>CAWERU010000008.1:0-8683 GCA_963811645.1 uncultured Bacteroidota bacterium | reverse complement strand
TTTCGTCGGGAAATTTGGCTTCATAAAACAAAATACAGTCGCTTATAAGCTGATGTATCGCTTTTGCCCGAACCTCATACCCCATGCTATAATATGTAAAGGGCTCCCCTTCCAATTTGCCAAGTTGTTCACTTGAAAGAATGGAATCTATTACAATTCTATTTTGGAGTATACTATCGGGGTTTTGCGCCTTTACATTTTTAATTGCCAAAATAGTTATCAGCAGAAGAATAATATGTCTCATAAAAAAATTTAGTGCTGCTATTCTGTTTTCATTCTTCTCAAGCCCGGATTGACACCGACAATATCATATCTTCTATTGGCACAGGTATCCTCAATGAGAGTAAAATGAATAGAATCATCCCCATGAAATTCCAGCTTGTATTTTCCCCAATAACCGTCCCCGCAAGCTCTTGCCACGGCATTCTTTATGGAAAAAGTTGAATGATGGAGTTTGTAATATCCTGTTTCACCGATTTGCCCGCCAGGCAGGTAAACATTATAAGTGCCATCGTTTTTAAGTTCCACATATTCCTGGCTTGGAATACCATTAGAGTCATAAATGGTCCACTTTCCTGTTAAGTGATGTTTGGGGGGAATGAATGCAAACATTATTACAGAAATGAACACGAAGAGAAGGGTTGCTTTAAGTTGTTGTTTCATAAAAAAAATTTATGACCGAAAATAATTTCTTGCGAAGGACGAGGAAAAAGAAACCGACGAACGTGTTTTAAAAATCGTCGAACGAAAAGATGTTATTATGACCACTTTAATATAGCCGCCACCTGGTTATCGGAGCTTTGTTCAAAAAATATTTTTGCTTTGAGGGAAACAGCAAGATCTTTGGCCATTTGCAAACCAAGACCAGATCTTCCACTGCCAACTTGTTTATTATTCAGCAATGCATTTAACTCTTCTGCGTTTGATTTTGAGGACCGGTTAGTGATGATTATACTGCTGTCACCTGCCGTTATGTTAACAGCGCTCGCATTATCAGAATATTTTACTGCGTTTTGCAAAAGATTGCGGACGATGACCGATACAAAATTTTCATCCGTGTTCTGAATGAACTCTTCCCCGACCTGCGAATTGATCTTTATATTTTTTTCTTCAGCGTGTCGCTGCACCAGGTTTATCTCTTTATTCAGCACATCGGCAATTTTAATTTGCTTGTATTGAGGTGTAAAGTGCTGCATCTGGCTTTTGCTCCACAATAGAAGGTCCTCCATCGTTTCAAGCAGGTCTTCAGAGGCTGTCTTTAATTTTTCTTCGTGAACTGACCTGGCTTCGTTGGTCAAACCAGAATTGCCTTTTTGCAATTGCAGAAACTGAACGATCTGGCTGATTGGCGAACGAAGGTCATGACCAATAATACCAAATAATTTCGCTTTAGTATCATTGGCAACGGCCAGTTCCCGATTCAGTACATCCAATTGGTTATTCCGCTCATTCAATATTTTATTGAGTCTTTCTTTATTCCGGTAAATAAAATATAAAAGCAAAGCGATGACGCCTAATGCAACAAGTCCCAGTATCAAAAACAATCTTGTTCGGGACGCATTTTGTAATTGTAATACCTTTAACTGGTTTTCTTTGCTTAGTGAAGTAATACGCTGCTCCTTTTGATTGGTCTCATATCGTGTTTCCTGGTCGGCAAGATTGTTTGAAATTTTTTCCTTATTAAGCGAATCAGATTGCTGTATATACTCTTGATAATATTGTATCGCTTCATTCAAATTGCCTGCTCCCTTTTGAGCTGCAGCCATATAATGCAATCCTTCAGCATATTGTTCTTTACTGATCTGCTTTGCCACAGGAATAGATTGCGATAATAAAG
Organism: uncultured Bacteroidota bacterium; assembly: GCA_963811645.1. Taxonomy (GTDB): domain Bacteria; phylum Bacteroidota; class Bacteroidia; order Chitinophagales; family Chitinophagaceae; genus VBAU01. The sequence goes on along the minus strand of CAWERU010000008.1, from coordinate 6,846 downwards.
AAATAGCTTCTTCAAATTTTCCGCTTTCTTCCAGGTATCTGCCTTTCCATAATTGTGCCTGGTAAATTAATATGGGAGATTTGCTTTTATTTGCCAGTGTGTCTGCTTTGCTTACATAGGGAAATGCTTTGCTTACCTGTTTATGATCTATATAGTATTTTGCAATATTCAGATTGGCCGATACCATTTCAGAAAGAACAACAGGGCTATTCTTTGTCAGTTCTTCTAACTGTTTCTCATAATGCAAAGCAGAATCAATATTTCCAAGCAATGAATATATTTCTGTAAAAGAACTCAGGTACCTGATAAAAACAGGAGGAGAAAAATTTGCAAACGGCTGCCCTTCTTTCAATATATCAAGGCTTTTATCCAGTACATCAGTATTCTGGTATTGTTTGGAAAGCATATAACATTGAATGGCATAGTCTGCTTTTAATTTTGCATTCAATGTAGTATCAACCTTTTTTTTTCTTAATTCAACACTTTTTATTAAATAATCTTCTGCTGTACTGTAGTAAGCTTTTTGCTGATAATAGCTGCCCATGGCGGAGTAGCCGTCCTGCAAGATGCTCTCATTGTGAGTAGTGTCCAGGATAGATTGCAAAATATTTTTACAACTATCTACTTTATCCTGTTGCCGCAATTGAAAATTAACCGGGATCAATGCCACACAAGCCTCTGCAACATATTCCGCGTTATTTGCTTTTTGTGCTTCATCCAAACTTTGATAAAAATAATATTGTGCACTGTCCTGCTTTACCTGGTAGTAACAGGCAAAGGCCTGGTAGAAAAAAAATCTCGAACGGTCTGCTGCATCATCTGCGGGAGTTATAGTAATCCCTTTAGCAGCGGCTTCCTCCAGGGCGGGAAAATTATTTTTCCCTGCACTGTTTAACCGGAGAGATTCACAATAGCCAAGCCATGCATTAATTTTTTCTTTTGTATCCTTAAATTTCGAAAGGTCCGGTTCCTGTGCTATGATCGATGCAGGAATAAACACAATAGTAAGAAGATAAAAGAAAAACAGGCAGCACTGCTTTTTTCTCATAAATGTGAATTTGGTCAAAATATACTATCCACTTCGTTTTTGTATAGTTTCCCCACCGGGAGTTCTTTTGAGGATATATAAATTTTATTCCCTTTAACCGCACTTATCTTTTCACGATTCGCAATATAGCTTCTGTGTATACGTGCAAATTTTTCGACGGGTAGTTTATCATACATATTTGCCAATGTACTCAACACAAGAAATTGACCGGTTTGCGTAACAATTTTGGTATAGTCTTTCATGGCCTCGAGGTAAAGAATATCGCCGACCGGTATTTTATATTTATCATATCCTTCTTTTATCGTAATAAAATTCTCTTCATTTTCTTTTTCAAATGCAAAAGCTTTATTACGAAGTTGGAAAAACTCATGAAGGCGGAAAACACATTTGGCAAACCGTTCAGGAGTAACGGGCTTTATCAAATAGTCAAAAGCGGCGATTTCATAACTGTCAATAGCAAATTCCGGGTGTGAAGTAATAAATACAGGCGCTGCTATCTGTCCTGATAACTTTTTTATCAGCTCTACCCCACTCATACCCGGCATTTCTATATCGGCAAAAACAATATCCGGCTGAAAGCGGTTAATCAATTCAAAAGCCTCTAAAGGGTGGCTGCATGAAGCTATTTTATGCAGAAATGAAAATTTGGAAGCTTCATTTTCAATTGTTAAACGGTCTATTTCAGCATCATCAACAACCAGGTATTTCAACGAATCAGACATGCAGCATATTTCATTAGTAAGTTAGAGCAAAAACCTGAATCTTTAACTACTAATATTGCCGGCAAACCGGGTCTTTATTAAAAATATGTTTTATACTTCAAAAGGAATATAAGTTTTGATCGAAGCTGTCATCCCTGAATTATGCTGATGAATTCTCTTTTCTAATTCATGGCAATGTCCTTTGTAGAAATAATTGTACTTAACGCTTTTTAAAACGTAGGCGTAATGCATATGGAATGTGTAGCCTCGACAGGAATCCCCGCCCGTACCGAACGGTACGTTCGGGCGGGGAACCGAATATCAAGTTTCGGAAACTCTTATACTATCCTCGTCCGACTGGCGTCAGCCGGGCGAGCATTGTATTACGAGGCCAGTTTCTTTTTCAAAAATCTTCTTCCTGCCGCTGACTTAAAATATTTTTCTCTTGCAATAGCTTCCTGGTCTGTTTCAAATTTTTCAAAGTAAACCAGTTCAAAAGGAATATAAGTTTTGATCGAAGCTGTCATCCCTGAATTATGCTGATGAATTCTCTTTTCTAATTCATGGCAATGTCCTTTGTAGAAATAATTGTACTTAACGCTTTTTAAAACGTAGGCGTAATGCATATGGAATGTGTAGCCTCGACAGGAATCGAACCTGTATCTGGAGCTTCGGAAACTCTTATACTATCCATTGTACTACGAGGCCAATGCAACAAAACTACATGAAAAATATTTGGATACCTGGGTCTTACTTTTATTGCAACAGTTTAAAACCAGTTTCTTTTACGTCCTGCGAATTACCACCTACATAAACCTTAAAACCTCCGGGTTCATAAATATATTTCAGCTCGTCATTATAAAACTTAAGTTTATCTGTATCAATTGTAAAACTTACTTGTTTGCTTTCACCTTTTTTTAAAAAGATCTTTTGAAATCCTTTTAATTCTTTTACCGGCCTTACTGCTGAACCGACCAAATCCTGTATATATAATTGTACAGTTTCTTCCCCATCGTAATCCCCGGTGTTGGTTACAGTAACCGTAGCTTTAATGGGTTGATTCTTTTTCATAGTTGAACTGCTTAATGTAATATCACTATAACCGAAGTTTGTATAACTTAACCCATATCCAAACGGAAATTTCGGATAGATAGAAAGATCGATATAAGCGGATCTGTAAAATCGATCACTATCACTTGTTGCCGGTCTTCCTGTACTGAAATGATCATAATAAATTGGGATCTGCCCTTCTGCTCTTGGAAAACTTATTGGCAGTTTTGCGGAAGGATTGTAATCACCAAACAACACATCAGCAATCGCATCACCGGCCTCTGTTCCCAGCCACCATGTATATAAAATGGATGAAACATGATCTGCTGTCCAGTTAAATATCAAAGGCCTTCCGGCATTGACCAGTAACACTATTGGTTTGCCGGTAGCATAAATTGCTTTTACCAATTCCTCCTGCATACCCGGTAAATGAAGATTGCTCCGGCTCTTTGCTTCCCCGCTCCAGTCACTTGCTTCGCCTACACTTATAATGACAACATCAGCTTGCCTTGCTGCTTCAACGGCTTCTGCAAAACCGGTTTTTGAACTGTCATTGATCTCACATCCTTTTGCATAAATCAGTTTTGTATCTGCCCCTACTTTATTTTGTATTCCCTGGAATTGTGTAACTATTCTTGAAGAATCATCAGGCCATGAATATGACCAGAACCCGAGGTTATCTCTCACTGCTTTCATAAATGGACCGATTAAAGCAATCGTTTTTACATCTTTGCTCAAGGGCAGTAAATGATTTTCGTTTTTTAAAAGAACAATACTTTTTTCTGCCATCACTTTCTCCAATTTCAAATTTTCAGGATTGTTCCATTGCTTTTGTTCTCTTTCTTTATTACAGAATTTAAATGGATCGTCAAACAAACCCATTTCAAATTTTTTCCTGAGAATTCTTCGCACCGCATCATCGATCAATTCCACTTTTACTTTTCCGTCTTTCACCAGCTTCGATAAATTATTGATGTAGCTGCGGCTTTCCATATCCATATCACTGCCGGCAGTTACAGCTTCCAGCGCTGCTTCATAATTATCTTTTGCGTAACCATGATTGATCATTTCACCGATCGAGCCCCAGTCACTCACTACAAAACCTTTAAAACTCCACTTGCCTTTTAAAATATCCCTTTGCAAATATTTATTGCCCGTCGCCGGTATTCCGTTCAGATCGTTGAATGAATTCATGATGGTGGCAGCGCCTGCATCCACCGCGGCTTTGAATGGTGGTAAATAAATTTCCAAAAGTGTTCTTTTGCTCATGTCCACTGAATTATAATCACGACCGCCGATGGCGGCGCCATACGCCGCAAAATGTTTAGCACATGCCATCAATGCATCTGTATTGCCTAAACCTTTTCCCTGGAAACCTTTCACTCTCGCAGTCGCAATGGCTGATCCTAAAAAAGGATCTTCACCGGCACCTTCCATTACTCTTCCCCATCGCGGATCACGGGCAATGTCAACCATCGGTGCAAACGTCCAGTGCACACCTGCAGCCGATGCTTCAGTCGCCGCAATTCTTTCAGACATTCGAATAGCAGCAGTATCCCAACTTGATGCTTCAGCCAGTGGTATTGGAAAAGTTGTTCTATAGCCATGAATAATATCCTGTCCAAACAGCAAAGGAATTTTCAATCTCGATTGCATCGCTATTTCCTGCAATGTTCTTGTGTGATCAACACCCGTTACATTCAGCATAGAGCCAAGCATACCCTTTCTTATCTGGTTTTGTTTATCTCCGTCTTTTGTTATCGGCCCGGTTGCATCAAAGTCGCCATTATATTGGTTCATCTGCCCGATCTTTTCATCAAGCGTCATTAATTTTAAAACTGAATCAACTTTCTGATCGATTGTCTTTCGCTGAGCAAAAGCAATCGTCGATGAGAAAAGAAAAAAAGTGTTTAAAAAAATGTTTCTAACAGTCATAACTAATATTTACGATATTGTATAAAAAGTTTCTATTATGAAGATCAACTTTTTTTGTCCGCGTTGGGGAAGTGAAGAATTGAGTTGGGATAGCTTTTGTGCAAAAGTAAAAGAATCCGGTTATGATGGAGTTGAGGCTGGTGTTTCTTTTGAAGAAATCGAAAAAAAAGAAATGAAAACAGCGCTTGAAAGAAATAACCTTTTATTTATAGGGCAATACTGGCAATCTTTTGAAAAGGATTTTACCACTCACAAAATATCATATAAAAAATATCTGGATCATCTTGCTGCACTTGATCCTGTAAAAATTGATTCGCAAACAGGCAAAGATTACTTCAGCTTTGAACAAAACAAAGAGCTTTTTGAGATTGCATCAGCATTCACGAAACAAACCGGTATACCTGTGGCGCATGAAACACACCGGAACAAGGCTTTGTTTGCAGCACATATCGCCAAAATTTTTCTTGCACAGATTCCTTCGCTAACCATCACGGCAGATTTCTCTCACTGGTGTAATGTATCGGAAAGTTTTTTGAACGAACAACAAGAGGCGATGGATCTTGCCTTTCAGCACACTATTCATATTCATGCACGGGTTGGTCACACGCAATCTGCCCAAGTAACTGATCCACGGCTACCCGAATGGCAGGAAGCATTACATTATCATGTTTCCTGGTGGAAAGACATTATTAATTATCAAAAACAAGAACGAACAGATATTTTTACTATTACTGCTGAATTTGGCCCCGCACCTTATATGCCGCTTGCACCGTTTACTCAAAAACCGTTGGCTGATCAATGGGAGATCAATCAATGGATGATGGAATATTTGAAGAAGGAGTTAAATATGTAATAAAATGGAATCACAGAGTCTATTACTCATTTCACATTTCTTATTCTTTCACTTACAGCAGGCAATGGAGACAAATTGCTTGAAGTTTTATCCAAATAAAAATAACTAACCGAACTGTAATCATCCACCCTGTAAAAATTAACCCAACCCTGTGGAAAATTTTCATCATTCAATGAAGGCGGATTTTTCATTTCAAATAAACGCAGAAAACCAGTATCATTTGCTACCGAGACAGGCTGAAGCTTTCCTCCCTTTCTATAAAGTTCCTGTACTTCTTTTGTTGTTCCGCCGCCAATTTGCTGAAGAGTTACACGAATATCTTTATTGAAATAAATGGCATCCGGCACATGCCAGCGATAGAAATTATATTCTCTTGCAGAATCATCAGCGATAGTACAGCCCTGGTAACGATTGATAAACTTTCCCAATCCCCAGGCAGAACCTAAATAATCCTCCGAACCCGTTCCATTGATGGTCGGGTATTTTGTGTCACCATCAATATACATTTTTACTTCACCTTCTCCCCACCATGTTTTGCCATAGGATGAGTCAACATTCAAACCCACACTTACCCCCAAAAACCTTCCGTTACCATTTACTTTGGGAAGCATTTCATAATCGTCTCCCAATTTATTATTTGACTGCCTTGCCCAGAATGCATGAAAGTATAATGCATCGGCAGGAACAGCCGTCATCAAAAAATCAACGTCATAAAAAAGAGTGCAGGTTTCTTTTCCTTCATTCGTTAAAGTGATCCTTGCATGTTTATGAAAAGGCATAGGAATGTAACAATTGTAGGAACGGCCTTCGCCGCTTGAAAAAAATTCTGATTGAAATGCGACTCCTTTACCCAAATTATATACAAAGAAATCGCCCATTGGGACATCGACAGCCGGTTTTGATGCTCCGTCCCAAAACATTTTCAAACGCAGGCTGCGCAACAATAATGGTGTTCGATTTACAGTGAGCCAAATGCGTTGAATGATTCCCTGCCCGTTCACGTCAAGCAAAGTTTTTGTTTCGCCTTCCCTGATCACTTCAAACGCATTTCCCTTGGCAGTTTTATTGGTCTTACCACCATCTCCTTTCAGACCATTTAGATTTTCAAAACTGCTTACCCGGCTTTCCGCATCTTTTGGCATTTGAAATATCTGCTGCGCAGTGGATATTTTCACGAAGCAAAATAGAATCAGGATAAAAATTATTTTCATACTATTATTATTTATAGCCGAATATGTTATGCGGAGACATGCCACAAA
>CAWERU010000007.1:0-962919 GCA_963811645.1 uncultured Bacteroidota bacterium | reverse complement strand
AGCTGTTCGATTGTATTACGATACTGATATTGACTGGCAGCTTAAAAACAGGCGCAACAGTTATTATGACACCGATATTCCCGTGGTTCTGAATTGATCAACCGCCTCCTGCTAATTGGTAATAATAATGCTGAATTTATTTCAGCAAAGCAACCGGGCACCAGGAGTAACGGAACAAGGAACCCTGTTTTTTTTTCAATAGTTGATGAAGCAGAATGCATTAAATGGTTGAAACAAAAATTAGATATATTTGATGCAAATACCTGGGTACCGCCATACGATCTCTCTGTCCCGGAAGGCTGGAATATTCCGAGCGTTTTACCTTACCACCTGACTTTGCTCCCCAAATTTCTTTGAAAGGGGTTGAAGATCTTCGTTTCACCCCGGGCTGGGGAGATACAACCAGTGAAGAACATTGGTCGTATGCTTTTCTCTGGTGGCTGGATGGAAATCCCAGGATTAATGAAAGTAGTTTGCAGGAAAATTTAAAAGCATACTATACAGGCCTGGTTGGCAGAAATATTCCCATCAGGAAAATTCCTGCCAATAAACTGGTTCCCGTGAATGTGGTAATCAAAAAAATAAAAACAACATTGAATGACACAGAAACTTACAGCGGCACTATTAGCATGCTTGATTATATTGCTCAAAAGCCGATCACGTTAAATTGTATAATACATCTGAAAACTTGTAAGACAGGAAATCATACTCCTGTTTTCTTTAAAATATAGCCAAACCTCCTGCCCATAATATCTGGAAAGAATTTGAAAAGATCAATGAGTCCTTTGATTGTAAAAAATAATTTTTATAGAAGATCTTCCAGCCTTCTCTGTGCATCGGGGTCTGAGCAGAAATTGTTTCCTAGAGTTTTTTACAGATGTAATCAGCACAGTATGCACAGCTTTCAACATTTTTTTCAATAGCACATTTTCTTATTTCACAGGATAAGCATCCCGAAAATAATCTTCCTGTGTTTGCTCTGCAACCATCGCAGTCAGTAATATCTCCAGGCTGCAGATCCATTCCATATTCCTTAAAACATTCTTAGCTATGTATGCTCTCATTTTTTGCTGAAGGAGTTTGTCCTTTTCAATTGTTGCCAAATGGATCGGGCAACTATCACATAACAAGCCGCAATATGCTATCATCACTTTGGCAAATTAGGAATGAATCATAACTAATAAACTGATGAAGGTCAGGCATGGATTGATTGTTTCAGATCCGTGCATGTCTGTAATTCGGCTGAGTTGTATCAGGAAAATTGTCCCTTCAATAAGTTAACTTCCTTGCACAAATGATTTTTATGAAAAAGACAATGGTCTTTTTGCTGACTTGCTTTCTTTTCCCTGGATTTACTAAACAATCAAAAGCGCAGGACATGTTCTCTCAAAGAAAGCCGGTATTGAAAAAGAAATAGATTCTAATTTTCACTACATGATAAAAGCAGCAGAAAATTTAGACTATGATATGCTGAACCAGGGAGTAGATGATGTGCATAAGGCGGGGTTTATTGTAAACGGGATTTACTTTATGCAGTTTGATTCATTATTGGGTCTTATAAAAACGAGATCGCAGGGATTAGCCAGGCAAACGATCTTGGTTCAGCAGAAGAAAATAACAATACTCTCCGAAACAATTGCTTTATTGACTGCTTACGGTGATGCAAAAGTGGATGTAGCAAATGGTGAGTCATTCACCACTAAATTCTTTTGGTCGTTTGTGTATGAAAAAATAAATAATCACTGGAAAGTAATACAATCACACCAGGCAGGCTATCGGTAATTGTTAAACTGAACAAATTATTTTATGCTCACTTTCAAACAACCCCGGCTTTTTATTTTGGGTGGAGCAAGCGGAATTGTCGGCACATCGTGTTATGTAATGGCAATAGCCTTACCATTGAATATAAAACTTGCATTCCTGCTCGCCATGATATGGCCCATATTAAGCATCATTTTTGTTTTTTCACTCTTTCAATTTATTAATCTGCATAAAAAACTTGTGCCAAATTACCTGGCTTTTATTTTTGCCTGTCTTGCATTCACGCTTCTTGCTGTAATGGTATCTTCTCAACTCTGGTGTAATTGCAGGCTCTCAGGAATATATCAGAACTTCACCCGCCACAGAACAGGAAACCCTGAAAACATTGCAGCGTTCTATACGGTTAGTGGATATGGGAATTGATGTTGCCTGGGATCTCTTCATCGGCACTTCTCTTATTTTTCTTTCCATTGCATTAAAGGCACATCCCGGTTTTGGTCTTTGGTGGGGCCTTCCGGCGGGCCTGCTTGCACTATTGCTCATCATCCTGAATGTAATAACTTTTCCATGGCCTCCGGACACAAAAAATTTAATTGATGTGGGCCCTGCCATAGGTTTGTATATAATCCTTCTGTCCGTGCGCCTCATCATCCTTGGCAGGAGAATGAGATACAGTTTACCCGCTGATTAAAAAATACATTTAATCTTAACTTGTGAGTTTCACGGCAAACCAGGTTTAAATAATTGCTTGCAGGAAAAAAATGCCCCGATCACATTCCATTATCATAAACCGGTTATTATATACTGACAGAGATGAGTTTTAGTAAAGAGAAAGAAAGGAGTAAAATAAAAAACGTAGTGGCGTTGTATAATATGACGGTAAACCTGTTTTGGTCTGCCTTAAATCTTGTTCCCATTTCTATATTTTGCTACAGGCATATCAGCCTGAAATTATTCTTCACTTTTTCAGTTATAAGCCTGTTGATCATATTTCTTCCCCAATCATTTTTTAATAACATCCAGTTGGGGAAAACAACTTCGGTATATAAGAAGATCGGCGTGGACTTCATTAATAAATTTACCCAGAACGGTAAAATGATCAATAATTTTATCAGAAAGAAATATCCTCAATATAAAGTGGTATCAGGCAATAAACGATCCATGAAAAAACTATTGAGTCAAACCTATATGTTCGAGAAGTTTCATTTCATGATGTTTTCAATTTTCACTTTTATTATGGTGTATGCTTTACTAAAGAACTATTGGTGGTGGGCTTTAATCATTTTTCTGAATAACATCATTTATAATATCTATCCAAATCTTTTGCAGCAGTACATCAGGGTTAGGCTAAAAACATTTAACAGGCGTCCTTAAAGAAAAACTGTTCGCCAATAGGTCATTTTACAAAAATCAACTTGTAATTTATTTTTCAAATCTTTACTTTAGTAATTCTTCAAATCGATTTTTGGCTGCATGCACTTTTTTCATGTTTTATATGATGAAATAATTGGTTTCCTGGGTATCAGCCAGCTGATCGACACATTTAAAACCGGCGACTACCATAGCCTGCTTACACTGGATGGTATTTTCTCAGCCATCTCACCCCTGATGCCATTATTGTTGCTTATTGAAATTGCAAGAGCCGCTGTGTATAAAAAATTCAAAGTATCAAATTATAAGATCCCTTTTTTCATCTATGTATGCAACAGGTTTCTTTCACGATACATCTCTATTGCAGCGGTTGCGTTTTGCATTGGCCTCTTTGAAAAATACGGGCTTATAAAAACGAGTATTGCCTGGTACTGGCTGATATACGGTTATGTGACCTGGGAATTCTCTCATTTTATTTATCATTATCTCGGCCATAAAGTAAGATTATTCTGGTGCCTTCATTCCACGCATCATGCGCCTGAAAGCATGAACCTGTCGGTTTCCTATGCACATTTTTTTCTTGAAGCTCCTTATGCTGATGTCATTCGCACTTCCCTCTGCATTCTTTTAGGAGTATGCCCTCCCCTTTTATTTTTAATCATGTTTATTGATGGTACATGGGGCGCATTTATTCATGTGGGTGAAAATGTATTGAAGGATGCCCGTCTTGGTTTTATGAATAAATACATTCTCACTCCCTCTCATCACCGTATTCATCATGCAAGAAATCCTTTGTATATCGACACTAATTTTTGTAACCTTTTAAATATATGGGACAGGATATTCGGAACGCTTCAACCTGAGCAAATTGAAATGCCACCACAGTACGGGGTCACAAGAAAGATCAATCCGCAGAATTTCCTTGATGTTTATTTTGGTGAATTCTATTATTTATTCAGAGATGTGGCAAAAGCTCCCGGTATAAAAAATAAATTCTTATATATCTTTATGCCTCCGGGATGGAGTCACACCGGCAATCATAAAACAGCCAAAGCGATTCGAAAAGAATATTTTAAAAATGCCCCATCCATGATCCCTGTTCCTGCCATGATGGAAAAGCAGGAGAAATTTGACAATGCCACATAAGTCTCCGCTCATCAAATCCTTTGAAAACGCATCTGCCATTTGTTTGGCCCATCGTAACTTGCAGTAAAATCTTTTGAATCATTCAAACTCACCTGTTCAACAATAGTTCCATGAAAGATATTAAGATTGCAACCGCCCAGTTCGAACATAAAAGCGGCGATAAAGATTACAACTTAAGTGTAATGAACAAGTTAAGTAAAGCAGCTGCTGACGATGGCGCTCATGCAGTTGCTTTTCACGAGTGTTCTATTACGGGTTACAGTTTTGCAAGGCATCTTTCCAAACAGCAGATGCTTGACCTCGCTGAATTTATCCCGGGTGGGCCCAGTATAAAACGATTAAAAGAAATAGCTGCAAAAAACAACATCGTCGTTCTTGCGGGCCTTTTTGAAAAAGATGAAGAAGACAAACTGCATAAAGCTTATGTATGTGTTGATAAAAACGGCGTCATCGCAAAACACAGGAAACTGCATCCCTTCATTAATCCCTATATCATTCCCGGCGACAGCTATTGTGTGTTTGAACTTTTTGGCTGGAAATGCGGCATTTTAATTTGCTATGATAATAATATTATAGAAAATGTAAGGGCCACTAACCTGCTGGGCGCCGATATCATTTTTATGCCGCATGTTACCATGTGCACTCCTTCTTCCCGCCCCGGTGCCGGATTTGTGGATCCTGAATTATGGGAGAACAGGAAAAAAGATCCCACTTCGCTGCGACTGGAATTTGATGGCATGAAGGGCCGTGCATGGCTGATGAAATGGTTGCCGGCAAGAGCCTATGATAATGCCATCTATGCTGTTTTTTCAAACCCTATTGGTATGGATGACGACCAGTTAAAGAATGGTTGTTCTATGATCATTGACCCATTTGGAGATATTATTGCAGAATGCCGCAAACTGGATGATGAGGTAGTAACAGTGCTCATCACTGCGGATAAACTTACAGACGCCGGAGGCTTCAGGTATAAACGGGCAAGGCGGCCTGAACTTTACAAAGACATCATCGGTAAGCCGCATGTGGCCCAACAAAAAGTAAGCTGGCTTAATGCAGAATATTCCCAAAATAAAAATTATTCCGACCATAAAGTGCAGGGATATTAATTATGTATTAACGCAACCTTATTTCTTCCCTGCCTTAATATCTGATATGGACTATTTAGAAAAACTTATTGGTGAAATAGAAATTCATTCAGTTGAGGGAATCAAAGAATGTTTTGAAAATGGAGTAGACCCCAATGATCATTTCAGAAACGAACCTCTCATTTATGAATTAACAAGTGAATACCTGAGAAGCTCAGGATTTAAAGATTGTGTAAAAACGTTTGTCGATCATGGTTTGATTTTCGAAGACAAAGTGTTGCTGTCAGTATTATTGGACGATGCTCAATCACTAGCAAATCAATTACAAAACAGTCCCGGGATCGTTAACAAACGATATTCACTTCGTTGTGCTTTCACGCCTTTGTATGAAATAACCTTACTGCATATTTGTGCCGAATTCAATCATGTTTCCTGTGCAGGAGTTCTCGTAAAATACGGAGCCGACATTAATGCCAAAGCAGGATTTGATGAAAATGGTTTTGGCGGACAAACGCCTATTTTTCATACCGTAAATCAAATTCTGAATCATTCGGCGGATATGCTCGATTTCCTTTTAGCAAAGTCTGCAGACTTAACTCATACCGTTGCAGGACTTATTTGGGGCAAAGGTTACGAATGGGAAACATTGATCCCTGCAGTAAATCCCATTAGTTATGCCATGATGGGTCTCCTTCCGCAAATGCACAGAAATGAAATTACAATTTCAAAAACTGTTTCCTTATTACTTAAAGCTGCGTATGGAATTGATTACATGCCGCAAAATGTTCCCTGTGCTTATTTAAAATAAAAGATCTCTTAAATCCCTGGTCTTTTCCGGAGTTTATGGGGCATTCCCTGCATTTAAATTTTTTATAACAAACGGGCATGTTACCTGCCACAATATTTTTACGTCAAATAGTAAAAGAAAAAACACAGCGCCGGTAATGATAAAACAGAATTTAAAAACATTTTTTATGAACAAACCTTTACACATCACCGCTATACTGGATCAGCCGGGGTTATTGGAAAGCCTGGTTGAAAAACTCGCCAGCCGCCGCTATGATATAGGATATTCAAAGCAGGCAGTGCCCAAGAACTGGCAGCCGGTTGAAACATCATCTACCGAAACCTATGTAAGCGGAACCCTTTCCATTTCCGGTTCTATGAACAATGATGATGCTTCGATCAACATTCCTTTCATTACTTCTATGCTGTTTACCTGCATCAAAGGAAAAGAAGATGATTACAGGTTGTTATGGAGCAGCTCTCTTTCTTAGATCATTCCATTCTTTTTTTATTCAACCTGCAGAAACGAAACAGGGAAATTTTATGTAACCGGCTTTAGTAACTCCGGTTGAACTTCCGTTGCCAGCCCGTACCGAACGATACGTTAGGGCGGGCGATGCTCCATTCATCGTTTGGTAATCCTATTAAGCAGTGTTTAGTGATGTTGCTGTTTATGCCAATTAAATTTTGGAACTAATAGCATAAATTTATATGATAGACCGCAACCCTTTGAATCAAAGTCCACCTGTTTTTCATTACGCTTCGCTTCATTCAAAACTTTTGTGTCCTTTGCCTTTGCTTTGCGGTCTATCGCGGTGATTTGTTTTGAAAAAAGCAGGCTGCGGCTATCATGCGATTTACGAAATAATTTTACCTTCACTAACAACGTTTCTTTTTTCAAAGCCCACTGCTTCGCATTCCCTGCATCTCCCGAATAAATTCGGGATCTGCCGTCTGCTTTCGCAGTGGACTTCGCAAATCGCCGCGTTGTGCGTCATGCTTTGGCGACAGTACTGACAGTACTTCCATTAATCTAACAGATGAAAACAGACATGTATAAAAATGTTCCGACCGACTTTAAAAAACTCAAACTTGACCATGATCTGTTTAACATTCACAAGAACAGTACGGGTAAAAGCAGTTTCGGCATGGACAATACTCCCAGCTTACTTGACTGTGGTTTCGGACTTTATTCTACCACAGATGTAAAAAATAAAATCGGACCCATTAAGACTGAGTACTTCAGAATTTCACTCACCAGAAAAGGCACAGCCAATTTTCACAATGGACTTGAAAAATATCAACCTTACCGGAACTGTATTTTGTTTGGTATTCCGGGACAAATTTTTTCCCTGCACGACTTAAGTAAGGATTTTCTTGCCTATTATATGCTATTTTCTGACAGCTTTATTTCTGACAGTTTTCAAAAGTTAAACAAGAAGCAGCATTATCCGTTTCTTACTTATTCAGGTCTTCAATGTTTTGAGTTGCATGATGAAACGGCTTGCGAGGTTGAACGTATCATATTTAAAATGGACGATGAAATAAAGCGAAATCAATCAGCCTGTAGCGACATGATACGGTTGTATATTCAGCAAATACTCATTCTTGCAAACAGGAATTATGGCGAATGGATGATTGAGAATATGGGGCATTCAGGCACTTTGCAAAACCTGTTTAATAGCTACATTAAATTAGTCAATCAGCATTATTTAACCGTTCGCAAAGTTAGCGACTATGCCAACATGCTGCATGTTTCAGCCGACCACCTTAACAGAGCCATCAAATCATGTTGTGACAAAACTGCCCACGAATTTATTGACGAAATGATTTTAATGGAAGCAAAAAATTATTTACTCCACTCCAACTTGAGTATTTCCGAAATTGCATACAAACTTGATTTTTCAGACCCATCGCATTTTAACCGCTCATTTAAAAAACTTGCTGACTGCACCCCGCTTGAATTTCGCAACAAGTCGTAACTATTCAATTCAAAGTCGGTTTTATACAGCGACAGGCAAAACGGGTTGCTGATTTTTGCGTCATCAAATTTTTATTTACAAACAAAAATTAAATAGCAATGACAGCGGAACAAAACAAAGCACTTGTTCGCAGGGTAAACAAAGAGTTTATTGAAGGCGGCAACCTGAACACATTTAATGAAATCTTTGCAGAAGATTTTATTAACTACACTGCGCCTACGGGCTCGCCTAAAAACCGTGACGGAGTAATTTACTTTTTCAATCATCTTCTTAAACCAGCATTTCCCGATTTGAAAGTAGAACTTCACGACATGATTGCAGAAGGTGATAAAGTGACGACACGGAAATCATTTCACGCCACACACAAAGGTGAGTTTTTTGGTGTACAACCAACAGGTAAACCAGTTGTAATGGAAGTAATTGACATCATACAACTTCGTGACGGAAAATACATTGGGCATTGGGGCATACTTGACCTACACGGCTTGATGGCGCAACTGACCTCCTGAAAAGCAGCACGAACGCACAACATTGGTATTGCCAATAGTGGGGCTTAACATTGAAACAATCAGCAGTGGTAATTCTGTTGTGCTGTGGTTCGGGGCTCGACGAATAAAGCCCAGCTTTAGTTCTTAATATTTAACTTTATCAAAAAGCCAGGCAGCGGTTCCGGGCGAACGAATATAAAATTCCCCACCATCGGCAATACCTGCCCGCTTCGCATACTTTGCATCTCCCGAATAAATTCGGGATCTGCTGTCTGCTTTCGCAGTGGACTTCGCAAATCGCCGCGTAAGGCGAAATTTGCTTTACACAATTCCAACACACACGGCGGTCGGTTTGCGGCGATTGTTTATCGCCTGGCGTGATCCGCAAACCTCTTTCCGCCTAAATTTCGCCTTACGAGCCGGTTTCACCGAAAGCTGCCACAAGAGTATATAAGTTGATGTTTTCCTACTGAGCAAACTTCGCCTTACATGGTGTTTGCAAAATGGCAGCTTTCTGGTGTTGCTCCCGTGTCATGTTTGAATGAGGGCAACCCGAAAATGTAGAAGTGTTTTCGATTTATGTTACTCCACTTAACTTTGCCCTCATTCAAACTGCCACTTCGCAAACACCCGGCTCGTTGGTTGCTATTTTAAATGACACTTCGTAAATTTTTAAAAATCGTAGTTGGACTGTTTCTACTTCTTGTAGTTGCTATTGGGCTAACATCAATAAATCATCCGATAATTTTAAAGTGGTTGACAGGTTCGGCAAGATATATCGGCAAACCAATTGAAGCAACTGTTTACACAAACGGGCAAATTAATCATGACATAAGAGTTTTTCATGTTGACAAATACTGGGGCAGCAGCGAAAAAGCAAACAATTATTTATTAAGTTTGACAGATTATGACAGTTTAGGAATGCTGAAATTTTTCAACGTTAACTTGAATGAAAAATGGATTGGCAGACCAGTGGGAACTTCTAAAAAAGACTACGACTTTATTGCAGGATATTTATTTCAAAGTGAAACTGGGGGACACTTCACGCCATTTGAACACCAAGAGAAGGGTTTCAACTTTGACCCACAGCTTTCATTCACTGACGAACAAATAAAATTCAATGTGCCTCCGGGCAGGTTAAAGTTTGACAGTGTGAGAATAGAATTACAATAAATTCGGAGGGCAAAAAACAGTAACCAACATTTGCTTTGAAAAAAGTAGGGCTGCGACTATCATGCGATTTACGAAATATCAATAACTTCACTAACAACGTTTCTTTTTTCAAAGCTCACTGCTTCGCATACTTTGCATCTCCCGAATAAATTCGGGATCTGCCGTCTGCTTTCGCAGTGGACTTCGCAAATCGTCGCGTTAGCAGCAAGCCTGACTTAGACTTTGAAAATACCTCTGACATTAGCATGATATATAGAACTTCTACCCTATTTCTGGCACTTTCATTTTGTGTGACCGCCTTCGGTAGCGACACTTTATACTTTAAATTATCTAACCCCTGGAATACTGTTAAATCCCCGTCTGGCAAATACCTTCGCAAATGCGTGAAAGAAAATAACTATTACCATTGTTGGGATTTCAACGCCACTAACATTCTTGTAACAGAAAGCTTTTACTCAGACACAAATTTTACTCGAAAATTATTTTGTCATAAATACTTCAATGAACAGGAAGGCTATCTAGAGCAATCCCGGTGCTATGAAAACGGGCAACTAAGTGGCTATTTCGTTGACTATAATAAAAACGGAGACACGACTGCATATCAGGTATACAAGAACGGCGAGTTACTTAAAGAATGGAGTTCCGATTCAGATGACAACTTAGTCGTGTTTGAAAGAATTGAAGAGTCCGCAGAATTTCCCGGCGGCCACACGGCTTGGATTAAGTATCTTTCTGACAACCTCACCTATCCCAAAAAGTTACAAAAGAAAAACATACACGGGCAAGTCCTCGCTAAGGTTTACATAGACGCTACCGGAAATGTAAGTAATGTGGAAATCATTAAATCTCTTCACCCAACGCTGGACGGAGAAGTTGTTCGTGTTATTAAAGCGTCACCTAAATGGAAACCTGGCAAACAAAATGGTAAAAATGTCCCTGTCTCATTCTCGCAACCTATATCCTTTTGAATTCTGGAGGCCATGCTGCTAACAAAAGCATCCTATGTATATAAGCCTTTAGAGAGATAATATTTTATTTCTTATTTTCTCCGCTCACGTTGGCGTCTGCGCCAACGTGCAGATAAAATTGGAACAACAACTATCTTTGATTCAATTGCCTTAGTCATATAAATGAATGAGTTGTTGGCGAGGACGCCAATGACAGCCGGATAATTTTATAAGAAGCCATTCCAAACCAGAATGGCTTCTTGATTTTGGAATTATGAAAGTTGTTTTGATAAAATAGGTAGCTAATATTTCGTCTGCCCGGTTCTCACCTTTATTTTTTTCTTTCCGGCATTCTTTTTTTCATAATCGAGAACTACCTGTGGTTTAGTTAACCCTTTCTTGCCGGCTGTATCAGATTTGGGTTTTGAGTTATCGGTAACATCCAATGGACGCAGATCATCGTCATTATCACCTGTTGCGGGTTTATCCAAGATCCATTTTTCTGTTTTTTCAATAGTACCCGAATTCGGATCGTAATATTTCCATGTTCCATTCTTTAAAGAAAAGCCTTCCAATTTTATAACCTGTGTTCCTACAATTTTTGTTGGGTCATTCACATCATATACTGCAACCGTATCGTAAGGATCATCCGGATTCACCGCTCTCCAGCTCTCTTCTCTTTCCAGGTCCCCCATTCTGCTAAAATACCGGCATATACCATCTTTATTTCCCCACCTGTAATTTTCAACAGCGATCACATCACCTTCAAGTGAAAATCTTCGCCATGTTCCTTCACGCTTGTTATCTGAAAAATATCCTTCTTCTTCATACCCGGGTTCACCGTGATTATCATCCATATGAATTACCCAGGGTCCCTGTTTTTTCCCATTCAAGTCAATACGATTCAGTGTATCGCCTTTGGGGCCAATCATATAATCTTTATACTGACCGGAAACATTTATCGAGATCAACATCACAAAAACAAAAACAATTCGCATAGTTTAGTAAGTTTGAAGAATAACTTATTATTTGTCTGTTTCAATAACGAAAAAAACTAACTGTTTATGTTGTCAAAATTAAGACAAATTGGTTCCCTCTTTATATTCCTCATTGTTAGCATTTTAATAAAAGCACAGGTGCAACCCACTTCTGCAGAAGAGCGAATGAAAATGGTGGAACAGCGTCTTGCGTTAGAAAAAAAGTCCATAGTAAATGATGTTAAATTCAGAAGTATTGGCCCCAGCGTTATGAGCGGACGTGTGGTAGACGCAGAAGCGAATCCCAATGATCCGACGGATTTTTATGTCGCTTATGCAACCGGCGGCCTGTGGCATACAACAAACAATGGTCAAAGTTTCACTCCTATTTTCGATAGCCTTGATGTTCTGTTTATCGGTGACTTTGCTGTAAACTGGAACTCGTCTCCAAGGATAATCTGGGTTGGAACCGGTGAAGTAAACAGCAGTCGTTCCTCTTATGCAGGTATTGGTATTTATAAAACGATGGATGACGGCAAACACTGGGAATATTTGGGTCTTCCTGAATCACAACATATCGGTAAAATTCAATTGGACCCCTCAGATATTAATACAGCATGGGTGGCTGCTCTTGGTCATCTTTATTCTCCCAATAAAGAACGTGGTGTTTACAAAACAACTGACGGAGGAAAAACATGGAAACAAAGTTTGTTCATTGATGATACCACGGGTGCAGTGGATATTGACATTAATCCACAAAATTCGAAAGAATTATATGCTGCTATGTGGAGCAAAAGCCGTAGTGCGTGGAAATTTCGGGAGAGTGGACCTACAAGCGGCATTTATAAAAGCACGGATGGCGGCGAAACGTGGAAAAAAATTTCTGGTGATGGTTCGGGTTTTATGACCGGAGACAAGATCGGAAGGATCGGAGTAGCAGTTTATCCCAAAGATCCCTCCATTGTATATGCAATTGTTGACAACAATATGATAAGACCTGATACGTCAAAAAAAGAGGTCGACACTTTTTATCATAAAAAAGATTTCAAGGATATGAATGAGGATGCGTTTCTTAAGCTTGATCAAAATAAACTGGATTCTTTTTTAAAGGAAAATGATTTCCCCAAAAAATATTCGGCTGCTGTAGTGATGGATATGGTGAGAAGTAAAAAAATAAAACCTTCAACACTTTACGATTTTCTTGATTTTGATGATGGCTTTCAAAATGCCGGTATTTATGGAGCAGAGGTTTATCGCAGCAATGATGGAGGAATGACCTGGAAAAAAATGAATGAGAAAGACCTGAAGCTATATAGTACGTACGGATATTATTTCGGAAAAATTTTCGTATCGCCTGTGGATGAAAATAAATTGGTGATAACAGGCGTCTCCATTCAATTGTCAACCGACGGTGGGAAAACTTTTAAGAATATTGATAAGAGAAATACACATGGCGACTATCATGCAGTATGGATCGATCCGAAAAGAGATTCTCATTTTGTGATCGGCACAGATGGCGGCTGTAATATTACTTATGATGATGGTGAACATTGGTTTTTTGCCAACACTCCGGCCGTAGGACAATATTATGGAATAGCTGTTGATGATGATAAACCCTACAATATATATGGTGGCTTACAGGATAATAATGTATGGTACGGCCCGTCAAACAACCGTGACAACGTTGGCTGGCAAAGTACCGGTGATTATTCTTTTAAACCATTGGTAGGCGGCGACGGAATGCAGGCGCAGGTAGATACAAGAGATAATACAACAACCTATGCCGGCTCGCAGTTTGGTTATTATAGCAGGCTGAACAGAAAAACAAGAGATGATTATAAAAGCGTAAGACCATCGCATGATCTTGGTGAAAAACCACTCCGCTTTAACTGGCAAACACCTATCCTGCTGAGCAAACATAACCAGGATATTTTTTATATCGGTGCTAACCGTTTATATCGTTCATTAAATAAAGGCGATAGTTTAGTGCCCATCAGCGGTGATCTTTCCAATGGCAAGAGAAATGGAAACGTACCTTACGGGACCATAACTACAATTGCTGAATCCCCCACACGATTTAATTTATTATATGTAGGAACAGATGATGGAAATATTTACGTTTCAAAAGAAGGCGGATATGACTGGGAACAAATAAATGAAGTAGCAAGTAAAAATTTAAAAGTAAAAAGTAAAAAACCACAAACCACAAACCACAAACTACAAACTAACGGTCTTTGGGTAAGCCGTGTTATTGCATCACAATACAAAGAAAGCCGTGTATATGCTTCATTGAATGGTTATCGCAATGATAACTTTCTGCCTTACCTGTACGTGAGTGATGATTTCGGAGAAACATGGAAACAAATCGAAAATAATCTGCCGAATGAACCTATTAATGTAGTGAGAGAAGATCCAAAGAACGATAGTATTTTATATGTGGGTACGGATGGAGGTTTATATGTAAGCTTTGATGCGGGCAATAGTTTTATGATGTGGAATGGAGGTCTACCGAAATCAGTACCTGTACATGATATTGCGATACAGGTAAGAGAAAATGAAATTGTACTCGGTACGCACGGAAGAAGTTTATACGTTGCTAAACTGGATGATATTCAGAAACTGCAAAAAGATCCTGATTGGATGAAGAAAAAGCCAAAGGAAAAACCTCAGCCACAAAGAAAGAGGTTCGATGACGATAACATGCACATGGGGCCTGATATAGATTAAAACGCTTTAAATCTTTCAAAGCAGGCTTTCTCCAAATATTCTCTATCATCAGGATGGGCAATATTGATCAATGCTTTGGCACGTTCTCTTAAATTTTTTCCAAACAAATAAGCAATGCCATATTCAGTAACTACATAATGCATGTGTGCCCTCGTTGTAGTAACATCAGCTCCCTGTTTTAAAAAAGGAACTATTCGTGCGATGCCTTTTGCTGTTCTTGATGGTAATGCAATGATCGGCTTTCCCCCTTCACTTAATGCCGCTCCGCGCATAAAATCCATTTGTCCGCCAACACCTGAATATTGATAAGTTCCTATTGAATCAGCGCAAACCTGGCCTGTAACATCCACTTCTATGGCACTGTTGATGGCAACCATTTTACGATTGCGGCGTATTACATGCGGATCATTTACATAATCAATATCTAAAAAATGTATGGCCGGGTTGTCATCAAGAAAATCATAAAGCTTTCTTGTACCCAACGCAAAGGCTGAAACACCTTTATTAGGATGAATTTGCTTGCATTTATTATTGATCACACCCTTTTCATAAAGATCGATCACACCATCGGAACACATTTCCGTATGCATACCAAGATTTTTATGATTGGCAAGCGTACGCAAAACCGCATCAGGAATAGCCCCGATCCCCATTTGTAATGTGGACCCATCCTCAATCAGCCCGGCAACATAATTTGCAATCTTTATTTCTGCCTGCCCTACCCTCTCACTGTATCTTGCTTCATACAATGGATCGTCACAATGCACAATACTATCAAACTCGTTTACACGGATCAGACCATCACCATGTGTGCGGGGCACATTTGGATTAACTGTAGCAATTACATGTTTCGCAGTATTCACCGCCGACCTGGCAACATCCACAGATACGCCGAGAGAACAATAACCGTGTTTATCCGGAGGTGAAACCTGTACCAGTGCAACATCAATCGGCAAAATATTTCGTTTGAAAAGATCAGGAATCTCACTCAAAAAAACAGGAACGTAATCAGCTCTGCCTTCATTGACCGCACAACGAATACTTGCAGAAACAAATAAAGAATTTATCTTAAATCTATTGGCGTATTCAGGTTTGTCGATTTGAATATCTCCATATACTGTAATAAAGACAAACTCAATATCTTTTAACCGGTTAGCCTGGGCCGCTACCGCTTTCAACAAATAAGTTGGGGTTTGTGCACTTCCGTGAACATACACCCTGTCACCCGGTTTGATAATTGAGACCGCTTCCGCTGCTGTATCATATGTAATAGGATTTTTCATGACAGCAAAAGTCCTTGTCAAAGCTAAAAAAAGATATGACCATGCTTATTTAAGTAAATGATTAAGGTCAGCAAAACTATTTTGAAAGAAACCATTCCACAGCCAGTTCATATCCTTTTAATCCTAATCCAAAAATGCTTCCCACTGATTTTCCTGAAACATGAGAAAGTTTTCGAAAATCTTCTCTTGCATGCACGTTAGAAATATGTACTTCAATAACCGGGGCTTTTATGGCAGCAATGGCGTCGCCGATAGCCACTGAAGTGTGGGTATACCCTGCAGGATTCAAAACAATTCCATCATGATCGAATCCGACCTTTTGTAATATATTGATCAACTCCCCCTCAACATTGCTTTGATAATAAAAAAATTCAACGGAAGAATATTTCTGTTTTAATTGATCAAGGAATTTTTCAAATGGCATATTACCATAAATATCCGTTTCTCTTGTACCAAGAAGATTTAAGTTGGGGCCGTTGATAATGGCTATTTTCATAAATTCAAAAGTAAAAAGTTAAAAGTGAAAAATTAAAAATTAATATTTACTGCTTTTGCATTTTGAATTTTACTTTTTACTTATTAGCGCATAAATAAGAAGACTGATATATTTTCCATCTTTGATCTCACACTCTTTCATAGTTCCCTCGTAAACAAAATCAAGTTTTTCCAATACCCTCCTACTCGCCAAATTTCCTTCTTCAACAAACGCCTCCAAACGATGAATATCTTTATCCTTTTGGCAATATTCAATAACAACTTTCAAAACTTCAGTTATAATTCCTTTATTCCAGTATTCAGGAAAAACCCAGAATCCAATTTCCGCTTTTTTATGTTCGTGTTTAAAATAATAGTAAGCGATAACTCCAATTTTTTCACCAGAAGTTTTATCAATGATCTTCCAGGGATGTCCCGTCCCTTCCCGATAACTTTTTGCATACCAATCCATTTGTTTTTTAGTCGCTCCAAATGAATCGTACCTGACGCCGTAAAATGGAATAATATCAGGATGACTCAATCCTTCAAATATAAATCGCTGATCATCCGGCATTATTTGTTGCAGGAGGAATCTTTCAGTTGTTAACTCGGGAAACATTGTAACACTAATTACAGCAATTTTTTCGAATTAAAGCAATTTAGGCATTAACGGGAATTCGTGTTTATGAGTGATATAAACTCATCAAATAAATATCTTGAGTCTTGCGGGCCGGGAGTACTTTCAGGATGATATTGCACTGAGAACGCCAGTTTATTTTTTATACAAATCCCTTCAATAGATTGGTCATTGAGATTAACATGGGTCACTTCAATGTCTTTTGCTTTTTTTACCGCATTGGGGTCCACTCCAAAGCCATGATTCTGCGTAGTGATCTCACATTTCCCTGTCACCAGATTTTTGACAGGATGATTTAATCCGCGATGTCCATGATGCATTTTGAATGTAGGAATATCATTGGCCAATGCCAGCAACTGATGACCTAAACAAATTCCAAATACAGGTTTTTCTTCTTTTAAAATTTCTTTTAATGTATCTATTGCATAACCCATTGCAGCAGGATCGCCGGGACCGTTGGAAATGAAATAACCGGAAGGATTAAACCTTTTTACTTCCTGCAGTTTTGCTTTGGCTGGGAAAACTCTTACATAAGCCCCCCTATCCACCATGCATTGTAAAATATGCTGCTTCACGCCGTAATCCATCACTGCGATTCTAACGGGAGAATTTTTATCCCCTTTTTCATACACTTGCTTTGTGCTTACTTCGGAAGCCAATTCAAGTCCATTCATATTTGGCACTTCAGCTAACTTCTTTTTCAATTGTTCAACATCAGTGATCTCCGACGAAATAATACAGTTCATTGCTCCCTTTGTACGAATATGTGCCACCAGCGCTCTTGTGTCAACACCTTCAATAGAAACAACGTTATTTGCCTTCAGATAATCTTCCAAAGAACCATTCGCCATTTTCCGTGAATATTGATCTTCAAGATTACGACCGATCAGTCCACGGATCTTTACATTATCCGATTCCACATCTTCATCTTTCACACCATAATTACCAATATGGACTGTATTCATGATAAGTATTTGTCCGTAATAGCTCGGGTCGGTGAATACTTCCTGGTAACCGGTCATGCCTGTGTTAAAACAAATTTCACCGGAAGCTGTACCAATGGCACCAAATGCTTTACCATGACAAACAGTTCCATCTTCTAACAATAAAATGGCGGGGATTTGACTATCGGGCATTTTAAAAAGATTTTGCAAAGAAAAGGAAATGATAAAAAAACACAGCCACAAAGTTGTTAACAATAAAAAAGGTTCCGAAAAATATCGAAACCTTTACCAAACTTGAAATTCCGAAATAAAAGGTCAATTACTTTGTGCTAAATCAACCAGCCTTTCTGTTTTTTCTTCAATTCTTAAAACTTCTTCTTTTGAAATTGGTTTCAAACAGAAAAACCAGTCCAGGCAATACATACCTTTTTCCCTGCCTTCCATTCTATCCTTAGCGACGCCACAGCTGCCCGCGGTAGGAACTATTACATCTTCGCCCGGTTTCCAATCAGCTGGCGTTGCAATGCCAAATTTATCTGCTGTCTGCATTGCGATTAAAGCTCTTTTTATTTCATCAAAATTTCTGCCGAGTGAAAGCGGATAATAAATAATGGCACGAATAATTCCTTTGGAATCGATAAAGAACACAGCTCTTACAGCTTTTGTGCTGCTTTCTCCCGGTTGAATCATTCCATATTTTTGGGCAACTCCCATTGTGATATCCTCTATCAGCGGAAATTGCACTTCAATGTTCTTCATGCCCCTGAATTCGATCTTATCCTTAATAGTACGCAACCATGCGATATGACTATACAACCCATCTACCGACAATCCAACCAGCTTACAATTCAGTTGTTCAAATTCTTTTTCCCTTTTTGCAAACGTCATGAATTCTGACGTGCATACAGGTGTAAAATCAGCAGGATGACTAAATAATATTACCCATTTTCCATTATAGTCATTTGGAAATTGTATTTCGCCCTGAGTGGTAATGGCCTTAAATTCAGGTGCTCTATCACCTATACGAGGCATGGCAATTGTTATATTTTCAGAAGTCATATAAAATTTTTTAACGTTAAAAATATTTGTTAACAAATTCCTTTACGATGATCTTCCTAAAAATGATAGCGATCAAAAATATTACTGATCGTTGTCAGAGTTGATATCCCGGCAAATCCCCATATCCTTTGATTATTTATAAAAAAAGTCCCAACTTTTGTCGGGACCTTCATATGAAAAGAAATCGTTCTGATTTTTATCCTTCAGTTGTTGTTTCTTCTTTTGTTTCTTCCGTACCTGCTTCAGTTGAAGTTTCTGTGGTTTTCTTTGCCCCCCCGCGTCCACGCCTTGTTCTCTTAGCACCTTCTTTTCTTTCTTCTTTTCCTTTGCCATATATCTCATTAAAATCAACCAACTCGATCATTGCCTGCTCCGCATTATCACCGGGACGGGTTCCCAACTTGATAATTCTTGTATAACCACCGGGACGGCCACCAATCTTTTCTGCCACTGTGCTGAACAATTCTGTAATTGCATCTTTATCCTGTAAATAACTAAATACAACACGACGCTGGTGAGTTGTATTTGATTTGCCTTTTGTAATAAGAGGTTCAACATAAGTACGCAAAGCTTTGGCTTTGGCAACTGTTGTTATAATTCTCTTATGGGTAATTAACTGGCAAGCAAGGTTGCTCAGCAAAGCATCTCTGTGTGCTTTTTTTCTGCCTAGGTTTTTGATCTTGTCTCCGTGACGCATGATTCTTAAGTTTATTCAGCTGCACCGTGTCAGGAATTGCAGCCTTAACCCCCATCTCCTAAAGGGAGTAAATAGCCATTAAAGACAGAGGTTTTGTTATTAAAAATATTGTTTCAGAAGTTGAAGTGTGCGACGCACCAAAAGCTCAATAGTAGCATTTCTGTCGATTACATAATCAATCAACTTCAATCAAAGAACTATTTATTAAATAAAGTTTGCTCAACCTAAGTTCCCCTTTAGGGGGACAGGCGGCTTTTACAGTTCATCTGCATCTACACCAAGTTTCTGCAGATCCATTCCAAAATGCAAACCTCTTTCAGTAAGCACTTGTTCAATTTCAGCCAAAGACTTCTGACCAAAGTTGCGGAACTTCATCAGGTCTTCCTGTTCATATTGAACCAGTTCGCTCAAAGAATTGATCTTTGCAGCTTTCAAACAGTTGAATGCACGCACTGAAAGATCGAGATCTTCCAATGGAGTCTTTAACACTTTACGCAACTGAAGTGTTTGTTCATCAACCAAATCCTCTTTCTTTTCTTCTCTATTATCGAAGGTGATATTCTCGTCAGTAATGATCATTAAATGCTGGATCAAAATACGCGAAGCCTGTTTCACTGCTTCTTCAGGATGAATCGTACCGTCAGTAGAAACTTCCATGATCAGCTTTTCGTAGTCTGTTCTTTGTTCTACGCGGGTATTCTCAATGGTATATTTTACATTCTTGATCGGGGTGTAAATTGAATCCACCGGTATGTAACCAAGCGGCGCATCCTTTGGTTTGTTTTCTTCAGCAGGAACATAACCGCGACCTTTACCAATCGTTAATTCAATATCCATCTTTGCAGACGAATCAAGTGTGCAGATCAGTAATTGAGGATTCATTACTTCAAAACTTTGAGTGGCTTCACCAATCATGCCGGCTGTAAACTCTGTTCTGTTTCTTACAGTCAGCAAAATCCTTTCATGGTTAACTTCATGATCAACTTTTTTACGCAATCGAACTTGTTTAAGGTTTAGCAGAATCTCAACTACATCTTCACTTACACCTTTAATTGTAGCAAATTCATGATCCACGCCTTCTATTTTTACACCGGTAATGGCGTAGCCTTCCAATGAGCTCAGCAAAACACGGCGAAGTGCATTACCAATGGTAACTGCATAACCCGGCTCAAGTGGGCGAAATTCAAATTGCGCTTCGAAGTCAGTTGCTTTTTGCAGGATAATTTTATCTGGCTTCTGAAAATTTAAAATGGCCATATTAATTTTTGATTTGTTTTAAAATTTTTAGATACAACTTTTTAGAACTCAATTCTTCTAAATTCTATGTTCTGTATTCTTACTTAGAATACAATTCCACTATAAGCTGTTCCTTAATATTTTCAGGCACACTTTCTCTTTCAGGATAGGTAATGAATGTTCCTGTCATTTCAGTTTCATTCCAATCCAGCCAGCTGAATTTAGGATTCTTTCCACGAATTTGGCTGGTAACAGAAGTATTGCCTTTGCTTTTTTCTTTCAGACCGATAATATCACCTGGCTTTAAGGAAAAAGAAGGAACATTTACTACTTCACCATTTACGGTAATATGCTTGTGACTCACCAGCTGGCGTGCAGCAGGGCGACTTGGTGCAATACCCATTCTGAAAACAGTATTATCTAACCGGGCCTCTAAAAGCTTGATTAATGTATCCCCGGTTGCACCTTTACGGCGCCCGGCTTCTGTGAAAGTTTTACGGAATTGTTTTTCTAACACCCCGTAAGTGTATTTTGCTTTTTGCTTTTCACGAAGCTGGAGTGCATATTCACCCAGGCTTTTACGCTTGCGTGTAGCTCCATGCTGGCCGGGAGGATTACTGTTTTTTCCGAGCCATTTACCATTGCCCAATATGGGCTCACCAAAAATTCGGGAAATCTTGGTCTTTGGACCATTGTAACGTGCCATAATTTTTTTTCATTTCAGTTTTTTTAAAAACCGGTGAACTGATCGGTAAAAAACTGTAAAAAATTAATCAGTCACCCTTTGTTTAAATGAATCAATTTGGCGATTCAAAATATGTCTTTGTACTAAGTACGGTATACCTTGTACTATTAAACTCTTCTTTTCTTAGGAGGACGGCAACCATTGTGCGGCAATGGTGTTACGTCTTTTATCATTACTACATCAATACCAGCCTGTGCAATGGCACGGATAGCGCTTTCTCGACCAGCCCCCGGACCCTTTACAAAAACATCTACTCTTTTCAGACCCGCATCAAATGCTTTTTTTGCCGCATCACCCGCAGCCATTTGCGCGGCATATGGAGTATTCTTTTTTGAACCTTTGAATCCCATTTTGCCTGCGCTGCTCCAGGAAATTACCTGGCCGCTTTTGTTGGTTAAACTAACGATAAGATTGTTGAAACTTGCTGTAACGTGAGCATCTCCGTAAGTATCAATCTTCACTACTCTTTTTTTAGCTGCAGCTTTTGCGCTTAGCTGCTGTTGCTGTTGTGCTTTTGCCATAAATTTTTTCTGAGGTAATCTTTGTTATTTAAAAACTTCCGATTTAATTCGGCGAATCAACCCTCCCTGAGAAGCCGCAGATCCGGCGCTGATTCAAATTGCTTCTTTATAAAAAAGAATTCGGAAAACTGTATTAAAGATTCCCGGTTCGATATTATTTCTTCGGTGCCTTCTTTTTACCGGCTACTGTTTTACGTTTACCTTTTCTTGTACGACTATTAGTTCTGGTACGTTGTCCACGAACGGGCAAACCTTTACGATGACGCATACCCCTGTAACACGCAATATCCAATAACCTTTTGATACTCATTTGCACTTCAGAGCGTAATTGACCTTCCACTTTAAATTCTTCGGTAATTGTATTACGAATTGCATTCAGATCATCATCGTTCCAGTCATTTACTTTTTTATCCCTGCTGATATTATTCTTATCAAGAATATAACGGGCAGTAGATGGACCAATTCCGAAAATATAGGTAAGGCCTATTTCTCCTCTTTTATTTTTTGGTAAGTCTACACCGGCAATACGAGCCATAGTTTTATTTTAGATTTACGATTTTAAAATTCAGATTTAATTACCCCTGTCTTTGTTTGAAGCGGGGGTTCTTTTTGTTGATTACATACAGCTTGCCCTTGCGACGAACAATCTTGCAATCTACACTCCTCTTTTTTATTGAAGCTCTGACTTTCATATTATTTTATTTTTTGTTCAAAGCCTGAAGCAAAAGGCCACAGCTTTTATCTATATCTAAAAATTATTCTTCCTCTCGTTAAATCATATGGACTCATTTCAACTCCTACTTTATCACCCGGTAAAATCCGGATATAGTTCATTCTCATTTTCCCTGAGATGGTTGCCAGTATTTCATGCCCGTTTTCCAGTTTTACTCTGAACATAGCATTGGAAAGGGCTTCTATAATGGTTCCATCTTGTTTAATCAGGGGTTGTTTCGACATACTGTTTTTGGAGGCGCAAAGATAAGCGGATATAGCTAAAAAAAGAAAAAACGGATAGGATTTTTACGTTTTGACAGGTAAAAATAAGTTGATTTTCAGAAATTGACGACTAAGCAGGCTTCTCCAGGGGCACTTTTGTCATTTGTAAATGTAAATTCTGTAACTGGTGCACTCCTATCGGATGGTTGAAATGCCTGCGATCCTCGCGGTACCACATTTCTACATTGGAGAAATCCCCTACTTTGGGAGTGACAATTCTAAAAGCCCCTTTCATATACTTTACCCCTTCTCCATTCAAATCTTGTTTTTGAAAACCTAATTTTAGCAATTGGTTTTCATCGACCGGGATAGGAAACATTTCCTCAGGAGTATACCAAAATTCCTGGACACCATTATCTACTAGGGCTTCATGTTCTTCATGACTTATCTCCACCACAGTACCCTCCCTTTCCACCCCCTCATCATTCACTTTTATGATATCACCCGCTTTTAATTCTCCAAGTTTTAGCATGGCAATCGGTTTTTATTAAACCAATTTACGAAACTTTAAAAAAATGATAAATGAAATTTATCCCGAACGTTTCCGATAGTTAATGACAGCCCAACTATTGAGAACTACTGCAAATCCAAAAATAGTGAACAATTGATATTTAATATCCGCTAAACGACTTCCCTTTAAAACTACCAATCGCATTACTTCTATAAAATATGTGACTGGATTAAATTTTGTAAT
Source organism: uncultured Bacteroidota bacterium (assembly GCA_963811645.1). GTDB lineage: Bacteria > Bacteroidota > Bacteroidia > Chitinophagales > Chitinophagaceae > VBAU01. The sequence goes on along the minus strand of CAWERU010000007.1, from coordinate 939,190 downwards.
CACCTTAGCCCAACCCGGCATGCTGTCAATTGAAGTATATAAACCGCTAAGCAAAACAAAGATCATCATGATAAAAAAAGAGATGAGCATGGATTGCTGTTGATTATTTGTATAGGTCGATATTAATAACCCAAGTCCGAGTACTGCCAATAAATAAACAGCCGCAAAAAAATAAATGGTGAAAAAACTTCCAACCGGCACAATCCCATACACGAGCCAAGCAATCGTAAAGCCAATTGAAAAAACCAATAGCCCCAATACCCAGAAAGGAATTAGTTTACCAAGAATAAAATGATATTTCTTTATTGGTGTTACATTTATCTGCTCGATGGTACCGATTTCTTTTTCTTTAACAATGTTAATAGCTGTCAGGTTGGCGCCTACCATTGTCAGCAATAACACAAGTATTCCCGGAACCATAAAATATTTATAATTCATCAAAGGATTGAACCAATCAGAGTAAACCACTTCAATGTTTGTTTCAGGACTGAATCTGGGAAACTGTATCCATTCCAATCTCACTTCACTATTATAATCCTGGATAATAGTTCGCAAATAGGCGCTTCCCAGACCTGCTTTAACTCCATTAATGGCATTCACAGCTAAAAAAAGTTTTGCCTCGTCTTCCTTAACCAAATCTTTTTCAAAAGAAGGAGGTACTTCGAGAATCAGGTCGGCTTTGTCATGCTCTATTTGTTTCATCGCATCGTTGTATGAATCGGTATATTCAGTCAAAATGAAATAACCTGATGATGTGATTTTGTTGACAAGCTTACGGGAATATTCTGAATGGTCATGATCAACCACAGCCAGCTTGATATTTTTAATTTCATAGTCAGCTGCCCAGGGCAAAATCAATAACTGAATAACAGGCATTATAAAAATGATACGAATTATACCAGGGTCACGAAATATCTGCCTGAATTCTTTTTGCAATAAAAATTTTAATGTTCTCATGCCAGCCTGATTTTAAAATTTTTAATGGCCACGGTTAAAAAGAAAAGCATCATCCCTGTTAGTACCAATGTTTCTTTCCAGATGATCGCGAATCCCGTTCCTTTGATCATCACCGATTTTACAATGGTATAATACCATTTTGCAGGAACTATATTTGATACAATTCTTAAGGGTAGTGGCATATTTTCTACGGGAAACATGAAACCGCTCAGCATAACAGTAGGCAGAAAAAGTGCTACCAAAGAAATGAACATGGCTGCCTGCTGGGACTCTGATGCCGAAGAAATCAGCAATCCCAGAGATAATGATACAAGTGTAAATAAAATACTTTCAAATGAAAGCAATACAAGGCTTCCATTAATAGGAACTTCAAGAACAAAAACGCTTAACAACAAAATACTGGCAATATTAACAGCAGACAGCATCAGGTAAGGAACGGCCTTTGCTACTACAACCATTAATGGCCTCATGGGCGATACCAGCATTACTTCCATAGTGCCCATTTCCTTTTCTTTAACGATTGTAATCGCTGTCATCATTGTACAAACAAGTAACAGAACCATTGCCATCACTCCCGGGACAAAATTGTAAGCCCCTTTTAATTCAGGATTGTAGAGCATCTTCATTTCGGTATCTATGGTATAAGGAAGTTTCCGGTCGTTTGTAATCCTTTTCTGATAATCCATAATAATAGCAGAAGCATAATTCGTTAATGTGTTTGCCACATTCGGGTCTGATGCATCTGCAATTAACTGCACGGTTGATTTATTGAAATGCCTGAGGTCATCATTAAAATGTGCCGGGAAAATAATGACCAGTTTGACCTTCCCTTCTCTAAAAACCTTTTTTATTTCATCACCCGAGAAAAGATATTGTTTGATATTAAAATACCGGCTGGCACTTATTTCAGAAATCAAAGATGCGGTGGCGGCATCTTTTGATTGATCAAACACGGCAACAGCAGAGTTCTTTACTTCATTTGTCAGTGCAAAACCAAAAATGATTATCTGGACAATTGGCATTCCCAGCAAAATGAACATAGTTCGCTTGTCACGAAAAATGTGATAAAATTCTTTTTTTACAAATGCGAAAAATTGTTTCATTTAACCCTTTTGATATTTTGGAAAAAGGAAATTTTGCTTTGCAAAGTAATTTCACAATCTCCCAATTCTACTTTCTCCAATTATTGTCATTCACCCCTCGTTGCCTTTCTTGCCAGTTTCAAAAAAACTTCATCCATTGATTTTGCCTCAAATTGCTTTTTCAATTGCACAGGGGTATCAAGCGCATCAATTCTTCCATCCACCATAATGGAAACACGACTACAATACTCTGCTTCATCCATATAGTGTGTAGTTACAAATACGGTAATGCCCGATTCAGCGGCTTCATAGATCATAGCCCAAAACTCTCTTCGTGCTACAGGATCCACACCTCCTGTTGGCTCATCTAAAAACACAACTTTAGGTTCATGAAAAATGGCCACAGAAAAAGCAAGTTTTTGCTTCCAGCCGAGAGGCAACGCTTTTACAAGTTTATCTGCCTCTTTTTCCATGTACAGATGCTTAAGAATATATTCCGTTTTTTCTTTTATAAACTTGTCAGTCATTCCATAAATACCCGCATAGAACCTAATATTTTCCTTTACAGTAAGATCTTCATACAAAGAAAATTTCTGGCTCATATAACCAATGTTTCTTTTGATCTTTTCAGACTCTTTATACACATCGAAACCCGCTACCATTCCTTTTCCGGAAGTGGGTAATGACAATCCACAAAGCATTCTCATAGCCGTGGTCTTGCCTGCACCATTTGCGCCTAGAAAACCAAAAATTTCTCCCTTAGTCACTTCAAAAGAAATATGATCAACGGCTGTAAAATCTCCAAACTGCTTGGTAAGTTTTTCTGCCTTTATAACTTTTTCTACTGCCATATTAAATTTCTTCAGCTGGTAAGATAAATATGATCTCAATTCTTCATTAATGACATAAAACAATCTTCAATATCAGGTTCAGCTTTTTTCAGTTCCAGGTCATGATTTGTCTTTTGTAAATAATTTTTTAATTCCTCCCCGTTAAAACTATTTTTCATAACCACATGGTGATATTCACCAAACGGATAGGCGTCTTCAGTTTGGGCAAATGATTTCAAATCATTCAACAGGTGAAGCATGTTTGAAGCCTTCGCCGCCATGATCGGTTTTGTAAATTCATCTATAATCCCTTTCGGAGTATTGATAGATAAAATTTTCCCCAATTGTATCAGCGCTACACGATCGCACATACTGGCTTCATCCATATAGGGAGTGGAAACAAGAATAGTAATGTTCTGCTCCTTAAGCCGCTTCAACATCTCCCAGAATTCTTTTCTTGATACAGCATCAACGCCGGTAGTAGGCTCATCCAAAAACAAAACAGCGGGGCGATGTATTAATGCACAACTAAGGGCAAGCTTTTGTTTCATGCCGCCGGATAGTTTTCCTGCTTTTCTATTTTTGAAGGGTTCAAGCTGTGCATAAATATCTTTGATGAGATCATAATTTTCCCGGACAGTTGTTTTAAAAATAGTAGCGAAAAATTCAAGGTTCTCCTCAACTGTAAGATCCTGGTACAATGAAAATCTGCCCGGCATGTAACCGACCTTGTTTCTTATTTCTTTGTAATCTTTCACCACATCTAATCCGTCAACTGTTGCACTTCCTCCATCTGGCAGCAATAAGGTGGTAAGTATGCGAAACAAAGAAGTTTTACCAGCACCGTCAGGGCCGATGATGCCGAAAATCTCTCCCTGGTTTACAGTAAAACTGATTCCCTGTAAAGCTTTGACAGTATCGTCTTTTTTTCCGTATATCTTAACCAGGTTATTTGCTATAACAGACTCCATATTCATTTCTTGTTGTCAAATGTGCTGCTATTCGTTACCATTGAATTTTATTTCACCGTACATCCCAATTTTCAGGTAGCCGTCATTTTTCACTTTCACTTTAAGAGCATATACAAGATTTGCCCTCTCTTCTTTTGTTTGAATATTTTTTGGAGTGAATTCAGCTTTGTCAGAAACCCATGTAATAGTGCCGGGAAGTTTTCTGTAATTATTCGCTCCACTGTCAATGTATACAGTTACACGCTGACCTAATTTTATTAACGGTAGTTGATCGCCGGTAACATAAGCTCTTAAATTCATTGTTGACAGGTCAGCTATTTTATATAAAGCCTTTCCTACCGTGGTCATCTCTCCTTGTTCAGCATATTTAGTTAATACAGTACCGCTGATCGGGTTGACAATATTTGTTTTCTGCAATTGATCATTCAATTGAGCTACTCTTTTTTCCAAAGGTTTTTTTTCACTGAGAATACTGCGATTCTGCGTAGCTACATTTGTTTCCTGAACTTTTATTTGTTGTTGCGTTACATTCATTTGCTTTTTTACTGACTCAATTTGGAAATTGATATCATCCAGTTGTTTCTGTGTAGCCGCATCTTCTTTTAATAAATTTTCAATTCTTTTCTTTTCGTGTTCAAGATTATCGAGTTGTGTTTGTTGAACAGTTAACTGATCCTCCAATAATTTTACCTGCGGAGTTACATCGGCAGTCTTTTCATTTAAAGCCTGCATGCTCGCTTCCACTTGCTCTTTTTGTAAAAACAGGTTTTCCGGATCAATTTCGCCAACAACAGAATCCTTAGGGATATTTTCTCCTTCCTGTAACTTAAATGAAAGAATTTGTCCGGATGTCTGTGCAGACACAACAACTTCATCCGTTTCAAATGTTCCGGATGCATCAAAATCATTTCCATTGCGATTACATGATAAAAATGTCATCGCAAGAATAATCGCAGATAATTTGAATTTCATTTCCATAATTCTTTTTTTATTCCTCCCCTTTGGGGAGGTTAGGTGGGGCTTATTGTTTACCCAATGTGGTTTCATAATTTATTTGCGCTTGTAATAGTTGTATCTCGTGTGTGATCAACGATTGCCGTGCCTGGTCTTCCGCATTTACTTCACGCAGATAATCATTTGCATTGATCACACCATTTTGAAGCTGCGCTTTCGCCGCATTCTTAACTTCTGCACGCAGATCGATTATGCCGTTATCAGTTTCGATCAACTGGTTATATTTGTCAATATCCGCTTTTTGCTGTTTTAACTGTGTATTCGTGTTCAATAAAAAAGTTTCTTTCTGAACGTCTACTATTTTTCTATTCACTTCATTTATTTCTTTTTCTCTCTTCAAAGTATACAAACCACCAAGTGGCCAGTTGAGTCTTACACCAGCGATATAAAACCAGGCAAACTCATTCTTCAGCATATTCAACCCCGGTCTCCCATAGCCTCCTTGCGCAAACAAACTTGCCTTGGGCAAATTCTTTGCAGTAACCAATTTGTTTTGTTGTTCGAGTAACCTGGATTGATCGCTATATAACTTCAATTCAGGACGGGCAATATCCGATACAGGCACGACTCCCACAGCCGGTTTTTCCAAGACGGTCGTTTCATCCAAATTTTCATTTAAAAACAATCCCAACGTTCCTATTAATCCTTTTCGGGATGCTTTCAATTCAATCACTCTCTGATCAGTTTGCAGCAATTGTGCTTTCAAAACATTCAGGTTAGATTTAAAAGCCACCCCGTTATTGACTTGCGCCGAAACTTGTTTAATGCCAACTTGTATATCGTTCCGTACAAGATCGGTTTGCTTAATTTGTTCATCGATAAATAAAACGCCAAGATATATTTGGTTAATACGATCCTTTACTTTGTATAATTCTACTTCCACTTTTTGCTCTTCCATTTCGCTATTTATTTGTGTTGCCTTTTCCTGTTGTTTAATTATTCCTCCGTCATAGATGGTTTGATTGAGATCTGCCAACATTTTATACTGATCTTTTGAAGGAGGCTGAATATTAATGCCGGCAAAAGAAATATTCAGGCCAGTTACATCTGATTGATACGTTGCCTGGCCGCTGAATGTAATTTGTGGCAAATATCTTTTCTGCAGATTTTCAATTGTTAAGTTTTCTGTTTGCCTGACCAGGTCTTTTTGTTTAATAGCCGGGTAATTTTTTTGAGCAAGATCATACGCTTCGGAAAGTGTAAGCCGGTCAATAGTTTGACCTGAAATTTTGTTTGCAAACAACATCAGTAAAAAAAGCCATTTTTTCATACTTCCATTTTTATTAATAAAAAACTAATAAGATCTGCACAATTATTTCTTTATTGCGTCAATTATAAATTTGGGCACTTCCTTTTTTCTTTCTTCCAGCATTTTATCAAACACAGCCTTATCCACCTCGGCCAGCAACTGGAACATAGGCCTTCCGGCAAAAGGAAAAATGCACAAGGAAATAATATTTAAAAGCAACTGTAAAGGATTTATCGGTTTGATAGTTCCCTTTTTTATTTCGTTGGTAACGTTATCAATGAATTTTTTTACCGGTGGTCTTCTCCCTCCCATCATCTTTTTTACCAGGGCTTCGGGTTGACGGTTCACTTCATTTAAAACAAAAATGGGCAGGTAAGGTGTTTGTTTCATCTGGTCTATATATTCGGAAACAAACATTTCAATCTTTTTAAAAAGATTTTCTTTCGACTCAAATATCATGACCACTTTGGGAAAGAAATATTGAGCTAACTCAGAAAAGATCTTTGCGAATAATTTTTCTTTACTTCTGAAATAATAATGAAGCATTGCTTTATTGATGCCCGCTTCATCCGCTATATCCTGCATGCGGGCACCCGCCATTCCTTTTTTTAAAAAAACTTTTTTTGCCGCTTCAAGGATCCTATGCTCAGTATTGTCTTCTTTTTGTTTATTAACCATAAAATTTAACCAAATGGTTAACAAAGGTAAAAATAGAAAATTGATGCCACCAAATATTTTTTATTTAAAATGAAAAAGCCCGCGAAATGCAGGCTCATCAAAACATTTGAAGAAATCCCTTAATTCTCCCCTGCCAGCTCCATAATCACTTTCCATTCTTTATCGGAAACTGGCTGAACGGATAGACGACCTATACGAACCAACGCCATATCTTTTAATCGTTTGTCTTTTTTTATTATTTCCATCGTGACAGAATTCTTTAGCTTCCTAATAGGCTTCAGATCTACTGCAACCCATGCCGTTTCATCGATAGTCGGATCCTGGTAAGCTTCTTTCACCACTTTCGCGATACCAACAATTTCCAATCCCTCATTACTATGGTAAAATAAAACTTCGTCTCCCTTTTTCATTGAGCGCAAATGAATGCGTGCCGCATAATTGCGAACACCTGTCCAGTCAGTTTGTTTGTCTTTCACCAGTTGATCCCAGCTATAAGCCGAAGGTTCAGATTTTACAAGCCAGTAAGACATAGAGTTTGTAGTTTATTGTTTGTAGTTTTTGGTTTAGAGCTTTCTGAAAAAAAATTTTTGTACGAAAAAAATCAATAATTGGTTTTCAAATTTACAATTGTTTTTTTTGAAAATATTTTTTGTTTGACAATCCAATCACTTGGCACAAGACGTATCTGTAATGGTTGTATGCATGCACATCCTATCCTTGAAATCTTTACAAATCAAAAATTAAAAACAAAATTCAAACTCATTTTATGAAACAGGTTAAATCATTTATTTCTTTACTCGCTGCTTCTTTATTGTTAAACGTTTCATTTGGTCAAAAGATGTCGCAGGAAAATTCAGTGATAGTGGGAGGTGCACCGATGTGTCCTTCAAAGAATATTATTGAAAATGCAATTAACTCGAAAGATCATACTACGTTAGTTGCTGCTGTAAAAGCTGCCGGCCTGGTTGAAACCCTGCAAGGTACTGGTCCGTTCACGGTATTTGCTCCCCCCAACGAGGCTTTTGATATGCTTCCAAAAGGTACGGTTGACAATCTGTTGAAACCGGAGAATAAAGCTATGCTTACTAAAATTCTGACTTATCACGTAGTGGCAGGTGATTGGGACAGTAAAGCGCTGATGGAAAAAATTAAAGCCGGAAATGGCGTAGCAGAATTGCCTACGGTTGAAGGAGGAAAGCTATGGGCAAGTATGAAAGGAAATAAGATCGTGCTAAAAGATGAAAAAGGTGACTGGGCAACAGTTACTATCAAAGATGTACATCAAAGCAATGGAGTTATTCATGTAATCGATCATGTCCTGATGCCTGAATAACGCTAACAGGATACTCTATGACGGGCAAACTTCTTTTTGAAGATTGCCTTTTATTTTTTTAAAACCAAAATTCAAAAAAATTTGCTTTTCGTAAATAATCGAAATAGGACAAAAAATAATTCAAAACAGATTCGTATGTGCAGGGCAAACCAGCCGGCATTCCGTGCTTGTCACAAGACAGGCATTTTGGAGGCCGGCTTTTTTCTTTGTAACTTTTGCGCCTAATTGTCTGAAAGAAACGTAAACCGACTAATGAAAAAAATTGTCAAAAAACATCCGTTAGCTATCCGTTGGTTTCACTGGGTGAATTTTCCTGTGCTGGGTGTTATGATCTGGAGTGGTTTGCTTATTTACTGGGCAAATGATGTTTATAAAATTGGATTTGGCAGTAAGACACTCGTCAAATTCTTTCCAAAATCTTTTTACGATTTTCTTCATATACCGTTTCATTTGGCGGAAGGAATGGATTTCCATTTTGCATTTATGTGGTTGTTCTTTTTAAATGGAATTTTATATGTACTGTTTACCATTTTCTCAGGGCAATGGAGATACCTCGTTCCCAACAAACATTCATGGAAAGAGGCATGGCTTGTTTTACTACATGATCTTCATATTAGAAAAACAACACCACCGCAGGGAAAATACAATGCAGCCCAGCGCATTGCTTATACGGCGATTATTATTATGGGCATAGGTTCCATTCTTACAGGACTTGCTATTTATAAACCTACACAGCTAAGATGGCTTACTGCCATATTCGGTGGATACAAAATGGCAAGGATCTTCCATTTTGCCTTGACAATTGGTTATGTTTTGTTTTTTCTTATACACATCATACAAGTCATTATTGCAGGATGGAATAATTTCCGTGGAATGGTCGCAGGTTTTGAAGTAGAAAAGGTGCCTGCTGAAAACTTGCAACCTGAAGTTGTACCTGTACCGGCACCTGTATCTGTACCTATACCTGCACCTCCGCCACACGAAGAAAACGAAAGTGATTTAACGAAATAAAAAATATTGTATGCCTAATTTCGTCACCAATCTTTTCAGAAGCAATAAAAAATTGAGCGTTGATGAATTAATTGTTAAGAAAACGATTACTTCACTTTTTTTTCTCTTCCTTTTTTTCGCTGCCTGCATATGGACATGGAAATGGATAAGGCGGCAGCCGGCTGATAAAGGCATTACCGGTGGTGTGCAACAACCAATCCGGAATATTCTGAACATGAATGAAGCTGTATTCAGTAAAATATTTTCAAAAAATCATTTGGCTAAAACTTTCCCTGCATCACAAGCCCGAAAAAATGTAAGACATAATGGAAATATAGGAATGGGAAATGATTTTGATGCCGCAACATGGAAACTGCACGTCGTTAAAGAAAATGGGGATACGCTGAATTTGGATCTTGATGACATAAAGAAACTTCCGAAAGTAGACATAGTTTATAATTTTAAATGTATTGAAGGCTGGAACCAGATCACACATTGGGGAGGTGTAAAATTTTCCGATTTTTTAAAAGCCTATGGACTTACCGACGAATCGAAAATGAAATACATAGGGCTAAAAACACCTGATGAAAAATACTATGTGGGCATCGATATGGCCAGCGCCATGCATCCTCAAACTATTTTGTGTTATGAATTAAATGGCAAGCCCCTGCCAAAGGTGGAAGGCTACCCTCTGCGATTGATTATTCCTGTGAAATATGGCATAAAAAATTTGAAACGCATAGGCACCCTGTTTTTCTCTGACCATCGCCCGCCCGACTACTGGGCCGAAAGAGGTTATGATTATTATTCCGGGTTATAGTTAGAACTATGATTTTTTGGATTAATAAAGATTAACGGGAAATACTAATCAAAAGTTGATCCTTCACAAACTATATTTATAGAAGCAAGATTCCAATTTTCCAATCAATCCTAAAAAGTCACATCAATCTTGGTTTTTATTCACTCTTTTATATTTCGTTCCGATGTAATCAATAAAATCAGGTTCTATGCCTTGTTGCCTTATCAGCATTTGCATTTGCGCCCGGTGATGAATAGAATGATAATTTAATTGCAAAGCCATATCCACAAGTTTTGCCGTCCATTTTGCTCCGTCAAAACCAGTAAATTCGATCTCTTCAAAAATTTCTTCTTCACTCTTATTTTGAAGAAAGTCGATCCACATCTGCACGCTTTCGTTCCATTTGTTTTCCAATTGGTCGAAAGGATAAACCGGATCCCACCAACTCATAGCCGACGCTTTTGGATCCTGGAGTATTCTTGCCATCCATTTGTTTTGCGAGTTAATAAGATGACTGAAATATTTTATGCAGCCTTCTTTGTCCGGCAATTCGTTTATTTTACTCAGCATGTTTTTGTTCATGCTGTCATTAAACAAAAATGTTTCAATGAGATATTCTTTCATTTATTCCTACTATTTATAATGTTGTTTGAAAATTTTATTAGTGCACTTAACAAACGACGATAAATCGTATTCGCAAAGTTAATGGCGCCATACATACTTTCGGAATAACTTGCACTTGAATTAGTTCTTTTCCAATTAAAACGAAAATCTATGAGTCCAGAAACACGCAGACATACAGGCATACTAATCATTATCCTTCCGACAGTTATTTACGGAGGAGTAAGCCTTCTTAATTTTTTGATCTCCGATCCGGCTTAAATGCAAAATCCATTGCGCCAAAATCTTTTCAGAGCAGGCCATGCACATGCAGGCGTACCGCTGATTCTTTCACTGGTAGCCTATTTGTATGTTGATGAAGCAACTCTTTCGTTAGCATGGAAGCGGGTTGTTAAAGCCTGATTCCTTTTGCAGCTATTTTTCTTCCTGCAGCATTCTTCTTTTCTGTTTTAAGTCTCAATGCTACAAGGCCAAATAGTTTTATCAATCTTGCTTATTTAGGAGTTGCTTTGCTGGTTTTAGGCTTATTAACGTTGGGGATAGGATTACTCCGAAAGAAGAAATAATTTTAACTCGCAAGGATAAATAAATTTCTCTCAAAAAGTTTGACAAAATTATTTAGAAAATGATTGTACGTATTTGGCATGGCCGCACAAAAACTAAAGATGCGGAAACATATCGTCAATATGTTATTGACACAGGAATCAAAGACTATACTTCTGTTAACGGCAACATTGGAACACAAATCTGGCAAAGGCGGGAAGGAGACATTACTCATATCTGGACCGTATCATGGTGGAAAGATTATGAAAGTGTCATGATTTTTGCAGGCAGAGATATTAAGCAAGCAAAGTATCATGAGGAAGACAAAAAATATTTACTGGAATTTGAACCCAAAGTAATACACTGTGAAGCTTTTGATTTTAAATGACTCGATTAAACAATATTTATGATCGCAAGAATATGGCGGGGTTATACCTCCCTGAAAAACGCGGATACTTATGAAAAATTCCTCGAAGCAGAATTCATGCCATCGGTTGAAAAGAAAAAAATTCCAGACTACAGGAAATTTCAATTGCTCAGACGGATGGAAACAAATGAAATTGCCTTTATTACAATTATGTGGTTTGATAATCTTGAACAGGTAAAAGCTTTCGCTGATGAAGATTATGAGAAAGCTGTTGTTCATCCGACTGCTGAAGCTCTTTTAAAAAGATATGATCAAACCTCTCAGTATTTTAAGCTAAAGCATGAATTAAATTATCCTTAATTACCGAGATTAATACCAGTGACTATTTACACCAATTTGTCTGAACGGCCAGGGAATTGAAATAAGAATGACCAATAAAGCAAGAAGATAAAATACTAATGTACGCCTGTGTTTTACTTTATCGCTGATCGCTTTTTTGCCTTGCGCTTTACCTATGTGAAGAAGGATAATTGCTATGAGCATGCCAGCAATATGTTCTACGGCAAAGAATCTTGCAACCGGATCTTTCATAGCCACACTCATTCCCATTGATTGAATGATTTTATATCCTCTCGGGCCGAAATACCAAAGAGCAAGACCGATCAGCAACGTTAAATCTGCAAAGATGACGAGTATAGAACCGGTTCTGGCATCACTTTTAGTGAAAGGACGATTGCCGGCAACAAGGCTATTTAAGATTGCAATAAGTAACAATACCAAAATAATCCACCGGAGAACACTATGCAAATGGAGCAAAAAAGAATTGATGTCAGCGTTCATAAAAGTTGGTTTAGAAAAATCAAATTTAGGTAATAGTATGTAATGAATAATGAATATCGTTAATAAGCTCCAGATTATTCATTCCAAATGTTATTCAACCCAATCGGCAATGAATATATTCGTATCATGAGTTCCACCATTATTCCGGTTACTGCAAAAAACAAGTTTTTTCCCATCAGGCGAAAACATAGGAAATGCATCGAACGTATTGCTATGAGTGATCTGTGAAAAATCGGAACCATCTTCATTGACCATATAAAGATCAAAAGGGAATCCACGTTTATATTTATAATTTGATGCAAAAATGATCCGTTTGCTATCAGGAAAAAAAGCCGGCGCCCAATTAGCCTGGCCAAAATTAGTAACCTGGTGAGGATTACTTCCATCTGCATTGGCAACAAACACTTCCATATTTAAAGGAGCTACTAAACTCTCTGAAAGTAAGTCTTTATAGTCTTTTATTTCTTCGTCCGTTTTTGGACGACTCCCACGCCAGATAATTTTTTTCCCATCTGGGCTGAACCAGGCTCCTCCATCATAACCAAGTGTATTGGTTACCTTTTTTTCTTTACCGGTTTTTAGATCCAGGATGTAAAGATCAATATCCCCATCCTTATCGCTGGTGTAGATCATTTTCCTTCCATCCGGAGATAGTGTCCCTTCTGCATCATATCCTTTTGAATGGGTAAGCTGTTTTACAATTTTCCCATCAAGATCAGCCATAAAAATATCGTAGCTGTCATATAAAGGCCAAATATATTTATTGCCATACTTGCTTCGGTCAGGAACAGGAGGGCAAGTATCAGCATTTTTAAATGTAGATGCATAAATAATATGCTTGCCATCCTTTGTAAAAAAAGAACAGGTGCATCTCCCTTTGCCGTTACTGATCATTTTGTATTCAAACTTATCACCCGGTTTCTGTGGAACCTTGCCAATATATATTTGGTCACAATTCAATCCTTCTTTCGGATTTGTTCGCTGAAAAATAATATACTTGCCATCATAACTCCAGTATGCTTCTGCATTATCTCCGCCAAAAGTTAATTGCTGAACATTTTTTAAATGGTTTTCATCAGGGAACAGAACAGTATCAGGTGATAAATAAGAGATGGGAGAGAAACTTTGATTCTTCACAGGATATTTTTTGAAAGAGAGAAATCCGGAAACAGCAATGATAAAAAAAGGGATTGAAATAATTTTTTTCATGATAGATTATTATTAAAATCAAATTATTTTATGGCCAGCAAAAATATTTTCGTTAAAAATAGCTTTTGTCAGCAATTTGTCAGACTTGTAATTCATTAAACAATTAGTTTTGATTATGGCAAATTTTATCAGGGCACTTATCCCTCTTATTATTTTATTTATAACGATAAATGGTTGTAATAATAATGATGACTCCTCACCTTATGCAGAATTACTCTCACAATCACCCTATGCAAATTTAACCGACAGCATTCATCAAAATTCTTCTGATCCGGATCTTTACTACCGCCGCGGTATGCTTTTATTTAAAAATAATAATAACCCGCCTGCACTGGCTGATTTCAGAAAAGCATGGTCGATAAATAAAAAAGAAATCTATGCGATTAATATCAGCAATATCTTATTGGAAGAAAAAACTGATTCTGCCATATCATTTTTAAAGGAAACATTGAAACTGATACCGGCAAGTATTCCATTGCATTTAAATCTTATCCAGGCTTATGCAAATCAGCAAAAGACTGATGAAGCACTGAATATTTGCAATGCTGTTCTTCAGCAACATCCTGACCACGTAGGCGTATTAATGATGAAGGCTGATTTGCTGGATCAGAAAAATGATACTATAGGCTCAATGGAAACATTAGAACAAGCTTACTTGTTTGCGCCAGTTAACGAAGATCTTTGTTACAACCTCGCTTTTAAATTTGCACAGAATAAAAATTCAAAAGCCTTACGTCTTTGCGATTCTCTTTTGCGCAATGATACTCTTAGTAAAAAAGCTGAACCCTATTATTTTAAAGGCGTTTATTATAGTAATATCAACGATAAAACATCCGCATTGAGTTATTTCAATAAAGCCATTGAAACAGATTATACTTTTCCCGATGCGTATATGGATAAAGGCAGAATTTTATTCAACGAAAAAAAATATAACGATGCGGTCAAAGATCTTCAATTAGCATTGAAGGTTTCTCCCACCTTTGCAGATGCCTATTATTGGTTGGGGAAATGCCAGGAAAGTTTAGGGCAAAAAGAAGATGCAAAATTAAACTATCAACGAGCCTATGGTCTCGATAAATCACTAACAGAAGCAAAGGACGCTGCGGAGAAAATAAATTAACCAAATCATCCGTCAGTAATTGCTTTCACCAAGAGGATCATCTGCCTGTCTTTCATCTTTGTCATCTTCTACACCTGCATCCCCTGCCGGGATTTTATCTTCCAGGTCAGTCTCCCTCCTGTTTTCTATTCTTGCCTGTTCAATATCTGATTGCCCGCTAATATTACGACCGGGCAACTTGCCCCCAATCCTGGTCTCATCATGTAATTCTTTAGTTTTTTTATCCTTGTTTTTATTTGCTGATTTTGACATGATTTTTTTATTATAAAACCAGGAAATTCATGCCATAAAAAAGACAAAAATGCCATTAAAGTAGTATTGCCCAGCCCGGTTACGATAATTAATTTGCATTTTATATTCTCAATGTTAGCTGTACCCTTAATTATACTCTCTGTGTGGTTTTCTCTTATGTCAATACCCCGTTACATATCTTTCGTAGCGGGGTTTTTTAATTATCTTGCACAACAAATCAGAATACATGCCTATTGTTGCTCCATCGCTTTTAGCTTCAAACTTTTTAAGACTGGAAGAGGAATGTAAGATGTTAGATGAATCTGACGCAGACTGGTTTCATCTTGATGTAATGGATGGTAGATTTGTACCCAATATCAGTTACGGCCCAATGATCATCGGGTTTATGAGGAAGACAACTAAAAAACCTTTTGACGTACACCTTATGATTGTTGAGCCGGAAAAATATGCAGAAGAATTTAAAAAGGCCGGTGCCGATCACCTGATCGTTCATTACGAAGTTTGCCTCAACCTGCACAGGAATATTCAGCAAATAAAATCACTGGGCATGAAAGCTGGTGTGGCTATAAATCCACATACACCGGTTTCTCTTCTAACAGATGTACTACAGGATATTGATACCGTATTATTGATGAGTGTTAATCCCGGTTATGGTGCCCAAAAATTCATTCCTCATTCCATTTCAAAGATCCGGCAGTTAAGAAATTTGATTGATAATTGGAATTTACCAGTATTGATAGAAGTTGATGGAGGAGTAACGATGGAAAATGCAAAAGACATTATAGCAGCGGGTGCTGATGTATTGGTAGCAGGCAATACTGTCTTCAAATCAAAAGACCCGAAAGCAACGGTTACTCAATTGAGATCCATCATAGTGACAAAAAATTTATAGACTATACGACCTGTAAATTTCAATTTCAAAATTTCCCAATTCTTTTTTCTATCTTGTTTCGAATTCTCTTATGAAAATCTGCCGCCAAATTATTCCGACTATCTCTTGCTTATTGCTGGCAGTAATCTCTTTCTCTCAAAAAAAGACTGCATTTGTTTCCGGGAAAGTACTGGATGAGAATGAAAAGCCTTTGCCAAAAGTCAGTGTAATCATCCTGGGCAGGCAGTCTGGTATAATAACCACCGATTCAGGTACATTTCGTTTAAAAGTTCCGGCTGATAAAGCTTTCGCTATCCAATTCAGTTATAGTGGATATAAAATTGAACAAAGAAATTTTTTGATGAATGAAAACGAAGAAGAAGTTATTACGGTAAAAATGGAAAGAGGAAGTACTGTTCTTCCTAATGTAACAATAACTAATCAGCATGATAGAGAAAATGCGGGGCAGATACAGATCAATCCAAAATATACCCTCAATCTTCCCACACCTATAACTGGTGTAGAAAGCATGATCAAAATCTTTGTAGGCAGTAATAATGAACTTACCTCGCAGTACAACGTTAGGGGCGGCAGCTATGATGAGAATTTAATTTATGTAAACGATTTTGAAATATTTCGTCCCTATTTGGTACGTAATGCTCAACAGGAAGGATTAAGCTTTATAAATCCTGAGCTCGTTCAAAACATAAATTTTTATGCAGGCGGTTTCCCTGCAAAATATGGAGATAAGATGAGTTCTGTGCTCGATATTCAATATAAAAAGCCAAAAAGTTTTGGCGGTTCTGCCTATGTAAGTATTCTTGAACAAGGCTTTCACCTCGAAGGAACTTCAGCAAAAAATAAACTCAGCTATCTCATCGGCGTTCGTAATCGCAGTAATAAAAATCTTTTAAGCAAACAGGAAACACAAGGGAATTATGTTCCATCATCTGCTGACATGCAGACGCTGATCAATTACCAGTTTAACTCAAAGTGGCAGGCTGAGTTCCTGGGAAATGTGTCACAGACAAAATTTTTTCTGCAGCCGGAATTCAGCCAGCTTACTTCGTCTGTTTTCTCTCCTTATTTCTCTGCTAATCTTGGATTGGACATTTATTTCGATGGCCAGGAAAAAGATCAGTACACCACTAATATGTTTGGCGTGTCTACAACCTACCAGCCTTCCAAACATTTAAAATTAAAATGGCTGGCTTCAAGATTTGAAAATAATGAACAGGAAAACGTTGACATTACCGGCGCATACCTCTTTGGTGAAAGAGATTTTGATAAATCTCAACCTACTTATGGATTAATCGTAAACCCCCTCGGGGCCGGTGCTTACCAGGACTATTCAAGGAATAAACTGGACATTACTGATTGGAATATCTCTCACAAAGGTTCTCTCAGTAAAGGAAAAAATTTTTTCCAATGGGGAATCGGCATTGACAGAACATTGATCAATGATAAACTGAATGAATGGGAATACCAGGATTCAGCCGGTTATTCTCTTCCCTATACTCCTGATCTTTTACAACTAAGCAGTGTTATTAAATCAAATGCTGATCTTACAGTTAACAAACTCTCCGGGTATTTCCAGGATAATATTTTGTTTGGTGACACCGCCAATTCTTTTACTCTGCAGGCCGGTGTTCGTTACAATTATAACTCACTCAACAAACAATTTCTTATTTCTCCAAGATTGGGCGCAAGTTGGAAACCTGATTGGAATCATGACATTGTTTTTCGTGCAGCAGCGGGCATTTATGATCAACCTCCATTTTACCGTGAACTAAGAAGATATGATGGCACGGTGAATACAAATGTAAAAGCACAACGCAGTGTGCAGGGAGTTTTAGGATTTGATTACAATTTCAAAGGTCTTGGTGGACGGCCTTTTCGGTGGACAACGGAAGCCTATTACAAATATATGACTGATGTTGATCCCTATGATATCGACAATGTACGTATACGATACTTTGGAAATAATAATGCAAAGGCATATGCAGCTGGCCTTGAAACAAGATTATTTGGTGAATTAGTGAAAGATGCAGAAAGCTGGATAAGCCTCAGTATTATGCGTACAAAAGAAAACATTGATGGCGATTTTTATACGGTTTATAAACTGGACTCCCTCAATCAACCAATCGACAGCAACCGGGTTCAAGGCGGATGGTTTCGCCGGCCTACAGACAGGTCGATCACATTCGGAATGTTCTTCCAGGATTATCTGGCCACCAATAAAAATTTCAGGGTCTATTTAAATATGATCTATGGCAGCAATCTGCCTTATAATATCCCCGGCAGTGTAAAGTACCGCAATGCACTTATTATTGATCCATATATTAGAATAGATATTGGATTCAGTGCCCTGCTACTTGATGCGGACAGAAGTAATCGCCGCAGCCATAGCCCTTTCCTGGGCTTTGATAATATCTGGGCGAGCCTTGAAGTATTCAATTTAATTGACCGGCCAAATACAATTTCTTACATGCTCATTAGAGATTTTGCAAATGATGTTTTTGCTGTCCCCAATCGTTTAACTCCGCGATTATTGAATTTTAAAATTGTAGCCAGGTGGTGATATTATAATCGCCGGCAATAGTTCTGTGATTCTTGTCGGCAGTGTATTACAAATCATCCAGTTTTGTTAAGATATCTTTTAATGTTTCATCATCATACTCAATATTTACCCATTTATTCGTTACGATTCTTTTTTTGTAAAGAAAAACGGTATTCTTAGCATCTTCATTAATCTTATAAAGGCCACAGGTTTTAGGATCTTGTGGAGAAGGAACCAATAGCATGGCTACATGCTTTAATCCCTGCTCGTTGCACCATTTTTTGATCTTTCCCACAGCAATTTCTTCGCTTTCCCTATTCTTAGTGTGAAAAGGATTCATGTAAATCAAAAATACCCGGAGCTTCTTTTCACCCCTGTGAACCATTTCTGATTCAAGCGTTGTAACAAAATCTTTCATATGATCAAGATTGGCATGATTGAACCAGATCATTACTCCCTGCCCCGAACCATATTTACACATCGGGCAGGTTTTTTTACCGCCGTCTGCGCCTGAAAGATGCAACGGATCAAAAGCAGGGCAACTGGAACCGATGGCCAGGCCAGAAGAAATTTTCGGAAGCCCTGCGTAAGGATAATCCGGAATATTTACACCCAGAAAGACATTTCTTTTTCCATGCAACATACCATTCATATCTTCCAGAGAAATAATTCCATTACCTCCGCGTTTCTCCTGCCTTCCTTTTTCTGAATCGGTTAAAAACGGATCGCCCTCGAACAAATACTCATCAATCCAATATTCATTTTTATCGGGTTCCTTTACTACAATGTGAATATGCGCAGGAATATTTGTATTTGGATAAGCAGCGGGCTTTAAAGTATAGAACCTGTAAAAACCATTTTTATCAGTTTTGATCCATCCACGAATACGACCATTCCTCTTCTCCCATCCTTTTGCATTTGGCCCGGGCGTATAATGTCCCGTTTGATCAGTATGATAAACATACAGCACAACATTTTTTGCCGGAGTTTTTCCGTCCCGCTGATAAACAATTCCGCTGATTTCAAGTTTTGGTCCCTTTTCATTAAAATCAGGCAAAGTGTCTACGGGTGTCATTAGTTCAAATGGAACGCGGCTTTCGTAAATTGCTTCGCACCCCTCGCAGCCCCCCCCAATATGTTTCATTTGTTTAGAATTGTTGTTTTTGCTGCTTTGTGAGCACCCAGCTATTTGCAAAAGCATTATGATTGATGCGGTAAGCATTGTCGTTTTCATAATAAAATTTTATTGCAATCTGAAACAATAAACTTCTTTCAAAAAATCATTTACGCTTACGGCTGTTATTCCTTGACAAAATGAAATAACTTAATATGGGCTTTTTGCAATACATCAAGGAAATTTGTCTTTTGCTGTAAGTGAATTTGAGATGAGGACTTTGTAAATTATTTTGAACAGTAACCTTTAAAAATAAATGCGGATTAAAGTATATCATATCATCTTTTGGTTACTGGTAGCGGGAGTTTGGTTCTATTTGCGATACCAGGGTTATTCTTCCCTGCAACTTGCAGCAAAGGTTACTATAGTTAAAACAACAGACCTGGCATTGCTAATATACTTTGTTAACCTTGTATTAGTACCAAAATTCCTTTACAGGAAGCAATATGCACGGTTTGTGATATCATTTATTTTCACCATTGCTATTGCAAGTTTTATTAAAATGCTTGTACTGGCAAAACTGCAGCAGGATGACCTCAGCGTTTTTGCCAATATAAAAGGAATGGTGTATAACAATTTTGTTACCCAGTTTTTTTTGGTTCTGGCAAGCATTGGACTGAAATCAGTATTTGATTATTTGCAGCTTCAGAAAAAAATGGTGGAAATCGCAAAAGAAAAAGCGGAGGCGGAATTGAATTTCCTGAAATCGCAGATCAATCCTCATTTTTTATTTAATTCCCTTAACTCTGTTTATTTTTTAATTAATAAGAAGAACGGGGATGCAAGGCGGGCACTGAACAAATTTTCTGATATGCTTCGTTACCAGTTATACGAATGCAATGGCGATAAAATAGCAATTGAAAAGGAGATTAGTTATTTACAAGATTATGTTGACCTTCAAAAACTACGCAGAGACAACCATGATGAAGTTCAGTTTACCTGCTCTGAAAACGTAAAAGGTTTCCTGATAGAGCCATTGTTACTGATACCTTTTGTTGAAAACTCATTCAAGCATTTATCCCATTTTCTGAACCGGGAAAAAAATATAGTGAAAATAAATGCAGACAAATTAAATGGCGAATTTCATTTCAGCGTAACCAATACCATTGAATATACCAGTTTAAAAAAACCTGTCGGGGGTATCGGGCTGATTAATGTAAAAAGAAGATTGGAGTTACTTTATTTTGGTAAACACGAATTGCAGGTTAATGAAGAGACAGGTATTTTCAAGGTAGATTTAAAGATAAAAATCTGATGATTATTAATTGCATTGTTATTGATGATGAACCGTTGGCAAGAAAGGGTTTGAAAGAATATATTGCCGATGTTGATTTTTTAAATCTCATGGGTGAATATGACAACCCGTTAAAAGCATCCGAATTACTAAGCAAGGGAAATGTGCAGTTGCTTTTCCTGGATATTCAAATGCCAAAAATAACAGGCCTTGATTTTTTCCGTTCTCTTCGTCATGCTCAACCGGTAATTTTTACAACAGCTTATCCCGAATATGCCCTTGACGGTTTTGAGCTGAATGCACTCGATTATCTTGTAAAACCTGTTTCATTTGAACGTTTTCTAAAGGCTGCCTTAAAAGCAAAAGAATATTATGAAGTAAGACAACAGAATGATAAAGTGTCAGCACCAAAAGAGGGTTACTTTTTTATTAAAACAGACAATAAACTTGTAAAGATTTTCTTTAATGAAATTCTGTTTGTAGAAGCCTTGCAGAATTATGTGCTTGTTCATACCGCCGATAAAAAGTATATCACTTATCTCACGTTTAAATCGATTGAGGAATATTTGCCTGCTGAACTTTTTATCAAAACGCATAAATCCTATATCATCTCTGCATCAAAAATCCATAGTATTGAAGGTAATTACATCCGTATCGGCAACCATCACATACCCATTAGTCGCAAGGAAAAAGAAGAAGTGATGGGGAAACTACTTAAAGGAAAATTTCTTAAGAGGTAGTTGCTTTTTACTTGGCATACTAGCCCTTATCCCGATTCTTATCTCCTTTTCAGCTTTCATTTTAGTCATCGATTATGTCCAACCGCTATAAAATATTATCATCCTTAAATTGATATTGTTCTTTTATTTTTCTCATCACTTCATCCATACTTGCACGGTGATCTTCCGGTTGCCACTCTCCTCTCTCCCATTGGTCAAGCTCCTTATCAATATTTTTCTTCTGAATTTCTGTGAGCTTATCTACCAACTGATCCGACATTTCCCTTTGCTTCTTATAAAAAGCTCTTTTCTTTTCATGCAACACTTCTTTATCCGCACGAAGATGATTCTCATCTGAAGCCATCTGCAATAATTCTTCTTTTGCCAATGCAATATCATAAGGCCCGATGTGCATGATCAACTTTGACAACACAGGCCCAATTTCAATCAAAATGATCAACAATGAAAGAAGCAAGCAACTCCAGAACACACTACTTTCTTCCCCCGAAAGATCAGACAATGCTTTATTTCTTTCCAGGAAACCCATATTATTTGCAGCCGAAGCTTCATAATCTTTTCTTTTTTGTTCCATGTTTGCTTCTGCATTAGCAAGAATATTATCCTGTGCGGCAATATCTCTTTCCAATTGTGCCTGCTCAGACGCAAACTGGTTTTTTGCCTGTTCGTAAGCATCCATTTTTAAATGAGTCAACTTATCGATCCCTCTTTGCTCTGATCCTCCCGTACCATCCGCTTCCTGCACATATGCAGATCGTAAATCGCGAAGCTGATTTTCTATTGCGAGCTTTCTCTCAGTTAATCTCTGTCTTTCTGCTGTAGCATTATTTAGCGAAGTATTGTTTTCAATAGCCAGTAAACTATCATTACGTTCAATTTTTTTATGAAGGTTGTCGGCCATTTTCACATTGATCTCTTTCTCAAAGATTTTAAGCTCTAGTGGTCTTGCAATGGTAAACCCTATCAATAATGCTAATATCATTCTTGGAATTGCCATCAGCCATTGTTTGCGTCTGCTGATACCATATTTGCGCATGGTAGAAACAAGAAAACGGTCAAAATTAAAAATGATCAACCCCCATATAATGGCAAAAGCCAAGGCCCAAAGCCAGTTATTAAATACAGTGTATATGGCATAGCCTGCAGAAATGGAAGCAAGAATAAAAGTCGCCAGCAATACACCTCCCAATCCTGAATATTTTGCATGTTCCGAAGGAAATTGCTTTAGCAGATCCTGGTGGGCACCGGCGCACCACCATAAAAATTTTTTATCAGTTGGTTTTTTGCTTTCGCCAAAAGAATCATAAGTATATAGAGTATTCTCCTGGCTGTTGTTGTTTACCGCCATAAATAAAGGTTTACAGTAAAAAAAATTAGAGTTGTTTAATAAAGGTTGAAGTGGAGTTGTACTGTATAACGCAAAAGGCAAAAACTAATTACAAACGGAACGTTAAAAGCGATAGAGATAAATGAAGGCTTGACAATTAAAAGCGAATATTTAATTTTATAGTAGCCGAGAGTCATGAAAACCAGCGCCTGCATAGTTTTCCTTATTCTTACTCAATTAGCTATGGCACAAAAACAGTGGGTCAGCTATAGCTCTATTGATCAGTATGTATTGAACATTGATGCCCATACTCCCGAAGAACTGGCTCAAAAACTCATAGCTCCCTATAATACAGATCTCGAAAAAGCCCGTGCCATCTTTAGTTGGATCGCTCAGCACATTAGCTACGAATACCCAAAGGTTAATCAAATTAAAGGAAGCAACAGGTACAATTTAATCAATGCAGTTAGTGATGATGATGACACTTCAAAGACATTAAGGTCGCTAAATGAATTGGTAGCTGATGATGTGTTGAAGAAAGGAAATGCATTCTGCTATGGCTATTCACGATTATTCAAATTCCTTTGCGATTATGCTAACATTCCGTGTGAGATCATTAATGGCTATGGCCGGGGAGATATTCATAAGATCGGTAATAACTTTCGTACGAATCATTCATGGAACGCAGTAAACCTGGACAGTAGTTGGTACCTTGTTGATGTAACATGGGCAAGCGGATACTTCACGTATAACAGTAATGAATTTATAAACCACTTCGACGACCAATATTTCCTTACTCCCCCGGAACAGTTTGCGCTGGATCATTTTCCTGATGATCTTAAATGGTCATTGTTGCAACAACCACCGACTATCGGGGAATTTTTACATAGTCCTTATAAAAGCCGATGCTTTGTAAAATACAATATCACGTCTTACTCACCTAAGGAAGGCGTTATACGGGCATCAATAGGTGATACCATTAATTTCCAAATAGAAACCAGTCTTCCCACCGAAAGAAACATTGGTGGAGATTCAATTGACAGTGATATGGATTCTGCTTCCATATCGACAGCGGTATATTGCAAGCCGCTACGAAATGACAAAAGCAATATTATTAACTACATTTACATCGTTCAGGCACCCGATGCGCAATGGCTCCAACTTGTGTATAATGATGACATGATCCTTCGTTATAAACTTGACATCCAGAACAGTAATTTGTCAAAACAACACAGCAAATAACTATAGCACCTGTTCACCTGCCTTTATAAAATAAAAAAAACCGACTTATGCCGGTTTGTAAAATAGACTTTAACTTAGAAGGAGTTGTATACTCTTTAACTAAAAATAGCGTATAATGCAACTACCCCCGTAATCAGGAATACAGATACAATAACAATTGCCATCTGTACATTCTCATTTTGAATCGTCGAGTAAAACTTCTTCATTCACAAAAGTTTTAAGGTTAAAAAAAAGGGTTAGGATATTCCAAAGGAATACGGGAGACGGAAACAATAAACCTTTATGATTCTTACAGAGGGATAGGAGAAGACACAAATCTACATAATTATTCCACGTTTGCAAAGAAAGGGTCGCAGATTTGAAGATTCGAGTGTCACTTTCCATAAAAATAAGGCTTCTAATTAATTTGTTTTCAAAAAATTATGGCCGAGATTTTGCAGTTTGTTGATAAACGTAAACTATGAATGCTAAAGATAAAATATATGATCAGTGCACATTCGATGAAGAACCTTTGACCTGTCCCGAATGCGGTTGGAGCGGACACGGCTCTGAGACTCATGTGGCAGGTTTTTATGGCATTGGTAAATTCAAAGAAGTATTATGCCCTCAATGCAATGAGTATTTAGGCAATCTTTCCCGTGAACATTCAACAGCCGAAGGAGGATCAAGATTTGATTCGCAAATAGAGCTGGCTTAAAATTCATTTTTATCCAAAACTACCTTTAGGGCTTTTACTTCGTTCGGGTCAATTGAATTATTCAGATAGCTCTCAACTGAATCCTTAAATGCCGGATGAATAAATTCCATTTTGGTTTTTGTTTTATCCCGAAGTGAGGAATGAAATTCTGTGCACCCTGTTTTATCGATGAGCATTTTTATATTTTCTTTTCTTACCCCGCTACCCGGCATTATAATAATGCGATGGTCAGAAGCTTTATTTAGTTCGGCTATTAATTCCATGCCTTCATTAACAGCAGGTTGCTGTCCGGATGTAAGAATTCTTTCGCAACCGGTTTGTATTAATTGTTCAAGTACTTCAAACGGATCACGACAGCGATCAAAAGCCCGATGAAATGTTACTCCCATTGGATAAGCAGCTTCAATAAGACCAGATATTCTTTTTACATCAAGAGCCCCATCTCTATTTAAAATCCCGATCACAACTCCATCGCAACCTACCTGCCTGCAAAGCTTTACATTATGCAGCATGATTTCATACTCCTCGTTTGTATATAGAAAATCTCCTCCTCTCGGCCGGATTATCGGGTAAAGCAAAACATCAAAAGCTTCACGACATTGATAAATTGTTCCGTAAGATTGAGTAGTTCCTCCTTCAGAAAGATTAGCACACAATTCTATTCTGTCAGCTCCACCATCTACCGCAGCTTTCGTTGTCTCAAAATCAGAAGTGGCAATCTCTAAAATATATTTTATTTCTTCCATTATTTATTTTGAATTCAAGTTCTCTATTCTATTTAATCGAACCAGCTCTTTGAAGGGACAAGTTTTTCTGTATCTCCATTGCGCAATGCATAACTAAAACCTTTTTGTATGGCAAATGCGCCAACTTCTCCTTTTTTGTTAAGTGCCAGGAATGCAACTTGTATTTCTTTGGCTTTTTCTTTTTTTATTTTAATGATTCTTTCAATTGCATTCTTACAGGCATCTTCTGGAGATAATCCTTGGCGCATCATCTCAACCACCGTATGTGAACCACTGATGCGGATAACATCTTCTCCCTGTCCGGTTGAAGTACAGGCTCCCACTTCATTATCTACAAAAAGCCCTGCCCCGATAATCGGAGAATCCCCTACCCTGCCTCTCATTTTAAACCCCATTCCGCTTGTAGTACAACTGCCACTCAAGTTTCCATTCATATCCATGGCTACCATTCCGATTGTATCATGATTCCATTGCCCATTTTCCAAACGAGTTGGAGCAAATGGTCCATGACCTTTTGTGCTTTCTATATTGATCACCGGCTTGTATTCCGATTTCTTTAGCCATTCTTCATATGCTTTCTGAGCATTTTCTGATAACTTTTGTCCTTCCAGGGGAAAACCTTCTGCCACGGCAAATTCCTGTGCACCTATGCCTACCAGCATTACATGAGGTGTTTTTTCCATTACCCTCCTCGCAACTGAAATAGGGTGTTTGATTCTTTCAAGAAAAGCTACGCTGCCGCAATTAAAAAATTCATCCATGATACATGCATCTAGTGTAACATATCCATCACGATCAGGATTAGCACCGAGACCCACACAACAATTAATAGAAGACTCAATCACTTTTACACCTTCTTCTACGGCATCCAATGCCCTTCCTCCACCGCTTAGAATTTTCCATGCAGTTTTGTTGGCTTCAATGCCGGTCTCCCAGGTGGATATGACTATTGGATTGTTCATTACTTGTTGTACTGCTGGTTCGGACGACGATACAAATCCTTTTTTATTCAAAAGCATTGCCATGCCTCCAAAAAGAGATGATTGCAAAAATTTTCTTCGGTTGCTCATGTACTATTTATTTTGATTTCTGTTTGGCTATAATAAAATCATACAAATTCTGTTGTGCTGTTTTCCTTATTTTTTTTTGAAACCAAAACATACCACCAAACAGCCAACCCGTAATTCCAAATGCCTGTTTGCACCAGTTGCTTAACTTAAACTGGTCAGAATGTTCAATAATCTTTCCATTTCTGAACCGCATATGAGCTTTTATCTTATTCACAACTTTCCGTTTTGTTTTTGTAAATGTATAGCTCCCCACCCAATCACAGGTTCCATATTCATCTTCTGAATGTACATTACTAAATTCTATAAAGAGGTCAGTAGCACGCAGACATAACATTTCCCACATCAGCTTTACTTCATCATCAACAAGATCTTCAAATACCGGATCATAAAAGATCACATTTTTATCGTAGCATTCCTGCATGGTTTTATAATCTCTTTTTTGGAAAGCAGAATAGAACCTTGTTATTAAATCTTCATTGGCATTCATACTCCTCAAAACTAATAATAAGCTGTTAATCGGAAACTACGAGAGCAAAGAATAAATATTTCTGCCAAATAATACAATGCCTGCAACTCTTACCGGTCTGTCATGTTATTTTACTGACAAACTGCCTTAGTCTTTATTAAGCATTATTTTTGATGTTTAAACATTTAATTAAAGGAATCAATTACAATGAGAATAGAAATTATATCTGGCAGCCCAAGACCGAACAGTGTTACACACAGAGTAGCCTTGCACCTGCAAAAAATGCTTGAACAAAGAACCGAACATGAAACAGGGATCATTAATTTAAAAGATTGGAATTTACCTCCGGTAAGGTCAATCTTTGTTTCTGTAGAGCATACTCCGGATGAATTCAAACCTCTTGCAAAAAGAATGTTTGAAGCTGATGCATTTATTCTTGTATCACCTGAGTACAACGGCAGCTACTCCCCTGCTATGAAAAACCTGCTTGACCACTTTCCCAAGCAACATCATAAACCGTTTGGTATTGTAACGGCATCACCCGGCCCCCTGGGCGGTATTCGTGCATCACAGCAAATGCAACTTTTGGTAAATGCGTTATTTGGGATCGCCTCGCCATACATGCTCGTTGTAGGTGGAGTAGACAAACGATTTGACATGGACGGAAACCTGCTCGAGGAAAGTTTCCAGAATAACGTACATAACTTCATTGCAGAATATTTATGGCTTGCAGAAAGCCTGGTGAAATCAAAAATTGCGGCATAACAGTCGCTAATGAAGTCTATGGATTACCGATTCACAATTAATTATTGACAAAAAATAAAGGAAATTAAAAAAGGAATTTTTATGAAATCAATATTATATAAATCAAATTCAAGAGGTCATGCCAATCATGGATGGCTTGACAGTTATCACACCTTTAGTTTTGCAGGTTACTACGATCCGCAACGAATTCATTTTGGCGCATTGCGTGTATTAAATGATGATACCGTTTCAGGTGGTATGGGATTTGGTGCACACCCGCATGATAATATGGAGATCATTTCTATTCCTACCTCGGGTGATCTTGAACATAAAGACAATATGGGAAATGTACAGGTGATAAAACAAGGTGATGTGCAGGTAATGAGCGCCGGCACAGGAATACAGCATGCAGAAAAAAATAAAAATCCGGATAAACCTGTAAAGTTCTTCCAGATATGGGTTTTCCCCAAAGAAAAAAATGTAACTCCGAGGTACGATCAAAAAAGTTTTAGTGATGCTGACAAACATAATAAACTGTTAACGGTCGTCTCACCTCTTGGCTCTGATGATGGTGGCGTGCAAATTCACCAGGATGCATGGTTTAGCTTGGGGAAACTCGATAAAGACTTTTCTACAACTTATGAATTAAAGAATAATGAAAATGGTGTGTATGCTTTTGTAATAGATGGCGACATAACGATAAATGGCGAAAAATTAAATCGCCGTGATGGTTTGGCAATCACAGGAGCAGGGAGTTTAGAAATAAAAGCAGATAATGACGCAGAACTGCTTCTAATGGAAGTACCAGTTTAAAATAAAATTGAGATAAGTATCATGAATAATATAAAAACAATAGAAGCCATTCTTCCTCCCCCGGCTCCGCATATGGTGGGCGATGGATTCAGAGTGCATAATTTTTTCCCTAACAACAGAACGATCGATAAAAAAAGAATGAGCCCGTTCTTTTTACTGGATTATAATTCTAAAATTGAATTTTCGCCTAGTGATCATCCGCGTGGAGTTGGTGTTCATCCGCATCGCGGTTTTGAAACGGTAACTATTGCCTATCATGGAAAAGTTGCTCATCACGACAGTGCAGGCAACAGCGGTGTGATCGGCGAAGGTGATGTACAATGGATGACGGCAGCATCGGGACTTCTGCATAAGGAATACCACGAAAAAGAATTTAGCAAAAAAGGCGGATTGTTTCAAATGGTGCAATTATGGGTTAATCTTCCCGCTAAATATAAAATGACCGCCCCAAAATACCAGGAAATCACAAACGGTTCCATGGGAAAATATAAGTTAGCTGATGATAAAGGGGTGATTGAAGTAATAGCCGGTGAATACAAGGAAGTAAAAGGGCCTGCTTCTACTTTTACGCCAATGCACGTATATAATGAAAGATTGAAAAAGAATGCTGAAGCAGAATTGATTTTCCCTGAAAATTATAACACAGGCATTTTAGTAATAGAAGGAAGTGCAACGATCAATGATGCCACAGTTGCAACTGATCATTTTGTTTTATTTAAAAATGATGGAGAATTAATAAAAATAAAAACTGTTGAAGATGCAGTGTTGTTGGTTTTATCCGGTGAACCCATCAATGAACCAATTGCACAATACGGCCCGTTTTTAATGAATACCTGGAAAGAACTCGAAGAAGCGATCAATGATGTGAACATTGGTAAATTCGGAGTTTTAGAAGACTGATAATTTTGTTTCGAACGATATTTTTTTGAAGGAAGCCATTCTTATAATAGAATGACTTCTTTCTTGTTTGTATATTTATACAGCACCTATTTCTGAGTACCTTGTCCGCATGAGAAATATACTGACCATACTGACATTTATTCTCATTCTACAACGGCAGGCATTACCCCAATTGCCCGCTTGTAAAGATTCTTTTCCTTCATCCTTGTTAGTTAATAATTCTTTTGAAGACTATTCTGGATGTTCTGCCGATTCTTATCTTGAAGGTGGACGTATTGATGCACGGGCTGATTATGGTGGCATAACAGTGAACAATTGGCATTCCTTTATTCACAATACATGGGAGGTTAATTATTTCAATTATAATTGCAGAACGAATAAGCTTGGAAGCATTTTTGATACTACGGCTTTTCAAATTGATAAGGCTTGTTCTTATGCTTATCCAAGAGTGCCACTGCCTTTGCCTGATGGAAGGGGCTTTATTGGGGTTTTTGAAAACGATGCAAATGTTAATAGCAATGAAAGTTATATTGGTAAATCATATATCACTTACTGTCTTTCGCAACATTTGTATACAGGGCAAACCTATTTATTAACTTTTTACTTCGGTTTTGGTACAAAGGGCTTAGGCAAATGTACAATGGGAAATCCTACTGAGTCCAGGGGTTATGCAGGTATTGCACTTTTTGGACGAAAAGATTGCCTTCCTTTCCCTTTAAATAATTCTGTAAAAATGGGATGTTTAACGAATAATCCCGGATGGGTTCAATTAGGACAAGTAAACTTATATGGACATAATGAATGGGTAACAGGTGTTATTGAATTTACACCTCAAGAAGATATTTACTGCATTGGTATTGGGCCCGATTGCCGCAATCGCACTGGCGATCCTGATTATTATCAATCCAATTCCATGTATTACATGGACAAACTGGTACTTGCACCGGTGGCCGATTTTTCATTTAGAAAGATTACTGCGATTTCAGGCGATGCATGCACTTGGCATTATGTATTAAAAGCGCCAAAGTATGGGGCTGCTACTTACCAGTGGTATAAAGATGGTGTACTGATACCAAATGCTATATCCGAAATTTATACTGTTCCGGACAAAAAGGAAGCCGAAGGAAATTATGTAGTAAACGTTGGCCTACCTTACAACACCTGTGTGAACAGTTTACCGTTTCCCGTAACATTTTCTGAATTGCATGATTTTACGCTGGGTAATGATACATTGCTTTGCGCACCTACCTCCATCACTCTCAATGCAGGCTTGCAAACCGTTACCAATTACCTTTGGCAGGATGGAAGCAGTCAACCAACGTTGAATGTTGACAAATCAGGTTTGTACTGGGTACAGCTAACTGACAACAACGGCTGCACAAAAAAAGATTCAATTAATGTAACGGTACAGGGCTGTGATGAATGCAGTTTCTATGTACCTTCTGCTTTTACACCCAATGATGATGGATTAAATGATGTGTTCAGAGTAAAACCCAAATGTCCCAATATTGGATTGCAAAATTTCACTCTTCGCATATACAACAGGTGGGGGCAGCTTGTATTTGCAACCCGTGATATGCACAAAGGGTGGAATGGAATGTACCTGGATAAAAAACTTGACCAGGGAGTTTATATTTATTTGCTCGATTACTCGTTTAAACAAAAACAATTTCTTCAGCAGAAGGGAACAATAGTACTATTAAAATAGCTGCACGCAAAAGACTGATTAAAATCATAATTAAAACAAATCTTCGTCAAAGGAAAGGAAGCATGACTGTTGTTGCTTTATATAAAACCTTTGAGTTATGGTAACAACACTACCTCCTTTCAAACTTCATGTCGAATACCAATTATGGATCGCTGAACTGAACTTTGATACTGAGCTGATCAAAATTTTTGAAAGTCACCTCGCATATATAGCTTCTCATAACACTTCAAAAAAATTGGCCGCACATATCGAACAGTTCCAGAATCAATTTATCCGCCAACGGGAAGTAATTGACGAACTGAAGCATGATCTGAATATTTCGGAAAAACAATTAGCCGCTTTTGTACGTGATATGGCCCCTATTGGTTTTGATAATGAACGGTTGGACAATCATTCCGAACTAAGAGAAAAATTCTTGATCTTCCGTGATCTGTTTGAAGAACTGAAAACAAGGTTCAGGCATTTTGAAACTGAACATTTATAAATCCGTACAGGAGCATTTATCAAGTGATGTGATTTATTGATAACTTCGGCGCTAATCAATTTCACATCATGAGAAAGTTTTTATTACTGCTTTTCCTTTTATTTTTCTTCTTTTTTTCTTTTGCCCAATCCAATTCACAGGACAGTGCGTGGATCCATGATAACTATACAAAGAAAGAAGTTTATATTCCCATGCGGGATGGTATCAAATTGTTTACTGCAATTTATATCCCGAAAAATGTTTCCGAGAAGCATCCAATTTTAATGACACGTACCCCATACTCCTGTTCTCCCTATGGTGAACAAAATTTTACAAGTCGTCTTTGGAGGGGCCATTGGAGATATTATGCAAGAGAAAATTATATCATCGTTATACAGGATGTCCGCGGCCGCTGGATGAGCGAAGGAGAATTTGTGGATATTCGCCCTTTTATCCCAGATAAAAAAACAAACACGGATGTTGATGAAGCCAGTGACACTTACGATACTATTGACTGGTTAATTAAAAATGTTGAGGACAATAATGGGAATGTCGGTGTGTTTGGAATTTCCTATCCCGGCTTTTATTCCACCATGGCTGCACTTAGTGGCCATCCAGCATTAAAAGCCGTAAGCCCGCAGGCACCTGTTACAGATTGGTTCCAGGGTGATGACTTTCATCACAACGGCGCTTTTTTTGTTATGGATGGATTTAGTTTTTATGCAGGTGGATTTGGTTATCCAAGACCAAATCCTACTACAGTTGGACCAAAGTCTGCGTTAAAAATTCCAACCAATGACAATTATCAAACTTACCTGCAAATAGGTTCTCTGAAAAATTTTATGAAGTTAACCGGCGATAGTATCAAGTTCTGGAAAGATCTGTATGCTCACCCTGATCGTGATGCATGGTGGGAAGTAAGAAACCCAAGAAATTTTGTCGGGGATATAAAACCTGCAATGCTGGAAGTAGGAGGCTTGTTTGATGCGGAAGATGGTTTTGGTGCATGGAATCTCTACAAAGCGATCGAAAAGAAAAACCCTTCCACACATTTCAATAAACTGGTAATGGGACCCTGGTATCATGGCCAGTGGGGAAGCAGCGACGGAACACATTTAGGCAATGTAGAATTTGGTTCCAATACAGCCTATTGGTATCAGAACAACGTTGAGATGCCTTTCTTCAATTATTTTTTAAAAGGTGACGGAGATATCTCAAATATCACGGAAGCGACTATTTTTTTTAGTGGGGCCAACGAATGGAAACATTTATCGCAATGGCCGCCGGCAGAAAAAGAAGATAAACCTATTTACCTCGAACCGGATGGAAAGCTTTTATGGGATAAACCTTCTGCCAAAAAAAGTTTTAATGAATATATCAGCGATCCTGCTCACCCGGTTCCCTATACAGAAGATGTGCACTTTGAAAGAACAAGAGATTATATGACAGATGATCAGCGGTTTGCTTCCCGAAGAACGGATGTGCTGAGTTTTCAAACAGATATTTTAGATGATGATGTAACGCTGGCCGGAGTTGTGACGGCTGATCTTTTCACAAGTATTTCTTCTACTGATGCAGATTTTGTAGTGAAACTAATCGACGTATTTCCCGATGACTTCAAATACCCTGATGAGCCAGCGAAAATTCGTAGCCGTAATGCGGGCGGTTCTTATCCCATGGGAGGATACCAGATGCTTGTTCGCGGAGAAATTATGAGAGGAAGATACAGGAACAGTTTTTCAAATCCGGAACCATTCAAGCCCAATAAAATTGAAAGAGTAAAATTTGATCTGCCTGATGTAGCGCATACATTTAAGAAAGGACATCGCATTATGATACAAATACAAAGTAGCTGGTTCCCGCTGGCAGATCGGAATCCACAAAAATTTATAAATATTTATGAGGCGAATGACAACGATTTCCAGAAAGAAACTATCCGCATATACCATGATGCAACAAACAGCAGCAATATCATTTTACCAGTTTTAAAGGACTAAAAATGAAAGTTTTTTTTCGGAAGATCAGTGCTGCAATTATTTTTTGTCTGTTTACATTTTCTCTTACAGCACAAGACAATGATGCATCCTATGTTAAGGATAACTTTTCAAAAAAAGAAGTATACATAATGATGAGAGACGGGGTAAAACTTTTCACTGCTATTTATACACCAAAAGATACTTCTCTTGTCTACCCAATTTTAATGGAACGGACACCCTATTCATGCTATCCGTACGATGAAGAAAAATATCCCGACAGGCTTGGGCCAAATAGCGACCTGATGAAAGAGAAATATATTTTTGTTTACCAGGATGTACGGGGTCGTTATAAAAGTGAAGGCATTTTCCGGGAAATGACCCCGGCGATTGACAATAAAAAGTCAAATAAAGATGTGGATGAAAGCAGCGATACTTATGATACTATTGAATGGCTGCTGAAACATACAAAGAATAATGGTCGTGCAGGTTTGTACGGAATTTCTTATCCCGGTTTTTATGCATCGGCTTCGTTGCCTGATGCTCATCCTGCAATTAAAGCAGTCTCACCCCAAGCACCTGTAACAGACGAATTTATTGGCGATGATTGTAATCATAACGGCGCATATTTTCTTCTTGATAATTTTGATTTTTATAATTATTTCGACGGAGAAAGAAGCAGCGATAGTGAAGATTATAAACCTGTATTCAATGCAGGAACGAAAGACGTTTATAAGTTTTTCTTAGACATGGGAACATTGAAAAATGCAAATGGCCCGCAATATTTTAATGGCACAGGCATTTGGGGGCAAATACTTCAGCATGATACGTACGACAGTTTCTGGCAATCAAGAAATATTCGCCCGCATTTAAAAAATATAAAACCCGCTGTTTTACTGGTAGGCGGATGGTTCGATGCTGAAGACATGTTTGGCGCTCTGCGGACCTATGAGGCTATTGAAAAACAAACTCCGGAAAATAATAACCACATTATAATGGGTCCCTGGACACATGGCGCATGGTCAGCACCATCCTGGGCAAAGTTTGGCAGTTATAATTTTGGAGCAAATCTGAATGAATATTTTAATAAGATTGAAACAAAGTTTTTTAATTTCTATTTAAAAGACAAAGGCGACTTCAATCTTCCCGAAGCTATAGTATATGAAACAGGAACAAATGAATGGAAGCAATATTCAAACTGGCCGCCTGTTGATGCACAAAACACAACATTCTATTTTAAGAAAGACGGAGAACTTTCTACCAATAAACCAACTCAAAAAAACAGCTACAACGAATATGTAAGCGATCCGGATAAACCTTTGCCGTATACTAACGGTGTATATGATAGAAGAAATAATGAATACGTGGTGGAAGATCAACGCTTCGCGGAAAAACTCCCGGGAGTGGTTAGTTTTAAATCAGATGTTCTCGATAAAGATGTAACTGTTTCCGGTAGGTTGAAAGCGAATCTCTTTGTGTCAACTACAGGAACAGATGCGGATTTTATAGTGAAGCTGATCGATGTACTCCCCGAAAATGAAACAAATCCTGATCCTAATCCGCGAAATTTCACAATGGCAGGTTTTGAGAGAATGGTAAGAGCAGAAGTGTTTCGGGGAAAATTCAGAAACAGTTATGAAAATCCTGAACCATTTGCCCCAGGGAAAATTGAAGAAGTTTCATTTGATCTGAATGAAGTGGCACACACTTTTAAAAAAGGACATCGGATTATGATTCAGGTGCAAAGTACCTGGTTCCCAATCGTGGATCGCAATCCCCAAAAGTTTATGAAAATACCTGAGGCGAATGAAAATGATTTTCAAAAAGCCACTATTCGTATTTATCATGATGCAGAGCATTTGTCAAATATTATCTTACCCATTATGAAATAGCCTTATGAAGAAAATAATATCAATCGTTTTTCTTGCTATATATTCCTCCTTAAGTGCCCAGGAAATAAATATTATTCCTAAACCTGCAGAAATGAAAGTTGGTCAGGGTTATTTGACGATTAAGCAACCCGTCGGGTTTATATACAATGACGACATCCACAAAGACTATGGAGTTACCTTTTTTAAAGATTATTTGAAACAGTATTATGACATATCCAAATTTGTCAAAGGTGATACTCATAGCTATGGCCTGCCCACAGAAATATTTGTCGACTATGAAAATGATTTTTCACCGAAAGATGGTTATGAATTGATCGTTGACAAAAAAGGAATTGTTGTAAGAGGAAGAGAAGTCGGTTTGTTTTATGCCTTCCAAACTCTTATCCAGTTATTCCCGGTCGGCAACAACGAACTCCGTCCGACCGGGTTATCCGGGCGGGCACAAACGATAAACGATAAACTTCAAATTCCTTATGTTTCCATAAAAGATTACCCAAGGCTTCAATACCGAGGAATGCACCTCGATGTAAGCCGTCATTTCTTTCCTGTCAGTTACATTAAAAAATATATTGACTTCATCGCCTTGCATAAAATGAATTATTTCCATTGGCATTTGACCGATGACCAGGGATGGAGAATTCAAATAAAAAAATATCCAAAGCTTACAGAAATCGGTTCATGGCGCGATGGAACGATCATTGGCAAATATCCAGGCACCGGTAATGATGGTATTCGCTATGGCGGATACTATACACAGGACGAGATAAGAGAAATTGTGAAATATGCTTCAGAAAGATTTATAACAGTAATACCTGAAATCGATATGCCCGGTCATTGCATGGCAGCGCTTGCGGCTTATCCGCAGTTAGGTACTAAGCCGGATAGTGTATATGCAGTAACACAAACATGGGGCATTTTCGGAAAACTCAATAATGTGCTGGCGCCAACTGATCATGCCATTCATTTTATGGAAGACGTGCTGGATGAAGTGATGGACCTTTTTCCATCAAAGTATATACACATTGGCGGTGACGAAGTGAGTAAAATATGGTGGCACAATTGCGCTTTCTGCCAGCAACTGATGAAACAAAAAGGAATGAAAGATGAACACGAATTGCAAAGCTATTTTATCCGGCAAATTGAGAAATACGTGAACAGTAAAGGAAGAACGATCATTGGTTGGGACGAAATACTGGAAGGTGGATTGGCTCCCAATGCTGTAGTCATGAGCTGGCGCGGAGAAACAGGTGGTATTGCAGCCGCGAAACAAAATCATTATGTGATCATGACGCCTAATAATCCGCTTTACCTGAATCAATCGCAGGTAAAGAATGATGATTCACTTACGGCCAATGGATACAATCCTGTCGAAAATGTTTATAATTATGAGCCTGTTCCGAAAGAATTAAATCAGCAGGAATCAAAATACATTTTAGGTGCACAGGGAAATTTGTGGACTGAATATATAACCAATCCGCGCAAAGTTGAGTATATGCTTTTTCCGAGAATAAGTGCATTGAGCGAAGTGTTGTGGAGCAAAAAAGAAGATCGTAACTGGGATGATTTCAAAAAAAGAATGGCAACACAATTCAAAAGATACGATCTCTGGAACGTAAATTACAGTAAAGCACATTTTGAAAATTGACATAACATGAAAAAAGTTTTTTTATTAAATGTCATCTGGATGGTGACTTTGATACAGGCACAGGAAATAAATATTATTCCTCAACCTGTTTCTCTTAAACAACCAAAGATCGCGGCTAAGTTTGAGATCACTCCTTCGACTGAAATAGTTTTGGAAGGAAGTGACCTGGAAAACTCAGCCGACTTCCTGAACGACTATCTTCAAAAGTTTTATCATTTCAAATTAAAACTGGTAAAAAACTCAGCATCATCAAATGCCATTCGGTTAAATTATGAACGGATGGATAATCCTG
The DNA here is from genome assembly GCA_963811645.1 of uncultured Bacteroidota bacterium. GTDB lineage: Bacteria > Bacteroidota > Bacteroidia > Chitinophagales > Chitinophagaceae > VBAU01. The sequence continues at coordinate 901,781 of CAWERU010000007.1, read as the reverse complement.
TACAGGGCGCTTACCTGGAGACCGTTGATAATAAAGGTGTTTATATTGCCGGCGACAATGAACCCGGAGTTTTTTATGGCATGCAAACACTTATTCAACTATTGCCCGTTGATAACAACAAACCACAAACTACAAACAACAAACTTCAAATTCCCTATGTTTCGATAAAAGATCATCCACGGTTTGAATATCGCGGCATGCACCTCGATTGCGGTCGTCATTTCTTTCCCGTTTCATTTATCAAAAAATATATTGACTTCATTGCACTGCATAAAATGAATTATTTCCATTGGCATTTGACAGAAGACCAGGGATGGAGAATTGAAATAAAAAAATACCCAAAGCTTACTGAAGTTGGTGCGTGGAGAAACGGAACGATCATCGGTCATTATCCCGGAACAGGAAATGACGGAATACATTATGGTGGTTACTATACACAGGATGAAATAAAAGATGTGGTGGCGTATGCAGCCAAACGATATATCACTATCATTCCTGAAATTGAAATGCCGGGCCATTCGAGTGCTGCTATTGCAGCCTATCCGTATTTAAGTTGTTTTCCTGATGAAGCAACCAAACATAATCCAAGAACTGCATGGGCCGGAGACAGCACGGGAAAACAGGTGCAGCAGAGTTGGGGCGTTTTTCCTGATGTGTTTTGTGCAGGCAAAGAATCTACATTCAAATTTTTAGAAGACGTATTGGATGAAGTGATGAAATTATTTCCGTCAAAATATATTCATGTAGGTGGTGATGAATGTCCGAAAGCAAATTGGAAACGTTGCCCTCTTTGTCAAAAAAGAATTCAGGATGAACATTTAAAAGATGAAGAAGGATTGCAGAGTTATTTTATTCAGCGGATCGAAAAATATATAAACAGCAAAGGAAAAATATTGATCGGCTGGGATGAAATTTTGGAAGGCGGCCTTGCACCCAATGCGGTAGTAATGAGTTGGAGAGGGGAAGCAGGCGGCATTGCGGCGGCAAGGCAAAAACATAAAGTGATCATGACACCGGGCGCATGGGTTTATTTTGATCATGCACAAAGTCGCAATGAAGATTCAGTAACAATCGGAGGTTATTTACCTCTTGAAAAAACTTATAGTTATGAACCTGTTTCCGATTCATTAACTAAAGACCAGGGAAAATACATTTTAGGTGCACAGGGAAATGTGTGGACAGAATACATGGGCAACGAAAGAAAAGTGGAATACATGATCTTTCCACGCATGAGTGCGCTGAGTGAAGTATTGTGGAGCCCCAAAAAAGATCGTGATAGTACAGATTTTGAAAGAAGGTTGATGACACAATTTAAAAGATATGATCTGTGGGGAGTTGATTACAGCAAAGCAATGCTTAATTTCCAAACAGCATTAGCAACAGGAGTTGGTAACAAGCCGCAAGAAAAAGACGTAAGTGAAATTGATTCGAAAAAAACCATTTATGAGAAACAACATGGGAAAATTGACTTAAGAAAAGTAAATTAGAATAAAACATATTCCTAAAATCAGTTTACCATGAGAATAGTTCTGTTATTAGGTGCTCTTTGGGCAACATGCCTGGTGCAGGCGCAGGAAATAGCTATTATACCAAAACCTGCTGAGATGAAGGTTGGCAGACGTCATCTAACTATAAAACAGCCCATTGGGTTTATTTATCACAACGAAATACCCGAGGACTATGGCGTTTCCTTTTTCAAGGATTATTTAGAAAAATATTACAACATATCAAGGTTTGCCAAAGGAAATACTCATAGCGATGATCTGCCAACGGAAATATTTGTTGATTATGAAAAAGATTTTTCACCGGCAGAGGGGTATGAATTAACAGTGAATAAAAAAGGAATTAATCTGAAAGGAAATGACGTAGGCCTGTTTTACGCTTTTCAAACACTTATACAATTACTGCCGGTTAACAATGGCCAACTTCAAACTTCAAACAACAAACTTGAAATTCCATATGTATCTATAAAAGACTATCCACGATTCGGGTACCGCGGTATGCACCTGGATTGCGGGCGGCATTTTTTTCCTGTGGCTTTTGTCAAAAAGTACATCGACTACATCGCCTTGCATAAGATGAATTATTTCCACTGGCACCTGACTGAAGACCAGGGATGGAGAATTGACATAAAAAAATACCCAAAACTTACACAGGTAGGCGCATGGAGGAATGGAACCATTGTCGGCAACTACCCGGGAAAAGGTAACGACGGCATTAGGTACGGAGGATATTACACACAGGATGAAATAAAGGATGTAGTAGTTTATGCAGCGAAACGATACATTACTGTCATCCCCGAGATTGAAATGCCCGGGCACTCCAGTGCTGCCATTGCTTCGTATCCATATTTAAGTTGCTTTCCCGACGAGTCGACAAAACATCCTCCGGAATGTGAATGGAGCGGAGACTCAACCGGCAAACAGGTACAACAAACATGGGGAGTTTTCGAAGATGTTTTTTGTGCGGGAAAAGAATCTACATTCAAGTTCCTGGAAGATGTTTTGGATGAAGTAATGGCATTATTCCCTTCAAAATATATTCATATAGGCGGCGATGAATGTCCGAAAGAAAACTGGCACCGCTGTCCTCTTTGCCAGCAAAGAATTAAAACAGAACATTTAAAAGACGAGAATGAACTGCAGAGTTATTTTGTGCAGAGAATAGAAAAATATTTAAATAACAAAGGAAGAACACTTATTGGTTGGGATGAGATACTGGAAGGCGGTCTTGCACCCAACGCAGTGGTCATGAGTTGGAGAGGTGAAGAAGGTGGTATTGCCGCAGCAAAGCAAAAACATAAAGTGATCATGACTCCTATTAACACTGTTTATTTTAATCTTGCACAGTCAAGAAGCGAAGATTCGATCACTTATGGAGATTACATTCCGACAGATACAGTTTACCGGTATGATCCCGTTCCTAAAGAGTTGGATCAACAGGAGGCAAAATACATTCTTGGTTCGCAGGGAAATTTGTGGTCAGAATATACGAAAAATGAAAAGCTGGTTGAATATATGATCTTTCCGCGCATGACTGCTTTAAGCGAGGTGCTATGGAGCAAAAAACCTACCACTCCGGCAGGTGGAGAAGACCGTGATTGGGATGATTTTATGCAAAGATTGGAGACGCAGTACAAAAGGTACGACCTGTGGGGTGCACATTATAATAAATCATTGCTTTAATCAACAACTATTTGTTGTTATGATTTATTCATCATTTAATGCAACTCAATTTTTCTTTCATCACAGTTTTTTATCTTTATCGCTTAAACGAACTGAATGCCAAAACCTGTTGAATCAATTAGTCTCGCTGACAGTTTTGAGAAAATCCCCGTAAAAATTTATAAGAATCTCCAGGATGGGTCTTTGTTTGCAGCAAAAACAATTGCATCTCTTATCAAAGAAAAACAAAGCAAAAAAGAAAAATTAGTGCTGGGCCTTGCTACCGGCTCTACTCCAAAAACTTTATATACAGAATTAGTACGCCTGCATAATGAAGAAGGGTTGAGCTTTAAAAATGTGGTCACGTTCAACCTGGATGAGTACTACCCTATCGATCATGATGCAATGCAGAGCTATAATGATTATATGCACCGGCATTTGTTTGATCACATTGACATCGATCCGAAAAATATTCATATTCCCAATGGCGAACTGGCCAAGGAAAACGTAAAGACTCATTGCGCTGAATATGAAAAAAAGATCGAAGATGCAGGCGGTATTGACCTGCAGGTATTGGGCATTGGTAATAATGGTCATATCGGTTTTAATGAACCCGGCTCCAGTATTTATTCAAGAACAAGATTGATCACACTCGAGAATTCAACACGGCTTGCCAACTCGTTTGAATTCGCCAATATTTCCGAAGTACCCCGCATGGCGCTTACCATGGGTATCAGCACCATCATGAAAGCAAAGCAAATTATTTTATTGGCGTGGGGACCGGCAAAATCTCCCGTAGTACAAAAATCTGTTGAAGGTCCTGTTACGGAGCAGGTACCTGCAAGTTTATTGCAGCAACATCCCGATTGCATTTTTGTTGTGGATGAATCGGCCGCTGCCGATCTTACAAGAAACAAATCTCCCTGGCTTACCGGTGATATTGAATGGACACCGGCTATGATAAAAAAAGCCGTAGTAAATATGGCTTTAAAATCACGCAAGCCTGTTCTCTCTCTCACCAACAATGATTATAATGAATACGGTCTCGGTGATCTGCTGGTGGAAAAAGGCGATGCTTATGAAATCAACCTGCAGGTATATTATATGCTGCGTGATACCATTACCGGCTGGCCCGGTGGCAAACCCAATGCAGTGATACCGGCGCATCCCGAACGTTCGGAACCTTATCCGAAAAGAGTGGTCATCTTCTCCCCTCACCCCGATGATGATATCATAAGCATGGGTGGCACTTTTCAGCGCCTGCACGACCAGGGACACGATGTACATGTGGCTTATCAAACCAGCGGCAACATTGCCGTCACTGATGAATTCGTTACACGCTTTTTGGATTTTGCGGTGGGCTTTGAAGAAATAGCAGGTATTGATACAGGCAAGTCATCAAAAATTTTAGCGAACGCAAGAAAATATTTGTCGCAGAAAAAATCGAACCAGGTTGATACAAACGAGATACGTGCCATTAAAGGACTAATAAGAAGATGCGAAGCAAGGGCCACCTGTCGCTATGTAGGCATCAAAGACGGGAACATTCACTTCCTCAATCTTCCTTTTTATGAAACGGGAACCATTGAAAAAAATGAAATGGGTGATGAAGATGTAAAAATCACGATTGACTTATTGAAGAAAATAAAACCGCACCAAATATTTGCTGCAGGCGATCTTGCCGATCCGCATGGCACGCACAAAGTTTGTTTGGATATTGTACTCGAATCATTGAACCAACTAAAAAAAGGTGGCGATGCATGGCTGAAAGATTGCTGGCTGTGGCTGTACAAAGGTGCGTGGCAGGAATGGAACATTGAAGAAATAGAAATGGCCATACCCATGAGCCCCGACCAGGTATTGAAAAAACGCTACGGCATATTCATTCATCAATCACAAAAAGATATGGTGCCCTTCCAGGGAAGTGACAGCCGCGAGTTCTGGCAGCGTGCCGAAGAAAGAAACGAGAACACAGCCAACCTCTATGCACAACTGGGACTAACACACTACGCCGCTGTCGAAGCATTTGTAAGGTGGAAGTATTAAGTATTGTCACGCTGAGCAATGTCATCCTGAGCTTGTCGAAGGATGTCGAAGGGTGATTATGTAGCCAGCTTTTGTAACTATGTTCAGCTTCTCTTGCGTCGCACTCTTGTACGTTTGGCAATTATATTCAACTTTGTTATTGGTGGTACAGAGATAATTCCGGTCACTATCTCGAAAACATCATCGTCGACAAAATTTGTACTTTCGAAATACCGACTCCGCATATACAAAACCAAAAGTGTGATTCAGTAAATAAAAATGTAAAAATGCATATGAGAACAATATTTATAATCCTATTTATAATATTAACTATCTGGTCTATTTTTTCATTTGATACGGCCCGGATTAATTTAGTTGCCAGATACTATATGGCTAATTTATCAGCGAATCCAATCAAAATTAGTTTCTACACATTTTGCGCTGTACTACTTACCATCACCGTATTCATCGTTATATACAAAGGAATTGCAAAGCCAATAAGAAGCCAGGTTAAAGCGATAGAGCCAGCATTCATCAATTTCAAAGATTTCAATATTAAAGTCAATGGCTCGAAAACAACGTCAGAGTATGTAAAAATTTATGAAAGACTTAGGGCGACTAATAAAAAATGCAGTGTAAAAGAGCAGATTTTAAAATTCATTGACGATAATAGATTTTTCTATACGAATTATCCTATGGAATTCAAAAATAATCCAAGCTTCAATCAACAGTATAGCATGTTGGAAGTGACTCAGATTACCGCATTAAGGGTCAATGAATTTAGACACACAATTCTCTTCGTTAGCCACAATCCAAGTCTACAGGACAAAAAGTTATCTTATTTTACCTATGAAAATCTTCCTGACAATGATTCACTTCATCAAATTTTAGATCCAGTTTTTACAGATAAAGTTTTAAATACATTAAGAGAAAATTTTGAAATGTGGCTAAAAAGGGGCTCTGGAATTCATGGAAGTGTTGGTCTTGCTGTAACAATAGGTAACAAGAAGTTGGATGGCGATTGGATGTGGATAGGAGTTCCGGACCCATTTAACAGTAACAACAATTTAAATAATCTACTTACAGAGAGCATTTGGTTGACTGGAATATAACACGTTGTTGTTGGTCGCCCCGACCAACAACAAAAAATAACTTTCCCGTCCTCACGGGTCTTCGAACTTTCCCCAACTAACCTCCGTGTTTCCAAATCGCGGCTAATCATTTTCGTGATGCGAATCATGTCCGGAAAAAATTCCGATTTATCTGGTCGAAACGTATTGATCAATATTGCGCAGCGAAATCCACCTGGAGAACGCATCATGATCGTACTGCTTCCCAGGAACTGAAACGTTTCCCACCAATCGCGGGTCGTGTCAGTCGGGCACCAATCGAAATTGTAACCATTTTGGGCTTTAGCTGTGTCCGCCAATAACGTCGCTCGTAATGCGCTTATATTGCTATATAAAGAGTTAAGGCTTCCATATTTTATCATGAGTTTTACAATATCAGTGGCGGAAGCAATCCATCCGAGAGCGGCATCGCCTCTTGATAAATACAAGTCCTCATGAACTCTACCGTTAAACCGGGGCAGTAATAAGTCCCTTATTGAATTTGGATTCGGGAAATAGTAAGTGACTTCATGGGGTCCCCTGGCGCTGTCCCTGGCCAACTCCATGTCGGTTATTCCCGCCGGCCGCAGGATCTTTTCTTTTACGTAATTTTCGTATGGCATACCGGATACCTTTTCGATTACCCGACCGAGAACGAAATAGTCAAATTCTGAAAAGTGAGCGCTGTCCCCGGCCGGTGATTTCAAGGGCACATTATCCAATACCCAGGAAAGAGCACTATCCTTCGACGAAAACAATCGCCTGAAATCCACATCCGCTATCATGTCATCTTCTCCATACCACCCACCAACCTGATTCTTGAGAAGATTTTCAACTGTGAGATCGCTTATCCACTTTCCATATTGATTTCGCCCATATCGAAGCCCCAGTATTCCATCATTTCCAAAAACTTTCGAATCATAATTGATGTGCCCTTCGGCAATCAGTTTTTTAATCGCGATTGACGTGATCGCCATTGACGATTCAATGATCCTGAAAAGACTTTGATTATCGGCTTCGACGCCGTCTGAAAGGTCCGCGAGGCCAAACGATTTGAGGTACACCATCCGGTCGCCTTTTGCAACAGCGACAGAAATCGCGGGCACATGGTATTTGTTCATGAAATTGCAAAAACCTGTGTCGATCTTTATCATCGACGTATCCTTTTGGAGCTGTCGGCTCAGCGCTTCACTCCACGAATCAATTGAGTCCGATCTACCGCAGCCGACGGCCACAACGAGCAAGAATGCGAGCTGCGAAGTATGAATAGCTTGCAACAAAAATTTCACTATGCAGTTATTTTCTCGTTCGGGGTCAAACGATGTGCCATTTGCCAAATGGTTGAAACGTAGACCAATATCAGCGACCTTTTGCTGACCGGTGTGCGCTTGCGAACACTGTGTGTTCGGAAATGAGTTCCGTCTTCACAGGTCTTCTAACTTTCTCCAATTAAGATGAGTTGTCTCCGTGGGGTTTTCATAACAGAGCCTATGCAGCAAAGCGAAACCCCAAGCTGTGATGCATTAGCAAGCTAAAATTGGGTGGTATAAAAAATTATAAGCCTTTTGATTTCAGGTTGCTTTAATTATTTTGTTGTGCAATGAAATCACCGAGGGGTCGCTGCAATCACACAAAGCCGGCGCACGGCAGACCCCTCGCAGACAGACTTTCTTGATTGAAAGAGAAGAACACACTGCGAGAACTAAAATGATTTTCTTTCTGTACATTAGGATAAACCAAAATTTATTGAAATGGAACTTAGAAAATTCAAGTGTTATTATTTTCTTTTTATTCTGTTTATTGCATGTAAACAAAAGCCCCATGTCCCTGTTAAACAAATCGAATCCGATTTGAGAACATTTCTTGAAGAATAGATAAAGGAGAGTCATTCAGGAGAATTGGTCAATTCAATCATTTTTATAAAACTGGATTCTGTTACAGAAAAATTAAGGTTTTACGCTAAAATTTCTGTGCTCGATAAAAAATTCGACAATGTAAACGAGGAGTTTTATAAGGAAGGTGATCTGGTCCAATCAAATGTGCAACTGATGAAACTTTCTGCAGGTATTTCAAAAACACTATTTGAAAATTACAAAGCTGAAAGTGAAAATGGTCTAAAGAAATTGGAAGATTTGAAAAAAGAAATGACGAGTATTAATGTGGAAAGGGACTCACTATCCAAAAAAGCAAAAGTAGCCGATAGCATTACGCTAATTGCTTATAATGTCAAATTCCTTTACCAGATTACAAACACAGATAGAACCATTAAGAGAGATACTGGCAACGTCGTAGCTAATTTGCAGTATCGTCTATTAGACGAGCAAGGATTTTTAGCCAAATGATTTTGATATAGTCGAAAGAACAGTAAAACAAAGGGTGAAAGTAGAAACTTTCGCCCGATTAGTGTTCCAACAGGATCTTTTCGCTTCCGTCCTCACATGTAGTGAACTAATTTCAAAATATTCCGTCCTCACAGAGTCTTCGAACTTTCTCCAACTAAAATGAGTTATCTCCTTCCCGTTATCTTCGGAAGGGCTCAGATTATCTTTAGAAAGGCTTCGCTTGACAAGAGAAAGGCTTCGCTTAACACGAGAAACGCTTCGCCTGACAGGAAAAGGGCTTCGTCTGACAGGAGAAGGGCTTCGCTTGACAAGAGAAAGGCTTCGCCTGACAGGAGAAGGGCTTCGCTTAACAGGAAAAGGGCTTCGCCTGACAGGAGAAAGGCTTCGCTTAGCAGGAGAAAGGCTTCGCTTAGCAGGAGAAGGGCTTCGCTTGACAGGAGAAGGGCTTCTGCTGTCAGGAGAAAAGCTTCGCTTAACAGGAGAAAGGCTTTCCTCGATAAATAGGGATCGCCTGAACTTCAAACACTATCAATGGCATAATGGTTATTGATCTATTTTATTAATGATGATGACCGCCTGTCATATCTTCAACTTTAAAGTAAGGCTTATAGTCTTCCAGCCGCTTCAGGAGTGCCTTTCCGGATTCACGTATTTTGGCCGTCTCAGCTTCATTAAGCGGTGTAATAAGATATTCATAAGGGCCTTTCTGACCATCGCCAAGCACCCTGGCATCCGGGTTTACCAGGAAAGGCTCCAGCGTGGAATTGGAGTCAATACCGAGATCTGAATATGTAAGCCAGGGAGCGTAATACATATAATATGGCATGCTTACAGAAGCAACATGATTATTGCCGGGATTATTGCTTGTGTACACCCGCATCATGGGTGCTTCCATGTAAGAAATTCCCGGCCGCGAAGGAGCCTTATAGTACCCCCTTTTTATTCTTGCTATTATTGTATCCCTGATTTGCACAGGCGAGCATTTACCGGAAGCCCGCATCGCTGCCACATCAATATAAACAGGCATGATGGTTTTGGCGCCTTCTGCATCATAGCTGATAGGAGGGGCAACATCCTGCCGGAATTCCGCCCACTCCCATTCTGTCCTGGCGATAAAGCAAACAAAACCATTCGTGCCCTGTTTGCTGATATAATATCCTTTGTTAGGGTCGAGCAGATATACCGTAGCTTCGTCCCGTAGTTGTGGCGGAAGTGCACTCAACGCAAAATCTGTTTCGAGGTCTGCCGGCATTTTTTCCAGCTTCCATCCATCCGTAGTTTGCCCAATGCCTTTTGTGGCTATATTAAGAATAAAAAATACCACTAACATACCACGCCAAAATATGGATAAACAATTTTTATTCATGATGTCGGTTTTGATTGAACCAAATTTAAAAACACCAGATATTTTGCGGCAGGGGTAAAGGCGACAAGTTTAGGGGGTAAAAGGCAATTTTATAAGGTATCATTATTTTTTTCCTCCCCGAGTCACACAGCCAAGCCTTGTGCGAAACAGACTGGGTGAAGTAGGCAATAGATGCTTTTATTCTTCGTCAATCTCCTTAGTAATGGTATTGATAAAATTGGCGGCAGCCGCATGTCGCTCGTTACTCTCTGCCTCAGGCCATGCGCTGTTGATGACAATCACCAGGTGCCTTGCAGGATCGATATGGATCATTTGGCCATAGATGCCCAATGCCTCGAAAGTACTTTTATTAAATATCCACCATTGATATCCATAGCTGCCACCTGGCCAAAGTGGAACTTGCGTGTGAGTAGCTGCCTGCAACCAACCGTCAGGAACAATGGATTCACCATTGATGCGTGCGCCATCAAGAATAAATTGTCCGAAACGTGCGTAATCACGCAGCGGCATCTGTAGACAGCAACCTGCCAGTTCATGATCTGTACGGTCAAGTATCCATGTGGCTTTTTGTTCCATTCCGTACGGCGTCCATATTTTTTTGGAAAGATAGCTGGATAGGGTTTGCCCGGTAGCCGAGCTCACAAGCACACCCAGCAAATCCGTTTCACCTGTTTTGTATACCCATTTTTTTCCAGGTTCCGCTTCGGCCGGCAAGCGACGCATATAGCTGACTGTTGCATCGATACCGGGATCGACAGGATCCGAATAAAATTTGGCAATGTCAGAATTCGGATCAGCGTAGTTCTCGTTCCATCGCACTCCACTAGTCATGGTCAGCAGGTGGCGTATCGTCACGCTGTCGTAAGCACTGCCTTTTAAATCAGGTATGTAATCACTGACGTAATCGTCAACAGTTTTGATATAACCATCTTTGATGGCCGCCCCTACAAGGGTGCTCGTTACTGATTTTGCAACAGACTGTGATGTCCATCGGCCATTGCGACTGTACCCAAGAGCATAGCGTTCCAGGACTATCTTTCCATTTTGTAAAACGAGAAGACCGGCAACCTTTTGTTCTGTCATAAAATTTTCAAGTTCCTTTTCTTTTTCTCCGCCTTCGCTAAATGCAGCGATGGGTTTCCCTTGTGGAAGCTCGTGGACTTTGCTCCCCTTGGGCACTTCCCGTGCCCTAAACACCTCATCCATATGCAAAAAACCAAGTTCCCGCTCTTCCTGGTTCCATTGGAAAGCATTTTTCGAAAGGGAAGACGGATCGGAACTGCTCTGTGCAAGAGCGGGGAAACCGAGTGCCAGCACAATAGGTAATACAATAGTTGCCAGGATTGGTGGGTTAAGGGATGTTCGCATGATCTGCTTGTTTGTTTCGTTATGTTCAGAATACAATATTATATTGTCAAAGGCAGCATTGTTTCAAATTTACCATATTATTCTTGTTTCGGGGATTTCAGATAGAATTTTTGCCGTTACGCGGAGTTACCTGTATGTTGTTTGTCCAAAAATTGAAAACGAAGACTGATGAAATTTTCATTTCTTGTCGAGTGATCCACCAATGTATTTTGCAAGCCATGTCACGCCTCAATCTTTTGTACATAATGCATGGACCCGCGTTATTATTAATTATTTTTCTTCGCCAACGATTCACTCTCAATCCGAATACACATCCAGTTCTTTTATTTGATCTTTATAATCGGAAGGAAGCAAAATATTTTTTAGCAACCAGTCCATCTTCATCAGCCTGCTGACCTTATATGCCGGTACTACAGGTGCCAGCAAAGAAACATGACCGGAATGCAACAATTCTTTTACTCTATAAGGAACCACTAATTTCTGTCCTTCAATCAACACCTTGTATCGCATGGCGCCAAGATGTTTTTTATACTGCTTAAAAAGATCAATAGTGTATTTACTTTTTTCCAGGTCGTTCAGCAAATGTGTGTCTCTTACCGGCAACCATTCGGTATAAGTAAGTGGTAATTCTTTCAAACCCATCCTTACGCCAAGACGATAAAAAACATTGTAAACTTCTTTTTTTTCTTCCCCGCTTAATTTTTTTTCGAGCAGTTCGTACGATGCAATGGAGTAATGTATCAGCATGAATAATACATCCCGGTACGCCCAGTCGGGTATTACCGCCCCGCGGCTTCGTTCGATTGCAGTATGTATATTGCGTATCGTGTCGATTGCTTTGTTAGCTTCTTCCATTGAAGAAAAAACAATTCTTCTCGCATAACTGACCGTGGAGAACAACCGGGCTATTGGATTGGAAGGTAGTTTGCCTGTAAAGTAAAGCCAATCGACGGCTTTGTTCAGAGCAAATTCAGCAGCGGCGCCCGCAAAAATAAAAAGTACGGTGTCACTTTTACCCCATATCTTTCTGACAACTGAATTTTTCTCAACAAAGTATTGCATAAGGTCAAATTATTTATTGTAAAGTTAAGGATCGTTCTTCTCGTTGTTGATATTGCGCACAGCTATGTGATTAGCCACACGAACAAGCGAGCTCCATCGTTGCCCGCTTAAGTCCGCCCGGAGTCTTTTGCAAAAGATCCCCGGCCAACAAAACAGAGTTAGAATAAAGAATGATTTGGGCCATTATTGATATTGGTTGTATTTTGCCACTATCGTTTTATTATTCACAATTTTTATCATGATTTATATAAAGCAATCCCGATTGATTATCGTTCTGTTGACAGTATGTGTAATTACTTCATTTAGCAGTAAAGCCCAGTCTTACCATTCAGAAAATTTATTTTACCTCGTTGGCTCGGCTGAGAGTTACCAATCTTTTGTGCAGCATGCAGATGAGATATCTATTGTTTGCCCCGATGTATATGGGATAGACAGCGTGGGCGTAATAACCGGCGAAGTAGACAGGCGGGTACTGGAACTTGCTAAAAAAAAGAACATAAAAGTGATGCCATTGTTTGCGTCATTTGATCAAAGGGGAATACATGCATTGCTAACAAGTGATGCTGCAAGAAAAGAAGCCATCAGGCTGATGCTTTTTTATGCTAGTCAATTCAATTTCTATGGTTGGCAGTTTGATATCGAGAACATTTATTTTGCTGATAAAGATACCTATACTTCCTTTTTTAAACAAACTGCAGACAGCCTGCACAAATATGGTTTTGCCATTTCAAGCGCTGTTGTAAAATCAGAGCAGCCGGCACCTGAAAGTGCAAATCCTGCATATCATCGCTTTCTGTATGAAAACTGGCGTGGCGCTTTTGATATCCCTACCATTGCTGCCGCGAGCGATTTTATTTCTGTGATGACCTATGATCAGCACACTGCTTATACACCTCCCGGGCCGGTGGCGGGTATTCCCTGGATGAAAAGGATCGTAGCTTATTTACTTGCTTCGGGTATTCCAGCAAATAAAATATCGTTGGGCATACCTGATTATTCTGATTTCTGGTATCCGACTTACAATAATAGAGGACCTGGCTCTACAAGGGATGAGATCAATTATGCTGCAGCAAAGGATCTTCTGGAAAGGTACCAGGCCAAAACTGAATGGATGGAAGATCAACAAGTATATTATTCTTATTGGGAAACAGGAGGGATATTCAACTGGTTATTCATAGAAGACGCACGTTCATTCTTACCTAAACTTAAAATTGCTGAAGAAAAACATTTGCGCGGAATATCTGTATGGGTACTCGGTTCCGAAGACCCGGAGATATGGAATGTGTTGAAGAAGGAAACAGTCACTGAAAGATTGAAATAATCTATGGCAGCAATAAAAATAATGTTGAAGAATACAATAAATGCGAATAGACGTTTTCACCAACCTCAATTAACACTAACACTAAAGAATAAACTATGTCAGGCAACAGCGTAACACTACACAGAGTTATCAAAGCAACTCCTGAAAAACTATATCGTGCTTTTACCGAAGCCAATGCATTGGCTTCCTGGCTGCCTCCTTATGGGTTTTTATGTGTTGTTCATACTATGGATGTAAAGCCAGGCGGTAGCTACAAAATGAGCTTTATCAATTTTTCTACAGGCAATGGACACTCTTTTGGTGGAGAGTTTCTGGAACTGAAGCCAAATGAATTTATAAGATACAATGATCGGTTTGACGATCCGAATTTGCCGGGAGAAATGATCACTTCGATCTGGCTTACAAAGGTTTCTTGTGGTACAGAGCTTAAAATAACCCAGGAAGGTATTCCCTCTGTGATCCCAACAGAAATGTGCTACATGGGATGGCAGGAATCATTGGACAAATTGATGAAGTTAGTTGAACCGGAAATTCCGGATGCTTAATTTTCAGGTTCACCCGGGGTTTTTCACCGGGCAGGCCAGCGGGTGAAGGGCAGCAGTATATTTTATCTGCAGAACGAACAGCAAAATTTTATGAACGGGAAATCATTTCTTTTGAATGGTTTTAATTTAGTAATGAACTCTTGAAAAATACAATTGCCAAAGGTTGATGTATGAAGTATATCTTTTTTCCGCTCATCTTTTTTAATGCTTTGGGATCTTTTGCTCAACCTGCAACCAGTTCATTTGAATATCATCCTTCCTTTTCTGCGATAGTGGTTAAGAACTTAGACTCTTCAGCTAAATGGTATCAATCTGTATTTGACTTGAAGCTAAAAGGTCATATGAAAGATGAAAATGCGGGGTATAATATATTCATCCTGGAGTCTCCATCGCTTACTATAGAGTTACTAGAACTTAAAAACTCATTCAATCCAAAAAATTTGCTTAAAGACAAACCGGAAGGAACTCAATTACAGGGATTTTTTAAAATTGGATTTAAGGTAGCTGATATCGACGCTTGTTTAAAACATTTTGCCGATCTGAATATTTCGGTGCCAGGAATATGGTCAGATTCCAAAACACAAAAGCGAAACTTCATTGTCAGTGATCCCGATGGGAATCTCGTTCAGTTTTTTGATTAAGCTGAAAAAAAAGAAGCATATTGGGCACAAAGCAATTTTTGCTGCTGTTATGCCTTTGTTAGTGTTGCGAAGAGGTTGTGTCAAGGAACACCAACCTCGGCATAAATGAGTTACAATTTTCAAAAAAAATAATTCATTACGTATATTTAACTATTGGCCCCAGATGTATTGCCAGTGGAAGCTGGATTAGCTGCGTATGAAACCTGGCCGGATATTATTACTTTAATTTCTTTGGGTGATTGGACAATTTAAGAAAATTGAAAGCACAGCGGGTGACATGAATCTGGCACAATAATGCAAAGCTTATTTTTAAAACATTTATATGGCATACAATGAAAAGCTGGCTAACAGAGTTCGTGAAATTATATCACTTACTCATAAGAATGTGGAAGAAAAGAAAATGTTTGGTGGTCTATGCTTTATGGTCAATGATAAAATGTGCGTGGGTGTAGAAAAAGAACGCCTGATGGTCCGCTTCGATCCTGCTTTAAATGATGAAGTGATGGAAAAGGAAGGCTGCAAACCTATGGACTTCACCAATAAGGTTATGAAAGGTTTCGCTTTTGTCGATATCGGGGCTTTAAGCACAAAGAAAAAACTGGAATATTGGGTAAACCTGGCACTGGTCTATAACAAAAATGCCAAACCTTCAAAGAAGAAAAAGAAGTAATAATCTTGGTTGTGCGCTGTTTCTTTCTAATCAAGTGGTAAAACAATACAATCCTGTTCTTAAAGAACTCCTGTCAGATATCATTGCAAAGAAAATTTACCGAAAGTATTGAGCGCTGATCGGCAATTATACTTTTTTCGCCGCTATACAGTTTTCCTGTTTTCAGCTTTTAATTTATTTGCGGGTTCAAAAATTAAATCAACTATCATGAAAACGAAAGAAATTGAATTCGTGCAAGTAAAAAAAGTCTTTTCTATGACCTGTAAGGTTGAAGCGAAGATTCATGCAACGGCTGAAGACATATGGGAATTATTAACCGACGCAAAAGGGTTTTCAAAATGGAATTCGACGGTAAGTGCCATTGATGGTAACATCTGCGAAGGTGAACGCATCCGTATTCATGTTCCCGGAACCAACCGAACATTTAAGCCTAAAGTTTCTGATGTAAAGAAAAATAAGCAGATGACATGGAGCAATGGCTTCATTCCCTTCTTTAGAGGTTCACGTACTTTTGAACTGATACAATGCAAAAATGGTTCGACCAATTTCATTATGGAGGAGCATTTCAGCGGGCTGATGTTCGCACTCATAAAAAATCGGTTGCCAGACTTCAGGATGATATTCGAAACCTACGCACTTGATTTGAAGAACGAAGCGGAAAGAGTTGCGTCGTTAGTTCCCCACGGGTACCAAAAGTTAACCGGCTAACGGGATCCTATTTACGTGGTTTCTCAAGCCTGACCTGTTAGCAGAGATTTTATTATAAGTCTAAATAAAAAAAATGAATGAAATCCGGGATTGGGAAAACCAACTGAAACTTATCTGGGAGCAACTTGGAAAAATACCAGATATTGATTTTGTTGAGAAAATAAAAATTCATACCAGCAGACTTCCTGAAGCAGAATCAAATGCAATTGCATATTTTGAAAATGCTTGTGCGTTTGATTCTACTGGTTATGAAAAAGAAGCTGAACCACTTAACAGGTCCGCATTAAGTCTTGGCTTGACAGGGATACGAAGAAGAAAGGCCAGGATTCAACTTGCAAGCACTTTAAGAAACAATGGTAAGTTTGGGGAAAGTATAGAAATATTAATAGAAGAGAAAAATAATTATTCAGATGAATTAAATGATGCCATCGATGCATTTTTAGCACTTTCCCTTTCCTCCGGGGGAAAAGACAAAGAAGCATTATCTATAGTATTAAAAACGAAATCTTCACATTTACCCAGGTATAACAAGTCATTATACAATTATGCGACGAAATTAACTGAGTAATGATGAACTAAATTCAAGACTACACTTTAGTTCAATACCGGCAAAGGCAAAAAATGATGGAAGGGTTATGTCGGAAACTCCCCCTTAATTTGTCGCATTTGAACCCAAAATTTCAAACACGTTGGCAACACTTTTGCAAGAGATAAGAAATGGGAAAGCTAATATTAGAAATTCAAACCTCGATAGACGGGTTTATTGCATCGCCTGATGGAAAAACAGACTGGATGCTTTGGAACTGGGGACCCAAATGGAATTGGGATCGCGAATTGCAGAGGTATCATACTGATCTGACATCATCTGCTGATTGCATTTTAATAAGCAGGCAAATGGCTGAAGAAGGATTTATTCTTCATTGGAAAAATGCAATTGAAAATAAAAAAGATCAGCGATATGCCTTTGCCAAACATATCGTTGAAACCCCAAAAATAGTTATCACGACAACACTCAACAAGACTATTCCAATTCCGGGAGGATGGGATAATACTGATATTATCCAGGAAGATCTTGTAAATGCAATTGCCAAATTAAAACAACGCTATAATAATATTCTTGTTTACGGAGGCTCTACTCTCGTTTCTTCTTTGATTAAAGCAGGCCTTATTGATGAATTTCATTTTCTTGTGAACCCTGTTGCTATCGGCAGCGGGCTAACTATTTTTCGCACTCTTAACAATAAACAAAATATGAGCTTAGTAAAAGTTGCCTCTTTTCAAAGCAGTATCGTTTTACTTCATTATAATGTAAACAGAATTAAGGGTTAAAAAATGGAGTAAGGGTTGAGCCTGGTATTAATCCGTTAATGCTTCGGAAACAGCATAACTATCCTCAAACAACCTGTATTTTACTATTTTATTATTCTCAAAAGTCATTTGAATACAAAAGAATGAATCGACAATTTTATTTGTCTGTAGCATCCTTGTTGAAAATTCTCCAATAATTACTGCATCAGTATTATCAATGACTAATTTATCCATGCTGGCCGAAACAGGTTCTGTATTTTCCCATAAAAGTTTAAAAAAATCTCTTACTTCATAACGGTTGTTTCTTTTTCCCAGCCAAATTGCTTTCTTTTTATTACCGGGAATGAACCAGTCCACGGACTCCTCAAAAAGGCTGACTATATTGTTCAGATCTCTTGCGGAAAGAAATTGAAGAAATCGTTGCGCCAATCCTTTTGTTGTTTCGTTTTGCATGAGATAAATGTTTATGTATATAAAAATGTATTATTATTGCCAAATCGTTGCAGCTAACAATTTTCAAAATATTTACTCAGGTCGTAAAATGCCTGCTTGGGAATCCAGGGCATTTCATAATAATATTTTTGCCTGGTACCGGGCATAACTCTTACAATTCCATATGAAGCCATATCCAGGTCATACCGGGGTTCTTCATTATACAAATAATTATAACTAACAAAAGTGAAAACAAAAGCTCCTGCCAATTCTTCTTTTTTAAAAATATCAAGTAATTCAAGCAGGTATCTTGATTGCACAGATTCGTCCCTTATGTATGTTTCCTTTAACTCAGGGATTTCTTTTTTCCAATCAACGATCGCCCATCCCATAGCGCCTTTTTCATCTGCATTTTGATAAGTACAACAACCGAACTCAGTAACAATAAAAGGCTTCGGCATGTTTTTATAGTGCTGCAATTCTTTCCGGTAAGTAGATTTGTTGAAAGACGAACGATAGAGGTCCACACCTACAAGATCAAATTCACTCCAATTCACTTTTTCCCAATTGCCGGAAGCATAAGTGATTTGACCACTGAATCTCATCCTGATTTCAGTGACCATATTTGATAAAAATCTATTCAGTCGCTTATTGTATCGTCGTCTCACACCTATCAAATTTTTTAACAGGCTTAGAGGGCCAAAAAGGTTTCTAAGCCTTTCATTACCGGTATTCCCATCGACAAATCCGCTTGTAAACAACGTGAGTTCACATCCTGCAACTAATATCACATTGGTATTTTCGACTCTTAGTTTTTCAGCCGCCATTGCGCTTTGTATAATATACCTCAAAGTGTTTTCCTGATTATCGTATAGCTGAAAGGGTGAAAACAAAACCGTCAACCCTGTTTTTAATGCTATTTCAGATGCTTTAACTACACGGTCAATGTATATCCCGGAAATCCTAATCGCATTACAATGCAGTTCATTTTTAATGATCTTAATTTCCTTTTCCACTATATCCAGATCGAAATGTTCACGGGTTATGCGACCAGTTGTTGTTGTTGTCCCGGTATCATAGTTTATTCCTTTATACTTCATTACATTTTTATTTTGTGAGACAGAAGCTTTACCTATAACCTACTATTGTATGGGGTACATAATCCCGCTCAAGCATTTCCATTTCTTCCTTGTTCAACATAATATCAATAGCGTTTACCGCGTCATCAAGATGTTTCAGTTTCGTAGCACCAATGATGGGTGCAGTTACAACAGACTTCTGAAGCAACCATGCCAGCGCCACTTGTGCATATGAAATTCCACGCCGGTTTGCAATTTCTCCAACACGATCAACAATCTTTTTATCTGCTTCTTCAAATTCAGTATAAAGTTGTTTAGCGGTTTGGTCAGTATCAGGGCGGTCTGAAACTGAAGCAGCCTTCCATGGCCGTGCCAATCTTCCCCGAGCCAGGGGGCTCCATGGTATTACTCCGATTCCTTCTTCTTTACACAATGGCAACATTTCACGTTCTTCCTCACGATTCATCAAATTATAATGCGGCTGCATAGAAACAAATCTTGTCCAATTATGTATATCCGCTAAATAGAGCGCTTTACAAAATTGCCATGCATACATAGATGATGCTCCCAAATACCGGGCCTTTCCTGCTTTTACTACATCATGCAAAGCTTCCAGCGTTTCTTCTATTGGCGTATCGTAATCCCAGCGATGAATTTGGTAAATATCTATGTAATCTGTTCCAAGCCTTTTCAGGCTGGCATCAATTTCATGCATAATAGATTTTCGGGAAAGACCACCACCATTGGGATCACTCCGCATAGGAAAGAAAACTTTAGTGGCTATCACTACCTCTTCCCGGCGTGCAAAATCACGGATAGCTTTGCCCACAACTTCCTCGCTTTCTCCGTCCGAATACATATTTGCGTTATCAAAAAAATTGATACCTGATTCCAATGCTCGTTTTATAAATGACCGGCCTCCTTCTTCATTGAGATGCCAGTTTTTTCCGGTGATATCGTAACTCATACACCCCAATGCTATGCGGGAAACTTTAAGCCCGGTGTGTCCCAGGTTCACATATTTCATGGTTATTCATTTTATACTTTACCTTCAAAATTAGTTATAACGGTAAAATTAAATGTTTTACTTTACCTGCTAAAACATTTTAGGTGGGAAAGTGTATATTTGTGGAAAACTTTAAATATAAAAATGAAACCTATAGCGTTAGACCCTGGAAATTATACAGGCACCTATAAACTGGTTGGTGAAGAAATAAGTTTTGACTTTATCAATACCATATCGTGGCCGGATTCTGAATGGAGACATGATTGGCTGAATGTACCCAAAAATTTTATTCTATGGGCTGTTGCCGCGGGGGTCATTAACAAGAGACAGGCAAAAACTCTTGCTGCAAGATCAAAAACGGAGCTTGAAAAAGAATTAAGACACGTGCTTACTATCCGGAGTGACCTGGCAAAAGTATTAACACCCCTGGCATTTAATAAAAAGCCCGCAGAAGGTGCAATTAACAAATTAGATAAGCTTATTCACCAGGTCAACGATCATCACAGCCTGGATCCCAGGCGTTATAATTGGGTTTGGGATGAACCACATTCTTTCAATGAAGTTCTTGCACCGGTAATATGGAATGCCGGGCAAGTACTGACAGAATCAGATCATTCACGTATCCGGCATTGCCCTTCGTGCAACTGGATATTTTTTGACACTACAAAAAACAGAAGCCGCCGATGGTGTGATATGGATGATTGCGGTAGCCGGGATAAAGCGCTTCGTTATTACCACAGGCAAAAATAAATTCACGGTATCATTAACCAGTATTCTGCAAACGTCTGTTCAAGGTCGTGGCAAATAGTCTTAAAAATTAACTCCGCAAGAATCGGGTTGAATATATTTTTATTTGGTTGAACATTTGCATTAACAAATCAATGAACAATGCATATAGTTTCAGAACCCAATATTTTATATTTCGGAACCCCGGTTATTTTAATTGGCTCAACCAACGCAGATGATTCGTATAACCTGGCGCCCATGTCATCCGCATTTTGGTTAGGCTGGCGGTGTATGATTGGCTTAGCGGCATCATCGCAAACAACACAAAATATTTTGCGCAACCGCGAGTGTGTACTCAACCTGGCGTCGGTAAACAATGTAGCAGCTGTGAATAAGTTGGCACGCACAACAGGCAGCAACCCGGTTCCCAAAAGCAAGCAACAGAAAGGTTATTTTTATGAACGCAACAAGTTTGAACGGGCAGGCTTAACAGCTATTGAAGCAGACATAGTGAATGCACCCATGGTGAAAGAATGCCCGGTGCAACTGGAAGCCAGCTCGTACATACCCGTTCACTGGCTGAAGAAGATGAGGTAATGAAAGGCCGGATCATGACAATGGAATTACAGATTGTGCGTGTGCATACTGAAGAAAATATTTTGATGGATGGGTACCGCAATCCTATTGACCCAAACAAATGGAAACCTTTAATCATGAGCTTTCAAAAGTTTTATAGCCTGGCTAATGAAGTGCATCCATCAACATTGGCTGAAATACCGGAGGTATTATATAAGACGCCGGACATTGAAAAAGCAAGACATTTACAAACATTGCACGAAGCAGCAATTCAATAAATTTTTATGATAGAAGTAATGACACAGGAACAATTGAACTATGCACGTATCTCGGATGCGATTACTTACATACAAAACAATTTCACGAAGCAGCCTTCGTTTGAAGAAGTGGCAAAAGCGGTTAATATCAGCCCATATCATTTTCAAAAAATGTTTACGGATTGGGCTGGTGTCAGTCCGAAGAAGTTTTTACAATATATCACCGTGCAACATGCAAGAAATATTTTAAAACAGGAAGGCGCCACGTTGTTTGATGCAAGCTTTGAAACAGGATTATCAGGCACGGGAAGATTGCATGATCTATTTATCTCCATCGAAGGCATGACGCCCGGCGAATACAAGAACAGCGGGAAAGACCTCAGCCTTCATTACAGTTTTGCTGAAACACCTTTCGGACAAGTGCTGATAGCTTCAACACCAAAAGGCATTTGCCATATGGTCTTTGCCAATGATAAAACCAAAGCATTCGAAACGCTCAAACAAAACTTCCCTAATGCAACTTTTAAACAAATTACTGATACACTGCAACAACAGGCTTTATACATTTTTACTCATAAAGACTGGAGTAAACTCAACAATATAAAATTACATTTAAAAGCTTCACCCTTTCAGTTGAAGGTTTGGGAAACCTTACTTAAAATTCCTTTCGGTAAGCTTTCAACTTATGGCGCTATTGCCAGGTCGATCAATGATCCCGGTGCATCGAGAGCGGTGGGTACCGCTGTGGGTAAAAATCCGGTTGCGTTTCTCATTCCCTGTCATCGTGTAATACAAAGCAGCGGTGTGTTGGGCGACTATCATTGGGGCACTGTGCGTAAAGCTTCCATCATTGGCTGGGAAGCGGCGAAGATGGAAATACTCAAATGAAAATGCACGGAATTAATATTTGTTAGGTGTGCCAACGAAGAATCTGATATTCAATCTGAATCTTTCTGCTTAATATTATTAGAGCTTTTACTAACTTCAGAAAGAGATGCCGCCCGGATACTATTAAATACAACTAACTGGCATGTACGACGTAACCTTACCCAGATCGTCTTTCGCTATCAAATTCATAGAGTGCTTTTTATTTGCTTTTGCCCTCGTAAATGTTTTCAATTCCTTAATTCTTTACCCGGTATCATTCAAAGCAGGCCAATTCAAACAGGCAAAAAACATTTTACAGTTATTGGATATTGGATTAGTTATTTTATCTGCCCTGTTTGCTTTTGTATATCCAATTGTTTGGCATATTAAAGAAAAAATTGGGAAAGTGAAATCACAATCGCAGCACGCTTTCTTTGTTGCCGCAATACGCTTGTGGCTGGCAGTAATGATCTGCACATATGCTTTTGGAAAAATCCTGGGAACACAATTTGCAAAAGACCTGGTTCGCAACGACACGCTTGCCAAAAATTTATCCGGGTTCGACGTAACATGGTTCTATTTTTCTTATTCATATCAATTCTCCGTAACCATAGCTATATTTCAATTAGCAGGCGCCGTACTCCTTCTTTTTCGGAAAACTGTTTTCCTGGGAGTAAGTATTTTACTTCCCGTAATGCTGAATATTGTTTTGATCAATCTTTTTTACCACATCAACAATGTGGCTGAAATGAATGCCGTATTTTATACGATAGCATTATCATTCCTATTCTCACTCTTTTGGAAAGAAATAATAAACCTGGTAGTAACCACGTCAAAGACATTGTTACAGTTGAAAGTCAGGAGTTTTGCGAAATACATTTTACGCCTCATGGCTGTAGGCTATGCATTCATAATGATCCATTATCTATCTTCAGGTACATCGCCCGGATTTTTAGCTGGTAAATGGAATGTACAAACTATGATCAATGGAGCCGACACAATAAACTCATCCGCATGGTTGACAGATTCTACCGCATGGAAAAATATTTACCTGGATAAGTTTGGCAGTTTTACTTTGAATCCTAATCCTTACGTGATCGATAAAAAAAGACTACAAAAGGGAGAATTTCATTACGACATTCCCTCGCATGAATTATACCTTTTAGTTGGTTCACCAAACCATATGAAAGATCATTTTGAGTTCCAGGTGACTCAACCCAATAAAAATAGCATGATATGGATCGGTCAACATCAGGGGAAAACTTTGCAATTGAATTTGCAGAAAGAAAATTAAGGTACTAATACTAATGTTCGATCGGTCCCTTTTGCCCAATATTATTAGAATTTCTTTCCAAGCCAAGTCTCCGAAGAGCCCGGCGTTATAAAATAACATCTACTCCACCCCTCTCACATTCATTTCAATAGTATAGACAGATTCAGATGCAGTGATAAACAAAATATTTTTTTTCTTTCCGCCAAAGCAAAGATTGGCTGTCCATTTTTCCGGTACTTCAATCATTTCTATTTTCTTCCCTTCTTTATCATATATGGTAACTCCATTTCCTGTTAAATAAATATTTCCTTTTTCATCCAGTGTCATTCCATCAGAACCCTGTTCACAAAAAAGTTGTTTATCCGACAAACTTCCATCCTCATTGATCTTATATTTATAAGTTTTGTTGGCGCCAATGTCGGCCACATACAAAAATTTTCTATCGGGTGTACCTACAATGCCATTTGGCTGCACTATATCATCATCCACAATTACTGCTTCACTTTTCCCTTTCGGCAGGTAATAAACATTCTCTTTTTTAATATCAGGTGTTGTTCTGCTCCAATAAGGACGCTGGTAATAAGGATCAGTAAAATAAATTCCTCCTTTCAGATCTTCCCAAAGGTCATTGGGACCATTGAATCGATGCCCTTCAAAATCTTTCAGCAGCACTGTCACTTTACCTTTTGGATCGATTGACCATAATTCATCTTTTTCATCAGCACAGGTCAGTAAATTTCCTTTGCGATCAAAATAAGTTCCATTGGAACGTCCTGCTTTATCAAGAAATACAGAAAGCTTTCCATTCACATCATACTTCCATATTTTATCATTCGGCTGGTCAGTGAAAAAAACATTCCCCTGTTTATCTACCGATGCGCCTTCCGTAAAACTGAATTGATCAGATATTTTTTTTAAGGTTGCGCCCTTTGCGATCAAACTATCTTCATCATTCTTTCGAATATTTTTCATCATATTATTTTTTGTAAATGATGACGTTATTAAAACAAAAAAACAGAAAACAATCCAGTTAAAAATTCGTAACATAAAATCTTAATTAGAACAAACGGTTGGCCGGTATATAAACTTAAAGCTATTGCTGTCTGAGCGGGGTCTTTTTGCCTGCCCGTCCGGTCAGGCGGGCTTAAAGAAACCCGAAATTTCATTAAGGTCAGCAAAAGACCCTGCTCAGACAATGAACTTTATAACATCATTTCCACTCATTTAGTAGAGAGAATGTTAATTGATCAAAACCTCCATATCCTCTTTTGCAAACGAAGAGTCAGGAAATATTTTTTGGCACTCTTCCTCAAGTCTGTCCAGGCATTCATCATTATGATCCGGATCATGGTGTGTAATAATTAGTTTTTTTACGTGTGCGAGCGTAGCTACCTCCGCTGCCTGCTCCCAGGTACTGTGCCCCCAGCCTTTAAATTTACCGTAATACTCTTCATTGGTATATTGTCCATCGTGAATTAATAAATCAGCATCTTTTGCAAATTCAACAATATTTTGATCGATACCATTTACATGTTCAAGATCGGTACAAACAACCAGCGAAACCCCTTCATCGTCTAACCTGAAGCCATAAGATCCACCCATGTATTTATGACATTGTGCAATCGCTTTTACATGGGCACCATAAATAGTTTCTTTATCGCCATACGCAAAAAACTCAAATTGTGCGCCCATTGTATCCATTGGTATCGGAAAATATTCTTCCTGCATTTGTTTGGAGAATATGCCTTTTAAATCACGAACCTGTCCGCGCCGGCCCATGGCAAGTATTCCGATTCTTTGTTTAGGGTCGTATGCAGGTGCAAAAAATGGGAATCCCTGAATATGGTCCCAATGAAAGTGTGAGAAAACTATATTTATTATGTTTTGGGTTAACCCTTGTTCAATTAATTCCTTTCCCAATTTTCTGATGCCGGTTCCCGCATCTAATATTGCTATTCGGTTAACTTTTTCACGGAGAATCTTTATGCAGGTAGTATTTCCACCGTATCGCTGAAACTCTCTGCCACATACAGGAACTGAACCCCGAACTCCGTAAAATTTGACTTTCACCTTTCAAAGTTTTATTAAAGTTCCAAAAAAGATTTCATAAATAATAAGAGGATAAAATAAAAGGTAAAGCAGGGAAAATTAATTTACACAAATTGATTAATCACTAACACACCGATAAGCCCAATAGTTGACACAAGCGTTTCCATCACTGTCCATGATCGAAAAGTGTCTTTCACCGATATACCAAAATATTCTTTGAACATCCAGAAGCCGGAATCATTTACATGCGAACAAAAAAGACTTCCCGCCCCAATGGAAAGAACCATAAGATTTGGATCAATATGTGTTTGCAAAGTAAGCGGGTATACAATACCCACAGCCGTCAATCCTGCAATGGTAGCCGATCCCAGGCTTAGTCTCAGCACGGCGGTAACTATCCAGGCTAAAAGAAGCGGTGGCAATTTCCAATTCTGCAATGCCCCCGCTATTTCATTGGCAGCGCCACTGTCAACAAAAATTTGTTTCAATATTCCGGCGCTACCGATAATGAGTAATATCATCGAAACATCTTTAACTGCCTCTGCATATATATTCATGATATGCGTCAAAGATCTGCCCATATAAATACCGAGGGTATAGGTGGCAATGATGATCGTCAGGAGCATGACAAGATCAGGCTCACCAAAAAATACGGCAATTTTTTTTAAATCTTTATTGTCCGCAAAAACGCTTGTACCAATGGTTGTGACGGCTATGAGAATAACTGGCAGCAGGGAAGAAATAAAACTGTTAGCCGCGCCGGGTAATTTATCATGAGGTATTTCATGGAGTGTGAACAGTTCTGAAGGATCTGATCTAATGTTTTTTAAAGTCTTTGCATAAATGGGCCCTGCAATAATGATAGCAGGTATCGCGATCATGATCCCGTAAAAAAAAGTCATTCCCATATTAGCATGCAATTGTGTAAGCAGTGCCATCGGGGAAGGATGCGGAGGCAAAAAGCCGTGCATCACAGAAAGCGATGCAAGCATGGGCAGGCCCACAAACACAACCGGCAATTTATAACTGTAAGCCACTGAAAAAATAATTGGCACCAGCAAAACAAAACCTACATTATAAAACAACGGAATACCTACAATAAATCCTGTCAGGCTCATGGCCCAGGCCAGGTTTTTATATCCAAAAACATTACGGAGCGTGTGAGCAATTTTTTGTGCCGCCCCGCTTTCAGCCACCAGTTTTCCCAGCATAGCTCCCAATGCGATCACAATGACCAATGAGCCCAACGTGTCCCCGATACCTTTATCCACCGAATGTGCAACTTTATCAATTGGAATTCCCAGCAACAACGCAGTCAAAATAGAAACCAATAAAAAAGCAAGAAATGGATTTACTTTTCCCCAGGTAATTAAAAGGATCAGGCAGACAATGCAGAAGGCAAGTATGAGTAAGGTCATCGTTAGGTTTTAGTTTCAGATTTACTATTTTATAAAAAGAAGCAAGTTTAAATACATCCAGATTACAATTTGCACTAATAAAAAAAATATCGGTATATACATGAAAGAAGGATTTACTCCTGCCAGAAGAGAATTGCGGTAGGTAATTGGCAAAAAGACTAAAAAACCTCCAACCACTGAAGAAATCAGCCAACCAATGATTAGAAAAGAGTTTTTTACTTTTATTTTTCTAATGATAAAGAATGATTGAATTATAATTAAGAAATCAAAAATTTGTAAAAAAACTAAATCTAAGAAACCAATTGAAGTGTAAAAATTTGCTTTTCTAAATTCATTGAAATTATGCCATCGTCCTAAATCAATATATCTTCTTGGAACACCGACAATATTATTATTATTTGCTTTAGAAAATTCATAGGTATCCAACATACCTATCAGTAACACGATTATCAAAGAAAAAATGATGGCTTCTATTAGCAACTTATTTTTCATTATTAATTTTTAATTATTCACTGTTCACTATCTAATGCGAATCCCTCGTTACTTTATCTCCCGACTTGCCAACCAAAAAATCAAGATCGGCTCCCTTGTCTGCCTGCATTACATGTTTTACATATAAATTCACATACCCACGATCAGAAACAAATTCGGCTTGCTTCCATTTCTTTCTTCTTTTTGCAAGTTCTTCGCCTGATACTTCCAAATGAATTCTTTTGTTTTGAACATCCAACTCGATCATATCGCCGTTTTGTACCAATGCTAAATTTCCACCGATTGCCGATTCAGGTGAAACATGAAGGACAACCGTTCCATAGGCCGTACCGCTCATTCTTCCATCAGAGATCCTAACCATATCAGTTACTCCTTTATCCAGCAATTTTTTCGGAAGCATCATGTTACCCACTTCCGGCATCCCGGGATAACCAACAGGCCCTACATTTTTTAAAACCATTACACAGGTTTCATCAATATCCAAATCAGGATCATCCACTCTTGCATGATAATCTTCTATATTTTCAAACACAAGAGATCTTCCGCGATGTTTCATCAATGCAGGAGTGGCGGCAGATGGTTTGATAACTGCCCCATTTTCAGCAAGATTTCCTTTCAGCACAACAATACCTGCTTCTTCAATAATGGGATCATCAAATTTATAGATCACTTCCCTGTTATAACAATTGCATTCTCCCCCGATATTTTCTTTATGCGATTTACCCGTTACTGTTATGGTATCCATATGCAGCAAAGACTTTAGTTCATTAATGATAACAGGCAATCCCCCGGCGTAATAAAAGTCTTCCATCAAAAATTTTCCAGAGGGCATCAGGTTAAGCAACAAAGGGATTTTACTTCCGAGTTTATCAAAGTCTTCAAGATCTAATTCAACACCAATCCTTCCGGCAATGGCAGTAAGATGAATAATGAAATTGGAAGAGCCCCCTATTGCTGCATTTACCATGATCGCATTTTCAAAAGCCTTTCTTGTCAATACTTTCGACATGCGCAGATCTTCCTTCACCATTTCTACAATTCTTCTTCCTGATAGATGAGCCAACACTTTTTTTCTTGAATCAACAGCGGGAATTGCAGCTGCACCCGGTAAACTCATTCCTAATGATTCCACCATGCAGGCCATTGTGGAAGCTGTTCCCATCGTCATACAATGACCGGGGCTTCTTGACATGCAGCTCTCCGCATACATATAATCTTTGTAAGTAATTTTTTCTGTCTTCAGATCTTCCGTCATCTTCCATACGTTGGTTCCGGAGCCAATATCTCTTCCCTGGTATTTTCCATTCAGCATGGGCCCGCCGGGAACAACGATTGCTGGCAGATCAACACTTGCAGCACCCATTAATGTGGACGGAGTTGTTTTATCGCAACCTGTCAGCAAAACAACACCATCGAGTGGATTGCCACGAATGGATTCTTCCGCATCCATACTGGCAAGATTTCGAAAAAGCATAGCAGTTGGCTTCAGCAAGGTTTCACCTAATGACATAATGGGAAATTCCAACGGAAAACCGCCGGCTTCATATACACCGCGCTTTACTACTTCGGCAATATCTCTTAAATGGGCGTTGCAGGGAGTAAGCTCTGACCATGTATTGCAAATGCCAATGACAGGGCGACCATCAAAAAGGTCTTCAGGAAAACCCTGGTTCTTCATCCAACTCCTGTAAATAAAACCCATCATATCTTTCTTCCCAAACCATTCTGAGCTGCGAAATTTAGGCATGCCATTTTGATTTTGATTAGTGAATATATGGAATAATGAAGAAAATAAAATTCCAGGAAACCACACTCCAAGAACCAAATAAATTAAAAATAAAAAAATTAAATGCCAGACGTCTACTTCACATTAAAGAGAAAACCTTGTTAGCTTAGTAAATAGAATAACCAAAAAAGCATTTCTTTATTTACATTATTAAAATTAAGCTGAGAAGCTACGCTTGATAAACTAATAATGCAAGAATGAAACAATGAAGGTCGAAATTAAACTCCCTGATATTTTTATTCGTACAGAATTAAAACCCGGCGATATAGGATATATCATTTATTTGCATGGCTATTTGTATAAAAAAGAATACGATTATGGAACAGAGTTTGAAACGTACGTCGCGAAAGGGCTCGCAGAATTTTATGAACAATACGATAAAGAAAAAGATCGTGTATGGATCTGTGAATATGAAAATAAGGTCGTCGGCTTTCTTTTGTTAATGCACCGCGGGCAATCCGCTCAATTACGCTATTTTCTTCTTGCTCCTGAAGTGAGAGGAATTGGCCTTGGTAATAAATTAATGAACCTGTTCATGGATTTTCTGAAAAAGGGAAACTATAAATCCGCCTACCTCTGGACAACAAATGAATTACCCACATCTGCTCATTTATATAAAAAATTTGGATTTAACCTTACAGAAGAGAAACCTTCAAATGCCTTTGGGAAGCCAGTGATACAGCAGCGTTATGATTTGATACTTTGATAATGTAAATGATCAGGTCATAATCCCTGTGATCCTCTGTCCTATTCTCCAATACCTCTGTGGTTTTTAAGTTTTACCACAGAGAATCAGAGTTAAAGCAGAGAGCCACGGAGAAATTAAAGCAAATCATCAATATAAAAAATTATTGACTCACTGTATTGATCAAAGTTCCGATTTCATCAATGGATATCTTTATCTCATCTCCAACTTCCAATGTAAAATGATCGGGAGGAACGATGCCGGTTCCGGTCATTAAATAAACACCGTGTGGGAAAGATGTTTCCCTGAATAAATATTTTGCCAGTTCCACATGTTTTCGTTTCATCCTGTTAATCGAAATTTCACCGGAAAAAACAATTGCTTTGTTCCTTATTATTTCAATCCGGATTTTTGAATCCGGATGAATAGGTGAATCCGGAACATACAAGCATGGCCCGATGGCTGCCGAAGCGTCATATGATTTTGCTTGCGGAAGATAAAGAGGATTCTCTCCTTCAATATCCCTTGAAGACATATCATTACCTACTGTGTAACCTTCGATAGTTCCTTGTGAGCAAATAAATAATGTAAGTTCCGGTTCGGGCACATTCCATTTTGAATCTTTTCGAATGCGAACTGCTTCACCGGACCCAACAGTTCGATAAGCAGGAGCTTTGAAAAAAAGTTCCGGTCGCTTTGCCTCATATACTTTTGCATAAAAATCACCGCCACCGGCAGATTTTGATTCTTCCATTCTTGCTTCCCGGCTGCGCATATAGGTAACACCTGATGCCCATATTTCCTGGCTTCCTATTGGTGCGCTAAAATTTGTTTTTATCATTTCTGATAAACTATTGTCAGCCTTCAAATTTTCTATTTCAACGCTTATCTTTTGAAAAAGGTTTTTACGATTAATAAAACTATCCCAGTCTGATTCCTCAGATAGAAAAAAATTATCGCGATCATTAATAATAATTCCTCTGGTGGTTTTGTAAATTTTCATATCAAAATATTTCTCTTGTTTATTTTGAAAAGTTAAGAAATAAATTTCCGAAGCCCTTATTGAAATACAAATGATGAATGTTTTGCCCCAAAGTTTTTTTTCCGTTATTTTTGCCGCCCATTGGCCCCGTAGCTCAACTGAATAGAGCATCTGACTACGGATCAGAAGGTTTCAGGTTTGAATCCTGACGGGGTCACATAAAAACTTTAAAACCCTTTACAGATAGGGGTTTTGTTATTTAAGGGACGTTTAAGGGAACAAAACTTTAATTTTTTCCTTTAAACTTTTCCAGAAATGTGTTACATAACTCCCGCCCGGGCACTAACCACTTATGAAACCGTTGTCGGCATTGAACTTGATGAAGGTTTTTGATTTTAGGGAATGGGCTAAGGGATGCATTCTTGTCAATAGCAGTGATGAGCTTCAACACGGTTGCTAGTAAATTTTAAGAGACTGGTAATGGCCAGGTTGATAAGGACTTTGTATTAATAGAGGCTACTGACTTGGACATGCCAAGGTCTTAAACCAATGGCAGTATGTTTTTAGAGAATGACACTACATTCTTGCAAGCGATATTTTAATAAAATGCAAATCTTATCTCTAAACGTTGCCGAAGACGTAAGATCAATTTTCAATTCTTTTTAATAAATCAATGAACTCAATCAAGA
This sequence comes from uncultured Bacteroidota bacterium, assembly GCA_963811645.1. Lineage (GTDB taxonomy): Bacteria > Bacteroidota > Bacteroidia > Chitinophagales > Chitinophagaceae > VBAU01. The sequence goes on along the minus strand of CAWERU010000007.1, from coordinate 869,835 downwards.
GGTTGTGAAATTCCTTTATCGTATAATTGTATTGCGGTGGATCACCTTGTACAACAATGGCATTAGGCTTAAAGAGCAATAAATGCTGAGATCGATTACGAAGGTAATTTTCAGGAATTTGCAGACAAAACTCGCTATTATTGAAATGAATTGTAATTTGCCCTGTTGCCCTTAAAGTTTGATTATAGTATACAAAATAAAGCATTTGATTTGAATATTTATTCAAATTTGAAATGTCAAAACCCTTTAAAGGAATCCTATTTAAGTAATCTTTAAGAATATCGTAATCTCCTACTATTTCCTTCAAAATTTTGAAATGAACAAATAAAGAATTATCAGTTTGGTTAACAATAGACATATCGTCAAATTTCAAATAATAGCTCGTGTCAAACTCGATCTTATTCTCAAGTTTATTTAATAATGTTCTAAGACTTATGAAGCCATAATAAATAAATGTACGTAGTAGAATTAAAGGGAGATTCGGTTCTCGAAAATGTGCAGCTTGATAATAAGACTCCGTTTGATTTTCGCTGTCTGTAAAAGACACATTTTTGAAAGCGTCATAAGAAATGTTCTCCAGAATTTTTCTATTGTCAAAATTATACACATTAAGGCTGTAGAACTTGTCGATATATCCGTTGAAATCAGTTTGAATACCGTATTTAGTCTTAAAAATATTTCTAAGATTATTTATATCGCAAACAATAATTACTTTATCAAATCCCAGTTTGTTTTTAGTTCCTTTCGAGTCGTCTAAATGAGCAGCAAATACATTTAATAATCTAAAAAGATGTTCTGGATCGATTCTATCGAGATCATCAATAATTAGAATGTTTTCTTGTTTTGTTTCTTCTTTTAACCTAGTTAGAACTTTTGAAATAAGTTTGGTAATTACATTATTTTCAAAAGGGCTGCCTTCTTTTTCTTCTAGTGTCTCAAGATATTCAACGAACATATCTCCTTCTGATGTTCTTGCTCTTTTGTCATATTTTTCAAAATCTTTCTTTAACTCGATTAGTTTTTCGTGGCTCTCCTCAACGTCCTTCCCAATTTTTGGAATCATATAAATTAAAGTAGCAAAAATTTTAAGTAAGTTTCCATATACGTAAGATGGAACTGCATCAATAAAAGAGAAATCATTTTCCTTTAATTCTACCTTATTTATTAGCATTGAAGTAATAATGTCATATTTCAAATAACGGAAAACGTCTTCGTTCGACGCAATTGAATAGTTAATGGGATAAAGATGAAAAGCTCTATACTTAACTAGGCCGAGTTGAGCTTCCTGCGTCGTTTCATTAAAAAAATGCCCTAGAAAAAAAGTCTTTCCTATTCCAAATTTTCCAGAAAATAAAATTCGGTCGTTTCCATTCCTTTGAAGGTGATGAAGAAAACTATTGTACGGAAATTTGAATAATTCTTCCTTAAAGTCCTGTTTACGCATGACACAGTTTGTTTAATAATGTGAAGCTGAAAACTGATTCTCTATTTATGTCCCACTCGGTTATTCTGCTATTACATTTTTTGAATCCAACGATAATCATCACCCTTTGTAGTCCATTGAAACTTCCACATCTCGCCCGTTTCTTCATTAACAAGGTAGTATTGGTACATACTGACCAGGGGTTGAATTGTAAATTTGCTTGTAGGAGAATCTGAAAACGATTCAGAATTAATTGCTATCGAGAAGATATTTTCATCTTTATCAATGCTGTACTGACACTGCCATAGTCTACCTGTGCATTTATCAAGCAGTATGTAAGTCCAAATATTCTTCGTTTTATAGAGTATGTACCTGTCATCATTATTGATATTGAAACTATCGACACCATGTACGAGAAATTTTTGACCGTCATCTTGAATCTGAAATAATTCTCCGTTTTTTACATTTAATCTTAGTTGATTGTGAACGTTATCCGTCTGGTAAAATTTATATGTTTGACTATGAGAAATTAGATTCAAGAATAATGCAAGACTGATCATTAATTCCTTCATGTAAAACCAATTTTCAGATTAAGTGCATTGTTTGTTTAATTACATCTGGATATTATTCTATGCAATAAAATTAACGCTTACAAATTGCACCCTGCTGGCGAAATAAATGAATGTTTACGACACACCGCCTAATAAATTTATGGGCGGGTCGATACGATCCTGAATTGCAGCAAGTCGATATTAGGCGTAGTCTTATCAAAGCATCATTCCATATACTTCGTTTACGCCAATTTTTTTTGTTAACTTATTGAAAACAGTCATGAGGTCGTTGGTTACAGAAGCTAAAAATTCCAATTCTTTTCTTAAATGACCTTTATCATTTCTGTGTTCGAATAACCATAAATCATGTAATACATCGTTCCTTTGCTTTCTGCAATACTGAATACTTCTGTAAAGCTTCAAATCAATTAAGTCAATTGATAATGCTAAGCTTTCAGCTTGATAAAACGTTAGACCCCTACAATATGTTTTCATTGCTTCAAATGCGTCATCTTCAATTTGTCCTTTGTTCTTTTTTCGCATGTCTGACTTGCTCCAACACATTTGGATAAATATTAGCCAACGTAAGATGTTTTCTTGAAAGCTGTATAATAAAACAATATTTTGAAAATATTTGTCTTCTTGATTTTTGTTCAAACAATTGTTGACCTCATCCGCAAGCTGATTTATTGGAATTTTGATATCCTCAAATTGTTTCTTTTTTGACATATATAATTATTTCACCTAACTCACAGATTTCCGCAAGTTCCAAATTTAATTTATTCCTAAATCAACTTGAACAAATATTGTTTCTGGAACTAAAATACTGTACAGTTATTTTCACACTTTCTCATTTTTCCTCTTAAGCCACAATAGCAGCACAACAACAGAAAGATTTCTAAAAGGAAACGGAATAAATGCGTGTGGTGCAACAGATCCAAACAGATGCGAATGCTTGTGAAGGATCTGTTGCTAATTTCGGAAACGATAGAGGAGGTTCTACAAAGTTTTTCGTATGAAGGTCACAAGCAAACCTCTCCTCAAAGAGAGGTTTTTTATTTTTGCAATATGAAAATCCAGTTTTGGGCAATTGGAAAAAATCATGAACCTTATGTAAAAGAAGGCGTGGAAGATTTCACTAAACGCATCTCAAAATATTATCCTGTTGAATGGAATATCATACCAATGCCAAAAAATGCAGGCATGATGAGTGAAATGGATCTGAAAAAGAAAGAAGGTGAAATGATTCTTGAATGGCTTAAAAAAGATGAATACATGGTAGCTCTTGATGAACATGGAAAAGAGATGCATTCAAAAAACCTTGCCGGGTTTATCCAGGCAAGAGCGAATGAAAGTATCAAAACACTCGTATTTGTGATCGGCGGCGCCTTTGGTTTAGATGAAGCAGTATTGAAAAAAGCAAATTACAAATGGAGTTTGTCATCGCTCACTTTTCCTCATCAACTCGTAAGGTTAATTTTGGCAGAACAAGTGTACAGAGCCTGCAGCATTATCCGCAATGAAAAATATCATCACTGAATTTTGAATTTCTGATAGTATCTTGATTACGTAATCAATATCCGTTTCCTGGGTCTTGTCATGCCGAAGAAGGAGGTATCTCAGGTTCTGCAACCTTAAACCAGTTAAACAACCTGAGATTCTTCGCTGTGCTCAGAATGACAAGACCCTGGTAATTTGAAAGTTCCAAACCGACACACGATTCTAAAACCCTGATTTCGGATTTCGGGTTTTGAACTTTAGTTTTGATCTCTATTTAATCTCTTCCTCATGGAATTAACCATTACTCTCATCATTATTATTGTCACTACTCTTGTTTCTATAAGCGGTTTCAGCAATCATAAGATCATTGATGATCTTATTTTTTATCCTCCTGCCGTAACCCAGCAAAAACAATGGTGGCGTTTTATTACCTGTGGTCTCATTCATGCAGACTTCGGTCATCTTTTTTTGAATATGTATGCACTTTACATTTTCGGGATTTCAGTTGAAAAGGCGTTCCGGGGAATTTTCGGACACAACGGAAGCCTGATCTATTTACTGATGTATGTTTCCGCATTGATTGTTTGTCTTTTGCCTACTTACAGGAAACATAAAAACAATTATTATTACCGCAGCCTGGGTGCATCGGGAGCCGTTTCAGCAGTAGTATTTTGTTTTATTTTATTAGATCCCCTGCAAAAACTGGGGCTGATATTTATACCGATATACATTCCCGGTTTTATTTTCGGTACGCTTTATCTTATTGCTTCTTCTATTCTTGAAAGAAAATCTTCAGATCATATCAATCACTCCGCTCACATTTGGGGAGCCATTTACGGAATTGTTTTCCTGGTTGCAGCTGCTAATCTTTTTTCTGATTACTCTGTATTGCAAAATTTTGTTCAGAGTGTACAAAGTTGGTTAGGAAGTTTCTAAAGAAATCCTTAGTAACTTTTTTGTTTTACCTGTAATTTTAAACCGTTCATCGATCCTTAAACCAACAATCCAAAGAATTTTTTTATTCATCTCCAGCACCCAAATTTTCTCTCTTTCTGTTTTTGAAAGTTTCTGATCAATAAAAAACCGGGCAAGCTTTTTCTTTTTTCTCATCCCGAGTGGATAAAAATAATCTCCCTGTTTCCATTTGCGAAGAATGAGAGGGTAAGTTATCTCTTCTGCATCCAGGCAAGCGATGAAATTAGAAGACGGAAGACGGAAATCAGAAGTTAAAAAATAATCTTGAATTTTGAGTTTTGAATTTTGAATTTCTATTTCACTTGTGTCTTCTTCAATAATGATTATATCCACGTCCTGTGAAATATTTTTCGAAATAATGAACCAGTTCCTGAATTTAATAATGCGATATGCGGCATTGGGTGATTGAATAAACCTCCCGGAACCAGTTTCAGCAAGTTTAATGACTTCATCGACCTGCTTTTCATTAAATCCGTACTCAGAAATAATTTCAAAGATCAATGCGCGGTTTTGATAAGACATTAATTGTTTTATGGGAATATGGATCTCTCCATTTTTGCTTTTTAAAATCTTCTTTTTGATTTCCGCAACTGAAATGTGATACAGTTTGTTTATTCCTTTAAACCGGTTGATATTATTTTGCAAATTTTCCTTTACCTGCGGATATGCCTTACTGATCATCGGAATGATCTCATTCCGGAAAAGGTTGCGGGTATATTTGGAAGATCGATTGGAAGAATCTTCTACAAACTCAAGTTCATATTGTTTAGCAAATTCAACTAATTCTTCTTTCCAAAAACCAAGTAGCGGCCGACGAACATGATTTAAAGAAACAGGGATCCCCTCCAAACCGGTCAATCCTGTTCCTCTGCAAAAATTCATTAAAACTGTTTCTATATTATCATCTGCATGATGAGCAGTAAGAAGGTAAATGGCAAATGGTGAGTGGTGAATGGGATCATTGGCAATTGACAATTGACTATTGACTATCTCACCGAACCATTTATATCTAAGTTCCCTCGCCGCTTCCTCGATACCGATCTTGTTTTCTGCTGCAAAAACTTTCGTATCGAATTCCTTTACCAATGCTTCCACTTCATATTTCTTTCCCATATCCCTGACAAAGTTTTCATCTCTTTTACTTTCTTCTCCTCTCAATTGAAAATTGCAATGAAGAATAGTAAAATCATAACCCGCCTGTTTACATAACTCACAAAGAACAACAGAATCCACTCCCCCGCTCACGGCCAGCAGTAATTTATCTTTTCGATAAAAAAGATTTTGTTGTTGAATAAATTGCAGGAAACGTTGAAGTAAATCCATTTTATGTTTCAATCAGAGCCGGAAGTTAAAAAGTTAATTCCTCATAAGCGCTTCTTAATTCATTATAAGCATGGTTCTCCCCTGCTTTCTTTGCCTGCTCCATTCCTTTTTCGTACCATTTTATTGCGGCTTCTGCATCTCCTTTACGTTCAAATAATTTCGCCAAATGATAATAACTGCCGATGTATTCCGGCTCCCGCAGCAAAATATCTTCAAATAGTTTTTGAGCCCGGGCTTCGTCGCCTGCTTTTATGTATTCAAGAGCAAGAGCATGCTGCAAAAAACTATCTTCCGGATTTTGTTTTAAAAACTCTTTTAATTTTTCAATTCTTTCCACGTGACTTATTAAATACTTCCTATTTTACCTCCGTCAACGGGTATAGTGGCACCGTTCACGTAGGAGCCTGCAGGTGAGGCGAGGAAAGCAGCTACGGCAGCAATTTCCGAAGTATCCCCAAAGCGTTTCATTGGTATCTCGTCTTTCATATTTTGTTCTACCACCTGTATGAGAACATTTCCTTTTTTCGCCGTTGTCTCAATTAATGAGGCCAGTCGCTGCGTAGATATATTTCCCGGTAAAAGATTATTGACTGTAATATTAAATTGCCCAAGCTCATTTGCCATTGTTTTGGACCATGATGCTACAGCTCCGCGAATTGTATTTGATACTCCCAGATTTTTTATAGGAATTTTTACTGAAGATGAAATTATATTGATGATGCGGCCATATTTTTCTTTTTTCATAGAAGGCACTACTGCTTTTGTAAGAATATGATTGCAGATGAGATGCTGATTAAATGCTTTTAAAAAATCTTCTTCTTTTGCGTCAATGATCGGGCCGGCAGGGGGTCCGCCTGTATTATTAATTAAAATATGAACTTTGTAATGCCGGACATGTTCTTCAATTACTTTTTTAACTTCTTCGGGTTTACTAAAATCTGCAACAAGATAATTGTGTTCCTGTCTCAACGCTATATCCAATTCGTGAATAACTTCTTTCAATGCTTGCCCGTTCCTTGCCATCAACGTACAGTTGGCGCCAAGTAGTGCTAATTCTTCTGCAATAGCAAAACCAATACCCTGGGTGCTTCCACAAACGACCGCATTTTTTCCTTCGAGCGAGAGATTCATAAGGTCAAAGATACAGATGCCTCAAAAAAGATCCGGATAATCTGTAATAATACCATCTACCCCCATTCTTTTCAACTTATCAATAGTGGGTTTATCATCTACGGTCCAGGGAATCACCTTAATATTTTGCTGATGACATTTACTGATCAAATCAGTATTCACTAAAGAATAATCAGGGCTGTAGATCGTAGGAATAAATCCGAGCTCTTTTATTTGTTCAGCAAGATCCCGCTTGTCAAAATCTTCGACCAACATCGCCGTTTTCATTTCCGGATATTTTTGATGGAGATATTGAAGAGTTCTGAAATCAAAAGATTGAATGATCACACGTTCCATAATTCCTTTTTCCAAAATCACTGACATCAGCAGGTCAACAAACTCAACAGGTTTTGGATGAAAGACCGAATCTAATACAGGATCTGTTTTGGTTTCGATATTATAATAAGGCAAAGGCCTTCCTGTTGCCACTGCATGTTTTTCACAACTGTCAATCACGTCAGTCAACAGTGGCTTTACCACTTTCATTTTTTGTTGTTGCGGGAAATGTGGATGTGGTTTCATACCTACATCAAAAGTTTTCACCTGCTCATAAGTCATCCAGTAAATAACAAATTTCCGTTCTTCATTTTCCCCCATGTATGTACCATCCGGCTTAGTAGTTATTTCTTTTGCAAACCATGGGTCATGTGATAAAATTGGTTTTTTATCTTTTGTAATGGCAATATCCATTTCAAGTGTAGTAACACCAAGATCAAGAGCTTTGATCATGGCAGGAATTGTGTTTTCCGGCATTAATCCTCTGCAACCGCGGTGACCCTCTTTATCAAAAGCCAGGTCCCCATTTCCTAAAGGCCGGTTTTGAAGATGTTTATGAGAAGAACAACCCATACAAATAACAAGAAGTATGAAGAAACTCTTTTTCATTATTTAAATACCTGTTCTTTTCTTTTTTCCATTAAATCACCGATCTCTTTTGCATCACCTTCCTGTTGTTTTAACTGGTGAACAATATTATCATAACTTTTTTCATCCCGGTTCTGGCTAAGCTTGAACACATTATCCAGTTCTGTCACTTCAATTTCAAAAGCAAGAATGGCCTTTATCAATTTTTCTTTATACTCAGCGGGGAGATTATCATACACAGTTGATGAATCAGCATTATTATTCTCAAAATGAAGGGAAAGTTTTTTCAGCAATTCAATTAACGCAACTTCATCCAAAAATTTTATTTGCCCTCTAGCATGTATTGAAATATAATTCCACGTAGACGCCTGCTGCGGATTGCCCGTGTACCATGTGCCACTTACATAAGTATGAGCTCCGGTAAAAAGTGCGAGCACATCCGGGTTTTGTTCAAAAGCTTTATGATGATCTGATTTCTTTGCAATATGCCCATAAATAAATATTCTTTCTTCCTTTTCTTCAATCAAAACAGGAATTTGTGTGACTTCTGTTCTCCCTTTGTTGTCACTGCCCATCAAAATAATAAAAGGATGAGCTTTCATAAACTCAATTACCTTCTCTTTGTCATGTTCTTTGTAGTGGGGATAATTGTACATAAAGGAGACTTTGATTATCGCTATTAAAACGATTAAAGCAGGATGAATGTAAATTAAATTATGACTCTATCACTTCAGCCACTTTTTCAGAACTAAGGTCTGCATTTTGCATGGCAATGCTGCGCACTACATTATCTGCAAATTCCTTAAATGCTTTTTTACTGATGTCATCATCACCCATCATTACTGGCACACCTTCGTCGCCACTTTCCCTAATACTTTGTACAAGCGGGATCTGTCCGAGGAAAGCAATATCATATTCTTCGGCTAATCGCTTACCGCCTTCTTTTCCGAAAATATAATATTTATTGTTGGGTAGTTCTGCCGGCGTAAAATAACTCATGTTCTCCACCAGCCCAATAATGGGTACATTGATCTGTGCCTGTCCGAACATGGCAATTCCTTTTTTCGCATCTGCAAGCGCTACATCCTGTGGAGTGGTTACGATCACAGCACCCGTTACGGGTACAGTTTGTACAAGGGTCAGATGAATATCCCCGGTGCCCGGAGGCATGTCAATTACCAGGTAATCGAGTTCATCCCAATACACATCTGTTACAAACTGGCGAATGGCGCTGCTTGCCATCGGACCGCGCCACACCACAGCATTTTTTTCATCCACAAGCAAACCAATGCTCATCAGTTTTATTCCATAACGATCAAGCGGAGCGATCATTCCTTTTCCGGCAATCTCGATCATAAGCGGTCGTTCTCCGCGAACCCCGAACATGATAGGCACACTTGGCCCGTAAATATCAGCATCCATTAAACCAACTTTTGCACCGCCCTGTGATAAAGCCAATGCAAGATTGGCAGCCACTGTGCTTTTTCCCACTCCCCCCTTTCCACTAACCACCGCAATGATATTTTTCACCTTTGGCAACACCGCGCCTGTGTCTGACCTTTTGGAAGTTGTATCGGATATAAATTTTACATTGACGATGGCCGCAGGATTAACCAATGTTTTTATTGATTTAACGCATTCATTTTTGATCATATCCTTTAAAGGGCAGGCGGGTGTAGTGAGCACAACAGTAAAAGAAACATAATTACCCTCGATGGAAATATCTTTCACCATATTAAGTGTAACAATATCTTTTCCCAGGTCAGGTTCCTGTACTTTACTCAGTGCTTTTAAGATGTCTTCAGTCGTCATGAGGGGGTCTGATTTTTGTAGATTTTAAATAGTAGATGATGGTTGTTAGTTAAAATGAATATAAAAAACATTTTTCCCGTGCAAAGGTAACTATCAATCGGTTTATTTGTTTTTGGAATTAAACAACTTGTCTTTATTTTGAGGCGAAATGAAAAAGATCCTGTTACATATTGGAATTGCTCTTTTCATAATACCAACAACTGCTAAGGCTCAATTCGAAACAGTTCGTGATTCTGTGGTGCAGTTATATGGAATTGTGATGACAGCCGATAGTCTTGTGGGCATTCCTGCGGTGAGTGTAACAGTGAAGGGTCAGAACCGCGGCACGATCACTAATAACCAGGGAGTCTTTTCTATCGTTGTACTGAAAGGTGATGTGATCGATTTTTCACACGTCAGTTATAAGCCCAAGGAAATTACCATTTCAAAAAATCTTGAAGGCGATCAATATAGTATCCTTCAATTTATGGTGGAAGACACTGTTTATCTTCCAGCAACAATCATCCTGCCACGGCCTACACCGCAACAGTTTGCAAGAGATTTTGTGAATACAAAAGTGGATGATGACGATATTGAAATAGCCCGAAAAAATACAGATGCCGCCAAGCGACGAATTTTGTTACAATCAGTTCCGGGCGATGCAAGTGAAGCAACGCAGTTACAATTCCGAAACCTTGCCAATAAGGCCAGTTATATTGGTCAAACTCCCCCCATGAATATCTTCAACCCAGCCGCATGGGCCGAATTTATACAGGCCTGGAAGCGGGGAGATTTTAAGAATAAGCAATAGTATGTCTGAACCACGATTTAGACAGATTGATGGATTATTAAGATAATATTTTCATTCAACGATTGTATTCTTCTTCGTTTCTATTCAACATTAGTTTAGATAAAGTCTCTTGATCGTTGAAGCAGGTTGTTAAAACTTTTGCCTTTTTTCTATTAGCTTGCGAAAAAATTCCTTTAAATCTCTTTAATCTTACAAATCATGGTTCTTTCTGTTATTGGCGCCGGCACAATGGGAAACGGGATTGCCCACGTTTTTGCACAAAACGGACACAAAGTATATCTCATTGATGTCTCGCAACAGCAATTAGAAAAAGCCGTCAATACCATCAGCAAAAATCTTGACAGGCAGGTTTCAAAGGAAATCATTAGTAAAGAAGAAAAAGAAAAAACACTTTCCAATATTTCTACAATAACATCAATTGAAGAAGGAGTAAAAAAAGCAGAGCTCGTTGTAGAAGCAGCTACTGAAAATACAGAACTGAAACTCAAAGTATTTAAGCAAATAGATGAAGCTGCCCCGGCAGATTGCATACTTGCCACAAATACTTCCTCCATTTCTATCACAAAGATCGCTTCTGTCACAAAGAGACCGGAGAAGGTCATCGGCATGCATTTTATGAACCCGGTGCCGGTGATGAAACTCGTAGAGATCATTAATGGGTATGCTACAAAAAAAGAAGTGACTGATAAAGTTGTTGAGATAAGCAAACAACTTGGAAAAATTCCCTGCGTGGTAAACGACTATCCCGGTTTCGTTGCCAATCGTATCCTGATGCCGATGATCAATGAAGCCGTTTATAGTTTATACGAAGGTGTAGCCGGCGTGCAGGAAATAGATACAATTATGAAACTTGGAATGGCTCATCCCATGGGACCATTGCAGCTTGCCGATTTTATAGGTCTTGATGTTTGCCATTCCATTTTAAATGTATTGTATGATGGCTTTGGGAATCCAAAATATGCACCCTGTCCTTTGCTGACAAATATGGTTACTGCCGGCAAACTGGGAGTAAAAAGCGGCGAAGGATTCTATAAATACCAGGCAGGAAATAAAGAATTGATAGTTAGCGACAGGTTTAAGTAATGACTTTTTATAAATGACTCTATGAAATTTCAAAGTATCTGGGTTATTGTTGGCTATATCTTTTCATTGGCCGGAGGTCTACCCGGAATATTCATTGGCTCGTTTATTATAAGTGCAAAGAAAACTTCACCCGGCGGAAAAATTATTCACAGCTTCAATGAACGCAGCAGAAAACATGGTAAAATAATTTTGTACCTGGGTTGTATTATATTGGTTATTGCCATTCTATTTTTTATGAACTGGTTTTTCTTTGAGAAAATTATATTCGGTAAAAGAGGAAGATTTTAATACACCATTCATAGAAATTATTATTATTCCCCAATCTGCTTTAATTCAACTCCTCTGATTTCTTTAAACTTTAGCATCACCAATTCGAGATTACTTTTCGGTATCCCTATATCCATTCTACAAAACAATTCCATTTGCTGATTTAGGACAGAACAATTGTATTTCTTCACGATCATCATTACTTCATTCATTTTTGTATAGTCGAATTGAAGATGATAATTTATCTCAACTGCTTTTTGAATAATGGGTATGGTTTGCAGAGCCAGTGACGTAGTTGTTTTGTAGGCATTGATCAATCCCGGTATACCTAATAAAGTGCCGCCAAAATATCTTACAACGACTACTGCCACATTTGTTAGTTGTTTACTATCTATTTGCCCGAGTATGGGTTTGCCGGCCGAGCCGGAAGGTTCACCATCGTCACTGCTGCGAAAGCTATTACCATTTGTTCCTAACCTGTAAGCGAAACAATAATGAACAGCTTTAGGGTGCTCTTCTTTTAATTCCTGTAGCTTTTTTTTGAAATCAGCAGTTCCATTGATCGGAAAAGCATGAGCAATAAATTTACTTCCACGATCTTTAAATTCTGCTACTGCGGCTCTTTCAACGGTATAATAATAATCAGCATTCATGAAGCGGTGACAACGATCACCTATTTTATTCCTGCCCTTTTCTTTAATTCTTCAACCGGCATAGTGGTCATTCTCCCGATTTGTTTTCCATCCCTGTAGGTGATCACTCTTAAATTAGAAGCATCTTTGGGAACAATAAGCGGTTCTGTGTATTCAGGATAAAATTTATCGGGAAATGAATTGTCAAAACTGTAATAAATATGCAGACCTTCCACTTCCGTGCTCAGCTCAACGATCACTTCATTGTCTGCATTTTTTGTTGCTTTAAAAATAGGATCAAATATACTTGGTGCATATTTTTTTTCAGCCACATCAAAACGTGCAAATTGCTTTTCTACTCTTTTTTCAAAATCATCCCAGTTTCTTTTTTCCTTTGGTGACCATACAGCCTCGGCAATTGCAAAAGCTCTCGGCCACACCATATATTCTTCATGACGCATATTATACACCTGTTCTGTCCATAGGTTTGCCTGGCCGCCCTTAATATATTTTGCATCAACACCATCTGGCACCGGCTCAAACTCATACGTGGTCTTTAAACGCAATGTCGCATACACCGGGGGTTCCATTACTTCATCAGCCTGCATGTAATCAAGATAAGTATATGTGGTCGGGCTCATCACTACTTCATGGCCCATTTTTGCTGCGGCAATTCCACCCTGTATTCCCCGCCAGCTCATTACCGCTGCATCGGGAGCCAGGCCTCCTTCCAAAATTTCATCCCAGCCAATTATTTTTTTGCCTTTTGATTCAACGATCTTTTCCACTCTCTTTTCAAAATAGCTTTGTACTTCTTCCTGCGTTTTTAGTCCTTCTTTCTGCATCAATGCTTTCACTGCATCACTTTTTTCCCAAAAATTTTTGGGACATTCATCTCCACCCACATGTACATATTGAAACGGAAACAATTGTGCAAGCTCTGTAAAAACCTTGTCGAGGAACTCATATACTTTTTCATTGGCAGGGCAAAGTGTGTTATCAACAAGTGCAATAGGAGGAGCGCCATGAGACCAATCCATAAACGATTCTCCTGAATTCACGTGATAATTTTCAGCACCCTGAGTGCAGGAAAGTTCGGGATAAGAAGCAACAGCGGCAAGGCTATGCCCGGGTACATCCACTTCGGGTAAAATATTGACAAACCGGTCCGCTGCATACTTCACTATTTCTTTAATATCATCCTGAGTATAAAATCCGCCAAAATTTCTTGGCTCATCCGGCGCGGGTGGAGTAAACGTTCCAAACGTTCCGATCTTCTTTACATTCCACGCTCCCACTGATGTAAGTTTCGGCAGGCTCTTAATTTCAATTCTCCATCCCTGGTCATCAGTAAGGTGCAAATGCAGCAGATTGAACTTGTACTTCACCATGTCATCAATAAACTGTTCTACATCCTGTTTGGTAAAAAAATGGCGTGACACATCAAACATTAATCCTCTCCATCCAAACCGGGGGTAGTCTGTGATCTCTACAGCAGGGATTGTCCATGCAATATTTTTTTCCAACTTTTTACTTTCAATTTCTTTGGGTAATAATTGAAGAATTGTTTGAACTCCGTAAAACAATCCTGCAGGTTTATTGGCAGAAACTGTAACCGTATTTGAAGTCACCGATAATTTATATCCTTCATTTCCCAATGTTTCATCTGTAGAAGTAAGAAGAATCAACCGGATAGAATTGCTGGTAGTTAACTTATTGACTACCGGGATTTTTAATCCTGCAGGGGTAGCTATTGCCTGGGAAAGAAAATTTGCTACTCTTTTTGCATCTGCATTAGTACTGGTTAGTTCAATAACTGATTTATTATTGATCTTAAAAGAGCCTGTCTTTTGAACTACAGAAACCGGCAAAGGGATAACAGAGATTGTAGTAGCTGTTTGTGAAAATAGAATCATACTGATTCCTGAAAAAAGGAAGATGGCAAGCAATCTTTTCATATTAAATATTTAGGGCATTAAGATACGAAGATGATAGTTACAATATTATGATTGAATTTATTTATATCCACAATAAGAAACAAAAAAGAAATCTCAGTGGTTTATCATAGATCATCCTTTTCCAGGAAACCGGTACAGCTTCAACAAAAAAAAATTACCTTTTCATAAATTAAGCGGTATGGAAAGAAAGATTCTTTGTTTAGCATTTCTCCTCTCCTTTTATTTTGGAACTGTTTCCTCCTTCGCCAATCCTTGTGAAGAACATCCAACATTGCCGATCGGTTCAAAAGCTCCTGATTTTTTTTTAAAAGGTGTCGACAGTAAAACCTATACCCTGGGCTCATTCAATAAATACAAAATTCTTGTCATCATTTTTACCTGCAACCACTGCCCTACTGCGCAGGCTTATGAAGATCGCATTATTCAACTGGCAAAAGATTATCAACCAAAAAATGTGGCTGTCATTGCCATCAACCCTAACGATCCATCTGCGATAAGATTGGATGAATTGGGTTACACTGACTTAAGCGATACATATGACGAAATGAAAATCAGAGCTGCTGAAAAAAAATTTGATTTCCCTTATTTATACGATGGCGCAACACAGGTAACAGCAAGAGCTTACGGACCCGTTGCCACACCGCATGTGTTTATTTTTGACAAAGACAGGATATTGCGCTACCAGGGACGTATGGATGACGTGGAAAAACCCACTAAAACTCCTCACAGTTTCGATACACGGAATGCGCTTGAAGAACTATTACAAAATAAAGAAGTTACCGTAAAAACTACCAAGGTATTTGGCTGCTCTATAAAATGGGCAGAGAAAAGTGACTGGATAAAAAAAGGACTTGAAGAATGGGCGAAGGAACCGGTAAGTTTGGAAAATATTGATGAGGCAGGTGTAAAAGAATTATTGAAAAATAATTCAGATAAGCTGCGCCTCATTAATATATGGGCTACGTGGTGCGGACCTTGTGTGGTTGAATTCCCTGAATTTGTTATCATGAACCGTATGTACCGTGGAAGAGATTTTGAATTCATCAGCATTTGTCTTGACGACATGGCGAAAAAAGATCAAGCACTTAAATTCCTGAAAGAAAAAGAGGCATCCAACAAAAATTACATTTTTGATATCGATAATAAATATGCCTTTATTGAAGCTGTGGATCCCAAATGGCAGGGTGCCTTACCCTATACAATGATAGTAGAGCCGGGAGGCAAAATTGTATATGCTCAGCAAAATATCATTGATCCGGCCAAAATAAAAAAACTGATTGTGGATGACCCTGTTATTGGAAGGTATTATTGAGAGTAGAATAACTGTTACCGGTTATGAGTTCCGGGGATACGAAATGTTAGAAACTATTAATGCAAGAGACGGATTGGAATTCAAATCTTCTCCTTACATTTAGCCCTCAAAAAAATCTTTGTATGAACACCATTTCAAAAAAATTATTAGGCCTTCTAATTGCTCCCGTTCTCTTTTTATCTTTCACTACCCTGCCTGACCGTGCAAACTTTTCAGGTGAGTGGAAATTAGATGAAGCAAAAAGTGACCTGGGTCAATTTGCAAACTATGCTCCCCGCACTATAAAGGTTGAGCAAACTGATGATTCCATTACTATATCAAAAACAGCTCCCGGCTTCAATGGCGATGATGTGACGACGGCAGAAACATTAAGCTATGATGGCAAGGAAACAAAATCGACCATTTTCGGCACTTCTACAAGAACCGCTTCAGCAAAATGGTCTGATGATGAACAAACGCTTACCATTACGTATGATCTTATGCTTGATTTTAATGGCCAGACTACCGAAGTAAAAGGAACTGAAGTATGGGCCCTTGCCGATGATGGCAAAACTCTTGTTTCGCAAAACAATTCTTCCTCCTCATTTGGAGATATAGAAGCAAAAGGTATCTACGAAAAATAGACCGTCACCAACTGTCAATGATCCCGGGGAAATATTTTCTTCGGGATTTTTATTTTAATATCCTTTTTGCCGGCATCAATTTAAAATGTCCCTGATCATCGTTAACGGGATTATGATTCTGTCTGGCCGGTTATTGAACTCATACTCCAATGCATAGAGGGCTCTTTCCAGGAGATAGTTTTGCAATAATATTTTAAGATCCTCTTTGATTTTTGGAATAAAATTGCTTTGCTTTACCGTTTCCAGGTATGCTTTCATGAAAAAGCCGCTCATATAATGAATCCATATATCTGCATATGGAAGCAAATGCTTTATTTCATCTTTTCCAACATGACCCGTGGTAAGAAAGCCTTCATACACTCCATAATAATAAGAACGTATCATAGAAGCTACATCCCTGAGAGGTGAACGTTTTAATCTTCTTTCGCTGTAATTGCGTGAAGGGATACCTCCAAAATCATGAATGGCTACATCTCTTCCCGTTAATAATATGTCTCCCAAACTTAGTTTGCCATGAATACGGATCTTTACAACATCAAGTTTTTTGCTGTATATTTTTTTTAGAATATTCAGCATTTCATTTTTTCGGCCAAGCAATTCGTTTATAGCTGCCTTTTCATCTTCCGGCACAATTGACTTATTGCGATGTACCGTCTGGAACGTTTCTCTTACCAGGGCCAGCATGGATGAGAACAAAGAACGCTGATAGTGAAGAGAAAAATTTTCCGGTATAAAATCTTTCAGGTCTTTTGATTGTACCAGTGCCAGGTGTAGTTGGCCTATACGTACTCCCAATAGCCTGCTTTGGTCAGAAGTTCTGGAACCCAATAAAACCTGGAGTTCCCCGGGTAAACTTTCAAAACTTGCCGGCTCTATCAAATTACCTGTTAATCCTATTTTTTGAAGAGTTTCTTTTTTAGCAGCCAGTATACGTTCAATATAATTATTGATCCTTTCCAGCATATAGCTATAACCGTCCCCATGATTTTCTATCATTGTTTGCATCATAGCCAAAACAAATGATCCCTTCCCGAATTTCCATTCAACAGACCCGAGGTATGAAGGTGTATATTGAAACCTCGCCTTCAATAAATATTGAGAAATTTCATGGTCAGGATTTATTCCCATATCCACCTTGCGGTAAACTTTCAAGAAAAAACAATTGTTGTAAGTAATAGCCGTGTTGTTTTGATACTTGCTGGTATGGATCCGTGAACGGATCTCTTTGTGTTGCTGAAAATATTTTTTTATTTCTGAGCTACCTGTGAAAATTAACTGGGATGTCTTTAAAGACAAGGTTTCACTCCCTGACATATTTTCAAATAACCAATGCTGCATAGACGGAGTGTAGAAGGCATCACATAAAATACCTTCTTCATCCCCAATTTTTAGCCTGGCAAGAACTGCCTGGGGAGATTCCTGCAATAAATTATTTGCAGAATGTTCCTTTGCAAACGTAAGCGGTAGTAGATAAGTTTCAGGCAAACCACTTTTGTAACTCACTTCTATTAATAATAAAAAAGCCTGGTTATTATTAAGGGGAATATTCGCATGCTCTACTATTGCACAGCTAAATATAAGACGCTGTTTTCCTGTGAACCAGTTTGTTTTCATTAAGTATACAGGAAGTATCTCATTTTCCAGGGTGCTTTTTACGCCATTATTTAAAGGGAGTTCATTCCATGCCCCTAAAATGAGAGTAGGAAGTTTTTCTTTTTTGACGAGTGGCTGTCCTGTTTTCTCCAGAATAAACCATTGAAAGCTATGTGCACCAAGAGTAAAAAAATAAGGAGCGTTTTCACGGACGGGTGGGAAATTATTTTTACTGAAAATTTCAACCGGTATAAATCCGCTATACTCTGCCATATCTACTTCAGCCGGTTGCGAGAACTTTGACAGGTTTACTATTATTAAAAGAGTTTCATCTTCATAGCTGCGGGTAAAGGCCAACACTTTTGGATTGTCTACATTCAGAAACTTCATATCACCGCGGCCAAAAGCTTTGTATTTTTTTCGAATGCCTATCAAATGTTTCATGAACCAAAAAAGAGAAGAAGTGTTTCGTCTTTGGGTTTCTACATTTACTGCTTCGTAATTATATTCAGGATCCAGGATAACGGGTAAATAAAGTTGCTGGGGATTGGTAGTAGAAAAACCGGCATTCCTGTCGGGCGACCATTGCATAGGAGTTCGAACGCCATCACGGTCTCCCAGATAGAAGTTGTCTCCCATTCCAATTTCATCACCATAATAAATAACAGGTGTACCGGGCATAGAAAATAAAAGTGAATTCATTAATTCTATTTTTTTCCGGTCATTTTCCAACAAAGGTGCCAGCCGGTGGCGTATGCCCAGGTTTATTCTCGCCTTTGAATCTTTTGCGTACGCTTTATACATGTAATCTCTTTCTTCATCTGTCACCATTTCTAAAGTAAGCTCATCGTGATTTCTTAAAAACATTGCCCATTGACAGGTTGGAGGAATAGAAGGTGTCTGATCAAAAATATCTGTGATAGGATACCTGTCTTCCATTTGCAAAGCCATGAACATTCTCGGCATCAAAGGAAAATGATAATTCATATGACATTCATCACCTTTGCCAAAATAAGCGGCCGAGTCTTCAGGCCACATATTTGCTTCGGCCAGCATTAATGTTCCGGGATAATGTTGATCAATATGTGCCCGCAATTTTTTCAGGAATGCATGTGTCTCAGGGAGATTTTCTCCATTCGTTCCTTCCCTTTCAAATAGATAGGGTACCGCATCCAGACGAAAACCATCAACCCCCATCTTACCCCAGAAATCAATTATTTTAAAAACCTCATCCTGCACTTTTGGATTGTCATAATTAAGATCGGGTTGGTGATGAAAGAAACGATGCCAGTAATATTGTTGTGCCCGTTCATCCCATGTCCAGTTACTGGTTTCAAAATCCTGAAATATAATTCTTACATCTTTATATTGTGTGGGATCATCCGTCCATACATAATAATTTCTATCTTCTGAGCCTTTGGGAGAATTTCTTGCCCGCTGAAACCAACGATGTTGCTCAGAAGTATGATTAATGACCAATTCGGTTATCACTTTCAGGTTACGGCGATGAGCTTCTTTCAAAAGCTTTTTGAATTCTTTTATATCACCATAAGTAGGATTGATACTGTAATAATCCGCAATATCATACCCGTCATCTTTTAGCGGAGAAGGATAAAATGGCAACAACCATATAGCAGTTACACCCAACTCTTCCAGATAATCTAATTTTTCCAGCAAGCCGCTGAAGTCACCGATACCATCACCATTACCATCGTGAAAAGCTTTTATATGTAATTCATAAATGATTGCGTCTTTATACCAATGATATTTATCATCCAATACTGAAGTAACTGCCATAATCTTATTTATTAAAAAACGGTTTGGCTAAAAGAATATTATAAAATGCATTTTTACTTTGCCGTGTAAAAAAATAAAGAACAGGGTTGATGAAGTTACAAAAAACAGGGAAACGCTATTACCGGCTTAAAGGAAACTGACTCTTCTCTCTCTCAAACTTCAATTCTTTTTGAAAGAATTATATTTGAAATAACAACCGGCTTTCTACTTTCTTAATATTTGGCCAATGAAAAAACTGCCCCGGTATTATTTAATTGTAGTTGTTATTTTGATTACTCAATATTCTTCGGCCCAGGTTTCTCTGGGTACATATGCACTCACTAATGCAACCATAATCGATGTAAAAAATAAAAAATTATCACCGGAGCAGACCATCATTATCAGAAATAATAAAATGGACCGAATTGTATCGGGGACAATAAGATTACCCGATTCAATTATAGTTATCAATCTCCATGGTAAATATGTTATTCCTGGTTTAATTGATTCGCATGTACATTTAGCCACCGATCCTTCAGAAATAAAACGGCCTGCTATCGAAGAAGTATTGAGCAGGATGCTTTATTCAGGCATAACTTCTGTGAGAGATATGGCTGGTGATGCCAGAACACTGGCAGGTTTATCACGGGATGCTATAGTAGGAGATATTAATTCGCCTGACATATATTATGCAGCATTGATGGCAGGTCCTGAGTTTTTCACAGATCCAAGAACTGCCTCAAGCACACAGGGAGGAATAGATGGCGAAATGCCTTATATGCGTGCCATTACAGATTCCTCTGATCTGCGTTTGATTGTGGCAGAAGCAAAAGGCTCCGGGGCAACCGGCATAAAATTGTATGCAAATCTTTCAGGAGAATTAGTAAAAAAAGTAGTAGCAGAAGCCAACAAACAAAATATTATTGTATGGGCCCATGCTGCTTTATTTCCGGCGAAACCAACTGAAGTTGTAGATGCAGGAGTGAATGTAATTTCTCATGCGCCTATGTTGAGTTATGAAGTATATGAAAATAAAGATTCTATTCCCGCTTTCTGGAAAAATAAAGAAAATCCTGACAACTCCGACGGGTTCTGGAACAGTGAAGAAAAAAAATTAAACCTGCACCGCCTGTTTAATTTGATGAAAGAAAAAGGAACCATCTTAGATGCTACTTTATCCACCTATAAAAATTTGGGTCAGGAAAATCCAAAATACAAATGGGAAGTGCAAATTGGTTACAGTATAGTACGACAGGCTCATAAAGAAGGAGTGAAAATAAGTGCAGGAACAGATACGGACCAGAAGTCATTTGTGCAGGAAGAAATAAAACTACTGGTTAACCAATGTGGATTTACACCGATAGAAGCCATTATTGCAGCTACAGAAATCAGTGCTGAGGCCATTGGTATTTCAGATACTCACGGAACAATCGAAACAGGTAAAGCAGCTGACCTATTGATCCTTGAAAAAAATCCTGTGAATGATATAAACAATATTGACAGTGTTTTTATGGTCATAAAATCCGGAAGGATTTATAAAAAATAATAAAAAAAGTATCACAATAGGATGCCATTTCTTAATAAAAACTATAAATCCCCCGCCACCAACCACAGGCCTTACCACCTATCTTTGCGGCATGCAAAAAATTGGCATTCTTGGCGGCGGTCAGCTTGGACGAATGTTGCTCCAGGCTGCAGCCAATTATCCTGTAGAAACTTTTGTACTTGAAAATGATCCCGAATGTCCGGCCGCTCATCTCTGTCATCATTTCACCGGTGGCAATATAAAAGATTTTGATGCCGTTTACAATTTTGGAAAGGGATTGAATGCCCTTACTATTGAAATAGAAAACGTGAACGTTGAAGCTCTGGAAAAGCTGGAAAGTGAAGGAATAAAAATTTTTCCCAAACCTCACGTATTAAAAACAATTAAGAACAAGATTTTTCAAAAAAAATATTACCAGCAAAATGAAATTCCTACTGCTGAATTTATTGTTACGGAAAACCTGGAAGAATTAGATTTCCGGAAAAATTTTTTACCTGCTGTACATAAATTAGGCGAAGGCGGTTATGATGGCCGTGGCGTACAAATACTCAGTAATATCAATGATATTGGAAAAGGTTTTGACAAACCAGCCGTATTAGAAAAGCTTATTCATATTCACAAAGAAATTGCGCAGATTATTGCTATTAACGAAAAAGGAGAAACAGCTATTTATCCTCCTGTCGAAATGCTCTTTGACCCGATACTGAATTTACTGGACTACCAGCTTTGCCCTGCGGAACTGGAAGAACGAATTTTGTGGAAGGTCGAAGCTATTTCGCTGGCCGTAGTAAGAAATTTTAAATCACCGGGAATTTTTGCTGTAGAAATGTTTATTCACAAGAATGGTGATGTATTTGTAAACGAAACCGCCCCCCGGGTTCATAACAGTGGTCATCATACTATTGAAGGGAATTACAGCTCGCAGTTTGATATGTTATGGAGAGTAATGCTTGGTTACCCGTTGGGAAGCACTGATATCATTCTTCCTTCCATCATGGTAAATATTTTGGGCGCCGAAGGATATACGGGTGAAGTAAGATATGAAGGTCTGGATGAAGTGTTGAAAGTGGAAAACGCCTTTGTACATTTATATGGTAAGAAATTAACAAAACCAGGGCGAAAGATGGGACACATTACTATTATCAGCAAGGAGAAACAGGATCTTCTTTATAAATCGAACAAAATAAAAAGAACTTTAATGGCAAAATCATAGTGCATCCTTCTATCCCAAAGAAAAACCGTTTATAATTAGCAGGTATTAGACAGCAAGAATTAAATTGTTTTAACGTCTATAATGCTGATTATCTTTTATTTTTATTGCTTTACTAATAATTGACCGAACGTGAAATTTAATCTCTTGTTTTTCAAACCTTTTTTGATTGGACTTGTTTTAATTTTTTTATTGTCTTGCAGCAATTCTACCAAGCAAAATTTTTCCAGCACTGGTCGTGACCGCCGTGAAATGCCGATATCAGTGGATGCCTTTGTGGTTAAACCGGTAAGTATTAGCGAAAAAATCGATGTCCCCGGGACGCTGATCGCAAATGAAGCCACCGACATTCACCCGGAAATATCCGGACGAGTTGTACAATTAAATGTTGCCGAAGGACGATCTGTGCAAAAAGGAACATTGCTTGCAAAGATCTACGATGGCGATCTGCAGGCACAATTAAAAAAATTACAGGTTCAATTGGAAATTGCAAAAACAAACGAGGAACGATCCGCACAATTATTAAAAATCCAGGGCATCAGCAAATCCGATTATGATGCAAGTGCTTTAAATGTAAGTAACATCAATGCAGATATTGACATAACAAAAGCAGACATTACCAAAACAGAAATAAGAGCGCCGTTCAGTGGCAAACTTGGATTGAAAAATATAAGTCCCGGTGCTTTTGTAACACCTTCCACCGTGCTGGCAAGTATCCAGGAAGTAAACGTTTTAAAACTTGACTTTACTGTACCCGAAAAATACAGTTCACAGATGAATATTGGCAGGGAAGTGTCATTCACGGTTGAAGGATCGGATAACACATATAAGGCGAAAATAATTGCTACCGAGTCAAGTGTTACACAGGATACACGTACGCTGACCGTGCGGGCAGTTGTGCAAAATAAAGACGCATCACTTGTACCGGGTTCATTTGCCAAAGTAATGCTGAGATTTGAACCCGACTCCAATGCTTTGATGATACCTTCGCAGGCTATCATTCCCCAGGCAAGGGGAAAAAAAGTCGTGATCTACCAGGATAGCCTGGCGAAATTTGTAGATGTAACGACAGGCATCCGGGATTCAGCAAGGGTGCAGGTATTAACGGGTTTAAAAGCAGGTGATACCGTTATTATAACAGGCATTCTGAGTGTGAGGCCGGAAGAAAAAGTAGAAATAGGCAAAATAGTGAATAAATAAGAGTTGACGGTTGACAGGAAACTGTGATCATAAAAATAAAACCGGACTCATCTCATTCCGAAAGGGTAAGGTTAATTATATATTATGAATATCTCAGAGCTTAGTTTACGAAGAAATGTATTAGCCGTTGTAATGAGCATTCTCATTGTGCTCTTTGGTGTAATTGGCTTTAAATTTCTTGGTATAAGAGACTACCCGGCTATTGATCCGCCTAATATTAATGTGCGTACAAATTATTCAGGAGCTAATCCTGAAGTTATAGAATCCCAGATCACCGAGCCACTGGAAAAAGCGATCAACGGAATTGCAGGCATAAAAAATATTACTTCGTCAAGTAACCTGGGCACAAGCAGTATTAACGTTGAGTTCAACCTCGGTGTTGATCTTGAAGCTGCCGCAAATGATGTTCGCGATAAGGTATCACGGGCTGTGCGATCACTTCCTTCTGATCTCCTCTCTCCTCCTGTAGTATCAAAAGCTGATGCCAATGCCGATGCCATCATCTCCATGACAGTTCAAAGTAATTCACGCAACCCTCTTCAATTAACTGATTATGCCGAGAACGTATTAATGGAAAGATTACAAACTATTCCGGGTGTAAGTTCCATACAAGTTTGGGGTGAAAAGTTATATTCTATGCGTATATGGCTCGATCCGCAAAAATTAACGGCCTATAGTCTCACTCCATCAGATGTTCAGGCGGCATTGCTGCGACAAAATGTAGAATTGCCTTCGGGAAAAATCTCGGGTAATGCAACGGAATTAACTGTTCGCACTTTTGGCAGGCTTAGTACTGAAGAAGAATTCAATAATATTATCGTTAAATCTGACTCAACAAGCCTGGTAAGAGTAAAAGATATTGGTGAAGCGGTGCTGGGTCCGGAAAATGAAGAAACCCAACTTAAAGAAAGTGGTATACCTATGGTAGCGTTGGCTATTGTGCCACTTCCCGGATCAAATTATGTGTCAATCGCTGATGAATTTTATAAACGTTATAACCAGTTAAAAAAGGAATTACCATCTGATATCAAACTTAATATTGCATTAGATCAAACCAGGTACATAAAAAAATCTATCTCAGAAGTCGAAGAAACATTACTTGTAGCTTTTTGTCTTGTTGTGTTGATCATTTATTTATTCTTCCGTGACTCGGTTATTGCCCTGCGGCCCCTAATTGATATTCCCGTTTCACTTATTGGCGCATTCTTTATCATGTACCTCGCAGGTTTTACTATTAATGTGCTTTCATTACTTGCCATCGTGCTGGCTACCGGCCTTGTCGTGGATGACGGAATAGTTGTAACAGAAAACATTTATAAAAGAATAGAAAGAGGGATGAATAAATGGCAGGCTGCTGTAGAGGGTTCTAAAGAAATTTACTTTGCAGTTATTTCCACTTCACTCACATTAGCTATTGTATTTATCCCCATCATTTTCCTCCAGGGCTTTGTGGGAAGATTGTTTCGTGAATTTGGGATCGTAGTGGCAGGTGCAGTTCTTATTTCTGCGTTTGTATCATTAACCCTTACGCCGGTACTGAATGTAAAGCTGGTTAGAAAAAATATTGCACAACACGGATGGTTTTACAGAAAGACAGAACCTTTTTTCCGTGGAATGGAAAGCGGCTATCATAGATTGTTGAAAAGTTTTATGAAAATAAGATGGGCTGCATTTATAATTATTGCGTTGTGCGGTGGCATTATATTCTTCATCGGTCGCAATCTGCAATCTGAGTTAGCACCTATGGAAGACAGAAGCCAGTTTCGCCTGCAAGTAACAGGGCCGGAAGGTATGTCTTATGATGCAACAGAAAGATATGTAGAGCAACTTTCAAATTTCATGATGGATTCTATTCCTGAAAGGGAAACAGTGTTATCAATTACAGCCCCGGGCTTTGCGGGTGGTTCCGTCAATTCCGGTTTTATCCGGGTTACACTTGTAGATCCAAAATACAGGGAACGCTCTCAAAAAGAAATTGTAGCAATGGTGAACCGCAATCTTCCAAAATTCAATGAAGGCCGTGCCTTTGCTATAGAGGAACAAACCATTGCTGTAAGTCGTCATGGGGGTTTACCTGTTCAGTTTGTAATTCAGAATAATGATTTTGACAAACTGGCAAAAGTATTACCCAAATTTTTAGATGCAGCGGGGAAAGATCCCGTATTCCAAACTGTTGACGCAGATCTTAAATTCAATAAGCCGGAATTACGTGTTTCTGTTGACAGGGATAAAGCCAGCGAGTTGGGCGTAAGCATCGATGATGTTTCTCAAACATTGCAGCTTGCCTACAGCAACCAGCAACTGGGCTATTTTACTATGGGTGGAAAACAATACCAGGTGATGGCCCAGGTAGAGAGGTCAAACAGGGATGATCCTTCAGACCTGAAAAATCTTTTTGTAAGAGGCACAGGTGGCCGAATGATCAGTCTTGATAATGTAGTCTCCATGAATGAAGCTACTACCCCATCCACCATTTATCATTTTAACCGTTATAAATCCGCAACCATTTCGGCAAATCTTGCCCCGGGAAAAACAATAGGTGATGGTATTGCAGAAATGAATAAAATTGCAAGTGGCCTGTTAGATGATACATTCGCCACTTCACTCGCGGGCAGTTCCAGAGATTTTGCCGAAAGTTCAAGCAATACGAGTTTCGCATTCTTTTTAGCACTTGGTCTCATCTTTTTAGTTCTTGCTGCACAGTTTGAAAGTTTTATTGATCCTTTCATTATTATGATCACTGTGCCGTTGGCTATTGCCGGTGCCGTATTATCATTATGGATATTCCATCAAACGCTGAACATTTTTTCTGAAATAGGAATGATCATGCTGATCGGTTTGGTAACGAAAAATGGGATCCTTATTGTCGAATTCGCCAATCAGAATCGCATAAAAAAGGAAATGAAGAAAAAGGAAGCTGTTATTTACGCAGCCACTCAGCGTTTGCGCCCGATTTTGATGACAAGCCTTGCGATGACACTGGGCGCATTGCCATTAGCATTGTCATTAGGTGCTGCCGCTACCAGTCGTATTCCTCTCGGCATTGTGATTGTAGGTGGAGTAATGTTTTCATTGGTACTCACACTTTTCGTAATACCTGCCATCTATTCTTATCTTTCTACAAAAAAGAAACGAAGTGAACTGGATATATTGGCAGAACAACAGCAAAAACAAACAGCTGCATCACACGAACAATTAGAAACTATATAAGCTGAATGAAAGTAAATTACCAAACCACACCTGCAATAGTGCTGAGCAGAAATAAGAGTGTACAAGAGTGCGATCGCGGCAAACAAAAAAAAATAACCTCTTGCAATAAATTATTCTTCTCAGTCATATTGATATTAATTGTTTCTTCTTCTTCTGCACAAAAAATATTGACACTTGAAGAAGCGATCGGGAATGCACTGCAGAAAAACTATGATATCAGTTTATCCAAAAATGACTCAGGCATTGCGGCAATAGATTATTCATATCGCAATGCCGCTTTTCTTCCCCGGTTGAATGAAAACCTGGGAACTACCTGGAATAATAATGCACAAAAGCAAACACTGTCCGATGGAACAAAACGGGATAAAAGCGGGTTAAAATCAAATAACATTAATTCACAGCTTGCATTAAACTGGACATTATTTGATGGTCTGAAAATGTTCATTACCCGGGACAGGCTGAAACAAACATTAGAGTTCGGAGAACTGGAAATAAGAAACCAGGTAGAAAATACAGTAGCGGCTGTGATCAACAACTATTACAATATAGTAAAGCAAAAACAACAACTGAAGTCTATTGAAGAACAAATGTCAATCGATAGTGAAAGAGTGCGATTAGCTCAATACAGGCTTGATGTAGGTATGGGCATAAAACCAGATTTGCTGCAAAGTAAAATTGATTTGAATGCGCAAAAAGCAGCGCAGCTTCAGCAACAGGCGTTGATAGAACAACTGAAAGAACAATTGAACCAGGCTATGGCATTGCCCCAATTCACAATATATGATGTACTGGACACAATTATAATTAATACAAATATTTCGCTGGGAGAAGTAATGAGTACGGCAGAAAAAAATAATCCAGCCGTACTGATGGCAAAGAAAAATATTGATATCGCTAACCTGGTGCTGAAAGAAACAAAAGCAGAACTTTTTCCTACTATCTCGTTTAACTCCGCTTATAATTTTAATCGCACAACAACGCAGGCCGTAATCAATAATTTCTCCACCTTATTTAACCAGGTAAAAGGTTTTAATTATGGCTTTACTGCAACCATTCCCATCCTCAATAATTTCAATACCCGTCGTCTTGTAAAACAGGCAAAATGGGGCATTGGTTATCAGAATATCATTTATGAAAATCAACGGTCGGTTACCCAGTTAAATGTCATCAACGCATTCCAGGGTTACGAGCAACAGAAAAATGAATTAGCACTGGAGGAAGAAAATATTTTGCTCGCAAGAGAAAATCTTGATATTGTTTTCCAAACATATAAGTTGGGAGCTGCCACATTACTTCAATTAAAAGAAGCGCAAAACAGTCTTGCTGATGCAGAAACCCGCCTGATCGAAGCAAGATATAATGCAAAAGTTTCCGAAACGGAATTGCTGAGACTTTCAGGGCAACTCGTCAAATAGTTTGTAGTTAATGGTTTGTGGTTTGTAGTTATTTTTACTTCGAAATTTTCTTTGTATGCCGACTATCCAACAATTCGAGGATCTGGAAATCTGGAAGCTCGCAAGAACCCTAAGTAATAAAATTTATCCTCTTACATTTATCCCGCCAATATGCAATGATTTTCGTCTAAAGGATCAACTTAGGGGGAGTTGTGGTTCTATAATGGATAACATAGCCGAAGGATTTGAGCGTGGCAGCAAACTTGAATTTATTAATGCTTTGACAATTGCAAAAGGGGAAACCGGTGAACTAAAGTCACAACTTTATAGATCGCTAGACAATAAGTATATTTCTAAAAAGCTTTTCGAAGAATTATATAGTTTAGCAGATCAGTTAACCAAAATGATAACTTCATTTATAAATTATTTAAATAAATCAAAAATTAAAGGACAAAAGTTCAAAAACAGAATCGATGCCTGAACCACAAACCACAAACTACAAACCTAAAACCCCAATTGTTGGTATTATTATGGGTAGCGACAGCGATCTTTCAGTAATGCAGGCTGCTGCGGATATTCTCAAACAGTTTGACATTGCTCATGAAGTAACAGTAGTATCTGCTCACCGTAGTCCCTTGCGCATGGTGGAGTATGCACAGAAAGCAAAAGAAAGAGGATTGAAAGTGATCATTGCCGGGGCCGGTGGTGCTGCACATTTACCCGGAATGGTAGCTTCTATTACTTCTCTTCCCGTGATTGGTGTTCCTATTAAATCTTCAAACTCTATCGATGGCTGGGATTCGGTACTTTCTATTTTGCAAATGCCAAATGGTGTACCCGTTGCAACAGTTGCATTAAATGCTGCAAAGAACGCAGGTATCCTGGCGGCAGAAGTAATTGGAAGTTTTGACGATAACATTTCTAAAAGAATTTCCGAGTATAAAAACTCTCTCAATAATGAGGTTATTCAAAAAGTGGAGAAGCTGAAGAAAGAAGGTTGGGAGAATAATTTTGACTGAAGTCTGAACCAGGATTAGTAAGATTAAAAAGATTTTCTGGAAATAAAATATCAACTGAGACAATTACTTCATTTTAATTTCCACTTTTCCATTCTTAACTGTTAACGGCAGCCATAGGTAAGTTGACTTTTCCAAATCAGATTTATTCCACCTGTCAGCCATGAAAATGTAAGAATTGGTTTTATCCTGAACAGGAAGTACAAAACTGCTTTGAGCATCAAAACTTGTTTCAGCACCCGGCCCTTTGCAGGGATTATCATATTCTTTCCACGGGCCCAAAGGTTTATCCGCCACCGCATAACTGGCAGCATTTGGCGACCATCCCGTACAGGATGAAGTAATTAAATAATACTTTCCATTATTCTTAAAAATGGCCGGCGCTTCACGCCTGCGCCCAATCAATATCCTGCTATATGTTTTTGTTGGCTTAAGGTAGTCATCACTCAATAAACAGACCTGCATTGTATTGTTTTGTTCGGAAGAGTAGATCAGATATGCTTTGCCATCATCATCCTTAAATAAAGTCATATCTCTTGCCATTTGACCATTGGGCTTTAGGCTATGCAAATAACGGTATGGCCCTTGGGGATCATTACTCACTGCTACGCCTGCCTGAGAGTAGGAATAGTCTTTTGCATCAACATGCATCCACATCACAAATTGTTTTGTACTGTTGTTATAAATCACTTTTGGTCTTTCAATCACTCTGCCCGTATCAATATCATTATTGGGATCTCCTGTTACAGGAGCCAATGCAACTCCTTCGTATTTCCAATGCTTCAAATCTTTGGATGAATAACAGGATATGCCACCGGCCGGCACACGATAATCTTCCCAATCCTGGTTGGACACAAGCCATGTTTTTCCCTTTTTAATTTCCCCAAACAAATAATAAACACCATCGTAATAAAGTAGCCCGGCTCCATGTGCATTGATGAAATTTCCATCTGTATCCTGCCAGTTGTCATTTTCCGTTTGGGCATACACATTAACGTTCACTAATGTTCTCAGCACAACAATGATCATTATCAAATATTTCATTTTAAGCATAGCTAACCTCGTAAACATTTGCAATCAGTTTCAATTCATCTTTTTCTTCTGTACTACATTTAATGAATAAGAGCATAGAGGCCTCGAATGATCCTTTTTCTATTTCAGCCGCTCCCCAGGACAAACCACTCCATATCATTTTATCATATTCTATAAGCAAGGGAATTTCTTTACCATTCTGCGATACATTAATCTTTATTACCTCGCTTACTTTCTTCCCATCCGGCGGAGCCCCGGGCCATGAACGATAAGGCAAACCATTGGAATCAAATTGCTGAAAGATTATTCGAACATTTTTATCACCATTTGTTTTTACTGTGCCCTCAATTACATTTTTTCCGGAAGAAGAAAACGCTGCATCTATTTTGTTGATTGAAACAGGGATGTTTATGGTTTCATCAACACCAAACTGGTACTGATCATTTGCAAATTCTCCAAATCCGGCTACCACTAACTGTTCTGCGCCTAATGTGAGATTGCTTCCATTCATTTCAGGCTTGTAACCTCCGTCAGCATATAAAATTTTTGAAGTAGCTATATCAACCGGTAATTTAATTGTAGCTATTTGCTGAGAAGGATTAACCACTGTACATACTGCTCCTTTTGTTGTTGAAGATCGAAAACCATAAGGTTTCCCTTTGCCGGGTATTTCACCAAATGTAATTGTATTGTCCTGCCTTTGTAACAGATGATACGTGTTTTGAACTTTCGCAAACCATTTGGCATCTTCATTATTCAATAATTCCAGGTTGCCATGATATACATTAACCCATCCTCCGCGTGCAAGCTCCAGAATCAGCATTCCTTTCCAGCAGTGATTGGCACGATGATAACAGGTACCAGTTTTACCGACCATGAATGCGCAATTATCAATCCGGCGGATGGGCATACCATAGGCCTTGAATGCATTTACCTGGTGATCTGAATAATTGTCCTGTGATCGCCAGATATTCATCATGGGCACATCAGAAAATCGCGGGTCACCACAATAAAGAGTATCGAAAGTATCCAGCCATCGCGGATCAATCTTTTTATCAAAAGGTGTAAATGTATTTTCCATATCTCCACCAAAACCATTATAGCCAGTGATCAATATATCAGGATTATTTTTGCGAAACTGTTGCAGCATATTCATAAAAACTACCTTGTTCTTCTCAACTATTTCTTCTTTTGAATATTTGTCTTTGGCGGCAGGCGTTACTGCTTCAAAATAGGCAAAATCAAATTTGAATAGACGAACTCCTTTGTTATACCATAACTGCAAACTGCCTGCAAGATGATTTAAATAACCACCTTCAAATAAGCACATGATGTTAGGATCGGTGCCCAATGAATCTTTCCATTCAGGAATTACTTCCAAAAAGCGTCCACTCTGTGTTGCAATCAGGTTTGTTGAAAACCACATTCCTGGTTTGATACTATTTTCTTTGCAAGTCTCGAACCATTTATCCGGACCGCTTGGCCAGTGCTGTTTGTGCCACTCACGATAACCGCCCCATTTATCAAACCAAAAAGCATCCATAACATAGTAATCCATTTGCACTCCATTATTTTTTAAGCGAATGATCTCATTTAATTCACGCATTGCCAGCTCTTCTGTTTGAGGTACATTATCCGACAACTCATCATAAGCAGACCAGTTATTATAAATAAATACAGGTGTTGCAGGACCATTCCATTTTATACCACTATTCATAGAAGGTTTGCTCCATGCCCTTACAAAAGGATGCATTGCAATCCCTAATCCAATAGTATTTGTAATAAATTTTCGTCGCTGCATATTTTTATTTTACCGGTTTTAAAACCATCCTGATTTGTATAACTTAAGTTTTTTCCTCAACTCTGAATTTTCAGGAAGCTTATAATTCAAAAATGATTTTAGTTGACTGGCTGATGTAAGGGTCGCTTTGCCCGGTAGAGGAAACTTCGGCAGCTTATTCAAGCCAACAAGTTTTCCATTTTGTTCTTCTTTTCCTGTCGTATCAGACCACGTTTTGATATCGCTTATACCTTCAATATTAAATCCGCTTGCTACACTCCACCAATCATTCTTTTCAAAAGCCACATCACCTATCTTATCGCTTCCTTTGATGAGCGAATCTTTTCCGACAAATATATTGTTGTAAAAACGAAAGTGTTTGTTCTTACACGTTTCCGAAAAACTGATGGCTGCTACTCTTGAATTATAAATAATATTGCCATACACTTCACAATTGTAAAATTGTTTTTCATCATTTGAACTGTTCCAGATGTAAAGCCCGGCCTGCGAATCAGAAACCGTACCGTCATTCTCACTAATATTATAACGATAAATATTATCATGCCAGGGGCTAGCTCCCCAATACTGGAAAATGCAATAACCGCTTCCCTGGTTTTCATAGGAAAAACAATATTGAATAATAGAATTCGTAACACCTCCGTCAAAATCAAAGCCTCCGCCATCAGCCCCGCCTACTGAAGTTTTATTCCGATAAGAAAGACAATACTGAATAATGACACTATCTGCTTCATAAGCCCAGATGCCAACCGGGCCATTGCCAATACGCGGCATATCCCACCCGTTGTTGGTGGCAGTGCAATGATCAATAAGCACTTTTTTACAATCGCCTACTACGATGCCATTGCCGCTATGATTATCGAGTTTTGTCGGATCGCCGGGATTATTTTCTGCACGACAATTTAAAATTTGGATATCACTGCTCTCTCTTTTTTGATAAGGCCCTTCCACGGTGATTCCTGCTGCTCCATTATCATGAACAAATACCTTATCGAGAATTAAATTTTGCGAAGCATATACAAGCAACCCTGATTTTTGAAACCCGGAAATATCAAGATCATTTATCGCCACTTCTCTGCAATTGAAGATTGCCAGGCCATCTTTGATATTCCCTGTTTTACGCCCTGAACCAATAAGAGTAAGATGTTGAATTTTTATGTGAGCACTATTATTTATAGAAACACCCAGGCTATCTTTTGCATCAATAACAGCATGACCTTTTCCATAAGATGTAATTATTATCGGTTTTTTATTGTTACCCAAGGTTTCCGAAGCGATCATCAATGTGCCGTTGAAAGTTTGTCCCGATCTAAAGAGAACAGTATCGCCTGCAGCCAGGTGAAGATTATTTATTTTATTGATCGTTTGAAAAGGGTTGTTTTTTGTTCCACTGTTTTTATCATTGCCAGAAGTATCTACATACCAGGACCTTTGTGCGCCACATTCTTCATTTACTATGAATACAAGCAAACCTGTTACAAAACAAAGGATATAATTTCGCTTTATCGGCATGGAGCAACCGTATAATAAAATTTTAGGGAAATTATTTTTCTGTTATTACCACAAACTCTTCTTCCAAACTTAAAGAATGCTGGTATATCTGATGAATAAAATCCTTTCCCCATTTGGCATAATAATACATTAAGTTGTCAATTCTTTCCTGTAAACCATTTTTGGGAAATAATTTTTCCTTGATCGTATGTATTTGCCTCTGCTGATCGGTAAATTTTCTTTTTTCGGCTTTCAGCATTTTCTTTTCCAATTCATGAAGGCGATGAAGTGATTGGGTTTTCAATGCTTCCACATGTTGTCCCAGCGTTGAGTCTATTGTTATCACTTGTTTCTTTAATGATTCATATAATTTTTCTGCATCGGTAAAATTTCCATTCAACCTGATCTCATTTTTTGTTTCTCTTGCTACCAGCTTATTCATTAATTCCTGTTCTGGCAAAAAGAAATCTTCCACGTCAAATCCAAGCTTACTGATCTTCTCTTTCCATTTTTTTTCAACAACTAAAAATGAATTTCGCAGTAATAAGACAGGGAAAGGAACTTTATAATTTTCAAACAGATCTTTTAGCTGCAGCCAGTAAGCGATCTCTCCTCCTCCACCAATATAAACAAGATTGGGTAAAATAGTTTCCTGGTAAATTCCGCGAAGGATCACATTAGGGCTGAAGCGTTCGGGATGATCGTGTAATTCTTTCAACAAAGCTTTCCCGCTAAATTTCAATTCTGAATTCTGAATTCTGAATTCTAAATTTCTTTTTACAATTCTCTCCCTTTTCCCTTCTTCCAGGTAAAATAAATTTATTTCCCGCGGGTTGGCCTGAACCTTATACCCGTTCGCTTCTAACCTTTTTGCTGTTTGCTCTACAATTACTGAAGGCGTCTCATTCAACAGGTCATCTTCAAAAATTTTTGCAGCCTGCTTTTTTAGTTTGGCCTTATCAGGAATTAAAATAACGAGGCCGTATTCACCAAATAATGTATTCAACAATCTGAATGTCGCATCCTGGATCATCACTCCTTCACTGTAACAATCCTTAATTATAGAGATTATTTCATTGCCAAAAGGCAAAACAGTCAACTCCCCTTCTGCTTTAGCGATCAATTTCAAGAACTCTTTATCCACTTTCATTCTTCCCACAGCACCGGTTTGTTTTGTATTCCAAACATTTTTTTCTCCATTCGAATAAAAATGTCCGAGTTCATCAAGATCGGCATCTTCAGAACCCATAAAGAAAACAGGGATAAAATTGCATGGGGGCAGGGAAGTTTTGCAATATTCAGCCAGCTTAATGGTATGAAGTATCTTATAAATAAAATATAAAGGACCGGTGAAAATATTTGGCTGATGGGCTGTAGTGATCGTAAATGTATCTTCAGAAAGCAACAACTCTATATTTGTTTTTACCAAATCGCTTTGTTCAGCACCGGCATATTGCTTTTCTAATTCTGCAACAAGAACTTTCCTGTTAACCGGAAAATTTTTTCTTGCTTCAATTGCCTTTTGAACCCCCTGCAATGATGGTGAATGAGCATAAAATGATCTCAGGCTTTCTCCATGGTCGAGATAATCCAAAATTATTTTGGTGAAATGATTGGCCTGGCGGTAAGGTAGTCGTGTAGAAATACAATCCATAATGGAATATAAATGTAAGAACTCATTTTATTTCTTTTACTATAGAATTATGCAGGTAAAAGAGATTTAACTTTCTTATTTCAGTTGATACGCCACCACCTTGTTTTTTAAGAAAGTGGGTACATATACAATGTCTTTTTCAGCATTGAATCCAATATCAGCCGTGTTACTTTTTTCAGCCATTGTATCCAGTAGTTTTTGCTTGCTGCCATCTGCATTTACATAATAGATAACTCCTGCCCAGCAGGAAACTAAAAAATCTTTATCATTCACTTTTTCCAGTCCATCTGTGCTGCTTTCCATTCCATCAGCGATCGTTGTAAGGGATCCATCCTTGTTCATTTTCATCAAAGAGCCATTACCCAAAACATACAGATCATCTCCGTCAATATACACACCATTAGCTCCTTTGATACCGGTAAGTAACGTGGTTACAACACCGTTTTCGATCTTATGCACTTTTTCCGTGCGGGTATCCGAAACATACACCGCACCGTTCTTATCCACAGCAACATCATTTAAAAAAACAGCGCCGTCCACTTTTATCTTTTTTTCAATTTTACCTGTATTGATATCGATGCCATCTACTTCATCAAGGTCAGCTACCCAAAGCATGTTGTTGTATAAACCCAATCCTTTCGGGGCATTGAGACCCGTAACCCATTTGGCAGAAATAATTTTACCATCCAGTCCTACTTTGGAAATGCCTCCCACTCCATCTTTTCCATCAGATGCACCGTCGATATTCGACACATATAATATATTGTTTGCCTTATCCAGCAATACCGATTCAGGCACCCGCAATAAAGTATCTGTTTCCCAAAGTTTTACCAATTGATGTTGAGAAAAAGAAATTGTAGAAACAAGTAAACCAGTGATGAGCATAGTGATGTTAGCAATTGGTTTCATGATTCAGAGTTTTATTAAAGGTACGAAGGGAAGGATTTGAAATTTCACTTGAAAGAAGCCTGAAGGGCTAATATTATTATAGCAATTAGTAAATTAACGCGAAATTATTAAAACCCCGAAGGGGTGCCATAGTAACCTTTAAACCTCTATCACTATGCCAGGTACATTTTCACAGGTTTATATCCAAATCGTTTTTGCGGTAAAAGGAAGAGAAAATTTAATCCATAATAGCTGGAGAACCGACTTGCACAAATACATTTCCGGAATTATTAAAGGCAAAAATCAAAAGCCAATTATAGTAAATGGCATGGCTGATCATATACACACTTTTGTAGGATTACGACCGGCTATGGCGATTTCTGACCTGGCAAGAGACATCAAAAACAATTCATCCAATTTTATTAACGATCAAAAATTTGTAAAAGGAAAATTCTCGTGGCAGGAAGGCTATAGTGCTTTTCATATTCGCATTCGGATATCGGGAAAGTGTATGATTATATTCTCAACCAGGAAAAACATCATGAAAAGAAAACATTCAAAGAGGAATATCTTGATTTTTTGAAAAAATTTGAGGTAGACTACAATGAAAAATATTTGTTTGAATGGTATGATTAACTTTTAACACAATCTGTCACCCCTGCGGGATTGTAATTCTTTCATCCAATCTTCTATAATTATTTTACCCCTTTGGGGTTTTCCCAATTCTAACTAAATCTTTCAGGCTTAAAAGCAGAAACATCAATAGACACAGGTTGATGACTGATGATCTCTTTCACTAATTTTCCTGTAGCTGCCGCTGCAGATACACCAAGCATAGCATGACCGCCTGCAAATGTCAGGTTGGAGAATTGATGATGCTTGCCGATATAAGGAAGACCATCAGGTGTTACGGGCCGGTAGCCAAACCATGCTTTCTCCATTTGTGGTGGCGCAATGTCGAGAGTAGGATAATATTTTTTAAAAGCTTCATACAATGCGGTAACTCTTTTTGGTAAAACGGTATCACTATGCCCGCTCAGTTCCATTGTTCCACCTATGCGAAGCCATCGATCGATCGGCGTCGTAGCTGTTCTGTCATCAACCAATATGGAAGGATAATGCAAATTTTTTTCAAGACCATTATAAACAATACTATAACCCTTTCCCGGCTGCATCAACAATTTAATGCCGAGTATCTTTGCAAGCTCAGGCATCCATGAGCCATTCGCTACGATCACTTCGTCCGTTTCTATACTTCCGTTATTGGTGATGATGCCGGCGATGGAATGATTTTTCAAAAAACCTTTTACTTCCGTGTTCAGTAAAAATTTTACTCCTGCATTCTGTAAATGGCGATGCAACGCCTGCATAAATTCTGTGGTGCTGATATGGCAATCGTCTAAGTATAATACACCACCGGCCACATTCATTTCCACTTCCGGTTCGTATTGCTGCACTTCATTATTATTGGTACAGATCACTGTTTTTAATCCCAGTTCGGCAGCCTGGTCAGCCAAATGTTTTTCATGTTCACCGGTAGCAGGATTTTTATACAGCATCCAGCAACCTTTTTCGATCATTGTAAACGAGCCATTAAATTCTTTTTTCAGATCATTCATTAGTTCACGGCTCAGTTGCAACAAATTATTCAGATGCGGAATACTTTGTTTTACTTTTTTAGCATTGGAGTTTTTCCAGAATGCCATTCCCCAGCGAATAAGATCCCAGTTCAATCGCGGTTTTATGTAAAAAGGAGAAGAAGAACTCAGCATCCATTTCAATCCCTGGCTTATAATGCCGGGGCTTGCGAGCGGCGTAAAATGGCTCGGGGAAATATAGCCCATGTTGCCGAATGAGCAGCCATCTGTAATATCATTGCGGTCAATGACCGTTACTTCGTGTCCTTCTTTTTCCAGGTAATAAGCACAGCACAATCCAATTACTCCACCGCCGATAATTGTTACTTGCATAATTTTTCAGGCCGCAAACTTAAGGATTTCTATTTCATTGACACAACTGACAATTTAAAATGCGAAACAACCAACAAATGAAAATCACTTATTTCTATTTTACTAAGAAGAGAGCGATTGCGTAAATTTAAGTGTTAGCGGTCATTGTAAACAGACACACACAACAGACAAATAATGCTTGAAAAGGATATAGAAAACTTAATTGCTCAACATCCTGACATCATTTTTCCTAATGCTGGTTTCAGACTTGTAGGACAACAAATCAAGCTCGGTAAATGCCGAGCTGACATAATTTTTGAGGACAAGCACAATAGAAAAATAATTGTGGAAGTTAAGCGAGGCATTCTCTCTCGTGACGCTTCAGGGCAAGTAATAGAATATTATGGACTTCTTAAAACAGAAAGTCCTGACAGTTTCATTGAACTGATTTTGTGTGCTAACATAATTCCACCCGAGAGAAAAAAATTTCTTGAGACAATTGGGATAGAGTGTAAAGAGTTGGGTATAAATTATCTCAACCAGCTTGCTGACCAGGTAGATTATCAGTTTATAAATTCGCGACAGCTAGAGCAAAAGCAACAACTCACAAAAACTTCTGCTCTTCCATCTGCGGGCAACATTTGGATATTTCAAGCTAACCCACAACGCTATGACATTATGAACGCACTTGCGGATGATGAAATTGGCGACAGTATTCATTGGCTTGTAAATCAACATAAGACCAAAATCTCCAAAGGACATATTGGTATGATTTGGCTTTCAGGGAAAGAAGCTGGAATTTATGCAATCACAGAAATACTGACTGACCCGGAACTAATGTTAGAACCGGAACCTGAAAAAAAATATTGGACAGACGCATCTGACAAAGAAGGCGAAAAGACAAGAGTTAAAATGAAGATTATAAAAAGTTTACTTCATTCTCCTCTGACCAAAGAGACCATTTTGAAAACCGCAGGACTACAAGGAATGAGAATACTGCGACAACCACAAGGGACTAATTTTCGTGTGACGACTGAGGAGTGGGAAATAATCAAGACAATGATATGAATGCGAAAGAACAACGAACTGCTAATCGAGTATACAGCCTCTCCACTTGTAAGCGATGAGGTGCACCACAAAATAAAGCAACTTCTTTTGATGTTGAAAAGGGCGAAATAATGTGGTAGAACGGCTGCCAACAATTGTATCCAAAAAGGTAGGCTGAAGGAAGCCGTGTTTCAACTTTTTGTTTTTCAATATTGCTGTAGTTCCAGCTCGACGTTATAAATTTGGCTTATGAATAAATCATCAACAAAAAAACATTAATCAGCTTCGGTCGCCAAGCTTGAGGGAATTCTATTCCCCACCCCTTCAGCAATACCGAAACGTTAGCTGTGATTTTGATTGACACTTCTTCAAAACAACGAATGACAAAAATTAGTGCAAACAAAGTTTTGTTTATCAAACTTGGGCAAGGTGGAGAGTATGAGAGAGACTGCATCGAAAAAGATCAAACTTTAAGACTTGGTTATAATGAGATTGATCATGAACTTTGCATTAATCAACAGTGGGATAAAGTTCACGATTACTTTACGACAGAAGAAAACTCAAAGACTTTTGTAGCAACAAGCCATACTAATCAAATAAAACAATTTTACGAAGAAGACGAGCAAACACTTTGGATAACTTTTTATGTAAATAAACTTTGGTGGTGTTTTTCAAAACCCACAATTATCCTACTTCCTGACAAAACAAAGAATAGACCTGTAATCGGCAAATGGTCTGACAGAGACATTAATGGCAACCTTTTACTTTCTGGAAACATAAGCGGCAAACTTTTAAAGACTCAAGGGTTTCGTGGGACAATTTGCAGTGTTCCAGAAGAAAAATATGCATTAGCTAAAATAAATTGCGAACAATTAAGTGAAGTTGTTGAAGTTGAAAAAGCACTGAATGAATTGAAATCAAAATTGACATCGCTAATTCAGAATTTGCAATGGAAAGATTTTGAAACTCTAGTTGATTTGATTTTTAGACAAGCTGGCTGGCAAAGAGTTGGTGAAACAGGAAAAACGCAAAAGACATTGGACCTAGAGCTTTTAGCACCGGTAACAGGAGAACGAGCAATTGTTCAAATAAAAACACAATCAGACTTGCAAGAATTTTTGAAGTATCAGGATTATTTTGCAACAATGAGTGACTATGATAAATTCTTCTATGTTGTTCATACTGCAAAAAATAAACTAGCGTCTTATGAAAATGAAACAGAAACGAAACTATATCTTGTAGACAAAGTAGCAGAATTGACAATATCAGCAGGACTTGTAGAATGGGTAATAAAAAAGACTTCATAATATTCATAATAAATGACCAAAGAAAAACTACAACTACAATCGCAGTTGTACTATTTTAGTCCCGCAGAGCGAGGCCCCAGTTGATAAATTTGGTTGGTAATTTTTACAGTTTCACAGACTCTCTTGAGAGGATAAGCATAGCTTTAGATTAATTACTGATAAGCAAAACGATGTTTATTTTTACAAATAATAACCTGCCAATATCTGAAATTTAATTGCTTTCCCTTTAAAAAACTGATCCGATTTATCTTTATAAAATGAAAAAAATAATCATCGTTTTTGCGTTGCTGATTTCCTCAAACTTTTTACCTGCACAAACATTAACTGAAACGGAAGCTACCCGGTTAGCAAGGTTACCGCTTCGATGTATCACAACAGAATTCCCTAATAAAACTTCCCATACTGCAGACGGGCCAGAAGATGCCGTCTTGCTGCCGGAACAATTACATCCCGCTTTTTATGGTTGCCTGGATTGGCATAGCAGTGTGCACGGACATTGGTTACTGGTTAAAGTGCTCAAACTTTTTCCGAATATTCCAATCAGGGATAGTATCATTCAGGCATTGAATAATAGTTTTCAAAAAGAAAAAATACAAGCTGAAGCTGACTATTTTACAAAGTACAAAACCACTTCAAGCTACGAAAGAACTTATGGATGG
Organism: uncultured Bacteroidota bacterium; assembly: GCA_963811645.1. Lineage (GTDB taxonomy): Bacteria > Bacteroidota > Bacteroidia > Chitinophagales > Chitinophagaceae > VBAU01. The sequence continues at coordinate 828,782 of CAWERU010000007.1, read as the reverse complement.
GCATGGTTACTGAAACTGGATGAAGAATTATACACTTGGGATGATCCGCTGGCAGAACAATGGCATGAGACCCTGCAACCACTGACTCAAAAAATAGTTTCGTTGTGGAAAGATTATTTGCCTAAAGAAACATATCCCAACAGAACCGGTGTGCATCCCAACACTGCATTTGGGTTAGTGTTTGCATTGGATTGGGCGAGAGCCTTGCGTGATACCACCTTCGAAAAAGCGATCATCAATAAAGCCAAAAATTTTTATTTAAATAATAAAGCCACTCCGGCTTACATAGAACCGGACGGTACAGATTTTTTAAGCCCCAGCCTTGAGATAGCTGACCTGATGCGAAGAGTGTTGGCAAAGCAAGCATTTATTTCCTGGTTGAATCAGTTCTATGAACCCCGCAGTATAAAAAGGATCACAGAAATGCCGATAGTTAGCGACCGTACAGATATGTACATAGTTCACCTCGATGGGTTAGCGATCAGCCGTGCATGGTGCATGAAAGGAATTGCCTCCGTATTACCTGCTGATCATCCATGGAAAAAAATTTTCAACAACACTGCCGATCAATTTTTGAAAGAATCATTAGCCCATGTCACCAGCGGTAATTATGGCGGTGACCACTGGCTGGCAAGCTTTGCACTATATGCCTTAAGTCTGAAATAACTATCCGTTATCCGCTTCTTTCCAAAAAATTTTCATGTCCGCCTGTGTCTTAACGAACAGGCCAGTGTGTGAGTAAGACGGAGGTTGACATAATCTTTCTAAGTTACCAACCTTAATGTTGTATTAAGTATTTAAGTCTTAGTTTAGATTTCACTTTAATTAAACTTATCTGTTTATGAAAATTCTTGTCCTTACATCATTATCTCTTATCATGACAAGTAAGGCAATGCCTCAACTTAATAAGGGCCAATTCCTGGTAGGCGGCAATATTCAGTCCACGCAGAGTCTCCCTCATGGACTCTGCGGTAACATAAAAATCAATTAATAAAGAATTTTCTTTCATGAAAAAACTCTATATATATTTCACAATTTATCTTTGTCTCGTTTTTTTAGTTCAATCTTGCAAAAAAGATGACACACTAATTAATTTTTCACTTCCCCCAAAAACACAAACAGGACAAAATACATTTGGCTTTTTATTAAACTCGTCTGTCTGGACCAATTACGGGCAAGTTTGTTTTCCTTTCGCCGGTGGTTGCAGAGACAACCTAAGCGGGATTTTTTATAACAATGATGGCGATATTTTAATAAATGCTGACAGGGTAATTAAAAAGGATGGAAAATTCGTTTCCTCCGGCAGTATTGAAATAACTTTAAAAACAAATTTCAGAGGTGTCGGAAATTATAGCACAACTACTAATGACACTATTTCTTTTGCATACGTTTATAAAACAACATCCAACTTTGATTCAATGTATATTTTGCCTCAGTCAAATCCGATTTTCAATATCAAAATAACCAGGCTTGACACAATAAATAAGATTTTATCGGGTGAATTTTCTGGAAAAGTTTTTAAAAGAATTGATTATACAAATTATACAACTTCACTGACCGATTCAGCAAATATTGATGATGGCAGGTTTGATATAAAACTAAAATAGAAGACAGCAGTTACTAAAAATATTGCTTCAGCTCACGTTAACGTCCGTGCCAATAGCCGTTAATACATTTAGTCCGAGTCTCCCGCAGGGGACTTTGCGTAACAAAAGAGATTCATTGCTTATATTTAAGTGTCGGTGGCAATATTAAAAAGAAAAGGACCAATCATTATGGACAAGTCATATAGATTCCTGGGGTACTTTCTACTCCTTCTCATTCCCTTAATATTCGCAGGATTCTATAAATCATATTTCGAACCTTTCCCGAATTTCAATGAAAATATAAATGCATTTACGCACCTGCATGCTTTCATTGCTTTTGTTTGGGTCTTACTGCTGATCGTTCAACCTTTTTTAATTTTTAATAAAAAAATTGCCATTCATCGCAAAGTGGGCAAACTTTCTTATTTTATTTTTCCCCTGCTCATTTTATCATTTATTCCACAAATCATTAAAATTGTCCGTACTGAAGATATTGCAAACTTATTCTTCCCATTGGCTGATGGAACATTGCTGATTGTATTTTATTCCCTGGCTATTTATAATAGAAAAACAAGTTCCAAACACATGCGATATATGATTGCACTTGCACTTGTTTTATTAGGACCCACAGTTGGGCGAATAGGCCCCGGCTTATTGGGATGGACTGATTTTTTTACACAGAACGTTCAGTATGGAATTATTTATTCAATATTGATCAGTCTCATATTTTATGACATAAAAAACAAAAGGAATTTTCGGCCTTATTTAATTGCTATCCCGGGCTTTATTCTTCATCAATTGGTTTATTATTGGGTATTTACATAAACAGCCGGACGCGGCCCGGCAGGGACCTGGCACATTAACCTTTACCAATACAACTTCATTTCATCAACAGAGTTCCGTTCTTTTATTCACCAAATTATTTTCCGTGCGCCAGTTTAATGACTCTTCCGTCTTTTGCACTAATGATAATTTCAAACACTCCTCCATTCTCATACTTCTTGGGAAGAGTACCGCTTATAAACCAATATCCATCTATTAAATAACATTCATAAGGTCTTTCTGAAGTTATGGTTGCTCTTCCATACATATTGAACAGGATGGATTCAGCAACGGAAATAGCCGTTTCTTTTTCTTTGATCAACGTATCATAGAAGGGTTTATAGTCTTTATCATTCAAAGCATTTTCTACTGCCAGCTTTGCATTCTCTTCGCCGATCACTTTCCTGTTATTATAATTCTGGCCATAAAAAACAATTGACGAAAACATAACTGCCATAACTAAAAAACTTTTCATGTTCTTCTTCTTTTTAATTTTTTCCTGTCAACGTTTTTATTAAGACAACCTCATTTTTATCAAAAGGAGTTCCGTTTTTTCTGAAAATATCATGAAACCATGTTTTGGGTTCGGGGCTTCCTTCTTTACTGCCCCAGGGAAAAATGGTATTGCTCTTTCCGCTTACAAAACCCCAGTTGATAGCGCCGACATTATATTTTTTTAATACAGGAAGATTTTTTTCAAAAGTACTGCCATGAGTCCTTGCCATATATTCCGTGCAGATAAGCGGCCTTCCTCTTTTCTGCAATTCTATTATTTCATTTTCCAGGTTATCTGCTTTTTCATAATTATGAAAGCTGATGATATCGGAATTGTTCAACTGGAAATCATTAAAATCTTTATTGTCGTACCAGATACCCACGGTCAATGGTTGTGAAGGACGAACACTCCATGCCCATTCAAAAATATCTTTCAGCAAAGGCATGGAGGAAGCATTGTAATCGCTATTACCCGGTTCATTGTAAAGATCCCAGCAAAGGATTCTTGGATCATTTTTGAAACTTGATAAGATATCTTTTACATATCTCTCCAGCACATTCCATCGAGCACTGTCATTATGAACATGCATGGCAGGGCTTCGCATCCATCCTGAATTATGCACTCCCGGCTTGGGGTCCGGCTGTTTTCCGTATTTCGGTTCAGGGTTCCAGCAATCATCAAAAAAAACAAACAAGGGTTTTATGTGATGACGGGAAGCAATATCTAAAAATTCATTGATCCTTTTTTTTAATCCAATCGAATCATTTTCCCAAACAATATCGTGAAGAAAAACACGGAGCGTATTGAATCCTATATTTTCCGCCCAACCGAGTTCACGATCAATAGTAGTTGTATCAAAACTTTCAGCTTCCCACATTTCCAATTGATTGATGGCAGTACTTGGCAAAAAATCACAACCGATCAACCAACCCTGTTGCTTATACCATTCGTTTGCTTTTTCTTCAGACCATTGTTTTTGCTGAGCATTAGCAAATGAAAAAGTAAAAATTAAAAATATAGCAAGAATCTTTTTCATTTTTTTTCCTCACCCTCATTCCCTCTCCTAAAGGAGAGGGAGGCCGGGCTTTTTGTTTAAAATTTAATCTTTAGCAATTAAGCATTTCAACTAGTGAACATCACTCACCCCTTATTATTCATTATTCACCATTCACTATTCACCACTCACACCTTTGGTAAACTATATCCATTATGATATTCCGAAGCAAGATATTTATTGGCTTCTTCGTCAGTAAATTTATTCTGATCAGCATTCCAATAAATTTTCTTTCCCATTTCAAAGGCAATATTTCCCATATGACAAACCGTGGCCACATGCGCCGCCAATTGAACAGGACATTTAAGATCTTCCATTTTTCCTGACCGCACTGTGTCAATAAAATTTTGGGTGTGAAGCGCCACACCATCATCTGTTTTGGGTTGTCTTGCCACTGCTTCCATTTTATTTTTTCCATTTATCACTTCTGGTATCACTTCCCATCCGCCGCGATCAACCACCAACGTTCCGTTGTTGCCGATAAATGCCACACCATGATCACGCTGATACGGGCCATCATTAATGCCCGTTGCATGTTCCCAAAGCATATTGAAACCATTAAATTCATAAACTGTCGTCAATGTATCGGGAGTTTGTTCCGCATCGTCAGGATAAGCAAACTTACCACCGCTTGCCATGATACTTTTCGGAACTGTGGCATTTGCACCCAGCAATGCATAATCGATCATATGCACTCCCCAATCCGTCATCAATCCTCCTGCATAATCCCAGTACCACCTGAAATTAAAATGAAAACGATTTGGATTGAAAGCACGTTTTTGTGCGGGACCGAGCCACATATCATAATCAACACCGGCAGGCGGATCACTGTCGGGCATCACGGGCACAGGTTTCATCCAACCCTGGTAGGCCCAGGCTTTTACCAACCGCACATTTCCCAGTTTTCCTGAATGCACAAAATCCATCGCATCCTGGTAATGTTTATTGCTGTGCTGCCACTGCCCTACCTGCACTACACGGTTATATTTTTGTTGTGCCGCTACCATCGCATCACATTCAGCAATGGATTTGCCTACAGGTTTTTCGCAATACACATCTTTGCCTGCTTCGCATGCATCCACCATTATTTTACAATGCCAGTGGTCTGGAGTTCCTATCAGTACAGCATCCACATCTTTCAAATCAAGCACTTTACGGTAATCACCAAATGTTTTCACTTTCGATACATCCACCTTCATTTTTGAAAGATCAGCCATTCTCCTGTCCAAAACATTTTTGTCAATATCACATAGAGCAATAAGATTAACACCCTGATGTTTCAGCAAAGCGCTGAGATCAGTAAAACCCATACCATTGATACCAACAGCTGCAATATTTACCTGGTCTGAAGGAGCGATCCGGTTTTTCAAAATAGCAAAAGCTTTATTGTCGAATGAAGATAAAACCAAACCACCTGCAGTAAGTGCAGAAGCATTTTGTAAAAACTTTCTTCGGGATGACATGGCAATTCAATTAAGAATTAAAAGTTAAGAGTTAATAGTTTCCTCCGTCCTCGTATTTAGAAAAATAATTGATCTTGACTTCTTTGATCTTTGTGGGCAGCCAGACCTGCATATCATTCGCACCACGATTGGCCCAGCAATAGTAAGGAATAGCTGTGATTTTCCTTTTTTCAATTTGAATTCCATCGCCGGTTGCATTGGCCATGGCAGAAGGAACTTCCGCCTGCAAAGCGATCACTGGCTCATCTAAAATTTTGTAATTGATCGCCGTAAAATTTGTGTTGTCAGGAAGAACCACATTCCATACACCCTCTTTATTATCTGCTCCTTCCACGCAATACACTATGGGGCCACGCTGAATAGCCAACCGGTCATTATCCATTTTCACTTCACCTCTTGCATCAATCTTTTTTATTTCCATAGGGAAATTACATTCAACCACGTCTCCTTTTTTCCATTCCCTTTCGATGACAGCATAACCGTTTTCTATTTTAAGATCAATCACCTTTCCATTTATTTTTATTTCCACATCCGGGTTATTATTTCTATCATAAGAATATAAATTCCCCGGCACAGGCTCATTTCTGTCCCAGCCCGGAACTCTTACGTTCAATATAAATTTTGATTTTTTAGTAAGATCAACATTCAACTTTACATTTCCGCTCCATGGATAATTTGTTTCCATCTTTAATCCAACATCTGTATTACCCATTTTAATATTGGTATTACTTCCTACAAATAAGTTTATCCAGATTGCATTGTTGCTTTTCCCATAAATATAATTTCCGATGGAAGTAACCAGTCTTGCAATGTTTGCCGGGCAGCAAGCTGTACCAAACCATTCCCTTCGTTGATTCTGCCCATTCGATGCAAGCACATTATCATAAAAGAAATGATCGCCGCTTAAACTCAAACCATCCAGTGCACCATTGTATAAACTTCTTTCGAGCACATCAATGTATTTACTGTCGCCTGTTAACTGGCACATGCGCTGGTTCCATAAAACCATTCCCACACTGGCGCAGGTTTCACAATAAGCATCTTCATTTGGCAGATCATAATCTTTGGTAAAACCTTCATTATCGCCTGCCGAACCAATTCCGCCGGTGATGTACATATTTCTGTACACCACATCCTCCCAAACTTTTTGCATGGCATTCATATATCCGTTATCACCCGTAAGCGCTGCTACATCTGCCGTGCCGGAATATAAATACATGGCTCTTACTGCATGGCCCGTAATTTCTGTTTGATCTTTTACCGGTTTCAGATCCTGCCAGTAACCCGGTACCACCCATCCGGTTCCATAAGTATAAATTCCTTTTCCTCTTTGCTGCAGGTACCAGTCAGCCAGTTTCAGGTAGCGATCATCATTAGTTACTCTATATAATTTCACCAAAGCCAGTTCAATTTCTTCGTGACCACTGAACCATTTTTTATTTCCCAAACGAAAAGTGGAATCAATATGATTGGCCAAACGAATAGCCACATCCAGCAATTTTCTTTTCCCTGTCACCTTATAGTAAGCCACTGCTGCTTCCATCAAATGCCCGGCATTATAATCTTCATGTGCGGAGATGTCTGTCCATCGCTTGCTCAGGTCACGTAAAGTAAAATAGGTATCGAGATATCCATCCGGTAATTGGGCTGTGGCTACTTTATCGATCCATTCATCAGCTTTTGCTTCCAGTGCCGAATCAGGATGAGTTTTTAATGCATAGGCCATTGCTTCCAAAGCTTTGTACACATCACTGTCATCATAATAGATTCCTTCAAATTTTTCACCATCATTTCTTGCCACTTTTTCAAAATTGCGGATACGTGGCGTTTTGATTTCCGTTTGATAAATGCAGGCTTTCATGGTAACTGTAGCCACTTTATCAATTTTTGGTTTCCAGAAATCATCTGTAATACTCACTTTGGAAAAATCTACAAACTCAAATTTTTGCAAAGAAGTTTGAGCAAAAACTTTTGCACTTGCGATGATAGCAATCAGCAGGAAAATTTTTCTTCTCATGTTGTGAGCTTTAATAAGGCCTCACCTCTATCCCTCTCCTGAAGGAGAGAGGCCAGGCTGTGTGTTATTATTCATCAATAGTAATTAAGCACTTCTGCAATTAATCTTTATTCAACTTATATGTTCATCATTTCCTCATAATCCTGATCAATCACATAAATCGTAGTTCTAAACAACCTGGAACCCGTAAGCATAAGGGTCATCATCTTTGTCAATTGAAATAACATTGTGCCCGTAAATTTTTGCCCATCCCTCAATGGAAGGTTTAATAGCAGGTTTTCTGTCAACAGATAGTTCTTCTTCGATCCGTCCTATAAATTTACTGCCAATGATGCTTTCATGAATAAATTCTTTTCCTTTTTTCAATTTGCCTTTTGCATACCATTGCGCCATTCTTGCTGATGTTCCTGTACCGCATGGCGAACGATCAATAGCTTTATCACCATAGAACACGGCATTCCTTGCTGTGGAAGTCTTATCAAGCACAGCTCCTGTCCATAGAATATGAGTACAATAGTTTATGGTTGGATCCTGCGGATGTACAAACTGGTATTTTGCATTAATATTTTTTCTCAATTCTCTTGCCCATGCAATTAATTTATCGGCAGAATAATGTTCAAGCCCTTTGAAATTTTTTTGTATGTCGATGATCGCATAAAAATTTCCGCCATAAGCCATATCAAAAACCAATTCACCCAGGCCAGGACATTCAGCTGTTAATCCCGATGAATAAAGAAAGGATGGGACATTGGTGAACCTGACGCTTTTACATTTTTCCCGTCCGAACCGGTCATCCGGGCGGGCATTTTGCATTTCGAATTTTGCAATCACCAACCCTGCCGGAACTTCCATCCGCACAATGCCGGGAGTTTTTGGTTTTATTAATCCTTCTTCAACAGCTATGGTGATTGTGCCAATAGTTCCATGACCACACATCGGTAAGCAACCACTTGTTTCAATAAATAAAACGGCCACATCATTTTGCGGATCATGAGGAGGATATAAAATACTTCCGCTCATCATATCATGACCACGTGGTTCAAACATGAGCCCGGTTCGTATCCAGTCATATTCTTTTAAAAAATGCTGGCGCTTTTCGCTCATATTATTTCCCTGTAATACAGGTCCACCTTCTTTTACAAGTCGAACCGGGTTACCGCAAGTGTGAGCATCTATACAATGGAAGATATGCTTCATCGTGAGTGGTGAAATGTGAATTGTGAATCAGATCAATGTCACATATCAAAAGTAGTTGAATAGAGAATAGAAAGTACAAGAGTGCGACGCCTACCTACCGGACAGGCAGGCAACAGAAGGTCAATAGAAATCCTCAGCCGGTTTCATTATCCTAATTAAAAAATAAAAACATTTCCGGAAAAAGTGTAACGTTTCCGAACAGTTTGCGTCTCATATTAATAGCTGTTAAAAAAAGATAAAAAAGCTTATGAAATTTCTTCGGTACGAAAATAATCGTATATTCGGTTTCAAATTGAGCCGTTTTATGTCAAACACTAAATATGTAAAACCTACCGAAAGCGAACTGGAGATACTTCAGATTCTTTGGACAAAAGGTTTGGCCACTGTTCGTGAAGTTCATGAAGAACTTGCTAAAACAAAGGAAGCAGGTTATACGACTACATTGAAGCTGATGCAGATCATGCATGAAAAAGGTTTAGTGAAAAGAGATGATTCGATGCGTACACATGTATACCAGGCCGCAGTGAATAAAGAAAAAACACAAAAACATTTGCTTAGCAAAATGATCGACTCTTTGTTTGGTGGTTCACCAACACAATTGATTATCCAGGCCCTTGGAAACGGTGAGCATAAAGCAAGCCAGGCAGAATTAGAAGAGATCCAGGCTTTATTGAACCAGCTTAAAAATCAGTAGGCATGTCTTTATTTGGGAATTCTTACTTTTTAGAGGCATTGGGCTGGGCTGTATTGAACAGTCTTTGGCAAATGGCGTTTTTGTGGGTGATTTTCCAGTTAATATTATCGTTCGGCATTCATAAATCTTCTGTAAAAAGCAGGTTAGCCACTCTCCTGCTTGCATCAGGTTTTGCCTGGTTCCTGTTTACTTTAATTTCTCACTGGTTAATTGATCCAAATGCGGCCAAACGTTCTTTGTTCGCCATCGGTTCATTTGATGAAGGCAATGCCTCCTGGAATGAACAACTAAAATTGATCCTCCCCTATGCTTCTGTTATTTATTTATTATTGTTGTTAGTTCCCGCTATACAGTTTATCCGTAATTACAGGTTCGTGCAGATAATTCGTAAAACAGGATTATCAAAATGCCATGTTGATCTCAGAATTTTCGTACAAAAGTTTGCTGAAAGAATGGGTATTCACAAGCCTGTGCATATTTATATCTCTGATCTTATCACATCACCTGTTACCATTGGTTTTTTAAAACCAATTATCCTGATGCCGATCGCGGCTATCACCAACCTGTCGCAAAAACAGGTGGAAGCCATATTGCTTCATGAACTGGCACATATCCGACGCTATGATTATTTTATTAATCTTCTTGTCAATTTTATAAAAACAGTTCTTTATTTCAATCCTTTTGTAAAATTATTTTCCAAAACAATCGAAAGAGAAAGAGAGAAAAGTTGTGATGAAATAGTGATACAATTTGAATACGATCCGCATGGTTATGCTTCTGCATTATTGATGCTTGAGAAAAATAACCTCATACGGCGTACAATGACCATTGCTGCATCAGGTCAAAAAAATGACCTGCTTCACCGCATTGAAAAAATACTTGGTATTGAAAAAAGAAAAACACCCAATTTAAAAAAATTAGGCGGTCTGCTCGCCGGCGTATTGTGCATAGTAGCTTTAAATACTTTATTCTTTTTCAGCTCCCCTGTTATAAAAGATCATTCATTATCCTTTAACGCTTTTGGAAATCCTTTTTATCAACTGGTATCTGACGGAAAAGCGGATAACAATAATACAACCGAGCCTGTACAAAAAAAGAAAGAAGTGCAGATGCAGACAGTTAAAAAGGAAGTGACGACGGAAAGGAAAGAAACTGAAACCGCCGTCGCGATGAAACAAGTTCCGCAACAGCATTTTGTTTTAGTTAAGCCTGAGACAGAAAATAGTTTTACGCAGGCAGATCAAAGAATGCAATTGGAACCAATTCTGAAAAAATCTGAAGAAGAACAGGTGAAAGGTGCCGTGGAAGCAACAAAGAAAGTACTGGAACAAACCCAATGGAAACAGGTTGAAAAAAATGTAGCCGATGCACTTACACAGGTTGAAAAAGAAAACCTGAAAGAAAAATATTTTATAGAACTGCAAAAAGTAAACTGGAAAAAACTGGAAGAAAGACTGAGACTTTCATATAACAACATAAATTGGGGCAAAGTAAATGTTCAACTGGGTGATGCCATTACCAACATTACATTGGATAGCCTTACTACAGCATACAATATGGCATTAACCGATCTGAATACAGCAGAAAAATGGATGAATGAAAATAAAGTTGAGTCAATACCTGATACTGATCTGAAATTAGGAGAAGTAAAACTCCAAATGGATAAACTGCAGAAACAGATGGAAACTATCCATGAAATAAAGAACAAAAAGATCATTCACCTGTAATCACCAATTACATCTCGGGCAGGCATCGCTGTATTTATTTCCTAAAATAAATCCAAGCACAATTTCATGAGTACCGCGGCTAACAGTATTTAAATTCGTAGTTGTAAAATCATATGCATAACCAACATTGAAAGCATTACTGATATTTACACCAAGCATAGCTGCATAACCATCCTGGTAACGATAACTCCCTCCCACCCAAAAAAGATCCCTGTATTGAAGTTTAATATTTGTTTCTACCTGGAAATTATTTTGCGAAGAGCCCTGGATATATTTAAACATCAGTGAAGGAATAGCATTAATATCTTCATTCAATAAAAACCTGTAACCACCCGTAATGAATAAATGAGGAATTAATTTTCCCGGGGTTGTAGTGATCGCATCATCCGCAAATGTAAATTTTTGCGGAACTACCTGCTGTGCCGAAAAGCCAACAAAATAATCACGGGAATAAAGCCAAAGTCCCACTCCTATATCAGGCTTGATCTTATTGATATATCCATTATACACGGCACCTGCTGCAGGATCATTGGGATCACCCGTTCCTGTAAAATCTGTTTTCGACCTGTCAAGACCTATTCTTGTAATACCTGCAGAAAATCCTCCTGCAAGATTAGTTGTCGGGTTCAGGCCAATATGATATGCATACGTAACATCAGCCGTAAAACGATTAAAGCTTCCTGTTTTATCATTGATCACCATCATACCAATACCATGATGAGGCTCAGCAGCCGTATAGGATTCCCAATATGCTTTTCCTCTTGGATTTTCTCCGGGTATGTCGTATGAAGTGGCAGTAGTCCGATAATCTTTTTTACCAATGGGTCCCTGCATGGTAAAATAAAAAGTTTGCGGCGCCCCGTTCAATCCTACCCATTGATCTCTTGCACTTAATTTCACATCGGTATAATTCTCGATACCACTGATAGCAGGATTAAGAATATAATTGTTCAAAATGTATTGAGTATAGTGAGGCCGCTGCTGCGCAAATGCGAATACATTTACCCACATCACTATTGTCAACGTAAAAATTTTTTTCATGGTCACCGTATTACATCCACATAGCCGGACATTTTCTGCCTGCTATTTTTTGGATCAATGATATAATAGTAGGTTCCCATAGGTACCGGGTTGCCATTTACAGTTCCATCCCAGGGTTTATCATAACCCACAGAATGAAATATCAACTGGCCGTAGCGATTATAAATATCAACAACGCAGCCGGGATAACTTTGCAAATAAGGTATATCCCATTTATCATGAATGCCATCGTTGTTCGGGCTGAAGATATTGGGTATTAAAATAGATTTTAAAACCTTCACCAAAACCTGGTCTGAGCTCTGACAACCTTTATCTGAGATTACAGTGAGCGTATAGGTAATATCGTCAAGTGGTGTTGATTTCGGCGTTTCTATTTCAGCATTATCAAGCCAGGTAGATGGTGTCCATATATAAGTTACAGGATAGTTTTCATAGGCAACAGGTGTCAATGTAATTACACCGCCTTCCAATACAAATTTATCGGGACCTGCATCTGCCACAGGTACAGGGTATACTTCTATTGTTTGTTCTATATGATTGGTACAACCATTGTCTGCATTGTAAGTATATCGGATTGTATCCACACCTTCTGCTGATGATGAAGGATCAAATATACCTGAAGGGGAAACTCCCTGCCCGCTGAATGTTCCGGAACCGGTTAATCCGTTCAACACACTTTGTTGTGTTATTTGAAATGCAGGCACATCTTTACATACTCCCTGTATAGGATCAAATTGAAGCTCAGGTAAAGCCATTAAAGTAATTGGTTTATCAATATACTGCACACAGGTTTGACCTGAGTAAGCTACATATCGCAGGGTAACTGCTTTGCTGGCAGGAGAAGTAAAGCCGGAATATGCATGCGTATAAATTTTCCCCGGAGACGGATCATCATCAATAGTTTTTATCGTGGGGTCATTTGTATAATCCCAGTAGATCTCAAGCTTTACTACATTGCCGGGATTTACTGTAGAATTATCAGTAAGATGAATAGTGTCTGCACTGCATACAGATGTATTTTCCTGCAAAGTGAAAGAGGGAACGGGAACAGAGCCATTCACAAAAAACGATTTGGAAACAGAAGAGCTACAGCCGTTGTTTGAAATGATGGTCTCTGTTACGTTATAGGATCCTACTGCCGTGTAACTATGTTGAGGATCTTTTGCTGAAGATGTATTTGGATTTGTTGCATTGGCATTCCCGTCACCAAAATCCCATTGATACATAAATAAATTTTCAGTGCCGTCTGCAATAGAACCGTTATCAGTAAATGCAGAAAATGGATCGTTGAGGCAACTTTCCGGCAATACAAAATCCACAACAGGTGAAGAGCTGATGCTTATCGGTTTTGTAAAAATTATACTGGCGCAGCCTTTTTCAGTTTCAACTTTCAATGTGGAATTGTAGATACCCGGTGTTGTATAATTATGAGTGAAAGGAACGTTTGAAGTAAGTACAGAATTATTTCCATCACCAAAATCCCAGGTCCACTTTACAATATTACCGCTGTTGGCAACCGATGCATCCATAAACGTAATATCCTGATTGATACAATTGGGAGAAGAAATATTAAAATCTGCATTTGGCAACGGATCCACGATCACAGTTTTAGTAGCAGTAGCGGAAGAGCAATTAGCTGCCGAAACTATAGTGAGAGTAACAGTATACGTATTGGCAGCCGCATAAGTTTTAGATGGATTCTGTTGGGTGGAGGTAGTCCCATCACCAAAATTCCATAGCCATTGTGTCACTGTACTGTTGGGTGCCGTACTCTGGTCTTTAAAATTTATGGCCGCACCATAACAAACTTCTGCAGAAGCCGAAAATGAAGCAAGGGGTTGCGCATATACTTTATCCATTATTCTCAAACTATCATCACTGCAACCATTGGCTGAAGTAACAGTAAGTTTTACATTAAATGGTCCCGATGAAGAGTAATTATGAACAGGACTTTGCTGTGTGGAGTTAGTACCATCTCCAAAATCCCATTGCCATTGTGAAATATTGCCTGTTACAATAGAACTTTGATCAGTGAACTGTGTAGCGCCGGAAGGAAGACAGGCGCCGGTAAAACTGAAACTGGCAAAAGGATTCGGGCTTACTGCAATTTGCTGTGAGGACAATACACTTTTGCAACCTGATGATGTTTCCACCTCCAGTGATGCAGTATTGGTTCCGTAAGCAATATACATGTGCGGTTGAGGATTACCATTTGCAGCAATTACCTGCGGGGTGCCATCACCAAAACTCCATGTCCATTTTACAATAGGCGGACCTGAAGACGCAGAAGACTGATCAGTAAATGTGAGAATTTTATCTTCACAGGTTGGTGTCGACACTTTAAATTTTGCAATGGGCGGAGCACTGATAGCAATTGTTTTTTTCACTGTGTCAGAAATACAACCCACATCAGTAATAGCAGAATACTTAACTGTATAAGAATTGACAGCAGGATAAAGATGTACTGGGTTCTGAACAGAAGCTGTATTTCCATCACCAAAACTCCACGACTGCTTTGTAACAGTACGACCATCTGTATTGACGGTCCCTAAAAAATGTACCGAGTCGGTAAGGCACCCATTAGTTGAAAAAGAAAAATCAGCTGCCGGCGCATCGAACACCTGCAGGTCATAATTAATTTGCTGCTCTCCACTGCAACCATCGGATGTAGGGTTTTGCGCCAGCAACTGTATGGAATATGTACCCGCTGTGTTGATAGCATAGGAATGAGGAAGCTTATACCGGTACAATTGTCTTCCGTTCACCACCCATGTAGAATCATACACAGGATTATTTATAGTTGTATCAGGAAACAATCCAAAAAAGTTCCAGGCGATTTGTGTGGGTTGGTAAGGAAAGGTCATTGAAAAATAAAAAGGAGAATTTTTACAGCCCGCAGGAAAGTTTACCGTAGCATATTGATTCTGGATCGAGATAAACTGGTAAAGATCTTTCACATTGGCGCCGGCTGAATAACCATATGACTCCGCACTTGCAAATCCATAAGCCAACGCATTGAATCCCGAATCAGAGCTCAATGTATGATAACCCTGCGCTACATTGGCAAGGTATATGTAAGAATAATTGGGATCAGACGGATGAACCACCCAACCGCTTACGGGAGCACCATCCAGCCTAAAAGATGAAAGGGCCGTGCCATGATTGGGTATCACCACCTGCAAATGATGAAGCTGGGTGCCCGGTGTATATAAATTAGTACTTACAAGAGTTACCTTATCAATATTCTGCTCCACAGGGTTCAGAATGATCATATCAGGATCATAAGGAGCGCCGTTGCCACTGCATCCCTGCGTAGTAAAATATTGCGCTACGGAAATAGGAAGGTCCGACTGGATTAAATTGGGTGTTTTATTAAAAAACTGGTACCATATTCCGTTTGTAAAAGATGCAGCGGGAATCAGCACACCATTTACATATACGTTTGCGGCGGGATTGCTCTTTGCGATCCTGTAGTAATTGTTAGGATCATTGTAGCTGGGTACCGTTAAATATTTCAAACCCCATGAACCGGTAGGATACAGTTGCTGGTAAAGATTGTCTGCACTGGTGGAATTGCAGTTCTCCGGTATCCTTACTTTACCGCTTCCTGAAAACACAGCAATTTTTTTACAGCTGCCCGTGCCCGATGCTATCGATCGTACATGTGTGCCGGTAAGATCGACACCTTTACTGTTATCAGACGCATCGAGTGCGCCGAGAACCTGGTATATGTCTCCTTTGTTCAGGTTTACAGTGTGTACGCTATTGGCAAGCCACCCGTTTTTTGTATTGGCTGCCGGCGTTATCTCTACGGTTGTGTTGTTCTCGATGGCTATAGTAGTTACATAAGAATTTGAGTTAGGTTCATTGGAAACCTGGGTAAAATTCATAGAATAATATTCCTTTCCCAGCACCTGCGTAGGCAGGCAAAGAGTAGCGCCGCTTGCCTGGCTGCGGGTAATGTAAGAATACACCACTATCGATCTTGCTGAAGTAATATGAATAGCCTTGTTGGTAAATGTGCCTTCATCATTTATAAAATATGCCGCAGGAATCGTGGCCGTAATCACCTGGCCCGCAGTAATAGAACCTGACTGCAATACAGGGCCTCCAAAAATTTCTATTGAATAAGTTGTTGACTGATCCGAAGTAATGTAAAGCGTCATCGTGGGCGGGCCACCGGGATTGATCATCCCTACATGATAACAATATGCCAGCCAAAATTCTCTTCCCCTGTTGGAAAAATCCTGTGCTGTTGCACTAAGGCAGGTTAATATGATAATTACCACCAGGGTAAACGGCAGTCTTAAAGTTCTCATTAATCAGGGTCCTAAGAATTATAGAGTCTTGCAAAATAATAAAAAGCCCCGAGGGCACATAACATTATAGATAAACGGGCATATTAAATCGCCGGATTTCCCGGGCAGCCGTTTTTGCATATAAATTTCCAAACCATTTCCACATCTCCTTAATCTCTATATTTAAAAAATATGATATGCAAGTATGTATATAAAATACAAAATCAACTAAACATCAAAAAGTAATGATTTCCAATACTAAACTAATTTGTAATTTTATTTTTACTGCTATCTTAAAAATGAGGTGTTATCTTACTAAACGGATAACTATAATTCAAAAATTTATAATCGATAAACAGTATAATATGCTGATAATAAGATAAATAAAATTAGTGGTCGCAACTCTAATAATTTGCATCACTAATAGTTTGGCTACAAGAGCGCATTTGCTAATGAAATTGGCTTAAAAAATATGGTACTATGGGGGCCACTATATCCCAGACCGCCCAATTGCTTATTAATTTTTTTAGCAGGGGATTGTATGGAAGAGGTTTAAAAAGTAATGAGGATGGAGATAAAGGTTATGGACAAGGAGGAGGAGATGCTAAGACTGTTAGTGATAAAATACTATCACAATTGGAAGGGCTACCCTACCATTTAGCCAGACAAATATTAATGAATTGTGTAAGGACGATAGAAGTAAGTTCTATTGTAAAAGTTGCTTCTTAATAGAATCGTAAGTCTCTTTTATTTCCATGCTGGCAATACCCTGTGAATTATCTGTCTTAAACCTCACAATTGTTTTCTGATTATGAACATAAACCACTTCGATAATGGAAATATTAATAAGCTCTTTTTTGTTATCAGGAGCTGTTACTTCTATGAAATGTGCCATAACATATATTTTTTGAATTAACTGTCACAAGTTACAAACTATAATTTATGAACCTGCCATTTAAGACCCTTCCCGAACTGCTTCAATACTTCAATACGGAAGAAAAAGCAAGGGACTTTTTAGAGAAAAGACGCTGGCCTTCCGGTGATATAGTATGCCCTCATTGTGGTACTAAAAAGGCTTACCGTAATGGAGATTGTAAGACCTATAAATGCAGAAACATTAAATGTAAAACAAGTTTTAGCGTGGTAGTTGGCACACTCATGGAAAACACTAAACTACCCCTTTGCAAATGGTTTGCCGCTATATGGCTTGTGACTAATCACAGGAAAGGTATTTCATCCTGTCAGCTTGCCCGTGATCTGGGCATAGGACAAAAGGCTGCATGGTTTCTACTGCATAGAGTAAGGGAAATGGTAAGGGATAAAGCATACGAGTTGTTAGAGGACGTGGTAATGATTGATGAAGCTCACATAGGTGGCAAATGGAAGAATATGCCCAAGACCAAAAGAACTAAAATGCACGAAGAAAACGTGTCAAATAAGATACCTGTAATGGGTATGGTACAAAAAGACGGTAAGGCAAAGCTATTCCCTATAGGTAACCACTTCTTAAAAGACAGGGTAAGACAGCACGTTCATAAAGACGCAATCATTGTTACCGATGAACAAAAGGGATATGAAGGACTGGCACTTGAATACAGGGGACATTATACCGTTAATCATAGTCTCTTGGAATTTAAAAGAGACGGCTATTCCACCAATCCGGTTGAAGGCTTTTTCTCCATGTTCAAAAGAATGTATATCGGCACGTATCACTATATGTCCGCATGGCATCTTAACAGATACTGCCAGGAACACGTTTACAGGTACAATACAAGGAAAATAAAAGACGGTTTAAGATTCTTGGATGTTATAAGTAAAACAAAAGGAAGGCTGAAATATAAAGACCTGATTGCTCCCAAGCCTGAACCACCAAAAGCAATTGAATTTATTAATGCAGATAAGCCAATAGAATAAAGTAACTTTATAAAACGTCAATAGCTCCTATTTGGAGCTACCTAATGCCATTTGCAAGATTGCAATTGCGTACCACTAAAATACACAATTTATGGCAAAGAAGATATTATTACCAGATTTTTCTACCAGACTTAAAAAGAAAAAATCAGCTAAAAAAAAGAAGTGGAATTGGCAATTTAGAGAGACATTAGTTAAGCAAGAAACGGTTAACTTGATCGTGAATTTGCCTCTTTAAATCATTATCATGAATAGCTTTTGGTTGAAATTTTTGTAATCCATATTCGTCCTTTATTACACAAAACATTCCTGCATTATGAGCTAACGCAATTTTTGCAATCCCAGCCAAAAATTCTATTAGCTCCTTAGATAAAGGCTTTTTAAAAATGGTGTCATTGTATGGATAAAGTTTAAATTTTGATTCGCTATTAATAACTAAAATAACTTTCTCATGATTACCTGTTGGAGCAATCCCCTGTGTAACTTTTATAGCAATAATATGACCTTCTTTTTTATCGTGCTTTATATCAAAAAAGATATTAGCCACCCATTCTGTTAGTTCAATAGGAGTTTCTAATAGACTTTCTTCTGATATTTCATCAATATATTTTATTTCTCCCTGCGCTCCGTGAAAATATTGTATTGGCATAATCTAAGTTATAGAATAGTTACAAACTCGTAACTTTATATACAATGGCAAAAGCAAAAAAACAAGCTAAAGAAACTCCCAAGAAAATAGTCAAAAAGGATATGCCTCTTAAGGTTAATACCTCCTTTGAAAACTTGCTTGATATGGCTATCAATACTCCTCCTAAAAAGAAAAAGAAGTGAAATGCCTTTCTTTTATTCTTCTTATTACTTTAAGAATATCGAGTTGTTGCCAAGAAAATTATTTTTTTCTGGAAAAGTATAGTTATCCTGCGTATACATTAAGTGGTGATACAATTCATAGCGGGACAGCCTTTTTATATAAAAAACAAAAAAAGTATTTGTAATAACAAGTTATCATATCAGAGGAGCAAACCCTTTTGACGGGGGCGTTATTTTATTTGATGCTGATACAATTTACTTAAAATATACTCCTTTAAAGATAAATGGAGATAGTATTGCAAGAATACCAATAGACACAAATAAGGTAGGCCAAATAAAGAGAATTACAATTTATGATGATCTTGACTTGTTCGGTATTGAATGGGAAATTCCAAAAAAATTTAAAGGAAACTATATAAATAAGATGATAGATAATTCATTTTATAATGAAATACCTAATGAAATAATTTATTTCGGATTCCCACGAACAGATTATTCAGATACATTTAAATCTAATATTCACATTGGAATTGGGAATTACGAAAAATCTTTCGAAAATCTTCATATCCCTCTTGAAAAAGCGAACAAACTAATTTTTACAGAACAAAAAATAAATCAGATTGTAGAAATATTTAGACTGAATTATTTCTTTTCTGTACCTATGGCTAATGAAGGCTTTTCCGGTTCTCCAGTTTTCGGAAAGTTTAACCACAATGGGAGGTATATTTACAAATTTGTAGGAGTTCTTTTTGGATGGATAGATGAAGGAAAAAAGATAGGCGCATTAGGTATTCAATCTAAAAGTGTTATGAATTATATCCGTTTACTTAAATAATCCCTCCTCGCTTTCTTAAAAATGAATCTAACGCCTTTCTAAAAACACTATCCTCAATTATTTTCTTAAATTCATGAGTAACGATTATTGATGACGGAGGGAAGGATTTAGGTTTAGTCATTGTGCAACTGCTTATCCATTCACACACACGGCCACCCAAAGAAGGCAGCCTAACCAATTTGATATTTTAGTTGAAGTTTTAGAATGATTTATCACAAGTTTTTAACAATGAGGCAAAACAAAAGCCTCAAACAATTATTGAGGCTTAAAAATCAGTAATATTGTCTCGCTTGCTCCCAAGCAAGTATAAAGCGAGACGGAGTTAGTCAACTAAGGTTGCCTGATATGCAACACGAAACGGGTGCAATTCCTTTATTCGTTTCATCTTTCCGGTCAAGTCTCACACACTTGGCCGTTTTTATCTTTACCCATGTTACAAGTTTGTAACATTACACAATTTAAGGCAGCTTTAGAAACTAAACTAAACTCATTTGCACATTTTCTTCCCAATAAGACAAAATTTAATTTACCTCAATAATTATTTCAAATAGCTTTCCACTTTTACCCCACTCTACCATTTTTACACCCCTAAGTCCACACAGATAAAAACTTAATATATCATTCCTCCTCTATATCTATTTCCTCTAAAGCCTTTATTCTGTAGTATGTAGGATTAGGTGGGAAGTAGATGTCAATTAAATAGTATAAAGATGATTATTATCTATCCTGCTCTTGAATTTCCATTTTGCCTCTGTTGCGCACTCTTGTGCTGCAACAATTCTATTCAGCATTATTGAAATTTCTTTATATCCCGTAGGGACATTTGGTTGGTAACAATCAGAACCAATGTTCAATAACGTTCCATCGGAACGTCTGGTGCTTTTATCACGAAAATATGCACCATGCGTCCCTACGGGACGCACCTCTGCCCAAAACATTCTTTCTACACACGAAGTGTTCCTACGGAACACAAACATCGTTTCGTATATTTAATTACCAAATAACCTTAACCAATGGCAAATACATACTCCCAACTTCACATTCAATTAATATTTGCGGTAAAGTACAGAGCCGCCATGATCCAAAAAGAATGGAAAGAAAGATTACATCAATACATTACCGGCATCATTCAGAATAATGAACACAAGGGGCTGCAAATAAACAGCATGCCCGATCATACTCATATTTTCATTGGCATGCGACCCAATCAATCTATTTTCAGCATCGGTACAAAATGTAAAAGCAGAAAGTACAAAGTGGATCAAAGAAAATAAATTTTGTAAGTCAGCATTTGCATGGCAAGAGGGCTTTGGCGCATTCTCTTATTCCAAAACTTATGTGAATGATGTTATCCGTTACATACAAAACCAGGAAGCACATCATAAGAAAGAAACATTTTTTGATAAATACAGGAAGATGCTGAAAGCTTTTGAAGTTGAATATGATGAACAATATATTTTTAAAGAGCCAGAATAACGACGAGTTCCTTTGAACATTCGTCTGAGAAAAGATTTTTTGTAATTATTAAGACAATGTCTACTATTAAGTTCTAAAGTGTACAGAGATGAAAGTATTACTATTAACCGGAGCCCTCAAAAAATAAAAAGTTCATCGTTTGATTGGTGTTTAGTTCCGATTGAGAGCGGGATAAATTCTCACCAATCACCGCAGCCAGCCAAAGCTTAAAGCAAAAATTTACTGATACCATTTATTCATAAATAACGTCAAGCGAGCGGATAAACCTGCAACTGTAGCTCGTATGAAGTTTTAAGGATTTTTATCTTTTTTAATTCTGTACACCATTGTTGTTGATCGCCGACCAACGACATAGATTTCTTATTTCCCTCCGAATACTTCCCTGCCTTTTCTGATAAGTAAAGAATTTATTTCCGAAACTGTAATATCCATCTCCCCACTTTTTATTTATATTCTGTACCTTAGAAATATCTGATGGCAGAGAACCAACGACTGGCAGCAATTTTATTTACTGACATCGTGGGTTATACAGCACTCATGGGCAGTAACGAGGAAGAAGCCATGCTTCTGCTCCTGCAAAACCGCAGTATACATTCTTCACTGATAAAAAAATATGGTGGCAGCTATGTAAAAGAAATCGGCGACGGAACGCTGGCACATTTCAGCAGCGCTTATGAAGCCGTCATGTGCGCTGTTGCTATACAAGCAGCAGTTAAAGAAAAATTGAAGGCTCAATTAAGAATGGGCATTCACCTCGGCGAGGTCATTTTTGAAAATGACGATGTATTTGGCGACGGCGTGAATATCGCTTCAAGAATTGAGCCGCTGGCGGAACCCGGCGGTATTTGCATTACTGACTCTGTTGAAAAGGCCCTACTCAGTTATCCCGATATAACTACTGTTAACTTAGGAAAAGCAAAGCTTAAAAATGTTGCCTACTCTATGGTTGTTTATGCTGTAGCTGGTCATGGTTTAGCGGTACCATCAAAAAAGAAATTTGCAGAAAAGGCTAAAAGAATAAAAGCTGTTCCGCTCAGACTCTCCAATATTCTTTTTTATGTTGCTATACCCCTTTTTGTTGTTTTCCTTGTATATCTTATTTACCATAAAAAATACAAAATTGATCATGCTGTATCCGCATTGGTGAATATCGAAAAGATTGTTGACACCAGTTGGCGGGATTATTCCACCGCTTATCATCTTGCAAAAGAAATCCAGAAAATAATCCCGGACAATCCTGTACTCGGCAATCTGATCAGGAAGTCTTCTTTAAAAATAAACATCACGAGCGAACCGGAAGAAGCAAAAGTTTATATAAAAGAATACAAGCATCCGGAGAAAGAATGGCAGTACCTTGGAGTGACACCTTTAAAAGAATTGGAACTGCCAATCACAGTTTTCAGGTGGAAACTGGAAAAAGATGGATATGATTCGGTAAAAGCAGTTGCCAGCAGTTTTACGTTTAATGCGAATAGCATTTCCAGAGCTACCAAAGAAAATATGTACGCACCGAATCATTTTCACCGTGTGCTGGATAAAAAAGATATGATCCCTAAAGACATGGTACGTGTAAAAGGCGGTACATTTCCCTATGGAAAGATTCCCGATTTTTTTATTGACAAATATGAAGTAAGAAATAAAGATTTTAAAAAGTTTATTACTAATGGTGGATATAAAAATCCTGCTTACTGGAAATATGAATTCATAAAAGATGATAAAGTAATTAAATGGAAAGAAGCTATTTCAATATTTATTGATAAAACCGGGCAACCAGGACCATCAGTTTGGGAAGCTGGTACTTATCCTGAGGAAGAAGACAATTTCCCGGTAAGAGGCATCAGTTGGTATGAAGCTGCAGCCTATGCTGAATTTGCGAGGAAGTCCTTACCTACTTCAGATCATTGGGGTTTGGCAAGGGGGGAACAAACTTTTATTATTCGATGGCCACAGGTTGGTGGGTATGCACTTTTCGTTCCTTTTAGTAACTATAATCAAAAAGGACCAGTGGAAACAGGTTCGTTACCCGGAATTACAGCCTATGGGGCTTATGATATGGCCGGGAATGTGAGAGAATGGTGCTGGAACAAAAGCCCGATGGGAAGATCTATCCGGGGAGGAGCATGGAATAATAATACCTATTCTTTCGGGCATCAGATCCAGGCACCTGCATTTGACCGTTCAGAAACAAATGGATTCAGATGTGCACTATATCCGG
Source organism: uncultured Bacteroidota bacterium (assembly GCA_963811645.1). Classification (GTDB taxonomy): domain Bacteria; phylum Bacteroidota; class Bacteroidia; order Chitinophagales; family Chitinophagaceae; genus VBAU01. The sequence goes on along the minus strand of CAWERU010000007.1, from coordinate 805,140 downwards.
AACCCGACTCCCTGCCTGCCGATGCGTTTAAACCAATCACCTCTTACCTTGCCCCTGCTCCGGATCTTCCAAAACCGATCTCGGATGAAACTTTCAATAATTTTAAATCTTTTTATGGATATGATAAGATGCCCCTGAATTCAAAGAACATTTTCAGGAAAGAAACCGCAAAAGATTGGGCATTGGAAAAAATACAGTACGATGCAGTGTATGACAATGAAAAGATCATCTCCTACCTTTTTCTTCCAAAAAATGCAAAGCCTCCTTTTCAAACAGTAATTTACCTTCCCGGAAGTGCGGTTTTCTTTCAGCAAACCAGTGATAGTATCGAAAATTATTATGAGTTCCCTGTATTCCTCGATTATATAGTTAAAACCGGCAGGGCTGTTTTATTCCCCGTTTACTATGGAACATTTGAACGGAAAAATGATTTTTCCATGATATTCGCCGGATCAACCGGGGAAAATAGATCGCACCAGCTTACGGATTATCTTACCCGATTTTATAAAGACTTTGAGCAATCCATCAATTATCTTGAATCACGAACTGATATTAAATCAGACAAAATTGCTTTATATGGCATGAGCCATGGGTCTAGTGTCACTGGCCCCATATTTTCGGCCCTTGATCAGAGAATTAAAGTAAATGTGTTTGTATCGGGAGGGTTGGTGCCACTTGGAAGACCTGAAGCCAATTCTGCTTATTACCTGGCCAGGATAAAACAGCCTACCTTAATGATCAATGGAAGATTTGATTCTCTTCTGGGGGAAGATAATATCAGGCAAACCTTCAAAAATATTGGGGCAAAAGATAAAAGTTTAAAGCTCTTTGAAACAGATCATATTCCTCTCCGCGAAGGAATGGTCCGGGAAACACTTGCCTGGTTGGATAAATATCTTGGCCCTGTGTCGCCATGACTATAATAACTGAATTACTTCCCAACGTCCCCGCAAGGGGCCTTGCGTAAATAAATTCTCACCAACAACCGCAATCAGCTAAAGCTTTTGATTGTAATTGGCAATACAGATTTCCTGTAGTTTTAGGAGATGAATGTCAACATTGACCGGGAAGAGCAGATAAAAGAGAAAAGTTTTCTCATGATGGTGCCGTTGTTTGCACTATCCGGTTTTATATGGTCCGTCATATATTATTATTACGGTGCTAAAAATTCTGCGATCATTCCGTCCGGTTATTCGGTAATGTCTGTTCTTTCCCTGTTGGTGTATCGCTGGCGCAAAAATTTTCATGTTTTCCGTACCATACAGCTTTTGTTGATCCTCGTGCTACCGGTCCTGCTGCATTTGAGCCTGGGTGATTTTGTTTCCTCCAGCGCTGTGATCTTATGGGGTGCTCTTTGTCCCTTAGGCGCCCTTGCATTTCACAATACCAAAGCTGCAGCTTACTGGTTGGCCATGTATATAATCTTAGTGATCGCTGCATTTCTTTTGGAAAATAAAATATTCCCGGCAGAGGTTAAATTGCCGGCCTGTCTCGTTAGTTTCTTTTTTGTTTTAAATATATCGGCAGTAACATTCCTTACTTTTTTTGTGTTGCGCTATTTCGTAAATCAAAATGAACTAATTAAAAAACAATTGAAGCAGGAACAGGCGCTGTTAGCGATAGAACGGGAAAAATCAGAAACGCTTTTATTGAATATACTTCCTGCTTCCATTGCCAATCGTTTAAAAGACGGGGAAAATGTGATTGCAAATGAGCACCCGGAAGTGGCGGTTTTATTTGCAGACATTGTAGGGTTCACTCATATTTCCGAACATATTTCACCGGCTCTCCTTGTTGAGAACCTGAATAAAATATTTTCTTACTTTGATGAACTGGTGGAAGGATTTGGCCTGGAGAAGATCAAAACGATCGGCGATTCATATATGGTTGCATCCGGGCTGACCGAGCATAAAAAAGATCATATAAAAAAAATAGCAGACCTCGCTTTAGCTATAGCAAATGACACCGGCCAGTTCAGCCTGGATGGTAAGAATAAATGTATGGTGAGGATCGGGCTTCATGTGGGTCCTGTAATTGCAGGGGTGATCGGCTCAAAAAAATTCTCTTACGATGTTTGGGGCGATGCGGTTAACACAGCAAGCCGGATGGAATCATTCAGTGAACCGGGAAAGATCCAGATCTCTGAAAAGTTTTATAACTATATTAAAGACGACTATGAATGTGAATACAGGGGGCAAACTGAAATAAAAAGCAAGGGTTTAATGAATCTGTATTTCCTGAAAAGAAAAAAATTATAGTACACCAACAACCGCAGTCAGTCAAAGTTACAATCAATACTTTAATCCTATCAAAATTAATTATCTACTTTTAGCAGTTGCTTTTACAATGAATCACAAAAAATGAAAGCTGCCGTTCGTTCCAAATATGGTTTACCTGGAGACTTAACAATTAAAGAACTTGACATACCCACTCCAAAGGATGATGAAGTGCTGATAAGAGTGCATGCTACAACTGTAAACAGAAGTGATTGCCATGTGCTTTCAGGCAAACCTTTTTTCATGAGGTTTTTTACTGGATTGTTCAAACCACGGGCATCCATTATCGGTACTGACTTTACAGGAGAAATTGCAGCAGTGGGTTATGGAGTAAAATCTTTTACAGTCGGCGATAAGATCATGGGATTCAGCGGAGCGTTCAGTTGCGGATCGCATGCACAATATTTTATTTTACCGGAAACGAAAGCAATAAAAATGATCGTTCCACTGCCTGCCAAATTAACTTATGATGAAGCAGCGGCTTGCCTGGAAGGAGCATTTTATGCTTCGTGGATCATTAAATTAAAACCCAATTCAGGGCAAAAAGCATTGGTCTATGGAGCAACAGGAGCGATCGGTTCATCCTATGTTCAATTTCTGAAATACTTCGGTGTTTATATCACGGCAGTATGCGGTGCAGAAAACACTGAACTGGTAAGATCATTGGGAGCTAATAGAATTATTGATTATAAAACAGAGGATTTCACAAAAGATGATGAGCAGTATGATTATGTTTTGGATGGGGTAGGCAAAACCACTTTTATCAAATGCAAAAAGCTTTTAAAGAAGAAAGGTGTTTTCTCTTCATCGAATGGTATGATCAATTTTTTGTGGGTTTTAATTACACCGATCTTTGGTGGAAAAAAAGTTGCCTTCCCGGCAGGCACAACAGTTAAGGCAGGACTCAGTTTTATTAAAGACCTTATTGAAAAAGAAAGCTTCAGACCAATCATTGATAGAAAATATCCATTAGATAAAATAGCTGAAGCCTATAAATTTGTTGCATCTGGTCAGAAAATAGGGAATGTTATAATTACAATGGATGTTTAAGTATCTCCCCTCACCAACAACCGCAGCCAGCCAAAGCATAAAAAGGTAACTGAGAAAAAATTGGTGGTAATAAAATATTTCATTTACCTTTCTCCTTTTCCGCTACCATCCCTACCAATCCTTCCTGTACCCCGATAAATGTCGGCATCTTAAAACTAAATAAATATGGACTTAAGATTAATTTCTATTGCAGCAACAGCATCTCTTTTTGTTGCCTCCTGCAATTCAAAGGAAGAAACCAAAGCCACTATTCCGGCCTTCACAGACAAAGTTGCTATTATACAACACCCGATTGCAGACTATGCCAGGTGGCGACCTATTTTCGACGCTGATGACTCTGCAAGAAAATCATATGATATAACAACCATAGGTGTCGGCAGGGGCATTGATAACCCTAACCAGATCATCATGTTCTTCAGGATGGAGGATACAGCGAAGGCAAACGCATGTATGATGCGTCCTGAATTAAAAGTGGTTATGGATTCAGCAGGTGTGACAGGGCCACCAAATGTTGAATACGTTAATACTGTCAGGAATGATACAACAAAAACAGATATTAAAGACCGTATATTGGTGAAACATAAAGTAAAAGACTTTGACGCCTGGCTGAAAGTATTTGATGATGAGGGTATGGAAACAAGAAAATCATTTGGCCTTGTTGACCGTGCTTTGGCCCGTGGTATGGACGATCCTAATATGGTATATATTGTTTTTGCTGTTTCAGACTGGGATAAGGCTAATGCCAGGATGAATTCAGAAGAATTGAAAAAACTAATGACCGACGCCGGTGTGGAAGGCCCTCCGACTTTTGTAAAGTATAAACTACAATAATAATTTTTACGGTTCGCCGGGGTCCTTTGCAAAAGACTCCGGGTGAACAGAAAATTCTTTATTTCCTTGCAAGCTGGTCTCCCAGGCATAGCCTTGTGCCGAGCGGGGACACGGCTCTATAATTTACGTCGTTATTGATATGTCTCCGGGCCTTGTGTATAGCACAATAACAATTAGAATCAGCACAATAATAAAACCTTACCGGTGAGCTTAAACACGAAAGCTGTGCTGCACACCAACAAGAACAGTCAATTTCTTATCAGCAACAAAATGTATCTTCAACAATAAAACAAAAATCAACTTCAGCATTAGCCTCATATAACACAGAATACAGTGCTAAAAACAAGCATGACGTTACCGGCTTTTGATACAATGGATGCAGAACACGAATTGAAATAGTGAGGATCATATTGCGAATAACTAATCGACAAGTAATGTTCATTCCAGTCAAAAAAAGACTTTCTCAATTTTCGGCCACCGCAATTTGCGGGAATGATATTACCTCATCTTGTCTGTATGTTTCTGCTATCGCAATTTTTTATGCAGGGCAATATGCCTTCATTGTATTGCTTTTTGTTTCGGCGGTTCTTTTTTTATTCAGAAAAATCTATGGTGAAGCTGTGGGGGCTTTGCCTCTCAATGGTGGCGCATACAATATCCTTTTAAACACTACAAGCAAAACAAATGCCTCGGTTGCCGCTTGCCTTACTATTCTTTCTTATATGGCAACAGCCGTAATTTCTGCCAATGAAGCAATGCATTATCTTTCATCTATTATTCCCACGCTCCCGGTTATTAAGGCCACTGTTACCTTGCTTATTATCTTCCTTATTCTTTCTATTCTTGGAATTTCTGAATCTGCTAAAGTTGCATCTGCCATATTTGTTTTTCATCTTTCTGCTCTTGCTTTACTGATCTTTTCAGTATTATGGTATTTGTTTGTGCATGGAGTTTCGACCCTGGCTGCAAATTTTCATTTTCCGGTTAAGGGAAGTCTTTCGTCTGCCTTATTTTTTGGATTCAGTGCCGCCATGCTTGGTATAAGTGGTTTTGAAAGTTCTGCAAACTTTATAGAGGAGCAGCGGCCGGGAATTTTTCCAAAAACTCTCCGCAACATGTGGATCGCTGTAACTATCATCAATCCATTAATAGCGATCCTTGCCATTACAGTTATACCGATTGCACAAGTTGGAGAAAATGAAAACTCACTTCTTTCATTTCTCGGAAATCAAACCGGAGGAAGCTGGCTCTCATGGCTCATTTCACTTGATGCATTCCTGGTTTTATCCGGCGCCGTGCTTACTTCGTTTATAGGTGTAGGGGGGCTAATGAAACGAATGACACTTGACCGCATACTTCCACAATTTCTTCTAAAAGAAACTAAACGCGGAAGTTCGCCAAGAATTCTGCTTATTTTTTTCGGATTGTGTATTTCAATTTTATTTATCACCGAGGGGGAACTGGACGAGATGGCAGGAGTATACACTATTTCATTTCTATCAATAATGGGATATTTTGCTGTGGGAAATCTTTTGTTAAAAATAAAACGAAGCCGCCTGCCCCGTCCTGAATATGCTTCACCACTTGCGGTTTCTATCGGGATGCTGGGAGTAGGTATTGCCTTATATGGAAATATCCGCCTTCATCCCGAATATCTTGTTGTGTTTCTTCAGTATTTCATTCCTGCTCTGTTATTGATGTACGTATTACTTAACCGCAATAGAATTCTTGAATTTCTGTTAGCCATATTTAAAAGTACTTTTGATGAAATGAGAAAAATTACTTTGTTAAGCCATCTGAGGGTCCAACGCATTTTAGCACGGCTTCATGCACAGGAATTCATTTTCTTTTCAAAGGCGGACAATATTTCTATTCTGAATAAAGTGTTGATCTATGTACAGGAAAATGAAATTACTAACAAGGTGAAGATTGTAACCGTGGTGAAAGAAGGGCAGTCTGTTTCTGAAAAATTTCTTTCAGACTTTGAAGTGCTTGACCGGATGTACCCGCAAATAAAAATTGAATTCATTACCCTTACAGGAAAATTTTCACCTGAACTTATAGATAAACTAAGCAAAGAATGGAATATACCGAAAAATTTTATGTTCATCAGTTCTCCGGGTGATAAATTTCCTTATAAGATTTCCGAACTCGGAGGAGTAAGATTAATTATGTAGATAATAAGGCTTTCATCTAACATTTAGTCTGCAGTCAAGATTGCATCCCATTTATCCCCGTGGTATCTGGCGGGGCTTGTGTATAGCATACCAACAACCGAATTTATCAGGGCTTCACTCAAACTCTCTTATTCCGAAAGAGATGCCTTTGGGGAAATTTTGTAACTTCATTCGACATTCCTGCCCCACTTACATCAATCGGCAGAAATTATAAAAGGATATTACTTAAATGCTCCGCTGGCTCTGACCAATCTCAGGCACAAAGATTTGATTTCTCAGCATAAGGACAATTGCAACAGAATTACTTCATCAAAACCCTTAATTATGAATCCGATTTATTTTTATTTTAAAAAAACAGGTGTTCTTCTTTTATTATTTATTTCAATGGCATTGCTGTCTGTTCAATCATGTAAACCTGCCAAAAAAGATAATGCGATTGAAATTGTTACAAACGCTATGGACTTCCGGATGAAGGATACGATTCCGTCTGGCTGGAATACATTTCGCTATATAAACAAGTCGCCGGAAACTCATTTCTTTGTTGTTGAAAAATATCCGGATGGTAAAACCATAAGAGATGGTGAAAAAGAAGTGCTGCCGGTTTTTCAAAAAGGAATGAACTTTTTAAATGAAAATAAACCCGGTGAGGCACAGGCTGAATTTGGCAAATTACCCGAATGGATTTCTAAAGTTGTATATAGCGGTGGATGCGGATTGGTTTCTCCCGGCCATTCCTGTGAAGTTACCCTAAAACTGGATCCCGGTTATTATGTGCTGGAATGTTATGTAAAAAATGTTGATGGCATATTTCATTCCGCAATGGGAATGGAGAAAGCATTAGTTGTTAAGAATAAAGATTCCGGCAATTCTCCCATGACACCTGATGTACAAACAAGTATCTCAAGCAAGGATGGTATTGTTTTACCAGATACAATTAAAAAAGGGGAAACAACTTTTGCAGTATACTTTAAAGATCAAACTGTACATGAAAATTTTGTGGGGCATGATATAAATCTTGTACGCCTGGAAAAAAACTATGATCTGAAAGAACTTGAAAAATGGATGAATTGGATGGACCCAAAAGGATTGATCAATCCGGCTCCGCAAAATTTTACTTTTTTAGGAGGTGTTAATGACTCGCCTGCAGGCAGCACTGGATATTTTACAGCTGATCTTGAACCGGGCGATTATGCCTTAATTTCAGAAGTACCCAATGCTTCAGACAAAGGGTTGCTAAAAACATTTTCAGTCTCTGATTAAGCGATGTTAAATGAAAAGAACATTTATAAATCCGGCTATTGAAGATAAAATTACGATTACCCGAACCAGTTCATGAACAAATGGTAAATTAACCGAATTGGAAATCAATAATGAACCTTAAATAAACTGAGGCAGTTATGTTTAAATTTTTTTTGATCGGAATTTCTTTTATTCTTCTCCTTGCATCCTGCAAAGAAGACCATAACACGAACAAACAACATAAAGATCTTGCTGTGCAATTTTTCCGAAACGTATACGGCGGCGAATCATCAAAAACAGATAGCATGATAAGTGATGATATTGTTGTAAGCTATCCAATATTTGAGCAGATATATGGCAAAAAAGTAATTCGCGGCCGCAAAGCTTTTCAGAATTTTACGAAGCATTTTGCCGAAACATGGAAAGATCCCAGGATAACAATTCACGATACCATCGCCGAAGGAAAACAGGTCGTTGTGCTGTGGTCGTTTAGTGGCAGGAAAGTAAACGCCGGTCCGCAGCTGGATTCAACTTCCGGGCAGCAACAGAGCTGGGGCGGCATCACACTTTACCGTTTCAATGAATCGGGTAAAATCACGGCAGAAATCGGTGAAGAAAGTTTTCCTGGCCCTTTTCAAAGATGGGCATCCAGCGACAGCACCAATATAAATTAATTGTCTTCAGAGAAGCGGCAAACGCATGCATGATATCGCATTTCCTTCCCCGACAAGTCTTCCAGGCATAGCCTTGTGATGAGCCGGGGACAAAACTCTGTAAATAATAACTTCATGTCTGCAGTAACTAAATTGATTGAGAAATTTGACCTTAAACCACATCCTGAAGGCGGATGGTATTGCCAAACCTATAAAAGCAATGAGCATATTAAAGCGTCTGCATTACCGGAAAGATTTAAGGGGGATCGCTCATTCTCCACTGCCATTTATTTTTTGCTGGAGAAAGAAAATTTCTCTGCTTTTCATCGCATCAAAAGTGATGAGTGCTGGCATTTCTACGCCGGCGACCCGTTGCTGCTGTACGTGATACAACCAAGCGGGAATTTAGATACCATCACATTGGGTAACGATTTTGAAAAAGATCAGCAGTTTCAATATGTCGTACTATCTGGGTGCTGGTTTGCCAGCCGACCTGCTAAAGATAGTGAATACTGTTTTGTCGGATGCACCGTTTCTCCCGGTTTTGAATTTGACGATTTTGAATTAGCTGGTGCAGACAATCTTTCTGTTTTATATCCCGAACATACAGAATTGATTTGTTCATTGTGCAGGTAGATTTCGTTCACGGTATCAGCAAGGATCCCCGCAAACATAAAAGATCCATTGATCATTTATTACCTTCCTGACAAGTTTTGAATACCTAAAGTCTCTTTCATTAGCCAGGTCCTGGAAAAGAGTTACTCAACTTATATTGACGTCCCCACTAAGGGGAAATAATATTCTTAACTCTCACCGGTAAACATCCTCGCCTTTTATTTCACGATAGGGTTTTGTAAAAAAATTGTACACGATGTAGTTGAACTGATCTCTCTTGAGTACAGGAGTGGAATGTCCCGACTCCGGGATGATCCACAAATAAGAACGGGGAATATTTTGTGCAATAAGAACAGTATGCAGCACCGGTATAGCATCATGATCACCTCCTATCACCAGTGTGGGGCATTTGATCCTATGCAATTGCTCTAAAGTAATATGCGGCTCATAAATATCGAGGTCGGATATTTTAAGATCGTTCTTAATTTCCGGCGTTGGGGGTCTCTTCTTCAGCTCTGCACTGTTCCTGTTAATATCATCCCATACATTTGGCATCAAAGCAGTCGTATCAGGCCAGAGATTAGCGCCGGTAACAGCAAGTTTTTTTACTTTACCAGGATGGCGGATCGCCAGCAACAACCCACTGATGCCTCCGTCACTCCATCCCACTACATAACAACTATCAAGATGTAATGAATCAAGCAGCGCATTGAAATCGTCTGCCATCATCTCAAAAGTGAGTGAATCTCCGTGGTCAATTGTTTTCCCCTGTGCCCGGCTGTCCACCGCGATCACTTTATAGTGTTTGGCAAAATACGGTATGTTGTAAGTGAATGCTGCGATAGAGCCTCCATTGAAATGCAGGAAAAGCAGCGGCTCTCCCTCTCCATACATTTCATAATACATATTAATACCCCTCAGTTTTATATAATGCCCGGCTTTTTTATTATTCCCATATCCCTGGCTGGTGTCATAAGCAATTTGTGCATGCAGCAGAGTAAAGCTGAAAACAAAAAATAAGGGGGTAAATAAGTGACGGCACATAAAATTTCTTTTACTCTAAATTCTATTAAATATAAAAAGATTCCCATTGACACGCGGCATCCCTCTGAAGACATTAAATATTTTTCAATACCTTTTGCAAAATTCATTTTATGTCCACTGAACAACGGGATGAAAATCTATGGCGGATCGCCAGAAAAAGAGCCGATTTCAGAAGACATGTATACACCTACGTAATAATAAACGGATTTCTGTGGGGTGTTTGGTGGTTTACCACAGGGCATCATACCGGGTTCGGCAGTCATCCCTGGCCCATATGGGTTACGTTGGGTTGGGGTATCGGTCTTGCCTTTAATTATTTTTATGCATACCATGGATCAACCGAAGATCTGACACAGCAGGAGTATGAAAAATTGAAAAGAGAAAGAGGAATAAAATAATTAAACGCTCAGTTCTGCCCGTGACTCTGTGAAATACAATTCATGCCTACAGGTTACAGACAGATAAGGGCAGTTATATTACAAACAATAAAAACAGTAGACCAAAACTTAATACACGGATATGAGAAAATCATTTTTTTCATTATTGCTGATCATGACTTTCAACCTGGTATTTTGCCAGGAAAAAACGCAAGATTTCTATTTAGAAAAAAGTAAAAAGTTAAAGACAATAGGCTGGATATTAGTTGGCACCGGCACTGCAGCTATTATAACAGGTGTCGTTGTGGATAATGTCAAAAAAGGGCCCTATATGGAATCTTCTGCCGGGGGTGCGATTGAATTGATCGGCTTCCCATGCGTCCTGGTAAGTGTTCCCTGTTTTATCTATGCTGCTAAAAATAAAAAGAAGGCGCTTGAATTTAGCTTCATCGAACAAAGGATTTTTATACCCCTGCGAAACATATCAGTAAAAACAACCCAACCCGCAATATCACTCAGTTTGAAATTATAGTCATTAATTTTTTGAACATTCGCTATATGACTTAGAGTAAATTTAAATCAAATGACATTCCCTTTGCAAGGGGGTTGGTTTATTCAGTAACTTAGGGTTATTTATTCCGAAATGGCATCTTCCCAACGACTGGCGGCAATTTTATTTACTGACATCGTGGGTTACACGGCACTCATGGGCAGTAACGAGGAAGAAGCAATGCTTCAGCTCCAGAAGAACCGGAGTATTCATATTACATTAATTAAAAAATATGGCGGTTCCTATGTAAAAGAAATCGGGGACGGGACCCTGGCACATTTCAGCAGTATACATGAAGCAGTAAGATGCGCTATTGCCATACAGGAATCCGCAAAAGAAAAGATGAATGCACAATTAAGAATGGGTATTCATCTCGGGGAAGTAATCTTTGAAAATGATGATGTGTTTGGGGATGGTGTGAATATTGCTTCCAGGATTGAACCATTGGCAGATCCCGGTGGTATTTGTATAACAGGTGCCGTAGAAAAAGCCTTGCTTAGTTATCCCGATATACATACGGTTTACCTGGGCAAAACAAAATTGAAAAACGTAGCTTACCCAATGGATATCTATGCCATATCCGGTCATAGTTTATCTGTTCCGTCCCAAAAAACATTTGTTGAAAAAACGAAACGAAGAAAGTCCCTTTCGCTAAAGCCCTTTACTATCCTTCTTTATATAGCAATTCCTGCCGCACTCCTGCTCTTAATTTTTTTCAGCTATACACGGAAGTTGAAAATACAGCGTGCACAAGCTGCGCTGGTGAACTTGGGAAGAATAGTTGACAGCTCCTGGCGGGATTATTCTGTAGCCTACCATCTTGCAAAATCAGTTCAAAAAATCATCCCGGGCAACCAGGAGCTTGACAGTTTTATTAAAAGGTCATCCCTGAGAATTAATATAACCAGCGAACCTGAAGGCGCCGGGGTTTATATAAAAGAGTATGACCACCCGGAAAAAGATTGGCAATATCTTGGAACCACTCCTTTAACGAATTTTGAATTGCCCATAACAGTGTTCAGGTGGAAGCTGGGGAAACAAGGTTACGACACCGTTTATGCAGCGCAGGCCAGCTGGGGCGTACGTTTGAAAATGGGATCCCCTTTTGTACCGTATGATTTCAATAGAAAGTTAGACCCGGTAGGCGATATCCCTCCCGGCATGGTAAGAGTTCCGGGAGCGGTAACAGGTTTCGGAAAACTTGGCGATTTCTTTATTGACAAATACGAGGTGACTAACAAACAATTTAAAGATTTTATCGACCACGGAGGATATACAAATAAGAATTTCTGGAAAAATGAATTTATTAAAGATGGCAAAGTATTGACATGGGAAGAAGCCATGAAGTTTTTCGTTGACCAGACAGGACGGCCCGGCCCTTCGACGTGGCAGGCAAGCACTTATCCTGAGGGACAAGATAAGTACCCGGTTTGCGGCGTGAGCTGGTACGAAGCCGCAGCTTATGCAGCATATGCCGGAAAAGCATTACCTACAGGAAGTCATTGGGGATTGGCCATGGGAGAATTAACTCCTCTTATCAGGGTGCCTCAATTTGGCGGGTATGCAAACTTTGCCCCTTTCTACAATTTTAGAGGCACTGGTCCACTTCCGGTAGGTCAACTTAACGGTTTGAGCACTTACGGTGCCTATGACATGGGTGGTAATGTCAGAGAATGGTGCTGGAATGAGACCCCCAATGGAAGACTTCTCAGAGGAGGAGCCTGGAACGATGTCACCTATTTGTTTACAGATCCCAGCCAGGATCCTCCTTTTGACCGGTCATCGAAAAATGGATTCAGATGCGCTATTTATCAAACCCCCGAACGGATTCCGGATAAAGTCTTCGGATTAACAGTCTTTGACACAAATGATTCCGGATTTTATTCAAACCAACAACCGGTTAGCGAGGATGTTTACAGGATATTCAGGCAACAATTTTTATACGATAAAACAAAAATCAGTGCCACAGTTGAAAAAGTTGGAAATTCAGAATATTGGACTCATGAACGGGTGACTTTTGACGCAGCCTACGGCAAGGAAAAAGTGATTGCTCATCTTTTCCTTCCCGCAAATGCAAAACCTCCCTTTCAAACAGTTATTTATTTTCCCGGTGGCGGAGTAAGGGACTTTAAATCAAGTGCTGATATTGAGAATTATGATGAATTCAGAAACTTTGTCACTTTCATTATTAAGAACGGAAGGTGTGTGCTTTTTCCTGTATACAAAGGGACCTTTGAAAGAAGTGAAGATGGTTTAGGGCCTGAATTAGCCCAGCATGGCAAATTACACCAGTTTACAGAATACAGGGTTCAACTGGTTAAGGATCTTAGAAAATGTATTGACTACCTTGAAACACGAAAGGATATTGATACTACCAGGATAGCTTATTATGGTTTGAGCTGGGGTGTACTGCAAGCCCCCATAATGCTTGCCGTGGAAAATCGTCTCAAAGTTGGTGTTTTATTATCCGGGGGATTTGTAAATCGCGGGCTGCCAGAAGTAAATCCAATCAATTATCTTACCCGGGTAAAACAACCCATCCTTATGTTGAATGGGAAATACGACATGTTCCTTCCTTATGATAAAGCAATCATCCCGATGTATAACCTCTTAGGCACGCCCAAAGAAAATAAACAATTGAAATTATATGATACAGATCATATTCCCGGAAAGAGAGACTTTATGAAAGAAACACTTTCCTGGCTGGATAAATACCTGGGCCCTGTTCGGTAATAGCGTAGATTTACTTTTTTTGTGCATCATGTTTTTCATTCCGGCAACATACATATATTCTTAGCTGCATAATTATTGTTGATTGTTTTTTACAGATGGTTTAACGGAAAAATTTGCTCTCACTCACAAAAGAATATTACAGCCATATTAGCTAATTTCATTTCTTAAAATCCTGCTATGGACAATTTGAAACCGTCGCTGTACGCCAATGCACAAATGCTGATACGCAAACCTGTATCTCAAGTGTTTGAAGCCTTCATTGACCCCGAAATAACAAAGAACTTCTGGTTTACAAAGGCAAGCAGAAAAATGGAAACCGGTAAAACAATAACATGGCAATGGGAAATGTATAATGCTTCTGCGACCGTTTTGGTGAAAGAAATTATAAAGAACAAAAAGATTTCTATTAAATGGGAAGAACCTGTCACCACAATCGATTTTGAATTTGAAGAATTGAGTGATGAACTAACCTATGTTACCATCAAACATTACGGTTCTCATAAAACCGGCGATGAGTTGTTGGAAAAAATAAGAGATTCTAGCAGCGGGTTCACCGCTGTTCTCGACGGGTTAAAAGCTTTTTTGGAACATAACATTAACCTGAATCTCGTAGCGGATAAATTCTCGAAGAAATAAGAACATTGTGCGCCTCTTGCGTTTTTAGTTGACTGCAAAACTCCTACGACTATCCAGTACAATAAAATTTTTACGAACTTTCATTCATGAACTATGATCCTAAAAAACATTGGGAAACGGTTTATGAATCTAAAACTCCTGAGCAAATAAGCTGGGCGCAGGAAGTGCCAAAAACATCTCTTGATCTCATTCATTGTTTCGGGTTATCAAAGGATGCAAAGATCATTGATATAGGCGGTGGCGATGGTAAACTGGTTGATCATTTGCTGAAGGAAGATTTTAGAAATATAACTGTTCTCGACATTTCCGCAAAAGCACTGGGTAAAGCAAAAAAGCGCCTGGGCGACAAAGCAAAAAATGTAAAGTGGATCGTTAGCGACATTACAGATTTTCAGCCCAATACCGAGTATGATGTGTGGCATGACAGGGCCATGTTTCATTTTCTTACCGACAACCAAAAAATTGCAAGCTATATTGACGTAGTAAGAAAGGCAGTGAATGATTATTTGATCATGGCTACTTTTTCGGACAATGGACCCCAAAAATGCAGCGGGCTTGACATCAGGCAATACAATGAAGAAACTTTAACTGCGGCATTTCAAAATGATTTTGAAAAACTACAATGCATCACAGAAGATCATGTAACGCCATTTGGCACAAAGCAAAATTTTTTATTCTGCAGTTTTAAGCGACGTACTAATTGACAAAGACGAATCGGCAATATTCTTCACATCAATCACCGATTTTTTTCACTGATAACATCAATACCCAACCTGCTTCACCCCTGCTGTTCTTACCGGGGGAAAGAAAATCATGAATGCAGGTCCCCGGGAAAAAATAATGATTCGTTGCAAAGATTTCAGCGACAGTCTCCGGTATTTAAAAACTTTTTTTTGAGAAACTTCGTAGATTGAATTCTAAAATCAACAATCATGAAAACAATGATGATCATGAAATGGGATGGCATGACCATAGCCCAGTATGAACAGATCAGAAAACAAATTGACTGGGAAGGCAATAAACCAAAAGGCGCCATATTCCATGTTGTGTCATTTGGTAATAATGCATTGCACATAACTGATATCTGGGAATCGGCGGATGATTTTAATGCCTTTGTTCAAACCAGGTTAATGCCCGGCGTGGCAGAACTCGGCTTTACAGGTCAGCCGCAGGTTGAAATGTTCCCGGTGCATACCATTTATGTGGCGGATGCGCAGAAACTCAATTAGGTTTTTTGCATTGCCGGTAATGGAGCCTGCGATAATAAAGAAAGGTTTATAAAGTAACGCTGTTGGAATAAAGATGAATTTACTCCATCAGCGTTATAGTTGTTTTTTTAGTTCAAATCTTTGCCGGTAGGTCAGTTGCCTCCATATCCATTCAACAGGGCCGTAATAATATTTCGAAAGCCACCATTTACTGAACAGCCCCTGTAAAATATATACCACAACAGATGACAGCCAGATAATACCAAAAGAAAAATCTCCCAATAAACCAAAACCCAAATGATAAAAGACGACGACATAAATGATCGTCTCGGTTAAATAATTTGTCAGCGTCATACAACCAAGATTTCGGAACAACTGCATGAGTTTTTGCAGTTTTCTATTATAATAGAGCTGCACAAGTGAAGTCATGTAAAAAACGGCCATGAATAAAACACCGGTTTTGAGAAAAGGATACAAAACAAAAGAAGGAGCTGTAATAAGGCTTTTATCCTGCAGCACAATCAGCGCTATATAAAGAATAGTGAAAGGCAATGTCCAACTCCGGATTTTTCTGATGAACGAAATATTTTCATTAAGCTTCACCAGAAACTGTTTCCGTAAAATATAGTAGCCCAGCAAAAACCTGCCCAATGTTTCGCTCAGGTCTCTCCACTCTATCCAGGTAAATATCCATTCCGATGGATAGGTTTGATAATTTACCCTCACAACATTCTTTAATGTTCCAAATTTATAGGCCTGGTAATATTCATTCACTATAGCTTCTTCACTCACAGGAAATCGCAAAAAATAATGCTGGTAAAGGCGAATAATAACGGGCAGTATCAAAAGAAAAAACGCCGAAGACAACAACACAAAGCGGTTGCTTCGTCTTCTGAAAAGCAATAAGCAAACACCGGCCATAGCGTATATGTGCAGAATGTCCCCGCTCCATAAGGCAAGATTCATACATCCTAAAACAAACAGCCAGAACATCCGCCGGAGGAAAAATGGTGTTGCATTGATATTCTTATTTTCCAATCGCTGCATAATGACTCCAAATCCATAACCAAATAAAATGGAAAAAATGGTCATGAATTTATTTTCAATAAAAATATCATGCGCCCTGCTTAGGAAACTATCAAAGGCAGTTGCATGAGTTTCAATGATCTGATGCGGAACATTATTAGTAAGCATGCTGGAAAAATTTCCAAGCAATACACCGAACAATGCAAAACCACGCAATACATCTACAATGACGGTCCGGTCTCTTTGCTGTATAGGGGTTGGACTTGCCAATCAATAAGTAAGATAAGAAATCCGGCGATTGCCTGGTCACCCGGGCTTATAAAACTTTTTTTTATTGTTGATACCGGGCAAAATTTTTTTTGCCGCTGATATTTCGCATGCCTTGTGCTCAGCATGGCAACAACGATTAGGACCAAAATAAATTTTTATCTTCAGGAAACTATGAAGGATCAAAACATGCATCTAACAGCACAAATAGCAAAACTTTTCAGAGATGTTCATTTTGGAGGCAACTGGACATCCGTAAACCTCAAAGAATGTTTGGAAGGCATTACCTGGCAACAAGCCACTGCAAAAGTTTACTCTTTTAATACTATTGCATCTCTCGTTTATCATATAAATTATTATGTAAGTGCCGTGCTCAGGGTTTTACAGGGAATGCCTATCGATGCCAGTGATAAGTATAGTTTTGACCTTTCGCCCATCCTGTCGCAGGAAGATTGGGAAAAACTATTGAATAAAACCTGGACCGATGCCGAAAATTTTGCCCACATGGTTGAACAATTGCCGGAAAATAAGCTTTGGGAAATTTTTTGGGATGAAAAATACGGCAACTATTATAGAAACTTTCACGGGATTATCGAGCATTGTCACTATCATTTAGGACAGATAGTTTTAATAAAAAAACTACTGTTACAGCCAGGCAAAAATTAATACTGTCAAGTTATTTTGTAAAAGCTTCATCAATCAAAAAAAAATACTTTTGACTGACCAATCTATTTACTTAACCAAAACTTTTTTTATGTCAAGACTTTTTGCAATTGTTGTTCCTATTCTTCCCGGTAAAGAAGGAGACTGGAAAAAATGGATCACTGAATTAAGTACTACCCGTTACAATGATTTTGTCAATTCGCGAAAGAAACTAAATGTCCATGAACGCACTTTTTTACAACACACTCCCATGGGTGATATGATAATCGTAACCCTGGAAGGAGATGATCCACAAGGTGCGTTTGCAAAATTTGCTTCTGCAAATGATGAATTCACTAAGTGGTTTGTGGAAGGTGTGAAAAATGCTCATGGTATCGATCTTGCACAACCACCTCCCGGCCCAATGCCTGAGTTGATCATGGATTCAGAGAGGAAGGGTTAACTTTTGAATAAAATTTTAAAAATAACAATCACGCTTCACAGGAATGCTCCACGCCACGGAGCATTCCTGTTTAAAATACAGGGAAAGTTATGCTAATGTCATCATGCCGTTTTGTAGAATACGCAAACAGGAATTCAAAAATATCAGGCATAGTATTAATTTTTATCTTTAGCAACAATACCTGTTACGATTAGCCGGAAACATCTCCATGTCAACAGTCTTTTTAATTTAAATCTACTTAAATATGGAAAGGAAAGGAGTATCTTATGATGTAGGAAGAGTAATGGGAATTAATTGGCGGCCTGATTTTAATCAAAATGTTATTCAGCGTGAGTTAGCCATCATAAAAAATGATCTGCATTGCAATGCCGTAAGGATCTGTGGATATAATATTGATCGCCTGGCCATCGCAGCAGAAATTGCATTGAAGCAGAGTTTGGAAGTTTGGCTTTCTCCGGAGATCTGGGACAAATCACAGGAAAGAACGCTCAACTATATTTTAGAAGCTGCGAAGGCTGCTGACAAGTTACTGATGAAATATCCCGGCCAGCTAATTTTCAGTATCGGCTCTGAATTTACTCTTTTCACACAGGGCATTTTACCGGGAAAATCTTTAATGAAGCGGGTAAGACATCCATTGTTTTGGGAAAACGTAAAGGCAGGTAATCACAATAAGCCTTTGAATATTTTTTTAGCAAAAGTTGCACATGCTGTTCGAAAAGTTTTTCATGGAAAACTTACTTACGCGGCATTGATCTGGGAAAAAGTTGACTGGAACATTTTTGATTTTGTTTGCGTGGATCATTATTATGAAGTCCGTATCAAAGATGAATATACCGAAATGCTCAGGCCTTTATTTGATTTTGAGAAGCCTGTAATAAATTCGGAATTTGGATGCCGTACTTACAAAGGCGCTGAAAATGCCGGCGCCATGGGATTCGGTATCATTAATTTTATAACATTAGGGTTACACCAGATTCCTTTAATTGGCAAATTGATAAGGCCAAGAATTAAAGGACAGCATGAACGTGATGAAGATCTGCAAGCAAGCTCCGTTTTAAACACTCTTAAAATATTGGAGAATACAGGTATTAACGGTGCATTTGTGATGACATTTGTTTCACCAATCTTTCCTTACAATACTAATCCTAAATATGATCTTGACATGTCAAGCTTTAGTTTGGTAAAAACTTATGAAAAAGGAAAACATGGCTCTGTCTATACTGATATGAACTGGGATCCCAAAAAATCTTTTTATACTGTTGCCAATTTTTATTCCGGTAATAAATTTAATATCTGAGTTTGTCATTGTTAGCCATTTAGAAAGTTCATATACTAATATTATTAATCATTTCATCACTAAATTTATGCCCCCTATTTTGATAAGTGTTCAGGTCTATTCAAATATCATTAAATACTCCGGGTCGATGCCTGGTACTATTTTATAGTTAATTGTATTTTTATTTTACTTTATTCGACCATAAAAACATGAAACCCTTTTCAGCTAAAATATGTAAGATCGGTATCAATCCTTATGTGCTGTTACCAAAGGAAATCTTGAAATATTTGTTTGTACAGGCAGGAAAAGAAAAGGGTCACATTCCTGTTCGTATTATTATAAATAAGCAGCAATTTGATCAGACATTAGTAAAGTATAGTGGAAAGTGGCGTCTGTATCTGAACACTCCCATGCGTAAAGTTTCTCAAAAAGATGTGGGTGATTTGATAGACATAGCTATTGAATATGATCCTAAAGACAGAAGCGTACCTGTGCATCCCAAATTTGAAGTGGCCCTTGAAAAGAATAAAAAGGCTAAAGAAAATTTTGAAAGATTATCTCCTTACAGGCAAAAAGAAATTTCAAGGTATCTTAACAACCTGAAAACAGAAGAAACACTTAGAAAAAATATTACAAGGGCGATCAATTTTTTGCGGGGCAAAGAATGGTTTGCGGGGAGAAATAACTCCGGCAAATAAAGAAAACTTTCAATTATTGCATACGATGAACACTTAGCCGAAAAAGTAAGAGTCTCACTTTCGCATTTACCCGATGTGGAAGAAAAGAAAATGTTCAGCGGCGTAACATTTATGGTTAATGGTAAAATGTGTATCAGTGTGGGTAAGGACAGGATAATGTGCCGTATCAATCCTATGATTCATGAAAAAGTTATTAAACAAAAAGTTTGTATCACTGTAAAGATGAAAGGTAGAGAGTACAAAGGATATATTTATATAAATAAAGAAAGTCTGAAAACAAAAACTAATTTTAATTACTGGATTAAGCGTGCACTTGATTTTAATAAAATAGCAAAGGGATTTTAAAAAATTATACCCCCGGGATCGGGAATGGATCAATACAGGAAATAGTTATATCATAAATCCAAAAGGGGAAATTATTGCAGGACCTGTTCAGGAAAAAGAAGAAATCATATATGCTGAATTAGACGTAACCGAGATAATAGCATCTAAAAGAATGTTTGATGTTACAGGAAACTATGCAAGGCCGGATGTTTTTAAATTTATCATGAATCGAAAGCCAAACAATAACATTGATATAATTGACTGAATTGGTTGTAACGCAATTTAATCTATTTACAGGCATGAAGATAATCACATGGAACTGCAACATGGCTTTTAGAAAAAAGGCTGATACCATTTTGAAACATAAGCCGGATATATTAATCATTCCAGAATGTGAACATATAGACAAATTAATTTTTAACCAAGATGTTTTAAAACCAACTGATGCATTATGGTTTGGTAATAATCCTAATAAAGGACTTAGCATTTTTTCTTACAGCGATTTTAGATTTAAGCTTTCAAAATTTCATAACCTAAATCTAAAATGGATTATTCCTATTACGGTTACGGGCGGATACATTGATTTTAATCTC
Organism: uncultured Bacteroidota bacterium; assembly: GCA_963811645.1. GTDB lineage: Bacteria > Bacteroidota > Bacteroidia > Chitinophagales > Chitinophagaceae > VBAU01. Next base: position 784,459 of record CAWERU010000007.1, on the reverse strand, counting down.
TTTGCAATTTGGGCAAATAATCCTGAAGATCCAAAGACCCAATATATAACGCAGGTTTGGAAAGCAGTTCAATATTATGACACTGCAATTACAAACTGGCCGACAATTCTCATAGGAGACTTTAATAGTAATACAATTTGGGATAAGCCAAAACGCAGGGGGAACCATACTGAAGTCGTTCAGCTTTTAGAAACAAAAGGTATTTACAGTGTGTATCATAAGCATTTTAACCAGGTACAAGGCAAAGAAAAACATCCAACACTTTATATGTACAGACACAAAGACAAACCATACCATTTTGATTATTACTTTGCTTCAAAAGACATAATTCAGCATTTGAAATTGGTAGAAGTAGGGAATTATAGGTTTTGGAATAAATATAGTGATCATGTTCCTCTTATTGTGACTTTTGACAGAAATCCAGGCAAAAGAGCTAAGATCGAAACCTCATAACCTGTACCATCAAATATTTATTTTACTATCTGGCAATAATATTGTAGCAGAAAAGGGTATTATGTTATTCTGAGATAAATAAAATTAGCAGGAGAAACCGAATCATTATTTAAAAAATATTCATGAATCTCCTCGAATTAATTTCAAAATTCTCAGTGCTCATGGCTATCCTGTGCAGTATAATGATCATTATTGACATATTAAATGGAAATCATCAGCACATGATGATCATGAATTTTGTATGGCCCATCACAGCTTTATATGCAGGCCCGCTGGGTATACTTGCCCATTACACCATTGGCAGAAAATCCACACATAAAAAAATGATGGCTGCAAAAAAATATGGTGGGCATATGTCCCCGAAACAAAGACCCTTTTGGCAAAGTGTGGCAGTAGGTACATTGCACTGCCGTAGCGGATGTACATTGGGTGATATAATAGCTGAAATATTTCTTCTAATAGTCCCTGTAGTTCTCTTTGGAAGTAAAATTTTTGGTTCCTGGGCAACAGATTTTGTGTTTGCTTTTTTTATCGGTATCATTTTTCAATATTATTCTATTAAACCAATGAAAAAACTTTCTGCCGGCCAGGGATTAATTGCAGCACTTAAGGCTGATAACCTTTCTCTCACTTCCTGGCAGGTTGGAATGTATGGCAGTATGGCTATTGCTTTTTTTGTGGTTTTCAAAAAAGACTTGGGGCTACAGATATACTCTTTTGGTTTGTGATGCAGATAGCCATGCTTTTAGGTTTTATCACTTCCTACCCCATTAACTGGTGATTATTGAAAAAAGGTATAAAAAAAGTGATGTAACAGGAATTTTTTTCAATACTTCTAAAGTCTCTTAAAAAAAATTCGACTACTAACAAGTTTCTCCCAAATTCTTAACTTCAATGAATATAACTGCATTTAAAATTGTAAATGAGTAAAGACCAAACAAAAGATCTCCTGAAATTTCTTAAACCGTTCAATAAAGACATAATTGAACTGGTTCTTTGGTTAAGAGAATTTGTGTGGGATATGTACCCAAACGCAAATGAACTTATTTATGATAATTACAATGCCCTTGCTTTCGGATGGTCACCTACAGACAGAGTTGGACACACGTTTTGTTCTGTTGCCATTGGCCGTACGAGTAAAAATGTTCATTTTGGTTTCTATTGGGGGAGTGAAATTTCAGATCCAGAAGAAAAATTACAAGGCCAGGGAAATCAGTACAGGTATTTCCTGGTAAAAGACAAAAATGGTTTTCCAAGAGCATACATCAAAAAACTGGTGAAAGAAGCTTATGCTAATTCATTTGCAAAGATCAAAGACCCAAAACAAATAATGGAAGGGAAAACCATTGTAAAATCAATTTCCCCCGTTAAACGCAGCAAGAAAGAGACTATGATCAATAAAAAAAAGAAAAAGAAATAAATATTGGCTAATCAATCTCACTTAAGTGCTTGAATTTATCCCAATCGGTAAAAATATTACTGCTGCCCAGCGTTTAATAAAATGAACACATGCCTGCTTCAAATATCTTTGCAATATGGCAGAAAATTTAAATATAGCCACTGGCTCTAAAACAGAGCAATATGAATCATTACTACCCCAGATTACAGGGTTGTTGGAAAGTGAACCTGACCTGGTTGCCAATCTTGCCAATGTAGTTGCAGCATTGAAAGAACAATTTGGATGGTTGTGGGTAGGTTTTTACCTGGTAAAAGTAAACGAACTGGTACTTGCACCCTTCCAGGGACCTGTTGCCTGTACAAGAATACAGAAAGGCAAAGGAGTTTGCGGTACAAGTTGGGAGAAAGCAAAAACAATTATAGTTCCGGATGTTGAAAAATTTCCGGGTCATATTGCCTGCAGCAGTTTATCAAGATCAGAAATTGTTGTGCCCCTGATTCGTAACAATAAAGTTGTTGCTGTCCTGGATGCAGACAGCGAACAGTTAAATCATTTTGATGAGACAGACCAATATTATCTTGAAAAAATTGCTGAGCTAATTGAATTATAGGATCAGAACATTAAAATTGATGAAAATATAATTATAAGAATTCTACAGATTTAAAAGAAAACTGTTCTCAACAAAAAGCGCCCCGGATGAGGCGCTTTTTTTATTTATTATTATAATTGCTAGTAACCCAATTTCATCTCTACTCTCCTGTTTTTCTTACGACCAGCTGCTGTTTTATTGTCAGCTATAGGTTCATCTTGTCCATGTCCTGTTGCAATCAAACGGCTTTCATCTATTCCTTTTTTGACAAAATAATCTTTTACGGCGTTTGCCCTGTTTTCACTCAATGTCTGATTTATTTCAGGAGTACCGGTATTATCTGTATACCCATCAATAGAAAGTTTCAGGTCAGGATTATCCTGGAGAATCTTTACTACTTCATTTAGGCCTTTGTTGGAGCTCACCGCTAATTTATAACTGCCGGTGGCAAATAAAATATTTTGCGCAGCATAGTCTACTTTCTTTTTTACTTCCTCTTTTATTGCAGGACAGCCATGGTTTTCCACTACACCCGGCACAGTAGGACACTTATCTTCTTCATCATTCACACCGTCTCCATCAGTATCAGGAACAGGGCAACCCTGGTAACGGGCTACACCTGGCACAGTGGGACATTTATCTTCTTCATCATTAATGCCATCTTTATCTGTATCCGGAATCGGGCAACCCTGGTAACGGGCTACACCCGGCACAGTGGGACATTTATCATCATCGTCATTAATACCATCCTTATCAGTATCCGGAACCGGGCAACCATCATACTTTGCCACACCAGCTACAGACGGACATTTATCTTTATCGTCAGTTATGCCATCCCCATCGGTATCTTTAGGCTCAACAACAGGTACCGGAGGTACTGGTTTCATTTCTTCTTTTTTATCTACAATAAGCCCATACACACCGATACTGTGCAAGAAATGATAATTTGATGTTTCGTAACTAACCGGCACACGATATTGTGAGCTGATAGTAATGCCTGCTTCATCAAAAAGATTTATTCGTAGTCCAAGGCCCATTGGTATAAAAGCACCATAGTACGACTTATACACATGTGCTCCTACACCCAGCGACGCATAAGGAATTACCCAATAATCTTCGGTTACAAGTTTAAATTGAGCAGACGCATCCGCTTCCAGCAAAAAATAATTACCGCCTAAAGAGGGCCTATTGCGAAAAGGATAATCCAAAAAAGTTCCGTTTAACGTGGCAGCAAAATCTATCCAGGGAACAACTCCCTTTGCATAAGTTACACTAACACCGGGAGACATATCTCTTAATTTTGCCCACTGTTTATCTCTTAACACTGATGAAAGTGACCCGCTCCGAATACGTTGGGCAGTCGTAAAATCAGTAAAAGTGAAATTAATTCCAAGTGATGGTTGTCTGATGGGGGCTTTGTTTTGGCTGAAGCTTGTAGTGATCAAACAATACATAGCAAACACGAATGCCAGCAATTTCTTCATAAACAAATAGTTTAGTTTAATCGTGAACAAAAGTAAATGCTAAGTTCAATATCTTAAAAAAATTTATTGCTTTATTAATTTAACCTCTCAAAATGGTTCTTTTCTTCCCAGTACCTCAACTTTTACTTTTATCAGGCCATCCACATGACCTATTTTGCGGGCCGCCGCTTTGGAGAGGTCTACCACCCTTTTCATCCTGTAATACAGGTGGTCATTAACTTTTACTACTACTGAACGGCCATTACGCAAATTAGTGACCCTTATCCATGTACCCAAAGGCAATACATTACAAGCTGCTGTCATCTTTTTTTGACTAAAAATCTCACCATTTGCAGTCTCCCGACCTTCAAACTTGTCTGCATAAAAACTGGCAGTACCATATAAAACCTTTGGTCGTTTCGTTAAACCTTTTTGTTCTTTCTGTTTGTTCTGTGCTACAGCTGCATTCAGGCATAGGGCAGAAATAGTCAAATAAGTAAAAAATATTTTCATTGTAAAAAGTTTATGATAATATTTTTACAACTAAAGTTCTCGTACCAGATTTTGCAAAACCTAAGTGGTTAATCCGGTGATGATTAGTTATTCAGTAAACGGCGATATTTCCAATTTATTTCTTTGCAAAGTATCGTTCACCTAACATGCGATCTTCGTTATAGATATCTTTATAAAAAATAATTTGTCCGTCCTTACCCTCACAGGTAAAATAACGAATGAATAAAGGGAGCTTATTTCTTACTGGTATAAAATGCTTTTCTTTTTTGTTCAGCCATTTTTTCACTGAATCTGTTTTTGTAAATGAATTACCACCCAATGATTTTACATAGACGCTGTCATTACTAAGAATATAATCGGTTAATTTTTGCCATTGTTGTACACGTACACATCCATGACTCAGGGCTCTGACCGACTGTGCAAACAAGTATCTCTGATTGGTATCGTGCAAATACACGGCGTATTTATTTACAAAATTAAATTTCATTATACCCAATGCGTTATCATCTCCACTACCCTGTACTATTTTATAGGGTATACCTTTCTCATATTTTGACCAGTCTACAAAATAAGGGTCCACTTCTTCATTTTTTTCATCTAACAAACTGAACCCTTTTTTTGCAAGGTACCCCGGATCTTTTTTGAGTTCAGGTAAAAATTCTTTCACAATAATGCTTTGGGGTACACTCCACTGGGGATAAGTAACCATTTGAGAAATTGTGCTGGTTAACTCAGGTGTACGTGTCAGTGGTTTTCCTACTACAACTTTCGAATTAATTTTTACTGTATCATTTACTCTTAACTGCATATAGTATCCTGCAAGATTTACCCATACATATTTATCAGGCATTTTTGCCGGCAACATTTTATATTTATCCAGGCTTAATGCAATACGAATAAATTTTTGCCTGTCTGTAAGATTTAATGAACGAATAGTTTCTTCACCTACCCTTCCATCCACCGTTAATTTCTTTTTTTCCTGGTATGTTTTAATTGCTTTTGCAATTTTTTCTTTATCAAAAAAATTGCTTACGGAATCAATCAAACTGTCTTCCAGCAATCTTTGCTGGAGAGCAGTTTTAAAGTTTGCAGAATCGTAAACGGGAAAAGGGACATAAGTGTAATCTTTGAAAGTGGCACTATCCAAAAAATCTTTTACAGCATCCTTTAATTCATGATAACCCATTGCAGTTGGCTCTAATGAATCTATAACACCTGATATAACACCTGACTGGATAATTTTATCTACTTGTTGTTCATAAAATTCTTTTGAAATAGTTGAGTCTGTGCGAAGGGTGATACTATCCTTTTGCAAACGCCCCATCTTTACATCATTTATAATCTGAAGCAGTGCATCGGTAAGTAATACATCAGCTTTCGACCAAAGAACCGCATCTTTTTTTTCCTCACCTTCAGTTGAAACTTTTTCATTGATAGAGGAAATATTATTATAATGATAATCTTCAGGAAACAAACCATACACGCGTGCATCGCCAATGAATTTTATCAATGCTTCTCCAGCCGGGGTCCAACTGGTATCTTTACTCCATTTAGCCCCGTCACTGCTTTTAGCATATAAATATTGAAGAACATTGGGCTGTAAAATTGAAATTGAGTCAAGTTTGCCGGCATTATCTGCTATTTGTTCAATTGTTTTCTTAATAATCTCAGGGACTTTTTCCTTCATTTGCTCTGGAGTACTTACCAACTCATGCTGAGGAGGTTTCCTCATATTGTTGCAGGAACAAAAAAGACCAAACAAAATGGCTAAACCAAGAATTCCTATTATTGCCGGAAAGTTTTTCAGATTAATGATTTGTTTATGACACTTTGTATTTAATTTCATCAGAATAACAACAATGATATACCCGACAAAATAACAAATCGTTTTAATATTCAAAGGATCACCGTATGCATTTTTTTAACAAGCACTCTTTTTTATTGTTTACACAAATGACATAAAGGCTGTTAAAAAATAAATTTCTAAGAAAAATCATCCGGGCTTTAGTTTAATAAATATCGATTTTTTAAAAATTCAAAAAAATTGTCAATTCTCCATTCTCTAAAATTTAATACCGGCAATTGACTATTCACCTTCTACTATTCATTATATTCGCCGGTTAAAAGTTCTTTGCGAACATGATCAACAGAAGAAATATCCGGGTAAAAGTGATGCAAACTTTATATACTACTGCTGCATCTGAAAACGATATTAAATCCGGAGACGCAGTAAAGATTTTACAAGAACATTTTGAGCAAACAAGACAGCTGTTTATTTATCTCACCTTTTTCTTATCCGAAGTGACACGTTATGCTGAGGTCGATGCACATACCCGGTCCGCCAAACATTTGCCCAACTACGAAGATCTTCATGTAAACACAAAACTTGCAGGCAATGAAATTATATTAAAGATCAAAGGCGACTCTTCATTCAAAGAATTTATTAACAAGGATAAGCCAGAATTAATATTGGACAAAGAGTTAATAAAAAAGATATATCACGAGCTGATGGACACGACGGAATACAAAATCTATATTGCCCATACAAAAAGAGAAAAAAAAGAGGATAAAGAAATCCTTGAATTTATTCTTGAAAAATCTCTGCTTGGGAAAGAAATTTTTTTATCTCACATTGAAGAAAACTTCAGCAACTGGGATGATGACGGTGAAATGATAATACAATGGCTGGTTAACTACCTGCAAAAGCCGGGCAGTTATAATTTTAAAGAAATGATCAGTCCTGAAAAATGGGAATTCGCTAAAATTCTTTTGCAAACCGTGTGTGAAAAATCGGAACATCTTGAAAGTTTCGTGATTCCAAAACTGAAAAACTGGGATCCTGAGCGCATTGCATTGCTGGATATGATATTGATGAAAATGGGAGTAGCTGAATTCCTCTACTTTGAGACCATTCCGCCAAAGGTCACCATTAATGAATATATTGACCTCGCCAAAGAATACAGCACAACCCAGAGTGGGCAGTTTGTAAACGGAATTCTTGATAACATCCATAAAGAATTAGTACAAGAAGGAAAAATGCATAAGGTAGATTTCCGAAAAACATGATTGAGGTTATTTGTTAACTGCTGTAAACAAAATGCATGCAATCCGTAATCCATAAACAGAAACCAACTACCTTTGCCTCTCTCAAAAAATAAGAGAATCATGAAGAGAATATCTGTCGCGTTTATAATTATTGTAGGACTCATTGCCTGCCAGGTAAGAACTTCAAAAACTGCTGGTGAACAACCTATGGATCCTACGAAAGATTCAACCAATTTTACCACAATTCAATGGATTGATTCCACTTACCAGGATCTTGGAACTGTAAAGGAAGGACCAGAAGTGGAAATAGCTTATAAATTTAAAAACACTGGAGATAAGAATCTTATAATCGAAAATGTAATGGCTGGCTGCGGATGTACTATCGTTGAAAAACCTAAGGAACCTTATATGCCCGGACAAATAGGAACTATCAGGGCTAAATTTACTACGCAGGGACATACGGGGACCAATGATAAATCTATTTATATAACGGCGAATACGAAAGGAAGTACTCATGAAGAATTAAAATTCCGGGTTGTCGTAGAAAAAAGTTAGAGAACTATCCACATATATTATTCTATATAGAATGGCCACACTTAAATTAAATTAAAATGAAATCAAAATTTTATTATCTCCCTGCTATTCTTATTTCAACGGTCTTTACTGCCTGTGTGGACCCTAATGCAACAGGAGGACAAGGAAAAGGCAGTGCAGGTCTGGGACCTCTGATATTCTTGCCCCTAATGATCCTTGTTTTTTGGTTGTTTTTTATAAGGCCGCAGGCAAAAAAAGCCAAGAACCAGAAAAGTTTTGTGGAAGGTTTACAAAAAGGCGATAAAATAGTTACCATTGCCGGTATTCACGGTACCATTAACAAGGTAAATGAAGATGGGACAGTGAACCTTGAAGTAAGTCCCGGCAGCTATATTAAGATTGAAAAAAATGCTATTAGCATGGAATGGAGCAATCAATTAAATAAAACGGGAACTGCTGAGAAAAAATAACACAACAGCGATTTATAAGATTTTTTCAGGGTAAGAGGAAATTGGAAACAGTTTCCTCTTTTTATGAGTCCGTCTCAACAAAATTTATCTTCATAACTTTCCTTACCATCCATTCATTTTTTTTGATCATGATTCTAAAGATAGGATTAACAGGCGGCATAGGCAGTGGCAAAACAACAGTTGCCAAAATCTTTGAATTGCTTGGCTTACCGGTTTATTATGCTGATGAAGCCGCTAGGCGTATTATGAATGAAGATGAAAATTTAAAAGCCGCTATTCGAAAGCAATTTGGTAAAGCCTCATATAAAAATGACGAACTGGACCGAAGTTATCTTGCTACAAAAGTTTTTAATGACCCATTTCAGTTAGAAATTTTAAACTCCTTTGTTCACCCGGCTACTATTCGTGATGCCGCAGCCTGGATGAATGCACAAAAAACCTCCTATACTATTAAAGAAGCTGCCTTGATCTTTGAATCCGGCGCTGCTGAACAATTGGATTACGTAATTGGGATATATGCACCCGTTCAGCTAAGGATAAAAAGAACAATGGAAAGAGATAATGTGAGTTATGAAGAAGTAATTAAAAGAATGAATAACCAGCTTGATGAAAATATAAAAATGAAACTTTGCGATTTTGTTCTTCAAAACGATGAACAACAATTGTTGATACCACAGGTAGTTGAACTTCACCAAAAACTATTAAAGCTGGCAAAAAAAATGAAATAGCCCATTTCTATCTTTATTAATCAAAACATTTTCATGAGAAATAAATCGACACTTTTTCTTTTTTTTATTCCTGTTATGTGCCAGTTTATCCGCATTGATAAAATATCAATTGTAGAGAAATGGAAGCTGGTTGAAATTGAAACATACGATGGAAAGTAGTGCTGAATTTAAAGAGGATGGAAAATTTATTCTTTATGATGCATCACAAAAGACACTAGTTCCGCTATTTACAATAATAATGAAAAGTGAAAAATGCTAACTATTGCCCGGGAAGGGGAGAAAACAACAAGATACTCTATTAATCTGCAAAAAATAAAATGATCTGGAGCAATGAATTTGGAAAAATGACTTTGAATCGGGAGTAATAGTACTACTTTAATTTAGCCAATGCTTCTTTTATCCTCTTAAAACCTTCTTCGATCTTACCCATACTGTTAGCAAAAGAAATGCGTATACAATTATCGTCCCCAAAAGCATTGCCTGCTACTGTAGATACATGTGCTTTGTTCAGCAAATACATGCTGAGATCAGAGGAAGAATGAATATCAGTTTCATTATCTGTTTTGCCAAAAAAAAATTTTATTACAGGGAAAATATAAAAAGCACCATCTGGCTTTGTACATTCCACGCCGGGTATTTCTTTTATCAAATCCATTACTCTTTTCCTACGATTTTCAAATTGCTCCACCATTTCTTTTGTCGGTCTAAGGTCAGAAAGCAATGCAGTTATAGCGGCTCGTTGCGTAATTGCATTGGCTCCACTGGTAAACTGACCCTGCAACTTTTCACATCCCTTTGCCACATCTGTATGGGCAGCAATATAACCAAGACGATAGCCGGTCATAGCATATCCCTTACTTAATCCGTTAATAATAATTACACGATCTTTAATATTATTGAACTGAGCAATGCTTTCATGCTTGCCAATAAAATTGATATACTCATATATTTCATCGGAAATAATGAGAATCTTGGGATGTCTTTCAAAAACATCAGCAAGAGCCTTTAATTCCTGCTTAGTATAAACTGTGCCCGTTGGATTGCATGGAGAAGAAAATATGAATAACCTGGTATTGTCGGTTATATTTTTTTCAAGTTCCTCAGGGGTAATTTTATAATGATTTTGAATAGTGGTCTTAATCAATATAGGAGTAGCTTCTCCCAATCTTACAATTTCTGAGTAAGTAACCCAATAAGGAGTTGGAATAATGACTTGATCACCTTCATCCACTATGGCAAGCACAGCATTGGCAAGACTTTGTTTGGCACCTGTGGATACGACAATATTTTCCGGCTTGTAATCAAGATCATTATCTCTTTTTAATTTTTTACAAACTGCTTCCCGAAGATCAGAATAGCCAGCCACAGGAGGATAGTGACTCCAGTTATCGTCAATCGCTTTTTTTGCAGCTTCCTTGATATGCTCGGGTGTGTTAAAATCCGGTTCACCCAAACTAAGGTCAATGACATCAATTCCGTTTGCCCTCAACTCCCGACCCAGTTTGGCCATTCTTAAAGTTTCAGGTTCGTTGAATCGTTTCAAACGCGGTGATAATTCCATGGATTGAAAATTTCGGACGCAAATGTAAAGGAAAGCAGCGAGCAATTAGCTTTGATTTATTCACCATACTTAAAACGAAGTGACAAAAGATCGGGCTTATATTTTCGTTCTCTTTCTATCCATAATTATAAAATACCTGTTAAAGATTTTTAAAGATCGATAAATTATACCTATCATTTTGGGAGCAGGATAAAAATACTTATTATTTACATTTAAAAAATGATTGGAAAGTATATTGCTTTGCCATTTTTCTTTCTATTAATTTGTGTGTAGATTATTGGAATCCCGTACTTATCCCGGCTCTGAAAAGCGGACTCAAATTATGGCTGATATAAATAAAAATGTTTGCTATTAAACTATCTTTTTATCCAGGTTATTGACTGGTTAAAAAACGCAGAATATGCGGCATTTTGACACCCGAAAACCCTATCTTTGCACCTCTTTAAAAAAACCATAAAGACCTCATCCGCAAAAGGTAAGAAAAAGTGGAAGGCAAAAAATAAATTGAAATTCGTATGCAACTGAAAGGTTTGGTTCGCTTTTTTACGATTGTCCTGATCCTCGTTTCTGTTTATATGCTTTCGTTTACATGGTTTGTACGTAGCCATGAAAATAAATTAGAAGCCCGTGCAAAAAGATATGTACAAACATTATATCCGCAGGCAAAGAAATTTAAAACCCCTGATGATTATCCTGATTCAATTAAAAATGTATTTGATGCACGTCTGAAACGTTTGGAAGACAGTACCAAGGATGTTACAATAACCTATGATTTTAACGGCCCGGTGAGCTACCAAAAAGCAAAAGAAAGTGAATTAAATCTTGGCCTTGACCTGCAGGGTGGAATGAATGTAACGCTTGAAGTAGAAATGACTGGTTTGTTAAAGTCCATGTCAAACAATTCTACTGATCCGTCGTTTTTAAAAGCGCTTGAAAATGCTAATGAAAGAAAAGCAAATAGCAGCGCAAACTTCATTACTCTTTTTTATGAAGAATATCAAAAACTCGCTCTCAATGGAAGGTTGGCTTCAATTTTCGCCAACGCAAATCAGGATAAAATAAAGATCACCGACGATAATGCTACCGTAATTTCCAAATTGAGAACAGAGGCAAGAGATGCATTTGATCGTACCTATCGTGTCCTACAAAATCGTATTGATCAGTTTGGTGTAGCACAACCTAGTATTAATCCGGATCCCGAGAGGGAAATCATTAATGTGGAATTGCCCGGTATTCGTGACCAGGAACGTGTAAGAAAATATTTGCAGGCATCTGCTAATCTGCAATTCTGGGAAGTTTATACCCTGGCAAATAAGGACTATGCAAATGCATGGCAAAAAAGTATAAAAGTTTTTGAAGACCTGGTTAATGGAACAGCAATAGATACTGCAAAAAGTATTGATACAACTACCGTTGCCAAGGCCGACACTGGTGTAAAGAAAACGATTGATAGCTTAAAAAACACTCTTAATAAAACCAACCAAAAGAAAATAAGCGATTATATCCAGTTGCAGGCCCCCTCACAGGATAATAATGGAAAGACATATTACCCTGCTGCAATTGGAACCGCAGCCACTAAGGATACCGGGATTGTACGCAGTTATCTTGAAAATCCGGCATTCAAATCCCTTTTTCCGCCCGATGTGGTTTGGCTATATGGAATTCCAAATCTGAACGAAAAAACAAACAGAAAGTCGGATCGGGTTCCTTTGTATGCCATTAAAACCAACGGTAAAGAAAAAGCAAGACTGGAAGGCGAAGCTATTAAAGATGCAAGACAGGATTACGATCAGGCTACTAACAAGGTGGAAGTAAAAATGGATATGAATACAAGCGGAGCAAAAATCTGGTCAAAAATGACGGAAGAAAATATTGGCAAACCAATTGCAATTGTTCTTGATAATATTGTTTACTCTGCTCCAAATGTTATTTCAAAAATTGATGGAGGAAGTTCAAGTATAAGTGGCGGTTTTACTCTTGAGGAAGCACAAGATCTTGCCAATATCTTAAAAGCCGGTAAACTTCCTGCACCTGCTAAAATTGTTCAGGAAGTAGTGGTTGGTCCTACTCTTGGTAAAGATGCAATCAATGGTGGCTTAAAAGCCTTTGGAATCTCGTTTGTGGTGATCTTTTTACTGATGCTGGTTTATTACAACACCAGTGGATGGATAGCTAATATTGCTCTTATACTAAACTTGCTTTTCACTGTTGGAGTTTTAACGGCATTACATGCTACCCTTACAGCACCTGGTATTGCAGGATTAGTGCTTACAATCGGTATGGCAGTTGATACTAACGTAATCATTTATGAACGTATAAAGGAGGAACTCACAAAGGGAAAAGGATATATACCGGCAGTTAATGAAGGCTATCGGCGTTCACTACCGCCTGTATTAGATGCTCACGTTACAGTTTTATTAACAGCTATTATTCTTTTCTCGTTTGGATTAGGACCGGTAAAAGGATTTGCGACAACGCAAATCCTGGGTATTCTTCTTTCATTGTTTTGTGGAATTTTAGTGAGCCGCTGGGTTACTGATTGGTTTACCAGTAAAAAGCGACATCTTGAATATTTTACAGGTGTTAGCAGAAAGATTTTCAAACATGCCAATTTCAAATTCATTGAATACAGGAAAATAGCCTATGGAATTTCTGTGATTGTGCTGGTTCTTGGGATCAGTTCTTTTTTCCATGGTTTTGATGAAGGTGTTGAATTTAAGGGAGGCCGCAGTTTTCAAATCCGGTTTGCAGAAAGAGCTCCTGTGGAAAAAATTCGTGATGACCTGAAAAAGATTTTCGGGGAATCTCCTACCATAAAGACTGTTGGCGATACCCGGACACTTGATATTACAACTTCTTATTTAATAGATGATACAAAAAGTGACGCAGACTCTTTGGTTGAGGAAAAGCTTTTTGATGGATTGAAACCCTATCTTCCTGCAGGAACATCATTCAGCAAATTTGATACGGAAAATAAAATAGGTTCAAAAAAAGTATTGCCCACTATCTCGGACGATTTGAAAGAAGGTGCAAAAAAAGCGACCATCTTTGCAATGCTGATCATCACACTATATATTTTTATCCGTTTCCGCGACTGGAGGTATTCTCTTGGAACCATTGTGGCCTTACTTCATGACGTGTTAGTTACACTGGCAGTATTTTCTTTTGCACGAAGTATTGTTCCTTTTCCCATGGAAATTGACCAACACTTCATTGCGGCGGTCCTAACGGTAATTGGTTTCTCTATGAACGATACTGTTATCGTATTTGACCGTATCAGGGAATATGCAAGAGAAATGACCGGGGCGACGAAAGAATCTATTATTAACAATGCAATCAATCATACACTTAGTCGAACCATCATGACATCCCTTACGGTATTCCTCACAATTTTAATACTGTTCCTTGTGGGAGGTGAAGTGACGAGAGGATTTGCTTTTGCCATGTTGGTGGGTGTCATTACCGGCACTTACTCGTCAGTATTTGTAGCCGCTCCAATTTTAGTTGACCTTGCAAGAAAAAAACCATTAGGGAAAGCAGATACAGTATCAGAGGCAAAACCGAAGCCTTCAGCAAGACCCTCGACAAAGCCAGCAGCGGCAAAATAGCATTATGGTAAGTAAGATTTACGCAAATAACTATAATAGAAAAGCCCCGATTCTAGGGTTTTTAATTTTTTATTAACCTGGAATTCTAATAAATGAATTTGTTCACTATTTATACAGCAAAGCTTGTTCCGCATCCGCAGGTCGTACTTGCATTAGGGTTTTTGAAAGTGAATCCCCGATTATTTAAACCGTCCTGCCAGTCTATTTCCATACCATATAAATATATTTCATGCGCCTTGTTCATGATACATTGAATACCGTTTATTTCGAACTCTGCATCACCTTTCTGTTTATGATCAAACCCTAAAATATAACTCAGGCCTGAGCATCCACCGCCCTTTGCTCCTATCCTTAATAACTGGGTTAAATCAAAGCCAGGTTCTACCATTAATTTCTTTATTTGTCTTACTGCACTTTCAGTAAAATTAACAGGTGCCGTTGCTATTATTTCCATTTTGCAAATTTACATTATTGATTCTGAAGACTTCAAACTCAAACATAAACGTTATATCTTATTTTTGGCATTAAATAAACTCCACATGGATACAGCAACCATAAGTCTTGTCATTTCAATTATTGCATTTATTATTTCTATATCTATTTTTTTTATTTTGAACAGGAAACAAAATACTTCACTTTCTGAAGCGGGTGATGGTTTTAATTCACGGCCCCTTCAGCTACAGGCATATGAGCGCCTTGTTATGTTATGTGAAAGAATTGCATTACCTAATCTTATTAGCCGTGCTAATCAATCGGGCATAAGCGCAAAAGAAATGCAGGTTTTACTACTTGAAAATATTAAGCAGGAATATGAATATAATCTTACACAACAGATATATGTTAGCCCTGTCGCATGGGAAGCGGTAAAGAATTTAAAAGAGCAAAGTATGCTCATTATAAATCAGGTTGGTTCTGCATTGCCGCCTGATGCAACAGGTCTTGATTTAAATAAAATTTTGTTAGACGTAATGATGAAACAGCAAAAAGGTCAACTTCATTCAATTGTTTTAGAAGCACTGAATTATGAAGCAAGAAAATTAATGAAGTAAATTGACAAAAGGACAAATAGCTGAGCATTAAATTTATGAATTCCAAAAAAATCTATACTGACTCCGGAATTGAGATAAAACCTGTTTATTCCCCGGGCGATTATTCATCTAAAAATGATGAATTGCCGGGTCAGTTTCCCTTTACACGGGGCATACAGCCGGATATGTATCGCGGCAAGTTGTGGACTATGCGTCAATACGCTGGTTTTTCTACTGCAGAAGAAAGCAACAAACGATATCATTATTTATTATCACAAGGTGTAAATGGGTTAAGCATTGCTTTTGATCTGCCTACACAAATTGGTTATGATAGTGATCATGATTTGGCCGAAGGTGAAGTTGGAAAAGCAGGCGTAGCAATTGATAGCATTGAGGATATGCAGGCACTTTTCAATGGTATAAAACTGGAAAGTGTAACCACTTCTATGACCATCAACGCCACGGCTTTTATACTACTCTCATTATATGTGGCCGAAGCAAAACAACAAGGTGCTAACCTGGAAAAGATTTCAGGTACTATACAAAATGATATTTTAAAGGAATATGCAGCAAGAGGTACTTATATCTATCCCCCAAAACCTTCTATGCGTATTATAACGGATATTTTTGAATGGTGCAGTGCGGAGCTTCCTGGCTGGAACACTATTTCTATTTCAGGTTATCATATCCGGGAGGCGGGGAGTACAGCTGTACAGGAAATTGCCTTCACATTGAGCAATGGAAAAGCTTATGTAAAAGCTGCCTTGGAAAAAGGTTTAGATATAAATGTATTTGGGAAACGACTTTCTTTCTTTTTTAATTCACATAATAACTTGTTTGAGGAAGTGTCGAAATTTCGTGCTGTAAGAAGAATGTGGGCAAAAATGATGAGAGACCTGGGAGCTACTGACCCAAAAGCGATGATGCTTCGATTTCATTCACAAACAGGAGGCAGCACATTAACCGCACAACAACCCCTCAATAACATTTCCAGGGTTACTATTCAAACTTTAGCTGCAGTTCTTGGTGGCACACAATCTTTGCATACAAATGGATATGATGAAGCATTAAGTTTACCTACTGAAGAAGCTGCAGGAATTGCTTTGAGAACTCAACAGATTGCTGCTTATGAAAGTGGTATAGCAGATACCGTGGATCCTCTTGCAGGCTCTTATTTTGTTGAAGCTCTTACAAATGAAATGGAAGAAAAAGCCTGGCGGCTTATTGAAAAAATTGATGTGCTGGGGGGAAGTGTACCAGCCATTGAACAGGGTTTTATTCAAAATGAAATTTCAAGAAGTGCATATGAATACCAGCGACAGATAGAAAGCAAGGAAAAAATTATTGTAGGAGTAAATAAATTCCAACTTCAGGAAGAGGAATCTGTCCCTATTTTTAAAGTTGATGATTCTATCAGGCAAATTCAAATACAGAAACTTCAACAATTTAAAGATAGCCGCAACATAGCTAAAGTGGATCAGTGCCTCCAGATACTAAATGATAAGGCAGCAAGCGGTGAAAATCTTATACCGGCCGTAATAAATGCTGTCGAGAACAAGTGTACACTGGGTGAAATTGCTGATGAATTAAGAGGGGTTTTCGGAGAATACAAATAGAAATTAGCTCTAAAATCTATTACAAATAAATTTATGAATGAGGCGTTAAAAAAACAGCTCTAATCATATCGATCAGAGCTGTTTTTAATAAACCCACAATTTGCTATTCTTATAGTCCCATCGGGACTTTAAGTCATTAACCTAAGTAAGCCTTTAATGCATTACTATAACGAGCTTTTTGCAAACGCTTAATGGCTCTTTCTTTGATTTGGCGAATACGCTCTTTGGTAAGATCATATTTCTGACCAATCTGTTCAATAGTTACTCCATTTTCACCGTCAAGACCAAAATATGCATTTACAATTTCTGCCTCTCTGGGAGAAAGAGATTTTAACACACGACGAATTTCATTTCTAAGTGAATCCTTCATTACATCGTCATCGGTATCATCACTGCCTTCCAGCAAATCACCCATAGCAACATCTTCTGCTTCATGAACCGGAGCATCCAATGAAGTGTGACGTGTATTGCTTTGAAAGATATTATTAATCTCCGTTTCACTCATCTCCAATAACTCAGCTAATTCTTCGGTTGAAGGTTCACGTTCATGTTCCTGTTCGAAAGCCATGTACGCTTTATTAGCTTTGTTATAAGTGCCAATTTTGTTTTGAGGCAGGCGGACTAATCTGCCCTGCTCTGCCAACGCCTGCAAAATGGACTGGCGAATCCACCATACAGCATATGAAATGAATTTAAAACCCTTGGTTTCGTCGAAACGCTGGGCTGCTTTAATTAATCCGAGGTTACCCTCGTTGATCAAATCGCTAAGAGAAAGACCCTGATGCTGGTACTGCTTAGCCACAGATACCACAAAACGTAAGTTTGCCTGTACAAGTTTGTCCAAAGCTCTTTGGTCGCCCATTTTAATGCGTTGAGCTAAGGTGGTTTCTTCTTCAGGGGTGATCATTGAAATCTTTGAAATTTCCTGCAAGTACTTTTCTACGGCCTGAGAGTCCCTGTTTGTAATCTGGGTGGCAATTTTAAGCTGCCTCATAATAATGAATCTAAGTGTTTAAAGAACAACTAATAAATGACAGTCTTTGTTTGCAGAAAGTTGCAAATGGATAGTTAATCAAAAATATTTACCGTCCGTGACTATCTGCAAAAATACACTGCAAAGTCCGAATCTCATAATGGTTGGGGATAATTTATCATAACAAATTTTATGCAACCATTACATATATGGACAGAATTGCTGGAATCTTTTATGGACGGGCATTTTGTCTTTGCAAACAGCAAAAAATACTTTTATTGGCAGGTATGAAATTTTGTTGAAAATTATCATTTTAGCATTATCACTCTCCGTCTGAGTAAAATAAATAATAGAAGGCCGCTAAGAAAAAGAAGAGTTGAAATAACCTCGGCCTGGGTAGGATGAAAACCGAATAGATTCATCCTGTTATTAACCCTGATTTTTTCTATAAAAAACCTTTCTATTCCATTTAACATTAGGTAAACAGCAAATAAAGTTCCGGGTATTTTTAGCTTCTTTCGAAGAGCCCAAAGAATTAAAAATAAAAGCAGGCAAATTATTGTCTCATAAAAAGATGTTGGAAAAACAGGAACGGGGAGATGATTACAATATTTTTCATCTGTACAACCTGCTATCCGCACGCCTTCATCATTCACATTGTGTGGAAAATCATAAGCAAACACCCAGTCAGGTAAAAAACTCAAAAAGGAAGGTTTTGCAAACTTTTTATTGGGTACTTGTTCTAAACTTCCATAATTTTTTAGGAAAAAAGTATTGCTGGATTCCATTGCATTTCGAAATTGCCCAGGTGCAGCCAAAATTATTTTATCATTTTGATTTGTTATATAAGCACCGTTGTAAATACCCCAATCACCGTCTCCAGCAACCTGACAGCCAATTCTGCCTATGGCATAAGCCAGCATGAGACCCGCGGCGGCGGCATCATTTAAATGCCAAAAACCAATTTTATGCTTTTTCGCATATAACCAAATTGCAAGAGCAGCACAAATTAATCCTCCGTAAAAGGTTAATCCCGCTGGGGAAAAAATAAAAGATGAAGGTTCTTTTAAAAAATCACTCCAGTTTTCAAATATATCGAAAAGCTTCGCCCCAATTAAACCAAATACCAGTGCGATAATAGTTATTTCCCCTACCCTATCGTGAGGCCAGAAACGAATTTTTCTTAATTCTGGTTTGGGCAGTTTTTGCTTGTTTTTCTCCCACCATTTTATCCCGGCAAATACAAATCCGAGAGTAATGCCGGCAGGCCAACTGCCTAATCCTGAAAAAATGAATGCCTGTGGGTCATTGGTGACAGAGCTGTTCATTATAAAAAGAGCCAGGATTTTATATCCCAGTACAAACCCTAATAAAAAATTTAGAAAAAGTTCTGCTAAAGAAGCTGGTTTTCCGACCACTACATTTATTTCAGTAGGTTGTAGCAAGCCTTCTTTTCCTTTTCTTTTTAACTCAGCAGCAAGAATAACTGCTGCCAATATAAATGCCAGGGCAACAAAAAAACCAAATGAGTTAATGAAACGAAGCGGTTTCCAATCTATCTTAAATAAATCTTTAAACGCGTAATAAAGGTTTGGATACATCTACAGATTCCAGGTTTTGATTTAAGGAAGCAATGTTATGAAATAAATCAATGATTTTTACATTAATTAAAAAGCCTCTCAAAAAGAGAGGCATTTATAAAAAATAAACTGCTTAATTACAGTATTCGTCGAATGCACTAACGAGATTACGGGCGATTACCTGAGCTGGCCTGCCCTCTATCTGATGTCTTTCTATAAAATGAACAAGTTTACCATCTTTAAATAAAGCTATTGAAGGAGAAGATGGAGGATAAGGTAATAAATGTTCCCGAATCTTTTTTACCGCTTCCTCATCATAGCCTGCAAAACTTGTCGTAAGGTAATCAGGTCTTTTTTCTGCGTTGGAAACAGCCATTAATAAGCCGGGACGAGCAGAACCTGCTGAACAACCGCAAACCGAATTGATCATTACTAAAGTAGTTCCCTGTTTATTAAGCTGCGCATCTACTTGGTCACTTGTTAAAAGCTCTTTAAACCCGTTATCAGTCAGCTCTTCTTTCATAGGTAATACGATTTCCGATGGATACATAGTATTAAGTATTTTTTAATTTATTTACAAAAATAGATAACATGCAAAAATAAAAAAGTTTTGTAGCAATTCGCTTGAAACTATGACAGGGTTTGATCTTCAGTTCTGAAATTATGGCGCAAGGAAATTAGTAATACTACAATAATAGGCAGAAAAAATTTGCTGGTATAACATTTGGGAAACTCCCGTTAAATCGTAAAAAATTTATTAACTGAAAAACAAAACAGCTATGACAGTTGTAAAATTTAATAACAAGCCGGCAAATGGTTTTAGCCTTTGGGGAAATTTCTTTAACGAAATTCCAACAGTATTTAGAGATGATTTTGCATCTAATACAAGAGGATTTGTTCCGGTAAACATTAAAGAAACTAAAGATGCTTATCAGTTGGAAGTAGTAGCTCCCGGGTTTGAAAAAAATGATTTTAAAATAAACCTGGATAAAAATATCCTCACTATTTCTGCTAAAAAGAAAAATGAGGTAAAAGATGAGAATGAAAAGCTAATCCGGAACGAGTACAGCTATCGTTCTCTTAATCGTTCTTTTACCCTGGATGAAAAAATTGATGCAGAAAAAATTGAAGCAAAATATTTCAATGGTGTTTTAACATTAAACCTTCCGAGAAAAGTGGAAGTCAAAGCTTCAGCAAAAGAAATTTCAATACAATAACTCATTTGTCGAAGAGTTTCTCATAAGCAGTTGGTTTTGGTTTATACCCCTCCGGATTTCTATCCTTGGAGGGTTTTTTATTTTTTGTATTCCTTAATAATAGCTTTCGGTCAAATAAATTAATATTGCACCTCTTTTCTACCCTAATAACAAACCAGGATGAGAAAACCATATTTGCTTATTTCATTATTTCTCATTTTTATTGCAAAAATATCCGGTGCCCAGGTTACCGACACTGCATCAATTTTTACGCAGGATACAATTTTACATCTTCATAAGACACAAGATTCAGCATTGCGCATTATTAATCTGAACCCTTATTTTACTCAACACGTAGATTCAAGTCTTTCCTATCAATTTCAAATTAATCGGGATTCATCAGAATACCGTTGGTATCTCGAAAATTCACCTGTAGGGCTTAAAATTGATAAGGATAATGTTATGTTAACTTTTAAAGCTGAAAAATCGTATTTCCTTTCAGGGAAATTAAAATATGATTTTCCCTATAAAGTTAACATAGGTGTTCAAAGTCTTTTTGACCCAAATGAAAAGGTAGATACATCATTTACCTTTCTTTTTTTAACACAGATATCATACCCTCAAAAGTAAAACCCATTGTTTCAGGGACTCTATATGTTGATGAAGGTGAAACGGTGAGTTTTAAAGTTCAATGTGAAACCGGAAGCTTTCCTATTGAAGACATTCTTTTCAGCAGCAGCATTCCCATTAAAAAATTTTCACTTGTAACAAAGTGTAATGATAAGTTCAACTGGACACCTGACTATGGTTTTGTGAAAGGGAAAGATTCAACTGTGGTGAATTTAAGTTTTATCGGTTCAAATAAATTCAAGATAAGAGACACAGCAAATGTCCGTGTTGTAGTAAAAAAGGCTTTAAATTATCCCGTAGCTCTCGCGGAATATAACCAGGTAGTTAAGAATTTGAATACTTATATTTTGCAGTTACAATATACTTTTTTGTAATTGGATAAAGGATTAAAAAAGAATAAAACCGTCCGTACAACTTTTGACCTCACGGGTGCAACTACAGCTTTGACCGGAACAATCCTAAACACATCAAGTAATGCGGGAGCTCAGAACGCCGGTAAAGTATTGCCAAGTGTAGGGGTTGCTCTTGTTCCAATCAAAGAAGTTGCAGTACCAGCAAAAGTGGTGGATCAAAACCAGGCTTCATTAATAAGATCATCCATTAAGCGGCTTCAGTTTATGCTCACTGATAATGCGCTAATTAGTGGCAAAGATCCTGATATAGTTCAAAAAACTACAAAGCTGAAAGATGAATTAAAATAAGCCCAGGTTCAATTAATTGACGTTCCGGTTGATATTGAAACAAGTAATATGTCTCCTGAGGAGTTAAATAAATACTTCGATAGTCCTAAAGTAAATAAAAAACACAGGCTAAAACCTAAATTAATTATTCGCAAGGTTGTTTACGCCTAGTATCAATTAAGTATTGAATTTTCCATTGGCCATTTATAAATACAAGCTGAAACGAATCAACACCACAATGACTGAACTTTCCTTCAAAATAAAATTTATAAGGAGCCCACACAATTGCCAAAGGGCCGTCAATTTTTATTGATTCAATTACGATTTGTTCATCTGCTGCTCCCTTTTTAAGCCCACTGATTATTTTGGCAAACTCATTTACCTTATCATTTTCAATTATTATTTTTCCTTCTTTATTTCTTCCCACACTCTGCAAGATAGCACTGTCGGTAAACGCATCTCGAATCATTATAGAATCTGAATTTTTCATTCCATCAAATAATTGTTTTACCACTGCTTTAACAGAATCTTCAGCAGTCTGAGCGTCTGAATTATTAATAAGAAAGAAATTTAATGCTATTAATATTATAAGTTTTTTCATGTGAGGAGTTTTCGGCAAGTTAATTGTCTCTTTAAATATAAAATCAATCGTTATGAAAAAGTTTAGAATTATACAAGCGGCAATAATCATTGCATTTATAACTTTTTTTACAAGCTGTGGCCCAAGCGCATACCCGTTTGACTCTTCAGCATCGTTTTCATTAATTCTCAGCCCCGGACCGGGAATACATGTTTACAGATATCCCGATGGACGATATTATTACCACAGCCCTGAAGGTTATATTTACTGGAGAGGTTATGATAACAGGTATTACCTCGACAGGTCTTATTTAGGCAAAGTTCATTATAACAGGAGAGAATATAATGAATGGAGCAAGTATCGTCGTCATAGTGATCACCATGATCGTAACAAGGATCACGGTCATGAAAGACATCATCATTAAAAGGAGTCCAAATTAAAATTGTTTTCAGGCCCTTTGTTGAAAAAAGACTTTGTGCCGGTTCACAAATCCACCTCAGCACAAGGGCTTAATTTTTACATATATCCAAGGATTTTTAGCATACTTTGCGCCGTTTGTTCTTTTGCATAAAGAGTATCAACCAATTTTCCATTTTTATCATAATTAATTAGAACATGCTTTGGTGAAGGGATAAGACAATGTTTGATCCCACCATAGCCACTTATCTGGTCCTGGTAAGCTCCGGTATGGAAAAAACCTACATACAATGGTTCTCCATTATTTACTTTAGGGAGAAAAACTTCATTGATGTGTTCTTCTGAATCATAATAATCATGGCTGTCACATGTCATTCCACCTAAAACCACACGCTGGTAATCAGCATCCCATTTATTAATGGGTAAAAGAAGAAATCTCTCCCCTATTCCCCATGTATCTGGTAGTGTAGTTATAAAAGAAGAATCGATCATATACCATATCTCACGGTCATTCTGCATTTTTTGAGCAACCACACTATATATATGCGCCATACTCTCCCCAACAGTGTAACTCCCAAATTCCGTATAAATATCCGGCATAGGAACTTTAGCTTTTTTACAAGCTGACTTTATATTCCCTACAATTTCATTGATCATAAATTGGTAATCGTACTCAAACCCCAGTGAATGTTTAATAGGAAATCCTCCGCCTATATTGATGGAGTCAAGTTCGGGGCAAATCTTGCGCAATTGGCAATAAAGATTAATAATCTTATTCAATTCGCTCCAATAATAAATATCATCTTTAATGCCCTTGTTTAAAAAAATATGGAGCATTTTAAGCTGAAATTTACTTTCATATCCCTCAATTCTATCTACATAAAATTCAAGGATATCTTTTGCACGAATACCCAGGCGCGATGTATAAAAAGGAAATGTAGGTTCTTCCTCTGCTGCCACACGAATACCTAATTTGAAAGGAACTTTTACAGCCTTGGCATATTCTCTAAGTTCTTCTTTGTTATCCAAAACCGGAATAACATTTGTAAACCCTGTATTTAAAAGACTGGCGATTCTCCTTGTATAATTTTTTTGTTTAAATCCATTGCAGATGATCTGGATATCCTTGGTGATCTTTTTTTTCTCATACAATTTCTTGATTATTTCAATATCGTAAGCGTAAGAAGTTTCTAAATGAATTTCGTACTTCAAAGCCTCCTCAACCACAAAACTGAAATGAGAACTTTTGGTACAATAACAATAAAAATATTTCCCTTCGTATTTATGTTTTTTAAAAGCCGTCGCAAACATTTGTTTGGCCCTTTTTATCTGCATTCCGATTTTTGGCAGGTAACTTAACTTAAGCGGAGTACCATACTTATCAATCAATGCTTTTAAATCCACCCCATTGAATTGAAGATAACCATCCTTCACTTCAAATCCTTCCTGTGGAAAATTGAAGGTTTGCTGAACGAGATCAAAATAAGAATTTGTCATTAATGAAAAAACAGGTTAACTGGAAGCAATCCTTTTAGCGGGAACAAATGTAGTAGTTTGAATTTTTTTAAAAAGAAATTTTTTGGTAACCCATCTTGTGTAACTCTGGTTAAACTTCCGTTGCCTCACACTTTTATGCTTTAATATTGATACTCATCGGGCAGCGTTATCGAAAAGTTGACAGCAGGATTTAGCCGGAGCAGCTAAATTAAAAAACCGTCCTTACGTGTCGGGACGGCGCAGTTGTTCTCTCACGTAAAGCAAGATCTTTATTTGATTTCCGCAACGAGGTTTTTAAAAGTTTCAGGATTATTCATGGCAAGATCAGCAAGCACCTTGCGATCAAGGTCAATTCCTTTCTCATTCAATTTATGAATAAATTCTGAATAGGTTAAACCTTCAGCACGAACAGCCGCATTAATACGGGCAATCCATAGCTGACGGTAATTCCTTTTTTTCAGTTTACGACCTACATACATATAGGTCATTCCTTTTTCAACCACGTTTTTGGCAACTGTGTAAACATTCTTACGTTTACCGTAATAGCCTTTAGCTTGTTTGAGTATTTTTTTTCTGCGGGCTTTACTGGCAACCGCATTTACTGAGCGAGGCATATCTGGATAATTTTAGATTTAAGTTTGTGGTTTTAGATTTACTTGTAAGCTTAATAAAATATCTGCTGCTTACTTTAATCTCAGAAGACGTTTTACAAAATCCAAATTAGCCTTGGATACACTGCCATCTTTTCGGAGATTACGTTTGCGTTTTTTTGATTTCTTTGTCAGAATGTGACGCCTGAAACTTTTTTGATGAGTGATCTTCCCTGTGCCGGTCACCTTAAACCTTTTTTTAGCACTGGAGTTCGTTTTTACCTTGGGCATTTTACATGCTTTTAAGTTACACCTTTGAGGTGGCCCGATCAGCCGGAACCCTTGTTGAACCTCTTCAGGAAATAATTTCCAGTAAAGTTGGAAATACTGTATCCCTTGTGGGGGGTCGCAAAGATAAAGGTTTCCGACCAAGGGGACAAAAGATGAAAGAATTATTCTTTCGTCGCCTTACCTTGCAAATCTATGCTCCGGCTGAAAAATATTTCGCTTGTTCAGTTCAAGAACTATCAAAACTGGTCAGTTCAATTCTCAGAAAGGATTGTAGGAATCTCTGGTCGCAATGGAATTGGTAAAACCAATCTTCTTGATGCTATTCACTACTTATGTTTTACAAAAAGTTATTTTACAAGAGTGGATGGGAATAATATTATGAAAGGAAACAATGGCTTCAGGCTGGAAGGTGAATTCGAAATTTGTGATAAGCATGAAAAAGCGATTTGCATTCTAAGAGAAACAGGCAAAAAAGAGTTTTCCATAAATGATCAGTTCTATGAAAAATTTTCCCAGCATATTGGTCATTATCTCTGCGTAGTCATTGCACCGGATGATATACAAATTATAACCAATAGCAGCGAAGAAAGAAGAAGATTTATTGATACACTGTTATCACAATTAGATGCAGGCTACCTGCAACAACTTATTAGCTATAATAAGATTTTACAACAACGTAATTTTTTGCTGAGATCCTTTTCTGAAACGGGAAATAAAGATTTTTCACTCCTGGCTGTTCTGGATGAACAATTGTCGAAACCGGGTGAAAAAATTTTTGAAAAACGTAAAGAATTCCTTGTTTCATTTTTACCACTGGCAAAAAAACTCTATAGTGAGATTGCTAACCAATTCGAGAATATAACTCTGTTTTATAATAGTGAATTACTTCATGCTTCTTTCCATGAGTTATTAAAAACAAATCAAACAAAAGATATTCTGTCAATGAGAACAACAAGTGGAATTCACCGGGATGATCTTGAATTTAATTTGAATGAACAGGCCTTTAAAAATATTGCCTCGCAAGGTCAAAGAAAGAGTTTACTGTTTGCCCTGAAGCTTTCAGAAATGGAAGTATTGAAAAAAGAAAAAGGGGTTGCGCCTATTTTATTGTTGGATGATGTTTTTGAAAAACTGGATGAACAAAGAATAGCCAATCTTCTGCGAAATGTTTGTATAGAAAATAACGGGCAGGTTTTTATTACTGATACAAACAGTGAAAGATTAAAACAACATTTAAATACGTTTACATCTGCTTACCAGATAATTAATTTATAAACGACAACTATTGATCTTTCGCAACAAATTTTGGTCTTTTAATAAGAGTCTGATTTTTTAACTTTGAATCATGGGCGAATATTCCTTAGGCGATGCCATAAAAAAATTTCTTGATGAAAGCCGCATCAAAGGGGGTATTCAGGCTCTGCAAATTGAAGATGTTTGGGAACAGATCATGGGAAAAACAGTCGCAAGATATACAGACAAACTTAAAATTATCAACGACACTTTATTTATAACTACACAGGTAGCTCCCTTGAAACAGGAGCTTATTTTTCAAAAAGAAAAAATCATTCAACGCGTAAATGAGGCTCTTGGGCAAAAAGTGATAAGGAAGATAATAGTACAGTGATCAGGCAAGCATATAAAATTGATCTTCCTCGGCATCAAAAATTTGCATACGATTTTCCACTACTTCACGAATAATATCATCAGATGAAACTATCCCTTTAAAGTCAAACCCATCAAATACTGGCAGGAATCGCACATTATGCTGCTTCAGAGTACGCATGCATTTTTCTACAGTATCATCAGTGGTAACTACGGGCAGCCTTGTATTCATTACTTCGCTAACCAAAGTTTTTTTCAAAGGCTTTCTCCCAAAAATGATCTTTGAGGCTATATCATGGTCTGTAAGTATCCCTAAAAATCTTTCTTCGTCATTTATCACTACCAGGTAATCTACATTTTCCGAACGCATTTGCTGCAAAGCATCTGTAATAAGTGAATTTGGAGAAACAGTATGGAGATGCATTTCCTTGCGCTTAAGAATGGAGGTTATACGTTCCATGGTTTGAATTGTTATGTCTTTGTCATAGGACCCAGACCGGTTAGTAATTAGATATTTGCTTCTTCTCCAGTAGAACAGTTAGTGCAGAAAATTATGATAATAACAATTTACAAAAATTAAACCACGAAAAAGCTGATATGAAAAAAAACTTATAAAATATTAATGCACCGTGACACGGGGATCGATAATGCCATACAAAATATCAGAAAGAATATTAATGATTACAAAAAAAGTAGCAGACACAAGTACTGATCCCATTACTACAGGAAAATCCAGTTTTTCCAAAGCATCCACGGTTACCTTACCAATTCCTTTCCAACCAAAAATATATTCTACGAAAAAGGCTCCGCCAAGCAATTCGGCAAACCAGCCCGTAACTGCAGTTATCACAGGGTTCAAAGCATTGCGCAGAGCGTGTTTCCAAACAACTACCCTCTTACTTAAACCCTTTGCATAAGCAGTGCGGATATAATCCTGGTCAAGTACATCCAGCATAGCACTTCTGGTAAGTTGGGTAATAATAGCAAGCGGGCGAATTCCTAAAGTAACAGCAGGCAATATCAAATTTTTTAATACAAGATGTCTTTGCCCGGTTATATCATCAATATCAAACCAGTTACCCGTGATATGAAGACCAGTCCATGAACTTAAAACAAATCCAAATATGTATGCTATAAGGATTCCCATAAAAAATGAAGGGGCAGAGATACCCACAAGGCTGGCAAATACGGAAGATGTATCGAGCCATGTATTATGTTTCACAGCTGCTAAAACTCCCAACGGAATACCAATAATTACCGCAATCAGCATGGCTGTAAAAGTCAAAAGCAAAGTTCCCGGAAGCGCTTCCATTAATATCTCCCCAACTTTTCTTTTTGATTGATATGAATGACGCAGATAAGGAACCTTTAATCCGAGCTTTACATCACCACCAACAAAAATGCCCTTAAGCTTTTTCTTTTGAATATCATCTTTATTATATATGGAAACAGGTGAAACATCATTGAGATATAAAACAAATTGTTTCCATTTTGGCTGATCGAGGTAAAGCTCTTTACGAATATTTGCCTGGGTGGTAGAATCACCGGTTTGCCCCATTACCAATCGTGACGGATCGCCAAAACCCTGGAATAAAAAAAATACCATTACCACTACGCCTATTAATACAAGAAGACCATACAGAGTTTTTCGTGCAATGTATTTCAGCATACAGATTATCCCGGTTTTTTTATGTTATCAGCAACATATACTCTATTTGGCTCCTGTTGCGTCGCACTCCTGTATAATATAAATTCTGTCATCATTAAGGTAAAGGCTTTATGGCTTTTTTAATTCTCTTATATGGCCATTTATTTATTACAGTCCCTTGTTTTAATAAATACAGACAGGGGTTGGTCCTGGCAGCAGTCCGTATAATAGTAAAATCGCATTCAAAAACAGGTAGGTCTGAAAAAGGAGTGTTTTGAAATGCAATTACCGCCTCATTAACAGAAGCAGTCACGATATAAATGGGAATATTTTTCTTATCAACTGCTTTTCGTAATTGCTCAAACTCTTTTTTCCAGTTTCTGACAGGAGTTGAAAAATCCTCACAGAATAATAAAAAACAATAAGGGTCAGATAAAATACTATCTGTTGTATCATTGCCTGATGAAGTTCGTAAAGAAAATCCCTTGATAGCCGGCTCTGCATTTCCCTTGCGTATAAGTTTGTCTACTCTGTCTTTAAATGTGTATGTATTAAGATCAGCAGGAAGTTCATCCGGAGAAAATTCAAATTGCTTTCCATTTCTTTCATATATAAACCTTATCGCAAAACTATCAGGCAAAGAACCCGGAGGTGGTTTCATTTTTTCAGAAATATTATTTCCTTTTTTAAACGGAAGGCAATCTACAAATGGAAGATAATTTAAAACATACCATTGCAACGCAAAACTCAACACAGTTGAAGCCGCCAAAATTCCAAAGTTTGTTCTGGAAGAAAAGACTGGACGGATAATTTTTTTATAAGCAAAAAGAAAAATGATTAGTGCAGTCAGAGCAATATCCTTAAGGAAAGAAGTCTTGGGCGTAATTGGCAGGCAATCGCCAAAGCAACCACAATTGGTAAACTTTCCGGAATAATAAGCATAACCCGTTAAAAAAGTAAAGAACAGGATCAGTAATAATAAAAGCCAGCTGAAAATTTTCATTCGCCACCCGAGTAACAATGCCACACCAGCAATAATTTCAAATGCAATCATAAATATAGAAAGTAACAAAGAATAGTCGTGAAGAAAAAGAAAAAGATTAATGAGAATATTTTTTAAAAAGAAAGAACTATGCACCAGACCTGTATTCCAAATCTCAAAAAATTCTTTCATTTTATAGCTTAATCCTAATGGATCATTTGCCTTTACAAGCCCGGAAAAAATAAAAAGCACACCTACTATTATCCGGACTATATTAAGAAGTAATTTCATTTATTTAAGAAATGGCTACTGATTACAAATAAAACCGTTACAATTATCTTTAGCTTCAAAAATAACAACAAACGTTTAATGTTTACACTAAACTGCAATGGAAAGTTGCTGGTAATTGACAAACCTGTTGTCATGGGAATCATAAATGCTACTCCTGATTCATTTTATGAAGGCAGCAGGTTTTCAGAAACAGATAAAATTTTAATGCAGGCTGAAAAAATGATCAATGAGGGTGCAGATATAATAGATATTGGAGGACAAAGTACAAGACCCGGCAGCGAACAGGTTTCTGAAGAACAAGAATTAAAAAGAGTGATTGACCCTATTGAAGCAATTCATAAAAAATTTCCAGATATTATTATCTCTATTGACACTTATTACTCAAATGTTGCAAAGAATTGTGTAGATGCGGGAGCAAACATGGTAAATGATATAAGTTCCGGTACAATGGATGGTAAAATGCTTGCATCCGTTGCAACGCTTAGGGTGCCTTATATTATTATGCATATGAAAGGGGATCCCCAGACAATGCATCAATATGCCAGTTATGATAATGTGACGGGCGAAGTACTTGATTTTTTTATTAATAAAAAAGAAGAATGCAGAAAGGCAGGAATCCCTGACGTTATAATTGATCCTGGGTTTGGGTTTGCAAAAGCTGCTAAGCACAATTTTGAAATAATAAAAAATCTTTCAGTATTCAAAATACTGGATGTGCCGGTTTTGATCGGAGTGTCGAGAAAATCTTCGATTTACAAAACACTGGACATTTCTGCAGAGGAAGCGTTGAATGGAACAACAGTTTTACATACCATCTCACTAATGAATGGCGCAATCATTTTAAGAGCACATGATGTAAAAGAGGCAAAGGAAGCTATAAAACTATATGGAATGGTGAATAGAAATTAATTAGCATAAGTTAATACAAAATAAAAAGCAACCTGAACAGATTGCTCTCTATCATCACATCAAGACGGATCTCGTTTAATTAGCGCTCAATGCTCAACCTCTGTTTTCATAAAGTTAGATATGTGGTGGAAGTAAGTACTGGGATTGTGGCTCATTTCAAAAGGGCGGAAAATGGATTCTTGGATTAAAAACGGAGCCGATCTTAACAGATCGTCAGTTCGTAAAACAGGCCAATAAATAATTAAAGGCACAAAGTTCTGTAATTTATGGTTACGATAATTATTTTTTTCGTTGAGTTGTGTCAATTTTTAGTGATGGCATTTTTTTCATCACCGGCATATCTTTCACATCTACCACTTCAACTTCAAAAATTAAATTTTCGTATGGCTTACCTCCCTGTACTACCGGTTCGGGACCATAAGCCAATACAGCCGGAATATAAACTTTTGCTTTCCCTCCCTTTTTAAGCAACCGAATTCCCTCATCTAAGCCAGGTATTACTGCGTCTGACCCAACTGATCCAACAGAAAATTCATACGCTCCTGAATGACGAAAAGAACTGTCCATGTTTGTATCAAATACTTCCCCTGCAAAAGTGCTTCCCCGGTATTTCATGGAAACAAGTTTTCCTGAATCAGCCTGTGCACCTGTGCCCGGGTTAAGAATTTCAACATATACTCCTTTAGCTGTCTTCTGAGCATTTATCTTATGGTTAGTAATGTAATCATCCACTTCTTTTTGCTCTTTTATTTTTTCGCCTGCCATTTCTTTTTCCTGTCTTGCCTGCTCTGCCGACATTTCTTTTTGTCTGTCCACATTTGCGAGGCTATCTGAAGTAAATAAATCGGTCACTTTAAAACTAACGGTTATCCTGTCACCTCTTTTCATAAATGGCGGAATGGTCGGCATCTGGCCTTTCATTATTAACGAGTCTACTAACATTACAGCCACTGCACTGTCTCCTTTATGAAGCATAACGAACAATTCAGAAGGAGTGTACTCATCACCTTTAAGGGCTTGAACAGTGGGATATGCGGCGAACTTACCAAAGTTGGTTTGCAAAACAGAGTCATTTAGTTTTTGCGTAAAATATAGCTTCAGAATATTACCCGATTTTGCTGTGGGTCCTTTTGTATCTTTTGTAGATATGATCTTATACAGCAACCCACTTTTTGTTTTTTTATAATCCAATTTACCGCAACCGGCAATCAGAACTATTGATGCTAATAGCAGCCAGGTGTTGTGCTTCATTTAATTAATATTTATTGTAATAAAGATTCGTTTTCTTTCATCGCTTGCTTGAATTTTTTTATAGTTTCCGCCAGTGAATCGCTGCTGCGGCCTCCCGAGGCATTAAAATGCCCCCCGCCTTCAAAATATTTCCTGGCAAACGCGTTGCAATCAAAATCTCCTTTACTTCTAAAGCTCCATTTTCTTTCTTCATCCCTGTCAATTACCAATGCTACCAATTTGATTCCCTGTATTGTCATTGGATAATTGACGAGTCCCTCCGTGTCCCCGGTTCTAATGTTGAATTTAAGAAGATCAGATTTCGGTATTACTATAAGCGCTGCGTTATACTCATAAAAAATTTCCATCCTGTTAAGCAGAACGTTTCCGATGAACCGAAGACGATTTTCCAAAAAATTATCATACAAAGCTTCGTGAACAGGAGAATGAAGCAATCCTTTATCTTTCAGATCAGCCACTAACCTGTGCACATTGGCAGATACACTGGGAAATCTAAATGAACCGGTATCGGCCACCACACCGGCGTAGATACATTCAGCCACGTCTGTGGTTATTTTATCCGCATATCCTGATGCAAGGATAAAATCATAAAGCAATTCACAGGTAGAGCTCCGCGTGGCATCACTGATCCCGTAATCAAAACTTTTTTCATCGGGTTCTTCATGATGATCAATTAATATTTTTATGCATTTTAAAGAAGCCAGCTTAGAAGCCATGCTTTTAGTGCGGGCAAAATTATTAAAGTCAAGACAAAACAACCAGTCAGCCTTATCAAGTTCAGTCTCTGCCTTTTGCCTTTGCAACTCATAATCTAAAACTTTTTTACTTCCCGGCATCCAGTTTACCCATCCAGCCCAGTTAGTAGGAGATATAACTGTAACCTGGTGGCCGAACTGAACAAGAAAATGATAAAGTCCCAGGGAAGATCCCATTGCGTCAGCATCCGGCTTTTGATGGGTAGTAATGACTACTTTGACTGGTTTATTAAGCAAAGGAAATATCTCATTAATAGCTTTCATTAAAGGCAGCGAAGATAAGAGTTTGTAAGGTATGGTCGTTATGGTCGTTTTCCCGATACTTAGTTAACCATTTCCTAAATAAAATATTTCTTTTGACCTTTATTTTCCGAATCATTCATATATGACAAAATATAATTGGAGACAATTCACAAAACGAATAACAATTCATGCAGATCAACAAATTATTTTTAATGCATGGGCAACACAGGATGGACTTGAAAAATGGTTTCTCAGATCGCAGAATTTAAACTCCCTGATGGGAAACCAAGACAAAGAAACGATTTCGTTCAAAAAAATGATCGCTATAAATGGCTGTGGTTTGGCTACAATGATACGATTGCTGAAGAAGGAGAAATATTTTATTCAAATGGTAAGGACGAGCTTCAATTCAGTTTTTCCGGTGGGTGTATAGTAAAAGTTACCATAAAAAAGAAGAGAGTGAAACCATTTGTGAACTACAACAAACTATGCCGATGGATGATAAAACAGAACAATGTTATTTCTTTATTGAATGTGGAAAAGTTTGGACATTTTATATGACTAATCTTAAGTCTGTCCTTGAAGGTGGTATTGACCTGCGAAACAAAAATGTCAATATCCAAAATATGATCAATACCTGAGTACCCTCTGGTTTATTAAAGTAAACATCTTTTACCGTCACGGTCGAAAGGAAGTTGTTACGTTAAAGTGATGAGCAACTTCATTTAAAAAATTGACAACTCTCATATTTAATTAACATTAAAAAAAAGAACTTAGATTCTGTACAGGAGGTTTTATGGGAAAGAGAACAGAAACTTTTAGTATTAATGGCGAACAATTGCTGAAAAAAATAAAGGAGCTGATTGCAGAGGGCAATGTTCGGAAGATAACAATTAAAGATAAGCACGGAAAGGAACTTATGACGTTCCCATTGACCGTAGGAGTTGTTGGAGCAGTACTCGCCCCAATACTTGCTGCAATAGGGGCATTGGCTGCTTTAATTGGAGAGTGCACAATTACTGTGGAAAGAGAAGAATAACCTAAAATGAATGATATGAATCCAATGGAAATTTTTCGACAGGAAGCGCCTGAAGTAGCAAAGGCTTTCGATGGTCTTATTCAATCGCTTGTTAATTCAAAAGGACTTGATGAAAAAACCAAACAGCTTATTTATATTTCAATGAAAGCGGCACAAGGTGACGAAACGGCTGTAAAATTTCATGTTCCTATGGCGATGAAACTGGGAGCTACAAAACGTGAAGTAGTAGATGCCATCTTAATGACTCTTACTGTTTCAGGAATTAAAGGAGTAGTTACCTGTTTGCCGGAAGCTGTAAAACAATTTGAAGACCAATTTTCAAAAAATTAAATTTTTTAATTTTTACATTCATCAAATATTTCCAAAAAAATTAAATTAGCAATATATAAAGCTGCAGTAAAATGATGAAAAGTATCGTATTGATACTATCCATCGACCGCCAATTTTCTCCGCTAACCAGAATATTTCCGCTTCTCTTTTTTATACAAACAATCAATTAAAAAAAAATTTATAGTTGTTCACAGTAGGTGAAAACTATTATAACAATTACCGATATAAGTTCTGTACTTTTACTCAAAACAGTTTCATGAACATTTTTGTGGCAGGTCTGCCGTACGACCTCGATGATGCCGAACTTGAAGAAATATTTGAAAAATTCGGTAAAGTTAATTCTGCTAAAGTAGCTATGGACAGAGAAACAGGAAAAAGTCGGGGATTTGGTTTTGTAGAAATGCCAATTGAATCTGAAGCAAAAGAAGCCATTGAAGGTCTTAATAATATTTCTCTCGGTAAAAAGCCTCTTGTGGTAAAAGCTGCTGAAGATCGCCAGGGAAGTAGCAGCGGGGGTGGAAGTAGTTTTCGTGGAGGGAACAGAGGCGGAGGTGGTTATAATAAATTTAATGACAATCGCCGTCGTTACTGATCAGAATTCTATTTCTCCTAACTTTTTCAGTCCATACATAATACAGGTTACATGCATTGCCTGTATGATTTTATTTTCCCTGATAAAAGTTTTTAATTCTTCAATGGAATATATTTCCACATCTATCTTTTCATTATGATCTAATTTTTGTTCATCGGTTTTTTCGCCGCCGGTAACCAGGAACATGTGCATCCAATTGTTATTTGTAGATGGATTAGCAGAAATTTTTCCCAGGTAATTAAATTCCTGAAAAGAATACCCGGTTTCTTCTGCCAGCTCTCTTGCGATTGCTTCTTCCAGGTTTTTATCTGTGTCATCTACACAGCCTCCCGGAATTTCAAGACAAATATCATCAATGGCATGACGGTATTGTCTTACCATTATCACCTTTCTGTCCTTCGTTAATGCAAGAGCTGTAACCCAGGTCGGAAATTCATATACATAATAGGGATCTACAATTTTCCCTTCAGGGGTCTCACACCTGTCTTTACGAACCGTGAACCACAGATCTTTAAAAAGATATTCAGAAGAAAGAATTTTCCATTTCATAATTAACAGTCCAAAAGTCAAATTCCAAAATCAAACAAATCCGAACCAAAAATAAAAATCAGAAACCTTGTGAAGAACGGTCATTCTAATTTCTCCATTTGAATTTTATTGGTTCCTTGATTTTTGGTATTTGTTTTTTACCAGCTCATTTTTTCTCTCAACGCCAGAATGTGTGCCACATGGTGTTTTCCATGCCATGCATAATTGCCAAGCATGGTCCATAGCCTCATCGTTTTTTTATGCTCAGGATGAAAAACTGTGCGGTTGTTCCATTCGTCATCTGTTACGTATTTTAATGCTTCATACCAGCGTAGATGCAAAGCATGCAATAAAGTAAGAGAAATATTTATGGGAAGTTTCTGCACATCATTCATCCCGGCCCAAAGTTTTTCATCATATGGTTTAATAGTAGGATTGTCCTCTGTCAGCGCCAGTTTGAAACGGCAATAAGCGTTGATATGGCTATCTGCCACATGATGCACTAATTGATGAACCGTCCACCCTCCTTCACGATAAGGAGTATTTAATTGCGTTTCATCCAGATTCAACACCGCACTTTCTAATAAATGCGGAAGAAATTTAAGATCAGCAAGCCATTCTACTTTTTGTTCAATAGAAAACGGTTGCGGTTCATATTTACCAATGGGAAATCGTGGGTCAATAGCTGTGGTATGCATAGATTAAAATTGATCAGGTCAACAAAGCATTAATCTTCACGGAGAGAATGCCCCGTTAAATGAATAAAAACATCTTCAAGATTTGCCTTCTTTACTTCTTTGGGTCTTTCAAAACCTGAAGCCACCAGATCGTCTATCATCTGGTCGGGACTGTTTAATGCAACAATTTTTCCTGAATCAATTACCGCTACCCTGTCACACAAATATTCTGCTTCATCCATGTAGTGGGTGGTAATGATAACCGTAGTCCCTTTGTTACGGATTGTTTTTATCAACTCCCATAAACTTCTTCTTGCCTGCGGATCAAGGCCCGTAGTAGGTTCATCCAAAAAAATAACCTTGGGATCATTGATCAGTGTGGTAGCTACGGAAAAACGTTGTTTTTGTCCACCGCTCAGTTGCTTGAATTGTGATTTTGCTTTTTCAGTAAGATTGACCATTTCCAGTAATTCCATAGGCTCTATATCTTTATTATAGAGGCCACAAAAAAGTTCAATCAATTCAACTAAGTTTAACCCGGGATAATAACCACTGGTCTGCAACTGCACACCAATAATTTTTTTTATCCCCTCTGGTTCTTTATCCAGGTTATGTCCGTCTACTACAATTTCGCCACTTGTTTTTTGCCGTAAGGTCTCTATAATTTCAAGTGTAGTTGATTTTCCTGCGCCATTGGGTCCCAGCATTCCGAAAATTTCATTTTCGTATACGTCAAAACTGATCCCTTTTACTGCTTCGAAATTTCCGTAATTCTTAACAAGATTTTTTACTGAGATGATCGTTTTCTTTTCCATAGAGCAGCAATTTACTGCAAAAGTTTTTTTTAAACTTCAGCAATATTTTTATTAGCCTTTTTATAAAGGGCAACGATCTTATCGACAGCTACAAATAAAAAACCAACCACAAGGAATACAATAGTCAGACCAGCACAGTTCAATAATACGCGGTCATAACTTAGTTTATTAAGATCAAGAAAAGGATAAGGATAAAAACCTTCAATACTTCCACGAAACATTGCATATATTAAATAAACAATAGGAAAAATTAACCATTCAAAACAATGCTTCCATTTCAATGAACCTTTAACAATGAAAAATATCCAGTATACTATATATAAAACCGGAACCACTACATGCAGCAATTCATCTGCCAATTGCTGAAGACCTGTTGGTTGCCACAGTTGCCTAAGGATAATATTATAAACAAGGCCCACAATAAAAATGTAAACGGCTATCGCACTAACAGAGTAAGGTTTTACAAAAAAATACCCGGTAATAGAATTTGGCTTTATCAATATAATGGTAAAACTGATAGCTACCAGTAAATTGCTTAAAATGGTAAAAAAAATAAAAAATCTTCCTACGGCCTGTAAAGGAGTCATACCATTACCTGGAGTATTATGAATAAGAATGAACAGCTGAAGAGTTAATGCAAACCATGCTACAACTGATATAAATATTCTAAAGATAACAGGCAGTCTCTGCTTGATCATTATCCTGAATTGCTTATAGAAAGATAAAAAAACTTAATTATCCCACTACCTGTTTTTGAATTTCAGATAATGATTAAAGTTATTTTTGAATTATGAAAATATTATTTATCCTGATTTTTATTCCATCCATTACATTTTCGCAAGCATTTACTGGGCAGGAAATAAACAGGTGCAAAGAGGAAGCGCAGAGGGTGACAATTATCCGGGACGATTGGGGTGTTCCTCACATTTATGGCAAAACAGACGCAGATGCTGTATTTGGAATATTGTATTCGCAGTGTGAAGAAAATTTTCAGAAGGTAGAAGAGAATAATCTTGAAATGCTGGGACGGCTGTCTGAAATAGGAAAGGCAGGGTTATATGATGATCTGCAAATGCGTTTGATCTATGATAGCAGTGCTGCAATCGCTGATTATAAAAGATCCCCTGCATGGTTCAAAAAACTATTGGATGCTGCCGCGGACGGGGTAAATTATTTTCTTTATAAACATCGTGAAGTGAAACCTGAAGTTCTGAAACATTTCGAGCCCTGGTTTGCACTTATGCGTACAAATGGAAGCATATCGGCAACACAAACGGGAGGATTAACCTTGCAGGATATGAGAAACCTGTACAAGACTGATGATGCTTCCACATCTTTTAATAAAAAACAAATTTCAGCTTATGAGCCCGAAGAAACCGGTTCTAATGGATTTGCAGTAGCCCCATCAAAAACAAGTTCCAAAAATGCGATCATTTATATCAACCCACATGTAACCTTTTATTATCGTACTGAAGTACAAATGGTGAGTGATGAGGGATTGAATGCATACGGTGCTGCAACATGGGGAACATTTTTTGTCTTCCAGGGCTTTAATGAACATTGCGGGTGGATGCATACTTCAAGCTATGCAGATGTGGCTGATCTATATAAAGAAAAAATAGAAAAGAGAGGCGACTCTTTGTTTTACCTGTATGATGGAAAATGGTTGCCGGTAAAAACAAAACAAATAACTATTAACTATAAACAAGATAATGTTATTAAGAAAAAAAGTTTTACTGTGTATGCTACAGGGCACGGTCCTGTAATGGGGAGCAGGAATGGAGATTGGCTAAGCCTTAAAGAAAACAATCGTTCACTGACAGCCTTGATGCAATCCTGGTTACGTACTAAAACAAAAGGTTTTGAGGATTTCAAAAAAGTAATGGGCATGCGATCGAACAGTTCTGACAATACTGTTTTTGCGGATAATAAGGGGAACATTTCTTACTGGCATGGCAACTTTATTCCAAGACGTGATGAAAAATATGACTGGACCGAACCTCTTGATGGTACTACATCTGCTACCGAATGGAAGGGTGTTCATACGCTGGACGAAATAGTACATGTCTATAATCCTTCAGCCGGTTGGATCGAGAATTGCAATTCCACACCATTCACTGTTTCTGGCAGCGCCAGCCCCAAAAAGGAAAATTATCCAACCTATATGGCACCAGATGCCGAAAATTTCAGGGCAATTAATGCGCAACGTTTATTAAGTAAAGCAAATGATCTTACTATCGACAAATTGATTAAAGTGATTGGCTATAGCCACTATCTTTCTGCATTCGAGGTTTTATTACCTCCACTTTTCACTGCATATAATGAATTACCGGAAACTGATTCATTGAAACAAATATTATCTGAGCCAATATCACTATTAAGAACATGGGATAAAAATTCTTCCGACTCATCCACAGCAACCTCCCTGGCAATAGAATGGGCTACAAAATCGAGAAACTCTTCTTCCTCAAAAGATAAGCTGAATTTACTTTTTGAAACTATGAAAGATCTTAAAAAAAAATTTGGCTCATGGAAAATTGTATGGGGAGAAATAAACCGCTACCAACGTGTAGGGAATGATGAGAATTTTGATGATAACAAACCTAGCTTACCATCGGGGCTTGCATCTTCTGCTTTCGGCTGTATACCTTCTTTTGTCGCAAGACGTTTCCCCGGTACAAATAAACGTTATGGATTTTCCGGCAACAGTTTTATTGCCTGTGTTGAATTTGGAAAAAGAATAAAAGCAAAAACTATCACAACTGGAGGACAATCTTTTGATCCTTCATCAAAACATTTTACAGACCAGGCTCAAATGTTTCTTGATGGAAATTTTAAAGACGTTCTCTTCTATAAAGAAGATGTGATGAAACATGCTGAAAAAAAATATCACCCGGGAGAATAAATTTTTCGTCAAGTCTTTGAGTTTTCAGGTGCTTGTGTATTCCCTCGTTTTTGCAGTTCAACTAATTTTTTTCTTCCATAAGCAATCTTTGTAATCGTCACAAATAAAACCGGCACAATAAAAATAGCGAGTGATGTCGCAGCAAGCATACCGCCAAAAACTGTCCATCCTATGGTCGAACGTGCAATGGCTCCGGCTCCTTTGGCAAAAGCCAATGGTAATACTCCCAAAATAAATGCAAATGATGTCATCAGTATGGGACGCAAACGCAATCTGACAGCTTCCAGCGTGGCCTGAATTAATTCCATTCCATTGTCAACGCGTATTTTGGCAAATTCAACAATCAGGATTGCATTCTTTGCCGACAAACCAATCAATGCCATTAAACCAATTTGAGAATATACGCTATTACTTAACGGGGGAATAAAAATTAATGTCAGAATAGCGCCGAATGCTGCAAGTGGCACTGCCAACAACACTGAAAAAGGAACTGACCAGCTTTCATACAGTGCAGTTAAGAATAAAAATACAAACACAATCGACAGGGCAAAAACATAAATGGTACGGCTACCTGCTTCGATTTCCTGTCTGCTTAATCCCGAAAATTCATACCCATAACCCGCGGGTAGAGTTTTGGCAACCTCTTGCAAAGCCTCAATAGCTTGCCCGCTACTGTAACCCCGCTTGGGGCTCCCATTAATTTCAGCCGAACGGAATAAATTGAAATGAGAAATGACCGACGCATTTTCAATTACTTTATAGGTAGTCAAAACGCTCAAGGGAAGCAAATCGCCTGATTGATTTCGTACGTAATATTGGTCGATGTCTTTAATATCGCCCCGATACAAAGTATCAGCCTGTGCGACCACATGAAAATTTCGACCATAAATCGTAAAATCATTCACGTATCGGCTTCCCAGAAAAGTTTGCATGGTACTATAAACGTCCGAAATTGATACGCCAAGTTTTTTACATTTATCCCGATCCACATCAACTTCATAAGCGGGTGTTTTCGCAGTGAAATAAGAAAATGCCCTCGCAATTTCGGGACGCCTGTTCAATTGCCCCACAAAATTATTGACCACTTTTTCAAATGTTTTTAAATCATCATTGCTTTCCTGTTGCTCCAACTCAAAAGTAAATCCTGCTGTTTGACCCAACCCTGGAATAGCAGGTGGTTGAATAACAAGTACGTTTGCTTCTTTGATGGAAGCGAAACGTTTTTGCATTTCGGCCATAATACCTTGAATTTGCTCCGACCTGCTTGTTCTCTCACTCCATGGTTTTAGCTGGCAAAAAATTGTTCCACCGTTTGACTTGAAAGAAAATGATATTACATTCAACCCGCCTAATGCAGCATAATGATTTACACCAGGGATCGTCTTAATACTATCCATCATCCTGTTTAGTGTCGCAAGGCTTCGGACTGTAGAGGAGGCCTCAGGCAATTCATAAGTAATGTACAATCGTCCTTCATCTTCGGTAGGAATAAAACTTGTCGGTTTGGCTTTAAATAAAAAATATGTACCCACAATAATACAGAGCAATACAATAAGAGCATACCTGCTTCCTCTGATGATATTTCTAACACCGTTTGAATACCTTTTATTAGTACGATCAAACCAGGTATCAAATTTGTAAAAAAATTTGTTTAACCCTTTTGATTGCTTATTTAAATTACGCGGCTTCAACATTAACGTACATAGTGCCGGCGTGAGAGATAAGGCAACAAAGGCGGAAATTAGAACAGAGATAGCAATGGTGATAGCAAATTGCTGATACAATCTCCCCAATATGCCGGGAATAAAACCAACCGGAACAAAAACGGCTGCTAATATTAATGCAATGGCTACCACGGGACCCGAGATTTCCTTCATTGCCGCTGTGGTAGCTTCTTTTGGAGGTAATTTTTTATCATCCATGTAATGCTGAACAGCTTCAACCACAATAATAGCATCATCCACTACAATACCAATTGCCAGCACGAAACCAAACATAGTGAGTGT
This sequence comes from uncultured Bacteroidota bacterium, assembly GCA_963811645.1. GTDB lineage: Bacteria > Bacteroidota > Bacteroidia > Chitinophagales > Chitinophagaceae > VBAU01. Next base: position 742,442 of record CAWERU010000007.1, on the reverse strand, counting down.
GTTGATCGTAAATCCCAGCAATGAAAAAAAAGCAAATGTGCCGATGATAGATACCGGAATGGCGAGAATAGGGATTAATGTGGATCGCCAGGTTTGTAAAAAGAAAAACACGACCAACGTTACCAGGCTCAAAGCTATCAGCAACGTTTTTACTACCTCGTCAATCGAAACTTTTACCACGGAAACCGTTTCAAAAGGAATAACATAATCTACATCTTTCGGAAAAGATTTTTTCAATTCTGCCATTGTTCTATATACTCCCTCTGCTGTTTCAATAGCATTACTTCCCGGCGCCTGGTAGATCAATAAATAAGAAGATCTTTTCCCATCCATGTATGAATTACTTGCGTAGCTGAACTTGCCAAGCTGTACACGGGCTACATCTTTTAAATAAACAATCGAACCACTATGGGGATCTGACCTCACAACAATACTATCAAATTGCTCTGGAGCGCTCAGCCTACTATTTGTAAGCACAGAATATTCGAAAGCTTGTCCATTTTGCTGTGGTGGTGCGCCAATCGTACCGGCGGCAATTTGCAAGTTTTGTTCCTGCAATGCATTCACAACATCGGTAGCAGTTAATCCCTTTTGAGCCAGTTTGTCTACCTGCAGCCATATACGCATACTAAAATCATCTGCCCTTGTAAAAACATCCCCTACCCCATTTACCCGCAGCAATGCATTCTTTACAAAAACGTTTGTGTAATTGTCTAAAAAAGTAATCGCATGTGAACCATTGGGTGAGAAAATAGCTACAAGCATTAAAATACTTGGATTGCGTTTCCGGGTAACAATTCCAAGGTTTTTTACATCCACAGGTAAGGAAGGGGTAGCAATGCCTACCCGATTTTGTACATCCAGTGCGCCTGAAGTAACATCCGCGCCTACATTATAAGTAACAGTAATTGTACTTTGTCCACTTGACGTACTGTTACTTTGAATATAAGCCATGCCCGGCGTACCATTTACCTGCGTTTCAATAGGAGTGGTGATCGTTTGTTCCACTGTCTGGGCATCAGCACCGTTATAGGTAGTTGAAATATTTACAGTTGGCGGACTAATTTCAGGGTACTGACCTATGGGTAAATTTGAAATAGACAAGACTCCCAGCATTACGATCACAATGGATATAACAATAGCTGTAACAGGGCGTCTGATAAAAGTATCGGCGATCATAGTTAATTACTTGTTGCTGGTTACTTATTGTGGATTATTACCTCCCGGTGTTATCTGTACTCTCGAACTATCTCTTAATCTTTGAAAGCCTTCAGTGACAATTTTATCACCTTCTTTCAATCCTTGCGAAACAATCACTTTGTCGTTGATCTTTGGTCCCAACAATATTTTATGCTGAATAGCCTGGCTGCTATCATTTATCACAAATACAAAAAATTCTCCCATTTGCTCTGTTACTGCTTTACCGGGAATAAGCAGCATTAAATTATCAGCACTATTATTTTTTACTCTTAAGTTCACATTCATCCCGGGTTTTAAAATACTTTTCGGATTGGGAAATATCAATCTTACTTTAATAGTGCCTGTTTGTGGATCAACAGCACGATCAATTAAACTTATTCTGCCTGTTTGGGGATAAGGCGAATCGCCGGATAATTGCACGGTGAAGGTAGAATCAGCTTTAGGAAAATGATTTTGTTCCAGTTGTTCAAAGCGGGGAATTTGTTTTTGATCTGCCTGGATATCTACTGCCATCGGATCGTCAGAAGAAATTGTATTCAATAACGTTTGGTTGGCTGTTACCAATGAGCCCATTTTTACCTGTGATATGCCAATCGTTCCTGAAAAAGGCGCACTGATTGAAGAATATTTTACCGTGGTTTCTGCATTTCGCACATTTGATTGTGCAGCCTCTACCTGCATTTTAGCGCTTTGCAAATCAGACATTGCATGATCATAAACTTGTTTTGCAATAGCATCCTGTTTTAAAAGATCTGCATAACGATCGGCATCCTGTTGCGCTTTTGCCAGGTTGGCTTTTGTTACATTCAAATTGGCGATAGCCTGGTCCAGGCCAGCCTGGTATTGCTGCCTGTCAATGTCATATAATTTTTGTCCTTTCTGCACATGCTGACCGTCTTTAAAAAAAATACCTGTTATATAACCGGTAACCTGTGCCCGTAAATTATCCTCGTTTAATGCAGTCACTGTAGCAGGATAGTCGTCATAGTAAACCGCTGTTTCTTTTTTTACAACTTCCGTAGTAACCATTGGAGCAGGAGGCGCTTGCCCGCCATTTTTCTTCTCTCCGCACGAAATAAAGAAGAGCAAAGCATTGAAAGAAAAAAAAAGTATTGAAATTTTATTTGTCATACCGGAAATTTTGCTTTATGGGTTTATTTGTTAACCATACCTAAACTATTCACTGTTCTAAAGTTCCCAGGGCTTTCTCCACATCAATTTTACTTTGCAACAACTGGTACAATGCGGTGTAAAGATTTAATTCTGATGCACGCAAATCGCTTTCCGCAATTATCATATCAATATACGCTTTGATACCTTGCTGATACTGTAACCTGATAACATTATACACATCAGCTGCCAGTTGAACGTTTTCTTTAAGCGCATTATAATTTGCAAGATTGCCCTTATATGAAGCCAATGCTCTTGCATATTCTGTCCTGATCGAATTTTTTACTGATACAATTGTCCAATCCAGCCTATCTACCTGCAACCGGGCTGCCCTTATCTGGAAAACTCTTTTTGTTCCCTGGAAAATCGGAAAACTCAATTGCAAACCAACATTTGAATTGGGGTAAGACTGTTGATATAATTTCCCAAATTCATTATTCAGAAAATTCAAATTATAATTGCCATATGCAGACAAAGAAGGCAAAAACCCCCATTGATAATATTTTAAATTATATTCCTGTAAATTTTTTTCTGTCTGCAGCAACCGATACTCGATCCTGTTCTCATAATTAATTTCCTGCGTAGTATCAAGAGCAATTTCGTTTTCGAGTTGCGTGCTATCATATTGCAACTGTAGCCCGGCACTATCGGGATATCCCATCAATTGTCGCAGATAAAAATATTTTGCTTCCAGCAGGTCCTTCTGTTGTTTGCGCTGAGCGTTTGCGTTGTTTAAAGAAATAGTAGCACGTTTGTAGTCTGTTTTATCAACAATACCACCCTTATATTGATTATATGCATCCTGCAAACTTTTATTTAATCTAAGGATATCTTCATCAAGCACTGATACTTGCTTTTGAGTAAGAAGTACATCGTAAAAAGCCTTACTTACCCCTGCAATGATTCCTATCCTTGTACTGTCTGTTATTTGACCCGTCGCTTTTTTAATATCCCCCGATGATTTTAACGCAAGCAATACGTCCCGGTTAAAAATATTTTGGGTAGCGCCTAATTGAATAGCAGAAATATCCTTTGTTCCGGTTGAAATATAATTTCCACCAAAATAGCTTGTAGGCGATTTAATGTTATACTGGTAATAAGCATCCAGGTTTAATTGAGGAAACCAATCAGCAAGCCTCGTGTGAATTGTTGCACCTGCAATTTTTTCATCAATCAGTGATTGCTGAATAAGGGGTTGATGTTTTAATGCATATTGCACACAAGCAGATAAAGTAGCATTCGGTAATGTGTCATTAGAAACAGATTGAGCAAAACTATTGAAAGACTCCAAAAAAGCAGACGCAGCAAGTAGTAAGTTTCGTATCATTCTTTATCAAAAATGTTTACCAATTTCTGTAATAATTTTTGAATGCAATGATAATGCCCGAAATTTTTTATGGCAATATCCTATTTTACCTCTGCATTACCCGAAATTTTTCCACATACCGCAATGGGGTATTACAACATTCCGGGGGCTTAGTTTGTTTATATTTACCATCATTCGTAAATAAAAAAGTAACTAATCTGCTTATAATGGAAAACAAAACTTACAAAGATTTTGAAGTCTCTACTTCACGGCTTGAAGCATTTAGTGATGGGGTCTTTGCCATTGCCATTACTTTGCTGATCATTGAAATTAAAATTCCTTCACAGGAAGATTTAAAAAATCAAAGCCTGATCCATTATGTTTGGCAGCAATGGCCAAAATATTTTGCCTATATTCTGAGTTTTGTCATCATAGGTATTTATTGGGCCAATCATCATTATCTCTTTAAACTTTTCAAAAAAACTGATCATATATTCAATTTACTCAACGTTTTTTTTCTAATGGCCATCGCCTTTCTTCCTTATCCTTCCGGAATTTTGGGGGAATACATCATATCTCCCGAACACTCAAAATCAGCAGTAAGTTTTTATGCGTTTGCTATCTGGCTGCCTGCAGTATCCTGGCTGATCATCTGGCTCTATGCAAAACATAAAAAAAGAATTATCGATCACAGGTTGTCGGAAGATTTTATAGAATCGTTGACCAAACAATATCTTATCAGCAATCTTTTATACATAGCAGCTTTTCTTATCTCTCTTGTGAGCTCATTAATTAGTATTATAACTTGTGTGGGGCTTACTTTGCTATATTTGTTACCTCCAAAAAATCCAGAGTACATTGAACATGTCTGAAATTCAAACTACGTATTATCATTCACCTATCGGGCTTTTAAAAATTTCCGGCACAGATGATTATATTACCGAAGTTGTATTTAATGACAAGGTTCAAAAAACAGATAGCCGAAAAAAAACTTTATCCCCCATGCTCATACAATGCATAGAGCAACTGATCCAATATTTTAACGGGCAAAGACGGATTTTTGAATTACCCGTACATCAGCAGGGCACTGCCTTTCAGCAGGGAGTTTGGAATGAATTAATGGCTATACCATTCGCCAAAACAATCAGCTATATTGAACTGGCCCGTAGAACAGGTGATACAAAAGCCACAAGGGCTGTGGCAAATGCCAATGGAAAAAATAATGTGGCAATCATCGTTCCCTGTCATCGGGTGATCGGCGCTAATAAAGAACTGATCGGTTATTCGGGTGGATTATGGCGTAAGAAATGGCTGCTGGAGCATGAAATGAAACTAGCGTATGGAGTGCAAACTTTATTTTAAAGTGAATTCGAAAACACTAAGCCTGTCATTGTAAATCGACTTTTGATTTTTTATTCTAATTCTTCGCTGGTAAATGCTAAGGGTAAAAGCAGGCTCGCAGAAGCAATAATATAAACTTTCCCTTCCATTCCTGCCAATATTAATCTTATCGGTTTTTTCATTCTTCCTTCAAATTCCTGTAAAGACTGGCGACACATGCCGCAAGGCGAAATAGGATGATCACTTTTTACGATTTTACTTTGATAGCTAATGGCCATTGTTTCGATCGGCGTATCCGGATAAAAGGAAGAAACAGAACTCAACACAACTCTTTCAGCACAAATTCCGACAGGAAATGAAGCATTTTCCTGGTTACTGCCCGAAACAATTTTTCCATTAGCAAGTTTTGCAGCAGCGCCAACATAAAAATTTGAATAAGGAGCGTAGGCTTTGTTTGTTATAGCACGGGCCTCTTTAAGCAGTTGCTGATCTTCCTTACCTAGCTCTTCAATGCTATCGTACACTTCAAATGAAAATTCAAATTCTTGTTTTTTCATAATATTAAGAAGATACAGGGTATAAGGGATAAGGCACAATTTCTATTTGAATCTTGTGCCTTGAATCTTCAAAAATTATCTCACTATCTTGAAAAGCCGGTTCCATCGCGGACCATGATCCCAGCTAAACCATATAATGGCAGCCTTACCCACAATATGATCTTCAGGCACAAAACCCCAAAAGCGTGAATCCTGCGATTTATGGCGATTATCCCCCATCATCCAATAATAGTCCATTTTAAAAGTGTAAGTAGTAGCTTCTTTTCCGTTGATGAAAACTTTTCCATCTCTTTGCTCCCAGGTATTTTTTTCATACACTTCTATACATCGTTTGTATAGATCAATATTTTGAGGTGTCAGATTAATGGTGACTCCCTTCTGAGGAATCCACACCGGCCCGAAATTATCGACAGACCATTTAAAATAAGCGGGGTCATAGGGGAAAACTTCACCTAAAGAATCAATTTCTCTTGTAATCGAACTATCAATGACTCCGGGGACCTTCTTTAATTTTTCAAGCTCAACCGGAGTAATATTAATTCGATAATTATAACCCATGCTGGGTATAAAGTCCGGATCCTGGTCATCCTGATTTAAACGAATGCCTGCATCCCTTAATTGGTCTTCGTAAATCATCACATTGTTCGTTTTAAAATCATAAAACGTAGCCGATGTGGGCGGAACATATGCGGGCTCATTGTTCACAAACAGAACTCCGTTTACAATTTTTAATGTGTCACCGGAAATACCTACGCATCTCTTAATATAATTATCAGTTTTATCAACAGGATGAATAGCAAGCGGATAATCTTCCGGATCATTTAAAAAAGACTGATCCATTTGTGATCCTTCAGCAGCTCTTCGCTTAATATCATAATAGGGATTGGCAGACTGAAAACCTGATTTATTTATTACCGTATCACCTTCAGGAAAATTAAAAACTACATCATCATTTCTTTTTACAGGTGAAGGCCACCAGCGGATGTAGGGAAGTTTTATCAATGTTGTATAAGATTTCCTGCTTGTTCCGGGAATATAGTTATGAATAAATGGTATGGACAAAGGAGTATTGGGTAACCTGGGGCCATAGCTTAGTTTACTTACAAACAGAAAATCATTGACCAGTAATGTTTTTTCCATTGAAGCAGATGGAATAGTATATGCTTCAAAAACAAATGTGCGAATAAGTGTGGCTGCAACGATAGCAAAGATGGCCGCATCAAACCACTCCCTCGCCGCTGTTTTTTTATGTTTTTTTACAGCTTCCGGTCCTGTATATTTTACATTTTGGTAGAATGCTATGTATGGAAAATATAGCGGAGCCAATAAAGCGGCGAGTATATGCGAACCGATCGAAAACTTTCCGTACAGCTTTACAAATTCAATAAAAATCCCGGGAGTAATGAACCAACCTACTACAGGAATAAATTGCCAGAATACCCAATGTTTGGGTCTTGTGGCAAGAGTCTCCATAATCCATGTATTATAAAAAGGAATAAAAGCCTTCCATGCAGGTATTCCGGCCTTTTCAAACAATTTCATCAATCCGAAAGAAGGTAAAAAGACAAGCAGTAATTGAATGAAATAAATAATCAACAAATGCTGTAGAGGCATATCCTTAGTTTAAGCGGGCAAATTTATTACATTAATCGTCGAACCAAAATTTATAATCTTCAAAGTTTTGCTAAGATGCTTCAATTGTATTACTGATCACAAACAGTCAGCAACAAATTCGGATAAACCATTAAATAATAAATCCTATTTAGGAACTACATAGGTTTTAACATCTTCTGCTGTAATGGTTTTGCCTGAAAGTATAACTAACCTTTCCACTACATTTCTCAGTTCACGAATATTTCCCGTCCAATCATAGTTTTCCAGTAGTTTCAGTGCCTCATCATCCATAGTCTTTTTAGCGATGCCATAATCAGTACAGATATCTGTAAGAAACTGATCGACCAATGGCGGAATATCATCGCGTCTTTCATTTAAAGAAGGCACATGTATAATGATAACACTTATGCGGTGATATAGATCAAGACGAAAAGTTTTTGACTCAACTTCTTTTAAAAGATCTTTATTAGTAGCTGCAATGACACGAACGTCGACATTAATATCTTTATCCGCACCTACTCTTGTAATTTTTCCTTCCTGCAAAGCTCTGAGCACTTTTGCCTGCGCATTCAAGCTCATATCGCCAATTTCATCTAAAAAAAGTGTGCCTCCATTTGCCTGTTCAAATTTTCCAATCCTTTGTTTGATGGCAGAAGTGAAAGAACCTTTTTCATGACCGAATAATTCACTTTCGATTAATTCGCTCGGTATTGCCGCACAATTTACCTCTATCAGCGGGCCGCTTGACCTGTTACTTTTTTCATGTATCCATCTTGCCACAAGTTCCTTACCTACTCCATTTTCGCCTGTGATCATTACCCTTGCATCAGTAGGAGCTACTTTATCAATTGTTTCTTTAATTTTTACAATGGGAATCGAGTGACCTATCATTTCCTGGACCTTATTTACTCTTTTCTTCAAAACCTTGGCCTCAGAAACAAGATTGCTTTTATCCATTGCATTGCGAATGGTAATTAGCAAGCGATTCAGATCAGGTGGTTTGGAAATATAATCATAGGCGCCGGTCTTTACAGCTTCAACAGCTGTTTCAATATTTCCGTGACCTGAGATCATAATAATGGGAATATCAGGATTACTTTCTCCTGCTTTTTGCAAAAATTCAATACCGTCAATCTTGGGCATTTTTATATCGCATAAAACAACATCATAATTTTTCTCCTTAAACTTTTTCAACCCTTCTTCTCCGTCAGAAGCTTCTTCAATTTTATAGCCTTCAAAAGAAAGAATTTCTCCTAAAGTTTTGCGGATCGCTTTTTCATCGTCAATGATCAATATATCTGCCATTAAGTAGAACTTTTTTATTTAGTGTGCAAAAATAACCAAAACACCCATCTCCTGAGAGAGTTTAAAAATCAATTTATAATTACACTAAACACTTCAAAACGAAAAGCCGGGAAAGTAAGTCTTTATAGATTGAAAAATTACGGGCGACTTTTTCTTGTAGTGATAATAAAAAGAGGCCGGATAGAAATCCAGCCTCGTATAAAATCCAATATCCTATGAAAAACCATAACAAAGATGTAGTTTATTACCCAAACGCTGCATTTATCTATCCTAAATCTTTTTAACACCATGTAGAAAACTAAAACCCGGAAAATTTCCGGGTTTCAGCTAAAAAGTTATAGGTGCTATCTATTTATTTAAGTACATCACTTCTTTTACAAGTTTTACCGTTTTGGGAACATCAGGCAAAGCGCTGGCGACCAGGTTAGGCGCATAGTGTAAAGGGGCATCCGCAGCGGTGATCCGACGGATGGGGGCATCAAGATAATCGAAACCTTCTTTTTGTATCTGGTACGTAATTTCTGAAGATACAGAACCAAAAGGCCATTGTTCTTCCACTATTACCAAACGGTTTGTCTTTTTCACACTTTCCAAAATCGTTTTCCAGTCTAAAGGTCGAACAGTTCTCAAATCAATTACTTCAGCACTTATATTTTCTTTCTCCAATTCCGTAGCAGCAGCCATTGCCACTTTCATCATTTTATTAAATGAAACGATCGTCACGTCACTTCCTTCTTTTTTTACATCGGCTTTCCCCAAATGGATATAATACTCATCTTCCGGCACTTCAGATTTATCTCCGTAGGATACTTCACTTTCCATGAATATTACAGGATCTTCTTCATAACGGATCGCCTGTTTCAATAATCCTTTTGCATCATAGCCATTACTCGGCGAAACCACTTTAAGACCCGGGATGTTTGCATATAAACTTTCATAAGCTGTAGAATGTTGAGCCCCTAACTGACCGGCTGAGCCATTTGGACCCCGAAAAACAATAGGACACGATATCTGGCCACCGCTCATGGCAAGCATTTTCGATGCTGTATTGAGAATTTGATCCAATGCAAGGTTGGCAAAGTTCCAGGTCATAAATTCTACAATGGGACGCAATCCATTTTGTGCAGCTCCCACTCCTATTCCTGCAAAACCCAACTCAGAAATAGGTGTATCGATCACTCTTTTGGGACCAAACTCGGCGAGCATTCCCTGGCTCACCTTGTAAGCTCCGTTATATTCAGCTACTTCTTCTCCCATTAAAAAAACTCTTTCGTCCCTTCTCATCTCCTCAACCATTGCTTCACGAAGAGCTTCACGATATGCAATTTGTCTTGCCATGCCTTCTGATGAATTTTAGGATGGCAAAAATATGTGAGAAGCAGGATAAAACCTAAACTGGTTACCTGTTATCATAGCTGATCGCTAATGCTTACTAAGAACTAATTACCAAAAACAAGCAACCAGTATCTTTGTTGAAATGGATACTAATCATCACACGATCATAATTATTGGCGGAGGCCCGATAGGATTGGCCTGTGCATTGAATGCACAGGAAGCAAACCTGGATTACCTGATTCTTGAAAAAGGATGCCTTGTCAATTCATTATACAATTACCCGGTTAATATGACTTTTTTTTCAACATCAGAACGACTTGAGATCGGAGGAATTCCTTTTGTTTCTAATAATCCAAAACCAACCCGGCCTGAAGCACTGGAATATTATCGCCGCGTTGCTCTTTCAAGGCATATAAATATCCATCTGTTCGAAAAAGTTTTAGAAGTTAAGGGAAAAGAAGAAAAATATGAAGTATGTACTAGCAAGGATGTCTATACCGCTGACTATATAATTATCACAACAGGGTTTTATGACATACCTTATAAATTAAACGTACCTGGAGAAGAATTACCAAAAGTGACACATTATTATAAAGACCCTCATTTTTATGCTTTTCAAAAAGTGCTGGTAATTGGTGCCAGCAATTCTGCTGTGGATGCCGCACTAGAAACATGGAGAAAAGGAGCCGAAGTAACAATGGTCGTTCGTGGAAATCAAATTGGCGAACGGGTAAAATATTGGGTGAGGCCGGATATTGTGAACCGGATCAACGAAGGATCTATTAAAGCTTATTTTAATTCTACAGTTAAAGAAATCCATGAGCATAATGTGGATATTGAAACCCCAGAAGGCCAGGTCACTATTAAAAATGACTGGGTAATTGCTATGACCGGCTACCAGCCTAACCTTAGTTTTTTAAGAAAAACAGGAATCCGCTTATCTGATGATGAAGTAATGAAACCTGTATACGATGAAGCTTCCTATGAAACGAACATGAAAAATATTTTCATTGCAGGTGTTATTTGCGGAGGAATGAATACCCACCGCTTATTCATTGAAAATTCAAGAGAACACGCAGAAAAAATAATCCGGGCAATAAAAGAAAGAGAAAATCAAATTTGATCAAATCATTTTAGATACCCTTATATTTTTATACTGCTCCCCTTGCATCCATGTAACATTATCGAAAAATTCCCTGTACACTTTGCAAAACTTCGTGCTGTTTACAACAATTTTTTAAAAAAAGAATCGTTTTATTCCATTGTGAGAATACGAAGTAGGACTAAGTGTAATTTGAATTAATATCCTTGTTCTGATGAAATCCAATCCAATTTCCTTTGCAGGAACCATACTGCTTATACTTTTTTGTCATTATACTCAAGCACAATCCTTTGGTGCAAATGCTTCTGCTATCTGGATTACTAATTGCACTCAAAGTGCTTTCCTGAATACTACCGGTTCAATTGGTTCATCTGATTTACCCTCAAACCTTGGCGTATATACGCAGAACTCCGGTTCACTCATTTTTAGTGGTGCTCAACTAAACAGTTTTAAAGACACAGCCTCCTCTAATGTATGTTCAGTACGTATATACTATAACATACATCTGCAAAGCAATCCGGCAGGTTCTTTTACCTCTGTTGATCTTCCTTTGCTGGAAACTTGTAATGGATCCAATCAATTTCCATCAGATGGAAGTTCCTGTTCTGCCGGTGACCAAAAATGGCAAAACTTTTTTCCCGATGTTGACTTAACAGCGAATGCCCCGGGAAATTATGTACTTGAAGTTTATTATGAAATATCCGGTTCAAATACAACAACCACCCTATGTGATGATCTTATAACATTAAACAATGGGGGAGCTAATTATAAGTCATCCTTTAGTATTCAATCTCCTAATCTTTCAAGCACAAATCCTTCATCCTGCTTTGGTAATGAAGGTTCAATTACTATTGGGGGTCTTGCACCCGGCGCTACTTACCAAATAAGCTTTACCGACGACGGCGTACCGGTAGGTCCTAATTCCTACACTGCAAACGGAGCCGGACAAATTATTATCACCGGATTAAAAAAAGGTTTCTATTCTGATTTTGATTTGATGATCAATAACTGCTCAACTAATCTTTATACAGGAATTATTTTATCAGACCCGATATTCGTTCCGAAATTTAATCCCATAGCTCCGTTTTGCACAGGAACTACAGCACCTGTGTTACCAACTACATCCAATAACGGAATCACAGGAACCTGGAACCCGGCCACGGTAGATAATCAAAATACGGGAAGTTATACATTCACCCCGGATATAAATCAATGTGGTACTTCTGTTACTATCACTATTACTGTAATTCCCAGGACCACACCAACTTTTAGTTTTGGAACAAGCCTATCAATTTGTGCAGGAGGAAGTGTTCCTGCTTTACCAACCACATCTCAAAATGGAATACCAGGAACATGGAGCCCTTCGGTAGTAGACGATCAGAATCCAGGAACTTATACATTTACACCGAATACGGGACAATGTGCCACCACTGCAACATTTACTGTAACAGTAAGTCCCAACATTACGCCTGCATTTAGTTTTGGAACAAGTCTGTCTATTTGCGCAGGACAGACAGTACCTGCATTACCTGCCACATCTGATAATGGAATTACCGGTGCATGGAGCTCTTCTGTAGTTGATGATCAGAATTCCAATACATACACATTTACGCCCGATGCAGGACAATGCGCTACGACCACATCATTTGATGTTACAGTCAATCCCATTATCACCCCAATATTTGGATTCGGAACAAGTTTGTCAATTTGCAATGGAGCAAGTGTACCTACTTTGCCTACAACATCACAAAACGGTATCACCGGTACATGGAGCCCATCTGTCGTGGATAATCTGAATTCCGGCACCTATATATTCACACCGGATGCAGGGCAGTGCGCAAGCACAGCATCGTTTGATGTAACGGTAAATCCCAATATTACTCCTACATTCAGTTTTGGAACGAGTCTTTCAATTTGTCCCGGCGGATCTGTTCCAATACTACCTGGTACGTCTACAAATGGAATATCCGGAATATGGACTCCTTCTGTTGTAGATGATCAAAATTCTAATAGCTATTTATTTGTTCCTACTGCAGGGCAATGCGCAACTACGGCAACCTTTGTTGTAACTGTCAACCCTAATGTAACACCGACCTTTAGTTTTGGAACAAGCTTATCAATTTGTGTCGGAGGAACTGTGCCCGCATTGCCGACCACTTCATCGAATGGAATAATAGGTACGTGGAGCCCTTCTACAGTAGATAATCAGAATTCAGGAACTTATGTATTTACTCCAATGGTGGGGCAATGTGCAACTACCACATCATTTGATGTTACAATCAATCCCATTATCACCCCAATATTTGGATTCGGAACAAGTTTGTCTATTTGCAATGGAGCAAGTGTACCTACCTTACCTGCAACATCACAAAACGGTATCACCGGTACATGGAGCCCATCTGTCGTGGATAATCTGAATTCCGGCACCTATGTATTCACACCGGATGCAGGGCAGTGCGCAAGCACAGCATCGTTTGATGTAACGGTAAATCCCAATATTACTCCTACATTTAGTTTTGGAACGAGTCTTTCAATTTGTCCCGGCGGATCTGTTCCAATACTACCTGGTACGTCTACAAATGGAATATCCGGAATATGGACTCCTTCTGTTGTAGATGATCAAAATTCTAATAGCTATTTATTCGTTCCTACTGCAGGGCAATGCGCAACTACGGCAACCTTTGTTGTAACTGTCAATCCTAATGTAACACCGACTTTTAGTTTTGGAACAAGCTTATCAATTTGTACAGGAGGAACTGCACCTACATTGCCGACCACTTCATCTAATGGAATAATAGGTACATGGAGCCCTTCTACAGTAGATAATCAGAATTCAGGAACTTATATATTTACTCCAATGGTGGGGCAATGTGCAACTACCACATCATTTGATGTAACTGTGAGTCCAAACATTACTCCCACATTTAGTTTTGGTACAAGCCTGTCCATTTGTGCCGGGGGAACTGTACCCACATTACCCACTACATCAGATAATGGTATCACAGGGACATGGAGCCCATCTTCAGTAGATAATCAGAATTCAAATATTTATGCATTTATACCAGACGCAGGACAATGTGCTGCTACAGCATCATTTGATGTCACTGTCTTTCCCAATATAATGCCTGCATTTAGTTTTGGTACAAGCTTATCAATTTGCGCAGGAGGAACTGCACCAACATTACCCACTACTTCATCAAACGGAATTACAGGAACATGGAGTCCTGCTTCAGTAGACAACCAGAATTCCGGCAATTATATATTTACACCTGATGCGGGACAATGTGCGACTACAGCATCATTTGACGTAACAGTGAATCCGAACATAACACCAACGTTTAGTTTTGGAACAAGTTTGAGCATTTGTGCGGGAGGAACTGTGCCCATGCTGCCAACCACATCATCAAACGGAATTACAGGAACATGGAATCCATCCGTAATAGATAATCAGAATTCCGATACTTATACTTTTACTCCTGATGCAGGACAATGTGTTACAGGATCTGTAACATTTACTGTAACCGTAACACCTAATGTAATACCACTATTTAGTTTTGGCGATAGTTTGACCATTTGTGCGGGAGGAACTGTACCAACATTACCCACTACATCGGATAACAGTTTGACAGGTACATGGACTCCCACTGTTATAAATAACAATGTAAGTGGTACATATGTATTTATCAGTGCATCAGTACCATGTGTTACACCCTATACTTTTACTGTTATTGTAAATCCAATTATCAAACCAACCTTCAGTTTTGGCACCTTCCAATCTCTTTGCATAGGCTCAACCGTTCCTGTTTTACCTGATACATCTGCAAATGGAATAGCAGGAACATGGAATCCGGCTATAGTCAATAATGCAACAAATGGAATGTACATCTTTACACCAACAGCCGGGCAATGTGCAGATACCACCTCCTTTACACTTGAAGTAAATGCCGTGCCAACAGTAACTGTAAGAACAGATACAACTGTATACGATGGAGACTTGTTACCAGCATTCAATTTTATTACCAGTCCGGGTGCTACCATCAATTGGACAAATTCAGATCCATCTATTGGCTTGCAGGCTTCGGGTACAAACAGTGTTCCTTCATTTACTGCAACAAATATGAGCAACCAGGCGGTAATCGCTACTATTACTGCAACACCTGTAATTGGAGGATGCACTGGTTTAACACAGAGTTATGTAATTAAAGTAATCCCATTAAATAAAGATGTGTTTGTGCCCAACGTATTTACACCAAATGATGATGGAAAGAATGATTTGCTATATGTGTACGGCAATTACATCACGAAAGTTGATATGCACATTTTTAATCAATGGGGTGAACAGATTGCAACGATCACGAATAAGACACAAGGCTGGGATGGAAAATATAAAGGAACACCTCAACCGGTTGGTGTGTATGTATATATATTAAAAGCAGAATTATCCGATGGGCGAACTATAAATATGAAAGGTTCAATAACCCTATTACGATAAAAATAAATTATTCAATGATCCGTACCCTTTAATGAAAACAAACTGTCAAATGTTCTGTATAAAATGAAAAAGAAATCAACATATCGTGCCGGGTGGATAACAACTTGTTTGTTGCTGCTGATTACAATCAGAACAGTTGCACAAACTGATCCGCACTTTACACAGAATTATACTTACCCGATGTACATCAATCCTGCCCTTACAGGCAGCAGCGATGGTGAATACAGGGCCTCTGCCATTTATCGCAGCCAGTGGGGAAGCATTTCTGATCCATATCGAACTATGGGGATATCATTTGATACACGTACCAACAATAACATAGCACTTGGAATAAATTTACTCAATCAATCAGCCGGTGATGCAGGCTTCAACTATTTGAGCACTTATGCTTCGGTGGC
Source organism: uncultured Bacteroidota bacterium (assembly GCA_963811645.1). Classification (GTDB taxonomy): domain Bacteria; phylum Bacteroidota; class Bacteroidia; order Chitinophagales; family Chitinophagaceae; genus VBAU01. Next base: position 726,622 of record CAWERU010000007.1, on the reverse strand, counting down.
TTATACGGGAGTTAAATTCGGGAAAGAAAATAATCAACGTTTAGTGCTGGCTATGCAGGCAGGCATTATCAATCGTCATGTAGATGAATCAAAATTTAAATGGGGAGAACAGTGGAATCCGATAACAGGATATAATGCATCCAATCCGACCACCGAATCTTTTGCCAGAACATCTGCTACTACTTTGGATATTGGAGCCGGCGCATTGTATTTTGATGCAACACCTGATAAAAAAACAAATGCCTTTGGCGGCTTTTCCGTTTTTCATATCAATAAACCCAAAGACCCGATCGTTTCAACACAAAGTACAGAATTGAATACGATCCCGGTCCGCTATACTTTGCATGGAGGATTAAGTTTTAACCTGTCTCAGCGGGCCAGCATTATTCCTCACATATTATACATGCACCAGGGCAATGCAAGCGAAACAATGTTTGGAACCTATGTGCAATTGAATGTAAGCCCTGAAACCGATGTGATGATTGGCGGATATTATCGTTTTAAAGATGCGGTTGCGCCGTTTGTTGGCTTCGATTATAAAGATTTTATTGTCGGATTCAGTTATGATATAAACACATCCAAACTGGGCGCTATGAGCAGAAATGTAAACAGTTTTGAATTGAGCCTTTCGTATGTTAAACGTACCGGTACAAAAAGCATTTTTGATTTTGTTCGTTGTGCAAGATTATAATTTGAATTAAAATGGATATTTCATTTCATACACAAAAACAAACAGTAGCTTTCAAAGAGAGCATGAAAATAACCGGCAAAATTTTACTTGTCCTGTTGATATGTGTTGGCGGGATGAAATCGCATGGACAAAAAAATAAAAGCACAATCCAGTTAGCTGATGAATATTTCGCCGCAGGCGAATATTATACCGCAGCGAATTTATATGGCCAATTTTTAAATCCTTCTAAAAAACAAAAAACCATATCTGAGTTTCCTTTAAACATTAAAGGAAAAAGAACAGCAATGCCTGCCGCAAATGTTTCAAAGAATGACATACTTTACAAGCAAGCCGAAAGTTATCGCCTCGCCAACTATTGGCAGGATGCCGCCGCCACTTATAAAAAATGTATTGATGAAGATGCGGCTGAATATCCTGATGCTATTTATTGGTATACTGTATGTGAGAGAAGTTTGGGTCATTATGATAACGCATGGGAAAGTGTAAAACAGTATTTAGATCTTGCAGGCGATCACCAATATAAAGAAGCTGCTCAAAGAGAATTGCAAACACTGACATACATTCAGCAACAATTAGCCCGGCCTGATTCGGTTCTGGTCAAAACAAAAAAAATAAATGCGCTCAATGGTAATGTAAAAGGCATATTTGCTCCTGCCTGTATAAGTGGTGATCAATTCCTGATTTCAAGTACGCTGACAGATTCAGTGCAAATAAACGGGGTTAATCCGTATCACAGTCGCTTGTTCTATGCTACATTAAAAAATGACAGTTTGGAAGAAATGACCCCTGTAAATCTTTCTGCTGCTGATCCATTCATTAACCAGGGCGCAGCTACACAAAGCGCAGATGGAAAGTTTCTTTATTTTTCACAATGGAAAAAAGAAAAAGGACAAACTGTTTCATCCATTTATTATGCAATGAAACAAGCAGACGGATGGAGTTCACCCATTTTACTTCCTTCAGTTAATCCAGACGGCTACAGCAGCAAGCAACCATTTTGTACAACAGATGGAAAATATTTATTCTTTGCTTCTGACCGACCGGGAGGATCAGGTAAATTTGATATCTGGTATGCACTGATAAAAAATGACGGCGCAACCGGGGAGCCGGTGAATGCAGGCACTATGATAAATACAAGTGAAGATGAGCAAGCCCCATTTTATCAGAACAGCAGCAATACACTTGTATTTTCTTCTAACGGTCACAAGGGAATGGGGGGATACGATCTGTTTGCAGCAAAGGGTTATGAAACAACATGGAAGCAACCTGAAAATTTAGGATACCCTGTCAACTCTTCGAGAGACGATATTTATTTCTTTGCACCTGAGAAAACAAGACTTTTGGCAAATGCGATTGTTAGCTCCGATCGCGGGCAAGGATGTTGCCTCGAAACATATAACATAGTAAAAGCTCCAAAAAATAAAAAATTGATTGGCAAATTAGGTGACTGCGCTGACAATGCACCTCTTGCTGACGTAGAAATAATTTTAAAAGATGATTTAGGGAAAACATGGAAGACTACCACGAATGCTGAAGGTAAATACTCATTTGATCTTGGAAGTGAAATGCACAATAACCTTTCATTATCTGTTAGTAAATACTCATACATTGACACAACCTCTGCTGTAAATATTGAAAACACCGATGGGTCTGATCCCCTTATTGACAAATTAACCAACACTGACCTGTGTATTCAGCAAAGACCAAAACCCAAACCCGCAGAGATCGTCATCAAAGCTGAAAATGTAGTGACCGTTTATTTTGATTTTGACAAAAGCAATTTAAAACCGGAAGCCATTGCAAAATTAGATTCGATCTACAATGTATTGATGGAATACCCGTCTGCAACTATACAAATATCCGGCTATACCGATGGTTTGGGAAGTGATGCCTATAACAAAATTCTTTCCGACAAACGGGCTAAGGCTTGCGCCGACTATATAATCAAGAAAGGAATTGAGGCTGGTCGTGTAAGCTTTTTATCATTCGGAGCTTGCTGTCCTGTAGAAATGGAAAAGATCATGGGTCGTGATAACCCTGATGGACGTAGTCGCAACCGCCGGGCATTGATCAACATAAATAAAGAATAGAAAGAAAAATTTGATGAGATGTAAAAAGGTTATTTCTTCCCCGAGTTACTCCACCGTCGTTGTGCTAAGCATGGCAATGAAGAATGATTTTTATGTCCCGTTCAAATCTTAAAAAAAAAGATTTAGCTTTCTACTATTCTGCTTTCTTTACGCACTAACACTTGAACGAGTGAAAATGGTAGTTGCATTTTTGATCCTCTTATCGTCAATTAGCCTTGTAAATAGGCAACATCAACCCCCAAATACTTATATGCTTTTGGAATATAGAGGAGAGCAGGAAAAAGCGCTTCCCTAAATCATCTTTTATATTGATTCTTTTGATGTGAAAGATCTGCTTTACGGGAGTGCATTGAAAATAAGTTCGGATGAATTTGACACTATTGAAGCAATAATTTCTGAAGATAGCCTAACCATTAAAGGGGATACCAGTGATTATGTTCAGTTTAATTTTACTGTTGTTCGAAAGGAAAAAAAACAAAAGTATCTGAGAAATAGCAAAGAAGACTTGGACGATCTGTTTCGCAAAATAACAGCTGCACTTAAAACCTCAGCATATAGAAAAATAGCCAATTATATTTTTGAAGAAATCTTGCCCCACGTACGATGAGTATAAAATACAAGGCGAACTTCTTATAACGTTATGGTTATTCAGTCACCAACAATGAACCTGCCACTGTGAACACTTCCATCCTTCTTCCGCAATTGAATTATGTATTCCCCCGGATATAGTCCTGGCAGATCCAAACTTTGGCTATCATTGAGTTCCCCGCTCAAAACCTTTTGGCCCTGCGCATTGAAGATCAGGATCCTTCCTGATTGGGGAGTAAAAAAAATAAAGTCTGCCCCTTACAGGATTGGGATACAAAATAAGCCGGTCTGATGTTTTTATGCTGGCAGAAGCTATGGCAGAATATTTAATATTCCCGTCCAGATCAAGTTGTTTTAAGCGATAATAATTGATTCCCTGTAACGGATTCAGGTCCTGGTAGCCATAGTTTTCAACGACAGCTGAGTTACCAAATCCTGCAACAAACGATAATGGTTGCCAGTCACGGCCATTGGAGCTTCGCTCAATATAAAAACCAACGTCGTTTTCTTCGAAAGAGGTTTGCCATTCTAACTGGATTGTATTTCCGACAGCGGAAGCATTGAATTTCGTTAATGAAACAGGTAAGGGTGTGCCGTAATGAAGAGTAACATTGTTAGAATTATAAACGATCGTATATCCTGAAAGGATAGTAATCATTCTGTGAAAGAACTTCTGCAATATAATAATTTACTACGCTACTACTATCATTACCTATTTTTTTATCACTGATGGTCGCCAATACATTGCCCAAATGATTGGTTAACTCATACGTTCTGCTTCCCAGTAATAAACTATCGTATATTAGATATTAACCCAACTAATAGTTAAGAAGAAAATTTTTGGTGGCACATTAAAAAAACTCATGATTAAATTGCCTTCTTCATCAGCCAATCTGTTTGCACATCATCACCAAGAATAAATTTCTGTTCCCCGAATTTTTCAAAACCCCATTTGGTGTAAAAATCTATTGCCCGCTGATTTTTTTCCCACACACCCAGCCATAATGTATCTTTTCCTTTTTCTATCGCTACTTCATGACAGGTTTGCATTAATTTTTTCCCGACACCTTTTCCAATAGTACACTGGATAGAATAAATTCTTGCGATCTCAATGCATTCTCGGTTCACAAGATCTAATGGAACCGATCCTTCTCTCATCTTTACGCATCCAACTACTTCTTCACTTATAAAAGCAAGAAAAAAAATATGCCAGGGTTCTTTTACTTCTTCAATTAATCTTTGCCTGGTAAATTGTTCATTCATGAACTTATCCATATCTTCTTTTGTATTATCGGCGGCAAAACTTTCATAAAAGGTTTGACGGCTGAGATCAGCTATTAATTCAGCATCTGTTTCGGACGCAAAGCGAATGGTTATATCAGGAGGAACAGGCAAATGAAAAAGTTTTAGGACGAATAAACATTTTTTCAGGATTTCTGAAACATCTGTTACGAATATAATTGTTTTGCCTGCAAGCATTGCATAAACAAGCACCATCAACAATGAATTCTAATGGCTTATTAGAAAATAATTTATTTTTAATTATGGGTGATGAATAATCAGGTTTCAAAAGAATTAGTTTCATATAAATTAATATTCTTTCATGCGCTTTTTTAAAAGAAACATTTTTATAGCGATCGTTTTATTTTGTTCCACTTGCAATTTTGTTTTTGCCCAGACTGATAACAAACTGCCTGTAGAAAAAATTTTGTCCTTAGCCGGCAGTCAATACCAATCTTACATCAATGAGTTTCCTGATACTTCTCTTCACCTATATAGCATCAATACTGATTCCTCTGTACTGGCTGTTACTCATAAAGAATGGACCAGTGGATTTTTCCCTGGCTGCCTATGGTACTTATATAAATTCACAAACGATCAAAAATGGAAAGAAGATGCAGAGAAATGGACAAACAGCCTGGAACCCGCCAAATGGTTAACCAATACACACGATCTCGGCTTTGTTTTGTTTACTTCTTTTGGCAATGGCTATTTGCTCACAAGGGACAGTTCTTACAAAAATGTTTTATTACAGGCCGCACGATCTTTAAGTACAAGGTTTAATCCCACAGTAGGAAGCATTAAATCGTGGGATGGCGGTTCATGGCATTATCCTGTGATCGTAGATAATCTCATGAATCTTGAATTACTATTCTGGGCAGCGCAAACTTTTCATGACACTTCTTTCTTTCATATTGCTGTTACCCATGTAAACAATGATCTGAAATACAGATTTCGAAAAGATGGAAGCACTTACCATGTGCTGGACTTTGACCCTTCTACCGGAAAACTATTGGCAAAGAAAACAGCGCAGGGCTATAGCGATTCTTCCTGCTGGGCACGTGGACAAGCATGGGCAATTTATGGGATTACTACAATTTACAGGTATACACACAATAAAGAATATTTACAGTACGCAGAAAAGGCGGCAAATTATTTTATCAAACAAATAAATAAAATACCTGATCATATACCTTACTGGGATTTTAACGCTCCTGATATTCCCAATGCAGAGAGAGATGTTTCCGCTGCTGTGATTGCTGCCTCTGCATTGCTTGAATTAAGTCATTACGATGATCAGTCAAAAAAATATTACTATAATACGGCAGTACAAATTTTAAAAAGTTTATGCTCTGAAAAATATTTAGCTGAACCTGGAACCAATCATCATTTTTTACTAATGCACGGAGTCGTTAATAAACATGGCGGAACGGGGATCAACGTACCTCTTATCTATGCCGATTATTATTTTCTTCAGGCACTCTGGCGCTACCAGCATTATCAAACCAAACGATCATCTCGTTTCTGGCAATTGAGTCGTTTTTACTTTCCCAAAATAGCGGCTTTACCAGAATAGAATCATTTATCCAAATAACCAATCTTGATCCCGGTATAAATATTTTCATACTAAAATCTACAAATGATCCTTTGCCAATATAAGTCATGAGTTCAGAATGCCATTGAGTTTGTTTCTTTCACTTACTTTTATCTGTTGCCTGTAAATATCATTGTTTGGCCAGAATAATAATAGAACTTTTTAACTTAGGAAAAATATAATACCGATATTGCTTTTATATAAAAGTAATTTTTTAGTGCTGTCATCCATTTAAAAATACTCAGATGAAAAAAAATATTTTTTTGACTTTTCTTATTTTTTTATTGTCAATTACACATATATTAAGCCAGGTAAAAGCCCAAAGAATTACATCCTTCAACTCAGAATGGAAATTTTATTTAGGTGATGCACATGGTGCATTCGATCCTTCATTTAATGATGAATCATGGCGAAGCCTTGATCTTCCGCATGATTGGAGTATTGAATTGCCTTTTGATTCAACAAGTCCTGCAGGAACGGGTGGAGGTGCATTACGCGGAGGTATTGGATGGTATCGCAAAACATTTACTCTGCCGTTGACTTCAAAGGGTAAAAATTCCTTCATTGATTTTGATGGGGTGTATATGAATAGTGAAGTTTGGATAAATGGCCATTCTCTTGGCGTTCGCCCCAATGGTTATATTTCTTTCCGATACGATCTCACTCCTTATTTAAAATTTGGAAGTGAAAAGAATGTTATCGTCGTTAAGGTAGATAATTCAAAACAGCCAAATTCACGCTGGTATAGCGGTTCAGGGATTTACCGGAACGTATGGCTGGTAATAACCAGTGATGTTTTTGTGGATCATTGGGGAACTTATATTAACACTCCGCAGGTAAATGAACAGTCGGCAACAGTTGATCTGAAAATAAATGTCAACAATACAAGTACTGCAAATAGAAATATAACTGTAAAAACAAGTGTATATGACGAGGCCAATAAACAGGTGGCAACAGCATCCTCAGCAGTTGATGCAAATTCAAATGCTGTAACTGAAATTGTACAACATACAAAGATCGGCAACCCGCATTTGTGGTCAATTGATCACCCTTATCTATACCATGCAAAAACAGAAATTATCAATAATGGGGAAACCGTTGATGAGTATACAACCAGTTTTGGTGTTCGTTATTTCAATTTTGATATTGATAAAGGGTTTTCATTAAATGGTAAGCCTTTAAAAATAATCGGTGTTTGTGATCATCATGATTTGGGTTGTTTGGGAACAGCTATCAATACAAGGGCGTTGGAAAGACAACTTGAAATGCTGAAGAGTATGGGCATCAATGGAATTCGTACTTCACATAATCCGCCTGCGCCTGAATTGCTGGACTTAGCCGATAAAATGGGATTTGTAGTTATGGATGAAGCATTCGATATGTGGAAGAAACCAAAAAACCCTTTCGATTATCATTTATACTGGGATGAATGGCATAAAAAAGATCTGCAGGACCAGGTCTTGCGTGATCGCAATCATCCATCCGTTTTTATATGGAGTATCGGTAACGAAATTCCTGAACAATGGGGCGGCAAGAATGAAGAAGACACTTCCGGAAGAACCATTGCAAGAGAATTGGCTGCCATTATTCATTCATTGGATACAACAAGACCCATTACGTCTGCATTGAACAATCCATGGCCTGGGAATGAAATTTATAAATCAGGAGCGCTTGACCTGGTTGGATATAACTATAGTCAAAACCAGTATAAAAATTTTCCAAAGAATTTTCCGGGTAAGAAATTCATTGCTACCGAAACGATTTCTTCTCTGAATACCAGGGGTCATTATGATATGCCTTCTGACAGCATTCGCCGCTGGCCGGAACGATGGGATAAACCTTTTTATGAAGGTAATCCTGATTTCACCTGTTCGGCCTATGATAATTGTTCGGCACCGTGGGGATCTACTCATGAAGAAACTTTAAAGGAATTACTCAAGTATGATTTTGCAAGCGGTATGTTTCTCTGGACAGGGTTTGATTACATTGGTGAACCGACGCCATATCCGTGGCCTGCACGCAGTTCATACTTTGGAATTATAGACCTGGCGGGCTTTCCAAAGGATGCATTTTATCTCTACCAAAGTTTGTTTACTGATAAAACTGTGCTTCACATTTTCCCGCACTGGAATTGGAAGGCAGGAGATACAGTTGATGTATGGGCTTATTACAATCACGCCGATGAAGTGGAATTGTTTTTAAATGGCAAATCACTGGGCGTTAAAAAGAAAACGGGTGATGATATGCATGTGATGTGGCGTGTAGTGTACGAACCCGGAACGCTGAAAGCTATTTCAAGAAAGAACGGGAAAACTGTGCTTACAAAAGAAATTCATACAGCGGGAGCGCCGGCAAAAATTTTATTGAATGCTGACAGAAACGTAATTCATGCAGATGGAAAAGATCTTTCTTTTGTTACCATTAAGGTTGTTGATAAAGATGGTAATCTTGTTCCGGATGCAGATAATTTAATTAAATTCAAAATTGCAGGCCCAGGCAAAATTGCAGGAACAGATAACGGAAGTGAAACCGATCTTGAATCTTTCAAAGCTCCGCAGCATAAGGCATTTAACAGTTTATGCCTCGCCGTGATTCAATCGACAACAAAAAAAGGAACTATTGAACTGACTGCCACAACAGAAAAGTTACCTTCAACAACAATAATTATTCAAACCAAGTAACATGCTTATAAAAAAACCGTTCATTTTAAATTTCACTTTAGTTTTTATAATTGCTGGGGCGTCAAATGCGCAAACAGAAACCAATTACCTGGTAAATGAACCCGTTGATATTAGTCCTGATTTCAGAAATTTTACCAATACTTATTTCCTGGCAGACAGTCTCGCTGACTTTGATCCTGCCTCTGTATCCGGAACAATAAAGTGGCAGCAGGATCATTATGTTCGCCGCCTGGCATTTGATAATGAATTGGCAGGGTTACGGCCAGGTGCAGGAATTGTTTTTCCCGGAACAGAATATGCTGTTAACCCTGTATTGCCTTTTAGCATTCAGTTTATTTCTCCCAGGTCTTTTCGTATCAGGATGAAAACCGGTTTTACTACTCATGAAGAGAAAGACACTCTCATGCTCGTAAAAGAACCTGTTACTGATCATTCATGGAAATATGCTAAAACAAAAGACGGATATTTATACACAAGTGCTTTTGGTTCTGTATTTATCAAAACTTATCCCTGGCATATTGAAATAAGGGATGCTAATGGCAAATTGCTTACATCTACCAATCATAACAGAGATAATGAAAGCACTTTCACACCTGTAATTCCTTTTTCTTTTGTGCGCCGGGCCTCCGATATGTCAAGGAGCCTTGCTGCATCTTTTGCCTTATCTCCGGGTGAAAAAATATTTGGTTGTGGAGAATCATTCAGCCGACTGGATAAACGAGGACAAAAAATTGTACTATGGACCGATGATGCCAATGGTGTGCAGAATCCTACCATGTATAAGCCTATCCCCTTTTTTATGAGCAGCAATGGTTATGGTATGTTCATGCATACTTCATCACCCATCACCTGTGATTTTGGAGCCTCATTCAACGCCGTGAATACAATGATGATCGGTGATGATGATTTGGATCTTTTTATTTTCATTGGTTCACCAAAAGAAATATTAAATGAATACACAAATGTTACCGGTAAATCGCCAATGCCACCTTTATGGAGCTTTGGATATTGGCAAAGTCGCATTACGTATTCATCAGAAGCAGAAGTAAGAAATGTGGCTGCGAAGCTTCGTCAGAATAAAATTCCTGCTGATGTGATTCATTTGGATGTAGGTTGGTTTGAGACTGACTGGCGCACTGACTATAAATTCTCTACTTCACGATTTGCAGATCCTGCAAAGATGATCAGTGATCTGAAAAAAGATGGCTTTCATATTTCTTTATGGCAGCTTCCTTACTTCGTTCCCAAAAACAGATTATTTCCCGAGATCATCAGTAAAGGATTGTATGTAAAAGATGCTAAAGGAAACATGCCCTATGAAGATGCCATTCTTGATTTTTCCAACCCGGCAACTGTAAAATGGTACCAGGCTCAATTGGACAGTTTATTAAAAATGGGAGTGGGTGCCATTAAAGTTGATTTTGGTGAAGCGGCACCGCCTTCAGGCATTTATGCTTCAGGAAAGACAGGTTTTTATGAGCACAATTTATATCCATTGCGATATAATAAGGCTGCAGCCGATATTACAAAGGAGGTAAGCGGTGAAAATATCATCTGGGCACGATCAGCATGGGCAGGAAGCCAGCGTTACCCGGTACATTGGGGTGGCGATGCCGCGGCCACATCATCGGCTATGCTTTCCACTCTCAGGGGAGGTTTGTCTTTTGGTCTTTCAGGTTTTTCATTCTGGAGTCATGATATTGGCGGCTTTGTGCAAAGAACATCTGAAGATGTGATGCGGCGATGGACACCTTTTGGTTTTTTAAGTTCTCATACCCGTGTTCACGGTAATCCGCCCAAGGAGCCCTGGACATACAGCAAAGAATTTCTTGATGAATTTCGTCTCGATGATGAAATGAAATATAAACTGATGCCTTACGTATATGCACAGGCAAAAGACTGTAGCGAAAAAGGGTTACCAATGGTCAGAGCCTTATTTGTTGAATTTCCCCAAGATGCAGGTGCATGGCTCGTAGAGGATGAATACATGTTCGGTGCCGATATATTAGTGGCCCCTTTCTTCCAGGATAGTATTTTTGAAAGAGATGTTTACCTGCCCGGGGGGAAATGGATCAATTATCAAAACGGTGAAGTGTATGAAAAAGGCTGGCATCATTTGAAAGGAGGAAAAATCCCTGCTGTCATTCTTGTAAGAGATGGAAGTATAATACCTCATGTAAAACTAGCGCAGTCAACAAAAGATATTGACTGGAGTAATATTCAATTAATGATTTATTCAACAGAGAAATTGGCAAAGGGTTATGTTTGTTTACCCTCAGATAATGTATTGCATGAAATAAATGCAAATGCTAAAAACGGAAAATATTTTCCTGGCAATGATCCTTATGAGGGTAAGGTGAAATGGACCATTCAATCTTTTAAAGAAAGAAAATGATTCTTAAAAAAATCCTGTGGTGTATTTAAACACCTGCAGGAATCAAAAAAGAAGAATATATTGGAGTTTATTTCAAACATGATCAGATGTCTTGTAACAATATTCGTACACTCTGCATAGATGATTAATCCATTGAAAACCTAAGGAACAATTTCTGCAAACCCGATTTTAAAGTTGCGTACATTACGATAATATACGAGCTGGCTGTAATGGCAATGAGACACCATAAGTGTATAACCTTTACTTCATAACCCGTGGTTTTGCCTAAATTTGTGACAAACGAGAAGGATTTGAAAACCCATCATAAAATTATTAATGGCGACAGCAGACACATGAGTGAATTGGCAGACAATTCAGTTCATTTAGTGATCACATCGCCCCCATATTGGCAACTTAAAGATTATGGAACTGACACTCAAATTGGTTACCATCATAGTTATGAAGAATACATTAACAATTTGAATTTAGTTTGGAGGGAATGTTATCGTGTTCTACATGATGGATGCAGGTTGTGTATAAATATCGGAGACCAATTTGCCCGAGCTGTTTATTATGGACGTTACAAGGTTATTCCGATAAGAGAAGAAATAATCAAATTTTGTGAAAATGTGGGTTTCGACTACATGGGTGCAATAATTTGGCAAAAGGTAACGACATCCAATACTACTGGCGGCGGTGTTCAAATGGGCTCATATCCTTAATCAAGAAACGGAATTTTAAATCTTGATTATGAGTTTATAAAAAGATTATGATTGAATCCTTAGTTCAATGGACTTTACTCAACAACCCTTATAACTTAGGGCGAACTTTACATTTTGATATTTCAAAAATTATTGGGCAAGAAATTACCACTGATTTTGGTAGAATAGATTTTGTTTTGTCTAATTCTCAAAATAGACATTTAATAGTTGAATTAGAAACGCAATTAAATAATAAGACCAAATTGGATTATTGTTTCAATCAGACTCTAAATTATAAGAATGTTAAGTTTTCTGAATTAACTGACTACTGTATTCTTTATGCCGAAGAAACGAATCCAATAAATAGGAGAAAAATTGAAAAGTTTGGGAATGAAAACGGAATTTTAATACACACTTATTCATTAGAGAAGACTAAAAATCTTTACAATGAAACTATAGAAAGGTTAAGTCTCAATGTAGGATTAGCCCTGCCAAACCCAAAAAACTACACCATTTGTTTTCTACGTTGGCTTAATAAAATTATGAAACCCTTTTTAAACTTGAGTAAAAATGAATTAACAGAAGCAGAAATCTTTAGCCCTTTTATTAACAATAGTGGTAGTCGTACAAATTTTAATTGCCACGAAAGAATAGCCTTAGATTTTGAGCTCTTCAAAATATTAAAGTCAAAATATGTACTAACTGATTACGGAAAAATATTTGTTCAAAACATCAGTCCTTATGTTTATAGCACAAGTAATGTTTCATCAATAGATTTAACGAATGAACAAAAGAGACTTTTATTAAGAGTGCTAACGAATGGAAATTGGGAAGATAAAATTCATAAGGTAAATATTTATTGGTTCTTACGTTTTATTGAAGTTACGAATGGAGCTTGGCTTCCGAAAGTTCACAATTTTGAAAAAGATAAGATAGACATTGCGAATGGATTATTTAATATCTCATACAAAGGAAGAACAATGTTTGAATTTTTGAATTGGTGTTATAATTATTGTTGGGAGTTAGCATTAGTTGAAAGGATAAAATCAACTTCTGAATATGACCAAGTTTTCCTTACACCATTAGGTGTTGATGTAAATAATATTTTCAGCATTGATTTAACTTTGAAAAAAAGTAGAATGAATTTGAGTTTCAAATATCTTGAATAAATATGAACTGGATTAACGACCGTTTCACTTTTGATAACAGATTTAGAATACTAAAAAAAGAAGGTTTTTCTTTCCAAGAAGCCAAGGATTTTATTCTGAATAATTATTCATTAAGCACTTTGGTCATTCAGGAAAGAATTGAAAATGATTTTTACAAAAAAATCTCTTGCGATAAGATTATGTCAGAAGATTTGTTTTTGTTGAAAAATAAAGTTTATAACGAAGCATTTCTAAATAAAAATTGAACTGCTTTCAACTGAATTTCAAAAGAAATGTTGGACCGACATCCGAATCAATCAGAAAGTGTTCTCCAAAAACGGTTGACGAATGGCGTGAATATTACTTTAAGAATGTAAAATCCAAGGAGCACATAGAGGAGTTGGGCAAGAAGCTTTATGTGAAAATTACGGAAGTAATTCAGTCAGAAGTAGCTGAAGTGACAGAACAGGATTGCATTGACTATATGATGCAACTTGTTGTAGATAGAACATTTGATGGCTACATGACCGAAATACAAACGATTTACGGGCAACTTCAAAAAATATTAGGCATTCCAATTCAACCAGCACCAGATGAATGGGACAGATTATTCAATGTTGACTTCTTTATCCAAGTTGGAGAAAAATATATTGGACTTCAAATTAAACCCGTAAACTCCGGAATACAATTGCCTGAAATTTTTAAAGAATACAACCTGCAAGCAGAGACACATAAAAAATTCACAGAAGTTTTTGGCGGCAAAGTATTCTACTTGTTTTCAGCTAAGGTCGGTGACAAAAAGGAGAATCAAAACAAAGAGGTAATTGATGAAATACTACAAGAAATAAAACGACTGACAAATTAAAAAGAACCACATACGGCCAACAAAAGTATCATGACCGTTATGCCGGACAAAAAGATAACTAAGCTCTTGCCGTAATAATTTCCTATTCTTTCAATTTCCGAATTTTTATCCGCGAATGTTTTACTGCAATGATCGTTAAGATAGCCGCTATGGATAATGATCCGGACATGAAAATATAAGATGCGCCAAAGCTTCCTGTTACTCCATTTAAGTAACCAACAAAATATGATCCTGCAAAAGAACCCAAGGCCCCGAGACTATTGATCAATGCAATGGCGCCTGCTGTTACATTTGCCGGTAAGATTTCCGGCATGATGGCAAAGAAAGGTCCATACGGTGCATACATCACTGCACCTGCAATTACCAATAAAGTAAACGAAAGCCAGAAGTTGGTGGTTCCGACCAAATAAGAAGCATAAAATGCAATTGCCCCGATCAGCAGGAAGGGCCAGACAAATATTTTCCTGTTCAAAGTTTTATCTGAAAAATAAGAAGCAACAAGCATCGCTATTATAGCAAATAAATATGGAACAGCAGACAGCCATCCTGTTTCAACAATGCTCATGTGAGGAGCTCCTTTAATAATTGTCGGCAACCACATTACAAAACCATACACACCAATGCTCCAGAAAGCATATTGCAAGCAAAGAAGAATGACCGCTTTTGTTTTAAACGCCTGCCAATAATTCTTTACCGCCTTGATGTCCTTTTGTTCTTTTTGCAGAATTGTTTCCAGGGCATCCTTATCTTTTTGCGATAACCACTTTGCTTCTTTTGGTTTATCATTAACAAGGTTCCACCAAAAAAAAGCCCATATGATCGCCGGTACACCTTCTAATATAAACATCCATCGCCATCCTAATGAATTAACTAAATAACCTGACAGGATTGACATCCATAAAATGGTAACAGGATTCCCGAGAATTAAAAAGGTATTTGCTTTTGAACGTTCCGTTTTTGTAAACCACCGGCTCAATAAAATTATCATGGAAGGCATCACTGCGCTTTCAACAACGCCAAGCATAAAGCGGATGACGATCAAAAAATTTACATTTTTTGTCATACCCGTTGCCATAGCACAAACACCCCAAAGTATCAGTGACCAGAAGATCAATTTCTTTGCACTTTTTGTAGCAGCATAATGAGTACCCGGGATCTGAAAAAAGAAATAACCTAAAAAAAATAATGAACTTAACAACGAAGATATCGCCGGGGTGATGTGCAGGTCTTTCACCATACCGCCCGCAGTGCCAAATCCAAAATTGGCCCTGTCGAGGTAAGCGAGACTGTACGTAATAAATACTAAAGGTATTAACCGGTACCAACGTGTTTTCGAAGTTATCATTTCAATAAAAAATCTTCACTGGTTAAAAGTCTAAATTTATAGTTAATTCATATTTGAGATGAAATTTCCTGAATTCCTAATTTCTAACCACTCCACTAAACAGCGCCGAAGCAAATTCGGACAGACAAGCATCTTCTTAAATTCATAGTAATCTGATTCATGACATGCTAACCTTATTACCTTAGTAACAGACTTGATAAGAGAACCTTAACCTTATTACCTTATGCTCCATTTCAGTGTTTTTTGATAATACTTCATGAATCTTTGATACTCTTCTGCAAAGGTTTCTTTCTTGTGATGTTCGGGTTGGCCAAGTATGTATTTACAAACATTGTCCACGTCTTTTTTCGAAACTGAAAAAGCAGATGCAGATTGCTGCCAGGCAAATAGACCGGCGCTTAACTTATTGTCTTTGATAAATTTTACAGAACTATTGGCTATAATAGTTGCCAATGCTTCTTCTGATAACTTTGGAGAACGGGAGACCAGAAAATGCACATGTTCGGAATTTGCATAAATACTGTATAGTTTTGAATTGTTGTTATTTAGTATTCCAGTAATATATTTTTCTATCTTTTCCCGGCTTTTTTCCTGAATCAAAGGAAGACGATTTTGTGTTATTAAGATAAAATGCGTGTAAAGATTATTGTACTCGATTTTCATAATTATTTTTTTGCGTAGTATTCCGCAAATAAGATAATAAGATAAGTTATCTGAGGTTTTCTTTTATTACTAAGGTAATAAGGTTTTGACCTGATAGCTAACGTTCCACTTATTTTACTTTTTTTCTTCCGATATGTATTAAACAATTTAACGTCTCAAGAAAACATTTGAGTTTTCATCCCACTAACTAAAAATTCTGTCGTGCGATCTTAACTGGTCCCATTCCGTGCTTGGAGCAAAGAATGATTTATCATCCGGATGCAAATGTTGTTTGACAACTTCTTCATTCAATTCAATTCCTAATCCCGGTGCAGTTAAGGGAAGGTTTGCAAATCCTTTTGTTATGAGTTTTCTTCCGTCAGTTGTTTTTACCAAACTCTCCCACCATGGCAAATCAATTGAATGATGCTCCAGCGCCAAAAAGTTTTGCGTTGCTGCCGCACAATGAACGCAAGCCATAAATGAGACAGGTGTTCCTGCCTGGTGCATAGCCATTGCAACGCCATGCTCTTCGGCATAGTCGCCAATGTGTTTTGTTTCTAACAATCCCCCCGATGAAGCCAAATCAGGATGAACGATGTCAACAGCATGAATATCGATGAGCGGTTTAAAATTAGAAAGCAAATAGACATCTTCACCCGTTAACATCGGTGTTTCCAATGCATCTGATAATGTTTTCCATTGATCGGGATAATCCCAGGGAATCACATCTTCCATCCAGGCCAACCTGTATTTTTCTAATTTTTTACCGAGACGAATTCCATTATTCAAATCAAAATGACCGTAATGATCGGACGACAAAGGAATATCATAACCCAACATGTTTCTGACATTCTCTACAAGCTTCGCCATTTCATCAAGTCCCTTTTCTGTAATTTGTATTTGCGTGAAAGGATGTCTTGAATTGGAATAGCTTGTCGGTCCCCAATCTCCCCATTGTTGTAAATCTCCCCTGTCATTTTCCCAGAATTTTGAATTCACTAATGCACCCGGAATTTTATTGATCTCATTAATACCGAGATCCATTTTAAGCCATGTATAGCCCTGGTCGTTGATGCGATAGTTCATTAATTTTTTTTGTTCCTCGGGAGAACCTGCTTCCGGGGTATCAGCATATAACCTGATTTGATCACGATATCTGCCACCTAATAATTGCCATGCAGGAATGTTATAGGCTTTACCGCACAGATCCCACAAAGCCATTTCTACTCCGCATACACCCCCTGCCTGTCTTGATGGACCACCAAACTGTTTTATTTTTTTAAAGATCAATTCAACATTGCACGGGTTCATTCCGAGTATCCTGCTTTTCAGCATCAATGCATACCGAACATCCGCCCCGTCTCTCACTTCTCCCAAACCATAAATTCCCTGGTTAGTATCGATGCGAATAATTGAGGTACGTCCAAGTACAGTTGTTGTTGCATAACGTAAGTCAGTAATTTTTAAATCGGATGGTGCAGAAAAACGCCTGACTCTTTGCGTGGTATTTGCAATGACTTCTTCAATTGGAGAAAACATGAATGCACCTCCCAAAGCAATTCCACCTAAAGCAGAGTTTTTTAAAAAAGTACGGCGTGGATTCTCAGAAATATTTTCGGCGTTTGGTTTATTTGATGATTCTGTTGACTCCGGATCTTTTAATCCGAGTTTTGATAAAATTTTTTTTGCAGGTGTCATGATAATTTTTTTGCAGTTAATAATGTATGATTCGAATTGACAGAAAAGGAGCTACCATGTTCTTTGCTTCATGTATTCATCAAGTTCCTGTCGTGACATAGGCAGGTTCTTTTTAGCATCCAGCCATTGCAGAAAATCTTTTTTGATCTCATCGGTCCATTGTTGATCTATCTGGCCGGGAGTATATTTTTTTTCACGCAAACGCTGATGACCAAATTCATCTTTCAACTGGACGAACTCAGAACTTAATACAAGGTCTTCCACCATTGACGCTGGAATGAAAATGGTTCCGGTTTTTTTAGCAAGAACAATATCCCCCGGTAAAACAGTTGCTCTGCCAATGCGAATAGGAACATTGATACCGGTAAGCATCATTTGTTGAATGAAAGAAGGGTCAGAACCTTTCATCCATGCATTGAAGCCATCGATTTCTTCAAGGCCTTCAATATCCCGTACAGAGCCATAAAAGATAACCCCCTTATGCGAGTAAGCATAAATTGAATTTCCCAGGTTATCACCGATCAAAGTTCCGTCTACAATTTTTCCATAACTATCGGCTACATAAATGTCACCCTCTTTTAGTACATCGATCGGCCAAGAATTGGTGCCGCCAATACGGCCTTCTTTCTTGCCCTGATCCTTAATTAAATTATCTACATCCGGGCGAAGCGGCATGTATTGCGCGGTTACCACCCGCCCAACCATTACTGAATCAGGGCGGAGAATTTGCCAATCGCCTTCGTATTGATTTTGATAACCCTTGCTTCTTAAATACCCCCACGCTTCTTCCATGGAAACATTTTTGAGACGCTCTAAAAAATTATCCGCCACTTTAGGACGTCCATCCGAAAAGCGTTCTCCTTTCCAGTCCGGTGTGTACAATTTGATCTGGTCAGCAGTTAGCGTTATTTGTATTTGCTGAGTATGGGCAAATGAAAAAAGAAAAATGAAAAAAGAAAAAATCACAGTCTGCTTATTCATATGGCAAGTTGTTTTTAATTGGTAATAGTTAGCAAGTCGGTTTTGAGAAAAAAATTTCTTCCGAAGACCCAATAGTCTCTCACAACATTTTCTGCTTATCAACAACAAAAAATAATTATTCTTCAATGGCTATTATTTCAGATCAATGCGCTTCCCTTTTTTTGCAGCCTCAAAGATGGCATCTATAATTTTCAGATCCCGCACTGCTTCTTCACCGTCAACTGCAACTACCGGTTGCTTACCGTCAAAAATAATTGCGGCCATTTCATCCATCTGGATTGTTTGATGCGTCACAACCGGTTGCATTAATTCGCCTTTATTCGTGCGGCCTTCAATCGGTCCATAGCCGGTTGCAGGGTTTAGTTCTGCAAAACCTTTTTGCCCGGTCAGAAAAAAGCGATCAAGATAATTCATGTTGTAGGTCGACAAGCATGAAGCCACCGCACCACTGGGAAAACCAAACTGAAATTGGATGGTCTCATCTATCCCTTCCTTAAATTTATCCGCATCTGTTTTTGTTTCCTGCGCCGTTACCCATATTGGTTCTTCACCAACCATATAACGTGAACCATTAACCGAGTAAATGCCTATATCCATCATAGCCCCGCCTCCTGAAAGTTTTTTATTCAATCGCCATTGATTTGGATCACCAATCGTAAAACCTGATAGTCCCTGGAAAAACATGATCTTTCCAAACTCTCCATCTTTCCGCATGCGGATAATCTCGAGTGTTTTGGGTTCGAAATGCATTCGGTAACCTACCAATAATTTTACGTTCGCTTTTTTACAAGCATCAACCATTTCCTGTCCCTCCTTAGCATTTATCGACATTGGTTTTTCGCAAATGGCGTGTTTGCCGGCTTTAGCGACTCTTATCACTTCATCATGGTGCAATGCATTCGGAGTGATCACATACACTGCATCTATATCAGGGTTGTCCTTTACCTGGTCAAAGTTTTCGTAGTTGTAACAATTCTTATCAGGGATGTTGTATTTGCTCTGCCAGTCTTTTATTTTGGATGGAGTACCACTGATCACACCTGTTAGCTTTGCTCTTTTGCAATCCCGCATTGCTTCTGCAACACGAGTGCCATAGCTCCCCAATCCCATGATAGCAACACGAAGTATTCTTTCATCATGTGGCTTATCAGTAGTTTCTTTTGTTTTTGTTGTTTCGTTCAAATGCAAAAAAGGAAGAACTGCAGTTGAAAGAGTGATCTTTTGCAAGAAATCGCGGCGGGAAGTCATATCAAGAAGTTTATGATAAATATACTGAAGTTAAACTGACAAGTGAGCGTAGTGAGTCACCAGGCTTGATATCGCTATTGCTTTTTTGATATTTAAAGACGTCATCCTGTTTTGATATTTTTTAAAACAAAGTGTGTAAAACAAAAAAACTCTGCAAATCAATGTTTGCAGAGTCTCCTGAGCGTTTTGAAATTAATCTAACTTCTAAGAAGTGATCCCGCTGGGACTCGAACCCAGGGCCCCAACATTAAAAGTGTTGTGCTCTACCAACTGAGCTACGAGATCTCTGAAGAGCTTTGTAAGAAAACTCCTCTCTTTTTTTTAAACGGAGTGCAAAAATAAGCCCTCCCTATCTTCACTCCAAAAGTTTTTAATTCGCGTAAATCAGTATTAATTAAAAACAATATTAATAGTTGTCGTTTTTACAGCATTTGCATCTGCTTAATTTGATTTAGGTTTGCCACATTAATATACTTTCCATGCCGGATTTTTTTAATAATAAAGTGGTAGCTGTTACGGGAGGTAGTGATGGTATCGGCAAAGCATTGGTAGAAACCTTATTACAAAAGGGTGCTAAAGTAGCTACCTGCAGCCGGAATCACGATAAACTTTACAGACTGCAAAGAAGCTTTGCTTCCTATCCTTTGCATACTACAGTTACGGATGTAAGCGATGAAAATGAAAGTCGCCGTTTTATTGAAACAACAATAAAGATTTTTGGAGGAATTGATATATTAATTAATAACGCCGGTATCTCTATGCGTTCCGAATTAAAAGATGCATCCCCCGAAGTAATAAAAAAAATTATGGAAATTAACTTTTTGGGAGCAGTATACTGTACTCATTATGCATTGAATTCAATTATAGAAAGAAAAGGAACTATTGTGGGAGTATCTTCCATTGCAGGTTACAGGGGGTTACCGGGTCGCAGCGGTTATTCTGCTTCTAAATTTGCATTGCAGGGATGGCTTGAAGCAATAAGAACTGAATTGCTTGACAGCGGGGTTCATGTGATGTGGGTGTGCCCTGGATTTACCACGTCCAATATCCGTAATGCAGCTTTAAACAGTAAAGGTGAATCGCAGGGCGAGAGTCCTATGGATGAAGATAAAATGATGAGTGCAGAAAAATGTGCCCGGATAATCTTACACGCAATTGAAAAAAGAAAGCGCACTGTAGTAATGACCTTTACAGGCAAACAAACAGTATTCTTAAATAAATTTTTTCCCGCTTTTGCTGATAAAATGACAAGAAGATTTTTCTATAAAAAAGGAAAGCTGGTAAAATAATTTCAGATCAGAGATTGAAGATTTCAGATTGTATTTTCGCAAAAGAATTAACCTTCTCAAACCTAAAATCGTAAATCCAAATTCGCTAAATGCCACTACTAACCCTTACATCTGACATCGGCAACCAGGATTATATAGTGGGGGCAATAAAAGCACAATTATTAAAAGTAAACCCGGATTTCCGTCTCATTGATATTTCACACAATATTTCACCCTTTAATTATCCGCAGGCAGCCTATGTTTGCCGGAATTCTATCAGGAGTTTTCCTGCATATACCTATCATCTCATATTGGTAAATCTGTTTGAATCCAAACCTGAACAATTGCTGCTCGCCTTTCATAATGAACAATATTTTCTGATAGCTGATAACGGCCTTTTGACAATGATACTGGAAGAAAAGCCCGAACTGATCATTGGTATTCCACTCGATAAAACAATTACAAAAAGTACTCTCTATTTTGTCGAGGTAATGGCAAATATTATAAATAAACTTGCAGGCGGGGAGTCAATAAAAAATATTGGCGTTTCTGACGTGGAATATATTGAAAAAATCGCTTTAAAACCAATGTTAAGTGATAATTGGATCGAAGGACAAATCATTTTCATTGATAATTTTGAAAACGTAGTTGTAAATATCACCCATTCCCAATTTGAGGAACAAAGAAAAGGAAGGCATTTTAAAATCGTCTTTAAAAGAGATGAAGTGATTGAAAGTATAAGTGAATCATATGCAGACGTAGCCGAAGGTGAAAAACTTGCCTTATTTAATAGCGTAGGTTACCTGGAAATTGCCATCAATAAGGGAAATGCGGCCGGCCTCTTTGGGCTTAAAGGCTTTTCAGAAAAAACAAGACAGGTTTCATCTATTATGCAGAACCAGCTCTTTTATCAAACAATAAGAGTATATTTTGAATAATAATCCGTAAAACCAAAAAGATGGAAAGAATTGCAGTAGATATGGACGGTGTACTTGCTGATACAACCGAGCAGTTTTTTCTCTATGACGAAAGAGATTTTGGAAGGAGAAGAACAATAGAAGAAATAACGGGTAAACCGGAATCCCTGGCTTTTCCAAAGGGAAAAGAATATGTCCGCACTAAAGATTTTTTTAGATTGGCGCCAGTAATGGAGGAAAGTAAAGAAATACTATCAGAGTTGAATAAGCGATATGAAATATTTATTGTTTCTGCTGCCACTGAATTTCCTCAAAGCCTTACTGAAAAACATGAATGGCTGAGTGAACACTTCCCTTTTATAACATGGCAACAGATTGTTTTTTGCGGCTCAAAAACTATTGTGGAAGCCGATGTGATGATTGATGACCATTTCAAAAATCTTGATCCTTTTAAAGGACACACTATTTTATTTAGCCAGCCGCATAATCTTTTACAACATCCCGGCAGGCATAAAAGAGTGCATTTATGGAATGAAATTGCTGATATCCTTTTATAATGAGAATATATAGATTAAAAATCCAGGCTCATATTTTTTAATAATTGTTTTGCAAACTGCCAATTAAATCTACAATTGAAACACTATTTTTGCCTGTTGCAAAAATCACGTCCAAATTATCTTCATTATGAATTTTAGAAAAGTCAACAATATTACCGGGTGGATAGTGGGTATCATTGCCTGCGCTGTTTATTTTTTCACCCGGGAAGCTTCAGGCAGTTTTTGGGATTGTGGCGAATTTGTTTCTTGCGCTTATAAATTACAGTTACCTCATCCTCCGGGTGCACCCTTGCAGATATTATTAGGCAGGTTGTTTATTATTTTATTTGGTAATAACCCGAACCACGCTGCCCATGCTGTTAATATGATGAGTGCCCTGGCCAGTGGATTTACCATTCTTTTCCTCTTTTGGACCATTACTCATTTTGCACGAAAAATGTTTGTGACGGTAGGTGAAGAAATGACCAAACCGCAAATATTTACTGTAATGAGCGCCGGCGTGATAGGATCATTAGCATACTGCTTTAGTGATTCATTCTGGTACAGTGCCGTAGAAGGTGAGGTGTATGGCCTGTCTTCTTTTTTCACTGCTCTTGTTTTTTGGGCAATGCTGAAATGGGAACATGCCGATGAAAGAGCAGGAAATGATCCCGTTGCAAGAAGCCATGCTGACCGCTGGATCGTTTTCTCATTTTTTGCTATGGGACTTTCCATCGGTGTACACCTGTTAAGTTTGCTGGTGATACCGGCAGTCGGAATGATCTATTATTTCCGCCGCTATCAATATAAATTCTGGAATGCTGTTTTAGCTCTTATCATTTCTCTTGCTCTCACCGGTCTTGTACAGGTAATCGTTATTCAATATTCAATGAAGGCAGCAGGAGCCATGGATATTTTTGCCGTGAATGATTTTCATTTACCCTTTTTCACTGGGTTTGCTTTTTATTTTGCAGCTATTGCTGTCATGGTAGCTATTGGTCTCCGTTTTAAAAATAACAAGGTTACAAAACTGCAAATGTCGATTTGGTTGGGGATTCTTCTTGTCCTTTTATTTCTTCCTTACATTACAAAAACAGATTCTGCTGCCGGCCGTATGTTTAAAGTGTTGTTGTTACTTGCTGCCGGTTTTCTTTCTCGTCTTTTTAAAGCAAATAATACAAAAGGTATCAAACTGGCATTATGGTGCTATGCATTTATGATGCTGGGTTATTCTACTTATTTCACTACTCTTATTCGCTCCAATGCCAATCCTTCTATTGATATGAATAACGTAGACAACCCCCTGAGCCTTGTCTACTACTTAAGTCGTGAGCAATATGGTGAAGCACCATTGGTGTATGGTCCTCATTACATGGCTCAGCCAAAGCCAGACCCGGATAATCCGGGTTATTATGCATTTAAAGAAGGGGAAATGAAATATGTAAAGGGAAAAGACCGCTATATTCCAATAGGAAAAGCAAGAACTTATGAATACCAGGATGAGGATATGCAACTTTTTCCCAGGGTGTGGGATGGAAGTGATGAACAAAGTCACCGACAGTTTTATGCAGACTGGCTTGATTTGGCGCAAAGAGATCAGCAAGGCAATATTACCGGGTTTGATCCACCAACTTATAGTGATAACATCAATTGGTTTTTTACTTACCAGCTTGGCCTGATGTATTGGCGATACTTCATGTGGAATTTTGCAGGTAAACAAAACGATCTGCAAGGATTTGGAAATGTAAGAGATGGTAACTGGATCACCGGCATTTCATTCATAGATAACCAATTGCTCGGTGACCAGAGCCGGATGCCCACAAGCAGCACAACCAATAAAGCACATAATAAATTATTCCTTCTTCCATTTTTACTGGGCATTTTGGGTTGCGTATTTCAATTCAGCAAGGATAAAAAAGACTGGACAAATAATTTTCTTTTATTCTTTATGACCGGTATTGCGGTTGTATTATATCTTAATCAACCCGGCAACCAGCCCCGTGAACGGGATTATGCCTATGTGGGTTCTTTTTATGCTTTTGCAGTATGGATAGGTTTAGCTGTGCCGGCCTTATTTCAATTAGTACGTGAAAAAGAGCATAAAAAGCTTTTCAATAATGTTTTAATTACGGGATCAGTACTCACATTCTTTATTGGGTTAATGAGTTTTGCATGGCATTCCAGGGAAGCATTTCCGGCTGCCATCATGATCACTGCTCTGTTCGCGGCTATTACTGCCATTCTTGTTTATGGCATCAGGGCTGTTTCGTCTGGTGGTCAAAATTCCAATATAATAAATATTGTAACCAGTGTTGTTTGTCTTATTGTCCCTATTATTATGGCGCAACAGGAATGGGACGACCATGACCGCAGTAAAAAATACCTTGCCGGAGATGTAGCAAAAGATTATTTGCAAAGTTGTGCCAAGAATGCTATCCTTTTCACCTTTGGTGACAATGATACATATCCTTTATGGTATGCACAGGAAGTGGAAGGTGTAAGACCTGACATAAGAATTATCAATAATAGTTTGCTGGGTATTGATTGGTACATTAACCAACTTCGCTATAAAGTAAATCAAAGCGACCCTATTGATGTAATATGGACACCGCAGCAAATTGAAGGTGATAACCGCAATTACCTCGTATACCAGGCGGATCCGTCAAAACCACAGGATAAATATTATTCGCTTTACGATGTAATGAAAAACGAAATGGGTAAGCCTGTGCTTGATGATGAAGGGAGAGATGTAGGACCTCAGGTTTTTGGTGAAAAACGTTTTACTGTTCCGGTTGATACAACATTGGTAAGAAGAAACGGAACTGTAAATGCAAATGACTCCGTGGTGAGTGAAATGAAATTTGAACTGCCGGTACAACAAGGAAGAAACTTTTATATTCAAAAAAATGACCTGACTATTTTAAATATTATTGCTGCCGATGGATGGAAGAGACCTATTTATTTTACTTCTTACTATAATAATCTTGGTTTTGGGAATTACCTGCGGAAAGATGGATTAACCTATCGTCTCGTTCCAATCATAACAAAAAGACCGCAGGATCAATGGATCATTAACCAACATGTAGGTTTATTAAAAGATATGAATACTGATACCGCTGCATATAATGTGATGAATAAATTTGTGTTTAACAGCAAAAATGGAGCATATTTTGACGAGGAAAATCGGAGGCATGCATTAAATATTCGGAGCACTTACGCAGAGACAGCCGGCAACCTGGCTGATCAAGGAAAAAAGGATGAAGGTTTAAAGATGTTGAACAAATGTGAAAGCCTGATAGATAGCAAAGATCTTCCTTATGCTATGATAAGTCGTGATGCATCTCATAATCTTTATGGCTTACTTTATCTCGAAGCTGCATATAAAGCAGGAGATTTACAATTAGCACAAAAAGTTGACCAGGCACTTAAAAAAGATATACAGCAGCAGAGAAATTATTACACTTATTTAAGAGATGAAAGAGATGATCTTTTTACCACTGTCCAGGATGAAGCAAGAAATAATGATATAATGCAGATGATACTTGATGAAATAGATACGACTTATGCACCAAAAGGGAAACCAAATGTTCCTCCGGTCGAGGGAAAAAATCCGACGATCATTACGAATGTTAAAGACAGCAATAAAAGAAAAGATTCCTCTCACTAACTTTTGAAATATTATCATAGTGATCCCTCTTTTCCAGGCAAGGAGGGATTTTATTTTTTACTTTATTTCAAATGCATCAGTCAACGTTAAACCATAAATTTGCTCACTGACCATTGTGGTTAGCTTATTTTCACTAACTGTTTCCGAATACATTTATTTCTTAAACTTGCGGTTATGCCAAAACTGATTGTTACTTTTTTCCTTTTTTTTATTTCTCTTTGTTCATTTACGCAGCAAAAGTTAGACAAACTCACCGTTGAAAAGATTATGCGTGATCCGAAATGGATCGGTACTTCACCTTCAGGAGTTGAATGGGGTTATGACGGAAGATATCTTTACTTCGACTGGAACCCTGATAAAGCTCCTGCTGATTCTGTTTACTTTATTAATTTAAACGATCATAATCCTAAAAAAGCTTCTGTAGAACAAAAACAAAACCTGGTTACTTCTGACGATATTAAGTGGAATTCTTCGCAAACAGCATTTGTATATGCAAAAGATGGAGATATATTTTTAAAAGATATAAAAAGCGGGAAGACAAAACATATTTTTCAAACAACTGACAGGGAGAGCAATCCACAATTTTCTTTTAATGACTCAAAGATTGTTTATACAAGCAATCAAAACTTATATGCATGGGATATTTCAACAGGTGAAACTATGCAGCTCACTAATTTGCGATCAGGATCTGATGAATCATCCAGGGAATCGCAATCCCGGGCAAACAATTTCCGCAGAAGCAGGAATAAGGAAGAAAAAACAGGAGACTCAGAGGAAGATTGGCTTAAGAAAGATCAGCTTCAGTACTTACAGGTATTAAAACAAAGAAAAGAGAAAAGAGAAGCAAGAGAAGAATACAATAAAAGTTTACCCAAAAATGAATTGCGTGAAATCAAAATTGATAACGGCATTATACAAGGCCTTGCCATAAGTCCTGATGGAAGATTCATCAGCTATCGCCTGATAAAACCTGCTACCGATGCTAAAACAACCATTATAGCAAGCTTTGTTACTGAAACAGGTTATACAACAGAAATACCCGGTCGTGCAAAAGTAGGTGCACCACAAAGCAGTTCGGAATTTTTTATTTACGACAGGCAAAAGGATACGGTGATGGAAATGAAAACGGATTCAATTCCCGGAATTCGTGATCTCCCCGATTATACAAAAGATTATCCAAAAAAATTTGAAGATGAAATAAAAGATCCTCCCATACGATCCGTTATCTTTCTCAATATTCAATGGTCGCCGAAAGGCACTCATGCTATGGTTGATATAAGATCAGCAGATCATAAAGACAGATGGCTGATGATGTTTGATACTGCATCCGGAAAATTAAAGCTAATTGACAGGCAGCGTGATGAAGCATGGATCGGCGGACCAGGAATTGGATTTTTCGGAGGTTTGAATTCAGACTGGATAAATGAAAATATGTTTTGGTATCAATCAGAAATTACAGGCTATTCACATTTATACACGGCAAATGTAGAAACTGGTGAAAAGAAAGCGCTAACATCCGGCAAATATGAAGTATTGCAGGCTCAACTTTCAAAAGACAAAAAAATTTTTTATATCACAACA
The DNA here is from genome assembly GCA_963811645.1 of uncultured Bacteroidota bacterium. Lineage (GTDB taxonomy): Bacteria > Bacteroidota > Bacteroidia > Chitinophagales > Chitinophagaceae > VBAU01. Next base: position 698,723 of record CAWERU010000007.1, on the reverse strand, counting down.
AATGAAATTCATCCCGGTGAACATCAATTTTATCATTTACCTGTGTCGGGCGGAAAAGCAGAAAGGATCACAACAATGACCGGCGCGAATGAAGTAACCGTATCTCCCGATGAAAAATATATTGCTATTCTTTACTCTTATACCAATAAACCATGGGAACTTTATTTACAGGAAAATAAGCCCGGAGGTAAAATAGAACAGATCACAACCCGAGCGATGAGTGATGAATTTAAATCGTATCCGTGGAGAGATCCTGAAGTAATAACATTTACTGCAAGAGATGGAGCACAGGTGTATGCGCGGCTCTATAAACCTGCAACTCCAGCAAATGGCAAACCTGCTGTATTGTTTGTACATGGTGCGGGCTATTTACAAAACGCACATAAATGGTGGAGTGATTATTTCAGGGAGTACATGTTCAATAATCTACTTGCAGACAATGGCTATTATGTAATGGATATTGACTACAGGGCCAGTGCAGGTTATGGAAGAGACTGGAGAACTGCAATATACCGGCATATGGGAGGAAAAGATTTAGATGATAATGTAGATGGTGCCAATTATTTGGTTAAAACTTTCAGAGTCGATCCAAAACGAATAGGAATATATGGCGGTTCCTATGGAGGTTTTATGACATTGATGGCCTTATTTACAACTCCTGATGTATTTGCAGCAGGAGCCGCTTTGCGCCCGGTTACTGATTGGGCAAACTATAATCATATTTATACAAGTAATATTTTGAATGAACCCTTCAACGACAGCCTTGCGTATCACAAAAGCTCACCAATATATTTTGCGGACGGGCTTAAATCAAATTTGCTTATTTGCCATGGTATGGTGGATGAAAATGTACATTTCCAGGATGCAGTAAAATTGACACAACGATTAATTGAATTGGGAAAAGATAATTGGCAAATAGCTCCCTATCCGATGGAAGATCATGGCTTTGTTGAGCCAGGTAGTTGGACTGATGAATACAAAAGGATTTTTAAGTTGTTTGAAAGTGTTTTGAAAAATTAAATTGCAAAAAAATATCAACTTTCAAATAAATCTGAAATCTTAAATCAAAAAACTAAAATTAAAAATATGGCAAGGCCAGGCTTAACCCGCGTACCTGAGTTTTATCACAACTATATTAACCAGGTACCAGAAAATGATTTAATGACTGCTTTTAAAAATCAAACACCGGCAGTTATTGATTTCTTTCAAAAGCTTCCTGCCAGTAAAATTGATTATGCATACGCAGAAGGTAAATGGACAATTAAAGAAGTATTGCAACATATGATAGATGCTGAGAGAGTATTTTGTTACAGAGCTCTTCGCTTTGCGAGAAAAGACCCCACTCCCCTGCCCGGCTTTGACGAAAATATCTTTGCCAAAAATGCAAAAGCTGATAAAAGAATCTGGAATGAATTGATCGAAGAATTTATAGCTGTACGCAAAGCAACCGAATATCTCTACGATTCTTTCGACGATGAGCAGTTAAATGCAACTGGCACTTCAAATAACAGCTCCAATTATGTACTTGCATTTGGTTATATTTCTATAGGTCATTCCATCCATCATGTAAATGTGATAAAAGAACGATACTTATCATAACAAAAAAGCCCCGAACTACGGAGCTTTATCTTTTATAAAACATTTTTTCTAAAAAGCCTTCGAAGGCTGTTTGCTTCCCAAAGCAAGATTTCTTTGACTGATCATATCATTCATTACTTTTACTGCCTGGTCAAGATAAATATCTTTCGTGAGACCTTTTAACCAATTGTCAAATCTTTCCTGTTTCGCCTTGTCGTCAGCAAACATGTTTTTATCTTTTGCAACAAAAGAAACATCCAGCGAATCTTTTAATTTTTCCAGTGTTGCATCTTGCTTTACAGTAGCTTCGATAGCTTTTTGTTCCTGGCGATACTTTTCCAATTGAAGAGAATGATCTTTATCATTTTGTTTTTCCAGCCACTCTGAATTTTCCCTGATTGTTTTAAAAACATCGCTATTGCTTAACCTATCCTGTTCAAGTCTTTTAATAGTCGAAATATCATATCCCGGATTCCACGGGATATAGTTCGCTTTTGAAATCTCGTCCCATGGCAACGCATCGGGGTCATCCTTCTCTCTTAATTTTAGATCCTCATATTTATCAGATAAAACAATATCAGAAGAAACCCCTTTCAATTGAGTAGATCCTCCATTGATACGATAGAATTTTTGTAAGGTCAATTTCACTGTACCCAGGTCAGAATTTGAACCTAATAAGTTAGAGGCGAAATCAAGTCCGATGTTACGTTGTACAGTTCCCTTACCGTAAGTAGAAGTGCTTCCTATAATAACTCCCCGATTATAATCCTGGATAGCTGCTGCAAAAATCTCAGAAGCAGAAGCGCTGAATTCATTTACCATTACAGTCAACGGGCCATCATATAAAACTGAACGATCTTTATCTTTTAATACCTGGGGTTGTTTTCCTTCCCTGTCCCTTACCTGCACTATCGGGCCTTCATCAATAAATAATCCTGCCATTTGAACTACATCATATAAAGAGCCACCACCATTATTGCGCAGATCCATAATAATCCCGTCTACTTTTTCTTCTTTTAGTTTTTTTATTTCATTAGCCACATCAATAGAGCAACGGGCGCCATTTGGATTATCAAAGTCGGCATAAAACTCAGGTAAATAAATGTAGCCAATCTTTTCAGAACCATTTTTTACAATAGCACTGCGTGCAAAGGTTTCTTCCTGCACGATTTTATCACGAATAAGAGATATTGTTTTTATGGAACCATCTGATTTCCTGAGTGTAAGTTTTACTTCCGTTCCTTTTGTACCACGAATTAATTTTACAGCATCTTCAACAACATATCCTGTTAAATCAACCGGTTCATTATCGCCCTGTGCCACTTTTATGATTACATCACCAATTTGTATTTCTCCTGACTTCCACGCAGGAGTTCCTGTTACAAGGCTTGCGATTTTTATATTCCCATCATCATAGCTCAATTGAGCACCAATGCCAAAGAACGTTCCGCTCATTTGTTCATCAAAATAACGTTTGTCAACAGGAGGAAAAAATTCTGTATGAGGGTCCATGGATGTGGTGATATCATTCACAAACACGTTGAACTTATCATCATCAGAAAATTTATAGCGATAGTGATCAAATGTTCTGTCCATTGCTTTTCTCACTCTTTCTCTTGCATCCTTTTCCAATTCCTGGTCAGTCTTTACCACAAATCCCTGTTTCCCTTTATTCTTTTCTCTCACATCAAGAGATTCAGCATAACGATCAAGAGCAAGATATTTTAACCTTTTTCTCCAGGCTTCGTTTAATTCAGCTTCTGTAGCAGGGATATTTTGTTTATCATCATCAAGATTTATTGTTTCATTTATAGTATAATTAAATGGCTGATCAAGTATTGCATTATAAATTTTTGCAGCTTCTTCAATTCTTTTATTAAATAGCTGACCTGCTGCTAAGAAAAATTCTACAGGTGCATCACCTTTGATCTCATCATCAATTTTAGTCTCATATTTTTTCAAAGCATCATAATCCTCTTTTAAAAAAATGTCTTTATCCGGGTCAAGATCATTCAAGTATTTTTTAAAAACTTCTTTTGAAAAATCGTCATTGATAGCCTTGGGGCTATAATGAGCTTCGGCAAGCATTTGCCCTACGTTTCTCAAGATTTTTTCATACTTAGAGGGAGGATTTGAATTTTTTCCAAGGGACTGAAAAGCAACAAAAGTACCTGCCACTACAAGTATCACAAGGATAGGAAGTCGTTTCATGTTTGTCATATATTTTAATGCTTTGAGCATATTCCAAAAATAACATAAAAACGGAGGATTTCGTACCCTTCCATGCTTTTAACTAATGTTTTTGATGAAAGGTTTCTGCCTCGTAGTACTCTCATTGGTCACTTATTCCTTGAAGCTTGAATTTATATAAATAAAAATTGTACCACTAACTAATCGACAACCTTAAACGAGAAAAGTTTTCTATATCTTTGTTCGCTCATTATGGTGGCTGTAGCTCAGTTGGTTAGAGCATCAGATTGTGGTTCTGAGGGTCGTGGGTTCGAGACCCATCAGCCACCCGGTAATCCCGAGGCATTTAGTCGGGATTTTTATTTTAATTCATTCTTATGTCCTGGTGGTTATTTCTTATTCCTTTAGCGTCTGCTTTTAGTTGCTGGCTGGTAATAAAAATGCTTTTTATTTTGCTCTTTCGTCCGCAAAATCCCAAATCTCTTTTGGGTTTACATATACAGGGAGTTTTTCCGGCAAAGCAGCCTGTAATAGCTTTTCAAATTGGAAAACTGGCAGCTAAGGAATTTTTTTCAACTAAAATAATTGAAGAAAAAATCACCGATCCTGCCAATTTGCAAAAGATAATGCCTGCAATCGAAGAACATATTGATGATTTTCTCCGTAATAAATTAAAAAAAGAAATGCCGGTGGTGGGTATGTTCGTCGGTGATAAAACCATCAATTCACTTAAAAAGGTTTTTCTGGCAGAGCTTGAGTCCTTATTTCCCAAAATAATGGGAAAGTTCGTTTCTAACATGGCAAATGATATTAATATAGAACAATTGGTCTCTCAAAAAATAAATGGTATTTCTATTGAGGAGCTTGAAACTGCATTTTATAAAAATTTCTCAGGGAAATTAAAACTCGTCAGCTTATTTGGAACACTTATCGGGCTTTTGATAGGCTTCGTCACTATGATGATAATCTATTATATTAAATAGATAAGCGGCAAAAGGTTTTTTCCCAAATGATCGTCAAACCACCGTTTATCCATTTGTTTCAATTGCGCATAAAGATTTTTAGACTTTTGCACGCAAGTAAAAAATCATAATGAGAAAAACAGTCGCTGCTGCTATTGGTTTATTCGTCTCAACTATCTTATTTGCACAAATGCCTGGTGGCAACCAGGGAAATCGTGGTGGAATGGCTCAACAATTAAAAGGAGGTTTCTATGGAAAAATACTTGACTCCATAACAGAAAAAACCATTGACGCAGCTTCTGTACAATTGATCCAAAACAGATATGATACGGTCACTAAAAAAAGGAAAGAAGTTATTATTGGTGGAATGCTTACCAGAAGTAACGGCGAATTCAATATTGAAGGCGTGCCGGTAATGGGACAATATAAACTCAAGATCAGCGCTATTGGATTTAAAAATTTTGAAAAAAATGTTTCACTAATAAATATGGGTGCTTTCAGAAGAAACAATAATAATAACAACAGTGGTGAGACTCCCGATATGAGCAGCCTTTTGGGCAATCTTGACAAGGACCTTGGAAATATTAAACTGGAAATCGACCCAAAAGTTCTTGGCAATGTAACGGTGACCAGTTCAAAACCATTGGTTCAACTGGGAATTGATCGCAAAATTTATAATGTAGAAAAAGACCTGAGTACCGCTGGGGGAACGGCTGTAGACGTAATGAAAAACGTTCCTTCCGTTTCTGTAGATATAGATGGGAATATTACTCTCCGCAACAGCTCGCCACAAATTTATGTTGACGGAAGACCCACTACCCCTCACTCTTGATGAAATTCCCGCGGACGAAATAGCTACTGTGGAAGTTATTACCAATCCTTCGGCAAAATTTGATGCCTCAGGAGGCACTTCAGGTATTTTAAATATTGTGCTGAAGAAAAATCGTAAAGCAGGATACAATGGAAATGTAAGGGCGGGCATTGATATGCGGGGGAAAATAAACAGTGGCGGCAATATTAATATCAGGCAGGGAAAAATAAATTTCTTTGCCAATGCCAATTACGGACAAAGAAAATCCATTTCAAAAGGAATTACTGACAGGTACACTTTTTTGGAAAACCCATACACCAATCTTCATCAGGAAGATAAAACGATCAACCATGGATATTTTGCATTTGGCAGAGCAGGCTTTGATTATTTTATAGACAACCGAAATACTTTTACTCTTTCCGGAGTATTAGTACATGGTAATTTTAAATCAAATGTGAACAGCGATATATATGTAGATACACTCTCCGGAATCAATAATACTTCCTATACAAACCGAACTTCAAAAAATCAGGGCACATTTAATAATCACGGGGGTTCGTTAAGCTATCTTCATAATTTTCCAAAAAATGGCCATCAGCTCACTGCCGATCTTAATTTTAATAAAAGTAACAACAGCAATTCGAGCTTTGTAAGTAATGATGTTTTTAATGTAGTGGCTGGCCCTCAAACTTCGGGTTACAGGCAACAGCAATTGGGCGAAGGTGATAACAAGCGGCTAACTATTCAATCGGATTATACAAATCCGATTAATGATAAATCAAAGTTTGAAGCAGGTGTCAGGATGGCTCAGAGAAATGTAGATAGCAAAAATGATTTTGGTATTGTAAATGCTGATGAGACAATAACCAAACTCCCACCTCTTTCTTCTAATTATAGTTATTTGGACAGAGTGTATGCCGCTTATAGTACTTACAGCAGCCGGATAAAAGAAAATTTTGGCTACCAGGCAGGCTTACGTCTCGAAAGTTCAGATTATAGCGGCACTGTGCATACAAGTGTAAAAGATGGCTTTGGTTACAAAGACACTGCCAGCAAATACAGTAATAATTATCTCATAAGTTTTTTCCCAAGTATTTTTCTTTCAGAAAAACTAAAGCATGACCAGGAAATTCAATTAAACTATAGCCGGAGAATTAATCGCCCGAATTTTTTCCAGTTATTCCCTTTTACAGATTATTCCGATTCACTCAATTTAAGCCGAGGTAATCCCGACCTAAAACCTGAATTTACTAATTCAATAGAAATATCCTACCAAAAAACTTTCCCAAAAAATAATGTCTTACTGATTTCTGCCTATTACAAAAACACAAACGATTTAATTACCCGCTATACTTCCACCGAAGTGAACCCTGTAAAAAACGATACTGTTTTTATAAATACTTTTATTAATGCCAATTCAAGCTTTGTAGGCGGATTAGAATTTATAGTAAGAAATAAAATCGCACAGTGGTGGGACCTTTCAACCAATTTAAACCTGTATACTTCAAAGATCAATACAAATGATCCTGCGATTCAAACAGTTTTCTATGATTAAAACAAATGGTTCTTGCAAATAATTTTTTTGCGTTACTCACATTGTTTGCTGTAGTTATCCTCATACATTCTATTATCTCTTACAACAGCAAAAACTCTATGGATAAGTTTGTTTCGAACTGCATTTATTATGCTCATTTTATTTTTACCCTCCAGGAGTTTTCGTTCAAAATATTGTTTCATTTCTTTATCATTTTGTATAGCAGACATGGCACAAAGGTGAAGCAGTTTTTTAAGTTTCATATTGGCAAACGGGCTTACCGAAGATTTATACCTTACACTACTTCCGGAAGTTTTATTAAAGGGAACGACACCACAATAACAAGCAAGTTCTTTGGCATTTTCAAAAGCGGTGAAGCCTTTAGTATATACTAATAAAGCGGTAGCAGTTACAATACCTATACCATTTACTGACTGGATTAGTTCTACTGTATGATTAAGTTGTTGGTCCTGTTGTATCGTTTTATGAATAAGCGATTCAATTTTCAGTTTTGCCTTTTGCAAAGCTTTAATAGCAGGTTGTTGAAGCCTGGATATCATCTTGGCTTCTGCAGTGCAACCACATTCAAGTAATTCTTGTGCCGGAACTGTAAGATGTTTTATGGAAGTGATAATTCTTTCACGTTGACTAATGAGATGTTTGATCCTTTCAATGTTTGTGTCGTTTGGCTTCCAGGCTTTTGACCTGTCCTGATAACGAAAGGCATACCAGGCAATTTTATGAGATGCAGATCTATCGTCGCAACCTCTTTCAAGTCCACCGGCTTTCTTTATCCGTAGCGGCATTTCTACCCAAAGCTGAGCACACTGATCAACAAGATAAGCAACAAGACCTGTGTTGTATATTCCAGTGTATTCCATGCAGAATAGAGTTTCGCCGTTCATAGACACATTGTGTTGTTGAAGCCATGATGACATCTGGTTGTATCCTTCCATAGTCTGTGAGAACTGTTGATGAATAACCATAAATGAAGAGTCGGTTGTAATAAGTGTAGCATCGAACCATGTTTTAGAAATGTCGATACCAACAAAATTTTTAAATAACTTGCTCATAGCTTAATTATTTTAAGTAAATAAATCAACCTGTTTTTTGAACTAAATCAAGACCTTAATAATGGGGCTGCTATTCCCTATTTTCTATTTGATACTATGTTCAAAAAGCCGGTACAAGATTAGAACTTGCGATAGGTCTTTGACTCCTTGCAGGGCGATAAAGCGCTTGTACCGGCAGGTTGGTTTATAAATGTAATTATTCACATAAGCACATGTATTAACAAAGAAAAAAGAATCAAAAAAGAAAGGTAATAATAGTAATAAGTCTTATTAAAAATTATTTGAAACAAATCTAAAGGCAGGGCAGGTGTATAGCTGGTTTGGAAAGATCAATAACAGTTTTAAGCTTCCGAAAAACTTCTCTCTTCAGTTATCAGGAGACTATAATTCAAAAACTGTATTGCCACCTGGTGGAAGTGCCAGCAGTGGCGGATTTGGAGGTCGCGGTGGGTTCGGTCCTACTGTGAGTAGTAATTCGCAAGGCTACTCAAAACCTACTTACGGTGTAGATGCAGTAGTGAGATATGATTTTCTGAAAAATAAAGTGGCTTCTCTTACGCTAAGTGTCAACGATATTTTCAGAACAAGAAAAAGTGATATATATACGGAGTCAAGTTATTTTACACAGCACGCAGTGCGCAGGCGTGATGCACAATTTTTCCGGCTCAACTTTGCAGTGAGATTTGGAAAATTCGACGTAGCACTATTTAAAAGAAAGAATTTAAAAGGTGACCAGGAAAATATGCAAAATAGCATGCAGGGTATGCAGCAATAATAAATGAAGAAAAGCTTTTCACCCGTCCCCCGCCGAAGCGGGGTTTTTTATTGAAGATAAATTTAACTGTTTTCCCATTTGTCGGCCAGACTCATTAGTTTTTCAAACAGTATATTTGATGCCTACAAATTATGAATATAGACTACAAGTTTGCCATCATCGGGTGCGGTAAAATTGCTGCAAGGCATGCAGAACAAATAAGAAAAAAAGGACAACTAATTGCAGTGTGCGACATCGTTAAAGAAAAAGCAGATGATTTTTCAAATAAATACAACGCCAAAACACATTATAATATAGAAGATCTTTTAGAACAGGAAAAAGAAATTGATATCGTTTCTGTTTGTACACCGAATGGCTTACACGCCATTCATTCAATAAAATCTTTAAAAGCAGGCAAGCATGTGCTATGTGAAAAGCCAATGGCGATCAGCAGCATTGATGGCAGGCAAATGATAGAAACTGAAAAATCTACCGGCAAAAAATTATTTGTTGTAAAACAGAATCGCTATAACCCCCCTGTTGCTTTTGTAAAAGAACTTATAGATGAAAAAAAACTGGGAAGCATCTTCAATTTTCAAATAAATTGTTTTTGGAACAGGCCCGTTTCTTACTATAACAGTTCATGGAAAGGAAGTCTAAAGCTTGACGGAGGAATTTTGTTCACCCAGTTCAGCCATTTTATTGATCTTCTTTACTGGTTATTGGGGGACGTATCTAATGCAAGTGGAGTAAGAAAGAATTTTCTACATAGAGATTGCATTGAATTTGAAGATACAGGTGCGGCCTGTCTTGAAATGAGTAATGGCGCCACAGGTACGATCAATTATACTATTAATAGTAATGGAAAAAATATGGAAGGTTCACTTACTTTGTTCGGGGAAAAAGGAACAATAAAAATAGGAGGACAGTATTTAAATGAACTTGAATATTTTTCTGTGGAGGGAGAAGCGAGACCTTCTTTACCAAATGGCAAGCCGGCAAACCAATATGGATTTTATGAGGGTAGTATGAGCAATCATGATAAAGTGTATGAACATTTGATAAAGGCAATCAATGATCCGGCACATGTATTTATTAACTCAGAAGAAACGTTAAAGACAATTGAAATCATCGAAAAAATATACAGCTCATCTCCTTTCCTTTCATAAAACCGATGAAAAGGCTCGTCTTTACAGTTACAAACGATCTCAGTTATGATCAGCGAATGATACGAATCTGTAGTTCGCTTTCATTGACCGGCTATCATGTCACCCTGATTGGGCGCAAGCAAAAAAAATCTGTTCCTCTTCAAACAAAAAAATTTCACCAGAAAAGACTTGTGAGCCTCTTTGAAACAGGAAAGGCATTTTATATTGAATACAACCTCAGGCTCTTTTTCTTTTTACTTTTTAAGAAGGCTGATCTTATTTGTGCCATAGATCTCGACACGATAGTCCCCTGCTACCTTATTTCAAAAATAAAAGGAACAAAAAGGGTATATGATGCCCACGAATTGTTTTGTGAAATGAAAGAAATAGTCAGCCGTCCATCTGTTTATAAAATATGGAAGAGAATTGAACGGTTTACTGTGCCAAAGTTCCGGTATGGCTACACGGTTAATCAATTTATAGCAGATGAATTCAGAAAAATGTACGGGAGTGACTATGAAGTTATCAGGAATATGCCGGTTTTAAAAGAAATTACAATTCCACAAAGAAAAGACAGATATATTTTCTACCAGGGAGCTGTAAATGAAGGAAGAAGTTTTGAAACATTAATCCCTGCCTTTAAAGACATAGATGTTCCGCTATTGCTTGCAGGAGATGGGAATTTTATGAAACAGGCAATAGCTCTTGTAAAAGAGAATCATCTGACAGGCAAAATAAAATTTCTTGGAAAACTAACTCCGGAAAAGCTGTATGAGTACACCATACATGCCTGGATAGGAGTAACTCTTTTTGAGAAAACAGGTATTAGCAATTACTATTCACTTGCTAATCGCTTTTTTGATTATTTACATGCATGTATTCCCCAACTTTGCGTAGAATACCCCGCATATATTGATTTAAACAAAAACTACAATATTGCTGTTTTAATAAAAGACCTCGATAGTGAAAGCATAGCCAGGGCGCTGAACAGAATGCTAAAGGATGATTCTTTATACTATGAACTTCAAAAAAATTGTATGAAAGCAAGAGAGGAACTAAACTGGCAAAATGAAGAAAAAAAATTGATTGGCTTTTACAAAATTATTTTTAGCTCTTGAGCCGTCATTTACATATCGTTTGCCTTAATGCCCCATATCCTGCTGATTGCGGGAATTCTATTGATAAGTTTGAAAAGATTTTGGCACTCCATAATTCCGGTGTCAATGTTCATTTGCATTTATTAAAATGTAATGATAAAGTTGATGCGGAATTAAACAAACATTGTGAAAATGTAAATACCTATCCGAACCTTGATAGTTCATCAAATATTGAAAGTTTAGTAACCCACCTGAATAAAAATAATTTCCCGGTATTAATTGAAGATGTGTATCATCCCGGAATTTTGAATTCAATTGAAAGGGATAAAAGAAAGATAGTTATTCGTGTTCAAACTGAAAATTTTCATCGCGAGGAAATAGACAAAGGGAAAAAGTCCTTTATTAATTTATTCTTCCAAAAATCACATCATAAAAAAAAGATCCGGCTGCCTGCTGATCTTTTGTATGCATGCATTTCAGAAAACCACGTCATTTCTTTACGCCAAAAATATCACCTGCCACAGGTAAAGCTTTTACTACCTTTTGTTACATGTCGTGAAATAAAATGTGGCACAGGTATGGGAAACTTTTGTCTTTATCACGGTAACCTGTCCGATCCTGCCAATGAAAAAATGGCTATTTGGTTATTAGAAAAGGTGTTTTCTGAAATTCGTTTCCCTTTTATAATTGCCGGGAAAAACCCTTCACGCCGCATTAACAAACTGGCTCATTTGTATTCGCATACCTGCATCGTAGCCAATCCGTCCAAAGAAGAAATTGATGATCTTGTTCAGAAAGCACACATCAATATTGTGCCTTCTTTTCAACCCGGCAAAATATACAAATTGCTTCATTCTCTTTTTGAAGGCAGGCATTGTATTACCAATGATATGGCGGTAAGAAATACAAATCTCGCAGGGGCCTGTTATATAGCCAATGACTGCCGTGATAAAATAGAAGTTATAAAACATTTAATTACGAAGCCTTTTACAATTGATGAAATTGAATTGAGAAAAAACTTATTATTGTCACGATATGATAACCAAAAAAACGTTTGCCGGCTACTTGACTGGCTTTACTGACCGAAGTCTCAAACTGCTTTCATGACTGATATTTCAATATGCATACCTGTTTATAATTTTCTGATCGAACCGCTGGTAATAAAGCTTTTAAAGGAAATTAAAACAAGTTCGATCAGTGCAGAAATAATTATTATAGATGATAGCTCAGGTATTGATATACAGAAACCGAATCACCAGGCTGCAGAAAAATATTCATTCCGCTACATCCGGTTAGAAAAAAATATTGGCCGGTCAGCGATAAGAAATTTATTTGTTAACTACACTAATGCTGATACCCTGCTCTTTTTAGATTGCGATGTAATGCCCGTGTCGGAAAGCTTTATTCATGATTATCTCACTGCGGATCCAGGTAAAAAAATAGTTGTTTGCGGGGGCATCAGTTATGCAAATCATTTTGAAAAAAATAAAAAACTCCATTGGAAATATGGAAGGCGCAGGGAAGCAATTCCTGCAGATAAAAGAAATGAAAAATCTTATTGCTATTTTTTAACAGGTAATTTTCTGATACCCAAAAAAGTCTTGCAACAAATACATTTCAATGAAGAATTAAAAGGCTACGGATATGAAGACACACTATATGCCATAGAACTGGAAAGAAGCAATATTGAAATAAAGCATATCAATTTACCCGCAGACCATTTGAGGCTTGATGGTGCAAATGCTTTTATCGCAAAAACAGAAAATGCTTTACAAAATTTATTTTTTTTGTATCAACTTGATGAATATAAAGTACAACTGGCTCTATATATAAAGCTGGTGAGAGCATATCTTTTTTTAAATAAATATAAACTAACAGGTATCGCTTATTTCACTTATAAAATTGCAGGCAAAAAAATTAAAATGAAATTAATGAAGGGGAGCACAAATCTCCGTCTTCTTGATCTGTATAAATTACTTTTTTTTATTGCACTGGTGAAACAAGGGGTTAAACCATATTAATATTAGCATTATCGATCACCCTGCCTCTTTCTGTTCTTACCATTCTTGCCGGAAACTTTTGAATAACTATATAGTCATGCGTAGCCATGATAACCGAGGTGCCGATATCTTTTGCAATAAGAAATAAAAGGTTCATGATCTCATCAGAAGTTTCGGGATCAAGATTACCGGTAGGCTCGTCGGCTAAAATAATTTTAGGAGAATTAAGGAGAGCCCTTGCAATATCCACACGCTGCTGCTCTCCCCCGCTGAGTTCAAAAGGCATTTTAAAACCTTTAGCCTTTAAGCCAACTTTATACAGAACATCTGTTATCTTATCATCCATGGTTTTCTCATTTGTCCATCCTGTTGCTCTTAAAACGAATTTCAGGTTATCATTTACATTCCTGTCGGTAAGCAATTGAAAATCCTGGAACACTACACCCAATGTCCGGCGCAGGTAAGGAAGTTTTTTCCAGTTGAGTTGTTTAAGATTATAACCGGCCACTGTGCCCTCTCCATCTTTCAAAGGCAACTCGCCATATAGTGTCTTTAACAAACTTGATTTGCCGGTGCCGGTCTTACCAACCAGGTAAACAAACTCACCCTTATGCACTGCAAGGTCCACATCCTGTAAGATCAGGTTATTGCCCTGGTAAATATTTGCATGCCTTAGTTCAATGATTACATCTTCCATGCTTTTCGGATTATTTTGCAAAATAAACTAAACTCACGCAGCATTTAATAAAAAGTTTTCCAAAAAAGCTAACCACATCTTCACTCACACTATTTTTTTAAACAGCTATCGGAATTCTTTACCATAATTTTTGGCAGAAAGAATTTTGCAAACAAGAGTTATTCCTACTCCTAAAAGTAAAGAATGGAAAGATGTTATGAATTCGCTTGGTTTAAAGGAAGACAATCCAATATTGAGTAAGGGATGATATCTTGAAAATTAATAGTTAAGTTGACCGGCTGGTGTTTTTATCACCAACTCCTTTTTATCACTCTTTTCTACCTTGCCGATCAATTGCGCATCCACGTCAAATTTTTTCGAAATACCTATCAAGGCGTCGACATTTTTTTCATCAGTATAAATTTCCATTCTTGTACCCATATTAAATACCTGGTACATTTCATTGTCGTCGGCATGACTTGCCTGCTGTATCAATTGAAAAATAATAGGAGGCTCAAATAAATTATCTTTTACTACTCTCACATTACCCGGCATATATTTCATACACTTTGTCTGTCCGCCGCCGCTGCAATGGATCAGTCCATGCACCGCATTAAAATGATTTTGCAAAATTTCTTTCAACACCGGCGCAAAAGTTCTCGTGGGAGAAAGTAATAGTTTGCCAATTGTCAATTGCTCTTTGCCAACGTGTATTTCATCAGTCATTAAATGGGGCCCGATATAAACCACATGCTCATCAAGAGAAGTATCATACGACTCATGAAATCTTGCACCATAAGTTTTATGCAGCAGATCATGCCTTGCACTGGTTAAACCATTGCTGGCAATGCCGCTGTTGTACTCATCTTCATAATTTGCTTTTCCAGAACCTGCAAGACCTACGATCACATCACCTGCTTTTATTCTGTCATTGGTGATTAGTTTTTCTTTGGGCCAGCGGGCAACCATCGTCCCGTTCACAGCGATTGTTCTTACCACATCACCAACATCAGCCGTTTCACCACCGAGATAATGAATATGAACACCAAAATTTTTCATGCTGTCAAAAAATTCCTGGCTACCGGTAATAACCGCTTCCAACACTTCACCGGGAATTAATTTTTTATTCCTGTCAATTGTAGATGAAAAAAGAAGATTATCATAAATACCCGTACAAAGCAGATCATCGAGGTTCATTACAATGGCATCCTGCGCAATTCCTTTCCACACGGATACATCTTCCATTTCTTTCCAGTACAAATAAGCTAAAATACTTTTGGTGCCTGCACCATCTGCATGCATCACATTTATCCACTTCTCATCGCCGCCTAAAGTGTCCGGGAAAATTTTACAAAAAGCATTTGGATAAAGCCCCTTGTCAAGTTTTTTTGTGGCCGCATGCACTTCTTCTTTTTGTGCCGATACACCACGCTGAGAATACAGATCGCCCATGCCCCCGGCCCCTGAAGGGGAGTATTGAAACAGTCTTTTCATTTAACAGCCATTGTGATTATTGATGCTCTACCTTTTATCTTTGCAAATCTAAGTCGCGCAGCGAATGTAGTAATGAATTTATTATCCTTCTTTAGGAGATGATGTTTATTTATGAATGTATACAGAAACGTTGATCAACTACCGCCCTTTCGAAATGCAGTAATTACCATAGGAACTTTTGATGGTGTTCACCAGGGCCATCGAAAGATCATCGAACATTTAAAACAGGAAGCTGAAAAGATAAAGGGTGAAACTGTCATCATCACCTTTCATCCGCATCCAAGAAAAGTGGTCTCTTCTTCCATACTTGGCATCCGTCTTATTAATACGCTTGATGAAAAAATTGAGTTGCTGGAAAAAGCCGGCATTGATCATCTCGCTATTGTTCCTTTTACCGAAGTGTTTGCTAACCAGTCAGCCGAAGAGTATATTCAAAATTTTTTGATCGAAAAATTTCATCCGCATACCGTTATTATAGGTTATGACCATCGCTTTGGCCGGGACAGGCTGGGAAATTATCGCCTGCTCGAAAAAATGGCCCCGGTGTATAATTACGTTTTGAAAGAAATTCCTCAACATGTGCTGGATGAAATTGCCATCAGCTCTACCAATATCCGGGAAGCCATTATTCATGATGATATCGAAACAGCCAACAAGTTGTTGGGTTATGATTTCTTCTTTGAAGGTATGGTTGTGGATGGCGACAAACTGGGAAGAAAACTGGGCTACCCTACGGCTAACTTAAAGATCACAAATGAAGAGAAAATTATTCCCGGTAATGGGATCTATGCAGTATACGTAGAAACTCCAAATTCCAAATATCAAACTCCAAATCCCCACTCGCCAGCCGCTACACCCCATTCACCATTTACCATTGACGATTCACACTACAAAGGAATGATGAGCATCGGTTTTCGCCCGACTGTTGATGGCAAAAAAAGAGTAGTGGAAGTAAATATTTTTGATTTTGATAAAGAAATATATGGCCAAACCATCCGGGTGTATGTAAAAAAATATTTGCGTGCAGAAATTAAATTCAACAACCTAGATGAATTAATTAAACAAATAGGGAATGATAAAATAGAAAGCCTTAAAATACTTTAACTATATAGCGAAAATAAAAAATACAAGAAAATATAAACCTTGCACATTAAAAATATATAACTGTTTTTGTTTTTAATTATCAATTCTTGATTATTTCCTTTTGTAGTTTCTCTTCTACGCTTTTGGTGTCTTGTTTATTTTTTTAATGAAGTTGTTTAACTGGCATAAAGTTTTCAGAATAATCTGTGGTAAACAACCTATTTATAAGAAAAAAAATTATTATGAAAAGATATCCAGGCTGGTTCAGACGAAAAACGCTGGAAGAAGCAATGAAAGATCATGTGCTTGCTTCAGGCAAGCTGATGGCTCACTATCAAAAAAGAAAATAAAGAAAGAAAAAATTAATGGCAGTGTTAATTATCGCCCCATTTGCCTTAAAAAGGCTACATGAGAAGCTATTGCAAACCGTACATTCCTGAATTCAATATAATGAATACCGTGTTCCTCGCAGATCTTTTTAATAATTTTATGAATAGCCGGGTAATGAACATGCGATATCTTAGGAAATAAATGATGTTCTATTTGAAAATTCAATCCACCCACCAGCCAGGTAACCAGTTTATTTTTTGTAGCAAAATCAGCAGTGGTCTTCAACTGGTGTATCGCCCACTCATCTTCCATTTTTCCTGTTTCTTTATCGGCGACAGGAAAAGCAGTATGCTCTACTGTATGAGCAAGCTGGAAAACGAGACTCAACACAAAACCTGCAACCAGTGTAAAAATCAGAAAGCTGATGAGCCATGATTCAAATCCTACCATGTAGACCGGTAGTCCAATAAACAAAAAGAGGTGAATGAGTTTGAAACCCCAGAAAATAAAATGATCGGATAATTTCATTCTCTTAACCCGCATGTTACCGATCCTGCCTTTAAAATATTTTTGATAATCTAATATAAATACCCAGAAAATATAAAGGAGTGAATAAAGTATCCAGAAATACAAATGCTGATATTTGTGCAGCCTGTATTTCTTTTGTGTACTGCTCATGCGCAACCACGGTTGAATGTCAATATCATCATCAACTCCATCCACATTTGTATAAGCATGATGAATTACATTATGCTTCATATTCCACATAAAACTATTGCCACCCAATATATTCAATGAAAACGCAGCAAACTGATTAACCCATTTATATTTGCTGAAACTGCCATGTGCTCCGTCATGCATTACATTAAAGCCGATTGCTGCTACAAGGCATCCTAATAATATACTTTCTAATACCTGCCACAATACAGCAGGCGTAAAGAATACAAGATGTATATATATAAATGTAAAGCTCACCATTAATATCACTGCTTTGATAAAGAGCTGGTAGTTACCAGTAGTAGCTCTGCCCACTTCAAGAAAGTACTCAGTGATCTTTGCTTTTAATTCAGCATGCAAAGAATGCTGGATATTGGAGAATTTAGGGATAGTCATTAAGATGTTTTATAAAAAAAAATAATTTTGCAAAGTTACCTCAATTAATTCAATAAATCATTGTTTAACAGAACAAATAAAATAAAATAAAACCATCCGCTGATTAAAGCCTACCTTCGTCAAAGAAATTTGAGCTCTGCAGTGATCAAATCCTCCGCTTGGTTACCATAATATTCTGCAGGTTTCTCAGATCGATCTGTTTAGTTAACGTTAAATCATTTTATGACCAGTGAAGCAATCATCAGGCAGGTAGAAGCAGAAGATAATTCAGAAAAAACCCTGAATATTCATTTCAAACAGCGCAATACTATAAAAGGTCTTTTTATTAAAACACACGATTATAAAGATCTGAAGTCAAAAAATCTGTGGCGCATCGTAACCAATGCAAACATTGAGTTATGGAAAAAAACAAAAGACATAAATCTTGCAAGGATATTTAATGGAGTTGAGTTTACCAGGCTTACAGACGACAACTGATCTGTTCTTTATCTTTTAAAAAACCACCACTATGTTCATCCAGACATGGAATAAATATTTACCCGTTATCAGGATACTTTTGAAGCGTTCCGTAAATGCAGAGCAAATGCTGGATATGAATCAAAGCGATTTCCAACGGGCAGCTGGCGGAAAAAAAGTAAAATTCACTTTTTCGGTTTCAGTAATCAACGGCAGGCTTTCCGGGATCGGTAACCCAACTCCATTAGCTAAAGATCTTATTGCCGTGTTACAGCAGGATGATACCACCCAGAAATTTTTGAAGCAAAATGAATTTGAGTTTACGATGAATAGTAATTTTCAATTACTGATAAAAAATACTACCCCTGCTGCTGAGATAAAAGCTCAAACTGATGATTCGGCTGAAGAGTCAAAAGAATGATTGGTTTGAAAAAAAAAGGTGCGATAAAATTCAAATTATCGCACCTTTTTTAATTCTATGAATTACCATCTCCGGTTGTTGTTATTATTACGTGCAGGTCTTTCCCTGGCAACAGTTACTGATAAAGCTCTCCCTTCGATCTCTTTTTGATTTAGTTTGCTCATAGCTTCTTTACTTTCTTTTTCAGATTCCATTTCTACAAATCCAAATCCGCGGCTACGCCCTGTGTCCCTGTCAGTGATTACTTTGGCAGACGTTACCTCCCCAAATTCAGCAAATAATTTTCTTAAGTCTTCATCTGTGGTATGAAAACTTAAGTTCGAAACGTACATGTTCATAAAACAATTAAATTAAAATGAATAATTAAAAATACCTGTGACCGAAGCCTAAAGAGGAAAAAGTAGAGAAGAACTGACTGTTACTAAGAAAGTAAAAAATTAGCTGACTATACTAAATCTTAGAAGAACTAAAGATCACTTTATGAAGATAAGCTTAATATAGAAAGCGGCCAAAATTGATTACCTTCGGGCGTTTTCACGGCATCTTCATTCATTTTTTGTATAATCACGAAAATTAAAAATAAAAACACGAAAATTTATGAGTAAATCACAAGAGACATGGAGTAAAAAGGAAAGAGAAAAACAAAAACAAAAAGACAGGAAAGAAAAAGAAGAAAGAAGAAAAGAAAGAAAAGAAAATGCAAAAAAGGGGAAAAGCCTGGAGGAGATGATGGCCTATATTGATGAGAACGGGAACATCAGTTCTACACCGCCCGATCCCAAAAAGAAAAGAGAAATAAAAGCAGAGGATATTGAAATAGGTGTGCCGAAACAATTACCAATCGACCCGCAGGATCTTATTCGCAAAGGAACAGTTACCTTTTTTAATGAAGCAAAAGGCTATGGCTTTATTAAAGACCTTGAAAACCAGCAATCAGTTTTTGTGCATGCAAACAATTGTAGTGAACCTATACAGGAAAGAAGCAAAGTAAGCTTTGAAGTGGAAATGGGACCTAAAGGCGCCAGCGCTGTAAATGTAAAACTGGTAAGCTAAGATATTTCGAGAGCAAATTCTTTGTATATACCGATCTTAGCAGCATCATACTTCTTCAATTGCAGCAATAGCTCTGTTGTAAATTCACTTTTTACAAAAAACTCAAGTATGTATGCATACAGGCAATTTTCAAAATAGGCCTCGTAAATATTTAATTTGCCATAAGAGTTTAATCGCCTGTAAATGTCAAGATCAGTTTGCGTATTATTGAGAAAAACAAAAATCTTACTTTCATCCTCCAGGGCATCACCTCTTTTTTCTGATTGAACCATTGTATACCCTCCTGCCTTCTCCGTTCTTATAGGCGCCGCTGCCACGTTATGGGAATATCTTCTTGCCCTGGCAAAGACAAATTCAAACTCATCAGCATTGCAGAAATGTTGAGCAATATATTTGAACAAACCTTTTTTTTCAGATTGCTGAAGAGTAATATGGGGCTTGCTGCTGATCGGGCTTGTGAATTGTTCCCATTGAGTAATGAACTCTTCTTTGTTGAGTGTAGTTTCAAAACAAACAAACTGCACTATCCTATTTTCTCTCATTTTTGTAAGGTAGTCTTATTAATCGGTTTAACCATTTTTTATTTATTTGCTTAAGGATTATTTTATCATCCACTGATTAAACTGTATATTGAAAAATGATCTTGATAATATTTTGTTTGCTATTTGATAATAATCCTGATGATTTCCTGTAAACCTGATATAATTCCGTCAACACAATATGCTGAATTTTCCCGAGACTATAAGCGATCCGATCTATAAAGAACCCAAATCATATAACGGGTATGATCGCTTTTGGCTGAAGCACATTAATGACAAAAGAGATATTCCTTTTATCAGGCTGCTTACCATATTACATCTTACTATTTTACCGGCAGGAATTTTACTTTACATTCCGCTGTTGCAGGGAGTATGGTGGTGGCTTGCCGCTGCGGTTTACTTTTATTTTGCCCAATTCTATTTCAAAGGCTCATTTGGGCTCATGTTGCATTGTCTTTGCCATCGCAAAACATTTAAGACGCAACAGAAGATCATCACAAAATATATTCACTGGTTTGTTTGCCCCTTCTTTGGGCATTTGGGTGATTCCTATTTTAGTCATCACATGGGTATGCACCATATTGAAAGTAACATGCCTGATGATGCCAGCTCTACGATGTGCTATCAAAGAGACAGCCTGAAAGATTTTTTAAAATACTGGGGGCATTTTATGATCCTTGGGGCCAAGGACACTTTCGATTATCTTTTTGCAAGAAAAAGAAAAAAATTATACAACCAGCTCACTTTAAATGAAATTGCATTTTTCATTGCTGTCATTTTGCTTTGTTTTATAAATCTGAAAGCAACTCTTATAGTTTTCATCATCCCACTCTTATTTGCCCGTTTGGTAATGATGGTAGGCAACTGGACACAACATGCATTTGTAGACCCTTCTGAACCTGATAATGATCTTGCCAGCGCAATTGTTTGCATGAATACGGTATATAACCGCAAATGCTGGAACGACGGGTATCATGCTATTCATCATTTTCGTCCCGGTGTTCACTACACTGAATATCCCATCATCTTTCAGCAGATCATACCACAGATGGCCGCTAACCGCACTCTCGTATTTGTCAATATTCATTACCTGCATATTTTTTTCTATTTATTAAGAAAAAGATATGATAAGCTTGCTTCAAATCTGGTGAACATTAATAAAATTTTCCCCTGTGATGAGGATGCCATTCAATTGATGAAAAGCAGGACAAAAAAATTCAGGCAGGAAGATTAGGAAAATTATTTCTGCTTCCATAAATTTTGCTTCATTCCCTTCTAACTATTATTCCTGCGAAGCAGCAGGTTATTTGCAGGCTATACCCACATTGAAGGCACCGTTGCCAATTATCATGAGATAACTGAACAAAGAAAGCTGGAAAAACAAAGAGAGGAATTTGTAAGTATGAGGAAAAAATTACTGTTTGTGTGCAGGATTTTGGGATGGGAATTGATCCAGAACAACAGAAAAAACTATTTACCCGGTTTTTCCGGTCAAATGACGATGTTGCAAAAAGAAGTGCAGGGCTGGGTCTGGGCCTTTATATCTCCTTTGAAATCATTAAGCATCATAACGGAACTATCAATGTTTCAAGTGAAAAATATAAGGGTTCTGTTTTTTGTTTCACTCTTCCGCTAAATTATTCGGCCTGATTTGATTATGGCTTGTGATTTGTTTAAAAATTCAAGATGAGTAAAATAATATATATAGTAGAAGATGATGATAGTATCCAGGATATGCTGAAAATTATCCTGGAAAAGCAGGGGTATGAAATAAAATTATACTCTTTCGGAAAGGCAGTAATGAAAAATAACGTTCAGTTGCCTGACATGTTTTTACTGGACAAACAATTACCTGACATAGACGGATTAGAGGTTTGCCGCCAGTTAAAAGCAAATAATAAAACCAAAAAAATTCCCGTGGTAATGATATCGGCTACTCCTCAGATTGAAGAATTATCAAAAAAAGCCGGTGCCGATGATTTCATCGAAAAACCGTTTTCAATAAACACTCTCTTAAAAACGATTAAGACATATTTCCAAAAACAAATGCCTGAAAATATCAGTTTATAATATTTTTCCATGAATGGTCTGTAAAAGCAGGGTTGATTTTTTTTGTGCTTCAATGGTATGTTTTACATGCGGATGAAATACGATCATCTCCCCCTCTTTCATTTCTATATCGCCATCTTCTGTTTCTATCCTGATCTTTCCATCCAGCACCTGCACTTCGAAGAATCCGCTAACCACATTGTCTTTTAAGCCGGCATTTTTATGAAGGCGGGTTAAAACGGCGGTGAGTTCATCTGTTTTAAATAAAGTAATGCCATTTCGGTCATTTTTATGCCAGGCTTCTTCATCTTTCACCTGCTGAATAAATGCATTAAAATTTATAAATACGTAGGGCGCATCAATCACCCTGTCCCCATCCGGCCTGTTTAGGGTGGCATCATTTCTTTTTATTTCCATAAATATTTTTAAAAGGAAGGTGCAATAATTATACCTTCTGCGTGCGGCTCAATTAAAAGAAACTATTTAACCCGATCCTTAAAACAAAGTTCACTCAAAAGCTTAGTTAAAAGTATATTTAAAAATTCAAATAAAAACTATTGATAAATTTTTTGTTTCTATATTCGATAATATTGAATTTAATTACTGATTCAAAAAGTAAGGTCAGTTATTGCTTTTTTGATCAAGTTTGTGAAAAACTTTTTGCAATTTCTGAACTTGTTAAGAATCTGTAGCATAAGAATTGCTAAAAAGAGGAATTATGAAATTAAAATTTGAGAGAAACATACAGTTTACTAAAACAATCAAAGCTGATGACCGCTTACGTGAATTTAATTTCAGGAAACTGGGCGGCCTGCAGGAAGGAGCTTTTACAATAGATGTAGTGGACGACCGCGGAAACCGTATCATGTTTCGCATGCACAAAGAAGATAATGTATGGAAGATCGTTAATCAGCCGTTACCTGAGTGGATCTTAAAAAACGAACGCATTTTTAATGATCTTATAGAAGAAGAATTGCAGGCTTAAACACCGCTTCTTTCTTCATTCGCTGAGTTATCATCGCCACCGAGGCTGTAAGGATTATTTTCTTCATCCTCTTCGCCGATTTCTTCATCCGTATCATCTGCTTCGGCACCAGATACATCCAGATCGCTACCACTTATGGCATTGAATGAATCTTTTTCATTCAATAGGTCGCCTTCATTGTCTTTACTGTCAAGAGCAGCTTCCCGCAATAATTGTTTATCACGGGTAGGCATATCATTCGCACTTTCTTCCAGCATCTCTTTTTCTATGTCAGATACATCTGAACTGTTTTCAGTTATTTTTTCATCTGTCCATGTGTTTTCGCCTTCCTCGTCTGCTGAGGAAATGGTGGTGTCTGCACATTTGCCTGGATTGGGGACATGAATGTGTTCCTGGCAATTTTATATTATTTTTTTGCAATTGAATTTTATTTTTTTTTAGAAAAATAAAACGAGTCTTATATAAGACTCGTCGTTCTGAACATGTAGAAGAATTTCTACTGAAAATAAACCGTCCACCTACAATATATTAACACTAAACCTTGTATCACTCTTATAATAAGTCATATTTTTTTGATTTATATATGGGCTTATTATAAAATAATGGCAACCCGTTCACCGGGTTTTTGTTTAATTTCTTTCTTTTTTGCTTATTATTTTTATGGACTGCGGGTTTAATGGGAATAACGGGCGCCAGGGGCCTTACAGTAATTTCCTCAATACGTGGGATCGATAAACTATTATTCATAAGAAAAAGAATTTTGAACTTACAGAGAACTATAAACAGAGAAAATTCTGTGCCAGCAAACCCTAAGTATAAAAAATCAGTCAGAAAGTTTTGTTATCATATACGGTAGAGGTATTGTTATAGATAAACAAGCTATCCTTCTATAAATAAAATAAATTTGACTAGCAGGAAACTGTTCCGGGTTTCAGATCTCGCCCGAAAGGGATTATTCCGTTTTGAGATTAAATAAGAAGTAAGAAACCGCAGTTTATCAGTGTTCGTTTTGCCTGAATCTTTTTTGAATTGCAGTTTCCTGAGCAGCGGTAATACGTGAGGTCTTTTTCAATACATCAATAAAATATGCAACTTCCTTTTCCTGTGCTGGGCAACCTACATTATCACCTTTCGAACCAGGGCTGGCTCCTTCAGGCCTTATTTGCGAATCGGCAAGAAAATTACCCTCTTTATCAAAAACCAGCCAGAAAGGAATGCCTTCACCATCGCCGTGATATTTTGAACGCAACTCATCAGCGCCGGGATTTTCCAGGTTCTTTTTATCCTTTGATTCATCCACTACCAAATGCCTGACCACATAATTATCATCAAAAAACTTTTTACAGGTCTTATCATTCATCGAGCTATCCATCTTATGGCACCATCCGCACCATGAGGCATGGAAGATGATCATGATATTTTTGTTTTCCTTAGCTGCCTGTTGCAAAGCTTCCTGCATAATTTCATCGGCAGAAAGTGGCCCTCCCTGTGCATGGGCAACCGAAAAAAATAAAAATGCTGAAAAACCGAGGAGGCATGAGCAAAGTTTCATAAAAAGCTTTTTATAAAGCTAAGAAATGAATTAGCATTCATTTTATATAAAAATGCTAAACCATAATTTTTAGAATTCAAAGCAGGTTTTATTTCTTTATTCATTCTAAATTTGCCTCCTTCTATATAAATCTCCATGACAAAACTTTCTGTCAATATCAACAAGTTTGCTACTCTGCGCAATTCAAGAGGCGGTAATAATCCCGACGTAGTAAAAGCAGCCGTAGATGCGCAGCGCTTTGGTGCAGATGGCATAACAGTCCATCCGCGTCCGGATGAACGTCATATCCGCTATAATGATGTAAGAGAGATAAAAAAGATCATCACTGCTGAATTCAATATCGAAGGCAATTGTACAGAACAGAAATTTGTGGATCTTGTGCTGGAAGTAAAACCAGCCCAGGTAACGCTTGTTCCCGATGCCTTAGGTCAATTAACCTCTGACCATGGATGGGATACGATAAAAAATAAAGATTATCTGCAGGACATCATTTCTGTTTTTAAAAAAGCAGATATTCGTGTATCGATTTTTGTTGACCCTGTTATTGAAATGGTGGAAGGAGCCGCCCATACAAACACCGACCGGATTGAACTTTATACTGAAGGTTACGCCAAACAATATGCTATAGGGAAAAGAGATCAGGCCGTCGTGCCCTACGTAGCTGCTGCAAAAAAAGCAAAGGAGTTGGACCTTGGTTTAAATGCTGGTCATGATCTTGATCTTCATAACCTAAAATTTTTCAGGCAAAATATTCCCTGGCTTGATGAGGTCAGCATCGGTCATGCTCTTATTTGTGATGCTATTTATTTGGGTTTTGAAAATGCGATACAATTGTACAAAAGGCAATTGATGTGAAAAACAAACTTATTTTCACTTTTTAATTATCTCTTTAGCTACATTCTTTGCACTTACTAATGCCGCTTCCACAGTTCCGGGTGAAGGACCATCATAAAATGCCTCTCCTGCAAAAAAAATCGTATCCTCTGCAGGAGTATTAAAAAGTTTTTGACCTTTTGTAGTTTCCAGAGTGCCATAACTGTATCCACCCATGGAATAAGGATCGTTGCACCAGTTGGCAACTAAAGAAGCGGTTAATAATTGTCTAAGCTCTTCAACCGGCCTCTTAAAAACATTTGACAAAGATTGCAAGGCTGATTCTATAATTTCTTCATCAGTTTTATTTTCCAACGGCCACACCTGCGGGCCTCCTGCCCAACCCGTAAGTAATGGATAAGATGAAGGTTGCTGGGTCCACCACGTGGGAATTATTTCATCGGTAAAAAGAAATCCAAGACTTTTTTTCTTTTCTTCCCAAAAAGCCTTTTTAAACTGTAACAATATTTTTATTACAGAACCAAAACCTATTTTTTTTGCCGCATTCATGTAATCATTAATAGCAGGTTTAAAAATAATTGCCTGTGGTTGCTTTTGTAAAAGCCCAAGGGAAACTGTAATGATCACATACCTGCCATTATATATTTTGTCTTTCGTTATTACTGTTACATCATTTTTTTGCCAATTGATTTCCGTAACCATTGATGAAGTATAAATAAGACAACCCAACTCGCGGCATCGTTTTTCCAGGTAATTGATCAATTGATCATACCCGCCCGGAATGCGATATTGTTCCCCTTCTTCACCCATCCATTCTTCACGCAATGCAAGAATGCTTGCCCTTGAAGGATCTGCCAGGTCAAAACCTTCTGCAAAACGAAGAACTGACCTTCGCAATTCTTCATACCTTTTATCAGTAAAATTTTGTTCGAGAAATTCATTAATTGTCACTTCCTCTCTGATATTATTCAACTTCCGGATCATTTCATCCCATCCAATCGTAAAATCTTCCTGCGTTTTCCATACATCATCTACAACCCTCACCATTTCTCCTCTCACAGCCTTGTATTCAATATTGCCTTCTTTCAACAAGCCCATAGTTAATGGAAGATCGCCATGTATAAATTCAACTCCTCTCTCTACAGGGCGATTAAACAAAGAATTATGTATTGTATGAATCCTTCCGCCTAAACGATCAGTGGCTTCAAGAACGGTTACAATATGCCCTTGTTTCAGTAATTCTCTTGCAGCCATCAGCCCTGCTACTCCACCCCCGACGACGATTATATTCTTTGGCCCTTCCGGAATTCCACCCATATTTTTCAATTAAGCGGATGATAAAGATGGCAGCGATGAATACTCTTTTAATATTTTATGCGATATTCAAATTTGGTAGGATCATTAAAAAAGTCCTCACTTGTCAAGGATAATGTAACTTTCTTTTTATCCCCGGATAATTTTACAACTTTTCCCTCCACTCTTTTTGCACGACGCGGCAGGTTTATTATATAATTTATCTTTATAGGCGAACCCATCTGGGACATTTGCCGCAATGATTGCATGTATTCTCCATCCTTCGCTGTTTCATACTTTTTTTTATTCAGAGTTTTTGAAATCAGCTTTTTTGTATATGTCATATCAAAAAAATCATCAAAGCTTTTTAATTTAGAACTATCCGCGTTACCTAAACCTGCGGGAGCCTGGTTTGTACCCGGCATTTTTTTTACCGCGGCTTCTGATATCTTCGGCAAAAGCTCTTCCAGTGTTTGTATATCACTAATTTTTTTAAAAGGCAGATTGAGTTTTATAATCAATTTTTCATCCTCGATATTCAGCGTAAGCTTCATGCTGCCCTGATTAACAATTTCCATTTGACCGGGAGTAAGCCCACCTATACTATCGGCAATTCCGGATAAGGCCAAAGTTGTATCCACATTTCCCATTTTTTCAGCTTCGTCGCCGCCCATTTGTTTTAAAAGACCCAGCATGTTGCTGAGATCAGTAGTATTGTTAAATATGCCCCTTCCATCCTTATTAATGGTAATTTCCTGAGTGGTTTCAAAACATCCGGCCACTAAAATGCCACAGCTGATGACTAATAGGAAAATAATTTTTCTCATTGTTTTATAATTGTGTGTTGCATAACTTAATTATCAAAATTAGTTCAGGCAATCATTTTGACAACCATTTCTTTTAGCAGGGAAGCATCTGGCGTTCCGGAACTATTTATACCGATGCTTTTCAAATTATAATCGCAAAGTAGCAGCATGATTTTTTCAACATCGGGATAACTGTACACATTCGTAGCTTTTAAATAGTCTTTTATAAAAAACGGATTTATACTTAACGAAACGGCCACAGTCTTTTCATCTCTTGTATTTAACCCATAGATCATAAAAATCTTACTAAAAAAACTATACAATGAGGGGAGTACTAATTGAATAGGAGCCGCTTTCGGGTTTGCCTCAAAATACTGGATGATCCGGATAGCTTTGGAAAGATTTTTTTCGGCCAAGGCAGTCTGCAGCTCGAACACATTATAATCCTTACTTACTCCTACAAATTTTTCAACATCATCTTCGGTAATAGCTTTTCGGTTACCTAGATTTATTAAGATCTTTTCAATTTCATTCTCTATTCTTGAAAGATCATTACCTATATGATCGACCAGTAACATTAAAGCCTTTTGAGAAATAGAATGTCCTTTAGACTGCACCAATTCTTCCGTCCATTCAGGCAATTGATTATCGTACAATTTTTTTGTAGTCAGCATCACTCCTTTTTCCTTCAGCAGTTTTGCAAGACGGGTCCTTCCATCAACTTTTTTTTCCTTATACGAAACGACAAAAATGGTAGAACCGAGAGGTTTTTCGATATACGTTTCCAATTTTTCTACATCCCTCATTTGCTGAGCTTCCTTTAAAATCACAACCTGCCTTTCTGCAAACATGGGATACCGGCGACAAGCATTTAATACGGCTGTCCATTCAGCATCTTTTCCATAGAAAATTGTCAGATTAAACGCGGTTTCAGATTCCTTCAAAATATGGTGCTCTGCATAATCGGTAACCTTGTCTATAAAATACTCTTCTTCTCCTTCAAGCCAGTAAACAGGTTTGTAGATTTGTTTTTTCCAATCAGAAATGATAGTATTTGCCAGCATAATGCGCTAAGTTACATGCTTTATTATCTGAAAAATTTCCTCATACATGTTGAAAACCCGATTCTGGCACGGTTTTTACCAAATCAGGGCAGGCTGAAACTTCAAAATGAATAAACCCACCCGCACGTGCGGGAGTCATTTGCAAGAAATCAGCTCGAAATAAATTTTATACTATAAAAACCTTCGACAATGACAAACACAAATTATCCTTCCGCTACTCCGGACCCTCAGCCAAGAGGAAGCAATAACAAAAGTATTGTTATCGGAGTATTGGCAGCAGCCTTATTGGGCACCTGGGGATATTGGCTGTATAAAAATAATCAGTCAGCTCAGGAAATCACCAGTCATCAAACGAAAGAAACAGCATACATGTCTGCAAGAGATTCTGTGCAGATGTTGTATAATGATGCATTATCTCGTCTTGACTCCATTACAGGAACCAATAATAATCTCCAGGGACAATTGAGTGACCGCACCAGCGAGATCGCTAAATTGAAATCCCAGATCAATGGGATCTTAAAAAAGAGAAATGCTACAGTAGCCGAACTCGCCAAGGCAAAAGATCTTATCAATGAACTGAATTCAAAAATTGAAAATCTGGAAGCTGATAATGCCCGGCTGACAGGAGAAAACCAGCAATTGACTTCGGCAAACACACAATTGACGTCTGAAAAATCAACGCTGGAACAAAATTTGCAGACCACTACAGCTGAAAAAGATGAATTAGCTTCAACCGTAGATGTTGCTTCAACTTTCACAGCTTCAAATTTCCAAATTACGCCTGTTAAAGAAAAAAAGAACGGTAAAGAAAAAACTACCACAACTGCAAAGCGTGTTGATAAACTTGTTTTGGATTTTGATGTAGAGAATCGCATAGCAAAAACCGGCCCCGCTGATTTGTATGTGATAGTAACCGCTCCTGATGGTCATGTAATTTCTGACCCATCTATGAATTCAGGAACATTTACTACCCGCAATGATGGTGATAAAACATATACAAACAAACTGAGCATAGACTATGAACAAGGGACCCGTAAAAATGTTAGTATTCCAATTCATCAGAATGATTTTCAAACCGGAGATTATAAAATTGAAGTATATAACAACGGTTTCAAAATTGGTGAAGGTGTAAGAACCCTTAAAAAAGGTGGTTTATTCGGTTAATTGAAGTTTCCAACTCCTACAACCACAACCGTTCCGACTTATCGGGACGGTTTTTTTATTGAGTCCTTTAAAAATAAAAGAACTCATTGTTCTTATCTTTGCAGTTGGCAGGTCTTACACGACCAGCTCCTGCTCAACCTCCCCAGGGCCGGAAGGCAGCAAGGATAGGCGGTTGTAGCGGTGCGATGTAATCAGCCTGCCTTTTTTTATTGATAACAAGTTAATATCATGAAATTCTTTATTGACACGGCGAATCTTGCTCAGATCAAAGAAGCAAATGAATTGGGAATACTTAACGGAGTTACCACCAATCCAAGTTTAATGGCTAAAGAAGGCATCAAAGGCAAAGAAGCTATTTTTAAACACTATAAAACTATTTGCGAAATGGTAAATGGCGATATAAGTGCTGAAGTAGTTTCAACGGCCTTTCAGGACATTGTGGATGAAGGAAAAAAATTGGCGGCTATTCATCCGAATATAGTGGTAAAAGTTCCGATGATAAAAGATGGTGTAAAAGCTATCAAATGGTTTACTGATAATGGAATAAGAACAAATTGTACGCTTACTTTTTCTGCAGGGCAGGCAATTCTAGCTGCAAAAGCGGGGGCTGCTTATGTGTCTCCATTTATTGGACGCATCGATGATATTGGCTGGAACGGCGTACAATTGATAGAGCAAATCGTAAAGATATACAGAGTGCAGGGATTCAAAACACAGGTACTCGCTGCTTCTATCAGGAATCCAAATCATATTGTACAATGTGCAGAGGCAGGTGCAGATGTTTGTACATGTCCGCTTGATTCTATTCTCGGTTTATTGAAACATCCGCTAACCGATATTGGTCTCGCTAAGTTTTTGGAAGATGCAAAGAAATCTATGTAATGGCTGAATAAGATTACAGAAAGTACAAGTGTGTGACGTCCGCCCAGCCGATACGGACGGGCAACACGAATCAAATAGAATTTCAAAAAACCGATTACACACATTAATACCCCGTATGCTGAAAAATTGAACTTAAAATTGTATAACCAATCAATTCATCAGCTCGGGCACCAAAGGCACGATAATATACCAGCACAATATAACTATTTTCTGTACCCCAGTAATTTCCTTCGGTATTTTCAAAAGAAACATTTTCAGAAGCTGAGTTATCAGGAACTGTAACATAAGAATAATTGTAGTAGCCCTGCTTGAGCAAAAAAGTTTTTTCATAGGCACCCC
Organism: uncultured Bacteroidota bacterium; assembly: GCA_963811645.1. GTDB lineage: Bacteria > Bacteroidota > Bacteroidia > Chitinophagales > Chitinophagaceae > VBAU01. Next base: position 667,443 of record CAWERU010000007.1, on the reverse strand, counting down.
GGTCGGGGTTAAAAATCATTTTTGATGCATCATCGGGCATATAATTGGTAAGTTCTCCATATATATACACATTTTTGCCTTCGTAAGGACGATTGCCGGGGGGGAAATAACTAAAATGTACTAAAGCATAATCGCTTTGCCAATAGGGATTGAAATTATCAGCGTTTTCAATGGTGAATATGCCATCAAGGTCGCGATAATAAATATATGGCTGTATCTGCCTGTCACCATCGGGTTTTACAAACACTTCAGTTGTGTCTTTACTTTTCTCAAGCCGCTGCATTCTGTCACTCATCAGCCGCAAACTTCTGAGATCGATCCATCTCCATTCTTTACCTGCAGGAAATGAAGTGGTAGCTTCGTCATTATACTCAAAAAAATTCCCACGAAAAATATTTGGCCTGCCAAGATATAAGGCCTGTGGCCATGCATAATTTTGAATGATCACAACCTTAGCGTCCTGCTGATTGAATACGCTGATATTGCTGTTTAAGGTAACAGCTACATTTACCTTTTGATAAGTCTGAAACCATTTTGCATTAAAAGGTTGCTGAATCTGGCCTGCAATAGCAGCTTTATTTTCAACTACCAGAAATCGTTTGGTAAAAAAAAGTTTTGAAGTATCTCCATCCAAAAAAACTTTCAGTAAATAATTTCCTGAACGTGAGGGAATGCAATTGCGATCGGGCAGCACTGCCTGGTAATGTGTGTAATTAATACTTGCTATTGAAGAATTGCGATAATTGGTGATCCTGACATTTTGAAAACCGTGGATGTAATCGAACGAAGTAAGAGACGAGGGTGCCCAGTCAGCATTGCACAAAAGATAAGTGTAGTAATAATTTTTTACATCAGCATCCAGGTCATCAAAATCAAGTTCAAATTGCTCACCGCTATTTAACGTCATTACAGGATAGCTGTAAATATCTCCATACTTGGTAAGCGTAATGGAATGAATATTGGACCTGTAAATGTGATCAGGGATTTGCGCCTGCATACCTGCGGTTAGCAACAACAGGCAAAACATAGAAAGGATCTTCATTAACCTGGCTTTATTGACGAATCATTTTTCATTTACAATATTGTGAAATTCCGAAAAAAAGCGGACAAATCTTTTTTAGCAACTTATTTTTGCGGGAAGGACCCATTAAAGAATGACTAAATTCAGTAAGTGAAGGTTGCAAGCTTTATAGCCAATCGCATTGCATTTAACCGGCAAAAATCTTTTTCGCGGTTTATCATCCGTCTTTCCATCGTAGCCACTGTTATCAGTGTGGCAGTCATGATAATCACGCTTGCTTTTACGAACGGCTTCCAGGAAACAGTGAGCCAGAAAGTTTTCAGTTTTTGGGGTCACATTCGTGTTCAATATAAACAGCCCCTCAAATCAAGCATTGCAGAAGAAGAACAAATAGAAAAAAATGATACGATCTCCCGTTCCATTGCACAAAACCCTGAGGTCATCAGCATTCATCCCTTTGCTACCAAGTATGCCATTCTGAAAACAAAAGAAGAAATGGAAGGTGTATTGATGAAAGGTCTTGACAGCAGCTATGATTTTGACCACCTTAAACGGTTTATGCAACAGGGAAGATGGCTGCAGTTCAATGACAGCACGTATAGTCGTGAAATAATTATTTCAAGTTATACTGCCAATGAACTGAAATTAAAACTGAATGATAAAGTAGTGATCTATTTTATAAGACCCGATGGATCATTAAGACCGGACAAACTTTCAATAGTGGGAATATATAAAACGGGAATAGAGGATTATGATAAAACGTTTGCTATCGGAGATCTGAAACTAATTCAACGATTGAATGGATGGAAACCAAATGAAATCGGGGGTTATGAAATATTTCTGAAAGATTATCATCAGATGGAAAAAGTTGCCGATGATCTTTATTATAATATCGAAAAATTTCCACCTTCCTGGGATACGCAAACCATCAAAGATCTTTATCCAAATATTTTTGACTGGCTCAGTATGCAAGATGTTACAAGAAATGTACTCATTGGTTTTATGATCGTTGTCGCTGTCATTAATCTCATCACTTGTCTTATTATATTGGTATTGGAACGTATCCGTATGGTAGGGGTGCTCAAAGCTCTTGGAGCAAGAAACTGGACTGTACAAAAAATATTTCTTCAGCATTCTACATTAATCACGATTGTCGGAATTATACTGGGAACTGCCTTCGGTATTGGCATTTGCTGGTTACAGCAATCTACAGGTTTTATTAAACTGAATGAAGAAGCCTATTATATGAGTGAAGCGGCAGTAAAAATTATCTGGTGGCAAATTGCACTCATTTGCGGAGGCACTTTATTCATTTGTTTTCTCGTATTAATGATCCCTTCTGTTATTGTTCGCAGGGTAAAACCAGTAAAGGCGATACAATTCAGGTAAGCAGTTATATCAATTCTGTTTTACTTCTGATGACCAGGATTAAAGAAATGAATATCCTCAGAGCAGTAAATCATTAACAAATACAAATTGCCCGTTACAAAAAACAATACTTATCAACTATCATCTATCAGCTAAATATTATCTTCGCCAAAATTTTTAAGATGAATTTGCATGAATACCAGGCCAAGGAGTTATTGAAAAAATTCAATGTGCCCGTCCAGGAAGGTTTCGCCTGCAGCACTATTCATGATGCAGAAGAAGCATACCGGCAAATCAAGACTCAATTCGGAAGCAGTTTTGCGGTTGTTAAAGCACAGATACATGCTGGTGGCCGCGGCAAAGGAAAAATTAAAGAAACAGGTATCAATGGAGTAAAAGTTGGGAAGAGCCTTGAAGAGATCAGTGATTTTACAAGAAAAATTTTAGGTGGCACCTTGGTTACAGTACAGACAGGACCAGCCGGAAGAGTAGTACATAAAGTTTTTATAGCGCAGGATATGTATTATGAAGGTCCGAGTGCACGCAAAGAATTTTATTTATCAGTATTACTTGACAGAACTAAAGGGCAAAATGTTATTATGTATAGCACCGAAGGAGGTGTAAATATTGAAGATGTAGCTCATAACACTCCCGAAAAAATTTTCAAAGAATGGGTGCATCCCTGTGGTGGCTTGCAACCCTTTCAGGCAAGAAAGATCGCTTTTAATTTAGGATTGACCGGGAACGCTTTCAAAAATTGTGTAAAGTTTGTCACCAACTTATACAATGCGTATGTAGGTTTGGATTGCTCTATGCTCGAGATCAATCCGCTTTTCAAAGCATCAGATGATAAAATTGTGGCTGTTGATTGCAAAATGAATTTGGATGAGAATGCCCTGATGCGGCATCCTGATCTTTCGGCGATGAGAGATGTAACTGAAGAAGATCCTACAGAAGTAGAAGCAGGCCAGTATAATTTGAATTTTGTAAAGCTTGATGGTAATGTAGGTTGCATGGTAAATGGAGCCGGGCTTGCCATGGCAACAATGGATATGATAAAGTTAAGTGGTGGCGAACCTGCCAATTTTTTGGATGTTGGCGGCACAGCCAATGCACAAACGGTAGAAGCCGGATTTAAAATTATTTTGAAAGACAAAAATGTAAAGGCTATCCTCATTAATATTTTTGGCGGCATCGTTCGCTGTGACCGTGTGGCACAGGGTGTGATCGATGCTTATAATAATCTCGGCAATATCAAAATCCCCATCATTGTTCGCCTGCAGGGCACCAATGCTGAAGAAGCAAAAAAGTTAATTGATGAAAGCGGCTTGAAAGTTCAATCAGCCATTTTGCTAACCGAGGCAGCTGAGTTGGTGAAGAAAGCGGTGGCATGATTAGAATTTATTAGGGGACAAATAAAAGTGAATCCTGCTTAAAGCAGGATCTTTTATTTTGTATAGTATGTAATTTTTTCGCTTATAGCATCAAGCTAATAAACTACGATTATGAGACAATTATTATTCAGCTTGATGATCCTATTTTCTTTCCTTTCTACTAAAGCACAAAAAGAAGCAATACCAATACAAAGTAAAATTGAAAAAGTAACTGTGTTTCTGAAAGGAGCGCAGGTAGAACGTATTGCGAAACAGAATCTGTTTGCAGGAAAATACAATATTATATTCGACGGCATTTCTCCAAAAATTGATAAAAAAAGTATTCAACTAAAGGCTGAAGGGAAACTCACAATTCTATCTGTTACACACCAAATAAATTTTTTGAAAGAACAACAGGTGCAGAATGAAATACAGCAGTTGGAGAATCTAAAAGATCAACTGCTTGATAAAATAAATACGGGAAAAAACATGCAGAATGTATACAAGCAGGAAGAACAAATGATTTTAAAAAACCAAAGTATTAAAGGAGATAATGTGACATTAAAAGCTTCAGAATTAAAAGAAGCAGCAGATTTTCAGCGGCAACGTTTAACAGAATTATATCAAAAACTGCAAGAGGGTGACAACAATTTAAAAAAAATGGATATTGATCTTCAAAAATTGAATAAACAACTTGCCGAATTGAATCAAAAAAAAGATCTTTCAACAAGTGAAATTACAGTGGCTGTGAATATAAAGGAAACGGGTAGCGTTGCTTTCCATCTCAGCTATCTTGTCAAGGAATCTGCCTGGTTTCCTACTTATGATGTAAGAGTAGAGGATATAAGTAAACCCATTACTCTTCAGATGAAAGCTAACATCAATCAACAATCAGGTGAAGATTGGAAAGATGTAAAACTTTTTCTTTCGACCGGGGATCCAAACGAAAATGGAACTAAACCCTCACTCGTTCCGTGGTATCTGAAATACTATTATCCGTCTCCTTCAACTTCTGTTATCATACGGGGTCAGGCCAGCGGGCTTTACGGAAGCCAGACTTCAAACATAGTATTTGGAGTAGTAAGAGATGATAAGGGAATGCCAATTGCGGGAGCATCGGTTATCGTAAAAGGGACAAAAACAGGAACTACAACCGATACCGGAGGAAATTTTTCAATACAATTGCCTGTCGGAAATAATACAATGGTTATCTCATCGGTGGGCTATACAACACAGGAAATAAATGGTTCTCCGGGGTATGCAAATGTTGCAATGAAGCCGGGTGACAATAAACTGGATGAAGTAGTAGTTGTTGGACACGGCGTTAGCAACGATAATGAATACTATTTCAGTACCGGCAACTTCAAGCGAAAAAAAGAAGAAACTGCCATTAATACAACAACACTTTACCAGCCAACAACAACCACTTTTGAGATTGAAGACCCATATAGTGTTCCCAACAACGGGAAAATTTATACTATAGATATTAATAGTTATGAATTAAATGCACTGTATGAATATTATAGTGTGCCTAAGCTGGATGCCAGTGCTTATCTCACGGCCAAAATTATCGATTGGCAGGAACTAAATTTGCTACCCGGAGAGGCTAATCTCTTCTTTGAGGGGACTTTTCTTGGAAATTCTTTTTTGGATGTAATGAATGCAGACGATACCCTGAAGATTTCTCTTGGCAAAGATAAAGGAGTCGTGATCAAAAGAACGATGTTAAAAGAGTATAGTCAAAAGAAGCTCCTCGGTAATAACAAAATTGACAATCGTGAATATGAAATTCTTATTCGTAACAATAAGCAGCAACCCGTCACCATTATAATTGAAGACCAGTTACCAATCTCAACAAACAAAGACATAGAAGTCGAAAAACTCTCATTTGAAGGAGGCAAACTCGATGATGACACCAAAAAAATAACCTGGAAACTGGCTGTTGACCCAAAAAAAGAGACAAAACTTCATTTAGGTTATTCAGTAAAATATCCAAAGGGCAAAACTTTACAATTAGAGTAAATAAATTGCTGTTGAACAAATTTTACAAGCAAACAAGAAATTGAGATTAACAATTATGTGTTTAAAATAAAAAGCCCCCGATAAGTATCGGGGGAATTTTTTTCAGGCGCTTGTTGGATATCAATTTTGAGTTTTACATTGGGTCTAGGACGCCTGCTGGATTCACAAGGATTGGATTTGAACGGGTTTCTCAGACATTGGATTTGGTTTGTTTTCCTTAGGATTGGTTTTGGTTTTTCATCGGATCAGGTTTTTGTTCTCATAAGTTGTTTGTAACACAAAGATGTATCAGATAACTGCCTAAACAAAATATTTTGACATCCATTTTTAATTGTTAACTGATAATTTTAACCGACGGTAAGCAAATGCACCTATCGCTTGAAACCCTTTACCAGTATGTGTCTCACCTATAGTATAAATACTAAGTAGAGTGCAGAAATTTCATTGATTCAGCTCATGAAAAAATAAAAATTGAGATGATGAAAGTCATTAACAATTATCAAATGCTAGACAGCAGTTTGAAACTTTAAACGATTTCAACTTCATAAACGGGGCTAAATAAATATACCTTTCCTGTTTTTATATCTGTACATTTAAAACGTTTTCGCATCTTCTCCCCTTTCTTAAACATCTTTCCATCAGCACACCTGAAAATACCATTCTCCGGAATTTCTTCTACCAACCTGCAATGTGATTTTTCATCATCATATTTTCGCAATACTCTTATTAAATCGTCTTCCGCACAACTGGTAGCAGCAGGATTTTTTAAAGAGTTCACTAATTCTTTTTCTATATCAGGGGGGAAAATCTTATTCTGAAGAAACTGCTCCAGTAACTTCCCATAAATATTCTTCCACTCTTTTCCATGCGATAACACCTTATTACCAAACCTCTCAAAAGTCAAAAGATGTGCTAACTCATGCAGCAAAGTGATCAAAAATGAAAATTTATTTAAATTTCCGTTTACACTAATTCTGTGATTGGAAAAATGTGTTTGATGACGGTAGTCGCCAAGAATACTTCTTCTTTCTTTGGCTACTGTGAGATGTACTTTATAAAATTGTAAATACTGCAAAACCGCATCATAGGTAGCGGGCGGAAGAAATTTTTGCAAATGATCAATGGGAGCTTCTTTTTTAGGCATTTTTCTTTTCCTTCAACAGCTTTGTAAGTACAGACACTTCCATAAAGGTATAAACAAGGTATAAACCCATGCAGCCAAATAGAGCAGGTTTATTTAAATTTTTTCTAAAAATAAAAATATAGATGACTGCAGCAATCAGGCAAATAAAAAGTTTTATCATAATGCTGAGGTAAACACTCCGTACGAACGCATGGGGGTTTTCTGATCGCAAACCTCTTTTTGCCAAAAAAAATGAAAAAAAGGTAGCTGCAAAAACAACAAGGTTGCCCAAAATCAGTACTGATTGATCAAAACCATATCGTTCTAAAAAAAATTTTTCAGCCAGGAAGAAAGCGTTTAAGATGATAAATAAAACAATAATGGGAAACAAAGCACTCCTGTTATTTCTTTGAATCGTCATTCTTTGGGCGGGAAGTTTCTTTTACAATTTTATAAATAATGCCTATAAGCACAGTTACCGGTAATATTATTACCAGCAAAGGTGCAGAAATTTTTAACCACTTATCCAGTTTTAAGCCTATGAACACAGCCAGCCCCAGCGCCACAAATATTTGCGTGCCTATGCTGCCATAGCGTAAGAGATCATTGTAATTTTTACTGGACCGTTGCTTTGATTCCATTAGAGTTTTTAGCCATCTCAACCACCGTTACACGAGACTCTGCATTATTTCCCATGTGACATTGGCCGTTGAAGATAGCGGTAGGTTCCACCTGTAGCTTACCGGCATAAACGTTTCCGTTTACTACACAATCGCCGCGCAACTGTAAAAGGTCTTTTGTTTTAATATTACCGGCTACTTTTCCTACAACGTCGGCCTGATTGCCCGAAATATCGCCTTCTACATTTCCGCTGGCGCCGATCACAATTTTGGAAGAGCTGTTTACATTCCCAATAACAGTTCCGTCAATACGGAGGTCACTGTTGCTGCTGATGTCGCCTTTTAGTGTGGTGCCAGCACTTACTAATGTAGCGCCATTCCCACCATTGGTTTTTTCATTGATCATAGTCGTGGATTTGTTTTTAAACATAGGTATTATTAATTTTTGTTCCTCGCCTGGTTGGTGTTTATTGATGGTAGCCTGGTCGTTTAATCGTTTGAATATTCATCCTTAGGCAATTTGATACTGGTTGTATCAAGATTTACTGTTACATCACCTTTCAGGACCTTCTTTAAGCCATCTATATAACGTGCCTGGTAGCCTATCTGTTGTTCAAGTGAGTCTGTTCTGTATTTTAGTTGCCTGTATTCTCTTCCTATTTTCAGATCATCATAACCGGGTATATAGTATTTCAAAGGTGTAAAAACAATCAAAGCCACTGTGAAACCCACCAGCACAACGAAAATGGTACTGAACATAATATATACACTCAATCTCGATAATTTAAATGTTACCACTTCTTCATAAGTGTCATCGTTCATCACTACCAGCCTGTAGCGATTACGCAACCGCTTGAATGTGCTGTTCGTATCAAATTTTACCATAAACTAAGTATATGCGTTAAAGATAATAAAATGAAAAGAGAAATGGTAGTGAACAGGCTGTTGTATTTCTTTACATTTCTGCTATACCATTTGTTAACGTCAATAGGTTCCATCAGGCATTTATAGTTATACTACTTTTTACATTCCGTATTTATACTGAATATGCAGCTGGCACTGTTTTCGAAACTAAAAGCTGGTAACAGGTTTTTTAACCTCCCTGAGTTAAAAATAACTTCATTACATATTCTTTCCGGAGGTATGAGATCTATCATTCCCCACAATAATTTTTTTTCTTCATCTTTGCTTTGTTCATAACATTTGCAATCCTGAAAAAATAAATTTACATGATCGACCTCTCTAACGAACTTGCAATTGGAATTGATATCGGCGGAACTAATACAAAATATGGCCTTGTTAATCACCGAGGTGAAATTTTGGAAAAAGGCACGTTAAAAACGGAAGATTACCCGCAAATAGAAAATTACGTAAATGCCGTTTACCTTGCCTTGTCTCCCATGATAAAAAAGCATAAAAAAGACGGAAGTATAAAAGGCATTGGCGTCGGGGCTCCTAATGGTAATTATTATACAGGTACTATTGAATATGCCCCTAATTTAATTTGGAAAGGGATCATTCCGCTCGCAAAACTTATAACTGAGAAGTTTGATCTGCCCTGTACTCTTACAAATGATGCTAAGGCTGCTGCTCTTGGCGAGATGATGTATGGAGCCGCAAGAGGCATGAAAGATTTCATCATGATAACATTAGGTACAGGTGTTGGTAGTGGTATCGTCGCTAATGGCCAGTTAATATATGGTCATGATGGCTTTGCAGGTGAGTTAGGCCATACGATTATTCGCCCCGGCGGACGTTTGCACAAAGGAACAGGTCTTCATGGTTCGCTGGAAGTATATGCTTCAGCAACAGGCATTGCCCTTACCGCTAATGAACTGTTAGAAAAAAATCCAAATACACAAAGCCTGCTCCGCAAATACAAAAAAGAAGACATAGATGCTAAAGTTGTCGCTGATTGTGCAGACCAGGGTGATGAATTGGCCAAAGAAATATATCGCTTCACCGGCCAGATATTGGGAGAGGCGCTGGCAAACTTTGTTATGTTTTCTTCACCGGAGGCAATTGTTTTGTTTGGCGGTGTAATAAAGGCGGGTGATCTTATATTGAATCCTACAAGAGAGCACATGGAAAAAAATCTGCTGCCAATTTTCAGGAACAAAGTAAAACTTGTTTTTAGTGAATTACATGGTGCAGATGCTGCTATTCTTGGAGCCAGCGCATTGGTATGGGAAAGTAAGCAAAAGCTCGAAAAAGCCGATTAGGAAGGCTCATATGTCGCAACTCCCGTAATTTTCAGATCACTTTTTTGTTGCATATAGATCACAAGTTGCCAGTTGCCGTTCTTCAGTTCATTGGGAAGGTCTATTTCGAAATTTATTTTTTCTTTGGCGGGCTGTTCAATAAATGATCTCACTACATTCGTATGCGACAATTTTGAACCGCGATTTTCTCCAGCCTTCACATTCATCTCTGCATGTTTTTGAACTACCGCCGCTAATAAATTAGAATTTTGCCAGGCGCCTTCCAGATGACAATTCAGTTTGAGTTTATTATCTGCTTTATTTACTTCATCGATCGTCAATTTTACAGGAGCCGCTTCTTTCAGCAATTTCTTTATGTCTGTTTCTGCCACTCCCCTGTTACTGCCAACCAATTCATATTCACCATTAATGATTAATTGCGGAGTGTAGATGCTTTCCAGTCTAAAATGTTGCCCGTATTCACGCTGACGATCAGAAAATTTTGAACTACTGAATGGATCTTTCCACCCAAGATTATTCCAATAGTCAACATGAAATGATAAAGGAATAATGTTAGCATCTTCATTTGCTAACTGGGGTAGTAACCGATCCGCAGGCGGACAACTGGAACAACCTTCTGAAGTAAATAATTCCAAAACGGCAAAAGAATTGTAAGCACTCTTTGATTGAATTGGTTCTCTGCTGCTATGGCCGTTTCTTTTAGCGATACCGAAAACTGCCAGCCCGGAAAGAATGAAAATAAGTATCCATCTCATAACCGCAATCTACAAAATAGATTTATCGTGAAATGCAAAAAAAATGACTAAGGGAAAAGCCCCCTTAGAAAAGAAGCTGGCAGATATTCTTAATCTAAAACATCCTTTGACGATTGCTGAGAAAGATTTTTCTTTATCCCCTATTCAATTACTACTCTAATATTAAGAGCATTGAAAGGCAGGTTTTGAGCATTGCACCTGTAATTTATTTTTACATCTGTTTCTGAACTTGTTCCAAATAATTCACCGCCCATAAAGTAGATGTACTGATTGATCTGAATATCCTTGCCACTATCGGCGAGATAAATTTTTATGGCGTGACTGTTGTTTGTATTTGCAGGTGAAATGATGCCGTGAAAGGTGCTGACATAAAATCCATTCGCGTCTGTAGCCCAGTTGCTGGCAACAAGATTCATGGTAGTGGGTACCTGGGGCGAAATATTGAAGTCGGGGTGATTATTGGCAGATTCAGAAGAGAGATTCTCTTTTTTGCACGAACTCAAACCAAGGATGGTTACTGCGCTTACAAAAAGCATCGTAAAGAATATGTGTTTCATTTTAAAAAATTTAGAATAAATAATTTTATTTTAATTGCTGAATCGAAAATAGTTTACTCATTCCCCTGATACCAATGTGGCAGAGTAGCAAGTAGAAACTATTGGTAATTGGTCGAAAAAAATGAGTGATGAGAAACAAATTTTCAATAATAACTTTCCCTTATCTTAACGCACAAAAAGGTCTGCAATCGAAAAGCCTTCTTGGAAAAGAAGGCTGTCTAATTTTCGCCTTGAGCGATTGCTTATAAAACGAATTATTATTTTGATTTGGCGAATTTTTGCCATTCATCCATTTCGCCATCACTGACCCTGAGATTAATTATTTCCCCTTTGCCATCAAGGTGAATAATGTAAGTGAGCATTTTGGCCGGCATTTCAATTTCCTGCACCAGGGTAATGCTATAGTCGAAGTAAGTACTTTTCACCATATTCCTTACATCCTGAGGCAGTTTAGTTTCATCGTATGTACGAATAGTGTAAAGCCAATGTCCTTTTTTATCATAATCTATACGGTACGCAATTTCATCCGAAGTGAACTTGGCAACAAAACTATTTGAAGTTTCATACCATTTTTCATCCGATGCGTTCTTAAAATTCTTTGCAAAACTTTTTACTGCTTTCGGAGTCACATGGGTGGGCTCAATGTTTGAAGAATTGAAATCTGATGTTTCATCAAAAACAAGCCCCCTTTGAGTTTCCACTTTAATAAATGAAAGTTGGGAGTTGGCAGTAACGCTTATTGCCAGTAACAGGAACATTCCTGTAAAAGCGGTTAAAAGGTTTTTTTTCATGATAGAAAATTTTTTTAGTTGAATAATTTTGTTTGACCGGTCTATCAAAAACAATTTGGTGCTTGCCAGGTGCAGCAACAAAGAGTAAATGAAGTAGTTCTTACTTAGTCGGGATAAATTAGCGGCGGGAAACAGATTTTTCCTAATAAAAAAAAGAGGAAAAAAGTGATAGAAAAATAAAAAGCCTTCCTGGAAAAGAAGGCTGTTGATGTTCGCTTTGGAACATAACTATTGAACGATTGCTATATTACTTTTTCCTATTCTGACTTATTAAATTTTTGAAATACCTGCATTTCTCCGTCGTAAATTCTCAGGCTGATTATTTCTTTTTCACCTAGCAGTTGAATAACGTAGATAACAGGATTAGCAGGTGTTTCAATTTCCTGTACCAAATTGATACCGTAATCATAATAAGTACTCTTAACAAGATGTCTTACATCCCCGGAAAGTTTTGTTTCACCGTAAGTGCGAATAGTATAAACCCATTTTCCTTTTTTGTCATATACAACCTGGTAATTAATATCAGTAATTGCAAACTTAGCAACAAAGCCGTCCTTTAATTCCAACCATTTTTCATCGGAAACATCTTTAAAGGATTTTACAAAATTTTTTACCGCTTTTGAATTGACACTATTTCTGTCAACAATACCTAAAACATTTTTCGAAAATGCTTTTCCCGAAGAAACAAAGTCTTCTGATGGCTGTATGCCGGTGCTGGCAAGTTGACCCCTTGCCGTAACACATACTATCAGCAACAGGAATATTCCTGAAAAGCTGGTTAAAAGATTTTTTTTCATGATAGAAATTTTTTTAGTTGAATAATTTTGTTTGATTGATGAACTATAAATGATTTGCCTGCTGCCGGAATCCAGCTCAGAGAACTGTACACTGGAACAGCCATTCATTAGTCGGAATGGGAGAGCAATGGGGAAACAACTTTTTAATAAACTTTGGTACAAATGGTAAGGAGAAACCTTCCCGGCTGCCGGATACAGTTACTATAGAGCCCATACTCATGATGAGGTAGCAGTCTTCGCCATGTACTCATTTTGTTAAGGTGTAATATTGTTATATACAGGAAGGAAATATTAAACCGTCAGGACTGGGGTGTAATAATTTAAGCACTAAGTTTTGTCATCTCCCATTCCTTTCTTCCAAGACCGGGAAACACATGTCGTTCGCTATGATAGGAAGATCTTACTAAAGGACCGCTTTCAACATAGTCTACTCCGAGTTGATATCCTATCTCGCGGTATTCGGCAAATTCATCAGGATGGACAAAGCGTTCCACGTTCAGATGTTTTTTTGTGGGTTGAAGATATTGGCCAAGAGTTATTACATCAATGCCAACATCGGCAAGATCATGCATGGTCTGTATTACTTCTTCCTTTTTTTCACCAAGGCCAAGCATGATGCCGCTTTTTGTTCGCATACCGCCCTGTTTTAAAGTTTTCAGCACTTCCATGCTGCGCCAATACTTTGCCTGTATGCGAACCTGCTTTGTTAAGCGTTCTACAGTTTCTATATTATGACTTACTACTTCAGGTGCTGCCTCAATAATCCGTTGAATATTTTCTTTGTCCCCTTTAAAATCCGGTATCAATGTTTCAAGAGTTGTTCCGGGATTTAGACATTTTACAGCTTTGATCGTATTGTACCAAATTTCAGAACCGCCATCTTTTAATTCATCACGGTCCACAGAGGTGATGACTGCATGTTTTACTTTCATCAGGTAAATTGCTTCGGCTACTCTTTGTGGTTCATCCCAATCAACTGGATCAGGCTTGCCAGTTGCCACCGCACAGAAACCACAACTGCGGGTACAGATATTGCCCAGGATCATAAATGTAGCCGTACCTGCTCCCCAGCATTCGCCCATGTTAGGACAGTTACCACTTTCACAAATAGTATGAAGACGATGCGTATCCACAAGGCTGCGTACATGCTTGTAATTTTCGCCAATAGGAAGCTTGACCCGAAGCCAATTAGGTTTTTTTGGCTTTTGTTCATCTTTGTTTATATCTGCAATGGGAAGCTCAATCATAATTTTAAATTCATTATCCGGGCTTCGCAAGTTTTGCTGAGCAGAACCCCGAACGTGCAACCTGCCTGCCGGTAGGCAGGGAGTGCGACACAATAGACGCTTAAGAGAACTGCGAAAGCCGGTCAAACAATTATACAAAAATACGTTATCATTTTCGCCGGCCAAAGACAACGGCAATATGCCCCTGGAAGAAGACTTGTTTTTCTTTAGTAAAGAGAAGTATAGGTATTTTTTGAGAATAAGCTTCCACACTCATGCCAACTTCAATACCGGAAACCAGTTCATTATAATGACCCCAGTCGAAACGCAAAACAGCTTTCACATAGGCGCCGGGTTTAAGTGTCATTTCCCCCCAACCTTTTCCCAAACCTGAACTGCCAATGATAATAGAAGGATCCAAAAAGGCTGAGCTATCTTCCACGCTATATTTTACATCCCTGCTTCTACCGCCATCATTTATCTGGAGATAATAAGGTCGCAACAATCCAAGTGAAACTCCACCCTGGTAACTGCCGGTTACTGCTACACCATTCTTATTCCCTTTCTGGCCAAAGAGATATTGCTGACCCACACCAATCTTGAACTGATAAAAATTATGGATTTTACCAAAAATGTAAGGGTTGCTAAATGAAAAAAAACCTGTTGGAGTTTTTTCTTCCTTTGGATCTTTTATTTCAGTAAGCTCAATGCCGTAAATATTTGTTTTTCTCCGTGTTTTTGTTCTTCCTTTTTCATACAGCAGGCCATACCCATTCGTACGTATCTGGATGCCGAAAATACTTTGTTTATTGTAGATCAAAGCCCCTTCTTCTTCCTGCCTGATCATGGCATTGATACGCTGCTGATGCTCTTCTTTGCGCTCCTGTTTTGAAGATTTTTTTGTTTTTGTGGAATCCTGTGCGAACAAACTAAAGCCAAACGTAGTAATAATGGCGAGAATAATAATTCTTTTCACAAATGTCCTTTTATTATAGTAACGTAAATTTATGGCAAATTATTGACTAATGACATCAACAGTAGTTTACAATGGCGGACTGCGATCCACCTGCACGCATATAAGAAGCGGAAATAATTTTGAAACGGATGCCCCTGTGGATAATAATGGGAAAGGAGAACGATTTTCACCTACCGATCTGATGGCAACCAGCCTGGGAACATGCATGATAACTGTAATGGGAATCAGGGCCCGGAAAATGGGATTTGACCTGAATGGAATTGAAATTGAAGTTGAAAAAATTATGAAAGCTGATCCAAGACGGGTTGGGGCTATCAATCTGTTTTTTCATATTCCCGCGAGCCTGAAGGATATGGATGATAAAACAAAAACGATTTTAAAAAATGCAGGTATAACCTGTCCTGTCATGCAAAGCATTAACCCCAATATTGAGGTAAAAATAGATTGGGCAGAATGGAGTTAGGAATTTAGATGAAAGTGAATAGATAAGTGTGAATAATGTCTATTCGTCGGAGAGCTGATTATTTATATTACGAACTTAAAGTATTGCTATTAAATTTTTGTCGCGGCGCATTCTTCGATTTAATTTTCTCTCTCAATTTAATTTTTTATTCTTTTCTTAACAAGGATGAATTACACTTTCGGCTCCCAACCTTTCTCATAAGTTCTCCGCCACAGAGCCATAGCATCTGTATTATTTTTTATATGGCCATTAGTTGAATCACAATGCAAGGCTGTGCCTGTACGCTGTGCAATATTTGCGAGATGACAAAGCAAAACACTTTTATGCCCTTCATTCATGGGTGAATGTACAGTAGACTCTCCTTTCACTGATTTAATGAAATTATCGAAATGAAAAAGATCAAGATTGCCATTTGCGCTTACAGGATTATTCGGATCAGGTTTTACATCTGAGGTCATTTCTCTCACCAGTTTATTATCGGTATCAAAAATTTTATAATCATCACCGCCCCCATTTACCAAACTGCCCTTATCGCCATAAATAATAAATCCCCTGCCTGCTCCTTCTACAGGATAGTTATTGCAACTTCTGCCTTCCCAGCTTATAGATGCTTTGTCGCCAAATTCAAAGCTTGCTACCTGGGTATCGGTAGTTTGCCAATCATCTTTAAATGCGTAGCGTCCGCCTGCCGAAGTAACTTTTGTCGGAAAATCAACTCCCAAAAACCAGCGGCAGCAATCAATTTCATGCGTGCCGTTATTGCAGGATTCACCGGTGCCCCAATGCCAGAACCAATGCCAGTTATAATGAACCAAATTATCCTGGTAATCTCTTCTTGGTGCGGGTCCCTGCCACAATTCAAAATCCAATGTTGGCGGCACAGGGATTTTTTTTCCAAACCCGATCGACTTGCGATTATTATTGTACCAGCATTTTCCAAAATAGGCTTTGCCCAATAACCCATTATGAACTTCTTTTACAACTGAAGTTAAATTTGGAAAAGAACGTCTCTGATTTCCCATTTGCATTTGTTTGCCATATTTTTTCATGGCCTGGATTAACAACTCTCCCTCATAAGGATTCTGACCGCATGGTTTTTCAACGTACACATGTTTTCCATGTGACACGCCTAAGATAGCTGCAGGTGTATGCCAATGGTCCGGAGTTGCAATGATCAATGCGTCAAAATCACTTTGAGTTACGAGCTTTCGAATATCTCTGAATACAGTTGGTTTTTTGGGAGCATCTTTCAAAGCATCCAATCCGTTTTGAATAGCTTTTTCTTCTACATCACAGATGTATGCCACTTCCACATCAGGCAAACTTGCAAATGATTTTGCCAGGTAAGCGCCACGACTGTTTACTCCCATAACAGCAACGATCACTTTATTGCTCGGTGCCTTTTTTCCAAATACAGGAAAATTTAAAATAGTAACGCCTGCAGTGGCAAGGCTTGCGTCTTTAATAAATTTTCTTCTATGCATGTTAAAATTTAAAAAGTGAAAAGTAAAAATTAACCCCCTGAGAAAACATACATCATTGCTCATTTAAGTTCACGGATCTTGATACTTCTGAAGCTCACTTCAAATCCATGATCCTGTAAAAGAATATGCCCCTTTGGTGCTTCACCAAAATGATCCCATACCTTGAACTTACTAATAGCAACAAGATCACGAAAAGCCGGTGAGCCACGGTCATATTCCAATACTTTTACTCCATTTAAATAATGCTCTACATGATTATTGGGATACACTATAATTCTCCCCGTATTCCACTGACCGATCGGATGAACGAATCTTTCCTGTTTTTGTGAGGGAATCAGGTCATATAAAGATGCCAGTGTACGATCCCCGTCTCTTCCCAATTTTGCATCAGGGTGAACCTTATCATCGAGTAATTGATATTCCAATCCAATTGCTGAACCTGTATTATGTTCTTTTAATGTAACAAAATATTTTACTCCGCTGTTAGCTCCTGTTGTCAGTTTAAAATCGAAAGAAAGATCAAATGCACTGAACTGATCCATGGTAACAATGTCTCCGCCAACACCGCCTTCATTTCCTGCAGATGCCAGTACCGTCAACAATCCATTTTTTACCTGCCAGCCGGTATCAGGAAAATGATCTTTATATGCTCCTTTCCAGCCTTTTGAATCATTTCCATCAAATAATAGTTTCCATCCGTTCTTTTTTTCATAATCCGTGAGGTGGTTAGGAATATTATCGATTACATAGACGGAAGTTGGAAAATCAGGTGAAGGTTTTGTAATCGTCATCAACCTTATATTTTTGAAATAAACCTTTTTGCCGGCATCTTCCGGTTTGTTTACTGCATGAACCTGCAAGCCAATAAATCCTTTTTTATCAAACGTATCAACTAACTCAGCTGAAGGCACGCCATTTATCCATGTGCGGATAGTATTGCCGAAACACTCTACTTTTATTTTATTATACTCTCCTACTTTGAATGCATCCTGTGCTGCATGATTCAGGCTTAACGGATACAACCAATCTCTCCTGCCTTCATCATAAATTCCGGCTGTCCATTTGCGTGAGGAAGGATCAAGTTCATACTGGTAACCAAAAACTTTCCCCTTTCCATTATTGCCGGAAGGATCAAGATGACTGCGTAATTGAATACCTGAATTGGAAGTGGAATCATCGATTTTTGCTTCGAGCTCCAAAACAAAATTTCCAAAGTCTTTATCTGTAATTAAAAAACTATTTGATGAAGCAACAACTGTTGTCCCCACCATTGCACCGTTTTCGACTTTGTAATCTGCATCCCCAGCTCCTTTTTTCCAGCCATTGAGAGTTTTGCCATCAAAAAGAGTTATCCAGTTATCGGAAGTTTGTGCAGCGCTAAAAAAATAAAACGAAAAAAGAATAAAGAAAAGAAAAATTGGTTTCATGTGGCAAGAGTTTGTTCCGGAAAGTTATGATTTTTTGTAAATGAATCCGCAGACGAAATTTATAATTGTCATGAAGTCAACAATTGTTATTGCATTCAACTGTAAACATTATAATTGCAAAAGAAACTCTTTAAGAAATTTATAATCCACATCCATTTTCGTTGTCACCTTATATTTATCTATTATTTCCGCAACAGTTGAAGGCAAAGGAATTTTTTCTTCGATAACAGGTTCTACCACATCATAAAACTTAACAGGATGTGCGGTTTCGACAAATAGTCCTTTTTGTTCCGGGTTATTTTCCAGGTATCGTTCTAAAGATAAATACCCAACTGCTCCATGTGGATCCAGGAGATAATGATATTGTTTGAAAATTTTTTTGATCGTTGTTCTTGTCTCGTCATCATTAATACTTGATGCTGATAAGATTCTTTTTAATTCGAAAATATTCTTTTCAAAAATTTCCAATATTCTTATAAAATTGTTCGGATCGCCTACATCCATTGCATTGGATATTGTAGCAATTGTTTTCTTTGGCTGGTAATTTCCTGTTCTTAGGAATTCAGGAACCACATCATTTGCATTGCAGGCTGCAATAAAATGCTGCACAGGCAAGCCCGAAGCATGCGCAAGAATGGCAGCGCAAAGATTTCCAAAATTTCCGCTTGGCACTGAGATAACAGGCGGATGCTTTTTTTCAGGCCATTGTTTGTACGCAAAAAAATAATAAAACTGTTGTGGCAGCCATCGTGCAATGTTTATTGAGTTTGCAGAGGTTAAAAATAATTCCTGGTTTATCTCTTCATCGGCAAATGCTTTCTTTACCAGTTGCTGGCAATCATCAAAATTGCCATCTACTTCCAATGCATGAATGTTTTTACCAAGTGTGGTTAGTTGTTTTTCCTGCACCATGCTCACTTTTCCCGACGGATAAAGAATGACTACCTCTACTCCTGTTACATCATAAAATCCATTGGCCACAGCGCCACCTGTATCTCCTGATGTAGCGACCAAAACAATTAGTCTTTGATTCTTTTCTTTGGCAAAATAGCCAAGACAGCGGCTTATGAATCTCGCACCCACATCTTTGAATGCAAGCGTAGGCCCGTGAAATAATTCCAGAGAATAAATATTTTCATTCAGTTTTATAAGCGGAATGGAAAAACTGATCGTCTGAGAAATGATCTTCTTCAAAATTTTTTCAGGGACAGAATCACCTACGTAAGATTGAATTACCTGGTAGGCGATCTCTTCATCATCCATTTTTTCAATGTTGTGAAAGAATGAAGAATCAAAAACTGGAATATACTCAGGAAAATACAAACCTTTGTCCGGGGCTTGTCCATGAATAGCTGCTTCCTTAAAATCAACCGGCACTGATTGCCTGTTTAAACTGTAATAATTCATTTGCTCAGTTGTTTATCGTCGGGCTAACGGATAATCAATCATTACTCATTATTCACTACTTTCACCCCCTCATTATTTATAGAAGTGACATAGGTTTTAAATTCAACACCAATTTTTTGAAAAACATTTTTCATGATTGCTTCCACCTTTTTAGCTGTTTCTTCTTCCTTACTTAACATGAAAATAGAAGGACCACTTCCTGAAATGCCTCCACCCAAAGCGCCTGCTTCTTTTGAATTTATCTTTACTTCATCAAAACCGGGTATCAAAATACTGCGAACAGGTTCGATGATCACATCTTCCAATGAACGTCCAATAAGCGCATAATCATTTTTCAAAAAACCGGTTACCAATCCGGCAATATTGCCCCACTGCATGATCGCATTTTTCAATTGAACCTCTTTGCGAAGAATTTGCCTGGCATCAGAAGTTTTTACTTCGATCTGCGGATGAACAACGGTTACAAACAAAGGAGGTGCCGATAAAGGAATTATATCAAGTGGAAGAATAGCTCTTATCAAGGTAACTCCACCATAAATGCATGGAGCAAGATTATCAGCATGTTTAACTCCGCTTGCCACTTTTTCACCATTCATAGCAAACCGAACAAGATCTTCTTTTGAAAAAATATCTCCGAGCAAATGATTAGCTGCCACTACTGCGCCTGCAGAACTCGCAGCACTGGAGCCAAGACCACTACCCGGCTTAATAAATTTTGTAATGATGACTTCAAAACCAATATTCTTATTATATACCTCTTGCAAAGCAAGTAAAGATGCACCGGCTACATTTTTTGCCGGTTCAACAGGTAGATCATATTCATCAGCATGCTTAATTCTTATAACAGGCTCACTGAGCAGAATCACTTCCATTACATCCTGCGGGTCATTCAAAGCCATGCCCAGAATATCAAACCCGCAAACGAGATTTGCAACTGTTGCCGGTGCTAAAACTTTTACTTTCTGCATACTCTGAAATTAATTAACTCTTGCTGCCCGCATAATATCTGCAAATACACCTGAAGCTGTCACCTCGGCTCCGGCTCCTGCTCCCTTTACAACAAGTGGTTGCTCTTTATAACGGTCTGTGTAAAATAGTACCACATTATCTTTCCCGTACAAATGATAAAGATCCTGCCCGGGTGAAATGTGTTGTAATCCGACAGAAGCTTTCCCATTATCATATTTCGCCACAAATTTTAATTTATTTTTCTTCCTGGCTGCGTCATCATATAATTTTCTAAAATGGTCTTCATGCTTTCTCATCTCAGCATAAAAATTTTCTACACTTCCCCGCATACATGAGTTAGGCATAAATGAATTGTTTGCAATATCATCCATCTCTATTTTTTCACCAGCTTCTCTTGCCAGTATCATGATCTTCCGCATCACATCTTTGCCGCTTAAATCAAGACGTGGATCGGGTTCTGTATATCCCTCATCCTGGGCTTGTTTTACCACATCTGCAAATAATCTTTTACCATCATAATTATTAAAAACGAAATTCAAAGTGCCACTTAATACAGCTTCGATACTTTGCACCTTGTCCCCGCTGCGCAAGAGATCAGTCAAAGTACCAATTACAGGCAGCCCTGCTCCCACATTTGTTTCAAATAAAAAACTTGTATTGAATTCATTGGAAAGATCCTTCAATTTTTTATACCTCGAATAAGCAGAAGAACAGGCAATTTTATTACACGCAACCACAGAAACAGCTTTTTGAAGAAGGTGTTCATATACTGCTGCTACTTTCTCACTGGCTGTTACATCTACAAAAACGGAATTGCGAAGATTTTTTTCAATGATCTCATCAGTGAATCTTTCGATATCAGAAGGATCGCTTTCTTTAAGTAAAGGTTCCCAACTTGAGAGATCAATGCCTTCACTTTTAATTACAGCTTTTTTACTATTGGAAATTCCAACCACACGAATCTGCAGGCGCAAATGATCTCTCAAAAATTTTTGTTGCTGATTTAATTGTCTCAGTAATTTACTTCCAACATTTCCTGCACCTGCAATAAAAATATTTATTTGCTTATAACTTGTTTCAAAAAATTCTTCATGCAGAACGTTAATAGCTTTCCTCACATCAGCCGTATTAATCACTGCAGAAATATTCCTTTCAGATGAACCCTGCGCAATAGCTCTTACGTTCACACCATTTTTTCCCAAAGCGCCGAACATCTTTCCGCTTATACCTGGGTGACTTTTCATGTGATCTCCTACCAAAGCCACAATAGAAAGATCTTTTTCAACGATCAATGGTTCTACCTTTCCAATTGCAATTTCCCCCGAAAATGCAAGGTCAATTGCCCGCTTTGCTTTATCTGCATTTATACCGTCTACCCCTACGCAAATAGAATGTTCCGATGAACCCTGCGTAATTAAAATAACATTGATTGAAGCATTGGAAAGAGCTTCAAATAATCGTTTTGAAAAACCGGGAACTCCTACCATGCCGCTCCCTTCCAGACTCAGCAAGGCAATATTATTAATACTTGAAATTCCACGAACAATATTTCCGTTACTTTCCGCAATATTTTTTATTACTGTCCCAAATTCATCTTTTGCAAATGTATTCTTGATCCATACAGGAATATTTTTGCTTAATACAGGTTGTATAGTTGGGGGATAAATAACTTTAGCGCCAAAATGCGAAAGCTCCATTGCTTCCTGGTAAGAAATAGAGGAAATGATTTTTGCGTTGGCTACCCATCGCGGATCAGCAGTCATCATTCCGCTCACGTCTGTCCATATTTCCAACAAAGAAGCATCTGCAGCAGCGGCAAAAATAGCTGCTGTATAGTCAGAGCCTCCTCTTCCCAGGGTGGTAATAATATTTTTTGAATCAGATGCTACAAAACCGGGAACAATTAAAAGTTTATCGGTAGTTCTTTTTAATAAGTCTGCAATATTTTGATTTGTTGTTTGAAAATCTACAGCCGCATTCCCAAAATTTGAATTTGTTTTGACAATCTCTTTGGCATTAATCCATTTGCATTCAACCCCTTTTGAAACAAAAGCAGCCGTTATGATTTGTGAGGATAATAATTCACCATAGCTTAATAACTTATCGATCGTGCGGTTAGAAAGCTCATTTACCAAAAAGACTCCATTACATAAGTCCTCAATTTCATTACACATTTTCTTTACCATACTAAGCAAGGCACTTTGCTGTTGGACGGGTATCAGATCCTTTACAGCGGCGATATGCTTTTGCTCAATTGCATGTAACTTTTCTGTATAGATTTCATTCCCCCCAGCAGCAAGTTTACCGCACTCAAGCAATGCGTCTGTTGTTCCTCCAAGAGCAGACACGATTACAATAAGAACTTCATTGCTCAATTTTTCTTTTACAATACCAATTACTCTTTCTATGTTTTCAGCATTAGCTACTGACGTACCCCCAAATTTTAAAACCTGCATAAATGATATTTAATAATGGCTAAATTAATTTTTCTATTCCGCTTTGGCGTATTTCTATTTAAATTGACCACCTGCAATTATAATTGTAATATGAAAGATCTCTTTTCAGAAATTGCAGGTTAAACCCCTTTTGATAATATGATTTTATTAATCCCGTTAGAACGGGATTGTTGTAGTTATGGTAGTAGAAATCGTAATGGCACCTAATGCCATTACTGAACGGGAAGCGATATTTGCGGAATAATACATCATTTGATTGACGAGCCATGAAGATAAAAACCAAATATTGAAAAACAAACAATTTCAAAAGAAAATTGAAGTAATTTTCCGTTTCGTGTTGCTTGCCCATCACAAAATCGTTTAAACTAACAACTGTATGGATCAACAGTCCTCAACGGCTTTGCAACGATTTAAAAACCTGATAGGTCTCAAGTTCCAGTTATATAATAGTCTTTTCACTTCTCTTCCTTTCCATCGTATCGAAAAAACAGGGATTCTTCTTTCATTATTGCTGACAAATTGCGAAGAGGGCTATAAAAAAAAGAAAAACCCTGTTGAGATCATTGATGAATTTTTCGATAAGCACACTTCCTATACTGATGAAAAAGACAAACTGGATATTCTTTTCCGTTTTGTACAATATGCCGAGAGGCAGGTGGTTTTATTTGATGCACTGGAAGATTCAGCATTCAGGTATGTTCATGATCTGAATGGCAGCGGCTCTTTAAAACAACTTGAAGCAAATGTCGAACAATCACAAAAACAAAAAGAGCTTGAAAAAAAATTAAAGGATTTTTCGATTAGGCTTGTACTTACTGCCCACCCAACTCAATTTTACCCTGGCGCTGTACTTGGAATTATCCATGACCTGTCAAAGTCACTCTCTGAAAATAATACGGACCAGATAAATATGTACCTGCAACAATTGGGTAAAACACCATTTTTTAAAAAACAAAAACCTACTCCTTATGATGAAGCTGTCAGTTTAATCTGGTATCTTGAAAATGTGTTTTATGCAGCCGGGGGCAGAATAGTGAATTTTCTAAAAAACCAATTTTCAGATGAAATAAATCCTGCGAACCCGGTAATACACATGGGCTTTTGGCCGGGTGGTGACAGGGATGGTAATCCTTTTGTAACAACTGACACTACATTACAGGTAGCAGATGCATTGAGAAGCAGCATTATTAAATGCTATTATCTTGATGTTAGAAAATTAAAAAGAAGACTTACGTTCGAGGGTGTGGACACAGTTCTTACAGAGCTTGAAAAAAAGTTATACGATAATATTTTTATCCCCGGTAGCCGCACTGCCCTCACAAAAAATGAAATTTTACGAACCCTGAATGATATTTGCAGTACACTTATACGCCAGCACAATGGGCTTTTCATTAACCTTGTCAGGAATCTTATTAATAAAGTAGAAATCTTCGGATTACATTTTGCTTCTTTAGATATACGCCAGGAAAGCTCGATACATACAAAGGTACTTCAGGCCCTGAATGAAAAAGCTCCCCTGATGCCGGAAAATTATTCTTCACTAAAAGATGATGAAAAGATTTCAATCCTGAGCAACATCCAGCCTGGTGCTTCAATCTCAGTTTTTGAAAATGAAATTGAAAAAGACACCATAGAAACTATGAGGGCCATCAAAGCAATACAGAGTTACAACGGTGAGGAAGGATGTAATCGTTATATCATCAGTCAGTGCAACTCTGCACTGAACGTAATGGAAGTATATGCCTTGTTAAAATTAAGCGGATGGAAAGCAGAAAATATAAATATTGATATCGTTCCGCTTTTTGAAACAGTGGTTGACCTCGAAAGAGCAAGCAAAATCATGAAGCAGCTTTATGAAAATGAATCTTACTCCTGCCATTTAAAAAGAAGAGGTAAGAGACAAACCATCATGCTCGGTTTTTCTGACGGCACAAAAGACGGCGGATACTTAATGGCTAACTGGAGTATATATAAAGCAAAAGAAGATCTCACAAAAATTTCAAAAGAATCCGGTATTGATGTTATTTTCTTTGATGGTCGCGGAGGTCCTCCTGCACGCGGAGGAGGAAAAACACATAAATTTTACGCATCCCTGGGAAAAAACATTGCCAACAATGAAATACAACTTACGGTACAGGGTCAAACAGTAAGTTCAAGTTTTGGTACCATCGATGCTGCCCAGTTTAATATGGAGCAGTTAATAAATGCAGGTATCACCAACGATCTTTTTGTTGATCCAAAAATTACCCTTCAGGAACATGAGCAGGAATTGATTCAGCAATTAGCCGACGAGAGTTACAAGGCTTATAATGAATTAAAAAATCATCCTTATTTTTTAGATTACCTGGGCTATGTAAGTCCTTTGCAATTTTATGCCGATACAAATATTGGCTCGAGACCGTCTAAAAGGGGAAGTTTATCCCGGCTTACATTAAAAGATCTCCGGGCCATTCCTTTTGTAGGCTCGTGGAGTCAGGTAAAGCAAAACGTAACAGGTTATTATGGAGTAGGTAGAGCGTTAAAAAAAGCACACGAACTAGGGCGCTTTAATGAAATAAAAAATTTGTACAGGCAATCTCTTTATTTCAAAACTCTTATCGACAATTGTGAAATGGCAATGAAAAAATGTTTTTTCCCACTTACCGCTTTTCTCGCATCACATCCACAATTCGGTGAGATCTGGGAAAAAATTTACGAAGAATATGAACTCACACAACGATATATTTTTCTCTTATCAGGTAAAAATGAGTTGATGGCTGATTATCCAGTCGAGTCACTTTCTATACAAATGCGTGAACGCATCGTGTTACCTCTTGTCACAATCCAGCAATATGCCATTATCAAAATGCGTGAAATGGAAAAAGTACAGCCACACTCATCTTTAAAAAATACTTTTGGGAAATTAACGATGCGCTGTTCTTTTGGAATTATAAACGCCGGGAGAAATTCAGCATGACTTGTTCCAAAAAGGGCTTAAAGACATATCTCATAATAAGTTTACAATTATTCATTGTCTGCTAACTTTGAAACATGACAATTCATGAACAGTTTAAATTGATTTTTGAACCGGAATTGCTGGAAAAGCTTGACCAGGTTGCCAGGCATCTTTCATTAAAAGCCGGGGATACTGTTATTGAAATAGGAAATACTGTAAGAATAATGCCTATTGTGCTTTCAGGAACCTTAAAAGTTTCACGCATAGATGAAGAGGGGCGTGAGATACTTCTCTATTATATTAATGCCAATGAAAGCTGTGCAATGAGCTTTACCTGTTGTATGCAACATTTCCCCAGTGAGATACAAATTGTGGCTGAAGAAGATTCAGAAATATTAGCCGTGCCTGTGTTTGTTATGGATGAATGGCTGGTAAAATATCCAACCTGGAAAAGTTTTGTAATGAAATCTATCCGGAACCGTTTTAACGAAATTCTAAAAACCATAGACCAAATTGCATTTCAAAAATTGGATGAAAGACTCATAGGTTACCTCAAAGAAAAATCAAAAAAAACGGGCTCTTCGGTTATAAACGCTTCTCACGAACAAATTGCAAGTGATCTTGCCACTTCAAGAGTTGTTATTTCAAGATTGCTAAAAAAACTTGAAAATGATAAAAAACTCCTGCTTTATCGAAACCAGATTAAGCTACTAAAGGAATTGTAACTTTTGTCACCTGCATTTACCTGTCCTCTATTGTAGCTTTGGTGCATTAATAAAATAATTATATGAAAAAAAATATGGGAAGCGCCGACAGGCTAATACGATTAATTATAGCGGTCATTGCTATACTTTATTTCACGCATATTATTAGTGGTACCATTGGCATTGTGTTCTTAATTCTTTCAGCTATCTTTTTAGCGACTTCTTTCGTTGCTTTTTGTCCCTTGTATCTTCCTTTCAGTTTGCACACAAACAGAAAGGAGAAATAAAAAGATTAAAAGCAGGTCCAAACCGTCAGATTTAAAAATATTTCAGCTATGAGATTTATTATGAGATATAAACTTACAATTATCGGGGTGGTGATAGGGGGCATTGCCGGATACCTGTACTATCATTTTGCAGGATGTGTTAATGGAACCTGCATGATCACGTCCAGGCCGGTTAATAGCACATTATATGGCTCATTAATGGGAGGGTTATTGTTCAGCATATTTCAAAAAGGAAAATGACGGGCAATCAATGGAAGAAAATAAAAAAACAATTATAGATGTAAGAACAACGGCAGAGTTTATAAGTGGTCATGTAGCCGGCAGTATTAATATACCATTACATGAAATTATGCAACGGATTGATGAATTGAAATCTTTCTCATAACTTCTTGTTCTTTGCTGTTCCAGCGGCCAGGCAACTATTTTTTTACGCAATTATGGAATACAATGTAAAAATGGAGGAAGCTGGTTAAGCATCGATTATTAAGTATTAACTACCGAAGTAAATAATATGATTCAACTTTTAAAAAATTTGTTAGGGCTAGGTCCTAAAATAGATTATAAGAATTTGCTTGAAAAAGGAGCCCAGATTATTGATGTTCGCACAAAAGCTGAATTCCAGCAAGGTCATATAAAAGGATCTGTAAATATCCCATTGCAAAACCTGAGAGATAGTCTTTCAAAAATCAAGAAGAATAAACCGCTTATAACATGCTGTGCATCCGGCATGCGAAGCGCTTCGGCAAAAAATATTTTAAAAAATAATGGGTTCGGTGAAGTTCATAACGGCGGAGGATGGATGAGTCTGCAAAATAAGATCAGGCAATAGAGCAACCCTGTACCACTGAATTATCACTTAACTAAAATATTAATGAACATAATAAAACAAAGGATTTTAACCGGTTGGAATTTTCAACGAATTATATACATAGCGGCAGGAACCATTTTCCTGGTAAATGGAATTGTAGCCAGACAATGGCCTGCAATTTTTGTGGGAGGATACTTTGTGTTAATGGGGTTATTTGCTTTTGGTTGCGCAGCGGGTACATGTTTTAATGGAGCTTATAATAAATCTGAAACGGAAAATATATCCAAAAGTGAAGAAATAAATTTTGAAGAAATAAAATAAAAAAAATGGAAACAAAAGAAAAACCTAAGACACTTTCTGAGCTTATTTATTCCACACAGCCGGTACTGGTAGATTTTTCTGCCGAATGGTGTGGTCCATGCAAGATGATGAAACCTATACTTGAGGAATTAAAACAGAGCATGGGTAATGCAGTCACAATTATAAAAATTGATGTGGATAGTAATCCTCTTGTAGCAAGTGCTTATAATATCCGGGGAGTGCCTACACTTATTCTTTTTAAAAATAAAGAAATCAAATGGCGGCAAGCTGGGGTTGTTCCTGTGAATATCCTGGAAAAAATTATTAAAGAACATCAATAGCTCTTCAGACTTACATATATATTTTCATTAATTGATGGCTTGCAATACAACAAATCTTACTAAGAAAGCCTCCCATAGAAATGAAAGGCTTCAAAGATTGTTTGCTATACGAAAGATATAATTCCAAAAGGGTTTTTCAAGGGGCAAAATTGATATAATCACTTAACATTCCGCAGGCAGGAATGTTAAGTTTAGATGATATTTCCTAAACTGAATTAGTCCTGTAAAAAGAGGCCCTCCATAAAAATGGAAGGCCTCGACGATTGCTTGCCATGTAAATTTAATTAACCAAGATTTATAATATAGTTAACTCAACGCCACTTCGGCGTTTGTTGATTGAACTTGTCTTGATAAAGCCACAGATTTTTTGCCTGTTCTTTGCCCGATAACCAAAAAATAAATCCAGCTCATCGTCAACGAAAACACCAAGCTTACTAAAATTGAGATCTTTGCTATATCGCGGTAATCCTCGCCACTAAATGCCAGGGTTGTAGTAAAAATAGACATAGTAAAACCTATGCCGGCCAGCATGCCCATTCCAAGAAATTGTTTCCAGAAAGTATGATTGGGTAAATGTGCAATTTTAAGTGCTACCAATACCCTGCTAAAAAGAAATATACCAACAGGCTTGCCAATCACCAACCCTGCCAAGATCCCCAATGCGACAGAATTACCAAGCGAGACTGAGATGTCTGCCGGGATTAAAATTGCGGTGTTTGCTAAAGCAAAAAGCGGCAGTATGAAAAAATTAACTGCACCATGAATTATTTTTTCAAGTTTGGGCAATGAATTTACCGGCATTGAAAAGGCAATTAGCACACCCGTAATACTTGCTTCAATTCCTGAATTAAGAACAGCAAACCATAATAATAACGACAGTACCAATTGAATTAATCCAGGCTTAAGCCTTAAATAATTACATAACCAAAGTAAACCATAAAGAATGGCAGCGATGGCAAAATATACTACCTCCACTTTACCACCATAAAACAATGCAATAACAATGATAGCTCCAAGATCATCAATGATTGCAAGCGCCATTAAAAATATTTTCAGGCTCGTAGGTACCCTTTTCCCAAACAGTGAAGCTATCCCCAATGAAAAAGCGATATCCGTTGCAGTGGGAATTCCCCAGCCATGCATAAATGCCGAACCCATATTAAATGAAAGAAAAATGACGGCAGGTACAATCATACCCCCTAATGCGGCCCCAAACGGTAAAATGGCTCTTTTGAAACTTGAGAGTTCCCCACTAATTAATTCACGTTTGATTTCCATTCCCGCCATCAGGAAAAAAAACGCCATTAAAAAATCATTGATCCATTTAAGTGGCGAATGGGGTAAATTCAATATGGAAGAAATATTAGCATCCCATATAGCCCGATACCATTCGCCACTTGATATATTCGACATCAACAAAGAAAAAGCTGTACATAAAAGCAATAACACTCCTACTGAACGACTATCCGATATAAAAAACTTCAGTGGATTGATTGCTTTTTTTACAAGTCTTTGCATTGTAAATGTTTTTAAGGTTCAATAATTTTTCTAACTTTTTAATTTTCAAAACTATTCAACTTCACATTTTTGATTCATCCATAATAATTGCACCGGGACCATTTGGATCCAATACAAAATCTCCATAAGCTGTATTGTTATGTTCACCCAAATCCAATCCTTTGAGTTGCTCTGCATCGCTTGCACGAAGACCCACTGTAGCTTTTATTAAATAAAAGATTATTAGCATAGAGATAACTACAAAGGCAAAAACTGCAAAAACACCTGCTGCCTGAACACCTAGTTGATGAAAACCCCCTCCAAAAAATAAGCCATCCTTAATAGCTGTATCTTCTGACCAGAATTGAACATCAATGGAATGTTGACCAAATAGACCTACAGCAAGAGTTCCCCATGCTCCGCATATAGCATGGACACTAATTGCTCCTACAGGATCATCAATTTTGAATACTCTTTCAAATAGTAAACAAGAGTAGACAACAAGTATCCCGGCAATTAAACCAATAATTACTGCACTAAGAGTACTGACTGACGCACATGGAGCAGTAATTGCCACAAGGCCTGCCAGCGTGCCATTAAGAGTCATTGACAAATCTGGCTTTTTAAATTTTGCCCATGAAGTAATGAGTCCACCAATTGCTCCTGTCGCTGCTGCAAGTGTAGTTGTTACTGCAATATGTGCCACGCCACCGACAGCCGTTAAAGTAGAACCCGGGTTAAACCCATACCAGCCAAACCAAAGTATGAAAACCCCCAGGGCTGCAAGTGGCATATTATGCCCCTTGATTTCATTAACAGTTCCATCTTTGTTATATTTTCCTAATCTTGGCCCCACCATAATTGCCCCGGCAAGTGCAGCCCATCCACCCACAGAATGAACTACAGTTGAGCCAGCAAAATCACGCATACCCATATCACTAAGCCAACCTCCTCCCCAGATCCAATGTCCACTAACCGGATAGATTATTGCACTTATAATACAGGAATAAAGAATATAGGAAATAAGTTTAGTTCGTTCGGCCATGGCTCCAGAAACAATAGTAGCAGCTGTAGCGGCGAATACGATTTGGAATAGCCATGCTGCACTAATACCATAACCAGCAACATCGGTAGGGGCATTCGCTGTGCCTAAAAATGCCAGGGCCTTATCAAAACCAAAAAAATTTGAATCACCACTTGAATACATGATAGCATACCCCGTCATCCAAAAAAGAACTGCGCCAAAACAAAAGTCCAGAAGATTCTTCATCATTATATTGACGGAATTCTTTGCCCTTGTGAGACCACTTTCTACCATTGCAAAACCCGCCTGCATAAAAAAAACAAGAAAAGCAGTAAGACATAACCATATAATATTAGCCACATCCTGTGATAGCATAGGTTTAGCCTCACCTTGCGCAAAACCGTATACAGGTACTAAGATTGTCGCAATTACTAAAAAAACGACTGCCAAAGTAAAGCGCTTATTTCTTTTAACTTTAAGGCCTTTTGTTCTTTTTGGTGAGAACAAATCTGTCATTTTATTAAGCCCTATTTTACGTGTATGAGATTTTTTTAATTTCATAACTGAAGTTTTGGTTGCTTGTTTTAATTGTTTTTAATTTATTTACGTTTCACAATAAGGTTTAAAAATGATAAGTCGCTCCTAATATAAAAGTGCCAGTGCTTTTTGCTGTTGGAAAAAAAGTATCAGAGTTTTTAAAGAAAAGAGGATCCTTAGCTGCATCCACCCTGAACTCAGGAATAATCGTCAGGTTATCTATTCTTATATTGCCAGATAAGGTAAAATCAAAAATATCAGTACCAAATCCTGCTACTGCTTTTTCATCGCCAAAATATTCACCCCGGGCTGTTAATCCAAAAACAGAACAAGGATCATAATTAAGATAAATGGCAGAGCCCCACCATGAATCACTACTTCCTCCGCTTGGTTTTACAAACTTTACAGTTCCGTTATAACCAACGCTAAATTTATCTGAAACAGTTCCGGTAATCACAGCATCAATTTGATTATTGACAGCATCAGTCATATCTTTTCCACCTACATAGTTTATATAAGCATTTATCTTTGTATTTGTACTGGCTAGATGAACTTGTGCCAGGAAAAACTTTTTTGCAAAACTGGCTGTTACCATGTCTGTTGGATTTGCTATACCAACCATAAATCCAAAATTGTCATTTGCAGTAACATCCATTTTTATTCCTGTGTGAAAAAATGGTCCATATGAAAACATATAATCCATGCTATAATTACGATTTAAATAGGCATCTAATAATTCATACCCAACATGAGTGGCCCATTTTCCCATTGTAAATTTTACCTTATCGGAAGGAGCATATGAAACATAAGCCTGTTTAACAGCGACTAAAGTACCAGCGTCATTATAAGAAAATTCCTGGGCCCTGCTTCCAAAACCCAGATCAATTACACCATCCACTTTCCCTATGCTATAATCAGCCTTAAGAGAAGCCATCCCGAGTTCAAAAGAATTTTGAGAATTAGTAAAACTTGTGTAATTGTTAGTATACCCTGAATCCTTGGCATTTTGAAAGTTGTACCTGTAATAAGCATCAATTGAACCAGAAATGGTCAGATTACCTTTTGAAGCTGAATCCTGGGCTTTTACATAAATAAAGGAGCCTAAAGCCAGAAAGAAAATAAGAAATTTTCGTAACATCGCAGTTGATTTTAATTGTTAAGGGTACAGCATTAGTTGTTAGCGCAACTTTTTTGGATGCTGTACCTTTTTAATTGGTTGTCTTCTTTCTCATATGGCGTCGTTCATGAACTATTTAATTTCATCGGCAAGTTTTTCTTCCATCTTACCGTTGTTATGTATCAATAATGTTCCCTGTAAATATTTTTCATTATGCTGAGTTGCATCCAATCCAATTTCTTCTTCTTCTGAACTTACACGCATTGGTAATACGAAATTGATAAATTTGAAAATGATGAATGAAACTCCAAAACTGTAGCAGACAGCTATAGTCATTGCTTTTAATTGTGTAAGAAAGAATACAGGATTGCCGTAAAATAAGCCGTCATTTCCTGCAGCATTTACAGCTTTGGTTGCAAAGACGCCAGTCATCAACATTCCTACCATACCACCAATACCATGACAGGGAAATACGTCAAGTGTGTCATCCAGCTTCGTCGATCTTTGTTTTACGTAAACAGCCAGGTTGGAAATAATGGCAGCAAACACACCAATAAAAACACTTTGAGGTATAGCAACAAACCCGGCTGCAGGCGTAATGGCAACAAGACCAACAACTGCTCCGATACAGAAGCCCATTACCGAAGGTTTTTTCCCACGCAATAGATCAAAAAACATCCATGATAGACCTGCTGCAGCGGCGGCAGTATTAGTAGTAGCAAATGCTGAAACTGATAATGCATTGGCGGCACCTGCTGAACCGGCATTAAAGCCAAACCATCCGAACCATAGCAAACCTGTACCTATTAAAACATAAGGAATATTAGCAGGAGGAATTTCCTGGTGCTCAAGATGTACTTTCCTTCGTTTGAGTACTAAAACCCCGGCAAGTGCAGCACACCCTGCTGATATATGTACTACAGTACCTCCTGCAAAATCAAGAGCTCCCATTTTTGCAAGAAAACCTTCCGGGTGCCAGCTCCAATGGGCAAGGGGGGCATAAACCAATACACTGAACAAAACAATAAATAATATAAAAGAAGTGAAACGTATACGCTCAGCTACAGCACCCACTACAAGCGCTGGTGTAATAATCGCAAACATTAATTGAAATAAGGAGAATAAAGTTTTTGGAATGGTAGGGGCACCTGCCCATGGGGCACCTGAATTAACACCTTTATAAAATAAATGTGTCATCGGATTTCCGATAAACCCACCAAGATCATCACCAAAGCAAAGACTATATCCAACTATGATCCAAAGAACACTTACTATTCCCGCTGCAACCATACTCTTAATCATCGTTGAAAGCACATTTTTTCTATGCACCATACCACCATAAAAAAAAGCTAAACCCGGTGTCATTAAAAATACAAGTGCAGTTGCTACAATGATCCATGCAACATCGGCAGAATTATATTTTCCTGTATCGGCAAAGTCGGCAATTGGTTTAATAAAACATGTAAGTATCGCGAAAACTGTTAAGATCATGAATGGCAAAACTTGTTTCGGACTTACTTTAATCATGATAATTATAAATTTATATTAAAAATAATATTACTATTAATTAATTAAATTAAAATTAATAATTTATAACATTAACAGATGTTAGTTTATATAATTATTTATATAAGTACTAATAAAATGTGGAAAAAATAAAATCAATTAACATATTAATATTATATTAATATATCTTTAAGAATGAGTCTGATAAAAGGCCAGTTAAAGAAGTTTTTGAAAACTAAACTTTATTCAGAAATGCATTTATTGAGGAGGCACATTCACGACCTTCATTAATTGCCCAAACGACAAGGCTTTGACCGCGCCGCATATCCCCTGCAGTGAAGATTTTTGAGATATTTGTTTGATAGTTTTTATCTGTAGCTTTTACATTTCCTCTTTCATCTAATTCTGTACCGAGTTCATTCAGCATTCCTTCGTGCTGTGGATGTACAAAACCCGTTGCCAATAAAGCTAATTCACAGGGAATTTCTTTTTCACTTCCCGTTATCTCGATAAACTGGCTGGGTTTTCCGTCTTCTGAAGTCTTCCATTCAAGATCTACTACTTTTAATGCTTTTAATTTTCCCTTCTCATCGCCAATAAATTCTTTCGTGGCAATTGCCCATTTGCGATTAACCCCTTCTTCATGTGATGTGGAAGTTTTTAAAATCATTGGATAGGTTGGCCATGGCATAAATTCTGTCCTGGTTTTCGGTGGTTCCGGTAACAATTCAAATTGAGTTACTGATCTTGCACCTTGCCTGTTTGATGTGCCCACACAATCGCTGCCGGTGTCACCACCTCCAATCACAATAACATTTTTCCCTTTGGCCAAAATGTGGTCGGAAAATATATTACTTTCAATATTTGGATTTTCAAATGGATCTTTCAATGCCATACGCTTATTTTGCTGCTTTAAAAACTGCATAGCAAAATATACTCCTTTTAATTCCCTGCCGGGAACTTTTAAATCCCTGGGGATAGTAGACCCACCGGCCAATACAATTGCATGATATTCCCTCAGCAGATCATTGATATAAACATTTACACCGACATTTGAATTACATTTAAAAACAATTCCTTCTTCTTCTAATAATTTTATTCTTCTGTCCAAAACCCATTTTTCTAATTTGAAATCAGGAATGCCATAACGTAACAAACCGCCAGGTGCATCATCTCTTTCAAAAACAGTTACATTATGACCCGCATAGTTTAATTGTGCGGCCACTGCTAAACCTGCTGGACCCGAACCTACTATTGCTATCTTCTTTTCAGTTCGGATATTTGGACGCCGTGGTCTTACAAAACCTTTTTCAAAAGCAATTTCAATAACATGCTTTTCAATTTCCTCAATTGCGACAGCAGGTTGATTAATTCCCAATACACAGGCACTTTCACAAGGAGCGGGGCAAATCCGCCCCGTGAATTCAGGGAAATTATTTGTAGAGTTTAAAATTTCAAAAGCCTCTTGCCAATCTTTGCGATAAACGGCATCGTTGAATTCCGGAATGATGTTTCCTAACGGGCACCCATGATGACAAAAAGGAACACCACAATTCATGCAACGGGCCGCCTGTTGGTTAAGCTTTTCTTCAGAATATGGTTCCACAAATTCTTTAAAATACTTAAGCCTTTCCCCAACCGGTTTTTTGGCGGGAAGTTCTCTTGTAAATTCTAAAAATCCTGTTGTTTTGCCCATCGCAATAAAGTCAAAATGAAAAAGTAAAAATCAAAAAGGCTTAAACCACATAATCATTTTTATTTTTTCATTTTTATTTTTTAATTATTGTTATTGTTTTATTATTGCTTTTAATTTATGAGTTTGCAATGCTCTCTTATAATCTTTAGGAAATACTTTTATAAAATTCTTTAATTGGTTCTCGAAGTCTTCTAAAATAAATTTTGCCACAGTACTATCTGTATAACTATAATGCTTGGAGATCATTTGTTGTAATAGTTGTGCATCTTCCTCGTTTAGCGGATCAAGGTCAACCATTTCCTTATTGCAATTGTCAGCAAACTTTCCTTTTACATCATATACATATGCAATACCACCACTCATGCCTGCCGCAAAATTTCTTCCTGCATCACCAAGTACCACTACTTTCCCACCTGTCATATACTCGCAACCATGATCGCCGACACTTTCAACTACTGCATTTACACCAGAATTGCGAACGCAAAAACGTTCGCCTGCCTTGCCCCGAATAAATGCTTCCCCTGAAGTAGCTCCATAAAAAGCAACATTTCCGATGATAATATTTTCTTCAGGTTTGAAGCTTGATTGTTTTGGCGGATAAATAATAAGCCGTGCACCGCTCAATCCTTTCCCAAAATAGTCATTGGCATCACCTTCTAACTCAAGAGTTATTCCTCTTGTATTAAATGCAGCAAAACTTTGACCTGCAGTTCCGGTAAATTTGAAATGAATTGTGTCGGCTGGTAACCCTTCTCCACGATATTTTTTTGTAATCTCATTGGAAAGAATTGTGCCCACAGTTCTGTCAGTATTTTTTATATTAAACTCCTTATAAATTCTTTCTTTATTTTCTATTGCCGGTTTTGCGACGTCAAGCAATTTCCAGTCAAGTACTTCCTCAAGCTCATGATCCTGCAACTCTGAGCAATGCAATCCTGTATATAATGAAGCTGGTTCTTTATAAAGTACAGGTGAAAGATCAAGTCTTCTATACTTCCAGTGCATCACATTTTCTCTATGTTGAAGACTATCCACATGACCTATCATCTCATTCACAGTTTTAAATCCAAGTTCCGCCATTATCTCACGCAATTCCTGAACAATAAATTTGAAAAAGTTTACAACATGATCAGCATTGCCTGCAAATCTTTTTCTCAATTCCGGATCCTGCGTTGCTACACCAACGGGGCAAGTATTCAAATGACATTTACGCATAAGAATACAACCTTCCACAACCAAAGCTGCTGTAGCGATACCCCATTCTTCCGCACCCAGTAATGCAGCGATCGCAATGTCTCTTCCTGTTCTCATTTGTCCATCTGCCTGTACTATTACTCTGCTTCGTAATTTATTTCTTACAAGTGTTTGATGTGTTTCAGCCAATCCCAGTTCCCAGGGTAAGCCTGCATGACGAATCGAGCTCATTGGCGAGGCACCTGTTCCTCCGTCATGACCGGAGATTAAAATCACATCTGCTTTTGCCTTTGCTACACCTGCAGCAATTGTTCCTACTCCTGCTTTGCTTACCAGCTTCACATTTATCCTTGCATTTCGATTTGAATTCTTAAGATCGTAAATCAACTGAGCCAAATCCTCAATAGAATAAATATCATGATGAGGAGGAGGAGAAATTAATCCAACCCCAGGGGTAGAATGTCTTGTTCTCCCGATCCATTCATCCACTTTGTGGCCTGGCAGCTGCCCCCCTTCGCCGGGCTTTGCACCCTGTGCCATTTTTATTTGCAATTCATCAGCTTCGGTTAAATATAAACTCGTCACGCCAAATCTTGCGCTGGCAATTTGTTTAATAGCGCTACGCATAGAGTCGCCATTGGGTAACCTTTCATACCTTCTGTCATCTTCCCCGCCTTCACCAGTATTACTTTTTCCTCCAAGACGATTCATTGCAATGGCTAATGTTGTATGTGCTTCCCATGAAATGGAACCAAAACTCATTGCACCGGTAGCAAATCGTTTGTAAATATTTTCTGCCGGTTCAACTTCTTCGACAGAAATGGATGGGCGATTCTTTTTAAACTCAAGCAAACTGCGAAGAGTACATGCTTTTTCACCCTGCTCATTTACCAGCTTAGAATATTTTTTAAATGTATTATAATCATTCATCCGTGTTGCATACTGCAATAAGTGAATCGTCTGCGGATTAAATAAATGGAACTCGCCATTTTTCTTCCATTGATAAATACCACCTACAGGTAAGCGGTCATTAATAGATTCTTTTTTATTGAATGCAACAAAATGTTTGGCTAAAATTTCTCTTGCTATTTCGTCCAGTCCCATTCCCTGTATACGTGAAGTGGCACCTGTAAAATATTTGCTAACTACTTCTTTATTCAATCCGATGATCTCAAATATCTGGGCTCCCTGGTAAGATTGCAAAGTTGAAATTCCCATTTTTGAGAAGACTTTCAACAAACCCTCATTGACAGCTTTTATATAATTTTTCTTTAATTCCTCTTCGCCTAATTCCGTTTGCAATCTGCCACTCTCTTTCATATCACGAATAGATGAAAGAGCGAGGTAAGGGTTGATAGCTGTTGCACCAAAACCAATCAGGCAGGCAAAGTGATGAACTTCCCACACATCACCCGCTTCTACAATTATACCCACTTTTCCACGCATACCTTTACGAATAAGATGGTGATGCACGGCTGCAGTTGCCAACAAAGACGGAATGGCTGCGTGATCCGAATCAATTGCCCTGTCCTGTAAGATCAAAACTTCAAAACCATCTTCAACAGCATCAGTTGCATATCGACATAAACGATCAAGTCCTGCTTTCAATGAATCAGGTTTTCCATCTGCACGGAAATAACACTGCAAAGTTTTAGCCTGGAAAATTCCTGTATCAATACTCCTGATCTTTTCAAGT
The DNA here is from genome assembly GCA_963811645.1 of uncultured Bacteroidota bacterium. Taxonomy (GTDB): domain Bacteria; phylum Bacteroidota; class Bacteroidia; order Chitinophagales; family Chitinophagaceae; genus VBAU01. Next base: position 628,744 of record CAWERU010000007.1, on the reverse strand, counting down.
TCATGATTAGTCAACACAGGATGCTTCAATGCTACTGTATGGCAAGTCAATTCATCTTCCTCAAGCATATTGCCGATATTACCTACAAACGTTGCCAGACTCATTACCAATTTTTCACGTATAGGATCTATTGGTGGATTAGTAACCTGTGCAAATAGTTGTTTGAAGTAAGAAGTTAAATGTTGCGGCTGATCACTAAGAACAGCTAATGGCGTATCACTACCCATAGAACCGACAGGTTCTTTGCCATCAAGAGACATAGGTGCAATGATCGTTTCCAAATCTTCTTTTGAATAACCAAATGCTTTTTGATATTTGAAAACCTGGTCATGCTCAAGATGAGTAAACATTACTCGTGGCTCAGGTAATTCATCCAAACGAATTTTATATTTATTCAACCACTCACTGTAAGGTTTTTGTGAACAAATTTTTTGTTTCAATTCATCATCACTAATAATGCGACCCTGCTCCATATCAACCACAAACATTTTTCCGGGTTGCAATCTTCCCTTTTCTTTTATCATAGACGGATCAACGGGAAGTACGCCTGTTTCGGATGCCATGATCACACGATCGTCAGTTGTTACGCAATATCTTGAAGGGCGAAGTCCATTCCTGTCAAGTGTGGCGCCAATGATTCTCCCATCCGTAAAAGAAATAGAAGCGGGTCCATCCCAGGGTTCCATCATAGATGCATGAAATTCATAAAAAGCTTTTTTTACAGGATCCATACTTTCATTACCATCCCATGCTTCAGGAATTAGCATCATTAGTACGTGAGGCAGAGAGCGACCAGTAAGTGTCAGCAATTCGATCATATTATCAAGACAGGCAGAATCGCTTTGATCACCACTGACGATCGGTAACAACATTTCCATTTCCTGCTTGGTAAAATAGGGAGAAGTAAATCCCTGTTCACTTGTCCTGAGCCAGTTTAAATTTCCCTGTAATGTGTTGATCTCTCCATTGTGCGCAATAAACCGGAATGGCTGCGCCAACTTCCATGAAGGAAAAGTATTGGTAGCAAATCTTGAGTGAATGAGACCGAAAGCACTTACTACCCTTTTATTAGAAAGATCCGGGAAATAATGACGAAGCTGTAAACTGGTAAGTTGTCCCTTATAAACAATTGTTTTATATGAAAGCGATGCCATATAAAAACCAATTGCATCCTGTTTTACAGTATTGTGAATGGTATGGGTGGCATAGTTGCGAAGCACAAATAATTTTCTTTCGAAATCATCCGGCTTTGAAATGTGATCAGGGCAGGCAATAAAAACCTGCTCAATTTCCGGCTCAACAGATAAAGCAGTGGGGCCAATGCCTTCAGCATTTACAGGTACTTTACGATAGCCCAAAATTTCAAGTCTCAATTTTTCGGCTGCACGATTAAAAATATCACGACATTCTTCACGAAGTCGTATATCGCGGGGAAAAAAAATAGTTCCTACACCATAACGACCATAGGAAGGCAAATGAAAACTCAGCCTGATTGATTCGTCAAAGAAAAATTCGTGGGGAATTTGAATTAAAATACCAGCGCCGTCTCCCGTAGTCGTTTCACAACCACAGGCGCCACGATGCTCCATATTTTCAAGAATGGTGAGCGCATCTTCTACATGCTGATGTGATTTGTGCCCCTTGATATTGGCGACAAAACCAATTCCACATGCATCACGTTCGAACTCAGGGCGATATAAACCAAAATTGCTTGCCATGCAAGATGTACTTTTAAGATGAATATATAATTAAACCAGAATTTCTGCTGGTCATATCGCAAGCAACTTTTCAAAATACAAAACGTTTTTTATAGGATGGGAAAAATTGTCAATATTTATCCACAAAATCAGTCTTTTTTACACTAAATAGCCGAACATCTTATCATCTTTATTGATCTCTGAAAAATCAATATGATGACTTCTCATCTTTTCCATTAGCTGCGCATAATCTCTTTTATATTTCAATTCAACACCGATCAAAGCCGGACCTCTTTCTTTATTTGTTTTTTGCATATACTCAAACCGGGTAATATCGTCATTTGGACCCAATACATGATTCACAAACTCTTTTAACGCCCCAGGTCTTTGAGCAAAATTTACCAGGAAATAATGTTTTAACCCTTCATATTGAAGACTGCGTTCCTTTATTTCAGGCATTCGGTCAATATCGTTATTACTGCCACTCAGAATACAGACAACATTTTTCCCTTTTATTTCTTCTGCATAATCATCCAAAGCTGCAATTGACAATGCGCCTGCCGGTTCTACAACGATTGCATCTTCATTATATAATTGCAAAATCGTTGAGCATACTTTTCCTTCAGGCACCAGGTGCATATCATCCAATACATCTTTACAAATCGAAAAAGTAAGGTCTCCCACTCTTTTTACAGAAGCGCCGTCTACAAAGCGATCAATATTTTCCAATGTAACCGGGTGACCGGCCTTCATGGCTTCAAACATAGAAGGAGCGCCTTCGGGTTCCAAACCAATTATTTTTGTTTTAGGGGAATAAGTCTTAAAATAAGTACCTACCCCGGAACTTAATCCACCGCCACCCACCGGAACAAATAAATAATCAATATCAGTTTTATCTTCTAAAATTTCCACAGCCACAGTTCCCTGGCCTTCTATAATCCGGTAATCTTCAAAAGGTGGAATGAATATCATTCCATTTTTTTTGGTAAACTTTTTTGCAGCTACTGCACAATCATCAAATGTATCGCCGACAAGCTCTATCTCCACATATTCCTCACCAAACATTTTTGTTTGATTTACTTTTTGTTTCGGAGTAATGATAGGCATGAAGACAACGCCTTTTGCATTTAGTTTTTTACAACTAAACGCAAATCCCTGTGCATGATTACCGGCACTGGCACACACCACACCTTTTTTCAATTGCTCTTTCGTTAAGCTGCTCATCATATTATATGCTCCGCGCAATTTGTATGAACGAACAACCTGCAGATCTTCCCTTTTCAAAAAAATATTGGATTTGTATTTACGGGAAAGATTATGATTAAACTGCAACGGAGTTCGGTTCACAATTTCCTTTAAGCGCAATGCAGCTTCCCTGAAATGAAATGACAGATCATTTCCTTCCGAAACCAACGATTCACTATTTATTTGTTTTTTCTCCATTGTATTTTTTATTCTACTGGAGCATCTTTCAATGCCTGTTTTCTAAAAGTTTCTTTTGTTGATGAACCGGATGATGTCGGAGATGCTGATGCTGTTGCCTTTTGCTGATTCTCCGGTCTCAGACTTCTAACTGTTTTGCCCGACTGCCATAGTTCACTTTCGCGTAAGTCTCTTAATTCTTCTTCTAACTTTTCACGATAATCGGGCTGAGAATTTGAATCAATTGAACGTTGAGATTCTTTTCCTGCTGCCACACTATCATATAGCTCATTAAAAACAGGTAATGTCACATCCCTGAATTTTTTCCACCAATCCAATGCCCCACGTTGTGCAGTTGTAGAGCAATTGGCATACATCCAGTCCATTCCATTCTCGGCAACTAACGGCATTAACGATTGGGTCAATTCCTCAACCGTTTCATTAAAAGCTTCTGAAGGTGAATGACCTTTTTCACGCAACACCTGGTATTGCGCCGCAAAAATTCCCTGGATGGCTCCCATTAGTGTTCCTCTTTCACCAGTCAAATCAGAATATACTTCCTTTTTAAAATCTGTTTCAAATAAATAACCACTACCAATTGCGATTCCCAATGCAACTACTCTTTCAAATGCCTTTCCGGTTGCATCCTGGAAAATTGCATAAGAACTGTTCAATCCGCGACCCTGTAAAAACATTCTGCGTAAGGATGTGCCTGAACCCTTCGGCGCAACTAAAAACACATCTACATCTTTCGGCGGTATAATGCCTGTTTGATGATTGAAGGTAATTCCAAAACCATGAGAAAAATATAATGCTTTGCCTTTTGTCAAATGCTTCTGAACTGTAGGCCACAATTTAATCTGTGCTGCATCACTAAGCAGGTAGCAAATAATTGTTCCTCTTTCTAACGCTTCTTCAATCTCAAACAAACTTACACCGGGAATAAAGCCATCGCGAACCGCCTTATCCCAGCTTTTCGAATTTTTTCTTTGACCCACAATAACACTGATACCGTTATCGCGCTGATTAAGCGCCTGCCCCGGGCCCTGTACTCCATACCCGATCACAGCTACGATTTCATTTTTTAAAGCTTCTTGTGCTTTGGCGAGTGGGAATTCTTCACGCGTAACCACATTTTCTTTCACTCCGCCGAAATTTAGTTTTGCCATGTTGTATAGTTTTAGTTTGTAGTTTGATTTTTTTATTTTTTTGTTATAATGAAAGAAAGTATACTACTCATTACTCATCATTTCACTCCACAACCTGGATATTTTCCGTGCACAGCCTTCTAAAAACTTTACATCTTCCTCGCCAAACGCATTCGTCTTTTCGGCTTCTACATCAATTGTGCCTACTATTTGAATTCCGTCTTTGCCAAATACAGGTGTTACTATTTCCGATTTTGTGTTTGTAAACGTTAATAAATAATCTTCGTCCTTATCAATATCATTTACTATTACAGTTTTTCCCTGCTTCACTGCTCTCCCATTCAACCCTTTGTCTTTGGGAAATGATGGGATGAGAGGCTCAGACCTTCCTGCACAGGAAATAATTTTAATTTCACTTTCTTTTACATCATATAACCCCACCCAGGAGTATTCCTTTGCCGAACGAATTTTATTTGCTATCATCTCTGCTTTTTCCTGCAGCGAGTTATTTGATTTTAATATTTCAATAAAAGAGATTTCCATAATTACATACTAAATACTTGTTCGTTTTCACTTAAATATTCATTCTCTATTACCTCTTCACTGGGTTCACGATGTTCAAACTCTTTTAATTTTTCATGGAATCCATGGCTTGATTTAATAATGGCAACTCTGGCACTTCTGACAAATTCAATTAACCCATAAGGTTCCAGGGCCTTTATCAATCCATCAATCTCTTCACGATGCCCGCTTGTTTCAAACACTATATAATCTTTACGAATAGCAACCGCACGGGCTCCATATTCACGAAGCAATCGTTCTACTTTCACTTTTTCAGCAATCACATCTGTCGGCACTTTGTACATTGCCAGTTCCTGCCATACAATTTCATCATTGGTATTATAATATGCTTTTAAAACTTCAACCTGCTTTTCGATCTGCCTGCAAAGTTTACGCACGACGTCCTCTGTTTCATTAATGACAATTGTAAAGCGATGAACGCTGTCTATTTCAGAGGGAGAAGTATTCAAACTTTCAATATTGATCTTTCTCCTTGAGAAAATAATGGCAATACGATTCAGTAAACCAATCTGGTTTTCTGTATAAACTGTTATGGTATATTCCTGCTTAATCATATTATTAATTATTCATTGTTAATTATTAATTATCCTCTATTTCAACCTGATCTCCGCCACACTGCACCCCTGCGGCACCATGGGAAATACATTATTTTCTTTTCCCACCATCACTTCCAATAAATAGGGTCCTTTGTGACCGATCATTTCTTTCAATGCACCCTTCAGATCTTCTCTTTTTGAAACGCTCCTGCCATCGATGTAATATCCTTTTGCCACCTGCACAAAATCAGGGCTTGTAATATCAACAAAAGAATATCTTTTTTCGTGGAATAACTGCTGCCATTGACGAACCATCCCCAGGAAATTGTTATTAAGAACAATGATTTTTACATCAACCCCACTTTGCATAACGGTTCCCAACTCCTGTATCGTCATCTGAAAACCGCCATCACCAATCACTGCAATCACAGTTCTGTCCGGTGTCCCAAACTTAGCTCCGATAGCTGCAGGCAATGCAAATCCCATTGTTCCCAATCCGCCGGAAGTAATATTGCTTTTGGTTTGATTGAATTTTGCATAGCGGCAAGCGACCATCTGGTGCTGACCCACATCGGTGACAATCACTGCATCACCATTTGTTAATTCATTTAATAATTTTATTACTTCACCCATCGTAAGTACATCATCCGTTGGATTTAATTCAGGAATAATACAAACTTCTTCCTCTTCTTTTTGATAATCATGAAAACGTTTCAACCATTTTGAATGAGTTTTTTGTTCAATTAATTCAGTCAGCAAAGGCAAAGTCTCTTTGCAATCACCCCATACAGGTACAGCTGTTTTTACATTTTTATCAATTTCAGCGGGATCAATATCAAGATGAATAATCTTAGCCTGTTTTGCATATTTATCCAAACGGCCTGTTACACGGTCATCGAAACGCATTCCTACGGCAATTAATACATCACATTCATTTGTCAACACATTCGGCCCATAATTTCCATGCATCCCTAACATGCCAACCGCAAGCGGATGATCAGTTGGAATAGCACTCATTCCTAAAATAGTCCATGCGGCAGGCAATCCACCTTTTTCGATAAAGTTTTTAAATTCCTTTTCGGCTTTGCCAAGAATCACTCCCTGTCCAAAAATTACAAACGGTTTTTTTGCTTCATTAATAAGTTTTGCTGCCTCTTCTATGTATTTTTTTCTTACAATTGGCTTGGGGCGATAACTTCTTATATGATCAGATTTTTTATATCCATCAAAATCGATCTTTTGCAATTGTGCATTTTTGGTAATATCAATTACAACCGGGCCGGGTCTTCCGCTCTTTGCGATGTAAAATGCTTTTGCCAGTACAGAAGGAATTTCTGTGGCATCAGTCACCTGGTAATTCCATTTTGTTACCGGGGTAGTAATATTGATGACATCTGTTTCCTGGAAAGCATCTGTCCCCAATAAATGAGCATATACCTGTCCTGTGATACAAACAACGGATGTACTATCGATCATGGCATCTGCCAGGCCTGTAACAAGATTCGTTGCACCGGGTCCGCTTGTAGCAAACACTACTCCCACTTTCCCCGATGTTCTTGCATACCCCTGCGCTGCATGAATAGCCCCCTGCTCATGACGAACAAGAATATGTTTTAACCTGTCATGATAATCATACAAAGCATCATAGATAGGCATGATGGCACCACCGGGATAACCAAAAATGGTTTCCACCTTTTCCGCAACTAATGCTCTTAAAACTGCTTCACTACCGCTGATGTTTTCAGTTTTATTTTCAGCAATTTTTTCTTTTGTTAATTCAAGTGTATCCATAATGCAATTTTTATTTTTATAAACCCGGCGAAAGATTATTTGTCAAACTTTCGTTGTGCGATTTATTCTTTATCCACCAATGTGGTTTTTTTGTTTCTCCTGTAAACTCCCAAAAAATCAGTCGAGCCCACATTTGTAAAACCTGCTTGCCGCAACATGGTCACCAGTTGCCCGCGATGATAAGTTGCATGGTTAACTACGTGTGCAAACAACTGATAATATGGCATTGAATACGCCTCCCCATTCAACCTTTTAAAATCAAGATTTGTATTCAAATCATTTTCATCAAAAGCATCAATAAAAGATTTTAACTCTTCAGATGTTTCTTTCCAAAGTTTTATATGATCTTCTTTAGTTCCTTTATAGGTTGATTGCAGCCACACAATATTTGGATTCTTTTTAAATCTTTCCAACCATGCTTTTTCTGCACTAATGACATGCAGTACTGTTTCCTGTATACTATTAAAACTGCTGACGATTTCTTTGTTCCATTGCTCATCATTAATTTGCTCAAGCCAGGTGCAGGCAATATTATTTGCCCACAAATTGTATTCTGCCAGTTCTTTAAAATATTGCTTCGTCATAGTTTATTTTCTTTTATTACCCCATGTATTTTTACAAGTTTTCAAGGCAACAAATGCTCCACTATTTTTCTATACCGGTTAAAAATTAATTCTCATCTGTTACACATCCATCCGCCGCCGTCTTTACAACCCTTGCATACTTATATAAAATTCCTTTTGTTGCTTTTGGCGCAGGCTTCTTCCAGGTAGCTCTGCGCTTTGCAATTTCTTCATCATTCACTTTTAATGTAATGGTATTTTTCACTGCATCAATTTCTATTACATCATCATCTTTTACTAATCCTATCACCCCGCCTTCATAAGCTTCAGGAGTTATATGGCCGACAACAAAACCATGAGTACCGCCGCTGAATCTTCCGTCAGTGATCAATGCCACTGAATTTCCTAAACCGACGCCAATCAAAGCAGAAGTTGGTTTTAGCATTTCCGGCATACCCGGAGCACCTTTCGGACCTACACTTCTTATCACCACCACATCACCTGCTTTTATTTTTCCTGAGTTAATACCATTGATCAATTCAAATTCTCCGTCAAATACTCTTGCAGTTCCTTCAAATCTTTTACCTTCTTTTCCTGAAATTTTCGCCACGCTTCCACCTTCTGCAAGGTTGCCATATAAAATTTGCAAATGACCAGTTGTCTTTAATGGTTTTTCTAACGGATAAATTATTTTTTGTGATTCAAAATCTAATTCAGCAACCTCAGCCAGGTTTTCAGCCATGGTTTCTCCTGTTACCGTCAAACAATCACCATACAACAACCCATTTTTCAATAAATATTTCATTACGGCAGGCACACCTCCATGTTGATGAAGATCCTGCATCAGGTATTTTCCGCTTGGTTTAAAATCGGCAAGCACAGGAATCTTATTACTTATTTTCTGAAAATCATCCTGTATCAATTCAACTCCTATACTTTTTGCCATGGCTATCAGGTGCAACACTGCATTCGTTGAACCACCAAGCACCATTACCACAGTAATTGCATTCTCAAAAGCTTTTCTTGTCATGATGTCCGAAGGCCTGATATTTTTTTCAAGCAACAACCGGATTGTTTTTCCTGCTTTTTCACATTCTTTTCTTTTTTCTTCGCTCAATGCAGGATTCGATGATGAGAAAGGCAAACTCATCCCCAATGCTTCAATGGCACTGGCCATTGTATTCGCTGTGTACATTCCACCGCAAGCCCCCGCACCCGGACAAGAACGCTGAATAATCCCTTTAAAATCCGCATCACTTAATTGGCCGGCTATTTTTTTACCCAACGCCTCAAATGCAGAAACAATATTCAAATCTTCACCTTTATAATGTCCCGCTGCAATCGTTCCGCCATACACCATGATTGAAGGTCTGTTCAGTCTTCCCATTGCCATCACCGAGCCTGGCATATTTTTATCGCAACCTGGCACAGCTATCAATGCATCATAATATTGAGCCGCACAAACTGCTTCAATCGAATCGGCAATTATATCCCGGCTCACCAGCGAATACCGCATACCAGCTGTACCCATACTCATTCCATCGCTTACTCCAATGGTATTAAAGATCAATCCTACTAAATCATTATCCCATACAGCTTGCTTTACAATTTTCGCCAGTTCATTCAAATGCATGTTACAGGTGTTACCATCATACCCCATACTTACAATGCCTACCTGCGCTTTTTTCAGATCATCGTCTGTCAATCCAATTCCATATAGCATAGCTTGTGCACCAGGTTGAGTAACATCCTGTGTAAGCGTTTTTGAATATTTATTTAATTCAATGCTGCCCGCATCCCCTGAAGGGGTGCTTTGTTGTTTAATATCTTTTTTCGGTTGACTCATTCCCGGTTTGTTTTTTATAATGCCACCTTTTATTCTTTCAAATTTTCTTTTTAATATTTTTAAATCATTTAATCATGGTTCTAAAAAAAGAAACCCGCCTGTTGGAGGCGGGTCTATAATTTTTGTTTTTAGTTATTATTAAACACCACCTCCGTTCATAGAAGATATAATAATGACAACCACAGTGGTAATTGTGCTTATTGCAGAGGCGGCATTATGGATTCTCCTGTTCATGAAGGGATGTACGTTTTTCCAAATATACACCCGCTGCTCTAAAAAAAGAACTTAGCAAGCAAAAAAATTTGTCTGAATCACGATTTATTCGATTCAATGATTAAGAAGATGACTGCCTAATCATTAAAGAACATTTCCCAAAATTATTTTTTTCATTTCCAGTCAATCCCATCAATCTTCCCAAATTACGGTTCAGATTATAGTTGACTTTCTCAACTCAATATTTTCCTTTTTCACAGAATCAGGGATTTTTCCATTTACATAGTCCATGATCAGTTCACCGATGGTTGATGTGAAGTAGAAGTTCACAGGATCGAGATCCTTTGTCACAAAACTGTTCGACAATGTCCAGTTAACAGCTTCACGAACAAGACTTGCTTCTGTTGGCATTTCCAAATACTCAAGCATCATTGCTGCAGATAAAATTGAACCAACAGGGTTTGCAATATCCTTTCCGGCAGCCTGAGGATACGAACCATGAATAGGTTCAAACAATACTGTACCTGTTCCAACAGAAGCAGAGGGCAGCAAACCCAGAGAACCACTCAGCACACTGGCTTCATCACTGATGATATCTCCAAACATGTTTTCAGTAAGAATCACATCAAATTGTTTTGGATTCAAAATGATCTGCATGGCTGCATTATCCACAAACATGTAATCCACTTTTACATCCGGATATTGCATCGCAATTCCCTGCACCGTTTTTCTCCAAAGCCTTGATGTTTCCAATACATTAGCTTTATCAACCAATGTTAGTTTTTTTCTACGTTCGGTTTTTTGTGCATAATGAAAAGCAAGATTTGCCACCCTTTCAATTTCTGCTTTTGTATAAACACACTCATCGCTGGCAGTAGTTCCATCTTCACTTAATTCTTTTTTACCGAAATAAATTCCACCGGTCAGTTCCCTGAAAATAATGAAATCAGCATCTTCAAGGTTTTTACTTTTCAATGGCGATAAATGATGTAAAGAAGGGTACGAGTTCACAGGACGAATGTTGGCAAACAATTGCAGAGACTTCCTCAATTTGAGCAACCCTTGTTCAGGTCTTACTTTCGCAGTCGGATCATTATCATACTTCGGATGACCGATTGCGCCAAATAGGATCGCATCGCTGTTTAAACAGGCTTCAATTGTTTCATCAGGGAGTGGATTTCCGGTTTTATCAATAGCAACCGCACCCATCAGGCAGTACTTGTATTTAAATTCATGGCCGAATTTTTCAGCAATCGTATTCAATATTTTGATTGACTGCCTGGTTACTTCCGGCCCGATGCCATCACCTTCTATAACTACAATATTCTTTGTCATATATGGTTTTCGAATTCTGTTATTTCCGGCTTTATGCTTAGCAAATAATCAATATCATCGTATCCATTCAGCAAACAGGCTTTTTTATAACTGTTAATCTCAAAAGCCTCTTTTTTGCCTGTTGGAAGAATTGATATGGTTTGCTGCTCGAGATTTACTTCTATTTCTGTCTTTGGGTCTTTTTCTACTGCATCAAATATCTTTTTTAAAAAATCTTCGCTTACTGTCACCGGAAGTAAAAAATTATTCAGTGAATTATTTTTAAAAATATCTGCAAAAAAACTACTGACCACCACATCAAACCCTGCATCCTTGATCGCCCATGCTGCATGTTCTCTTGATGAACCACAACCGAAGTTTTTAGCAGCCACCAAAATCTTTCCTGAATAAGTTGGATCATTCAAAACAAAATCTTTTTTTGGCTGGTTCTTGTCGTCATTATTATATCTCCAGTCGCGGAAAAGATTTTTACCAAACCCTTCTCTGTTCGTTGCTTTTAAAAAACGTGCAGGGATGATCTGGTCCGTATCCACATTCTCTATATTCAGCGGAACAATACTTGAACGAATTATATTTATATTCTTACTCATTTATTCTTTTATTGCTTTAACTCTTAGTCTTATATAGTCTGCATTCCAATTACCGTTTTGATAATTTGTTTGTCCTAATCTTTCCACCACTTTTGCAGTGATCTTTTCTTTTAATTCTTTCGAAACATTTTTAAAGAAGAAACCACAGAACTGTGCGATCCATAATTTCATTCCATCTTCACCTTCCAGTTTCGTTGGTCTTTTAAAATACTTCACATCGGAAACAGTAAAGCCAACCTTCTCAAGCAAGGCAGATTGTTCTGCTACCGATGGAAAATAGTTAAGATCATTCGGTATCTTATTCTCAACGCCTTCCTCTTTCATCGCACCTTTTATCGCCCTGTGAATACTTTCAATATTGTGCCTGCCTCCCATTTCAGAAACAAATCTTCCTCCTTTCCCCAAAACATTGTAAATGCATTGAAGCGCTTCCTGCTGTTTGTTGATCCAATGAAGTGTTGCGTTCGAAAACACTGCATCAAATGTTTCATTGAATGAAAAATCGGTTGCATCCTTAACAAAGAACTTGATATCACTGAAATTTTCCTGTCCTTTCTTTATCATTTCCAGTGAAGCATCGATTCCCGTGACAATTGCACCTGCCTGATGTATTTTATTTGTCAATTCGCCTGTTCCACAACCAACATCCAAAATTCTTTCTCCTTTCTTTGGATCTAACCATTCAATTACACCTTCCCCATATTTATAAACAAAATTGTGCTGTTGATTATATAACTCTGCATTCCATTTTAATTCCGGCATAATTTATTTCCACTCCTGCTTAATTGTAAACCTGGTTATTTTCTAAAACATTCTTTTTATCACTATTCAGCATTTCTCGTACATCACATACCTCTCCTGTAATAGCTGCTGCTGCTGCAGTAAGAGGACTTGCTAAAAATGTCCGCGCATTCGGGCCTTGTCTTCCTTCAAAATTTCTATTGCTTGTGCTGATACAGTATTTACCGGCAGGAATTTTATCCTCATTCATTCCCAAACAAGCAGAGCAACCGGGTTGACGCAATTGAAATCCGGCTTCTTCAAAAATTTTATCAATGCCTTCCTCGATCGCTTGTTTTTCTACCTGCTTACTTCCGGGAACAATCCATACTTGCACATCATCCGCTTTCTTTTTCCCTTTCACAAACCCGGCAACCATTCGCAGATCTTCAATCCTTGAATTGGTACAACTGCCAATGAAAACATAATCTACTTTTTTCCCTTTCATTTTTGTTCCCGGCTGAAGACCCATATAGTTGACCGACTTTTCAAATGAAGCTCTTTCTTTTTCATCGATCTCATTCATCGCAGGAACATGACCAGTAACGCTGACACCCATTCCGGGGTTTGTACCATAGGTGATCATCGGTTCTATATCTGCTGCATTGATAAAAATCTCCTTATCAAATTCTGCATCCCCATCGGAATACAATTGTTTCCACTGCACCAATCTATACTCCCATGCAGCCCCCTGCGGTGCAAACTTTCTTCCTTTGAGATAATCAAATGTCGTTTCATCCGGAGCGATCATCCCCCCTCTTGCTCCCATTTCAATACTCATATTGCAAACGGTCATTCTTGCTTCCATCGATAGTGAACGAATGGCAGAACCTGCATATTCAACAAAATATCCCGTAGCGCCGCTTGCAGAAATTTTAGAGATGATATAAAGAATAATATCTTTGCTTACTACGCCTTTTTGTAACTCGCCATCTGCATTTATACGCATCAACTTAGGTTTGGTTTGCAATAAACATTGCGTTGCCAAAACCATTTCCACTTCACTGGTCCCAATTCCAAATGCGATGGCGCCAAAAGCACCATGCGTGGATGTGTGACTATCGCCGCAAACAATGGTGATCCCTGGTTGTGTAATTCCCAACTCAGGCCCTATAACATGAACAATGCCCTGGAACGGATGTCCAAGGCCATATAATTCGATTCCATGTTCGGCGCAATTTTGTTTCAACGCCTCAACCTGCTCGCGACTCAATTCCTCTTTGATGGGCAAATGCTGATTCAATGTGGGTACATTATGATCAGCAGTTGCAATAGTTTGTTTAGGATGAAAAACTTTAATCCCCCGCTTGTTCAATCCTGTAAACGCCTGCGGGCTGGTTACTTCGTGAATAAAATGCTTGTCAATATATAAAACGGAAGGTCCGCCTTCAATTTGTTTGATCACATGTTTCTCCCAGATCTTATCGAATAATGTTTTACCCCTCGATACTGAAGAGGTATTTTGAAGATTTTTATTTTGATCTGATTCACTCATTTCTTTTGTAAAATTTTATTTTGTTACCGGCTTTTAAATCTCTCTTCATCGTTCTTTGCGTCGCACTCTTCAACTGTACCAATTCTATTAAACAATTTTCAAAGTAAGCAACTAACCTAAATTCCCCTTTAGGTGGACAGGGTTTTACACTACTTCTACCGAATATTTTTCAGCTAATTGCCGGAGGTCCCCGTCTTCTACTTCTTTCTTCTTGTCGGCAATTTTCAAAAACTCATCATATAACACGTCAATGTCATTGCGATTATAATTATATCCCAATTTCAAAAAACGATGTGCCAATGCACTGCGGCCACTGCGTGCCGTAAGTACGATCTTTGAACCACCGGCTCCTACTTCTTCGGGATTGATGATCTCGTAATTAATAGCGTTTTTCAAAAACCCATCCTGGTGAATACCTGATGAATGTGCGAAGGCATTGCTTCCGACAATCGCTTTGTTTGGCTGAACGGGCATTCGCATTGTTTCAGAAACAAGTTTGCTTATGGGGTTTAGCTTTTGTGTTTTAATATCAGTGTAATATCCCAGATCATGATGTTGCTTAATGATCATTACAACTTCTTCAAGCGAAGTGTTTCCAGCCCTTTCGCCAAGACCATTGATAGTGCATTCAATTTGTCTTGCACCGCTTATTACACCCGAAATAGAATTGGCTGTAGCTAAACCAAGATCATTATGACAATGACAGGAGATAACTGCTTTGTCGATATTGGGAACATGATTTACAAGCCAGGCAATCTTTTCACCGTACTGGTAGGGTAAACAATAGCCAGTCGTATCAGGAATATTTACTGTAGTTGCTCCTGCAGCAATAACTGCTTCAATTACTTCAGCCAAATAATCATTGTCAGTACGACCTGCATCTTCAGCATAGAATTCTATATTGTCAGTAAATTTTCTTGCCCATTTCACACATTGAATAGCTCTTTCTAAAATTTCTTCTCTTGTAGAATTGAATTTGGTTTTGATATGATGGTCAGATGTACCAATACCTGTATGTATTCTTGGATTGACAGCATACTTTAATGCTTGCGCGGCGGTTACAATATCTTTTTCCACGGCTCGGCTTAGTCCACAAACAGTAGCATTCTTTATTACTTTAGCGATTTGGCTTACCGATTCAAAATCGCCGGGAGAAGAAATAGGAAACCCAGCCTCGATAATATCGACTCCCAGGTCTTCAAGCGCAAGCGCCAATTCAATTTTTTCAGTAGTATTTAATTTACATCCCGGAACTTGTTCGCCATCGCGAAGAGTAGTATCGAAAATGAAGACTTTGTTGGAGGTCATAATAGAAAATTGAAAGGATATAGATAAAAAGGCAGGCTGCTTAGTTTTGTGTTGCTTGCTAACTTAACATTGTAAACAACCTGCCCTTCGAAGTTATTGAAACTCATAAGGCTGGTAAAACCAAAATGAAGAATGTTTTACGTAACTTACACTCCCTAAAGCAGCTTCAAGTGCCTGATAATAAAGGGTTTTAAATATACTGAATTACGATGCCCAACCGCTCAACAGATGCCTTGTTTCAACTTGTTAAATCGCTGGAAAAGTCAGAAAAACGGAATTTCAAGTTATATGTCAAACGAAATTCTTCAAGCGAGGACCTCAAGATCGTGAAGCTTTTTGACGCGCTTGATAAATCTGACATATATGATGAAGAACAACTCTTAAAGAAAAACAAGACTATTAAAAAGCAACAACTTTCGAATATGAAGGCTCATTTGTATAAACAAATACTTTCCAGCCTTCGCCTGATCAAAGATGAAAATAACATAGATATCCAGTTGCATGAGCAAATGGATCATGCCCGTATTCTTTATAATAAAGGATTGTATTTGCAAAGCCTGAAGGTTCTTGACAAAATGAAGGAAATGGCGAGAAGCAATGAACAGCTTACTTACCTGCAGCAGGCATTGTTTTTTGAAAAAAAGATAGAAGGACTTTTTATTACACGCAGTATGCGTGAAAAAGCAGAACAGCTTTCAAAAGAATCTGATGAAACGAATAGCCAGTTATCACTTGTTAACAGGCTTTCCAATTTATCGCTACAGTTGTATGGCTGGTATATCAATCATGGGCATGCAAGAAGTTCAAAAGAATTAGATGAATTAAAAAAATTCCTGGAAGATAATTTGCCGGAAGAAACAAAAAATGCACAGGGATTTTATGAAAAACTTTATCTCTATCAATCATATTGCTGGTATGCATTTATCCGGCAGGATTTCCTGCAGTATTATCGTTATACCCAAAAATGGGTTGATCTTTTTACCGAGCATCCAAATATGTACGACATCGATACTGCCCATTATATAAAAGGCATGCATAACCTTATGGGTGCCCATTTTGACCTTCGCAATACAAAGAAATTAAAAGAAGCCATTGATGAATTTGAAAAATTCTCTCACAGGCAGGTAGTGAAGAAAAATGAGATCAACCGTATCCTCGTTTTCGTGTATTTAACTACAGCAAGAATCAATATTCATTTTCTCGAAGGAACTTTTTCTGAAGGCCTGAAATTGGTTCCTTATATAGAAGAGAAACTGAAAGAATATGAGCTTTATATTGACAGGCATCGTATTCTTATATTCTATTACAAAATAGCCTGTCTTTATTTTGGTACAGGAAAAAACGAAAAGGCAATAGAATATTTAAATAAGATCATTAACTGGAAAGTTGATCTGCGCACCGATCTTCAATGCTATGCCAGGTTGCTTCATCTGATTGCGCATTACGAATTGGGAAACTTTGACCTGCTCCAATATCTCACAAAATCCGTTTATCGCTTTATGGCGAAAATGGAAAGCCTGAGTGCGGTGGAAGAAGAAATGTTTCTTTTCCTTCGCCGCTCTTTCCAGGTAAATGCACATGCACTGAAACCCGAGTTTGAAAAATTACTGGAGAAACTGAAGAAGTATGAGAATAATCCTTTGGAAACAAGAGCCTTTTCTTATTTAGATGTAATCTCATGGCTTGAAAGCAAGATCAACAATGTGCCCGTGCAGGATGTAATAAGAGAAAAATATTTATTGAGTAAAAAGAAGATCGTTCAAAATAGCTGATGAAAATCGTTTCAATACTTCAATTTGTTTATCTGTCCTTTAACCAATAATCATGAGAAAAATCTTTTCCTCATTTCTTTTATTTATCGCCTTTAAGTCATTCTCACAAATAGATCCTTCTTATTTCAACGCATTGCAATGGCGAAGCATTGGTCCTTATCGTGGTGGAAGGACAGTTGGAGCAGCCGGTGTGGCCGATCAGCCAAATGTATTTTACATCGGAGTGAATAATGGCGGGGTTTGGAAAACCACAGACTATGGAAGAACATGGTTTCCTGTTTTTGACAATGAAGCTACCGGTTCAATAGGCACTGTGGTTGTTGCGCCTTCCGATCCGAATGTTGTTTATGTCGGAAGCGGGGAAGGTTTGCATCGCCCCGATCTTTCTGTTGGTAACGGAGTTTATAAATCGACGAATGCGGGAAAAACATGGACGCATCTTGGTTTGGAAGATGGACAGCAAATTCCAAAGATCGCCGTTGATCCAAAAAATTCTGACACAATTTTTGTAGCTGTGTTGGGTCATCCTTATGGCCCCAATGAAGAACGTGGGATATATCGCTCTACAGATGGCGGAAAAAATTTTACGAAAGTTCTTTATGTAAATGAAAATACCGGTGGAGATGATGTAGCTATCGATCCATCCAATCCAAACACGATCTATGCAACTTTGTGGGAAGCCCGTGAAGGTCCCTGGGAAAATGGTGAATGGGTGGGAACAAATGGCGGCATTTATAAATCAACAGATGGCGGAACAATATGGAAGAAATTATTGAAAGGGCTGCCCGGCAATCTTGTGCAGGCTCATATTGCCGTTGCACCTTCGTCGCCAAATATCTTATATGTAGCAATAGGTACTACCGAACCAAATGCATACGGAACGGGTAAAGGCATGGGAATCTATCGCTCCGACGATGGAGGAGAAAACTGGACTAAGGTGACACAGGACGGAAGACCGCAGGCAAGAATTGGAGGCGGCGATTTGCCTGAAATTGCAGTTGATCCGCAAAATCCTGAAATCATTTACAGTACCAGTATTGTAACCTGGCGTTCAGAAAACGGAGGCAAAACATGGACAGGAATAAAAGGAGCTCCCGGAGGAGATGATTACCAGAATATCTGGATCAATCCGATATACCCTGAAATTTTTTTGGTGACAGGCGATCAGGGTGCTGCCATAACTGTAAATGGCGGACAAACATTTTCATCCTGGTATAATCAGCCCACGGCTCAATTGTATCACGCAGCTGCAGATAATGCTTTCCCTTACAATGTTTACAGCGGCCAGCAGGAAAGTGGTTCTGTGGGAATTGCTTCAAGAGGTAATGATGGAGAGATCACTTTTCGTGAATGGCATCCGGTAGGTGCGCAGGAATATGGATATGTGGCTCCTGATCCGCTTGATCCGAATATTATTTATGGCGGTAAAATTTCAAAATATGATAAGCGAACCGGGCAGGCCCAGGAAATATCACCCGAAGCTCTTCGCAGTGGTAAATATCGTTTTGTAAGAACAGAGCCGGTTGTCTTTTCTCCTGTCGATAAAAAAACTTTATTCTTCGCAGGCAATGTTTTGTTCAAAACAACTGATGGTGGAAATCACTGGCAAATCATTAGCTCCGACCTGAGCCGTGAAAGTTGGGATGTTCCTGCAAGCATTGGGATTTATAATACAGACGCTCTAAAGAAAATGCCACGAAGAGGGGTGATCTATGCAGTAGCACCTTCACCAAAAAATATTAATACAATCTGGTGCGGAACAGATGATGGTTTGATACAGGTAACAAGAGATGGTGGAAAGACATGGAAGAATGTAACGCCATCTTCAATCACGTCATGGAGCAAGATCTCAATTATGGATGCAGGACATTTTGATGTCAATACTGCTTATGCAGCTGTGAACAGGATACGTTGCGACGATATGCATCCGTATATTTATAAAACAACCGCTGGTGGAAAAAAGTGGAAAGAAATTGTAAATGGTTTACCGAATGATCCGATCAATGTAGTTCGCGAAGACTCGCAAACTAAAGGATTATTATTTGCAGGAAGTGAAACGGCTACTTATGTTTCATTTGACGACGGCGAACACTGGCAAAGCCTAAGATTGAATATGCCTGCAAGTTCCATTCGTGATTTGATTATTAAGGATGATGATATAGTGGTAGCCACTCATGGCAGAGGTTTTTGGATATTAGATGATATTACACCACTCAGGCAATTAACCGGTCAACTGCGCAACCAATCAACCATTCTTTTCAAACCGCAAACAGCCACCCGTGTTCGATGGAATATGAATACAGACACACCATTGCCGCAGGAAGAACCTGCAGGTCAGAATCCCCCGGACGGCGCCATCATTGATTATTATTTAAATGAAAATGCAAAGGAAGTCACTCTTGAAATAATGGATGCAAAAGGAAATTTGATCCGAAAATATTCGAGCGATGATACGGCTTATAAAATTCCTCCGGTTGATATCCCGTTATATTGGATCAGACCACAGCAGATTCTTTCTGCTCAAAAAGGGTCGCATCGATTTTTATGGGACATGCATTACGCCCCATTTGATGTACCTCCATCCTACCCCATCGCTGCTATATACAGGAACACTGCTCCAAGAGAAACAGCTCCATGGGTAATGCCGGGAAATTATTCAGTTAAATTAACTGTTGATGGTAAAAGTTTTGTTCAAACGTTTAAGGTCAGAATGGATCCGAGAGTAAAAACTTCTTTGGCTGATCTTCAAAAACAAAATGATCTTTCGATGATTTGTTATGAAGGTCAAAAAAAATGCATTGATATTTTACATGCAATTAATGCTTACCGCCTGACGATAAAAAGCCAAATGACAAATGCCTCTGTATCGGTTGCCGATTCATTGAATAAAAAAGATCAAATGGCTGTGGACTTGGAAAATTCTCAACGTGGAAACAATGACGTAAGTTTTGGAAGATTAAACGGACTCTTTGCTTCTTTGCAGGGCAATTTGCAAAATGCTGATATGCCACCAACATCACAGGTTATAAATGCTATCTATGATGCCCAAAAGCAATTAAATGATCTAACAAAAAAATGGAATGAACTTAAGCCAAAACAATAGTGCCTTTGCAGGCAGAAAAGATCTTTTAAAGATTCTCATTTGTATTCTGATTGCCTTTGCAATTTATTATCCCCTTTTTTATTCTGAATATCTATACACAGACGAATCAGTTCAATTATGGCTATACAAACAGGAATCTTCTTTTCAGATGTTCGCCACGCAAGGCAGGTATGTAACCGAAGAGCTTTTCCAGTGGTTGTTTAGCAAGGCCCATAGTGTTCATGATATTATTTTCATTCGGCTATTTTCATTTTTTGGATGGATCGTATGCATTCCTATGTGGTATTTCATTATTAAAAATGTGGTAATAAAAGAAAAACTGCCTCACCAACTCATTTTCTTCTCTGTGTTATATATCGTTTGTATGCCTTCTTTTACTATTTATGTCAGTTGGGCATCATGCATGGAACAATTTATTGCCAACACAGCCGGCTTAATCTCCGGATTTTTTCTGTATACCTTTCTTAAAAATGAAAAGAAAAAAATTAGTGTATCAGTTCTCTTTGTTACTGCATCAGTATTGTTTGGAATTATCTCAACGTTTACATATCAAAACGGGTTCGGTTGTTTTCTTCTTCCTTTTTTAATGAACCTGATCTCGAAACCAAAAAATTACAGAATAATATTTTATGGAATTGTAGCTTATCTTCTTATTTATATCGTCTACTATCTTTTATTTAGATATAGCCTAAGCATTAATAATATCCGGGCTGTTGACAGAACAGCAATAACACTCAATATCTTTCCCAAGGTTAGGTTTTTTATAAGGCCATTGGGCACAGCTTTCCACTTCACATTATTATTTAATGAAAGCAGTATACCAGGGTTTGTAATTTATGCGATTACCCTTTTTGCCTGGGCAATTACTGAGTTTTATCAATCAGCTATGTTACCAGTCATAAAACGTTTGACATGGTTCACCCTGACCATTATTATGCTGGCTCTTGTTTATCTGCCTTCCCTGGTAGTCAAAGAAAATTATTTCTCTAACAGGACCTTATTCGCTTTGAATATGGCAGTTTTTTTTCTTGTTATTAATACCCTATTAAAAGCCGTCAAAAAAAATGAAACAAAAACAACTATTGTGATAGTTTTATCGTTTCTGTTTGTATTAAACGCCCGGATCAATTTCACCCAGCAATTTTTAAATCCTGTAAAAAATGAATACAACGAGGTAAGAGCATACACTGAAAAAAACTACAACCCACACATAGACACAGTTTATTTCATACGCCCTGAGGAGAACTTTTTTGTAAAAAAATATGGCGTCACCCGATCATGGGATGAATTTGGAGTTCCTTCAACTTTTTTTGACTGGGTTCCTGAATTTTTCGTGAAGCAGGTAGTTTTTGAAAAAACGGGTGATCGCAAAATCGCTGAAAAACTAACGATCAAAAGCTGGCCTGGGAAAAAAGAATTTCTTGAGGCTTCTCCACCGCTTTCACAACGCGTACTGGTTATCGACACGGAAGAAATTATGAACCATTGAATAATTATCTTCTATCCTTTGTGCCCTTATCTCAGCTTATATTTGCTTCTCTAATGATGGATCAATGAATATTGAATTCAATAAGAATGAAGATGCCCTGAAATTATCGTTGAGCACTATGCAAAAGCGACTGGAAAAAATTTATGAAGGTGGCGGCAAAAAAGCATTTCAAAAACAAAAAGAAAGAAATAAGCTTACAGCGAGAGAAAGAATCGATTATCTCATTGATAAAGATAAAATCTTCATTGAAGTTGGTGCGTTTGCAGGTTATGAAATGTACGATGAACAAGGCGGTTGTCCTGCAGGTGGTACAGTTGCCGGTATTGGCTATGTAAGCGGAAGGCAATGCGTGATTGTTGCCAATGATCAAACCGTAAAAGCTGGTGCATGGTTTCCTATCACCGGCAAAAAAAATCTTCGAATGCAGGAGATCGCCATGGAAAATCACTTGCCAATTATTTATCTCGTCGACAGCGCAGGAGTTTTTCTTCCCATGCAGGATGAAATCTTTCCTGACAAAGAACATTTCGGCCGTATCTTTTTCAATAATGCAAGAATAAGTGCAATGGGCATTACACAAATCGCTGCTGTAATGGGAGCTTGTGTTGCCGGTGGGGCTTATTTACCCATTATGAGTGATGAAACACTAATGGTTGAAGGCGCTTCCATTTACCTGGCAGGTCCTTATCTTGTAAAAGCTGCCATCGGTGAAGAAGTGGATACCGAAGCTTTAGGGGGTGCTTCGATGCATACAGAAATTTCAGGCATTGCTGACTATAAATTTAAAACAGAACAGGAATGCATGGACCATGTCAAAAAAATGATGTCCATGCTTGGTGAAAAAGAAAAGGCAGGATTTAATCGTATTGCATCAAAGCCATCAAAAAAGGATCCCGGAGAATTATATGGTATTTTTCCATTCGATGGAAAGCCCTATGATGTGCTGGATATCATTGAAAGAATTGTTGACGATTCTGTATTTGAACAATTCAAAGAAGAATATGGCAAAACAATTATTTGCGGGTATGGAAGAATTGACGGATGGGCGGTGGGCATTGTCGCCAATCAAAGGAAAATTGTGAAAAATAAAAAAGGTGAAATGCAAATGGGTGGCGTTATTTATAATGACAGTGCAGATAAAGCTGCCCGTTTTATTTTGAATTGTAACCAGAAAAAAATTCCGCTCGTTTTCTTACAGGACGTAACGGGCTTTATGGTTGGCAGTCGTAGTGAACAATCAGGAATAATAAAAGACGGAGCTAAAATGGTGAATGCTGTTGCCAATTCAGTCGTACCAAAGATTACTATTATCATTGGTAATTCTTATGGCGCTGGTAATTATGCGATGTGCGGTAAAGCTTATGATCCAAGATTTATTTATGCATGGCCTTCTGCAAAAATGGCGGTAATGGGTGGAGACCAGGCAGCAAAAACATTATTGCAAATACAAGTGTCTGCTATGAAAGCAAAAGGCAAAGAAATTCCTGCAGAGGAAGAACAAAAGCTTTTGGACGAAATTAAAAATCGTTATGATGAACAGACCACACCTTATTATGCTGCTGCAAGGCTATGGGTAGATGATATTATTGATCCGGTTGAAACAAGGAAATATATTTCAGAAGGGATTACTGCAGCGAATCATAATCCGGATATACAGGAAATGAAATTAGGAGTGTTCCAGGTCTAACCTTAATTGAGCACTAAAAATTATACATTCAGTTCATGAAACAGCTATTTACTTTCGCCTGCATTTTATTTATTACAACAACAAATGCACAGCCTACAGGAATCTTTGAAAACCATGCAGACGTTGGCAATCCTAAAATAAAAGGAACAACTATTTACGATAAGAAAACAAAAACTTATACTTTAAGCGGAGGCGGCTATAACATTTGGTTCAACCGTGATGAGTTCCAATACGCTTATAAAAAAATGAAAGGAGATTTTACACTCACTGCCAATTTCGAATTTATCGGTGAAGCAAAAGAAGGGCATAGAAAAATTGGATGGATGGTGAGAGAATCATTGGCAGATTCTGCGGTTCATGTCAGTGCTGTATCACATGGAGATGGACTTACTGTATTACAATGGCGTGTAAAACGGGGTATGAATATGAGAGATCCTGAAGATGAGATCCGTGCAACAGGAACAAACTATAGTGTGATTCAACTGCAGAGGATTGGGAAAAAATTTATCATGAGAGTAGCCAAAAAAGAAGGTGATCCTTTTGAAACAGTTGGCGAACACGAAATGGAAAATCTACCGAATGAAGTATTTGCAGGCATTTTTATTTGCTCGCATAATCCCGATATAATGGAACAGGCAAAGGTCTGGAACGTGCAGATAAAATAATTGCTGAAGAATGTCCCAATCACAATCAATTCAAATTTATACTGATGGAGCAGCCCGTGGAAATCCCGGCCCGGGCGGTTATGGAGTTATATTACTAAGCGGCAATCATCGAAAAGAGATTTCAAAAGGTTATCGTAAGACAACTAACAACAGGATGGAGCTAATGGCAGTGATAGCCGGGCTTGAAGCCCTGAAAAAAGAAGGACTGAATATTACTATCTATACTGACAGCCAGTACGTAGCCAAAGCCATCCACGAGGGCTGGTTAAAAAAATGGATTGCTACTGAATTTAAAGGCGGCAAAAAAAACAAAGATCTATGGATGCAGTTTAATGAACTGGCACAAAAACACCATGTAAAATTTGTTTGGGTAAAAGGACATGCTAATAATCCTTTTAATAATCGTTGCGATGAATTGGCTACAATAGCCGCAGATGGAACGGATCTTTTAATTGATGAAGAATACGAAAAAGATAAAAACTCTCTTTTTGATTAACGAATAAAAAGTGAATTACAATTAAATTTTCCCCAACGCCTGCAAAATATCATTCAATATATCATCAGCATGCTCTAAGCCAACTGATATTCTAATTAAACCGGGTGTAATATTCACTGCTTGCCTCTCTTCTTCTGTTAACTTGGCGTGAGTAGTACTTGCAGGGTGAGAAGCAATACTTCTTGTGTCGCCAAGGTTAGCAGTCAATGAAAGCATTTGCAAAGCATCCAGGAATTTTCTCCCACTTTCAATTCCGCCTTTCAATTCAAAACAAACAATGCCTCCGCCATCTTTCATTTGCTTTTTTGCGATTTTATACTGCGGATGACTTTCCAGGAAAGGGTACTTTAGCCATGAAATTTTAGGATGACTTTTTAATACTTCAGCAATTTTTAAAGCATTGGCTGCATGTCGCTCCATTCTCACATCCAATGTTTCCAGACTTTTACTCAATAACCATGCATTGAAAGGAGATATGGCCGGACCTGTACTTCGACAGAATAAATAAATATCATGAATCAATTCTTTTTTGCCAACAACCACTCCCCCTAATACCCTGCCTTGCCCATCGATCCATTTGGTAGCTGAATGCACTATGAGATCAGCGCCAAGGTCAATTGGCCGCTGACTTATTGGAGTAGCAAAACAATTATCTACATTTAAGATAAGATTGTGCTTTTTAGAAAGAGCAGAAACGAATTCCAGGTCAATAATATCCAGTCCCGGGTTAGTTGGAGTTTCCAGGTAGATCATTTTTGTATTTGGCCTGATGGCAGCTTCCCATTCTTCAGGTTTGTTTGCGCTCACATAACTGTAATCAATTCCATATTTCGGTAAAAATTTTGTAATAATTGAATGAGTGCTCCCAAAAATAGAATTGCACGAAAGCAAATGATCGCCTTGTTTCAATAATGCCATAAACGAAGCAAACACGGCGCTCATTCCTGAAGCAGTTGCATAACCAGCCTCTGCACCTTCCAGCACGCAAATTCTGTCTGCAAATTCTTTAACATTAGGGTTGCTGAAGCGGCTATAAATATTATCATCCGTTTCATCAGCAAAAGCTGCCCGCATTTCTTCAGCATTGTCAAAACAAAAACTGCTTGTTAAGAAAAGGGGGGTTGAGTGCTCCATTTCATTGGTTCGCTCAGTTTGTGTGCGGATTACTTTTGTGATTGGGTGCTGTTCCATTATTTTTATAAGAAGTTTTTTACAAATTTAACTGATGCAAGCCTTTACTTTGTTCCTATATCAGGAAGTTTCAAGATTTAATTATTTAGATTTGATTTAGGCACATGAATACGGAATCTTTAAAATCGACAATGGAATTGTTTCATTACAATGAACGTTTTGAATTAGAGAATGGAAATATTCTTCCCCGGCTCACGATTGCATATCATACTTACGGCAAACTAAACGATGACAGGAGCAATGTAATTTGGGTCTGTCATGCACTCACCGCAAATTCTGATGCTGAGGATTGGTGGCCGGGCGTTGTAGGAGAAAATGGATATGCAGATCCTTCAAAATATTTTATTGTTTGTGCCAACATACTGGGCAGTTGTTATGGCACAACAGGGCCTTTAACTAACGATCCAGGGACCCACCAACTTTATTTCAGCAATTTTCCAATAGTTACCATTCGTGATATGGTGAAAGCTCATATTCTTTTGCGCAAACATCTTGGTATTGATAAGATTCATTTACTGATGGGCGGAAGTATGGGTGGCTACCAGGCGCTTGAATGGTGTGCCCTGGAAAATAATGTAATTAAAAATCTCTTTTTGATCGGCACTTCAGCTACTGAAAGCGCCTGGGGCATTGCTGTACATACAGCTCAGCGACTCGCTATTGAAGCTGATGTTACATGGAGATTTCATCATGATGATGCAGGCGCAAAAGGTCTGAAAGCCGCCAGGGCTATAGGCGTGATCAGTTATCGCAACTATAGGATTTTAGTAGATAAACAGACGGATCCTGATCCTGAGAAACTGGATAATTATAAAGCCTCCTCATATATCAATTACCAGGGAGATAAACTAGTGAATCGTTTCAATGCGTATAGCTATTGGTTATTGACTAAATCAATGGATTCACATCACCTTGGAAGAGGCCGGGGCGGAGATACAGAAACTGTTTTGAAAAAATTTAAACAAAAAACCTTGATCATCGGCATTGACAGTGATATTCTTTGCCCTTTGCACGAACAGGAATTGCTTGCAGAAAATATTCCGAATTCAACTTTAATTAAAATAGACTCACCTTACGGGCATGATGGATTTATTACCGAAGCTGTTAAAATCTCTAAAGCTCTTGGTGAATGGTTATGAATAAAGAGTCAGGAATTATGCGAATGAATTTTTTTGAAAGATTTCTTAATTAAAAATTCACAATTAACAACTTACCATTTTCACGAAACTTATTGGCAAGGATATTGACAACATCCGGCTGCAACCAAAAATAAGACCCCGCAATGGATATTAAAGTCTATTCAGGTAGTCCTTTTCCCTTAGGTGCAAACTGGGATGGCCAGGGGGTTAATTTTGCTATCTATGCTGAAAACGCTACTGCTGTTGATCTTTGTCTTTTCAACTCAAAAGATGAACAGACCGAATCGGAAAGAATCAGAATTGAAGAAAGGACACACCATGTATGGCATGTATATATTCCCGGTTTAATGCCAGGCCAATTATATGGATACAGGGTGTATGGCCCTTATGAACCACAAAACGGACATCGTTTTAATCCAAATAAATTTTTAATTGATCCCTATGCAAAAGCCATTTCAGATACAGTTCAATGGCAGGATTCATTGTTTGGATATGAATTGGGACATCCCGATACGGATCTTAGCTTCAGTTCTACTGATAGTGCTCCTTTTATGCCGAGATCAGTAGTAATTGATCCAAACTTTAATTGGGAAGATGATAAACTTCCACGTATTCCTTACCATAAAACAATTATTTACGAAGCACATGTAAAAGGCTTCACAAAGCTTCATTCCCAGATTCCTGAAAATTTAAAAGGAACCTATTCTGCAATAGCACACCCTGTTGTTATCAATTATTTGAAAGAATTGGGAATTACTGCCATTGAGTTAATGCCAATACATTATTTTATTTCCGACCGTCATCTTGAAGAAAAAGGAAAATCAAATTACTGGGGTTATAATACCATTGGTTTTTTTGCTCCCGATGTTCGTTATGCCAGCAACGGCACTTCAGGCGAACAGGTGTATGAATTTAAGAATATGGTAAAGGAACTTCACAAAGCCGGTATTGAAGTTATTCTTGATGTAGTATATAATCATACAGGCGAAGGGAATCAGCTTGGTCCTACACTTTCATTCCGTGGCATCGATAATGCGTCTTATTACAGGCTTACAGTCGATAAGCGATTTTACATGGATTATACAGGCACCGGCAATACATTGAATGCACATTTGCCCCACGTTTTGCGATTGATCATGGATAGTCTTCGTTACTGGATCCTGGAAATGCATATAGATGGTTTTCGTTTTGATCTTGCTTCTGCATTAGCCAGGGAACTTCATGAAGTTGGCCGATTAAGCTCATTTTTTGCTATTATTCACCAGGACCCTGTTATTTCCCAGGCAAAATTAATTGCAGAGCCATGGGACATTGGCGAGGGCGGATATATGGTGGGAAATTTTCCGCCCGGATGGGCCGAATGGAACGGAAAATATCGTGACTGTATGCGGGATTACTGGCGCGGGGCGCATAGTATGTTATCAGAATTTGCCCAACGATTTACAGGCAGCTCGGATCTGTATAAAAATGATTA
This sequence comes from uncultured Bacteroidota bacterium, assembly GCA_963811645.1. Lineage (GTDB taxonomy): Bacteria > Bacteroidota > Bacteroidia > Chitinophagales > Chitinophagaceae > VBAU01. The sequence goes on along the minus strand of CAWERU010000007.1, from coordinate 600,422 downwards.
CCGCCATCCTACTGCCAGTATAAATTTTATTACTGCACACGATGGGTTTACATTAAATGATCTTGTCTCCTACAATGAAAAACATAATTTGGATAATGGCGAAAATAATAATGATGGAGAAAGCCACAATCGTTCATGGAATTGCGGTACAGAAGGTCCGACCGATGATCCGGCGATCCTAACATTGAGAAATCGCCAGGAAAGGAATTTTCTTACTACTCTTTTTCTTTCCCAGGGTGTACCGATGCTTTTAGCCGGTGATGAAATAAGTCGAACACAAAATGGAAACAATAATGCCTATTGCCAGGACAATGAAATTTCGTGGATCAATTGGGAAAAAGCAGATCATGAATTATTAGAGTTTACAAAAAAACTAATACATGTATATAAAGAACACAATGTTTTTTCACGAAGACATTGGTTTAAGGGGCAAGCCATAAAAGGAAGAGCGCTAACCGATATTGGTTGGTTTTCACCTGAAGGGAAAAGAATGACCATGGAAAACTGGAAACAGGATTTTGCAAAATGTTTGGCAATTTATCTTGACGGCCATGGTATACACGCAAAAAATTATACTGGAGAGCCAATTCTTGATGATAGCTTTTATTTGATCTTCAATGCGCATAACGAACCTGTAGAATACAAATTGCCAACAAGAGCTTATGGCGACAACTGGATAAAAATTATTGACACCAATAAAAATTTTGTAGCAGAAGAAGGTGGCGAAATATATAAGGCCAATGCAAAAATTATGGTCGAAGGTTTTTCAGTAATGCTTTTAAAACAACGATTGCCACGTTAAGATTTATTTCTATAATATTATTTTCTATCATTCACACTCCTATTCAACCTATTAGTTTTTTAAAATCGAATTTCCCACAGAGCATTCCAAACATCTCTTCTTATTGCAATATTCATTCTTCAATTCGATCAATGCCTGCGAATCAAAAGCATTTTTGTTTTCAATATTTAATTTCATGAAATTTTTTGTGATCGAATTGTTTTCGGCTGAAGTCTCTTCAAGCCATTGCAACGATTTTTGTTTATACTTTTCTTCATTGTGATAATTGCCATAAGCAAACAGCATGGGTGCGATAGTATTGATGATAATGTTATCAATCATGGTTGCTCCAAGCCTTTTCTTTTTGAAAGCAGACGTTTCATCAAAGCGATAATGATAATGCCAGTAATCATTAGCTGTGACATCAAACCATTTTTTTACTTCCTCTACAGAAGTCGCATCTTTTATTTTTGAAAACAAATGCGCCGATTCATGAACAAGCATGGCCAGTTGCGCTAAACGGATGCTTGGAAAATTTCCCGGCCTCATTCTTAAAAAGAAAACAGGACTATGGCAGGGTTTAAGATCATACTTCTTTCTATAGAATTCATACTCCTTTTGCAGCATTTTAGGATAGTCTTCGTTAAAATTTTCTTTCAGCAAATTTGATTGACCAAGCAACAATGCTTCAAGTTGATGAATCTGGTTTTTATGTTTTGCAAGAATGTTAAGAGGAACTGATCTTGCCATTTCTTCAAAAACATCTGCATTAACTTTCATTCCAAAATTGCGTGCAAGCAGCCACCAGAAAATTTCTTCCCAATGATAATTAGATTGTTTCAAATGCGCTTCTACATTCTTTGCTTTTCTCATTAACCTTTCTGCAAGCAATCGTTCTTTCCATCCTCTCCAGGTAATATCACGAACTGTATGAATGCTATTTTCACACGCAATGAAGCCGGCTGAATTCATTAGCTCTTCATACCGCTGCAACAAAATTTTTGAAACTCTTTCTTTTAATTCAAGAACAGGCATCCAATTAGTTCGTGCAACGTCATTTTCCCAAACTACATGAAGAATCACATTATTGTAATTATCATCTTTGTGATGATTATGTTTTTTCCAATCAGAAGTTTTAAGATGCAATTCTATATTTCCTGCCCAAACAGTGCTGCCTATCTTAATCTTTGCATTTGAGAAATCAGGACCCTGGTTGGTATTGTAGTGACCGGGGATGAGTACCTGCAAAGACTCTCCCGATGAAGTTATGAGTTCGCTTTTATTGTAATATTGAAATTGCCAGATGAATTGCAGCAGCCGTTCGGTCATTGATAAGGAATTATGGTAAATGGTGAATGCTGAATACTAAATTTAAAAAAATATCCTCAAATTCAACATACAAGATTTATCATTCAAAATTTTTTAATGCCTGTATAACACGACTAACCGGCAAACCCATCACATTATAAAAATCACCTGATACTGATTTAATTCCCACTACGCCGATCCACTCCTGGATAGCGTATGCACCCGCTTTATCGTAGGGTTTATATTTATCAACATAAAATTCAATTTCTTCCCTGGTCAATTTATTAAATAAAACCTCTGTACTATCAGCAAAAGCAATTTCCTTTTCTGCCTGAATCATCACCACCCCGGTTATTACTGCATGTTTATGATCTGATAGATCGAAAAGTATATGAATGGCATCTTCCCTGTCAATTGGCTTACCGATAATTTTTTCTTCAAGAACAACGATTGTATCAGCTGCAAGAATGATTGAATCTTTACTAACCATGGGTTTAACTGCTAAAGCTTTTTGCCTGGCAATATGAATCGCTGCTTCATCCACTTTTAGTCTCCCTGGAAAAGTTTCTTCAGTTTCTTTTACTACGATTTCAAAAGGCACTTCTGCCCACTCTAACAGTTGTTTTCTTCTTGGTGATTGTGAAGCAAGAATTATTTTCTTCATAAATAGAAATAGAAAAAGCCCATAGATAAAATTCCGGAAAACATCACACTCTTATTAACGTTACTTAAACTATGGAATTTATCCGGGGTTGATGCCTTAAATAATTTGTAGAAAATATAAACCAAAGGAGAAATTATCGAACCCACACTGTAAAGTATCGGCCACCACCAATGAAACCTCACTATATAGACCTGGATGGCAACAAGTACAGCTACTAATACAATCAACCATACAGCCACATAAATTTTTGTTGCCGGCATCCCCCATGCAATCGGCATTGTTTTACATCCATACCGCATGTCTCCTTCTATATCTTCCATATCTTTAATAGCTTCCCTGATCAATGTAGTGACAAAAGCAAACCCTGCATACAAAAAACCCAGTTTCATAACCTGGTTTTCAGCTTTCAATAAATCAAAATCTGTTATGCTCAATGATAAATGAAATTCAGAAAAGCATAAAACCAAAACAACCCATGCCGCAAGCAGAGAAATAGAAATATTTCCGGAAAGTAATTTCTGTTTAAGAGAAACTGAATAGCCAAATAAAAGAAAAACACAGCCAAAGTTTGCAATTACAATATACCACAAACCTGTTTTCCATGACACATACAGGCTGAGCATCACACCTATTCCGCTGAGTACAAAATGCCAGAGGATAGCCCATCTTCTTGAAACGATTATATCAACAACATTTTTTTTACGTTTATTCACCTGGTCAATATCTACATCAAAATAATCGTTTATGATATAACCGGCTGCCGCAATGAATATTGAAGCAAGGGCCAGCAAAAGAAAATCAATCTGTTCCAGTGATGGGCTGATCTCCACTCCTTTTAAGACCGGCATAATGATGCAGTAATAAAACAAAAACTGTGTCAGGAAAATAAAAAAGAGATTTGGCAGGCGAATCAATTTAAAAAAAGCAGCAATTAATTTCATTATTGATCATTCATTATTTCGAAACAACATCTTCATGAAAAATCCATTTGTCCTGCACCTTCAATACTTTTTGAATCACATCTCTCACACAACCAAAACCTCCATTTACAGGAGAAATATATTTTGATAATTCCAGTATTTCAGGAACAGCATCCGCCGGGCAACAAGGCAGCCCAACCATCTTCATCAAGGCAAGATCAGGAAGATCGTCAGACATATACAATATCTCTTCCCAATTCAGATTATTTTTGGTAATGTATTCTTCAACAAAGCCTTTTTTATCTGTTGCTGACATCTGCACTTCTTCCACACCTAATTTTTTTAATCGTTGAATTACCGGCTCACTATAACTTCCTGAAATAACTATTACCCTGAAACCATTTTTAATGGCCATTTGCAAACCAAGCCCGTCTTTGATATTCATTCGACGAGCCTGTAGCCCGTTTTCCAGCACAAGAACCGTGCTATCTGTCAACACCCCATCTACATCAAAAATAAAGGTGGTTACTTTTTTAAATTCTGCAAGGACGTTCATTCAGTTTGATTTTAGATTGCAGATCCGGGATTTATCAACAAATCCAAAACCTGAAATTAGTGTAAAACTTCTGCCCGCTAACTCCCGCTTTGAATACTTTCCGTCATCATCTCATAAATTTTTTTTAATTGCGGATATTTTTCAAGTAAAGCGAGGTGTTTTTGAATCGTCTGCTCGTCACTGCGAATAGCCGGTCCAGTCTGCGTTTCTGAAGGAGAAATTGTTTTTAGCCGCTGCGCTGTTTCTTCAATCAATGGAAGTAACCGCCTGAAATCAATTCCTTCCTTTTTGCAATAATCTTCAGCCAGCTTATACAGGTGATTAGTAAAATTGCTGACAATAACAGCAGCCACATGCATTTTCAGTCGTTTATCATCATCAGCTATTATCACTTCTTCTTTTGAAATTGAATAAGCCAGCTGTTCAAGCTTTTTCCTGGCAACGGCATCACTGCCATCAATGAATACAGGAATCTCGGGCAAATTATTCATATCCTTACGCAAGCTTTGCAGCGGATAAAAAACTCCATAGTGATGTGACATTTTTTTCAACACGTCTTTTTTAACGGAGGCAGCTGTATGTGCTACTACTTTACCAGGCACGTGCACATGTTTTGCTACATTATCAATCGCATCATCATCAACAGCAACCAGGTAAACATCAGCATCCTTACGAATGACGGACCAGTAATTCGTAGATTCAGTCCCAAACTCGTAAGCAAGTTTGCTTGCAGCGGAAGCATTTCTTCCAAAGATCTGCAGAATATGATGACCAGCCTCTCTGAATTTTTTTCCAAGCACTGTGGCAACATTCCCTGTTCCGATAATGACAATATTCATAAAGAGAGCAGTTATATTTAAATAGTTTTGCAACTTACAAAAAATTAAAGGGGATAAGAATGAGTTTTAAACAGCAACTGGCTTTAGGTTTGATAAGGATGAAATTCAGGTTGCTTTCTATTGTTTCAAAAAAGAAAGCGGCCAAAAAAGCCCTTGATCTTTTCAAAACTCCGCAAAAAAGAAACAACAGGCAGCCCTCAAAAGTTTTCCAGGAAGCCGAAAAACTTCAATTCGGATTAGAAGGCATATCAATACACGGTTACCGTTGGAATCATAATGATACAAGAAAAGTTCTCATCATTCATGGATTTGAATCTTCTGTTATCAACTTTGGTGATTTTGTTCAGCCATTAATTAATAAAGGATACGAAGTGTTGGCTTTTGACGCACCTGCTCACGGTATCAGCGGTGGCAAAACAATAACTGCCCCTTTATTTGCAAAAATGATCGCAGTGATCTATGAGATGTTTGGACCTGTAAAATCTTTCATTGCACATTCATTTGGTGGTCTTGCATTATCAATTGGTTTGGAAAATATCCGTCACGATGAAGATTATAAAATTGTTCTTATTGCACCGGCCACTGAATCTAAAACTGCCGTTGATCAGTTCTTTTATTTTTTACAATTGAATGAAGAAGTAAGAAAAGAATTTGATGAACTTATTACAGGCATTGGAGGTCATCCTGCCGAATGGTACTCAATCCGGAGAGCAATCAAAAATATCAAAGCCCAGGTTCTTTGGTTGCATGATGAAAATGATCTGCAAACGCCGATCAGCGATGCATTAAAAGTAAAAGGAGAAAATTTCCCCAATATAAAGTTTATCATTACAAAAGGTTTAGGACACCGAAAAATTTACCGTGATCGTAGCGTAATGCAGGAGATTATTGATTTTCTATAAATCTAAAAACTCTTGCCTCAAGTAAGAATAAATAGAAAGAAAAAAAGAAAAATTTTTTATTTTTTCTTTGAACAGGTTTTTCATTTCTTCTTATTTTCACTTCTGAACCGAGAAATAAAATGCCTCCTTATCATCTTCTGTGTCTTGGTGATTCGTATACGATCGGAGAAAGTGTTTTATCATCTGAAAATTTCCCTAATCAAACTTTACAATTACTGAAAAAATCAAATTATAAATTTGAAGATCCAGAAATAGTGGCTAAAACAGGCTGGACAACCGATGAGTTACAGGGCGCGATCAATCGGCATCATTTTAAAAAATCTTACGATTTTGTTACGTTATTAATAGGTGTCAATAACCAATATCGTGGCAGACCAGTTGAAGATTATAACCCGCAGTTTGAATCTCTGCTAAAACAGGCTATTCATTTTGCAAATGAAAATCCAGGGCATGTAATTGTTATTTCAATCCCTGATTGGAGCGTTACTCCTTTTGCCAAAAACAGCGGCAGGGACCAGGTACAAATTTCAAGAGAGATCGATACTTATAATAAAGCCAATAAAGAGATTTCGGAAACCTATAAAGTAAACTATATTGACATAACTCCCGGCACAAGAAAAGCAATTAATGACCTTGGCTTAATCACTAATGACGGGCTTCATCCTTCTGCAAAAGAATATGCAAAATGGTCGGAAAAAATCTCAGCCATCATCAAATCAGTATTGAATTAAAGATTAAGAAATAATTTTTTCTTTTCATTTTCAGCTATTTATCCTGCAATTTTAAGTCATAAAAAAAACTTCCCAAGACATCCTACTTTAAAATATTCCGTTTCTTGCATTATACTTGCAACCTGATTTAAACGTTAAATGGACAATTGTATTAATATAAAATTGAAGATTTGGAGCAATTAAACATTCAATTTGACGATCAGAATGACCAAACGAAGAGACAACGATTCATTAAAACAGACGATTAAACCGGAGTAACGAAAGCTGGAATGATAACAACCCATTAAATTATGCCAAAGAACCTTTTAATTGTGGAAAGCCCTGCGAAAGCTAAGACTATCGAAAAAATTTTAGGTAAAGATTTCGAGGTTAAAAGTTGCTATGGGCATATACGTGATCTTGAAAAGGCAGGAATGGGAATAGACCTGGAAAAAAATTATAAACCCCGTTATATTGTTCCTGAGGATAAACAAAAAGTTGTAAAAGATCTGAAAACTCTCTCAAAAAAATCAAGTGAAGTGTGGCTGGCAACAGATGAGGACCGTGAAGGTGAAGCCATAAGCTGGCATCTATGCGAAGTGCTTGGGCTCGACCCGAAAACAACAAAACGCATCGTTTTTCATGAGATCACTAAACCTGCCATTCAAAGTGCTGTTCAAAATCCACGGACGGTGGATATGAACCTTGTTAATGCTCAGCAGGCCCGTCGTGTGCTGGATAGAATTGTAGGATTTGAATTAAGTCCCGTGCTCTGGAGAAAAATAAGTGTAAGAAATAACCTGAGTGCCGGCCGTGTACAAAGCGTGGCTGTTCGGTTAATAGCTGAACGTGAAAGAGAGATCAATGCATTTGCCGTACAAAGTAATTTTAAGATTGAAGCATGGTTTACTGCAAAAGACAGTAACGATAAAAACATTTCTTTCAAAGCTGAAGGCAGCAAATATTCGTCTGCTGAAGATGCAGAAAGTTTTTTGAAAAGTTGTATTGGCGCTGATTATAAAGTAAGCGATATACAAATAAAACCGGCAAAACGCTCTCCCGCTCCCCCATTTACCACATCTACCCTGCAACAGGAAGCAAGCCGTAAACTTGGTTATGGTGTCAGCCGCACCATGTTACTGGCTCAGCGACTTTACGAAAACGGCCACATCACTTATATGCGTACGGACAGTGTAAACCTGAGCGATACTGCTCTTGGTGATATCACCCGTACTATAAAAGGTATGTATGGTGGGGAATATCATCAATTCAGAAAATATAAAACCAAAAGTGAAAGTGCACAGGAAGCCCATGAAGCCATTCGTCCCACGTACATGAGCCATTCCACAGTTAATGATGCAGATTCAAAAAAATTGTATGAATTGATCTGGAAAAGGACAATGGCGAGTCAAATGTCAGATGCAGAAATAGAAAGAACCATTGCAAAAATAAATATCAGTACAAACAAAGAAGAATTAACTGCGCAGGGTGAAGTATTAAAATTTGATGGGTTTCTAAAAGTATATCGTGAAGACCGTGACGAAGATGAATTGACAGAAGAAGCTGAAGGAATGTTACCACCATTGATTGTCGGACAACAGTTGCCATTGAAAGAGATGAAGGCTATTGAAAGATTTAGCCGCCCACAGCCAAGATACACTGAAGCTTCACTTGTAAAAAAACTGGAAGAATTGGGAATAGGTCGTCCTTCAACTTATGCACCTACTATTTCCACTATTTTAAAAAGAGGCTACGTAGAAAAAAGAGATAAAGAAGGAGTGAAAAGAGATTACCGTGTTTTTATTTTAGAGAATAACAACATCCGAAAAATTGTTGACCAGGAAACGACAGGTGCAGAAAAATCAAAACTCTTTCCCACCGATTTAGGTCTTGTAGTAACTGATTTTCTAAAACAATATTTTGATGATATAATGGACTATGGTTTCACGGCAAGGATTGAAGAAGAGTTTGATGAAGTAGCTGAAGGAAAAATGAAATGGAATAAAATGATCGATGATTTTTATAGTCCATTTAAAAAAGATGTAGAAAAAACTATTGAAACAGCCGAACGTGTAAAAGGGGAAAGAGAATTGGGAATTGATCCTATAAGTGGCAAACCGATCGTTGCACGTATGGGACGTTTTGGACCAATGGCACAGATTGGCATTGCTGATGAAAATGAAAAACCGCATTTCGCGGCGTTAAAAAAAGGACAGAGCATTGAAACAATAACTCTCGAAGAAGCCCTTGATCTTTTTAAATTACCTCTTACACTTGGTGAATATGAGGGACAGGAGGTTTATGTAAATATGGGAAGATTTGGTCCTTATGTAAAATGGGGTGAAGATTTTATTTCACTTCCAAAAGGTGAAGATCCGTTGGAAGTTGATATGGAAAGAGCCATTGAGCTGATTGAACAAAAAAAAGAAGCAGATGCACCAATCGCCATGTATGATAGCAAACCTGTAACAAAAGGCAAGGGAAGGTTTGGCCCGTATATTAAATGGAATGATATGTTTATTAATGTGCCAAGACGATACAATTTTGATGAATTAAGTGATGCAGATATAAAGGAACTGGTGGAAGCAAAAATTAAAAAAGAAGCCAACCGCTATATACAGCAATGGCCTGACGAAAAGATTGCTATTGAAAATGGCCGCTGGGGACCATTCATTCGCTTTGGCAAAAAAATGCTGAAACTGGGTAAGAAAGCTGATGACGCAAAATATACTGTGGAAGAACTTACCTCCATTTCATTGGAAGATGTAAAAAAAATCATTGAAACACAAATGCCAGACGCCTTTATGAAAAAGGCCGCTAAAAAGGCTGCGGGTAAGAAAACTGCACCGAAAAAGAAAACTGCAAAAAAGAAAAACTAAAAATTTCCCAATCTTTTCATCCTGTATAGATCTTACAGGATTTATAACTCATAATTCACTAACCGGGGTTATGAAATTTTTACCTTCCCGGCATCTTACTCAAAATTCTATTTATGAAACAGATTCCTCTTATTCTTATAGCAATCACTTTAATAAGTTCCGCCTTTGGACAACCAATAGCAGATAAAGCAAATCCATTTCCGAAAACTATTACAGTTACCGGGAGTTCTGAAATGGAAATTATTCCGGATGAAATCTATGTAGTAGTTGATCTTAAAGAATATGAAAAAAGAGGACAGGGGAAAATCAACATCGAAACAATTAAATCTGCCTTTCTGCAAAATTGCCGGGATATTGGATTACCGGATTCAGCAGTAACCATTGCTTCTTATGAAGGTTATAACAATCCATGGTTAAGAAAGAAAAAGAAAGCTGATCTTTATTCTTCTATTTCTTACCAAATAAAATTCAATAAGAGCAGTGATATGGATAAACTGGTTGATAAATTAGATGATGATGCCACGCAAAATTTTCGAATTGTAAAAACATCACACAGCAGGATTAACGAATATCGAAAGCAATTAAGGATCCAGGCAATAAAAGCAGCAAAAGATAAAGGGATATATCTTACCGAAGCTATTGGTGAAAAATTAGGAGAAGCCATCACAATTAATGAGCCTTCTGAAGATGTAACAGGAAATTATATACTACCTAAAACTGCAAATTATACTCTTAATGAATATAAATTGAATGGTGAAGAGATAATAGATGATCAGAATACTTCCGTTGATTTTAAAAAAATTAAACTTCGGTCTGATGTAAATATTGTTTTTGCTTTAAAGTAATTCAATTACGCCTTCGTCTTTTTAATTTTGTTTTATAATTGTTTCAGTATGTCTTTTATAAAACTCTTTCTTGTAATAATTATTCTGTTGGGTTCCTCTAAAGGAATAGCTCAACAACCTTTGCCTGTTCCTGCCAACATCAAAATTGCATATGACAATGGGACGAGAACGACAGATGGTAAGCCGGGAAAAAATTACTGGCAGAATACGGCCGGCTATGATCTGAAAATAAATTTCGACCCCGTTACAGGGCTGCTTATCGGTTCAGAGGACATTACCTATATAAATAAAAGTCCTGATACGCTGCGACCTATTTTTTTTAAACTCTATCCTAATCTTTATAAAAAAGGAAGTATAAGAGATATGCCTGTAAAGGCTATTGATCTTACTGATGGAGTTAAAATATCATCTTTTGCTATAGATGATAAGAAAATTGATTCAAACAGGATAAGAATTAATGGAACAAATATGATTGTCCCTGGTCATCCGATTTTTCCTGGTCAAACAATGCATTTCAATATTAGTTGGTTTTATACTCTCAACAAAACCTCAGATATCCGTACCGGGGAAATCGATCCGGGTGTTGATTTTGTTGCTTACTTTTTTCCCCGCGTTGCTGTATATGATGATATTGATGGCTGGAACACTTACCCTTATAATGGCACACAGGAATTTTATAATGATTTCTGTCATTTTAAAGCAGCTATTACTGTTCCAAACAACGAGGTAGTTTGGGCAACGGGAAATTTATTGAACGGAAAAGATGTACTGAATGAAAAAATTTACCAACGCTTACAACAAGCTGAAAAAAATGATGACGTGATGATTATTATAGACAGCACGGAAATGTCCGAAGCAACTAACCATGCAAATACTACCAATACCTGGGAGTTTGAAGCAAACGATGTGACTGATTTTGTTTTTGGCTGCAGTGATCATTATATGTGGCATTCTACAAGCCTTGCAGTGGATAAAACAACAGGAAGAAGAACAAGAGTAGATGCAGTTTTTAATCCAAAACACAGAGATTATTTCAATGTAATAAATGATGCCCGGAAAACGGTGGAAGCCATGAGCTACGATTTTCCTAAATGGCCTTATCCATATCCCCATGAAACTGTATTCGACGGACTAGACCAGATGGAATACCCAATGATGGTAAATGATAACCCTGTGGAGGACCATGCTGAATCGGTTGAATTAACCGATCATGAAATATTCCATACCATGTTTCCTTTTTATATGGGCATTAACGAAACAAAATATGCGTGGATGGATGAAGGCTGGGCCACAATTGGTGAATGGATTATTTCACCTATCATTGATTCAAGTTTAGTAGATGAATACGGTGTCAGGGCAGTGGAAAAAACAGCAGGTGATGAAACGGACCTCCCTATTATCACTCTTTCTACAGAAATCAACAGGGCATATTTTACCAATAGCTATCCAAAACCGGCAATGGGATACTTGTTTGTAAAAGATATGCTGGGTGACACAACTTTTTATAAAGGACTTCATTATTATTTTGAGCAATGGCATGGAAAGCATCCTATGCCATTGGATTTCTTTAATTGTATGAATACAGGTTCCGGGAAAAATCTCAACTGGTTCTGGAAAAAATGGTTTTACGATAATGGTATTCCCGATCTCAGTATTCAAAAAGTTTCCGAAACAGGCAACCAAAAGCAAATCATAATTGAATCAGTTGGTAATAAGCCTGTGCCTGTTGACCTGACCATAACCTTTTCAGATGGGTCAATAAAAAAAATTCACCGGACCATTGCGGTTTGGGAAAAAGAAAATAAAACGACTACCATCCAATTTACAGAAGCAAAAAAAATAAGCAGGGTTGAATTGGGAAGTGCTCACATTCCCGATACCGATAAAAAAAATAATACCTGGCAGGCAAAATAGCTTTAGTCTTTCTCTTCTTTATGAGCCCGTAAAAATAAAGGCCCCACTTTCGCAGAGCCTTTGTTTTCATAGATCAATAATCTATTGATGTAAATTAATTGTACCTATATCTGTTTCCCGTCCGATTTGTAGTTGAACTCCTGTAATGGTTGTATCCTGGTAATTATTTGCCGTGGCATTAATAAATACATCTGCCGAAGTAGCGCTTATTCCCCGAATCTTAAAAAATCCATCATGATGCTTTGGGATAGCAACCAGCGTATCCCCATTAAATACTGCAGCAACTACAGACTGTGCACTGTCAGGTAAAACATGGCCTATTAGTGTGGCCGTGTGAGCAGGTACCCAAACCCGAATGTAAGGTCGCAATACAAAATGATTCCACGTAAGGCGAACGATCGACTGTCCTGCATTAAAGTCAAGCCATAACTGGAAATCGTTTGTACTGATCTGATCAACATCTTCACCGCGTATACTAAGAGTGATTGTGTGATTGTTATTCCATAATGTCAGCGGATAGGAAACGCTGTCAATTACGACAGAATTGTTATCCCCAAGCGTAATCCGGATTTTTGTAATCTTCCCCGAAACAGTGAGGCCATTAGCAAGAATTGTATCCGAGCCGTTAGCCAGATCAAGAAGGTTGTATACACCAGGGTTGATATCCAGTGTATCCCAAACAGAACAACGGCTATCACGGTCTTTATGATGGTCATCACAACCATCATGATCATGGTCGTCACCATATCGATCCTGGCAGGTATCGGGAATCACCTGCACTGCTACCGATTGGATGTCCACATTTACAGCATCGAAATTGACCGGGTTGTCTGAAAGCCGTATGCTTATGCGTTGTTGTCCTTGTGGAATAGAAGCAGATGAATTAACCTCCTTTCGACAGGACGTATAGATGATCCCGGAAAGGAAAATGAGAATAAAAGCAATGATCAGGTTTCTAAAATGTTTCATAGTAGCAACAGTTTAAAAGTTTAAAAATTGGTGTTTGATAGTTGTCTGCTACTGGTAGCCCGCCCTGGGTGGAAAGGAAAGGTGATAACTTTATTGATAACGAAAGAGTAATTGCTAAAAGATATGAATGTGATAGTTCTCCAAGCAATTCTTTAGCCAAATTCATAAAATTGGATCATGGTTTAAATTTTTTACCGGCAATAGAAAATCCTTAACATCGGCTTTATTGACTATCTGAAAAATGAAAGGTTTACCGTGGCAAAAAATAAATTTTACGTTTTTATAACGGTATCAGGCAGTTTCGGGGTGTTATCATTATCATGACTTCTATCATGTTCTCAATTAACATAGGTTATAATTAAATGAGAATTCAATCTTTAGCTTGCTGTTATAATCATTTAATTATGGAACAAGCCAATTACGAAGTAAAAGTTAACTGGAAAAAAGATCGCAAAGGGATTTTATGTTCGCGGGCCCTCCAGTCAAAAATAGAAGTAGCAACTCCCCCGGAATTTCCAAAAGGCATTGCAGGTGTCTGGTCACCTGAACATTTGATGGTAGCAGCAGTAAATAGCTGCCTGATGACAACCTTCCTGGCAGTTGCAGAAAACTCAAAGTTTGATTTCATTAATTTTGAAAGTAGTGCGAATGGTAAACTTGAGAAAGTAGAGGGCAAATATGTAATTAGTGAAATCACGCTTTATCCTATTGTATCAATCGCAGACGCAGAAGACAAAGTAAAAGCAGAAAAAATATTACAAAAAGCTGAAGCCGCCTGTGTTATTTCCAATTCAATAAAATCAAAGATCATTTTTGAACCACAGATAAAAATTTTATTTCCTACAGAAAAACCAATGTTTGATTTTGCGCCTCCTTATTAATAATATAATGATAGAGTGATTATGGTTTGTTCCTAAAAAATCTAACAATAGATTTTTGAATGCCGGTCAAAATACCGGCATTCACGCTTTCCTAACATATAGAAAATAAGATCACGTAAAATATTCTTTTCAAAAACTCTCTTCATCCACATCTTTAATAAATTTTATTACCCCACTCATAAAAACTTTTTGGTCGTCCCACATACATAAATGGCTACCATTGGGGCAATATAAATAGCGGCCATGCTGAACCATTTTGCTTTGTTCTTCCATTGCCTTTGGGTCCATAGTATCATATTTTGCTCCAACCATCAGCGTGGGAATTTTTATTTCTTTTAGCCTGTCTTTAATATCCCAGTTTGCCAAACGTCCTGCAATTCCAAATTCAGATGGTCCCTGCATTATTGTATAAACTGTGGAAGGAACTTCCATTTGTAAATGCGCAAAGGTTCTGTTTACAGCATCGGGCCATTCAGCAAGACGACAAAGATGCTGTTTATAAAAATCAGGCATCAGTAATTCCATGTAACGTGGATTATTGAAATCTTTTTTTGCTTCTATGTCTCTTATCTCTGCCAAAACTTTAGGATCCATTTGTTTCGCCAGCACCTCATCTGCATATTTTCCATAATCAGGGCAACTTGCCATCATGTCAGCCACAATTAATCCTTTCAGATTCTGCTGATATTTTAAAGCATATTCCATAGCAAGAATGCCTCCCCAGGAATTCCCAAGAATGTAGAAATTACCTTGATCAGCGCCAATAGCTTTTCTTACCTGTTCCACTTCATCAACATATCGCTCTATAGTCCACAAACTCGTGTCTTTTGGCTGATCACTGTAAGGAGCACCTAACTGGTCGTATTCATAAAATTCAAATCCTTCTTTTGGGAAAAAACTTTCGAAACATTCCATATACTCATGCCCGGCAGCGGGTCCGCCATGAAGCAATAAAATTTTTATGCTTGGATTATTGCCAAAACGTTTTGTCCAGACTTTAAATTCACCAACCGGAGTTTGGATTGGGATCATCCTGATGCCGGCGGTTTGCACACCGGAAGTGTCGCCGTAATCAAAATATTTTGCAACAGGTATGTTGCCGCCCGTTTGATTTCTTTCTAATTGGCTGCACGAAAAAAATAAAGATGAAATCAGAGTTACAAAAAATAAAATTCTCATAGCTTTAATTTTGATGGGAAAAGTTAACAATTATCATGTGAACTGTAATAAGCAAAATTAAATTCATGAAAAATTTAGTAACAATTTCTTTTATCTTTTTATTTTTTTCCTGCCCGTCAAAAACCAAAATCGATTTACTTATTTATAATGCCGTTATTTATTCAGTAGATTCTTCCTTTTCTATTGCAGAAGCAATGGCCGTGAAGGATGGAAGAATTGTGGAAATGGGAAAGACCACTGACTTACAAAATAAATATGATGCCAAAGAAAAAATGGATGCAATGGGAAAATTTATTTACCCGGGGTTTATAGATGCACATTCTCATTTTGTAGGTTATGGACAGTCATTATTTACAGTAGATCTTTATGACAGCAAAAGCATAGATGAAGTAGCTCAAAGAGTAAAAGATTTTGCAGATGCTCATTCAAACAATTCCTGGATAATTGGTCGTGGATGGGATCAGAATAAATTTCCGGGAAAAGAATTTCCAACGAATGAAAAACTTAATGAGTTATTTCCTGATAAACCCGTTTTACTGGAAAGAGTAGATGGTCATGCAGCTATTGCCAATCAAAAAGCATTAGAGATAGCCGGTCTTAAACCAGGGGATAAAATTCAGGGTGGCGAAATAGAAACAAAGAATAGTAAGCTTACCGGAATTTTAGTAGATAACGCTGTTGATCTTGTTTCTTCAAAAATTCCTCCCCAAACTCATGCTCAACGGAAAGAAGAGCTATTGAATGCGCAGCAAAATTGCTTTGCAGTCGGATTAACAACAGTCGAAGATTGTGGCCTGGATTACAAAACAATTTTGTTTATAGACAACCTGCAAAAAACAGGTGATTTGAAAATGAGAATTTTTGCCATGCTGAGCGATGCAAAGCCAAATTATGATTTTGCATTTTCAAAAGGAAAGATCAAAACGGATTATTTGCATGTCTGTGCTTTTAAAGCTTATGCTGATGGAGCGTTGGGTTCAAGAGGCGCCTGTTTGCTGCAGCCCTATTCTGATAAACCAGGTTGGTCAGGATTTTTATTAAGCAGCCAGCAACATTTTGATTCGATCGCTAAAATTATTTATGATCATGACTGGCAGATGTGCACACATGCTATTGGTGACAGCGGCAACAGGACCATGTTGAAGGTCTATGCAAAATATTTAAAAGGTAAAAACGACCGACGCTGGAGAATTGAACATGCACAGGTAGTGAATGAAAATGATTTTAAACTTTTTGGTGAATACAATATTATTCCCTCGGTTCAGCCCACACATGCCACGAGCGATATGTACTGGGCCGGCGACAGATTGGGATCTGAAAGAATAAAAGGTGCATATGCCTATAAACAATTGCTTGACGAAAATGGATGGATACCATTAGGTACTGATTTTCCTGTTGAAGATATTTCTCCTTTGAAAACTTTTTACGCTGCTGTTGTCCGAAAGGATGCGAAAGGCTGGCCCCCAAGAGGATTCCAAACAGAAAATGCATTGACAAGAGAAGAAACTCTATGTGGCATGACCATCTGGGCAGCCAAAGCAAATTTTGAAGAAAATGAAAAAGGTTCTTTGGAAAAAGGGAAATTCGCCGACTTCGTCATCCTTGATGCTGATCTCATGAAGGAGCCACCGGAAAAATTATTACAGGTAAAAGTGTTGAAAACTTTTTTAAATGGAGAAAAAGTTTATGAAGCTAAATAAACTGTCGTAACGAATATCACAACAAGCATTCTATTGATTAAATTTATATACATTCAGCCGCCTTATGCTTAAGATTTGCTCTCCGCCGATAGAAGAAATTTTTTCGGAATTACAATCCTCAGCAAATGGTTTAAGCAATTCGGAAGCAGTACAACGCTTAGAAAAAATAAGGTCCGCTTCGGAAACAGAAAGCCGCCCCGTTCGTGAATTAAAACTTTTTGTCCGTCAATTTACAAGCCCGCTCGTTCTCCTATTATTTGTCGCTGTAATTCTCTCCGGCATCCTCGGCGAGACTTCGGACATGTTTATCATTCTTTTTATTTTACTCGCTACAGGATTGTTGAGTTTCTTCCAGGAATTGAATGCAGGCCGTGCAGTAGAAAAACTACAACAGATGATCGGCTCTGTCGCCACTGTTATACGCGTAGGACAAACGCTGGATATAAAGACTAATGAAGTAGTAAAGGGTGACATTTTATTATTTAATGCAGGTGATATTGTGCCCGCCGACTGCAGGATCGTTGAAAGCAACCAGCTTTTTGTAAACGAAAGTTCTCTCACGGGCGAATCATATCCTGTTGAAAAAAAGCCGGGTACGGCAAATGAAAACGCCCCAATTATTTCAAAGAACAACTGCCTCTGGAAAGGAACCAATGTGGTAAATGGAACCGCCAAAGCAATTGCAGTGAACCTTGGAAAAGATACTGTTTTTGGCCACATGCAAAAAAGCCTGCAACATAAGGCAGATACGGTTTTTGAAAAAGGAATAAAAAACTTTGGATACTTTTTATTGCGGATCACTTTAGTATTGGCAATAATTATCCTGGGAATTAATCTTTTGTTTCACCGCCCGCTTATTGATTCAGTTCTTTTTTCTCTGGCTATAGCTGTGGGTATGGCTCCGGAATTATTGCCGGCTATTATGACATTATCCATGACTGCAGGAGCCAAACGAATGTTGAAGAAAAAAGTGATCGTAAAAAAACTTTCTTCCATTTTCAATTTCGGAGAAATAAATATTCTTTGCACAGATAAAACAGGAACGATCACTGAAGGGGCCGTTCGGGTAAAAGAATTTGTGAATGCAGAAGGAAAGAATGATGAAGATTTAAAATTACTTGCTTCTTTGAACGCATCCTTTCAAAGCGGGTTTGCCAACCCGATTGATGACGCTATAAGAAAACTGGATGTTGATACCTCAGGCTTTGAAAAAGTTGATGAAATCCCTTATGACTTTATTCGAAAGAGATTAAGCATTCTTGTTAAAAACAACCATTCATTTACGATCGTCACCAAAGGAGCTTTTGCTAATATATTATCGGTATGTAACCAGTTTGAAGTAAACGGATCGATTTCAAAAATTGACGAAACAACAGAAGCTGAGCTTGATAAAAAATTTAAAGACTACAGTGAAAGTGGATTACGTGTACTTGCCCTTTGCAAAAAAAATATCAATTCCTCCATTATAAAAAAGGAAGATGAAACCCAAATGATCTTTGCAGGTTTTATTTTACTGGAAGATCCTTTAAAAGATGATGTACAACAATCTATCGAAAAATTAAAACAACTGAATGTTGACATCAAAATCATCACTGGAGATAATCATTATATAGCAGCCTATACTGCAAGAGAATTAGGAATGGACGATTCAAAAATTATTACAGGAAGCATGCTTGCTGAAATTTCTTCAGGCGCTTTACCTGTCAGGGCTATTGAAACAAATGTATTTGCCGAGATAGAACCTAACCAGAAAGAAATAATTATAAGAGCATTACAAAAAGCAGGTAAGGCCGTAGCCTACATGGGCGATGGTATTAATGATGTAGCTGCTATTCATGCGGCCGATACAGGAATTTCTGTTGAAGACGCCGTAGATGTAGCTAAAGAATCTGCAGATTTTGTTTTGATGGAAAAAGATCTCGCGGTATTATCCGATGGAATTTATGAAGGAAGAAAATCGTTTGCCAATTCGATGAAATATATTCTGATCACCACCGGCGCTACATTTGGTAACATGTTCAGCCTGGCGGGAGCCTCCCTATTATTACCCTTTCTACCTATGTTGCCCAAACAAATTTTGCTAACGAACCTGGTCACTGATTTTCCCTTCCTGGCTGTAGCATCAGATAATATTGACAAAGAACAAATCGAACGGCCCGGTAAATGGGATCTTAAAATGATCCGGTCATTCATGATCGTTTTTGGAATCCATAGTTCTGTTTTCGACTTTCTCACATTTTATATAATCTACTTTTATTTTAAATTAAATGAGTCTTCTTTTCAAACCAGTTGGTTCCTGGAATCGGTGATGACTGAAATTCTTATCCTGTTCATCATTCGTACAAGGAAATCATTTTTGAAAAGCAAACCTGGAAATATGCTGATGATTATTGGCATCATCTCCGTTCTCATTACAATTATACTTACTGTTCCACCTTTTGCTCCTTTATTGGGATTTAGCAGTGCTCACTATAAGCAAATACTGGCATTATTGATCATATTGATATTGTACGTTATTACCGCCGATCTGCTTAAGATTTATTTTTTCAGGAAGCATCCTGACTATGATTAACGCAAATGCCGGGCAGAATTACTAACCGTACAAGTGTGCGACGCAACAGTTGTTGAGCAGTATCACTTCAGTGTGCTAAATAATTCTTCTTATTAAATTCCAGGTATTCCACACTTGTTGAAAAAAACCTTAACCATTCAATTGATCAGAAAGTTAAAAAATCATTATGTTTGTCGCCATGGAAACTGACAAGAAGTTAAGAGTCGCAATTCTTGATCTCTATGAAGGCGTACCCAATGAAGGCATGCGATGTTTGAGAAACATTTTGTGTGAGTTTGGTGAGAACAATGATATACAGGTTGAATGGAGAGAGTTTGATGTGAGGCTGCAGAACCAGGTGCCTGATATGAGTTATGATGTGTTTATTTCCAGCGGCGGACCCGGCAGCCCGTTAGAAAGCAGGTATAGTGACTGGGAAAAAAAATATTTTGGCTGGCTGAATGAAGTGGAACGCTGGAATCTGAATCCAGGTAATCTGCAAAAGAAATTTGTTTTCTTTATCTGCCATTCATTTCAGTTATCTGCACGCCATTATAATGTTGGCATTTTAACTAAACGCCGTTCTACGGCGTTTGGAATTTTCCCTGTACACATGCTCGAAGATGGTGCAAATGAACCGGTATTTGACGGGCTTCATGATCCCTTCTATGCAGTTGACAGCCGCGACTTCCAGCTTATACAACCAAATTATTCTGTGATTGAAAAAATGGGAGCAAAAATTTTATGCATTGAAAAAGACCGCCCGCATGTGCCGTATGAGCGGGCCATCATGGCCATTCGCTATAATGAATATATGATCGGCACACAATTTCATCCTGAAGCCGATGCGACGGGCATGACGATGTATTTAAACCGCGAAGACAAAAAGAAAACCGTGATAGAAAATCATGGAGAAGATAAATGGCACAACATGCTTGAACATCTCAACGACCCTGATAAAATCCTCTGGACCTACTCTCACGTTCTTCCTAATTTTTTGAACCAGGCCGTAGAGCAACTTTATGGTGAATTGGTTTAATGTAGCCCGCTGGCGTAATATTTTTCAACATCTGTTTCCCGGCACGCAGGAAAACGAGGTTCTTCTTTTTGTCATTCCGAGCGAAGAGAGGAATCTCACACTCGCATTTTTTTATTATTTATCAAACAACAGTACTACTATTAAGATTCCGTTGCCTGCCTGTCCGGCAGGCAGGTGTCACTCCCGCCCGTACCGAACGATACGTTCGGGCCGGCACTTGTACGTTTGGGATTTCTATTCACTATTTTATTTTCGCAGTGGTTCAGGCGATCAACAACATGGGTTCAAAGATTGACCCAACTGTCGTTGACGGGAACAGAGGATTATATTCCCGGCATCATCAATGGAAGACTCTTCGCCGGATAAATTTTACATTGTCACTGCACAAGCCTTTCTAAAAAGGGCCTAATTTTGAGGTATTGAATAAGCAAGTAAAAATTTTATACATGAGTAAAAAGAAAACAAATCAGTCATCGGAGGATAAGAAATTTCCTTTGCCGGTTTATAAAGAAGAGGATGATATTTATAACAAGGAAAAGGAAGAGCAACTGGAAGATGAAGATGCTCCCCGCAAAATAAGCGAAGTTCAAAATGATGAAGGCCCCGGGGACGATCTCGATATACCCGGTACAGAATTGGATGATGCTGATGAAGCTATTGGCGAAGAAGATGAAGAAAATAATTACTATAGCCTTGGAGGGGATGACCATAATGATCTTGAAGAGGATAAAGGATAGTTTACAAAACTTTTTTTACCAGGAACTACACTATTCTGAATAACGGCTGAACTATTTGTTGCCGGAACCTTGGTTATGGAACCAAGCATAAAAGGCGGTCAATTTATAACCCGCTTTATTGTGATTTCTTAGTATACCTGTTCAGTTAATGAAGCGCATTGTAACCATACTTATTCTTACTATATTTTTTTTTCAATGGATGGTGCCATGTTCTGCACAATACGAATGGAAATTAAGGAAAGATGAAGATGGCATAAAGGTGTACCGGGGAACGGCGCCCAATTCAGCGCTGAAAGCTATTAAAGTGGAATGTACATTGGAAGGAACGATGAATGCCCTGGAAAGTGTATTGTCAAAGGTCGGCCTGCAGAAAGAATGGGTATATCACAACAAAACAGCATACCTATTAAAAAAGGAGGGGCCTGGCGATCTTTATTATTATACGGAAACCATCATGCCGTGGCCGATAGTTAACCGGGATGCAGTTGTTCATTTACTGATAGCCCGCGATAGCATACACCATACACTCGATATTACCGGTACCGGTGTTCCACAATATATTCCTGAAAAAAAAGGTAAAGTAAGAGTGGTTAGTTCTCTTGTCCATTGGTACGTTACTACACCCACTGCCGGCAAGATTCATATTGTTTATACTATTGAGATTGACCCCGGTGGCAGTCTTCCTGCATGGTTAGTGAACATGTTTGCTGACAAGGGTCCGTATGAGAGCTTTAAAAATCTCGCAGAACTTCTGAAAAAGTAGTTACCATAAGATTATTAACTGCCTACCGGTAAACAGGCTGCAAAAGATCTCAACGCACAAAGGCTCTCCTTATTTTTTCGCAACGACGGGCGGATGACTGACTGCAACTTCTTAAAGTGACCAACGTAATTGCTGCAAGCCGCCTGGCCTGCAACAGATTTTTATCGATGCAGTCGGTCAGAGTTTATCCTGACTTGGAGGGAATAACCCGGTATTAAATAATCACTCCACTACCTGGTCTTTCAGATTAAATAGCTTGTTATAATAATCCTTGCCCATGTATATACTTACCTCTCTTCGGAATTTTGTAGCAAATGTGCGGAATTTAACATCTGTATTTGTTTTGTTGATCCATTGTTGCCTGGCCATATTATAATTGTTGGCTGATGTCTCTAATTGGCGGAGTTTATTTTTCAGTTCTGTAATTTCATTTTGCAATTGCTTTACCAATTCATCTTTATTTTCGCTTGCCGGTTGCTTTTGTAGTGTTTCCACTTGTGCCCGTAACTCATTGTTCTGTGTCTGTAACAGGTGTATTGTGTCGGACAAGTTTTTCATAAGACCCGTTTTATCATTCCCGATCATTAATTGTTTTAATGCTGCTACTTCAGTGCTAAGATTCTTATTATTATCAGTAAGCTTTCTATTTTCTGCCGAAATATTTTGAATAACTGTTTTGCTTGTGGCATCAATCAACCAGGGTCGTGTATCCAACAGGCCAAATAATGCCAGTTCCGAAACTGGTTTGTTTGTTTTTTCTGACGATGCTTTTCCGAGGGCCGCATTACCTGTTTGTATACCGTTGGCCGAAGAATAGATCAATAAAATGTTCAGGAAAATGGCCAGTGCCCTCCATTTGTCATGGGGCGGGTACATAAGACGACTGATATAAATGCCGGTTGCTATGGAAAGAATAAACGAGCTAAAAAGACAAAAGGCCTGGTAGTCAATGGAACCTTTGGCAATAGCATCCGTTATCCTGAATAAAATCAGCGTTAGCATCCATACGCCCAGTGAAACAACAGAAAGTGTGATGCCTTTGGAAGAGGAAACAAAGCCCTCGTTTCCTTCGGTCCTTGTTTTTGCAGCAGCCATAAAAAAGATTTAATGGTGACTAATGTAAGATCCGCTTACTAAAATATTTATTTAAGATACCAAAAAGTTCAAACAAGAAATGAAGAAATCTAACAGACTGTGTTTCCGAATGTATCGGGTATGCGTCGTTGCCGGCAATGCGAAGCAATCTAAATCTAAACTATTTCTCTAACTTTTGTTTTCAGATTGCTTGCCTACCGGAAGGGAGGCTTCAGAAACGGCATATACTCCTATTGCTGCAAAGGCAGTTTTATATTATTTTGTGAGTTCGTTCATAAGTAGCTCTTTTCAACCTTTTTTATGAAAAAAATATTCTTTATCCTTTTGATCACCCCGGCATTTTTTGCCTGCAAAAAAAATGATGCAGACAAGATGACTCAAACACCTCCTCCGCCTGCTGCACCCACCGATTCTCTTGTCTCCGGCTGGACAAAAATTCCAATTAATGATTCGAATGACCTTATTGATATTTTTTTTATTAACAATACCGGCTTTGCAGTTGGAAACGGCGCAAACATTTTCAAATCCGGCGACGGCGGAAGTAATTGGACCCCGATCGCAAAACCATTCTCAGGAAACCCTGCTTCGTATTATGTAAATGTCGGGATGGGCAATGAGTCAAATGCCATTTTTGTTGACCCATTGAATCAACTGATTTCAACACATAATGGAGGAAATAATTTCACTTATGCAACTTTATCGGATAATTATATCTCCGACGTTTTTTTTGTAAACTCCGCCACTGCTTATGCCGCAGGTACCAACATTTGGAAAACTGTTGATGGAGGGGATAACTGGATGAAGCTCTATACTTTTACTGCCGGAGGTTCTCATAATTTTTATTCACTTTATTTTCTTAACGAGCAAGTGGGCTGGGTTTTCAGAGCAGGTGAAGGTTTATATAAAACTACAGATGGCGGCGTTAACTGGCAATTGATCCCCGTGCCATTTGATGTTAGTAGAGATAGCGAGCCCTTTTTCAGGAACGCCGATACAGGCTATCTTGGCAGTGGGAATAATCTGGAAAAAACTACAAATGGAGGCACTTCATGGAGCAAAATATTTGAAGGAACAAATGCTTTTCACTCGGTGAATTTTGTGTCAGACAATGTCGGTTATGTAACCGATAGCTCACGAATTTATAAAACCACAGATGGCGGAAATACATGGACCAGGGAAGTTTTTATTAAATCAGTTTATTTTACCGAAGTACAATTTACAGATCCTAACCACGGGTGGGCTTGTGGCACTAAAGGAACAATATTAAAATACAGCAAATAGCAGGCGACCGACCCTGCAACCCCTGCGACCTGCTGCAACTCTTTCAAGTCAGCAACATCAACATGGATTATTGTCTCCCCTTTGCAGGCGAAAGCACAACGTTCATCAAATCCGGCACGAATGGCTGCAACTATTTGAAATAACCAACACAAACATGGGGGTGACAATGAAAACAATGTTGTCATGCCGGACCTGATCCTGCATCTATAAAAGCATTTAATACATATGAGTTATTTTGGCAACTTATTTTTGTAAGTATAGGTTTCAAATTGCCTCAAAAACTTACTACGTTTATATAATGTCAAACTTTAGCCGATCGGTTTTATATATCGGAGTTACAAATGACATTCGTTTGCGTGTATTACAGCATAGAAACAGAGAAGGTTCAATTTTTACGTCTAAATATAAATGCCATTGGCAGAGAAAAGCAATTAAAGAATTGGCGCAGGAAATGGAAGGATGAATTAATAAAGAAAGAAAATTCTGAACTGAAAGATTTAGCCGCTGAATGGTTTGTTTAGACCCCGGATCGAGTCCGGGGTGACAATGAAAAGTACCAGATGTGCACTGATTTTTATCACGATGGCGAATGTGCGACCGATTGCAACTATTTGAAGTGACAAACACCAATATGGGTAATACTATACAGAAATCTTTGTTGATGATGCTTCGCTAAACATCACAAAGGATAGGCTCCAACAAAAACATGGGTGTATCTGAAGAAGATCAAATAAACGAATTGAATACAAATTGAGATACATTTGATGAGAAGAATCTTTTATTTCCACCATTTAATGATCAGTTATGAAAAATATCATTCTCTTCCTGTTCGTGCTTGGCTCTTTGGGCACCCGCGCACAAACAGATAATAAAATTGTAATCGGGAAAGTGGATAGTGTGTACTCAACTATTCTTAAAGAGCAAAGAAAGGTTTGGGTGTATACTCCAAATATGAAAACAGGCATACAAAGTGCCGGCCAGCGTTACCCTGTTGTTTACCTGCTCGATGGTGAGGGTCATTTTGAATCAGTAGCGGGAATGATACAGCAGTTAAGCCAGGTAAATGGCAATACTATCGTTCCGGAAATGATCGTTGTTGGTATTCCCAACACGGACAGAACAAGGGATCTGACGCCAACGCATATTATAAGCGATCTGCCCATGATGGATACTAATTTTTCCAAAAGCACCGGGGGCGGTGAAAATTTTACGGCCTTCATAGAAAAAGAATTGATGCCGCATATTGATTCATTATATCCCACACAACCTTTCAGAGTATTGATAGGTCATTCATTTGGCGGCCTTACAGTAATGAATATCATTACCAATCATACCAAACTATTTAATGCCTACATAGCCATTGACCCAAGTATGTGGTATGATAAGGAACAGTTTTTAAAAGCCACGCAGAAGAAACTCGCATCACAAAAATATACTGGCACAAGCCTGTACGTAGGCATTGCCAATACCATGTCCGAAGGAATGACACTGGAGAAATTGAAAAAAGATACCAGCGCAGGTACAAGACATATCCGTTCCATTTTTGCGATGGATAAATTTATAAAAGGCGATCCGCAAAACGGGTTGAAGTATGCCAGTAAATATTATCCCGATGATGATCATGGCTCAGTTCCGCTTATCAGTGAATACGATGGACTGCGTTTTATTTTTAGCTGGTATCGTTTTAAGTTTACGACGGCGGACTTTACGGCTCCTGACACCGGGGTAGTTCAGAGAATGAGACAACATTACCAGGCAGTGTCAAAGGAATTTGGTTTTAAAGTTTCTCCCCCCGAAATGCAGATAAACGCTTTGGGCTACAATGCACTTTCTCAAAAGCAGTATGCAAAAGCGGCTGCCTTATTTGAAATGAATATTGAAAACTATCCCGAAAGCGGTAATGTGTATGATTCGTATGCTGATGCTTTAGTTGCCCAAAAAGATACAATAAAAGCAATAGCCAGTTACCAGAAAGCATTTGCCATAACAAAAAGTGAAGAGACCCAACAAAAATTAGATCAGTTACAGGGCAAATCAACATTTACACTTACTGCCAAAGAACTGGAAAAATATGTTGCTGCTTTTGAATTCGAAGACATTTCTCTTACTGCTACCACCATGATAAAAGATAATGCTCTTTGGGTATCTGCACCCGGCCAGGGAGAGTTTGAACTGGTGCCTTTGTCACCCGATATTTTTACCATAAAAGGATTGCAGGGCTACAAGCTCCAATTTGAAATGGATGGCAACAAACCAATTGGTCTTACCTCAACTCAGCCAAACGGAACATATAAAGCACATGTAAAAAAGTAGAAGTGAAATGTATTTTAACTGGTAAGTTACTGATCAGGTAGCGGAGATACCGGTTGTTGCCGGTCGCAAATGCTTTGGTTCGTATCAACATCTTTGAGTTCGTCATGCCGTCCCGATAGCTATCGGGATGAACCGGCATTTTTGCTGCAACAGCAATTAGTAACCACTAAAATGAATAGGCAACCGACTGCAGCTTCTGCAACTAACTGCAACTCTTAAAGTGACCAGCAGCAGCATGGGCAAGACCCCAGGCGGACAAAGAAGAATAGAGAACAATTAAATGAAGATAATAATTGAAAAAAAATGGCCCGTTCACTCACTTATACCTCACCGATTACGATAACCTTTCCGGAAAATGGATTATCGAGTGCATTCATTATTTTGGGCATCAGAGCCTGAATATTTTTTAGCGTATTTTTCAGAACATCTAATACAATTATAGTAAAGGGGATGTTTTCTACATTTTGCTGGTAAGGAATATTTTTGTCTACGACTATCCAGCAATCAAAATTATTTTGAGCAAGTAATTGAATCAACTCTCCGTTTTTAATTCCGGTCCAGTTCATATCTTTTACGGTATGCACTTCAATATGTACAGGGAAAAATTTCTTGAAACGAATATCAATGTTTTCGTCGAGAAGTATCTTCATGAAAGGATTTCAGTGAGAAATTTTTCTGCTGCCAGTTCAATTACAGCTTCAGCCTGTTCCCGGGTAACCGTGGGATGTCCCTTAAGGAATTCTTCCAGCGAACTTTCTTCCAGGTAATCAAAAAGCGTTTTTACAGTGACTCTTGTGCTTTTGAATACCGGCGCTCCTCCTACGATGTCTTTATCGATCGTCACATATTTTTCTAACTGAGACATAGAAACATTTCCGTAAAGTTAATAAAAACTATCCGGGCCATTATAAGGGGATTTTTATTCACTATTTTATTTTCGTAGTCGTTCAGGCGACCGGCTGCAACTATGTGAAGTGACCAACGACAACACGGCTTTATTTTACACGTTGGCGCGGACGCCATCGTGAGTTAAGGCTTCGTCTACCAGGGTTGGGATTGCATTGATGGAATGACCAGTGAAGTGATAAGCGAAGCAAAAATCCGCCGGGCCGCTTTGAGCGGCCTGACGGATCAGCATAATCTTATTGCATTGGCGGCGGCGGCGGTAACATACCTTTCCGCATAGCCTGGAACATCATATTTACTTTACCCGCTTTATTAAACCGCCATGTTTCCTGCAGACTCACTGTATCCACTTTTCCTTTCATGTCGGTTTGTATCTCATGGCCCCAGACTGCTACCCAGTTGTCGCCTCTGTCGGTACTTCTGGTTGAAAATATTGCTTCAATTGTCGGTTCAATACTTTTATATGAACTCCTGTAATTCTGCATGTTTTTGATCATGCTGTCGGATGGACCCGACATCATGCTTCCATCGGTAAGGAAAAAAGTAACGCTGTCAGCAAAATGCCCGCGACTTTGGGAAAGATCCCCATCTTTCCATTCTTTCCATAAAGCCAGCACCGTTTCCGTATTGGCCGCTGAGTCCATTACAAAAGAAGCTGAATACGTTGGCGTGAACCCGTACATATTTGCGGGCACATTGGGTGTTGCTTCGGCAGTGGCAACAGAAGTTTTTTCGTTGTTACAAGCCAGGAATGAAAGGGTGATAATTGTTGCAAAAATTCTTTTCATAACAGTTGTTTTTAGTTGAAGAAAATGAATGGCAGATAAGGATTAAAAAAGCGAGTGAATGAACTAAGGTAAATTTATTTACAGGAACGCAAAATTTTTTTCATTTTTTTTATCTCTTAGGAATAGCTGCGGTAAGGGGCAGACGCCGGGCGAAGCGAAGGCGGACGAAGCAATCTAATTGTTCTGTTACTCTCTGATAGTTGTTTTCAGATTGCCTGCCTGCCGTTAGGCAAGCTTCAAAACATCTCAACACACAAAGGCCCTTCTGATTTTTTCGCAATGACGAATGGACGACCTGCTGCAACAAACTACAATGCCTGTAACTTTTAAAGTGATCAACAGCAACATGCAAGAACGTCATTGCGAGAACGCCGAAGGCGGACGAAGCAATCTAATTTTTCTGTTACTCACTGATAGTTGTTTTCAGATTGCCTGCCTGCCGGCAGGCTTCAAAACATCTCTACGCACATGCCTCGACTGATCTTTTCGCAATGACAAGTGGACGACTGACTGCAACTCTTAGGGTGACCAACACATGATGACGTCATTGCGAGGCCGACGCAGGAGGCCGAAGCAATCTGAAAGCAACTCAAAACTTTGTTACCAATTTCTGACCTCTTCCCATAAATCCTTCCATTCAGGGTTTGATGAACTGATAAGCTGCTCCTTTGTTTTCCGATTGCTACCCTTAATTCTTTTTTCTTCGCTGATAGCTTCTTCTACTGTTGTATAGGCTTTGTAATAAACAAGAACACAGCAATTGTATCTTGATGTAAAACTTTTTGGAAAGTCTTTTTCTTTATGTTGCATAACACGGGAAACAAGATCAGAAGTAACTCCTGTATAAAGTACCCTGCGGTTGTTACTGGCCATTATGTAAACAACACCCCCACTTTTCATGACAAGGTTTTAATGAAGATACATCACATGATTTTATTGTGCCATGCCGATTATTGTTTCCAGATTGCCCGCCTGACCGGACGGGCAGGCTTCAAAACATCTCAGCGCACAAAGGCTCTTCTGATTTTTTCGCAATGACGAGGGGGTGATCGACTGTAACTATTTGAAGTGATCAACAGCAACATGCAAGAACGTCATTGCGAGAACGCCGAAGGCGGACGAAGCAATCTAATTCTTCTGTTACTCACTGATGGTTGTTTTCAGATTGCTTCGCTACGCTCGCAATGACGAGCGGACGGCCTGCTGCAACAAGCTACAATGCCTATAACTTTCAAAGTGATCAACAGCAACATGCAAGAACGTCATTGCGAGAACGCCGAAGGCGGACGAAGCAATCTAATTGTTCTGTTACTCTCTGATAGTTGTTTTCAGATTGCCTGCTTACGGCAGACAGGCTTCAAAACATCTCAGCGCATAAAGGCTCTTCTGATTTTTTCGCAATGACGAGTGGACGGCCTGCTGCAACAAGCTACAATGCCTATAACTTTCAAAGTGATCAACAGCAACATGCAAGAACGTCATTGCGAGAACGCCGAAGGCGGACGAAGCAATCTAATTGTTCTGTTACTCTCTGATAGTTGTTTTCAGATTGCCTGCTTACGGCAGACAGGCTTCAAAACATCTCAGCGCATAAAGGCTCTTCTGATTTTTTCGCAATGACGAGTGGACGGCCTGCTGCAACAAACTACAATACCTATAACTTTTGAAGTGATCAACAGCAACATGCAAGAACGTCATTGCGAAAACGCCGAAGGCGGACGAAGCAATCTAATTCTTCTGTTACTCACTGATGGTTGTTTTCAGATTGCTTCGCTACGCTCGCAATGACGAGCGGACGGCCTGCTGCAACAAGCTACAATGCCTATAACTTTCAAAGTGATCAACAGCAACATGCAAGAACGTCATTGCGAGAACGCCGAAGGCGGACGAAGCAATCTAATTTTTCCGTTACTCACTGATGATCGTTTTCAGATTGCTTCGCTACGCTCGCAATGACGAGTGGACGGCCTGCTGCAACAAGCTACAATGCCTATAACTTTCAAAGTGATCAACAGCAACATGCAAGAACGTCATTGCGAGAACGCCGAAGGCGGACGAAGCAATCTAATTGTTCTGTTACTCTCTGATAGTTGTTTTCAGATTGCCTGCTTACGGCAGACAGGCTTCAAAACATCTCAGCGCATAAAGGCTCTTCTGATTTTTTCGCAATGACGAGCGGACGGCCTGCTGCAACAAGCTACAATGCCTGTAACTTTTGAAGTGATCAACAGCAACATGCAAGAACGTCATTGCGAGAACGCCGAAGGCGGACGAAGCAATCTAATTCTTCTGTTACTCACTGATGGTTGTTTTCAGATTGCTTCGCTACGCTCGCAATGACGAGCGGACGGCCTGCTGCAACAAGCTACAATGCCTATAACTTTCAAAGTGATCAACAGCAACATGCAAGAACGTCATTGCGAGAACGCCGAAGGCGGACGAAGCAATCTAATTCTTCTGTTGCGCACTGATAGTTGTTTTCAGATTGTCTGCCTACGGCAGACAGGCTTCAAAACATCTCAGCGCACAAAGGCTCTTCTGATTTTTTTGCAATGACGAGTGGGTGATCGACTGTAACTATTTAAAGTGATCAGCAGCAACATGCAAGAACGTCATTGCGAGAACGCCGAAGGCGGACGAAGCAATCTAATTCTTCTGTTACTCACTGATGGTTGTTTTCAGATTGCTTCGCTACGCTCGCAATGACGAGCGGACGGCCTGCTGCAACAAGCTACAATGCCTATAACTTTCAAAGTGATCAACAGCAACATGCAAGAACGTCATTGCGAGAACGCCGAAGGCGGACGAAGCAATCTAATTCTTCTGTTGCGCACTGATAGTTGTTTTCAGATTGTCTGCTTACGGCAGACAGGCTTCAAAACATCTCAGCGCATAAAGGCTCTTCTGATTTTTTCGCAATGACGAGTGGACGGCCTGCTGCAACAAACTACAATACCTATAACTTTTGAAGTGATCAACAGCAACATGCAAGAACGTCATTGCGAGAACGCCGAAGGCGGACGAAGCAATCTAATTCTTCTGTTGCGCACTGATAGTTGTTTTCAGATTGTCTGCCTACGGCAGACAGGCTTCAAAACATCTCAGCGCACAAAGGCTCTTCTGATCTTTTTGCAATGACGAGTGGGTGATCGACTGTAACTATTTAAAGTGATCAGCAGCAACATGCAAGAACGTCATTGCGAGAACGCCGAAGGCGGACGAAGCAATCTAATTCTTCTGTTACTCACTGATGGTTGTTTTCAGATTGCTTCGCTACGCTCGCAATGACGAGCGGACGGCCTGCTGCAACAAGCTACAATGCCTATAACTTTCAAAGTGATCAACAGCAACATGCAAGAACGTCATTGCGAGAACGCCGAAGGCGGACGAAGCAATCTAATTGTTCTGTTACTCTCTGATAGTTGTTTTCAGATTGCCTGCTTACGGCAGACAGGCTTCAAAACATCTCAGCGCATAAAGGCTCTTCTGATTTTTTCGCAATGACGAGTGGACGACCGACTGCAACAAACTACAATGCCTGTAACTTTTGAAGTGATCAACAGCAACATGCAAGAACGTCATTGCGAGAACGCCGAAGGCGGACGAAGCAATCTAATTGTTCTGTTACTCTCTGATAGTTGTTTTCAGATTGCCTGCCTGCGGCAGACAGGCTTCAAAACATCTCAGCGCACAAAGGCTCTTCTGATTTTTTTGCAATGACGAGTGGACGGCCTGCTGCAACAAACTACAATACCTATAACTTTTGAAGTGATCAACAGCAACATGCAAGAACGTCATTGCGAGAACGCCGAAGGCGGACGAAGCAATCTAATTCTTCTGTTACTCACTGATGGTTGTTTTCAGATTGCTTCGCTACGCTCGCAATGACGAGCGGACGGCCTGCTGCAACAAGCTACAATGCCTATAACTTTCAAAGTGATCAACAGCAACATGCAAGAACGTCATTGCGAGAACGCCGAAGGCGGACGAAGCAATCTAATTCTTCTGTTACTCACTGATGGTTGTTTTCAGATTGCTTCGCTACGCTCGCAATGACGAGCGGACGGCCTGCTGCAACAAGCTACAATGCCTATAACTTTCAAAGTGATCAACAGCAACATGCAAGAACGTCATTGCGAGAACGCCGAAGGCGGACGAAGCAATCTAATTGTTCTGTTACTCTCTGATAGTTGTTTTCAGATTGCCTGCTTACGGCAGACAGGCTTCAAAACATCTCAGCGCATAAAGGCTCTTCTGATTTTTTCGCAATGACGAGTGGACGACCGACTGCAACAAACTACAATGCCTGTAACTTTTGAAGTGATCAACAGCAACATGCAAGAACGTCATTGCGAGAACGCCGAAGGCGGACGAAGCAATCTAATTCTTCTGTTACTCACTGATGGTTGTTTTCAGATTGCTTCGCTACGCTCGCAATGACGAGTGGACGACCGACTGTAACTCTTAAAGTGACCAACAACGACATGGACATTGTGAACATTCATACCCTATCGCTAT
This sequence comes from uncultured Bacteroidota bacterium, assembly GCA_963811645.1. Lineage (GTDB taxonomy): Bacteria > Bacteroidota > Bacteroidia > Chitinophagales > Chitinophagaceae > VBAU01. The sequence goes on along the minus strand of CAWERU010000007.1, from coordinate 567,384 downwards.
TTCTTTTTTCTCAGCAAATAGTGATAAACATTTTGATTATTGCCCGTGTTGAAGGCATAGGCCTGTACAAACTCAAAGCCATTCTTCGTCATAAAATTCAGTGCATCAACCATTGAGTTAAACACCATATTTTTTCCATTGACGTCTCTGATCCTGGTATCCTTATCGGAACTGAATAATTTATTTTCTTGTCCAAAATCTATTTCAATGGTTACCTTATTGCTCAATAACCTTGACGTACCAACGATTTGCACGTAATCCACGTCAATGTCTTTGATGGGAACGTCATTGACCGTTTGTGAATTTGCATTATTGAAAACAAGAAATGCAGCAATAGTAATGCAGGATAGTTTTTTCATGAGTATATTTTTTATTGGTTGATTACTTCTTCTTTCGCCGGCCCGGAGTACTGTTAGACTGCAAATCAAAGTGGAAGCAGACAGGCGCAACCAAATGTAAACAAGATTCTCAAATTAAATGTCGGAGCCTCGTTTGTGTACATGCCAAGAACGAAGACTCAGGGGGACACAAACAGGTCAGTTCTATTTTCTATGCCAATATTCCTTTAGCAATTGATCGAACTTCGCCCATGATATCTTAATCGGCCCTTTCTTTTTCGAAGGAGAATAATCAAGGCCCCCTTTAGAAACTTTTATGGTGCCGAGTAGTTCGTCATCGCTATATATATAAAGTAAAGCGTCCACTTTACCAATTTCTCTTGTAGGAAGATTTAAATACACATTGTGCTTTGCCATAGTTATTTAATATTAAAATTTTTTATTGTCAGGATTTCCTAAAAAAACGATATTATTCCTGTTTGCTTAGTTCTACGACTTTATCGATACAGGCATTTGATTCAGTAGTATCTAAAATTAATTTTTATTTTTTTAACTAACATTGTCTTATGGGGTAGCGGGGACACGGCATAAGTTAAAATGTTATAGCGCCGTGTCCAGGGCTCTGCTAAAACTCTGCTTCAGGAGACACGGCTTGCAAGTAAATAGCAAAGATTCGTGACGTTAATGTGAAAGAATTCTTGGTGAATTCGAAATCTTAGAGAATAGTAAACAGCAGAGATGTTTTATTTTGACAGTGGGTCAGGTGACCGACTTTAACATCCTAAAGTGACCAACAGCAACATGGCTTTATGCTACACATGGGCGCGGACGCCAAAATGAGCGAAGATTCTATTCAGTTACGAAGAAGTTTTTAAAACTCAGGTTTCCTTTGCCTCTCTCTTCGATAAAAAGCGATTTAGGATTTGTTGACAAATACAAACTTATATTATCATGAAGAATATAAAAATCATCTAAATGTTCGTGAAGAAATTTTGCCGGAACTTTTAAAAAGTGAAAATCGCTTCTATTTGGCGCAATTTGACATAACATTCTAATATCAGCAGATATATTTTCCTTAATTATTTTTATGGGAATATGAAACCACCATACACTTTTTTTAGGCCACGATTCTTCAGGTTTATAAAATTTAGAAGTGTAAATTGGACTATCAATTTTCTTATAAATATCCTTATACCAATCTAGAGCTTGACTACGTACTGACATAATTAATGGCTTAAGCTTTATCCCACAAATTTTATTGATAGCTCATCTTCTATTTCAAATCTGGTCAAGATGAGCTTAAGTTTCCTAAACTTGCTATTGTTATCAATGTTGGCCTCAATAAAATAAGTGTTATTAATTGCATAAGCGGCTCTTGGTGTGTTTTTGTTTGTTGTTAATCCAATCACTTCTTTTATATCAGTCATAAGAAATTTTGAAGGGCTTTCTAAAAACAGAGTTGTAAGTACCTCATAGTACATTTTAGCAACTTCATCTTCTATTACTTTCTCATCTCTGAAAATGTAGTATTCTAATTTTCTTCCTCTTGGATCTGGTGCGCTAAAAATATTATACTCTTCCTCCTCTGAATCAAATACTAAATCTGTTTTGGGATATGTCCAAATTTTCAAGAATCTTTCATAAATGTCCTCAAATCGTTTATTTAACTCCAATATTGTCCATTCATCAATCTCTTTGAGATATCTATTAAGCCAGAAATTGCTATATATATATCCCTGTTCCCCTCCATCTTTATTCATTGTTTTCTTCTCACTAAATATTTTATTACCAAGAGACCCATTGTTTCCTGAAAGAGTGAGATTGGCTATAGTATGCAAATAAGTTTCCTTGAACATCTTGTATTCATTTTCATCTAAAAGGCTTTTCCATTTTGCCTCGGGGTTTTGCGGGAAAATATGTTCAATTGTGATGTTTGGAGAATTAACATTAACTAGTTCTCTGTTATTGAAATGTTCTAGTTGTTCCAAGAAGTATAATTTGTTTTTAGCCTGAATATTATAGATATCCTTATCCTTAAGTGACGTCTCAATCTCTTTATCGTTTGGAAATCTTTGTACACCCTTCTTCCTAATAAGAGATTTTTCTATAGATTTTAGATATTCACTTTTGTTTAGATCGCTGTATAGCGTCATAAATATCTTATTCAACGCGTTTGTCGGTAGACTAAGTATGAATCTTCTCCAGGTAAATGACTGAACAAGTTTCAATACTTCTACGAATGCTTCTTTGTCGATTTCGCCTTTATTAAAATCATCATATACTGGTATTAAGAATGGAAAGGAAACATTTATCTCAAGTTGCTTGATACTGGTCAGTTCTTTTCTAATTTCGCTATCATTTTCTTTGTCCGGATTTAAAAGTTTATTGTAAATAATTGAATACTGTTTTACGGTATTTAATATTTCATCATAAAAATTACTGTCTCTTGAATGAAATTTATTTTTAAACTCTTCATAAACTTTACTTTTATTCGGAATCTTTTTATTTATTATAGTTAGATAATCTCTGATTAAGTCAGAAACTTTTGTCTCCTCGGAGTCTTCTATTTTGGCATTATTTTCAATTACTTCCCAGTAATTATGAAATATTCTCACCTGTTCTCGCGGTTCAAGCCCCATTAAAATATAGTTTCTGATTAAATCAGCTTGGGATAATTCCAACCCGGTTGAATTAAGACTTTCAAAAATCCTTTGAGGGTCATCTTTTCCTCTTTCAAGTGAAATTTCAACAAAAAGCAGTCTGTTTAATCCATTAATAATTATTTTAAAATTGTGTTCAGCGATTTGATTCGAAAAATAATTAAAATTCTCTACCAACCTAGAATACTCAGGGTAATCGTTTGGATCATTATCAGACATTAGAAATTTAAATGCTCTGGCATTAACGTCAGTTTGTTTTAACTTTAATTTGCTTGAGTCTTCTGTTACAAATCGATTAATCAAAATTGTCTCATTAATCTCTGTAGCCTTTTCTTCCATTCCATTTTTCTTTGCATATTTATATAACGCCAGATACATTAAAGTGATAGTTGTTAATCGCTGTTGCCCGTCAATAATTACTAGTGGATTGACTTCTGAAGTTGTATAGATTCCTTCATGAATGAAAACAATACTTCCTACAAAGTGATTATCGTTTATTGTTTTGTTTCCAACCTCAATTATATCTATGAGTAATTGTTTACACTGCGCATTTGTCCAGTCATAGTTTCGTTGATAAACTGGAATTACAAATTGAGTTCTATTTTTAGTCAAAAAATTGTTTAAAGCTAATTGATTTGCTACCATATTTCTGATTTACAAAGTCATTAAATTAAAGTAACCATATTCGGTTTTGAAAACTGAAATAAATGAGCATATTTACCTTTACTCAATTTGCTTCGCAGCATTGTTTGATAGGGAGGAACCGATTTTTTATCTTTTCTTGTATATAACTTTCTTTTGTTTATTTCTTCAGCAATGAATTCAACGGTGGCTGTTCGATTCTTGCAACTAAGAAGTACAACCGAAATGGCCTCATGAAGTTTTAAAATGTTACTCATGACTTTTTTATTTTCTTTTTCTTCTTCTCATTCACAAACAATCCCGATGTGTATTTATCATACAACTCAAATAGAAATTCAATTCGTTTTGTTTCATTTAAAAAGGGCTGGGGGCGATAACAGAGATCAACGGCTTTATCAAGTTGTTGATGTGCTTTTACCAATGCCGGCGGCATGGTGTTAGGGTCATATAAATCAGCAAGGCTGCTCTCCGGAAACTCTTTTCTTACATCTAAAACTTTTTGTGCTGCTTCTTCTACTGCCTGCTTTTGTTTTTCTGTTGGATTTTCAGGCCAGGGGAAGTTGTTATAGACAATAGTATTTGAATAGCGATAATCACTTTTTAATCTGCCGCAAGTATATCTCATCCAAGCCATATGCATTAAAGAAATTAGAACACCAAAATGATACATGCTCGCTTTAGGGATAGCATATGACGCATTACTTAGTATTATATCTTTTGAAAGAAATCCAAGTGGCAAATATTTCCTGGTCTCAGAAGTTGTACTTGGGAAAATTATATAATCGCTGGATGGCTGTGTGACTTGTCGAAAAAGTGTAGGATAAGGGTATTCCCTAGTTGTTTTTGCCTTACTCTTATTTCTGAACTCTTTTACAAGTTCAACCCTTCTCATGATTTCTGGTAAGCGTCTAAGTTCTTCCGGTGAAGCATTGACTAACCAAAGGCAATATCTATTTTCATTATAAAGGAACTCTCTTCCGCTAATATATTTTTTAATAAACTTAGCTGCATTTGGCTCTTCTTTTAGTAGCTCAAGTTTTTCCTCTTCATTTAAAAGAAAATGACCTCCGTCGGACGGTTTACTACCATATTGCATTTTTGGAACTTTACAAATAGGATTATTTACGTTTCCAATCAAGATATCTTTATAATCTACTAAATAGGGATTTATATTTTTAACAATTATCTCATGAGGCTCACTTCTTACAGTTTCATATTCAAATAATCTTTTTTGTTGAATGTCATAATTAGAAAATCCAATTATAACACAGTATACAGCCGCAGCATTTTTAGCTTCGTTACTCCATTTGAATGTTCGGTGAGCAAAGTGAATTTTTATTTTAAACTTTGATATAAGTATAGACCACAATATTCCAACCTGTTCGCCTTGAGTTATTGAATTTGTTGAAACGAATCCAATTTTAATGTTCTGCAGAATGTTGTATTTATTTAAGTAATCCGATGCCTTGTAGTACCACGCTGAAACATAATCCATGACTCCTGCAGCTTGGATATCATGAAGAATAAAATGAAGATCTTCTTTTTGTTCTTTCGTTTGAAGGTGATGACCAATAAATGGGGGGTTTCCAAAAATAAAATCAAACTTAGCTTCATCTCTTTCAAATGGAAAGGGTTCAATTACACTTTGCCAGTCAATTCGCAAAGCATTGCCCTGTACAATAGTTGCAGCTTTGGTAAGCGGAACGCTTGCAACATATTCACCAAAGGTTTGTGTTACCATCATATTCATCTGGTGGTCCATCAGCCACATGGCAGTACGTGCAATCTGTGAAGGGAATTCTTCATACTCTATGCCGTAGAACTGGTCAACGTGGCATTGTATTAAATAGGTAGCGTCCATTCTTGCCTCACGTATTACTTCATCCCGATAGCCCTGCAGCTTTAATAATTGTTTTATGAGTTCAATTTCCAACAGCCTCAATTCCCGATAAGCAATAATTAAAAAGTTGCCACAGCCACAAGCCGGATCAAGGAAGCGAAAGCCGCTTATTTTATCATGAAACTTTTGAAGTTGTGCCTTATTGGATTTTATTTTATTGAATTCTGTCCAAAGCTCATCAAGGAATAAAGGCTTAATCAGTTTCAATATATTCTTTTCACTGGTATAATGCGCTCCTAAATTTCTTCTTGCCTTTTCATCCATTACAGATTGAAACAGTGAACCGAAAATAGCAGGGGAAATTTTAGACCAGTCAAGTATGCAACATTCCAGTAAACTTTTTCTCATGCTGCTATCAAAGCTGGCAAGCGGAAGAGATTCTTCAAACAGTTTTCCATTTACATAAGGAAAGGCTGCAAGGCTTTCATCTAAATTGGTAAAACGTTTTTCTCCAGGTGTATTCAATACCTGGAATAATTCTCCAATAGCTCTGGCAAGATCACTGCCGTCTTCTGCAGTCTTTAATTCGATGTATTCATTGAAAATTCCTTTTTCAAAAATATTGCTGTCATCAGCAAAAAGGCAAAACAATAAGCGAACAAGATAAAGCTCCAACTGGTGACCTGTATAACCAATTGCCTTCAGTTTATCATGCAGTTTGCCCATCAGCTCCGCTGCTTTAATATTTACAGGGTCCTGTTCTTTAAAAATGGTTCGCTTTGGATAGTTAGCAATGAAGCCAAAGTTTTCTATGTGATCGATCAGTTTGGTAAGAGGAAATTCAATTTGTTTGTTGTCATCTAAATCGTAAAGACGAAAGTTTGCAAAATCAGAAACAAGAATATATTTAGGGAGTTCTTTATCAACAATACCGGGGAAATAATCCAGTACCTGGCCATGGGCTTTATCAAGATTTTTTCCCTTGCTCTTATGTTCTACGATAAGAGTGCCCGGCCAAAAAAGGTCTACAAAGCCATCTTTATTATTTAATTTCTTTACGTGGTGTTCAAATGAGGCAAGTCGTCTTCTTCTTACATCAAAGATTTGAAAGAAATCATCCCAGAAGGTTTTGGCTTCTGCGTCTTCATTGGTTTCATCTTTCCATTCCTGAATAAATTGAGCAGCTCTTGACTTTATTTCATTCCAGCTTAGTGGCATTAGGATAAAGTGGTTTGTATTGCAATTTAAGGAAAGATGAATAGAATTGTTGCAGTACAAGAGTGCGACGCAAGAGACGATCCTATGAAAGACTAAAGCCGGATAAATAAAAGGTAAAAGGTAAAAGTGAGAAGAGCAAGCAGAGATGTAAGAGGTGGGAATGGTGAGAGAAGTGTGAATCAGTGATGAGGAGTAAGCAGAGATGTGAGAGTGTGAGAGAAGTGAGAGTTGTGAGACACTTAGCCCCGGTTTCGCATTAAATAACATTTCATCACGAAGCCTTCCGATAAGGGCAGGGTTTTTTTACCTATCACCGTTACGCATTAGCTGCAAAACCGGTAAAGATTTCCGGCAAACATTATTAAAGACAGGATTTGGTGCTTAGTTTCAAAGTCTGAAAAAAATTGCTGTATATAATATTAAAGGAGGCGTTGGAAAAACCACCACATCTGTTAACCTGGCCTGCTTCCTCGCAAAAAAAGGCCTCAGTGTTTTGGTATGGGATCTTGACCCGCAAGGCGGCAGCAGTTTTTTCTTCAATCATCAAAATCATAATATCAATACACATGGCAGGCTGTTTGACCGGTACATTACCATATACGATGTGATCCATCCCACCAACAGCTACCAGATAGATGTGATCAGCAACGATCCCTTATTCTCCGACCAGTTTATAAACCATGCTTCAAGAATGGCGATGCTGAACTTCGGCAATAACGAGCTGATACGAATAACACTTGATGAAGTGGAAGATGATTATGATGTGTGCATTCTTGACTGCGCCCCCGGTCGTTTTATTCTGCATGAAAATATTTTCCAGGCAGCAGACCTGCTGCTGATACCTAACCTGCCGGCGCCGCTTTCTATTTACTGCAACAATTTATTGATGGACTCCCTGCAAAGAGACCCGGTCCTTTTGAAGAAGACGCTCAGTTTTTACAACATGGTGCAAACACAAAAGATACTGCATAAGCAATACCTCGATAACCGGCAGTATGCCTCGTGGATGCTCCATAACTATATTCCTTTTTACTCCGACATCGAGCTGATCACACTGACAAAAGAATCCATCTTTCACCAATCAAAAGAATGCAGGGCGATCAGCTACTACAACAACCTGTGGCTGGAGATCTGCGACCGGATGCAATGGCAAATTCCACTTACACAGGGAAAAATAATTGACATAGAAAATGAGCAATTGCCTGATCCTTCCCTTGATGATAATTTAATAACAGGCTGGGGCGAAACTTCCAATGGCTGAGTGAGTCGTGAGCGGTGAATCGTTCGGATCTATGATAGATGTTGAATGCTGAATGATGTCGTGAGTCACCAGTCGGAATGGTTAGTGATTGCAACTTCTTACTTCTTTATTCTTTATTCTTACTTCTGTCTTCTTCATTCTTCATTACATATCGCTCTGCCTGCTTCATAAATGAAGAGAGGCTTAGCTCCATTTTTCGTAAATTCACAATATCATCAATAATATCAATCATGGTTCTGCATGTAAACGGTGAAAAGCATGAGATCACTGTGGAACCGGATGTTGCCCTGTTAACCGTATTACGGGACCACCTCGATCTGACAGGAAGTAAATATGGTTGCGGCGAAGGCGCCTGCGGCGCCTGCACCGTGCTGATAAACGGGAACACTGCACACTCATGCATCACACCCGCAAGTTCTGTTGCGGGCAAAGAGATAACAACTATTGAAGGACTTGAAAAGAACGGGCAGCTTGCTGCAGTGCAAAAAGCTTTTATGACAACGGATGTTTTTCAATGTTCGTACTGTGCATCAGGCATGCTGATGGCGGCAGCCGCACTGCTCAAAAAAAATCCTGCTCCTTCTGAAGAGGCTATTGTACAGGCGATGAACGGAAATATTTGCCGCTGCGGTACCTATCCTTATATCATCAAGGCTATTAAACTGGCTTCTGCATCTTAAACCACTCGCAATGGAAAATCAAGATCATTCACGCCATCCATTTGAGCCGGCAACCGACGAACTTCCATCCAAACTGCACTATCACTTTACACTCAGCCGGCGAAAGTTTTTTAAACTCAGTGGTGGTGGTTTGGTTGTTGCGTTTGTACTGCACGATCTTTTTTCAACCGGCAGTGACGCTAATTCTCCTGCAGCTGCATCGCAACCGCCGGATGATGTGGATGCATGGATACATATTGGTGAAGACGGAACAGTAAACGTTTTTACAGGTAAAGTGGAAGTGGGACAGAACATCCGTACTTCTTTATCGCAGATAGTGGCGGAAGAACTAATGGTGGCTGTGTCATCTGTTACTATGATCATGGGTGATACGGATCTTGTGCCTTATGATGCCGGTACATTTGGAAGCCGCACTACTCCGCAAATGGGCCCTCAACTTCGCAAGGCGGCTGCCACGGCCCGCGAAGCATTGATAGCACTGGCAGCAAAAAAATGGAACACTAAGGAAACAGGTTTGAAAGCGGCAAACGGAATGGTGGTGAATGTTTCTAGCAAAGAAAAGATTGGTTACGGAGAATTGACCAAGGGCAGGCAATTAGTGATGACGATCGCAGAAAATGTACCTGTGATCGCGGCAAAAGACTGGAAGGTGGCAGGAACATCAGTACCCAAAGTGAATGAACGTGATTTTATTTCGGGCAAACATCAATATGTTTCTGATATGAAGTTGCCCGGTATGCTGTATGGAAAAATATTGCGGCCACCTTCTTACGAAGCAAAACTTATTGATGCCGATCTCACAAAAGCCAAAAATATTCCCGGTGTAATTGTGGTGAAGGATGGAGATTTTATCGGTGTAGCAGCACCTGATATAAGAACTGCAACAAATGCTTTACTAGCTATTGATGCCAAATGGGAAGAGAAAAAGGATCATCCGTCGAACGCAAACATTTTTGAATACCTGCTGAAGAATACCAGTAATGAAAACGTCGGAAGAGACAGTGAAAATAACAGGAACCGTGGCACAACAACGGGTGATGTGGAAAGCGGGTTAACAAGCGCTGCCTTTAAATATTCGAACAGGTACAACATTGACTATATAGCGCATGTGCCGCTGGAGACAAGAGCGGGAGTGGCTCAATGGGACAATGGAAAACTAACAGTGTGGACGGGAACACAAAGACCATTTGGTGTGCAGGAAGAATTAATGGAAACGTTTAGATTGAACAAAGAAAAAGTGAGAGTGATCATGCCCGATACAGGTTCGGGCTATGGTGGAAAACATACAGGTGAAGCAGCGATTGAAGCGGCACGCCTGGCGCAGGAAGCAAAGAAACCTGTAAAAGTTGTATGGACAAGAGAAGAAGAATTTACATGGGCATACTTCAGGCCGGGCGGAGTAATTGATGTGAATGCAGGTGTAAATAAAGATGGTACCATTACTGCATGGAAATTTATTAACTACAATTCAGGTCCTGCCGGTATCGATACTCAATACAAAGTGAGCAGCCAGCAAATAAATCATGTTCCCTGCAACACGCCATTGCGGCAAGGTTCTTACCGAGGACTTGCAGCTACTGCGAATGTATTTGCACGGGAATGCAGTATGACTGATCTTGCCCGGTTGATAAAAATGGACCCGCTGGAATTCCGGGTAAAAAATTTAGATGACGATCGTTTCATTGCTGTGCTGCAGGCAGCGGCAAAAGCATTTGGCTGGAGCAATACAAAACCTGCGGGGCATGGTTATGGCATTGCAGGTGGTTTTGAAAAAGGTGGTCATGTAGGTGCATGCGCTGAAGTGGTCATCAATAATAATAAAGAAGTGAAAGTGCTTCGGGTAACGCAGGCATTTGAAGTGGGCGCCATCGTGAATCCTCATCATCTCGAAAACCAGGCGATAGGCTCTATTATCATGGGTCTTGGTGGTGCTATGTTTGAAGCGGTTCAGTTTGCCGATGGCAAAATTCTGAACTCCGGCCTTTCTGCATACAGGGTTCCGCGTTTTAGTGATGTACCCAAGATCGAAGTTATTCTGATAGACCGCAAAGACCTGCCATCCGCCGGTGCAGGTGAAGCATCGATCATTGGTGTGGCACCTGCTATACGTAATGCCATCCTTGATGCTGCCGGCACAGCGCTCAATACTTTGCCCATGTTGCCGAACGGAGCGTTGAGTTAAATGGTTTGTGGTTTTTGGTTTTAGGTTGAATGATTTTTCATTGTAATCAATAACCTCTGTGTTTCTCTGTATTTTTCTTTTGTGCCTGAGTGGTAATATTTTACCAGGAAGTACACGGAGTGAATGCAGAGCGGCACGGAGATCAATAGTGTTAAATGGTCAATAGTCAATTGAGAGATTTCGAAAATTCTCAATTTTACTTTTCCAAATTCAATAATCGTTAACTTACCTGCATAAATTGAGCACATGATCCCGGCTTTACGAAAAGCATTTAATCAAAATTTCACCAATGAAAAATATGAGGCATTTTTAAATGAACTTGGCAATATATATCCGGGGCAGTTAGATTTTCGTGTAACTGAAACTCCTGTTTTTATTGACCAGGATTTTAAAAAGAAAATGCTTGATACCTGTGAAAAGATCGTTGATATAATTGTTGATCGCCATTTTAAAGAATTTACAAAAAATGCAGTTCCAAAAACGCTGGAAGTCCCAAACGAAAATGATCATTGTCATTTTATTGCTTTTGACTTTGGTGTTTGCAAAAATGAAGAAGGTGAATATGAACCGCAATTGATAGAAATGCAGGGCTTTCCTTCTCTTAATGCCTACCAGGTACTTTATCCTGAAATTTCCAGGAAACATTTTCGTGTTCCTGAGTATTTTGATTGTTACCTGCACGGATACAACAAAGAAACTTACCTGCATTTATTTAAAGAAATTGTAATAGGCGATCATGATCCGAAAAATGTTATCCTTCTTGAAATATTCCCCCGCCTGCAAAAAACAAGAATTGATTTTTATGCCACTGAAAGTTATCTCGGCATTAAAATAGTTTGTCTTACAGAATTAATAAAAGAAGGAAAGAAACTTTTTTATATAAACAATGGAAAGAAAACTGAAGTAAAAAGAATTTACAACCGTCTTATTTTTGATGATCTTCAGCAACAGTCAGCAGAAGTACAGGAAAAAGGAAAAATTTTGTTTGAAGAACTGGACATAGAATGGGTTCCTCATCCTAACTGGTTTTACAGGATAAGCAAATATGCTCTTCCTTTCATTCATCATCCGTATGTTCCTGAAACATTTTTTTTAAATGAAATAAAACAACTCCCGGCCGACCTTGAAAATTATGTCTTAAAACCGTTATTTTCTTTTGCAGGGCAGGGCGTAGTTATTGACGTAACTAATGAAGACCTGGAAAAAGTAAAGGACCCGCAAAACTGGATACTCCAGCGCAAAGTGAAATATGCGGATGTAATTAAAACGCCGGATATTCCTGCTAAAGTTGAGATCAGGATATTTTATTTTTGGAAAGATGGTGAAGCAAGACCTGTACCTGCAAACAATCTTGCAAGACTAAGTAAAGGAAAAATGATCGGCGTGAGGTATAATAAAGACAGGGAATGGGTGGGCAGTAGTTTTTGCTGGTTTGAACAATAAAAATATTTTTTTGTTAACACAACTTCAAATAAAGGATAAAAGTGAAACGGATAAACTTATAAAAATTACACCGTTCAGAAAAGAAGTCAGAAAAACCACTCCTCATAAACACAATAATTATTTTGAGATCATTTACCTGTCTGAAGGCCGCGGTTATCATTATATTGATTCCAGAAGATTTGAGGTAAAGCCGCCTGTAATGTATTTCATCCGCAAAGAGCAGGTGCATTATTGGGAGCTCGATGCAGAGCCTGATGGATTTGTTGTGATCATAAAAAAGTCATTTATCGAAAAAAGCCTGGATAATGAACTAAAATCACTTTTCACAAAAATCAGCAGTCAAAACAGTTTGTTTGTAAAAAACAATTCGGTAATTGATATACTTTTTGCACTGCTGGCAGAGGAATGTAAGACAGAGAGTGAAAATACGTTTCACATTATTGAAGGATTGCTAAAAGCATTGCTTGCAAAAATGCTTGAAGTTGCAAAACCCGTTATTAATAAAGCGGAAACAAGATCCGATCTGTATCAATCATTTCTTTCTCTTTTAAATGCCGGGCAAACAATTAAAAACACAGTACGGTTTTATGCAAACCAATTAAGCACTTCGCCACAAAATCTTAACGCCGCCTGCCGTAAAACTGTTAACCAGTCAGCCGCCGAAGTACAGTCGGAATTTATCATCAGCGAAGCCAGGCGCTTATTACATTATACAAATAATACCGTTTCAGAAATATCATTCACCCTGGGTTTTAAGGATAGCTCACATTTTGTAAAATATTTTAAGAGACTTACCAGTCAAACACCTCAGACTTTCCGGTTAAGAAGTGAATAATACCATACTATTTTCATTTTTACCACGATTCGACGAATTTGTTGTATCAATTTTACTCTTGCATCCGTGAAACTTACTCTTTACAAATTGCAATACAAACCGAATGAACATATATCGCATTGCAAAAACTATTTTTTCTTTATTTCTGTCTATAATAACATTTGATACTTTTTCCCAGCAACGGGTATCATTGCATGATTTACTTAAAGAGGCAGAATCTAATTATCCGATGCTTAAATCAAAAGCATTGGATGTACAAGCGGCACAAAAAAATATTGAAATAAGTAAAAGCACAATCATTCCCTCGATGGACGCTGCTTATCAACTAAATTATGCTACATATAATAATATTACCGGCATGGCCTATCCACAATTTCTCATTCCCATCAGCGGGCCCCCTTCTGCATCAAACAACATGAATGGCGTGTTTGGCAGTGCTGCCAGCCTGCTATTGAATTGGCAACCCATCACATTTGGTCAACGACAATCACAAATTGATTTTGCTAAAGCCGGGCTGAATTATTCAATTGCAGATGAAACAAATGAAATCTTTCAGCATAAGATAAAAGTAATTAGCGCTTACCTGGATCTGCTAACGGCTACTGAATTGGTCAAAGTATATGTAGAAAATCTGAAAAGAACAGAGACCGGTTTTTCCACGATCAGGACACTTGTATTAACCGGGATTAAACCAGGTGTTGATTCTTCATTATTAAAAGCAGAAGTTTCAAGAGCAAAAGTTGATTTATTAACAAGCCGGAAATATAAAGATCAAACGATAATTCATTTATCACAATTATTAGCAGTTGATACAATACCCGCATTGGAAGACAGTAGTTATTTTATCAAACTTCCAGCTGTTTACCCGGTTCCTGATTCGGCAAAAAATCCTTTGGTAAATATTTACCATGCAAATATTGATATTAGCAAGGCAAGAAAAAAAGCAATCAGCAAGACAACAATGCCAACACTCGGTACATGGGGCAGTGCATATGCAAGAGGTTCAGGCGTTACATACAACGGTACTGTAAAGTCAACGGATGGATTGGGATGGCAGCGATATAACTATGGAGCAGGATTACAGTTGAGCATTCCCATTTTACAATATGTAAAAATAAAACCGCAATTGCAGCAGCAGGATTTCATCATTCAATCAAATGAAGAAAAACTGAATGAAATCATTCTGCAATTAAAAAAACAAAATGATTTGGCCGATACTACACTCAAAAATGCACTGGACATTGTAAAGGAAACACCTTTGTTTTATGAATCTGCTGAATTTTCTTACAAGGCAATGCTCTCCCGTTATCAATCAGGGTTAGCCAATTTTGCAGATTTAATACAAGCCCAATATGCATTAATAAAAGCAGAAACGGATAATAAAACTGCTTATATGGAAGTATGGAGAGCATTGCTATTTAAAGCAGCCGTTTCAGGAGACTTAAATTTATTTCTAAACCAGGTTAACTAAAAGATAAAATGAATCTGCTAAGAGCTGCACTAAGAAAACCTGTAACCATAATAGTAATGGTATTAGCCATAATATTTTTTTCTGTAATGGCCATTCGCCGGATGAAGATTGATATTTTTCCGCAATTATCATTGCCTACTATTTATGTAGCTCAACCATACGGGGGTCTTTCGCCGGAGCAAATGGAAGGATTTATCTCTTCGTATTATGAATACCATTTTCTGTATATCACCGGGGTGAAAGAAGTTGAATCAAGATCAATACAAGGGGCCTCTCTTTTTAAAATTCAATTCCAGGATGGAACCGATATGAGCCAGGCCATGGCCGAAGTGGTGGGTTATGTAAACCGGGCAAGAGCTTTTATGCCCCCTGGCACAGTACCACCATTTATTACAAGATTTGATGCAGGGAGTGTGCCTGTAGGACAATTAGTATTTACATCTGAAACGCGGTCGCTGGGAGAAATACAGGATCTTGCCCTGTTTAGGGTGAGACCAATGTTTGCTACGCTGCCGGGTGTATCAGCTCCTCCACCGTTTGGCGGTAATCAAAAAACAGTCATCATAAAATTAGACCCCGAAAAAGTAAGAGATTACAATCTTTCCCCCGATGAAATTGTTCAGGCACTGGCAAAGTCAAACAGCATTACACCTGCAGGTAACATTCGGGTGGGGGACCAGACACTTATCGCTTCACAAAATGCCGTGGTCGAAAACATCAAAGAACTGGAAAATGTACCATTAAAATTAGGTTCCGGCCCTTCTATTTATATACGCGACATTGCCCGTGTTGAATTAGGTTCTGATGTAACAACGAGCTATGCATTGATAAACGGGAAACGCTCGGTGTACATACCAGTTACCAAACGTGCCACTGCATCTACCTGGGATGTAGTAAAACGCGTAAAGGCGGCATTACCTGAGATGCAGGCTGCCGTTCCGGATGATATTAAAGTAACTTATGAATTTGACCAATCGGGTTATGTGATCAATTCATTAAAAAGCCTGATTTTTGAAGGTGGCCTCGGTGCAATACTTACGGGTTTAATGGTCTTGCTTTTTCTTCGTAATAAACGAAGTGCCCTAATCGTTGTACTGACTATTCCACTTGCTTTATTAACGGGCCTTACATTTTTATATCTTACGGGCCAAACCATTAATATCATGACATTGGGCGGTCTGGCTCTGTCTGTGGGCATCCTGGTGGACATGGCAACCGTAACAATTGAAAGTATTCATCAGCACCTGGAGAAAAGTGAATCGAAAGCAAAAGCCATACTGCATGGCTGCCACGAAGTAGCTGGCCCCTTGCTGATAATATTGTTAAGCATTCTTTCTGTATTTATCCCTTCCCTATTTATGTCAGGAGTGCCAAAAGGAATGTTTCTTCCATTGTCTTTGTCTGTAGGCTTTGCCATGATTGCTTCATTCTTTCTTGCGCTCACATTTGTACCCGTTATTGCAAACGGACTATTAAAAGACCAAATTCTCCGTTCTTCGGCTGAAAAAAAAGAAAGCCGGTTTGAAAAATTCAGGCATCAATATATGCATTGGCTGGAAAGAAGAGTCAGGCAGTCAAAAGCGATGTCATTATTTTATGTAATAGTTTCCATTGGTTTATTGGCTCTCATATTTTCTGTTATTGGTACCGAAATTTTTCCCAATGTAGATGCAGGCCAGGCACAGGTTCGTTTACGACTGCCTGCGGGAACAAGGATTGAACGAACAGAAGAAGCTACTCAAAAATTACTTGCCATTGCAGATAGCATTACTCATGGAAACGTTGATATCAGTTCTGCCTTTATAGGAACACAACCTTCAAGCTATCCCATCAATACTGTTTATTTGTGGACAAGCGGCCCTCAGGAATCAGTAATAAAAATAAACCTGAAAAAAAGCTCCGGAATCGCCATTGAAGATTTCAAAGAAAATTTAAGGCAGCGTATTAAAAAATCTATTCCCGATGCTTCCCTTTCCTTTGAGCCCGGTGACATTGTGGAGCAGGTATTGAATCTGGGTTCCAGTAACCCGATTGAGATAGCAGTGCTGGGAAGAAATTCTTCGCAAACAAGAAAAATTGCTGAACAGCTTACAAAAAAATTAAACACTATAAATAGTTTGAGAGATGTGCAGATAGCCACACCATTGGATTATCCCGGGGTTAAAATAGATATTGATAGAGTAAAAGCAGGGCAGTTGGGATTAACTGTTGAACAGGTAAACAAATCAACAGTAGCCGCCACTTCATCCAGCCGTTTTACGCAACCTGATTACTGGATAGATAAAACTACAGGTACTGCGTACCAGGTACAGGTAGAATATCCGCAATACAAAATGAATTCGGTAAGCGAGTTGCAACTGATACCTATTGCCAACAACAACGGTAATGCTGTTTACCTGCGTGATGTGGCAACAATACAAAGAAACACTTCTCCCGGAGAATATGATCGTATTAACCAGCAGCGCTACATTACTATAACTGCAAATATTCACGACATCGATCTGCAAGCAGCAATAAATAAAGTGAATCAATCTATATCTTCACTTGGCAAATTACCGGCAGGAATAAAAATAATGATGAGAGGGCAAACTAAATTATTAAAAGATACTATGAGTGAGCTACGATCAGGTCTGATTATCGCTATTGTTGTTATTATGTTGATGCAGGCAATATTTTTTCAATCCTTTAGATTGTCACTCTCTATTTTATCAATCATACCTGCTGTAGTACTTGGTTCTGTATTATTAATATTTCTTACCGGAAATACACTCAATATTCAATCGTACATGGGAACGATTATGGCAGTAGGTGTGGGGGTTGCCAATGCCATATTGTTTATTACGAATGCAGAACACTACCGGAGGCATAGTCATTCAGGCGGATTCGCTGTAATTGGTGCATATAACAGGCTTCGCCCGATCCTGATGACAAGTCTTGCCATGATAGCAGGCATGATCCCGATGTCAATCGGTTTGGGTGAAGGAGGCGATCAAACGGCACCACTTGGTATTGCAGTGATAGGCGGTTTATTGTTTTCAATGGTCAGTACATTAATATTTCTTCCGCAGATTTATAATTCGTTAATTGGCCACAGGCCGTATAAGAATTCTTCTCTTGATCCGGAAGACGAAAACAGCAAATATTATGAAGCTAATCATTAAAATAATTTCTATTCAAAAAAATAAAATGAAAAGATTCGCATGGTATTGCAGCGTTCTTTTCCTGCTTATCCTGACAGCCACAGGATGTAAACAAAATACACAGGAACAGGAAACTAAAAAATCTGAAGTGGATTCAGTTGCTGCATTCATATTGAAGAAAGAAACTGTTAATAAAGAAATCAGTTTTCCTGCAGAATTGATTCCGCTTGAAAGAGCTGAAATATATGCTAAGGTGAGCGGGTATGTCAAAAACCTGCGAGTGGATATTGGTGATCATGTATTAAAAGGACAGGTATTAGCAGTTTTAGATGCTCCCGAATTTGCTTCGAATTATTCTCAGGCAAATGCTGATGCACAAACAGCCCATTCGAAATTTCTGGGAAGTCGGGATTTGTATGAACGGATTGCAAAAGCATCAAAAGTAGACGGTACTGTTGCTGCCAGTGAGCTTGAAAAAGTAAAA
Organism: uncultured Bacteroidota bacterium; assembly: GCA_963811645.1. Lineage (GTDB taxonomy): Bacteria > Bacteroidota > Bacteroidia > Chitinophagales > Chitinophagaceae > VBAU01. The sequence continues at coordinate 549,190 of CAWERU010000007.1, read as the reverse complement.
AGCCAGATGATGGCCGACAGCTCTTCGTACGAAGCCGCAAAAGAAAAATTGAATGCTATAGCGCAGCTTAAAGATTATTTAACCATCCGTGCTCCTTTCTCCGGCATTATTACGAAACGCAATGTGGATGAAGGAACCTTAGTTGGAAATAGCGATGCAAAGCCAATATTGATCCTGGAAGATAACTCTAAACTGCGTCTTCGTGTTCCGATACCCGAAGCATTTACATCGACAATTCCTGATAGTTCGTCTATCTATTTTACTGTAGAGGCACAACCAGATGTCACTTACAGAGCAAATCTTTCAAGAAAGGCAGGCGCATTGAATTTGACTAACCGTACAGAAACATGGGAATTTATATATGACAATAAAAAGAATCAATTAAAATCAGGCATGTATGCCAATGCTTCATTAAAACTAAGGCGTAAAGAGAATTCATTTGTAGTTCCTTCGGGTGCCGTGGTTACTAATCTTGAAAAAAAATTTGTCATTCGACTGAAAGATGGAGCCGCACAATGGATAGACGTAAGAAACGGATTTAGCATGAATGACAGTACAGAAATATTTGGGAATTTGAATGGAGGTGACACATTGGCGCTAAGAGCTACTGATGAAATAAAACAGGGAACCTTACTATTTCCGAAATTGCAACCAAATAATTACTGATGACAAGTGAAAGAAAGACGAAAATTCAAAAGAAAATAATTATGTATCAAAGCAGGAAAAATAAGTTCATGGTTCAATTTTTTGCGTATTTATTTTTGACGACAATATTGTGTCTTTTTTTATCGTGCAATAATCGAACAAAAGAAGTCCGGCAACTACAAGCAAAGGTTGATAGTCTTCAGAAACAATTATCAGAAACATACAGACCGGGACTTGGCGATTTTATGCTGGGTATTCAATTGCATCATGCCAAACTTTGGTTTGCGGGACAAAATCAAAACTGGCCGCTGGCTGATTTTGAGATACATGAAATACTGGAGTCGCTGGATGATATCCTGGCATACTGCAAAGACAGGCCCGAAGTAAAAGCTATCGGAATGATAAATGCTCCGATCGACAGTGTGAATAACGCCATTCAGCAAAAAAATCTTTCTTCATTTACAACAAGTTTCCATTTATTGACAAATACATGCAACTCTTGCCATCAGGCAACGGATCATAGTTTTAATGTTGTTACAATACCAACTAATCTTCCGGTAGTGAACCAGGATTTTAAATTAGCACAACAAACCATAAAAAAATAAATATCACGTGAAGAAAAACATCATTCTGCCCATAGTTGCACTGCTCACTATTATTGCAGCTTCGTTTAGTAAACACCAAACAGAACCCTGGCGACCTGACCAACTAATGGAACCAAAGGATCTTGCGGCTATCATTAATGATCCAGGCGCTGAAAAGCCGTTGATACTTGACATAGGCCCGGCCGGTGTTATAAAAGGTGCTACTGAAATAGGCCCGGCCCATGAACAGGAAAGTTTCGATAAACTCAAAGAATTTTTATCAACCCAAAAAAGAGACAGGCAAATAGTGATCTACTGTGGTTGTTGCCCTTTTGTTCATTGCCCCAATATTCGCCCTGCATTCAAACTTTTGAATGACATGAAATTCACAAATCAAAAACTGCTGAATCTTTCACACAACCTGAAAGCCGATTGGATCAATTATGGTTATCCAATGGCACAACAATAAAACAGCAAGAGGCATTGCAACCGGTCATAAAATTTTTGGAATAACAGCATTCATATTTTTCTTTCAAAACAAATATGACTGATATTTGAACAATGAAATCAATTAAAGATATTCCTGCAAAAGAAATCGTTCCGGGCATTACCGGTTATTATGCTCACGGCGATAAACACACTTTTGGCTACGTAGAAATTAAGAAAGGAAGTGTTGTACCTGAACATCACCATATACATGAACAGATCACCTACATTATCGAAGGGCAACTGAATATGGTTATAGATGGTAACCCATATCTGTTAACAGCCGGGATGTATCACATCATTCCTTCTAATACACCGCATAGTGCAATTGCAAATACTGATTGCAAAGTCATTGATACTTTCAGCCCGGTAAGAGAAGATTACAAATAAGAAAGCCAACCCATGAGAAAATTTTTCCTATTATTCCTGACCTTTTATTGGATATACTCTGCTTCTGCCCAGGACAATTATGAGATCCAGGTGTATGGCTCTCCTACTATGGATAAAGGCAATACCATGTTTGAGCTGCATAGCAATTTTACTTTTGACGGAGAGAGAAATATTGTAGAAGGAGTTAATCCCACTTATCATTCTTTACATGAAACATTGGAAATAACACAGGGGATAACTGAAAATTTCGAAATAGGATTCTACCTTTTTACTAATTATACTGATCCATATGGCTATAAAGTAGTCGGTACACATATCAGGCCGCGTATCAGCGTGCCTGAAAAATGGAACTGGCCGGTAGGTGTCAGCCTGTCGACTGAGTTTGGTTACCAGAAACGACAATACGCAACAGACACATGGAACATTGAAGTACGGCCCATCATAGACAAACAATGGGGAAATTTTTATCTTGCCTTCAATCCTACATTTGGTATTTCCATAAAGTCAGACAGCAATACTCATACGCCGGGCTTTGAGCCAAACGTTAAGGCATCTTACACAATTAATAAAGTAGCATTAGGTTTTGAGTATTACGGAGACATGGGGCCAGTCAATGATATACCCAAACTATCTCAACAAAGTCATGCCATTTTCCTGGCGGCTGATCTTTACCTTGATCCAAAATGGGAAATAAATTTTGGACCAGGTTTTGGTCTTACAAAAAATACTGATGCTTTTATTTTTAAAGTTATCATTGGAAGAAGAATAAACTGGAAAAAAACTAAGAATTAGATTTCCTCAACCGGTCTTATAAAAGCCTGTTTAACCCAGCAAAATACACTCACTACGATTAATTTTTTTCTTCCGGAAGAAAAAGAAACTAAAATTACCTATATTCATATAAATTATTTTTAGACAAGCCTAAATTTTATTTTTTATATGGCTAAAAAAATTACACTTTCATTTATTTTCCTGTATTCAGGTTTCATTTCTTTTTCCCAGCAAAATAGAATTGACACCGACCGCCCTGACCAAACAGAATCTTCCGGTATTGTTCCTAAAAACTATTTCCAGGCAGAAATAGGATTCAATAAGGAAAATACGTACAACAATAATTACGACCTTCTCCATCCTACCAGCCTGCTGAAATATGGATTGGGTGGAATAGAATTAAGATTACAATCAGTTTTTTTAAGTTCTTACGAACAATATATACCTCAACCAAGATGGACAACAGGGCTTGAGCCGGTTGAGATCGGAATTAAAGTAGCATTGGCAGAAGAAAAAAAAATTCTTCCCCAAACATCGCTGATTGTTCATGTAGGCATTCCTACGTTTGCTTCAAGATCATTCCGTTATGATCACCTAGCACCGACATTCAAACTAACCATGCAAAAAACCTTAAGTTCCTGGGCAGGTATTGGTGCTAACCTCGGCGTAGCATGGGATGGCACAAGTAGTAATCCCGCCTGGCTTTATACATTTTCTCCTGGTTTTAATGTCGGTCAAAATTGGTATACTTATATTGAAGCCTTTGGTTTTATTAAAAGAAATGAACTGCCTCAGCATAATCTTGATGGCGGCATCGCCTACTACATAACAAATAATACTAAGATCGATATTTCTGCAGGCGCAGGAATATCCAAAGCTTCACCAAAGAATTATGTTGCGTTAGGATTCTCATTCCGAATCGATACGAAGCATCACCCCGATAAATAATCAAAAAATAACAAGTTACCTATGCCATAGCTTTCCTCACCTGTCTTTTTTCTCTCCTCTGATAAAACATTTGGATCACTAACGGAAAAATGATCAATGTAAGAAGCGTTGCGCTGATCAATCCTCCTACGATAACAATTGCCAGGGGTTTTTGTGTTTCTGATCCGATGCCTGTTGAAATAGCCGCAGGAAGTAAACCGAAAATCGCCATTAGCGCCGTCATTACAACGGGGCGAACGCGACTGATGGCACCTGTTTTTATTGCTTCAGCCAGGGGAATATATTTTGCAAGATTCTGTTTTATTACGGAAATAATAATGACTCCGTTTTGAATACAAATACCAAATAGCGCTATAAAGCCGATACCCGCCGAGATATTGAAATTAGTCCCGGTAATTATCAGCGCCAATATTCCACCGACAATCGCAAAGGGAACATTTAACAGGACCAACAGCACATCAGACACTTTTCTGAACAAAATAAGAAGGATGAGAAAGATGATGATGAGACTTACAGGAACAACAATAGATAGTCTTGTCATCGCCCTGATCTCACTTTCGTACTCACCGCTGAATTGAATAGTATAGCCCTTTGGTAATTTAATTTCCTTATCCAGTTTCTGGCTGGCTTCAGCAACAGTACCTCCCAGGTCTCTTCCTCTTACCGCAAATTGCACGGCAGAAAACCGTTTGTTATTATCACGATAAATAAAAGCCGGACCACTCTTTAACTGTATGTCGGCAATTTCCTTTAATGGTATTTTGGCGCCCGTTGATGTCGGGATCATGAGGTCCCCGATCTCCGTTTCAGATTTTCTGTAAGGAAGCTGATATCGCACTCTTACATCAAACTTTTTCTCGCCTTCATACAATTGCGTAGCGGCTTTCCCTCCTATCGCCAATTCTATCTCTGCATTAGCTTCTGCAGCAGTGATTCCGTAAAGACCCATTTTTTGTATATCCAGTTTTATCTGCAATTCAGGCTGTCCCAGGTTTTTTACAATGCCCACATCCGTCATACCACGAACAGTTTTTAGTTTTTCATAAACCTGTCGAGATATTTTCGAGATGCTGTCCAAATTTTCACCAAACACCTTCACTGCCTGGTCTACATCGATACCGGCTATGGCTTCATTCACATTATCAATAATAGGCTGTGAAAAACTCCAGATGGTCCCTACATATTTCGATTCCAGTTTTTCCTCCATCTGCTCTATCAAGTCATTCTTTGAAATATGTGATTTCCATTGCTCCTTTGGGTACAGGTCGACCAAACATTCAATAGCAAAAAACCCTTTAGCATCCGTACCATCATCGGGTCTTCCAATTTGTGATACTACTTCTTTCACTTCGGGAAATCGTAACAGGTCATAGCGCATACTATCAGCCTGTGCTTTTGCCTGCTCCAAAGAAATACTCATAGGGGCATCCCCTTCTGCCCACAACGCTCCTTCATCAAGATGAGGAATGAATTCGGTGCCCAGGAATTTTACGGAAGCAAATGTGACCAAAACAACAATTACAGCCATTCCAAGACTTAGTTTTTTGTTCCTTATCACCCAATCAAAAATTCTTTTATAATACTTTATCATACCCGCCACAAGAAAGTTGTGTTTTTCTTTTACATTCTTGTGCATGAGCCTGTGCGACAAAGCGGGCACAAACGTGAGTGTAAAGAATAATGCGCCGAGTAATGCGAAACCCAGTGTGTATGCAAGCGGTGAAAATAATTTTCCTTCTACTTTTTCAAATGAAAAGATGGGAATAAGCGCTGTTATGATTATTAGCTTTGAAAAAAAGACAGCTTTACCCATATCAACTCCTGTGCGTCTTATAAGTCCAAGTTTAGCAACCTTATTGAACTTCTCCATCCCGATCTCAGCCGCATAATAACCTAACGCCACAAATACACCTTCCACCATTACGACCGCCCCATCGATCAATATTCCAAAATCAATAGCGCCGATTGAAATAAGATTAGCAAACATTCCTTTCATGTACAGCATGATGAATGCAAACAGTAGTGAAAGAGGAATGATAAGCGATACAATTAATGTTGCCCGCCAGTCACGCATGAACAAAAACACAACAAGCGTGACGAGGAAAATTCCTTCCAGCACATTATGAAATACAGTGTGCAGGCAAAAGTTTATTAAATTTTGCCGATCATATACAGTGCGAATACTTACATCGGAAGGAAGAACATCTGCATTCAATTCCTTTACTTCTTTTTCAAGCGCCTTTAATACAGGACCGGGATCAATTCCCTTTCGCATCAATACAATTCCTTCCACTACATCAAGCTCATGTCCTCTTGCAACTATGCCCAATCTCGGATTGTTTGATACATATACTTCCGCTACATTTCTTACCAATATGGGAGTGCCATCTACATTTTTTACTACAATATTTTTTATGTCATCTATACTGCTTAACAAACCAATACCGCGAACTACAAATGCCTGTGATGCTTTTTCTATGACATCACCACCCACATTTACGTTGCTTTTGCTTACTGCATCATATACATCCAATGCGGTGAGATTGTACTGTGCCAGAAGATTGGGATTGACACTTACTTCATAAGTTTTTACCGGGCCTCCAAAAGCTACTACATCGGCTACACCCGGAACCGTTCTTAAATTTCTGTCGATGACCCAATCCTGTATAGTTCTTAGCTCAGCCGGCGTTCGCACTGCAGAATGTAAAGTGTACCTGAATATTTCATCTGTTGGTCCGGTTGGCGGTGTTAATTCCTCATCGGCACCTTCAGGAAGTTCGACGTTTGGTAAAAGCGCCGTGATCTGCTGACGTGCGTAAGAATCATCCACATCATCTTCAAAAACAAGCGTAACTACTGAAAGACCAAACATAGATTCCGAACGCAGATTGATCTTGCGCTGAACACTGTTCATCGCAATTTCAACCGGTATCGTCACGAATCGTTCTACCTCCTGCGCACTTCGCCCCGGCCAGCGGGTGATGATACGAATTTGCGTATTGGTAAAATCGGGAAAAGCGACGATGGGAGTTTTGATGAAACAAAATACGCCGATCACACCCAATGCTCCCGTCATAAAAAAAGTGAACAATTTATGACGGAGAGAAAAGGTGATTATATTTTTAACGAGTTTATCCATTTCAATTAATTTGAAAATTCATGTTTATGAATACGAAAACTGAATAGTGATTTCAGTTTGTCAAAGTTTTTTTAAAGCGGTAAAAATGAACAGATTGTTTTTTGAAATCACCAGGTCGCCTTCGTGAAGAGAACTGTCCGCTATATATGTTTTGTCAGTGACCTGCTTATATACAGTTACGGGCTGCATAGTTACATCACACTGTTTTCTGAATGACACGACATAGTTTCTGTTATCGTCAAACAAGACAGAAGCAGAAGGGACAACCAACCTTTTTTCTGTTTCAGGAAAAAGAATAGAAATACCGGCAAACATGCCGGGCTTCAATGTATAATCAGGGTTATTCAAACGGATCTTCACCGGCATTACGTTGGTTTCGGGATTCAATATGTTCCCGATACGTTCAACTTTCCCCGAAAATTTTTTGTCAGGATAACTTAACGTTGTTATTTCTGCAATGCTTCCTAATTTAATTTTTGGAATATCCGTTTCGTACACATTTGCTGTGGCCCAAACTTCTTTCAGATCAGAAATCGTGAAAAGGTTATTTGCATCATCTGCACGCAGCTCCATTCCTGTATTTACATTTTTTTCTACAATAAAACCGCTGATTGGAGCTTTTACCGAATAAGCGGAGCCTACCGAATCATTTGCATGAAGATTTCCTCCATATATTTTAAACACTTCATTTACTTTATTGAATTCTGCAAGCGCTTTATTGTAGTCACTTTGTGCTGCGAGGTAATCCTTTTCTGAACTTACGCCGCTGTTGCGCATATCACTTATTACATCAAGGTTCTTTTTTGCAATAGCCAGTTCTGATTGAGCCGATTTATAGTCGTTGTAATAATTGGCCATATCGGAACTACGTATCGTTGCCAGCAGTTGTCCTTTTTGCACATAATCTCCGAGCGAAACTTTTACATCAGTCACATGCCCGCTTACCTGCGGAAAAACTTTTACCACGTTGTCTTCATTAAAACTGATCTTACCGGAAAGCTCTAAGCTGCTCATTACATTTTCAGATTTCACTGTGTCAATCGTGATATTTTTCATGAGCGAGTCGGGAATACAAAATCCCTGGGAATTATCATCTGCAACAACAGTCTTTGATTTGCATGAAGTGATCACAAGCAATTGCAGGGTTACTAAAAAGAAAAAAATGTATTTCATGATGAATAAATTATTTTAAAACAATTGTGCCGGTCGCCAGATTCAGATTCTCCAAAGCATTCAGGCGATTATTTTGCAAATGGTTAAACTCTAACTCTGAGTTTTTGTAGGTTTCATAGTAGTCAATGAACTCCAGTAAACTGATGGTGTGATCTTCATAACCTTTAGTGATTCCATCGAGAAGCTTTTCGTAATCACCATTGAACTGGAGTGAAACAGATCTGTACAGTTTATCTGTTTCAAGCATTTCCTTGTATGCTTTGCTTACATCTGCTTTTACCTGTAGTTCAGCTTGTGATTGCAAATCTTTACTCTCGTCAACCTGGAATTGCGCAGCCTTAATATTTCCCTGGTTACGGTTCCAGAAGGGAAGATCAATGGCTACTGAAATAGCATTAAAATTTTGTACATAACTTCCCGCCCTGTCATAATTGGCTCCAATAGTGAGATCGGGAACACGAAGGGATCTTTGCAAAGACAAATTAGTTTGATCCAGCTTAACCGAGGTGCTTGCCACTCTTAAATCATAACGATTGGCAAAAGCTGAATCCAGCAGTTGCTCATAGTTAAGCCTGCCAATATCAAACCGATCGATCAAAGATGTATCGGGAATTGGTTTTATTGGTTGTGTCAACGTATCTCCAATAAGCAAACTCAAATCAGATTGTTTCTCTGCCGCTTGTTTTAAGAGATCCAACCTCTCGTTTTGCAAGCTGAATTGCAATGCCTGCAACCGCGCAAGATCTTTAAACGAAATATTTCCTTTTTTATATTGATCGGTATAAGTATCAATCAAAACCTGCAGCGACTTAATTTCTTTATCATATACAGAAATGGGTTGGTCCAGGAAGTATAAGCTGTAAAAAGAACTACGCAATTCATAGCGAAGTGTGCGAATTAAATCATAAAACTGGTAAACAGAGAGCTGTGAATTGATCTTTGCTATATCAATTTGTTTGTTTCGTTTCCCTGCAAGAATAATCACCTGTTGCAATGAAACAGCTGTTTCTCCAGTTGAGGACAGGTCAAACCAATTTTTTGTCTCCGGGTTGTAAGCGCCCTGGTTAATTGACAAATTTGGATTGGGATAAAGCCTTGCCTGGATGATAGCCGCATCTGCTTCGCTCACCCGGTACTTTGCAGCCAGTAGTAAGAAATTATTTTCAATAAATCGTTTTTCAGCTTCCTCTAAAGTAATTCGCAATGTATCCTGTGCATGCATTTTGAAACTTGCAAAGGATATAAATACTGCGAAAAAACAGGATAGCTTAAGTATCTTGTTTTTCATTTTAATCTATTGTGAAATGATGAGGTATGTTTAATTGACCAATGATGCTAACGCATGAAATGGCAAGCAATAAACAAAAGGAAATATCAACTAAGTAAACTATGCTTTGGGCGGAGGACCCTGTATGTCAAGAAAAATAGAATTGATCACTTTTTCAGAGTAAGAAGGAAAATTTATTTTATCCGTGAAAAAATATTCTTTCTTAATGACGCCTAACTGGGAAAAATTATAATCATCAAATTTTGAAGCGTGAAAATAGCGGGCATTATCGTCATCACTATCTTTAAGAGGTCTATGTTTTATGTGAAAAGTATCAGCCAAATACTCAACCAGGCTGTTTACATCTTCTTTTTGCCGGCCCCATTTATCAAAAGCATCTAATTCATCAACCTGAGCAATGAACATTGAAAAGTTGATGTGCAATACCAATAATATGAAGGCGAATATTTGCTTCAAGTCCGCAAATATATATATTGAAAAATAATATTCACATACAATACCTTTCGATTCATCGTTAAATAAGAAATAAATTTTATTGTGGCGGCGCCGCAAATCGTGGATTCTTTATTAAGCTGGAATCAGTAAGCGTTCTTAAAAAAGAAACCAGGTAGGTGACCTCAAGGTTGGTCAGGGGGATGCCATCAGTAAGCGATGAATCAAGAGTGGCGCTTTTCTGAACTCCCTTTCTATAATGGTCCAATACCTGGGATAAGAACCAAAAACGGCCATCGTGCATGTAGGGAGAAGTGAGATCAACATTACGCAAAGAAGGAACTTTAAACTTCAAAGAATCTGCTTTATCATTCGTAATTCTCATCCTGCCATAATCATTTAAAAAAGTATCAACAGGCAAACCTATATTCCGGTAAGAAAAATCAGTAAATAAAGGTTCGGGATGACAAGTAGCACATTTGGCTTTAAACACATCATATCCTCTTTGTTCAAACGGTATAAAACTGGCCTTTCCCTTTTTCACACGATCATATTTTGAATCAGCCGAAACAATACTGCAGATAAACTGAGTCAGTGCCTTTAAAATTTTCTGGCTCGTTATTTTTTCATCTCCAAATGCAGCTTTGAACATTTTACGATAAGCAGGATCTTGCTTCAGCTTATTGACAACATTGGTAATATCCTCAGCCATTTCATTCGGTGCTGTAATGGGCGCCAATGGCTGTACCTCAATATTGTTGATGCCTCCGTCTAAATGAAATTCCTTTTGCCAAGCGAGATTAAACAAAGCTGGCGCATTCCGTGTGGTGAAACTATTATTATAACCATGACTGAGATCATGCTGGTATGTAGAGAAAGCAGCAAACTGCTGATGACAGGAAGCGCAGGGAAAATTTCTATCTTTTGACAGCCGGCCGTCATAGAACAATTTCCTCCCCAGCTCAAATCCTTCTTTAGTAAGCTGATTATCCTTGAACGTATAGTGCGGTCTCGGAAATCCTTCAGGAATTTCCTGCTTCAAAGGTGTTATGGTTTTAGGAGAAAAAGATTGCATCAACTGTAACAGGAATACAGTCATTACAATGACAAATAAGATGGCCCAAACCTTTCTCACTATTTTTATTTTATCAATCGACAGTCACAAGACGAACATGAAACATATTCCTGTAATTCTCTGAAAATTGCCTTGCCAGGAATCCCGGTGTTGTACAAACAGGATTTTCTGCAATCCCCAAATCATGACTACTGTGAAACCACGCATTAATATCTGCATCAATTACTATTTTAAGATTCTTCTTAGCGGAAACATTATTTTTTAAAAACGATGGAATAGCAAGATCAATTCTTTGAAGCACACTATTTTCTCCTTTAAATCCGCCAATGTGATATTCAATCTTATGATGCACCTGATTTGAAACTAGTGATGTTCCTTCCAATTTTGCCATTACATAACCTGTGTTCCATGTCCAGAACATATCATTGGCAGGGTCCAAAGCACCGCTTTGAGCACCGCTGACATTTTTTAAGCTATCAACTCCCAATAAAAAAGAAATTTCAGTATAGTTGCCATCCGGAATACTTATCAAAATATTCTTTGAAGATGAATCTGCTTCATTTACTAAATAATAACTATTCGGTACAACGCTCGTCGCTCCTGTAACCGAATTTTTCAATTCAATATTGCTGACATAATATTTGAATTTTGAAACAGTAAAACTTTCGCCAAATGAATTTGTATACATGCTGTCAAGAAAAAAAGGCTTATCCCCAACAACAGTGTTAAAATGCAGGAGAATATTTATTCCGGGATGATCGCTTGTCTTTTCCTTTGTTTGACAGAAAATAAAAAAGATGATTACAAACAGGACGGCTATAAAAAAATTTGGGGGGATCTTCTTCACATCCCTAAGTTAATAAAAAACCTCTCTGCGGGAAGTTGAAGTTTAATTTACATTTTCTTAAAAAACATTAGTATATATCAAAAGAAAATGAACAACAGGAGCCTTCCACTCAAAGAAAGTTCTAAACATTTTTCATTCCCCACATATTAAATCCCTGTACATAATAGCACCAACCTAAAATTTCCGGAGTTTGTAATGTGTGTATACCGGAAATATTTTACCTATTATCGGAATCATATATCCCTTTTTATCCACCACAAAATTTTCTTCGAGTAATTTAGAAACATGCCGCCTTGCATTTCCAAATTCACTCTTAGGTCTTTTGGAAGTGTAAAACGAAAGAAAAAAATCGAGCATCCTGCTTTCCATAGGGCATATTGTAATGAATATACCATCTTTCTTCATAATGCGCTTTATTTCTGTAAGTGCTTTTGGAATATCAGGTACAAATTCCAAAACACTAACTGCAATTACAGCATCAAAATACTCGTTGGGATAAGAAGTACTTTCGATACTTTGTGTGCTAAGATGATAGTTTTTGATATCATAATGTTTGCAAAGGATATCAATAGTATCCATATGGGAATGAATATCACATGCATAAATGCTATCACAATGCCTGGATAATTCAGGTATAAATATGCCGCTACCTGTTCCGACTTCAAGTAGTGTAGGATACTTTTCCCTTCCCAAAAGCTTTATAATTGCTTTAAAGCGGTAACGTTGGATATAATTAATAGGAAATTTATAATTCCAGTAGTAATAATCAACAGCGCCAGTTTTAGTAAGCAGCTCCTTATCAGGTATAATTAGTCTCATGGTCTAAATAATTTAAGAATGATGGTTTTCGTTCAACTTTCAATTTCTATCATTAACGAATTTTGTATCTCAGGCCGGTATAAAACATTCTGCCTGCAAGCGGTCCCCAAACCATTGATGCATCGAAATAAGGGCCGAATGGTTGATCAGATGCAAGCACCGGATTCTTTTGATAATAGTTCGTTAGATTTTCGCTGCCGATATAAATATCAAGCGGGTATTTTTTTCCGAATGTTTTAGTCACTTGTGCATTCATCATAATATATGAAGGTGATCGTTCGGGCAATTGATATTGCAGAGGATTATCGCCCGTGTAAGGAATTCTTTTTGTTCCGTTATAACTTATTGTATAATCAAACTTCCAACTTCTTATTTCGTAGGCAATATTTGCAAAAGCCCTGTGTTTAGCCACAAGAGGGCGTTCTAACAGATCACCATGATAAGTTGTTTTTACATCAAATAACCGGTACGCTAAACGAAGATCAAGTTTAGCCAGTATCTCATGATTCAATTCGAGCTGGAAGCTATTAGAATATGATTTGCCGGAGAGATTATAAAAATCAACTTCTCTTGCACTCTTGTCTACATCAACGACTACCTGGTTTTGAAAATCGGTTCTGAAAAAATCAAATGCAATAGTTCCTGCCCTGTTAAACAACTTGAATTTTTGATCCAAACTTATTCCTTCGTTCCATGCGATTTCCGGGTTTAATCCATATGCTTTTCCCGGCACTGCATTAAGAATATTGACCTGTCGTGAACTTATTAATACTCCAAGATTCTCGGCAAAAATATTTGCAGTTCTTTCTCCTCTGCCGCCACTTATACGAATCGTCGTTCCGCTTATAGGTTCATACCGCAAATGCAATCGCGGCGTAACAAAAAAGCCAAACAGGTTGTTATGATCTATCCGCAATCCAGCTACCGCGTTAAACTTTTCGGAATGAGTATAAGTGTATTCAATAAATGCTCCCGGCACAATTTCATTTCGATTGTAGATAGCGTTTCGAAAGTTTTCTTTGTATTGATCATAAACGAAACTGATCCCGGTTCTGAATTTATTTGCAGTTGTACCGATGATAGATTGGTAAATAAGGTTGGAATAAAAATTATTTTGTTTGGCATCGTAACTGCTTAAGCCGAAATATGAATTTTGATGATGCTGGAAAGAAGACAATTGCCAACCGAAGCTCTTGTATTTTTTTTGTGGAAATACGTAACCGATTTTTGCAAACTCTTCGTACCTGTCAGTGTTTATTCCAAGGCCGTATTGATTAGTAGTAAATTTATCTTTTGAAGAATTATAATTTGTTTGTCCGCCCGTTCTTCTATCTTTCCAAATTTTTATCCCGAATTGCATCAACCATCCCCTTCCATTGTCAAACTTCCAACGGTTCACAGCACTGAATAAGTTACCGGTTGGCAGATCACGGAAACCATCTTTATTGAAATCAAGTTTCGGGTTGTTTAAAAAATCGTCGTGCAATAAAATTCCTGCTGACCATTTCTTTCCCAGTTTTTTTGACACATTCAAATTGAGATCTGTCTTTCCCTGGTCGTTTACATATGCATTTGCAAAAAGTTTTTCTGCTATCTCAGGCTTTTTTAATTCAATATTGATCTGGCCTGCGATACTTTCATAGCCATTGGCAACAGAGCCAATTCCTTTTGTAAGTTGAATTGATTCTATCCAGGGACCCGCAATGGAATTTAAACCAAGGAGTGTAGCAATTCCCCTCGGACCTGGCAGGTTTTCTACAGTCAATTGCGTATAATTTCCGGAAAGGCCCAGTAACTGAATTTGTTTCGAACCTGTAATTGCATCATTATAGGATACATCGACAGAAGGATTGGTCTCAAAACTTTCACTAAGATTACAGCAGGCAGCCTTAAATATTTCCTTATCCGTCATTACAGCCGTCCTGATGGGGTTCAATGCAGAAATATAAGTAGCTTTTTGCCGGGCAGTTGTTTTTACTTCCTGCAAATGATTGCCTGAAACAAGAATGATTTTTAAATCTTCTTTAGGTAGAACGGCGATAGTGTCACTTTCATAGCCAGTATAACTCACTACCAGTTGTTGAACTGAGCTATCAGTAAAAATTTTGAAAACTCCTTTATCATCTGTTATTACCCCCCTCCCGGTTCCTTTCCAAATGACACTGGCACCAGGCAAAGGATGAAAATTTCCTTTATTATCTGTTTCAAGGACTACTCCCTTAACAATATCTTTATCGAGTAAAGCAGTTCCTGATTCATTTGTTGCACTATTTGAATTCGCTCCTTTTTTTTCACGATAGTGGCAACATTCCGGCAATTGCTCATATACAAAATCTTTTGCTTTCTTTAACGGCGTATCATGCCCTGCATCTGCAATACGCTGATGAACTTTTTCAACAGAAGTTAACCGGGGATTATAACTAAGTGTCAGAAGTTTTGATTCAATATTCCATATAGCAGAGCTCACACCTCTTCCCTTCGCAGCCTTTTCAATACGATCTTTACACATTTGACAATTACCATACACTGTAAAGGTTATAGTACTGTCCTTAGAATTGGATTTCTGCTGAGAAAATATGGAAGAATATATAAAAAGTACACAAAGAAGTACTCTGAACTGAAGTTTCATTTTATATAAGATTACAAGCCTAACAATTGCCTGATCTTATTTTCCAGTTCTTGTTTTTCAACATTAATTGCTACTACATTTCCATCTTTATCAATAAGAAAAGAAGCAGGTATCGCATCTACCTGCCATTTGGCAGCCGACATAGCATCCCATCCTTTTGAATCATTTATCTGTGGCCAGGTAAGTTTATCCTTACCCACAGCTCTTTGCCATGCTTTTTTATTATCGTCAAGCGAAACACCAAGAATTTCAAAACCCTTGTCTTTATACTTACTATACAATTTCACCAGATTCTTATTATTAAAACGGCACGGTACGCACCAGGAAGCCCAAAAGTCAAGTAAAAAAACTTTTCCTTTCATGGATGATAAACGAATACTATCGCCTTTAAGGGCAGGTAATGAAAAATCAAGACGTGGGTCAGTGATATTCGGCGTTACCTGCGCTTCAACACTCACAGCAACCATCAAAAAACAAAACACTAAAAAATTTTTCAGGCGTATCATAATATTATTGATCAGAAAGAAGCTTCGGCAAAATTGCCGTTGCTAAAATAATGATCTTGCTTTTGTGCTGCAAGCTTTGCAGCAGTCAGAATGGATTATTAACCATTCGGACTATTTGTCTATCTCAAATTCTGAAAATACGGTTTTGCAGATAAATATCCTGAAATGGTAGTAAAGGAGGTGAATGATCTGTTTTATTTAACGCAATTTTTTCATTATATAAAGGGACTACTATATATTCCGAAGATACTACAATAGATGGGAGAATACTTTTGAAAGTAAATGAACAGAAGGAATGTTGATAGTCATTTTGTAGTTTGACAATCTTTACTTCATCATGACAGCATCCTTGTTTGGTTGTATGCATTCCGCATATAGGACATAAATCCGAAGCAGGATTAAAAAGGCCAAATGAAGTATAGCGATCCATACAGTAATGGTAGTTTACCATCACTCCGCAAGCGAAAGCGAAATAAACAATAACCGTAAAAGATGCTATTAATTTTTTCATAAATTGAAATCAAAGATAAACATCAATACTGATATCCTATAACTGTTCTGATAGAACCTAAGATGATTTTTGTCAGTAAATGTAATTTAATTCACAAAGCTCCACCAGACGCCGAGTCTTATTTGAAGGCCGGGGTATGGATATCCAGGAGCAGCAATATTATTATTAGTAAATCCAAAACCTCCTCCTCCTCTTGATGCTATCTCGGCAGCATTGAGATTTTCAGCTCTCAAAAAAGCTTTAAACCCTTTGATACGGAATTGAAGAAATGCTGATACTTCAGGTAAATTATAAAATGTCGCACTATCCTGGTAAAAGAACTGGCCAATGACAGGAGAATAGCTGTCAGGCTTATATGGTGTGTTGTATTTTATTTCTATGCCCGTGAACAGGTTAAGATTTTTGAAAAAATTTCCTTCAAAGGCAAACCGGTTTCTTGTAAAAATAAGAGGGACGTGCAGGGGTACCCCCCCTGTCTTCTGTTGCAGATATAGATCAGCATACCAATTAAAATGCCTGCCCAATCTAAAAACTTTTTGAGCCGAAACCTGCAAAAAATTAAAGAGAGGTTCGTATTGACCCATTTGATTGTAATCAGTGATATAGGTATAGTTACTGATAAGATAATAGTCGCCTGATAACTTTAATTTCAGATGAGGCTGATAGATCGATGCGAAAATGTGGCTGCTGTTTTCTTTTTTAAAACCAATTAACGTGTCCAAATAAAAACTGCTTCGCGGATCAAACAAAAAAGACGGGGAGCGATTGACATTTTCAAATCCTATTTCCGCATATCCCTGTTCTTTTTTGCCGACAAATCTTTTAAGGCTTACATGTGCATTGTAATCTCCGCTGTTGAATCCTGCTGTGTACAGATTGCCGAATAATTCTGCATCCCATTTCTGGTCTCGTGTTTTATTCCGATACTCGCCATGAAGCACAAGATTGTAAAAAGAATTTTTGCCGGAAGCAAACTGGCCTTTGAGTGTTTGCAAATTTGCGCCGAGCCTTACAAACTGTTGCAGGTTTTTTGCGTCAGGGAATTGATAAATAGAAAAATCGTTTTGCAAATTTTTCCAGCTATCACGCAGGTAAACAGAATCACCCCGGTTTATCAGTATATCATAATTATCGGCGTAATACGCAGAATCAGGGGTATAAAATCCTAATTCAGTTGAATGAGGAAAATCAAAATACTCGTACCGGTAAGTGCTGTATGATATTGTGTGTTCAAAACGAAAACGTGGATAAAAAAGCGGTATTACCGTTGAATCCGTGACCAATGAATCTTTTTTCCCCAGGTCAAATTGCTGTCGCATCAATGCAGTAACCTCACGATATCGGTTGCCGGTTTGTATGTTGGTTGAAAAAAAGTTTGTGGTGTGTGACTGGCCACCGAGCACAGTTGGTATACCGAACCTGTTTTTAAAAACCAGTGAATTATCAATTGTACTGTCCAGGTAATTTTTATCAGTCCGGATGCCGCCATTTTCAGCCGACTGCATATGATTAGCTACAACAAAAAAGTAATTGTTGTAACGTTTCGAATTTGATTCAAACCAGGAAGTGAAAAGAATATTATTATCGTTGGTATTCTGATTCTGGAAAAATCCCGGAGAATTAATAAACCGGTATCGGAATGAAGCATTCCAGTTGGGTTTGATATTCTGGGTATGCATTGCTTCAATGATCTGCTCGGTTTGACTGCCTAAAAGATAAGTCAGTTCACTATAAGGGCGGGTTGTATTAAAAAACCTTGTGCCGGCAGGTTTCCATTTATAAATATCAAAAGAATGAAAACCCGGATCCCATCCCGGCCTCATAGATGGTAAAAATAAAATTGACTCGGATGCATTGCCAAGATTACCAAGGTAAACGTTTTCAGCAGGAATTGGAAACCGGGAAGTAAAATCTTTTACAGATGAATCAAGTTTATAATGATGTGATGAATCCAGATAACGGTAATAAATGGTAATTGAATCCTCATTACGGTTCCTGTGATGAAGACTATCCGTTCCATTTCCTGAGTTCAAATTACGTAAGCCCTGGCCAACCCGGGGAAGATTTCGCAAATTCGGTTGCTGCGCAATTATGTTCAAGGAAAATAAAAAACAGAATGCCGAAAAGAGGTATGTATGTTTTCTTGCCAGTGTTTTCTGATTTGAAATCACAATTTCCAATTTCCAAATCACAAAGAAATCAAAAAAATCAAATTGCGGGTTTTAATTCTTTGAAGTTTCAATCTGGAATTTATTTTGCTTTTGCAATTTATTTTCAATGAATGCCTTTATATAACAGCAACCATTTCTTTGAAAATAGCTGCAAAATTGGGTTCAGCTTCTTTAGCTGCCTGTAAAACTTCTTCATGCGTAATTTTATTTTCACTTTCACGAATACCAATATCAGTAATAACACTCATAGCGAACACAGGAAGCTTCATATGATTGGCTGCAATACATTCCTGAACGGTGCTCATACCCACTGCATCTCCTCCTAATGCATGAATTAATTTATACTCGGCTCTTGTTTCAAATGTTGGGCCCGTTACTCCATAATATACTCCCTCTCTTAAAGAAATTCCTAATCTTTTACCGATATTTTTTGCTTTTTGAATTAGTTCCTTTTCGTAAGGTTCGCTCATATCCGGAAAGCGCAGGCCGAATTCAGAAATATTTTCCCCGATCAATGGATTGCGGGTAAAAAAACTGACGTGATCAGTAATGATCATCAAATCGCCTACTTTGAAATCAGGATTGACTCCGCCCGCTGCATTGGAAAGAAACAATGCTTTTATACCAAGCAATTTCATTATCCTTATTGGAAACACCACCTGATCTGTTTCATATCCTTCATAAAAATGAAAACGGCCGGCCATGCATACCACTTTTTTCCCGCTAAGATTTCCAAAGATCAATTTTCCTTTATGTCCTTCAACAGTTGATAAAGGGAAATGTGGAATATCACTATAGCTGATCTCCTTTTCAACTTCTACTTCATCACTAAAATTTCCAAGGCCACTTCCTAATACAATACCTACCTGTGGTATATGGGGGTAAACACTTTTAAGATAAGATAAGGACTCATTGAATTTTTGCATAGCGTCAGACATAAACCAGGTTTAGTAAATGACAAATATATAGTTTTGGAATTCAATTTGCAGGCAAAAAGAAGTCCGCATTTACATTAAATGAGATAAGATAATCCCGGCGGCTACTGCTGCATTCAAAGAATCAGCTTTTCCTTTTTTAGGTATCGTGATCTTTTCATTAGCATACTGTAATAAATCTTCATGAATGCCTTTTGATTCATTTCCAATAATTATCAGGCCTTCTTTTAATGTACTCATCTTTGTGACATCTTTTCCATGGAGCATAGAGGCATAAATTCTGATCTGTTGTTTACTTAACCATCCCGGCAAATCTGTGCTGAAAACCGAAACCCGTGCTATACTGCCCATAGTAGCCTGCACTACTTTGGGATTATACAAATCTGCACAATCAAGGCTGCAAATAATTTGTGGCGCTCCGAACCAATCAGCGATCCGGATAATTGTCCCCAAATTTCCCGGATCCCTGATACTGTCCAATACCAGGGATACTTTTTCTTTTACAGAAGGCTGATCTAACTGAAATTTTTTAAAGACACCCAGTACCTGGTTAGGGGTTTTTAACTGGGATATTTTTTCAAGTTCCGTCTCGTCAATTTCAGTCACATTTTTTTTTAACAAAAGTTCTTTATTTTTTTGTACCCATTGATTCAATGCATACAAAAACCGGGGCTCAGCATTTTCACTTTGTAATAATTCCTGAACAAGTTTTGGTCCTTCAGCTATGAATACTTCTTCTTCGTCCCGGTATTTTTTCTGGCCTAAACTTTGGATATATTTGAGCTGCGATTTTGAGATCATGCATCAATATTTAAATAACTTGTGTCACGCTAAAGCCACGGATGTCAACCTATCTGAAAATAATTACGCCAATATTAATCGTCATTTTACTTACTTCATGTAAAGCCTGGGATTTTCACACTTTTCCAATTACCCATGTAAAAGACTTTCCTAGGAATACCCCGTTTGTTTATAAAACAAATATCAATTTGTTGGGCAATCTTTCAAAAAAGGAAAAAGATAATCTTGAATCAGCTCTCCGGGTTCAGTTGGAAGATAGCGTAAATCCAAAATCCAATGAGAAAATATTTTGGCAGGTGATAAAAAAACCGCCCATATTCGACACAACCTATGTACAATCATCAAAAAAATTCATGCTTGACATGTTGCATGCTTCGGGCTACTTTAAAGCCGAAGTAAATTATGACACTACATTAAAACGAAATGAAGAAGCAGAGAAGGTCACCTTAAATTTTAATGTAACCCCGGGCGCCCTTTGGCATTTCGACAGCATTTGGTATAGCATTCAAAAACCAGAATTGCAACGCCTTACTGACAGTACATTACGGGCAGACACCACAAGAAAAAATATGATAGATACTGTCTCGCTCGGGCTCCGGAAACCATTCCAGCGCATCGCGGACAGTACGAGGTCCGAGTCTTTTTTAAGAAAGGGAAGTTCTTTTTCACAGGATACAATAGCTATGGAGCTTGACCGCCTTGCAGAACTTTACAGGAATAATGGATATATGCGGTTTTCGAGAAATGAATTAGTGGCTGTATGGGATACGCTGGATATATCACTGCTAAAACCAATGGTTGATCCTCTTGAAGAAATTGAACTGATCGACAAAATGGCAAAACAAAGACAAAATCCAACAGCAACACTTGAAATAAAACTTCGACCGGGATATGACAGCTCAAGGCTTGTGAAATTTTATGTAGGAAAAGTGTACATTTTTCCTGATTTCGGTCCTGACTCGACATTAAAAAAAGATACTGTGCTGCTGAACACAAGCTATAGTGTTATTTATAACCAATATCTTTTTAAACCAAAAATTCTGCCGCAGAATATTTATATAAGACATGGACAACCCTATAATCAAAACCGCTATTTAAGAACTCTTGACAGGTTCAATTCAAATGTAGCGTGGAGGTTTGTAACTATAGACCAAAAAGTGAGGCCAGGAACAGATACAGTTGACTTTTACATAAAACTTGTTCCATCTCAAAAATATTTATTTATAGCAAATCTTGAAGGAAGCAGGAATGACAATACTTCACCGCTTGTTGTAGGCAACCTGCTGGGTATTGGTGTAAATGTAAGTTTGCAAAACAGGAATTTTGCGAAGGTCGCTGCGCAAACAAATATTTCTCTGCGTTATGGAACAGAATTAAATATTTCAAAAAATGAGAAGTTTGTCAGTTCAAGGGAAGCAAGTATAGGTTACAATATTGTTTTCCCTAAAATAATTCCGCATTTTAGTTTTTTACCTGAAAGATTCAGGGAGGCAAGAAGTATTTTGGGAATTAATTTATCCAATACACAGCGACTTAATCTCTATAATCTTACTTCCTACAATACATCCTGGGGGTATGAATTGCAACGCAGAAATAAACTATGGGCTCTTAAAATCCCAAATATTGAATATAGTTTGTTAGATGCCAAAGACACATTAAAAAAGATTTTTCAACAAAACCCCGGCCTCAAAAATTTGTTCAATGACGGCCTTGTAGTTTCGGCAATAGGGAGTTATACTGTGAATTGGGGAAACAAAAAAAATCTGAATACTTTAAGAGTAAATCTAGAGGAATCGGGGCTTTTAACCAGCCTGATCCAGACTGATTTCATTCAAAAGAATCTTTATCGCTTTATTAAACCCAATGCAGAGTATATAAGAATAATGAAGGTTGGTAAAAATGATCTTGTAGCAAGAGCTTTTGCCGGCATCGGTATTCCTTTAAAAATTGATACAGGCAGCGGATACAGGAGTGAATATCTTCCATTCTTTAAAGCATACAGCGCCGGCGGGCCAAACAGCATGAGGGGCTGGGGTTTGCGAAGACTCGGACCGGGTCATGCATTGGACTCCGTGAAGAATTTTCCTGACCGTTTTGGAGATATTCAGTTTGAAGCAAATCTTGAATATCGCTTTTTCCTTTTCAAGCTTTTTGGTTTTAAATTCAATAGCGCTTTTTTTACTGATATAGGAAATGTATGGTTTATGCATCGAAGTCCTGATTTTCCCGGGGGAGAATTTACGATCAGGCATTTTTTAAAAGACCTGGGAATAGATGTCGGAACCGGTATCAGGCTTGATCTTGGATTTTTTCTTATCCGGCTTGACTATGCTCTTAAGGTACATAACCCAACTCCTGAGCCCGTAAATGCTGAAGCTCAAAATCGTTATTTCTACAACTGGAATCTGAAATATTTGTTCGGTGGGGTGTTGCAATTTGGAGTTACATACCCATTTTTATAATTTATGCAGCTTTATTGAGCAAAAAATTACAATTGTTTTTCAAATTCATCCATGGTAAATGCTGCCTCAAGTTTGAATTCACCTATTCTTGTTCTGCAAAGATTGCTGAGGTAAGCGCCGCAACCCAGCGTTTCTCCGAAATCATTTGCCAGGCTCCTGATGTATGTGCCGGTAGAACATACCACACGAAAATGAACCATAGGTAATTCTATTTTTGAAATTTGAAATTCCTTTATAAAAATTTTTCTCGGTTCAAGTTTCACTTCTTTTCCTTTTCTTGCCAGTTCATATACACGTTTGCCTTCAATTTTTATCGCTGAGTGAGCCGGAGGTATTTGCATTATTTCACCAGTAAATTTGTTTGCAACAGTTTTTATTTGTTCTTCTGAGATATTTTGGATGGATCGGAAATTTTCCGGCTTACTTTCCAGATCATAAGTAGGTGTGGTAGCTCCCAGCGTAAAAGTTCCTGTATATTCTTTTTCCTGTGCCATATACTCATTGATCTTTTTTGTGAATTTACCTGTACAAATGATCAGTAATCCTGTCGCCAACGGATCAAGTGTTCCCGCATGACCTACCTTTTTTGTTTTAATCAGGCGCCGGATCTTTCTTACGGCATCAAATGAGGTCCAGTGCAAAGGTTTATTGATAAGCAATACTCTTCCTTGTTCAAAGCTGTTCATGGTACAAGTTTCAGAGTTCACAAGTTCCAAAGTTTACAAGTTTACTACACTGTGACCAACTTTGGAACTCTAAAACTCGTAAACTTTAAAACTTTAGATCGAAAGTCTGTTCTTTAACTCAAGATACTTATTGATCGTGTCGATAGTCAAATTTTGTGGAGAGGTTAAAATGGAGAGAATTCCGTTTTTATGGAACTCCTTTACCATTAGTCTTTTTTCAAAAGCAAATTTTTCAGCAATGGTTTTAATATAAATGTCTTCCATTGTTACAGCTTTACTTTCTGTCAATTGCTTTAGTTCAGTATTTTCAAAAAAAACAACAAGCAATAAATGGTATTGCGCAATCAGCTTTAATGAAGGCATTTCCCGTTGCAGACTATCCATTGACTCAAAATTGGTAAACAATACCAAAAGGCTGCGATGAGTAATACGATTACGAATAACAGAATATAGTTTTTCAAAATCTGATTCAAGGAATCTTGTTTGCTGTCTGTATAAAGTTTCCAGGATAAGATTCATCTGTGTGGGTTTCTTATCGGCCTGCAAAAAAAAATCAAGGTTCTCAGCAAATGTAATGATGCCCGCCTTGTCCTGACGTACCAGTGCAACGTTACTTAATACCAATGAAGCATTAATGGCATAATCAAGCAATGTCATTCCCTGGAAAGGCATTTTCATAGTACGACCTTTATTCACCAGACAATATATTTGCTGACTTCTTTCGTCTGTATAATTATTTACCATTAAATCCTTTTTCCTGGCTGTAGCTTTCCAATTAATAGTTCGATAATCATCACCCCGAACATATTCCTTGATCTGTTCAAACTCCATACTATGACCCAATCTTCTCACTCTTTTTACACCGGCTTCCTGCAAGCGGTTGCTAACAGCCAATAAATGATAGCGTCTCATTTGTATATAAGAAGGATACACTTTAACAGTTTCTTCTGCAGGGAAAACAAATCTCCTTTTTGCTAACTGCAAGGGACCTTTTACAAAAACGTTGATATTGCCATACGAATATTCACCTCTGGACAAAGGTTTCATCGTGTACACAATCTGTTGCTCGCTGTGACTTTCCATTCTCATCTTCCTGTACCAGTTTCTTTCCTGAAATTGTGCCGGCAATTCATCAATAATATGTGCAGAAACAGGAAAAGAATAATTATTCTGAAAATGAAGCACCACCCTATTTTCATCGCCATTGCTCCACCTGTCGGCGGTTATGCGTTCGGCACGAAGCGCATATCGCTTTCCAAAAATCAATAAAATATCTGTCAATACAGCGATGGCAAGCAATAATATTACTACGCTTGCCACATCATATAAAATAGGAATAAAATAACTGAATACATAAAGAACCACTGAACTGCCCGCAATGTAATAGGCAACTTTATCGAAATAAAGTGATTGAGTAAAAAACTTCATAATAGCTCGAAAAAACATGCGGTTTGATTTCAGAAATACAATAATTGACAGACCTGTCTTACAGTTGCTTTATCTTGGTATATCCATTCCATTTACAATTTGTTTTATCACTTCATCTTCTGAAATCCCTTCCATTTCTTTATCCGGAGCAAGAATAATACGATGACGCAATACCGGGCTTAATACTTCCAGTATATCTTCCGGCGTAACAAAATCACGGCCATTCATAGCAGCCACTGCTTTCGAAGCATTCATTACTGCCAGCGATGCTCTTGGTGATGCTCCGAGGTAAATTGATTTATGGTTTCTTGTCTGGTGAATAAATTTTGCAATGAACTGCAATAATTTTTCTTCAATAATAAGAGTTCTAATTTGATGTCGCAGTGAAATGATTTGTTCACCACTCAATACAGGCTTTACCATTTCAAAAAGCGGAGCATTGCCCATCTGGTGAAACTGGGAAAGGATGGTTAATTCTTCTGTTTCGGATGGATAAGGCACTAATATTTTAAAAAGAAAACGATCGAGTTGAGCTTCCGGCAGCCGGTATGTTCCTTCATGCTCAATGGGATTTTGAGTAGCCAGTACCATAAACGGTGCAGGCATACTGTAGGTTTTTCCATCTATGGTAGCTTGTCTTTCCTCCATAATCTCAAACAATGCGGATTGCGTCTTTGCAGGTGACCTGTTTATTTCATCGATCAACACTATATTCCCAAATACAGGGCCTTTTTTAAATTCAAAACTTCCTTGCTGCGGGTTGAATACCGGTGTGCCCAATACATCAGAAGGCATCAGGTCCGGTGTAAACTGAATCCTTGAAAAACCGATATTAAGAGATCTTGCCACCAGTTTTGCTGTCAATGTTTTTGCTACACCCGGTACTCCTTCTATCAATACGTGCCCGTCGGCCAGCAATGCAGCAATTATCAGTTTTACCATTTCATCCTGCCCTACAATTATCTTTTTAATTTCATTGCGAATTGACATTACCCCATTGTTTAATGCAGTAAGATCGGTTCGTTGGGCAAATAATTGTTCTTCCATCTCTGTCGTTTTACTTTTAAATTCTTTAATGAAACAAAAATTGATCTATCCCTATGGTTTCTCTTTTTATATCTGCTTTATTCAGGCAAGTTTATAAAATTCTTCCAGATGTTTGTGAAAATCGGCAAGTTGTTCATCATTTATTATTTCCTCTTTATCCATATAATTAATAAAAGAAACTATTTTCCTTATATTATTTTCGGGCTCAGCCGTTTTTCTTTGCAATGATCCGATAAAATCTTCATCCAGTTTTGTGGTAGAGAGTTTATACCTGTTACGAATGTGCTCCATAAAATATGCAGCCATCTTGTGGGCCAGATTCCTATTATCCCTCTTTTCATAATATAACCTGCCAATTGTCTTTATAAATTCAAGTGAATCATTTCTTGGCTTCGCTATTGCGGGTATCATACGCTGCTTTCGCCGCATCTCCTGTAAAATGAATAACCCCAGGAGAATGATCAGCAACCATAGAGCCGCCCTGAATGAGCGCTGCGACATTAAAGCTGAAAAAATAGATTTATCATCATTGTTATTTCCGGAAAGACGCCTGTATAAAAAATATTCATCCCAGACAACCTTTTTGGTATCACGTGGAATCAGTGACAACACTTTATTGTAGTAATTAATATTCTTATCATACAGCAAAAAATAGTTGCTGAAAGCAAGCGGTGTAAGATGAAAATACAAACTTCCTCTGCCTGCTTTAAATCGTATCAGATCAGGCAAAATGTAAATACCGTTACCAAATACTGTAGAAATTCCCGGATCATATTTTGAAAAATAAGATTCAAATCTTTTACCGGGGCATCCATATTCATTCTCTTTTGAAAAAGGAGGATCAATCAGTGAAACAGAAAAAGAATCATTATTATTATTAAGAGAAAGATTGTCGTTTATATCAAACACGTCAGGAATTTCGCAATGAAGCATCGTCTGCACCTCATACGAAACCATCGCTGTGCTGATAAAAACACTATTGCCATTTTTTATAAAATTAATGAGCCTTCTCATTTCAAGCTCATTGGCTCTGAATGAAGGCACAATAACAATTAGAGCCTGCTTGTCTGAATAACTGTTCAAAGAATCCCAGTACGCAGGCTCCTTACGGTTAACAATAATAGAAGCGCCTGGGAAAATATGAGAAAGATTCCTGTATGCTACATACATTCCATAGGGAATTTTATCCCTTTGGTTGAAGCTAATGCGTTCATCAAAAACATGATTATTATTTTTTGTTGAAGATGCCACCCACACCACCAACAGCACAACAATTCCTATAATAATATATGGTAAGAATTTTTTCAACGTATTTTACGGTCAAAATTTTCAAAATCACTTTTAATAACCCCAAATGCTTCTTTATTTATATCAAACTTTCCGTACCAGGTATACTCATAATTGCGGGTAAGCCTGAAGAAATCGTTATAATATAAGCCTGAACTTAATTGTGTCAGGTATTCAAAATTTGTACGCTCCTGTTTATATTGAATGATATTTTTTTGAGAAAGATTTTTCAGCAATTGCAGGAACATTAAGCGTATGGCAAGCCGGTAATTTTCTGAATTAATTGCTTTTTGAATATCTTTCTGATAATTAATATCGAAAATATTTTCTTCAGATTGTTCCTGCCGTCTTTCTGCGTGGAAGATCCCCTGTTTTCTCCTGATAATATTATTCTGAAAAAGATACCAGCCTAGCAAGGCAATAAAGATGACCACAATAATGACCAGCATGGGCATATTCATCCATTGTGAAGG
Source organism: uncultured Bacteroidota bacterium (assembly GCA_963811645.1). Lineage (GTDB taxonomy): Bacteria > Bacteroidota > Bacteroidia > Chitinophagales > Chitinophagaceae > VBAU01. The sequence continues at coordinate 521,657 of CAWERU010000007.1, read as the reverse complement.
CAGTTTTATGTTCCGTTCTTCTTTAGTTTTCTTTTTAAATGCTTTATCTGCATACCAGAAAGCGTCGTCTTTTTTTAAAGAATCAATAACATGCTGTGGTACCTCCCGCAATTCTATCGAATCCGCAATAACATGGGAAGTTATATTATTAAAATAATCTGATTTCTTGTACCCTGTGTCCGTTTGTTCAATTACAAAAGTTGAATCCTCCAGTCCTGGGGACGCAGCTATCGTATCCTGTATAATAGTATCCTGCGCGAAAGTAATCTCATTCAGCAAAAACAAAAAGCCAGGCAGAAAGACAAGTTTCTTAAAATGAAGAAAAATATTTTCAGGGATAAGTTTCATGCTTTTATGCTTCCTCCGTTATTTGAATCAATAATTTTCTTTGCAGCCGGATGGGATAAATAATAAAATACCAAATGATAAATGTGGCTGAAGAAAGAAGGATGAGAGAACTGAATATCCAGTGCATTGTATAATATCTCGTTACAAAGCCCTCAAAAAAAGCCGCTACAATAAAAACGGGTAAAATACCAATAGTGATTTTTACGCCGTCCTTTGCAGCCCTTTTTAACGAATCAATTCTTTTCATTGTGCCCGGAAAAATTAAACCCATGCCAAGTATAATGCCTGCAGAGCAGGAAACAATAATGCTCCATAATTCCAAAGTACCGTGTATCATTACAGCAAGTGCCCATTGTAATCCCAATCCTCTTGAAAAAAACAAATAATGAAATGCCCCAATCCGGACTGCTTCCGAGACCAATGACTTTATTGTAAAAACCCCAAACACAACCCCCTGTGAAAAATAAACGAGAGAAACAATAATATTATTTATCATTATTCCCATCCAGCTTAAAAAAGAATTACCAGACCTGTAAATACCAAAAGGATTTCCTTCTTCAATATTCTGGATTGTTTTGTCAACGTACCCGTCACCCAGCATCTGGCGAACAAAGTTTTCATCATACCGGCTTGAAAAAAAACCTACCAAAAAAAATACGCAGAATAAAATGAACGTCAAGAAGATAACCCTATGATATCTGCCGATCGTTAACGGAAGATCATATTTCCAGAAATCAACTATACGGTTTGATTCTTCTTTACGGTTTTTATAAATGCTAAGATATATCCTTGCAGCCTGCCCGTTGATGAATTCGGTTACCTTACTGGTAGGGTAAAATGTTTTAGCATAGGCAAGATCATTCACAAGCTCAGTAAAGTTATTTGCCATCTCATCGGCATCTTTTGAAGCTGTTTGCTGAGCCTTTGCCCACTTTTCCTTATGCTTTTTTATGAATAAGGCTTCTCTCAATTTCCCATTTAAGTTTGTAAAATACTCGAAAATTTTAGATTTCAATTCTTAAAATATCATGATAAGGTTTAGATTTACTAAATTAAAAAACTCAAATGCGTTAAACTATTAAACCTTTAAATTTTAAGCCCGCATAATGGGAGTAATAAAAGTACCAACCACTTTCAATATTGATCTTGAGTTTGAAATCCCTGAATTTCATCGCCGGCTTTTTGCCTGGGTTATTGATGTAATCATCCAGATCATTTATTATCGTATAGCTATTGCTATACTAAGCAGAAGTATTTCTGCGTCTGATATTCTCAGCGAAGATGGGCAATACAATCTTTGGGGACTATATATGATGATCATTATTCCCATCTTTACTTATCACCTGATCTGCGAGGTAACCATGAATGGTCAAAGCATAGGAAAAAAAATTGGGGGAATAAGAGTAGTAAATGAAAACGGTGGTCGTCCGGGCATCAGCCAGTTTATTATTCGCTGGCTTATCAGGACAGGCGATTATACAATCGTTATCATACTGCTGTTAAATGTGTTTATCCTTATTAATAAAGAACTGCTGGTTTTTCTTGCTGCTTCATTGTTATTATTTCTTGCTGATATCATATTAGTCGTCAGCAGTACAAAAGGTCAAAGACTGGGTGATATTCTTGCACACACCATTTTAGTAAGAACTACAGCAAGAGGCAGTATGGAAGAAACTGTGTTTATGGAAGTGGCAGATAATTATGTACCCGTTTTTCCCCAGATAATGAGGCTAAGCGATAAAGATATCAATGCTATTAAAAGCATATTAGACACCGCAAGAAAAAAAGGAGACTTTCAATTAGCGGTCATGGCCAGTGAAAAAATCAAAAACCACTTAAAAATCAACACGACCTTATCTCCATTTGATTTCCTCGATACACTGCTGAAAGATTATAACTATTTATCAGTAAAATAAAAAGCCTTCTGAGGGGCCTTGATGTTCTATCGATTTTCTACCTCGCCATCATCATACCCAAACCTCCAAACAATAAAGCCAGCACATATATTGACATAACAATAATTGTAAGAATTCCAACATACCGAAACAGAACTTTAAGATTCTGAAATGAAACAGTGAGGTCTGCCTGGTTGTCTGCTACCAACGCTGATTTCATCTTATTTGAAAACCTGAGAAGGAATAAACAAGGAAAAAAATATAAAATGGCGATGCATATGTACAAAACAGCTATTCCCGGTCCCATTCCTGTCAATGAAACTCCTTCATTTAATCCGTATGCTCTTTCTATGGCGCCAAAGGAAGTAACAAAATAAATACCTCCTATTACAATAAGCACACAACATATAAAACCCACAATTGCCAAAAATTTGCCCCATCTTGCTGTTTCTGATAAATGAGATTTAATCATTGGGTCAATCGTAAGACCAAACAAAGGAGACTCGGAATTCTGATTTTGCTGTTCCATAATAATTGGTTTTGATTTTTTAAAAAATTATCCGGATTTTTTCTGACAAATTTATTAAACATTTATTCCATTCTACCTGTATATTTAAACATGATTGTTCCGGTACTTTTGATTTCATTTCAGGTTTATAATTTGGTGATATAAAATCAGATTGAGGTCAAACGAAACATACGTTTTATTACTCACCATTTCTTATTCGCTCACTTTGATTTGAATTGAAAATTGCTGATGAGGTAAACAATAGCTTCTCTTTGCATAAAAAAAAATTTTTTGAAAGTCTGCAATTCATTTCTAAATTAATTCAAAATGAGAAAGAACTTAGGTTTCAGAAATAAAAAAAGGACATCACAATCGATTTTATAAATGCTAATAAGACATCAAAGTCTATTGAAACATATTTATTATTGCCAATCATAAGCTTTTGAATTGACTATTTTTTGTTGCATAAAATGCTTCCGATATGATGTTTTCAAAAAGTTTTGGATACGCTTTGAGAGGGATTCTTTACATAGCGGTAACCGGAAATGGTACTAAAAAAGTTCGTGTGGAAGACATTTCGAAAGAGACCGGTATACCCAAACATTTTTTAGGGAAGATCATGAACAAAATGGTTAAGGCCAGTATAGTTTTGTCAATAAAAGGTCCCAGCGGTGGCTTTTATATTTCAAATAAAACGCTGAGTATTCCTCTTATACAACTATACCATCTTTTTGATGGCACGGAATTATTCGACGGATGCGTACTTCGTTCAAAAAAATGCAGTGAAGAAAATACCTGCCCGATGCATTATAAAGTGGAAAATACAAAAAGAAACCTCGAGCTTTTATTATCCAAAACTACCATTGGTGATCTGCTTGAGGAAGAGAAATATAATTTTATTCAAAGCATTGCATAGATGATTTTCCTTTTGAGTCTTGCTCAAAATGTCATTCTTTTAAACTTTTGAGATATGCAATACTTTGGGGTACCTGCTGGCCCGGATCATTACTTTCGTCTTCAATAAAATAATGTTTGATACCGATTTCTTTTGCTTGTTTTAAAATTGCCGGAATATCTATTTCACCTGTTCCAATGGCTACGTCATTTTCAGTGGAAGTAAGGCCTGTAAGATCTTTATTTGTACCCTTTCGCATGTCTTTTAAGTGCATGAGTTTCCACCTGCTTCCATATTTTTTTAATAATCCTACCGGGTTGCCACCCCCAAACTGTATCCAAAATACATCCATTTCAAATGATACATATTCAGGATCCGTATTACTGAAAATATAATCAAGCAAAGTTCCGTTTTCGTAAGGTTGAAATTCATACCCATGAGCATGATAGCAAAACGTAAGTCCATGTTCTTTTAAAAATTTTCCTGCTTTATTAAAATCTTCTGTCGCCTTTTTTGCATTTTCAAAACTCAATACTCCATTATCATGTGGTATCCATGCACACATCACATATTTAGCACCCAATATTTTTGCCATGTATACTACCGAATCAGAATGCTCAACCAACTCATCATAGCCAGCTCCTATAGAAGCAATACTAATACCGCGGTCATCACACAACTTTTTAAATTCCTCAGGAGCCAAATTGCCGGGACCGCCTTCTAATTCTGTAAACCCCATCATTTTGATAGTATCTAAAGTCCTTGCTGCATTCACAGGAAAACTTCTTCGAAATGTATAAGCTTCAATTCCCAGTGGGGCTGTGTACAAAGGTTTCTGAGCGCCCGCCGTTTTATGAATAGTTACTAAAGAAATTATCAGGGCGGTAAGGATAAAAAGCTTTTTCATTTTTTAAACTTAATTTTTAATCAAGGTAATTCATTTATTCTTTTTTATGCAATGTGTTAGGTACAAGCATAGCTAAAGAAATAATGCCAACTAATGATAAAGCTGCACCGTAAATAAAAACTGAACCATGACTAACCTTGTCCCACAATTGTCCCGCTACAATACTTGCAATAAGCCCTGAAAGCCCTACTACCGTAGAGTACCAACCAATTCCACTTGCCCGTAAATGAGTCGGAACAAAATCTGCAGCATACGATTTGCCGGAAGTTCTGAATATTCCCTGGAAAAGACCATAGGATATAAACAAAGAGCCTACGAGAAAAATACTGGAACTAAAAGCGAAGCCCGCATAAGAAATAAAAAAAATAACAAATGAAATAAGAAGCAACGGCTTTCTTCCAAATTTGTCGGACAACGAGCCTGCAGGATAAGACACAAGAGCGGCAATTAAATTGTAAAATGAATACACCAGTATAGTGTTTAACAAGGAAACTCCTTTTTCCCTGATCTCAAGAATAAGAAATGCATTGCTCGAATTACCGATTCCAAATAAACAGGTTACCAATAGATATTTCCAATATTTTTGGGGAAATTGTCTAACATGCAGGTCAATTTTTGATTTAGACAATATTTTCTCTCTTTTTTCTTTTACAAGAAAAATCATTAAAAATGCAGTAAGCCCGGGTATGACGGCGAGATAAAAGATAGTATGTATATCGAAGCGTAAAGAAAAAAACAAAAGCACTGTAATAAGTGGTCCTAAAAAAGCTCCCAGGTTGTCCCCTATTCCTTCAAGGCCAAATGCTTTTCCTCTATGTTCCGGCGCTGCCGATTCCGCAATTAATGCATCCCTCGGAGCCGAACGGCTGCCGGCACCAAGCCTGTCTGAAAACCGAACGGCTAAAACCAGTTTCCATGTATTGGCTATTCCAATAAAAGGTTTCGATATTGCTGAAAGAAAATATCCTGCAAGCGCTATTGGTTTTCTTTGCTGAATCTTGTCCGATAACCATCCTGAGAAACCCTGTATTATATTTTGCGTAGCCGTAGCTATCCCTTCAATAATTCCTATAATACCTCCATTAGCACCCAGGTACTTCGTTAAGTAAATTGGCAAAATGGGATAAAGCATCTCAGTTGAGATATCAGAAAAAAGAGACGCAAACGCAATGAGTATGGTATTCTTTGTAAGTCCTGAAAAATATTTTTTAAAAAATGATTTAACCATGCCTTATATCTTAGGGGTAAACTGAGCCACCGGTTATCCCCGTTACCACAGCCATCTGAATTCCTTTCTGAATAAAATCCCTGCGGTTCTTGTTACTGGCGGCGTTTTTATATTTGATCATTGGTCAGGTATTTTAAAAACATTAAGTTACTGATAAATGAATGCATAATTCTTTAGCAACAACAATGCTAAGCAAGATATTTTTTATAGACAGCCCTGTAATCAGCCAGCAAGCCATAACATAAAGTAATTACCGGCAAAGTCGAAAGTGATGTCTGAGATATGTAATCAACAAAGTTTTCAATTGTCAAAAAACCGGATGAGTTGTTATTTATTATGGCAGGGTTTTTTAAGAAACTTATCTGAATGAAAGGTAAAATCCATATCGGCACCTCTGGCTGGCATTACAAGCACTGGGTGGGAACTTTTTATCCACCTGGCACTAAAGATTCAAAGCAACTATCCTATTATATTAAAATTTTTAAGACGGTTGAGTTAAATAACCCGTTTTACCATTTACCCCCGCCAAAAACTTTTACAAACTGGAAAAAATTTACGCCTGCTGATTTCCTTTTTGCTGTAAAGGCCAGCCGCTATATAACCCATGTAAAAAAACTGAATGTTGAAAAAGAAAGCATTCGTTTATTTTTTAAAAGTGCAAATAAATTACAGAAAAAATTGGGCCCGGTACTTTTTCAATTACCGCCTCACTGGAAAATAAATGTGGGTAGATTTGATACTTTTCTTCGCAAACTTCCAAAAACTCATCGCTATACTTTTGAATTCAGAGATCAATCGTGGTATGCTGAAGTAGTATACAAACTTCTAAGCAAATACAATTGTGCCTTTTGTATTTATGAATTAGGAGGACATCTTTCTCCGCTGATAACCACTACCCATTTTGTATATGTTCGTCTCCATGGGCCTGATCGGAAATATTCAGGCAGTTATTCAAATAAAGAATTAAAAAAATGGGCAAAATTATGCATCCAATGGAGCAAAGAACAAAAAGATGTATATGTCTATTTTGATAATGATCAGTCCGGCTATGCAGCCGTTAATGCACAAACTTTACAAAAATTACTCAGCAAAGTTTTTGCTTATTCTAAATAAATGATCCCGTTATAAACTATCACCATCAGCTTAGCTTGTTTTCTTTCACTGCGGAATACTTTTTGTGTTACTTTAATTTCTAATTAAGCAAACTTAAAACAGGAGGTATTATGAAACTGTGGAAATTTTTGGGCATGACAGCTGTTGCTGTTTTAATATGTGTATCATGTAAAAACCCGGTATATGTACAAAAGGCTCAGTCTGCAGATTTGTCGAAATATCATACATATATGTGGGTACAAACAAGAGCAAATGAACAGGATGGTTCAAAAAGAGCAACTGCATATGCAGATGTATCTATACGTAATGCTGTAGATGCACAATTGGCAAAACAGGACTGGAAAGAAGTCGCTGAAAACCCTGATGTATTAATAAGCTATGATGTATTGGTAGAACAGACAACAAAAGAACAATCAAACCCTGTGTACACCAATCCCTTTACGAGGGTATTTTACAATCCTTTCAGGCATCACTGGGTCACTATTTATTATCCTTCGGAGTTTGTTGGCTATGATGTATACCAGCAACCTGTAAAACAGGGTACACTTACTATTACCATGACAGATGCAAATACTGATAAAGTGGTTTGGCAGGCATGGACAACCGAAAATATGAACTACGCAAGGCTCAGCCCCCAGGAGATCAATAAAAGCGTAAGAAACATCTTCGACAAGTTTGATGTGGCCTAAATATCATTTATAAAAATGCCGGATATTTTTCCGGCTTTTTTATTGTAGTCCAATATAAAAAAAAATTATTTTCATCTAGCATAATGATACATTTTAATACAACGTAATTTCTTCAATTTATCTTTTCTTTAATTCCTTTTCTTTCTAACTTTAGAACTTCACTCAGTGTGATCAATCTATATATAAATAGATTAATTCTCTGCAGTTTTTTAAATCATATAAATTTATTCAACATCGTATGAAAAAGCCAGCCATCCTTCTCTTAAGTTTTTATTTGTTATCATTTGTTTCCAGGGCACAAAACATTACGGGCAGTAATAATAACATTCCTGATTCCACTGCAGGTAGTTTTGTTGCAACTCCTTTAAATCTTCCTTTTTTCACGTCTTCTACCGAAGGCGAAAAAATAATTGCATCTATCATGGATGCAGTAGGGCTTGAGGGAAATTTTGAAATAAAGGCTGCAGATGTGCCCAATGTGGAAGCTACTATCAGGCATCACCGGCGTTATATTTTATATAACCCTCAATTTATAAAAAGTGTAAATGCAACCGCTAAAGATAAATGGGCCTGTATTTTTATCCTGGCACACGAAGTTGGCCATCATTTAGAAGGACACACGCTTGCTGAAATAAAAAACAGGCCGGCTATAGAATTGCAGGCCGATCAGTTTGCGGGTTTTACTCTTTGTAAAATGAGAGCCACCTTAGAACAAGCCCAGTTGGCCATGCATTTTATTGCGAACATTAATGGATCAAAAACTCACCCTGCCAGGGCCGATCGTTTACTCGCTATTAAAAAAGGTTGGAAAAAAGCAGAAGCACAAATGAAAAATCCAGGTATTTCTACTTCAACTTTCTAGCTTCAGCCTGAATAAGTTTATATTATTTTATTATTAAATGGGTAAAAATTGGGGATTAACTCTTCATTAATAAAATGATTATTTCTTTAGTTTCACATCATGCCCCTTGTTCAAAAATCTTATCGCGTCATATTTTTTTCTACCTTAATTTCTACACTTCTGGGTGCTTTTATTGGCTTGTCATGGGATTTTGCCATAGAGGCTCATTTCTTAACGGGATTATTAGTTGGCGGCGTTCTTGGTTTTGCGCTTGGCATATTAATATGCCTTTTTCTGAAAGCCTCAACCGAACAAAGCCCTGCACAGGCACGTGAATCTTTCTTTCTCGTATCATCCTTCGGAAGTTTACTATTTATCACGGGCATTGCTTCTTCTTTAATTGCACTGTCGGTCCGCTTGGTATTTTTCTGAACAATGGTTTATTTAAGAAACTTTCTCCTTAAGAACAGTATTCAGGTAATAAAAAAAATTATGCACATCTGTTACTATTTTATTATTGGAGAATTTTTTTCTCTATGCATGAATTCATTTATCTTTGGTTTAGTCATTTCGGTATCTAAACTTCTGGTCTTTTTTTGATGCCATCTATTAAATCCATTTCTCATGAATCATCAGTTCTAATCTGATTGAATAGCACGATTGAAAAGATCAGTATCCTTTGTAATTGAAAGCTGGTACGCCCTTATCAACAAAAATCAGTTTAATGTAAAGTTCCAATCCGTGAAGAAACCACCAAATTTAAATGTGATTTGGGAAACACGTTAAAGCTGATTGTTATGAATGAAAACAAAAACTGGTATGTGATTTATACCAGGCAGGGTAAAGAGAAAAAAATAATAGAGACTCTAAACCGCAAGAAAATTGAAAATTATTATCCTCTTAATAGGATAGTCAGTCATTCTGGTCTTCACAATGACTGGGTATATGAACCTTTATTGGCCTCCTGCACATTTGTGAGAATTGCTGAAAGTGAAATTTCTCATGTGAAACAAATTCATGGAGTAATCAATCTCCTTTTCTGGTTGGGAAAGCCTGCGATAATCGATAATTTGGAAATTGAGCTCATTAAAAAATTCATAAGTGAATATGCAGATGTAAGACTAGAAAAGATCCGTATAAAAACAAATTATACACCGGTAATCCCGAGTATGCCTGATGGAATTGAAAGAGAAGATTATTTATTTGATGTAAAAAATAAAACTGTAAAAGCTATTTTACCATCGCTGGGATATTCTATGGTGGCCCCTGCAGAAAAAGCAGAAATGGAAATACCAGCGCCTCCATTATTTCCGAGGTGGAGTTCAAGCCTTCAAAAAAATTACCGGAAATCTTTCCCTTGGGCTCTGGATCCAACCTGATTAAAGTTGACCCATATTGTTAAGATAGTTGACCAAAAAAAAGATAAAGTTGCTTAACATAAAAAGCAATTTTTTTATTGATTCAATGGTAAACAGCCAATCAAAAATAAAAGGAGCGATTGAGCCGATATTGTATCAGTTTAAATATTATGCAGCTAAAGAATAAAATTTGCTTCCGCCTTTTTTATTGTCAGGGAATAAGTTCGCAAGATCATTTAGATGGGTTTTTTTATGTTCTCTACCCTAAAAAAAATGACAATCCATAATAGCCGGTACAGGCACATCCCAACTTTTGCAAAAAATAGCAAATATGATTTATGTTTGATTCTTTTTAATAACACTATATGGAAGGAGTCAAAAATAAAAATACAGCCCTGCTCGTAATGGATGTAATGTACAGGCAGCGATTGTGGGTATGCTGAAAGAAAGTGCCCCCCGGCCTCTTAGATGCACTTGTTGAAACTATTGAAGCAGCACGAAATAAAAAATACCTGTAATATATGTAGTAGTTGGTTTTAGAAAAGGATACCCGGAAGTTCCTTCTCAAAATAAATCATTCACTGTTTTAAAAAACAGCGAAAGAAAGCTTGATACAGAAGGAGACATGAAAATAGATGCAAAGATTGCTCCGCAGGCCGGTGATGTTATTATTACTAAAAGACTTGTAAGTGCCTTTACCGGCAGTGATCTTGAAGTGGTATTACGTGCCGGAAGTGTACAACATATTGTGCTTACCGGCATTTTAACCAGCGGCGTAGTGCTTTCTACTTTGCGTGAGGCTGCCGACAAAGATTACAGGATAACTGTTTTGTCTGATTGCTGTTCAGATGCCGATGCTGAAGTTCATCATGTATTAACTACGAAAGTTTTTCCCCGCCGGCAGATGTATTAAGTCATCAGCAATGGATGAATAGCTTATTCTGAAGAATATTGCTGATCCTTTATACCACCTATAAAACCCCATGATCTTTCTATACTCCCAGTTCAGGATGGTTGCTTACAAAATTTACAAGTGCTGCAGTATTTTTAAGGTTGAGCTTTTTCAGAATATTATAGCGATGGACTTCTACCGTTTTTATAGAAAGATTCAGATGGGCAGCGATCTCTTTTGACGAATCGCCTTTTTTTATTTGAGAAATGATCTCAATTTCTCTTTGTGATAGTGAATTGATACCATGATTCGCGCTTTCATCGTCGAAAAGCGAATCCGACAGAATATTTTTTATCTCTTCACATATATACTTATGGCCTGCATTCACTTCAATAATAGCCTTGAACATCTCTTCCCGCGAAGAAGTTTTTGTTACATACCCCATAGCCCCGTTTTTCATAATGATCCTGGCAAAGCTCGGCTGTGTATGCATGGACACGCCGATAACTTTTGAGCCGGGTGAAAATTTGCGAACCTGTATCGTAGCTTCCACTCCGCTCATGCGCGGAAGATTAATATCCATGATCACCACATCGGGATGCAACTGCCTCGATTTTTCTATAGCTTCTTCTCCTGTTGCGCATTGGGCAATTACCTGGAAGCGATCATCACTGTTAAAAACCATTTCCCAGGATTGTCTTAATAATTTGTGATCATCGGCAATCAGGATCGTGATCTTTTTCATGAATGAATGATTAAGGGATTTCAGAAGTAAAAGTGGCCTTCACAGGGGAGTGTGTCAATATTATGAAAGTCGCACTACTGTTGCAAGGGAATCTTACTATAGTAAAATTCACATTATCAGACCCGGTAATTTAAAATCAGGAGTTGAAAAATTTATGGAGATAAAATAATGAAAAAAATCCCCACTAAATAGCAGGGAATTTCATAGATGGTTTCCAGGGATTCGTGATATTGGATTCTAAATGGGTTATTTCATAAGGCCCGGATACTTCACAAGAGTTCGGATCTTTAAATTGTTAACCAGGATATTTTCACAGGACCGACAACACAAACATACACTCAAAAAAAACCGATCTTTTCTAAAAAAGATGAAAGGGCCTTTAATTTTTTAAGTAAAATGTTTAGAGATGTCTTAGTAAAACCACAAATAGATTTAAGATTTACATACAAATGATTTTTAAAATAATGAAGTGTTCTTTTTACTTCGGTGTGGAAAGAACAGAAGATTTTACATTTACAAAAACATTTCCTTCATGATGCACCTGGCAAAATCTTTTTTAATCATCTCTTTGTTATTTATCTGCATACATTCACGATCACAACAAACCCAAAAAGGCAATCCTGTTATTGCCGGCTGGTATGCAGACCCCGACGCAGGCATTTTTAATACCCAGTGCTGGATCTACCCTACTTATTCTGCACCATATGAGCAGCAGGTTTTTCTCGATGTTTTTTCCTCACCCGATATGCAAACATGGACAAAACATCATCACATATTGGATACCTCGTTGGTGAAATGGGCAAGGAAAGCTATTTGGGCGCCTGCCATTGCAGAAAAAAATGGAAAGTATTTTTTATTCTTTAGTGCCAATGATGTGCATGAAGGAGAAATTGGAGGAATTGGTGTAGCAATAGCAAACAATCCTGCCGGCCCTTTTAAAGATCTGTTGGGCAAACCATTGATCAATGAAATAAAAAACGGTGCACAGCCTATTGACCAGTTTGTTTTCAGGGATAAAGACGGAACATATTACATGATCTATGGCGGATGGCAGCATTGCAATATTGTAAAATTGAAAAATGATTTTACAGGCCTGCTTCCTTTTGCTGACGGTGAACTATATAAAGAAATAACACCGAAAAGTTATGTGGAAGGGCCGATGATGTTTATGCGCAATGGCAAATATTATTTTATGTGGTCAGAAGGTGGATGGACAGGCCCCGATTACCGGGTAGCCTATGCAATCGGTGATTCTCCTTTTGGTCCGTTTGAAAGAATAGGAACTGTATTGCAGCAGGATTCTGCTATTGCCACAGGTGCAGGACATCACACCGTTATTAAAATTCCCGGCAGAGATGAATGGTTCATCATTTATCACCGTAGACCATTGGGAGAAACCGATGCCAACCATCGTGTAGTTTGTATTGACAGGATATATTTTGATGAGAAGGGTTTTATAAACCCCATTAAAATAACCAATGAATCTGTAGGTAAAGTCAGGTTGAAGTAAGCAGATGCAAAACAAGCTCAGCTATATTGATGTAAAAGTGTTTTTTTTAAGTAGATTGATGTTATAACCATACAATTCAAAAAGAAAAAATCATTATGGAAATAAACCCTATAAATTCTTCGTGAACTTCGTGATTCGTCGTGTTCTTTATGTCCCATTTTTCAGGTCACAAAGAACACCATTACTCATTACCCACCATTAATAATTGACAATATTATTCAACATTGAATACCGGCAATCTCCGTGTAAGGCGAAATTTGCTTTACACAATTCCAACACACACGGCGGTCGGTTTGCGGCGATTGTTTATCGCCTGGCGTGATCCGCAAACCTCTTTCCGCCTAAATTTCGCCTTACGAGCCGGTTTCACCGAAAGCTGCCACAAGAGTATATAAGTTGATGTTTTCCTACTGAGCAAACTTCGCCTTACATGGTGTTTGCAAAATGGCAGCTTTCCGGTGTTGCTCCCGTGTCATGTTTGAAAAAAGCCATTAACTTCAACTGAAAATTCAACTAAAAAAATATACCAATCAACAACGGGCTTTTTTCAAATGCCACTTCGCAAACACCCGGCTCGTTCCTCTGCTCTCACTTCATGTACCCAGGGACAAAATATAACTACACCTGCCTGCCGGTAGGCAGGGACACAAAAAAAATACAGAGAGAAACACAGAGAAGACCGAAGACCGAAAATTTATCTTTTAGCACTTAGAATTCAGCATTACCATCAGTATCTTTCTGCAATTCTAAAAAACCAAAACGTGGGAGCTCCTTCTACTCCGCCTGCTTTCATCTTATCTTTCAGATCCTTTGAATTGATGAATGCCTTCGCCTTAGCCTCGTCGGTAACGGCGAATACGATGGCCACATTATGATTATCACCCACTGAGTAGCCAAGCACCCTGTCAATAAGACCCGAATCCATTCTTGTTTGTTTATGATCGTCAAACGCTTTTTTCCAGGCATCAAAATCTTTTACCTTATGTTTTACGATCAGCCTTTCTGTTTGCTGTATGTTGGTAGTATCGTTCATAATGTTTGTATAATAGTCGATACTCGTAGGCCCTGTTACGCCAGCCTGTTTCATTCTTGCTTTTAGGTCGGGAGATGCAGCGAATGCTTTTGCTTTGTCCACATCATCCATCTTCAATACTACCATTACCATATTTGAATCGTCGGTTCCTCTTGCAATTACATAGTTGTGCAAACCGTTAGCCTCACGAATAGAATCATGGCTTTCATAAGAGGCTTTCCACTTTGCATAGTTGGCTACTTTGTGTTTAATCGTCATCACACTCATGGGACCGGGCGCTGGGGTAGGCGCCGTCATTTCTTGCTGCGCGGTTGTGTCTGTAGTCGATTCTTCAGTTTTTTTCTCTCCTGAATTGCAGGAATAAAAAAATAATAATCCTAAAGCAACGCTCGTAGTTGCCAGGAATTTTACCTGTTTCATTTGTTTTAAATTTTTTTAAGTGAATGGAAGGTTGCGTTGGTCGGGAAAAGCTTACAGAAGATGCGGAATCGTTTAGGAAATATAGAGCTAATCTTAAGAATAAACAAAAATGGTTATTATGATGAGGTGAAAAACTAACCACAGAGGCACAGAGAACACCAAGAAACACAGAGCAGGTCAAGACACAACACATTCATCATTCTTAATTCATAATTCTAAACTCCTCTCCGTGCAACCTCTGTAAAAACTCTGTGTACTCCGTGGTAAAAAAACTTACTACGAAAACTTGCAACGAACCACAAAGACATAGAGGGCACAATATGAGAACACACATAGTTTCTACGTGAACCTATGTTTCCTTATATGCCTATGTGGTGAAAAATTAACCAGATAGGCACAGAGAGCGCTAAGAAACACGGAGCAGGTCAATTCATTCTTCATTCATCATTCTCAATTCATAATTCTAAACTCTGAACTACGCCAATATCTTCTTCAGGTTATTAAAACTATTAGTCACATCCTGCAAAGGCTGAGGCGCCTGGTCCTGCTCCACAAAAAAATATTTCATGCCCGATTCATCCCTGTTATCAAAGATGCGTTTGAAATCAATAATACCTGTTCCTACTTCGGCGGGCTGCTTAGTGTCTTTATCCAGATCCTTTACATGCCACAGCGGGAAACGACCGGGATGTATTTTAAACAACTCCACGGGGTCTTGGTTGGCTTTCGTGGCCCAGGCAAGATCCAGTTCCATTTTTACAAGATCTTTATCTGTATTCGATAAAATATAATCAAACGGGCGATGACCTTCCACTTCATCAAACTCGGTAGTATGATTATGATAAGCGAATTGTATTCCCACTTTCTTGCATGCCTCCCCTGCTTTGCTAAACACTTCCGCTGCAGTTTTAATTTCATCCAGCGTGGCTACGGGTATGCTGGCACATACCAGGTAACTCAAGCCGGCTTCGGCTGCTTCATCCACTAATTGCTGATGATCGGTTTTTAAAGTAGGCATAGGGGCCCTGTTTTTAAACCGCTCCAGTATGCGTTGCAGCCGGGCAGAGTCTTCTGCCGTTTGAGGCTTTGCCATTTTTTGTATCTGCGCCATATCAAAAGGTGCTCCCATCACATGCTGCGATCTCCAGTGCATACCCATATCTTTTACCATAGCGGCCAGCTCTTTGGGTTGGTAGCCGTAGTAATACCCTTTTTCCGAAGCTGCACCTTCCAGTTCTTTATAGCCGATGGCAGCAATTTTTTCCAAAGTGCCTTTGGCGTCGCTCGTCATCAGCTCTGATACCGTATAAAGCTGGATACCAAAAGCGGGGTTGTAATTATTATTAAATACAGAAGCAGCTTTTAAAAGCTGCGGTGCCAGCAAACCGCTTAATGCAATGGTGCCGGAATTTTTAAGAAACTCTCTTCTTTCCATATACAAGCTTTTTGTACATGAAAATTACGATGAAAATGTAAGTGAAGTATAAAATAAAATTGTAAGTAAAATAAAGTTGAAGGAATTTTTTTATGTAGCCGGCTATAGTACTACTATTAAGCTTTTGTTTGGCACATAATAAAAATCACTTTGTATGAGATTCCTCTCTTCGCCCGGAATGACAAACAAAAAGTTCGAAGTCCTTCACCCGTCATTGCGAAAAAAATCACCAGGGCCTTTTCAACGCTCATGCAGTTAAACAAATGACTCCGGGCTAGCAATGAATTATAGGATTGTTTTGCTGAATATCTATTGTTTCTGAATTTTTCACCCCGAGATAGTGTTCTGCCAGGTGATGTGTGGTAATATCTTTTGCCACCTTTTTAGGCACTCTCATGCGCCAAATTATTTCTATTGAGTCCACCACAATAAGCCCCATCACTTCACAGCTATCATCTGAATATTCCATGCAAAAATTGCCATAAGAATTATAATAGTTCATAACAAAAAGGTTAAAGAAAAAGGATTATGTAATTGGCACAGTAGTCCCTTTCCAAGGATTTAAAGTAAAACTTAGTCCATGCTCATTTAATTTAATTAAACGGTCTTTCCGGAATGGATCTGTCGATGGTTTTGCTCATTGGATAATGGCAGGATTTCCAGGGAAGCGGATTGTGGTAATTACAGTAGAATTGGATTTAAAGCAGCACGTGCAACATTTTCTTTAAAACTAAATAAAACCGACTTGCGGAGACCACACTTGTACTTAAAACAGTTAACTGCAGCAAACACTCATTGCATTCGTAAAGCAGGCAAAGTTTTAAGCGAAGGAAAAGGAACAAACTCCTTTAATGAAAGTGATTGAGTCTTCATAGCCGGAATCATTTAATTTTTTAAGGTCGGGTACTTTTTGGTTCTTGCAGGAGCAGTGGACTTTGTGGTCTTTCGGAGATTTTGGATTGGAGAGCCAAAATAATCACCCTTTGTTTTGCCTGCAAGAAAGACCTTAAGAAAATATAGTGCCCGCTATATTTATTGATCTTTTTACTTAGAAATGTTACGCAAATGTATAAAGCAAATCTGTCCCGACGAGTCGCACCAGCTTGGAGCAATGAGATTTACTGCGTCATTGCAAAAAGATGGCACACTGAAAATACAGAAATCTTGTTAAGCTCTCCCTCCGTGTAATTCTGTATTCTCCCTGTTTTTTCTCTGTGGCAAAAATTAACACCAGGGACACAAAGAAAGATACAGACAAGCGCGGTGTACAATTGAAACACGTAGACACATAGTTTCTATGTGAAAACTATGTGTCTTATGTGCCTATGTGGTGACAAATTAACCGCGGAGATCATGTTGTTCTTTTGTATTACATCAAAATGTTTTTTTATTTTACAAAACCAATATTGTAGTCAACCCTGCCATGGACATTTATCTTAATGAAGCAATAGCGGAGGCTAAAAAAGGTCTGAACGAAGGTGGCATACCTATCGGGTCAGTAATCGTCCATAATGGAAATATACTGGGCAGGGGTCATAACAGGAGGATTCAAAAAGGAAGTGTTGTTCTTCATGGAGAAATGGACGCCCTTGAAAACGCCGGCAGGCAGCCTGCTTCTGTTTATAAGAATTGTACATTATACACCACACTCTCACCCTGCCCGATGTGTACGGGAGCCATCCTTCTCTACGGCATACCCAAAGTGGTGATCGGGGAAAATAAAACTTTCCTGGGTTCAGAACATCTCTTAAAAGAAAATGGAGTGGAGGTTATTGTTATTAATAATGATGAGTGTATTGAAATGATGAATGATTTCATAAAAAACAATCCCGGATTATGGAACGAGGATATCGGCGTTTGATAAAAAAAATTATTTGGCCTTGCCACAGTTATATGTCTACGTGGTGAAACAAATTAACCACAAGGCAGAAAGAAGAATGCGGAGGGACATGGAGTAAAATAATTATTATTTTTCTCTTTTAGGCAATGCTCCTTGTCCGTCCCCTTTACAATTGTTTACAGACCGGTCTGCAATTGGTGGCAAAATGTTTCGTATTTTCAAATCATTAATTGCAAATCCCCGCTGAGATGTTTTCCGAATTGTACAGGCACCGGTTGCTGCCGTGTTTGTTTTATTTTATTTTCTTTGTTGCAGGCATGAATATGAATACATCTGCGCAGGATATTATGATCAACTACGACGAATCGAAGATTCCTCCTTATACTTTGCCTGATCCGTTACAGGCAGCAGATGGTAAACGAATCACTACTTCTCGACAATGGTTAGAGCATCAGCGTGCAGCCATGCTCAAACTATTTGCCGATAATGTATATGGCCGAATGCCGGGCAGGCCAAAGAACATGCAGTTTAAAATTAATTCTGTTGATTCATTCGCATTGCAGGGAAAAGCCATACGGAAGCAGGTGACCATTTTATTTAATAACACCGCATCGGCGCCTTCAATGGATGTGTTGCTCTACCTGCCCAGGTCTGCAACAAAACCGGTTCCCGTTTTTATCGGCTTGAATTTTTATGGCAACCAAACAGTCAATGCCGACAGTGGCATCATTTTGTCAGCACGGTGGGCAATGAACGATACAGAAATGGGCATCGTAAACAACCGGGCCACGGAGGCATCCAGGGGAAAAGATGCAGGCAAGTGGGCCATTGAAGAAGTCATTGACCGCGGGTATGGATTGGCTACTGCTTACTATGGCGACCTGGAGCCGGATAATCCCGAAGGATGGAAAACAGGGATACGAACAACGCTGAAAAAAGAATTATCCGTTAATGAAAATGAATGGGGCGCCATTGACGCATGGGCCTGGGGCTTAAGCCGGATGATGGATTACCTGGAAACAGATGCCTCCGTGGATGCAAAGAAAGTGGTGATCACAGGCCATTCAAGACTTGGTAAAGCATGTTTGTGGGCCGCAGCCAATGATGAACGTTTTGCGATTGTGGTTTCCAATTGTTCTGGCGAAGGCGGTGCTGCTTTATCGAAACGATGGTTCGGGGAAACGATAGAAAGAATAAACACTTCCTTCCCGCACTGGTTTGCCCCTGTCTATAAAAAATACAACAGGCATCCTGAATTGTTGCCTATAGATCAGCATATATTACTGGCGTTGATGGCGCCGCGACCCTTATATGTGGCAAGCGCTGAGGACGACCAGTGGGCCGATCCAAAAGGAGAATTTCTGAGTGCAAAAAATGCGGAACCTGTTTATGCTTTATTTGAAAAAAAAGGACTGGGTGTAAACGACATGCCTGCCGTTAATCATCCTGTCGGTGAAACGATAAGATATCATATACGCACAGGCAAGCATGATTTTACTTTATACGACTGGCAGCAGTATCTTGATTTTGCCGATACACAATTCGGAAGAAGTGCCGGCAATAAATAAAAACACAGTATTGTCAACTTTATTCATCACTCATTACTCATCACTTATCACTCACCATTAACCTCTCATCACACATTTTTCATTATTTATTTTCTTGTGTAACCTGCAATGCCCATGCTGCGTCAGATACTACGAACAACAATTACTACACAACCTAAAAAATAAAAAAGATGAAAAAGATTACAATAATACTTGCGACGGTGCTTATGATGAGTGCAAGTTTCGCCAATACAGGTGATGAAACCATTAACCGGAAAGCTTTGAATGCTTTCAATACTGAATTTGCAGGAGCTACCAATGCCTCCTGGAGTGTAAACGATAATTTTTATGAAGTGGTCTTTACCATGCATAAGCAAACATTATTTGCTTTCTACAGCAAGTCAGGAGAATTTATAGCAGTTACACGCTATATTTCTTCCTTCCAAATGCCGCATTATTTGCAGAAGAGGTTAAGAAAATCATACAGTGACTACTGGATTAGCGACCTGTTCAAAATTTCCAACAACGATAATACATTTTACTATGTGACGCTTGAAAATGCAGATGTCAAAATAGTTTTGAAATCAGACAATGGTGGCAGCTGGACAGTATACCGCAAAATAGAAAAAATATAAAAGACCGGTTTTAGTTGAAACAAAATAACCCGCTTTTTGCATAGCAGAAGCGGGTTTCTTTTTTTAGAGGATGAATAATTATATAGAGAAATTGAAATACAATGCACATGGACATATTAGGCTCTCCGTGTATCTCAGTACTCACTCCGCTACTCCGTGGTAAATATATAACCACAAAGAATACACAAAGAAAAAAACAAAGGAGCACGAAGGCTACGTGAAAAATTGCAATTTCAAAATACAAGTTGATCGCTATCACCAACATCATTTACCATTCACCAGTGACTATTCACCTCAAACTCCTTAATACTTAAGTTTTATTTTGAAGTTTCCATCCCGTATAGTAGTTGTATCACCATTGACCTTATACACTGTACCTCCGAATGTCCCGGTGGCGATGCCGGTTGCATAGGAAAAACTTTTTAATGTAAGGTAGAAAGGAGCTGTGGAAAAACTTATAAATATATCTCTCGGCCCGAAGTGATCATAATAAAAAAAGGCTACTTCATAGGTTGTAATATCGGCCCTGTCCCTGTCTAATGTTACGGGAAGATAAACGGTCATCACCAAACCCGTATCCGTGGAGCATGCAGAGGGGCCAAAAAAATGGAAATTTTTTTTCGAAGGATCGATGCCGGCTCCTGCATTACCCACTACACCGCATAAATAAGAATTGTCTGTTCTGAAATTCCATGTTGACAGTTGCAGTTCATCAGTTGCATTGCAAAATGAGCAATGGGGAAACTCACCGGCTACTGAAAACGGTGGTGGCACAGCTATCGAATCGATTATAGGTGCCTGCATGCAGGCTTCGCAACTATATTCTTTTTTGCAGCCCGTGTTGATGCATACTATTTCCAAAGCGAGAAAGAAAATTAAAAAATAATATGGCTTTGGATACTTCATGGTGCCGCGAACCTTCTTATTCAGATCACCAGGCAACAATTGTAGATCATTAAAATGTTGCCAGAAAAGAGAGGATTACATTTTATACAAACCCAAAAAAGATCATTAAACAAATCCACATACTTTATTACATTGCCAATGCGTGCACAGGAAAAATATCGCAAGTTCCGGAAATACTACTAACTGCTTATGACCTCAACCCACCTGTTACTGATTATCCTCGGTTATTTTTCACTGCTGATGTTTATCTCCTATCTCACTTCACGACGCAATCGTGATACTACTTTTTTTGACGGCAACCGTGAATCGCCGTGGATGCTTGTAGCCTTTGGAATGATCGGTTCAGGCATCTCAGCTGTTTCGCTTGTTTCTATTCCCGGTGATGTGGGTAATAACAATATGTATTTTTTCCAGTTCATCCTCGGTACGCTTGCGGGCAACCTCTTTATCGCCTTTGTATTAATTCCTATATATTTTCGTCTAAGAGTAGTATCTATCTATACTTACTTAGATGTACGCTTTGGAAAGACCACTTACAAAACAGGGTCACTTTTTTTTCTCGTGTCGCAAAGCTTCGGCGCTGCTCTTCGCCTGCTGCTATCCATTAAAATTTTGCAATACGCTTTCTTTGATGCTCTGCATATTCCTTACTGGCTCACCATCATCGTTGTGCTGATATTGATCTGGCTGTACACCAATAAATCAGGCATCAAGACCATTGTATGGACAGATGCATTGCAATCTTTATTCCTCGTTACGGTGATCATCATCTCTATCCTCACTATAAAACATTCTCTTGGTCTTTCAGGCAGTGAAATGTTTCATACAATCATCAGTCAGCATCGTTCACGGCTGTTTGACTGGGATGCTCATTCAGGAACCAATTTCTTCAAACAGTTTTTCTCCGGTTTACTGATCACGGTTGCGCTGGTAGGTCTTGACCAGAGTATGATGCAAAAAACGCTCACTGTTCCCCGCGAACATGATGCTAAAAAAAATGTACTCACCTTTGGTTTCTTTATTGCCTTTGCCCAAACGCTGTTCCTTGGCCTTGGTGTATTGATGTACCTGTATGCAGAACGAAATGCCATTCATTTACCCACTGCCAATGGAAAAATTTTAAATACAGATGATGTTTATCCTCTGCTTACGCTTCATCATTTTGGGACGGTAGGCACCATTGCTTTCCTGATAGCTGTTATCGCTTCCACTTTTGCGAGTATAGACGCCTGTATCACCGCACTGACAACTGCTTTCAGTTATGATTTTCTTTCAATGGACAGCCTTCCGCATGAAAAAAAGAAACGGGTAAAGAACCGCGTGTTGCTGGGTGTGAACATCGTCATGTTTTGTATAGTGATGATATTTTGGAACAGCCAGGGGGCTATCATCACTACCATTTTCAAAATTGCTGGATATACTTACGGCCCGCTGCTGGGTTTATACCTGCTGGGACTTTTTTCAAAACTTTCTTTAAAAGGGAGATGGGTGCCGGTGGTATGTGTAACTGCAGCAGTCGTCACATATGTGTTGAATGAATACTTAAGCAGGGCTTTTCATTTTGATGTAGGTTTTATGAATATATTTATTAATGCAGCACTCACTATTGTATTTCTCTTAATCATTAAAAAAAGAAAAACGGATGCAGCAATACGATGATCATACTATTCGTCTTACTAACGATGCCGTTCATTTTCATCAAGGAGCGGGCATGATGATGACTACTGATCCCTGGATCACTTTGGGATTTAACTATGAGCAATGCCGGCAGGCATTTGAAGGAAGCTGCAAGGAAACTTATATAATAGAAACGGCAAATGAGATGGCAGGTTTTGTGATACTGCAGGTGTGTGGCACTTTTAATGGTTATATCCAGACGATCTGCATTAAAGAAAAATACAGGGGAAAGGGATTAGGAAAAAAGTTGTTGCAATTTTGCGAGGAGAGAATTCATCAAACATCACCCAATGTATTTATCTGCGTGTCGGGTTTTAATGAACGGGCCATTCAATTGTATTATGAATATGGATTTGAATACGTAGGTACATTGAAGGATTTTGTGAAAAAAGGATTTGATGAGTTATTACTTCGTAAAACCATCGGGCAACGATTGGAGTATCGTCCCAATAATATTGAAAAAAATGTTTGATTGTAATATTGAATTAAGCAGTTTAATCTTCAAAACAAGTTTAAATTTTCTTGCATGATGAGATCATTTTTATTAGTTGTTTTATCTGTATGTCTTCTTAGTAAAACAGCAAAACCACAGAACAGTGATCACGACAAAGCGAAAGCACAACTTATTACAATAATAGACAGTACTCTAAATGGTGCAGTAACTAATGAAGAAATTCCCGGTGCAGTGATCCAGGTAAAACAGGATGGAAAAATTATTTACAAACAGGCTTATGGTTATTCCCAGAAATATGATTTCGATCACCAGCTGTTACCTGATCCTCCGAAGATGAATATGGAAACCATTTTTGATATGGCTTCACTCACCAAGGTGATCGGTACTACTACTTCGATCATGTTGCTTGTTGACAGGGGACTTATCAGTGTGGATGATCCCGTAGGAGAGTACATTGCCGCTTTTGATACTTTACCCAAAAGCTCCATCACTATCCGCCACCTGCTGACACATACAGCCGGATTATACGAATGGTATCCTTTATTCTATAAATCTTCACACAGGCAAAACACTTATGAAGTCATCGGTGCTCTTCCGTTAAAATATCCTGTGGATGAAAGGCGCAGCTACAGTGATCTTGGTTTTATGCTGCTTGGCGAGATCATTGAAAAAGTGTCTGGTCTTCCTCTTGATCAATTTGAAAAGAAGAATATTTTTATTCCCCTGGGAATGTCACACACTACTTACAATCCATTGAAGAACGGAAGAACTACAAACATTGCAGCCACATCACTTGGCAATCCCTACGAAAAGCGGATGCTGTATGATTCTTCTCTCGGTTTTACAGTGAAAGGAATTGATCCGGCATTATGGAACGGGTGGAGGAATTATGTTGTAAAGGGAGAAGTGAATGATGGCAATGCCTGGTATTCCAGTGAAGGTATTTCAGGGGCAGCTGGTTTGTTCTCTACAGTAAATGATATACAGAAGCTGGTGGATATGCTGATGAATAAAGGGAAAGTAAATAATAAACAATTTATTTCAAGCCATGTGATTGATTCTTTTTTTGTAGAGGATCGTTTTTATAACGGTCTGGGATGGATGATGGACAGTACCAACTCTTTCATGAAGGATGGCCCTGCAGGTACATTTGGTCACACCGGTTTTACAGGAACCAGCATTGCCGTGGTGCCGCAATATCATCTCTCTGTTGTTCTTCTCATCAACAGGCAGAATATGGGGTTATTAAAAACAGGACTATACTATAATCCCAATCCATTGCGCAAGGAAGTTTTCAAAGCCGTTATGAATTGGTATAAGAGTACGCATGATTAAAGACCAAATAGGTTTCCATGTGAATACTATGCTTCTTATGAGCCTACCTAAACTGTCGGTAAGCAGGTGTGGTGAAAATTAGCCACGGAGACAAAAAAATGCAAAGAAACACAAAGACTTCCGGCATGGCGAAAGAAGACATTGGTATCGTGTAAGAATATTAATTGGTAAATATAAATTTCCATATATTTAGTACAGATTCTTGTTTATCCCTCCCTAACGTAAAATTGCCTTCTCCTCATTCTCTTTGGAAAAAAGATCCTTTCCCCGTAAAACTATTTTAGAAAAGATGTTTTTTATATAGTCTTCTTCTTTGGGGCAGGCAAAGATTTGTGGCCACCTCCCACAGGATGATCTCTATTTGGATAAGTTTTATTTATTCATTTTTAACCAAAACGTAATATCATGAAAGCAATTAAAAACCTTTTATTTACCGCCTTATTGGTCATTATTTCTTTAATGAATGGCCAGGCGCAAAATGCAGACAGGTACCAGTCTTACCAGATACATGAAGATGTGGTTCTTCCTTCGATGGTTGGGGAATATGAAGCCGTTGCCAAAGAGTTTATGAATAATGTAAAGAAATATAATATGCCGGAGATGAAGTGGATCACCACGCAGACTAATGATTTCAGGTATTTATATGTAAGTCCCATTTCAAAAATGGCTGACCTGGATAATAATAAAGGATGGATAGCTCTGCGTGACGGGATGGGTGCAGATAGCATGACAGCTTTGTTTACGAGGATGGGTAAATGTTATGATGTGCATTTTGATTATATCCTGAACCTGGATAAAGAACTTTCTTATATGCCGGGTGGCATTACTCAAACTCCGGAGGGGCAGGATTACCGGAGATTTTATTATTTATACACGACTCCGCAAAATGAAGTGAAACTGGCTGAAAATATGAAAGCAGTCAAGGACCTGTTTCAGAAAAAAGGATCAAAAATGGAATACAGGGTATACAGAAGCGGTTTTGGTGTAAAAGAAGAATATTATATGGTGGCCATAGCAGCAAAAGACGGGATAACCTTCGAAACCATAGATGCCGACAATAATAAACTGTTAGGCGCAGATGCCGATAAAATTTTTGGAGACATGATGAAATATGTTTCAAAATTTGAAGAAGTAACGGGGAGAATGCGGCCGGACCTTGCCTGGTCTTCTAAATAAGGATAATGAAAATATTTAGCAATGTGCAATACAAAACGGGCTTCTGTTGTATTGCTATATAATAAAACAGAAAAGACTTTTTTAAACCTAAACTTCAACACATGAAAAAACTAATCGTGTTCTTCTTAATGGCTGTCTTTATAACGGGTTGCAAGCAGGGGCCTGTACGCTGGACAAAAACTTCTCCTGAAATAGATGTTGTAAAAGCGTTGGTTAAAGACTACCAGGATGGTAACTGGGCAAGCTGGTCAAGTCATTATGCTGACACGGCAAAAATCTACCATAATACCATTGATGCAGCCACTGCGCAACAATTACAGGATGCGTTGAAAAGTGACATTACAAATTATTCCAGCTATGGTTTTTCTGATAAAGACATGTATACTGAAATGATCGTTGATGATGATAATAATAAATGGGTTTATTTCTGGGGAACATGGGAAGGCACCTTGAAGGATACAAATCAAAAATTTATAGTTCCGGTACACCTGGCGCAGAAATTTGTCAATAATAAAATTGCAGAAGAGTATGGCTATTATAATCGTTCTGCAATTGACGCGGCTCTTAAAGAAATGCAAGCAGCCAATACTCCGGCGAAATAGCAACCAGAAAAGCATAACATAAAACTACAAGGGGGTCTCCTTCTGAAGACCCCCTTGTAGCGTTAAGCACAATAGTTCTATATGAACACTATGTTTCCTTTGTAACTATATGGCAAAAAATTAACCACAGAGATCATAAAGAAAATTCAGAGAAACACAGAGACCTATAGCACAATGAGATTTTTGTGTCCGTAGTAGCTCACCTCATCGCAGAGGCACTAAGACACTAAGCTTTTGTGCACATCCAAACTATATGATTGGCAGGTTGTGTAACCTTATATTATTTCAAATGAATCGTTGTACTCGTATGCCCGTCTTTCCTTGAGAACTTAAAATAGTCTCCTTCGTTTTTCAGGTATTTTTTCTTAAACCTTTCATGCACTTCGGACGGCTGCTTTTTACCATTCACAATAAAGGCTTTATCATTTAATTCAAAGGAAACCTCTTCCTGGTGAGGAGGAATTATATTTTCCATTACCATTTCCTGTATAATGGGGTCGATAAGAATATTGGTTCTTTGTTTTTGCTCCAGCAAATTGTTTTGAAACATGTTCTCTTTTAGTAATTGCTGCTGGTAATTTTCAAAGGCATCCCTGTTATTAAGAAGTGGATTCTCATACTCATTGTTGAGTGCTTTTTCATTAAACAACTGTTTTTGCAGTATATTTTCTTTCAATTCGTTCAGAATTGGGTTTTCATAATTATTGTCGAATGTTTTTTCTTTTTCATCAAATAGTTGTTTTTGAAAGAACTCATCAGTTTTTGCATTTTTCCTGAGCAACTCCTGTTTATTATCATAAAGTAATTGATCAAATGTCTGATTCTTCAAATCTTCATTGCGCATTTTCATTTTCAGATCATCGAGATATTTTAAACCAGCGGCGTCTTCCCATTCATGATCAGTTAACTGCTTATTTCTTTCATGCTCCAGTTCAGCACGTTCTGCATCGAGTGCACTCAATCTTTCCATCAATTCATTCCGCTCTGCATCCAGCTCTTTCATTTTTTTATTTTGTTCTACTTGAGCCATCTTCATTTTTATCATATCTTCTTTTTGCCTGTATTCTGCGGCCTGTTCGATGGCGGTAATCAATTTTTCATATTTGTTTATTTCTTCTGGAGGAATTTTTTTATCGTTCACATATAATTCCAATAGCTCATCATTCTTCATAATTATTTTATATTTTTTCCCGTTCTTATCATTGGCAGTAATGGTCTTTGTTTCAGAATTATCATCCTTATTCACAATGGAGCTGATATTTGTAAATACTCCGATAGCAGGAACAGTATCCTTAACGTCTTCATCTTTTTGAACAGGTAAAGTATCCAACACGTTTTTAAAAAATGATGCCTTTACAGGTGATTTGGCTTTTTGTGTGGTTGGCCGCTTCATAGATACAAAACCTATGAAGCTAATGGCAACAATGCTGAAGATGAAAATTCCTTTTTCCATGGCGTTTAATTTTTTGTTTTCATTATGAATGATGCGCTTTACCCTGTGCAGTAAATATTTTCTCCGTCCGGCAAAAGCGATGGCTGTACTTGTGTTTGAAGGGTGCATTGTATATTCCTGGAAAGCTATCAATGCATAGATAAAAAAAAATTTATTTTTTATGCGGCTTATTGTTATATCATCGCAGCAATTTTCTCTTTCTTCTCTTATTAAAGATGATATCCACATTACTGCCGGGTTAAAGAAAAATATCACTTCGGCAAAACTTTGTAGTAAGTTTACCAGATAATCTTTGCGACGTATATGCGCCAGCTCATGCAGCAGCACAGCTTCTATTTGCTCAGGCGGTAGATTTGATAATAAGCTGAGCGGTACCAGTATCACAGGCTTAAGCAACCCAAACACCATCGGCGCCTTTATAATAGCAGATTCGAGTAAAATAATCGATTGCTGTATATGAAGGTCCTTCGCCAGTTCAGTTATTCTTTGTGTCCAGTATACAGGTGGTGCAAATGTTTTGTAACGTCGGATACGCTGAACATATCCAATATTGGCAAGTATTTTCACAAATTTTACGCTGAACAAAATAAACCAGACAGCCACAATCAGTGAGGCATGTGTATTAAAATACTGCACCATTGCATCAAAATAAGTTGGGTGCTCAGTAGCTGGCCCAATGGTATTGCTGCTGGTGATATTTATATCAGCGGCATTCTGTGCTAACGGGGATGTCCAAACTGCAATGGGATTATTTTTTTTAGTGATCAGAATTTCCCGCACGAAGGTGAAAGCACTGGTAGCTATAAATAATATGAATGATGCGGCTAAAAGATTATAGCGAAGTGCAGATGCCGATCTGCGGGTGATTGTAATAATAATCGTTGTACCAATCGTCAGCAGCATGCCTTGCCAGAGGGAATGGATCAGTGTCCAGCAAATAGCCCTGATCATTTCATTATCAGGCAGCCCATTTATAAAAAGCGTTTGCATATAAATTATTTGACCAATGAATTTTATTCTTTATCCATTT
Source organism: uncultured Bacteroidota bacterium (assembly GCA_963811645.1). Taxonomy (GTDB): domain Bacteria; phylum Bacteroidota; class Bacteroidia; order Chitinophagales; family Chitinophagaceae; genus VBAU01. The sequence continues at coordinate 493,185 of CAWERU010000007.1, read as the reverse complement.
TTTTTAGTAATTCTTTTATAGTATCCAGTTCTTTTTTGGAAGTTTTTTTATTGCCCAGCAATTGCATCATTAAACTACTGGCGGACCCGTTGTACAAAGAATCCACAAAACGTTCCAGCAAAAGGCTTTTGGTTTTTTGTTCTTCCAGCACAGCTTTGTACACATGCTTCATGTTGCTTTCATCCCTTTTCAATATTCCCTTTTCTGCCATGATCTGCATCAGCTTCAATGTGCCGGTGTATTGCACTGTTCTTTTTTTTGCATTCAGCTGGTCGTTTACAAAGCGTACTGTAGAGGGACCATTTTCCCAAAGTACCTGCAGTATTTCCAGTTCCGATTTTGTGGGTTCCGTTTTCGAAGTGTATTCTTTTTTCTGTGCTGCCATGCACTAAAGGTATGAAATATTTCGTACGAAGAAATACCTAAGACAATTTTTTTTCCTGCACACCTGTGTTCTTTACAAGCACCACCTTCCTAATCGCCGGGGATGAAATGGTGCAAAGTGAGCCATCCAAACAAAATTCATTAGTTAAAGGCTGTAACCTGGAATGATCATGCAGCGTCAGATAGTACGAACAACAATTACTACACAACCTAAAAAATAAAAAAAATGAAAAAGATTATAATGATACTTGGACTGATGCTCTCAATTAGCACAAGTTTCGCCATCACCGGCAGAGAATCAATCAATCAGCAGGCTTTGTTTGCTTTTAAAACTGAATTTAACGGCGCAACTAATGCAGCCTGGACTGCGGGCAGCGATTTTTATAAAGTAGAATTTACCATGAACGGCAATAGATTATTTGCCTATTACAACAAGTCAGGAGAATTCATGGCAGTTACCTGCTATATTTCTTCCTTCCAGTTACCGCATTATTTACAGAGGAAATTGAAAAATTCATGGAGCAATTACTGGATCAGTGACTTGTTTAAAATATCTAACCATGATGAAACATCCTATTATGTTACACTTGAAAATGCAGATTCAAAAATAGTTTTGAAATCAGACGATGGCAGCAAATGGACAGTATTTCAAAAAACCGAAAAAATATAACAAGAAAGTTTTAGTTGAAGTTAAATAGCCCCCGCTATTTGCCCCAGGCAGAAGCGGGGTTTTCCTTTATGAAAAGGAATGAATTTCTTCGGCCCCAAACAAACAGTAAACAAAAACAAATAGCCCACAGTTTATTTTTTTATAATCAGTACGCAGGCATGGATAACAATTAGCCGGGCATGTGACCACCGTCAGCCTGTTTGAAACGGGAAAGTCTTACCTTTTTTTCCCAAAAATGGTCGCGGCGAAGAAGATAGAATCCGGAAAAACTCTGCCAACAGATAATGAGGAAACTTCCTGTTTCAGGAGTTTACAAAAAAGCTTTGCCTATCAATTTATACATTCTTTTCCTGATAGACTGGCACCTAAAACAATCGTAGTTGTTCCTTCACTAACCCTTGATCGTGTAATGCTGGATAAACTTACCGGCCATATTTACTATGAGGAAAGAATGCTGTGCCTGCTGATGTTGCTGCGCATGCCTAACACACACATCATTTACCTCACCAGCATTCCTGTTGACCCCGTGATCATTGATTATTATCTGCATCTTTTACCCGGCATAACCGGCTCTCACGCAATCAAACGATTAACGATGCTTAGCTGCTACGATTCATCATCTGTATCGCTTACCGAAAAAATTCTTCAACGTAAGCGCTTAATAAAAAAAATCAAAAAAAGCATCCCTGCCGATCATGCTGCTCATCTTGTATGTTTTAATGTAACAGCATTTGAAAAAAGATTAGCCGTATTACTTGAAATACCTGTATATGGCTGTGATCCTGATTTATATTGGCTGGGTACAAAATCAGGCAGTAGAAAAGTTTTTCAGACTGTTGGCGTTGATACTCCCGCCGGCAGAGAAAATCTTTGCAGTAAACAAGACATTATAAACAGTTTGTTTGAATTAAAAATGGAAAATCCGCTTCTTAAAAAAGCTGTGATAAAAATAAACGACGGATTCAGTGGTGACGGGAATGCAATATTTTTTTATAATGACCTTACTATAGAAAATGACTTAAAAAAAAGCATTTCTGATTTGTTTGACAGAAATCTGAAAGTCATTGCAAAAAATCTCACCCCAAAATTATTTATTCAAAAGTTTGAATTAATGGGAGGTATTGTGGAAACATTTATTAAAGGCGAAATAAAAACGTCTCCGTCGGTGCAGTGCCGCATAAATCCTTTGGGTGAGATTGATATTATCAGCACACACGACCAGGTGATGGGCGGAGACGATGGCCAGATTTTTACGGGTGCCCTTTTCCCAGCTAATATCCAATATGCCGCTGAGCTTGCAGGCCCTTCAACAAAAATTGCAGGGGAACTTGCTTCATACGGTGTATTGGGAAGATTCAGCATCGATTTTGTTTCAGTAAAAGAAAACAATCAATGGAAACATTATGCCGTAGAAATAAATTTACGAAAGGGAGGCACTACACATCCTTACCTGATGCTACAGTTTTTAACCGACGGTCATTATGATGCAAATACAGGAAGGTTTTTTACAGCTGCCGGGCAGGAACGTTTTTATTTTGCTACCGATAATGTAATCATCGATTCCTGCAAAGGTTTAATTGCTGACGATTTAATTGATATTGCCATTACACATAATTTGCTGTATGATGGCACCCGGCAGGAAGGTGTCATGTTTCACATGATCAGCGCCTTATCAGAATATGGAAAGATGGGTGTGGTTTGCATTGGAAAATCACCGGAAGCCGCCATGGAATTTTTTAATAAAACATTTGAAATTCTTGAAACAGAGGGAAAGAAATTTTCCTGATAAAAATAAATTAATACAGAGACTGATGGCAGTTTCTGTTCGATAAAAAAAAACACTACCGGCTGATTGAAATAAAATAAATTTACCTGCACTGCAGGTCATACGCTAAAGCGTATGGCGTGCGGTGCAGGTAAGATCAACCGGATTTAATTGGCAACCGTAGCAGGTTTTGCATTTGCCATTTCCGCTAACTTTCTTTTTCCCACTTCCCTTGCTTCCGCATCATCCAGAACCACTACAGTTTTTAAATCGAGTGCACTGTTCCAGTTAAGAGCCCAACTGGCTATGGCCTGTGGATCGTCAGATTCACAAATGGCCACGCCGGTAAATTCACTAAGATCATGCCACCGGCCAATCAGCTTTATCTTACTGCCCATGTCCTTTTTGTCGTCCTCTGCTGTCATTTGGGAAAACGTACTAAATGCGGCTTGTCTTTTGTCGGGATGAACCCTCCAGGTCACCATGAATTTCATAAACGCCTCCTTGTGTTTATATAAATGTGAAAGAATAACCGATAGAAATGAATATTCCTAAGGTAGTCATTAAAGAGAAGGGATAAGATTAAAATATAATTAAAGACGTCTGTAGTAACTAAAACCTGTCAGGCTTTTTCATGTATCTTATCCTTGCCTTCTTTGGGTTTGAATGTAGTAAGTTTTATGGCTTTGGCCTTCTCACGAAAAAGGGGTGGTACCGACATCAGGGCATTTTCATGATTGTCTGCTTCTATAATGGCATAAGCATGATGATCATTATCATAGCAACCCCATTCAAAATGAGTAAGAAAGTTCGCATGGTAATGAATAAAATGTTTTACAGCCATACGGCAATCTTCTGCAGTGTGTTCTGAAATGATAATGTATCGATCCATTATATACTTTTAGCTAAAGATAAAGAGTTTATATTTCCTGCAAATACTTGCGTGTAAATCTTATTGCCATAGCTCCTTCACCTACAGCAGAAGATATACCTGTAAGAGCACCCATCCGCACATCTCCTGCTGCAAAAATTCCCGGTACACTTGCCTCGCACATATAGGGTTCTCTCTCCTGCTTCCAGATACTATGAAAAGATTTTTCTTTCATCAGTTCGCTACCTGTTAATATAAAACCTTTTTCATTTTTCATCACCAGTTCGTTAAGCCATGATGTGCCCGGTTTTGCACCTATATACACAAATAAAACCCTGGCAGGAAGTTTCTTTATTTCTCCCTCTCTTCCGTTTTTAATTGTTATTTCTTCCAGCACCTTGTCGCCTGCTACAGCTATCACTTCCGTGTTTGGTAATATTTTTATATTAGGCGTTTTGCTGATGTTTTCAACAAGATAATTAGCAGCCGTTTGTTTTAGTGCATCACGCCTGATGAGTATGTTTACTTCTTTAGCAAACTTGCTCATATACATGGCTGCCTGGCAGGCAGAGTTTCCGCCTCCGATCATGTATATCACTTCATTTTTACAGGCATGGGCTTCTACAGCGGCAGACCCGTAATAAACACCTGCTCCTGTAAATTTTTCAATGTTTTCTATACCCAATTTTGTATAAGCTGCCCCCGTAGCAATAATAATTGATTTACTATGCACAGCTGTACCATCACTCATTTCAATGATCTTATATCCATCTTTTACAGAAATATCTTTTACTTCTTTAGGTGTGAGAATTTCTGTTCCGAAACGTGTCGTCTGAGAGATAGCTCTGCGTGTAAGCTCTGCACCGGAAAGACCGGAAGGGAAGCCCAGATAATTTTCTATACGTGCACTGCTGCTGGCCTGTCCACCGGGATTTGTTTTTTCAATTAATAAAGTTTTAAGTCCTTCACATGAACCATATACAGAAGCGGCCAGCCCAGCAGGACCTGCACCAATAATAAGTACATCATACATTTCACTTAAAGGCTTTTGCTGCAAACCCACACTGGCTGCCAGTTGCGGCAACTCAGGGTTTAAAAGAACAGATCCGTCTCTAAGTACAACAAGCGGCAGATCTGAATAAGATGATTTGGCGCTGGCAAGATACTGCTCTGCCTCTTTGTTGTTTTCAATATCCATCCACAGGTAAGGAACTAAATTTCCTGAAAGAAATTCTTTAAGCCTGTGTGATTGTGGTGACCACTGAAAACCTATGATCCTGATACCTTCATGATCGGGTTTATAAAATGCCTGCCAATCTTCCAGCAATTCATTTACGACAGGATAAAGTTTTTCTTCCGGGGGATTCCAGGGTTTAAGAAGATAATAATCCAGCTTCACCGTATTGATTGCCGCTATGGCTGCTTCAATGTCTGAGTAAGCGGTAAGTAAAACCCGCTTGGCGTCGGGAAAAATTTCTTTTGCTTTTTCAAGAAATACCATGCCTTCCATTTCAGGCATGCGCTGATCTGAAATGAATAAAGCTACCGATTCGTTTTTAAGCTTTAATTCTTTTATCACTTCAAGCGCTTCATTGGCAGATTCTGTGGCTGCTATGCGATAGTCGTTGCGATATTCGTTCCTGATGTCACGCTGAATAGCATGCAATACCTGTAAATCGTCATCTACTATTATGATATATGGAAGTTTCATTGCTTAACTGGTCAAACTGTATTTTATTTTATAAAGTCTAAACTGGTGATACACTCACCGGAATACACACAGTGAATTCAGTTCTTCCAGGTACAGATTCTACTTTTATTTCACCGTTATGATGTTTTACTATCCTGTTTACCAGGTCCAGCCCAATACCTGTTCCCTGTCCTACCTTCTTTGTCGTGAAAAAGGGATCAAAAATTCTTGACATAATCTCTTTGGGAATGCCATTGCCATTATCAATTATTTTCACTTTCACATTTTTATTATCGCAGGTTGTTTCAATGGTTAGCCCACCATTTTTGTCAACAGCATAAATGGCATTATCAATAATATTTGTCCACACCTGGTTCAGTTCACCCACATAAGCAGGAATATCCACCAGGTTGCTGCAATAAGTTTTGTTTACTGTAATATTTTTTTCGCGAAGCTTATAACCTAATAATGTAAGAGTGTTATCAATATCATTATGAATATTGGTGGGTTGCAATTCATTCGTTCTGTCCATGTGCACATGGCTCTTAATCGCATTCACCAGTGCAGATATTCTTGTAGAAGCTTCTTCAAGGTCTTTAATGATTCGCCGGGAACTTAACAGGTTTTCCAGCCAGTAGCTTAACTGAACAAACTCCTCTTTACCCGAATTATTTTGCATGATTTCAAGATCCTGATCTGTAAAACCAGCTTCGGCAAAGGTTTCAGCAATCTCGCCGCTCGCATTCATGTTATTTTTTTGCAGCCAATCTTCAATCTTATCTTCATTTTCGATGCGCTGCATTGTTGTGAGTTTTGTTTTCGGTGTCCTTTCTTTCGCTTCTACCAGTTTGCGGATGTTTTGAACATGCTGTGTACTGATGCCAAACGACAACAATTTTTCAGTGAGTTCATAATTTAAATTTAGCCTTTTAGTTAGTTCCGCAGATATCCTGTTGATGGCAGAAGCAGGATTATTCAGTTCATGTGCAATGCCCGCTGAAAGATTTCCCAGTGCATTTACTTTTTCATGTTGCAGTTGTATAGTTGCAAAAAGCCTTGCTCTTTCAGTCATATAACCGATCAGTTTCTGGATAAAATCAGGAGAGAGTCTTTCCAGTTCCGGAAAATATTTTTTATCCAACATCAGGGCCCTAACCCTGCCAGCAGCATAAGAATAGCCCGGCGAGGTTTTCATTCTTGAATAAGGAAGCAGGCCACTTACGCCGCCTGACGCCATATCGTTTGAAAAACTAAAATAATAAACCTGCCTGCCATTTACATTCATATAAAAATGAATATCCCCTTCGATGAGGAAATACATTTCGTTGATGGGCTCACCAAATTTTCGCACTAAAGTCCCGTCCGCATACTCATAGTATTCTGTATGATCAAGGACCCATTGCAGAAGTTCTTCAGAAAGGTCCTTAACGGCAATAACAGTTTTTAATTCCTCTATTGTAACAGAGTGACTCACTGTTATAAAATTACAGGTTTTAAAAGCAGAATTAACGGCAAAGAATAAAGATCACTGAAACTGGTTAATCTGTTCAATAAAACCCTTTATTAGTTTATTGAGATCAGCATTCTGTATAAAATGCAACTTTAAAGACTAAGCTTCCGGATGATATTCTCTATCACAATATAAAAGCTGCCTTTTATAAATGGCTTGCGATGTAATAATGTGAAAAATTATTCTGCTTCAGAATTTCTTCTTCGTGTGATAAACCATAAACCACAAACTACAAATTTTAAACAGGTTCTTTTGCCTGCATTAAGTATGCTTTAATAAATCCATCCAGTTCCCCATCCATCACTGATTGTACATTGCCGGTTTCATAATCGGTGCGGTGATCCTTTATCATTTTGTAAGGATGAAAAACGTAGCTGCGTATCTGACTGCCCCATTCTATTTTTTTCTTACTGGCATTGGCTGCATTTTTTATTTCTTCACGTTTGCGAAGTTCCTCTTCATATAACCGGCTCTTCAGCATCTGCATCGCTTTCTCCCGGTTGCCTAATTGGGAACGCTCCGTTTGACAAACCACCACAATGCCAGTCGGAATATGTGTTAGCATTACTTTCGTTTCCACTTTATTTACATTCTGGCCACCGGCGCCACCGCTGCGTGCCGTATCCATTTTTACATCTCCCTCTTTGATCTCGATATTGATACTATCATCCACTAGCGGATACACAAACACAGAAGCAAAGGATGTATGCCGCCTTGCGTTACTATCAAAAGGTGAAATACGTACCAAACGATGCACACCGCTCTCTGCTTTCAAAAAACCATAAGCAAACGGGCCATCAAATTGCAGCGTGCAGGTTTTTATGCCGGCACCATCACCCCATACCCAATCGAGCTCAGTTACTTTCCACCCCTGCCTGTCACCGTACATGCGATACATACGTGCAAGCATTTCTGCCCAATCCTGGCTCTCAGTTCCCCCTGCACCGGAATTGATCTGCAGCACCCCAGGTAATTCGTCTTCCGGCTGATTCAAGGTACTTTTGAATTCTGCATCTTCAATTTGTCGAAGCACCTTCTCATAATTTTCTTTTGTTTCTTCTTCGGTTGCATCACCAGCTTTCCAGAAATCATACAGTACTACAAAATCTTCCACAGCAGACTCTGTCTGCTCAAACAATTTCACCCAATAATCATTTTGCTGAATGTTCTTAAGAATTTCTGTGGCCCGCTTGTTATCATCCCAAAAACCGGGACTTAATGAAAGCTGTTTTTCTTCAGCAATTTTCATTTTGCGATTATCAACGTCAAAGAAACCTCCTTATCCCGGCTAGGCGGGATCGTAAATCTTGTATTTTTTCTACAGTCATAGCGACAAATATAATTTGAAAATTTGAAAATCAGAGTTTGCCATTCCGGTGAAGTGGGAATCAGTATACAAAGACACGAAAACAACTAATTCAATTTTTAATTATTAATTAAGTAAATCCCAACCATATCATAAAATGATAACCGTATTTTATTCCTAAAAAAATCGGGGTTTTGATTTCCGGTTAAAACCTATTGTTCAATAAATTTCTTTCTCTGCACATTCTTTAAAACTATATCTCTTATTCAATGGTATCGTAAACTTACTGTGGATAAATAATCATTTACTATTTGTTCGCAAAAAATGTTTTTGCAATAGATGGCATAATTATGGAATTATTTTTTGCCCCGAATAAAAATTCAATATTTATGAAACATGCCACTACAAGAATCTTACTAAAAGCCATTTTAATTCATTTTGTAAGTCCGTCCTTTCACAAGTTTTTCAGCAATAATTTGCCGGTTCAGTTGTATTTAAAAGTAAACGATTGTTTCGCTTTTAACAGGAATGTATATTATCGATGCATCCAGAGTGGAGTTTAAGTTCTCAGCTAATACTTTTATGTATAACCTTTCTTGGCGTAATATTCCACAATACCCTTCTAAATAAATGCTTTTCAATACCCTATTAGTAAAGCGAATGAGCAATTTAGGATTTATGGATTTGTAAAAATTAATCCTCCATTAATATGAAACATCTAATAGGTATCCTGGCATTAAATGCACTGTTTTTAAGTAATCTTCCAATTTATAGCTTCGCCCAAAATGTTGCTTTAAAAAAACCTGTTAAGGTATCTTCTACATCAAGAAATACTTATAAAGGTAGTTATGCTGTGGACGGTAATTATAAAACAAGATGGAGCAGCAGCTATAGTGATCCGCAATGGATATATGTTGATTTGGGAGCCAGTTATAATATCAGCCGTGTAAAAATAACCTGGCAGTATGCATATGGGAAAAACTATACAATCGACGTATCGAACAATGCTACCTCCTGGTCGACCATAAAATCTATTTATAACAATACTTCACTTACCAATGACAATTCGGTAACAGGAACGGGCAGGTACGTAAGAATATATGGTACGAAACGGGGAACCAGCTACGGCTACTCGATCTATGAAATGGAAGTTTACGGTTCTGCTACTACAACACAAACATCGGGTGGTAGCGGAAGCACGAGTGGCAGTGGTAGTACCAGTGGTAGTGGAAGCACGAGTGGCAGTGGCAGTACCAGTGGTAGCGGAAGCACGAGTGGAAGCGGTAGTACCAGCGGATCAGGTGGAAGTGGTGGTTTAACTACCACTAATGGCAAGACTTATTATTTTTCTTCGACAACAGGAGACGATTCACGGTCAAGCACACAGGCACAGAGTTCTTCCACGCCATGGAAAACGCTATCCAAGCTGAATTCGATTTTCAGCAGCTTACAACCAGGAGACCTTGTGGTCTTCAAAAGAGGTGATGTATTTTATGGTAATATCAATGTAACAAAATCCGGCACTTCCGGTTCACCCATAGCTTTCAGTGCATACGGAAGCGGTGCAAAACCAGTTATTACCGGTTTTACCACCATTACATCATGGACTTCTGCCGGGAATGGAATTTATCAAAGTACCTTATCTTCGGGACTTTCCTCGCTAAATATGGTGATTGTGAATGGTTCATTCCAGCCTATTGGCAGATGGCCGAAAATAACTGCAACCAACAGCGGTTATCTTACCCTAAGTTCTTATTCCGGAACTTCATCCATTTCAAGTTCTCAACTATCAGGTGCTCCAAATTTTACAGATGGGCAGGTAGTTATTCGAAAAGTACGCTGGATATTAGACGTAGGAACGGTTACAAACCAAAGTTCATCTTCGGTCACTTATTCAGGCGGGGGATATACTCCTACAAACGGATTTGGATTTTTTTTCCAGAATCATGTAAATGCCTGTACAGCTACCGGAGATTGGTGTTACAATTCATCTTCCAAACAAATTAAAATGTATTTTGGGAACTCAGGCCCGGGAAGCAGTGTTGTGCAAGCTGCTACTGTTGATGTTTTAGTTAACTTAAATTCCTGTAGTTATATTACGTTTGATAATATGGCTTTCAGTGGCTCCAATTCCAAAACTTTTTCAATAAGCGGCTCAAATAATATCATTATAAATGCCTGTGACTTTTCTTTTTCAGGGGGAGATGGCCTGTTCGTAACCAACAATTCTTCAAGCAATATTACTCTGCAAAACTCCACCGCTGCATGGACCAACAATAACTTTGTTTCCGCTGCAAAATCCGCCAACTGGAATATACACGATAACACCATTACCAATACAGGCACTACTCCCGGAATGGGCGGCTCAGGGGATGGCAAGTATGTGGCTCTTTATGACCTCGGCACATTGAGTATCGTTAAGAATAATGTTATTAAAAACACAGGGTATATTGCCATAAACTTTACCAGCATCAACGGTGGAGGCGGTGGTGTTAACATTTCGAATAATCTGATCGATTCCTTTTGTACAATAAAAGACGATGGTGGTGCTATTTATACATGGGAAGGAACAAATCCGACGACATTATCCGGGAGAACAATAGATCATAATATCATTCTGAACGGTGTAGGTGCTCCGGATGGTACAAATGTCACCAAAACATCTGCCTTCGGCATTTATATGGACGATAAAACATCAAACGTTACCATCACAAACAATACGGTAGCAAACTGCGGTGCCGCAGGAGTTTACCTCCATGGAGGTAATTATATCACTGTTAAAAACAACAATTTTTACAATGATGCCATAAATTCCTATTACGGTCAGATCCTTATCAAAGAGGAATCCGGCGAAATTGCACGAAACAATAATGTGCAGAATAATATCTATGTAGCCAAAGGAAGCAATGTTTTCGTGGCATTTTTTCAGGCAGGTGCATCTGACGACCTGAGCCAGATCGGAACTTTGGATTACAATTATTACTGCCGGCCTGTCAATGAAAACAATACCACTATACAAATGTATACGCCAAGCGGGGGCTTTAAAAGTATTGACCTGGCCGGGTGGCAAAGTCATACTAGCCTCGATCTCCATTCCAAAAAATCTCCTGTCACTATCACCAATGATAGTAAAATCCGGTTTGAATACAATGCAACTTCATCCAGCAAGACTGTTAATCTTGATGCAACCTATATGGATGCGAAGGGGGCATCCTATTCCGGAAAAATTACCCTGGATCCGTTTACTTCGGTAATACTTATTTCCTCTTCCGGCGCTACACAGGCTGTTGCAACTGACGCACAACTTGAGCCCAGGAACCTGAACACGAACAAAATTTTCAGTATCTACCCAAACCCTGTTAAAGACAATTTTACCCTGGAGATCAGCAATCAATACAGGGGCAAAGTTAATATTGACCTCATTAACCAAGCGGGTGCACTGGTACATAATTTTATTTATGATAAAGTGCAACAAACCGACGACTTGAACTTCCCTGTAAATGATCTTCCTGCGGGAGTCTACTTTGTTCATGTGCAAATCGGGAACTGGATTGATACAAAAAAGATATTAAAATTATAAGTCAAATACTGCAAGCAGGACCATTAAAACAATTTTAGAGTGCCCGCTGATTTTATTAAAAATTGGTGGTTAAAATAGTCACCCTGATGTCACCAAAGTGTTAAGCGAAACGTTGCTAAAAACCACAACTTTAAATAATTATCGAATTGGAAAACTTTTGGAATGAGGGGTACAGTAAAACTGAATACGCTTACGGTGAAGAACCAAATAAGTTTTTTGCTGAACAACTCGATCAGATAAAATCCGGCCTCATTATTTTACCCTGCGAAGGAGAAGGAAGAAATGCTGTGTATGCTGCAACGCGGGGTTGGATAGTAAAAGCTTTTGATACAAGTAAAGCGGGCAAAGTGAAAGCTTTGAAGCTGGCTAAAAAAAAAGAAGTGAATATTGAATATATTGTTGAAGATGCTCTTACAATAAACTATCCCGAAAATAGTGCTGATGCCGTTGCATTTATTTTTGCTCACTTCTCCCCTCCTGCCCGGAAAAAAATACATCAGAAAGCAATAAACTGGTTAAAGCCCGGAGGCAGAATTATCATAGAGGCATTTAATCCCAACCAACTACAAAATACATCGGGAGGTCCCAAAGAATTGTCCATGCTCTATACAGAGAATATGATCCGGGAAGATTTTCATGAACTGAAGATTGAGATTATACAAACTTTAAGAACAGAACTAAAAGAAGGAAAATATCATGAAGGGATAGCAGATGTCATAAGATTTGTTGGTGTTAAAATATAACATTCTTATTAAACCGATCTCTGTAAGACAGTAACAAATGTTACGAATCAGCCTGCTTATTTATTTTAGTTTTACAAAAAATTAGTAAAAAACATGGCGACAATAAAACTCACCACACAGGATTTTAAGGATAAAGTATTTAATTATGAAACAGAAAAGGACTGGAAATACCAGGGAGAACTCCCGGCCATCATTGATTTCTATGCGGACTGGTGTGGCCCATGCAAAATGGTTGCCCCGATACTGGAAGAACTTTCAAAAGAATACGAAGGCAGGTTGGTTATTTATAAGGTCAATACAGATATCGAACAGGAATTATCGGCTATATTTGGTATTCGAAGCATACCCACTCTTCTTTTCATTGACTCCAACGGCGAACCAATGATGCAACCCGGCGCCTTCCCTAAACATGTTTTCAAGAAAATAATTGATGAACAATTGCTGGCACCTGTAAAGACTGAAGAATAAAACAAGCGCATCAGTTTATTAATATTGATAACCCCTACCCGATACTAAAAAACTAAACATTAAAGTAAGTCACATAAAAATAAAGCTCTGAATTATTCAGAGCTTCTTTATTAAATAGAAAGATATAACTGTTAAAAAGCTTTCTTTGTATCATCGCCTGTTCCATTCTTTTAAGAATAAAGTAATCCGTATTTAGCATTTTTTTAAGATTAAAAAAAAGATTACTTCGTTTTACAGACTAACCAGCCAACAAAATGCCTCAAACCAACCTGCAGCAACAAATCACTATTCATGCTTTGCCAAGTAAGGTATGGAAGGTGCTCACCAGTTCAGAGTATGTAAATCAATACTTTTTAAAAGATAATATTCACAGTAACTGGATCGAAGGCAGTTTTATATCCTCAATTTTTGAAAAAGATAATTCGCAAATAAACATCGGCCGCGTGCTGGAATCTGTTCCCGGCATGTTTTTGAAATTCGATTTTCGAGAAGAAAATACATCAATCCGTTTTATTATAACATATGAATTAATAGTAGCCGGCGATGGTGTAGAGCTTAAAATGAAATGCGAAGGATTTGCAGCTGCACAGCCTGAATATATTATACGAGTGCAGCAGGCAAATCTTATTTTACAAAAAATAAAATGGCTATCAGAATATAGCTGAGGTCCCCTAAAATCTCTTTGAAAACTTATTGCAGAATTATTCAGTAACTTTTCTCATCCAAAACTTTCTGTATGAGAAAAATTCTTTTCGTTATTGTTTTTATTTCTGCCATTGCAAATGCACAGAAATCTCCGGGCTTCAGCGGTCTTAATATGAATCCCGGGAATCTCTTTCTTTTAAGTGATGCGAAAACAAGATCCATCAGTCCTGAAAACCCAACCGGCGAACCGGGCAAAGGTGGAATGGCTTCTCTTGAAAACGGAAGTGCAAAAAATAGTGCAAGAGAATTAGGTCAGGGATGGAAAGTAAATCCATTTGTAATAATTAAGCCAAATGAAACGTATACTATAGCTGAGATCGCCGGCCCGGGAGCTATACAACATATCTGGATGACACCAACAGGCAATTGGCGATTTTCCATTCTCCGGTTTTATTGGGATGATGAAAAAGAACCTTCGGTGGAAGTACCGGTTGGTGATTTTTTTGGTGCAGGTTGGGGAACGTATGCTCATCTCAATTCATTGATGGTTGCTGTTAATCCTGGTAGCGCATTTAATTGTTACTGGGTAATGCCTTTCAGAAAAAAATGCAGGATAACAATGACAAACATCAATACTGAAAGTATGTACCTGTATTACCAGGTAGATTATACTCTTACAACTATACCTGATGAAGCGGCTTATTTTCATGCACAATTCAGAAGAAGTAACCCGGTAAAAGGTGGAGTTTGCGCATTGGCAGACAGCATACAGGGTAAAGGACAGTACGTAGGAACTTATCTTGCCTGGGGTGTACATAATAATGGCTGGTGGGGAGAAGGAGAAATAAAGTTTTATATGGATGGAGATAAACAATTTCCAACTATCAATGGCACAGGTACTGAAGATTATTTCTGTGGCTCCTATGATTTTGATACAAGAAATAAAAATGAAGCGGGAGTAGAAACATCTAACTACACTGAATTTTCAACAGCCTATTCTGGCCTGGCCCAGGTTATTCGCGGCGACGGGCATTATAATGTGATGCAGCGCTTTGGATTGTATCGCTGGCATATTATGGACCCGATCCGTTTTGATAAAAGTTTAAAAGTAACTATCCAGGACCTTGGATGGAGAAGCGGTGGTCGTTACCTGGTTCAGCAATCTGATATTAGTTCAGTGGTTTATTGGTATCAGACAGAACCGCATCATGGTTTTCCAAAACTTCCTGCAAAGGATGAGCTTGAAGAAAATTGATCTTTTATTTTTCAATCTGAAATAATGAAATTCATCATTATAATTTTTCTCATGTTATTATCAACTACTTCTTTTTCCCAGGAAAAAAAACCAAGGGCAAGAGATCTCGGAATTCCCTTTGATGGAACACCGGGCAAGTACAATGCCATTACAGATGTGGCCGGAGTTGAAGTAGGCCATACTACTCTTATTGAAGGAAGTGGAAAATTAGAAAAAGGGAAAGGACCTGTGCGTACAGGAGTTACTGCCATTTTTCCTGCAGGGAAAAAATATACTCCCGTTTTTGCCAACTGGCATATGCTGAATGGAAATGGGGATATGACCGGCACTCATTGGATCACTGAATCAGGATTTTTGGAAACACCTGTATTAATAACGAATACAAGCAGTGTAGGAACTGTTCGTGACGCAGCATTGAAATGGATGGATGAACATAAATATTATGATACCGCACAGGGGCTATTCTGGTATTCTTATCCCGTAGTGGCTGAAACATGGGACGGAATATTGAATGATATAAATGGTTTTCATGTAAAGCCTGAGCATGTGCGGCAGGCATTGGAAAAAGCATCAACGGGTTTTGTAGAAGAAGGAGCAGTTGGCGGGGGCACTGGAATGATATGTCATGGATTTAAGGGAGGCATCGGAACTTCATCAAGAGTGATTGATAAAAAACTGGGAGGCTATACCGTGGGTGTATTAGTGCAAGCCAATTATGGAAGCCGCTCAGAACTTACTATTGCCGGTGCACCTGTTGGAAAAGAACTCGCTGATACATTGAATGTAAAAATTTTTGAGGAACCATCTGCTCAAACCAAAACAAATGATGAACGGATGGAACAAGGTTCTATTATTGTTGTAGTAGCAACCGATGCGCCTTTACTTCCTCACCAGTTAAAAAGGATTGCACAAAGAGTGCCTCTTGGTATTGGAAAAGTCGGCGGCATTGGCGGCAATGGATCGGGTGATATTTTTATTGCTTTCTCAACAGCCAATAAAAATTCATTTAGCCGCAAAAAAGAAACTACAGCAACAATGTTTTCCAATGACCAGATGGGAGCGTTGTTTACGGCGACAATAGAAGCGACAGAAGAAGCCATCATTAATGCACTTGTTGCCGGGGAAACAATGAAAGGAATCAATGATAATACAGTATATGGTTTGCCTCACAAGGCAGTGATCAGAATTTTAAAAAAGTATAACAGGATAAAATAAAAATTGTCCCTTTCATTAAGGAAGTGGTTCGGTTTAGAATCTTTTTAACCACTAAGGCATAGAGAACACGGAGTTACACAGAGCATTGATCTTCGTTAACTTCGCCTAATTTGATCTTTCCTGTGGCCCTATATTGAATATATCAATCTTCTCTTCTTTTTTCCTGATACCAAAATTGTAACGGATATTAATACCAAAGCGCCGCGTATCTGCTTTCCGGTCGCCGCTGGCATTTATACTCCCCTGGTTAATAGCAAAATCATTTTGATTGGTATAGAAGATGTCATTCATGCTAAGCGTGATGATCAGTTTTTGTTTCAGGAACTGGCGATTGATACTTGTGTTCAATGCCCCAAATGTGCCTAACTCATAAAACTGCTGTAATCCTTTAAAGCGAATAAATCCATGGAGAGTGATCTGTGATCGTTTATCGAGTTTAAACTGGTGATACGTAAAAAATGTCCAGGTTCCTTTTTTGAATGAAAGAGGTTTGTTTTCATATAATCCTTCATAAAAATTATGATTATACTGTGCGCCCAAAACAAAAAAATATCTTCCGCCCGGCGGAATAGCACCAAGTCCCCGTAGATAAAGCTCTTTATTGGTACCGAGATTATCATAAGTTTTGTAAGTAACACGGCTACTGCTATCAGCCTGGTAAATTACATTTGTAAAAATGTCCTTTGTGTCATTATATCCTATAGCGAGCAATGGTCGCTCATTCACACTGATATTAGCTTCATAATTTGTAGTGAATTGCGGGCGAAGAGTGGGATTACCGGTTTCTGAAAGATATTGATCCACATATCTTGGAAATGGATTTAACTGGTCATACCCGGGCCTTGTAATAGTGCGACGGTAAACAAGATATGAACGAAGCTCATAGCCGGCGATTGTCATAACTTTTTTGCTGAGATAGACATAGGGGAAAATATCCGAACGGTGAATCTTAAAACTTGTATCAGACGGAATGACCTGGTTGCCATCCATGTCGGTGTTTTCCAATCTCACTCCCGCCTTGATGATAAAATTTTTCCATAACGTTTTAGAGCCTTGCAGATAAAGAGCATTTATATTTTCCTTATAATGAAAAGTGCTGGTGCGACTGATATCTTTTGTTCTTATACCGCCAGTTTCGTTGAAATAATCATTTACACTTTTGAAATCAAGCAATGAAGTTTTTAAACCGGTTTCCAATGTGAACCTGCTCTTCATTTTCAGTTTAAGATCAGACCTGGCAGTAAAAAGATTTCTTTTATTATCACCTGTTCCATCTCCGCCGGTGTAGAAAGTAACCGGAGAAAAATAATCAGTTGAAAAAACCTGTTTGGAATTATCCTGTGTGTAATTATAAAAAATATCATTATCCCATTGTGAACCTATCGTGTCGATCTTCTTTGTGAAATCAAAACCGTTCCTGATATTCAATGTAAATCCATTATTATTTACCCTGTTCAGATTATTTGTCAAAGTATCGTATGTACTTATTTTTTCAATTACACTAAAATTATCCGTGTTGTTATTAAAATCATTATAACTAATACTGCCATCGTAATCAAAATCCCAGTTATGAGCCCATGAATTAGCAAAACCAAAACTTCCAAAATAAGAACTGCCCGGGTATTTGGTAAAAGCATGTTGTGCCAGCATTGAGTCGGGTGCAAATACACGGTTAGTGGCTATCTGTTCAAAACTGTTTCTTTTACTATAATTAAGATCAATGAAGGAACTTTTCTTACCGTCATTATTATTGAGATTAAATGAAAGGAACTGGTTTCCATAAGAACCTTGTTGAGTGCCGGCTGTCACACTGCCGGTCATTCCCAACTTCACTCCTTTCTTTAAAACTATATTTACGATGCCTCCGGTTCCTGATGCATCGTATTTTGCTGAAGGTGTACGAAGAATTTCAATTTTAGAAATGGAATTCGGAGGAAGATTCTTTAGCATAGTAGCAATATCAACCGTGCTCATTTTCATTTCCC
This sequence comes from uncultured Bacteroidota bacterium, assembly GCA_963811645.1. GTDB lineage: Bacteria > Bacteroidota > Bacteroidia > Chitinophagales > Chitinophagaceae > VBAU01. Next base: position 475,098 of record CAWERU010000007.1, on the reverse strand, counting down.
GTCCATTGATATAAATAGTGGCGGGAGTTAAACTGCTGATATAAACATTGCCGTCCTGGTCAACAAAAATCCCCGGAGTTTTCTCAAGAATTTCATACACATTTGTAGAAGCGGCAGCTAGAGGTTCGGGATCAACAATTGTTTTATCATCTTCCTGTCTCATCAATGGCGCTTTGGCCGTTATAACAACTCCCTGCAATGTTTTTGATGCAGGCTGAAGAACAAGAGAAAAAAACATATTACCAGGAGTAACTGTTATATTTTTTTCAAGGTGTTGATAATTTGCCGATGATACCCGGATGATATATTGAACATTTCTGTATAAAGAAAATTTTACAAGACCCAGGCTGTCAGCAGCTTTTTTCTGTATTTGTGAAGTATCGCTTTTCTTAAATACAACGAGGCTGGCATACGGAATAGGTTCATTTTTATTATTGGTAATTTTGAAACTGATATTTATTTGCTGTCCAAATAATAATTGAGAAAAGATAATCGGGAAAATAAAAAAAAGTAAACGGCGGGAAATTTCAGAAATACGGGCAGAAAATTTTTCATAAGCGGTCATAACAAGAGGTAAAAATAAAACAGGGCGGTGTTATAATTAATATAATGTTTAAAATACTATTATAAAATAAAACCGGAACTTTGAACTATTATAAATAAATTGAATCATTTTTTGATGGGAAATTTAGTTGAAAATATTTCCGATACTGCAAAATGGGTAGCTGTTTTCAGAGCTGAAGAAAGTGAACGGCCTGATGCTATTTTTCATGATCCTTTTGCACGCAAACTTGCGGGAGAAAAAGGAGAACAAATTGCCGATTCCATTGAATTCAGCCGTCAGCATAGCTGGTCGTTTGTAGCAAGAACTTTTTTGTTTGACGAATACATCATGCAGTATATAAAGCAGGGTTTTGATATGGTGATCAATCTTGCGGCGGGCCTTGACGCCAGGCCGTACAGGATGGAACTTCCTTCATCGTTGCAATGGGTTGAAGTGGATCTTCCGGGTATTATTCATGAAAAAGAAAAAATACTTGCCGAGGAAAAACCGAATTGCCAGTTAAGAAGAATTCAATTAGATCTGTCGGATCAAAAAGCAAGACTTGAACTCTTCAGACATTTAAACAAAGAAACTGGTAATGCCCTGGTAATTTCTGAGGGACTGATGATCTATCTTACAACAGAAGAGGCTGCTTCACTGGCTTCAGATCTTTCATCACAAAAAAATTTCCGTCGCTGGATATTTGATATGGTTTCTCCCGGGTTGCTGGTATTGACAAAAGAAAGAATGGGACCTGCACTAAAAGGCAGTGATGCAGAATTTCAATTTGCTCCGGCAGAAGGTGAAGCATTTTTTCTTCGCTACGGATGGAAAAATCTTGAATCCAAATCAAAACTAAAAACAGCAGCTACATTAAACAGGTTGAATGAGGAAATGAAGAGTTTTGCTGCTATTCCTGAACCTGAAGGTCCAAAAGGGGAATTTCCCTGGTCGGGAGTTTGCCTTTTTGAAAATACAAATCGCTAAGATCGAATCGTTGAATAATTCAACGAAACTTGCCTCTAAATTTTTCAATCTTTAAGTTGTTGTTGTTAAACTAAAAATAGCCAAAATAAAAATTGTAAATTGCCTTGAGTGAAAAAGTATAAAATGTTACCCATAAACCTTAAACCTTTATGATAGGACATCATTTCAATAAATTCGACCCAAATGAACAGGGCAAAACAAAATTCCAGCAATTGCTGGATGTCTTCATGCAATTGCTTACCTATACCAGTGGAGATGTATCTGAAGCTTTACAATGGCTGAATCAGCTTGACCGCGAATATGAAATGACCGATGACGAATACGGCATTGGTGATTTTATTGATGAGTTAAAAGAAAAAGGATACCTCACTGAAGAACATCAAACGGGTCAGATAAAAATCACTCCAAAAACAGAACAGGGGATTCGGAAAAGAAGCCTGGAAGAAATTTTCGGCAAGCTGAAAAAAACAAAGCAGGGAGATCATCATACATTCAAGCCGGGTCAGGGTGATGAAGTAAATCCTGAAACAAGACAGTTCCAGTTTGGTGATATGCTGGAGCAAATCGATTTCACTGAATCCATCCGCAATGCACAGATCAATCATGGTGTTGAAAGTTTCAATATGCAGGAAGATGATCTTACGATCCGTGAAACTGATTTCAAATCCCAAACTTCAACTGTATTGATGATCGATATTTCTCACTCCATGATATTGTATGGCGAAGACAGGATCACGCCGGCCAAAAAAGTAGCGATGGCTTTGAGTGAACTGATAACAACCAAATACCCAAAAGATACGTTAGATATTGTGGTGTTCGGCAACGATGCATGGCCGGTGGAGATAAAAGACCTTCCTTATTTGCAGGTGGGGCCTTACCATACAAACACGGTAGCAGGACTTGAATTAGCTATGGACATTTTGAGAAGAAGAAAAAATCCGAACAAACAGATATTTATGGTGACAGACGGAAAGCCGACCTGTTTAAAAATGGGTAAGAGATATTATAAAAATAGTTTTGGCCTCGACAGGAAGATAACCAGCCGCTGCTTAAACTTAGCAGCACAATGTAAAAGAATAAAGATTCCTATTACCACATTTATGATAGCAACAGACCCTTACCTGCAGCGATTTGTACAGGAGTTTACAGAAACAAATAGTGGCAAGGCATTCTTTGCTTCATTGGATAAACTGGGAGCATTTATCTTTAAAGATTTTGAGAGTGGAAAAAGAAAAACGGTTTATTAATGCCCCTGTCCCCTAAAGGGGAACTTAGATCGGAAAAGTTTTAGATGAAGCAAAATTGAAATTCAAAAGCTGATAACAAAAAAATGAAAATACACAACATAAAAACTCTGGGCGAGTTAAAAGCGAGCGGTTATAAAAATAAAAGCATTAAGGAAGAGTTACGGCAAAATCTTATTTGCAAATTAAAAACCGGTGAAGCCACTTTTCCCGGTATCATTGGGTACGAAGACAGCGTGATACCCGATGTAGAAAGAGCATTGCTCAGTAAACATAATATTTTGTTTTTGGGATTGCGTGGCCAGGCAAAAACAAGAATGGCCCGGCAAATGACTCAACTGCTTGATGAATATATTCCGATGATCGCAGGTAGCGAGATCAATGATGATCCGCTAAAACCTACTTCAAAATTTTCGTTTGACCAGATCGCTGCTCATGGTGATGAGACACCCATACATTGGGTGCATCGCAGTGAACGCTATGCAGAAAAACTGGCTACGCCTGATGTAAGCGTAGCTGATCTTATTGGCGATGTGGACCCGATAAAAGCTGCTAATCTTAAACTAAGTTTTGCAGATGAAAGAGTGATTCACTATGGAATCATTCCAAAAAGTAATCGTGGCATTTTTGTAATTAATGAATTACCCGATCTGCAGGCGAGAATACAGGTTGCTTTATTTAATATTCTTGAAGAAGGCGATGTGCAGATTCGTGGATTTAAATTGCGGCTGCCTCTTGATATTTTATTCGTATTCACCGCCAACCCGGAAGATTATACAAATCGTGGGGCTATTGTTACGCCTCTTAAAGATCGTATCGAGAGCCAGATACTCACTCATTATCCAAAAGATATAGATACTGCTCTCGCTATTACTGAACAGGAAGCTGAAGTGGATGAAGAACAAAAAGCAATGGTAAAAGTAAGCGACCTGGCGAAACGATTGATAGAACAGGTAGCATTTGAAGCAAGAGGCAGTGAGTTCGTAGATAAGAAAAGCGGCGTAAGTGCAAGGTTGACTATTTCTGCTTTCGAAAATGCAATCAGCGCTGCGGAAAGAAGAGCCATCGTAAATAAAGAAAAACAAACGCAGGTCTGGATCAGTGATTTGGTTGGGATCATTCCTTCCATTACAGGAAAAATCGAATTGGTATATGAAGGTGAGCAGGAAGGTCCTTACCAGGTAGCGATGAATTTACTCGATAAATCCATCCGTTCACAGTTTGCGCAATATTTTCCCAATCCTGACCAACTGAAAAAAAGAAAAACAGCAGAGGCAAAAGATGAAAATCCCTATCGCCCTATCATCACCTGGTTTGATAAAGGAAACCATGTAAATCTTTTCTTCAATACAAGGGATGAAGAAAAGGTTTTGAATCTTTATAAAGTGGACGGCCTGCAGGCATTGGTAAAAAAATATTTTAAAGGAGCGAATGAAAAAGAGACAGCGTTGTTAATGGAATTTGTGTTGCATGGTTTGGCCGCTTATTCATTCATTAGCAAAAAAGTGATCGAAGGAAAGATTGAATTCAAAGATCTGATGGGAAGTATGCTGAATCTGGGAAGAAATTATGAAGAAGAATTTGATGAAGAAGCGTAATCTGGACCATTATCTACAGGATTTATCAAGAGTAAAAAGAATTATGAATTTCCCTTAAATCCTTCTTAATCCCAAAAATCGTAGTTCTACACTATGTTCACTTCTCTTTCTAATTCCACGTCAAATTTTTCTTTCACGCTTTGTTTGATCTCTTCACTTAAATCATAAATTTCTTTTCCACCTGCATTTCCATAATTCACTAAAACAAGTGCCTGTCTTTCATGACAGCCTGCATCTCCTCTCCTATAGCCTTTCCACCCGCATTGTTCGATCAACCAGGCAGCGGCAAGTTTAACGCTACTATCGTTATTTTCATAACCCACAATATTTGAGAATTCGGATTTTAAATTTTGGAATTTTTCTTTTGGAATGGAAGGATTTTTAAAAAAGCTACCGGCATTTCCAATTACTGCAGGGTCGGGCAATTTGGAAGTACGAATATTAATAATAGCCTGTGAAATGGCCGCAATATTCAGTTCCTTCACTCCCATTCTTTCCAGTTCCTGCGCAACCGCACCATAACTTATATTGTATTTAGGGATTTTATTAAAACGATAAGTAACTTCGAGAATTACGAACTGGTCTTTATATTTTTTTTTGAATACACTGTCACGATAGCCGAATTCGCAATCCTTAAGGCCGAAATGATAATTGGCTTTCTCCCGGAGATGAAAGGCTTTTAAAGCATGAAACACTTCTTTGATCTCAACCCCGTAAGCCCCGATGTTTTGCATAGGAGACGCTCCCACATTCCCCGGGATCAGTGAAAGATTTTCAACACCGGCCCAATTGTTTTGAATGCAGTGCAAAACGAATTGATGCCAGTTCTCACCTGCCCCTGCTTTTATGTACACATATTCATCATCCTCATCTATTTTTTTAATCCCCCTGATCTCATTCTTCAAAATAAGCCCATCGTAATCTTTAGTAAACAGAACATTACTTCCACCTCCGAGAATGAAGTTTGTGGTTTGTGATTTATGGTTTGTGGTTAAAGCCTCATTTAAATGCGAAACTGATTGAAATGTAGTAAACCATCTTGCTTTTGCGTCAATACCAAAAGTATTATAAGCCTTAAGAGAAAAATTTTCCTGAATTTGCATTAGCCCCATAGTTTTTTGGAGCACTAAGAACACGAAGAAAGCACGACGAACACAAAGGTGACCTTAAACCTTTTCTTTGTGTCCTCTGTGATACTTTGTGAACTTTGTGTCCTTGCTTTTAAGCAAAATAACATTAAAATCATGAGTGGAAAAACAGCAACATTAGTAGGAGCAACAGGATTGATCGGCGGAGAATTGCTGAAACTTTTACTGGAAGATGATTATTTTCAAACCATAAGAATTCTTGTACGCCGGCCATTTAGCATAGATCATCCAAAACTCGAAAAGAAATTGGTTGATTTTAACGATGCGGATTCTTTGCTGGTTGCGCTGGATGGCAGTGATGCGATCTTTGTGGCCGTGGGAACGACACAAAAAAAAGTAAAAGGTGATAAGGCTGCTTACAGAAAGGTAGATTATGATATTCCCGTGCACATAGCACGATACAGCAAGATGGTTGGCTGCAAAACTCTTGTACTGGTTTCTTCAGTTGGCGCTGACAGCCAAAGCAAAAATTTCTATTTGAAATTAAAAGGCGAAGCGGAAGATGCTGTGGGCATGGTTGGAATAGAAAGTGTTCATATCATGCGGCCATCTATGTTATTAGGAAAAAGAAATGAATTTAGGAGTGGAGAAAAGACGGTGCAAACTGTTATGAAAGCTTTTTCATTTCTACTTCCTTCAAAATATAAACCAATCCTGGCGAAAGATGTAGCAAAGGCCATGTCAGAAGCCTCAAAGAAAAATGAGAAAGGGTTTTTTGTGTATGAGTACCGTGAAATAAGAAAACTGAATGATTAATTTGAATAAGTAAGAAATGTGCTCCGCGGGTGAAGACACTATAACGATTGAAACGATCATTCATGCTTCAATAAAAGATGTGTGGAATGCATGGACCGAACCGTCAATCATTTTGAATTGGTTTGGCTCAGATCCGAATGGAAAAGGAATGAGTGCTGAACTTGATGTGAGACCGGGCGGGCATTTTGAAATTACATTTGCAAATGCCGACGGAGCAGAACACACCTGCTTCGGTGTTTATATTGAAGTGCAAATATGCAGCAAGCTTTCTTTCACCTGGACGTGGAAAAATGAACCTGGCGTTGAATCGTTAGTTACTGTATTATTCACTTCTGTCAATGGTCTTACCCAAATGCAATTTGAACATGCGCATATTGGAACTGCATCCGCCCATAATTACCTGGCCGGCTGGCAAACAACGTTTGAAAAACTTGAACGAACTTTGAATAACAAATAACTTTTTCTTTTGGGCCGTTGTCCCCCAACACACAAAGGCTTATAGGGTAGGCGCGGCTTGCAATAACAGCATTAAATAAAAGTGACAATGAAAAAGAAGTGCAAGAAAATTTTCAGAATTACATTGTTGGCATTTTTAGCCACCTTTCTGACAATTTTTTTAATTATTTTGTTCCCCGAACGATTATTTGCCAACAAAGTCAAATACAAAGAATTCACTGTGTATTCCAATGATAAGATAGATGGTAACATTAAAATTGTTTTAGACGAGGCCATGGATCTTGTTCAGAAATCGGAATTGTATGATTCCAGCTATAAATACAACATCATCCTTTGCTATAATACATTCTATAATAAAATTGACAACAAAATATTTGGAACAGGCCCCGCGGCAAGATCAAGACTTCATAACCTGATTATAAAAATTAGAATTGATCCCAAAAACAACCTGGCTTTCCCTACTTTTCATAAAGCATGTGAAGTAAACCTGACGGAAATTATTGCTCACGAAATGATTCATTGCCTGCAAGCCCACAAGTACGGAATACTAAAATTTAATCCATTTAAACATCCGGAATTCTGGAAATTGGAGGGTTACCCTGAATATATTTCAAAACAGAACGAACTTACAGGTGAGGGGTATAATTTTACAAGCGACATCAACAGATACGTTAATCTTAAAAGTAAAGCAACGGAGATTTGGATTTCATCAGAAGAGGGCGGATGTGAAGTTCCGGATTATTATTATAGGGGCAAGTTGATGATGGAGTATTTAATGAACATCAAACATCTGTCTTACGACCAAATACTTAAAGACACTCTTTCAGAAAGTACTGTTTATCAGGAAATGATAAAATGGAAAGACAATTCTAAAGAGGCTAAACATTAGTTGTCTTATTTAGTGACAAAAGCTATAAAAGGACGAGCCACGAACAGCCAACAGGGGGTTGCTTTGAAAAAAGCAGGGCTGCGGCTATCATGCGATTTACGAAATAATTTTACCTTCACTAACAACGTACTTTTTTCAAAGCCCACTGCTTCGCATACTTTGCAGATCTCGAATAAATTCGGGATCTGCTGTCTGCTTTCGCAGTGAACTTCGCAAATCGCCGCGTTAGCAGCAATTATGAAATCTCTAATAATACTACCACTGCTTTTTGTTGGGAAAATGTCTTTAGGACAACAATCAAAAACCGTTTATAAAAATCCAAAGGATAGTTCTCAAAATTTTTATATTATCAGACTTCCTAAAGACACTATTAAAGGATTGTTAGTTTTGAATGCCAGAGGCTTATCCGATAGTTCAAAAATAATCGCATACAATTTGGGAATATGTACTTTGACAATCATGCCAACAACAAGCTATTTAGACAACCTTACAAGCGACAGTATAATAAATATTATTGACGGAATGATAGGAGAAGTAATCCAGGAATACAAAATTCCAAACAATAAGATAATAATCGGTGGAATGTCAGCGGCTGGAACAGGCTCAGTAAGATATGCTGAATATTGTTACTTAAATAAATCATTTTATGGAATCAAACCTTCCGGGGTCTTTGGTGTAGACCCACCTCTTGATTATGAAAGATTGTACAATGAATCCAATAATGCAATTATTCGAAATTTCAGTAAAGATGCAGTTGACGAAGGCAAAATGTTGATAGAGCTTTTGACCAGGAATTTGAAAGGAACACCACAAACAAATATTAAATCATATCAAACAAGCTCACCATTTTGCTATTCCGCTTCTAATGGTGGAAATGCTTATTTACTTAATCATTTAGCAGTAAGACTATATACAGAACCCGATATTAATTGGTGGATAGATAATAGGAGAAAAGATTATTATGATTTAAATTCTATTGATGATGCTGCTTTAATAAACCAATTAAAACTGAACGGAAACTCAAAGGCAGAATTAATTGTTACCCATAATAAAGGATTAAATATAGAAGGACACCCACATTCATGGAGCATGGTTGATGAACAAGATTTATTACTTTGGTGTAATGAAATATTCTCAGAATCGAAGTAAAATGCTGCTAACATTTGCTTTGAAAAAAGAAGGGCTGCGGCTATCATGCGATTTACGAAATATCAATAACTTCACTATCAACGTACTTTTTTCAAAGCCCACTGCTTCGCATACTTTGCATCTCCCGAATAAATTCGGGATCTGCTGTCTGCTTTCCGCAGTGGACTTCGCAAATCGCCGCGTTAGTTGCAACCTTATTTGACACCCCCATAAATATGACAAACGACAATATCATACAATCAATGAAGCTAATTACAGGCTTTACTGACACTGAATTAGCTATTGTAATGAAACACTTTGAAACAAAAACCTTTAAAAAGAAAACCAATATTTTAAAGGCTGGTAAAACAGCGAAAGAAGTTTACTTTATTCTAAGCGGTTGTATTCGGCTTTTTTACGAAAAAGATGGCGAAGACATTTCAGCATATTTCTTTACCGAAAAAAGGTTTGCAGGAGCTTATGACAGTTTTATTTCCCAAAAACCAAGCAGGCTTTCCATTGAAACACTGGAAGACTGCGAAGTACTTTCCATCTCCTATGAAGCATTGCAGAAACTGTTTAATGAGTTGCCAAGAATGAATGAATTTGTTCGTAAGGTTTTAGAAGAACGCTTTGTTACATTGCACGATTTATTCACCTCACATATTCTTGACAGCCCGGAAGAACGCTATTTGAATCTTCAAAAAGAAAGACCTGAATTAGTCAATAGAATTCCACAACATCAGTTAGCCACGTTTTTAGGCATCACGCCTGTTTCATTAAGTCGTATCAGGAATCGTGTTATGAAAAAATAGCGATTCTCACTTCTTATCTTTTGTTATCGTTTTGCCCCTTAAGTCGTATCTACTTTTGTACCATTGTTAATAATTAAAAAAAATAAAAATGGAACGTACAAAATTCCTTACCGACACAGCAAAGTATACAGCCCTGACTATGGATGGGACAAGTATGCTGAACAGCAATCTTTTTGCTTCAAATTCAGCAGCAACAAGTCAAGAGTCAGTATCATACAAAAAAGATGGCTTAAAGGGTACCCTTCCAACCCATCAAAACGTAACGACTGTTGTAAAACTAAAAGGCAAAGAAGTAAAAATTCACGCCTTATGCACAGGAGCAGTAGCGGTAAAAAGAAATTTTAGAACCAAAAAAGGTTTTGGAGAACTTGCAAAGGTCAATATCCTTTTGGATAGCTATTTCACTGATTACATGCCAATATGGGTCTGGATCATTGAGCATCCAGAGGGCATTATTGCCATTGATACCGGTGAGTTAGCGGATTCGAAAAATATAGATGAGTTTTTAGCTAATGAAAGTGCATACAGTAGATATATATCGAAACGTATTTCTAAGAAAATTATAGAAAAAGAGGAGGAGTTGGATTTTCAATTAGCAAAAATAAATCTTACACCTGATGATATAAAGTTGGTATTACTTACCCATTTACATTTAGACCATACTGATGGGATAAAGTTTTTTCCAAAGCAGGAAATAATTGTGAGCGATTTGGAATCTAAAAAACCATACAGCAATGCCCCATCTACCTACCCAAGTTGGTTTAAACCAAACCTTGTAAAATATAAAGAAAACAGAGTTGATGTATTTAATCAGGCATATCCTGTCACTCATGCAGAGGATGTTTTGTATGTTCCTACGCCAGGGCATACCCATGGGCACAGTTCTATCATTTTTAAAACAGATGACTTTGATATAATTTTTGCCGGCGACACATCTTACAATCAAAGGCAGATTTTAAGAGGCGAATTGGCAGGAGTAAATGCAGACTTTAAAAAGACAAAAGAAACATATAAAAAATTAATAGGATATGCAACCAATCGTAAGACAATTTACTTGCCGTCGCATGATGAAATCGCAGGACAAAGACTCAGTAATAAAGAGTTTTTAGTTTGACACATCTTTGCTGGGGGAAAGGGTATGCAGCTAGGATTGGCCTTGAAAAAAGCAGGGCTGCGGCTATCATGCGATTTACGAAATAATTTTACCTTCATTAATAACGTTCTTTTTTCAAAGCCCACTGCTTCGCAAATCGCCGCGTTGGTGGCAAATATTTATCACTCGTATCATAAATACACTTGGCATAAAAACATTAAATCAATTGCGACTAAAAACTTTCCTTTATGCAATTGTTTTCTTATCCTCTTTTCAAAACGGCATTTCACAGTCAGAAGTTAGAGGTTTTTCATATCTAGCATATGCAAAGACGAATTCTGACGGCGCTTATGTTGGAGTTGGCTTTTTTCTCAAATTAAAAAAGAATTTGTATTTCATAACTGCGAAACATGTGGCAGCTATTCCTTGTGACACTTTAACTATTCTTATTTGTGACTCTTGCATAGAACCAAATCGAACTCTTAAGATTGATATTTCCGCTGCACCGAAATCAGCTAATCCCATTTTTGGTGATACCGATATTTATATCCAAAAAATAGATAGTAAGCTTCAAAGGCGAATTAATTCTGTCGACAAGTTTCTGGCAAAAGATTATCATAGCTTCAATTTCAAAAAAATTGAAAGCATTTTTATTTATGGTTTTCCCGACACAACCAACAATTTCCCATTTAACCTTGAAACTTCATTTCCTAATAAAATTATGACCAAGGCTTCACTAATTGGTAGTTATGATTTGGTAAGGTATAGCCAAACCCTGAATAAATATGATTCAATAAACTATTGGGGAAAAGCAATAGATAATACGTATGCGAGTGAAGGTGATTCAGGTGCGCCTGTTTTTTTTAAGATTGGTGACAAATATTATTTTGGAGGAATGTGCGTCTCGGGAGTACATTCTTTAAATGTAATTTCAATTGTGCGACCAGAGAAATTAATTGAATTTCTTTTAGGGATTGGGAATAAGAAAAAAGAGTCATAGTAGCTATCTGCAGCTAACATCTGCATCCTATGTATATAAGCCTTTAGAGAGATAATATTTTTTTTCTTTTTTCTTTTGAAAGCAAGAGATAAGTGAATAGCTTTTTCGGTTATCTCCTGCTTTCGCCAGATTTGTTTTTGTCTTCCGTCATGTTTTGTCTCGACACGATACATGGAATTATTTAGTACCTACTGTTGCACTGCCCATGCAAGACCATCGGGTACTCCACCCACATCGAGATGGCCGGTAACTTCTAAAGTTTTAAGATCTACAATGGCCACATAATTATCAGCCGAACAGGCAACAAAGGCACGGGAACCATCAGGGTCCATCAGAATTCCTGCTGCACCATGACCAATTTTCAATCGCTTCACTTCTTTACGTGATTTGGCATCATAAATGGTCAGTTCACCTGATTGAAGACTCGAAATGAATACCTGCTTACCATCCAGCGTAAACTTCAACCGGTTAGCACCTGAAACTTTTGCATCAATTTTCGTCGCTAATTTTTTTGTGGTAAGGTCAATGATAGAAATTGTTCCGTCTTCAGCGGATGCGGTCCATAACTCACTGCCATCGGGCGATACATCAAATCCTTCCGAACCTCCTGCAGTTGGAACAATAGTTTGCATCCAATCTTCATGTGGCCTGGCATTAGGAAACGGAGGCGAGATCAGCGTATCAACAAGAATACTTACTGTTCCGGAAGAGACATTTGTCGTGTAAATTTTTTTTGCATCGGCAGTAACAAAGATCATGTGTGTTCTGTCCTGGCCCGTTCCCATGCTCCAGTCAAGTTTGCCGGTTGCAGGATCATAGCGGCCAATGGCTTTGGAACCTTCTGCAGTAAACCATGCTTTCCCGTCAACAAACGTGAGACCATGCGGGCCAAAGAGTGGTCTTGTATCAACGTTAGTCAAAGGTCTTTGCGCAACGAGGTCAATCACGTTCAATTCATGCAAACTGCCACCACCATAAATGGAAACATAAGCCGTCTTTCCGTCTGAAGAAGCGATCACTTCATGCGGATCTTCGCCAACAGGAATGCGGGCAGTAACTTTTAATGTAGAAGGATCGACGATTGCCAGCACATGGTCGGCTTTTGACAGCGCAAGCAATGATTGCTTTGGCGTGGATTGAGCATTACAGGCTGTTGCCGGGAAAATAAATGTTGCCAGAAAAACATTCACTGCAATCAGTCTGTACATACGGTATTGTAAATTTTTCATTATCAGAATTATTTTATTGCGATGGTAACGCCTTCTTGCGGGCAATTTCTGTTTGACGACACAAAAGTATTCCATTGGAAAAAACAAATTTTAAAATGCTGCAAACCGGGAAAAGTCTGCGACGAACTCAAGAATGTGCCGACAAATAACCCTTTCCGCTCCAGCGGAATCTTTTTGCTTAATGCTGGTTGGAGTTTGTGAAATATAGTCTGCTCCCTGCTATAAAAATAATAAAGGCCGTATAGAACGGCCTTTATTTACTGATGTTCTGTTTTTTTTAATGCCCTGCCAATAAACCCACCAAAAGACCTGCTATTCCTCCTACTATAAGCCCGGTTCCAAATGACTTTGATCTTTGTTCTCTTTCCTGTTGGGCTTCACGTATTTTCCTGTCCCTTTCATACGGGTTGAGCGAACGATCCTTTCTATATCCATCGATCCTTTGATCGTATTGCTTGTTCATGCGGTCGTAAGCTTCCTGGCGGTCACGATCATTCTTCCACCCGTTATTGTCATTGTACGTATAATCATTTGGATGGTATTGATCGTTGTAATTGCGGCTATTCTTTTGCGTTACCTGTCTGTGATCCTGCGAGTGATAGCTGTCATTCCTGCTTTGATCGTTGTAATTGCGGCTATCCTTTTGTGTTACCTGTTTGTGATCCTGCGACTGGTAGCTGTCATTCCTGCTTTGATCGTTATAATTGCGGCTATCCTTTTGTGTTACCTGTTTGTGATCTTGCGGGTGATAACTGTCATTCCTGCTTTGAGCTGATGCAGCATTAATGGATATCGCGGCTATTAATATTATGATTAACTTTTTCATTGTTGTACTTTTTAGTGATTAAAAAAATTGGTTAACAGGTGATTTACCATTTATGCGAATCATGACCGGATGTTTTGATGTGGATATCCTGGTTATTTTTTGCATGCTGAAATTTCACCTTGGCTATTTCATTTTTCCGTTGATTTTGCAACAACTGAATTTGCTTTGCTTTTTCCCTGCTTGTTAAATGCCGGTTATTTTTTACGAAAGCAATTTTCTGATCAAACTCGCGATTGATCTTTTCCAGCTTTGCTTCTTTTTCTTTCCTGGAAAAATAAGCATCATTGTAAACAACACTGGCGGTTTTGTCAGTGATGTCATGCTGACGATAATCATTGCTTATCTTTTTATTGTCATTATAGGCAATGCTTTTTTTAGGTTGTGCAGAAGCGAAGCTAATAGAACCGACTGCAACCAAAATAAGTGTAAAGATCTTTTTCATAATTGTAATTTTTAAAAAGTGATTGAATGTATATAAGATGCTTTATTAAATCCATCGTTTAAAAAGTGAAATGCCTGTACGTCGCAGATTTCAGGTAGTTAGTCGCATAATTGGCGCATAGGCCTACAGAGACCGGGTTTTTCGGAAGCAGAGGCTAAAATAGAAGATGAGAAAAAAATGTCGTTGTGAAAATACAACGTTAAGATGTATTTTATTTTTTCCCCAATGTTTTTACCTGCATCATATGCATTGTACTTTGTGTTAGTTCTCTTTAACAAAACTGCATAAACTTCTATGGGATTTGAAATGATTTTTCTTACTGCAATTTCTCCTTGAAAAAATCAATAGTCCGTTGCCAGGCAAGTTCAGCAGCCGCTTTGTCGTACCGCGGTGTGGTATCGTTGTGAAAGCCATGATTTACGTTGGGATATACATACGCCGTATACTCTTTTCCGTTAGTTTTTAACGCAGCTTCGTAAGCGGCTGCACCACTAGTGATCCTGGTATCAAGCTCTGCATAATGCAGCAGTAAGGGCGCCTGTATCTTAGGCACATCTTCCGTAGCAGGCTGGCTGCCATAAAATGGTACAGCTGCAGACAGACCGGGAATGCGTACGGCCATCATATTAGCGATCCATCCACCAAAGCAAAAACCAACAACACCCACTTTGCCATTGCAATCTTTGTCATTTTTAAGATAGTCATATGCAGCTATAAAATCTTCGAGCATTTTATTCCTATCGAGTTTGCTTTGCATTTCACGGCCGGCATCGTCATTGCCCGGGTAGCCGCCCAAAGGAGTTAACGCATCAGGAGCTATAGTAATAAACCCGGCAATGGCAGCTCGTTTTGCTACATCTTCAATATAAGGATTCAGTCCGCGGTTTTCATGCACAACTACAATACCGCCCAGCTTACCTTTTGCATTAGTGGGCTTTGATAACAATGCCCTGATGTCGCCATCACCCTTTGGAGAATTGTAATGGATGTATTCTGAAATGATGCGGGGATCATCTGCTTTTACCTGTAACGTATGCCGGTAATCGGGCATGAGAAAACTCATTAGAGATGTTACAGTGAGACCACCAACAGCATACACTGATAACTTTTGCACAAAATCCCGGCGGTTAATACGGCTGTGTGCATAGTCGTCGTAAAGATCAAACACTTCCTGTTTGATGTCTTCTTTCCTGATATTATTCATGGATTTGCATTTGTATATACTAAAGTTAAAAAATTATGCCGGAAGCAAGAGAGAGCGACACCTTACAAAGAAATCGTTGGATACCGGCAAAGCAAAATCATGAAAAGATTTTTCGTGGCATAATTTTAATTTAAGCGTTAAGTGTTAAATTTATTATATAGTCCCTTCATTTAAATGACCACTTCGGTTAAACGATATTTATTATTGCCGATCATTATTGTTGGTCTGATACCAATCAATTCAAACGCCCAAACAAACCTACCTTCTGCATCATTACCATCTCCTTATTATAAACTCACCACCGATACCAGTCGTATGCGGTTTTTAATGAATGCCATCGGTGATTCACTCAATACCGGGCAACTCACTATGGTTTATAACATGGCAAAAAGAGGTATGTACCTGGCTGAAAAAGATAATGTAGATTCCATGAAGGGCGTCTTTTATTTTGATGTAGCCAAGGCGTTCTCCTACCAAATCGGCGAACCGGACAGCGCAATATTTTACTACAAAAAAGTCCTTCCATATTTCCCTGACAAAATGAGCTATTATAATCTTGTTTCGGTGAGAGAAATTATGGAGCGATATGTTCAGGCTGGAAAAAAAGATTCTGTATTTGCTTACCTTGATTTGCTGCATGAAAGGATAGATACCATGGATCTCACCAATCCACGCCGGTACGGCATATCATCGATAATGGCCGGAGTGTATCAATATTATGGGATGTTCAGAACAGCAATCGAACTGTACCGGAATTCAATTGACGGACTACGGAAAGCCGGCTATCCACAAAATGCCGGACTTCCTATGGCAAACCTTGCAGAACTCTACGATGAATCGGAGGACGATATAAATGCAGTGAAATATGCACGGGAAGCATTAGGATATCTTTCAGGAAATAATATGCCGTTTATGGGAACGGCAGCAAACCTGGCAACCTATTATACTAATCTTTATCAAATTGATTCAGCACTTTATTTCAATAAACTGTCCGACTCTGTAGCCAGGCTGATTCACAGTGATGTACAGTTGCATATTCGCAATCCATTTAATTACGTCAGTATTTTATCCGCAGAAAA
The DNA here is from genome assembly GCA_963811645.1 of uncultured Bacteroidota bacterium. Taxonomy (GTDB): domain Bacteria; phylum Bacteroidota; class Bacteroidia; order Chitinophagales; family Chitinophagaceae; genus VBAU01. The sequence goes on along the minus strand of CAWERU010000007.1, from coordinate 458,660 downwards.
AAAATATACCGAAGCAAGGTCAGTTCTTAATGATATAAGACCATGGCTGCAAGAAAATGATCAAACAGGAAAGATAAGATATTTACTTAGTGTCGCAAGCATTGACACGGGTCTTCACCAATGGTCGCCTGCAGCGGACACTCTTCTGCATGCGTTATCTATAGCAAAAGAAAGCGGTGAGGAAGTTTTTATTTCCCTCGCATTGCAAGAGCTCGCCAAGGTAAATGCAAAACTTAAAAATTTTCAGAAAGCCTACCAGTTTCAGGAGGAATATATTCATCATAAAGATTCACTCACCAATGATGAAACAAAATCAAAGTTGGCTGACTTTGAGGCGATGTATAAAACACGGCAAAAGGAAGAAAAGATAGCGTTATTGCAAAAGGACAATGATATTACAAATCTTCGGTTGAAGAATAGCAGGCAAAAGAATATATTTTACCTTGGCACATTTCTATTTTTACTTGTTCTGGCTGCGGTCTTATTTCATCAGCGAAACCGGCGACTGAAAATACAATCTCAAAAAATAAAAGCTGAATTACAAATGCAGGTATTGCGTTCCCAAATGAACCCGCATTTTATTTTTAACTGTATCAACAGTATCGAATATTTTATCATGCAAAATGACAAACGCAGGGCTTCTGATTATTTGATTAAGTTTTCGAAACTGGTACGAAACATCCTTGATAGCAGTCTTAACGAAATGGTACCGTTGATGAAGGACATGGAAACACTGAACCTATATGTGGAACTGGAGCAGCTCCGCTTTAATAATAAATTCAATTTCAAAACTCATATAGACCCGGCTCTGCAAGGAGGCGACTACTGCGTGCCGCCGTTGTTGATACAGCCCTTTGTAGAAAATGCCATTCTACATGGCATAGCTAACAGCGAGGAAAAACAATTGAACCTTACGGTAACAGCAGCACTACAAAACGACATGATCAAATATGTGATACAGGATAATGGGATCGGTCGTGAAAAAGCAAGAGTTTATAACCAGCAAAACCGGCCGTACCACAAAAGTGTCGGGTTAAAAATTACTGAAGACAGGATCAGTCGATACAACAAGACAATGGCTGCCAACGAATCTATATCCATCACAGATCTGTATGATGAGAACAGAAACCCGGAAGGCACCAGGGTAGAAGTTTTGCTGAAAGCAATTTAAATGAAGCTGATGGGTGATGCAGATAAAAAGTTAAGGTAAGATTCCCGGTTTACATTACGGCGTTATCATACCACATCGACATCCGGCACAACTACAACGCTCTTAAAACTCCTTTCATTATGCAACACGGCAATCTGATAAAGAATATCCTCTTTGCATTGTGTGATGAATTTTGTATCTCTTGGTAACTTAAAAAGTAGTTCCATCAAAAATAGATTCCTGATCTTATTGATCACAGGTTCTGCGGGACCAACAATATAATTGCCATATTTATTTCTTAAACTGTTTGCAAAATGATGTGCACCTCTCTTCACCACATCTTTCATCTTATGTTTAAAGGTTAAATGAATCAATCTTGAGAAAGGCGGATAGAAAAATTGTTTGCGGGTTTCGATCTCTGTATCATACATAGTTTTGTAATCATGTCGTTGTATTACCTGTAAAAGTGGGTGCTGCGGCTGAATAGTTTGTATCATTACTTTTCCTGTTGCTTCCTTGCGCCCGGCACGGCCACTCACCTGCTCCATCAATTGAAAGGCTCTTTCATTCACCCTGAAGTCAGCAAAATGCAATAATCCGTCTGCATCTAAAATTCCAACCAGGTCAACATTGTCAAAATCCAAACCCTTCACTACCATTTGCGTTCCTACCAAAATATCAATTCGTCGTTGTTCAAATTGCTGTATCAATACATCGTGTGCATTTTTGCCACGCACCGTATCCACATCCATGCGGGCAATTTTATAATTTGGAAGTTCTTCCATCAACAGCTCTTCAATTTTTTCTGTGCCAAAATTTCGTTGCATAAAGTTGTGACTGCCACAGGCCGGGCAGATGGTTAATGGTGCATAAGTGGTTCCGCAGTAATGGCAAATGAGTTTATTGGAGAATTTATGATAGGTTAATGATACATCACAATAGTCGCAATGGGGTATCCAGCCACAAACCTGGCAAACCTGGTAGGGCGAATACCCGCGCCGGTTTTGAAAAAGAATCACCTGCTTATTCCTTTCAACCGTCTTTTTAATTTCTTCAACCAGCGGAGGCGAAAGCATCACCTTCGATCTGTCTTTCTTAATTATTTTTTTTGTATCAATTATTTCAATCGGCGGCAACTGCACATCGCCATAACGCTGCATTAATTCAACCAGTCCATATTTTCCTGTCTGTGCATTGTGATAACTTTCCAAAGAAGGAGTGGCACTACCCAATAATACGTTTGCACCAAAAAGCGAGGCAAAGTAAATAGCTGCATCACGTCCATTGTAACGTGGCGCCGGATCCTGTTGTTTGAATGAAGTATCATACTCTTCATCGCAAATGATAAGGCCCAAATTATTGTAAGGAAGAAAAATAGACGATCTTGCTCCAAGAACTATATTCAATTCCCCGTTTTTTACTTTGTTCCAAATTTCCACCCGTTCATTCTGAGAAAATTTAGAATGATAAATGCCAATATATCCACCAAAATGTTTCTGCAACCGGCGAATGATCTGCGAGGTCAGTGCAATTTCAGGAAGCATATACAAAACCTGCTTCCCTTGTTTTATATATTGCTCAATGAGTTTAATATAGATCTGTGTTTTACCACTGGAAGTAACGCCATGCAAAAGGCAAACAGGTTTTTCTGCGAAAGACTTATTTATTTTTTCAAATGCTTCCTGCTGAAGAGTGGATAATTCAAAATCGATCTGAACATTTTTGGGAAGATATCTCAACCTGTCAATATTTCTTTTTTCAGTAAACAGGATATTCTTATCTATCAATCCTTTCAACTGGGCATCCGAAGCATTTGATTTTTTCAGCAACTCTGATCTGGTTACTTCACCAACTGTTTTTATCAAATGCAGGTAACTTAAAAGCAATTCCATTTGTTTTTCCGCTCTGTGCAACTTTTTGTCTTCATTCAAAAGCTTTTCCAGCTTTTCTTCATTATTATATTCAGGATTCAACAATACATAAGTTTCCTTTTTGGGAGAATAACTTTGTTTCAATGCTTCCCATACATAACAAACTTTTTTCTGAATTAATTTATTGATGACAGGATAAACATGCGATGAGTCCAAAACACTTTGTACTTCAGAAAGCTTTAATTCTTTCTTTATCAATAAAGCTTCCGCCACCATGTATTCATCATGATCAAGTGCGGAAAAATTGTCCCCGTATTCTTCATTAAATACTACAATCGTTTCGCTGGATAATTTAAAATGGGATGGCAACGCGGCCGCCATCACTTCACCCTCGCTGCACATATAATAGGAAGCCATCCATTCCCATAATTGCAATTGTTCTTCAAACACTACCGGCTCTGTATCCAGTACATTCAGAATTTCCTTGGGTTCAAAAAAATCAGGCTTTTCATTATGAGTTCTTTTTACAATGCCTGCATATTTTTTATTCTTACCCAGGTTCACTTCCACACGACAGCCGGGCTTTACTGAATCAAGCATTTGTTCCGGTATCAGCCAGGTATAATTTTTCGGAAGAGCAAGTGGTATGATAATTTCTGCAAAAAAGCCCCCATCCCCTAAAGGGGTGTCACGAAGAATATTTACTTTCTGATTACTTTCCATTCTTTGAACGCAGGCGAAGTTAAAGACAGATTCATTACTCCCCTTTAGGGGTTTGGGGGCCATGCTTATATTCTTCGAGTTTTTTTTCCATGATCACGTACACTTTCCATTTCAGATCTTCTGTATCACTGATCCTTAATCCCACTACAGGAATCTCGTCCAAAAAAACGATCCTGCATCGCCCGGGGTTTAATGAAAAAACATTTTGATGGTGCATTCTTGCATAAGCATCCAAAAACAGAACGGGTTTTAGCGGCGTTTGTGTTTCGATCGCTACTCTGAATGCACCATTGTAGAAGTCTTTCAATAATAACTTCGTTTCATTATAAGTGCCTTCAGGAAAAAAAAGAACCGAAATGCCCTTGCCGATAATTGATTTTAAAATACGAATACTTCTTGCCCGGTTTTTTGTATCACCTCTGTCAACTGTCACAATTGCTTTCTTGTAAATAAATCCAAACAAAGGTATCTTACTCATTTCCACTTTTCCCAGCGGACGCAATGGTTGACGAAATGCTTTTGGAAGGATAGCTGCATCGAGTAAAGAAATATGATTGGTTACAAAAATGTATGGCTTCGTTTTATCATGAGGAGCTTCATAAATCTTTTTCGGAAAAATAAAAATCAAAGGGAACCAAAGATCAGCCCACACCATACAAAGCCTGAAGATCATATTTCCTCCGCGGATCTTTCCAAAAAAAGAGGCCGTGATCACAAACGGGAACAGCAAAAGCATGATAGCAACAAACAAAACAAATGCGTAGATACAATAGATCCATTGTAAAGGTTTCAGAATATAATGCATCCATTCCTTTTTTTAATGTGAGGCATCTTCATCACCGGGGCAATGACATTCGAACTCTTTATGAAGATTATAACAGGTAACAACTTTTGTTTCACTGTCACACTGGGCAAATATCACTCTTATATCCTCATTCGTCACTGTATAACCCTGCAGAGCGTAAGTAGGACAGGGCTTATCATTCATGTTGCTCTTATTTAAAAAAATAATTCCTTTGTGCATAATGTATATAATATCTCCTTTACTGATGTACCTGCAATCCATCCTGCACAGCGCATGATGCGTATAGATCAGATGATAAGGATGACGGTTGAATGCTTCTTTTTTATGCGGCTCCAGTACCTGCCAACGCAAAGCCGCATAAACGAGAATGACCAGGATTATAATTAAAGTTACCGTAGCATTCTTCGTATTCATCTGCTAAAATTACATCTACATTTTTTGCAATCAGTCACCATACTCAGAACAGGAATGTCGCATCAGTTCTTATTTTCATATTTATTATCATCCCCGGGACAGTCACAGGTCCATTCTGTATCCAGGTCAATGACTGTTACTACTTCAGTATAATTATTACATTGGGCAAAAACTATCCGTACCCGTTGATTATCTTTTGTTACCTCTTCAACGGCATATCGCGGACAGCGTGAATTTTTAATATCACTTTTGGCGTAATTTATTTTACCATCCCGCATGGTCTCTTCTACTTCTGCCTCTGAAATATGCCTGCATTCCATTCTGCATTTTGCATGATTACTGTACTCAAGGTAGGATACACGCCTGTCAAACCCCCTATCCCTGTTAACTATGGATGTGGTTGATCTTTTAGTTTTGGTGGAAGTTGAATCAACATCTCTGCATTTCTTAACAAGAAAAACAGCAAGAGCCAGGAAAGCCAATATGAGAAGTGGGGCGGCTTTTTTCATAATCATTCAGGTCTATTCAATATTTCATCTTTCTTCAAAATTAAAAGGATTTAAGAAGCGACAACTGCCTCCTCTCCATACATCTGGCCTTTAAATTTTAATGATGGCGATGAAATGAATTCACCAATGCCTAATTCATCCCATTTTTCATCAATGGCTTTGATCGTTGCGTCATCAGCCACAATGATGTTGGGCCAGTCACGATGAAAATCATCAAATTCTTTTGTTTTTCGTGTTCCGTCAAAACCCATACAGGCAATGTAGTTGCCGGTTTCTTGTTCCTTGTAAAGTATATGATCTCTTTTCGGATCAAGGTTATTACAAAAACGCCACAAGGCAGTGGGAAGATCATTTGCATCCACAGTATGTTCTACATACAGGATCATTTTTATTCCGCCCAATTTCTGCATTTCGCAAATCTGCCGATGCAGTTCACGAATATGATCCTTCCTGTTTTTTTTAACAGAAATTACCAGGCAGGGAATTTCTTTTTTAAGTAAGGAAGTATTTACCTCTTTTATTTCCGAAAGCTTTTGTTTCAGAAAATCTCCATTTAATTCATAACTCTTAATTCTTAACTCGTAACTTTCATCAATCTCTTCTTCAAATTTTGCAGTTCCATCAATACACATCTTTCCGCCAAAACCCAGTTTGCTGCAACTATGATCCAGCACATCCATCGGCCCCTGCGAAAAATAAATATCGGTGGCAGGGTTTAAATTTCTGAAAACATATCTTGCTAATGTTTCATAATCCTGGATTTGTATTTGTTCGTCAGCCAGCACTAAAATTTTATTGAACATCATTTGCCCAGCACCCCACATGGCATTCATTACTTTCTGTCCTTGTCCTGCATAATCCTTTTTAATTTTTACGATCACCAAATTATGAAACACCCCTTCTACCGGCATTTCCATGTCAATGATCTCAGGGACCATTGTCATTTTTATAGGTGCTAAAAAAATTCTTTCCGTTGCTTTCCCCAACCATGCATCTTCCTGTGGTGGAATACCGACAATAGTAGCAGGATATACAGGATCTTTTTTGTGAGTAATTGCAGTAATATGAAAACGGGGATACCAATCCGGTAATGAATAATAACCGGTATGATCACCAAATGGTCCTTCCCAGATCATTTCATCATTGGGATCCACATATCCTTCAACAATAAAATCTGCATCGGCTGGCACTTCTACTTCCGGTTGTGTAATGCACTTTACAAGTTCCACTTTTTTCTTTCTTAAAAAACCGGCAAGCATGTATTCATCCACATTTTCGGGAAGCGGAGCCGTGGCAGAATATGCATACACAGGATCGCCACCAAGCGCAACGGCTACCGGCATTTTTATTCCAAGCTTTTTGTATTCATTAAAATGTTTGGCAGAAACTTTATGTTTGTGCCAGTGCATAGCTGTAAGTGTAGGCCCGAATATCTGCATCCGGTACATACCTACATTTCGCTGACCGGTATTTGGATCTTTTGTGTGAATAACAGGAAGGGTAACGAATGGTCCCCCGTCTTTTGGCCAGCAAGTGATCACAGGAAGTTTTGTAATGTCAGGTTCGGTCATTATTATTTCCTGGCACTCTCCTCTTCCACTCTTCACTTTCGGCATCCATGAAGCAAACTGGCTGAGTTTGGGAAGTAATTTTAATTTATCAATTATTCCTTCTTTGGGTGAAGCCAGCAATTTGAAAAGATCTTCTATTTGTTTGGCCACATCATCCAAGTGTTCAACACCCAAAGCCATACACATTCTTTTTTCACTTCCATAGGCATTCATCAGCACCGGGAAATCATATCCTGTGTTTTCAAACAGCAAAGCTTTACCTCCTTTCGATTGCTTACTCATCCTGTCTGTAATCTCAGCTATTTCTAATTTGGGATCCACATAGGTTTTTATGCGAACCAGTTCACCGGCTTTTTCCAATGCTTCAATGAATTGTTGTTGATTTTTGTATGCCATAATGGGCAAAGGTAAATTATGTTAGTTTGCCAATACGGGGCATGTACCGAATATAATGACAATAAATTTTTGCAAAGGAAAAGTTTTAATGAACTTAGTATTTTATTAAATTCTCAACCATGAAACCAGGAATTATTTTATCTGTAATTATTATCAGTTCTCTTGCCGCATGCAATAATCAATCCTCCTCATCTTCTTCAGTAACAGATTCAACCGCAAAGGAAACTACACAATCGCCCGGTTATAAAGAAGAAAATATACAATATGCAAATGACAGTGCTACCATGCGTGGTTATGTTGTATACGATGAGAATAAAAAAGGGAAACGTCCTGGCGTGCTGGTAGTTCCCGAATGGTGGGGATTGAATGATTATCCAAAAATGCGTGCAAGGAAACTGGCTGAGCTTGGCTATTTTGCTATGGCAATTGATATATATGGCGGTGGAGAAATTGCCACCAATCCTACCGATGCTGCGAGAATGTCAGGACCATTTTATCAAAATTTGGAAAAAACAAAAAGCAGATTTGACGCTGCTTTGAAGAAATTAAAAACCTATGACCAGGTTGATACAAATAATATTGCCGCTATCGGTTATTGTTTTGGAGGTGGAGTTGTATTAAATATGGCAAGGATGGGAGAATATCTCAATGGAATAGTTAGTTTCCATGGAAGTCTTATTGGAGCTCCGGCGAGGAAAGACCTTTTGAAAACAAAAATTTTAGTTTGCCAGGGAGGAGATGATCAATTTACACTTAAGGACGTACCCGCATTTAAAAAACAAATGGATTCCATCGGTGCTGATTATACTTTTAAACAATACCCCAATGCGACGCACGCCTTTACAAATCCCAATGCTACAGCAACAGGAAAAAAATTTAATATGCCCATCAGGTATAATGCTGCTGCCGATTCAGCATCATGGAATGATATGAAAGATTTCTTTGCGAGAATTTTTAAATAAGGATTTCATAACACATGCTCTGCAGAGTACACTAATAAAAAGATATTGAAAGTAAGATGTACTGATTTTTTGTTAAGCTATCTTGAAGAGCCGGTTGTAAAAGCTATTTCATTTACAAAAAGAACAATTTCTGTTTTAATTTTACAGATGCATTTGAAACAAAACTGCCTGAGTACTTCAATAAAAACTGAGAAAAATCTCTATGTTTCGTTTCTTTATCTTTAGACATGCTTCCTCAAAAAACGGTTAAGTCCATTCTCAATAAACATAAACAGCGTGATAGCTGGTTTCTTACCAACTATTCCGTGAATGCATATGAAGGTTGTAGTTGCAATTGTTTATACTGTTACATCCGTGGAAGCAAATATGGAGAAAACATGGAGCAGGGCATCATAGTAAAATCAAATACAATTGAGATCCTGGAAAAACAATTACACACCAAAGCCAAAAAAGGTGAATACGGATTTGTAGCAGTTGGCTCAGCAACAGATGCCTATATGCATCACGAAGAAAAATATCAGCTTACCCGGGAAATGCTGAAATTATTATTGAAATACAGGTTCCCTGTCTTCATTAGTACGAAGTCAACATTAATTCTCAGAGATGTTGATCTTTTAGCTGAAATTGATAAAGCAGCTATTCTTCCGCAGGATTTAAAAACGAGTTTAAACCGGGGGGTTATTTTATCAGTTTCTATTTCCACCATGGATCATGAAATAACAAATATCCTGGAACCCCGGGCAGCAATTCCCGAAGAACGATTGAAAATAGCAGAACAATTAACGCGGGAAAAATTTTTGACCGGGGTAAATGCAATCCCTATTTTGCCTTATATCAGCGATTCAGAAATAGAGTTGGAGAAAATAGTTTCTGCAGCTAAAGAGCATGGGGCCCAGTATATACTGATCGGAGGTTTGACACTTTTTGGTAAAAATGCTGCTGACAGCAGAACTCTTTACTTTAATTTCTTAAAAAAATACAATCCCTCGTTAATACCAAAATATGAAAATTTATATGGTATAAATTTTTTTCCTCCTAAACAATATTTACAGGAATTGAAACAAAAAGCCATAAAGATCTGTGCAAAATATAAAATAAGACAGAATATATTGGGTCAACATGTCGAGACAATTTAAAGAAATACAACACGCACTTATAAAAGCTTCTGAAAAAAGCAACGTAGAATTTTTTCAGAAAATGGTTCCCGGCAAGCAAAAAATATATGGAGTAAAAACGCCTGTTTTGAATGAACTGGTTAAAAAATATAAAGAAGGTTCTTTTAAGCTGGCCGAAGAACTGTGGAACTCCGGCGCACTGGAAGAAAAAGTAATTGCCATAAAAATTATTGAAAAAAAAGGTAAAAGCAATCCCGAAAAATTATTGAAACTATTCAGACAATTCTCAACACAAATTGATAATTGGGCTGTTTGTGATGGACTGGGAATGCAATTTTTACGGGGAATTGTAAAGACGCATTCAAAAGAAATTTTTGATCTTGCAAATAAATTAAATCATTCAAAAGATCCATGGCAAAGAAGGCTGTCGCTGGTGATGGTTGAATGGTATACAAGGGAAAAGAAATGGCATAAAGAAATAAAAATGCTCGTAAGAATGCTGGAAAATGACAAAGAATATTATGTAAAAAAAGCTGTTGTGTGGATCAATAGAAACTTTAAAAAAGGAAAATAAATATGAACCTGTTTGAAATGCGACCCGTGATCTGGGTGGATGATGTAGAAGCAACCATCCATTATTACAAAACCGCGCTGGGATTCACGGACAGCAATTTCGAACCAGGATAGCAATGGGGATGGGTCAGGAAAGATGGTATTGAAATCATGTTTGCAAAATCCAATGAACATACTCCTTACAACGGACCCCTATTTACGGCTCTTTTTATTTTAATGTGGACAATGCCGACGAATGGTATGAATATTTGAAAGATAAAGTCAATATATATTACCACATTGAAAATTTTGAATACAGCATGAGAGAGTTTGCTATTAAAGATTGTAATGGATATATTTTACAATTCGGGCAGGATATAACTGGAAAAAATTAAAAAGAGAAAGGTCCCGCTAACGACAGGACCTTTCAACCTATAAACGCCTTCCAACTGCCTAAGGTAACAGAATCACACGCTGACTGTTACCGTCGTTCCACGTTAGCAACGCTTTATTGTCACAATCACCATTGTTTGGAAATCCATAGTCAAGATTGAACACACGATCATTAACGGTAATCTTCAATGTACCATCACTGCGCCACGGACATAATACTTTTTTAATGATCGGATCAACTACTTCAAATTTTACAACTACTCCATTATTATACTCAATTTTTGCCGACCCGGTTATTTGAAATACATCATCCAGGCAAATTTTTGTATCCATTCCTGCTATCTGTTCTTTGACCTTCGAACATTCGTAACTGTATCCTCTGCCACTTGGGAAAGTAACTTTACCACCGGTAACCCCTACTGAAAATTTAATTGCATTGTTCGCACTGAGGTTGGTGATTGTTTTAGTTCCTTCTATATGAATTTTGTTAATGTAAAAATTGTCAAGAGTGATCGTAAGGATTGAACCAGGCTTGCGAAGAGGCGCTGTAAGATTTAAGATGATCTTCCCGCTGCGAAGTTTACCATCTAATCCAACACATCCGCTGCCAAAATCTATTGTAATAGTTTTTGGGTAAGTGGTGTCATTTGGCGAAACTGTAATAGTAGCACAAACGCCAATAGCTGCACGTACTTCTGAAAAATCAGGATGGTACTCACGATCCATACGACCAACAGAGGCAGTGTTATCTGCATCAGCAGCAGTCATACTTACATCGCTTATATCATCAAAACTTCCGTCAGCCTGTGTACTTTCATCAGAATAAGTTGCAGCATCGGCTTCAGTAAGTGAATTATTTGAAGCCGCGACACTTGCTTCTTTTTTACATGAGAATAAAAAAACTACGGCAAGAAAGATAAGCGTAGCTGTAAGAATACGGTTAATTGAAATAAATTTCATGGCTATACTTTTTTGGTTGTGTAATTTAATCACGCATTTTAAGAAGGGGTTGCATGGAAAAAGTTTAAATGCCGGTTAAAAAAAATTTATTTTCCCGTTTTAAAATGAAAGAGATATTCGGATATATACGTGGTTACTTTTTGAATGTAAATAAAAAACTACTTCTTCTTTGCACTCTACAAACTGCAATTCTTGTTTTTTTAAATTATCATAATGGTTTTGAATGGTGGCTCACTACACGCCGGTTATATGCCTGGCCTGAGTTTACAGGCCATTACATTCTTTTTATAACCGCATTTATTTTACCATACCTGTTTTACATGTTTATTGAAAAAAAAAATCCTTTCACCACTAAACCTTTTAATACTTTACTGGTCGTTGCCCCTGCTGTGTTTTCTTTAAAAATGGCATTGAATACAGAATTCCCCTTTTCGAATAATATGTATTGGAATGAGTACTGGAACCAGGTATACTACTGGCCTGTCCGGCTACTTATAATTATTTCAATTTTGTTTTTATTATGGAAAGCATTTGATAGTGATCAACCATTTTACGGCCTTACAACAAAAAACCTTGCCTGCCGGCAGGCAGGATTTAAATGGAGACCTTATGTTCTGATGTTGCTATGTATGATCCCGTTGATTGCAACCGCATCCACGCAAGCTGATTTTCTTGCTATGTACCCCAAATTAAAATCGGTATTGCATATTGACAACAATATTCATTTATCATGGTTTCATAAATTATTGTTTGAACTTTCTTACGGTAGCGATTTTATTGGCATTGAAATTTTTTTTCGCGGTTTTTTAGTCCTGGCATTTATAAAATGGGTTGGCAAAGATGCCATTTTACCTATGGCTTGTTTTTACTGCACCATTCATTTTGGTAAACCGCTGGGTGAATGCATCAGTTCTTATTTTGGAGGAATGTTATTAGGAATAGTCGTGTATAATACCCGATCTATTTATGGAGGATTGATCGTTCACCTCGGAATTGCATGGCTGATGGAGATAGGAGGATATATCGGAAATGTATTATCATAGAAATAAAAAAGTAAAAATGCAAAATGAAAAAAAATTATTGAGAAATGATCTTTTGAATTTTTACTTTTAAATTTTACATTTTTTAAAAAGCTACAAACCTGTAAGCCGGATTCTGTCGTGGGCTATCATTTATCTGTCCCGATAGTTACTTACCGGGATCAATCTGCCTACCCATCAGCATCGAACGAGCAGTTCTCAGGCGCTGACCTATGTGGCATTTCAGCATGCAAGGTTTACCCGCAAATAATGTTACCATTATAAGCTGTGAGCTCTTACCTCACATTTTCAACTTTACCTCATTGCTGAGGTAGTTATTTTCTGTGGCACTGTCTGTTCCCGATACATCAGGACCCGGCTGTTCACCGGTGCATTGCTCTATGCTGTCCGGACTTTCCTTCTCAAACTAAATTGAGACGATAGCCTGGCTTGTAGCAAAAATTAAAAGAACGAATTGCAAAAATAACTATTGGTTGCCGGAATAAAATAAGAAGGCTGGTAATAATTACAATTCAAATCCCAGTAATCTCCTAAAAAATCTGCCAATGAAATTTTCAATACTCAAAAAATATTTCTGTAGCTCCATAACCATATGCAGCATGATATTGATTGACGAAAGTTTTTACTTCCTTGCGATGTTTTAATTGTTCATGAATTTCTTCCCGCAACCTGCCGGTGCCTAAGCCATGAACAACGATGAGCGAAGGCAGCATATGAGCTACTGCCAGGTCATAATATTTCTCAAATGATTTAAGCTGAAGCGTGAGAATTTCATGATTGCTTAATCCCTGCCAGTCATCCGTAAGTTTTTCAATATGCAGATCAATAACTGATCGCGGCGGTTCTAAGTGCTGACTGGCTTTCGATGCATCATACACATTATATCCTTTCAAAGCATGACTGCCGGGATGAACTATTTCCTCAATCAACTTATCGGGATAATTTTCAAACAAACGATGAGAAAAAGTAGCATGGTTTTTTAATCTCGTCTCTTCGATCCTGGCAAAAAGTTGCTTCGGTTTCAAACGCAGGGATGCTTCGTAATGATCGGCCTTATTTTTTTGAAGTTGCAATAAAGAAAATTCAAACTCGAAAGTGGGGCTGTCATTTAAATTTTCAAACGGTATATCATGCAAATAAAAATCCTGGAAGGGAAGAATTTCATTTTTTAAATCGAAATCAGTTTCGCCAAAATAATTGAGTTTGTAAACAAACTTGTAAGCAGTTTCCGTTCTGTTTATCAAATGCAATTTCAATTCTTCCACCACTTCATCGCCAAATTCATCTGTTTCCATTACCGGCAAAAAAGTTATCCATACACCATCAGAAATCTTCGAAGATCCTTCCTTTTCTTTTTTTATATCATCAATATATTTTTTTTCCTTTTTTTCCGGGAAAAGTTTTTTTTCAGAAAACTTTTTGTAATAAGGGAAATCAAGCTGATCAATATAGGCAGGAAACTTTACACCTCTTACATCTACCATTACCATTTTGGTATTGATAATGTCAATCACCTCACCTTCTTCATTGGAGTGCAGAATCAAGACCTTATCACCCACCTGGAACTTCATAATTGCTGAGTAAAGTTACGGAACGTTGAAGAGTCAGCCTTGGGGAACCGGAGTTGAACAGAATTGTTTCAGCCGGTTATCATATCCTTTTTTGCCAGTTTACTATTCCATCTGCCATATGTAAAATAAATAACAAGCCCCACAACCAACCAGATAATAAAACGATACCAGTTTGTATGGCTTTCCTGCGCCATCAAATAGAAACAACTTAATAAGCCAAGCACAGGGATCAAAGAAAAATTTTTCAAAAAAGTATATACAGAAACTATAATGGCAACAATGAAGAATACAAGCATGGGCAATCCTTCCTTTTTAAACAGGCTTTGATAGTAACCCGGCACCTTAAGATAGATAAGAGCCATTGCAATGATAAGCAACACGGGTACCAGATACTTACCATTGAAATAAGGAACCTTAAATTTACTTTCAGGGCGATTAGTTTGTCTTTCTAAAATAAGTACCCCCCCGCAAACCAGTACAAAGGCGAACAAAGTTCCAATACTGGTTAATGCAATTACTATTTCAAGATTGAGAAACAATGCAGGCACACCGACAACTACCCCGGTAAGAATTGTAGAAAAAGAAGGAGTTTTATATTTTGGATGAATGCGTGCAAAGATGGGTGGCAACAGACCGTCACGGCTCATGCTCATCCAGATCCTCGGTTGTCCTAACTGATAAACCAGCAGTACCGAAGCAATTACGATGATTGCACTCACGGAAATAATTCCGGAAAAAGAATTAGCAAGCCGGGAATGCTGATCGTGGAAAACAAATGCAAGCGGATCAGCGACATTTAGTTTGGTATAATTCGTCATCCCGGTAAGCACTAAGACCAGTATTATATAAAGAGCTGTGCAAATAAATAATGTATAGAACATAGCTTTCGGCAAATCACGTTGCGGGTTTTCGCATTCTTCCGCCGTAGTTGAAATAGCATCAAACCCAATATAAGCAAAGAATACTGCCGATACCCCACTCATAACGCCACTGAATCCATTTGGCATAAATGGGCTCCAGTTGCCAGGGCTAACATAAAATGCTCCTGCAATAATCACCAACAGAATCACAGCCAGCTTTATCATCACCATTATATTATTGGCTGTGCGGGATTCACGGATGCCGACATATACAATGTATGTGATGATAACAACAATAAAAAAAGCAGGTATATCCATAATGAGATGAAAGTTGCCAAGCATTGGCGCATGCTGCCAGGCATTATAAGTAGTTTGCAAACCAGAATCAAGTGAAGAAAAAGCCGTGCCTTTCGAAAGTTCGGCAACTGCATCATTAAATCCATGATGGGCCGTCGAATAGTCCATTGTCATCCATTCAGGAATATGAATCCCAAAACCTGAAAGTACACGAACAAAATATTGACTCCATGAAATAGCAACAGCGATGTTCCCAATCGCATATTCCATCAGCAGATCCCAACCAATAATCCATGCAAAAATTTCTCCGAAGGAAACATAAGAATAGGTATAAGCGCTCCCTGATACTGGGATAGTTGAAGCAAATTCGGCATAACAGTAAGCCGCAAAACTACAGGCGATAGCAGTAAATGAAAAAAGAAGAACAACAGCCGGGCCACCATGAAAACTGGCCGCTCCAATGGCGGTAAAAACACCGGTACCAATTACAGCGGCAATGCCCAAAAAAGTAAGATCCCGAACTTTTAGTACTCTTTTTAAATCTGCATGATGTCCTTCGCTATCACTTAAACCTTCCTGTGCATCTTTTAAAATGATGTCAATTTGCTTTTTACGAAAAAGTAGATTTGCCATCGCAGTTGTTTTAGTTGAAGAAACTCAAAAAAAATTCCAAAAAGCAAGAAACAAATCACAAATAAATTAAAAAAATAAAAAATCAGGACAAAGCCTCTTTTAACTTTTGTTTCTTGCTATTTGGTTTTTCCCCTCAATATTCTCTTTGTATAAGAAATCTCGCCATTTCCTGCAGAGGTTCTTTCCTTTTTGAAAGAACGGCAACATCCTCAAGATGATCAAATGCTTCATCAAGATATTTATTTTTTAATTGCAAAGCCCATTCATTCACTTTACAATCCTGGAACAGTTGTAAAACTTTTTCTGTTTTATCATCATTGTTTTCTTTCATTAATTTTTTCAATTCTTTTTTTTGTGAATCATTTGCGACGGCAAGTGCCTGGACCAGCAAAAAAGTTTTTTTATTTGATTTTATATCGCCACCGGGTTGTTTACCGAATTTTTTTGGATCACCAAATGCATCCAGGTAATCATCCTGTACCTGGAATGCAATTCCCAGTTTTCTTCCAAACTCATACAAAAGGTTTTGATTTCTTTGTGAAGCCCCTCCCAGTATAGAACCAAATTTTAAGCTGGCCGCCAGCAATACTGAAGTTTTTAATTCTATCATGTGAAGATATTCATCCAGGCTTATTTCATCTTTCTTTTCAAAATCCATGTCGAGTTGCTGCCCTTCACAAACTTCTTCAGCGGTTTTATTGAATAAACTGATAACAGAATGAATATAAGAAACGTCGATCTCATTTAAATAATTATACGCTGCAACAAGCATTACGTCCCCCGCAAGGAGCGCCGTATTTTCTCCGAATTTAGCATGTACTGTCTCTTTGCCCCTTCGCAAAGGGGCTTTGTCCATGATATCATCATGTATTAGTGTAAAATTGTGGAATAGCTCGATAGCAGTAGCCACATGCCAGGCATCCGGATTGATCTCATCAAACAATTCATTTCCCATCAGGCAAAGCACAGGTCTGATCCTTTTGCCGCCTAATTTCAGAAAATAATCTGTAGGCAGGTATAAAGATGAAGGCTGTGCAGGGAAATGTGATTTTTCAAAATGAAGAGAAAATTTTTGTGAAAGCAGTTGGAATGATTGCATAAATAAAATTAGAGTGAAAGATAATAACTAAAAGATAAAAATCATTCACCTAAGTTTATTATCTCTTCACTTTTACCGGCTGCCTGTCAGCTTTTTTTTCTTTACATCTTTTAAGCCGCTTGCAACTACCCACTCATAATCCAGCTGACGTTTGGTAAGATTGGCTGCTACTACTTTTATCCAAACCTTATCTCCCATTCTGAATTTTCTTCCCGAACGACCACCAACAAGACAATAATCACTTTCGACTAAACGAAAATCGTCAAAATCAAGCAAGCTGTTGATACTCACAAGGCCCTCACATTTATGTTCCACTGTTTCTACCCAAAAGCCAAAAGAAGCAACGCCGCTGATGATACCTTCAAACTCTTCTCCCAAAAAATTCTTCATATACTCTACCTGCTTGTATTTATTGGCTGCCCGCTCTGCTTCCATAGCTGCTCTTTCTCTTTCACTACAGTGCTTGCATTTCTCTGCCATCTTCTTATCAATGGTAAGATTGTTTTCAATCATCCGCTGCAACACACGATGCACCATTACATCAGGATAACGACGGATAGGAGAAGTGAAGTGGCAATAATTTTCAAATCCCAATCCATAATGCCCGATATTTTCAGTGTCGTATTTTGCTTTTGACATCGTTCGTATTCCCAACTGTTCCAGTACATGCTGTTCGGGTTTGCCATTTACATCAATCAACATTTGGTTAAATGAAGCAGCTATAGCGTCGGGTGAAGAAGTATCGAACTTATGTCCAAACTTTCTAGCGAAAGCAACAAAGGGAATTAATTTTTCTTCATCCGGATTGTCGTGTACCCGGTAAGGAAAGGGAACAGGTTTGTTCTTTAATTTTAGTTTAGAAAGATCAGCGGCCACTGTTCTGTTAGCCAGTAACATGAATTCTTCAATTAACTGGTGGGCTTCTTTACTTTCTTTAATGATAATTCCAATGGGTCTTTTATTTTCATCAAGCTTAAAACGTACTTCCTGCGAGGAAAAATTAATAGCACCGTTTTTAAATCGTTGTTTTCGAAAACGCTGGGCAAGATGATTCAGAATTAGAATTTGTTCCGCATATATTCCTTCATTCATTTCAATGATCTCCTGCACTTCTTCATAAGTAAAGCGATGATCAGAATGAATAACCGTTTTCCCCAACCAGTGTTGCTTTACCTGGCCCTTTGGTGAGATTTGGAAGATAGCTGAAACAGTAAGACTATCTTCATCCGGCCGCAGTGAACATAATTCATTTGAAATATGCTCGGGCAACATTGGGTTTACCCTGTCCGGTAAATAGACTGAAGTCGCTTTTTCATAAGCAGCTTTATCCAGTGCAGTATCTTCTGCTACATAATGCGCCACATCAGCAATGTGAATACCAATCTCATAATTGCCATTTTTCAATACACGAAAGGAAAGGGCATCATCAAAATCTTTGGCATCGATAGGATCGATCGTAAAGGTTAAAATCTCACGTACATCCTTTCTTTTTTTAATTTCTGAATCAGGGATAACATCGGGAATTCTTGCAGCTTCTTCCATTTCTTCTTCAGAAAATTCAAGAGGAAAACCATTTTCAAGTAAAATCTCTTTCATCGCCACATCATTACTATCTTCCTCATCCATTATTGAAACTACTTCACCTACGGGTCTCTTACCATCTTTTTCCCATTCCAGTATCCTCACCACTACCCTGTCATTATCTTTTGCCCCGTTAAAATTCTGTTTGGGAATATAAATATCCGGCATTGACTTCTCCGTTTCTGCCACAAAAAATCCAAAACCTTCATTCATCTCCATCTTTCCCATGAACTCAGTTTGTTTTCTGCGAAGCACTGAAGTGATCTCGCCCTGCATTCTTTTACCTCCTCTCTTTCCTTCTTTAATTCTTACACTGACCCAATCACCATGCAAAGCCGTATTAAAATCGCCGGGACGTATGATTATATCAACAGGCAGATTCTCCACCGTTACAAAACCCATTCCCGAACGGGTAACATCCAGTGTACCTTTTACAGTTTGTTCATGTACTTTTTGTCCTTGTTTCTTTTTTTTCTTTGAGTTTTCCCTTCCCATAATTTTTTTTGTTGTAAGCTTTATTTCTCTACTCCGCTTTGTTGCTTGTCTGTACCGGGTGTACATTTGAGCCGATGTCACTCACTTTTTCTTCCTGTAATTCTTTTCGGCTTTTTTTATCAGCCATTTTAAAATTTTCAACAAACTTTATTACTGTATTAATAAACTTTCCTTCTTCTCCAAATAAAAAATGATGCCGGATAGGTATCACATACACGGGCATTGTTTCCAGTTCAGTTTTAAATTTCATTAATCTTATCGCATCTTTTTCAGTTGTAAGAATGATCTTTTTGGCTATTTCAATTCTTTCAAATCTTTTTTTGATATCCTTCAGATCATCAATTCTGAAAATATAATGATCACTGTATGCCATCATATAATAAGCATGACTCTTTTCTTCTAAAAAATTTTTTAATGGCTGAGGATTGGCTATCCCGGTAACCAGCAATACTTCTGTTTTTGAATTTAACTGAAACTCAGAATGTGTTGTAATATGATAAGGGTTGCTATATTGAATAGTTGAAAAAAATATTTGCTGATTTGTCAACGGGTTGATCTCTTTACGTATTTTATCGCTTTCTGCAGCAATCATATCTGCTTTACATTTGGTAACTACAATGATGTCCGCTCTTTTATATCCTGATTTAAGATCACGAAGATCGCCGGCAGGTAAATAAAAATCTCTGGTAAATAAATTGTTGCAGTCTGTAAGCAAAATATTCAAACCTGCCCTGATAGCCCTGTGCTGAAAGGCATCATCTAAAATAATTGCCTGTGTTCCCGGTTTATCGTGCAGCAACTGGGGGATAGCTACCAGTCTTTCTTCTCCTACCGCAACAGGCACATCAGGAAATTTCAGATGAAACAGCATAGGCTCATCCCCGATATCAAGCGCAGTGGCATTTTCATTTGCCAGGGCATAACCTTCTGTCTTTCGTTTGTAACCCCTGCTGAGAGTAGCTACTTTAAATTTATTTTTTAAATGTTCCACTAAAAATTCAACCATAGGTGACTTGCCGGTGCCTCCCACTGATAAATTACCCACGCAAATGACCGGCAATCCAAAGGAAGAAGAACGAAAAATTTTTATATCATAAAAAAAATTGCGCAGCCATATACTAAACCAATAGATAATTGCAAACGGTAAAAAAAGAATGCGAAAAGATTTCAAAAACCAATTAGAAAACATAAACATTATTCGGCGTGATACAAAGATTTAAAGGTACGTCAATTTCATGGGTGCCTTTTATCTCGTTAACAGGTTCAAAGTATGAAAAACCAACCTTTAAACAACTATGCCTGCATTGCGCAAGAAATTTATCATAAAAACCTTTTCCATAACCTACCCTGTAGCCTTTTTTGTCAAAAATGAGCAGGGGCACAAATACCATATCAATGAATTTTGTATCAATCACCGTACCATCCATGGGCTCATGAATATTCCATGCATTCTTTTGAAAGGCAGTGTCAGCATTTACTTCGATTGCTTCAATATTAAGAGACTTAAAATCGGATCTCGGATATAAAAATTTTATAGCAGGATTCCTGAATTCAAGATAATCATTGAAAAGATGTGTGTTGGGTTCATTATTTTCTTCAATCGGCCAGTAAGAAAGCAAATGATGAACAGCGGGCAATCTCATAGTCTGAAATTGTATCAGCATCAGATCATCGGCTTTTGCTCTTTCTGCTTCAGAAAGGTCTTTCCGTTTTGCTTTATAAATTTTTCTTGCTTCTTCTTTGTGCATGCTGATCCTTTATTTTTTACCTATTCACTTTTGCTCCTTGTTCTGTTTTCAATAAATATAGAAAACACCGTAGTACCATAATTTCTCTCTGTTTTATAAAAAGGAAATTTTTTGTAATCATTTCTTGGTGTATGTTCCAGCACAAACCATCCTTTATAATTTAAAATCCTTTTTTCAAAAATCAATCCGGGCAGGTCATCAATATTTGTCAGCGCATAAGGTGGACCCGCAAAAATAAAATCAAATTTTTCTGTACACTGATCAATAAATCTGAACACGTCCATTTTAATTATTTTCAGGTTTTGAAGCTGGAACTGTTTGGCTGTTTTCTTAATAAACTCATACATCTGCGCATCTTTCTCTACAATAGTTTGATCAGTTGCGCCTCTTGATGCCAATTCGTAACTAATACTTCCTGTGCCGCCAAAGAGATCAAGTGTTTTTAGCTCCGGAATTTCAAGATTGTTTTCAAGGATGTTGAATAATCCTTCTTTGGCAATATCAGTAGTGGGCCTTGTATAAGCCATTTTATCAGGCGGATTGATCTTTCTTCCTCCCAATTCCCCGCTTATGATACGCATGATACCAGTTTATAAAAAGATGAAAAGAAATGAACAGGATATTCTTCAAAATCCCTGCTCAGCTGGACGTCATTTTCAGAAGAAGCAAATTCTATATTCAGAAAATATTGATATAGTTCTTTAAAGACTGAAGAACGTTTATCGACCAAACCGGAGATGGTAAGCTTTACTTCATTTTGCGAAAGAGACAGCTTTTTACAGGTTTTCAGTAACCAGTATAACACGCCTTCCGCTTTTGCATATGAAAATATTTGTGCCAGTAAAAGAGAATCGTCTTTAATGGCAATCACACTAAAACTATTCGTCTTAAAATCGATCACAAGATTTCCTCCGTTATGCTGATCAATTTTATTTTTTAATACAATGGAATATACATGCCAAAAATTTCCAGTGGCGAAATTGCGACCAATCAGTGCATGTGTGGAAGAAGGTATATTATAGACATTATATAACTGCCATTCCGCAACAGATTCACTCATCACTGCATTTTGTCCCTTTTCATACATTGATTGCAATAACTTTTGTGTTTCTCCATACTGGTAAAATTTTGAAGGTACTAAAACATTTTCAGGTGTATAGTAAGCGATCACAACCTGGCGAAATGATTGTTTTAATACTGCATGAACCCGGATAATTTCATTCAGGATCTCATTATTATCTTTTTCTTCTAAAACATAATAACAGGATTCCACCATCATATAATTGGCATAGTCAAGAATGGCAAAGCAACAATGCATTTCACCCACCTCCATCAGTAAAACAGCCTTGGAGGGGTCTAATCCTTCACTCTTTCCTATTTTATAAATTGATTTCATGGGCTTGCAATAATAACAATAAATCCAAACAACAAACAACAAGCTGCAAATTTCAGGCTTCTGTTCCAAACCTGTGTTTCGAATCTCAAACTCCCTATCTTGCAGCCCGCTTTTAATTATGGCAACAAATAGTTTACAGGTTGAAGCATCATACAGGCAGATCATTAAACTCGCTTTGCCTATCAGTTTTGCCATGCTTATTCCTCAATTCAATTTTATTACTACCAATATTTTTCTCGGGCATTATAGCCAGCAATCTCTTGCCATTGCCGGCATTACAGGAGTGTATTATCTCATATTTGCCATGATCGGTTTTGGACTCAATAACGGCTTGCAGGCTCTTATTGCAAGACGCGCGGGGGAGAATCGACCGGAAGAAATAGGTAAAATCTTTTCGCAGGGAGTTTACATCGCTATTGTCATTGCAGTGGCTGGTATTTTGATTACCTGGTTTCTTGCACCCATTATTTTGAAAAAAGTGCTTCATGAACCAGGCGCGGCTGACATTGCCGTAAAATTTTTAAAGATCAGGATATGGGGATTATTTTTTCTGTACATCTATCAAATGCGAAATGCATTATTGGTGGGAACTAATCAAAGCAAATATCTTGTATTTGGAACTATCGCAGAAGCTATCGCCAATATCATTTTTGACTACAGTTTTATTTTCGGTCATTTTGGTTTACCCAAACTTGGTTTAAACGGGGCGGCCATAGCTTCCATCATCGCGGAATTCACCGGTATGTTTGTTATTTTTCTTGTTATCTGGCGCAAAGGCATCAGCAAAAGATTTGCCTTGTTCAGTAATTTTAAATGGAATAGCCTCATTGTTAAACAAATTCTTTCCATATCCACTCCACTGATTTTCCAGGTAGCCATAAGCCTCATAAGTTGGGAATTTTTTTATATTCTTATTGAGCACCACGGACAGGAAGCGCTGGCTATTTCAAACATCATGAGGAATATATTTGGTTTTGTAGGCTGTATTAACTGGGCCTTTGCTGCCACTACTGCAGCTATGGTCAGCAATATTATTGGCCAGGGCAGGCGTGAACAAGTGCAACCACTTATCCTGAAAATTGTTTCTATCAGTACAGGGGCATCATTCATCTTATGCATTTTTATTAATCTTTTTCCGCAAATACTTCTTTCAGTATTTGGTCAGAATGAAACCTTCATTCAGCATGCTGTTCCTGTTGTAAGAGTTCTTACGGTTGCTATAACGCTTATGTCATTTTCAACAATATGGCTGAATGCGGTAACAGGTACAGGTAACAGCCGCATTACATTGCTCATAGAAATTATTACCATAATATTTTACTGCATATATATTTATTTAATACTCGAAAAATTTTTCCTTGCCATTACTTTCGGATGGATGAGCGAATGGCTCTACTGGATCAGTCTTTTTATTTTTTCATGGCTCTATATCCGGAGCGGAAAATGGAAAATGAAAGTGATCTAACGGAAATGCAACTGAATTAATTTACTTTAGTTTTAGATTTAATTTTAACGCCTTCATTATGAATCATCGCCTGCTTATGATCCTGGCAGTTGCCCTGGTGACCCTTTCATGCAATGACACATCAACGCCACAACCTGCATTCAGGAAATATAAAACAACAGGAACTATTGAGAGAGCAGATGCTGCTCTTGACAGTGTTCTTTCTCCCGGCGCACAAATAGAAATTATAGCTGAGGGTTTTGACTGGAGTGAAGGGCCTGTATGGGTCGATTCAGAAAAAATGTTACTATTCTCTGATGTGCCCCAGAATATCATTTATAAATGGACAGAAGAAAAAGGAAAAGAGATTTACCTGGTACCTTCAGGCTATACTGATTCAGCAAAACGTTCCGGCGAAATGGGCTCAAATGGTTTGGTTCTTGATCCCAATAATAGTCTTGTGCTATGCCAGCACGGTAACCGCCAAATGGCAAGAATGAATGCTCCTTTCAATGATCCAAAGCCATTATTCATTTCTATTGCAAACAACTACAAAGGAAAAAAATTCAATAGCCCGAATGACGCTGTTTATAATAAAAATGGTGAGTTATTTTTTACCGATCCGCCTTACGGTTTGGAACAACTTATGAATGATCCCAAAAAAGAAATCCCTTTCCAGGGAGTATACAAAGTAAAAAAGAATGGAGAAGTAACCCTGCTTGTTGATTCTCTTACCCGCCCCAATGGCATTGCTTTTATGCCGGGTGAAAAAACACTGATCGTTTCAAATTCTGATCCTGCAAAGCCAACCTGGTATGCATTTGATGTACAAGATGATGCCTTAACCAATCCCCGGATATTTTATAATGACGCTGATTACGATTCGACCGAAAAAGGTCTGCCTGACGGGTTGAAAATTGACAGGAGCGGAAATGTTTTTGCCGCCGGCCGGGGCGGTATATGGATCTTTAATAAAGAAGGAAAACTATTGGGCAAAATCAAATTAACTGAAGCCTCTTCCAACTGTGCTTTTTCTCCCGATCAAAAAACCCTTTACGTTACCAATGATATGAATGTGTTGAGAATAAAACTAAGATAGGCCGGTAGCTTATATTACTACCGGATGTGCTTTCAAATGAGATGATGTTTTTCAGGAAAGAATTTCTCCCGTTACTTTTCTGAATGGATCGGCTCAAAAAATTTAAAATTATTTCATGCAACTTTGAAAAGTCAAACTAAAAAATAGAAATCATGTGGAACGCTAATACTTTATGGTTTGAAATCTCAATAGTGACTTTTTTCTATTTACTTGGAAATATTTTTATGGGGCATTTTGAAGAGAGAAGCCCTAAATGGAGAAAATTGGTAAAATACATTCTGACACTTGCTATCATCCTTGCAATATCAATCTTTTTTGGAAGAACTATTGCCCTTGTCATTTTAGGATTAACTCTTATTCCCGTATTTTATATTCACGCCGTGGTGTTACCCAAAAAAGGAATAAACGGATGGACAGGTGAACCCAAATCCCGATATTATGATTTCCGAGGATGGGACAAGAACATTTTCGGTGTTGACCAACATGAAACCGAAAAACAGGACAGGACCACGAATGCCGGCACTTAAGATATCTTTCGCTGGCTTTTCGATGGGGATAGCTACAAGATTTAAAACTCTTTCTCATAGCTCACCGCTACATTTCCGCTAAAGTTGATGACAGGAGGATATTTTTTTGTAATAGCAATGGAAATTTTTTTTAACTGCGGGTATGATTCATGAAGGTCTTCCGTAATAGAAGTTGCCAGCGTTTCCAAAAGATCAGTGGTTTGAAGCATGTGTTTTTTTACCAGTTCATACAATCTTATATAATTGATCGTTTCACTCATTTTTGTTATGACAAGTACTGAAGATTCAAAACCAACTTCAAGATCAACGATAAATTCATTGGATACTTTTCTTTCCTCTTCATATAGTCCATGATGAGCAAAAAAACGAAGCTGCTTGAGTTTGATAGTGATCATTAAGAATATTTCAAAATTTTGAAATTGGGAAATTTTGATTTCAATTTCTCAACCTGCCTGCCGCAGGCAGGTCGCACTTTTCCCAATTCAATGAATTCCCTTTTCCCCCAAATATCTTTCCGCATCGAGTGCCGCCATGCAGCCCGTACCTGCAGCCGTAACTGCCTGCCTGTACACTTTGTCCTGTACATCGCCGCAGGCAAACACACCTTCAACATTTGTTTTAGATGTACCGGGAATTGTTTTTATATAACCGGCATCATCCATAGTAATCCATTCTTTAAAAATATCAGAATTAGGTTGATGTCCGATAGCGACAAAAAATCCACTGACAGGAATGGTCTGCTTTTCTCCGGTTTTATTGTTGACTATACGAACTGAATTTACATGCTTATCGCCCATCACTTCTTCTGTTTCTGTATTCCAGTACACTTTTATATTGGGCGATTTAAAAACCCTTTCCTGCATTACTTTGCTTGCACGCATTTCAGGCTTGCGGATGAACATATGTACCGTAGTGCAAAGCTTGGAAAGATATAAAGCTTCTTCAGCTGCCGTATCACCTGCACCTACAACAGCTACTTCTTTTCCGCGAAAGAAAAATCCATCGCAAACAGCACAGGCACTTACTCCGTAACCATTCAATCGCTGTTCACTTTCAAGACCCAACCATTTTGCCGAAGCTCCCGTTGCAATGATCAGTGCATTGGCTTCAATTAATTTTTCTTCATCGATCCAAACCTTATAAGGTTGTTTTGAAAGATCAACTTTGGTAGCCAACCCAAAACGAATGTCGGCTCCCATTTTTTTTGCCTGTTCTTCAAATTCAACCATCATCTCTGGGCCCTGTACTCCATTCGGGTAACCCGGATAATTTTCCACTTCAGTAGTAATGGTCAGTTGTCCGCCGGGCTGTATGCCCTGGTACAAAACAGGTTTCAGGTTGGCTCTTGAAGCATAGATAGCTGCCGTGTAACCGGCCGGACCCGAACCAATAATCAAACATTGTATTTTTTCACTTGCTGTTGTTTCCATATTTAGTCAAGTTCAATATCCAGATAAATTTGGTAAAATTAACCTGAAATAAGCAATTGATAAGTGACTAAGGTTACAGGCAGTGGTACAGTTTGAATTTTACTAGTGATAAATGCTTTGCCGGCAGCATAAACCTATCGATTTAATTTAACATTGATTTGTCTGACTTAAAGCATACATTTATATTGATCAATTTATCAACAATGGATACGATTCTGATAATCGAAGATACCACTGAGATTCTTGAGAATTTAGCTGAATTTATGGAATTGGAAGGCTATAAAGTCCTTGTGGCAGAAAATGGGAAAAAGGGAATTGAACTTGCCACAGAATGTATGCCCGATTTAATCATTTGTGATGTTTTGATGGCCGGAATAGATGGTCATGAAGTTTTACACGTACTCTTGGATAATGCCAAAACTCATGAGATACCATTTATTTTTAGTACTTCTATGTCTGAAAACATTGATAAATCGCAAGCTCTTGCACTAGGTGCTGATGATTATATTGTCAAACCTTTTGAGTTGGAATCCTTGTTAAAAATGGCAAAGACCTGGATAAAATCGGGTAGCCAAAGACCCGTAACAAGCACCATCCCGTAAGTTTCAAAATGTCTTCAATAGTTAGAGCCCTTTTAAATAAACCCACTTCTATCATGTACGGTGTCACCAATAATGGACTCTGAGGACAAACCACAAAGTTCGCGACAAAATTGTACATAACGCTCAGTGACGTTGATGTGAGTGACAAAAAAGAGATGATAGTAGTAACGCTACTGGTTACAAAATAATCAATCAACTCAACGGACAACTTTTTCCTAACTTCAAACAAAACTTACTACATGAGGAAATTGTTTGCACTGCTCGCAACATTTGTATGCCTTCAGGCCTTTTCGCAAAAAGATCTTTCTTCTTTAATTGATCAGAAAGCACAGGCCATTCAATCAAAACTGGTGGAATGGCGAAGATATATTCATCAGCATCCTGAACTCAGCAACCGTGAATACAAAACAGGTGAATTCATTGCCGAACATTTAAAAGCATTGGGCATCGAAGTAAAATATCCTGTGGCCAAAACAGGCGTAGTAGGAATTTTAAAAGGAGCAAAGCCCGGACCTGTAATTGCATTGCGCTCAGATATGGATGCATTGCCGGTAAAAGAAAGAACAGATGTTCCTTATAAATCTACAGTAACAGCAGAATATTTGGGGCAAACAGTTCCGGTGATGCATGCCTGCGGTCATGATACACATATCTCAATATTACTTGGCACAGCAGAGGTTTTAGCATCAATGAAAGATCAACTGGCAGGAACAGTGAAATTTATTTTTCAACCCGCCGAGGAAGGACCCCCCGGTGATGAAGAAGGCGGCGCGCCATTGATGGTAAAAGAAGGTGTGATGGATGATCCTAAAGTGGATGTCATCTTTGGTTTGCATATCAATGCCAAAACAGAAATAGGAAGGATTGAATACAAGCCCGGCGCCTTTATGGCCAGCAGTGATTGGTTTACTATTAAAGTAAAAGGCAAAGGTTCACACGGTGCGTCGCCATGGGCCGGTATTGATCCCATTGTTATCAGCGCACAGATCATCGAAGGTCTTCAGCATATTGTAAGCAGGCAAATGAATCTTGCCAAAGCACCTGTTGTTATCACTGTCGGAAAAATAAATGGTGGCATGCGCAATAATATTATTCCTGAAGAATGTGAATTTGCAGGAACCATAAGGACGCTTGACAGCAAGATGCAGGAAGAGGTATGGGAAAGAATAAAAACTACGGCCGAAAAAATTGCTGAAGCATCGGGAGCTACTGCAGAAGTAAAGATTGATACAAAAACTCTTGTTACTTATAATGACACGGCATTGGTAAGAATGATGATCCCTTCACTTGCCAAAGCTACTAATGGAAATTTAGGCGAAAGAGAATGGGCCACCGGTGCAGAAGATTTTTCTTATTTCGGTACCAAAGCTCCTGCTTTCTTTTTCTATCTCGGCGGCATGCCCAAAGGAATGGACCCTGCAAAAGCTGCCGACCATCATACAGCAGATTTTTATATTGATGACAGCATGCTGTATGTAGGTGTAAAAGCATTTTGCAATTTGGTGTTTGATTATGCTGCGATGAAGACTGCGCCCAATAAAGGGAAAAAGCCCTTTTAGTGTTTGTCACGCCGCAGGCGTCTATACGCCAGCTGAAATACAAGATGCTCGGCTGGCGTATAGATTCTTCGCGAAGCGAAGAATGACAGTCTGCGAAACGTAAACGGCCTTTGACGCTGCAACAGTCATCATAAACGATCATTAAACCGCCTATGTTTCGAAGTACAAGACAATACTACGTTTACATCGTTACCAATTACAAGAAAACAGTCTTGTATACAGGCGTTACCAATAATCTTGAACAAAGAGTAATCGAGCATTATCTTAATAAAGGAAATACAAAAACCTTCACCGGCAGATATGCTGCATTTTATTTGCTGTACTATGAAAGCACCAGGTATATCAATGACGCCATTGCGAGAGAAAAAGAGATTAAAAACTTTACAAGAAAGAGAAAGGAAGAACTGATCAACTCATTCAATCCTCATTGGAAGTTTCTGAATTTTGAATTGCTCGGAGAGTGGCCTCCGAAGAATGCCGTTCATAGAGGGAAATGAATAATCTCTCCGCAGACTGTCATTCCGCCGCAGGCGGAATCTATACGCCACGCAGCTATCCTGACTTCTCATGGCGTATAGATTCTTCGCTGCACTCAGAATGACAGTATGCGGGAATTAACAGTCTTCGATATCACGACAGTCACTGCGATTGAATAGCCCTCCTCACTTCGCAGGCTTCCACGAATCCTTAAGGGTAACCGTCCTGTTAAAAACGATTCGGTCTTCAGAAGAATCTTTATCAAGTGTAAAATATCCTTTGCGCATGAACTGGTAACGTTCATCAAACTTTGCATGCATCAAAGAAGGTTCGGCATAAGCCGCTTTCACAATATGCAATGAATCGGGATTGATATAATCTTTGAAATCTCCTTCTTCACTTGAAGGATCTTCTACTTTAAACAAACGATCATACAAACGCAACTCGCAGGTAATGGCATGCTTCACACTTACCCAGTGTAACGTTCCTTTTACATGCATGCCCGAGGTATCATTCCCACTGCGACTTTCAGGAATATAAGAACAACGCAGCTCAGTTATATTTCCCTTATCATCCTTTATCACCTCATCACATTTAATAATGTAAGCCGATTTCAAACGCACCATTTGTCCCGGCGCCAGGCGAAACCATTTCTTTGCCGGTACTTCCATAAAATCTTCCTTCTCGATATACAATTCAGAAGAAAAA
Source organism: uncultured Bacteroidota bacterium (assembly GCA_963811645.1). Lineage (GTDB taxonomy): Bacteria > Bacteroidota > Bacteroidia > Chitinophagales > Chitinophagaceae > VBAU01. The sequence continues at coordinate 428,673 of CAWERU010000007.1, read as the reverse complement.
GGAATATCCCGATGACCTTCATTCGAATCTTCCGGGTTATTCTCACTTTGAACGAGTTCTTCTCCGTTTGGAATAGCCATTTGCCCTTCCCCTTCTGCCAACTCTGAACTCTTAACTCTTAACTCTGAATTCCAATAATTCGTAATTACAACTTTAAGCGGCTCAAACACCACCATTCTTCTTAGCGCTATTTTATTCAAATGTTCACGAACACAAAACTCGAGCAAACCCACATCAGCCACAATATCTCTTTTAGCGATCCCTACCCTGTCGCAAAACTCACGAATAGCTTCAGGTGTATAACCCCTGCGGCGCAATCCTGAAATAGTCGGCATTCGCGGATCATCCCAACCATCTACATATTTCTCATTCACCAGTTGCAAAAATTTTCTCTTGCTCATCACCGTGTAAGAAATATTGCGGCGGGCAAACTCGTATTGACGTGAAGGAAAAATTTCAAGATGCTCGATCAGCCAGTCATAGAGTTCACGATGCGGAACAAACTCAAGCGTACAGATAGAATGAGTGACATGCTCTATCGAATCACTTTGTCCATGCGCCATATCATACATCGGGTAAATGCACCATTCATCTCCCGTGCGGTGGTGATGCGCATGCTTGATGCGGTACAGCACGGGATCACGCATCAGCATATTGGGCGAAGCCATATCGATCTTTGCACGCAGTGTACGGCTGCCATCGGGAAACTCACCCTTCTTCATTCTTTCAAACAGGTCGAGGTTCTCTTCCACGCTGCGGTTGCGGTAAGGACTGTTGCTGCCCGGCTCCGTAGGTGTGCCCTTCATCGTTGCTATCTCTTCCGATGTGGAATCATCCACATAGGCAAGTCCTTTTTTAATTAATGCTTTGGCAAACTCATAAAGCTGCGGAAAATAATCGCTGGCATACCGTTCGTTCTTCCACTCAAACCCCAGCCAGCGTACATCATCCTTAATGCTGTCCACATATTCCGTTTCTTCTGTTGTGGGATTTGTATCATCAAAGCTAAGATTGGTATAGCCTCCGTATTTTTTTGTCAACCCGAAGTTGAGGCAAATGCTGGTAGCATGACCGATGTGCAAATATCCATTGGGTTCCGGCGGAAAACGGGTAACGATCTCTTTGTACTTGCCGTTCTTAAGATCCTCTTCTATTATCTCTTCAAGGAAATTGAGTGATTTTTCTTCTTTAGCTTCTGCCATTTTAAAAATTGTTTTGTCACCCTGAGCTTTCTTTGTCACGCTGAGCCGGCCTGTCTGCCGACAGGCTTGTCGACGCGTCTGGGGCATAAGACGGCAAAGATAATTATTATGTACCAGCGACATTACTACTATTTGACTGCTGTTGTGTCACTCACTTGTACTTCTTCCAAAAAATTTAAACTCTTTTCTTCCATATTTATTTGTCACCCTGAGCCTGCCTGTCGGCAGACAGGCTTGTCGAAGGGTTCTGACATAGTTTGCAAAGATAAGGCCGAGTGTCTTGTATCCCCTCATTGCGAAAACGCCGGGCAAAGCGAAGGCGAACGAAGCCTGGCTGCCGACAGGCAGGCAATCTGCATTGTCATTCCGATCCCGATTTATCGCGAGAGGAATCTTGTATTTGTAAAAGGATTATGTAGCCAGCAGCATTACTACTATTAAGCTGCGCTTGCGTCGCACTCTTGTACGTCCTTTTTGCATGGGTCTATTGCGCTTGCCGTTCCAACAACAAAGCGAAGATGGGTCCATTCTTTAAGGTCTTTTTTACTATTCAGCTTATCTTCGTCTGTCTCCTTTTTAAAATATCTTATAATTTGATGACTATCGTTCTCCACTATATAAACCAATAAAATGGATTCGGAAAAAATAGAGTTGATTAAAGAGTGTCTCAAAAGATTGATAACAAACGGAACACTATTATTAACCTTTTCATTGATTGCTCTCTTTGCAAAAATTCAGAAACTGGTCAGCATCAATTTTGCACAGTTTTCAATCAATTCGGATATCGCAGGATGGTTTATATTAACAGCTTCAATAATGATCACTCTGTCATTACTAAAAAAATATGATTCTATAATTTCAATTTACAATCAAATCGAAAAAGAGGAGTATAAGAATAAAATTAAATTTTTCTTAAACTCACATCCAAGTATTTTAAATCCGTTTGCAGAGCAATCAGGAAGCCTTCGCTCCAAATTTTTAGATATATGGGGATACTCTATTGTTAGTTTAACGCCACTATTAAGTTTTTTAATTAGTATCAGTTTTATTAAAATCAAGCCTGTTTATTCAATTGCTCTAATAACATTATTCGTAATTATAAATATATTATTCACTGAAACCCTATTTGCAGAAAAATATGCACTTTTATTGATTTGCCCAAAATCGGAAAAAAGAAAACGCTATACATCAGCTATAATAGCGGTAGTAGGAATAACTGTGTATGTCCTTTTTCTTTTAAAAAAAATTTAAACACTGTGTTCATGTTGGCATCCCCCAACGTGCTGAATTAAAAAGCTGTTTGCCGGAAGACGCAAACGGCAGGGAGTCACCATGGAATTTGCTTGAAGTTTAGAACTCCAACTGCCACTTTATAATCTTTTACGCCGGTTGGTGTTGCGCAGAGGGATGTGATAGGCTGCACCAACAACCAAACTTCATTAGTCACGTGGATGCGTTAGAAATCCCCAATTGTCATTGCCTGTATAATAAAATAAAGCAGATGAATACCTATATGCATAAGGTGAAGAACACAAGCCTGCTCTAACAGGGTTTTCATGAATATACCTGATCTTTTCCATCATTACCTGTTCAGTCCACAAATCAACAGATAAAGGATTTCACTCCCATAATTGGTATTTTCTGTCTTTTGCATTTACCAAAAATTCTGATAATAACGCGGGAGTACTCTTCTCCATCCGATCTTTGATTCTTTGTGCAGTAAATTTCAAAAAATCTCTTTGAACATTTTGTTTCTGGTAGCCTGCCTGCATTTGCCAGACAAGATGAATATGATTCGGCATTATCACAAACGCATAAATAATTACCCGTTTATTTTCAACAAGAAATCGCAAACTCCTGGTGAGAATATCTTTATGTTCATCATCATCCAGGGCTCTTTTCCATTCCAGGCTGGTAGCAGTAAAAAATTGCGGATATTCTGTTATGATCTGAGACATTCATGAAAGTAATAATTTGCAATGGCCAAATTATAGTTGTTGGTGAAGCCCTGCTGCCAAGGCTAAGCGCAACACCAACAACGGCTAAAAAAAAAATTACTGACCCCTATTGAAGAATTGAAGACTGCAGGTCGTTTAGATATGGCCCGCTTACTGGAAAAAAGTATCAATAAATCTATTCATGCTATTGACAAGGATCTACAGAAAATTGAAGCTGAAATTCTTTCTTTGATTAACAAAGATGAATCGCTGAGAAAATTATATTTACTGGTTACTTCTGTAGTAGGGATAGGTTTTGTTACCGCTATTAATCTAATCATCTACACCAATGAATTTACCTCATTCAATGACAGTAGAAAACTTGCCTGCTATTGTGGAGTGGCCCCGTTCCCCTATCAATCAGGAACCAGTATCCGAGGAAAAACCAGAGTACATTCTATGGCTAATAAAAAATTAAAGTCGAATCTTCACATGGCATCTCTTTCAGCAGTGAAACTCGATTATGATTTGAAAATTTATTACGAAAGAAAAGTGGCAGAAGGAAAAAGCAAATTGAGTGTACTGAATGCTGTTAAATGCAAAATGTTAGCAAGAGTGGTGGCTTGTGTGAATAAACAAAAAGTATATGTGAAAAGAACAGCTTAAAACCTATTTGTTTTTGTCATAGAAATCAACGGCTAAAACATCCGACTAACTTCAAGACTTTTATGACCGCAAAAGAACTGCAGACTGCCTTTATCAAATCTTATCTTAAACCAACTTTGAAACAAAGAGGTTATCTTACAAGTGGACAAACCTGGTGGAAAGACAAAGGTGACTTTTTCATTGTTATTAATCTCCAGAATTCCCAATGGAACACCAAGGAAGCGTTAAGTTTCTGCTTCAATCTAGGTGTGGCGCTCACTGAAACTTTAAAAGATCCAAACAAGAAAAAAGCAACATACTTTGACCTATCAGCAGCATCAAGAGAAGATGCATATCTTACTCACGACAGAAAACTCCAAAAGTATCGACAAGGCGGATGGCTAGGTTATGTCATGAGAGATAGTACTAACTTGACAGAATTTATAGCCGAACTCAAAGTTGATCTTGAATCCTATATTTTGCCAAGATTGGAAAGCTTAACATCACTAAAAGACTGCGTTGAATTTTACGGCCAACCCGGGTTTTCAAACGAATTTTTAGTAAAGCAGCTCTCAAAATTAGATTTGAAGTTGTAAACTTTAAATCAACATGTTCTACCCGGTAAACTCACACCGGCGAATGATAGAAATCATTTATTCAGGCGCCAGGCTTTTCTATATTTGATGATACCTGCCCGTCATGAAAAAATAAGTTCCCGTTTATCCACGGTGTAAGATGCTCGTATAGTGGTGATGTAAATTGTCCTGTGCAGTCGAAAAAGATAATACACTGTGATGAAATTGATCTTTTTTTTCATTGTTTCTATTCTGCTCATTCCCGGTTGCCACCGCGGGATCAATAATACAATTACCATATCAGGTGCTACCCAGGGAACCTCTTATCATATCACTTACCTGGCGGGTCAGTATTCAAATTACAGGGAATCGTTCGATTCTATTTTTAAAACAATCGATCAGTCCCTCTCCACTTATGATTCCGGTTCGATCATTTCCAGGATAAATAGAAATGACCCCACCGCTACCGCAGATGAATATTTTTCAGATGTGTTCAAAAAATCCATTGAAGTGTCGGAAAAAACAAACGGTTTATTTGATGTCACGGTGGCTCCCATTATTAATGCCTATGGGTTCGGATTTAAAAAAAGAGAGAGGATCACCAATGTTTTGATAGATAGCCTGCTCCGGTTTGTCGGGTATAAGAAAGTAAGGTTAGTGAACAATAAACTGGTAAAAGATAGTCCGCAGGTGATGCTCGATTTTAATGCGATAGCACAGGGATACACGGTAGATGTAGTTGCCTCTTTTCTCGAAAGCAAAGGCGTCCACAACTATATGGTAGAAGTGGGCGGAGAGTTACGGGCGAAAGGCACAAAGCTTAATGACAGCAGCTGGACGGTGGGTATTGAACAACCAGACGAAAGCCTTGCCGGTGACGCATCGTTATTTTCGGAAATCAAGATCAAGAATAAGTCATTGGCCACTTCCGGTAATTATAAAAAATTTTATGTGGAAGACGGAAAAAAATACGCTCATATTATTGACCCGTTTACCGGCTATCCTGCAAAACATAATTTATTAAGCACGACTGTGATCGCCGATGATTGCATGACTGCGGATGCTTATGCAACTTCATTCATGGTGATGGGATTGGAAAAGTCAAAACAGTTTTTGTCGGCACATAAGGAACTTAACCTGGAAGTTTTTTTTATCTACGATGAAAATGGCGTTTTGAAGAAATACACTTCAAAAAATTTTGAAGAACGTGTAGCAGCGGGCTTATAAACCTTACTAAGTAATTATTCAATTCAATAAAATATAAACTCAATGAATATGGATACTCTAAAATTTACGAAGACCCAAAGCTTCCTGTTGGTTCTGCTTCGGGTCGCCATCGGCTGGCATTTCCTTTACGAAGGGATAATAAAGGCATACAACCCGGCATGGACATCGCGGGGTTATTTACTCAGTGCCTCCATGCTAAAACCTTTTTTCACCTGGCTCGCCGGTGATTCACTTATCTCCGTCGTTGACAGCTTAAATATCATCGCACTGATAGCCGTGGGCATAAGTCTTATTATTGGCATAAAGGTAAAATGGGGTTGTATCGCCGGGGTTGCGCTGTTACTCTTGTATTACCTGGCCCATCCTCCTTTTTCAGATCTGCCCCAGGGCCCTTCAGAAGGAAGTTATTGGATAGTGAATAAAAACCTGGTTGAGCTGGTGGCTCTTCTGGTCATCTACCAGTTCCCGCTCACATCCGTTTTTGGATTAGAAAATCTGTTTACCAAGAAAAAGGTAGTCACATCAATAAATTAAAAAACATGTCAAACGAAAATATTTTTAAAAAATGGAACAGGAGGGATATTTTAAAAGCCCTTGGAGGAATTCCTATAATTGGTGCGGTTTGGTATTCCGGTGCCGGTGTTGCATCTTCGGCAATACGCGAAAAGAAATTTCTTCTTGAAACATTAAATATAAAAGCCACACCTCCCCCGGCCTCGGGTCCTATGAGTGGCAAACCGCTTCGCATTGGCATTATAGGATTTGGTATTCGGGGTCAACAACTATGTCGTGCATTAGGTTTTGCTACCCCCGAATGGCTAAAAAAAATGAATGATGCTTTGGCCAACAATCCAAAAGACACGAGACTGGCAGATTTTAAAGCACAGGAAAACCTGAATATAAAACTGGCTGCTATTTGCGACATCTTTGATGAACGTGCTGAAAATGCATTGGCATCTTTTAATAATGGCGATAATAAAATAAAAAGATTCCGTACGCACACTGAACTGATAAATAGCGGTGAAGTGGATGCAGTTGTTATTGCAACACCGGACCATTGGCACGCACCAATAGCCATGGAGGCGCTGAATGCAGGTGTACACGTGTATGTTGAAAAACCTATGACGCATAATATCTCCGAAACCTATCTTTTGCGGGAGACAGTGCTCAAAAATCCAAAAATGGTTTTTGCTGTTGGTCACCAGCATCGTCAAACGCAAAGTTTTCTTACAGCACGGGATATTATCAAAAAGAAAATTCTTGGTCACGTATCATTAATTGAAACAAACACAAACAGGAATGATGATAACGGTGCGTGGCAATATGAAATATCTCAGGCCGCAAATCCCAAAACCATCGACTGGGATCAGTTTCTTGGAAACGCACCAAAGGAACCTTTCAACCTGGAACATTTTTTCCGTTGGCGTAAATGGTGGGCATATGGATCAGGATTATCCGGCGATTTAATGACCCACGATTTTGACAGGATCAATTGTCTACTAAAAATGGGAATTCCAAACTCAGTAACAGCATCAGGCGGTATCTATACTCATCGTGACGGACGTAATGTTCCGGATGTGATGCAGGTAACTATGGAGTATCCCGATTTCAGTACCGGTGGAAGCCAGGAAGCGGGAAAAGAAAAAGGAATGACCTTTGTTTACAGCGCCACATTGGGAAACCAGTTTGATCGCGGAACTGTTTTAATGGGGCACGATGGCAGTATGGAACTGGGCAACGCCATCACTGTATATGCTGATCCGGGGTCAACGAAATACGCTGAATTAATAAAAGAACAACGTATAGAAGCCGGAGTACCGATCTATCAATATGATCCGGCGATCAGTGGAACAGATGTAGTTACTTCTGCCACTTCAAAATATTTCGCAAACAAAGGATTATTGTGGACCTATAGAAATGGGAAACGTGTTGACTCAACATTTCTTCATTTGAGAGAATGGCTGAGTTGCATCAGGAATGGGGGCACGCCAAGTTGTTCCATCAGGGAAGGTTTTGAGGAAGCTATTTCAGCGCATATGGGAGGACTGTCTTATAAACTTGGAAGAAGAATTGAGTGGGATCCTGTAGCAGAAAAAATAATAGCCAGGCCGGGCGAAGATCTTGATGCTGTTTTATTGTCGAATACATGATAAGGCTTAGAAAGGAAATTGTCATTTGCCTTAACTCATGTTGGCGTCCCGTCAACGTGTTGAATTAAAAAGTTGTTTACAGAGGACGTAAACGGTGGCACTGGTATTTGATTTCTGCCCCTTGACAATAATCACCTTTTTTGCTGATGGTCGTTTGACATTTAAAAATTTTCATTGCCGAATTTCGAAAGAAATTTTTCACTTATGCCAAACGAAGTTTCAAAAAGCAGGATCAGCCACCCGGCATCATTTGTCTGGTTTCTCGGTTTTATCGGCGCTTTTATTTATTATGTTCAATTGGCTACAGGTTTCTGGCTCGGCGTTTTAGGTTTTTTAAAAGCAATTGTGTGGCCTGCCTTTCTTGTTTATCATCTTTTCGAATTTCTCAAAATTTAAAGCTATGAATCATGTTGCTTCAAAGCTTGGTTTTTACTCCGCCATAATAGCATTTATAGCCGCCGCGGCATATTCGGTGGTTCAGATCTTCCAGGTTATTGGCTGGCTTCATTATCCCATGGATGCTATTCTTATTTTTGGTTTTTCACTTTTTATCGCTCTGCCGTTTCTATTGGCAATACTTGCACTTCATTATACTGTGGCAGCAGAAAAAAAGATATGGACGCATGCGGCGCTCCTCTTTAGTGTTATTTATGTGGTGTATGTTGTATTAAATTATGTTGTGCAGTTAACGGCAGTGATCCCTCACCCGGATCACGATACTGTACTGGAACAAACGCCTCATTCTCTCTGCTGGACGCTGGATGCATTGGGTTATATCTTTATGGGATTGGCTAATCTTGTTGCAATACCTGCTTTTGGAAAAAGCAAGATTGAAAAATGGGTGAAAGGGTTTTTTCTCGCCAATGCTCTCGTTACTCCCGTTATCGCAGTTGTTTATTTTTATCCAACCTTCTCCATCGCATTGCTGCTTTTTGGATTGCCCTGGATTATCACAGCACCCGGTTCAATAATATTGCTCGCCTGTTATTTTAAAAGCAAGAGCCCTGCACCGGTGAGTGTCTCATTGCGGTAAATTATTTAACATAGGATGGAGGAAGCATGCGCACCTTCGCCTCCCCACAAGTCTCCTCACCCAACTCAAAAATGCCAAACACAAAGTCATTAAAGAGGAACTCGTCGGTGGTTATATGCGATGAGTACCTTCTGAAATAATCTTCGCTTATGTTAGCATCACGCATACATGCAAAAAGTTACTTATAGAAAAATAAACAGCAAATCACCCATCGTTCTGCCTCAGCTCACGTTGGCGTCCTGCCAACGTGCTGAATTAAAAAGCCGTTCTGAGGAAGCAAACATCCTGCAATTTGTTATAAATTGAGGAGCAATCTTATTCAGGTAACATGGATCATGGTCAAACAACATCTGCCGTGAGAAGGATCGTCGTTGACTGCCTGTTTTTGTTTCTTCTTCCATTTTTATCTGCAGCACAAACTGCCGATTCTTTAGGTAAAAAAGGCGACAGCGCCTATTCAGCAAAAAATTACAGCCTTGCCATACAGTGTTATAAAAGGCAGGCTGCTCTTCAAATCCTTTCATTTACCAAAAAGAATGACTATTATAATATTGCCTGCTGTTATGCACTGAGCGGAGATAAAAAAAATGCCTGGAAGTATTTAGAGCATTCTTTCAGCAATGGATATAACGATTATGCTCATATTCTATCAGACACCGACCTGGATACATTGCACTCCGACAAGCAATGGCAAAAAGTCGTTGCATCAAATAAGGCATTTCAGCAAAACATGAGCGATCCTATGAAAGCAAAGCTGGTTACAGATGACATTCATAATTTCTGGGATGCTTACGATCGTGTTCAAAAAGATACCGCACACGCCACAGAATTGTATTCCAGGTATTATTTTGAAAAAGCATCACCCGGCTTGCAGGATTATTATAACCTGAGGATCTTTTCTGTGAAAAATTTTGTGGAGAATCAAAAAAAGAAGACTTCATTTTATCATGCCATACGGCGGAATACTTTGAAAGTTGATGAATTCAAAAATCAAATACAACAATCTTTTGTAAAACTGAAACAGTTCTATAATTATGCTGTATTTCCAAACTTATATTTTGTCATCGGCCGGTGGAACAGTGCAGGCACCGTTTCGAATAACGGTTTACTGATCGGCACAGATATGATGAGCAAAAGCGATAGCGTTCCACTGGATGAGCTGACTCTTTGGGAAAAAAATAATTACAGCCCGATCGACAACCTGCCTTATATCGTAGCACATGAACTCATCCACTCGCAACAGAATAATATGAAAGATGACACAACCACATTGGCCGCCTGTATTTCTGAAGGCATGGCTGATTTCCTGGGTGGATTGATATCCGGAAAAATCATCAATGAACGACTGCAGTTATTTGCAAAGGGAAAAGAAAAAGAAATATGGAAAGATTTTGAAAAAGATATGTATTTCCAACGTGCCCAAAACTGGATGTATAATGCGGCACAGGAAACCGCTGATCATCCCGCCGATCTTGGTTATTGGGTGGGCTACCAGATCTGCAAATCCTACTATGATGAAATGCCCGACAAACACCAGGCTGTATATGATATGCTCCATATACAGGACTATAAAATTTTCCTGGATAAAAGCCATTATGTTGAAAAACTCGGATTGTAAGCAATTCCCTGTTCTTCGGAGAGTTTCAATAAATAAAAGTTCTCAAATGTTGTCCTACGTCAGTGTTGCTATGTAGTCCAGCTTTGCAGCATGGCGTACCAACAACCAAATACATGAGTCACAATAGTGTGTTAGAAATTCCCAATTATTAATGCCGGTATTTTCTGTCCTTTGCATTCATAAGGTACAACGACAGATTTTCTACATTCGCTTAAAACTCTGCTATGCCAAACGAAGATCATTCTTTTGTTCTTTCCCGGGGCGAGCCTGTGCTTGCTGTTTCAAACGTGATTGAAACACTAGCATACTGGCATGAGGTGCTCGGCTTTGCAGAAACTTGGACATGGGGCGAACCCCCTAATCATGGCGGCGTTTCCTGGCATAGCGTGGCGGTTCAATTTTCCCATGATCCTGATCTGGCATCCCGCTCCAAAGGCAATTCGATTTTTATTCGTGCCCGTTATCTTGAAGCGCTTTATCAATTTCATTTAAGCAAAAATGCACAGATAGCTGAACCGCTTGAGAACAAACCCTGGGGCATGGCAGGTTATACAGTGCGTGATATAAATGGGTATTACATAACTTTTGCAGGTGCTCCTGTTTCCAACCGCGAAAAAAGTGAAGCATCGGTGCCGGAAACGGTACGGATCGTTCCCGGCACTCCAACTGCGAAAGAGTATATAGACCTTGTTTCAGCGGTCGGGTGGGGAAAATATACAAATGATGCGATGGTTGAAAAAATTTTAGATGCCCCGGTATACGCTGTAACAGCAGAAGACGCGGAAACGAACAAAGTGATCGGCTGTGCTTTATTACTTAGCGACGAAGCCAAATTCTTTTATGTGAAAGATGTTATGGTACATCCGCAATGGCAAGGCAAACGTGTAGGAACAATGCTGATGAATGAACTAACACGCTGGCTGAACAAAAATGCTCCGGATAATGCTTTTGTAAGTTTATTTACCCCCGAGAATCTTGCTCCTTTTTATAAACAATTTGGGTTTTCAGAAGCATTTGGAATGGTGAGAATAATAAAGAAAAAGGAAGAAACAAATTAACACTTTAGTCCAAGTCGCCCGACCAACGACTAAAAAACTCTGCCTGCCCTGGGTCTTTGTTCTTTTAGTCTGCGCAGGTCTCCGCAGGGACTCTGGTAATTTGTTTCATTTATTTACAATCGCCGAACAAAAAGGATAACCTAAGAAACTGTAATGAAAAAGCTGTCAAAGGAAATTTTATATTTTCGTCTCAACCTTAATACAATGGCTGATTATAAAATAAGATTTGGTGGCTTCAAGGAAATAAGAAGGAAAACATTTTTCCGGATCATTGCATTTTTCCTTTTACTCCCATTGACAGGTATCAGCATCACCGGCAGACTTTCGTAAATTTATATAACGCATATATTTCCCATGCCTCTGCCAAAATTTATCTTCAAATACTTCTGCCTGGCAATCGCAATGTTTTGCATAATGATCCAAGCATCCGGCCAGGTGCCTGATTTTTCCAGGGTACAGGTATTGGACGATGGAGACAGTTTGAATATTACTTATTTGATCCATAACGGGGTTAAAAAATCAAACGGGAAAGTTATAGCCTGGTTTCCGAAAGATTCACTTTCAAAGAGCCGTATGAATGAGATCACCGGCATGATAAATAAAGGTATCGGAAGTGCAGAAAAATTTATGAATGCCCCGCTGGACTGGCAGGTTCATGATTTCAACGATCCGTATACTTTTTATTTCCGGTATGACAGGTTTATATCACATGGCTCCGGAGCGGGTTTTGTTTCTATACCCTACTGGCGAATTGAATCAGGAAGAGCGCCGTGGCTGCACGAAGCCGTGCATGAAATGCTGAATGCAAAATCGGGCAGTTGGTTATCTGCTAATAATGTAAGTGAGAAAGAATGGTCAGAAAATATGCCATTGTGGTTGTATGAGGGATTGGCAGACTATATTTCTTTAAAAGCGTCCCTCTCAGAAAACTTACAATGGTTTGATGTTTTTTCAAATGATTTTCAAACAGACACAGATAGTCTGTTTGTAAAGGACATGAAATCAGATAAAGCTTCCTATATTCTTTCTTTCATTGGAAGTAAAGGGGTAATGGCTGAGCTATTTACTGAACAAAGAGTAAACTATGCACCGGCATTTTATCATGGATCATGTTCTTTTGTAAAATATCTCGCTGAAAAATATGGTTTAAAAACCCTTCTCGGTGGTATATCCTTTTTTGGAAAGGAGCAGGAAACGATAGAAAAATCAACGGGACAATCACTCGAAGGAATAAAACAGGAGTGGCTCAATAAATTGGGTATGTCCCAATGACAGGATATTCTTGTTATTAATGTTTATTGCTGCACAACTAAAAAAATGCCGGGTTAACGTGAAAAGAAATATTCTTAGATTTATTTTTCCCTCCCTGCAACACCTGTTAAAACCATAACTATGCGCCTTTCTGCATTTGCCAGGTATTTCATTTATTTTTCCCGCGTTGTTGTTCTGAGCATTCCTACGTCCCCTAATTAAATAGCATCCGTTGTTTGTTTACCATAACCTGTTGTTTGTTGACAACCGCACTTATTATTCCTATTTATGAAATATTCTTGTAAAATGATCTGTGAGAGTTATTAAAAAGGATCAATAAGATCACTCTCAAAATATTAATGTCAAATAAAAACCACTATTATGAAACTGATCGTTCTTTCGACACTGATCGCTTTAACTGTACTTCTTCTTTGCCATTGTTAAGCTTTGTTTCCAGAAGAAGCATAGCATGCATAGAAAACCAAATCTTATAATTCTAATGTATGAGATTCTCCGCTTTGCCTGGAATGACAAGAAAAAAAATATTCATCTCATGTCGGCGTCCCGCCAATATCTAATAAAAAGCTCTTTGTGGGATGCAAACAGCAGCAGAGTATACAAATAACCTAAATAAAAACATGCACATGTCGCTGATAAGATAATCATAAACCCTCGCCGCATACTGACGAGGGCATGAACATGTGTTACTCAATTACATTGCGTTCCCACTAAAGTGGGTACCGGCATCCGTTCAATATTGTTTTATTTGTTAAGGAAACTGACTGGCAGGGGAAATTTTTTACTATTGTTTCCGCATAGATGTATCAATTATAATATCGTATAAAAGAAGTGTGTTCACTTTACCGGACTTATCCTTTATAAAACTAATGGGTGCAAGAAATCCTGACGCCTGGAACCGGGTAGGGGAAACCGGTATCAATTCCGCATCGCCCTGGTTTGTATTGACCCACAATTTTTTTTGTTTTAGCGAGATGATAGTTGTGTCACCATATTTATTCACGTAGGTCCCTGCATAAGAAGGATACAATAATGTGTTTGCGGGATATTTTTTTACAGGAACGATTTTATTGTATTCACCATATCCATGTTTTTGTCCACACACTTCGCAAAAGGTTGGTGGCATAGAATTTACCACACGATGTTGCACAGGTGCAAGTGTATTCAGTGCAGCCAGTACTGCTGATAAATCTTCGTCCGTCATATTGCGATAAGCCACCCATGGCATTGCCATATTCAACATTCCGGACTTACCTGTTCTTATCACTCTTATAAAAGTCGAATCATCCCAACCTCCTAATCCTGTAGGATCGGGTGTAAGATTGGGGGAGCAAACAGAATTTTTCAATGAACGTTGAATAATATTTCCTCCGCCAAAAACACCGGGATTGCGTTCATACCAACCTGTATGACAACCTTCACATTCACCCATTGTAACAAGGTATTGCCCTCTTTTAATAATGGTAGAAAGATCGGGCTGCGTCACGAAACCTATTGGTGGCCTGGGTTCCATTTGCAACCTCTTTTCTGTAGTTTCGGAAAGGTACCTTTCGGGCAGTTTGTTCTTAACAGCAGGAATAGTTTTGAGATATACAATAACTGATGCGAGGTCTTCATCGGAAAGATTCTCATACACATAATAAGGCATTCCTGCACTTAATGCACGGCCGTCGTGTCCTACTCCTTCACGTATAGCCCTTGCAAACATATCATCAGTCCATTTGCCAGCACCTGTTTCGGAGTCAGGTGTAATGTTTGGAGCAATTACATGAAAACTATCGGTTTCCCGGAAAACACCACCTGCACCCTCTTTCCCTTTTATCGGGGGCCAGCCGGGTTTCATACTATCAAGCGGAGAGTGGCACGTGAAGCAACGCAAAACACCATTAACAAGATATGCTCCTCTTTTTACTCTCTCGGGTGATGAAGCAAAACTGATATTCGTTAAAGGACGTGCACTCTTTGAGAGCAGAACGTGGCTGACAATAACCGATTGTTGACTCTGTGTACAGTTGATAATGAAAATAAGGAGACAAAGAAAGAAGGTAAAATGAATTTGTTTCCACATAATTTGCGGCTTTTCAGTATATAAAGATAAATAGTTGGTATCAAAATACACTTATCTATCAGCTCATGTTGACATCCACGCCAATGCGCAATAAAAAAGCTGTCAAACCAATTTTAGAATTTTAAACCATGAGTATAACAGAACAAATAATTACTGATAAAAAAGGGGAAACAATAGCTGTTCAACTTCCGGTAAACCAGTATGAGAAACTTTTGGAACTGGCAGAAGAAATGGAGGAAATAAAAGCGTATGAGAATTGCTTCTTAGTGTCCCAATAACAATGAAACTATTCGATTGCTGCCAGGAATAAAAAGAAGCAGCCAATGGCTGCTCTCTTACTAAGAAAAGTTCCTTCATTATTTTCTCAGATCAATAATCTCAGCCTGGGGCACTTCTGTTTTCAATTTTTTCATCCATTGATCCCTGAGTTCTGTTTTGTCCCACATTGTGCTGGTGCCTATTACCTGGCCATTACCCGCTTTCAGGTTGAAAAAATATTTGCCATTTGCAGCAGTCTTCAACTCATAATTATCCGGTTCACCAATATTCTTTTTTACAGATTCAATTCCGTTCAAAAGATTTTCATTTTGAGTATATCCTTCACTGGATAACAGAATCTCGCCTTTTTCATTAATTAGTCTAAAATAGAGTTCATTGTTTTCTCCCCGAAAAGTTTCAAACTTAGTCATAATTTCTCCTTATTCTTTTTAAGTAAATAAAATTGTTACAATAGAATATAAAGAAAAAATTTTCAACAGGGCATTATAATCAGATTAGAATTTAGCTGTTGTTAGTATGTCTCTTTCCTTATAGCGTTTAGTAAAAAAACTCTTCGAATCGTGCAGGCTGGAAGGGTTATCGGTAGCCTGCGACTACTGACAAGCCTTGCAAAGCTGGCTTGTTATTCCGAACGGAGCGAAGCGGAGTGAGAAAACTCAGAAATTACAGAGTTTGAGATTACTCTCCGTCTTCGGCGGTTCGAATGCCATGTTGTTGTTCGGAGTATTCCTGCATCCTGCAATTGAATAGCATCCGTTGTTTGTTTACTATAACCTGTTGTTTATTGACAACCACACTTACTATTCCCATTTTTGAAATATTCTTGTGAAATGATCTGTGAGAGTTATTATAAAGATTCAATAATATCACTCTCAAATTATTAATATCAAACAAAAACCACAATTATGAAACTGATCGTTCTTTCGGCACTGATCGCTTTAAGTATACTTCTTCTTTGCCATTGTTGAGTCTCATTTCTCAGAAGAAGCATAGCAGGCATAATTGAGAACAGCAGTTGTTATGTGCATGCCAGGAGGTGTTTCTATGTCCATCAATTGAACTCTCAGTTCATGCAGGTGTGCCCGCCAGCATCCGATGAAAAGCTATTGGCCATAAGAGCAATACTGTAAGCATTTATAAAGAATAATTACCTTCATAATGATCGGATAAAAATAAAATGGAAGGTCAACCCACTATTTCGTCGCAACGCAAGGCTGCAAGAGTTGCAGGTTTAAGCTACCTGCTCACAACAGCAATCATCATCTACTCCTATTTCGGCATTGGCGATAAACTTGTCGTTACCGGGAATGTTGAACAAACAGCAAAGAATATACTTGGACATGAATCATTATTTCGCCTGACCATCATCTTCAATATGCTCTACTGTGCAGGTTTGATCGTAGTACTTACCGCTTTTTATATAATTCTGAAAGCGGTAAACCACGGATTAGCATTGCTTGCTGCATTGCTGAGATTTGTATTTGCATTGGTATTTATCTCTTCGGCGCTCAATTTATTTACAGCGCTGAGGCTGATAACAGGAGGCGATTACCTGCAGGTTTTTGAAACGAATCGTCTGCAGGCTTTGGCAAGATTATACCTCTCAGGAATGGATGCCTATTATGTGGGCTTGTTGTTTTGGTCGCTGGCTTCCACTATTTGTGCTTATTTATGGTTCAAGTCACGATATGTACCACGGCTGTTATCTGCTTTCGGTATAATCTCTTCTCTGTGGTGCATTGCATGCACGATCGCTTACATCATTTACCCTGATTTCGCCGAAACGATCAATCTCTGGTGGTTTGATACAGGAATGGTCATTTTCGAGATCATATTGAGTTTTTGGCTTTTGTTCGGAAAGCTTTCAGGAATGAAAGAGTAAATCTTCGCTCATGTTGGCGTCCCGTCAACATGCAATAAAAAGCTGTTTGCGGGAATTCAAACATCAGCAGACATCATCAATTTAATATCATTTCGGTTTATGATATACATCATGCAACAATACCATATCTATAAATAGCTTTAATAATCATTACAAAACTTACATCGTGAAAAAGATTAAGTTTGGTTCCGGTTTCGCCATTTTTATTATTTTTTTTGGTACTGCTGTAATAGATGCCTTTCAAAATCATTATTGGCCAAGGATTGCTTTTTGGTTATTAATTGGCCTTGTTTTTATGCTATCAGATAATTTTAAAAAAGCTCATTAATTTTTTTGCCATTGTGGGTGCCCGCCGGCTGCAGACAGACTAATCCATAGTCTGCAACTATGGACCCGTTTCCGACAATTCGGAACAAATTGTGACGCAGAACCAGCTTTGTGAAAACACAACTATCGCACGAAAGAACACTGCAATTCTTTGCTGCATGAGTTTCTTTTGGCAGGCTATGGCCAGGTAAAAAATCATATATTAATAAGTAACTTGAAAAGAAAACCCTCTAAATGAAAATAGCCTTACTTACAATGGGCACAAGAGGTGATGTACAGCCTTTTGCAGTTTTGGGAAAAGCTCTGAAACTTCGTGGTCATGAGGTAACACTCGCTACCACAAAAAACTTTTCTTCTTTTATTGAATCGTATGGTCTCAATTTTTCGCCCGTTGATGCAGATTTCCAGGCTATTCTTAATTCTGAAGAAGGTAAAAAAATGATGAGAAATCCTTTCAGTGCGAGAAAACACCTCCACAAGTTAATATACCCAATGATGTATAATTCCCTTGTTACGTTTTATAGTGTTGCAAGGGAAAACGACCGGGTATTGTTTCATGTTAAAGCAATGGCAGATTATTTTGCAGAACAATGTCCCGGTAAATTAATCAGGACAAATGTGGTACCCGCCATTGAACCAACCCGGGAATTTATAAATCCTCTTATAAGTTTTGCCGGGTTGCCATCTTTTCTCAATCGGGTAAGTTATAAACTAACGGACCTGGGTATGAAAATGATGAGCAAGCCCATCAACAGGTTCAGGCAACATGCGGGGATAACAGGAAAATATAGAAAACCGCAACTACTCTCCATATACGGTCTCAGTCCCTTGTTTCTGCCGCAACCAAAAGATTATCCTGTAAATACCCATTTCACAGGTTTTTGGTTAGACGTTTCATCAGAAGAATTAGAAAAAGATATTATTGATTTTATCAGCAAGGGCGAACCCCCTCTGCTAATTACTTTCGGCAGTATGCCGTTCGAAAGCAAAATAAACTTTCCAAAAGTACTTAACAGGCTGACAAAAGAATTAAAAACCCGGTTGATCATTGTGAAAGGTTGGGGAATGAGCGATACTGACGAACTCGAAAAAAACAGCAGTATAAAAGTAATAGAGTCTGCACCTTACGATAAATTGTTTCCACATATAAAAGCTGCTGTTCATCATGGAGGTATTGGCACTGTTGCGGCATGCCTTAAAGCAGGTAAGCCGTTTTTGACCTGCCCCGTATTATATCCCCTGGGGGATCAGCATTTCTGGGGTGCTGTCGCTAACAGGAAAGGGGTAGGATTAAAACCACTGCCTTTGAAGAAAATGAAAGAAGACATACTGATAAAGACAGTAAAAGAATTACTCACGAAAGAACAATTATATATTAACAGCAAACAACTGATGGAAGAAATGAAATACGAAGATGGTGTGGCCAATGCAATTGATTTGATAGAAAAACTTTAAATTCTGCTATCGTTAGTGTTGCACAGAGATATGTGTGCAAGCATCACCAACAACATCCTCTTCTTTCCTCCGCGGTTCTCTCAGCTCATGTTGGCGTCCCGCCAACGTGTAATAAAAAGCTGCCTGGTCAAAAAAAACCACCTACCGTTCTTACCTGAAATTATAGTCTATCACCTTCAATGGATTTCCGGCACTGCTTGTATCAATATGCCATGAATTTCCCACATTCTCGATCTCATAGACAAAGCCCGCAGCAAGGTCCGCATCATCATAGCCAAACACTTTTTTTTCAACCACTATTTTATGTGCACGATCAGGAATATCTTTTATCTGTCTCGGCGCGAAAGCCGAATCATAAAGAATATTGTTTACGGTCGAATCAAAAACATAAACGCTTCCTTTTTTGATAAAGACGGAAAAATGAATGATATGATCATCATTAGAAAAATCCTGATCAGTATAAAGCAGGAAGCGAACTATCCTGCCCCCTGCCGGGGGTATAGAGTTTACATTTGATCCGTCCTTTGTGCACGACGTGATTGTGATACTTAAGGTTAGCAACAAACAAACAATAAAGCAATTATTTTTCATTGTTATAGTCTTGTGGGGAGTTAAACGGCAAATATTTTTTAAAAGTTGCTTAACAAGACAGGATGTCTTAAGGATATTGAAGAATGGTCAGAAATGACGTTGAGAGGATGTAGCTCTTCGCTCACATTGGCGTTCTACCAGCATGAAATAAAAAGCTGTTTGTAGAGACGCAATGCGGCATTGCTATCCATACTGTCTCAATAAAATAAAAACTGTTCGATTGCTGCCCCGGGTGTACTGCAATGGCGAAAATGACCACGCCTTTCATCAAATTGCTCTTTTTTCTATTCTGTATAGTTTGTATATTAAAATAAATGAAATCATATTTAGCTGTCATTTTTTTGTTGATTTTTTTGTCCTGCACAAATAAAATATGCCTGTACAGGATTAAAGCTTATCTGAATGCACATACAATAAAAACGAAAAGCCGGTATTTGTCTGAAGATTATCATTCATTTTTTATGGAGAAAAAAGGCCAAGGTGAAAACAAAACATCTACACTCGGATCATTTTCAAATTGGGATGCTCCCCTGCATCCCGATATAACTATATTAAATTATTCTATCAACGGCAATCAATGGAAAGTGGAATTTAATGAGCAAAATGATTTTTCAAAACTGATCGGCTTTCCCGGTTGGAAGGGAACAGAAATAATCAGTTTCAATTCAAAGAAAAAGATCTGTGAAATGATCTATATACCCAATGATGAAAATCCCGATTATAAAAAATGGCTGCAACCATCGGTTGACTGGCTTCAAAAAAATAAACCCAAAGAACTGGATGAAGTGTATAAACACGGAAGACTTGTGCAAACTTCAGAAACCGCGAAGAAATGGGTCACACTATTACAACTCTGGCGCAAAGAAACCGCCCCAACAAATTAAAGTATGTCTGATCACTCCCTTTTCCTGTCTGTTCTACAGAAATCACATTACTTGTAACATTTTATTTCAATTGTCTCCACGGCAAGCCTTACCAAAGGCTTTGTGTGTAGGGTGCAGATCCTAAAACACAAATAAACACAAAATTCATGTTGCAACAATGAAAATATAAGTTACATTCGCCTCCTGTTAAAATTGTAATTCAGCTTTCCTCATTTTATCATTAAAAATCAATTATGGCCTCTGAAAAAATCATTACTGTATTTGGAGCTACCGGGGCACAGGGTGGCAGTTTGGCCAGGGCAATATTAAATAACGGTGACAGTGGATTTGCTGTTCGTGCCGTTACCAGGAATGTCAATTCAGAAAAGGCAAAAGAACTTGCTGCGCTTGGTGCCGAGTTGGCTACTGCAGATATAGATGATACAGCTACTGTACAAAAAGCATTGGAGGGTGCATACGGTGCCTATTTCGTAACCTTTTACTGGGCGCATCTTTCACCTGAAAAAGAAAAAGCTGAAGCAACTGCTTACGCCCATGCCGCAAAGAATGCAGGATTGAAACATGCAATATGGTCAACACTTGAAGACACCCGTGAATACGTTCCGCTCACTGACAACCGTATGCCTACACTAATGGGAAAGTATAAAGTGCCGCATTTTGATGCCAAGGGTGAGTCGGATAAACTTTTTACTGAGCTGGGCGTGCCCGTCACTTTTTTAAGAGCTTCATTTTACTGGGATAATTTTATTTTTTTCGGATCAGGACCTAAAAAAGATCAAAATGGTAAACTGGCTCTCACCTTGCCCATTGGTAAATCAAAAATGGCGGGTATTGCCGCAGAAGATATTGGAAAATGTGCATTGGGTATTTTCAAACGGGGTGAAGAACTGGTTGGCAAAACTATTGGCATTGCAGGCGAACAGCTTACCGGAAAAGAAATGGCAAACGCACTTTCAAAAGCGTTGGGACAGGAAGTATATTACAATGAGGTACCCGCATCCGTTTACAGAGGATTTGGTTTTCCCGGGGCAGATGATATCGGCAATATGTTCCAGTTTTATGATGAGTTTGAAAAAGAATTGAATACAATAAGAGATGTAAATTTTTCCAGGCAATTGAACCCGGAGCTGCAATCATTTGATCAGTGGCTGAAACAAAATGCAAAACGAATTCCTGTTGATTAAGCTATGATCTGCCGGAACCCAACCTGTAATTAAAAAGTTATTTATTTCTTTGGCAACTCTAAATAAAAAGCCAGGGCACAAATCCGGAACCCCGGATATTTCTATCCTATTTTGAGAAAGATCACAACCACACTTGACAGAAATCCTCTGTTGCCATTTCTTTTATCAATAATCTGTGCAGCCGGAAATCCTTAAAATAAAACGCAATGACAGACAAAGACAAAGTTTCAAAAAAAAGAAGAGGTCCCCGGGCATCCTTTATCTGGTTCCTGGGCTTTATCGGTGCACTTGTTTATTACATTCAGCAAGCCACCGGTTTCTGGATCGGTGTATTGGGCTTTCTTAAAGCCATTGCATGGCCCGCATTTCTTGTTTATAAGTTGTTTGAATTTTTAAAGATGTAAAATCGCTCGCAACAAGCACTGATAAAAGCTTAATCTTCGTTCGCCAAAGAAGAATTTTTTATTATAACATATTTTCATTTTGATATGACGATACAATCAAAACTTAATTTCATTAAAAGTATTCATACAGCCATATGGATATTTTATAATGCGGTAATATTTTACATGGCTTATGCAGTAATTATTGATAACATCGACTTAACATTTTGGATCTGCTTTGGTTTAATTATTCTTGAATGCATTATCCTTGTCGTTTTCAGGCAAATGTGCCCGGTCACACTTATCGCCCGGAAATATTCTGATTCAACAAAAGACAACTTCGATATTTTTCTTCCAAACTGGCTCGCACGGTACAATAAATTAATTTACGGACTGATCCTTGCTGTTATATTAATATTTCTTATTTACCGGCTGTTAACCTGATCCCTAACCTGACCGATCAAATAATATAAAAGACAACAACGTGTATTAGAATGAAATCTAACAAAGTTTGTTTGACATAACAAAAAGACATACCTTTCATCGTATCCATCTTATTCCGTCTACTCTTCCGGGCCATTATCCTTTATTCAATTAATCATTACTTTTTTATTCTTTCTTTCTGCCCGAAATAGTTTATTCTCTTAACCAAAAATTAAAATCACATGAAAAAAAATCTTGCAACGCTTCTTGGTATTTCCATTCTCCTTTTATTTACTGTTCCCGGACTGGCGCAGAAAAAAACAATGACATGGACCACCTCTTCCGACAAAGCAAGGGACCTGGCTGCTGAAGGAGTGAAATACATGAAAAACATCGAAACAGCACAAGCTTATGAAAAATTCCAGCAAGCATTGGAATTGGATCCCGACTTCACTATTCCCCTCACCTTTATGGCTATGCTGACCAATGGAGCCGCCCACCAGGCCTATGCAGATAAGGCTTTGAAAAGTGCAGCCAACAAGACAGATGGAGAAAAGTTGTTTGCCTCCATCGTGGTTCGCGACACCACAGGTAAAACTTTCAGAGAAGTGTTCACCAAGCTTCATGATATGTTTCCGGATGGCAGCATGATAGGCCTTTACTATGTATTCAGCCGCACGACTCCTGAAGAACAATTATCCGCCGCACAGGATTATATGAAAAAATTCCCCGATGATGCTCCCATATATAATATTCTTGGCTACCTGTATATGCAGGCAAAAAAGGACACTGCAACTGCTAAAACCTATTTTGAAAAGTATGTACAACTACATCCTGATGGTTGTAATTCCTATGATTCCATGGGTGAGTTTTATTTTGACACCGGCGATATGGACAATGCTGAAAAATATTATAAACTGGCGTTGGAAAAATATCCGTTCAATATCAGCTCTATTAATAAGCTGAAAGAAATCAGCGAAAAGAAGAAATCTAAATAAAGAAAACTCAACTATTTTCTTAAACAAAAACTACTAAGTATGAAAAAACTCTTATTGATCCCCATTGCATCATTGCTATTGGCAGCCTGCGCCAACAATGAAAAAAGTGAAGATGATACTTCTAAAAAAATGGATGACATGAATGCTCTTTATGCAAAGAACTTAGCTGTGCTACAATCTGGTATCACCGCCTTTGAAAATAAGGATATTGATGCCTGGTCAGCAGCTGTGGCCGACAGTGCAACATGGAGTTCTCCTGCCTATGGAGACAATGCTAACACCAAGGCACATTGGAAAGAATCGCTGGTAGCCTATATGAATAACTGGAATGATCTGAAACTAACTAACGCAAACTACCTGCCTGGTGTGGATTCTGCCACCCACGAGCCCGACGGCAGTGTGCGGTTTTATGGTGTATGGGTCGGAACTCATAAATCAGGACAGCAAACTTCCAGCAAATTTTATGGCAGTTACGAATTTAATAAGGATAATAAAATAATTTCCGGCGATGAATACTTTGACGTAGGCGGATTAATAAACGCCGTAACTCCAAAAAAATAATTTCATTTTTAAAACCCTAAATGTTCTGCATCGTTTCTTGTTTTACGATGCAGAATTTTTTTTAACCCTGTCTTTTTGTGGTTCCACCCTGGCAACAAAAGAATTTATTCATTTGTCTCTTCCCGCCCCTAACCTGGTTTTCTCACTTTCCCCGGCGGAAAACAGCCTATGTTTATCTTTACACAACAACCTTTTGTTTATGACCAACGACTTTATTGCCCTGCTTGCCAATCTTGCTCTTGCTTTATCATTTATTATCGGGTTAATATTTGGTATCGCCCAGGTGAGAGCAGCAGCCCGTGATCGCCGTGAGCGGCTTACTCTTGAGGCTCTGCGGAATTTTCAAACCCGTGAATTTGCCGAGCTCATATATTATACCATGGACACTAAATTACCTTCCAGCAGAAAAGAGTTGGACTCGTTGCCTGCCAATGACCGTATTATGTTCATACAGTTTGCCCAGCAAATGGAATCGCTGGGTATTTTGGTAGCAGAAAAGTTTATCAATATCGACCTGGTTGATAAGACCCTGGGCTCATTGGTGACCACAGCCTGGGGAAAATACAAAACCATATTCCTGAGCATGCGGGATAAAGATCCTTTTATCGGTGAATATTTTCAGTGGCTGGCTGAGCGTATTGACAAGCGATTAAAAGAAAATCTCCGTCCACCATTCTATCAAACAGGTTTGCAGGTTTGATAGTAAATAAAAAATACTTCCGGTCCTGCAATCATTCACTCAGTTCTCATTGGTGTTGCCTGTGGTGTCGTAACATTCAATATATATATCCCGCCTGTTACAACAGAATAAATATATTTGTTTAAAAGGAGTATTTATATGGGCTTTGGGATGAATTTTAATGAACTAACCGAGATCGAACAAAAAATAGTAGTGCTGGCATTGGGTGTGGATACACTTGCAGGAGGTGACGCCATGCACGAGAGCGGCGCACAACATTTTATCGTTGACACATGGACATCAGGTATGACTCCTCCCCCGGTATATTATGATGCTATTGCAAAAAACCTGAGACAGGCAGGAGGTGTATCAGAATTCAGTGATAAGGAAGCCATAAAAAAATATATCAACCATTACAGGTTACATGAACTCCCCAATGAAATAAGAACGCAGATCAAACAATTAGATGCCGGCAAAAGAAATGATGTATCAAGCCTGGTTGATGCTCTTGAAATGGTTTTAAAAACAGTTGATGAGAATGTTGAATCCCCGGGTTATGATGAAAAATACAAAGCAGTGACGGGGTT
The DNA here is from genome assembly GCA_963811645.1 of uncultured Bacteroidota bacterium. GTDB lineage: Bacteria > Bacteroidota > Bacteroidia > Chitinophagales > Chitinophagaceae > VBAU01. The sequence continues at coordinate 403,658 of CAWERU010000007.1, read as the reverse complement.
AACAGAAGTAAAATTAGTGGATGCTGCTCCTTGCAGAAAGACATTGCAACAAGCACTTACAAAAGCAGGCTTTGGAATAAAAACGGACAGGGATCTCAGGCAAAGTAGCCTGGCGTGGGAAAAAGCAAAAGGACATATTGGAGCTTATGGAGAAGGAGATGCTGAAAAAATTGACGGAGTCGTTGTTCAGCAAAAATTTAATGAGACCATACAAAAGCTTTTGGAGGTAGCCCGTGAAAGATTATTTTCTCAAATGGATTTTGGAATACCGGGGCATGAACCAGACCTGTCAGATGTTTTATTTGAAGGTTTTGAATTTAAACCGATCAATAATGTTTCCTTTACAGGGTCAAGCATATATAGGGGACAGGGAACTGATGCTCCGCTTTTGCAGGGCTTGCTGGAATACAATACTGATCATCCATTAACAGCAGCTGGTCTCATTCAACTGGCAGCTCATGAAGCCATGATCGGTCATTACCTCAATTCTGCTGTTACGGATCTGTTGTGGCGAGCAGGAAAACTTCCTTTTGAAGCTACCATGGGAACCATGTGCACATCTTCTGCAGTATTCCAGGAAGGTTGGGCCGAGAATGCTTTGTTTGTTATGTATGGTTCAAAAGAAGAAGCATTAAAAGGTATCGAAAAAGATTTTGGAATTAACAGCGCTGACATGGAAGTTGTTTTGGCAATAGCCGATCTGCAGAATGTTGCCAAACATAATGTATCTGTTTTGTATCAAAGGGAGGGAATGCCTATTGATGATGTAAGAAATTATCTGAGGGATGAATGTATCATGCCAGATCATCTTGTAAAAAAACTTTCCGGGGGCTGGGCACAGGACAGGATCATGGGGCCGATGTATGGTCCTGCTTATTTTGTGGGCACAAAGGTGGTGAGAGATGCTGTTGCACAAGTTGGAGCCAAAAGAGTGGCAGAAATTGGATTACAAACAACGGGAAGACTGGCAAATGTTGTTACGTTCCCGGAACAGGTTTATCAATAGTTTACTTAATCACTGCACTTAAATGTCCGGCTGACTATACCCTTCTTTAAAATAAATAAGTTGATTACGGGAACTGTACTGCTAAAAAATACATACTTTAGGAACCTGCCTTGCTATATTTTTAATTTAATCATAAAATAATCATGAAAGCTTTATTTTGCCTGGCTTCTGCAATTTTTTTGCTTTGCACTTTATCATCGTCAGCACAAGTAAACAATGCTCCGGTAGTACCGGAAGCTGATGGCTATACAATTATTCCGGGTGCAAAGCTGCCACCAGACAAGAATAGGATCTATCGTGCAATATATGATGCCACAAAGTTTGCCAAAGAAAATTCACAATTACTTCCGGCACTTAATATGGCCGGTTCTGAATTAAATGCTCTGGCGGTTTGCCAACTTCCGCTTTCGAAAGCAAAATTTGTTGTTGTATTTCATGGTGCGGCCCTCAACGGCATTCTTGACGATGCTCATTACAAAGAGAAATTCGGGATCTCTAATCCTAATTTAAAAGTATTGACAGAATTAAAAAGAGCGGGGGTAAAATTATTTGTATGTGGACAAAATCTCCTGGCTGAAAATATTGACCCTAAAATCATTTCGCCCGATATATCCGTTGCAAGCGATGCACTGATTGTATTGATGACCTATCAAAATGATGGTTATGCGTTAATGAGTTTTTGATACGGGCAAACAAATTGTCTGGACTTCAATGTTATCCTGAATTTCCTAAAAAAAATCATAGTTTTTATGCCGCCGAAATCTGACAATATAATAATAGCTGCTTCATTTTAATGCCTGTTAATCCAGGTCTATTTGTTTTGATCAGCCTGCTTAAGAACAACTTCACATTGGCTTTAATATTCTCGCTATTTTTTTGTTTTCAACAACTGAAACACGGGTAAATAATTCTGGGCCCACCTCACCCCGTTTAAAAAATCTTTTAAAAGGCTTGAAACAAGAAAGTAAAAATGTCCTGCATGACTTCTGGACAGGGTTTACAATCGCAGGGCTTGTGTAGATAAAAATCAATAATCAAGGTGCGTGACTATACGCACCTTGATTATTCCTGTGATGTGTGAACACACACATCAACAGCACCGGAAAAAATTAGTTGGCGGCAACTACCTTTACAACTCTGTAGATTACAGAACCTCTTCTGCCCGTTTCAATACCATTGATCTTATTCAACCCCTCAGTCGGGAATTCAGTCTTCGGATCCCAGTTTGGCATCAAAGCGTCCTGCATTGTTTTATAAAGATCATAGGAAATAGTGGTGAACTTAATGTTTTCACCTGACGGAGATAACACCACAGCGTTGCCCCACGCCATTTGTGGAGTTTGCTTATTATCCATAGCTTTTTTAATGAAGGGGGCCCAGTAACTATTTTCAAGTGAAAGGAGACTATCAGCATTATTGGTATCATGATAGATCATCACAACATAATTGAAATCATTCGCCGCATTTGCGTCCGCAGCCTGTTGCCAACCGATACTATGCAGAAAAAACTGGCTGGTGGTGGTACTAATAGAATTGGTTTCCATTTTTGCCATGGGCACACCGGCTATTTTTTCAGCAGAACTAAAAACAGCATCTGCCTTGTCAATATCAGGAAATGTATTGATAAATAAAAAGTTTGAAGAATTAGGCATGTCATAACCACCTACTTTTTCAAGAAGAGCCCAGAATGTCATAGTCTTATTTTTTACAGCATTCTCTGCTACTTTACTCCAGTAAGTTGTTTCACGCTTTGTAAATTCATCAATTTTATCATCAGCTACGCGGCGATACTGGTAGACCGTAACAGAACGATCATCCTGTGCTCTTGATGTTAATTGCAAACCCGCAAGAAAAGTCAATAAAAGAATAATGCTTGTCATTTTTGAAATGGAAAAATTTTTTTGCATAATGTGTAGTTTTAAAAGTTAAAAAAATAAAAGGTAATGTTGCAGATAAGGAAAGAAAGAATGGAGAAGGTAGGTAATAAAAACGGATTACAAAACTATTTTCAGAACACCCCACTGTCAGTAATGTTTCTTAAGAACCCTATTTTTTTGTGATAACTAAACATCATACTAATCATCCCATTTCGGTCATTTTCGCAAAGCCTCATTGCAAACTATTCTATACATCTTAAGCATCTGAGATTTTTTCACTCTACAACCCCCGCTATAAAAAACAAAGCATAATGATACAGAATGCTCCTAAATTTGAACTAATTAAATTTTATGGAAACCCCCAAAGACCTGCGGCTTGCTGTACTGATAGATGCAGATAATATTTCTTATTCCAACATAAAAGCTATGATGGAAGAGATAGCAAAATACGGTACACCCACCTTTAAAAGGATTTACGGCGACTGGACAAAACCCACACTGGCAGGCTGGAAAACAGTTTTGCTCGAAAATGCTATTTCACCCGTGCAGCAGTACAGCTATACAATCGGTAAAAATTCTTCCGATTCGGCATTGATCATTGATGCAATGGACATCCTGTATACAGGTCGTGTAGATGGCTTCTGCATCGTTTCCAGCGACAGCGATTTCACAAGACTGGCAACCCGTCTTCGTGAGGCAGGTATGAAGGTGTTTGGTATCGGTGAAAAGAAAACTCCCCCGGCCTTTATTGCTTCCTGCAACAAGTTTATTTACCTGGAAATTTTAAAAGCAGAAATAAAACCGTCTCCTGTAAAAACAACAGCCGTAAAAACATCTGCAAAAACAACAACACCTACTGTATCAACTATTGATAAAGGATTAACAAAGCTGATCGCAGACAGCATCAATGATATTGCTGAAGAAGATGGTTGGGTTTTTTTAGGCGTGTTGGGCAATCTCATTTTAAAAAAACAACCGGATTTTGATCCCCGTAATTATGGCTATAAAAAACTGATCGATCTTATAAAAAATATTCATGAATTTGAAATAGACAAAAGAGCTACCGGGAAAAATAATGTATCTCATATCTATGTAAGAACAAAAGAATCTTTTTCAAACAACAGCCAGAGAACTCAAAAGAATTCAAAGAACTGAGATTCCCAACTCATTCATTTTTCATATACAAGAAACATCAATTCATTCCACTTACGCTGTCCGCACAGAACGGGGCAGAAACATTTTTTATACCGCAATCAATTTTTTGACCCATTAATTAATTAAACATGCAACAATCCACTTTAATAAAACGAAATCTATTCATCAGGTTTTAAATAATATGAAACAGGCGTGGAATGACCATGATGACTGATTGGAAAAAAGATTGTTTAATTGAAGTTAGATGCTCCGCCAGACAATACCTTTTTGAATGATTTGAGTTTATAAAAAAACTTTATCCAAAAACTCCTATAACTCTATTGAATAAGCTTATCCCAACAGATCATATTAGCATTCTGCAAAAAAAATTATTGCCGGAAAACTCTTTAATTTGTGTTACCTGATTTTTTAATATTCAAAAATTCATATGAGAAAGCTTTTATTCCTGTTTTTGTTTCCTGCATTTGTATTTTTTGCATGTGCCCAGCAGGGTGATTCATTAACTACTAAAGATTATGAACAAGCTGAAAATATGCTGGGATATAATACCCAGCAGTTCATCGATCATGACAACGTTAATCCTGAGTGGTTGCCGGGAGATAAATTCTGGTATCGTACCTTAATCCCAAATGGCAGTGAATTTATATTAGTAGACCCTTCAAAAGGAACAAAAACGGCAGCTTTTGATCAGCAAAAATTAGCCGCAGCACTTTCTAAAGCAACAGGGAAAAATTATTCAGCATGGATGTTGCCATTTCAATTTTTTACTTACTCACCTGGTGGAAAATCAATCCACTTTCATACAGACGGAAAGCACTGGACGTGTGATCTCCAAACGTATGCTTGCACAGCTGATTCTTCTTCACAAATGAATGATAACAGGGAGGAAGGCAACGAAGAAAGACGTTTCAGAAGAAGGAGCAGGGGGAATGAAGTTTTTTCTCCCGACGGCACTAAAGCTGCATTTATTAAAGACTATAATTTGTGGATACGTGATGTAAAAACAAATCAGCAAACTCAATTAACCACAGATGGAATAAAAGATTTTGGTTACGCTACAGATAATGCAGGCTGGACAAGCAGCGACAGGCCAACTATCCGGTGGTCACCTGATTCGAAAAAGATAGCAACTTATAAACAGGATCAAAGAAATGTAGGTGACATGTACCTTGTCAGCACAAATGTGGGACATCCTGCATTACGTTCATGGAAATACCCTTTGCCGGGAGATAAAGAAATTCCAATGATTCAGCGCTGTATCATTAATGTAGATACTCCCAAAGTTATTTTCTTCAACATGCCGGCCGATCCCCACAGAGCCACACTCAGTGATAATATTTCCAGCAGCGGAACTTTCGATGATGTGGATTGGAGTAATGATGATTCACAGCTGGCTTTCGTTTCCACTTCACGTGACCACAAGCAGGAAAAGTTTCGCATTGCCAATACAGCCACCGGAGATATTCGCGACGTCTTTGAAGAAGATGTGCCTACACAGTATGAATCGGGACAGGGAGCCATTAACTGGAAATACCTGTCAAAAACAAATGAGATCATCTGGTATTCAGAAAGAGATAACTGGGGACATCTATATTTATATGACGCCATTACAGGAAAATTAAAAAATCAAATCACCAAAGGCGATTGGGTGGTGACACGCATGATAAAAGTGGATGAAAAAAATCGTGTGATCTATTTTATTGCCGATGGAACCGAAGCAGAAAATCCTTATTTCAGCCGTTTTTATAAAATTGGTTTTGATGGAAAGAACCTTACATTGTTAACGCCTGAAGCTGGAACACACCAGATCACTTTATCTCCGTCAGAAAAATATTTTATTGATAGTTATTCCAAACCGGATGTGTCTCCTGTAATTGTGTTGCGGGATATGAATGGAAAGTTGATCACGCAACTGGAAAAAACAGATGTTTCAAGATTGATGTCAACAGGGTGGAAACCGCCGACACCTATTACCGTAAAAGCACATGATGGAAAAACCGACATCTACGGATTGATGTTTACACCTACAAACCTTGATCCACAAAAGAAATACCCGATTATCGACTACATCTATCCGGGTCCGCAAGGTGGAAGTGTCGGCAGTTGGTCTTTCATCGCTTCACGTGGCGATCATCAATCACTGGCTGAATTAGGTTTTATAGTTGTATTGATCGAGGGGACAAGTAATCCCCTGCGTTCAAAAAGTTATCACGACATGTATTATCCCAACATGAGTGAAAATACATTACCTGACCAGGTTACCGGCATCCGGCAACTGGCAGAGCGCTATTCTTACATGGATACGACCCGCATAGGCATTTGGGGGCATTCCGGTGGCGGCTTTGCCACCGCCGCGGCAATGTTTCGCTATCCGGATTTTTTCAAAGTGGGAATTTCGGAATCAGGCAATCATGATAACCGGGATTATGAAGATGATTGGGGCGAACGCTATATTGGATTGCTGACAAAAAATGCTGATGGTACGGATAATTATGCTGCACAGGCCAATGAACTGTATGCGAAAAATCTAAAAGGAAAACTGATGCTGGCGCATGGTATGATGGATAACAACGTGCCGCCAACAAATACAATGCTTGTGATTGATGCATTGGAAAAAGCAAACAAGGATTATGATCTTGTGATATTCCCGAACAGTGCGCATGGTTATGGAAACATGTCGTTGTACATGATGCGTCGCCGCTGGGATTATTTTGTAAAAAATTTATTAGGCAAAGAGCCCCCGAAGGAATATAAAATAGAAACAAAGACGGACCCAAGGAACGGAGGGCGACTTGCATTTTGAAAAGAATTTATACGACTAAACCAAGCCCGATTACCCGGACCGTAAGAGAAACAAAAAGATTTTTAATTTATGGCGAAATTGTTGCATAAAATTTTTAACAGTCTGTAACCCCTTGAAGAGATAAAACCTGACTTATATCCACATTCATAGTTATTGAATTAAAAATTCATTTATGAAAAAAATAAGGTTAGGTGCAGGCTTTATAATATTTATCTTCTTCTTTTGCATTGCTATAATAGATGCACTTGCAACGAACTTCTGGCCAAGGATTGTCTTTTGGCTATCTACAGGCTCAATATTCATTTTCTTCGACAAATTAAAGAATGCTCATTAACTTTTAATTCATTTTTTGCTGATAAATATTGTTTGTTTTAAAACAGGCAATACTAATAAATAATTATTTTATGAGCGCCACTTTTTATCTTTTTTAAGGCTTTCCCTGATACGGAACTTTGTGATCTTATTGATTAAAGGCAAAGGAAGAGATTTTTCCAGTGGAAATTGAATAGACCCGCTTGCTGTTTTAAATTTTGAAAGTTGTCTTACAAAGGCTTTTACCGCAGAAGGGATTGGGTAAAAGCCAATATGATGCCTGAATACATCAAACGTGACCAGTATCTTTTTGTAAGGATAAGCAGGCATACTCCACTTCAAACCTTCTATAGCACCGAGTGCAGCTTTCCGGATACATTCATGCATCTGTCGTAATCTTTCCCTGGCTTCCTCAGGTGCAGCTTCAATATATTCTTCAATAGTTTTTTGTTTACTTTTTTCAATTGCATTTACTTTGTTTCTACATATATTAAGGCAGCCAGTTCTTCATTTAATATGCTTTATACTTAAAAGATTTATCAGGATATGGCGGTGGCGGAGGCACAACTACAGGCTCCTTTTTTATTTCTTCTTTTAAGTATTTAATAGCATATTCAAGTTGTGCATCTTTTCCTTTAAAAGTTTCGTTGGGCAAATTGTCAACGACAATATCCGGATCAACGCCGTGTCCTTCGATTAGCCATTTTCCTTCCGGGCCATATACACCATATTCGGCCGCTGTAGCAATGCCATTATCTACAAGAACATTATCACTACTGAGCCATATTTCTCCACCCCATGTACGCATACCAATCACTTTACCAAGTCCTAATCTTTTAAAACCCTCTGTAAATGCTTCACCGTCGGAACCTGTAAACTGATCGCACAGCACAACCATGTGGCCCCTGAATGCATATTGCATATTCCAATAAGGTTTGCCCACTCTTCCTTTCCAATACATCCATGCCTTGCGCATCAACTTCTCCAATATCCAGCTATCGATATTACCACCGCCATTATGACGAACATCAATGATCAATCCCTGCCGGTTGAACACCGGATAGAATTGTTTTACAAAATCATCCATGTCGCTGCTTACCATCGCTTTTAAATGTATATATCCTATCTGGTTATCGCTGCTGCTGTCAACCATCATGCGGCGGGTAAGTTCCCATTCATCATAGCGTAACATTCTCTCCTCATTCGCGGAAATAGATTTTACTTCCTGTGTATAAGATTGCATATGCTTATTCAATAAGGTGAGCTTGACCGGTATGTTCACTTTATTAGCAAGCAGCTCTGAAATATCCTGTATCGTTTTTACCGGCACATCATTTAAAGAAGTGATGATATCACCATCCGTTATGGACAGTTCCGGTTTGTCAAGCGGCGATGTTGATTCAGGATAGTCCGGGTCATTCCTGTAAATATGATCGATCTTAATTCCTTTCGGATCTGTCAACAGCCTGGCTCCTAAAAAACCTGTTTGAATATGATCAGGAGAAGTCCTTTTATCCCCACCATAAACGAAAGTATGCAAGGTAGAAAGCTCGGATACCATTTGAGCGATCAGATCATCAAGCTCATAACGATCGGTGATCCTGTCTAATAATGCCTCGTGCTGTTTTCTTATAGCTGCCCAGTCCACTTTATGAAGATTAGGATCATAAAAATAATCACGCATCATGCGCCAGGCGTCTGTAAAAATTTGTTTCCAGTCCTCTACAGGGTCAATTTCAAAATTCCAGTTAGCCAGTTCAATTTTATTCTTATCTACGTCAATCTTTTCTCCATTGGCATTGCCCGCCGCCATTGTTTTTCCTTTTATGACAAGAATTTTCTTTTTATCCGCAGAGATCCGGAAATAATTTATGCCGGATGCAACTTCAATGGGTTCGATTTTCTTATTATATTCTGTTTTGAGTGCAAAAAGTTTTCCAGTACCATCTGTTGCATCGCCGTCATCTATCCAATAGAGAGTACCATCTCCCACAGTAAGATTTCTTATGTTACTTCCTTTTACAGGCACAGTATAAAGTAAGCGCTTCGTTAAATCCCAATCAATAGATTTGTCTGCAACTTTTTCATCAGGTTTTGTTTTTGAATTTTTATCATCTTTCTTTGTTTGTTCTGCAGTTGTGTCTTGTTGTTTCCATGCATCTTTTTCAAGAAAAGGAAAATTTTCTGAGGTATCAGTTTGTAAGGCATAGATATTTGCTGTCTGAGTATAGTAAGGTTCCGGTTGCCTTGAACCCCATGGTGAATAAACTTTTGTTTTCAGGTTTCTGTCGGAAAGAAAATAAAGCCAACGATTATTTGACGACCATGAAGGACTATAGCTATCCAGCCTGCCAGACGTAATAGCTGTCATTTTACCGGTAGCTACTTCAACAGCATTTATTTGTGATGCCTGATTTTCTAAGGAATGACTAAATATAAAGTATCGGCTGTTACCTGACCAGTTTACGTCTCCAATACCAAAATCAACATCAGTATATTGAAATTTTAGCGCCCCGGCAGTTGCATCAATAACCCGAAGCATTTCATTTTTATCAATATAGACGATGTATTTGCCATCCGGTGAAGCACTGATTGCTCTTATCAATATTTTGCTATCCTTAGTTAATTGTTGCGGAGTACCCGTGCCATCTGCAGCTGTTTTCCATATTTCAAATTCTCCGCTTTCATCAGAAAGATAGATAAGCGTTCTTTCATCTAAAAAATGAACTTCCTTAAAACGAATTCCACTCTTGCGATTTATTTCTACCCATCTGTCACCCTTTATGGGTGCCACAAACAAACGGCCCCTGCTGATAATGGCTGTATAATTTCCTTTAGGTGAAAGACTGATAAACGTTATTGACTCAACCGGGTTCTTTATCCAACGTGGTTTGCGCTGATCGAAATCAGAGCTCAGGGTTATATCAAGCATTTTTTCCTGGTTGGTTTCTGCATCATATATCCAAAGATCTGCTCCACGCTGATAAACGATCCTTGAGCTATATATCGCCGGCGATTTAATATCCCATTCCCTTGAAAAAGTCAATTGCTTTAACGATTTTCCGTCTTTATCCGTTGACCAAATGTTCATAGAACCATCACGGTCTGAAGCAAAGTATATTCTATCCTTATATATCATGGGATCATAACTGGTCCCGTCAAAATCGCAGGTCAGGCATTTTGCTTCCTGCTTTCCATCAAACTTCCACAGTTGCTGGATAGTACCGCCAACATATCTTTTATTGTTGCTGCTTTGCTTTGGCAATCTTGAAAAAAAGAGAACACCATTTTCATCATAACATCCATCGGAAACCTGTGCCAATGGAATTTGCTCAAAGGATAAACTATTAGGATCGATTTTCATCATCTGCTGATCGGGCAGACTATTATAGCGGCTGCTTATATAAAGTATTTTTCCATCTTTGGTCCAGCTTACCGGCTTGATCCTGCCATCAAAATCATAAGTCAATCTTTTGGGAACACTCCCATTGATATTCATCAGGTATAAGTCTGAAGTTCCCTCGTATTGACCCACAAAAACAATTTGTTTTCCATCAGGTGAAATAACCGGGTAGCTTTCAACACCAGTATTTGTGGTCAACCGTGAAGTAATTCCATTTGTCATATCATACTTCCATAGATCTCCTTCAGCAGTAAATACTACTGTATTTTGATAAATAGCAGGAGTTCTATAATAACCTTTTTGCTGTGCAAATAATGTGTGAGCGAGGAATAAGAATGCAAAGGTGAAACTAACAGAGTATTTCATACCAGGAAGTTTTGGTTGATTAATTTAATTCCCGAATTGTTTTCAAGAAAACAAATGTAACCCAGTTAAGAAAAAAAATCTTTTCTTTTTCTTAGATCATCCTATAATTATACGAATGGTAAAAAATGCTGTGTTGAGTTTGAGACGAAGATCTCAATAAAAGTAAAATGCTTGAATTAAAAACTCTGGTTGATCCATTTCTGCAGAGTAAGGGTGCTCCACGCGCCGGGAATGATTATACGACGAATTGTAAAGAGCGGATTCTCTTCATCCCTTTTTGCGGATAGCTGAAAAGCTGCTTTAAAACCTCTTTGCTTTAATTGTTCGATTGCATTTTTATTCCAAAGCCCGAAAGGATATGCAAAATATTTAACGGGCCTGCCTGTAATTTTTTCTAACTGTTGCGAAGGTTTGTCAACCTGCTTTACCCAGTCTTCAACCGCATAATTTTTTACATTGCTATGATCCCAGGTGTGTGAACCAATAATATTTCCTTCGTCTGCCAATTGCTTTACTTGTTCTTTTGTCATATAGCCCGGTCTGTTCAGGGATACAGTCATGATGAAAAAAACTCCCTTAAATCCATATTTTTTCATTTCCGCATCGGCAATAGTATACTGCTCTGCACGACTATCATCAAAACTTATCATTATCGGCCTGGAAGGAAGAGGAGTTCCTTTCAGAAGATAATTATATAGCTGATCAGGTAATATTGTATGATAGCCATTTACAGCAAGCAATTTCATTTGCTCAATAAAATTCTGTACAGGGACAATGTAATCTTTGGCACGTTTAGAATCGGAAGGCGACCAGTTACGGATCTGATGATAACAAAGAATGGGGACCTGTGCCCGGTTTAAAATGGCCGGAGCATTTATATCAAAAGAAATATTTCCTGCTCCTGTGCCAGCCGCATTTGCAGAAGTAAAAGCCATTTGAAGAGGAGCAGCAGCAGAATTTGAACCGCAACCCAAATGAATTATCATCACCAGGAATGCTATAGCAGATAAGGTAGTTTCCTTCAGGGACACTCTTAGAAAATCTTTCATAAGACGGATTATTAACGGACCATTCAACTAACGAAAAGGATTATAATTTATTTTTTTGTATGTGTCAGAATGTATAAAAATCAGGATGCAAACGAATATCTCCGATATATCCTAATTCATTTACTTGTTGTTATTACTCATTTCGGGGGTGTAAAAGTTTTTTGCAGCACTCCGGCAAATAGCAAATTCTAGACTGCCTGTATCTGGATAAAATCTTTCCTGTTTATGTAATAAAGAAAAAGAAAATAAAAAATCGGAAATAAGCTTAGGAGTTTAATGATAAATATACCGGTTACAAAACCCACCAGGGAAAGAAAGGCAAGTACACAGAAACCAGCTAATAGTTGTGTATTGTCTATCGCACAAATGATTTTAAAGTAGTAAGTATGTAAATGATGAAAAACCAATTCCAGTGGCTGTGTAAAATGATAACCATCAGTAACTACAATTTTGGGATTATTTTGCTCAACAGAAATTACAAGCCGTTCTCCTTGTTTCACAGGATAAATTTTCGTCCCGTTCACAATTATCCTGATTTGCAAAAAACTTAAAAGAATTTGTTTTTTTCTGGTTATAACAATATGATAGGAATCGGAAATGGTTTGAAATTTTGAGTTTGTAGTACTGTACCCGAAATTTTAATTCCCTACTATAAATAGAAACTCCAAAACTGCAAACTTATTTCAATGCCTTAATGATTTGTATAAAATCCTGTGCAATTAAAGAAGCACCCCCTACCAAACCGCCATCTACATCAGGGCAGTTAAATAATTCTTTTGCATTATTGGCCTTTACGCTTCCTCCATAGAGAATAGAAATTTCACTTGCAACCTCCTGTTTATATTGACCTGCCAAAACTGAACGAATATATGCATGCATTTCCTGTGCCTGATCCGTAGTAGCGGTTTTCCCAGTGCCTATAGCCCATATTGGCTCATAAGCAATCACTATTTTTTTGAGCTCTTCTTCTGAAAGATGAAAAAGAGATTCTCTCAACTGCGTTTCTACGAATTGATTTTGTGTTCCGCTATCACGAATAGCTAAAGGCTCACCGCAGCAAAAAATAGGGGTAATAGAATATTCAAGACAAAGATTTATTTTTTGAGAAAGTATGAGATTTGTTTCATTAAAATATTCTCTTCGTTCACTATGCCCCACAATACAGTACGAAATGCCTAAGGAATGCAGCATTTCAGCCGAAACTTCACCTGTATAGGCCCCACTTTTTTTTTGATAACAATTTTGAGCTGCTACAAAATAATTATGTTCTTCTTCCACCTCGCTCCTGGTCATTAAAAGATAAGGAAAGGGAACAGCAAAAATAGCTTGCTGATATTCTTTTAACTTAATGGAGGCTTTTAAAATACTATCCAATAATTTTTCTCCTTCCTGAAAAGTCAAATTCATTTTCCAGTTTGCGGCAGCTATTTGCTTTCTCATCAGTACGTTTTTAGTAGTGTTCGAAGATATATTTCAAAATGCTTTTTTCGTTCTTTGAAAGTTTTTTCCCTTTTAATTTTTTCCAGTTTTCAATATCGGTGATCGCCTTATCAAATTCATAATGATCGATCCCATCATTTCCCCATGAAAAACTTGGAAGATATTTAGGTGTAAGACCGGCCCCAAACACATTGCAGCTTACACCCACCACCGTACCCGTGTTTAAGGCTGTGTTGATCATTGTTCTTGAATAGTCACCCATCAATACTCCGCATTTCATACCTGCCTTCATCTGCCCGGCCGGAGTCCATATCTTTACTTCACCCGCATTATTTTTCATATTTGAATTTGATGTACCTGCCCCCAGGTTGCACCATTCCCCTATTACTGAATCTCCGAGATAACCATCATGAGCCTTGTTGGAATAGCCAAATAAAACTGAGTTTTTAATTTCTCCCCCTACTATACAATAAGGCCCAACTGATGTGGCTCCATACACTTTACTTCCCATTTTCAGCAATGCATTATGCCCTAATGCAAATGGCCCCTTAATCATACAACCTTCCATGATTTCAGCATTCTTCCCGATATAGATCGGACCTTCTGAAGCATTTAAAATAGAATATTCAACCTTTGCGCCCTTTTCTAAAAATACACCTGAAGGTTTGATAACAATATTTGTTTTAGAAACAGGTTGAGGTTTTCTTTTTTTTGTGATCAGTTCAAAATCCTCCCTTATAGCTTCACCATTCCACTGAAATATTTCCCAGGGATATTGAAGTGCTTTTATTTTATCCTTTATAGATATTACTTTCGATACTTTTATCCTGTGAGGTTCTATGACTTCTTTTTTGGTAAATCTGAAAATCATACCGGCATTGCCATTTACTGAAATGAATTCGCCATTTTTTAGCTTAGAAATTGTTTTAACCATTTTAGCAGTAGGCAACACATTACCGTGTATCATAAGAAAAACATCATCACCAATATTCTCATCAATACGAACTGAACGATCCAGATCCTTATAGTCGTCTTCCCACTTATCAAATGATAATAACCCTAACCAATGTTCCCATTTTTCACGAATAGTTAATATCCCCACCCTTATATCCTGGATTTGCCTGGTCAAGGTAAAAGGATACAGGTTTTCAGGTTGACAAAACTCTTCTGTAAAAATTATTTTTTGCATGAAACAGGAATATCACCAAAAATAAGAAAGAAAGTTAGTAGCGAAATTGAGCCCAATCCAATAAAAAACCTCCCGAAGAATCAGGAGGTTTTAAAGTATAGCCATGAAAAACAAAAAAATGTAATTCGGTTTAAAGCTAAATAATTATTTTTTCTTCTCATACTTCTTCCTAAACTTGTCGATACGGCCGGCTGTATCTACCAACATATTTTTACCTGTAAAGAAAGGGTGAGAAGTATTTGAAATCTCTAATTTCACCAATGGGTATTCATTGCCATCCTCCCATTTGACAGTCTCCTTTGAGGGAGCAGCAGAGCGGCTAAGAAAGGAATGACCATTACTCATATCCTTGAACACAACTAACCGATAGTTTTTAGGGTGAATTCCTTCTTTCATAATTGTCTGATTTTTAAGCTGCACGGATTTTGCCGTACAATATTTGATAATAAATTAAGGCCGCAAAGTTAGCTTTCAATGCCTTTCTGTCCAAAAGTATTTAAAATGATCCCTGAATACAGAAACATTTAAAAAATAAAGCTACCGGCTGGTAGCTTAAAATTTAAAGCTTATATAAAAAACGAAAGCATCAAGCTTTGTTTCATATATCGGCTTTCGCCTTTATACTTACTAACCCGATGCTTTCCAGAGTAGCATTCCTCTTTTGACGGATTCATGCTTCTCCCGTTGCTTTCTTTCTGTTTCCAGATTTCCTGCAACGATTGTAAATCTAAGATACATTATAGCATCACCTGTTTCCAAATATTTTGTCTTGTTGTTTTACACCCGTTATGCACTTAGTTATTAACACGAATTAGCTTCGCATATTTTCATATTGCAGGGGTATGCCGAGGTTCCATCCTTTCGAAGCCTGTATCACTGTCTGCAGGTCATCAATTTTTTTTCCCATTACCCTGATCAAGTCGTCATTAATAGATGCCTGTACTTTTAGTCCCGAATCTTTTATCAGTTTCACGATTTTTTTTGCATCTTCCTGTTTTAATCCATTTCTTACGGTTACTTCTTTTTTCCAAAATTTGCCAGTTTGATAACCTTCTTTTGAAAAATCAAAAGCTTCCGGTGCTATTCCCTGCTTATGAGCCCGGTTAATAAGTACGTCTATTAACTGCCGCATCTTCATCTCGTCTTCTGTTTCTATGTTAATCGTAAATTCTTTTTTGTGTAGCTCAATTACAACATGTGAACCTTTAAAATCAAAACGGTTAGTGATCTCTTTCGTTGTCACATTTACAGCATTGTCCAGTGCCTGGACATCAACTTTACTTACAATGTCGAATGAAGGCATAAAAGCTCAGGGTTTGAAATTTATGATAAAGTTGTCTTTTCAAATGTAAGATGTTTTAAAAGAAGAGTATCACTGAACATTTAAAGAGAAAAAATCATAATCCCTTCAAACAAACTCGGCGGGACACTACTACCTGCCTGCCATATAAAAAAGCCCCTTGTAAAAACAAGGGACGAGATTTACATGAGAAAACTAAGCTTTTATTGACGAGCAAATTTTGTAAGTCTGTATTATGTGTTCGTGATGCGAATTTGAAATTTATGTTGCCATTTGACCGGTTAAATATGACAAGTCTTAAATAACATGGGTTGAAGGGCAATTATCAGTTATCAATACACAAACGGTTAAAATGATGTTTGATAAAAACTATAACATTTATCTTATGCAAAGATTCCGCTTTCTTTAGCGAGATCTTTTGATTTAATGGTTAATGATTTTTGCTTAGTTACCTCCGGCCTTCACACGATTTTGCTCTTCGGAAGCACTATTCGTTTTGCGATTACTTCCTGCTTTCAGTTTTCCCTTGCTAAAGCGCCAGGTAAATGCAATACTTATTGAACGGCTGTCATTCACGTTTTTAAATTGTGCGTCTACATTACTGTATTTACTGTACCCCCTGAAAACACGTGAAGCAAAGATGTCATTAATGTTCAAACGAAGACTACCTTTATTTTTCAATATCTGCTTGCTAAAACCTGCATTGGCGACTGCAATTGAACGAACAAAAATTACGCCTTCCAAACCCTTAGACCTGTAGAATCCGCTCACTTCAGCGCCCCAACCTTTACCCCACTTAAACTGTTGTTGCACCTGTGTCATAAAAGTGGCGACACCAATTGAAATAGGATCATTATTGACAATGCCTTTAAAATGGTTGTTCGCTACATTCATATAGATATTGCTGCTCCACCATTTTGTAATCTGCTTGTATGCACTCACTGATAAACCGATTTGTTTGCTATTAGCAATATTCGCCTTCTTAATGTACGTTTCGTTTGTCGCTTCATTCTGTTCAATAACCTCTTGAATAATATCGTGAGTAGTCGAATAGTTCAATGTAGTAGTCAGGAACCCGGCATACGTATGACTCATCTCAATATTATGGCTGAACTGGGGTTTAAGATTAGAATTACCTTGTTCAAAAGTGTACCGGTCGAGAAAATGAATGAATGGGTTCAAATCTCCATAGTCCGGACGATTGATCCTTCGTCCATAGTTGATCACGAACTGGTTCTTTTCATTGGCAGAATATTGCAAATAAGCTGTTGGAAAAAGCTGGGTATAATTTCTTTTGAAAATTTCCCCGCTGGTTAACTGGCTGCCTTTTGCATTTGTATTTTCCAGGCGAAGACCGAACTGGCTGTTCCATTTTTTGCTCAATTTTCTGCTGTAGTTGACATAGGCTGCGTTGATATTTTCTTCATATACAAAATGGTTGCTCCTGTTGTAGTCATGAATTTTCTGCCCGTTTTGAAGACTATCGTAATTAGCATCATTATCTGTCTTTACGTAACTTGCTTTGATGCCCGCCTCAATTTTAGCACCTTTTTTTAAAGGCAAAGTGTAATCCATTTTACCGCTGTATATTGTAATATCCTGGGGCAAATTTCCCATTAAGGTATCAGGAATTTGGGTGGCATTGCCCATATTGTCAAAATAGGAACTGATCAAAGGCTGGTTGTTGGTTGATCGGTATTGTATGTAATCTAAATCGCTTGTTAGTTCCTGGCCGGCAGAGTCAAATACATGCTGAAAATTAAAATTACCGCTGAAGTTTTTCCATTTCTGATCATTGTATGCAAAAGCTTTGGTCTGACTGGTTAATGTATTATTCGGATCATAGATGAAGGTGTTTGTATTACTTTGCCAGGTGCTTGGGTTAGTATAGCCGTTCAATACTACACCTAATGTTGTTTTCTTGCTGACGTAATAATCCATTCCAACCTTAGCGCTATAATAATCGTTCGCATTATTCATTTTTGACGTTTGATCAAATTTTGAACTCAGGTCTTTAGTAACAGCATCCCTGAAATTACGTTTGATATATAATTCCTGCCCCCGGTGGCCATGATAATAATCCAGGCTACTAAACATATTTACTTTCCCTGTCCGGTAATTAAAATTGAAATTCTCACTGAACCTTGCATATCTTCCTTGCGTATAGGTTGATGATACGCTGCCACTATAACCAAACTGTTTATTTTTTTTCGTTTTAATGTTAATAATACCAGAATTACCCGCGGCATCATATTTGGCAGGGGGATTGGTCATGATCTCGATCTGCTCCAGCTGACTTGCACTCATATTTCGCAGCATATTCGCCAGGTCAGCGCCACTGAGATAACTGGGGCGACCATCAATATAGATCTGTACACCCTGTTTACCTTTTAAACTAATATTACCATCTTTATCTACAGATACGCCGGGAGATTTTTCCAGCACTTCAAGGGCAGTATTGCCCACATTCGTAATTGAAGCGTCAACATTTACCACCGTTCTGTCAATCTTTTGTTCGATCAGAGGTTTATGGGAGGAAACTGTTACTGCCGCTAAACTTTTAGCCTGGAGAACCAATTCAATCGTCTTGAGGCTGACAGAATTTTTTGCGGCTGTTATGGCAAATATTTCCGAATAGCCTTTTTGATGGCCTACCGCTGAAACGGAGACCAGGTATTTTCCTTCGGCAACATTTTCAAAAACAAAATGCCCCAATTTATCGGCAGCAGCTATTTTAATTACGGATGAATCTTTGGCTTTTAATAAAGTTATTGTTGACGACTCAATGGTTTTGGCGTCTCCGTCAATAACATTTCCGGAAATTTTTCCAGGTGTTTCCTGTGCATGACTGGCAGTTAAACAACTTAAAATAACTGCAAGTAGTGTCAAAATCTTTCTCATTTTTCGTTTCATTTTAAAAGTACCTGTTGTTGTTGATTACATTTCAAAATTCAGTACTTTGTATTACATAGAACATTGTTTTGTACTGAACGGCGGGATTTAGTGATAATTGGCTTATTTCAATGACATGACTATGACGCAACCCTGAAAATCTGGTTACATCTCCGTAGTTTTTTAGTAGGAGTGGTGTAATTATGCTTTGGAAGGAAAAAAAGGGAGAAAGAGCTACAAACCAAATTCTGATTTGAATACATCATGATAAGTGCGGCCGGAGGTAAGTCGGGTTGCAGCCTTGTCTTCCATAATAAATAAATACCTGCCACTAAAGTGCTTATGCATTTCGCGGATCTTCTCTTTATTAATAATATACGACCGATGAATACGGCAAAACATGGGAGGCAATTTTTCAGCAAGGGTTGTAAGCGAATGATCGGTCAAATATTTCTGGCCATCTGTTGTAAAAGCACAAACATATTTATCCTGTGCTTCGAGGTAGGAAATGTTTTCATATCTAAGGAGTATGATTCTGTCGCCAGACTTAATTGGCAAAGCGGTAGCTTTTTTGGGTGCCTGGAACTGGCGAATGATCTCCTGTAGCCCATTCATATCGATAGACTGATTAAGCCGGCCAAACTCTTTTAATTTTTCGACACTTTGCGCAAGTCTTTCTTCCTTTATTGGTTTAAGAAGATAATCGATGGAAAATGTTTCAAAAGCTTTGATAGCATATTGTTCATACGCAGTGGTAAAAATGATATTCGGCTTTTTGCTTAACTGCTCTATTACTTCAAAACCTGTCAGATCGGGCATCTGTATATCAAGGAAGACGACATCAGGATTTAATTTCTCTATTTTTTCTATGGCCTCCCTGCCATTACTGGCTTCAGCTATCACCTCTACTACATCTTTATGATCCTGCAAGAGATTATTCATTAATCTTCGTGCGGCAGGTTCGTCATCTATCACTATTGCTTTAAACAGTTGGTTCATTTTTTATGAGTTTATGAATATTGATAGAAACTTGTTTTTTGGGGTCATTCCTGAAATGAATCTCATAATTACCCGGAAATAAAAGATCGAGTTTATCATACATGCTTTTAACACCATAACCGGGTAATAGGTCATCCGGAAATGATGGGCCATTGTCTGAAACATTAATTTTTAAATTCCCATCATTGTTTTTCACTTCAATATTTATCTCTGTCATTTTTCCTGTTGCCTTTAATCCGTGTTTTACTGCGTTTTCAACCACTGGTTGTAAAAGAAAACGTGGAATCAGGTAGTGATCCACATCATTTGCCAGTGTGATAGAGTAATTTAACTGGTCTTCAAACCTGATCTTTTCGATGGCGAGATACACTTCTGTCATTGCAAGTTCTTCTTTAACTGTTGAGTAATTGTGATCGCTGTAATTAATACTGTAACGAAACAGATCAGCAAGAGCTATTGTCATTTTTCTGGCTTTTTTTCCATCAGTAACGGAAAGATCTGCTATTGAGTTTAGGGCATTGTATAAAAAATGAGGATTGATCTTTGAATGCAAAGCATCCAGTTCGGCCTTGGTTTTTAGTTCCTGCAATCTTGAGACTTCCAGCTCTTTTTCATTGAGTTTTCTTTTTTGCTCCAGGTCCACATAACTCATCGTTATATATACAAGGCCCGCAATACACCCTGTATAAAAGTTAAATAACATGGTGAACTGGATGTTTTTAAATGATGGACCGTCCCCTAAAAATTTGTTGCCAATATAATTTATTGGCACACTCATGATCAATGTAGAAATAATTATCGTAAATAGAATGATGGCCATCCTGCTCCGAAAAGAAAGCTTTCTACGATCCAGGTATTTTATGATTGTCCATGAAATATTGAAAACAAAAAGCGCTTCCAGCGTAACACCGAAACAATTAAGAAGAAAATAATTGATCACTTTATGACTCGCAAGTGAGGCGTAGAAATCAGGAGTGGTGGGAGTAATAGACATTATCAAACATATCGCGACTATCCATACCACAATATTTTTTCTGAGAAATTCATTTTTTATGTGACGCTTAAAGAGGCGGTTAAATTTTGCAAGCACATATAATCCTACAAGCAGCATTATTGCGGCAGATATGACCAGTATCACCAGCTGAGCAAACTGTGCATTTTTCATAGTAGCCAAATTAAAAAAAGCTGTTCTAAAATAAGAATGTACTTCGTAAACTACCCGATTTAAGGAGTGAACTGATTATCTTGCACGCAAATTTGAAAATGATAATAGATTTCAGGTCAGACACAGTTACAAAACCAACCCCTGGAATGATGGAAGCCATGATGAAGGCGAAGGTGGGCGACGATGTTTTTGGCGAAGATCCTTCCATCAATGAACTGGAAAATCTGGCGGCCGGCATGTTTGGAATGGAAGCCGCCATTTTCTGCCCTTCCGGAACCATGACAAACCAAATTGCTATTAAATGTCATACCCAACCAGGCGATGAAGTGACCTGCGATGAAAGTGCCCATGTGTATCAGTATGAAGGTGGGGGTATGGCGTTTAATTCAGGAGCCTCTGTAAAATTGCTCCCTGGTGACAGGGGTAGAATAACTGCTCTGCAGGTGAAAGATGCAATTAATCCGGACGATAATCATAAAGCGCATACGAGTTTAGTTTGCCTGGAAAATACTTCCAATCGTGGAGGAGGCAGCTGCTATAATTTTTCAGAAATAAAAAAAATCCGGCAAATCTGTAAAGAAAATAATTTAAAACTGCATCTCGATGGCGCAAGATTGTTTAACGCTTTGGTTGAAAAAAATGAAACCCCCGGGCAGTACGGTGAAACGTTTGACAGTATTTCAATTTGCCTGAGCAAAAGTCTTGGATGCCCCGTAGGTAGCTTGTTGTTGGGTAAAAAAGATTTAATTAAAAAAGCAAGAAGAATCAGGAAAGTTTTTGGAGGGGGGATGAGGCAAGCAGGTTTTTTGGCGGCTGCGGGTATCTATGCTTTGCATAATCATGTTGATCGTTTGAAAACAGATCATCATCATGCTAAACAAATTTCTAAAGCCTTAAAAAAAAAGAAATTTGTAATAACGGTTTTACCTGTTGAAACCAACATCATCATTTTTGAAGTGGATAATTCTATGACCGCACCTGCTTTAGTAGAAAAACTAAAAGAAAAAAATGTTTTGGGTTATGCAATTTCACCTAACCGGGTACGACTTGTGCTGCATTTGGACATAACGCCGGAAATGGTGCAAAAGACGATTGACATTGTTGATAAACTTTAAAAGATAATTCTCATGTTTCCCAAAATCAATCCCACTGAAACCAGTGCATGGCAACAACTGAAACAGCACTATGAAGAGTTGAAGGATGTCAGCATGAAAAAAATGTTTTATGAAGACGCAAATCGTTTTTCAAAATTTTCTGCCACCATGGATGACATTGTTTTTGATTATTCAAAAAACCGGGTCAATGAAAAAACAATACACTTATTGCTTCAACTGGCAGATGAATGCAAAGTAAAAGAAGCAATCGAAGCAATGTTCAATGGCGATAAAATAAATGAAACGGAAAACAGGTCAGTATTACATATAGCATTACGGAATTTTTCAAAAGAACCTGTTTATTCAGAAGGGAAGGATGTGATGCCGGAAGTAAAAAGAGTCTTGAAGCAAATGAAAAACTTTTGTGACAAAGTACATAGAGGAGAATGGAGAGGCTATTCCGGAAAGAAAATAAAATATATTGTCAATATTGGAATTGGCGGCAGCGACCTTGGCCCATTAATGGTGACCGAAGCATTGAAACCTTATTGGATAGAAGATATTCAAACTTACTTTGTTTCAAATGTAGATGGTACGCAGATTGCGGAAACTCTGAAGAAAATAAAACCTGAAAGGACTCTCTTCCTCATTGCTTCAAAAACATTTACCACACAGGAAACTATGACCAATGCTCACACTGCAAGAGAATGGTTTTTGAAAAAAGCTAAAGATGAAAAACATATTGCCAGGCATTTTGTAGCGCTTTCAACCAATGAAAAGGAAGTCGTAAAGTTTGGGATCGACAAAAAAAATATGTTTGAATTCTGGGATTGGGTCGGCGGTCGCTACTCGCTTTGGAGTGCTATTGGATTATCCATTGCTCTTACCATCGGCTATAAAAACTTTGAACAATTATTGAAAGGTGGTCATGAAACAGATAAGTATTTCAGGGCAGCTCCTTTTGAAAAAAACATTCCTGTACTCATGGCACTGGTTGGTTTTTGGTACACAAATTTTTTTGGTTCACAAACGGAAGCTATTCTCCCTTATGATCAATACATGCATCGCTTTGCGGCTTATTTTCAGCAGGGTAACATGGAAAGTAATGGAAAAAGTGTTAACAGAAACGGAGAACCTGTTTCCTACCCGACAGGACCCATCATCTGGGGTGAACCGGGAACAAATGGTCAGCATGCGTTTTACCAACTGATTCACCAGGGAACTATTTTAATTCCCTGCGATTTCATTGCGCCTGCCCAAACACATAATCCGATCGGTGATCATCATCAAAAATTACTTTCTAATTTCTTTGCTCAAACAGAAGCATTAATGAATGGCAAAACAGATGAGGAAGCACAAAAAGAACTAGAGAAATCAGGATTAACTACAGAAGAAGTTGTAAAACTTTTACCCTTTAAAGTTTTTTCAGGAAACAAACCGACCAATTCAATTCTTATTAAAAAGATCACTCCTTTTACATTAGGTAAATTGATTGCTTTATATGAACACAAAATTTTTGTGCAGGGTGTAATATGGAATATTTTCAGCTTTGATCAATGGGGAGTGGAACTAGGGAAACAACTCGCCAATAAAATTTTACCGGAACTGGAGAAGGAAGACAAAGTTGAAGGTCATGACAGTTCAACCAACAATTTAATAAACCTCTATAAGCAAATGAGAAAATTGAAGTAAAACAAATCATCTTTCAATAATTGTGAGGATATCATTGTTTTACGATTTGTTTATTGAATATTTTTCCATCCGTCTCCACATGTAAAATATAAGCACCCCTAATAAGTTTTGAACTATTGAAACTAATTTGAGTTTGTGCTAATTGTTCAAATTCTGAAGTGAGTAAAATTTTTCCTTCCATATTTACAAGTCTTATTTTAACAATTGTCTGTGGAATTTTAGCAAAGCGAAGTGATATCTCATTTTTAAAAGGATTACCCAGTACATAAATATCCTGATTCAAACCGGAATTACGAATCAATTTCACATCACTATATAAGGCATGCCCGTTCACATCTACCATTTTTAGTCGATAATAATTCATTTCAGACGGAGGTTCTCCGTCAAGAAAACTATATTGTTTTAAAGAATTACTGCTTCCTGCTGCAGTAATTCTTGCTATTTGTCGAAAATTTTTCCCATCGAAAGATTTTTCCAATTCAAAATGACTGCTGTTGAATTCTGAAGAAGTGGTCCATTGTAACAAAACATTTTTTTGCTGCAGGTATCCATCAAAATTAAGTAAGGTAACGGGCAAAGGAGACGAAAGTAAAAGAGCAGTAAAGACGCCTCGTCCATGTGTAGCAGCAGCAACCAATTTATCTGAGCTGCGAAGAACTAACTGATCTACTCTTACATTGGCAAGACCAGAATTATCGGATGTCCAAACTGTAGAAGTACCATTACTGCTGCTGGATGACCAAACTCCTAATTCTGTTGCGAGCATAATACCTCCGGTAGCAGCTGTTGAAGTTGTTCTTGCATTGTAACCACCCGGAATAAAAATGCCCCAGCGAACCGGCATATCAGGAAGATTTACGCCGTTGTTGTCGAGAGAACTCCAACTCGTTCCTCCATCTGAACTCTCCCACACACTGGCCACTCCATAATTTGAAACGGTTAATAACATATGATTAGAATTGCCTGGCTCGATATCAATGCTGGATATATAAGCCCCTGCGGGGAGGGATGGGCCTGCAAAAGCAGTAGCAGATGGATGGGGCGCGGGGCCTCCTACAGATTTGTCAGCATTCATAACTTTTAAAAGAATTGGAGCAACATTCGCTGTTGCATCTTCAGCAAGAGAACATCCCAACCAGATTGTTGTTTCATCACCCGGATCAACTTTTACGCAACTTACCTGCCTGTTGCTTCCCATTGAGGCACTTACATTTACCGTATTGTAACTGGTAATTCCGGATTCAACATTTAACAACCTTCCATATCGTCCATCCACATCACCACAATATAAAATATTCGCCGTATCAGCATAATCTGCAGGATCAATAAATCTTTCATTGGCGTTGCCCGTCCCTCTTGATGCTGCAAAAGTTCCATTACTTCTATAAATATTAAAAATACCATCAGGGTTTGATGTGATCCAAACAGCAGAATTTGTTTTATCAATAAAACAAAAACCCCCATCTCCACCTGTAATAGATGAAACAGAATTGATTCCTGTGGCATTAAAAAGATGAGTTCCGTTGTCCTGGGCCCCTGCGATCATTGTGTTACTTCCTGAAGTTGGACTAACCGCCATTCCGTAATATTGAGTAACATTATAGCCCCCGTTTTTATTTGTAAAACTTGTGCCTCCATTCGAGCTATAATAAATTCCCCCATCACTGCATATTATTAATTCATTACTATTTAAAAATTGTATATCATGTATATCGGCATGGATCACCGGAGCTGCTGTGCAGCTTGCGCCGTTTGTCCATCTCGTCATCTGTGACCATGAGGCTCCCGAATTAGTTGATTTTTCCACTACTACTCCTCCTGCTAATACTGTATTGCTGTCATTGGGATCAACAGCCAATGCCAAATCATACCAGGCTTGCCCGCGTGAAAAATCTGTATTTGTAGAACTACCCTGGTCGCACCAGGAAGCACTTGTCAAAGTTGTCCAACTGCCTCCACTGTTATCTGAGCGAAATAAACTTCCAACACCATCGGTTGTACTATCCTGGGATATTGCATAAATCCTGGTAGGATAATCCGGGGCCAGTGCAATTTCAATACGCTGATCTTTATTTGTAATGATTGAGGATGGCGTAATATCTGTCCATGAACCATTAATACCTGTATTTGTACCATTTGCGGCAGAACGAAAAATATGCCCGGTTGAAAATATGCCAAGTGTAGCATACATATCTCCATTAGCAGCCCGCTTGAGATCTGCAGCTCTCGTTATCGCAGTTGGAATTGGATCTTTTAACACCTGCGTCCAACTCGTCCCATTATTAGTGGACCGGACAACGCCACGTAAACTGGCAACTGTTGAACGTGTAGCTGCATATAAATAACCATTGTCATCAAACTCTATATCTTCAATATCCGAAAGATTTGTTGTGGAAGATAATTGTGTCCAGTTTGCTCCTCCATCAGTACTTTTCCAGATACCAAGTCCTTGTATGGCATCGATATTTCCAAAACCTTCGCCGGTTCCAAAATACATTTCCGAGGCATTCGTTGGACTTTGCTTAATGCAGGTGATTGCAATATTTGAAAAAAAATCATTGACAACTGACCATGTGGGAGAAGCAGATTTAAAATTTGTGGTTTTCCATAAACCACCTCCCACGCCCCCCGCAAAAACGGTATTCCCGGTTGCATCGCTCCTGTCTGCAAGCAAAGCTCTTGTTCTTCCGCCAATATTATTTGGGCCTCTTTCCTGCCAGGTTAGTGATGCAGTGTTGGTGAGCCTCGAGGTAATTCCATTCTCTTCCATTTTTTGTTTAGCTGTGATAATTTTTTCTGTAGGAACAAAATTCAAAGCCGGATCTCTTGTCATCAAAAATTCCTGGTGCCATGCCTTTAGCATGCCATCTTCATTTTCTAATTCTTCTTTAAGAGTTGGCAGAAAATCATGAGTGGTATTTCTTAAATTGAAAACAAAAAAAAACAGAAGAAAAAAAATAAGGAAGCCTGCAAAAAGTAATCGGGCCAGATATTTTTTCATAGCATGGGTATTGGGAAAAAAGGTTAAGTGGTACAAAATAGCAAAAGCACCTAAAAAATAAAATAGTAATAATACACAGGTGTTGAAAGATTAAAAAAAGAGGCCGGGTTTACCGGCCTTAAAGAAAAACAGTTGTTGTTGTTTTTTACCACTTATCTACTTCTTCCTGCGAAGAAGGGTTGTTTTCTGCCGGGGCAGACGATTCTGTTTCAACTTCTGTTTCAGCAGATACTGATTCAGTTCCATCCTGCTCAACCGGCACTTCATCATGATTATAAGCATCAAAATTAAAATCAGGCATTAATTCTGTTTTTACATAATCAGCTGCTTCGCCTAAAGCTTTAATGAATTTGTTGAAATCTTCTTTGTAAAGAAAGATCTTGTGCCTGTCATAACCGTTATCATTAAAACGTTTACGGCTTTCAGTAATGGTAAGATAGTAATCGTTAGCCCTGGTAGCTTTCACATCAAAAAAATAAGTTCTGCGTTTGCCAGCACGAATACGTTTGCTGTAAATGCTTTCCATCTTCTTTTCATTGTTGTCGTACGCCACAATTGTAAATTTTACAGTTAATAAATTTTGGTTTATAAAAATTACAAATATAAATATGTTTTTTAAACGGCCAAATCCTTACTGACCTTGTTTTATCAGCAGGAAGGCCTTAATTAACCATTATCCATTATGGAGCTGAGGTTTAAAATCCGGAATTATCATCCTGTTTTTGTTGCCTTTCATATAAAGTAGTATAATATCCATTCAGGGAAAGCAACTCTTCGTGAGTACCCTGTTCCACAATCTCTCCGTCTTCAAGCACAACTATTTTGTCGAAATGGAAAAGTGAAAAAATGCGATGAGTGATGATAATTGCTGTTTTATCTTTCAGGTAATTATATAAATTTCCAATGATCTCTTTTTCCGTACGGGCATCTACTGCACTCAGACAATCATCAAAAATAACAAGATTAGGTTCTTTTATTAAAGCCCTTGCAATAGATATTCGTTGCTTTTGCCCACCGCTTAAAGTAACTCCCCTTTCTCCAATAAGCGTTTCATATTTTTGTGAAAATAATTCAATCTCTTTATCCACACTGGCCTGGGTAGCTGCTTTCAAAACTTCACCTTCTTCTTCATTTTTTAATCCGAACCGAATATTATTATTTACTGAATCACTGAAAAGAAAGACATCCTGTGGTACATAACTGATTTGCTCTCTCATGTCACTAAGATCAAGCTCCCTGATATCAATACCATCTAATTTAATTTCTCCCTTTGTCGTATCATACATCCGTAAAAGTAACTGTGCAATGGTTGATTTACCACTTCCTGTTCGTCCGATTATAGCGACCTTATTTCCTTTCTTTATTTCAAGATTAAAATTTTTCAAAGTCTTAATGCCTGTCTGTAAATAAGTAAACCCTACATTATTAAAACTAATGTTCCCTTGCAAAATAATCTTTTGTGGAGCCAACCTATTTTTGATAACAGGTTCAGTCTGCAAAAATTCATTTAATCTTTTTTGAGATGCGGCTGCCCGTTGTATCATACTTGCTGTCCATCCTATCGCAAAGACAGGAAAAGTGAGCATATTTATGTATATCACAAATTCAATAAGAAGAGGTAAACTAGTTTTCTCCGGATTATAGATATGATGTATTCCCCCAATCATAATGGTAAGTAACGTGCTGAGGCCGATCAACAGGGTCATGGAAGGAAAATAGATGGCTTCTACTTTTGCAAGCCCTATGGCATTCTTTTTATAATCTTCACTGTTTTTTTTAAAAAACCCAAGCATAGCACTTTCCTGAACATAGGATTTTATTACACGTATTCCTGAATACGATTCCTGTGCATTTGTGGTAAGATTAGAAAGCAAAGCTTGTATATGTTCGCTTCTTTTATTAATAATAGTATTTACATAATAAATGGTAATAGCCAGGATAGGAAGAGGTGCCAGTACATATAATGTAAGCTCAGCATCACGTTTGAACATAAAAAATAAACTAAAAGAGATCACTGCTACCAGGTTAACAAGATACATAATGGCAGGGCCCGTAAACATTCTAACACGGCTCACATCTTCAGCAATACGATTCATCAGGTCGCCAGTGCTGTGTGTTTTATAAAATGCAGTATCCAATTGCTGGTAATGCTGAAATATTTCATTTTTCTGATCATACTCAATATGACGGCTCATGACAATGATCGTCTGCCTCATGAGGAACATGAAGAAACCACGCATCAGGGCCAGCACAAGAATGATAATACTGGAAAGGGCCACTACATTGGCGCCTCTTAAATTAATTACCCAATCAATAAATTTTTTTACCAGTATATCATACTTAGAAGAAGAAGTAAATGGATGTCCCTGCAAGTGTTGCTGGACATAATCAATAACAAAGCCGGTGACCTGGGGTGATAAAATACCGAAATAGTTAGAAATAACGATAAAGAGAATTCCAATTCCGAACCGGATCCTGTACTTCCAAAAATATTTTTTTAACGCTTTAAGATGTTTCAATAAAAAAGTTTCATACGAAATTAAAACAGTCGCAAGACTTTCTTCTTTCTTGTTTACATAAGAAATATTCAAAAAAATATATTCATAAAATGAATTTTGCCGGTTTATGCTGCGCAGTTATTTTTGCGCCGGAGAGATGGCAGAGCGGTCGAATGCGGCGGTCTTGAAAACCGTTGACTGTAACAGGTCCGGGGGTTCGAATCCCTCTCTCTCCGCTCTTCGGGAGAGAAAATTGCGAAAAATAGTTGAAAAGGATAAGAACCAGGGCGAAGTTTGGTCGAAGGTGGATGAAATCAATCTGAAGAATAAAACGCAAACTTCAACTAACGCATACACTGCTATAACTATTTCTGATAGTTTTACCAGCAAACTGAACGGGTACTTAAAATTCTTTGAAAACAAATTGACTAACCCTAATATTATTGGTGTAATTGTGGTTACGGGCAATAGAGTAATGGGATGTGACCTGTTTGCAACCAATGCAATTTTCAGAAGCCAGTATCCAAGTCTTCTGCATTCTTACGCTACTGAAGCAATATTGAATGGTGCACCGGTAAATATTGCGGCTGCAATTGTAAAAAAATATTCAGACCAACTCTTTAAAGATGAAACGACACAAACACAAATGCTGAAGGAAAAAGGCAATGCATTTTTTACGAACGGAAAAAAATTAAGAATATCCTGTTTCGATTAGAATTAAACAATATTTACCCGAAAAAAATCGGGAAATATTCAAAAATAAATTCAGCATATTCCGGATTAATCTGAATTATTCTCAAAAATTCAAGATCAAGTTGAGCTTTTTATTGAGTCGTTCAAAATTAGTCTGGATAAAATATTGGTTATTACAAAATAATTCAGAAAAGTTCGGGAGGCAATTTGAATCAAATAAGGTTTGGGATCAAATAAATTTAGCAGATTAATTGGCTAAATTTTCGGCAATTTTCCGGAGTGGCCGATGTTAAAAACGTTATCTCGGATTTCTCCCCGAAAATGATGAACAAAGTATACATGATTTTTTCCATTCAATGACCCGTGAAGCGGGTCAAATGAAGCTGCAGAGTATTTTACTGCTAAGATTCGCCCCCTCCGCCAAAATGCTCAAGACCATTTTTTATCTGTCAGCACACGAATGTTTAATGATAGCCTTTATCACCAAAAGGCTGCATTTCTTCTATAAACATCTTTGCAAGTTCCTTTGCTTCCTTTGCGTAGTCAATATTGCTATTTTCTTCCTGCTTTATTTCGCTCAATATTTCATATTTAAAATTCGCTTCTCCGAATTCATTCCACTCTTTCTGCAAAGTAGCATTTCGATGACCGCCAAAATTTAGTTCAACACGATGGCGATTCCATATTTTGTCGAGATTAACACTACTTTCAATATATATTTTCTCATTCACGGTATTTCGAATTTGAAAGACTCCAATTCTTGGTTTTAAGTTGTTGTATTCTTCTTTCAATTCTTTCTTGGTTTTCATTTAAGTTGTTTTTTGAGATTAAGGTTTTTAAAATGTTCAATCGTGTTGCGCTTAACGAACAAGCATTGCTTGCAGGCTAATATCAGGATTCCGTTTGCCCCCAACCACTCATGAATATAAGAGTTCAATTGCTGCTTCGCTATTCCTCTGACGTTAGGCGATGCTAGCGCTATCCACTTCGAAAAACATAAACTTGGTCTAATCAGTTACCATTGAATTCAAATTTCAGAATATTAGCATTTTGATTACCTCTCCCTTCGTTAGATATATACATACTATTAGAGCTGTCAAAAGCTATACCTTCCGGTTGATTAAATAGTGACCGGTCCAAAGGGAACACATCTTTAATATTCCACAAGCTGTCTGCAGTCACTAATATTTTATTGATGGAGGAAATCATATACCATTCTTTTGTGGCAGGATTTTTCGCAAATGCTGATGGCCGAAATGACATTTTCCCCAGACCGGCAATTTTACCCAGTTTTTTTTCGTCAATCTGAAATGTACCTGAAGCAGAGATAGAGTCATTTTCGTGTATCTGAAAAACAAACCCTGGTGTAGTTCTTTTAGTTGTAACACTTTTACAGTTCTTACACAGGACATACAACTTATTTGTTAGTTGATCTGCATATAAACTTTCATATTCACCTTCCGGTAAAAGACCGTTTATTTCTGTTACATTAGTTGCTTCCGGCTCAAAAGGTGTAATAAGTTGGAAGATAAAAAAGACTCCGTCGCTTCTAAGAACTATTACCCGTCCATTACATATCGCCAAATCTTCGTAATCACCTTTCTTTCCAAATTTTATAAAGGAAATTTTTTTCTCACCTGGAGAGAAATAATACAACCTGCCATTCTCATCTTCTTCAGCAAATAGGACATTTTTATTCCCATTAACAAAAGAAAGCCCTGATATTTCGGTTAATGATTTTGGTAACTCAATAATCTTTGGATTATTCATATTATAATGTGGCAACATTTTGTACTGCCTTTTGTCATGGCATGAAACAAAAATGAGGACTACAATAGAAAGAAAAGAGAATTTCATCTGTCTAATGATTGAGAGGGGCTTTACGTTTAGTGATGTGCAACAAGCAAAAAACTTATAGCATACGCAGCTACAGAACTTAATAAACCATACATGAATACCTTATAGCCAATGTTGAGATAGCGATATTTAGCCGCCAGGATTTTTCCCAGGAAATATATGTCCTTGGTCATGCTTTTATACAAGTACTCTTTGTCATACATCAGTTCTTTAATGGCCCATTCGTATTTATCCAACTCCATTTCATGAAAATTACCGAAGAAAAGAAGGTTCACTTCCCCTTTTGAGATCTGTTCTTCCGTAAATACGCCTTTGGAAATTTTCGGCTTTGTTGTAAGTACTGCAAAAACAATTGTTGCCAGTGAAATACATAGAAGAATGACGGTAGGAATGATGATATATGTGGCATCAGTTAGCTTCTTCGCCAGCACAGATAAAACGATTGAAATAATAATCGAATTTATACTGAGCAGAATATGCGCTTTATTATCTGCCATTCCACTCAATCGCATATGATTGCTGGAAGCGGTTCGAAAAAGAGTTTCCACTCCTCTTTCTAAACGGTCTTTATTTTTCCTGTTTTTTTCTTCTTCGGCAAGATTCTTTGAACTGCTTTTTTCTGTCTTTTTGACCACAGAATCAAGTTTTGATCTCAGTTTTTTGATATTCTTATTTTTATGCCCATCAAGATTTTTAATTGCATAAGAAGTATGATACTTGTGTTCAGAAACAAACTGAATGTTCAATGAATACCACTCTTCATCAGTATATTTCTTATTCTTGGAAAGTTCCCATTCCAGCCTTAGCAAATCACCTGCATCCATAAAGGCTTTATCAGATAAGTGCATCATGTCCGCATCGCATAAGATTTCCTGGAGCGTACCGGTAGGCTCTTGAGGATAGCGGGTTGACAGTATACATGACTTGACTATTTCAACATCTTCCTCGTCAATATTTTTCTCCAGCAGAAATTTTTCAGCAATTGTGGCTCCGGCTATCTCATGATTCTCCACCTGTTGAGTATATCCCAAATCGTGAAACCAGGCTGCCACCAATAATAGTTTTTTATGGTAACTGTTAATATTCATGCCTTCACAGATCATTTCCGTCGCATCTGTTACATACATTGTATGCGAGAGATCATGATACTTAAATTTTGGATCCAGGTTTTTGGAAAGGTATTCAGATGCATACCTTGCCGATTCTTTGACTATTTCTTTACTTATTTTCATAAAAATATTTTTGATTGTTTAAGCGACTCTATGAATTGTAAATGCTTCTGCAAAACCCTTTAAATTTATACTTCCCAGGTTTTCTGTTTTTGATAATATATCAGAACTTGCATTTTTTAATACTTCATCGGTGATTAATATTTGCGAATTGAATTCTTTATTTAGCTGTTCTACCCTGGCAGCAATGATGACTACTTTACCTGTAACGGAATATTGTTGTCGCCGGTCCGTTCCAATGTTACCCGTAACTGCACTTCCGGTGTGAATGCCAATTCCAATTGAGGTATTGATTATGTTGCCTTGCTTTGTTTCTGCTGCAAGCGTTTTATGTATTTCGATAGCAGATCTTACTGCATATGATGAAGGATTTTCCATTGTTACCGGCGCACCAAAAGTGATCATGCACCCGTCACCAAGAAACTGGTTCACAATGCCGCCATGTTTTGTTACTGAATTACTGACAATTGAAAAAAAGGCATTTTGATAGTCAACTATCTCTTCCGGAGTTTTGGAAGCGGCGAAATTTGTAAAATTCCTGATATCGACAAACATTATCGCCACTTCCATTCTTTTACTTTCTATTCTTCCATTACTTTCCAATAATTTTTCTGCTACTTCCATTGATATTTGCTGACCAAAAAGGCTTTCCACTTTGTTTCTTTTTTCTGCTTCATGGAGCGAAATGTTAATCCCTCTCCTGACCTGGCTGGCAACAAGCGCCGCTGCCAGCCCGCTTATTAAAATGATTGCCATCCGCGCCGCCTCGTTAAATTCAAAATGATGGCGAATGAAAAAACATAGAATGAAATACGAGGAGGCAGAAAGCAAACCACAGAAGAAGGAAAGACTAAAATTCAAGCGCATCGTAGACAGGATGATAAAAAGAAAATATATCTGCAATGCAGGTGAGTTAACGATGTCATATGCCGGGAATTCTTTTGCCACAGATAAAATAATAAAGGAAGGAAGAACAATTTCCATGGTCGCATTCAGATACTGTCTGGCCAGGTAAATATTATTCTTTCGTGCCTTGATTTGCCTGTTAACATAAAACAATGAAAAAAGCTCGAACCCGATTATGAACAATGGAAACAACCATACGATAGGTGAAGATTGCACCTTACGGGTTTCTTTATCCATTTCAAAAAAATATGTTTGCAATAGCCTGTAAAGAATCAGAAAACCAAATATTGAGATCATCGTAATGATTCTTTTTCTTTCGCTACGCAGCAACTCCTCATTAAGTTTTTGTTGAAAGTGAATTTCCATTTCTCAGTTTTTATTTATAAAAAGATGATCAAATATTTCGTGATTTTCAACCGCTCTCTCCTCATGACCCGTTGTTATCTTTTGTCCCGGTGTAAAAAATTTCCAATGGAAAGTTTTTTTAAAAAAGCAGGCAGTGGAAACTGCCCGCCGTAACCATAAAACCAACTGCATATGAGAACTTTTTTTTGATTAGCGCCGGCAAAGTGAAGCCCATACCAGGTAGACTATGCCAACATATTTTGTTTCTATTCTTTTTACACAAAGCTTTGATAAACTAATTAACCTGAACATGTCTCTATCCACATGGCAGCCCGTTCTTTTATAATGCGATGGCGCCAATTTTTTCTGGAACCACCCTATGACACTGTTCCTGCTCAATCCATATTCCATTAACAACACCAGCCCTCCTGGTTTACACCATTCATTGAATTGATTCATCACTACCACCGGGTTATCGTAGGAAGACAAGCTAAACGTGGAAACGATAGTGTCAAAACTTTGAGGATCGAAAAAAAGATCTTCTAACGGGGAAACAATAAAATTTGATTTTACTCCTTTTGCCGATGCTTCTACTTTCGCCTTTTCGATAATTTTTGCACTCATATCTGTCGCTGTCACATTTACTCCCATTGGATAATATTTAAAATTGTTACCGGAACCGACTCCAATCTCCAGGATATTTCCATGCGCATACGAAAGCAATTGTCTTCGATATTCCTCTTCAAGCTTTTTCAAACTTATTTTCATAACGCTCAATTTTTAAAAGAGAAACCCTGTTTTTACACTGAGTAATTTGTCTTCCTTCGAAACTGCATAGGTGGCAGTTAAAGCCATTTTTTTAAACGGCAGGAACCATATTCCACCACCATAACCACAATGCCATTGCTCTGACTTTTCACCAGGTATCCATACCCGCCCATGATCTGCAAATGATAATACTCCCCATGCTCCTTTTGCAACATATATGTTGGCCTCGCTGATTTTATATCTCAGTTCTGTATTCTGGTAAACACATGTCTTACCCGCAAACCTGTCTCTGCGATATCCACGGAGGTTTGTTAAACCGCTAAGATTATTTGCCTGGTAGAATTCATATCGGTCTCCAATATTTGTTGCTACGCCTGTCCGGCTGGCCAGGGTGAATCGGCCGACAGTTAGGTATCCGGTCGTTTCAGAAAACACTTGTGCAAAATTGTTATCACTCCCGTTCAGGCTTTGTGTGTAAGATGTACCTGCTTCAACTTTAAATCCCTTTTGCGGATATAATTCATTGTCGGTTGTATTGAAGCAATACGTAAATTGGAGTGTACCATAATTTCTTCTTTCAAAATCGGAAGAATCCGCTATTTCATTGTTCGTAATAAACCTGCTATCATTATTGCCCAATTTCAGTGTTTGAAATTCCGTCCCGAATGTTATGGCATGTTTTTTTCCGATTTGCCCGCTCAAAAAAGTAGACAGATCGAGTTCGCTCATTTGAACGTGATAATAATCCTTCCTTGCATTTTTGTCGTTTTCTGTTTCATTACCTTGTCCGTAATAATTGATCGCATATGTAGGGGAATTGTATTTAGCGCTGACATGTAAATCTGATTTTGCTATAAATTCTTTGAATATTCCTTTATACCCTATCGAATAGGCTCCTGTAGCAAATGCATAATTAGCCGCTATCGATTGCATGTACCCATAAGGATATTTTCCATATTTCTGTTTTTTATACACGATCCCTGCGCCAATGAAGAAACCATCATCTGCATTATAACCTGGTGCTTGTACGGGTGCCATCCAATCCAACGCAAACGATTTGCGGCTATAATCATTTTTTAAACTGTCGGTTGATAAAAATGCTCTGACTTCATTATTTGAGACAATAGCCGTTTTCCTGTCGTCATAAACTTTTGTTTGTCGCCCGGCCCTTCTTACCAGCGAACTGTCAACGATACTATCATCACCCTTACCACCGATTATTCTTACTATTATTCCCTGGTCGACGTTTCCGGTGATATCGAACAAATCATCACCATTCATTCCGTATAGCCTGATCTCTTTTGTTTCAGAGCGAAGGAAAACTCTGTTAAAAATTTGCTGCTTGCTTTCTTCTTTGTCAATTTCATAAATGGAAACCTTCGTAGAATCATCGTTCAGACGTGTCACTTCAAAAATTTCTTTTTTATTTGTTCCAACAACACTTACTTCTTTTGATAAAAATTGATAGTAAGTTTTTGCGTACTTAATTAAATCATTTCGCCTGCTTTTAAGTTTGTTCGAAATTTCTTTGCCGGAAAGTTGATAGATTGGCGCAGGCATCTTCACAAAGGCAGCATTGATCACACTGTCGGTCATTTTCTCCTGTAATTCCTTTGCTACCGAAAGCCAATCATTCAAACCAAGGCGACTTGTAAAATTTCTGTCGAGATAACTTCCATTTATATTTAGTCCAACAATATCCTGGATGGTATAGTCGAATCCCTGCACTCTGCGAATGGCCCATTTTTTTGTTGCTAGCTGCGGAATGACCCCATCCATTTTTGAAAAAGCCTGGTCCCTGTCTCTTGGTATTGGTCTGTAAACAGTCTTATCATTTTCTCTGAAAGCTGCCCACAACCACTGATCCTCGTGACGATCCCAATCCCCAATCAACATATCAAATAACCTTGCTTTTAAAAATGATTTTTCATCAACCTGGTGATCGGCGTCAGTGAAAACTTTTTGAAAAAGTTTTTCTGAGTTAACGATTTTGGATGAATACCCGAATGCCGCATTGTTACTTTCATCATCAGCAGGTCTTTCTTCCAGGATACAAATTGTTCCTCCGAATATTTCCTCAAACTGCCCGAGACTTTTCGATTTTTCTACATATACAAGATGCGGGGTGCTGTGAAATATGCCGGCGGCGTCTTCCAAAGATGCAACTACCATTGGCGCATATGGGTTAGCTGACGATATCTGGTCCTGCGCAACATCACTGGCAAAAGTTTCTCTCAGTTCTTCAGCCAAAGCCTTAGATGGATCTTTATTGACAGAACGTAAAACATATTCTTTGCCGTCGGCACCTTTTAATCTTAGTGATTTTGTTTGATGTCCTCCGCCCATTTTAACAGGTGTTAAGCCACCTGCAAATTCATTCATTTCAAGAATTACAACATCTACAGGTGTTGCCCATTCCTTCCGGTAATGATCTCCGAACATTATTCTTTTGAACTTACCTGCTCTATTATATTCTGCGTTTGCAGCGACCGTCACCGATCTATCGTTCAATGCTGTTTGTGATTGAGCCCTGCATAGTAACGACAACAATAATGTTGTACTGGTTATTAAAAGTGATCTTTTCATTTTGTCTCTTTTTATCTGGTTACTGTGCTTCATTTATTGATATTAATGTCCAATCAGCTTCACGACGTGATTCTAAAAACATTTTATTATCGGCGTTGCGGAGTGTGGCATAATAATGAGATCCATTCTCATCCGACATTTGAAACAAATCAGTCAGCCAGTAATGTGAATAATATCCTTTTATTTGATTTTGTAACATCTGAGGAAGTTGATTCACACCAACATACTTCATCACTCCGATTAGCCTGGCGTCTTCATTATAGAAGGCAAATTGTGCGACGCCCTGATTAAAAAAACTTGCCTTGTAGTAATTGAGACCCGCTGACCATTCAACTCCAACGGCAGTTGGAAATTTTGTTCTGAATGCGTTTTTGACTGCAGGATCAACTTCGTCATTATTTGCAAGTGCGACGGAAGTACATATCACCATTGTTACAACTAATAGTATCTTTTTCATTTTAGTTATTATTTTTAGTTATTAATAATTTTTCTGTTCAGGAAAGAGAGATGGTTATTGTCTCCTTGAGCGACTGCAGGTAAAAACTCTCTGAAAGAATTTGCTGAGTGCTGGCAGGAGCCAGGACCAGGGTGATGGCGTTTATTATAGCCGCCGAAGCTGTAATCGTGATGATTTTCTTTTCCATAACATCTTTTTTTAAATGAACTGATCATATTTCTTTTTTGAGTTCTGAATTTCAATTGCCACACAAAAATGCTTTGCTCAAAAGCCGATTCTGCCCCGATTTGCTAATTCGAACTTGTTTGGCCTGTAGTTACCAGTTCGGATTTCTGATTTTTTTTGTTCGAACTAATTAAATCTTTGAGAATCAATTCAAGTTTCGAAAGCCGTCGCTCATTCATTTTTCGGGATGAACCTCAGGCTGCCTCCTGATTGATGGAATTATAGCATCCGTCTTTCCCTCTGAAAAACTGTTGCAGTATTTTTCCTCGCTCCGCAAGTGTATCGGCAAGCCGGGAATGAATGTCTTTTTCTGATTGAACCCGGCCAGGGAGAAATA
Organism: uncultured Bacteroidota bacterium; assembly: GCA_963811645.1. Lineage (GTDB taxonomy): Bacteria > Bacteroidota > Bacteroidia > Chitinophagales > Chitinophagaceae > VBAU01. Next base: position 365,014 of record CAWERU010000007.1, on the reverse strand, counting down.
ATTTTTCCCATTCCTCCAAAATTTTTTTGCGCAGGGCAATCGTTTCTTCTAATTGACTATAGATGTCTTTTTCAGCCCCGCGATTATGAGATAACGAGGCCATTAAAACTCCTGTAGTGATATATTTTCTTTCCATAAACTAATTTTTGAAATTCCTGCCGGGTCTGTACTGCCTTTTACTGTTTGACATCGGCAGGAATATGGTGAATACTTTTTAGAAAATCCGGGTAAGGCGGGCTATTAAATACTTTACAAAATATTAGGGTAAGGGAACTGAAATAATAGAGAGGATCAAAATATGAAGACTTCCACCATGGACTTTGGCCTTTTCAACGGATTGATCAGTTCAAAGCCAATAAATGCCTGCCCAATTGAGAATATTCCAAGTATGATTATAACGGGAGTTGGCTTAGCAATATGAGTTTTCATCTCAATAGCATTAATAACTCCAATAGAAAAAGCTGTGACAATAAGGATCCATGCTGTTTTTGAAATTATTGCCCCCCTATTCAATCCAATGGACAATAACAGGCTCCCTATGAAAAACGGAAGCAGGATCAGAATTAAAAAGCCAACTCCTGTGGTCTGCATCAAATACATTACTCTTATAACATCATTTTGAACATTCACTGAGCTATCCGTCATGAAATAGGCCAGTAAGTGGAAGAAAGCATCTGAACACAAACCCAATATACCAATGCCAAATAAGAGCATACCCGTGAATGTAGTTTTATCCATTTTAAAATTGGATCGTGCAAGCAGAATCAATCCCGTCATGTAAACTATAGAAGTCGCGATTTGAGTCATTACTGAAAACCAAACATTCATCCTCGTTTGCTTTACCACGCTGAGAATATGAATTGTATCTTTTGTTCCTGCATCAGGCATTAAGAACCAGCTGACCCAAAATCCTGCTGCTGCAATAACCATAAGGTATCCTGATATTCTTTGATTCTTCATTTTATTTTTCGTTGATTATTGTTTTAGTTGTATTTGCCTTAAATGTTCGTAGCAGCCGGTAAAAGATTTTGCTCGGCCACATTCAGAGATTTTTTTCTGCTAAACCAATTTGAAATTCTGTCAATGATAACATACACGACCGGTACCACCACCAAAGTGAGTAACATAGAGCTTGTCAATCCTCCGATTAATGCCCAGGCCATGCCATTTTTCCATTCAGCACCGGCACCACTGGCAAGAGCCAGAGGTAACATACCAATCACCATTGCTATCGTGGTCATCAGGATAGGACGAAGTCTTGTGCGACCAGATTCAATTAAGGCATCGATAGTATTCATTCCTTTTTCCCTAAGATGGTTAGTGAAATCTACCAGCAGAATGGCATTCTTTGCTACCAATCCTATCAGCATAATGATGCCCAGTAAAGAGAAAATATTTAAGGATTGAAGATTCAGAGCCAATGCTAACAATGCTCCAACTATTGCCACGGGAATAGAGAAAAGTACCACAAATGGATAGACGTAAGAATTGTACAGAGCGACCATAATAAGATAAACGAAAATGATGGAGGCTATCAGGGCCATACCCATACTTCCGAAAGCATCTTTTTGTTGTTTCATGTTTCCTTCATATGATATCGTCATTCCTTCCAGAAGATGGCCCCTTTCCACAAGCGCCTTGATTTCTTCTCCGACTGTACCTTGCGGACGGCCTACGACTTCGCACGAAACAGTTACAGAACTGATCCTGTCTTTGCGTTCCAGTTTAGCCGGACCAATCGTTCTTTCAATCGCTGCAAACTGATCCAACCGTATGGCCTGGCCTGATGCATTCAAAAAGGATAATTGATTTAATTCATCAATTGATTGCCTGTTGAAAGCATCGAGTTTTACAGTGATATCATAGTCATATTGACCATCTGTAAGTTTGTTATCACTATTGCCGCTAAACGCTAGATTAATTACATTGCCCACCTGGTCCATTCTAAGTCCCAGGGCTGCCATTTTTTCTTTATCGATCTTAATACTGACTTCAGGCTTATTATTTTCAATAGATATTTTCTGATCAGTTGTGCCCGGAACTGTTTTCATTTTTGCAAGTACAGTATCGGCATAACCAAGCAACTCATCCACACTATTTCCATTCAATACAAGTTGTATAGGTGCATCGCTGGTACTACCCATTATGTCCACCTGGCTTGTCGTAATTTTTGCTCCTTCAATTTTCTGTTCGAGTTCTTTTTTTAGAGTTGCTGAAAATTCCTCCGTGCTGAAGGGACGTTCACTCTTATCTACCAGTTTGATGCTTATTTCCGACTTATACCTTTCTCCCTGTTGCGCAAACTGGTTATCACTTTTTCCCATTGAAGAAAAAACATTTATCACCTCGGGCTTTGACAAAATGTATTGTTCAACTTCCTGTGTTTTTAAATTCGTTTGCTGAATGTTCGCATTTTTGGGCAACTCAACATTTACTACCATTTCTCCTCTGTCACCCATGTTTACAAATTCATTGCCGATAAAACCTGCACCAACCAGAGCAAATGACCCTACTAGTAGTGTAATAGTTGTTATCAACACCCATCGTTTGTGAAACAAACCCCATCTCAATAATGTGGTATAACTTTCTGTAAGCCTTTCAATTCTTTTTTCAACCCACAAGATCAGGCGGCCACCAATTTTTTTCCTGTTGGGATGGGTCAGCTTACCAAAACGAGAAACAAGTAGCGGGGTAAGTGTAAAACATACAAAGAGACTCATGAGAGTTGAAGTGACGACAACCAATGAAAATTGTCGGAGTATGTCTGCAATCAAACCATGCACCATCGTGATAGGCAGAAACACAACTACATCCACTAACGTTATTGATAAAGCCGTAAAACCGATTTCATTTCTTCCTTCCAATGCAGCCTTACGTTTATCCTTCCCCATCTCCATGTGTCGCTGAATATTTTCCAGCACCACAATACTGTCATCCACAAGAATTCCAATGACAAGGGAAAGAGCTAGTAACGTCATTAAGTTAAATGTGAAACCAAAGGCATAAATAGCAATATAAGTACTCACCAGTGATGCCGGAATTGCTATCATCACAATCACAGCATTCCTTATGCTGTGCAGGAAAACCAACATCACTAATGCCACCAAAATAATGGCAAGAACAAGATCGTGGTTTACTGCTTCTGCTGCTTTGAGTGTGAAATCGGAGGAATCCTGTGCAATTGCGAACTTCAATTGCGAGGAAGCATATTCTTTTTCCAGATTCTTTATTTCCTCACGCACCTGTTTACTCACCTGTACAGCATTGGCATCCGTTTGTTTATACATTAACAGACCGATGGCTGTACTTGCATTGTATCGACTTATTGTTTCCGTTTCCTTTATTCCATCAATAACAGTCGCGATATCTTTAAGATAGACAGCACGTCCATCGCGATTGGTAATTATTACATTTTGAATATCCTTGGTATTCTTGAATTTTCCCGCAAGGCGAATTGTTGTCTCATTTAATTGATCTTTCACAGAGCCCGCCGGGAAATCCAGGTTGGAGCTTTCAATTGCCTGTAACACCTGTTGTGCATCCAAACCAAACGATTCTAATTTCTTCCTATCGAGGTTAACTCTTATCTGCCGTTCTTCTCCACCCATCAATCCCACGTTTGCAACGCCTTCCAGTTTTGATAGAAGCGGAACTATGCGCTGCTTAACGATGTCATATAATTTCCTGTTTTCAATTCCTGCCGTTACGGACATTTTCATAATTGGAGCTTCATCAACTGAGAACTTAGAAATAACCGGCGCTTTTGCATCTTCCGGAAGATCTGCAGCGATACCATCTACTTTCCGTTGGGCATCCTCCATCGCCTGGTTAAGATCAACATCGGATTTAAACTCTACGATTACTTTAGACTTTCCTTCCAACGATTGTGATTTAATATTGTCCAGTTTTTCGAGAGATGAAATAGCATCCTCTACTTTTTTTGTAACTGAGTTTTCTACTTCTGTAGGCGAAGCGCCCTGGTAAGTGGTACTTATTGTTATTACCTGCTTCGACATTTTGGGAAGCAACTCATAGCCGATAGAAAAATAACTGGCTATTCCTAACAACCCAAGCACTGAAAATATTACTACAATAAGCGTGGGGCGTTTTATTGCTAATGCTGTTAAAGACATAATTATTTTTTTACTTTTTTAAATTTCATTTTCCATTTACCTGCCTGATCCTTAAAACAAACATCGTATTACTTAATGACGACAGGCGAGCCGTTTTCAAGATTTATCTGGCCGGAAATAACAACCTGTTCGCCGTATTGCAGGCCTTCAGTCACCTGCACTTTGCTTGCCGTGACAATGCCCGTCTTTATCTTGCGTTGCTGCACTGTATCTCCTTTCACAACAAAAACTTTTGCATCTTTATCACTGGACAGCAGTGCACCAACCGGAACAGACAAATCAGTTTCGATAACATCAACGGCAAAATGAACGTCTGCAAGGAGACCAGCTTTAAGTTTCTCCTTATCGTTATTAGGAAAAGTTATTTCTGTCAAAAATTTTCCTGAAGCATCTGCTTTGTCACTTACGGTTGTGATAGTGCCCAATTTTGATTGCGGCAAGACTACACTGTTGATAGTAACGTGCTGGCCTTTCCTTACTTTGAAGGCTTCCTGCTCCGATAAGTAAACATCAATTTTCAAAGAGGAGTTGTCAATCAGCTGACTTAAAACTGTTCCATAAGAAACAAAGGAGCCTAGTTCAACTAAGACATTTTCTATCTTCCCGCTGAAGGGGGCTGTTATTTGCATGTGGGAGATTTGCTCGAGAACTTGCTTTTTATCTGCAAGCAGCGAATTAATCTGCAGTTGTGCACTTTCTGCCTGCATGGGAGTTGCCCCTCCCAATTCAATGAGATTGTTATAGCGGACAAGATCCAATCTTGCTTTTGCTATGGAAGCCTCAATGCTGTTTAATTGTACGCGATACACCGAAGCATCGAGCGTTGCGATCACCTGCCCTGCTCTAACAATATCTCCTTCTTTAATATATAATCCAATCAACTTACCCTGCACTTCCGAAGCGATCTTTACTTCTCTCGCCGGAATAGTTGTTCCGTTAATGGTAAACGATGTATTAAAAGAATCTTCTTTCACCTTGTACACTTTTACAGGAATCACTGATTTTTCTTTAACAGGCTTTGCTGCTTTGTCAATTTTTGCTTTGTTATTTGCCAATACCACGCCTATGCCAACAACCAGCACGAGTGATATGATAATCGTTATAATTTTTCTTTTCATTTTTAATTGATTTTTTATTTTAAAGAATTGAAAGTTTAATGACGAGCAATTACGTTTGCACTATCAGTTGAAGGGCATACAGGAAAGCTTTTCATTAGTTTAGCAACCACTTCACTGATTACATCTTCGGTGTTTTTCGGTTTCTTTTCGAACTGTGCATTGGCATTGCCTTCCCATACCAGTTTTTTCGTTTTATCATCTACAACATCAATCACAAGGGAACCGTCCCTGTAATTGTATGCATCGATAGTAGTATGACCTGAAACCGGCATCCAATATCCATACGGCCGATAGAGTCCGCCATATCCATAAAAATTTGTATTAGCAACAAGTGATCTTTTGTTTTTCACAACAGAAACTGCATTTATCATTAAATCAGGATTATTTTTGTTTTCACTAAATCCTTTTTTGATCATTTCTGCTTTGATGTATTTTATGATGCGGTCCCTGTCAAATTGATTCACAGTACCAGTTGCTTTCAGATCATACATACTAAAAGTTTTATAAGCGGAAAAATCAACCGATCTGTCGTAATCATAGTTTGTTTTGAGAAATGGTGCACATGAACTGACCACCATGATGATGAAGACGAAAAAAAAGTTATTGACTATTTTTATTTTCATTTTTAAATTGAAGTTTGAGGTGAAATAATATTTGTTATTTTATTTTATTAATTGATCAATTCCTACGTCGATTATTTTTCAACGGCGGTTAAAAATTCAGTTAACAATGTGCCTTTCGCTTTATAAACATTTAAGAGGCTTGTCTGAACATCTATCATTGATTGGATATGAAGATTCCTTGATTGACTGAGTTCTGTTTCTGCATCGAGTAATTCCACAAGAGTTGATACACCTTCTGCATACAGAGCTTTGCGGGACATAAAAACTTTTTCAGCTAATGACAGGTTATGCGAAGTGATTGTGTATTGGTTCTGATCTTTAATGAGCGTTTCAGTCGCAGTCAACCATTCAGTGTTGGCCTGTTGCCTTGTCTGTTCATTTTGGAATTTTAATTGTAATAATTGAGATTTTGCCACATTTGCCCTGTTACGTCTCCGATAGCCGTCGAACAATGAAATGCTTGCCGAAACACCGATGGTCGAACTTTTATACCAATAGTCACTATTAAGCCCTTTGCCTATATCGTTAAACTGTGATTGGTAGCTGAAATGGAAATAACTACTGATCACAGGCTGACCTTCTGCACGGATACTTTTTATTTCTACTTCTTTGGCTTCCATAAGTTGATCTGACAGGTGGATGTCTTCTCTTTGCAGGAAAATATTTCCCGATTCGATGGCGGTATTCATTAATGTGACGTTTTCATCTATTGTTGTTTTACTTTCCGCAGGAATACCAAGCAAATAGTTGAAATTGGCAAGCTGATTATTATAGTCTGTTTGAAGTTGATTTAAATAAGATTCTTTGTTAGCAGTATTGATCTGCAATGATTCGTAGTCTATTCTTTTTAAAGTACCATTATCATATTGCGCTTTTGCGATAGACAATATCTCCTTCAAATTTTGATAGTCAATCATAGTAGTTCGTATCAATTCCGCATTTGCCTGTAATGCATAAAACAAAGCAGCTACCTGGTAAACCAATTCTTCTTCGGAAAGTTTATGCCTCGTCTGAGCAATGCCATTGTTCAGATCAGAAGCATTGATTTTAATTCTCGTGCTTTTGTGAATAAGGCTTTGCGACACATCAATCCCGCTTCCCATATTATACCTGCTGCCGAATTGAACCGGTACATAGTCTTTCCCCGGTTGACCAACGATATAACCGGGTAACATCTGCGAGGCAATAGCAGGATTGTACTCTGCCTTGTTTGAATAATTTATTTGTGGCAGGAAATCCGCTTTCAATATTTTGTTCTGGTAATCGGTCACGGCCAGGTTCATACTATCAGCCTTCAAAGAGTTGTTGTTCATCACTGCGATCTCAATTGCTCTTTTTATAGTCAGGGATGAAGATTGAGAAATGGCATGAATGGACAACATGAAGAACATGATTATTGCCAGTAAATTTTTCTTGTGGTTTTTGCTTTGTTTCATAATTGCTTTTATTTTTTAGATTGTTATTGGCTGTTTATTATTATATCCCAAAAAATATCTATCTGCCTTTTGAGGAGTGGACCGCCGGTGTTCGCCGATATTGAAGCGAATCGGTCTTTGAACACCGGCCAGGGAGATATATAAGATGAGATAACCTTGAAGTATGCTTTTGAAAAATTTTGAATCTATTCTGTTCTGTCATCATTTTATTTTTTTTGACAGAGCAAAAATGCATCGCTGAGAAAGGGTTACAGTTCGGATTCACGATTCAGAACCAGGTTCACAGGGAAGTTCTCGTTCGATCTTGCAAATCGGAACGGTTAAGGGTTATTAAGTGTTGAATATTAATAATAAAGAATTAGGAGAGTTGATATACAAATAAACCGTTCGAACAAATAAATCCGAACTGTTAAGGGCAGGAGGACTACAAGAAACTAAACAACAGCGATAGGTTGTCTCTGTTTATCCCTAAATTCAGTTGGTGTTAACCCTGTAAATTTTTTAAAAACCGTGTTGAACGTAGTTTTTGAATTAAATCCCGCTTCAAAACCAACAGATAGAACCGTATAATTGAAGCTTTTGGAGTCAAGCAATAATCGCTTCGCTTCTTCCACACGGTATCCGTTGACGAGATCGTAGAAAGTTCGTTTTAATCCTTCATTAATTGCCTGCGACACCAAATAGGTTTGAAGTCCAAGATTTTCGGCCATTTGCTGTAGTGTTAATTCCGGTTCCTGGTATAATTTCTTTTCCTCCATTAACGCAACAATTTTAGAGGCAATCGTTGAAAATTTAGTTTCATCCAGAACCGGTTTTGCAGATCCGGATTTGCCTGCATAACTCTCTATTTGTTCTGCCTCCTGAATTTTCAGCTCAATCTCTTCTTTGCTTGTGCCTTTTTGCAATTGCCAAATTGTAGGTTGCGTTATTCCCTTATAAGTAGCAAAATAAATATAGGGAGTGCCCATCATTACATTGATGACAAGGAGCAAATTGAAATATTGTGGATAGCGAAACATTAGAATGAGCATTATTATACCAGCGATGATTAGTAGCAAGTAACAGTTAACCAAACCCTTTGCCCACACTAACTCAATCTGGCTTGTTTGAGAAAAAAGTTGTTTGATCGACTTTTGATAAGATCGCAGAACTTTTCTGGATAATAAAAAATAAAACAACTTAACACATATCTGAATTATAGGCACAGCCATACTAAACGGCTCATCAAACACTTCTTTGGGTGGCACTCGTTCATTGGGGTATTCTGCTGCGATTAAAGATGTGTTCCAAAAAACCATCGCAGAGAACAAAAGAAAGATCAAAAGATGAGGCAGCAATTTTTTCAACGTAAGTTGTTCCTTAAAACTTCTTACATAGAAATATAAAAAAACAGCCGGCAATAAAAGTATCGGCTGCATTAAATTTCCTCTTTGCCACGTAATAAAATGAACAACAAATGGCATGGTCATTACAAGAGAAATAAATAATATATGCAACGATAAATAAGTATTTACAGATCTTTCTCCTTTTGGATGAAAATAGATAAACGCTGATAAAAGGACTCCCTGGAAAATTCCAAAACCAATAATGAAGTAAAATACATTTTCCGGGATGATGAAAAGATAGAACATATCGTTTTGTTACAAAGGGAATCGATTATACCGCTACTGACGAAATTTTTTGCTTGTCTCTGAATTCGGTCGGGGTTAGTCCTGTAAATTTTTTAAAAACAGTATTAAAAGTAGTCTTGGAATTAAATCCAGCCTCAAATCCGACAGATAGAACGGTGTAATTCATGTTCCTCGGATCCAGCAATAATCTTTTGGCTTCTTCAATTCTATAACCATTTATCAAATCATAAAAGCTTTTCTTCAATCCTTCATTTATTGCCTGAGAAACAAGATAATTCGGCATCTGCAGTTTTTCAGATAGTTGCTGAAGTGTTAATTCCGGTTCCTGGTACAATTTGTCTTCTTCCATCAGTTTGTTTACGCCTGTGATAATTTCATCAATTTTAGAATCCGGAATTTTGGGCTTGTCTGTCTTGACGGAATCGCGGCGTTCCAAAGCGTGTACTTCGATTTCATGAATCTCTTCTTCCAAAGTTTCTTTAGATATACTCGGTTGAACCTGCCAAATAGTAGGCTGCATTATGCCCTTGTAAGATGCTATATATATATATGGTGCACCAATAGCCATGTTAAGAAGTAAGAGAGAAGTAAAATAATCAGGGAAGCGCAACAACAATGGGAATATGATTAGGAATGCAGAGATCAGAACAATGTAGCCGTTAACCAGGAAACGTGCCCAGCGAAGATCAATGCGACTGGTCTCTGAAAATAAATTTTGTATTGATTTCTGATAAGAATTTAAAGCTTTCCTGGAAAGAAAATAATAGAAGAACTGTTGCACGGTTCTTACAAGTAAAATGGTTAACGTAGCTGGTCTTCTTAAAGCTTCAGGTGGGAGCTGATTTGCATCCGGATAGAGTTCACTTATTCTTGATAAATTCAAATAAGTGACAATGAAAAATATTATAACAATTATAAAATGAGGAAAAGCTTTTTTCCATGTAATGGTTTCTTTAAAACTCAGAAGGTAGAAATAAAGAAAGACTCCCGGTAACAAGGGAAGGGGCATTACAAAAAAACTGTTCCGCCATCCAACTGCATTTATGACGAATGGCATCATCATTACAGCAGAAACAAAAAAAATATAAAATGCAAAAAACTTGTTTACCGAACGGTCGCTCTTTGGATGAAAATAAATCAATGCTGCTAAAAGAATACCCTGCAAGATTCCGAATCCTGAAATGAAATACAGAATATTTTCAGTGACGGAAAGAACCATCGTTTCGCGGTTGGTGAATACTAATATAAGACAATTGGCAGAGGTGCATAAATAATAATTTCCCGGTTTGAAAAAGGGTTATCGACATCTACTATCGACATAAATGGGAAGGATCAAATATTTGTTTGAGCCGGTCTGCAACGATTTTGTTTATGGATTCTTTTGACAAGGAAAACTATCACGTTTATTTGCATTAAATTCATGAAACTACATTGACAAATTAAGAAACCATATAAAAATCGGAAACATATTTATGTTAGTTGAGCTTTTTATTGAGTCGTTCAAAATTAGTTTGGACAAAATATTGGTTATTACAAAATAATCGGGAAAAGTTCGGGAGGAATGAATTGCTCATTTTAGTTTTAAAACTTGGAATGGACAAAACACATTGCCTTCGAATATGCGGGTGTAATTTCGGAGACATTTTTCGGTCAAATTTCTTTATTGCAAAATTACAGCTCCTCTGCTGCAGCCAAGTGATTGAAAATGATTGTGAAATTTTCAGGCAAATGAAAATTCATCTTACCCGTTCGGGCCTGGGAGTTACAATAGGTAAATCAGATTATGGAATAAAGAATCCCATATGCATTGCTACGGGATTTCAAAATCTCTTAGTTGATATACTATTTGCTCTTCTTGATCGTGATACCTATATACTGGATCGTAGCTATGTCCGGTAATACAAGCGGGCTCGCTGTCGTGAGGAGAAAGTCAGTTGATTGGGGATGGTTGATGAGTTGCCGATGCCAGTTACCTGTTGCCTGTTCCCAGTTGATTAGTTGATTGGTTGATTCGTGCGGCACATAAAAACAACAAGGCCACAAACCCTCTCTTCATCATAATTTTGCCTTTAGCAGCAAAACATTCATCAAAATTAAAGAGTGGCAGAGGTAAGTTTGAAGGAACGATTTTCCGCGCTGGGAAATCTTCCAAAGTTTTTTCGATTGGTTTGGAAAACAAATCCCTTCATCACATTGATCAATGGGCTCCTGCGTCTTACACGATCTGCGATCCCGGTGGCAATCCTGTATGTTGGCAAACTCATTATTGACCAGGTGATACAAATGAGCCGTGCTTCGAACCCTGATTTTATTTATCTCTGGGAATTAGTTGCCATAGAATTTGGCCTGGCTATTCTTTCGGACGGATTGAGCAGGGCAACCACGCTTGCGGACAGTTTACTTGGCGATTTATTTTCCAATTATACGTCCATACAAATCATGCAACATGCTGCCATTTTAGATCTTGATCAATTTGAAGATTCTAATTTTTATGATAAACTGGAGCGGGCAAGGCAGCAAACAATCGGGCGCACTATTTTGCTGTCCCAGGTTCTGAGCCAGGTGCAGGATCTAATTACCATGGGTTTCCTGGCAGCAGGCTTGGTCATTTATTACCCCTGGTTAATAGTACTACTTTTTATTGCAGTATTGCCCGCCTTTATGGGCGAATCTTACTTTAATGATAAAACATATTCCCTGAGTCGCCGGCAAACACCCGAGCGAAGAGAACTTGATTATATCCGGTATATCGGGGCAAGTGATGAGACGGCAAAGGAGGTAAAAATCTTTGATCTTTCCGGCTTTTTGATTGACCGTTTTCGCAGCTTGTCGAATAAATTTTACAAAGACAATAAACGTCTTGCTATAAAAAGATCCCTCTGGGGAACATTGTTCTCCGTAGTTGGCAGCCTCGGTTATTACGGAGCTTATGTTTATATACTTTCAAAAGCGGTCAGAGGCGAACTCTCGATTGGTACCCTGACATTTCTCGCAGGTTCATTCAGGCAACTCAGAAGTTTGCTTGAAGGTATTCTTTCCCGCTTTACCTCCGTATCGCAAGGAGCCATTTATCTAAAGGACTTTTTTGATTTTTTTGAGATCGAGCCTAAAATAAAGCTTTCGTCAAATGCAAGACCTTTCCCCAAACCTATTCAACAAGGATTTACTTTCGAAGATGTCGGCTTCAAATATGTCAACTCAGAACATTGGGCAAACCGTCACCTGAACTTTACACTTCATCCGAGTGAAAAGTTAGCGTTGGTGGGAGAAAATGGCGCAGGTAAAACAACACTGGTGAAATTGCTTGCACGATTGTATGATCCGACGGAAGGACGCATTTTATTAGATGGCCATGATCTGCGTGAATATGATTTGGCAGCACTGCGAAAACAGGTCGGTGTTATTTTCCAGGACTATCTCCGTTATCAAATGACGGTGTCTCAAAATATCGCCGTGGGTGATATTTCTGAAAAAGAAAATGAAGGCTTAATCATTCATTCAGCGCGGCAAAGCCTTGCTGATCTTTTGATTCAAAAACTTCCCGGAAAATATGGCCAGCAACTTGGAAAGCGATTTAACCAGGGAGTAGAGCTTTCGGGTGGCGAATGGCAAAAGATCGCACTTGCAAGAGCATATATGAAAGATGCGCAATTATTCATTCTTGATGAACCGACTTCCGCTTTGGATGCAAGGGCAGAGTTCGAAGTCTTTCAACGATTTTCAGAATTGACCAAAGGAAAGACCGCTGTACTTATTTCGCACCGGTTTTCGACTGTACGCATGGCGGACCGGATCTTAGTGCTGGATAAAGGAGAAATCCTGGAACAGGGGAGCCATGAAGAGTTACTAAATAAAAAAAACCGGTATGCAGAACTTTTCCGTTTACAGGCGAGGGGGTATCGGTGAAGAGAGGAGTGAGAAGAGAGAAGTGAGAGGTGAGAAGCTGATGAGTGATGAGTTGTGAGTTGTGAGAAGCAAGAAGATAGAAGGTATAAGTGAGCGATGAGAAGTAAGGAGATAGAATTAAGGAGAGTTACCAGTTGGCAGTTAACAAGTTTCCAGTTATGTTGAATCGTTAATTAGCAGAGCATTAAACAGGGCTCACAGCATAAAGTTGGAAAGAGCATCATTTTTAGTTTCTATTTACTTTTTTGATTGTTGGAGGAGTGCTAGTTTTAAAACTTGACTATAATAATAATTCAGTGCATTAAAAACATGATGCTCCATCCCTTTATTTCCGTTTGAATCGATCGCTATTGACAATAGGTTTAACGGGCTTAGCGCTGGATATTTGCTGGTATCGCAGCACGCTAATATTTTCTTTTGCTTCTATGGTCACAATAACAGTTTCAGCATTCGGCATTGACGGTTCGCAACTTACCAGAACATCTCTCTCCGCTTTTAATTTGCTGAAATGATGACTGGATAACTGTTTTGGCGTTTTTTAATTTAATGGGGCGCAAAAAAAGAGCAAATACAAGCACTTTTATGAGTAATCTTGAACCATACAATTTCTTTTTTGAATTACCACTTTACACACAGATTAAAGTTGACAAAAATAACAAGATGGAATTTGTTAAGTTAATGAGATTTTCTGGCGGGATTGATGCCTATAACCCGATATTGAAGGAAAATACAACTTATCGGATGATTGCAAATAGACACTTCCAAGTAGGAGCTTACTTACTTTCATCCTATGAAGATTTCACGGATTTCACTCTAACCTGCATAAGAAACAATTTTACTATTAAGTGTTTTGCTTATCTCGAAGTGAGCCAAGATGAAGATGAAGAGGAAATTGGATTTTTTCAGAAAGTGGGACAACTACCTTCTATAGCAGATTTACATAGAAGCAAAATAAAAGAATATGACAAGGTATTAGAAAGGGAAAAAATAAAAGAAATTACAAGAGCGATTGGCTTAGCCGCAAATGGTGTCGGGATTGGCTCATTTGTTTATCTAAGAAGAGTATTCGAATACTTGGTTGAAGAGGCACACAAAAAAGCTGTTAAAGAAAACAATATAAATGAAGCTGTATACGAAAAGAGTAGAATGGTGGACAAAATTGAACTTTTAAAAAAATACCTTCCTACATTCTTAGTACAAAATAGGAGCATTTATGGAATTCTAAGTTTGGGAATTCATGAACTGACAGAGCAGGATTGTTTAACGCATTTTGAGGCGCTCAAAGTTGGAATCGAATTAATCCTCGATGAAAAAGTAGGAGAACTCAACAAAGAAAGAAAAATAGCCGAAGCTCAACGAAAAATTGAATCTGTTAACCAACAAATTAAGGGCAAATAGCGTCTGGAAAAATTTCAGTTAGATTGTAGATTAGAGTATTTGGCAAGAAGAAATAACATTAAAGAATGGATAAATTTAACTTTGACATAAATCAGTTCTTTCGCTACCTCTTGAGTGGAGGATGGGCTATAGCCTGTTATTTTTTTATTTGTCCAGAGCAGATCAAAAACATTCCTCCGGGAAACGGGTTAATGATGATTGTCCTTGCGATGGTAATAGGCTTTGTGATTCACGTAATCTATAGGGCGATCTTTTATCCACTTTGGTACAAAGCGATTTATTCTATTTTATCAAAGTTCGGACTTAGAAAATCTGATTGCCATTGATGGTATTTGTTTTTTCATACAAATAAGGAGGTAGAAGATAACTTTGATAGGTGGTCTTTGCGCCATAACTCATTTAGCGGTTCACACATAACCTTATGGGGATCGCAAGTTCATTTTTTATTTTGTGCCGCATTTGCGAGCATTTCTTCAATTTTTTTTCCAGAATTGTAGGTCACTCTGCAGATCATAGGGAATGTTATGTATGGATTCTTTTCGTAACATTATTGCTTGCCGCCGGGGTCAATAGCACAAATCTTATGAAACATGATTTGAAAGCAAAAGACATGGAAGAAGTATTCAAGTAACAGGCGGGCTATAACAAAAAAACCGGAAGGTAATCTCCGGCTCCAATCGATCTGTAGCTACTACTGAAACAAAAGTAAATTTCCTTTTCATTCATCGCAGAGGAAAAACAACAGATATTTATTGTTTTTCCCACCAACGGCGATTCCAGAGATTATAACAATCAATTCCGTTATGACAATTTTGATACATTTCCTGGCCATATACAAACGGCGCTACTGGAGTTGGTTTCCATTCGATATTTTTATCGAAATGTATTTCATATTCAATTCTGGGAATAGCAGGAGAATTGTCAGGATAAATTGTAGGAGTAAACATCGCTTTTTCTTTCTCGCAAATCTAAATAAAAAAGCCCCGTATAGAAATACCAGCCCTATTAATATCTAAAATCAAAAGAAATTGCGAAGTCGCTGTTGTAATAATTGAATCCGGTCTTAAAAAATTTATATTTTCGAAACACTCTATCCGCGCACACTAAATTTTTTATCCAATCATCTTCATTCTGAAATGCAAACTCAACGCGGACACTTTCCGTCTTTACTCTCTCAACTCTATTTGCATCTATTATCAAAATACTGTCGGACTCTGCCCATATTTGTCAGGACGAAGGCCAATATTTTTTGATTTTACTCCTTAGAAAAAAAACGCTGCGTTCCAATTGCCCGAATCCATCGACACCATCCTCTATGCTGATCCAGCCATCAAACCCCGTTTTTTTCAGCTCTGTGAAGATGGCATCATAATCATTCAGGCCTTTGCCAATTTCACCGTGTGATAATCGTTTGGCATATCCTGCTATACCAGATTCTTCTTTACGCAAATCTTCGAGTGTCCCTTCCTTAAGATAACGGTCGCTTGCATGCATGGTAACTACACGGGCGGATACCCGTTTTAGCAGTTCAATGGGGTCTTCGCCTGCGAGGTATGTATTGCTGGGATCGTAGTTCACGCCGAAATTGGGTTGATGAATTCGCTCTACCAGCTGACAAAACACATTCATTTTTTGAGCAAATTCCAGATATTCCCAAAAATCATCTTTGTAATGATTCTCGAGGATGAGCGTAATATTTTTTTGAGCCGCATAAGGCAAACACGCCTCGATGCATTGCGCTGCAAGTTCAATGCCTTCATCAACGGAAAGTTCAGGTCTTCGTTGCCCTGACAGTACACGGCAATAAGAGCCCCCCAGCTCATAGATCATATCGATCCATTTTCTTTGTTTACGAATTTCATTTTCACGAAAATTTTTATCCGGGTGTGTAAAATCCGGCGAGCAGCACAACATAGGAATCCGTTTGCCTCTATCCTCCACTTCGCGTCTGAAAACTTCCCACTTTTTTTCATTCTGCATTTCTAAAAACCCTGAGTACCATTCGAGTCCATCAACATCCAGCGTACATGCCATTTCAATCCACTCCGACAATCGCATATTACCATCTTTACACAATGACTTCATATATGCTTTGGGAAATACTGCTAACCTGGGCATGGTTGAATGAATTAATTTTTTTTGTCGCCTGTGGAAGGAATGGTTGTGGCATCTTTTGGCGGGTTGCGGCCAATGAAAGGATGCTGCTCGATGTCGGCTACCTGGCCACTCACAGGACCGCATTCATCTGCGAGCCAGTATATTGCCGCCGCGGCTATCTCTTCCGGAAACAAAATTCTTCCCGCGGGCGCATAAACACGAGGCAGCGCTGCATACCAATCATCATCCAAACCATTTTCGCGTTTGCGCTCAATTTCTCTTTCTGTAAGCACCCAACCCGGGTTGATCTGGTTCACCCGCACACCGTACTCACGGTGAAGTGTATCGCCGAGATTTCTTGACAACGTCATCAATCCGCCTTTTGACACGCTGTATGCAAGCAGGTTGGGCTCTCCGCTGTAAGCATTTACCGAACCTATATTTAAAACACAGCCCTTTGTTTTTGAAAGATATGGAAGTGCAGCCCTGATCAGGGCAAACGGCGCAACCAGGTTGATTCGTAATATTTTTTCAAAGAAAGCGGTATCGGTTGTTTCAATATTGGAAGAAAGAACAGCAGCAGCATTATTCACCACTGCATCCAGTTTTCCGAAAGTTCCCAGGGCAATTTCCACCAAACGATCGGCCGCACCTTCATTGCTGATGTCTTCGATATGCAAAACGGCCTTATCGTTTTCAAGTTGTGACATAACCGATTCGCCTAAGTCCTTTTCCAGTCCGTGAATCACAACCTTCGCTCCCTCTGAGACACATCGCAACGCAATCGCTTTGCCAATGCCGGTAGTACTGCCGGTAACAATTATGACTTTGTTTTGCAATCGCATGTTAGATTGGTTTAAGCACACTCTTTACAATTTCTCCCCGGTGCATTTTTTCAAAGGCCTCATGCCATTCGGTGATTGGCCATATGCCACCGACAATTAGCTCGACATTCAGCTGGCCTCCTGCGAGGAGTGCTATCACCCGTTCCCATATCGGCCAGTTGTGACTAAAACTTCCCTGTAACCTGATATTTTTCTGCACCAACTTGTCAAGCGAAAAATTAAGCGGCTGCGGTCCCCACCCCACCTTGCTGATTTGTCCGTTCGGACGAACAAGTTCCAAAGCAATTTCCAGAGTCGCACTTGTTCCT
The DNA here is from genome assembly GCA_963811645.1 of uncultured Bacteroidota bacterium. Classification (GTDB taxonomy): domain Bacteria; phylum Bacteroidota; class Bacteroidia; order Chitinophagales; family Chitinophagaceae; genus VBAU01. The sequence goes on along the minus strand of CAWERU010000007.1, from coordinate 347,519 downwards.
GCAGCATCGATAACGCAGTCTGCGCCCAGACCATCTCTTTCCCTCGCCCATGCCGATGCATCCCCGGTTATTATTTCACAACCATATTTGGCCGCAACGGAAAGCCTGCTTTTATCCGCGGGCAATCCGACAACGCAAACATTCCCCCCGCAAAGTTTCGCAACTGCAGCGCATAGTATTCCGATCGTACCGGGGCCGAGAATGATGACTCGATCACCGGGTTTAATATGAGCATTTTCAACCACTGCATTGTACGCTACGCAGCAAGGTTCCGTTAAGCATGCCTGTTCGAATGAAAGATGCGCGGGAATCTTATGCAGGCAGCGTGAAGGAACTTTTACAAAACGCGTCATACCTCCATTCACCCCGTAACCAAAACCTTTGCGTGACGGATCGAGGTTGTACAAGCCACGCCGCGATAGAGGATTATTCATATCGATCACAGCAGCAGTTTCGCTCACCACGCGGTCCCCTTCTTTCCATCCGCTGACACGTTTGCCTGTTTCGGTTATATAACCTCCGAATTCATGTCCCAGCACAACCGGGTAATTCACCGGCCAGCTATGATCGGCCGTCCACTGATGCAGATCACTGCCGCATACGCCTACACTCGCCACTTCAAGCAATACATCCTCTTCATCAATCGAAGGCTTTTCGATTTCGCGGATTTCAACAGCACCTTTTTCCCGTGCATAGTTTACAACAGCAGCAAATCTCATATGTAAAATTTCACTTAATATGATTAGTGAGGGGCATTATAAAATTAATTTTTTAGCGGCAGCCTACCGCGACGTCACCATACGCATGTATGGTGCGGCATATTAACCGCAATGAACTTTCCATATCGCCATCGGCAGTTTTGAATTCATCGGCATCAATGGTAAGCGGTGCACCAAGCACAACTAACGGCGCCCCATATTCGGGACAATGGATCGCTTGCTCCAGGCTCAACCCGCCAACTGCCTGAACCGGGATTTTCACTGCACTTACCACTTCTTTGAGCTGATCCAGCGGACTGGGCATTCGTTTGCCGCTGGCCGCAATACCGCGACGTTCGTCATACCCGATGTGATGAACGATATAATCACAACCTAATTCTTCAAGCCATTTTGCCCCTTCCATCATATCGGGGCAAGCGAGATTGTCTCCCATAATCTTTATTCCAAAATCTTTTCCGGCTTTAACGGCACACTTAATTGTTTCTTTATGTGCTCTTGCCATAACCACAACATGCGTCGCACCTGCCTCCGCCATCATTTCAGCTTCAAGATAACCGCCATCCATTGTTTTAAGATCCGCAACGATTGGTGTGACCGGGAAAGCTTCTCTAAGTTTTTTCACACCATGAAGGCCTTCAGCCAAAATCAAAGGCGTTCCCGCCTCGAGCCAGTCTACACCTGCACGCAAAGCCATTGCTGCCGTTTCAAGCGCTTCATCAATATTAGTAAGATCAAGAGAGATTTGAACAATCGTCTTCATCTGCTCATCCTTTTATGATGCTTTTAGAAAAAAGTTCAGGTTGAATGCATATGACCTGCATGAGCCTTACTATCATCTGCAATATTCCTTGTTGAAGTTACACAAATACCGGCTACATACCCGGCAATGGTTTTACTATAATGCTTCGAAAGAAACAATGCTTCCCGGATCATTCCCCTGCAATACAAATATTTTTACTGCCAGCGCATCGTTCTGTAAATAAAGTTTCTTAACTCAATTGACATGTAAACAAAAGACTTCTACAAATATGGAAAATTGCAACTCAAGAGGATAAAGGTTTGTAAGCCTCCTCATTTTTCATGCCACTTAAAAGTATAATTTTAAGTCAACGACCATACCTGGTCTTTCTAAATTAGATGAGTTATGTGGTGACCGTACTATAATAATCTGTCTAAAGAATTATCTATTGTTGAATAATTCCGAAAGTTTGGAATAGAGGATGTGCAACCTTTGGATTTAAGATGATAAAGAAAAATTTTTGTCTGTCTGGTTCGGTCTATCATTTTGGTTTTGGATTTTCAACAAATAAAATATACTTTAGAAATGAATTTTCATAGGATAAGGTTTAATGGTTAATGGTTTTGATTAGACCCCGGCAATGCCGGGGCTTTATTTTGAAAGGAGTTACCCCTTTTGGGAAGCTGGTGCCGATTTTAAAAAATCAGAAGGAAATTTTATATCTAAAAGGACCTCAGAAAGCCCATGCTTTTTTTCTGGGAAGTTAATTTACCCGAACCTGATCAAGTTTTATCGCCTGGTAAAGAGCGTTTGGTTAATTATCACCCGTATTAATACGGAAGAATTGTATTTGCCATAGAAAACTTTTCTCTATAACTGGAAAATGTTATGCCTGATAGCATAAATGGCAATTCCTACAGAATTTCTGGATTCAGTTTTTTCCTGGATCTTTTCTCTGTAGCCTTCAATCGTACGTGGACTCAGGTTTAGCATCTGTGCAATCTCCTTGTTTGTATGCTGTTTGCAGATGAGCATCATAATTTCCTTTTCTTTTTCTGTAAAGTCGGGAAATAAATGACGACGATAAGGAATGTATTTATTCTCAGCGATCATCCTGATCAATCGTTCAGAAGTTTCATGGCAATAATATGTCCTTCCTTCAACGACATCCTTTGCAGCCTGCAGCAACTCTTGTTTTTTGGTGTTCTTCAATAGATAACCCCGGGCCCCCGCCTCCAGCATATCAATGATCAGGTTGTCATCATTGAACATAGACAGAGCAATCACTCGGATGTTTGTAAATTTTTCGCGGATCGCCCTGGAGGCCTCAATACCATCCATAACCGGCATTTTTATATCGGTAATGGCGACATCAGGCTGTACCCGGCCAACTACTTCAATCAACTCTTTACCGTTTTCCGCCTCACCGACTACGACTACCTCTTCCTGGTTTTTTAGTAGTGTTCTGAATCCTTTGCGATATATCTCGTGATCGTCAGCAATTACAATTTTTATGGGCGCATACATAATAAATTATTCAATAGGAATTTCAAACAAAAAGGCTGTTCCCTTTCCCTCCCTGGACTCAGTATATAGAGTCCCTCCCATCATCTCTGTTCTGTTCTTGAGACTCCTCAATCCGATTCCAGTACTCTCCTTTGACACGACAGGGTAATTAAATCCCTTACCGTTATCCCTGCAAAGAATCGTCAGCTTTCCTTTCATGGATGCCATCACGATTTCCAACTCAGATGCTCCGGCATGCTTGATGCAATTGTGCACTACCTCCTGGATGGCTCTGTAAATATTAATACTTTTTTCCTCATTCAAAACCAACCCATCAGGATGCTCGAACCGGATTTGAAGCCCTGCCGCCTCCCGGGCTTTACTGACGAATTCGTGAATGGCAGTTACCAGTCCCTTCCGATGAAGTGCAGTTGGCATCAGATTATTGGCTATCTCCCTGACTCTCCCGATAAGAATGTCGAGATGACGGCTAGCTTCTGCGAGTTGCTCCTTTTCTTCAATAGTTACAGCTTCTGTATTGTCTATCTGAAATTGTATGACCGAAAGGACTGGCCCGAGGTCATCGTGCAGATCTGCCGCAATTCTTGCCCTCTCTTTTTCAATTGCCAATATTTCGGCAAGCATGCTCATCTTTTGGCTGTGAAGATTCCTTCGCTGCTGGCGAATGATGGATATTATAAAATAAGTAATGATAATACCCAGAGTAACACTGATGATCAGCGCAACAGTATATATTCTTGTTTCCTGGGTATCCATATAACTGCAATAGCAAAAAGTAGATTCACAAATAAATTCAGCCAATCTAATATAAGATAAACATGACCCCGAAAACTTGCCGAATCATTTAGTCCATATATCCAAAACGCTTCCACCAGGATCTTGTAAGTAAAATAAATAATAAATCCTGCACAAATAGTGAAAACTGGCATTTTCAAAAGAATTTTCCTCTCCGTTACAATCAGGTGATTAACCGTTGAAATACTCAATATGACTATCACAAAGGAATAGTAAATTCTGAAATAAGAACTGATATAAATAATATTACTGACTATAATATTTTCTGTGACCCAGAAAATAATAAAGGACATCCCAAGAACTACAAACACTGCACGCCGGGAAAAAACAGTTCCAATTCTTTTGAAAAACCACAATATAATCAGTGATTCAAGAAGGACGTAAAAATTGTTATTGATATTTGGAGAAAGTCCCTCCCTTACAAAAACATTACTCAGAATTTCATTCACTGTACCCATCCACAACAATATGTAAAAGGGATAGTATTTGGGATCACTCCCCCTTGATTTAGCAATAGCAATTACCGCAGCGATAAGTATACTTAGGCTGAATATTTGAGTAACAACGGTATTCATTCTCTCATGGAAAATAAGAATTATCCGCCATTTAATGCTGAACCAGGGGGACAGGTAGGAGGACACCTCACCCCTTCTTCACCGATGCTTCCGCCCCCGCTATCTGTTTTCTCATTACCTTCTTGGAAAGGTAAAATATCTTCATCCCTGCTGTTGACCCCAACGACAAGAGTATGAACATTTAGATCATCACTCATGCCAAAATAGATGCGCAGCTTAACACAGTCTGTCTCGGCAAGAATGGTATCAATATCGCTCCTGTCAAATGTCTCGCAAATTGCAAGAATATTTTTATTCCGGTAAAAAGGGTCAAGGATATTTTCCTTTTCCTTTCGGTAAAGTGTGGTCATGTCAACAGCTTGTTGAAGAGGGATCAGCTTGCTCATAGCCTTAAAGTTTTTGGGTGGAAAGATGAAGCAATTTGAATTGAACCTGCCAGAAAACCAACCGTAGTAATACGGATAGTGGATTAAATCTTTAGTTTATTTTCTTGCATTGCAATGACTGCATCGGGAGCTTTTTTTTGAAAAAAGAAAATATCAGTATAAATACGGTTTATTGAGCAAAAAATTATTTTCTAAAAAGTAAATTAAAGAGCCGTTATTTTGGTGAACTATACCAAGGGGTTCTCTCTGCTCCATTTTTTTTATTCCTGTGAAGATTGCAAAAAAGACATTCCCCTTTTATTGCAAGGATATTCGCAGATTTTGTGAGCACAGAAGATATCATTTATCTACAGAATTAGCCTTTCAATATTCCGACCATCGTACAAAGAGACTTTGAAAACTTTTGCCAACCTATCAAACGAATTATTCTTCTGATATAATTGCCATAGCGTTAAAACATCTATATGCCATACATAGGCGCAATTGGTTATCATCCATTAATCTCAAATGCTCATGGATGTGACCGTGTGTCAAAAGTTCGTCAGATAGTTTTGTAACCTCTCCTTATTAAATCAAAAAGATAAAACCTCCACCTTAAATAATTTTTTGACATCAAATCAGTCATATGGCATTCTTGAAAAGATTTCTTCTAATCTGTCAAATCAATTTTTCATTTTATCAATTTTATTACAATAATTTTTCAATAATCAGGTTCATCTAAAGGAAGCCTCGGGTAATTATTATTGTTATTATGTTCGATAATCTTACTAAGGAGCCTTTGATGCATTTCCTATTTACACTACGATTCGATTTTCGCCTTAAACGGGTTTGTAATCAGCCGTACCAATCCTAATATAAAAAAAAACCGGTGCAATAAATGCACCGGGTTCTCGGATTAAGGCTCTGATTAGTAGTTTTTGATTTACCGTATCAAATTATCATGACAAAATTATTTTCAATCTAAACCGCAAACAACCGTATTAATACCTGAACACGTGATTTTGCAATGTTACAGCTGTGAGCTTCTCCATTTTTCGTGGCTCTCAAAAATTAATTTTAACCCCACGACTATATCTGCTCTTTCTAGATTAGGTGAGTCATGTGGTGACCGTACTATAATAATCTGTCTAAAGAATTATCTATTATTGAATAACTCCGAAAAGTTCGGGAGAGAGGGTCTCTGCAATAAAAGCAAATTGTTATAATATTCTGTTTGCTTTTTTATTTCTATACTATATCCCGGCTTTGTATCAATCTCCCACCTTTATCTTTAAAAAGCCGGTTGTTTTTTTTATAATCATCTTTATTTAAAGGACGCGTAGCATCTTCTATCAGATATGTTTGAAACTTTTCTTTCAGGCCATCCATTCCTGTATAAAAAACGCAGATATCTCCAGCCAACCCTGTTAAATACACTTCACTTACATTTTTGCCGCGAAGGTAGTCAGCAAGTCCTGTTGTTTTAAGATGACCATTATCATAGAATCCGCTATAACTGTCTATTTCGGGATCGGTTCCTTTTCTGAAAATAGCTTCTGCTTTATTCATGTTAAGCTGCAAAGGGAAATCCGCTCCGTTGGTTCCCTGCACACAGTGGTCGGGCCAAAGAATTTGTTTTAACCCATTCAATTCAATTATTTCGAAAGGTTTTTTACCGGGGTGATTGGATGCAAAACTTTTATGATTTTCCGGATGCCAGTCCTGGGTTGCCACCACAAGATCAAAATAATTCTGAAGCTCGTTTACAATAGTAATTACCTGATCACCCGCCGGAATTGCCAAAGCTCCGCCAGGCAAAAAATCGTTCTGAATATCGATTAAAATAAGTGCTTTCATTCATTCAACTTTTTGTATTCATGCCTCATATCGTCTCTTAGTTTCATCAATTTTTTGCTGATCCCCACTTTATAAATATGTGGGTTCTCAAATCGTTTATACTCCACTGGCAAAAAAGCCAATCTTCTTTGCACATATCCGGCAGTGTCCCTTAATAACGGGAGCGATGACATTCTCTTTCCTTTACTCATTATTTTTTGCATGAGTGGTTGCTGCTTAAAATTTCTTATATCAAGAAACTTTTCGGGATCAAAAGGATGTAACATTCTTGTTTGCGGCCTTTCATCTGAAAGTATGATCGCATCTGCCCCATGAAACATTTCATTTTTATCCACTACTCGCATTACCTGTTTTATTCCGGGCAATGTTATTTTTTCCAGTGACTCAGATAGTTTTAAACGTGGTTTGCCGGAAGCCATAGAGAGTTTGTAAACTCCATCCAATGCACCATCAGGTTGACCCGTTACCAATCTGGTGCCTACACCAAAAATGTCAATCGGTGCCTGCTGTTCTTTCAAACTCTTTATAACATATTCATCAAGCTGGTTTGATGCAACGATCTTCATATAATTCAATCCGGCTTCATCCAGCATGCGTCGCGCAATCCTTGAAAGATAGGCGAGGTCGCCACTATCCAACCGAATGCCTTCTGGTTTATGACCCTGCATTTCCATTTCTTTTGCTACTGTAATTGCATTCGGCACACCGCTTTTTAATGTATCGTAAGTATCAACGAGAAAGATACAATCATCGGGGCGTGAATGTGCAAATCTTCTGAATGCTTCCAGCTCATCATCGTAACTTTCAATAAATGAATGGGCCATTGTTCCCACAGCAGGAAGATCATAAAGTTGTGCAGCATACACATTACTTGTAGATTGAAATCCTCCGATGATGGAAGCTTTGGTTGCGAGTAACCCACCCATAGCTTGTGCTCTTCTTAAACCAAAATCACTTAAGATGCTATTCCCTGCAACATACTTTATTCGTGAAGCTTTGGTTGCTATCAACGATTCAAAATTCACAATATTCAAAAGCAAAGTTTCGATAAGTTGTGCCTCAATAATATTTCCCTCCACGCGGAGTATGGGACAATTTGGAAATACTACCTCCCCTTCCATGCAGGCATATATATCACAACTAAATTGAAATTTCTTTAAATAGTCAATAAAGGAATCATGAAATTTTAATTGTTTTAAAAAATGAATATCATCACCCGTAAAATGTAAATCTTCCAATATTTCCAACAGGTCGTGCAGCCCTGCAAACACCACATAGCCACCTTTAGCAGGCACCTTTCTGAAAAAATAATCAAAACAGGCAACGTCTTCCTTTCTTCCCTCTAAAAAATAAGTTTCCCCCATCGTTATTTCATAGAGATCTGTATAATTACCGGTTACTGAAAATGATAACATAGCTGGTCTTTAATTTTAAAATAAACTATTCCTCTAAAGGTACTAAACCAACAGGTTAAGCTTCTTTGACAGATTTTAACCGAATTATTTTCTATTTAGAAATTGTTCATCATATTTGGCAAATAACCTTCCGGCACTTACCTTTGCCGTCCTCTAAAGAATTTAAAACTGCAGAGTAAATTTCAACAATATGGCTAATCACAGTGCTACAAAGAAAGATGTTCGTCAGGCTGCAAAGCGCCGCGAAAGAAATAAATTTTACGGAAAAACTACCCGTAATGCGATCCGTGATTTGAGAGCGGCAAAAGGAAAGGAAGCTTCGGACAAATTACCCGAAGTAATTAGTATGATAGACAAATTGGCAAAACGCCGTGTAATCCATAAGAACAAAGCTGCTAACTTAAAAAGCAAGCTGGCTAAAATAGCTGCGACCAACTAAAACTGCACCATAAATTCGAAAAGGCATCTCTTGTAGGTGCCTTTTTTGTTGTATAAATGTTTACGTTATTTTTATCGCTCAATTGAAGCGAATGAAAAAAATTCTCCTGAGCGTTCTTCTTTTACCTTGCCTGTTTACAGAGTTACTGATTAGAAGGGCTTGCTGTCAAAGAATTATTCAGCTTTTTTTTTGACGACTGAATTTTAAAACCATTATCCTTAGCAAAAACTTTTTGGGCCTTCTGCATATCAGCAATCATTTTATCCTCCCGGCTAATTAGTTTTGACATTATTTCCTGTTGTATCTGCCGGCCTTCCGGAGTAGTTTGTAAACCATAATTCTTATAGCTTGTATAGATGCTTTTCATGTAATCAAAATATTGTAGTGTGGCTTTTTTAAAATTTTCCCCCTGCTTCGCATCAGGTGCAGGTTTATTTTGGACATCCCTGATAATCGAATCAATTTTAATCTCCATTTTGCCACTTAAACTTGTAATGCTGTCGTATTGAAAGGATGTAAAATATTTTTTCAAAATTGGTTCAGTTCTATCCATACTTTCACTAAGCTCTTTTTGCTTTTTTACAATCATATTATTGTAGTCCATGGCCAGTCTTGATTTGCATCCACACAACCAAATAATGGTGGCAATGACAAGAAGCGTTTTTAATTTCATAATAGAAGGTATTAAACTTAATCCGTTTCAAAACCTACCTGAAACTCATCAGGTTCTAAAAACAAAAAGCCTTCCAGTTTCCTGAAAGGCTTGAAATAAATATGGCAGCTACCTACTCTCCCGCATTGTGGTGCAGTACCATCGGCCATGAGGGGCTTAACTTCTCTGTTCGGTATGGGAAGAGGTGAACACCCTCGGCTAAACCACCATAAAGAGTTAATTCCGAGATTTGAAATTCGAAATTTGAATTTAAAAATTCGGATCTAAATAAATTAACATATTGGTTTGTTAGACAAATATCATAAATAAAAAAATTAAAGCGTACGGGCAATTAGTACTACTCGGCTTTGATGTTACCATCTTTACACCTGTAGCCTATCAACGTCATCGTCTTTGACGGCCCTTAAAAGGAGACTCATCTTGAGGAAGGTTTCACGCTTAGATGCTTTCAGCGTTTATCCTGTCCGTACATAGCTACTCAGCATTGCACCTGGCGGCACAACTGATACACCAGCGGTACGTACGACCCGGTCCTCTCGTACTAAGGTCATGTCCTCGCAATCTCCTGACGCCCACCACAGATAGGGACCGAACTGTCTTGCGACGTTCTGAACCCAGTTCACGTGCCACTTTAATCGGCGAACAGCCGAACCCTTGGGACCTTCTCCAGCCCCAGGATGTGACGAACCGACATCGAGGTGCCAAACCTCCCCGTCGATATGAGCTCTTGGGGGAGATCAGCCTGTTATCCCCGGAGTACCTTTTATCCTTTGAGCGACGGCCCTTCCACACAGAACCGCCGGATCACTTTAGCCGACTTTCGTCCCTGCTCGGCTTGTATGCCTCACAGTCAAGCACCCTTATACTAATGCGCTCTTCGTACGATTACCAACCGTACTGAGGGTACCTTTGCAAGCCTCCGTTACTCTTTAGGAGGCGACCACCCCAGTCAAACTACCCACCATGCAATGTCCCCCGCAAGGGGTTAGACTCTAAGGAAACGAAGGTTGGTATTTCAACGACCGCTCCACCCTGGCTAGCGCCAAAGCTTCAAAGCGTCCCAACTATGCTACACATCGTTTACTCAAAATCAATGCAAAGTTGTAGTGAAGGTTCACGGGGTCTTTCCGTCCCGTGGCGGGTAACCGGCATCTTCACCGATACTACAATTTCACCGGGCTCGTGGAGGAGACAGTGTTCAACTCATTAGACCATTCGTGCAGGTCGGAACTTACCCGACAAGGAATTTCGCTACCTTAGGACCGTTATAGTTACGGCCGCCGTTTACTGGGGCTTCAGTCAGGAGCTTTGGCTTGCGCCGAACACCCTTCCTTAACCTTCCAGCACCGGGCAGGTATCAGGCCCTATACTTCATCTTTCGATTTTGCAGAGCCCTGTGTTTTTGTTAAACAGTTGGTTGAACCATTTTACTGAGACCATCCGAAGATGGTACGCTTTATCCCGAAGTTACAGCGTCAATTTGCCTAGTTCCTTCTCCACGGCTCACCCGAGCGCCTTAGAATATTCATCCCGTCTACCTGTGTCGGTTTGCGGTACGAGCTGCTATACTCGCTTTTCTTGGAAGAGATTTTATGACTTCGCTTTGCCCGAAGGCTGGGCTCAACGTACATATCCGTCAGTACGTAGCCACCACGTCTCTTCGTCCCTTTCATTGTATAGCAGGTGCAGTAATATTAAACTGCTTTCCATCAGATACCCCTTTCGGGTTTTCCTAAGGACCCGACTAACCCTGATCCGATTAACGTTGATCAGGAACCCTTAGACTTTCGGCGATGGAGTTTTTCACTCCATTTATCGTTACTTATGCCTACATTTTCTTTTGAAACCGCTCCAGCATACGTCACCGTACACCTTTAATGCTGTTTCAATGCTCCCCTACCGAATACACACAAAGTGTGCATCATAGAGCTTCGGTTCGTAGTTTGATGCCCGATTATTTTCCGTGCGAGGCCTCTCGACCAGTGAGCTGTTACGCACTCTTTAAATGGATGGCTGCTTCCAAGCAAACATCCTGGCTGTTATAGAAGCCCCACCTCGTTTGATCAACTTAACTACGTATTAGGGACCTTAGCTGCTATTCTGGGTTATTTCCCTCTCGGCCACGGATCTTAGCACCCGCAGCCTCACTCCCGGAGATATATGTTAGCATTCGGAGTTTGTCAGGGTTTGGTAGGCGGTGAAGCCCCCTAGCCCAATCAGTAGCTCTACCTCTAACATACTTCTAAATCCGAGGCTGTTCCTAAAAACATTTCGGGGAGAACGAGCTATCTCTCAGTTTGATTGGCCTTTCACCCCTATCCACAGGTCATCCCAGAACTTTTCAACGTTAATGGGTTCGGTCCTCCAGTGTGTGTTACCACACCTTCAACCTGCCCATGGATAGATCACAAAGTTTCGCGTCTGCCCCCACTGACTAAACGCCCTGTTTGGACTCGCTTTCGCTACGGCTCCGTTACTTAAGAACTTAACCTCGCCAGTGAGGAGCAACTCGTAGGCTCATTATGCAAAAGGCACGCCGTCAGCTACTATTACTCCGAAGAATAATTTCACCTCCGACCGCTTGTAGGCACACGGTTTCAGGTACTATTTCACTCCCTTGTTTAGGGTGCTTTTCACCTTTCCCTTACGGTACTGGTTCACTATCGGTGTCTGAGGAGTATTTAGCCTTACCAGATGGTGCTGGCAGATTCGGGCAGGATTCCTCCGGTCCCGCCTTACTCAGGATACCGCTCGTCCTCATCAATTTTTGCTTACGGGACTATCACCCTCTATGATTTAACTTTCCAGAAAATTCAGCTTGATGATGATTTCTAAATGCGGTCCTACAACCCTCGTGCGGCACGCCGCACAAGTTTAGGCTCTTCCCTTTTCGCTCGCCACTACTCAGGGAATCATTATTATTTTCTTTTCCTCCCGGTACTTAGATGTTTCAGTTCCCGGGGTTGGCTCCCTTTCGGGTACTATACCTTCAGTATAGTAGGTTGTCCCATTCGGAAATCCAGGGATATAATGCTTGTGTGCAGCTCCCCCTGGCTTATCGCAGCTTACCACGTCCTTCATCGCCTCTCAGACCCAAGGCATCCACCATGTGCCCTTAGTTGCTTTAAAAAAATTAGAAACTAGAATTTGTTATTCTTGTAGTTGTTACCCGACCACATCAACTTCAGACCAACCCAAAAATGGTATGTTCTAAAAAATGTGATCGATAAAATTATTAGATACTCGTCTAACAACTTTCCCAATATGTCAAAGAGCTGATCAATTTTGAGTTCCAAAATTTTGAAACTTAAAATTGCCTTGCTGATGTCAAGATTACGAATCTTCGGACCTATAGTCACACCAGATATTAAGAACTTTTATTGTGGAGGATATCGGAATCGAACCGATGACCCCTAGCTTGCAAAGCTAGTGCTCTAGCCAGCTGAGCTAATCCCCCATTGGCTTAGCTCATAGCTATCAGCTAAAGCTATTAGCTTTTAAGTAGACCCGAGCAGATTTGAACTGCTGACCCCTACATTATCAGTGTAGTGCTCTAACCAGGCTGAGCTACGGATCTATACTGTAGCCCCTTGTTACGGGTTACTATTTGTAAAGAACTGAACATAAAAAAATTGAAAGTTAAGGAAAACAACAGCTGTAAGTTTACAGCTCTAAAAAGGAGGTATTCCAGCCGCACCTTCCGATACGGCTACCTTGTTACGACTTAGCCCCAGTCACTAGTTTTACCCTAGGCGGCTCCTTACGGTTACCGACTTTAGGTACACCCAGCTTCCATGGCTTGACGGGCGGTGTGTGCAAGGTCCGGGAACGTATTCACCGTATCATTGCTGATATACGATTACTAGCGATTCCAGCTTCATGGAGTCGAGTTGCAGACTCCAATCTGAACTGAGAGACGTTTTTTGAGATTGGCTTCACATCACTGTGTTGCTGCTCTTTGTACGCCCCATTGTAGCACGTGTGTAGCCCTGGGCATAAAGGCCATGATGACTTGACATCATCCCCTCCTTCCTCACGTCTTACGACGGCAGTTTCACTAGAGTTCCCAGCGTTACCTGATGGCAACTAGTGATGGGGGTTGCGCTCGTTGCGGGACTTAACCCAACACCTCACGGCACGAGCTGACGACAGCCATGCAGCACCTTACAAAGTGTGTATTGCTACAAAGTGAGCTTTCACCCACGGTCACTCTGCATTCTAGCCCAGGTAAGGTTCCTCGCGTATCATCGAATTAAACCACATGCTCCACCGCTTGTGCGGACCCCCGCCAATTCCTTTGAGTTTCAATCTTGCGATCGTACTTCCCAGGTGGGATACTTAATGCTTTCGCTCAGACACACACAGTATATCGCGTATGTCGAGTATCCATCGTTTAGGGCGTGGACTACCAGGGTATCTAATCCTGTTTGATCCCCACGCTTTCGTGCATCAGTGTCAATATTCGTGTAGCCAGCTGCCTTCGCAATTGGTGTTCTATGTCATCTCTAAGCATTTCACCGCTACATGACATATTCCGCTGACCTCCACGATATTCAAGATTGATAGTATCAATGGCAGTTTCCAAGTTAAGCCTGGAGATTTCACCACTGACTTACCGACCCACCTACGCACCCTTTAAACCCAGTGAATCCGGATAACGCTTGCACCCTCCGTATTACCGCGGCTGCTGGCACGGAGTTAGCCGGTGCTTATTCATCTGGTACCGTCAACCACAAAAGAATTCATGGATTTCTTCCCAGATAAAAGAAGTTTACAATCCAGAGGACCTTCATCCTCCACGCGGCATGGCTGGTTCAGACTTGCGTCCATTGACCAATATTCCTTACTGCTGCCTCCCGTAGGAGTCGGGCCCGTGTCTCAGTGCCCGTGTGACTGGTCGTGCTCTCACACCAGTTACTGATCGTAGGTTTGGTGGGCCATTACCCCGCCAACTGCCTAATCAGTCGCACACCCATCTTCAAGCGCCGGAGCTATAATAATAAAGTGATGCCACTTCATTATATTACGGGGTATTAATCCGGGTTTCCCCGGGCTATTCCCCACTTAAAGGAAGGTTGTGTACGTGTTCCGCACCCGTTTGCCGGTCGCCAGCCTCTGTATTGCTACAGAGCTGCTGCCCCACGACTTGCATGTATTAAGCCTGCCGCTAGCGTTCATCCTGAGCCAGGATCAAACTCTCCATTGTAAATGTTGTTTGATACTGACATTATTAATTCAAAGAATTAACGTGTCAAATCGAATTTATTTCGCTTGACTTACCTATTGTCCCGATTAAATCGGGACGTGCTGTTGCTTCCCAACTTTCAAAGATCTTTTGGCTTGTATGCCAACCCCATTTTTTGGGAGTGCAAAGTTACGAGCCATATAATTCCTAACCAAAACTTTTTAAAAGTTTTTTGGTTGATTTTCAATTTCTTTAGAGAACTCAGAAAAAATTTAAGGACGGATTGCAAAAATACAGTATGATGATTCCACAGCAAATTTTTACTGTGAATTTTGTTCACATTCGTCACACAGTTTATTCATCATTTGTAACCGAAATTTACAACAGATGAATTTTTCTAAGAGCTAATCCGTTTAATTTTTAAAAGCGGGACGCAAAGATAAGTAGAGAAGGTTTATCAGCAAATCTTTTTTAAAATAAAAACACAGACTGGGCAAAAGTACGCCCGATTTAATTTTGAGAAGATGCTAATTTAATTATTAATTAAAATAATCCTTCATAAAATTTACATGAATCAAAAACAGACCCCGAGGTGGAACAGCAAATGTTGCTTTTGCACAGTTTTTTTCTTCAATTATATTTTTGAATTCGTCTATTGATATTTTTTCGCGACCAATTTTTAACATCGTTGCTACTAACGCTCTTACCATGCCTCTCAAAAATCGATCGGCTTTTACATAAAACACCAGACAGTTTCCTTCCCATTGCCATTTACTTTCGCTAATGTGGCAAATAAAAGTTTTCACCTGTGTATTACGTTTAGAAAAACTAGTAAAATCAGTATAGTTCTTTATCAATTCAGCAGATTGTTGCATTAATTCCACATTCAATTTATATGGGAAATAAAAGGCTCTTTTTTCCAAAAAAGGATCCTTATGCTGGTAGATAAAATATTTATATTCCCGGCTTATTGCATTAAAACGACAATGTGCATCCGGTTTTACTAAAATTAAATTCTTAACGACTATATCAGCGGGCAGAATTGCATTTATTTTATACACAAATTGAGGATTTAACTCATCTTCAAAATTGAAATGAAAAAAATTTTGTAGGGAATGAACGCCTGCATCCGTTCTCGATGAACCTGTTAAAACAATTTTCTGTTTTTGCAAAGTTTGAAAGGCTTTTTCAATTTCTGCCTGTATAGAATTGGCATTTTTTTGAATTTGGAAACCACTGTAGTTTGTTCCTTTATATGCAACTTCTAAAAAATAACGTGACATAGGAACTGTTATTACCGTAGCAGCAGCTTTTTAAAACGATTTATGTAAAATTCATCATTGAGTTCAGATTGAAGGGAAGAAAAATTTTCCATATCCGATATATGATTATATGAGGCATTAAAAAAATTATACTTCCCGGCATTTGAAAGAAACAATGAACTTAAATGTTTTATTTGCTCAGTCGTAAAGCATTTGGTCTTAAAATATTTTTTTGCTTCATTAATCATCCCCTCATCATCTGTTTTTCCGGTCATCTTTCTTCTTAGTTTTAAAAAATCATCATTAACTGCAATTGAATTACAATTATTTTTTTCTTCTGCAGAAACCGATTCGCTTTTATCAGGTGCTTTGCTGATAAACTCTTTTTTCTGATCCTCAGACTGAGAATTATTAACTATTTTAGTCGTGTCCGGTCCAAAATCCAAAAATTTTCTTTCTTCTTTTTTTGCCTCAGGTTTTGATTCCACGCTAACGACTGATTTGATCTTATCCAGGGGTATTAATATTCTTACCGTATCTACTTTACCATTCTGCAATTGATCTATAAAGACAGACTCAAAGCCCTCATTGCTGGTTGTGCCTGAAATTTTCGTTACTACTGATCTTTTATATACTTCCTCTGTTTGAGTCAGAAGCTTTTTTTCTGGTAACGCTTTTTCTTCATTACTCATCTCTTTAGTTTGTAGGCTTTTACTTTCTGCATTATCGGTAATTGAACCAGTTTCCGGCTTCTTTTCTTCTTTAACGACCGCTTCGATAATCTTTGGTTTTTTTTCTTCCTCCTTCACAAATACTGGATTTTGCTTTAAAGAAGCATCATCAGCAGCTTTTGAAAGCATATCTGTAAATGCATTTATCTGCAAATCTGAATCATTATTGAATTGAGCTGTCTCTTTTGAATTTGATGAAGACATTTGAACACTTAATGATTGCAAATCAAAAATGCCCCAACCTTTTTCTCCAAAATCTTTTATAAGATACCCATGATCTTTTTTATTGATAGTAGCTGTAAAATTCAAATCACGATCTTTCCCGGGAAAGCCAAGTTTAAAATTATATGTACTATCAATTAACCTTGGGATGATCAGATAGCCGGACGACACTGAATTGTAAAGCTTATCATTCATCCGGATAAAAAATGGTTGCCCTTTTTCAGTCTGTAAATAAATAAAATAAATTTTTTGAGCATTCAACAAAGAGGCAAAAAAAATAAAACTACAAATGAACAGATTTCGCTTCATACTTAACGACTGATTTTCATTTCAAATTTATATCAATTCTTACTATAACAAGCTGTTAAATACTGCACCGCCGGTCAATTTTCTTGCAGGCAATAATTCAATAACTCTATTTTTGTGCTCTTTAAAATTTGAAATATGAAGAAACTATTCGTCCTCTTTCTGTCCATATTTACTTTCTTCTCATTAATTGCTCAGCCAGACAATAACCAAACAGATACAAGCTGGAAAAAAATTTACAGGGAAACTGCTACAAAAATCAATGATCTTATCCATACAAAACTCGTACTGAAACCAGATTACAGCAAATCATATCTGTATGGTAAAGCATGGATAACATTGAAACCGCATTTTTATCCAACGGATTCATTGATACTGGACAGTAAAGGAATGGAGTTCCATAAAATTGCGCTAATGAAAGGTAATCGGGAGGTTCCTTTAAACTATTCTTATAATGACTGGCAGGTACGCATACAACTAGACAAAACTTATAAACGAAAGGAAGACTATACGATTTATATTGATTACACTGCAAAGCCTGATGAATTCGATGCAAAATATGGCGGTACTCAAATGCTGGGCATAAAAGGAATGTATTTTATAAATCCCCGGGGAGAAGAAAAAGATATGCCTACACAGATTTGGACGCAGGGTGAAACAGAATCGAATTCCGGATGGTTCCCGACCATTGATAATCCTAATCAAAAATCAACAGAAGAAATTACTGTTACTGTGCCTTCAAAATATGTTACTCTTTCAAATGGTACTCTTGTCTCACAAAAGAAAAACGGAGACGGTACAAGGACTGATTATTGGAAAATGGATTTACCGAACGCTCCTTATTTGTTTTTCCTGGGTGTGGGTGATTACGCTATTATAAAAGATCACTACAAAAACAAAGAAGTAAATTATTATGTAGAACCGGCTTACACATCTGTTGCCAGGAAAATTTTTGGCAATACCCCGCAAATGATCGCTTTTTTTTCAAGAATTACCGGCGTTGACTTTCCATGGCCTAAGTACGATCAAATAACAGGAAGAGAATTTGTGGCAGGAGCCATGGAAAATACTACCTGTACACTTCACGCTGATGCGGCACAGCAGGATGCAAGGGAGTTAACAGATGGAAACGAATGGGAATCTACCATTGCTCATGAATTATTTCACCAGTGGTTCGGCGATTATGTAACTACTGAAAGCTGGAGTAATATTACTCTAAATGAATCATTCGCCAATTATAGTGAAACACTTTGGGATGAATACAAATATGGAAAGGACGCAGGAGATGAGCAAAATTTTAGGGATATGGAGGGATACCTGAGAAGTAATAATAGCAGGAAAAAAGACCTGGTACGTTTTTACTATCATGACAAAGAAGATGTATTTGATGCCGTAAGCTATAATAAAGGTGGTCGCATACTCAACATGCTGCGCAACTATGTTGGGGATAGCGCATTTTTCAAAGCTTTGAATCTTTATCTCACCACTAATAAATTTAAATCAGCCGAAGCACAACAACTACGCCTTGCATTCGAAGAAGTAACAGGACGAGATTTAAACTGGTACTGGAATCAATGGTACTATGGCAGTGGTAATCCAAGTCTTGATATAAATTATAGTTACGACGATACTTCAAAAAAAGTGCAGGTAATTGTAAAACAAACACAACAGGGAGATAAAATCTTCAAATTACCGGTGACAATCGATGTGTATGATAACAACGGCAAGACAAGATACAAAGTATGGGCACAGAATAAAGTGGATACTTTCACCTTTACATCGACCTCAAAACCTGATCTCGTAAATTTTGACGGAGACAAAGTTTTGTTGTGTACAAAAAAAGAAAACAAAACTCTTGATGAATATATTTACCAATATAAATATGCAGGTACCTATCTCGATAGAAGAGAGGCGACGGATTTTGCATCCAAGCACCAGGATGATCCAAAGGCGGTCGCTTTTTTAAAAACAGCATTAAAAGATAAATTTGACGGGTTGAGAATTTTTGTGATCAATCAACTGGATATGAAAAATGAAAATGTAAGAAAAGAAGTTGAACCTATTTTGCTTGATCTCGCCAAAAATGATCCTAAGAAATTAGTGATAGCTGCTGCCATTACTAAACTTGGCGCATATAAAAATCCTGAATACGAGGCCATTTTTAAAACAGCAGTTAATGACTCATCTTATACAGTTTCCGGAAATGCATTAGAGGCTTTGTCAGAAGTTGATGGTTCAGCTGCACTCAATGAGGCAAAACGCCTGTCTGCATTTCCCTCAAAAGGAAAACTTTCTTCTGCTATTACCACTGTAATCATTGAATCAGGAGATGAATCGGCTGCAGATATAATATTAAGGAATTTTGAAGGCATGCAGTTGTCTCAACATAAATTTGAGATGTTGCAATCGATAGGCGAATTTCTTGACAAGGTAAAAAATACAGATACTTTCAAAAAAGGTATAGACGAGATTGTTGAATTTCGGGATGCAATACCTGCAGCTATTAAGGGACAAACAGATCCGTACATTAACGGCATCCTTTTGAAGGGGCTGGCAACAAAGAAAAAAGAAGCTGGCCTTACAGAGCAATCTAACTATGTAATTTCAAAACTGCCTCCAGAATATAAAAAAGGATTCTAAGTAAATAGTATTTCAATATAAATCCTTCTCATTCAGAGAGAGGTTTTTTTATCAATAGTGACCAAAGAAACGTTTCTCTCCCATACTTCTTGTCTGCATGTAAGCTATTAATTAATTTTATTGCAAATCCATTCTATGCCCAGAGTTAAAATTGAATTACCTGAAAAATTTTCTTTTGAAACACTTATTCCAATTCGCATCACTGATTTAAACTATAGTAAGCATGTTGGAAATGATACAATATTATCTATACTTCATGAAGCCAGAGTTCAATATCTTAATCACTATAAATACGAAGAACTGAATTTAGGCGGTGTGGGGTTAATTATGAGCGATGTTGCTATTGAATTCAAAAGTGAAATATTTTATGGCGAAAAAATCATAGCATCTGTTGCTGCATGTGAATTCTTGAAATTTTCTTTTGAGCTTTATTATAAATTGGAAAAGGAAAATAATAATAAAAAAAATTTAGTGGCCCTAGCAAAAACAGGAATGGTTTGTTACGATTATTCAACAAAGAAAATTGCAGTGGTTCCCGAAGATGTAAGAAAAAAATTATCAAATTGATGCGTCTTTGTTATTCCAGATATTCCAGCTTTCTTCTGCCTGGTAAACAAGCATATCATACCCATTTTGAATGGCAGCACCTCTATTCTCTCCCTCTTTAAGAAATAAAGTTTTATCAGGATTATAAACAAGATCAAACAGAAAATGACTTGGGGTTATTGCATCATATGGTAATGATGGAGCTTCATTCACCTGCGGATACATTCCTACCGGAGTTGTATTAATGATGAGTAAATTTTTTTCGATTACATCTGTAGTTAACTGGTCATAGGTTAAACTATTTTCTTGGAATTTCCGGGAAACATATTTATAATGAATCCCTTTTTTTCTTAAAACGAATTCCACCGCTTTCGCAGCACCACCTGTTCCCAATACCAAAGCGCTGGTGTGATGAGATTGAAGTTTGTTAGCTAATGATCTTTCAAAACCCAACACATCAGTATTATAACCTGTCAATTTCCTCTCTGTAATCCTAATACAATTGCATGCACCGGTTTGTATTACTAATTCAGTCCTTTCATTTAAAAATTGCAGAACAGATTCTTTGTAAGGAATAGTTACATTCAGGCCTTCCAGGTTAGGGTTTTTATTGATAATTGTTGGAAAATTGCTAATAGCATCTAACTGAAAATTCTCATAGATACAATCTTTGATTTCTTCCCGTCTAAATTTTTCTGAAAAATAATTTTTAGAGAAAGAATGTGTTAAAGGATACCCAATTAGTCCAAACAGATGCATCAGCTTTTTTCATTCAAATATAAAGTGAAAGTATCGCCCCGTAAACCGATACGCATAGACTCGAGCGGTAAAACTTCCGAAGGTGCAATATTGCCAAGGTTTACATTGCATCCCAATAATTCAATGAAATAAAGTTGTTGTCCCTTCTGGGGAGCTTCCCATAAAATTTTTTCTTCCGGTATTTGTGTAAGGATCTCATTTACCAATCCCTGCCGTACTTCACCATTATCTCTGTAAAGACCTACGTTTCCGGCTTCACGTGCCTCGGCAATTACATAGGAGGCCCCTGCCTCAAGTTCAGCACGCATTAACTGGATCCATTTATAAGGGGGCATTATATTCGCTGCATCCTTACTTCCTACTTCACTTAAAACAGTTCCATATTTTGTAAGTTTCTCTATGTACCCGCATTTTTCAGCATGAGGAATAGTGATTGATCCATCGCTTACTTCCATATAACTGACACCAAAATCCTGACAAACCTTTATATAATCATCAAACTGGTTGCGGATCAAAAAAGCTTCAAACAAAGTACCACCAAAATAAATAGGTATGTTATAAGACTTATAAACCTCAAGTTTTTCTTTCAGATTGGGAGTAACATAAGATGTCCCGAATCCAAGTTTTACTACATCAATATGAGGGTGAGAAACACTTAAAAAATTTTGAACTTCGTTTACACTTAATCCTTTATCCATGACCATTGTAATGCCAGCAGTCCTTGGTTTCTTTTTCCTGTCCGGGATTTGAGATAGATTAAAATTCATCAATATTATTTATTTAAGCGGGCAAAAATAAGGAAGAAGATTGAAGACACAAGTGACAAGAATCAGGGGTACAATTTAAAAAATCTTTGAAATTTTTATGAATGGGTTGTTTTCTATATAGATCTGTTACGTTTAAATTTTGCAAGAATATCCACTACTTGTTGATTTTGCAGAATAGATGGATTTAATTCAACAAATCTTTTTAGAAGCCGGGGTGCTTTTTCCATAGCTCTTTCAAGATATTGAATTGCCTCTTTTGATTTTCCCATCGCAAATAAAATATTACTGAGATAAAACATGAACAATGGTTTGCCTTGCGTAACCTGCAAAGCAGCCATTACCTGTTCCTTTGCTTCATCTAAAAAATCAGCCTTATATAAACAACGAATTAAGGCTTCCCATCCTGACGAACTTTTTGGACGTATTCTGACGACATTTGAAAGATACTGAATAGCCTCCTTAAATGCGCCTACCTGGAATTTACATTCACCCATCAGCAAATTATATTCAGGCTGAAGACGATGAAATTTTAAGGCGTTTTCCAATTGTTTAATAGCGCTTGCCCACTGCCCTTCATTATAATAAGTACAAGCTATTTTATAAAAGATCTTGCTGTCTTCCGCATTCATGTGAGAGGCCTTGCGATAATAAAACCTTGCCTGCGCATAATTATGCAACCTGTCATAACAGTGACCGATGGCTTCAAAGATTACATCTTCAGGTTTAGATAATTCTAATACTTTTTGCAGGACTTCAATTGCCTCTTTAAATTTTCGCAAACGAATATATGCATCACCCATATTCCGATATGCATAATCAAATTTCTCATCAATAACTATTGCGTACTGATAAGCGTCTATTGCTTTTTCATAAAGTTTCAAACCCTGATAAGCTGCCGCAAGATTGAACCAGGCCAATTCATTGTACGGAAAATCATCAATTATTTTTTGATGAAGTTTAATACTTTCTTCACTCCTGCCCGTAAAATCTGTCCAGAAACAAATTTTATACAAAGCTTCTTCATTATTAGGATCCTGTTCAAGAATAAGTTTTAAGCAATCAAATACTTTGTCAAACTCCTCATAGTCATCATATACATCCGCAAGCTCGAATAACAATTCAATCTTCTCTTCTCCTTCAAATGAATGCAAAGCTTTTTCTAATAATTCCACAGCTTTCTCCTGCTGATCAAGAGCCAGCCAGGCATCTGTTTTTAAAATATAAAGATTTATATCAGCGCTATCAAATAGTTCAGCCTGCTCAAGAATTTTTAAAGCATCCTTATAATGTCTTAAAGAAAGTAAAATATCTGCTTTTTTAATAAGCAGTGACGAGGAAAAAGGGTATTGTTCTGAACCAAACTCGGAGGCTTCGAGGGCTTTTTGAAGATCCTCTTTCTCATCGTAGAACTCAATGATCTTTTCAAAGGCTTCCTCATCCAGAAACTGATGACTGCGACCCGCTTTAAGATCATCATATTGTTTCAAAAGTTCATTTAAATCTTCTCTATTTTCGTGGTAAGGATTTTCTTTCATGAACTGGGGTTTAGGGAAATTACCATATAAAAATAAAAAAACACAGAATTCAGTAACATTTTTTAAATTTGTTCGTTAAATAAATACTAAAACTCGTGAGGTACCATTGGATTTATGATTATTTTTGTTTTTAATTTTATAGGGAATGTCAATTAGCCAATCAACCATACTAAAAATCGTGAGGAGAGTTATAGCAGTTTTTGTGCTGGCAGCTATAACTGTAAGCGCCTTTGCAATATTGGGCGACAAAGGTAAAAATTCAAAAAGTCAGGATCGGTCCCTTCTTACAAATCAAAACTTTTCAATTACTCCCGGAACCTTTTCACTAAGGTCAAGCTATAATTTCAGAGGCAACCATATTATAAACACCCAGAAGCCCACCCAATATATTAATTTGAATACTGTACTCACCTATCAAAAAGGAAATACAACCTATATAGTTCCTCTGAAGAAAAAAATCTATATAACTACCGGCAATGCCGGCTTTACTATTAGCCACTAATTATTTATTTCCTCCTTTACTTTCCTGGTATGTCATCACCCTGAATCCAGTTTTGGGGAGATCAAATTTTGATGCAGGTACAGGATCAAAACTGATTTTTGATGCGGTGAAAGTAACTTTATTTGTTCCCAGGTTTGATTCGTACTCCAAAGCAAGCCCCGGGAGAGATTTATTGCTATATTGAAATTCTTTATTTTCAGGTATTAATTCGTTAGTAAAATAAACTGTAAAAGTTTCTCCATTTTTTAATTTTCCAATTGCTTTCTGACAATTATATCCTGCTATCGTTTTGTATTCGTTTTCATAAGTAAATGTTACACTATCATATTTTTGATTGGCTTTAATCCAATCTTCGGGCGTCATATTGATCATGTATTTTTTATCACCATACTCTTTCAATACAGTAACTTGTCCTGTTTTTCCATCAATAATAGTAGACTGAGTTCCAAATACACTCACCAATTCGGATCGGCTTAATTTTCCTTTTACATAAATCGTATTAGTAGCCCCATCAAAGCCGTCAGCCAATTTAGGATTGGCATCATTGGTATTTACTGTAATGTTATAAACAATACTTCCCTCAGAAAATTTTGTTTGTCCATAACTAACAGAAAAAAAGAAAAGAAAGCCAGCTGATATTGCAAATCTTCCATTCATACTTGTAACTATAGTTGCAAAGAAAAAGACGCGGCAAATTAATTAATTAGTTGCTTCAGAAACAACATACCATTCATTCTGATTTGAAATGTTAAAAAAATCAACGTTTATTTTTTTGTTGCACTTCCTTCAACTTTTTTTGCTGAGCCTGCATCTGTTCCATCCTTTCCTGCCATTTTGATTTTGCTTTTGGTTTTTTACGGTTCTGCTCCATTTTAGCTAATATTTTGTCATGGTCAATGATATAATTCTGAATTATAAACTGGATTATAAGTGTTATCAGGTTTGAAACTGTATAATACCATGTTAAGGCAGAGGGAAGACGATTAAATATGAATAAAAGGAAAAACGGGAAAATGTATGGCATGTATTTCATTACCGGGTTTGACTGATCCGGAGACAAGCTCATACTGTATAAAGAAATAAGAAAACTGGTGACAACGGCTGTAATGGTAAAAAGGCTAAGGTGGCTACCAATTAAAGGAATGTTTGTTCCAAAATTTATAACAGCATCGGAAGCGGAAAGATCTTTTGCCCACAAAAAGCTCTGACCGCGCAAAGTTATGCTCGAGCTAAAGAAACTATAAAGAGCAAAGAAAATAGGAATTTGTAAAAGTGCCGGAATGCAACCTCCCAAAGGATTTACACCAGCCTCACGAAAGAGTTTCATTTGTTCTACACTGATCTGCTGCTGATCATTACCATATTTTTTCCTAAGCTTTGCAATTTCAGGCCTGAGCACTTTCATTTTAGCGCCGCTGAGATAACTGCTGTAGGTTAACGGAGAAATTACCAACCGGATTATTATGGTCAATAAAGCAATCGCCAACCCTAAACTGCTACCTGTTAAGCCACGAATGAAATCAAATACAGGCATTATAATAAATCTGTTTATAGGTCTTACAAATGAATAAGCTCCCTGCCCCAAATTGATCAGCTTTTCGAATTTCATGTCATGCTGTTTCAGCATTTTGAAATCTGCCGGTCCATACAAGATATTTAAAGGAACAGAAACTGAACCGGTAACAGGTAATTGCAATTTCACATTTGCAATGGACTCCATAACTGTTTTTGAAGAATCAGGGGGAATCGACCATTCCATATTTCCGGATGAAAAATTATTCTTAGCAACTAAAAAAGTATTAAAAAATCTTTGCCTGATCCCAATCCATTTTACAGGCTTATCGAAATTTATACTGCTTTTGCGGCCAATTGTATGATAATCAAAATCCCCATCCATCATGTAGCCGACCTGGGTGTTTTGTTTTTCAAAACTAACATCCGACTCCTGTTGCACAGCTTTGTATTGCCAGGTTAAATTCAGATTTCCCTGAGTTAATAATTTATCAGCTCCATCCATCGAAATAGAAAAATCAATCATGTAGTCATCAGGTCGAATGGTAAACTGATGATGAATGACCGGTCCTGCGCTGTCTGGATTTAATGTATACGTTATTATAGTAGACTTATCAGCATTGATAATGACGGTATCAAGCAGAAAATTCAGATCGGATATATACACACTTGACCCTGATAATGTATTTATGGGATAATCGATCTTATCAAATTTAGTGCTGGCAAGTTTTACCGGTGTGCTGTCCGGCCCGTTGTAATTATTCAATTCAATTTTTTTTGGCTGACCTCCTCTGCTGCTGAAAGTAATCGTTAATAGTTTATTGGTAATGGTTTTTAAAGTTTCTGTTTCATTTATAGCTTTTTGATAAATGCCGCTTGTTTTAATTTTTACAATTGAATCGTTTTCTTCAGACTCTGTTTTTAAAGCAGTCGTATCAACCTTTGGTCTGTTCGCATTGGCAATAGAATCCTGCCTTGCTTTTTCCTCGCGAAAAGATGCCTGTTCTTTACTGGTCCACCAAAAATACCCTATAAACAAAACGGCAAGAACCAAAAATCCCATTATAGTATTACGATCAAAATTCATTCTTATTTTTTAAGAAGGGCAAAGATAAGTAGTTAAGAGTTATGAGCTAAGAGTTGCGAATTGTTGGTTTCCCGTTTCCGCTTATTGGCTTTTTTGATCGGTAAAATATAGTTGTTCAATATTTTTCTGAATGTTGAAGTAAGTGACAAAACAGAGGCTCAAAAGAATTATTTCAGATGGTTCAATAACTAATTAACCAAATTACCTTAATAATCCACATCTACCTGATATTTTTGACCTGAATGGACTATTTGACTCATTGGCTAAATCATCTCACTCTGGAGCAATGGGTTTTTTACAGAATCTTTTTTATCATGAAAATCTTTGGCAGCTTTTACAAAATGCACAAATAAGGGTGCCGGCCGCTCTACAGTACTTTTTAATTCAGGATGATATTGCACGCCTATAAAAAAGGGATGGTTTGGAAGTTCAACTATCTCTACTAATCCTGTTCCGGGATTTCTGCCGCTGGCAATCATGCCATGCTGCTCAAATTGTTCAAGATAATGGTTGTTGAATTCATAACGGTGGCGATGGCGTTCGCTTATATGAAGGTTCCCGTAAATTTTATAGGCTAATGAACCTGATTTTATATCACATGGATAAGCACCCAGGCGCATAGTGCCGCCTTTCATAGTAATTTTTTTCTGTTCTTCCATCATATCAATTACAGGCTCTTTTGCTTCAGGCATCATTTCTGTAGAATGCGCTTCAATGATCCCTAAAATATTTCTTGCAAATTCTATAACGGCCATTTGCATGCCCAAACAAATTCCAAAAAACGGCAAGCCTGTTTCTCTTGCATACTTTACAGCAGTTATTTTTCCTTCTATACCACGATTACCAAAACCCGGCGCTACCAGCAGGCCATCAAGTCCGCCTAATTTTTCTGCTACATTCTCTTGAGTTATAAACTCTGAATGTATATACTGCACCTGTACCTTGCATTCATTTACCGCACCTGCATGCACAAATGATTCCAAAATAGATTTATAGGCGTCCTGCAGCTCAACATATTTTCCAATCAGGCCAATAATGATCTTTGCTTTGGGATATTTTAATTTATCCAAAAACTCTTTCCATTTTGTAAGCTCCGGATCATGATAATTCTTTATTTGCAGCTTCTTTAAAACTATTAAATCAAGTTTTTCATGCATCATTACAACAGGAACTTCATAAATAGTACTGGCGTCAGCCGCTTCTATTACTGCTTCGGGTTTTACATTACAGAATAAAGCGATCTTTCTTTTTATTTCCTGGTTCAATGGCTGTTCCGTTCTGCATACAATCACATCAGGGAATACTCCGCTTTCACTTAACATTTTTACGGAGTGCTGTGTTGGTTTTGTTTTTAACTCTTTCGCCGCTTTTAAATAAGGAATTAGTGTAAGATGAACCACAAGCAGATCTTCTTCCGGTAGCTCCCATTGCAATTGACGAACCGCTTCAATATATGGAAGACTTTCAATATCACCCACCGTGCCTCCAATTTCTGTGATGACTACATCATAGTATCCTGTTCTTCCTAATTCCGTCATCCTTTTCTTTATTTCATCAGTTATATGCGGAATTACCTGCACTGTTTTTCCAAGGTATGCTCCTTCTCTTTCCTTTGTAATGACTGTTTGATAAATACGGCCCGTAGTTACGTTGTTCGCCTGGGATGTATGAATATTCAAAAATCTTTCATAATGTCCAAGATCAAGATCAGTTTCGGCACCATCTTCTGTTACATAACATTCTCCATGCTCGTAAGGATTCAATGTACCGGGATCTACGTTGATATAAGGATCAAATTTTTGAATCGTAACCCGAAGCCCTCTAGCCTGCAACAACTTTGCAAGAGATGCTGCAATAATCCCTTTACCCAAAGAAGAGGTAACACCACCGGTAACAAAAATATATTTGACCATATTTTTCAAAAATTTTATTGCTCCTTTAAGAAAAACAATTATGCGGTGAGCAACATTATCTCTAATCAACACATGTTACGTCACACACTTAAACTGCATCAATTCTGCTCAGCTATAAATTAATCTGAAATTTTAATCCAATCTTGACCAGCGGAAACCCCGATGACCATCGGGATAAGGAGGTCGTACAAAGCTACTTGAAATTTCTTTGTTTTTAAAAAACTTATCCCATTATTGTGGATAAACCGCCATGCGAACATTATGAATTTTTTTTTTTTAAGTATAATCACTTTACTCTTATTCTGTTGCTCCTTTTTTTCATAAAGTTCAAAAGAATTTATCTTAATGAAGAATTGATTGTTATTTTAGATGGTATTGTGATGATTTACCGTAAATCAAAACCCGTAAGGAAGACATTTGCATTTAAAAGAAAGTAATAGAAAAAGCCTTTGCAGTATTGCAAAGGCTTATGATTTCTTTTGAAATCATCAATCACTTTACGGATACTGGCACATTCAGATTTTCCCAAACAAGAGCAAATCCGTTTTTATTTACTACATAATCAAGACGTTCATGAAAACTATCAGCCTTTTCAGGTTTAACCATTACCCGCAACACATCTTTGGACGGATCTTCAGTAGTGGAACCATCCATTTTTATTCCCCACTGCCCCGTTTGTGAATTTAAAATAATGGTCCATTCTTTTTCCCCGGGAATAGCATATAAACTATATTTTCCGGCAGGTAAAGGTTTTCCTTCTACTTTAATGTCTTTATCAGTTTCAAATAGGGTGGCTTCATTAGCACCGGCTCTCCAAACCTGGTCGTATGGCACCAATGCTCCCCATATCTGTCTTCCTTTAACACCAGGACTGCTATAGCTAATTGTAATGGTTGCCCCGTTTACTTTGCCCGTTGCTGTAGCTGGAGGGCTGGGTCGTTTTGACTTATCACCCTGTGCCCAAAGCATGGAAGACAAAAACAATGTGGCCATTGTCAATACGAAGTATTGATTAAATGCAAGCTTTTTCATTTTAAATAGTTTCGTTGTTAATTAGTTTTTATATAAATAAAGTTACTGATTTATGAATATGCCTAACAAAAGTAAAATCGGCTATTGACCAACTATCACATTTTTGAAGGCTCATATTAATTCTGCATTACCATTCAGGAATCCTTACAACAAATATTTCAGGAAGTCCTTTCAAAAAAGACCTTTTCATAAATCAGTTTATCAGTGACTCATTATACTTATTGCGCAACCGCCGCCGGGAGCCAGGTTTAGTTCCAGTTTGCTGTTATTATCTACTGTTATCTTTTTGATTATATAAGCTTCAGGGTTTGTTTTCCAGTCGGTATCTTTCGCATCTGCATAAATTGTGGCTGTATATTTTTTCCCTTTCGTAAGAAAATCCAGAGAAATAGTCGAATTGCGTGCATTTTCATCAGTAATAGCTCCAATAAACCAATTATCCTTTCCTTTTTCTTTCCTTGCGATGTTAACATAATCTCCCGGCTCAGCTTCCAGTATTTTGGTATCATCCCAATCGACAGGCACATCTTTAATAAATTGAAAAGCATCCGGCTTTGCTTCATAATTCTCCGGAAGGTCAGCTACCATTTGTAAAGGACTATATATAGTTACATACAAAGCCAGTTGCTTGGTAAGTGTCGTATGCACTTGTCTTTGAGGCGCCGCAGGTGCATATCCTTTTAACTTAAAAATACCCGGAGTGTAATCCATCGGTCCTCCCATCAGTCTCGTAAATGGCAAGATGGTTTCATGCTCAGGATGATTACCGTTACTAAAGGCATTGTATTCATTTCCTCTTGCAGCTTCACAAGCTAAAAAGTTTGGATAAGTGCGCTGCAATCCTGTAGGACGTACCGGTTCATGCGCATCTATCATCACGTGATACTGCACTCCTTTTTTCAAAACCCGTTCATAATGATTTACCATCCACTGACCGTCGTGATGTTCGCCGCGGGGAATGATCCGCCCTACATAACCCGTTTTTACAGCGGGATATCCGAATTTTTTCATAAATCGAAATGCAGTATCCATCTGGCGTTCGTAATTGGTAGCAGAGCCAGATGTTTCATTGTGCATGATCATGGTAACTCCCCTTGTCTTTGCATAATCTGTAACTTCTTTCACATTAAAATCCGGATACGGAGTAACAAAATCAAAAACATTTTCTTTCCAATGGCCAAACCAATCTTCCCATCCAACATCCCATCCTTCTACCAATACACCACCTATTTTATTTTTCGCGGCAAAATCAATATACCGCTTTACGTTAGCTGTATTGGCGCTATGTCTTCCATTAGGAATTAATTGTCCTTCACTGTCGGTACTATCAGGATAATCAGAATAACTCCATGTGCCTTTGCCGGTCTGCATCTCCCACCACACACCTACAAATTTCATGGGTTTGATCCATGATGTATTTTGAATAACTGAGTGGTCATTAAGATTCAGGATCATTTTCGAAGCAAGTATATCGGTTGCTTTATCACTTACAATAATGGTTCGCCACGGCGTACGAGCGGGTGCATGCAGGTAAGCCTTATTGTTATACGCATCAGGAACCAGTTTCGATGTTAAAATGAAATTCTCCCTGTCAACATGCAATTCCATTGACGGATAGTCTCTCAAAGATGCTTCATGAATATTTATATACAACCCATCATTTGTCTTCATCATTAACGGGGTTTGTATAGCAAAAGGATCAGGAGCCACTCTTACAGCAATATCCGTCGCTGCCGCAACAACGGAACGAATGTCTATTTCACTCAACTTGCTTGTAGTATAACTATATTCATTAGTATCATAGTCACCCGGTATCCAAAATGTTTTGTGGTCACCTGCCATGTGAAACTGGGAGAACTCATCTTCTACAATAAAATACCTGAGGTCGGGCTGTTTGGGAAATTTATAGCAAAAGCCAACGCCATCTGCAAACACCCGAAAAACAATATCAAGCAATTTTCCTGAGCTGTGTTGCAAATGAATCAAAAGCTCTTCGTAGCTATTACGGATAGTGCTGACTTCGCCCCAAACCGGTTTCCATGTTTCATCAACAGATTTCTTTTCTACGTTGATTAATTTGAAATTTTTATAAAATAAACTGTCCACATTCAAGGAAAACCCCATCGAGGAATTTTTGATCACCTCCTTGTTATCAAACCAAACAGCATATGTCGGTATTCCTTCGTTGTCAACAAAAAACTGCAGTTTGATCTTCTCTTTAGTTATAGTAAATGTTTGTTGGGCATAAACAGCAATGGTAATCAGCAAAGTGTATGTAATAATAACTGTTCTCTTAAACATTGTCTCTGTTTTTAGTAAGGGATGAAAAAATGTATTTTGAATAGCAAATCGTATTGCAACTTGTAATCAACTTATTCTAATTCAAAAGTATAGATTTAATAATTTTGAACAGCTGCTTTTGATCATCGGCATGCTAAATCCTTATTTTACTATCGGCGCTTCTTAAAAAATTATAGTCATGATACAGGAATTTACAAGAGAATTTATAGATCAATCTATACATCGAATAGATGAGAGTACAAAAAAACTTACCAATTGTCTTAATGAGTTAGAAGAAACTGAAATCTGGAAAAGGCCCAATCAAAACTCAAATAGTGTCGGCAATATCATTCTTCACTTATGCGGCAATATCAGGCAGTATGCTGTTTCGTCTTTGGGAAACAAAAGGGATATAAGAGAAAGAGACAAAGAGTTTTCTGCTGATGGCGGATATTCTAAAGCTGGATTGCAAAAAAAAATTTTAGATACTGTTGAAGAAGCAAAAAATGTAATCCAAAATATTTCTACAGAAGAACTATTAAAAAAAAGAAAAGTGCAGGGTTTTTATTATTCCGGCATTGGTATTATTGTTCATGTCACAGAACATCTGTCATATCATACAGGCCAAATTATTTTCTGGACCAAATTATTGAAGAATAAGGATCTTGCCTTTTATGCAGGCATCAATTTGAATGCAAAAAATGAAGTTTAATCGACTGTTTTTGCTTTTACCGTCTTTATATTAATGGCTTCATTTGTTTTTCTTAGCGGCAGTGTAAAATAAAATGCGGAGCCGCTTTCTTCAGACTCAACCCATATTTTACCATTGTGGCGGGTAATAATATCCTTGCATATATATAATCCCAGTCCGAATCCCAAAATAGTTACTGACATATCTTTTGATCTGTAAAAGCGCTCAAAAATATTTATTTGTTCTTCTTTTGGAACGCCTATTCCAAAATCTTTGACCTTTACTATTATTTCCGAATCCGTTTTTTTGCTGTATACAAATACACGCTTTTCACCGGGAGAATATTTAATTGCATTAGATAAAAGGTTTGTCAATACCTGTTCTATCCTATGCCTGTCGGCTGTAACTATTTCATCATTTAAATGATTTTCCCAAATGATCTGGTGAGTGGCAGATACCATTTGAATGGCATCGATTGTTTCTTCCAGCAAATCGTCAATAGTAAACTCTTTCATGTTAAGTTGCAATTGCCCGCTTTGGATTTTAGAAACATCCAGCAGATCCCTGATGAGCGTTTCCAGTTTCCTTACATTTTGCAAACCTTTTTGCACAAATTGTTTATTAGGTTGCCTGTCTTCCATAGTATCCATCAATTCCAGGTATCCTTTAACACTTGTAAGAGGAGTTTTTAATTCATGACTTACAATGCTTATAAATTCATCTTTTCTTTGCTGGTTTTCTTTTACCTGCTGCAACAGATTATTGAATACTGCAATGAGGGTGCTTATTTCATCTCTTCCATCGTCGACAATAGTTTTATCATAATTTCCTGTTTTGCTTACCTCCTTCATTGTTCTTACAAGGTTCAATAATCTTTTAGAAACATAAGTCTGAATAGCGAGAGCGATCAGGAAAGAAAAAACTAAGGCAATAAATAATAAAATAGTAGCAATATTATATTCTGCCCTTTGTATCTGTTCAAGCTCGGATAATTCAACACGGAAAACAACTTTTCCCAAATAGTCGTGCTCACTGTTTATATCGCCTCGCACAAAAAGATAATGCCCTGAAAAAAACGATTTTTTTCTATTCAATGCCAGCGGTATTTTGAAACTATCATCAGTGGCTCTATAGCTTGCAAACACATTTCCGTTCTTATCCATTATAGCAGCATACACGATTTCGGGTTGTATGTTGTGCAATCCTGATAGAATTTGATTTGCCGCATCATTATCATGGAACTCGAGGGTAGAAACAGTATTGGTACCAATTACTTCTGCCAGGTTTAGCATGCTATTTGCTTTCCGAATTTTATAAGACCTGACATCAGTAACAATGTACACAACAAAAAAGCTTCCAAGTACAATAATGCTCGTAAATACCTGCATCAGCACCAGCTTATTTCTTATCGATATGTTTCGCAGTTTAAACAAGACAAAAAAGAAAATTAAATTTTTTCTTAATCAACAATGGTCGCCAGTTTCAGTAGTTGTGAACTTGCCTTTAAACCTTCAGCATAAATCACTTTTAGATTGGCTTCAAATTTAAGTTTGTCTTCTTTGCTAATGAAGAAATTGAATGCCGTTCCTGATTTACCATAACCGGGTTCTTCACTAACAGTAAGCATACCTCTGCCTACTTTTTTAAGTATTGACTCAAGTGAAAAAGGAAGGTTTCTTGGAATAAAAAGAATCTGACAGTAGCTTATATCTTCCGGTTTGCTGAAATTACGGATAATTATTTTTTTGTTGCCAACAGTGTAGCCATTTGCAATTTGTTTTAAGGATTCTGTTACAGGCGAATTTCCCATTACCCCAATCACAAAATTATTATCGTTCACTGTCGTATCCCAGCTAATATATTTTGTAAAATTATAAATAAACACAGCTTTCAGGTCGGCCTCTCTTTCATTTGTTTGCGCAGAAATAATTTTTATCAAAAAACAAAAAAAAGCAAAAAATACAGATGCTTTTTTTATATATGAAATGTTTTTGCTCATTTTTTTAATAGGCGGTCAAAAAATCTATAAACCAATGCCAATCTTAAAAAGCCCGTTAATGCCCGGTTGTTCGAGAACAGTTGAATATAGAAGTCCATCCGCAGTTCTAAAACCAGGGTCAAGCCATTTAGTATTAAATAAATTATGAACGTTCAAGCTTGCTGTTATTTTGCTTTTAAATAATTTCCCCGTGCTAATAACACAATTTGCCAGGAAATACCCTTTTACTGTACCATAAGGATCTGTCCTTGGTGATTTGCGATCACCCACCCAATTTCCGCTTAAACTGATAATAAAAAGATCATCATGCACATGCATTGTAATACCTGCATTTCCTTTAATACTTGCTACACCGGGAAGTTTTCCGGAATTACCTGTAACGAGATTTTTTCCCCATGCATGCTGAAAAGTAAGATTCGCAAAACCTGTAATATTTTTTGTGATAAGAATATCTAAAATTCCTTCTGCACCATTAATAGTAAAAACTCCGGGATTTTTATCGGGAGTTAATCCTGAAAGATTACTTATAATGATAACATCTGAAAGCTCATTTCTGAATCCGTTTAATTGTAAGCGAAGATTATTTGAAGAGGAGTAAATAGCATTTACTTCGTATGTCCTGATTTTTTCTTTCTTCAATGGAAAATTGCGGCCCGGTATCTGGTATATTTCCAAATTGGTAGGAGCCCGAAAAGCCTTACCAAACTGAAATTTGAAAGTAAGTTTTTTCGAAGGTTGATTAACAATGGCAATCCTGGGGCTCAATGCATTTCCAAAATAACTATTGTAATCATAACGTCCGCCCAGAGTAAAGCTTGTTTTTTTCAGCAAGTTAGTATTTAGAACATATTGCAGGTAACTTCCAAAATTGTTTCGAATGTCATAGATACGGGGGAGATATGTAGCATGCAGGTTCAGTAATGTATCTCTTCCATCGAGTAAATAAACAGTATTGAAATCAATAGTTGTTTGACGGGCACCTGCTTCTACATTATCCTGAAAAAATTGGACTCCCCCCGCGAATTTATGTTTCTCAGACAAACTATAATTTGCTGAAAGTGCTGCTGAAATTCTGTTAGAATAAGAAGTAATTGGAATTCTTAGCATCTTCCTTCCATCACTTGTCACATATATGTATGAATCGTTACCAGTTCCGGTTTCCCGGTATACAACACGCCCAAGTAAATTAAATTTTTGATTCACTTTAAATTCGTTTTGAATAAACCATGTACGCAAGTAAGCGTCATCCAGTCCTGATTTTTCACCTCTTATATCTCTCTGGAGAACTCCTACCAAACCCACATTATCATTTCCCTGGGGTGGAAGGCCAAGATACATAGTAGGGCTGTTGGAATAGGTTCCCCAGCCCATCGGGGTTCTGTAGGTACGATATCCTAAAGTGGTCTTTGATTTTTTTGAATAATAACTGATAGAGCCATTAAACGAATAAGCATTTTGAACATAGGAAGCTGAGTAATTAGGATCCCGATTGGTAAATTTCGGGCCATTTGTATTATAAAGTATTCCTGACGCATTAAATTCAAATTTATCTTTTTTCATTCCCATATCTATTTTTTCAAAGGAAGTATTAAAACTCCCAAATCCCTGTTCAGCATGGATACCATTTATGTCAGTGCCCTTCTTTGTAATAATATTAATCACTCCTCCAAATGCGTTGGCTCCATATAAAGCAGAAACAGGCCCCCAGATAATTTCAATTCGTTCTACATTATGAAGATTATAGGCAGGGCCTGCCATGTCATTGCTTCCAAGAATGTTATTTTCTACGATGCCGTCTATCATTAACAATGCCCTTTGGTTTTCTGCGCCGTACATACCTCTGAAATAAATGAGTGTGGGTACATAACCATTTACATGGATCATATCAATGCCGGGCACATCACGCAAAGCGTCTTCAAGTTGTTCGTACCCTCTTTCAGCAATTTGTTGTGCTGAAATAACGGTAATGGTAGAAGGTGCTTCAGCCGTTGTTTGCAAAAAACCGGAAGCTGTAACTACTTTAACGTTCATAAGTTCTTCCAGTGAAAGCTCCAGCAGCCTGTTAACTCCTTGCGTTGAATCCTCTTGTGCATTTAAATATAAAGAGGTTATTAAAAAAAAGCAGATGGCAAAGGTTCTCACATCCATAGTGTAATTATTTATAAATGGTAAAAAGGGAATAAAGATAAATTCAGGCTATATAAGACTGGCATAGTTTTGAAAGGCCTGGTTTCAATTAAATTGTGGTTTGCCATATCTCGTTTTAGAGATTAATTAATTTAGTCGCATACCTGATAATTTGCACCATTAAAAAAATATTTTCAAACAAATAAGACTTAGTTCTCAGTCCTAGCTTTCATTACGATTGCCTGGTAGGGTAATAAATAAATTTTGCTTTTTCCCTGCCTGCAGTAATCATAGTTATTGATCAGTATTTCTTCATCATGCCGGAAAGCACCTGGTATTTTGTAATCCATATTTTGTTTTGAAAAGTTCAAAAGAATTAAAAATTTTTCATCGCCCAGCGTACGGGTATAAGAGTATACCTGCTTATGTTCTTTATCAAGCAAATGATAATACCCATACAATAAAACAGGATTTGCTTTGCGGACCTTTATCATTTTCCTGAAGTAATTTAAAATAGAAGCGGGGTCTTTTTCCTGCATTTCCACATTACATTCAATATAATTCGGATTTACTTTTATCCACGGGGTTCCGTTAGTAAACCCTGCATTCAATGAACTATTCCACTGAAAGGGTGTACGGCTGTTATCTCTTGCTGATTCTTTTTGATTTTCCAGAAATCGTTTCAAATCGCCTTTCTTACTCATTATTTGCTTGTACATATTCAACGTTTCTATGTCGCGGTAATCTGAAATTTCATCAAACCGGATATTAGTCATGCCTATCTCATCACCATTGTAGAAAAAAGGCGTGGCGTGCATAGTAAATAAAAAAGTAATCAGCATCTTTGCTGAAGGGTTTTTGAATTCAGGATCGTCATTTCCCCATCGGCTTACCATTCGTGGCTGGTCATGATTACCCAGGTAAATTGTTCCCCAACCCTTTCTCGCAAACACATCATTCCACTTTGTATATATCTCTTTAAACTCTACGAGGTCGTAGCCATTGGAATCAACCTTCTTAAATTCACCCAAAACATATCCAATCCCCATTCCTTCAAAATGATAAAGCATATTCAGCTCGTGTCTCGATGGATCAACAATCTCATGAGCTTCTTCCGGCGAAATTCCGGGCCCTTCAGCTACAGTCATAATATCATACTTGCACAAAACCTCTTTATTCATTTCGTGCAAATAATCATGAAGCCACGGATGGGAAGCATAATATCCGGACCATTCACCAAATCTTTTTTGTATTTCTTCTTCTGTAAATTCCGGGAAGCTGTTATCTTTTGCTATGTATGTAATTGCATCCATTCTGAATCCATCTACTCCTTTATCAAACCAGAATTTCATCATCTCATAAATTTCCCTTCTTACATTTTCATTTTCCCAATTCAAGTCGGGCTGCTTCACGGAAAAAATATGCAGATAAAAAGAGTTGGTTTTACGATCATAATGCCATGCGCTTCCCTTTTCATCAAAAAAACTGGAGCGGAGAGGAGGTTTCCCTTTTTCCGCCGGCCACCAATGATAATAGTTGCGGTAAGAATTTTGCCGGCTTCTTCTTGATTGTTTGAACCATTTATGCTCATCGCTTGTGTGATTTACTACAAGATCCATTACCAACCTAATGTTTCTTTTGTGCAGGCCACCCAGCAGTTCATCAAAATCATCCATGGTCCCGAACTCTTTCATAATATCTTTATAATCGCTGATGTCATAGCCATTATCATCGTTTGGTGAGCTGTAAACGGGATTGATCCAGACCACATCAATTCCCAGGCTTTGCAAATAATCGAGTTTTGAAATTATTCCCCTGAGATCACCGATCCCATCTCCATCGCTATCTTTAAAACTCCTTGGATAGAGCTGGTAAACGATCGCTTCTTTCCACCATTTTTTATTCGGAATGTCTTCATACTTCATTCGAAATAATTTCAGCGGATGATTTCGCAAAAATCTTGCCTTTAAATATGAATTATATAAAGTGTTTGATATTAGATGCCATCGCTTTATAAATCAACAGTTTTTATTTTTTGTTTTTTGTATTTTTAGTCAACCAACCAATTTATTATGAGAAAATTATTCCCTCTTTTTTTTATTTCTCTTGTCGCTTTCCACCTTTCAGCTCAAAAAACTTACATCTGGTGCGGCACATTAATAGACGGAATTTCTGACGAACCGAGGAAGAATGTAACTATTGTAATAGAGAAAAATAAAATCGTTTCCATTGAAAGTGGTTTTTTGACTGCCGGTGCTAACGACCAATCAATAAATCTTAAAACAAAAACAGTTACACCGGGATGGATCGATTGCCATGTACATTTGAGTCAGGAAACCAATCCTAACGCTTACATCGAAAGATTTCAGCTGAACGATGTGGATTATGCCTATCACAGTGTGGTATTTGCAAAGAAAACGTTGATGGCAGGATTTACTACTGTAAGAGACGCTGGAGGCAGGATCGTTATTTCACTGAAAAAAGCTATCGACCAGGGCTGGATCGAAGGACCATGTATTGTGGCTGCAGGAACACCGATTGGATCCACAGGTTCACATTCCGATCCTACAAATGGTTATCGGAGCGACCTGATGGGGGATCCCGGACCCAAGGTTGGAATTGCAAATGGTGTGGACGAATGTATGAAAGCAGTACGCCAGCGTTACAAAGAAGGTTCGGATGTCATAAAAATAATGGCTACAGGCGGCGTGCTCGATGTATCAACCAATGGCAGTGGCGCTCAATTTACAGAAGAAGAGATGAAAGCGATTGTGCAAACGTCAAATGATTATGGATTAAAAGTAATGGCACATGCGCATGGAGCCGAAGGAATAAAAAGAGCTCTTCGTGCAGGTGTAATTTCCATTGAGCATGGAACACTGATGGATGATGAATGCATTGAATCATTCAAAAAATATGGTGCATGGTATGTTCCCACCATTATTGCAGGCAGATCTGTATCCGACTCGGCAAAAATTCCAAACTACTATCCTGCAGTAGTTGCAAAAAAAGCTATTGAGATCGGGCCAAAGTTGGAGGCCACTTTTGTCAAAGCATATAAGGCAGGGGTTAAAATTGCTTTTGGCACAGATGCAGGTGTATACCGCCATGGTATGAACTGGCTTGAATTTACTTACATGATCGAAGCCGGTATGAAACCCATGGATGCGATCAAGGCAGGGACCATCAGTGCAGCAGAGCTTTTAGGAATGAAAGAGCAGGTGGGAAGTATTGAAGCAGGTAAGCTTGCAGACATTGTTGCCGTTGATGGTGATCCTTTAAAAGATCCCCAGGCATTTGGTAGATGCATTTT
Organism: uncultured Bacteroidota bacterium; assembly: GCA_963811645.1. Classification (GTDB taxonomy): domain Bacteria; phylum Bacteroidota; class Bacteroidia; order Chitinophagales; family Chitinophagaceae; genus VBAU01. Next base: position 308,006 of record CAWERU010000007.1, on the reverse strand, counting down.
TGTAATGAAGGATGGAGTGATTTATAAGCAATAAATATTTATGTAACCAGCTATTGTGCTGCTATCATCTACAGTTGCGTCGCACACTTGTGCATTCTTATCTCTACTCACCTAAAATTACTGCAGTTATACCTTAGTCTTTGGCGATCTTTTGGTAACTCGCTACCACACCACGTATCAATGAAGAACTAAAGCCGCGATGTTCCATCTCATTTAAACCGGCAATGGTGCAACCTTTGGGTGTTGTTACTTTATCAATTTCCTGCTCAGGATGAGATTTTTTTACCAATAATAATTCGGCAGCACCTTTCACAGTTTGTGCTGATATTAGCGAAGCAGTGGCCGCATCAAAACCAATTTCAATGCCTCCCTGTATATTGGCACGAATGTACCGCATGGCATATGCGGTGCCACATGCTCCTAAAATTGTAGCAGCTTCCATAAGCTTTTCATCAATAAAAACTGATTTTCCTAATTTATGAAAAAGCTCATGCACATAATTTATATCAGCTTCCTTTGCATGTACATGACAAAGACAGGTCATACTTTCCCTTATTGAAATAGCAGTATTGGGCATTGCCCTGAACAAAGAAATTTTTTTGCCTATTGCATTCTCAATTTCCTGCATGGTAAGGCCCGTTACAACAGAAATTAAAATTTTTTTTTCGGTAATCTCTTTTTGAATGGTTTTCAATAACTCAAGTGCCTGGAAAGGTTTTACTGCAAGTATGATAACATCAGATTTTTTTACTGCGGCATTATTGTTGTCTATAATATTAATACCAAGCGATTTCAACGGATTGATGGAAACATTTCGCCTGGTAACTATTATTTCTGAGGCTTTGCTGAATTTACTTTTCAGTAATCCTTCTGCAATAGCAGTCCCCAGATTCCCTGCACCAATAATGGCTATTTTTTTATTCATTAGTCATTTTTTTTAAACTTGTGATTTTATATATGCGAAATAAGATATTCTATCATTGTATATTGATTTTCTTTTGCAGTTTATCAGCCACCTGCCATGATAATGATGAAAGCAATCATAAAAATAATAATAAACTAACGCCACCCGCCACAATTATTTCGGCAAGCCGGTTCAGATCTTCAAAAACCATTGCTGAAAATATACAGGCTGATACTTCTTACAACATTTTGGCAGAATCATTAATATCTTCCGGCGTAATTGAAACACTTACCAGGCCAGGCCCTTTTACAATATTTGTACCCTCCAATAAAGCATTCAGAGATTTACCTGATGGAACATTTGAAAGTTGGATGAATGACAGAAAGGATGACCTGGCAAATATTCTCAGTTATCATATTGTTGCCGGATCCATAAATTCTAAGGATGTAGAGGATGGCAAAAAATTAAAAACCCTTGCCGGGGATGAATTAATAATTTCAAAAAGAAACGGAAGGCTGCTTGTCAACGGCATAAAGATACTGGAACCCGATATAGAAACAAGTAATGGAATAATCTATGTGATCGACGGAGTGCTGTTTCCCTGAGACTAAATTCAGCCTGATACCAATTCAATAATATTTACGAGGCAAAAGAAAATTTTTTACATACACTAATATGCCGTCTTCAAGAGAAAAAAAGCCTTCCTGGTATCCGGCATCATGTAGTTTCTGCATCCCGGCTTGTGTGAAGTACTGGTATTTATCACGAATATCCTTCGGTGTATCGATATATTCAATTTTTGGTTCCAGATTCATGTTTGCAAAAATAGCTGTAACAAGATCTTTAAAAGTTCTTGCTTTCCCTGTACCTGCATTATATATACCCGAAGACAGACTAACAGCCGATGACTGATTTTTTTTACTATCAACCACATTCATCATCCAGTACATAATTTTTACCACATCATCGGCATAAATAAAATCCCGTAGTTGCTCTCCATCTTTATAATCAGGATTGTGTGATTTGAATAATTTTACCCTTCCCGACTCCTTTATTTGATTAAACGCATGAAAAACCACACTTGCCATCCTTCCTTTGTGATACTCATTAGGGCCATATACATTAAAAAATTTTAGTCCTGCCCAAAAAGGAGGACATTCTTTTTGTTGTAACACCCATTTGTCAAATTCATTTTTAGAAATCCCATAAGGATTAAGCGGTTTCAGTTTTTCTATTATAGCATGATCATCTTTATAGCCAAACTCTCCGCTGCCATATGTGGCAGCAGAAGAAGCATAGATAAGAGGAATATTTTTTTCAGCGCAATATTTCCATATCCGCTTTGAATATTCAACATTCAATCTTTCATGAACAGCATAATCAAATTCTGTAGTGTCTGTCCTGGCACCAAGGTGAAAAACAAAATCTATGTCAATAGGATGAAGATGAAGCCGATCGAATAGTTCTTCCCGATCAATCCGGCCAATGATTTTTTTATCAATATAATTGGGGTTCTTTTTTTCTTCCGTAAAATCGTCAACTATAATGATATTGTTATAGCCTTTCCGATTCAGATAACCAACCAAATAACTGCCGATAAATCCGGCAGCGCCTGTAACAATAATAACAGAGTTGCGATCCATGATTGATAAAAAGTCTAATTGAAAAATTAAGCATCAGATAGCCGCGAGAGCTGAGCCGGCTTCTTCTTTTGATAAATAATTTTCAATGGCAGTATCATATCTTCCTTTCCACCAGTCAATTGTTCCCCAAAACTCTCCATCGATAACAACTTCACCCGTTGATACCACTCCTATTTGTTCACAAGGAAAACCCTGCATAAAATTTTCAAACTCTTTTACTTTATCGATAGTTACCGTAACCACTACCCGGCTTTGCCCTTCACCAAACAAGAAAGCATCTTTTCTTATTATGCTCTTTGATCGTAAAGAAAACCCAAGTTCACGGTTAAATCCACCTTCGCAAAGCGCAACAAACAATCCACCTTCGCTTACATCATGCGCAGATCTGATAAGCTGCTGTGAAATTATTTGTGATACCTTTTTCTGCAGATCATATTCTTCATCTAAATTAAAATATGGTGCGGGTGAAAAATCTATTTTACGGATCTTATGAAGGTATTCTGAGCAATTAATATCGTTGGTGATCTTACCTATCAAATAGATCACATCGCTCTCTTTCTTAAAGTCCAGCGTCATTTTATTTTTGATATTTTCCAGCAACCCAACCATTCCGATTGTCGGGGTAGGATAAACCGGTCCTTCAGGGTTTTGATTGTAAAAACTTACGTTTCCACCCGTAACGGGTGTATCAAATTTTCGGCAGGCATCACCCATTCCTTTGATTGCATATACAAATTGGTAATATACTTCAGGATCGTAAGGGTTTCCGAAATTCAAGCAATTTGTAACACCAAGAGGTTGTCCCCCGCTGCATACGATATTCCTCGCTGCTTCGCTTACAGCTATCATTGCTCCTTTGTATGGATCGGCAAAGACATATCGACTATTGCAGTCAGTCGTGACTGCTAAAGCTTTTTTTGTCCCCTTAACTACCACTATAGCTGCATTAGTAGGTGTATTTGTTGAAGAATTAACCGTGCCTACAGTGCTATCATATTGAGTGTATACCCATCTTTTGGAAGCTATCGAAGGAAGTGCAATAATTGTATCGGCTATTTCTTTTAAATCTTCAGGAAGAGAAACTGAAGAAGGATCGAACTGCTTTATTTCCTGAAAATATTTTGGTTCTTTATAAACACGATCATACTGAGGTGCTCCCCCACCCAATACTAATTCTCTTGCCGGTATGGCTGCTTCCATTTCGCCATGCATATAAAAATGAAGAACCTCATCATTCGTCACTTCGCCAATCACAGAGCAGGGAAGGTCCCATTTCTCAAAAATTTTAATCACTTCATTTTCTCTACCTTTTTTTGCGACCAACAACATTCTCTCCTGACTTTCACTCAACAACAATTCCCATGCCTTCATATTCTTTTGTCTTGTAGGGATTTTGTCCAGATTGATCCGCATTCCTGACCCGCCTTTCGCACTCATTTCAGATGTAGAACAAATTATTCCCGCAGCGCCCATATCCTGCATGCCGACAACTGCACCTGTTTGAATCACTTCAAGACAAGCTTCGAGTAATTTTTTTTCCTGAAAGGGATCACCTACCTGCACAGCAGGCAATTCCCCAACGCTATCGGCAGTGATATCCGCAGAAGCAAAAGATGCTCCTCCTATTCCATCTTTGCCAGTAGCGCTTCCTACAAAAAGAACTGGGTTACCCTGACCCTTTGCTATTGCAGAAACTGTTTCGCTAATTTTTACAATGCCTATGCTCATAGCGTTTACCAAAGGGTTGGTATGATAGCATTCATCAAAATAAATTTCACCACCTACTGTAGGTACTCCCAAGCAATTTCCGTAATGGCCAATACCATGCACAACACCTGCTAATAAATGTTGGGTTTTATCTTCTTCCAACTTTCCAAAGCGAAGTGAGTTAAGTGCTGCTATTGGCCTGGCACCCATTGTAAAAATATCCCTATGGATTCCCCCCACCCCTGTCGCAGCTCCCTGGAATGGTTCAATGGCTGAAGGATGATTGTGAGATTCGATTTTAAAAACCACACCCAGCCCATCACCAATACCCATGAGACCGGCATTTTCTTCGCCCGCTTTTACAAGCATTCGGCCTCCTTCTCTCGGTAAAGTTTTTAACCACTTAATAGAATTTTTGTAACTGCAATGTTCACTCCACATTCCAGAAAAGGCACATAGCTCATTGAAATTAGGGATGCGGCCAAGCTTTTTTTTGATTAATTCAAATTCTTCTTCTGTAAGCCTTAGTTGCTGAGCGGTTTTAGCATTTATTTCCATGCGACAAAAATAACTAAGGATAAATAGATACAAGTGATCAATCAATAGTTTTTATCAACCATTCTATTCACCCCTGTTTTCACTGTCCTTATCTCATCAATAAGTTATATTTTGTGAACTTAAATCATTTTGTTTGGAGTATATATTATTTGCAGGCTATCTCATCATATTTGCATGGTTGGTTACAAAAACAAAATTTTTTAACCAATCCGGTTTAAGCAATTCACAGCTCGTAATTATTTTTTTATTAAAAGTAATGGCTGGAATCTTTTACGGCTGGGTAGGAATTTATTATGGAAACCATGCACAAATGGTTGATACATGGAGTTACCATTATAGCAGTATTAAAGAAACACAGCTCTTATATGAAAATCCACATGAATACCTTGTCAATCTTTTTCATGACCCTTATGAGGGAGGAGTTACGAAATTTCTCGAAAGCACCGGCTCATACTGGAATGATCTAAAAGGAAATTTCTTTATTAAAATACTTTCCATCTTTAACATTTTCAGCTTTGGCAATTACTACACGAATATTATTTTTTATTCCTTCATCAGTATGTTTGGTCCTATTGCGATTTACCGGGTGATGAATGATTTATACCCAGGTAAGAAATTACAAGTACTAATTGCAGTTTTTTTAATTCCATCATTCTTATATTGGACCAGTGGACTGCATAAAGAAGGATTATTATTCCTTGGTTTCAGTTTAGTTATTTTCAATTTTTATTTCAGTTTAAAGAGAAACAAATTTTCGTTAGTAAATATTATTTTTATTCTTTTCGGATTAGTACTTGTATTGGCACTCAGAAATTTTCTTATTGTTATTCTTGCTCCAGCTTTGATAGCCTGGTTGTTTGCTTATAAATTTTTCAGAAAACCTCTTATAGTTTTTGGAATTTGTTACATCTTTTTTGTAATCTTCTTTTTTACGGCAAAATACATAAACAGCAACCTTGATTTTCCACAAGCAGTAGTAACAAAACAAAAAGAGTTTGTTTCATTGGTTGGAAATTCATCTGTGCCAATGAAAAAACTGGAACCTACTTTCTATAGTTTTATAAAAAACATACCACAGGCAATTAGTTTGTCCATTCTCAGACCTTATTTGTCCGATGTAAGACATATTCTTTCGCTTGCCGCCGCAACAGAAACGGATGTTTTACTTTTTTTGTTTTTCATATTTCTGTTTTGGAAAAAAAGAAATAAAAAACAGGTTCAATCTTTAATTTTTATTTACTTCTGCATTTTCCTTTCCTTTTCGGTCTTAATAACAATCGGTTATGTTGTTAACAACCTAGGGGCTATAGTCAGATATAGAAGTATAGTGCTTCCTTTATTGTTAACCCCAGTTTTTTGTGGAATTGATTGGGTAAGAGTAAATAATCTTCTCTTTCCTAACATTAAGAATAAAAATAATGTTGTGAAATCAAAAGATTTATCCTCCTAAATTTGACATATTTCTAAAATTTCTTAATATTTTTTCCACATTTTATTAAAAATTTGGATGTAACTTCGAAAAAAATTGGATAAAATCGATGTTATCCATTTCTTTTGCAGAAGAAATTCACCAAATTAAATAAAAAATAAAGCTTATGTCAGTGTCAAAACTCGAATACATTTGGCTTGATGGCTACAAGCCAATGCAAAGCCTTCGCAGCAAGACAAAAATTGAAAAAGATTATGATGGTACATTAGAGGGTACTCCTATATGGTCCTTTGATGGTTCATCCACAGAACAAGCTCCGGGAGGATCTTCAGATTGTTTACTAAAACCTGTTTTTGTAACTAAAGATTCCCAGAGAAAGCATGCATACCTGGTAATGTGTGAAGTTTTAAATCCGGATGGAACTCCACATGAATCAAACGGAAGAGCTACAATTGAAGACGATGATAATGATTTCTGGTTTGGATTTGAACAGGAATATTTTTTATGGAACCCTGAAACGGACAAACCAATTGGTTTCCCCGAAGGTGGTTTCCCCAGGCCGCAAGGACCTTATTATTGTTCCGTAGGAGCTAAAAATGCTTACGGGCGTGCAATTGTTGAAGAACATTTAGACGCTTGCTTAGATGCGGGACTCAATGTGGAAGGTATAAATGCAGAGGTTGCCACTGGTCAATGGGAGTTTCAGATTTTTGCAAAAGGTTCTAAACAGGCAGGTGACGAGATGTGGGTCGCACGATATCTCCTTGAAAGAATTGGTGAAAAATATGGTATAGCTATCAACTGGCATTGCAAACCATTGGGAAGTCTTGATTGGAATGGAAGCGGCATGCATGCTAATTTCTCAAATGGTGTCATGAGAAACGCCGGTAGCCGGGAAACTTTTGAAAAAATATGCGAATCATTCAGACCAGTAATTATGGAACATATTGAAGTGTATGGTCCGGACAATCATATGCGCTTAACAGGTAAACACGAAACAGCAGCCATTGATGAATTCACATACGGTGTTTCTGACAGGGGTGCTTCAATACGTATTCCAATCAGCACAATTGAAAGGGGATGGAGAGGAAGATTGGAAGATCGCCGGCCAAACAGCGCTGCTGATCCATATAGAGTAGCTGCGAGGATCGTAAAAACCGTTAAATCAGCAGAGGTTGAATTCGCAGTTAAAGTAGCTTAAAGAATTGAATACAATTAAAAATCATGAAGGGGCAAGCTTTATTGACTTGCCCTTTTTGGATTTTTGGTACATTTAGCGAATTAAAATATAATTTATTATGTCACTTCGTTTTAATGCAATCAATAATCTGAGCACAAGCCAGGAAGCAGATGTTCAGGGGTCAACTAAGATCACGGCTATTTTTGGTGAAAATGTATTTACTTTAAAAACTGCCCGGCAATACTTAAGCGATGAAGCTTTCAAAAGCCTTACATCATCTATCAAGGCCAGCCAAAAGATTGACAGGAATGTGGGTCACCAGATTGCCAATGGCATTCGTGCATGGGCCGAGGGTAAGGGAGTGACTCACTTCACTCACTGGTTTCAACCGCTTACGGGATCGACAGCTGAAAAACACGATTCTTTTTTTACTATCAAAAGTGATGGAACTCCTATTGAACAATTCGAAGGCGATGCACTGATACAACAGGAACCGGATGCTTCTTCATTTCCAAGCGGTGGTTTGAGAGCCACATTCGAGGCAAGAGGTTATACTGCGTGGGATCCATCATCACCACCGTTTATCATGGAAATAGGGCAAGGGAAAACTCTTTGCATTCCTACCATTTTCGTTTCTTACACAGGTGAGTCCCTGGATTATAAGTCCCCTTTATTAAAAGCTCTCGAAGCATTGAATAAAGCAGCAGTAGATGTATGCAATTATTTTGACAAAAACATAACAAAGGTTACGGCCACACTTGGATGGGAGCAGGAATATTTTGTAATTGATGAAGGTCTGCATAATGCCCGCCCCGACCTGGTGCTTTGCGGAAGAACAGTATTTGGTCATGGTTCAGCAAAAGGGCAGCAATTGGAAGATCATTATTTTGGTTCTATCCCGGAGAGAGTGTATGCTTTTATGAGAGACTATGAAGAAGAAGCTTATAGGCTCGGCATTCCTCTCCGTACCCGGCATAATGAAGTAGCTCCGGCACAGTTTGAATGTGCTCCTATTTTTGAAGAAGTAAATCTTGCTGTTGATCACAATACTTTGTTGATGGATGTAATGACCCGTGTAGCAACCCGGCACAAATTAAGAGTGCTGTTGCATGAGAAACCTTTTGCAGGAATTAATGGAAGTGGTAAACATAACAACTGGAGCATGGCGACAGATACAGGCGTAAACTTGTTAACTCCGGGCAAGACACCAAAAACAAATTTAATGTTTCTCACTTTTTTTGTGAATACCATTAAAGCTGTGCATGATTATGCTGACGTGTTAAGGGCTTCCATTGCATCTGCACCGAATGATCACCGGCTTGGGGCTAATGAAGCGCCTCCCGCTATCATTTCTGTTTTTATTGGTCAATACCTTACAAAAGTTTTACAGGATATTAAGGAAAGAGTATCTGAAAAAATGGATGAACAGGATGAAAGTATGCTGAAGATCGATATTCATAAAAGCATCCCGGAATTGCTGATGGATAATACAGATCGAAACAGAACTTCACCATTTGCATTTACAGGAAATAAATTTGAGTTTAGGGCAGTAGGTTCTTCAGCTAATTGTGCAAATGCAATGACCACTTTAAATACTATTTTAGCAGAAACGCTCAAAAAATTTAAGCATGACGTAGACGCATTAATTGACAAAGGAGAGAAAAAAGAAATCGCAATTATGCATGTAAACCGGCAATACATAGTTTCGAGCGAAAAAGTTTTGTTTGAAGGGAATAACTACAGTGAAGAATGGGAAAAGGAAGCCGAAAAAAGAGGTTTACCTAATGTAAAAACCACACCTCTTGCTTTGGATTTTATGGTCACAGATAAAGCAAAAAAACTGTTTGAACACAACCAGGTTTATACTCATGCTGAACTGGAAGCCCGCCATGAAATTGAACTTGAGAAATACGTTAAGAAGGTTCAGATAGAAGGTCGTATTATGGGTGAACTTGCAACAAGCCAAATCCTGCCTGCGGCGATTCGCTATCAAAATTTGCTGGCTAATAATGTGAAAGGGTTAAAAGAATCAGGTGCGTCTGAATCTGCGTATGTTAATCAAAAACATATTTTGGAAAAGATATCAGAACACATCAGTAAAATAAGCGAGCTGGTAGAAAAAATGATCCAGGCTAGAAGAGAATGTAATAATATAGAAGATACTAGGACAAGAGCCATTGCATATTGCAGCCAGGTAAAAGAAAGGTTTTTTGATGATATCCGTTATCATGTAGACAAGTTGGAACTTTTAGTTGATGACAGGGAATGGTACTTGCCGAAATACAGGGAAATTCTATTCCTGAGATAAAAGAAGCTTCAGAACTGACATGAGAAGCAAGCCTGTTAAGCCAGCCTTTCAGGGAGACAGGCTTTTTTCCAAGTAAAAATGAAAAAAATTAAAAATGCAAAAGCATTTTCATTTTATTTTCTTTTTTACTTTTGAATTTTTATTTCTTAGAGAAATCCGCTTTCATTACTCTCATCACGTTTTCACCAAGAATTTTTTTAATTGATTTGTTTGAGTAACCTCGCCTTTTTAATTCCTCAGTAATAAGCGGATATTTTGTTACATCATCCATTCCTATAGGCAAAGAAGAAACGCCGTCAAAATCAGATCCAATACCCACATAATCGTCTCCCACCAGTTTCACTATATAATCAATATGATCAACTAATTGAGAAATAGTAGGTCGAACTTTATTAAGTTGATTAGTTTGATAACTTTCAAATTTTGTTTTTGCTATAGAAGAATCATGATAAATTGTCTTCAAAGAATCTATGGCTATTTTTTTGCCTTCGCCTGCCAGCCAGTTTGATAACTCAGCATATTTTTTGCTGATGAATCCTGAATAAAAGTTAACGCATATCACACCACCATTTTTTGCCACAGCTCTTATCTGTTCATCTTTTAGATTTCTGAAAACAGGGCAAATATTCCAAACTGAACTATGAGAAAGTAAAACAGGCTTTGAAGTTGCAGCGATCGCATCATAAAATGTTTGCTCACCTACATGAGAAAGATCTACGATTACTCCCAGTTCATTCATCCGACGAACAATGTCCTTTCCAAAATCCGTAAGACCTTTATGTTGCAAACTATCTGGATGCAATGTCTCATCCATTGCGCTTGTTGCCCAGTTTGTACTATTATTCCATGTCAATGTCATATATCGCATGCCCCGCCTGTATAGGCTATCAAGTTTTGCGAGATCATTTTCTATCATGTGGCCACCTTCCACACCAATAAGAGCAACAAGTTTATTTTGATGTATTCCCTTTTTTACCTGCCTGTAATTTGTTGCAAGTGTCATCCGTGAAGGGTTGCGAAGAACAATTATTTCCAGTGAATCAATTTCCTGGTTGGCATCTTTAAAAAAACCTTCTTTATTTCTCGGAGTTATGTCCGTCCACACAGAAAAAAATTGTACATCCACTCCACCCTCTTCCCATCTATCCAAATCACTTTGACCTGTATTTATGAGATGAGAGATATCTTTCCCTTCCAGCACTGAAGAAGAAAGAACATCGTTATGTGTATCAACAAGGATGGCTTTATAATGAAGCTTTTTTGCAGATTGAGCCTGCAATATTTGAATAGAAGTCAAAAGAAAAATTGTAAGAAAAATTCTCATGCAGTATAATTTAATGTAAAACTACCAATTGACTGAAAGAAATAAGAATCAAACCATATTAAGAAAGCAGGTAAAAATTATTTCAACTCAAAACCTTCTAAAAATTTTGTATTGAAATCGCCGCTGCGGAAACGTTCGTCCTGCATAAGTTGCAGATGAAAAGGGATGGTCGTTTTTATTCCTTCAATCACATATTCACTCAAGGCCCTGTACATAGTATCAATAGCTTCATTTCTTGTCCGGGCAATTGTAATAAGCTTACCGATCATTGAGTCATAATATGGAGGAATAACATAACCAGCATAAGCATGGCTATCAACCCGCACACCATGTCCTCCGGGTTGATGCAACGTGGTAATCCGACCAGGTGATGGGCGAAAATCATTATAAGGATCTTCCGCATTTATACGACATTCAATTGAATGCATCTCAGGGAAATAATCTTCCCCGGTGATCTTCTCTCCTGTTGCTATCTTGATCTGTTCTTTAATAAGATCGTAATTAATCACTTCCTCTGTTACGCAATGTTCCACCTGGATACGTGTATTCATTTCCATAAAATAGAAATTGCGATTCTTATCAACCAAAAACTCGACAGTACCAACGCTTTCATAATTAATAGCAGCTGCTGCTTTTTTAGCTGCTTCTCCCATTTTATAACGCAGCTCATCTGTCATAAATGGAGAAGGGGATTCCTCAACCAGTTTCTGGTGACGTCGTTGAATAGAACAATCTCTTTCACTTAAGTGGCACACACTTCCATATTGATCTCCGGCTACCTGTATTTCTATATGGCGGGGTTCTTCTACAAATTTTTCCATATAAATGCCATCATTTTTAAAAGCTGCAGCCGCTTCAGCCTTTGCAGTATTATAGGCTCTTTCCATGTCAGCTTCTTCCCATACTATGCGCATACCCTTACCTCCACCCCCGGCAGTCGCTTTCAGAATAACAGGATATCCCATTTCATTGGCCATGCCTTTTGCTTCATCAAGGCTTTGCAATAAACCTTCGCCACCAGGAACAACCGGGACTCCTGCTTTTATCATTGTCTCTTTGGCAGTGATCTTATCGCCCATTGCGTTGATCATTTCTGCTGTGGGACCAATAAATTTTATATCATGGTCATTACATATTTGTGCAAATCTTGAATTCTCAGCTAAAAAACCATAACCGGGGTGAATAGCATCTGCATTGGTAATTTCAACGGCCGCCATGATGTGGGCAATATTGAGATATGAATCACTGCTTTGAGGTTTACCGATGCAAACAGCCTCATCGGCAAATTTTACATGGAGACTATCACGATCGGCAGTAGAATAAACAGCCACTGTTTTTATACCCATCTCACGACAAGTGCGAATAACTCTTAAAGCGATTTCACCACGATTTGCAATTAGTATTTTTTTGAACACACTTAATAATTAAAAATTAAAAATTAAAAAGCCAAAATGAGACCCCTTTTTAATTTTTACTTTTGACTTTTTACTTTGAATCATGAAGGGTCAACCACAAACAACGGCTGATCATATTCAACCGGTGAAGCATCATCTACTAAAACTTTGACAATTTTCCCGCTTACTTCACTTTCAATTTCATTAAATAGCTTCATAGCTTCAATAATGCAAACAATTTTGCCGGGAGTAACTTCATCTCCCACTTCTACAAAAGCAGCTTTGTCGGGGCCTGAGCGCCGGTAGAAAGTGCCGATCATCGGGCTTTTGATAGTTACATAATTCTCGGCTGAAGATTCAGTTTGTGGTTTTTGTTTTTCGGTGACAGCAACTGTTTGTGTTTGCGGTTGGGAGGCAGGTTGGGTGGTTGGGGCTTGCACAGGTGTTGCCTGCACAGGAGCAGATACAATTTGCGTTATCTGTTCCTCTTTTTGTTTTATAGTAATCCGGAAATCTTTCAGCTCTACTGTTAGCTCACCAATATTAGATTTGTTGACCATTTTGATCAATTCCTGAATTTGCTTGAAATCCATGTGTTTCAATTTAGTAAGAATAGTTTGGTTAAAACAGGAGGGCTAAGATAGGAAATCTGAACCATGATTATTAGGATTATAAGATTTAATAAAAAAACCGATGATTCCTAAAATCAATCCAGGCGCCTTCGGATTTATTCTTTTACTCTCTCCACATATTCGCCTGTCTTGGTATTTACACGAATAAGCTCGCCTTCGTTTACGAACAAAGGAACATTGACAGTAGCACCCGTTTCTACTTTTGCCGGTTTTAAGGTGCGGGTAGCCGTATCTCCTTTCAATCCGGGTTCACTATAAGTTACCTTTACTACAATTTTATCCGGTAATTCTACACTCATAGGCAGGTCAGTTTCAGTATTAATTAATATGTTTACTTCCTGGCCATCTTTCAAAAATTGAGGCGCATCCACCATTTCTTCCTGCAAACTTACCTGCTCGAAAGTTTCAGTGTTCATGAAATTATATCCTGTATCATCTTTATACAAAAACTGGTATGGCTTTTTTTCCACCCGTACAGGAAAGATTGTGTCTCCACTATTCCATGTTTTTTCAATAGTGCGATTATTATCTACACCTTTCAATTTTGCCCAAACTTTTGCGGCTGCACGTGCAGTTTTGTTTTCACCAAATTCCACAACTGAATAAAGGCTGCCATCTAATTTGATGATCATGCCCCTGCTGATATCTGCTGTTGTTGCCATAATTGATTTAAAAAATTAAGGCCGCAAAGATAAGATTTGAGCGTTAGCCCGCAAAGTGAAAGTGACTATCCTATCTTCCAAATGTTTATCCTGTTTCCATTTAAAATCTTTTCTTTGCCATATGAAAAAAATATTTCTGCTGTCAACTTTAATCTCAATTGCTGCAATTTCATTCAGCCAGCAGGATTCTTTAGCAGCTCCCTATAAACGTTTTCCAACTGTTCCGGCATTTAAATTATTAAATGTAGATAGCAGCAGTTATTTTACTAAAAATGATCTCAAAAAAAATAAGCCGGTCCTTATTATGATCTTCAATCCTGATTGTGACCATTGCAAACACGAGACCGAAGAAATCATAAAAAATATTGATCAGCTAAAAGATATTCAAATCGTAATGGCCACCATGATGTCATTTGATTCCATGAAATCTTTTTATGAAAAATACGATCTTCAAAGATTTGAAAACATAACGGTAGGACAGGATGTTACATATACCCTCCCTACTTTTTACCAAATCCATTTTATGCCATACCTGGCCATGTACAGCAAAAAGGGGAATCTGCTCACCACTTTTGAGGGTTCAATGAATATTGAAGACTTAATAAACGTTTTTAAATAAACACAAATCATAAATGATTTTAAGTGATAAGTATCTTATTGTAAATGCTTAAAAAAATTTGCTCAAGGCTGGCATGATTTTATAATTTATAACTTCATGGTTCAGGAATTTTCAGAAAACGGTCTAATTATTTTTCGGAAAATAGTTCCCGGTTCTGTTCTTTTTGTTTATTTTTTATTATTAGTAATCACATCCAGTGCACAAACTGGAAATGCAGAGTCAACGGGAAAAACAAAATTGTTCATTAAAAAAAAATTAAACTTCGATACACTGCCTAGAAAAAAATACAATTTCTTTATTCTTCCTCTGTTTAGTCCGCCGGAGTACAAAGTTTTTGAAAACGATCCAATGGGATTGTTTACAAAAACCGGCGTAAGAATAAGTGCAAACATACGGTATCTTCCTCAACCCTGGTGCTCGCAAAAGTATATGCAGACACACCTCATCAGTATCAATTACGGAGTGTTGAGAACTTCATTAAACGCCGGATATGTGGGAAGATTTAACCATGCTGTTGGCCCCTTTGATCTTTTGCTAAAGGCTAGATATGATTGGCGGAGTATTGAAAATTATTTTGGAACCGGAAATGAAACACAAAAAACAAATTCAACGAAAAATTACTACAGAACCGTATCAACAAAATTCTATGGCGGCATTGGTTTGTCAACAAAAATTGGGAACAACCAAACTTTTGATGTGTCTGCCTTTTATCAAAATGCAAAGCTTAAAAACGTAAACAGTAACTCTATTTACGGTGATCATGGCATTGATTCATCTCTGTTTAATAATAAACAATTTGGCGGAGCCGAAGTGGCTTATCATTTTCGTAAAACCAATAACGATAAATTTCCTACAGCCGGCGTTGATTTTTTTTTTAGCAGCTGATTATATTCAAAATCTTTCAAGAACTAATCATTCATTTAAAAATGTTGCCTCGGCGATTTCTGTCTATATTCCTTTAGGCAGATCCCTCAGCATTGCATCAAGAGCCGGCGGTGCTGCATTGGTTGGCGAGGCAGATTTTTATCATCTCAATACATTGGGTGGTTATGTAAACTTGAGAGGTTATGACAGGGAAAGATTTGCAGGCAAAACAATTTTTTACAATAACAACGAACTGCGATGGATAACAGACACAAAAAATTATTTATTTAATGGCCAGATAGGCTTACTTGGATTTTATGATATTGGAAGAGTTTGGCAACCGCTTGAAAAATCGAACAAATGGCATAGTGGTTACGGCGCAGGTTTTATCCTTATTCCTTTCAACAAGGTTACTTTAAGCGGTACTTACTGCACTTCAAAAGAAGGAAATTTTATACAATTGAAAGCGGGTTTGTTTTTCTGATTTCTTTGGCTCAATGTAGGTGTTTGTAAAAGCAGGACAACCCGGCTGAGCAGCCATTATTCCAATTTATAATACCTACATTATGCTGAAAATCGGAGGAAAGCCCTGGTGGTGGCTCTTATTATTTTTAATTCCTTTTGTAGATATTATTTACGCAATTGGGATGATAAATATGATCTCAAAAAGTTTTGGAAAAGATGAGGGTTTTAGTGTTGGATTAATTTTATTAGGAATAATTTTCCGGCCCGATACTTGACTTTGGAAGTGCAAAATATTTAGGTCCTTATGGCGATCCTGAAGCATTCAAAGCTTACCAGGAGCAGCATAAATTTGATTTTGAAAATAAACCATAGACATTATTTACATTTACGGATGTTTAAGCTCCGGGCAAGTTTTTTTGAATCAGGATTTATCAAAACTCACACATTCTTTTAACTCTTTTTCGGTATAAGCGAGACCATATTGTTTTAAAACATCATCAGGCACACCATTCCACTGATTGGGAGTATTACCCATATAACCCACATCTTTTACCCCGATTTCTGAAGTATAAAAACCTGTGGCGGTTAGGTTGCGCATAAGATTAAAAAAAGCAACGCCAGGTTGTAGCTCAGGCTCGTTTTTTACTTTCTTTGGATAAGCAATGAGATCAACCATTTCAATTTGTTGCTGGTTGCCGCAATCCACAAAAGTTTTTTCATAGCGTTTCAGGCATTGCATATCGAGCCAGCGTAAGCCACCGCGCATCGGGGTTTGATGGTGGGGCATATCTCTAACAATGAAATCAATAAATTCAGGCACTTTTGCATCACTGGCACTCCCGCTCACCTCATCTTTAGGAATAATAATATCAGCTAATATTGTAATCGTTGCTATTTCATGATCGGTAAAAAACCTTCCCATTGCCAACAGGCTCTTTTCATGTTCTAATTCTTCCTTATTACGATCAAGGTTGAATTGCGGTTCTTTGGCAACTTCAGGTTTTTTGTCTTCGTCCTTACAACCAGCAATAACTGCGGGAGCAGCAATCGCTCCTGTTGCAAGTAATTTTAATGATTTGCGACGATCCATAATAGACCCCCAACCCCTAAAGGGGCATTTTAAACTCCGCGTTTTGAGGAGTGTTTTGTTTTTGTAAATTGTTTAGTTGCAAAATCTTTTCAGTAATGATCTTTATAACCGCTTCAGAATTCTTCATCACTTCCTGATTTGTAAATCTAATAATATTGTATCCCCAATTTTCCAAATCTTTTTGACGAACTTCATCCGCTTCTTTAGCACCCGGTTCGTTATGAATAGAACCATCTACTTCAATGATAAGTTTTACTTTATGACAATAAAAATCGGTAATATATAAACCAATCGGTTGCTGCCTTCGAATTTTAAAATTATTAACGCCCGTCTTTAAATGCATCCATAAAACTTTTTCAGCATCTGTCATGTTTTTTCGCAATTGTCTTGCATTAGCAAAGATTAATGAAGTTGCCCCTTCGAACATCCCGCCTCGTTTATATGGATTTTTTAATGACATCTCGAATTTAGAGTTCTAACCCCCTTTAGGGGGATGGGGGTTTAAATATTTTGTTTTTTCAGTTCATCAATCAAATGCTCGCTTGCTCTCATACTCAGAGCTAAAATTGTCCATGTAATATTTTTATCACCCTGACTAACAAATTGCCCGCCATCTACACAAAATAAATTTTTACAATCATGTGCCTGGCTCCATTTATTAAGTGCAGAACGTTTTGGATCATTTCCCATACGAACTGTTCCTGCTTCATGAATAATGTTACCCGGGTTATGTAATCCCCAATTGTTGTGAGGTCCATCATCACCGCCCCATGTTATCACGGCTCCCATGGCATGAAGTATTTCAGCAAAAGTTTCCTTCATGTGTTTTGCCTGCTTTATTTCATAATCCGTATAGTCGGTATGAAAACGCAAAACAGGGATTCCGTATTTATCAACTACAGTAGGATCAATTTCACAATAGCTATCTTCTCTTGCGACAGCTTCACCACGACCGGCCATGCCAACATGCGAACCAAAAAAGAACCGGTAATCCTCTTTAAGAGAAGCCCCATAACCACCGGCCTCTTTTTGCTTTCCTTTTACTTTATATGCGCCATTCAAATTTTCGATTCCCCATTGAAATCCATACAAAGGCATTCCAAAACCTCCGCCATATTCTATATGATATCCCCTGGGAAAATCGAGCTTTTTATTATCAAGCCACCAGGGAGAATATACGTGCATACCGCCTACGCCATCTTCATTATATCGCTTCCGGTCAAAAAGTTCAGGAATGATTCCTCCCATATCTGCACCTGTTGAATCATGGAGGTATTTGCCAACAACATTACTTGAATTAGCGAGACCATTCGGATGGCGTTGTGATTTTGAATTCAACAATAGTCTTGCGCTCTCACATGTGCTGGCTGCAAGAATTACCGTTCTTCCTTCCACCTGGTATTCCTGCATATCATCTTTGTTCACATAAGAAACTCCTGTAGCTAATCCTTCTTTGTTGGACAACACTTCCCTTGCCATTGCGTTGTTTACCAAATCAACATTTCCTGTTTTTAATGCAGGTATAACGAGAACTGATGAGGAGGAAAAATCAGCATATATTTTACAACTGCGGCCGCATTGATCACAGTAAAAACATTGGCCTCTTTCGTCGTTAATTTTTTTTGTAAGAATTGATAAACGTGATGGAATAACCGGAATACCAATGCTATTTCCTGCTTTCTTTATAAACAATTCATGCAATCTTGGTTTAGGAGGAGGAAGAAAAACTCCATCAGGATCATCTTCCAGGCCTTCATTGGTGCCAAATACTCCCAGCA
The DNA here is from genome assembly GCA_963811645.1 of uncultured Bacteroidota bacterium. Classification (GTDB taxonomy): domain Bacteria; phylum Bacteroidota; class Bacteroidia; order Chitinophagales; family Chitinophagaceae; genus VBAU01. The sequence goes on along the minus strand of CAWERU010000007.1, from coordinate 289,449 downwards.
AACGATCGATCTTATCGTAATAAGGTTTTATATCATCATAGCTTATCGGCCAATCATCACCTAATCCATCAATACTTTTTCTTTTAAAATCTTTGGGGCCAAACCGTAAAGAGATTCTTCCCCAGTGATTTGTTCTTCCGCCTAACATTCTAGCACGCCACCATTCCCATTTCCAGCCGATATCCTTTGCCTGTGTATATGGCTCGCCATCTATTTCCCAACCCCAATAGCAGCCGTCAAAATCGCCGAAAGGACGAAACTTTGTACTGGCACCGCGACGCGGAGAATCCCATGGATTTTTTAATTGACAGGAATTTTTTGCAGGATCATACATCGGTCCGGCTTCAAGAAGACAAACTTTCAGACCGGCATTTGCCAGCACATAAGCTGCCATACCACCCCCGGCACCTGAACCTATAATTATAGCATCATATTTTTTAGGTTGTTTCTTAACCTGGAAGTCTCCCATGCAGAAATATTTAAAAGGGTGAGCAATCAGGCATCAATTTACAAGATTCATTTTTTATTGAACAAATAAATTGTATGAAATTTAGCACAATAAAAACGCAAACGATTTAAATTCTATTTCTTGCTTGCCATCTTATCGAGATTACTTCCAATCAAATAACCTACTAATCCGCCAAGAACAGCACCGATAACAAGAGCTGCAATAGTACCAGATGCAAAATAACCAATGCCTAACCCGAATATGCCCAGGAAAATAATAAACACTGCAGATGCAGTTCTGCGTTTCGGTTTTGAAGAAGCAGGATAATGTGGTGGCGGGTGATGCTTTTTGTGACGATGGTGGCTGCGTGCCATAGTTCTCTTTTTAAGCAGCGATTTTAAACAAAAAATTTGTTCTCGCTAATGATTAAGTTCATAAAATGGAAGCATTGAAAGTTACATCATTTCTCTAAATGAAAAAAAGTAAACAGAGTTGAATATTGACTGTATAGAAAATTAATTTTAGATAAGTACTATTCCTGGTAATCAATAGTTGAATTATTCCATTTGTCTTTGCACCAGCTTGCGAACTTTGAAATATGCTTTTTTACCGGCGATTCCGGAGTGCAACTGATGAAGTATAGATATGCTGTTAGTAATATTAATAAACCAAATATCCAAAAGGGTATCATAAGATTAATTTTTACTCTTATAAACCAAAATGCATTCCAATTATTATTTTATGCTGAAGTAATTTTACCCACATCTTGTAGAAAAATTTATGAAATGCAAGCAGCGCATTGATAACCAGTTTTAAATTAGAAAAAAGTTCCTTTTAAGATTTGAAAATTATTTCAGAAATCAGAATACTCCGTTGGAAAAAGGAAAGTATCATCAATATGCGATACATTATTTTGATATTCGGGCATTGCTGAAAGTCTTTTCCAATATGGATCATTTCCAAACGCTTTCCAATGCTCATCCCTGTCTGCCCTGTTCTCAAAACTTGTCATGTACATCAGGTTTGGCATTTTGCTTCCTGCAATTACCTCACTATAGAAAATAGCGTTGAAATCTAATTTTTTGAACAAGCCAATTTCATCGCCCTGGTTAAACATCTGAACTTTGTTTGCAAATTTTTCTTCTGTGGGGCTTTCATAGCTTCGCAATTCATACACTCTTTCTTTTTTAGCAGCTTTAAGATCGGGTAATTGCATTTGCGGTGCTAATGGAAAAGCATTTAACAGCATCACTTCTTTTCTTGAGTAAGGAGGATTGTTATATTCTGCATTCAGGAAATCTTTTGCTGCAGAATTATAAACAGCATCTTTAGCTAATTCGCCGGGAAGTTTTGCGATCATATCCCACGACTTAAAAGGAATGAATACATACATCAGTTTATCTTCTGTTGTGTCATTTGCCCACGATTTAAAAACACCAACTTCATTAAATTTTAATCGATGCAGTGCCGGCAACAAGGCGTTTTGAAAATAATTGTCCAAAGCCTTTTCCTGTTCCGCATTTTTAAAATGATAAGCAGTTAGCTGATAATACTCTCTTTCAGTTTTCTTACCGGTACGCCATGAAATCAGAGATGACAATACAATCATCAGAAAAAATATTTTGGAAATCTGGAACAATCTTTTTTTCATATGCAATGTAGTTTGAGTTATATATTTTATTAAAAATACGAAGAACAAGTTAGTGTCTTAGTTCCATTTCACGCAAAGCAACGTAAGGGGCAAAGATGCTAAGGCTGTACTTAATTAATATTTTTCCTTTGCGATTTATTCCCTTTGCAACTTTGCGTGAAAATCTCTTTCAAACTGAAATATTACCAGGAACAAATAAGCTTCTTAAAATCACACTCCCATCATTACCTTTATTACTCTCCATCGTTTAAACTGCTTGTTATGATGAACCAAAAATTTATCGCTGCCAGTTATTGTTTCCTGCTTTTTTTATTTGGGTATTTGCCACATACCCGTGCCCAGGATACTACTAAAACAAAATATCATGCATGGTGGAACGAAGGATTTCCCCGCCAACCGCACAAAAATCAAAAAGCCAAGGCACTTCCGTTAATTCATGTTTATAAAAACAAATTTGTAAATGCCAATGGCGATACTATGCTATTTCGTGGTCTGTCCATTTCCGATCCTGACAAAGTAGAACACCAGGGGCACTGGAATAAAAATCATTTTGAAAAAATAAAAGAAATGGGCGCTATGCTCGTTCGCATCCCGGTGCATCCTGTTGCCTGGAGAGAAAGAACTCCCGAAAAATATTTACAGTTGCTCGATTCGGCTGTTGCATGGTGTACTGATCTTGGAATGTATATTATCATCGACTGGCACTCTATAGGCAATTTGAAAATGGAATTGTTCCAGGACCCGATGTATAATACCACTCAAAAAGAAACTTATGAGTTCTGGCGAACTATCGCGAAGCATTTCAGCGGAAATAATACAGTAGCATTTTATGAGTTGTTTAATGAACCGACCACTTACCGGGGGCAATTGGGAAATATTAGCTGGAGTGATTGGAAAAAAATGATGGAAGATATTATTCACTTAATAAGATCTTTCGATACTGAGACTATTCCGTTAGTGGCAGGTTTTGACTGGGCCTATGATCTTACACCGCTGCGTGAGGAACCGATCAACGCAGAAAATATTGGATACGTTACACATCCCTATCCATTCAAAAGACAGGAGCCATGGCCTCCGAAGTGGGAAGAAGATTTTGGTTTTGCAGCAAGCACCTATCCTATTATCGCTACCGAAATTGGTTTCGGTGTACAACGAAGCGACCAGATTGGCCCGAGCCATTATGGATACCAAATCACAAAATATTTAGAAAGCAGGGGTATTGGCTGGATGGCATGGGTATTCGATCCGGAATGGGGACCGCCAATGCTCAAATCATGGAATTATGATCTAACACCGGCAGGGGAATTTTTTAAGCAGGCAATGCAGAAGAAGAAATAGAGAGTGAGAGAAGTGAGAAGGTGAGAGTGATGAGTAATGAGGGTCACGTCATTGCGAGAACGCCGAGCGAAGCGAAAGCTGACGAAGTAATCTAAACCGAACTAGGTATCTAACGTACGCTTTAAGATTGTCTGTCGCAGGCAGGCGAAGACAAGACCGGGACAAAAAAATTGTAAGCCTCAATTATTTAATTCCCGCAAAAAAGGAATGACATCCCGCTTGTAAAAAGGAGCTTCCGTGCACCAAAAAATATAATTGAGATTAAGATAGTCTTTTGCAAAATCATATATCTCTTTCACTGTTACTTGCTTCTTTGTCTTTGGATTAATGTGCTGATAGTTTCCTTCCTGCACAGCTACACCTGAAACCAGCGTACCGGAATATTGATGTATCAACGGGTAACTATTCTTCATTTGAAAATATTTGTATGGCAACAAGTCGGGTCCGCCGATTCCGACCTTTTCTTTCGCTGCAAAAGAATAAATGCCGGCAAGGAAATCAGCTTTTCTTCCCTCAGAAAAATCGCCGGGCATAAAATTGGCATAAATAATACAATCGCTTTTCACAAAAGATCGCTTCATTGCTTTCATCAGATCCCTGATCCCTTCAGCATAAGATTCATAACTAAAACCGGGAGGCCTGAATTTATCTTTCCCAAAACCAACGGAGGTCTCAGACAGATTGATCCCCGCAATGCGACCATCAAATTTTTTTGCCAATTGCTGCAATAATTTTTTGAATCTGTCTCTTACAGCAGGGTCCCATCGCCTCGCAACCCAACCCTGCTGTATCGCTTTTGATTCATCGTCTTCCGGAAATTCATATTGAATATTTGCGCCGCCGTGACAGATGGAATCCCTGCGCAAATATTTTGGCACTGCGATCCATTGCGTGTCAAATGTTACATCGCTAAGCTGAATGAATAGTTGTTTGTGGTGAGCGGCAAGAAAATTCAGATCTTTTTCGATAGTTTCAAATTCATATTCATCACGTGAAGGTTCCAGCATTGTCCATGTGTACCTGATCTGTGCACCGGTTAATTCTTCTGAATTAAGAAATAAACTATCATGTATCTGCTCTCTATCCATCCCGACATAAATAAAATGTTTGATCTCTTTTTGAGCAAAGAGTAGTTGCGTTATACAAATGAAAAAACCTGTAAACAAGAATTGCATACCTCGTTTTTTACTAAGCTGGATCTTTATTAAAAAAATTCAAATTAACTTAAATTATAAAAATTGGAAATTTCCCACAAAGAAGAGCAAAAAAATAAATTGAAAAGGAAACAATCGTCAAAAGTGTGAGTGATGAGTGGGACGTGAGAAAGTGAGAGTGATGATTATAACCTTTGTAGCCTGTATTCATTTTGTTGTTACACCTTATTATATCAATTGGTGAATGAGATTGAATCGTTGCAAATCGTTACATGTCCGTCTGGCCGCTTGGAGCTGCCTGGCGGATGAAGTGATGACAACAACGACCGGCATACATAGACAAAATATTCTTTGTTGGTAGTGCTTCGCTAAACCTGCCTGCGGCAGGCAGGCACCAATAGCGGCGGAGAAAATCTTACCTGTAACCTTTCTTTCAACACATTCGTCAAACGAAACAACCTCGCAAACCCATAGTACGATATATTGCAATCAACCTAACAATAAAATCATGAAACGAAAACATTTCATCCTTCCATTGCTCTGCTTTTTCATTTCTATCACCTGCCTGGCACAGGAAAAAACAATAGACTATGGAAACAACCCGCAGGCGGGCGCATATTATAATAATAATGGAGTAAAGGTTTATTATGAAGTTTATGGAGAAGGCAAGCCGGTAGTAATATTACATGGTAATGGTGGTTCTATCCGGGGCCGGGCAGATTATATCGAAGAGTTCTCAAAAAAGTATAAAGTGATCGCTTTCGACAATCGTTGTCATGGAAAATCCGGTTGCCCTGCGGGTCCCCTCACCTACGAACAAATGGCGGATGATGTAGACAAAACATTACGGCACCTCGGTATTGACTCAGCTTATATCTGGGGGCATAGCGATGGAGCCATTGTCGGGCTGTTGCTTGCTATTCATTATCCTGATAAAGTAAAAAAACTGCTGGCCAGCGGAGCCAATCTTCGTCCTGATACCACAGCAATAGAACCCGGTCTGTTTCCTTTATTAGATGCTATGGAAGCACAGGCTAAAACAGACAGCATTCGTTACAAACAATTCCTTCTGCTGGTGCAGCAACCGCATATTCCTGTAACTGATCTTCAGAAAATAAAAAGCGATGTTCTCATTATGGCGGGCGACAGGGATGCTATCCGTATTGAGCATACATTGGAAATATTCAAAAATATTCCCGGGGCATTATTATGTATTATGCCGGGCACCACTCATTTTGTTTATGTGGACCGGCCACAATGGTTCAAAGACATATTGTATGATTTCTTTGATAATCCTCCGCGCCGTGCGACTACCGTGGAATTATTGACAGGACAAATGAAAAATTAAATACACGGGAAGCTGACTGTTAACTCCGGGTCTTTTGCTTTGTCTAATGAATGCTGTAAAATCGTTAAGCAAAAAAACCCCGGGCGGACATGAAAGATACTTCGACAAGCTCAGTACACCGGCCACGGCGTGAATTTTATTTACCTTTAGCAAACAACTCATCCCTCAATTAATGATATGAAAAAGATAGTTGTCCTTCTTATTTTAAGCGGAGCAATATATTATGCTGCTGCCCAGAAGAGTGCCGGCGATCTTCCTGCTGAATTTAAAGATGTCGTAGTCCAGGCTTTTCAAAAAGTCAGTCCTGCAACTAAGCAATGGTTTGCAGATGCAGCTAAACAACACCCCGCCGGTCCATTTGATACTGCTTGGGCAAGAAAAAAATTAAGAGAAAGATTTACAAAGGAAGAGACAAATGCCATGGATGGAATATTGATGGCTATGATGGCTTACATGAAAATGGTGAATAAAGAATCAAAAGAGAATAAGGAGATGCAAAAGGAAGACAAGCGATTGGAATTAACAAGTAAGGAAAATAAATTGAAGGTTGATAATGAAAAAATTGACCAGGGAAAAAAAGAAGCTGATGAAAAAGCAAGCAACATGATGGATGCTGCTAATCGTAATCTTTGGATTGGCCTCATTAATGGTACAGTGCAAACGACAGGAAATAAGATTACTTCCATTTAACCAACAATAATTTGAAAGCTAATCAAATTAAATCGCGACCAAAAATGACTCCTGTAGCAACTATTCAGAAAATAGATTCCCCTAAAATAAGAACAAAGAACTCCGACGGTATGCAGAAAGAGATCAATAAGCAGGAGGAACAGGCTGCAGAAGATGACAAAGAAAAAAAAGCAAGCGAAGGTCATAAAAAAGCAATGCAGGATGCTATTCAAAAACTGCTGGATCAAATGGCGCAGATCAAACCCAACTTGTAACTGTGATTTATTAATCCTATTCAGCTAAATCTGTTCGGGAGGGCAAAAGAACAAATGCTGACTATTGACAGCTTTTGCAAAGCTGATCCGAAGTTGTAAACTTCGGATAACAACCCTATAGTTTTTATTTTTGTGACTGTCTTGATGATCAGAACACTGAGAACAAGGGAGCCTACAAAAAACGAATTGCCATTACTTATGTAATCATTTGATTCATGTGGTTGGTGAAGGATTTATCTGCCGAAGGCAGAGACCAACCACAACGAATGGATGACAGCTTCTTTGAAGCTGATGGTTAGGCGGACACTAACTATAACATTCTATATTTTTTTATTCTTTTAATAGCAGGAGCTGAACTCTACGGAGAACGGGGGAATCTTAAGGCGTGACATTCTCTTGGCGTTCTTCTCAGTATTTCTTAACTTTCTTTTATCCTAAATACATTTTATGATCCAAAACAAAACTGCCAGCAAAGCCGCTTCGTATTATTTAGTCTTTATGGCCCTCATCATCCTGACCTTCCCCTCATGCAGCTTGAGTTTCCAACGCGCCTTTACTTCCCTGGATGCGAGCAAGCAAAAAGAAGGTGGAAATTCTTCCGATGACCCGGCGGACGTAGGCTATGAACCAGCCCAGAATCTGGGATACATGGTATGGTATGGTATTTTAAAAGGCACATCCTCTCCGGATTTGAGCCTGGACCCGGGCAATGCATTTGACAACGAAAGCAAGAATACAGACTGGACTTTGATGATGGGCCTGCAGTATATCGGTAAGGGTTATAAATTCAACGGCACTGGATCCAAAGCAAAGATCCATCTAAATTACCTTGAGGTACCTGCATACATTACCTATCTTCATCCATCGTCCTCAGGTTCCCTATTTGTTGGCTTGGGGCCTTATATCGCCTACGGAATTGGAGGCAAAATAAAATCGGACGGGTTTAGTATAAAATCGTTCGGCGAAAATAATGGCGGATACAAACGTTTCGATTTAGGCCTGGGCGCCTCTGTGGGATATTTAATGAACAATGGTCTTAGCTTCCACCTTTCGTATGAAATGGGTTTAGCCAATGTGGTCTATGCGAGCCAGGATTATACCGCGAAAAACAGGACCATCAGTCTGAATATTGGTTATGATGTGTCCCGGTTTTTCAAAAAGGACTAAAAATGACCAACAACAACATGGAGCGCAGCGAAGCAATCTGAAAGTCATTTAATGACTTCGACTGTTGCTTCCAGATTGCCAGGCAGGCACGCAACTTAGCATTTATTTTTTAACGGACACAAACAGAGGCGAAGGATTTTTCTTTCTGCCCAATATCTTTTATGGGTCAGTCATCATTTTCCCAAACTATCGCCACCTTGCCTCTGGTACGCATGGCTTCAATGTAACTGATGGCTGATGGAATTTCCTTGTAAGAAAAAGTTTTTTCAATGTAAGCTTTAATTTTTCCCTGCTTAATTAATAAGGCAAGATTCTGCAGGTCATTCGCATTGGCTTCTGCTGTAAACTGGACTAATGGAAATTTGCTGATAGCTTTTTTTAATAACACTGAAATCATATGCCCCATTGTTGTGAAGCCTACCATGACAGCCCGCCATCCCATGCGTTTGAAGTCCTTATGAGAAAGATTTCCATTCGTGTCAATAACGAGATCATATTTCCCATTGTGCCGGTGAATGTTTTCTTTATCGTATGCGATAACATGATCAGCGCCTAAAGACTTTACAAAATCAATGTTTCTGACGGAGCAAACAGCAGTAACCCTGGCGCCATAGGCTTTTGCAATCTGCACAGCAAAATGACCAACTCCTCCTGATGAACCATTGATAAGAACGGTTTCTCCCTGTTGAATTTTTCCATGAGTTGTGAGTGCTTGTAATGCAGTCAACCCGGCTATAGGCACACATGCCATTTCAGTAAAACCTGCTCCTTCAGGCATAAGAGCACAAGTATTTTCCGGCACGCAAACGTATTCTGCAAAAGCACCGCCTTTAAGCGTTCCACCAAATACCCGGTCACCTGCTTTAAAATGTGTTACATTCTTTCCCGCTTCCTCTACTATACCTGCAAAATCAGTCCCGGGAATTTTATCTTTAGGCTTAAACAATCCGAATGCGAATCGGGCAAAAAAAGGTTTACCGCGGAGAATATGCCAGTCGGCAGGGTTAGCAGAATTAGCCATGACTTTCACCCGTATGTGATCATCCTTTATCACTGGCTTTTCCACCTCATCTAAGTGAAGGATTTCCGGTCCTCCATATTTTGTTTTAGTAAACGCTTTCATCTTACAATCGGAGGTATCTATTTGTTTGGATATTCTTTTTCAATCAGGTCTACCAGGCGTCTTGCATGGGTGAGCAATTGCATACCGGTTTTATCATAAAATTTCATCGTGCTGAAATAATAATGATACCGAAGTGCAACATCATTGATGACGTTGGGATCAGTCGTGAGAAATGCAGGATTGCCTTCGGGTTTTTTTATGGCGATGATGCCCCGCTGAAAATCCCCATAATCAATTTGCATCATTTTTTGGAAGATAAATGTGCTGAACAATTTGCCATTCCCCTGGTGAATGGCGTCTATTTTCGCCAGCAGTAATGTTGCCTGGTTGGAAAACCATTGAAAAGAAGCATAGTAATTGGCAATACTGTCTAAAAGGCTCCTGGGTTTTATGAGTTTTAAATTTCCCGATGCTTTCATTTGCTCAAATGTTTTTGCATTGGAATAAAAATATCCGAAGTTGGCAGTGATGGTTCGTGCCAGGTAATAAATGTCTGCTGTGTTTGAAGGATGATTGCCCAGCATATTGATCAGGGAGTCGGTCATCAGGCAACTGTATTCGTTACGAATGATCAGGGAATCAGAATAAACAACATCGGATCTCAGATCGGCAACGAGGGACTTCATATCGGAATGAATTCCTTCTTTGTCTTTGATGCCTTCACGCAGATTTTCAGCAACAAAGCCTAAGAATACGGCAAAGAATATCATTAGAAATTCTAAAAAATATTCTCCCCATTTTTTTTTATGAGTTACATGATGTGGGTGCTTGTGTACTTCCATTGGCTAAAGATAATAACAACGGGTGATTGTGGTTGGTGAAGAACACCAATCATGGCGGAAATGAAAAATTAAATTAGACGAGAAGCTGACTGTTAACCCGGGGTCTTTTGCTGAGCTTAATAAATGCTGTAAAATCATTAAGCAAAAAGACCCAAGGCGGACATGAAAGTAATTTTTTTTAACCATCTGCAGTACTACTATTATCTTCCGTTGTGTCACTCACTTCATCGTTCGGTAATTCTACTGAGCTTGATGAAGTATCAGTTCTGTGGTTGGTGAAGAACACAACCACGGCGGAAATCTCTTTACGTCAATAAACCTCTTTTAAATTGTTTGTTCTTTTTTCAAATTCTATTTCTGCTTGTTTATCATTTAAGAATTCCTTGTCATCGTAATCGAGAAGATCAATTTGCAAATCTTTATCAGTTGAAAAAACCTTTTGCAGAGTCCCCCCACGAATAACGATTAACACTTTGTTGATTGAGTTATTTTCCATTTTATATTTTTTTATATTTACCATTTCCTCTAAATTCTAGAATACTTTTATCACGAAGTATTTGTAATTGTTGTCTTATTTTATCTTTTATAAAATTATTATTTGGAAATCTTTGTTTTAAATAGTCTTCAAATTGATAAACTCTTTTGAGATCAAACTCTTTTTCATCAATCTTATCAATGAGTTTTAATAGTTCAATTGTCCAACCGCGGCTTTCTTTTTTTTGTGTCGATAGAAAAGCAGTTCTCGCCCAAAAATCTAATACATTTTTTCTTTCTTCAACCTTACTATCTCTTACAAAAAATATTTTTCCTGTTGACGGAATACTTTGAAGAAGAATATTGCAACCTATCCATCCGGCCCTTCTTGCTTTTTCGCTTAGTGGTTTTCTTTTTTCTATTATATCAGTAATGAAATAATGTTTTGGAATGACTAGAAAATTTTGAACAAGTAAAGTCTTTGAAGAATAGTTTAGAAAGAAAAAGTGAGGATTGTTATCTGAATTAATTCGTCTTATCATTGCTTTATAAGCACCATCAACGATTTTCTGTGAAAATGAATCTTTCTTGCTTTTTAACTCATATTCGGAATTGCAGTTATCGCAATAAAAATCTCCAACTGGGTTATTGTTCTTAAAACTTTCTAGCTTATTATTCCCACATGAAGGACAATAAATATTATTATTTACCCAATTCTCTGTGAGAACTCTTGCGATTTGCGAACTGCTTGCATATTTTTCTGCAAGTGAATGGTTAAAATTTAGATTCATTTTTGATGATCGCTAAAACGAAAATATGAAAAGCCGAATAGAATTCCTGAACGATGAAGTGAGTGACACAAGAGACGATGATAGTAGTACAACAGCTGGCTACATAATTCTTAACTTCGCACTCCCGCCTTCGTTAAAACTTCGGCGGGCAAGCTTAACTCTCAATTCTAAACTCATAATTCATAATTATAAATGAAAGAAGTATATATTGTTTCGGCCGTAAGAACACCGATAGGAAGTTTTGGAGGGTCATTAAAAGATATTCCTGCACCAAAACTCGGAGCTGTTGCCATTAAAGCTGCATTGGAAAGAGCCGGTATTAAACCCGAACAGGTAAATGAAGTTTTGATGGGCTGTGTATTACAGGCAAACCTGGGACAGGCGCCTGCACGGCAAGCTGCAAAATATGCCGGTCTTCCCGATTCAGTGATCTGTACCACGGTAAACAAAGTCTGTGCAAGCGGAATGAAAGCCATTGCACAGGGAGCACAAAGCATCATGCTGGGTGACAGCGATATTGTTGTCGCAGGCGGAATGGAAAATATGAGCGCCGTTCCTTTTTATGTGGAAAGCCTGAGATGGGGAAATAAATACGGAGATACAAAATTGATCGATGGCCTTGCGAAAGACGGGTTAACGGATTGCTATCATGGTTATGCCATGGGATGCGCCGCCGATCTTACAGCAACGGAACATAAGATCAGCCGTGAAGAACAGGATGCATTTGCGATTGAAAGTTATACCCGCAGCCAGGATGCATGGAACAATGGAAAATTCAAAGATGAAGTAGTGGCGGTTGAAGTTCCATCAAGAAAGGAAACGATCAAGTTTGAAAAAGATGAAGAGCCGTGGAATGTAAAGTTTGATAAGATACCGGGACTGAAACCCGCATTTGGAAAAGAAGGAACAGTAACGGCCGCCAATGCAAGCACGATGAACGATGGTGCGGCTGCTCTGGTGTTGATGAGTAAAGAAAAAGCAGATGAACTGGGTTTAAAACCCATTGCAAAAATTATTTCTTATGCAGATGCGGAACAGGCTCCTGAAAAATTTACGACGACACCGAGCCTTGCTGTACCAAAAGCAGTGAAGAAGGCCGGTTTAAAAATGAGTGACATTCATTTTTTTGAATTGAACGAAGCATTCAGTGTAGTGGGCATTGCAAATATTAAATTAATGAATCTCGATCCTGCAAAAGTGAATGTGAATGGCGGTGCAGTTTCAATGGGACATCCATTGGGAGCGAGTGGCGCAAGAATAATAGTATCACTGATCAATGTTTTAAAACAAAACAAAGGAAAGTATGGAGCCGCAGGAATTTGCAATGGCGGTGGCGGCGCCAGTGCGATGGTGATTGAAAGCCTCCCCTAAATCCCCTCCTAAAGGAGGGGGACTTGCTAACGCACAGTCCTTGCTTGTTGAAAATGTTTTTTATAAATAAACTCTTCGATTGTTGAAGAGTTTTTTTTATTTCCCTCGGAGGAGTTAGAGGGGTATATTGACGGTGACGGTGCTATGTTGATTGAGATGCTATGACTGTTTGAAAAAATAAAAAAGCTTCGCCTGATCAAGCGAAGCTTTTATCATAAAAAAAAATTTATTTGGCACTCAGTTCAGGTCTGTAAAAAAGCATTTCTGACCATGCACTTTCTGTACCGTGGTTGATCTTGTCCAGGAATGTTTCATAAGTTCCTTCACCGTTTGCACCGTCAAATCTTTCCTTCATCGGTTTGCGATAACCACTTTGCAATTCTTTCAATCCTTCTTTCAGGCGATAAACGAGGATGTACTGACCCTGGCCCGAAGCAACTGACTGGTAAACGGCCACTGTTTGATTGCCGGCTGCCCATGCGTTCTTTGCCTTCTTTATTGTTTCTTCCACTTCGTATCCCATTGCAGGTTTGGGAAATACATGTGTAACCGTGATCTTGTCCGTGAACTCGCCAAGTTGTATCGTGCTCAGATCTTCGCGGTAATCTATGTAATAGGAGGAATATTTATCCGTAAGATAAATAGCGACATTCTTGTTCCAGTCCTTCGTGTGTTCATCGCCCAGGTTACCCCTTTTATCAAACTCATCCCAGCTTTTCGGGCCTTCAACAACCTGGTAACCGCCGGCATCAGGGCCGGTTTGAATTTCATACACTCTCCATTTCCAGTCGCCGCTGTGAAATTTCTGAATGTGGGCAAGAATAGCTTTTTCAAATTCCATTACTTTGTCTGCTTTGGGAAAATAGCGGGAAGAACTAATGACGGTTTGCGTTTGGCTCATTCCGAGAATAGGAATGAGTAAAATCATAAAAAATAATTTTCTCATGTTTGAGTTTTAAAAGATGAATAAATTGATGATAATGATGGCTTAAATAGAGCGGGAATGCAAAAGGTATGAAAAATAATTTGTAATCTTAAAAAGAGTTTTTTTATTTCTGATTCATCTATCTGAATTTACATTTTTGAAATCCTGACAATTTGTGATTCTAATTCTGGATTTTTAATGTTATAGCGACAGATAATGTTGCAGGAAATTTGAAAAAATAAATTAGCATAATTCATTTTTGTAAAATGCTCATTAATTTCCGAAGCATTTTTGTTTGTTCTTCCATGTTGTATGTTTGTGCTTCCACATTGACATAAGACAGTTTCTTTTTCCCAAAATAAATACTCAAAGAACCGTCGTCTTTTGCTGTGTTGTTATTCTGAAGTACAACATTATAACCCGCTTTCTTTAATTTATCGAAAATTACAGGCTTAGTTACAATAAAAAAATCATCAGGATCTTTTTTGCGATTGATATAAATTTTCAAAGCATCTCTCGCATGATTGCCATTTGCTTTATAACTATTAATGGAATACTGACCACCCTCATTATTATGCAAGGCAACAACAGTAGTTGCAGATTCAGGAATTTTCTGAAGGATAAATGATGCAAAAGATTTTACTGAACTTAATGCCGCCGGTGTAACACGATTGTTTAAAAAATTCAGATTTTTTTGTAACCCTTTTGCAGTAAAGACCCGATTGGGGTCAAAGAAAAACCTCCTTCCGCTTTTTTCAAAATGGATTAATCTTTTTCCGTTGTTTTCAAGCCGGATCAACAATCCACCTGTTTGTTCAAGCACCTTTTCTGCCGCTATTTTCGAAGCAATTTCATCGTCGTGGGGATGAATCAAAACAATATCCTTCTGCTGCCCATATTGAGTTAATAACAGTGAGCTTTCACTATTGGCCCAGTGAAAATCAAACCTGGTGCGGACAGGTAAATATTTTGCGGAATCGGTTTGTGAAAAACAAAGAAATGAAACCCGGAAACAAAAGAGAAGTGCGACAGCTTTTTGCATTCATTGGATTATTGAAGAGGAAAATTATCAAAGTATTTTTTATTTCTTCAAAATCCTGATGAATCTTTTCATCACGGTTCTGTTTCCAATTCTTTTTTCATCTTACTCATCAGATCTTTTTCAATCATTTTCTGAGCGAGGATGATCATGTTCTTAAAAGCTTTGGCATGGGAGATACCATGACCAATAATAACCGGTTTGGCAACACCAAGCACAGGTGTGCCGCCATAATTTTCAAAATTAAAACGATCAAAATACTCATGTTCAAGATTCTGCCGTTCACTTACTTCGTATAATGACTCAGCAAGTTTTAAAATCACATTACCTGTAAATCCTTCACAAACTACCACATCAGCCACATCGAGTAAAATATCGCGGCCTTCAATATTTCCAATAAAATTGATATGCCTGTTTTCTTTAAGCAAAGGATAAGTTGCCTGCGCCAATAGATTCCCCTTTCCTTCTTCCTCTCCTACATTCAGCAAGGCCACACGGGGGTTTTCAATTCCCAGGATTTGCTGGGCATATACAGAGCCCATTACTGCAAACTGGTTTAATTGCTCAGGTTTGCAATCCGCATTTAGGCCAACATCTAATATGATACCTGTTTTTCCGTTTTCTTTTGGAATTACACTTGAAATAGTCGGTCGCAATACACCTTCAATAGCTTTTATACTGAACAATGCACCGACAAGCATAGCACCCGTATTGCCTGCACTGATAAATGCATCTGTTTTTCCTGAAGCCAGGAGATGAAACCCGATAGAAATGGATGATTTTTGTTTTTCTTTTAACGCCTTGGTAGGAGATTCACGCATGTCTATCACCTGCTCTGCATGAACTATGGTAATGTCATTGGTTTGAATTTGAAATTCGGATAAGAGATCTTTTGCCTGTGATTCATTGCCGATCAATGTCAAATGGGAGGGATTGCCCTGTGAAGATAAATATTCCATCACACCTTTTACAACTTCCCGAGGTGCAAAATCGCCACCCATTATATCTAAACCAATATTCATTAGTAAAATCAAATTCCAAACTCCAATAAAATTTCTAATTGGAATTTGGAATCTTTTTATTGGAATTTGCTGACTGTTATTTTTTCTCAACAGATTTATCTGCTACTACTCTGCCTTTGTAATACAGTTTGCCTTCACTCCAATATGCACGATGACGTACATGAGTTTCCCCGGTTGTCCCATCAGTGCTTAATGTAGCAACGTTTGCTTTGTAATGTGTTCTGCGTTTAGCACTTCTTTGCTGGCTGTGTCTGCGTTTCGGATTTGGCATATCTCAACAATTAAAATTCTTAAAAACAATTTTTATGTTACCAACGACAATAATTCTTATCATCACCTGTTGTCTTACTCACTTCATCTTCCTGTAATTCCATTCTTCTAACTTCTGCATTCTATTTTCTTACTAATCCTCTAAATCTTTAAACTTCTCCAACCCTTTCCATATCGGGTTTTCTTTTTTTTCTTTTTCAGCTTCGAGCTTCTTCAGCATCTCTTTTGCTTCTTTATTGCAATAAGGCCCATCCATGTTTTCATAATTGCAGGTCTTATGCATAGGTATGCTCAAATTTATAAATTCATATATCCAATTCTCTATACTTAAATGACTTTCCCCACGGCTGATATAGTAAACATCCGGATCATCTTCCTGCTCATTCATCAATTCCGGTTCCTCAACCATTTTTACCATGATCTTAAACTCATCCCAAAGATCTATGGGCAAATTACTGTTACAACGGTCACAGGTTACTTCCAGGGAACCGTTTAACTCAAATTTCAGCAGCATAAAACCGTTCTCTTTGTCAAGGGACAGTTTTATATTAGCATTGCAATTTCTGAAATCCTGTTGTTGAAATTCATCAAAGAACTTATCCCTGATTTCATAGTCGAACCCATGGATCCCGGGTTTTAGCCCCACAAACGCTATCTCATACTCCCTTCTGTGATTCATCATTCAGCTTTTTACCCAATAAAACTAGCGCCCTAAGGACTAATTAAGAGGGACGCAAAGGTAGGGGATAAATTGCAAAATTTAAGACCGATTTTGAATTAATTTAGCCCTTTCAATTTGATTTAATACCCTGATTCTGAAGATAGATTAAATTTTAATTCATTGCGGCAATTTCTTGGAACGTTTTTAGAAAAGTTGATGAAGTCCTGGAGCTGGGTTGCTCTTATTCTCCTTGTCATTCTTATTAAATTTTCGTCAACATACCCGGGATTTATTGAAAAATATTATTCGAATGGCATTTATCCAGTAATCTCAAAGACCCAACGTTTTTTGTTTGGCTGGATACCTTTTAGTATCGGCGATCTTATTTACGGCTTTCTTATTCTTGTGATACTGGTAAAAACCTGGCAACTTCTAAAAGTTCTGTTTAAAAGAAAATTCAACCGTCAATATTTTTTGAATGGATTAAAGCAGGTGATTTTCTTTTTTCTTTTTGTGTACGCCCTTTTTTACCTGCTTTGGGGACTTAATTATAGCCGGAAAGGGATTGCTCAGCAACTTAACTTAAAGATGAGCACATACACTTTAACTGAATTAGATACATTGACAAAAGTTTTAGAGCAACGCCTTAATTACTATGCTTCTGTTCTTAAGCCGACACAAAGAGATTCATTTTATAAAAAACGAAACCTTTTTCATGAAAGTTATGAAGCTTACAAACTGGCAAAAAAGAAATATCCTTTTTTAAGCTATGAACCAAAATCTGTCAAACCATCCATTTATAGTTATGCAGGAAATATTTTAGGATTCGAAGGCTATTACAACCCTTTCTCCGGAGAAGGGCAGGTAAATACAACCATTCCTGTTTTTGAACAACCTTTTGTTGCCTGCCATGAAATTGGTCACCAGGTTGGTTATGCAAAAGAGAATGAAGCCAATTTTGCAGGTTTTCTTGCCTGTCGGTTACACCCTTCCCCCGTATTTCGTTATTCCGTGTATTTTGATATGTACAATTATAGTATCAATGAACTTTATCAGTACGATTCAGTAAAAGCAAAACAATATCTTGATTCACTTCATCCGCAGGTAAAAAAAGATTATGAACAACTGCGAAGATTTTTCAAAAAATACCAAACTCCTGTTGAACCTATTATTACATGGCTGTATGGAAAATATTTACAGGCTAACAATCAGCCTGCCGGTAAAAGAACCTATAGCGAAGTAATTTCTTTTTTGATTGCTTATCAACGAAAATATGGGGTGCAGTCACTTTAAAATAAACCTTATAATTGCTTTATCGCCACAATCAGATCCTGCAACACTTTTTTTGCATCTCCAAAAAGCATGGAAGTTTTTTTGAAAAAGAAAAGTTCATTTTCTATTCCGGCATAACCTGGTTTCATACTGCGTTTGTTCACAATAATTGTCTTTGCCAGTTCTACATCAAGAATCGGCATACCATAAATGGGTGAAGACGGATCTGTCTTTGCTGCAGGGTTTACTACATCATTAGCCCCAAGAACCAATACTACATCTGTTGATGGGAATTCTTCATTGGCCTGTTCCATTTCTTCCAGCTTATCATAACTCACATCAGCTTCAGCCAGCAATACATTCATGTGTCCGGGCATACGACCTGCCACAGGATGTATAGCATATTCTACTTCTACCCCTCTTTCATTCAATAATTTTTCCAGGTCATGACAGGCATGCTGGGCCTGGGCAACAGCTAAACCATAACCGGGAACAATCATCACTTTATTAGAATAAGCCAGCACCACAGCAGCATCACTTAAACTAATTTCTTTGTAAGTCCCCTGTTGTTTTTGACCTGCTGCAGCTGTGGTACCACCGAATGAACCGATCAGCACATTTGCCAATGAACGATTCATTGCCTTACACATTAAGATTGTAAGCAGCGTACCGGCTGCACCCACCAGAATACCACCGGTGAGCATTACTTTATTGTTGTATAAAAAGCCGCCACACGCCGCAGCAACTCCGGTAAATGAATTAAGCAAAGAAATGACTACCGGCATATCTGCACCACCAATCGGCATGACGAAAAGAACACCATAGCACAATGCAAGTATAAAAATTATGTATAAAAAGAATGCATTTGATCCATTAAGATTAAATAATAAATAGGCTGCCATAAAAAGCATTGCAACCAGAACTAAAATATTCAGAATGTGTTGCCCCTTAAATGAAATATCTTTAATCTTCCCATTGAGTTTTCCCCATGCGATCATCGATCCTGCAAAAGAAACAGAACCAATAATTAAACCCAGGAGTATTATTAAAATCTTTCCATAGGGGAATTCAATTTCATGAATACTCAAAGAGCTCAACGGAGGATATATTGTTACACCGGAAAAAGGAGGCCCTTTCACTAAATGATCGAACTCTACAATCGAAATCAACGCTGCACAGGCCCCACCCATACCATTAAACATACTTACCATTTCCGGCATGGCGGTCATCTTAATCTTTTTGGCAGCAAAGGTTCCGACAATACCACCTATTAAAATTCCGCCGAAGATCCATCCGTAATTGTGTAAACTATTTCCTGCATCATCACGATATAAAAAAATGGTCCCTATAATAGCAATGGTCATTCCTGTCGCAGCAATCAGGTTTCCCCTTCTCGCGGTAGCAGGATTAGAAAGCATTTTCAATCCTAAAATAAATGTAACAGCACCGATTAAATAGCAAAGTGTGAGTATATTAATTTCCATATTTCCTGTTGATCCATTTAATCCGAAAAATCGTGGTTCTATTTTTTCTTCTTAAACATTTCCAACATTCTATCCGTCACCACAAAACCACCTACTACATTCAGTGTCCCCAATATCACTGCAATAAATCCCAATACTAATGCTAAGTAATTACCAGGTTCCGCTGTGCCCATTACAATAATGGCCCCGATAATTACCACACCATGTATAGCATTAGCTCCACTCATCAGCGGAGTGTGCAATACACTTGGTACACGGCCAATGACTTCAATACCTACAAAGATCATCAGGATGACGATGTAGATCATTTGCTGGTTAGCTGTAATCCAGTTGAGAATTGAATTCATATTTTCCTTTTATTTTGTCATTCACACAGAAGCGAAGAATCTCAGAGATTGACAGTTTGAGATGCCTTCTTCGTCGGTATGACAAGTTAATTGTTGAATAAAGAACTAAACGTTGAAGAGTGCGACGCAACAGAAGTTGAATCAGGGAACAAAAGCCGGTTATATAAAAAATAATTACTCTTCATCTGACTATTCATCACTATCCATCAACGATTTCACTCTCTCATGCACCACTTCTCCATTATGGGTAATGCAACAACCTTTTACAAGATCATCTTCCCAGTTGAGATTTAGGTTTCCGTTTTTATCTATGATCAGTTGCAAAAAATTCAGCACATTCTTTCCATATAATTTACTTGCATCAGAAGGCATACCTGCGGCAAGATTTGAATTTCCTACAATGGTAACACCTCTATGCATTATAGTTTCCTTGTTCCTGCTCAGTTCACAATTGCCACCCGTGGAAGCAGCGAGATCAATAATTACAGAACCCTGTCTCATTGTTTCAACCATTTCTGCTGTCACCAACAGGGGTGCCGGCTTTCCGGGTATTTGTGCAGTAGTGATCACCACATCGGATTTCATTATACTATCAGCGATCTTTTGTTTCTGACGTTTCATAAAATCTTCGCTTTGCTCCACCGCATACCCACCCCCCGCCGTTGCATCGGCTGCCCCTTCCACTTCAATGAATTTTGCTCCCAGGCTTATCACTTCTTCTTTGACTGCAGGTCTTGTATCGAATACTTCCACGACAGCTCCCAGTCTTCTTGCTGTTGCAACTGCCTGCAGACCCGATACACCTGCGCCAAGAACAAGCACTTTTGCCGGAGCAATCGTTCCCGCTGCCGTCATAAACATGGGAAAATATCTCGGATATAAATTAGCAGCCACAAGCACTGACTTGTAGCCGGCAATATTTGCCTGCGAACTCAGTATATCCATGGTTTGTGCACGGGTAGTACGCGGTAACATGTCAAGGCTAAAAATTGTTACTCCCCTCGAGGCCCATTCATGCATACGGGGGATATGATATAAGGGCAGGTAAACACCAATAGCTATTTTAGACTTCATCAAGGATACATCATCAAGAGAAAGCTTATGAATGGTAAGTATTACCCGGGACGAATTAATTATTTCATGACGTGGTGAGAGTTTTGCACCCGTTCTTTCATATTCCTGGTCTGATGCAAATGATTTTTCGCCGGCACCTGGTTCTACAAGTACTTCTAAATTTTTCTTTACCAGTGCTGCCACTGCTTCAGGAAGCAGTGATACTCTTGTTTCATGGGATGGTTCTTTTAACAGTCCTATCGTCATAGCCATTTCTTAAAAGGGCTCAAGGTAAAGAAAATTCTGAGTCAGAAAATTGATGATTATCATTTTATGAATTTCACTTATCATTTTTCGATTTGCTGAAAAGCCAGGGAAGCAGATCTTTTTCTTTGAAAGCATTAACCCAGCTGTTGTGCTTAACTCCAGGGTATTCTGTATACTTCACATCTGCTCCGAGTTTCTTTAATCTATGATAAAATTGCCGCGAAAAATATACTGGCACAACATCGTCATCGCCGCCATGAAAAATCCATATAGCAGTTTGTTTGGCAAATTTAGATGATGTGGAAACTTTCCCCGCACCGCATATCGGGAAAGCTGCCGCAAAAATATCAGGATATCTTGCCACCATATCAAACACTCCCATGCCGCCCTGTGACAATCCTCCAATATAAACTCTGCCTGAATCTATATAAGAAAGACCAAGTAAACTATCTATCAATTGCTTTAGTAAAAATGTAACTGCAGTTGGTTCTTTACGAAAAGGAAAAATTGCCCGTTTAACCACACCGACGGAATCAAGCTCTGTATCAAAATAAGCCCACAAATCATTAACCGGGCATTGTGGAAAAATAACGACAGAAGGAAAATTGCGACGATTTGAATCTATTAAAAAGTAACGGCCGCCAATATCCAGTTGCAATTGGTTATCATCTCCTTTTTCATACGCTCCATGCAAAAAAATCAGCAACGGATATTTTTGAAATTTATCAAATGATAGAGGATAAAGAACCCGGTATGGAAGTTGCTGACCCTCTTTTTCGAATATTTCTTTTTTATACTCATTAAAGTCCTGTGCATGCACGAAAGAAAAACTTACAGAAAGTATAATCAGTGAAATAATTCGCATATATGTATGTCAGAATCGAATAGTGAAATGCTGCTTTTCTTTAAATTCCTGCCTGAAAAAAACTATGCCTATAAAAAAAAGATCGATCGTACACCGCACAGCAAGATTCTCTTTGATATTATTCCATGCCTGCTCCATTTCATTACTCCAGTGAATATCATCAAAAATAAAAATGGAATTATTATTTGACTTTGCCAATAACCAATGAAAATAATTCTCTGTCGGATCACGGCGATGATTACCGTCAATAAAAGCAAAATCAACGACAGGCAATTGATACAGTACTGCAGGTAGCGTATATTCAAAATTACCCTCTACCAGTTTTATGTTATCTAGTCCAGAAGTTTTAAAGTTTTGATCTGCAATTCTGGCAATCTCTGTTGAACCTTCCAGTGTAAAAAGAGTTGAACCAGGGTTTGCCATAGAAAGATAACTTGTAGTAAGGCCTAACGAAGTACCTAATTCAATAAATGTTTTTGGCTGATAATATTTTACTATTCTATATAAAAGTTGTGCGAATTTTTTTGGTTTAACTGCACGTTTAGCAATGGAAGCAATAGAGCGCTGATTTGATTTTGAAGAAGAGGAACCGGCCCCATAATCTTCAACAGAAAGAATAGTTTTATCCTTCAATAATTTTTTTCGAAGATCTTCTACTTTTTCATATTCACTGTATACCTCTTTGTCGTTTAAAACCTGGGTAATGAAATCAAATACGAATGGAGAATGAATACCGTGACCTTTACTATTTGAGGCATTGAAATAGTAATTGAGATATTTATAAGTGAGTTGAAAAGAAGAATACATACCCCTATCCCCTAAAGGGGTATTTTGAAAATAATAAAATTGAAAGACAGTTTCTAAAACCCATAGATTCGATTAAATAATCTCTTAATACACATCCTCCTTAAAAAAAGAAATAGGCCATTACTCCCCTTTATGGGTTGGAGGTTTTCTTTCCCAAACCTGGAAGGAAAGAGCATAAGCATTTTTTTCGTCGGATTCACATTCTTTATTACTTACCATTTTCCACTCTTCCTGTTTTAATTCGGGGAAAAAAGCGTCTCCATCAAAATTACCGTGCACAAGAGTTAAATATATCCTGTCAGCAGATGGAAGTGCTGCCTCGAAAATTTCCGCCCCACCTGTTATAAAAATTTCTTTAGCGTCTGTTTGTGCAGCCAAAGTGATAGCCTGATCGATACTCTGTATAATCTCAACTCCATCCTCATTCCAGTTTTCATTTCGGGTTATAACAATATTCTTTCTGCCCCTTAATGGTTTGCCAAGCGCTTCAAAAGATTTACGGCCCATGATGACAGGCATCGCCCATGTGATGTTTTTAAAATACTTCATATCCGCTGGCAAATGCCACGGAAGTCTATTGCCTTTTCCAATCACATTATTTTCTGAAACTGCAGCGATAAAACTTATAATCAAGATTTTTGATTTATAAACAAATCTAAAATTCGGAATTTGGAATTCGAAATTCTTTTATACAGCTACAGGTGCTTTAATAGCCGGATGCGATTGATAATTTCCAAGAGTAAAATCTTCAAATTTGAAATCAAAAATATTTTTTACTGAAGGATTCAGCTTCATCGTCGGCAGTGAATAGGGCGTCCTGCTTAACTGAAGTTTTACCTGTTCCGTATGATTATTATAAATATGCACATCGCCGAAAGTGTGAATAAATTCACCTGATTCAAGATCACAAACCTGTGCAACCATCATCGTTAATAAAACATAAGAAGCAATATTAAAAGGAACGCCGAGAAATACATCTGCACTGCGTTGATATAACTGGCAACTTAATCTCCCATTTGCTATATAAAACTGGAACAAAACATGACAAGGCATTAAAGCCATCTTTGGAAGATCAGTTACATTCCATGCACTTACAATTAACCGGCGGCTATCCGGATTTGTTTTGATTTGTTTTATGAGATTACTTACCTGGTCCGCTATCTTTCCATCAGCACCTTCCCAACTACGCCATTGCTTACCGTATACAGGTCCCAGTTCCCCATTTTCATCGGCCCATTCATCCCAAATACTTACACTATGTTCTTTGAGATAAGCAATATTTGTCTCCCCTCTCAAAAACCATAGCAGTTCATAAATAATACTTTTTAAATGAAGCTTTTTGGTCGTTACCAATGGAAACCCTTTTTGCAGGTCAAAACGCATTTGATAACCGAAACAGCTTTTTGTTCCCGTTCCCGTCCGATCCGACTTTTCTACACCACTATCAAGTATATATTGGAGTAAGCCAAGGTATTGTTGCATGAGTGCAAGTTAAAAAGAACCATGACTTTTTTGAATTTCTGGAGCAGGATTGTGGGCATATTGGGGAAAATAATTTAATGCTTATAATGTGCTGAATAGAATTGTAAAGCTTACAACAAAAAATTATCAGTTATAAACCTCTGCGCTTCATCTCTTTCTTTATTAATCCCAATTCTCTTCCTGTCTGTCCTTTTACAGAAGTATTCTCTTGCGCCCGGCGCATGAGATAAGGGATGACGTCTTTGATCGGCCCAAAAGGCAGGTATTTGCTTACGTGACAACCGGCCATGGCGAGATTGAAAGTAATGTTATCGCTCATTCCATATAATTGTGAAAGATGGACATACGGATGATCAAGCGGAAGGTTTTTTTGCCGGAGTAATTGAGTAGTCAACAAATTACTGTATTCATTATGCGATGCCACAACTAATGCAATGCGATCAAGATGGTCAATACAAAATTGGATGGCATCATTAAAATCCCTGTCTGTTGATTCCTTATCCGGTTGAATTGGTGAAGGATAGTTCATTTGTTCTGCTCTCTTTCTTTCCTTCTCCATATACGCACCACGAACCAGTTTGGTACCCAAAATAAAATTTTTCTGCAAAGCAGCTTCGAAGGAATCTTTTAAAAATTGCAAACGATCGTGGCGATACAATTGCAGGGTATTATATATAACAGGCTTTGCTTTGTTGAATTTCTCCATCATCAAAATAGTTACCACATCAACCGGATCCTGGATCCACGTTTGCTCCGCATCAATAAAAACACCCACATTTTTTTCGGAAGCTGCCTCACCAATGCGGAATAACCTTTCCTGTATTCTTTGCCATTCGGCTTTTTCGTTGTCTGTAAGTTCATCAAGAGTTTTTGAAAATCGCTTCATCAATGAACCCGCATTCTGTTCAACAGAGTGATCAAGTCTTTCCAATAAACCAAACCTGGCAATACCGGTCACTTTTACACTCATAAAGGGTATATTAGGTTGTGTGCCTGCGTAATTAATAACCCGGATAAATTCGTCTGTAGCATGATCAAATGCTTCTTCACTATGACCACCTTCCACGCCATAATCCAAAATTACCTGCACATTATACCCGCCTAATTTTTTTGCAACGCCTGCGGTTTCTTCCAATGTTTCCCCGCCAACAAATTGTTTAAAAATTGTTTTATGAATAAGTCCCTTGACCGGCAGACCAGCACGAATAGCCCAGGGTGTAATTTGTGTGCCTAATTTTACCAGCCATTGATAGCTCATTGATTTAAAAAGGAACCGGGCCCGTTTTAACTCCTTATCCGTTTTATAGGCAAATGCATTTTCAGTATTATCAAACGAAATAAAGGAATTTGGATCCATAGCGAAAATTTTAACGGTGGCAAAGGTAATTGGCAAAGTGGAAATAGCAATTGATACTGAACAGGAGGTAACATGACTCTTTACTTCTCAATTCATTATTCACTTAGCAGCTTCTTATCTTTACTAAAACTTAGCTAATGGAACCAAGAGAATCTTCAGACAGCCTGACCATGATGACAGAAATAGTTCTTCCGAATGATACAAATGTGTATGGAAACTTAATGGGTGGAAGGTTGATGTACTGGATGGATATTGCTGCTGCCATCTCCGCTCAAAAACATTGTAACTCACCAGTGGTCACCGCTTCGGTTGACAATATTTCTTTTGAAAGCCCTATTAAACTTGGAAATACTGTACACATCGAAGCAAAGGTAACAAGAGCATTTAATACATCTATGGAAATTCACTTAAAAGTATGGGGTGAAAATCATATTCAGCAATATAAATACAAAAGCAATGAAGCCTATTATACTTTCGTTGCGCTTGATGCAAGCAGTCGGCCAAAACCGGTACCCCAATTAATTCCCGAAACAGAAGAAGAAAAGAGCTTGTTTGAAGGAGCATTAAGAAGAAGACAAGTACGATTAATATTGGGAGGAAAGATGCACCCGGATGATGCATCAGAGTTAAGAGCTTTGTTTGTACCCCAAACCCCTAAAGGGGCTAAATAAAAATTTTTTTTAGTTCCTGCACTTTAGGTTAGGTAAGGTTTCATTTGTCTATCGTTTCCCAATGATGAGATCCCTGCATCATATATTTTTTACTTTGCTCAATAGCATCCATTATTTGTGCTAAAATATTTTCAGAAGATGCATCATAATCTATTTGAAGTGGTTCTTTAAAAGTAGCAGATAGTTGAGAGCCTTTCTTTTTAAACTTTAAGCCTTTTTTATTAAAAGCCCTCCAGAAGCCACTGATAATAACCGGAACCACTATTGGACGTGTTTGTTTAATAATGAACGCGGTCCCCTTTCTTCCTGGTGCAAATGGTTTAGTAGTGCCTTGCGGAAAAGTAATTACCCAATTATTTTTTAGTGCCCTCGTCACTTTTCTTGTATCAGATGGATCGAGACCACGGCGAAATTCTTTTCCTTCCACCCTCCATGTTCTTTTTACGGTAAGCGCTCCCGCCAATGAAAAGAAACGACTGATCCAGCTTCCCTTCATAGTCTCTTCTGCAGCAACATAATATACACTTGTAAATGGATTTAATAAATAATAAGGAATTCCCAGGCGGTCCTTTTTTCCCCACTTCACTGCACAAAAAATATGAAGAAAAGTTATCACATCTGCAAAATATGTTTGGTGATTACTTACAAATAAAACATTTCGACGTGGAAGATTTTTTATGTTTTCGGTACCGGAAATTTTTAACCGATTAATCCAAACAAGACCGGGATAAGAAATAATTCCCACAATAGCATAAACAAATGCCTTTATAATCCGAACTCTTTTAAGTTTTTCAGAAAAGGAAGCCATGTTAGCATTTAAATTCCAAAATACAAATTTCAAATTCCAAAGTCGTCATTTTATTTGGAATCCGGAATTTTGGCTTTGATTATTTCATAAAGAAGGCTCCTGGAAAGGAGCCCTTGTGAAATTAATAAACCTGACTAACTATCTAAAAAATTTGGAACCCTCTCTAATATTGTCAATACTTATTTCCTTAATGAAAAGGCGAAAAAAATATGTGGTTGATCCAAAGGGATGGATAAGTTTATATAAAGCACAATTAAAACTGAAATTCGTCAGAAATAAATTGATAAAAAACGTACCAAAAAAATATATGAATAAAGCAGGGCCATTAGTAATACTATTGTGGAGATAATTCTACATAAAAAATATCTTTGAGATGCAGGCATCAATTTTCGCAACTTCTTTTATATATTATTAATCGTTCCAAGATCTATTTGCTAATTTTATTTATCTGGCCCTAAAATTGAACAAACAACCTTTCAAATTCGTTTAATGAAACAACTATTTTACTCTCTGCGACATAAAGCGGATTTTATTTTACAAAATACACGGGCAACTAGGGGTCGGCCACGAAGTTTTCAAATTGCAGTTGTCACTCTTTTTACAATTGATATAATCGCATTTATTGCTTTTTGTATAATTAAAATAATTTCTGGTTAGACAAAGGAAAAAGTTTCGTTTACTGATTTGTATCGTTAATCATTGTTGTGTTGTTGTTTAATAATTATTCAATAACTACACAGGCAGTAAATGGACAATTGTAAAACAAAAAAAGCGTCCCGGTAATTCGGAACGCTTTTTCTTAGGTAAAAACATTATTATTATTCACTTTTCTTATTGTCGTCTGTTTTTTCTTCTTCTTTTAATTTTGCCTTAATCTCAGCTAAAGCGCCCAGATCACCTAAGGTAGCCTTCTCAACCTTATTTTGCATATTCTTTACCACTTTCTTGGTTTTTTCTGATTCTACCCGTGCTTCTTTTTTAGCCGCTTCTCTTTCTTCTATCTTGCTTTGTTCCCAAATTCTGGTATGAGAAAGAACAATCCGTTTTTCGTTACGATCAAATTCAATAACCATGAACTGAGTTGTTTCATCTGCACCAATTGTTTTTCCGTCTTCTTTAAACAGATGACGAGCCGGGGCAAATCCTTCCAGGCCGTATGGTAATTGAACAAGAGCCCCTTTATCATCTCTGCGGATAACTGTTCCTTCATGAATAGAACCGATGGCAAAAGTATCCTGTAAAGTATTCCAGGGATCTTCTTCAAGCTGCTTATGACCCAATTGAAGTTTGCGATTCTCTTTATCAATACCAAGAATCACTATATCAATGTTCTCTCCCACCTTTGTATATTCACTCGGGTGATTAAAACGTTTCAGCCAGCTTAAGTCACTGATATGGATCATACCGCCAATACCCGGAGCTAATTCTACAAACACGCCGTAAGGAGTAATATTCTTCACTAAACCCGTATGCTTGCTGCCTTCCGGAAATTTTGTCTCGATAGTGCTCCACGGATCTTCGCTAAGTTGTTTGATGGATAAACTCATCTTGCGATTTTCCTTATCCAGTGTTACAATCTTAGCTTCATATTCATCACCCAGCTTGAAAAATTCCTTAGCATTAATGGGTGAATTTGACCATGTGATCTCACTTACGTGAACAAGACCTTCTACACCGGGAAGAATTTCAAGAAAAGCACCATAATCCTCAATATTAACCACTTTACCTTTTACGACTTCCCCTTCTTTTATATTTTCAGGGAGAATATCCCATGGATGAGGAGTCAATTGCTTTAAGCCAAGGCTGATGCGTTTTTTCTCATCATCAAAATCAAGAACTACCACGTTAATCTTTTGATCAAGTTTCAATACTTCACCCGGATGAGAAATACGGCCCCATGAAATATCAGTGATGTACAACAAACCATCCAAACCACCAAGATCCATAAATGCACCGAAGTCTGTAATATTTTTTACAGTTCCTTCGAGCACCTGTCCTTTTTCAAGCTTACTCATGATCTGTGCCCGTTGTGCTTCGATATCACTTTCAATAAGTGCTTTGTGAGATACAACGGCGTTTTTAATGGCTTCGTTGATTTTTACAACCTTAAATTCCATTGTTTTACCTACAAACTGATCGTAATCTGTTACAGGCTTCACATCAATTTGCGAACCGGGAAGGAATGTTTCCATTCCAAACACATCTACGATCAATCCACCCTTTGTTTTTGAAGTAACCGTTCCGGTGATGACTTCACCAGTCTTGTTTACTTCCACAATTTTTTCCCATGCACGGGTAATGCGTGCCTGGCGGCGGCTTAAATTCAAATGACCTTCACGGTCTTCTTTCTCTACTACCATTACTTCCACTTCGTCACCTACATTAAGGCCGGGAGTATCACGAAATTCATTCAGAGAAACCAATCCATCACTCTTGAATCCGATGTTAAGCACCACATCTGTTTTTGTAATGCCGACTACAGTTCCTTTGATCAGTGTACTATCGTTAATAGTTACAAAAGTATTTTCATATACCTTGTCATACTTTTGTTTTTCCTCATCATTGTAAACAGTAACATTACGTTTGTCAATGCTCCAGTCAAAATCATCATGAGCCGTTTCAACAGGGCTCTCCGCAGGTGCAGTTGTTGTCGCTGTAGTTGCTTCTGCTGTTTCAGCAGAGGCAGACTCCTGTGCATCAGCGTTTAATTGTTTAATAATTATTTTTTCAAACATGTTTAATACCCGATGGGTTTAAAAAATCGGGGCAGCAAAGATAGTATATTTGTCCGGGAATTACGAGCCTGCACCAATAGTTTTTTTATTATGTTATCAATCTTGAAACCATTATTGGGCTTAGGTTGCACTCTTGTACATTCGGTAAACTCATCTCAAGATTTTCATATTTTATTTTGGGCTTAAACAGGATTTCTAAATGCTTTTCATTTCGAAATTATTGCCGAACCAGCAGAGTCGGGAATAGGTATAAAATTGATATTTTGCTCGGAACAGAATTGTTCAACTGCTGTCCGAACACCTTTATAATTATCATTATTAAAATCATGAATGAGAATATATCCTCCCTGCACAATTCTGGGATAGAAAAAATTAAGACCCGCATAAATTGGTGTATACAAATCCGCATCAAGACTTACCAAAACAAACTTATCATCAATTTCTTTTGCTGATTCAGGAAAAAATCCTTTAACAGGAATACACTTGTCCGGGAAAGGCATCCGTTTTAAAACAGCAGCGATTGACGTATCAGAAAAATCCTGTGCACCAGAAGAAAAGTTTTGTGATTTTTCGTTGATTACATCTTTATTATCAAATCCTTCAAATGTATCGAAGAGATATAATTTTTTCTCAGGAAGAAAATTATTGATATATCTGGCAAATTTACCTTTATAAACACCTAACTCCGCAACATTACCTTCAAGCTTCTTTTTCTTTATCTCAAAACTTATCAACTCCAGAATTGAAAGTCTGATATAGTCAAAATAATTATTATCAATTTTTCTCTTTCGTTGCAGATATTCAAGTGAACTGCTAACACAAATTTTTCTTCTCTGCAAAGCTTTTCCGAATAAATAGTTTACTCCTTTTGCAAAAAATTTAATCATAAACGTCTATATTAATAATTAAGAAGATTTTAAAATTTCAATTCTAAAACTTATTTCCTGCCAAAAATATTTAAGATTATTTCAATAAATTAAAAAAGCTGAACTTACTGCGTTCAGCTTCAAATTGTTTTTATTTGAATCGCCATTATTTAGATCATTTTATTCTTTTTAATCCGAAAGTTGTTTAATTGCTCCCAAGGGTAATGCACGGTTATAAATTCTTATTTCATCAATTACACCATTGAAATAGTAAGGAAACATAGGATCTTCATGCTTTCCAATAAACAGATCATGGTTATTAGCGTCAAATCCAACTGGGCCAAACGTCGATACCTTTTTCAATTGTCCATTCAAATAAATCTTGGAAACAATACCATCATAAGTATAAATTAAATTATACCATTGACCAGTCTTGACAAAACAGGTATCTGTAATTATACCTGCTGTGGTAATTCCCCCGCTAAAGGTTTCTTTATTGACATTTGGAGGTGTATTGCAATCAGCAGAAAAATCATTTAATCTTAAAAAGTAAAAACCATTTATATAATCGTTATACCCCTTCCCTAATAATTTGATTGCCGTGACAAGGACCTGCGTAAAAGTCATTTACTTTAAAGATTGCCATTAAAGTCACATTACTTGTATTTAATGAATTACTATTTGGAGCCCCCATGTAACTACTTGCACCATCAAATAAGTATGCGTTATTAGATTTCCCAAACCGATCAGTTGTGAGAGTCGCATTACTAAATGTAATGTTATTACCATAACCACTACTATCATTCAGATTACCACCATCAAAGTTATGATAGGCAATTAGTCCATATTGGAGATCATACGTACTATCGATAACTGTAAATGTATCTACTTTGGTCAAAGTATCTACTTTAATTACCGTTGTGGTATCGTGTTCAATCTCAGTTTTTGTTTTGGTGCAGGCAGTAAATTGCGTCGTTGATAAAATAAATAAGGCAGACCATCAGTAGTCCGAGGAACAATTTCAGAAAATTCATGGCAAGGTTAGTTTTGGATTTATTAATTTTTTTTGAAAATAATAAAATCACCTTTAAAATTCAAAGTTAACTCGTAAAATTAAATTGATTCCAAAAATGTCCTAAGGAAAAAGCCTTATCCGGTCGTTTTCAAAACGCTCTTTCCTTATATTCACTCAAAATTGTTGATTGCTTTACAATATTCTTAAGCCTATTGTTCGGCTGGCAATGCTAATTTTCTGCCGACATATTATTATCAATAAACCTGAACTATTAAAAAAGAAGGGACCATTACTGCTTGCCTGCAATCATCCGAATTCATTTCTTGATGCTGCTATAATTGCTGATCTATTTCAGCAGCCCGTCTATTCGCTCACAAGAGGTGATGTTTTTAAAAAAACATTTTACAGCAGAATTCTAACTGCTCTGAAAATGCTGCCTGTTTATAGAACCAGCGAAGGAGTGGAAAACCTGGGCATCAATTATCAAACTTTTGAAGACTGTAAAAACATTTTTAAAAAAAATGGTATCGTTTTAATTTTCAGTGAAGCAAAATGTGTGAATGAATGGCATTTACGGCCATTAAGAAAAGGTACGGCAAGATTAGCTTTTAGCAGCTGGGATGAAGATATTCCTTTAGAAGTTTTACCGGTTGGCATCAATTATAGTTCATTCAGGAAATTCTCAAAAAATGTCTTCATCAATTTTGGTGAGGAGATAACTAAACATGATTTTGATTTGGATCATGCAGATGGAAAAAGAAATCAGTCTTTCAACAATAAGCTAACAGGTCAATTTCATCAGCTTGTTTTTGAAATTGACAAAAACGATATTCAAAAACAAAAGCAATTATTAAAGATAAAACCCTCTTCTCTTACAAAGATGTTTTTACTTATTCCTGCAATAATCGGCTTTCTTATAAACACCCCGCTTTATTTGCCAATAAAAAAACTTACTTACAAAGGAACCTGGGACAATGATCATTATGATTCGGTACTAATGGCGCTACTATTGTTTATCTATCCGTTATATGTCATTTTTGTTACTATTATTGTTTTCATTCTTACTCACAATTTATTTTCATGGTTATTGATCATTTTCTTTCCTTTTTCTGCATGGGCTTACTCCCGGTTAAAACCCCAATTAGACAAACAGATAGCTAAAACTTCATCATCATAACAGAAGCGATCATATCAATTCCTTCCCAAAAATTTTTCAGCTTAATATTTTCATCACTTGCATGCTGATTATTGTCAGGATTAGCAATAGGAACGATCAGAAATTTTGTATCCAGCGTTTTTACAAGGTCTTCTAATGGTAAGCTGCCTCCCAAAGTGGGCAACTGCAAAACAGGGTTCTTTGTTGTTTGCTGTATGGCCGCCATCACCAATTTTGCTACGGGCCAGTCCATAGAAGTCTTTTCTGCATTGTATCCAATTTCTCTTTCTACCTGTACTATTTTTTCATATTTGCTTCTCTCTTCGTCAGTAGGTTCATTTTCTGTTACATAAAAACCCTGCCCGACAATATGGTCAATCACTTTTTGTTGCTGTCGTTTCCAGTCATTACCCACTACCAGGCGCAGGTCAATAACAGCAGTAGCAGAAACAGGTATTACATTTGCTTGTATTGTACCCACATTCGAGGTTTCAATTCCATTTATATTCAATGAAGGAAGATTAATACTCTCCATCAAACTTTTTCCTTTCATTTCTTCCACCGCAAAGCCAATTTTTTTCTTTAATTCTTTATCCACGTCAGGAATATTTGCCAATGCCCTTTTTTCCGTAGTTGAAAGCGGAATTACATCATTATAAAAGTCTTTTACTGTAACTATCCCATTTTCATCTTTCATCGATGCTAATAATTTCGATAACATCATTGCAGGGTTAGGAACCCAGTTACCATAATGTCCGCTGTGCAATGGATTCTTCGGACCGTGAACTTTCAAAGTAAGGTGCACGTCACCTCTGGCACCAAATACAATTTGTTTATCGCCTGATTGATGTACCGGCCCGTCACAAATAATCCAGAGATCGGATTGCAATAAAGATTTATATTTTTCAAGAAATTGATAAAGGTGAATGGAACCTTGTTCCTCTTCACCCTCAAAAAAGAATTTGATGTTATACGGAAATCTTATTCCTGACTCCTTAACAGCCGTGAAAGCAGCCAGTATGGCCATTACTCCACCTTTGTCATCTGATGCACCTCGGGCATAAATCCGCCAATTATCATTTAAAGGAAAACTCAATGATGCTTGAATAGAAGCATTTTCGTCTGCTCTGCCATCGAGAAGCTGTGGTTGAAACGGACCGAGACCTTTTGACCATAATGCAGCATTCACAGGTTGCCCATCATAATGCGCATAGAAAACAATGGTTCTATTTGCCCCCGAAACATTTACTTCGCCATATACAACAGGTGGAACATTTCTCTCATCAGCTTCCAGTAATTGAACATTACTTATACCTTTTACATTCATCAACTGTAAAAGAAAATCTGCATTCTTTCCTATATTGGCGGTATCAGTAGCTACATTTGGAATTTTTAAAAAGGAAATGAAATCATTATAGATCGCCTCTTCATTTTTCTCTCTGTAGGAGCGGATTTTTTCTAAGTCTGAAGTTTGCGCAATTGTAATAAAAGAAATAAAGCAGGAGACAATACAGATTAAGTATCTCATGTTTCTTATTTCCCTGTAAAATACTAATAGTCTGAAAATAAATTTGCATTGGTTTTCTCAGCAGCTTCTATGGGAGAATAATCAGAAAGTATGTCTGCTTTTCCTTTCTTCACAGAAACATCATGTTCAAAGTGTACAGAGGGTTTATGATCTTCAGTTCTCACAGTCCATCCATCTTCTTCTGTATAAATTTTTCTTGTACCAAGATTGATCATCGGTTCAATAGCGAGCACTAAGCCTTCCCGCATTTTTGGCCCGCTGCCTCTTTTTCCATAATTAGGCACCTGAGGATCCTCATGTAAACCTTTTCCTAATCCATGACCTACCAGCTCTCTAACCACTCCATACCCATATTTCTTTTCGGTATATTCCTGGATAGCAAATGAAATATCTCCTACCCTGTTACCTGCCACTGCTTTCTCAATGCCCTTGTATAAAGATTCCTTAGTGACCTTAATTAATTGCAGTACTTCTTCTCCGGGATCGCCAATTGCAAAAGTGTACGCATGATCTCCATGCCATTCATTTAATATTACTCCAATATCTACGGAAACAATATCACCCTCCTGCAAAGGGTCATTATTGGGAAATCCATGCACCACTACATCATTTACGGATATGCAGGAATTAAAAGGATAACCCCGGTAATCTAAAAACGAGGGAACAGCTTTGTGATCACGAATAAATTCACCGATCATCTTATCTAAAGTCATGGAAGTAATGCCTGGCTTCAGCACCTTAGCTACTTCAGTCAAAGTTTTGCTAACCAGCAATGCGCTTTGACGCATTAGTTCTATTTCTTCTTTAGTTTTAAGAGTACTCATTTTTACAAATCAAATTTCCATACAAATTTTATCGTTTTACTCTTTTAAAAAGAAAAACCCGGCAAGCAAACTCACCAGGTTTTTGAAATCATTTTTATCCTGATTACATCTGTACCGTAGTTGCTGTTTGTCTACCCTGCAGGCGGCCACTCTTCATTAATCCATCATACTGGCGCATCAATAACTGGGTTTCTATTTGCTGCAAAGTATCAAGTATTACACCTACCATGATAAGTAAGGATGTGCCTCCAAAGAAAGTAGAGAAGCCCTGTGTTACTCCCAGCAGCTGTGCAATACCTGGTAAAATACCTACTATTGCCAGCAATACAGCACCTGGCAATGTAATCTTATCCATAATGGCCCCTATAAAATCTGTTGTTGGTTGACCCGGTTTTACGCCAGGAATAAATCCATTATTCTGTTTCAGGTTATCTGAAATCTGTTTTGGATTAAATATTAAAGCTGTATATAAAAAAGTAAATCCTATTACTACAAGGGAATATATCACCATGTACCAAATATTGGTGTGATCTGTAAAAACTCTTTGAATGCCTTGCTTGGTTTCTGTAGTAGCAAGACTGGTTAAATTAAATAGTGTTGGTAAAAACATAATAGCCTGGGCAAAGATGATAGGCATTACACCGGCGCTATTAACCTTAAGAGGTAAAAATTGCCTGGCTCCGCCAAACTGTCTGTTGCCCACAATTTGCTTTGCATAATTTACAGGAACTTTTCTTGTCCCTTGTATTAGCAAAATACATCCCAGAATAATGCCTATTAATATTGCTATTTCAATTATAAATATTAAAATAAATCCAGGTCGTGTTGATTTTGCAGCAAACTCCTGTATAAATGAATTAGGCAAACGGCCAAGAATTCCGATCATAATGATAAGAGAAGTCCCATTTCCTAATCCCCTATCCGTAATTTTTTCACCCATCCACATTACAAACAGAGTTCCTGCTGTAAGAATAATTACTGTTGAAAGCCAGAAATATCCTGCATAAGCGGGTAAAATACTGTTCCCATGTATTTGTCGCAGGTAGGCTACATAAGCCGAAGCCTGCACGGCTGTAACAGCTACTGTAATATAACGGGTGTATTGATTGATTTTTTTCCTACCACTATCACCTTCTTTCTGCATTTTTTGAAATTGGGGAACAAGCACTGTCATCAATTGCATAAAAATAGATGCAGAGATATAAGGCATTATTCCCAATGCAAAAATGGATGCCTGGCTAAAAGCACCCCCGGAAAAAGCATCAATTAAGCCAAGCAGGCCATTATTAGCATTTGCAGAGGCCGTCATGGTAGTGGGATTAATACCCGGCAAAACAATGTGTGTACCTATACGATATATGAGGATAAGCAAAAGAGTATAAAGAATTTTATTTCTTAATTCTTCAATACTCCAAATATTTTTAAGCGTCTGAAATAATTTCTTCACGAGAGTTTACAGATTTATAACCTTAATTATTTTTTGTTTCCAGCTTCAATTCTACTATCATCTCCTATTGTGTCACCCACTTGTACGTCCCAATCATTATTCAACACTGTGTGTCTGCAAAACAGTTTTGCAATTTACTAAAATTTAAGTGAGTATTTCAAAGGACCAATTTGGCTTATGCCCTTATTTAACTATTTCTACGGTACCACCGGCTGCTTCAATTACTGTCTTTGCTTTTTCACTTACAGCATTTACTTTAAAAGCAATTTTTGCTTTTATTTCTCCATTCCCCAAAATTTTCACTCGGTCAGTCTGACCTATTAACCCATTGATATAAAGATTTTCCAACGAAAATTCTTTAATATCATACTTCTCGGTTAAATGATCGATTTGGCCAATATTGAAAACCTTATACTCTAAGCGGTGAACATTGTTGAACCCTCTCTTTGGAATACGCCGTTGAATAGGCATCTGTCCACCTTCATGTGACATTTTTCTTTTATAACCTGTACGGCTTTGTTGACCTTTTGTACCTTTTGTAGAGGTTCCACCATGACCGGAACCATCACCACGGCCAATTCTTTTTTCTTTGTGAGTTGCTCCTTTTGCAGGTTTTAATTCGTGTAGTTTCATTTGTTTTGATTTTGTACTCAGCGGGAAATCACCCCTCGCATTATTAATTAAAAGTCAAAAGCAAAAATTCAAAAAGTGTGAGTTTTGATTTTTTACTTTATCAAACTTCCTCAACTTTTACCAGGTGATCCACCTTGCGAATCATTCCCAGTATTTGAGGAGTTGCATCCACTTCTTTAGTAGCGTTTGCTTTATTTAAACCAAGCGCCTGCAATGTTTGTTTTTGACGCTTTGGTCTGTCAATCGGACTTTTTACTAAAGTTATTTTTATCTTTTTCATGATGTTAAGTTGTATGTCTTAAGCACTAAACTCTAAGTAGCACTTATAACTTATGACTTAATACGTATCACATTCTATCCATTAAACACTTTCTTTAAACCAATGTTTCTTGTTTTGGCAACAGAGATCGGTTCCCGCAACATGGCCAGTGCTTTAAAAGTTGCCTTTACAACGTTATGCGGATTTGCAGATCCTAATGATTTAGCTAACACATTATGAACACCTGCACTTTCCAGTACCGCACGCATACTGCCTCCTGCAATCACACCGGTACCATGAGCTGCAGGTTTAATCAAAATTTTTGCAGCGCCTTCCTTAGCCCATTGGTCGTGAGGAATAGTTCCATGCATTACAGGAACACGGATTAGATTTTTTTTGGCATCTTCTATTCCTTTTGTAATAGCTTCCTGCACTTCTTTAGCTTTACCCAAACCATGCCCCACTACGCCATTCTCATTGCCTACAACAACCAATGCAGAAAAACTAAATGCACGGCCTCCCTTTGTAGTTTTCACCACCCGATTAATGGCTACCACTTTTTCCTTTAACTCGAGATCACCGGGTTTAACTCTGTTTAAATTTACTTTTGACATATTTAATTTTGAAATTTTGGAATTGGAAGACTTTGAAATTTCCCAATTCCCCAATTGAACAATTTCTCCCTTTAAAACGTAAGGCCTCCTTCTCTTGCTCCATCAGCCACTGCTTTTACACGTCCATGATATAAATAGCCGCCACGGTCAAATCTCACTTCTTTTAACCCAAGGTCAGTTGCCTTTTTTGCAATAGCGGCACCCACTAGTTTACTTTTCTCTGTCTTTGTTCCTTTTTGGGCAGCAATATCTTTATCTTTTGAAGATGCCGCAGCCAGAGTTTGACCTTTACTATCATCAATCAGTTGAACATAAATTTCACTGTTGCTTCTGAATACAGAAAGACGTGGCTTTTGGGTTGTTCCTTCGCCCACTCTTCTGCGGATTCTGTAACGAATGTTCTGCCTTCTTTGAGATTTAACTTTCGGATTCATATCAATATTTTCAAATTAGCTTATTTTATTTACCGGCAGCTTTACCAGCCTTCTTACGAACTACCTCACCTACATAACGAACACCCTTTCCTTTGTAAGGTTCAGGTTTGCGCAAACCCCTGATCTTTGCAGCTACCTGGCCGAGCAACTGCCGATCGATCCCTTCCAATGAAATAGTTGGATTCTGGCCTTTCTCCTGAGCTGTTGCCACTTTTAATTCTTTAGGCACTTCAAAAACTATATTATGCGAATAACCTAATGAAAGATCAAGCAGATTCCCCTGGTTAGAAGCCTTAAAGCCCACACCAATTAACTCAAGATTCTTTTTATATCCCTCGGTTACACCCTTCATCATATTGGCAATAAGTGCCCGGTACAAGCCATGTAATGCCCGGTGACGAATCTGATCAGTTGGGCGAATGAAGCTAAGAGTTCCATCTTTCATTTCTAACTTAATATCGCGATCAACGAATTGTTTCAATTCACCCTTGGGACCTTTAACTGTTACCAGGTTGTCATTGCCAATAGTGATGGTGACTCCATTTAGTACAGTGATTGGTTTTCTACCTATACGAGACATAGTTTAAAAAATTTCAAATTTTAAAAATCAGATTACAATTTTTTGTGGACCGGTCAGCTTAGTATAGTTAAGCTTAATGTATCGACAATTTTATTTTCTTTTATTCTCTTAGAATTCAAAAACCATTTTGCTAAGACACATAACAAAGAACTTCTCCGCCTACATTCTGAGCCTTTGCCTCTTTGTCTGTCATCACACCTTTTGAAGTAGATATAATAGCCAGACCTAAGCCATTTTTTACACGGCGCAGATCAGCAGGACCCGCATATTGGCGCAAACCGGGACGGCTAATCCTTTCCAGGCTTTGAATAGCCGGTTGTTTTGTTGTTGCATCATATTTCAATGCAATCTTGATAACACCCTGCTTGCTATTATCCTCAAATTTGTATTTCAGAATATAGCCCTGGTTGTACAATATCTCAGTCATGCGTTTTTTTAAATTAGAAGCCGGGATTTCCACAATACGATGACCCGCCATTTGAGCGTTTCGGATTCTTGTCAGAAAATCTGCTATAGGATCTGTTACCATAATCTATTTAAGATTGAACATTTTTTAATTAATTGTTTCCCGTTGCCGGTTACCTGAAACCGGTAACTCTTTTTACCATGAGGCTTTTTTCAATCCGGGAATTTTTCCATTTAAAGCCATATCACGAAGAGCTATCCTGGATATTCCAAAATAGCGAACATATCCCCTAGGACGGCCAGTCATCTGGCAGCGATTTTTTAAACGAACTCTTGAAGAATTTTTGGGTAGTTCGTCTAACGCTTTCCAGTCACCGGCGGTCTTTAATGCAGCACGTTTTTCAGCGTACTGTTTTACCATTTCTTCTCTTTTCCTTTGCCTGGCTTTTACTGATGTTTTTGCCATGTTTGTATTTACTAATTTTATTTTTTAATATTTCTAAAAGGCATTCCTAATTCTTTCAGCAATTCATAGGCCTCTTCATCTGTTTGTGCGGTTGTTACAAACGTGATATCCATACCTGTAATCTTTGTCACTTTATCAATATCTATCTCAGGGAAAATGATCTGCTCTGTTACGCCTAAGGTGTAATTGCCTCTGCCATCAAAAGATTTTTCATTTACTCCTCTAAAATCACGAACACGGGGCAATGCAACAGCAATAAGGCGATCCATAAATTCGTACATTTTATCACTACGCAATGTAACCTTTGCACCGATGGGCATATTCTTACGCAACTTAAAATTCGAAATATCCTTCTTGGAAATTGTAGTAACTGCTTTTTGACCACTGACAGTTGATAATTCTTCAACAGCCACATCTACAAGTTTTTTATCAGACACCGCTCCGTTAACACCACGGTTCAGATTTATTTTTTCAAGACGGGGAACCTGCATGATGCTTTTATACCCAAACTTTTTCATCAAAGCAGGCACCACTTCATCATAATATTTTTTCTCCAGTCTTGGAGTGTAGGTTGTAGTTACCATTACTTAATTACCTCCCCGGATTTTTTTGATATACGAACTGTTTTTCCATCTTCATTGCGCTCCCTTTTCACTTTTGAACCGGCTTTTTCTTTCGCATCCCACAGCATCACGTTACTAATATGTATCGGAGCTTCTTTCTTGATAATTCCACCCTTGGTATTTTGTGCTGAAGGTTTCATATGTCTCGAAATCATATTTACGCCTTCCACGATTACCCTTCCTTCAGTAACCAATACCTGCTTTACGGTACGTGGCTTAGCCAGGTCCTTATCATTACCGGCAATCACTACTACGCTATCGCCTTTTTTGATATTATACTTTGGTTTAAATCTCGTTTTCATACCCTAAATCCCTAATGGGAATTTTAATTTTATTTAATCAACTTTCCGTTTTCTATCTAACTCTTGTTGTATCACTCACTCGTGCGGTTGAATCGCTATTCAACACTTATCACTCATTACTGTTAAAGAACTTCAGGTGCCAAAGAAATAATTTTCATATACCCCTTATCGCGAAGTTCTCTTGCTACTGGTCCAAATATGCGGGTACCTCTTGGTTCATCTGTCTGTGTTAGCAGTACGACAGCATTATCATCAAAGCGGATATACGAGCCATCTTTTCGGCGCAATTTGTTTGTGGTACGAACGATGACTGCCTTTGTCACTGTTCCTTTTTTAATTCCACCTGCAGGCAATGCATCTTTAACGGTAACTACGATAGTATCGCCAATTTTTGCATAACGCTGGCCGCTGTTACCCAGTACACGGATGCAAAGCACCTCTTTGGCGCCACTGTTATCCGCGACATTTAAACGGCTTTCTTGCTGAATCATTTCTTTCTATTTTGAATTTTGAATGTTGAATGTTGAATTCATAATCACTTTCCATTCAACATTTATCACTCAACATTTATAATTATACTACTTAACTTTCTCTACGATCTCTACCAGTCTCCATCTCTTTGTTTTACTTAAAGGACGTGTCTCCATGATCTTCACCAAATCACCAATACTGCACTCGTTCTTTTCATCATGAGCATGAAACTTCGTTGTC
Source organism: uncultured Bacteroidota bacterium (assembly GCA_963811645.1). Classification (GTDB taxonomy): domain Bacteria; phylum Bacteroidota; class Bacteroidia; order Chitinophagales; family Chitinophagaceae; genus VBAU01. The sequence goes on along the minus strand of CAWERU010000007.1, from coordinate 247,930 downwards.
TTCTTCACAAACTTTCCGTAAATTGGATGTTTTACTTTTCTTTCTACTGCAACAGTGATCGTTTTTACCATCTTATTGCTGGTAACAACGCCGATCCTTGTTTTACGCAAATTTCTTTCAGCCATTTTATTTTATTTTAAGCTTCTAGTTCTTTCTTTTTTAATTCTGTTTTCAAACGTGCAATATCACGGCGGAGATTGCGAATAGTCATTGGGTTTTCTACCGGGGAAATTGCATGTGCAAACTGCAATTTCTTCAAGCGCAGTTCATCTTCTTTAATTCTTGCTTTTAAATCCTGCTCGTTCATACCGTGAATACTTTTTTGAAAATCTGTTATCTTTCCCATCGTTATTACGATTTATTTTTTACACAACTAAATCTCTGCGTATAATAAATTTTGTTTTGATCGGTAATTTTCCTGCGGCTAATAATAATGCTTCTTTTGCTGTTTGCTCAGACACACCATCCACCTCAAATAAAATACGACCCGGCTTTACAACGGCCGCCCAGAATTCAAGATTACCTTTACCCTTTCCCATTCTCACCTCGAGTGGTTTGCGTGTAATTGGTTTATCAGGAAAAACACGAATCCATACATTTCCTTCACGTTTCATGTGACGGGTCAATGCCTGGCGGGCCGCTTCGATCTGGCGATCAGTTAACCATTGCTGATCCAGCGCTTTTAATCCATACGAACCAAAAGCTATAGTGGCCCCACGTTTAGCATTGCCTTTCATACGACCCTTCTGCATTTTCCTGTGCTTCGTTCTTTTCGGTTGTAACATTTTATAAAGTTTCTAGTTACTGGTTTCTTGTTTTTAGCTTATCTTCTTCCTCCTCTGTTTCCACCACCACCGCCTCTATTACCTCCGCCACCACCTCTTCTGTCTCCCCTTCTGTCTCCTCTCCTGTCATCTCTTCTATCGTGGTCTCTCCTGTCATGATCCCTCCTGTCTCTTCTGTCGCTTACTTCGCTCTTACCTCCCACAAAATTTGGATTCAGATCTCTTTTCGTCAAAATTTCACCTTTACAAATCCATACCTTGATACCGATCTTTCCATATACTGTCAATGCAAACACATTTGCATAATCAATATCCATACGAAAAGTATGCAGAGGTACACGACCTTGTTTAATCTCTTCAGTACGGGCAATTTCAGCACCACCCAAACGGCCACTCACTTTCACCTTAATTCCTTCAGCACCCATACGGAGTGCTGAAGCAATTGACATTTTAATTGCTCTTTTGTAGTTTATCCGATTCTCAATCTGCCTCGCAATAGTGTCAGCCACGATCATCGCATCCAACTCAGGACGACGGATCTCAAGAATATTGATCTGTACATCTTCTTTGCCGGTAAGTTTCTTCAATTCCTCTTTGATCCTGTCCACCTCACCACCACCTTTACCAATGATGATACCTGGCTTTGAAGTATGGATAGTAATGATCAGCTTACCCAGTGTTCTTTCAATAACAATCTTTGAAATTCCACCTTTGTTGATACGGGCATTCAGATAAGTCCTGATCTTATTATCCTCGATCAGCTTGACGGCAAAATCTTTTTTATTACCATACCAGTTAGATTCCCATCCGCGGATGATGCCTAACCTGTTACCTATCGGATTTGCTTTTTGACCCATGTTTTGTTTTTAAAATCCAAAAACCAAATTTCAAATCTCAATTTATTGGAGCTTGGTTCTTGTTTTTTGTTATTTATTTTTTTTAGTTGCTTTTTTTGTAGCAGCCTTTTTCTTTGGGGCTGCTTTTTTCGCCGCTGCCTTTTTTGGTTTTGCTGATTTCTTCTTTGCTTCCTTAACTTCGGCTACATTTTCTTCTTGCTCTTCTTTTACGTCTTCTACTATTTCTTCAGCAATGAACTTACTTTTTATATCAACTACCAGCGTTACATGGTTGCTGCGTTTACGAACACGATAACCACGACCCTGTGGGGCTGGGCGCATTCGTTTCAACGTTCTTGCTCCATCAACAAAAACTGTTTTTACAACCAATTCGCTTTCGTCGCCACTTTCATTCTTCTGTTTCCAGTTATTAATTGCACTTAACACCAATTTGCGCAAAGGCACAGCCGGGTGTTTGGGATTATGTTCCAATATTGCCAATGCACGTTCTACTTTATGACCACGGATCAGATCAGCAAGTAAACGCATTTTGCGTGGCGATGTCGGATAATTTCTCAGTTTTGCTACTGCTTCCATTTATTCAATTTTGATTCAGAGTTAACTTTAAACTCTTACTATTATTCAATCTTTTTACTTGAATGTCCTTTGAACTGCCGGGTTGGTGCAAATTCACCCAATTTATGACCCACCATAAATTCAGTTATATACACCGGGATAAATTTATTTCCATTGTGCACCGCAAATGTGTGCCCGACAAAATCCGGCGTAATGGTTGAACGACGGCTCCATGTCTTAATCACCGTTTTTTTGTTTTTGCCTTCATTAATTGCCAACACCTTTTTTTCAAGATGACTGGCTACATAAGGACCTTTTTTAATCGAACGAGCCATGTTTCTATTTTAATTTTTTATTTTTTGTTTCCAGCTTTTGCAATTCTAATCATCGTCTGTTGTGTCACTCACTTGTACATTCTGTAATCTATTCAGCTCTCTGAGCTTTTACTTTTTCAATTTGCTGCCATTCTTTCTTTGAATAATTAAACGATCACTGCCTTTATGCGGTTTGCGTGTTTTCAAGCCTCTTGAATATTGACCATTTCTGCTGCGAGGCTGGCCACCGGAAGCCTTTCCTTCACCACCTCCCATTGGGTGATCAACCGGGTTCATTGCCACACCGCGATTACGCGGGCGAATACCTCTCCACCTGTTACGACCCGCTTTACCCATGCTCTGTAAGCTATGATCGCTATTACTGACCACACCAACCGTTGCATAACAATTGATCAGCACTTTTCTCAATTCCCCACTTGGCATTTTTAAAATAGCGTACTTATCTTCTTTGTTGGTAAGTTGTGCGGACGCTCCGGCGCTTCTTGAAATTTTACCGCCTTGTCCCGGTTGCATTTCAATATTGTGCACATTTGTACCCAAAGGCATATTCTTCATCGGTAATGCATTACCGATTTCAGGAGCTACATCATTACCACTAATAATTTTGTTGCCAACCTGTAAACCTTGGGGTGCAATGATATATCTCAACTCACCATCAGTATATTCAACCAAAGCAATAAAACATGTGCGGTTAGGATCATACTCGATTGTTTTTACCGTGGCATCAATATCTTTTTTATTGCGCTTGAAATCAATAACACGATATTTCTTTTTATGGCCACCACCGATGTAACGCATAGTGAGATGACCGGAAGAATTACGTCCACCGCTTCTTTTCTTTGTTTCAAGCAAGCTTTTTTCAGGCTCATTGGTAGTAACCTCTGCATATGCATTCCCGATTCTCCAACGGGTGCCTGCTGTTACCGGTTTGTATTTTTTTACTGCCATACCCTATCCTCTAAAGAGGAATAATTTTTTAAAAATTTTAATTAATCAAGACTTCTCGGCGCTTGTTACCATAATTGTTATAAAGAACTACCTCCTAAATTCCCCCTTCAGGGAAACAAAGGGGTTTAAATATTAGCGTACAGGTCAATTGCATCGCCTTCTGCAACTGTTACAAATGCCTTTTTGAATGAAGGTTTCTGGCCGGAAATAAAACCAGCTTTTGTATATCGGGTTTTATTTTTTCCGGGGCTGGTAGATGTATTTACCTCTACCACACTTACTCCATAAAACTCTTCAACAGCTCTTTTGATCTCCAACTTATTTGCCTTCTTAGCTACTTTGAAAGCATAACGACGCAGTTTATCCTGCTGCGCATTTGCTTTTTCACTTAAGATCGGTTTTATCAATACATCAGAAAGTTTCATTGCTTTCTTTTTAATTTTTATTTATGCTTCTACTTCTTCTTCAGAAAAAATTTTTGCTGCACTTTCAGTCAGCACAACCACATCAGCGTTTACAATATCATACGTGTTCATATCGCTCAGTAAAATGCCATTTACTACAGGCACATTTCTGAAGCTTAAATACACATTATCGTTGTATTCAGGAATCACAAACAACACTTTTTTACCATCAACCCTCAAGCCACCGAGCATATCAACAAAGGTTTTTGTTTTGGGAGCATCGAGGTTGATGTCTTCTACAACAAAAATCGAATTGCCTTTTGCTTTATGAGAAAGTGCAGAAACTTTTGCAAGATCTTTTACTTTACGATTTAGTTTGATGTCGTAACTGTGTGGCTTGGGGCCAAACACTGTACCACCCCCTTTATATAAGGGGTTACGGATATTTCCTTTACGACTTCCACCCGTACCTTTCTGACGATGAAGCTTGCGACTGGCACCCTGCACTTCAGCACGGGTCTTCACTTTGTGTGTGCCCTGGCGCCGAGCAGCGCGGTATTGCTTAACGGCGAGATAAATCACATGATCATTTGGCTCAGCACCGAATATCTCGTCGGGCAGTTCAACCGTTCTGCCGGTTTTCTTTCCTTTTATATTTAAAACTTCTGCTTGCATATTATTTCTGAATTAAAACGATTGAACCATTGTGACCCGGAACAGAGCCGCTGACCAGGATATAATTTTTATCCGGAAATATTTTTACTACTTTAAGATTTTTCAGTTTCACCCTGTCAGTACCAAGGCGGCCTGCCATGCGGACACCCTTCATTACACGGCTTGCATCAGAGGAGTTACCCAGTGATCCGGGAGCTCTTGAACGGTCATGCTGGCCATGTGATTGACCACCCACACCATGAAATCCATGACGTTTAACTACGCCCTGGAAACCTTTTCCTTTTGTAGTGCCCACCACATCAACCTGTTCTCCTTCGGCAAAAATGCCAACTGTGATTGTTTCACCTATGTTTTTTTCAACAGAAAAATCGCGGAATTCTTTTACAAATTTTTTGGGAGAAGTGCCGGATTTTGCGAAGTGATTTGTTTCAGATTTGTTGGAGTGCTTTTCGTTTTTGTCACCAAATGCGAGTTGAAGGGCACTGTAGCCATCATTATCCCTAGTTCTTATCTGAGTAATCACGCAGGGACCTGCTTCGATTATGGTGCAAGCGGTCTGCTTGCCCGTAGGATCGAAGATGCTGGTCATCCCAATTTTTTTTCCAATAATACCTTTCATTTTCTTACGGTTTTCCCCGCAAGGTTATACAAGACAGACCAGCCATATAAATTGGTCTTCAATCCTGGTTCATCACCGACCTTTTCTTTTTCCACTTCAGTGGGCCGTAGGCATCAGAAGTACCGGCGATAAACAAACCTCGAAGGGCTTGTTTATATTTTACCCCAACTCAGCGTCGGGGAATCTTTTACGTCAGAGCTCTTTTTTCAACCGCATTCGGCGGTTGATTGAGAGATGAAAAATTATTTATAAGAACTAATCTATTTCTTCAAAATTCTAAGACTCGTGGTTCTGACTTACGCTTTGATCTCAACTTCCACACCGCTCGGTAAATCCAGTTTGCTCAACGCATCCACAGTACGTGAAGAAGACGTATAAATATCCAGCAAGCGCTTGTGTGTAGCTAACTGGAATTGCTCGCGGCTCTTCTTGTTTACATGTGGTGAACGAAGCACAGTGAAAACTTTTTTACGGGTAGGCAAAGGAATAGGTCCTGTCACTACCGCACCGGTGCTGCGCACCGTCTTAACGATCTTTTCCGCTGATTTGTCAACAAGGTTATGATCGTAAGACTGTAATTTGATTCTGATTCTCTGCGACATGTGCGAAATTTCCCATTTGAATTTGGGAGCGCAAAGATAAGTGGATGAAATTAAACGGACAAAGATTTAAGAATGAATTTTGGGGAAGTTTCTTTGACTCAAATTAAAATGTAATTCCGGCAAATATTTGGAAAGATTGATTTTTCCATTTGTCCCTGTTATCAATACCATTAATATCAATAAACCCCTGTGCAAATCTGCCACCTATATGCACAAATGGAAGTTGAATCATAATGCCGCCAGCCAGGGAAAAATCACCATTTTTAAAAATATTTTCGGAAGTTTTCAGACTATCTACCTTTTCACTCAGAAGTATTCCCCACTGAGGACCGAATTGAAGTTTTATCCGTTGGGTCGGACCCACATTCAGGTTAAGCATACTTCCAACCTCCAAATAATTTAGCCTGGCTTTTAGTTGATCACCTCCCAAAGAAATGTCGTCATAGATATCTGAAAAATCATTGGTTTGTTCAGACGATGCCTGAATAAAGCTTATTTCAGGTTGCAATCCAAATTTTCGGGAAAAATTGAATTGCAGAAACCCTCGCAAATCATAATTGTACCGAAATTCGTCCTTAAAAGACTTGCCCTGGATTTTATTAATATTTATTCCTGCATTAAAACCAACGCGGAAAAAATTTTCTTTTTCAAAATCGTTACCCACGTTCCTTTGTGAAAAAACCCGGGCTGAAGAAAGAAATAGTATAAAAAAAATAATTGTTCCTTTCATGGTTCACTTTATAGCATGAAAACGTCTTCTCACTAAACTTGGTATTCCTGTCAAAAAAATTAACAGAAATCATTCCAACAACTGTAATGATATTAAAACTTATCCAGATTTCTTAATTTTCAAAGCAAGAGTGGCAAAACCGCCTAATCCAATATGCTCAACATGAAAGCGATGAACTCCTTCTTCCAGGTTTAATTCGATCGTTTGATGAGGAGTTTCATCAAAATTATATTTTGATGGATCCCATTCATTAATAATCAACTTATCATCCACATATATCTTTACTGCATCATCCCAGGTTATTCCGATTTTATATTTACCCTTTTCAAAATTGCCGGTTCCGTCTGCAACTGTAATGAATTGCGGGATCCTGCCTTCATCTGTGTTTATTCCACCCCACCATGCATAATCAAGTCTTTGAGTTTTTTCCGTTTTAACCGGTCGCATTTTTATATTTGGAGCAAACATCTCTCCGGTTTTAAGCGGATTATAAATGGCAGTATCTAAACTATACCAGGTTACCCTCCAATCGATCGGTTGAAAAAATTTATTGAATGAAAAAATAAATGGTTGACCTTTTGGAATAATTCTTCCAAACTGAGTTTTTATTTCATCACCGACGTACACTAATTGAATATTGATATCTGTTCTTTCTCCCTTTAATTTCTTTGCAGTGATCGTTGCAGGCACTATTCCGCTTTGTGCAGAAATACTATCTACACCTTTAAAAGATTTTATCTTCCATTTCCCTGCCGGCCCCTTGATATCAAATTGAAGAATATCCGAAGTATCGACAGGATTTGTATTCCAAATTAAGGGGGAGCGAAAGTCATAAGGCCCCCATTCAGTAATTAAGATGTTTTTTCTTCCAGCTAACTTCCCTGTACCTTTAAAAGCGTCGAGTGGATTTTCAATAGCAGGACCAGTAATTACTGAATCGACAGAAAATTTATCTATCAAATCATCATTCTGAGTTGTATCAAGGTTAATAACCGTTGAATCAATTTTTAAAAACTGATCTGCATTTGAAACATAATCTCCAAAAATTTTCAAAGAATCTGTACGCACAATATCAAGCGCTGTTTTATCTTCATTATAACTATTCTGGATCAAATTATAATTCCTGCTTCTTGTATCACGATATTTTGCATAACCCCAATCAACAGGCTGTTCTTTTCTTGCCCAGAGTTTTATTGCAGTCTTATCTTTGAAAAATAAATTATGGTGAATATCATTATCCTGCCCTTGCTCGATTGCAATCCCAACATTATTATTTCTGAATTGATTGTTGGCAATTTCAGTGTGATAGCTATAACCGCCCCAAATTCCATTGTCACATTCAAAGATCCTGTTCTTTAAAATTTTATTACTGCTGAATGTTACCTCTATTCCGTTAGTAGGTGCATAGGAAAAATCGTTTCCAAAAATGATATTATCATTACATCCTCCCTTTCCGGTATCCATTGTTGTTTGGCCTGCCCATAAAAAAAATCCATCACCGCTATGTGTAACAGAATTTTTATAAAACAAATTATTACTGCTTTGTTCGTATATGAGGATACCGGCACTATCCTGACCCCTATTGTAGACGCTATCGCTATAACCGCGAACATTGAAATCAATTTTATTATAAGCCACCTCATTATAGCTACACCGATACATGCCAATACCTATGCCTGAATTAAAAGAAAAATCATTATTCACGATCAATCCGTCATTGCAGCCTGTCATCATCAAGGCATTTTGCCCGCCGGTTACTTTACAATTACGAACAATAGGCATATTACAATTGCGTAAATAAATAGCAGCCCCATACCGAAGCCACTCATCATTTTCGTTGTGGTGATAACTCATCCAATCTGAAATATCCTCTTTTTCCTGAGTACTGTTAAGATGCTGCCGATAATTATAACTGAAGTCACAATTCTCCAGTGTGAGACTTGTTACGCCTTTTGCTAATAAAGCAACTTTGTATCCTTTTGCTTTTAAATTTTTAATAGTAACATGAGTGCTTCTATCACTTATTATAACCGCAACACCAAAAAATTCATCAGGATTACTTTTTGAATTGCTTCCCTGGAGGGTAGCGTTATTAAAATCTACCGTTACCCTGTATCCTTCTATCAAAATAACCGGTTGATCAGAATTTGAATCAGCATCAAGTTTATAAACCGCTTTTTTAATCCTGGTATCTTCTGTAATAACCATCCCTTTTTTTATCACCTTCTCTGTTATCGGCCTCTTATGTATTTGCCCATTCGCCTTACAGCAAAGAACAATAACTACAAAAGGTAATAGTATTTTTTTTTTCATTTCTTTTATGTTTACTTGCACAGATTATTTGCAAGCTAATTTAGCCATCTCACCCTGAATCAAAAAACGGAATGGAAGAAGCTGTTGTTAAACAAAAATCAAAACTAAGTAAGTATTTAAAGTTGTTGTTGAAAATCGGAGTAACAATAATATGTTTCTGGTATATTTCAAAAAAAATTGATTTTAATGCAGCTGAAAAAGCATTTCTGAGAGCAAACTGGAGTTGGTTATTTTTAGCTGTTGTTTTATTGATGCTTTCTAAACTATTTTCAGCTTTTCGTTTAAATATTTATTTCCGGAATATCTATATTCACTTACCGGAATGGAAGAATATAAAGCTTTATTGGCTGGGTATGTTTTACAATCTTTTTCTTCCCGGTTCTATCAGCGGAGATGCTTATAAGGTCGTTTTATTGAAAAGAAAATATAATGCATCATATAAAAAAACAACTGCTGCAGTGTTGTTGGACAGGTTCAGTGGTTTGCTTGCATTAGGCCTTATCATGGCTGTATATGGAATAATAGTTCTTGATAAAACTTTGTACGATGTTATCCTCATCGTAGGTTCAATTACCGCAATCATTGTTTTATATATTGTTGTTCGATTTTATTTTAAGGATTTTCTTCGTGGCTTTTGGCCCACATTCTTTTGGGGAGTGATTGTCCAATTAACACAAGTGGTTTGTGTGTATTGCATTTTGATATCACTGCAATTACCCGTTAATCAGCCGGACTGGATTTTTATTTTTTTAGTTGCAGCAGTTGTTGCTGTGTTTCCTGTTTCATTAGGAGGCGGTTTAGGAACCAGAGAATTAGTTTTTGTAGAAGGGGCTAAATATTTTCATTTAAATCCTCAAATTGCTCTTGTAGTCAGTTTACTTTTTTATTTATCAACAGTTGCAGCATCTATTTGGGGAATAGCATTTGTTTTTCATGATCCATTAAAGAAGTAAAACGAATGTTTTTAATACAACGTATTTACAAAAAAGGGATCCTTTCGAATCCCTTTTGTCCATTACCCTCGTTGAGACATTGTTGTTATTGTTGTTAATTCTTAGTAGGGCAAGTGTTTTTCATATTCCGCGAACGGACCTGCCGGACCTTAAAAACGGGGCTAATGAAAACTATATTTGCAAAGATAGTACCCTCCATGCCTTGCCTGTAAAGGATTTGGTTGAAATAGCAGCAACGTTTTGTTAAAAGAAAAATCCTGCTTAAGCAGGATTTTTTTACAATTAATTATAGTCCTGTTATGCGCTTACTTTCCCCTTCACCTTTGCAATCACTTCTTCAGCAATATTTGCAGGCGCAGGGGCATAGTGAGAAAATTCCATTGTGCTTGATGCACGGCCGGAAGATAAACTTCTTAACTGGGTTACATATCCAAACATTTCACTTAATGGAACTTTTGCTTTGATCACCTGCGCACCCGCACGACTATCCATTCCTTCCAGCATTCCACGACGACGGTTTAGATCACCTGTTACATCACCCATATACTGATCAGGAGTTACCACTTCAATTTTCATGATTGGCTCCAGCAAAACCGGTTTTGCTTTTTTTGCTGCATCACGAAAACCTGCTTTGGCACAAAGCTCGAACGACATGGAATCAGAGTCAACCTGATGAAAGCTCCCATCAAATACACGGATCTTCATATTATCAACCGGGTAACTTGCCAATACCCCAGTTGACATGGCTTGTTCAAAACCTTTTTGAATAGCCGGAACATATTCACGTGGAATCGACCCACCGAAAAGATCGTTCTCAAATTGAAAATGTTTATCCGGGTTTTCTGCTTTCCATTCTTTGTCTGCAGGTCCTAATTCAAAAACAATATCAGCAAACTTACCACGACCGCCAGTTTGTTTCTTCAATATTTCACGATGTTCAACAGTTGCCTGAAATGCCTCTTTGTATGCAACCTGCGGAGCACCCTGGTTCACTTCTACTTTAAATTCTCGTCTCATCCTGTCTACGATGATCTCTAAATGCAATTCACCCATTCCACTCAAAATAGTTTGCCCTGTTTCTTCATCCGTTTTTACACGCAGTGTAGGATCTTCTTCAACCAATTTCCCAATTGCCATGCCCATTTTATCAACATCAGCTTGTGTCTTTGGTTCTACCGCTACAGAAATAACCGGCTCGGGAATGAACATGTTTTCTAAAACAATCGGGTGATCTTCATCACAAAGAGTATCACCTGTTTTTATTTCCTTGAAGCCAACGGCAGCAGCAATATCACCAGCTTCAATAAAATCAACCGGGTTTTGCTTATTGGCAAACATCTTCATAATGCGACTGATCCGTTCTTTCTTCCCACTCCTTACATTCAGTACATAAGAGCCGGAATCTAAATGACCGGAATAACAACGAAAGAATGCCAAGCGACCAACAAATGGATCAGTCATGATTTTGAAAGCAAGAGCAGCAAAAGGTTCTTTCGGATCTGGTTTACGTTTTATAGTTTCACCTGTATTGGGATCGGTACCTTCTACAGCTTCAATATCGACGGGACTGGGCAAATAACGGCAAACAGCATCTAAAGCAGTTTGCACCCCTTTATTTTTAAAAGATGAGCCGCAAAGCATGGGAACAATAGTCAGATCAATTGTAGCCTTGCGGACAGCTTCATGAATTTCATCTTCGCTGATGGAATTAGGATCCTCAAAGAATTTTTCCAGTAATTTATCATCATATTCCGCTACAGCTTCCACCAAATGAGCTCTCCATTCTTCAGCCTCTGCTTTCATATCTTCAGGTACGGGAATTTCATCAAAAGTCATTCCTTCAGTTTCCATGTGCCAAATAATTCCCTTCATCTTTATGAGGTCAACCACCCCTTTAAAATTATCTTCTGCACCCATAGGTAATTGAAGAGGAACTGCTTTAGAACCAAGCATTTCTTTTACCTGGTTTACTACCATTAAAAAATCAGCACCGGCACGATCCATCTTATTTACAAAACCAATGCGGGGAACACTATAGCGATTAGCCTGGCGCCAAACTGTTTCGCTTTGCGGTTCTACACCATCAACTGCAGAGAACAAAGCAATGAGGCCGTCAAGTACGCGCATAGAACGTTCTACTTCTACAGTAAAATCAACGTGGCCCGGAGTATCAATAATATTGAAATAATATTTCTTAGTATCCTCTGTTGGCTTTCCTTTCTCAGTAGGAAAATTCCACTGACAACTTACCGCTGCAGAGGTAATGGTAATGCCTCTTTCTTTTTCCTGCTCCATCCAGTCGGTCGTGGCAGCCCCTTCATGTACTTCGCCAATTTTATGGATCATACCTGTGTAGCGCAGTATGCGTTCAGTTGTTGTAGTCTTACCGGCATCAATATGTGCCGCAATTCCGAAGTTTCTTTGAAATTTAAGATCAGCCATGACTATTGATAATTGTAATTTTTATAATGCCAGTCCCCAAACCCGGTTCAGCTTTTGTTGCGTCACCTTCATCTTTTTACCTTCATTCCATTATGAACTTATTGAGGATTTGGGTGCGCAAAGGTATGTAAAAGAGGTGGGATTCTTTGGATTAACCGTTAGTTAATTTAATCAATCCCGGCAAGGCTTTTAAAATAAACTTCTTATTGGCAATGCTACTATCACTACCAAGCCAAATAAGAAAATATTTTTTGGTGAAAGATAAAGTTAAGGGATAGATGTTTCCTTTATCAGTTAAAACATCATTTAAAAAATACTAAGAAAACTTGATTTAAAATTTTGTTATTACATTTCATTGTTTGTAACTTCAATTTCCTTACAAACAAACTTCATCTCAAAAATTAAAAACTACCAAAACCCATTATTGTATGGCAGCAAAAAAGAAATCAAAAAAGAAGGCTGCGCCTAAGAAAAAAGTAGCTAAAAAGAAAGCAGCTCCAAAGAAAAAAGCAACTAAAAAGAAAGCAGCTCCAAAGAAAAAAGTAACTAAAAAGAAAGTAGCTCCTAAGAAAAAAGCAGCTAAAAAGAAAGTTGCACCAAAAAAGAAAGCAGTTCCAAAGAAAAAAGCTGCTCCCAAAAAAGCTGTTAAAAAGGCCGCTCCAAAGAAAGCTGCTCCTAAAAAACCCGCTCCAAAACCATCTCCCGCACCTATGGAAGAGCCAATGGTTATGGAAACCCCGATGGCTACAGAAACATCGTCTGAAGGAAACGGTATGCCCTCCTCTAACGGTATGTAATTCGGGTTTGAAAAATTTAAGCCGTATGGTAAATCCATACGGCTTTTTATTTATTTGATTCACTCAACCTTTAACCCTTTCAAACAAAAAGCCATCCCAAAAATGGAATGGCTTCGAGGATCCATGTTCTTGTAAGTTTATATTCTGAAATGGGCAAAAGCTTTATTAGCTTCAGCCATACGATGTGTATCTTCTTTTTTCTTGAAAGCAGCACCTTCCCCTTTACTTGCAGCAACAATTTCATTTGCCAGCTTATCAGCCATACTACGACCATTTCTTTCACGGCTGTAACGAATAAGCCATTTCATGCTTAACGAGATTTTCCTGTCTGTCCGGACTTCAGAAGGTATCTGAAAAGTAGCACCCCCAATTCGGCGACTGCGAACTTCAACTGCAGGTGTTACATTGGCCAATGCCTTTTTCCAGACTTCATATCCATCTTCACCCGTTTGCTTGTTTACTTTTGTCAATGCATCATAAAAAATATCAAAGGCTGTACTTTTTTTCCCTTGCCACATAAGATTGTTTACAAAACGAGTAACCATTTTATCGTTAAATCTCGGATCTGGCGCTAATGGAAGTTTTTTTGCTTGTGCTTTACGCATGAGTTAATAAGATTTCTTTTTATTTATCAATTATTTTTTTCCGGTTTTTTCTCTTTTAGTCCCGTATTTGGAACGGCTTTGCTTACGGTCTTTTACGCCAGCCGTATCTAATGAACCACGAACAATATGATAACGAACTCCCGGAAGATCTTTCACACGACCGCCACGGATCAATACTATTGAGTGCTCCTGGAGATTATGGCCTTCCCCGGGAATATATGCAATCACTTCAACCTTATTGGTCAAACGAACCTTTGCTACTTTGCGTAAAGCCGAGTTGGGCTTTTTAGGGGTAGTTGTATATACACGTGTACACACTCCACGGCGTTGAGGACAACTATCTAAAGCTCTTGATTTACTTTTTGCCCTGATAATATCCCTTCCTTTACGTACTAATTGCTGAATTGTAGGCATTCTTAACCTTTATTTTTGGGAGGGCAAAGGTAGGGGAAAGATTTTAGATTTACGATTACAGGTTTTAGAATTTTTGCGAAGAATTTGAAACTTAAACCTTCCACATCCATCCGTGTTTGTCTTCTTTCCGTCCTTCACGAATATCGGTTATTGATTTTTTCAGAGCAGTCGCTGTTCTCCATTTCGTAAGGTCAAACTTCATTATATAATCTTTATATTTCAACTCTTTTATCATAGCAATTGTAGCGGCAGTACCAGTCCCAAATGCTTCTTCCAAACCTCCACGTTTATAAGCTTCAATCAGTTCATCAATATTGATCTTTCTTTCTTCGACAGTTAAACCCATTTCTTTCAATAAAGTAATAGCACTGGCACGGGTAACACCGGCCAATATACATCCGTCTTCAAGCGATGGAGTAACCACTACCCCATTAATAACAAAGAATACATTCATCATTCCCACTTCCTGCAACCATTTATGCTCAAAAGCATCTGTCCACAGTACCTGGTCATATCCATTTTGTTTTGCAATAGTAGCAGCCAGCATGCTGCCTCCGTAATTGCCTGCATTCTTGGAAAAGCCTACACCTCCAGGAGCCGCCCTTGTATATTTCTCTTCTACTGATATCTTCATAGGTTCAGCATAATACGGGCCGGTAGGACTTAGCATTACAATAAACTTATAAGTATCTGATGGTCTTACGCCTAAAGTTGTATCAGTCGCTAACATTAACGGGCGAATATATAATGAATGATCCTTTTTAGAAGGAATCCACTCTTTATCAAATGCGATCAGTTGACGTAAACCCTCCATAAAGATTTCCTCCGGTATTTCCGGCATATTCATACGGGCAGCTGAAATATTGAATCGGTGAAAATTATCGTAAGGCCTGAAAATAAAAGCATTTCCATGTTGGTCCCTGTAAGCTTTCATGCCTTCAAAAATAGCCTGGCCATAATGCAATGCTACAAGTGAGGGCTCAAGTAATAATGCCTGGTAAGGTTTTATTTCAATATTTCTCCATTCACCTTTATTATAATCAGCCACCAGCATATGATCAGAAAAATGTTTACCGAAAGGAACATTTTCGAGTTCAATATCCTGTAATTTACTACGTTGAATTTTTGTTATTGAAATTTCCATAGCCTCAATCATAAATAAGTTATTTTGCAGACAAAGAAACAAAAAAAAAGCTGACTCATTCCTGATCATTATCACCTATGGCACTCAACAATGTACAATTAAACTCATTTCTTATTGCACATTTGTATAAAAGCTCCCTTGTTGAAACAAATGAAATTTCGCGGTCAAAAAAAGAAGTTTTGCATGAAAAGCCTGTGCAAAATAAAGAGATTGAAAAAAGAGAATTAAATGAAGAGTGGAAGCATTTGGGGCAGTATAAAAAAAATATATTACTGATCGTTCGTTATAGCGCTGTTACATATCTGCCGGATGATCAGTTAAATTTCCTTACTTCTATTTTAGGAGCCTGCAAACTAAGTTTGAGGGATGTTGCCATATTTAATTTAAATACCTCTTCAAACCTTTATCAGAATATACAGGAGAAATTTAAAAGCGTGATCACAATATTGTTTGGAATAACTCCAAAGGAATTTGGAATGCCGGTGAACTTTCCCGAATTCCAGGTTCAGGCTTTTAATAATTGTACTTTTTTATATACACCTGCACTTGAGCGGCTGGAGGCTGACAAGGTTCTGAAAAGTAAATTGTGGGTTTGTTTGCGAAAAATATTCGAAGTGTAAAGAATTAGAGAAATCCATTTTGAAATTGCAAATTTTCTTTTCTAAATAGGCCCAGAAAGACCCAAAAGTTGAATGTGCGATCCCAACAATCGGGACAAGCTGCAACAGGCGATGAACAGAATTACAAAAGCCGGTAAAATGAAACTAATCTTCGCTACCAATAACCAGCACAAAGTAGATGAAATAAGATCAGTAATTAAAAATTCTTCCATAGAAATAATTACACTAAAAGAGGCAGAGATCAACATAGATATTCCCGAACCTTATCCAACTCTTGAAGAAAATGCTGTCAATAAATCAAAAACTATTTATGAACTTACGAAGACAAGTTGCTTTAGTGAAGATACAGGGCTTGAAGTGGACGCTTTACATGGAGAGCCGGGAGTAAAAAGTGCGAGATATGCCGGCGAAGAAAAATCTTTTGACAAGAATATTGGAAAACTTCTGCAAAATCTTAAGGATTCAAAAAGTCGCAGAGCAAAGTTCAGAACAGTAATTTCCTTAATAATCAAAGGGGAGGAAAAATTATTTGAAGGAGTTTGTGAGGGAACAATCATTCATGAGAAACGTGGGGAAAATGGATTTGGGTACGATCCAGTGTTTGTTCCTGATGGCTCAGTTAATACATTTGCCGAAATGAATATGGAAGAAAAGAATAAATTCAGCCATAGAAAAAAAGCTACAGACAAATTGGTAGCCTATTTGTCTGAAATGGCCGGTAAAAAAAGTAAAAGCAAGAAAATTTGAGCACATCACGCAACCAAATTATTTCAGAAAACGACCTCATAAAGGGATGCCTGACCGGAGACAGGCGAATGCAGGAAGAATTGTACCGCCGGTTTTCACCAAGAATGTATGGAGTTTGCCTTCGATATGCAGCCAATGCAGAAGAGGCAGAGGATATATTACAGGAAGGATTTATAAAAGTTTATAAGAAGTTAAGCAGTTACCGGGGCGAAGGAAGTTTTGAAGGATGGATACGACGCATCTTTGTCAACACTGCCATCGAACATTTCAGACGAAAAACTTATCAGCAACCCATTACAGAAAAACATGAAACGACAGTTGAAGGGAAATATTTGTCTGTACTGGATAATCTGGCAGAGAAAGATATCATGAAGCTCATACAGGGGCTTTCGCCGGGCTATAGGACCGTCTTTAATCTGTACGTTGTGGAAGGCTATACCCATAAAGAAATCGGGGATATGCTCAATATTAGTGAGGGTACAAGTAAATCACAACTTTCAAGAGCAAAAGTGATACTGCAGGATCTGATAAAGAAATTTCTTGAGGACCATAATGAGTAAAGTTATGAGTGAAGAGATGAAAAGGAAATTATACAACTATGAAGTAATCCCGCCAGGTACAATGTGGAATAAAATTTCTGCAGCTTTGAATGAAGAAATAAATGCAGGGTTTCCACAAAAACTTTACGAAATAGAAGTAACTCCCCCCGCGGCTATTTGGAATAAAATAGTTTTTGAATTAGAAAACAATTTAACAGAATTTCCAACCAAACTCTATAATCTTGAAGTTGATCCACCCTCTAAATCATGGGAAAAAATTATTTCTGCCCTTAACGAAGGGAAAGTTCTTTATAAAATTCCTTCAAAGAAAACAATCATTCCATTTGTGAGATATGCTGCTGCCGCTTGCCTCATTGGCCTGGTTACACTTGGAGCAATAAAATTTTTCAATAAAAGAACCACTAATCATTCAGTTGCTGTCAAAACCATTCTTCCACAAGAGAGCCCTCAATCCATTACTCCTGATAGCAAAAAAAAATCATCTTCTGAAATGATTCCGGCTGCAACCAACAATTTGCCAAAAGAAGGAATTACTCTTGCAAAAACAAATGTCTCAAGAAAAAGAAATCAACAACAGTCAGCGGGGTACATGACTCAAACAGTAAATCCTGCTATTGAAAATGCCAGCCCTTCTTTTACAAATAGTTTTCAACAAACCGTATTGCGTGGAAGTATACCAGGCAGTCATCCTATAGTTTCTGATGGCGATCCTTATTTAATGTTTTTAAATCCTGACGGATATCTTATACGCATTTCAAAAAAATTAGCTGAAACGTTGGGATGTATATACACAAAAGGAAATTCAGAAGGATATAAACAATGTGAGGACCAGATAAAAAAATGGAGAGATAGAATTGCTCAATCTCCTGCCAGCTCTTCTCCTGATAATTTTATGGATATACTTGATATAATCAAATCAGTACAGGACAATTAGACTGTTAATTAGCCACGGGCAATTCAACATGAAAAACCGTACCTTCTCCTAATTTTGTTTCGAACCAGATTTTCCCCTGGGCCTGTTCAACAATGCTCTTGCACATCGCTAAACCAAGACCAGTGCCTGAAGACTTAGTCGTAAAGTTGGGAGCAAATATTTTTGATTGCATAGAAGCAGGGATTCCTTCTCCATTATCTTTAATACTCACAATAATACTTCCGTTTTCCTTCAGTTCATTTACATCGATTACACATTTTTTATCTTCATCACAAGCTTCCACTGCATTTTGGAAAAGGTTGGTGAATAGACGATTCATTTGTGTTTTATCTGCTCGCAACATTACCTTATCATGAATTGCATCCCAATTTATTTCTACATGGCTGCGCTGATATAATTCTTTAAGAGAACCGATCACTTCATGCATATCAAACAACTCAACCTGCGTATTTCCAATGTTAGCAAATTGAGAAAAGTCAAAGGCAATTTTTGATAAATGATCTATTTGCTCCACTAATGTATTGGCAACTTTTGCAGTTAACTCTTTCACATCAGGAGAATTGTTCAGAATAGCCTTTTGCAAATATTGTATACTCAATTTCATTGGCGTCAATGGATTTTTTATTTCATGCGCAACCTGTCTTGCCATTTCACGCCAGGCACCTTCTCTTTCACTTCGGGCAAGCACCTGGGCGCTTTCTCCCAATTTGGTTACCATCTTATTGTATTCCTTTACCAATTCACCAATTTCATCGTTCCTGTTCCATACAATTTCCTCATTCATCTTTCCCAGATTTATATCTCTCATCTTATCACCAATGAGTGAGAAAGAACGGGTAATACGATTTGTAATAAATAAAGCAATGACGCCTGCGGTTAAAAATATAAAAGCATTCAGTATAATAATTGTTACCAGGAAATTTGAAATCTCCTGGTGTAATTCAAATTGTGAAAGAAAATAGGGAATATTAAGATAAGCATATTCAGTTCCGTCCTCACTTCTGACAGGGGCATAAATACTGAGATACGATAAGCTGCTTATATTTTCCTGCTGTACCCGTTCTACTTCCCGCAAACGGCTTAAATGAAAAAATGCTTCAGGATTTATTTGCTTGCTCAAAACTCCTTTATCATAAATGTTTTCCTGCGAAGAAACCTGCAGGTTTCCATGCAGGTCATATACATTCACATCCACATTATGTATATCTGCCACTTCATTCACTAATTTTTTTAACTCATCATTTGAGCCGGGGTCATATATTTTTGTTACGTCATCAAAAATGCTGTGATCGGCAATTCGCTTTTTCATTTCATTTATCATCACTTTCATTGTACGGCTCAGCTTGTCAGTGTTGTTACGGCTATAACGTGTGATAAAAAATGAAATGGTAGCAATACTAATGATCACAAAAGAAAGTACACTTATAAAAATAATAGTGCTTTGCACTTGTGTGCGAATATTAACATGGAAAATATTTTTTAGCTTTCTCCTGTCCATTCCCACTCTCAAAAGAAATGAAATCATCTGGATAAATGTGACCAGAAAAAGAAACGAACAAAAAATATATGAAAACAAAGTAATGGCTTCAATAACTGAATTTCCCTTGCGTGCCAGCACGATCACTTTACCCGAACTATCTCTGTACCACAACTCATCAAAATCTCCATTTTTCCTCTTTTCAACTTCCTGCTTTGGCAGTTGGTCTTTGATTAAATCTGTAGCAAAGGGATATTTACTTGATGACTCTGCAAGAGTCCTATCTTTGTAAATAGCATATGAATAAATAGGAGACTCTTTAGGGTCATTATCATTCGGCTCCTTAAACAAAGTTGCTTCCAGGGCATTGGCAGTGGTGGTTTTAGGCGTAGAAATTATAAATACAGCTCCAAGTGTGTCGCTTCGTTTATCACTTACAAGCCTTTTTGTAATATAAGTAACCTTATTATAGGAAGAAACATAAGAATAAAGTCCCTCTACGGTCGCACTTGGTTTACTTTGTATTGAAATAATGTTATTTAATTCCTCATAAGAAATATTATCCTCATTGTAAAGAGGATTAAAAGCAGAGTCTTTGGGCAAATATCCAAATACATACAGGCGTGTATCATATTTATTAACGTATCCTCTATAATTTGTTGTCAGGATACTATCACGAAAATCACTGCCGTTTTCTTCATCGGAAAATCGATGGAAATTAGCGGCAAGAAACCTGTTATCAAGATCAGAAAGAGCTATACTTAGCAACCGCTCATTTGATTCATCATCGAGACTGGCAAGGTTTTCTGCCATTGTTTTTCTTGCATTCCACTCTTTCAGTTTATTTTCCGTAATAATAATTGCCGATATTGAAACTGAAAAAACAAAAATCCAGAATATGATACCTGCTACATTTATATGAAACCGATTAATGACAAAACCTCTTTGACTCACTAACCAAGTGTATCCCACCAGCCATAGCAAAACAGGAATATAAAATTGCACAGCGGGATCATTAAACCGAAAAGTAAGATAAATAAGACCTGTTAAGGCTATACCAAAATAGATCAGTGATTTCCTTTTTTCAAATACCGGCAATATGAATCGAAATATGAGCTGGGTAAAATAATAATACCCCAGCGACAGGCTTGCGAGTACAATAAAACCAACTACACTAAATTTATCAAGACTAAAAAAATCTGTTACATCAAAAGATATATTTGAATTTGTAACAAGACCATCGATAGTGCTTGCAAGCAAAAAAGTTGAAAGCACAAGCACCAGTAATGAAATAGCTCCGATAATCCATTTCCATATTTTTTTAAATCTTCGAAGTAAATCCATTTTATTTCCCAGCTTAGACCAGGCGAATACTGTAATCCATGAAAAAATAAGTGAATTGATCAAAAGATCACCCAGTGAGCGATTAACCAGGTTGGTTGCATAGATGTCCGGATCGAACAATTCAAATTGCCTGAACTCAAAAATAGATGGGAAAAAGTAAACACTAAGTCTGAATACAATCAAAATGATGACAAGTGTAAACACTCCTTTCCATTGGTTTTTTTTCCGGCGTGCAACCGATTCTGCCAACGAATGTGCAAATACGAAAAAGAAACATAAAGAAAGTAGTTTGAAAATAACAGTAACAGAATCATTGTAGGGTATGGCACTTACAGGCTTTCTTGCCACATAAAAAAGTATTTTGCCTGATGAGGATTGTATCGGATAATTGGTTTTCTTGAGACTGATGATAATTCGTTTATTGGCAGTTTTGCTGTAGGCGAAATAATCATTTAAAAATTCACTTTCAATATAATATTTCGATTGAATGGGTATTAAAGCATAAGCCCACAATCTGTTAGTCATCCCCTTCAATGAAAAATATTTCTTTATTATTACGTAATATCCATTACCCAGTTTTTTAAAATATTCTCCATCATTATGGTTGTAACTGAATAAAGAAGGAACTATGTTTTGATTATTCCAGAAGATCATTTGCTGATCGCCAAAAACAGATTCTGCCACTATATAAATTCCATAGCCCTTATTTTCCAGGGTTTTAAATTCCCCAAGCGTTTCTTTATTCAATATAAGTTTACGAAGCAAACCAGAGTCCCGAATAAATTGATTGAAATCTGATTCTTTTTGCCGGATGTAATGAGTCAGTGATTTTTTTTCATGAGCTACAGCTGAAATACGGGTGAAATAATAATTGGAAACAAAGGAAAGTCCGAAAAAAATCACAGCCAGTACCAACAGGCTGTACCTGGAGAATAAAATATGTCGTAACCTTTTTTTCAAGTATTATTTTGATGTTTGATGGTGTTCCAGATGGCGTCCATTTCTTCGAGAGTCATTTCATCAAGCTTTTTACTTTTTTTCAGCGCTTCGCTTTCCATTTTTGTAAACCTGTTGATGAATTTTTTATTGGTCCGTTCCAAGGCATTTTCAGCATCAATCTGCAAAAATCGTGCGTAATTAATTAATGAAAATAGAAGGTCTCCAAATTCATCCTCTATTTTATCTTCTTCTTTATTTGCCATAGCTATATGCAACTCATTGATCTCCTCTTCTACTTTTTGCCAGACCTGTTCTCTATTTTCCCACTCAAAACCTACCTGCTTCGCCTTTTCCTGAAGGCGCATGGCTTTCACTGTGGCCGGCAAGGATACGGGTACGCCGCTTAACACTGATTTTTTTCCTTCTTTTAATTTAAGATTTTCCCAGTTCTTTTTAACGTCCTCTTCATCCTTTACTTTCACTTCGCCATAAATATGAGGGTGACGGATAATTAATTTTTCAGAAATTCCATTTATCACTTCTTCAAGAGTGAATTGTCCCTGCTCTTTCCCTATCCTTGAATAAAAAAGAATATGCAACAAAAGATCACCCAATTCTTCTTTGATTCCATTCCAGTTTTTATCTGTAATAGCATCGGCTAATTCATAGGTTTCTTCAATGGTCATATGGCGCAAAGTATCTATCGTTTGCTTGCGATCCCATGGGCATTTTTCCCTGAGTTCATCCATGATGCCGACTAACCTTACAAATTCATCCGCCATTTTGTTTGCCATAAAAATTAAATATTAAAAAATGAGAAGAAAACGAATATTACGAATAAGAATATAATTACAAATGAAAAAAGAATATTAATAAATAAGAATTTAAAAAAAGTCTTCACCCATCCCTGCTTGTAAAAATTCTTCAACGCCAGGTACTGATATAAAAACAATCCAATTACCATTATAGTTGAAATGTAATTCAAGAGTTCCCAATGAAACCTGCCATTGATCCTCGAAACCGCAAACAAAATAAGCATGGCTATAAAAAGAAAAACGTACAAATGAATACTGAATATGCCATGACTTACATAATAAAATTGTTTCCGTCTTACATACATCAGTTTTAAAATTAAAGCCAGCAGTGGCAAAGAAATAAAAAGCATTTGGGGCAAGCTATGTTCAAACGTATGCGTAAATGCAGAGAAAATTTCCTGTGGATTATTCTTATATTTTTCGTTAATCGCAATTTGTTTATACACTAACTGGCGGGTAATCCAATTATCTTTTCGCTTGTCTGTAGCCAGTACCGAATCATATTCCTTCTTCGTTTTATAGTTGAATCCTCCCACATGGAAACCAGCGTTTGTTGCTGTATCATAATAATTTTTAAACTCTTCCCTTGTCATAGGCAGGGCTGGTTTATCATTTTCTTCATTGATATGCGAAGTAAATTCTGCAAAAGAGGCAGAATCCATGTTATTGATTTCTGAAAGAGTCCTGCCATTTATTGTCGTTTTGAAAACATTGTCACTTTGAAAAAGGGAAAAAAATAATAAGAAGAAAATCGCCGAAGTAAATACATACATCCTGACAGGATTCAGGTAACTCGCTCTTCTCCCGATCATATATTCCCTGGAAAGAAAACCCGGTTTAAGTAAAAGATCTTTTAAAGTTGTAAAAAACTTTCCGTCGAAATGCGTGATATCATTAAAAAAATGCGTGACCAAATGCCATACACTTTCTTTCGGCTCCAGGTTTTCCTGTCCACAAACATGGCAATAACGCCCCACAACGGTGGTTCCGCAGTTCAGGCAGTTTTTTTCTTTGCGTTCAGGTCCGTGGCTCACAATAAATTTTTGTTAAAAATAAACACCTCCCCCGTGATAAAAAAGTAACTCCTGGCAAAACTCAATATATTATGCCCTCAAATTGCATTTCTTTTGTTCATCCAGGCTACAATAGAGTTTTTGTTCCTCAACAATTCAACTATTTTTGATAATCAAAAGAAAATCTGGCTTCATGAAAAACATTTCAATTACAGTTTTAATTCTTACCATTTCAATACGTCTCCATGCTCAATATTATTACAATGATATTACCGGCACAAGAAACCTCAATAGAACCATACAACTCTACCAAAACAATAAAGTAATTTCAGCCGAAGCTTCCGGTTATGATAATAATGGCGTCAAAAACGATGATTTTTCCGAAGTAGACAATTTTTATCCTGATCAAAAACTTTTAAAAATATACAGTAGGAATAAAAGGGATACAAGTACTGAGTATGATTACCTCAACTCAAAAAATCTTGTAACAACTATTTCTGATACCACGGCTGCATTTGTATCGAAAACAACCTATACTTATGATGATAAAAATAATCCCCTCGTTATCGAAAACACTGTGAACGACCCGAATGATAGCGTGCATGTAGATGAAGTGCATCAGTGGTTTTATAATGCAGATGGCAAACCACTTAGAATGCTTCGGATAGTAAATAAAAATGACACCACCGATATTCATTTTACACTTGATGATAACGGCAACGTAATTGAAGAGTTACCATTCATTCACAAAATAAGCCGCGAAAAAACCTATTACTATTATGATGACAAAAACAGATTAACGGATATTGTTCGCTATAATATTAAAGCGGGTCGGCTTCTTCCGGATTATATGTTTGAGTATTCTGACAAAGATCAGGTGACTCAAAAAATAACTACTTTGTCTTCAGAAGGCATAGGTTACATAATATGGCGATATGCCTACAATGATATGGGTTTAAAAACTACTGAAGCCAATTTTAATCGTAATAAAGAATTGATGGGAAAAATCAAATACACCTACCAGTTTGGACAATAATATCTTTTATTAGATTAAATCTCACACTGACCTTTCTCATCTGTTGGTAGCATAAAATTTTATTACTTTTTTTCCAACGAAGCACTTGGCAACCAAAACAAAAAAAATCATGGACAGAAAAACTAAAAGACAATAAATATCCCCCAAGGATTGAAAAGATCCCTGTAAGAATGCAGAAAAAATTTGGCAAAGGAACAATGACTATTCCATCACCACTTGAAGTAAATTCCATGATGAGAAGAGTGCTGCCGGGTAAAATCACAACCATTAATCGCATCCGGGAAAAGATTGCAAAAAAAACATCACACTGATACTGCCTGTCCTATTACAACAAGCATCTTTTCATGGATAGCTGCCCATGCAAGAAGAAAAACAACAAGGTAAAAAAATATTACGCTCTATTGGCGCACATTAAAGGAGGGGGGTGTCATTAATAAAAAGTATCCGGGTGGCATTGAAGAACAAGCTATGCTTCTTGAAGCCGAAGGGCATAGCATTGTTGAAAAAGGCAGTAAGTGGATTGTAGTTTATTGGCAAAAAAATCTTACCGGGCAGTCCCTGATTTATCCCCATCTCTGCGCTGACAAAAATCATAGGCGACCTTTGTTCTCGTCATCTGCTTACGTTTATTAAGCTTCTACTTTTGAATAAGAATTTCCACATATGGCAATCGCAAAGAAAAAAATAAGTATGCAGCAGGAGTTGAAGAACCTGAATGCAGTGGAGGTGACAGATTTTGTTTCGGATAAATATCATACTTCTGAAAAAAGAAATCTTTCATCATTGAACCAGTGTTTCCAATTTATGCCTATACAGGATATTAAAAATCATCCTGAACTTTCAATGATCAGAACTTATTTTAACGATATAAGAAAGTTATTACAAAAACATCTGACTGATTCTGAAACTGTTTATTTTCCCGCCATAAGAAAAGATACAACCAGTTCATACGATTATTCTTCTTTGAAAAACCAGCTTCATTCAATTCATGAAGAAATTTCGAAGTTGTTTCACCAGATTCAAATCATTACTAATAATTACGTTCCACCATCTGACGCGTCAGGATGGATGAAACTATGTTATGCCTTACTGCATGACCTTGAATCTGACATTTATTCACATTTATTTGTCGAAGAAAGTATTCTTCCCCTAAAGTTGGGAGCGTAAAAGAAATTTTACCTTTAAATAAAAATGCCTGATGATAACCCCATATTAAGGCATTGGCAAATTGAATTAAAAGTTTTCAACAAAAATCTTTCCATCTTACAGCAACAGTTAGATACAGACGCCATCCATGACCTGCGGGTCGCCATAAAAAAGCTGCGCTCCTATTTTAAATTATATGTGACGCTATTTGACAAGAAAGATATCGGAAACCACTTTTCTAAAACAAAGGAATTATTTTCTGTATTGGGAAAGCACCGCAATATTGAAATGAGCAGGCAATTGGTATTATTATCAGCAGAGAAAAATAAGCAGTCTTTAAATTCTTTATTGGCATATCTGGAAATGCTGCAAAATCAAACCGGCAAATATTGCCGGCAAACTATTGAGCATTATGAAAAAACTGATTTAAACGATCTGACGATTCGAATGAGAACAGATTTTAAAAATTACAGCATTGAAGAAACGTCAGATAAGCTCCGGGGACAAATTGAAATTTCTTTTGAAAGGATAAAACATGACCTGAAGCATTTTAAAGAGAAATCACATGTTGTCCGAAAAGAACTAAAGGATATTTTTTACCGGCTGAAAATTTTTGAAAATGATTCCCCGGCTATTACTGCACAAATAGAAGCAATTGATAAAATCTTAAATCATCTCGGTGATACCCAGGATAATGAAGTCCTGGCAACAAATCTTAAAAATTTCAGAAAAACAATCTTACCAAGGGAAAATCCCGAATATGATGCCATAAAAAAAACAGAGACTCAAGCAAAAAACAAGAAAGACACTTTTTTAAATAAAGCCGATAAAATGACTCATAGACTTCTACAGGGGTTATAAAAATAGCATCTCTAAATTTTTTTGAGAACGGTTCATTTCCTATTTTTGCCACCCCTTGTTTAGTTCTTTTTATACTGCGGAAGTAGCTCATTTGGTAGAGCACAACCTTGCCAAGGTTGGGGTGGCCGGTTCGAGCCCGGTCTTCCGCTCTCTATAGTTCCATCAGGTAATGACTGATGGAATTTTTTTTGCTGTTTCCGATATTTCCGCAGCAAGCCCTGGTGGTGGAACTGGTAGACACGCAGGACTTAAAATCCTGTGGGCCGCAAGGCCTGTGCGGGTTCAACTCCCGCCTGGGGCACCTCAAAAAAAGCGACTCACGTCGCTTTTTTTATAAAGAATTTTTAAAAGTTCTATTTGTACTTAGGCGTATATAAGGTATTATCAGGAACCTCAACATCAGGTTTGCCTTTATATCTTTTCTCATATAATTTATAACATCCGCCTAATAGTATTGCGGTAATACAAGCTACCTGCAGATAAAAAAGAAATGCAGAAGAAGAAACCCAGTTATGTGTAAAATCACGATCATGAACTTTTTTTAGTTCTTCCTGAAATTCCTGTTGCCTCTCTCTTTGATGATCCATGATAATATTTTAATTGCAAAAATAGGGGTTCAATGAAAAAATTTAAAAACCATTTTTAAATAACTGGCTGAAAAGTTTTTTCTTTTTCACAAAATATGCCCAAACAAGGTTTTGATCATACACACCATATAATTCTTTACTTTTCTTTTCAGCAAATACACTTTTATATTGTTTAAATAATACCCATTTTACAAAACCAAGATGTGCCCGGAATATGGCAAGGAAATAGCCAGCGTCTCCTTTCAATAATCCCTTGGTAGCCGAAACAGCATCTAAAAATATCCTGAAGGGGATCTTCCACCATTTTTGTGACCAGGGAAGATTTTTAGCCAGCATGATCTGGTTATTCCGAAAATTCAGATACGTTTTTTTTGTATTTCCTCTTGGCAAAGTACCTCCTCCTACATGGTATACAACAGATTGAGGACAACTGCT
The DNA here is from genome assembly GCA_963811645.1 of uncultured Bacteroidota bacterium. Taxonomy (GTDB): domain Bacteria; phylum Bacteroidota; class Bacteroidia; order Chitinophagales; family Chitinophagaceae; genus VBAU01. Next base: position 220,238 of record CAWERU010000007.1, on the reverse strand, counting down.
CAATTTATATCCTGCTAATTGAATGCGCCAGCAAAGATCAATTTCTTCCTGGTGAGCAAAAAAATATTCATCAAATCCCTTCACTTCATGAAAAACAGAAGAGCGAATAAACATAGCGGCGCCGCTTACCCAAAAAATTAGTGATATATCATCATACTGCCCGTAATCTTTTTCACATACATCAAAAATTCTTCCCTTTGCAAAGGGATATCCATACTTATCTATCCATCCTCCTGCAGCACCGGAATATTCAAATAAATCTTTTTCCCGATAAGACAGAAGTTTCGGCTGGCAGGCTGCAAGCGTTTTATCTGTCTCCAGCAAGGAAACCATTGGTTGCAGCCAATTCGATGTCACATCCACATCTGAATTCAGAAGAACAAAATAATCTGCATGTACCCGTTTTAATGCTTCATTGTATCCTTTTGCAAATCCATAGTTTTCCGGCAACCTGATTATTCTTAAAGAAGGATATTCTTTTTCAAGAAATATAATTGAATCATCATCAGAGTTATTTTCAGCTATAATAATCTCATAATTGGAATATTTGGTAGCTGATACCGATGGCAGGAATTTTTCAAGATACTTTCTCCCGTTCCAGTTCAGGATTACAATGGCAACTTTTGGCAGGTGATTCAAAAAGAAAATGTTTTTTCAAAAATAAGGATAACTAACCCACAAGAACCCAGTAGCAAATCACAAATAAATAAAACAATCACAACATTAGACAGACCAGGTCACTATTTTTTTAATGCTTTTTTAGAACTTGATATTTGTTATTTGTACTTTTCAGCTATGTATCGACAGTTTTTTAGTTGGCGTATTGCCCTGGCATTTGTAGCAATTTTAATTGTAACAGGTACTATTTTCTATTCAAAATATCTTGCAAATAAAATCGCAAATGAAGAAAAACAGAAAGTGCAGGAATGGGTTGAGGCCAGCACATCTGTTCTTAATCCCAATAATTCAGAGGATACAAGGTTGGCCTTAAAAATAATTCAGGATAATAATGATATTCCTATAATCTGGACCAATGAAAATGACAGCATTATTGATCACAGAAATCTTGATTCGCTAAAAGTTGTTTCTGATAAAAATTATGTAAAAAATAAACTTAAAACCCTTAAAGCAACTAATGAGCCTATCATCTGGAAAGATCCTTTAGATTCTACAAGGGTGAATAAATATTACTATGGGCATACGTCATTACTTAATGAAGTGCAATATTATCCACTGGTTCAGCTATTGATTGTTGGCCTTTTCATTATAGTCACCATATTTGCACTCCGCAGCAGGTATAGATCTGTTCAAAACCAGGTTTGGGCAGGCATGGCAAAAGAAACAGCTCATCAATTAGGCACTCCTGTTTCATCGCTTGAAGGGTGGGTAGAAATGCTAAAACAAACACAGGGGAATGAAAAAATTGTTCCTGAACTGGAAAAAGATGTGGATCGCCTGCGACTTGTATCAGACCGGTTTGGAAAAATTGGAAGCAAACCCCAGCTTGAAAAAAGTAATATTATAAAACAGGTTAGTAACATGACGGAATATGTGCGTAAACGTGCCGGCGATAAAGTGAATTTTACCATCAATACTCATGGCGAGGAAGAGATTAGTGCAAAAATTTCTGAACCACTGTTTGACTGGGTCATCGAAAATCTTTTGAAAAATGCACTTGACGCAATGGAAGGAAAGGGTTCAATAACTATTGATATTCGCAACTTGCCTGATTCAATAAATATCGACGTGACTGATACAGGGAAAGGTATCAGCAAACAAAATATGTCACGGGTTTTTAATCCCGGATTTACCACAAAAAAAAGAGGATGGGGTCTCGGCCTCAGCTTGTCAAAACGGATCATTAGTCAATATCACAAAGGAGAAATTTTTGTAAAATCTTCAGAAATTGGAAAGGGAACGACATTCCGTGTCGTTCTAAAGAAATAGTTCCAATGTTTACAAGTTTCAAAGAACTTGCAAACTCGTGAACTCTGAAACTTTCTATAAATTTGCCAACTTCTTTGCGGCGGTGGCGAAACTGGTAGACGCACTACTTTGAGGTGGTAGCGGTCGAAAGACTGTGGGAGTTCGAATCTCCTCTGCCGCACAACAAAAGCTGATCGTTATTTGATCAGCTTTTTTAATTGCTCATTAGGCTTTCAAAAGTACAAGTGTGCGACGCAAGAGAAGCCCGTAAGCATTACTTAAGCTGGTTACATTATGACAAAATCTATTTATTTAGCTCTTCGCCAGCACATGATAATGGCTTACCTTTGCCGCTTCAAAAAATTTAAAGATGATCAGTGTAAAAAATATAACTCTTTCTTTTGGCAAACGGGTTTTGTTTGATGAAGTGAACCTGAATTTTACTAAAGGAAATTGTTATGGAGTAATAGGAGCAAACGGTGCGGGAAAATCAACATTTCTAAAAATTCTGAGTGGCGAAATTGAACCCAATAAAGGAGCAATTGAAATTACTCCGGGCGAAAGAATGGCGGTATTGAAACAAAATCAATTTGAATTTGATAAATTCACTGTATTGAATACCGTGTTGAAAGGGCATGATAAATTATGGAACATAATTCGTGAAAGAGAAGAAATTTATTCTAAAGCTGATTTTAATGAAGAAGATGGTATGAAGGCGGCACACCTGGAAGCGGAATTTGGTGAAATGGGTGGTTATGAAGCGGAAAGCAGTGCCGGCAACCTGTTAAATAGTCTGGGTGTTAATGACTTATTTCATCAAAGCCTGATGAAAGATATTCCATCTAATCTAAAATTACGTGTGTTGCTTGCACAGGCATTATTTGGAAATCCTGACATTCTATTACTTGATGAGCCCACAAATGGTTTAGACATCGAAACAATTAACTGGCTGGAAAATTTTTTAGCTGACTATGAAAATATTGTTCTGGTTGTAAGTCATGATCGTCACTTCCTGGATGGAGTATGTACGCATGTGGCTGATGTAGACAGGCAGAAAATAAAAATATTTACAGGTAACTATACTTTCTGGTACGAATCTTCGCAATTGATGGCAAGACAACTGGGTGATAAGAACAAGAAAGTAGAAGAAAAAAGACAGGCATTACTTGATTTTATTGCTCGTTTCAGTGCGAATGCATCCAAGTCAAGACAAGCGACTGCAAGGAAAAAGGCGTTGGAAAAACTGACTATTGAAGAGATTGAACCAAGCAACAGGAAATACCCCGGAATAATCTTTACTCCGCAACGGGAGGTGGGAAATCAAATTTTAAATGTCGAGAAGTTGAGTAAATCGGTTGATGGCCGCGTACTTTTTGATGACATTACATTTACTGTAAACAAAGGCGATAAAATAGCATTCTACAGCAGGGATCCCTTGGCTGTAACTAATTTCTTTGAGATCATCAACAACGAAACAAATGTGAATGGCGGAAAATATGAATGGGGTACAACGATTACGGCAGCTTACCTGCCATTAGAGAATAGCAAATTTTTTACTGAAGATCTTACACTAATGGATTGGCTTCGTCAATGGGTGCCGTCTTATATTACTGATGTAGACGAACCTTTTCTTCGCGGATTTCTCGGAAAAATGTTATTCAGCGGTGACGATGTGCTGAAAAAAACGAAAGTTCTGAGCGGAGGTGAAAAAGTTCGCTGTATGATCAGTCGCATGATGTTGCAAAACCCAAATTGTATTATTCTCGATCAACCCACAAATCACCTGGACCTTGAAAGCATTCAAAGCTTTAATGAAAGTGCAGTAAATTTTAAAGGTGTTGTTCTTCTTTCTTCACACGATCATACATTTATGGAAACAGTTGCCAACCGTGTGATTGAATTAACACCGAATGGTGCCATCGACAGGTTGATGGAATTTGATGAATATTTACAGGATGAACGTGTACACCACCTGAGAAAAGAAATGTATGGACAAACGGCTGATGTCAGATAATACTTAAATACAACTCATAAAAAAACGCCTCACTATAAAATGAGGCGTCTGCTTTATCCATTATTGAACTATTTTTTAGTAACCATTTTTGTTAAATCGGGTGGTGCGACAGGAGCAGGTACTTTGTTGCTTATTGGCGGTAAAGATTTTAAATAAGCAAAAATAGCTTTCAGGTCATTATCCGTTTTTTTAGCAAACATATCCCAGGGCATAGGAGGAAGGATGGAGCGACCATTTCCTAAATGTTTACCATTTCGTATTGTATTAATGAAATCATTTTCAGTCCAGGCACCAATTCCTGTTGATGAATCAGGTGTAAGATTAGCGGCATAAGAAATTCCCCATGCACCCACGAAGGCCGTAATATCCGGAGACATATAGATCCAATTAGTAGGCTGCCCGGCTTTGGAATCTAATGGGGGCAAGGGTTCATTCGCAGGATGACCTGATAATAACTTAGTCGAATCAACAACCGGACCCATATTCGTCATCACTTTAGGAGAATGACAATCATTACATGCACCTGTTGTTACAATGTAATCACCCATTTTTATCATTTCGTCTTGTGACATGGGTTTCGTTTCAGAGGCCGCCGCTTCCGCTTTACTATTATCAGAGTTATTACAACTCATAATATAAAAAGCAGAAGCTGCAATAAGAAGAATAGAAAATAAATACAATCGTTTTCTCATAATTGATTATTTGTTGGTTGGTAAATAAAAGTATTTGGTTCCTGAGATTTTACAGGGTAGGAAAAGTAAGAGGAAAACTAAAGATTAAAAATGAACTTGCAAAAAAAATTACCTATCTGTTCATAAGATAAATTAAGAGACAAATAAGTATTGTAAATAAAAGCATCAACAGAGTTTTATATTTATCCCACAGGAAAATTTTTTTGTGCTCCCTTAAAGAGTCATTTATCTTTTGCAACATTTTTTCATTGTCTACAGCTAATTTTTCGAGCCTCTCCAATAAAGGTTTTGCATATTTCAAGGGTAATGGTTTCAAAGCTTTTAAAATATTCGTAATAATTCCATTATTAATCCCTCTCTCATTAAACTGCCTTAAGACTTCGATAGTATCTGCAGAAAGTAGCTCTTCGATATACTCTGAAAGACTTTCCTCATTCATTCTATGCACATCCAGCCTCGAAACATATTTCTCCAATTCAAGGCTAAGTTTTAAAATCGAAACAGGTGTTACGGCTTCAGTGGTTCTCTTTTTACCCATACTTTGATTATACCAACGTTCCTGCAGATATACATCCTTTTTAACAGGATTCGTCAATACTTCATATGCTTCTTTAACTTCATTAAACTGTTTTGTCGCAAACATATCCCCGGAATTTTTATCAGGATGATATTTCATGGCAAGGCGACGGTATGCCTGCTTTATTTCGGATAATGTTGCATGGGGTGGAATTTGCAAGATTTTATAATAATCCTTCACCATAGAATCACGAAGGTAGCCGCAAAGAAAAAGCAATCGGAATAATTATTTACCAATCAAAAAAATGATTACCTGACTAACCGCAAATCCAAGAGTAAACAGGAAAACAACAAATACTATAAGATGTGACAATACAAACTTGTCAGAAAATTCTTTTGGAATCGCATAAAATTGACGGTATTTAGAGAGAATATTCTTCATGACAATAAAATTAATACCTCAATGCCAAAAAAACAAGAATTTGAATCACCTCAATAATTTTTTATTTCAAAAAATTCTTAAGCTAATCTTCACATAAGAAAATGCAAAAGCATAATAATTGAATTAAGCTGGCAGGAAATTCGATCGTCTAATAACCATATGATTAATTTTTACAAACAAATAAATAATATCTGCATGAAACATATTTTAAAAATGTGCTGGATGGTACTTATGGTAGTATTGTTTAGTGCAGCACGAAACCCGGTATCAGCACAGGAAACCAGCGTTTCGTATCAAACTTTTTATGATGACCTGAGCCCTTACGGACAATGGATCGATTACCCTGAATATGGCTATGTGTGGCATCCATATATAAATGATTTTCGTCCCTACAGTTCAGGAGGTCATTGGATATGGACAGATGAATTCGGCTGGATGTGGGCCTCAGATTATGATTGGGGATGGGCTCCCTTCCATTATGGTCGCTGGTTATATGATGATTTTTATGGTTGGGTATGGGTACCCGGCTATGAATGGTCGCCTGCATGGGTAGAATGGCGCACAGGCGGCGATTATTATGGCTGGGCTCCTCTGGGTCCCGGAATTAATATAGGAGTTAATTTTTCTTTCGGAGCTTATTCACCTCCTTATAATTACTGGTGTTTTGTACCGAGAAATTACATTATGTCGCCGCGGGTATATGATTATTGTGTATCCCCGGGTCGAAATACAATAATTATAAGTCGTACAACTATTATCAATAATTATCATCGTACAAATAATGTATTTGTAGCTGGTCCTCGCAGATCTGAAGTGGAGAAATATGCAGGGAGAATTAATCCATTTGTTGTTCGCCAGGCTTCGAGACCAGGCAGGACGCATATTGAAAGAAATACAGTAAACGTTTTTCGTCCTCGCGTCGAAAGAAACAGTGAACACCATTTTACCCCGGGACATTTTGAACGGTATGACAGGCAAAATGGAAATGCATTCAAAGATAGAAACTGGAACCTGGTAAATAACGAAAGAAAAATTGAAATGCAACGAAACAAAACACAAAACCAGGGACAAAGGGAAAATAGAAATGTTTTTCAGCGCCGCCAGCAAGATATTAACAGACAAAATGAAATGCGCAGGCAGCAGGAACAAAGAAATATTGAACAACAGCAACAGAAAAACAGGAATGTCTTTGAACGCCATCAAAATGAAATGCGCAGGCAACAGGAAGAAAAACGTCAACAGTCAGAAAGAAATAACATGCAACAAAGGCAAAACCAAATGAAGCAGCAGCGGCAAACGGAAATAAGACAACAGCAAAGAAATAATTCTTTTCAAAAAAGACAGCAACAACAAAACAAAGGAAATAATAACAGTAGAAGGCATGGAAAACACGGTTAAGAATTTTCTTTACTCTATATATACAAAAAAAGACCTCAGTTTTGAGGTCTTTTGCTTTTATGTTTTTTGAACATAATTAATTGAAAATATAATCGCAACAATAGCTATTCTACATGCCTCAATTTTTTTAATTGCTCTTTAATCAATATAAATACTTGTAACTTTAGTTGCTAAAATCTTTTTTATGTACAGGAAACTTTCGATTCTTCTCTTAACCACCATTTTTTTTGCCTGCAATAATTCAGGCGATAATACAAGTACTAACAGTGACAGCGCTGATAAAAAGATGAGTGAAGATAGTATGAGTAATATGACCACCACGTCAGTGCCTGAATTGCCCTCTGTGCCCACAGGAGCAAAAGTTTATTTTAAAAATTTAAAAAGCAATGAAACAGTCACTTCACCAGTAAAAGTAGAAATGGGCGTTGACAATATGAAAGTAGATACTGCCGGTCCTGTAGTAGCAGCTTCAGGTCACTTTCATATTTTTATTGATGCTGAAGACTCGCTGGCCAGCGGTGTAGTAGTGCCAAAGGATTCAACCCACCTGCATTATGGAAAAGGGCAAACAGAAACAACTGTTACTTTATCCCCCGGCAAGCATAAGCTTACGTTACAGTTTGCGGACGGGCTACATCGTTCCTATGGCAGTCAATTGGCTACTGCAGTTAATATAAATGTGAAAAAGTAAGTCAGTATTAGCACTTTTGATCACACTATTTCCGGCGATTTTATTCCGGGTGAAAAGGGTATGCGAATATCAGGATTATAGAAACGATTTATCGCAGCATTGCTTCAGGAAAAAAAGGAAAGATTTAATTTTTGTAACCAGTGATTAATTAGATTTGTATTCTTCAACTTTAAACCGGGTTAATTATTTCCTTTTTCAAAACTTTTTATTATCGTAAAAATTTCTTTATGAAAAAAATCATTTTACTGGCAGGTTTTCTTTGCCTGACACCAATGCTGTTCCATCTTCATGCACAATCCATTGACAACAGAGACTGGAAAGCCTATTTTACCGATCCCTTTAATGATACACTTACATTTCATATTCATGCAGACTCCAGTTTTGCCACAACCAGCAGCGGAGATATATTGGTCCGGACAAAATGCACAGTATCCGGTGATATTCTTACTTTGGCAGACTACGGTGGAGAACATGCCTGTCTCGATATGACCGGGAAATATAAAATTAATCTTAGTGGTGACACCCTTATTCTTACACTTATTGAGGACCCTTGTGATGGCAGAGCGCAGGCCCTTGACGGAAAAAAATGGACCGAATCAAAATAACCATTATTGAGGAAGCTTTTAAGTCGCTAGGTTTTGTCGCAATCAACCCTATGTTTTGTCGTTTTCGCACATCAATGATAACGAATATTGATAAGATATTTACAGCTCCAAACTTTAAAATATCATAAAATGAAAACGCAATTCATAAAATCTGCTCCGGGGTTATTTTTTAGTTTAGCATTTTGCTTCATACTCATGTTGCAGGGATTAAGTCAGGAAACTAAACCCTCACAATCCGGGTATGCTCCTGTAAATGGATTAAAAATGTATTATGAAATTTATGGCAAGGGTAAACCGCTGGTATTATTGCATGGTGCATTTAATACTATTCAGCTAACATTCGGACAACTTATTCCCGAGCTTTCAAAAAACAGGGAGGTGATCGCAGTAGAATTGCAGGGCCACGGGCACACTGAAGATATTGATCGTCCTTTCTCATTTGAATCCATGGCAGATGATGTTGCGGAACTATTAAAATTTCTGAAGACGGACAGTACTGACGTATTTGGCTATAGTATGGGCGGTGGTGTGGCTTGGCAACTTGCTATCCGTCATCCCGGATTGGTAAGAAAGCTGGTTGTAGCATCCGCTCCCTATAAATACGACGGATGGACACCGGAAACAAGGTCCATACTGCCCCACCTTGGCCCGGAAATATTCCAGGGAACCCCCATAAAAACACTATATGATAGCCTGGCACCTGACCCAAAACATTGGTCTGCCTTTGTAAATAAGATGAAACAGTTTGTAACCACACCTTTTGATTTTGGTAAAGAAAATATCCAGGCGATCAAATCACCGACACTTATCATTACCGGCGATGGTGATGGAGTATTGCCTGAACATGCGGTAGAAATGTTTCGTCTGCGCAACGGAAAATACATGGTTGATTTTGGCCCAGCACCCAAAACACAATTGGCAATATTTCCCGGCACTTCCCACATTTTCGTAATGATGCATCCCGAATGGTTATTATCGATGATAGTACCTTTCCTCGATGCACCGGCATAATAAGTTCTTATCCATTCCTCAAATAATAAAACAGGAAACAACATTCCATTATTTTAATAAAATTAGTTTTATGATTATCGTACATGATACCTTTATTTGCAAACCGGGCAATGCATCCAAACTTGCTAAAAAGTTTAAAGAAGCGATGAGCGAAAATGATGAACTGGTCAATATCATGACCGACATGAGTGGTCAGTATAACAAAGTAGTTATGGTGACAAAGTATGAAAGTCTCGCGGCTTTTGAGCAAAGTTTTGAGAAGTATAAACAAAACTCGGAAGCCATGAAGAAGATGACTGAAACTTTGGCCGGATATCAGGACATGTATCTCACCGGCTCAAGAGAAATTTATCAAACCTGGTGAACGTTTCCCGATTCAATTGTTGCAAAAAAATATGGCGGAGTTTAATTTTCATTAAACTTTGCCATTATATCAACAAAGTAAAATGACTAAAAAACGGTTCATAGGTTATCTTGTATCCACATGGATAGTTTTGTTTTTTCATGCAACATCGGACGCCCAGGAAACTGATTCACTAAAAATGAGTGCAATTCCCCATTCATTGTTCCTGGAGAACTCGCCGCTGAATTTTTCCATAAAAAATGATGAGATCGAAATGACAGCAGGAGCGAAAACTGATATGTTCAGGGATCCGAACGTAACTTATAATACAGACAACGCTCCGAAAATATTGTTCATGGCTGACGACAATTTTGTACTTACTGCTGCCATAGAACATTCATTCAAAAATAAATGGGATGGCGGGGCCATCTTGATCAAACAAGACAGTCTTAACTGGATAAAGTTTTGCTTTGAAAAAGATTATACGGGTGCCCGGAGAGTTGTAAGCGTGGTTACAAAAAATGTTTCTGATGACTGCAATTCCGTTGAGATAAAATCGAACAAGGTTTTTTATAAAGTAGCGAAAGCAGAGAATGTAATTACACTTTATTATTCAACTGACGGAATTAAATGGTTTCTTGTAAGACACCTGCAGTTTGATCTCCATAAAGACTTTAAAGTTGGCTTTCTCGCACAGTCTCCAACTGGTGATAGGTGTAAAGTGAAATTTTCTAACATTACTTATAAAGTGAAAAAAATCAGTGACCCCTATATTGGAGATTAAAACCAAATTTTACCGCCATTCTCTTAAGCCAAATTCATTACCGTCTTCATCCAGGAACGTAGCAAATTTTCCCCAAGGCAGATTTGCAGGTTCTTTTGAAAAAATCACGCCTTTTTCTTTCAGCTCTTTACAAAAAAGGTCAATATTATGGCATGCAAAAACAATAGAAGGTTTTAGTTCATTGAAATTGGGCATTAACTTTTTCGGATATATTACAAGACAGCTTTCAGCTTCTTTAGGCGCCACTTCAAGCCAAAACATGCCGTTGCCCATATCTTTTTTATCACGGACCTCAAAACCAATTTTCTCCGTCCAGAATTTTAATGCCTTGTGTTGGTCATCCACATATACAGCAACTGTTGCGATCTTTGCTATCATAAATTTTGTTTTCTTAAAATTAATTTGAAAAAATCTTATCTTTTTTAAATTAATTGATACGTTTGAATAAAATATAGCTATGTCCTTATCACGCCGTAAATTTTTAAAGCTGGGTGTGAACGGTGCATTTATTATTACTGCGGGAAATGCACTACAGCCCTTGAGTAAATATTTTTTAGCCAATACAGAAGCTGATGATATTGCGTGTCGCTTTGTGATGGCTTCAGATGGTCACTATGGTCAACCGAACACGCCTTATGAAATGCTTCATGACCAGATGATAAAATGGCTTAATGCAGAAAAAAATAACAAAGGTGTCGATTTCACTGTCATTAATGGCGATCTCTTTCATAATGATGTATCCTTCCTTGAAACGGTAAAAAGCAAATGGGATAAACTGACCATGCCTTATTATGTGTCGCATGGCAATCATGATCAAACTGATGAGGCCAACTGGAAAAGGGTATGGAATCTTCCCTGGCATTTTTCTTTTGAACACAACGACACCGGCATTATTATTTTGAATACGGCCGATGATAAAGGAAAATATATTTGCCCGGATGCAGACTGGACGAAATCCGAGTTAGAAAAATTTGCTTCTAAGAAATACCTGTTCGTTTTTATGCACATCACGCCGTTTTCATGGACAAATGCAGGTAATCCCTGCCCGGAGATAGTTGAGCTTTTTGATCAGCAAAAAAATCTAAAGGCAGCATTCCATGGTCATGATCATGATGAGGACAATGTGAAAGAAAATAACGGTAAATATTATTTCTTCGATTCGCATGTAGCTGGCAGCTGGGGAACAGCTTATCATGGTTATCGCATTGTAGAAGTTTTAAAAAACGGCCAGGTACTTACCTACCAAATGAACCCAACAACGATGCAGCAGGTGAATCAAAATGATATCGGTTGAATTTGAAATGCTCTTTACAAATTACTGCAACGGTATAAAACCATGAAAACCTATCTTCAATATTTGCATCTTATTTCAGTTTAAAAATTTTAATAAGGAAATTATAAATGGTTTCTTCACAAAAACGCCGGGATTTTATAAAAAACTTATCACTTGCCGGGGCTTCACTGGCCATTGCAAATTCTGCCAATGCATACCTGCCGGGAAATAATGGGAATGAAATAAAAAATGATTATTTCACTGTCTCATTTGACAGGAGAAAAGGCAGTATCAATATATATAGAAGCAATGGAATCCCTTTACTTACCAACGGTGTAGTTTGTATAAATCTAAAAACGGGTAAACGTTTTATTTCACCCGCAGATTATAAATTTATTACTACCCCGACTTCATTCAAAGATCAACTTGGTGCAGGAAAAAAATTGATCGTTCACTCGAAAGACAAAGAGAAAAAATCAGATCTCGAAATTCAATTGTCGTTATCTGACAACTTACAAGCTATTACCATCGAAACCATTTGTAAAAATGTTTCGGATCATGATCTCGTCATTCACAGCCTGGAACCCATTCGTGTAATTAAAAGCGAAGGTGGAATATTAAATGTACCCGGTGTTTCAAAGTGTATTACAAACGGAGAAATGTATTACGACACCGGTACGATTCATGAATTTGGAAATAATACTGATGCGATTACATCCGGTGATCAGAAAGGAGTGAAACTTGCCAACGGTTCAATTTCTTCACAAACTGAAACGATACATAGCTGGTGGAATGCAGGTTTGTTTAGTGGCTACGAAAAAGAAGCTATGGTGATAGGATATCTTGAAAACAATTTATGCCTGGGAAATTTATTGATCTCTAAAACTGGTGAGGATGAAATTTCATTTATCGCTGAATCTGTTTATGCACCGGGACTGGTTTTAAAAACGGGGAAAACAATTCGGTCGAACCGGGTAATGATCCATATTGCTTCAAATTCTTACACGGCCTTAGAGAATTATGCAGGGGCGATGGGTAAAATAAATAGTGCCCGCACTCATTCAATCGTCAACGGCTGGTGCAGCTGGTTTTATACTTTGGCAAATGTTTCAGAAAATGAAATACTCTTAAATACAGAATTTGCATCAAAACATTTAAAGCAGTATGGGCTCGAGTTTATTCAAATGGATGAGGGATACCAAAAATGGCATGGAGACTGGGAAGGCAATGAACGTTTTCCTCATGGAATGAAATGGCTGGCTGATAAAATTAAAAGCTATGGTTTTAAAGCCGGGCTTTGGATTTCACCCTATGTTATTTCTGAACCAACTGAAGTATTTCAAAAACATCCTGAATGGTTATTAAAAAATGCTGATGGCAGTTTAAAACGAGTCGGCAACTGGCCTGAAGGTTCTGAACCCCCTGCAGATGAAAATCCAAAAAGATATTGTCTCGATATTACTCATCCCGAAGCTGCAAAATGGTTGTATGATCTTCTTAACACAATTGTTAATGACTGGGGATATGAAATGATCAAAATCGATTTTGTGGCCTGGTCAATTTTAGCTTCTGATCATTATTATGACCCCACAGTTTCATCAGCTGAGGTTTATCGAAAAGGATTAGAAATAATGCGAAACGCTGCCGGTGACAAATGTCATATTCTTGAATGCGGCCCCGGCGCGGTGACAGTGGGATTGATAGATAGTATGCGTATTGAAGCAGACGTAAATTATGGCTTTGCAGACGCGGCATGGAATACATATTTTCTTCACCCTGCAAGCAGTGCCTCTGCCGCAGCCAAACGATATTATTTCCATAAAAGAACAAGGATAAACGATGCTGATCATATTTGCATGAATCTTTTAAATAATCAGCAGTCAGAAGCGGCAGCAACAATTATTGGGTTGAGTGGCGGTAACATGATCTCTGGCGACCGGCTGATTGAACTTGATCCCTACAAGCTTGAAATATTGAAAAAAATTACGCCTTCATTTGGAGAAGCTGCAACTCCCGTCGATCTGTTCGATGGAGAGATGCAGTCAGTATTCGCACTAAAAATAAAAAAGCCATTTGGAGAATGGACAGTCGCTGCCTTTTTTAATTCAAGTTTGACAGAAACGGTGGAGAAAAAATTTTCTTTAAAAAGATTATGCCTGGAACCGGGCAGAACTTACGTCGTATTTGATTTTTGGAGACAACAATTTATGGGTGAAGTAACCGGTGAGTTAAAAGTCACCATTCAACCCGGAAGCGTTACTTTACTTTCATTACATAAAAAAACCGGCTACCCTCAATTCATTTCAACTGATCGCCATGTTTTGCAAGGTGCTTTTGAAATCGAAGATGTGAACTGGAATGAAGACACAAAAACTATTTCAGGTATTTCAACCGGTCCTTTGAAAACTTCGCACAATGTATATATATATGTTCCCGGTGATCACCAATGGACATGGGGCGGTTACACATTATACCAGGATTATGATTCGTATAGTTTAAAATTAGTTGATAATAACACAATCCATGTCCATGTAAATTTTGACAAGGCTGATCAGGTAAAATGGGAAATCAAACCTGGTGATATCTTCAAATAGAAAGAAAACTGCAATATAGGATCAGGATTAAATGATCCTTATTTCCCCAGCATAGGAAACAATCTCTTAATTTCTTCATCATTAGGTTGAGCGCCGTACTCACAGATCTCAAATGCCTCTGCATATTTCACATTCGCAGCTTTATCTTTTCCATACCATTTTTCCAAAGATGTTCTCATTTCAGGAGTGATCGTTCCCGCTCTTTGGTTTGCCAGCCATTTTATTCTTTCACCTTTATCTTTCGGAACCTGGTCAAGATAGTGGCCAATCCATGGCAGCCATTCATACATCTGCGATTCATGAGCATCCAAAGCAGAAACTTTTTTATCATACACGGATGTAATATCAACAGTAATGTCAGGTTGAAAAGGATTGGGTTTCTGGAAATGATCCCGGTAGTATAAGAATACAGGATTCTTTTTTAATGCAGGTGCATCAGGAGCGATGTCAGGCACGGCGACCATATACGCTGCATCCTGCACCAGCACACCGGTATAGCGATGATCGGGATGATAGTCATTGGGACGGGGAGCAATCACCACATCTGCATTCCATTCGCGAATTTTCCTGATCAGTTCCAGTCTCACTTCAAGTGTTGGCATCAGCAGCCCGTCATGATTATCGAGAACATCATATACTACGCCCAAACGCCTCCCGGCTTCCTGCGCCTCAGCAAATCTTCGTTTAGCAAGTTCTTTCCCTTTCAAAGTTTGATGACCGGCATCGCCATTTGTAACTGAAACAAATTTTACGGCATAGCCCATTTGAGCAAATAACGCGGCTGTTCCACCACCGTCTTCATCGCAATCGTCGGGGTGTGCCCCGATCATAATGATGCGGACCTTACCGTCATCATTTTGTGCATTGATAGTTGCCATAATGCTTATTAAAAAAACTGAAGTTAGCAGAATATGGTTGCAGATCGTTCTCATAAAAAATGTTTTTATTGCAATGAAGGTAAAGTATTATGAGAATTTATTTCTCCCCGGAATAGGATTGCAGTTGCTACTAAACTAAAACACCGGTCAGAAAAAAACACCTGGTTCAAATAATTAGTCACAATAATGAAACAGTAACTTTAATAAATAAATCATAAGATGACGCAGACAACCAAACCCAACCAGAAGGAAAAAGCTAAACAGTTCCACGATCTTCACCATTCAGGAAAACTTTTGATCCTTCCCAATATCTGGGATCCTTTAGGTGCGATGCTTTTACAGGATCTTTCTTTTCCTGCTGTGGCCACGGCGAGTGCAGCAATTGCCTATGCAAACGGATTTGATGACGGGGAAAAAATATCATTTACTTCTCTGCTGGACATTCTGAAAAAAATTGCAAACCGTGTACATATTCCCGTATCTGCAGATATCGAAAGCGGGTATGCAGAAAACAATATCCAGCTTAAAGAAAACATTCAGCAACTTATTGAAACAGGAATAGTGGGTATCAATATAGAGGACAGTGATAAAATAACCAACTTATTATTGCCTCCCGAAATTTTATGTGAAAAGATCCAACTGATAAAAAAAGTTTCAGTAGAATCAGGAATCCCTCTTTTTATCAATGCAAGAACAGATGTATACGTTCGTGGAAAAGATTTTGATACACTGGAATCAAAACTTGAAGAAACTTTAAAAAGAGGATTCGCTTATAAAAACGCCGGCGCCGATTGTTTCTACCCAATTACCATGAACCGCGAGGAAGACATAAGAAAAACTGTTGAACAATTACGCATGCCTGTAAATGTTCTCATCATGGATGGCATTCCGCAACTCAAGATGTTGAATGAAATGGGCGTTGCGAGAGTCAGTGCCGGACCCGGTTTTTTAAAAATTGCTATACGAGCTATGAAGAATACAGCCATAAAACTTCAAAACCTTGAAGGCACATCGGAGACCATAGAAAATGAGATCACCAGCCCTTACTTAAAAAGTCTCGTTAATAAAACTCATTGATATCGACCGGTTGTGTTTCAGTTTAAAATTTTTTGATTCACATGGATTCTATGTGAATTCTACTGTGCGCTATTGTGTCTATGTGGTAATTATTTTACATATACCTGCAGATAACCACTATAAATTATTCGTAAATGGAAAGATGTTTTTATGAGGTTGCGGCAAAAGGAGATATTTTTAATTGCCATTCTGCTTCATCCGAATCATGAATTTATTGTTGTACCACAATCAGGTTTTTATCCGGCCCTTCTACGATCTTCCAGCCCTTGTTTAACTGCAATTCCCATTCACCTGTTTTAATAACCTGCTGATTGAGGTAATTGTCAGCAGTCAAAGAAACACTTACCTGTTTTTTTGAATAGTCTTTCAGGCCACCTTTTGTAATAGTCAGTTTACCAAAGCTGTCAATTACTTCCATGTATTGATAGAAAATTTCACTGTCAGAGATTTTAATTATATTATTGGGGCCGAAGCTTCCTATGGCTTTATTTGAAAATGGAATAATTAAAACTGGACCATCAATGTATCTTTTCCGGATATTCTCTATGCGTTCAATTTGCACCTGTTCCTTTTTTTCTTCTTCCAGTTTAATCAAATTTCCGTTGTATTTATTAAATACTGAAGATACTTCTGTCGATAAATTATTCACCTGCTTTAGGCGATATGTTTTTAAAAGCAGTTTAGGAAAATTATCTTTTGATGTTATTTGCCGCTGCCATCCCGGTTTTTTTTCACTAAGCAGTTGGCCATAAACCGGTCCTGTTATATAGGCAAAGCTTCGCATGAATGAAGGATAAAAAACATGAGCAGAATCGAGGATATTTCTTAAGTACTCATTCTTTGTCCCCACATTTATTTTACTCAAGCTGACTCCTGTAAATTCAGCCAATCCTTCACTCCACTCCATACCTGATTCTATCTCCTTTGCAGCCGGAAACAATTTGTAACGGTACATCCGGAAGTTGTAAGCATTTTGTAAATCCTTTTTTCTTTTGTGCCCATGACTGGCTAAAGCTGATTTCAAAGCTTCAAGTTCCAACCGGAAATAAATTCTTCCTTCTTTTTGATCCAGGTAATCAGCAAAGCCACCTTTCAGTGGCAGGCCCAGGCGATCCTGCATGCTATGAAATAGTTCATGAAAAATGAGACGATTTCTTTTAAGATCATTTTTTGAAAGCGACTCCCACAGCAACATTGTCCATCTCTTTCCTCTCCAGTAAACTGATGTATTTGCAACAGCTTCCGTATCCGGTAAAAGATCAATATAAATATCTTTCACACGTACTAAACTATTCAGGCTATCCTGCTCATTGGCATAAATGATCCGCTCTTCAGGGTCTACAATCATGATAGGTCCATAAGCTGGCAGTCCCCAAAATTTTCCATCGTCTTTGTCACTTATTGATTTTGTCTCTTTGAAATACCTATCAGCTAAGTTGATTAACACGGTATCCTTTGTAATACTTATTGCATTTTTTTGAGGATCAGTCAAATCCGATTGACCAAAAACAAAAAGAACCGCACTCATAAAACAAACAGAGAAAACTAAAGGTTTCATATAACAATTTGAATAAAATAAAATTAAACTTACATAACACTATTAGAAATGATTTTGATCAAGGTTCACTCTGTTTCTGATTTTATATTCAGAAGAAGCACTATTGTTAATACCATTTCTTTTACATTTACCTCATCAAAACAATTGCTATGTCATTAAGATACCTGCTTAAAAATTTCTATTTTCTATCTTCTATCTTCTTTTTTCTTGTTTCACATTCTCAAACTAACGATCTGTTATCAAAACCCTGGGAAGCATACTGGATCAGCGTTCCCGATGAACCCCTGCATGATTACGGTGTTTACCAGTTCAGAAAAACATTCACGCTTGATACAAAACCTTCCTCATTCATTGTACATGTTTCGGCAGACAATCGTTATAAATTATTTGTGAATGGACAATTTGTTTCCCTGGGTCCTGCACGAGGCGAGATCTATCACTGGAATTATGAAACAGTTGATATTGCTCCGCAATTGCTAACAGGAAAGAATGTGATTGCTGCTGTTGTCTGGAACTATGGTGATATGCGACCGGAAGCACAGATCAGTTATCAAACAGGGTTCATCTTGCAGGGCAACAGCGAAAATGAAAAAATCGTCAATACAAATAACACATGGAGGTGCAGAAGGGACAGCAGCTATAGCGCCAAAGAACCCATCATTATTTACAGTTATTATGTAGCGGGCCCGGGAGAAACAATCAATTATAATTTGAGTTTGAAACATTGGAAGGATGTTGACTTTGACGATGACAACTGGTTACCGGCGCATCGGGTTACACAAGGATTACCCAAAGGAGTTTTTGGTTATGGCCTGGGATGGATGCTGGTACCAAGAGCCATTCCTCAAATGGAATTAACACTGCAACGTTTACAAAAAGTGCGGAGAACAGATGTGGCACAGCTCCCGGAAAATTTTCCTGCGCAAAAAAGCCCGTTCATCGTTCCTGCAAATACCAGCGTTTCCATTTTACTCGACCAGGGTTATGAAACAGATGCTTATCCTGTTCTTCAATTCAGCAAAGGGAAAAATGCAGACATTACACTAAGTTATGCAGAGGCATTGTACATACAGGAGCCGAATGAAAAAAACTGGAGAACATTTCATCAGAAAGGAAACAGGAATGAGATCGAAGGAAAAAGATTCATTGGTGTAAAAGACAGCCTGGTATCGGATGGAAGCGATGAACAGGAATTCACTTCTCTCTGGTGGCGAACTTACCGCTATATGCAATTGCAGATAACTACAAAAGATGAACCTCTCACCATTGATGATCTCTATGGAATATTTACGGGGTATCCTTTCAAAATGAATGCGAGTTTTAATGCAGGGAATGATACACTGAATAAAATTTTGGAAACAGGCTGGCGCACTGCCCGCTGCTGTGCTCAGGAAACTTACATGGATTGCCCTTACTATGAACAATTGCAATACGTAGGTGATACTCGCATTCAATGCCTGGTCTCATTATACAATAGTGGTGATGACAGGCTGATGCGCAATGCCATTAATTTGTTGGATGATTCCCGCATGGCCGAAGGCGCTACACTAAGCCGCTACCCTACTGCCAATGCGCAGGAAATTCCGCCATTTTCTTTATGGTGGATAGGCATGATACATGATTACTGGATGTACCGCAATGATGAAGCTTTTGTAAAAACTAAACTGGCCGGCATACAACAAGTGTTGTGGTTCTTTCATAAATATCAACAGGCAGATGGTTCATTAAAGAATTTACCGTACTGGAATTTTACTGACTGGTGCGGAACAAAGGGATGGGATTCAGGAATGGCTCCATTTGGTAAGGATGGCAATTCTGCAGCTCTTGACCTGCAACTGCTATGGGCCTACCAACTGGCAGCTGAAATGGAAAATAGTTTAGGCATGAAGGAATATGCGAATCAATATGCAGCAGCTGCTTCGCAATTAAAACAAACTATTCTGAAAAAATATTGGGATGATTCGAAAAAACTTTTTGCAGACACCGATGATAAAGATGTTTTCTCACAACATACAAATTCATTAGCCATCCTGACAGGTGTGGTAAACGGTACTGATGCAAATGCGCTTGCCAAAAAAATCATTGCTGATACCATTCTTACACAGGCCACCATCTATTTTAAATTTTATGTTTACCAGGCTTTGACAAAAGCAGGCTTGGGAAATGATTATTTAAACTGGCTGGATATATGGAAAAAAAATCTTGCTATGGGCATGACCACATGGGCAGAGATCTCTGACATCAACAATACCCGTTCCGATTGCCATGCATGGGGAGCAAGCCCCAATATAGAATTATACCGCATTGTGCTGGGCATTGATAGTGATGTACCGGGATTCAAAAAAATAAAAATCTTTCCTCACCTGGGAACACTCAGTCATGCGAGCGGAACCATTCCTCACCCGAATGGAAATATTTCGGTGAGTTATGAAAAGATGAATGACAACTGGAAAATATCAATAACTCTTCCATCAAACACACCGGGTTATTTATTATGGAAAGGAAAACGATATGAATTAAAACCGGGAGAAAATTCTTTGACTGTTAAATAATAATTGATTTAAGCCGCAACGTCTGCAAAGTATTCATGTCTTATGGGAAAACATTTTATCGCCACCTGCTATTTTCGGCGATCGGCCTGAAGAATGGAAGCATTAAACCAATCTTGAATCATGCCTTGTTCCCCTGCGTCAAATCCTTTGAAAGAATATTCGTTGGATTCCGGGTTATATATATAATCTTTCATCCACTCCTGAAAATGGGATGCAGTCAATTCAATCGCATCCATAATAAAATCAATTTCTGCATTGGTCATGGTTGGATGGACAGATAACCTGATCCACCCCGGTTTGCTCAACAGGTTTCCCGAATGAATCGAATTCAATATTTCATAAGACCGGGCCTCATCAACATGCAGCAGCATGTGCCCGTACGTACCTGCACAGGAACAGCCACCTCTTGTCTGGATGCCAAACCTGTCATTCAGAATTTTTACGATCAAATTATAATGTGCTCCTTGTACAATAAATGAAATGACACCCAGTCTTTTTTTATTATTCCCTTCAAGTATTTCAACATTTTTCATTTTTGCGAACCTGTCAAAAATGATCTGCACCATTTCTTCTTCCCGCTGCAGCATGTTTTCAACACCCATTTCTTCCTTCAGGCGAATACTCATCGCTATTTTTATTCCCTGCAAAAATGGAGGAGTGCCGCCATCTTCCCTCCGCTCTATATCAGCGATATATTCATGGACCTTCCACGGGTTGGTGTATACGACAGTACCTCCTCCCGGTTGATCAGGGACTTTGTTTTTATAAATTTTTTTATTGAAAAGCAAAACACCTGTTGTACCCGGACCACCAAGGAATTTATGAGGCGAAAAATAAATAGCATCTAAATGGGCGTCTTTTATTCCGGGATGCATATTGATGTTTGTATAAGGAGCAGAACAGGCAAAGTCTACAAAACACAAGCCGCCATATTCATGGATCAGTTTTGCAATTTCGTGATAGGGAGTTTGAATTCCTGTCACATTGGAACAAGCGGTAACTGCGGCTATTTTATTTTTCCTGTGTTCGAATTTTTCCAATAAGCTCCTGAAATATTCTAAATCGACATTTCCATTTTTACCCGGCTTAATTATTTCAACATCGGCAATGGTCTCCAGCCAGCTGGTTTGGTTGCTGTGATGCTCCATATGCGTTATAAAAACAATTGGCTTTAGCGTTTCATCCGATTCCAGGTCGCCTTCCTTTTTCATATAATCAGTAATTCTCTCCGGTACTTTCAGGCCCAGGATCCTTTGCAACTTATTTACAGCTCCTGTCATTCCGCTGCCGCAAAAAAGCAATACATCTTCATTGTTTGCATGAACTTGTTTCTTAACAATAGCCTTGGCCTCTTCATAAGCTTTGGACATCAACGTACCGGTAATGGTCGTCTCCGTATGCGTATTGGCGAGAAAAGGCATTATCTCTTTTTGAATACATTCTTCAATGGGTTGATAAGCCCTGCCGCTTGCGGTCCAGTCTGCATAGATTATTTCTTTCTTACCAAAAGGAGATTCAAAAAATTGCTTATGCCCAATGATATTTTGCCGAAAGGGAGAAAAAAAATTTTCCAATGCGTTTTTTTCATGCTTGCATGGCAATCCATCATCGTCGTCTACTCTTTTAAATTGATCAACTTCTTTTTTATGAAATGCCGGGTTCATCATTTTATTTTTTAAAGGGTCAATTGCATTCCTTTTGATTGAATTCGTTTTGTCTTCCTTATTGTATTTTTCGTCCGCCATTTCAAAATTTTAAATTTTTCTCTATTTAGTTTGCGCAGTCGCAAAGATGCCGAACAAGTCATAAGGCTTTTTACTAAACTGTCCGTTAAATAAAAAAGCTGTAAAGAAAGTGAATGCAATAAATGCCAACACAATGAGCAGTTGCAGCCCGGATGTTTTTTGAATTTCCTGTTTTGATTTTACGTCACAAACCTCACCGGGGCAGTATTGCGCTTTGTCTTTGTAAAACAATGAATAAAACTTACATCCCAAACAAATACCAAAGGCCGATTCAAAAAATAAAAACACAAGGCAAATAAGGCAGATGATACCTGTTATCGGGCTATACGAATTAACCACTACCATAAAAATGAACATCGTTGCCGACAAGGCCACGCCAATTATCCATGCGATTTTTTTTTGTTTGGCGCCTACATATTCGGGAACCTGGTTTCTCACGATCAAACGCCCGATTATTAATGTGGGAGAAAACCGGGGGCTGATAAAAACACGTATGATGAAATCAGTAAGGAATAGAGTAATCACATATTTTATCGGCAAAAAATTGTCTTTAAAAACGATCTCCATTAATGAAAAGAAGGTAGCTAAAAAAAGGATTCCCGCTGCCGCCCTGATCTCTCTTTCATTTAAAACACGAATGTTGTACCCGTTCACATTTTCTCCGAATTGTATTAATCTTTTCATTTTTTCTTTTTTTATTTCTGTTTAAAAGAACACTTGTTCCTGGCGATAAATGCGAAACGGTGAACTAATATCGAAACTTTATTAAATAGTTTGACTGAGTTTCGTCATTCGGCCAGTGATTTTTATTCCCATGATTATTTGAGAATTATCACACAAGAATATCTAATTAACCGCAGCCGGCGAAGCGGTCGTCAATAAACAGCAGCTTGTGGTAAACAAACAACAAAGCCGGGTCAATCGCCTGGCAGCATGACTAAATAAATTGATGGTTGCTGGACCGAAGACTGTAGTTTCAATTTTTTTGATTGACCTTTCTCTGTTATTCGTATACGGCAGGGTGAATTCTATAGTTTACAAAATGAAAGGGAGAAGATTTACCGATATTTATCCCGCTAAAAAGAAAATGAAAAAACGAATCGATATAAAACTGGTCAAATTTTATTTGTGGGTAGCCGTTGGTTATTTTTTCCTCGGGTTGTTTAGTACGCTGGGAAATTATCCTGGTCAATTTTTTCCACTCGTGTTCAATCATGTTTGGGCAGTTGTTTATATCACGGTTGTCAATTTCATACTTTTTGAATACACTGTTCCATTTGTTCTGAAGAAAAGAAAATTCATTATTTACAATATTCTTTTGGGAATTTTACTCTTCCTGGTCCATTTGGGGTTATACTGCTGCGCCTCTTATGCCTGGCGGCTGTTGGGAATACAGTTGCATGTATATACTCCTTTAAAAGTATATCCTTCTTTAGACGCAGCACTCCAAAATCAAATGGCATATAGCGTTGGATCCATTTTCTTTTTTGGCATCATCCGGCATATTTATAATTATATAAAATTAAAACAAGCCACCCAGTTGTTGCGGATCGAAAAACAACAAGCGGAACTGAACTATCTCAAGTCGCAAACCAATCCGCATTTTTTATTCAACACGTTAAATAACATCTATTCACTGGCAAGAGATAAGTTGGACCTGGCACCGGAATCTATTTTACGCCTGTCAAAAATATTGCGTTTTATGCTCTATGAAACCAGCGGGGAATACATAGCCATAGAACAGGAACTAAAGATCATGAGTGATTATATAGCTCTTGAAAAATTGCGCTATGATGATTCTTTGCTCATTAATTTTAACCATGATATTGAAGATATGAAACAAGCCCTGCCGCCCCTGCTGCTGCTGCCTTTAGTGGAAAATGCATTTAAGCATGGCGCTTCTGAAACACGACACCATCCTTTTGTTGATATTCATCTTTCAGTTAACAAGCGGCAGTTAAAATTTATTGTAAAAAATTCCAGTGAAGCATTTCCCGGCGAACAGGGTGCAAAAGAAAATATAGGTCTTTCTAACCTGCGGCGTCAACTGGAATTACTGTTTACAGATTATGCTCTGTCTGTTCAGCAAAATGATTCTGTATTTATAGCCGCCTTAAAAATAAACCTGGCCAGTCATGTCTAAAATAAAGTGCATCATAATTGAAGATGAACCATTAGCCGCAAAAGTTTTATCGGATTATATTTCGCAGGTGCCTTTCCTGGAATGGCAGGGAACATTTAAAGATGCTATTCTTGCCACTGACTATCTGCGGAATCATCACACCGATCTTATTTTTTTAGATATTCATTTGCCTAAACTGAAAGGCATGGCTTTTTTAAAAGCGCTTGCACATCCGCCTGCGGTAATTATTACCACCGCCTATCATCAATACGCCGTAGAAGGATTTAATTTAAATGTGACGGATTACCTGTTGAAGCCATTTGAATTTGAACGATTCCTGGTAGCGGTCAACAAAGTAAAAACAACGCAAAAAGAAAACCAGATAACAGTCGAGGGCCACGATGCAAAAGATTATATATTTCTGAATGTCCAGAAGAAGAAAGTGAAAATTTTATTCTCAGAAATTGTTTATATCGAAAGCCAGCGGGAGTACATCCGTATTGTTACCACAAAAAAAGAATGGGTTTCAAAAATGAGTACGCATGAAATTGAAGATCTTTTACCGGCTAATCTCTTTAAGCGGGTTCACCGTTCTTTCATCATTTCAATAAGCAAGATCGAATCCTATACAGCCGACACCGTTGAGGTTAATGGGCAATCTATTCCCATTGGCAGAGGTTACCGTGATGTTTTAGAAAATCTGTAGCATTTTATCTCATCAAATTAATAGTATCGTACAATGTGTATTAAAAACCAGGAGGCTACTATGCACCTCTGTCTATTTTTATAACTTCTGTTCCAACGTCCACTTGGCTGTTTTCTCTATTCCTTCGTAGTAAGATGTTGGTTCAAAGTTGAAGGTGCGGTTGAATTTTGAAGAATCAAATAAATAAGGAAACTCATTTTGACAGGACATTTCGATCGATTCTTTAATGGCCCGGTCAAATAATCCGCCGATCCGCATCATTCCTTTTGAGATGCGGCGGCAGGCATATGCTATGCTGTAAAGTTAGTGAGTGGTGTGGCGGTGAATGGTCAGTGGAAGAAAATTATCTCACACCTCCAATCCCAAACTGGTTCCCCGCTTTCACAACCTTACCTTCTACAAAATCTATCTCCAGCATTTTTTCGCTCTCCACATTGTTGTGAAACTCATCCTGCAGCGTGGTAATTATTTTTCTTGTTTTTGCTTCAATCACTTCGCCACTGGAAGGATATGCATATTTTCCATCAATACTAAAGGTGATCCAGCCCGGCATATCCTGTAAGGGAATCGTAGTTAATTGTTGATAAGGAGGGGCAGCGTTGAAAACATGAATGCGCATATTGTGCCCATCAGCCAGCCAGATTTCTTTTTCATCGGGAGTAAGTGCAATGCCGTGGCTTGGATTGCCATGCCTTCTCACAGGGCCGGCGTTCCATCCCTGCACTTTCACATCTGCGATTTTTTTACCTGTAACTATATCTCCCACTTCAAAACCAAGCAGGCTGTCTACGGTAACATATACAAGTGTTTCCTTTCCGTTGATGGTAAACGGGCGAACGAAATTATCAAAAGGTCCGACTTTATTTATGATCTCATTTTTTTTTGCATCAGCCACATACACCCAGGGTGAAGCAATATCGGCCAGGTATACATGCCGGCCGGAAAGTCCATAAATAGTATTGTGCGCTCTTTTGTTGATTTCAATTTTTTTAATGACGTCGCCGCTGGAACAATCCACCACATTCCAGAATGTATTTTCAAAAGAAGGCAGGTACATGGATTTACCATCGGGCGAAATGGACATGCGGTCGCAGCCGCCTTCAAATTTTTTTTCCCAGGTCATTTTGCCGGTGGTAAGGTCTATTCGTTGCAACGATTCGATGGTGCTGATGAAAATACTGTTGAGAGGAATGCTTACTGCAATTCCTTTTACATTGGACGGAGTTCCGTCGGGATGAAAACCTTTTGTGATGATACGTTTCACATAGCGATAATGATCATCCATATCAAAAACCAAAATGCCATGACCGCCATAGCCCAGGTAATCACGAATGCCGGGGACAGCTACATACAGATAATGTTTTACCGCAGGCGGTGCAGGTTTATGTATGGCGGAAATAAAAATAAACAGGGTTGAAGCAAGCAGTGAAGTGAAAATGACAGGCTTTAGTTTCATGAGACAAAGCTTAAAATAATTTTTTTAAAACCGGTAGAGCAACAGGCCATAACCCACACCGGCAGCATCTGTTGTTTTAGCAGATTGAAAAGCCATGTATTTACCGTCAGTAGAAATAACAGGATTGGATGCCTTGCCGCCTTCATAATCATTAAAGTGAGTAAGACGCACAAAATTTTTTCCTGTGCCGTCAAGTTTTAGTTTCCATATATCAATATTGGATGCGCCGCGTGAGCCACCCAACCAGTCACACTGATGATCGCTTTCTACGCAGGTGTATTTTCCATCGGGAAAAATTCCTTCCACTTCATTATAGTTTCCCGGTGCATTTGAAAAGTTTTTGGCCTCGCTTGTTTTCAGATCAATACCCCAGACTGATGCCAGCCCGTTTGGTTCGTAACAGGTAAACGTAAGCTTTGTATCATTATCATAAAAGTCCTGGGCCTCGGGCACGCAACTTCTATCCTTACTTTCATACACTGTTTTTTTATTGATGAGTTTTGGCGCTGGCCCTGAAAGGTCAACGTCAGCGATGATGATCCGCGAAGCTCCTTCCGGCAGGTCGGTCGCCCGTGTTTCTGCAAAAGCAATTTTTAAATTTTTCTTTGACACAGCAGCGCCTTCACTCATTTTCTGTCCAAGCTTCACAGGTTTGGACCCCGGTTGTTTACTAAGGAACCAAAGCTCATTATCCCTCGAGCGGCTGATATTGATATTTTCAAAATGATCGGGGCCGATCAATATGTAATCCCCGGTGGAGAGGTGCATCACACGAAGGAATGCTGCGCCGGGAACATTGCAGGTAAGACACCTGATATTGCGTGTTTTGAGATCAATGACCATAGCATCTCCAAAACTTTTTGCCATGAATGCAATGCGCTTGTTATCAGGTGAAAAATCTGCACGTTCACCAAAATGAGTTAATACTTCGATGTTCTTCGGTAAATGATCAAGCGGATTTCCCGGTTTTCTTTTATCGGTAGCAAAAAATAAAAAAAGAAAGATGGGCATGTATGATTTCATTTGTTTATTTTTTAACAGGCCTGGTGCCGGCATGACCAGAGGGATACCACACAATAAAAGTTATCTGCAACCAATACAATTTACACGAATGCTTCTAAATTGGGAGCATCTCCGAAGAAAATTTTCACGCCGTTGGTATGCCGCATTGTCTCGTGTTTAGCATACCAACAACAAGGAAACCGTTATACAATCTTATTGGTAATTTATAGTTTTTGTTCCAGCGCCCACTTTGCTGTTTTCTCTATTCCTTCATAGTAAGAAGTGGGTTCGAAGTTGAAGGCGCTGTTGAATTTTGAAGAATCAAATAAATAAGGAAACTGATTTTGATAGGACATTTCGATCGATTCTTTAATGTTCCGGTCGAATAATCCGCCGATCCGCATCATTCCTTTTGAAATGACAGAATACTTGTCTTCCGTCTTCATTTGCTTTGCTGTTTCTTTAATAAATTCTTCTCCTGTCAGTGGATTGCCGGCGGTTGGCATGTGCCATGTTTGTCCAAAGGCATCGTCGCTTTGTGCAAGAACGCACAATGCCTGCGCCGCATCAGGAACATAAGTGAACGAGTGTACCGCTTTTGCATTTAACAGCCACTGCGCTTTTTTTCCCTTTCTTAAATTTCCGAATACAAGCATGTTGGGCACGCTGGTGGTAAAACCCACGGGCCCATAAAAATCCGCCGACCTGGCAATGATTGCTTTTATATTGCCGGCTTTCATTTCATTTAATAACTGTGTGGCGATCTTCGCTCTTATCTCTCCTTTTTTACTGACCGGGTTAAAGGGAGTTTCTTCCGTCATCGTTCCGTCCACTTTGCCATACATATAAACGTTATCAAAAAAAATGAGTTTGGAGTGATGTGTTTTGCAGGCATCAATTACATTCGTCATGATCTTTGGCCAGCTTTTTTTCCATACACGAATATCATAAGCCAAACCGGCAACGAGGTACACAGTATCAGAACCCCTTACGGCGTCCAGTGTCTGCTCGTAGTTTGTTATATCCGTTGGAACGGCTTCAACATGCGCAATAGGTTCGGCGTTTCTTGATACAAGCCGCACTCCCCGATGATTCTCCTGCAAAAGAGGAAATAGCTGGTTACCTACTGCACCGCCTGCGCCTAAAATGGTGTGGAGTTTCATTGAACTAAATTTATAGAAGAATCCATTTCAGATGGATGATTTCAATCATCTTAATAATTATCATTTACGGTTAAAGGTATGCAAATCGCCCGTTGCAAATTTTCCCGGAGTGATGAAGGAAATATCTTCATCACGATGAGATTCCCCGCTACACCTGGAATGACGATGCAAGACTGCTTGCAGAATTGAAACATCGGTAATAATATAAGCCAAACGCATTCATAACCCGGGCATCTCTAATAATTGAACTGTAACTTATGTCATGTTTATTCTAAGCTAACCTTCCTAATTTTATTTCCATCCAAAATGCTTATTGCAAGAATAGCGTCAAACAAAGGAGAGCTTATGAAAACCTTGTTTAAAATAGTATTTGTATCTGCATTATTGTTCTTCCTTCCATCCATAGCCAGAGCTTGTGATATAACTGTAACCGTTGAAGGCGTGCAAAAAGAAAAATACAAAGCGGGCGATATTGTTGTGCTGAAAATTACCGTAGTACTCAAGCACCGCAATTGTGATGTGAGCCTGGACGAAACAGATATCCGTGTGTCGGGTTCAGAAATCACCGGTGCGACCAAATGGGTGAATACCACAGGGCGAACATGGGAAAGAAAGATCAAAATAAAAATCGGGGGCGATACGGAAGGAAAAGCTGTAATAACCGCCGAAAGAACATGTGAGAAAGACGGGGGCAAGGGTTCGCTGACCCTGCTTACCGAAAGTTAAACGGCGATTGAAAAATTTTTTTATGCCCCGGAAACCGTGGTTAATATTATTCCTGTTATTGTTCACTGCTCTACATTTTTCTTATGCACAGGACAGCGCAGCCAATGCTTTTGATGAATTTGAAGAATTTAAAACAGATTCTGTTATTACTTCTCTTTCTTCGCCGTCAACAACCCACGATCTGCATGCTAACAAAACAAACTCCACTGAGATAATATGGATATCTTCTGTTTTGGTTTTTACTGCGCTGGCCGGTATTTTAGTAAGGTATAAACGCACCCGCCAATTGCGTTCTTTGTTTCTTGTTCTTTCCATTGTGCTATTCGGATTTTACCGGGGGGCCTGTCCCTGCTCCATACAAAGTTTTCAGCATGGCATTCTATTATTGTCAGGTGTGACTGTAAAATGGCGATCGGTTTTATTGTTCGCCGGGT
Organism: uncultured Bacteroidota bacterium; assembly: GCA_963811645.1. GTDB lineage: Bacteria > Bacteroidota > Bacteroidia > Chitinophagales > Chitinophagaceae > VBAU01. The sequence goes on along the minus strand of CAWERU010000007.1, from coordinate 190,530 downwards.
TAATCCCTATAACTTATCTATTCGGCAGGGTTTATTGCGGATGGATCTGTCACCTCGGCGCTTTGCAGGAATTTATTTTCAAAACATCTTTGTTTAAATTGTTTCAATCGGCCCGTGCACAAAAGATAATGCGCATCGTCAGGACAGTTGCGTTGGCGTTATTGATCATACAACTGCTTATCACCGGCACTAACCTGTATAAAGAAATTGATCCCTTTGCTGCTATTTTTAATTTTTATTCTCCATCCCTGGTCGGCTGGGTATTGGTGTTCGTTCTGATTGCCAGTTCATTTTTTATGTACAGGCCATTTTGTAAAACTTTTTGTCCCGTAGGTTTGGTGCTGGGATGGATCAGTAAGATTCCCGGTGCTTCTGTACTGGCCGTAAAACAAAATTGTATCTCCTGTGTAAAATGCAGCAAAGGATGTAAAATAAATGCGATCACGCACGATACAAAAATAAGCGTGATCGAGAACCAGGAATGCATACGATGCGGTGAATGCATGAATGAATGTGTGAAGGATGCATTGGTGTTTTCACGAAAGAACAGGAACCACCCTGCAAAAGTTGAATGTAAACCGGCCCTATAATAAAATTTAAAATTTTAAAAAGCGTCTTCAGTTATCTGCCTCTTTTAAAATAAAATATATGACACCTTATATAACTACGATGCGGGTAGGTTATAGCGACACTGACCAGATGGGAATTGTTCATCATTCCAATTACCTGAAATATTATGAAACCGCGAGATGGAATTTATTCAGGCAACTGGAAACTCCTTACAAAAAACTTGAAAAGAAAGGTTTTCTTTTGCCCGTCATCAGTATGCAAATTGAATTTCTTAAACCCGCCTTTTATGACGAAAAATTAACCATTGAAACTTCAGTTGTCTCTTTCAAAGGAGCAAGGCTGGTGATAGGTTACCGGTTGTTTAATGAAGAAATGGAACTTATCAATAAAGCAAAAGTAATACTGGCATTTGTGGATACAAATTCCAGGAAAGCCTGCAGACCGCCTGAATTTGTAAAAGAAAAGTTGAATGGTTATCTGCTCCGGGACTCAATCACGATTTGAAATTTACACGGCAGCAAAACCGTTTTGATGATTGGTAAATAGCAGAAACCCACAAGCCTTTAACTTTGCGCCTGCTATTTAAAAACCAACGGCCTTGATGAATATAAAATGCTGTTCCAAACCTTTATTGTGCTTACTTATTATCTCCGGTTCCATTATTTCTTATAGCCAGGAGACAACAAAAGATGTAACGGAACTGGATCCTGTTACGGTAACGGCTTCTCTTTATCCAGAAAATATTTCCAAGACAGGAAGAAATATCATCATCATAAAAGGGGAACAATTTTCAAAGCTTCCCGTTCATTCAATTGATGAACTGTTGCGCTACCTGCCGGGCATCGAGATACAGCAGCGCGGGCCTATGGGTTCGCAGGCTGATATTGTGATCCGTGGTTCTACTTTTCAGCAGGTATTGGTAGTGCTGGATGGCATTCGCCTCAATGATCCGAATACAGGCCACTTCAACAGTTATGTTCCGATCGCTCCTTCTGAGATTGACCGCGTCGAAATTTTGAAAGGCGCTTCTTCAGCTGTATATGGAAGCGATGCCGTAGGTGGTGTCATTAATATCATCACCAAAACTTTTTCAGCAAAAATAAAAGGCCGGGAAAAAGAGATCAATGCTTCGGTTACCGCCGGTGAATATGCATTGATAAATACCAATGCCGGTCTTTTTTATCACAATAAAAAAACAGCAGTGAGTGGCGGTATACTTTCCAATAATACAAATGGTCAGCCACAGAGAGGTACAAGAGGATATTTCAATAATACGACTGCATCCGCTTCCCTCAATCATTATTTTGATTCAAATTGGCAATTATCACTTCGCACCGCTTACGATCAGCGTAAATTCAGTGCGCAAAATTTTTATACTACCTATACTTCAGATACGGCAAATGAAAAAGTAAAAACCTTATGGAACCAAATGCAGCTTGTGTATGAAAAAGAAAAAAACAAATTCAGTTTTAACGCCGGTTATAAATACACGCAGGATGAATACAGTTTTAATTCCGGCATTTCACCAAACAATAATAAATCAGGATTGATGCAGGCAACAGCTATCTACAAACATAGCTTTACTTCCCGCACCAGTTTAACCGCCGGCACACAGTTTATCAATAACGGCATCCGTTCCAATGATCGTGGAGATCATCATGTAAAACAGGCAGCAGTGTTCACTATCCTGAATCAGAATATAGCCGGTCATTTTTTTATCTCCCCTGCCCTGCGTCTCGATTGGGATGAAAGAGCGGGAACAGAATTTATTCCGCAGTTAAACCTTTCATGGAAACAGCAAAAAATTCAATACCGGGCAAGTATCGGCAAAACAATCCGCCAGGCAGATTTCACGGAACGATTCAACAACTATAATAAAGCGCTTGTCACCAGTGGAAGTATCGGTAACCTCGATCTGCAAGCTGAACGATCGGTAAGTTATGAAGCAGGTGCAGATATTTTCGCGATTAAGCATGTAAGAATATCAGCAACAATCTTCCGAAGAGACCAGGCAAATGTGATCGACTGGGTCACGACGCCTTACAGCCAGATGCCACGTAAAGACAATTTATCTCCAACCGGTACGTATGCGCTGGCAAGCAATATCGCCGATGTACATACTTCGGGCGCAGAGGCAGACATTCAATACACAAAAGAATTGGCTCACCAACAGCAAGTGAGTGGAATGCTTGGCCTGGTTCTTCTTCATACAGCAACCAGTGAAGCCACTACTTCATTTTATATTTCATCTCACGCAAAATTTCTCACCAACTTCAGTCTCGAATATTCAAATAAAATCATTGCACTCACCCTGAATGGCATTTATAAACAAAGAGAGCCGCAAGTGGCCTCGGCTATCAATGCAAAGATCAGCGCTGATTATTTTATTGTAAATGGCCGGGCCGGTATTTTTCTCTGGCAACAACGATTGAGCGTATTTGCAGAACTGGATAATATTACCAATAACAAAATTCAGGACCTGTTAGGCTCTCAGTTACCGGGCAGATGGTTGATGGGCGGAGTAAGTTTGAAGATTGATTAATCTGACCCCGGGTTTGTTACTTTATAAGTAACCATCATTTAGCCATCAGCATATTTCCTCATACAGATCTTCTCTCTGCCAGCAAATTTTATGACCTATACCGATGGTATTGTCAGTCATTTTAATTGTTTCAAGTTGAATGGCCCAAACTTTGCCCGGCATGGTCAATGCATACGGATATCTTTTATGATATTCAGCGGAAGCATGATGATTTAATGCAACACCATCATTCATAATAAAGCCGGTAAACTGCACTCCCCGAATGGCAAGCATATTTAACCTGTCAGGCACAATAGTGCCTGCTATCTTTTTATTGTGAAGAAGATAATGAGCATGACTGGAGGAGGAAGAAGATTTAAAATACAACCGACGCTCAATATGATCAAAAACATAGAATGCACTGAAACAATAAGGATTATTTTCTTCATCAAGACAACATACAGATGCCACCTTTTGCTTTTCAATAAAATCGGTAATAACCTTATCCATGATCTTCAAGTTTGATTGCAAGCAATGAAAAAATGGTGAATTTTTGAATGATAAAAGTCATTGGCGGTGCTGACTCCTGTCTGAAGTTTTGATTATCCTCTGTTCAACAACTAATTTTGCTTCTTAATTCATCCCATGTTTGAGCTATTATTCGAGAAGTTTGACGAAAAAATTACACTCACTAAAGAAGAGAAAGAATTAAGCCGCAGTTTTTTTATCCCTAAAAAGCTCCGTAAAAAACAATATCTTTTGCAGGAGGGTGATATATGCAAATATGTTGCTTTTGTAGAAAAAGGATTACTAAGATCGTACACAGTAAATGATAAAGGCTCAGAAAACATCATGCAGTTTGCCTTTGAAGGCTGGTGGATCGCAGATCAATACAGCTATCTTACAGGTGAGCCTTCGGAATATAATATTGACGCATTGGAAGATTCGGAATTACTTCTTCTTACCAAACAGGCAGAGGAAGAAATGCTGAAAAAAATTCCAAAATTCGAACACTTCTTCCGCATACTTCTTCAAAACAGTTTGGTAGCTACACAAAAAAGACTGGCAAATACTTTACATCAAACTGCTGAAGAAAGATATATTGAATTGGTAAAAGCCTGCCCCGGAACCCTTCCCCAGCGTATACCCCAGCATATGCTTGCATCCTATTTAGGCATCACTCCTGAAACATTAAGCCGTATCCGGAAACAAATGGCATTGAAGAAAACATAATCAGAAATAAAAAGAGCCAGGATCCAAAAGTCCAAAAATCAAATTCCAAATTACTGACTCACCATTCATTACTCATTGCTCATCCATTGACATATATCAACGTTTATTCTTATCATTCATCAATAGTATTTCTTATCAAACCTCATTGGCGACCTCCCAGTTGAGATGTTAGCTTTGTGTAACAAAAACAAAGCAGATGTCAAAGAGAACAATAGCAATCATCGGGGCGACTGAAAAAATGGGATCTGCCTTTTCAAAAAACCTGGCAAAGAGTAATTACCGCCTGTTATTATTCGATCATAATGAAAAAAAATTAAACGCTCTTGCCCGGGAAATAAAGAAGTCAGTACCGTCGGCAGATATAGATTTTATGAATTGCGCAGCAAGTGCAACCTGGGAAGCAGATGTAATTATACCTGATTTTCCGACCGGCAGTGAAAAAGAACTGGTTCAAAAAATAGAACCATTCACTAACCGTAAGATCGTGATAAGTTTTTCAAATGAGAACCTGCAAAAGATCTTACCGGGTGCAACGATCGTAAAAATATCCGGCCCGGACGGAACTATGAAAGCCAAAGGAAAATTATTAATCGATGGCAACGATGATGAAGCTATCCGGACAGCAACTGAAATAATCCGGGCGGCAGGTTTTGTGCCTGTCATTTTTAAAAAAATAAATAGTAAACAATCAAAAATTAATACAATGGAAGCTACAAAATGGATCATTGATCCCGCACATTCTGAAATTCATTTTAAAGTAAAACACCTTATGGTTTCATGGGTAACGGGAAGCTTCAAAAAATTCGATGCAACCGTTGAAACCCAGGATGAAGATATCAGCACTGCTAAAATTCATTTTACAGCAGACATTCATTCTATTTCAACTAATAACGAACAACGTGATGCACACCTGAGAACAGGCGACTTCTTTGATGCAGAAAATCATCCCCAGCTTTCGTTTGAAAGTAATAAGCTGGAAAAGACAGGTGATGAAAATTATAAACTCTATGGAACGCTAACTATGCGTGGCATCAGTAAAAAGATCGTATTGAATGTGGAATTTGGGGGCATAACCAAAGACCCGTGGGGCAATACCCGCACAGGTTTTTCTGTATCCGGCAAGATCAACCGCAAAGATTTTGGTGTAAGTTTTAGTATGGTTTCCGAAACAGGCGGTATTCTATTGAGCGAAGATGTAACCATCAATGCGAACGTGGAATTTGTGAAACAAGTGGCTGTTGAAAGCAAAGCCGCCTGATCATAATTGGTTGATTGGTTTAAGAGACCTTCCCGATAAGTCGGGAAGGTTTTTTTATTTCTATAACTTATTGCTCGCCTATCTTCGCAAAAGTTTGTGATAAAATGAAACGCATCGCGGGATTTATTTTCCTTTTCTTTTTTTGTATTAACAACGCACAAAAATCTTCAATCAATAAAGGCAATGTGCAGATAATTTATTCGCCCGGTAAAGCCGCAAATTATTTTATTCCCTCTCAAACGATCGGGGCTGCATTCGACGGTCATAGCAAGGGCGATATTCAGAACATTCTTTCGGCGGAAAATATAAAAACTATGCGGGGCTTGAGTTTTGGGCCATTAGCATATCGCCTGCGCACAGAGTTGGGTGTGGAAGCCTGGCATTGGAATCCGCATGGTTCATGGAGCGAGCCGGGACAGCAACAAGGTTATTGGACATCGGATGATCATTACGAAGGTGATATAGAAATCTGTAACGGATATAAATTGCCGCGGCGTGGTAACACTCACGACCAGGCAAACGATGATGGTTACAGTATGATCGATGATGGTGATACCAGTACTTTCTGGAAAAGCAATCCTTACCTGGATGAACATTTTACAAATGATCCTGATTCATTGCATCCGCAATGGGTGGTTGTTGATCTTGGAAAATTATTTCCCGTCAACGCCATTCGGATTCATTGGGGAAATCCCTTCGCCGTTTCTTATAAAGTGGATTATGCCGGTGATATCGGCAATGATTATTTCGATCCATTACAACCTGGCCTGTGGCACAATTTCTCAAACGGAAATATTATTAACAAGCATGGAGAAAACAACATTGTGATTGTTTCTTCAAGAGTTATAAAAGTTCGTTTCGTAAGAATAACTATGAGTGAAAGTTCAGGAACAACCAAAACAACTACAAAAGATATCCGGGATAAACTGGGATTTGCCATCAAGGAAATTGGAGTGGGCTTGCTGGATGCAAATAAAACATTTCATGATGATGTAAAACATACAGCCGACAACGAAAAACAAAGCGTGATCCATACTTCCTCTACCGATCCCTGGCATCGTGCTACGGATATTGATGTAAACACCGAACAGGCAGGCATTGATAAATTCTTTGAAAGCGATTTGGTAAATGATCAGCCTGTTTTGATGCCGGTCGCTTTATTATATGACACACCAGAAAATATGGTGGCTTTATTGAAATATCTTAAAGAAAGAAACTATAATGTAAAAGAATTTGAAATAGGAGAAGAACCTGAAGGGCAACTCATAGACCCGTGGGATTATGCATCCCTTTATTGTGAATGGGCCCATGCGATGAAGAAAATTGATACTACAATTAAATTGGGTGGCCCTGGCTTTGCTTCTCTTGCCATCACACCTGAAGATGAATATTCGTTTACAGAACAAAAGTGGACAAGATATTTTTTATCATACCTTAAAGAGCATCATTATCTTGATGATTTTAATTTTTTCAGTTTTGAATGGTATCCCTTTGATGATGTCTGTGCACCAACGGCTTCGCAGCTTGCTGCTAATCCAAAAATGATAACTGGTGCATTATCCGATCTGCAGAAAAATATTTTACCTCCGCAAACACCCATTTACATAACTGAATATGGATATTCCGCACACAGCGGAAAAGCTGAAGTGACTATTGAAGGTGCATTAATGTATGCAGACATACTTGGAAAATTCTTAACGGTAGGTGCAAACAAAGTTTTTTTATATGGATATGAACCCAGTTCGCTTGATGAATACAATAACTGTAGTTGGGGGAACAATATGTTATTTGCGACGAACGACAGCGGAAAAATAGCTTATCATACTGCCGCTTATTATGGCATGAACATGCTTACTCATTTTTGGGCAGTACCGGGAGATTCTTTGTTGGAAATTTATCCAGCCCGCACAAACATTATTAATAAACAAAAACAGGAACTGGTCACAACCTATGCTATTCGAGGGTCGGAAAATAAATGGTCGATCGTACTAATCAATAAGGATCCTAAAAAAGCGTGGAATATTGATCTAAGCATCCTGAATGAGTCAACAAAAAAAGTGTCAGAACTAAATTCCTCTCATATCATTCAATATTCCGGTCTTCAATATCATTGGATGGCTAAGGGTCCGGATGGTCATCCCTCTTTGGAGCTTCCGCCTGTCGAAAAAGAAATTCCAGGCAATTATCCCATTTCTCTACCGCCCTATTCACTCACGGTGGTTTCGGAAGAATAAGATCTTTCTATCATTCACATATTATTAATGCTTTTAGTTAGTAAACACCAAAGGGAATAGATAGCTTTGCTGTCCGTTTCTATGGCAAAAAAACTGCTCTATCAATTTCAAAAGACCGGCACAACCTACTGGAGAGAAATTTTAGCGATCCTGTTCCTGATGGTAGGGATCTTTTTTTTCAGATCCCAAAGAAAGGAACTCAATTCAATCACACATCATATAGCCACTGCAAAAACAGTATGGGTTTGGTTAGGAGTAAGCGTTACCCTTCTTTATATTCTGCTTCAAAGCGGCATGTACGTGACCTCTTTTAAAGCTATTGCCACAAGACTTTCCTGGAGTAATGCTATTGAACTTTTTTTAAAAAGAAATTTCCTGAGTGTGTTTTTGCCTGCCGGTGGTATCAGTTCACTTGCCTATTCACCCAATAGCATCCGCAAAAATGGTTTAACAAAAATGCAGGTTCACCAGGCATCCGGCATTTATGCTTTTGTGGGATTATTAACTGTTTTCATTGTGGGCGTTCCTGTTCTAATTTATTCTCTTTTCCAGGCGAAAAATATTTTGCATACCGGGCAAAGTCTTATTATTCTTTTTTTCATACTGGCAGTAGCGTTTTGGATATTTCGCTCGTTCCAGCAAAAAGGAAAACTTTATCACTGGGTGCAGAAAAAATTTCCAAAGCTAATTCCTTCCATTGACGAATTATTTGCTGCCAATATATCAACCAAGGATTTTGTTTTTACTGTTCTGATCTCTTTAGGTGTTGAATGCTGTGGCATTCTTCACATTTTTATTGCCGCCAGCGCTTTGGGATTACCGGCATCATTGTCAGCAAGCGCTATTGCTTACATCGTTTCGGTGCTGCTAATGATCGTCTCACCATTTTTAAGGGGATTAGGAGCTGTAGAACTTTCCATGGTGTACATTTTATCGTTGTATGGATATACCCCGGTTAATGCGCTTGCCATAACTATACTCTATCGTTTGTTTGAATTTTGGCTGCCATTGGTAGCCGGCATCTTTTCATACCTCTGGCATGGGCGCCACATTTTCGCAAGAGTATTTCCTGCATTCCTGGTTTTTGCATTGGGCGTAATTAATATTTTGTCGGTCATTACTCCGCCCATTGGAATTCGTTTGCGCCTGCTTCATGAATTTATTCCTCTTAGTTCCATTTATGCTACCAATGTAATGGTATTGTTTATTGGGATGATCCTACTGGTCACTGCGGCTTTCCTGATACAGGGCCAGCGTAACGCCTGGATACTTGCCATGATATTATCCGTTCTGTCATTGTTCGGACATCTTTTTAAAGCATTGGATTATGAAGAATCTATTTTGGCGGCTTCAGTTATAATAGTCCTGTTGCTGAGTATGAAACAATATCGTTTAAAAAGTAACAGGCAATTGTTCCAGTTAGGTGTAAAAACAACAATATTAATTTTTCTTGCCGTTCTTATTTTCGGTTTTATCGGTTTCTATTTTATTGACAAGAAACACCTCGGCATTGATTTTAACTGGAGGCAATCACTATTATTTGCCGGCAAGAATTTTTTGCTGATGAATGATGATGGCTTAAGACCTGCAACCCGATTTGGTCATGAATTTATCTGGATGGCACATACGCTTGGTTTTATTGCCTGGAGTTTTTTAGTGTTTACCATTGTAAAACCTTATTTTAATCGCAAACATCACGTAACTACTTCAAGTGAACGGGCACATGAACTTGTAGAACGCTTTGGTGATTCTCCTGTCGACCATTTTAAAACGTATCGTGATAAACTTCTCTATTTTTCGGATAAGTTTGAAGCTTTTATTGCTTATCGTATTGCAAATGGATTTGCCATTGTTTTAGAAGAACCTGTTTGTGCAGATGATTACAAAATTCCTGTGCTGCAGGAGTTTGACAGGCATTGTCATAAAATGAGTTTAAAAACAGCTTTTTATCGTGTGGATGAAACAGGAATATCCTATTTTAATTATCTGAAAAAAAGAAAATTGCTGATCGGCCAGGAAGCTGTGCTGGAGCTTGATAAGTTTAGTTTAGAAGGAAGAGAAAAAAAATCCCTCCGGAATGCTTTAAACAGTCTGCAAAAAAAAGGATACGCCGCTTCTGTTTGCAAAGCCCCTTTACAAAAAGAACTTGTCAAAGAACTGAAACAGGTTTCTGATGAATGGCTGAAGCATTATGAAAAGAAAGAAATCGTTTTTTCACAAGGAATGTTTGATGAAAAAGAAATTGCGCAACAAGACGTAATCATCATTCGTGATGAATTGGATAACTTAAAAGCATTTTTAAATATTATTCCCGATTTTGCTCCTGAAGAATGCACTTACGACCTGATAAGAAAAACGGCCGATGCGCCGGGAGGTTGCATGGATGCGCTGATCATTGAGCTAGTAAAATATGCAAGAGAGAAAAAATTAAAATACCTGAATCTTGGGTTAGTGCCAATGGCAGGTATTGAGCAACCGGAGAACACCGCTGAACGCCTGATACGATATGCATATGAAAAAATTAAGCGATTCAGGCATTATACCGGCCTTCGTGAATTCAAAGAAAAATATGCCACTACATGGGTAAATAAATATCTTGTGTATGAAAACGATTTTGATCTTATCCAGTTACCCGCTGCATTAAATAAGGCCATGCAGCTCTCGTCACGTTAATGGATGGAATGAAACGAATAATTGTATTTTTTGCTGTCTTCAGTTTATGCCGCATTTCTTTTGCACAGTCAAAAGCATTACCTCTTTCAATCTATAAAAGTGCAGACACGACAAAGCCGCTTATATTTTATATGTCTGGTGATGGGGGTTTTAATAAGTTCTCTGTTTCATTTATGGAAGCCCTTAATAAATCAGGTTATGCAGTTATAGGATTAAATTCAAAAGAATATTTCTGGAGTAAGAAAAAACCAGAGGAAGCGGCGAATGCAATTGAACAGGTACTTACGGATTCAAACAAACACTGGAAGAAAAAAAATATTTTACTGATCGGGTATTCTTTTGGCGCGGATGTGGCCCCATTTATTCTCACTCATTTCTCACCTGCTTTTGCCGTTAAGGTCAATCACCTTTTCCTTCTATCGCCTTCAGAAAAAACAGATTTTGAAGTTCATTTACTTCAAATGGCGGGTTGGGGAAAAAATCAGGGGCAAAGCGTACCTGCTGAAATAAACAAAACTTCGAAACCGGTAACGATCATTGCCGGTGATGATGAAAAAGATTTTCCTTTTGACCAGTTAACGATAAAAAATAAAAAAATTATTAAAATGCCAGGTGGTCATCATTACGATGGCGATATTAATGCTTTATGCAAGCAAATCATTTTGCAGACGAAATAAGTATTTTGAAACTATCAATATTCTCCATCCGTTCAAATTTGATGGTTACATTTCTTGAAAACCCCGCCTTTTTCACAACAGCTGTTCCCGCAATCGTCACCAATGCTTCTTTCTTTTTGAAAAGATCACGCTGATTTTTCAGTAAACTGATCATATCTATCTTTACCAGGGCAGGCAAAGTGAATTCCGATTTCTTTTTTACCTGTACTTTATCATTCAATTCAAATTTGCCAAAAAAACTGCTATCAATATAAATATCACCTGCAGCTTCCACAACCTGCACTCCGAATTTGTTGGGATTGTAATAAACAAAATCAACTCCGGCTGTAGATTGCAGTGGCCCAAGGTTGATCAAATGAATATTTTGAATATTGCGATATTCCGGTTCCTGCACATGATTAAGACCGCCGCAGGAGGAAAAAAGAATAAGAGCAATTGCAGGTAGAGCTAAATTTATTTTCATTTTACAAACGTTGTTATAGTTGGTGGCTAAAAGATACAGCAATATCGGGCCAATTCGCGTTAAAAGTTTCGCAGAAGGAGTTTTTAACAAGGGCTTCGATCACAAAAAAAGCTACTCATCGTGAGTAGCTAAACTTAAAAAAAATAGTAGCTTATTAAAAAGCTTTTCCTTTCCAAACATTGTTCGCTGGATCAGCATCCATAAATATGCCTCCGTCGAGATTGATCGATTCTACTTTTTTATTTGCTGATATTCTAACAACTGCCTGTTGCTGATCTTTCTGCCAGATAGCAGGTGTTTGATGAAAACTCTCTTTGCTTCCGTCTGTATAATTTACTACTACATCTACAGGGGCATCCATTCCTCCTATATTTTCAATAGTGACGGAATATTTATCACCAGAATTAGTTACAGACTTTATAGCAAGATCAATATAGTTATGGCTGAAAAACCAATTATTCCAAAACCAGTCCAGGTTTTTTCCTGACACATCATTGAATGTAAAAAAGAAATCCCATGGAACGGGATGTTTTCCGTGCCAGCGGTCCATGTATGCATGCAAACATTTTTTGAAAAGATCATCACCCAACAAATCTTTCATAGCCAAATAACCTAATGATGGTTTACCATATTCATTATTGCCCAGAGCGGCACCAGTATAATCATCACCCGGCCCTACAATAGGAACATCTTCTCCGGGAGAAGGATCATGGATCCATCCATTTACCCTAAATTGTTTATAAAAATTATCTGCCTTTTCTTTGCCCAGGTCATCCCCGCCTATCAGCAATTCAAAAGTAGTTGCCCAGCCTTCATCCATAAAACCATAACGGGTTTCATTAATACCCATGTAAAAAGGCATATAAGTATGTGCAATTTCATGCTCAGCTACAAACCGTGAAAACGTTGTGTCACTATAAGTTTCATCATTTGCCATCATTGGATATTCCATTCCTGCGAAGCCCTGGAACACGGTTGTTTTTTCATAAGGATAAGGTATATCCGGCCAGTTATGAGAAAGCCAGTCGAGTGAATGCCTTGCATATTGTGCTACATGATGATAATCTGCAGACCTGTCATTATAAACGGCATATGCACAAGCTCTGCGATGAGTAGCATCATCCACCACAACACTGCACCCATCCCAGTTAAAATGATCGCTAAGTCCAAAAGCTACATCGGGTATATAAGTTGATTTAAATTGCCAACTGTTTACTGCATTTTGCGCGGTAATATTTTTTGCCAGCAAGTCTTCTTTCGTGACAATATTTATTGTTTGATCTGAAGTAAATGATTCATTAAACCGCTTTAAAAAATCAGGTTGTAATAAATTTTCAGGATGTTGAAGAGTGCCGGTTCCCCATATGATAAAATTTTTCGGAACATTTATTGTTACAGTATAATCATTAAAGTCGCTATAAAATTCATGCGAATCAAGGAATGGCATCCTGTCCCACCCATTATAATCATCAAATACGGCTACACGTGGATAGAAATAAGCGAGGAAATAGGTAGTGGAATCAATCATTCCTTCGCGACCACTGCGTAAAGAAATTTCATAATGCCAGTCAAAAGAAAATTGTACTGAATCATCTGGCATCAACGGCTTAGGCAATCTCAAACCAAGATTGGTAAAAACAAATGGATCGTCCCGTAAGTGAATCTCCTGTCCGTTTACTTTGCATTCATCAATATGCACACCACTTGTAAGATAATCGGGTGAAGCACCACTTTCCCTTGGCGCCCCGGGTTTATGAATGTTTAAAAAAAGTTTGATATTGACGTTTCTTAATGTATCAGGACTGTTGTTAAAATAAGTGATGGTTTCTGTTCCTTTAATATTCCTGTCGGGTGGCATGGCCGTGATGGAAATATCATAACGCCCATGATTTTGCCAGTAGTTTTTCCCTGGCTTTCCATCCATTGATCTTGTTCCTTTTTCATAAGCCTGCTTTACATCCCGTGGCATATACAGGGTTTGGGCTCTTAAAGAAACAGACGATAATACCACTGATATTACGGTCAGAAAAAAAATGATACGAATCATACTGTTTTTTATTTGCGAAATTCAAAAAAAAAGGACCTTTACCCGCCGTTTATTTGATGACAGGCAATAAGATTATTTTAATAGTATAATATTTGTTTCTTTTGCCATAATATAAATGGAGAAATTCTTTAATTGAATATATCTAAACAACTTAATCATGAGTAAATTTCTTTTGGGGGTTTTTCTTATTCTCACAGTTGTCTTTGCCAATAATCTCAAAGCACAAAATAATTTTACGACACAGGGAAAAAAAGTTATCGTATTCACTACGGCTGAAAAGACTGATTACAGGTTGACAGCAACAGACACTCTATCATTCGCCGATTTTGATCAGCCGCTGGAAACACAGCCGTGCATATTTGTGGATCCCTCACATAGTTTTCAAACCTTTCTGGGAATTGGTGGTGCATTGACAGATGCTGCTGCTGAAACATTTGCCAAACTTCCGGCAGATAAACAAGCTGAAGTTTTGCAGGCTTATTATGATCCTCAAAAAGGGATTGGTTATACTATCGGCAGAATCAATATGAATAGTTGTGATTTTTCCAGTGATTCTTATACATACATAGCCGACGGCGATAAAGAGCTTAAAACATTTGATATTTCACACGACGAAAAATTTAAAATTCCTTTTATAAAGAAAGTCATGGAAGCTGCAGGTGGCAAAATGACTCTTTTTATCAGCCCCTGGAGCCCTCCCGCCTGGATGAAAGACAATAATGATATGCTTCATGGTGGTCATTTAAAACCTGAGTTCTATCAATCCTGGGCCAACTACTATATTAAATACATACATGCACTGGAAAAACAAGGCATCCCCGTTTGGGGACTAACTGTGCAAAATGAACCCATGGCAAAGCAAACATGGGAATCGTGTATATACACAGCAGAAGAAGAAAGAAATTTTATTAAAAATTATCTTGGCCCTACATTACAAAAAAATAATCTCAGCGGTAAAAAATTAATTGCATGGGATCATAATCGTGATTTACTTTATCATAGGGCTTCCACATTGCTTAATGATCCTGCAACGGCTAAATATATTTGGGGTATTGGCTTTCACTGGTACGAAGACTGGAATGGCGGATTACAATTTGATAATGTAAAAAGAGTTGCCGAAACCTTTCCCACAAAAAAGCTAATGCTGACAGAAGGTTGCAACTCTCCTTTCAGCTGGCAAACTTTTAATGATTGGAAATGGGGCGAGCATTATGGATTGAACATGATCCATGATTTCAATAACGGAGCCATAGCCTGGACAGACTGGAATGTGTTGCTTGATGAAACCGGTGGTCCCAACCATGTTGGTAATTTTTGTTTTGCCCCTATACATGCAAAAACAGGAGAAGGAACACTGCATTATATGAACTCCTATTATTATATCGGGCATTTTTCAAAATTCATTCACCCCGGTGCAAAAAGAATTATCAGTTCATCCAACCGGGCACAATTACTGACTTCTGCTTTCCTGAATACAAACGGGAAACTGGCAGTAATAGTAATGAATCCGACTGACGAAAAATTTTCGTACAGGATGTACGTAGGTAAAAAAGCAGTAGTGGAAACCAGCCTTCCGCATTCTATTGCTACATTGGTGTTCTGATTTATGAAGATGTAAAGGTTCTTTGGGCAATAAACGAAGGGCCTCACTCATTCACAATGATATTAAGGACCTTCATTTCACGTCCTTTCAGGATATTTATGAAATAACTTCCACATTGGGGACAACAGGTTCCAAAATAATGAACCGGAAATATATTTCTGCATTGAGTACATTCAGCCTCGCCTTCTATCACTTCTATATTCAAATTGGCTTTTTCAAGAATTGTGTTTTCTTTGATAACGGACATAGCAAATTTCAGGGGTTCAATTTCAATACCACTTAACTCTCCTATCTGAAGACCAACGCCGGTGATTACAGTATTATGATTCTTCGGCGCTGCATTTTCAGCGATGGATAAAATAGATTGTGCTATAGATAACTCATGCATAATAATTTATTTTGCTTCCTCAGCTTTTTTTGCCGCAGCTGCTCTTTCTGCCGCCAGTTTTTTCTTTTGGGCTGCATACGCTTCCCGGCTTTTTAAGGCTTCTTCAAATAAAATATTCCACCCGTTATTAATGTTCTCTTCTTTCAATGCAAATGTTGCAGGATGATTGGTTTGAAAAAGGGCTCCATCTTTAGGGCAGGTGCGAACACATTCTTTACAAAAAATACAAACGGCACGATTGTAATGATAGGTTTGCTTCCCTTCCAAATCCTGCGAAAAAACAATGGCACCCGGGGGACAAGCCATCTCGCAGCGACGGCACCAGATACATAAATCTTCATTGAAACCAATTTCTCCGCGGTAATCATCCGGAATATAAGTTTTCTCAAAAGGGTATTTAACAGTTACCGGCTTTCTGAATAAATTTCCAAATGCTTTGAAGAATGTTTTCATCTTAATAATATTTTTTCACCTTGCTGTACATGAAAAGCATGGATCGTACGATGCAATGATCGCCGGCACACTTCCATATTCATTTTCTTTAAATCCTTCCACCATGGCTGATATATTCGAAAATGTAGGCGCTTTAATTTTCAACCGTTCAAGGATCTGCGTTTTATTTCCTTTTGCATAATAAAACAGTTCCCCTCTCGGTGCCTCAAGCCTTACGGCTGCTTCACCCTCAGGGAAAGCTTTTGTTTCAGTAATAAGCGCTGATTCGGGTAACCCGTTAATTACATTTTCAATAATCTGCATGGAAACCTTTATTTCACGAAGCCGAAGGATGTTACGGGCATACACATCGCCTGCGGTTTCTGTTACGATTTCAAATCCCGCTTCTTTCCATGGCAGCAGATCTTCGGTTATATCCCGTACATCTATTGCTAACCCTGCAGCTCTTGCAAATACCCCCACCACATTCAATCGCATCGCATCTTCTTTGGTGATTGCGCCTGCCTTCTTGTTCTTTAGCGACAAACTCCAGTTATTTTGAAAGATGTCAATCAGTTCATCTAATTGTGGCCGGAATTTTTTTATTTTGTCCAGTATCATTTGGCCAACTTCAGGTTTTAAATCCCTGGCAACCCCGCCTACAATTGAAAAATCATATTGAATACGATTGCCGCAAACGGCTTCGAGCAACTCCATAAAAGCTTCGCGGTACTGCATGGTTTTCATAAACAAAGCTTCGAATCCCGAATTCTCAGCCACATGACTCAGGCATAGTAAATGAGAATGTATCCTGTCAAGTTCGATCACAAGTATCCTGAGGTATTTGGCCCTCCGCGGAATTTCAATCTTTACCAATTTCTCTGCAACCTGGGAATAGGCAGTTGTATGCGAGATGGAACACAAGCCACACACACGGCCTACCACAAAACTTACCTGGCGGAATTTGAATTTTGTACAACAGGCTTTTTCTATTCCGCGATGCACATAAAATATATTGGCCGTGGTATCCACTATTTTTTCATTCTGTGTGGTGAATTTAAAATGCAGCGGCTCAAGCAATGAAATATGCTGTGCACCTATCGGTATTTCATATTGTTTAGACATTTTATTTTTTCTTTCTTAACGGTCCTGTTTCAAAATCGGGTTCTAATACAAATCCTTTTGAAGTGTTTTCGATTTTTATATCAATCAGATCCACAAGCTCGGCTTCGGCTACCCAGGCAGAAGATATTATGTCCACCATAGAGGGAATTTCAACATCCGGCGCTATTTGTGTACAAAAAGCTATGATCTCACAAGGTGATGCATAATCACAGAAAAACCACTGCACTTCAATTTTCTCTCCAAGGTCAACTGCATTCATCACGATGAAATGATGTAATTCAGGATGATAAAAATTCCGGATATCATTCTTTACATTTTCTATTGATGTTTCAATTCGTTTCATTAATTAACAGTTTTAATTTCTGCAGCTACATTTCTCCTGTTTAATTGGTCGCCTTCTTTTACTGGCTCTTTTTTCAATCTCACTGACACTTCTAATTCTTTCGTTTTCTTTTCCAGTATTGCCAGGGCCTGCACTACACCGTCAATGATTTGTTCCGGTCTTGCACCGCATCCGCATACATATACATCTACAGGAATGTACTGGTCTATACCACCTTCACAGTTATACATTCCTCTGAAAACGCCTCCTGTGCTTGCACAGGCGCCGCAACTGATCACCACTTTAGGCTCGGGCATTTGTGCATAGATCTCTACCAGTCTTTCACGTGAGCGTTTAGTGACAGGACCTGTTACTAATAAAATATCTGATTGTTTAGGGTTACCCGTATTGATCATTCCAAATCTTTCGATATCATATTTGGGAGCCAGGCATGCGAGTATCTCTATGTCACATCCATTGCAACTGCCGGCATTGTAATGCAGGATCCACGGTGATTTTTTTCTAAAAGAATTTAATTTCATAGCGTATGTTGTAAAATGGATAACAATAAGTTTATAAACGCTACCGGCAATGCCACCGCCAGTGCAAACCTCAACATTTGCTTGTAGCTTACCCTCGCAGAAGAATTGTCGAGTGCATTCACATATAGAAAAGAAAATAACACAAGCCCTAATCCCAATATAGGGTTGTTTGCTCCGAAAAGGTAAACCAGTGTATAACAAAATATTTCATCCAGCCATTTGGCGGTATACACGGCTTCATAAAAAATTCCGGAAAATTCCAGTTCCACCCCACCCGTTACTTCCTGGTGGGCCTCTGCTACATCAAACGGTGATTTTTTTAATTTGATCGGCAATATCAATAACAATGCAATAAAGGCTAATGGCAATTTGTATAAAAGGGATTCGCCATAACTAAAAATGGAAGAAGTGTCAAAACTTCCTGTTTGCATAAAAACAGAAACAGCGATCAGGATCAGGATTGGTTCATAGGCCAAAATACTAACTGCAGTTCTGTTTGCTCCAAGGTGACTAAATATAGAACGTGTGCTGTATCCTGCAAGAATCAGTAAGGATGTTGACAAAAGATGCAGGAAAATAACAAGGATCAGATCACCGCCAAGTATTAGCACTGCAAGTGCAAACCACAAGGAGAAAAAATGTACAATTCCTAAAAAAGCATGAGTGGAATGAACGATCATTTTTCTTTTATCGGCCAGCTTCAAAAAATCATAAAACGGTTGTAATAGCGGTGGCCCGATTCTTCTCTGCATACGTGCCCTTACAATTCGTTCCACACCATAGACAAGTCCGCCGATAACAGGAGCAAAAACGATCAATAATATTTTTATCAAAAGATCCATATCAATTTCATTTTCTACTTTTTCATTTTGATCCGATAGTTATCGGATTTTTACTTATAACACAACCACGGCAATCAACGCCACAAAAAATAAAATACCGATCGCCGTAAAATATGGAGTGGCTTTATCTGTTGAAAAATAAAGCGCCGAAAAAGAATAATCTATTTTTTCACCACAGGTATATTCTTTTACCCTGTCCACATTTTTAAACCTGATAAACATAGCCAGCACAATAGTGGCCGGTAATAATAAAAAAGCGATCAGCAAAGGAACTATCGGCAATACCATTGAACCAATATTCATATTCCATCCTTCAGTAGTTATGGCGACAGGCAAGTTCAAAATTTGAGACGCAACAGGCGCGAAATAATGACTCATCAAAAATGGAAAACCCAATACACCTGCAATGATCAATCCTAACAAAATAAATGTCGTTTCAGCATAATAAGGGCTTTCTTTTTCAAATTTCAATTTATCCCGGTTACCTGTTCTTGCGATCAATAAACCCAAAACTTTAAAATATAATAATGATAAAACAGCGCCGCCAAAAGCGATCAACACTATAACGATTGCTCCTAAAATCTTTTTATCAATGGCAAGGGCGCCCAATGTTTCAATGCTGAACCATTTTCCGATAAAAGCGCCAAAAGGAGGAAGCAACAACGACATAAAACCAACAGTGATCACAAACGACGTGAACGGCCCCGCTTCTCCCAGCCTGTCCATGTCTGAAGTTTCTTTTAGATGAAACACTCTTTCCATGATGCCTGCATTTAAGAACAACATGCATTTTGAAATGCCATGAAAAAGAATAAGCGTTAAAGCTGCAATTACAGTAACGGGAGTTCCCACCGCACCCATCATGATCATCAATGCGAGTAAAGCGATGGTGGAATGTGCCAGTATTCTTTTAAAATTATCCTGCGCCAACGCACCGATAGCCGAAGCTGCAAATACAAATCCGGTAAGTGCGATGATGACCCAGGAAACAGGCGTACCTTTTAAAGCAGGTGATAAACGAAGTATAATGAAAGGAGCAATTTTTACCATAGTAGATGAATGCAACAAAGCACTCACCGGTGTGGGAGCAACCATGGCGCCCAGCAACCATTTGCTGAATGGCATTTGTGCACCTTTGATCAATGCGGCGATGCTTAATAAAGCAAGCGGTAATAGTATTGCGGCAGATGAACCATGAGCCAATACATTGCTGAATGTAGCTTCACCATAATTGTTATAGTGAATAAAAAATATTGCGGCTAAAATCGCAAGGCCGCCAATTTGATTCATCCATAAAGCTGTTAGCGCATTCTTAATGGATATTTTATCTTTCCTGAACCCGATCAACAGGAAGGATGCTAAAGTGGTCAATTCAAAGAACAGGAAGAAATATTCCAGGTTATCTGATGATACGATCAGGTTCATTACAGCAATAAACCAGAATAAGATGGACAGAAAATATTTTTTGCGAAAGTTGCTGCAATTTTCTTCATCAATATATTTTAAAGAAAAAATGCTGATGATACTGCTGATCACATTTATCAGCAGGAACATAAAAAGACTCAGCTTGTCAACCATGAATTGTACCGAGCTTTCAACGGCATTTACCCTTAGTAAATACAGTAACGCTCCCAGTTGCAAAATGGTCATTAATCCAACCAACAAACTTTTTCTTCGAACGGCGATCCAGGCAAAAAAGAGCAGCAGCAATATGTCTGCTGCTGCTACGATATGGTTTATGTAAAAGGGAACCGAAAAGTGCCACGGCTGTCCCGCCGAAATATATAAATACACAGATACAGCAGACAATATAAAAGCTGTGGTAATTACGAGGATTCTTGTCAGGAATTTAGGAAGCACCAGTATCAAACCACTAACTACTACAGGCAGTATAAACAAACTGCTTACAAGCGGTAACATGAAAAAGAGTTTTCTATTTAACTCACGCAATGTAGAGAGGAAAAAACCTGCATTGAATGATGGAAGTCAACTGGGGATATGATATGGCTTAACAGGAAAATAAACAGAAATACCAAACATACAACTGTTAGATTTTCTTGTAACAAAGTCGATTTAAAAACAGCTCTCACTGATAAGTCAAAGGCTGAATGGTCGGTAAAAATTTTTCTTCAAAAAATGACAAAGCTGCCTGAAGATTTTTTTCTGCCTCTCCACTCAACCGTGTGCCCAGCTCCCAATCCCTCCCGGAAATACCCAGAACAAAAGCTTTTGGATATTTGTCGTAAAGCCTGTTGGCAAGGCAAAGAATAGCGCCTGGTGCCTGTGCGTGAGAAAAGTAAAAAGAATGACTGGCTGGAATGCACGATTTCAATTCAAATCCATTTCTGAACTTATCGTAGGAAGAGTCAACAAAAATAACCGTATCGTACTTACTGATCAAAGCGGCATCTTCTATCTGCAATTGATAACGGAATTCGTAATCTATAAAATCGTATCCGTTGCCGCTGATCATTTCTACAAATCTCCATCCCATGCCGTCATCACTGCGACCACTGTTGCCAATACCGATGAGCAGTATTTTATCTATATCAGTCTTTATATCTTTCATTCACCAGTTCTCCGTCATGATTATACAATTCGAATTTCAATGGCATTTTACCCAAAGCCTGTGTAGCACAGCTAAGGCAGGGATCATAAGCCCTGATGGCCACTTCCACCTGGTTCAACATGCCATCCGTAATGGTTCCTTTCCTGTCGATCACATTTTTGGCAACCCATTTCACCGCGGTATTCAGCGCATCATTATTATTGGTAGTAGATACGATCAGGTTGCAGCGGGTTATCATTCCTTTTTCATCCACTTCGTAATGATGGGTAAGTGTGCCGCGGGGAGCTTCAATGATCCCAATTCCTTTCAGACGCGGAGTGCCTTCGCGAACAAGATCATCACCCATGATCTCATCATCATGCAACAACATTTTTATTTCTTCTGCACAATGCAACATTTCTATCAATCTTGCCCAATGCGAGTATAAGGTGCTATTGTTTACTCTCTTTCCCGTGAATGCAATAAATTCCTGTCTTGCTTTTTCAGCCAGTAGTGTAGGAATGAAATTACATATATTCATTCTTGCAAGCGGCCCTACCCTGTTCCAGCCTTTTTCCCTTCCTATTTTTTTCAGGTAAGGAAATTTCATGTACGACCATTGAGCCACTGCTTCCGTAAAATATTCCTGGTACAGATCGGTGGAAACATCATTAAGCGTTATGTTGCCTTCACTGTCAATGGCTCTTAATTTGCCATCATACATATCCAAACCTCCTTCATCACTTACCAAACCCAGATGGCCAGATGGAAACCGTGCAAACTCATCAACAAACTTCCGGTTTTTTTCATGATAACCTTTTATAAAATCAACCATCGCCAGCGACCATTCGATCATCGTATCAATATTCTCAATATTCTTTCCATCCAAAAAATATTCTCGTTCTTCTTTTGTAAAGGTTTTATATACACCACCAGGCACTGCAAGAATGCCGTGAATTCTTTTTCCTGCTACCGCTTTAATGATCTCCTGTCCAAATTTTCGCATTGTAATTCCTTTGATGGCAAGCTCCCTGTTCTCAACCGCTACAGCCATTACATTTCTTTTTTCAACCGGCGCATCTACACCAAATAAGAGATCAGGTGAAGCGAGATAGAAAAAATGTAAGGCATGTGATTGGAAAACCTGTCCAAAATGCATCAGCCTGCGCAATTTGGTAGCAGTGGGAGAAAGATCTTTTGGATCAATTCCTACAAGCTGATCAATAGCCTTGGCTGCTGCAAGATGATGACTAACCGGGCAAATACCGCAAAGTCTTTGCACCAGCACAGGAGCTTCCCAGTAAGGATGTCCCTGCAGAAACCGTTCAAAACCGCGGAACTCAACAATGTGAAAAAAAGAATCTTTCACCTGCCCATATTCATCAAGATGTATGGTAACCCTGCCGTGGCCTTCCACTCTTGTAACAGGATCTATGGTAATTTTTTTGCTCATGATATTTCAATCAGTTAATCATATTTAAATTCAGAATAGAGAATTGAATATTCTTCACCCCAGAGAATATTTTTTACAACTTTCCATATATAATTAGCATCGGGGGGACAACCGGGGATGTAATAATCAATTTTTACAATTTCATTGCAGGCATATACCCTGTCAAGGATCTTTGGCAGATCTTCATGATAAGGCACAATGTTGTTGCCCGGCTCATGTGTAGGTGAGTTCAGATAAGCTTCTTCCAAACATTCACTCAGGGGGATAGAATTTCTCATAGTAGGAAGACCACCCCAGATAGAACATTCGCCAATGGCAACAAGTATATCGCAATGTTCCCTGAAAGTTCGAAGTGTTTCTATATTTTCCGAATTACAGCAACCACCTTCAATAATACCGAGGTGACAGCGTGTAGTAAACTTTTTAAAATCAGTAAGCGGCGATTTGTCAAATGAAACCAACTCAATTAAATCGAGTAGCTCTGTATCTATATCAAGCATGGACATGTGACAACCAAAACAACCAGCCAAAGAAACCGTTGCGATTATTTTTTTATTCATGGCTGTCGGTTTCTTAACGTTTGGCATTTGCTGGCTATATTTCTGTTGCACAGATTCCAGGTCGAACTTCCGGTCGCCAAACGGTTCTGCTATGCTTACTCCCCTTACAATGATAGCGCCGGTAGGGCAGATATTCATCGCATTGATAGCTTGCTCTTCAGACAATTTAGCCTCCTGCTCATAATCCACACCCACATATGTTTCATTGCCCCGGTTCTGATAGGTAAAAACTTTCTTGCCATCATCTGTCAATACATCCACTACACATCTCAGGCATTTGATACAACGGTTATGCTCCATGATCAACCGCTTGGGTTTGAAATCAATTAGACGATCCTTGAACAAATGCTGAAAACGTGTTGAAGAAACTCCCAATTCATAACCCATATGCTGCAGATCACAGTTACCACTTTTCTCACAGGCAGGGCAAACATGGTTTC
This sequence comes from uncultured Bacteroidota bacterium, assembly GCA_963811645.1. Classification (GTDB taxonomy): domain Bacteria; phylum Bacteroidota; class Bacteroidia; order Chitinophagales; family Chitinophagaceae; genus VBAU01. The sequence goes on along the minus strand of CAWERU010000007.1, from coordinate 166,599 downwards.
CTTCTGCAAACATCATTTCCACCAATGCCTTTCTTGTATCTTTTAATTCAGGATTATTGACTTCCACAGAAAGACCCTCAGTTACTTTTTCGGTACAGGCCGGTCCGTATTTCCCATTGATCTTACAAGTACAAACCCTGCAGGTACCCAAAGGAGGTTCTATATGTTCATAATAACAAAGAGATGGAATAAAAATTCCGTTTTCCTTGGCCACTACTACAAGATTTTTACCTTCCTCTGTCTGTATATTTTTACCATCGATTGTTATGTTCACCACGTTGGCCATAATTCATATTTTATATTTTTCATACTCTTTCGTAGCTGCGTCCATATCAAATTCAAGATTCAACCCGTTAAAGTTTTTATCAAGCTTGCCGGCGAAATAATCATGAAACTTATCCATGGCATTGATCAAACTGTTGGTAGCTGTTTTACCCAAACCGCAGCGGCTTGTATTTTTCATGATAACGCCCCAGTCTTTTAATTCCTGCAGATCCTTTTCAGTTGCCAACCCATTGTTCAATCGTTCCAGTTTTCTTTGTATGATAAAATTGCCTGCACGGCAGGGCGTGCAGATACCGCAGGATTCATGCTTAAAGAATTCAGAAAAATTCATCAGCACTTTTACAAGGTCCCGTTGCTTATTAAAGATCATGAATGAACCGCCGCAACGCAGATCTTTTCTTGCCGGCAGGTCAAGCATGGATATACGGCGAAATTTTTCTTTGATAGAAATGCATTCCCCGGAGGGGCCACTTACCTGCATGTAATATGGATCATCGGCTTCACAGAGCTCGAGCAATTCGGCCACAGTTATTCCCCACTCAATTTCATAGATACCCGGAAGTTTACAATCTCCGGACACACTGATAAGTTTAGTACCGGGCGAACCGGGAATACCAAGTTTCAAATATTCGGGGGCGCCCATTTCAATAATTCTTGCGGCTGCACAGAACGTTTCTACATTATTAATAACAGTTGGTTTTTGTAAATACCCTCTTTCGACAGGGAAGAACCATTTGGTGCGGGGCTCACCGCGTTTTCCTTCCAGCGATTCCAGTAGAGCTGTTTCTTCCCCGCATACATAAGAGCCGGCGCCCATTTGTATCGCGATATCAAAATTGAATCCCTTGATCTTTGCACAATCTTTCCCAAGCAATCCGGCTTCATGATATTGATATATGGCTTCATCCAATTTTGCTTTCAGCCACCAATATTCCCCGCGTAAATAAATAATGCCATGCGAAGCACCAATTGTGTAACCACAAACGATCATGCCTTCAATTAAAGAAGCGGCCTGGGAATTCATCAACACCCTGTCTTTAAATGTGCCCGGCTCACCTTCATCAGCATTGCACACTACAAATTTTGGTTTAGCCGGCTGCACTCTTGCCGCATCCCATTTTTTCCAGGTAGGATAATAGGCACCGCCACGACCTGCGAGTTCTGAAGTTTTTATTTCATTGATCACTCCTTCCGGTCCCAACTTTTCCAATTTTGCAAGCGCTGACCCTGCAAACATTCTCTTAAAGAAGACAGTTTTGTTATTAGCCGGAGTGTAGCGAATATTGTCAGCCGGTACATCACAAATAGATTCCGGAGTGGCACCATTTTTTAATTTTGAAATAATATCTTTTACCTTGATCGCATTCAGGTTTGTGAAAGGATAAAAATTTATCAATGCAGCAGGTTCCTGATCGCTGAGGCCGATACAGGGTGTAAGAAAAAGACCAAACGTTCCGCTGCGATCCACTGAACCGAATGATGTACCTGTTTCTCTTTCAAAAGTTTCTTTGATGCGGTTGAATCCCTTAATGTCAGACACTATACTATTATTCAGGTAGATGGTGTACTTACCTGTAGGCCTGCGGTGAAAAAAATGATAGAAGGAAACCACACCTTCCACTTCAATTTCAGAAATATTATATGTTGCGGCAAGCTGCTTCACGGCCTCGTCATTTATATGTCCTGATAATCTCTGGAGTTCCCAAAGCTTATTGAGCATTTGAGTTCGTGCTGGTTCTTTAAAGTCTATTATAGTATGTTCAGTCATAAATTATTTTCTTAAAAAAAACTTCTGTTCACCTTGAGAGCAGGAAAATCTGGCTTGTAAAAGAGGCAAATCATTCTTCATAATTCTTTTCCTCTTGATGGAGTGGGTGCTAAGCTATTTACAACGTGCAATTTGAATTATGATATTTGTCATACTTCGACTTAACAATGAACATGATCGTGAATTATCAATTATGAATGGTGAAAACAATTCCTGGTTTTCTTTCTCATCCCACGTCTTTCGTTTGGCGTTTCGGATTTCCATGACGAATATCATCCTTAACTATGATGTAATTTATCCTGCATTTTCCCTTTATTATCAATATTTACAGCATAAAAAAATGACATTATGAAAAAGTTTTTGGTTGTGGTATTTGCCATTATAATGATTCCATTTATTTGTTTGGCTCATCCGGGTCATGGATCCACGGATGGTTACACTATCACTCATTATTTTATTGAGCCCGAACATGCCATATTTACCTGGAGTTTTTTGATGGCGAGCTTTTTCTTAATCAGCTTTTATAAGTTGAAAAGAAAAAAATCAAGATAAAAACAAATTAAACAAATAATACTAATTCTAAAATTTATATAAAATGTGTGCAACATGCGGATGCGAATCAGGTGAACATACAATAACGCATATTCACGATCATCAGTCATATCATGAACATAACGGTCATTTACATTCCCATTCTCATTCACATCAAAAAACTACGGTAGAAATAGAACAGGATGTATTGTATCAAAATAATTTGCTGGCAGAAAGAAACCGCGGATATTTTGAAGCAAAGAATATACTTACATTGAATTTAGTTAGTTCACCTGGTTCAGGTAAAACCACATTACTTGAAAAAACTTTGATCGGCCTGAAAAGCCAGTTGGATTTTTTTGTCATAGAAGGGGATCAGCAAACTAATCACGATGCGGACCGCATTCATGCCACAGGAACAAAAGTGGTGCAAATAAATACAGGTAAGGGCTGTCATCTTGATGCCCACATGGTCCTTCATGCATTGGAAGGCATGAAGCCAGAAGAAAACTCTGTATTGTTCATTGAAAATGTCGGCAATCTTGTTTGCCCTGCCATGTTTGATCTCGGCGAAAAAGAAAGAGTGGTTATCATGAGTGTAACGGAAGGAGATGATAAGCCATTGAAATATCCTGATATGTTCTATTCATCCACACTCTGCATCATCAATAAAACCGATCTGCTTCCTTATGTTTCTTTTGATATTGAAAAAACAAAAGAATATCTGCACCAGGTTAATCCAAAGCTTGGTATTATTGAATTGAGTTGTACAACGGGCAAAGGGCTTGACCAGTGGTATGATTGGCTGCTGTTCAAACGAATTCACCCGATAACAGTTCTATGACGATTTATGACAACCTATCACATCCATATCAACGGCCAGGTTCAGGGGGTAGGATTCAGACCCTTTATTTACAAGCTTGCCAAAAAGCTGGGAATACATGGATGGGTGAGTAATAATAATGACGGCGTTCATATTGAGTTCAATGCAGCGCCGGGAATTACCGCACAATTTTATCATACTATCATCACAACTCCTCCACCGAACGCTATCATTACAGATCATCATATTCATGAAATTGCTTCAAAACTTTTTTCATCATTCATAATTAAAGAAAGTTTTGCCGACACTAAGCCAAACTTATTGCTTACTCCTGACATTGCCCTGTGTCCTCAATGCCGGAAAGAGATATTCGAAAATAACAATCGCTGGTTTAACTATCCGTTTACTACCTGCCTGCATTGCGGACCGAGATACTCTATTATCACACATCTTCCCTACGACAGGGAAAATACCACCATGGCTGATCTTGCTACCTGCAAAGATTGTTCAACAGAGTACAATGATGTGTACAACCGCAGGCATTATAGTCAAACAATTTCATGTTCGCAGTGTGCCATTCCTATGCATTTATATAATACCGCCGGTAATGAAATGGATAATGGTCAGCAAACAACTCTTTCAACAATAAATAAACTGTTGCAACAGGGAGACATTATTGCTGTAAAAGGTATAGGGGGTTATTTATTGTTGTGCGATGCTACCAATGAATCCTCTGTCATGGCGTTACGGAAACGGAAACATCGCCCAACAAAACCATTTGCATTATTGTATGCCAATATTAATATGATTAAGGGTGATGCCGAATCCCACCGTATCGAATATGAAGCTCTGCAGGATAAATCGGCCCCAATAGTTCTTTGTAAACTAAAACCGGTTTCTGAAAATAATATTTGTTCAGATCTTATTGCTCCGGGTCTCAACAAGATCGGGATCATGCTTCCCTACACACCATTATTATTGTTAGTTGCAAATGCATTTGGTAAGCCACTTATTGCTACCAGTGGCAATATCAGCGGCTCACCCATCATTTATAAAGACAAGGATGCCCTGCAATTATTAAATAATATAGCCGATTATATTCTTACTTACGAAAGAGAAATTGTGGTACCTCAGGATGACAGTGTAATACAATTTACTCCGTCAGCGCAAAAAATTATTTTAAGAAGAAGCCGTGGCCTTGCTCCGAATTATTATCCAAATCCTTTTCAATATTCAAATGAATCGGTACTGGCTATGGGTAGTGAACTGAAATCTTCTTTCGCTATACTCAATCATCACAATTTATATATAAGCCAGTTTTTGGGTGACCAGGCAAATCTTGAATCTCAAAATGCATACACTGAAACGCTTGATCACATGCTGCAGTTATTGCAGGTAAAGCCAGACCGGATCCTTATTGATAAGCATCCGGGTTATTTTGTTTCATCAAACGGAAAAGAAAAGGGATTAATAGAAAATATTCCCGTTACTTCCATTCAACATCACAAAGCTCATTTCGGAGCCGTGCTGGCAGAAAATAATTTACTGCGGGGCGAAGAACCTGTGCTGGGCATTGTATGGGACGGCACCGGTTATGGTGATGATGAACAAATATGGGGAGGAGAAATTTTTATTTATGAGGAAGGGCAAATGGACCGTGCAGCTCATCTTGATTATTTTTCACAACTGTTGGGTGATAAAATGAGCAGGGAACCCAGGTTGTCTGCATTAAGTCTTTCGAAAAATTTTCCTGCCAAACAAAAAATAATAGAAAAACATTTTTCAGACGAAGAATGGAAGTACTACCAGAAAGAAATTCATCAGCCACACCAATTACTTACCAGCAGCATGGGCCGTTTACTGGATGGATTTGCATCTATATTAGGCATTTGCCAGCATAATTCATATGAAGGTGAAGCGACTATGAAACTGGAAGCTTTAGCATGGAAACACCGTCATCATTCATTTGAATATTATCCCTTGCCATTGATCAATAGGAGAATTGACCATAGTGTTATGCTCTCTTATCTTTTGGAAGATATTGAAGACAAGAAAGAAGTTTCTTTTATCGCCTGGAAAATATTTTGCTCACTGGCAAAAACCATAGAAAATATCAGCGAATATTTTTCCATAAAGAAAATTGCATTTAGTGGCGGTGTATTCCAAAATGAATTGCTGACTGAGCTGGTAATCGAATTGCTTTCGCAGAAAACCGAATTATATTTTCATCACCAGCTCAGCCCGAACGATGAGTGTATTGGTTTTGGACAAGTGGCTTGTTATGAATTATTCAAAAGAAGCCTGGTGAGAAATGGTGAACATAGAAAAATGAAACAAGTTATTCACGAATTATAAATAATGAATTATGTGTTTAGCTATTCCCGGTAAAATAATTTCTGTGGACGAACAAAAAGATAGGATCTTTCGAAGGGGAAAGGTATCGTTCGGAGGAATTAGTAAAGACGTAAATCTTAGCATGGTACCTGATGCAATGATTGGTGATTATGTGTTGGTACATGTTGGAGTTGCTATCAGTAGAATTGATGAAGAGGAAGCGCAGAAAACATTTGAATATTTACACCAGATGGGAGAAACGAATGAATTAAACCCTTAAATCCCCTAAAGGGGACTTTATGAAATATCTGTCAGAATATAGGGACCCTGAATTAGTAAAGGAATATTTGGAAGAAATATTTCGCATCATCACAAAGCCATGGACACTGATGGAGATATGCGGCGGGCAAACACATAGCCTTGTTAAAAATGGGATACTCGAAATGTTGCCAAAAGAAATTACTATGGTACATGGCCCGGGTTGCCCGGTTTGTGTAACAGGCGTTTCCGTAATTGATGAAGCTATCTGGCTGGCAGAACAGCCCAATGTGATCTTTACTTCCTTTGGTGATATGTTGCGTGTACCCGGTTCAAAAAAAAGTTTGTTAGAAGCAAAAGCAATAGGTGCCGATGTTCGAATTCTCTACTCTCCTATTGAAGCCTTGCAACTGGCAAAAGAAAATCCGGGTAAAGAAATTATTTTCTTCGCTGTCGGTTTTGAAACTACAGCGCCTGCTAATGCACTCAGCGTGGTACAGGCAGATAAAATGGGAATCGAAAACTATTCAATCCTTGCATCACATGTTCTGGTGCCGCCTGCTATGGAAGCTATATTGAGTGATAAAGAAAATAAGATCGATGGTTTTCTCGCTGCCGGTCATGTATGCACCATTATGGGAATAGATGAATATTACCCTATCGCAGAAAAATACAAAACACCAATCGTAGTAACAGGATTTGAGCCTGTTGATTTGCTACAGGGAATTTTGATGTGCGTTCGTCAGCTGGAAAACGGAGAATGCAAAGTCGAAAATCAATATGCAAGAACTGTTTTAAGAGAAGGCAATCTTCTGGCAAAAGAAACTATTGATAAAGTATTTGAAGTAAATGACCGCACCTGGAGAGGGATCGGTTCCATTCCGCAAAGTGGGTATGAAGTAAATGAGCGGTATAAAAAATACAATGCACGATTGAAATTTAAGATCGATATTCCCGAAGCAAAAGAAAATAAAGATTGCATTAGCGGTGAAATTATGAAAGGATTAAAAAAACCTTTTCAGTGTCCAAACTTTGGAAAAGCATGCAAACCGGAACACCCTCTGGGTGCACCAATGGTCAGCAGTGAAGGAGCCTGTGCAGCCTATTATCATTACGCAAATGTGAATAGTGAATTGTCAATGGTCAATGAATGAGTTTACAATGCCCCATACCGAAATTTGATTTTGATGTGATCACACTGGGTCATGGCAGCGGCGGATTGCTTACGCATAAACTTTTGCAGTCAGGTGTGTTTGACATATTAAAAAATGAATGGCTGGATCAGCAGCATGACGGCGCCAGTTTTGAATTAAATGGAAACGTTGCGTTCAGCACAGACAGTTATGTGATCTCTCCCATCTTTTTTCCCGGCGGCAATATCGGTGAACTGGCGATCAATGGAACCGTAAATGACCTGGCTATGTGCGGGGCTGTTCCAAAATATCTTTCACTTTCATTCATTATTGAAGAAGGTTTGACAATGGATGAATTTTGGAATGTCTTAGTCAGCATAAAAAAAGCCACACAAAAAGCAGGAATAAAAATAGTAACCGGGGATACAAAAGTTGTTGAAAAGGGAAAAGGAGATAAATTATTCATCAACACTTCAGGCGTTGGTTTCATTCATCCCAACGCAAAGATTCACCACAATCGCATTGAAGCCGGGGATAAAATTATTATCAGCGGTAACATCGCTACGCACGGTATTGCTATTATGAGTGTGCGGAAAGGATTGGAATTTGAAACAAATATTCTGAGTGACACAGCCCCGCTCAATCATATCACAAAAAACTTGCTTGACATTTTCGGAGAACAAATAAAATTCTTTCGTGATCCCACAAGAGGTGGCGTTGCCTCCGTGTTGAATGAAATTGCTGAACTGACAAGACTCGGATTTAAAATAGATCAAAACACAATTCCCGTTGATGAACAGGTAGACGGCGCTTGTGAAATGCTTGGCCTTGACCCGCTGTATGTAGCGAATGAAGGAATTTTTTTAGCCATTGTAAAAAATGACATTGCAGAAAAATTTTTAAAAATATTGCAGCAGGATGAAACCGGTGTGAACGCAAAGATCATTGGAGAAGTTACCAAAGATCACCCTGGAAAGGTTGTTTTAAAGAGTCGCATCGGGGGCAACAGGATCGTAAACTATCTCACAGGGGAACAATTGCCGCGGATCTGCTGATATAAAAATGAAAACCCCTGCAGATAGCAGGGGTCCTTTTCAACCGTCCGGATCACAAATCCAAATTATCTTTTCGCTACATCGAACTTGCGGAAAATTGATTTCACCGCATTATTGATCTCTTTACTTGTGAGATTATGGCTGTTTACTTCGTTGGTTGTCCAACCTTGCCAGATCTCTTTGTTTGTTTTCGTATCAGTCATAGTGATTGTCACGGTTCCTTCTCTTATCGATCTTTCATAATCATTATAACCCATAAACTGTGAGGGATAGTACACGCTGTAAAAACGGCGGGCATAGGGATTATAAAAAGTACGAACAAATGGGCGGCTGTAAACGGGGTCACTTTGGGAACGGCTGCCTCTTTCCACGAGTACATCATAGCTGATCAATGCATCCGGATCCCTGCTGTCCATTCTCCATCCTTCTTTTGTCAATTCTTTCGAAACAGCTTCTTTAAATTTCTGTTCCATCAATTCATTGCTCTTGTTTCGATCTTTGTCTTTATTGTCTTTGTTGCCATGATCAACCCATGCAAAAGTTTTGTAGCTGCTCAGGTCAACGCTATCATCTTTTTCCACGTGAACAGGCGACGAACAACCCGTGATCATCAATGCCGATACCGCAATGCTTCCAATTAATTTCCACTTCATTGTTTTCATAAGTTGCGTTTTTAGTGATTCAATTGTTGTCACTCTATTAAACGGCAAAAATTCCTCCAGGCTTATTAAAGCATTGTGAAAGTTTGGTCCGATGAAGGTTTCAAGCCGCAAGTTTTAAACCATCACGAAAAAATTCGGTTGTTGTCAACCAAAAGTGAGTCTGGATTGTATTGAGAGGATTTATGGTAAGCCGGTCTCAAAATGCCGCTCGGGGATCTGTACATCCATGAAACCCTTTTTCAGAAGGCGCTGTTGAAAATCCATTTGAACATTATACTCGCCGTGAACAAGAAACAAAGTTTTAACCTGTCTTGGATCCTGGCAGGCCAGCCACTGGCAGAGGTCTTCATAATCCCCGTGTGCACTCATGCTCCGTATCGCCCCGATTTCAGCATGTACTTCATGTCGTACACCAAATATACCAACCTCCTTCGCTCCTGCCATTAATCTTCCTCCCAATGAATCAGGTTCGCAATAGCCCGTAAGCAAAATAGAGTTATGACTGTTTTCAATATTGTTACTGATATGATGTTTTACCCTTCCTGCATCAGCCATGCCACTGGCTGAAATAATTACGCAGGGTTCATTACGAAAATTCAAAAGCTTCGACTGATCAACTGTTTTTACATATTTTAATCCTTTGAATGAAAAAGGATCACTGTCAGTCTCTAAAATCTTCTGAATAGTTTTATTAAAATATTGCGGATATTTTTTTACAATATCCGTTGCTTCAATGCTCAGGGGGCTATCCAAAAAATAGTCAAGATCAGGCAAACGTTTCTCAAGCTCCAGTTGATTCAATATAAATAAAATTTCCTGCGTTCTCCCCACACTAAAAGCAGGTATAATAAGTTTCCCCTTTTTTTCAATGCATGTTTTTTCGATCCACTGCAGTAACATATCAGGTGTGGTAAAAGTGAGGTCATGCAAACTGTTCCCGTATGTTGATTCGATCAAAATATATTCCGCCTGTGAAAATGTTTCAGGTGATTTCAGGATCACATCGCGGTAACGGCCTACATCGCCGCTGAAAGTAATACGACGCTCTTTACCATCTTCATTGATCTTTAGATGGACACAGGCGCTGCCGATAATATGTCCTGCATCAGTAAACAGAGCCTGTACTCCTTCTGTTACATCAAACCACGTTTGGTATTCTACTGAAACAAAATGATCAAATGATACCTGTGCTTCCTGTTTCGTATACAATGGCCGAAGATATGGCTGACCGCTGGCTGCTCTTCTCTTGTTCTCATATTTCACATCATCCTCCTGTATCTCGGCGGAATCAAGCAGCAAAACTTTTGTAAGTTCATTGGTGGCAGGCGTGCAAAATATTTTTCCTGCAAAACCTTCCTTCACCAACTTTGGAATAAGACCGCAATGATCCACATGTGCATGCGATAAGATCATTACATCCACCTGTCCAGCTTCAAAACCAAACTCACGGTTCAAAGCATCTGTTTGACCTCCCATTCCCTGGAACATGCCGCAATCCAGTAAAATTCTTTTACCGTTTTTTAATGTAACCAAATGCTTGGAGCCCGTTACCGTTCTTGCTGCGCCGTGAAATGCTATTTTCATAAGTCCTCCCTTATCCCCCCAAAAGGAGGGAATTTTATTTTTTTACTTTTTTACTTTAAATGACCATGTAATGTAAAATTCAGCTACTACAATTCCTTCATTATTTCTTCCTACAGATTTTGCTCTCACCGTTTTTGCTTCTCCCGTTTCAATTGACTGTTCAATTGTTTCTTTAATCAGCAAGCCATCCTCACAAATAAATTCTGTTTTGCCAGCGGCTTTCTTAAAATATTCAGATTCCACTTTTACTACGAGCATGGATACAGGAGGTTTTCTTTTATAAGAATGTGCCATGCTCAGCGCTCCTGTACTCATTTCTGCTGCCATGCTTAAGCAGGCAAAGTAAGTAGAACGGAAAGGATTTTTTGTGAACCAATTGTAGGGTACTGTAACATGGCAACTATTCTCATCAACTTTCTTTATTCTCACGCCGGCAAAAAAAGCATTTGGCAAACGGGATAGTAAGAACATCCTGAACTTTAGAGGATGCTTCAGCATTTTTAAAACTGCTGAAGTGTTTATATTCATTATTGCTCTTTATATTGTTTTGGATCCAGCGCCGACGGGCTCCAGTCGGTAAAGAATTCAATCACCTTATCACGGTCATAACTTTTCTTTCCATCTTCAAGATACCATGAATTTTGCGTCTGGATCAATTTGCCATCTTCATCTAACACAAGAAAAACAGGGAAACCGAAACGCTGGGGGTAACCATACTTTGCCAGCAGTCTTGCATTGAAATTTTCTTTGCTGTAGTTCATGTGATACACAACATAGTCCGCCGTAACGATGGAATCAATTTTCTTATCCTTTGTAATAAAATCATTGAACCTTGCACACCAGATACACCAGTTACCTCCTATCTCGATAAATACATTTTTATTTTCCGATTTTGCCTCATTAATGGACTTTGAAATTTCTTCTGCCGCGTTTTCTTCAGGTTTGTATAAATGGAATTTCGTCATATCCTGTGAAAATGCAGTAATTGTCAGTACGAAAGCAACCAGTAAAAAGAAGAACTTTTTCATTTCAATATTTTAATACGCAACAAATTCTTATTACGAATATACCAAGTTCCTGCAGCAAATTCATTTTAAAAAGCGGGTTGTTGCATTGATATAATCAATAAAAATTAAATTCAAAACTGATCTGGCCCCCCTGATAATATTTTGATTTTATTTTATCCTTTTGAAATGATCTGCCTAACTTTAAAAGAACCCCGAAATAATAACCCTAAACTTTCTGAGTATGAAACCAAAATTTTTTCTCTCCGCGGCTATTATACTTACTCTTAATTACGGGCAAAAAAATAATACTTACGAAAAGTACAAGCCGGGTAACTACAAATTTGAATTTTCTGATAGCAGATCAAACAACATTTTTACGGACGATAGAATTTTCGATATTAAAGCAGCTAAAATTGAATTTAAGTTTACCGGGGGTATGGAGCAGGGAAAGGAAACCTTATATTTTGATGACTATGGCAATATTGCTGTTCTTCTTATTGATAAAAAAAATAAGTTCAATAACAACAAGAGAACAATGATCTGGAAAAACAAGCAAACCACAGACATTGATCACGAAAAAAAAATAGTGACCAAATCCCCTTTCCGGAATAAAAACACAGAAGCGCCGCCAATAGTCGCAATATCAGAGACTACACGTAAGAATATAGGTTATGAAAAAATGCCCAATGAAACTATTGCCGGCAAAAGCTGTGAGGTATGGTACAATAAAAAATTAAATGTCAAATACTGGATCTGGAAAAAGATAGATCTGAAAAAAATAAACCAGGGGCTTACCAAAGAAGCAGTTTCTGTTGAAGAGATCAAAGAAATTCCTGCTTCTGTTATGCAAATTCCTAAAGATTATAAACAATAGTTTCAGGAATTGAAAAAGTATACTTTAACTAAATAACATTCATTTGTTGACGCAGCAGGTCCTCAAAAACTTCGGGTTTCCTTATTAAACCTGCCTTTCCATCTTTCACTATTACTTCTGCCGGTTTGTAGCGGGAATTATAGTTAGAAGACATTTCAAAACCGTAAGCACCTGCATTATAAAAAACAAGATAATCTCCTTCACGTACCTCATGCAATAAACGGTCAGATGCAAATGTGTCTGTTTCGCAGATGTACCCGGTAACTGTATATACTTTTTCCTGGCCGTCAGGATTTGAAACATTGCCAATATGATGATAAGCATCGTACATCATGGGACGTATCAAATGATTAAGACCACTGTTGACACCGACAAAGACCTGGTTGCCGTTATCCTTTAATACATTGACCTGCGTAATTAAATAACCGCATTCACTTACTAAATATTTCCCCGGCTCAAACCACAGTTGATATTTTTTCCCATTGAGAAAAAGATGTGAATCAAGATACGTTTTCAATTTTTTTGCGATCAGGGTTACATCAGTTTCTTCATCGTCGGGCTCATAGGGCACTTTGAAACCGCCACCCAGATCAATCACGACGAGATCAGGAAAATGAGGAACAAGCTCTGACAATACTTTGATCCCATGTACAAAAACATCTGCATCTTTTATGTCGCTGCCGGTATGAATATGCAAAGCCTTTATCCTTATTTTATATTTCTCAATAAGAGCCAGTATCTGATCAAGCTTATCAACAGGAATTCCGAATTTACTTTTTTCATGACCCGTTGAAATTTTAAGATTACCGCCTGCAAGGATATTGGGTCTTATCCTTACACCCACAGGATAACTATTCCCGAATTTTTTCCCGAATTTTTCAAGATTTGAGAGGCTGTCAATATTGATATGAACTCCGTAGTTTACTACTTCTTCAATTTCTTCAAATGAAATTCCGTTGGAGGTATAAAGAATTTTTTCTTTGGGCAAGCCGGCATGCAGCGCCAGTTTTACTTCATTACCACTGCTGCAATCAATTCCGCCACCGAGAGAATGGATATATTTTAAAATATGGATGTTGGTTAAAGCTTTGCAGGCATAAAAAAACTTTGTATCAATAACTGAAAAAGCAGTTACCAATTTATTATACTGCTCTTTTATTTTTTCTGCATGATATACATAAACAGGCGTTCCGAATTCATTTGCGATATCGATCAATTGCTGGCGGGATAGACTTTCTGGCATGATGCGAATATATTGAAGAAAGTCAGAAAGTTGGTAAGGGCATTGTAAGCTTTGATTCTCTATTCATCTTCTTCCGGTTCCTCATCGTCATTCACGATCAGCTCACCATTTTCACCTACTATAAATGCAGAATTTTCGGCGGTAGTTTCATCTGAAATTTCCGGTTTTTGTTCGGATTGCTCTATGTAGGTAGGTTCCACCATTTGTTCTGCTAATACTTCCCGGATCTTTGGCAGATCCTCAGCAGAATTGATCCCGAAATAATCCATGAAATTCTTTGAAGTCTGGTACACCAGCGGATGACCCGGCATCTTTTCATTGCGGCCACTGATAATGATCAATTCTTTTTCCAGTAAACGCTGTACCGTATAATCACTGTTCACCCCGCGGATAGCTTCTATTTCTCCTTTCGTTACGGGTTGTTTGTAGGCAATGATAGCAAGTGTTTCCAGCGCCGCAGCCGATAAACGTTTTAAAAATTTATCACCATTCAGTTGGGCAATGGTTTTATGATATTCGGCTTTGGTAAGAAATTGCCAGCCGCCGCCACTCTGCTTTACTTCAAAAGGATAAAACTCCGAATTGTATTTTTCGACAATTCCGTCAATAGCTGCTTCCACCTGGTCAAGTGATATCTTTTCTTCCATAAAACCAAAGGCATTGTTGATCAGTTCAACAATTTCCAAAGTGGTCAATGCTTTATCGCTGGCGAAGATCAGTGCTTCAATATGCGGAATTAAATTATTTATTTCCATAGCGTGGGAAATTAGTCATATGAGTCATATAAGTCAAATCCGTTTATTCACAATTGTGAATCATCACTGCATTTATATTTCCAATTGAATGAATATAACCATGAATTAGGCGGAAGTAAAGTTCTAATTTTTCATTCAGAATATTAAATTCCTCGTCAGAAAGAAGGTTCCTCGATTTTGCCTTTCGTGCAGCAGTTAAGGTTTCCTTTGCTGAACCTCGGCTATAATAACAAAAGTTTTTATTTTCTTTATAATGAAATCTTCCGTAACCCTCCGAAATATTTAAGGCAATCGAGTCTGCCGAGTCTGCTATTTGCGATCCTAATGTTTTTTTCTCAAAGTATTCCCATTTCGCCACAATGTTCCATACGATGTCACCAATTTCCATTGCAATTCGATAAACTTCTAAGTCTTCCAGTCGCAAACCTTTTCTCATTTGACTAATTTGACTTTTTGACTCATTTGACTGCCCTATTCCTGCAGCGCAGCCGCCCCGCTTACAATTTCTGTCAGCTCAGTTGTAATAGCAGCCTGCCTTGCACGATTATAAGAGATCTTAAGTGCACGCAAAATTTCATTGGCATTTTCACTGGCTTTATCCATGGCTGTCATACGGGCACCATGTTCAGAAGCATGGGAATCAAGAACGGCTTTATATAATTGTGTGTTGAGGATCTTGGGCATCAGTTCAGTTATCAATTGCTCTTTGGCAGGATCAAAAATAAAATCGGCTTTTGTGGCCCCTTCTTTCTTTTTTATTTTAGGTACGGGTAAAAATCTTTCCACCACGAAACGCTGAGAAGCTGCATTCTTAAATTCACTGTAGATAATTTCCACCACATCAAATTGTTTTTCTTCAAAAGCTTTCATCGCAGCCTGTGCTGCTTTTTGCACTTCTTCAAATTTTAAATGAAGAAAAATATCCTTGAATGTTGCGTCAACTTTATAATTGTTCTTCTGAAAATGTTCATACCCTTTTTTACCGATGCCCCAGATAGTTACGTTGCCCCTGGCAAACTGGGATGAATATTTTTCACTGATCGCACTCTTCGTCAACTTGATAAGATTAGAATTAAAAGCGCCTGCTAATCCACGGTCACTCGTAATAACGATCAGTAAAACTTTTTCTACAGGACGTTCAACAGCCAGGTTCATTCCTTCACCACCTTCACTGTTACTGACAATATTGCTCAGGAGTTGCTGCAATTTTCTTGCATAGGGCCGCATTTGAATGATGGCATCCTGTGCACGACGCAATTTAGCGGCACTCACCATCTTCATAGCCTTAGTGATCTGCTGAGAACTTTGTACTGATTTTATCCTGTTACGAACCTCTTTAAGTTGACCGGGCATTTTGTAAAGTTTACAAGTTCTTAAGTGCACCTGTTCACAAGCTGGTAGTGGAACTTGTGAACTTTGAAACTCTTGAACTTTTTCGGCCGCAAAAGTAAGATCTTAAGGCTAAAATTCCATATAAAAAAAAGTCAGGTCTTTTGCTTTTTACAAAGTCCCCTTTAGGGGATTTAGGGGTGTCAGTCTTCCAGCACAAACTCTCTCTGCAAACCATAATTAATTACGATTCGTCCGCCTGCTCTCGTTCCATTCTTTACAGGCTTTTCTGTTTCTTTCGCAAGAAGAAGCATGACAGGACCATTTACCAGGTTTGTTAATCTTTCTTTCGGAATTATAAGTTTTCCATTAACAGCAGTATCAATCTCAATAATATCACGACTTCGAAATGAGGTATCTGTAGCGGTCACCCGTATATAATCCGTCGAATCAAGACCATTAAAATCAAACTCTATATTTCCCCGATGAATTACAGGCGGTATGCTTGTTTGCAAACTAAATGGGCGGTATTCAAATTCTTCTTTATACTGTTTATTATCTGAGCCTGTATATATAATGGTGTGAAGGCCGGTAAATCCGTCAGCAGGTTTTTGAATTTCATAATAAGCACCCGTAAGCCTGGCATTGCCGGCAGAAACTGCTTCTCCATCTAATGTTACTTTTTCCGGTCCAACCAGGGCCACGGACATTCCGTTCGATCCACCTGTTTTGAATTGAAGATATACAGTGACCAGGCTGTCTTTCTCATTACCTTTTATTTTGTAATCAAAAAATAGACCTCCTTCCTCATCATGGTCTTTATTCCGGTTTCCATGATAAGTACAGGATGCAAAAATTATCGCGAAACATATGGTTAAGAAATAACAGGATCTCACTTCAGGTCATTTTTTTATTTTTATCCCTTGCAAAATAAGTTAACTGAAGAAATAATAATTAATTAAATCCTTCTTACCGACGATTTGTGTAATTCAGCCGTTCATTTTTCTTTTTTGCCTGAATGGATTAGCCGGAATAAACCGTGCCGGATATTTTTACAAACAGAACAGCAGGTGAAGTGGC
Organism: uncultured Bacteroidota bacterium; assembly: GCA_963811645.1. GTDB lineage: Bacteria > Bacteroidota > Bacteroidia > Chitinophagales > Chitinophagaceae > VBAU01. The sequence continues at coordinate 149,878 of CAWERU010000007.1, read as the reverse complement.
AGGGATTTATTTAATTAACGTAAAAATGGTTAGCAAGGTTCGGCAAAAAAAATATAGTTTATAAACTGGTTTTAAGTAAGCAAGTATAGATACATTTGGCTGCTTCCCTGTTGTTCCAATAAAAAAGTCTTTCAATCGTCAGCACTAAATAAACCAACTTATGCAGCCGATCATCGCCGTAAAAAATGTTTCTAAAAAATTTAAAGAAGTGCTCGCTGTCGATGCAGTAAGCTTTGATGTAACGGCCGGCGAGATCTTTGCTTTCCTCGGTCCCAATGGTGCTGGCAAAAGCACAACCATTAAAATGCTTACTACTTTATTAAGACCCACTGAAGGATCGTTGTTCTTAGACAGTCATGATGTAAATAAGGAGCAGGATGCAGCCCGTAAAGTTTTTGGAATTGTGTTCCAGGATCCCAGCCTTGACGATGAATTAACCGCTTTTGAAAATATGCAATTGCATGCAGTGTTGTACGGTCTTGATAAAAAAACAATGATGAAGCGCACAGAAGAACTGCTGCAGTTAGTTGAATTGTGGGACAGGCGAAATTCTATTGTAAAAACATTCTCCGGCGGAATGAAAAGAAGACTGGAAATTGCCCGTGGCCTCCTCCATCATCCAAAGATTTTGTTTTTAGATGAACCTACACTTGGCCTCGACGCGCAAACGAGAAACCTTTTGTGGAACTATGTGCAGAAATTGAATGAAAAAGAAGGGATGACTGTTTTCTTTACTACGCATTATTTGGGCGAAGCAGAGGCCATTGCCGACAGGATCGCCATTATCGATCATGGAAAACTGGTGGCTATAGGTAATACAGAAGAATTAAAAATTAAAACGAATACAGAAAACCTGGAAGCTGCTTATCTCGAGCTTACCGGGAAAACTGTGCGCGATGAAACACTTACTTCTGCTGACGGCAGAAAAGAAATGATAAGAAATGTAATTGCCAGCAGGAGGAGATAACCTCACCCCCATCCCCTCTCCACAATGTGGAGAGGGGTGTCGAGCGAAGCGAGACGGGGTGAGGTCAAAATAAAATTTATGAATACAGTATCAGTTTTATGGCTCCGGCAAATGAAACGCTACAGGCGTTCAGGATTAAGAATGGTGCTGAGTGTAGTGCAACCTTTGGTGTATTTGCTCACACTTGGTTTTGGATTCAATGCTCTTTTTCAGCAGGCAGGCAAAGGAAGCTACATCCAGTTTATAGTGCCCGGTGTGGTAGCGCAAACCATTCTGTTCACTTCCATTTTTTGGGGGATCAATATTATGTGGGACAAGCAATTTGGTTTTCTGAAAGAAACACTTGTAGCGCCGGTGTCAAGATTAAAAGTAATGCTGGGTGGTTCACTGGGTGGTGCCACCATTGCAGTGATCCAGGGAATTGTTTTATTTCTCATTGCATTGATATTCGGGTTTCATCCTTATAGCTGGAGCATGTTTGCACTCAGCTTACTGGTAATGGCCATGCTTGCCATTACGATGGTAAGTTTCAGTTCAGGCATTGGCGCCGTGGTAAACGATATGCAGGGTTTTATGGCTATTACCAATTTTTTAGTGATCCCTCTTTTCTTTTTATCAAGCGCCTTGTTTCCGCTGGATAATGTGCCCAAAGTAATGAAGGTAATTGCCTACGCCAATCCATTGACCTATGCAGTAGATTCTATGCGTGCCTGTTTTGTCAATCAATCACATTTCAGCCTGCCGCTTGACTTTGCGGTAATGTCCGGAACAATGATATTGCTTATCTGGTTCTCGATCTACAGGTTTAATAGGATACAGGCGTAAAAAGGTCATGTGTGATCATAAGGGTCATATAAGTCATAATAGTCAAAAACTTTTCTTTTCAATCTGACCTATATGACTCATTTGACCCATTTGACTTACTGATTTATCTCACTCATTTTTTATCATCATCATATACTACATCACCCGCGACCATCCTTACCGTATAGTTTCCAGATTCATTTTTCAATTCTGCGTACACACTGTAAGCAGACAGGTCTGAACCAGGCAAACTGAATTTTGTACGTGTTGTGCCGGTTTCTTTCGCAGCCTCAATAGTTCCTCCCGGTCTGAAAGGAACAGAACCTTTTAAATGAATATTTGAGGCAGCAATATCATTGCACAATTTTTCATATGCTGCTTTAGCTGACTGGAAACTTTTTCCTATATAAAAATCAGCACAGTAACCGATATAAAAAGCAAAATCTTCAAACACAAAATTTGAACCTGCACTGCCGGGAAAACTAACGAAACTTTTTTCTGCAGAATAATAATCATCACCATAAAGTGTGGTATCCTCCGGGCCTTTGAAAACAACAAGGTCATTATTGAGTTCACCCACTACAAGATTCAAAGCCGTTTCAAAACTTTTAGGTTTCATATCAATAGAGGCGCCGTTTTCGTCTGTAAAAGAAACAACTTTAACTGCAAGGCCATCATCAAATGTTCCCTTAACTGTTTTGCCGGTATTATATACTATATACCCGTCACCGGTAAACTTGCCACTCTCAAAATAGCCGTTATGCACTTCATTAAATCTATTCACAAACCAGGCTTTGCCTGTAAAAAAACCTTTTTTTGTACCGCCATAATAAACCGTTTTTCTATCGAGGTCAATGCTCATAGCATTGTCCCCTTCCAGCAGATCATTTACATAATTACCCTCGTCATAATATTTGCTTAGTTTATATAAACTGCAATTACCATGAGCGCCGTTTGTGCCGCTTTTTCCAAAGAAAACAGTAGAGTCCCTGACAATAATTCCATCGGCAAGATACCCGTCGGTACAATAACCGAAATAGCGCTTGGCATTTTTCAGATCATAAAAAAATGACGTGTCCTCCAATCTTTTGTTTGCATTCAGGCAACCGATTATTACCTGGTCATTGGTTTTTTCTGAATAAAACCTGCTGTCTTTTAAAAAGCTGTTATAGGAAGCAGTGCCACTGCTCACCCAATCGCCGTTTGACCATGTTCCTTCAAAAAGTTTTTTTGTATCTAATTCATATTGATAACCGGTGCCATTTTTTTTGCCATTGGAATAAATATTATCCGCAAGCGTGGTACCCGTTGCATTTACAAAAATGCATCGACCCTCGTACGTATCATTCTTCATACTGCCTGTCAAAAAACTTTTATCCTTATATACAAAAGTTCCTTTGCCATTTCTTTTGCCGTCAATAAACTCTCCTACATAAATATCCCCCGATGTATTCAGGTCGGTGCCTTTTCCATTCAGCTTGCCATTCTTCCAGTCACCGCTTAAAAAAGTTCCGTCAGTAAAAAGTATGGCGCCCTTTCCGGTAAATATTCCATTTACAAATCCGCCTGCATACCGAACGGTATTGCCGCCGGTATAAATAGCTACTCCTACCCCGTTAGGTTGTTTATTTTTTATTTCGCCTACATAATTATAGGAAACACCCCAGGCATCTTTCAGACCTTCGATACGGCCTGTAGTTTGGGAAAATGTGCCGGTTGCTACCAGGCATGCAAGCAACAGCAACGCAATTGTTTTCATTGTGGTTCTTTTAGTGGCTTGAAAAATTATGAGCGTAAAATTCTTCATTAAAATCAAGAAATGCAATAGGTGGGTTGTACGGGGACAAAGTCTTAGCCTCACCTCTCAATCTCCTCTCCTGAAGGAGAGGAGAGGCCCAACAATAGAATCTTTTTTTTCATCGGTAATTAAGCCCGTCCGACCATCCGGGCGGGCATTTCAACATTGTATCGTTGATCATCTTATATATTCCTGTCCGTCCTTATTCTTTCAGTTGATGGGGGAAGAACCAAAAGGCCGGCCTTTCACTACAGCACCGCTCCTTCTCCTTGAGGAGAAGGAGAAGGAGGATGAGGCTTTAACTCCTTACTTATAATTATCTTTGCTCACCCGGTAAACGGGGATTAGCTCTGTCAAATTGGCTTCAATCAATTTGTTGCTTAGTTTTTGACATTATTAAAAACATTGTGTCCTTCGTGTACCCATTGTGAACTTTGTGACCCCTGTTTTGGACACAAAGGACACGACGACCCACAAAGAACACCAAGACCTTTAAAAAGAAAACTTATTATAAAATATGGCCGGATTTTTTTCCTCATTGTTTGGCGGTAGTAAATCAGAGAAAGATGTAAAAAAGTTAATGCCCCAGGTGACTGAGATCAATAAGCATTTTGATTCCTTTCAATCCTTCACCAATGACGAGCTTCGCAATAAAACCAAATGGTTTCGCCAGCGCATAAGAGAACATCTGCAGGAAATTGATGCAGAGATCACTGCCAAAAACAAACAGGCAGAAGACCTTCCCTATAACGATCTGCTTGGCAAGGATGCCATTTACCAGGAAGTAGATAAACTGAAAAAAGACCGCGATAAAAAAATTGAAGAAGTATTGCTCGAATTACTTCCCGAAGCATTTGCCGTAGTAAAAGAAACAGCAAAACGATTTAAAGAAAATAAAGAAATTATTTCCACCGCTACAGAACTTGACCGCGACCTGAGTGTAGAAAAAGAATATATCCGCATTGAAGGCGACAGATCCATTTATAAAAACAGCTGGATAGCCGGTGGCACAGAAATTACCTGGAACATGGTGCACTATGATGTGCAGTTGGTGGGTGGTGTTGTGCTGCACCAGGGAAAGATCGCTGAAATGGCAACCGGTGAAGGAAAAACATTGGTATCCACTCTTCCTGCTTATTTAAATGCGCTCGCCGGTGAAGGTGTGCACATCGTTACAGTAAATGATTACCTGGCCCGCCGTGACCAGGAATGGAATGGCCCCATCTTTGAATGGCTCGGCATTACGGTGGATTGCATCGACAAGCATAATCCCAATACGGAAGAAAGAAGAAATGCTTATCTCGCCGACATTACTTATGGAACCAATAATGAATTTGGTTTCGATTACCTGCGTGATAACATGGTGCATGCTGCCGATGAAATGGTGCAGCGCAAACATCATTATGCCATGGTGGATGAAGTAGACTCTGTATTGATCGATGATGCAAGAACACCATTGATCATTTCCGGTCCTGTGCCCAAAGGTGAAGAACAGCAGTTCCATATATTAAAACCAAGAGTGCAGCAACTGGTAGAAGCACAGGAAAGAATCATTCGTGCGAATTTGAATGAAGCAAGAAAAAAATTTACCGAAGGTGATGATGATCCCAAAAGCGGTGGCTTAAGTTTATTCCGTGCATTCCGTGGTTTACCCAAATACGGCCCCACTATAAAATTTTTATCTGAGCCCGGCATTAAAGTAAAAATGCAGAAGGCGGAAAATTTTTATTTGCAGGATCAGCAGCGCAACATGCATATTGTAGATGAAGAATTGCTTTTCACCATTGATGAAAAAAATAACCAGGTCGATCTTACCGATAAAGGTCTTAATATGATCACCAAAACAGGTGAAGATCCCGAATTCTTCATCCTGCCCGATATCGGTGTAAAGCTGGCTGAGCTGGAAAAAGAGGAAGGACTGGATAAAGATGAAATACTGAAAAGAAAAGAAGAGATACTCAACGATTACGCACAAAAAGCAGATCGCATACATGCCGCGCAGCAACTATTAAAAGCCTATACACTTTTTGAAAAAGATGTAGAGTATGTAGTAATGGATGGCGCCATTAAAATTGTAGATGAACAAACGGGCCGTATTCTCGAGGGCCGCCGCTACAGTGATGGTTTGCACCAGGCCATTGAAGCAAAAGAAATGGTGAAGATCGAAGCCGCTACACAAACCTATGCCACCGTTACCCTGCAAAATTATTTCCGCATGTACCACAAACTCTGCGGTATGACGGGTACTGCCGAAACAGAAGCCGGTGAGTTGTGGAGCATTTACAAACTCGATGTCGTTACTGTTCCCACCAACCTGCCATTGATCCGCGACGACAGGCAGGACCTTGTGTACAAAACAAGAAAAGAAAAATTCCGTGCAGTCATTGATGAAATAGAAGCGCTGCGCAATGCGGGCCGTCCTTCACTGGTGGGTACTACATCAGTTGAAGTAAGTGAATTGCTCAGCCGCATGCTGCAGGTAAAAAAGATACCGCACAATGTGCTCAATGCAAAACAACATGCCCGTGAAGCACAGGTAGTGGCCGAAGCAGGTCTCTCCGGCTCCGTTACCATTGCTACCAACATGGCCGGTCGTGGTACGGATATCAAACTCGGCCCCGGTGTAAAAGAAGCCGGTGGTCTCGCTATTATCGGTACGGAGCGCCATGAAAGCCGTCGTGTGGACAGGCAGTTGCGTGGCCGTGCAGGAAGACAAGGTGATCCCGGTACTACGCAATTTTATGTGAGTCTTGAAGATGACCTGATGCGTATGTTCGGCAGTGAACGTATTGCGGGATTGATGGATAAGCTGGGTTATAAAGAAGGGGATGTGATTCAGCACAGCATGATCACCAAGAGTATTGAAAGGGCGCAGAAGAAAGTGGAAGAAAATAATTTCGGCATAAGAAAAAGATTGCTGGAGTATGATGATGTAATGAACAACCAGCGTAATGTTATTTACAGCCGCCGCAACCACGCCTTGTTTGGCGAACGGCTTGCACTCGATATCGACAATGCATTTTCGATGGTGGCCGAAAGCCTGGTAGGTGGTTTTAAGAATGAAGATGATTTTGAAGGCTTCCGTCTTTCCTGTATCGTGAACTTTGGTATCGATCCCAAAATAGATGAAGAAACATTCAAGTCAAAAGATACCAACTCACTCATCGATCAGCTCTATGCCGAAGCCACGGAGAATTATGAACACAAAAAAGAAGAACTGAAAAAACAGTCCGTGCCTGTTTTCAAAAACATTCGCCTGCACCAGGGCAATCAAATTGAAAATGTGGTAGTGCCTTTTACCGATGGACGCAAAACCATCAATGTACTCACCAACATGCAAAAAACACTTGACACCAATGGTGAGGAAGTAGCGAGCAGTTTGGAAAAAACAATTACGCTGGTAGCTATTGATGATGCGTGGAAAGAACATTTGCGTGCCATGGACGATCTGAAGCAATCGGTGCAAACAGCATACCTCGAACAAAAAGATCCGCTGGTGATCTATAAAATCGAATCCTACAACCTGTTCAGGCAAATGAGTGAAGAGCTGAACAAGGATATTGTTTCCTTCCTCTGTCATTCATCCATCCCGATACAGCAAGAGAATGCGCAACTGAAAGAGGGCCGCCAGGAAAAAACTGACCTCAGTAAGCTGCGTGCCAACAAAGAAGAAGTGGACCGTGCGGGGCAGGACTATGCAGCCAATGAAAGAGACAAGTTTGAACCCGGTGGTGGTGGCACTGACGTAGCCGTAAAACAAGCGCCGATAAAAGTTGGACCCAAGATTGGAAGAAACGATCCTTGTCCTTGTGGTTCAGGAAAAAAATACAAACATTGTCACGGTAAGGAAGCCTGATCATTGTCATCCCGAGCGGAGCGACGGAAGCATTGTCATGGGAAGGAAGCGTAATTGCTGAGAAAAGTAGCGACGAGGTCCCGCTACTGCTTATTGAACGATCGCACTCTTGTAAGGTCAGTAAATCTACTCCACATACTCTGCTTCAAAATAAAGTGATCTTGCGCAAAGGGATCGTAACTGTCGTATATACTTGTTGACATATTTCCTTTTATATACAAGAATATAAGATGGATGATGGACTGGAACAAATGAAGTATTACCGAACTCAAAAATTTCGTATTTAAAATCTTCCCGAAGATTGATTTCATCAATACCCATTTTCTTTAGTACAAATGTTGAAGCTTGTTTGCCAAGAAGAAAAACAATCGATGGACTTAGTTCATTTAATTCGTATTCAAAATTCGGAAAGCACTTCTCCATTTCATGTTCAAGAGGGTATCTAATTTTTCCATCTTTCAAAGGAAGGCATTTTACCAAGTTTGTTTTGTAAAAATTAGTCGTTTTCTTAAGAGGTATTTCAACATTTTCGATTAATGCACCCGACTTGGTATTTGGGGATAGCGGAAGACGTTCAATGTCATCATCAAATTGGACAGCAGATAAACCAACCCAAAAGATATGGGACCTAATTGCCAAATCAAGCACTGGTAATTGATTTAAATAAAGGCCACATGCCTTGCAAATCTTATTAGTGCAAGGCTGAATTTTTTGACTCAAGTCCAGAGAATACTTTACCGTCATTTAAGTTAATAGTACGGTAAATATAGTCACGAACTATAGAATCTTCAACATTTGAATAATTTCCACTATGAAAATTAAATTGTAGGCGACCTACAAGGGCCGATAGATCTTTGTTTGGTTCAATTTGCCGAACACTTAGATTTGTGCCTGCAGACTCCAACTCATGATAAATTTGAGTAGCATGATAGGGTCTATATTGAAATACGCTTGTTCTGAAATTTACATTATTTTCTAAAGCGATATTCTTTAATGTTTTTGCAAGGATGTAAGTCATTTCCATGTCTTCAATGGTTTCATCAGGAAATCCATATATGAAATAACCCTTTATATTGATCCCGGCTTTAAATGCTTTGGAAATATTGTTTATTATGGTATCTAAATTCTTAGTCTTCTTTATCTGCGATAAAATTTTCGGTGAGCCAGATTCAATACCGATAAATAATTCAAAGCAACCACTTTGTTTTAATGAAGCCATTAAAATATCATCTGCTGCATTAAAAGTCATTACATGCGCCATTGAGCGCCAGCTATAATCAAAATGTGAAAAAACGTTTATTGCTTTTTGAATTGAATTTTTTGTCTTTAAAAACAAATCATCCAAGACTCTTATCGAATTAACTAATGGGTATTTTTCTTTTATATCAGTTAACTCTTTGATGATTGATATTTCACTTCTTTCTCTTACCGGATAATCAGCATTAAGCGACCTTGCAGCAGCGCAAAAAGTGCAGTTGTATATGCAACCTCTGCTTGCAACAATATTAGCTTCCAAAAAACCTAATGGATGTCGCACCGGTTCATTTACAAAAAATTCACGATTCAGAGGCACATTTGAAATATCGTTTACAATGTATTTTGAATTACTATTTACCTGAAATACTCTGCGGTTGGTTACTTTTATAACTGGGTCGTCCTTCAGTCTATCGGTTACGATTGCAAGAGTTATAAATTCACCATCTCCTGTTACGATATCAATTTTGTTTTTAGTTTTCCAATCAATAATTTTTTTATAAAGCTCTTTTGTTGATAAGCCACCAATAATTATGTGCGCTTTGTAATTAATTGATTCAATCAAATCTTTTACTAAATCATAGTTTGTTGTAAAGATGTTGCTTGCTATAAAATCTGGCTTTTCTGTGTTTATATTTTCAATTAATTCATTTAAAGGAATTTTATTAGCGACAGCATCAATCAGATTAACATCAATATTATTTTGTTGAAGTATTGTAGCAATGTATCCTAAACCAATTGGCGGCAAGGAATCTTCATCATACAATTTGTTTGTATGGCGGAATAATGGAGAATTGATAATTGAAACCTTCATATCAGTTTCCTTGAAATAAATTAATAAATCCGTTCAACTCGTCAATGCTTGGCTTTTTCGCTAGTTCCCAAACCAACTCCCAAATATTATTATATAAAGCACCATCAGCATCTGAAGTATCAGTATCTAATAACTTATAAACTTTTGACTTAATTCTTTTAAACATTAATAATCTTATTGATCCATTTAACTTAATCATTCTACCTCGAAGTTGAAGATTTGCTTTTTCAGGATCATAGAATCTAAGTTCTGTTCCTTTAATATCCGAAAGAATTTTTCCATATCTTATTCGTTGAGTTGGAGTGTTTGGAGCTTCACACATAATTAAAACTCTTGTAAAACCCATTGCTTTTAATTTAATGTACTGCTGATTTTCGTCAATTTGATTTGGACTTTCGCCAAAAAAATTTAAATCTCCTCCAAAAAGTTTTATTTCACTTCTGTCAGCCTTGGATGTAAAATCGTTTACAATAGGATCTAATTCTGAAGTACGATATATGTGTTTTATTATCAGAAATTTTTTGGTTAGGATAAATAAAATTAGAAGTGAAATAATTGCCAGAAGAATTGCAATTATATTAAACCAATGTGGTGGATTAAATAGTTCGTTCCAGGTTTCAATTAGACAGGCTATGATTGAGATAAGAATTAAAATTCCTACTGCATAAAAGTAATAGTAGAGTGTGTTTTTTTCTTTAGAAGAAAATATTTTACTACGTAAAATACCTAGAATTGCTCCTATTGAAAGAGAAACCCCTACCAATATTATCTTAGTGTAATTATCTAATGACATATAATGTATAGTTATTTCAAAAGTTCTAACTTTTTTATCAAGTTTTGAATTTCTTTTACTGGTGCTCTTACATTGACTTCGCTGTAAGCATTTAATTTTTCAATCGCCGACTCAACTGTAATTATATTTTTTATGCTTAATTCTTCAATTATCCACAATAAGCCACGTACCGGTACTTGCTTGCTGATTGATATTTTTCTTAGGCTGCCATCAGAAGTTAGCAATACAGCGTTTTTTCTTATTGCCAATTCTAATACGGAGCTATCAGTAAAGCTTAAAGCGGCATATTGATTTTCGATTTCAGTAATGTTTTCATACGCACCTAGTCTATCGATATTTAATTTACCATTTATTATATATGTCTCAATTATTTTCCATTGTTCATCATCGTTAATTTCTTCAATGACTGATTGTGTTGTAAAAGCGATTACCTCAAGTTGAAAAAAATCGTTTATCAGATTTAATTCAACAAGGTCAAACAAAATGCATGAATCTTTTATTACTATTTCGTTTTTACTTGACACCAGTATAACCTTTTCTTATTTGATTAATGCTCACATTCCAAAGAGCTGATGCTTTGCTTAAACTTATCAATTCCTCTGCCAAAGCACGATTTATTAATTGGTCAAACAATTTTGATTTTTCTTCACCAATATATTTCCCTGGTTCATCCTTTTGCCCGTAATTTTTACTTAGCCAAATCATCCAGCGTTGATAATAATTTTCAGTTATTACTCCAAGTTCTTTTAATCTGTGAACTATTGCGCGGATTGAAATACCAGCATACTCTTTTATCGGAATCAACTCATTAATGTATATGTAATTTCTTTTAGAACTGCCAATCATTTTTAACAACATTTCAGTTGGGAGCAATAAACAACTTGAAAAAAAATGACAGTACTTTTCCCCCTCTTTTGAGTTAGAAAGAATTTCATTTGATAAATTTAAAAGTAAGTGCGCCAGTTCATGAATTATAGTAAAACGAATTCTTTCAGTTGACTTGTCTTTAGTATTCACAACCACGACTGGAATGCCTGATGAAGTAAATACAGCAAGTCCGTCAATTTGGTCAACATCATCTATCAATATTACTTTAATGCCTTTCAATTCTAACATCTCAACTATGTTAGATATAGGTGCAGTTCCCAAATTCCAATCTTTTCTTAGTTTATTCGCTGCTTCTTCAACATCGTGCTTATTTTTTATTTCAAAACCTTTAAGTGGATTTTTGAAGGTGGTAGGAATATTTAAGATATGCTCAATTTCTAAATAGCGTTCAACATAATCTCTCACTCTTTCGACAATAGATTCTTCAATTTTTTTTGGAAGACTTGCAACTTTTCGAAATAAAACTTCGCCGAGTTCAACTTGTTTTTTCTTGGTGAAATAATCTGGTTTGAGATTAAGCGCTTTTGATATCGATAGCAATACATCACTTGACGGGTTCATTAACCCTAACTCATATTTTCCGAGTGCTTGTTTCGAAACTTTATTATTTAAAGCATCGGCAAGTTCTTGCATAGATAAACCTGCATACTTTCTTGCAAGCCTTAATCTATTGCCAAAATTATTTTTAGATTGAGTTTCCATTTTAATGTATTGTTGACAAAGTTATATAATTTTTTTATTTTGTCAACCAAATTTTTTCAACTTTGCTCAAATCTATTTTTTAGTTAAAAGGCTGCCGGATTGAAGTGGAAAGCCCGCAGCGCAGCGAGAACTTGTAACACGATGCCTGAACTGTAGCTCAGTTGGTATACAACTGCGCTGCCTTCGTGTCCGTAATAATAAGTTAGGTCGCCCCGGTGCGTAGCTTGTCCCGATCCGCTGCCTTGGTGCGTGTCCGCAATAAATGAGTGCCAAGTTGCGTGTCCCCACGCAACTTTTTAAAGTAACTGCTGCCTTGGATTTCTATGATAAAGCAAAAACTATTTTAAGCTGTTTTTTTCGTGTCCGCAAATAAAAATTGAGGTTGCCGCGGTGCGTAGCCTGTCCCTATAAATAAGAGAATAGTTGCTGGTTAGGCGACCTGCAACAACATTGAAAGAAATACGCTTTGGATAACTCACTATCCCGTAGCATATCTTTTATTCAGAAAAAACAAAAAGATCACTGGCTCTTATGAAATTCGCAACTCCATCCTGAAAGTTCAATTCAGCATAGGAATCATCACCGTGGGCATAGGCTTCCATACTTATTTTAATCGTGACCGTAACCGGATCGCCTTGTTTGAACTGCATAAGATAGATTAAACCCGCATGGTCATCGAAAAGTTGACTCGTATTAATATTGTCATCGCCAACATCTAAAACTGTTTGCGTATTCTCAGGTCCTGGAAAATATTGAGCTGCTGAGATACTAACTTTCAATTTTATACTCGCCTCACGTGAATTCCAGGCCTGGTCATCAGCATACAGTATAAAAAAGCCATGAAAATCAATTCCTGCAAAAATGGTCCACAGACCCGTCGTAGTTGGTACGAACGGGTATTCCAAAACAATAGTTCTGTGCGCATTGACACCCACCGCTTCCGCTTCAATACCTAAAAAACCATTACCCGAATCCTTTACGAATGCCTTAATGTCTCCTTGGACATTTGCCTTGACGTCGATATTATCTTCAACGCCGGGTTCGTCGGTATCCATTGTATGAGAGATTACCCCAATCCAGGTAGGATCAACCTTAAATATATTTTCTAGCCCTACTTTTTCCTTGAAATCCATAACTGGAAAAGGATATTGCTGTGGTTTTCGCTTGGATAACTTCGATTTTGCCTTTGCGACGAACGCTTTACTGGCCTTAGCATTTTCATCTCGAATATCACCGAGATTGAAGCCGTTGTTCTCCAGCAATTTTGATAGCAATTTTATTTGCTGCTTCCGTTGATGATTAGACTTGACGCCTTTGAATGTAGAATACTTCAGCTGGTTGTTGTTTCGAAACAGAAATTCTTCACGAAATTTTGATGAATTGGTCATGAGCTTTTTCATATAGTCAATATTTAGAGGTGAAATTCAAGATGGGACTCAAGTTTTGACACAGACTCAAACGAACCTTAACAGAAAGATGATCCATTTCGTCCTAATGGGGGTTCCCAACTTTCTGTTCTCACGGATCTTCTATTGCTTCCGTCCTCAAGGGTCCCAGCATTACAGTGACAGCAGCAAAAAAATTTATTTTTTTTATTTCTGTTTATTCCAGAATATTTTAGGAATTTTATTAAAATCAACATTTGGCATTTTGACTTGATTTCTTACGCACTTCAACAATTTTGCAAGCTTTATTTTTTTAATATTTAATTTTTGAACGTTTAGTCCATGACTACCAAATGTCAAAACAGAATATCCTTTTTTCCTAGTTATTCTAATACCAATGATCAAAAGGGAATCTTTATTTTTTACTATGAGAGATTTTAATCTTGTTGGATTATCAAAGAAATTAAATTTAAAATCAACACCTTTATTTGAAATCGTTCTTACCCAAACGCCTCCTTTATCATCCTGGAATTCGTCTATTGGTGGAAGATTAGGAGGAGGATAAGATATGATCTCGCCTTTGGCTAAACAGGAGAAATACCATTTATCAAAATCGTCGTAGTATTGAATCCATGCATCATTAGAGCTGTTTACACCTGGTTCCTCCGGGGCATCACCCATACAGGCGGAAAAATCAAATAACTTTCTCATAAAAACATTTTGATTTTGAGTGAACAATATTGGTTACTTATTTTAGAAATAGAGGCAAATATGCACTATCCGTTACTCTACTTACAAATCGACACCTCATCCCATGACAGTATAAAAAAAACTTTTCTGTCCCTTGGACCAGGCGTTTGAATGAACGAAATTTTGTCGCCATTTCTAATTTTGACGTATTGTTTTTAAATATGGAAACAAAAGTGTAAGAGATTTTTTTTCCTGTCCGCCCGGGGTCTTGCCCCGCAGGTAGTCAGAAGCTGCCCCCGCCTTGGTTCGTGTCTGCTGCCTTGGTTCGTGTCCACCGCCTTGGTTCGTGTCCGCAAATAAATAACAATGTTGTTGTGGTCACCGCCGCCTTGGTTCGTGTCTGCAATAAATGAATGCCAAGTTGCGTGTCCCCACGCAACTTTTTCAAGTAACAAGAGAAGTGATGCGTGAGGACACGCATCATGGCATCGATTTAATGTAGCTTTATTCCGCCGCCTTGGTTCGTGTCCGTAATAATAAGTTAGGTCGCCCCGGTGCGTAGCTTGTCCCGATCCATCGGGATCTCCACGCACCGGAATTAAAACAAACATAAGGTGATGCGTGGAGACACGCATCACGGCAGCTTCATAAAATAAACTTAGCTTTATTGAATGGACAAATCATTATTTCAACCCAAACGAAAATCCCATATTGACAGGGATGAAATATATTTTTGGACCGCAACAATAAATAACTGGCAACACTTATTGGAAAAAGATGAGTACAAAGACGTCATCATTGATTCATTGCAATACTTAACTGATGAAGGCAAGATTGATGTATTTGCCTTCATCATCATGCCTAATCACATTCACCTGATATGGCGTGTGAATGAACCAAATGGAAAAGAATCGCCACAAGGCTCATTTTTAAAATACACGGCTCATACATTCAAAAAAATGTTGTGGGCAGAAGGGAATGGGAAACTTTCAGCATTCAAAGTAGATGCAGAAAATAAAAGTTATGAATTCTGGAAAAGGGATTCCTTAGCCATACCATTATTTACCCGAAAAGTGGCAATGCAAAAACTTAGTTATCTGCACAACAATCCGCTAAAAGAACACTGGAATTTGGCAAAAGATCCATGCGATTATAAATATTCATCGGCACGATACTATGAATTAAATGAAAAGAATTTTCCTTTTTTGAAAGATTTGCTCCAGGAGATTTGACATGTGTGATGCGTGTGGACACGCATCACGGCATTCAGAAATACTGTAATTATAAAAGAGTTTTGCCTTTGTCGGTAGCTGCCAAGCCATGGAGCAGTGCGCACCAATAACCGAAATGAGGTAATGAGTTCGAGTTGTTGGTAGGTAAAACAAAACCATGCCTCATACCAACAATGGCGTAGCAAAAATCAAGAAAGCATATCTTTTTATTGTCTGACCGGTTCTCTTTTTAAATTGGGTGCGAAACAGTATTCAAAACACATGGCAATCACCATTAAAAATTCCACGATAGATTTTTGAAAAAGCTTTCAAAAAATAATAACAGGGAATGGTTCAATAAAAATATAATCCTTTATGTTGCTGCTCATGAGAATGTGCTTGGTTTTGTTGATGCTCTTTTATCAGAAATGCGCAGGCATGATAATATAGAAACCCGCACTGCTAAGGACAGTCTCTTCCGTATATACAGGGACATCCGGTTTTCGAAAGATAAATCACCATATAAATCATATTGAGCAGGACATTTTCAAAGGGCTACAAAAAAACTAAGAGCGGCTATTATTTTCAGATCGGGCCGGGAGAAACCATGGCAGCGGGGGGATTCTTCTCTCCGGATCCGAAAGATCTGCTTCGCATCAGGAAAGACATTGATATGAATTTTACTGATTGGAAAAAAATGCTGGCAGATAAAAAGATCGTTAACACTTTGGTGAACTGAAAGGTGAAATGGTGGCCAAATCACCAAAGGGTTTTGCAAAAGATAATCTGCAATAGAATTGTTGAAGCACTAATAATTTTATTTTTCCAGGAGTTTTGAAAAGCAATTATTGAGCAATGATTTTATGAAGGAGATGAATTATACGTTCCGGAACCTGAGATCTTATTTCAATTATATGAGTGAAGTGCTGACAACAGATTTAAACGGCGTCTCATTACTTTAACAAACTTCCGCCGCCCCGGTTCGTATCTGCAATAATATGTGAGGTCGCCCCGGTGCGTGTCCTCACGCACCGGAATAAATAATGCAAAGCACCACCCCGCCCCCCGACACTTCGGTCGGGGCCCACCCCGCGATGCGGGGGATAATTTTCGCTCCCTGCTTTCCCCTCACTGAGGGGGAAGGAGTACTATAAAAAACTTGAGACAAACAAGATGTGCCTGTTCAAAGCCTATGTTAAAAGTTAAGAGTCTATCGAAGTCAGCTTTGGCACTTAGCATATTTTTTGATCAACCGGACCGTAAGAAATCATGGTTTGTCATTGCGCAAACAGCTGTCACTTTGCACTTCACTTTAAAAAACATTTATTATCATGAATAAAATTTTTAAATCAAAGCTTGGAGAAACTTTTATAGTAACCAATGATCCTTCTGTTGACAAGTTTATTGAAATTGATGTGCGTTTAGAGCCTAACAAGTACCACCGGCCTTTACATTATCATCCGCATCAGTCCGAATATTTTAAAATTATTGAGGGGCAGGTGAAATTACAGGCAGGAAAAGAAGTTAAAACACTTTTCCCCGGCGATGAATTGACAATACCGCCAAACACAAATCATTGCTATTGGAACGACAGCAATGAAGTTTGCGTTATGAAAACAAGACTTACACCTGCACTTAATTTCCAGGAATTTCTTGATAATATTATTTACCTGGAGCACAAAACCAAAACGGACAAGGAAGGCATTCCAAAAAATAAATTTTTAGCTGCCCTGTTTATGACAAAGTTTAAAAATATCATGAGGCCAACAAATATTCCTAAACCTGTTATTGACTATATTTTTCCTGTATTAGCAGGAATTGCAAGGTTGAGCGGTTCAAAGTTGCATGATGTGAAAGGCGAACATGCAATATGAGGTGCGTAAGAATGACTATTGGCGGAAGCGCCAGAGGCATCCGGATTTATTTACTGACCGTTTTAAACAGAAACCGTTTTAATTTGTTAATGGTGTTATTAAATATTAAAAAACCCAAACCATGTTCAAAAAGTATTGTTATGCCGCCCTTGCCATCTTCAGCTTCTCACTCTTCATTACTCAATCTGCCTTTGCTCAATTGATGATGTTGTCAAAGGGATCGGCCGCTCCTGAATTTACTGCCACAGCCAGCCTCGCCGGTAAGGATTTTGATTTTTCGTTAAAAAAAGCACTTGCCAAAGGACCTGTTGTGGTCTATTTCTATCCTTCTGCCTATACAGGCGGTTGTGACCTGGAAGCGCATACGTTTGCTGAAATGAAGGATCAATTTACGGCAGCAGGCGCTACCATTATCGGTGTATCTGCAGATGATATTCAGCGGTTGAATTCATTCTCTTCTGATTCGGATTACTGTGCGGGCAAGTTCCCGATAGCGTCAGATCCCGAAGGTAAAATTGCAGCAACCTATGGCCTGCAGTTGACACCTCCAATGGCTGGTGTTAAAGATATACGGGGCCAGGAGGTTACTCACGGTTTCATTCCGCGGACCACCTTTGTCATCAATAAAGATGATAACATTGTAGCTGTCTTTTCATCGAAACTTGATAAGATCTCACCGGACGAACATGTAAAAAGAGCATTGGAAATTGTAAAGAGCCTGTAATATTGAGAGAGAAAATTTATCATGCATTGATCTTTCTCACAAATTCGGGATAATACAAAGAGCCATGTTGCTGTTGGTCTTTTCTCTCGAAAGGTTGCAATCGGTCGTCCCGAATAATGTTTGAGTGGCTTTACCGTTGTTCTTCAGTTTTTTTTAAGTCCAGGGTTAGATCATTCCCCTGCACAGAAAAACTTAGTGTTATTATATTGTCTTTCACTTTGCCCGTAACGTGCGTCATTACACCCTGTATCATAACATCAAATGCAAGTGTATCTGCCTTAATGATGCCATTACTTATATTCGACACTGAGCCATCAGGGTGGGTATCTTTTCCTGTAAGGCTATCACCCTGAACCTTGAAATCGTAAGCAACGTTATACTGATCCATAACCTTACCCGTCCAATGACCTGTAATATCCTGCGCACAGGCAACGGACACAGACACAACTGCAAAGAATGCAACAAGTAGAATTTTCTTTTTCATATAATGATCATTTAGTGTTTTGTAAACTGATAAGACAAAAACTTGCCTGGGTGGATTTGAGAAATATAAAATTATGATTGTCTTTTGAAATTGCATTCCCTGCTAAATATTTTCCTGATGCCCTGTTCATACCTTATTCGCCGTTTGTTCGCTCCGGCTTCGCTCAGCGCCGAATAAAACACGAAGAAGAAGCGAAGCAATAGCGAAGCGGGAGCGAAGAAATCAGTAAACTACTCACCCCTGCCCCTCTCCACCCGGGGAAGCCAACGACAGCATAGAAGAGGCAACTGATAAATTTATTCAAACTGAAATGCCGTTATCTTGATGGCAAATATATTGCACCTTGTGGTATTGGTCCAATTCACTTTAACATAAACCGGGAATTTAGCATTCATCGGCAGATTGAAAATTTCGGGGTTGTCTACCGGAATATTGTTTATGTATGTAGTGTCAGTGAAATGAAAATACAGATCTCCGCATGCACAGGGGCAATTTACTACGCAGGGGTAGGTGCATGGATTTACTCCATTAATGACTGCTACGTTTCTGTAAGGAGCCGCCCCCATAGAGTTATTCTTTTTACAGGCAAATAGCCCTATGCAAAGAAAGCCTGTATAAAATACACTTCTCATGTTGCCCGTTTTTATTAGACTGACAAATCACAATAAGCTAACGTTGCACGGATTCATTGTCATCTGCCTTCTCATTTCTTCATGTTGTTGGTTACTTGTTGGAAGATTGCATTCGGTCGTCCCGACAAGTAACTGAAAATCTCTTCAGCAAAGCCTGCACCAACTAAAAAACGAACTAACAAGCGCGGTCAGGTCAAAAGCTTTCATATCTTCATTATCGATCAAGCCAATTTTTATGAGAAAAAATAATCCTGCGCTTTTCCTGCTTGTTCTCACATTTGTTTGCGCAGATGCTACAGGCCAGCAAACAAATTTGAATGAAGATTATTCTGCTTATTTGCCCCAGGTCAGGGCCTTTAATAAGGAACTCTTGCAAATGCCGGTCGGGCCTTCTGTATTAACCAAAGAAGGTTTAGCCGCTGCCCGGCAGAGCATGTCGTTCGATCCATCTCAACTTGTTTTACATCCCGTAGTAAAAACAATAAAAGGTCCGGGAGGTGACCTGCAATTGAGAATATTTAAGCCGGACACGATTCGCGGAGTGGTGCTGGAAATTCACGGTGGCGGATGGTCATTGGGGACCGCTTCATCTTCGGACCCGATGAATGATCTTATGGCGAGATCAGCTAAGGTTGCGGTGGTAAGTGTTGATTATCGTTTGGCTCCTGAATATCCGTTCCCCGCTTGTATTGAAGATTGTAAAGCCGCTGCCAAATGGTTAGTGAACAACGCAGGTAAAGAGTTCGGTACAGATAAATTATTTATCTCGGGAGCATCGGCGGGCGGCCATTTAGCCGCATTAACCACCCTGTTTATAAGGGATTCATTGCATGCTATTGATAAAGTAAAGGGTGTAAATCTTATTTACGGTTGTTATGATCTTTCCCGTACGCCTTCATGTCGCCAATCAACAGACAGCACCATCATTCTTAATAAAAAATACATGAATGAAACCTTTCAGCTTGTGTTTGGTGGATGGACAGGGGAACAATTACGGCAACCGCAATATTCGCCGCTGTATGATGATTTGAAGGGTCTGCCACCCGCATTATTTACTGTTGGAACGGCTGACCCGTTAATTGACGACACCTATTTCATGGAAGCAAGATGGAGATTAGCCGGAAACAAGACCTTTCTTGCCGTGTACCCCGAATGTTCGCATGCGTTTAATTTTCTTCCCACCAAACTCGGAATGCTTGCCAATCAAAAAATGTTTGCATGGATATCGCAGCTGTGTAATTAGCACAAATGTGTTATTGTTTTGCGTTTGTTAGCGTTCGGACAAATAGAACAACACAAGTAGTTGGTAAACCAATTGCCAAAACCACTGCCTCATATCAACGACAGCGGAGATAATCATCAGTTGCCCATTACTTTTCCCGACTTGAAGAATTTCATCGCCATTATCATTGCAAACGGAAGAGTTATCATCCATAGAGCACCAATAGCAAGCAAAGCAGGAAAAAAGAATGCTCCGACGACGAAAGGGGCAAGCAAACCATGGCAAAGAAGACTTATGAACAGCCATTTCTTTTTGCTGAATGAAAATGCAAGAGAGAATGTTGCAACACTCATGAATCCGTAACCAAGACAATCCACAGCTACCATTAAAGAATTATTGCTAAAAATAAACTGGCTGTCCACTTCCTGCTTATGCATCTGCATCGGGATGAGTGAAGCCAATTCAGTAAAATAAACAAAGCTGACGAACGCTACATACAAAATAGTAAAGCAAACAGCAACCAGGCTATATAGCCTTTGCTGGTTTTCTTCGTGCAAATGAAAACATGCAACGGTAACCAGGAATACAAGTGCAAGCAATAGTGAAGGCAGAAACATACCTACCTGGTCTGCAGGAAATTTAATTAATTGTAAAAGGGAAAGAATTTGGAAAACGGAATAGATCAATCCGAATACCAACGAGAGGAAAGCTGACCACCAACCAATGACCCGTATGCTTTTCATTATTTTCATTACAAAATAGTATACGAAACGGAGGCATTTGTATGATGGCCGTCAGGATCAAAATTGAAATTGATCAATAACAAAGTTGCTGTTGGCAACCTTCTGTGTGTTGCAGGTCAGGCGACCCGCAACAACATAGGCAAGCCACGGGGCGACAATATCCACGCAGGTAAAATGAAAAGCTATGGCTTCCCCAGGCAATGACCGATCATGAACTACATCGCCGACTTCATGCGCAAATAATTAATGCTGGTAATTGAAGTGGACGGCCTTTCGCACTGGAGTGATGAAGCACAGAAAAGAGATGCGCAAAGAGATAAAGCGTTACAACTCGCCGGGTTCAGCATTCTTCGTTTCACTGATGAGGAAATATTAAACAATCTTACACAGGTGCAGGAAACTATTGAAAAGTGGATCGAAGAAAAAGAAAAATGAATTAGTTTCTAATCTCCCGGTTGCTGTGGTCATCTTAATGGGTTATGATGGTTGCAGTCGGTCACCTGAGCGACTGCTAAAATGAGAGACTGGAAGAATAATCACTTTATTTCAATTTTATTTTTTTCACGCCACATCTGCATTAAAAAATAAACAGCAAAAACCCACAGCATCCCTGTGCTGATCCAGCCGATCAGTGAAGCCTTAAAAGAAAAAGGATCAGTGGCGCCCGTTAAAACCGACGGCACAACGGTTGTTGTATTGTTGATGGCTGCATGCATTAACATGATTAATAGCAAGCTGCCATTTGTTCGCCAATAGAGCCATGCCAATGTCACGGAAATGGCCATAACACCCAGGAGGTAAACCGGGAATGACTGGCCATATTTATCAGCGCCATGAAAAAAGAAGAAAGGCAAATGCCAGGCAGCCCAAATAAATCCCAGGATGATACTGGCAGCACCAAGGCTAAAACGATTTGCCAGTTGCGGCAGGGCAAACCCCCGCCAGCCAATTTCCTCACCGGCCTGCAGAGGTGTTGAAAAAACAATGGCCGGTATAATAATATAAAAAGCTTCGTGCCCAAACATAGGCCACCGGCCAATCAACATGCGATAAACAAAAGCCGCGAGAAGTTTGATCGTCACAAAATAACAGAGCGCAAAAATATACCACCTCCATTGCGCCGGTGCTTTGAATATTTTGCTGATCAAAGCCAGGACGCCGACTTTCTTGTTGTTGCGCCAGCTAATAAAAATAGCGACCAATGCCGGAGTAAAAACACCCATGAGATAAATGAAGTAGCCGGGTAATGAAAATCCTGAATCGGGTAACCTGGTATTACGTGAAAAGAGAAATGCTGTGATGAATAAGCTCCAACTGATAATGTAAGTGAGTGAAAAAAAAGCAAGGAGGGATCTCATGACTCTTCCCGTTAAGTCTACAAATTACGTTTCAATCTTTGTTCTTCGGAGTGTTCCATAAACAAAAAACTTCCGTCCTCACGGGGTCTGCTTTTGCTGGAAGCCGTCTGTAGTGTTCCATGTTGCTGTTGGTTATTTAATAGCTGCAGTCGGTTGTTGATGCACCTCCCCCTCTCAACTTTGTTGACATCCCCCGCAAGCGGCGGATAAGTTTTGCATGGCCTGCCATTTCTTTTACTCTCATAGAGGGATGTCCCAATTGATCCTCTCTTTGTTTCCCCTCCAGGGAGGGAGCACATACCCCGGGCTGCCCGGTTTACAAAATGTTATGAAGAAGAAACCTGAGAGCAGAAAAGAATAGCAGGCAATAAAAGAAAATTCTCCCCAAATCAATGAGTGCAATGAAAAGAAAGTCTTTGAAAACTCCAGGTAGCCGGAAGTTTCGGAGGAAGCCTGGTACCTCCATTTCCCATGTTCAGCAGATCATAAAGTGGGCCGGGATCTTTTTTTATTTCTCTTGATGTCTCCCCGGAATAAACACCTTCCTGGTTAAAAACAGAAGTAGCATTGGGTATCGCTTCATCAGAAGCCAATAGAAAATAATTATCAGTTCCACTCGGTTCAGGAATGGTCTCATCAGTTATGATCGGGACTTCTTTAACAATATTGTCATTATTAAATTTGGGATACCTGTTGCTCACGTTCCCGTCATCATCCGGGTAATACAGTACCATAGAACCGGATTGATCCACTCCAAAGATGTACACATATTTAAGCCCGGTTAAGTTGGAACGATAATCCGGATCAAGTACCAACTTTATGGAGATTTTGTCGCCAATGCGGTAATGTCCGTCCGTGATCATTTGTTTTTTGTCCTCATTGAAAAACTCCAGGTGATAGACAAACCCTTTCTTAGTGCTTTCAGGCCCTGTCAAAGTCAACCAGCCTCTTAGCTTGGAAAGTTTCATGGCAATATCAAATAAGCTGTCAGCAACATTCCTGGTATTACTTCCTTTCTGTGCAGCTAATTCAAAGCAATCGGTCTCTATAGGCATTGATTCCAGGCTATCACCGGCTGATACCTGCGTTTTTCTGAATCCATAAGCAGGTAAGCCGTTCATTCCTAACCGGCCGAATAATGTATAATTAGCGTCATTGATGCTGTCAACTAATTCCAAACTTTTATTTTGCATCAACCGGCTATAATACTTATCAGCATTTTGTTTTGACAGTGGCAGCTCGACATACAAAGTAGAATCTTTCTTACAGAATTTTAAAATGTTGGGTGCGGTGATATTTTTAATTTCAATGGCAGCGCCTGTATCTATTTTCAGAAAACATTTGTCATTGATCCAAAAAACTGTTGCATAAGGATCCTTTTCTCCCTTTCCAATAAAAGGCACCCATTTTATTTTTCGTGAACTTTTAAGTTGTTTGGCAACACCGGTAAATTTTGAAACATCAGCGTCAGACAATCCTGATTTGGGTATGTACAATTTTATCAGCGGCCTGCCGGATGAGACCCAATTAGTCACCCTGAACTGGTAGCCGGGTTTTATATTATGGATATCTCCCTTTACAACGGATGCCAGTGATTTGGTAACACCAAGTACAATATCAATCCGTAATTTGAAGATCGTGTCTTTATCATCATTGAACATTGCCAATTCGTTTTCTTTGGCAAGTCCCAATGCAAATCCTGCCTGTACTTGAACCTTGTCGCCTATAATGCCGGAAACAGCTACAAAGGAATAATCAGAAAGTTTGCCTTGCTTTATCCCGAATAAAGTTTCCTGTTCACGTTTTGCACTTCCGCCGATGACGGGCTCCTGGCTTTTTCCCAAACTCTTCAAAATGGCACGTGCGGATGTGAAAATGTCTATAGCACTTGCATCCACCGATTGCTGATCCAGGGCTTCGATCAGCGCCCTGGTAAATGCACCATGATGAACCTGATTGTCGTCTACACATTCGGCAGCGATTTCATCCGATTGAGCGGCAGAAAAAATCAGAAAATCATCATCCGGTCTTGTTTCAGGAATCGGGTACCTGGCAGGATCTTTCGAGTCCCAATTTTCCATTGGCATGTATCTTAATCCTTCAGGGCGAACATTAGGTCCCCGGGAAATGGAACCGCTATGGCAGCAATCAAATATGACTGTCAGTTTTACTTTCTTATCAAGAAAATCGTTGAATATTTTAGAAAGCTCTTTGTCCCTGATATCCCTTATACCTTCCTTCCAGAAATTGGCAGGAACAATGGTCTGGTCTTTTTTATCTGCTTCAAATGATAAACTGTTTCTGACTTCACTTCCGTGTCCCGCATAATAGATAAACACAATGTCGCCGGCATTGCTTTTTTCCAATAGCTTATTCATTGCATTCAAAATACCATCACGGGTAGCAGAATCATCCAGTAAAGTGTCTACATTCTTTTGCCCGAAACCGAATTTGGAAGTAATGATAGAATAGATAGCATTGGCATCATTAATGCAGCCATGCAGGTCTTCGACATTCATTCTTCCTTCGGAAGTGGACGGTTGATAATCGGGAGGAGGAAGGTAATGATTGATCCCGATCAGTAATGCTCTTTGTTCCTGGCCAAAAACTGATAATGAAAAAATTACTGCCCAAAAGAAACAGGAAGTTCTCTTCATGTAATTATTTTATTACTAATTGCCGGTCTTTTTCGTTGAAGTAGTTTTGGAGCCGCCTGATGATTTACTACCACCTGACGAACTGCCTCCATATTTTTTCTGTAAAGAAGAACTGCCAACTGACAATATATCGCCTGAGCTATATATGATCACTTTGTCAATAAAGCTATTCTTTGAACATTCTTTAACTGATACCTTTACCGAATAAAGGCCTTGTCCCCAGCATTGCTTTACTACTCTTGTATCTTCATCTTTGTAATAACCAGCGGATCTTGGTACCAGGAAAGACTGACCGGTACATTCAGGATGTCTTTTTGCAAGGTTACTGTAAAATTTATCATAAGATGGGTCGTCGGGGTCAAGTGGTGCATTTCTTACCGAGTAAAGAAACTTACCCACTGTTACATCCTGGTTGATTTGCCCGGTACTACTTATAAATGATGATAAAAAGCTTATTTCAAAATCCAGGTTTAGTTTTTTCACATGCTTTGGCAACCGGACCCTGGAACTTGTAATCGCAAAAGTATCCAGCCTCAGCCTGAATATTCCATTATTCATTATTTCCCTGATCCTGTTTGCGCTTGTGTCTATACTGAACTTAGCAATAAATAAAGTGTCTCCTCCATGTTTATTTTGACCTTTTATTACTCTTGCAACCGTAAAACCCTTAAAGCGAATACCGGTTGGATCAAAAGGGCCATCAGTTGAGATATGGTCATAAAAGCTTTCGTCTTTTATAGCGAAAGAATAATTGGCAGAATATTTCTTTTTGCGGCTATCGATCAGGCTTTGAATGCCCTGAACTCCTTTACTGATCAGGAAAGATGCAACTATACCACGTCCCGGCGTTTCACCTGCGGCATATCCCTTCTGCGCTGTGATCATATCAGGAGGCAATACATTCTCAGAAGTATCAATACTCATTTCTAATTTTTCGCCCCCGGGGGCTTTATTTCCTGATTGTGAGAAACAAACGGTTCCAAGAATCATCATGGCAATCAGCATTGCAAGCGGCAGCATGCGTTTTCTCAACATAGTTTTATTGATTAAGTGAAAGAAAAGGACTGACAAAAAATATTAATACTGTAATTACTAATTTACTTCTTTTTTTTATACATGTGTTCCATTGCAAAGAGATGGATTATAGAAAAAGATGCCCAGAGAAACAAACTAAGAAATGCAGCTGGTGTTAATTATTTTTCTGCACACTGTAACTAAGAAAGAGAAAAGCACAGTTGTTAAAGTTAACTCCTGAACAAAGATAACCAGGCATTTTTTTTAATTATAAAAGCAGGCAACCTGACCGAAAAAAATAATCGTAAATTACAATTCAGTCTTTGATGGATATTAACTTTGCAAGATGGGCCGCCAGCTTTCAAGATCGCTCCTGCTGATTTTTCTGAGTGTTGTGATTCCTTCAAGTCTTTATTGCCAATCAGATTCTGTTCGCAACAGGGGCGTGCCACCGCCTAAACAAAAAGAAAAAGTTCTCTGGGGAACTACTTATGCATTGGTGGTCGGAATATCCAGTTATAAAAATCTTGAGCAGCTCAACTATGCCGATGATGATGCAAGATCTATCAGGGATTATTTCCTGGACTCAAAAATTGTTCGCAGAGAAAATATGTATGACCTGATCGACAGCAATGCTACCCGCTCGGCCTTTTTTGCCGATCTGTATAAAATTTCTGATAAAATTAGACCAGATAGTAATGACCGGGTGGTCATTTACTTTGCTGGTCATGGTGATGACGAAAGCCTTACAGGACAAGGCTACCTGCTTGCCTATGATTGTGAAAAAGCCTCTTACGCTTCTTCAGATGCTATATTCATTCCGCAATTGGAAGCAGTAGTCAATGCTTTATCTCAAAAAGCAAAAGTGATATTGATCACCGACGCATGCAGGTCGGGAGATCTTGCAGGGCAAAAAACCGGCGCTTTACTCACTATGAGAATGCTGAATACGGGATTTTCCGGTGTCACTAAAATATTATCCTGTGAAGAAAAACAGACATCTGCGGAAAAGGATTTCCCGGGTGGAGGTCACGGTGTGTTTACTTATTATTTATTAGAGGCATTGAACGGATTGTGTGTTTCTGACAGTTCCAAATATATTCCACTATCCAAGATTAGAAAATTTGTACAGGACAGTGTTTCCGACAATACAAAAGAGCAACAAAGTCCAGTTGTTGCTGGCCCCAGTTCAGAAATAATTACAGTAGTGGTGCCTGAACTAAGGCAAGCGATGATCGCAAGTAAAAGAGACGGGAATAGTGTTGCTATTGCTAAAAGAGCAGTTTCCACAAAAAACTTTAGTATATCGCCAACTGATTCCGTTTATTACAATTTATTTTATGATCAACTAAGAGCGCATCAACTCAACACGCCGAAAGGAAAAAACGCATACGAGACTTATAAGATCGCAAAAAAGAAGATCAGTAACCCCGATCTTTTAAATTCAATGAAATATGACCTGGCAGCTAAATTGGAAGACGCCGTACAGCCACTGCTGAACCGGTTTATCAGGGGAGAATTCCAGGATTACCCCGATAGTCTTTTTAATGATGCCAATGAGAAACTAAAAATCGTTCAGGATGAATTGATCGATACATCTGATTTCAGATATAATGAAATAAGGGCTAAAAGAATTTTCTTCATTGCCTCGGTTTATAAAACACCATTGGCCCTTCAACTATTACATGAAGCAGATTCATTAATGCCTAACACCGCATTCATAAATTTCGAGATAGGCCGTTATTACAGTGAAAAACAAAATTCCACTGATTCGGCTTTAAAATATTTTAATAAAGCAATCTTGTTATCTCCACGCTGGAGTTATCCACGATTCATGATCGGGAATATTTATTATCATGGCAAAGAATACAACAGGGCACAGGATTTCTTTTTGCAGTCAATTGACCTGCAACCAAAATTTGCCTATGCGCTTTTTAATCTCGCTATGACCTATAAACAATTGAGACAAAAAGATTCTGCCGATTATTATTACCAGGAGGCAATGATGCTTGATAAAAGTTTTAAACAAACATGGACCGGTGAAAGAAAATCAGAAGATGAAATTGTTTCGCTGGGCAAAGCAGTAAGGAAAACCGAAATGAAGGATGAATCAATGTTGGCTGGCCTGTTACCTCCGGGTTTGAAAAACCCTGATCTGAATCAGGGAACAAGTTCCGAGGCCAATGAAGGATATGATTTTTATTATAGAGCATATACCAATTCTGAAAAAGGCAATACCGATAGTGCAAACTATTTGTATAAAAAAGCCATTGGAATGTTTGAAAAGGCCCAGGCAGAAAAGAAGATGCCTTTGGCTTATTTATATACCTGGGGGTACGCTTATCAATCGATCGGTAATAATGAAAAAGCAAAAGAGATCTACAAACTTGGATTAAAAACTGATACTACAAGTTTTCATCTCTATGATTTCGGCATTGCCTGGATAGAAGATAACGATGGCCATACTGCCGATGCATTACAATGGTATTTGAAGGCTTTTAATTATAATCCTTACTATTACCAGGCCGCAAATAATATCGGGTGGATATATGCCAGGATGAAACAATATGACAGTGCGATAGCTTATTATCAAAAGGCTTTGCAACTTCAACCAGATTTTACTACCACCATCTCCAACCTTGGAAATGTTTATTTCGACACTTACACAGATGATTCTGCTATTTTCTATTATAAAAAATTAAACAGGCTGCTCCCGCAACCTGATGCTTTTGCCTATAACAGGATCGGCTTATCCTATTATGATTTGGGTGCTTCTGACAGCGCAATTGTTTATTATGATAAAGCTATCCTGATCAATGATAAGGAACCTTATTTTTTCAAAAACCGGGGAGATGCTTATTATGGTAGCAAGCAATATCAAAAGGCTATAAATGATTATGAATATTTCAACAAAAAGTATCCTGACAGTACCAAAGAATACTTTAACCTGGCATTATGTTATGCTTACCTGAAAAATTTTGACAAGGCGGCAGAGATATACAAACAAAGCATCACAAAGAAAAAAAATACGACTGATCTGTATCTGCGTTATTATAACCTCGGTTGGATTATGGACGAACAAAATAAACCTAAAGAAGCTTTGTATTGGTATCTCAAAGCAGTAAAAGCCAATCCCCGATATCTGAGCACCTTGAATAACCTCGGATATAACTATGACAAACTTTCCAAAAGTGATTCAGCCATTTACTGGTACAAAAGAGCTTTGAAAATTGATCCTGCTTATACAAGAAGCATCTATAATCTTGCCTCGATCTACAACGATCTGTATAAATACGATTCTTCATTGGTATATTATAAAATGTTGTTACCGTTGATACCAACTGATGCATCAATTTCCTATGAGATAGGTCAGTTGTATTATTATAAGGCCAACTACGATCCTGTAATTGATCCAAACAATTATGATTCTGCCATCCTGTATTATGAAAAAGCATTACAGTTGAATGCAACCATAGCCGATTACTGGAGCAAAGCAGGCGATGCTTATTTTGATGCTGCTGCTACTCCGAAATATCAAGGGAAACTCAACTTTTATCAAAAAGCGATCGAACGCTATCAAAAAGCCATTAGCCTGGATAGTACACAGTTTTTTGCCATGAATCGACTGGGTGTAAGTTATGTTTACCTGGATAAATACAAAGAAGCAATTGATGTTTTTGTACAGGCACTTAAAAAAGATATCAGCTATAAGAACATTTATGAATATAACCTTGCCTGCATCTATTCGTTGCAGAAAAATGATGGCAAAGCTTTGGATTATTTTGCTCGGTCAATCAATAGTGGATATACCGACCTGGCACATATTACGGAAGACACTGACCTCGATAACATCCGTAGTCTTCCGGAGTTCAAAACAATCATAGAAAAATATTTCAAGCCCGATGAAATAAACAAATACCCTGACCTGTTCAAAAAGAAAAACTAAAAATGATACCCATTTTCTCAAATGGATAGAAGATACAATTGACATATATGGGCTAAATGATCCTGTTTTCTTTCAATAATTTTTTTACCCCCTTTCTTCTTAGTCTTCCGGATTTTTAAATATTAAAAAGCATAGAATGTTAGCCCATGTTGCTGTGGGTCACTTAATAGGTTGCCGTGCGTTGCAGTCGGTTGTTGATGCACCTCCCCCGTCTCGCCTTCGACGATCCACCCATGCATAGCAGGGGATAAGGTTTGCAGCTATTGGAATGCCGGCAACGCATTGTGTGCCGTGGCGATCGAAAATTAAATTGAAAAACCATCGGAAACCAGGTAGTTACGAAAGGGCTTTTTCCTGTTTCTTATTTTCCACATATCCACTATTCCAAACCTGCGGCTTGCCGGTAATGATGTTCCGGGCGGCGAACCATCAGCTTCAGTATTAACAGGGATACCAGTTTTTTCAGCCAGTTCTTCAATAATAATAGTATCTATGCTTACAATATCTGTATTCATAATTTTAATTTGAATTAATAAATAAAATGGGGCAATCTTAAAATGTTCAGGTAAATAGCCGCTGCGAATGACAGGCGGTTTTAGAATTTCAACGCTGTAACAGATTATGGATGCAAGATAGTCATTATTTACCTCGTAACAGATTTTATTATTTTATAAATGTTAAACTTATCATCAAAGAATCCCACTGCATTTGGTGTAAAAAATAAAAAATTTCCACTGTTGTTTCGTCTTCCAGGGCCTTGTTCCACAGCCAATTTAGAAATAAAAGAATGTAATGGGCAGACCCGGGAGTTTCAAGTCGTTGATGTTAGTTATTACAGTTTTATTCTTAGTTCTTTCTTCTGAACCCAATTTTTGTTCTTGATTGTGTTGGCGGATTCAGTAATTGCTTAAGGTATTGGAAAATCAGCTGTATATCTTCATCATGACCCGTTAGTTTTGCTTCAATCTTTTCAAGCTATAATAATGTGTTTTTGTGGGTAAGAAGCATCTCTTTCATTTTAGCAAACACCCTGATAATTTGAATGCGCACACGAATAGCCACTTCACTGTTCGGTACACCCGAAAGCATACTGACTCCTTGTTCAGTAAATGCATAAGAAAGTTTTCTAATTCCGCCCCAGCTTGATGTCACGATTTGTGATTTCAAATTTTCAAACCCTTTTGAAGTCGACTGAAATATAAAATCGGAAGGGAATCGCTCAATATTTCTTTGTACCGTTTGGTTTAAAACCCTGGTTTCAACCTGGTATAATTCTGCAAGATCTCTACCCAACATTACTTTTTTATCCCGTACAGATAAATTCTACTCACCACTTGCCCATCGGGAATTACTATAAGGTTATTATCTTTTCTTTTTGGCATTACCAGTTTATTAATTCTACAAAATACCTTTCTATCTTGATGTCACAAATTGTGATATCGAGATTGAATTGCTGTTGGTCACTTAATGAGTGGCGGTGGTTGCAGTGCGTTGTTAATACACCACTCCCTGTCAACTTCAGTGACATCCTCCGCATAGTGGAGGATAAGTTTTGTGTCACTTGCATTTTTTTTCCCCCTCTGTGAGGGGTGCAAAGTGGTCGGGGGAGGTGATCCAAAATTTGTAATTTTTCCAAATGGAACAAGCCGGCAAACGCAACTTCTGGGCTTACAATAAAACACTCCGGGAATTGTAACAGGGTATATTCCGGTCGCAGTTTTTTCTTTCACCCGATGTAAAAATCCGACCTGCCCGTATAAACCTTCAGCCTCATATCATTCATCCGCTGCCATTCATCATAAACATGTTTCAAAGTACGAAGCAATTCGTTAAACTTATCACCTCATTCATAATGAGATTGTATAGCTATGAGAAATTTTCTGTTCGCCACTTTCTGCGTACTGCCAGGGTTGCTGTTCGCACAGGCAAAAGTGAAATTGACAGGCACTGTTTCCGACAGCAGCAAACCATTGGCGCTTGTTACTGTACGCCTGTTGCAACAAAATAAACCTGTCGCTTTACAAACAACCTTATCAAAAGAAAACGGAAGCTTTGAGCTGAGCAAACCTCAGCCGGGCAACTATGTACTGTCTTTCACACATACCGGTTTTGCAGAAAAACAAATCAGCATTGCCGTTACTGCCTCTGCTGAAAGTATGCAGGTCGATAACATCATCTTATCCCGCCACGGGGAAACGCTCGGAGAAGTAGTAGTGAAATCCCAACGGCCGCTTATAGAGCAGGCCGATGATAAAATTATTTTCAATGTAGAAGATGACCCCACCAGTAAAACAGAAACAGCGTTGGATATATTGCGAAGAACTCCCTTTGTATCGGTAGATGGAAATGATAATGTAAAAGTGAACGGGCAATCAAATTTTAAAGTGCTGCTCAACAACAGGGAAACATCGATGTTTGCCAACAATGTGAAAGAAGCACTGAGAGGATTTCCGGGAACTATTATTTCAAAAATAGAAGTGATCACTAACCCTTCCGCCAAATATGACGGGGAGGGGATCGGTGGCCTTATCAATATTATTACACGCAAAAAAGTAGTAGGCTATAACGGAACAATATCCACTTTCCAGAGAACGAGCGACAAGTTGGGTAACTATAATATCAATGGAAATGCAAAAGTCGGCAAGTTTGGATTAAGTGTTTTTCTCAGTAAAGGTTATTCAAATCCTGTATCGCAACACAATATCAGCACCACTATACCATCCACGCAAACTATTTATACCGGCAGGACACTGGATGGTAACCAGCTGGCCAGTGCAGGCTGGAGTTTTGGTAATGCAGAATTGGATTATGATATTGACACGCTGAATACCGTCACACTGTACACGAATATCAATAGCTGGTCGAGCAAGACCGTGTCGGATCAAACGATCAAGACCGACTTTTCCCCCGATCCTTCAACAGTAAGTGATTATCATCTCAACAATAAAAGCAATAATCCCGGTGTAAATGTAGGAAGTGATTATATCAGGCACTATCATCAAAATAAAGACAGGGAGTTTAGTCTAAGATTTCTCGGCGAATTTGGAAAGAACGATTCAAAACTGAAAAGTGTTCAGGATGGTGGCAGCAGCAATCGCTATTTGATCAATAACAGTCATGCCATCAATGATCAGTACACATTACAGGCCGACAACATCCTGCCGCTTACAAAAACAAGCAAGCTGGAGGCGGGATTGAAAGCCATTATGCGCAGGGCAAGCTCAGACTTTGAAAGCCTCGTCAGGTATGATTCAATATCATCTTACAAAGTGAACCCGGCCAATACTGATTTCTTTAAGTACACGCAGGATGTATTGAGTGCATATGGCACTTATAACTTTAAGATGAAAAAGTGGGGAGTCCGCCTTGGTGTACGGGTAGAATATACCAATGTAGATGGCAATTTTGTTTCCTCGCACACCAATGTAAAAAGCAATTACACAACTGTGTTGCCTAATATCCAGTTCACTAATCATCTTAACCAAACAACTACTCTGGTATTTAGTTATGTAAAAAGATTACAGCGGCCTTATATCTATGATCTCAATCCCTTTGTGTTTGATAATGATTCTTTGAATATCTCGTATGGTAATCCTGATCTGAACGCACAAGCCATTCATGCCATTTCCACGCAATTGCGGTTGGCCCGGGGAAATACATTTGCAGGCATTATTTTGGAAGGCAGTTATAGCGGCAACAAGATCCTGCAGTATTCATCATTTGATCCGGCTACAGGAATTACCAAGACAACAAGCCTTAACATCGGGAAAGAATTTCAGTCGAACCTGGATGTGAACCTGAATTCAAAAATTGGCAAGCACGTAAGCGTGTTCGCAAATGGTTCTGTGCAGTACAGCACTATAAAAAATAATTCCAATTCCTCACAAACCAATAACGGTTTCGGCGGCAATCTCTTTACGAATGTGGTGTACAGGTTCACTCCTAAATTTACCGTAAGCACTCTTATTGGATTCTGGAAAGATCCTCAAACTATTCAAACCACTTATCCATTTTACTTCTGGAACAACGTGGCCCTTAATTATAAGATCTTAAAAGGGAAGATGAATATTTCTCTCCGGGCGGTAAACTGGTTTGAAAAAACACATGACTATAAGATCATCACAAAAGACCAGAATTTCTATAACAGTAATATTACCTCAACAATAAGACGTGGTGGTGTATTGGTACTTACATGGAACTTTGGAAAACTAAAAGAAAATGTTTCGAAGAAGAAAGGAATAAACAATGATGATCTTCTCACTAAACCCGCAGCTCCTTCTATAGGAAATTAAGAACATGTAACATGAATAGCAAGAAGGCAGATAATTTTGGTTCGTTCATTTCTTTCATCATCTTTCACATCTCACCGTGAAGGTGTATCCTTTTTAAATAAGTTTCTTTGCCTGGCATCCGCTAAATTTGGCTTCTAAAACTACAGTCTATGAAAAAGTTCATCGCCATTGCTTTGCTTATTATTCTGGCAACAAGTGCCAATGCACAAACTGAAAAACAGGATTGGATGGTGGGCGGAGGCATACGCCTTAATACTTCAAAAAACAATACGGAAATCGCATTCGAGCCCAATGCAGGCGTGTTTGTAATTAACAATCTTGCCGTGGGCGGAAACCTTATGCTGGATTATTCCAAAACCGGGAATACAAAAGTTACCAATTTTGGTGCCGGCCCTTTTGCACGCTACTATTTTACCAATGCCAATGTGCGCCCTATGTTTCATGGCAGTATCAATTATTTAAGCCAAAGAGTAAAAGTACCGGCAAACACTTCTTCAAACAACGGCATCAGCTTTTTCTTTGGTGGCGGTGTGGCCATATTTGTAGGCGAGCAATCTTCTTTAGATATACTCGCCGGCTATGACTATACAAAGTACAAACACTTTGACGGCAGTGGCGGCTTTTCTTTAACCATTGGGTTCCAGGTGTATTTACTGAAGCGCCAGGTAGAGCGGATGCGGGGTAAATAGAAACGGCTTACTGAAGTGCCACCCCTGTCTTCTTTGTCATTTCGAACGTAACAAAGCGGATTGAGAAATCTCGTAGTTTAACCGCATGACATTCCTCGCCTCGCTCAGAATGACAAAAGCCATGTTAATGGTTGGTTGCTTTGTTAGTAAAGAATTTTTCACCGTGCGAAAAGAAAAAACGCTTATTGATAAACCTACTACGTAGATAAATAAAATACTGAAGGTAAACTTGCGATTATTTGCGAAAATCCAAAAAAACCTTTAATAAAAACAGGGCACGGCAGGATTTTTTCTTTTCATTGCAAGTAATTTAAATCCCATATCCATGAAAACAAAAAATATCCCTTTTATTACACTTGTTTTTCTTGCCATCATTTCAATTACATCATGCAAAAAAGACAATAACACAGCGGCTGTTCAGTTTTTGCTGACCGATAAACCCGCGACATATGATTCAGTAAATGTTCATATCGTTGGTGTGAAGGTGCAGATCAATCATGATACTGAAGCCTGGATACCCATCAACACTAAAGACAGCATCTATAATTTATTGGATCTTCAAAATGGCATTTCCACTTTAATAGCACAAGATACTATACCCGGTGGTGTATTGCAGGCGATACGTCTTATTTTAGGAGATGGCAACAGGGTCGTTGTAAATGGCACTTCATATCCACTGGACACACCGAGTGCCGAAGAATCAGGCCTGAAAATAAAAATAGGTAAAGCTTTAAATGAAACACTCAATACATTCACACTTGATTTTGATGCAGCGCTTTCAATTAATCTCGAGAATGGAGCTTATAAACTTCACCCCGTTATACAAATGAAATGATTACCTGCAATGGGGGATAAGTGAATTTTTCAGAATCCTTGTGTTCCTGTGAATACATAATGATTCAATTTCTATTTTAATCAAATACCAGCTTACCGAAAACCTCGTAGTCATGAAAAGTTTGTTTTCTTACTCTTTGCCATTCCCATGATGTTTCACCCTTATCATAATCGATACGGTAAAAATTAGCACGCCAATAACTGCCCTTTTGAGGAGGCACATTGTTCAGAGGTGTAAGCAGGGAATAGGGTATAAAAAATTCAGCAGTCCACGAGGTCACAGCATCCCCTTCTCTATTTATATGCACCGCATGCTTTGTTCTGCGATTTCCTTCATAATGCCAGGGTCTCCATCCTAAAAATTTTCCGTTGAGGTTAGGCACCAGAATAGGCAATTCATAATTTAAAGGAGAAAGCTCATATTCAAAATAGACAGGGACTGATTCATCCGGCCAGAAAAAAGCTTCTACCACATCTTCATTCCAGAGATCAAGAAAATCTTCTTTCAGAGTGGCGGTTATTTTATTGTCTTCACAGCGGTAAAGACAATAAATACCGGAATCAGAATAGAGCATCTTCACCTGCGTTTGATAAGCAATACCGGCATCTTTGCTTTTAGGTAAGTCCAGCCATTCAGCATTATTCCAGTTTACCGAAGTGCCATTACCTGTGATATCAAAATCTGCAGTGTGCTTTACTTTCCATTCATTAATTTTTACACTTCGGAGGGAAGTATGTTGATGATTTACGATAACAGATGCCAGGTTCATTAAAAAAGTTATCGCATATGGGATATATGTCATTGCTTTTTATTATTAAAATTAGGAATTGGTTTCAAAAAGACATTCTTGTTGCAACGGGTCATGTATGATTCGGAGCCGGCTATTTGTTTCTTCTCAATAAATTTGTTTTGCCAAGGTGATCTTGAAACAGTCCTGCATCATTGCCTGTACAGGGAAACAAGGAACGGGTCCAGCAGGTTATTGAACAGTTTCGGTGCTTCCAGCATCGGCACATGGCCGCATTTATCGATCCAGAATAATTTTGAATTCGGTATCAGCCTGTTGAATTCCAGGGCTACTGCCGGCGGCGTTACCACATCGTTCTTTCCCCAGATAAGGCAGCAATCCGCAGTAATGTTTGGCAGTTCGGGCCGCAGGTTATTATGAATGGTTGATTTGGCAAGCGACAATATCTGGATAGCTTTGCGGCTGTTGACTGTAGCAAATATTTCATCTAACAATTCCTCAGTGGCCGTATGCGGATCATAAAAAGTAAGTTCCGTTTTCGATTTGATATAATTATAATCTTTTCTTTTGGGAAAACTGTCACCCATACCGTTCTCATACAAGCCCGAGCTTCCGCTGAGGATGAGCGATTGAATTTTTTCCGGGTGCTGCAGTGCATACAAC
Organism: uncultured Bacteroidota bacterium; assembly: GCA_963811645.1. Lineage (GTDB taxonomy): Bacteria > Bacteroidota > Bacteroidia > Chitinophagales > Chitinophagaceae > VBAU01. Next base: position 112,835 of record CAWERU010000007.1, on the reverse strand, counting down.
AAGGCAATGTGCCCTCCCATTGAATTGCCCAGCAAATGAAATTTTTCAAGTTGTAATTCTGTAATCACATCATGAAAAAAATCAGTAAGGGCAAATATGCTGATGGACATGCCAAGCTCATAAAAAGGAAAAACAGGAATAATGACCCTGTATGTTTGCCTCAGGTGACGGGTAAGCGCATCAAAATTTGTTACCGAGCCAAACAATCCATACAAAAGAATAATAGCTTCGCCATTGCCTTCATCAACATAATGCTTATGCTTGGTATGAACCAGCTCATCATACATAATCAGAAGTTTTGACTAACTCAACCTGTGCAGAAAGGTAACAACTCTGTACTGAAAAAAAGATGAGCTACATCTGTATTTTTTATTATTGCCGGTTCGCCATTCATAATGGGCACACGCAATAAGCAGGATCTGTCCTCATTATTAACTTTGCATAAAATAATCACATGAAGATCGCTACCTATAATGTCAATGGAGTAAACGGGCGATTGCCTGTGTTGTTGAAATGGTTGAATGAATCATCCCCTGATATTGTGTGCCTGCAGGAATTAAAAGCGCCGGAAGAAAAGTTCCCGCTGCAGGCGATCAATGATGCAGGCTACCAGGCAATATGGCATGGACAAAAAAGCTGGAATGGTGTAGCTATCTTATCAAAGCATGAAAAGCCGGCAGAGATCCGCAGAGTACTTCCCGGCGACCCGGAAGATGAACATAGCCGCTACATTGAAGCAGCAGTGCATGATGCAACAATTGGCTGCCTTTATTTGCCGAATGGCAATCCTGCACCCGGCCCTAAATTCGATTACAAGCTGAAATGGTTTGAACGGTTAGCAAAACATGCTGCCGGTTTGCTTGCAACAAAAAAGCCGGTGGTACTGACAGGAGATTACAATGTAATGCCGGCGGAAAAAGATGTGTACAAACCGGAACGCTGGACAGATGATGCTTTATTTCGCCCCGAAACACGGGCTGCATTTAAAAATCTTATTGAACAGGGCTGGACGGACGCGATCCGAAAATTGTATCCTGATGAAACCATCTATACTTTCTGGGATTATTTCCGCAATGCTTTCGAGCGCAATGCCGGCTTGCGGATAGATCATTTTCTTTTAAGCCCTGATCTCAGTAAAAAATTGACAGACGCCGGTGTAGATAAACATGTGCGCGGTTGGGAGAAAAGCAGCGACCATGCACCTGTATGGATCAAATTAAATCCGTGATGCATATGAGATTCCCCGCTTAACCCGGATAACAAAAACCATAAGAGTTTGCTATCTCATGATTCTCTGGTGAAGGCAAAACAGCGAGAGGTGTAACAATTGACAAATTTTATTCTACATAATACAAAAAGCTGCCGGTCGATATGACCGGCAGCATAATATTTACTAATATAACTTAAAAACAAATTATTACTGGTCCTGCTCGCCTGATCCTACCACTTCATAACTTGTAGCGCCGTTATCGCCTCTTTGCTTGAAATAAAAATTATCGGGGGAAAGAAATAATACCTGCCCGTTGATGGTCACCTGCCTGCTGTTTTCAGGAAGCGTGGACACAATATCACCAATATGTAAAGGGGCACTGGAATAGGCTCCAGGGTCATCTGAATTATTGATCTCTCCATTTTTACCAACCACTGTATACACTACTTCATTTTTATCATTGGTGCCTTCCTTATAATAAGTACCATTGAATTCATAAAATTTTTCACCGTTTACAGTTACTGCTTTTGCTCCTTTTGGTAATGCAGTAACCACCGCACCCATAGGTGCATCTACCACTTCGTATTGATTGTCTCCATGATCGCGGTAATACACTCCGTCATAGTAGTAATAAGGAATACCTCTCCAATAAAACGGGTAATAGCCATAAGGAAGTGTGCCTATGCAAATGCCAAACGGTGCATATACGGGTTCATAGAAACCATCATAATAGCTATAAAATAAACCACCGTAATAATAATAAGGATAGCCTCCGAAAGTGATTGAAATAAAAGTTCTCGGAAGAATGGAATAACGTGTATATCCCACATATGAATAACGGCGTGGAGCATAACTATAGCGATATGAATTATACCTGTAATACCTGTTATTATTATGCCTGTAATAATCATTCCGTACAATACTGTTATTCCGGTATGAGTTATTTACCCTGTTCAAATTTGATTGATAACGTCTCCGGTCATTACGCTGAACAGTAGAGTTATTATTATTGCTGTTAACCCGGTTACGTGAAGAATTGGAAGGAGTATATCCACCCCGGTCCCTGTTCATTGCCTGAAAGCTTTGCCTTGATTGCGTTGAACCAGTCTGACGATCCTGCCGGCCGAAAGAAGAATTATTCTGCCGGGAGGAAGAACTGTTTGAAGAATTGTTTTGGCGAAAAGATGAGTTGCTTTGCCGGGAAGAAGAAAAACTTTGCCGGCCGCCGCTATTCATACTTTGACTACCACCACTGCGATGGTCACCTCGCTGGGCAAATGCGGGGCTCATTAATCCGGCTGCTACAAACAGCAGGATAGAATATCTGTGTAAAATTTTCATATGAACACATTTTTATTATAAGAGTCCAACTGGAATAAAAACCATCATAAAATTAAGCCAATAAAAAGCTATTATTTGTTAATTTATTAAAGACAGACAAATGTTATAAATTGATGCTGGGGTAACAAATAGGTTTTACAACTGTAGTTTTACTATGTGTGCTCTCAATTGTTAAAGATTGGCTTTTTTAACAGTCCTGAACCAAATACTTTCAAATTAACCAGAAAACTTTACAAGCAATCCCGCACCTACAAGTGATTTTATCTGTAATGCAGGTGAATGACCGTTGGGCCCAAATAATTTTACATCATCGTCATAGATCATATCAATATTCCATGTAGCAGTAAGCCATTTGGAAAGTTTGGCTGCAAACACACTGGAGAAAAGGACATCAACGTTTTGGGGGTTATGTTTGTAATTTGAAAAAAGATCAAGTCTTCCATTATAAGAAACGATTTTGTTTAGATTCTTTATATAGCTGGCAGAAAGAAAAGCGCCGAATTCAAACTCGTTATGTTTACCCGGATCTACTCCATATAATCCTTTAGCAGATATACTATCATCTTTGACTATCGTTAACCTGGCAGCAACAGGAGAAATAAAAACCGAAAAATTATCATTAGGCTTATAATCAATACCCGCACTCAACACGAGGTAGGCAGGTGATAAAAAAGCAGAGGAAAAGTTTTTTGTATTATTACTATAAGTATATCCTTTAAATAGCTGCGAACGAAAATTAAAGAGATCACCTACATTCCATTTGGGAGCGAAAGAATAATCGTATTTGGAAAGAAGATCAATCTTGTCATTATTTTTTCTGCCGCCAAGACTTGTAGTGCGTAAATACCCCGTCTCAAAATCAAAAGTATTATCCCAGCTTGACCTGCCTTTTTTATAAAACGCATATAAATCCACCATGCCATTTACCGATAAAGAAAAATCGTCCCCTCCCGCTGCCCAGTTACTTAGTGAAGTCTGCGCAAGATTCAGGCTGATCAATCCTCCTTTTTTCCATATTTTAGGTATAGTATCAGAAGCATCTTTTGCTATTTTCTTTTCTGATTCTGCTTTCAGATCGTTTACAGTTTTGTCCTGGGCTTGCGTGTTTATCACTATCAGAAATAAAACAACAGGAAAAATTCTTTTCATTCGTTAAGATTTAATAAGAAAATTTATTGTCAAAGTTATCGCAAGCTATCTTAAAGAAAAATATTTTCAATTTTGAAAAACAATTGACAGACAGGAAATCAGTTTGCAAATATATTTTGCAGAAAGAAAAATTTTAATGATAATCTTTTACCCGGATCATGTAAAAATCAAATGCAAAAAGTAATTTATATTCCATGTAGTGCGCCTTTTTTCATACCTGTCATATGCACAAAAGCTTCGGCTGCTTTCACACCTAATTCTCTTCCGCGAAAATCTTCCATAGAAGTATGACCGCAATTATAGATGCCTTCAGGGTCCTGGCTGATGTGACAAAATACGGCACGGCGTTTTTGTTCCTGCACATCAGTGATGTCCACATAATCGGAAGGATGAAAACCCATTGTTTGTTCACCGATACAGACCTCAAAAAAATAAAGCTCAAATTTTTGAGGAGAATGTATCCATGTTTGTATAGTTAATAAACTCGCCGACTGGTGATCTTTATGCGAATCAATCGGCCAGTGAGTAAAAACAATGGCAGGTTTTTCAGTTGTGATAAGTTGCTGCATTTTTGCTACCCATTCATTGTTCACAATAGTATCACCATCTATCTGTCCTGCAAAAACAGCTTTTGTATTTAAAATTTTGCAGGCTGTATTAGCCTCTTTGCTCCTTATATCAGCTGCCTCTTCATGCGATTTGCCCGGAATTCCTGCCTCTCCTCTTGTAAGATAAATGATGGTAACATCATGACCCAATGCAGCTAACCTTGCAAAAGTACCTCCACAACCACTTTCAGGGTCATCAGGATGACCTCCCACACAAACTATTTTTATTTTTTCAAAAGGTTTACCTGTTGATGCTTGTAAGATCCCGGGCGTCGTTAATAAACTCAAACCACTAAGTGAATTATGTACAAACTGACGGCGGGAGAAAGAACGTTTCATAAAAATTATTTGTTTCTGATAATTGAACGCATTTAAATATTATTGTTCGTAATTCAATCATGAGGCAAATCAATGTAAAATAAATTTATTAAATGTAAATTGAGGCAAAACTTATTTACTGACTGCGTCAGAAGAAAAATGAAGAAAGCTGTTTACAATTTAAGCATCCTATTTTTTATTGCTGGGTTTATGGCATCACCTCCCGTTAAAACAAAACCCGTCATCATAGCATACGTAGGAGGTTTCAGAGGATTGATAGCTACAGACTCAATCGATGTATGGAGACTTTCGCATATTAATTATGCGTTTGTGGATGTTAAAGACAATCGTGCATGGCTGCATAATGAAAAAACAGATACGGTTAACCTCAGGAAACTGAGCGAGCTGAAAAAAATAAATCCTCGGTTAAAAATACTGATCTCTATCGGGGGCTGGACATGGAGTAAAAACTTTTCAGATGCAGTACTTACGGATACCTCCACTAAAAATTTTGCAGCAAGTGCAGTGGCAATTGTTTCTAAATACAATTTAGACGGTATTGACATCGATTGGGAATATCCAGGTATGAGAGGCGATAGCAATGTATTTCGCCCGGAAGACAAACAACATTATACCGACCTTTTTAAAGATATGAGACAAGGTCTTGATGGCCTTGGTAACATAACACACACAAAATATTATGTAACCACTGCTGTCGGCGGGTTTCAGCAATATATTGATCATACGGAAATGGAAAAAGTACAACTATACACGGATTATATAAACTTAATGAGTTATGACTATGCAGATGGCATGGACAGTATTTCAGGTCATCATACCAATTTGTATGTTTCTTCTGCTGACACCAATCAATATTCAGCTAACCGTACAGTACAGGAATTTATAGCTGCAGGTGTTCCACCTTCCAAGATAGTAATGGGAATTGCTTTTTATGGAAAAGGCTGGCAAATGGCTTCTGGCGATAATAACGGTTTATACAGAAAAGCTCTTAAGCCTACACGCGGAGGCGGTTTTACTTATTTAAAAGACAGCCTGGTTAATAAAAAAGGTTACCGTGAATATTGGGATGATGATGCCAATGCGCCTTATCTTTTTAATTCAGAAAACAATGTGTTTATATCTTACGACAATGAGAGATCGGTAAAAAATAAATGCAAATATGTAAAACGCCGCCACCTGGGTGGCGTGATGTTCTGGGAATATAACAATGACAAGAAAGAATACCTTCTCAGGGTCATTGCAAATAGTTTTAAATATTCAAAAAGGAAAAAGTAAACATTTTGCTTTTAGTTTGGTGTTACAAATAGTTTTATAAGCCGGAATTAATTACCTACGATTAATAAATGTCAATATGAAACATCATTTATCTTTTCTGTTTACTCTTTGTTTAAGTATAAGCGTATCAGCTCAATCCTTTCTTCATACAAAAGGAAAAGAGATCGTAACAGCAGAAGGAAAACCGTTTTTAATAAAAGGTATTAACCTGGGTAACTGGTTAGTTCCGGAAGGTTATATGTTTCATTTTAAAAATGCTACTTCTCCGCGACTGATCAACGAAGCTCTCACTGAACTTATCGGGCCGTTTGAAACAGGAGAATTCTGGCAGCAGTATGTGAAGAGTTATATCACACAACCTGACATACATTTTTTAAAAACAACAGGAGTTAATTCAATCCGCCTGCCTTTTAATTATCGTTTGTTTACTGATGAAAATTATCTTGGCGGCAGCGGTACTACAAGAGCTTTTAATATTATAGACTCACTGGTAAAGTGGTGCAAAAAGGAAGGCGTCTATATAATTTTAGACATGCATTGTGCACCCGGCGGTCAGACAGGTGATAATATTGATGATAGCTACGGCTATCCTTTTTTATTTGAAAGCCCTGAAGCGCAGCAACTCACTATTAATATTTGGAAACAAATTGCAACACACTATGCAAAAGAATCCATTGTAATGGGTTATGATCTTTTGAATGAACCAATTCCACCTTTTTTTGATACAAGCTTTTTTAATCCAAAATTAGAACCTTTATATAAAAAAATAACACAAGCAATCCGCACTGTTGACAAAAGGCATATTATTTTTTTAGGAGGCTCTCAATGGGATTCCAATTTTGATGTGTTCGGAAAACCATTTGATAATAATGTAGTTTATACTTTTCATAAGTACTGGACAAGTCCAACTAAAGAAGTGGTTCAACCATATATTGATTTCAGAGATCGATACAATGTACCCGTTTATTGCGGCGAAACGGGAGAAAATACTGATAAATGGATAAACAGCTTTCATCAAATGCTCGACAGTAATGATATTGGATGGCATTTCTGGCCCTATAAAAAAATGGCCAACACACATTGCATGATTAGTTTTAAACAACCTGAGGACTATAATTTGATCTCAGCTTATGCAGATACAACCCACAATAGTTTTAAAGAAATTCAGCAAAACAGGCCCTCCAATATAAAGGCAATAAAAAAGGCGCTGGCAGATTTTTTAATTACCTGCCAATTTGAAAATTGCTATATGAACAAAGGGTATATAAAAGCATTAGATTTGGAAATCAAGTGAATATTCCCGGAATTTTTTAATTCGCATTAATCCGAACTACTTTTCTCTGAATAATCTTGCCATCAAATTCTGCTCTCAAAATATATACACCCGCAGGCAGCGCATCAGTATTATCAATTGACAACCTGTTTACCCCGGTATTTAAATTAAATTCTTTTTTCTTTAGAATATTTCCCTGCAGGCTTATGAGTTCAGCATTCATTCTTCCGCTTAAAGGTGTTGAAAAATCAAATTGAAGTTTTTGATAAAAAGGATTTATAATATTTGCAAGAGTAACTGCATTATTCATTCCATTTAATTGAATAATCCGGCTGTATTTGTTTTGGTTTTTATTATCTGCAATTCTTAAACGATAATATACATTCTTACTTATTGTATCAGGATCGGTAAAGGAATAAAGATTGATATTTTCACCATTATTATAACTATTAATCGAAACAATAGGGTTAAAATTCCTTGAATCAAAACTTTTTTCAACTATATAATATAATGGTTCATCTTCTTTTGATGTAGTCCAGTTTAACTGAACATTATTATTAATTCGTTTACCTGTAAAAGAAATAAGCTCTGTACTTAAAGGAAGACCACAATCCAGGACTGATAAAGTAATAACAGTGGATTGAGAAAAAGAGCAATTTATATTACCAAGATTGGGCATTGTAGTGGCAATTACTATTCTGTATTTCGTTCCGCTATCTGGCATGTTTGCAACAAACGTCGGATGAGGTACTGTGTATTCCCAGTCGCCGCCAGACCATGTTGGAGTTTCAGGTCCTCCAGCAGATCCATCATCTGCCCACGTTGCTCCATTATCAGTGCTTTTCTGCCATTTATAATAAGTATAATTATTAAAATATGATTTTACTGTACAACTCATATCCACAATATTTCCTGAGCATACCATTGGATTTTCGGAGGGAAGTAGGGTAAGGTTAGGAGTACAAGTTGCCACAGAAATATCATCAAGAGCCCAGTCATTTCCACCACCACCGGGAGCATTATTAAAAAATTTCATTGTGAAACTTGTTTGCGCCGGGCCAGTCAGTAAAGTAAATCCTTTTTTTACCCACGTAGCTGTGTAGGGAATATTTCCTGTTGTATAGTAACTGATGTTATCCACATTAAAAGTTAGATTAGGAGAAACTCCTGATGAATCCCCGGGGCCAGTTGGTATATAGCCGGCACCTCCACTTGCGCCTTTCCCATTTGAATCGCATCCGCATTTTGAACAAATGTTTCTAAGCCAGCATGAAATTTCATAGTATGTATTTGGGCAAAGACCGGTAATAGTATGTTGAAACGCTGAGTCAATGCGGTAAGCTGCGTTAATTATAAGCATATATCCTGCATTTGGATTTGCAACGGTATCAGCAGCAGGATTTCCTAGTGTTGGAGAAGCGGCTCCTGTATGATCTCCTATAATATCCCAAACTGAGAAGACGCGGTGTGTAGGAGAGCTTCCGTCCGGTTTTGGCCATGTATTTAACGTGGTATATCCATTATCAGTACTGGTATTATTTGCTACTCCATAATAATAATCGTTAGGCATATTGCTTGTGAAAGTGCTATAAGTGTAACCTACAGGCACATTCCCGGAAGCACCACGGTTTCTTGGTTGACCTGATCCGAATGTGCCGTTAAATTCAGTACCGAGGGAATTAGCTCCGACTGTATTGGAACATATTCCATAATTGGGGTAGATCATTACATTGTTAGTAGGAAACGTAAATGTTTGTAAAGCAGCAGATCCACTTTTATATGTCATAGACCCGGTACCTATATTTATGGTACTGCCGTAAGCTGCCGTTACAACAACACGGAATGAAGCAACCATTATGCAAGTACCTCCATAAAAAGAAGGTTTATGAGTATTGGCTACCCTACCTCGTCTAAAAGGGGTGGCAGGTCTGTTACCAGTAACGTATCCAAGGTTAATGCGAATGTTTGAAGAAGATATCCAGCCGCAATCATCCCCATAAGCATCAGTAAACTGTTTGTATATTTTCCCTTCATTAGTAAGCACCCTGATAGTTCCAGGGATGTAAGAAGTGCCCGCTGGAACTGCATCAAAATACCCGCAACTGTCATAAGTACCTGAACGAACCACGAAGGATGCCCTGATCTCGAGAGTGTCACCAGGTTCTATCGTCCCCCCGTTAGTACCTTTTGTTACATTAATAAAACTTTTACCGAAATCAATATTTTGTGCGGAAACAAAAAAAGAATTCAATAAAAAAAATGAAAGTAAATAAATATACTTTCCCAAAAATATTATGCAGTGTCGATTGGTTTTCATGGACGGCTTTTTTCAAAGGATCATTTGGATATGGACTAAAATTACAATGTCTGGTTTAGTGTAACAATAGGTATTTTCTTTAGATATTTTTTTTAATTTTCTACTATATAATACATAGTAAAAATCCTTATAACCATGTTTATCATTTTATCCAATATTCTCAAACTGATTGATTTAGTTATGTAAAAAAAAATTACACGCAATAATTCTGTTTGGTTACTACCCTGTATTTATATATCAGATTACTATTCTGATAACATCAAAGTCACTTTAAATCAAAATGAGAGTCTCAGTAACTTCAAAAAATTTAAACACCAAATTGCTTTTTTAAAGTAAATGTTCCTTTTGCGGGAATGGCATAAATAATTCACAGTTTTGGTTTCTACTATTATTGGGGAAATCTGTACTTCCTTCAAACGGAAAATTTTTTAAAATTTTTGTTTTTTTTTATGTGCATGTTTTTAAAAAAAAATTTATCTAATAGGCCCTAATATTTCATGTTTGACTTTGAGAACCTATTTTTTCTCTAAAAGGAGATATAGGAAATAAAATTCATCAATAATTTATTATATGATTATTTTGCTTAATATATTTAATTCATTTCTACCCCAAGCCATACCTTTGTTTTATCGATTTTTTCATAGCAGATTTGCGCTACAATTAATAACAAAATGACCATTATTATCAAAATATTTTTGAACTCATTCGAGCTTTTATTGCAAAATTTGTTTTCCATTCTTATGGCTTCGCCATATCTAGATCTTATAAAGATGCTTGTTGGATGCATAGTTTGGATCGGGGCATTGGTATTTTTTGTTAAACGGAATGAGAAGCGAAGGAATAAACATTCTGAAGCAGCATAATTTCAAATACGTTCAAAGGAAAAGCGCAGAAAATAACTGCGCTTTTTTATTTGATCAGCTGAAAAATGCTACCATTTATTACAGAGTAAAGGGAAAAAGCATAACAGGAGAAGTTAAATACACAGAAACAAGAGTAATAAAGGCAACAGAAAAATCAGCTATTTCCTTTAAATTATTCCCCAACCCAACAAAGAGCAGCGTATCCGTTAACTATACAGCTGAAAAAAATGAATCCATTATCATAAGAATAAAAAACCTGAGTGGCCAACAGCTAACAATGAAAAACTCAACAGCTAATACAGGGATAAATGCTTTCCAGCTGGATGAAGTAAAGAATTTTGTCCCCGGTATTTACTATATCGACATTATCAGCGGTAATCAATTAATAGCTGCTGAAAGGTTCATAAAACAATAATATTTCAATCGGGCGTTAACCTAAAAAGGCTGTCTTGAAAGACGGCTTTTTTTATGCAATAAAAAATCAAACTTCTATCTCATCATTATTACATTTACATTTCAAAACTTTCTGCTTATGAATAATTTTAAAAATCTTATCCTTGGCTTTTTTGGAATTCTTTTACTAAAACCTGTTGTTGCCCAACCTATGGGCAAAGTAATTGAAGAGAGAACAATAAAAAGTTCCATACTTAACAAAACTGTAAAATATACAATTTACCTGCCGGCCGATTATGATTATTCAGAAAGGAGTTATCCTGTTGTGTACCTTCTTCACGGTTATACTGATGATAATACTGGATGGTTACAGTTTGGTGAGATCAATCGCTACGCCGATAAAGCAATTGCTGATGGCACTATACCCCCTATGGTCATTGTAATGCCTAATGCAGATTCCAGTTTCTACATCAACTCCTATGATGGTAAAGAAAAATATGAGGATTTTTTTATTAAAGAATTTATGCCTGCCATCGAAAAAACTTATAGAATAAAAGCAGAAAAAAAATATCGGGGAGTTGCAGGCCTGTCAATGGGAGGATATGGCACATTGATCTATTCCCTAAAATATCCTGAATTATTTGCTGCCGCAGCTCCTTTAAGTGCTGCCATCTGGGATGATAATGCTTTGGCAACGATGCCGGATGTTAACTATGAACCTATTTTGGGTCAATTGTTTGGCCGTAGCTTAAAAGATAAGGCCAGGTTAAATCAATCATGGTATGACAATTCAATTCTTAAAATAGTTGAAACAAAATCTGCAGACGATTTGAAGAAGGTACGCTATTGGATTGATTGCGGAGATGATGATTTTCTTACAGAAGGAAATTGCCTGCTGCATATTTCGCTGACTGAAAAAAAAGTTCCGCATGAGTTTCGTGTGCGTGATGGTTCACATAACTGGACCTATTGGCGTACCGGCATTGTTGATGCTCTAAAATTTATTGGCGAAAGCTTCCATCAATAAACTTATTTCTTTTGATCGTAATTGAAATTTGGTAATTTTTTTTACCTGTATCTTTAAAACCAAATATGAAAAGAAATTTCTTTATCGCATTTGAGGGTCTGGATGGGAGTGGAAAAAGTACACAGGTAAGACTTTTGTCTGATAAATTGAAAAAAAATGGTTTGAATACTTACACTACGGCAGAGCCTACCCAGAGTCGTATTGGGGCAATCATTAAAGATATCTTCAAACATAAAGTGGAAGCAGATCATAGAACTATAGCAGCCCTTTATGTTGCAGACAGGCTTGACCACCTTTTAAACAAAACCGATGGTATTTTGAAAAAATTGAAGGAAGATTATACAGTTATTACAGATCGTTATTATTTTTCTTCTTACGCATACCATGGCGTACATATGGATATGGATTGGGTCATTGAAGCAAATTCATTAAGTGCTGAATTACTCAGACCCGATTTGAATATATACATTGATATATCACCAGAAAGCAGTATGCATCGTCTGAATAAAGGAAGAAGTTCAACAGAACTTTATGAAACAATAGACAATTTGAAAAAAGTAAAGGACAAATATTTTGAAGCATTTGAAAAGCTTAAAGAAAAGGAAGAAATTTTTATCACAAATGGAGACAGATCTGAAGAAGAAATTTCAAAAGACATCTGGAACGAGGTTTCTAAGATGGTTGAATTAAAAATGCATTTCAATGAAAGGAAAGATAACTGATGAATTTAGCCGTTGTATTCATTTTCATTCATCGCTCGATGTGATTGCCATAAAATTCAAATGCTGTAATGAATACTATCCCTGTTATAATTGCCATGAAGAAGAAGCCGACCATGAACATGAGGCATGGAATAAAAATGAATTTGATTCCAAAGCCGTTCTTTGTGGTATTTGTAAAAATGAAATGACCATTACTGAGTATTTAGCCTCCGGTAATCAATGCCCTTTTTGTCATGTTGCATTTAATCCAAATTGTAATAAACATTATTATTTATATTTTGAAGTTTAAATACATCAAATGTCTGTTGAACAAAAACTGTCTGATCTAAATCTATCACTTCCTTTTATTCCGCCATCAAAAGGTATTTATAAACGATGCCTGATCGTAGAAAACCTTTTATATGTATCAGGTCATGTTTCAATTAACACTGATGGCAGCTTAATTAAAGGAAAACTCGGAAAAGATCTTTCGGAAGAAGAAGGAAAATCGGCAGCCCGCCAATGCGGACTTGCCATACTTGCCTCCATAAAAGATCATTTTGGAAAGATTGATCAGGTAAAAAGAGTGATTAAAATCTTTGGAATGGTAAACAGCACAGCTGACTATGAAAACCATCCACTGGTTATTAATGGTTGTAGTGAACTATTTGTTCAGTTATGGGGTGAAGAAAACGGAAAAGGTGTTCGAAGTGCAATAGGCATGGGTTCTTTGCCCGGGAATGTGGCGGTAGAAATAGAAGCAATCTTTGAATTACAGTAATAGGAAATGAATAGCAAATGGTATTATATAAAAGAAATTGACAAGCTTGATTCACCTGCTCTCGTCATTTTTCCTGAACGGGTAAAAAAAAATATTCATACTGCTGTCAGCATGGTTAACAGTGTTGGCTGGCTTAGGCCACATGTAAAAACAAATAAATCGGCCGAGGCAACACAATTAATGCTGAATGCAGGAATTACCAAATTCAAATGTGCGACTATTGCGGAGGCAGAAATGCTGGGAACAATAAAAGCACCTGATGTTGTGCTGGCTTATCAGCCATTGGGACCCAGACTTCAGCGATTCATTGAATTAATAAAAAAATTTCCATCGACTAAATATTCATGCCTTACAGATAATATTTCAACTGCGAATGAACAAGCCACAGTGTTTGCTCAAAATAAAATGGAAGTTTCCATATATATAGATCTTAATCTCGGAATGAATCGCACAGGTATTGTTCCGGGTGAAGCTGCTATTGAACTTTGTAAATTTTGTACAAAAGCTAAAGGAATAAAATTCGCCGGCCTCCATGCTTATGATGGACATATCAGGAATAGCGACATAAATGAAAGGACAAGAGAATGTAACAAAGCATTTGAAGTAGTTGAAGAATTAAAAAAGAAATTATCAGAAATTGGAATTGCTGTGCCAAACATAATTGCAGGCGGCTCTCCTACTTTTCCCATTCATGCCAAAAGAAAAGATGTAGAATGCAGTCCCGGCACTTTCATTTATTGGGATAAAGGATATCTTACCCTTTGCCCTGAACAAAATTTTCTTCCGGCTGCTGTCCTGGTAACAAGGATTATTTCGCTTCCTTCACCCACACGGATCTGCACTGATCTCGGCCACAAATCTGTTGCTGCCGAAAATGAGATCACCAGAAGAGTATTTTTTTTGAACACGACTGAGTTGATTCCCATAAGCCAAAGTGAAGAACATCTTGTATGCGAGGCGCTCAAAAATCATAATTATAAAACGGGTGATGTTCTCTATGGAATTCCATATCATATTTGTCCCACAGTTGCTTTATACGAGAGAGCATACACAATAGAGAATGGGAGCATATCAGGGGAATGGAAAAATATAGCAAGAGACAGAAGAATAACCATCTGACCAAGTAAAAAATTAAAGCATGTTTATAATTGATGCTCATCTCGATCTCGCCATGAATGCAATGGAATGGAACAGGGATTTGAAACAATCGCTTAGTGAAATTCGTGAAAGAGAAAAAGGAATGAATGATAAACATGACCGGGGTAACGGAGTAGTTTCACTTGATGAATTGCGAAAAGGAAATATTGGTTTGGTGATAGCTACCCAGATTGCTAAATGCATAGCCATGGAAAATGTATTGCCGGGTTGGAATTCGCCGGAACAGGCGTGGGCTCAAACGCAAGCACAACTTGCATGGTATAAAACGATGGAAGAAGAAGGTGAAATGATGCAGGTAAAAGATATCCGCTCATTGGAAATGCAACTCGCATATTGGAACAATGATGACAGGGAAAAAAAATCAATCGGTTATATTTTGAGTCTTGAAGGTGCTGATTCATTAATAACATTGGATTATCTGCACAGAGCATACGAATATGGATTGAGGGCGATAGGACCCGCTCACTACGGGCCGGGGCGATACGCAAATGGTACAAATTCATCCGGCGTAATGAATGAGAAAGGTTTGGCATTGCTGAAAGAAATGGAAAGCTTAAATATCATTTTGGACGCTACACATCTTTGCGATGATGCTTTCTGGCAGGCGATGGATCATTTTAACGGAAATGTGTGGGCAAGCCACAATAATTGCAGAGCGCTGGTAAACCACAACAGGCAATTCAGTGATGACCAAATAAAAATTTTAATTGAGAAAGGGGCTGTAATTGGCAGCGCCTTCGACGCATGGATGCTTGTACCCAATTGGACCCGCTGGCAGTCGATGCCAAAAGAGATGAATTGCAATCTTGAAAAAGTAATTGATAATATCGATCATATTTGCCGGCTTGCAGGTAATACAAACCATGTGGCAATAGGCTCAGATCTTGACGGAGGCTTCGGAAAAGAACAATGTCCTTATGACCTTGAAACGATTGCTGATCTCCAAAAAATTCCGGGATTGCTTAAAGAAAAGGGGTACAGCGATGAAGATATCATCAACATTATGCACGGAAACTGGCTTCGGTTTCTCCGCAAGGCATGGAGTAAAGAATAAACAAGCTTTGCTACTCAACTTCCTTAACTAAGTCAATTCCTTTTCCCCATTTTTTAAAAAAGGTTTTAAAAGATCAATTGGAACAGGGAAAATAGTTGTTGAATTTTTTTCAGTGGCAATTTCTCTTAATGTTTGAAGATAGCGAAGAGTTAATGCACTTGAATTTTCGCTCAATATTTTTGCTGCATCTGACAAACGCTGTGAAGCCTGGAATTCACCCTCAGCAGCAATAACTTTTGACCGACGTTCACGTTCAGCTTCTGCCTGTTTAGCCATTGCTCTTTGCATTTCCTGCGGCAGATCAATTTGTTTTACCTCCACATTTGAAACTTTAACTCCCCAAGGTTCAGTATTTGTATCAATTATTTGCTGGAGCTTGTGATTGATCTTGTCACGTTGAGAAAGCAGGTCATCAAGTTCAGACTGACCAAGAACGCTGCGTAATGTTGTTTGAGAAATTTGTGAAGTAGCCGCCAAAAAATTTTCTACCTGTACAATTGCTTTTTGAGGATCAAGAACCCTAAAATAAACAACAGCATTTACTTTAATGGAAACATTATCTTGAGTAATTACATCCTGCGGAGGCACATCCAGCACAACAGTTCGCAAACTTACCCTGATCATCCTGTCAACGATTGGTATCAATAAAATAATACCCGGTCCTTTGGCTCTGATCAAACGACCAAGTCGAAAGATAACTCCACGTTCATATTCACGCAAAATGCGAATGGCATTTGATAAAATGATAAGAACAAAAATTACAACTACAATCGTTATAACGGGAACCTGTTGCATAAATTTTATTTTGTTTATTTAAGAATCTGCCTTTTCTACAAACAGTTTAAATCCCTGCATATTTTTTACATGAATCTTTTCACCTTTATTAATTATTCCGCTTAACGATTCTGCCTGCCATAATTCTCCATGTATCAATACCATACCAGAAGGACTCAAAATTTCATCAGCTATTCCTTCTTCATCAACCAGCGCAGCAGATCCGGTAACTGGCTTTAGACGTTGAGCCTTTATTCCCATGCCTATCACAAAAAGGAAAAATAAAGCCGTGATAATGGCAGCCGAAACAATTACTGTCCATGATATTCTTCCCACTTCACCGGAGCCTGTTCGAATAAGCATCATTGAGCCAAGGATCAAAGAAATAATTCCACCAATTGCTAAAATTCCATGACTTGCAATTTTTATCTCCAGCAAAAAAAGCAATAATGCAAATGCGATCAACGCTACACCGGCATAATTCACAGGCAGGGTTTGTAATGAATAAAAAGCAAGGATCAAACTAATTACCCCGATAATACCGGGAAGAATTGTGCCGGGACTGTACAATTCGAACATAATGCCATAAAAACCCAGCATCATAAGTATGTAAGCAATATTGGGATCACTGATAAGAGTGAGCAATTTTTCAATGAAGCTCATTTCATAGGTTTCTATTTTTGCTGATGCTGTATGAAGAGTAACTATACCTGAATTCAATTCCACTTTTTTTCCATCTATCATTTTCAAAAGATCTGCATCATTTTTTGCAATAAGATCAATTACGGAATCTTCAAGGGCTTCTGTTTCCGAATAAGAATAACTGCGGCGCACCGCATTATCTGCCCATTCAATATTACGATGCCTCCTTTTTGCAATTGTCCGGATAAAAGCAGCCGCATCGTTGGTAAGCTTTCCGTACATAATACTATCTTCTGATTGCATTGTGACAGGATGTGCAGCTCCAATATTTGTTCCCGGCGCCATGGCTGCTATATTCGCAGATAAAGTAACAAACACTCCGGCAGATCCTGCATCAGCTCCTGCAGGCGCTATATATACCACAATGGGTACAGAAGATTCCATAATGTCCCCAACAATTTTTCGGGTAGATTGAAGCAACCCTCCCGGAGTATTGAGATGAATAATAAGGCACTCAGCTTTTTCTTTTTCTGATTTTTCAATAGCATGACGTATAAATTCCGCAGTGGCAGGATTTATGGTTGCTTCAACATTAACAGACACAACTCTCTGGGCCGAAATAGTAAGCGGTAATAAAAAAAGAAAAAAGAAATATGATATGAACTGCTTCATAGATGAAGCCTTATTCCTGTAATTTACTGAAATCTGTTGTCAATTCCTATGCTTTATCACCAACCTCCCTGCAAACCTTCTTTCAATGCTTTTTGATATTTACGTAAATCAAAACTGTATAAATAGGGAGCTTTATGTGCTCCTCCTTTCTTCACTTCTTTCAAACGTCTCAAAATTCCATAACTCAAAATCTTTCTTTGAAAATTTCTCCGGTCCAGTTGTTTGTTCAAAATGGTTTCATATAATTTTTGCAACTCAGGCATTGTAAATTTTAACGGTAAAAGATTGTAACCAATAGGACGATAGTTTAAATGAAGTTGCAGGGTTTCCAGCGCTTTTTCTATTATCTGCCTGTGATCCATCATTAATATAGGAAGATCACTTACATCCCGCCAGGTACAGTAATCGGAAAAACGATCAGCTTTGGGATGTACATATGAATATTCAACCAATGCATAATATCCAATCGTAACAAAGCGGCGAAATAACCAATGATCATCACTCAATTCAATTCCATCTTTTATTAAAATTTCCCGATGAAAATTTGAATCAGATCTTTTGGGTTTTCCAAATACGTTGAATTGTTGAAGAAATATTTCCGAAAGCCCCGTTCTCTCTTTCAATACTCTTTCAGCCGCTTTATTCACATCTTCGTTTTTAAAAACAAATCCGCCTGGCAAACTCCATTTTTTTGCATTCTTCATTTTCAACAATAGCACCTTTAACTGGTTTTCATGAAATCCAAATATCACACAGTCAAGTGACAGAGACGGCAGATATACTTCATCACCATTAATAATGAAATCTTTTATGTTTTTCTTAGTCATTGTTTTATAAAGATGTTCAAAAAAACTTCAAAAAGAATATTTAAGATTCAAAAAATAGGTTTAACATTGTGTCATAATGACGCAATGAAATTATTCATTTAAATGCAATTGCTGTATGAAAAAAAATAAAACTTTTTCACAAATCTTTTTCCTGTCAACATTTTTTCTGATGCCCGTAATATTTTTATCGGCTCAAACCGGTAAAACTTTGCCGCAACTGGGGAAAAATCCTATCAAGGATGTGATCGCAGCCATGACGCTGGAAGAAAAAGCAAAACTTGTTGTAGGTAACGGATTTCATATGCCGGGCATGAGGCAACAGGGAAATGAAGCTCCGCCTAAAGAAAAAGTACCTGGTGCAGCCGGGTCAACGTTCGCCATACCACGGTTGGGCATTCCGTCTATTGTTGTTTCAGACGGACCTGCGGGAGTAAGAATTAATCCCATCAGGGATAATGACAGCTCCGAAACTTATTATGCGACCGCTTTCCCTGTAGCTACCTTGCTTGCATCTACCTGGGACACTGCTCTTGTTAAGAAAGTAGGGGTAGCATTTGGAAGTGAGGTGCACGATTATGGGATCGATATTTTACTGGCGCCTGCCCTGAACATTCACAGAAACCCGCTTGGCGGAAGAAATTTTGAATACTATTCCGAGGATCCATTGGTTGCCGGAAAAATGACTTCGGCCATGGTAAATGGAATTGAATCAAACGGAGTGGGAACTTCTATAAAACATTTTGTAGCCAACAACCAGGAAACAAACCGCAACACCGTCAATACAATTGTGAGTGAAAGAGCGTTGAGAGAAATCTATCTCAAAGGTTTTGAAATAGCTGTAAAAGATGCACAGCCATGGACAGTGATGAGTTCTTACAATAAACTCAATGGCACTTACACTTCAGAAGAATATGATCTGCTCTCAACTATTCTAAAAAAAGAATGGGGCTTTAAAGGTTTTGTAATGACGGATTGGTTTGGCGGAAGAAACCCCGTTGAACAAATGAAAGCAGGGAATGATCTGCTGATGCCCGGAACTCCTCAACAAACACAAAGAATTCTTGATGCAATAAAGCATGATTCATTGGATGTAAAAGTTCTCGATCAGAACATCGAACGCATCCTCAATATCATTCTTAAATCTTCTTCTTTTAAAAATTACAAATATTCTGACAAACCCGACCTGAAGAAAGATGCAGAAGTTTCTCGTACCGCTGCAGAAGAAGGAATGGTTCTTTTAAAAAATGACGACGATGCACTTCCATTAAAAGCTGCAACGAAAGTAGCCGTATTTGGTAATACCTCGTATAATCTTATCGCAGGAGGGACAGGAAGCGGAGATGTAAATAAAGCTTATACAGTATCGCTTGTAGAAGGATTAACTAATGCAGGTTTGAAAGTTGATGATGATATCAAAAACACATATACGAAATATCTTGCCGATGAAAAAGCAAAGCATCCCAAAAAATCCTTTATGCAGGAATTTATGAATCCCACCCCTCCTGCACCCGAGTTTATGCCGGATAAGGATTTGCTTGATAAAATGGCTTCGGAAACGGATGTAGCTATCATAACTATTGGAAGAAATGCCGGCGAAGGCAGGGACAGAAAAGTAGAAAATGATTTCAATTTGTCAGATACAGAACATATTCTTATTAAAAACATTGCTGATGCTTTTCATGCAAAAAATAAAAAAGTGGTGATTGTTCTGAATATTGGCGGCGTAATAGAAGTGGCCAGTTGGAGAGATAATGCAGATGCCATTTTACTGGCATGGCAGCCTGGTCTTGAAGCAGGCAATGCTATTGCCAACGTCTTGAATGGAAAGGTAAATCCTTCGGGTAAACTGGCAACCACTTTCCCAATGGAATATAAAGATGTTCCTTCTGCCAAAAACTTTCCGGGTAAGGAATTCCCGGACCAGGCAACAACCGGTAATTTCGGATTCAGGCAAATACCTGCGGAAGTAACCTATGAAGAAGGGATCTATGTTGGCTATCGTTATTACAATACATTTAATGTAAAACCGGCTTATGAATTTGGATATGGTTTATCCTATACCAATTTTGATTACAGCAATCTTAAACTAAGTTCCGCCTCGTTCAATAAACAAATCGCAGCTACAATCACGATAAAAAATTCCGGGCATGCAGCCGGTAAAGAAGCAGTACAATTATATATCAGTGCGCCTGCAAAAACTTTGGACAAACCATCTGAAGAGTTAAAAGCTTTTGCAAAAACAAAATTGCTACAACCCGGGGAATCTCAAACCATCACATTTACTATAAACGCAGAAGATCTTGCTTCCTTTGATACAAACAAGGAAAGCTGGATGGCAGAAGCCGGAAGCTATTCAGTTAAGATCGGCGCTTCATCAGAAAATATAAAACAAACCGCCACATTTAACCTGGCAAAAGAAATTGTGGTGGAAAAAGATCATAAAGCCATTGCTCCGCAAACGGAGATCAATGAAATGAAAGCTCAGCAAAAAGCATTTTGAATAAGATTGAATAAAAAAACCGGGTGGTACATTACCACCCGGCCATTATTATTTTTTAATACTTCTATTTCAAGTCATACTTGGTCATATATCTTTCATACAACTGAGTTTGTTTATTTTCCAAACTCACTTTGCGGCCTTGTATAAATGCCGCAGTGATAATGCTTGTACGCATGTCTAAAATGTCACCTTTACTTACAACAATATTTGCATCCTTACCAGCTTCGATGGAGCCTGTACGATCGCTAATGCCTAAAATTTTTGCCGCATCCAAAGTAATTGACTGCAAAGCTTCCTCTTTAGTTAATCCGTATGCAGCAGCTGTACCCGCATTGAAAGCAAGATTGCGATAGCGGGTTTCTTCAAAATCATCATTCAATGCAAACAATACCCCTGCCTGTTTCAGCATGTATGGAGTTTTGAACGGCTGATCAATATCTTCATCCTCTGTTTCAGGCAAGCGATATTCTCTTGAAAGAATCACTGAAATATTATTCTGTTTTAATAGATTAGCAATTTGCCAGCTTTCACTACCTCCCACAATTACTACATCGATCCCGAACTCCTTCGCAAAATCGACAGCAATCAGCATTTGCTTTACAATATCAGCATGAATAAAAAGTCTTGCCTGTTTTTCGAACAAAGGTTTTAAAGCTTCGAATTTCAGATTGGTTTCCTTGTGATTTGTTTCCTGCGCATAAGCTTTTGCTTCGCGGAAAAATTTCTTTACCTCTTCAATTTTTTCAAGGCCTTCTTTTACAGGATCTGTGGGTGGCTGTTGACCAAAAAATCTTCCGCTGAAGCGATTGCGACGATTAATAAGACCCGGCATATTAAATTCAATCGCTGAATTTCGTTTATACAATGCATCTTCCCAGTTCCACGCATCTAATTGCATCACAGAACTTGTTCCTGCCAGGAGGTTGCCGGCCGGGCATACATTGGCTAAAAGAATACCATTTGCTTTTAGCGTATTGATAATTTTAGAATCAGTATTGTACGCCACAGCAGATTGCACATCCGGGTTCCATTCTCCCAATTCTTCATAATCATTTGAACCCCGAACTGCATTGGCTATTTCCTTTAATCCAAGATCAGACTCAGGAAGAATAAGACCCGGATAAACCTGTTCACCTTTTGCATCTATTACTTCGCCTCCAATAGTGGAAATATTCTCACCTACCTGAACAATCTTTCCATCTGTTATTTTAATGGTACCACTATTAATCACAGTTCCATTACCCACATGAATCGTAGCATTTGTAATATAAAAAGTTCCTTTCTCCGGAGCTGTGGGATACACATCATCCTGGGCATACGAGTTTAAGGTGTACATTACTGCAATTAAAAAGAATAATTTTCTCATGACGTTTTGTTTAAAGTTCACAAGTTTCAGAGTTCCAAAAGTTGTGAACAGTTGATAATTATTTTCGGTTTTTGTATTTGTTTCCTTTTAGTTCTGACTGTTCCAAATAATTTATGAGTTTTTGAATCATCACTATGAACTTTGGAACATTCAAACTATCAATTATTATTGATTTCATCATAGCTGTCCGTTTCAAGCAACCCTTCCTGGTGTTCATAATCTTCACAATGAAGAACCACCTGCAAACTAGGATGGGCTGGTGTTGTACGGGTTGGATTGCTTCGCCCTTCGGCAATCATTTTTTGAATTAAACGATTGCGCTCTTTAGAAATTTGTTTACGCATTTCTTTGTCACGATCACGGTCAAAATAAATAATACCATCCACAATTGTCTTATTGGCCTTTGCATAAACACTCAGGGGATTATCACTCCATAAAACTAGGTCAGCATCTTTACCGACTTTGATGCTCCCTACCCTGTCATCTACATGCAAAGCTTTTGCAGGATTTAGTGTCACCATTTTAAAAGCTTCTTCTTCAGTTAAACCACCATACTTTACACTTTTAGCAGCTTCCTGGTTAAGATGGCGTGCCTGCTCGGCATCATCAGAATTAATACAAACATTCAATCCTTCTTTTACCATGATTGCAGCATTATAAGCAACGGCATCCTGCACTTCTAATTTGTATGCCCACCAGTCAGAGAAAGTAGAAGCATTGGCACCATGTGCTTTCATTTTATCAGCCACTTTATATCCTTCGAGAATATGAGTGAATGTATTGATCTTAAATCCAAATTTTTCAGCAACCCTCATCAGTTCTGTTATTTCACTTTGTACATAAGAGTGACAAGTAATAAACCGCTTATGGTTCATTATTTCGACAAGAGCATCTAATTGCAGGTTGCGACGAACAGGCATTTGAGCATTCCCCCCTTTCTTCTTGGCTGCTTCTTCCGCATCCTTCATTTGCTTTTCATAATCGGCAGCTCTTGTAAATGCATCCATTTGTACCTGCTCCACACCCATACGTGTATCGGGGTAACGTGTATTGCCTTGCGAAGCTGCTGTTCTTTTTACATTTTCACCAAGAGCAAATTTTATGAAGGGATCAGCTCCTTCAAACTTCAATTGCTGATCATTTACTCCCCAACGCAATTTGATCAATTGTGTTTGGCCACCAATGGTATTTGCAGAACCATGAAGAATATGAGAAGATGTAACGCCTCCGCTTAACTGGCGATAGATCTCTATATCTTCTGGGTTTAAATTATCCGCAATACGAACTTCAGAAGTAACTGAATGTGCACCTTCGTTAATAGAAAAAGCTGCGATATGAGAATGCTCATCAATAATACCGGGTGATAAATATTGACCCGTACCATCAATAATCTTTGCTGATGGATCAGATAAATTTTTACCTACCTGTGTAATCTTTCCTTTTTTTACTAATACATCCGTGTTAGATAAAATTCCTTCTTTCTCATTTGTCCAGACAGTGGCATTTTTTATTAAAAGATCTTCCTGGCGAGGTAATGAATCCCATCCATAAGCACCAAATGGATATGTTACTTTACCCAGGTGCAATGGTGGTTTATGTTTTGAACTATCAGTAGATTTATTAGCCTTTACAAATGTGGCAGTCCATGTTAATGAATTTCCTGCTGTGTCAACGCCATTTCCTTCCCACACATCTCCATTATTTACTCCGCTTAAACGATAAGTTGCTCCTCCTTTCTCCCCGGGACCTCTGAATCTGCCCATTCCTTCACGTTCACCTCCTTCTGGTTTTTTCGAAGGAGTAGTTGAAAAACTCAGCTTCACCAGCTTTCCATCATAACTAAATTTTCCTGTAAGAGTATCCTTTCCGATCACATCTGCAGAAGTTGAACTTTTTACATCCAATGTATAATTTACCGGGCCGCTGTTTGTATTAAGAACAAGATTATAGATACCATTTACGTTTGTCCATGCTTCTTCCTTTACCTCGTATTTGTCACCCTGAACCCAATTTTCAATGATGTCTGTTTTATCATCAAACAACGGTCCTGTAGTAATTAAAAAATTTGCAAGCTTACCTTCATCTAAACTCCCTACTTTATCATATATCCCCAACATCGTAGCAGGAGTTTTCGTAAGTGCATCAAAAGCCCTGCTTTCACTTAATCCATATTCAATAGCCTTGCGGAGATTTGTCCAGAATTGTTTTACATCTTTAAGATCATCAGTTGTTAAAGCAAAAGGAATGTTTGCCTTTTCCAATGCAGCAGGATTTGTGGGAGCCAGTTCCCAATGTTTCAGATCAGCAAGAGAAACATATTTTGCGTCATTGGGATCTTCTACCTCCTGTGCCTGCGGAAAATTCAATGATAAAATATATGCTGCTTTTGTTGCAGCAATATCATTGATCCGCTGATACTCATCACCTCCCCCTTTAATAATATATTGCACACCAAATTCATCTCCAATTCTGTCTGCACGCAGATCACTCCATTTATTATCCGCCTCGAAAATTTGTGGCAAACTTTGTTCATCATTCCATGCCTGCAAACTTATATTCGTTCCTTCTTTTACCGGCTTAGTTTTATACCATTGAGCATCCAGGTAAGTTTGACGGAGTAAGGCCACACTTCCCATCATTGAAGTCGGGTAGCTTTGTGTGGAAGTTCCTTTGCTAAATGAATAATGCGCAGATGCCATGTCTTTTACCACAACAAGATTTTCGTTTTCATCTGCCAATGTTACAAATGCTCCGGTTCCTCTTGCAATTCCATCTTTCTGATGAGTGAGCACAGAACCAAAACCAATATCACGAAGTGATTTCGCTTCTTTATCATCTACAGAAAAAATATCAGCAGCATTTACCTGGCTCCGTATCGCCCGGTTCCAGTCATACGGTCCCTTGGTATCAGAATTAAATTGCTGTCGTCCAAAAAAACCAACACCCCCGGCACCTTGCTGGTGCTGTGGCTGAGGAATTCCATAATCCGTATAAATGTCAATTAATGAAGGATAAATATACTTGCCACTGCAATTCACAACCACGGCATCCTTCGGAATAGATGCATTGGCCCCTACTGCTGTTATCTTTCCTTCACGAATAACAAGTGTGGCGTTACTTAATGTGGTTTGCCCGTCCTTTACAATGGTTGCGTTGGTAAATGCGTAGCAGCCCGTACGTGGATCTCTTACTCCATTAACAGGAAAGGTCACTTGTGCTTTTGTAAAACTGCATAATAACAAGGCTCCCACTCCGGAAATAATTCTCAGTTTTCTCATAGCAGAAAATTTTTTTGAAGTTATTGAAAAAAGGATAGTATCAAAAAATCTTTTCTAAATTGATGACAGTTAGAAATTTTGTGTAAGACGTTAAACACAAAGTTATCTTGCGTATCAAAAACTTTAATCATCAATAATTTTTTGTTACCAACTTCACTACTGCTATCATCGCCTGTGGAGTTTATCCTGAGCTTGTCGAAGGATCACTCACTTCAGCGTTCAGAACAATATTCAGCATTTCCGAAAACTCTTATAAATGCCCGTAAATAGTTCTATTTTTGGAGTCGGCGAAAACTATAATATGAGCCTGTTAAAAGAAAGAATTATTATTCCTGATTTCCGCTTATCTCCGCGGGTTGACCAGGTAGGTGTAGAAGAAAGAGCCTCACGATTTACCAAACGAAGTATTAAAAAAGAATCTAAAGTAGAAGGATTGAAACTTGTGCTAAGCATGATCGATCTTACCACTTTAGAAGGAAAGGATACACCCGGTAAAGTGAAACAACTTTGTTATAAAGCAAAACATTTATTGGATACTTATGAAGGTTTGCCGACTGTGGCAGCAGTTTGCGTATATCCATCTATGGTAAGAATAGCAAAAAAAGCTATAGAAGGTTCCAATATAAAAATTGCATCAGTAGCAACTGCTTTTCCCAGCGGGCAGGCATCAACCAATGTAAAAATTGCCGATACAAAATTCGCAGTGAATGAAGGTGCTGATGAAGTGGACATGGTAATCTCCCGTGGAAAATTTTTAGCAGGTGAATACAATTTTGTTTTTGATGAAATAGCAACTATTAAAGAAGCTTGCGGTGAAGCAAGATTAAAAGTGATCCTGGAAACAGGTGAACTGAGCACATTGGATAAAGTAAGAAGAGCAAGTGATATAGCCATGTATGCAGGTGCCGATTTTATAAAAACATCCACAGGAAAAATTCAACCTGCTGCCACTATGCCGGTAACATTGGTAATGCTCGAAGCGATCCGTGAATATTATTATAATACAGGAAAAATGATCGGGATGAAACCGGCCGGTGGAATTTCAAAAGCAAAAGCTGCACTTCATTATTTGGTAATGCTGAACGAAGTACTTGGCGGGGATTGGATGAATAATCATTGGTTCCGTTTTGGTGCAAGCAGTTTGGCGAATGATGTATTAATGCAACTGGTAAAAGAAAAAACCGGGGTTTATCAAAGCGGAGATTATTTTGCAATTGATTGAGCCCCCATCCCCTAAAGGGGAGTAAAGAGAGCACTTAAAAGTATTAATTCTTTAAAAGTCTCCGTAGGAGACAAATATTAATAGCAAAAAAAAATCTGCGACTCCATAGAAGTCGAACATTGTCCAATGTTAGAGTAGAAAGTACAAGAGTGCGACGCAACCGAAGATAAACAGAGTTGATGTCGCTGGTAACATAAAAAAGATTGTAAATGCCTGCAGTAACAAAAAAAGAAAAAAAAATCTCTTCAAAAAAAAAGGGTGTTCCGAAATTGAAATTCAATTCGGGTTGGGAATATGCACCTGCTCCTGAAAGTAAATCGCATATAAAATTGAAAGATCGGTATGATCTTTTTATCAACGGAAAATTTATAAAGCCGTCATCAGGAAAATATTTTGAAACGATCAATCCTGCTACTGAAGAAAGAATTTCTGAAATAGCGGAAGCAAACGCTGCAGATGTGGACAAAGCAGTACGGGCCGCAAGAAATGCTTATGAAAAAGTTTGGAAAAAAATGCCATCATCAGAAAGGGCAAAATACATTTTCCGTATTTCAAGAATGATCCAGGAACGTGCAAGAGAATTTGCAGTCATTGAAAGTATTGATGGAGGGAAAACCATTCGTGAATCAAGAGATGTGGATGTACCGCTGGCAGCCAATCACTTCTTTTATTACGCCGGTTGGGCTGATAAATTAGAGTATGCTTTTCCGGGTCGCGTACCACAATCGTTGGGTGTCGCCGGACAGATCATTCCCTGGAATTTTCCTTTATTAATGGCTGCATGGAAAATTGCTCCTGCTTTGGCAACAGGAAACACCGTTGTATTGAAACCTGCAGAAACCACACCCCTCACAGCTTTGAAGCTGGCTGAAATTATACAGGAATCAGGATTGCCTGAAGGTGTAGTGAATATTATTACAGGTTTTGGTCAAACGGGTGCTGACATAGTCAATCATCCGGATATTGATAAAATTGCTTTCACCGGTTCAACAGAGGTTGGAAAAATTATTCAGAAGGCTGTTGCCGGCACAGATAAGAAAGTAACACTCGAATTAGGCGGAAAAGCAGCTAACATCATTTTCGATGATGCGCCGCTTGACCAGGCAGTGGAAGGAATTATAAATGGAATTTATTTTAACCAGGGTCATGTTTGTTGTGCAGGTTCAAGATTATTTGTGCAGGAATCCGTCTACAATATTGTATTAAGAAAATTAAAAGACAGGATCGAGACTTTAATTGTGGGTGACCCATTGGATAAGAATACAGATATCGGTGCCATCAATTCAAAAACACAATTAGAAACGATCAATAAATATATCAGCATTGGAAAAAAAGAAGGGGCAGAAATGTATCAAAGCTCTTGCCCGATACCCCGTCACGGTTTTTTTTGCAGACCTACTTTATTTACCAATGTAGCACAGAGTAACCGCATTGTCCAGGAAGAAATTTTTGGACCTGTATTAGCAATTCAAACTTTCAGAACTGATGAAGAAGTAATTGAAAAAGCAAACAACAGCCCTTATGGCCTGAGTGCAGGAGTTTGGACAGATAAAGGTTCAAAGATTTTCAATCTAACAACAAAAATGAGAGCTGGTGTGGTTTGGGCAAATACCTATAACAAGTTTGACCCTACTTCACCATTTGGCGGTTATAAAGAAAGTGGTTATGGAAGAGAAGGCGGATTACATGGATTATCTGCATATTTAAAAGTTTAGAAATGAGTAAAACTTTCGAAAAAAAATCATCATTTGCCATTAGTGAAAATGGGTTAGAAAAAACTTCGCCCAAAAAACGTCTTGAAGTTTTAAAAACGTACAAAATCTATATCGGCGGACAATTTCCAAGAACAGAATCCGGTCGTTATTATATTGCTACGAATAGTAAAGGGGAACAACTTGCCAATGTCTGTTTAAGTTCAAGAAAAGATTTTCGTGATGCAGTAGTTGCTGCAAGAAATGCCTTTAAAGGCTGGCCAGCAAGAGCTGCTTTTAATCGTGGGCAAATTTTATATCGCATTGCAGAAATGCTGGAAGGAAGAAAAGCGCAGTTCATTGAAGAATTGATGAAGCAGGATATAAGCAAAGCCCAGTCTCAAAAAGAAGTAACCGTTTCTATTGATCGTTTGATCTATTATGCCGGCTGGTGCGATAAATATCAGCAACTGTTTGGAACGGTAAATCCTGTGGCCTCTTCACACTTCAATTTTTCTGTTCCTGAACCCACAAGCGTTGTTGCTGCCATTGCTTCACAGGATAATTCCTTAATTGGTTTGGTTTCTATTATTGCACCAATCATTGCAGGAGGAAATACGTGTGTCATTCTTGCATCTGAAACAAAACCACTTTGTGCAGTAAGTTTTGCAGAAGTTATCAATTCGTCAGATGTCCCGGGGGGTGTTGTTAATATTTTAACAGGAAAACCCTCAGAATTATTTTCACAGTTTGCATCCCATATGGATGTAAATGCCGTCATCTATTGTGGCAATGACGAATTGATCCAAAAAGAAATTCAGCAAAAAGCTGCTGGAAATGTAAAAAGAGTTTTAGTATATAAAGGTATAAACTGGTTGAGTGAGAAAGGACAATCTCCGTATTACATTTTAGATGCGCAGGAAATAAAAACTACCTGGCATCCTATTGAGAACATTGGCGGAGGCAGTGGAGGGTATTAAGACCTTTAAACATTCATTAAAAAATTGGGTCGGGTTTTTGTAAGCTTTCCCCCAATCTTAAAAATTATGAAACATTTCCTTTTGCCTTTTTTTATTTTTATAAGTTCCTCACTCCTTGCACAGGATTCCTCTTCCTCTGTTGTTGTGCATAAAGACCCCCGGATTGACCTGCTGATAAAAAAACAAATCGAGATCAATGATGTAACAACCCGCGATGCAAGAAAAATATCAAAAGGATTCCGGCTGCTTGTCATCAATACAAACAAAAGAGATGAAGCGATCAATGCCAAAACCAAATTGTATCAATATTTCCCTGAATTAAAATCATATCTCATTTATCAATCTCCCTATTATCAATTAAAAGCGGGCAATTTCAGAGAAAGAGATGAGGCTGAAGATTATCTGAAAAAATTAAGTCCGTATTTTCCAAAGGGGGTCTTCGTGATGAATGACATTATTGAAGTGAACCCTGATAAGAATACAGGTGAAACAGAAGAAAATTAGTATGTAGCAGCCGCGCCGGCACGGATGGACGTCGCACACCTCAACCTTCAGAATTCCAATGAGCATTTTTCTCTTTAATATTGAAGCTTCTTGTCTTCCAAAAGGGATTCTTTATTTTTGAAAATGCTTATTGAAAAAATCAAAGTGCTGTCAAAAAAATACGCTCCTGAATTTATTGAAGTCCGTCATTACCTCCACGCTAACCCGGAATTGAGTTACCAGGAATTTGAAACTTCAAAATACGTTCAGCAAAAATTAAATGAATTCGGAATTTCTTTTGAAATAAAAGCAACTACAGGTGTTGTGGGTTTGATCAAAGGAAAAAATCCTGACAAAAAAATTATTGCTCTGCGTGCAGATATGGATGCCTTACCGATAAAAGAAGAAAATAAAATTGACTATAAATCCAAACGCGAAGGTATCATGCATGCCTGTGGTCATGATGTGCATACTACATGCTTGTTAGGTGCGTCAAAAATTTTAAACGAATTAAAAAATGAATGGGAAGGAACCATTAAACTCATCTTTCAACCGGGCGAAGAAAAAAATCCGGGGGGTGCCAGTATCCTGATCAAAGAAGGAGTGTTGGAAAATCCAAAACCACAGGCCATCTTTGGGTTGCATGTAAATCCGCAGTTAGAAGCCGGCAAGTTAAGTTTTCGTAGCGGACAGGTAATGGCCAGTGCTGATGAACTATATTTTACGATTAAAGGCAAAGGAGGACACGCAGCTTCACCACAAACATGCATTGATCCTATATTAATTGCTTCACATCTTATTGTTAGTTTACAACAGGTGATTAGCAGAAACAGAAATCCTTTTGACCCTTCTGTTCTTTCCATTACTTCTATCAATGGAGGAACTACCACCAATGTAATTCCTGATGAAGCAAAACTAATGGGCACATTCAGAGCCATGAATGAAGGCTGGAGAACAAAAGCTCATGAATTAATTGAACGGGCTGCAAAAGATCTTGTACATTCTATGGGTGGAGAAGTAGATGTTCATATAGATAAAGGTTATCCGGCTGTGTTCAACAATGAAGCGTTAAACGATAAGGCAAAATCGCTGGCAGAAAAATTTATCGGTAAAGAAAATGTGGAAGAAACTGAAATGCGCATGGGAGCTGAAGATTTTGGTTATTACTCACAATTAATACCGGGATGTTTTTATCGCCTCGGCACTGGCAATAAGCAAAAAAGTATCAATGCCGGTGTACACACTCCTTATTTTAATATTGACGAAAATGCCATTGAAATCGGGATCGGGATGATGGCATGGCTGGGAAGTAGTGTTGAATAACTTTTACGGGGTGCAACGCTATTATATAAACTGCTGTCAGGATGACAAATTGATTTATGCAACTTATTACCATTTTTCTTTCAGCCCTGTTTACATTAGCCTTCATTACTTGTAAAAAGAATACGCAGGCGAATAGCAAAGCAAAGGAAATTCAAATAAACTCCTCATCATATATTTCCTGGAAAGCTTGTTCTCAAACCACTTATAAAAATGATGAAGTGAAGATTTGTTTCGATTCACTCTTACAGGATTCCCGTTGTCTAAATGAAGTTTTGTGTGTTTGGCAGGGAATTGCTGTAGTTAAATTTTCATTTTTTGTTAATAACAACGAACACAATATTGTGTTATCTCCGCAGAATTCTCCTCCACTCTATCCTTCAGATACCAGTTTAATGGGATATAAAATTGTATTTCTCAGTCTGAAGCCTTACCCACAGATCGGTGTAAAAAGTAATGTTACTGATTATAAAGCTGAAATGATGATCACAAAGCTGTAATTAATTTTACTCATCCTTTTCCGAATTTTTATTTTGTACATTGCACCCCCAAATTTTTATGTCAAAAACAAAGCAGGATTTTTTTACTCCTGAATAGAATTGATGTGGTACAGGTGTGCGGCGCAAGGAACGGTGAATAAAGATAAATTGCCACTACATACTTAAAAACTTGCTATGCAAAAAGACTTACGCAAACAACAGGCTCTCGAATATCATTCAAAAGGCAGGCCCGGAAAAATTGAAGTAGTCCCCACTAAAGAAGCAAAAACCCAGCGTGATCTTTCGCTGGCTTACTCACCCGGAGTAGCCGTTCCCTGTAAAGAAATCGCTGCTAATCCTGAAGATGTTTATAAATATACTGCCAAGGGGAACCTTGTGGCAGTTATTAGTAATGGCACGGCAGTATTGGGTTTGGGAGATATTGGGCCGGAGGCCGGTAAACCTGTAATGGAAGGAAAAGGCGTACTGTTTAAAATTTTTGCAGATATAGATGTGTTCGATATTGAGATAAATGAAAAAGATCCGGAAAAATTTGTGCAGATCGTAAAGGCATTAGAACCAACTTTCGGAGGCATAAATCTGGAAGACATTAAAGCACCCGAATGTTTTTACATTGAAAAAAAATTAAAAGAACAATTGAATATCCCGGTGATGCATGATGATCAGCATGGCACCGCTATTATCAGTGCTGCCGCTTTATTGAATGCACTGGAAATTCAAAAAAAGAAAATTGAAAAAGCAAAATTTGTAGTGAATGGAGCAGGTGCCGCAGCCATGGCATGCATGATGCTGTATGAAGCACTGGGTGCAAAACACGAAAATTTTTTAGTGTTTGACAGAAAAGGAGTTTTGCATAAAGGAAGAGCTGACCTGGAAGAAATGAAACAAAAATTTGCCAATGCAAATGGTGAGATGACATTGATGGAGGCGATGAAGGATGCAGATGTGTTTATAGGATTAAGTTCAGGCAATGTTGTATCGCAGGAAATGCTGAAAGCAATGGCAAAGAACCCTATTGTTTTTGCTATGGCAAATCCTGATCCTGAGATTGCATGGGAAGATGCAATACTTGCACGAAAAGATGTGATTGTGGCCACAGGTCGTAGCGATTATCCAAACCAGGTAAATAATGTATTGGGATTCCCTTATATTTTCCGCGGTGCTCTGGATGTCCGGGCAAAACAAATTAATGAAGCCATGAAACTGGCTGCAGTTAAGGCTCTGGCTGAATTGGCAAAATCTCCTGTACCTGATATTGTGAACCTTGCTTATGGAGAAAAAACAATTTCATTCGGACCCGCCTATATAATTCCCAAACCCCTTGATCCGCGCTTATTATCCACCGTGGCGCCTGCGGTAGCCAAAGCAGCTATGGAAAGTGGTGTGGCCCAGAATTCCATCACAAACTGGGATAGCTATATAAATGATCTGAATAAACGATTGGGTCTGGACAACCAGGTGATCCGGGTAATCGGTAATAAAGCCCGCCGGGATGCAAAACGAATTGTTTTTGCGGAAGCTGATAATGTAAAAATTCTTAAAGCCGCACAAATAGTTTTTGATGATGGAATTGCTTACCCTATTTTATTGGGTGATGAAACCAATATTAAAAACATTGCGGCTACTAATGGTATTGATATAGAAGGTTTTCCCATTCTTGATCCGAGAAGCGAAGCCACTGAAGAAAAAAGAAACCAGTACACTGAAATATTTTTTCAGAAAAGAGGCAGAAAAGGTTTTAATGCTTACGAGGCAAAAAAAATAATGCGTGACAGGAATTACTTTGGCTGTATGATGGTGGAGTGTAGTGATGCAGATGCTATGATCTCTGGTCTTACAAAAAATTACCCGGATACTATCCGACCGGCTCTTCACACTATTGGCACGGAAGATGGAGTTGCTAAAATTGCCGGTATGTATCTTATGCTTACAAAAAGAGGCCCATTATTTCTGGGAGATACTACGGTAAATTTCAACCCAACTGCTGAAGAAGTGGCCGACATTACTTTAATGGTGGCAAAAGAAGTCCGCAATTTTAATATTCTTCCCCGGGTTGCTATGTTGAGTTATTCAAATTTTGGCAGCAGTAATTCTCCTGAAGCCAGATTGATGGCTGAGGCAAGAAAAATTGTAAAACAAAAAATGCCTTCACTGATAGTGGATGGCGAAATGCAGGCCAGTGTAGCTTTTAATAATGAAATGATGAAAGAGAATTATCCTTTCTGTGAGTTGGTTGACAGAGATGTAAACATTCTCATCTTTCCCAACCTTGCCGCAGGTAATATTGCGTATAACTTATTAAAAGAAATAGGCGCTGCAGATGCAATTGGCCCGATTTTATTAGGCCTAAAGAAACCTGTTCATATTTTACAATTGGGCAGCTCAGTACGCAGCATTGTCAATATGGCCCTCATCGCTGTAGTTGATGCCCAGATAAAATCACAAATAGCCACAGAAGAAATTGTGAAAAGATCCAGATGGTGGAAAAGATTCAAAAAAACAAACAGGGAAATGGGTGTTTAAAAGTTTATTGGTTTATTAATCTATCCTAAGCGAACTTCCAAACTGATAAACTTTGTATTTTACATCCTGATATTATGACTATTTTCGGTGAAATAGGCCGCTACCTTTTAATGATAAGAGGTATGTTCTCCAAACCGGAGAATATGAAAATGTATTGGAAAGAGTTTATACATCAGTGCTCCGATATTGGCATAGGCTCATTAGGAATTGTAGTTGTTATTTCCATTTTTATGGGGGCAGTATCCACAGTTCAGACGGCTTATCAATTAGTAAGTCCCCTTATCCCCAAATCGGCAATTGCACAAATTGTCCGCGATACAGTTATACTTGAATTTGCACCTACGCTTATATGCATTGTATTGGCTGGTGTAGTAGGCAGTAAAATTGCAAGTGAATTGGGAAATATGAGAGTGAGTGAGCAAATAGATGCATTAGAAATCATGGGCATTAATACAAAAGCTTATTTAATATTACCGAAAATACTGGCTGCTCTTCTTGTAATCCCAATGCTGGTAGTTATTGCCTCTGTTCTGGGTATATGGGGAGGAAGACTGGCCGGTACTGCTGCTAATATTATTTCAAATACAGTTTACGATAAAGGTTTACTGGAAGGTTTTTTGCCTTACAATGTGTTTTTTGCATTGGTGAAGGCTTACACTTTCTCATTTCTTATTTCAAGCGTTTCTGCCTATTTCGGTTATTATGTACAGGGAGGTTCTCTTGAAATAGGAAGAGCAAGTACAAAAGCTGTTGTTACAAGTTGCATACTTATATTATTTGCTGATTACATACTGGCAGCATTGCTGTTGCCAAATCAATAAATCAAGAGTTGATTAGAAAATTATGATTGAAGTCAGGAACATAAAAAAAAATTTTGGTGACAGAACAGTGATCGATGACGTAAGTGCGGTAATGGAACCCGGACAATGCAATCTGATTATCGGTACAAGCGGTAGCGGCAAAACTGTTTTAATGAAATGCATGGTAGGATTATTCCATCCGGATAGTGGCGATGTCTTGTATGATGGAAAAAATTTCACCAATATGAAAACTGAAGAAAAAACAGAAGTGCGAAAAGAAATCGGTATGCTTTTCCAGGGTTCTGCCCTGTTTGACAGCCTAACAGTGGAACAAAACGTTATGTTTCCCCTGGACATGTTCACAAAAGATCCTTATCGAAAAAAGTTGACCAGGGTAAACGAAGTGCTTGAAAAAGTAAATCTGAAAGACACTAACAAAAAATTCCCCGCCGAGTTAAGTGGTGGTATGAAAAAAAGAGTAGGAATAGCGAGGGCCATTGTACTAAATCCAAAATATCTTTTTTGCGATGAACCAAATTCCGGTCTTGACCCGCAAACTTCAATGGTCATAGACAAACTGATAAGAGAAATAACTACAGAATACAAGATCACAACCGTTGTAAATACTCACGATATGAATAGCGTGATGGAAAACGGGGATTATATCATCTACTTGTATGATGGCCGCAAAGAATGGGAGGGGAATAAAAAAGAAATCATTTTCAGCAAGAACCAGCGATTGAACGATTTTATTTTTGCTTCCGAATTTTTACAGGATGCCAAAGACATGCGCATGCTTGAAGAAACCGGAAAAATCTCAAATGAAAGAAATATGGAGGAACTGACTGATAAAAGCGCTGCTGCTATTATTCCGCCTCCCAATGAAGAATAAAGAATGAAAAAAAAGATAATCTTCTTACTGCTTGCTTTATCCTTAATAAATGCGTCGGGTCACGAATTCTGGCTACAGCCCGATAAATTTATGTACAAACGCATAGAACCGATTAATATAAAATTTTTAGTGGGTGAGAATTTCAATGGGAACAATTGGACTGGGGATAAGGATAAAATAAACAGCCTGCAATTATATTTTGATAATGCCATTGACAAAAATTTAAGTGCAAATTTTGGCTCAGACCAAGGTGATTCTTTGCAATTGGCTATGATTGACGAAGGAACGGTGATGTTAACACTCAATACAAAAAATTTGTTTATTGACCTGGAAGCAGAGAAATTTAATAACTACTTACTGGAAGATGGACTTACTGATGTACTTGAATACAGGGAAAAAACTAATGAAACTGCAAAAGACGGACTTGAAAATTATCAACGATGTGTAAAAACTATTTTCCAGGTTGGTGAAAGATTTACCAATGTATATATTAAAAAAACAAATTTGCTTCTTGATATCATCCCCGCCTATAATCCCTACAATATGGATAGTAGCGAGAATTTTAAAGTACAGGTTCTTTTTAAAAATAAAAAACTAAAAAATACAAAAGTGAAAGCGTGGCATAAGTTCGAAGGCAAAGTAAGCGAACAGGATTATACTACTGATGACGAAGGAGAATTGAGCTTTAATGTATTGCCTGAAGGAGAATGGATGATCAGTTGTGTAAAAATGGAAAAACTTGAAATGGA
Organism: uncultured Bacteroidota bacterium; assembly: GCA_963811645.1. Taxonomy (GTDB): domain Bacteria; phylum Bacteroidota; class Bacteroidia; order Chitinophagales; family Chitinophagaceae; genus VBAU01. The sequence goes on along the minus strand of CAWERU010000007.1, from coordinate 76,127 downwards.
CCAAAAAGCTGAATGGCAAAGTTATTGGGGTTCGTTAACCTGGGGTTATTACTAAAATAACAGGAAAAAACCATGCTGAATAGAATTCAAAAAGTACAAGAGTGCGACGCAACAGAAATCAAATAGAACTACTTAAGCTGGTCAAATAAAAATAATTCTCACAGTTCGGTTTCAATGAATCAGAACATTTTTGCTCATTAACTCTTACTTTTGCCGAACTTTTAAAAACAGTTATGAGCATCCTTGTCAATAAAAATTCAAAAATTTTGGTACAGGGCTTTACAGGAACTGAAGGAAGTTTTCATGCCTCGCAAATGATTGAATACGGAACCAATGTAGTAGGTGGAGTAACACCGGGCAAAGGCGGCAACACTCATCTTGACAGGCCGGTTTTTAATACTGTGGCTGATTGTGTAAAACAAACAGGTGCTGATGTAAGTATCATATTTGTACCCCCGGCATTCGCAGCTGATGCTGTTATGGAATCTGCAGAAGCAGAAATCGGTTTGGTTGTTTGCATTACTGAAGGTATCCCCACACAGGATATGGTGAAAGTGAAAAATTACCTGCAAGGAAAAAATACAAGATTAGTGGGGCCTAACTGTCCAGGCGTTATTACGGCCGGTGAATGTAAAGTTGGGATTATGCCAGGCTTTGTTTTTATACCCGGCAAAATTGGTATCGTTTCAAAATCAGGAACCCTGACTTATGAAGCAGCAGACCAGGTTGCAAAAGCGGGTCTTGGAATTTCAACGGCAGTAGGTATTGGTGGCGATCCCATAATTGGAACAACCACAAAGGACGTGGTTGAACTATTTATGAATGATAAGGATACAGATGGTATTGTAATGATTGGTGAAATTGGTGGCGGTATGGAAGCAGATGCAGCTAGGTGGATAAAAGAAAATGGAAATAAAAAACCGGTAGTGGGTTTTATCGCCGGACAAACTGCTCCTCCCGGTCGTCGAATGGGGCACGCCGGCGCTATAATCGGCGGTGCTGATGACACAGCCATTGCAAAAATGAAAATACTTAATGAATGTGGCGTACATGTGGTGCAAAGCCCGGCCGATATAGGAAAGACGATAGCGGAAGTAATGAAAAAGTGAGGATAAAGCAGGTAATTACAAGACAATAAAAAACTATCACAAGAAAACCTCTTCGAATATCGGAAGAGGTTTTACAATTTATATACCAGGTATTTGCTACTCTCCTTCGGTTTAATAAGAACGGACACAACGGGCCAATTCATCTCTGTCGCTATCGAATTTAAATATATTGTTTATAGTATAGTAATTTGATTGATCAATGGTTTTGTTATAAGCAAGTTTTGCAAGTTCAAGTTTGTTGTCATCGGAATTGAATAACTGTAACATCTGCTTTACCTGTTCTGTAGAAAAATAGTTATTATCGATGATCTGTTCAGCCGATTTCATTTTATTTGTCTCCTGGCTTTCTTTACTCATAGCCCATAATACACGGCTGAAATCATTATTATCAATGGTCTTTGAAGAAACATTTTCGCTTGCATAATTACTATTATCGTAATAATCCCCGCCCTGCCAGTTGTCGCCAATCTTTTGTCTTTTAATTTTTGTTTCATTCATCGTGATAACGTCACAGTCATCAATAGCTATTAACAAACTTGTTCTGGGTTTAAGAAGAACAGAGCTATTAAACAACATACTATAAGTTTTACCAAAAAAATAAACAGAGCCGTTCATTTTTTCCTGGTAAACTTTTACATCATGGTAAGAAGGATCAAGGTCTGTGATCATTATAGAGCTAGAACCAAAATCAAATCGTTTACCATCAACTATTACAACAATAGCTGATTTCTCAAGCGATTTAATAGTTAACGTACAGGTTGGCTTAATGCCTGCAGCAAAAATTGAAGTCGAAAGAATAAGTGCAATTAAAAGAGTAGAAATTGTTTTCATAATTTTTGTTTTAGAATAATTCATAGACTGAGCCGAATAGTCAAAGTTTGTTAAAGAATTACTATTGATATTTTCCCTTAAATAGGGCCTGCCAACTTGTAAAAAAAATTAACAGGACGACGATTAAACCTTGCCGATTTTAGCATCCCAAAAACTCAACTCCATAAGGGGAAGTACAGATTTTCCCTATTTTAATTCCATGATTTAATTCAAAGGACTAAGTAATTTTAAATATGCGGGTTGACTATTTAATAATCGGCCAGGGAATTTGCGGAACGTTTCTTTCTTATTATTTACTGAAAGAAACTAAGAGCTTTATTGTAATTGATAAAAATGAAGCAACTACTCCATCCAAAGTATCTGCAGGTATTATAAATCCTGTTACAGGAAGAAGAATGGTAAAAGTATGGATGGCCGAACAAGTCCTCTCATTCGCACACCAGGCATATAATGAGATCGGAAATTTTCTTGGGATTACAGCAATTTCCCAAAAAAATATAATTGATTTCTTCCCTAACCCGCATCAGAGACAAATATTTTTAGAAAGGATTAACGAAGGCGAACAATATCTCCACTCCTATTCCGAACAAAATCAATTTAACCAATTCTTCAATTATGATCTTGGCTGTGGTGAAATCCGTAGTTCATACATAGCTCATCTTGAGATTTTGTTACTAAGATGGAGTAGTCAACTAAAAGCTAATAAACAATTATTAGAAGAAAATTTTGAAGCAGCAAACCTGGTTATTAAAGAAAATTCGGTTCAATATAAAAATATCACCGCTGAAAAAATAATTTTCTGCGATGGCCTCAGCAGTTTTGAAAATCCTTTTTTTAAACAGCTTCCCTTTGCTCCTAATAAAGGTGAAATATTAATTGTTGAAGTTCCTGATCTTCCTGCTCATTTCATTTACAAGAAAGGATTCTTATTAGCACCTCTTCAAAATAAAAATATTTTCTGGTTGGGTTCAAATTATCAATGGAATTTTCCTGATACCGAACCAACAAAAGAATTTTTTGAACAAGCCGGACGTCACCTGAAAGCCTGGCTTAAACTTCCATTTAAAATCCTGGAACATAAAGCTGCCCTGCGGCCGGCAACATTAGAACGAAGGCCCTTTGTTGGCTTACATCCTCATCAAAAAAATATAGCTATTCTCAACGGAATGGGAACTAAAGGATGCACACTGGCTCCGTTTTTTGCCAATCAATTAATACGAAATATGATTTACAATGAAGAAATTGATCCCTTAGCCAATATCAGAAGATTTAAAAAGATCCTATCGTTATAGTTTAGAGAATTTTATTACTGTCTTTACTAATGGGAGTGATTATTTGAACTATCGTAAGATGGATTTAAAATTTTATTTTTCGACAAAGGATCCTGGTTCAACACACGGCACAAAGAAGTATAAAGTTCCGGCATATTCAGTTTCAGCCCCTGCGGATTATCGAAAAAAGCTTCTACACTTACTGCCCAAAACTCATGCAGGTTACTAAAAGCATAGCTTCTTAAATAGCTGCGCCTGTTTGTGATCACTTTTGCCAATATGGGGCCCGTAGTAGTTGAAAAATGCTCATAATTCATTTTGAAATGCGAGTCAATACCATAGGGAGCGAAAAAATTATTATATAAAAGTGCATGTGCCATTTCATGTACAGCCATATTTACATTATCGTTCTGTTTCATGTAGCCAAAAAGGAAGTGCTTCCATGAAAGATAAATTCCCTCCGGTGCCACATGTCCTACATATAATTCTTCATCATTTTCCATTCTGTAGGCATCTGCCAGTATATGAATATTTTCAAAATGAGTAAGAAGATAATTTTTCAATCCAAAAGTTACCTGCACAGCAGAGGCGCTCACAAGTGTTGTCGTATCATCATTTCTTTCCAGTCCAATAAAATGAAACTTCTTTTTCGACTTAAAATGATGAACTCTTTTTACAAAATGCCTCTTTCCATCAGCAGAAAGATCATTGAAATATGAAATCAGGCTTCCAATTACTTTGGAATATGACTCAAATTGCGAATCGCTGACAGCAATTTCTTGTTCAGCAGAGACAGGAGATTCGTGATTTCCGTTTATAATGTATCGCAGTTTTTTGTATAAATTTCGCATTGGGTAACGGTTCGGGCTTAAAAATAGACATTCCCCTGCCATTTTGCAAGAGCCGGCTTGTATAATACAAATTATAACGTGAATTGAACCAAAATCTTATTCAAAATCCGGGAATAGGTCTGAATTTCAAACCATATGCCTTTAATATTGAACTAAAACAGTGCCTATCTTTGCCGCCGTTGAAGTTTTTTATGTACCCAACTGAAGAATTTCTATTAGACTTTTGTTGCGTGGCACTCTTCAGCGTTCTGTTCACTATTAAACAGGAAATCGTAAATCTGAAATCTCAAATTGTAAATCTGAATGTATCGTTCTCATACTTGTGGCGAATTAAGAATCAAGGATGCCGGAATTATCGTGACACTTGCCGGATGGGTTCAAACCGTTCGCAAATTTGGTTCTATTACGTTTGTTGACCTTCGCGACCGATATGGTATCACTCAACTTTTATTTGGTGAGGAACTAAATCAACAACTGGATGAAAATCCCCTCGGCCGCGAATTTGTGATGCAGGCAATTGGCAAAGTGCAGGAACGCAGCAATAAAAATCCAAATATTCCTACCGGAGAAGTTGAAATCGCAGTAACATCCCTTAAAGTTTTAAACAAATCTGCCGTACCGCCATTTACCATACAGGACGATACCGATGGCGGAGATGATCTTCGTATGAAGTATCGCTATCTTGATCTTCGCCGCAATACTGTAAAAAAGAATATTGAATTGCGATATGCAGTTAACCGTGCAGCCAGAAATTATCTGCACCAGCAGGGGTTCATAGATATCGAAACTCCTTTCTTAATTAAATCCACACCGGAAGGAGCAAGAGATTTTGTAGTGCCTTCAAGAATGAATCCCGGGCAATTTTATGCTTTGCCGCAGTCACCTCAAACATTCAAACAACTTTTAATGGTTAGTGGTTATGACCGCTATTACCAGGTTGTAAAATGTTTTCGTGATGAAGACCTTCGGGCAGACCGCCAGCCCGAGTTTTCGCAAATAGATTGCGAAATGGCTTTTGTAGAGCAGGAAGATATTCTCAACATGTTCGAAGGAATGATCAAACATATTTTCAAAGAAGTAAAAGATATAGAGTATAACGAGCCCGTTGAAAGAATGAGTTGGGATAATGCTATGTGGAATTACGGAAACGATAAACCCGATACAAGATTTGAAATGAAAATTACCAATCTCAAAACTCCACTTACAGTATTCGAGACAATGGATTCATCTAAAAAAGCGCTGCCTTTGGGAGAAAATTTGGGCGGGAACTTTCCGGTTTTTAATAATGCAGAAACCATAGTTGCCATTTGTATTGCCGGTGCTTCTGAATATTCACGCAAACAAACTGATGGATTGCTTGAATGGGTAAAACGTCCACAGATTGGTATGGGAGGGTTGGCATTTATAAAAGTAAACAGGGATGGAACTTACAAAAGCAGTTTCGATAAATTTTTTGATACTGACCAATTAAAGACGATAGCAGCATTTTGCAACGCAAATCCCGGTGATCTTATTTTGATTCTTGCGGGAGCTGAAGAAAGAACAAGAAAAGCGATTAGTGAACTGAGACTCGAAATGGCACGTCGGTTAGGCTTACGTAAACCTGAAGAATTTAAATTGCTTTGGGTACTTGATTTTCCATTGTTTGAATATGGTGCAGAAGAGAACAGGTGGGATGCACGTCATCATCCTTTCACATCACCGAAGCCGGAACACATTGATATAATGATCAACAATAATCATGTTATTGAAAATGCTGAAAAATATTTGGAACACCCTTATGCAAACATCAAGGCGAATGCATACGATATGGTATTGAATGGAAATGAAATTGGCGGTGGCTCGATCAGAATTTTTCAAAGAGAGCTGCAGGAGAAAATGTTTGATGCCCTTGGAATGAGTAAAGAAGAAGCAACACATAAATTTGGATTCCTGCTCGGTGCTTTTGAATATGGTGCGCCACCCCACGGCGGCATTGCTTTTGGCTTTGATCGTCTTTGCGCTATACTTGGAGGAAGTGAAAGCATCCGGGATTTTATTGCCTTCCCAAAAAACAATGCAGGCCGCGATGTAATGCTGGATGCCCCTGCTTCCATTGATCAAAAACAGTTGGATGAATTAAATATAAGACTGGATCCGAAATAATATCATCCGTAATCCCGCAATCTTAATTGAAATGTTTATATTCGAATTGACGGTTGCATCACCTTGTGGTGAACGCAACCTTTTTATTTTCTGCAACCAACAACTATGACTGGTATTGACTTATTTAAACAATATGAGAGTTATCCTGGCATGTATGATGAAATGTGCTATGAACGTAATATCCGTTCACAGTATAGCAAGGTTTTTGACGGAATGAGTGGTGTTCCTGTTGAGATTCTGCAGCAGAAGGATCTGCAGGCCGGAGATCTATTCATGAACCAGGGAATTACATTCACAGTATATAATGACGATACTGGCATTGAAAGAATTTTCCCTTTTGACATCATTCCGCGTATTCTTACCGCCTTTGAATGGGAACACATTGAAAAAGGAATCAGGCAACGGCTGAGAGCATTAAATCTTTTTTTAAAAGATATTTATTCCGCCCAACAGATTATAAAAGATGGTATTATTCCTGCTGAGCTGATCGCCACATGTCCCCATTACACCCGTGAAGTTTTTGGAATAAAAGTTCCTCATGATCTTTATGTTCATATTTCAGGAATTGATCTTATTCGCAGCGATGATGGAATTTTTTACATTTTGGAAGATAACCTGCGCACACCTTCCGGTGTATCTTATATGCTCACTAATCGCGAAGTAACGAAAAGAATTTTTCCGGGAATGCTTATTAACAGTCGTGTAAAAATGATTAGCAATTATCCATTGTTGCTTAATAACATTTTAGCAAGTCTTTCACCACAACAAACTTCTAATCCGACAGTTGTTTTACTTACACCGGGTGTTTTTAACTCTGCTTATTTTGAACATACATTCCTGGCAAGGCAGATGGGAATTCCTTTGGTTGAAGGAAGGGACCTGTTAGTTGATAATCATAAAGTATATATGAAAACTACAGCAGGTTTGCAGCAGGTACATGTTATCTACAGACGCATTGACGATGATTACCTCGATCCGCTTGTTTTTAACCCTCACAGTATTCTCGGAGTTCCCGGACTGATGAGTGCTTACAGAAAAGGGAACGTTGCCATAGCAAACGCTGTTGGCAATGGTGTGGCAGATGATAAAGCAGTGTATGCTTATGTGCCGGCTATGATAAAATATTATCTAAACGAAGAAATTATTTTACCAAATGTTCCTACTTACAGCCTGGAAAATGAAGATGACATTAAATATGTATTTGATAACATTGAAAAAATGGTATTAAAAAGAACGAATCAGTCCGGGGGATATGGAATGGTAATGGGAAATAAAGTGAGTGAAAAAGAAATTAAGGATATAGAAAAGGCGGTGAAAGCAACACCAAGAGAATTCATTGCCCAACCCATCATTAAACTTTCCACTGTTCCCTGTTTTATTGATGGGAAATTACAACCGCGACATGTGGACTTAAGACCTTACGCCCTTTGTGGTCCTGATGGAATTCATATTGTTCCCGGAGGTTTAACAAGAGTAGCATTACGTGAGGGTTCTTTAGTTGTCAATTCATCACAGGGAGGTGGAAGTAAGGATACCTGGGTGGTGGATTTGCCTCCGTTCCCTAAAGGGGTGTAAAAAAATTAACAGATTAGAATTTAAAGTTCAATTGAAATAAAAAGGGCTAAGCTTTTGCTGAATAGAATTACAGAACGTACAAGAGTGTGACGTAACAGATATTGATAATAGTAATAAAGCTATATAAAAAACACAACAAACTTTAATGCTGAGCAGAATTGCAGATTCATTGTTTTGGTTAAACCGCTATATGGAACGGGCAGATAGTTTACTTCGTGTCACACGAACGAACTATATTCTTTCATTTGATATTGTAGCCAGCAGTGATTTTCACTGGAAGGATATTTTGGGAATGTTCACTGGCCTTGATGAAGAAACAATAAGGTTGAATGGAGAAAATACTGCTTCAGCGCTGCAATACCTGATCGCTGATACAACAAATGTAAATGCTGTAAAGGTTTTGTTTGTGAAAGCAAGAGAAAATGCGAGGGGAGTGCAGGATAATATAACTAAAGAAGTGTGGGAGCAGGTAAATCACCTGTATCATCTCATTAACCAGCCGGAAATGGAGAAGAAGATGAAAGATTCAAGGGCAATAGAAATTCTTGACAGGCTTACAAAAAATAGTGTGCTATTTGCCGGCATTACAGAAACAACAATGCCACGCGGAGAGGGATGGAATTTTATGAATCTTGGAAAGTTTATTGAGAGGAGTATGCTGACCATTGAAATTGCCAATGCCCATTTGAAAAAAATAGACTACCAGTTAAGCAATCCACAGGATATTCTACACTGGAAAAACCTGTTGCTTTCTCTCTCAGGTTATGAATTATATCTGAAAACTTATACCGGAGGCAATCATAATATCAATGTAATTGACCAGATCATTATGAATAAAAATTTTCCCCGTTCCGTATTCTATTCCTTTGAGCGAATTAAAAGATATCTCAACGATATTATTGAGGATACAAAAATTGAAGGCGGCGATTTGCTGCAAAAATTCTTTGGCAGGTTGCATAGTAAGATCATGTTCGCTGACCTGAACAATTTACACAAAGCAGATTTGCAAAATTTCCTTATTACAACCCGACATGAGCTGGTTGAATTTTCAAAACAATTTTCAAGAATTTATTTTTCTTACTCTTAACTGTAAAGAATGTCTCTTTTCAATATACACCACATTACAAAATATGAATATGACCGTCCTGTGAAAGAAAGTGTGAACGAAATAAAAATTTATCCGTTTAATAGTCCTGTACAGCATGTTATGTCTCATGAAATTAATATTACGGGGAATCCTGAAGTAATGATAGCCACAGATTACTGGGGCAACCGTAACGGAATGTTTAACCTGATGGCTTCCCACACCGAACTTGTTATTGAAAGTAAATTGATCGTTCGCAACCAGCTTCCTGAATTGGATATAAAAAATTTTTGTGGTGATTTTGACCAGCTTCATAATGAAATAAGAAAAGATCTTTTGTTGATCGAATTGAGCAGAGCTAAAAAAATAGGCTTACAAATTGAAATAGATACCATATCCAAAGAGATCAAAACTTCACAGGTAGTAATGCAGATAGTAGAAAATTGTAACCGATATATTTTTGAAAATTTTCATTATGTAAAAGGCATTACTACTATTGAAACGACGGTAGAAGAAATTCTTCAGCATCGCTCAGGTGTTTGCCAGGATTTTGCTCATGTCATGCTCGTGATACTTCGTAACCTGCAAATACCCGGCAGGTATGTAAGCGGATATATATGCCCGAATAAAAATGGTATGCGTGGAGAAGGAGCTACTCATGCATGGGTGGAGGCATGGATACCTGGCTATGGATGGGCCGGCATAGATCCAACCAATAATGTATGGGTCAGCAATCATCACATAAAACTTGCTGTGGGACGCAATTTTAATGATTGCTCTCCCGTAAAAGGTACATTTAAAGGTCTTGCCCGTCAATCACTCTCTGTATATGTTTCTGTTGGCTATGAAGATGGGCACACATTCGAAGAAATGAGCAAAGTAAAAATGGAAAAACAAGCGGAAGATAATGAAGATCCTTCTTTGTTAGAAAGTTTTGCAGGACAGCAGCAACAATAATTTTTTTATTAGCCAGACTGAATTACTACTATTATGCTTTCGTAGCGTCGCATTTTTGTACGTTCTTTAATCTCATTCATCTTATCCTGAAGTTTCCCATTTAGACTTTTCCCAATCCTTCTGACTTCTTAACTTCATTGCCCATTTTGAAGTTATGACACCGTTAGCAGAAAGAATTCGCCCCACAACATTGGATGAGTTGGTGGGCCAGCAACATTTAACCGGCAAAGGAAGTATTTTACGTACAGCCATTGAACATGGAAGAATTCCTTCAATGATCCTTTGGGGGGCGCCGGGCACCGGAAAAACAACGATAGCACACATCATTGCCAACACATTGAAAGTGCCGTTCTTTCAGCTGAGTGCAATTTCATCAGGTGTAAAAGAGGTCAGGGAAGTAATTGAAGAAGCAAAAACAAAAACTAATTGCATTCTTTTTATAGATGAAATCCATCGTTTCAACAAAGGTCAGCAGGATGCTTTTTTAGGTGCAGTTGAAAAAGGAATCATTACACTCATTGGAGCCACCACAGAAAACCCTTCATTTGAAGTGAATAGCGCCTTACTAAGTCGCTGCCAGGTGTATGTTTTAAAACCATTGGATGAAAAAGACCTCGTTCAACTTTTACAACATGCAATACAAACAGACGAGCTTCTAAGAAAAAAGAAAATAGAATTAAAAGAGACAGAAGCCCTGATTAATATTTCAGGAGGAGATGCAAGAAAATTGTTGAATCTTCTAGAGCTGGTGGTAGAAGCAAAAGGGAATAATGTTATCGTCACTGATGATCTTGTAATGGATGTTGCTCAAAAAAGAATTGCTCTTTATGACAAAAAAGGAGAGCAGCATTATGATATTATTTCTGCATTTATAAAATCAATGCGGGGCAGTGACCCCAACGCTGCTGTTTATTGGTTGGCAAGAATGATCGAAGGTGGTGAAGATTTAAAATTTATTGCACGCAGAATGTTGATACTGGCCAGTGAAGATATTGGCAACGCTAATCCAACAGCACTCGTGATGGCTAATGCAACTTTTGAAGCTGTCAATAAAATTGGTTACCCCGAATCTCAGCTTATCTTATCACAATGCGCCATTTACCTGGCCTCAAGCCCGAAAAGTAATTCAGCAACTACAGCAATCGGCGATGCCATGAGTGCAGTTAAAGAACATGGCGATCTTCCTGTGCCTCTACATATTCGCAATGCACCAACACGATTAATGAAGAATTTAGGTTATGGAAAGGATTACCAGTATTCACACAGTTATGAAAATAATTTTTCAAACCAGGAATATTTACCCAAAGAAATTTCAGGAACAAAATTTTATGATCCCGGTAAAAATGTAAGAGAAGAAGAGTTAAGGAAATTCCTAAAGAATCTCTGGAAAGAAAAATACAATTACTGATCGTTTATTTTATTTCGACAACTCTTCCCTTGTCCAGTTTTATAAAATGAGAAATACAGACTGGCTTTTCATTCTCATAATGCGATACAATGACCATTGTTTTATTTCCACGAATGCAAACTTCGTTTATCAATTCAAGAAATTCTTCTTTTCTTTCTGTATCTAATCCCTGGCAAGGTTCGTCCAGTATCAGCAAAGGAGGGTTTTTAACCAATGCTCTTGTCAGTAACACAGCTCTTTGCTCACCCAAAGAAAGTTCTCCGATCCTTTTATCACAAAACTTATTTATACCACAGAATTCCATCCATTGATCAACAAGTACGCCATCTTCATCTGAGATCTGTCTGAACAAACCAATGGTATCAAACAACCCTGAAGCTACCGTTTCGAAGCAGGTTGATGACTGATTGAAGTAAAGATGTAACTCAGGCGAGATAAACCCGATCTTCCTTTTTATATCCCAGATACTTTCTCCGCTGCCGCGCTTTTTCCCAAACAGGAAAATATTATTTGCATAAGCCTTAGGGTTATCGCCGTTGATTAAACTTAATAAAGTGGACTTTCCTGCTCCGTTTGCACCGGTTAATAACCACCTTTCGCCATTTTTTACTTCCCAGTTTATATTATCCAATATTAGTTTATCCCCATACTGAACCGCAACGCTCTTCATCTCTATTACTGACTCAAACTCATTTGACACTCCTTCATTCAAATTCTTCGGAAGGATATTATAGTCAAAATTTCTTTTGACAAGATTTTCATTTCCTTCAATATTTTTTTTGAATTCAGAAAGGGGTTCGAATGAACTGAGCTTACCATTTTCCAAGGTTAGAACTTTGGAAATGCAGCAAGGAATCTCATCGGGGGAAGTGATGAGTGCAATTAATATTCCCTTTTTTATTAGAACTTCGAGCTGGTGATGCAACCACATTCTTGTCTCTTTGTCAAGCCCGATAAAAGGTTGATCCATGATCATGACCAAGGGCTCTTCAAGTCTTGCTTTTAATAGTTGAAATTTTTTATTTTCTCCATTCGATAACTGGATCAAGCGTTCATCCTTCAAATACTCAATTTTCATTTCCCGAAATAATTCTTCAGCCTGTTCCAAATCTTTTCCAAGTGACTGAGTAATCGTTTCTGTCTCCTCAGTATCATACGCATTAAATCGCTGCTGGTAATACAGGTCGTTAGTATGCTGAAGATTTTTAAAATGATGTTGCTGCTCAATCCAGGTAATTCTATTTTTTAATGCGTCAGCAAATTGAATTTTACCTTGGTAAAAAATTTTTTGAGCAAGGGCAAGTCCCAGTAATGTTTTGCCGCTACCTGATGAACCCGTTATTGCAAGACTTTCATTTCGATTAAGAGAAAAAGAAATTGTATTAAGCATGGAATGCCCCGAGCGATTTACGCTTAAGTTTTCGACCTCTAAACTGTACCCGGAGTCGCCACTCAAATTATTACAACGTTACTTTTGAAAATAAATATTGAACTATTAAGGATTATATAATAATGGAAAAAATTGCCCACCCATTTTTTGTCCTTTTTTTACAGGAGGTATACCTTCAAGCAATACATCATTAGAATCGGAAACCACTCCGTCTGCAAAAACATTTATTACAAATGCTCTTCTCGGGTTGTTGCTTTTATTTTCACCGGAGCCATGGAGTGTAAGCGAGTGATGAAAAATAGCTTCACCTGCTTTCACTTCAGCAAACTGCGGATTTTCAAATTGCTTTTTTTGTTCTTCATTTAAAAAATCTTTTATGCTATGAAGTTCGCCGGCAATAACGGGTTTAGGAAGTAGTCCCCACTTCTGGCTGCCAGCGATGTATTGGAGACAACCATTTTCCTTTGTCGAATCATCGAGTCCACACCAGCAGGTTAAATGCGCAATTGGCTTGGTCCTTGTCCAATAAGAATAATCCTGGTGCCACGCCACTACTCCACCCTTTTTTGCCGGCTTTGAAAATAATTGATCATGCCAGAAACGAACAGGTTTATTTCCTAAAAGCTGGTTAGCTGCAACCAAAAATCTGGGGTTCCACAATACATCATGAAAACCGGGAGTTATTCTCCATGCACCCAGTGCATGAAACAGAATGGTAGATGGATCTGGAGATTCGTTGGAGTGAAATTCATAAAATAAAATATGAGCTGGGTGATTGGTGTCCGCTAATTCTGCTAATTCATTTCTTAAAAATTCAATTTGTTCATCGTCCAGCATTTTTACACCAGCGAGATATCCATTCTCATTGAAAAAATCAATTTGATCTTTTGATAACCTATATTGATCCCATTCTTCTTTTTTGGAAGGCCACTTAAAAATATTACCGGCCATTTGATGAACTGTACTTAAATCTTTAACGGGCATAACAATCATTTTAATAAAATTAATGTTTTTATAATGCAGTACATTCGATTCATTTAATTTTATTCTTCCTAAAATAGATTCTGTAATGAGAAAATTTCTTCTACCCTTAACCACTTTTTTTATTTCTTCATTCATTTTTTCTCAAACCATTATTCAAAAAGATCCGCAAATTGAAAAAATGGTGAAAGAAGTTTATGCTGATTCATTAAAATCATACATAACAAAGCTGGTGAGCTTTGGAACCAGGAATACCCTCAGCACACAAACAGATCCGAAATGGGGAATCGGGGCAGCGAGACAATGGGTTCTTAGTCGCTTCAATGAATTTGCGAAACAATCAGGCGGGAGATTAACTGCATACATCGATACTACTACTTATAAAAAAGATAATCGAAGGGTGAACAGAGATATTTTATTGGGAAATGTGGTAGCTACTTTAAAAGGAATCGATTCTAATGACGACCGGATATTTATCATTAGCGGGCATTTGGATAATATGCGGAGCAACGTAATGGATAGCACAGGTGATGCCCCGGGTGCTGATGATGATGGAAGCGGAACTGCCGCTGTGATGGAATGTGCCAGAATAATGAGTAAATATTCTTTTCCCGCAACTATAATTTTTGTTGCCGTGAGCGGAGAAGAACAAGGTTTGCTGGGTTCAACTTACATGGCTGAAAAGGCCAAAAAAGAAAACTGGAATATAGAAGCAGTACTGAACAATGACATTATGGGCAGTAATAACAGCAACGAAACAAATATTATCAACAACACAAAGGTTCGGGTATTTAGTGAAGCTTTTCCTGTTACTGATACAGGAAGAACTGCCTTATACATTCGCAATCTCGGTTTGGAAAATGATGGGAAAGCAAGGCAACTGGCCCGATATGTAAAAGAAATTGGCGAACGTTATGTGGATAATCTTGAAGTAGTGATGATTTATCGCAATGACCGTTTTTTAAGGGGAGGCGACCATTCGCCATATGTACAACGCGGATATGCCGCTGTACGCATTACTGAAATGGATGAAAACTATTATCACCAGCATCAGGATGTAAGAGTAGAAAACGGAATTCAATATGGCGATCTATCAGAGTTTGTGGATTTTGAATATCTACGGAAAAATACCTGCATGAATCTTTGCAATCTTGTTAATCTTGCTAAATCTCCATCAATACCGCAGGAAGTAAAAATGGAGGTAAGAAGACTTACCAATTTTACCATTTTGAACTGGAAGCCACCCAAAACAGGAAAAGTAAAAGGTTATAATGTTTTGATGAGAGAAACTACAAGTTCTGTCTGGCAAAAAAAAATTTTTACTACAGATACAAATATTGATTTGCCATATTCAAAAGACAATTATTTTTTTGCAGTGCAATCGGTAAGTGAAGATGGAAATGAAGGGTTACCTGTTATACCTACGCCGGGAAGATGAATGTAATGAAAATTAAAAATGAAAACTTCTGTACCAAAATGATCATTTATTTTTTTTCATTTTGCATTTTACATTAGTTTATGATCAAATGGGTATTCAAAAAATTTGATGCGCTTACACCACATGAGCTGTACGCAATACTTCAGTTGCGAAATGAAGTTTTTGTGGTAGAACAGAACTGCGTTTTTCAGGATGCAGACGATAAAGATCAGTCCTCATACCACCTTATGGGTTGGAAAAATAAAAATTTAGTTGCCTGTTCAAGAATAATCCCTGCGGGAATTGCTTATGATCTGTTCCCTTCAATTGGCAGAGTAGTTACATCGGCAAAAGTGAGAAAAACGGGTGTCGGTAAAATTTTAATGCAACAATCAATTAAGAAATCGGAAAAATTATTTGGCAAAATTCCGATTAGAATTGGTGCACAACTGTATCTGAAAAAATTTTATGAGTCTTACAATTTCAGAGAATCAAGTGATATCTATCTTGAAGATGGCATACCGCATATTGAAATGACAAGACCAGTAAGAGTACGTAAATATTCTAAGTAGAAAAACTTAAAGGATTTACACAATAAAAAAATAATTTCTCTCTCATTTGATTTCCTGTTTTTCTTTTCTATTTTTCGGCTGTAAATCCAATAAGAGAACCGTAAAATCTAGTATCTATGAAGAGAATTGTACCCGCTGTACGAGCAATGTTATTTTCTTTGATTGCTCTATCTTCTTTCAACACGTCCTTTTCACAATCAATTACTACAGGTAATGGTAAGGTGGAAGTAGGTATTGGCCTTGGACCATTAATTTTTTTAGGTGACCTTGGAGGCAGCCAGGGTATCGGAAGGCCATTTGTAAAAGATGTGGACCTTCCGCTAACTAAACTGGATAAAGGCGTTTTTTTAAATATTACGCCCAATGAATGGCTTGGCTTTCGTATTGCGGCAAATATAGGAGTGCTCGAAGGAGATGATAAACTGGCTCCCAATAAAGGAGGCGATGAAGTAACGAGGCTTCAACGTAATCTTAATTTTAAAAGCAATTTAGCTGAAGCTTATATCGCTACTGAATTTTATCCGACTGTTTTTATTGAAAAATATGATGGCCTTCAGGGTAAGCTTCGCCCATATGGAATTATTGGAGTAGGTGTTTATCATTTTAATCCAAAAACAAAAGATAACAATGGCAATTGGGTTGCTTTACAGCCTTTACATACCGAAGGTGAAGGTTTTGCTGAGTATCCTGATAGAAAGGTATATAAACTCACTCAACTGGAAATACCCATGGGTTTTGGATTCAAATACTATTTAAAAGAAAATATGTTTATTGGTTTGGAAGTATTGCACAGAAAGTTGTTTACAGACTACGTGGATGATGTAAGTACTAATTATATTGATCCCGCTTTATTTGATAAATATCTTACACCGCAAAATGCTGCGCTTGCAAAGCAATTAAATTACCGGGGTACGTATTCATGGGCAAATACAAGACCGGGTGCTGTTGTGGGCGAACAAAGAGGTGATCCAAAACAAAATGATGCTTTTTTCTCGACTATCATCCGATTGGGATGGAGGCTAAATAACATTAGCGGAGCTGAGCGCCAGTTGCGATGCCCAAAATTCTATTAAGCCTTTTTTCCACCTAAATAAAACTACCTTATGAAACAAAAGAAAACTGCTTCTTTATTATCCCGACCAGCCATTATTGCATTGGCCGCCATTTTTTGTTTTTCGCAAATAAAATCATTGGCTGCAAACAACAAAACTGAAATATGCACCAGCAAAAAGGGTTTTAATGATGAGAAAAAACCGGGAAAAAAAGATAAATCATTCAGAAATCAAAATGTAGTTAAAGTTTTTCCTGATGCCCTCAAAAAATCCATGCATGTGGTAGCCAGGAACAGTAATGAAAAAGAAATAGATTTTCTTGTATTTGATATAAATGGAAACATGGTACTGAACTATAAAATGAAAGCGGGGGAAAAAAGATCTATCACCAATTTGAAAAAGGGTACTTATATGTATCATGTTTTCTCAGAAGATGAATACCTGACCACAGGAAAAATTGAATTCAGATAAAAAAAAATTTATAAACTCTGTTCCGGTAAAGGCAGGGAGCTTAATAAAATCTAATACCTGGTTGAATAAACCTGATCCGTTCTCTATTGGTACTCTCATAGTTTAGTATAAAAATTTTATTAAACACTCTCTGCCAACTTTACCGGCAAAAAAACCGGTAGTTCTTTACTTTCCATAACTAAGATCCCGTACTGGTGGGGAAATTGGTAAAATCTGGTATCCGTATGAAACCATCCAGCCTATCCTGGTAAATTTCAAAAAAGATTTTTCTCAATCACTCCCTGCCGTATTTACGGGGTAAGCCTTTTCCCTTCTACGTTTTATTACTTAAATTCTCCCCCTCGGATTTTCATTTCGTAAAATTCAAAGCAATTCCTTACATTTATTATCACTAAAACTGACTGTTATGAACCCAATTGAACGTGCAAAAAACATTATTGTATCCCCCAATAAAGAATGGGATGCCATTGCATTAGAACAACCAAATACCGGGCAAATAATTACCGGTTATGTTTTACTCCTCGCCGGTGCGGCAGCAGTGGCTGCATTTATCGGGTATGGTCTTATCGGATTTAACTATGGTTTGTTTCGTTATTCAAGTACAACATGGGGTATTTATTATGCCTTGAATGTTTTGATTGGAGCCATAGCTGGTGTATTTATCAGTGCATTTGTCATTGATGCGCTTGCTCCCAGCTTTGGATCCGAAAAAAACATGGGGCGCTCTGTTCAATTAGTAGCATATTCTTACACTCCTGCATGGATAGGAGCACTCCTTGCAATTTATCCTCCAATAGCATTAGTCGGAGCATTAGCAGGGCTTTACGGTTTTTATCTTATGTATGTTGGGATGCCTAAGCTGAAAAAGACCCCCGCGGACAAGCATGCTGGTTATTTTGTTGTTTCAATTGTGACCCTAATAGTCGTGTATTTTGTTATTTATCTGATTATGCGTAAGATCGTATTATCTGCCATGGGACTCTCTTATGGTTTCAATATTAATTATTAAAGAAAATGCCCCGCACATCCCGGGGCCTTCTTTTACCAAATAATGCCGGCTAATTAACAGGCAAAAGTTCCGTTTTTAAAAATTCTGCTGTATAGCTTTCCTTATTTTTAATTAATTCTTCAGGAGTTCCTTCAAACAAAATTTTTCCTCCTCCATCGCCTCCTTCCGGCCCAAGATCAATAATGTGATCTGCTACTTTTATTATATCCATATTATGTTCAATTACTAAAACTGAATTTCCTCTGTCGACCAATTTATTTAAAACGTCCAGTAAATGCTGAATGTCTTCAAAATGCAAACCTGTAGTTGGCTCGTCAAGAATATAAAACGTTTTGCCAGTATCCCTTTTTGATAATTCGGTAGAAAGTTTTACTCTTTGTGCTTCACCACCACTTAAAGTAACTGCTGATTGCCCAAGTGTAATATAACCGAGTCCAACTTCATCAAGCACTTTTATCTTACGATATATATATGGTACATTTTGAAAAAATTCAACTGCTTCTTCTACTGTCATTTCCAAAACGTCAGCAATAGATTTTCCTTTATATCTTATTTCCAAGGTCTCCCTGTTGTAGCGTTTACCGTTACATTTTTCACAATGCACATATACATCAGGCAAAAAATTCATTTCAATTACTCTCATTCCTCCTCCTTCGCATACATCACATCTGCCGCTTTTTACATTAAATGAAAAACGACCTGCATTATATCCCCGAATCTTTGCTTCCGGTACCGATGCAAATAATGTCCTTATATCAGTAAAAAATCCACAATAGGTTGCAGGATTGCTTCGGGGTGTACGGCCAATCGGTGACTGATCAATCTCAATTACCTTATCAATATGCTCCAGCCCTTTGATGCTTTTGAATTCTAAAGGTGATACTCTTGAGCCATAAGCGTGTTTTGCAAGCAATGGATATAAAGTTTCATTGATTAGCGTTGATTTACCGCTGCCACTCACTCCCGTTACAACTATAAATTTTCCCAATGGAAATTTTACATCTACATTTTGAAGATTATTTCCCTTTGCCCCTTTTAATTCGAGAAATTTTCCATTGCCCTTTCTTCTCTCGTGTGGAGTGTCAATTCTTCGAATACCATTAAGATAACTTGATGTAAGTGTATCCAATTTCAATAACGCAGAAGGAAATCCCTGCGCCACAATTTTCCCTCCATGATAACCTGCCCTGGGGCCTATATCAATTAAGTGATCTGCAGATAACATAATGTCTTTATCATGCTCCACAACCAACACACTGTTCCCAATATCTCTTAAATTTTTCAAAGCTTCGATCAGGCGATGATTATCTCTCTGGTGCAATCCAATTGAGGGTTCATCCAAGATATAAGTAATGCCCTGAAGCTGTGAGCCTATTTGTGTAGCTAATCTTATTCTTTGTGATTCACCTCCACTGAGTGTTTTGGAAGGCCGGTTCAAAGAGAGATAAGAAAGACCTACGTCTAATAGAAATTGCAACCTTTCGCGAATTTCTTTCAATACATCTTTTGCAATAGTTTTCTGCTTATCTGATATTCTTAACTCAATTCCATCAAACCATGCAGCAAGATTATCTAAATTCATATTGCCTAGTTCAGCAACATTTCTTCCTAATATTTTAAACCAAAGACTCTCCCTCTTTAATCTTGCACCACTACACGTTTCACAAGGTTTCAATTCCATGTATCCCTCTGCCCAGTCACGCAATCCTTCACTATACCCATTATTAAACCAACGCCTCAGCATATTTATAATCCCTTCGTAGGGAAACTCAGGATCAAACTTCATGTTTTCAAAATCGATTTCAGCTTCTTTGCCCTCTTCATTTCCATATAACAGAATATTGAGTGATTTCTTAGGTAGCTCCTTTAAAGGTTTTTGCAAAGAAATTTTATTTTTTTTTGCAATTTCCTGTGCCTGTTTGTATACATAAGCTTCCCGCTCTCCTCCAAGAGGCGAAATGCCTCCTTCAGTAATACTGAGATTCCAGTCGGGAATAACCGCATCCATATTTACGTGAAACATTGTACCCAGGCCTTTACAGGCAGGGCATGCACCATAAGGAGAATTAAAAGAAAAAGAATTGGGAGAAGGTTCTTCATAACTGATTCCGGTATCCTCACACATTAACTGTTTACTGTATTGAATGATTTTTGAATCATCATTAACCTGTAAAAACATTAAATCTTTTCCAAGTTTCAAAGTTTGTTGCACGCTTTGACTCAATCTTGCCTTAAGATCGTTTGTTACCTGCAACCTGTCAACCACTAATTCTATATCATGAATTTTGTAACGGTCTACCTGCATCTTCGGAACAAGATCCCTGATCTCTCCATCTACTCTTACTTTTAAAAAACCTTTTTTTCTGACTTCTTCAAACAATTCGCGATAATGCCCTTTACGTCCCCGAACAAGTGGAGCAAGAAGACTTATCTTTTTATCTTTAAATCTTTTGAAAATATTTTCAACAATTTCCTCTTCACTCCATTTCACCATTCTTTTACCGGTGTTATAACTATATGCCTCTCCTATTCTTGCAAATAATAAACGCAAAAAATCATACACTTCCGTAACCGTTCCCACGGTAGAACGTGGATTTTTATTGGTAGTTTTTTGCTCGATAGAAATTACAGGAGAAAGGCCGGTGATTTTATCTACATCTGGTCTTTCCATTTCACCTACAAATTGCCGGGCATAAGCTCCGAATGTTTCCATATAGCGACGCTGCCCTTCTGCATAGATTGTATCAAAAGCCAATGATGATTTTCCACTACCACTGATACCTGTAATAACAACCAGTTTGTTTTTTGGAATATTAATATCAATATTCTTGAGATTATGTACCCTGGCGCCATAAACTTCAATTATATCATTTTCCTCCGGCACTCCTGTGCCATTATTTTTCTCTTTTGCCATATAAATTTTGGGAAACTGCAAAGATAGTGAATACTATTTCGCATATACCTGTAATTCTGGTTAATTAAATATAAATATTGAATATAATTCCTTCAAAAAAAATGTTTGCTACGCAAAAAATGATTTAAAAAAATAAGCTTATACAGTGACTGAACAATATTGATTTTCGCACAAAAAAAATTTTGGCACAATATTTCGGAACTTTTAGCCGAGAACCAATTAATCACAACTTAATAAGCTAATAGTATGAAAAAGACCTTCTTTTTAGCAGGCATAATTTTTTCTTTGTTAACACTGGCTGTAAATGCACAGGACACAACATCAACTCAGCCAATGATGCAGGATACAACATTGCCTGATGTTAATTCAACTCAATCCCAGCCTGCAACTGAGTCACAACTTGCTACAACGCAGGAGCAAAAAAAATATGGAAACCCTACAGTTGATTCCATACTTTCCAAATACACATTGTTACCGATGCCCAATCCAATAACTACAGAACAGATTTTTCCTGTGATCGGACAATTTCAGTCAAATACAAATGGTGATGAAAAATTAACCATCACACTCGATGATCAAAACAAAGGCTTTGCATGGATAGATGGTTTACCCCAGGGAAGAGTAAAAGCAATTTTGAAAGATTCACCTGCTACTTACAAAATTCCTGCACAAACAACTGAAGAAGGCAAAGATTTACCGGAAGGAACATTAATCTATGATAAGGATGCAAATGTGATCAATATCGTATTGGGACGTCCTTTTAATGACCAGGATCCTGCATCTGTTTTTGCAATGAATAATAATAATACAGAAGACCGGGGAATGGCCTCAAATGAACAGGAAAATAATCAATCGAAGAGTGTTACAAAAACAAAAGAAAAAGAAGAACCGGCACCATGGACATTTACAGGAAATAAAATTGAACAAGTTACTGCAGTAAATCAGTAGCAACAGCAACAATAAGTTTAAACTATTTTTTTCTTACAGGGACTAGGGACGTGATGGGCCCCGATTTTTCGGGGCTCTTCTTTTTTATTTTAAAAGAGTGTTTTCTTTAAACCAATTAAAAAACATTCCTCTATCATAAAAAGTATCTAAGACTTATTATTTCCCCTTTCATTTCTTTATGATTCTTCTTAATTTAATTATCCCCATTTATTTATGATCCGTTTTTCCGATCCTTTCATTTTTTTCATTTGGAATAAAGATTAAGATAACCACCAACAGAGCACCAAAACCTAAAAAAATATCTAGAGGAGTATACATAAATTAAAGGTTTTAAAATGTCATTAAAGCAGGGTTTTAAATTCCCGGAATTTTATTCTTTTTCTAATTTATGCCCAGAAAGCCTTTTAATTAATGATAGTTGTCAATTGAAACAGAGATTCTGGTCAGATATAAAATATTGATTTCATTTTAACGATTCAGGATGAGATTTAAACAACGCCAGGATAGTTAAAATGGATATTTATCTTAGAAGGCTGCCTAAAACCCTTTTTTTTCTCTCAGATCGTAAAATAAAGAATCAAAACTGAGAACCATAATCCAAAATCCGCCGGTCTATTCAGATGCCCAGCTTTAAAAAACTTAGACAAATAAGCCCCCGCAATAAGTATTAGCGGGGGCTTTTCAGTAATCAAGGACCTTTCATTTCACAGCCACATGTTTTGTAATCAAAGCTTTTTTAGCTTCTTCCTTTTTAGGCAGTGAAAGTTTAAGTACTCCGTCCACATAAACTGCTTCAATCTTTTCTTTGTTTACTTCATCCGGTAAAGTAAAACTGCGGCTAAATGAAGAAAAGTTGTATTCTTCCCTCGTGAATTCTTCTTTTTTTTCTTCTTTCTTTTCTTCTATTTCAGCACTAACGGTAAGCAGGTTTCCATCAATATCAATCTTAAAATCATTCTTTTTCATTCCGGGTACAGCAAAGGACAATTTATACTCATTCATGTTTTCAATAACATTTACGGCAGGTACATTTAATGCACGGCCCCAAAGACCTTTGTCAAAAAATTCATCCATGGGCATAAAAAAATCTTCAAATACTGATGGTAACAATCTTCCCTTTGGTCTGGCTAATGCTCTTGTTGTCATATAACCTCCTTGTTTTTTTGAGTGATAAAGAATTTCAATTGCAAAATTATCCGGGTTAAAAAAGGAAGACAAAGATGGTGGTCAGATAAATTAATGTTTATGGTCAGGCTTTTGTAAGGCAGCTTTAAGTTGTCTATGCATATTTCCAGTTCTGCTGAATGAAAAACTATTGCGGACACTGTTATACATAAAGACTTCCAGGGGCTATTGAAATAATGTTCTGACGGCTGTCATTCTTTTTATTGAAAGGTATCATTGTTCCGCCTTTCCTGCTAAACTAAATTTAAGTAACAAAAAATTTATGTATGAATAACTTTTCAAAAATACTCGTATCAGTTGCAGCAGGCGCTGCAGTTGGTGCCATCGTGGGGATTCTGTTTGCTCCTGAAAAAGGTTCAGAACTAAGGAGAAAAATGACAGAAAGAGGAAAAAAGATAGCAGATGAAGTAAAAGAAAAACTTGAAATCAAAGTAAATGACCGTAAAGAAAGAGTAGAAGATTTGGCATGAATCAATGGGAATAAAAACATGCCCCGGCGTGAAACAAAATTGCAGGAACTTATTGAGTGGAACGGAAAGAGAGTAAGGAATCTATGAAGGCAAAAAAAAATTAAAGGCTTGGTTCAATTTACTTCCAGATATTAAAATTGATCGTGAACTTTTTTTCCTGTATTAATTTTCTCCAGTTGGTAAATAAAAAAAGAGAGATAAGTATCAATCCAAGAAAGGTTCCTGCAATAGTTTTCCATGACAGAAGACCTTTGATAATACTGTCAATGTTATGTGCAACATAATCACCAGCCAACACCATTACAGCATCGCTGATAAATTTCCCTATAAAAAAAGCAGGTAAGATGTATAAGGTTTTTATTCTTGCACAACCTGCTGCAGTAAAAAGCGGCGTAGAAGGCAAAGGCATAAGGGTATAGAGTACAACAAATAGCTGAACCTTCCATCCTTTGTTGGCAAGTTTCCCTCCAATATATTGCAGGTCATCATTTTTCTGTGGCTTTATAAAATGCTTTGAAAGCAAATGAATATATGCGCTATAAAGGTATCGCCCTATGGCCGACCCCGTAACTCCAAAAATCAATACGAGCCAGATATTTAATCCAAACCGCATTTGAAAGAAAACCATCACCATCCATGCAGGAGGGCCAATAAAAGGAACAATATCCACTAAAAGTGAAGCGAGAAAAACTAAAATATAGGTCAGGATATTCATTATTAAAGTCAATTTTTTTTGTATTACTCATCACTAACTGTATTTTTTTTCTCTTCTTTCTTTTTTTGTTTTTCAAGTTTTTTGAAATAACCCCTAAGGAGAAAATTATGCTTCAGCGCTTCCATATCCTGGTTAAAAGCATCAGTACCTTTTTCAATATGATCAAGACTTTGGTTTAGTTTGGCTGTCATAGCAGAATCTTTTAATAAGGCGTTGCCAATACCTTTTCCGTTATTTAGATCGTTTTTTACGGAAGTAACCAACTCGTTGATCTGTCCGGATAAAGTATCCATATGTTTTCCTACTGCATTGATTTTTTCAACAGCCTCATCAAGGTTTAGGGCAAGAGAACTGTCTGTAAGGATCTTTCCCAATGTCCCCTTTCCATTTTTAACATCAGTTACCAGTGCATGCAGATCATCCACCATCCCCGCCGCATAAGCTGTAGCCAGCCGGATGTTATTGGCAGATATTTTTATATTATCAGGTAAAGTTTTTTCATTCAAAAGTTCCCAAAGCGCTTCACTGCTGTTTATATTGTGAATCGTTAATTTCAAATTGTCAGCTATTGCGGCTATATCATTGTTGGTGTTATATAAGGTTCGCAGCATCTCATCTGTGTCAACAGGTTTTTTTGAATTCAGGTGGTCACCGTTCTTTGCAAAAGGTGCGTCACCTTTACCCGGCACAATATTTACAACTTTGTTTCCCACAAAACCTTCTGTGCCCACAGAAACAATAGCATTGGTCCTTATAATAGATTTCATTTTATCATCAATCAGCATGGACACCTCAATTACCGTGTCATTTATAAAACTGACTTTTTTAACCGTTCCTATTTCAATACCTGAGTACCGAACATTATGTCCTGATTTAAGCCCTTGTACGTTTTCAAATCTAGCTGTCAATAAATAATTGGCACCAAAAAGGTGACGGTTCTTCCCTATCATATACAACAACAGTATCAAAAAAAACAAACCTGCAATTACGAAAAGACCAAGTTTTACATTATTGAACAGACGCTTTGCCATAAAACTTATTCAAAAAATTGTTTGATTTTAGGATCCGGTTCTTTCTTCAGTTCTTCGAATTTTCCATTTGCGTAACATTTACCATCTAACAAAATGATCACACGATCAGAAGCCATCCTTACACAATTCATATCATGCGAGATAATGATCGAAGCTGCATTATACTTTTTCTGCACTTTGATCATCAGTTCAATTATTTCTTTGCCTGTAATAGGATCAAGTCCCGTCGTAGGTTCATCATATAAAATAATTTCAGGTCCAAGGATCAGCGTTCTCGCGAGGGCAATTCTTTTGCGCATACCTCCTGATAGTTCAGCCGGCATCATGTCGATCGTATGGACAAGACCTACATCCTGCAACGTTTCTGCAACGAGATTGTTTACGTCTTTCTGAGAACGTTTTATCCAATGTCTTCTTAACGGAAACTCCAGGTTTTCCCTGACCGTCATTGAATCATACAACGCGTTACTTTGAAAAAGAAAACCGATTTTCACCCTAATTCTGTCCAGTTCTTCTTCGTTTAATTCAGGAATGCTTTTACCAAACACTTCTATTGTTCCCTTATCAGGTTTCAATAAACCAATGATGCATTTGATCAATACTGATTTGCCCGAACCTGACTTTCCAAGTATCACCAGGTTTTCTCCCTTTTTCAGACCCATGTTAAAATCAATCAGGACACGGTTTTCTTCAAACGATTTATATAAATGCTTAGCTACTAATACTTCTTCAGTAGTCAATCCCGGTTTTACACTTTTTAATATTTCCTTTTCAAAAAGCATTTGTTTTAATTAAATCCAAAAAGATCTGTAATCTGTACTGCCAGCAGGTCAATTACAAAAATCAGGACTGACGAAACCACAACGGCTGAATTGGCGGAACGACCCACACCTTCAGTACCCTTGCTTGAATTGTATCCTTTATAACAACCGATCATGCCTACAGCAAAACCAAAAAAATAGGATTTTAAAAATGCAGGAATCACATCACTGTACGAAAGATTGGCAAACACCTGTGACCAGAATAAATGAAAGCTTGTTATTCCTTTAATATTAACGCCCAGGTAAGAGCCATATAAGGAAATACCATCACTTAACATAACCAATACAGGTAACATAACAGTAGATGCAATCACTCTCGTCACAACAAGATATTTGAAAGGGTTGGTACCGCTTACTTCCATGGCATCAATCTGTTCCGTTACTCTCATCGATCCTAACTCGGCGCCAATACTGCTGCCGATCTTTCCTGCAAATATCAATGCAGTGATGACAGGTCCAATTTCTCTGACTATGGCAATACCTACAATAGCCGGTAATTCAGACTCAACACCATAATCAACCATAGATGGTCTTAATTGCATGGTTAACACCAATCCCATAATAAATCCTGTTAACCCAACTAATGGTAACGATTTGTAGCCAATAATATAACACTGTCTGAAAAATTCTGCTATCTCATAACGAGGCCTGAACCATTTTGAAAAAAAACGACCTGTGAAGCGTGAAAGATTTCCCGCTTCATAAAAGAAATTCCGCCAAGAAGAAATTTGTGCCATGACTTAATGATAAACGAATGTTGTTTTTTCTATCCTTAATAATTATGAAAATGCTCACAGAAGAAAATGATTGTTATCAAGAGATGAAAATTAAACGAGGTATCAGAGCGGTTCGTCTTTTTACCTAACGGTAGTCATTGTTTTCAAATGCGAATCTTATCAACTTTATGTTCGGTTTTTCATAGGATATTGGATTTAGCGTCGGGCCGAATGTCTATTCGGCCTTTTGCTTGTTGAATCATACAAAAAAACGGTAGGCGGGTGAGCAAGAATATCTATTTAATTTTAATCAGCATTTAATACCTATCTGTGAGCAATAAACACAGGTAATTTGTGATCGCGTATTACATCAGTAACAAAGCTTTTTTTAAATATCAGGGAAAATACAGACCGGTTAAAAGCTCCGCTGATTAGTATACTTGCTTTTCGGCCATTCACCCACTTTTCAAAGAATTGTTTCGGATTAGCCGGCAGTCTGAAAAGTGTAAGATCAGGAAAATGTCTCGTCGCCAGTTCTTCAATATAAATTACATCCGGAAATTCTTTTTCATGTTCTTCTCTGGCATATACCAGCAATGTTTTATTACCACATAGTCGAGGAAACAAATAAGTAAATTGTTTTATGGCATATACAGAATCATCTGTGCCATTATAGGCAAGAATGTTGCTTTCAGGAAATTCAAATTTTTCGGGGACAACCACTATGGGACATTCCGAATTATGCAATGTATCCTTTAAACTTTCATTGAGCTGATCCATACCAAGATTTTCATAAAAAGATTCACTGCCAATGATCAGCAGATCGGCAAATCGGGTTTCTTTTTTAAGTGTAGGCAAAGCAAAATCAGAAAGATTCTTATGCGTACGATATTCTATACCGTATTTCCGGCAAAGTGATTCAAATCTTGCAATATTTTTTTGTATAGTAATAGCATCTTCATTCTCCAAGAGCGGCATAAAGAAAGATCCCGCCATCCCCTCTGCATAGCTCCATACATTGGCATAGTTGATCTGCGGAAGAAAAACGGCAACTACAAGGATCGGTGACTGTTCGTTCATATGTCTGGCAAATTCTAAGCAACCTTCAGAAAAATGAGTGCCATCAAAAGCCAATAATACCTTTTTCATAACAAGGGATTTTATTTGTAAGCTAATCTGTATTAAGAGAATATAGAATGACGGCAAGCAATATTTTTATTGATTGTCATCAAAAAGAAAGGTCAATATTTTAATAAAAATTTTTTGCCGCGATAATTTAAACACCAAAAGGATACGTTTCTGGTATTTGATGACCATCTGGTTTTATATGCAATGGATGAAGTGCTTTTGTCTGATCCAGGTAAATAAATGCATCATAGCGAAGAGGCAAAATGCTCGGAACATAATTACCATATTTTTCATATTGCGGATGATATACCACACCAATGGCCCTGTGGCCAATATGATTTTCCATGAACATATCGTCCATAAACTTATCCATGATCAGCAACTTATCATCAGTACCTGCTTTATGTAGTAAATTTTCCCAGGTATGTGCAGGGGCAGCAGGCACTTCGATTTTTTGCATTTGTGCTCCCCAACTCTTACCTGCAACAACTGATCCCTGATAGGAACCAAAGCCTACCAGTACCACATTATTGTCATGATGCTCAGTACGAGCAAGTTCACCGATATTGAACATTCCTTCATCGATCATATCTGTTGCTCTCGCGTCGCCGATATGAGTGTTGTGTTCCCATACAATGGCTTTTGAATTTTTTCCATGGAATTCAAGTAAACGATTTAATGTCTCCATCATGTGCCTGTCACGAATATTCCATGTATGAGGACCTCCGGCAATCATGGCACGATAATATTTTTCTGCATTCACTGCGATGAGTGCATTTTGTTCGGCACTGAATACAGCCTCATGATCAGTGTTGTATTGAGGTAATTTGAGCCGTATCTCTTTTAACAGATCCACCACTTCATTTTCACAGAGTTCAGGCGCAAAACGGGAAGCCCTAGCATAACTCTGGCCTTCTTCTTCTTTATAAGGTTCGAAACATTGAAAGGCTTTTTGAGCAACTTTCAATGCAGCCGGATCCACATTTCTTAAATAGTGCATGATCGCTTCCATGCTTTCCCAAAGACTGTACACATCTAATCCATAAAATCCGATCTTTTTATTTGCAGGTAACCGGTAATTATGCTTTCGCAACCATTCTGACAACGCAGCTATTTCCCAATTAGCCCACATCCAGGTAGGCCACCGGTTAAAGGAATGTAATACTTCCTTTGCTGTCTTACCGGCGTCGCCATGATTTTTTATGTAACGATTCAATTTGTAACAGTCGGGCCAGTCACCTTCCACTGCAATAAAATTGAAATTCTTTTCTTTTATCAATCTTTTTGTGATATGATTGCGCCACACGTAATATTCGTGAGTTCCGTGTGAAGCCTCACCAAGCATTACAATTTCCGCATTACCGATCCGATCCATAAGCGGACCAAGATCATCAGGAGTTTTGAGTTCATACGAATTGTCCTGTATGATCTTTACGGCTTCCTCTTCATCAAAACTTACCTGTTTAGTGAAATACCGTGACATGTTTTTCTTTTTTTAAAACAACACATTTATTAGTTATTTATCAATGACCACTATCACACAATATGCTAATAGGCATCATTTTCATACACGTTTGTAATAAATAAATTTGAAACAATAATGATAGAATTTAGATACCATAATGAAATTGACATCCGGCTTGGAAACATATCGCTGAAAGGGGAATTGATAATTCCGCAGGAAGCAGATCCAATTATTATTTTTTCTCACGGCAGCGGAAGCAGCAGGTTAAGCCCGAGAAATAAAATGGTAGCGAAATATTTACAGAAAAAAAATTTGGGAACTCTTTTATTTGATCTTTTAACAGAAAAAGAAGATCAGTCTTATCACAATCGATTCGATATAGAACTTCTGACACAAAGATTAATTAATACAACGCAATGGCTTGAAAATTTTGAACCTGCTCAACATTTGGGTATCGGCTATTTTGGCGCCAGCACCGGTGCAGCTTCTGCATTGAAAGCTGCAGCTTATTTACCAGATATACAGGCCGTGGTCTCTCGGGGAGGCAGACCAGATCTTGCCAGCAGCGCTTTGAAAAAAGTAAAATCTCCTACGCTATTGATCGTCGGCAGTCTTGATTATGATGTACTGAACTTCAACAAGGACGCATATGAATTATTGACTTGTGACAAAAAATTTGAAGTGATTAAAGAAGCTACGCATTTATTTGAAGAACCCGGAACGATGGAGCAGGTATGTGAAAAAGCAGGTGATTGGTTTGAAAAATATTTACAGCCTCTTAATTACATTGAAAAAATAAAATAAATTATTTCTTATGAATACGACCACTACAAAAAAATATATAAGAACAAGGGTTAGAATTCCGGTTGAAGAAATAGAAAGGCCGAAACAACATCTTTCCTTTATTCAATTTTTGAAATTATACATTGAAAAAGAAAATGCCGGCGAAAATCATTTTAAATGGATGTCTATTGCAATGGTAAGCCAGGCAATCATTATAACACCCTTTATTGCATTAATCATTATGATCACCGGCAACTGGATTCCGCTTTGGTTTGTTGCAACTGCTTCTATGTTCGTTAGTTTCATTCCGGCTTTAAGTGGATTGAGGACAAAGAAAATTCTAGGTATTTATTTATTTAACCAGGTGATATCTGTTTTACTCATTGCCACTGCTATTTTATATTTCTATATCTATAATCATTAAATTCAACCAGTATGTTTCACGATAGAATTGATGCAGGTTTACAACTTGCAAAAAAATTGGAAAAATATAAGGATGATCCGGGACTGATCCTGGCGGTACCCCGTGGCGGCGTAGTTGTCGCCTATGCAGTAGCAAGGGAATTAGGTTTTCCGATGGATTTGATACTGGTTAAAAAATTAGGGCATCCACTGAATAAAGAATACGCCATCGGCGCCGTAACACTTACCGATGAATTGATTATTCCTCATTCGGAAGCATCACAGGAATACATTGATGAAGAGATCGACAGGATACGGACAAGACTAAAGAAGATGTATCCCAAATTCTCGACAAACAAAGAACTTAAAGACCTAAGAGGCAAAACAGTTATTTTAATCGATGATGGAATTGCTACCGGCAATACATTGCTGATTACAGTGCAGATGTTGAAAAAAAGCGAGCCGGCAAAAATCATCATAGCAGTCCCGGTTGCTTCCGCGGATGCTATCGAAAAATTGAATAAAGAAGTGGATGAAGTTATTTCTGTACTGGTACCTGAAGTATTTTATGGTGTGGGAGCTTTTTATGAAAATTTTGAAGAAGTAACTGATGATGAAGTGATCTATTATCTTGAACGGTTAAGAAAGGAAATGAAGAAGGTTAGTTTAAAATGAAACTGATTTTTATTTCTTTACTATTTTTTATTGTATACAACGGATCTGATAAAAGTTTCGCCTTCCAAAATTTAAGATCCGGTTCTTCGATTATCTATAATCCTGTTGTAAGTGATCAAATACCTGTTCTCTGTTACCATAACATTAAAAAAAATTCTTCAAAAGAAGATGCATATACTATAAGCGAAGACCATTTCAATGAACAGATGCAATTTTTATATAAAAACAACTTTTATACTGTTTCGCCCGATCAACTATATCAGCATTTAACTTTCGGAACCGCCTTACCCTCAAATCCTATAATGATAAGCTTTGATGATTCTCATGAAGAGCATTTTTCAATAGCGAAACCTATTCTTGACAAGTATGGTTTTAAAGGAGTATTTTTTTTAATGACCATATGCATAAATAAACCCAATTACCTGACTGAATCACAAATAAAACAACTTTCAGATGAAGGTCATTCCATTTGCAACCATACATGGGATCACCAAAAGATAACGTTAATCGAAGGAGAACTTTGGGAACAGGAGATTGACAAACCAAAATTGCTGCTTGAAAAAATAACCGGCAAACCTGTCGAATACTTCGCCTATCCCTATGGAATATGGGACAGTATCGCAATCGACAGCTTAAAGAAGAGCGGAATAAAACTGGCTTTTCAATTAAGCAGACGAATGAGCAAAACAAATCCGAATTATACAATCAGGCGTTTAATGGTTTCCGGTTTATGGTCGCCGGCTGAACTGGAAAAGCAAATTGAAAAAATTTTTCAAAAAAAGATAGATAAAGATTATGTTCATCGGTAAAATAGGTGCAAATTATATTTCATCATTCACTATCACTGTAGCTGTTCGTGAATTTCTCCGGCTTATCAGAACAATTTAACGCCTAGAGTTATCTAAATTTTTAATTGGAATGGCGGCGTTTCTTTGTTTGATTATCTCCGCTTTTCCTGAACGGTTTTTTCTCTCTCATTTCCGGTTTAACTTTCACCGGCTGACCAATTTTTTTCCCATTGTATACTGGCGGCTGTGGTTGCTTATGCACATCCGGTTTATTCATCGGTTTATCATTTTTTCGAAAATCATTTATCCTGTTTCTATCTTCCTGTCTCCAATAAATCGGCTTTTTTTCATTTTCACTGAAACCCCTGATGTCGGCAAAATCCGTATTACGGTAAATGCTATGATAATAATAGCGTGGATAATGAGAAACATAATATTGATGATGCAGCCACGGCTGATAGACATTTACGTTTAATGAGATCACATACCCGGTATATAGATCATAGCCGGCATACAAAGATGGCAATACCGAAGAAAAGAACCATTGCCCATTATCCAGGTACACGAATTGCTGGTCAGTTAAATCGTAGTACACTTCAATATCAGGCAGGTAATAATATCTTACACCGGTATAATAAGGGGGCGCCCACGAAGGATTTGTATAATGCACATCATACGTTACAGGGTATGGCGTACCGCACCCCGTCAGCATATACAGCGAAATAATAAAGCTAATTACAATACTTAGTTTCTTTAAAAGTTTCATACAGAAAAATATTATTCGCCTACTTTGTAAAAAGGTTTTCGGCTTTTCCTTTTATCAATTGCATATCACTTTTATCCAAATTTATCAATAGAGGAATAGTTATTATTCGAATCATAATCATCATTTAGTCTGATAGGCATCATTTAAGCTTTACAAAAAGGAACGTAAATTAGATTAAATATAAAATGCAATGACTTTGGCTACCAAACAGAATAACATGATAGGCAAATTATCATCCGAAGAAATTGAAAATCTCCTTTACAAGCAATGTGTGGGTCGCATTGGATGTCATGATGGAGATTTTGTATATGTGGTTCCGACAAGCTATGCTTATGATGGTAATTACGTCTATTGCCATAGTCACGAAGGAAAAAAGATTGACACAATGCGTAAAAATCCAAAAGTTTGCTTCCAGGTTGATGAGATGAAGGATATGGCTAATTGGAAAAGCGTGATCGCATGGGGAAATTATGAAGAGTTAACAAATGAGGAAGAAAGAATAAATGCTTTAAAAATTCTGGTGAAAAGAAGATTGCCTATTCTTTCAAGTGTCACGACACATTTAGGGAAAACCTGGCCGTTTGTAGGTGAAGGCCACAATGGGCTTAAAGATATCCAGGGAATTGTATTCAGAATTTATTTAAAAGAAAAAAGCGGCAAATTTGAAAAAAGCTCTGTGTCTCCTTTTCCTACGTATGACTGATCCCTTTCCTAAAAGGTTCGCATGTTTTTGTATTAATGATATAACTGATCATAAAAACAAAACGGATTCAGATCGATTGCTTTACCGACAAACAAAAAGAAATGAAAAAACAATAAGGACATTGAATAGAAACCGCCATTCTCATTAATATCTGTATAATGCGTTTATTTTCGATGAACTGTCAGGCATATCTTCTTTTTCCATTAAATATACAGTTCCATCTTGTTCGAAAACTTTTAATGCAACAAGATTCATCAAAGAGATATTTGAATCTGTATGTTTACTATTAAGAATCGTTTCCGAAGTTTCAGAATTGTAGATGCCAAAAATATCTGCCCTGTTTTCAAGGAAGAGTGTATTTACCTTACCGTAGAAAGCATTCGGTAAAATTTCTTTTATGTCTGACGAAGTTTTTCCGGTGCCCTGAAATTGTAAATATTGGTCCGATTTTTCCTGACGATTTCGGCTGAAATAGGGCTGCAATAGTTCCCATGTCTTTTCATGCAATAAGAGTACATCCATGTCAGCCGGGTTTCCGGAAATATGTTGTGGAAAGAGATTCTGATAAGTGTTTGCCTCCTTGTAAATTGGAAAATGAAAATCCAGGCAGGCTAAAATCAATGGAGGTTTTTGATCATCGTGTAATATGGACATTAATCCTTTATCAATTGCCCTGAAATAACGTAATAATTCATCTTTAGACGCGGCTTCGCTTTCTCCATGACCATGGTAAATGCTGTTTCCCTGCTGTGTTCTGAATTGCAAACTTTTTTGTACATAATCATAACCGACCCTGTCTTCTAACCGGGAGGGTATTAAATCGTCAATTATTATCTCAGTGATACTATGTCGTGTGCCTTCATAAAATTTTACTTCATCCATTTTTAAGGTCAGGAGGTAAAACAATCCATCACCATTAAACAAGGGCATTAATGGTTTTAAATAATATTCGCCGGAGAGATAATTAAATTCTTCGAAATATACCGGAACAGTATATTTCTCAAAAAAACCTTCAGAAAGAAAAATTGCCAATCCATCTGATTGATGTCTCCAGAACTCACTGTCATTAATCAATTCGCTAACCGGTTTCACTAAATTTTCTATTTCAAATATACTCATGCCTCTTTGCTCCAATTTTTTCTTAATATTCTTCAATTGATTTTTAAGATTTAAAGCATCCTTTCCTTTAAGTGTTTCTTCTCCGGCCCTATGAGTGGGTATAAAAATTGAAATGCAAACAGGTTTGCAAACCCTGGATAATTCAATTACATCTTTCTTATTTATCATTGTAATCAGTTTTACAGTTTAAAAGTCATTTTTTTGCGACCCCTGGATAGAAAAAAGTCGATTCATTAATCAGTAAGTCCTTTTATCGGCAGAGGAAAAACAAAATATTCCAGTACATTGCGATGAGCTTTTGAAACATGTCTTTTGAATGAACTCATGCTCCGGTGGATGGTTGACGCATAGTTCTTTCCCAATTTCAAAAGAATAGATTCAATTTTGGCCAATTCAGTTTTTATTATTTTTTCTCTTTCGAATCTGCCTTTGGGAAGTCTTTGGTCAAGTTGTGCAATATTTTTTTCGAACGCTTTTTCTGCTTCCTGATAAAATCCTGCCAGAAGAGGATCACAGGAAAAAGTTTTGATATGACAAATTTTGATGGCAGCTTTTTTTTCTGGTCTGTCCAAACTGTCATCATTATTAGCGGCAAGTAATGAAACATAAGCCGGAAATTTTAGTAATAAGGTTTTATCTCTCGGATTCAGGTCTTCAAACGATTTCATCTCAAGAACTTTATTTTAATGAATATTTTTGTCGTCCTTTATTTTTATGTGCATTTCGGGGGTATTCACCAATTGAACAGTGGAAGACGCGAATCTGATCTCTCCGCCTGTTTTTCCTATTTCTTCCAATATCCTGCTGAATAATTTATCCTTTGTGCTTCTTCTCCTTTGATAATCCACTGTATAACGAATTGTAAACTCAACCCAGTTATCATTTGCAATAATAGTGACCATAGGTTCGGTGGAAGCATTTTCTATCAGGTATTTTCTTAAAACATTTTTCCACATTTGTTCTGCTTCTTTTGCATAGTTTCCGCAAACTTCATTTGTCAGCGATAAAAAAATTTCCCTGGCTTTTTGGTAATTACTGTTATATTGAATAGGCACTTTAATTTCATCCCATAAAAAGGGAAAATCTGCTGAATAATTAAATACAGGTTCTTTAAAAACAAAACTGTTCGCAATGCGAACGATCCGTCCGTTATAAAGGTCTGCATCCACCCACTGGCCAAGTTCCATTACCGTGGTGCGTAAAACGCCAATATCAATCACATCCCCTTTTATACCGCCCAGTTGAATTCTGTCACCGGTTTTATAAAAACCTCCCAGCATCACTGCTATCCAGCCTGCAATACTTGCAATTACCTCCTGCAGGGCAAATGCAATACCGGCGCCTGCAATTCCCAATGCTACAGTCAGGTTATTTATTTTATTACTGAAAACTATAAGGATGATCAGTACGGTCACTACATATCCACCAAAAACAAGCAGCTTTTTTGAACGGTAGCGACGGTCATTATCTTTAACCCTATTGGATATTCCGATCTTAATGAAGTTAATCAGAATCCAAAGAACAATAATGCAGGCCAGGACGAATACTAACTTCCCTAACGTTTCATTAAACAACCAGTTTCTTAATTTTTCGTTCATTTCTTTCTTACTTCTTGTGTTGCAAAATTATTTATAGAATTCATCTCATTAAAGTGGATTTAGTTCTATTATTGAATCAAACGCTGAAAGATAACCGGAGTAGTTTTTCTAATTGATTTTTTGTTTGTTGCTATTTTATAAAGTAAATCATAATACTGTCGTGCCAGGCGGTCGCTATCAAAAAACGGAATAATGCCTTTCATTCCATTTTTCATAATCTTTGTCCATTCTTTTGGCTGATTATAATACATTGGCAATACTTTTTTTTCAAGCACATCCATTAGTGTTTCTGCATCCCTGCTGTCTTGTTCATGGTCAGATAAAGACATATCAGACGGAGGGATTAAAAAACTATTAATGTCCGGATGTGAAAATTCAGGGAACCATCCGTCTGGAATAGAAACATTTACTGCCCCGTTCATGGCGGCAGTCATGCCGCTTGTGCCGGATGCTTCATGCGTCATGCGGGGCAGATTCAACCAAACATCTGCACCTCCTTTCAGCATTTTGGACAGCCGCGATTCATAGCCAACGAGTATCGAACAGTTCGAACATGTTTTGGAAAGATGAACAATCTTATCAAACACAGCTATAGCCGCATAATCCACCGGGTAAGGCTTTCCCGCCCAAATGATCTGAACCGGAAAATTCTTATTCCTTACTAATTGATCAAATCTTTCCATATTATGAAAAAGAAGATCAGCCCTTTTATAACCTGTAAAACGTTTGGCAAAGACAATGGTCAATATATTTTCATCGTAAATTTCTCCGCATTGATCAGCCACTTCCTCAAATAAAAATTTCTTTTTTTGATTTTTTATTTTTCGTAAAGCCTCATCATCATTTCCATTCATCGCCCTGTACATTTCCTTATCTGCCCAAAAATTAAAATTTTGCGCATTGGTTATAGAAATGATCTTGCAGATATCCGGATAATTTTGCCATATAGCCTGTAAAGTCTTTAAATGCAATTTTGAAACGCCATTTGCCAGCCCTGAAAACTTCAAACAGGTATATGTATGGTCCAGTTTATTGTCAGCAATACCGGCTATTTTTTTTATCTCAGGGGAAGAGATACCACTAAAGAATCCCATTTTCTTCAATAGAAATAAATCCGTTTTTAAATTTCCACCTTCCTCAGGAGTATGATTGGTAAATACAAATCTTTTCTTCACTTCCTCAATATTACCATGTTTTTTATATAAATAAAAGGCAAGTGGAAGAGCATGCGATTCATTCAGGTGATATACTTCGGGTTCCCAGTTAAGCTGTTCAAGAAGTTTGGCGCCACCAACACCCAAGAATATAGCCGCAGCTATTTTAGTCTCATTGTTTGAATCATAAAGACGGTGACAAATAGTTTCTGCGAGATAATCATTTTCCGGCAAATTAGTTGTCAAAAAGAAAACAGGTGCCGAATTAAAGATTTCAGGAGCCAGATAATATACACCTACATTTACTTTATGCTGCGATACGTCGATGGTAAACCGAATGTCTGTTTTCAGCAAAAAACCATACACTTTTTCCTGGAACAAAACATCCATTGTCTGGTCTGCTTTTCTTACCTGGTCGTAATAGCCAAACTTCCAGAGAATACCGATACCAACCATATTTTGTTTTAAGGTGAAGGCACTTCGCATGTAAGAACCGGCTAAAAAACCGAGACCTCCTGCATAGGTTTTCAATGATTGATCAATGCCAAATTCCATTGAGAAATAAGCTACACGGGTTTTATACCGTTCATCAAACTTATAAGGATGACTGAAAGAAAAACTCACCGAGGTTACTATTAAAATGAAGTGAAAGTTATACGGGAAGAAAAAATTAAACGATGATAGCAGGCAAACTAATACCTGATACTAATCACTTATAGAAATATTTTCATGGAACTGCTCTAATCACCTGTAAAATCAATAAACAACAATGTGGTGCAGGCTTCTGACAGATGCTTGATTGGTTTTATAAAAATACATGCAAAGGACGCCCTCTTTATATTCAGCATGTAAAAAATCAGTATCGATACTTGAAGGCAATTTTATCGTTTGAAAAATGCAATTATTCCCCGACTCTTCCTTTGAGCAAGCCTCACTTTCTGCAGGAATATCGGTTTGCATTATAGTTATATAAAGTTTGGTTTTATTTATATACAAAATAAAATCCTCTCTTTTATGACCGGGCGCTGTGATTTTAATTTTGTAAAAACCGGGATATTCAGAAACATCGGAAGAGTAAGTATGTGCAGACTTTTGTGACCGGTGTAATTCCTTTATGGCTTCTTTTCTCATAAAGGGTAAAGGGCTGTATTCGCCAGGATAAACGGCATTGTGCCTTTTGTAAGTCATAAAAGTTGGATTATTCAATAAGATTAATATCAAAAATCAGTCCACGTTAAATTTAAGAAGTTCGGGTACCCTGTTCGGAAAACAATCGTCACCAGGCGATATGATTAATATTAAATAATATCTGCATCCCATTATCCGGTATTAATCATAAACCAGATGAATCACCCTGAGTATTACTATTATTCCGGCCCTTAAATAATAAGAACGCCGGAATCGAAATTTTATTTAATTTTGACCGAACGTTCAGTCAAAAAAATATGTCACCCAGAACATCAGCACAGTTACATCTATATAAAGAGAATAAAAAGGCAGCGATTCTTGAAGCTGCGTTGAAAGTTTTTGCCAATAACGGATTTGCAGACGCAACTATAGATAAGATTGCCAAAGAAGCGGGAATGGCAAAGGGTTTACTGTACACCTACTATTCGGGTAAGGACCAGTTATTGCAGGCGCTCATTCGCTTTGGAATGGAAAAGGCACTTGCTTATATAGGAACAAATTCTTCCGGAGTTATTAAAACAAAAAAGGAGTTTGAAGAAGGCCTTCGGGGTATGGTCGGATACTTTTCAAAGGAAACAGATTTTTGGAGGTTATATACTTTGCTTGCTCTCCAGCCAAAAGTGAACGCACAATTTCAGAAAGAAGCCAAAGCTTTTTTTGAAAAATACCTGGAGGTATATATAAATTATTTTAAAAAGAAAAGATCCCGTAATCCGCTCGCAGAAGCCATGCTTTTCGGCGCTGTGCTGGATGGGGTAATGATAGACCTGATAATGGCGCCTGATGAATACCCGCTGGAAGATGTATTGAAAATGATTATTGCAAAATTTGCCTGAAAGCCATAAAATGAATTAATATGAAGAACAAAAAAATTTTATTCATCGCCGCTGCTTTTGTAATGGCATTTACGCATGTCGATGCGCAGATAGATGCAACCGCCATTGTAAAAAAAGCCAATGACCTGATGATGGGCCGCTCCAACGAAAGCATAGCTACAATGACAATTGATCGTCCATCCTGGACAAGGAAAGTGAGTATGAAAACATGGTCACTGGGTAATGATTATTATATGATACTTATTACCGCACCTGCGCAGGACAAAGGCCAGGTATTTTTAAAACGCCACAATGAAATGTGGAACTGGATGCCAAGTATCAGCAGAATTATACGAATACCCCCCTCCATGATGGGGCAAAACTGGATGGGTTCCGATTTTACCAACAATGATCTTGTAAAAGCCAACTCTATCGTGGATGATTATACGCACACCTTACTTGGTAACGAAACAATTTCAGGCTATGATTGCTACAAGATACAATTAACCCCTAAGCCAAATGCAGCTGTAGTATGGGATAAGATCATTGCATGGATCGCTAAAGACAAATATTTTATGCTGAAAGCCGAATATTATAATGAAGATGGAGAACTGGTGAACCGTGAAGTGCAGTCAGACATTCGTCATTTTGATGACAGGGACCTCCCGTCCAAACTGGTAATGACACCTGTTAAAGAAAAAGGAAAACAAACGATTTTTGAATTTCAAAAGATAGCCTTTAATGTATCGTTGAAGGAAAGGTTTTTTTCCCAGCAGAATATGAAGAATGTACGTTGATGAATGCTGAAACCGAAATCATTTTCAATGCAACAATTTATTAAACTGGCATGGCGGAATTTATGGCGTAATAAACGCAGAACATTGATCACTCTTGCTTCAGTATTCATGGCAGTCACATTGGCTATTGCCATACGCTCATTACAAAAAGGTGTATATGGATCAATGATCACAAATGCCGTTCGCTTCTCGACAGGTTATATACAAATACACGCAAATGGTTATTGGGATGATCAAACGATTAATAATTCGTTTGT
This sequence comes from uncultured Bacteroidota bacterium, assembly GCA_963811645.1. Lineage (GTDB taxonomy): Bacteria > Bacteroidota > Bacteroidia > Chitinophagales > Chitinophagaceae > VBAU01. Next base: position 35,566 of record CAWERU010000007.1, on the reverse strand, counting down.
TCCTGCTTCTTCTTTAAAAACTATTTTACAACAGGATAAAAACATTTCTCTCTCTATTCCAAAATTGGAATCGTTTGCGCTTGCTTCTTCGGGACCTCATACAAAAGGTGTGGAGGTAATCGGTATTGATCCGATGAAAGAAGATAAGATGAATGGATTGGCAGGTAAAATAATGCAGGGACATTACCTGGATGCCAGCCAAAGCGAAGGACAAGGAATTTTAATTGGAGATGGACTTGCGCAATATCTTCAATTAAACCTGGGTGACACTTTAATTTTATTGGGACAAGGATACCATGGTACAACAGCAGCAGGACAATATCCCATACAAGGCATTTTTCATTATCCTGTTGAGCAGTTAAATAATTCACTGGCCTTCCTTTCTCTTCCGGATGCACAATTACTTTTTGCAGCACCCGGCCACTTAACATCTATCAGCCTGATGTTAGAAAAACCCAATAACGTTGGTAACACTCACCACTTCCTGCAACAATCTCTGGACAGCAGTTACGAAGTAATGGAATGGCCGGTTATGAATAAAAGTCTTGTGCAGGAAATACAGGGCGACAATGCAGGAGGTATTATTATGCTGGCTATTTTGTATATCGTAGTAGCCTTCGGAGTATTCGGAACTATTTTGATGATGACCCTGGAGAGAAAAAAAGAATTTGCTGTAATGATCGCTATTGGAATGCATCGCGTAAAACTGACTGCAATAATTGTCATGGAAACAATTTTTATCGGTTTACTAGGTATATTGACGGGAAGTGTATTGATATTACCCTTGTTATTCTATTTTCACAATCACCCGATTTCATTAACCGGTGCAGCAGTAAAAGCTTACCAGCAATTTGGCATTGAGCCAGTGCTGCCGGCTTCGCTGGATCCTTATATTTTCTTATACCAGGGACTTACCATATTAGGTATTGCAACTATTTCAGTTATTTATCCTTTATGGTATGTCAATAAACTTTCAGTGGCTGAAACTATAAAACAATGAAGCTATGCTTATACGAATGGCATGGAGAAACATATGGCGAAATAAAACACGAAGTTCTGTGATCATCATCGCAGTGATACTGGGGTTGTGGGGTGGTATTTTTTCCGACGCCTTTATGCAGGGAATGGCAGAGCAACAAATTTATTCAAGTATCCATACAGAAACAGGAAATATACAATTGAATCATCCCGGTTACCTGCAGAATCACGATTTACAAATCAATATTAGCAATGCAGACAGTATTCTCTCCATTATAAAAGAACTTCCCGAAGTCAATGCAGCTTCAGCATCGATCAGGTTAACAGCTATGGCTTCAACGGCATCGAGCTCTGCAGGAATAATGGTAAACGGTATTGATCCTCCCGATCAGCAAAAAGTTAGTGACATTTCTCAATTACTGACAGAAGGCGATTATTTCAAAACCGATCAGAAAAACCAGGTGTTAATCGGTCAACAATTAGCGGATAAACTGCAGGTCAAATTACATTCACGTATTGTGCTCACGCTGCAAACCATGGAGGGCGATATTATATATGGCGCTTTTAAGGTGAGCGGAATTTTCCGTACACACAACAGCGACTTTGATAAACAAACAATATTTGTTCGCAGCACTGACCTGCGAGCCCTCCTCAACTATCCCGGGAATGCAGCTTCGATCATTACGGTGCAGCTTCAAAACAACAATGATACAAAACAGGTTGCCGATTCTTTACAGCGCCAATTTCCCGGCTTACAGGTGCAGACATGGGTTCAATTATCTCCCATGTTGCAGGTTCTGTCAGGAACTATGATGCAAATGACAATCATTTTCGTCGGTATCATATTAATAGCTCTTGCGTTCGGAATCATCAATACCATGCTGATGGCCGTGTTGGATCGTACCCGTGAAATAGGAATGTTATTATCCATCGGCATGAAACCGTCAAAAGTATTTGGAATGATCATGCTGGAAACCATTTTTCTTTCGCTTACCGGTGCGATCGTTGGTGTAACTCTTAGCATATTTACTATTCTATGGTTCGGACATAAAGGCATCAACCTATCTGTCATTGCAGAAGGTGCCAATGCACTTGGCTATAGTAGTATGGTCTATCCAACCTTAGGTACTGACTTTTATATAATGCTTTCTGTTATGGTAATTGTAATTGCGATCATTGCCGGTTTGTTTCCGGCAAGAAGAGCTATAAGGTTAAGACCTGCTGAAGCAATTCGTGGAGACTGATAAAACGTTTAAAAAAAAATTCTATGGCAGTAATTGAAATCAAAAACCTAACAAAAACTTATAACGAAACTATAGTGCCGGTGCATGCTCTCAACAGCATTGATCTTTCATTTGAAGAAGGAGAGTTTACTGCTATTGTGGGTCCGTCCGGTTGTGGCAAAACAACTTTATTGAACATGATCGGTGGCCTCGATCGACCTACGTCAGGCACAGTGATGATAGGCAAAGAAGATATTACAAAAATGAAAGCCGGGGATTTGGTTGATTTCAGACTGCATCACATCGGGTTCATTTTTCAATCGTACAACCTGATACCGGTTCTGACCGTAAAAGAGAATATCGAATTCATTATGGATTTACAGAATCGCGGCCGGAAGGAAATAAATGACCGTGTTCAATACCTGCTTGCTGCCATGAGTATAAGCGATAAAATAAATGTGAGGCCCAAATATTTATCCGGAGGCCAGCAGCAAAGAGTGGCAGTGGCAAGAGCGTTGGCATCAAAACCTAAATTTATTTTGGCTGATGAGCCTACAGCCAACCTTGATTCCAGGTCGACAGACAATTTGCTTGACCTGATGGCGAGTATGAATGAAAAAGAAAAAGTAACATTTATCTTTTCTACGCACGACCAGCGTGTAATGGACAAGGCCTACCGGATTATAACTCTTGAAGATGGAAAAGTGATCAATGATTCGAAACAGAAGACTATTCATGAAAAGATCAGTCATTAACTTATTTATATGGATCATTTTCCTGCCAGTGATTCAGCATGCCGGCGCACAATCTCTCACTGACAGTATTGCTTCTGTTTCCGGTTCAACCAAACATTGGTCGATAACAGGTTATCTGAAAGATCTGCAGAGCATCCAGTTTACCGACATTAAACAAAAATGGACGCTGGATAACCTGCTGCATAACCGTGTAGATCTGCATTACTTTGCTAATAGTAATTTGAAATTTCATCTTGGTATGCGCAACAGGCTATTATATGGTGAATCGGTGCCTCTATATTCTCAAAATTCATCACTGCTTAATAGCAATGATGAATTTTTTGATCTTTCAAAAACAATTGCAAGCGGAACCTCCTTTTTATTACATACAACAATTGATCGTGCCAATGCGGATTACACCAAAAACAAATGGCAGGTAACCCTGGGCCGACAACGCATTAACTGGGGATTAAATCTTGTGTGGAATCCAAATGATATTTTTAATGCCTATTCTTATTTTGATTTTGATTATGAAGAAAGGCCCGGAACGGATGCATTACGTGTACAATATTACCTCAACAGTACTTCTTCCGCAGAACTGGTTTACAAACCCGGTAAGTCTGCCGATGAAATGATCGCAGCAGCTTTGTATCGTTTTACCAAAGGCAGTTATGATATACAAGCTTTGACCGGATGGGTAAAGTCGGATTATGTATTAGGCAGTGGCTGGTCGGGAGTTCTGGGCCAGGCGGGATTCAATGGAGAAGTAACAGCCTTTGTACCCAGAAAAAATTTTAAAGTTTCTCAAACGGTTGTTTCTGCATCAACGGGAGTGAATTACACTTTTCCAAATAGTCTCTACCTCCATGGCGCTTATCTTTTCAACAGCGCCGGCGTACTAAGTGCGGATAGCTTATCCGTGAATTTATTACTCAATAATGTTTCAGCAAAAATGCTGTCTCCCGCACGTCATTCTTTATTTGCAGAAGCAGCTTATCAATTCACTCCCCTGATCCGTGGTGATCTTGCCGGTATTATCGATCCTGCAGACGGATCTTTTTTTATGGGACCCTTTTTTACTTTTTCGCTGACCAATACAATGGAACTGCTAACCGGTGGGCAATTGTTCTTTGGTCCAAAAAACAGTTTGTATGGCAACTATGGAAAGGTGATCTATTTACGATTTAAATGGAGCTTTTGATATCTGCAATTATCTAAAAAACTTCCTTCTCTGATGGCTGTCAATTTTTAAGCTGATTGCCGGCATTGATTCCCTTTTGCTTCAAGCATAGTTTTGATTGAAAAAGTTTTTGTTCACTAAACTTCTTAATCATGAAAACCGATTCTCAGATCCAAAAAGATGTAATGGCTCAGCTTAACTGGGAACCCATACTAAATGCATCTGAAATAGGAGTGGCTGTAAAAGAAGGTGTGGTAACACTTTCGGGAATTGTAGATACCTATACAAAAAAAATGGTTGCAGAAAAAGCGGCAAAAAAAGTAAGTGGTGTTAAAGCGGTTGCTCTTGACATCCAGGTTGGCATATCTCCAATTTTCAAAAAGACAGACAGCGAAATAGCCGAAACAGTTTTGAATGCCTTGAGATTACATACTGCCGTACAGGAAGAAAGAATTAAGATTAAAGTAGAAGATGGAGTCGTAACCTTAGAAGGCGATGTAGAATGGGAATATCAGCGAAAAGCCACTAAAGATGCAATTGAAAACCTGCCCGGTGTTCGCGATGTGTACAATTTTATTACTGTAAAGTCAATTGTAATGGTCGGTGATGTAGAAAGAAAAATCACAGCTGCATTTCATCGCAGCGCCACCCTTGATGCCGAAAGTATCCAGGTAGAAACAAAGGGCTCAAAAGTAATTTTAAAAGGTAGCGTAAGATCATTAGCAGAAAAAGAAGATGCAGGAGAAGCAGCGTGGGCAGCGCCGGGTGTAATGATGGTTGAAAACAAACTTATTGTTGAAGAAGAAGTATCTGTTTTTTGATTGCATTCAAATTGTTTGAATACCCTTCTGTCAAGAAGGGTATTTTTCCAAAATGGTTTGTTTAGGCGAAAAGTATTAAGTGAAGTTGCATGATAAAAAGTTACGAATCATATTTAGAAGGCGAAACTCCTGTGGTAGTTGACTTCCTTGCAGAGTGGTGCCAGCCTTGCAAGTTGATGATCCCTGTTTTACATGAATTAAAAGAACTGTTGGGTGAAAGAATAAGAGTTATAAGCATAGATATAGAAAAGGAGCCTGTAATGACTGAACTGTATAGTGTACAAACAGTACCCACTCTTGTAATCCTTCATCATGGTCAGGTTTTGTGGAGAAAGAATGGCATTTCCACCTTGCATGAGATACTTGAACACCTGCAACTAATAATTGCATAAAGGATCATATTGTAGCCTGACACATATCATTTTTAAAAAACAAATAATAAAATAATTTTAAAAATATGACTATAGAGATTTATTCCCCAAAATTGAAAGTAAATGAAAAGGTAGTGGACATCATCGAAAAAAAAGTGTCTGCTCTCTCTCATTTGAGCGAGAAAGTGTCAAGGGCCGAAATTTTCTTAACGGAAGACATCGCCTTAAAACAGGAAAGTAAAGTATGCAAAATAAGGCTGGACATTTTTGGAGATACATTATTTGTACAAAAGAACAGCACTAGTTTTGAAAATGCTGTTATAGCAGCAGTAAAGGTTTTGAAAAAACTTCTCAAAAAAAAATCAGAAAAAAACAATGTACCACCTGATGAAATAACATCAACTGTTAAAGTATAAATTTTATAAACATCAGTCTATGACAATTACAGATTATCATCTAAGCAAAAAAATGACAATTCCATTTGCAAATGCAATTGAAAAAGTAACTGAAGAATTAAAAAAAGAAGGTTTTGGAATTATTACCACCATTGATCTGAAAGAGACATTTAAGAAAAAGATCAACAAAGAATTCAGAAATTATGTAATCCTCGGAGCCTGTAATCCTAACTATGCATATGAAACTATCCTTACGGAAGACAAGCTTGGTGTATTTCTTCCGTGCAATGTGGTAGTTCAGGAACATGAAGGCGGCGAGGTGGAAGTTTCTATCGTTAACCCGGAAGAACTCATGCACAGTGTGGATGATCTGGATCTTAAAACCTTTGCCACCGAAGTAAAAGAAGCCATGCAGAACGTGTTGAACAGGCTATAAAAAACTTAAAGGAGTAAGTCGCCAGGTTATACTAGCACTAAAGTGTTTCTGGTAAATAAATAAATTATCAAATTTCTTTTGTAAACAGTAAAAATTTAGTGCGTTAACTCTACTTCAAAATCTTTAATTAACTATCAAAATTAAATTTAGTATGAACTTTCATCCTTTAATTTTTGAAGAGGAGACAGCAATAACTTATAAAAAAATTGATATCAGTTCGGCGTCGTTTAAACAAAATGATTTTATACCGCGCCGCTATACCTGCGATGGAAAGAATGTAAATCCTTCACTAAACTTTAATCATATTCCCAAAAAGGCAGAGAGCCTTGCTATCATCGTAGATGATCCGGATGCACCCGTCGAAACATGGGTACATTGGGTAATGTGGAATATTCCTCTTATACATCACCTGAAAGAAAATGATGCTCCTGGAGTACAAGGCATTACTGATTTTGGGAAGAATATTTATTCCGGGCCCTGCCCGCCAAAAGGAACTCATCGTTATTTTTTCAAAGTATATGCACTGGATTGCAAGCTGGAATTAACTGCTGATTCAACAAAAGCCGATCTTGAAAAGGCAATGGAAGGGCATATTCTTGGTTTCGGTGAATTGATTGGCTTATACAGAAGAGATTAACTTTTAATAGTGACACCAGGCATTATTAAAGCGATAAAAAACAAGGCGGGCTTTTTCAAACCCGCCTTTCACAGCTAATACGGTTTACAACCTTTTACAACTGTTATTCTGTATTAGCCCCTTCACTTCAATCCATGTCAGGTTTTACAGTTTTTATTCTGTACCTGGACAGATAATTTACTGTTTTTAAACAGCCATATCTACTCCTTCCTTAACCTATCTGGCTTGAATGAAACTGATACAAAATTAAAAGCTATACACAGTCTGAAACAATGATAGCGGTCACCATTATTTCTATTTATGATCAGGAAACCTACGTGATTCTCTTACTGATGAAAATTGGTTTTCTTATTGATAACTGTCATTGAATACTTAGCATCCTTAAAATATTTTGCATTTAAAATTGGTTAGTCATCTTCGAAAGTGACACTCCATTTTGAAATATCAGTGAGTCGGGTAATTTTATATATCAGTATTCTTTTTTCCTTTTCCGATAATAACTCCGGAGAAGAAAATTCGTCCAAAATCGACGAAACAACCATTTTACAAATCGATTCGACAAATCAAGCCCCTATGATTGACCATTTACCGGATACAAATGATCCCGGAAGAATCACAACATACATAAATCAACACACAAAAAACAAGTAATGTACCTATGGAGCGGAGTAATAACAAACCGGATGAGATAGGATCATGGAAAAAGACACTCGCATTTCTTCAGCAGGAAAATACCTTTCAAAAAAATAAGTTAGTAGAAACTTTAAAAAATGAAGAAAAGGATACTAATTTCCTGGAAATGGCCGAGCAGTACCAAAATCAATTTTTACAACAAGATGAAGCTTTTAGATTGATGTGGACTGACCTGACCTCACTTGAAAAATCTATGAAGGATAATATTGTAAAGAATAATCACACCGGAAAAGAAATACATTATTTGCAAAAAAAGTTGAAGAGCGAAATAAAAATTTTAGATACCAATTTCGAAAAACTTAAAAATAATTTTAATGGTTTCCTGAATAACTTCTTTGAACAAGATTTTTACAGATAAAGTGGGTGTAGTTGCCATGAAAAAACCAATGATCTGATCGGGAATCCGTAAAGACCAGCTCCTGAAAAATATTCAATACAGTTATAACAAATCAAATTTTTTAGCCTTGTGGATCGGCTTTGTATAAAAAACGGGAGAGTTCTTCTTTACTTCGTTTTTCGAAGTTTTTACGTCATTTAATTGCAACGCGGCTTTTCTTGCAGGTAACAATTTGATAAGATGCAGGTTTTCAGAGTTGATATGCTGGTCGTTTCGCTTCATACAATAAACTTATGTGCCAAAACTACCTTTACCGGTGTAGTGAAAAAAATGATGTTCATCAAAAAAATAAATGATTCAAATCAGTATAATCGGTCATGCAGGTTTTCAGTTGAACATATTTTGCAGTTTATACTTGTTCTTAAAAATGATATTTCCATGATTCATATCAATGATATGCTCACTTTTAAAATCAGCCAAAGTTCTGATCAGTGATTCAGTAGCCGTACCTGCAATAGTGGCCAGGTTTTCCCGGCTTATGTCTATGGAAAAGTTTTCCTCCTGGTCCTGGTTATATTTACTCTCCAGCGTAAGCAAAGCAGTTGCTACTTTTTTACGCAAAGAATTATACGCTAACCCCAATAAGTGTTCCTCTTTCTCACGAATGTTTTTTGCAAGTAACCTGATAAAAGTCCGTGCCACTTGATGACTTGAGTTTACCAATTCATCAAAATCGTCTTTGGGTATAATAGCTAATTCGGTTTCTTCAATGGCTTCAGCAGTTTCTTTATAATTTGTGCCTTCCAGCAAAGCTGCGTAACCTAAAAAATCTCCTTTATTAAACAATTCAACAACCAGCTCTTTACCGTCATCGTTTGTTTTGTATGTTTTCACCTTGCCTCTTTGAATATAAAATAATCGACCAGGTCTGTTTCCTTCAAAATAAATGACTTGTTTTTTTTTGTATTTGTTTATATTCCTTCCTTTAATTAACTCGCCGATCATATCACCCACAATTACTTTACCCGGCTGATCATGCGGAGAAGAAAATTGTTGTTTTAAAAGTTCTGACTTCTTTAAACGACCTTCCACTGCATTTAAAAGCTCTGTTCCCGAGAATGGTTTAGTAATATAATCGTCCGCCCCCAATTCCATCCCTTTTCGCATATCTGATTTTTCTGTTTTGGCTGTCAGGAATATGAAAGGTGTATTCATAGTCTCGATATTTTTTTGAAGAGCATATAATACACCATACCCATCAAGAACCGGCATCATGATATCGCAAATTATCAAGTCAGGTTTTTCTTTTAAAGCCATTTCCACTCCTGTTTTCCCGTTATCCGCAGACAAGACCTTGTAATTGGCAAGCTCCAAGATTTCCGCCGTGTTATTGCGAACATCACCGTTATCTTCTATTAACAAAATCTTCTTCATGGAAGTATGTTTTATAAGAAAAAATAGATTCCCGGGACTAACTTTTCTTTATGCATTTACCTGGTTAGTTTTAAATTTTATAATAAACTTAGTTCCTTTATCCAGTTCGCTTTGAAAGTGCACCTTTCCGTTCAATAATTCTGCATAGCGGGCTACAATATGCAACCCCAGCCCTGTTCCCTGGATATTCGCTGCATTGGCTCCTCTAAAAAAACGTTCAAACAAATGTTTCTGATCTTCTGCAGATATTCCGATACCATGATCTTTGACGGATAAAATAAATGAAGCATTCTTCTTTGTCGCAATTTCAATTATTGAATTTTCATTTGAAAATTTTATTGCATTCGATAAAAGATTTAAAATAATATGCTTCAATAAACCTTTATCCAGTATGATCATCCCTTCACCGGAATGTTTATATATGACTTCCTGGTTTGATTTAAGAACAGGTTTTATTTCATTAATAGTGCTGTTTATAAATTCCCTGATATCAATCTCTGAAGGTCTTATCGATATCTTTCCTTCTTCAATTTTACCAAGGGAAAGAAAATCATTAAGAATATCTGTTAGGTTATTCACGGACGAAATGATTCTTTCCAGGTGCTTTTCTCTTTTTGATTGCTCCTCGGTTGTTGTATATTTCGATAATAAGTAAGCAGAAGAAAGTACTGTGCTCAATGGAGTTCTGAATTCATGCGAAGCCATTGATACAAATCTTGACTTTAGTTCACCAAGTTCTCTTTCCTTCTCAAGAGCTTTTATTAAATTTTCCTCCGCTTTTTTAAGTTTTGTAATGTTGCTGATGATTATGCCAATAGTATTTATTTTATTATCTCTTTCTACCAAAGGAAATGCTTCTATAGCATAGCTGTTTCCGGCTAAACAACAACCGGGCAATTCAAAACCTGAAATAATTTTACCCTGGAAAACTTCAGAAAGTCCAGACCGGATTTTTTCGTTTAACGCGTAAGGAAAAACTGAAAAAATCTTTTTGCCAATCAATTCAACAGGTGAAACTCTTAACTGGTTGTACAACTCTCCATCTGTATAAATAAAATTGAAGTTTTTGTCTACAATACTTATTGACCCGTCGGGATAATTTTTTAATAATTGTAAAAACAGATCATCAATTGGCGGCTCCTTTTTGGGGGATAAAGGATATCTTTCCCTCAACCTGGAAGACTGTTGCACTAGTTCCGGCCTTTTTATATTTTCAAGTCCTGACATGCCACACGAATATTTTGAAAGCTTCTGAACAAGTTTAATCTTATTAAAAGAAATACCCGGTGACCTTTCTCATGTGTACAAATGATAATTGGCAACAAACTACTGTTGAAATAGAGGTTATTACAAGACAAATCTTGGTTATTTGCTTAACATTTCTTCGGCACCTGTCCAGTTTTCCGGAATTCCTTCCCGCAGATATCTAACAGCATTTTCCATGAACAATTTTACTGTTTGATCATCAGGATCTCTATTCAGAATTTCCCGGAAACGTGCTATGGCATTTTCAAATTGCTGCTCGTGGTAAGAAGTCATTGCCTCGTTAAAATATGAGAGAGTGGACAGTTTTTTCTCAAATTGTTCCTGGTCAAATCCATTGATGCACTCAACAATACTAAGCAGGTTATGTTTCCCTTTTAAACGTACGATACCAAGTTGTCGTAAATGAAATTTATAATGCCCGTTTATACGTTGCTGCGTATCCTGGCTTAACAAAAGAGGTGATTTATAATATTTGGTAAGGCTTTCGATTCTTGAAGCTGTGTTCACTGTATCAGAAATGGTAGCTGCATCCATCCTGAATTCATCACCGGTAATGCCCATGATAAGCGGGCCTGTGTGCATGCCTATACCAGCTTTAATGGCAGGGAGTCCTTTCGCAATTCTTTCCCTATTTAATTCATAAACCTCTTTCTGCATATTAATAGCTGCATTCAGCGCATCATTAGGGCTTTCAGGAAAGATCGCCATGATAGAATCACCAAGATATTGGTTAATAAACCCCCGGTTTGATCTTATTATCGGACCAAGTCTGCCATTAAATGAAGAAACAAATCGGAAGTTTTCTTCAGGCGTCATTTTTTCTGAAAGTGCTGTGAAGTCCCTGATATCTGTAAACAATACGGTGACTATCTTTTCAACCTGGTCACCTAATCTTACATCTGTGATAGCCTCTTTTCCCAACGAGCGAATAAATTCATTGGGTACAAATTTTTTAGTGACCTCGTGAATACGCAAAATAGCCTCTTCTCTTTCCTTCACTTCCCGGATGTTTTTTTCATACAGCATAGCACTTTCAATAGCAGCCGAAGATTGTAAAGCAAGTGTAACAAGCAATTTTAAATTTGCAGCAGAAAACTGATCAGGGTTTGTGCCGGCCATTATAATGGCACCCATGATACGATGCTTTACTTTCATCGCCGCATACATTAGTGACTTTACACTTTCTTCAATAATTCCTTTTTCCTTCAAAGTAGTAATGTCATTAATAATTTCTGACTGACCGCTAAAACCAATTTTGAAAAGAAGTGAAACGTTCTTTTTAATTTTCTCCTTATTAAAAAGCAGCTCATCCGATATAGCAGGAATTTCCAGTTGCCCTTTATCATCATTCCACAGAACAATAATTCCACTGTGAGATGGGATAGAATGCATTCCCTGATCCAATGTAATGCGGGCAATGGCTTCAGGTTCGATAGTTTGACTCAGTTTCTCTGAAAAATTAAAAATCACATTGATTTCCTGGTAAAGACTCAAAACTTCAGTACCCAGGTTTTTCTTCTCTGCTTCCTTGGAGGCTAAATGAGAAAGAAGGTTGGCAATGATTTGCCCTTTTTCATGACCTTTTACCCAACCCATTTTTTCGCCATTTAGTATAACGGGAAAGGATGGAGAAGCACCTCCCTGTTCACCCATCAATACTTTACCATTTTCATCCTCAATCCATATTTCTATATTCAATTCTTTGATAAACGCAAGTATATCTGCACTAACCTCATTTTTTTTCCCAACAATATTTTTTAAGCTTATTCTTGACATAACAAATTACTATACCAGAATTATTTTAAACTAATTAATCCAATTTAAGTACTTGTTTTGCTTTAGAAAGAAGTACTTCAGGATCAAATGGTTTGGTCATGTACACATCAGCACCTACTTCCTGCCCCTTCTGCCTGTCAAGTTCCTGTCCTTTAGCTGTCAGTAAAACAATGAATACATCATTTAAGCCCAGATCTTTTTTCACACGACGACAAACTTCCATGCCATTCATTTTGGGCATCATTACATCCAGAAAAACAAGTTGAGGCTTTTCGGCTTGAATAATTTCCAATGCCTGCTCACCATTTTCCGCAGTAAAAAAATTCACTCCTTCATCTTCCAATTCTTCCAGTGTTTGCCCAATAAGCATTCTAATATGTGCTTCATCATCTACAATCAAAAGTTTTTGTTCCATTTTTTAAATTTTTCTATTACCAATTTTATTGAAATATTTTTTATTTATTGATAAATCAAAAACAATACATTTTCTAGTCCCTTTTCGAAACGCAATGATTGAACGATTTCCTGTTTATCTGAAAGGACAGAATTCAGAATGATGATGTCAGGTTGTGCAGAGATAGCTTTTTGAACCAATTCTTTTCCATCCGATTCCACAACATGATAACCCTTGGCCTGTAACACATCTGTTAAGGAGCGGACGGCCGCACTGTCTTCATCCACCACCATTACTTTTTTCTTTGATTTACCCTGTTCGAGTAGCGAACCTACTTCAGCAAATAATTCCGTTGTATTGATTGGCTTGGTCAAATACCTGTCCACACCGATGCGGTAACCTCTTGCTTTATCCTGCACAACGGATAAAACAATGATAGGGATATCCATTGTCTGCGGATCGTTCTTGAGAATAGCCGCCACATCAAATCCATTCATCTCAGGCATCATCACATCGAGAATGATCAGGTCAGGACGGTTTTTACGTATGCTTTCCAACGCTTCTTTCCCGTTGGTGGCTTGTTCTATTAAATATCCCGCATCGCTGAGTTCCTGTTGCAGTAATGACCGTATTGAATCATCATCGTCTACAACAAGTATTGTGGCATCTTTTCCAACTATTTTGAATTTGGATTGCGCCATTTGTGCTTTCAATTGTTTCACCAGGTCATCAAGATGTACAGGTTTTGCGCTTCCTGTTTTAGCGAGAGGCAATGCGAAAGAAAAAGTGCTTCCTTTTCCTACTTTACTTTCCAGCCAGATGCGGCCACCATGATGTTCAACAATTTCTTTACAGATAGGTAAACCTAACCCTGTTCCTTTGGGTTTATCGGTCAATGTATCGCCACCTACTTGCTTGAATTGTTCAAATACTGCAGCATGATCCTCAGGTGCGATACCGATACCCGTATCACTGACACTTACAATGATCTCATTTTTTTCTTTGAATACTTTGCAGGTAACAGAACCCGCATCAGTAAATTTTACAGAATTAGAAATAAGATTGATAATAACCTGGATCAGTTTATCCCTGTCACCGGAAATATCCGGAAGGTCAGAATCAATTTCTTTAATGAGTTTAAGATCTTTTTGTTCAAATAAAGAAGTGGTAGCGGCAATTGCTCTCTCTGCGACTTCTGTCAGGGAAACATCTTCAAAGTTCCATTCCATTTTACCCGCTTCAATTTTTGCCAGGTCGAGCACATCATTAATGAGATGTGTTAATCGTTCTCCTTCGGAAATAACTACTTCAAGATTTTCTGAGATCTGGTTAATTGTTTTTCCTGTTTTGGTATCTGATTTATCTACTGCAGGAAATATTTTTTCATCCAGTCTTTTCCGGATGATCTTAGCAAAACCAAGAACGGAAGTAAGCGGTGTTCTCAACTCATGGCTTACGGTAGAAAGAAATGCACTCTTTGCTTCGTTAGCTTTTTCGGCAGCTTTAGTGGCGGCTTCTGCTTCCATTTTAGCAAGCTTCACATCTTCAAAAAGAGTGGCGTTTTTTAATGCAACACCAACAGAGGCCGCGATCGTTGATAATAATCTTTGATCATTTTCATCAAAGCGATTTTCCTGTTCCGTACTTTGAACACTGAGCACTCCAATTATCGCATCGCCAACCGGTATGGGCACGCCCAGATAAGACGCAGCAGGAATCCCCATTCGCTGAATGCCCATCTTTTCTGTCTTTTCATCTACGTCCTTATTGATCAAAAGCGATTCGCCTGTGAGAATAATTTTAGAAGTAAGGCCCTCACCAATTACTCGTGCAGGCATCTCTTCTCCGTATTGATAGGCAAAATTTATCATCCTTGTCTTTGGATTCAATAAAGCGAGATAAATAATGTTAGCATTGAAAAGTTCTTTCATCTGGTCGCCGACAAATTGAATTAATTCATCTGTATCTAATTGTGATGCCAATGCTTTACTGATGTTGTTTACCGTACTTAATTCAGCCGCCCTTTGTTTGGCCTCTGAAAGCAGGTGAGTCGTTTCATCAAAAAGACGGGCATTTTCCAATGCTACGCTCATACTGTTTGCAAGAGTGGTGAGAAGCCTGAGATCAGATTCTGTAAATGCATTTTCCCGGTCAATATTTTGTAAGCTCACAGAACCTCTTACTACTTCGCCTACAACCATTGGAACAAACATGGCGGATTTGGGTGGTTGACCCATGCTTACTCCTGTTCCGCCATATTTTTTTGCGGTTTCGACATAATTTTCATTGATAAGCAGCGGTTGTTTGGAACTGATAAGGTGTTTGTTTGCCCAAATAAGCGGGCGAGGTTCACTGTAATATCGTTGACCTTTTTCTATTGCATAACGCCATTTCTCTGTTCCTGCTTCATAATCAAATGTTCTTATCAAAACTGTTTGCGTATCGAATAATTCACAAATTCGGTTACCTACAAGGTCATAAATGGCTTGTATATTCATTTCCCGGACAAGACCTTCCTGCACGCTGTTGATGACTGCCAATTCCCCGGTTCGCTGTTCGGTCTCTTTGAGTAAACGGTTCGTTTCTTCGAACAATCTTGCATTCTCCAATGCCACACTCATGCTGTTCGTTATAGTCATAAGCAACCTGACATCAGGATCTGTAAACGCATTTTCTTTATCTACATTTTGCAAACTAACAGATCCTTTTACTATATCTCCGGCCAGCATCGGAACAAAAACTGCTGATTTAGGAGGTTGACCTTTAGTCACTCCTGTGCCACCATGCTGTTTTGCCGTCTCCAAATAATTTTCTCGTATATCCAATGGCTTTTTTGTTGCTATAAGTTCTTTGCTGCTCCAGTTAAAAGGGCGGGAATCTATTGGGAAACGAACACCTTTTTCTATTGCATAATGAAAATGTTCAACCCCGCTATCATGATCAAATGTGCGAATGACCAGCGTTTGAGTATCGGGAAATAAACTGCAAAGCCTGTCACCAACCAATTCATAAATGCCCTGCATATCGAGCTCTTTTGCCAAACCTTCCTGTACGCTGTTGATTACAGCAAGTTCTGCCGTACGTTGTTCGGTTTCTTTTAGTAAACGATTGGTTTCATCAAATAGCCTTGCATTTTCTAATGCCACGCTCATACTGTTGGCTAAGGTTTCCAACAAACGTATATCAGAATCTGAAAATGCATTTTCAACATCGACATTTTGAAGGCTTACATAACCTCTTATCATATTACCTGTAAGAAGTGGAACAAACAAAAGAGACTTGGACATTTTCGTGCCTGGAATGGCTGACAATCCAAATTTTTTTTCAGCTAGTTCCTCTGTTGGGATATAAATACTTTGTCTTTGTTCAATCAGCAATTTTCTTAGTTTGTTGAAAGGCCTTGACTCGTGATGGTATTTCTTGCCATTTTCAAAAGCATAATTGAAGTGTTCAACTTTATTATCAAGATCCAGGGTGGCAATGATCACAGATTGGGCATTAAAGAGCTTTTGAACCCGATCGCCAATAAGATCATAAATACCCTGCATATCCAATTCTTTTGCCAACCCTTCCTGAGCGCTGTTAATAACGGAGAGTTCCCCTGTTCGTTGTTCAGTTTCTTTCAGCAACCTGGTGGTCTCATCAAAAAGCCGGGCACTTTCCAGCGCCACACTCATGCTATTAGATAAAGTAGATAAAAGTTTCACATCCGAATCAGAAAAGGCATTTTCCTGGTCAAGATTTTGCAAACTGATAACACCGGTTACCTCACCGCTCGCCATCATCGGAACCAATACGATTGATTTTGCTCCTTTGCCGATAATGACTGATTGATCGTATTTTGACCTTTGCCTGTGAAGATCTTTATTAATAACAAGAGGTTTTGCAGTTTCTATTACATGTTTTCTGAAGCCCTTCAGCGGTCTTGGACCCAATAGAGTGCGGTCGCCTTTCTCATACGTGTAGCGGTCTTCTACCGTATTATTTATTTTATCATAAGTTACAATATCGATGACCTGTGCATTAAAGATCTCTCTCATCTTCTCGCCAACTAATTCATATATGCCCTGGATATCGAGTTCTTTAGCCAGGCCCTCCTGCACACTGTTAATGACGGATAGCTCGGCTGTCCTTTGCTCCGTTTCTTTCAGCAGGCGATTCGTTTCATCAAATAGCCTAGCACTTTCCAAAGCAACAGTCATACTATTGGCAAGGGTCGTCAAAAGATTTACATCAGAATCAGAAAAAGCATGCTCCATGTCAAGATTCTGAAGACTGATCATCCCTTTCACTTCATTTCCGGAAATCAGGGGAACAAATACTGCAGATTTCGGTTGTTCGCCCTGAAGCACTTTGCTGTTGAATTCAAGACTTTTTTTATCAAGATCTTCATTGATCAATAATAACTGGCCGCTCTCAATAACTACTTTTCTAAACCCTTCGGGCTTCCATGTTCCGGCCAATGTCCTGTCACCTTTTTCGAATGAGTACCGATCTTCCATGAGATTGCTGGTACTATCATAGGTTACAATATCAATAACCTGGGCGTTAAAGATTTCTCGCATTTTTTCTCCTACCAATTCATAAATACCCTGAATATTAAGTTCCTTTGCCAGGCCTTCCTGCACGCTATTAATAACAGACAATTCTGCAGTTCGTTGTTCAGTTTCTTTAAGTAAACGATTGGTTTCATCAAACAGCCTTGCACTTTCAAGCGCTACGCTCATACTGTTGGCAAGTGTGGTCAGCAGATTTACATCCGAATCAGAGAATGCATGTTCATGGTCAAGATTCTGCAAACTAATAATACCTGTCACTTCACCGGCGGCCATCATAGGTACATATATCTGTGATTTGGGTTTCTCACCAATCAGGATAACATTATCAAAATCCTGCATGGCCTGTTCCACATTTTCATTATGCAGCAATATTTGTTTTGTTTTAATAACGTGTTTTCTAAATCCTTTGGGTTCGCGGGGTCCTACTAAAGTACGGTCACCTTTTTCATAAGCATATCTATCCTCAATAACATTTTCTCTCTTATCATACATTACAATATCAATAACCTGGGCGCCGAATATCTCACGTATCTTTTCTCCAACCAATTCATAAATACTTTGTATATCCATTTGGGCCACCAGGCTTTCCTGCACACTATTTATTACGGCAAGTTCTGCATTGCGTTGTTCAGTTTCTTTCAGCAGCCTGTTAGTTTCGTCAAAAAGCCTTGCACTTTCCAAAGCCACACTCATACTGTTGGCAAGTGTGGTGATCAGGTTTACCTGTGAATCTGAAAATGCGTGTTCATGGTCAAGATTTTGCAAGCTGATGATACCAGTTACTTCACCGGCAGCCATCATGGGTACATAGATCTGTGATTTGGGCATGTCACCGATCAGGATAATGTTATCAAACTCCTGCATTGCCTGTTCAACATTTTCATTATGCAGTAATATTTGTTTCGTTTGAATAACATGTTTTCTGAAACCTTTCGGTTCCCGTGGTCCCAAAATTGTTCTGTCACCCTTTTCATAGGAATAGCGGTCTTCAATAAGGTTCGCACTACGGTCATACATTACAATATCAATTACCTGGGCATCGAAAATTTGACGGATCTTTTCTCCTACCAGTTCATAGATGCCCTGCATATCCATTTGCGCCACCAGGCTTTCCTGCACACTGTTTATTACAGCAAGTTCAGCGTTGCGTTGCTCGGTTTCCCTGAGCAACCGATTGGTCTCATCAAAACGACGGGCACTTTCCAATGCCACACTCATACTATTCGCTAATGTAATAAGCAGGCCGACCTGTGACTCTGAAAAAGCATGTTCTTTGTCAAGATTCTGAAGGCTTATCATCCCTTTTACTTCATTACCTGAGACCAATGGCACAAAAACAGCCGACTTTGGCTGTTCTCCATGTAGTACTTTACTATCATACTCAGCACTTACTCTGTCAAGGTTTTCATTTACAAGAAACAATTTTCCGGTATCGATCACATGTTTTCTAAAACCAGCCGGCTTCCATTTTCCAACAAGTGTTCTATCCCCTTTTTCATAAGCATAGCGGTCTTCAAGAAGATTGCTATTACTATCATAAGTCGCAATATCAATTACCTGGGCATTAAAAATTTCACGGATTCTCTCCCCGACCAACTCATAGATTCCCTGCATGTCCAACTGCCGAACCAATCCCTCCTGTACATTGTTAATTACCGCCAGTTCAGCTTTTCCTTGCTCTGTCACCTTGAGTAGTCGGTTAGTTTCATCAAAAAGTCTGGCATTTTCCAATGCCACACTCATGCTGTTGGCCAATGTTTCCAACAACCGAACATCCGATTCGCTAAAAGCATTTTCTTTATCCAGGTTTTGCAGGCTGACATAACTGGTCACTTTATTACCTACTATCAAGGGAACATATAATAATGATTTGGGCATTTCAGTTCCTTTGATCACTTTAAGTCCAAATTCCGTTAAGGCTTCCTCAACATTATTATTAACTACAATTTTTTGTTTTGATACAATAAGCTGGTAACGAAGCTTATCATAACGCCTGGGCTCGGGATGGAACTGCTCTCTCTTTTCAATCATGTAATTGAATTTTTCCATTCCAGTTTCATGATCGAAAGTGGCAATAATTACGACCTGCGCATCAAATACATCACGGATCTTGTTTCCAACCAATTCGTAAATGGCTTTCATATCCAGCTCACGGGCCAGGCCTTCCTGAACACTATTGATGACTGCCAGTTCCGCTGTACGTTGTTCCGTTTCTTTCAATAGCCTTGTAGTTTCATCAAAAAGCCTTGCATTTTCCAAAGCAACGCTCATGCTGTTGGCCAATGTTTCCAACAAACGAATGTCTGATTCACTGAAAGCATTTTCTATTTCGTTATTTTGTAAACTGATATAACTATTGATTTTATCCCCAATGATCAGTGGCACAAACACTCCTGATTTTGTCATGTTTGTTCCCGGCAATGTTTTTAAGCCAAAACGGGCATACGCTTCTTCATAATTTGTATTAATAACAATTTTTTGTCGTGTAACGATCAGGTGTTGTCTTAATTTATCATAGGGGCGTGGCGGCAGGTAAAACCTTTGCCCGTCCTCAATTAAATATTTGAATTGCTCAGTGGCTGTATCATGATCAAATGTTGCAATAATAACTGCCTGTGCATTGAATAGTTCCCGGATCCTGTTACCTACTAAATCATAAATGGCCTGCATGTCAAGTTCCTTCGCTAAACCTTCCTGTACACTATTTATCACTCCCAGTTCTGCTTTTTGTTGTTCAGTTTCTTTTAGCAAGCGGGTGGTTTCATCAAAGAGCCTTGCATTTTCCAAAGCAACTCCCATACTATTGGCCAATGTTTCCATTAACCTCACATCGGAATCACTAAAAGCATTTTCTTTATCAATATTCTGCAGGCTCATGTAACCTGTAACTCTTTCACCAATAACCAACGGAACATATAATGCTGATTTTGGTTGTTCTGTGCCGGGAACCTTCTTCATTCCGAATGTGGCAGCTACATCATCAAAATTTTTATTGATCAATACTTTTTCCCTTGTTGCAATAAGGTGTTTTCTTAAAATATTCAGTGGCCGTGGAGCAGGATAATATCGTTCACCCTTTTCGATAAGATAGTGAATATGCTCTGTTTCTGTTTTGTGATCAAAAGTGGCAATACCGACCACCTGTGCATCAAAAAGTTCACGAATACGATTGCCAACGAGATCATAGATTGCCTGTATATCCATTTCCTTTGCCAAAGCTTCCTGCACACTGTTTATCACTGCTAACTCAGCGGTTCGTTGTTCTGTTTCTTTAAGCAGGCGGGCATTTTCCAATGCCGTACTCATGCTGTTTGCCAGCGTTTCTAAAAGGCGTACATCAGTCTCGGTAAAAACATTTTCTTTATCTATGTTTTGCAGACTTACATAACCTGTAACTTTTTCGCTAATGGTAAGGGGAACAAATAAAGCTGATTTAGGAAAATCAGAACCAGGAAGCACTCTCAGCCCGAATTGGCGATAAGCTTCTTCAAAATTTTCATTAATAAGTATCTTCTGTTTTGTATCAATCAGGCTCTGTCTTAATTTATCATACTCCCGGGGCTTGAGGTGGAATCTTTCTCCTTTCTCAATAGCATATCCGAAATGTTCCTCGCCTGCCTCATGATCAAATGTGGCTATAATAACAGCCTGCGCATCAAAAGTGTCACGAATATGATCACCAACAAGATCATAAATGGCCTGCATATCCATTTGATTCACCAAAGCCCGTTGGACACTGTTGATCAATGACAATTCCTCGGCCCGTTGGTTTAGTTCGGCATTACGTTCCGCCAATAATTTTTCAAGCTCTGTTATACGGGTTGCTTCTTCAATCATGTTGATGTTAAATTAATGCAATATACCTGGTTCGCTGTCAGAATAGATTACAAACTGTTTTCAGTGTACAGAAAGGATAATTGGTTAGATGGAATTGGTCTTTAAATGTAATTAAATTTTCCGGGAAACAATTATTGAAACCCTGCTACTTAAAACTATATCAGTCGGAATATAAACAACTCTACTGTCCTGAAAGTTGAAACCTTTCTACAATTTTTGGATTGAAGGAATAGTCATTGTGAAAAAATCCTATCATTACTTCCAGGATTGCATTGGGAGCTGTCGGCTTTCACTAATTTGTTACCAAACATAAGTCCCGACGGAACCCGCATCTAAGCTTGTAGTTATCCATTCATTCTGAAAGCTGATATTAAATTTTGCCAAAGTGGTTCCATCATTTTCCACGATTAACACTTTTTTCCCATTAGGTGTAACTAAAGCCACATTTTGCAGGCTTCCTGTAATATTACTCTGGATTCGGGCAGAACAGCTCGTATCGGATATGGAAAACAGGATAAGTAATAAAGAAAAAAATAACAATTGAATTTTTGTTTTCATATTGTCCGCAAAATATTTCATTAAACTTTAACTATAGGTTAATCATTGATACACCCTTACATAATCTACTATCATCCATTGGGGGAAATAAGTTGTTGAATCCGGGTTACCCGGCCAGTCTCCCCCGACTGCTATATTAAAAATGAAAAAGAATGGAGCATTAAAAGGATAACTGAAAGAACCTATATCTGTATTGTTCACTGTTAAATATAAATTATTGTCAACAAAAAGTTTTATTTGATCCTGTTTCCATTCCAACGAGAACACATGAAACTGATTGGAAAAATTTCCGGTGCTCAATGTATAATTACTTCCTTTCGATCCATGATTAGAAGGAGAAGTACCATAGTGTAAGGTTCCATAAACTTTTGCCGGTTCCTGGCCTAAAAGTTCCATGATATCTGTTTCTCCGCAAGCAGGCCAACCAGCATTATTGATGTTACTTCCCAACATCCAGAGCGCCGGCCATACTCCTTTTCCTTTAGGCAGTATGGCACGTATATCAATACGTCCGAATTTGAATTCCTTTTTCCCCTGGGTTTTTATTCTTGCTGATGTATAAGGAGCACCGCCATAATTTTCCTTAAGCGCATGAATAACCAATTTGCCATCTTGTAGAGTTAAATTATTAGTGCGATTAGTGTAATTTTCCAGCTCATTATTTCCCCAGCCGCTATTTCCCGTTTCAAAACTCCACGCAGTTTCATCTAAGGAATTGCCATTAAATTCGTCACTCCATACCAACGAATAACCGGAATAAGAAGTGGGTGCATCATAGCCAGTATCATTAAACAGGGCTTTCGAGTCGTCGTTACGAATAGTACCTACCCCGGTTGATTTAACTAAAGAAGCATTTGTTGGATTTGAAAGAACAACAGTGAACTGATCATCTCCTTCTTCAATATCATCGGTCATTATACTTATAGAAATTGTTTTTGATGTTTCACTAGGCTGAAAGTTGAGTGTTTGGTTGGATACAGCTGTATAATCGTCACCACTTTTTGCTGTACCATCAATCGTTGAATAATTTACTGAAACAGTTTTGGAAGAAACTGTACTCAACGTAACAGTGAATTGAAAAGTTGAAGTACCGCTGTTGCCTTCAGGCATACTTACATCACTTATTGAAATCGAAGGACCGGTTGATGTGGGTCTTGAATTATCTCCACCACTTTTTTTGCAACTCAACAAAACAAATGAGATAAATGGAAAAATTGCTTTGAATAACATAACAGCTAATTTAATCTGAAAAGATAAAACCTTTAAACAGTCAAAAAAAAAATAAAAAGATGATCTGGTTGTTTTTTAAATTTACTTAAGCTTTATGCTCCCCTTGGATAAAACAGATTTAGCATTTTCTTATTCACTAAAACTAATTGCATGCCGTCAACTAACCGAAGAAAATTTATTAAAAACCTTGGAATAGGTAGCATTAGTGTGGGTCTTGCACCTTCGTCTGTTTTATCTTCCGACGAAAAACAAGCTAAGAGTGAAAATGAAAAGGACCAATTCACATCGACGCATCATTATAATGGCCCTTATACAGGCGAGTATCTAAACAGAATTGCTTTCCCACTCGGTGGTATTGGTGCAGGCATGTTCTGCATAGAAGGAACAGGAGCTGTTTCGCATATGTCGATAAGGAATAAACCAGAAATTTTTAATGAACCTGAAATGTTTGCGGCTGTTTCAGTAAAGGGTTTAAAAAATGGCGCTAAAGTATTGGAGGGCCCTGTTCCCGATTGGAAAAAGTTTGGTCTTCGTGATGCAGGAAACGGGTTGGGCGGATCGACTGCAGGCTTACCACGCTTTAAAGAATCGGTTTTCAATACGAAGTTTCCTTTCGCAATAATTGATTTGGATGACTCCGAACTTCCTGTTCATACACAAATAACAGGATGGAGCCCTTTTATACCAACAGATGATGAAAACTCAAGTTTGCCGGTTGCTGCCATTGAATATAAAATCGCAAATACATCGAATAAAAATGTCGACGCTGTATTCTCTTTCAATTCAAAAAATTTTTTGAGTGTTGATAATGGAAAAAATTCTATTAATAAAATAACAAATGGTTTTATTTTATCAGAAGCCGGAACAAAACAGAATCCAGATCTGAAAAGCGATTTTGCTGTTTTTACAGATGATGATAATGCAATTATCGACTATTGTTGGTTTCGTGGCGGATGGTGGGATCCCTTAACAATGGCATGGAATACGATCAACAACGGAGAGACAAAAAGTGCAGAGCCTGTTGAATCAGGTGCACCGGGAGCTTCTTTATATATACCATTTACTCTTGCAGCGGGAAAAGAAAAGACCATAACAATAATGATGACATGGTATACACCAGATTCTGATCTGACTGCAGGAGCGGCCGGTGAGTCCAAAGAAAATTGCGATCCTGCATCTGGTTGTTGTACTTCTCCGGATGTATTGAATCTTGATAAATACGATAAAAATTTTGATGGCCCGCTTTATAAACCATGGTATAGCAGTAAGTTCAATAATATAAATGAAGTTGCGGATTATTGGCGTCAGCATTACAAAGAACTATATGATAAATCAATTCTTTTCAAAGATGCATTTTATGCAAGTACATTACCGCCTGAAGTAACAGAAGCAGTTGCTGCAAATCTCACCATCTTAAAATCACCAACGGTAATGCGCCAGTTTGATGGCAGGTTATGGAGTTGGGAAGGATGCAGTGATGACTGGGGATGTTGTCACGGGTCATGCACACATGTATGGAATTATGCCCAGGCATTTTCACATTTGTTTCCTGCGCTTGAAAGAAGTTTACGTCATACAGAGTTTTGTGAAGATCAAAATGCAGAAGGTCATCAAAACTTTCGTGCAAGACTACCTATAAAACCAACCGATCATAATTTTCATGCAGCTGCTGATGGCCAGTTGGGAGGGATCATGAAAGTATATCGTGAATGGAGAATAAGCGGGGATAATGAATGGATACAAAAAATGTATCCAATGGTAAAGGCGAGCATGGATTATTGCATACGCACATGGGACCCGCGTCATAAAGGTGTGATCGAAGAGCCTCATCACAATACTTATGACATAGAATTTTGGGGAGCCGACGGAATGCATACAAGTTTTTACATAGGTGCATTATATGCAATAACTAAAATGGGGAAATTTTTAAATAATGATGTGACACTTTATGAAACACTCGCAGAAAAGGGTAAAAAAATAATGGAGACTGAATTGTATGATGGAGAATATTTCATTCAAAAAATACAATTCA
Source organism: uncultured Bacteroidota bacterium (assembly GCA_963811645.1). Classification (GTDB taxonomy): domain Bacteria; phylum Bacteroidota; class Bacteroidia; order Chitinophagales; family Chitinophagaceae; genus VBAU01. The sequence goes on along the minus strand of CAWERU010000007.1, from coordinate 10,675 downwards.
CCGGGTTAAATGCACCAAGCCCGGCAGAAGAAGCCAAAAAATCTTTTGGTGGTGAATATTCGAAAGAAGCCATAGAGCTTCTGGAAAAAGAAGGACCGAAATATCAATATGGAAAGGGCTGTCTGTCTGATGGAGTGTTAGGATCATGGATTGCAAGTATGTGCGGTCTAAACAATGTAGTAAGCTCATCAAAAATTTTAAGTCATTTGCGGGCAGTATATAAATATAACCTCAAAAAGAATTTAAGAGATCATGCAAATCCTCAGCGTCCGTCGTATGCAGTTGGAGATGAAGGAGGATTATTGCTTTGCAGTTGGCCGAAAGGTGGTAAACTATCGTTACCATTTGTTTACAGCGACGAAGTATGGACCGGCATCGAGCACCAGGCTGCTTCGCATCTCATGCTTATGGGTGATGTAGAAAAAGGTTTGGATATTTTACGCACATCACGTGATCGTTATGATGGTCGTGTTCGTAATCCTTTCAATGAATATGAATGTGGTCACTGGTATGCAAGAGCTTTATCAAGTTATGGTTATCTGCAGGCATTAACCGGGGTTCGTTATGATGCTGTTGATAAAACATTATTCATTGATTCAAAAATCGGTGATTTCACCAGTTTCCTTTCTACGGAAACAGGATTCGGAACTGTAACTTTTAAGCAGGGTAAGGGATCTGTAAAAATAGCTTATGGAAAAATTGATATAAGTAAAATAGCTATTGGAGCAAATGCTGCTGCAAGTTGAATTATCTCTGTTATTCCAAAATTCTGTGCGTTGGCTTAGGATAACCCGGTTGAAACGCATCCAGATCAAAAACTTCTATGTGGCATCCCTTATCTTCAGTTTTTCTGATTGCCTGGAAAAATATTTTTTTCAATTGACCGGGATCGGTCTCAATGCGTGCATTCACCATTATTGACACATGATCTGCAATACAGACACTGGGCTTTTCACTACTTTCTCTCTTATTGGCTGTATAGCTAACTTTATGTTTCCATTCGCCGCTTTGTAAAAAAAATTTCAAATGACCGATCGGCATATGGTGAAAAGAAATTCTTTCAGAAATATTATCAATAAATTCATTTGCCTTATCAATCGCTTTTCTTTTTGAATGAATTTTTACAAAAGCATCTAACCAGGCAAGAGCTGCTTCTCCTTTTGCATACTTTTCGTAATCGATGCCGAGCGGTTTAAATTGATCAATTGAACTTCCTTTCCGAATAGCATCCAGCCATTTTTTTACAGAATTTTCATCTTTTGAATCCTGGAATAATACTTTTTTATCAGGGTACTCAGTTTTGAGAGCCAATTGAATCTTATTGATTTCTTCATTTGTAAGATTATCGGCCTTATTTACAATTATTATCGCAGCTTCTTCCAACTGTTTTTTATATATGTATTGAATATTATCACTCACAAAGGATGAACGGCCATCAAGTGAAGAAAGCAACACAGGTCCATCTGCAAAAACTGATAGAGTTAGTTCAATTTCGGAATCAGATCGGAGCAGTGGCTTAACTATAGTAGCAACCAGGTCAGCACATGAACCAACGGCTTCTGCGAAAATGATATCGGGATGAAGGGAGCTATTTAAATCTTTAATAGCAGAATAAAATTGTTCGTAGTTACAGCAAAAGCATCCATTTTTGATTTCACTGTTAGGAATTTCAAGGCTGTTTGCAAAAGCAGCGTCTACCAATTGAGATCCCTGGTCATTCATAATGATGCCAACTGCGAGTTGCTCTTGCAAAAGCATTTTACCCGCGGTTGTAATTGCCGTTGTCTTACCGCTACCTAAGAAACCGCCAACGAGACAAATTTTGGTCATGAGATCAGCAAAAAGGTTATTACTAAACAAAGCTTTTTTGGTAAGATCTCACAGGTATTTTACGCAATAACTCTAAGAGATATACCCTCGCCCAATTGGATAAAACTACACCACTGAAATTCAATTTATCCGTACCTAAAACTAATCTTAGTTCTTTAAAATTTTCTCTCTGAACTATGACCTTCTAATAGGTTGATAAACAAGATTGTTATTTATGATTACTCGTGGAAATTACTATTATTATCGGTAAAATTTCGTGAAAAGCTTGCATAAACAAATCGTGTTATCTATTTTGTGCAAGATTTAATCCTAACCCTGAAGAAAAATATTTGATCCGTACATGAAAACGAACTTCCAGGATGCAATGATACTTACGACCATTCTTTTTTAATCATTGCCGTTGAATTTAGCCTGATCAAATCTGTTTCTTCTGCAAATAAGGATAACAAACAATCACTATCCTAGAAATACAATTACAATCATTTCCAGTACCTGTGAGCGACTAATAATCGTGAACCCTAATTTTTTTGAAATGAAAACAATTGTACCCTCTGAGAAAGTATTACTAGTCGTTTTTCTTACCACCTCATTACGATTTGCATTTGCAAATGATCACCTCATTTTTACAAACCCGAAATTGGTCTCAGGATCGGCATTGCAATTAAAAGCAGTTTATCGCTTTGACAGTGTAATGACAGACGTTTATGCCCTGGTAAGCATTGATAGTTTGATAAACGGAGCTACTGTGGCCGATATTGATGATAATAGTTCCGGAGTTGGCTATACCGATGCATTCCAACCACGGATAACTATTCCGGGCGATCCTAATGGAAATCTTCACGAAGCATACGCGGTTTTCAAAATAACATTTTATAATAGCCTGACGGATGGCGTTGTCACTCTGCAATCTATAGGAACAACAGCACTTGATATTGATGGAAATGATAATCTCAAAGAATTTGTTGAAATTAATATGAATGGAGGTTCGGCAAAATATATGAGTACCACTCCCGATATTTCCGTATTAAGTTTACTCAATGGTATACCTGGTGGTTTAAAATTCAGAGCAGATAATGTGCTGGGAATAGAAAGAGATGGAATTGATACATCATCCATGGCGAATATGTTTTCTGTTACAAACAACGATGTAAATAGTTTTCAGACAAAATATGGCGCCAATAGTAAAGAAACCGGTTCATCTACCCGCCAATTCAGCCTTTATATGAAAGGGTTTCAATATTCCAGTCAGATCACATTACCTGTTAAACTGGTTGATTTCTCAGCGAGGTACGATCAAACAGATGTTTCACTTTCATGGAAGAGTAGCCAGGAAGTTAATTTCAATTATTATGAATTAGAACACAGCACAGATGGAAATACATTTACCACAACCAGCATAATATTTAGTGCAGGGGAAAATGGAAATGGAGCTGAGTATAATTATGTTGATAAATCTGTTGCAGCTAAAGGTGGTCTGATTTATTACCGTTTAAAAATGGTTGATATTGATAATAAATTTACCTATTCAACAATTCGCATTATTCGTTTAGGGAAAGCAAATGGTTTAGTCACTTTAAATAGTTATCCAAATCCCGTAGTAAATGAATTAAGAATCACCTTGCCCTATTCATGGCAAAATAAAAAAGTGAATATTGATCTGTATAATGCAAACGGGCAGCACGTTAATACTTTAAAAGTTTTAAATAGCAGCCAGACTGAAACAATTTCAATGACGAATATGCAAAGGGGCATTTACTTCCTGAAAGCAAGCTGTGGTCATGAAATTGCTGCACAACAAATTATCAAAAACTAAATTTTCATTTTAGGGTATCAATATAAACCGATCTTTTCTAAGGTCGGTTTTTTTATAGAAAAGAATATTGAAAAGAACGAAGCTTTGTGCTAATGTTGTCAAACTAATCGGGATGATCCGGGTTATTGGCTACTCCTGCCCAAAATGGAATAAGGTCCACAACTAGCCGTCAGGAGATATCTGCATTTGTAATTTTAGCTTTCTCATTTTTTGTTTTTTTTGAATAGCTAAGCATCCATAAATTGCCGTACCTGTCGGTGAGGCAGCCAAATAGTGTTCCCCAAAAAGTAATTGCCAAAGGGTGGGTTGGTTTCCCATCTTCCGACAATTTTTTATAACAACTCCTGATTTCTTTTTCAGTAGTGCAATGAAGCACAATGGAAACTGTATTGCCTTTTACGAGGCCGATATCATCAACCATATCTGAACCCATCAGCACAAAATTCTCACAGTCAAGAACTGCATGCACGATCAATTTTTTCATCTTCCCCGGAGTGTTCTTTAAGAATAGTGATTCACCCATCGTTTGAAAATGGAGTTCTCCCCCAAGACATTCCTGGTAGAACTCCATTGCTTCACGGCAGTTTCCACTAAATGTAATGTACGGGTTAAGTGTTTTCATTAACCTTGGGATAATTGAAAGGAAGATGGAGTAGTTGTCTTAGAGACAAAGGCTGCATCTTTGATCCTGTGATAGTAGAAATAGGAAGCCGCTAATATTCCCAGCGCAACAATTGGAACGATTGAAGTTCCACTGAACCCGTCAATGATCAAACCTGAGATAAAAGCGCTGACAAAATTGAAAGTAAACCCGGCATAAGCCCATTCTTTTATCCTGCTCCTGAATACCGGTAATACCAGGATCAATGCGCCTGCTACTTTAAATAGTGTGAGCATAACGCGGAAATAATCGGGATAACCCAAATGACTGATACCTTGTTTTGCCAATTCTGTGTTTGATGTGAGTGCCGGTATCAATCCATCTAAAAGGCATATCAAACCTGTGAATATCCAGTAGAGAATTTTGTTCTTTTTCATTGTTTAAATTTTTTGATGATTAATTATTGGTTTCCGTAAAATTTTTGAAACTGTCAAGAATTACCTGCCATCCGTTTTTCTGCATTTCCAGGGAATTTTGATTTTCTGCCTCAAACGTTTCTGTGACTTTTGTCTGGTTCCCCTGAGAGGTAAAATTGATTTTTACTTTTCTCCCGTCTCCTATCGTGTATTCAATGTATTGATTCGGTATTATTACATCAAACACTCCACCGAAGTCAAACCCTGCGCTCTCATCTTTCGCCTCCATACGGTAATTGAATTTGCCGCCTGCTTTCAGCTCATGTTCTGCTTTGGGTGAGTGCCAATCGGGCGAGGGACTGTTCCACTTTGTAATATCGCCTGGTGTCGTCCAGGCTTTCCATACTTTTTCTGCGGGAGCATTTACGATAGCTTCTACCGTAATTGTTTGATGCATTGTCATTTTTTAAATTTTAAATTTTGATTACTTATTTTGACAACACAAAGATGATAGCAATAACAGAGAATCATATTGTGTGAAAACGACAAGTTTAGGGGTCGATCCCGCCAATAGTATTTCCTACCTTTACTTTAAAACAGGTCAATGAAAAAGGTATCCGTTTATGTTCCTGAAAATGCGGTTATAGAGGCGATCACTCCCGCGTATCGTTTATTTAAGACGGCAAATGATTTTTTAAGATCATCAGGGGAGAAGCCATTATTTGATGTGGAATATGTTGGGATAAAAAATTCTGTGGCGGCGAATGATGGCGAATACACAATAAAAACAGACAGGCAATTGAAAGAAATAAAGAAGACTGACCTGGTAGTGCTGCCAGCTTTATATGGTGATGTGGACGTTGCAATCAAGGCAAATGCAAAAGCAATTCCATGGATACAACAGATGTATGAAAAAGGAAGCGAAATAGCCAGCTTGTGCATTGGCGCTTTTTTATTAGCTGAAACCGGATTGGTGAATGGTAAAAAATGTTCAACGCATTGGGCTTATTATAATCTGTTCAGAGAAAGATTTCCTGGAGTTGAAATTGTTGATGGTTCAGTAATAACGGATGAAGGCAGGCTGTATTCAAGTGGTGGCGCAAACTCCTTATGGAATTTATTATTATACCTGCTTGAAAAATATACGGACAGGAATATAGCTATTTTAGCTTCAAAATATTTTGCTATTGACATTGACCGCAACAGCCAGGCTGCGTTTACAATTTTTACCGGGCAGAAAGACCACAATGACAAAGAAATATTGCAGGCACAGAATTTTATTGAAAAGAATTATGCGGATAAAATTACTGTGTACGAGCTTGCCGACAAGGTAAATGTTAGTCGCCGGAGTTTTGAAAGACGATTTAAGCACGCCACTAATAACACGGCGATGGAATATATGCAACGGGTGAGGATAGAGGTTGCCAAGCGGAGTTTTGAATCAAGCCGTAATAATGTCACGGAAGTAATGTACAATGTGGGCTACAGCGATACAAAGGCTTTCAGGGATGTGTTTAAAAAGATAACAGGGCTCACTCCAATCGAATACAGGAATAAGTACAGCAAAATGACAATACCTGAGTATGAAGGATAACAGATGAACCAGGAGAAAAATAACTATAAAAATTAGTGGGTGGTTCATCCTTGCTTGATAAAATCGGGGTTGAATCTCGTTGAGAACTTCCCTGGCGTCTTTAAGAAGGCCGACGTATTTAAAAAGAGGCGATTGCTGAGTTCGACTTTTCCCGAAAGGATTCAAATTTCAGAAAATAAATGTCGAACTCAAAAAATAAACAGGGCTCTTTTGCTGATGTTGGCCACAGACAAGAGTTTCAGGGCAAAAAAAACGGACAACTTTTTAAAAATCTAAAGTTGTCCGGTCAGGTGGAGGTGACCGGAATCGAACTCCCATTTAAATCGAGTTCAGTCAAATCAGAGCTTTTCAATTATCATACAAACTGTTTCTCCCGATTTGTTTCTAATTACAGCAGGTAAATGCCACGTTTTAAAAACCAATATCAAGTTGAACATTCGATTGAGATGATAGTCTATAAAGTTGTCCATCCGCCATCAATCAAAATAGTTGTGCCTGTAATGAGGGAAGCCGCCGGAGATGCAAGAAACAGTACTGCATTCGCAACATCTTTCGGTTCACCTATTCTTCCCAAAACTATTTTGGAAAGCACATGTTGTCTTGCCTCTTCATTTGCAAGATATTCCTGAGTACCCGGCGTATAGATAAAAGTGGGCGCCACTGCGTTTACGGTAATATTGTATTTCCCCCATTCTGCTGCAAAACATTTTGTAAGATGTGCAATACCGGCTTTGGTCATGCAATACACCGACTCGCCTGGTAAAGCGACGAACCCCGCCTGCGAACTCATATTAATAATTCTTCCATACTGCTGTTTCATCATTAAAGCGCCTGCAGCCTGGCTGATAAAAAAAGTCCCTTTCAGGTTTACAGCGAGTGTGTAATCAAAATCTTTTTCCGTTACATTTTCAATTACGTTTTCCGGGGCTACTCCTGCATTATTTACTACTATGTCCAGTCTTTTGTAATATTCTTTTATCTTACCGAAGGCAGAATGTATTTCGTCCATTTTACTCACATCCATCTGCAGTGGCAGTGCTTTCCTTCCCAACGCTTCTATTTCTTTCACAAGACCGTTGTCGGCATTCACATCTCTGAATCCGAGTGCGATATCGGCTCCGGCTTCTGCAAGTGCAAGGGCACAGGCCCTGCCCAGGCCTTTTGCCGCTCCGGTCACTAATGCGATTTGCCCCTGTACGTTTAGGTCATCCGAATTTTTCATCCCTCATCTGTAATCTGCTATAGGTAATGTTGAACTATAATAAATAAAATACAGGGTAATGTACAAAGAATTTAAATGACCACTTATCCAATCACGACTGTTGCAAGCCGGGGAAATCCGGGAAAAGTTTAATTATTTCCTGCCTTCAATTCTTCTGCCGCACGTTTCACTGCCCGGAGATCACATACGCTAAATTCAGCCCGATTGTTTTGTTATTTGAGTTGCGCTATCTATATCAAGATAAATGAATGTATTTGCATGCATCCTCAGAGCTGTTGAAGGGTATTTTTCATTCATTTCACTACTGAGCGTATGATATACAGCCGGTGCTTTATTAACTCCAGGTACAATGCAATAAATATAATTGGATTGCAGTAAAGCCGGAATAGTAAGTGTCAATGCAGAAATCGGGACTTCACTGATATAGTCAAAACAACCATCATCCACCTGTTGCTGTCGACAAACCAAATCGAGATCGACAGTTTTTACTTTTAACGGATCATTAAAGTTGGCTACGTGAGGATCATTAAATGCGATATGAGCATTTACCCCAATTCCCATACATGTGATATCGGGTGGGTATTGATTTAACAGGTTTGAATATCTTTCACATTCCGCATCAATATCCGATGCATTTCCATCAAGATAAGATACGGCACGAAACGGTACCTTATCAAAGAGTCTTTCTTTTAAAAAATTTCCGAATAATTGGTGAGAATTTTTTTTCAAACCCACATATTCGTCCATCTGAAAACAATTAATCCGGCTCCAACTTATCTTTTGTTTCGATAAAAAAAATAAAAATTCATTTTGAGAAGGTGCAGCAGCGAAAATTATGGTCACAAATTCTTGCTTAGTTAACAAGTCATTTATCTTCTCTGCAACATCCTTAGCGGCATCTGCTCCCATGGCTGACCTGTTTTCATATACACGCACTCTTAAATTACCAAAACAATTTTCATGCATCATACCGGTTATATACTACTTTCCCTTTTATCATTGTTGTTTCAATAGTAATGTTTTCATCAAAGATGAGAATGTCTGCATCTTTCCCACGCATTAATGACCCTTTCTTATCGGCCACGCCAATAATAGCAGCAGGTGTACCCGTGATCATTTGCACTGCCTCCGATAAAGATAAACCGGCAAGTTTAATAATAGTTCTTACTAATCTGTCAGCAGTAGCTACACTGCCGGCAAAGCCGCTTCGGTCCGGTAATTTTGCCACATCATCTTCTATAATTGCTTTGATTCCATTTTCCCGATCTCCTAAAATAGTTTCATGTGCAGATGTTCCTGCTGCCCGTATAGCGTCTGTTATCATTGCTGTCCTTTCTGCACCTTTAATTTTATGGACCAGTTTTAATAAGGCACCAGGTAAATGCACACCATCCGCAATAACCTCCACAGTCATATCATCAATCAGGTATGCACTTTCAATAACGCCGGCATAACGGAAGCAGCCAACCCGGGTTACCCCGGACATTGCTGAATAAAAATGAGTAATGTGTGTATATCCGTTTTCAAAAGCCTCAAGTACTTCCTTATATACGGCATCACTATGAGCTACAGAAGGCAGAATATCTTTTGATTTTAAATAGCGGCCAAAATTTAAAGCTCCTTTTAACTCCGGTGCGGCGCTCCATCTTTTGATATTGTTTGATTTGGAAACTATTTCTTCATACTCTTCCGGATCGGGATTCCGAATGAATCGCGGGTCCTGTGCTCCTTTTTGATTCATAGATATATAGGGTCCTTCTATGTGCATTCCAAGAAATTGAGCACCCGATTTATTTTGTGCATTCGCAATCTCATATAATCCCAGTGTTTGTAATAATTTTTGTTTGCCAGAAGTCAAAGTGGTAGGAAGCATTGCAGTAGTTCCATATTTAGCGTGCAGACCAGCGATTTCCAAAAAAGCAGCAACAGTTCCATCCATAAAGTCATGTCCGCCTCCCCCATGCACATGAATATCAATAAAACCCGGTGAAACATAATTACCATGAGCATTTATCTCATCAGCACCAGGCAATTCTATATTTCCCTCAGCTACTTCTCTAATCGTTTCTCCAATTATCACTATTGTTCCATTTGGAATTATTTGATTAGGGGTTAAAATCCGTCCGTTATAAATTTTTACTTTTTCATTCATCTAATTAACAGTATTGCATTGTCGAGTGACCATTTTTCTTATTTCATTTTAAAATTTCATTGACATATTGAGAAAGCACTGTCATGCATGAGGCAATAACTAAATTAGACCTAAATCTGATTATAGAATAAGCAGACAAGATCATTTCAATAAGCTCTCATTTTGATTGACAGTTAAATTACAAAAAAAATAGTGGTATATAATTTACAAATAGAATATCGCAATGTTGAGCAGAGAAAGTTTTCAGACCCGAACTGTTACCAAATGGTTCAAAAATCGGTCTGTGTCTCTTCTAATTAAAGAAGAGCTGTAAAAATCTATCCCAAAATGTCTCCAAAATTACACCTGAGTTTGAAGAGTCCCGTTTTTCTGTTGGACAACTATTCTTCACGAGGGTCAGTGTGAAAACTAAAAAATCATTCTTTTACCTTGTCCTTGATACTCTTGCCGATTATTTTTTTCTTTCCATCAAAACCGGTGAAACTTACAGAAACAGGGAACATTGTTGTTTTCCTCTTCTAAAAATTTTCTGTAAATTGAATTACCACTTTCCTTATCCACATCCCACTGAATACTTACTCAAAGGTTAAGCACTGAATATATGGTAAGGAAGAGAAAAGTTGCATGTGAAGCATGTGACTGAGGAGCACGAAGTGTGCATGTGAATTAAAAAATTATGAGTAACAAGATTATTTTAAAACCGCTTCACCACAGGGAAAATGAATGCATAGGTATTTACTTTCAGCATTCGCCGTTGCTAAATACGATCATTAGCAAAGACGGCGGCGCCAAATGGAGCCACACAAAAAAAGTATGGTACGTGTTACTAAACAAAGAAAGCTATGTAAAACTTTTGGAAGCATTAAAGGGCAAAGCCGAGATCAATCAATCGGAGCTGAAAGATTACCTGGTTGATAAAAAAAAGAAAAAGGTTGAGAAAATTGTTCCTCTCAGGACTGAAACTGTAAAATCTCAAACTGTTGACGTTACAGCCGCCGCGGATATACACCCGCATGAATTGATTGTGATGCAGAGGCAAAAATTGCC
>CAWERU010000006.1:0-416860 GCA_963811645.1 uncultured Bacteroidota bacterium | reverse complement strand
GCGGCTGCTTGTCGAAAATCAAGAGCGCCGAGTTCCAAACTATTTTTTTCATTACTATTATTAATAATAAGCCCGCAATGATTTAAACCAATACGATCTATTTTGCCTGAAATTTTTACCTTCGGAACTTCCGCCATCTCATATATCGCAAATTTGATACTGGATGAACCACAGTTAATAGTCAGTACGTTTGAATTTCCTTTGCTCATAATTATATTTTCAACCCCCACCGTTCCAATTTTCCGCGGGTCTTTTTATAATCCACATGATGAATGCCTTTGATCCCAAGACTTTCAGCAATGCTTACAAACATTGGCCGGTCTTCAATATAAATTACCTCAGCAGGCTCGACCTGCGCTATATCAAGCGCTATGCTGAATATGTCTGCATCAGGTTTTCTAAAGTGAACAAAACAGGATGAAATAAAAAAATCAACAAAGTTTTTCAACTTGAATTTTTCAATGCGATAAGCATTTAACTCACTTGCCTCATTATTTACAACAGCAACTTTTAAACTGTACTTATTTTTTAATTCTGTAATTAATTTTATCATTTCCGGGAAAGCCCTTGATTGGGCAAACATGAATTCCCTGAATTGGTTCTTAGTAAAAGGTCTTTTTCTGTAAAAGACAGTGCGGTCAAGGTATTCTTCAAAAGAAAGCTTACCTAACTCGTAGGTATTAAATGTAAGCTGATGACGTGCTTCCATTTCTGCTTCATCCAGGCTGAACTTCTTTGCAGCAAGGAGGCGGGATTCATGTTCCCACCCATTCGTCAGCAAAACGCCACCTATATCAAGAAATAAGGTGGTTATTTTTTTTGTGGTTCGCATTTTTTTTCTTTTTGAAAGTAAATAGACCTTTCTGTTGCTGAAAAAAGTTTCTTTACTCAACTTCTACAATTCGTGTTCGGGATTAGTGCACCTCTGGGAGTAACCATCTTTACATCAAAAATTGTACTCATATAGAAAAACAGGTGCTTATCTTCTAAATATTTCTGATTAGCAACCGTTTTAAGTTTCCCAGAAAAAACTTCTAATAAAAAAGAAAATGATAAAAGAGGAAGAAAATCCACAATAATTTGGTTTAAAAACTCTTTGATTACCATCAGTTAAAAAAATAACTTCTCGATACAGAAAGTACTTATTGAGTATTTATGGGTGTTTCGTAAAATTGACAAAAGAATCGCCGGGCCTAATTATTTCTTTCGCTTGACTAACCAGTCAGTTTTAGCTACTACTGAATTTTTCGAATGAGGTTGTTTTACCATTAACCGATATGGCAATTTGCAAAATTTAGGATATAAGTTTATACAAAGATCCCCTTTCAAATTCTCAAAACCTATGAATCCATTTCAGGATGAAACAACGAAATCGAAGGAATAAAAATTATTAGTCATTATTTTCGAGATGAAAATGCTGGTGATAAGCACTCGCGGCAATATGCAGTGCAAAACCGACAATGGCAGTATCTTTCAGCAAGTTGATCAATGCGAATTGTCGCATTTCCTTATCTCCTGCATTCAGATAATTCGGCAAGTGAATCGTTAGTATAAATATGATCAGCAGCGCCGCCAGCAGGTAGCTGGTGAATTTTACAAACTGGTTGGTCATAAAAGACAGACCTACCAGTATAAAAGCAGCACCCACTATGTAAGCCCATGCAATCCCGCCCACAAGGAATGGGGGCACATACACCAATAGATCATGGGGGTATAAAAAATGGAATATGCCAAAAATGATCAGCACAATAGATAACAAGTAAATTGCTATTCGCGAAACAATGTGATAGTGTTTCATAATAAGAATTTTATAATAAAAAGGTAGCTTATTTAAATATGAAAAAAAATGATTTTTGTTGACAATGTTGCTTTCCCAGACCACTAAAGGCACATAAAAACAAAGAAAGTAAGTATAACTTGTTTAGAATCCGCAGAAACTGTATAAAAGCTGTATCTACCGTAATGCAGTTACTTTCCGATACAGAAAGTACTCGCCAAGTATTTCTCAGTGTTTTACAGAAATTAATAGCAGGATTAATATACTAATTTCATTTATTAGGTAATAATACACAACGGAATGAATTTATTATAAAATAAAAAAATAAACCCAACTATTATTTGACACGGATAACTATTGAACAATCATTGTCAAAATCTGAAAGCATCAATGATAATAAATTAAAGGAAACAGTCTCATTACTCAAATCATCAAAAGGTCATAAAGAGACGATTCTTTACGAGAAAAAGAAATGATCTACCCTATCTCTTTAGCATCTTATCTCTAAAAACATCATTTTGAGTTCTGATTTCAACTATATACAAAGCTCTTTGCAGGTTGTACAAATGAAGTGTGATGACAGGATCATTATCGGTATTAGTAAGATTGAGCAGGCGTCTTCCAAGAAAATCATAAAGGCTTATTGATTTTATTTTATCAGTTCCCTGAACAATATTCACATCGCTGATAGCGGGATTTGGGTATAACAATGGTGCTTTGCTATTTGTAATTCTTACTACTACCAGTTGGGAATAATTGTAATTGCCTAACAGGTCTACCATTTTTAAACGGTAATAATTTATTCCTTTGGAAGGGCTGTTGTCAAACATACTGTAATTGTGCATGAAGTTTCCGCCATTGGCTGCAACCACTGAATCAATTTCTGTAAAATGAATATTGTCATCACTTTTTTCTACGATAAAATAATCTGTGTTCAATTCGAGTGAAGTTGTCCAGTCAAGCTTTACTGTTTGCTGAGGTGTAACTTCTCCTGTAAAACTCAGTAGTTGAAATTGTGTAAAACCCGATGAACTGAAATGATTTGCAGTAGCTATAGAAAGAATATTGTTATCATGGCTAGTTAAAGCAAGCCCGCAATAAACGGGCGTATTAACACCAAATCCAAGATCTGTTGTTGTACCTATTTGCACCCAGTGAATGGAATCAGCAGAACGGTAAGCACTGTATACGGAGCCGCTTTTTTCCATTTTTAGCCAATAAGGGGCAGCATATCCTGCATCATTCGTATTGCTGCTGTATCCCTGCGTCAGCTGACGGTACTGAAAAGCAGTACCATTCCCACTGGTGAGTGCTATAAAAGCATTCCTCGATCCGGGGTCAAGGCTTTCCCTGATCATGATGCCGCATTTGTTCCAATCATTGCTATGGTCCATAGAATTAATTCTCACTACAAAATCTCCATCGCCCTGCAGAAGCGTATATGCAAAATGAAACTGGTCTGCAATATCCCATATATCATTTCCTGACGCTTTAAGGGTAAAGGTTCCGTTAGCATAACATGCAGCTCCGCCAATAGAGGGGGCGCCAATGTCCTGGGATGTCCACCTCGATGGAAGCATACCACAATTACTACCGCAGGCAAGTGTTGAAAATGCCGTGCTAAGAGAATAAGGGCTAACTGAAGAATCCGAACAAAATCCCTGTACTTTGAAATAATAGTCTGTTCCACATGCAAGGCCATTTAATAAAAGATGATTTTGTTTTATACCTATGGTAACCCAGCTTGTGGCAACAGCTGATTTATACTGCACATTAAAACTGTCGGATCCGTTGCTCTGCCATTGAAGGGTTGCATCGTTTTCGTAAATATTATTCGCCTGCAATCCGGAAGGCGGAGCACAACTGATGGCACTTTCAGTGCCATACACTTCAAATTCATACAATGAATATCCATACCCTGTAGCCCGTGACGTTCCCATCATGCGGACATATCTTCCTGTGCCCTGCAAGTGAATAACGTTTTCTTGAGAAACATTATCTGTGATATTTGCCAAAGTTTGCCAGTTTGCAGCATCATCAGAAACTTGTATCAGGAAATCTTTTCCAAAAGCGGTTTCCCATTTTAAGCTCACACTGCACAAATCATATCTTTTACCAAGGTCTGCATAGATATACTGCGGATCACTGAAATCACTTGACCAGCGTGTAGTGGTGTCAGCATCAAAGGCATTGTTGGCAACATACTGATCACCATAAACAGAAGAAGCAAAAGCAGGTTTATTTAAAGCAATATTGGGGCCTTTGCAAGTGTCACCTAAATTACCTGTAAGTCCATAGACAAGTAGCTGATTGGAAAAAGTCCCAAGATAAACTTTTCCGTTTGCTATAACAGGACTGTTGAATTTAGCAAAATTACCCTGGTTATCGTTTGCAATAATTCCCGAGTTCCATAATTCTTTTGTAATGTCAGTTGCATCAAATGCACGTAAAATACCAGGACAATTATAGTTTTCTCCATCGCAGTTAACAGGATAACTGGCCCATAAGATGGCAGTAGAATCAACAGAATAATTGGAGGAGACAGACATCATAGCGCCGGTTTGCCCGACAGGCCCCTGCACGCCACTGCTAATGATCTGCTGTTCATCAAACATTCCTGAAAAACGGTTGAAAGGTATAGCTTTCAGAGCGGTATTTTCAGGCCAGAAATAAGCAAACTCATTTTTTGTTCCTTTATAGTAAGTAAACTGCGCATGCATATTGGCATAGACACCAAGATTGATATTTTGCACTGACTGGTTTTGGGCAGCGTTGTAGCCTCCGAGATTGTTTTGATCAAGCAGGTAAATATTACCATCCTTGCAACCTGTAACCACTCTTCCTGCACCGGGAATGATCATTGCACCACTTGTGCCTAAATCCAGGTCGGCCGCTTCAAGATCAGGGAAATTATTTGGAGTAAAAAAATCTTTAACCGGATGCTGCATATCTGTAGGATCTAACCGGATGACAGATTCGGAACGGTTTGTAAGATCAGAAGGATTATTCACTATACCAACTGAACCATTTCCAGTGGCAAAATAAATGTTTCCGACACTGTCGGCGGCAGGCCCCGTTCCACTCATCCAGATTCCCCCATTATACCCGTCGGGTGTATCGTTATATACAAATTTTTGTTCTAGAGTGGAGGCATCATAACCCAACAGCCATCCGTGATAAGGGCCCCAATCACAGTGTGATGAAAATCCAATGTATATAATGCCTTTCGATAAAAGAAGTGCAGGACGCTGATTATTTTTTTGGGGATCAAGATTTACAATTCCATTGACATTTCCATCACCATTGCCGGGTATCTGTGCATGTATCAGCACGGGGCTGTTGTTACGTTCGTTGCCACTTGTGATATCGAGAGCATGAAGGTATTCACTAAAAACTTGTGTTGAGGGATTGACACTTCTTGCTACCAGAAAAATAGTTCCGGAAACAGTATCTATTACCGGAGTGCCAACAATACCTATATTGCTTTGAAAATTTCCAGGGCATGCTCCAGTAAGGTCTTCCTGCCTTACAGGTCTTTCAGCTGGTAGGGTTAAATTGACTTTCCAGTAAGGGTCAGTAACACTGGCAGAATCCGCATCATAAGCATATACAGTATTATTAACAGTAGCCAAATAAACGATATCTCTCTTACCGAATCCGGAAATAGGCACATCCTGGACTACTAGTGGTTGTGCATACAACTGGTCATCCACTTTTCTGGAGAATAATTTCCCAAATGAATTGATATTTACATTGCTTTTATTAAGCAGTGTTTCACGATTGTACCAGCCCGTTCTCCCCAAATCATAATGCTGGGTAACAACATTTACCTGCGCTGATAAATTATCGTAACTCGAAAAACATATTAGGAGAAAATAATAGAAACTTCTACACAATTGCTTAATCATATATTGACAGTTAATTTTTTCTGCCTTTATGCAAAAAAAGTAACGCTATAAAAATTGGTTTTTTTATTGATTAATTCAACTAATTGCTGGATCATCTTTTATGTAAATATACTGGTGCTATTAGTGGAATTGAAATTTAAAAAACTACACTCATTCTATCTTACAGATCGTTCAAATTTCAATAAGCCCAAAGCTAATACTCGCATTATTTCTCCTGCGAACTCATCCACATATCATTCCGTCAACTTCACATTTCTGGAGGCGCGATACAGAATGTATTTATTTCGTCCTCGTGAGTGTTTTAGAGAAATTAATGACATTAATTCTGAGCTACAACATCTTCTTGTAATGAAGAATGACTATTTCTTTTTAAATAAGTGACCAGTAAAAATTAGGATACCTAATCCAAAAGATAAATAGGTGTTTAAATATGCAAGTGGAATAGCAATAACTAAACCAATGATTCCAATAATTGAAAATTTTCCGGTTGCTTTATTATCGGCTATAAATTCAGCCGACAAAAACCCCTTCCCATGTGCATACCAATATAGGCTTCCAAAAAACAAATTCATTAAAAAGTAATTTATAAAAAGCAACGATACAGCAAAAGAGTCAAGATAATGATTGCCGGCAAAAGCAGTAGTGAAGGGCACAAGAGAAAGAAATAGAATAAAAATCATGTTCAACAAAATGTATCGCTTTGTAAGTTTTTGCAGATTTAAAAAAAGTATATGATAATCAATCCAAATACCTACAATCAAAAGAAAGGAACCAATGTAACTGATGAATGAGGGAAGCAGTGAAGCTACCTGCTGTTGTGTACTCAGACTTTTGGAACGATCAGTTTCAGGCGCTCGCAATTCTAAAACCAAAATGGTGAGAATGATAGCCATGATAGCATCAATAAAAGATTCAAGCCGTCTTTTGTCATAATTGTAATTTGGTGATTGCATGAAATTATTATTTAATACTTCAAGATAGGAAAGATCGTATTTTCTTATTAAATGTTCTGTTGGTTGAAGTCAGTACCGCCGGTCAACCCGAGCATTGGAGTTACCGCAATCGTTAAGGCACTTGTGCTGTTGGAGACTTCATCTATTTGGCGCCCTTGGCGACGGATGTTGATTAAAAATAAAAATTTATTTCGTTGATGATCAGGACGTGTCAACCTTATGATTGTGTGATGTTATCTCTCCGGTGATCTCACTCTCTCATCATTCCGTCAAAGTCACATTTCTGGAGCCTATACAGAAAGTATTCATCGAGTATTTATCAGTGTTTAGAGAATTTAATAGCAGAATTACCGGACTATTTTATTGTCTTACAATAATGATACTGCCTATCGGAGTTATTGGCGATGGATATCATTTGACAACACTTCCAATTTTTTCAAAAAAAATTTTTTATTTCAAATAACGAAGATTGACATTCTCCTTTTTCCTTGTTTTAGTTTTAAATGAATCGTAAAGTTTTTTTGAACACTCTGGTTTTGTCAGTTATCCTTAACATATAAAGGATATCCATTTTTCGCTTCCCTGCTCCTGCTTATATCAATTTCCCTGGTAACAAATTTTTCATTCGGCTCGGTAACACCGAGTAAATTGCCATTCATGGGTTCGGCTATCCAGCCACTCCCACCCCATTGAAAATGATCCTCTCCCGTTCCTGATTTATTCGAACTCAAACAATACGCACCTGAAATGATTGAAAGTGTTTGCCCGCATCTTACCCATTGCTCACGGGAAGTAACTCCGGTTGCCCTGGGACATAAGAGAATGTCGATCCCCTGTTTCCCATAGTTGCGGGCATATTCAGTAAACCACATTTCCGTGCACAATAAAACACCGATTCTGTTTTCTCCAATTTCTAATACTTCAAATGTTGTTACCTCTTCACGGTCATACCAGGTTTCTTCCCAAAAATGCGGCTCTTCAGGAAAAAATGATTTGGTATGAATTTTAAAATGACCTGTGCCTTTTTCAAACAAAAATGCCGTATTAAAAAATTTGTTGTGCTCAATGACCGGCTTTGAATAAACAATTTGCCTTGCATTTAGTTGCTCCATTTTGAGGATCCATTTTTCATGTTTCTCCACACTATTTATCATGGACACTTTATTGACTTTTTTTTCAGAGGCAATCCATTTACAGAATGGCATTTCAGGCAACAACAACAGGTCGGGTTTATTTTGGTCCAAATGAATAATTAACTTATTCCAGTCGTCAATGAAATTATCTTCATTGTCGCTCAATTCGCATACTGTTACTTTCATAAAAGGAAAAAATAGTTATGCAAGTTTAAAATAAAAGGGTCAGAGGCCATCAGGCAGCTCTTTGTCATTCCCCAATAAAATTTTCATGACTCATTGCGCCTTGATGATTTCATATTGTGTGAATTGTATTCTGAACTTTCATAACAAGTGAAAATGCGAAATTCCATGACCTGGTACGTTATCATCCGCTCATTAATCACGCGACTTTTTCATAGTGACAATTAAACTGAATGGTACGTGGTGTTTTAGCCTGAAAGACTAAAAAGCGAGGGACGACTGCTTAAATCCCCCGCAAACAGCCTCTTTAATTCCGATATAGAGGAGCCTTTTAAACGTTCGTTTCTCATATCATCAATTTACTGCCACGCATCGCAACAATAACGATTAATTGTTCATGTCTTTACCATTCTGAAGGTCTCTGATGTTTTTTTCGATCTCTATTTTGTTTCCTCCCTTAGCCTGCGGGAGAGCCTTTAATGCCCACGTAAGCGCCGTTTTATAATCACCTAAAGCTGAATACCCGGTTGCCATGCCAATGTTGGTAAAAAGCGTATTTGGATACCTAGCATAAATCATTTTAAAAATTTCGAGCGCCTCTTGTGGCCGCTTTGCGTTTACCAAAGTGCAGCCGTAAGCATAACCCTGAAAATCGTCAACATAAGAAAGCGCCGTTTTCATTGCCTCGCCAGCTTCTGCTTTACGTCCCAGGCTGTCGAGGATAGCTGCCTTGGTTTGCCATGGCTCGAAATTTCGGGTCCCTCCAAAAGTTTTACTGGTTGCACTGTCGGCCCATAACAAACCTTCTTCCAGGTTTGTATTATTGGCAAGACAGAAGGTCGCCGCCTGGTTCCATGGCTGCCATTCTCCTGGCAGCGCGCCACCGCCACGAAGTTCCTTTCTGAACGATGCGAGTTGTGTTTTTATCACATCAGCCTCAATTTTAAATGGAATCATCAATTTTTCCCATTGCAACTGGATAGTAGCCGTTGCCGGTGTTTGCTCGGCAAATTCATACTTCAGCCACTCTACAGATTTATCAGTTATTACTGGTTTTACTTTCACACGCAAAGCATCTTCTGTAGAGTCATAAAAAAAGTTTCCCCATGATGTTGAATTTTTTGAGAAGATCAACGTACACTCATCGGGGTCATAGGCTACAAAAAAACCGTACTTCCCGGCCGCCAGATCATGACCTTCAACCTTAACGTCAGTTGTAAATTCTATCGTTGTATTTTCATTTGCGCCTGCACGCCAGGGAGTCGGGTTTTTGAAACCGTATCCGAGTTGGCTAAAGCCGTTAGGAATCAGTTCGCCCCAGATATGGCCTTCCCTTTTTTTAACCCCCGGGCGACTATAATGAATAATCACATTGGTGATACCAATCTCCTCACTGACCGAGGCTCTTTTATTGCCTCCTCTTGGCAGGGCCGTCAGCTGGGCTGTAATCAGACCCTGGAAAACTATTTGAAACGATATAATCAAAAAGCAAGGCTTTATAAAATTTGTCATGGGAATTTCTTTAAAAAATAATTGTTGGGTGATTTCTATGCAAAGAGAATGCATCTGACTAATACGAAATAATACTTAATTTGCATCTATTAATAACAAAACATACATAAGTGGACACACAAACCCTGAAAAATTTTATCAGGTTGGCGGATACCCTTCATTTTACAAAAGCTTCCGGGGAATTGTTCATCGCTCAGCCCGCGCTAAGCCGTCAAATCAAACAACTGGAACAAGCCATCGGCGCCGACCTGTTTAAGCGGAACAAACGAAATGTTACATTGACTAAGGCGGGAACTTATTTTAAACAGGCAGCACAGGAAACTATTGACCGCCTGGATTATGCGATTAACCGAACAAAGCAAATACATCATGGTGGCGCGGGGGAGATAAGAATAGGATATACACACTCCGTTGTTCAAACCATTTTGCCCAGAATCATTAAAGAAATATGGACTGAATTTCCCGGCGTGAAAACGATACTCAGGGAAATGAACAATACTGATCAATACAGGGACCTTGCTGAACGAAAGATCGACATTGGTTTTGCAACCAATATTATTGCACCTGAAAACATTAAAAGCAAAGTATTCTTCGAAGATGTTTTTGTGATTGTTTTGCCCGAGAACCATTATTTACTCAAAGAAAAATTCAGCGATCTTTCTGTCTTTTCGAACGAGACATTTATTTTACCTCATAAGATTGATGGCAGTGATTATGTTCACATAGTAGAATCGATTTGTCTTGACGCTGGTTTTTTCCCTAATGTAGTTCACCATACTGCCTCTGTAAGTTCAGCATTAAGGCTGGTTGAGGCCGGCCTTGGGATCACCATCGAACCGAAAGGTTCTTTATCAGGTCAAAATCTTGCAATAAAATTTATTGAACTGGATAAAATTGCGCAAAAAGCCCAATCAGCAATTTTATGGAGTGAACATACAGAAAACGAGTACCTGCCCATTTTACAATTAGTCAAGAGGGTAATTAATTTATGAGATATTAACCCCGATCATTCCACTGAGCAAATAAAAACAAAGAAGAGCAAATACAACTTATTTAGAACCCGCAGAAACTGCGTAAAAGCTGCATTGGATGCGATGCAGTTACTTTCCGATACAGAATTTTGAGAAAATATAATCAAGCTGTTCTTCGTTTGTTATCTCGCCTGTAATTTCTCCAAGATATTGAAGGCAACTGCGAATATCAAGCGCTAACAGATCGCCAGGCAATTTTTCAATCAATCCCTTTTTAACATCCATCAATGAAAAATGCAATCGCTGCAAGGCATGAAAATGTCTTGCACTGGTAATGATTGTACTTTCTGTTTGCACCTGGCCTTCCAATATTACGTCTACCATTTCTTTTTTTAATTCTTCTATGTATTGCTTTGTAATGGCTGAAACAAAAAGCAGGTTCGAAATTTTATCAAACTTTTGTTTTGCCAACTTTTCCCCGATTACATCAATCTTGTTTGCTACCAATAAATATTTTATCTGTTGTGCAGAAAAATCTTTTTCCAATTCTACTAACTCATCTTTTGTCATCGTATTTGTATCAAATAAGTAGAGAACAAGATCAGCCTGTTTCATTTTTTCAAGACTTCGTTTTACACCTGCCGATTCAATCACATCATGAGTGTGCTGTCTTATGCCTGCTGTGTCGATCAGCCTAAACAATATCCCGCCGATATTAATAACTTCTTCAATGGTATCTCTTGTAGTTCCGGGTAATTCGCTTACTATAGCCCTTTCTTCGTTTAATAAAGCATTTAACAAAGTTGATTTTCCTGCATTTGGTTTGCCAATAATTGCTACACTGATACCGTTCCTGATCACATTTCCAAGCCTGAAAGAATTGAGAAGGAAAATAGTAACCTCATCTGTTTCATTAATTAAATCGTTCAATTGCGTTCTGTCTGCAAACTCTACATCTTCCTGTGAAAAATCTAATTCCAACTCTACCAATGCCGAGAACCTGATAAGCCTTTCTCTTAATTCTTTTAATTGTTGTGAAAAACCACCCCGAATATTATTAAGCGCTGCTTTCTGAGCCATGGAAGTATTGCTGGCAATCAGGTCAGCCACAGCTTCTGCCTGCGCTAGATCCATTTTACCATTTAAAAAAGCCCGTTGGGTAAATTCTCCTGCTTTGGCTAGTCTTGCCCCGTTTTGTATACATGCATCAATTATTTGTTGAAGAATATATGGCGACCCATGGCCGCTGACCTCAACCAGGTCTTCTCCGGTAAAAGATCTCGGTTTTTTATATATTGATACCACCACTTCATCAATTATTGTTTCGCCATTTTTTAAAAACCCTACATGAATCGAATGAGAGGGTTGGTCATCCAAATTTTTTGAAGAAAATAATTTATTAATGATGGTAAAAGCTTCTTTACCGCTCAGCCTAATTACACCAATAGCACTTATTCCCGGCGGCGTAGCCAAGGCCACAATAGTATCATCCCATCCTGCTAATTTTTCAGACATACTATTCAAAAGTAAAAGCGTTTTCTGAACGCTAGAAAAATAAAAATCCCCCCGTCATCGGAGGGATTGTAAAAAGTTTGAAATATTAATTTTTATTGATCTTCTATCACGAATGTTATCGGCTGTTTACGATAGGCCTTTACATTACGGCCGTTTTGAATAGCCGGTTTCCATTGAGGACCTTTTTTAATAACACGTACGGCCTCGTCTTCCATCCCGTAACCATGATTCGTAAGAGCTTTTACATCACTTACATTTCCTTCCTTATCTACCACAAACTGAACCCAAACTGTGTATTGTCCTGCAGGAGCACCATTTTCGGTAGCTACATCAGCACGAAGATTTCTTTCCAGAAATTTGCGCCATGCAGCATCTCCACCGGGGAATTGAGCTTCTACCTCTACCTTTTCAAAAATCTTGTTTTCGTCATCATCCTTTTTTTCTTCAATTACCTGCTTGCCTTCATCAATTTGTGTAGGTGTAGCAATGTTATCATCCTTTATACCTTCCTGGTTAATTACATCGATCTTCTTTTCTTCAAGTTGTTTGTTCTCCTGGATCACTTCTTTCACTTCTTCATCCTTCACAATTTTTGGAGGAGTGAATTTTGCCATCTCAACCTTGGGTGGTGGAGGCGGTTTGGGAGGAGGAGGAGGAGGAAGATCAGGCGGCGGCTTTTCTTCCTTAATATTTTGCAAAGTAACCTCGCTAACTTTAAAGTTGCTTTTTTTACTTTGAAAAGCTTTAAACAAAAGCGAACCCAGTAAAGCCAGTAAAGCAATCGAAGCAGTAATTATGAGAGCCTTCAGGATACGTTTATTATACGTTTTCCTAAGGTTATAAGCACCGTAATCCTTATTACGATCTTCAAAAATCAGATCCAGAATATCAGCGCTTAAAATTTTATTCGCTTCCATGGTTTAATCTTGTTTTTATTTAGATGCAATAGCACGAAGTTTTCATACAATTTAAATGATTTACTGCCCCTCACCTCCGAGACTTTTCTGAATTACTTCTTCTTCCTGTGGAGTAATATCGATCATTGCATACCTCTTTACATTATTGATTGTCATTTCATCTAATATATCAACTGTATTTTTATATGTTGCATCCTGGTCAGGCTTAATTACAACTACAAAATCCCTGTCAAGGTCCGCAGTCTCCCAGTTGGGATCTCCTTCCTTTTTCGCGTCCTCTTTGAGCTTTTCACAATTAGAATCATGAATATGATTCTTTATTACCTCTTTCTTTTTATTAATGATCTCATCCCTGATTGTAGAAAAATTTGCTGACTTGAAGTTTGAACCATCCGGCGCTAACTGTCCTTCATAATAAAATACGCTGTTATTCTTTCCCAACATGATCGTCAGAGCTCCGGATTCCTTTGCTTTATTTAATTCTTCCTGATTTTTGGTATCCTTAGGCATATTCAAGTTCATTGCCTTCGGACTGCTCATAGTAGTAGTAAAAATGAAAAAAGTAATGAGCAAAAACCCCAGGTCCACCATAGGTGTCATATCCACACGCGTTGAAAGCTTTTTTGCTTTTTTAACGCCTGGTCCTTTTTTATGACCACTATCGCCACCACCTTCTATCTGTGCCATAATAAAAAGTTTTTTTAAAGTTAAAAAAATTATCCTGCTTTACGTCTTTTCTCGTAAAGTTCTGTTCCCGGCGGAGCATCTTCAGGAGCAGTTATAAGATTATATTTATATTGATCATTCGCTTTTAAAGCCGCTATCACATCTTTAAATACAGGGTATTTTGAATTGTTATCCCCCTTGATCAAATATTGTAATCTCTGTCCTGCAAAAGCTGTTTGTGCAGCCTGTATCCAATAGGTTAAATCCCCACCGGTTGAATCAATAGGTATACCTGGTTGTTTCAACGTTTTCTGTTGTTCAGCAGGCATATCCAACAATTGTTTAAGCTGACTAAAAGAAACTCCTACCATATAAGTTTTTCGATAAGTAATTTTTTCCGCATCAGTCAATCCCAAATTTCTTGAAGAATTGACCGAATTGATCACTTCATCATATATTGATCTGTCTTTTTCCGACAAAACTGTAAAATACACTTTACCATCTTTATCAATAGTAATTAATATGGCATTACTTTCAGGAAGTTCCTGGGTGGAAACAGATTTAGGAGTTTTAATCTCAACAGGTTCAGGCGGCTTAAATTTTGTTGCCATAATAAAGAAGGTAAGAATAAGAAATGCCACATCCACAAAAGGGGTCATGTCCACAAACGTACTCTTCTTTGGGATTTTTACACTTGGCATGAGTCGATAATTTATTATTAAGATGCTTGGGAATTAATTTTCCATAAAATCGCACAAAATCCTGCCTACCCGGCAGGCAGGCGATGCTATTTATATAACGAAGCAAAGCTTTGAGTCAATGTGAATCCTGACTCATCAATGCCGTAAGTAATAGCATCAATCTTAGTGGTAAATACATTATACATAATCAGTGCCAATGCCGAAGTACCGATTCCTAAAGCTGTATTGTATAATGCTTCAGAAATCCCGATAGCCAACTCTGTTGCAGCACTTCCTCCGCCACCTTCAGTTCCTAACGCACTAAATGAACGAATCATTCCCATTACCGTACCTAAAAGGGCAATCAATGTTCCCACGGAGGTAATGGTAGAAAGGAATACAAGATTTTTCTGTAGCATCGGAAGTTCCAGAGCGGTAGCTTCTTCCACTTCTTTTTGTATTGCCAGTACTTTCTGATCAGTATTTAATTCAGTATTGTTGATCATTTCTTTATACCGGCGAAGACCGGCTTTCATTACGTTAGCAACTGAACCGCGTTGTTTATCACATTCGGTCAAAGCAGAATCGACATTGCGATTGGCAAGATGATATTGTATTCTGCGAATAAAATCAGAAACACTGCCATTACCCAATGCTTTGCTTACAGTGAGAAATCTTTCAATAGAAAAAACAATCACCATTAATAACATTCCTACTAATATAGGAATAATGATTCCGCCCATGTAAATGCCACTTAAAGCTCCTTTTGGGAATTTATGTCTTGGCCAAAACCCTCCGGACGGGTCAGGATTTTTAAAACCATCAGGGTTTCCGAAAATAAAACGCCAGATACAATAACCGGCGACGATACAAATAACAGGAGCAAGCCATGAAATGGCATTGCTGCTTTTTTTCGCTTGAACAGATGTAGCCTTACCTGATGCAGTCGCAGTAGCTTTAGTTTCTGCCATGATCTTAATTTTTATTGTTTTGAAATTTTGAAATAAAAAATAATTTTTCGGGGATACAATTCTAAGGAAAAAATGTTTTAAAAACACACATACAGCCTCTATTTTTTGCCAAAGAGGGTCAAGTTAATAATTTTTTAAATGCGGAAGGCCCTTCATTTAAATTTAATGATTAATCAACCCGAAACAAAATTATTCATAGCGTAAGGCTTCAATGGGATTCAATCTGCCCGCTTTTAATGCCGGGTATAAACCGGCCAGGAGGCCAACTATAGTGCAAATAACAATCCCGTAGATTACCCAATTCCAGGGTACTACGAACCCGGTGTTTAAAACTATGGAAAAAAGATTTCCTACAATTACACCCAACAAAATACCAAATAATGCACCCAACAAACTAATGATGATCGCTTCTAACAAAAATTGACGACGCACAATTTTGCTTTTACCACCGATCGCTTTTATCAATCCTACTTCTTTTGTGCGTTCAGTTACCGATACAAGCATAATATTCATAAGGCCAATAGCTGCACCAATTAATGTTATAAGGCCTATCACTGTGGCTGAAATAGTAAGGAATCCTAAACTCTTCATGGCCTTTTCAACAATAGCATCATTTCTATCCAACACAAAATTGTTATCCTCAGTAGTGTTTAATTTTCGAATGGCTCTGAATGTGCCCTCCGCTTCACCCATCGCATCAGCCACTTTCCTTATATCATCTGTCATTACGGCTATTGTGTAGCTATTTACATTATTTGTAAAATTCTTGTCTATATTTTTATAGCCTAACATTATAAGGTTATCACGACTAAAACCAAATGAAGATCCCCTGCTGGCAAGTACACCTAAAACTCTGTATGGAATTTCATTAATCCTTACAATTGAGTTTACAGCCTTATCCACATTATCATTAAACACCCTGCTGGCAACATCATGCCCGAGAAGACATACATTTCTTGCACTCTGCACATCTGTCTGATTCATGTTTCTCCCGGCGGATAATTTAAATCCATTCAGGATAAGATAATTTTCATCCATGCCAAGAAGTAAAACATTCGGAGTGGTCTTTTTTGTATCATAAGAAACAATAGTATTCCTGTTTACAAAAACTGAGACTCCTGTGGTAGCAGGAAATGTAAAATAGTGCCTGAACTCATCTGCCTGCCTGATAGTGATCGGTTTCCCGAGACTGGAAACCTTTTCTTTTCGGCTTCCCTTTTTACTTACTTTAAGATCAGACTGACCACCCCCTCCAAAATGTATTTGTCGCTCCTTAAAGCGGATAGTAAAGCCATTAGCACCCATGGTAGAAAAGCTCTCTGTAAATTTTTGATTCATTGCTTTGATAGCCGTAATAATTCCTACGAGTGCCATAATACCAAAAGCGATAATAGCAACAGTTAAACCCGTACGAAGTTTATTACTACGCACCGTTCGATAAGCCAGGGAAAAAAAATCACTTGTGTTCATCATTATATCTCAACTTGCAATTTAAGCACAAGTATTGAAAAGCAGTATGATTTTATTGCTAAAATATGAGAAACAACAGAGCCTAAAAGTAAAGCCAGTAGATGATTAAATTGGGAAATATACCAAGAAGGATGATTATACCTGCAAGGAAAACCATTGACCACTTGAAAGTAATACTTACCTCAACAGCCTGTCCATCACCCTCCTTAAAATACATTGCCTGTATCACTCTAAAATAATAATAAACACTCACGACAGCCATCAGCACAGCAAAAATCACCAGCCATAAATATTTACCTGTTATCATGGCAGCTTTTATCATATAAAATTTAGACAAAAACCCTGCTGTTAATGGAATACCTGCGAGGGATAATAAAAATATGGTTGTGACAGCTGCAAGCAGTGGCTGGCTTTTGGCAAAAGCATTGAATCCATCGAAACTGTAATCTTTCATTTTGATAAGTACTGCAAAAATTCCAATAGTAGCTAAACAATAAGCCGCACTGTATAACAATAAACCTTCTTTTGCATCTGTATTCATGGCATACACAGATAACATCATAAACCCTGCCTGCGAGATGCTTGAATATGCAAGCATTCTCTTTACACTTTGCTGAAATACGGCTGTAATATTTCCTATAAATAATGTAATTGCAGTTATAATGGCGATCAGCAATTGCCAACTCGCCTGCATTCCTCCAAACTCATCATTAAATAACCGTATAAATGCAATAAAGCCGGCTACCTTAACAATCGTAGCCATAAAAGAAGTAAAAACAGTCGGTGCCCCATCGTACACATCAGGAGTCCAGAAATGAAAAGGAGCGGCAGACACTTTAAATGCCATGGAAAACATTAACAGGAGCATACCGGAAATAAATAATGCAGAATTAGATTCTTTTGCATTGATATCAGCAATTGTACTAAATGTGCCTGTTGATCCATATACCAATGCAATTCCCATTAACATCAACCCTGTTGAAAAAGCTCCAAGCAGAAAATATTTTAATGAGGCTTCATTGCTTTTTAGATTTCGCTTGTCGCTGCCTGTTAAGATATAAACAGGGATAGAAATAATTTCAATTCCCAGGAACAACACTAACAATGAACGAAAAGAAGAAGCAAGGGTAGCTCCACAAAGGACGAAAAATATCAATGCAAAATATTCACCATAATTTATTCCAACTTTTTCTATATCCCTTGCTGATAAAAGGAAATAAACAAGAGTGCTTGCAAAAACAATTGTAGTGAACAATAAAGAAAACCTGTCAAAATCAATCATCCCTTTTGTGTCAATATTGAAAAACACAGTTCCTGACATTTCGAAGATATTGGCAGCCAGCACAAGTATCAATCCTAAAATGGCAAGATTGCGGATGATAGCTTTGTTTTTTGTCAAAACACTACCAAACATCATGATCACTCCCCATACAGCCGTTAACAATAATGCATTCATAGTTCTCAAATCTATCCTTGCATAATGGATAGAAAATTATTTTATAAATAAACCGGTAACATCCGTCTTTTGTAAAATAAACTCTGATGTTTCCTTCGTTATATCCAAAAATATTTTTGGATATACACCAATCACAAAAACAAATATTACAATAATTACAAGCGCCATTTTTTCATTGAAACGAATCGAATAACCCGGTGCAGTTATTGCATTCGTTTCTCCATAAAAGACTTTCCGAATCATATTCAAAGTATAAACGGCCGCCAGGATAATTGTAATCCCTGCCAGTACAGTAAACACGATATAATATTTTGTAACTGCGGAAGCAAAAATTCCATTGAACATAAGGAACTCTCCAATAAACCCATTGGTCAATGGCAAACCAATATTTGCCAGCGCCACTATCACAAGTAAAATAGCCATGGCCGGGGAGCGTTGGGCCAATCCACCCAATTCGGAAATTTTTCTTGTTCCAAATTGTCTTTCTATTAATTCAACAACTATCCACAACCCAATTATATTGATCCCGTGATTGAACATCTGTATCATTACACCCTGTATTCCACTTTGTGTTTCAGCAAAAAGAGCAGCACACATTAAACCCATATGTGCAATTGAAGAATACGCCACCAATCGCTTCAGATCGTCTTGCTGTATTGCAATCAGGGATGCATAGATCATTCCTGTTATTGCAAGGGTAGAAATCGTATCCCCCCATTGATAAAAAGATAAAGGCAAAACAGGCATTAACCAGCGGATCATTCCAAGCACACCCATTTTTACCATTACACCGCTTAATATCATAGTAACTGCAGTGGGTGATTGTTCATATGTATCGGGTTGCCAGGTATGTAAAGGCCATATAGGCATTTTGATAGCAAAGGCAATGAACATAAGCCAGAATAACCATGATTCCGACTTATTAGCCAATGTTGTATTGTAAAAGGCTGAGATATCAAAAGAATT
Source organism: uncultured Bacteroidota bacterium (assembly GCA_963811645.1). GTDB lineage: Bacteria > Bacteroidota > Bacteroidia > Chitinophagales > Chitinophagaceae > VBAU01. The sequence goes on along the minus strand of CAWERU010000006.1, from coordinate 397,782 downwards.
TGTGGGAGTATGCAGGTATATGTAAATAATAGCAACCAGCATCAGGATAGAACCCGTAAATGTGTAAATAAAAAATTTAAAGGTTACTGCAATCCTCCTTTCACCACCCCATTGAGAACATAGAAAGTAAGCAGGTATCAACGCCAGTTCCCAAAAGAAATAAAACAGCAAAGCATCCATTGCCAAAAACACACCCATCAATCCAACCTGCATTAAAAGCATTAATGCAAAAAAATTATTTGGTTTTTTGTAATGGCTTTTCCAGGTTGAAATAAACACTAAAGGAAATGAAACAGCAGTCAGCAGACAAAGTATTTGCCCCATTCCATCAAGCTTAACAGAAAAACTTGTATTGATACTACTGATCCACGGAGCCTGGAATTGCAGATAAGAATCGGTTTTAAGAACAGTTAATCCTAAAACAGAAACAGCCAATGTAACCAGTGATGAAAACAAAGCCCATGAACGAACAGCCTTGTCGTTCTTAAAAAAGAATGCAAGCAGTCCGCCTATTAAAGGAATAATTATCAATAAAACCGGGATCATTTTTATTTTTAAATTTTGGGATTTAGAATTTGGGAAATTGAATTTCAAAATTTCCCAACTCCCGTTTTCCCAATTATTTTATTTTCTTAAAAAGAATTGCAAAACAAAAAACAAAACCATACTTACCACCATCAACAATACATAACTTCCCACTTGCCCGCTTTGCAGCCATCGTAATTGCCTTCCTCCATATTGCACTGCTTTTCCAACACCATTTACCAACGCATCAATACCTGATTTTTCCAACCCTTCATTTAATATCTCACCCAATTTATTTAAAGGCTGAACAATGATGGCATCATATATCTCATCTACATACCATTTGTTCTCAAGCACCTTTCCAAGACCTTTCGAAGGCCGAAAATCATACTTTCTAAACCGAATCCATGCAACAATGACAGCTAATAATACAAGGCCAGTTGACAAAGACATCAATGACCATTCTGTCGAGGAAGAAACCACTTCTTTCACTTTTACAGGAATGACAGGAGATAAAAATTCCGTTAGCTTATCACCTCCCTTCATGAATAATTCAGGTATGCCCACAAAACCTCCCATCACAGAAAGTATGGCAAGAACAACCAACACAATCGTCATAGGTGCCGGACTTTCATGTAAATGATGTTTTTGTTCTTCGGTTCCTCTGAAATTTCCGGTAAAGGTTATTACAAACAAACGGAACATATAATAAGCGGTCAGAACAGCGCCAAACAAAGCCACCGCATACAATATTTTATTGTGCTCAAAAGCAGCTAACAATATTGCATCTTTTGAAAAGAAACCGGAAAACGGAGGCACTCCTGAAATAGCAATGCTGCCAATAAGGAAAGTGATGGAAGTAATTTTCAATTTATTCAGTCCGCCCATTTTACGAATATCCTGCTCACCTCCCATGGCATGTATCACACTTCCCGCTGCAAGAAATAATAAGGCTTTAAAAAATGCATGCGTCATTACATGAAAAACGCCAGCCGAATATGCACCCACACCCAAAGCCAAAAACATATATCCTAACTGGCTAACTGTAGAATAAGCCAGCACTTTTTTAATATCATTTTGCTTAAGTGCAATAGTAGCTGTAAGAATGGCTGTGGCCAACCCAACAATAGCCACCACATTTTGTGATACCTCAGATAAAGAATACAAAGCGTTACTCCTGGCTATCATATACACACCTGCCGTAACCATGGTAGCTGCATGTATAAGTGCGGATACGGGAGTAGGGCCGGCCATTGCATCAGGCAACCATGTATATAAAGGAATTTGTGCACTTTTACCTGTGGCGCCTGCAAATAAGAGTAGCGTTATTACAGTTATTTCGCGGGGCGTAAAACTGGAAGTATGAGCAAATACATCTGAAAAATTTGTGTTGCCGATTTTTGAAATGATCCAGAATATAGCGATCAAAAATCCAAGATCGCCGATGCGGTTCATGATAAATGCTTTGTTCGCTGCTTTGTTGTATTCTGTATTTTTAAACCAATAACCAATCAGCAAATACGAACACAACCCTACTCCTTCCCAGCCAAGAAACATAATGATGTAGTTAGCTCCCATTACCAGCAAAAGCATAGAAAAAATAAACAGGTTGAGATAGGAAAAATATCTTCCGAAATGTTCAGTGGTTTCTTCATGCATGTATGAAGTGGAATAAACATGGATCAGGAAACCTACGCCGGTAATGATCAATAAAAATATTGCAGATAACTGGTCAATCTGGAACGCAAAAGGAACACGAAAAGAATTGACAGAAATAAAATCGAAATAATTGGCAACATGTATATTTCCATCTTTAACCTGCCAGAAAACCCAAATGCTTAAAACAAAAGATGCAAGCACTACTCCGCAGCCAACAATACTGATCAATGATTTTGACAGGGCTTTTCTTCCCAATCCATTAATCAAAAATCCAATTAAAGGAAGAAAAGGAATCAGCCAGACTATTTCTAAAACATTCTTCATAATTTATTTACAAGCAATAATCAATGTTTCAACCGGTTCAAAAAATTTACATCTACTGAATGAATATTCCTGTACATCATTACAATAATCGCAAGTCCAACACTTACCTCTGCTGCCGCTACTACCATAATGAAAAAAACAAACAATTGCCCGTCAATTCCTGCCGATGCATCCTTCACAGAATTTGCTGCGTGATGCATTTTTGAAAAAGCCACCAGCAACAAATTCACGGCGTTCAACATTAGTTCAATGCACATAAAAATGATAATGGCATTACGGCGTGTCAGCACCCCTATAATTCCAATCACAAATAACGTAATCGACAGAAATATGTAATAGTTTATCGGCATACCCCAAACCCTAAAGGGTTTTTTAAATTTTAATTATCAAAGAATACCTCAACCCATGTTCCCCCTCCAGGGGGCATTGGCTCATTCTTTCTTCCCAATTACCACTGTTCCTACCATGGCACTTAAAAATAAAATACTACTTATCTCAAACGGTACCACGTAATCATCAAATAAGGCCATTCCAAGATTTTTTATCAATCCTATATCGTCGGTATTTGTCTCTGCTATTTGTTTTTTTATATCGATATTTTTCAGAGCTGCTACAAATACTAACAGTAAACATCCGCCCGCAATAACTCCGGCCATTCTCAGCCAGCGATTTTTCTTCGGCTCTGAACTTTCATTCAAATTCATCAACATGATCACAAATAAGAACAACACCATGATGGCGCCGGCGTATACAATAATATTTACAATGAAAAGAAATTGTGCGTTCAACAAAATGTAATGCCCGGAAATGCAAAAGAACGTGAAGATGAGCCACAGCACACTGTACACAGGATTCTTGCTCACCACTACCATTAATGCACTGAAAACTGTAAGTGCTGATAAAATCCAGAATAATATTTGAGTTATGGTCATACCTCCATCCCCTAAAGGGGAGTTTTAAAAACCCCGCTCTGAGAAATTGATTTTAGTTTATTAATAGTTCTTCTCCTTTTCAATCAAACAAATAATAGCCTTTACCCAAGTTCCTTCTTTAGGAGGACAGGGGCTTAATTTTTTTTAGCTCTGTGCCCCAATGCTTTTTGATATGCTTCGGGATCCTCTTTCGGGTTTGGTATCAATAGATCTTCTTTTTTATAAATAAATCCTGCTCTTGAATAATTTGCCGGCGTAAAAGTTTCTGATAAATAGATTGCGTCTTTCGGACAAGCATCTTCACAAAAGCCACAAAAAATACATCGAAGCATATTTATCTCATATTTCGCTGCATATTTTTCTTCACGGTACAAATGTTCTTCGCCAGGTTGGCGTTCGGCAGCTTCCATAGTTATGGCTTCTGCCGGGCAGGCCACTGCACACAAGCCGCAGGCTGTGCATCGTTCACGCCCTTCTTCATCCCGGTTTAACACCTGCAGGCCACGAAACACTTGAGGGAAGCTTCTTTTCTGTTCAGGATACTGTATAGTCACTTTCTTTTTAAAAAAATGGCGCAGCGTAATAAACATACCTTTCAACACAGCAGGCAAATACAATTTCTCCCATGCATTCATCGGTCTTCGATCTACCTGCTTTGCTCTTTGTGTTAATTGCATTTTATATTTTGATCTCTTTTAAAAATTTTCGCAAATATATTTTATGTACCCAACTAAACAATTCTATTTAGCCTCTCTTGCGTCGCACTCTTGTGCGTTCTGTAATTATATCAACAAGTGACTTACTAACTTTCTCTACTTTCTCAGCAACATCACCAAAGCTGTTGCCACCATATTAACCAAAGCCAATGGAATCAATTTTTTCCATCCCAGGTTCATTAATTGGTCATAACGGAAACGTGGAATGGTCCAGCGTATCCAGATAAACACAAACAAAAAGATAAAAGACTTTGCCATTAACACGGCAAATCCGATCAACGCCATCAGGTTTTGTGATAGTCCCCAGCTTGCTTCATTCACAAAAGGAATATCATAACCCCCGAAAAATAAGGTGGCCATTACTGCACCACTGATAAACATATTTACATACTCGGCAAACAAATAAAGCCCAAGCTTCATCGAGGAGTACTCCTGGTGATAACCAAAATTCAGTTCATTTTCGCATTCTGCCAGATCAAATGGTGTACGGTTACATTCCGCCAGAGCACAAATAAAAAATATTAAAAACCCAAGTGGCTGATAAATTACATGCCAGCCATGATCAACCTGGTTTTGTACTATTACACTCATCTGCAAAGAGCCGGTCAACATCAGCAAAGCGATTAATGCAAGACCCATTGCCAATTCATAAGAGATCATCTGCGAAGCAGCACGCACAGCAGACAATAGTGAAAATTTATTATTAGAAGACCATCCGCCAATCATTATTCCATAGACACCCAAGCTAACCACTCCAAAAATGTAAAGCACGCCTATATTCAGATCAGCAATTTGCAAAGGCACAGTGTGTCCATTAATTTGAAGAGGAGTTCCCCACGGTATCACCGCACTGGTCAGCATTGCTGTAAGCATAGCTAACGAGGGACCGAGAATAAATAAAAATTTTGAAGAAGCGAGCGGAATAATTTCTTCTTTGAAAAATAGTTTACCCCCGTCTGCCAATGGTTGCAGAATACCAAATGGTCCTGCACGGTTGGGTCCCCGGCGATCCTGCATAAAAGCTGCTATCTTTCTTTCAGCGTAGGTTGTATACATGGCAACAATCAATGCCAGGGTAACAACAACTGCTACCAATAAAAATTTTTCCAAAATATACCACCAATCTATAACCAATAAATGAATCATCTCTTTAATTAGATTTTGAAATCGATAAATCAGTAAATTAAATTTCAAAATTTACCAATTGCACTTTTTCAATCACAGCGTATTCGGGTTCGTTGAATCAGTTCCTTTATTATTTGATCCTGTTCCCATTTTTACATCTGTCACATTTTTTCCATAAGCATTTGGGTTGCCATCAAATGTTTCACTTGTTGCCGGTCCCGGTAAAAGGCTAAGATCAACTTCCGGCTCGTTTATATCACTGATGCTGTGGATATCAAAAATCAATTTTGGTTTTCTACCACCCATTACTTCAGGTAAGGCTTCATGCGGTTTTTTTACTCCTACATAATGCCCGGCTGAAATTACTGAATGACGATTCACTTTTGTGGGTCCGTCAATTACCCAGTCGCTCATTTTCTTTTTTTCAAACCTGCATTCATTACAGATAAATTCTTCTACTTCCCCCCATTGATCTTTTCTGGCTGTTACTCTCAACACCTCATCACCACGCATCCACAATCGCACTTTACCGCTGCATTTAGAGCAATCACGATGTGCATCAAGAGGCTTCGTAAACCATACACGATTTTTGAAACGGAATGTTCTGTCGGTCAAAGCACCTACCGGACAAACATCGATTACATTTCCTATAAAATCATTGTCCAGTGATTTTTCTATATAAGTTGCAATTTCAGAATGATCACCACGATCCAAAATTCCATGTACTCTTTTATTCGTTAATTGATCAGCAGCAAACACACAACGAAAGCAAAGAATGCATCTTGTCATATGCAATTGAATATACGGACCGAGATCATGACGTTCAAAAGTTCTTCGTTTAAATTCATATCTTGTTCCTTCACGTCCATGCTCGTAACTTAAGTCCTGCAGATCACATTCACCGGCCTGGTCACAAACAGGGCAATCAAGAGGGTGATTGATCAATAAAAATTCAACGACAGCCTTTCTTGCATCAAGCACTGTATTATTAGTCATACTTTCAACAATCATTCCATCCATCACATTGGTTCTGCAACTTGCAACCAGCTTAGGCATAGGTCTTGGATCTGCCGTTGAACCGGCAGCAACGCGAACTAAACAAGTGCGGCATTTTCCACCACTGCCTTTCAACTTACTGTAATAACACATAGCCGGTGGCACTACATCGCCACCAATTTTTCGTGCAGCCTGGAGAACAGTTGTTCCCGGCTCCACTTCGATAGTGATGTTATCAATTGTTACCTTAAATAATTTTTTTTCGTCCGCCATTTTACACTTTTAATTATGCAGTTGCTACTTCCAATGGTTGGGCATAGTTCGCCAATCCATAATTTCTTCTCTGTGCCTCTTCGGGGTTCCACACATGCCATTCAAACTCATCCCTGAAATGCCTGATGGCTGCTGCAACTGGCCAGGCCGCCGCATCACCCAATGGACAAATTGTATTTCCTTCAATCTTACTTTGTATATCCCAAAGCAGATCAATATCACTCATCTTGCCTTTTCCATATTCAATATTGTTCAGAATTTTTTCTATCCAACCCGTTCCTTCACGGCATGGCGAACATTGACCACAACTTTCATGACGATAGAATCTTGCAAAGGTGAGTGTATTTCTTACCACGCACTGGTCTTCATCCAGCACAATAAATCCACCGCTTCCCATCATAGAACCTTTTTGAAAACCGCCATCAGACAGGCTTTCATAAGTCATCATTCTCGCTTCTCCCCTGGCCGTTTTCAATAAAAGATTAGCAGGAAGAATTGGAACAGAGGAGCCACCGGGTATGCATGCTTTCAATTTCCGGCCATTTGCAATACCACCGCAGTATTCATCACTATAAATAAATTCTTCAACAGAAATATTCATTTCGATCTCATACACTCCCGGCCTATTAATATTGCCACAGGCGGAGATCAATTTTGTTCCTGCAGATTTTCCGATTCCAATTTTTGCATACTCATCACCACCCATATTGATGATCGGCACCACTGCTGAAAGTGTTTCTACATTATTTACAACAGTAGGACAATCCCACAAACCTTTTACAGCTGGAAAAGGAGGTTTGATCCTGGGATAACCTCGTTTACCTTCCAATGACTCAAGTAAAGAAGTCTCTTCTCCGCAGATATAGGCACCGGCACCCCGATGAATATATATTTCACAATCAAAACCGCTGCCTAAAATATTTTTCCCAAGCAGGCCATTATTTTTTGCTTCCGCAATAGCCTGCTCTAAAATATCAACTATCCAGGCAAACTCACCGCGTATATATAAATAGGTACGATTGCTGCCAATGGCATAAGAAGAAACGATCAATCCTTCGATCAGCAAATGAGGAATGAACTCCATTAAATAGCGATCTTTGAAAGTACCCGGTTCTGATTCATCCGCATTACAAACAAGATAACGGGGTACACCTTCCGGTTTTGCCAAAAAGCCCCATTTCATTCCTGTAGGAAAACCAGCACCACCACGACCACGTAAACCGCTTTTCTTTACTTCTTCTGTAACCTGTTCGGGACTCATCTTAAAAGCTTTCTCTAGTGCCGCATACCCACCATTTTTCCGATACGCATCATAATACCGAATACCTTCAATACCTATCTTATCTAATAATAATTTTCTTGACATCTATGCATCTAATTTTTTAATGCCGCGTTTTGCCTGCATTCATCAATGATCTGGTCTACTTTTTCTTTGGTCAAATGTTCCTTGTATGTTTTTCCAAACTGCATCATGGGCGCATAGCCGCAGGCAGCCAAACATTCCACGGTTTTTAAAGTAAACATCCCATCACTTGTTGTTTCTCCGGGTTTTATTCCCAGCTTTTGTTCAATGTATTTAATGATATCATCGCTCCCTTTAAGCATACAAGGCCCTGTTTGGCAAACTTCAAATACATACCTGCCAACCGGATTTAAATTGTACATACTATAAAAACTTGCTACCTCATATATTTCAATCGGTTCCAGTTTTAATAAAGAAGCAATATAATCCATCACAGGCACATCTAACCAACCACCAAATTCCTGCTGTGCTAAATGCAGGATCATCAGGATAGCGCTTTTTTGTTTGCCTTCCGGGTAATGAGAAATGATCTCGTCTACTCTTTTTAATTTATCGTCTGAAAATTTAATCATACCCCCATCCCCTAAAGGGGAGTTTTTACACACTCCGATAAACGAAGTGACCTTAAAAATTGATCATAATATAATTCAAAGTTGAAGAGTGCGACGCAACAAAAGCCTAATAGTTGCACTACTGCTGGTAACACAATTATCAACTAACAATAAAAGAGCTTATCAAAAATAAAAGAATAACCGATCCAAGTCCCCTTTAGGGGACAGGGGCTTAGCTGTCCATTTCTCCCGCAATCAAATTCAAACTGCTGAGCAAAATAATTGCATCACTTAATAATTGCCCTTTAATCATTTCTTCAAATGCCTGGTAATAAATGAAACAAGGTCTGCGGAAATGTAAGCGATAAGGCGCTCTTCCTCCATCACTGATCAGGTAAAAGCCCAATTCACCATTTCCACCTTCTACTGAATGATACACTTCACCTGCAGGCAAATCAATTTCACCCATAATAATTTTAAAATGCCAGATCAGGGCTTCCATCTTTGTGTAAACATCTTCCTTAGACGGCAAATAATATTCAGGAACATCTGCATGATAAACTTCTGCCTCTGCACCTTTGAATTCCTGTACTTTCTGATACGCCTGCTCAATAATACTTAGCGACTGCCACATTTCTTCTTCGCGGACTAAAAAACGATCATAGCAATCACCTGTAGTTCCTACAGGAACCCTGAAATCAAAATCTTCATAACTGCAATAAGGACTAAGAACCCTCACATCATAATCAACGCCGGCTGCACGCAAATTGGGTCCGGTAAACCCATAATTCAAAGCTCTCTCTGCACTGATAGGACCTACGCCAATCGTACGATCCATAAAAATGCGATTGCGTACAAAAAGATTTTCAAATTCTTTTAAAACTTTGGGATATTCTTTTAAGAACTTTTCAAGCTTTTGAAATGCTATATCATTAAAATTTCTTTCAAATCCACCAACACGCCCAATGTTTGTTGTTAATCTTGAACCGCAAACCTCTTCCCAGATTTCATAGATCAGTTCGCGATACTGCATTACATATAAAAATCCGGTATAAGCTCCGCTGTCAACACCTACAATTGAATTACAAATAAGATGATCAGCGATCCTTGCCAGCTCCATGATGATCACACGGAGATAATCCACACGTTTCGGCGTTTTTATACCCAATAATTTTTCACAGGTTGTATGCCAACCTATATTGTTGATGGGAGCCGAACAATAATTTAAACGGTCTGTGAGCGGAGTAATATGATACAGCGGCTTACGTTCTGCAATTTTTTCAAATGCCCTGTGGATATAACCAATAGTTTGTTCTGCGGACACAATTCTTTCACCATCCAGTTCCAGGATATTCTGGAAAACACCATGTGTAGCAGGATGGGTAGGGCCCAGATTTAATGTGGTGGTAGTTTTTTCAATACTGCCTTCCGGCAATTTAATATGTGGTTCTGCTACAGTTGACATAGTAAATTCAAAAGTTAAAAGTAAAAAGTAAAAAAAGATTTTTCATTTTGACTTTTTACTTTACATCACAGGCCTTCCTTCTTTATCTTTTTCTTCTTCTGCAAGAGTACCATGTTCGGTTTTCTCTGTTCCATATCCAAGGGATCCTCCTCTTCCAAACATTTCATCATCTTTATCAATACGCGTCGAATCTTCTAAAGGATATTCTTTTCTCATTGGGAAATAATCCATTTCTTCTACATTCAATATTCTTCTCAAATTTGGATGACCGATAAAATTTACTCCGTAAAAATCATACGTTTCTCTTTCCAGCCAGTTGGCAGCAGAGAATAAACCTGTAGCTGTGTATACATCCGGTTTTTTTATATCGGTAAAAATTTTAAACCTGATACGAACATTATCTTCCATGTTATGCAAATGATAGACTATAGCAAGTTCTCTTTCCTTATACTGTGGATAATGAACAGCACAAAGCGTGGTTAAAAACTGAAACTTTAATTCATTATCATCAAATAAAAAATTAAGCACTTTCAAATTCATATCTTTTGATGCTTCAAATGTGAGCATACCATATGGTTCAGTAAAGTTGTTCACCTGCTCACCAAATTTTTCAATCAGTCGTTGTTTTATATGTTCGTTAGTTAAACTCAAAAGTCAAAATTTAAAAATCAAAATCTCAAAAGCACCCCTTTTACTTTTGAATTTTGACTTTTTACTTCTTATTGTATACCATAGCTTTCCAGCAATCCTTTATACTGGACACTATTTCTTCTTCTTAAACTTTCTTTTCCTACTAAATCCTGAACCCGAATAATTCCATCAAGTATCGCTTCAGGACGCGGTGGACAACCGGGCACATATACATCTACAGGCACCACCTGGTCGATTCCCTGCAGCACACTGTATGTGTCGAAGATTCCACCACTACTGGCACATGCACCTACAGCCATTACCCATCGTGGTTCTGCCATTTGCAAATAAACCTGCTTTACAACAGGTCCCATTTTTTTTGCAATAGTTCCCATTACCATTAAAAGATCACATTGACGTGGGGAAAATCCTACTCTTTCACTTCCAAATCGTGCAAGATCATAATGTGAACCCATAGTAGCCATGAATTCAATACCACAACAAGATGTTGCAAATGGCAATGGCCATATTGAATTCTTTCTTGCGAGCCCTACAACTTTATCCAAAGTAGTCGCAAAAAATCCTTCACCCATCGACCCCTCAGGCATTTCTGCCATGCTGATATCCTTTTCCAAAGGTTTAGGATGTATATTATATGATACTGGACGATCCATAGAAATTCAAAATTTAAAAATCAAAATGTTCCTTCATTATTTTCTTCTATTATAACAGGCAAAGCCTGACCAGGTTTTCTTATTCTGAATTTTTAATCCTTACCTGCCTAATCTTCCCACTGCAATGCTCCCTTTTTAATTATGTAAATAAATCCACATAAAAAGAAGGCAACAAATATGATAACAGCCCAAAAACCGCTCCAGCCAAGCGCTTTAAAATTTACGGCATAAGGATAAAAGAAAATAACTTCCACATCAAACAGAACAAATAATATAGCAACTAAAAAATATTTGATGGCCATTGGCTGACGTGCATCGCCGTGGGACTCGATACCACTTGCAAAATTTTCTAATTTGTCCGCTGTTCTTCTTTTGGGTCCCAGCAAATGTGTTACCAACATCAGGAAGGCTACAAGCCCTGCAGAAAAAATTACTTGTATAACAACCGGCAGATATGAAGCGGATGTATTGACGTTCGCTTGCAGTAAATAAATCATGAATGAATTCACAGTTCGCAAAAATAAGGCGAAGTGACTAAAGGATAAAACGAATCTGGCTACGGCTTTAAATAATCTTTGGAGAAAACACGTTTTTCGAAACTACAACTAAGCTTTAACAACAACATTGGTTTCTTTTTTGAAAGCCTTCGATTGAATTACCGACGACTTTGTGTTGATTGAACCTGTAGGTTTACCCTTGGCAGATTTAGTGGATTTATTTGTTTTTTGCAAATAATCTATAAGATCCTTGATAGAAGGATTTTCCGGATCAAACTCAAGTCCCTTTTGCAAATACAAAATAGCTGAGTCCCTGTCTGCTTTTATATTATTGTAATACCCCGCCAGTAATTTACTTGATTCGATAGCCTGGTTTTTGAATTTCTCCTTATTATTTTCTGCAAGGTCAAGAGTTTTTTCGTATTCCTGGACCATTGTTGAGATATAGGGTTCTACTGTCATTGAAGTGTCAAGAGCAAAATTTGCTTTTGCCCTGTAATAATGGCCATATAAAGTATCAGGAGCCAAAGCTGTATATGCCTGGAATCCGCTATCAGCTCTTTTGTAATCGCCACACTGGTAAAATCTCAAGCCTATAAAAAACGGATCTGTTTCTATTGGAGATTTTCTTGAGTTAGCCTGCACAATCCGCATTTCAGCTGCAGGACACCATTTCTTTTGTGATTCAAATCCATTAATAGCTTTTTGGATAACATCCATCTTATCATAATAATCTGAATCCATCTCAGCAGCTTTGACATAACTGTCAAAAACTATTTGGTCATCACCACTCAATGCACCATATACCTGGCCTCTCAAAATGTAGGCATTGGGGTCTATATCTTCTTCTTTTGCTTTTGCAAAAAACTGATCCACGTATTGCCTGGCATCTGCTGTATCACCTTTTCCCACATAGGAATAAGCGAGAAGTTTATATACTTTAGCCTGTGTTTGACCATCGGCTTTTGCTATAATATTTTTTGCCGTATTAATGGCACAATCAAAATCTTTCTTTGCCCAGCAAGTTTGTGCAACGAGGTAATCATTCTGTGGATCCGGGTCAGCATTGGCAACATACTTATTAGCATAATCCTGAGCAGTATTAAAGTCCTGTTTATTCAGTAAATAATAATAATATAATTGGTAGTAAGCAGGAGCAAACTTGGGATCTATACTTACTGCTTTATTCATTAGCTCTGTAAAAAGATCCCAGTTCTTTTGCGTGTAATAGATCATTGCCTTTCTATAATCAGCTCTTGCCAGGTTTTGATTCAAGTTAAGCGACAAATCATAATTTATCACGGCCTGGCCCCCTTCATGTGCTTTACGAAAGGCGTCCCCCAGGTTTAAAAAAATATCGGCATTTTTCGAATCTCGTTCTGCCGCCAATTTTAATTTATCAATTGCATAAGCAACATCGCCATTTTTGGCATCAATATTTGCACGGCCAATAGCATTTAAAATATTAGCATCAGGACCTTTTTTGCCGGTGCTTAAATTAATAGCTGTTTCAAACAGCTGATGGGCTTCATCTTTCTTTCCATCAATTAAGTTAACATGCCCCATTCCCACTAATATCAATGGAGCATTCCCATTGGCCTGCAAAGTTTTTGAATAAAGATCTCTTGCAGACTTTACATCATCCATAGCTATATAACTTTGTCCTAACCAATAAATAGCTTCCAGATTATTAGGATTAGTTGCGATCAGTTTGTCAAACGTCTCTTTAGCACTTTTATACCTTTCCGCATACATGTGATTTATCCCTTCCTGTACACTTTGTGCATGAATGGAGGCTACACTCATTAAGCCTGCAATTAAGACCGTTATCGAGGTTTTCATACTCTTTATCACTTTTGAGATTGTAAATATATTCTATTCATTCAATTTTGTAACCCTGATGTTAAAATTGATTTGAGTAGGCCATAAATAGGCTCTTCTGAAAATCAATTGTCCCTGCTCCCCGCTTAAAAAATTTGTAAAACCCCTGCCTAAACCAGTATACTTTTCTTTTAAAATACAATACAGGTCCCTGGTCATTGGATAACGACCGGTATAAATGTTAGCCTGCCAGGGCAATACATAATTACCGGGCACATCAGTACTTTCCAAAGCGGCCATCCTCACTTTTTTCAAAAAACTCATTTGAGTTGAATCCTCATGATTTCCAATCCAGCTAACTCCTATAAAGCCAACTGTGTTTGGATTTTTTGAGACATAGTCAATAACTCCTTCGCTGCTTTTTGCCGCCATAGTCTGCGGAGTAAGTTTACCACCATGTAATATTGAATCGATGGCAAAACGGACTGTACTGGTTGCATGTGTGCCATCAAATATGGGGATTAAATTTTTCTTAAATGTTCCTGTCAGTATCTGTCTTATCTCGTTCATTGTAAACAATGAGTCGGGCGAGGAAGGATTTACAATTACGGCAACGGCGTCTTTTGCAATTAGTAAACTTTTTGGAGCAAGCCTGAAAGAATCAACAATAAAATTTTCTTCCTGCCCTGTAAAATTCCTGGTAATAATAACCATCCTGATACTGTCAACTGCAAAATCGCTGATACATTCTGTTTCGGGTTTATAGAAAGAAATAATTGTAGCCTTCGGATTTAATGCTTCAAACACCTTAATTTCAGAATCAATAACGGGTTTGAAGGATTCATCGGCACTTATATAAATAGTTCCTGAATCAAGAGTATCTTTTGATTGCTCCTCAGCACTATTTCCACAACTATTTAGTAAAAACAATAAGCTAAAAAAATAAAAAAAGGTTTTGCAGGTATAAAACAATCGGGTCATAATTTAGATTTCCTCAATATTTTTTTCTGTATCCTCTGTATATTCTGAATGCTCCGTAAAGAACGGCTGAAATACCAAAGATGGTTGTTAGAACTGTATTAAGATTCAGCTCGATCCCCAATTTTTTATACAACAGAAAAAATCCTCCTGTACAAAGCCAAAGAACTCCCATGGCATAATCGTATAATGAATGCAAAAAGATGTTTGTCTTTCTTCGTCTGTCTTCATAATCATTTGCCATAAATTCATTTGTTTTCAGGGTCAGCAATTTAAAAAAATTTACTGTTCAATGCCGATAAAAGTTACCGGTTGGGTAAACCATGTGGCTACTTTTGTTCCGTTTTGTATGGCCGGCACCCATTTTGGCATTTTATTTAATACACGCAACACTTCTTTACTGTACTTTTCACCATCACTTTGAAGTATCTCTGTTTTCGAAATGTTACCATAAGTATCCACCATAAACCTTACTAAAACAACCTTCTTTTCACCCGATTCAAGTTCATCAGGTGTAATAAGGTTTTTTGATAAAAATTTTGCAAAAGCATCTTTTCCACCTGGAAATTGGGCTTCTGAAGAATGTGATGTAAAAGCCTTTTCAGTATTGTTATTGGACGATTTAATATCCCCATTTTCAGAATTACCATTTGTGGCTACTATTTCTTTAGGTATTGCTCCTTCTATGGTTTTATCCGATATAAGCGAGTTTCTTAACTGATTTATATCAGGCATATTTGCTTTAACATTTTCGGCAACAAATTTTATTTTATTCGTAAAAGTTGTTTCTGCAATCTTTATTTTTTGTTTTGGTTTAATCTCTTCTTTCACCTGTTGTTTTGATTTTGGGATCTCAATTACAGATAATTTCAGGCCAGGGTTATCACTGAAGGTTTTGTTACTGGAATTCTTAAGCGTATTAAAGCCGAATAATAACATGAGTAGTGTTAGTGCCAGTGAAATTCCCAATGACCATTGCAGACGATGGTTATAAGTTTTTCTTAGTGCGTATGCACCATAAGCTTTGTTTCGATTCTCGAATAAAATATCGAGCAAATCAGCGTGTAAAATTTCGTTGTTTGTCATGGCTATACTTTTGTAATGAGATGCTTCTATAAAAGAAATCCATAAGAAGGCCCAAGATACGAGACGCAAGAAATAGCAGGTCGCTATAGTACGAATGAACTTGCGCATTGAATCTTGTGTCTTGTGCTTTTACTGTGTAGCTTATCTTTGCTGCCATGAAAATTTTAATGGTTTGCCTTGGAAATATTTGCAGAAGTCCAATGGCAGAAGGAATACTACAAGACAAAGCTTTTAAAGCTGGTTTATCATGGAGCGTGGAAAGTGCCGGTACCAATGGCTTTCACAATGGCGAACCCCCTCATTATCTTTCTCAAAAAATAGCCAGGGAACATGGCATTGATATTTGTAATCAAAAATCACGCAGATTTGTACCAGAAGATTTTGACAGGTTTGATAAGATCTATGCACTGGCAGAGGATGTGCTATTTGATATAAAACAAATCGCCAAAAGGAAATTTGACAGAACAAAAGTTGACCTTTTGATGAATGAACTTTACCCCGGAAAAAATATGGATGTACCTGATCCATGGTCAGGTCCTGAGGAAGAATATCATGAAGCATTTAGACAAATTGATGCCGCTTGCGATGCGATCATTAAAAAATACTCAGTATTTAATAACAAAGATTCAATTCTTAAGTAATATCAATAATGGCCAAGCCCAGTTTACCTCAAGGCACAAGAGATTTCGGACCGGAAGTTGTTCGTAAACGTAATTACATTTTAAATACCATAAGAAATGTATTCGAATTATATGGATTCCAACCGTTGGAAACTCCGGCAATGGAGAATATAGAAACATTGATGGGAAAGTATGGAGAAGAAGGAGATAAATTAATTTTCAGGATTCTTGACTCCGGAAACTCTTTTCAACAAGAATTTTTTAAAGGGCTTTTTAAGTATGTTCTAGATTTCAGGAGTCAAATAGTTCATGCAAATCCAAACATTTTCCATTTTGAAAGTTTTGAATTTTTAGAAAACTTGATTAACCATCCGACTGTAATTACAAGTCTATCTAAACAATTACAGGAGGATAAAGATTTAAATAAAAGATATCTAAGTAAATTCAAAAACGAAGTTTCGTCAAAGGCTTTACGCTATGATCTTACCATTCCTTTTGCAAGATATGTAGCGATGAATCACGGCCAATTGACTTTTCCTTTTAAGCGCTACCAAATCCAACCTGTATGGAGAGCGGATCGGCCACAAAAAGGAAGATATCGCGAATTCTATCAGTGTGATGCTGATGTAGTGGGAAGCGTTGATCTTATTACAGAGCTCGAATTATTAAAAATATACGACACAGTTTTTGAAAGACTAAATCTTCCAGAAGTTGAAATTAGAATTAACTCAAGAACAGTTTTGAAAGCTCTCGCAGCTTGTATAAATGATCAAGATAGATTTCTTGATGTTACTACTACCATTGATAAGCTTGATAAGATTGGAATTGAAAAGGTTAAAGAAGAATTACTGATTAAGGGGTTTAATAAAAATCAAATAATTTTCATTGAGAAATATTTGAATGTCACTGGAAATACCGAACTCGAAAAGATCAATAACCTCTTTTCATTGTTTCAAGAAACAGGGGTAGTCGTAAATCCAGATGCTTATGCAATTACAGTTGGAAGATTGAGAAGTTTAATAGAGTTTTCAAGTTTTAGTTTTACAAAATTAAAAGTTGATTTTACTTTGGCTCGCGGCTTAAATTATTATACCGGCTTAATTGTAGAAGTTAAATGTAATGCCGTAAAAATAGGAAGTATTGGCGGTGGAGGAACATATCATAATCTAACAGAGCTTTTTGGAATACCTAATTTGCCTGGAGTTGGTATTTCCTTTGGTGTTGATAGAATATATGATGCTGTCGAGGAACTTGGTTTATTCCCAAAAGAACTAGACATAAATACACAAGTATTATTTTTTAATTTAGGTCGTGATGAAAGCAATAATACCACAGTAGGCCTTAACGAAGTATTAAAGTGTGTTGAGCTTGCGGAAGAATTAAGAAAACAAAATATAAGGTGCGAAATTTATCCTAAATCCGGAGTGAAGTTTGATAAACAATTTAAATACGCAGAAAAAAAGGGCATTCCCTTTGTCGTAATCATAGGTGAAGAAGAAATAAAAACCGGTTCATATAAATTAAAAAATATTGTTACCGGCGAACAAAAGGATCTTACAAAAGAAGAACTTCTTGATTTTTCATTTAAACATTCGGAATAGTCGCGTTTAATTTCTATGACCGAAAGGGAAGCAGCTGCAGAGGTATCTTTTCTTCCTTCTAATATTACATCCTGCACTTCTATTCTTATACTATCTATTTTACTTTCGCCATCCCTGTGAAAAGAAACAAGGCCGTTATAAGCAACCAGATTGAAAGTATCCTTCGATATTTTTTCCAATGCAGAAGATCCCTGGGAAGAGTTTGCCATCAGGCCACCGTTTTCAATCTTTATTTCAACCGAAGTAACCACGCTTCCTTCTGGAAACAGATACATTCCCACATATTCATTTAAAGTGGAATCCTGTGCATTTAAAAAGCTAAACGCAGACAGGGAAAACAGAATAGTGAGCAGTTTTTTCATAAGCAGTTTGTTTTGCTAAATGTAATTATAATATCAATAAAAAAGGCTGCCCTTTCAGACAGCCTTTATATAAAACAACAATAAATATTAATAACCCGGATTTTGCTGACCCGCAATATTGGGGTTAGCTTGTATTTCATTAAGCGGAATGGGGTTCAGCCTCTTGTCATCCGGATAAGAGACGGTGAGAGGGCCGGGAATTGCACCAGGATTGCTTGCACGAACGATCGGTAATTTAAGCCTGTTCAAATCAGAAAATCTGTCTCCTTCAAAAGCCAACTCTTTTCTTCTTTCTGTTATGATATCATTCAATAATGCAGAACCTGTGGAACTATACACTAAAGAAGGATCTCTTTTTGCCATTAAAGCATTCAGATACATTAAAGCATCTGATTCGTTGCCGGGTAAAGATGCTTCTGCTGCAATCAGGTATACATCACTTAAGCGAAGCACCTTTATATTATCCCTGTCAGCATTTCCGGCATTGGGGAATTTTGTTACAATAATAGCCGCTGCTCCACTTTTAGTAGTACCAGGCTGCATTACTGATTTCCTGACATCCGTAGCGCTATACAGGTCATATAGCTGCTGAGAAGCGTATATGTCATCATACCCGTTAAGATACATACCTGCATAGTCATCAAAATTATTGTTGTCGATCACATCTGCATCTACTTCAAACAATGTTTCTACCATATCATCCCTGTAAGAAGGATTGGCCCAATAGCTATCATAATTGGCCGGTGTTACTAAAGTAAAACCTCCATTGTTGATTACATCTACCGCAGCAGTTTTGGCATTCGTATTATCTCCCATATACAAATAAACTTTGGCAAGAAGAGCCTCAATAGAATATTTGCTGAAACGGCTGGAATTAACATAATCAGGAGCGTCCTGGAAAGCTGTTTTCAGATCACTTACAATTTGCTGGTACACTTCTGTAACGCTATTACGGGTTGGTAAATAGTAAGGATCATAATGCAATACCAAAGGAACTCCTAAAGCACCAGGGTCATCTGTATAAGGCTTCGCGAAAAGAGTAACTAACTTAAAATATAACAATGCACGAATCGCATAGGCCTCCGCCTTTATTGATGCAACATTTGATCCGGTTACGTCAGCATCAATAACCCTGTTTACCCTCTGAATACCTGTGTAAGCAGTCGCCCACTCTCCACTCGCGATACCATCGCTAGACGACATTGTATAGCTATATTGAATTAAATATCTTCCGGAATTCTTTACTTCTACATAAGTATTGTCTGCCATCAAGTCTCCCGTGATCACAAAATTTCTACCAAATACATTTACAGCACGTAAAGCTGAATAGGCACCATTTACCGCATTGGTTAAGCCGCTTTCATCTTTTAGTGCCTGTTCCGGAGTCAATGAATCGTTAGGGGTTTGTTCAAGAAAGCTTTTTTTACAACCCCCTATGATTGTTGCACCAGCAATCATTATTATCAGATATAGGTTATTTATCTTTTTCATATTTATTCTCTTTTTTATTAAAAATCAGAATCCGATTTTTACTCCTCCTGTAATTGTCTTGGGAATAAATACATCAAAGTTGCTTTGAGCGGAAGCACCTGTTTCCGGATCAAATGGCAAATTCTTATCAGTATCAAACGTAAATAAATTGGTTCCCCTTACATAAAAAGTTAAAGCAGAAAGACGAATCCTACTTACTACTGATTTAGGCAATGAATAAGACAATTGAGCATCTCTTAAACGAATATACTTGCCGTTATATAAGTACCTGGTTGAATGATTCCAGGAACCGCTCGGATCGCCAAAAATAATCTTGGGCACATTTGTTACATCCCCGGGATTTTTCCAGCTTTTCAATTGAATGCTCATTTGATTAAAAGCTCCGAGGTATCTTCCGTCACTATTCAAATACCTATCCCAGATATCATACACATCATTTCCAAAATTGTAATAAAATTGGACTGATAGTGAAAAACCTTTATAGCTAAATGTGTTGGAGACAGACCCAAAATATTTCGGATCAGCCTGTCCAAACAATACTAAAGGGGCACTTGAATAAACATTTTGCGTTTTACTGCGTGTGCTATCGGTATACCAAAGTGCATCTCCATTTGAAGGATCTACTCCTGCCCATTGGCGCAGGTAGAAAGACTGGGCATCATGACCAACAGCTATTTCCTGAAAAGTAGCGGCTGGGTTTGGAATCTGGTGCCCCTGATACAATTCTGTAATCTTATTAGTGTTATGAGCAAAATTTACTGAAATGTCCCAGGTAAAATCTTTAGTCTTAATTGGTCTTCCGCCTAAACTAACTTCTATTCCTTTATTTGTCATTGCCCCTACATTTTGATTTTGTGAACCTGAACCCGAGGTAGGAGACAATTGAACCGCCAAAAGCAGATCAGAAGTTTTGCGGTTATAAACTTCTATTGTTCCATTCAGGCGGTCTTTAAATAGGCCAAAATCTAATCCTACATTGGTTATACTGTTTTTTTCCCATGTTAAATCTTCGTTACCTACATTGTTTGGTGCACTTCCAGGCAAACCTGTATAGTTAGCTCCATAACTGTACGTAGGCAGTGAGGTATAATAGCCAAAACCAAGGGCATTACCATTTTCACCATAAGAGGCACGCAATTTTAGAAGACTGATCATTGATATATTCTTTATGAAATCTTCTTCATTAATATTCCATGAACCTCCTACCGAATAAAAATTACCCCACCTGTGATTGGCGCCAAAAACAGAAGAACCATCTCTTCTAAAACTCCCACTGATGATATATTTATTTTGGAAATTAATATCTGCAGTTGAAAATATTGAATTGGTTGTTTCCTGGCTGGGAAGAGTAAATGCAGTAGTAGGAGTGGCCGCAGATGCCAGGTAATTTAATTCCAGGTTTTGCGGGAATCCCTGGCCCCCTGCCTGCAATAAATAATTATGTGTCAACTGGGCTTCATAACCAGCTTTCAGATCAAAATAAAGATCGCTGTTGATATCATGCCTGTAATCAGCAAAATTACTCCATGTGTAATCGGTAATTCTTCTGTACGAGGCAAAAGCATCACCCAATGGATAACCATCACCATAAAAAGGACTGCGATATGAATCTTCGGAAACATCTACGTATTCACCCGAAAAACGGCTAGTAAATTTTAAATTATTATTTGAGTTTTGAAATATTCTATACTCTCCTGTTAAACTACCTCTTACCTGTGTTTGTTTTGCAGTATTCTTATTCCAGGCAGCCTGTATAACAGGATTGAATATTCCTCCATTAAGAGGAAATTGCTGATCAGGGTCGTCGTATTTGAAACTTCCATCGGCATTGTAAGGCGCATACCAGGGTGGTAAGAAGTATGATACGAGAACCGGGTTGGCGAAGGCACCTCCGTTATTGGGTGTACTCTGTTTGGTAGAAGCACCATTCAAAATTGCCGTAATTGATAACCTGTCAGAAGCCTTGTGCGTAATGGAAATAGATCCATTGTAGCGTTCAAAAGTTGAAGCAATTACAGTTCCCTGTTGTTTAAAATAACCGCCTGATACATAAAACTGGGTTTTCTCCGATCCGCCTGTCATACTAAGATTGTACTGTTGTTGTGAGCCTGATTTTGTAACTACATCGTACCAGTTTGTATTGGTGTTTGCCCAATTGGCAGGAAAACCAAAACCATTGACTGGGTCTATGATAAGAGCATCAGCATCGGCTGCATCGGTAGCATACCCTGCATTAATAAGGCTTTCTTCAAAAACAGATTTATACTCGTCGGTTGTCATTGCCCTGTTGTTGTTATTCTTATAAGCAATAGTATTAGAACCTGCTTCGGTAGAAAAATTAAATGTTGTTTTTCCAACCCGGCCTTTTTTGGTAGTCACCAGTATTACTCCGTTTGCAGCACGGGAACCGTAAATAGAAGCGGCTGAAGCATCTTTTAAAACAGAAATGCTTTCAATATCGTCCGGGTTTAATGTGCTCAGAATATTTGCTGTAGTCGTATTACTGGTAAGGTCACCTGTAGTGGCAATTACACCATCTATGACCCACAATGGTTGATTACTTGCGTTAATCGATCCCTGGCCGCGAATCCGGACATCTGTAGAAGCTCCGGGTGCTCCTGAAGCTGAACTTATCTGCAAACCTGGCACAGCTCCCTGTAAAGCTTTATCCACCGAAGTGAATGGCTTGTTTTCGATCACACCTTGTTTTACAGTGGCAATTGAACCTGTAACATTTGTTCTTTTTTGGGAACCATAACCTACAACCACTACTTCTTCCAAATTTTTTGCTGTTGTTGAAAGAACGACATTATAAGCGTTAGAGTTTGTCAAAGCAATCTCTATTGTACCCATGCTAACAGAAGTTACTACCAAAGCACGGGCAGTTGAAGGTACATTGAGACTGAAAGTACCGTCAGTCAAAGTGGTTGTTCCCACTGATGTGCCTTTGATAATAACCGAAGCATTAGGAACAACATCTCCTTTTTCATCTGTTACTTTCCCGGTAATTGTTCTTTGCTGGGCTTGAACTTGTCCCATGGCTAAAATGGCAGCCATGAGCAAAAAGAGAAATTTTCTCATGTGAGCATTTGTTTTATGTTAGAAAAAAAATCCTATATCCTATATATCAAAAATCAATAAATAGAATACAAAGTTCATGTGGTGGTAATAAAAACCTGATACGGCAAACATTAGTTTAACGGCAACTAAGTATGACACAAGCTTATGCTGAAAAGCTGCATTGCAAAAATAAAATGTTTGAACGGTAAAATGATGGTTTGAAAGGATATATAAATAGAAAAATCAGGATTCCTGGCAGATTTCATAAATTATGGAAGCGCCTTGCCCCACTCCCACACACATGGTTGCCAATCCATATTTTAATTCTCTTCTTTTCATTTCATGAACAAGAGTTGTTGAAATCCTTATTCCACTACAGCCTAAAGGATGACCAATTGCTATGGCACCACCATTTACATTTACCTTATTAATATTAATCTTAAGGTCATTAATGCATGCAAGAGATTGCGATGCGAAAGCTTCATTCAGTTCAATTACATCAATATCACCAATTTTTAACCCGGCTCTCTGAAAAGCCTTTTTTGTTGCAGGCACCGGGCCAATTCCCATAATAGCCGGATCAACCCCAGCAACTGCCATAGAAACAATTTTTACTATCGGTTTTAATCCAAATTCCTTTATTGCTCCTTTGCTTGCCAACAATATGGCGGCTGCTCCGTCATTGATGCCAGAAGAATTTCCTGCCGTTACCGTTCCGTCTTTTGCAAATGCAGGTTTTAATAATGCTAATTTTTCTAACGAAGTTTGCCGCGGATGTTCATCCCTATCAATTATAATTCCTTTGTCATTTTCTATTCCGATAATCTCGTCCTTCCATTTACCAGCATCTAATGCGGCAAAATATTTTTGTTGTGAGCCAAGTGCAAATTCATCCTGCTGTTCCCTTGAAATTTTCCATTGGCGGGCTACGTTTTCTGCTGTTTCTCCCATACTATAAGGATAATATTTTTCAACAAGTCTGTCATTCTTAAATCTCCAACCCAGCGTTGTATCATAGATTTCAGGCTGCCGCTGAAATGCAGTATTTGATTTTGCCAAAACAAAAGGAGCCCTTGTCATGCTTTCCACACCACTTGCAATAATTAATTCAGCATCGCCACACATTATTTGTCTTCCGGCGTCCATTATTGCCTGTAGTCCTGAAGCACATAGACGGTTAACGGTATTACCTGGTATAGTAACTGGTAACCCAGCAAGCAAAGCCGCCATCCTTGCTACATTGCGATTATCTTCACCCGCCTGATTAGCATCTCCCGCAATTACATCCTCAATAGCATTGACATCAATTGAAGGATTTCTTTCAATTATTTTTTTTATTACATGGGCCAGCAAATCATCCGGCCGAACGGAACTTAAAGACCCTCCATATTTTCCTATTGGTGTCCGGATAGCATCTACAACAAATACGTCTTTCATTAAATGATGTTTAACAGTTCAAATATCAGTGAAAACAATGAAATCCTTTGATCAGAAGTATCTTTGCCAAATGCTTAAAATGGCGCAGAAAAATATCAGGCATTTGAGTTTGAACGATCTTGAACAATACTTTGAAACGATTGGGGAAAAGAAGTTTAGGGCAAACCAGGTTTATGAATGGACGTGGCAAAAAGGTGCTTTGAGTTTTGCCGATATGACGAACCTCAGCAAACAACTCCGTCAGCAGCTTAGCGAAACATTTACATTGCCTTCATTAAATATTGATACCACTCAAACCAGTGAAGATGGAACTATTAAAACCCGTTTCAAAACATGGGATGGACATTTGATTGAAGGCGTATTGATCCCTACCAAAGCAAGATATACAGCCTGCGTTTCTTCACAGATCGGCTGCAGCCTGAGTTGTAAGTTTTGTGCTACCGGCTATATGGAACGAAAACGAAATCTTGAATTTGATGAAATATATGATGAAGTAGTACTGATCAACCAGCAATGTGAAAAAAATTTTGGAAAGAAATTGACCAATATTGTTTTCATGGGAATGGGAGAACCATTGTTGAATTATAAAAATGTATTGAGAGCCATTGAACGCATCTCTTCGCCAGATGGATTGGGTATGAGTCCCCGCCGTATTATTATTTCTACTGCCGGTGTTGCAAAACAAATAAAACAATTGGGAGATGACAAGGTGAAATTCAAGCTGGCGTTATCTCTTCATGCGGCCAATGATCAAAAGCGACACGAGATCATGCCAATCAATGATACAAATAATATTAAATCTTTGATCGAAGCGCTGAATTATTTTTACAAGCAAACAAAAAATGAGATCACTTTTGAATACATCCTGTTTAATAATTTCAATGATTCATTGAAAGATGCTGATGAATTAATTAAAATTTACAGGCAAGTTCCGGCCGATCTCATAAATATTATTGAATATAACCCGATTGAATTTGCCAGCTTCTCCAAACCTTCTGAAGAAAAAATTGAAGCCTTTTTGAAACACCTTGAAAAAAATAAAGTAAATGCCCGTTTACGCAGTAGCCGGGGTAAGGATATTGATGCAGCTTGCGGACAGTTAGCCAATAAAGGCAATTAAAAAAAAATTACTGTTGTAAAACAGCAAACTACTACACATGAAAAAGAAGTCAACGCAGTTCGACAAATTTGCAAAAAAGAAAAGCAACGCAGCCATTAAAGAACAATTCAAACAGGAAAAAAGAAAATGGAAGAAGGAGAGAGAAGATTTTTTTGAAAAAAAAAGAAGACAGAATTCAGAAGGCAGAGTTAAGGAATCCCAAACTTCAATTATTAAACCTCAAACCGGCCTGATGCCTTTGAATAAGTTCATTGCCCACTCCGGCATTTGCGGAAGAAGAGAAGCAGCAGAAATTGTAAAATCGGGAAAAGTAAAGGTGAATAATGAAACAATTACTGAACCCGGACACAAGGTTTCGGGAAAAGATGAGATCAAAGTAAATGGCAAAAAAATTTCTCTGACAAAAAATCTCGTTTATATTCTTCTTAATAAACCTAAAGACTATATTACCACAACAGATGATCCTCAAAAAAGAAAAACTGTTTTGGATCTCATTCGCATAAAAGAAAGAATTTATCCTGTGGGCAGATTAGATAGAAATACTTCAGGAGTCTTATTACTTACCAATGATGGTGAACTTTCTCAAAAACTCACACATCCAAGTCACGAAGTAAAAAAAGTTTATCATATCACTTTAAATCGGCCGTTAGATAAAAAAGACTTTGATCAAATATTAAAAGGAATTACACTCGAAGATGGTCCGGCAAGCGTGGATGTATTAGCTTATGCAGATATAAAAGATAAAACACAGTTGGGAGTTGAAATTCATAGCGGAAGAAACCGGATTGTCCGCCGCATTTTCGAACATTTGGGTTACGATGTAAAAAATCTCGACCGTGTAATCTTTGCAGGGCTTACCAAAAAAAATGTGGATAGAGGCAAATGGAGATTTCTTTCTGAAAAAGAAGTAAGAGACTTAAAATATTTCGGAAAAGGAAATCACTGATGAAAATCTCAGACTTATTAATTTTTGAAAACAATGATTTCATTGTATTGAATAAACCCCCGGGGTTGCTTTCAATTCCTGATCGGGAAGGGAAAGAAATCTCTTTAAAAAAATTACTGCAAGAGAAATACAGTGAAATATTTACTATTCATCGTTTAGACAAAGGAACAAGCGGATTAATTTCATTTGCAAAAAACGAGACAGCCCATAAATATTTATCACAACAGCTTGAGAACAGGCAAACAGAAAAAATTTACCAGGGCCTGGTTAACGGCTCTCCTGTTGACAAAAAAGGAACAATTGATTCTCCTATCATGCAGCATCCTGTTAAAAAAGGTTTGATGGTGATAAATAGAAAAGGAAAAGAATCACTGACAGATTATGAAGTACTGGAAGATTTTGGAATTTATTCATGGGTACAATTTCAAATTTATACAGGGCGAACACACCAGATTCGTGTACACATGAAAGATATTGGTCATCCTGTTGTCTGTGATGAACTATATGGTGACGGCAACCCTGTTCTTCTTTCTTCCATCAAACACAATTTCAAACTATCAAAGAAAGAAGAAGAAGAACGACCTATTTTAAATCGTCTTGCATTGCATGCTTATCACTTGAAATTTATTGGCCCCGGTAACAAGGAATATCAATTTGAAATTCCTGTTCCAAAAGATTTGAAAGCTACTTTGCAGCAACTTTCAAAAAGAAAAAAAGTTTAAAAAAAGAAGTTCTACTTTTTTCTTAAATCAAGATTATAATAGTAAAATATCCGCACTGCATTTATTAATTTATACTGGTTGCCGGAAGAGAGCTGCTGGAAAATATTCATATATCCGATTTGAATTTGGTCCGTTTTATTGGTTTGATATCCAAAACCAAGAAAAAATCTGTTTTGATCAAAATAATTATAAACAATTTGTTTCCCAAAATTCAGAAGCACCTCATCATTAACAATAAAAAAAGAGCCATGTGGTTGAAATCCCTTCTTGCCAAAACCTGTCAGCAGAAAAAAATTATACCTAACTCTATAATTAAAATTGTATCCGCTGGCTAATTCAGAAGAATTTAAAATTTTCCTTCTAAATCTCTCTTCAAGCCTAACCCGTTGCCCAGTCCTGATCCTTTTGTATTTATTAAGCCATTGTATTTGTTGCCAAGGGCGGTGTTCGGGTTGTGTAACATTCGTATGATCATCGGCAGGATAATAACTTACATAGGCAAAGCCCATAGTTAGTTTGATAGCATCTGTGAGATAATAAGACAACCCGGCACGGACGACGCTTTGTGATAAATTATCAAAAAATTCTTCTTTTGTTCTAAGATGAAAGTCTGCCCATAATTCCCATTTATTGCTGAACCTTGTTTGGTTAAAAAAACCAAGCCAAACCTGGTTCATAGTTTGCATGTGTTTTACCTGGGTGTTTCCCGATTTAAAAACTATTACTAAAACTGTAAATACTATAACTGAAATTTTTTTAATCTGCCTCATCCCAGAAACCATAGATTGTTTTTAACTTCCGTATTATTCGATTGAGAGTTAAGGGTCTATTTTTTTATTTCAGCAATTGAGAAAAAGCATTCCAGAAAGTGCTGCAACTGGTTAGAATGACTAAAATACCTACGGCAATAAACATTGCTTTTATCGGGACTTTGCCTACAAGCCTTGCGGCAATAGGGGCAGCAATCAAACCGCCCACAATAAGGCCAGCTACATCTATAATCGGAATACTTTTTAACAGAATAAAAAATGTTATTGAACTAACAAATACAACAAAAAACTCTGCCAAACAAACAGAACCGATCACATAGCGGGGGCTTCTGCGCTTTGACATCAATGTACTTGTTACTAATGTTCCCCAACCGCCGCCTGCAAAAGAATCCATGAAACCACCGGCCGTAGCTAACCAACCTGCTTTTTTCACTTTTGAATAATGTCTGGATTTTGCAAATGCCTTTCGCATGATAAAATATCCAAGATAAAAAGTGTATAAAGAGAGTGGCAGACGTACCCATGATGAATATTTCTGAGCAAAAAAGGCAAGACATGCCCCCATGATGGCCCCTATTACGCCCGGCACTACCAATGTTCTGAATAGCTTTTTATTGATGTTACCGAAACGATGATGACTATACCCTGATACGCCACTTGAAAAAACCCGTGCAGAGTGTACACGACTGCTTACGATAGCAGGATTGACACCAATGGCCAATAAAAAAGTAGTGGATATAGTTCCATAACCCATTCCCAGAGACCCATCCACCATTTGAGCCATAAATCCTGTAAACAACATCATCAAAAAAGTTTTAGTTTCTGTTAATTTGGAAACAGATTTAACGCTGACCATTATTTTTTCAAAAGGAACATACGATAATAATGTGTGACCGATGATCATGAAGCAAAATGCAAACAAACACCATTTTACAATTTTTTGCCAGCGCTTTTGCCCGGGCTTATTTACGTCTTCAAGAGTAATTTGTTTAGATACAAGCATTTTAGTAAGCCCATTAAGTTGTTTCACCTTTTCTTCAAAATCTCCATTCATTCTCTGACGTATCGTACTCATATCCTGCAGTACATTTTCCATCTCATGAGGAATCAAATCATTTATGACTTCTTTTATCCGCTTGGCAATTGTGGGAGACAATCCATTTGTAGAAATCGCAATTTTCAAACTTCCTTTTTGTACAATACTGCCAAGATAAAAATCACAGAGATCAGGAGTGTCGGCTACATTTACTATTATACCTTTTTGCTTTGCAAGCTCTTTGATGTATTCATGCAAATGCCGATCTTTTGTAGCAAGAATAACCAGGTCTTTGTTGTCAAGATCTTTTTCCTGGAATGAGCGCTGAATAATTCTGCACTTAGGATATTGTAATAATAATTGTTTTACTTGATCTTTTACTTCTGTAGCAACAATTGTAAGCTTTGCTTCAGGCGAATTGAAAAGTAATGATTGTAATTTTTCCAACCCTACATTTCCGGCACCTACTATCAGCGTTTCTAGTTGATCAAGCTTCAGAAAAATCGGATATAATTGATTCTTGTGGTCATGAATCAATGAAGAAGATATTTTTGTTTCACCTTTTTTTTTCATTAAGCCATGATCTGTTTATTGATTAAGAATAGTCGGCAATTCTTATAAGGTGTAAAAATAGGATATTTCCCTACAATTTTAGTAGACTAATTAAATTAATTTTATTCCTCTCAATTAAAATTTGTTCCAAACTTTTTTGTTGATACACATTTGATGTGTATTTTTATAGTCCACTAAATAAGTAGGATAATATTTAACGCTATTAAAACGATAAACCATGCAGAGTTTCCGGACAGAACTTGAAAATCCCGTTGTTGAAAAAGATATTCTTGAGCTTGAGCGTAAGATTCATGAATTTCATGAAAAGAGAATTCCTGAAGAAAAATTTCGAAGTCTTCGCTTAGCGAGGGGTGTATATGGTCAACGCCAACCAGGGGTTCAAATGGTGCGTATTAAATTGCCTTATGGAAAAATGACGCTGTCTCAATGGAAACGTATTGCAGATGTTTCTGATGAATTTTCAACGGGTAATCTTCATCTTACCACAAGACAGGATATTCAAATACATTTTGTAAGCCTTGACAGAACTCCTGAATTATGGTCCCTTTTAGAACAGGATAATGTTACTATAAGAGAAGCATGTGGAAATACAGTCAGAAATGTTACAGCTTCTGACCAGGCCGGAATTGATCCGGATGAACCCTTTGATGTAACGCCCTATGCACATGGTGTGTTTGAATTTTTTCTCCGCAAACCTGTGTGCCAGGATATGGGCAGAAAATTTAAGATCGCTTTTTCAAGTAGTGAAAAAGATACTGCACTTACATTCATGCACGATCTGGGTGCTGTTCCCCGTATCCGTGAAATAAATGGAAAAATAAAAAAAGGGTTTAAGGTAATGGTGGGGGGGGGATTGGGAGCTCAGCCTTTTTTAGCTCTAACTACACATGAGTTTCTTGAAGAAGAATTATTGATACCATATATAGAAAGTGTACTTCGTGTGTTTGACAGATATGGTGAGCGTGCAAGTCGTCATAAAGCAAGGATCAAATTTTTAATTCAAAAAATTGGAATTGAAGCATTCAATGAATTAGTACAGCATGAACAAAAAGCAATGACATATCAGCATTATAAAATAGACACCTCAGATTTTGAAAATGTCTCTCTCCCTGATTATGCATTATCTGAAAAAGTTGAGATAAAAAATCCATTAAATTTTGAGATGTGGAAGAAGACAAATGTATATCCGCAAAAACAGGATGGCTATTTTGCAGTGTATGTAAGAGTATTAAATGGAAATATTAGTTCAGATAACAGCAGGAAATTAATTGAAAAGTTGGGACCCGTAATAGCAGATGATATAAGAATAACTATTAACCAGGGTTTGCAATTCCGTTTTGTAAAGCCTGAAGACCTTGAATATATCTATAGTATTTTAGAACAGGAAGGTCTTGCATCAACCGGATTTGGAAGTGTAGCGGACATTACTGCTTGTCCCGGCACTGATACCTGCAACCTTGGTATTTCAAATAGTACAGGCATTAGCAAAGTTTTGTCTGAAGTAATTGAAGAGGAATATCCTGAATTTTTATTCAATAAAGATATTGCGATCAAGATAAGTGGTTGCATGAATTCCTGCGGACAACATGGGATGGCTTCAATTGGTTTTCATGGAAGTTCAATGAAAGCAAAAGGCCAGGTGTTACCGGCTTTACAGGTATTAATTGGTGGCGGAATAGTTGGATGTGGTGAAGGAAGCATCGCAGATAAAGTGATCAAAGTACCAAGTAAACGTGGGCCGGATGTACTTCGCACCTTATTAAATGACTATAAATTAAATTCTCAAAACGGTGAAACATATCTTAAATACACAAAAAGGGTAGGCGAAAAATATTTTTATGAATTACTGAAACCACTTGCTTCACTGGAGACGCTTCTTGCAGAAGATTATATTGACTGGGGACAGGAAGAAAAATATTCCACTGCAATTGGTGTAGGTGAATGCGCAGGCGTAATGATTGATCTTGTGGCCACACTTATACTTGAAGCAGAAGAAAAACTAGAATGGAGTAAAGAATGTCTTGATAATAAATCCTATGCCGATGGTATTTATAATGCGTACTCTGCATTTGTACATTCAGCTAAAGCTTTATTACTCCAGCAAGGTGTACAATGCAATACACAAGCTGGTATTCTAAAAGATTTTGACATTCATTTTACTCAACAGGGTTTATACACAGAATCAAATAGTTTTAAAGAAGCTGTGCTGCAGATGAATAAAGTGGAACCGTCTGAAGAGTTTGCAATTGCATATTTGCAAAAAGCAAAAGACTTTGTAGCCTTTGCAAAGCTATATCGTGAGCGGGCTATATTGGCTGAAAAACAAATTGTTTAACGTTTCAGAAGCTGAGTTTTTATTTAGTTGAAACTAATTCACTAAACACACTTCCTTCCTTCCCGCTTTGAAACCAATTAAATTGTTGATAAAGATTTACAACTTTGCCGATAATTACAAGGGAAGGGGAACTAAAAACTTTCCCCGTAAATTCTTTCATGCAATCTTTCAGAGTAGTTGTGTGTACCTGTTGATGAATAGTAGTTGCCTGCTCAATAACAGCAAGCGGGGTATTTGGCTTTCGAGTGTATCTCAATAATAATTCAACAAGATCGTCCAGATGCTTTGAAGCCATATAAAAAATCAATGTGTCGGCAGAATTAGCAAGTTGTTTCCATGTTTCCGGAGAATAATGCTTGCATTGAGTAAGGGTAAGAAATTTTACTTCTCTTGAAAAACCTCTGGCAGTTAATGGTATACCGGCGTAAGCAGATGCTCCGGATGCTGCAGTAATGCCCGGTATAATTTCAAATTCAATTCCATTTATAGCTAAACATCTTAATTCATCAAGTACATTACTGAAGAAAGCTACATCTCCCCCTTTCAACCGTAAAACTTTTTTACCGGCTAAAGCATAATGAACGATCAATTGATTAATTTCTTCCTGTGAAACTGAGCCATCATGATAACCCTGTTTGCCTGTAAGAATTATTTCAGCATCTCCTTTTGAATATTCTTTAAAAATGGAAGGATTTACCAAACGATCTGTAATTATCACATCCGCCTCTGCTAATCGTTTCTGAAGTTTTATAGTAACGAGTTCCGGATCACCGGGACCCGCTCCGGCAATCACTACTCTTTTTTCTTTCCAGGTATTATTGATTTTTCGTTTCAATATAACATTATTGATCAGAAATAGTTATTAATATCCGACTGTTAATTATCTGCTGGCCCGTCAAACATTATTGAATCATACAGGCACCGACCGTTACATTGCTGGTTTCATCAATTAAAACTGCACCTCCTGTAGCCTGCAAATGTGTGTAAGGATCATATGGCATTTCAGATGCAGTTTTGATAGTGGCTTTCACAATATCGTTCAGACCCACACTGGCAGGATTATATTCTTTTTCCAATGTATTTACATTGAGTCTGTATTCAATGTCCCGAACAATACTTTTTACCAGCCGGCTATTTAATTGCAGATAATATTTATTGCCAGGAATTAATGGTTTATTATCCATCCAGCACAATAAAACATTTAATTCATTATCCAGTTTTGGAAGATTATCCTGCTTTACAATAATGTCTCCCCGGCTAATGTCTATGTCATCTTCCAGATGAATCACCACACTTTGAGGTGCAAATGCTTCTTCCACTTCTTTTCCCCCAATTTCAACAGATTTGATCTTACTTTCCAATTGTGATGGAAGAATTACCACCTTATCACCCTTTTTATAAATTCCACCTATAATTTTTCCCGCATACCCACGGTAATCATGTAAATCCTCTGTTTGAGGGCGAATAACATATTGAACGGGAAAACGGGCATCCACTAAATTTATATCCTGTTGTATTTCTATATTTTCTAAAAAATTCAATAAAGATTCATCTTCATACCAATTCATTTTTTCTGACCTCTCTACAATATTATCTCCATGCAAAGCACTTACAGGGACATAATGAACATCCCGTAATCCTAATGATTTTACTAGTTCCGCATAATCAATCACAATATTGTTAAACACATTATGTGAGTAATCAACCAAATCCATTTTATTAACAGCAACTACTACGTGCGGAATATTCAATAATGAAGCAATAATAGAATGACGCCGTGTTTGCTCGACAACACCCAGCCTTGCATCAATTAAAATAATAATCAGGTTGGAGTTTGATGCACCCGTTATCATATTACGGGTATATTGCACATGCCCGGGTGCATCGGCAATAATAAATTTACGTTTGGGTGTAGAAAAATACCGATACGCTACATCAATAGTAATACCTTGTTCCCGTTCAGCTCTCAGCCCATCAGTTAAATATGCCAGATCGATTTCACCGGATTTTTTATTCTTACTTTGTTTTTCAAGTTGCTCCAATTGATCAATCAAAATATTTTTACTGTCGTACAGCAAACGACCAATCAATGTGCTCTTGCCATCGTCCACACTACCGGCTGTAATAAATCTTAAAATATCCATAGTGATAAAAAGTAAAAATTAAAAAGTAAAAATTTGTTTAGCATTTTCTTTTTCATTTAGCAACTCTTAATTTTTACTTTAGAATTTTTGATTAAAAATATCCACCTTTTTTTCTGTCTTCCATAGCTGCCTCTGTTACTTTATCATCAATCCTTGTTTCACCCCTTTCGCTTATTCTTGTCAGTATTATTTCATTTACCACTTCATCCAGCGTAACAGCATTTGATTCGACAGCTGCAGTACAGGTCATATCACCAACGGTTCGATACCGCACTTTCTTTTTTAAGATTACATCTGTCTCATCAATTTGAATAAATGGAGATACTGCCACAAACTGTCCTTCATGTTCTATTACTTCACGATCGTGAGCAAAATAGATAGAAGGCAAAGCAATATTTTCTTTGCGGATATAATTCCAAACATCCAGTTCCGTCCAATTGCTTATTGGAAATGCACGAACATTTTCACCTTTACGGATGCGGCCATTGTAAATATTCCAAAGTTCAGGCCGTTGTAATTTTGGATTCCATTGACCAAACTCATCTCTCACTGAAAAAATTCTTTCTTTAGCCCTGGCTTTTTCTTCATCCCTTCTTCCGCCACCTATGCAGGCGTCACATTTAAGTTCCTCAATCGTATCAAGCAGGGTATAAGTCTGCAACCAGTTCCGACTTGCAAATTTTCCTTTTGGTTCAGTAAGTTTTTTTTGTTTGATCGTATCTTCAACCTTACGAACAATCAAAGTTGCACTTATGTCATTTACTAACCGATCACGAAACTCCAATGCTTCAGGAAAATTGTGACCCGTGTCAATATGCACCAAAGGAAAAGGAATCTTGCCGGGTGCAAATGCTTTTCGTGCAAGATGTACAAGCGTAATAGAATCTTTACCCCCACTGAATAATAATACAGGCCGCTCGAATTGAGCAGCTATTTCACGAAAAATGTGTATGCTCTCTGTTTCAAGTTGTTCAAGATAATCCAGTCGGTAGATACTCATAAATAGAAGTTCACTATCGGTTAGCAGATTAAAAAAATTATTTCACTGTTTCTGTTGCCTGCAAATGTAAGCCACATTCTTTTTTTGATGTTTCCCACCACCATCTCCCGGCTCTTGGATCTTCGCCCGGCTCAATAGCTCTAGTACACGGCGCACAACCAATACTGATAAATCCTTTATCATGCAGTGGATTATAAGGCACATAAAACTTCTTTATATAATCTAACACGTCTGCATATGACCAATGTAATAAGGGATTGAATTTATAAAGCTGTCTATCCTCCAGCCATTCAATCATGGGCATTCCCTTTCTTGTATCTGATTGTTCAGAACGAAGACCAGTAATCCAGACGTCAGCGCCTTTTAATGCACGATTCAATGGTTTTACCTTACGAATATTACAACATTCCCTCCTGTTTTCTGCTGATTCGTAAAAACTATTAACTCCTTTCTTTGAAACAAATTGTTCGACATCTTTTGCATCAGGAAAATATACCTGTATGTTTCTTTTATACCTGGCTATCGTTTTCTCTAAAAGTTCATACGTTTCATTGAATAACCTGCCGGTATCAAGAGTAAAAATTTTTATTGGCAAATCGTTTCTGAAAATAGCATCTGTAATAACCTGGTCTTCCTGTCCTAAGGATGATGAAAAAACAACTCTTTCCGGAAATAGATTGCTTACTATTTCAAGACCCTCAGATAGTGAAGCTGCTTCAATTTTTTTAATATCGTTTTTATCTAAACGCAACTTATAAATTAGGTTGAGGAGTATAGCGCAAATAAGGTTTTACTACTTTAACTCCTTTAGGGAACTTTTTTACAGCGTCTTCGGTTGAAACACTTGGAACCACGATAACATCTTCACCATGTTTCCAATCTGCCGGTGTGGCCACACTGTGTTCGGCAGTAAGCTGCAATGAATCAACTACTCTCAATACCTCATTAAAATTTCTTCCCGTAGAAGCAGGATAAGTAATAATAAGTTTTACAAGCTTATCCGGACCAATTACAAACAGCGAACGAACTGTTGCTGTTGCTGAAGCATTGGGGTGGATCATATCATAAAGGTTGGCAACTGTCCTTTCACTATCAGCGATGATAGGAAAATTTACTTGTACATTCTGTGTTTCATTAATATCATTTATCCAGCCTGTGTGACGATCAAGCGGATCAACACTTACAGCGAGAACTTTCACGTTACGCTTTGCAAACTCTTCCTTCAGCAAAGCAGTTTTACCAAGTTCAGTTGTACAAACAGGTGTAAAGTCGGCGGGATGAGAAAATAAAATTCCCCAGCCATTACCCAGGTATTCATAAAAATCGATTTCACCTGCTGTTGTTTGTGCTTTAAAATTGGGAGCAACATCCCCTAAACGGAGTGCCATAATCTTTGGTTTTTAAGTTATAAATGAAATTCGAAATTAAGTTAAAATCAATACCCTACCAAACAAGTGGACTTCATTATGGTTTTTTTTAAAAACAGTCGTTAGTTTTTCGGTGCAAGATCCTGTAAAGTACGATGCTCAAGAATATTCAAAGTAACATCTCTTACGCTTATCATAATATCATGTAATGCACAAAATTTTTCATCGCAGTTTTTACATCGCTCATAAAAATAGAGACTCACACATGGTAACAGGGCTATGGGACCATCAACAATTCTAATCACATTTGCCATATGTACTTTAGATGGATCGGCTTTTAAATAATAGCCTCCGCCTTTACCTTTCTTGCTTTCCAAAATTCCGGCTCTTTTTAATTCCAAAAGAATACTCTCCAAAAATTTAAGAGGAACTTTTTTCTTTTTTGAAATTTCAGAAATAAGAACCGGCCCCTGGTCATATTTTTCTACAAGGTGTGTCAGGGCTCTAAAGGCATATTGCGCTTTTTTCGATAACATAATGGCTTATAAAATTTGCAATTTATAATGAATCGGAGAATTCTTTTTAAGCATGGCTGAAACTCCACAATATTTATCCAAAGAAAGCTCAATTGCTTTTTTTATTTTTCCCTGATTTTTTTCATCAGTTTTTATTTTGTAGATGACGTGTATATCTTTAAAAACCCTTGGATGATCTTCAGTTTGCCCAGCTTCTGTTTCAATTTGAAAGTCTGAAAATTTTACCCGCATTTTCATCAGGATATCTACAATATCAATTCCGCTGCAAGCCGCTATCGCGGATAAAACAAGAGCTTTTGCACCAAAACCATCTTCTCTCTTTCCATCAATCTTAATTTCATTTTTACCGTGATAACTTTTAAACTGCTGGTCTTTTTGCCAATAAGTAATTGTTTTTGTACTCATGAGTGTAAATTATGGTTGATGTTTTTTATCCCGGATAATATTTTCAAGTGCCCACTCGATTCTTTTTTCAAACGGATGGTGACGCACGGGGCAATCTGATTTAATACATATGGGGCATTGAACATATAAACAACCATCGGAATGGGCAAAAAGTTCAAGCGATTCACCAAACTCCTGTCGTATTAATGAACCTAAAGCCTCAATTTCTGTATGAGCTTCTGAAACATTTAAATACCAGGGCACTGTTAAGTGACAATCCACGTGCAGAATACTTCCATATTTAATAACTCTCAGATTATGGAGATCAATCCAGTTCTTCCTGCGGCTATCATTTAATAAATGAATCATTCTTGTTAATAATTCCACATCAGCTTCATCCATTATCCCTGCTATTGAACGACGAAGAATTTTATATCCGGTATAAATGATAATGATACTAAAAATGATAGCTATTGCACTGTCGATCCAGTTCAGGCTGGTGATTAAAATCAATAAAAGACCCGCAATAATTCCAAAAGTTGAATACGAATCAGAAATAAGATGACGACCGCTTGCAACCAATGCTACTGACTGATTCTTTTTTCCATTTTTTACTCCAATCAAACCAACTACCAGGTTTATTACTGCGGTAATTCCAACAAGGATCATTCCTTTATCGATCTTCTGAATTGTGATGGGATAAATTAAATGCTGAACTGCTTTATAAATAATTATTGCACCAGCTGAAAAAATTAAAGTGCCTTCTACGGCAGCAGAGAGAAATTCTGCCTTACCATGGCCATAAGGGTGATTGATATCACGGGGTACAGCCGCAATATATAAACTATATAGGCCAATGAACCCTGCCACTACGTTTACAATACTTTCCAGGGCGTCTGTTAAAACGGCTACCGAATGAGTAAGATAATAAGCAATAAATTTAATAACAAGCAATACAACCGAAATGGCTGCCACCCATTTTTGAATGTTTAGATTTTGTTGTTGTTTCAAGGCAGGCAAGTTATCCAAAATTTTTTTTTATAAAATAGACCTGGCACTATAGCTTCCTGAATATTTTTTTTAGGTTTCCGCGCAAACGGAAATAAAATTCTTTATTGAATAACTGTGAATCTTTTAAAGCCTTATAAGTCAGAAAAACTCCTATTGGCACCAGTACAAAGGTTGAAAGCCACATCCCTGCGAAAGGGCTCAAAGTTCCTTCCTTAGCAAACTTTTGCCCGGTATTACTTAAAAAATAAAATACCATGAAAAATACAATCGCAAAAATCAATGGAGTTCCCAAACCGCCCTTACGAATAATAGAACCAAGAGGGGCTCCTATTAAAAAAAGTACAAGGCATGCAAGAGATAATGTGATCTTGCGATGCCATTCAATTTGATGAACCCTTAAATCTCTCTGTTTGCTTTTATATTCAGCTGCAATGACATCATTAACAGAATTTGCGGATATTGCCTGGTTGGCTGCTTTCTCATTAATAAAACCCCTTAACGAATCAGGCAATAGTTTATCAAAATTCTTTACCGGTTTAAACTTAAGTGTATCCGGCTTTTTCCAGCCAGTATCCAAATATGCAGGAAACTGGAAATAAGACAGCACTTCTTTTTTTACTCTTAATTTTAAATTAGCTACTTCCTTTTTTATTGAATCAATTGCATAGTTCAATTGTTTCATATTTCTCATCTGCTGATTAGTCTGATTTATACTATCAGAAGTTCTGTTGAATTGAAGAGAACTAAGATCAAACTGTGTTGTGTATTCTTTAAATCCAAGGCGAATAAAATCTGAATTTGAATACCTGTCTCCCCTTTCCTGGTATCGCCATCCATCGTTTAATGTCATTTCCAAATAGCGACTATTATCAGTTACTCTCATTACGCCGCTTTTGGCAACTATAAAATTATCCTGCAAGGGTCCTCCTTTTTCGTAAATAATCACATCATGAATAATACTGTCGTTTTCTTTTTTACCAATTTTTATCGCAAAACCCTGTATTTTATTATAAAAAATTCCCTCTTTCAATTCGAAGGCCGGTTGCTTTCTATAAATATCACCCAACAAGGTTCTGGATTTTAAAACTGCCACGGGCATCACGTAATTGGCAAATAAAAAAGCAAGAAAACAGAGGATAAGTGAAATAATAAATAAAGGCCTCATAAAACGCAACAGGGAAATGCCTGCAGATTTAATGGCTACTAATTCAAAGCTCTCGCCCAGGTTGCCAAAAGTCATCAATGATGAAAGCAGAACGGCAAGCGGCAGAGCTAATGGAACTAATGCTGCTGTTTGGTACCATGTAAATTCAAGAATTATGGAAGTGCTTAATCCTTTACCTACAAAATCATCGATCCATAACCAGAAAAACTGCATCAGCAACACAAGAAGGGTAATAAAAAATGTTGCAATGAAAGGCCCAACAAATGCTTTTACAATAAGTATATCAAGTTTTTTTATCAAACGAGAGGTATTTCAGGATTTTTTAATTGTTATTCTAAAAAACGCTTTTTATTGAATGTGGCTAATGCTAAAACTGTAAGTTGTAAATTCATTTAATGGATAACGAAACAAAAATACATCTTTCAGTTTTTGAGATGAATCTGCTTAATAATTCTGACTGGATTTTAACAAAGAACAATATTATAAAAAAAGCACAGCGATTACTGGAAGAAGTGCAACAAAATATTTCCGATTATACAAAATTACATGCTGATTTACTTCCGGCAGAAGTAGTTGCTATTTCACCGAAAATATCAAGAGGAGAAAACTATCAAGGGCTTCCCTGGTTAATGCTTGACTATCCCAGATATTTTGATAAGGAAAACATTTTTGCGATCCGAACAATGTTCTTGTGGGGAAATTTTTTCAGCACTACTCTTCATCTTTCCGGTAAATATAGACAGAAGTATAATAATGCTATTAGTATTTCTTATGACAGCTTATGTAAAAATGAATTTTATATTTGTATCAATGAACATCAATGGCATCACCATTTTGAAAAAGAGAATTTTCTGATGGTGAAGACTTTCGCCAAAGAAGAGTTCATCGAATTAATTAAAGAAAAAACATTTTTAAAATTAGCATACAGGTATCCATTGTATGAATGGGATAATGCTATATCATTATTATCAGAAAATTTTGTAAGAGTAGTTAATTGGCTTGTCTAATTGCTTCCAATGCGGTGGAACAGATCCTTTACCTGGTAATCCCACAACATACTTTGATCCTTTACTTCCTTTTTCTCAGCAAAATCTTTAACAACCAAAATAGTTTGATTTGTTATTTCTGATTTTTCAATGCTAAATTCAAAATATTCTTCTTTCGGAGAATCAAGCCAATGAAAGCGAATAAATTTTTCTTCCTGGCTTTCCAGCACTTCAGCTTCTTGAGAAGAACCATTCCATGAAAAAAAGAAAACATTATCCCTCTCATCTACTTTATCGGCGAACCATTCCTGCAAACCTGCAGGTGTAGAAAGAAATTCATACAAAATGCTGGGTGAACATCTCACCGGGTACTCAAGCGTGTACAATTGTTTGCTCATCTTGGTCTTTTAAAATCATCAATCAATGCAATTATAAATAATTATTCCAAGCGTCAAAGTTTTTTTCCATTTATTTTTTCACCTTTATTGAAATCATATACTAAAACCTTCCTAAGAACGTTCTATGGAAACCGGAAAAAATTTTGGGGCGTATTGCTAATTACCTTAATTTGCTTTGACGTTCAACATTTTCTGGTGGATAACGGACATTGTGATGGGATTTTTTTGGGACTAATGACTAACCAGCTAACATAATTCTTTAACCCTAAAAATAACCCATTTTTAAAACCAACCTATGAGTATGCGGCAGTTGAAGATCACGAAATCGATTACGAATCGTGAATCTCAAAGTCTCGAAAAGTACCTTCAGGAAATCGGTAAGGTTGACCTTATTACCCCCGAAGAAGAAGTAAAATTAGCCCGATTAATTAAACAAGGAGATCAAAAAGCATTAGACAGATTGACCAAAGCCAATCTTCGGTTTGTTGTATCAGTGGCTAAGCAATATCAAAACCAGGGTCTCTCCCTACCAGATCTTATTAATGAAGGAAATCTTGGCCTTATTAAGGCCGCACAACGTTTTGATGAAACCCGTGGTTTCAAATTTATTTCTTATGCAGTATGGTGGATCCGCCAAAGCATTTTACAGGCACTTGCTGAACAATCACGTATTGTAAGGCTTCCTTTAAATAAGGTTGGATTAACTAATCGTATTCAAAAAGCCTATTCCCAGTTGGAACAGGAGTTTGAAAGGGAACCTTCCGCAGAAGAACTTGCTACAATGCTGGAAATGGACATTGAAGAAGTTTCAGCAACTCTCGGTATTTCGGCCCGTCACGTAAGTGTTGATACTCCTCTTGCAGAAGGTGAAGACAATACTCTTCTTGATGTATTGGAAAATCCGAATGCTGTAAAGACTGACAATGCCTTAGATCACACTGAGTCTTTGAAGGTAGAAATTGAGCGTTCTTTAAAAGCTCTGACTGAAAGACAAAAAGAAGTGATCTGCTATTTCTTTGGTATTGGCGTAGATCATCCAATGAGCCTTGAAGACATTGGTGAAAAATTCAGCCTGACCCGTGAAAGAGTTCGCCAGATCAAAGACAAGGCAATCACTAAATTAAGAACTGTTAACCGTTGCAAACTTTTAAGAACTTACTTAGGCAGCTAATGAAATAAAACTTTACTCTTCTACTTATCTTTGCAATCCTGATTTATAGTGAACATTTAGATGTTCACTTTTTTATTTGTCAGGAACCGAAAATTTAGTGAATTATGTTTGAGTCACTGAGTGATAAACTTGAATCAGCCTTTAAAAATTTAAAGGGCCAGGGAAGAATTACTGAAATCAATATTGCATCTACAGTAAAAGAAATTCGCCGCGCACTGGTAGATGCGGATGTGAATTATAAAATAGCAAAAGAATTTACTGACAAAGTAAAAGATAAAGCTCTTGGTGAGAAAGTGCTCAATGCAATCAGTCCCGGCCAGTTAATGACAAAAATTGTTAAGGACGAACTGGCAGAATTGATGGGCGGGCAGGAAAGTGTTTTCAATGCAAAAGGAAATCCTGCGGTTGTATTAATAGCAGGTTTGCAAGGTAGTGGTAAAACAACCTTTAGTGGGAAGCTCGCTAATTATTTAAAAAATAAAAAAGGGCTCTCTCCTATGCTGGTGGCTGCAGACATTTATCGTCCTGCTGCTATGGAACAATTAAAAGTTTTGGGAGAACAGATTGGA
Organism: uncultured Bacteroidota bacterium; assembly: GCA_963811645.1. GTDB lineage: Bacteria > Bacteroidota > Bacteroidia > Chitinophagales > Chitinophagaceae > VBAU01. The sequence goes on along the minus strand of CAWERU010000006.1, from coordinate 355,423 downwards.
GTTGATGTATATATTGAAGAAGAAAACAAAGATGCTGTTTCCATTGTAAAAAATGCCGTTAAAGAGTCAAAAACCAAAAACAAAAATGTTGTTATTATCGATACCGCAGGTCGTTTAGCCATTGATGAAGCAATGATGACCGAAGTAGCCAATATTAAAAATGCAGTGAATCCCAATGAGATCCTATTTGTGGTTGATAGTATGACAGGACAGGACGCAGTAAATACAGCAAAAGCTTTTAATGACAGGTTAGATTTTTCCGGCGTTGTTCTTACAAAACTGGATGGTGATACAAGAGGTGGCGCTGCCCTTTCAATCAGATACACAGTTAATAAACCAATTAAGTTTATTAGCAGTAGTGAAAAGATGGATACACTGGAAGTATTCTATCCAGAAAGAATGGCCCAGCGGATTTTGGGAATGGGTGATATTACTTCATTGGTTGAAAAAGCACAGGAACAATTTGATGAAGAGCAGGCAAAAAAACTGGAAAGCAAGATTCGGAAAAACAAGTTCGACTTTGCAGATTTTAAACAACAATTGGAGCAGATCAAGAAGATGGGTAACCTGAAAGATCTGATGGGAATGATTCCTGGTGTAGGAAAACAAGTAAAAGATATCGATATAAGTGATGATTCGTTTAAAGGCATTGAAGCCATGATCAATTCAATGACTCCACAGGAAAGAGCAAATCCGGATCTTATTGACAGCAGCCGGAGAAAGAGAATTGCAAGGGGAAGTGGAAAAGATATAAGCGAAGTAAATGCCTTCATGAAGCAATTTGAACAAATGCGTGACATGATGAAGAACATGAATAAGATGAATATGTTTGGAAAGATGATGGGAATGAAGCGATAGTTAAAAGTGAAAAGATAATAGTTGATCTAAATCAGCTTTTAGTTTTTATCTCAGAAGAATGATTACTTCTCTCGATAATTATCAAAATATTTTCTTTATTGGTATTGCGGGTTCAGGTATGAGCGCTTTGGCCCAGTACCTTTCCGGCATTGGAAAAACGATCAGTGGTTCCGATCGCTTTTTTATCCCTGATCAATCAAATGGAACAAGAGATAAATTAGAAGCTGAAGGAATTAAATGTTTTTTACAGGATAGCTCCGGGATTACTGAAACAACAGAATTAATAATTGCATCAACTGCAGTGGAAGAAATAAATGTTGAAATTCAAAAAGCCAGGAAACTAAATATTCCAATTCTCTTGCGCTCAGAATTACTTACCCTGATCAGTAACACAAAGAAAACAATTGCGGTGGGGGGCACTTCAGGCAAATCGACCACTTCTGCCATTTTATTTGACATACTCAGTTATGCCGGATTAGGGCCAAGCATTATCAGTGGAGCCGGTTTAGTAAGATTACAAAAGAAGGGAAAGATCGGGAATGCATATGTTGGAAAAGGCGATTGGCTCGTAATTGAAGCAGATGAATCAGACGGTTCAATTGTTAATTATCACACGGAAGTTGGCTTATTGCTGAATATAGATAAGGACCATAAAGAAATCGATGAACTAAAAAATATCTTTCAAATATTTAAAGACCATACAAAAAGATTGTTTGTTGTAAACGCTTCAAATGAATTAACTGCTTCATTTTCTCAAAATAAAAAACAGGATTTTTCATCAACAGATACCAATGCCGGTTATAAAGCAACTGATTTTGTACAAACTGGTTTTCAGATTCGGTTTAAAATTAATAGCGTGGACTTTTTGATGAATGCCATTGGCAAGCATAATATGGAAAATTCGTTGGCAGCAAGTGCAGTGGCCGATCAAATAGGCGTCGATTTAAAAATTTGTTCAGAAGCTATAAAAAATTACGAAGGCATTTATCGTCGTAACCAGGTTTTGGGACAAAAAAATGGAATTTGGGTAATCGATGATTATGCTCACAACCCGGTAAAGGTAGCAGCTGCGATTCGCTCTGTTCAACCGATCGCAAAAAAAGTCCTTGCATGGTTCCAGCCACATGGATATGGTCCAACAAGGTTTCTTCGGAATGATTTTGTAAAAGAAATTTCTCAGGCTCTTCGGCTGCAGGATGAAATATGGATGAGTGAAATCTTCTATGCAGGTGGTACTACTGCAAAAAATATCAGTGCCGCTGATCTTATCAATGATTTAAAATCCCTCGGCAGTAATGCCTTCTTTGTTGAGAACAGAAGTGATTTGATCAAATCACTTAAACCCCATTGTACTGCAGATTGTTGTATCTTATTGATGGGCGCAAGAGATCCAAGTTTAGATGAATTCGCAAAAAAATTTTTAGAAGAGTTATAATATGAATGATCGTTTTGAAATAATTGCAGATATCATTAAAAACCGCAGGAGTATTAAGCCGGTAAAAATGAATGGCAAAAAAATCCCTGATGAGCAGTTAAAAGAACTATTGAAACTGGCTAACTGGGCTCCTACTCACGGTCGTACCGAACCATGGAGATTTATTGTTTACGCAGGGGATAAAGCAAAGGAATTTTGCCACCAGCATGCGGAGTTATACAAATTGCATACATCTCCGGAAAAGTTTGAGCAGGCTAATTACGACAAGCAATATCATAATGGTGATCTCGCTTCTCACATTGTCATTGCTATTATGGAAAGAGGCAATCTTCCAAAAGTTACGGTACTTGAAGAAATTGCTGCTACATCTATTGCTATACAAAATATTTTATTGGGAGCTATGGCTGAAGATATTGCCAGTTTCTGGAGTACCAGTGGAATGACCCATCACCAACCCATGAAAAGTTTTCTTCAGTTAAAAGAAGAAGATATTGTAATGGGAATTCTTTACTTCGGTTATTCTGATGAAAAAATGGAGGGAAAAAGACTGACAGGAATAGAACAAAAAGTGATTTGGAAGTAGAGACAAAACCGGGAATGAGAAATATATTTATATCCATCTGAATGGTTTTAAATAGAATTATACCGTTGGTACTAAAACAGCCTGAATTGTGATAAAAAATATGTTTGCTTTTTGAAGTTCAGCCCTTATTTTTGCCGTTCGAATAAACCTATTTTTTAACCGCATTTAAATTTCTATTTAAGATGCCAGTCAAGATCAGACTTCAACGACACGGGTCTAAAAAAAGGCCGTTCTACTTCATCGTAGTGGCCGATGCCCGTAGCCCCCGCGACGGTAAATTCATTCAAAAATTGGGTACTTACAATCCTCTTACGGTTCCTGCAACTATCCAGGTTGACAGGCAGAAAGCCCTTGAATGGTTGCACAAAGGTGCGCAGCCAACTGACACAGTGCGCCGTATTTTGTCTTTCAAAGGAGTGTTGTACCTGAAACATTTGCTTCGTGGTGTAGATCTCGGGCTGTTCGACCAGGCAACTGCCATGGAAAAGTTTACAAAATGGAGCACCGAACACGATGCCCAGATTAGAAAACGCCAGGACGAAGCTCAACGAAACAGACGTGCCCGCAGACCTATGCCAGGCCGCAGACCTGAAAGAAGACCACAAGGTGGTGGCGAAGGTTAACTTTCCCTTATCCCAAAAGTTATTAGGTGATGCCCTTGGCGTCACCTTTTTTATTGTATGAATGATATTTTTGTACCCTACAACAGAATTACTATTGAGCTTTGGTTGTGGCACTCACTTGTACGTTCTGTTCATTATTCAGCATTTACAATTCACTACTTGACCGAATATTTTAAAATAGGAAAATTTGTCGCCGCACATGGAATTAAAGGCGAGCTTATACTAAAACATGAACTGGGAAAGAAAACTTCCTTAAAAGGTTTGCAAACCATTTTTATTGAAGAGAAAAAAGATTCTTTTATTCCCTGGTTTATTGAAAGCGCAAAAATTAAAAACGAAGAGGAAGTTTTTATAAAACTTGAAGAAGTTCTTACAAGAGAAGCCGCTATTAAACTAACACAGAAGGAAGTTTGGTTTACTAAGGAAGATCTAAAAAAATTTTCTGCCAAATCCTCTCCTGTTAATCTGTTAGGTTACGCTATCATCAATAATGAAAAGTCAATTGGCAAAATTGAAGAAGTTATTGAACAGGCCCATCAAATGCTTTGCAGAATTGAGATCGATAAAAAAGAAGTTTTAATTCCCTTAAATGAAGACACGCTCAGGAAAATTGATCATAAGAAGAAAGAAGTAATCATACAATTGCCTGAAGGATTGTTGGATATTTATCTTGATTGATTCATTTGGGTCCTTTTATAAAATCCGCCAGTAATTTCATCCTGTAATAAAGGTTACTCAGCATAAGTGAAATATTGTTTTTTACTTTTTCAATACTGTTCCTATTCATCTTTTTAATATTTTTCAGTTCTTCAATTTTCTCATCTATTTTATAAATCAATTTCTCTACATCCCAGCCGATATATTTTCTATTCCGGTCATCAAATACATGATAGGGTTCAACTTTCCCTGCTTTTAATTTTTTGAACTTAAAATTATTTTTGATTGCTTCTTTAATAGCCTCATTGTTCAGCAAATCAATCATTACATCGGCAGAATTGTTATTCCTATATGCATTATGAAAAATATTCAGGTTGTCTCTCAATTCGCGGATCACCTGCCTTTTCAAAACATCATTGGTCTTACTTTCTTTATTCAAAAAAGTAAGCAGGTCTTTGAGGGGGCCAATACCCGTTTTGAGCCAGTCTAAGTTCATAAACAAATATCATTAAACAAATTCCAAATCACAAGAAACAAATTTCAAATAAATCAAAAGATTCAAATTCAAAATAATATCTCGCTTGGATTACAAAAAGAATTGAGAAGAAGTTGACACTTTTATTTTTTTAATTGGTTCCTTTCGTCCTTGCTATTTGGTTCTTGGTGTTCTCGTGCATTATTTGGTGCTTGTTATTTGGTTTCTTGATGCTTTCCTTCATTGTATCTTTGACATAAGTGAATGGCCAATTCAGACATATCGCCCATTTTGATCTTGACTCTTTCTTTGTTTCAGTTGAAATTTTGAATGACCCTTCATTAAAGGGCGAGCCGGTTCTTGTCGGAGGAAGTGATCGTGGTGTAGTTGCCGCTTGCAGTTATGAAGCCCGAAAGTTTGGCATTCATTCTGCCATGCCAATGAAGCAGGCAAAAAAACTCTGCCCGCAGGCAATTATAGTCAGTGGCATGCGGGGCGAATACAGCCGCTATTCAAGATGGGTAACGGATATCATCGCATCTAAGGTTCCCCTGTTTGAAAAAGCATCCATTGATGAATTTTATATTGATCTTACCGGCATGGATAAATTTTTCGGTGTCAGCAAATACACAAAAGAATTGCGTGAAGAGATCATTAAAGAAACCGGTCTTCCTATTTCATGTGGTTTATCATCAGGAAAAATGATTAGCAAGATTGCTACCAATGAAGCCAAACCCAATGGATTTTTGGAAATTCCCCATGGAAAAGAAACAGATTTTTTGTGGCCATTACCCATTGAAAAAATTCCAGGCGTGGGAAAAAACACAGAACAACAGTTAAAGAACTTCGGCATATACAAAATAGAAGACATAGCCAAAACTCCTGTAGATGTAATGGAAAGAAATTTCGGCAAATGGGGTGAATCACTCTGGCGAAAGTCAAATGGAATTGACTCGGCAACAATAGAAGCTGGCTGGGAACAAAAAAGCATGAGTCATGAAAATACTTTTGAAGAAGATAAGACAAACCTTGATTTTCTATATAGTGAGTTGGTCAGGTTAACGGAAAAAACAGCCTATTCGCTGAGAGAAGATGATCTGCTCACAGGCTGTGTAACCGTTAAGATCAGGTATTCAAATTTTGAAACCACTTCCAGGCAGGAAACTGTTGATTACACTTCACTTGATGATAAACTGATTGCCAAGGTGAAAGACCTGTTCAATAAATCATGGCAGAAAAACAGGCCCGTAAGACTACTCGGTGTTCGTTTCAGCCAGTTAATACCATTCACCATGCAAATGAGTTTGTTTGAAAACAACGCAGAAAAACTGAATCTCTACAAAGCTGTGGATGATATTAAAAACAGGTTTGGAAGTAAAACAGTCGTCAAAGCTGTTACTTCGCATCTTACCGAAAGTGCAAATAGAAATACAACAAGACATAACAGAAAAAAATTGTAAGAATAAGAATATCTGTTATCAATCAAAACCATTAACTCTTACTTCTTATCTTCGCTTCCTTAAAAAAACAATTTATGCCCAAAGTCTGGAATGATTACTTAGAAAAAAATAAAGATCGTTTTTTGAATGAAATGCTCGATTTGTTACGTGTACCATCAGTGAGTGCAAAAAGTGAGCATAAAGACGATATGCTGAAATGTGCAGAATTAGTTAAGCAGAGGCTGCTGGATGCAGGTTGTGATAAGGCTGAAGTAATGCCGACAGAGGGACATCCTGTAGTTTTTGGTGAAAAAATTGTCGATTCTTCAAAACCAACTGTGCTTATATATGGCCATTACGATGTACAGCCGGCAGAACCCTTAGAACTTTGGCATAGCGGGCCCTTTGACCCTGTGATTAAAGATGGAAAAGTATATGCAAGAGGAAGTGCCGATGACAAAGGACAATTTTATATGCATATAAAAGCATTGGAAACACTCGTTCGTACAAAAACCATGAGCACCAACATAAAATTTTTGATAGAGGGAGAAGAAGAAGTTGGCTCACCGAGTCTTGGAAAATTTGTTGCGGAACATAAAGACCTTTTAAAAACGGATGTGATATTGATTAGCGACAGCGCTATGCTAAGCATGGAGCATCCTTCACTTGATATAGGCGTTCGCGGCTTAAGTTACATTGAAGTAGAAGTAACAGGGCCAAACCGCGACTTGCATAGCGGAACTTATGGAGGAGCTATAGCAAACCCGATCACCGTTCTTGCAGAGATGATTGCGGGATGTTTTGATAAAAAGAATCACATTACGATTCCAGGCTTTTACGATGATGTAGTATTGCCAACAAAAGAAGAAAAACGTTTATTGAAAAAAGCTCCTTTTAATGAAGAGGAATATAAAAATGAATTAGGTGTAAAAGAATTATGGGGTGAAAAAGGGTTTACTACCAATGAAAGAACCGGTATTCGCCCAACGCTTGAAATAAATGGCTTTTGGGGTGGTTACGAAGGCGAAGGGGCAAAAACTGTATTGCCCTCAAAGGCAACAGCAAAGATCTCTGCACGCCTGGTACCAAACCAATCCTCAAAAAAAATAACAGAGTTATTACTGCATTATTTTAAATCCATTGCGCCTGCCTGTGTTACCGTGAAAGCATTCGAGCATCATGGAGGCGAACCTTACATGACGCCGATTGAAAGTAAAGGATACCTGGCTGCTGCAAAGGCAGTTAAGAAAACTTTTGGAAAAGCTCCTATCCCCGTACGCGGCGGAGGAAGTATTCCCATATGTTCTATTCTTGAACATGAATTGGGAGTAAAAATTGTTTTTATGGGTTTTGGACTGGATAATGACAATCTTCACTCACCGAATGAAAAATATAATATTGAAAACTATTACAAGGGAATAGAAACTATTCCTTATTTCCATAAATTTTTTGCGGGGAGCTAAAGCTTATTTGATTTTTCTCAACGCTTTTCCTTTATGTGCCGCTATATGATCCGTTTTGTCGCTTTTAATTTCATATTGCGGATCATCTTTCGTAGCATGATGAGTGTAGCCTTTATAATTAAAATTGTTTACATGTATTTTAATAATTATGCCGCAAACATACCCTGCTTCCGAATTCCACTTTACATGGTCCCCAACTTTAAATTGCTTTGACATAATCCTAATTTTGAGTAGTCACAATTTTCAACAGGCAAAAATAAAATTCTGTTTATTAAATCTCATGGCTGAAAAAGAAAAACTTCGTCTTGATAAATATCTCTGGGCCATCCGGCTTTTTAAAACAAGAACGCTGGCAGCCATTGCCTGTGATATGGGTAAAGTAAAATTTAACGGCACAGCGGCTAAAGCCTCAAAACAAATAACTGTCGGGGACGAATATGAAATAAAAACGGAAAATAAACGATGGAGAATAAAAGTATCAGGACTTTTAAGTAATCGTGTGAAATATGAAGAAGCAATAAAGTACTATATAGACATTACCCCTGCTGAAGAAATTCAACGCCTGCAATATCAGTCTTCCGCTTTCCATACTGGCAAAAGACAAAGTAAAATCGGCAGACCTACTAAAAAAGAAAGAAGAGATCTTGATGAATTTTTCGATCAATAAAATTTAAGGGAATTCTCTCATTTTTTCTATGAGTAATTTCAGCTACTTCTATTTTTTTATCAGTATTTAAGATGATAGCTATTCTGAAATTTGAAACAGAAAGAATTTATTCATCAACATTAAAAAAAATAATATGAAAAAAGCTGTTGACAAACCCAGAAACACCTGGCAGACTTTGCTTAACAGCAACTGATGAAAAATTCTTCATTATACCGATGGATGAGTTTTTCAACTTCGGAAAAATAATGAATATACCGGCAGTAATTATTACAGAAACAGACAAGGAGTTTAAATTGACGATGGCTATTACTTCTGGTTTCGAAAAATCTGATTTCAGAATTAAATCAGTTAAAGGCATAATTATAATCAGTGCCGAAAAAGAAGTAAAGGAAGAAAAAAACGGATGTCATAACCGGACCCGTACCTTTACTTTACCTGGATACGTTGATGCCGGCCACATTGAAGCAAATTATGAAAAAGGTGAATTAAAAATTTTGTTTCCCAAATCCGAAGTACCAAAATCCAAAAAGGTTAAAATGATCAATGTAAAATGACTGTGTGAAAAAAACTTACATTGAGCAGGAAGTCCCGCAATAGCGGGATTTCTTGTTTTAGTATAAAAGATTTTTCAATTTTTCAGGGTTAGTTACACTGATTTTACCTTCTTTTATTTCAATGAGTTTTTCCGATTTAAAATCACTTAATGTTCTTATTAATGATTCAGTGGCAGTACCCACATATTGCGCAATATCTTCTCTTGATATTTCAATGGGTTTGTTCTGCTCCTGTAGATTGAATTTACTGTTAATATCTACCAGCGCTTTTGCTACTCTTTTACGCAATGAACTATAGGCTAAACTCAGCAGGCGATCTTCTTTTTCTTTTACATTTTGGGTAATGATCCTAATGAACTTGGTAGCGACAGTGATATCACCGTACATCAGGTTATGAAAATCGTCTCTTGATATTTGGATTATTTCGGATTCTTCCAAAGCCACTGCGGTATCTTCATAATTGTGGTCTTCTATAAGTGCCGGGTAACCAATAAAATCTCCTTCACTGTACAGATCAGTAATGTATTCTTTACCATCTTCGTTGCTTTTAAAAGCTTTTACTTTTCCGCCTTTTATATAATAAAGATACCTGGGCCTTTTCCCCTCTGCGTACACTAATTGTTTCTTTGAATATATTTCCGAGGTATAATCATCCAGGTTAATCGGAAGCATGCCTGTTGCCCTCAGATCATTGGCCAGTTCACTTAATCCTTTTCCGGTAGGGTAATACTTTTTATGAAGTATATCATATTTGTGCAGCCTGGACTCAATAGCGTTCATTAATTCCAGTTCTTCAAATGGTTTGGTCACATAATCATCAGCGCCCATCTCCATTCCTTTGCGCAGATCGCTTCGTTCAGCCTTCGCGGTAAGAAATATTAAAGGAATTTCTTCTGTTTCAGGATTTTTTCTGAGCAAATGCAAAACTCCATAACCGTCGAGCTCAGGCATCATGATATCACAAACAATGAGGTCCGGTTTTTCCTTTAAAGCCAGTTCGATACCTTTTTTACCATTTTCAGCTGTAAAAGTTCTGTACCCTCCTAATGAAAGTATTTCAGCTGTATTCTCGCGGATGTCATCATGATCATCAATAATTAAAATTGTCCTCTGTGCCATGGCGGTTGAATTAATATTTAGAAAAAAATAAAATGCCTGTCAAAAATACCTTTTTGTCCACAATGATTAAAATCAATAATAATTCTGAATTTACTCATGCCTTCACTTTTCGGGTACTGTTACTTTAGCTTTTTTACTGCCTATGCCAACGATTTCCGGTACAAAAATACAATGTTATCATTGCGGTGAAGATTGCTTGACGGACAAAATACGTGTTGACGAAAAAATATTTTGTTGTGAAGGCTGTAAAATGGTTTACCAGATCATCAATCAAAATGGTCTTTGTAACTATTATGATCTGAATGAAAGTCCGGGAATTAACCAGCGAATAAATGTACGCAAAGACAAATTTGCTTTTTTGGATGATAAAACAATTCAGCAGCAACTCATAAGCTTCCAAAATGATGAACAAACCCATGTACCTTTTTACCTGCCGCAGATGCATTGCAGTTCATGTCTTTACTTGCTGGAAAACCTATATAAGCTGAATGAGGGAATCATCTCAAGCAAGGTAAATTTCACCAGGAAGGAGGTAGAAATAATTTTTTTAAATAAGAAAACTTCTTTGCAAAAAACTGCAGAATTACTTACAAGCATTGGCTACGAGCCTTACATAAGTCTCAATGATTTGAAAGAAAAACGACCGGCAATCAATAAAAGCATGATCTACCAGTTAGGTGTAGCCGGGTTTTGTTTCGGTAATATTATGCTGATGAGTTTTCCCGAATACCTCGGTATTGATGCAAGCGAAATTGGACTGAGAACAATGTTCCGTTGGATAAATTTCTTTCTTGCTGTCCCGGTTCTTCTCTATTCTGCTTTGCCTTTTTATCAATCTGCCTGGAAAAGTGTAAAACATAAATTTTTAAATATTGATGCCCCAATAGCATTCGCTATTCTCATTACGTTTATCCGCAGTGCTTACGAAGTTATATCGGGAAGCGGCGGAGGTTATTTTGATTCAATGAGCGGCATTGTACTTTTTATGCTTGCTGGTCGCATTGTCCAGGATAAAACTTATCGCCAGCTTTCATTCGAAAGAGATTATACCTCTTATTTTCCCATCGCCATATCTGTTTTAAAAAATGCAAAAGAAATTCCGACAACTCTCCCGGAAATCAAATTGGGAGATACATTACTTATCCATAACGAAGAATTGATACCTGCCGACGGGATTCTTACAAGAGGAAAAGCATTTATTGACTACAGTTTTGTAACCGGCGAATCATTGCCTGTTTTAAAAGAAGTAGGAGAAATTGTATATGCCGGCGGAAAACAAACCAGTGGAAATATTGAATTGCTGGTAGTAAAGGAAGTAACACAAAGCTATCTTACAAAACTGTGGAGCAGGGACGAGTTTAAACAAACAAAAAAAAACAAAAACTTATCTTTTGTTAATGCATTGGCCCGCTATTTTACATACATCCTGTTTTCATTAGTTATTATTATAGCTATATATTGGTGGATAAATGACGTTTCAAAAATATGGTCCGCAGTTACAGCTATGCTCATCATTGCATGCCCGTGCGCACTGCTGCTATCCAATACATTTACAAACGGGAATGTATTGAAAATTTTAGGTCGCAACCATTTTTATTTACGTAATGCACAGGCCATTGAAGACATAGCTGTTGCGGATCATATAGTTTTTGATAAAACCGGTACACTCACTTCCACCCGGCAACAGCACATAATTTATGAAGGAAACCGACTGACAAAAAAACAGGAAATCCAAATTGCTGCATTAGCCGCATGCTCTTCGCACCCTTTAAGCAGAACGCTGGCAAAGCATCTGGGATGGAATGCAGAAGTAACAACGGCAAGTTTTAAAGAAATAACAGGAAAAGGTATTACCGGTTTCGTTCAGAATGATTTAATAAAATTAGGTTCACATGAATTTGTTACCGGGATAAAGAAATTATCTGATAAAACTGCCGTGTATGTAAGTTTTGAAAATAAAGCACTTGGAAGTTATCATTTCAAAAATCATTATCGGCAATCTGTTCCTGCACTTATAAAAAAATTAAAAAAAAATTACGGGCTATCTGTCATTTCCGGAGACAATGAAAGCGAAAAAGAAAATCTAAAAAACTTACTGGGAGCAGAAACGGAACTTTTATTTAACCAAAAACCGGAAGACAAACTTAATTATGTAAAATCATTGCAAAGAAGAGGGAAAAGAGTAATAATGATTGGCGATGGTTTGAATGATGCGGGGGCTTTAAAACAAAGTAATATGGGCATTGCTGTAGCTGAGCAAACCAACAACTTCACCCCTGCCAGTGATGCTATTATAGAAGCAAAACAACTTTCAAAGCTTGATCGTTTTATCTACTTATGTAAAGCAAATAAAAATATTATAATGGCAAGTTTTGTTCTCTCGATTGTTTATAATATCATAGGTTTATTTTTTGCTGTACAAGGCGATCTTTCACCGTTAATAGCTGCCATCCTGATGCCCAGCAGTTCATTAAGCATTTTACTTATCACATTTGGCAGCAGCAGTTTGTTGGCAAAATGGATGAAAATGTAAATAGCTACCATCACCTGACGAAAGTCATTCCTTTCACTGACAATAGTTAACGACTCCGCGGTCTTCAAAAAATATTTTTACAACAGTTTTTTAAACAAAAAAACATGAGTGTCATCATTGTGCTATTGATCGCCAGCGTTTCTGTTGCTGCAATATTCCTGGTCGCCTTTTTATGGAGCGTGAAGTCAGGACAATTTGAAGATGACTACTCTCCTGCGTCAAGAATTCTTTTTGAAGATAAACCGACCTCTTCCACAAAAACATCCTGATTTTAAAAACAAATACCTGTATGCAAGTAGAAAAATTTTATTATGACAACAAAATTGTAAAAGCCTTTGGCTATGCAACGGTAATTTTTGCCATTGTAGGTATGTCAGCGGGTCTATGGGTAGCCATTCAATTTTATGCTCCTGCCGCCAGTTTAAATCTTGCACCTACAACGTTTGGACGTTTACGGCCACTACATACCAATGCCATCATATTTGCATTTGTGGGCAATTGCATTTTTACCGGTGTTTATTATTCACTGCAGCGCTTATGCAAAACAAGAATGTTCAGTGATAAATTAAGCTGGATCCACTTCTGGGGCTGGCAGGTTATCATTGCATCGGCTGCCATTACACTTTTACTGGGTTATACGACAGGTAAAGAATATGCAGAATTGGAATGGCCAATTGACATCGCTATTGCTATTGTATGGATAATATTTGGCATTAACCTTTTTGGTACCATTCTTAAAAGAAGAGAAAAACATTTATATGTTGCTATCTGGTTTTATATTGCTACATGGGTTACAGTAGCCATGCTGCACATTGTAAACTCGATTGAAATTCCAGTATCTGCTTTTAAAAGTTACAGTTGGTATGCCGGTGTACAGGATGCGCTGGTGCAGTGGTGGTACGGTCATAATGCAGTCGCCTTCTTTCTTACTACTCCCATTCTCGGTTTAATGTATTACTTTTTGCCAAAGGCTGCAAACAGACCGGTGTATTCGTATCGCCTTTCTATTATTCACTTTTGGGCTTTGATATTTATTTATATCTGGGCCGGTCCGCACCATCTTCTATATACCGCGTTGCCTGATTGGGCACAATCACTGGGAACAGTCTTTTCCATTATGCTGATTGCTCCCAGTTGGGGTGGTATGCTGAATGGCTTGTTTACTCTTCGCGGTGCATGGGATAAGGTAAGAGAAGATCCTGTATTGAAATTTATGGTAGTGGCCGTAACCTGTTATGGTATGTCCACATTTGAAGGCCCTATGCTGAGTTTGAAAAGTATAAATGCTATTTCCCACTTCACTGACTGGACAATTGCTCACGTACATATTGGCGGTTTAGGCTGGAATGGTTTCATGGCTTTCGCCATGTTGTATTATCTCGTTCCCAGGCTGTGGCGAACAAACCTGTATTCAAAGAAACTTGCTACAAATCATTTCTGGCTTGGAACGATCGGAATTATTCTATATGCAGTGCCTTTGTATTGGGCAGGTTTTACGCAGAGCCTGATGTGGAAATCATTCACACCGGAAGGGCAATTAAAATTCCAGTTTCTTGAAACAGTTACCCACATTATTCCTATGTATATCACACGCAGTGTAGGTGGAGCTTTATATCTGTCCGGTGCACTGCTGATGACTTATAATCTTTACAAAACAATCAAACAGGGAAAATTTATTGCCAATGAAGAAGCTGAAGCTGCTCCGTTAATAAAAGGAGCTAAGCAAAAACGTGAATACTGGCACCGCATCCTGGAAAGAAAACCTGTTTTATTCTTAGTATTAAGTTTAATTGTCGTTCTGATTGGCGGTGCCATAGAAATGATACCCACATTTCTTGTAAAATCAAATATTCCAACTATTGCTAGTGTGAAACCTTACACACCACTTGAATTGCAGGGACGTGATATTTACGTTAGAGAAGGTTGTTATCTCTGTCATTCACAAATGATACGTCCATTTCGTGATGAAGTAGCGAGATATGGTGAATATTCAAAAGCTGGTGAATTCGTTTATGATCATCCGTTTCAATGGGGAAGCAAACGTACGGGCCCCGATTTAGCAAGAGAAGGTGGAAAATACCCCGATAGCTGGCATTACAATCACATGTACGACCCAAGATCAATGTCGCCGGGGTCGATCATGCCTCAATATGTCTGGCTGTTGGACAATAAACTTGACACTTCATCAACACCAGCAAAGATAAGAGCAATGAAAACTTTGGGAGTTCCTTATCCTGACGGATACGATAAAGTAGCAAATGTTGATTTGATGAAGCAGGCAGATTCCATTGCAAATAATTTAAAAAAAGATAAAATAGAAACACCAAGCAATGTCGAGATCATAGCACTGATTGCCTATTTGCAAAGAATAGGAAGAGATATAAAAGCTGAACCAAAACTACAAACGGCGATGAAATAGTGAGTGATGAATGGTGAGTGGAGAATAGGAAGTGGGAAGAAGAATTCACGATGGATGATTCACGATGTTAAATAGAGTTCATAATATAAAAATATAAACCATGAAGTTCATCAACTATATCGAAAAAGTAAGCGGAGTAGATATCTATGGCCTGATATCGCTGTTCATCTTTGTCCTGTTTTTTACTGTAATGCTGACCTGGGTTTTTCGTGCAGATAAGAAAAAAATTAAAGAGATCAGTGAGATTCCTTTACACCAAAACTAAAATCAGAGAATATGTTCTTATTTAAAAAATCATCAAAAAAATTTTTAACAATAATAACGGCTCTGTTATTATCTGCCCCCGTATGGGCTGCCGGCGCAGGAGATGCGAATCCGCTGTATAATCCTCTGGCTATTTTAATGATTTGCGTAATGATCATACTACTCATAGCAATCGGCATATTGGGAAGTATATTAACAGGGGCAGGTGATATTATTTTGACGAAGTGGAAAAAAAAAGAAGGAGAGAAAAAATCTTCAATTGCTCCCCAGGCAGCAGCTATGTTCATTGGATGTTTGCTATTGAGCACTGCAATCTTCGGGCAGGGTAATACAGGAAATACTACAGTGCAAGCCACAACAACCATTGGCGGACTGGCTCCATCAGTATTTTATGTAATGGTGAGTGTGATATTTCTTGAGCTATTGGTTATCCTTGTTTTACTCATTAATGTTCGCCTGCTGATTAAATCCCAAAAAGAAAGGTTGGTTGTAGCACAACCCGTAATAGAAGTTACAAAAAAACAAAAAGTTTCATGGTGGAGCCGCTTTAATAAATTTAAACCTCTGGAACAGGAGGCTGATCTTGATCTTGGACACGATTATGATGGAATTCGTGAATTAAATAATCGTCTCCCGCCATGGTGGTTATATGGTTTTTATTTTACCATTGTTTTTGCTGCCGTTTATTTATGGAGATACCATGTATCACATACGGCGCCTTTAAGCAGGGAAGAATATGAAATAGCCATACAAAAAGCGGATCAAAGAATACAAGAATACCTGAAACAGAAAGGTGATGCAGTGAATGAAAACACAGTAACGATGTTAGGTGATGCAGATATATCAGAAGGGAAAAAACTATATGAGAGCACTTGTGTTACTTGCCATAATGAGGGCGGAGCCGGTAATGTAGGCCCTAACCTTACTGATGATTACTGGCTTCATGGTGGAGATATTAAAAGCGTTTTTAAAACTATCAAATACGGTTTTAATGCTATGCCGACCTGGCAAAATTCTTATAGCAATAAACAAATTGCACAGTTGGCCAGTTATGTAAAATCCTTACACGGCACTAATCCTCCAAATCCGAAAGCTCCACAAGGAGAATTGTATAAAGAAGATACAACAACTTCCAAATCACCTGCTGATTCATCTGCTTCAACAAAAGATACTAAAATAGCAACCAATTAAGGTCTTTAAAATGAATACAGCAAGCGACATACAAAACCAGGCGGAAATAAGAAATGAATCTTTCCGAGACCGAATGGCAACGATAGACGAGAAAGGAAAGAGAAACTGGGTGTATGCGCAAAAACCAAAAGGAAAATTTTATAACATTCGCACTTATGTAAGCTGGGCTTTCTTTATCATTTTTTTTACTCTTCCTTTTGTATATATCAATGGAAGACCATTATTTCTTTTTAATATTCCCGAAGCTAAGTTTATCATTTTCGGAAAAGTTTTCTGGCCACAGGATTTCTTCATCTTCGGGCTGACGATGATCACATTTATTGTGTTTATTGTTTTGTTTACTGCTGCATTTGGCCGTTTGTTTTGCGGGTGGGTTTGCCCCCAAACCATTTTTATGGAAATGTTGTTTCGTAAAGTGGAATACTTAATTGAAGGAGATGCAGCTTCACAAAAGCTTTTAAAAAAATCTCCCTGGACCGGCAATAAAATTTTTAGAAAGACTACCAAACATCTTGCTTTCTATCTGCTTTCATTTATCATTGCCAATTTCTTTCTTTCATACATCATTGGCATAAAACAATTAGAAAAGGTCGCCAGTGAACCGCTTTCTGAGCATATTGGAGGATTCGGTGCTATTCTTATTTTCTCCGGTGTATTTTATGGAGTGTACGCTTATTTTCGTGAACAAGCCTGTACAGTGGTTTGTCCCTACGGCCGGTTACAAAGTGTATTGCTTGACCGAAACTCCATGATCGTTGCTTACGATTATAAACGAGGTGAGCCGAGAGGAAAATTTAAAAAAACTATCAACGTTGAAACCGGTGATTGCATCGATTGCTTCCAATGCGTAAAAGTTTGCCCTACCGGAATTGATATTCGTAATGGTACACAAATGGAATGCGTAGGTTGTACAGCTTGTATTGATGCATGCAACAAAATGATGACAGCCGTGAACAGGCCAACAGGACTTATTCGATATGCTTCTGAAAACGGAATAGCAAACGGCGAGAAACTTCGCTATACTGGTCGCATGAAATTTTACACTGTACTGCTGATCCTATTAACAGGCTTGCTCACAACTTTATTACTAAGTCGTAAAGATGTAGATGGAACGGTAATCCGTGCAGCCGGAATATTATACCAGGAACGGGGTACTGACAGCATTTCTAACCTTTATAACATCAAAATCGTCAACAAAACAGTTAAAGATATTCCTCTTACTCTAAAACTTGAGAATGCACCTGGAAGAATTATTGAAGCAGAAGGAAGATCTATTTCAGTTCCAAAAGAAGGACAGGGCACAGGGTCATTTTTTATTGTATTACCAAATAATATTATTAAAGAAAGAAAATTAAAACTGCATGTAGGATTATATGAAGGCGATAAAAAGATAGCAACACTTAAAACAAATTTTATGGGGCCTATTTATCGTCCCGGATCAAAATAATACTATCACCATAAAACTAATTATATGAACTGGGGACAGAAATTAATATTAGTATTCATAATTTTTGCTTGTGGCATGATTTATCTGGCTTATCGCTGCATGCATGTTGACACAGTCCTTGTAACCAAAGAATATTACAAAGACGAACTACACTACCAGGATGTGATCGATGGAACAAAAAGTGCAAATGCACTTAGCAGTAAAATACAGATCACAGAGCAAAATGAAATGATCAATGTGCAGCTCCCCGATGAAATGAAAAATGAAAAAGTGTTAGGTAACATTTGGTTTTACTGTGCTGCCGATGCAAAAAAAGACAGGCATATTCCTTTTCAATTAAATACAAATGCTTTTCAGCAGATCAATAAAAAAAATATTTTACCCGGCCTCTACACAGTAAAGTTTGACTGGACAAGCAATAACAAACATTACTATTCAGAAGAACCATTCACTATCTTATAATGACATGGCAATTTATTATAGCAGGGCTTACTTTAGGCTTAATAAGCAGCTTGCATTGCGTAGGTATGTGCGGACCTTTATCTCTGGCATTACCTATTCAATACTTATTTAAAACCAAACGGATTATTGCAATACTTCTTTACCAAGTCGGCCGTGTAATTATATATTCTGCTCTTGGGCTCATTTTCGGCTTAGCCGGGCATAAAGTTTATCTTGCCGGTTTTCAGCAATGGTTTTCCATCGGCATGGGTGTTCTTATTATTTTTTTATTGATACAATATTGGATATTCCGAAAAAGATTTCAACCCAATTTTCTAAATAATTTTTACCCGGCTGTTCAAAAATTAATGGCAAGAATTTTAAAGATCAGGGGGACAGTTCCTTTTTTATTTTTTGGAATGGCTAATGGATTACTTCCCTGCGGAATGGTGTATATCGCCCTTGCAGGAGCATTAGTCACTACCCGGATTCAGCATAGTGTGTTGTTTATGGCTTTGTTTGGTCTGGGAACAATGCCGGCCATGATGGCTATCAGCTTTTTTGGACAATTTTTTAGTTTAAAAATCAGAAATTCTTTTCGAAAAGTTGTACCGATTTTTATTTCTGTTATGGCTATAGTTCTAATTCTAAGAGGAATGAATCTTGGTATTCCTTTTATAAGCCCCATTTTACAATCAGCGTCAGCAGCGCCGATAGGTTGTCATTAAGAAAAATCTTAATCTCCTGATAAAACATTTATAATTTGATTTCGGGGATTCTTTTTCATTCCGAAGTTTTTCATTTATTTGACCCTTTTTATCTGTCTTTTGGAACTTTTAAACCACATCAAGATCTTCTTTATTCTTATCCTGGTATCCCCATTCTTCATTTTCTCCCAATTCCTTCCCCTCATATTTTCCATATCGGATAATTGTATAAGCCACCCATATTAAAAGAAATGGTGAGATGCTGAAAATAAAATAAACAAGCGAAAGAGAGACGTTGAAATTAATAAGTACACAATAAATGAGCAAGATAATAGAAACAACCGCAACCGGGAAAGATGGTTTTCTGAACATAATCAAAGTTTAAGTATAGTAACTCAAATAAGTTGCCAGTTCTAATATAAAATCACATATGATTCTCTTTTAATTTGGGCAATGTAAAATTAACTATAGTTCCTTCTTCCAGTTTGCTTTTCAGCGAAACATTTCCTTTCAGAAGATCAATATATCTTTTTACAATTGGAAGGCCGAGCCCGGTTCCCTGGATGTTTGTTACATTTTTTCCCCTGAAAAAAGTGGTAAATAAATGGTGTTGGTCTTCATCGGGAATGCCCACGCCTTCATCTTTAATTTGCACATTTAAATGCTTATTGTCATTTTGAGTATTAATCCAAATCCGGCGATCTTCAGAAGAAAACTTCAATGCGTTGGATAAAAGATTGATCAGGATATTTTTTAACAAGCGTTTATCAGTTGTAAAATTTTCTTCGCCTTTATAATTACAGATTATTTGTTGTCCATTCTTTTGAATAACTTTCATTTCTTCAATTATATCATCGATAAATTCTTTTATCTGGAACGATGAAATGCTTACCGTTACTTTTCCTTCTTCCAGTTTTCCCAATGAAAGAAAATCTTCAAGCAAACCGTTTAAATGACCCACAGAATCTTTTATCTTTCTCAGATGACGTTCTCTTTTATCATTATCCTCCGCTTTAACATACTTGGAGACTAATGTAGCAGAAGAGAGAATAGTGCTCAGAGGCGTACGAAACTCATGTGAAGCCATAGAAACAAACCGGCTTTTGATTTCATTCAATTGTTTTTCTTTATCTAATGATTCACTTAATTCCTGTTGCGACTCTTCCAATTTCTGAAGAGCTTCCTTAAGAATCAAGGTCCTCTCCTCTACTTTTGCTTCGAGATGCGTATTTAATTTTCGCATATCACTTGCCATTTTCTCCAGCTCCTTTTGCTGCATCTGGATATTTCTTTCATTTTCTTTGCGAAGAGTAATATCAACGATAAAGGCAATTACAAATAATTCTCCATTCCGCCTGTAAAAACTCAAACTTACTTCTACAGGAACATCTGTATTGTCCTTTCTTTTTCCATATAACTCCCGGTTATGCCCCATTACACGATTTTGCGGATAATCGTAAAACCCTTTCCGAAGATCTTTATGATGATGGCTAAATCGTTGCGGAATCAGTATTTCAATTGGCTGACCAATAATCTCTTCGGCACTATAACCAAACATTCTTTGTGCAGCAGGATTTACTAATACAATATTGCCCTGGCCATTTGTAAGAATTATGCCTTCTGTAGCATTTTCAAAAAGGGACGTAAGATGGGTGGCATCTGTGTTCATGATAATCGTTTCAATAGACTCAAAATTAGGAAAACAGGTGAAGTAAGAATAAGAAAAGTCGGAAGTTATAAAACCATATGGCCGTAAAAACCTGAAAAGTTAATCAGAAACCTGGCTTATTTGAATAAAATAAATTTTAATCTTTTTTTTCTAATAATTCCTTTTCCAGTGCAATAGCACGGGGAAATAGGATATTATTTTCAAGATACATGTGCTGTACAAGATCATTATCTATTTCCAGCAATTTTAAAAATGCTATCCGGTGGCTAATGGAAGCATCTTCGGGGAAGGTATAAAAATCTGTAAGCTGCCTCATCTTGAGAAGAAATCGATTTACAGATTCATGTTCATGCTGCATTACATTTTCTACGGGTTTACGCAATGTGCGTACCAATAAACTTGCATAGGATTCTTTGCTATAATAGGCATGTGAAATTTGCCTGATATAGGGAAAAATAATCACCTCTTCCTGTTGAAGATGGGGAAACATATCTTTGGAGAGTTCTGAAAAAACTTTAAATAGCTCAGTCAGATAAGAAAATTCATTTTGCTGAGTTTGAACAAGGTTTAATAAATAATCTTTTGCTTCCGGCAGAGCTTTTCGCAAATATTCATGATGTATATTAACAATATAATCTGTAAGAAAATCAATATTCCATTCATCAAATTTCAATGTACCAGGAAGACAAATGGTACGTATAGATTCTTCCAATTCCTTTTTTATAATAGTGATGTCCAGATCTTTTGTTTCGCAAATTCTTTCCAGCGACCATTTATCTCCATAATAAAAATCAATCCCATATTTCCGGAAAACATCGGCAGTTCGATAATCGTCACTGACAATTTCTGATATTAGTAAATCCCTGTCTATTTTTTTAGCGCCTGTTAATACCATAAAGTTTTTGGGAAATTTTGCAAAAAAAAAATATGCATTGCAAATTAAAATCCTACATGCACCAAAATCCTGATTTTGATCAGGATAATCATGACATCTGCCTATTTATTTATACAATAGCAATACTTCTTATGAAAGATGCTTTATCTTCTTTTAATAAACTGTCAATATCAGTATCAGAAAAGATTTTTAAAAGATTACTTCTCTCTGGCTCCAAAAGATAATGCAAAGGGCATGGGTTTTCTGGGCTGCATTTTTTTAATCTCAACACACAAGTATCAAATTGTTCAAGTCCATCAATTGCTTCAACTACAGAAAGCAGAGAAGTACCTAACGTAGTATTATTTAATGAAAACCCTCCATTAGGACCTTTGGTTGAACTGAGTATACCCTTTTTTACAACTTTATTCATAATTTTTCCCAGGAAATGGCGAGGCACTGATAAACGGTTAGCCATTTCATCAATACGTATCTTCCTGTTCTCGTCGCTCATCATTGCTACGTACAGAATTCCACGCAATGCATAACCAAAAGATTTTGAAAAAATCATATTAAAAGTTAACCGCCCGAAAATAATTAACAGGAATTTACTCTTTATTGATATTTATCAGTACTGATAATGATGTTGCTCATACCCAGAGTTTTTGATTTATTTAATCAAAATAAAATCAAGCAGTATACAGCTTCTGCTCTATCCATAATCAATTACTTTTCTGACTAAACTCAGTTATTTAATCTTGAAAATTTATTTATTTGCTTATAGAAAGTTTTAATCTACTAATTATGTGTGCAGAAGAATTTTCATTGCTTGCCTATAAAGATCAATTACAATTGATCAACTTTTCCGGCAAATTAAAAAGATCTGAGATCATTAATGATTACCAGATTACTCTTTATAAAGTGAAGGATTTTTATGTTGAATTAAAACGCAGCCTTCACGAACTGACCTTTGAGAGAATAACAGCAATTCACCACCGGGATTTGCCAGAACAATATAAATAATCATTAACAAGGCATTTTATTATTCCAGTCTTCAGAGGGTAACTTATGTCAATAAAAATATGTTGCAGTAGAAAATTGATTGATAAAAATCATAAAGGGTCATTCTTAAAATCAGTGGTAGCGATTAACTGCTATTTTACTTTTATTTTCTAAATGCGTGGATAAACAACTTCCGCCTGAGAGCGGAAAATCGTTGGTTTTCGTTTCAATAGCACCCACCCCTGATTCCTCAGGGGTGGTTTTTTTAAACAAGATCCTTTTCTGTTATTATACTTCTTTAGCCTATTTGTATCCTTAAATTCAAAACTCTATTCATCTATCTTTGCTACATGCGCATTGACATCATCACAGTTTTGCCTGAACTGCTGGAAGGCCCTTTAAACTACAGTATAATGAAAAGGGCTCAAGCTAAGGGGTTGCTTGAAGTGCATTTATACAATCTCCGCAAATGGGCTGTTAATGAATACGGGCAGGTAGACGATTATCAATATGGAGGAAGTGCAGGAATGGTTATGATGTGTGAGCCGTTGGCAAATTCCATTGAAGAGCTAACTAAACAAAGAAAGTACGATGAAATCATTTATTTAACTCCCGATGGGAAAAAATTCAATCAGAAAGAAGCCAATCACCTGTCATTGCAAAAAAATCTTATTCTTCTCTGTGGCCACTATAAAGGTATTGATGAACGAATTCGTGAACATTTTATCACCAAAGAAATCTCAATTGGTGATTATGTTCTTAGTGGAGGAGAGTTGGCAGCTGCTGTTTTAGTTGATGCCATCGGCCGGCTTATTCCAGGTGTATTAAATGACGAAACTTCGGCACTTTTTGATTCTTTCCAGGATAATTTGCTGGCACCCCCGGTTTATACAAGACCCGCCGTTTTTCGTGGCTGGAAAGTTCCTGATATATTACTGAGTGGTAATCCAAAAAAAATAGAAGAATGGCGGCATGAACAATCGTTGAAAAGGACTGAAGAAAGGAGGCCTGATATGTTACAGGAATCTGATCAATAAAAAAGCCCCGATCTATCGGGGCCGGACATTGTGGAGTTATAGCAAAAAACTTTATTTCACCGGTTAAAGATTGTGTTAGTTTTGGTTGTGACCTAATGGTGACTCGATTATAAATGTGTGAATAAATGCCTATTGTTTCTTAAGCAATTACCATTTTAGTTTCTAAGAACTTTTGGCAAATAAGCTGATATAATAATCTAATCAGTAATAAAGTAATCATAGCATCTGAGTTTAAAAAAGGCCCCGCCAAGAATAGCAGGGCACACCCTTAACCATACGAAACCAAAATCTTTATAGAAAAAACTAAATATTAATTGTAATTGCTAAAGTAAAAGTAATATGCCTTCGGGAGGGAATCAATGAAAAATCGTTCAACGGGCTAAAACTGGCGTCGAAATTACTATTAGCTCATTAAAAACTAACTGCGGATCAATTTTACATTTCCCGTACGTTTTAATACACCCCAGGTCTGGGTATCGCCTTTAATAGCTTTCCGAATAGAACGGAATAAAACTACATACATAAGTTGGCGATATATAAATCGCTGAGGCAATAACCAAATCAACTTGTAGGGTCTTTGTTTTTCAAATGAAAATGCCAGCAATGAAACTGCTATATCTACTAAAAGAAACAAACCATAGAAAAGAAAAATTCTGTGCAGATTATCTGAGTGGTAAACATTATTAGAATCCTGCAAATTCCAGGCGATACTTACAAAAAACAATAGATCAGCTATGGGAGCTAAAATGGGAGCCAATATCTGGAATAAAAGAATATTCGGAAGCGCCACCATACCAAGTGCCTTATATTTTCGATTAAAACATGCATCTCTATTTTTCCAGAAACTTTGCATGATACCATAGTTCCAGCGGAAGCGTTGTTTCATAAACTGATTTAATGTTTCCGGCGCCTCAGTAACAGCAATAGCTTCTGTACAATTTCTTATCAGATATCCATTACGCAAAATACGAATTGTAAGATCACAATCTTCCGCCAAAGTATCACTGGTGAATTCGCCGGCTCTTATAATAGCCTCTCTTTTAAATGCACCAATGGCACCCGGCACTACAGTTATACAATTAATAAGATCAAAAGCACGCCGATCGAAATTCTGGGCTGTCGTGTATTCTATAGATTGCCACCTTGTTAGAACTGTTTTTTCATTACCTATTTTTACATTTCCTGCAACCGCGCCTACATTAGTGTAGCTAAAATATTTCATTAGCTTACTTATGGCATCCGGCATTAGTTGAGTATCGGCATCTATACAGACTACATAATCGCTTTCACAATTTTCAATACCAAAGTTCAAAGCTGATGCCTTACCCCCGTTTGGCTTTTCAAACACTTTTACTTTTTCATTATTTGAAAAAGCATCAAACACTTTTCCATAAGTATTATCAGTAGAGCCATCATCTACAAAAATAATTTCGAGATCTTCATAATCCTGGTGCAACAAATTTTCAACAGTTTTTACCGCATTAACTTCCTCGTTGTAGGCAGGAATTATAATGCAAACATTTCCCGCCACATTTTTGACAGCAGTCAGTATTTTCCTTTCTTTCTTTGCCCGGTAATATTGCATAGTTGCCAATATTCCCATAAATAAAATTCTGATGAGACCTAATAATATGGCTACCCAAAACGCACCTACCAACAATTTTTCTCCCCAATAAAAAATGGCGCTTGCCCAACCACTGAATTTGACAATATCCGCATGCACAGGAGGCATAACGATATCTTTTGGCAAATGCAACAGTTCGCTAATGGTGGCAAATTTTATACCTCTTGATTTGAAATAATGTATGAGGCGTGGCAAAGCCGCTACTGTGGCTTCACGATTTCCACCTGCGTCATGAAGCAGGATGATTCCCTTGTCTCCCTTTTGTTCTTCATACAATCTTATTACCCTGTTAAATATGGTATCGGCATTCATGCCATGCTTTAAATCCCAGTCATCCGGATCTATGCTTTCTCCTACCGTAAAATAACCGTCTCTTTTTCCTCTTTCCACAGGTTTCAGTTCTTCAGGTTTTGAAGGTTCCGCATCGGCATTATAAGGGGCACGGAAAAGAATTGTGCTTCTGCCTGTAGCTGCTTCAATTAATAAACGGGTTGCTTCCATTTCCGCTTCAGCCCTTTCATCACTTACGGTAGCCATGTTAGGATGAGTAAATGAATGATTCCCTATTTCAAAACCTTCATGATAAATTCTTTTCAAAAGTGGAAGATGATTTTCTGCATTTATACCCACTATAAAAAATGCAGCAGGAACTTTTTCTTTCTTAAGTATATCAAGAATCCTTGGTGTGTATTCCGGGTCGGGGCCATCATCAAAAGTGAAAACAACTCTTTTTGTATCTGTAATTTTATTATTAACCGTATCCCGGGTATGAACCTTACCAAACCTTTTAATAACATATCTCGTTGGTAATTGACGATAATTTTCTTCGCTTACAAGATTGTCTTCAGCATCATTCTCAATATCAATAATACCTTTTTGAGGAGTGCTAACTACATCAAGCACTTCGCCTTCTTCAATATAATCAGGTTTCTCCGTAATAACATTCAAGGAATCGAGTGATGAAAAATTAAACGGATGTGAGGCCAATGCTTCATTATTTAAATCCCTGCTGTAAAATTTCCATATACGTTCATCTTCGGAGCCAAGACGCCACAATGCCACGCCAGCAGTGCCATATTGGTCGGCAAAACGGATAGTATTAAAATTGCTGCCGGCATCCAAAAAATAGACCTGGTGATCAGTACTGTCTACATCGGTGTAACTATAAGAGCAGTTATAGGAATTATTATCAAAATGAATAGTTGAATTAAAAGTTCGTGCTGTCGATAATGCGTGCTGGTAAGTTACAATCTCTCCCTCCTCTCCTTCAGGCCAATCATATCCATATGCTGCTATCGCTAAAACTATTTTAGAAGGAGGAACCTTTTTTGCTATTTCGTCAGTCTCTTTCTCAATCCATTTCTGGTCACTTATAGGTCCGGGAACACTTTCGCTCCAATGCTGGTCATAGGCCATTAAAAAAATATAGTCATCATATTTCGCAAGTTCTTTTACATCATAATCTTCATCATTGGGCAAAATATCCTGTGTAATCAGGAATCCACCGGGATGGAGCTTTGCAGATAGTTCTTTTAAAAATATCTGCATGGGTACAATACTGCTTTCTTTTAACTCCTCGAAGTCAATATTTATACCCTGGAGTTTGTATTTCTGCAGGTAATTATAAATATCATTAATCAGTTGTCCCTTTTTTGTAGAACTCTGAAGAATTTTATCCAGCAACTCTCCGCTAAAGTTTCCTGTATGAGTATCATCCACATTAGAAAGAATAGGAAGAATTTTTACATTGTGTTGCTTCATTAAATTCAATCCTGCAGTATCAACCGGTGTATTTATTTTGCCAGTTGCAGAATCAATAAAAAACCATTCGGGTATTACTGTGTTTAAATCGTTGATATGTGTTTGCAATGAAAAAGATGCCTGCGGGTCCCAATCAACATAAAAAGCCGCCCTTATTTTTTTTGTACTGGTTTTCTTTTTTATTGAAGCAAGTTTTTTTTCCTTAGCAATTAATGACGCATTATGTTGTTTGGCGTTTAGAAAAGCAGCTATTCCTTTGTACCTAGCAGTCTCTTTTTTTGTAAATCCCCTGGGAACTGTTTCATTGCTTTTTTTGTGTGACTGGTAAAACAGAGGAAGTTGTGGCTTAATATCAGTTTTCCATGCAATCCATACAACAGGAATTAATAATGCAAGAAAGAAAATAACAAGGTGGCTAAACCATTTAAAGGTTTTCCATCGTAATGGAGAAGATGATTGGAAGATTTGTTTTCCTGTACTCATTTTGCGCCTCAAAATTATTCAACAGGTCGTCTTTTTATAAAACAGTCTTATAAATTAGTAAAAATCTAACATTAAGAGATAAGTTCCCTGGCCTCTTCAAGTGCAAGCTTACAGGTGGTATTTATTAAAGCAAAGTTACCAGTTATGCTTTCAAGGTCATTTTGATTTTCTGATTCTGTTTCCATTTGTTCCAACAGAGGCGCAAGCTGATACAAACCCATATACGCCACGGTAGATTTCAGGCTATGCGCAAGGGAAGCTATTTTTTTATAATCCTTCT
The DNA here is from genome assembly GCA_963811645.1 of uncultured Bacteroidota bacterium. Taxonomy (GTDB): domain Bacteria; phylum Bacteroidota; class Bacteroidia; order Chitinophagales; family Chitinophagaceae; genus VBAU01. Next base: position 327,818 of record CAWERU010000006.1, on the reverse strand, counting down.
CCTCTATAGCAGCTTTAAGTTCATCCAGTTCTGCGGGTATCTGAACTGAAAATGACCGGATCATATCTTTTTCAAAAGTTTTATCTCCTTTTGAAAGTGTTTGTAAATATGCCAGATCAATTACTGTAGCTTTATCTTTAGTTCCGTTTTGTACATATTTATTGATGAGTTTGTATAGTTGCTCTTCATTCAGAGGTTTAGAAATATAATCATCCATTCCGGCGCCCAGGCATTTTTCTTTTTCACCGGCTAAAGCATGAGCTGTCATAGCAATAATTGGTATCTGTAAACTAAGCTCGGTTCTTATTTTATCAGTAGCTGTATAACCATCCATTTCGGGCATCTGTATATCCATTAAAATCATCTCATATTCATTTGAATGTTGTTTTAATTTTTCTAACACTTCAATTCCATTTGCGACTATATCAAAATTAATTTGCCATTGTTCCAGCAAATACTGAATTAACTTTTGGTTCATTTGATTATCTTCCGCTACCAATATTTTTATTTCTTTGAGAAGAGGATGTGTGGTTAAAACGTCAGAAGGAGCAGTTGAAGAAATTTCATCTTCATTCACAATTTCATAAGGCAACACTACAGTAAATACAGAACCCTTTCCCAACTCACTTTCTACAAAAATATTCCCGTTTTGAATTTCCACTAATTGTTTTACGATAGCCAGCCCAAGGCCGGTACCGCCGTATCTTCGGGTAGTTTCTGGTTGCGCCTGATGAAAACGTTCGAATATATGCTTTTGTTTTTCCTGTTCAATCCCAATTCCTGTGTCAGAAATGTCAAAACATATCCATATTGTTTCTTCTTTTTTATTAATACTTTTCACTTGTATTGCTACTCCGCCTTCATGGGTAAATTTCAGGGCATTTGTAATAAGATTAAGTAAGATCTGTGTCAAACGGATGGCGTCACCCTTTAACACTTTTGGAATTGACTCATTTATATTTGTTTGCAGATACAGGTTCATACTTTTGGCTTTTACGCTCATCATGGTTACGAGCGAATGCAGTAACTCACTTAAATTAAAAGGAAGTTTTTCTATATGCATCATCCCTGATTCGATACGTGAAAGATCAAGAATATCATTAATTATAGTCAATAGATTTTCTGCTGATGAACGGATAGATTTTACATATTCCTGCTGATTCCTGTCAAGATTTGTTTTTTGCATAAGACCTGCAAAACCCAAAATAGCGTTCATGGGTGTACGAATTTCATGGCTCATATTAGTCACAAATTGTTCCTGGGTTTTAGAAGCTTCTTTTAATTTCTTTTCTGAAGCATCCAGTACCCTGATAAATTTTTGTTGTCGCTGGCCCTGATCGATCAGGTACCAAAAAGCAATAATTGAAGCCAGGCAAGCTACAATAGCCAGTATAATGCCCCAGCTTTTTGCCTTTACACCATTTGTACTTACAGAATTTGAAATATTCCGGAGAGCCGTTTGCCTGCTATCATTAATAAGATTAATAACCTGTATAGCGCTGTCACGAATTATCCTTCCCCTGAGAGTACGTATTAAGGCAAGTGCAGAGTCGCGGCCTTTATTATAAAGAGCACTGATCACCTCGTCACTGTTTTCAATTTTTTCCTTCATTAAAAATTTTAGCCCATCTAATAATCCCGTTTCGGATGTAGACCTGATGGTACTGTCAATTTCTATAAGCTCGTTTTGAATAACATTATAATCTGCGGTCAAATCTCCTGTGTGTTGTTTATCATCACTCCCGACTAGATCTCTCAAAGCACTTTCTGAAAAAATGATATCCGTTTGTAATTTTTGCAACCTTGTTTTTATCTGGAGCTCATTCAGCAAGCTTTCATTATCCCTAATGAGATTTTTGATACTTTTTCCTGAATTATATTGAAGAAAAACAATCAGTATGATACTGGAAAGAAAAATAATCAGAATAAGGTATTTGAATCTTCTTCTCAGCATGCCAGAAGGGGTTGATTTAATGTAAATTACAAAAAATCATTATTGCATGATCTAAAGATCCTTTCTAAGGCGACGGTAACACAAAAAGATAGTAATGATTGAAGCAATAGCTGTAGCGACAGTAGGGAGAAGAATAAAAAAGCGCTGTTGATTGTTTAGCTCTGATAAAAATAAATATTCACTGGCAGCCAATGCCAATATACAAAGCAGAAATATAATAACATACTTCATCTTCATAAAATACCTGTCTCTAAGCGAATCCTGAAATAACAATTCACTCAAATATATAAGCTATTAGTAATAATAAGGGTTAAATTAGTTGGTATTTAGTTTTCCATCGTTGAAAGGATAAAAAACATCGGTGATTTTTATAAAAGATTGAGCCTGCTATTGAGTATAGCTTTATAAGCATCGGCAACCGGGATAATCGCACCTTTTATATTAATAACTCCTTCTTCAATAAAATCTATCTTATTGAGAGCTACTATGTAGCTTCTGTGAACCCGCATAAATTTTGAAGCAGGCAATTTTTCTTCAATAGACTTTAATGTGGCATGTACAATATGGAATTTTTGAGAAGTGAAAATTTTTACATAATCGCCCATTGCTTCAAGATAAAGAATATCGTCTGCACTGACCTTTTTAAGAACGCCATTGTCTTTTATAAATACAAACTCTTTATCTTTTACTTCTATTTGTTCCTTATTACTCTCCATTGCTTCTCTTGCCCGTTCAATAGCCTTAAGGAAGCGTGCCGGTTCTATTGGCTTCACCAGGTAATCGACAACATTTAATTCAAAAGCATCAACCGCATAATCGGTTTTTGCTGTAGTAAAAATGATAAAGGGGCTTTTTTTACCAAGATTTTTTGTAAGCTCTATTCCCGACATTCCCGGCATTTCAATATCAAGAAGTAAAAGATCAACATGATCTTTATTTACGATGTTATAAGCCTCTATTGCATTTTCACACTCTGAAACCAAAGAAAGACCTGTTACCTGTTCTACAAGTTTTTTCATAGCCATCCTGGCCATTATATTATCGTCAACGACTAGGCAGTTCATGGTTCCGTAAAACTAAGGATAAACAAATTATAAAAGTCCTTCCAAATTTTCAAAATCTATACCACTCTTATTCATTAATTACAATTCTATAATTGATCACTCTTTGACACCAATTAAAGGCAAAGATTTTTGTCTTATTAATTCATTGAACGCTGGAATATCTTTCTTTTCGATAGTTTTTAATTTATCAAGTTGCTCATTTGCCTGTGAAGATAATTCAGTAAAAACTTCACGAACCTGCTGGCTTGGTGCAAAATTGCCGCTATTGGTAACATTATATACACCAACAATTTTATCATTCAATTTGATCGGAAAGTTCAACGGATCTTCCCCGCTTTTAGATTTGGTTTGAACCAGGGCTTCCTCCACTGCAGTAAGTTGCTTGTTAATGCTATCGGCAATTTGTTTTACATCTTTTGGAATGGTTTCCCCCTGCAAGTTTACAAACGAATTGATCTGTGTGCGAAGTGAACGAATGTTTTTAATAGCTTTTTGCACTTCATTAAATTTATCTCTTACCTGCAACAGAAAATTGAACTGTGCTTCATAGTCTTCCTGCGAGATTTTGTAATTAGGGTCAGCTTTGACGACAAATGGAACTTCAACGGAATCCTTTTCTATAATGAATCGTGCAAAATAATTCCCCGGGCGTGCAGGCAATGCCCTGGGTGTTCCATTCCATAAGATCATTCCTTCTGCTTTCTCGGCAGGAGGATATTGGAAATTCCAAACAAACTGGTTCATTCCCTTATCTACATCAAGTTTATCTTCTTTTGATTTGGTATCAAAAATTTTTACTTCTTTATGATTAACATCAAAAATTTTTATTGAAGCTTTGGCTGAATCTTTTATATCCTTTACATAATAATTAAATACAACTCCATTCGGTGGATTAGTGCCTGCATTACTTTGTGTTTCTCTAAAACCTCTGAACCTGTTTGCCTGCTCACGATATGCAGGATTCACATCAAACACATGAAGATTTTGACCGGCAATTGAATTATTGAATTGTTGTAATAGGCTCAGATCATCCAACACATAAAATGAACGACCTTGCGTAGCCACAACCAGGTCATTATCTTTTATCGTCATATCTGTAATTGGTGTAATAGGCAGATTCAATTGAAAAGGTTTCCAATTTTTTCCATCATCAAACGAAATGTACATGCCATACTCCGTTCCTGCATATAACAGACCGGGGCGTTTTCTATCGGCACGAAGACATCTTGTAAAATGCATTTTATCTATACCATTTGTAATCAAGCTCCATGTTTTTCCATAATCTTCGGTTTTATAGATGTCTGGGGTAAAATCATCACTTTTATATTTTGTACCAACAAAATAGGCAGCGCCTTTTTTGAAAGGATCTACTTCCACACAGTTCCACATAATCCATTTAGGTGCCCCTTTCGGTGTTACGTTTTCCCAATTTGCTCCCCCATTTTTACTTATATAGATTAATCCATCATCACTTCCTGTCCATAACAGATCTTTTTCTACCCACGATTCTGTTGCTGTAAAAATGGTACAGTAATATTCTACGGAAGTATTGTCTTTAGTAATAGGTCCGCCGCTTGGTCCTTGTTTGCTTTTATCGTTTGTAGTTAGATCAGGAGATATCGCTTCCCAGCTTGCCCCTTCATTATCGGTTTTAAATAAAACATTGCCGGCAGCATATAATCGTTTCGGATTATTGGGAGAAAAGAATAAAGGGAAGTTCCATTGAAAACGATATTTCAAAACATCAGCTCCATAACCGGTTGGGTTATCGGGCCAAACAGTAATAACCCTGTTCTCTCCTGTTTTATGATCCATTCTTGAAATGAAACCGTCATAATTTCCACCATAAACAATGTCCGGGTTTGTAGGATCAGCCACAACATAACCCGATTCAAATCCTGCAGTGGATGTCCAGTCATTTTCTGTAATTCCAGTTGTGCTGGTTCTGCTCTTTATACGAACAGTCGAATTATCCTGCTGCGCGCCAAGAATACGATAGGGAAATGAGTTATCAGTTGATACACGATAAAACTGTGCAGTAGGCTGATTCATTAAAGAACTCCAGTCCGTTCCTCCATCAAAACTTACCTGTGCGCCACCATCATCTCCAAGTATCATGCGGTTACCATTTTTAGGATCGATCCACAGATCGTGATGATCACTGTGCGGACTGCGCATTTCCTGGAAAGTTTTGCCTCCATCCCGGCTACGCATCATGCCGACGTTCAGAACATAGACAAGATTTTCATTTTTTGGATCAACAAAAATTTTATTAAAATACCATGACCGCTGACGTATTTCATTATCCTGGCTGGCGAGTGTCCATGTTTCTCCTGCATCATTGCTGATAAACAAACCACCTTTTTCATTTTCGATCATAGCAAAAACTTTGTCGGTATTAGATGGGGCCACAGCTACATCAACAATACCCCAAATTCCCTTTGGTAATCCTTTTTTAGCAGAGAAATTTACCCATGTTTCACCGCCATCTGTACTCTTCCATAATGAACTTCCTTCGCCGCCACTTTCCATACTGTAGGGAGTGCGTAACACATGCCACATGCCAGCATACAATACAGACGGATTACCTGGTTCCATTACTAAATCACTTGCCCCGGTAGAGTCATTTACATACAAAACCTTTTTCCATGTCTTACCACCATCAGTTGTTTTATAAATACCACGATTTTCATTGAGACCAAATGAATGCCCGATCACTGCAGCCCAAACTGTATTAGGATCGCGGGGATGAATAATAATGCGAACAATATGCCGAGCATCTTTTAACCCAATATTTTTCCATGTTCTTCCTGCATCATCACTGCGCCACATGCCGTCAATACCTTCACTCTCATTACCACGCAAACTATTTTCACCTTCGCCTGCATAAACAACATTTTCGTCGCTCGGCGCCACTGCTACCGCACCAATACTTCCACCAAAATATTTATCTGAAATATTTTTCCAGTTGCTTCCTCCATCCGTTGTTTTCCAAACACCACCTCCAACGCTGCCAAAATAAAATGTATTACGATCGTTATAATCCCCCGCAACGGCTGCGACCCGACCTCCGCGAAAAGGACCTACCAAACGATATTTCATTTTCGAAAAGAAAATTGAATCAGTGTTTGTGTTTACAGTCGATTGTATTTTTTTTTGAGCAATAGATGGAATAGAAATAATAATAGCAATAAATAAAAAGAGTTTTCTCATAGTATGTGATTGAGGGCAAAAGTTACAACCGGAAGAGTTATTTAAAAAAAGAAATTAGTTAGTATCACCAAATAATCTTTATTGTAACAGGCGATTCAGTAAACCGGATATTAAAATAAATCATTCCATCTTCTGAACATCCATACATATCTTTCTTTAATTTCAAAGGAGTAAAACTCTCAGAAAGTTTCTTCCCATTTACCAAAACCATTGATGGTTTTCCCATCTGCTGAACGATGCTAAAAAAAAACGACTTGTTTTTGTTCTTTCCCGGATAGGTTCCGTTATTTGATCTAATATCAAGATTTAAATTATTATTGACCAACCCAGAAGAAGAAAAGTCTATTAATTCGTACTGTTTCTTTTCAATTGCATTTTTTGTGCTGCCATCATCATTATAAAGTTCAAAAGAAGATGGACGATCAGAAAATACATACATGACTCCAAGGCTATCGCCATGATAGTTTTGAGTATTTGCATTTTCTCTTGTGTCCAAGATGACAAAGGCGCCTTCTTTATAAAACAATGGAAATTGAGAAAGTTCTACCGAATCCGTTTGCCATGTATTTCCTTTAATAAATTTTCCTGTTTTCGCCACTTCATACCAATTACCCTGTGGTAAATAATAAGTTCTTGTTTTGGCACCTTTTTCCAAAACAGGCACCACTAAAATATTTTCTCCCCACATATATTCATCCTGAATCTTTACAGCAGTTGTATCATTTGAAAAATAATAATACAAGGGCGCTATCAACGGTTTGCTATATTTTGTTTGTTGATAAGCTAAAGAATAATTGTATGGCAGAAAAGCATAGCGCATATTTATCGTACTTTTTGCCATATCTCTATAAGGTGTATCGATCAACGCAGCTTCGCTTGGAAAACTAAAAGCGTCCGGATCTTTATCATACAAGGCTGTTCCATGCGGGCGAAAAATCGGGGTAAATGTTGCAAACTGGAGCCAGCGAACATATAATTCATTATCACCTTCACCGCCGGCAAAACCACCTGCATCACTGTGAACATAAGGAACACCACTCATACTCATACCTAATAAACCAGGTAGCTGAGCCCGAAAGCCACTCCAGCTACGGCTTACATCCCCTGTCCATGGGAAAATAGAATAGCGCTGACTTCCTGCAAAACCACTTCGGTTTAAACTAAACAACCTTTTATTGGGAAAATCTTTCGCATAATTGGTATATAACATCTTCGTCCATGTATGGCCGTACAAGTTGTGCACCTCATCGGCTTTGAATAAACGTTTATATCCATAATCCTTTAAGTTATGACAAAGATCTGCCGGATGTTTTTCAGGCTCACCCAAATCTCCCCACCATGCTTCCACACCCATATCCATTTGTTTTTTATAAAATTTCCAGAACCATTGTTGTGCATCCTTTCTGAAAATATCAATAAGTCCTCCATATCCAAAATAAAAATCGGTGAGATAATATGGGTTGCCTGAGCTATCCACTGCGAGATATGGTTTTGATGCCTGATAATTTTTAGAAGTTTCTACAAAAAAAGGTTCAGTTACCAAGATCGTTTTAATATTATCATTTTTAAAATCACTTATCATCTTCTTCGGGTCTGGCCATACTTGTTTATTTGCCCAATCAAGATTTCCTAAAGTATGTTTGATGCTATCGCCAAACCAAAACAAATCAAAAATAACAGCATCAACAGGTATGTTTTGTACTTTCATCTTTGAAAGAATTGCTTTTACCTGTTCCTGGCTAGTATACCCAAAGCGACTCATTAAATTCCCTAATACCCAGCGGGGAGGAAGTGGTTGCGTGCCTGTCAGTTTATAATAGGATTGAAGCACTTGCTGGTAGTTTCCAAAGATCACATAAACATTTAGCTCATCTGAAAATGCTCCGTATTCTAAAATATTCTTGTTTGTCTTGCCGATATCCAAATAACTTTTTGAAGGATTATCGAAAAACAATCCATATCCGTTTGAAGAAGTAATGAAAGGAACAGAATAATTTAAATTATCCGCTCCTTCACCATAGCCGTACCAGGGATTATTATAAAGATTTAATCTATATCCCCGACGGTTTAATGGCAACGCCCTTTCACCGCCTCCAAAGATCATTTCATTATCCTGTAGCGGAAAATAAAATCCCCTGTATCCATCCGTTTCATGTGTTCCAATAATAATTGGCTTTCCTTTTATGAAAACTGTATCTCCGGCCAGTTCTACTTCAAATGGATAACTCATCATGGCAGGGACTTTTAATATCACTGCATCACTAATCTTTTCTCCATTTTTATAACCTTGAGGCTCAAACTTTATCTTGTAAATATTCTCTGCATAATGATAAACAGTAAACTTTCCTTTTTGAGTAGAGAATGATTCTATTGTGAGATAATCAGCCTGTGAAAAGCTGATAAACGAAAATGACAAAACAAAAAACAATAGGCATATCCTCTTCATAAAACAAATTATTCAGCAAACTAAATAAAATAAATGCAGAATTAACCTGACCAAAATTTTGATAGCTTTATTTCATGAACGAAATATTTAGCGTTAAGGGTAACTTGGTTGATATACACCCCAAAAAAATTTACCCGGCAGAGATAACGGTTGAAAATCGGAAAATAAAATCCATCACGGAAATTCACAATTCATCACTCACTACTCACAACTATATTCTTCCGGGCTTCATTGATTCGCATGTTCATATTGAAAGCTCCATGCTTGTTCCTTCTGAATTTGCAAAGTTGGCGGTGGTGCACGGCACAGTGGCTACTGTTAGTGATCCGCATGAAATAGCAAATGTATGCGGGATGGAAGGAGTTGAGTTCATGATCGCAAATGGAAAAACTGTTCCTTTTAAATTTCATTTTGGTGCGCCAAGTTGTGTGCCTGCCACAACATTTGAAACAGCAGGGTCTTTACTTGATTCAAACGATGTAAAAAAATTATTGGAGAATAGTGACATTTATTATTTAAGTGAGATGATGAATTTTCCCGGTGTATTAAATGAAGAGGATGAAGTGATGAAAAAAATAGAAGTGGCACATCATTTATTAAAACCTGTTGATGGGCATGCACCCGGATTGCGTGGTGATGATGCAAAAAAATATATTGCCGCAGGCATTACTACAGATCACGAATGTTTTACCAAAGAAGAAGCCTTGGACAAATTACAGAATGGGATGAAGATCATCATTCGTGAAGGAAGTGCTGCAAAAAATTTTGAAGCATTGGTTGACCTGCTACATGAATACTCTAACCAAATGATGTTTTGTAGCGATGATAAACATCCCGACAGTTTGGTGGAAGGACATATCAACCAGCTTTGTGCAGGAGCAATTGCAAAAGGAATAGACCTGTTTAACGTTTTAGAGGCAGCTTGCGTAAATCCGGTTCTTCATTATAAAATGAAAGTTGGATTATTGAAAGAAGGAGACGCTGCCGATTTTATAGTAGTAAAAGATCTAAAGAATTTTGAAGTACTGCAAACATATATCGATGGAGAATTAGTAGCCGAAAACGGAAAATCAAAAGTCAAAAGTCAAAAATCAAAAATCATTAACAATTTTCCCTGCAGCAAAAAAAGTCAGAGTGATTTTGAAGCTGAATGGAAAAATGAAAATAAAATACCTGTCATCGAAGCATTAGACGGTCAATTGATCACAAACAAAATTTTTCATTTACCAAAAACGGAAGAAGGGAAAATTGTACCTGATGTAGAAAACGACATTTTAAAAATAGCAGTGGTTAATCGCTATAAAGATGCTCCGATTGCCAAAGCTTTCATCAAAAATTTTGGACTGAAAACAGGTGCATTAGCCTCTTCTGTTGCTCACGATAGTCATAACATTGTAGCAGTTGGTGCAGATGATGAAAGCATTTGTGAAGCAGTAAACATGGTGATAGAGCATAAAGGTGGTGTAAGCTTTGTAAGTGATGGCATAGAAATGATTGTACCATTACCTGTAGCAGGACTGATGAGTAATGAAGATGGTTATAAAGTGGCAGAACAATATTTTCTTATTGATAAGGCTGTTAAAAATGCGGGCTGTACTCTATCTGCGCCTTTTATGACACTTTCTTTTATGGCCCTGTTGGTGATTCCACACCTCAAGCTTAGTGATCTCGGATTATTCGACGGAGATAAATTTGAGTTAGTGCATTAATATTTTCTGCCTGATTTGTATTGATATAGAGCCATCAATCAACCCGGTATTTTTTTATTTTCTCCTTTGGCATAATTTTTCTTTTAACATATCTGTATTAAATCGGCTAACAAAATTGTCGTCTCATTGAAGTAAAAACTTTATTCAATAGGCTTTAAAAATTTTGTTATGGAAAACTCTACATCATATATAACGACAGTGTTCAGTAAGCTTGATATTCCGGAAATGTTACTTGAACAAATAGCGAACACACGTAGTAAGACAGAAGTTCCCGAAACAGTAATTCCCAATATATTGGAAACAATTGATCACAGTTCCACGGAAACTTACACAACAGTAAATGTGGAAGTAATTTTTATGAGCGATGATCTTGAAGACTTTGGATATATCCATGTTCCTGTTATCACTCCTTTTTTATTTACTTGTACCAAAGGAAGTAAGAATATGTTTGAGGTAGATTGGGCGGCTTCACTTTCTTAGCAGGTCACCATCCTTTCTACTTTTATACTATACTGTAATTGCTTTAATCAGTCTATTTACTCATTTCTTCTTTTTCACCCTTATATTTCCGCCATTTACCGACTTTATCTGTTCTAAGGTCTATTAACTATTGCCTGTTCATCATTCTCCATTGTATTTTTGAGAAAAATAAAAAATATGGATTCTGACAATATGAGAAACGAGAGAGAGGGGTGGAGAGACCAAAGAAGAAGATGGCGTGAGGAAAGAAGAAGACAGTACAGGGAAGCATGGGGAGATCGTTATCATTCAGGGAAAGGAAATATATGGACCGGATTGTTCTTATTAATTATTGGTGCTGCTGCGTTATTAAAAGCAATGATTCTTCCCCTGCCGGCCTGGGTATTTACATGGCAAATGTTTTTGATCGTTTTAGGTTTCTTCCTGGGCATCAGGAGCAACTTTCGGGGAATATCCTGGTTTATATTAATGCTGATCGGTGGGATTTTTTTGGTTGATGAATTTTTTCCGGAAATAATTTTAAGACAATACCTCTGGCCTCTGGCTCTTATCTTACTTGGTATATTTTTCATTCTCAGGCCTCGCCGTTATCGCCACTGGAGAGACCATGTAGATGATAAAATAGAATCAAAGATGAATACAATGTACGAAGGATCAACTTCGAATGAAGATTTTATTGACAGCACCTCGATTTTCGGAGGGGTGAAAAAAAATATCCTGTCAAAAAATTTTAAAGGCGGTGATATTACAAATATAATGGGTGGAAGTGAAATCGATCTCAGCCAGGCAGACATTAACGGAACAGCCACTATTGATCTTACCCAGATATTCGGAGGAACTAAACTAATTGTGCCATCAAACTGGCTGGTAAAGCCACATATGGCAGCCATCTTTGGAGGAGTTGAAGATAAACGCACGGTGCAGAATGCATCATTTGATCCAAATAAAGTATTGATTCTTGATGGCACTTCTATTTTTGGAGGCATTGAAATTCGCAGTTATTAATTGATGACAGATGATATATGGTCGACGATTCTTCCATCTATCATTCTAAAACAAAATATATGAACTGGTATCTTGCAAAACTTGTTTTTCGAATTATTTGCGGTGATGGAGACCATACTCCTCAATTTGATGAGCAGCTTCGGCTAATATTAGCCTCTTCTAAAGAAGAAGCATTTAAAAAAGCTCAACATACGGGTGAAAAAGAAGAAGAAACATTTTACAACCGAAAGGAGCAATTAGTACAATGGCAGTTCATCAATGTCAGTGAATTATATAAGATCAGCCAACTGATCGATGGAGCAGAATTGTATTCACGCATCGAAGAAAGAGATAATGCGGAAGCATACATCCATGTTGTTAACCAAAAAGCAGACAATATTTTATTCACTCAAACACACCAGCTTTTAGAATTAGCATAAAGAATAGCGGGCAGGGAAAAGGACCGTGAAAAGACTGTTTACCTAATTTTCTATCCTTTTTTCATATTCATTACTCAAATGGCTTCATCACCTTTATCACAAACAAGATTCAGAATTATTTTTGGCATAAGCTGGTTGATTGCTTTGGCAGATTTTGTACTGGTTTTAAGATGGTTTGGGCAATCCTGGCAGGTAGCCATAATTGATAGTTACATCAGTATCACCTCCCTGTTATTATTGTCGTTATTGATAATGAATACGCTTCGTTTTTATACTCCGCGCAGAGAAAGGTATATGAACATATTTACATGGTGTTTATTCCTGATGGGTATTTGGCTAGCACTTATTCATTGGCTATTATTACTTACTGCCGGGAATTACGAAGGATATAAATCTTTTCTCAATAGCTCCATGCCTGTACGCGGAAGTATAGCTCTTTTGATATTAGGCTGTATTGCTTTGATAAGTGTAGTGTGGTATAATTCTGAAGAACAAAAACAAATAGAACAACGAAAGGCAGGCGCAGAAAAGTTAGCAAAAGAAGCAGAACTTTTTAAACTACGTCAGCAGTTGCAACCTCATTTTTTATTTAACAGCCTTAACAGCATTAATGCATTAATCGGCATTAAACCGGATGAAGCAAGAAAAATGGTTCAACAGCTTTCTGATTTTTTAAGAGGTACCATGAGAAAAGAAGAAAATCAGTTTATTAGTTTTTCTGAAGAACTTGAGTATTTAAAGTTATACCTGGAAATTGAAAAAGTTCGCTTTGGCTATCGCCTCAAAACTGAAATGGATATTGCAGAAGAAACCCAGCCATGGAAAATTCCTTCACTGCTATTACAACCACTATTGGAAAATGCAATCAAGTTCGGATTGTATGGAACTACCGGGGAAGTAGTAATAGCTTTGAGAGCAAGAATTATAGATAAACATTTAGTGATAGCGGTTATGAATCCCTTTGATGCAGATATGCAAATGCCTGTCGGTACCGGCTTTGGATTAAATTCTGTAAAAAGAAGATTGTATCTTTTATTTGCAAGAAATGATCTCGTAGAAATTAATAAAGAAAAAAATTGCTTTGTTGTAGTTATAAGAATACCAACCAATGAGTAAAACTATAATTATAGATGACGAGCCCCTGGCAAGGAGTATTGTAAAAGAATATTTACAAAAATATCCGGAGCTTGAAATAGTTGAGGAATGTAATGATGGCTTTGAAGGAGTAAAAGCGATTCAGCAACACCAGCCCGATCTTATTTTTCTCGATATTCAAATGCCAAAGATCAATGGATTTGAAATGCTGGAGCTGTTGGATCAGCCACCTGCTGTAATTTTTACAACCGCATTCGATGAGTTTGCAATTAAGGCTTTTGAAGCGCATGCCGTTGATTACTTGCTAAAACCCTTTAACCAAGAAAGATTCGATAAAGCCATTCAAAAATGGAAAGAGCAAATGACTGGCACTCAAAAAATTACAAATGAACTTTTAGAAACAGCTTCACAATCACCTGTACAAAATCAACGGATTGTTGTAAAAACAGGAAGCAAGATCAAAATTATTCCTGTGCAGGATGTTTTTTATTTAGAAGCTGCCGATGATTACGTGAAGGTGCATATACACGAAGGAAATTTCTTAAAAAATAAAACAATGAATCATTTTGAGAAGACATTGGATCCTCAGCAGTTTGTTCGTTCCCATCGTTCATATATTGTAAATGTGCATCAGATCACAAGAATTGATCCTTATGAAAAAGATAATCATATTGCCATTCTGAAATCAGGAGCAAAAGTACCTGTGAGCCGTAATGGATATGTAAAATTGAGAACAGTCTTAGGATTATGAGTTGTCAGTGGTAAATGGTATTTTAATTATTGTGGGGCCTGCCAATTGCTAATCAGGCTTCTTGCCCTATCCATAATGCCCCATTGATACTATTTCTTATAGCCCCTGTAACAGACGAAAAAGTGTTGTATTCCTGTCTCCATCTCAATACACCCATAAAAGCCATGATCATTGCTTCTTTATATTTAATAAGATTTTTACCCGGTGATATCACTTCTATTTTTATTTTTTTAAATTCATCACTTAACCGTTGAATAAAAAAACTATTAAAAGCACCCCCACCTGTAACCAGAAGTTTGAGGTTTATCGTTTGTGGTTTGTGGTTATTTGTAATTGCATCCCTTATTTGGATAACCATATGCTCGACATAAGTTCTTAATGCTTCTGTTGTTTTACTACCTGAATCGTGAACTATTGGATAAACTATATCTATACCAAAATCATTTGCCAAAGATTTAGGGTAGGGCTGTTTATAATATTCAAGAGAATTTAATTTTTCAAGTAATTCAATATTTATAGTACCGGAAGCTGCCATTTGTCCCCCGCTATCATATTCTTTGCCTTCCTGGTTTGCCAGCATATTTAGTACTCTGTTGGCTGCACAAATATCAAAGGCAATATATGGTACTGAATTAAAAGAAATATTTGCAATACCCCCTACATTTAAAAAAAAATCAAAACCTCCAAGAAGTAGTTTTTCCCCTATCGGTACAATAGGTGCTCCCTGTCCGCCAAAAGCCACATCCAGCGCTCTTAAATCGGTAACAACAGGCAGTGCCGTTTCCGCAGCTATGGCGGCTCCATCACCTAATTGCGCTGTCATTTTTTTTGATGGTATATGAAAAGTGGTATGACCATGCGAAGCAATTAGTGCTACCTGGTACTGCAAACCATTTTCCCCAATAAATTTATTTACCTGCTGGCCAATGTAATGACCATATTCCGTATGAAGCAATTGATATTCCAGGGCGTTTAAAGATGTAGCTGTTTTCAATTTTTCAATCCATTCTTCATTATATGGATAACAGTCTGCCCGCCTGATATCATAGGTCCATTTGCCGCCATTTTCCTGGAATTCAGTAAAGGCAATATCAAGCCCGTCAAGTGAACTGCCACTCATTATGCCAATTGCCCGGTAAATCATTTTGTATTTATGATTTTAGATTTAGATTTGCCAAAAGTAAGTTGAATAAAGACATGGAGTACAAGAGTGCGACGCAACGAACGATGATCAGTGAACAGGAAGTTAGGGACAAAAAAATACCAGAACCCCTTATTGATAAACCAATGGTAATAAATCTCAGCGAACAGCATAGTCTTGTAACAAACTGGATTGCGGAACTGCGTGACGTGGAAGTTCAAAATGACAGGATGCGTTTTCGCCGCAATCTTGAGCGTATTGGTGAAGTAATTGCTTATGAGATCAGTAAAAAACTGCCTTTTGAAGAAAAAGAAATTCAAACTCCACTCGGTATTGCTGAATCAAAAATGATAAAAGATCAGCCGGTACTAGCGACTATTCTTCGTGCCGGACTTCCGCTACACCAGGGGCTTCTTAATTTTTTTGATAAAGCAGATAATGCATTTATTTCAGCTTACCGCAAACACAAAAAAGATGGTTCATTTGAAATAAGCCTTGATTATATATCCTGCCCTGAAATTGAAAATCGTATTCTTATTATTTCTGACCCCATGTTAGCCACAGGATCTTCTCTCGTAAAAACAATCCAGTTTCTTAAAGAAGAAGGCAAACCTAAAGAAATACATATTGTAACGGCCATTGCCTGCACTGTAGGTATAGAATATGTAAAAAGAGCCGAACCCTCAGTAACAATCTGGTGCGGTGATATCGATGATGAGCTAACTGCAAAGGGTTATATTGTTCCCGGTCTTGGGGACGCTGGTGATCTTGCATTCGGCGTAAAAATACAAATGTGAATTGCTTTTCCAGCGAATAATTTTTGCAGTTAATATTAGCCTTAAATAGAATAAATACCAATTATGTCATTGTTTTTGGTCAACTAATAAGCAACTTTATACTATCATTTTATCGATTTTATTTCACTACTTCTGTCAATTGTTGTATTTTTCATTTCCTTATTTTTTCTGTAATGAAAAAACTGCTTTTAACCGTAACTATATGTGTGGGACTGATGAGTGTGACATCCGCCCAGGATCCTAATTTTTCTCAATTCTTTGCCTCACCTCTTACTTTAAATCCTGCTCTTACCGGGAAATTTGATGGTGTATACCGGGTAGCCGGAAATTATCGCAACCAATGGCCCACTATCTATAATGCCTTTACCACTTATACTGCATCTTTCGATGCCGGAATTTTAAAAAACAAAATCCCCGATTATGATCAGTTTGGTGTTGGTGTGCTTGGTTTTGCTGACCAGGCAGGTGATGGAGTATTAAAAACCAATGCGGCCGCTCTTTCAATTGCCTATCATAAAAGTCTTGATGAAGATGGATATAACCAGATTGGCGCCGGCTTCCAGGGAGGATTTGTAAGCAAGAGATTGGACGTTACCAAACTTACATTTGAAGACCAGTTAACTACTTCAGGATTTACAGGAACAACAAATGAAATTTTTGCAGGTAAGCAGGTAAGCGTTTCTTATTTCGATATGAATGCCGGGGTATTGTACAATGGCACTTCAAACGGATATAATAATTTTTATCTTGGTGCTTCTATGTATCATATCAATCGCCCTAAGGAAAGTTTCGAAGGTGATCCTTATTTTATATTAAATGCAAGAATTACTCTCCAGGGAGGTGGTAAAATACCAGTTGGGCAATATAATTATTTACATTTTAGTGCTATCCATAGTATGCAGGCAAAAGCTCATAATACGGAGATAGGTGGTGCTTATGCTCTGAATCTGAATGCGGACGAACAAAACCCTACTACGGTTTATCTCGGAAGCTGGTTTAGGTTTGGAGACGCCGTCATTCCGTATGTAGGATTAGAATTTGGAGATTTCCAGATCGGTGCTACATATGATGTAAATATTAGCAGCCTCAAACCGGGTTCTAATTCAAGAGGTGGGGCAGAAATCTCATTGATTTACATAAAGAAGCCTACTGACCCCAATGCGAAGAAATTGAATTGCCCTAAATTTTAATGATTATTATAAAAATTGTATCCGGATAAAAGTACTTTGCTTTTAGTACTTTTCATTTTTCATGAAGAAGCTTTTTACTAATCTCACTTTTTGGGTATTGGTTGCTATTATTGCTGCTATTCTTTTGGGCCGGTTCGCACCACAATTTGCATTACAACAGGTGATAGATCATCCGATCAAAACAAAATTTCTTGGGCAGGAACTTAGCATCGGTTCTACTCTTAGTGAATTTCTTTCTGGCCTTTTCATCAGTATTATTAAACTTTTTATCAACCCGATCATATTTCTTACGATCACTTTAGGTATTGTCAGCATGGGTAGTTTGAAAAAGGTAGGACGAGTTGGCATGAAAGCATTATTATATTTTGAAATCGTAACCACATTTGCTCTCATCATCGGTGTTATCGTAGCTATTATTATTCAACCCGGAAATGGAGTTACAACTTCTAATATTAGGGGTATTGATATTTCAAAATACACTCAAACCAATTTTAGCTGGATGAAATTTTTGGAAGATAATTCAACATTACAGGTTTTAATTGCTGCATTAATCTTCGGTGTGGCATTGAATTATTATAAACAAAAGAAAAAGACCATTGATTTTTTAAAACTCATTGCAAAATATATTTTCAAAGCTCTGCATAAAGTAATGTTCATTGCGCCGCTAGGTGCTTTCGGAGGTATGGCTTACACAATCAGTAAATATGGTGTTGGTACTTTGTTACCACTCGGAAAACTGATGATCACGGTTTACATCACGATGATCATTTTCATTTTCGGAGTTTTATGGCTTGTTCTTAAATACTACCGGGTTAGTGTTTTCAAATATCTTAAATATATCCGCGAAGAACTACTAGTCGTACTGGGCACATCCTCTTCCGAAGCTGCTTTGCCCAGTGTAATGGAAAAACTGGAGAGAATGGGTTGTTCAAAATCAGTAGTGGGCCTGGTAATTCCTGCGGGTTATTCTTTCAACCTGGATGGTACCACCATTTATTTATCCATGTGCATGATATTTTTAGCACAGGTTTTTCATGTACATCTTTCCATGTCGCAAATATTAAGTGTAATTGGAATCTTAATGCTTACGTCAAAAGGTGCGGCCGGTGTTACGGGCAGTGGATTTGTAGTACTGGCTTCTACCCTTACAGCTATCAAAGTGGTACCTATTGAGGGTCTCACTTTATTATTAGGAGTCGACAGATTCATGTCAGAAGCAAGAGCTCTTACAAATTTTATTGGCAATGGTGTTGCTACAATCTGGATCGCCAATAATGAAAAGGAGTTTGAAAGAGAAAAAATGAATTATGCTTTTGGTCATGTTGAAGAAACAGAAAATATAGCTGAAGATGATATGGAAAAAGAATTGGTAGTTTAAATGCTTAAGTCAACAATTAATTATGTGGCTTTCCACTCACAAACGGATTTCCTTTTACATAAAAACGATAAGGCAACATGGCGTCTTTGCCTGCATAATCTACTCCTATTCGTGGAGAAGAAGCAATTTGATTTTTATTAAACCTGCCTCCATCATCAGCAATAAAAATTTTATCACCCAGTAAAGAAGTGCCTGAATGTTTGGTAAAAATGCCCAAAGCTTTTGAAACATTGCCAGGCCCCCGGGTCAATGTATGATCCAGTTTTTTTTTATGAGTTCGTAATAACATTTCTTCAATTCCCTCCATCGGATCGAGGGCTCGAATTAAAATGGCATGAGGTATTTCTTCAGAATTGGTAACTACATTGAATAAATGATGAATACCGTAACATAAATATACGTAAGCATACCCGCCTTTACCGTACAAGATTTCATTACGTGCAGTTCTTCTGCCGCCGGCGGCGTGTGATGCTTTATCAATTGTGCCTGCATAGGCTTCACATTCTACAATACGGCCTGAAGTAATTATTCCATTCCAATTAGTAACCAAAACTTTTCCCAGTAATTCTTTGGCTATTTTCACTACATCTTTTCTCTGGTAAAATTCAATTTCTAATCTCTTCATAATCTTCAAAAATCGGTTAATCTTGGTTCTTTTTTATATTTACTCAAATTTATGTTTTGCTTAAAGAAATTGTAATAGCCATCCAATCCTATTTCGAGGCACATCGTTTCATTGTAACTCATAAGCTTTGGAAGTGGATCATCATCCCCGGCATTATCTATGCAATTCTCTTCGGGGTTAGCATGTATTTCTTTGGAAAATCTGCAACTGCTGTAATTGAATATCTCACTAATTCTACGGGTCTCGGTGACTGGATCCAAAAATTCAGAAATAGCTGGCTGGGATTTCTTTTCACCTTTGCCGGGGTTATTCTATGGCTGATATTGATGCTATTTTATTTTTCGTTGTTCAAATACATTTGGTTGATTGCTGGTTCGCCTGTTTTTGCTTATCTCAGTGAAAAAACAGAATCAATTATCGAAGGAAAAGAATTTCCATTCAATTTTAAACAACTTCTAAAAGATTGCTGGCGGGGAACAAAACTGGCTTTACGGAACACACTTTGGCAGACAATTTATCTTATAGGACTTTTATTATTAACTCTCGTTCCAGTGTTTGGGTGGATCACGCCTCTTATTGCTCTTTTTGTCGAGTGTTATTATTATGGATTTTCAATGATTGATTACAGTTGTGAAAGGCATAGATTACCTACCTCTAAAAGCATTCAATATATCAGCCATCACCGGGGGCTTGCCATTGGAAACGGATTAGTATTTTATGCTCTTCATGCTGTTCTATTTATAGGATGGGTCTTTGCACCCGCTTATGCTGTCGTGGCGGCTACATTAAGTTTATATAAAATAAACCCGGAGTAGGAAAATTTAAAGTTGTATGTTCTACACTTAACGTTATGAATATTTCTTCCAGTAAAATATATCTTATTCCCTCGCTGCTTGATGAAGAAGCTGTCGAAACTATTCCTCTTTATATAATTGATGCAGTAAAAGATTGCCAGGTTTTTTTTGTCGAAAATGAGAGAACAGTCCGACGATTTTTAAAAAAACTATGGAAAGCCTGCCTGCCTGGACAGGAAGTAGTGATTGATAATTATGAGTGGTTTGTCATTGATAAAGCAGAAAATGAAAATCGATTTGCTTTCAAGCAAAAAATAAAGGAGGGGAAAAACATTGGCATTATCAGTGAAGCAGGTTGCCCGGGAGTAGCCGATCCGGGTCAAACTTTAATTACCATTGCCCATGAAATGAATGCCGAAGTAAAGCCACTTGTGGGTCCTAATTCTATTTTACTTGCATTAATGGCAAGCGGTATGAATGGTCAGCAATTCCAGTTTGTCGGCTATCTTCCCATCAATGAACATGAAAGGGTAAAAGCAATCAGGGAACTTGAGGCAGAATCACAAAAGAAAAATTGCACGCAAATCTTTATTGAAACTCCTTATCGCAATAACCAGCTAATTGAATCCATATTAAAAACCTGTAAGCCTACAACAAGATTTTGCATAGCAACTGATCTTACTTCTGAAAAAGAGTGGGTGAGAACCATGAAAATAAGCGACTGGCAAAAAAGCAAAACTAACATCCATAAGCATCCCGCGATATTTTTGATATATGCTGCTTCATAATTACATATTTCCATTAACAAAAAAACTTGATAATAACTTTATTTATTTTATACATTTGTGCACCATTTTCTGCCACAGGCAGGATTTTTGTAACAATAGAAAATCGTGAGCAACATTTTGACACATACAAAGCAATTTGCCTTTCATGCTCCCATTACCTCGGGTGTATATTCGGTATGCTTTGATCTCTTTCACTATTTAATTCGACCTGGGTTCTGATAGGACGAGCCAGTAACCAGGGCCCCTATCAGTGAAATCCTTCAGGAATTTCTTTAACATGGATTGGTTATCCGCACATGACATATCAATCTTCTTAAATTGGACACTCAAAATATAATTATCAGGGTTGCGACGCCTGCGGACAAGGTGTATGCAAAAACCATAACGGATGAGATGGAATCCTCAGCCAAAGCCCGTGGTACAGGTATTGCCCGCCGCTCGCCTGAATACATTGCAGAAAAAATGGAACAGGGCAAGGCTGTCATTGCCACCACAAATACCGGTGAGTGGGTTGGTTTTTGCTATATCGAAACCTGGGGCCATGGAGAATATGTAGCTAATTCGGGATTAATTGTAGCCCCGGCTTTTCGTAAAAGCGGAGTTGCAAAATCTATTAAACAAAAAATTTTCAATCTGTCAAGAGAAAAATACCCGGATGCAAAAATTTTTGGATTGACGACAGGTCTCGCCGTAATGAAAATAAATTCTGAACTCGGCTATGAGCCTGTTACTTATTCTGAGCTGACGCAGGATGAAGACTTTTGGGCCGGATGCAAAAGCTGCGTCAACTATGAAACATTAATGAGTAAGGAAAAGCAGAACTGTTTTTGTACAGCCATGTTGTATGATCCAAAAGATCATTACAAACCAGAAGAAACGAAAGAGTTTTTTGAAAAAAATAAAAAGGGGTTAGAAAGACTATTGCGTTTTAAGCAGTGGAAATTATTTAAGAAAAAAGAAAATAACAGTAACGACAATTCGAAACAAAAATCATTTCTTTTTCATTTATTTAATTTTTAATTATGCAACCGGCAGCAGTAATTCTATTTAGCTCCTGTTGTGTCACTCACTTCAGCGCTAACAATTCTAATCAACAATAATATGTCTTCTAAAAAAGTTGTATTGGGTTTCAGTGGCGGCCTCGACACTTCATATTGCGTAAAATATTTAAGCGAAGAAAAAGGTTACGAGGTACACAGTATTATTGTAAACACAGGTGGTTTTAGCGAAAAAGAACTTAAAAATATTGAATCACATGCTATTCAATTAGGAGTAAAAACTCATGCTGCCATTGATGCAGTAAAATCTTATTACGACAGTATCATAAAATATCTTGTATTCGGAAATGTTCTAAAAAATAATACTTATCCCCTCAGTGTAAGTGCTGAAAGATTAAGCCAGGCCTTACATATAGCCGAACATGCAAAAAAACTTTCTGCAGATGCGGTGGCACATGGAAGTACTGGCGCGGGTAATGACCAGGTAAGATTTGACATGATCTTCCATATTATGATTCCCGGTGTAGAGATCATTACTCCCATTCGCGATTTAAAACTCAGCCGTGAACAGGAAATAGAATACCTGAAAAATAAAGGTGTGAAAATGAATTTTGAAAAAGCATTGTACTCCATCAATAAAGGTTTGTGGGGCACAAGCGTAGGAGGAAAAGAAACACTTTCATCTCTTGGTTTATTGCCGGAAGAGGCCTGGCCAACACAAGCAACCGAATCAGGAAGCCGGCAGGTAAAATTGAGTTTTGAAAAAGGCGAGCTGATTAGTGTGGATGATAAAAAATTTTCTCATCCTTCAGAGGCCATCAAATATTTACAGACCATTGCCGGTCCTTATGCAATAGGAAGAGATATACACGTCGGTGATACCGTTATTGGTATTAAAGGAAGAGTAGGTTTTGAAGCCGCGGCTCCAATGGTTATAATAAAAGCACATCATGTCCTGGAAAAACATGTGCTTACCAAATGGCAACTGAACTGGAAAGATCAGTTGGCACAGTTTTACGGCAATTGGCTGCATGAAGGGCAAATTCTCGATCCGGTAATGAGAGATATTGAAGCATTTCTTGAAAACTCACAACAAAATGTAACTGGCAATGTATTTGTGCAGTTAATGCCTTACCGTTTCCAGGTAATTGGTATTGAATCAAGATATGATTTGATGAGCAGCAAGTTCGGAAAGTATGGTGAAATGAATACCGGGTGGAGTGGTGAAGATGTAAGAGGATTTTCAAAAATATTCGGAAACCAGACGGCAATCTGGCATGCCATCCAAAAAGAAAATTCAAAATCCTGAAATGAGCTGCGAATGAGTAAAATTTCAAATAAAAAAAAATCAAACCCTTCCTTGAGCAATAGTTATGTGAGAGTGGGAATTATCGGGGGTGCTGGTTACACCGGCGGCGAGCTTATACGTTTATTAATTCATCATCCAAATGCCGACATTTCTTTTATTCATAGTCGCAGTAATGCCGGAAAACCTGTTTATTCTGTTCACCAGGATTTGATTGGCGATACTGATTTAAAATTTACGGGCAAGCTAAGTAATGATACCGATGTTCTGTTTCTTTGTGTAGGACATGGAGAAGGAAAAAAAAATTTAGAAGAAAATAAAATTGATGACAAAATAAAGATCATTGATCTGTCGCAGGATTTTAGACTGAAGGAAAAATCGCAAATTGAAAATCGAAACTTTGTTTATGGATTGCCGGAATTAAATAAAGAAAAAATTAAAAAGGCAAAGAGTATTGCTAATCCCGGTTGTTTTGCCACGGCTATTCAATTAGGATTATTGCCACTTGCGAAAGCCGGTTTACTTGAAAACATTTATACAACCGGAATTACAGGTTCAACAGGAGCCGGGCAAGGACTAACCGCCACTACTCATTTTAGCTGGAGAACAAATAATATACAGGCATATAAAACATTAACACATCAGCATCTTGATGAAATTTATCAGAGCTTGCATCAATTACAGGATAGTTTTCCAAACTCCCCTTTAGGGGATGGGGGTATTAGTTTCATTCCATGGCGGGGGGATTTCACCCGCGGAATTTTTATTAGCTCGCAAATTGATTGTAACCTGAAAATTGAAAAGCTTTTAAAGTTATATGAGGAATTTTATACAGGTCATCCATTTACATTTTTGAGCCAGGATGCTATTTTTTTAAAACAGGTAGTGAATACAAATAAATGTGTGATACAATTGGAGAAAGTAGGAACGAAACTTGTGATTCATTCAGCCATTGATAATTTATTAAAAGGTGCCAGCGGTCAGGCTGTGCAGAACATGAACCTGATGTTTGGCATTGATGAATGTGCCGGACTCAATTTAAAAGCAAATTATTTTTAATAGAAAAGTATAACCAAAACAAAACAACATGAATTTATTCGATGTGTACCCGATCAATGACATCACAATTGTAAAAGCAAAAGGCTCCTATGTATGGGATGATAAAGGAGAACAATACCTGGATTTATACGGTGGCCACGCCGTTATCAGTATTGGTCATACACATCCGCATTGGGTAAAAAGAATTGAAGAACAATTGGAGAAAATTGCATTTTATTCCAACTCCGTGAAAATTCCTTTACAAAAACAGTTGGCTGAAAAGCTGGGAAAAATTTCCGGCAAGGAAAATTATCAATTATTCTTGTGTAATTCAGGAGCTGAAGCCAATGAAAATGCTTTGAAGCTTGCATCGTTTCACAATGGAAGGAAAAAAATCATTGCTTTCAGCAAATCATTTCATGGCAGAACTTCACTGGCTGTAGCAGTGACAGATAATAAAAATTATATAGCGCCGGTAAATGAAACCGACAATGTGATCTTCCTTCCTTTTAATGATGAAGATGCCCTTGAAGAATATTTTAAAAAAAATGGAAAAGAAATTTCAAGTGTAATCATTGAAGGTATCCAGGGTGTTGGTGGCATTAATGTAGCTGATGAAAGTTTTCTAAAAAAAATAAGAGCCCTTTGTGATGAATACGGCGCTGTTTATATTGCCGACAGCGTACAATGTGGTTATGGAAGAAGCGGAAAATTTTTCACTCATGATTTTGCGGGGGTAAATGCAGATATATATACGATGGCAAAAGGAATGGGAAATGGTTTTCCTGTGGCGGGAATTATTATTGCACCTCACATCAAGCCAAAACATTTTCAATTAGGTACCACATTTGGTGGCAATCATCTTGCCTGTGCTGCAGCGCTGGCTGTACTTGAAGTTATCGAAGAAGAAAAACTGATGGGCAATGCAGTAATGGTTGGAAAGTATCTTAAAAATGAATTGGAAAATACTCCTGAATTAAAAAGAGTGAGAGGCCGTGGTTTAATGATCGGTTTTGATGTACCGGAAGAATTGAAAGATCTGAGAAAAAATTTATTGTGGAACCAAAAGATATTTACAGGTGAATCCAAACCAAACGTAATAAGGCTGTTACCATCATTGGCATTGAAGAAAAGAGATGCGGAAGATTTTATTGAAGCATTGAAAGAAGAAATAGCAATGCTCAGTAATGAACAGAACGCTGAAGTGAGTGACACAACAAATGTTTCATAGTAGCACTGAAGCCGGCAAAAAAATAAAACCACCGATATTGAAACAGTTCATTTCAGTTCATGATGCAGGTAATATAAATGCTCTCGCGGAAAAAGCATTAATGTATAAAGCTGATCCCCTTAAGGGCAAAATACTTGGTATCAGCAAACGCATAGGCTGTTTATTCCTGAATCCAAGTATGCGAACAAGATTGAGTACACAAATAGCCGCACAGAATTTGGGAATGGATGTGATTATTTTTAATGTTGGCAGTGAAGGCTGGGCTTTGGAATTTGAAGAAGAAGCTATCATGAGTGGCAATACAGCAGAGCATGTAAAAGATGCAGCGCCGATCATGGGAAAATATTTTGATATTCTCGCTATCCGGACTTTTCCTTCTCTAAAAAATCGTGAAGATGATTACAGCGAGTTATTCATAAAACAATTTATAAAATATGCAGGCATACCTGTGGTAAGTTTAGAAAGTGCAACTCTTCATCCTTTACAGAGTTTAACTGATGTATTAACTATTACAGAAGAAATTAAAAACTCAAAAGTAAAAAGTAAAAAACCGAAAATTGTTCTAACATGGGCACCACATGTAAAACCGCTACCACAATGTGTAGCCAATAGTTTCTCCCAATGGATCAATGCCTGGGATGAAGCCGAGTTTGTAATTACTCATCCTGAGGATTATGAACTAAGCAAAGAATTTACAAAAGGTGCGACAATTACTTACAACCAGGGTGAAGCGCTGAAGGATGCAGATTTTGTTTATGTAAAGAACTGGAGCACTTATACTGATTACGGAAAAATTTATTGCAATAACCCCGAGTGGATGTTGACAAATGAAAAATTAAAACTGACAAACAATGCGAAAATAATGCATTGTTTACCTGTAAGGCGCAATGTTGAATTAAGTGATGAGATCCTTGATGGCCCAAATAGTTTGGTTACTCAACAGGCGGCTAATCGTGTCTGGGCAGCCCAGGCTGTTTTATCTGAGATATTAAATGGATAAGCTTTACATTATAAAAATTGGTGGGAATATTATTGATGAAGAAAAAAAACTCTCTTCGTTTTTAAAAGATTTTGCTTCCATTACTGAAAAGAAAATACTGGTACATGGCGGGGGAAAATTAGCAACCCAACTTGCTGAAAAGTTAGGAATAGAACAAAAATTAGTGGATGGCAGAAGAATTACAGATGCAGAAACACTAAAGGTTGTGACAATGGTCTATGCGGGTTACATTAATAAAAATATTGTGACGCAATTACAGGGTTATAATTGTAACGCCATCGGTCTATGCGGTGCAGACGGAGACGCAATTCTTGCGCATAAAAGAAATCATCCTGTTATTGATTATGGTTTCGTTGGCGATATAGATGCAATCAATACAGTTCTTTTAAAAAATTTATTGGAACAGAATATTGCAATTGTCTTTGCACCGCTTACTCATGATCAGCGAGGGCAATTATTAAATACAAATGCAGATACGATTGCACAGGAACTGGCAAGAGGAATGAGTTCTCTCTATGATGTGCAGTTAATTTATTCTTTTGAAAAAAGCGGGGTCCTGTTCAATGCTAACGATGATAGTACAGTTATTTCTACCATCAACCCGTCTTCATACCGGCAATTAAAATCAGAAAAAAAAATATTCGCCGGCATGATCCCAAAACTTGATAATGCTTTTTCAGCATTGAACAGCGGCGTAAAAAAAGTAACCATTGGCAAGGCAGAAGAATTAAAAGAACTTATCAATGGCGAAGCAGGAACAAATATTATTAATGAATGAACAGGTTACTATACTGCAAACCGAAACAATTGCTTTGCTAAAGCAATTGATCGCTACACCATCCTTCAGCAAAGAAGAAGATAATACTGCTGATATTATTGAACAATTTCTCGAAAGAAAAGGAGTAAAAACAAGAGTTCACCTGAAAAATGTTTGGGTCACCAATAAATTCTATGATGAAAACAAGCCTACTATTCTTCTTAATTCACATCACGATACGGTAAGACCGAACAAAGGCTATACGCTTGATCCGTTTAAACCGATAGAAGAAGATGGAAAATTATTTGGGCTTGGCAGTAATGATGCCGGCGGTTGTCTGGTTTCATTGATAGCTGCCTTTCTTTATTATTATCCCAAAACCGGCCTAAAGTATAATGTAATGCTGGCTGCCACAGCAGAAGAAGAAATTTCCGGCCCTAATGGCGTAGAAGCCTTGTTACCTCATCTTGGCAAAATAGATTGTGCCATCGTGGGTGAACCGACCGAAATGCAAATGGCAGTTGCAGAAAGAGGTCTCATGGTTTTAGATTGTGTTGCTCATGGAAAAGCTGGTCATGCTGCAAGAGATGAAGGCGAGAATGCAATTTATAAAGCTATCGAAGACATTCAGTGGTTCAGGTCATACAAATTTCCAAAAATTTCTGAATTATTAGGCCCTGTTAAAATGAGTGTCACTGTTATTGATACTGAGAATAAGGCGCACAATGTTGTACCCACTGAATGTAAGTTTGTAGTTGATGTAAGAGTAAATGAATTATATACTTTCGAAGAAGTGATCAGCAAAATAAAAAATAGCATACAAAGTGAAATAAAGGCAAGAGGTTTCCGGCTGCGCTCATCTGCTATTGCTTTGGATCATCCATTAGTTAAAAGTGGTTTAAGTTTGGGAAGAAGTTATTATGGTTCTCCTACTACTTCTGATAAAGCATTGATGTCTTTCCCGGCTTTAAAAATGGGTCCCGGAGATTCCTCAAGGAGTCATTCGGCCAATGAGTATATTTATATTGATGAAATAAAAAAAGGAATTGAGTTGTATATCGCTCTGTTAAACGAACTGCTATGAAGTTGTGGCAAAAAAATATTGAATCCTTAAAAGAAGTAGAAAGATTTACGGTAGGAAATGACCGGGAATTTGATCTGCAATTAGCACCTTTTGATGTGCTGGGTTCAATTGCACATGCAAAAATGCTTACAAGTGTTGGATTGTTGACAGCTGAGGAAGGTGAGGCTCTAGTAAAAGAGTTGAAAGAAATATACTTTCAAATCCAAAATTTAAAATTTAAAATTCAAAATGATATTGAAGATGTCCATTCTCAAATTGAATTCCTGTTAACTGAAAAACTTGGTGGTATTGGAAAAAAAATTCACAGTGCAAGAAGCAGGAATGACCAGGTACTGGTAGATATAAAACTTTTTCTTAGAAATGAGATAGAAGAACTGGTAAAAGCAATACAACCCCTATTTGAACTTTTGCAATTACAAAGCGAGAAATATAAAAACTATCTTTTACCAGGCTATACTCATTTGCAGTTAGCCATGCCCTCTTCATTTGGGCTCTGGTTCGGAGCATATGCAGAAAGTTTGGTAGATGATATGATCACTTTAAAAGCAGCATTTGATGTTGTAAACAAAAATCCTCTGGGTTCCGCAGCAGGTTATGGTTCTTCTTTTTCTATAGACAGAACACTTACTACAAAACTTCTTGGCTTCGATGACCTGAACTATAATGTTGTGTATGCTCAAATGGGAAGAGGGAAAACGGAAAGAATTGTATCAATGGCTTTGGCAAACATTGCTGACACACTTGGCAAACTCTCTATGGATGCCTGCCTGTATCTGAATCAGAATTTTAGTTTTATTTCTTTCCCTGAAAACTTGACAACCGGCAGCAGCATTATGCCTCATAAAAAAAATCCTGATGTATTTGAATTAATTCGTTCACATTGTAATCAAATAAAATCATTACCGAATGAGATTATACTGATGACAACCAATCTTCCTTCGGGTTACCATCGTGATCTGCAATTATTGAAAGAACATTTATTTCCTGCTTTTAAAATTTTAAGAGATTGCATTGAAATGGGCGGCCTGATGTTGTCTAATATTAAGATCAAAAAGGATATTCTTGCCGATGAAAAATACAAATACTTGTTTAGTGTAGAAGAAGTTAATAAACTCGTTTCACAGGGAATGTCTTTCCGGGACGCTTATAAAAAAATAGGATTGGATATTGAAGCTGGAAATTTCAATCATGACACCAGTCTCCATCACACACATGAAGGAAGCATTGGTAACTTATGTAATGAAGAAATAAAAAAGCAAATGCAAAAAGTTGTGAATTCATTTCCCTTTGCATCTGTAAAAAAAGCTATTGAAGAATTGTTACAGTAATTGTTCATCAGAATTACCGAATGTACAAGTGAGTGGCACAATAGCAGTTCAATAGAATTGATACAGTCTGTTATAAAAAAATATTCTATAATCCATACTTATCAACCATGTAAATGAATGCAGCCATATTAATGGCACCTAATTCCAGTTCCCGTTTATTCACATTTTCAAACACATCATTGCGTGCATGATGATAATCAAAATAGCGTTGTGAATCGGGAACCAGTTCTGAAACAGGTGTATTTGAAACCTCTTTCAACGGACTTACATCTGCCCCGCCTCCACCCTCGTTGATCTGGTAAACACCATAGGTTAACAACAATGGAATCCAACTGCGAACTTTCTGCAATTGTTCAGGTGTACCGCCAAAATTAAACGCCCGGGGAGTAAAACTTCCGGCATCGCTTTCCAGGGCAAAAACATCTTTCTCATTTTTTGTACTTGCTTCCTCTGCATATTTTGTTCCGCCACGTAAACCATTTTCTTCATTGGCAAACAATACAAACCTGATTGTATGTTTTGGTTTATAATCAAGCGCTTTAAATGTTCGTAAAATTTCAATTGTCTGCACAACACCCGATCCATCGTCATTGGCACCTTCAGCCGGATCCCATGAATCCAAATGACCCCCAACTGTAATATACTGGTCCGGAAATTCTGAACCTATTAATTCGCCAATTACATTATGACCGATTGTATCAGGTAAAAAATGCCCGTTTGTTTTTAGCGAAACAGATATAGTTTTTTGAGATAAAACAGAATCTAACCAATCTGCATCTTTCAAACCGACAGCCACAGCAGGAATTTTTGGAAGAGTTGTATCGTACCGCAAAGAACCGGTGTGAGGGTTATTATCTGTACTATGGCTCATACTTCTTACAATTACTGCTAAAGCTCCATATTTTGCTGCCCTGCTCGGACCCGCACCCCGATAACGTACTGCATCTCCATAAGCCTGAAATGTATTAATAAAAGTTGGATTGAATTTATAATTATAAAAAACAATCTTTCCTTTTACCTGGTTTTTTTTCTTTTCCAAATCATCAAATGAGGATATTTCAATTACATCAGCTTTCGCTCCTTTCATACCTGTTCCCATTGAATTGCCGAGTGCAATAACATCAAGGTTTTTAGCCTTCGAAGAAATATAAGCAACCGCTTCATCCTTTCCTCCTCTTACCCAATGCGGCACCATACATTCCTGCAACCATACTTTATCCGCACCACTTGATTGCAATGTTTTAATGCCCCATTGCTCAGCTTTATACATTTGCTGTGAACCCGAAAGCCTGCCGCCAATATTTTTTGTAAGGTCATGAAGATTATCGTACGCCTTTCCATACAAAAGAATTTCATCAGCAATACGGCGGATCATCAATGAATCATCAGTTTGCGAAAAAATATAACTACAAAAAAATATAGACATCAAATTAAGGGTAAGTTTTCTCATATTTTATCAATTTTAAACTAAGATAGGAAGGATGAAAAAAATAAATATGATATTTTGATAAAAGGATAAAATCAATCTTCTTTCTTTCCATTCATTCATTCCTTTTATCATAGTTTTGTTATCCATTTAATGTTTATCTATGCGAATAGGAATTGTTTGCTATCCAACTTTTGGTGGCAGTGGTGTTTTAGCTACAGAATTGGGAAAAGCATTAGCTCAAAAAAATCACCAGGTACATTTTATTACTTACCAGCAGCCTGTAAGGCTGAACGGTTTTATTCCCAACATTTTTTATCATGAAGTGCAGGTGCCCACTTATCCCTTGTTTGATTATCCGCCTTATGAAACTGCTTTATCCAGTACAATGGTGGATGTAATAAGGAATAACCATCTTGATCTGCTGCATGTTCATTACGCTATTCCTCATGCTTCGGCGGCCTATCTTGCCAAACAAATATTAAAAAAAGAGAATAAAGAAATTCCTGTTATCACAACACTTCACGGTACAGATATTACTTTGGTAGGAAGAGATAAAATGTATGCGCCGGTTGTTGCTTTCTCCATCAATCAAAGCGATGCTATCACAGCCGTATCAAAAAATTTGCGTGATGAAACTTTTAAAATTTTCAAGATCGAAAAAGAAATAGAAGTTATTTTCAATTTTGTAGATGTTAAGCGCTTTACACGTAAACCTATTGATGCTTTCAGAAAAGTGATTGCTCCCAATGGTGAAAGAATTTTACTGCATGCTTCCAATTTCAGAAAATTAAAAAGAGTTCAGGATGTAGTTCAGATCTTTTACAATGTAAACAAAGAAGTTTCTTCAAAACTTTTATTTGTGGGCGACGGGCCTGAACGACAAACTGCCGAAGAATTATCCAGGAAATTAGGTGTTTGTGAAGAAGTTCAGTTTGTAGGCAAGCAGGAACAAATGGAAGATATCCTTGCTATTGCTGATTTGTTTCTTTTGCCGTCAGAATATGAAAGCTTTGGTCTTGCTGCACTGGAAGCCATGGCAGCAGGTGTTCCGGTTGTAGCTTCTAATGCAGGTGGTTTGGGTGAAATAATTATTCCTGGCGTTACAGGTTATATGGGAAATGTAAAAGATGTAGAAACCATGACTAACCAGGCATTGGAAATTCTGCGCAATGATGATACCTTAAAAGCCTTTAAAACAAGAGCGGCGGAGCATGCAAAGAAATACGACATTCACAATATCGTACCCCAATATGAAAGATTATATGAACGTTTTTTGTAAGGATTAATGAATGAGGGTCTTTGATTTTATCTCTCTTTACCAGCCCTCTGTTTTACGCGAATCATTTTCTTCTCAGCCATGGCTCAGGATTTACATTTTTGCTTTCAATCATAAGGATAAAATCAATTTGGCCTCCGCTTCCATCATCTGACACACCGGCTTTGCCAATTACTTCACCAGTCGAAACAGGACTTCCTTTATTTACATTCACTGAAATCAGGTTGCTATAGGTAGTAAAATATTTTCCATGTCTTATAGTTACCATCATCCCATCACCGAGGTTAGCTACGGCCGCTATCTCACCTTCAAATACTGATTTAACCGGCGCACCGGAAGATGGTGTGGCAATTGTAATACCCGGGTTATCTCCTTTCAAACTTGTTCCTTCAATTTCATACCTGCCGAAATGAATACTCACAAACCCATTATCAACCGGCCATGGCAGCTTGCCTTTGTTGGTGGCAAAGCTTGCATTTAGTTTTACGTCTTCAGCATTCAGGTCAAGATAGCTTTTGGGCTTTGTAGATGGTATTATAGTTTTAGTATTAGAATTAGATTCGGAGCTACCTGTATTAGTACTTGCTTTTGCCTTAGCCTTTGCTTCATCTTCAGCTTTTTTCGTCTCTCTTCGCACAATTGCCAGAATTGCATTTTTTAGATCCCTATCTCTTTTTTGCTTAGTGGCTATCTGTTTTTTTAAATCTTTTTCTTTCGATTTTAATTCATTTACCGCTACATTTTTTTCCTTTCTCTGGCTTTCTAAAATTTTTACCTGTTTTGCCTGGTTTTCTACTGCAGTTTTCTTTTCCTCCATCTGGCTTATCTGTAATCGCTTTCTCTTTTCAATCTCTTCCTGGGTTTCTATAATATTATTTACCTGCTGCTCTCTGTAAGAACGATAGGACTTTAGATAGGCAATTCTTTTTAATGCATCATTGAAATTGGTGGCAGAAAAGATAAAATTCAGGAAATCATAGGTACTCCTGTTTTTATAAGCATAAATCACACTGCGGGCATATTGTGCTTTCAATGTGTCCAACTGTTTCCGCATTTTAATTATTTCAAGTGTGCTGCGATAAATATCATCGTTGAGGTAATGTATCTCCCTGTTAATATTATTAAGGTATCGCTCCTGTACTTCAACTTTTCTTCTTAAAACGTTTAACTCGCCTAATGTCACATTTTTCTGACCTTTTACCTGGTTATACGCATTTTGAAGGTCATCAAGTTCCTGCTGAATGTCCTGTCGTTCTTTTTCCAGTTGGTCCTTGTCATCCTGGGCATGAATTACCGCCATGCCCGAAAAAACAAAAAGAATAAGAAAAATTAATTTCTTCATGATAAAAGACTTTTTAGTTGGTTAGTAAAAAGGACGAAGCAACCGATAGAACGACGTATTTCAAATTAAATTTTATTTGTTTAGTTTGTTTTATAATTTTTAGGAATTGAAAATGGAAATGTTAAGTCCTCATTAAAATTATATTGCTTGAATTCGAGTCTCAGATCTAATTTTTTCTTTTCCGCGAAAGTAATTTTTCTTGTTTTAGAGAAATTTACGTTCAGCCTATTTTCATAATCATCATAAGTAAGATCGCCAGTTCTGTTTCGCAACTCATTTATATCATCCAATTTAATTCTCTGTAATAATTTGTCACTATTCAATGTAATAAGGTTTTTGAAGGTTTTACCGATACTCAACAGTGAAACAGAATTATCAAACTTGACATATGATACTATGTTGCTGTCAAGGAAAACAGCGTTTCCGACCAATAAATCCTGCAAAGTAGACAAGTCAACAGGCAACTGGCTTACATCCTGCAAATACTCAATGCTGCGGGCAGTATAGAGTTTATTTTGTTTGTCAAGAATTTTTACAGAATCTTTCGTAATAAGTGCCTTTAAAGCGTCTATACCCAGAAAAGCATGTATATCTACCCATATTATACTGTCTTTATACATCCTTAAAAAGGCATTTACATTATACTTTTTATCATCTGCATCAATATAATCCACATCAATTTTTGCAGAAAAAGTTTTGTAATCAATATGATTTTCGAGAATGGTATGGTAAGTATCTTTTATAAAGCGTATTGAATCTTCTTTTGCATTGTCCACAACCACAATATTTGTGGTATCCTTTTTCGTATTAATAGCAGTCTGTATTTTTTTTGTGGGCTTACAGGAAGCAAATACCAGAATAAAAATTGCAAAAATGAATAAACTACGCATCATGTTTTTTTATTGTTTGCCTGTATGCCCAAGGCCACCGACACTTCTTTCTGTTTCTTTTAATTCGTCAACCTCTGTTAAAAATGCCCGTTCTGTTCTTTGAATGATCATTTGCGCAATCCTATCACCGGGTTGAACAATTTGTGCCTGTTTTGAAAGGTTGATCAAAATAATTTTTATTTCACCGCGATAGTCCGCATCAACTGTACCCGGAGTATTTAAACAAGTGATCCCATAATTTATTGCGAGACCGCTTCTGGGCCTTATCTGAGCCTCATATCCGTAAGGTAGTTCAATATATAAGCCGGTAGGTACAAGAATTCTTTCTAAAGGATCGATCGTTACCGGCTCATTGAGATATGCCCTGATATCCATGCCTGAAGAACCGGAAGTGGCATATTCTGGCAAAGCGTTGTTCGATTTATTTATGATCTTAATGTGGACGGATGACATGCGGGCAAAGATAGACCACTGATGCTAATGATTAAATTGATTTAAATGATATTTAATAGATTAATTTTTTTCCAAAAGAGTGGTTGCATAAGCGGCGATCCCTTCTTCTCTTCCAATAAAGCCCATTTTTTCTGCCGTTGTGGCTTTTATCGAAACATCATTTACTGAAATACCAATAACTTCTGCAATTATTTTTTGTATTTCTTTTACAAAGGGTTTGATCTTTGGTTCTTCCGCGCATATAGTACTGTCAATATTTATGACTTTGTAATTTTCTCTTGCAATCATTTCAGCAGTTCGCTTTAAAAGAATTTTGCTGTCAATATTTTTGAATTCCTTTGAAGTATCCGGGAAATGAGTACCTATATCACCGAGACAGGCAGCGCCTAATAATGCATCACAAATTGCATGGAGAAGCACATCTGCATCACTATGACCAAGTGCTCCTTTATGATGGGCAATTTTCACACCTCCTATCCACAGTTCTCTTCCCGCAACCAGTTGATGAAAATCGATTCCAAATCCTATTCTGTATGACATATCGTATTTTGATAACAAATATCAAAAGAAAAACGTTCCGGTGTTTCCGGAACGTTCAATTCATTTATAAATCTTTAATTGTCGCTGCCTGGATTATTTCCTCCATCAAAATCAAACAACAAAGAGAATCGGAGTGTGTTGGATAATGGATTACGATTTACACCACTGCCGGATGGTAACAGGTACGAGAAATTCAATCCGAAAATATTATACTTAAGCCCTACGCCCATTGTAAAGTATTTACGGTTACCTTTTGTTTTATCTTCATAAAAATAACCGGCACGCAATGCAAACTGGTTATTGTACCAATACTCCCCGCCTATTGAAACCTGGAACTCTTTTAACTCTTCGCTAAAACCACCCGGTGCGTCACCAAAGGAACTAAACCAACTGCTTACTACACTTTTTGTACGGTATGCAGTCAATGCTGAGGTATCTCCTATTGCCGGTGGAGTTGGTACCATTAGTTTATTCAGATCAATGCCAAAGGTTATTTTGTTTTGTTCATCAATTGCTTTTGTATAGGTTGTTCCAAATCCAAGATTTGCAGGAATAAAATCTTTTTGATCAGCATTATCAGTATAGGCTATTTTAGACCCAAGATTAGTCATTGCCGCACCAAATGCCCAGCCTGTACCCGCATCATCTTTTCCGTCATAATAAAATGCAAGATCGCCGGCAACCGCAGTACCTGCTTTATAATTGGAACCATTCGTGGCGGCACCTCCTGCAAGATTTGAATAAATATATTTTAATCCAATGCCAATACCCATTTTATCAGATAGCTTCCGGGAATATCCTAAATCGATTCCAAATTCCCGGGGGCGAAATGAATTAAGATCATTTCCAAGATTATCTGTAAACTGAATATTACCAAGACTGAAGTAACGAACTGAACCATTAATAGCCCCGTTTTCGTCAAACTTATAATACCCGGCCAATGAAGCAAGGTAAACATCATTCAATCCGAGATCTTTTAACCAGGGAGTATAGGTTACACCCAAGCCACCCTGGGATTCATTAAATGGAATTTTTGCAAGATTAAAAAAACCGGAATTGGCATCTGGCGCTGTAGCCATTGACAAATCACCCATGCCACCCGTTCTTGCATCTGGAGATATTCTTAAAAAAGGGACTGCAGTTGTTACTACATTTAATTTATCAGACTGTGCAAATACTGTCGTAAAAATTGATAAAGCTAAAATTCCTAAACTAAGCTTTAGAGCAGTTGATCTCATCAGTAAGAATTTAAAATTGGAGCGCAAATATAGCCGCTTTTAAAAGTTTGTCTTAAAATATTGGATTCGTCATGCCAGCTACAGGATAACTAATTTCTCAATCTTTTCTTTTTTCTTCCCTTCCGGCGTAATTACTGTAAGGCGGTACAAATAAACGCCACGACCCAGTTTATCACCAAACTCATCACGTCCGTTCCATTCAATTTCACAAGAACGATTTCCGGCGTCATTTATTGTTTGTTTAATGGTTTTCACCACTTTGCCGGTGAGTGTAATAATCTGGACCCTTACCTGCAAATTTTGTTCCGGCCGGTTATGCTCAAACCAAAACTGCGTTTGGGTAGTAAAGGGATTAGGGTAATTTAATACATGATCAAGCACCAGTTCATCATTCCTGACCACATTAAATTCCAGGATATACTCACTTGAATTATCCAATACATCCCATGCTCTTATTTTTAAAGAATGCATGCCGGCAGTCAATACCGGCATTTGAAAATGTATTTCTCCCTGCTGATAACTATTAAGATCTGCCTGGTAAAAATCATTCAGAATAAAATATTGACGATTGTCATTATCTAAGGTGGCAACAATATCATGTCCAATACCCGTACCCGCTGTATTTATTCCGGAAGAATCACTGAGTTTTACAACAAGAATGGGGCTCTCATTGGCTATACTTCCATTTACAAAATTCTCGTCATTTAAATAAGCTTTGATGATTGGACCTTCTTTATCATTACTTCCACTGCTATCGATCCCTCCAATAATAAAATTTGTAAAATAACCATTTGCATCATTACTCCCATTTTCAGCATACAAACTCAGCTTTCCATTTCCATATTGATAATTGATGTCTTTAGGCATTTTGAAATTGAAAGAAAACTTTCCGTTTACTACTGAAGCCTTGCCTTTGTATAAAATGTTATTCTGCGCCTGGAATTCCACCACGGGGCTCGTAGCATCATTACCCAATGTATTAATGGTTTGCACCTTGTCAAAAACAGTAGGATAAACCGTACCATTAAAATCGGGTAAAAGATTTCCTTTTATATCAGTGATTTCTCCTTCCATTATTACCTTGTCTGTAGCCCGGATTGTGTCGGCCTGTACAATAGGAATATTGTTCACTTTAGTTGTACGAATTCTTAGAACCGGATATCCTAAGGTTAATGCAGGATCACCAAGTAATGTAAACTTGCGGTCATTAGCTATATCACCTGAAGTTTGATAAGTATAATTTTTTGCAGCTCTTATGGATTCGCCCAGGCTTTTATAAACTCCGTTTGAGTCGGGTTGTAAAGCAAACTGCAGATAATTATTATTTATGATACGATTGCTGAAAGAAAATACAACTCTTGTAGTTGTCATTAAAGCTATGCCGCCGGTCTTTGGCCGAAGTAAAATATTTTCACCTAAAGAATTGATAGTTGGATTATCATAAGGAGCAAAATCACAAGTGGCTGTGATAAACAAAGGAAGTTTGTTTGCATTGTTCCAATTGTTTACAATATCCTGATCAATGATTGTTTCTTCTGCAAGCCTGTTTGATCCTCCATGCCCGCTGTAATTCCATATTAAAGTACCGCTATATACCTGGTTATTGATTACCAGGTTTGCCTGAGGATAGCTGCTTCCGCCGGCTCCGCTTTCCTGTTTAAAAGCATCAAGATATACTTTGCTGATATCAAATATCGGGGCTATTGTTTTAGAAGTTGTAGTTAAAGCTTCGGCATCCTGTAAATGCAAATTAAAATCTTCGTCATCAGCAATGAATAATTGATTATTTCTCCACGGGCCAAAACTTTCTTTACTATAATACGCTTCAATCTTATCCACATAGGTTTTTGCTTCATCGACATTTTTTGCAGGTATTCTTCCAATGCCTATATCAAGTTGATTGATGAGAACATTGGAATTGATGTCTTCGTTATCATCCAAAAAGCCAAAAAAATCATCAGAGGTGTATGTACCCAACGGATCCAAAGAGTTATTGTTTTCATAAGCAGGAACCAGGTTAGTATTGTTGTGTATACGATCCTTGTAATCAAAAGATGCGTCACCAAAAAGCAAAAGGCATTTAGGCCTGCCAGCCGGATTATTTGCGGAGCGATCATAAAACATTTTTACAAAATCACGAATGGCTGAAGGATCGGGAATACCCGAAGAAAATTCATTATACACCTGGTCAGTTGTCACTGCTATATATCTTAAATTATTTTTGGTTTGATG
Organism: uncultured Bacteroidota bacterium; assembly: GCA_963811645.1. Classification (GTDB taxonomy): domain Bacteria; phylum Bacteroidota; class Bacteroidia; order Chitinophagales; family Chitinophagaceae; genus VBAU01. The sequence goes on along the minus strand of CAWERU010000006.1, from coordinate 288,827 downwards.
AAATTGAGCCAGCCTTTGAGCCTGTGGCAATATCGATGGTGTAGTAATAATAATAAGATCAGCCAGGGAAGAGCCATGAAGGTCCTGGTTAGGAATTTTACCCATTGAAACCGGTTGAAGAAAATCAAACGGATTAAAAGCAATATACTCTTTTAAGTTTGTGCAACTATTTACAAATCTGCAATCTGCCCCCTGTAGATTTGTCTGCATTTTTACTGGTGCTAGCGGATTAGAAACATCCCAAACTTCTGTACTTGTGCTGGCATTAGAAATAATAAATTCGCCTATATTGTTTCCCACACTGTTCCAGTCACGAAACAAAAGTTGATCAGTTCCATTCATTGATAAATTACAACGGGCAAAAACTTCAAACCAGTTCAACCAACCTTGTGAATTAAAACTTCCGGGGACATAACTATAGTTAATTGAAAGGTTAGGTTGTGAAATGTTTGTGCTGGCGACGGTTTGTGCTTCCTGCGCTATCACATCGTATTGGCCGCCGCCAACAGGAGAAATATTTATTTGTTGAATCGTTTGATTATTTACTGAAACGTCAAACCGGCTACTGGCACCTACTGACCTGGCAAGACAATCGCTTACAACAGTAACCGGGGAGTTAGTTTGCAAGTTTGGAATATTTTCAGAAAAAACTCTTGCTAATGAGTGCCCTGGAGTATTAGAAAATTCTTCGCCATACCATTCTTTTCCACTTGATAAAAAATTTATTGTATCTAATTCATGGAAAAAACGATCGTCGAAAGATGTGACAGAAATATTCGGAATAAAATTGTTTTGCAGTAAAGAAATCCTTTTCCCGGTTCCTCCTATTGATAAATAATAATAAGCTTCATCACTGTAAAGATTTTTTTGATGAATGAATTTTTTATTTACGGAATCTCTTAGCCATTGATCTGCACCATTAGAAAAAAACAAAATATAATCTGTCCCATTTAATACCCCATCTCCGCCATCAACTACTATAATTGCATTTTCCTGTAAATCATCCGGGCGGGAAATATTATTCGCCTCTGGCAACATACCGCCGCCATTTCCAAACAGACGTATTGAATTAGAAGCAAGGTTTGGAGTATTTATGCCCAGGCTGGACAAAAAAGGCAGATCAATTTTATATATTCCTGCTTTTTTTACAGCTATCTTATACCAGTTTCCAGATGCCAATACAGAGTTTGCCGTATAAGTACGCTGTGCCCGGGAAAAAAATGGAAGTGTTAGTAATATTAATAAAGCAAATCTTTTCACAGAAGCCTGAAATATTAAAGATATAGGGATTTCACGTTTGAAAAAAAGTAGATGTCCTTATTTGCTGTTATTTAAAGTGTTTATATTCGCAATCCCGTCAGGAAAATTATTCTTATGTCTGCAATATTTTATCCCGAACGGCGTTAAAAATATTCCAATTCATAGGTTTATGCAAAAAACTATCACATTGAAAAATCTATTAGTTCTCTTATCCTGCGTAGCTGTTTTTACTTCATGCAAAAACGGGCTCTTTGGTAAGAAGAAGCATGACAAATCAACCGCCACGGGCTGGAACTACAACGATAAAACTATGGGTGGCTTCCAGGTTGCAAAAGCAAAGGAGCAAGGTATCGGGCCTAATCTTGTATTTGTTCAGGGGGGCACCTTTACTATGGGCCAGGTAGATGAGGATGTAATGGGCGATTGGAACAACGTTCCCCGTCGTGTATCAGTAGCTTCCTTCTACATGGATCGCACCGAGGTTTCAAATCTTAATTACAGAGAATATATATACTGGTTAGGCAGAGTTTTCGATCCAACTACTGACCCAAACAATCAAAAAATTATTGACGGCGCCTTACCTGATACTCTGTGCTGGAGAAGTGAATTAAGTTATAATGAACCATTAGTTGAATATTATTTCCGTCACCCTGGTTTTAATAACTACCCGGTAGTTGGGGTAAGCTGGAGACAAGCTTCTGACTATTGTTTGTGGCGCAGTGACCGGGTAAACGAAGGAATTTTGATGCAGAAAGGTTATATAGCCAAACAATCTCTTCAGGGCGAACAACAGGAAAATAATTTTACTACCAAATCATATTTATTAGGCCTTTACCAGGCACAGCCGGGCAAAACAGCCTCTTCAAAAAAGAATCCTCTTAAAACACCTCAGGGTACACCCCGTACTACGGTAACTTTTGAAGATGGGTTGTTGTTGCCTAACTACAGATTGCCAAGTGAAGCTGAATGGGAATATGCGGCTTATGGTTTGATTGATCAGAATCCAAGACCAAGTTTGAAGGAAGGAAAAAGAGGGGAAGAGTTAGCAATGAACAAACAGCTTTACCCCTGGTCGGAAAATGTATATGGCTTACGTGATACCCGTCATGGAAGTTGGCAGGGAGCTTTTCTTGCAAACTTTAAACGCGGCTCCGGTGACGTAGCTGGTGTGGCAGGTGGTTTAAATGACCGTGCCTTTTATACTTCAGAAGTAACTTCATTTTATCCAAATTCATTTGGGTTATATAATATGGCGGGTAATGTGAGTGAGTGGGTTCGTGATGTATATCGTCCTCTGACCAATTTAGATCTTGGACCAGAAGACGAAACAAATCCTTTCCGTGGTAACAAGTTCAAAACATTATATAAAAATGAAAATGGTGAAGCTGAAATTGATAGTATGGGTCGTGTAAAAATGCGTGATGTTACTGATTCAGAAAGCAGAAGCCGCCGTAACTATCAGCGTGGTAATGTAATTAACTACCTTGATGGTGATAGCTTATCTCAGGCTTCTTACGGTTATGGAATTACAACTTTGATCAGCGATCACTCGAGAGTATATAAAGGAGGAAGTTGGAATGACCGCCCGTATTGGTTAAGCCCCGGCACACGCCGTTTTCTTGAAGAAGATCAGTCATTGTGCACCTTAGGCTTCCGTTGCGCCATGGATCGCATGGGAAGTCCTGAAGGTAATAAGCGTAAAGTGGGTAACTGGTGGAAGAGCCGACGACAAAATTCCCGAAAAAAATAGTTTATTTACTGAACAAAACATAGGTCCCGGTAACAATATCGGGACTTTTTATTTTTATCATCGCCATACATTTGCTGTATGAATATTCCCAAATTATATGAAATTTTTAAAAGAAATCCTTCTGTTCAAATTGACTCACGAAAATTAAAGGCCGGGGATATTTTCTTTGCATTAAAAGGCCCAAATTTCAATGGGAATGAATTTGCAAAAAAAGCCATTGAGGCAGGAGCTTCATATGCAGTAATTGATGAAAAAGAATTTGAAGTTGAGGGAAAAACAATTTTAGTCGATGATGTATTAATCACTTTACAACAATTGGCAAAATTTCACAGGCAACAATTTGGTATTCCTTTTATCGGCATTACTGGCAGCAATGGAAAAACAACAACAAAAGAATTAATTCATTCAGTTCTTTCAACCATATATACAACCTACACGACTGAAGGAAATTTGAATAATCATATTGGAATCCCTCTCACCATTTTAAAAATAAAAGATAATGCTGAAATGGCAGTAATTGAAATGGGAGCTAATCATATTGGCGAAATAGCCTCTTACTGTCAAATCGCAATGCCAACTCATGGGATTGTTACAAATTGCGGTAAAGCGCACCTCGAAGGTTTTGGAAGTGAAGATGGAGTTCGTAAAGCAAAGGGAGAATTGTTTGATTACTTGCGAACACTAACCCACGGATATGCTTTTGTCATGTGGGATTATGATTATCTGCAAAAAATGAGTAAGGGCATTAGTAACATTATTAAATATGGAACAAAAAAAGATGTCCAGTTTATTGGAAAAGTTTTAAAAAATGATCCCTTCCTTGAAGTAGAAATCACGCAAGGGTTGGATGAGAAAAAAATAAGAACCCAATTAGTAGGAGAATATAATTTGTCAAATGTGCTCGCTGCAGTCACGGTAGGGAAATTTTTCAAAGTGCCCGAAACAAAAATTAAACCCGCAATTGAAAGTTATATCCCATCAAACAGTCGTTCACAATTAATTTACAGGGGCAGCAATAAAATCATACTCGATGCTTACAATGCGAATCCAAGCAGTATGAAACTGGCCGTTGAAAATTTTTCCAAAATACCGGGAAACAAAGTATTAGTTCTTGGATCAATGGCTGAACTGGGCAACGATAGTGTAAGAGAACACACGGCTTTAATTGACCAGATAAAAAATCTTAGTTGGAAAGAAGTAGTCTTAGTGGGAAATGAATTTCAAAAGATCCGTCATCCTTTTCTCCAATTTAAAAACTCTGAAGAAGCAAAAAATTGGTTTAAAGAGCAAAAATTTGAAAATACAAGTATCCTTATTAAAGGAAGCCGCAGTATGCAAATGGAAAAAACCATCGAATCTTAATCTCCATCTGTTATAACAATCTAAGTCGGAAAAATTAAATTTATTTCACAGTCATTTCATTGTCGTTCCTCATTTATACAAATGATTAAAATCATACTGAGCATTTGTCTCTTCTGTGACTTTTATCACGTTCGTCGCATGTGTGTGTAAATAGCTTTGCAGTATAAATGAGAATAAACGATGAAAAACATTATCATATTAGGAGCAGGTACAGCCGGAACAATGATGGCAAATCACTTGCATGGAAAACTGAATAACCATGAGTGGGAAATAACTATAATGGATGAAAGAAAAAACCATTATTACCAACCCGGCTTTTTATTCCTTCCATTTGATTTCTATTCACCGGATGAGCTTGTTCAGCCTATCGAAAAGTATATCCCGGGCCATGTGAACTTTGTCAACGATAAAATAGAAAAAATAATTCCCGGCGAGAATATGGTGAGAATGACAAATGGCAACAGTTATCATTACGATATTCTCATTATTGCCACGGGTGCTGATATTGCACCGGAAGAAGTGGAAGGAATGAGCGGTGAGGAATGGGAAAAATCGATATTTAATTTCTACACATTTGAAGGAGCATTGGCGCTTAGAAATAAATTAAGAGACTGGGAAGGCGGCAACCTGGTTGTACATATTACCGAGATGCCGATAAAATGTCCCGTAGCTCCTTTGGAATTTGCTTTTCTTGCCGATTCTTATTTCAAGCACAAAAAAATCCGTGATAAAATACATATTACCTACGTAACTCCTTTGAGTGGCGCATTTACAAAACCAAAAGCTACCGAGGCATTGGAGCATTTACTTACAGAAAAAAATATTTCGATTGTCAGCGACTTCGCCATTGAGCATGTTGATAATGTGAAGAAGTCAATAGTTGATTATGGCGGCCAGGAAGTGTCATTTGATTTATTAGTAACAGTGCCTACAAATAAAGGAAACGATGTAATTGAACGTTCTGGTCTTGGTGATGAATTGAATTACGTTCCTACTAATAAAGCAACCTTGCAATCGCTGAAACATGAAAATATTTTTGTGATCGGTGATGCTGCTGCCATACCCGCTTCGAAGGCAGGCTCGGTAGCGCATTTTGAAGCAGAGATTCTGACCAAAAACATTTTGCATTATATAAACCATGAACCGTTGAGCGAAGAATTTGACGGTCATGCAAACTGCTTTATCGAAACCGGAAATCGCCGGGCTTTATTGATCGATTTTAATTATTCTCATGAACCGGTTAGCGGATCATTTCCTTTTGCAGGTTTGGGCCCATTGAATCTTTTGAAAGAAAGTCACATGAATCATTTTGGCAAGGTTGCTTTTAAATGGATTTATTGGCACATGCTACTTAAGGGAAGACATATACCATTTGTATCGGCCAAAATGCAGGAAGCAGGAAAAGATTTTAACTAACTATAAAAATTTTTATATGGAAAAAATAATTGCAGGAAAAACGATAAGTGTAAACGAGGAAGGTTATCTGACCAATTTTTCTGAATGGGATAAAACTGTTGGCGAGGAATTGGCAAAAGAAGCCAGTATTGACTTATCACCAACCCACTGGAGCCTCATAAGTTATTTACAGGACGAGTATAAAAAAGAGTCACCGCTGACTATCAGAAAAATTGGCAAAAGCGGCGTAGTGGATATAAAAGGGCTTTACCAGTTATTCCCGAACGCACCATTAAAAACAGCATCTAAAATTGCCGGCATTCCAAAACCTGCAAGCTGCATATAATTGTGAGTAGTGAAGTGTGGATGACGAACAAAATTGTATTCGCATATGGTTCATTATTGACAAAAGATTAAATCATTTATTAAAAAATATTTTATGAATGAAAATGGTCAAAACGGTCACATTAATAAAATGATGATCATTCTTTCAAAATCCGGTTTGGAAAGCGTGTACGCCGCTTTCGTGCTGGCAAATGGAGCAAGAATGGAAGGGATTGATGCAGAGATCTTCTTCACTTTTTTCGGGCTGGATGCAATTAATAAAAAGAAATTAAGTCATCTGCATATTGCCACTGTAGGTAACCCATCTATGAACATGCCTACCATGATCGGAGGCTTACCAGGAATGGAAGCATTAGCAACAAAAATGATGAAAAAGGAAATGGAAAAAGTAGATATGCCTGAAGTTGCTGAATTCATTGATATTTTAAAAGCTTCGGGTGTTAAGCTCTGGGCTTGCAAATTGGCCATGGATATGTTCCATTATGAAAAAAGTGATTTGTATGAAGATGTAGACGGAGTATTAACTGTAGGTGATTTCTATAAGAAAGCCGAAGGAACAGGCGTTCACATGCTATTTATTTAGTTTTTTGATATCTCATAACACAAAAAACACAGGTTAATAAAGGTTGATAGGTTAGCAAGGCTCTGTTCGTTTGTTATAACTTATCAACCTTAACCTGTTAACTCGCCAATTGTTTTTCAATTAAATTAAGATCAAGAATTTCTACCTGCTGATTCTTTAGCAGTCGGATCAATCCTTTCTCCGAAACTTTTTTCATTAATCTGGAAACTACTTCTCTCGAAGAATTAAGTTCTTCAGCCACCTCAGTGTGATTGATTGTAAGTATGGATGAATTATGTATTTGCTGTTCTCTTTTCATATAGCTCAATAATCTTTCGTCCATATTACGAAAAGCAATATCATCAATCGTTTCAAGTAAGTGCTCAATCCGGTTGCGATAGGTTTCCAGAACAAAATGATACCAGCTTTTATAAGACTGCATCCACTGGTCCATACATGCTATCGGAATGGTAATTACGGAAGTTTCTGTAACAGCTTTTGCCAATACCTGGCTTGCTTCGTTCTTTGAACGACACATCATGGATAGCGCACACGCCTGGCCCGGTTGTAAATAATAAATGAAGAATTCATTACCGTGTTGGTCTTCACGATACACTTTTATCAAACCGTCTACAACCAGCAAAATTGATCGGAAGTATTGACCGGTTTTAACTAATGCTTCATCTGCATCAAAGGACTTTATTTCTCCTTTTTCTATGATTTCGCGGACCAGCTCTTTTTCAAAAGCTGGAAATAGAATTTCAAGGCTCTGTGTCATACTGCGAATGTAATTGTTGCGTCCTCGTGACACGATGACCTTAATCATCCTGATAACTGAGAAATGTGATAAAAGTCACAGACAAAGACACGATGTAACTAGAGCTTTGCTAAAAATTTAAACATGACGCACCAGGTTGAAAGCCAATGGATGGGAAAAATGCAGTTCAATGCTCTGGTAAATGGCCACACGGTAATTATGGATGGCCCCGAAAAAGTAGGTGGTGAAGATAATGGACCAATTCCGAAACCCTTTGTATTGACAGCATTATCAGGATGTACTGGAATGGATGTTGTTTCCCTACTTCGTAAAACCGGCAAAGAAGTAAGAAATTTTGATATCAAAGTGTTTGGCGAAATCAGTAAGACGATTCCCATTGAATATGTAGCTATACATCTTGTTTATACATTCGAAGGCAACGAGCAATTTAAAGATAACGCCCTGAAAGCAGTAACCGATTCGCAAGAAAAATACTGCGGGGTCAGCAATATGCTTAAAAAAATAATGCCCGTGACATGGGACGTGATTTATAATGGTGAAAAAATCTTTTCAAATAAAGAAGAGGAAATAGCATTGGCCAATTAGTGAGCCTTTTTAATCTGGAAATTTTCCGCATTCCCAGATAAGTACAATAACCTTCAAAATCATTAGCCTGCCCGTAAAGTAAATAACCGTTTCGCCGTAACTAAAGTCACGGTCAGGCTTTTCTTCCCAACAGACCTTTGTGTTGTTAAAAAATGATCTTCTATAAAGATCATTTACATCCAGTTTATTAATTGAACGAAGCTTATCTGTTTAAAAAAATATTTCTATATGAAAAGTAAATATTCAGTAATCGTAGCGGCGGTCATTCTATTATTTTCATTTCAGTCATTTTCACAAAATGGCACACGATTAATAGGGTTTGATGCGAAAACTTCCGGTCGCGGTGGCACATCAACAGGCTTCTTTGATAATCCATCGTTGATGATGAATAACCCTGCAGGTCTTTCTTTTTTAAGATCGCAACAAATGGATATCAGTGTTTCACTGATGGCTCCAAATCTTCATTTCAAAAATTCGATTAATAATGACGATGGAGAAAAAAATGTTTTTCCGTTAGGCTGTATCAGTTATGTAAATCCTGTTTCAAAAAAAATCACTTATGCAATGGGCATATTTACCCAAGGCGGAATGGGAGCAGATTTTAAATTGAATCATGCTTTATTTACAGATCAGAATGGTAATTATGTACAACAAACCTATCATTCAAAATTTGCAGTGATGCAGGGTGGTGCATCCATTGCTTACAAATTGAATAATCAACTTTCTGTTGGTATTACGGCTGATGTTGTATATGGACAAGTTGAATTTCAAATGCCGATGGCTATGCCTCCTTCCATGCTGAAAGGAGTGGTTGACCCACAATCAGGATTTACTTTCGGAGATATGTTTTCAAGTTCATATGAAGAAGGCGGTCTCGGTTATACTGAACTTGTAGCCGCTGCTAATATGAAAGGGTTAACAGCTTACGGATTTAATGGCAAGATTGGAATTGCATATAAACCCAATGAAAGATTTTCTGCGGGTATTAATTATAGCTCACCAGTAAATATGACCTATAAAGCTGGTACCGCTAAAATGGATATGACTTACCAAATGAATGATGCATTTGGAAAAGTCGTCGCCGGTATCATGCAACAGAATCCCGATATGACTGCTGAACAGGCACAGGGAGCCGCCATGAATCAATTTGCGCAATTGGGAATTGATCTTTCAAAAGGAGCTATTGATAATTACAAGGCACAGGCAAAGTTTGGATTGCCTCAATCACTTTCAGCAGGATTATTTTTTGCTGCTTCAAAAAAAGTGAGACTGGCATTGGATGCAGAATGGATCAACTGGGCAAATGCTTTCGATGCAATGGATATTAGTTTAAAAAATGGAACAAACGCAAACATTAATAAAATGACAGGAGCGAATGGAACCCTTGCCATGGCATTTCCTTTAAATTGGAAAAATACTGTTGTCATTCGTACCGGTGGTGAAGTGGATCTTGTCAAAAAACTCACGTTGCGGGCCGGGTATGTATATGGAAGTAATCCGGTTCCCGAGTCAACCGTGTTCCCGGTTTTCCCGGCTGTTGTAAAACATCATGTAACATTTGGCGGCACATTGAAATTATCCCGTTCTTTAGCATTGAACCTGGCTTATGAATATGCCTTCAGAAATAATGAAACTGTCAATGGGAAAAGTTTAGTTGCCGGTGAATACGATCATAGTACTTCAAGCCTGGAAAACAACATATATCATGCATCACTTTCATGGTTTTTAAGATAAATAAGTATTATGATAATTTTGTTCTGCATTGCTTAATAAAATGTAATGCAGAACTTTGTTTTTAAAATGTGTTATCAGAATGGCAAGATTATAGCAGTTAATATTTAAAAATTAAATATGGATGCTGAAAATAAAAAGGAAACATTTAATGACATAATACAAGGCGCCAAACCCGTGCTTATTGATTTTTCTGCGGAATGGTGTGGTCCTTGCAAAATGATGAAACCTATTTTAGAAGAATTGAGGAAAAGAATGGGTGATAAAATTCGCATTCTGAAAATTGATATTGACAAAAGTCCCACTGTTTCCAACGCTTTTGGCATACAGGCCGTTCCAACTTTGATGTTAATTCAAAATAAGAATATCTTGTGGCGACAATCGGGAATAGTGCAGGCGAATCAGTTAGAAAAGATCATTAATCAATTTTTAGTTACTTCAAAAACATGAAATGAGGCATAAAATTTTCGAGGCAAATTATACCAACACTGATGAAAATTTCATGGTAAATTCCATTTGGCCAAATTAAAAAATGAAAAATATTCAAATGAATCCAGAAAAAATAAAATCAAGAGGCTATATATTTTCTACATTAGGTTGCTGGTGCCCAAGATGCAGACAGGGCAAATTGTTCAAAAATCCCATAAGTGCAAACTTCAAGAAGAACATGGAGATGAATAAAGAATGCCCAGTATGCGGACAGCCTACAGAAATTGAAGTTGGATTTTACTATGGAACAAGTTACGTAAGCTATGTGTTAAGCGTTTTAATATGTGTGATTAGTTTAATTGTATGGTGGCTAACGATCGGCTTATCACTTGATGACAATCGTTTCTTTTTTTGGCTAGGATTCAATGCTGTTTTACTCATTGCTCTCCAACCCTGGCTGATGCGGCTATCAAGAAGCATCTGGATTTCTTTTTTTGTAAAATATGATCCCTATTGGAAAGAACATCTGCCTGCTGATGTAAGTGAAAGACTTAATGCTGACCAGGCAAATAACTGGTGAAATAGATTTCTTATTTTTGCTGCCCTTTGGAGACTTGCTCGAGTGGTTGAAGAGGCACGCCTGGAAAGTGTGTATACGGGAAACCGTATCGAGGGTTCGAATCCCTCAGTCTCCGCTATACTTTAAAAAAGTATTTAAAACTGCAAAAAGAAAGCAGTCCCCTCTCCTTCTGCTGATTGTACCTGTACGTTTCCACGATGAAGCATCATAATTTGTTTGCAAAGACTGAGTCCTATTCCGCTGCCACTCTTTTTTGTACTGAAAAATGGAACGAATATTTTATCAAGCAATTCCGGGGGCATTCCATTTCCGTTATCAGCAATTTTAATCACGGATCTGTGATTGGAAGCAATGTAAGCTGATAAAACAATTTTTGGAGACGGATTATCTTTTATTGCCTCAATAGCATTAACTACAAGATTGATGAGAACCTGTTCGATAAGATTAATATCAATTTCCAATTGCAGGTCAGTATCCTTTAAAATGGTCTCCAGGTCAATATTTTTTTGTTCAAGAGTAGGTTGCATTAACTGCAGAAGATTCCCGAAAAGATCTCTTACATATACCTTTTTCAGATTCAGGGTAGTGATCTTGTTCAGGTTGCGGTAAGTTTCTGCAAACTTCAAAAGACCTTCACTTCTTCTTTTAATAGTATCAATTCCCAGTTCAAGATCATCCAGGGAACCGGCATCGTCATCCAAAGTAGTAGCCGATTGTTGCAGACGATGTTTTAGGGTATCGGCCAAAGAGGAAATAGGAGCTACAGAGTTCATAATTTCATGAGTCATTACACTCAATAGTTTTTGCCAGGCTTTAGACTCTGTTTCATCCAAAGCCTCGTTCACATTCTGAAAAGCGATGAGTTTATAAATTTTTCCCTCCGTTTGAAAAGCGGTTGCCGACAATAATACTTTAAATGAACTTTTTTCAAAATGAGCAGAAGCAATTTTGCTGATACCCGGCTTTAATGCCATAATTTCTTTATATAGCTCTTCATCCCTTCTTGCTAATGAATGAATGGTTTTCAAATAAGGCAACTGCATCATCCTTTTTAATGATTCATTCATCCAAACTACTTCTCCCTTTTTTTCTTCGTAAGAAATAATACCTGTATCAACCAGCTCTAGTATTTTCTGTAAATATTGGTATTGCGTTTCTTTTTCCTTACTGATAACCTTAAAAGTGGTATTGATCTCATTAAATCCTTTACGCAAAGGTTGCAATTCAATGGGCGCATGCTTTACATCAAAATATCTTGAAAAATCACGATAGTGAACAGATTCAACAAATTCATTTAATTCTTTCTGTGCCTTTTTTTGAAAACGAAAAATATCAATAAGCTGGTAAATTATTACCGGCGTAGCTATCAGAAGATAAACATACCATTGCTTTACAAAAAGAAATGAAGCAACTGAGAGTGTGATAAATAATAATATCACCCTCAGCAATATTCTCCATTCAAAATTTTTAAAATTCATACCCCTGTCCCCCAAAGGAGACCTTAGATTTAATCTCGTTAACTAATAGTGGAACGCCTGAATAAAATATGAAATGAATCATGATAATATGCAATTTAAAATTGTCAATAAAATAAATTTCCAAAATAATAAAGCTTGCTCAACCAAAATCCTCCCTTTAAGGAGACAAAGGGCTTTCTAAATATCATACTTACTCAACCTCCTGTACAAAGCCGTTCTTGTTAATCCTAATTCCTTTGCGGCTTTTGTTATATTACCATTATGTTTTTCTATTACTCTCAGTATTGTATTTTTTTCAATAGCGCTTAATTTTAATTCTGCAGGTTCATTCTCCGAAACTGAAGGCATTTCAAGAGGGGAAAAGATAAGATCCTTAGCCTGCAATACATTTTCATCGGCCATGATCACGGCTCTTTCAATGGTATATTGAAGTTCCCGAACATTTCCGGGGTAGTTGTGGCTTAATAATTTTTCAATAGCTTTTTTATCAAACTCAGGCACAGCTTTCATATACTTATTGCTATATAATCTTGCAAAATGTTTTGCCAGTAAGATAATATCGTTATCACGTTTACGCAAAGGAGGCATCATTATTTCCACCGTATTGATGCGGTAAATGAGGTCTTTTCGGAACCGGTTTTCATTAGCCAGTTCCGGCAATGAAACATTTGTAGCGCAGATCAAACGGATATCAATCGGTATCATCTCATTGCTGCCAATCCTTGAAATTTGCCTGTTTTGCAATACACTTAAAAGCTTGGCCTGCTGATGTAAAGAAATATTTCCTATCTCATCTAAAAATAAAGTACCCTCATTCGCCATTTCAAATCTTCCAACCCGGTCTTCTCTTGCATCTGTAAAGGCTCCCTTTTTATGCCCGAATAATTCGCTCTCAAACAAAGACTCAGTAAGGGCACCCACATCAACTTTCACAAATGCTTTGTCAGCACGCATTGATTTTTGATGAACAGCTTTGGCTATCAGATCTTTCCCGGTTCCATTTTCTCCAAGTATTAAAATATTTGCATCTGTAGGGGCTATCTTATCTATTTTCAAAAATATCTCCTGCATTATATCCGATTCACCGATCAGCTCTTTGCCTATCACCGAATCCACCTGGTTATGCTCAATTGCAGCAGTCTTGCTTTCTTTTTTCTTCAGAGCTTCTTTTATAGTTCCAAGCAATTTTTCATTATGCCATGGTTTTATTACAAAATCGGCAGCGCCTTCTTTTAATGATCGTACGGCAAGGTCAATATCACCGTAAGCTGTGATCATGATAACAGATGTATCCGATTTCAGCTTTTTTATTTCATTCAACCAGAATAATCCTTCATTTCCAGTATTAATGGAACTGGTAAAGTTCATATCAAGTAAGATTACATCATATAAATCTTTTGATAAAAGCCAGCGAAGATTTTGAGGATTCTTTTCGGTAACTACATTTTTTACTTCTGTTTTTAACAGTAGTCGTACAGCCGTTAATACATCCTGGTCATCATCGATTACTAATATGGAAGCATTTTTCAGATTCATAGTTAATCAGTTGCCTTTATTTACGGATATAGGTACTCCCTGCTGCAAGTATACCATAATTACAAAGTGATGGCAACTAAATTTTTACAAAAACAATAATATGTGCACTGTATCAAAATCGAACAGTCGTTGTATCATAAACGAACGTCTTCGTAGTTTTATTAAATTTAAACATCTGTAAATCATGAGTCTTCCAGATTGGCATATTCTTGCCTTAAAAAATGGTGTTGCAGTTTTTGTTTAGAGTTCAGAGCCGGTTACCTGAAAAAAAATTTCTTAAACTTGCCGTGGTCTTTCGGCTCTGAACTTCTTTAAATTTCTTCCGAAAGCGGCAACCCATAACAAAAAAACATTAAACAAAAAATAATTACGTGGATCGGGTCATCAAAAAAAAGAAATGGGGCAGGAAACGCATCTTAACGATTGCAGGGATTACAGGTCTTGTTGCTCTAATTGTCCTGAGCTATTTATATACTTCAGGTAAAAGCAAACTCAATGTTGACGTAGAGCGGATCACTATTAGCGAAGTCAAGAAAGGTCCTTTCCAGGAAACTATTCCTATAAATGGTGTCGTTTTGCCTATTACAAGTATCTATCTCGATGCCGTGGAAGGAGGAAGAGTTGAGGAGAGATATGTGGAAGATGGAGCAATTATGAAAAAAGGTGACCCGATTTTGCGCCTCAGCAACACTGATCTCGAATTAAATCTCCTATCGCAGCAATCAAATGTATACAATACACTGACCCAAATGCAGATCGCACGAAATGCTGCCCAGCAAAACACTGTTTCAAAACTAAACCAGATGACAGATGCAGAAAGTGAGTTAAAAGAAGCAGAGCGTATTTATAATTTAGATAAAAATCTTTACGATCAAAAAGCAATCGGGCTACAGGAGTTCAAAAAAGCTGAAAACGACTATAACCATGCTCTGGAAAAGAAAAAATTAACCGAGCAACTTTTAAAACAGGACTCAGTTTCCAATGAACAACAAGTAGCTCAGGCAAAAAAATCATATGAAGGTTCACAAGAGGCATTGGATCTGTTTCAAAAAAAGGTAGGAGATCTTATTGTAAGAGCGCCTGTTGACGGGCAACTTACCTCTCTTGATGCGGAAGTCGGTCAGAACAAGCCTCAGGGTGAACGCTTAGGCCAGATAGATGTGCTAAGTGGTTTCAAAGTAAGAGCAGATATTGATGAGCACTATATCTCAAGAATCATAACGGGGTTATATGGCATTTTCACTTTTGCCGATAAAGATTATAAACTGGTTGTCAAAAAAGTCTATACCCAGGTTACCAACGGACGTTTCCAGGTAGATATGGAATTTGTCGGAGAAGTGCCAAAAGGAATTCGCCGGGGGCAAACCTTGCAGATACGCCTGGCATTTAGTGACGAAGTAGAAGCAGTTCAGGTTCCTAAAGGTGGATTTTATCAGCAAACAGGTGGTAACTGGATATTTAAAGTAAGTAATGACGGAAAAACAGCATATAAAGTAGACATTCAACTTGGTCGCCAAAACCCGGATTATTATGAAGTATTAAGCGGCCTGAAACCCGGAGATAAAGTTGTGACATCCAGCTATGAAAATTACGGTGATATGCAGGTACTGGTATTAAAAAAATAAACTAAACACTTATGGGAAATAAGTTTATATACTCAATAATGGTAATAGCTTGCTTAAGCCTTACTTCATTTAAAAAAGAGTGTAACAATGATAATGATGAAACGTCTTTTAAAAAAGAAGTGCCCGAAAAAATTGTTCCGATAAAAGATCCGCAAGAGTGTGATCTTTCACCTTTTTATAATCTTTTAGAAATATAAACCGCTAAAATCACCTTAAAATAAAAATCATGATCAAGATTAAAGACCTTGAAAAAATCTACAGAACAGAAGAAGTAGAAACAGTAGCTCTTAACAAACTATCGCTTGAAGTAAAGGAAGGAGAGTTTGTAGCCATAATGGGACCTTCAGGTTGCGGAAAATCTACTTTATTAAACATCCTGGGGTTGCTTGACGATCCCGATGAAGGAAGTTTCCAGTTCAATGGTATTGAAGTGGCAAAGTATAATGAACGCAAAAGGGCTGATCTTCGTAAACATAATATCGGTTTTGTATTTCAGAGCTTTAATCTCATTGATGAATTGACTGTTTTTGAAAATGTGGAGCTGCCATTAATTTACACAGGTGTAAAATCAGGCGAAAGAAAAAAACGTGTAGAAGAAGTGTTGGATAAAATGCAGATCATGCACCGCCGCAACCATTATCCCCAGCAACTTTCAGGTGGTCAGCAACAACGCGTAGCAGTAGCCCGTGCGGTTGTAAACAAGCCCAAACTCATTCTTGCTGATGAACCTACCGGTAATCTTGACTCTCACAATGGGAATGAAGTAATGGAACTTTTAACTGATCTGAACGAGCAGGGAACCACTATCGTGATGGTAACACATAGCGAGCATGATGCCCGCTACAGCCATCGTATTGTTCGTATGCTTGATGGTCAAACTGTCCTGGAAAATATTATGGTATAGTTGTAAAGTATGAATGGTCAAAAGTGAATCGTGGCTAATGACTATTCTTATTAACAACTGACCATTGACAATCGACATTAAAGTATAGCCATGATTAAAAATTATCTAAAGATTGCCTTCAGGAATTTATGGAGGCATAAAATATTTTCCTTAATAAATATCATGGGGCTTGCTGTGGGCATGGCCGCTGCCATTCTTATTTTATTATGGATACAAAACGAAATAAGCCATGACCGGTTTCATAAAAAAATTGACCGCATTTACACTATCAACAATCGTGATAAATTCAATGGTGAATTATGGGCATGGAACTGGACGCCTAAAATTCTTGCTCCCACATTAAAGCAGGATTACCCGGAAGTGGAAGAGGCCGTAAGAACTACTAACACCAGTTTTCTTATGTCTGTTGGAGATAAGCATTTAACTGAGACCGGCAATTTTACAGATCCTTCTTTTCTGAAAGTCTTTAGTTTCTCTTTGATTGAGGGTAACCCTACGACTTCATTAAGCCAAATCTACAATATCGTTATCACTCAAAAATTGGCTAAAAAGTTTTTTGGTAATGAAGATGCGGTAGGTAAGATCATCAGGATTGATAGTTCTGATAATTTTACGGTAACAGGCATAATGAAAGATTTGCCGAACAATACTTCTTTCAATTTTGAATACCTGTTGCCCTGGAGTTACATGAGCAGGCTTGGGTGGAACGACAGCTCGTGGGGAAATAATTCTGTACAAAGCTATGTGTTACTTAAACCTGGTGTTTCGCAAGCTTCCTTCGATGCAAAAATTAAAAATATCACTATAGATCATACCAAAGGAACTGGAGATTCTTCCACAACCCGTGTTTTTACTCAACCTCTTAAAGATCACTGGTTATATTCAAAATCCGAAAATGGCCAATATGTTGGAGGCAGAATTGAAACAGTAAAATTATTTGCTGTGATTGCTGCATTCATTCTCCTAATTGCCTGCATCAATTTCATGAATTTAAGTACGGCAAGAAGCGAGAAGAGGGCAAAAGAAGTCGGCATTCGGAAAGTAGTAGGTGCCCAAAAAAGATTTCTTATCACCCAGTTTATCGGCGAAAGCATTTTGCTGGCATTCATTGCATTTCTTTTTGCTTTACTGATCGTTGAAATAAGTTTACCGTCTTTCAATACCCTGGTAGGAAAAAGATTATTCATTGATTTCAGCAATGTGTATTACTGGCTTTTTGCTTTAGCATTTATACTTTTTACCGGGATACTCGCCGGCAGTTATCCTGCATTTTATTTGTCATCCTACAAACCTGTAAAAGTTTTAAAAGGTACATTCAAAGCAAGCCATGCATTGGTTACGCCTCGCAAAATATTGGTGGTGCTTCAATTCACATTTGCTATTGCTTTGATCATTTGCACAATAATCGTGGAACAGCAAATTAAATATGCACAAAACAGGGATGCAGGGTATGCACGGGACAAGCTTGTTTACACATTTATCCAGGGTGACGTAGATAAATACTATCAATCAATCAGGAATGAACTGATAAGTAACGGAGCAGCAGTGGCAGTTACAAAATCCATGAGCCCTATAACTCAACGATACAGTGATGGCTGGGGCTGGCAATGGACGGGGAGCACAGAAGATGATTTAAAAACAGATTTTATAAGAATGGCCTCAGATGCTGATTTTGTAAAAACAATGGGAGTTCATTTAGTGGAGGGAAGAGATATTGATATCTATAAATATCCGACTGATTCTACTGCCATGTTGCTGAATGAAGCTGCTGTGAAAGTCATGCATTTAAAAAATCCTCTTGGCACAAGTGTAAAAGCCGATGGAAGAGAATGGCATGTAGTGGGGGTCCTCAAAAACTTTATTTACGAATCACCTTATGAAAAAGTGCAGCAGCTTGCAGTGATGGGTCCGAATTCATGGTTCAATGTGATTCATTTCAAACTAAATCCTGATAATTCAACAGTGAAAGACCTGCATCTTGTGCAAAATGTCTTTAAAAAATACAACCCTCAATACCCGTTTGATTACAAATTTGCTGATGAATCTTATGCTTTAAAATTTCATGAGGAACAAAAGACAGCTACGCTGGCTGCTTTGTTTGCCGGGTTAACCATTTTTATTTCCTGCCTGGGCTTGTTCGGGCTGGCTACTTACATGGCGGAAAACCGTATAAAGGAAATTGGTGTTCGCAAAGTCCTGGGAGCTTCCGTATTCGGCATCACATCATTGCTTTCAAAAGATTTTTTAAGACTTGTTATCATTTCATTAATTGTTGCCTCCCCGGTTGCATGGTGGGCCATGACTATATGGCTTAAGAATTATCCTTATCATATAAATATTGAGTGGTGGGTATTTATCATGGCCGGGTTATTATCTGTTTTGATTGCACTGATCAGCGTAAGTTATCAATCAATAAAAGCTGCTATCACTAATCCTGCGAAGAGTTTAAGAACAGAATAAAAAAAATTTATGATAAAGAATTTTTTGCTTATCGCACTTCGTAATCTGAAAAAAGATCTTTGGTACAACCTGGTAAATGTATTAGGTCTTACCATGGGCATTACTTTCAGCCTGTTCCTGATCTTTTATATAAAAGATGAACTGAGTTACGACAAATACAATAAAAACGTTGACCGGATATACAGGGTTAATTCCTACATACACGAAAAAGATAAAAATACGGACTGGGTTTTATCCCAATTTCCCCTGGGCCCTATGCTAAAAAAAGATTACCCTGAGGTAGAAGAGATGGCAAGATTGGTAAGCAGGGAAAGAACTTTATTTAAAAACGGCGATAATAATTTTTACGAAACAAAAATCTATTATGCGGATAGTACCTTATTCAAAATATTCAGCTACAAATTCGTTGAAGGTAATGCCGCCACTGCGCTAAATGAACCCTTTAGTATTGTAATATCAAAAACATTAGCGGAAAAGTATTTCGGCAGGAAAACACCAGCCATTGGCAAAACATTAAGAACAGTATACGATGTATATAAAGTAACCGGCGTAATTGAGGATGTTCCTAAAAACTCTCATCTCCGTTTTGATATGTTGATCTCAATGTCCACATTCCTGAGGAACAACCAAGGTGGACAGGATAATTGGGGTAGCTTCTACAACTTTACTTACTTACTGTTAAAGCCCGGAACAAATATTCCGGCTTTAAATAAAAAAATGGAAGATGTCTATAAAAAGTTTGTTGAGCCGATCTTTAAACAGTTCAATGTATCCATGAGATATGATCTGCAAAACATCACGGCCATTCACCTCCATTCAAATTTGCAATATGAGCCTGAAGAATTAGGGAGTATGTCATACATCTGGATATTTTCTGCTGTTGCTTTCTTTATGCTGCTCATCGCCTGCATTAATTACATGAACCTGACCACAGCAAGATCTGCCCGCAGAGCAAAAGAAATTGGTATCCGCAAGGTGACTGGTTCATCAAAAAGACAACTGATAGCGCAATTCCTCGGTGAAAGTTTATTTACTTCTTTAGTAGCTGTACTGTTGAGTGTTTTATTGGTAGCTCTTTTATTATCTACGTTCAATTCCCTTTCTGGTAAAACATTTAACATGCAAACCTTATTACAATCATCAAACATATTTTTGTTATTGGGTGTTGTTTTATTTACAGGATTGGTTGGCGGCAGTTATCCAGCATTTTATCTCTCGGCATTTAAACCTGTGTCAGTATTAAAAGGCGCCCTATCAAAAGCCTCGGGCAATATTAACCTTCGTCGCACATTAGTTGTATTGCAGTTTTCTATTTCCATGATCATGCTCATCTGCACATGGGTGGTGTATTCACAACTTTCGTACCTCCGCAAAAAAGATTTGGGCTTTGATAAAAACCAGGTGATGACTGTGACAGTAAATACAGGAGAAGATGAGCGCAGCAAAATATATGCAATGGACAATGAATTCCGTACACTGCCCGGAATAAAAGATGTAGGTACCGGGAATTCTTACCCAGGAGCCCCAAACGTTAATCTTAATCTATTTACTGTTCAAATAAAAAATGGTTATGTAGACAAAGCGGTTGAATGCTATAATATTGATGAAAATTATTTTGGTTCGCTCGGAATTAAGATGATAAAGGGCCGCAATTTCTCGAGTCTTTCAGATACACTGCACAGCATAGTGGTGAATGAAGAAATGGTAAAACATTTTGGCTGGGGTGACGATGCAATCGGTAAACGTGTAAAATTCCCCGGAGATACTTCAGGTAATTATTTAGAAGTGGTAGGTGTATTTAAAAATTTCAACCAAAAATCATTGTACAACCCGATTGCACCGTTATTATTATTTTATTCTCCTAATAATAATATTATACAACTGAAATTAGATGGGACTAATATCAGCTCATCCATTTCAAAAGTAGAAGCTGCATGGAAAAAATATTTTCCCCAGTTACCATTTGAATATAAATTTTTGGATGAGGATTTTAACTCGCAATATGTTGCTGACCAGAAAAGGGGGAAAATATTTGCAGCATTTTCCATACTTACCATCATTATCACTTGCCTTGGTTTGCTGGGTCTCACTGCATTTACTACCCAACAAAGACAAAAGGAAATAAGCATCAGGCGGGTCCTTGGAGCTTCTACAGTGGAAGTAGTTACCATGATCACTAAAAACTATTTGTGGCTTTCATTGATTGCTGCTGTTATTGCATTCCCGGTTGCCTGGTATTTCATGAATAAATGGCTGCAAATATTTCCATACAATACCGGTCTGTCCCTGGTACCTTTTGCAATATCGGCCATAGTTATTTTAGTCACCGCTGTGGCCACGGCAAGTTTTCATTCTGCTAAAGCAGCATTGACAAAGCCGGTGAAAAGTTTAAGAACGGAATGAACCCTTAAATCCCTAAAGGGACTTTAGGTAAAGTAATTCTGTTTTACTGAAGTTCTTTAATTCCAAAATATTCAAGTAGTGAGCCTTTGTTCAAAAGCTCATTTGTTCCGATAATTACCGGGATTTTAAAACACTCCCGTTAGGGAAATGGAGGGCTTATGATTAAAAATTATTTGAAAATAATCGGCAGAAATCTCTGGAAAAATAAATTATATACGCTTATAAATATTGTGGGTCTTGGAGTAGGAATTGCTACGATTGTTTGGGGTTTTCAAAATTATCGCTTCAGTTTTAGCTTTAATAATTTTCATAAGGACACAGAAAGTATTTTTCGGGTACTCTCAAAAGTCCAGGGAAGTGACAACCTGAAAGGAATCTGCCCAATGCCATTGGCTATTGTGGCAAAAAATGATTTTTCAGTTGTAAAAGAAAGTATCCGGTGGGACAGTCGTCGCCTGGATATTAAATCAGATCAAAGTGAACCTTTTGCCTCCGAGGCAGATTTTACAGACCCTGCATTTTTTGATCTTTTTAATTTTCCGCTCCTGCGTGGAACGATCAATTTAATTGACCGCTCAACGGTTTTAATAACAGAGACGGCTGCAAAGAAATTTTTTGGAAATACAAATCCCATTGGAAAAACTTTGTTATTTTATTCTGATGAACCTTATAAAAAGCCTCTAACTGTTACAGGCATTCTAAAAGATCCCCCGTTTAATTCTTCACTCCAGTTTGGAGTGATTACTCATTTTGACAACCAGTATAAAGCAGATGGCACAATAATCAGAAATGATGACTGGAACTGGTTTGTAGATGCCGTTTTCGTAAAACTATCTCAACCTTCAGATGCAACAAAGATCAGCGATGATTTTAATAAATATCTTCCATTGCAACAGGCGGTATCGAAAGATATAAAACTTACTTCCTTTGTTATGGAACCGCTATCGAAAGTTGCCGGCAATACCCTGGTTATTGAAAATAACGCTTTGTTAGTAATGCCTCCGGATTCAGAAACCTATGGAACGTTGATACTTGGGATACTCATATTACTATCTGCCTGTTTAAATTTTGCTAATACTTCGGTGGCACTGAGTAACCGACGTCTCAAAGAAATGGGTGTGCGCAAAGTAATAGGCAGCTCACAACGTCAGATCATGCTGCAACAGTTGCTTGAATGTACATGTATTGTGTTGGTTGCAATTGGCTTGTCGGTGGTCATTAATAACTTCTGGCTGCCTGCCTTTAATACCATGTTTGTGTTTGTGAATGTTAGTGCACATTACTTCACGGATTATACATTACTTATTTTCCTGGCGATAATACTGGCAGGTGTAACCTTGCTTGCAGGTGCTTATCCTGCATTTTACATCAGCAGGTTTAATGCCACGAAAATTTTCCGGGGCTCGGTGAAATTTGGAGGGAGCAATCTTTTTTCACGTTTATTGCTGGGGCTACAGATTGTTATATCATTCATCACCGTAATTGCAGGCATAGCTTTTTCTCACAATTCAGAATTTCAGCGTACTTATGATTATGGCTTTGATAAAGAAAATATCATCACGTTGAATTTGCAAAATGAAGCAGCTTATATACCTGTTCGCGATGAGCTCAGCAAAATTCCAAACATTGATAAAATGGCGGGCACCAAAGATCAGATTGGTTTTTCTTATCACAACATTACACTTGAAGCACAGGGAGAGAAGAAAAAGAGCGATTATATGGAAACAGGTGAAAATTATTTGAATGTAATGAATTTAAAACTTGTTGCCGGAAGAGCCTTCAATGCGTCAGGTAAAGGAGATTATGAGCATTCAATGTTAATTAATGAGAAACTTGCATTCAATTTTGGATGGAAGCCTATAGAAGCCATAGGTAAGCAAATAAGAAAAAATGATACTACTGTTTGCACAGTAGTGGGAGTTTTAAAAGATTTTACTCAGAACACTCTTTTTAGTCCGATAGAACCGGTAGCCATGTGCATGGTCCCGCCTGAAAAATATTCACAAATAATCATACATGCAAAACCTGGCGAACTCAGCACCGTGTATGACCAAACCGGAGCGGCATGGTCAAAACTCTATCCCATGAAACCTTTCAGAGGATATTATCAGGATGAAGTAGCGGCCCAGGCTTCAAGTGTAAACAAAAGCATCGCCACCATATTTTTTTGGTTCGCAATTATTTCTATGCTTATGGCCGCAACAGCCATGTTTGCATTGGTATCATTAGGTATATTGAAAAAAATGAAGGAAATAGCCATTCGCAAAGTTGTAGGAGCAAGCAACAGGCATATTTTCCAGCTCGTGCTAAAAGATTACTTCTGGATATTTTTCCTTAGCGCAGGTATTGGTTGTTACGCCGGCTACACACTTTCCAAATTGTTGATGGATATGGTGTTCAGGATTAATGCAGGTGTAAGCATTGCTTCCCTGATTGATTCATTTATATGTGTGCTTGTTGTTAGCGCCATCACCATTGGCTCAAGGATTTGGTATGCAGTGCGTAAAAAAACAACGGATGTATTAAAAGCTAATTAGTGAATAAAAAAACCGGGATAAACACTTCAATAACAGAATAAATTCTTAATCATGATTCGGAACTATTTAAAACTTGCTTTGCGCAATTTGAAAAAATACAAGTTCATTTCTTTCATTAATCTTTTTGGATTAACAGTAGGAATGACCTGTTGCCTGCTCATTCTTACTTATATTTTGAATGAGCTGAGTTATGACAAATACAACAAAAACGCTGATCGCATTTACCGTATTACAAGGACCTTCTATAATGGTAATGGTGATGTATCACTTGTTCTAAGTACCATATCTCCCCCTTTTGGTTATTATCTGCCCACTGATTTTCCCGAGATAGAGAAAATGACCCGGCTGCTAAATATTGGAACCGAGCCGTTACGTTATAAGGACAAGCTGCTCAATGAGGAAAATGTATACTTCGCTGATGAAAATTTATTTGATGTTTTTACAATTAAAGTTTTAAAAGGAAACCCCAAGACTGCTCTTAAAGATCCTTTCTCTGTTATGCTGACGGAGGAAACGGCAAAAAAATATTTTGGAGACGAAGACCCTATCAATAAAGTATTAAGAGCGAATAACCAGTTCGATGTTAAAGTAACCGGTATTTACAAGGCTTTTCCTTCTAACGCCCACATGCATCCAAACATTTTGGTTTCATTTAGCACCCTGAAAGATACTGCCGTGTATGGCGAAGAAAATTTAAGAACCAACTGGGGCAATAACTCCTTTTTCACTTACATCATGCTGCCGAAAGGCTATAATATTGAAAATATGAAAGCAAGATTTCCCGCTTTCCTTGATAAACACATGGCGGGTCAGTATGGTGCTACGCAACCTTCAAAAGGAACAAAACTTGATCTGCAAAAATTAACTGATATTCATCTTCGTTCGCATACCGACTACGAAGCCGAACCTAATGGAGATATAAAACGTGTTTATATATTTTCCTGTATTGCATTTTTTATTTTACTGATCGCTTGCATCAACTACATGAATTTGTCTACAGCAAGAGCCGCTCTGCGTGCAAGGGAAATTGGGATAAGAAAAGTAGTAGGTGCAAGAAAAAAAGAATTGGTTTTCCAATTTCTTACTGAATCTTTATTGTTTACATGGGCGGCCATTATTATTGCGCTGGTTTTGTTATACTTCTTTCTGCCGTGGCTCAACAAAGTTTCAGGACAAAATCTTTCAATAGACATATTACTGAAATGGCAAGTGTTGCTTCCCTTGTTTCTCTCACCTTTTATTGTTGGCATCCTCGCCGGCATTTATCCTGCATTATTTATGTCATCTTTCCAACCTGTAAAAACATTAAAAGGTTTATTCAAGGCACAAGGTCGCAGCATCAGTTTCAGAAAAGTATTGGTTGTAACACAGTTTGCTATTTCCATCATCCTTATCATTACTACAATGGTTGTTTTTCAACAATTGCGTTTTATACAACGAACGGCACTTGGTTATGATAAAGAACATTTGGTCGTACTCCCCTACTACTCACAGTTAGATGATCAGTATGAATCTTTTCGAAATACACTCCTGCAAAACTCAAATATCAAAGATGTAGGACGGTCTTCAAGAATTCCCACAGGCAGGTTGCTGGATGATATGGGTGCATCTGCGCCGGGTTCTGATTCTATGGTTCCTGTAAAAGCTGAAATAAGATTTGTAGCTGCTGACTATGATTTTGTTTCTACTTATGGAATTCATATAGATGCCGGCAGGAATTTTTTACGTGAGTACGGAACGGACACTTCAAATTTCTTAATAAATGAAGCTGCTGTAAAAGCTATCGGCTGGAAATCAGCTGAACAGGCTGTTGGAAAAAATTTGAAATATGGCAATATCAACGGGCACATTATAGGTGTGACGAATGATTTTCATTTTGAATCACTGCACCAGGAAATAAAACCACTTATTCTCATAATGCCTGCAACACCGCCCGGTCAAAGTTATTATAACAATATGACCGTAAAAATTGCGGGAAATAATATTCCAACTGCATTGGCCGCCTTAAAAAATACCTGGCAAAAATATCTTCCGGACATGCCATATCAATACAATTTCCTGGATGAAAGATTTTCGAAACTGTATGAAGCAGAACAAAGACAGGGAGTGATCTTCACTGTATTTGCGTGTATTGCCATTCTTATTGCTTGTCTTGGTCTGTTTGGTCTTTCAGCCTTTGCTATCAGCCAGCGAATAAAAGAAATTGGAATAAGAAAAGTGCTCGGTGCAAATGTGAATACTATTGTTACACTGCTTTCAAAGGACTTCTTAAAACTGGTTGCCTTTTCAACAATTATAGCGTTTCCGGTGAGCTGGTATTTTATGAACAAATGGCTCGAAGGTTTTGCTTATCACATAAACCTCAGTATGCATTGGTGGATATTCATTATAGCAGCGATCCTGGCAGCATTTATTGCTCTTTTCACAATCAGTTTCCAGGCAATAAAAGCAGCAATGGCAAACCCTGTGAAAAGTTTGAGAATAGAATAAATTAAAAGCAATAAGCTTTTTTATGATCAAAAATTATTTCAAAACCGCATGGAGGAATATCCGCAAAAACAAGCTTCATTCATTCATTAATATTGCCGGGTTGGCTTCTGGTATGGCAGTTGCCATGATCATCGGCCTGTGGATATACGACGAAGTTTCAGCCAACAGGCATTTCAAGAATTATGAAACGCTCTACCAGGTAATGATGCACCAAACTTTTGATGGCGTTCGTGGCACGCAACAGGCACTGCCATTTCCATTAGGTGAGGAACTGAAAAACAAATATCCCGATTTTAAAGGCGTTGCTATGTGCGATTGGGGGCAACCTCATTCACTTGTATTCGGAGAAAAAAAGATAAGTAAGTACGGGCATTTTATTGGTGAACAAGCCGTGGATATGTTTTCTCTTAAAATATTGGATGGCGATAAAAACCCTTTGCATGATCCTTATTCCCTTGTATTAACGAATGAAACGGCCAAAACACTTTTCGGGAATGAAAACCCGATTGGCAAAATAGTAAAGCTGGATAACGAAACGGATTTAAAAGTTACAGCTGTTGTTCCCAAACAACCCAAAAACAGCTCACTTACTTTTGATTACCTGGTCCCATTTAAATTGCAGGAAATTATTTATAGCTGGGTCAAGCAATACCACAAAACCAATTGGGGAAATAATTCGTGGCAGGTTTTTGTGCAGTTGAACGACAATGCCAATCCTGCAACGGTAATTGCAAAAATCAAAGATGTAGTTATCGCGCATTTCACAGATGAAAATACATTGAAGCACATAAAGCCTGAAGTGTTCGTTCACCCGATGGCAAAATGGAGATTGTACAGTGAGTTTGAAAATGGAAAGAATACGGGCGGCTTCATCAAATATGTAAGAATGTTCGGCATTCTGGGGCTTATCGTTTTGCTGATCGCCTGTATCAATTTCATGAATTTAAACACGGCTCGCTCGGAAAAAAGAGCAAAAGAAGTCGGCATTCGCAAAGCAGTCGGCTCAGGAAGAAGGCAACTCATTAGTCAATTCCTGGGCGAATCTATGCTGATCTCGACACTTGCGTTTTTTCTGTCATTAGGAATAGTTGCTATCGCATTGCCGTACTTCAATAAACTCACTAATAAAGAAATGAGCCTGCAAATTGCCAGCCCTTTTTTTTGGATGATTATGATCGTATTCACTATTATCACTGGTTTGCTCGCCGGCAGTTATCCTGCTTTTTATCTTTCTTCTTTTAATCCTGTACGTGTACTAAAAGGAAATTTGAAAGCGGGTAAAAGCAGTTCTTTGCCGCGTAAAATATTGGTCGTGCTCCAATTTGCAAGTTCAGTTGTGCTGATGATTGGAACGATCGTGATCAATCAGCAAATACAATTTGGCAAAAGCCAACCAATAGGATTTAACAATAAAGGACTGATCACAGTAAACTGGTCGGATGATATTGCCAAACATTTTGATGCCATTCGCGATGATCTGCTGAATTCAGGCGCTGCAATTTCAATCTGCCAAAGCAATTCACCTCCTTCCGATATTTATAGCAACAATAATGGATGGGAGTGGAAAAACAGTCAGCCCGTTGAAAAATCAGTTGTCTTTTCCACGATTACTACTACCTATGATTATACAAAGACATTAGGCATTAAATTGATTGCCGGCCGAGATTTCTCGAGAGATTTTGCCGATTCAAATGCTGTTATCCTGAACCAGGCCGCCGTAAAGCGCATGAGGCTAAAGAACCCTGTTGGGGAAATGCTCAAATGGAATGACAAGCCGATGGTGGTGATAGGCGTGATCCCGGATATACAAATGGAATCTCCATTTCGGCAAATTTCCCCTCTCACAATTGTATTTAATAAAGATTGGGTTGGTTGCCTTGACATCCGCATGAACCCTAATATGCCGGCATCAAAAGCAATTGCTTTGATGAAACCAATCTTTGACAAGTATAATCCTGCTTTTCCTTTCGAATATCAATTTGCGGATGAAGAATATGCAAAAAAATTTAATTATGAAGAACTGGTAGGAAATCTTGCAGCTATGGTTGCAATATTGGCAATTTTCATTTCATGCCTTGGGCTTTTCGGTTTGGCATCCTTCACTGCAGAGCAAAGAGTCAAAGAAATAGGAGTCAGGAAAGTATTGGGTGCAAGCGTACTTAGTTTATGGCAATTGCTTTCAAAGGATTTTGTAATACTGGTTTTGACTTCCTGTGTACTTGCAATTCCTGTGGCCTGGTATTTTATGAATGAGTGGCTGAAAAATTATCACTATAAAACCAGCATAGGAATTGGAATTTTTGTTTCTGTAATAGCAATATCTGTAGCAATCACATTAATTACCGTTAGCTTCCAGGCAATAAAAGCGGCGATAGCAAACCCTGTGAAGAGTTTGAGAACGGAATAGTCTGAACCGGGATTTGGGAGGATTAAAATATTAACAGGATAGAATAATTAAATCGTACATCAGCAAACCAAACATCAGAAATTAAAATCTATGCTAAAAAATTATTTCAAAACCGCGTGGAGAAATCTTCGGAAGAATAAAATATATTCTGCCATCAATATATCAGGGCTCGCTATTGGAATGGCTGCCTGCATCATCATCCTGCTTTTTGTTTTTTATGAAAGAAGTTTTGACAATTTTCATAAAAAAAATATTTACAGGTTGAATGAAGTGCAAAAGTTTGAAGGAATGGTGGCCGCTCAAAAAGTTGCATTATCCATGTTTCCTATGGCACCAACGCTCAAAGCGGAGTTTCCTGAAATAAATAATTATACACGAATTAATGCCGCAGGCAATACGCCATTGATCTACGGCGATAAAAAGGTTTTTGTTAAAAGGATCTGCTTTGTCGATTCTACTTTCCTGGATATGTTCGATTTTAAATTGCTTACCGGCGACAGAAGATCCGTTCTGGATAAAAAGAACAGCATTGTGTTAACAAAGGCAACGGCAGAAATGTTTTTTGGCAAGGAGGATCCCATTGGTAAAATACTTGTGAATTATGATCATGATACAACAACACTTTTGGTAACCGGTGTGCTTGACAACGTTCCGCAGAATTCACAATTGCAATTTGATGCATTGGTGCCATTCAGCACCATTGCTAAACCAGACTGGATGAACAACTGGGGCGGCAATTGGTTGAACACTTATCTTGAACTGGCTCCGAACACAAACATTGCGGCATTAGAGAAAAAGCTTCCCGATTATCTCAAAAGGCATATGTCAAATAATAACTGGAAAAATTATGAGCTGTTCCTGCTGCCATTGAAAAAAGTTCACGGTGGTGCATCCGACATTGGTCTCGACAATTTCAATTACCAGCAATTTGATGACAGCTATACTAATCTTTTCTTTATAATCGCCCTGATCGTTTTATTGATTGCCTGCATCAATTTTATGAATTTGTCAACGGCACGCTCTGCCGAGAGGGCAAGGGAAGTAGGGGTAAGAAAATCAATAGGAGCATTTCGCTGGCAATTGTCGTTACAGTTCATCAGTGAATCTATTCTTCTTTCATTTATTGCAACCATCATTGCGACTATATTGGTAGTCATTTTTTTACCGGCAGTAAATCATCTGAGCCAGCGGGAACTTAGTTTCCCATTGTTGACTAACTGGAAACTTTTTGCTTCTCTTGTATTGGGCGCCGTCATGCTGGGTATCCTTGCAGGCTTATATCCCGCTATTTATCTCTCCTCATTCCGACCTATAAAAGTTTTGAAAGGTTCCGTGCAAACCGGCAGAAATAAGAGTGTGTTACGAAATACGTTAGTTGTCGGGCAATTTGCCTGCGCTATTTTTCTCATCATCGCCACCACGTTTGCTGTAAAACAACTTTACTACATGAAGAACCGGCCCACCGGTTTTGATCGTGACCAGGTGGTAAATGTTCGGCTGCAAAATGGCACTTCGGATAAATATGATATTCTGAAAAAAGATCTGCTCCAGAATAGTTTGATAAAAGGTGTTACCGCTTCGCAGGATATATTGGGAAGTCATCTTGATCAATCAGGAATAGAATTTAAAGGAGATGGCCCGCTTCGGCAACTTACCTCTACCCGCCTGATCGTTGATCCGGACTACCTTAATCTTTATAAGATACCATTGATCACAGGAAGAAATTTCTCATCAGAAGAATCTGCAAACGGAAAAGAATACATTATTAATGAAGCGCTGGCGAAAGAATTATTAAAAGATGATTCTTCCAGCACAAACATGTCATTCCTTTTGGGTAAACGTTTCGGTTTTGACTCATTGGGACGAATAGTGGGCATTGCAAGAGATTTCAATTTTAATTCTTTGCATCACAAGATCGAAACCATGTTCATATTTAACCAGAAGGATTGGGGTTATGGCGATATGTCCGTTAAAATAAATGGCACCAGGCAAAAAGATGCTATTGCTTTTATCGAATCTGTATGGAAAAAAGACTGTGCCGATACTCCGTTCGATTACCAGTTTCTCGATGATCATTTCGCAGAGCTTTATCGCTCCGATTCGCAGATCAGCACTATTGTGGGAATGCTGGCCGTCCTGGCAATTATCATTTCGTGTTTGGGTTTGTTCGGATTGGCATCTTATGCAGCCGAAAGAAGAATAAAAGAAGTCGGCATAAGAAAAGTATTGGGAGCATCGGTTCAAAACTTAGTGGGCATGCTTTCGAAAGATTTTTTAAAATATGTTTTGATCGCTGCACTTATTGCGTTGCCGCTTTCATGGTTCAGTGTTCACAAATGGTTGCAGGATTATGCATACAGGATCAATATAAGCTGGTGGATTTTCGCGGTAGCTGTTTTGGTCGCCATGCTGATTGCATTTGCGACAATAAGCTTCCAGGCGATCAAAGCAGCCATTGCCAATCCTGTAAAGAGTTTGAGAACGGAATAAATTAAAAAACTATAAGCTGTGAGCTTATAGCTAAAAGCTTTTTTTATGATAAAAAATTATTTCAAAATCGCATGGCGTAATATCTGGAGAAGTAAATCCTTCTCATTTTTAAATATACTTGGCCTTACAGCAGGTACCATCTGCTGCCTTTATATATTAATTTATGTCAGGGACCAATATGGGTACGATGCCTATCACCCTGATGCCACATCCATTTATAGGGTAAGAACGATTATTGAAGGCAAAGAGAATAAAGGATTTAATTCTGCCACAACTTCGCCTCCTATTGCTATGGCATTAAAAACGGATTTCCCCGAAGTTGTTGCAGCTACAAGAGTTTTAGATTTTACCGATGGAGGTGATAACTTATTAAGCATTGTCGGAAGTGACAATTCTTTTTATGAACCCAAGGGTTACCTGGTTGACTCTACTTTTTTCCGGATATTCAAATACAAGTTTATTGAAGGGCAACCTCTTCATTCCTTGGATGAACCCTATACAGTTGTATTATCGTCTGCTGTTGCAAAAAAATTATTTGGAGAAGGCCCTGCATTAAATCAGCAAATAAATATAAGCAACAGGATAAGTGCCCATGCTTTTAAGGTAACAGGCGTATTTGATGAAACCTATGGTAAGTCACATCTTCATCCGCATTTCATTATGAATTTGAATAGTGGAGGTATTGGTGAATTTGTAAGAACGAATAATCAATGGGCCGGTCAAAATTTTGTTTACAGTTATATAAAACTCAATCCGCATGCAGATGCAAATGCACTGCAGTCCAAATTACCCGCTTTCCTGGAAAAGCATGGCTCTAATGATCTGAAAGAATTGGGAATGAAAAAGCAATTGCTTCTGCAAAGAATTACAGATATACATCTTTATTCAAATGGAATAACCAACCAGATAGACGAAGTATCAAACGCAAGATTCCTGTATTTGTTATTAACGATTGCCATTTTTATTCAGCTGATCGCCTGTGTTAATTTTATCAATCTTACAACGGCAAGATCTGTGCGTCGGGCAAAGGAAATAGGAATACGCAAAGTGGCAGGTGCAATAAGATCTTTTTTAGTTGGACAATTTTTGGGCGAATCTGTTTTAATTTCTTTTATCGCCGTTTTGCTTGCTGTGCCTATAGTTATCATATTGCTTCCCTATCTTAATATGCTTACCGGAAGTTCAATTACTGCCAATTCATTTAACAACATTATCGTTATATCAGCCATTGCAGGGTTAGGAATAGTTACCGGATTATTAGCCGGTATTTATCCTGCTTTATATTTATCCGGCTTCAAACCTGTCAGTGTTTTAAAAGGAACTTTTAGTTTCAAATCTTCTTCCGTTTTTCTCCGGAAAGGGTTAGTCGTTTTTCAATTTGTAATAGCAATAGTTCTGATCATTAGTGTGATCATTATTTCCAGGCAAATAAATTACCTGCAATCGAAAGATCTTGGGTTCGATCAAAAACAAAAATTAATTATTCCATTTCAGAATGACCAGTCGCGGCAACAGTTTACGGCTTTTAATAATGAACTAATGAATTTGAAAGATGTAAACGGAGTAGCTGGCTGTAATTATTATCCTTCGCAAACTGTGTTGTCTGATTTCCTTGTATACAAGACTGGACAGGATATGAACTCGGGTAAAGACATAAAAGTAAACCGAGTAAATGAAAATTTCTTTAACGTAATGGGCATACGGATATTGGCGGGCCGAAACCTTAAACGATCCGATACCAGTAACCAGGTTGTAGTAAATGAAAGAACATTGCAAACTTTCGGAATAAAAAAGGATGAAGCGATTGGTTCTCATCTCTATTCAGACTTTGAAGGCAGCCATAACGATTTTGAAATAGTTGGAGTAACCAGTGATTATAACTACAATTCATTGAAAGAAGAAATACAGCCATTAATGTGCTTTTATAGTGCAACCCCTTCTTATATGGTTGTAGAAACCACAACTGGTAATTATAAAGACCTTCTAGCAAACATAGGGGCAACATGGAAAAAAATGATCCGGGGTACCCCATTTGAATATTCATTCCTTGATGAAGAAATTCAAAAACAATATACAGATGAGAACACATTAAAGAAGATATCCAATTCATTTACTCTACTGGCCATCCTTATTAGTTGTCTGGGTCTCTTTGGTTTAGCCATGTTTACTGCACAACAAAGAATTAAAGAAGTGGGCATACGGAAAGTTTTGGGGGCATCCGTACCAAGCATTGCAGCCATGTTATCAAAAGATTTCCTGAAGCTTGTGTTTATTTCTATTCTCATTGCTTCACCCGTTGCCTGGTGGGCTATGAATAAATGGCTTCGGGATTTTGCTTATAAAGTAAATATCAGTTGGGAAGTATTTGCATTAGCCGGGATCACAGCTTTATTAATTGCATTAATAACTGTGAGCTTTCAGGCTATCAAAGCAGCAATTGCAAATCCTGTAAAAAGTTTACGAACCGAATAAAAAAACAGCCATGATCAAAAATTATTTCAAAACGGCAATTCGCTTTTTGTTTAAAAATAAAACATTCAGCTTCATTAATATTATTGGATTAGCTATTGGTACATTAAGTTGCTTATACATCCTGTTATTTGTGAGGGACCAGTATAGCTATGATAAACATCAAAAAAACGCAAAGGATATTTATCGTATCACAACTTCATTAGATCTCAGGGGCGATAAACACAATAACGCAACTTGTTCCCCACCCATAGCCCCGGCTATGAAAAGAGATTTTCCCGAGGTAAAACAATTTGTCCGTGTGGTCTCAGACTTCGGTTCAACACAACATTTGCTTCGGTATAAAGACAAATCGCTTTATGAAAAAGACGCTGCTTTTGTTGACTCAACTTTTTTTGACGTCTTTACTTATCATTTTACAAATGGAAGCCCCAAAGATGCTTTGACAGAACCTTATTCAGTAGTCTTATTAAAGAATACTGCTGATAAACTTTTCGCCAATGAAGATCCCGTTGGCAAAGTGATTGAGATCAATGATGAAAACGGGAAACATGATTACAAGGTAACAGCAATTGTGGATGAAAGCCTTGGTAAATCACATATTCATGTCAATATATTTATCACAATGAATAGCGGGGGCATTGGCAGTTATGTAAGGCAGAATGATTCATGGGCCGGAAACAACTTTACGAATTCTTATATTAAGCTATATCCTAATGCTGACGTCGCTGCATTAGAAAAAAAGCTACCTGCATTCCTGAATAAATATGGTGCACAGCAAATGAAAGAGCTGGGAATGGAAAAGAAATTAAACCTTCAACCCATCGGCTCCATTCACACTACAAAAAGTTATGAAGTAGAAATTTCAAAAACTATTAACCCTTCATTCCTGTACATTTTAATATTAATAGCGGTTCTTGTCCAGGTGATTGCCTGTATAAATTTCATGAATTTGTCTACGGCCCGTGCGTCAGAACGAGCCAAAGAAGTCGGAGTAAGAAAAGTGATAGGCGCCGGAAGAGTTGACCTTATAAAGCAATTTATCAGCGAATCTTTTTTATTGTCTTTTATTGGTGTATTGATTGCCGTGCCTTTAATGGTTCTTCTTCTTCCCTATCTTAACCAGGTTTCAAAAGCGGATATCTCACTCACTTTTCTTTCTGATCATAAAATATGGTTATCGCTTGCAGGGATCATTCTTGCCACAGGGTTAATTGCCGGAAGTTATCCAGCTTTTTATCTTTCAACTTTCAGGGTCATAAAAGTGATCAAAGGAAATTTCACCAATCATATTTCTGTTGCGGGGATCAGGCGTTCATTGGTGGTTTTTCAATTTGTATTGTCAGTCACACTTATTACCGGTATTATTATTATTTATAGCCAGTTAAAATTTATTAATAATAAAGACCTGGGGTTTGACAAAAACCAAAAACTGATCTTCAGTTTTTATACTGACGATACAAAACAGAGAGTGCCGGCATTTGACAATGATCTTCTCAATTTGTCTGAAGTAAAAGCTGTAAGCCGCACTACCGACTATCTCGGTAAAATGGTGCCGAGAGATCATGGAGTATACCTGGCGGGGGAAAATATGGCAACCGCAATTGATGCAAGAAATATTATAACGGATGAAAATTTTGTAAAAGCAAATGGTATTCAATTGATAAGTGGCAGGGATTTTCAACCAAATGATTCAGGAAAAGTTCTTATAAATGAATCTTTAATGAATAGGCTTGGATTGAAAGCTGAATCGGCACCCGGTACACGTCTTTATACACGTTATGAACCTGATCCTGCAACCTATGTCGAAGTAGCTGGCGTAATGAAAGATTTTAATTACAACTCGCTTCATGAAGAAATAAAACCACTTGAAGTAGTCTACAACCCCAAAGACGGCGATCTGTCTCATCTCATAGTATCTGCACAGAGTAAAAACTATCAATCCCTACTTGCAAAAATTCAAACAGTCTGGCATAACAATTTTCCAGGTGTTCCTTTTGAATACAAGTTTCTTAACGACGTTGTGCAAAAGCAATATGAAACAGAAATCACTTTATCCCGGATCATTAATCTATTTACAACAATAGCAATTCTAATTTCCTGTCTTGGTCTATTTGGGCTTGTTGCATTCAGCGCTGAACAAAGAAGAAAAGAAATAGGTGTGAGGAAAGTTTTGGGTGCAAGTGTGAATGGCATTGTTCAACTGATTTCAAAAGATTTTTTAAAATTGGTTTTAATAGCCATTCTTATTGCTATTCCAATTGCATGGTGGGCCATGAGTAAATGGTTGCAGGGCTTTGTTTACAGGATTCATATTAGCTGGTGGATGTTTGCACTTGCTGGTCTAATTGCAATAACGATAACATTGGTCACAGTCAGCTTCCAGGCGATAAAAGCGGCCATTACCAATCCTGTGAAAAGTTTGAGAACTGAATAAATGAATTGGCAAAAGTGCGATTGGGAAATTGGGAAAGACAATTTCAAAATTTCCCAATTCCCTGCCTACCGGCAGGCAGGCAAAATTTCAAAATATTAGTCATGATCAAAAATTATCTTATCGTCGCCCTGAGGAATTTATTAAGAAATAAAGTTTATTCCTTTATCAATATTGCAGGATTGAGCATTGGCCTGGCCTGTGCTATGCTGATCATTTTATACGTGAAAGATGAGGTGAGTTACGACCGCTTTCATAAAAATGTAAATACCATTTACCGCATAGTAACGCAGGGCATTGATAAGAATGGTGGCAAAGGACGCAAAGATCCTAACACAGGTTATTTGCAGGGGCCGCGTTTTGCGCAAAGCGTTCCGGATATAAAATATTTTGTTCGTGTACAAAGCGGAAACGAAAATATTAAAACAGGTACCGAAGTAAAAAACCAGGATTTGTTATATGTTGATTCATCTTTCCTTGATGTATTTTATTTTCCGTTAATGAGTGGCAATCGCCATACATGTTTAAAAGACCCTTCTTCAGTCGTACTTTCCGAAGATGCTGCTAAAAGACAGTTCGGTACAACAGATGCTGTCGGTAAAATAGTATTGCTGAAAGATGACAGCGATTTTGTTCCGCATAAAGTAACCGCTGTTGCAAAAAAATGTCCTCAAAATTCATCGATAAAATTTGAGATGCTCTTGCCGATAAGAGAATCAAAAGATGATGCGCAAAATGATGAGAACTGGTTCAACTTTTTTCTAAACACCTTTGTTGTGCTCAATCCGCATGCAAACATTCAGGCTGTTGCATCAAAGATGAACAGGTTTTATGATGAAGATTCGAAAGATGCAGTAAAGTCTTTAACAGCAAAGTTTGGAGATGAAGTAGATAATTGGAAAAGTAATTATTTGTTGCAGCCGTTTCTCGATATGCACATGAGCACTGAACTGCCTGCACAAAATGGCCTTTCAGATGCAAGTAATCCAATGTATTCATACATACTTTCCGGCATTGCCTTGTTTGTATTGCTGATCGCATGCATCAATTTTGTTAACCTTACTGTTGCACGTTCTGTAAAGCGTGCCAAAGAGATCGGCATTAGAAAAGTTGTAGGGAGCGACAGGTGGCAACTCATCATTCAATTTTTAGGCGAATCGTTTTTGCTGTGCATTGTTGCTTTTGTATTGGCGATAGGGTTGGTACAACTTATACTGCCTGTTTTCAATGATCTTTCAAATAAATCACTTGCGCTTTCTTATTTGTTTGATGGGAAGCTAGTTGCCGGTTATATACTGCTGCTTATTCTTACAGCTTTACTCGCAGGTTTTTATCCGGCTCTTGTATTATCTGGTTATAATCCAGTACAAACTTTGTACAGTCGTTTTAATCTTGCAGGCAAAAATTATTTACAGAAATCACTTGTTGTATTGCAGTTTGCACTTGCTTCATTTTTGATTATTGCAACATTTACTATTTACAAACAATTTAATTTTTTAACAACAGAAAAATTAGGTTACGATGACAATGATATTGTGGGTGTTCACAAAGATTTTAAAACGCATGATGAAGCAGAACTTTTTAAAAATGAGTTGTTGAAAGATCCGAATATTATAAGTGTTGCCCCGCGTAATAGCGGACGCTGGGGAACGGTTGCAAAAATGAGTAACGATTCTACTATAAATTTCGATTATGAAACTGTTGATGAGTCTTTTTTATCAACGCTGAAAATTCCTTTGGCGCAGGGAAGAAATTTTTCTCCTGATTTCCTGTCAGATTCTGCAAATTCTGTTTTGGTGAATGAAGCATTTGTAAAAAAAGCTGAATGGAAAAATCCGATCGGGCAGACTGTAAACTTCTGGTACGACAACAAAAAGTACAATGTGATTGGCGTGGTGAAAGACTATCATTACTCTTCTCTGAATGAGAAGATCGGTCCGCAATTATTCACTATGAAAAATGATAACCCATACGGAATGGTTTTTATAAAAATAAAACCAGGCACAGCAGCAGCAAGCTTGAAAACAATTCAAAAAACATTTAAACAATTGTTTCCGCTGAACCCTTACAGTTACACATTCATGAATGAAGAAAATACAAAAAAATATGAAGCGGAAGCTAAATGGAAACAGATCATGTTGTTTGGAGCCATCCTGACCATCTTCATTTCCTGCATTGGATTATTTGGCTTATCTGTTTTGTCGGCAGAAAAACGTAAAAAAGAAATCGGTATCCGGAAAGTATTAGGAGCATCGGTAAACAGGGTAGTAACAATTTTATCGAAAGATTTTTTAAAGCTTGTATTTATTTCATTGACCATTTCAATACCTGCCGCGTGGATGGTTGCAAACAAATGGCTGGAGAATTATCCTTACCGAATTACACTCGATTGGTGGTTGTTTGGTTCAGCAGGAATATTAGTGATACTAATCGCAGTGGTAACCGTAAGTTTCCAGGCGATAAAAGCAGCAGTCGCTAACCCTGTGAAGAGTTTGAGAACAGAGTAAAATTATTTTAAATGATAAATGTTGAATGGATCAAGCACATTTAAAATTTAAAACTCAATATTTAAAATAATACAAAGTGCTTAAAAATTATTTCAAAATCGCATGGCGTAATTTGATGAAGAATAAAGTTTTTTCATCCATCAATATTGCCGGATTAGCTATTGGCATGGCGGCTTGTTTGCTCATTTTACAATACGTCAGTTTCAAATTAAGTTATGACCAGTTTCACAAGGATGTAAAAGACATTTACCGTGTAGTAAATGATCGCTATCAAAACCGCAAGCTTATTCAGCATGGCACCATTACTTATTCTGCTATTGGCAAAGCAATGAACGATGACTACGAAGAGGTAGTGGAAAACACACGTGTTGAACCTTCCAGCGAAGTAATTATCACTTATAAAGATAAAAAAATAGCAGAGGATCAATTATTATATGCTGATGGATCTTTTCTTTCCATGTTTAATTTCCCATTGGTAGCAGGAAAGAAGAATTCTGTGTTGAAGGAACCTTACACGGTTATTTTATCTGAAAAGCTGGCTCAAAAAATATTTGATTATAAAGGCACGGACTATAATCAGTTTATCGGTAAAACTTTAGTGCTGGCAACTGACTCCATGCCGTATAAGGTTGAGGCTATTTGCAAGAATATACCGGAAAATTCTCACCTGCAATTCCACATGCTGGTTTCTTATCAAACGCTGATCAGTGCTGGATGGAAAGAGGCTGACTATGATTTCACCGACTCTGATTTCTGGCATTATATAAAATTAAAACCGGGTACAGATTACAAAGCATTCAATGCAAAACTTGCAGCCTTTAGCCAAAGACATTTTCAGGGCAACAAGATATCAGGAAGTGATGAAACATTTTATTTACAACCTCTTTCAAAAGCGCATTTATACTCTGATTTTGAATATGAGATCGGGCAAACAGGAAGTGCAACAGTTGTCTGGGGGCTTTTGATCATTGCCTTGTTCATTGTAACTATTGCATGGGTAAATTATATTAACCTCTCTACTGCACGGGCTGTTGACAGGGCAAGGGAAGTTGGCATCAGGAAAGTAGTGGGTGGTATAAGAAAACAACTTATCAGTCAGTTTTTCACTGAATCAATCCTTGTCAATATAATCGGTATTACTATGGCTGTTGTGCTTGTGCTGCTTCTTCAAAATAGTTTTAATGATCTTCTTCATAATAAACTATCATTATCCTATTTGTTTTCAAAAGGGCTAAGTGGTTATAGCATATTAATCGGATTAATTGTAATTGTTGTTTCTGGTATTATTATATCAGGGTTTTATCCAGCCTTTGTTCTTTCTTCTTTCAAGCCGATCTCGGTATTGAAAGGTAAGCTCAGTAGTTCAGGGAAAGGGATAGCATTCCGAAAAGCATTAGTGATTGCGCAGTTCAGTATCACCGTTGCTTTAATTATTGGCTCAATGACTGTGCTTCGCCAGTTGCGGTTTATGAACAAATCAGACCTCGGCTTTAACATGGATCAGATCCTGATTGTAAAACCTCCCATGCTTACTAACTGGGACTCAACTTTTATAAGTAAGACAAATAATTTTAAAGAAGAGCTGAAACAAATTGCACATGTAAAAGGCGCAGCTACATCATGGAATACACCGGGTGGTGATATCGGTAGAAGTTTTAATGTCCGCAGGGCGGATTCTGCAACAACATCGAGATTCACTATGCGTCATACAGCAATTGATTATGATTTCATCAATGTATATGGGATAAAGCTGGTAGTGGGAAGAAATTTTGAGCCTTCGGATCATGACCCGGTAGGAAGAAAATTGAAAAATATTCTGATCAATGTATCTGCAGCCAGGCTATTAGGGTTTGCTGCTCCCGAAGCTGCAGTAGGAAAAGATATTATGAGGGGTGATAGAAAGTGGACTATCATTGGCGTGGTGGCAGACTATCATCAGAAATCACTTCGCTATCCGATGGAGCCGATGCTTTTTATGCCTTTCTACAGCACAAATAGTGAAATATCAGTAAAAATAACTCCAGGCGATCTTTCCAATACAATAGCACAGATAAAAAAGAGATATGAAGCCTTCTTCCCGGGAAATCTTTTTGATTATTCTTTCCTTGATGAAAGATTTAATCGCCAATATGAAAATGAAAGGCTATTCAGTAAGGCGTTTGGAATATTTGCAGCGCTTGCCATTTTTGTTGCCTGCCTTGGATTGTTTGGTCTTGCTATGTTTTCAACCATTC
Organism: uncultured Bacteroidota bacterium; assembly: GCA_963811645.1. GTDB lineage: Bacteria > Bacteroidota > Bacteroidia > Chitinophagales > Chitinophagaceae > VBAU01. Next base: position 248,076 of record CAWERU010000006.1, on the reverse strand, counting down.
AGCGTACAAAAGAAATTGGTGTACGAAAAGTATTGGGTGCCTCGGTATCAAATATTTTGCTTTTGCTCTCAAAAGATTTTGTAAAGCTTGTTTTAATTGCCAGTGTGATTGCTTTTCCTGTTGCCTGGTGGGTAATGAATAAATGGCTCCAGGACTTTTCTTACCGGGTAAATATTGGTTGGTGGGTATTCATAATGGCAGGGTCGGTTGCCTTGTTAATCGCATTGGTGACTATCAGTTTCCAGGCTATCAAAGCGGCAGTAGCCAATCCTGTAAAAAGTTTAAGAACAGAATAAAACTACTTTTATGATAAAAAATTATTTTAAAACAGCTCTCCGGAATTTAAAACGCAACAAAAGTTATGCGGTTATCAATGTACTTGGCCTTGCAGTTGGCATTGCAGCCAGCCTGCTGATATTTTTAGTGATTCAATTCGAAACGAGCTTCGATAATTTTCATAAAAAGAAAAATAGTATCTACCGGTTAGGTACACAGTTTCACACACAGGACGGCGTGAGTTATTCCGATGGAATTGCCTTTCCAGTAGCCCCTGCTCTGAGAATTGACTTTCCCCAGGTTAAGGAAGTGGCTTCTATTTTCAGAAACGGGAATCAAATAACCATTGAACAGGATAATAACCAATTAAAAAAACTAAATGAAGATTATTTCTTTTATGCGGAACCCGGATTTTTTAAAATGTTTGATTTCGGCTGGCTTATCGGTGATCCAAAAACAAGTTTAAGGGATCCTAACGACGCGGTGCTGACGCAGGCGACTGCTGAAAAATATTTTGGTAATTGGAAATCAGCTATGGGGAAAACATTCAAGTACGATAATAAAACCATTTATAAAGTAACAGGCATCTTAAAAAATATACCCCCTAACAGTGATTTTCCCTTGCACGTGGTAGTTCCCTACAGTGCGCTTGAAAATACTTTCGTAAAAAATAATTTAAACGATTGGGTAAGCACCTTTGGAGGAGCTTATACATTTGTAGTACTGCCACCCGAACTATCAGCTGCGAAATTCGACACGCTACTTAAAAGTTTTGCTCTAAAACACAAGCCTGCAGAATACGCAAAAGACGCTTATGCAGCACAATCTTTGTCAGAAATTCATTTCGATGATCGTTTTGGAAATTATAGCGGCCATACATTCAGTCATTCTCTAATCAAAGCATTGGCATTGATCGGAATTTTTCTCATCCTCATTGCCTGTGTAAACTTTATTAATCTCGCCACAGCCCAGGCTGTTAATCGTTCCAGGGAAGTTGGCGTAAGAAAAGTTTTGGGAAGCAATCGCCTTCAACTCGCTTTTCAATTCCTGGGCGAGACTGCATTGATAGCTGTCGCTGCAGTTGTTATTGCCATTGTGATGGCAGAATCTGCATTGCCATTTCTAAACAAATTGCTTGAAACAAAAATGACGATGAATTTGGTTTTTAATTCATGGCTTGTTTTGTTTATACTGGCAGTTACTGTTCTGGTTATATTCTTATCCGGTCTTTATCCTGCTATTGTTTTATCCGGTTTCAATCCTATAACTGCATTGAAAAGCAAGATCACTTCCAAAATGGTGGGTGGTATTTCTCTACGGAGAGTATTGGTTGTTTTACAATTTGCTATTGCGCAGGTTCTTATCATTGGAATGCTGATAGTAGTGAACCAGATGAATTTCTTCAGGAATGCTTCTCTTGGATTTGATAAAACCGCTATCATAAATGTACCGCTTCCCGGCGATAGTGTTAGTAAAACAAAAGTTGATTACATCCGCAATCGCCTGCTGGCGAACAATAATATATTAAGTGCAAGTTTCAGTTTTGCCAGCCCTTCAGACAATAGCAACTGGAACAGCGATTTCAAATTTGATCATGCTGCAAAAACCACAAACTTCAGTGCCAATTTAAAATGGGCCGACCCTGAATATTTTAAAACATACAATCTGAAATTCGTCGCAGGCCGTCCATATTATCCAAGCGATACAGTCCGCGAGTTTGTAGTAAATGAAACCCTGCTTCGCAAACTGGGTATTCGCAATCCAAAAGATGCCATAGGCAAAGAAATAAATTTCTGGGATGGAAATAAGGTAGCAAATATAGTAGGCGTTATCAGAGATTTTAATTCTTATTCTTTACGTGAACCAATGGCCCCCGTTGTATTAAGTACCTGGAAAGGTGTTTATCAAACTATTAATATCAAATTAAAGCCAGGAACAGAAAAAACAGTTCTGCCTTTTGTGGAGAAATTATGGAATCAAAATTTTCCTGATTACGTTTATCAATATCAATTCTTAGATGAAACCATTGCTAATTTTTATAAACAGGAAAATCAGCTTTCCATGCTTTATAAAATTTTTGCGGCACTGGCCATATTTATTTCCTGCCTTGGTTTGTATGGTCTTGTTTCTTTTATGACTGTACAAAGAACAAAAGAAGTTGGCATTCGCAAAGTACTTGGCGCTTCTGCAAGGCATATTGTATACCTCATGTCCAAAGAGTTTACGTTGCTTATCATTATAGCCTTTATAATTTCTGCTCCTATCGCCTATTTTATCATGAACAAATGGCTGCAGAATTATACGTATAGAATACCATTAACCGCATCCATATTCCTGTTGGCGATCGCCGGTTCTATCATCATTGCATGGATAACAGTTGGACAACGTGCAATTAAGACGGCGATTGCCAATCCTGTGAAAAGTTTGAGAACGGAATAAATAAAATTGGGAAAAGACAATTGGAAAATTCTCGAATTGCAATTTCCCATTTCCAAAATTTTAAAATACGGACAATGATCAAGAATTATTTCAAAACAGCCTTCCGGAATTTATGGAGAAATAAGATTTTTTCTTCAATTAATCTGGTTGGGCTTGCTTTGGGCATTGCATGCAGTCTTGGCATCTTTATTATTGTTCATCATGAATCAAGCTTCGATACTTTTCATTCCGGCTATAAAAATATTTACAGGATTGTTTGCGATTTTCATTATCCTGAGGGAGTAGAACATCAATCCGGTGTTCCATTTCCATTAGCTGAATCATTCAGGCTCGATTTTCCGCAGATAAAAAAAGTTGCTTCCATTTTTGGCGGTTATAATAATCAAATAGATGTGATTGCTGAAAAAAACCAGACAAGCAAAAAAAGATTCAAGATAGAAAACGGCGTTTTTTATACAAATGCAGATTTTTTTGAAATCTTCAATTTCAAATGGCTTGCCGGAAACGCTGAATCAGTTTTATCAAAACCCAATCAGGCTGCACTTACAAAAGAGATTGCTGAAAAATATTTCGGCACCTGGCAAAATGCGATCGGTAAGACAATCAAAAAAGACAATAACGAGCTTTTGCAAATTTCAGGTATTCTAGAAAACCCGCCAGCTAACACAGACTTCCCTCTGCAATTGGTTATTTCTTACAAAACTCTTTTAAACAGCGACTATGCAAAACGAATGATGACAGAATGGGGAAGCGTTACAAGCAGGGAACAATGTTTTATTATGCTGCCCGAAAATGAAAAAGCACGTGTGATGAATGAGTTAAGCGGATTCCGGAATAAACATCTCGAAGCAAATAATACCACCGATTTTTATTTATTGCAACCGTTAAACGATATCCATTTTAATGAAGATTATGGCAATTTCAGTTTGCATACAGTAAGTAAAAGAACCTTATTGTCGATGTCACTTATTGGTATCTTCCTGCTTGCATTGGCATGCATTAATTTCATAAATCTTGCCACAGCACAAGCCGTTAAAAGATCCCGTGAAGTTGGTATCAGAAAAGTTTTAGGAAGCCGGCGGATGCAGCTGGGTTTTCAGTTTTTGGGAGAGACTTTTGTGATTGTTGTAGCAGCTACCGTTCTTGCTCTTATATTGCTCGCGGTTCTTTCTCCGCTAACAGAAAAAATCCTTAACAAACCGGTTCCAATGAATCCTGTGCAATCGCCGGAAATTTTACTTTTTTCTGTTGCAACTATTTTTACCGTTACTTTTCTGTCAGGGTTTTATCCCGCAATTATTGTTTCAGGGTTTAAACCGATACAGGCGCTGAAAAATAAAATCACGTCAAATTCTGTTTCGGGAATTTCTCTGAGACGGGTATTGGTGGTTCTTCAGTTTGTGATTGCACAAGCGTTGATCATCGCAACCCTCGTCATCATTAGCCAGGTACGGTTTTTTCAAAATTTTTCCCTAGGTTTTAACAAAGATGCAATTATTACGGTTGAGCTTCCCCGTGATAGTATAAGCAAAACAAAGTGGAATGTTTTTCGTGAAGAATTGTTACAGAAACCGGGAGTGAAAAATGTGAGCCTCAGTTATACTGCACCTGCATCACGAAGCAACGACCTGACAGATTTCAGATTTAACCAAAATGTGAAAGATGAAAACTTTGAAGTGAACCTGAAAGCGGGAGATGAAGAATATTTAAAAACTTATAAACTGCAATTGCTTGCCGGCCGTTTCTATGAAGCTTCGGATACTCCGCGTGAAGTTATCGTTAATGAAACACTTCTGAAAAAAGAAAGGATCAGCAATTACAAAGACGTATTGGGCAAATATATTATTCTTAACAAGACACCATTGCCAATAGTGGGTGTTGTGAAGGATTTTCACCAGGGTTCATTGAGAGACCCTATTGATCCTGTTGTTATAGTGCCTTATAAAAGTGGCTACCGCATTGCAGGTATTAAAATGAGCACGGAAAATATTTCTCCTTCACTTCAAAGTATAGAGCAGCTTTTCAATAAAGAATTTCCTGCCTATTTGTTTGAGCGCAATTTCCTGGATGAATCCATTGCAAAATTTTATGAACAGGAAAAGCAGTTGTCATTGTTATTGAAATTATTCGCGGGCATTGGCATTTTCATTAGTTGTATCGGACTGTATGGACTGATCCTTTTTATGACGATCCAGCGCATCAAAGAAGTTGGCATAAGAAAAGTACTTGGTGCCAATGTTGCAAATATTGTGATGTTGTTCTTCAGAGAATTTATCTGGCTGATAGCAATTGCGTTTGTGATAGCTGCATCTGTAACGTGGTATTTTATGAACAACTGGCTCGACAATTTTGCATATCACACACAAATTTCGTGGTGGATGGTTTTGTGCGTGGGATTCGCTTCGGTATTGTTGGCGATAATTACAGTGAGCACACAAACGATAAAAACCGCTTTGGCAAACCCGGTGAAAAGTTTGAAGACAGAATAAAATTGTGAATAGATATAGGTAACCAGGTTATGTACTACTATGAAATTTTTGCTGAGTTTATCCAGGGCTTGTTGAAGGATCGGCTCTTGCAAGTTTTGATGAATGCTCGGCAAAGAACAGAACGTTGAAGGGAGTGATTCCGACAAGTCGGGACAGGCTACTACGGAAGCTGAAAAGAAATATAAAAGCTGGCTAAATAAATTTTAATATAAAAACGAAAACCATGAAAAAGTATTTATTGTTTTTCCTGCTTGCCTCTTTGCAATTTTCAGCAAACGCACAACCTGGCAAAGAGCCCTACATGACAAAATCACTAAGTAATGAATCGATTAAAGATGTGCTGGTAGAAACTTCAGGAGGCAGTATTTCAGTTTCCGGTGTATCTGCCGCAGAAGCACGCATTGAAGTATATATTTCAGGTAACAATAATAGAGATCTTTCAAAAGAAGAGATACAACAGCGGCTGAATGACTTGTATGATCTGAATGTTTCTGTTGCTAATAATAAACTTTCAGCCATTGCAAAACAAAAAAGAAATATTTCTGACTGGAAAAAATCATTGAACATTTCTTTCAAAGTGTTTGCTCCAAAGGAAGTTTCCACTGATCTGTCAACAAGCGGCGGAAGTATCAGCCTCGATAATTTATCGGGCAAACAGGAATTTTCAACCAGCGGCGGCAGTTTAAATATTGATAATGTAAGTGGCCATGTAAAAGGAAGAACCAGTGGCGGCAGCATCAACCTTGAAAATTCAAAAGATGACATTGAGCTGAGCACAAGCGGTGGAAGTATTGAAGCAAAAAACTGTGATGGGAATTTAAGACTTTCCACTTCCGGCGGTTCACTGGATTTGAATGATCTGAAAGGGCAAATAAATGCAACGACTAGCGGTGGAAGTGTTCATGGCAGCAGCATCGGGGGTGAATTAATGGCACATACTTCCGGTGGAAATATTCATCTCAGCGATCTTTCCTGCAGTCTTGAAACTTCCACAAGCGGAGGCCATATTGATGTCTCCATAAAAGAATTGGGGAAATATGTTAAGATCAGTAATTCAGGAGGAGGTATTGATATCACTCTTCCTAAGGATAAAGGTGTTGATCTTGACCTCTCCGGCAAAATTGCAGATACGCATTTTGAAAACTTCAATGGGAAAATAGACGAGTATGAAGTAAATGGGAAATTAAATGGCGGCGGAGTTCCGGTGAGAGCGGATGCGGGAAGCGGAAAAATTCATGTAACCCTGAAATAAGAAATCTCAATTCGAAAAACCATGATCAAAAATTATTTCAAAATCGCCTTCAGAAATCTTCTGCGATACAAGGGATTTTCCTTCATCAATATTTTTGGATTAGCTACAGGTATGGCCTGCAGTTTACTGATCTTTCTTTTTGTAAAAGATGAAAAAAGTTATGATCGTTTCAATAAAGATTCTGAAAATATTTATCGTGTTGTAAAAGATTTTGTGAATGATGATGGCAGCCGTTTACCGGATGCTACTACCCCACCTGCTCTTGCCCCTGCGTTGCAAAGGGATATTCCTGAAGTGATGCATGTAACGAGAGTATTTCCAAACTGGGGATCCAATTTTCTCATTACATACGGCGATAAAAAAATTACGGAAGAAAAATTATACAGGGTTGACAGCAGTTTTTTTGATGTCTTCACTTTTCCATTTATAAAAGGAAATGCAAAAAATGCTTTTAAAGAAGTCAATTCAATTATTGTAGCCGAAACGGCCGCTAAACGATATTTCGGAGATGATGACCCGATGGGAAAAACTTTGCACGTTGATGAGTTGGGAGATATGATGGTAACGGGAATTTTAAAAGATGTGCCTCCCAATTCGCATTTTCATTTTGACTTTTTAGTTTCTATAAGAAAATTTTCAGGAAATATTGATGGTGCCTGGGGTTGGTATAATTTTTATACCTATGTCAAATTAAAATCTCATACTGATATTGCAGGTTTCACAAAAAAAGTTCAGGGCATATATAAACGAAATAACACCAATGCCACAAATATTTTTTATGTTCAGCCTTTAACAGATATTCATTTAACATCAAATCTTAAATGGGAATTAGAACCAAATAGTGATAAGTTATACGTGTATGTTTTTACCATCATTGCCATATTCATCATCCTGATTGCCGGCATCAATTATGTAAATCTCGCTACAGCAAAAGCATCTGTACGGGCAAAAGAAGTGGGGGTGAGGAAAGTTGCAGGAGCATTCAGGTCGTCTTTAATGAATCAATTTTTGGTTGAATCTGTCATCACTTGTTTGATCGCTTCTGTTTTGGCAATAATCATTGCACAGTTACTGTTACCCATTGTAAATACATTAACTCAAAAACAATTAACAGTTATTGGCAATCCGTCTGTATTAATATACATGACACTCGCTGCCTTATTCCTCGGAGTGGTAGCTGGTTTTTTCCCGGCGCTTTATCTTTCTTCGTTTAAACCCATACTGGTATTAAAAGGATTAAAGCTTAATGAACGAAAAACCCTGGGGTTCCGAAAAGCATTGGTCATTGTTCAGTTCACTATTTCAATTACCCTGATCATCGGAGCATTGATCATCTCGCAACAGGTACATTTTATTCAATCGGCGAAACTGGGATTAAATAAGGACCAGGTGTTGATCATAAATAATGCAGGGTATTTATCAAGGTCAGACAGAAATGCATTTCAGAATTCAGTTTTGCAAATGCAGGGAGTTAAAGATATAGCAACTTCGGATGGAGTGGTAGGCGGGCAAAACTGGACAACCATGATGCGCATGAAAGGTGCTCAGAATTCCCAGTTAGTGAATTTTCTCTCGGTTGGAAATAGCTTTTTAGATGCCTTGAATATACAGCTAAAGGAAGGTAGGAATTTTTCTGAAAAATTTCCTGCCGATACAATGAATAACGGAATTCCCGGTGGACCATTGGATCAAAACATCGGGAGCGTTATATTAAATGAAACCGCTGTGAAAGATCTGGGTATCCCCGCTCCGGCTTCAGGCAGACAGGTTCTTTGGAGCAGTGATGCTGATACGATGTATTATCTTACTATAGTTGGTGTGGCAAAAGATTTTCATTTTACTTCTTTTCGCAACCAGATCAAACCTTTTGCCTTTGTCCGTATTCCCGGCAGGGTGGCCAACTTCACCGTCAAACTTTCAACAGGCAATATGAGGGGTAGCCTGGCGCAGTTAGAAAATATATGGAAAAAATTATCAGCTGGGCGACCTTTTCAATATAGTTTTTTAGATGAAACCTATGCGAATCTTTACAAGTCGGAGACCCGTTTCCAAAAAGTATTTATCAGCTTAGTCATTCTTGGCATTTTTATCGCCTGTCTTGGCTTGTTAGGTCTGTCCACATTTGCAGCGCAGCGAAGAATAAAAGAAATAGGTATCAGGAAAGTTTTAGGTGCCTCTGTTGCCAGTATTACCGGTTTACTCTCAAAAGATTTTTTAAAGCTTGTGGTCATTGCATTAATACTCGCCATCCCCGTATCATGGTATGCAATGGACAAATGGTTACAGGATTTTGCCTATCGCATCCATATTCAATGGTGGGTATTTATTGTAGCAGCCATTATCGCCATCCTGATAGCAGTTATAACCATCAGTTTCCAGGCAATAAAGGCTGCTTTGGCGAACCCGGTGAAGAGTTTGCGAACGGAATAAATAAACAAGCTATGAGCTATTAGCTTATAGCTAAAAGCTTTTTTTATGTTTAAAAACTATTTCAAAACAGCGTGGCGCAACCTTGCAAAAAATAAACTTTTTAGTCTTATAAATATTGCAGGCCTTTCCATCGGAATTGCAGGATGCATCATGATAGGATTGTACGTTTACAATGAACTGGGTTATGACAGGTTTCAAAAAAAAGCCGACCGGCTATACCGCGTAACTACAGAATACACAGTTAATGGCGTTAAAAATGAGGCCGCCGCAGATGGCTCAATGGCCGGCCCAAGGCTTGCTTCTGCTTTTCCACAAATTCAATCTTATGTCCGTATCATGAGTTTTGAGCCTTACGTTGTTCAATACAGACAAAAAACGTTTGTCGAAAAAAAATTCTGTTTTGCTGATTCTACTTTCTTTACGATGTTCTCATTCCCGCTGATCGAGGGTGATCCAAAAGACGCATTGAATGCTCCCAATAAAATTGTTATCACAAAATCAATGGAGAAAAAATATTTTGGCGATAACCAGGCGTTGGGTAAAGTATTGAGAATAGCCGGTACAAGAGATTATATCATTTCAGGTGTGAGCGAAGACCCGCCGGTTAATTCACAGATAAAATTTGATTTTGTAGCGTCGTACGCAAGCCTGTCAAATGCAAATTCGCCAAACTGGTGGATACATATTTATTACACGTATTTTTTATTGCGTAATGCTGCAGATGCTCCGGCGCTGGAACAAAATATTGCGGTATATATGAAACAGCAGAAAGACCTTGACCAGGCGGCGAACGATTATCTTACTTTTCACCTGGAACCATTCACTAAGGTTCATTTATATTCTTCATTGGGAGGGCTTGAACCGAATGGAAATATCACCTACATATATATTCTATGCGCCATTGCGATGCTTATACTTTGCATCGCCTGTGTAAACTATACTAATCTTTCAACATCGCAGGCAGCAAGGCGAATTTCAGAAATCGGTATCCGAAAAGTATTGGGTTCAGAAAGGCGACAGTTATTTTGGCAATTCATTGGGGAGTCTCTCTTAGTAAACCTGTTTGCAGTTTCGCTGGCGATTATTTTCGCTATCGCATTCTTGCCGAAGTTTAACCAGCTTGTGGAGCGGCAGCTTGATCTTACGATTCTGCTTCGGCCATTAGCGATTATGTTCCTGCTATTATTTTATTGCATTATCAGTCTGGTTGCCGGTGCTTATCCCGCTTTTATTTTGTCCAATTTAAAACTCATCAAAATATTGAAAAGTGGTTTTTCATTTTCCGGAGGTTCGGGAACATTGCGCAGATCGCTTATTGTTTTCCAATTCTTTATTTCTGTATTCTTAATTATCTCCACCATTATTATTCTTCAGCAAATGTCTTTTATAAGAAATAAAAATCTTGGTTATAACAAAGAACATATTGCCGTATTGCCGGTTGATGGAGTAATGCGTCCAAATTTCCAGGCAATCAAAGAAGCTATTGAGCAAGCCCCCAATGTGGTTTCCGTAAGTTGCGGAGCTGAAGAGACCACACACATTCAATGGGATGATGAAGTAACAAAGAGCAATGGCCTTTCAGCTACTCCTTTATTTGTAAATGCTTCTCCAACCGATATCGATTTTGTGAAAACAATGGGGTTGCAAATTATGGCGGGAAGTGACTATACTTTATCAGACTGGATGCAGTTGAGCGATGCGAATGATCCTCATACATCTTTTATGCTGAATGAAACGCTTGTAAAAGCTTTAGGATGGAGCCCCGAAGAAGCAATTGGCAAAACCATTTATAGGGGAGGATCAGGGGGCCAGAAAGGAATTGTAAAAGCAGTAGTGAAAGATTTCAACTTTGCATCGTTGCATGAACCTGTTAAGCCATTGGTCATTTTTTTAGATTCAAATCATCGTCACATTTTTCAAGCATTTGTAAAAATATCGGGAAACAATCTACCTGCTACAATAAACGCATTGGGAAATGTGTGGAAGCAACGGGTTTCGCACAGGCCATTTCAATATCATTTCCTGGATGACAGTTTCAACTCACTTTATCATTCGGAGCAGCAAACAGCACAAATATTCAGTGTCTTTGCAGGATTAGCAATTATACTTGCCTGTTTGGGACTATTTGCCTTAACGGCGTACACTGCAATGCAGCGTACAAAAGAAATAGGCATTAGAAAAGTGCTGGGCGCTTCTGTTGCCGATGTTGTTACTATGCTTTCAAAAGATTTTTTTGCCCTTGTATTGATTGGATTGTGCGTAGCCATTCCACTATCATGGTTAGCGGCAAACAAATGGTTGCAGGGTTTTGCTTATCGCATCAGCATAACGCCAATTGTTTTTTTGATTGCAGGAAGCTCTGTTCTTCTTATTACATTAATCACCATCAGCTTTCAGGCGATAAAAGCAGCTATTGCAAATCCGGTGAAAAGTTTGAGAACAGAATAAAAAATATAATCATGACAAAGAACTATTTCAAAACTGCGTGGCGCAATCTTATCAGGGACAAGCAATTTAGTTTTCTCAATCTCATTGGTTTGGCTACCGGCCTGGCTTGTGTATTGCTTATTTATCTATGGGTAAACGACGAATTAAGTATTGACAAGTTTAATAAAAACGATAGCCGGTTGTACCAGGTATTAAAGAAAAACGCAGATGGTACAGGTGCTATAGAAGTTAGTGAAACCACGCAAGGCTTACTGGCTCAGTCGATAGCTAAACAATTACCTGAAGTTGAATTTGCTACTTGTGTGAAAAAGCAACATGAACCCGGTATCCTTTCATTCGGCGATAAGCTTATAAAAGCAAAATTGGCATTTGCGGGCAAAGATTTCTTCAATGTATTTTCTTACCAACTTATCAACGGGAATAAAAAAAATGCACTCGCTGATGTATCTAATATTCTTCTATCAGATGAAACAGCTTTAAAATTATTTAATACAACGGATGTTGTTGGTAAAACAATTAAATGGGATCTAAAAGATGAGGATGCTGATTTCAGCAATGTTTATAAAATTACCGGCGTTTTTAAGTCGCCACCTGCCAACGCCACCGATCAATTTGATGTATTGTTTCCATTCGATTTGTATGCGCAAAAAAATGCAGGCGGAATGGGAGATGTCACTTTTTGGGGAAGCAATATGGTTTCTACTTATGTGGTGTTGAAGCCGGGAATTAACGCCAATGCATTTAATAATAAAATAAAAGATTTCAGCAAAGCACAAATCAAATCACTTTATACTGATAAAGAGATGGCGAAGTGGGAAGGTGACCTGTTCATCCAAAAATATTCCAACCGGTATTTGTATAACAACTTTGTGAATGGAGTACAATCCGGCGGAAGAATGGAATATGTAAAACTGTTTTCCATTATCGCCCTTTTTATTCTAATTATTGCGTGCATCAACTTTATGAATTTATCAACGGCGAAAGCCTCCCGCCGGATGAAGGAAGTGGGCATAAAAAAAGTGATCGGCGCAAGCAGGAGTTCATTGATCTTTCAATACATCAGCGAATCAATGCTGATGGCATTTTTTTCTTTGGTGATTGCATTGGCGATGGTCATTTTAATACTTCCGGCATTTAAAGAAATTACTGGAAAAGAGATCAACATTCATTTTAATGCAGGTTTGGTTCTGTCAATAATTGGCATCACATTTATTACAGGCATTATCGCAGGGAGTTATCCTGCACTTTACCTGTCCCGATTTAAACCGGTCTCCATATTAAAAGGCAAGCTGAATACTTCCCTGGGAGAATCATGGATACGAAAGGGATTGGTGGTTTTTCAATTTACTGTTTCTGTGATACTGATTGTTTCTGTGCTGGTAGTTTATAAGCAAATGAAATTGATTCGAACTACTAACCTTGGATATAACAAAGACAATGTTATCCGTATTTCGAACGATGGTAATCTTGCAAAAGATCCTTCATCGTTTATTGCTGAAGTAAAAAATATTCCCGGGGTAATTAAAGCTTCAGATATAGATGGCAATTTAATGGGCAATTATTCTCATGCGGGAGGAGGCATTAGCTGGGATGGAAAAGATCCCAACCTCGGAATAGAATATTATGGTAATAGCATTGGTGATGACTTTTTTAAAACAATGGGTTTGCAAATGGCGGAAGGCCGGCCTTTCTCAAAAGATTTTGCCGACAGTTCAAGTGTAATATTTAACCAGGCTGCGATTAAAGCCATGGGCCTAAAAAACCCAATTGGTAAAACAGTTTCAATGTGGGATGAGAAGAAACAGATCGTAGGTATCGTAAAAGATTATCATTTCCAGTCGTTGTATAAAAAGATCGGGCCGGCATTTTTTACTTATTCACCGATAAATCCAATTACCCTTGTTAAGATACAATCCGGAAAGGAGCAGCAAGCGATTGCAAGCATAAAAGCTTTGTACAAAAAATACAATCCAGGTCTTGATTTCAGTTATGCTTTTCTTGACGACGATTATAACAAGCTATATGCCTCTGAACAAAGGGTAGCTGTTTTGTCTAAATATTTTGCGGGTATTGCCATTTTGATTTCATGCCTTGGTTTATTTGGCCTTGCTGCTTTCACCGCACAAAAGCGACAAAAGGAAATTGGTATAAGAAAAGTTGTGGGCGCTTCCATCAGTAATATTGCCGCAATGCTTTCCACCGATTTTATCAAACTAATATTGGTTGCGCTCTTAATTGCAATTCCTTTTTCATGGTGGGCTGCCGATAAATGGTTACAGAGCTTCGCATATCGTATACGATTAAACGCAGAAGTTTTTATCATTACAACCATAGTTATTATCACGATCACATTAGTTACCATAAGTTTTCAAACAATAAAAGCAGCCATTGCCAATCCTGTTAAATCTTTACAAACGGAATAAACCTGTCTGCCGACAGGCAGGGATTTAATCCCGACCCAAAGCCTCGGGGTAAAAAGTTTAAGAACTGAATAAATAAAACAAATAGCCATGATAAAAAATTATTTTAAGACCGCGTGGCGCAGTTTGCTGAAGCCACCATCAGCTTCCAGGCGATTAAAGCTGCCATTGCAAACCCAGTAAAATCTTTGCGAACAGAATAAAAAAATGTTCGGATATGTACAGTAACTGTCCGTTTTCGAACACTTACTGTAAAGTATTAAATACAGCAACTTATGAGACAGTAGCTTTTAAAATGGCATGGCGGTTGAATCCATTGGATCTGAATAACTGAATTAGTCTGCTGAACGGTCATAAACCCTAAAACTTACAACTGTGTTCAAAAACTATCTTAAAACTGCATTACGAAACATAACCAGGCAAAAAGTTTTTTCTTTTGTCAATATTTCAGGACTTGCTTTAAGTCTTACTGCGGCGTGGATCATTTCACTTTATATTGGAGACGAGTTAAGCTATGACCGTTATCACAAAAAAGCAGACAGGATCTATCGCCTCGTTACACATGGCACTTCCGGAGAAGAAAAACTGGACATAACTGGTACATCGGCGCTTGCCGCTGCAGCTTTTAAAAAAGATTTTCCTGAAGTAGAAGATGCTGTACGCATCGACGCTGAAGGCGGAGGCATTATTACTTATAACGACAAAACAATTAAGGAAAATTCCATTTTTTTTACCGATCCTTCTTTTTTCAATGTATTTACCTATCATTTCCTGGCAGGCGGGGCAAATGCCTTACAACAGCCCAATGGTATTGTTCTTACAAAATCCCTTGCCTCAAAACTTTTTAATGATCCGGTCAATGCGCTCAATCAAACCATTTATATAGACAAATTTCCATCCAGGGTAACAGGTGTGATTGAAGATGTACCTGTCAACTCGCATTTTACATTTGCTGCACTACGACCGATACCGGACAATTACGGCGGTGATTGGAGTAACCTGAGTATCTATACATATATATTATTAAAGAAGAATGCGGACATCAACCACTTAAGAGCAAAGATGCCTTCTTTTGTTGCAAGATATCTAACACCACATTCTGAGAATTTTCATTTTAATTTAGAATTGCAACCATTAACTTCTATTCATTTACACTCTCACCTTGGTTATGAGCTTGGCGAAAATCACAACATAAAATATATCTACGTTCTGGCAATTGTAGGATTGCTTATTTTGATCATTGCTTTTATCAATTATATTAATATCACCACCGCCCGTGCCTCTGTACGCTTACGTGAAGTAGCCGTAAGAAAAGTCATTGGCTCCAGTAAGAAAAAGCTTTTGAGCCTGTTTCTCACGGAATCCACAGTGACCATTTTCTCTGCGGCCCTAATCAGCATTTTGTTGGTAACATTTGTTACGCCACTAATTAATAATGTTACCGGCAAACAATTGTCTGTATGGCAGTTTGGTGTGCTGCCAAGCATCCTTTATTTGATTGGCTTCTCATTATTTGCAGGACTTATCGGGGGTTTCTATCCTGCCTTTTTTCTTTCACATTTTAAAACGATACCTGCTTTAAAAAATCAAATAGGAAATGCCAAAGGGCAAGTTATTTTCAGAAAGTCTTTAGTTCTATTTCAGTTTGCTGTGACCGTTGTTCTGATAACAGCTTCGCTTGTTATTTATATGCAGTTAAACTATGTATTGAATTCGGACCTCGGCTTTAATAAAAATAAAATGATCACTTTTCATCTCGATTCAAGGAAGGTGAGAGAAGAAGTGCCATCACTTCGGGAAGCATTGCTTCAAAGTCCAATGATAAAAGCGGTTGCTTCAGCAGGCAATCCGATTGGCAATAATGATATTGGTATGTTGGATTACTATATCGAAAAAAATGGCGCTTTGGATGAACATAACAATCTTGCCAATGGATTGGTGATAGATCCCGACTTCATTCCGGCTATGCAAATACATTTACTTGAAGGTCGCAATTTTTCAAAAGACATCGCATCTGACAGCAACGATGTCATAGTGAATGAAACGTTACTGAAAAGACACGGTTGGACAACAGGGATTGGAAAACGTATCTCAAGAGGCAAAGACGCTACTGGCAAGATACCGTTTGCCAACATTATTGGCGTGGTGAAGGATTTTAATATTTATTCACTGCAGCACAAAATAGAACCGTTGATCATGATACTACCACAAAAAGCATCAGACAGGGATAACATGTATGTGCGGCTGGGCAACGGTGGCATCGCGCAATCACTGGCGGCTGTTGAGGCAACTTTTAAAAAATTTGATCCGTCGGCAATATTCGATTATCATTTTCTCGATAAAAATTTCGCAGCTCAATATGATGCTGAAAAAAAGCAGGGACAAATATTGCTGGCCTTTACCATTCTTACTATTTCTATTGCATGTCTCGGTTTGTTTGGACTTATCTCTTTTACAGTAAGTCAGCGTGTAAAAGAGATCGGCATAAGAAAAGTGTTGGGCGCCGGGGTTACAAACATTACAGTTTTATTGACAGGAGGTTTATTGAAAGTTGTACTTGTGGCCATGTTTATTGCAATCCCCGTTTCATGGATGTTAATGAATAGATGGTTACAGGATTTTGCATACCGTATTCATATGAGCTGGTGGATATTTATAACGTCGGGAATAGTTGCATTGGTGATTGCATTGATAACAGTAAGTTTCCAGGCAATAAAAGCAGCCATTGCAAACCCTGTGAAATCATTGCGTACTGAATAGATAAACATGTGAAGAGCCTGCCTGCCGGCAGGCAGGTTTGAGAACGGAATAGAAATTCGCTACCAGCTATTAGCTTAAATCAAAATTTATGTTTAAAAACTATTTCAAAACCGCGTGGCGAAATTTATTAAAAGGCAGAAGCTTTTCATTCATAAATATTGCGGGACTTGCCGTAGGCGTTGCCTGTGCAAGCCTTATTTTTTTGTGGGTAGAGTACAATGTTACCTACAATCATTCGATTCCCGGTTTGAACAATATTTATCAAATAGAGAATAACCAAACTTACGGCAAGGATATGTACACCTTTGCCGCTACATCGGTACTTGTAAAAGATGCGCTGATGCAGGAGTTTCCGGGAGTTGTGAATGTTTCGCGATATGATGATCTGGACGCAACCGTTTCCCTGGCCGATAAACACCTGGCAGAATCCGGCGCTTATGTCGACTCAGCTTTTCTGAAAATGTTCGGGCTTCCGGTTGTTGAAGGCAATGATATTAATGCATTGAATGATATTTCTCAGATCGCTGTTTCCCAAAAACTGTCGAAAAGTTATTTCGGCAATGCTGATGCCATGGGCAAAACAATATTAGTAGATAATCATCCTTACAAAGTTTCTGCAGTCTATAAAGATATTCCCGAAAATTCAGCATTTTACGGCAAAGATTTCCTGTTGCCTTTCCAGGTTTTCTATGATCAGAACAAAGGACAGGGCATTGACGCCTGGGGAAACAACTGGACGGATACCTGGGTAGCAGTAAACCCAAATACAAATGTTGCAGCCTTTAATAAAAAACTCGAAAAACTAATTCGTCAAAAAGATCCGCAGGTAACCAATCAGTCCTTATGGCTGTATCCTTTAAAAAGATTGAATTTGTACGGGCAATTTACCAATGGCGTGGAAGATCCTTCAAAAGGAAAAATACAGTATATAAAAATGTTTTCACTGGTGGCATTCATTATTTTGATTATTGCCTGTATCAATTTTATGAACCTCTCAACTGCACGCAGCCAGAAACGTGCAAAGGAAATCGGCCTGCGCAAAGTGCTGGGCTCAACCCGGCAAAGTTTAATCGGCAGCCTTTTATCTGAATCGTTGATTGTCGCCTATACAGCCGTTCTGTTTGCTGTACTTATTGTGGCCTGTGTGCTGCCATCATTTAGCAGTTTGATTGGCATTCGTTTGCACCTCCATTTATTATATACTTCACATATTTTATTCTTAGTTTTCATCGGCACACTCTGTGGTTTAGTTGCGGGCAGTTATCCGGCATTGTATTTATCTTCCTTCAACCCGGTGAGAGCACTGAAAAATCAAACTACCAAAAAAGCAGGGAATGCAGGAATTGTAAGAAAGGGATTGGTGGTAATACAATTTGCTATTTCGGTCATAATCATCATTGCCGTAGTGGTGATTTATCACCAGGTTCAGTTTACCAAAAACAGGGATTTGGGTTTTAATAAAAACAACATATTGTATGTACCAGTTACGCCCACACTAATGAAAAGCTATCCATCATTGAAACAGGATATTTTAAATACCAATGATGTAAGCTCCGTTTCACTCGGCGCATTTTCGCCGATGAGTATGGACTACAATGGCGGTGGCTGGAACTGGGAAGGGAAAAGTGCTGATGAAGATGTTCTGGTTACCAATGTCAGTACAGATGCAGATTATCTTACAACATTCGGCATACAGTTGAAAGATGGCAGAGGGTTTTCGCAGGACCAGAATGTAGATAGCATGAACATTATTATAAATGAATCTTTTGCAAAATTAATGGGTAACGCAGGTCATATCGGCGGTCAGATTTGGAGGGATCCAACACAACGGTTAACTATTATCGGCATTACTAAAGACTTCGTGTATAACAACGTGAACGCTACACATCCTGCGCCCTTGGCTTTTTTCAATAGCCCTTCAAACACTAACTATATTTTTATACAGCTAAAACCTGTAAATACTTTACAGGGAAGCATTTCCAAATTGGAATCCATTTTCAAAAAAGCAGATGTATCACAGTCTTTCGATTATCATTTTGTAGATAAAGACTTTGAACAAAAATTCCGTTATCAGCAATTCATCGGCTCACTGGCAACTATTTTTGGCTGTCTGGCCATTTTTATTTCCTGCCTGGGGTTATTCGGACTTGCATCCTTTGTAGCGGAACAACGTAAAAAAGAAATCGGCGTGCGTAAGGTATTGGGCGCAAGTGTGCGGGGCATTACAACACTATTATCAAAAGATTTTTTATTACTGGTGTGCGTTTCCTGCCTGGTTGCTTTTCCGGTCGCCTGGTGGATAATGCATGACTGGTTACAGAGTTACGAATACAGAACAATATTATCGTGGTGGATTTTTGCTGCAGCAGGTATTGGTGCATTACTCATTACTTTATTAAC
Organism: uncultured Bacteroidota bacterium; assembly: GCA_963811645.1. Lineage (GTDB taxonomy): Bacteria > Bacteroidota > Bacteroidia > Chitinophagales > Chitinophagaceae > VBAU01. The sequence continues at coordinate 229,162 of CAWERU010000006.1, read as the reverse complement.
AGTAAGTTTTCAATCAATAAAAGCTGCCATAGCAAACCCGGTGAAGAGTTTGAGAACGGAATAAATAAATTGGGAAAAGGTCAATTGGGAGATTGGGAAATTGCAATTTAAAAATTCAAAATCAATTTCTATGTTTAAGAATTATTTAAAAACGGCATGGAGAAATATCAGAAAGAATAAACTTTTTTCTTTTATTAATGTTCTTGGTTTATCTATAGGTATTGCAACATGCTTCATCATTATGTTGTATGTGCAGGATGAATTAAGTTATGATCACTTTAATAAAAATGCCGACAATATTTACCGCATTTATTTTAGAGCAAACATTGATGGTGGTAAAATAAGTGAGTCAGGCGTAATGCCGCCGGTAGCCGCTACCTTAAAAAGTGATTTTCCTGAAGTAAAAGATGCTACAAGGCTACAACCGCAGGGCTCACCAAAAATAACTTACAACGGCAATGCTTTTAAAGATGACCGTTATGCATTGGTTGATCCCAACTTCTTCAGCATTTTCAGTTTACCTATGATAGAAGGTGATCCTGTGACAGCATTGGCTCAACCACATACAGTGATCATTACAAAAACAACTGCTAAAAAATATTTTGGGAATAAAGATCCTATTGGCCAGGTGCTCACTTTTGGTGATAATGATCCTTACAAGGTAACAGGTGTGATCAATGATGTTCCGTCAAATTCTCATTTCCATTTTGACATATTTGGATCTATGACCGTGCACGAAGAGGCAAAATCAGATTCATGGATGTGGGGTAACTATTATACTTACCTGCAACTGAAACCGGGCACAGATTATAAAAAAATGGAGGCCAGGTTTCCGGCAATGGTTGAAAAGTATATGGGTCCTCAAATTCAACAGCAGATGGGTTTAAGTCTGAAACAATTCAGAACGAAAGGCAACGAGCTGGGATTTGCGTTACAACCTTTGAAAGATATTCATTTGCACCCGCTCACCACGAATGAATTGGAGCCGGCAGGCAATGCAAGCTACGTTTATATATTTGGCGCCATTGCCATTTTTATGTTGGCGATTGCCTGCATCAATTTTATCAATCTTTCAACTGCCAGTGCTTCTAAGCGTGCAAAAGAAGTGGGTGTAAGAAAAGTTGCGGGGTCAGGTAAACTGCAATTGATCACGCAGTTCTTAGCTGAATCTTTGCTGATAGCCATATTGGCCACTTTGTTTGCAATGGGTTTCGCGTATTTAGCTTTACCTGCATTCAATAACCTGGCGGGGAAAAGCTTATCACTCACTATAAAGCCTGTTCTCGCTTTTATTGTTCTTGGTTTCCTAGTGGGCATCATTGCAGGCATATATCCAGCATTCTATCTTTCTTCATTCAGACCTATAGCAGTTCTTAAAGGAAAGTTTACCGGGAATCACAACAGTTTCAATTTAAGAAGCAGCCTGGTAGTGTTCCAGTTTTTTATTTCTGTCGGTTTGATCATCGGCACCATGGTCGTGTATCTACAAATGAAATTTATTCAGAATAAAAAACTCGGTTACGACAAAGAGCAACTTATTACCCTTCCCAACTCCTATGCATTAGGTAAAAACGAGCAGGTGTACAAACAGGAAATGCTTCACGATTCGCGAATCGTAAATGCTACCGTTTCATGGTACAGGCCAGCCGGACCAAGTAATACCAACAATGCAATGGCATATCCTGAAGGTCATGATAACGAAGCCATGAGAACTGTAGAATACCATATAGATGAACAATACATTCCCACGTTTGATATGCACATAGCTGCAGGAAGAAATTTTTCTCCAAAGTTTCCAACTGATTCGTCGGGCATGATCATTAATGAAACCGCAGTCAAAGCTTTTGGATGGAATCCAAATACAGCAATTGGCAAAACCATCATCCGTGTCAATAGTGACAGGGGCACGAATGTTCCGTTTCATGTGGTCGGTGTGGTAAAAGATTTCAATTTTAAATCATTGCATGAACCCATTACTCCTTTGTTGATGACGTTACAACCGGAAGGTGGCCTCATCTTCAAAATAAGAACAAAAGATGTTGCAGGCTTGCTTTCAACAATGAAAAAAGAATGGGATGCATTCAATACAAGCGAATCATTTACTTATGCATTTATGGACGACCTGTTTAATAAAACTTATGCAGCAGAACAAAAAACAGGCACTATTCTTAACCTATTTTCAATACTGACCATTTTTGTTGCCTGTTTGGGTTTGTTTGGATTAGCAACCTATACGGCAGAAAAGCGTACCAAAGAGATCGGCATAAGAAAGGCATTGGGTGCCAGTGTACCGCAGGTTACTCGAATGCTTTCAAAAGAATTCTTAAAGCTGGTACTGATTGCTTCGCTGATAGCATTTCCGGTCGCGTGGTGGGCAATGAACAAATGGCTGCAAAGTTTCGCATACCGCATTAATATCAGTTGGTGGGTGTTTGCCGTTGCCGGTTTCACAGCATTAATGATTGCATTGATAACAGTAAGCTTTCAATCGATCAAAGCAGCGGTTGCCAATCCCGTGAACAGCCTTCGCTCTGAATGAGTTTAGGCTTGCGCCGAAGCTTCAGCGCAGGAGCTTGGCTATTAAAGAGAGTTTGAGAACTGAACAAAATGAATGGTGAATTGTCAATCGTAAACAGTGGCTATGACAAGCAAGGTAAATTAAATCATACATCAGTCATAAACTTTTATGTTTAAAACAAATTTAAAAATAGCATGGCGTAATCTTTTAAAAGACCGCCAATTTACGTTCCTGAATATTCTGGGGTTATCAGCAGGCCTCGCCTGTGCTTTACTTATTTTTTTATGGGTAAATGATGAATTAAGTGTCGATCATTTCTTTGCTAATGACGATCGGGTTTGCCAATTACTGGAACAAAGAAATTACGAAGGCCAAACCAGTATTGCAGATGAATCATCCGGCCTGGTGAGTGAAACATTAAAACAGCAAGTGCCCGAAATTGAATATGCTTCACCACTGGCGCCACCGGAGTGGTATCCTCAAGCTACACTTTCATCAAACGATAAAAATATTAAAGCGAGTGGCCAATATGCCGGCAAAGATTATTTCAATGTATTTTCATTTAAATTGCTTGATGGCAACAGGAGTAGTGTCCTGGCTTCAAATTCTTCTATTGTTATTTCAGCTGGCCTCGCACAAAAACTTTTCGGCACTACGCAAAATCTTATTGGTAAGCCTATACAGTTTCAGCATGACACTACTTTCTTTGTTTCGGGTGTTTTCGCTAATCCTCCAAAAAACTCTTCACAACAATTCGATTTTGTTTTATCATTTGATTATTTAGCCAGTGTTCAATCGTGGGTCAAGCAATGGGGTGCTACGGGCCCGCATAATTTTATCCTGCTAAAAAAAAGTGCAGACATCAATGCCGTTAACAGAAAAATTGCCAATGTAATTAATGCCAACACCGAGGACACTACCCGTAAAGTTTTTGCAGCAAAATTTTCGAATGTTTATCTCAATTATAGTTTTGGCAATGCCGCTAAAAGCGGTGGCAGAATGGAGCATGTGAAACTGTTCTCGCTCATCGCCCTTTTCATCCTTGTTATAGCCTGCATCAACTTTATGAATCTTTCGACAGCAAAAGCTTCAAGACGCTTGAAAGAAATCGGTATTAAAAAAGTTGTGGGTGCTGAACGTAAGCAACTCATCTTCCAGTTTCTTTCAGAGTCACTTTTACTCACTTTGTTGGCGGGTATAATAGCTTTAGTCCTGGCAGCGGTTTTATTACCCGCTTTCAATACCATTACCGGTAAACAAATAGATTTTCATTTAACCACAAACCTTATCCTTTCTTTTGTAGCTATCATCATTTGTACAGGATTGCTTGCAGGCAGTTACCCGGCGCTATACATGTCCAGGTTTAAGCCGCTTTCCATTTTAAAGGGAAAACTGAACACTTCTGTTGCAGAGTTATTATCAAGAAAGGGTTTGGTTGTTTTTCAATTCTCACTGTCAACTATTTTGATCGTTGCTGTGGCTGTTATTTATCAGCAAATACAATTTATTCAAAACGCAAACCCCGGTTATAATAAGGATAATATTGTTCGTATTGCGGCTGAAGGGAACCTTCAAAACAACGAGACATCATTTATTTCAGAATTGCAGCAAATACCCGGTGTTACCAATGCCAGCTACACATTTCATAATATGGTCGGACATAACTACGGCGACTATGGCTTGGAATGGCCGGGAAAAGATCCTAATGAAGATGTATTTTTTGAAGGCTTTGGTGTGGGTTACAATTTTATCGAAACGATGGGTATGCAAATGGAAGAAGGGAGAAGTTTTTCTAAAAATTATGGCGCGGATTCGGCTGGCATAATAATAAATGAAGCAGCAGCGAAGGTGATGAATTTGAAAAACCCGGTTGGAACGATCATTCAGCGCTTTGGAAATAACATGCAGATCATCGGTATAGTAAAAGATTTTCATTTTGAATCCATGCATGAAGCGATAAAACCATCTTACATGTTTTTAGAAAAGGGCGGAGGAACAATTGTTGCAAGGATAAACCAGGCAAGCCAAAAACGAATAATCAGCGCAATAGAAAAACTGTATAAAAAATACAATCCCGGCTTTCCTTTTACATTTAATTTTTTGGATGAAGCATACCAAAAGCAATATGAAACAGAAACAAGAACATCAATCCTTTCAAAATATTTCGCCGGTCTCGCCATTATCATTTCATGTTTAGGATTGTTTGGATTGGCTGCGTTCAGTACTCAAAAAAGAAGAAAGGAAATCGGAATAAGAAAAGTAATTGGCGCTTCCGTTGCAAACATCACGGCCATGTTATCGTTTGACTTTTTAAAGCTGATCGTATTATCATTGCTGATTGCATTTCCGGTATCATGGTGGCTAATGAACAACTGGTTGCAAAGTTTTGCCTACCGCATATCAATAACACCGTTGGTATTTACACTAGCCGCATTATGTGTACTGGTGATCACTCTGGCAACAATTAGTTTTCAAAGTATCAAAGCCGCAATGGCAAACCCTGTGAAATCATTGCGCACTGAGTAAGTGATAGGTGAATAGCTTGCCTGCCGGTAGGCTTAAGAACGGAATAAATAGAGATAATGAATTGAGGTTGTGAAAAAAATTAATTATTCAATCATATGGTTATGAAAAATACAATAATAACATTCACAGTTTTTGTCACGCTCATGCTTTGTTCCTTTAAAACTTTTGATCATTCTCTTGTTGGTCACTGGATCTCACATGATGGCGCACCCGGCTCTAAAATATTGGTCGATTTTAATAAGGATGGTACGTTCAAAGTCACAGTAGGCGGACAAACAGAGAACGAGGGCAATTACAAACTGGATAATGACACTTTCTACATGTATGATAAGAATTGCGGCATCCAAACGGCAGGTAAGTACAAAGTAAATTTTTATACGGACGACTCAGTGTCGTTTCAATTGATCCAGGATTCATGCACAAACAGAATACAGGAAGTGAACGGCGGTACAATTGTGAGGCTGCATGAAGGTCAGCAATAATGGAGTTTGAGAACGGATTAATCTGACTCGATAATGAGACAACTTGAAAATTTCTTTTAACTAAATAATTTTTATGCTTAGACTTTTTTCCTTGTCTGTAACCTTACTTCTTTTTACTTCTACAGAAGCACAGGAAGTTTTGCCACACGCATTGTTGGTAGGTGACAAAGCACCTGTTCTGCCACTGGATAAATGGATTAAAGGCGGCCCTTTGAATATTTACGATAAGAAGAAAGTCTACCTTATTGACTTTTGGGCTGTATGGTGTGGACCTTGCATTGCGGGCATGGAATATTTAAGTGAATTGGAAAGTAAATATAAGAGCAAGGGATTGGAAGTGATCGGTGCAACTAGTGAGGATGCATGGGGAAATACTTATAAGCGGGTAACAGATTTTATAAAACAAAAAGGTGCAAAGTTTGATTACAATTTTGCATGGTTGCCACCCAGCTATAACGATAATAAACAATATAAATCTATTATCTACAACCCATGGATTAAACTGGCTTACGATAGCAGCAGTTGGGCATTACCACAAGTTTTTATCATTGATAGAAAAGGAAAAATTATTTTTATAGGTGATGGCTATACACTTACAGAAGATTTTATCGAAAAAATTTTAAACAACAATTATGATATAGCTAACTTAAGAACCAGCTACCTAGAAAAAGTTTTACTTGAAAATAAAGTGAGCGATTTTTTAAAACTTTTGGATGAAAAGAAAGTGAAAGAAGCTGAGACCATGAGAGCAAGTATTGAAAAAGATGCGCATGTACCTGCACATGCATTATTGGTACTATGCGATAATATTTTTAATAAATATGCTGATAAACAAACATCAAGATTAGTTAACATTGCTTTTGATGCCGCACAGAAAGGCGTTGAATTAACAGATTCAATTTCACCAAGCTACCTTGCTATGCTCGCTAAAGCATATTCCGTAAAAGGTAATCCTCAAAAAGCTGTTGAAACTCTCACAAAAGCAATCAATTTAAGTGAAGGTGATTTTAAAAAAAGCCTTGAGAAAGATCTAGTAGTTTATGATGATCAATTAAAAAAATAAAATAAGATATTATTTGAGAATGAAAAATTTTTGTGACGTTTAAAAGAAAAAACATGTTATACCACAATCTCAAATTAGCCTTTCGAAATTTATTAAGGCACAGAACCTTTTCCTTCATTAATATTCTTGGGCTTTCCATCGGATTGGCAAGCTGCATTCTGGTCGGCCTATATGCCTACACAGAATTATCATTCGACAAATTCAACAAAAACCACAGCCGCATCTACCGGATAGACAAGATAACAAACGAAAAAGGAAAGGAAGGTTATAAAGACGCTCTCACTCCCGGTCTTCTTTCCGAAGAACTGCCTAAGCAGATACCGGAAGTGTCCATGGCAACTAAATTCAGACCATGGTTCACCGAAATGCTGGTAAGCTATGATACGATACATATTAAGCTCGATGATGTTGTCTATACCGATAATTCTTTTCTGCAAATGTTCGATTACCCGCTGAAAGAAGGTGATCGGAAAACCGCTTTGTCAGAACCGTCTACGGCTGTCATCACAGAATCAACAGCAAAAAAATATTTTGGAGATAGTGATCCTGTTGGAAAAACGCTGGTAACGCTCAATAATATCCCGGTAAAAATAACAGCAGTTGCTAAAGACGTTCCTTTTAATTCTTCGATGCAATTTACGATGCTTATTTCATGGGGAACAGTAGCTGCAAACAAAGATTATTTTTTCTGGATGAATAATTGGGAAACAAATGTGAACTACAGTTTTGTTGAACTCAGGCCAAATTCTGATGTTGCAAAAGTTGGCGATGAAATTTCTTCCATCCAGCACCAGCATCGCGATGAAAAAGAATTTTCGTACAGGATATTTCTTCAACCTCTTAATGATATCCATTTACATTCGGGAGATATTCAATATGCGGAACAATTTCACACCAACAACAGTAAAATCGTTTATACACTTTTGATCATTGCAGGTTTGATACTGTTGATTGCCTGTTTCAATTTCATAAATCTTACAACTGCCGGTGCTTTAGGCCGCGCCAAAGAAACCGGCGTACAAAAAGTCTTAGGAGCAAATCAATTCCAAATCATAAGAAAATTTTTTGGCGAATCATTCCTCCTCTGTTTTATTTCGCTTTCCATCGCCCTGCTGCTTGTAACTATAGTTTTACCATTTTTCAATCAACTGGCTAGCACTCATCTTGAATCTTTTCTTCTTCTGCAATGGAATATTTTGTCAGCCATTATTGGAATGTTATTACTTATTAGCATGATAGCAGGCCTCTACCCTGCCCTGTTTTTGTCAAGATTCAAATCGACCGATGTTTTCAGGAATGTAATCAAAGCCGGAAAAAATAATTGGCTGCGTCAATCAATGGTAACAACGCAGTTTGCCCTATCCATACTTTTGATCGTTGCCACTATCATTGTAAACAAACAAACACATTTTCTCGTTTCAAAAGACCTCGGATTTAATAAAGCCCAGGTTGCAGTCATTCAACTTGCCAATACTACTATTGAATTGAATCATAAAAGCGCTGAATTTATTTCTGAATTAAAGCAAAATGCCGGGGTGGTTTCTGTTTCTGCAAGTAATCGTGTACCCGGTCAGAGTTTTAATGGTTCCGGGATCATTACTGAAGAGCATACTTTGGATGAACATCTTCTCACGAACGTGCTTGAAACAGATGCTGATTTCGCTTCCACATATGGCATTCATCTATCGCAGGGAAGATTTTTCGATCCGAAACTGGCTACAGATACTGCGAATTCAATTGTGATCAATGAAGCCATGGCAAAATATCTCAACTGGAAAGATCCGGTCGGAAAAAAAATTGAGATCTACGAAATGAGAAAGGGAAGGGTGATCGGTGTAATGAAGGATTTCAATTTCGCTTCCCTGCGTGAAAAAGTTCAACCGCTTGCTATTATTCTAAACGATAATCCTCTTTATGTTTCAGTAAAACTAAAAGCAGGCGCCGTTCAATCCACCTTAAGCAATATTCAAAAACAATGGAAACAACTGGATAACGAGTTCCCCTTCGATTATTTCTTCATGGATGAACAGTTGAACAAGTTCTATCAATCTGATCAGAGACTGTTGCGGGTTCTAAGCATTTTTGCGAGCCTCGCTATCATCATCGCCTGTATAGGATTGTTTGGATTAAGTATATACACAGCAAAACAGCGAACAAAAGAAATCGGTATTCGCAAAGTGCTTGGCGCCTCGGTAACGGGTATTGTTGCTTTGTTATCAAAAGATTTCATAAAACTCGTTGCTATAGCCATTCTTATTGCAACACCCATCGCATGGTGGGCCGCAAATAAATGGCTGCAGGATTTTGCATACAGAATAAATATTACGGTATGGATATTTTTTGCGGCCGGGGTTGCAACAATATTGATCGCATTGCTTACGGTAAGTTTCCAGGCAGTAAAAGCAGCTGTTGCCAATCCTGTGAAAAGTTTGAGAACAGAATAAAAAATATAACCATGATAAAAAATTATTTTAAAACTGCATTACGCAATCTCTGGAAGAATAAAGCATTCTCATTTATCAACATTATGGGGCTTGCATTAGGATTGACCTGCAGCCTTTTGATAATGCTTTGGGTAAATGATGAATACAAAGTGGATGCCTTTCACAAAAATGGGTCGCAATTATACAGCGTATACGAACGTCAGAGCCATGACGGACAATGGTCGGCATTTCACGGCACACCGGGCGTTATGGCTGACGAAATGAAACGCGTGTTGCCCGAAATACAATATGCCACCAATTATGCATGGAACGAGCTTTGCACTTTTGAGGCCAACAATAAAATAATAAAAGAAAACGGAAATCATGCAGGGCAGGATTTCTTTAAAATGTTTTCTTATCCTTTGCTGGAAGGGAATGCTATTAATGCTTTGAAAACACCTTCTGATATTGCTATTTCAAGGAAGATGGCAGAAGAGTTTTTTGGTTCTCCTTCGGAAGCGATCGGTAAAACGATACGTTATCAAAACAAAACCGATTTTAAGATCACAGCTGTGTTTGATCATGTTCCTCAAAACAGTACGGCGCAATTCGATTATATTCTCAACTGGCAAGCGTTTCTTGAAGTCAATAGTTGGGCTAAAGACTGGACAAACAATGGACCGCCCTGTTACATCATGCTGCGAAAAGGAACAGATGCAACGGCTTTTGAGAAAAAGATCGTTCGTTTTCTTGACAACTACAACAAAGAACAAAGATCAAATGATTACATAAGGTTAGGCATTGAGCGCTACGGTGATATTTACCTTCATTCCAACTTTGATAAGAACGGAAATTTATCAGGCGGGAGAATTCAGTATGTACAATTATTTAGTATAGTAGCCATTTTTATTTTATTGATCGGGTGTATCAATTTCATGAACCTTACAACAGCACGCTCTGTAAAACGTAGCAAGGAAATCGGTGTGCGAAAAGTTGTCGGCGCGGTGCGTTCTGCATTGATACGTCAATTCATTGGTGAAGCTTTGTTGATCGTACTGTTATCTGTTACAGTGGCGTTATTGATCGTGATGCTGGTATTACCAACGTTTAACCAGCTTACAGGCAAGCAAATTGTAATGCCCTTCAACAACACTTCATTCTGGATAAGCATAGCAGGATTATTATTGGTAACGGGTTTTATTTCGGGCAGCTATCCTGCACTTTATTTATCATCATTCAATCCGATACGTGTACTGAAAGGTTCTCTAAAATTCAGTCGCGGAGCTTTATGGTTTCGCAAAGGTCTTGTTGTCTTTCAATTTATGCTTTCGATCATTTTAATCATTGGAACGATCGTCATCAGCAAACAGGTAAACTACATACAATCGGTGAATCTTGGGTATGACAGGGGAAATCTTATTTATATTCCACTGGAAGGTGATCTTACCGGAAAGTATGGATTGTTTAAGAACGAGGCGTTGAATATGCCGGGCATAAAAGATATTACGCGCATGTCGCAAAACCCCACACAAATTGACAACGGAACAGGTGGCGTTGACTGGGATGGAAAAGACCCTAACTCGGGCGTAGAATTTACTCAGGCAGCAATAGGTTATGATTTTATCAAAACAATGCATGCACCGATGACAAAGGGCAGAGATTTTTCAAAAGAATTTGCAACAGATTCCGTTGGATATATAGTTAATGAAACAGCACTGAAAATAATAGGATACAAAGATCCCATTGGAAGGCGGTTGACTTTTTGGCAAAAGAAAGGAACGATTGTAGGTGTAATAAAAGACTTTCATTTTAATTCACTGCACACGGCCATTAATCCTTTGGTACTTCGTTTAGGGGAAAATCTTGAATACGGTGAAGCATTAGTAAGAACGCAACCGGGAAAAACAAAAGAAGCCCTGGCAACTCTTGAAAAAGTTTGCAAAAATCTGAATCCAAAATTTCCGTTTACATATAAATTCTCTGATGAAGAATACCAGAAGTTGTACAAAAGTGAGCAGGTGGTTGCCCAACTATCCAACTACTTTGCAATTCTGGCCATTTTTATTTCATGTCTGGGATTATTAGGCCTTGTAATGTTTACAGCCGAACAACGCACTAAAGAATTTGGAATAAGAAAAATATTGGGTGCCGGGCCGGTAACATTATTCAATTTGCTTTCAAAAGAATTTTTATTGCTTGTGCTGATTGCAATGGCTATTGCATCTCCACTGGCATGGATTGCCATGAATAAGTGGTTGCAGGATTATGTTTATCGCATTGATATTTCCTGGCAGATGTTTGTAATTGCAGGTTTACTTGCCATTTTAATAGCACTAATAACAGTGAGTTTCCAGGCAATAAAAGCAGCAATTGCCAACCCTGTGAAGAGTTTGAGAACGGAATGAATGAATTGGGAAAAGTACAATTGGGAAATTTCGAAATTTCCCTCCCACTTAAAGCGGGACAAAATTTCAAAATTGTGTTATGATCAAAAACTATTTTAAAACTGCCTGGCGAAATTTACTGAAGAATAAAATTTTTTCAACTATTAATGTCCTGGGACTTGCTATTGGCATTACTGCATTTTTACTCATTATAAATTACCTGCGATTCGAATACAGTTTTGATGATTTTAATGTGAACGAGAATCGCATTTACCGGGTGCCTATGATTGTTACCGAAACCGGAGGCAAGCCTCAAACCTTTGCATTTACTTATCCTGCTCTTGCTCCAGCAATGAAAAAAGATTTCCCGGAAGTTGAGGACGCAGTACGTTTCAGAAAACAATGGGGGGTTGTACAACACGGAGATAAAAAGATCATTGAAGACGGCCTGATATATTACGTGGATACCTCAGTATTCAATGTCTTTTCTTTTCCATTTGAAAAAGGTTCTTCTTTAACATCCTTTACTCAATTGAACGATGCTGTTATCACTCATTCAACAGCTATAAAATATTTTGGCAAAGAAGATCCGATCGGGAAATCATTACATTTCGACAATGAAGATTACATTATAAAGGGAGTTCTTAAAGATATTCCGGCCAATTCACATCTTCAATTCCACATTCTTCTCAATTACAATAAGTATATCCAGAGTACAAATGGCGCTGCAAACACAAGCTGGGGATGGAGTGATTTCTATACTTATCTTTTATTGAAGACAGGCACAAATGTAAACGCATTGCAGGGGAAGATGCCTGCTTTTGCACAGCGCTACATGGGTGACGACATGAAAAAGAATGGTTATACGAATACTTTCCAAATACAACCGTTAAAAGACATTCATACACATTCAGACTATGATTATGAAATGCCGGGAAGCGGGAATCTTTATTACTTAAAATATCTCGGTATTGCTGCCTTGCTCATTTTATTGATAGCACTCATTAATTATGTAAATCTTTCTACAGCACGGTCCCTGGAACGTTCAAAAGAAGTAGGAGTTCGTAAAGTTGTTGGTGCAAGCAAATTTCAACTCGTCAGGCAGTTTCTTGCAGAAACTTTTTTGATGAACCTGTTTGGGATCATTGCAGGTTTTCTTCTTTTTATATGGTTGCTTCCGAAATTTTCATTGCTCATAGGTCAAAATGTAAACGACTTGCAAACGAATAGCTGGCAATTCTGGGCAATTATCTTCTCCACTTTCCTGATCAGCACTTTATTAGCCGGTTTTTATCCTGCTTTTATTTTGTCATCATTTCAACCCATTCAAACGTTAAAGTCCGTCATGGGCTTTGGGGGAATTAAAAGAAGCAGGAATCTATTCAGGAAGTTCCTGGTGGTACTGCAATTTGCGGCAGCTATCATGCTGATCGGTGGCGCATTTGGTTTTTATCGCCAGTTAAAATTTATGAGCAACAGGGATCTTGGTGTTACTATCAGGCAAACACTTGTCCTGCGGCAAACGATTAATCTTGATAGTAGTAAAACAAAGCTGGTCGAATCTTTTATAAATGATCTGCAAACCATCCCCGGTGTGCAAACGGTTACGGCTTCAACAGATGTTCCGGGGAGTGAGGTAGGTGGTTCATCCGACTTCCGCCAGATCAATTCAAATGAAGGAAAGCGTTGCAGGATATTTGGCATTGATGAAAAATTTGTTCCGGATTATGGTTTGTCACTTGCTGCCGGAAGAAATTTCGATAAAGATAAACCTGCAACACCTGACACGACCCAAATTGTAAGTCTGATCGTAAATGAAACAGCAGCAAAAGTTCTTGGTTTTGCCACGGCAAATGATGCCATAAATAAAAGGGTTCATGGTGCCGGGTATAATTGCAGGATCGTTGGAGTATTAAATGATTATCACCAGCAATCTTTACAATACAACTATGACCCCATCGTGTTTTATCCCGAACAACTGCAGAACATGAACAGTTTTTCATTAAAACTTAACACATCGAATATCCAGCAGGTATTAGCCATAGCAAAACAGATTTGGAATAAGCAGTTTCCGGAGAGCCCTTTTCAATTTTTCTTTTTGGATGATCATTTTAATGAACAGTATAAGAATGATAAACTATTTTCTGCGATACTCTGGTGGTTCACCGTGCTTGCAGTAATCGTTGCCAGTCTCGGGTTGTTTGGTCTTTCACTCTACACAGTTACAAAAAGAACAAAGGAAATAAGCCTGCGAAAAGTATTGGGAGCTACCGTTTTTCAAATAACAACGCTTATTACTAAAGAGTATATAAAACTTGTATTGCTTTCAGGTTTGATCGCTATCCCTGCCGCTTATTTTTTATTAAAGAATTGGTTAAATGATTATGCATTTCATATAAAAATAGATGCATGGTTTTTCATTTTTCCATTGTTGCTGATCATAACCATTGCGTTGATCACTGTGTTCTATCAGTCAATAAGGGCAGCGATTGCAAACCCGGTGAAGAGTTTGAGAACGGAATAAAAGAATATTTATGAAAATGTTGCCCATCCATATAGTAATTGCGTTAGGCTGTTTCAACCTGGTGCATGCACAATCAACGTATTTATCTTCTGCATCGGATTTTGATGTGTTTAACCGGCAAATTTCAATTGAAAAATCAACCGGAAAAAATGTGCTGCATATTGATACTGCCAATGGCGCAGGAGTTGCATGGATAAAGAACACAAATTTTTCATCAGGCATTATCGAGTTTGATGTAAAAGGGAAAGATGTAATGCAGCAAAGTTTTGTTGGTATTGCATTTCATGGGACAAGCGATTCGGCTTATGATTGCATCTATTTTCGTCCATTCAACTTTAATGCAACAGATGCGACACGACAAAGCCACTCTGTCCAATACATTTCATTACCAAAATATGATTGGTCGTACCTGAGAGAGAAATTCCCGGGCAGATATGAGAATGCACTGAACAGTTCAATTAATGCCAATGGTTGGTTTCATGCAAAACTTGTCATTGATGTGAATGAAATTAAAGTGTTCGTAAATAACAATCCTCTTCCGTCATTAACCGTGCAGCCACTTCATAATTATATTTCAGGAAAAATTGGTTTTTGGGTTGGCAACAGTTCTGACGGTGATTTTTCAAATTTAAACATCCGGGAATGAGACCAACAATTAAATATGACTGAAAAATGAATTACGAACAGTGAAGAAACTTTATAAATCATAAATCGCTATCTATGTTCAGGAAAAATCTTGTTATCGCTTTTCGTTCATTAAAAAAAGATCTGTCTTATACTATTACCAATGCAGCGGGATTAACGGCGGGAATAACCTGCTGCCTGCTGATATTTTCGTTCGTAAAATATGAGCTGAGCTTTGACCAGTTTCATTCAAAAAAAGATCGTATTTATCGTGTCAACTATGATGTGCTGATGGGCGGTAATCAAACCATTTCTCCATCAGTGCCCGTATTTGTGGCACCTTACCTTAAAAAGAAATTCCCGGAAATAGAAGATGCCACCCGCTTTTTGCACGCATGGAATTCTCAAACCATCCGGCATGAAAATGCTTTATTTGATGAAAACGGTTTCGCTTATGCTGATCCGAACTTTTTTAAGATACTTGACTTTAAGCCAATAGCCGGTGATCTAAATACAGCATTGAATAAGCCAAATACGTTAGTGATCACAAAAAATATTGCCACAAAATATTTCGGAAAAACAGATCCTATAGGTCAAACCCTGCTATACAATAATAAAAAGGAATTTATAGTTACTGCAGTTATTGAAAATGTTCCATCGAATTCTCATTTTAGTTTTGATTTTCTCACTTCAATCTACAGCATTTCCGGACTGGATAGCTCAGAGACACAAGAAATCTGGAATAATCCTAATTATACTACTTTCTTTTTACTAAAACCGGGAACAAATGTCGCCTCCCTTTCTCAAAAAATTAATGCGTGGGTGAATCCGTCGGGTGAATCGAATCAATCTACTTCTCAAAACTCACTTCATTTAAGATTGGAACCACTTAAGGATGTTCACTTCGATACGCAGGTATTCAATTTCAAAAATGAAATAGCTGTTACAGACTTTAAATATATACGCATCTTTATCACCATCGCCATTTTGGTTTTACTGATCGCCTGTGCGAACTACATAAATCTTTCAACAGCCAAAGCATCTGTTCGTGCAAAAGAAGTCGGCATTCGAAAAACAATTGGCGCCGGCATGATGCAGGTTTTTACACAGTTCATTACCGAATCTTTTTTACTGACTCTCTTTTCAGTTATTATTTCAGTGATAGCAGTGTATGCACTACTGCCCTATCTGAATGATCTGTTGGGCAAAAAAATCCCTTTTTACATTTTTGATAAAAATTTTCTTTTAAGTCTTGGGGGAGGAACAATTTTAGTTTCACTGCTCGCCGGTTTTTATCCTGCCATGGTGCTTTCAAGGTTCAGGCCTGTAGAAACCCTGAAAGGAGCTTTTGCAAAAACTGGTGGATCGGGAATAATGGTCAGGAAAAGTTTAGTGATCTTTCAATTTACTATTTCAGTAGCATTGATCTTAGGAACGATCATCGTTCGTTCACAACTTGAATTTATGCAATCCACAAAACTGGGATTAGATAAAGACCATGTCGTACTGATTCACGGCAATGCAGACATCGATAATAAACTTAATTCATTTGCACAGGAAATGAGAAATATAAGCGGAGTGCAGGATGTGTCATTAACCTGGCGTTCCCCTTTTGAAACAGTAATTGGCAATGGCTTTTCCATTAAATCAAATCCTGCTTCAGATGATGATTGGCATCTTGTGGGTGGCATCGCCGGCGACCAACATTACTTGTCAACACTTGGCATTTCTTTAATTGCCGGAAGAAATTTTGACCCGGAAAAAATCAAAGGAGATAGTACCGTCAATGAGTTCATCGTGAACCAGGCATTTCTTCGTCACTACAATATGAAACCGGCCGATGTGATAGGAAAACAGGTGATATTGGGTATAGCCGGTAATCCGGGCACAATTGTAGGAGTAGTGAAGGATTTTCATACAAGCTCAATGCATGATGTCATACAACCCATTATTCTTTTTAATAGTCCGCAATGGTTTAACGGTATTTTATTACGTGTTGGGCCAGGTAAATTATCGTCTGTCCTTTCCAATATTGAAAAAATATGGAAAACCTCTGTCCCGATGCGCCCACTCAGTTATTCTTTTTTGGATGAAGAATATGATGCGTTATACCGAACAGAACAGAGACTCGGAACCTTGATGTCGGTCTTTTGCGGAATAGCTATTTTAATAACCTGTCTTGGTTTATTGGGATTGATGGCTTTTATGGTAACACAACGCACAAAAGAAATCGGAATACGCAAAGTATTGGGTGCATCTGTGTTGAACATTACGACAATGCTTTCAAAAGATTTTGCAAAGTTGGTCATTATCGCGATTGTAATTGCAGTGCCGATTGCCTGGTATTTTATGCATCACTGGCTGCAGGATTTTGCCTATAGAATAAATATCAGCTGGTTTGTTTTTGCTGCAACGGCACTGACGGCAATATTAATCGCATTGATAACAATAAGCTATCAGTCTATTAAAGCCGCCATTGCAAACCCTGTGAATAGCTTAAGAACGGAATAAAATCTTTTTATGATAAACAATTATTTAAAGATTATTTGGCGCAATTTGATGAAAAGCAAGATTTTTTCTTTTATCAACATAATTGGTTTATCAGTTGGCCTTACCTGTTGTATGTTGATAGCAATCTATTTATACAACGAAGTAAGTTATGATAAATATCATAAAAATATTAAGAGGTTGTACCTGCTGGCAACCACATATATGCAAGAAGGAAAAGAGGAAAAGTTTCCCACTAATCCTGCACCAATGGCGGCTGCCATGAAACTGGAATTTCCTGAAATTGAAGAGACCGCCCGGCTAATACCATTATTTGGCGAGGATAAAACATTAATTCAATACGAAGAACACAACGATGTTACCAAATCCTTTTATGAAACAAAGGGCTATTTGGCGGATGCATCTTTCTTTAAATTGTTTACCTACAATTTCATAGAAGGGAATACAGCAACTGCATTAAAAGGTCCAAATACAATTGTATTGAGCGAGGAAATTGCAAAAAAAATGTTTGGCAATCAAAAAGCACTAAATAAAATAATCCATGTAAATAGCACTACTGATGGTGAATCTGATTTTAAAATAACTGCTGTTTACAAACCAATCAATAAACCGTCCCAAATTGATGCGAGATTTTTTATTTCGTTTCCGGGGGGAAATATAGAACGGCTCATAGAAAAGCAAACCGATTTGGTGAGCAATGACTTGTTTTATACTTTTTTTTTATTAAAAAAAAGAGTAGACCCCAAAAAACTTGAACGAAAATTTCCTGCCTTTGTTGACAAATACATCGGAACGGATTTGAAGACAGCAGGCTTTTATAAAAAGCAGTTCTTGATTCCAGTAAAAAAACTTCACCTGTACTCGGGAATGAGCGATGATATTTTATCTCCAGAAACGACTAGTGTAACTTATTTGTACATTCTTGCTTCTATTGCTTTATTTACCCTGATTATTGCCTGTATCAATTTTATGAATTTATCAACGGCACGATCTTCAAAACGTTCCGTCGAAGTAGGGATTCGTAAAGTATTGGGTGCGCAAAAGACATCTCTCGTAAAACAATTCCTTGGTGAATCTATGTTGATGGGTATGATTGCTTTTGTAATTGCATTGGTCATCACTCAATTGCTATTGCCGTTATTTTCCAAGATATCAGGAGAAAATCTATCTAGTAATATTTTCCAACAATGGTTCATTGTTCCAGCTTTTTTTTTATTAGCGGTAATCACAGGTTTATTTGCGGGAAGTTACCCTGCATTTTATCTCTCGTCATTTCAACCGGCAAAGGTCCTGAAAGGAAGATTTTTCAGTTCTTTAACGGAAATTATTCTAAGAAAAGGATTGGTGATTTTTCAATTTATTATTTCGGTAGTGCTGATCATTGCTTCTATTGTTATTATGAATCAGATGAAATTTTTGCGTTCTACTGACCTTGGATTTGCAAAAGACCAGCAAATAGTCATACCGCTAAGAAGCGCCACGGCAAAAATTATTTGCGGTTCATTGGAGAGTGAAATAAAAGATAACTCACAGGTGCAGAATGCTGGCGCGGCCCTATATTACCCGGGTATTACGAACACGATTGTTACGCGTTTATATAAAACGGGTAAAACCGTGAATGATGGAAGAGATGTGTATATGAACTGGGTGGATGAATCGTTGCTTCAAACGCTAAACATTGTCCCATTTGCTGGAAGAGTATTTTCAAAGGATTTTCCTTCTGATGCTAGTCAAAGTATAATTCTTAATGAGGAAGCAATTAAAAAAATGGGCTTCAGATCGCCTCAGGAGGCAATAGGGAGTAAAGTAAATGTTGTCTGGTTTAGCCAAGTTTATACAATCATCGGTATTGTAAAAGATTTTCATTTTCGTGATCTGCATATAGCAATCGCACCGTATGCATTCCTGTTACACAGCGACGCTAACCACAATAATTATACTAACCTCAATTATCTTATCGTGCACACAAAATCTACTAATGTTTCTTCTTTATTGAAATCAATTAATAAAAGTTGGCATAAATTAGATCCAAACGAACCTTTTGAATATAGTTTTCTTGATGAGGATTTTCAAAAAAACTACAAGGCCGAAAATCGCTTGTCTGCTATTGTAAGTTATTTCACTGTCATTGCTATTATCATTTCATGTTTGGGTTTGTTTGGCCTTGTCGCATTCAGCACAGAGCAACGAAGAAAAGAAATCGGTGTTCGCAAAGTACTGGGCGCAACTGCAGCAGTAATTGTAATACTGCTTTCAAAAGACGTTTTAAAACTCGTTGTAATTTCAATTCCAATTGCCTCTCCAATCGCGTGGTGGGCGATGAACAAATGGTTGCAGGATTTTGCCTATCGCACAAACATTAGTTGGAAAGTATTTGTAATTAGCGCTATAACGGCTTTATTGTTAACGGTGACTACGACCATCTTACAGGCGATAAAAGCAGCTCTTGCCAATCCTGTGAATAGCCTGAGAACCGAATAAAAATTATAGCTATGATAAAGCATTATTTAAAAATTGCATTAAGAAATCTTGCCAAACAAAAGGTTCTTGCATTCATTAACGTATTTGGCCTTTCCGTAGGGCTGGCCTGTTTTACCTTATTCTTATTGTATGCAGTGAATGAATTCAGCTTTGATCGCTTTCACAAAAATGCTGATAATATTTATCGGGTATATCGCTGGTCAGAAGCTGTGCATGGAGAAGAAGCACATGGTAGTTCTTATATGCCTATACCATTAGGGCCAGCACTAAGACAGGACTTCCCTGAAGTGGAAAATTATGTGCGGATCAAGGAAGGAGGTTTCGAAACATTCGTAAGAGCAAATGACAATGTAACACGGTTAAAAGTTTCATTCGCAGATCCGCAGTTTTTTTCTGTATTCACATTTAAGGTTTTGTACGGTGACACAAAAAACCCTTTGAAAGAGCTGAACAATATCGTATTAACGAAGGATATGGCTATCCGGTTATTTGGTGAAGTAAATGTGATAGGAAAAACCGTTGAGATAAAGCCGGAGGATCAGTTTGAGCCATTTGTTGTAACGGCTGTCACTGAAAATATTCCGGCTAATTCTACCATTGGATATAAAATTCTCGGAAACTTTAATTATTACACAAGCACACGAGGTGGGAAAATGAGCGTGGACAACTGGCATCGCTCAGGATATCAAACTTACGTTGAATTAAGAGCGGGAAGCAAATTGCAAAACAAATCACAACAATTAAGAAAATTTCGCAGTAAGTATTATGCTGATGAAGAAGCTGAATTAAAAAAGGCTGGTTTATGGACAGCAAACGGATCTCCGATAACATATGGATTGCAGCCATTGCGGCAGATGCATACAGATACTACAATAGGTGGTGGCGAGGTAGATGCGGTAAATCCTAAAAACATCTGGATACTTCTTGCAATTGCTGCCGGCGTACTGCTTATTGCATGTATCAATTTTACTACGCTGGCAATTGGTCGTTCAGCAGGCAGGGCTAAGGAAGTAGGTGTTCGCAAAGTTATTGGAAGCGACAAAAAACATTTAATTGTTCAGTTCCTGGCAGAGGCATTGTTATTAAGCATTTTATCAGCAGGACTAGGATTACTGTTAGTTAAATTATTACTTCCCTATTTTGATCAGCTCTCCGGAAGAGAATTGCATTTTTCATTTTCGCAATATCCTGAAATGCTTTGGATGCTTATTGGCCTTGTGATCCTGGTCGGGTTGCTTGCCGGGAGTTATCCTGCATTGATCCTTTCTGGTTTTAAACCTATTGAAGTTTTGAAAAGTAAGATCCGTGTAGGCGGCTCTAATATTTTCACCAAATCATTGGTAACCCTTCAGTTCATTGTTTCGATAGGTTTGATCATTTGTACTGTAATTATTCTGCAGCAGTTGAAATTCATGCAAAATAAAAATCCGGGGTTCAATAAAGAAAATGTCCTGATGGTTGATGCAGAAGGAACAAAAACAAAAAAAGTGTATCCCTTATTTAAACAGGCATTGGCATCACAGCCATCTATTGTATCTGTAGCGGGTTCGGAATTAGGCTTGGGTGAAGGAATGGGTTGGAGCCGTTCTGATTTTGACTATCACGGAGTGCACAAATCAACCTATGAGTATTATGTTGATCCCTCTTTCATTGACCTGATGGGAATCAAACTGATCGCCGGAAGAAATTTCGACCCTTCCATCACATCTGATACTGTTACATCTGTTATTATTAATGAAGCAATGATGAATGATTTTGGATGGACGCTGCAAACTGCTATAGGTCAGAAATTAACGGGTTATGCAGATGACCTGACACCTGAAGTGATTGGCGTAGTGAAAAATTTCAATTTTCTTTCATTAAGCGAAAAGATAGAGCCGCAGATGTTTCAGCAATTTCACGATTATGCTCCGTACAAATATTTTGTGAGAATAAAACCAGGCGATCCGTCTGTTGCTTTAAACGCCATAAAGAAAGCCTGGACAGGCGTGGTCCCTGATCTGCCGCTTAAATATGATTTCCTTGATGAAAGTTTAAATCATTTCTATAAATCAGAAGCGAAGTGGAGCAATATTGTTGGATGGGCAGGTGGCATTTCCATCTTTCTTGCCTGCCTTGGTTTGTTTGGGCTCGCTGCATTGGCGGCAATAAACAGAACAAAAGAAATTGGAATAAGAAAAGTACTGGGAGCTTCTTCAACAGCTATTGTAGGTTTATTGTCAAAAGACTTTTTAAAGTTAGTAACTATTGCATTGCTGATCTCTTCACCGCTTGCCTGGTATTTTATGCATAACTGGTTACAGGATTTTGCTTACAGAATAAATATTGGCTGGTATGTTTTTGTTATTACGGGAATAGTAGCTGTATTAATTGCATTAATGACGATCAGTTTCCAGGCAATAAAAGCAGCTATTGCCAACCCGGCAAAAAGTTTGAGAACCGAATAAATCAATGTGCCAATTCGATAATGTGGTAATGAGACAATGATAATGACAACGAACTTATAACATACAACATAAAACTTATAACGTGTTTAAAAATTATCTCAAAATCGCTTTCCGCAATCTGTGGCGCAACAAAGCATTTTCCATCATTAACATTTCTGGTCTTGCTATTGGAATGGCAAGTGCAGTTCTTATTTTGCTATGGATTCAAAACGAAATTAGCTACGACAGATTTCATGCAAATGAAGATAGATTATACCAGGCATGGAACAGGGAAAAGTCGGGTAATAAACTTCAGTGCTGGAGCACAACACCAGAAATTCTTGGTTCAACTTTAAAACAAAATTATCCTGACGTTGAAAAAGAAACCCGGGTTAATTGGGACCAAGCTTTGCTTTTTGCTTTTGGTGAAAAAAGATTAAATGTTCAGGGCACAATGGTTGACCCTGATTTTTTAACCATGTTTAGTTTTCCTTTATTGAAAGGTAATCCAAACACTGCGCTCAACAGCGTTTATTCAATTGTTGTAACTGAAAAATTCGCGAAAAGATTATTTGGCGATGACGATGCAATTGGCAAAGTTGTAAAGGTTGATAACAAAGATAATTTTACTGTGACGGGCGTAATGAAAGATTTACCCAACAACACTCAATTCGATTTTGAATATTTGTTGCCCTGGCAATACATGAGTGTCCGGCAGTGGGATGATAGTGACTGGGACAATAATTCTACGCAAAATTATATTCTGCTAAGAAAAAATGCTTCTATCGCTGCATTCAATTCTAAGATAAAAAATATTACGATTGACCATTTAAACGGCAAAGAGCAAATTGAAGTGTTTGCATACCCGTTAAGTCAGTTACATCTTTATTCAAAGTTTGAAAATGGAGTTGTTGTTGGCGGCGAAATCAATATGGTAAGACTGTTTGCAATTATCGCAGCTTTTATTTTGCTGATTGCATGCATCAACTTTATGAATCTTTCCACCGCGCGAAGTGAAAAGCGTGCAAAGGAGGTTGGCATCCGCAAAGTCATCGGCGCACAAAAGAAAACTTTAGTAAGCCAGTTTTTAGGCGAATCCATTCTACTTGCATTTATTGCGGGAATTTTTGCCTTGATAATCGTGCAACTTTCCCTACCGGCATTTAATACACTCGTGAATAAAGCGTTATTTATTCCGTTCGGCAATATTTATTTTTGGCTCTGTGCCATCGCATTTATTTTATTTACCGGGATTTTAGCAGGCAGTTATCCCGCATTTTATCTTTCATCTTACAAACCCGTAACAGTTTTAAAGGGAACTTTCAAAGCTGTTAATGCGCTGATCGCACCAAGAAAAATTTTAGTCCTTCTTCAATTCACGTTTGCCATCACATTAATTATTTGTACCATAATCGTTGAGCAGCAAATAAAATATGCACAGCAAAGAAATTCAGGCTATGATAAAACTAATCTCATTTATCTCTCTATGATTGGCGATATAGAAAAGAATTATCAGCTTATAAAAAATGAATTACTGAACTCTGGCGCAGCAGCTTCAGTGACTAAAGTAAGTCATGCTGTAACTCAGGGCTGGAGCGACTCCAGGGGTTTTGAATGGGAAGGAAAAGATCCGAATGATAAAACTGATTTCGACCTTTATGCAGAAGATGAAGACTTTGTAAAAACAACGGGTGTTCAAATTGTACAAGGCAGAGATTTTGATTTGAAAAATTATCCAACGGATTCTACTGCAATTATTTTGAACGAATCTGCAGTAAAAGCAATGGGTTTTAAAAATCCAATCGGGCAAATAATTAAAAATGGTGATATTAATTACTATGTAGTTGGGGTAATAAAAGATTTTATTTTCCGCTCGCCTTATCAGCCGTTAAGGCCGATGGTGATTGAAGGTGGCAAATCTGGTTTTTTTAATGCTTTGCACATTAAATTAAATCCGGATAATTCTACAAAAAAAAATTTAGCAGCAACAGAAAAAATAATCAGGAAATATAACAACGGGTATCCATTCGAATATCATTTTGTTGATGAGGAATATGCAAAAAAATTTAACGACGAGCAACGTATCGAAACGCTTGCAGGCTTGTTTTCCGGCTTAGCTATTTTCATTTCTTGTTTAGGATTATTTGGTCTTGCAACTTACATGGCAAAAAATCGCATTAAAGAAATCGGCATTCGTAAAGTGCTTGGCGCATCGGTGTTTAGCATCACTTCACTATTATCAAAAGATTTTTTAAAGCTTGTAATTATATCGTTTGTAATGGCGTCGCCTATTGCATGGTGGAGTATGTACACGTGGCTGCAAGGCTATCCATATCATATCAATATTCAATGGTGGGTTTTTGCAATGGCAGGAATGTTTTCAATAGGCGTTGCACTTTTTACGGTTAGTTATCAAAGCATCAAAGCCGCAATACACAATCCGGTAAAAAGTTTGAGAACCGAGTGATAACTGTGAGTGGTGAATGGTGAGTTATGAGAAGTGAGAAACCATTAATAGAAATAATTAAACTAACAGCTAAAGTCTGTTAGATTTTTATACAATAAAAAAATTATGATCAGGAAACTAAAATCATTTTTTCCGGTATTTGGCCTTTTAATGCTGCAGATAAACATGGATGCACAAAAAACTTTCTGGAATACGAAAGATGCTTACCTGGGTCAAACACCCCCAGGTAATACGCCTGAAGTATTCGCACCCGCCCTGTTGGTGAAAGACAGTGGAATTGCTTTGGATAGATCTGCATTCTCAAAAGATGGAAAGGAGTTTTATTACTGCACCGCGCAACATTGGTTCGACAATAAGGGTGCTGCGATCAGATATTTCAAATTTGAAAATAATAAATGGAATGGCCCTTTTGTGTTAACGGAACAGCTATACGCACCTACCTTTTCAATAGATGATAACACACTTAATTTTCTTGGTGGTGGCAAAGGCATTATTATGCAATCGCACAGAACGGATACTGGATGGACGGCACCCGAAATCTATCTTAAACGCCCTTATGGTATTTATGACTTTATGCCAACCAGAAGTGGAAGGATGTATGCGGCGAGCAATATTAAGGGAAATGCCAACGACTTTTCGACCTATGACATTTGTATCATTCCGAAAAATGATAAAGATACCATTGCCCAAACATTGGGTGAGCCGCTAAATACTCCCGGCTTTGATGGTGACTTTTACATTGCGCCAGATGAATCTTACATACTTATCAGTGCTAATGAAACCAAAGATTATAAGGCTGAGATACATATTAGTTTTCATAAAAAAGATGGATCATGGACAAAGCCAGTGAGTCTTGGACCGCTCATCAATAATGGGCTTGCAGATCGCTGGGGTGAGTATGTTACGCCGGATGGAAAGTACCTGATTTATTCCCGGGGCACGAGTGAAAAAGATTGTGCCTTGTATTGGGTAAGATTTGATACGTTATTGAAAAAACTCAAGTCAAAAAATTTGTAAGACGAATTCAATTGATCATAAACAATTATCATCTATGTTTAAAAACTATTTCAAAACCGCCTGGCGCAACCTGGCAAAAAATAAAACTACTACGCTTATTAATGTGCTTGGCCTTTCAATAAGTATCAGCGCTGCATTGATTATTACTCTGATCATTCAGTATGACTTCAGCTTTGATAAATATGAACCGGGGAAAGACAGGATTTATCGGGTCATATCAGAAGGGAACGGATGGAAAAATGCCGGTGTTCCTGTGCCGCTGCACGTGGCAATTCAAAATAATATAACAGGTATCGAAAAATCGGCTGCCCTGTTTCAATACAATGACTGGAACACTAAAGTAAGCATTCCGCAAAGCAACAAACTTCCTCTTAAGATTTTTAAAAAGCAGGATGATATTGTTTTTACCGACAGCAATTATTTCAGCATTTTCCCTCATCGGTGGCTTGCGGGCAATGCGGCTGTTTCTTTAAAAAATCCATATAATCTCGTATTAACCGAAAGCCGTGCAAAGCTCTATTTCCCCAGTCTTTCACCGGATCAGTTAATTGGCAAAACGGTTATTTTCAGTGATACGGTCAGCACGACCATTACCGGTATTGTAAAAAATTTAAAAGCCAACAGCGATTTTGAATTTAAGGAATTCATTTCATTGAATACTATTCCTGAGGCAGGACTTAAACAGTATTATAACTGGGATCAATGGAACAGCACTTCATCCAATAATCAGTTGCTGGTAAAACTCCTGCCCAACGCTCTCCCGGCACAGGTGAACAGGCAAATTGCTGTCATTTTTAAAATGCACGATTCAGATCCTGATGATGCAAAAAACATTCATCGCCTGCAGCCTTTAAGCGATGTGCATTTTAATAAAAACTTTAATGGCAAGGTTGATAAAAGCACTGTAAACAATTTAGTATTGCTGGCCATTTTTCTTTTGCTATTAGGTTCTATCAACTTTATCAATCTTTCAACAGCACAGGCTGCACAAAGAGCAAGAGAAATCGGCATACGCAAAACTTTAGGCAGCAAGAAAAAACAGCTAATACTTCAGTTTCTTACTGAAACATTTTTACTCACTTTATTTACCGCTATATTATCGGTTCTTATTTCACCGTTATTGATAAAAGTATTCTCCGGTTTTATTCCCGAAGGATTAGCATTTAATTATTTCTTCAGCCAGCCCGCATTATGGACATTTCTTTTATTGCTGGTTATTGTCGTGAGCATTTTAGCAGGTCTTTACCCGGCTTTCATACTTGCCAAATTTAAACCTGTACTTGTATTAAAAAACCAGGTCTCTGCTACATCCGGCACCACAAGAACTGCGATGCTTCGAAAAACATTGATCGTATTCCAGTTCATCATTGCCCAGGTCTTTATTATAGGAATGATAGTGGTGGACAAGCAGATTCATTATTCCTTACAAAAAGATATGGGCTTCCGCAAAGATGCCGTTATCAATTTTTATGTGCCTTTTGATTTTTTTCATCCCGATAATAAGAAATACGTTTTAAGGGACGAACTGCGTAGCATTCCGGAAATACAGGATGTAAGCCTGGGTAACCAGTCGCCGGCATTTAATGGACAAATGAGCACTGATATTTCCTTCAGTGAAAAAGGTAAAGAAGTAAAATTAGATGTTGATTCAAGAAATGGCGATACATCCTTTTTAAATGTGTATAATATTAAATTACTGGCAGGCAGAAAAGTTATGCCTTCAGACACAGCCAGTGAGTTATTGATCAATGAGACATTAGCAAAGCAACTCGGTTTTAGCCAGCCGGCAAATGCAGTTGGCCATTTTGTAAAATTTGGGAATGCATTCATGCCCATAGTTGGTGTAATGGCTGATTTTAACCTGACGTCAGTAAGAACACCTATCCATCCGTTGATATATTATTCTGATCTAAAGTATGGATATGTAATGCATGTAGCATTGCAACAAGATCCTGCTACCTGGAAAACTGCAATCGCCAAAATGGGGACAGCGTGGAAAACAATTTATCCAGATACCGATTTCGATTATTCTTTTCTGGATACAACTATCAGTAATTTTTATAAACAGGATAAACAGCTTTCCCTTTTATTAACATGGTCAGCCGGCATAGCCATTTTTATAAGCTGTCTTGGTTTATTGGGGCTGGTAATTTTTATGACCCATAACAGGACCAAGGAAATTGGCGTGCGAAAAGTATTGGGTGCATCGGTAATACAAATCGTCACTTTGCTATCAGGAGATTTTGCAAAGTTGCTTGCACTGGCTTTTGCAATTGCGATACCCGTTGCCTGGTGGGTAATGCACGACTGGTTGCAAAACTTTGCTTACCACACCGGTTTAAGCTGGTGGATATTTTTACTGAGCGGTGTAGTGATGGTAACCATTGCGCTGGCGATATTATCAATAAAGGCAGGAAGAGCGGCAAGGGCAAACCCGGTAAAAAGCTTACGAACAGAATGAATTAATTGGGAAAAAATTTAAAAACTAAGTTTATGCTTAAAAACTATTTAACCCTCGCATTCCGCAATCTCAGTAAACGCAAAGGATATTCCATTCTGAATATCCTGGGTCTTGCTATTGGTATCACCTGCTGCCTGCTGATATTTCAATATGTTTCTTATGAAAGAAGCTATGATCAGTTTGAACCAAAGGCAAAACAGATCGTTCGTTTGCGCTTGGATTCTTATCAGCAGGGGAAACTGGCCTGGCAATCTGCCACAAGTTATCCTGGCATTGGTCCCGCATTAAAAAGAGATTATCCTGAAGTAGAAAATTTCTGCCGACTCATTGATAACAATCTGGTCCTCGCAAATTCTAAAACCAATGCTAAGTTTAAAGAAACAAAAGGATACTATGCTGACCCTGCAGCTATTGAAATGCTTGGAGTGAAACTAATAAAGGGCGACCCTTCAAAAGCATTGAACAAT
The DNA here is from genome assembly GCA_963811645.1 of uncultured Bacteroidota bacterium. Classification (GTDB taxonomy): domain Bacteria; phylum Bacteroidota; class Bacteroidia; order Chitinophagales; family Chitinophagaceae; genus VBAU01. The sequence goes on along the minus strand of CAWERU010000006.1, from coordinate 200,791 downwards.
ACAAACAATATTATCATTTCTGAAAGCATGGCAAAAAAATATTTTGGAAATGAGGAAACACTTGGTCAACGCCTGGAAATTCGTGACGGCAATGCTCCAAAAGATTACAGTTATGAGATTTCAGGTATTTTTAAAGACTATCCGGTCAATTCTCATTTGATCATTAATTACCTGGTTTCTTATGCCACTCTCAACAGTGAGCTGAAACTATCAGGTGATACAAGTAACGCAGCAGAAACATCTTTTGGATGGTATGATTTCTATACCTACCTGCAATTGAAGTCCGGAACCGATTTAAAAAGTTTTGAATCTAAACTCCCTGGTTTTTGCGAACGATATATAAATAGTAAGGAATGGAACAAAGCAAACAATGTAAAGGATGCCCTTTCCGTCATTCCTCTTTCTGATATTTATTTATACTCTAATTATAACCAGGAAGCTGAAGTAAATGGAAATGGCAGGTCGGTAAGTTTTATGTTTTTGATCGGCTTCATCATTATGGCCATTGCCTGGATCAATTATATTAATCTTGCCACTGCCCGTTCCGTAGAGCGGGGAAAGGAAGTGGGTGTAAGAAAAGTACTGGGAGCAGGAAGAGCCCACCTGGTAAGACAGTTCATGCTGGAAAGTTTGATATTGAATTTTGTTGCAGCGGCAATTGCCCTGGTCGCAGCATTTATTTCATCACCGGCATTTAATTCATTAATGGGCCGTGCAGACACGGCTGGCTTTAAACTGAGCGCTGATTACTGGCTGATGTTTGCATCAATATTTGTTTTCGGCACCTTGCTTTCGGGATTATATCCTGCTTTTGTTATGTCTGGTTATAAACCTGTAATGGTTCTCAGAGGAGCATTTAAAAATACCTCAAAAGGTTTGTTATTAAGAAAAGGACTGATCATTCTTCAATTCAGCATCTCTGTTATCCTTATAGCAGGAACCATTGTTGTGTTCCGCCAGGTAAGCTTCATGCGCCACCAGGATTTGGGTATAAATATTAATCAAACTCTGGTTTTAGATGGAGCGCAAACTTTAAAAGATTCTTTATACCAAACTTCTTACCAGCCATTTAAAGATGAAATACTCAGGCAAACAGGTGTAAAAAGCATGAGCGCATCAACTACTGTACCCGGCGAAGAAATTTACTGGACCTCCGGTATCAAAAGGTTAAATCCTCCCAATTCAGAAAGTGTAACGCTTTATCACCTGGGAATTGATTACGACTTTATTCCGCAATTCCAGTTAAAACTAGTAGCAGGAAGAAATTTTTCAAAAGATTTTCGAACTGATGAAAAAGCAGCCATCTTAAATGAGCAGGCGGTTTCATTATTAGGTTTTAAAAATGCTGAAGAAGCCATTAATCAAAAAATTATAAGAAGAGACACCCTGACCATTATTGGTGTCATACAAAGTTTCCATCACCAGGGATTACAAAAGGCCATCGATCCACAACTCATTTTATTGCGGCCAAATACACGTAATAGTTATTCGATAAAGCTATCCAGCAATAATATGGCAAAGAGTGTAGCCGCCATTCAAAATATCTGGAACAAACATTTTCCAGGTGACCCGTTTAATTATTTTTTCCTTGATGAATTTTATAATGCCCAATACAAAGCCGATCAGCAGTTTGGAAAAGTATTTACGCTGTTTGCAATGCTGGCTATACTGATCGCCTGTTTTGGTTTGCTTGGGCTTTCATCGTACAATATTCTCCAGCGAACCAAGGAAGTAGGTATTCGAAAAGTGTTGGGAGCTTCCACCCGCAGTGTAATTTATATTTTATCAAAGGACTTCTTAATGCTGGTGTTAATTGCATTTGTATTGGCTGTACCTGTCACCTGGTGGATCATGCACAAATGGCTCGAGGATTTTGCATATAGAATAAACATCGGCTGGTGGGTATTTATTGTTGCGGGACTATTATCTGTATTGATCGCTTTAGTAACCATCAGTTTCCAGGCAATAAAAGCTGCTATTGCCAACCCTGTGAAGAGTTTGAGAACGGAATGATCAGAACCATGATCTATAGAATGTAAAAGATGAGGAGGAAAATTTTTGTTAACCCAACTAAAGAATAAATATGAAACGGCTGTGGAGTTTATTCTGAGCGTGCCGAAGAATCACACTCTTCAACTGCGACAATTCTGCTGAGCAGAATTCGGAACACACAAGAGAGTGACACAACAGCCGATGAGTAAAGATTCAAAAGCCGGTAACATAAAAAGATCTAAAACGTATTATCAGCAACTTAAAATTATTGTTATGCTGAAAACCTATCTCAAAATCGCATGGAGGAACATCAGGAAAAATAAACTGTACTCCATAATCAATCTTATTGGCTTAACGATTGGTATTACCTGCTGTATACTAATCGGAGTATATATTCTCGATGAATTGAACTATGATAAATTCAACACGAATGCCGATCGTATTGCACGTATAACAATGGAGTATGGAACGGGAGGAACAACACAATATGTTGCACAAACCGGAACAAAAGCAGGTCCGCAATTCAAGAGGACTTTCCCTGAAGTGGAGGACTATACGCGGTTAATGAAATATCCCCGTGTAATTGCATATGAGGATAAGATTTTTACAGAACAAAACTTTTTATACGCTGACCCCTCTTTTTTCAAAATATTCTCTTTCCCTTTTGTTGATGGCAGTACAGCTACAGCCCTGGACGAGAACAACAAAATTGTATTAACCCAAAGTGCTGCCAAAAGATATTTCGGAAATGAAAATGCGATTGGGAAAATTTTAAAAGTCAACGACAAAGATTTTTCTGTAAGCGCAGTTGCCGAAAATGTAGCGGGTAATTCACAAATTCAATTTGATTTCGTCATTCCATTCAATAATCTCGATGCGTCGAAAACTGAAGAATGGTGGACTGCAAATTATATCACCTATTTATTACTGCACAGCAAAAATGATATAAACAAGGTGAAACAAAAGATCACAGCTTACATGAAACAGCCTGAAATAAGAAAAGAATATGGTGCCGAAGGAAGTGACTACCTGGCTTACAACGCAGAGCCATTAACATGGGTACATCTCCATTCAAAACTCGATGGACTGGAACCTAACGGAAACATCACCTATGTATATATTCTTGGCGTTGTTGCTTTATTGATACTCATTATTGCCTGTGTCAATTATACCAATCTTGCAACCGCACAAGCCAATGGCAGAAACGCTGAAATCGGCATTCGTAAAGTAATGGGGGCGTTCAGGCTTCAGCTCTTTGCACAATTCATCGGTGAATCTTTGCTGATAACTTTTATTGCTGTGCTGGTCGCACTATTATTATCTGCGCAATTATTACCAATGCTTAACAGCATAACAGGGAAGCATTTGAGTGCAGCAACGATATTTCAATTAAAACCCTTAATCCTCGTTTTGGCCGGACTTCTTCTTATAGGTTTTGCCGCCGGCATTTATCCGGCACTGGTTTTGTCCGGAGCAAAAATTATTAAAATATTAAAAACAGGTTTTAGGTTTTCTTCAAAGAATACCGGCTTACGAAAATCGCTTATCGTTTTTCAATTTGTTGTTTCTGTTTTTCTTATTGTAGCAACTATTATCATTCTTGGACAAATAAGTTATATACGGAATAAAAATTTAGGTTATAATAAAGATCACATTCTTGTTTTACCTATTGATAACAGGGTGCGCCAAGATTACTATGCTTTAAAAAAACAGGTGAGCCTATTACCGCAGGTGGGTAGTGTTACAGGCGCATACTCATCACCAGTCTTTGTACAATGGGGTGATGGAATTACAGTGGATAATGGTCATGGCAAAATAAATCTTTCCATCAGCGCCATTCCTGTAGATATTGATTTCATAAAAACACTCGGGATGAAAATTGTTGCCGGGTCAGATTTTACCCCGGCAGATCTGCAGCAACTTCAACAGAGTAATAAAACCGATCACCCTCAATACACTTACATGCTGAATGAAACTGCTCTAAAAAAAATTGGATGGACAACACAGCAAGCAATAGGCAAACAAATTGGTGTGGGCGAATATCGCCAGGGGATTGTAAAAGCTGTTGTAAAGGATTTTAATTTTCAATCAATGCATGAACCTGTCGGTCCTTTGATGATCTTTCTTGACACACAATTTGTACGTAGCATGTTTGTGAAAATTTCAGCTGGTGATCTTTCACACACCATTGCGCAAATCAAGGCAATCTGGAAAGAACGTGTGCCCTACAGGCCTTTTGACTATAGTTTCCTCGACGATGAATTCAATAATCTTTATAAAACTGAGCAGCATACGGCGCAACTTTTCAGTACATTCGGCGGGATCGCCATTTTACTTGCTTGTCTTGGTTTGTTTGGTTTAGCCGCATTCACAACTGTGCAACGTACAAAGGAAATTGGCATTCGTAAAGTATTGGGTGCCTCACTCAGTAATATAACACTGCTTGTATCGAAAGATTTTATTCAATTGGTTTCAATTGCAATTCTCATCGCTGCGCCTGTGGCCTGGCTGGCGGGAAGTAAGTGGTTACAAAGTTTTGCTTATCGTATTTCCATGCAATGGTGGATGTTTGTGATCGCAGGGATCATTGCAGTCGCTATTGCAGTTCTCACGGTTAGTTATCATGCCGTAAAAGCTGCCTTAGCAAACCCGGTGAAAAGTTTGAGAACGGAATAAAATCTGAACGATGATTTATAGGGTAAAAAGATTTAATGAAAGAAAATTTCTCGAAACAAAGAACAGCAACCTGCTAACAGCAAAAAGACTTTTTTATGATCAGAAGTTATTTTAAACTCGCCATACGCAACTTATTGAAGCAGAAAGATTATTCCATCCTGAATATTCTCGGATTGGCTCTCGGCATATCGTGTTGCCTCCTTATTTTTCAATATGTTTCTTATGAAAGAAGTTATGATAACTTTTTGCCAAAAGCAGATCAGATTTATCGCCTGAGGCTCGATTATTACCAGCACAGAAGACTTGATTGGCAATCAGCAGCCGTATATCCTGCTTTTGGTCCTGCCATGAAAAAAGATTTTCCGGAAGTGGAAGATTATTGCCGTCTTGCTTCAGCCGAACTTTTATTATCCAATGAACAGGGAAGCATAAAATTCCAGGAGAAGAAAGGATATTATGCTGACCCTTCGTTCCTCTCTATGTTCAATATCCATGTAATTGCAGGAGATCCAAAAACCGCATTGAAAGGTTTGGATAAAATTATGCTCTCCGCTGAAATGGCTAAAAGATATTTTGGCAATAATGAAGCTTTAGGTAAACTTCTCATCTTTCACAGTTCTTATTCTACACGACCATTTCAGGTAACGGGCATCTTTGATCCGCTCCCCTCCAACTCCCATCTTGTCGTCAACTATCTTGTCTCTTATTCAACTGTTGGAGTCTTTCACCGCATGTTTGGCAATAACACAAATTCTGAAGAAACAAGCTGGGGTTGGTACCAGTTTTATACTTATTTACAATTAAAACCAGGCACGGATGTGCAAAGGCTTGAATCAAAACTTCCTGCTTTCTGCGATCATTATATTAATAGCCAGCCATCACTAAAAGAAAATAACATACTCAATGAGATTCACCTGATCCCTGTAAGAGATATCCATCTTCATTCTCATTCTCTGCAGGAAGCGGAAGCAAATGGCAACGCACGAACCGTATCATTTCTATCTTTGATCGCATTTTCTATTATAGGCATTGCATGGGTAAATTATATCAATCTGGCTACTGCAAGAGCGCTGGAGAGAGCCAGGGAAGTAGGTGTACGGAAATTGATCGGAGCCCAACGGATAACATTGATCGCCCAGTTTTTTATTGAAAGCATTTTGATTAACCTTGTTTCCTTCCTGTTGGCACTGGTTATTACATTTTCCATTGCGCCCTGGTTTATCACATTGACAGGTAATGTGAATCAAACAGGCTTTTATTTAGCTAATCATTATTGGTTACTGGTGATTTGTATTTTTTTGGCAGGAAGTTTTTTATCTGGTATTTACCCTGCTTTTGTTCTGTCAGGCTTTAAACCCGTTGTGGTTTTAAAAGGATTATTTAAAAACAGTACCGCAGGATTATTGCTTCGCAGGGGACTTATCATTGTTCAATTCATGATCTCTGTAATACTGATTGCAGGTACATTCGTTGTTTACCGCCAGATAAATTATATGCGCTCTCAACCGCTTGGTGTAAATATTAAACAAACACTGGTGATTGATGGCCCTTCTTCACTGGCGTATCACAGCTATGAAAATGTTTTTCAACCTTTCAAAAATTCTGTGATGCAGCTTAATGGTGTAAAAAGCATGACTGCCTCCACTGGTGTAATGGGAAAAGAAAATTCATGGGCAAATGATGTCTGGCGGTTAGATCCTGAATATCCCAACCCGGTTACTCTTCATTATCTTGGAGCGGATCAGGATTTTATTCCTTCTTATGAAATGAAATTAGTAGCGGGAAGAAATTTTTCCAGAGGTTTCCCATCGGATACGACTGCAGTTATTCTTAATGAAACTGCGGTGAGGGTTTTAGAATTTGAAAATTCCGAAAAAGCCATTGGGCAGAAACTTGTTCGGGGAGACACTATGAACATAATCGGTGTAGTGCAGGATTATCATGCCGAGTCATTAAATAAAAATATTGATCCGCTGTTGATACTTTTAATGCCGGCGATACGTAATGCCTACTCCGTTAAAATTGAATCGGCCAATATGCCTTTGGTCATCAATTCTATCGGGACAACATGGAATAAATATTTTCCAAATGATCCTTTTAACTATTATTTTTTGGATGAATCATTTAATGCACAATACAAGTCCGATATACAATTCGGAAAATTATTTGGATTTTTTGCCTCCATGGCAATTAGTATTGCCTGTATTGGCTTGTTGGGGTTATCGGCTTACAGTGTTTTGCAAAGAAGAAAAGAGATAGGAATACGAAAAGTGCTGGGTGCAGACATCGCTTCACTGTTTGGTATACTTTCCAAAAAATTTCTGCAGCTCGTTTTCATCGCCATAGTCATTGCCACGCCGCTGGCATGGTTTATTATGAACAGATGGTTACAGAATTACGCCTATCGTATTCATATAAGCTGGTGGATGTTTGTAATGACCGGGGCATTAGCCATAATAATCGCATTGATGACAGTGAGCTACCAAACAATAATAGCAGCGATTGCAAATCCGGTGAAGAGTTTGAGAACGGAATAATAAAGTAAAAGGTCAACAGTAAAAATTGGAACAGTTCATCAATTCAAAACTCAGAATTCAAAATTGGAATCATGTTTAAAAACTATTTTAAAACTGCCTGGCGAAATCTTGTAAGAACCATTGGTTATAGCACGCTCAATATTATAGGCCTTGCAACAGGAATGGCTGTTGCATTATTGATCGGGCTTTGGGTATATAATCAATATTCTTACGATAAATTTCTGCCCGAATATCAATCGGTATATCGGGTGCAACGCAACTTTGACAGTAATGGAGATACGCTTACATTTCAAACTACTTCTTTAAAATTAGCAGATGCATTGCGCAACCAGGTTCCGGAAATAGAATACGTTGCCGAGAGCGATTGGATTGGCGAACATGGATTAATGGTGGGTGATAAAAAATTATATCTCGGCGGCGTTATTGCCGGAACTGATTTCTTGAGAATTCTTCAATACCCGTTTGTTAAGGGTAATGTGAACACCGCATTTAAAGATGCTTATTCCATCGTGCTTACACAAACGATGGCCAAAGCTTTGTTTGGTAATGAAGACCCGATGAATAAAACTATTCGTTTTGATAATGCAGATGATCTTAAAGTTACCGGCATATTAAAAGACATTCCGGGTAACGCAACAGTTGATTTTAATTTTGTAGTACCATCAACGTATATCTATCAAAAAAATCCTTCAGTAAAATCAGATGGCGAGGGCAGTTATGGTAATAATAATCTTCAAATATTTGTGAAGTTAAAGCCGGGAATTTCCTATACACAGGTTGCCCCGAAGATCAGGAACATTGAACATACAGAAAAAGGGAACATCAATGCAATGAGTTCTTATGTAACTCTTCAACCTATGGAGCGCTGGCATTTATATTCCAACTATATAAATGGACAAGACACTGCAGGTTTTTTGGAATATGTAAATATGTTTTCTATAATTGGTTTGCTTGTTTTGATAATTGCGTGTATCAATTTTATTAATCTTACCACGGCACGTTCAGAAAAAAGAGCAAAGGAAGTTGGTGTTAGAAAAGCGATCGGTTCACAGCGAAAAGATCTCGTTATACAATTTTTATCTGAAGCATTTTTACTTACCATAATTGCATTTGTTTTTTCATTGTTGTTTGTACAGTTAGCGTTGCCGGCTTTTAATACGCTTACGGAAGCACACATCGGCCTGCCTTATTTAAACGGATATTTTTGGTTATTGATGATCGGGTGTGTATCGCTTACCGCTTTACTTGCAGGCAGCAGACCTGCTTTTTATCTTTCTTCATTTAATCCTGTGAAAGTTTTAAAAGGCACTACGCAAACAGGAAGATCTTCATCGATTTCAAGAAAAATATTAGTGGTAATACAATTCAGTTGTTCGATAGCTTTAATAATAAGTACGGTGATTATTTATCAACAGGTAAACTATGCTAAAGACAGACCAACAGGTTATGATCTTAACAGGCTTATCTCAACCAATATGAATGATGACCTTGATAAAAATTATACGGCACTAAAAAATGAAATGATAGAGAAAGGAATTGTTACCTCTGTTACTACATCCTCAAGTCCTGCAACCAATGTTTGGTGGCATACAGATATTGATGCATGGCCTGGCAAAAACGCAGGTGAAACAGTGGAAATGGGAAGCATATATGTATCTGATGATTATTTTAAAACTGTAGGAATGAATATTAAAGAAGGAAGAAATTTTTCAGGCGTTTATGATTCTACCAGTGTAATATTCAATGAAACAGCTATTAAACGATTGCGTATTAAAAATCCCGTGGGGCAAACGATAACTTTTCACGACACTAAATATACCATTGCCGGTGTAGTCAAAGATGCATTGATGATCTCGCCATTTAGCGCTGCTGATCCAACTATGTTTTATTGTTATCCGGGAACACAAAGTGTTATGTTGTATAAGCTGTCACCAAATATAAAAACGCAGGATGCTATTGCGCAACTCACTGCCATTTTTAATAAATATGAACCTGCCTATCCCTATGATTATTTTTTTGCTGATGTTGATTATGCTTCAAAATTTAAACTGGAAATGCTGATTGGAAAATTAGCCGGTTTGTTTGCAGGTCTTGCCATTTTTATTTCCTGCCTTGGCTTATTTGGATTAGCAGCTTATGTAGCACAACAACGAACAAAAGAAATAGGCATACGCAAAGTGTTGGGTGCATCTGTTTCACAGGTCTGGATATTATTATCCAAAGATTTTATTGTACTTGTTTTTCTAAGTTGTGTTATTGCATCACCTGTTGCATATTATTTTTTACATGGCTGGCTGATGAACTATAATTATCGCATCAACATAGGCGCCGGTGTTTTTATATTGTCTGCATTGCTGTCTGTTTTTATCACTATCATTACGATAAGCTTCCAGGCAATTAAAGCTGCGGTAGCAAACCCCGTGAAGAGTTTGAGAACGGAATGAGAAAGGAATGAAGAATATGTGAACCATGAGTAATTGGATTTAGAGATTAGCATGATTCAGAAAAATATAATCAACAAAATCATTTAATCATAAAATCCCGGTTCAGACAATGCTCAAAAATTATTTTAAAATAGCCTGGCGAAATATCATCAAAAGCCGCTTTCATTCATTAGTGAATATTGGAGGACTGGCCGTTGGAATTGCTTTTGCATTTTTGATTGGTGCTTATGTGTGGGATGCATTCCAGGTTAACAATTCGCTTAATGATGAAAGCAATCAATATATCATACAAAGCAGCTATGGCAATGATCCCACTCTATCGCTTACAACAGTTGGTAATCTGGCCAAAGCATTGAAGGAACAGTACCCGGATCTGGTTGCCAATTATTATCGTTGGGATGGCATTACCTCAACCGTATCAAAAGGCGATAAACATTTTAGGGAAGGCATGCAGATTAACGATAGCACTATTTTCTCGATGTATGGCTTTCCTGTTTTATACGGCAATATAAAAACTGCTTTTAATGACCCGTTTTCTGTAGTAATTACAGAGGAAATCGCCAAGAAATATTTTGGCAAAACGAATGTTGTCGGTCAAACACTTTCGATTGATAATTTCTCCGGCAATAAACATGATTTTATCATTACAGCTGTATTAAAATCTTTGCCTGATAATTCTGTAACAAAAATTAATGATAATAATATTAATGGAATTTTTTTGCCCATCGCTTCTGTAAATTTTTTTAATAGGCAAATAGATGCATGGAACAATACCTGGATTGTTAGTTATGTTGAATTACAAAAAGTTGTTACACCAAAGCAATTAGAACAACCAATGCGTTATCTTATACAGCATAATTCACCGGCTGGAATAAGCGGTCAAATACACAATACACTCATTTCATTAAACGATTATTATTTGCAGGCTGATAATAATCTTGTTGAAAAAATGCTATATACACTTTCATGTATTGCAGCATTTATTTTATTAATGGCAATCATCAATTTTATAAATATTTCTATCAGCAAAGCATCTTCCCGCATGAAAGAAATTGGTGTGCGCAAAGTGCTTGGCGGAATGAAAAGACAATTAGTGTTACAGTTCTTAACTGAATCTGTATTACTTGTTTCCTTTTCAACAATAGCCGCGCTTATTATTTATCAGTTCATGCGCCCTTATTTAAGCAGTGTTTTGGGTAAAGAAATTCGAACGCTATTTAGTTTTCCTTTGTATATATATTTTGTGCCGTTATTACTAACGTTTATCATTGGTTTACTTGCCGGAATTTACCCGGCATTGGTTTTATCTTCTTTAAAATCTGCCGAAGTAATAAAAGGGAAACTTACATCAGTAAAAGAAAATATTTTGTTGCGTAAAACATTGGTGGCTTTTCAATTTTGCATTGCTACTATTGTATTCATTGGCAGTATTATTATTTCAAAACAGGTAAATTATTTTTTTAGTAAAGATTTGGGTTATGATAAAGAATACCTACTTTCTGCACAAGTGCCAAGAGACTGGAGTGCGAAAGGTATAGCTCATATGGAAACCATACGAAATGAAATTGCTGCCATGCCACAAGTGAGCAATGCTACTGTATCCTGGGAAATACCAAACGGTAATAATGGAGACGGAGCAGCCTATAAACCAAGCCAGGACTCAACGGCAGCAACCTATACAGAGCTTTTTACTACTGACGAAAATTATGCAGCTACTTATAAAGTGCCAATGGCAGCCGGTAGTTTTTTTAATAACAAGGAAGCGTATGATTCTTCAAAAATTGTTATCAACGAAACTTTTGCAAAAACATTTGGCTGGAAGAATGCGCATGATGCCATCAACCAGCAAATAAAATTGCAGGGCTATGGTAATACCATCTTTACTATTTCAGGCGTAGTTAAAGATTTTCATTTGTGGAGCATGCAGAGCAGTATCCCGGTAATGGCATTTGTGAACGTAAAACTCAACACCATTTACCGTTATCTAACCATCAGGATAAAACCCGGTAATGTTACAGAAGAAGTAACTGCACTGCAAAAGAAATGGTCAGCACTTATGCCCGGCGCCCCGTTTGAATACAAGTTTATGGATGAAACATTGCAAAAGATTTACAGCACAGAATTACAATTGCAACAGGCTGCTTATACATCAACTGTTTTATCACTAATCATTGTCTTGCTGGGTGTGCTTGGATTGATTTCATTAAGCATACAAAAACGTACAAAAGAAATTGGTATAAGAAAAGTATTGGGTTCTTCAGTTGCAGGTATCATCTCTTTATTTATGAAAGAGTTTTTCTGGGTAATAATAATTGGTGGATTAATAGCATGCCCGTTAGCATATATAATTATGCATAATTGGTTGCAAGGTTATGTTTACAGGATTGGTATAACAGCTAAACCATTTATTATCTCAATAATGAGCCTGGGACTGATTACAGTTTTATTGATTTGCATGCAAACAATAAAAGCAGCGGTTGCAAACCCCGTAAAAAGTTTGAGAACGGAATAGAACCATGACTTATAAGATTAAATAGGAACCTAATAAAAATTCACATGAAAAAATAGAATAACAATTTTTAACAATCAAAAAAAGAAACCATGTGGAAGAATTATTTACTGGTAGCCATCAGGAATCTTCGTAAGAACAAAATGTTTTCCCTGATCAATATTCTAGGTCTTGCTTTGGGTATGGCCTGCAGCTTGCTGATTTTGCTCTGGGTGAATGATGAGCGTAACACGGATAAGTTCAATAAAAACACAGAGCAACTATACAGTGTATACGAACGACAATATTATGACAACAAGATCGATGCCTTTCATTCCACGCCGGGTGTAATGGCTGATGAGATGAAAAAAGTTTTACCTGAAGTGCAGTATGCAAGCGGGTTTGCCTGGGAGGACCTCAGTACTTTCCAGGTTGGTGATAAAATATTGAAAGAAACAGGCAATCATGGCGGAGCCGATTTTTTCAAAATGTTCAGTTATACCTTACTTGAAGGCAATGCAGCAAATGCATTGAACTCGCCTGTTGATATTGCCATTTCGAGAAAAATGGCTAATGATTTTTTCGGCAGGCCACAAGTCGCCATAGGAAAAACGATTCGGTATGCCAATCAAAAAGATTTTACTGTTACAGCAGTATTTGAAAACCTGCCGAAAAATACTTCTGAAAAATTTGATTATATCATCAACTGGCAATCTTTCCAGAATGAACAACCGTGGACAAAAGACTGGGGTAACAATGGTCCGCGTACATTTATTATGCTCCGGGCCGGAACCAACCCCATTGCTTTTGAAAAAAAGATCGTCCGCTTCTTGGATAAATATAATAAGGAACAGGATAAATCTTTTCGTATCGAATTAGGAATTCAGCGCTTTGATGATATGTATTTACATTCTCGTTTTTCATCAACGGGCAAACTGGAAGGAGGAAGAATTGAATATGTAAGACTGTTCAGTCTTGTCGCCATTTTTATATTGCTCATCGCCTGTATAAATTTCATGAACCTGACTACAGCACGTTCAGTAAAACGTGCAAAAGAAATTGGAATAAGAAAAGTAGTAGGCGCATTTCGCTGGGCATTAATACGACAATTTATCGGTGAAACGATATTACTGGCGTTTATAGCCATCGTGATCGCCTCTTTAATTGTATTTTTGGTTCTTCCTGCTTTTAATAATCTTACACACAAGCAGATTTCATTTCCCTATTCAAATATCAGTTTCTGGTTAAGTATTCTTGGGTTAACCCTGATCACAGGATGCATCTCGGGCAGCTATCCTGCATTATTCTTATCATCATTCAATCCCGTTACAGTACTGAAGGGCACTTTAAAATTATCATCTGCCTCTGCATGGCTTCGTAAAGGGTTGGTCATATTCCAATTCGTCTTATCAACTGTACTTATCATTGGAACTATTATAATATCAAAACAGATAGATTTCATTCAAACAAAAAACCTGGGATACGATCGGGAGAATCTTATTTATATCCCGCTTGAAGGTGATCTTACAAAGCAATATGAAGTATTCAAACAACAGGCATTAAATATGCCCGGAATAAAACTGGTATCCCGTATCTCGCAAACGCCTACAGAAATAAACAATAGTACAAATGGTGTAGGATGGGAAGGCAAAGATCCTAATTCGAGGCCTGCGTTCACGCAGGCAGCTGTGGGTTTTGATTTTGTAAAAACCATGGATATACAAATGCTAAAGGGACGTGATTTTTCAAAAGATTTTTCAACCGATTCTGTAGGATATATTCTGAATGAAGAGGCATTAAAAAAGATCGCATACAAAGACCCTGTTGGCAAGCCACTCACTTTCTGGCAAAAAAAAGGATCGATCATTGGCGTAATAAAAGATTTTCATTTTGCTTCATTACATGTTCCTGTTAACGCACTCATCATTCGTTTGGGAGAAAATGATGATTACGGAAACGTGCTGGTAAGAACAGAGGCAGGCAAAACAAAACAGGCACTGGCAGGTTTGGAAAAATTATGCAAACAATTAAATCCAAAATTCCCATTCACCTATCAATTCTCAGATGAAGAATATGCGAAGTTGTACCGTAGTGAACAGATCACAGGAAAACTGGCCGATTGTTTTGCTTTCCTTGCCATTTTCATTTCTTGTCTTGGCTTACTTGGTTTAGCTATGTTTACTGCAGAACAAAGAACAAAAGAAATCGGCGTGAGAAAAGTATTGGGAGCAAGTGTTTCTTCTTTGTTTGTTCTGCTTTCAAAAGAATTTTTATTTTTTGTTCTTATCGCTCTTCTCATTTCAACACCACTTGCATGGTGGGCGATGAACAAATGGTTACAGGAATATTATTACAGGATAAATATAAGTTGGTGGATGTTCATCATTGCCGGATTAATTGCTGTATTCATTGCGTTGATCACAGTCAGTTTCCAAGCAATCAAAGCGGCTGTTGCAAACCCGGTAAAAAGTTTGAGAACGGAATAACGCACTGAATGGTCAATCATTGAATCCTATTTGTAAGGTTGCTCTAATTGAAGATAGCCCATCAGGGCTTCATTTGCGGACAGTGGTTGTATCAAATGCGAACAATTTCGTAATTAAAGTTTAACTCAAATTAATGAAAATCAACTCATCATAAGGATGGCATATTTTTTAATAAGCTAAGGTGGATATTCTGTCTGGTACAAAACCCAAAATAGCTTCCATGTCTGAAACTTATACCAAAACCGCACGACAGGGTCTTACTCTCCATAAAACCTGTTGGCCATTAATATCATCATTTGACAATCCGGGCGCTCTGAAAAGAATTGACCATTGACAACAATAAAACAATAGCCATGATTAAGAATTATTTTAAAACTGCACTCAGAAGTTTATTCCGCAACAGGAATTATACTATTATCAACATTGCCGGCCTGGCAGCGGGGATAGCAGTGTGTACAGTGATATTTATCATCCTCCTGTTTCAAACAAGCTTTGATAACTATCATTCAAAAAAAGATCGCATCTATCGTGTACTGACTGAATATCATCATGCCGATGCGGCAAATATTTTTTATGGAAAGGGTGTCCCCTACCCCATGCCAAAAGGGTTGAAAACCGCTTTCCCTCAAATTGAAAAAGTAGCACCTGTGTATGCAGACCATAATGATCAATTCCTGATATTGGATGATAACGGAACACCCATAAAAAAATTCAAAGAGGAAAACGGTGTGTTTTTTACGGAGCCTTCTTTCTTCAACATCTTTGATTTTCCCCTGCTTGCGGGTTCATATAATTCAATGAATGACCCAAATAATGTTTTACTTACAAAAGAGATTGCTGAAAAATATTTTGGCGACTGGAAAACAGCAATGGGAAAAAACATAAAACTGGTCACACAGTACAGTACCGATGTATTGAAGGTTTCCGGCATCCTGGCAACGATCCCGGCAAATACAGATCTGCAGTTAAAACTGGTGGTCTCTTTTGGAACCGGTTTTACGGGCGGGTATATATCGAAATCGAATGACTGGGATGGAACAGCCTCCGATTTTGGCTGTTACATCCTGCTGCCTCCAAATACTCCGGTCTCAAATTTCAACACACAGTTAAGAACCTGGTCAAAAAAAATGGAATCAACTGAAAACAAGGACAGCCATATCATACAACCACTAAGCGCTAT
Organism: uncultured Bacteroidota bacterium; assembly: GCA_963811645.1. Lineage (GTDB taxonomy): Bacteria > Bacteroidota > Bacteroidia > Chitinophagales > Chitinophagaceae > VBAU01. The sequence goes on along the minus strand of CAWERU010000006.1, from coordinate 184,988 downwards.
TCATTACGATACACAAACAGGAGATTTCAGTAACAAAACCATCAGTCATACATTGATCAATGCATTGTGGCTCATCGCCGCATTTATTCTTTTAATTGCCTGCGTGAATTTCGTCAATCTTTCCACCGCCCAGGCCGTTAACCGCGCAAAAGAAGTAGGCGTGAGAAAAGTATTGGGCAGCAATAAATGGCAATTGAAAATTCAATTTATTACTGAAACATTTTTGATTGTAATAACTGCAGTAATACTGTCCCTGATTCTTTCATTCCTTGCTTTACCTTTCGTCAATAAAATATTAGACCTCCCCCTTTCATTCAATATATTGCATAATCCTGTAGTTGTTTTGTTTCTTCTTTGTGTGTCAATTGCTGTAACGGCACTGGCTGGTTTTTATCCATCTATTGTTCTTTCACGTTTCAATCCTATCAATGCCTTAAAAAGTAAGCTGTCTGCAAAAAGTACGAAAGGAATTTCGTTGCGCCGTGGATTGGTAGTGTTCCAGTTCATTATTGCCCAGGCATTGATAATCGGCACACTCATCATAATAAAGCAAATGAATTATTTCACCGGTCAGCCTTTGGGTTTTGACAAAACATCTGTTGTAAATATTCCCTTTCCGGCAGATAGCGTCAGCAAAACCAAACTAGACTACCTGCGGGAACAGTTGTCTGATGTGAAAGGAATTCAAAATGTAAGTTTTAGTTCCAATACACCTGTAGAAGATGACAATGACACATGGAGCACATTTAAATTTAATCATTCCATTAAAGAAACAGATTTTTATACTATCACGAAGTTTGCCGATGATCAATATGTTCCTGCTTATAAACTACCACTGATCGCAGGGAGAAATTTAGAGCCATCGGATACGGTAAAAGAATTTCTCGTGAACGAAATGCTCATGAAAAATTTAGGCATCACTGATCCTGAAAAGATATTGAATAAGGAAATAAGTATTTGGGGAGATCAATTTAAAGGCAAGGTGGTGGGCGTATTGAAAGATTTCAATGACCGGTCATTCCGGCGTGACCTGGCACCGCTCCTGATCACTACTTTCAAAAATATATATAATGAAGCGGGAATAAAACTGGCAACGACAGATGTATCATCCTCCATGAAGGGAATTGAAAAGATCTGGAATCAAACTTTTCCTGATTATGTTTTTGAATATAAATTCCTCGATGATAAAGTAGCAAGCTTTTACAAGCAGGAAAACCAGTTGTCACAACTGTATAAAATTTTTGCTGTTATCGCCATATTCCTTAGCTGTCTCGGGTTGTATGGACTGGCATCCTTTATGGCAGTGCAGCGAATAAAAGAAGTAGGCATCCGGAAAGTATTAGGCGCAACAGCAGGTAATATTGTGTACCTATTTTCAAAAGAATTTATCATTCTTATTGCGATTGCCTTCGTGATCGCTTCGCCCATAGCCTGGTATTATATGCACAAGTGGCTGCAGGATTATGTCTATCGCATAAATATTAGCTGGTGGATATTTATTGCTGGTGGTGTACTGGCTATTCTTATTGCTCTTGTAACGGTAAGTTTCCAGGCTATAAAGGCTGCGATTGCAAACCCTGTAAAGAGTTTGAGAACGGAATAGATTTAGAAATGTGCCGAAGAAATCATTTTACTAAAAATTAATAACAACGATTATGTTAAAAAGTATTTTTCTTACATCAATCCGAAATATTTTTCGTAATCCCGTTTTTTCTTTTATCAATTTATTTGGCCTGGCAGTAAGCATATCACTTGGACTATTGGTCATCCTCATTGTGAAAGAACAATATTCTTTTGATAATTTCCACAAAGACACCGACCGCATTTACAGAATAGACACAAAGGCATTAAGAAAAGAAGGAGGAAGTGAGAATTATGCATCTTCCCCTTACGTGATGGGAACTGCAATCAAAGACGGTTATTCCTTTGCAGAATACGTGGTTCGCATCAACAGCCAGTTGAATGGTGATGCAAAATATCAAAACGTTACGGTACCCCTTCATGGTTTATTTGCCGATCCCTCCTTCTTAAACGTATTTAACTTTCAGCTGGAAAAAGGGAACCCCTCCACTGCCTTAAACGATCCTGACGGAATCATTCTTACACAGGAAACAGCTAAAAAAATATTTGGCAATGATGATCCTATCGGTAAAATAGTTACACTGAGTGGATATGGCAATTTTACCGTTAAAGGTGTTTTCAAAGAATTTCCCGGAAAAACACATTTAGAATTTGAAGCTATTGCTTCTACCAGCGCCTTACCCGTTTTGGAAAAACAAAACGCTGTAATAGAATCATTACAGAATTGGAACAACTATTACACAAACTATGTCTACATTAAATTAAAAAAGGGAACAAAATTAAATGAGGTCAAATCGGCATTAGCAGAGATTAGTCGCAAAAATTATACTGGCAGGGCCTTAGAGACACGAGACAAAGGATATGAGTTTTATCTCCGGTCTCTCAATAAAATTACCCCCGGGCCGCTGTTATCTAATAATATGGGAAGATCATTACCCCAGGTCATTTTATTTTTCCTGGGGATTCTTGCTTTGGTAATCTTGCTTATGGCAGCTTTAAATTATACCAACCTCGTAATTGCAAAATCGCTGAAACGTTCAAGAGAAATTGGAGTACGAAAAGTGATGGGGGCCAGCCGCTGGCAAGTGTTTACCCAGTTCATAGGTGAATCAGTTCTATTTGCTTTATTTTCATTGATTGCTTCTTACCTGTTGCTGCAATTTTTAAAATCGGCTTTTTTTCAGCTACAACTGAGCCGACAATTTTCAATCGATCTTAAGGAGGATATATGGGTATACATTTACTTTATTTTGTTCGCTGTACTGACTGGTTTGTTTGCCGGGCTGTTACCTGCCAGTTATCTGTCCGGGTTTAAACCTATCGTAGTATTAAGAGATATGATCGGCAAGAAAATAAATACCCGACAGCTATTACGCAAAGTATTGATGGTAGTGCAGTTCACGTTCTGCATGATATTTATTGCTACCGTACTTATAATTCTTTTCCAGATAAAATTCCTTCTGAAAGCTGATTACGGAATTAATGATAAAAATATAATGAATGTACGGTTGCAGGGAAATGATTATACAAAACTGGCATCAGAATTACAATCTGTTCCCGGGGTTAAGCAAATTGGATTTGTATCCCATAGCCTGGGAACATTCCAGGACTACTCGGATGATTATAAACGAAAACCCGCTGATGCCTCTTTTGTAATGCGTGATTTCAGAGCAGATGCCAATTTTATCTCCAATCTTAATATAAAATTTGTTGCAGGGAGAAACTTTTCTCTTGATTTGCCAGCAGACAGGGAAAAAGAAATAATCCTCAACGAGAAAGCTTTAATGCTTTTTGGATTTCGGTCAGCAGCAGATGCTATTGGCCAGCAAGTCTATGCAGCTGATTCAATTCCTTTGAATGTAGTAGGTGTAGTAAAAGATTTTCATTTCCGCCCATTGACAAATGAAATTGGACCGCTTGCATTTCGCCATCGCCCGGGTGATTTTCAAATAATGAGTATCGCCTTTGAACCGGGAAGTAAAGAAAGCCTTATTGCTGCCTTGTCGCCCATTTGGAAAAAATTGGATCCTATTCATCCGCTACAAGATAACCTAATGAAAGACGAAATCAGGGACGCCTATGCAAATTCCGGCTTTATTGATATACTCAAAATCATGGAATATATTTCATTTCTTTCCATTGTTCTGGCCTGCCTGGGTATGCTTGGTATGGTAATGTATAATATACAATTAAGAACAAAAGAAGTAAGTATTCGTAAAGTAGTGGGTGCCAGCGTTGCAGGCGTGACGATCCTACTAAGCCGGTCTTTTATGTTGTTAATTGGTATTGGAATAATAATAGGAGCCCCTTTAAGTTATGTGGCAGGTAAGCTTTTCCTGCAAAACTTTGCATATAAAATTTCATATGTACCCTTGCTCATAATTGCAGGAATATTGGTTACTGTTCTGCTCGGCCTAATCACTGTTTGTTCGCAAACATTGAAAGCTGCAGCAGCAAACCCGGCAAAAAGTTTGAGAACGGAATAACAATTAAAGAGTAAAGAAGATTCAGAATAAAAGTAGTTTTTGACTTTTTCACTTTTTCCTTTTGACCCCAAAATTTTTTATGCTAAAAAATTTCTTCAAAGTTGCCATGCGCAACCTCCTTAAAAGAAAAGCATATACCCTGATCAACATATTAGGGTTAGCTACCGGTATGGCTGTTTGCCTGCTGATCGTTTTATTCGTTCAAAGTGAATTGAATTACGACCAGCAACACGAGAAAGGAAAAGATATTTATCGCTTAGTGCTTGACCGAATCTATCCTGGCCGCACTACATCCTACGCTTTTATTCCTCAATCAATCGGAGCTGCTGTGAAGGCTGAGTTTCCTGAAGTAAAGGAAAGTGTCCGAATGTATAATTTCACCGGTGATGCAGGCAATTTCTTTTTACGGATAGGAGATAAAGTCTTTGAAGAAAAAAAAGTGTTTGCTGTTGATTCCAATTTCTTTCGTGTTTTTAGCTGTAATATGTTAAAAGGTGATGCAGCTACAGCTCTGATGAAGCCCAACTCAGTCGTACTGAATGAAACAACGGCTATAAAATATTTCGGTTCCGTTGATGCAGCTATCAATAAAACATTTGAAACAGACGGTAATAACAATACTAACAATGTTTTTCAAATAACTGCGGTGGTTGCCGACTGGCCCGAAAATTCCCATTTTCTTTTTGATATACTTATTTCAACAACGGGTTTTGATTTTACAAGAGAATTGAATTACATAAATTTTTCTGCATACACTTATCTTTTGTTAAATCCCGGAGCATCTGCAAAAGCATTGGAAGCAAAATTTCCGCTAATCATTAAAAAATACGTAGCAGGAGATATTGAAAAAAGATTTAACGAAAGCGTTGAACAATTTTTTAAAGAAGGAAACGGTTATTATTATCATTTGCAGCCTCTGCAAAAAATTCATCTCATTTCTGACATGGAAGGCGAATTGGGAGCAAATGGAAGTTTAACATCGGTATATATTTTCAGCCTGATAGCCATTTTTATCTTATGTCTTGCCTGTATCAATTTCATTAATCTTTCTACCGCACGTTCTGTTGAAAGGGCAAGAGAAGTTGGAATCCGAAAAACTTTTGGATCGGCCCGCAAAGCGCTTATCGGGCAGTTTTTGCTGGAGTCAATTGTGATCAGCATTATCAGCATTCTCTGTGCATTTGGTTTAATTGCCCTCCTGCTTCCTTTATTTAATCAACTATCAGGAAAATCTTTGGTTATTTCTTACTTTTTCCAACCAGTAAACATTCTATTAATATTTGCATTTGCTGTAATCATCGGTTTGATAGCGGGTTTATACCCGGCGTTTGTATTATCATCTTTTAAACCCATAATGGTTTTAAAAGGCAGGTTCAAATCTCAAAAATATGGGCTGGCATTGCGAAACGGTCTGGTTGTATTTCAATTTGCTATTTCCGTTATACTAATTGTCAGCACGCTTATGGTAAATCGTCAGATGCGTTTTATGCTGGGGCAAAAAATAGGTTTTCGTAAAGATCATGTGATAATAGTGGAAAGAACGGATCTTCTAGACAAAAGATCGGAGGCGTTTAAAACGAATCTCGAAAAAATTGGAGGTGTAGAATCTGTAAGCGGTACTACGGCCATGCCGGGTCAGCAGAATTTATTTGGCATCAGTTATCAGCAAATGGGTTCCACAGAACAGCTTACCGGCAGGGGAATCTTTGTGGATGATGATTATGCGAAAGTGCTGGGGCTTGAGCTAAAAGAAGGAAGATTTTTTTCAAAAGATTTTTCCACGGATTCACTCGCTATAATACTAAATGAAAGAGCAGTAGAAGAATTGAAATTAAAAAACCCCGTTGGAACAAGACTTACAACGCCGGATGGTTTTTTAAACGCTCCGAACGGAAGTCCGTATACTTATACAGTGATTGGAGTAGTAAAAGATTTCCACTATCAATCCCTGCATCAGCAAATTGCACCGCTGTTCATTAATTACCTGGGAAAGTTTGGTTTTGCATCCAACGTAATTGCCATACGTATTAAAGCCGCTAACTTTAAAGATGCTGTTGCCGCTACAGAAAAGACATGGAAAAGTTTTGTAAAAGATCGTCCCTTTCATTATTCTTTTCTCGATCAAACACTGGCAAGACAGTATCATAGTGAAGAAACTATGCAGAAGATATTCACTATATTTTCTTCTCTTGCCGTCTTTATTGCATGCATTGGTTTATTGGGCCTGGCTGCTTATACCACGCAACAGCGAACAAGAGAAATTAGCATAAGAAAAGTGTTGGGAGCCAGTATAAGCAATATAGTATCGATGCTTTCTAAAGATTTTTTGAAGTTGGTTTTGATAGCGGCATTAATCGCTTTTCCTGTTGCCTGGTGGGGCATGCACAAATGGCTGCAAAATTTCGCATATAAGATCAATATTGCATGGTGGGTATTTGTGGCGGCGGCACTGGCGGCTACTTTCGTTGCTTTGTTTACCATCAGTTTCCAGGCAATTAAAGCTGCAATTACAAACCCTGTAAAAAGTTTGAGGACAGAATAACCATTTTAAATTTTAAATGAAATAAAATGTTTAAAAATTATTTCAAAATTGCCTGGCGCTATTTGCTTAAATACAGGCAGTATAGCATCATCAACATCATGGGTCTGGCTGTTGGTATCACCTGTTGCATCCTCATTATGCTTTTTGTAAGGAGCGAATTCAGCTATGACCGCTTTCATTCAGACTCTAATCATCTCTACCGGGTTTGGCAACATGAAAAGGCTGATGGACAGGATTTCATCAACACAGTTACACCGATACCAATGGCTGCAGCATTGCAAAGCACTTATCCTGAAGTTGAATCAACTTGCCGTGTGTATCTGTTTAATTCGTTGATAAAACTTGACAACATATCCTTCAATGAAAACATCACGATGGTGGATTCGACATTTTTCCAAATGTTTGATTTTCAATTATTGCAGGGTAGTAAAAAAAACCCCTTTCCCACTTCAAATTCAATCATACTCACTACCGCAACTGCAAAAAAATATTTTGGCAATTTAAACGCCATAGGTAAAACAATTGAAATACTCCTGGGCGATGAAAAAACATTGTTCACTGTTTCAGGTATCGCGGAAAGATCACCAGAAGAATCGAGTATTAAATATGATATCCTTATTCCTTACAACAATGCAAAATTCGTTTTCAATCCCCGTATGCTGCATAACTGGTTCAACATTTTTAATGAAACTTATGTTCTGCTCCGCAATAATGTGAAAGCGGCTGACCTGGAGAAAAAATTTCCGGCGATGATGAAGCAACAGTTAGGTGAAAATTATGGAAAAGAGGAATTCACCGTGCATCTTCAGCCCATTACAAATATCCACTTAAATACTTCGCTGCCTGCGGGCATTCAACCGATAAGTGATCCCAAGTATGCTTACATTCTTGCTACAATTGGTATTCTTATATTACTTGTTGCCTGCATCAATTTTATAACATTATCTATCGGTCGGTCCACTTCACGGGCATTGGAGGTAGGGGTAAGAAAAGCATTAGGTGCTGAACGCAAACAACTCATCCGCCAGTTTTGGGGAGAAGCAATGTTGATGACTTTGATAGCAGTTGTAGTTGGCCTTGCTATAGCATTTCTTCTTTTACAGCCCTTTAACCGGCTGATTGAAAGAAATCTTGTCATTCATTTTGATATTTCTTTTATTACATTTTGTTTATTACTTATTGGCCTGATCGGTTTAATTGCCGGCATTTACCCTGCCATCATTCTTTCCGGCTTCAATCCCGTTGAAGTATTAAAAGGAAAGCTAAATCTTAAAAACAATGCAGGCTTTTTCAGGAAAGCCCTGATAACAGGTCAGTTCGTTGCATCGATCGTAATGATCATTTCCACAATTATCATTGGCCGGCAAATGCATTACCTGCAAACAAAAGATCTTGGATATAATAAAGAACATGTGATCATTGTTCCTACCAATAAAAACAGGAAAGATGGTTTTGCATTATCAGAGCTATATAAAAATGAATTGCAAAAACATCCTGGAGTCGTCGATGTATCTGCCGCAGCATTTAGCCTTGCAGAAACACCATGGGCTACTCTTGGATTTAAGGACAGTAAAAATATATATCGTGACTTTCAATTTAACCAGGTTGATCCTTACTTCATCGGTGCTATGAAAATAAAAATGACAAAAGGCAGATCATTTCAACCCGATAATAAAGCTGATTATAATAACAGTGTAATTGTAAATGAAGCACTAGTGAAAGAATTTGGACTAAAAAACCCGGTAGGGAAAAAATTTGACATATACAGCCAGACGATCATTGGAGTAATGAAGGATTTTAATTATGAATCATTGCATACTTCGGTAAAACCTCTTGTGTTATCACTGAATGGTGACACCATAATGCGCCAGTCAAGCGATGTATCTTTTGAAATTTCGCCGCAGCCACGGATTTCCGTAAGATTAAAACCAGGAGATCTTTCCTCGCAAATAAACATGCTAAAACAGGCATGGCAATCTGTTGCGCCTAACCAGGATTTCGAATATCATTTTTTGGATGAAGCACTTGCTTCTTCTTATAAACAAGAACAAAAAATGAGTATTATAGTCAAGCTAGCCTCTGTCCTGTCCATCTTTATTGCATGCATGGGATTATTTGGTTTGGCAACATTAATGGTGGTAAAACGCACAAAAGAGATCGGCATAAGGAAAGTGTTGGGTGCTAATGTTGGCAACATTATAAAATTATTGTCTACGGATTTTATATGGCTGGTGGTTATAGCAGCAATAATTGCTTTTCCCGTCGCCTGGTGGGCCATGCATCAATGGCTCGCAGACTTTGCATACCGAATTGGTATTAGTGCCTGGGTATTTTTTATTGCTGCAATGACCGCTATCGTTATTGCGCTGGCTACAGTAAGTATGCAGGCAATAAGGGCAGCTCTTTCCAATCCCGTGAACAGCCTTCGCTCTGAATGAGCTTCGGCTGCCAAAGAAAGTTTGAGAACAGAGTAGCCTAAGATAAATGTTATAAAAGACGGTAACATCCTGAGTGGATATAGCGTCTTAAAAGAAGTTAACTCCTGTTTTTATGCTAAAAAATTATCTCAAAGTTGCTCTCCGCAACTTGTGGAAGAACAAAGGTTTTTCTGCCATTAACATTATTGGTTTGTCTGTAGGCCTGGCAACATGCCTGCTTATCATGTTGTACGTTACGGATGAATTAAGCTATGACAAATACAATAAAAAAGCGGATCGCATTTATCGTGTTGACGGAGATCTTCAATTCGGAGGAAATCATTTTATTCTTGCCGTAGTACCGGAACCAATGGGTCCTACATTAAAAAAAGACTACCCGGAAGTTGAACAATATGTCCGCTTTCGCGGTTACGGTGGTTTTTTAGTAAAAAAAGGTAATGAGAATGTGCATGAAGAAAAAGTTATCTATGTGGATTCTACTTTATTTGACGTATTTACCCTTCCCATGATCGCCGGCGATCCAAAAACCGCATTGAAAGATCCCAACAGTGTCGTTATTACTGAAAAAATTGCAATAAAATATTTTAACACAATTGATGTTGTTGGCAAATCACTTGTTATAAATGATACCGGCAATCTTAAAATAACCGGTGTTATAAAAAATATTCCTTCTCAATCACATTTCAACTTTGATTTTTTTGTTTCACTGAATGGTTCAATACAGTCTTGGGAAGTGAACAGCTGGCTCAGCAATAATGAGAATACATACATTGTACTAAAAAAAGGCGCTGACCCTAAAGTTCTTGAATCAAAGTTTTCTGCTTTTGTGGAAAAATATATGTATCCACAAGCTTTTTCTGTGCTCAACATAAAAAAGGATGAGTTTGCAAAAAGTGGGAATTACGCCAGGTATGCATTAACTCCATTAACTGCTATACATCTTCATTCAGATAAAGTAGCAGAACTGGGAGCAAACAGCAGCATACAATATGTTTATATTTTTTCCGCAATTGCTATCTTTATTTTATTGATCGCCTGTGTAAATTTCATGAACCTTTCCACTGCACGATCGTCCAACCGGGCAAAAGAAGTGGGTGTAAGAAAAGTGCTCGGCTCCTTACGTAATAATCTTATCAAACAGTTTTTAACTGAATCAATACTTATTAGTTTGATTGCATTAATATTGGCCGGGTTGTTGGCATGGGTATTACTCCCCTATTTTAATCAAATAGCAAATAAAGAAATCGGGATTGGGTTGTTTTCAAAATCATGGCTGTTGCCATCACTGATCGGTTTGATGTTACTTGTAGGATTGCTTGCGGGAAGTTATCCCGCATTCTATCTTTCATCATTTAAACCTATTGTAGTGCTGAAAGGTAAGCTGGCATCCGGTTTTAAAAGAAGCTGGTTAAGAAGCGGTCTTGTTGTTTTTCAATTCTGGATATCTATCATTCTGATTATCGGGACAATTGTGATATACAATCAGCTTCATTTTATTCAAAACAAAAAACTTGGGTACAACAGAAACCAGGTACTGATATTAGAAAATACTGATCCACTGGGCACACAAGCAAAAGCATTCGAAAATGAACTGTTGAAACTATCGGGTGTTCAATCAGCAACCATAACAGGTTTTCTGCCCACATCAGACTGGAGAAGTGATAGCCCGTTATTTCCTGATGCATCACTTGACCAAAAAAGTGCGGTGAGTTCACAGATCTGGACAGTTGATGAGAATTATATACCTACACTGGGTATGCAAATGGCTAAGGGTAGAAATTTTTCCAAACAATTCCTCACTGATTCATCAGCAGTAATTATTAATGAAGCGGCGGCGAAATTATTGGGCTTTGCAGACCCGATCAATAAACCCTTATATTATTTAACCGATATTAAAAATAAAACAATTGTCACCTATCACATCGTTGGTGTAGTGAAGGATTTTAATTACAATTCGTTACGGCAAACAGTTACACCTCTCGCTTTATTGTATGGAAATCAGACAAGCAAGATCGCTTTAAAAATAAACACCTCCAATATAAAAGGGCTGATCGTACAAATTGAAAACAAATGGAAAGTAATGGCTCCCGGGCAGCCGTTTAATTATTCTTTCATGGATGAACAGTTCAATAACCAATATAGAACCGAGCAACGCATCAGCCAGATATCTATTTCGTTTTCTATTCTCGCTATATTAATTGCTTGTTTAGGTTTATTTGGCCTTGTAACCTATGCTGCTGAACAAAGAATAAAAGAGATTGGCATTCGCAAAGTGTTAGGCGCATCTGTAGTGAACCTTGTCAGCATGTTGTCCAAAGATTTTTTAAAACTTGTTACCATTTCTGCTCTTATTGCTTTTCCTGTCGCGTGGTGGGCCATGCACAAATGGTTACAGGATTTTGCTTATCGTGTGCAAATTGGTTGGTGGATCTTTGCCGTAGCCGGATTAATCGCATTGACAATAGCGTTGTTAACTGTAAGCTTCCAGGCGGTCAAGGCCGCACTGACCAACCCGGTTAAGAACCTGAGGACCGAGTAATAAAACTCTTCAAAGAGCACGAGGAGAAGTAGTATATAATTGCGGACAAATTCCCATATTAATCAGGTTTTTACTGTCCGATAATGTACGCCGATTGTTCGTTATCGTACACTCTTAGGAAAGTCTTCGTACATGAAGCATTGTAACCCAAACAGTTTTGGGCTGGCACGGGGGTTGGTAAAAATCATCATTAGCTAATCACTTCATTTCTAAACTTATGCTCAAAAATTACCTGGTTGTGGCCCTGAGAAATTTTTGGAGAAAAAAGATTTTCTCTCTTATCAATATAGCTGGTTTGGCTATTGGCATCAGTGCTTCCCTGGTGATTTATCTTATTGTTCACTATGAATTCAGCTTTGATAAGTTTGAAAAAAATGGAGATCGCATTTACAGGGTAGTAACTAACATGCATTTCCCTGACCAGGATTTTAAAAATTCGGGAGTCCCTGGGCCTTTACCCGTTGCAGTTCGGGAAGAAATTCCAGGCATTGAAAAATCCACCGTGTTCTGGACAGGAAATTCAATGAAAGTAAGCATCAATGAAAGCGAAAATAAAAAGGTATTCAAAAAACAGGGTAACATTGTTTTTGCGGATGAATATTATTTCAGATTCTTTAATTACCAATGGCTAGCCGGCTCGCCGGATAAATCATTGATCGGACCCAATAAAGTTGTAGTAACTGAGAGCAGGGCTAAAACTTATTTTTCTTATACTGATATAAGAAATGCTATCGGACAAACCATCGTTTATGATGACACACTAAAAGCTACGGTAACAGGAATTGTAAAAGACCTGGATCAGGTCACCGACTTTACATTCAAAGAATTTATTTCCCTGCCTACCATCACGCTGCAGTTAAAAAATAGAAATGGGTACGACGAATGGGGAAGTGTAAGTTCTTCATCTCAATTTTTTATCAAACTACAAAAGGGCACAGACACTTCAAGAATAAATAAACAACTGGCTATTGTCCGAAAGAACCATCAAAAAGACGCTTATCTCGCAACAGATCATTTTCTTCAGTCGCTCAGTGATATTCATTTCAATTCTGATTTCGATGCATTCGATCACCGGCAGGCGCATAAACCGACATTGTATGGATTGCTGGCAGTAGCTGCCTTCCTGCTGCTTCTCGGGTGTATCAATTTTATAAATCTTTCCACAGCACAAGCTTCACAAAGGGCAAAGGAGATCGGCATTCGCAAAACAATGGGTAGCTCGAAAAAACAAGTGATGCTTCAGTTCCTGGTTGAAACCACTTTGTTGACTGCTATTGCCACCATTGTTTCGCTGTTGCTGGCTCCATGGCTCTTAAAAATATTTGGTGCATATATACCGGAAGGGTTGCATTTTGATCTTTTTAATCATCCTGATCTTTTAATTTTTCTTATTGGATTGATATTGGTTGTTAGCCTGCTGGCCGGTTTTTATCCTGCAATGATTTTATCAGGATATAAGCCTGTTCTTGTTTTAAAAAACCTGGCATACGCCGGCACTTCGCAAAGCAGAAAAGTATGGATAAGAAAAACGCTTACGATAACACAATTTGTTATTGCACAATTTTTCATTATCGCCACGCTGATTGTAGGAAAACAAATTCGCTATTCATTAAACAAAGACATGGGCTTCAAGAAAGATGCGATTATCAATTTCAGGATACCATTCAATTATCAGAAACCTGACAATAAGCAATTTGTTTTACAGGAGAAACTAAAATCTATTCCCGGCATACAAAGATTAAGTCTTGCTGGTGCTCCCCCTGCCAGTAACGATATCAGTATCTCTACGATGAAAGTATTAAGCAAAAACGGAAAAGAAGTTGAGACCTCAGTGGAAGTGAAGAATGCTGATACCGCTTATTTTGGTTTGTACAAAATGAAATTACTTGCCGGGAGAAACCTGCAACAAAGTGACACAATTAAAGAATATGTGATCAACGAGACCTATTCAAAAATGCTTGGTTACAAAAATCCCGCTGATATCCTTGGCAAGACAATTGATCGCGGTGATAAAAAACTGCCGATAATAGGAGTGCTGGCAGACATTCACACTAAATCATTACATTCACCCATTCAACCTCTTGCTTATACAAGCCAGGCAAGAGCGCATAATACTTTTCACATTGCACTCGCACCGAAGGGAGCAACTACAGATAACTGGAAAAGAACAATTGCGGCTATTGGGACGGCATGGAAAGAAGTGTATCCCGAGGATGACTTCAATTACCAATTTTTTGATGAAAGCATAGCGAAGTTTTATAAAAGAGAACAGGATACCGCCGGCCTCCTCAACTGGTGCACAGGGCTTACTCTTTTCATTAGTTGCCTGGGATTGCTTGGGCTTGTCATTTATACAACTACACAGCGCACTAAAGAAATAGGAGTAAGAAAAGTGTTGGGCGCTTCTGTAGCACAGATCGTTTCGTTGCTTTCAAAAGATTTCTTGAGACTGGTTTTGATTGCATTTATAATTACCTCACCACTTGCATGGTGGGCCATGAATAAATGGCTGCAGGATTTTGCCTACAGAACAAACTTTAGCTGGTGGATATTCGCTTTAAGTGGTGCATCGATGTTTGTTGTAGCACTATTGACTTTAAGTATACAAACCATAAAATCGGCAGTCGTTAACCCTGTGCAGAGTCTGAGAACGGAATAGGAAATTTTAAATTTTGAATCATGAATGAAGAAAAGAAAACCTCCTGGTGAAAACATTCATAATTCTAAACTCATAATTCTAAATTAAAAAAAGTGTTTAAAAATTATTTTAAGACGGCGTTCAGAAGTTTGACACGTAACAGGAATTACACTAATATCAACATCGCCGGGTTGGCTGTTGGTATTGCCGTTTGTATGATGATCTTTATCATTATACAATTTCAAACAAGCTTCGATGATTTTCACCCAAAGAAAGATCGCATCTATCGTGTGTTGACTGAATCTCATCATGCAGATGCAGGAACAATTACGTATGCGAAAAATGTTCCTTTCCAAATGCCAACAGGATTGAAAACGGAATTTCCTCAACTTGAACAGGTAGCCCCTGTTTATGCAAGTCATAATGATGAGTTGCAGGTACTTGATGCGAATGGAACGCCTGTAAAAAATTTTAAAGAGCAAAGCGGTGTATTTTATACATCGCCTTCATTCTTCAACATGTTTAATTTTCCGCTGCTCGCAGGTTCGTACGAATCATTAAAAGAACCGAACAATGTATTGCTTACAAAAGAGATTGCAGAAACTTATTTTGGCGACTGGAAAGCAGCGATGGGCAAAACCATTAAAATAACAGGTTATTATAGCATGGGTGCAGGATTGTTTCAGTTCCCGGCAAATGCACTAAAAGTTTCAGGCATTCTTGCAACAATACCGGCAAATACAGACTTTCAGTTAAAATTGGTAGTTGCCTGGGGAACAGATTTTACCGGAGATGCGCAATATGGATTTCAACAATTCGGGTGGGATTTATCAGCACCCGATTTTGGTTGTTACGTATTGTTGCCGCCAAATATTTCTGTTGACAATTTTAATCAACAATTAAGCGTATACGCACGAAAGATCGCACCCATCGACAATAAGGATAATTATATTTTACAACCATTAAGTGCTGTGCATTACGATGCAGCAGCAGGAAATTACAGCAACAAAACAATCAGCCATGAACTGATTAATGTATTGTGGCTGATTGCAGCATTCATACTATTGATTGCCTGCGTAAACTTTATCAACCTGTCTACTGCACAAGCTGTTAACCGGGCAAAGGAAATTGGCGTAAGAAAAGTTTTGGGCAGTAATAAATCTCAATTGCGAATCCAGTTTCTCGTTGAAACATTTTTGATAGTTACAGTTGCCGTAATCCTTGCAGCAGGCATTACACCTCTTGCATTGCCTTATGTAAATCAATTGTTAGAACTTTCGCTTTCATTCAACATACTAACCAGCCCTTCAGTTATTTTATTTCTTTTGGCTGTAACAATTGTTGTAACCGCACTTGCCGGTTTTTATCCCTCCATTGTTTTATCACGGTTCAATCCTATTAACGCTTTAAAGAGTAAACTAACAGTAAATAATACAAAGGGAATTTCATTAAGAAGAGGATTGGTAGTGTTTCAATTCATTATTGCACAGGCACTCATCATCGGAACACTCATCATTGTACAGCAGATGAATTATTTTATGAAACAACCACTGGGCTTCGATAAAGATGCCATTGTAAATGTCCCTTATCGTCCTGACAGTACCGGTGGCAAACTAACAGATTATTTAAAGCAGCAGTTGTTATCAAACGGTGCGCAATCAGTAAGCTTTAATTCCAACTCGCCGATAGAAGATAACAATAACATGTTTACCACATTAAAATTTGATCATGCAATAAAGGATGCAGACTTCCAGGCTATTAGCAAATTCGTGGATAATGACTATGTTCCGACTTTTAAATTACAATTAGTAGCCGGAAGAAATTTGCAGCCTTCCGGTCCTACAACAGAATTTTTGGTGAATGAATCACTCGTGAAAAGTTTAGGACTTAAAAAACCGGAAGACATCATTGGCAAAGAAATAAGCATAATGAATGGTTTAATAAAATGCCCTGTTGTTGGTGTAGTGAAAGATTTTAATGACAGGTCTTTACGCAACAATCTTGCACCATTGCTGATGGCAACAAACCAAACCATGTACCGCGAGGCTTCCATAAAACTTTCCACAACAAACATGGCAGGTACCATGCAAACCATCAAAAAAATATGGGAGCAAACATTTCCAAATAATGTGTATGAATACAGGTTTTTGGATGACAAGATCGCAAGCTTTTACAAACAGGAAAATCAATTATCGCAGTTGTATAAAATTTTCGCAGCCATCGCTATTTTCCTAAGCTGTCTTGGGTTGTATGGTTTAGCATCATTCATGGCAGTGCAGCGGATAAAAGAAGTTGGTATTCGTAAAGTGCTTGGTGCCACTACAAGCAACATTGTTTATTTATTTTCAAAAGAATTTATCATACTCATTGCAATTGCCTTTGCAATTGCTACACCCATTGCATGGTATTACATGCATCAATGGTTGCAGGATTATGCTTATCGCATCAATATCAGTTTGTGGTTATTTGCCGCAGGCGGACTTGCCGCAATAATTATTGCACTTGTAACGATAAGTTTCCAGGCAATAAAAGCAGCCACTACAAACCCGGTGAAGAGTTTGAGAACGGAATAAAGAAAATGATAAATTATAAATGATGAATTAAAGTCAACTTATCATTCTTAACTCATAATTCATAATTAAACAAACTATGTTTAAAAATTATTTCAAATCTGCTTTTCGAAACCTTCGTCGTAATAAAGGGTTTGCATTTATAAATATTTCAGGGCTTGCTGTAGGTATGTCAGCTGCTATGCTTATTTTATTATGGGTACAAAATGAATTAAGCATAGACCGTTTTTATCAAAAAGAAGACAGGATCTATTTAATGTACAATCGGGATAAAGATGGGGCAGGCAATAAATGGGCATGGCCAAATACACCAAAAATATTGGCAACAACTTTAAAAAACGATTACCCTGAAGTAGAAGATGCAGTGCGTTATAACAACGTAACCTTTCTGCTGACACAAGGTGAGAAACATCTGAATGTACAAGGTGCTTTTGCTGATAGTAGCTTTCTTAATGTATTTGATTTACCATTAAAAGAAGGCCGCATTCAACAGTCTTTAAGCAGTAGCTATAATATTGTGCTTACGGAAAAACTTGCAAAGAAATTTTTTGGCGATGAAAGTGCGATAGGAAAAACAGTGCGAATTGACAGTGTGAACAACTGCACCGTAACTGCCGTATTGAAAGATCTGCCCAACAACACAAAATTTGATTTTGAATATTTGCTGCCATGGTCTTATATGGAAAAGCTTGGATGGAGCGACAGTAGTTGGGAAAGCAACACCGTGTTTACTTATGCATTGTTAAAGCCTAATACATCGCAGGCAATGTTCGACGCAAAAGTAAAAAATATTACCATCGATCACACAAAAGGCACAGCATCTCCTTCTACCACAGAAGTATTTACGCAACCGCTAAGCAGGGCTTATTTGTATTCAAAATCTGAAAATGGAAATTTGACAAGTGGTCCGATCGAAACGGTAAGACTCTTTATCGTTATTGCTGCATTCATTTTATTGATTGCCTGTATCAACTTCATGAATCTTAGTACCGCACGCAGTGAAAAACGTGCAAAGGAAGTAGGCATTCGCAAGGTAATGGGCGCACAAAGGGAAAAACTAATACTCCAGTTTATAGGTGAAAGTATTATGCTTTCGTTCGCTGCTTTTTTGATAGCCTTGTTTATTGTGCAGGTAAGTTTAAGTGGTTTTAATGCTTTAGTGAACAAAGAACTTTTCATCAATTATACTGACACCTCATTCTGGTTATTTGCTCTATTTTTTGTTTCCTTTTCAGGAATACTTGCAGGCAGTTATCCTGCTTTTTTTCTTTCAGCATTTAATCCGGCAAAAGTGTTAAAAGGGGCATTTAAAAAAGCAGAGGCAGCAATTAATCCACGCAAAATATTAGTTGTTGTACAATTTACGTTTGCCATAGTTCTTATCATCAGCACGCTTATTGTTAAAAAACAAATCCAGCACACGTTAGACAGGGATGCAGGTTATAACAGGAATAGTTTGATATTCATGTTTGGGCAAGGGGACATAGATAAACATTTCGATTTGATAAAGCACGACCTGTTGAGCAGCGGCGCTGTTGTTTCCATAACAAGATGCGGGAATCCCATTATAAAAAGATGGAATGATGATTGGGGATATGCATGGCAGGGCAGTACAAAACAGGATGAGAAAACCGATTTTGTGCATCTTGGCACCGATGCTGATTTTGTGAAAACAATTGGTGTGAAATTAGTAGCAGGACGTGATATTGATATATACAATTATCCTACCGACAGCAATGCTGTAATGCTGAATGAAACGGCAGTAAAAACTATGCGCCTTCAGCACCCGGTAGGTACTATCATAAAATCAGTTGACGACAATAAACAGCAATGGCACGTAGTAGGGGTCATCAAAGATTTCATTCTTGAATCTCCTTATCAAAAAAATATAAACCCGATGATGATCTTTGGACCCGGCAATAGCAACGGATATGTTCTCCATTTAAAATTAAACGCAGCTAACAACACCGCTGCTAACCTTGCCAAAATAGAAAAAGTATTTAAAGAATATAATCCTCAATATCCTTTTGAATATGTGTTTGCAGACGAAGCTTATGCAAGAAAATTTGAAGATACACAGCGTACCGGAAAATTAGCCTCACTGTTTGCAGGGCTTACTATTTTTATTTCCTGTCTTGGCTTATTTACACTTGCAGCCTATTCAGCTGAAAATCGTACAAAAGAAATCGGTGTGCGCAAAGTGTTGGGCGCCTCTGTGTTTAACATCACATCTTTAATGTCGAAAGATTTTTTAAAACCCGTTATCATATCATTCGTAATTGCGTCACCTATCGCATGGTTTGCGATGCAAAAATGGTTGGATGAATATACCTACCGCATTAGTATGCAATGGTGGGTTTTTGCTGCAGCCGGGTTACTTTCAATATTTATAGCATTGGTAACAATTATTTTTCATGTGTTGAAAGCTGCGATTTCAAACCCTGTAAAGAGTTTGAGAACGGAATAACCAAAATGAATGGTGAATTGTCAATTGCAAAAAAAGTGGTCAGTAAAAATTATTTAATCACATAAATCCAGGTTCAGACTATGATCAAAAATTATTTCAAGGTCGCATTCAGAAATCTCTGGAAGAACAAAGGATTTTCTGCTATCAATATTTTGGGCCTGGCAAGTGGTCTTGCAGTTTGTTTACTTATCGTTTTATATGTTGTGGATGAATTAAGTTATGATAAGTACAACAAAAATGCAGATCGCATTTACCGGCTTGATGCGGATATTTATTTTAATAATACAACAGCCATTTTTGCAGTTGCCCCGGATCCGCTGGCGCCCACCCTGAAAAGAGAATATCCTGCTGTGGAAGAAATGACAAGAGTGAATTTTCAGAAAGACATCCTCGTAAAAAAGGGCGATCAGAACGTGCCGGATGAAAATTGCGCTTACGCTGATTCCACTTTTTTCAAAGTATTTACTATCCCTATGATCGAAGGCGATCCTTCAACGGCTTTAAAGGAACCCAACTCCATTGTAATCGATGAAACAACTGCCAAAAAATATTTTAACAGAACAGATGTTGTTGGAAAATATCTCTACATAGATAATAACACCAATTGCAAAATAACCGGTGTTATTAAAGACATTCCCAAACAATCTCATTTTCATTTTCATTTTATCAGGCCAAGAGGCAAGGATAATGATTCCTGGCTTAGCAATAATACATTCAACTATATTTTAGTAAAGCCGGGAGTAAGCCGGGCAGAAATGCAAAAGGATGTTAATGCGACAGTGAATAAATATATCGGCCGCGATCTTGAACAACAATTGCATTCTTCATTAAAAGACCTGCAGAGCAAAGGCAATCATTTTACTTATCACCTGATGCCTCTGACCGATATTCACCTGCATTCAAACAAGCAATATGAAATGGAAGCAAACGGTGATGTGACTTATGTGTATATATTTTCAGTAATTGCAGTTTTCATATTACTAATTGCCTGCGTGAATTTCATGAATCTTTCCACCGCACGTTCCGCCAATCGTGCAAAAGAAGTAGGGATAAGAAAAGTGGTTGGTTCTTTACGCACAAATCTTATCACCCAATTTTTAACTGAATCTGTTTTATTAAGTTTCTTTTCACTGGTACTGGCAATTCTTATAGCTGCTCTATTATTGCCGTTATTCAACCAACTCGCAGTTAAACATATGAGTGTGACAACTCTGTTCTCGACATGGCTTTTCCCTCTGATGATAGGACTGGTATTTATTGTTGGGTGCCTTGCCGGAAGTTACCCTGCATTTTATCTTTCCTCATTTCAGCCAGTGCAGGTGTTGAAAGGAAAAGTCGCAAAAGGTTTTAAAAATAGTTGGTTGCGCAGTGGCCTCGTTGTTTTTCAATTCTTTATTTCAATTATACTTATTATAGGAACCCTTGTTGTATATAATCAACTTAGCTATATACGCAATAAAAAGATTGGCTATAACCGAGACCAGGTTTTAGTAGTGCACAATATTTATAATCTTGAAGCCAACAGGAAACTTTACAGAGATCAGCTATTAAATATTCCGGGTGTTGTAAATGCAACAGAAGGTGATGTACCGATCGGAAATGGTTTTGATAATGTGGGCTGGTTTCGCGATCCAACTTTCAATGCATCAAAAGCAGTGGTGCTTAATAATTTTTATGTTGATGAACATTATATCCCGACTATGGGAATGAAGATGAAAGAGGGAAGAAATTTTTCAAAAGATTTTCCCACCGATTCTTCGGCCATTATCCTCAACGAAGCGGCCGTAAAAATTTTAGGATTTAAAGATCCTTTCAAAGAAACACTGTACCGCCCATATTTCCACAATGACGGTAGTATAACAGCCTCTCCTTATCATGTAATCGGCATAGTGAAAGATTTTAATTTTAATTCCTTACACCAAACTATTGCCCCGGTAGTAATGAACCTGGCAGATAATTATGGAAGTGTTGCCGTTCGGGTAGACCCAAAAAACATAACTGGTTTAATAAAGGGTATACAAAACACATGGAACACCCTTGCACCTGGAAAGCCCTTCAATTATACTTTCCTTGACGCTGATTTCAACAATATTTATACAGCAGAACAACAAACAGGAAAACTGTTTATAACGTTTGCCATATTTGCGATTTTTATTGGTTGTCTTGGTTTGTTCGGATTGGTGACTTACGCGGCAGAGCAGCGCACAAAAGAAATTGGTGTTCGCAAAGTATTGGGCGCAAGTGTAGGCGGAATTGTTGCCATGCTCTCAAAAGATTTTGCAAAGCTTGTATTGATTGCATCTGTGATTGCATTTCCTGTTGCGTGGTGGACCATGCACAAATGGCTGCAAAGCTTTGCTTACAGGACTAATATAAGCTGGTGGGTCTTTATTGCTGCCGGTGCCGCAGCAATTCTTATCGCTTTAATAACGGTAAGTTTCCAGGCGATAAAAGCAGCAATTGCAAACCCTGTGAAGAGTTTGAGAACGGAATAAAAACATCAATGAATGATAAATTATAAATGATGAATTAATAAAACAGTTATCATTCATAACTCGTATTTATAATTGAAAATCATGTTCAAAAATTATTTTAAAACAACAGTACGCAGCCTCTGGAAAAACAAAGGTTATAGCTTCCTCAACATTTTTGGGTTAGCAATTGGTATTGCCTGTGCAGGTTTAATTTTTTTATGGGTGGAAGATGAAATAAACTTTGACAGTAACAACATCAACAAAGATCGCATCTATCTTGTAAAAACAAATCAGCAGGTTGACAATGGGGTGTTTACACATTCATCAACGGCTGGCCCGATAGCTCCGGCCATGCAGGCAACTATTCCGGGTATTGAAAATATTTGCCGTACAACAGAAGAAAATTCATTTTTATTTACAGTTGGCAATAAATCTGTGAATGCTTCCGGTGAATATGTGGAGCCATCTTTCTTTAACATGTTTACGTTGCCGTTTGTGCAAGGCAACGTAGCGAATGCGTTCTCACAATTGCATTCCATCGTGCTTACTCAACAAACGGCCAGGAAGTTTTTTGGTGATGAGAAAAACGTGATCGGGAAAACGGTTCGCATGGATAATAAACAGGATTATGTAGTGAGTGGTGTGTTGAAAGATATTCCTGAAAATTCAACCATACAATTTGAATGGCTGGCGCCATTTAAGGTTTGGTATGATGCAAACCCGGGAGCACAAACATGGTTCAACTTTGGTCTTACTACTTATATTGAACTGCAACCGGGCATTGATGTAAATACAATCAACAAAAAATTAAGCAATCCTTTTTACGATTTCACCACGCAAAAAATTGAAAGCGAAAAATCATCTGTGCATGTGTTTTTATTTGGCATGAACAACTGGCATTTGCGCGATGATTTCGATAACGGCAAAATGACCGGTGGTGGAAGAATTACCTACGTTCATTTGTTCAGCATTATTGCATGGATCATTTTATTAATAGCATGCATCAACTTTATGAATCTTGCGACTGCAGGAAGCGAGAAACGTTCAAAAGAAATCGGCGTAAGAAAAGTGTTAGGGTCAGGAAAGAAAAGATTGGTCTTTCAATTTATCGGTGAAGCAATATTTATGTCGTTGCTGGCGGCTGTTGCTGCAATTGTAATGATGTTGTTGTTATTGCCTACGTTCAATTCACTCGTAGAAAAAAATCTCTCGTTAGGTTTAAACAATCCGTATCACATGGCTGCGTTGTTAGCACTCACATTAATTTGTGGATTGGTTGCCGGCAGTTATCCTTCATTGTACTTATCATCATTCAATCCTGTTTTCGTTTTAAAAGGAATAAAATTAAAAACCGGAAGTGCTGCTGTAATAAGAAAAGGTTTGGTGATAACACAGTTTGCCGTTTCCATTGTGCTCATCATCAGCACCATTGTTATTTATCAGCAAATACAGCATGTAAAAAGCCGTGATCTTGGTTATAACAAAGACAACCTTATGCAAATGGATGCACAGGGAGATATTGTAAAAGATTTTCCGGCCATTAAACAGGACCTTTTAAATACTGGCTATGTAAAAGATGTTGCGCTGGCAGATCATAACACGCTTGGCGGCGGAAACAACACTACTGGTATTAGTTGGCAAGGCAAAGATCCCAACAGCGATATTGTTATTTCCCAAAGAATAGTAAGCCCGGAGTTTATGTCAACCACTGGCATGCATATTATTGAAGGAAGAGATTTTCAACCAGCCGATGAAATACAATTCAACGATAATCACATGCCTATAGATTCAATTCACCCGATGAACGTTATCGTTACAGAGTCAATGGCAAAACTATTGGGTAATGGAAGCGCGATCGGTAAAATATTGAATCGCCAAACAGACGCCAGTACTTTTCATATACAGGTTATCGGTGTAATAAAAGATTATGTGTACGGCGATATGTATGGCCAATCTGCGCCGGTTGTATTCTATAACATTCTGCAGGCAACAAATTTGCTTTATATAAAAATAAAGCCTGCCAACAATGTTGAAGCAGCGCTGTCCGCGATTGGTGCCGTAATGAAAAAAGATAATCCTGCTTATCCTTTTGAATACACGTTTGTAGATGATCAGTTCAATCAACTTTTTTTAAGCGAAGCACTGATCAGTAAATTATCACGTGTGTTTGCCGCGTTGGCAATTCTTATTTCCTGTTTGGGTTTATTTGGATTGGCCGCATACACTGCAGAACGAAGAAAGAAAGAAATTGGCGTGCGAAAAGTGTTAGGCGCAAGTGTTACGGGCATCACAACATTACTGTCAAAAGATTTTATAAAGCTTGTTGTATTATCCTGCCTTGTTGCTTTTCCCGTTTCATGGTGGATGATGCATAGCTGGTTGCAGAATTATAAATACAGGATTGAAATAAGCTGGTGGATATTTTTAGCAGCAGCGTTAACGGCTGTGTTAATTGCTTTGCTGACTATCAGCTTTCAATCCATCAAAGCAGCAATTGCAAATCCTGTGAAGAGTTTAAGAACGGAATAACTAAATGAATGGTGAATTGTCAATTGCAAAATAAGTGGTCAGTAAAAATTATTTAATCACATAAATCCAGGTTCAGACTATGATCAAAAATTATTTCAAGGTCGCATTCAGAAATCTGTGGAAAAACAAAGGTTTTTCTACTATCAATATTTTGGGCCTGGCAAGTGGTCTTGCAGTTTGTTTACTTATCGTTTTATATGTAAAGGATGAATTGAGCTATGATAAATACAATTTAAATGCAAATCGTATTTACCGGCTCGATGCAGATATATTTTTTAACGGCACCCAATTCACGGCGTCAGTATCTCCCGATCCGCTTGCGCCGGCGCTTGTAAGAGAATATCCTGAGATTGAACAAATGGTAAGACTGAATTACCAGGGCGACATACTGGTAAAAAAAGATAACCAAAATGTAAAAGATCATAATGCGGTTTTTGCCGATTCTACTTTCTTTAAAGTGTTTACTGTTCCGATGGTACAAGGAGATCCTAACACGGCGTTAGATGAACCTAATTCCATAGTAATTGATGAAACAACAGCTAAAAAATATTTCAACAGCACTGATGTGGTTGGTAAAGCTTTATTTGTTGATAATACAACCTATTGTAAGATCACCGGCGTAATAAAAGATATACCAAAGCAATCTCATTTTCATTTTAGTTTTATTCGTCCAAAGGGCAGGGCCAATAATGACTGGCTGAGTAATAATGCTCATACTTATATTTTGGTACGGCCTGATGCATCAAGGCAAAAAATACAAAGCGATGTTGATGCTACCATCAATAATTACCTGGCGAAAGACCTGATGGACCAGCTGCATTCTTCATTAAAAGATTTACAGAATAAAGGCAGTCATTTTATCTATCATTTAATGCCGCTTACGGATATTCATTTGCATTCTGATAAATCGTACGAAATAGAAGCGAACGGAAATGCCGCTGATGTTTATATTTTTTCAGTTATCGCCATTTTTATTTTATTGATTGCTTGTGTAAATTTCATGAATCTTTCTACCGCACGTTCTGCCAATCGTGCGAAAGAAGTAGGCATAAGAAAAGTTGCGGGTTCATTACGCTCTCATCTTATTACGCAGTTCTTAACTGAATCTGTTCTTTTAAGTTTCTTCTCATTGCTGGTGGCGCTTGCATTATCAGCTTTGCTGCTTCCGTTATTTAACCAGCTTTCAGGCAAAGAAATGCATGTAAGCACCTTATTTTCTACATGGCTTTTTCCTGTAATGATCGCATTGATGTTTTTGGTAGGATGCATTGCCGGCAGTTATCCTGCTTTTTATTTATCATCCTTTCAGCCGATACAGGTGTTGAAAGGTAAAGTGGCAAAGGGTTTTAAAAATAGTTGGCTTCGCAGCAGCCTGGTGGTATTCCAGTTCTGCATTTCGATCATACTGATCATCGGAACGATTATTATATATAACCAGCTTGATTTTATCCAAACCAGAAAGATCGGTTATAATCGTGACCAGGTTTTAGTATTGCACAATGCGTGGTATCTCGACCAGAAAATACATACTTTCAGAAATGAATTATTGAATATTCCCGGTGTTACCGATGCAACGATTACCGGTGATCTTCCAACAGGAAATGGTTTTGATCAGGAAGGCTGGTTTCGCGATGCATCACTTGATGCAAATAAGGCGATTGTCTTAACCGACTTTTTTGTCGATGAAAACTACATCCCAACACTTGGTATGGATATAGTAAAGGGAAGAAATTTTTCAAAAGACTTTCCTTCGGATTCAACAGGCATTATTCTTAATGAAACGGCTGTAAAAGTGCTGGGACTTAAAGATCCTTTTAAAGAAAATTTGTATCGTCCAAACTACCGGGGAGACAGCATGCATGGAGTACTTGCCTATCATGTAGTAGGCGTGGTAAAAGATTTTAATTACAGTTCCATGCATCAGCATGTCGGGCCGCTTCTCATACAATTAGGAGACAATTGGGGCAGCATTGCGATGCGGGTGGGTACAAAGAATATTCCTTCAGTAATTAATAAAGTCGAGGCTAACTGGACAAAGATGGCACCGGGCCAACCGTTCAATTACACCTTTATGGATGCGGATTTTAATAAAGTATACACTGCGGAACAACAAACAGGAAAACTGTTTATAACGTTTGCCATATTCGCGATTTTTATTGGTTGTCTCGGTTTGTTTGGATTGGTGACTTACGCAGCAGAACAGCGTACAAAAGAAATTGGTGTTCGCAAAGTATTGGGCGCAAGTGTAGGCGGAATTATTGCCATGCTCTCAAAGGATTTTGCAAAGCTTGTATTGATTGCATCTGTGATTGCATTTCCTGTTGCGTGGTGGGCCATGCACAAATGGCTGCAAAGCTTTGCTTACAGGACTAATATAAGCTGGTGGGTTTTTATTGCTGCCGGTGCCGCAGCAATTCTTATCGCTTTAATAACGGTGAGTTTCCAGGCAATAAAAGCAGCAATTGCAAACCCTGTTAAGAGTTTGAGGACGGAATAATAATGGGAACTGTCAATAAAACATACAACTTAAAACTTTCTTTCTATGATAAAAACTTATCTCAAAACCGCCGGGAGAAACTTAATTAAAAATAGAGTTTCATCCTTTATAAACATTTCCGGTCTTGCCATTGGCATGGCGGTGGCTATACTTATCAGTTTATGGATTTGGGATGAACTGTCCTTTGATACCTATAATAAAGACTATAGCACTATTGCCCAGGTTGCGAGAAAAGAAATTTCGAATGGCGACGCTTATGTTTCAAATAACAATAATCATTTTCCTATCCCGCTGGCAGGCGAGCTAAGAATGAATTACAATAATTTATTTAAGTACGTGGCACTTGCTACCGAAGAAGGCAAACATATAATTGATTTTAAAGGCAGCAAGTTTTCGGAGCAGGGAATGTATGTTGAAAAGGATTTCACCAACATCTTTACGCTGAATATGACAGCAGGAACAAGCACTGATTTTTCCAATCCTAATTCTGTTCTGTTGAGTAAATCTGTCGCGAAGGCTCTTTTTGGTAATACAGACCCTGTGGGAAAAGTTGTAAGATTAGATAATGACCAACCTCTGAAAGTGAGTGGTGTATTTGAAGACTTGCCTCATAACAGCAGTTTTTCGGAGATTAACTTTTTCTGTCCGTGGAGCCTGCTTGTAAATACCAACAAAAGTGTAAAGGATAACCTGGATAACTGGGATAACAGTTCGTTTCACATTTTTACGCAGGCTGCACCAGGTATTTCAATGGAAAAAATATCAACCGCCATCAAAGATGTTTACTGGAAAAAAATTAAAGACAAGCAAGTGAAAACAGCAGGCAACAGGGTTGACATCTTTATGAATCCAATGAAGGATTGGCACCTGCGTTCCGAATGGAAAAACGGGGTACAGGCAGGCGGGCAAATCCAAATAGTTTGGCTGTTTGGTTTGATAGGCACATTCGTATTGCTTCTTGCTTGTATCAATTTCATGAATTTAAGCACAGCACGTTCAGAAAAAAGAGCGAAAGAAGTAGGAGTGCGCAAAGCCATAGGTTCGTTGCGTAGCCAGTTGATAAAACAATTTCTGTACGAATCGTTGGTAGCTGTGCTCATTGCATTCGTAATAAGTATAGGTATTGTGTTATTAAGTTTGTCTTGGTTTAATAAAATAGCTGACAAGCAAATAATTTTCCCCTATTCAAATTTGCAGTTCTGGCTTTTCTCTGTACTCGTCATTTTGGTAACTGCATTTATTGCGGGAAGTTATCCTGCATTTTATCTTTCATCATTCAAGCCAGTAAAGGTTTTAAAAGGTAAACTTAAAGCAGGCCGGTTTACAGCAATTCCCCGTAAAGTTTTGGTAACAATGCAGTTTACGGTTTCCATTATTTTGATAATCGGAACCATCGTTGTATATCGCCAGATTCAGTTTGCACAAAATCGTCCTATTGGTTACAACAGGAATGGATTGATTCGCATAACCATGAACACGCCTGACTTAAATGGCAAATATGATGTTCTTCAAAAAGAATTATTATCATCAGGCGGTGCTGTTGGCTTTGCACAGTCTTCCAGCGCCACTACCGAAAATAATTATTTCGACGACCGTTTTGAGTGGGATGGCAAAGACCCCAATCAGCCTCCGCAGGCTTTTGCATTAACGGCTGTTACTTATGACTATGGTAAAACTGTAGGATGGCAACTGGAAGAAGGTCGTGATTTTTCAAGAAATTTTTCTACCGATGATTCGGCCGTTATTTTAAATGAAGCAGCTGTAAAATATATGAAGCTGACGAATCCTGTCGGCAAAATAATTAAGGGATTCAGAACATATACTGTTATTGGCGTAATTAAAGATATGGTGAAAGAATCTCCTTACAAACCTGTTCAGCAAAGCATGTTTTTTATGGTTCCCGGTGTTGGACCCGATATCACCATCAGGCTAAACCCGCAATTAAGCGCTGCTAATGCAATAAGTAAAATTGAGCCTGTCTTCAGAAAGCTGAATCCTTCATCTCCGTTTGAATACACATTTGTTGATGAAGAATATGCCCGCAAGTTTGCCGCTGAACAACGTATCGGTACATTGTCAACCATCTTTGCCATACTCGCGATTTTTATTTCTTGCCTTGGCATTTTTGGACTGGCATCTTTTGTAGCTGAACAGCGTGTTAAGGAAATTGGTGTAAGAAAAGTGTTAGGAGCATCTGTATTTAGTCTATGGAAAATGCTTAGCAAAGATTTCGTGATGCTTGTTTTTATTTCACTGTTCATAGCAACTCCGGTGGCATTTTATTTTATGCGCAACTGGCTGCAGAACTATGAGTACCATGCAGAATTATCATGGTGGATGTTTGCTGTTGCAGGTGCAGGTACATTGGCAATTACTTTGTTAACGGTAAGTTTCCAGGCGGTAAGAGCTGCAATTGCAAACCCTGTAAACAGCCTTCGCTCTGAATGAGCGTCGGCGTTAAAGAAAGCCTGCAGGCAGGTTTGAGAAAAAAGGAATTTTTTAGATATGACGGATCGGGTTTGGACATTGATAGCAAAAAAATTGACAGGAAATGCATCAGCAAAGGAACTAAAAGAATTGAATGAGTTATTGAATAATGACCCCGTACTGGCAGAAAAATCTCAAATAATTGAAAACTTTTTTTATGAATCAGACAGAGAGAACAAAAATGAAGAAACAAACATCGCGTTTGACAGATTATGGAAGAAGATCAAGTACCGACAGTCAATGCGGTCTTGTAAAAAGCAAAACGGATTGAACCAATTTCTTAAAACAAATCTTATGTTTAAGAATTATTTCAAAATTCCCTGGAGAAGTCTTCAAAAACAAAAAATATTTACGTTCATAAATGTTTTCGGGTTATCTGTGGGCATTGCATGCTTTAGTATGCTTTTATTGTATACCGGTAATGAATTCAGTTTTGACGAGTTTCATAAAAACGCAGCGAACATTTATCGCCCTTATGAATGGGATAGGTTAAATGGCGGGCATTCCCCTATTGGCTATACCGACGTAGCCGGTAAGAATGCCGCTTCCTTAGGTGCAGCGATGAAACAAGAACTACCGGACGTAATAAATTATACCCGACTTCAATTACCAAACGGAGAAAATGTTATTCGTTATAACGATAAAATAATTCGTTCAGAAGTTACCTGGACTGATGCCTCTTTTTTTTCAATTTTTACTTTCCCCTTGCAAAATGGAAGCAAAGCATCTGCTTTACGCGACCTGAATGACATTGTATTAACGGCATCACGGGCCCGCCAATTATTTGGGAATGAAGATCCGGTTGGTAAAACGGTTTACATACAAATCGGAACAGCATTTCAGCCTTTTACAGTGTCGGCCGTTACGAAGGATGTACCCGGCAATTCCACCATTCGCTTCGACGTGCTGGGAAATTTTTCGTTTGCACAAAAAAATCAGAATAGTTTCATAATAGGCAATAACTGGCATCCCACCGTATTGCAAACTTATGTGCAGCTAAAACCAGGTAGTACTTTACCAAATGATCCAAAAAGATTATCGCAGTTTATACAAACCTACAACCCCGATTTTGTAGCAAATACTAATGATTATATAGCCAACATGCAAAGGGAAGGTGTTGCGTGGAATAAAGCCGATCTGCCGGTTAGCTTTAGATTACAGTCATTACTTTCTATTCATACAGACACTGAATTTAACGCCTGGGGTTTTACAGATTTTGCCAAAATAAACCCCAAAGTGATCTGGATTCTATTGGCAATTGCATCGGGAGTGTTATTGATCGCTTGTATCAATTTTACAACACTTGCAATCGGACGTTCAGCAGGAAGAGCAAAAGAGGTGGGTGTAAGAAAAGTGATAGGTGCAAACAAACGACAAGTGATCTTTCAATTTTTGACAGAAGCTTTATTGTTATCCTTAGTTTCTGCCCTACTCGGGTTGGTATTGACTGCATTATTATTGCCATCATTTAATCAACTGACTGGAAGCAGTTTGGATTTTTCTCTTTTGCTGTCTCCGAAAATGATTTTGTTGCTGGCCGGTACGATTCTAGCTGCAGGCTTACTGGCCGGTAGCTACCCTGCGTTCATATTGTCACGATTCAAACCTATTGAAGTTTTAAAGAATAAGATCCGCATCGGGGGCTCCAACTTATTTACAAAATCACTGGTCACTTTTCAGTTTGCATTATCTACCTCTTTAATAATTGCTACGATCATCATTCTGCAGCAAACGAAATATATGATCAATAAAGACCCGGGGTTCAACAAAGAAAACGTTGTTGCTATTGACGCTTCTCAAACAGATCCTGATAAAATATTTACGCTTTTTAAACAAGAGGTGCTCCAGTCCCCGGGAATCGTCGGTGTTTCAAGTGCCGCTGCAGGCTTGGGTGCAGGCCAGGACTTTTTGGGGTTTTCTGATAACGGATTATCCGCAGACATCAATGTTATTGATACCGATTACCTCAGAGTGCTTGGCATGCAATTGATCGCCGGTGAAAATCTCCGGCCAACGCCTTTCAATGATTCTCTGAAACCAATCATCATCAACGAAACGATGATGCACAATTTTGGATGGAATGTACATAATGTGATTGGAAAAGAAATTCAAAACTTCCAGGGACGAACGGCCATTGTTGAAGGTGTGGTTAAAAACTTTAATTATCGTTCTTTAAGCGAAGAAGTTAAAAACCAGGTATTCGAAACAACAAAGGACAAGGGGTACGTACATCTTTATGTGCGTATAGCGCCGGGAAACCCTAAAAGAGCTTTGGCTGCTATACAAAAAGCGTGGAGGAACGTTGCTCCGGGTATCCCAATGAAATTTAGTTTTCTTGATGAAGACATCAGCGACTACTATAAATCTGAACAAACGTGGAGCAACATTATTGCATGGGCAGGTGGTATATCCATTCTCCTTGCATGCATGGGTTTACTCGGATTGGCTGCGTTGGCTGCTGTTAACCGCATCAAAGAAATAGGAGTCAGGAAAGTGTTAGGCGCTTCCATTCGGGATATTATAGCTCTTCTCTCAAAGGACTTTTTAAAACTAATTGTAATCGCTTTTATAATTGCATCTCCGGTAGCTTATTATTTTATGCATCAATGGTTACAGGACTATGCAAATCGTATAGGAATTGAATGGTGGGTATTTGCAATCGTAGGAACAGGAGTCGTTTTGATTGCTTTAATTACCATCAGCTTTCAATCCATCAAAGCAGCGATTGCAAACCCGGTGAAAAGCTTGAGAACGGAATGAAGAATGTGAATTGTCAATGGTGACTGGTGAATAAATATATCTGGTTAATGAGTTAAATCATATAAATCGTGATCAATGTTTAAAAATTATTTCAAAACCGCATTCAGAAACCTTGCACGCAACAAGGTTTACTCCTTGATCAACATTGCAGGTTTAAGTCTTGGTTTGGCTTGTGCCATGCTAATTATGTTGTATGTAAAAGATGAAGTAAGCTTTGACCGGTTTCATAAAAATGTAAACAACATTTATCGTATTGTATCGCAACGAAAAGCAAATAAAATTCCCGCCACCGGTCTTTTGCAGGGGCCAAGGTTTACACAAAATGTTCCCGGAATAAAATCTTTTGTGCGGGTAGATAGCCGCTATGAAGATATAAAAACAGGGGCAGCTATTCAATCGCAAAGTGTGTTGCATGTCGATTCAAATTTCTTTTCTGTGTTTACTTTTCCGTTGCTGAGCGGCAATCCTGGAACGTGTTTAACAGAACCTCATTCAATTGTGCTGAGCGAAGATGCAGCGAAGAAACAATTCGGCACAACCGATGCAGTCGGCAAAATAATGATGGTAAAAGAAGACAGCACATTTGTTCCTTACAAAGTAACGGCTGTCGCAAAACGTTGTCCTCAAAATTCTTCTATCCGGTTTGATGTGCTATTGCCTTTTAAAGAATCTGATGCAGATGCAAAGGACACGCATAACTGGTTCAACTCTTACCTGAACACATTTGTTGTGTTGGGTGATAAAGTCAACCTGCAAACAGTAGAAAAGCAAATGCAAAGCTTTTATGTCGCAGATGCGAAACAGACCTTTTATGAAATGTTGAAGATTGATGGCGTAGATCCCACCAGTGCTGCTATGGGCACTTACTTTTTGCAACCTTTCACCGACATGCATTTGAATCCTGATTTGCCTGCTACAACTGGTGCAAATAATTCAAGCAACCCAATGTACTCCTATATCCTTTCCGGTATTGCACTGTTTGTATTATTGATTGCATGTATCAACTTTGTGAATCTTACTATTGCACGCTCCGTTAAAAGAGCCAAAGAAGTGGGCGTTCGCAAAGTGGTTGGGGGCGAGAGAAATCAGCTCATCATGCAGTTTCTTGGCGAATCATTTTTCTTATGCGTTATTGCTTTTGTATCTGCAATTATGTTAGTTGAATTGTTGTTGCCTTTGTTTAATAATCTTGCCAATAAAGCTTTATCAATTGCTTATTTGTTCGATGCAAAACTGATTGCAGGCTATATCATTTTGTACATCATTACAGGAGTGCTTGCAGGTTTTTATCCTGCATTGGTTTTATCGGGTTACCATCCTGTACAAACTTTATATGGTCGTTATCAGATTGCAGGAAAAAATTACCTGCAAAAATCGTTGGTGGTATCGCAGTTTACACTGGCATCGTTTTTAATTATTGCTACATTTATTATTTATGCCCAGTTTGATTTTTTAACCAAAACAAATTTGGGATATGATGACAATAATCTTGTTATCGTAAATAAAAACAATCTCACACATACCGATGCTGCTGTTTTTAAAAATGAATTGCTTAAGAATCCAAACATTGTTGGCGTTAGTGTAAAGAATGCCGGCGAATGGGGCACTGGCACAAAAAATTCGGCGGGCTCTACTATATATTTTACTAATGAAATTGTTGATGAAAATTATTTGCCCTTATTAAAAATCCCGTTAATAGCGGGAAGAAATTTTTCAACAGCCTTTCCCTATGATTCTAAAGAATCTGTTATCGTGAATGAAAGTTTTGTAAAAAAAGCCAATTGGAAAAAACCGGTTGGTGAAACCATACAGATTTTAGGAAACAGTAATGACACGTATCGTGTAATTGGCGTGGTAAAAGATTATCATTTTGAATCGTTGACCAAAAAAATAACGCCGCAATTATTTACCATGAATGGCTCGTATGGAAGTTATTATGTCAGGATAAAACCCAACACAGCAACTGCAAGTTTAAAATGGATACAACAAGCATATCAGCAGTTTTACCCGATGAGCGTTTTTTCTTATGTGTTTAAAAATGATGAAAACAAAAAACAATATGCTGAAGTTGAAAAGTGGAAACAGATTATTTTGTTCGGCGCCATATTAACCATCTTCATTTCCTGCATTGGTTTGTTTGGATTATCTGTTTTATCAGCAGAGAAAAGAACAAAAGAAATTGGCATACGAAAAGTGCTTGGCGCTTCGGTGCAACAAATCGTTACAAAGTTGTCAACTGATTTTATAAAGCTCGTTGTATTGGCATTGCTCATTGCATCACCGTTAGTGTATATAGCTGCTAACAAATGGTTGCAAAATTATCCTTACCGGATAGCGATTAATGGATGGATATTTTTAATAACAGGTTTAATGGTTGTATTGATTGCATTAATAACAATAAGTTTTCAATCTATTAAAGCAGCAATTGCAAACCCGGTGAAGAGTTTGAGAACGGAATAAGGTTAGAGTAAGAGTAATGAGTTTTATTTATCATTTAAAATAATAATAAGGATGTTTAAAAATTATTTCAAAACAGCTTTTAAAGTGTTTACCCGCAATAAAGCATTTACTGCTATTAATGTTTTGGGATTATCAATTGGCATCAGCGCCTCATTGATCATTTTCCTGATCGTACATTTTGAGTACAGCTACGATAAGGTGGAAACAGATGCCAGGCGTATTTACCGTGTAGTGATGGATATGAAGTTTAACGGTAATGAAGGACATTCTGCAGCTGTGCCTGCACCCTTGAGTGCGGCTATACAAAATGAAACTACCGGCATTGAAGCAACTGTTCCTGTGATGCAATTCCAAGGTGATGCCACAGCAAAAGTGAGTATTGAAAGGGCAGGATCAACACAACCTGTTGTTTTCAAAAGCCAACCGGACATTGTATTCACGAATCCTCAATATTTTTCCTTATTGCCCTATGAGTGGATTACAGGTTCACCGGAAGCTTCCCTGAGTAAACCATTTAATGTTGTACTTACAGAAAGCAGGGCAAAACAATACTTCCCTTCCACCAATATAAATGACATTATCGGAAAACAAATCCGGTACAACGATGATTTCAATGCAACTGTTTCCGGAATAGTAAAAGACATCGATGCACACACATCATTCAACGCTGTTGAATTCATTTCATTCAATACCATTGCCCAAACACACATGCAACAGGATTTTATGATGAACATATGGAATGATTGGATGGCATATTCCAAAGTATATGTAAAGCTGGCAAGAGGCAGCAATGCCTCCAAGTTGGAAAAACAATTAAATAACCTTTTTAAAAAATATAATGAAACCGCGGATAAGGATGCAAATAACTATCTGCATTTTCATCTGCAGCCACTGAGTGATGTTCATTTTAACCAGTTATATGCAGGCTTCAATGAAAGGCTTGCACATAAACCTACTTTGTATGGATTATTGGCTGTTGCTGCATTT
The DNA here is from genome assembly GCA_963811645.1 of uncultured Bacteroidota bacterium. Classification (GTDB taxonomy): domain Bacteria; phylum Bacteroidota; class Bacteroidia; order Chitinophagales; family Chitinophagaceae; genus VBAU01. Next base: position 149,533 of record CAWERU010000006.1, on the reverse strand, counting down.
TTATTACTGCTTGCCTGTATCAACTTTATCAATCTTACTACAGCTAATGCAGCACACCGTGCAAAAGAAATCGGAATCCGGAAAACTATGGGTAGTTCAAGAAAACAATTAATCTTCCAGTTTTTAAGCGAAACATTTATACTTGCAATTTCAGCGTGCATCATGTCATTTTGCCTCGCACCGGTGTTACTCAGGTTATTTGCTGACTTCATTCCACCCGGTCTGCAGTTTCAGCCTTTTCACCAGTTCTATATCTTTTTGTTTTTATTGCTGCTTGCTTTCGTGATAAGTCTTCTTTCCGGTTTGTATCCCGCATTTATTTTATCACGATACAGGCCGGTGAAAGTTTTAAAAAATCAATCTTTTACTGAAGGCAACGAAACCCGTCATGCCTGGATCAGAAAAACATTAACGGTATCACAGTTTGTGATCGCACAGTTTTTTGTTATTGCAACGGTAATGGTAAGTAAGCAAATAAATTATTCCTTACACAGCGATATGGGTTTCAGAAAAGATGCAATACTAAGTTTTGATGTGCCCCGTAGTGACACCATCGCCAGCCACCGCAGTTTGTTGCTACAGGAAATAAAGAATATCCCCGGCGTACAGTTAGCAAGCAGGGGCTTCTTAACTCCCGCCGACGAAGGTGCTGCATTTACGGACATAAGCTATGCCGGTGCTGCAAATGAGAATAAAGAAAGCGTCCAGTTAAGATGGGGCGACACTAATTACCTTAGACTATTCAATATAAAATTGCTCGGAGGCAGAAATGTGGAGCAGAGTGACACCATCAAAGAATTTTTGATCAATGAAACCTATTCCAAAATGCTGGGATTTAAAAATCCTGAAGATGCTTTAGGGAAACAACTGGATTTTAATAATAAAAAAATGCCCATTGTTGGAGTGATGAATGATTTTCATGAGCAATCTTTTCATGCTCCTGTCGGGCCACTGGTGTTTGCAGGTTTTGATAACAGGAGTTATTTCTTCCATGTTTTGCTCCAGCCCCAAAATACAGCCGGCACTTCATGGTCAAACATCATTGCCCGGATAGAAGGAGCTTATCATAAACTTTATCCTGACGAAGATTTTAGTTATAAATTCTTAGATGATACCATTGCGGGATTTTATCAAACGGAGCAACACACCGCAAACCTGTTAAGTTGGGCCACGGGGCTTTCTGTATTGATCAGTTGTTTGGGTTTATTAGGACTGGTCATGTACACAGTAAACACACGAAGAAAAGAAATCGGGGTGAGAAAGGTGCTGGGGGCAAGTGCTGCCAACATCGTTTCTATACTGTCAAAGGATTTTGTGCAATTGGTATTGGTAGCTTTTATTATTGCAACACCCGTTGCCTGGTGGGCGACGCATAAATGGCTTGAAGATTTTGCATATAGAACAACAATGAACTGGTGGATATTTGCTTTGTGCGGAATTACCATGTTACTGATTGCGCTTGTTACCCTGGGCATTCAAACTATAAAAGCGGCAATAGCGAATCCTGTGAAGAGTTTAAGAACGGAATGATTTGAATTATGAATTATGAGTGATGAATTATGAAATTAGAACTTAAAACTTATAACGTGTTTAAAAACTATTTCAAAACTGCGTGGCGCAACATGGTTCGCAATAGAGCATTTTCCATAATAAATATTCTTGGCCTGGCGCTTGGGCTTGCCTGCAGTTTGCTGATTTTTCTTTGGATAAAAGATGAGTACAGTGTGGATGCCTTTCATCAAAATGCAAAACAGCTTTACCAGGTGTATGAAAGAAATTATTTTGACGGTAAAGCGGATGCCAGTTACCCCACACAGGGTTTGCTGGCTGAAGAATTAAAAAAAGTTATTCCTGAAATACAATATGCCAGCGGATTTGAATATGCCTCCGCACCGGGCACCCAAAACACTTTTGAAGCAGGAGATAAGATCAATAAGATGAGTGGAATGTTTGCAGGACAAGATTTTTTCAGCATGTTTAGTTTTCCTTTACTGGAGGGTAAAACACAAACGGCTTTAAATGATCCTTCGTCAATAGCTATCTCGCATGCAATGGCAAACAAATTTTTTGGCAGCGCAGAAAACGCAATAGGCAAAACAATACGGTTTGAAAATAATGAAAACCTGCTGGTAACGGCAGTATTTGAAAATATTCCCTCTAACTCATCATTACAATTTGATTTCTTAAGAAGCTGGACAGATTTTGTAAAGCAAAATGATTGGGTCCATAATTGGGGAAATACCGATCCGCAGACATTTATCCGGCTTCGAAAAGATGCAAACCCGGTAAAAGTAGAAGCCGAAATAAAAGATTTTATTTACCGTTACCAGCCAAAAACTAAAGGGCTTGTTACCGAGCTGGCCCTGCAACCTTTTGCTGAAAGATACCTGTATTCAAATTTTAAGAATGGTTACATTGACGGTGGCCGCATTGAAAATGTGCACCTGTTCACCATCATTGCCTTTTTTATTTTACTGATCGCTTGCGTCAATTTCATGAATCTTACTACTGCAAGATCGGCAAGGCGTGCTAAAGAAATAGGTGTCAGAAAAGTTGTCGGGGCATTGCGGTCATCACTTATCAATCAATTTATCGGGGAAGCAATGCTGGTTACTTTTCTATCTATTATTGCAGCCCTTATTCTTGTGATCATTCTTTTGCCGTCATTTAATCATCTTACAGGCAAGCAATTGGCTTTGCCTTTTCATCAACCCAATTTCTGGATAATGTTAGCGGGGCTGTTATTGCTTACCGGCCTGGTTGCAGGTAGTTATCCTGCACTCTTTATGTCTTCACTTAAACCTGTAAGGGTATTGAAAAGTAATTTGAAGTTCAATTGGTCAACCATCTTTTTTCGCAAAGGTTTGGTTGTATTCCAGTTTACTCTTTCGGTAATACTTATTATTGCAACCATAGTGATCTATCAGCAAATGCAATATGTAAAAAATAAAAACCTTGGTTATAGCCGTGAAAATCTTTTATATATACCTATTGAAGGAGACCTTGTAAATAAGTATGATCTGTTTAAGCAGGAAGCGATAAATAATACAGCCATAATGAATGTTTCAAAAATGAGGAATTCGCCAACTGTTATTGAACATCATACCAACAGTATTTACTGGCCGGGAAAAGATCCCAATCTGAATGTATTTTTTGCAGATGGTGTGGTGGGTTATGATTTTGTGAAAACAATGAAACTACAGTTAGTTGCCGGTAGGGATTTTTCAACATCATTTAATAATTCTGCCAGCTTCATTTTAAACGAAACAGCTGTAAAAAAAATAGGTTTAAAGGATCCAGTCGGGAAAACTGTAACATGGGGAAGCCATCATGGAACTGTCATCGGCGTCATCAAAGATTTTCATTTTAGTTCCCTGCATGAAAAAATTGAACCATTGATCGTAAGACTGGATGAAAACTGGAACTGGGGAACTATATTAGTGCGTATAAAAGCAGGAAAAACAAAACAGGCTATTGCTGCGCTTCATAATATTTGCAGCGATCTTAATCCGAAATTTCCGTTTACGTATGAGTTCTCCGATCTTGAATACGCTAAACTATACAGGAGTGAACAAGTGGTAAGCAAACTGTCCAGCTTGTTTGCATTTTTAGCCATTTTTATTTCATGCCTTGGTTTGTTTGGTTTGGCGATGTTTACGGCTGAGCAACGCAATAAAGAAATTGGAATTCGAAAAGTATTGGGGGCTTCCGCAAAAAATATTGTTGGGCTTTTATCGATAAATTTTTTAAAACTCGTCACCATCGCATTTTTTATTGCTTTCCCAGTGGCGTGGATCGCCATGAATAAATGGTTGCATGATTTTGCGTACAGGGTGCAGATACAATGGTGGATTTTTGTACTGGCTGGTTCTGCCGCTATTCTTATTGCAATAATCACGGTGAGCTTCCAGGCAATAAAAGTGGCAATTGCGAATCCTGTTAAATCTTTACGGTCGGAGTAAAGATTTAATCCCGACCGACAGCGTCGGGGTGAAAAATTTGAGAACGGAATAAGAAAACATTGCATGAAACGAACTATAACTTATAACTCATAACTCTAAACTATTAAACGTGTTTAAAAATTATTTCAAAGTTGCGTGGCGAGGTCTCAGGAGAAATAAAATTTCCGCATTCATCAATATCGGAGGACTCGCCGTGGGGATGGGCGTTGCCATTTTAATTGGACTTTGGATTTGGGACGAGCTTACGTTTAATCAGTATCATCTTAATCATAGCAAACTTGCGGAAATTGTATCTGTGGCAACGTATAATGGTTCAACAACAGCGTCTGCGTCTTCAAGTGTGCCGTTAGCAACTGAGTTAAAAAATAATTTTTCAAGTGACTTTACCGATATGGCACTTGTAGCGCAGGGAAATCATACATTGGCGTCGGGCGATAAAAAAGTTTCGCAATGGGGCATGTGGGCGCAGGCAGGCTTCCCATCTATGTTTACGCTCAAAATGTTGAAAGGTAGTAATACTGCCCTGAGCAATTCGTCATCTGTCATTATTAGTGCATCGCTTGCCAAAACATTGTTTGGTGCCGGAGACCCGATTAATAAGGTGATAAAAGTAGATAACAATACATTAATGAATGTTGGTGGCGTGTATGAAGATATTCCTGATAATAGTGATTTTACAGGAGTAAATTTCTTGCTGGCGTGGCATAATAAAGATAATCCTGCTAACGATAATCCGGATGATTGGACCAATCATCATTTCCAGCTATTTGTTCAAATGAGCGATCATGCAGATTTAGATAAAACGACTGCAAAAATAAAGGATATATCTAAACCGCACCTGAAAGGTGCCTGGGAAGAAATAGTGTTATACCCGATGGATCGCTGGCATTTATACGACAAATTTAAAAATGGTAAAATGTCAGACGGACAAATTCAATACGTTTGGCTCTTCGGAATTATAGGGGGTTTTGTTTTATTACTTGCCTGCATCAACTTTATGAATTTGAGCACTGCACGAAGCGAAAAGCGGGCAAAGGAAGTTGGCATTCGTAAAGCAATTGGTTCAATGCGAAAGCAGTTAATAAGCCAGTTCTTTTGTGAATCTTTCTTAGTTGTTTTTATCTCTCTTTTTTTAGCGCTTTTACTTGCACAACTATCACTATCCTATTTTAATACACTTGCGGGAAAAGATATTTCCATTCCTTATATAAATGCTTATTTCTGGCTACTCGTCCTGGGCTTTTCGATGTTCACCGGCTTTGTTGCGGGAAGCTACCCGGCTTTTTATTTATCTGGATTCAATACCATCAAAGTTCTAAAAGGAACTTTCAGGGCTGGAAAGTTTGCATCTTTTCCTCGCAAAATATTAGTAATTGCGCAGTTCAGTGTATCAATTATGCTGATCATTGGAACTATTGTTATTTACAGGCAAGTACTCATTGCTAAAAGCAGGCCTGTTGGATACACAAAAGAAGGGCTGATTACCGTTGAAATGAACACACCGGAACTCACGCAACACTATGATGCGCTAAGAAATGAGTTGATGAATTCAGGCGTGGTTGAAAACGTTGCAGAATCTTCGAGTCCGTCTACAAATGTTCAGAACAGTATGCTGGGTTATGATTGGCAAGGACGGGATCCGGGTTTTGTACAGATCATCGGAACCGTTTTTGTTGATCCGGAATTTGGGAAGACTTTGGGATGGAATATTAAGGAAGGTCGCAATTTTTCAAAAGATTTCCCCAATGACAGTGGTGGAATTATATTGAACGAAGCCGCTGCAAAGTTGGTTGGTTTTGAGCATCCTGTCGGGCAATCAATAAAGTGGCATGATAAAGATCATATTATCCTTGGTGTTGTTAATGACATGGTGATGGAATCGCCATATGCGTCCGTTGAGCCAACTTTTTTTATGCTAGACAACAGGAAAATTCATGTAATTACGATTCGGATTAACCCTGCTATTTCAGTCCATAATGCATTAACCAGGTTAGATGCTGCATTTAAAAAATATAACCCAGGTAGTTCGTTTGAATACCGTTTTACCGATGAGGTGTATGCGCATAAATTTGTTTACGAAGAATATATCGGTAAACTGGCAACGATATTCTCTATTTTAACCATTTTCATTTCATGCTTAGGCTTGTTTGGACTTGCATCTTTTGTGGCCGAGCAGCGCACCAAAGAAATTGGTGTGCGTAAGGTATTGGGAGCAACGGTGTTCAGTCTATGGCGATTGCTTTCCAAAGAGTTTGCAATCCTGGTGATCATTTCATTCTGTATTGCAACACCAATCTCTTATTATTTCATGCATAGCTGGCTACAGAATTATCAATACAGAACACAAATTTACTGGTGGGTTTTTGCAGTGGCTGGTGCAGGTGCATTACTGATTACTTTATTAACAGTAAGTTTTCAATCCATAAAGGCAGCAATTGCGAATCCTGTGAAAAGCCTTCGCTCTGAATGAGCTTAGGCGCTTAAAAAAAATTGAGCACGGAATAAAAGAAATGATGAATTATAAAGAAAAAATATTGAATGAAGAATACGCAGAACTTAGTACTTACAATTCATAATTGCAAATCATGATAAAAAATTATTTCAAACTGGCATTGCGTAATATTTTCCACAAAAAATTATACACTGCTATAAATCTTATTGGCCTTGGTGTCGCAAGTGCCTTTTGCATATTAGTGTACTGGGATGTGCAGCATGAAAATTCCTTTGATAAGTTTCAAACAAACGCAAACCTATTATATCGTGTAGAATTCAGCAGCTTTGATAATCCGCAAGAGCAGGAACCTAAAACCGGCCTCTTATCTTTCTTAATGAAAGATGCCGGGCAGCAAAACATGATTCAAACCCCGGTAATATTTGCCGGTGAATTGCAACGCGATTTTCCTGAAATTGAACACGCCGTAAGAATAGAGCCGGGTTATGAACTCATTGTGCGTGTGAACAATCAAAGCTTTAAAGAAGAAAACAATTCTGCATTTGTTGATAAAAACTTTTTCGATGTTTTTAATTTTCCACTGTTGGAAGGAAATGCGTCAACTGTGCTTTCCAACAACAACCAAATAGTGTTGAGCAAGCAAGCTGCCAAAAAATATTTTGGTAATGAAAATGCAATTGGTAAAACAATTTTATTACCTCAGCAACAAAATACGCTATACACAGTAAGCGGTATCGCAAAAAACTTTCCCGCCAATTCAAGTTTTCAATATGATTTTATAATGCCGCGTGAATCGACGGCGGATTATGCGGATGAAGTAAACAGAGGTTTAAATACATTCAGTGACTTGCTCATCATTCAATTAAAAAAAGGAACTGACTCCAAGGTTTTTGAAAAAAAGCTGGATGCTTTTGCCAGGAATTATTTTCAGCCAACATTAAAAGAATGGGCTAAATTTCCAGGAAGTGATCTCAAACCAGAAAATTTTCATGTTTACATACGGCCGTTTACAGATGCACATTATAATGCCAGCGGGGGTTGGGGCCACTATACAGATCTCGCAAAAATTTACCAGCTCTCCACACTCGCCATTGTTATTTTACTGATCGCTTGTTTGAATTATATTTTATTAACGTTAACCGGAACCATTTCGAGATCTGGTGAAGTTGGCATTCGTAAAACGATCGGTGCACCAAGAAAGCAAATTATTTTACAATTCTATATTGAAACACAAATTCTGGCTTTTTTTGCGGTATCGGTTGGACTAATACTTGCCGTTGTTTGTTTACCGTTATTCAGTAACCTTATCGGTTCAAATCTGAAATTTTCTTATTTTTCGTTTACCGATGTCTCGCTTCTGTTAATCGGTTTAGCCCTTATACTTGGAATGTTGGCAGGCATTTACCCGGCATTAGTGCTTTCGGGGCTTAAGCCTTTAAATATGATGCGAAAATTTTCTCCCTATCGCTTAAACCCTTTACTGGCAAGGATTTTAATGGTAATTCAATTTTCTGCTTGCATTATTCTTATCATTTCAGCATTGGTTATAAGCAGCCAAATGGAATATATCAATGAAACAAAACTTGGTTTTGATAAAGAGGAAGTTGTAACAATAGATAACCCTTTTGTGTTCGATAACGATATAAATAAAACAATTCAGCTTAAAGAAAGATTATATCATTTTGCAGGAATGGAGCCAACCATTAAAAGCATTACCGCCAATGGTATTCCGTTTGAAGGATTTAATAATACCAGCAATCATATTATCAACGGAGAAAAAACGATGGTACATGTTTTTGATGTTGACTACAACTATTTTTCATTCTTTAAAATTCCAATTATAAAAGGCAGAAGTTTTTCTCCTGAATTAAAAAACGACAGTGCACATCTCACGCTTACAGATGCGGAAACAATTCCCGGTGGATCTGCCGCAAGGCAAGCAGTTGTTGTAAATGAAACTTTATATAAACTTCTGGGTAATCCGCCTTTGAATGTACTTAATAAAGAAATAGGCGGGCCGATCATCGGCGTATGTAAAGATTATCATTCAGAAGATTTAACCAAGAAAATATCACCGGTTTATCATCTGGTGTATAGTCGTTTTATTGGCAATTTTTCTTTGAAGATAGAAGCCAACCAGAATATTCCACGGGTTATAAATAAGATAAAGAAAAACTGGGATCAGATCACTTCGAATGCTCCATTCTCTTTTACATTTCTTGATGAGAGTGTACAAAAAAGTTATGCTTCCTACAAGCGTTGGATGCAAACTGTTGCTGCTTCTTGTTTGCTAGCCATCATTATTGCATCGCTCGGACTATTTGGCCTTTCAGGCTTATCTGCTATCAGTAGAATAAAAGAAATAGGCATTCGTAAAGTATTGGGTGCATCTGCGACCAATCTTTTTTTCATGCTTAATAAAGGCACCTTAATCATTGCAATGATTTCTTTTATTGTTGCTGTGCCTGTTGCGGTTTATTTGACAAATGAGTGGCTCCAGAATTTCGCTTACCATATAAAACCAGGTTGGTCAATTTATACACTTGCAGGAATTATAAGTGTTTGTACTGCGCTGTTAGCGGTAAGTTATCATGCTATTAAAACAGCGAATGCTAATCCCGTGAAAAGTCTGAAAACCGAATAAAATTAAAAATGAAATAATAGTTTAGTTTATAAAAAAATTCTTTTCTCTTAAAAAACGATAAAAATAGAAAACAATGCTAGAATTAAAAGGAATCTACAAATGGGTAAATACAGGAAATCACAGAACTTTTATTTTAAAAGACGTGGACCTTTCTGTCAAGCCGGGTGAATTTATTTCCATCATGGGGCCCTCAGGCTCCGGTAAATCTACACTGCTGAATGTGATCGGCATGCTGGATGAATTTAATGAAGGGGAATATCATTTCCTGCATGAGTCAGTACACAAGCTAAAAGAAAAACAACGGTCATCTTTGTATAAACAATACATCGGCTTTGTATTCCAGGCTTATCATTTAATTGATGAACTGACAGTGTATGAAAATATTGAAACGCCATTGATCTATCAAAATGTGAAAACATCGGAACGAAAGGCAATGGTGGCTGATATTCTTGACCGTTTCCAGATAGTCGGGAAAAAAGATCTTTTTCCTACCCAGCTTTCTGGTGGGCAGCAACAGTTAGTGGGCATAGCGAGGGCACTCATTGCAAAACCTAAATTGATACTGGCAGATGAACCTACCGGGAACCTGAACTCCAAACAGGGCGAAGAGATCATGGATCTTTTTAAAGAATTAAATAACGAAGGAGTGACTATCATACAAGTTACTCACTCAGAAAAAAATGCGGCTTACGGTTCCAGGGTAATAAACCTGCTCGACGGAATGATAGAGAATAATTAATAATGAATAAATAAACCTGAGATGAAAAAGATAGTTTTAAGCATATCGCTGATCCTTTTTTATATAGTAGTTATGGCGCAGGGAGATACTCTGACCCTTCGCCAATGTATTGACACGGCACTTGCTAATAATTTGGATGTATTGCAAAGCCAATTGCAGGCGCAAAGCGATAAAATAAATAGCCAGCAATCAAAATTGAACTTATTACCAAACGTAAATGGTTTTGCAGATCAGAATTTCAGCCAGGGGCGCAGCATTGATCCTTATTCAAATGCACCGGTGACCCAGAGTGTTAGTTCTTCCAATTTTGGAGCAAGCAGCGGAGTCATTCTTTTTAATGGTTTTGCTTTACAAAATCGTATCAAACAAAATTCTCTCACTTACCAAGCTTCTAAAATGGATCTGCAACAAGCTAAGGACAATCTCACCATTAGTGTTATTCTTGACTACTTACAGGTATTAAGCATGAGTGATCAACTAACACAGGCAAAAAACCAGGCAGATCTGTCGTCGCATGAAGTAGAAAGACTCCAAATATTAAATAAACAGGGCGCTGTCAAACCTTCTGATCTTTCAGATTTGCTGGGGCAGTATGCAAACGATCAGCTTTCCATTATCAACGCACAAAATTTCCTGGAAACAGCCAAAATAAATCTTTGCGCACTGATGAATATTCCTTATAGCAAAGACTTAACCTTTGAGAAGATAGAACCTGAATCGTTTGCCACAAAATACGAAAGCACAAGAGATCAAATTTACCAGGAAGCCATGCAGCAACTGGCTCTCATTAAATCAGTAGACCTGAAAACACAAAGCGCTGAAAAAGCTTTAAAAGTTCAAAGAGGCTTACTCTTCCCCACCCTCAGCTTTGGCCTTAATGTTTCGACAGCTTATTCAAGCGTAGCTTTCCAAAACCAATTCATAAATTCCACCTATGTTCCTACCAGTGATTCAGCACTGGTCAACAATGTAAAATACCCTGTATATAGCTTTCAAAATAATTTCACTCCCTCTACCAAAATTCCGTATGGAGATCAGTTGAATAACAATCTTTATACTTCTTACGGTTTTAATTTAAGTATCCCGATTTTTAATCGTCTATCGCAAAGAAATAACGTCAGGCAGGCAAAGATTTCATTAGAGAACAGGCAGCTGATTGCAAAAACAACCCAAACACAGTTGGGTCAGTCAATTGACCAGGCCTATATTAACATGCTGTCTGCTTCAGACAGGTACAAAGTTTTGCTGGACCAGGTAAATGCTTTTACAGAATCTTTCGATGCAGCGGAGGTTCGATTTAAGAATGGTGTGGGTACATCCGATGATTATTTACTTGCAAAAACCAGGCTTGACCAGTCAAACGTTAATCTCATCAATGCGAAATATGATTATGTATTGCGAACAAAGATTTTGGATTATTACCAGGGAAAACAATTGTGGTAAAAAATTTAACGAGTTTGATTAATGAAATGATAAATGAAAATAAAAAAGCTCGTTTTACAAACTGCTTATCTAAAAACGCTCGAAGAATTTTACTCTTCTGTACTCGAATTGCCCGTACAAGCAACGAATGAAAACGAAATATTAATAAACATCGGGACAAGTGATTTGATCTTTGCAGATACAAATGAAACGGAACCGTTTTATCACTTTGCAATCAATATTCCTTCAAACAAAACAGAAGAGGCAAAAGATTGGTTAAGCAAAAAGGTGAAGCTGTTATGGATGGAAGATTACAAAAGTGAAATAGCAGATTTCGTTAACTGGCATGCGAAATCCGTCTATTTTTATGACCCGGCAGGAAATATCCTGGAGCTTATTGCAAGATTTGATTTAAATAATGCAGGCAATGAGGCTTTCTCTTCAAAGCAACTTCTTTCAATAAATGAAATGGGTTTGGTTTTTAAACAAAATGAATTTGAGCAAAAGGTTTCTGAACTTTTAAATAACCACTTCCTTTCCTATTTCAGTAAACAATCGCCATTGCCCCAATTCAGAGCTATTGGCGATGATGAAGGATTATTTGTTGTAGTACCTCAACACCGTAATTGGTTTCCGACTGACAAACCGTCCGGTATGTTCCCGATCTGTATTGAATTTGAAAATGAAAGGCAAGAATATAGATTAGAATTAAATTAAACACAATCTCATTTACAAATGACCATACCCAAAGCTAATATCCTGTTACTACCAGTTTCTTTGTTTCGATAATGTAATCCGTTGTCAGCACAATGCCTACAAAGTAAGTGCCGGGCCTGAGTCCGCTCATCCGAATAATAGTTCGGCCATTGGTATATTCTTCACCCACCTTCTGCCCTATTGCATTCCATATCACAATTGCTTTTACAGGAAGTGTTTTGTGTATACTTACATAAAAAACATCCGGCGTCGGATTAGGCCATATCAGGATACTGTACGGACCGGGTTTGTTGCCCACTGCCACCGTATCAGAATAAGTTGAGTCATTGGTATAACTCAGCATCATAAGACGATAAAAACTAATACCACTATAATTATTCGGGTCAATTGCTGAATAATTAAGCTCAATAAAACTATAACCTGAATTAGATTTTGAGAGCACTGTTGCTACATCTTTGAAACTCGCTTCATTGCTCAACATTCGCTGTACCACAAAGAGTTTCACATTTATTTCCGGGTTTGTTTTCCAGTAAGTATATACATTTCCTGTATCAAGACGGTAAGCATTGAACCAAAGATTTGTTTTCTTAAGAGATGTATCGGTTAGTTTGGTAAAATAAGAAGCAGCCGATATGGTAGAATTAAATATCCTGCTGTTGGTACCACTGTTTGATAAGATATTTCCGGTCGTTATATAACCTGGACCCGGATAACTTTGCGGATATGCGGTATCCCAGGCCATTCCATTAAATTGGGATACATATACATTTTGTTTACTTATTTTAAAAAAATTCCCTTCATCACCATTGTTGTGTTGCAATGTTATTTCTGCATCATCAAGGTTTGGTCTTAACAATTCACCGATCTGCCAGGTTTTGTTCACACTTTCATTTATAAGGTTAGTGCCTGTGAAAACAGAAGATTTTACACTATCAAAAACACTTACATAATAATTATCTCCTTTGATGGTATTACTTTGTATTGATGCAGGTGTATAAGAATTATCACGACTGCCTACCGGAAAATCAATTTTTCCGTCAATGTGCCGAAGGTTTTCTCGAATTAATAAACCGCTGCCGGGTCTATTACCTGTAACAAAATATCTTAACGAATCATAGCCTGTTATTTGCCCGGGATTATTATCTCCTACCACAAAAATGTAATCATGCAGATAAATAAGTCCTGTCGAAAAATTGATTTGCCTCCTAACTTTTACATTGCTTTGAAGCAATTCGACACCGGTAGTATTTTGAATCTGAAGATTTGAAAAAGAAGGGCCTGACCGGGTAGCGGCATTATATCCTCCATTGATCTGCTGGCGAATGCTATCAGAAAGAAAACGTATCCACCCGCCTGTGCCAGTAGTACCATTGCCTTCATCAGTGATCAATGATTGCGGATCATTTTCCCAGTTCTTTGCAGTAAAATTTATAAATGCATTTTTACCTATTCCAAGTTTTCCCTGGTTAATGACATTTGAAAAAATAGTGGAGGTATCACCGGAAAAAAAGATCTTTCCCGATTTTGGTACATAAAAGCCTGTCTGCGCAGATGCGAAATAGGCACCCAAAAACAATGTTACAGAAATAATATATTTTTTCAATTTTCCCATTCATTAAAAACCCACTCTTTATTATATTAAACTACCAATTGAAAAGGGGCGCTAGTTTAATTGCTTATACTCAACATAGCTACCACTTTTTGCTACTATGGCACTGCCTGAAACTTCGCTGGCGAACCTTGCAATTACGGTTCCATTTGCAGATGGTTTTATTATTCCTTCAATGATTGCAATATTACTTCCTGTGGCCGCACTGGTAGCATTGGATGCTGCAGGCACATTATAAGTAGATAAACCTTCATTTTCTGTTGTGCTTGTCGTTGTTAAACTATAGTTGCTATGATAATAAAGGAATGTTGAAGCCGGACCATTTACGCTCCACCGGCTGCCTGTAGTAGTAGCTGCCGCTGTATAAGCAATCACAAAACGAAATTTATAAGTATTACCGGAGGTAACATTGAACGACAATCCTGTTACATCTGCAATTGTGTTAGCAGTTGCATTATTATTAGTAACATCAGAAGTTAACAAAGTTGTTTTTTCTGTTTCATTCCAACTTGTATTTGTGCCATCAGTCGTTAATACCTCGCCGCTATTTCCACTTTGTGAAGGCAAAAGAGCATTAAGAGCAGCATTGGCGGTTGTTTGTCCCGTACCTCCGCTTGCAATTCCAATTGTAGTACCATTCCAGGTTCCGGTTGTTACAGTACCTAATGTAGTAATGGAAGATTGGCCCACATATGATGAACTGATATCAATTGTAGGATTACCGCTTACACCATTTCCATTCGTAAGTGTAATTCTGTTAGCTGTTCCCGTAATAGTTCTGCTGGTAGTTGTGTTCAAAGCTGTTCTTGCTACTATTCCATTACTTGCGGGGTCGGTCAAATAATTCCCTGGCGCCTGAAACGAGGGAGAAGTATTTACCCAATTTGTACCATTAAATTGTAATAACTGTCCGTTCGAAGGTGATGTAAGTGTAACATCATTCAAATTGGATAATTTAAAATCTATCCATGTTGGTGCATTGTTGCTCCCGTTTGAAGATAAAATATATCCTGATATACCGGCATTATTATTTGGCATTAAAGCCCCGCTGAACCGGATATTGCCTGTAACATCCAGGGCTTCCGAAGGAGTATTATAATTTCCAATCTTAAGGTTAGTATTAAATGCAGCATAATTATCCCCAACGGCTAATGTAGGGTTGTCCGGACTCGAACCACCAATATGAAAAGAAGGAGTTCCTGCTTTTGCATATGTTGATCGTGCTTCGTACCTGATATTTCTTTGGCTGGCTGCGGTTTTAAATATGAAATCAACCAATGTGATAGAAGGATCCGTGGTTTCAAAAATAGCGCCGTTCTCCGCATTCCTGTTTCTAAGCCGAAGGATAGAGGGCCCATATGTATCACCATCTTGTCTTAATACCAGTTCCTGGGTTGCTCTAAGTGTACCGGTAGTTGAACTTCCTATTTTAATATCACCTGTGCTGCTGACAATGCGTACCATTTCGGTATTGTTTGTTTTAAAAACTAAATCCTGGTTATCGGTTGTTCCAATAAAATTTGTTCCCGGTGTTGTTCCCGTGTTACCCCCGGTGTTCCAGAAATTGCCTGAATTTATCGTGGATGAAATGACTCCTGTACCGGCATTATAGCTAATACCTGTTCCTGCAGTTAATAAAGTCCGAACCTTTGTATAAAAATTACTGATATAAGTTGTATCCATCGTCAATGCGCCGGTGTTGCCATTTATCGAAATGACTCCCGAATTGGTAATTATCCCTGTGTTATTATTATACGATATACCTGTGCCAGCCGAAAGTTCTTTTCTCACTTTCAAATAAAAATTTGAAATATTAGAAGTATCAACAGAAGAAAGCTTATTGTTGAAAGTATTCCAGTCTGTACTGCTTAAATATCCGTTTGTGGAAGTCGTTGCTAGCGTGATGCCAATCAACCCATTTGAATAAGTGACCGGAGCCGTGCCTGAAAATAAGGAGCGAACTTTTATCGAGAAATTTGAAATATTGGTTGTATCAATCGAAGAAAGTTTATTGTTGAAAGTGTTCCAGTCTGTACTGCTTAAATAACCGTTCGTTGAAGCTGTTGCCTGTGTAATTGACAACGTTCTGTTTGCTGACAAATCTCCTCCACCCTGTAAGGGAGCTGTTGTACTAATTGTTCTCGATGCAGAAACTTTATTATTGAAAGTATCCCAGTCTGTGTTGCTTAAATATCCGCTTGTAGAAGTATTGGCTTGAGTAATTCCAATACCTCCTGTTGAGGAATTATAAGTAAGAGGCCCAGTAACTGAATTTAAACTTCTGACCTTTAAATAAAAGTTGCTGATATAAGTTGTATCCATTGTTAATGCCCCTGTATTACCATTCAATGAGGTAACCACAGAATTATTTATTGTTAATCCCTGCCAGTAACCATTCGCACGGACCATCAATTTTTGAAAAGGAATAAAATAAATGATCATCCCATCCGGTGGATTCAATACATTGATAAAGCTTGTATCTGCAATCCTTGGCAGTAATAATCCCTGGTTATCTGAATACAATTCCAGGACAGCTGATTTTTCAACAGCATATGGATTTTTGCCAAGCCTTAATTGCTGTGAAAAGGTGAATTGAAAACACAACAATATCAGAGCTGTCACAGCAATTTTGAAGGCCGCACCCATAATAATGCCATTAAAGGATTTGAAACAAACCGTTAGTTTTAACGGCATCAACCTATTTCTTAATTATATACCAATTCGAGCCATCTGTCTGCAACGATACATAGGTCCAGTCATTATAAATTTTATAAGAAGAGCCTCCATCAATTGTTCCGGAAGCTGGTGTGATGGTAAGTTCATTATCTATTCCACCGGTACCTATTTTTTTGATCGTGTATATACGACCGGCAAAACCTCCCGGTGCCGGTAAAGTAATAGTGATGGCTCCCGATGTAGTATTTGCCAATACGGTATTATCATCTCCCGTCAATGTATAATTGGAAGTAACTGTTGTAATGGTCATCGATAATGACCCACTCACCTGTACTGTTGAATTCGCATTTCCTGTTCCTCCCACTAAAATAGCTTTTGTTGCTGCTACACTATCCTGAAAAGTTTTGCTCCCTCCAAAAGTCTGTGAAGCAGTTGTAACTACTCCGCGATTACCGGCTGAGGCATCTGGTACATTCAAAAAAATTGAATCGGCCCCATTTGTACTAACCGTCAGATCAGTTCCTGAATTTCTGAATGCAATTGCCTGGGCCGTATCCCGATTACTATTAATGCTGCGGATTGCATTTCCAAAGGCTGACGAACTTACCTGCCTTTTCTCTACCACTCCATTATTTACTACCAACACTGAATCTGAGCTATTATTATTAGTAACACTGTTTAATGTAAGTGTACCATTTAAAGTTGTGTTGCCTGCAAACGTTTTATCCCCCCCGAATGTTTGAGCATCGGCCGTAACAACACCGGGATGGGTTGCATCTGCCGGTTCCAGTATAATCGTTCGTGATGTGCTATCAGCAACTATAGTTGCTCCAAATGCATTGGGAGTTGATCCCACTGCACCAATAGCAATTGTTTGTATAGTGCTTTGAATTTTTTGCCAATCCGTATACGTTAAAAAACCGTAAGGTTTTGATGCTCCGGCCGAACCATCCTGCACTGGTAAATAAATAGCAATGGTACTATCAGCAGTCCTGTTCTGTACTAATACATTATTGGAAGTATCACTGGCTGCAGCAGTGATGGACATGGTTTGTGTTTGAATTCCGTTAATGGCCTGGATGGCATTTACAAAGGCAGATGAAGACATTGTCCTTTTGTAAACAGAGCCATCAGCCGCTAATACTAATACATCCAATTCATTTGTTCCTGAATTCAAATTTTCAAGTTTTACACTTCCATTTACATCTAATTTAGCAGTTGGATTAGCCGAACCAATGCCGATATTTCCGTTCTTATCTATGCGCATGGCTTCATTGTTACTCGTTTTCATGATCAATGGCTGACCGTCAACAGTTCCCAAAAAATTAACCGTTGAATCAGTACCACTGTTACCGATAAGTGACCAATTAGAATTAGCTGCAGCCAGATCAGCAATTTTTTTCCAGGCTCCATTACTCCTTAACCGAAGGCTATTATCTGCAGTTAAGTAAATAATCATTCCATCAGGAGGGGTCAATGCATTAATGGCTGCCGTGTCTGTAAGTCTTGGCAAAAGCAAACCCTGGCGACTGCTTTCTAATTCAAGAATGGAAGACTTTTGAATACTCGTAGGATTATCGCCGATTTTCAACTGCGCTTTTGCAAAAATTGCAATGCCGGTAAAAAGAATAACTAAAAAAAAGATCTTAACACTCACACGTGGTGTAGATATAGTTTTCATTGTTTGGATTTTTTAAAAGGATTGGATAATTCTAAAAAGTTTAAATTTTATTTTTTTCTGTTAAATAGCATAGATTTTTAATGGTCTCGTAGAAGTTATTATTGAAAACACAGATGTTCCTCAGCTTATATTTGATATTTATCAACTATAAACTTCTAAGAGGTTACATTTGACTACAAAATCTCTACTTGCAGTTTCATATGATGAAACCACTATACAAATTGTTTTCGCTGGGTTTTAGGCTGGTTTGTTGGGTGGGTGAAGTAAGGAATTATACTTACCGGCAATTAAAACGTAGCTTTTGTAAAAAAATTATTTTCAATAAGAAATATTAATTATACAACGTTTCAATTGCAAACTATTTGACAAAAATCAATTTTGCAACTTATTATTATATATTTCCGCTTTTGCAATTACAGGCGATTTTTAAGGTCTGTTTGTGCTCTTGTGCCTGTTCCATTGCAGTTCATCCCTCAAACATTTCAATTCACCCCTGTTTCACTTTTAAGGCGCTGTAACCTGTATCATCTTTGTGGCGTCAAACTTATAAACATTTAAATTTTATAAAAATGGAAAAATTAAGATTCACATTCAGATGCATAATTATACTGATAGCATTTCCTGTGGTTATGTACGCTGAATTAACAAGAGACGAAAAAGTAAATGTTGAACAAAAACAAACCACAGCAGAAAAGGTTACATCATTAAACACTAATGAAGCAGCACTCAATCATTCACTTTTTATGCAAGCGGTAAACAATTAAAGTAGACTACCGCTTGCCTACTTTTTTAAACTAGGTTAAAATGTCACAGGTTGAAAAGTCTTTCAGCGTTTACAGTAGTAATAGAAGCAACTTCCTCAAAGGGCATTTTTTTTATATCAGCCAGTTTTTCTGCTACATATTTTATAAAGCTGCATTCATTTCTTTTACCCCTAAAGGGTACAGGTGCAAGGTAGGGTGCATCAGTTTCCAAAACAACCTGTTTTAAATCCAGTTGTTCCATAACTACATCAAGCCCTGACCTTTTAAAGGTCAGCACACCGCCAATTCCCAGATAAAAATTCAAATCAATGATTTTTTTAGCCTGTTCAATTGACCCGGTAAAACAATGAAATACTCCTTTTAAATTACCTTTTTGATTTTTAGATATAATTTCAATGCACTCGTCCATTGAATTACGTGAATGAATAACAATGGGAATATTATATTGTAGAGCCAAATCTATTTGCCTTTGAAAGGTTTTATACTGCTCATTTTTGTAAGTAATATCCCAGTAAAAATCAAGTCCCGTTTCCCCTACAGCTAAAAAAGATCTTTTTTCAAAGTAGTGTTCAACAACCCTTAGTTCGACCATATAGTTTTCCTTTACTGAGCAGGGGTGGAGTCCCATCATACTTAAACATTTGTCGGCAAACTGATCTTCTGCTTCCAGCATTTGCACATGAGTGGAAATATCAATGGCCGGCATTAGCATTTTTATAATACCTTCACTTTCAGCACGAGAAAGCATTGCGGCCCGATCTATATCAAATTCTGAAGAATAAATATGACAGTGCGTATCTACTATGTTCATAATCAGGCAAAACTCTCAAAAAAATTCTAAGAAACAGTTAAACTTTTTTAAATAAACTACATCTTAATACCGTTAATGATTATACACGAAAACTACAGTTTATGAAGTTTCTGAAAAGCCCGACCCGTTTGTTAACTGCATTTTTCTTATTCATTACCCTGATTATTTTCTCCTGTAAAAAGGAAACAAGTCAAACATTGTCTCCCCAGGATGAACAAGAGGCAAATGTAACTGCCAGCGAATCTGACGCAGAAGCTGAAGATGTGTTTAATGGAATCTTTGATGATGTAATAGGCGTAAATTCAGACGTTGGTATCGGTGGTACGGGACTTTTTATGCGTAACAGAGCAAGCAACTATGAAACACCGGCCATTGACGCCCGTACCAGTAATATTGACCCGGCTCCGGCTTGTCTGAATATAACCATTGCAACTTCAGGAACTGCAAATGCTCCCTTCCCCATTACTATTACTTTCGATTTTGGAAGCGGTTGCACGGGACCTGATGCCCATTCAAGAAAAGGAAAAATTATTGTAAAGTATACTGATCGGCTACTTCGTCCCAATGCAATAGCCACTCTTCAATTTGAAAACTTTTATATTGATAGCATCCAGGTAGATAACTCCACTACATTTAAAATAGCCAATACAGGAACACAGGATAAATTTCAGTTTACTATTGATATAGATGCAAAACTTAGTAAGACAAACGGCAATTACACCCAATGGCATAGCCACAAAGTAATAACACAAATCCAGGGAAATATTACATCTACTCCTCTTGATGACATCATGCAAATAGAAGGAAATGCTTCAGGTAAGGTTAAAAGAAACGATCTCGCAGTTGCCTGGAAGGCAGAAATTACAGATCCTCTCATTAAAAAATTTATTTGCCGCTGGATTTCAAGGGGAACAGTAAAAATTGGCCGTGAAAGTCTGTCGGCAAATTCACAATGGATTGGTGTTCTTGATTATGGAAATGGAAATTGCGACAATCGTGCAACTCTGACCCTCAATGGGATGGCCTACCAAATTACTTTGCACTAATTGAAAAATAATTATACCTTTAAACCAGTTTTCATAGGGTACGGATTAAAAACGGGCCAGGGTTTCTACCCAGGCCCTAACTTTTCTAATTATTTTTTATCTAAAATATCTCTGCAAAATTTTTCTAATTCGTCTTCAGCGATAGAAATTTGAAGCCCAGATTACTAAAATATTGAAGAATCTTTGGCAATACATACTTTAATTTAGCAAATGCTTTTTCGCTGTCATGAAAAACAATTATTGATCCTTTTGAAGCCTGAAGAATTACAAACTCTAAACTTTGTTCCTTAGTAATTTCTTCATCAAAATCAGCACTTAAAATATCCCACATAATCATCTTGGCCTTTTTCCCTTTCATCGCAGTGGACAAATTTCTTGCCTGAAACAACCTGATTTTTCCATAAGGTGGCCGAAACAAATTAGAATCAATATAATTTGATGCTTCTGCAATGTCTTTCAGGTAAACTGCGTTTGAGGTTTTCCACCCATTTAAATGATTTTGTGTATGATTACCAACTGTATGCCCTTCAGCTAATATATGTTTGTAAGTATCAGGATAAGCTAAAACATTTTTACCAATACAAAAGAATGTAGCAAGTGCATTATATTTTTTTAATTCATTTAAAACAAAAGGGGTTATTTCAGGATGAGGGCCATCGTCAAATGTCAGATAAAGAATCTTTTCATTCGCAGGGACGTCCCATATGTAAGAAGAATAAATTTTTTTTATGACCCATGGAGTTTTTACAAAATATTTCATACAAAATACAAGGTACAGGAAACAAGATAAATATTTCTATATGACTGAACTTGTATCCTGACCTTTTCCCTTCTCCTTTATCTTTGTCGTCTTATGAAAAAAGTTCGTGTTCGGTTTGCTCCCAGTCCTACAGGCGGTTTACATTTAGGAGGGCTAAGAACTGTTTTGTACAATTATTTATTTGCCCATCAACATAGTGGTGATTTCATCTTGAGAATTGAGGATACAGATCAAACCAGGTTTGTTGCAGGGGCGGAGCAATATATTTTTGATTGTTTAAAATGGTGCGGACTTGAGCCTGATGAGAGCTCTTTGAAGGGTGGAAACTATGGACCCTATCGGCAAAGTGAAAGAAAAGAAATCTACAGGAAATATGCAGAGCAATTAGTAAAAGATGGTTATGCTTATTATGCTTTTGATACTCCCGAAGAGTTGGAGAGAATGAGAGCCAATTTTAAAACCGATGCAAACCCATCTCCTCAATATGATCATAATATCCGTATGCAGATGCGAAATTCTCTGACATTATCGGAAAACGAAGTAAAAAAGTTGCTGGATACGAATACACGGCATGTGATCAGGATTAAGATACCGGAACATGAATCAGTTTTTTTGAATGACATGATCCGCGGTGAGGTCCATTTTGACACCAGCATTGTTGACGACAAAGTTTTATTAAAAGCAGATGGCATGCCCACTTATCATTTGGCAGTTGTAGTGGATGATTATTTAATGAAAATAACTCATGCTTTTCGGGGCGAAGAATGGTTACCCAGTGCAGCCGTTCATTTATTGCTTTGGAAACATTTTGGGTGGGAAAAGGATATGCCAAAATGGGTGCATCTGCCATTAATTCTTGGACCAAATGGAAAATTGAGCAAACGGGATGCTCTCAAATACGGTTTTCCTGTTTTTGCGATGAGCTGGACCGATCCAAAGACAGGAGAATTAATTGAAGGCTTTAGAGAGAAAGGCTTTTTGCCGGAGGCATTTATTAATTTTCTTGCCTTGTTAGGATGGAACGATGGAACGGAACAGGAAATATTTACTAAGGAAGAGTTGATACAAAAATTTTCAATTGAAAGAGTGCATAGTGGTGGTGCAAAGTTTGATTATGAAAAAGCAAAATGGTTCAACCACGAATGGATTAAAAGATCGGAAATAAGACATTTGATGCCAGAGGTCAAAAAAATCCTCGCCAGCAAAAAGATTGAAACAAATGATGAAATCTATCTTAAAAAAATAATTGCATTGGTAAAAGATCGTTGTACACTCCTTACTGATTTTTATGATCAGTCTCATTTCTTTTTTAAAGCACCTGAAGAATACGATTTAAATGCAGTGAAACCGAAATGGAATGAAGCAAAAAAAAGATTTTTTGAATCGTTGATCGAGGAATTAAAAGCAATCGACGCTTGGGAATCTGCTTTTATTGAAAATGATTTTAAAAAACTGGCTGCCATGCAAAATATAAAACCGGGGGAGTTGCAGCTCCCTTTTCGAATTATGCTGGTAGGAGGAAAATTTGGTCCACCCGTATTTGAAATTGCAGTGACGCTCGGCAAAGAAGAAACTGTTCAACGGATTTTGAAAGCACTAATAGCTTTCGCTTAGCCTTGCTTTTGTATTAATTGCATCACTTTCAAAAAATCATTTTTGCCTAAACTTTCAATAAGTTTTATATCATCCGCTTCAAGATTGATGAAATCCTTAGTGTTTTGAACAACGTGTTCCGATGTGCGAATGCCGGGAATGATCGTAGAAATTTCAGGATAACTTAAGATATAACTAAGCGCTAATTGTGTTTTTGTGATCTTGTATCTATCACATAATTTCCAAACAGGCTTTAAAGCTTTTATCGATGTTGTAATCACTTCCCTTGTTAACCTGTTACGCCTGTGATCATTGACCGGAAATTTTGAATCAGCGTCAAACTTTCCCGTTAGCAATCCAAACTGCAGAGGCATTCTTGCAATAATTCCGTATCCTTTTTCATTCGCCTCCTTAAGAATTGACAATGCTTTTTGATTTAAAATATTTAACACAAGTTGGAGTCCGTTTCCCAGTTTTTGCTGCATTAAATATTCAGCTTCAGGATTAGGATCAAATGTATTTAAAGACAGTCCCCAATAGCGAATTTTTCCCTGCTTTTGCAATCCTTGCATCGCCTCAATGGATTCACCATCCTTTAAATGCTCTATTCTTGCAGAATGTAACTGGTAATAATCAATCGTTTCCCTCTTTAATCTTTTTAAACTTGCTTCGCACGCAGATAAAATATACTCCTTCGAATAATCAATAGTGAACTGATCATTGCGCGCTACATTACCAACTTTGGTAGCGATAATAATATCCTTGTTTGTGCAAAGAGTCTCACCCAAAATCTTTTCCGAATGTCCCAGTCCATAAATATCAGCTGTATCAAAAAAGTTTATCCCCGCTTCCATTGCCGCATATATTGCCCGTTTTGAAACATCATCATCGGCATCGCCCCAGCCAATTGAAGTGTTGCCAATCATTGCGCCTCCGCCAATAGCCCAGGCGCCAAAACCAATTTCGCTAACATTCAAACCAGTATTTCCAAATTTTCTGTATTGCATGCTGCAATTTATAGATGAAAAAATAACTATCTTGAATTTAGTATGAAAAGGAAAAATCAATTACAAAATATTCTTTACCTGCTTGCCCTCATAAAACTCATTATACCTTTTTTTCTGCAAAATAGTTTTTATCAGCCTCACAGAGATGAGTATCTATATCTTGCCGAAGCTCATCACATGGCCTGGGGTTTTATGGAAGTTCCTCCTTTGCTCAGTGTTTTTGCCTGGATGACAAATCTATTAGGTGATGGAATGTTTTGGATAAAAATATGGCCCGCTTTATTTGGCGCCCTTACATTTTTACTGGTAGGGAAAATTATCCTTTCACTAGGCGGGAAAATATTCTCACTTTTCTTGGGCTGGTTACCATTCATGCTCGACGGTTATATGCGTTTGTTCTTTCTGTTCCAACCTAATTTTCTTGAAGTTTTTTTCTGGACATTAATGGCTTTTACAATTATCAGATATATACAAACAAAAGAAAACAGATGGCTCTATTTTTTCGGGATTAGTGTGGGATTAGGTATGATGAGCAAATATTCGGTTGCATTTTATACATTAAGCCTATTGGCCGGCATTTTAATGACCAGACAGAGAAAAATTTTTTTGAACAAGCATTTTTATTACGCCTGCTTAATCGGCTTAATTATTTTTTTACCAAATGTTATATGGCAATATAATCATCGCTTTCCTGTGATCCATCACATGAATGAGCTCCAGCAAGAACAATTAAAGTATAACAGTGCATTTGGTTTTATCATCAGCCAGGTCATGATGAATTTTCCCTGCGTATTTATCTGGATCGCCGGTTTATTTTTTTCAATCTCAGAAAAAGGCAAACCGTACAGGCTTTTTACATGGACCTATTTTTTTGTAATCATATTACTAATTGTACTACGCGGAAAAGACTATTACGCATTGGGAGTTTATCCCATTTTGTTTGCATTCGGAGCTTTTTATCTTGAACAGTTAACTGCCATCAGAGCAAAATGGCTGCGATATGCTATGATGATCTTTGCTATTTCATTTGGGCTTTATGCAATGCCGCTTGTTATGCCTATTGCCAAACCAACTATACTAGCCAGATATTATAAAAAGAGCGGTTTTTCAAAAACGGGAAGTTTTAAATGGGAGGATCAGCAATATCATCCGTTGCCACAGGATTTTGCGGACATGATCGGATGGAAAGAATTAGCTGAAAAAACTGGTGCCATATATAACAGTTTGCCTCCAGCAGAAAAAGAGAAAACGTTTGTTTATTGCCGTGGTTACTTTACTGCAGGCGCTTTGAATTATTATAGGAAAGATGTCAATCTTCCTGAAGTGTACAGTGATAACGCGTCTTTTCTTTTGTGGATGCCTGATAATTATGACATAAAAAATTTAATACTGGTAGGACATAATATACCTGGTAAAGACGATAAGGTTTTCCAGCAATTTGAAAAAATGACGGTTAAGGATTCAATCAATATGCCATTATTCCGTGAGAATGGAATGAAAATAATCTTATTTGAAAATGGCAACGATTCCCTCAATCAAATTATCACCGCCGGTGTCGCCAAATTAAAAAGTCAGTTCATGCGTTGACTATTTTTTATTTTTGATTCTGTATGAACAGACCTATTCGTGTATTAGTCGCAAAAGTTGGATTGGATGGCCACGATCGTGGCGCTAAAGTAATTGCTACTGCTTTGCGTGATGCAGGCATGGAAGTTATCTATACCGGTCTTCGGCAAACTGCTGAAATGGTGGTAAACACAGCATTGCAGGAAGACGTTGATGCGATCGGCGTAAGCATTCTTTCAGGAGCACACATGACCGTATTTCCAAAAATTATTCAATTGATGGAAGAAAAAAAGATGAATGATGTGCTTCTAACAGGTGGTGGAATTATTCCTGAAGATGATATGCAACAACTGCATAAAATGGGAGTTGGAAAACTATTCGCACCGGGTGCTAATACACATGAAATAGCTGCCTACATTAAAGATTGGGTTGAAGAGCATAGAAAATTCTAAAACTATGAGTACACCCATACAGGTCAACGGTCTTTGCCCGCTATTACAGGTATATGATATGCCAACCTCGTTACATTTTTATCGCGATAAACTTGGCTTTTCTTTGGTAGGATCTTCCGGTGAGGGTGATGATGTTGACTGGATATGGCTGAGATTAGACAGTACTGAGATCATGTTAAACGCCGCTTATGAAAAACAATATCGGCTATCAGTAAAAGATGAGTCAAGGCAAAAGGCACATACAGATACCTCCATTTATTTTGGATGTCCCGGTGTAAACGAAACATACAAAATGTTATTAGAAAAAGGGGTTGATGTAAAACCGCCAATTAAAACAGGCTACAATTTTATGGCACTATATGTTTTTGATCCGGATGGGTATCAACTTGTCTTTCATTGGCCCGTAAAAAATGAAAACTAAAAACTACCTCTATGAGTTATCAAACGTTGGTTACTACTTTAGAGAATAATATTTTTATTATTACAATTAATCGCCCTGAAAAATTAAATGCACTAAACAAAACGGTAATTGAAGAATTAAGTGCGGCGATTGATGAAGTGTATACCAGTAAAGAAATTAAATCAGCCATTATAACAGGTGCAGGAGAAAAATCCTTTGTCGCCGGGGCAGACATTACTGAATTCTTACAACTATACGAAAAGTCCGGCGAAGCAATGGCAAGAAAAGGGCAAACAGAAGTATTTGATAAAATTGAAAAATCACCTAAACCAATTATTGCTGCAGTGAATGGTTTTGCCCTGGGCGGTGGTTGTGAGCTGGCTCTTGCCTGCCATTTTATATTTGCCAGTGAGAATGCAAAGTTTGGACAACCGGAAGTGAATTTGGGTTTGATCCCCGGATATGGCGGCACACAGCGTTTAACTCAACTGGTGGGAAAGAATCGCGCAATGCAATTGATCATGACTGGTGAAATGCTGCCAGCCAATGAGGCTATGCAATATGGAATCGTAAATAAAGTTGTTACGCAAACCGAATTACTGAGCGAATCGAAAAAGATTTTATCAGTCATTAATACAAAAGCGCCATTGGCCATTGCAAAGGTGATTGAAGTGATCAACAACTTCGATCATACTCAACAGGGATATGATTTGGAAATAAAGAAGTTTGGCGAGTGTTTTTCAACTGAAGATGCGAAAGAAGGTGCAGCGGCTTTTTTAGAAAAAAGAAAAGCCAATTTCAAGGGAAAATAAACTGATTACTCTTTAAATAAGACGGAAGCCGTTATTATTGTCTTCTCAAAACCGGGACCTTTCCACAATACCTGCAAATCATCTTCACCACTGTTTTCGAAAAACAAAACTTTGATTTTGTGGTATCCTTTTGCAAGTGGAATTTCTTCACTTTTTTCTCCCATGCCATGTAAACCATCATTATCGATCAGCATTTTTTCATCAATCAATAATTTACTGCCGTCGTCGGAAGAAATATAAAATGTATAAATACCATCTGCCGGTATTTTTATCAACCCGTCAAAAACATATCCATACTCATCTTTTCCTCTTTTCATACTTATATCGATGCTTTCCAGTGAACCAGAATTCACGGCTTGTAAAGTATTGAAGTCAGGTAATTGAGACCATTTCCCTTCGTATATGGAATAATTGATGCCCTTTGACGCAGAAGAAATATTTAAAGAGGGCGCCGGAGTTACTTTTTCAATGTGAGAAACCGCTGTTTCAGTAATGGGTTTGCCATTTAAAAAGCATTTTGCTTTGATCGTAGCTGATTCTTTTAACATCAATTCGTCCTTTGCAATAGGTGAACTTAAACCAGGTTCGTCTCCATTTATTGTATAATAGATAACTGCACCCGGAATTTTTGTGTAGAAATGCACAGGTATTTCATTAAGAAAAATATCAGATGATGATTTTATTTCAGGCGCCTCATACACTATCGGTTTCCCTTTAATATCCAACACGATCACCGTAGCATATTGCTGTTGTTTAACTTTTGATACATCGATGATGTAATCATTTTCATTCCTTGCAACTTTCAATTTTATTTTGTCGGCCAGAGAATAACAATTCGTTACTTGACTGCCCAATCCGGGCACTACAATTTTTCCATCGTCCGGCCAGTCAAATATGTGCAGGTATAATCTTGTTCCTCCATTAATTGGTTTCTGAGTGCATCTTCCCCAGGTAAGTGTTTTGAAAGGGCTTGCTCCTGTTGCATAAATACTTTCACTATTCTTACTCATCCATGAACCAATATCTTCTAAGCGATCAATTGCGGGTTGAGGAAATACACCTTCAGAAGTTGGGCCCACATTCAATAAAAAATTTCCTCCTTTGGAAGCAATATCAATTAATTTACGAACAAGATCTTCAGGAGACTTCCAGTGATTATCATGACTGTTGTATCCCCAGTTATTGTTCATTGTCATGCAGCTCTCCCAATCTTTGCCCGGAATACCTGTTGCCGGAATTTCCTGTTCCGGTGTTCCAAAGTCTCCTACAAATCCACCCTCTTTTGTTAGACCTTCCATTCCCTCTCTTCCTACATCAACACGATTATTGATAATAATGTCAGGTTGCAGGCTGCGTACATATTGATAAAGGTCCTTTCCTCTTTCATGCGTCCATGTATTTTCCCACTCACCATCAAACCACAGCACACCGATCTTTCCATAATTAGTAAGCAGTTCTTTTAATTCCTTTTTCATGTAAGTAATATAATTATCAAGATTTGCTCCATCTGTTGACCTGTCTGTTTCCCAGGTTCTTCGTGGCAAATAATCCGGGTGATGCCAATCCATGATCGAATAATAGAAGCAAAGTTGGATGCCCTCTTTTTTGCAAGCAGCCGCCAATTCTTTCATTACGTCGCGATGAAAAGGAGTTGACATGATATCGAAATCAGTTTGCTTTGTATTAAACATAGAAAAGCCGTCGTGATGCTTCGATGTGATCACAATGTATTTCATGCCTGCAGCCTTGGCAAGTTTAACCAACGCTTCTGCGTTAAACTTTACGGGATCGAATTGCTGAACAAATTTTTCATACTCATGAATAGGTATTTTGGCGGTGTTCCGGATCCATTCTGCGTGGTTCGTATCGCTTTTCCATACGCCGGCAGGAACTGAATACAACCCCCAATGAATAAACAATCCAAATCTTGCATCTTTCCACCACTTCATTCGCTGTTCTTTCCGCGCCTTCGTTTCAGAAAGAAATTTCTTAGTTTGGGTTTGCTGGCTAAAAACAATGACAGAGACAAATGACAACAGCAGGAATATTCCTGAAACTTTTTTTATGATCATTTTTCGATTAGATTTTCATCAATTAAATATGTTTTGATCTCGCTTATCAAAGGGGTGCCTATTGCGTCCTCAATCACAAATTGAATGGCACTGAGATCTTCTGCCGGAAAAGTAATGATTCGCTTATGTCCTATAGTTGTCAAAAGTATTTTTCTTACTTCATCCGTTCCTCTTATTAAATATAAAGTTGCTTTTTTAACTTCCTGGCCCTTGCTGATAAATTCTCTTAAAACAATGCAATTAATTTTTTTAAGAGTATCAAATTTGATCCAGTAAGCGGCTCTTTTATAATCAAGTGCACTCTGGTAAGTTCCGGGGTCGTTATCTGCAAACTTGTTTTCGCCATAAATAACGCCCTTATAGTGAAATTCTTTTTTTGCCTTCAATGACAAATTTTGATCAAAATTCTTTTCCCTTAATTTTTTAAATTCTATCAATGCAGCGGAATCTTTTTCATTTATCAATCCTCTTCTGTCTGGTGGGACATTTAATAACAGATTGGCTCCACGGCCAACCGATTTTAAATAAAGCTGAAATAACTGCTGAGGAGTCTTTACTTTTTCATCTTCTTCCTTATGATAAAACCATCCCGGGCGAATACTTACGTCGCATTCAGCAGGGATCCAGTTCTTTCCATTTATATTTCCCTGGTTTAAAGTATCGGTAGGTGGCGCTCCAATACCTGGTGTGAAACCTGCTGTATCAAGGTAATTCCAGTTTGTTTCTCCAGCGTTGCCTTTTTCATTTCCGCACCAGCGAATATCAGGACCAACATCACTAAAGATTACTGTATTCGGAGAAAGTTCGCGGACAGTATTTTCAAATCTTCTCCAATCATAGACTTGCTTTTTTCCATTTGGGCCTTCACCATTTGCTCCATCCCACCACAGCTCCCAGATTGGTCCATAATTTTCAATGATTTCTTTTATCATATTTACATACACATCATTATATTCCGGTGTTCCATATTTAGGATGATTACGATCCCAGGGAGAAATATAAACACCGAATTTTAATCCATATTCTTTGCAGGCTTCAGATAATTCTTTTAATACGTCACCTTTTCCATCATGCCATTTGCTTTCACGAACGGTATGTGTGGAATATTTGCTTGGCCACAAGCAAAATCCGTCATGATGTTTTGCTGTAATGATAATTCCTTTTGCGCCTGCAGCTTTTGCAATGCGGCACCATTGCCGACAGTCCAAATTTGTGGGATTGAAAATATCTTCTTGCTCAGTCCCTTCACCCCACTCTTTATCTGTAAATGTATTGGGGCCAAAATGAGCAAAAAGATAAAACTCCATGTCATGCCAGTTGAGCTGTTTGTCTGATGGAACAGGTTCACTGGTTCTTTTTAATTGAGAAAAACCATTTGTGGAAACTAGAAAAAATATGCAAGCCAAAATTCTGATCATCTTATTCTTTAGTTGTCTTAGGAGGTTTCACTTCAATAGTATCTGTAGCTAAAAACGGAACGGTATAACCGCCTGAATCTATTAAGGTTTTCGGAAATGCTCTTTTAAGCTCATTCCAACCCGATTTATCTATAGCCGTTTGATAAAGGTAAATCGATTGAAGGTTTTTTAAACTTTTTAATTGAATCACTCCATCTGAAGTTATTTCTGTAGCTACCAGATTAAGATAGCGAAGATTTTGTAATGATTTCAAATTCACTAGTCCCCTGTCTGTGATTTTTGTATGATCCAATTGCAACCGCATTAAATTTTTGAATTGAGAAATGATTCTTAAAGCAGAATCTGTAATTAATGTGTTCCCAAGTTTTAATTCAATTAATTGTTCCTTCAAAGGCAGCATCAACTGCATTTCCCGGTCGCCAAAACTTTCTGCAGTTACAAAATTGGCGGATAAGTAATTAGTGTTCTGAGCTACCGGCTCTACTACTGCTCCAAGTGCTTTTAATTTTTCTATGGCTTTTTCATCGGCTTTTGCGACGGAAGCAGCAGGAATATCAGGCACAATTATTTTTTTCTTTTGTACATTTTGCAAAGCAAGTAAGGCAGGTTTTATTTCGTCAGGTTGATCTAATTTTTTTACTTTTTTAGTAAATGAAGCTCCTGATGCAATCCACCAATGTATCAAAGCAATCTCCTGTTCACTTAATTGAGATTTCTCCTTTGGGGGCATATGATCATCATCTTCACGTGGCAATGATATTCGTCTCACTATTTCACTTTTATCAGCGTTGCCAGGTATAATAACAACTCCATCTTTTCCTCCTTTCATTAACCTTAAACTATCATCCATCCGCAATTTGCCTTTTTGTTTATTTTTTCCATGACAAGCATAACATTTTGTTTGCAGCAATGGCTGAATGATATCTGAATAAGCCATTGCCTCCTGCACATTTGGGATTGGCTTTCTCTGAACACTTGAAGAATCAGAAGACCTCCACAACGATCTTGTGAGATAATCTGAGCCGTGCGTCAGAGAACCACCTAAATGACCTGTTACAATTATTAAAAGAAATAATGTTACACTTATGCTAAACTGTAATTTTGCAGAAGATGATCTTCTGTGCAAATAATACATCACCATACTTAATATGGCAACACTGATTCCAAACCATTGATGAGTGTTAACCAAATGTTCATCATAATCCCCGGTTAATGATAAAAAGTAACCCGTGATCGCTGAAAGAACAGCGCATATCATTCCGATCATAAATGCAATGCCAGTTGCTATTCGCAAAGAAGAAAATTTAGATTTTCCCTCCAGCCACTGAAATACACATGCAAGCATTAAAATACCAATGGGAAGATGGACGAGTAAAACATGAAAGTGGCCAAAGAATTCAGTCATGCAAAAAGGCTTTGAGCTATGTATATCTTTTTCGCAGCAGCTGCATCATGTGCACATTAATCGCCCATTGATCAGCCAGGGGTACTTGTGTATAAGGAAGTGTAGGCATGTATGTGGGAGGACCGAATTCTGTAAGTATCGTTAAGCGGTCGCCCTGTTGTTCTTTTAATTCTACGACTTTATCCCACCATGCAAAATGAGCTTTCACTGTTTCATCCCACTCAGGAGCTCTTGGATCATTTACCTGCGGTCCTTCGGGATGACCAATGCGCACATGAATATGATCCACTCTATGCAGGGCAATATCCACTGTTTCCTGCTGATCCTGCAATAGACTTTCACTCACATTGCACCAATGCGAAACATCATAAGTGATCCTTAATTCAGGAATTCTATCAAAGTATTGCCTTGCAACTGGAGCTGCAAATAACATCCTGGAACGATGAGTTTCATGACAGATCTTTAAGCCTGTCTCTTTTGCCACTTGCACAGTATGATCTATGAAAGTTTTATTTTGTTCATAAGAAAAATAATCTCTTCCTGAATGGCAGTTGATATATAAAGGTCTTTGAATTGTATTCTTTACTGCCGCATTTACCATATTTTTAAATGTATTGAAATGATCTGCATAATTACTTTCATGTCCTGCAGTAAGAAAGCCAACTTCAAGATTATTTTTTTTCAACGCCGCAAATAATTCATCCTGATCTTTTTTCTCTGTGGGCCACCATATTTCGATACCATCATAACCGTCTCGTTTTACTTTTGAACAATACTCATTAATCGTTCCGTTAAAACCCCAATTAGTCGCAAGTATCTTTAATTCAAAATTTTTATCCATAGTGAATGCAGGTTTATTTGTGGAAGAAAATGCCTCAATAGATGAAAACAATATAGCTGCAGTTGATGATGTGCTAAGCTCCAAAAAGTTTCTCCGGTTCAATTTTTATTATTTAAAATGAAATTGGCTTTATAATAATACAATTATTTTTTTCAACTCCCCCTAGATACAAGTATTATTCCCAATCAAAATTTACAATTTCTCCGTTAAGTTTCCACCTTGCAGGAAATGAATTATTCATCCAATCTAAAGGTTCAGCTGATTGCTGCGTTTTTGCTGCATTTGCAAAACTTTGCTTAATGAAAGTTTTTTGTTCATCACCCAATGCCCCGGGCTGTGCAGAAATAAATAAGGGTGTGCTGCTTTGCGCAAGTAATTGCATCCATTGCTTATTCTTATTCCACGGTACCTCCTTCGTAAGTCCTACACAATCACCATCAGCTTCATAAAAATTATGATGCTGTACCATTCTGAAACCAAGTGTATTAACTCCCATTTTTTTTGTACGCTCCCATTCCTTGCCACTTGTATCATCACCAATACGGTTAAGTTCGAACAATCCTGCAGATAAATGACTCATTGTATTACATCCTATCAAATACATTTCGCCGGCTGCTTCACGAATAGATTTATACAAATGCAAAATAATCTCAGCATTTGTCAGGGCACCATTATTGAATTGCCAGCCTGGTGAGGTTAGACCATCAATCATTTGAAAACCCCATCGACCAAAAATATCAAACGTTGTATAATCATGTTTTACCAATTCATAATTCCATTGTCTGTAAGTATGGATATTGTTTTTAATTCTTTCTATGTTTTCTTCAATAGTTGGATCAAGTATAGGCATTTTACTATCATCTCTTCCTGAAATTGCAGGTGCTAATAAAGTTGATTTGTCAGTATGCTTTGCACTTAATGGTCTCGTCCATAATCCTGGTCGCATACCCATTTTTTTTATGCTCGCAGCAAGTTGGTGCATATCGCCAAACTTTTTATTTGGCACAGCAAAATCATCGCCCCAGCAGCAGTCATCAGGTAGTAAGGGCGACTTAATTGCCCAGCCTGCATCGATAACCGAAAAAGGCAAATTCTGTGTGCTTGTTGCTAATGGTGCAAGCAAAGAAGTATGTTGAATTATTAAATCTGCAGAATTATTTCCATAAGCAAAATACCAATCGTTAATGCCATAGACAGGCTTTGCAGGTAAACGCGGATGGTCGCACATTTGTTTGCAAAAGCGGCGAACAGTTGCAAATACATTCTCGCTATCTTCATTTTTGGTAGTAACAATTTCAACTCCATTTAATTTCCTGTTGCCAAGCTGCACACCATTGCCGCCGGTTCTTGTATCAAGTGTAAGCTGCAGACTATTTACTGCAACCTGCCAATAACAAATGGCATTACAACCGGTTTTTACACCCAAACAAGTTGTATTATTGTCATCATATTCAACGCAATACCAGGGCAATTTTTTTGACGTATTAATTTGCTGCCAACTTACATCTCCATATGTACGTTCCCAATGATCGCCTAAAATTTTTGTTTTATGTTGAATTGAATATTTCCATATAAGTTTTACTTCTTGCAATGTAATCGTAGGTGATTGGGTAAATATGGAAACTTTATTCGTCAAAGCTTTCAATTCAACAATAACATTTTGATATGTCCACGTATGCTGATCAGAAGACAGCAAAGAAAAATATTTATCACCAGAAAGAATTTTTACCTCATCAGGCATTTGAATAATATGAATTTTTTTGCTCCCATCTTTCATAAAATCTGAAATAAGTAAAGATGCGAATGAAGCCCCACTAAGCTGTAAAAAGTTTCTTCGATTCAAACTTTTATTTTTAATCGAAATAAATGATGATTTCGAATATTGAGAATTGAACGGTTCCTAAACTATTAAGCTAATATCTCATCAATTACTTTTCCCTTCACATCAGTCAATCTGAAAGGACGGCCTTCGAACTGGTAGGTGAACTTTTCATGATCAAATCCGAGTTGGTTCAAAATAGTAGCCTGGATATCGAATGGTTCTACTTTTCCGCTGATAGCGCTGTAGCCTATTTCATCCGTTTCTCCATAGCTTCCGCCTTTTTTAATTCCTGCACCTGCCATCCAGATAGTAAATGCTTCTGTATGATGATCCCTTCCTTTGAAGATATTTTGTTTGCCCTCACGATTTTCCTGCATAGGGGTTCTTCCAAATTCTCCTCCCCATATCACTAATGTCTCTTCAAGCAGTCCTCTTTGCTTCAGGTCAAGTATCAATGCAGTGATTGATTTATCAACCTGCCGGCATTTATTGATAAATCCTACATCAATAGCCAGACTTGCATCTGTACCATGACTGTCCCAGCCCCAATCAAACAATTGTACAAAACGAACTCCCTTTTCTACCAATTTTCTTGCAAGCAAAACATTGTTGGCAAAGCAGGAAACATTTGGTTTAGTGCCATACATTTCATGAATATAATCCGGCTCATCATTTATATTCATCACTTCCGGCACAGATATTTGCATGCGATAAGCCATTTCATACTGTGAGATGCGGGAAAGAATTTCAGGATCTTTGTATTCTTCATATTCTTTTTTATTGATCTCATTGATAGCATCGATAGAAGCTTTACGAAGATCACGATCCATTCCTTTGGGATCTTTAATAAATAAAACAGGGTCTCCTTCTGACCTGCATTGCACTCCCTGGTACACGGACGGTAAAAATCCACTCCCCCAAACACTTTTACCGGCATCGGGAAATTTTCCGCCGGATGTTAATACAACAAATCCCGGGAGGTTTTGATTTTCCGTTCCTAACCCATAAGTAACCCAGGAGCCCATGCTCGGTCTTCCAAGTCGCGGAGAACCTGTATGCACAAGCAATTGCGCCGGCGCATGATTGAATTGATCGGTTGTAACTGCTTTCAAAAAACTTACTTCATCAACAATGGTAGAAAAATGCGGTAAATTCTCACTTACCCATGCACGGCTTTCTCCATATTGTGCAAACTTTGCCTGGGGTCCCAACATTTTTGGTACCCCCCGAATAAAAGCAAATCTTTTTCCTTCCAATAATGATTGCGGACAATCCTGTCCATCCAGTTTCATCAATTTCGGTTTATAATCGAACAATTCCAATTGTGACGGAGCCCCTGCCATGTGCAGATAGATAATTGATTTTGCTTTACCGGGAAATGGTGGCAGTTTTGGCGCTAACGGATGAGCCGGGTCAAATAAAATATTTGAAGTGCCGGGTGATCGTGAACGACATCCTAGTAATGAACCCAAGGCTAATGCACCCAGTCCCATTGCACTTTCTTTTAAGAAATGCCTGCGAGTATGAAAATGAAGGCAGGTATGATTTGCTTCTTCAATAATTTTTTGATTATGTATATCTTTTTGTGTCATTAAATTTTCTTATACCCAACTTTAGCAATTCTTATCGCCACCTGTTGCGTCGCACCCTTGTACTACAACAATTTTATTCAGCTCTCTTAAATTTCAAATTTTTATCTTTAATTTTTCGTAATCACTTCATCCAAGTTTAATATGGCATTAGCCACGACTACCAATGCAGCCGTTTCGGGATTACTGTGTTCATCATCCACTCCTATCATCTCACAGGTCCTATTCTTGTCTTTTTTAAATTTTTGTAATGACTCATTATATAAATTTAAAAGCACTGATAATTTATCAAGGGAAATAGGCTTATATAATGCAAGCTCATAGCCTTTGATTATTTCCTGTTTTACATCTTTTCCTGCTGTTTGCATGCGATAGGCAAAATGTCTTGACATATCTAAATAAGAGGAGTCATTCAAGGTAACTAATGCCTGAAGAGGTGTATTAGTACGAATGCGTCTTGCCGTACAAACTTCCCTCGCAACATCGTCAAAGGTTATCATGGATGGATAGGGCGCTGTTCTTTTCCAATAAGTATATAATGCACGCCGGCATTGATTCTCTCCCTGGCTCTTTACCCAGTCTGCTCCGTTCCAGGGCGATAGCCAGATGCCGCCGGGTTGATATGGAAAGACACTGGGGCCGTACAACTTTTCACTTATCAGGCCACTGATGCACAGAGCCTGGTCACGTACCTCTTCTGCAGATAACCTTACTCTTGCACCACGGCTATATAATTTATCGAAGGGATCTTCTTCTAATGATTCAGGTGTAAGTTTTGAATCCTGTCTGTATGTTGCCGACATTACAATTTCCTTCAATAATTTTTTTACACTCCACTTGTAATCACTCATAAATTTCCATGACAACCAATCAAGCAATTCCTGGTGTGTGGGAGGAATGCCTTGTGTTCCCAGGTCTTCCAACGTTTCAGCAATACCGGTACCAAACAATTGTTCCCATACCCGGTTTACCATTGTCCGGGCAGTAAGTGGGTTTTCTTTACTGGTAATCCACATGGCAAGACCAAGCCGATTGCTGGGAGCATTCTTTGGCATTGGATTCAATGCATGCGGAACGGCGGGTGTAACTACATCTCCCTTCACCAACCAATTACCTCTTTCAAAAACATGCGTTGTACGATGCATGGATGGAGGATTATCTATCATCACCGGCGTAGTCGGAACTTTTGCTGTTAATAAAGACCAGAAAACTTTTTTGTTGATTTCGTATCCAGGCTTTCCTTTCCCCGGAAATTGCTGAGTAAAGCAGAACCAATCCATTTGCTGGCCATTATCTAATTCGTTTTTTAAATGGGGATTACTATAAATAAAATAGATATCATGCACACCACTGCTTAATGGAATTTCTGTTTCTACTATCTTCCATTCACTTGCAGTATCAGGTGATATGATTTTTAAAACAGGTCCATCCGGTTTATCAAGATGAATGGCCCATACACCATCCTTTTTCCAACAAACATAACGATAGATAAGCAGGTTTTTATTTTCAAGATCAACATGTTTTAATCTTGCCACTGCATGATTTCGAAAAACAAGAAATTTCGTATCAGCCAGTTCACTGTTTACAAACTGATCTGCTGTAAGTGAATTAATAGAAGGCTGCCATGTTCTCAGAAAGAGATTTAATTTTTTCGCTCTTTCAGAAGAGCTATTCTCCTGCACCCACTCAGTCAATGAGTTTAGCTTTTGATGCATGGAATCATTAAAATGCCTCAGCAAAGGGTAATCGTCATAGGTATCTTCATCGCGGGTATCATTAAAAAAAGCGATGAATTTATAATACTCATCATGGGTAAAGGGATCATATGGATGACTATGACATTGAACGCAACCGAATGTGGTTCCCAGCAGCGCTTCCCAGGTTGTATTTACCCTGTCAATAACAGCTGCAGTTCTGAATTCTTCATTATCGGTGCCTCCCTCATCATTAGTCATTGTATTGCGATGAAAAGCTGTTGCCACAAAATCATCATCCGTTGGATTTGGCAAAAGATCGCCGGCTATTTGTTCAGTTAAAAATTTATCATAAGGTTTATCATTATTAAAAGCTCTTATCAGCCAATCGCGATAATGCCAGATACTTCTGCTATCATCCCGTTCATAGCCTTTTGTGTCAGCATATCTTGCGAGGTCAAGCCACATAGCAGCCCATTTTTCGCCAAAATGATCTGATGCCAGTAAGGAATCAACCAGGTTTTCGTACGCTTTCTCTGAACTATCATTAAGAAACCGATTTGAAATTTTTTCAGGAGCCGGCATACCAATTAAATCAAGACCCACTCTGCGAAGCAGGGTAGCCTTGTCTGCCTCCGAAGAGGGTTTTAAATTCTCTTCATCCAACTTTTTATAAATAAAATGATCAATCTCATTTTTTATCCACCCAGATTTTACACCAGGGACTTCAATAGGTTTTACAGGAACATATGCCCAATGTTCGCCCCATTTCGCTCCCTGTTTTATCCATTTGCGTAAAATATTTATCTCTTCTTTACGTAAGGGATCATGTTTATAGGGCATTCTTTCATCGGGATCATTTATGGTCAGCCTCCTGATCATTTCACTATGATCGGGATCACCCGGAATAATAGCCGGTTTGCCTGATTTGTTTTTTGCAAGCGCATCTGAACGAAATAACAAGCTGAATCCTGCTTTTCGCCTTACTCCCCCATGGCATGTAATACATTTTTTATTAAAAATTGGTTTGACCTGCGTATTAAAATCAATAGAAGATTCATGTGAACTGAAAGCAAAAAACACAATCACTATTAGCACCGGAGTAATTATCAATAAAGTTTTGTTTTGTAAAAAAAATTTCACGCAGCAATTGTTAGATTTTAAAGTTACAATTATTCATGTTTTTTTTACAAGAAAATCCTGCCCAAGCCTTATTGCAAAAGGTTAACATTGCTACACAATAGCATTCAATTGCTGATTAACTTTGCATTTCAAAAAACTTATATGAAGTATAGAACAGAAAAAGATACAATGGGAGAAGTAAAAGTTCCCGAAGATGCCTATTACGGTGCACAGACGCAACGCAGTATCGACAATTTTAAGATTGCCCAGGATATCAATAAAATGCCCAAGGAAATTATTCGTGCTTTTGCTTACTTAAAAAAAGCAGCTGCTATCACAAATTTTGAAGCAGGTATTTTATCTAAAGAAAAATGTGATCTGATAAGAAAAGTTTGTGATGAAATACTGGAAGGAAAACTGGATGAGTACTTCCCGCTTGTTGTATGGCAAACAGGTAGCGGCACTCAAAGCAACATGAATGTAAATGAAGTGATCGCTTACAGAGGTCATGTTTTAAACGGAGGACAGCTTAGCGACAAAGAAAAAATTTTGCATCCGAATGATGATGTCAATAAATCACAGTCATCAAACGACACATTTCCAACAGCCATGCATATTGCTGCTTACAAAATTCTGATTGAAACTACCCTTCCCGGAATTGAAAAACTAAGAAATACACTTGCTGAAAAGAGTAAGAAATTCATGAAAGTAGTAAAGATCGGACGCACTCACTTCATGGACGCCACGCCGTTGACACTGGGACAGGAGTTCAGCGGTTATGTTTCACAATTAGATCATGGATTAAAAGCAATAAAAAATTCTTTACCACATTTAAGCGAATTGGCTCTTGGAGGAACAGCTGTTGGAACAGGAATCAACACGCCTCTAAATTATGCAGAAAATGTAGCAAACCATATTGCCACATTAACGGGATTACCATTTATAACAGCAGAAAACAAATTTGAATCATTGGCCGCTCATGACGCTATAGTCGAAGCACACGGCGCATTAAAAACCGTGGCAGTAAGCCTGATGAAGATAGCTAATGATATACGCATGCTTTCTTCTGGTCCAAGAAGTGGTATTGGCGAAATTCATATTCCCGATAATGAACCGGGGTCTTCTATTATGCCCGGAAAAGTAAATCCAACTCAATGTGAAGCTTTAACTATGATCGCTGCACAGGTAATGGGGAATGATGTAGCAATTAATATTGGAGGTGCCACAGGACACTTTGAATTGAACGTTTTCAAACCGGTAATGATCTATAACTTTTTGCACAGTGCAAGGTTAATTGGCGATGGCTGCGTAAGTTTTAACGACAAATGTGCCGTTGGTATTGAGCCTATTGGGGTCAACATTAAAAAACATGTGGATAATTCTTTGATGCTGGTAACTGCATTAAATACAAAAATTGGCTATTATAAAGCTGCTGAAATAGCCCAGAAGGCACACAAAGAAGGAGCTACTTTAAAGGAAATGGCAGTAAAACTTGGCTATGTAACCCCTGAACAATTTGATGAATGGGTAGTGCCCGAAAAAATGGTGGGAAAAATTTGAAAAATTGTTTACGTATTCTTACGATAAATAGTTAAGTGAAATTAATTGTTTTGGGGGTTTTATTAGTTAAAGATTTGCATATTACAACATAATTTATCTATTTTGTCGTTCCAATATAGATGAAAACACTAACAAAATCTGTTACTATGAAAGAAATCATTAAGTCTACACCGTACTTCCAGGGGTATTCATTAAAGGCATTAAACATTTCTTCTTCGCAGCCTTCCGATGATAAGCGCAATAGTCGGATTTCCAAGGTTCTTAACGGGTTAAACGTTTTACCAGCCTCCGGTTCTGAAAAAAAAATTTCTATTAACAAAATAACCATACCTGTCACCGTACAATCTGCAGATAATAACTGGTTCAATAATTATGAATAAATTAAACCTTGAGTAATAAAATAAAAGGCTGTCACAAAAGACAGCCTTTATTATTTATCAGATCAACCTAATTTTTAAAATACCTGCCAGTGTAAGATATTTATAGCGTATGGAGTACCCCCGGCAATTTGCTGGAAAAATATTAAACCCACTCCTTTAGCATACCAGCTTTCATAACTTACAACAGGATCGTCCTGGTAGCCGGCACCGTTAATATTGGTCCTTGGCTTCCATGAAATTTTATATACATTATTAAAAGTATTGCCGTTAATCGCGGCAGCAGTATTAGCTTCAGTACATGTAAAAGCATATTGCATCTTGGCGGAAAAACCACCTATTTTCCCTGTAAATTCTGCTGAATTCCAGGTTTGATTTAAGGTAAGGCCTTCCTTAAGAAAATTTATTTCCCCGATTACTAGCGAGTCAAACGTAAGACTGCTATAAAAATCGGCAAAGTTCAATTCAAAATAATCATTGCCTGATTTTCTGTAGTAAAAAGAATCAAAAGGTGTAGTATTATCCTGTCCCTGGAAGATGCTATAACTATTGCCGGAATAACTGGCCATTCCTATATTTAATCTCGTAAGCGAATCGCCGTTCACAAAGAGTCCATTCATATCATCATAACTCCACCAGCTATTTAAAGTAAGCGGGAAAAGATCCGGATTAGTAGGTCCTGTTGACACAGTAACTATAAAACTGCATGAAGAACTTCCAACCGTGATGGGTATGGTGTTATCACCAGCCATAGTAGGGGTGCCATTTCCAATTAAAACTACAGACTGGACTCCTGTACTAGAAAAAATTCCTGAACCTGTAAAAGTAATTCCATTAACTGCAGTCGTTGTAATTGAATAAGTACCTACAGTAGCAACATCAACCTGTACAGTGGCTGTATTTGAAGTAGTAAGTGGGGTACCGACTGTATAGGTACCCTGCACTGTTGCACCGGTGCAGTTTCCCGGTGAACCACTTAATGTATATACACCGGGAGTTCCCGCAACTACTGTCAATTGGAATGAGCAATTGGAGGAACCAACAGAAATAGGAACATTAAATGAACCTGATGCTGTCGGAGTTCCGCTGGCTAATAAATCTATAGACTGAGCACCTGTTGACGAAAATGTTCCCGAAGCAGTATATGTAATTCCATCGACAGCTGTAGTGCTGATTGAGTAAGTACCTGCTGTGGTGACATCAACCTGTATAGTAGCTGTATTTGTTGAATTGGCCGCAACTCCTGCCGTAAATATACCCTGCACACTTGCGCCAGTACATGCATTAGGAGAACCGGCTAGAGTAAATGAGGATGTACCACCACTTCCGCCATCCAATGTAGTTATTGAAAAGGTACACTGAGTGCTATCATAAGTTACTGTAAATATATTTGTGCCTGAAGCAGCAGGTGTGCCACTACCTTGCAAACGAACCGTATTTACACCGGTAGTTGTAAAGGTTCCGCTTGCCTTGAAATAAATGCCATTGATCGTATCTGAACTGACTACATAACTTCCCGTCTTACTCACGTCTATCATTATATCCACATAGTCTGCAGAAGTCAGGACGCTATCTTTTTTATATGTTCCCGATACAGAATCGCCAAGACAATCCCCGGTAGTTGCTGATTGAAGTGAACCGGCAGATGCAGGAACATTTCCCTTTTCAAAGCTTTTCTCTTTTTGACAGGAAATCACCAGTGCAATTAATAGAAAGAACCCAAGCAGAGGTCTATATGTTTTCATTTTGATACTTTATCGGTAAACGCAAAATAACATTTTTATGTAGCCGTTGAAATGGAAAAAAAATTAAGTGGAAAACTATAAATTAGGATACCTGGATTTTGTCACTAACTTCTGTATTTGTTTCAACGGTAGAATGGACTGAAGTATTGTGATAACGTTTAAAAAAACGTTTCTGAAACAGTAAAAGAGTGATCACACCTACAGAAATGGAAGCATCAGCCATATTAAAAATCGGGCTGAAAAACTCAAATTCCTGGCCACCTATAAAAGGAAGCCAATGTGGAAAAGTAGACCTGACAATCGGGAAATAAAGCATATCCACCACGCTGCCATGCAAAAAAGTACTATAGCCATGAGTAGAAAATGCAGCTACACCACTGTAACCAATAAAATCTTTGATAGCAGGATCATAATGCATCCCTTTGTCAAATATCATCCCATAAAACATACTGTCAATTAAATTTCCTAATGCACCTGCATAAATTAAAGCAGCGCAAATGATAAAGCCCTTGTGATAATTATGCTTAACAATACGACCGAGGTACCATGTGCCAAAAATAACAGCTGCTAACCGAAATAAGGTTAGTACAATTTTGCCGATCTCATCACCAAATTTCCATCCCCATGCCATTCCTGAATTCTCTACAAAATATAACTGGAACTTTGACCCAACAACATTCGCAACATGACCAGTCGGATAGCTCGTTTTTATCCAAATTTTTAAAAACTGATCAACAATTATGATTAATGCAATAATGAAAACAACATTTCGAAGTTTCAAAGTTTTGAAATTTGAACGGCAAAGATACGGGTTTAATGGTTGGCCTTTGGAGCTTATAGTTGTTAAAACTATTCTTCAAAATATACTCTTTTCACTCTTTGTGAAATCCCCGTCATTATCTCATAAGGAATGGTTCCCGCCCAGTCTGCAAGCTGTTCAATTGATAAATTGTTGCCAAAAACAATCACTTCATCTCCTTCTTTTACATTTGGAATATCAGTTACATCTATCATTGTCATATCCATACAAACTGTCCCAATAACAGGTGCCAGTTGTCCATCAACCAACATCTTTCCTGTTCCATTCCCTAATTTTCTAACATATCCGTCAGCATAGCCAATGCGGATTGTGCCAATTACCGAGTTCCTTTTTACAACACCTTTTCGATTGTAACTGACAGATTCGCCTT
Source organism: uncultured Bacteroidota bacterium (assembly GCA_963811645.1). Taxonomy (GTDB): domain Bacteria; phylum Bacteroidota; class Bacteroidia; order Chitinophagales; family Chitinophagaceae; genus VBAU01. Next base: position 105,585 of record CAWERU010000006.1, on the reverse strand, counting down.
TTCTTAAATGTTTTATCTGCGCAATAGTAGATTTTAAAGTTGCAACTGTTTGCAGTTCAATTGAATTTGCATGGACAGCATTTACTCCATACATACCTATCCCCAACCTCACCATATCCATCTGTAATTGTGGATGACGAATAATAGCAGCTGAGTTTGCAATATGTTTTATAATTGAATACCCGATTAGTTTTTCTAATTCATTAACTGCCTTAACAAATTTTTCATGCTGCTGAAATGTAAATTCATCCTGGGATGGGTCTTCACTGGCAGCAAGATGAGAGAAAACCGATCTTATTTTGAAAGAATCAGTCTGATTTAATGTGTCACCAAGTGTTTTTATCTCAGCTAAGTCAAACCCAAGTCTGTTCATGCCGGTTTCAACTTCAATATGAACAGGATATTGCCGCATGCCGGATTGCTTCAAGTACAAATCGAATCGATGTAGTAATTCAAACGAATAAATATCCGGTTCCAGGTTATTCTCTACTATTGCATCGAAAGTATATTCTTCCGGGTTCATTACCATAACAGGAAGAATAATTCCTGCCTTTCTCAATTCTACACCTTCATCCGCATAAGCTACTCCCAGGTAATCAACTTTGTGATATTGAAGTATCCCCGCTATCTCAGCTCCGCCACTTCCATAAGCAAATGCTTTTACCATTGCCATCACTTTTGTTGATGGCTTAAGAAATTTTGAATATTCTTTTAAATTATGAACAATAGCATTCAGATTGATTTCCAAAACTGTCTGATGAACTTTTTGTTCCAGTGCATGAACTATTTTTTCAAACTCAAACACTCTCGCTCCTTTGATTAAAATTGTCTCCTCCTTAAAATGCGAGGAACGAAACTGCTGAAGAAAATCTTCCGTGGAAGTGTAAAATTGATAGGATGTTCCGTTATAAACTTTCAAATATGTTCCTATATTTTTTCCGATGCCTATTACCTTACTGATTCTATGACTATGGAGTAATCCAGCGATCTCATCATATAATTTTTTTGCGCCCAATCCGGTCTGCAAAAAATCAGAAAGTATAACTGTATGTTTTGAACTGATACTTTGCTGATCAAGAAAATTCAACGCAATATTTAATGAACTAAGATCCGCACTATAACTATCATTTATTATAGCACATCCGTTAATTCCTTTTATCAATTCCAATCGCATACTAACAGGCTGAAGCAGGGGCATTTTTTTCTGTATATAGGATTGTTCTATGCCTTCCACTAACATCAGGCTGCAGCATGTAATTGCATTTTCAATAGATGCTTCATCAATAAAAGGAATTGAAAAGTTTAAAATTTCTGATTTAAAATTTAAAATTATTTCAGTTTGCAAATCTCTCTTTGTCACAGAAATTATCTGCAGATCAGAACTCTTATTCCTGCCCCAAAAAAAGCAATTCATTTTTTCCTTTGTCATTTGCCTTGTTATCCAGGCATCATCTCCTTTAGTAATAATCTTACTTGCATGAGCAAATAGCTTAAGCTTTTCCTTTAGTTTTTCCTCTCGGTTGACAAAATTTTCACTATGGGCCTCCCCGATATTTGTAAGGATTCCTATGGTTGGCTGAATTATCTTTTCAAGATTTTCCATTTCGCCGGGTTCCGAAATACCTGCCTCAATAATGGCAAGCTGATGGTGTTCATTCATTTGCCATACACTTAGAGGAACTCCAATTTGAGAATTATAACTCTTTGGGCTTCTGACGATATTGAACTTCTCATGCAGCAATTGATACAGCCATTCCTTTACAATTGTTTTTCCATTGCTTCCGGTAATGCCAATGACAGGTACATGAAATTGTTTTCGATAAAAAGCGGCTAAATGTTGCAAAGCTGACAGGGTATTGCTTACCAAAATAAAATTGGCTTCGGGGTAACCTGTAATATTTATTTCTTCACTGATCACAAAACTCCTTACGCCTCTTTTGTACAAATCTGAAATAAATTGATGACCATTCCGACGGGGGCCCTTTAAAGCAAAAAATAAAGAAGTGGAAAGAGAATACACCTTACGACTATCAATAAGCAAATATTCGATAACCATATTTTCATATAACTGCAAAACTTTGCCCTTAATAATGGAAACAATATTTTCTATTTTATACTGCATCATTTTTTGGGGTATTCTGTATGGAATATAAAATTGAGCCAAAAAGACAAACTACTATTACCATCAGTGAAACCCACACAGGAGTATAAACATGCACGATTTCAGCCAGCATCTTACCGCCTATGAATATGAGTACAATTGCAATGCCCTGCTGCAAATATTTAAACTGGCTAATAGCTCCCTGCAAAAGGAAAAACAAAGACCGCAACCCCAGCACTGCAAAAACGTTGCTGGTATAAATAACAAGTTTATTTTGCGAAATGGCAAGAACAGCCGGAATGCTGTCAAGTGCAAACACAATATCAGTAGTGGACAGCAAAATAATGACAATAAAAACGCTGGTAAAAAAACGTTTGCCTTGTTTCTTTATCATCAATTTCCCACTCACATCTTTAGCATCAATGGGCAGCACCTTCCTCATCCACCGATAAACAATATTTTTTTGCGGATCGTATTCTTCTTCTTTGTTCGAAGCAAAAATCTTTATGCCTGTGAAAATCAATATGCCGCCAAACAGGTACAGTATCCATTCAAATCTTGCCACCAAAGCAATGCCCGCTGTAATAAAACCAATACGAAATAAAATAGCGGCCAGGATGCCAATGAGCAGTACTCTTGCGGAATGTTGCTTTTGTACATTAAAAAAAGTAAAGATCAGGATAAAAATAAAAATGTTATCTACACTCAGGCTCCACTCCATTAAATATGCGCTGATATATTCAAGCGCAAGAACATTCCCCTTTTCAATCCAGATAAAGCCGAAAAAAGCCAACGCAAGCACCACCCAGAAAATTGTTTGCCACATTGCTTTTCGAATAGTAACAGCGGCGCCTTTTTTACTAAACAATCCAAGGTCGAAACTAATAGCCAGTATTAAGACGATACCAAAAACAAGATAACTGAGTTCTGTTTTATTCATTCATCGGCATTAAGTGAGCAAAGATAGTCTGACTTGAGTGAGTGGAAGAAGGAACAAGCTTAACCAGCTGCATATTTCTTCTTGCGAATTTGCTGATAAATGATGCCGAAAAGAATTATAATTAAAACAGGCAGAACAATATTTACAAATTGCCAGGTTGTTTTTTGTTCTTTTACTTTTTTCAGATCAAGCAGGCGAAGAGTAAATTCTTTGGCTCTTGTTTCTAAAATTCCTGCAGGACCAACAAGATATTCGAGGCAATTATCAAAAAACTCTTTATTGGCGAAAGTATAGTTCGTGTAAAAATTATAACCCATCGGCAAGGGACCATACTGCTGACTAACCTGGTTCGTGGCGATGTCACCATCGGCCACAACAATAATTTTGGTATCTGAATCACAAACTGATTTTACAGGAACATTATACGCCGCCATTGAATCAGCAAAAGATTGAGGTATGCGGTCAGCATACAGCGATTTGAATTTTCCCTCAAGCAATGCGGCCACAGTAGTATCATGCACTGTAAAGTCTTCCATCTTTGGAGCTATTTGCAAAAAGTCAAAATCTACCTTAGCGGGAGCCTCAAGAACTCTTGCATTATTGGAAGATCGTAGCAGAAATGTTTTCTTTATTCCTTCTGCCTTCACCGTATCCAGTGTATTGGGAAACATCGATCTCACACCATCAATGTTCTTACTGATCGGATGATTGGTTCCATTTAAAATTGGAAAATAGGGCCAGTCAACCAAACGTGTTTGCTGATTATTCGGATCATCGGTTATCTGCGGAAGCTTATCACATTGCATATCTTCCAAAAGATTTTCGTTCAGCCGAACACCATAGCGAAAAAGAATATCTTCCAAATTAAGTCCGCGATCAAAAGCAATAAAACCACCTGATTTGTATAGACTGTCAAACTCCGCAAACATATTATCGATCATCCAGAAGATCTTTCCTCCGCGCATCACATACTGATCTATCTTTAATTTATCCGCGTCGGAAAATGGCTTTGTCGGTTTTAAAATTACAAGAGCATTGATAGATGAAGGAACATAGGATTGTTTTTGAAGGTTGATCGTATCCGTATTATAATTTTGACGAAGAGTAAAAAATGCATCATTTACATTATACCCAAAGGCTTCTCCATTTCCCAAAACGTAACCCACGACAGGCCTTTTTGTAGTAGTGACTTTTTGAATGGCGCTTGCAAATTTGTATTCAAGTGTTGCCTCTACATCATTATACAAGTGGGCAAGTTCTTCCGGCGAAGTACCATAACTTTTTTGACCGCTTAAAAGATTTACCCCAACGGCAGTGTCCTTGTAGCGTATAATGGCACCGGGAATAACTTGCTTTTCGATTTGCTCATCACCTACTTTAGAAGGTGCTTGAATGGTAAAAGGAGTTAGATTATAAATCGATCTCAACGAATCCATCAGATAAAGAGCATATTCCTGTGCTATTTCTTTATCTGCATTCTCAGTATGGCTATTGAGGATAGCCAGTTTAACCTGGCTTAAAAATGAACCTGAAGTATCTTTTAGTAGTTGCAGTGAGTCTTGCTGTATCGTCAACTTTGTTTCTTTAATAAAGTTTTCAGCAGAATCATTCGCTTTTTTAAAAGGATCCACATAATGAATTATTAAATTTCCAGGGCTGTATTCCTCACATTCCTGTAAAAACTCTCGTGTGCTATTTGCTAATTTTCTAAAGCCTGCAGGAAAATCTCCTTTTAAAAAAACATCTATTCGTAATTCATCATCCAGGTTTCTGAGAAGTTTTTTTGTAGCCTTACTCAGTGTATATCTTTTTTCTTTTGTAAGATCAAAGCGGGAGTGGTAGACGGACGCAAGAAAATTGATCCCAAAAAGGATCAGTAATAAAATAATCAACCCAAATTTTGAAGCAAAGATTTTTTTCATGCCCTCTTTAACGCTTTAATAAATTTCGATTGGTAATGGAAAGAAATAAAACAATAACTGTAAGAAAATAAACAAGATCTCTCGTATCAACTACTCCGCGACTCACACTTTCGTAATGAAAGTCGATCCCGAGCATTTCCACATAATAATCTGCTCCCCCGCTCAATTCCGGAAGCTTGCTTATGGCACTGAATCCATAATACAATAAAGCGCAGCCAATAAGGCTTATGATAAATGCTACAACAGCATTGTTTGTAAAACTGCTTGCACAAACACCAATGGAAGTGAATACGGCTGCTAAAAAAATAAGCCCGATATAAGAGCCCATTGTTGCCCCGGTGTCAATTCCTTCATTTGATGACAACCTCTGAATTGAGAAAATATAAATAATGGTAGGCAGCAATGCTATTAATACAACTATCAAACTTCCAAAATATTTGCCAGCGATAATTTGAAAATGACTTAATGGCCTTGTTTGCAAAATTTCATAAGTACCTGCCTTAAATTCTTCAGCAAAACTGCGCATAGTGATAGCAGGAATTAACAATAAGAGGATCCAGGGAGAAAGCTGAAAGAACCGATCAAGTGTAGCATAGCCAAAATCAAAAATGTTATTCTCAAAAACAAATAATACTAAGCCATTTACCAGTAAAAAAACAATGATAGCAATATAACCGGTAAGGCTGCTGAAAAATTGCCTGAGTTCTTTCTTACAAACTGACCACATGCTTAATAAAGATGGCTGCAAAATAAGTTAAAGCAGGAATATATTAAGAACAATCACTTCCTACTTCCCCTGGGAAATGAAATTTGTCAAAATAATTTATGGAAACAAAACAACAAAGCATCTCAGTTAAAAACATTTTATGAGAAAGTTAATCTTTTATTTATCGGGATTGACAATCGCTGTTATTCTGTCAATAAATATTTTTTCGCAAAAGAAACACCCCATTGCACCTGCACCACCTGAAAAATTTCATGGAATAATTCCTAAGCCACCGGTTCCACCACCTCTGCCTCCTGCAAATATCAATACAGTTCCTGAGGTACCAAAGTTTCCTCCACCGCCACCCCCTCAACCTCCGATACCTGACAGTAAAGTTTAATTGCTTTCATTCTCTCTAAAATAATAAGTTCTCCTTTACCCGGAGAACTTATCTTTATTTCTATTGAATTTATACAGCAAAACTTTCACCACAACCGCAAGTGCGGCTTGCATTAGGGTTAATAAAATGAAACCCTTTACCATTCAACCCATCAGAAAAATCAAGCGTTGTATTTACCAGGTATAAAAAACTCTTCAGATCCGTAACAATTTTAATTCCGTTATTTTCAAATACCTGGTCAGTTGGTTTCCGCTCGTTATCAAAATCCAGTTTATAGCTTAGTCCTGAACAACCACCTCCTGCTACACCTACCCGAAGAAACCAGCCGGCATTTTCTTCAATGCCAGTCTCCTGCATTAACTGCATGACTTTTTCTTTTGCTTTATCAGTTATATAAATGCCGTTTTCTAACTCTACACTCATTACTTATATTTTTTAATTTTTATTATACCAAAATTATTCAAACTGTCTGCTTGCTTCTCTTAATATGTTTACCGCTTTTGCAACCTCTCTAATTGTATAATCAATTTCTTCTTCCGTGGTAAAGCGGCCCAGGCTAAACCTTAACGAACTGCGTGCCATTTCATCACTTATTCCCAATGCTTTTAATACATAAGAGGGTTCCATTGAAGCTGACATACATGCGGAGCCTGAAGAGACTGCAATATTTTTATGCAAAGCTGTCATCAAATTTTCACTTTCAGCATATTTGAATGATATGTTGGCAACATGCGGTAAGCGATGTTTCTTATCTCCATTTAAAAAGGTCTCTTCAATATTCAGTAATGAATTTTCAAGTTTGTCTCTTAGCCTGCTTATTTTCTCAGAATCTACCAGCATTTCATTCATACAAATTTCACAGGCTTTTCCAAAACCCACTATGCCCGGAACATTTAAAGTTCCGCTTCTCATACCTCTTTCATGACCACCACCATCCATCTGTGCAGTTAATTTTACTCTTGGATTTTTTCTACGCACATACAAAGCGCCAACTCCTTTAGGTCCATACATTTTATGAGCACTGAAAGCCATCAGGTCAATCCCATCTCTGTTTACATCTACAGAAATTTTCCCGACCGCCTGCGTGGCATCAGTGAAAAAAAACACTCCTTTTTTCTTTGTAATTGCGCTAATCTCTTTTACCTGCATTATTATTCCAATTTCATTATTGGCATACATAATAGCCACAAGAACCGTAGTTGGTTTAAACGCTGATTCCAGTTCATTCAAATCAATCAATCCATTCTTCTTTACGTTTAAATAAGTTATTTCAGCACCTTGTTTTTCCAAACGCCGGCATGGATCAAGCACAGCTCTGTGTTCAATATTACAGGTAATAATGTGGTTTCCTTTAACAGAATAGGTTTCAAATGCCCCCTTTAGTGCAAGATTATCAGCTTCAGTGGCTCCTGACGTAAAAACAATCTCAGTTGGATCAGCCCCAATCAATTTTGCCACTTGCTCACGGGCATACTTGACAGCTTCTTCAGCCTGCCATCCAAATATATGATTTCGGCTTGCAGCATTGCCAAATTGATGAGTAAAATAAGGTGTCATACTCTCTACAACTCCTGGATCACAAGGTGTAGTTGCGTTATAATCAAGGTAAACAGGAAGCCTGATCATATATGTAAATTCAGTTTACTTAATAACACAAAATTAGTTTAAATGTTCTACAGGGCTGTTCATATGATATTCTAACTTTACTTCGACGAATGATCGTTGCATTGCAATCCTTTCACCGGTTATGCTGCGATCGATAAATGATCACATTCTCAATCTAAAACTCATGCTAAAAATAGAGCATATTGGTATTGCAGTTAAATCATTATCTGCATCGATTCCATTGTTCCAAAAATTATTAAACTCTGAGTGTTACAAAAAAGAAAAAGTTGAAAGTGAAAAAGTAAATACCGCTTTTTTTCAAAAAGGTGAAACAAAAATTGAATTGCTTGAAAGCTTAGAGCCAAGTGGTATAATTTCAAGATTTATTGAGAAAAAAGGAGAAGGCGTTCATCATATTGCATTTGATGTAAATGATATTCACATAGAAATTGCCCGTTTGAAAAAAGAAGGATTTATTTTATTAAATGAAAAACCTCAAAAAGGAGCTGACAATAAACTGGTTTGTTTTCTGCATCCTAAAAGCAGCAATGGCATACTTGTAGAACTTTGCCAGGAAATAAGATAATAAGTAAAAATAAAAAGCCTGGAATATCATACCAGGCTTTTTTCTTAACGTCCAAAGTATATTTAAAGTAAAACCTGCTTTGAAAATTTGAGATTCTGCCCATTAGCTATTGTAACAACGTAAACTCCTTTCATTGTATTTTGTATCGGTACAATTACCTGCCCAGCCGGTTCATTCAATATCTTCTGAGAAACAATCTGCCCACTCATAGAAATCAAACGGACAATAACATTAGCCCTTACCTTTTCAGAAAAATTTACATAGATTGAATTTGAAGTTGAATATGCCTTTATTTCAGTATTTCCATTTTCTTTCTTTAACATACGTACTGCTGTAATAGCGAATTGTCCGTCAATATCGACCTGGCGAATGCGATAATAAACAGCTTGAGCAGTTATATTTTTATCAGTGTAGGAATAAGAATGTGTAAGCGTTGTACTGCCTGCTGCTGCTAAGGTGGCTATTGTATTCCAATCACTTCCATTGTCACTGCGTTGTACTTCGTAGTAATTACTATTTGCTTCTTCAGCTGTGGCCCATTGTACGAGTACGTCATTATTTTGACGGGCCAAACTAAATCCAATAAACTTTACAGGCAAGGGAATAATACCTAAATTGAAACCAAGCGGAGAGGTACCTGTTGTTTTGTTAGCAATTGCCGGACCTGAAATTGTACCATCCACATGTCCCCAGTACTTATTGTCCCCATTAATCCTCAAAGTTTCAGAAGAGTTACCAGTTCCGGTAACAGAGCCCCCACTATAAATAATAACTGTGCTATTATTGTTGAGCCAAAGTTTACCGCCCGAAAATTTCAAAGTACCATATACTTCTATATACAAGAAATCACTACTTAAGTTTTGATTATTATTAATTACTACTGTTTTACCTGCGGGAATCACTACAGTATCACCATCTTTAGGAACCCTATTCAAATTCCAGGTGGATGTGCTTTTCCAATTACCATTATTTGCAGTTGCATTAATAACAGGATTTGCAAACGTAAAGCTGACAGTGAAAATTACGAGAATAACTGAGTAGAGTTTTTTCATGATTACGGATTAATTAATTTTCTTTCAGGGTACTAAATCAAACAAGTAATTTTTTCTAAGTAAATATTCTTACCGGTTTGAAAGAGCGAGAGCAAAACTAATAGGCATTTCGTTTACGTGCAAGTGTTTTTACTTTTATTCTTGTGGTTTTCTGCAGAAATTTTACCAATTCGCTACATAAAGTTGGCTTTTAGTAACTTATAAAAGTTTGACATTTGTCAAATTCATCAAAAAATAAGAATAAAAATTGTTTTGCAGGAGAAAATAGAAAAGAAAAATCGTGAAAATCCTTTGGAAATTTACATTGTACTAAAAGCAATCTACTTGTTATTTTGACAAAATTCTTGAAAGTAATTATCAGAGATGTTTATTCCGTTTCCTCAGCTTCTTTTCCGATGCCCAATTTTTCTACTGCAAGTTGAGCAGCTATCTGACTGGCATCTTTCTTATTAAAAGCCCGTCCTTCTGCAATAGCCTGGCCATCCACGACAGCGGCAATTGTAAAAAGTCTTCTTCCATTTTCAATGTGCTCATGAATGGTTTCAAATTCAAGGACCTTACCATTTTTATTTGCCCAGCCGTATAATTTATTTTTATGATTTATTTCAAGAAGTTCGAGATCTTCCATATACATATGCGGCAGTATAATTCTATCCGCCACCCATTTGCCGGTTTTTTTATATCCCTTGTCAAGATAAATAGCACCCACCAGTGCCTCTAATGTATTCCCAAAAATTTGACTCACTTTTAATGAACCATCAGACTTGTTGTAAAGAGTAATCTTTTTTAAGCCCATCCGTAAAGCAATATCATTCAACTGCTGGCGATTTACCATCTTACTTCGCATTTCAGTTAAAAAACCTTCTTCTTTATATGGATAACGTTTAAACAAATAATCGGCGATCAATGCACTAAGGATGGCATCACCTAAATATTCAAGCCTCTCATTATTTTCATCAGCAGCTTCCCTGATTGAGCGATGGGTTAACGATGTTTTATAAAGTGATATATTACCAGGAGTAAAACCCAGTACATTTTTTAGATGTTTCTTAAAAGAGTTACCTGATTCCTTAGGAAAAAACTGTTTAAAAATATCCACGAAACTTAAGCTACAAAATTTTTCACATTTGTAAGGAAAATTAAAATCAGAAACAATCAAAAATATTTTTTCACAATCACGCAGGCATTGTGCCCTCCAAAACCAAAAGTATTACTTAAAGCTGCCCGAACTGTTCGTGTTTGAAACTTATTAAAGGTGAAATTCAATCTTGTATCTAATTCAGGATCATCTGTAAAATGATTAATAGTAGGAGGAACACAATCATGATTTACACTCATTATGCAAGCCATTGCTTCAATAACTCCTGCAGCACCAAGACAATGGCCTGTCATTGATTTTGTAGAACTGATATTTAAATTATAGGCGTGCTCACCAAAAACATCTACGATAGCCTTCACTTCTGCTATATCTCCCAATGGAGTTGAAGTACCATGTGTATTAATATAGTCAATATCTTCCGGATGCATACCTGCATCTTGTAATGCAGCAAACATTACATTTTTTGCACCCAAACCTTCCGGGTGGGGAGCTGTTATGTGATGAGCATCGGCAGTGGCACCAGCACCTGCTATTTCACAATAGATTTTAGCCCCTCTCTTAATTGCGTGATCCAAATCTTCTAACACCAGTACTCCTGCAGCTTCTCCCATTACAAATCCGTCACGGTCTTTATCGTAAGGACGGCTTGCAGTTTTCGGATCATCATTCCTTTCACTCAATGCCTTCATTGCATTAAAGCCACCCACTCCAGCTTCGCTGATAACACTTTCTGTTCCTCCTGATAAAATTATATCTGCTTTTCCCAATCTAATTAAGTTATAAGCTTCCATAATGGCATTGGTGGACGAAGCACAGGCACTCACTACTGCAAAGTTTGGACCTCTGAAGCCATGGCGCATAGAAATGTGCCCTGCAGCTATGTCGAGGATCATTTTAGGAATAAAAAAAGGGTTGAACCTTGGAGTACCGTCACCTTTTGCAAAATTCATTACCTCTTCCTGGAATGTGATAAGTCCACCAATACCACTTGCAAAAATAACGCCTACTCTGTTTGTGTCAACATTATCTTTTGAAATGCCTGCATCTTGTACTGCCTGGTCACTTGCCACAAGTGCTGTTTGAGTAAAGCGGTCTATTTTTCTTGCCTCTTTGCGGTCAAGAAAATTAGTGGGCTCGAAACCTTTTATTTCACAGGCGAAACGGGTCTTAAATTTTGAAGCATTAAAAAGAAAAATCAGATCAGCACCTGAAATCCCATTAATCAAACCATTCCAATATTCATTTACGGTATTGCCCAGCGGTGTAAGAGCACCCATGCCAGTTATTACAACCCGTTTTAATTCCATAGCAAAAAATGAATTTAGTTAAAGATACTATTTCATAAAATAAGCAATGCTTATACAAAACTATCCAGTACTAAGTAAAACCGCCTTCGCTGATTAACAGTAGAAGGCGGAGTAGTTTATTCCCTGCCTGCTATGGCAGACATTCCGGTTTATTACGGAAAAAATTCAGGGGATTACTTTGCATGCTCGTCCAAATAAGCAATAGCCTGGCCAACAGTAGTAATGGTTTCAGCCTGCTCATCAGGAATAGAAATGTTGAATTCCTTTTCGAATTCCATGATCAGTTCAACGGTGTCTAATGAATCAGCCCCTAAATCATTAGTGAAAGAAGCCTCATTGGTAACTTCAGCTTCATCAACACCTAATTTGTCTACAATGATCTTTTTTACTCTTGATGCAATGTCTGACATGTCGTAAAAGTTTAGTTATAGGCTGCAAAAATATACTTTTTGAATTAATCACCGCATCTGCATATTTTTTTTCCCAAAAAGCCTGAATTATCGATTACAGGATAATTAAACTTCGCTTCTTTCCTGAAATAAATACTTTGCTAACGGTTGGCAGTATAAACGGATATTTGTAAATTGAAATTCTTCAAATCAGACAAAGAATGGCCTTGAAAATCATAGATCATGGAACAAAGGAATATCAGCAAATGATAAAGCTGCGTGAAGCTATTTTGCGCAGACCGTTAGGATTGGCTTTTTCTCCTGATGAATTAGAGAAAGAAAAAGGTAACTTATTAATTGGTGCTTTTGAAGACGGTGAAATACTTGGCTGCTGTATGATAGTAGAAGAAAAACCGGACTCGGCTAAGTTAAGGCAGATGGCTGTACTTAATGCCTTGCAAGGAAAAGGAATTGGAAGGGCTTTAATGCAATTCGCCGAAAATCTCGCAAGGGATCATGGTTACAAAGTTTTAACCATGCATGCCCGCAAAAATGCAGTAGGCTTTTATGAAAAAATGGGATATCGGGTTAAAGGAGAAGAGTTTCAGGAAGTGTCTATTCCACATTGCGAAATGGAAAAAAAATTATAAGAAGCCTGCAATTTTATTTATCCCGACTGGAAAACTCTTTATCTAATAATATAGAAATATTATTTTTTAACTTTCGCTTTTAGCAATTGCCGTAACTCAAAAATTTCATCCCTGCTGCCAAAGCTGTTTTTAGGAATCAGAAAAAAAGAACGACTATCAAAATACAAGTGAAAAAAATTAGGACTCTCCATAAATGTACTTAATGCTTTCCACGGCCAGGCCCGGGAACCTCTTTCATTTCCTAATGAAAAGCCATCTTCTTCGAACTGCATAGTAAAATGATCTTTGAATGTTGCAGCTCTTTTATAAACCAAAGCGGGCATTACAAACCAAAAACTGATCATTAAAAAAAACCACATCAATGAACCTGTTAATACCGCAAGGGGAGTAATTTTCTTGAAATAATATAAAATAGCACAAACCAATGCAAAGACGTTTACAAGTATTAGCATAATACGAATCTCGGGACGACTAATAAAATGGTACCGAAGAGCCTGCATTACCTGTCGTTTATCATATGTGAATGAAATGGTCATGAACTTTAAACCGGATACTCTTGAGAGTAAAATCCACCCTTAATATGTCAAGATTAAGAGTGGATAAAAAACCCTATAAGGGAATATTATATAATTTACAAACTTCTTCATAAGTCATTCTCCTAAGATCAAGCATTCTGCCACCTGCCACACCTCCCGGAATTATTATATACCTGAAAGAAATGTCCCCTAATGTAGCAATATCCCAGGGGTAATCACTTTTATATAAAAAACGAATATTTCCTGCTGCGTTTAAAACAAAATCCCACAAATCTGTAAAACCATACCCAACCCCCACAGTATAAGGTAATGGGAAAACCTCGTCGGCAAGGCCTGTTGTAGGATCACCCTTCATATATGCAAGCACTACTCCATTGTCTATAATAGCTTGTGTAATGCCTGATGCAGCCTTATCATAGGTCGCATAAGCGCCATAATTTGATGCATAGGTAAGTGTATCCCATCCTGAGCCGGTTAAAAACCAGGGAGAATAAATGACATTAGCAGATCCGGCGGGACCTTGAGGACCAGCAGGACCCTGGAGGCCTGTTTCACCCTGCGGACCGGCAGGACCTTCTTTGCTACAACTAAAAAGTAAAACACTTAGGGCTATCAAGACGGAAAGGAGCTTGAACTTTTTCATAAATAAAAATTTTGTTTAGGGAAATTGTTCCTTATTAAAAGTAAGAGAATACATGATTGCAGGACTCAGTGTTAATATTTTCTTGAAAGAAATCCATCAGAGGATACAACTGAGAATAACGCAAATTTAAAAACCGGCTTGGATCAGCCGGTTTTTAAAAGGAGATAAAAGTCATTGTTTATTTATTCATCATTTGCTTTGCCTCAATGCTCAGGGTTGCATGTGGCACGGCACGAAGACGGGCTTTGTCAATCAATTTGCCGGTAACACGGCAAATACCATAAGTTTTATTTTCAATCCGCATCATGGCCTTTTCAAGATGATCAATGAACTGAATTTGACGGCTAGCCATTTGGCTAAGTTGTTCTCTTTCCATACTAACACTGCCATCCTCCATGGTCATGTACCGGGCATCTTCCATGTCGCCCGTTTCATCCTTCCTGGTTATTAATCCCTGCAAATAGGTAAGTTCCTTTTTTGCAGCATCAAGTTTCTTTGTAATTAACTCTTTGAATTCTGCTAAGTCAGTGTCAGAATAGCGTTGCGTAGGGCCAGTATTTTCGTTCATAGGCGTATCTAATACAGATTTTGTGAATTCGGGTTCATATTTTTTTACTGATCGGGTCGTAGTCTTAGGTATTACTACTTTCACGGGTTTGGAAGGTTCTTTTTTCAATATTGGTTTTATTGGAGGTTTTACGGAAACTAATGACTTTGACTTCCCCGTTGCCTCATGCTTTTTACCAGATTCTTTTGCTACCGGTTTACTTACTTTGTGTTCTGGTTTTTTTGAAGAGGTTTTTGCGGCAGGTTTTTTTGCCACGGTCTTTTTAGCAACTGATTTTTTTGCTATTGATTTCTTAGGAGCAGGTTTAGCTGGCTTTTTAGCAGCCGGTTTTTTTACTGGCGCTTTCTTTGCCGGCTTTATCGCCTTTCCTGCTTTATGGGCAGGTTTTTTAGTGGCGGATTTCCCTCCTTTCGGACGGGCAGGTTTTTTAGTTGGCATACTATTACCCTTTTTTTGAAACAATCACTTTAAGTGAAATATCATTAATCTCAATTTCAGTACCATCCTCAATTTCAGGTACTAATTCCAGCTTATCTGCCAGAATTTCGGCGCAAATATAGTCATTAAACTGAGCCAGCGAATTCTTTAATCCGTTGCTTGCTGCCACTTTAACTTGTATCCGATCTGTGAGCTCAAAACCATTCTCTTTGCGAATTTTCTGAATACGGTTTACAAACTCTCTTGCATTTCCTTCATTCTCCAGCTCAGGGGTCACTGTTACATCAAGAGCAACTGTCAATGAGCCTTTACCTGCCACAGTCCAGCCAAGAATATCCTCACTGGTAATCTCGACTTCAGAAAGTTGCAAGGTTACGGTATCACCGTCAATTGACAAACTATATTGACCCTCTTTTTCTATTTTTAAAATATCTTCCTGCTTGAATGAGTTCAAAGCTAAAGACACTGCTTTCATCTTTGATCCCAGCTTCTTTCCTAAAGCAACAAAATTTGGCTTAATCTTTTTCTTAATAAAGCCATCAGTGTCCGTTAAATACTCAACTTGTTTTACGTTCACTTCCGTTTTAATAAGATCCTCAACTTTTTTCAATTGCTCTTTCATCGCCGGATTTAATACAGGGATTAATACCTTTTGCAATGGCTGGCGTACTTTTATATTCACCTTTTTCCTCAATGATAAGATTAGTGAAGAGGCATCCTGAGCCAATTGCATTCTTTCTTCCAGCCGTTCATTAATCACTTTTTTATTCGCAACAGGAAAATCAGTATGATGAATAGTAATTGCTTCAAAGCGACTGGTTACTGAATTAAGATTTGTAAAAACCGCGTCACTGAAAAATGGCGAAATGGGTGCCATCAATTTCGCAACGGTTTCTAAACATTCATATAAAGTTTGATAAGCACAAATTTTATCCTGTTCATATTCTCCTTTCCAAAATCTCCTTCTGCATAATCTGACATACCAGTTGCTTAAATGTTCGTCTACAAATTCTTCTATTAAACGGCCCGCAATAGTTGGCTCATACTCATCCATGGCTTCATTCACTTTTTTCACCAATGTATTTAATGAAGAAAGGATCCATCTGTCTATTTCCGGCCTTTGTTCTAAGGACACATATTTTTCATTAAATGCAAATCCATCCACATTTGCATACAAAGCGAAAAACTGGTAGGTATTATAGAGTGTTCCAAAAAATTTTCTTTGTACTTCTTTGATTCCTTCACTATCAAATTTCAGGTTATCCCAGGGAGATGCATTGGTAATAAGATACCAACGGGTAGCATCTGCTCCAAATTTTTCAATGGTATCAAAAGGATCCACTACATTGCCAAGACGCTTACTCATTTTGTTTCCAATCTTATCAAGTACTAATCCATTTGAGACACAGGTCTTGTACGCTACGGAATCAAAAACAAGAGCGGCAATGGCATGTAAAGTGTAGAACCAGCCTCTTGTCTGGTCAACACCTTCTGCAATAAAATCGGCAGGAAAAGATTTTTCAAACTCTTCTTTATTTTCAAAAGGAAAATGCCATTGTGCATAAGGCATAGCGCCGCTATCAAACCAAACATCAATGAGATCGGGAACACGTTTCATTGGTTTGCCGGTCTTGCTTACCAACACTATTTCATCAACATAAGGTTTATGAAGATCTAACCTGTCAATTGTGAATTGTGAATTGTGAGTTTTAAGAATTTCATCTGCTTTTTTTGCTTCGGCCATCAATTCATCAATGCTGCCAATACAAATTTCTTCTTCTCCATCTTCCGTTTTCCAAACGGGTAATGGTGTTCCCCAAAAACGGCTGCGGCTTAAGTTCCAGTCTACCATATTTTCCAACCAGTTTCCAAATCTTCCTTCTCCTGTTGATTTTGGTTTCCAGTTAATGGTTTTATTCAACTCAACCATCCTGTCTTTGATGGCAGTCGTTTTTATAAACCATGCATCCAACGGATAATACAAAACAGGTTTATCTGTTCGCCAGCAATGCGGATAACTATGCTCGTATTTTTCAACTTTGAAAGCCCGATTTTCCTTTTTCAGCTTCACGGCTATGTCAACATTTACATCCACATAATTTGGGTCATCTTTATAATTTTTCACATAGCGATTGCTGAACTCTCCCAGGCCATCAATAAATTTCCCTTGTTTATCAACCATTATCAAAATACCGATGTCATATTTTTTTCCAACCCGAAAGTCATCGGCACCAAATGCAGGAGCCGTATGAACAATACCTGTACCATCTTCTGTTGTTACAAAATCTCCCAATAAAACTTTAAATGCATTTGGATTATCGGTTTTGTTGGCTTCGTAGGAAAGCAATTGTTCGTAAGAAATTCCTTCAAGTTTTTTTCCTTTGAATTCAGCTAAAATATCCCAATGATGGATTCTTCCAGTATTGTCAACTAGAAGTTTTGACATTTCTTTCGCTTCATTTTCATTTAGAGCAGGCTTCGAAATAAAGTAAGGTAAATTGAGTTTTGTATAACCTTTTCCAACTGAAATTGGATTTTCATGTCCAGTGGGAACAAAAAAATAATTTTCAAATAATGACTTAGCTAAAACAATATCACATGGTTTTAAGGTGTAATGGTTAAATGTTTTTACAAGAACATAATCAATATTAGCTCCAACAGTTAATCCGAGATTTGAAGGAAGCGTCCATGGCGTGGTAGTCCATGCTAAAAAGAAAACTTCATCCGACTTTGCAGCATTAAAAAGAAATTTTGATTTTTCATTTTTAATTGCCTTAAACATGGCAATACAACTCGTATCCTTTACATCTTTATAACAACCCGGCTGATTTAATTCGTGAGAACTCAATCCTGTACCAGCGGCGGGTGAATATGGCTGAATGCTTACATCTTCATACAGCAAACCCTTTTCATATAATTGCTTCAGCAACCACCAAAGTGTTTCAATGTATTTATTTTGAAACGTAATGTAAGGATCATTGAGGTCCACCCAATAACCCATTTTCATGGTCAGTTCATCCCATTTATCCTTATAGCGAAGAACCGCTTCTCTGCATTTCTGATTATATTCTTCAACTGAAATTTTTTTACCAATATCTTCTTTTGTAATGCCTAATTCTTTTTCAACTCCCAACTCAACCGGTAATCCGTGAGTGTCCCAACCACCTTTACGTTTTACCTGGAAACCTTTCATGGTTTTGTAACGGCAAACAAGATCTTTTAAAGTGCGGGAAATAACATGATGAATACCAGGCATACCATTGGCACTGGGCGGTCCTTCGTAAAAAACAAATGGCGTGGCTCCTTCTCTTAATTCAACGCTTTTTTCAAAAGCTTTTTCAGCATTCCATTGTTCCAAAACCTCTCTTTCAATGGAAGGCAGATTTAACTGTGAAAACTCTTTATACTTAACGCTCATAGCCTTTTAGAAAAGTCTGCGAAGTTAAGGGAAAATGGCTGCGCTTCCTGAAGAAAACAAGGTTAAATTAATGAAGATTTCAAGTTTGCTTAACCGGATTTACCGGATGATGGAAGTCCGAATGTCAGCTGATAGTGATTGCGAAGTATCAGGGCATCGACAGGCTATAGAGCTGGCATTACAAATTATTTAAACCTGTAACTAAAAAATTAAAATCATTTAACAAAAACGAATTAACTGATGAAAGTCAACTTCAGTAAGTACAGCAATCATAACATGCCCCGATATATCTCTTGAATTTTGTTGCATGAAGGTTGATCTCTCCTTATTGACTAAATATAATATACCGGTACCCAGGTATACAAGCTACCCTACTGTACCATTCTGGAAGGAGAAGCTGGATAAAGAACAATGGAAACAAACCTTCAAACAAGAATTTTTAAAAAATAATTCCCGTAATGGCGTTAGCCTATATATCCATTTGCCATTTTGTGAATCATTATGCACCTACTGCGGATGCAATAAAA
Source organism: uncultured Bacteroidota bacterium (assembly GCA_963811645.1). Taxonomy (GTDB): domain Bacteria; phylum Bacteroidota; class Bacteroidia; order Chitinophagales; family Chitinophagaceae; genus VBAU01. Next base: position 86,698 of record CAWERU010000006.1, on the reverse strand, counting down.
AAATTACCACGAATCATTCTGTCGAAAAGGAATATATAGATGCGATTATTAAAGAATGGAAATTGTACCGGCAATTAATGAGAGAGCCACCCATTATTCGTGAAATTCATTTGGGAGGAGGAACACCTACTTTTTTCTCGCCGTTAAATTTAAAACTGCTGCTAAACGCCATTTTTGAAAAATCAATCATTCATCCTCATCGCGAATTCAGTTTTGAAGGACATCCTAACAACACCACTGAAAAGCATCTCGAAAACTTGTATTCTTTAGGTTTTCGAAGAGTAAGTTTCGGAGTTCAGGACAATGATCCAAAAGTGCAGCAAGTTATTAACCGGATCCAGCCATTTGAGAATGTAAAAAGAGTTACTGAAGCCGCAAGAAGAATCGGGTACACCTCTGTAAATTTCGATCTGATCTATGGATTGCCTTTTCAAAACCTGCAGTCGATGGAGAATACGATTCTTGAATCCATCAGCTTACAGCCTGACCGCGTTGCTTTTTATAGTTATGCTCATGTACCATGGACCAGCAAAGGGCAACGTTTGTTCGATGAAAAAGATCTGCCATCAGCCGCATTGAAAATGCAGCTTTATCTTTTGGGAAAACAATTTTTTACTGCAAATGGGTATACTGACGTTGGTATGGACCATTTTGCTTTGCCACATGATGATCTTTACAAAGCAAGGACAGACGGAAGCCTGCATAGAAATTTTATGGGTTACACCACTCAGCGAACAGGAATGTTATTGGGTTTGGGTGTATCGAGTATCAGTGATGCCGGAAATGCCTTTGCACAAAATAAAAAGACATTACATGATTATTTCGAAGAAATCAATGACAACAAATTGGCTGTAACCAAAGGGTATTTTTTGAATGATGAAGATTTGATTTTCCGAAATTATATACTCAATATAAGTTGCAATGGTTATACGATCCTGCTCCCTCAGCATTTGACAATTTTAAAAGAATTTAGTTTTCCTGAACTTGAAAAACTACAAAAAGACGGCTTGGTTGAATGGAATGAACAGGAAGTAAAGGTCACTGCTTTAGGTCACAATTTTATAAGGAATATTTGCAAAGCTTTCGATCTTCATCTATTAAGAAAAGAAAAAGAGCACGAGAACGAAAAAATAGTATTTAGCAAAGCAATTTGACAGGTGGATAAATCTTCTCTCAGTTATTTCTCTTTCTAACTAACTTATAAATTCTGATTGCACTCATCAGCAAAAGAACAAATAAGATCAACCCTGCAATTCCCCACACCACACTTATATTTTGTTTTACTACAGCAATCATGACAATAGCTACTAAAAAAATAGTAGCTACTTCATTCCATATTCGCAATTGTTGGGAAGAATATTTAAAAATTCCCTTCATTTCCTGCTTATATATAATATGTAATGAGAAATGATAAGCGTACAAACCCACCACGAAGCAGAGCTTAATAAGCAACCATGTTGGAAGCGAACCCAATAAATACCATATCCATGGTCCGAATATCAATGTAAGAATGGCAGAAGGCCAGGTAATGCCAAACCATAAACGCTTCATCATTATCCCAAACTGTTTTCTTAAAATAATTCTTTCCGCTTCCGGCTTTTCTGCAGCTTCGGTATTATAAATAAAAAACCGGGGCATATAAAACATGCCTGCAAACCAGGTAACGATGAAGATGATATGAAGCGCTTTTATGTAGAGATACATATTAAAATGAAAAATTTAAATGTAAAAAATATAGAGACCCGATTTTACATTTTTACTTTTTAATTACCTCTAACCCATTTTGCAATCACACTTACCCAAAGAGGATTAGTATTTAAACACGGTATCATTGTAAAACTTTCTCCGCCTGCGTGCAAAAAAGTTTCCTTTCCCTGTTCAGCAATTTCTTCCAAAGTTTCCAGGCAATCACTTACAAAAGCAGGGCAGGCAATCAATAATTTTTTTATCCCTTCGCCGGGCAACTCACTTAATCGCTGCGCGGTGTATGGCGTTAACCATTTATCTCTTCCCAGCCTGGATTGAAAGGATTGTTCAAATTTTTCTCTCGGAATCTGCAAAGCAGTTGTAACAAGTTCAGTCGTTTTAAAACATTGATGACGATAACAAAACTTATGTGCGGGCGAATCAACCTGGCAACAATCCGGAGCCTTTAAACAATGATTGCGTGTAACATCTCCTTTGAGAATATGCCGCTCGGGAACGCCATGATAACTAAACAAAAGCTTGTCGTAGTTGCTTTGCAAATAGGGTTTAATACTTTCCGCCAATACATTTATGTAATCTTCATTATCATAATAAGGTTTGATGGTTGTCAGGCGAAATGAATACTTCTTTTTCTTATAAACCTCTTTCATATATTCGACTGCGGTTTCATAGCTGCTCATCGCATAATGGGGATACAAAGGCATCAGGATCACTTCTTCGAGTTCCGGATTTTTTTTCAACAATGATTCATAAGCATGTTGTGGAGTAGGATTTCCATAACGCATGGCTATTTCTACCTGTTCTTCCATTTGCTTTTGGATATTTTGTTGCAACTGCTTTGTTAAGACAATGAGAGGAGAACCTTCTCTTGTCCATATCGATTTATATGCTTCGGCGGATTTCGGTGCGCGGAACGGAACAATAATTCCTTTCACCAGCAAGAATCGGAACAAGTAAGGATAATCAATTACTCTTTTGTCCATCAGGAATTCATTAAGGTAACGCTTCACGTCTTTTACCCCGGTAGAATCCGGAGAACCAAGATTCATCAATATAATTCCTCTCTTCATCAATTATTAAAATAGTTTGCAAATGTAATTACATACGATAAGTTTATCCCATGGTTGGGAAATCAATAACAATTCAACATTGAAAAATTACAATTGATGCTCCTCATGTCATCAATTGACAACAATCATTTGTTGAAATGACAATGAAATGACAGAATTTTTAGGTAGATGAAGCTTCCAAAACTATTTTTGCTCCGTATGTATCACCAACAATTCATGCTGGTAAATAATTTAAAAGACATATCAAAATTTTGGGTAGCAGGAATAAATTATAAAAAAACTGATGCGGCAATTCGCGGCTTATTTGCTATACAGCATGAGCAATATTCCAGGATCCTTGAAGAAGCACAATCCAATAATCTGACTGAACTTTTTATCCTTTCCACCTGCAACAGAACAGAGATATATGGATTTGCAGATACATCGTCACAACTGATAAATTTATTATGTAACCAGGCAACAGGAAGCAAAGAAATTTTCATGGAGTCAGCCTATATAAAAAATGGTCATGAAGCCATTGAACATTTATTTAGTGTAAGTGCCGGGCTGGATTCTCAAATATTGGGAGATTATGAGATCATCGGCCAGATAAAAGCTGCAGTGAAATTTGCAAAAAACCAAGGTTGTATAAACGTGTTGATGGAACGCATGGTAAATACGGTTCTGCAATCTTCCAAAGCCATAAAGAACCAAACAGAATTAAGTGGCGGCACAGTATCCGTTTCTTTCGCAGCCGTTCAGTATATCCGTGAACATTTTAAAAATATAACTGACAAAAAAATTCTGCTTTTGGGCACTGGTAAGATCGGTAAAAACACCTGTAAGAACCTTGTATATTATTTAAAAACAAAGAATATCACTCTCATCAACCGTACGGAAGAGAAAGCGTTTGAATTGGCGGAAGAAATGGGATTGAAACACGCTTCTTTAAACGAATTACCTGCACAAATTTCGCAGTCTGATATTATTTTGGTAGCTACTGACTCAACCACACCAATCATTTTATCGTCTCACCTGGAAAACCAGGGCGACAAATTAATAATTGATCTTTCTATTCCTTACAATGTTGAAGAAAAGGCGCAGCATCTTTCAAATGTGACACTGTTAAATGTAGACGAGCTTTCAAAAATGAATGATGAAACACTTGCCCGCCGTAAAGCTGAAGTACCGAAAGCTAAAGAGATCATTGCTGAACATATAACTGATTTCATGGAATGGTATGAAATGCGCAAGCACGTACCGGTACTGAAAGCCATAAAATCAAAACTGAAAGAAATTCATAACAGCCCATTATTTATACCTTTATATAATAACACAACTCACACAGAAGAAAAAATTCAAAAGGTTATCAATGGCATGGCATCTAAGATGAAAACATATAACCAGAAAGGCTGCCATTACATTGAAGCTATTAATGAATTTATAGCTACAGGTACTAATTCATGATAATGGGAAAAATCAGGATAGGCACAAGGGAAAGTCAATTGGCCATATGGCAGGCAACACATGTAGAAGAGCTGTTGGCTCAGTGTGGTATTGAAAGTGAATTAGTGCTTATAAAAAGTGAGGGTGACATAGATACAGTTACTCCATTATATGCTATTGGCGTTACGGGAATATTTACAAAAACTTTGGATGCTGCACTGTTAAGCAACCGTATCGACATTGCGGTTCACTCCATGAAAGATGTTCCGGTTCAATTGGCACAGGGAATAAAACAGGCAGCTGTTTTAAAAAGAGGATCGCATAAAGATATTTTCGTGCCACATCCCGATCATCCTGGTGCAACGGAAATCTTTGGAAGAGGTTTGCTTGAAACAGAACATATAAGTATTACGAAATCCGGTTCAAAAACTAGTAAGGCAAAAAAAACTAGTTATATAAATACAGGAGAGAAAGCAGATGCAATCATTGCCACAAGTTCCATTCGCCGTATCGCACAGTGGCTAAGAAGGTATCCGCACCATACCATTGAAAATCTTAGAGGCAATGTCACTACGCGTTTGCGAAAATTGAAAGAAAGTAATTGGAACGGGGCTGTATTCGCTGAAGCAGGATTGGAAAGGATTGGTCTTCGCCCTGAAAATGCGATTGATCTTGACTGGATGTTACCTGCACCTGCTCAAGGTGCGATTATGATAGTATGCAGAGAAAATGACGACAGTGCATTTAACATCTGCCAACCATTAAATGATGAAGAGACCACCTTGTGTACGAAAATTGAAAGAGATTTTTTGAGTAGCTTAATGGGAGGATGCTCCACCCCTATTTCCGCTTTGGCAGAAGTAAAAAATGGAGAAGTGCATTTTAAAGGAAATATTGTAACACCTGATGGAAAGCTTATTACAGAAAGCCAGGCTGTCTCCCGATTATCAGAAGCGTCAGCTTTAGGTCATACAGCAGCAAAAAATATTTTAGCAAATGGAGGGCAACCGATAATTGATAAGATCAGGAATGCAACAATTTAAACCAATAATATTATCAACAAAGTCGTTAGATGAAGAACTGATCAGGAGCGCCGAAGCTAAGGGAGTTTCTGTTGATGTATTGCCGTTTATTAAAACAGAAACAATTTCTACGATCGAAACGCAGCAGGAAATCGAATCAGCATTGCTTGAGTCTGTCACCGTTGTTTTTACGAGTGTAAATGCTGTTGAAGCCGTAGCTGCTGAATTACACGAATCAGGTCCTGCCTGGCAAATTTTCTGTATCGGTCATGCGACGTTTCAATTGGTTGAAAAATATTTTGGAAGTGAGTTGATCGCAGGAACCGCAGATAATGCGGAGGATTTGGCTGAAATGATTGCAGAAGGCAGCAATTCGGATGAAGTTACTTTTTTCTGCGGTGATCGTCGCCGTGATGAACTGACTGATATTTTGAAACAAAATAATATTGAAGTAACTGAGATCGTAGTTTACGAGACAGTCTTGATCCCGCATAAGATTGAAAAAAAATATGACGGCATTCTTTTTTTTAGTCCAAGTGCGGTTCAAAGTTTTTTTGAAAAAAATAAGCCGGATGATCAAACAGTTTTATTTGCAATTGGGAATACAACTGCAAACGAAATAAAAAAATATTTGTCTTCTGATGGTGTAGATTTAAAGAATAAAATATTTATCAGCGATGAACCAGTAAAGGAAACGCTTTTAGAAAAAGCAATTACTTATTTTCAAACCAATAAAATTCATCACTGATCACTCATTATTCATTATCATGAGCCAATTAAAAAATGATCTGTTATTAAGAGTTCTTCGAGGAGAATTTGTTGAACGTCCTCCCGTTTGGATGATGCGCCAGGCAGGAAGATATTTGCCGGAATACATGGCTCTTCGTGATAAATATGGATTCTTTGAACGTTGCCAGACACCGGAGCTTGCCTGCGAGATCACTATTCAACCTGTAGATATAATCGGCGTAGATGCGGCCATTTTGTTTTCAGATATTTTAGTCGTGCCACAGGCAATGGGATTAAAAGTAGAATTGATAGAGTCGAAAGGTCCCATTCTTCCTGATCCTGTAAAAACAATAAAAGATTTTGAACGTATACGGGTTCCGGATGTAAATGAAACATTACAATACGTATTTGACGCTATCAAACTCACAAAAAAAGAATTGAACGATCGTGTTCCTTTAATCGGTTTTGCCGGTGCACCATGGACGATTTTATGTTACATGGTGCAGGGTAAAGGATCAAAGACTTTTGATAACGCTAAAGCATTTTGTTATACACAACCTGCCATGGCTCATCGGTTATTGCAAATGATCACTGATACAACAATTGCTTATTTAAAAGAACAAGTAAAGGCCGGCGCGGATGTCATACAAGTTTTTGATTCATGGGGAGGCTTATTAGGTCCTGACGATTTCGAAAATCTTTCATTGAAATACACCAGGCAAATTATAAATGCACTGAAGAATGATATATTAACGATCATTTTTGCTAAAGGCGCCTGGCATTCCCTGGAAAGCATGGCAGAAACCGGTGCAAACGGGTTAGGCTTTGATTGGTGCATCACTCCGCAAATGGCAAGGCAATTGGCAGGTGATAAAATTACGTTGCAGGGAAACTTAGACCCGGCAAAGCTATTATCTCCTATTCTTGTTCTTAAAAAAGAAGTAAGGAAAATGTTGGATGATTTCGGAGGACAAAAACATATTGCAAACCTGGGACACGGAATTTTGCCAAATGTGCCGGTTGATCATGCTAAAGCGTTTGTAGAAACAGTGAAAGAATATAAAAATGAAAAAGTAAAAATGTAAAATACTTAAGCGAACAGTTTTCATTTTACATTTTGCATTTTTAATTATGACATATAAAACTGAAACAAGAGAAACAAGAGGTGAATGGATAGAGTTTATCTACACATTGCAGGATAATATCTGCAAAGCACTAGAGGAAATTGATGGGAAAGCGATCTTTTCGGAAGATGCCTGGCAAAGGGCAGAAGGTAAAGGTGGCGGCGGATTGACAAAAGTCATCCAACAAGGAAATACTTTTGAAAAAGGAGGTGTAAACACTTCTGTAGTTTATGGACATGTATCCGATAAAATGCGTAAGCACCTTGGCATAGATGGCGCTAAATGGTTTGCTGCCGGCCTGAGTTTGGTTATTCATCCTTTAAATCCTTTTGTTCCTACTGTTCATTGCAATTACAGGATGTTTGAATTATATAATGAAGAAGATATTTTGTGTGATCGATGGTTTGGCGGTGGTGCAGATCTTACTCCATATTATTTGTTTGAAGAAGATGCAAAACACTTCCATCAAACCTATAAAAATGTTTGCGATGAATTCGATCCTTCCTTCTATCCAGCATTTAAAAAAGAATGTGATAATTATTTCGTGAATACTCACCGCAATGATGAAAGAAGAGGGATCGGCGGCATATTCTATGATCACCAGCGGCCTGATGAAAATCACGATCTCGATTTCTGGATGAACTTTGGAAAAAGCTGCGGAAACGCTTTTATACCAGCATACTTACCGATTGTTGAAAAAAGAATAGATCTTTTATATACTGAAAGAAATAAACACTGGCAGGAAATAAGAAGAGGAAGATATGTTGAATTCAATCTTATTCATGACCGCGGAACACTATTTGGCTTAAAAACAAAAGGCAGGACCGAAAGTATCTTAATGAGTCTTCCGCCCACCGTGAGATTTGAATATGATTATAAACCCGAAGAGGGAGGTGAAGAGGATAAATTATTGCAGGTTTGTTTGAATCCCATAGATTGGATACCCCATCCCCTAAAGGGGAGTAGTTAAAAGAACTATGGTTGAATGAATTTTAAAATAAAACATATAATGTCCTCCCTTTAGGGAGGATTTAGGAGGGCAACATGTACTTACAACGCCGAAATAGAATACTAAGACATACTCCGGCAATCAGGAGTATGATCGCAGAAACTACTTTAACACCGAATGATTTTATTGTTCCGCTTTTTATAGATGAAGGGCAAAATATAAGAACTGAAATTTCCTCCATGCCGAATTATTATCGCATGAGTTTGGACAATACTGTCAAAGAAGTAAAGGAATTATGGAACATGGGAATAAAATCTGTTTTGCTTTTTATTAAATGTAAAGACGAATTAAAAGACAACACAGGAAGAGAAGCATGGAATTCCGATGGCCTGATGCAAAGAAGCATTAAGGCGATCAAGGATGCAGTGCCCGAAATGTATGTGATGACTGATGTTGCATTAGATCCTTATTCATCTTATGGTCATGATGGAATTGTTGAGAACGGGGAAATTGTCAATGATCTCACTGTTGACGCATTAGTAAAAATGAGTTTATCACATGCAGAAGCCGGCGCTGATATGGTTGCTCCAAGCGACATGATGGATGGGCGCATCGGTGCGATCCGCAACGGATTCGAAGAAAACGGGTTCACCAACGTCGGTATCATGGCATACAGTGCAAAATATGCGTCCTGTTTTTACGGACCATTTCGTGATGCATTGGATTCCGCCCCGGGATTCGGTGATAAAAAAACCTACCAGATGGATTATCATAATCGCATTGAAGCGATCAAAGAAACCATCATGGACGTGGACGAAGGTGCAGACATCGTGATGGTGAAACCCGCTTTGTCTTATCTCGATGTAATTCGCGAAATAAAAAACGCGGTAATTGTTCCTGTAAGTTGTTACAATATCAGCGGCGAGTATGCCATGATCAAAGCAGCAGCAAAAATGGGTTGGGTAGATGAGAACAAAGCTATTCTTGAAACTTTGACATCAATGAAACGTGCAGGCGCCGATTTAATAGCAAGTTATTTTGCAAAGGATGCTGTGAGGTTGATTAGTTGATAAATTAATTTGTTAAACAATTATGTATTTAGCCACAGTGCTACTATTTAGCTTCCGTTGCGTCACTCACTTGTACTACAGCAACTCTATGGGACATTTTCAATATAAATTCACAACTGACCATTCACAATTCACAAACCGATCATGAACATTTCCAAAAGCGAAGAATTATTTTCCAGGGCACAGCAATCCATTCCCGGTGGAGTAAACTCTCCCGTTCGAGCATTTAAAAGCGTTGGCGGCAATCCGATATTCATTCAAAAAGCAAAAGGTGCTTACCTCTACGATGCAGATGGAAATAAATACATTGATTATATAAACTCGTGGGGACCGATGATACTTGGCCATGCATACGAACCATTAGTGAAATCGATACAGGAAAAAGTTTTGGATTCTACCTCTTTCGGCGCTCCAACAGAATTGGAAGTGGAAATGGCAGAGTTAATTAAAAGCATGTGCCCGAATGTTGATTTGGTAAGAATGGTAAGCAGCGGAACAGAAGCCTGCATGAGCGCATTAAGATTAGCGAGAGGTTATACCGGAAAAAATAAATTCATCAAGTTTGAAGGATGTTATCATGGCCATGCTGATGCATTTTTGGTAAAAGCAGGAAGTGGTGTTGCCACTTTCAATATTCAAACCGTGCCGGGAGTAACAGCAGCCATTGTCAACGATACATTGACTGCTCCTTATAATGATTTGGCAGCCGTTGAAAATTTGGTTGAAGAAAACAAAAACGAAATTGCTGCCATCATCATCGAACCTGTTGCAGGAAATATGGGTTGCATTCCTCCTTCGCCCGGTTTTTTAGAAGGCTTGCGAAAGATCTGTGACAAAGAAAATATTATTTTCATTTTTGATGAAGTGATGACTGGTTTTCGCCTGGCGCAGGGCGGTGCACAGGAACGATTAAAAATAAATGCTGATCTCGTTACTTATGGAAAAGTAATTGGCGGCGGAATGCCGGTGGGTGCATTTGGGGGAAAGAAAGAAATTATGCAGCACATTGCCCCGCTTGGCAATGTGTACCAGGCCGGAACTTTGAGCGGTAATCCCATTGCTATGATCGCGGGTTATACTTTATTGAAAACTTTAAAAAAAAATCCATCAATTTATTCGGAACTGGAAGAAAAAACCAATTCTCTCCATGCGAGTTTGCAAAAAGTTTTTGATAATAAGAACATTCCAATCGTCATCAACCAGGTTGGCTCGATGATAAGCGTTCACTTCAACGAAAAACCAGTTATTAATTTTTCTTCATCTGCATCGTCCAACATTCAAACCTTCAATAAATTTTTTCATGCGATGTTAAAAAGAGGAATTTATCTTCCGCCTTCTGCATATGAAAGCTGGTTTGTCAGCAATGCCCTAACTAAAGAAGATATTGATGAAACTATTTTGGCAACAAAAGAAAGTTTAACCATGTTTTAATTATTTCGACATTGCATAAAGATAATTCCTGATATTCTGCTGAATCGTCTCATCCGCTATTTTAGCTTTCGGAAACATTTCGTGCAAAATTTTCTCCCATTTCGCCTGAGTATGTTCTGACGGTGCGTAGAGCCAGTGACAGGAAGCACAATGACTCTTATAAATATTCATTCCTTCGTTCAACTTTTCCATAGTTATTCCCGGTACTTTTTGCTGCATTACGCTAAGGTTTTTCTCCGTTGGCTGAAATATATTCGTTATAGTACAGCTTGTAATCAAAACCAATGCACCTGTTATCAGGTAGTATTTTCTCATTTTTCTTAAAAGGAAATGCCGACTAATATCCTTGCTTCTGCTCTCTCATGCTCATCAAGCACCTTATTGCCCGGTGCAATAGTCGTCTTATGAAGATTAATCCATTGTGGTAAATAGTTTGCTATGACAAACCATCGGTTACCCCGGTAATTTATGGTTGGTCCGCCAAATAAAACAGAATGCTCCCAGCCTTCATCTTTTGAAATTTCATTATGATCCCTAAGCTCAAATCCGACCCCTGTGTTTTTACTTATGTTATACATATAGGCCAGATCAAACTCAACAGGCATTTCGTACTCTCCGGAATTTATTTTCCCATTTTCCCATTTAAACTCTTTTTCAAATTCGTATACCCCATTAAAAGCAAAAAGGTGTTTACCAATCACTTTATCCAGGATCAATTTTGTTTCAAGTTCTAACTCATCACCACCTTTTACACCCCATTCAGCATAAAGAGCAGAACCAATTTTATTTACTGAAGGATCAGATAATTTCACCTTCCATTCGTTACTAAACCCTATTTCGTTTGAAAGCGTCGTACCGCTCGGTGATTCACTGAATCTTTCCTGATAATGATTAAAATAAAAAGCAGCCTGCCAGTTTTTTCCTAGTCCCACTTCAAATTCCATTCGTTGATCTTGCGCATTATAAAATTGATCCTTATGGCCGAAACGTGAGGTATGCCAAAACTCAAGGTCTATGGCACCTTTTGGTAAAATATTCGTTGTATAAGTTCTGGCAAAAAAACGATCCTGCGAAAAGACGGGAGCTAGCAAGAGCAACAGATATATGCAGCTTATTATCTTTTTCATTTGGTTTGATTTTATGAACACAAAAATCAAAACCCAGCAACAAAATTCTGTTTCGGGAAAAGAAAATCAGTTTACGAAATGAGAAAAACTACTTAGCGGAGAAGTAATTCGCATGGTTTAAGACCGGTGTGTTTTTTAAAAGCAGTAGAAAAATGAGAAATAGAAGAATAACCCAGCATTAATGAAACTTCCGTTACGCTCAATCCCTTTTCATAAAGAAGATATTTAGCATGCTCCATGCGCTGACTCTGATAAAAATCAAAAATTGTTGTTCCAAACATTTCTTTAAAGCCTTTCTTAAGATAACATTCATTCATAGCCACTTTACGGCTAAGTTCTTTTATAGTGATAGGTTCACCAATATGCTCGATCAAGATTTCTCTTGCCTTTGAAATTCTTTCACGATCACCTTCATTGGCAAGAAACTTACAATTGATTACATCCAATTCTTTTTCGCCTACCATGCAATCCAGACTATACAGCAGCAGCATTTGCGTTTGCGCATTGATATAAATATTTTCAAGACTATCTTTATAAGTATGATTTAATAAACCCTCAATCACAATCCTTGTTTTACCGCAAAGGGGAAGAATTTTTGTGAAAGAAGAAGCATGCCTGAAGTTTAGAATATTATCAGTAAGAGTATTATCAAATTTTGGTTTAATAAACTGGGAAAGATGTGTCGATGAAAATTTAAAGCTCAACACGTCGATGCTCTCCACTCTGTCATTGCAGTTTTGCGAAGCATTGAATTTACACATATCACACTCACTGTCTTTTTCCCTGCAGTAAACATTTCCGCTAACACAAAATTTCAATTCAAGATAATTTTCGTTCGGATTGCTTTTTTCATAATGATATACCATTATGCCGGTGTCTTCAATATTCCATTGTGTATTGCGATGATATCTTCTGATAGTGTAATTAACCGAACGCGGTATCTGCCGTTCTTTGCTGTACAGCAAATGCCATTGACCTTGCATAGGAGTTTGCTTATAAGCAAGTGCTAATATATCGGGTGGTTGGTGCATTGAAAAGACAAATTTACATGGCAAATTTGGATATTCCTTATTATCAAGGTCATGATTATGTCACCAGCTTTTTATCTCTGTTCAACTTATGTTGCGTGGCACACTTCAACATTAAGAATGCTATTAAGCCTTATAAAAAGGCTTGAATAATTAATAAATAATAAAATAAACTTTGAATTGACCTTAACAGAATTACAAGAGTCGGAAACACAATAAAAAAACTAACGGCAATTAGTTAATTCCGCCTATTTTTGCACGTCACGTTTTATAACGTGACTTTTTTGTAAACGACCATCATGATTCATCCTCATACTTATATTCATCCCAATGCCAGGTTGGCTACGAATGTAAAGGTGGATCCTTTTACGGTAATCCACCAGGATGTAGAAATTGGTGATGGTACCTGGATCGGATCGAATGTGACAATTATGGAAGGCGCCCGCATTGGAAAAAATTGCCGCATTTTTCCTGGTGCAGTGATAGCTGCTATTCCGCAAGATATGAAGTTCCAGGGAGAGTATTCTACTGTTTGTATCGGGGACAATACCACGATTCGTGAATATGTAACGGTAAACCGGGGAACAAAAGTGAGAGAGAAAACTGTTATTGGAAATAACTGCCTGGTGATGGCTTATTGCCATCTTGCTCATGATTGCATTGTTGGGAATAACTGTATAATGAGTAACAATACACAAGTAGCCGGTCATGTTACCATTGGTGATTGGGCAATTCTTGGTGGCATGTGTGCGATACACCAGTTTGTGAATGTTGGTCAGCATTCAATGCTTAGTGGTGGTTCATTAGTAGGAAAAGATGTTCCTCCTTATATAAAGGCAGCCCGTAATCCCCTATCGTATGCAGGTGTAAATTCCATTGGTATGAAAAGGAGGGGATTTACAGTAGAGAAAATCAATCACATTCTTGAAATATACAGAGTGATCTATGGAAAAGGACTAAATATTTCACAAGCCGTGGAATTTCTTGAAGAAGAATTTCCCGCTACCGATGAAAGAGATGAAATAGTGCAATTTATTCGTGCCTCACAACGTGGTATTATCAAACGCTTCTCAAAAACCAACGGCGATGAAGGTATCGTTGACTGATGCCGGCAAACGTTTTAACCGCGACTGGATATTCCGCCACATTAACTACACATTGGAAACAGGTGATTCTTATGCCATCATCGGACCTAATGGCTCAGGCAAAAGCACTTTGCTACAAATTTTGAGCGGATCAATGGAATTAAGTGAAGGCAAGGGCCAATGGATGATCAACAATACTCAGCTGGCAAATGAAAACATCTATAAATATGTTTCTCTTTGCGCTCCTTACCTGGATGTTGTTGAGGAAATGACCCTGAAAGAATTTTTAGCATTCCATTGCCACTTCAAACCTTTTTTGTCCTCATTAAATATTGATTCAATCATTTCAATTATCGGACTTCAGCAAGCGACTAATAAACAAATCCGATATTATTCCAGCGGAATGAAACAAAGAGTAAAACTTGCACAGGCTATTTTTTCTGATTCACCTATTATACTGTTAGACGAGCCCTGTACTAATCTTGATACAAATGGAGTAGAGTTATATCAGCATCTTATTGATGAATATTGCAAAAACCGTTTAGTGATTGTAAGCAGCAATGACAAGGTCGAATACAGCTTTTGTACGGAAAGAATTAATATTACCGACTATAAGAAGGAAAGAACCGGTCTTTAATTTTGTTTTAACCCCTTTTTTCACTAAAATTATTTGTTATGAAAAGAGTTACAGGAATCGGCGGAATTTTCTTCAAAACTAAAGATGCAAAAAAACTGAATGAATGGTACGCAATGCATCTCGGATTTAAACAAGCTGATGATGAAGCGATACTATTTGAATGGAGAAATACCGATGCACCCGAAGAAAAAAATTATACCGTATGGGCTCCTTTTAAAGAATCAACGAAATATTTCGAGCCTTCATCAAAAGAATATATGATCAACTTTCGGGTAGAAAATCTTGAAGCATTGATGGAAGGATTAAAAGAAGAAGGAGTACAGATCATTGGGGAAATTGAAAAATATGAATATGGAAAATTTGGCTGAATCATGGATCCTGAAGGAAATAAAATTGAATTATGGGAACCAATAGATAAGGAATTTACTAAAATGTACGGGGGGAAAACAATTCACTAAAAATCCCTTTTTCAACCCAGTACCAATTTTTTTAACTCTTTTTCTTCTAATATGCTCCTCTGTGGCGTCCCTTTATCGTTTCCCCATTTAATAAGTCGTATAAAACCGTTTTCAATTTCAATACCAGTAATATCCCCATCACTAAAGCAACAGCAACCACTATTAAAATAAGTAGGCTTCATTTCAAGATAATCTGCTGAAACCGCTGTAAACCCCGGTTCTCTGATCTTAATTTCCTTTTTCATTTCTTCTGCACTGTTAATATCATTTGTTTTTAGTGCCTGCTCCAAACGGCGGTATAAACGCTCAAGATGAGTCAGGGATTCAAAAACCGGTTGATGCGTATGACCGGTTATCAGAAAAATATCTTTTTGTTTTGCTGACCATTCGTACATAATCCGGTTATGCAAAGTTTTTTTAGTTGTATTGTACGCGGGAGTATTTGGATTTATCTTTAAATAAGCCTGAAAAGGCGCCCAGATATGTGCCACAAAAAATTTACTGAACCAGTTACCATCACTTTGTGCATCGCCCTGGTGACCGTGAGTAAGAAAAATAGAAAAGTTCTGATTTTCAATTTCTGATCTCAAAATCACTCCTTCAAATACTTCTATTTTTTGACCATATATCTTCTCCATTTCTGAAGAAGTATTCACGTCTGTATCCCACGCAAGATCATGATTACCGAAGACTTTTATAAACGCTTTTCGTTCAACAAATTTTTTTTCTTTTTCAAAGGACAATTCATTATTCTTTTTTACTTCTGGCCATCTGTTTTCCCAGAGTTCGTCATTGTCACCAAGGCTGATAAAGAAAAATTCTTTTTGATTATAATATTCTAATGCAGCAAGGTAATTAGGTTCACAAAACATAAAATCATCTGCTCCATTTTTTGCTCCTTTGTGTTGATCGGAGAATACGATGACTTTATCATATTCTGCATGAAAAAAAATAAGTGGCCCCTTTTTACCGGGTTGTTTATCAATCTGCTTTTTTAATTTTGATAACGCTTTAAAAATTTTTGTTGGTTCCGGTTGAGACGAAAATTTATTAGCAAACCATAAAACCGGTTTTAATAATATACTCCGTATAATTTTTCGCATTTGATGAAATAGTGTAAGAAAACAGAGGCTCCTGAAAAATTATTTAACTGCAATCATACTGATCTCTACATTTACAAATTTTGGCAAAGCAGAAACCTGGACAGTTTCGCGGGCAGGAAAATTAGTATTGAAATACTTTCCATATACTTCATTCATCTCTGAAAAACGGGCCATATCCGTAATAAAAATTGTCGTTTTCACTACGTCTTCTAAATCCATGCCGGCCTCCCGCAAAATTGCCTGCAGGTTTTTCATCACCTGGTGAGTTTCTTCCTGCAGGTTTTTATTTTTTAATTCTCCTGTTACCGGATCTATACAAACCTGCCCGGAAATAAAAAGCATACTATTAACCTTAACAGCCTGGTTATACGGACCTATTGGCGCCGGGGCGTTGCTTGTAGTAATGATGTTCTTCTCCATTGGCATGAATTGATTAATAAAATTCGACGAACGAATTTAGCTTTATACGTTTTCTTTGCAAAAAATTCCTATGCAGTTGGTTGTCGTTACTAATGAAGTTTTGAAGGAAGAATTATTAAGTAATGGGGCAAATGAAAAAATTGATTTTGTATGGATACAACACATTGAAGATTGTATACAGTATAAGACAGCTGACGGATTTATTGATTTACTTTTTGATAACTCTGAAAAAAGAATAGAACTATTAAAAAAATTATCGCCGGCAATAGTTATTGTGAATTCAGTTATTACCACTTTAAAAAGAATAAATGCACCGTTTGTCCGCATCAACGCGTGGCCTGGTTTTTTAAAGAGGCATATAGCAGAAGCAAGTTATGATAATATAAATGGTAAGTTGAAAGCAGAGGAAATATTTTCACTTTTAAATAAAAAAATAGAATGGATCGAAGATGAACCTGGATTTATTACTGCCAGAATAATAGCAATGATCATTAATGAGGCCTATTTTGCATTAGAAGAAAAAATCAGTACAAAAGAAGAGATGGATACAGCAATGAAACTTGGCACTAATTATCCCTATGGACCTTTTGAATGGGGTCATAAAATTGGCTTAACTAACATTTATGACCTGTTAAATGAATTAAGTAAAACCAATACCCGCTATCACCCCGCTAAATTGTTGAAAAAAGAAGGAATGATTTAATGGCTCTTATCTTAAATATTGATACTGCATTTGATATTGGTTATGTTACTTTGGCAGAAAATGGGGAAATCTTATTATCTGCTCATAGTGATAGCCATAAGAATCATGCTGCATGGATACAGGCCGCCGTCTACGACCTTATGAAGGAAGCAGATCTGCCCATACAGAAATTAAATGCTGTTGGGGCCAATATCGGACCCGGTTCATATACTGGATTGAGAATCGGGCTTTCAACAGCTAAAGGGATATGTTATGCCTTGAACATCCCCTTAATTACACAAAGTAGTCTGAAAGTGATGGCTCTTTCTGCTATAAAATACATTGAAACATCAGATGGTGATCCTTTAATGCAAGAATTACTTTATTGCCCAATGATTGATGCAAGGAGGATGGAAGTATTTACAGCTATATATGATTCAAACCTTCATGAAATAATGAAAGCCCGAGCCTTCATTTTAAACTCAGCTTCCTTTAATGAACACCTAAAGAGGCAAAAAATACTTTTTTGGGGGAATGGAAGTATTAAATTTCAGTCAGTTTGTCAAAATCAGAATGCCGTATTTGAAAAAATACCTTTAAACCCGGTTGCTCTTACTGAACTTACATATAAAAATTTTATTGGCAATAATTTTGCAGACCTCGTCTATATAGAGCCTTTTTATATAAAAGAGTTCTTTACAAAACCGACTTAAAAATGATAAAACCGTTATATTAAACGATTTTGCATTGTAAATTTGCTATGTAGATAGTTTTTATTAACCCCTTTAACCATTGAGTTTCTATGAACGATTACGCAATACCAACAACAGCATCATCAATGGAAAACTTCTCCTCGGTAAGTGTAGACTTATATAATGTTAAAAAAGCTGCAATGGTACTTCGCGCCATTAACCATAAATTGCGGCAACAAATTCTTAAGTTGATTGATGAGAACGGTAAAATGACAGTCACTGAAATTTATGTCAAATTACGTCTTGAACAGTCTGTAGCCTCTCAACACCTGGCCATTTTGCGTAAGGCTGGTTTTGTAAAAACTGAACGTGATGGTAAGTTTATTTATTATTCAGTAAGTGCAGAAAGACTTGAAGAACTAAATAAATTTGTAAGAGAACTTATAGGATAACTCCAATTAAAAAGGCTGTTTTAAAAAAAACAGCCCATTAGAGGTTTTTCAGGTCCAAAAATAGTTTTTTAATACCTTCTATTTAATTATTACAAAATTTTATGTAAGCAATCTAACAGTATTAAATCAATACTATTACACTCGTTAATTGTTCAGCCGGATTAATAAAAAAAGCCAAGAAAAACAGGAAATATTGTACAGAATTTAAAGGTGTTTCAAGGAAGTGGGATAAATCATTGATACACAAATATAAAAAAATATTGCAATCATAATTAACAAAAAGCAAATTTTTATCTTTCAGCGGAAAAAGACCTTATTAATTAATTAAATTATTTTTGCGATTTAAGTATCACCAATGTTTATAAAACAGCTATACACGGGCTGTCTCAGCGAAGCCGCTTATTACATTGAAAGCAACGGCGAAGCCGCTGTTATAGATCCTTTGCGGGATATTGACGAATACCTTGTATTAGCTAATGAAAGAAAAGCTACCATTAAATATATTTTCGAAACTCATTTTCATGCGGATTTTGTAAGCGGCCACCTTGATCTTAGTAAGGCAGCAGGTGCACCCATTGTATTTGGACCAGGCACTGAAACAAAGTTCCCGGTTCATATTGCGAAAGATGGAGAAAAATTTAAAATTGGTTCTCTTACTATCGAAGTCTTACATACACCCGGGCATACTCTTGAATCCTCATGCTATTTGCTTAAAGATAAAAATGAAAAAAATTACTGTGTGTTTACAGGTGATACCCTGTTTGTAGGTGATGTAGGCAGGCCCGATCTTGCCCAAAAAAAAGATGAAATTACTATGACTGAGCTGGCAGGTATGATGTATGAAAGTCTTCAGAAAAAAATTATGCCTCTTGAGGATGAGGTTATTGTTTATCCTGCCCATGGACCAGGTAGTTCCTGCGGAAAAAACATGGGACCTGAAACATTTAGCACAATCGGCCAGGAAAAAAAATTCAATTATGCCCTGCAACAAAAAACAAAAAATGATTTTATACAGGCAGTCACCGACGGACTTGAGGCTCCGCCTGAATATTTTCCGGTAAATGCAAGAATAAATAAAGAGGGGTACGATAATATAGATGAAGTAGTCAAAAAAGGAACAAAGCAATTATCAATACAAGAATTTAAAAATCTTATCAATCAGGATGCTATTATTCTTGATACCCGAAAGGCCGATGCGTTTACACTGGGATTCATACCCTCCTCAATTAATATAGGATTGGATGGAAGATTTGCAGAATGGGCCGGAACCCTTCTTTCTTTTGATCGGATTATTCTTCTTGTAACCGAAAATGATAAAGAAAAAGAATCTGTTATCAGGCTTGCCAGGGTAGGTTTTGATAAAATTTCCGGTTGTCTCACAGGAGGGTTTGAAAACTGGAAAAATGCCGGCGAAGAAATTGATATAATCATTAATGTAGAACCTGATGAATTAGCAATGGATATTCCATTTGATGACAAACTTGTGATTATTGATGTTCGAAAACCAAATGAATTTGCAGAAGGGCATATTAATGGTGCTGTCAACATTCCTTTGGCTGAAATGACGGATTTAGGCAAAATGGCTTTTATTAATGAAGAAGATAATCTTTATATACATTGTTCCGCCGGGTATAGAAGCGTAATTGCTGCATCATTATTAAAAAACCAGGGTATACATAATCTCCGGAATGTAACGGGCGGATGGGACCAAATAAAAAGCTTGAAAAAAGTAGAAATTGTAAAAGAAATAAGTATACTGAATTAAAGGTGTAATGATTTATAAAGGAATATGTTCTTCAAATCCGAAATTCATCCTATTACTTTTCCATATTCTTCCTTCCAATCCCATTTCCAGCGGCGATGACTCCAAAGCCATACTTCCGGGTTTTCCCTGATCATTTCTTCAAGGAAACGGACATATTTTATTGTTAGCTCACCGGGCTTGGTATTTACAGGATTTTCCTCTGCAAGCAAATTATAAATCCTGTAATAACCTCTTTTCTCTTTTAGAAAGTAAGTAAATACTACCGGTATATTACCCCGGCGGGCACCACTTTCGGGCCCTCTTACAAAAGGAGCAGGTTTACTGAAGAAATTAATCCAATAAGCATTATCCGGTCTACCGGGATTTTGATCCGCCACCAATGCCAGAGCATAAAGCATATTGCGGTATGGAATTATTGCTTTTCTCGTATCAGTTGCAGACAATAATATTGCTCCCGTCTTGGTGCGTAACTTCTTAAATATTTTGTCGAATATTTTATTTTCAATAGGCATATAAACGGTCAGCAACTGATGTTTTAAATTAAGCGGAATACCCAGGCTGGCGTACTCCCAGTTAAAATTATGACTGCTGTGAAGCTGGCACTTTCTTCCTTTTTCAAATAAATAATCCAGAACAGAAAAATCTCCATAAAATCTTTTCCTGATAAATTTTTCACTGGCGCTGAATAACTTAATAGTTTCAATGAATGAATCAGAGAAATTGTAATAGAACTTTTTGGCTATTTTTTTTCTTTCTTCCTCTGTCTTTTCAGGAAATGCCAGTTTCAAATTTGAAAAAACAACTTTTTTTCTATAACCAATTACATAATAAATAATAAAGTAGGCAAAATCAGAGATTAAGTAAAGAATTTTCAGAGGAAGCAATGATATTGCATAAAAAAAGCCGTAAACGATATAATACATTACGTAGAGGTAATAGATAAAATTAAAAACTGATAATGCTCACTGTAAGCAATCCTTTATTGAAGGGTAAAGTTATACAGTACAAGAGTGCGACGCAACAGGAGCTGAAAAAAGATTTATAGCCTGGCACATAAATCTACTTTGAAGAATCATAAGGTCGGCTCAAAGCACAATATTTTGAATCAATTTACTTTTACCAGCATAATCAGTATTATAGTGCAGGCCCCGACTTTCTTTTCTGAAAGTAGCACATTTCACTACCAGGTAACCTACACTGATCATATTCCGCAGTTCAAGCAACTGTGGCGATAAAGTACTTGTTTGGTATAATTGTTCCGTTTCCTCCCACAACAGATCGATACGACGCATGGCACGATTCAAACGAATGTCATTGCGAACAATACCTACATAATCACTCATCACAAGTTGTAATTCTTTTAAGCTTTGAGTAATGAGGATCATTTCCTTTGGTTCTGATGTACCCCGAGCATTCCAGTCAGGAATATCTTCCTTCCATGAAAGGGAATATATATTATCCGCGGCATCTACAAAACAACGATGTGCAAATACGATCGCTTCGAGCAATGAATTACTGGCAAGGCGATTGGCTCCGTGTAACCCAGTACTGGCACACTCCCCGCAAGCATGTAAATTTCTTATTGAGCTTTTTCCCCATTCATCTGTTTTAATTCCGCCACAACTATAATGCGCTGCCGGTGCTACAGGTATCATGTCTTTCGTAATATCAATGCCTATGGATATACATTTATCATAAATATTGGGGAAATGTTCAATAAATTTTTCCTTACTGAAATGACGGCAATCAAGATATACATGTTCTGTACCCATTCTCTTCATTTCGTTGTCTATTGCCCTCGCCACAATATCTCTTGGTGCAAGATCTTTTCTTGAATCATATTTTTCCATGAAGGCTTCACCATCTTTATTCCGAAGAATTCCTCCGTCACCCCTTACTGCTTCTGTTATTAAAAAAGCCTGGCCCCTTATACCCGTTTCATACAAGGCTGTGGGATGAAATTGTATGAACTCCATATTTTCAATTCTTCCCTTGGCACGATATACCATAGCTATGCCGTCGCCCGTTGCAATAACCGGGTTTGTTGTAGTGCGATAGATCTGCCCATTTCCTCCTGTAGCTATTAATGTAGTTTTAGCCAGAATTTTTTCAATGGAATTGGTTCGGAGATTTAACACATATACACCGTAGCATTCGACATTGGGGGTAGACTTTGTGACAAGATAACCTAAATGGTGTTGTGTAATAATATCAACCACATAACAATAATTGATGAGCTGAATATTGGAAAATTGTTTAATCGCAGTGAGTAAGGTTCTTTCAATTTCTTTTCCTGTTACATCTTTATGATGAAGAATTCTGAATGCTGAGTGACCACCCTCTTTTCCCAGTTTATACTCCCCGTCCGGTTCTTTATCAAACTTAGCTCCCCATTCAATGATTTCATTCACACGTTCAGGCCCCTCTTTCACCACAATTTCCACTACCTGCTGATTACATAAACCATCCCCTGCAATCAGAGTATCCTTAATATGTTTCTCAAAACTATCATTCTCCAAATCATTTACTACCGCCACTCCACCTTGTGCATACTTGGTATTGGTTTCATCAGCGGTAGTTTTTGTAATGATCATTATTTTTTTATCAGGACATTTCTCCGCAACCTTCAATGCATACGTTAACCCGGCAATTCCTGAACCTATTACTAAAAAATCTGTCCGCATCTATTTCGTTTCAAGTTTTTACTTAACAGTTTTTTCACTTTAGTCTTCTGTCACGGACTTCTAACCCGTTTTTACGCACTTAACAATTCTATAAAGCATTTTCTGAGTTTATGTATGTCACTGCACCTTCTGTGATAAACAACTGGGCCAGTCCATATGTCAGCATAATTATTATTCCTGCATAATTGAATGGTGACAAAAACTTATTAAATGCAAGCAGAGAATCTGACGTTACAAACAAGATGGCGCCGAGCAACATCCACAAACCCGCTTTTTTATTTTTACCGAGAATAGTATGCATAGCCAGCATCAGCATAAAACTCAATACCACACCATAGATACGAACAGGTAATTTCATATTACCCAGATAAGGAGATAAGACACTGATCAAAATACCATAATACACAACCACTAAAAGTAAAAACAATGCGTTACCACGAATATATTCTTTCATTCTTATGTTGTGAAAGAATATGATATAAAATACTTGTGCAATAAGAAACGATAACAAACCATATAAAAAGAAAACGGATTTATTATTTTCAAACATCAGCAATACATCCCCCAGCCAAGAAAAAAATAAAGCAAGCATAATCCATGCTTTCAGGTTCGACCTTGCCATTTTAGTTTGAGCTATAAGATAAAATGACAATACCGGCATCAGTAATGGCTTTGAAATGAATCGAAGAATTTGACTATTTAGATAAACAGCAACCAGATTGGCAAACAAAACAACAAGAAAAAAAATTATCCAGATAGTCCTTTTCATGCAGGTAATTTTTGAATCCCGGATGATACCGTACAATTCTTCTTTACAATAAACTCAATTCTTTAGGCTCAACCCATGCACCGTTCTCCTTTAACAAATTGATCAGTTCTTCTACAGCTACCTCACTTTTTACATTTCGCTTTATTATTTCTTTACCCTTGTATAAAGTTATTTTGTCCGGGCCGCTGCCCACATAACCAAAATCCGCATCAGCCATTTCGCCGGGACCATTTACAATGCATCCCATAATAGCAATCTTTACACCTTTTAAATGATTAGTGACCGACCTGATCTTAGCGGTAGTTTCCTGCAGATCAAATAAAGTTCTCCCACAACTGGGGCAGGAAATATATTCTGTTTTAGATATTCTTGTGCGTGTAGCTTGCAAAATACCGAAAGCAATCGAATTCATTAACTGAAAATCAGTTGTACTCTTGTTATCCTGAAAATGATGACCCAGATTGATACCATCACCAAAACCGTCCAATAGTAAAGCGCCGGTTTCAATTGAATAATGTATCAAACTTTTATTCACATCTTCATCTGAACTATCACAAATAATAATTGCGGGATTTTTAATTTGATGGTTTTCCAATTCTACAAACATCCACCGAATACTTTGCATTGTATTTTTGTTTGTGGAGCTCAGACAAACGATAGCAGTGGGATCATTCTTCAGCTTATCAAATAAAATATTTAAAGATGGTTGAAAATATCCCGCGGAAAAACAATCGACGAGCACAAAGTTCATCTGGGAAGATTTCATGCAATTATCATCGATATATTGAACACCCTCAAGAACTGGAAAGTATTTTTCTTTGTCCCGTACGTTTATCCAGGCCTTATAATACAGTAATACTTTCAATGTTCCCGACAATGCAAAACTTAATTCCTGGTCAGCAGTAAAAATATAATCGGTCGCAGCATCTCTGATATTCCATTTATCCAAATCTGCATCGTAGTTATACCCGATATTTTTAAAATCGTCTCTGGTGATATTTTGAATCTTGCTGAGGTCTGCAATGACAACAGGCATATGTTTACCACCGATATTGCCGATTTCAAACGTTTCTCTTCTATGGTAGTTAAACGGATCATAAGAAATTTTCTCAACCGGCAGAATATTTTTGACTTCAGACTCCTGGTTTCCTGTTTCGTACCTTGTAACGATATCCCTACACACCGGCACTTCAAGTTCAGGATCTTCCGTAAGAGAAACACGAATTGTATCTCCCAGCCCATCTTCCAAAAGAGCTCCTATACCCACAGCGCTTTTAATTCTTCCATCTTCTCCATCACCTGCCTCTGTAACTCCTAAATGCAATGGATAGCACTCTCCGAATTCGTCAAACATGGTTTTTACCAATAACCTGTATGCATGTACCATTACCTGCGGATTACTGCTCTTCATGCTCAATACAATCTGGTGATAATTCTCATCTCTTGCAATACGCAAAAATTCCATCGCACTTTCAACCATGCCCGTGGGTGTATCGCCATATCGACTCATAATTCGATCACTTAAAGAACCATGATTGGTTCCAATGCGCATAGCTGTTCCATAATCTTTACAAATTTTTATTAAAGGCGTAAAACGTTCACGAATCCGATCGATCTCTTCCTGATATTCTACATCAGAATATTCTAAAATCTCAAACTTTTTTTTATCAATATAATTTCCGGGATTCACTCTTACTTTCTCTACAATTCTTGCTGCAATTTCTGCCGCATTGGGAGTAAAATGAATGTCTGCTACAATTGGAGTTGAATAACCCCGTTTGCGTATTTCGTTTCTAATATTCAGTAAATTCTCTGCTTCCCTTTTGGAAGGAGCAGTAATGCGAATTAATTCTGACCCTGCTTCAATGCAACGAATAGATTGTTCAACTGTTGCTATTGTATCCATCGTATCTGTTGTGGTCATGGTCTGCACACGGATAGGATGAAAATTCCCAAGCAATAAATTACCGATCTTAACCTCACGGGTTTTTAATCTTTTATATTGAGTAAGCGATTCGCAATAAAGCTGCATAATGATCCTTCTTCTGAAAATTAATTATTGAGATGCAAAATTATCACTTCCTTTTTTAAGGAGTTATTTACCAGTCCTTAGGTTGAGAAGCCCCGGTTTTAGAACTATTTTTTTGAATTCGCTGCTGAACTTGCTTTTCCTTTTGTTCCAGCAATTTTAATTGCTGCTGAGCTTCACGGAGAGATATTTTTGGTTTGGGTTGTTGTTTTTGTTGTTTCTCTTCTTTCTTCTTTTTTTCATCCTTTGGTTTAGGTGGGTTTTTCTTTTTTAATTCCAATAAGGCTTTTTGAAGGTTTTCTCTTGCTTCCAGATCATTTGGATTTAGTCGCAGGGATTCCTTATATAACTCAATACTCTCTTCCAGCTTCTTTTGACTCGTGAGAATAACACCCTGGTTGTAAGCCGCCTTAGAACGAAGACCGGCATCATTTCCGCCTACATTGAGCTCAGTAAGCAACTTATCGGCTTCTTCTACTTTATCCTGCCTGACTAATGCATCAGAGAGGTTGAATTTGGCAGTTGTATTATGAGGAGAATTTTGAAGGACTTTCTGATATTCGTCCTCTGCCTTGTTATATTGCTGTTGACGATAATAATTGTTTCCGTCTTGAATGTTTTTATTATCCTGAGCAATGATTCTTTCAGAAAAAATCAGCAACAATAAAATGGAAAAAATCTTCATGCAAGTTTCTGTTTTCTTTCGGGTAAAATAAATTCAAAA
Source organism: uncultured Bacteroidota bacterium (assembly GCA_963811645.1). Taxonomy (GTDB): domain Bacteria; phylum Bacteroidota; class Bacteroidia; order Chitinophagales; family Chitinophagaceae; genus VBAU01. The sequence continues at coordinate 60,516 of CAWERU010000006.1, read as the reverse complement.
ATCAGCAAAAGAAACATCAAGACCGTAAACCACAGATAATATGTTTTATAATTCAGGAGAGAAACATCAGTGAATGATTTCTTTTCAACCTGCGACAATTGTTTCATTAATTCATCCACAGCTTGCTCACTGCTTTCGTAGTGGACATATATGCCATTTGTTTTTTCTGCAATTTCTTTTAATTCATCCTCATTCAATTTTGAGATTACAATGTTACCGATCGCATCCCGTTTGTAATCATTGGTAGCGGAATCTGGTATTTCGGATCCCCCAGGAGAACCAATGCCAACCGTACAAACCATTATTCCCTGCTGTGCAAGATCATCCGCTGTTTTTAATGCATCTTCATCATGATCTTCACCATCCGAAATAAGAACAACAGACTTGAATCTACCTTCTCTTGAATTAAAAGCAAGAGCGCATTTTTGTAAAGCATCACTGAAAACCGTTCCCTGTGCCGGTATGGCATCCGGGGAAGCAGACGAAACAAAAATGGCTGCAGCTTCATGATCAACAGTTAGTGGCATTTGCATATATGCTTTACCGGCAAAAAGCACTAGAGCAATTCTGTCATTAGGCATTTGATCCATCAATTTTATAACCATTTGCTTTGCTCTTTCCAGCCTGCTCGGAGATAAATCCGTAGCGAGCATGCTTTTACTTACATCCAATGCAACCACCACATCAATACCCTTTCGTGTAATATTATCCGCTTTTCCGGGTTTACGAAGATTGGCTACTGCTATTATTCCCAATATAAATGCCAGTGAAAACAAAATGAACTTAGTTGTAAATAAACGCGGGGAAAAATTTTTAATAAGTGATGCCACCAGTTTTTTTTCACCTATTTTTTTTATTGTCCTTCTTTTCCATTTTACTAAAAGAAAAAAAAGCAGAATAAAAATGATAATAGCCGCGAATAATAAGAGAAACTCCTTATGTTGAAATTGAAAATTCAATATATAAATTTCAGGATGTGTGAATATTATCAACAATTAAACCAATCACTACATTTTTCCTTCCATAAATCCTAACTGTTTTAAAATTCCCTTTAGTATTTTCATTCTTATGATCGGTATATCTGCATTCGGATCAGCTCTCTCAAAATTGAGAACAAAAAAATAAGGATGTTTATTTTCTTCAATCCACCCAACAACCCATGCAAGATTGTTACCCTTCTCATCTTGTCCCCAGCCCGTTTTATAACTTAATTTGTAATCGGAGTTATCCTCAAACAACATTGCCCTTTTTACAATATCCTCATAAGGATCAAAAAATGGAAGTTGGTTAAAATAAAGTTTTTTGACTAATCCCAGTTGTTCATCGGGTGTTATCTTCAACGAATTATCCAACCAAAAAGTGTCGATGCGTGTTGTAATTTTTTTTGTTCCGTAAGAAATACTGTCCAGCCAGAACTGCATGGTATCTTTTCCAATTCGCCTGGCTACTTCCTGGTAATAAGGAACTGCTGAAACACGAAAAGCCTCATACATGGTCAGATCTTTATTCCATTCTTTTATCGGCCGTTGAATACCGTCCCATTTAATAACCATGCTATCGCTGGTAATTTTCCCGGTTTGCAAACCGATCAATGAATTTACAATTTTAAAAGTAGAAGCAGGGAGAAAGGAGCTGTCGCGATAGCGTTTTAAATTATAAACAGTGAATTGCCCGGTGCCATTATTGAATAAAGCGAAGGTGCCGTAAACATTATTCTCATTAAAATAATGCCCCAGGTTATTATCAATTTTTACATTATTTAGTGAGCATGAATAAAAAGTGAAGACCAAAAAACAACATGCCAAAAATTTCATTATAAAAAATTTTGACGCAAAGGTAAGTGCAGAGAAAAGAACAGATGATCTGGAGTATAAAACCTGATGCTTTATTAAGCTACTCTAATATAAAAAATTTATTATTTCTTCCCCGGCTTAATCAATCATTAGCTTTCCGGATGGTATTAATGAAGGTCGGACTGTAAGAGAGAAATAAAAAATCCCGCTTCGGCGGGATTCTCCTTTGGCCATAATCAGCATTTAGAGGTAAATGCCATTACTTAAACGATAATGTCTTCTGCCCTGGCAATCTTTTTTCATGCTGGTGCAGGATGATAAAATACTAACTAAGAATATTCCCAATAAAAGGGGAAGAAAAATTTTCTTCATCACGGTCTTTTTGCGGGTGAATCAATGGCGGTTATATCAAAGGAAGGATCGGTAAAATTGGTTCATCAGAGGAAAAACGAAAATAAGACAGATTTATTATTTTTCATAGCCTGACGTAGATTTCCTATCGTCCTTTAAAATGAAACTTCTTTTTACATTTCCCGAACCACTTATTTATCTACATTTATATGGAAATACCAAGTCTTCCATCAATAAAAAACATTTTATATGAAGTCAATTATTTTTTCCCTGCTTGCTATGGGAGTTTTGATTGCCTGTAATAACAACAAACCCAAAGCAGTAACTATTACCAGCGACGATGGTAAGAGTAAAGTATCGGTAGATATGAATAGCGTTGCTGCTGCCTCAAATGACATGCAAAAGAAAATGGAAGAGTTAAAAAAACTTACTCCTCTTACTACCGATCAATTAAAAACAATGCTTCCTGAAGAATTAATGGGTATGAAGCGTTCCAGCTTTAATGCAAATAGTATGATGGGGTTCGCTTCTGCTGAAGCAACATATAGAGATAGTGACAGTGGTGACAAGCAAATCGATCTTAGCATTTTTGACTGTGCCGGCGAAGCTGGTGCAGGGGTTTATTCATTAAGTTATTGGACTAAAATGAACATGCAGTCTGAAACAGACAATGGCTATTCAAAAACTGTTGATTTTAATGGTCAAAAAGCTGTTGAAAGCTATGATAAGGCCGAAGACAGGTATGAACTCACTTATGTTGCGGCTGACAGGTTGTTAGTAACCGTAAAAGGGGAAAAGACCGGTTTAGATGCCGTAAAACAAACAGCCCAAAATTTGAATTTAAAAGTTGATTGATTCTTGTTTAAATGGTGTTGTACCAGCTACTTTAATACTTTCAATTCTTTTCCAATTTTAGTAAAGGCCGTTATGGTTTTGTCAAGATGATTTTGGTTGTGCGCCGCACTCAATTGAACCCGTATACGTGCCTGGCCCTTAGGTACAACCGGAAAGAAGAAGCCAATTACATAAATACCTTCATCCAGAAGTTTCGAGGCAAAATTTTGTGCTACCATTGCATCGTATAACATAATAGGAACGATTGGATGTTCGCCTGGTTTTATGTCAAATCCGGCCTCCACCATATTTGTTCTGAAATATTTAGTATTACTCTCAAGTTTATCACGCAGTTCGGTCGTTTCACTCAACATATTAAGCACGGTAATGGAAGCACCTGTAATGGATGGAGCCAGCGTATTGCTAAATAAATAAGGTCTTGATCGCTGCCTGAGAAAATCAATTACTTCCTTTCGACCGCTTGTAAAACCTCCGCTTGCTCCACCCAAAGCCTTACCCAATGTTCCTGTAATGATATCTATCCGGCCCATTACTCCCCGGTATTCATGTGTACCCCTACCTGTTTTTCCCATAAAACCGGAAGCATGGCATTCATCGATCATGATTATCGCATCATATTTATCTGCCAGTTCACAGATCTTATCCAGTTGAGCAATTGTCCCATCCATACTAAATACGCCATCTGTTACGATAATCCGGCTGCGCCAATTACAGGCTTCTTTTAGTTTTACCTCAAGATCATTCATATTATTGTGTTCATACCGAAAACGCTGTGCTTTACATAAGCGAACTCCATCTATAATAGAAGCATGGTTCAATGCATCGGAAATAATTGCATCTTCTTCATTGAATAGGGGTTCAAACACGCCTCCATTTGCATCAAAGCAGGCTGCGTATAAAATTGTATCTTCTGTTCCTAAAAATTCTGAAAGCTTTTGTTCAAGCTCCTTATGTATATCCTGTGTTCCGCAAATGAAACGAACGCTGCTCATACCATAACCATGTGACTCAATGGCTTTGTGAGCAGCTTCAATTACCTTAGGATGAGAAGAAAGTCCCAAATAATTATTGGCGCAAAAGTTCAAGACCGTTTTGCCATTTACAACAATCTCAGCTCCCTGTGGGCTGGAAATAATCCGTTCAGTTTTATAAAGACCGGATGCCTTTATTTCACCAATTTCTTTTCCCAATCGTTTTACAAAGCTCTCGTTCATATTTTAGAAATTAAACAGCAAAGATAAATGCTTGATGCAGCTTGCCAGTTATTGCTTATTTACCATTCTTAACCCGGATGTAACATTTTCAAAACTATCTTCGTCTGAACACAAGAAACCAACATCATGAGAAAGGAAGTTATTTTACGATTTTTCGTGCTGGCAATAATGACCTTAGCCGCATTTTTAATTCTTGGTTCTTCCCCGGTAGAACAGAAGCCTGCTTCCCAAAAATCTATAGATGAATGCTGCCAGAAAAAATGTAAGTTTCAGGATGACAATTTGATCTGGGAAACCTTCCCGCGGCAGTTCATTTCTGTTTTAAATTAAGATAATCACCCAACAATTGTAAAGCTTGTGGATCCTCCCCAAAAGATTTTTAAGCGACCCTTCTCCTTTGGTAAATATTTAACCATTTTATGTAACATTTTACTCAATTCGCCCGTATTACATTCAATTAACGGCTTTTACATTTAATTTTGGCTTTCTATCAGCTGTTTATGACCGAAAAAGAATATAATTTATGTGTAACGGAGTATGCAGATAATGTGTACCGCTTCATCGTAAAGAATCTTCGGCATGAGGAAGATGCAAGGGATGTGGTGCAAAGTGCATTTGAAAAAATGTGGCGCAATCGTGAAAATGTGGATGCGGAAAAAAGTAAATCATACCTATTTACAGTTGCCTATCACCAAATGATCGATCACCTGAGGAAGGTAAAACGAATACAATTGAAGGAAGAATTTAATGATGAAACAAGAGTAATGAATCACCAGGTGCATAATGCGAAAAAAATTCTTGAAGAAGCTTTAAGCCGGTTAAGTGAAACACAACGTAGCCTGGTGATGCTGAAAGATTATGAAGGATACAGTTACGAGGAAATTGGGGAAATAACCGGCCTTAACGAAAGCCAGGTAAAGGTTTATCTCCATAGAGCAAGAGTACAGTTAAAAAATTATTTAGTGAAACCGGAGAATGTCATATGAAGATTGATCGTCATAACTACGAAGAATATTTCCTGCTGTACATTGACAATGAACTGAACATTGATCAAAAAGGGCAGGTTGAACAGTTTGTAAAAGAAAATCCCGACCTGGAAGAAGAATTGGTAATGCTTCAGCAATCAAAGTTGGTTCCGGATAGTACGATTGTATTTGATAAAAAAGATTTGCTGATAAAGAATGAAAATGATTCTTTCATCAATCTGAATAATTATGAAGAATGGTTGGTTTTGTATGTAGATGATGAATTGAATGAAGAAGAAAAAATAGTTGTTGAAAAGTTTGTAGCTGCTCATCCAAAGGTTCAGCAGGAACTGGAATTATTCAAACAAACGAAACTGGAACCAGAAGAAATCGTTTTTGCCAATAAAAAAGTTCTGTACAGAAAAGAAAAGGTCACCGTTATCAGCATGCAGATGCAATGGTGGAGAGTGGCGGTTGCAGCTATATTGATTGTTGCTGCAGGTATGACATTATATTCTGTCTTGAATAACCGAAATAATAAGACTGGAACGCCGGGTGAAATTGCAAAGACAGGAACTAAAAAAGAACAGTCACCAAATTCTGCAAAAACTATTTTACCAAATCAGCAGGAACAGGCAACTTCCCCTGGTAAAGAAATAAAAAACAATATAGCGACTACTCAACCTGTCATTAAAGAAAATACAACAGAAAAACAGCACAGGCCAGTAAAGGAAACCAATCAGCAATTGGCTATAAATTCACATGTTTCGGAAAGCAATACTGAGGTACCTGAGTTAGCTATAACTGAAATTAAAGAAAGAATTAATCAGCCTAAGATCAGTGATGCCATTATTAATAACGATAAACTTCAGAATGATTTTTTTAACGCGGCAGGTGTAACAAATTCTTCTGCTAAAACGCTTGATAATAGTAATACACCTAACAATGGGGTAATTTACGCCAGCAATACCGATAACAATGAAAACAAAAGGCTTCGCGGATTTTTTAGGAAAGCCACACGTTTTATTGAACGCACTACAAACATCAACGCGGCTGATGATGATAATAAAGTGCTGATCGGTGGAATGGCAATTAATCTAAAATAATTTTCAAACAAAAACACAATTATGAAAAGGATTTTGACCCTTAGTATGATCTTATGCGCTGCTGTAACTGGTTTTGCTCAGGCCGATACAACCGGCAAACAAAATAATGAACCGGACACTATCAAGGTAGGCGGTATGCTGATCATCCGAAAAAATGGCGGAGGCAGGGAAATAGTACGTAATAGGAAAGATAATGAAGTCACTTCCGAACACCACAGAAGATATTACAAACCTTCGAATGTAAGTACAAATTGGTGGATACTTGACCTGGGCTTTTCAAACTTTAATGACAACACAAATTATTCGTCAGCGGGTGCGCAGGCTTTTGCTCCCGGAAGCACCAATGAAACATTTAAACTGAGAAACTGGAAGTCGAGAAACGTAAACATTTGGTTCTTTATGCAACGTTTGAATGTAGTGGAACATGTTATTAATCTAAAGTATGGATTAGGACTCGAGCTAAATAATTATTTTTTTGATGACGAACGTGTTCATATGTTCAAAAATCCTACACTAATTACAATTGATCCCAATTATGCGGGAATAGATAAAAACAAGCTTGCCGCAGATTATCTTACTGTACCGTTAATGCTGAATATCAATTTTACTCCTCACCGCGGACGAGGATTTGGTATCAGCGGAGGAATTAGTGGTGGGTATCTCTACAGCTCAAGACAAAAAATAAAAGACAACGGTCATAAAAACAAAACCCATGATGATTTTGACCTAAGAAAGTGGAAAGTATCCTACGTAGGTGAAGTATTACTGGGTCCCGTAAAATTATACGGCAGCTATGCTACAAAAAGTATGTGGGAAAAAGGGTTAGACCAGACACCCTATACAGTTGGCTTGCGCATTTCAAACTGGTAAAGAAGTTTTCTCATGTAAATTTGCAGTGCCGGCATCGTAATTGATGCCGGTTTTTTTATTTATTTAACCAAAATTGATTAAGAGATTTGCGCAACCTTTTGTGAAACTCTTCTGTCAATTACAGCCATCCTGGTTTTATTCTTAGTTTTGAAAAAACATCGTTAAACTTGGCTGCCTGGAGGCAGGGATTTATCCACAGGAAAAATAAAATCTAAAAAAATTGCGTTGACTTTTTTGACGGTTAAAGGATTAACTTATGAAACTACCTATTGTATTCACTTCCCTTTTCCTTGGAAGCAGCATGTTCTCACCAAATGCATACCATACTGCTACGACAAAACTTTTAACCAGCGCCAAAAAAAGAGTGATTTTCGGAACTGCAAAGATCCTTCCGGTAGGTACTGTTTATATTATCATTGATAAGTCAGATTATGAGTTGAATGTTTATGACGACAAAGGCTGGTTTGCTACTTATCCAGTAGTATTTGGCAACAATAGCCTGGCAGATAAAAAAATGGAAGGTGACCGTTGTACGCCGGAAGGAAATTTTCATATTATTTCCAAAAGAACTCATAATAAATGGGATCGTTTTATGGCTCTTGATTATCCTACAAAAGAAAGCTATGAAAAATTCAGGTTGCGAAAACTAAGAGGCGAAATACCTGCAGACGCAAGAATCGGTGGAGGTGTTGGTATACATGGTACGTGGCCTCATGACGATTATATTATCGATAATTATAAAAACTGGACAATGGGTTGTATTTCTATGAAGAACAAAGATGTGGAAGACTTGTACAGCTATTTGCCAGTAGGTACAAGGGTGACCGTTCGGAAATAAACCATCACCTGAAAAGAAAATCGTAAACCTCTTTTCTCCATTTCTGTGGATCATAGTTCAACAGAAATCCATGATCAGCATTTTCATATTTTACAATTTTTTTGTCGTTTGAAACTATATGCCCAAAAATGGAATTCGTTTCTTCTGATGAAACAATTTTATCTAATGCTGCATATTGTAATAGCACAGGACATTTTACTTTTTGCACATACTCTGAAGTGTGTTGCTTGAAGGCATTGAAATTTCTTTCAATACTTGCCCAAAAGGTTACAATAGCGCCAAAAGGCTCTTCGGGAAAACCCAAAAATTTTCCCCGTTTCGCGAAGAGCCTTTCCTGGGACTCAAAGGGTATTTCAAGAATGACCCGGGAAGGTGACAAGTCATAATCGTAAATAGCTTTCGCTATTGCAGTAGCACCTAATGAAAAACCATATAAAATGATATTTCTCTCACCTTTTTTTAAAATAAAATCATACGCCAGCTTTACATCTTCAGATTCCAAAAAGCCAAGGGTTGTGACACTGCCACTGCTGTTTCCATGTGCTCTTAAATCTATAAGCATTACATTAAATCCAAAATACATGAATTCATATGCCTCTTTTAAAAGCATTGATTTATTACCTCCCAGTCCATGTACAAGAATAACTGTGCCCTTTGAGGAATCAACCGGTACATACCACCCTTCTATATTCAAACTATCCTTTGTAAATAAATGAACAGTATTGTAGGAAAAATGCGGGACATCATCCACAATGGATTTTTGAAGCCGTGGACCGATAAAAAGTCTCCAGGTTTTAGCAAATATATTTTTCGAATAAGCGGGTTGTGGCTTTGGAGAAGGGTCATAAAAATAGGTAAGCTTATAACCATACAAAAGGCCGCTGATATTAATAAGTAAAAATTGAATAAGAATAGCCCAAAGGATCAATCTGAATACGGATCGTATTTTATTTCGTTTGTTGGTTAGGTTCATTATGAAGGTCTTCTTTTAGGGTATTTCTTGGAATATCTTCAATCAAATTGCATAGATAAAATAATTTTTTTTACAAAATTGGATATGAGGTATGAATTTTGCTATAAAAGGGCAGTTTTGTTCTGAACATATTGAGAAAAACCTTAAAAAGCAGCCTTTAGCCCCTGGCTGCTTTTTAATTTTCAAACTTTTCCATTCTTAATTTCCTCTATTATGGCTGGGTCAAGTAATGTAGTTGTATCGCCAAGGTGTTCAGTTTCCCCTTCTGCTATTTTTCTCAGAATTCTCCTCATTATTTTTCCGCTTCTTGTTTTCGGCAGGCCATTTACAAACTGAATTTTATCCGGTCGTGCAATTGGACCAATGATCCTTGAAACCGTAAGGGCGATATCTTTTCTTGTAAGGTCTTCATCTCCGTGCGTAGAGCTGGCAATTACATAAGCGTAAATTCCCTGGCCCTTTATTTCATGATGATAGCCTACTACAGCACTTTCCACTACGCCGGCGTGCATATTGATGGCATTTTCGACCTCTGCCGTTCCGATTCTATGCCCGCTTACATTTAATACATCGTCTACCCTGCCGGTGATTCTATAGTTTCCTTCTTCATCCCTTAAACAACCGTCCCCAGTAAAATATAAATTTTCATATGCCGTAAAATAGTTTAGCCGGCATCTTTCATGATCACCATAGGTAGTTCGTAAAATTCCCGGCCATGGAAATTTAATACATAGATTTCCGGCAGCTACAGGAGTCTCAATTATTTTTCCACTTTCATCGACTATTACCGGTTGAACACCCGGTAATGGTAAGGTTGCATATGTTGGCTTGGCCGGTGTTATGCCTGCAAGATTTGAAATAAGAATTCCTCCCGTTTCCGTTTGCCACCAGGTGTCTACAACTGGGCAAGCCTTTTTTCCCACATGTTCATCATACCAATGCCAGGCTTCTTCGTTAATTGGTTCGCCTACTGTACCTAACACTCTTAATGAATTAAGATGCTTTCCTTGTAAAGGACCATTTCCAAAACCCATTAGTGAACGGATAGCAGTAGGAGCAGTATAAAGTATGTTTGCCTTGTATTTATCAACTATTTCCCAGAATCTGCCTGCATCCGGCCATGTGGGAATGCCTTCAAACATTAATGTAGTGGCACCGGCACTTAGCGGACCGTATACAATATAACTGTGCCCGGTTATCCACCCAATATCTGCCGTGCAAAAATGAACATCCCCGGGATTATATTGAAATACGTTTACAAAACTGTATGTTGTCCAAACCATATAGCCGCCACAAGTGTGCACAACTCCTTTGGGTTTGCCCGTAGATCCTGATGTATAAAGAATGAACAACATATCTTCAGCATCCATTTCCTCAGCCGGGCAATCAGGATTCCCCATGGTTTCCACTTTTTTAATTTCATCCTCCCACCACACATCCCGGCCTTTGATCATACTCACTGGCGTCCTTGTTCTTGTTAATACAATCACCTTTTTTACAAACTTGCATTGTATTAGAGCATCGTCAATAACATTTTTTAGCGGAATTTCCTTCGTACCTCGGAAAGCACCATCACAGGTAATTATATATTCTGCATTTGCATCCTGCAAGCGATCGGCAATACTTTGAGCGCTGAAGCCGCCAAAAATTACAGAATGAATAGCGCCAATCCTTGCGCAGGCCAAAACGGCAATGGCCAGTTCAGGAACCATTCCCATATAAATGCAAACCCGATCTTTCTTTTTTACGCCATTGTTTTTAAGCACATTGGCAAATTGCATCACTTTAAAATGCAGATCGCGGTAAGTGAGGATTCTATGATGCTCTTCAGGGTCATTAGGCTCCCAAATAATAGCAGGCGTGCTGCCTAAAGTTCCTAAATGCCTGTCAAGACAATTCTCAGTAATGTTTAGCCTGGCATTAATGAACCATTTTACTCTTGGTTCTTTAAAATTCCATTCAAGTACCTTATCCCATTTTTTTCTCCAAAAAAAATTAGAAGCCACGTCGGCCCAAAAGCCCTCGGGATCATCTTTACTTTTTTTATAAGCTAATGTATACTGGTCAAAAGAAGTAATCTGGAAAGGATATGACATAGCAATTGTATTGTTAAGGTTATTACTAAAAATTACAGGTAATCGGGTCACAATTTACACAATGGTTAAAAATAAATCTGTATTTTAAAACTTCATTTACCTGGAAGTTCAGGAGAATGCATCATAAATCATTGCCACTTATCTTGCATCCAATTAGTTCAAATGAAGTCATACGAAAAACTTTTACAGGATAATAAAGCATGGGCTGCGGCTCAAATAGAAAAGGACGCTGAATATTTTGAACGCCTGTTACATTTGCAAGCACCTGAAATTTTATGGATAGGATGCAGCGACAGCCGTGTCCCCGCCAACCAGATCACGGGTACTGAGCCCGGTGAAATTTTCGTCCACAGAAATGTAGCTAATCTTGTTATAAATACTGATGTAAACCTTTTAAGTGTACTTGATTTTGCAGTCAATCATTTACGTGTAAATCATGTAATTGTATGTGGCCATTACGGATGTGGCGGCATTAATGCAGCTATGACCAAAAAGGATTTTAAATTAGTTTTAAATATGTGGCTGCGAAATATAAAAGATGTTTATCGCTTGCACCGGCAGGAGCTTGATGAAATAAAAAACGATTCTGAGAAAAGTGATAGGCTTGTTGAACTGAATGTCAAAGAACAGGTGTTTAATCTGGCAAAGACTTCCATTATACAAGCTGCCTGGCAGGAGGAAAAACGTCCCGATATTCATGGCTGGGTGTACAGTTTAAAAGATGGTATTATTAAACCCATTTATGAAATGAGAGCAGGAACTGATATTGATCCGCTATATAAATATGAAAATCTTTAAACAGTTTTATGCGCTTGCTAATTTTCATTTTACTTATTACCATAATTTTTTCCTGTAATAATTCACAAGAAGCAAACAAAACTGAAGGTAAAACCGATGCCTGGGCACTGTTGCCTTTTATTAAAGAAGATGAAATAAATCCAATCTTAATTCCCGATTCCACAGCTGAATTCTTTTGCCCGGTAAGAAAAGAAAAAGTAAAGTGGGAAGAAAAGGATGTTTTTAATCCGGCTGCGGTGGTTAGGCATGATACAGTTTTTCTTTTATATCGTGCAGAAGATAAAATAGGAAAGTTTGCTGGTACTTCAAGAGTAGGCCTAACATGGAGTATTGATGGGTTACATTTTAAAAGGCTTTCTGTACCTGTTTTGTATCCGGATAATGATTCTATAAAGAAATATGAATGGGAAGGTGGTTGTGAAGATCCAAGAATTACAGAAGATGAAAAAGGTATTTATTATCTCACATATACAGGTTATGATGGAGATAAAGCAAGGTTGCTTGTAGCTACCTCGTCAGACTTGTATCATTGGACCAAAGAAGGACTTGCTTTTTCTAATGCATACAATGGAAAATATATAAATGAATGGGGGAAATCAGGCTCAATAGTTTGTAAATATGAAAATGGGAAACTTATTGCCGTAAAGATCAATGGTAAATATTGGATGTATTGGGGCGACACAAATATTTTTCTTGCTTTTTCTGATGATCTTATTCATTGGACACCGGTTGAAGATGATAAAGGTCAATTATTGATTGTATTTGGACCACGTAATGGAAAGTTCGATAGCGATTTGGTGGAGTCAGGACCACCTGCTATGCTGACTGATAACGGAATAGTATTAATATATAACAGCAGAAATGTACCTTCAAAAGGAGATACAAGCCTGGCAGAAGGCACCTATGCTGCTTCCCAAATCTTACTTAATAAAAATGATCCTTCCAAAGTGTTAGAGCGAATGGACAACTATTTTATTAAGCCGGATAAATCCTACGAAATTTCAGGCCAGGTAAATCATGTTTGTTTCGTTGAAGGGCTCGTGAATTTTAAAAACAAATGGTTTTTATATTATGGAACTGCGGATTCAAAAATAGCTGTGGCCATAAATGAGCCAGCTAACAAATAATGTAAATTTGCATTTCTATCTATGTCTATCGAAGTAAAGAATCTTCTAAAAGTTTACGGTGAACAAAAAGCTGTAAACAATATTTCCTTTAAAGTGGATAAGGGTGAAATTGTAGGTTTCCTGGGGCCTAATGGAGCGGGTAAATCCACAACTATGAAAATAATCACAGGATATCTCCAACAAACGAAGGGGCAGGCATTTGTTTCAGGAGTCAATGTATCGGAAGAACCATTGATCACCAAAAAGAAAATCGGTTATTTACCGGAAGCAAATGCGTTGTACTACGACATGTACGTAAGAGAGTATTTAGGGTTCATTGCCGAATTACATGGGATAGAAAATAAAAAGTCAAAAATTGAAAACGTAATTCAGCTGACGGGATTAACAATTGAGAGCAAAAAAAAAATAGGCCAGCTTTCAAAAGGATATAAACAGAGAGTAGGTTTAGCAGCCGCTTTAATACATAACCCGGAAGTTTTAATACTTGATGAACCCACAAGTGGACTGGATCCTAACCAGATCGTGGAAATAAGAGAGGTGATCAAACAACAGGGAAAAAATAAAACAGTTTTGTTTTCCTCCCATATTTTGCAAGAAGTAGAAGCGATCTGCGACCGGGTGATCATTATAAACAAAGGAGAAATTGTTGCAGATGATAAGTTAAGCAGTTTGCAAAGCAGAAATAAGAATAAACACTCAGTGCTGGTAGAATTTCAACTACCTGTTGAAATGTCTTTGCTTGAAAATATACATGACGTAGAATCTGTACAGCAATTGCAAACCACCCGCTACAAACTTCAAACCTCAAATCTAGAGGCTGTGCGAAAACAGATTCTTGAAATCTCCTTGCAGAATAATCTCAACATCGTTTCTTTGCAAAGCGAAAACCAAAGTTTGGAAGAAGTGTTCAGATCACTTACTCAAAAAGCTGAATAAAATTGTAACAGTACAAGAGTGCGACGCAAGGAAAGCTCAATAGAATTCCTGAAGTTGTTTACCAAACAACTAACTACAAACAACAAATTTTAAACTAAAATCATGAGTTACATTTCCGAAATTTTCGCAAGACAGATCTTAGACAGTCGCGGTAATCCTACCGTAGAAGTAGATGTATTAACCGATGAAGGTGCTCTTGGCCGTGCTGCCGTGCCAAGCGGTGCGAGCACAGGCATACACGAAGCAGTAGAACTGCGTGATGGCGACAAGAAAAAATTTAGCGGTAAGGGAGTTTTAAAAGCTATAAAAAATGTAAATGAGATCATCGCACCCAAACTATTGGGGTATGATATCGCTGATCAAACAGGCATTGATGAAATGATGATACAACTGGATGGTACACCTAATAAAGGGAAATTGGGAGCGAATGCCATTCTTGCCGTAAGTATGGCTGCTGCACAGGCCGCAGCAGAAGAAGCAGGGCTTCCTTTGTACCGTTATATTGGTGGCACTAACGCCAAAACACTACCTATACCCATGATGAACATTTTAAATGGCGGCGCACATGCTGACAATAAAATAGACTTCCAGGAATTTATGGTAATGCCTGTTGGAGCTAATACTTTCAGTGAAGGTTTACGTTGGGGAGTGGAAGTGTTTTATGCATTGAAATCAGTATTAAAGAAAAAAGGATACAGCACCAATGTTGGTGATGAGGGTGGATTTGCACCGAATCTGCAAAGTAATGAAGAGGCAATTGATACGGTAATGACGGCTATTAATGCCGCAGGTTTTAAAGCAGGAACACAGGTAGCTATTGCTATGGATCCTGCAGTAAGTGAAATGTATGACAGTGCTAAAAAGGTTTATCATTTCCATAAATCAGACGGTAAAAAATTAACCAGTGAAAAAATGGTTGATTATTGGGCAAACTGGATAAAAAATTATCCAATTGTATCGCTTGAAGATGGCATGGCTGAAGACGACTGGAAAGGATGGAAGCTATTAACTGATAAATTGCGAAGTAAAGTTCAATTAGTAGGTGATGATTTGTTTGTAACAAGTGTAATCCGCCTCCAGGAAGGAATCGATAAGGGTGTGGCTAATGCTTTGCTTGTAAAAATGAACCAAATAGGAACAGTTACAGAAACAATAAATGCCGTTACACTGGCCCAGCACAATAGTTATAATACAATAATGAGCCATCGAAGCGGAGAAACAGAAGATACAACTATCGCTGACCTGGCAGTAGCATTGAATTGCGGTCAAATAAAAACAGGAAGCGCCAGCCGTACGGATAGAATAGCAAAATATAACCAATTGCTCAGGATTGAAGAACTCTTGGGCTTTTCTGCTGTATATCCGAAAGGAAAGATTAAATTTGGTAGATAAAGATGGCGATATCCCATCTTTTAATATCGATACCATGAAATTACTAACCCAACTACCCTCATGGCTAAGGAATAAATTTTTTATAGCTTTTGCTGCATTTACTGTATGGATGCTTTTTTTTGATGAAAGGGATATGTTTACCATGGCTCATCATCGCCATGAATTAAAAGAGCTTCAGAAAAGTAAAAAATATTATACTGATAAGATTAATAAGGAAAAAACTGAACTGGAAAATCTGAAAAATAATCCCTCTGTCCTCGAAAAATATGCAAGGGAAAAGTATTATATGAAACGTGATAATGAAGATCTTTTCCTTGTCCCTGAAAAGCAGGATGATTGATTTTCCTGTTTTTGCACAATAACCTCATCCTATACCCGTTAATAATCCGGACGTTTCAAATTTCTTACAAGGACATACAATTATTGGACATTAATCGCTTGCACATGGCTAACTTTACCCCTGAGGATCTTTTATTGTATTTGTATAAAGAAACCTCAGCTAAACAAACAACCGCAATTGAAAATGCGTTAAAACAGGACTGGACCCTGCGTGAAAAACTTGCTGTTTTAAAAACTTCCTTAGAAAGACTGGACGGGATCAAAAAATCACCCCGCACCCGTGTTGTATTGAATATTTTAAATTATGCAAGAAAAAAGACAAATAAAGTGGTAAAAGAATGAAAATTACCAAAAAAGTTTTTTGTTCCCAACTGTAGTAATTCTTTTCATCACTTGTTGCGTCGCACTCTTGTACTTTCTTATCGCTATTCAACAAACTCATTAGCATCCCAACCGGGATGCTTTTTACTTATCTAATCTATTCCTGTTTCCTTATCACGTAACACTAACTGCCTATAACTTTCTTCACACTATTAACTTTGCTTCATGACCCGCAAACAACGCTACCAGTTTGTCATTGATTATTTTGAGAAACATAACCCTGATGCTGAAACTGAATTGGTCTATGATAATCCTTTTCAGCTTTTAGTATCAGTTATTCTTTCTGCACAATGCACCGATAAAAGAGTGAACATAACCACTCCGGCTATTTTTGAAAAATATCCTGATGTAAAATCTCTAAGTAAAGCAAGTTTTGAAGAATTGTTTCCTTATATTAAAAGTATTTCTTACCCCAACAATAAAACAAAACACCTTATCGGCATGGCAAAAGCAGTAGTGGAAAAGTTTAACGATAAAATTCCGATGAACTTTGAAGACCTTATTCAACTACCGGGAGTAGGCAGAAAAACAGCCAATGTTATTACATCAGTAATAGACCGGCAACCAAACATGGCGGTAGATACGCACGTTTTCAGAGTAAGCAAAAGAATCGGCCTGGTTTCAGCATCAGCATCAACACCATTTGCTGTTGAAAAAGAACTTGTAAAGAATATCCCGGAAAAATTAATTCATAAGGCCCATCACTGGCTCATTTTGCATGGACGCTATATTTGTGTGGCCCGTGCTCCCAAATGCGAGATCTGTGGTCTTACTCAGGCATGCCAGTATTTTCACAAATATGTTGAAGTGAACAAGAATTGACAATTTATATCATAAATCATTTTAGGGAAATTATTACTCACATGTTCTTTGCGAAAACGGCAAATTTCTTCTCTGCTTATTCAAATAAAATGATTGCTACCGGATTCAGCTTTCATCATCAATAACCTTTTATTTTTTTCTAATGCTTGGCAAAACTTTTGTGTAACCTATAGCATTACGAATAACAGATTTGAAAATATAATTCACCAGCACCAGCGGCCTGGATACTTTATTTCCCCGAACCTATTGCTCTTTTTTATCTTTTTCAGTATTGGATTACTATTCGCCTGCAGAGCTAAAACCGTTTCATATCCAAATCCGCCTGGTTACGATCTCAGCAAACCATACATTTATGAATTACCGGTCATTTTGGATGAAATTTCAGGCATTACTTATTACCCAAAAGATAGCAGTCTTTTTGCGATCCAGGACGAAAAAGGACTGCTGTTTAAAATACACCTAAAAACCCCCTTAAAAATAGAAGAATGGAAATTTTCAAAGGGAGCCGACTATGAAGATATTGCCCTTGCTGACAGTACATTTTTTGTATTAAAAAGTAAAGGTGTTATTGAAAAATTTAAATTCTCTTCACCGGATTCTGTCCGGTTGCAAACATTTGATGTGCCGGAAAAAAGGAAGAATGAATTCGAAACACTTTTTTACGATAGCAGTTTACATCAATTAATACTGATCTGCAAAGATTGTGAAGATGACAATAAAAAAGAGATCAGTACATGGGCCATTGATCCTGTAACCGATTCCTTTCAATCATCTTTTACAATAAGCACGTCCGCGATAAGAGATCAGTTAGAGGACAAAAAACAAAGAATAAAACCATCAGCAGCCGCTATCAATCCATTAACGGGTGATTTTTATATCATTTCGTCCGTCAATAAAGTATTGATCATTCTTAATAAAGATCATTCTCTAAACCATCTTTACAAACTGGATCCTGTTTTGTTTAAACAACCTGAAGGAATAACATTTACGCCTAAAGGCGATCTTATTATTTCAAATGAATCAGCTGATAAAGGAGCTGCTGATATACTTTTTTTCAAATTCAGTAATGTAAAAACTCCTTAATGAAAAAATTATGTCTTGCAATATTGAGCTTTATTAGTTGTGCCGGAATACATGCACAGCAAGATACGATTGAGGCAAGAATTGTTTTGATCGGGGATGCAGGAGAATTATCGAATGGCGGACACCCGGTAGTTAATGCCGTGCGAAGAACAATACCATTGGATAAAAAGACAACTATCGTTTTTCTTGGCGATAATTTATATAAGGCGGGTTTGCCGGATGAGGAATACAGCTACTACATGGCCTCGAGAAACGTATTGGATACACAGTTATCAATTGCTGACAATACCCCTGCGAAAGTTTATATGATACCTGGCAATCATGACTGGGAGGATGGGCAACCAGGAGGATGGTCTACAGTAGTGCGTGAACAATTGTATGTGGATCATTTAGGAAAGAAGAATGTAAAATACTATCCAAAAGGAGGTTGCCCGGGACCGGTTGAAGTTTCAATCAGTCCAAATGTCACACTTTTAATGTTTGATTCACAGTGGTGGCTTCATCCATACGAAAAGCCCGGTATCGAATCTGATTGTGATTGTAAGACACAAGATGAAGTTCTTACCAGACTTGATGACATCTTCAGTAAGAATGCAAAAAAGTTGATCATTCTTGCCGATCATCACACTTTTCGAAGTACAGGGCCGCATGGCGGATATTTTACATTAAAACAACACATTTTTCCATTTACTGATCTCAAACCAAATCTTTATATACCCCTGCCCGGATTAGGCTCCATTTACCCGATTGCAAGAAGTGTGTTTGGAAGTCCGCAGGATCTGAAACATCCATTTTATGCTGAAATGATCAATGATGTAGAACAGGTCGCAAAAAAATATCCTAACGTGATCTTTACTGCCGGGCATGAGCATTGCCTGGAATATATAAAAGACAGCAGTTACAACTATATAGTAAGTGGCGGCGGTTCAAAGCACACAAGAGTATCTAATAGCAAAAAGACAAAGTTTACCAGTTCACTCAATGGTTTTGCCGTTTTGGAGGTCTCTACGAACAAAAATGTAAGACTGAGTTTTTACACAGTTAGCGATTCAATAAGAAAAGCTTATTCATCAGTAATCCAGAATTTTTCAAAAATTCCTGTTGATGTAGCCGATTCATCAAAAAGAAAAGTTCCGGAACCTGAAGTAATAAAATATAAAGATACAATCACTATCTCTGCAAGCGACCAATATGACAGTGCGGGTTTCTTTCAAAAATTAATGGTTGGAACAAATTACCGAAAAGAGTGGTCAACACCGGTAACGATGAAGGTGTTTAATATTCATAAAGAAAAAGGCGGATTAAAGATTGTGAGTCTCGGTGGTGGAAAGCAAACAAAATCCCTCACCCTTGTTGATCCGAATGGCAAAGAATGGAAACTGAGAACTATTGACAAAGATCCATCGAATGCTATTCCGCAGGCATTCAGGCACACACTCGCATCAGATGTAGTGCAGGATTTTATTTCAGCTTCACATCCTTATGCTTCTCTCACTGTGCCGGTTCTTGCAAAAGCATTAGGAATAGTAACGGCATACCCGGAAGTATTTTTTGTTCCCGATGATCCTGCATTTGGTTATTACAGGCCCATGTTTGCTAATTCGGTTTGCACGCTGGAGGAAAAAGAGTCTTCCTTGCGCGGAGAAGATACCAAAAGCACTAACACAGTTTTTGATAATATGGTTGAAGAAAATGATCACCGTGCCATTCAACCAGTCGTATTACGTGCAAGGCTATTGGATATACTTATTGCTGATTTTGATCGTCACTTTGATCAATGGAAATGGGGAACGATCGACACAGGCAAAGGAAAACTTTATTATCCCATTCCAAGGGACAGAGATGAGGCTTATTTTGTTTCAAATGGCTTGATCATCAAAATTGCTTCACGCAGACGGCTGCCAATGCTGAGAGGATTTCATTATAACATTCCAAAAATAAACTGGTTGAACTGGTCGGCAAGAGATTTTGATCGTCTTTTTTTAACAGAACTTGATGCAAATGAATGGAAAAAGCAAATCGCCGACTTTCAGCAAATCCTAACAGATTCGGTGATAGAACAGGCTGTAAAAAAATTTCCGCCCAAAATCTTCAGGATGGATAGCGCACAGATCGTCAATAAACTTATTAGCAGAAGAAATATTTTGGGAAAAACTGCCATGAAATATTATCGCTTTCTTTCAAAAAGAGTAAACGTGATCGGAAGCAACCAAAAAGAATATTTCAAAGTTTCAGGTCATGAGAAAGGATTGAGAATTCGTGTGTATGCGAGGAGTAAGAATAATGACACAAGTTTTATGTTATACGACAGGATATTTGATCCTCATGTTACAAAAGATGTCAGATTGTATGGTTTAAACGATGATGACAAATTTGAAATTGATTCTACAGCGAGATCTAAGATCAGGGTTAGCATGATAGGGGGTCGGGGAAATGATACGTTCGATATTAAAGGTCACGTTATAAATTATCTCTATGATCTTAACACCGAGAAAAATTTTATTCAAGATGCTAAACATACACGCAACTTAACTTCGGCTGAGCCGCCTGTAAACTATTACAACATCTTAGGATTTCAGTACAATATTAACCGGTTTCCAAAGATCAACCTCGGTTATAATGGGGAAGATGGTTTATTCGTAGGTGCCGGCTTTTCAAGAAAAACATATGGATTCAGAAATTTACCATATGCATCCAACCAACGACTCACCAGCTTATACGCCCTGAATAAAGGAGCCTATCTTATCGGTTATAGAGGAGAATTCAACCACTTCATTCGTTACTACGATGCACTGGTAAATATTGATTACGTCAATCCAACGCTTAACAATTTCTTTGGGCTGGGAAACAATACCAAAATTGATCCTCAGCACGATCTTGACTATTATCGCACCCGTTACGACTATATCCAGGCAGAAATACTTTTCCGTCGCAGGTTTTTTGGAAATTTACAGATAATGGCGGGCCCGACCGCTTACCATTATTGGAACAAACCTGCGGACAATGCGAATAAAATTTTAGCCAGGCCTTCACTTATAGGTCTTGATTCTGCAAGTGTTTATTCACTTAAAACTTATGTTGGAGGAAAACTTGCCATCATCTTTGACAATCTGAATGATGACCTGTTTCCAACACGTGGTGTACAATGGAATACACAATTTACCTCGATGGCCGGCCTCACCAAAAAAGCAAATAATATTACTACGCTTACTTCGGACATGACAGTGTATGCAAGTATAAGTGAAGCAGCGAATTTAATTGCAGTAGCCCGTTTTGGAGGAGGGCATATTTTTAGTACCCATTATGAATATTTCCAAGCGTTGAATCTCGGAGCGAATAATTTTCTCCGTGGTTTCCGAAAAACAAGATTTTCCGGTTCTTCTGTTGCCTATAACAGCATAGAAGCAAGAATAAAATTGATGGATATAAAATCTTATTTACTTCCGGGCACTCTCGGTTTAGTTTTATTTAATGACGTAGGAAGGGTGTGGGTAAAAAATGAAACCTCAAAAAAATGGCACGATGCATACGGTGGTGGTTTCTATTTCATTCCTTTTAAACTGGTCATCGTATCTGCAACGGTTGCTTTTTCAAAAGAAGAAAATCTTTTCAATTTCTCATTGGGAACAAAAATCAACCTGACTTTTTAAAAAAGTAAAAACATGACAAACTATATATATAAACAGGTAGAAGATCACATAAAGCAGCTATTCAGCACCCATGATAACCAGAAACTTTATTTCCATTCATTGGAGCATACACAGGAAATGGTAAAAGGAACAGAAGAAATTGCCGCTCACTATAAATTAAGTGAGAAAGAAATGATGGCTGTATATATTGCTGCCTGGTTTCATGATACCGGTTATCTTTTTACCACACCTGAAAAGCATGAAGAGAAAAGTGTAGAGCAAATGAAATTATTCATGGAAACAAACTTTCCTGGTCCTGAACTGATACAAACTATCGAAGGTTGTATCATGGCAACAAAAAAAGATATTGAGCCGTCCACACTTTTGCAACAAATAGTTTGCGATGCCGATACTTACCACCTTGGGACCAAAGAATTTAAAAAAACCAACAAGCAGGTCAAAAAGGAATTTTTTCCGGGCAATACTATTTCTAAAAATGAATGGAACATCAAAACGCTTGAATTCCTTGAACAACACAAATATTACACTTCATATTGTATAGAAACATTGGAAAAAGGCAAGCAAGGAAATATCGAAAACCTGAGACAAAAAATTGCGGAAAGAGCCATCGGTAATGAGGAAAGCGCTCTGTTTCATAACGAAAAAAACAACAACGACAAACAGGCGGATGCGTTACTTTCAAAAGGCATACAAACTATGCTGCGCACAGCTTCCTCAAATCACCTGAGGTTAAGTTATATGGCCGACAGGAAAGCAAACATTTTGATCTCAGTGAATGCTATTATTATCTCAGTAAGTATATCCGTTTTATTTCGCAGGTTTAGTGAAAGCCCTTTTCTTATTACCCCTACAGCCATCTTTCTTGTTTTTTCAGTAGTCACGATTATCATTTCTATATTAGCTACAAGGCCTAATATAACAGGCGGTCGTTTTACAAAAGAAGACATCACTAATAAAAAAGTGAATCTTCTATTTTTTGGCAATTTTTACAAAGCCACTCTCAAGGATTATAAATGGGGCATGAGCATTATGATGCGGGATCCCGATTATTTATATGGTTCTTTGATCAAGGACGTATATTATCTCGGAGTGGTGCTTGCAAGGAAATATAAACTATTGCGAATCGCCTATAATATTTTTATGGTTGGAATTGTAATATCAGTAATCGCTTTTGCAATTGCAGCATTCACTAAAAGCCCGGAAAGCACAACGGTCATCACAACACCTCATTCCTCTCCGCTCTGAACTGGTGACCACAACATTATTACGGATGAAATATTAGTGCATGAGACAAAACAGACCAATAGCATCAGGGTTTTCAGTAATCAAAAGATATAAACTAAGAATGATCCTGATCGTTGCTGTTTCATGGACCATTATTGATTCCTTATTTTATACTTTCCGTCTTACCGAAGAGTCAGCACCTTCCAAATATGCTTTATTCCAGGAGCATACTATTAAGACTATCCTCTTGCGGGAGGTAAACGTTCTTTTCTTAAGCATGTTGATGGCTTATTTCCTGGTCTTCTTCATGAAAAATTTTTTCAGAAGAACTTCCTTGTGCATAAACATGATCCTGAAAGCGATCATTTTGATAATGGCCGCAATGATCATTAACTTTTTTATCCATTTCACTTACGCCACTTTGATCGCAAAACAAACTGCCTCTTATGCTGTTGAAAGTTTTTATCGAAATACTTTTGAAACCCCCTGGCTCCTTCGAAAAATCCCGGAATGGATCATTTTATTTGTGCTAACGCAGATCATTATTGAGATCAACGAAAAATATTCGCCAGGCGTTTTTGCAGACATTGTGCTGGGAAAGTATATTCAGCCACGGGATGAAAAAAGGATCATTATGTTTATTGACCTGAAAGACTCAACTTCAATTGCAGAAAAATTAGGACATAAAGAATACTTTAAATTCATCCGGGATTTTATTTACTACATATCGTTAGGGCTAATGGAATATGGTGGCCGCATTTATCAATATGTCGGCGATGAGGTTGTTGTTTCCTGGCCCGATTCGAAAAGAAATGCACGCAAATGCATCTATGCGTTGATCGAGGCAAGAAAATCACTAAATAAAAATCTAACCAGGTTTCTTCACAACTACGGCCTTTCTCCCGACTTCAAAGTAGGCATTCACAGGGGCGAAGTAACTATTGGCGAAATCGGAATTATAAAAAAAGACCTGGTGATGAGTGGAGACACTATGAATACAACTGCCCGTATCAGAACAGCGTGTAATGAATTCAATCAAAGATTTATTGTATCAAAAGATTTCCTGAGGCAGATAAAATTAAAAGATTGGCAGGCAGAAAGCCTTGGACAAATTGACTTAAAAGGGAAAAATACCAGTCTTGAATTGTTCGCTTTAAAAATTTAAAAGTGATCCTTATAATTTGCAGATCCTTTTGATTTCTTCCACCAATTCCGTTTTAGTGATTGGAATACCCATGATCTTATTGTAACCGATCGCATCTACAAAATAAACATCACGGATAATTTTTATAAGCTGGCCATTGTTGATTTCAGGAATTAATACTTTTTCAAAATTCTTTAAAATACTGCCAAGATTTTTTGGAAACGGTCTCACGTATCGTAAATGAGCATGAGCTACTGAATGACCTTCATTCAATAAATCCTGCACAGCTGTCTTTATAGCTCCGTAAGTTGATCCCCAGCCAAGCAACAATACCTTTCCTTTTGAAGGGCCATTATCAAGCTTTTGTTCAGGAATATATTCAGCAATCTTATCAACTTTTTGTTGCCTGATATTTACCATCAATTGATGATTCTCCGGATCGTAACTCACATTACCCGTAATATTTTCTTTTTCCAAACCTCCTATACGATGCTCAAGTCCTGCCGTTCCGGGTACAGCCCATGGACGGGCCAATTTTTCATCACGCTGGTATGGCTGCAATTTTTCTTCTCCATTGTGCAACTCTTTTTTAAAATTTACCCGTATAGGTTGCAATTGATCTGCGGTTGGAAATTTCCATGGCTCAGCACCATTGGCTATATATCCGTCACTTAAAAATATCACCGGCGTCATGTGCTGAACCGCAATTCTTACTGCTTCATATACTGCATCAAAACAATCCGCTGGTGTTGAAGCTGAAACTACAGGCATGGGACATTCTCCGTTTCTTCCATAGTAAGCCTGTAACAAATCACTCTGTTCTGTTTTTGTAGGTAACCCGGTTGAAGGTCCGCCACGTTGAATATCGCAAATCAACAATGGAATTTCTAACATTACCGCAAGTCCCATTGCCTCTGCTTTAAGTGCCATACCAGGACCAGATGTTGTAGTGACTCCCAATTGTCCGCCATAAGCTGCACCAATTGCAGAAGTGATCGCGGCAATTTCATCTTCAGCCTGGAAAGTTTTTACACCAAAATTTTTATGTCGTGCAAGCTCATGCAAAATATCCGAGGCCGGAGTAATAGGATATGAACCAAGAAACAAAGGCAAGCCGCTTTTTTGCGAAGCAGCGATCAATCCGTATGCCACAGCCTGGTTACCCATAACGGAACGGTAAGTACCGCTTTCCATTTTTGCTTTTTCAACTTTATAAGTTGTGGTAAAAGTTTCGGTAGTATCACCGTAATTATATCCCGCCTGCAAAACTTTTAAATTGCTGTTCAATATCTCATCTTTTTTTCCAAACTTTTCTTTCAAAAATCCAATAGTACTGTCCATATCACGATTGTACATCCAATATAAAAAACCAAGTACAAACATATTCTTTGCCCTGTCTTTTTCTTTTGTACTCATCGTAAATTCTTTCAGGGCTTCACGTGTCATTTTGGTCACATCGATCTTTATCAACTCATAATTTTCAAGGCTGTTATCTTCGATCGGGTTCACTCCATCGGGATAATTTGCAAGCCGTAAATTTTTTGAATCAAAACCATCAGTGTTAGCAATGATCTTTCCGCCTTTTTTTATTTGCTTCAAATTGGTCTTCAACGCGGCTGCATTCATTGCTACTAATACATCACAAAGATCACCGGGAGTAAAAACAGGGCTACTTGAAAACCTAAGCTGGTAACCACTTACGCCCGGTAATGTTCCTTGTGGTGCACGTATTTCAGCAGGGAAATCCGGAAAAGTAGCAACATCAATTCCCAGTAAAGCAGTGTTGTTGGTAAACTGGCTGCCGGTTAATTGCATTCCATCGCCACTATCTCCTGCAAATTTTATTACTACATCGTCGAGTACTTCTTGTTTGCGGATCATCTGAAAAGAAATTATGCGGCGAATTTACTACAACTTAAATAAGTAAAGATGATTTATGTTACCAGCTTTGTTAATTCTGTTCAACCTTTGTTGTGCCACTCACTTGAACGTTTCTATCGCTATTCAGCTTATTTGTCAATTGCAAATGGTCTATATAATTCATAACATCACTCTCTCCCATCAAGAAGATTTCCCAATCCTCCAAGTATGCTTCCTTCTTCTTTACGTTTATAAGTTCCATATTCAACAAGTCTTGCAGCAAGCCTGCTTATAGGCAGCGATTGTATCCATACTTTACCGGGGCCACGAAGAATTGCAAAAAATAAACCCTCCCCACCAAACATCCAGTTGCGAATGCCACGAATAAATTCAATATCAAAATCAATTCCACTTGTATAAGCTACCACGCAACCTGTATCTACTTTTAATATTTCACCTGCCTGTAATTCTTTTTCCATTACATAACCGCCTGCATGCATGAAGGCCATCCCGTCTCCTTCTAGTTTTTCCATTATAAAACCTTCGCCGCCAAAAATACCGGTACCTAATCTTTTTTGAAATGCGATACCAATACTTACTCCTTTTGCAGCGCACAGAAATGCATCTTTTTGTGCAATAATTCTTCCACCCAATTGCTGCAGATCGAGTGCGATAATTTTTCCAGTGTAAGGAGCTGCAAAAGAAACTCTCTTTTTCCCCTGGCCCACATTAGTAAATGCAGTCATAAATAAGCTTTCGCCTACCAACACTCTCTTCCCTGCTGAAAATAATTTTCCCAACAAACTATTATCCTGTTGCCGGCTGCCGTCACCAAAGATTGTTTGCATCTGTATGCCATCATCCATCATCAGCATCGCTCCGCTCTCAGCAATGGCTGTTTCATTTGGATCAAGTTCTACTTCTACAAATTGCAATTCTTCGCCGTAGATCTTATAATCTATTTCATGATTGGTTCGTGTTCCGTCCATAGTAAAAAATTTTCCGAAGTTAAAAAAGATTTGTTTCGGGCTATCTTATGAATTTGATAAAAGGTATTATTAAAACCTCAGATTTTCTTACATTGCTTATCTTCACCGACTGTTCGCAATTAACATTCTTGATTATGATCTGCCGGCAAACTATACAGCGGTAGAACAAAAAATTCTATAAAATATGACGAAAAAAGAAATCGATGCCTTAGCAAAAAAATACATTGTCGTCAATAAACTAAATATGCTGTTGGTTGGAGATAAAGAAAAAATTCTTCCCGGTTTGCAAAAACTCGGATATCCAATTGCAGAACTGGATATAGATGGAAAACCAACGGAAAAAAGAGCTTTTTAAAATTTTTAATCAATCAATTAAAATAAGAACGTCCCGAATCTCGGGACGTTTTCTTATTCTCCCGCAAAAGCAGTCATCTCAGCGGGCTAAAACCAACTATTACAACATGAATACTCACCCGAGAGACGGGCAAAGGGCACGTTATCTCACGAAGCAAATACTTTTTATGGTTAGACAATCGATTGTATTTAATTGCTGCGTCAGTTAAAATTTTTAATCAGAAAATAAAAAAAGCGGCACATGGCCGCTTTTTTTCAGATTTCCTTTTATGATTTTATAACCAACTGCCGATAAATTTTTTGTTTACCGGTTTTCCAGCGAGCTTTCTTCTGCGTCGCTTTACCTCATACCGGTGGCGAATCATTGTACCGAAAATCATCGGAATAAAAATTAAAGTAAGCGGAGGAATACCGAGGAATGAAACCCATTTTCCGCCATACATTCTGCGCATAGGTCTTTTCAGGCGTTCTGCGATCAGATACATGCTTGGTACAATCAACAAGGTCATAAAAAAGGCAAAGGCCAAACCGAAGATGATTGTCCATGAAAGCGGTTTCCAGAACACTACATTATCTCCGCCAAAGAAAATATGCGGGTTCAGTTCTGAAAACAAAGTGACAAAATTGATATTTAAACCAACTGCCAACGGAATCAGCCCAAGAATGGCAGCCATGGCCGTTAGCAGCACTGGTATTATACGTGTTTTGCCGGCCTGTATCACAGCCTCTCTCGTTTTTAGGCCCCTTTCTCTTAACCTATCGGCAAATTCAATTACAAGAATTCCGTTTTTGACTACAATGCCTGCAAGCCCTACGATTCCAATTCCTGTCATGACAACAGACACCTGCATTCTTGTGATGGCAAAACCAAGTAACACACCGATAACACTGAAAATAATTTCAGTTAAAATAATAACCGGTTTGCTTACCGAATTAAATTGAATCACGAGAATGAGCAAGATGATCATTAAGGCAATCACCAATGCTTTGGTAAGGAAAGCCTGCGTTTCCGCCTGTTGCTCTCCTTCACCGGTTTGCCTGATAGTTACATCGGCAGGTTTCTTTTTAAAATTTTGTATATAACCAGCAATCTCTTTGTTTACAGCAGTAGGTGTATAGCCCTGTGTAAGCAGAACGTTGGAAGTTAATGTAATTACTCTTTTCTGATCCTTTCGTTTTACGCTTCCAAGTGTGCTGGTGTAATCCACATTAACCAACGAACTAATAGGAACATTTTTTAATGCCCCATTCGATGCCATGTCTTTAAAGGTAATCGTCATATTCAGCAGGTCGGTAAGACTTTTGCGCTGCATGTATAGATTACGTAACTGAATTTTATACTCCTCTTTTCCTTCTTTTACTTTTGATACTTCCCTGCCAAATAAAGCGGTTCTTATTTCCTGGCCAATCTGTGCGGTGGAGACTCCCTCCATCAATGCTCTTTCGCGGTCAACCGTAAGGGTAATCTCAGGATTATTCAGATCCACGTCCATTTTTAATTTTTCTACACCCGGCACCTGGATTGAATCCAGATAATTTTTCAGGGCTACTGAAGTTTTGATCAGGTCATCAAAGTTTTCGCTGGCAACTTCAATATTCACAGGTGGCTCTGTGGGCGGTCCATTCTGTTGCTGCGCCACAGACAATTCAGCCCCGGGAATATCCCTCATCACTGCACGAATTGAATCCATGTAGCGGGATGTAGAAACCCCTTGTCGTTTTTTAAATTCAACAAATGAAACCTGTATTCGCCCCAATTCAGGTCTCGTGCTTCTGTCGCCGCTCTGCGGATCCTGTGCACCGATTGCGACATTACTAATCACACTTTCCACCACCGGATTCTTTTGCCCATTTTCCATGTGCAAAACCTTATATACTTTCTGTTCCAGTGTTCTTGTAACAGAATCCGTATAATCAACCGAAGTACCTACAGGCAATTTCAAGTACACATAGATCTGGTTAGGATCGCCGCTCGGAAAAAATACTACGGGAACTTTTCTTGCACCAAAAAACACAAAAGAAAAAATAAATAAACCAAAAGTGGCAAGAAGTAAGTATACAGGTTTCCATCCTTTTAATGCCCAGCGCAAGGATTTTTCATAACTGCGCATAATAGCAGGCAGTACCCTATGTTGAAACCCATGAATAATATCTTCCAGAATAAACCTGTTAAAGATGCCAAGCAACAGAAGAAAAAGAAGCAGGTTTCCTAAAAAAGGAAAATGAGAAAAATCAAGTAAGATTCCTGCAGCGACGGCTATCCAAAAGACCGGACTTTCAAACATGGAAGTTTTTGATTTTACCCTTTCATCTTTGTTCATAAAATCCACAGCAAAAACCGGATTCATAATAAACGCCACAATCAATGATGCCGCCAGGGTAAAAATGAGCATCGTAGGCAAATAGACCATGAACTTACCAATGATTCCCGGCCAGAATAATAATGGAAAAAATGGAGCAAGCGTTGTAACAGTGCCTGCCAGTACGGGAATAAATACTTCGCCCGCCGCCACCATAGCTGATTTCTGTGCTGTAAGTTGTCCTTTTGAT
Source organism: uncultured Bacteroidota bacterium (assembly GCA_963811645.1). Lineage (GTDB taxonomy): Bacteria > Bacteroidota > Bacteroidia > Chitinophagales > Chitinophagaceae > VBAU01. The sequence goes on along the minus strand of CAWERU010000006.1, from coordinate 30,806 downwards.
TGTACAAAAATCCGGTGTGTATTCTCAATTACAACAATCGCATCATCCACAATAATTCCAAGTGCAAACAACAAGGCAAACAACACAATAAAGTTCAAAGTAACATGCGAACCTACTATGAGATCTGCTGCCGGTAAAAACATGAAAGCAACAAACATACTTAGCGGAACAGACAACGCTACAAAGAATGCATTGGTAACTCCCATAAAAAACATGAGGATGATCAGTACAAATAAAAAACCAAGCACAATCGTATTTACAAGATCATTAAAAGATGTTTTTGTGCTTATACTCTGATCACCCGTTACCACAACATTAAGATCATGCGGAAATTCAGAAGTTTTTAACTCATCAACGGTTTTTTTTACATCATCGGAAGTTTGAATAAGATTTTCGCCTGCACGCTTAATGATATTTAAAGTAATCACATTTTTACCATCCAGCCGCGCATAGCTTTCTTTTTCTTTAACTGTATCTTTTATTTCAGCAATATCTTTTAAATATATTGGAGCTCCGCCATTAAAATTACTTCTGACAACAATTTTCCTAAGATCATCTGCTGTTTTGATCTGACCCTTTAACTGAAGTGTTCGCTTCATATTTCCTACTTCAAGCAACCCTCCTGTTACATCCATGTTCTCTCTCGAAACGGCACTGGCAATATCATCAAACGTAACGCCGACATTCTGCATGCGATAATTGTCCACATTAATCTGGAATTCTCGTTCCGGCGCCCCCACAATATCTACACGATTGATCTCTGTTATCTCTTCTAATTTATCTTTCAGATCATCTGCATATTTTTTTAACCGCTGCAAATCATAATTACCACTAAGATTCACATACATAATGGGCATATCAGAAAGATTTACTTCCATTACGTTCGGTTGTTGCGTAAGATCTGTAGGCAGATCTGTTTTGGCTTTGTCAACTGCATCCTTCACTTTTTGCAAAGCCACATCTGTTTTTACATCCGTACTGAATTCAACAATAATGGCTGAATAATCCTGCACAGAAGTACTCGTTACCTTATTGATCTTAGCTCCGGTAATGCCTTTTATCTGCGTTTCAATTGGCCGGGTAACCAGGTTTTCCATATCTCTTGGCGAATTACCCACATAAATCGTCTGCACATAAATAGTCGGGATAACGATATCAGGAAATTGTTCTTTCGGCAAAGTCAGAAACTGGAACACACCTGCCATCGTTACAAATAACATGATCAGGTAGATGGATGTTTTATTCCGAATACTCCATGTAGTAGGTCCAAAATGTTTAAACTTTCCCTTTAGGTTTTCTAAAACGCTCATAATTTAAAATTGAATTTTCTTGCCGGCTCGTTAGCCATTTGTTTCTGTAATGATGAATTGCCCGTCATACAAACCCTGGAAGCCATCAGTAATTAATTTATCACCCGGTTGCAAACCGCTTTTTACCTCCAGCTTATTACCATATAATTCGCCAATTTGCACTTCTCTTTTCTGGGCCACCATTTTGCCGTTTTCATTAGCGGCTATTAAAACGTATTTCCCTTTTTCATCATTCTGAATTGTATTTACAGGAATTGTAATGGCATTATTCGCTTCATAATCTTTTATTTTTACTAAAGCGATCTGATTGGGGCGAATGTCTTTGTCTGCAGGCAATTTTGCTTCTACATAAAATGAACGACTGTTGGGATCAATTATTTGGCCAACAACGGTTGCTCTTGTTTTGATGGTTTTATTAATTTCCGGCAATACCACTACCAGTTCACTCCCTTTTCTCACTTTTCCAAGATAATTTTCGGGAACCTGCACGATTGCTTTAATGTCATTATTATTTACAATCTGAATTTGCCCCGCACCGGTAAAAGTTTCACCCATCCTTATATTTACAATATTGGCAACACCCGACACATCCGAATATACATTGGTAAATGAAAGTTGTTCATTTAAAAGATCAAGTTGTTTTTGTGCATTTGTCATATTGTTTTTTGCTGTAATCATTTCCACTTCGGTACCTATATTCTGTTCCCACAGATTCTTTCTTCGCTGGTATAAATCTTTCAAGTAGCTCAATTGAATATTAGCCTGTTCCATCTGTTGACGCAAAGTGCCTTCATCCAATTTTAGTAAAAGCTGTCCTTTTTTCACATAATCACCCTGCTTTACGTACAAGCCTTTTACCTGTCCGCCCATACCCCTTGGAGTTACATAAGAAACATTATTCGCATCAATCTTTCCCTGCAGATCAATATAATGAGCAAATGTATCCGCCTCAATTGTACTGAGTGTAACAAGCTTAGGCTTTTCTGCATTCGCAGCAGATGTATCGAGCTTTGCTATTTCATCCTGCAGTTTTGCTATTTTATCTGCAATATCAGCCTGATCTTTTTTTAATTTTTCAAGCTGCGTTTTTTTACCAGCCAGGCTTCCCTCTTGCTTTCCCCCTTCATTGCTGCAGGCAGATACAAGAAATATTAACATGACCGTTGAAATGGCTTTTAAAAAATTTTTCATACTGTTATTTTTGTTAGTCATATATTTTTATTACAGGCTATAGTTTCCCAATAGCTTTTAAATAATCAACTTTTGCAATGATCGCGTCATACAAAGCGCCGATGTAATTTGTCTGGGCGGTTTTCAGATCAGTATCCGCAGTGGTGATCTCAATTTGCGACCCCGTTCCTGCTTCATATTTCTTTTTGGTTTGATTATAAACTGTTTCAGCTAATTCCATATTTTTTTTCTGGAAATCAAGAGTGGCGACCGCTGATTGAAAGTTATTCCTGGCAGTTTCAATTTCGTTGTCGATAGAAAGTTTTAAATTCTCCCGCTGGTTAATATTTTTTTGTAAATCCAGTTTTGCCTGGTCAATTTTCGCACGGGTTGAAAAGCCATGAAATATCGGAATATTCACTTTCAGGTTTATAGCTGAAAATGAATACCATGGATATGCTTGTCCGCCTTTCAGGAAAGTGAAATCATTTCTTTGAGCATTTTCATCATAATATGCATTCAAACTTAAGGTGGGAATCTCACTTAATTTATACCTTTTGATATTGTACTGATTCAATTTAATTCCCAATTCAACAGACTGGTATTCTTTTCGGTCACTGTATTGAAAACCGCCTCCATCAAGCAAACCCTCTCTGACCTGATCGTAAGTAAGAGAGTCAGCTAAAACCAAAGAATCTTTTATCGGCATTCCCATCAATAATTTTAATCCCAGGTAACCATTGTTAATCTGATTTAATGCCTTTACTTTTTCAGTTTGCACATTCGCCAATTGTACGGATACTTTATCGACATCAACCTTTTCGGCAAATCCGTTCTTATATATCTCTTTAGTATCATGCAATAATTTGTCAAGCCTGTCAATATTTGCATCTAAAAGTTCTATTTGCGTTTTACTTACTAAAAGCTGGTAATAGATCTTATAAATATTTGCTTTTATCATTTCTTCCGTTACCTCCACATTTTTTTGCTGAAAGTCAATAGAAGTTTTTCTTGCCTGCAATCCAACAAAAACCTGCCCGTCAAACAAAAGCTGGTCAAGTGATATTCCTCCCGTGACATTATATTTTACTCCAAATTTTACCGGGATAAATGTTCCGGCGGGCTGACCAAAAAACTCTCCGGGTATCAGGCTTACAGGAATTTTTGCATTATAGGTAAATGTGCCGCTTCCATTGATTTGCGGATAAGTGGCCGAGGTAAAATCCTTATTTGTTTGTTCCTGTATCTGCACATCGAGCAACGCATTTTTTACCTGCACATTATTTTTTTCAGCATAGTCAACTGCCTGTTGCAAAGAAAACATGTGTATCGTAGAATCCTGTGCATGCGAATAAGATGCAGATACAATGGTGAGTGCCATGGTCCATACTTTCAAATTATTTCTTAACGCCATTGGTCAAATGTTTTTGTTGTTTGTATTTCTGAATCAGCTTTTGCCCTTTTACGGTAGCAAGGCCGTAAAGAAAATGTTCCAGTATCTCTTCCTGTATAGCAACCAAATGTGTACGGTTATCAGGAAAAATTTCCGAATCAAATGCAAGCATCATGCTTTCAATACGAAATCTTGTAAGCGTGTCCACATTAATTTCAGGCCTGTATAACTCCTCCTGTATACCTTTTTCGATATTTTGACTGATCATCTGGTACATAAATACCTTCTTATGTTGCTGGAGTTTCTTATAAACAGCAGGATGATATTTTTCCAGGTCAAAAACAATCGACGGATTCATATTTGAAAACATTTCCTGCATCATATCAAATGCAAGAAAGATCTCATGTATCGCATTGGAAGCGACTTGCCTGTCCGCAAAGCATTCATTCCGGTTCTTTTCAAGAATCGTGCTTAACACTGCATCAACCAGTTCTTCCTTGTCAGTATAATAATGGTACAACGTTTTTTTACTCATGCCCAACTGGGCGGCTATATCATCCATCGAAACCGATCGGATGCCATAACGCATAAAGAGCTCGTGAGCTTTTTCAAGTATTCTTTCTTTTGCCATAATCACTAATCAAGGCGCAAAACTATGGAAACTTTTTTCGTAACCAAAGTTTCCAAATGGTTTTTTCACCATTCATAACAATTTTTTTACTTCGGCGCTGCATTTTTCTCAAACCGCTCTTTAAACTACTTTTGAAATATGAATCCAACTGACACAAAAAAGAAATTTCACCTTGAACGATTCAGGTGGAAAAGTATTTTTAAATATTTTTTGCAGGGCTTATTAGTAATAGCTCCTTTATCTATAACTATTTATGCTATTTATTGGGTTATCTCTACCGTTGATAGCTGGGTACCTATTTTTCGCAAACCTATCCGGGATTTCCAGGGACATACTATTGGATATGAAGTGCAGAATTACGGATTGGGTTTTCTTATTATAATAGTTACAGTTATAATCATTGGCTATTTAAGCTCATTTTTTATTCAGTCAAGAATATTCAGCCTGTTTGATAAATGGCTTGAAAAAACGCCGGGTGTGAAATATATCTATTCATCAGTGAGAGATTTTTTTGAAGCGTTTGCAGGTGAAAAAAAGAAATTTGATAAACCAGTGATGGCTAATGTAGATAATACAGATGTGTGGAGAGTAGGCTTTATTACTCAAAAAGATATGTCCCTTTGGGGCTTCCGGGATTTTATTGCCGTGTATGTGCCGATGGCATATTCAATAGCAGGTAATGTATATATATTACCCGCTACTCGTGTAAAACCTATTACAAGCATTACAAGTTCTGATGCTATGAAGTTTGCCATCAGTGGCGGAGTGACTCATGTAAATGAAGATTCTATTAATGAGAGAAAAGATCAATTACAATCTACAATTGATATTGCTTGAAAAAGTTAATTCTACTTTCATTTATACTTGCCCTGCATCTTGAATGTTTCTGCTGGGGATTTTATGCTCATAAAAAAATAAATAATTACGGTGTGTTTCTGTTGCCGCCGCAAATGCTGGTTTTATATAAACCAAATATCAATTTCATTACGGAACATGCTGTGGACCCGGATATGAGAAGATATGCAGTACCCTCAGAAGGATCGAGGCATTATATTGATATTGACCATTACGGAAAATACCCCTTTAATGAATTGCCAAGAAAATGGAATGATGCGGTAGCAAAATTTTCTGAGGATACTTTGCAGGAGTATGGCATTGTACCCTGGTGGGTGCAAACCATGCTATACAGGCTTACGGATGCTTTTAAAGAAAAAAATCAAACTAAAATTTTAAAATTCTCTGCTGAGCTGGGTCATTACATTGCCGATGCCCATGTACCGTTGCATGCAAACAGTAATCATAATGGTCAGAACACAAACCAACAGGGTATTCATGGTTTTTGGGAGAGTCGGGTACCTGAATTATTGGCCGATAAAGAATGGGATTTTTTTATTGGCAAAGCAGAATACATAAAGGATCCCGGGAATTTTATCTGGCAACGGGTACTTGAGAGTGCAGCTGCAGCAGACACAGTGCTGAGATATGAAAAAGAATTAACGGCCCAATTTCCTGCCGATCAAAAATTTTCTTTTGAAAACAGGAATGGAGTTGTGATCCGTCAATATTCATCAGCATTTACCAAAGCATACGACACAAAACTGAAAGGCATGATAGAAAGAAGAATGAGGCAATCTATTTTTGCAGTAGCTTCTTTTTGGTACACAGCCTGGGTAAATGCAGGTGAGCCTGACCTTACAAAACTTACCCATAAAGAATTTGCTGCTGAAGATCTTAAAGAGTTCGAAAACCTCAGTAACGCATGGAAAAACGGAATCATCAAAGGAAGAGAAGAGTAGATGATAGTTTATATAAATGCATTTATCATCTACTGGTTTATCATCTATCATCTTACTGCGTATCTTTACAGCTTCAAAAATTGAGCTGTGATACAATCTGCAAAGTCTGTAATACATAATTTTGGAGCAGGTCCTTCTATTCTTCCTAAAGAAGTATTTGAAAAGGCCAGCCAGGCCATCCTGGATTTCAATCACACGGGTTTATCTATCCTGGAAATTGGTCATCGCACTGCCCTGTTCCAGGAAGTAATGGATGAAGTAAGAGCTTTGGTTAAAGAGCTAATGGATCTGAATAATGATCATGAAGTATTGTTTTTACATGGTGGCGCGACTACACAGTTTATGCAGGTGCCCATGAATCTTCTGGATGAAAACGAAATGGCGGCTTATGCCGATACAGGGGTATGGTCATCAAAAGCAATTAAAGAAGCAAAATTGTTTGGTCATGCCGATATTGTATGCAGTGGAAAAGATACAGGCTACAGATCATTGCCAAAGAATTTCAGTGTTACACCTACTTCAAAGTATTTACATTTTACCACCAACAATACTATTTATGGCACTCAGTGGCACGATCTTTCCATTTTTTATAATTCAGGAGTACCACTGGTTGCAGATATGAGCAGTGATGTACTGAGCCGTGTTATTGATTTTAATAAGTTTGACCTGATCTATGCAGGTGCTCAAAAAAATGCAGGTGCGGCGGGGGCAAATTTGGTAGTAATCAATAAAAATATTTTGGGTAAAGTAAAACGAACCATACCTACTATTTTGGATTACCGTAATCACATAGAAGCAGGTTCTTTGTTAAATACTCCTCCTGTTTTTGCCATTTATGTTTGCCTGCTTACTCTTCAGTGGTTGAAAAACCAGGGTGGAGTTCAGGCTATTGAAAAAATCAATGAGGCCAAGGCAAAATTATTTTATAATACACTGGACAGCCTGCCTGTATTTAAAGGCCCTGTAGCCAAAGAAGATCGCAGCAAAATGAATGCAGTTTTTATTATTGAAAATTCCTCTAATGAAAAAGAGTTTCTGGATCTGTGTAAAAATGAAGGAATGATTGGTGTAAAAGGACATCGGCAATCAGGCGGATTCAGAGTATCGATGTATAATGCACTGCCGTTGGAAAGTGTAAAGGCACTCACTGACCTGATGAAAGAATTTGCTTATAAAAAAGGATAATATTCAATTTTCAATGATCAATTCTTAATGGCAATTATTAAACCCTTCAATGCACTTCATCCGAAAACAGAATTGGCCAAACAAGTAGCTTCAAAACCTTATGATGTTTTAAGCAGTGAAGAAGCGCGGGTAGAATCAAAAGACAATCCTTACTCTTTCCTTCATATAACCAAGTCAGAAATTGATCTTTCGCCTGAAATTAATGTACATAGTATAGTTGTTTACGAAAAAGCGAAAGAAAATCTTAAAAGATTTATCCATGGCCACATTTTATTTCAAGAAGAAAAACCCTGTTACTACATCTATCAATTAATCATGGAAGGAAGAAGTCAAACAGGGTTGGTATGTGTGTCTTCTGTAGATGATTATTTTAATAACGTAATTAAAAAACATGAATTGACAAGACCCGAAAAAGAAAAAGACAGGATCGATCACATGTTGGCTATCGGCGCACAAACGGGCAATGTTTTCCTTGCTTATCGTGATGTAAGCGAAATGAATGAACTTATCAATAAATGGAAGACAAATCACCCGCCTGTGTATGATTTTGTAGCGGATGATGAAGTCCATCATTCAGTGTGGATCATCAATGATGATGATACCATTCATGCTATTACAACCCTCTTTCAAAATAAAGTTCCATATACATACATTGCCGATGGACATCACAGGGCTGCTTCCGCTGCAAAGGTGAGTCAGCAAATACCCAACAATGAGAATGCTAAATATTTCCTCACCACTATTTTCCCCGCCAGTGAATTAGCCATTCTTGACTACAATCGTTTAATAAAAGATTTAAATGGCCTGACTACTGAAAAATTTTTGAAAGAACTGGAAGCTGATTTTACAGTTGAGAAAATTAATCTTGCCTTTTCTCCAAAACAATTGCATCAGTTTGGAATGTACTTAAATCATCAATGGTACAGGCTTGAATCAAAAAAAGGATCCTACTCAAACGATCCTATTGGAGTTTTGGATGTTACTATTTTATCGAACAATATTCTTAATAAAATACTCGGCATAAAAGATCAGCGCACTGATAAACGGATAGACTTTGTGGGAGGCATCCGCGGACTAGGCGAATTGGAAAAAAAAGTGAATAGTGGCGAAATGCAATTAGCCTTTAGCCTTTATCCCGTAAGCATTTCACAGTTATTCGAAATAGCTGATAGTGGAAATATCATGCCGCCAAAAAGCACCTGGTTTGAGCCAAAACTGAGAGATGGCTTGTTAACTCATACTTTCTTTGAGCAGGTTTTTTAAAATTGTTAATTTAAAAATGATCCTCTTCCTTAGCAGTTGTTTATCTTAATTTGCACACATGAAAAAATACCTATTATTTTTTTGCAGCATTTTTTTAGTATGCCTTTCAGTTTTGGGTCAAACTGATGATCCCAAAACTCTGCATGAAAATGCAAAAACATTTATGAAGCAGGGAGATTTTGACAATGCCATTGTTGTTCTTACCCGTGCTCTGCAGTTGGATAAGAATAATCTTGAAATACTCAAAGACCTTGCAATATCATATTATTATAGGCGGGATTATGAAAAAGCATTGAACGAAGTAAAAATATTACTTGACCGCGATGATGCAGACGTGGTATCGTACCAGATTTCAGGGAATGTGTACAAAGCGCTGGAAGAAGCAAAAGAATGCGAAAAAGTTTATAAAGAAGGTTTGAAAAAATTCCCGAATAGCGGCCCTCTGTATAGTGAATACGGAGAATTACTTTGGGCAAGAAAAGATTTTTCAGCTATCGATCTTTGGGAAAAAGGGATCCGGGTTGATCCTGCTTACTCCGGGAATTATTACAATGCAGCCCTCTTTTATTTTTATACCAAGGATAAAGTGTGGAGCCTGGTCTATGGAGAAATATTTGTAAACATGGAAAGCCTGAGTGAACGCGGTGCATCCATGAAACAGCTATTATTGCAGGGCTATAAAGAAAAATTATTCGCAGATGTCAATGTACTGGCAGGGCAGGAAAAAAATAAAAATGAATTTTCAAAAGCATTCTTAGAATGTATGAGTAAGCAATCTTCTTTGGCCGGTCAGGGAATAACTACAGAATCATTGATAATGATCCGTACACGGTTTATTTTGGAATGGTTTGATAAATATGCTGCAACGTTTCCTTATAAGCTATTTGACTATGAACGCCAGTTATTACAGGAAGGTATGTTCAATGCCTATAACCAATGGTTGTTTGGAACTGTTGAAGATTTGGCAGCATACGATAAGTGGACAAAAACACACGATGAAGAGTATAAAAATTTTACCGCCTTCCAAAAAACCAGAGTGTTTAAAATGCCGGCTGGTCAATACTACCAGGACAATAAATAAAGGGGAAAGCACAACTTTTAAAGTTGATGATTTAATATTTTAAGTCCCGTTGCTGGGACTTTTTATTTGTTTTTTTGAATTATATTGGAGGAGGAAATAATTAAAAATCTTTTTTAAAAAAAAGAAAATTGCCATCCGCACAAGAACATAATATCATAGCCGTCAAGCAACATTATGATGGCAGGTGATATGAACTTTTAACGATTGTATTATGACCGAGCCACAACGATTATTTGACTGTATTCAATTTCATTTGGAAAATAAACCTCTGGATGACATGCTTGCAGGCAAAGAAGGAGGAGTATATAAAAAATACAGTACTGAAAAGATCTCTCAACTCGTAGATGACCTGAGTGCGGGTTTGGTGCATCTTGGGGTAGGTCCCGGTGATATGAGCACAGAAAACAGGGATAAAGTAGCCATTCTTAGCAAGAACCGCCCTGAATGGATAGTTGTGGACCTGGCAGTTCAAAAAACCGGAGCCATACTTACACCTATCTACCCCACCATCAGCATCAATGAATTAAAATTTGTGCTGAACGATGCCAGGGTAAAAATGGTATTTGTAAATGATGAAGAACTTTTTTTAAAAGTGCAAAATGTAAAAAATGATGTGCCTTCTTTAAAAGAAATTTATTCATTTGAGCATATTGAGAATGTAAAACACTGGAAAGAAATTCTTGTTTTAAGTACGGATGAACTGAAAGAACAGGTGAAAAAAATTTCTGCGAATATTAAATATGAAGACCTCGCTACGATTATTTATACTTCTGGTACCACCGGTATACCTAAAGGTGTAATGCTTTCACACAAAAATATTCTTTCGAATGTAATGGCATCCATGTCGTGCTTTGCGCCGGGTACAAGAGCCATAAGTTTTCTGCCGCTCAACCATATTTTTGAAAGAATGGTCACGTATTTGTATATGTATAAAGGAGTCTCTGTTTATTATGCAGAAAGCCTGGATACTATTGGCGACAATTTAAAGGAAGTAAAGCCCCATATGTTTACAACTGTTCCAAGATTGCTGGAGAAATTATATGAGCGGATCATGCAAAAGGGGAATGAACTGAGCGGGTTGAAAAAGAAATTATTTTTTTGGGCACATAATCTTGCTGAAAAATTTGAGATCAATAAAAAGCTGGGTACAGGCTATAAAATTCAGCTGGCTCTTGCCAACAAACTGGTTTTTTCCAAATGGAGGGAAGGGCTCGGAAAAGAACTGAACGCTATCATAACCGGTAGTGCTGCCTGCCAGGTAAGGTTGATCAGAATATTTACTGCCGCCAGGATAATTATCATGGAGGGATATGGTCTTACAGAAACATCGCCTGTTATCAGTGTGAACCGCTATGATGAAAAATTAAGAAAATTTGGAACAGTGGGTCCATTAATTGACGGGGTAGAAGTAAAAATCGCCGAGGACGGTGAGATATTATGCAAGGGGCCAAATGTAATGATGGGATATTATAAACATCCTGAACTAACTGCTGAAGCAATAAAAGACGACTGGTTTTATACAGGTGATATTGGTATAATGGTCGAAAATAAATTTTTAAAGATTACAGATCGGAAAAAAGAACTATTCAAAACAAGTGGCGGCAAATATGTGGCTCCTTTACCAATTGAGAATAAATTAAAAGAATCCAAGTTTGTAGAACAGATAATGGTAGTAGGATCAGAAAAAAAATATGTAGGAGCTTTGATCGTTCCTTCTTTTTCCAATTTAAAAGAATGGTGCCGGAAAAATGGAATTAAATATTCATCAAACGAAGAAATAATACATGACCCACGGGTAACAGACATGATGAAGGAAATGGTGGAGAGTTTCAACAAATATTTCAACCATGTAGAGCAAATAAAAAAATTTGAATTACTTGCCAATGACTGGACGATAAATGGGGGTGAACTAACTCCTACCTTAAAACTAAAACGCAAGGTGATCATGGAAAAATATAAGGATGCTATTGAAAGGATCTATCAACAATAAATTGCCCTGATCAAACGAAACCTATGTTATGACGGGAAGCTTTAGAGTGAAGACAGGTTACTTAACAGCTTTTTTGCTGCTCCTGTTATCTTATTTCCTCATTTTTATAACACTTCAGCAATTTTTGCATCAAACAAAATGGGTTGAACATACAGATCTTGTAATTAACAACCTGGAAACACTCTCTTCACTTACAAATGAAGCTGAAAGCGGTGCCAGAGGATACATACTTTTAAATGACACGGACCATTTACAAACATTCTATGCGAGCACTCAAAAAATTGACCTTCTGCTAAAAAACATTGACAGCATAACTTCTGATAATATTAACCAGCAAAAAAGATCAGACACTCTTAAAACGCAGATCCAGGCAAAACTAGGGCGCATATACAGAAGCATTCTATTATTCAATGAATCAGGCAATGTTATAACTGATGAAATGAAAGCGAGAGGTGAAACCGGCAAAAAGCTGATGCGGGATATAAAAAACACCATTCAACAAATGGAAAAAGAAGAAAGAGGATTACTACAGCTAAGAAAAGAAAAATTAAGAGGGGTTTCAGTATCTATTAAGATCATCACCGTTACTTCATTGATCATTGCCCTCTTATTGTCAGCCTATTCATTTGTTACTTACAGTAAAGAAAGTAATGCCAAACTAAAAGCTGATGAGCAGGCCAATCAATACAGGAAACAATTGGAGAACAAGGTAACTGAATTGCAAATCGCCAATGCAGAATTGCATGAATTGCGAAGTCTTGAAAAGTTTACAGCTACCGGACGCATAGCCCGCACGATTGCACATGAAATACGAAATCCCTTAACCAATATTGTTCTTGCAGCGGACCAGGTCAAATCTACATCGGGCAGTAACGAAGAAACAGTCATGCTTTTGGATATGATCAACCGAAATGCTACCCGTATAAATCAAATGATCTCTGAACTGTTAACCTCCACAAAATTTGCACAACTGCAATATTCAAACATAAATATCAACTCACTCCTCGATGAAACTCTTGAGCTTGCTAAAGATCGCATGGAATTAAAACAAATTATTCTTCATAAAAATTATTCCAACGCTGGATGTGAGGTTTTTGTAGATGCGGAAAAAATGAAAATCGCTTTTTTAAATATTATCGTAAACGCCATAGAAGCAATGAAGGAAGGAAAAGGAGTTCTGGAAATTAAAACAACAGTAGAAAACAATAAATGCAAAATAGATATCAGGGACAATGGAGCCGGCATGAATGAAGAAACATTGCAAAAGTTATTTGATCCGTATTTCACAAACAAAAGCGGGGGCAACGGGCTTGGTCTAACTAATTCTCAGAATATTATTCTCAACCATAAAGGAAGCATTATTGTGAAAAGCCACTACGGAGAAGGAAGCGTTTTCACTATTACATTAAATATAGTCTGACTTAATAGTTAGGCCTTACCTTTTACTTTAAGAAATCGCAACAAAACAACAAGGAAGGCCATTACCAGTAAAATATGAATAAGACTGGAAGCCGCAAGTATAAAAAACCCGACTATCCATCCAATTATCAATACCGTTGCAATCACATATAGCAGGTTACTCATCTTTGAAAAATTAAAGTGAAATATTATCATCGGTTTTTCAAAACTTTCACTTGAAAAAAGTGAGGAAATATTTCTACACCTTTGTGCCGTTTAGTAAACTTTCAATTGCCTGAAAAATATTATCTCTTGTAAAAGGTTTTCCTATAAAATGATCAGCACCTACCTGGAAAGCCTTTTCCTTATCGCCCGTTGTATCATATGCTGTGATCATTACAATTTTAATAGCAGGATAAAGCCGCTTTATTTCTTCAATAAAATTTATTCCAAAACCATCCGGAAGATGATTGTCAAGAAAAACAATAGAGGGATGATCCTTTAATAATGCACTCCTGGCTTCGCCAATAGAATTGACATAGTTTGTTTGCAAATTTTTATTTCTTAAAATACTGCTTAACAAAAAACAAACGTCTATTTCATCATCAACAATCAGGGCCTTTAACTTTTCTTCCATTATTTTTTTTTATATGTGGCTTGTTTAAAGACAGAGATAAAGTTTTGTGCAACAATTATGCAACAATTATATTACCAAATTATATCGGGACAATTTCCATAGTTAAAAAAAAATCATCCGTTATCCGTTTTATTCCAAATAACGGCAAGAAAATTGAATAGAGAATATCAAATTTTATGCTTATTTGATCAAATATTTTGATTTAACTCAATAGCTTTTATTAATTTCATAGAAACAGGAGTGAAAGCTTATGAAGAAAAGAGTTTTAATTATCGATGATGATATGGACATGTGTACATTACTGTCAAGGTTTTTATCAAAAAATGGCTATGATACGGATGCGACTTACTCAGGTCAAAAAGGAATTGCCAAATTTTCAGAAGAAAATTTTGATGCGGTGCTTTGTGATTTCCGGCTGGGAAGTATGGATGGTAAAGAAGTTTTACTTTCCCTCAAAAAAATTAAGCCATCGGCAATTGTATTAATCATTACAGGATATTCAGACATTAAAACGGCCATTGATGTAATTAAGCAAGGTGCGTATGATTATATTACCAAGCCGTTAATTCCGGATGAAGTACTTTCCATTCTCAATAAAGCGCTGGAACAATCTGGCCAGGATACACCTCAAAAAAGTCAATCTAAAGGAAAAGAGCCTGCAGGTAAATTTCAAAAACAGCAATTTCTCGTAGGGGACGCATCGGCTACAAAAGATCTTTATCGTCAAATAGAAATTGTTGCCCCTACCAATTACAGCATCATTCTTTATGGAGAAAGCGGCACCGGGAAAGAAGTGATTGCGAAAACTATTCACGAGCTGAGCAGCAGGAAAGACAAACCATTTGTGGCTATGGATTGCGGAACCCTTTCAAAAGAATTGTCCGGGAGCGAACTTTTTGGGCATGTCAAAGGAGCTTTTACAGGCGCTCTTTCAGATAAAGAAGGTCATTTTGAGTTGGCAAACGGCGGCACATTATTTTTAGATGAGGTAGGTAATTTGTCCATTGATATACAAGCTGCTTTACTACGGGTAATACAGGAAAGAAAATTTAAAAGAGTAGGCGGAAATAAAGAGATGGATGTGGATGTACGCATCATTGTGGCTTCCAATGAAAATTTGCAAGATGCTTATCAGAAAGGTAAGTTCAGGGAAGATCTTTATCATCGTTTCAATGAATTTTCTATTAACCTCCCGCCCTTACGTAATCGTAAACAGGATATTCCGGCATTTGCAGAATTCTTTTTAGAAAAAACAAATGAAGAGCTGGAAAAAAATATCACCGGGTTTGAGGATGACGTGATCCAAATGTTCATGAACTATAGCTGGCCTGGTAATTTGAGAGAATTTAGAAATGTCGTTCGCAGGGCCGTGCTATTAACACAGGATAATAATATGGTTTCTGCAAAAACATTACCATGGGAAATCACAAATACAAACCCCCTCACTGCTACACCTGAACCTTCCAATAAAGAACAAACTACAACGATTACCTTAAAAAAAGACATTGGTTTAAAAGGAGCTGCCAGCAAGGCCGAATATGAAACTATAATGAATGTACTAAAGGAAGTGAAGTTCAATAAGAAAAAGGCAGCTGAAGTATTAAATATTGACCGAAAAACTCTTTACAATAAGCTTAAAAGCTATGAAGAGTTTTTTGAACAGTAAGCGTCGTTTCATCAGAATATAAAAAGCCTTCCTCTTGAAGGCTTTTTTCAACTCTTTTTCTTTCTGCCCGCTGATTTTTTCTTCACAGATCTTTTTCTTCCTCCGATATTACTTTTTTTTGATGATTTCTTTTGGGGAACTTTAGCACCTCTTTTACGGGCCTCTGAAAGGCCAATGGCAATGGCTTGCTTCCGGCTTTTTACTTTTTTACCATTTCTGCCGCTTTTAAGTGTGCCTTGCTTTTTTTCTTGCATGGCTCTCTCAACTTTCTTTTGCGCCGCTTTTGAATATTTTGCCATAACTATTTTTTTACACTTGTATATTAATTATTATGCCAACTCTCTACAAACATTTCATGGCATAATTTTTCCTCTTCTTACTAAATGAATAGGAAAATGCAGAAGAAATTTTTTCAAGGAAAATAAAGGATTGGGCACCCTTTGAATTTTAGTTTTTGAAAGAGTATTATTGAGAATTTTTTTCTACACATTTTTTTATTCTTTATTCAAAACCTTCACTTCTTATTACTTAATGTCTGTCATTAAAAAAAATTTATGGAAAGAAATGAAAGAGCTGCTGAAGTGCTTAATGATCTTGTAAGAATAAATAATGATCGTATCACAGGATATGAAAAATCTTTAAGTAAAGCAGATGAAAAAGATGCGGATCTCAGAAATATTTTTAGTCGTATAGGACAGGAAAGCCGTAATTATACACGTGAACTCGTCGACCAGATACACAGACTGGGAGGAGAACCTGCATCGGGAACAACTGCTGCAGGCAAAATATATCGCACATGGATGAATGTTAAATCAGGTTTCAGCAACTCCGAAAGAAAATCTATTTTGGAAGAATGTGAATTTGGAGAAGATGCTGCTCAAAAAGCATGTGAAAAGGCTTTAGCACCTGAAAATAACCTGCCCGGAGAGATACGGGCATTAGTACAGAAAGAAAAAAATAATTTAAAAAGATCACACGACGCAATAAAAAGTTATCGTGATATGCAGCGGCCCTCTAACAAATAATTCATCATCGTTGACAGGAAAACAACAGGTCAAAGTTTTTGCACTTAAAAAAATTGTTATGCCAGTTACAATAGATTCTGAGGACATGAAAACCCTTGGCGCTTGTTTGAATAAAGTGGTAAAAGACGGGTATATTGAAAATTTTAAGGTCACTGAAAAAGGACTTAAATCTTTGGAAACAGAAAAACTATATCAGCCTGATCAAATTCATATTGTAAACTTTTTCAGATTTGAAGGCGCAAGCGATCCTTCAGACAGTGCAATTTTATATGTTATTGAAACGAATGATGGAACGAAAGGTTCGCTTACCGACGCATACGGAATGTATGCGGATCCTAACATCGATAAGTTCATTAAGGAAGTTGAAAAATATCAAAAAAAACACGGTAGATCATTGATACCAGCAATAGGTAATAACCACATTTTCCCGGAAATCATTTTTTTGTTACCTGATTTTTCATTCGGAAAATTTTCTTTTCCTTCCCTGGTTATTTAGAATTTATGGGAGCAGTCACACTCGGTAATATTATAGGTGGGATACTCTTCGTTGCTATTCTTAAATATAGTCCTACTGCTTTAAGTGATAAAGAAGAAGAAGTGGATATTGGTAATGCAGCTGAAAGAAGATAATTTTTTAGTTCGCAAAACAGATAATTAATGCCAAAAGGTGCTCACTAAATCGAAGTGACCTTTAGCAATGATAATTTGAATTAAGCCAAGATATATAAATCACAAATTTTCTTATTGATAGTTCAAAGAGGTTTATCATCTTTTCTTTGTATGACTTATTCGGGTCAGTAATACACAATAAATAACTATGCTCTATTTTTAATTCAATGATCCTGTTAATGATAAATTCAAAGGCACAATAAGTTTTTAAAAAAGTCAGAGGGGGATCCTTAAATAATAGCATTCATCATCTTTATCTCTTTTGCTTTATATTTAATCTTATCTGGTTTGCTGATCTGTTTACTGCCAAAACACATCACTCAGATTATCAACAAATTTTTCATCAGCATGTATTTGTTTAAGTTTATCTGTTTGGGCAAATGTAGCCACGTTTTGAATTTCATTAAATAATATTCTTTCCTCAAACCGAATATGTTTTTCCAGTTCAGCCGGAATTTGTTCTAAGGAAGTTTTAGTATTTAATTTATCAGTAAACAGCTTTGAAAGCAAACGGTGTTCCCTGATTGCCTGCTGAATTAATTTATGCTTACTACCTAAAATGGTGAAGAGATATTTTTCTTCTGCATTAAAATGTTCGTCAAGATACTTTTCGTAAAACCAGTCAGCGTATTTCTTAATTCTTTCTGTTGTAATCCCTTTTGAAAACCCGGTTTTCATTTTCCAGCAAAGCAATAAAGCATGGTGATGATCTTTGCTGAAATTCCGAAGTGCTGTATTTCTTTTCATGGGCTTTTCCATATTCATAAATAATATCTATACATTCAGTTCTTTTTCCAGTATTACAGATTTAGGAAACAAGATGTTATTCTCCAAATGAATATGCAAATGCAGATCCTCTTCAAACTCCTTTAGCAGGGAAAATGCGACTCTATAGGTATTGCAGGCATCTGCGGGGGGATTATAATTATTGCTGAGCTCAGCTATTTTTCCGAATCTTTCTCCTTCAATATTGTGTTCCTCCATCATTATGTTAATCGGATTTTGAACAGTGCCAAAAGCCGGTAGTCCTTTTTCTACGTGATTAATTTTTTCTGCAACCATTTTTTTAATATAGGGAAAAAGGATGATCTCTTCTTTTTTCATGTGTATTGTTAATTCCCGGGCTGCTGCATCAAACTGTTCTTTGATTTCAAATAATTCGGGGTGATGGGCACCGTGAACCTTGCATAGTTTTTCATGAAACTGTTTTAATGGAGGTATTGCCTCTTCAACATACCTGTGATGTTTCTTTTCAATATGGTCTGCAAGCAGGTCTAATGGCCAGGACTGGTAATCCATACTCTGATCGTTCGATTGCCTTAAAACATCATGCAACTCAGTGAGCAGTTCATCTGCTGATATTTTCCTGCTTTCGCATACTTCATTAATCGTTTTGCCACCTTTACAGCAAAAGTCAATTCCATATTTTTGAAATACAGCTGCGGTATGGTAATTATCCGCTACAAATTTTCCTACGCTTTTTGTTTTTTGAGTAATATCTGTCATAAGTAATTTTTTTTCAAAACTCGCTAATTCATTTTTCCACTTTTGTGCGCCAGCTCATATTTTGAAATTTTTTGCCCATAATTAATTATAAATATGCCGGCAAACAATATCAGAGCAGCTACTAACAACATCTCATTAATAGATGGAATTGCTTCATAATTCAAATCAGCTATTCCCTGGATCATCAGTAATATTTCATTTGCAATAATTCCGGCGGTAAATACTATTATTCCGCCTGCTGTTTCTTTATTAACAGGAATAAGTTTGAAAGCAATGCTATACGATAAAATAAAAAGAGTGATAACACCTAATAGCACCAAATGCAGATAACCGATTACAATAGGCCGGAAACCAAATGCCAGCCGGCTTAATGAAGGAATAACAGAACCTGCCTGCAGGCATAGTTTGATGCTTAAAGCTATGCCACACAAAACAAATAATCGCTGTGGCAACAGGGCTACATCCATTTTTATCTGCAACAAATATTTTCTTATCAATTGCAGTAGCAACAACCATGCAGCCAGTTGCGAAAAGGCAGCGATGACTACCAATATATAAACCCACTGCGGAAGAGGCAGCCACAGGGCAGACAGGAAATAAGCCGGCACACAGGCCAGGGCTAACAGAGTAAATACAATCTTTAATTTATGATGAGGTATGCCATATTTAGTTAAGCGGTAAGTTAAAAGCCCCAAGCAGGCAAAGAAGAACCAGCCATTGTATTGGAAGTGCAGGAAAAAATAAACCGATGCGAGGTAGCTGTTGGGGTGAATATTTTTTGTGGCTAGCATAAAAGCCAGGGAAAATGCACCCAGTGATGATAACGCATTAAATAAAACAGCCGCTTTGAACCAACTGTCGGCAATATTTTTTCCAGATAGTCTGTTAAGATCTTTCCAGAATTTTACTGCAAAAACATAAGAAACAAAAATGGATAACGTTGAAAAAATAATGGACAATAAAGCATATCCCTCAAAGGGAAAGGTCAGCAACATTCCATAGGCAGTGAATAGGTTAGCATACAATATCCATTTATATTTTCTAAAAGCTGTTGTATTTCCTCTTTCATAAAGATAAAACACCAGTAAGGTCATCAGTGCTTGTGTTACCCAGCCGGCAAATGCAAAATGAGAATGTGCATGTAATAGATATTGCTGATTAATAAAAGGAAGCGAAAATGCAATCTTGTATCTCATTATCACACCAAGAAAAGCAACAAGCAATAAATTGAATAGGGTAATTTGCAGCCACTTTCGCAAATTGTGATTCATTCCTTTTTTGAAACAAAGTAACCGCGGGCTGAAAACTTATTCTATGCGTGGAATCATAAATCAGCAATACACTTTGCCTCTGTTAATAACAAGTGATCCTTTAAACTGGAGATTTTTAATAGCCCTGATAACAGTTTCTACCCGTAGCCCTGTCATGTTTGCAATTTGCTGGCGGGTAAGTTGTACCTGGTTGCAATCCTGGCAGATATTTTTTTTAGATTCTTTAAAGTAAGAAAATAAAGTAACAATCCTGTGTTCAGGATCGCAGTAAGCAAGTTCTTTCAGGAATAAGAATTTAAACCGCAGGCGTTGTGTCAGCAGCTTGCTGAAAGCAAAATGAATTTCAGGATATTCTTTGAGCAATTCATGAAAACCGTTTTTATGCAAGCGAAGGATAACAGATTCTTTATTCGCAATGGCCGATGCTGCATATGCATCATCATCAAACAAGGGAAATTCCCCAAAACAATCGCCCGGCTCTATCATGTTTTGAATAAATTCTCTCCCGTCATCATTAATATTAACCCACCGGACGGAACCGGTTACCAACTGATAATAAAAACGACCTTCTGTTCCTTCCCGAAAGATGATTTCTTCCGCACCTACTTTTTTATAGGTTGCGCCCCATGCAAGTAAAGTATCAACATCAATCATCATAGAAAAAAAGATTTAGACGTCATCAAAGCTATTTGTATGGATATACCCCAGCTATGATTTTTAACAGGACATGAATTGATCAAAATCAGTAAAATCGCCGCAAACATTTTCATTTTCCTTTTAAATAATCGCTCACAAAAAATTTTCAATATAAAGTTAATAAACCTTTTTATTGTTAAATATCATACCGGCTAGTTTTATGATTCAACGCATAAAATGTTTTTAGAGGCATAGTTAATCTTGCGTCTATAATTAAAATAGTTTTTATGAAAAAAATAACTGCATTAGGCATAATCACTTTTTTTATTGCTGCCTGTGGCAATAATAATACCGATGTAAAAAAAGAAGCATCTCCTTCGACCGAAACAAAAGAAACGGCAAATGGAAATCCTTCTTATGACCCTAACAGGGGTGAAGGGAAATTTACAAAAGTAGATATAAGCCTTACGCTTGATGTCGCCAAAGCCGATGCAGGCAGCAAAATATTTGCAGTAAAATGCAGCGCCTGCCACAAGTTAACGGATGAAAAACTCGTAGGCCCCGGTTGGAAAGGCGTAACCGGCAGGCATACCCCCGAGTGGATCATGAACTTCGTTACCAACACAGATGAAATGCTAAGCAAGGACCCGAAAGCGCAGGCCCTACTGGAAATATGCCTGGTGCGAATGCCTAATCAGAATTTATCTGACGATGACGCACGCAATATATATGAGTTTATGCGCAAAAATGATGGTGTAAAATAAATGTAATCAATCCTAACAATAGCAATATGAAAAAAATTAAATCATGGATGTTATTTGCTGCTATTATCAGCACAGCAACGATCATATATTCATGCAAACCCAAAAATGAAGGAAACGCAGTCAGTGCGGATGCAGCCGGCAAAACATACGTGGCGCCGGGTAAATACGACGAATTTTACAATTTTGTTTCCGGCGGCTTTAACGGGCAGATGAGCGTGTATGGCTTACCCTCCGGAAGATTGTTGAAAATTGTTCCCATATTTTCTGTTTTTCCTGAAAACGGTTATGGTTATAGTGAAGAAACCAAACCCATGCTGAATACTTCACATGGTTTTGTGCCATGGGATGATCAGCATCACCTTGAGTTATCACAAACAAATGGTGAAATTGACGGTCGCTGGATTTTTGCCAATGCCAATAATACTCCCCGCATTGCACGGGTTGATCTATCTACTTTCAAAACTGTGGAAATATTGGAGTTGCCGAATAGCGCTGGTAACCACTCTTCTCCATTTATAACGGAGAATACAGAATATGTTGTGGCGGGTACCCGCTTTGCTGTACCCATGGACAATGATAACGGGGATGTGCCCATCAATACTTACAAAAAAAATTTCAAAGCTTCCATCAGTTTTATTAGTGTCGATAAGAATACTGGTAATATGAAAATAGCCTTTCAGTTAAGAGTGCCGCCAGTTGATTTTGATTTGAGCCATGGTGGAAAAGGGAAATCGCACGACTGGTTTTTCTTCTCCTGTTACAATACGGAACAGGCAAACACATTACTGGAAGTAAATGCTTCGCAGCGGGATAAAGATTTTATTTTGGCTGTTAACTGGAAAAAAATGGAAGAATATGCGAACCAGGGAAATGGCAAAAAAGAGCCTGTTCAATATGCGCATAATGTGTACAATGAAAAAACACATTCGTCTACGTCCACCATTGAAAAAGAAATAACTGCTATAGATGCAAAAGATTTAAAAGATATCTGTTATTTCATTCCGTGTCCCAAATCGCCGCATGGTTGTGATGTTGATCCAACAGGTGAATATATTGTCGGCAGCGGCAAGCTCGCTGCATTAATCCCCGTATTCAGTTTTGATAAAATTCAAAAAGCCATTGCAGCAAAAGATTTTATCGGGGATTATGATGGCATCCCGGTAATCCGGTACGAATCCGCTTTATACGGAGAAGTAAAAAAACCAGGATTGGGTCCGTTGCACACAGAGTTTGATGGCAGAGGCAATGCCGTTACCACCATGTTTGTTTCATCAGAAATTGTAAAATGGAATATTAAAGATTTAAAAATAATTGACAGGGAGCCAACTTATTACTCGCCGGGGCATTTATGCATACCGGGCGGTGATACCAGGAAGCCTAACGGTAAATATGTAATTGTGTATAATAAAATCACGAAAGACAGGTATTTGCCAACGGGTCCTGAATTAGCTCAGGCATGCCAGATTTTTGATAACAGCGGCGATAAGATGCAATTGTTACTCGACTTTCCTACTGTCGGTGAGCCACATTATGGACAGGCAGTAGAAGCTTCACTGATCAGGGATAAATCTGTTAAGTTTTTTAAAATAGAAGAGAATCAAAACCCTTATGTTACCAAAGGCGAGGCAGAAGCTGAAGTAGTGCGTAACGGTAAAAGGGTTGATATATATCTCACACAAATACGGTCTCATTTTGTTCCCGATAATATTGAAGGAATTAAAGTAGGCGATGATGTGTACTGGCATGTTACCAACCTGGAGCAGGATTGGGATGTGCCGCATGGATTTGCTATTAAGGGTGCGCTAACAGCCGAATTGCTGATCATGCCGGGCGAAACACAATCTTTGAAATGGACACCTGAAAAACCAGGCATGTACCCTTTTTACTGCACGGATTTCTGCAGCGCGTTGCACCAGGAAATGCAGGGCTATATCAGGATATCACCTGAAAACAGCAATGTGCCATTATTATTCAGCACAGGTAAGAATATGCCAACAGATACTACGGAAGCGGGAAAATAAAATAATGAAAGGATACAACAATCATTAATTCACCGGGTATGAAAAGAAATCGTTTAAAAAAAGGGACAAGGATCTTAACAGGCATAAGCAGCATGGCATTGATAATTATTTTATTCGTCCCGATGTGGAGAATTGACCTGTCTGCGCCGCAGTACCCGGAAGGCTTGAAACTCCTGATTTATCCTCACCATCTCGGCGGCAACGTGGATATCATCAATGGACTGAATCATTATATAGGAATGAAAACACTGCACACTGCTGACTTTACCGAGTTTACCGTGTTGCCTTATATCATTATTTTCTTTTCGCTGCTGGTTTTAATCGTTGCTATAACAGGATCAGGAAAATGGCTCAACATTGTTGCGCTGCTTTTTATTTGTTTTGGCATTATTGCCATGATTGATTTCTGGAGATGGGAATATAATTATGGGCATAATCTGAATCCGGATGCAGCTATTATAGTTCCAGGTATGGCTTACCAGCCACCGCTGATCGGCTATAAACAGTTGCTCAACTTCAGTGCATATTCTCAACCAGCAGCAGGAGGATGGATATTTGCAGGTGTCGGTTTTATTCTGCTCCTGCTGGTCATCACCGAATGGCTCTCAATCAAAAAAAGAAAACATTCATTCAAACCGGTTGCCGGCATTGCAACACTCCTATTCTTTTTTATTTCATCCTGCAATAGTGGTCCACAAACTATTGTAGTCGGGAAAGATCACTGCGATTTTTGTAAGATGACGGTTAGCGATGCAAGGTTCGGAGCTGAGATAATAACTAAAAAAGGCAAGGTGTTTAAGTTCGATGATGCTCATTGCATTCTTTCTTTTTTGCAACAAAAGGGTTTTGATCGCAACGAGGTGAAGGATATTTATTTTAAAGATTTCAGCGGTGACCATTCACTGATCAAATCAAATGAAGCTTTGTTTATGAAAAGTGAAAATTTAAAAAGCCCCATGGAAGGAAATATTGCCGCCTTTAGTAACCGCGACAGCCTCAATAAAATCATGATAGAATATAAAGGAAATGTAATGAGCTGGGATAAGCTTTGGAAACCATGAGTAAAAGAATATACATATTGCTAAGTTCATTGATGATTTATTCTTTCTCTTTTGCCAGAACGATAAAGGTAGGGAAACAACAGCCATACCATTCTATTCATGAAGCCATTGCGGCAGCGGCTGACGGAGATACTGTTTGGGTAGAAAGCGGTGTGTATAAAGAAAAAAATATCCTCCTTAATAAGTCCATTACTCTTTTTGGAAATAATTACCCGGTACTGGATGGAGAACATAAGTATGAGATCATTTCCATAAAAGCAAACGGAGTTACTGTAAAAGGATTTAAGATAGTTCATTCAGGAGTATCAAGCATCGAGGATATTGCAGCTATAAAGATTTACGGTTGCCGGAATGTAACCGTATCGGGAAATATTTTTCAAGATACTTTCTTTGGTGTCTATTCGCAATCAGGCACTAACTGTCTTATTGAAAACAACAAGCTCACCGGCATTGCTACAACAGAGCAACAAAGCGGCAATGGCATCCATTGTTGGAAAAGTGACAGCATGCGAATCATCGGAAATACAGTTACAGGTCATCGTGATGGTATTTATTTTGAATTCGTCACTAATTCCATTATATGGAGAAATCTTTCTTACAATAATATGCGGTATGGATTGCATTTTATGTTTTCCCATAATGATGCCTATATCTGTAACATTTTTCAAAATAATGGGGCCGGTGTTTCCGTCATGTTCACGCATGGTGTAAAAATGTTCAATAATATTTTTGAAGAAAACTGGGGAGATGCTGCTTATGGAATATTCCTGAAAGAAATAACCGATAGCTATATAACAGGAAATAAATTTATCCGCAATACCAGCGGCATTTATATGGAAGGCACCAACCGTATCACTGTGGAGAAAAATGAATTCAGTAACAATGGCTGGGCAATGAAAATACAGGCCAGTTGTCAGGACAATGTAATTACGAACAATAATTTTCTTTCCAACACATTCGATGTAGGCACAAACGGTTCACTGGTGCTGAACAGTTTCGATCATAATTACTGGGATAAATATGAAGGATATGATTTGAACAAGGATAATACGGGAGATGTGCCTTACAGGCCCGTAAGCCTTTATTCTATGATCGTGGAAAAAAATCCGGCATCGATGATGCTATTCAGGAGTTTCATGACATCCCTGCTGGATAAATCGGAAAAAATTTTACCTACTCTTACGCCCGAAAACCTGAAAGACAATTATCCACTCATGAAACCTTTACATCTATGATCATTGCAAATAACGTCACAAAAAAATTTGGCCGGCTGCATGCGCTGAACAACATATCGGTTACCTGTAATAAAGGAGAATGTATTGCTTTAATCGGTCCAAACGGGAGCGGCAAAACCACTTTTATAAAAAGCATTCTTGGAATGGTTGTGCCTGATAGCGGCTTTATTACATTCAACGGAAAAAATATTGTGCATGACTGGTTGTACCGTCAATACATAGGTTATATGCCGCAGATAGGACGTTATCCTGAAAATATGACGATTGGCCAGGTCTTTAAAATGATGAAGGATATAAGAAAGTCTAAAGAAAAAAATAACCGGGCAGATGAAGAACTGGCAGTGGCATTCGGCCTGGATCAGTTGCTGCACAAGCGGATGAGAACTCTATCCGGTGGAACAAGACAAAAAGTAAGCGCTTCTTTAGCTTTTCTTTTTAATCCTGATGTACTTATTCTTGATGAACCTACTGCCGGACTGGACCCCCTGGCATCGGAGATTTTAAAAGAAAAAATTATCCGCGAGAAATCGAAAGGCAAATTGGTTCTTGTCACTTCCCATGTATTGAGTGAACTGGATGATCTTATAACACAGGTCATTTATATGCAGGATGGCGATCTTATGTTTCATAAACCACTTAATGATCTGCAAAAAGATACCGGCGAACAAAAATTATCAAAAGCGATTGCAGCCATTATGATGAAAAAATAAAAGGAAGGATACGCGTCACCATTTGATATAACAAAATCGAAACCCTTAAAAAAGAAAAAATGAATACTAAAAAACTTCAATTCCCGAAAAATGGTGTGGGCAGTATTCTTTATTCATTCCTGGTGATCACAGTAATGTCATTGTTAGCTGCATGCAGGAATACCAGCTCAACCTCTGCAATTGATGAAAAATTTGAAGGAGATGGCGATAACCTTGAAAGAGTAACCCAGGTGATGGTGCCGCCACCCTTATTGCCTAAATTTGACCAGGTAGATAAAGATGATCCCAAAATAGTACAGGTTACATTTGAGGTTCAGGAAAAGAAAATCGAAGTGGCTCCGGGTGATTCTATCTGGGCTTTTACCTACAATGGTACAATACCGGGGCCGATGATCGTAGTGCATCAAAACGATTTTATAGAATTAACGCTAAAGAATCCTTCTACCAATACCCAAACTCATAATATAGATTTTCATGCTTCAACAGGTGCATTGGGCGGAGGTGAAATCTCACTTGTAAATCCCGGTGAGCAGGTAACATTCAGATTCAGATGCACCAAACCCGGAGTATTTGTTTATCACTGTGCCCCTGGAGGTACTATGGTACCCATCCACGTTACTTCCGGTATGAATGGCGCCATAATGGTTTTACCAAGGGAAGGTTTAAAAGATGAAAACGGTAACCCGGTGAAGTTTGACAGGGCTTATTATATTGCTGAACAGGATTATTATCTTCCCAAGGACAAGAATGGTAAAATTAAAAATATGGCCACTCCCCAGGAAAGTATCCAGGAAATTGCTGAATCCCTTAAAACACTCATGCCCACCAATATTGTCTTTAATGGCAAGCAGGGTGCTTTATTAGGTAAAAATGCTCTTACAGCCAATGTGGGTGAAAAAGTTTTATTTATCACTTCACAAGCTAACCGTGATACACGCATTCACCTGATTGGTGGACACGCTGATCTTTACTGGCCCGGCGGGAAATTTAATAATAAGCCCCTCACCGATTTCGAAACATGGTCCATACCGGGAGGTTCCGCCGCTGCGGCCTTATACAAATTCAGGGAACCGGGTACTTATTTACTTTTAAATCATAACCTGATAGAGGCTTTTGATTTTGGCGCAATGGCTCAGGTAAAAGTATCCGGCAATTGGGACAGTACCCTGATGAAAGAAGTACAGAAACCGGCCCCGATAAAATAAATACTAATAAATTTTTAGCGAAGAATAAAAATTATCGAAAACAATTGCGGCATCAGATAAAAAAATAAACAAGTGAGAAAAATTATTAAATATGTTATTGCCGATATTCTCCGGAGCAAGATCGTGGTGGGCTATACTTTTTTTTTGCTGGTGATTTCCATGAGTGTGTTTAATCTCGAAGATAATACTTCAAAAGGATTACTCAGCCTGCTGAATATTATTCTCATCATCGTGCCATTAGTATCCATTATTTTTTCAACCATTTATGTATATAACAGTTCTGAGTTTATTGAATTACTGGTAAGCCAGCCCTTAAAAAGAAAAAATTTATGGCTTAGTCTTTTCACTGGCCTGGCCGGCTCTTTGTCACTGGCATTTCTTTTCGGTGCCGGCGTTCCCATCATTACCTATACGCCAACTGCCACCGGAATTATCATGTTGGTAATGGGGCTGCTTCTATCAGTGATCTTTGTCGCTATCGCTATGCTGGCTGCGGTGATTACAAGAGATAAGGCAAAAGGGATCGGGGTCTCCATTTTTTTATGGTTGTATTTTTCCCTGTTGTTTGATGGCATAGTTTTATTTATCCTGTTCCAGTTTGAAGATTACTCTTTGGAAAAATTTATGGTTGTCGCCAGCGCATTTAATCCCATTGATCTGAGCAGGATAATGATCCTGCTTAAAATGGATGTTTCGGCACTAATGGGCTATACCGGTGCTGTTTTCAGAGATTTCTTCGGAACCCAATCCGGATTCATAGTGGCGCTTGTCATCTTATTCCTCTGGACGATAATTCCTTTCTGGCTATCGCTCAGGAAATTCAACAGGAAAGATTTATAAAAAGAAAAAGATAGTGTAATAATGATGATGGCGAAAAAAGATATTCAGACAAAAGAAGACGTAGAGTTATTAGTAAATGCATTCTATGAGAAAGTAAAAGCTGATTCTTTGATCGGGCCCATTTTTACAAAAGTTTTTAAAGTAAACTGGAAAAAACATTTACCGGTAATGTATGATTTCTGGGAAAATGCGCTTTTTTATTCCGGCACGTATTCCGGAAATCCTATGGCTTCACACAAGAGGCTGCATCAAATATTTCCATTAAAAGAAGAACATTTTCAAAGATGGGTCTCCATATTTACTACAACCGTTAATGAATTGTTTGAAGGTGAAAAAGCCGGCCTTGCGATACAGCGGGCAATCAGTATTTCAACAATAATGAAAATAAAAATCCTTTATCAAAATACAGATGTCCGGAAAATCAATGAATAGTCCTTTATTACATTCATGGATGATTTTATTTTCTTAAAAAAGGCTATACAAAGCCGCGTTCTTATTTTCTCTATATCCTGCAGGTATTACAAAAACCGAATCAGGAATTTCCTGCTTTGTCACTTTTATTAATTCTTTTATTACATCCGAATTCTTATCATGCCATGACACTTTTAAAATAGCACCCTTACAACCAGCTTGTACAAGCTTATTTTCCATTTCAAGAGTTATGGGTGAGACAAGAATTTGAATAGTACTTTCAAGTGAAGAAGCGCCGGGTACTTCTTCACTCCGCCAGATGTCAAGTTCTCCGGTTTCAGTTTGGCCCATAAAATGAGTGATGCTGCTAACCTTTGCATGAACACAATTAAAGCCATATAATTTTTCATTTCCGAGCTTTGTCACTTTAATGCTCGTTACACTATAGTTTTTTTGCTGAATAGTTTGTTCTACTTTTTGCGTGGTATATACTTTATGATCGTTGTTCAATAACACATGAGTAAAGCCATTATTCATCAGGAATGAATAGTGTGTATTGATATTTAAATTCATCTGGTTCATTTGCGCATAGCCATCAAAATACATATTCCATCCCGAGTTTTTAGAAGGATCAATTGCAATTGTAAAAGCAATGCCGCCCTTTTTTCCATTCATTATTGATCCACCGGCATATTCATAAACCAACCCGTTACCATTTCCACTAACAGGAATTACATAATCATCCGGAAGCGGTTCGTGATAGGGAATTAATTTTTTCTGAACAGGAGTGCTGGTTTCTGCAGTTGAAGTTTGATTGGTCAACATCGACATAACACTGTCAATCATGTCCCCGTTTTTTCCTGCCTTATCTTTTAGCTGAATAAGAACACTGTCTTTCATATTTGTGAACGAATTAGAATCCGGCATTGAAGGCAAAACATCAGAATCTGCCGGTGTCATGGTTGAATTTACCGGTTGTTGTTGTACGGATTGATCAGAAGAAGATTGTGCAGGCAGGCTATCCGCTTTATTTACGGTTTTTGAATTGCTGATTCCGGAGCAACATTGCAATAAAAAACTAACAGAAATTGAAATCGGAAAAAGGGAATACTTCATAATATTTTATTGATCATACTTTAAGAAATAGAACCCCTGTTGGAAATATTAGTTGTTTTACAATCCTTCCTTGTCTTCTTTATATCCTGCGGGAATCTGAAATAAGTTTGCTGAAAGATCCCTGGGTTCCACTTTAGTAAGCTCTTCTTTTACATTGGAATTTTTAGATCCTATTGTCATTCTGACCATAAAGCCCTCGCAGCCCATTTGTTTTAACTGATTTACTGCATCCTGCGAATACATCGTATTGCCTGTCTTTGCCTCAAACTTATCCATCAATTCTTTGACAGAAGCCAGTACAGGAACTTCTTTACTTCTCCATAAATCAATTGTATCCACGTCTGAATAAAGACTGCCTATACTTTTTTTACTGATCACTCTTGCATGTACGCAATTAAAACCCATTATTTTTTCTTCGCCGATTTTTGAAACTGTTGATTGAATTTTTTCGCCTGTGTTAAAATCATTCTGATCAATGTGATTGATGGTATACGTCTTCGCATCATCATCAATTATTACACTTTCATCCGGTTTATTTGAATGACCAATAGTTACTATAGGAGCCGAGGTTTTATTTTTATTCAAAGAACTCGACATGTTCATCTCAGAGCGCATATCCCCTTTTGATGAAATATAAAGTTTTGTAACGCCGTTCATGGTGATATCTTTTCCCGTTGTTGTGAGAGTATATTCATAATACATGTCTTTACCGGAGCTTCCGGAAACCGGATCGGCTGATGCACTCCCATCATTATTGGTTGAAGATGAATTTCCCGAGCAGGCAACTAATAAACATATGGAGAAAGCGATTGAAGA
>CAWERU010000005.1:0-49410 GCA_963811645.1 uncultured Bacteroidota bacterium | reverse complement strand
GCCATTGAAAAATGTACCAGAGTGTCCAGTTTAAATATCCTGTTTAGTTTTGATCCAATCCTTGGTGTCTTTTCTGCACCGGTATTACCAATATTCATATTGGCGCTTCTATTGAGCGAAATCTGCAAATGCGCATGACCGCCTGCTCCTCCCATATCATAACTTTTCTTTTTCAGGAAAGCTATCGTCAAAAAACTGGCGCTGTTGTTATCACTAAATCCATCAGTCAGTACATCAAATTCGATCGTATAGTTCTCGGGTAATTCTTCAGTTGACGGCAGATAACCTGCTCTTCCGGTTATAGAAAACCATTTTCCCTCAAACAAAGAATTAGTTACCACTTCTCCACTTCCGTTTGTTTCCCATTGCACGGGAAAATCACCCAGGCCATCCTTTTCAAAGTCATCATAAAAAAGAATTTTATTACCCGGCTCAAAAGTAAATTTTGAATAAACCCCAAATGGAGTAATTGTGTCCTGGCTACCGGTATTCATCTCTTCAGCATCAGAATTTTCATCTGTTTGATCATTTGTTTCTTCCTCTACATTTCCGTCTTTGGATACTTTATTCTTTTTTTTGAAAATTGACTTTACTCCTTCAAGACCCTTGTCAATACCCTTGTCAATCGCCGCACCGGTAGCTTCCGATGTTTTTTGTTCAGCTTTCTGTTCAGCAGTTTGTTTAGCTGTTTCTTTTATTTTTTTTCCTATCTTCTGGGGCATAAATATTATTTATTATAAAAAATTGAAACAAAAAAACAAACCATACTATAAGTTGTTTCATGGTATAATATTTAGGATTAATACAAATTAAGAGGGTATTCTTTACCGGCGTTCAAAAGGATGCAGGATCCGGGCAGGATGGTTTTGAATCGAAATCATCTAAATTAGAAACTGTCATTACGGGAAAAAATCATCTTTTTGGGGGTATCTTTCCTGGCAATGTCAGAAATCAGGTATCGATTTTTCCAGAAAGTATTTTTGCAATAGCCTCTTTGCCGCAGTTTACATGGAGTTTCCTGTAAATATTCCGCAAATGCGTCCGGGTTGTATCATATGAGACTTTGCTTTCTGCAGCTATCAGTTTAACGCTATAACCCTTGATCAGTAATTGAAGTATTTCAAATTCCTTTGACGTGAGTTTGTAGTGAGCACCTACCGGTTTTTGTCTGACATGGAAAGAATTAAGTACCTTTTTGGCAATGGAAGGAGACATGGGCGGCCCGCCCCGGCATACTTCATCAATAGCATCAATCAGCCTGAGCGGCGAAACTTTTTTTATTATATACCCATCAGCCCCGGCACACAAACTTTTAAATAACTTTTCATCATCTTCAAACTGCGTGTACATGATTATGGAAACATCAGGATTTGTTTCTTTGATCAGGGTAGCAGCTTCAATACCATCCATGCCGGGCATATTAATATCCAGGATTACAACATCAGGTAATTTGCTTTGAATAATTTCACTAATATTCACAGCATCACCATAATCGCCTATTACAGCATATTTTGCACTGTTATTGAGTAAACTAACAAGTAGATTGCGCAATTCAACATTATCCTCAAATAAAACCAGCGTTATGGGCATGTGATGAAATTACCGTTAAGTTCTATGGCCAAAAATCCCCTTTATGTGTCAGTTCTTTTCCATTGGTAGCTGAACAATAATAGTAGTACCTGCTCCTTTTTCAGAGATCAAATTGGCGTCACCTCCCCATTTGTTCATACGTGACTTTATACTCCTGATGCCATTTCTGTCTGTAAATGCATCTATATCAAACCCACACCCATCATCTTTCACTTTCATCAGAAGATCTTTGCCTTTTATATTTATTTCAATGGATACATGATTTGCACCAGCATGTTTTTTAATGTTATTCAGTATTTCCTTAAAAACCATGAACAAATCCTTTTGTTTTTCCAGCTCCAGTTGCTTTGAGGAAATAGTATCATCCACATCCATGATGAAAGTCGAATGCCCATTTTCAAAAAATTCGCCTGCGTAGCGACGCATCCTTGCTACAACATCATCCAGTTCTTCATCATGCACATGCATGTTCCTGACTATTTCATCAAGTGCTTCTCCTGATGCCAATGCTTCTTCACTGATTTTATTCAGATATTTTTTTCTTTCCTGGAGTGAAACGTTTTCATTTTCTCCCATTACGGACAAAAACCTGATATTAGTAAGTCTTGAACCTAAATCATCATGTAAATCGTAGGAAATTTTAGTGCGAACACTCTGTATTGTCAGAATTTGATGTTGCCGGATTCTGTAAAACAAAAAAGCCAGGGAGCAACCACTATACATAAGAGGAAATAAAACAAAAGGGTTTTATGAAAAGGTGGAAGTACCCTGAATTGAATAAATGAGGAATTCGCTGGCTGTCCAATATTTTCTCCGGCCAGCCTTATTTTGTAATCTATAAAAACCCGGAGAAAGATTAATCAGATTCAGTGAACTTACAGAACCGATAAATTTCCAGTTTTCATTATCTGAGAGCCTGTATTCAAATTCCGGCGACTGAATTGTATGATGAAGGTCCGTAACAGCGAACCTGATTTGAATGCCATTATTTCTATAGTTTAAACGAAAGGGCTGATTAAAATTTTCATAATTATTATTAAGTAAATTTTTTATTCCGCATATAAAAACTTCAGAATTTGAAGATGTAGTTTTAATCGAAGACACATCAATCAGGGAAAAAGTATTGGAGAATCCAATGGCTATAGTTTGTTTAACTGTGTCAAAATACATGGCCTCTCCGGTATTTGATTCATCCGGCAGCCCATTTTTAAAAGTTAACGTAACCAGACTATGGTCTTTTGTATCATACACAAGGATCGAATGTCGCAGATTCATCCAAAGTTTTCTTCCTCCCGTCATCATCAGACAATCTGTATTGTCGTCTGCCCTGTCGTTGGTAGCCACAAACCGTTTAATCGAATTATTTCTGATATCATATTTCACCAAACCATAGGAATTAATAAAAAACCAGAAGTTATCATCTTCTGCTTTTGTAATACCTGAACAATTAAACCCAATGAATCCCTTTATAGGCCATTGCTTTATTAATGTATCAAATTCTTGTTTTTTCGTGTTCCATCGCGCCAGGCCATCCACCCAATGTACCATCCAGATGTTGTCATTATTATCCTCTGCGAAAGCACCGGCACTTCTGAGTGGGAAATCCGAAGCGGTTCTGCCAGGTTTATAATGCTTAATTGTTCTTCGCTGCTGATCAATTTGCCAGACACCGCCCGTTTGACCGCCACTTAACCACAACACTCCTTTTGAATCACGGAAATATTTTTGAATAATAATGTTTGATAAATTCCTCTGTGTGCCGGGGAAAGAGAAGTCAGTTTTTTTATAATTATGAACATTTACAAAATAATCACCACTCTTGGTACCTATCAGCAAGGTATCTTTTGTCCAGGGCACTATGGATACAATAAAATTCTTGTCCGCGGGTTTTTTTATAAAGTCTATTCTTTTAATCAATCGAAAAGCCGTGTCCAAAACAAGTAATCCCGATTCCCTTGAATACCCGCCGATCCAGTATCTTTTAGGGTCAGAATATACTGCTGCAACAGGGTGATAACTATCCTTTGGTACATACGGCTTAATAGAAATATTGCTGATATGAGGATAATCAGAAGTTTCCTGCAAAAAGCCGGTTTCAGTAGCCACCCAAAACTGATTTGAATTATCGCGTAAAATATATTGTGTAAAAACGTTCGACGCCTGTTCTCCGGAAATTAAAGTCAAATCAGGATCAGATGGATTATATGAAAACAAGTAATATCCTTTTCTTGCGGTTGTAACAGTTAATAAGGAGTCACTATGAAACTGAATTCTTGAATCCCAGCGTATATTATCCTTTACAGCAAAAGGAAGTTTTTGTGCAACTACCTGCTGATGCGGGATATCAACAATATATATACTATCGGTAAATGAAAGGTTGTCAATAAAAAAAAGTTGATCAAAATTATTGGTCGCATAAATATAACTCGGTTTTCTTCCATGCAGTAATTTCACGAGTTGATGATATGCAGGTGTATTCAATGAATCGAGAGGAAGCACCTTCTTTTTCTGAGAATTATAAAAATAAAATCCGGTGCTGGCTGCAATGAGTACATCACCGTTTGAAAAGGAAGCAAGTCCCCCGACAAAATGTAAAAATCTTATTCCGACATCACTAACCTTATAATCAGAACGAACACTATCAATCAGGTTTCCTTCCCGATCGAGAATATACGCTCCAACGTAAGTACCAAGCACAATTTCATCTTTGCTGGTATAAGCGATATGACGAACATTATTAGCAACATTTTCCAACCCCCGAAGCGACGGTACAGTAATCAGTTTCATTATCGCCGTCCGGGTATCCATTAGAATTGCTCCATAACCCGTTGCAATCAACAATTCATGGGTGCGTGCTTTCTTAATTTCGTAAATCTGGTTATCTTTTAATTTACTGTTATTCGTATTATAGATAGTAAATTTATTTCCATCAAAGAAATTCAAACCATTTGCAGTCCCGATCCAAATAAAGCCACGATCATCCTGAACAATATTATACACCCTGTTGTCAGATAACCCATCTTTGACTGAATAGGAGTGAAACCTGGACATATCCTGCGAAAAGGAAGCAAAAGAGAGAGAGATTAATATGACAGCAATTAAGAATCGCATACATATTTTTCATAAAAATAAAAAAAACGTAGTTACGTCCGGTATATGTGGTCATCCATTGTGTTCAATAACGGTGAAATTGAGAAACAAGAAGACTTTATCAATGGAATTACAAAAATCGACTGCAAAAGATAATAATCATTTTAACGTTGCCTCGAAGCTCTTACCTTTTTCAATCTTGTTTCTCTTTCTGTAACTGAATTATTCGGCATCCCTATAATGAGTCCCCGACAATTGGGAGAGCCACATAAGCAATGGAAGGGCTGCATATTTTTATCCAGGAATGTAGCGTAATCAAGAGTAAGTTCTTCTCCTTTTTCAATGGGTTTTATGGCCACTACATTTAGTCCATTATAAGCTGTATTGGGGTCGCAGCTATGATTTTGAGGAGCCCATTCTGTAGGATCATTATCCCATATTAGAAAAACCTCTTTGCTTATTGGGTAAGCATATTTGCGGAATGTTTCTTTATCATTTTCAGACCAGGTTCTTTCTACATGCCTGAGTGTGACCAATCGCTGTGGCTTTTCTTCCCCCGAAAAAATAAACTCCCCTGCCTGCAGATCTCGGCTGGCATAAATACCAAAGCCTGAAATTGAATTTCCTTTTATTACAAAAGGTTTCATTTTTCTTTGATGACGGGCTATCCCTTCGGCAACGATGTGTTGTAAGAACCCGGCCTGTCCTATTCCATCATATTTCAAAATAAAATCGGCTGATCCTTCATAACCATCTGTATAAAAAACAGAACAGGTAAAATTGAGTTCGAGGAAATATACCTCATTTTTATCATTCACCCTGAAATCCATTCTTGCATAGCCAACGCCTCCGAATCCTAAGAATATTTTTTCTGCAGCACTGCGTAATTCATGGTCAAGATATTCATCATTGCAGGGAATATTACAATCAGGATGAAGCTCTGAAGTTTTTAATGAATAGGTTTTAAAAGAATAGTTTTGGGGGAAAATATATTCAACGGGTCTGAACACAGCGCAGGTTTTGGGATCGTTTGCATTCGCTGCTACAAGAACGGTGAATTCTCTGCCGGCAATATATTCCTCCACCAGCAATGGGCCGTATTCATTAATGATGCTGACTACTTTCTCTTTCAATTCTTTTTCAGTATATACTAATGAATGTTGATCAACACCCAGGCTATCTCCTGCCTTTTCAGGTTTTACAAACAAAGGAAATTTTAATTTTTCAACAGCTGTTTTTATGTCGTCAATTTTTTCAACCAATATATATTGTGGCGATCTGATTCCCTGGCAATGGGCCACATATTTCATTAGTTCTTTTGGTACATCATACAATTTAGTACCGGGGCCTGTGAATGGAAGATTCAAAAGCTCCATTGAATAATACACATCTGCGCCGGGAACTTCCCATTCAAGATATCCTTCACATAAATTCACGAATATATCATAGCCTTTTTTTCCCAATTCTTTTAACTGGCGGTAAGTTGTTAGTTTATTCAGAAACACATTGTCAACCTGTGCTTCAGGCCATAGGTGGGCTAACTGTCTTGGCGGATCGTAGTATTGATAATCTACGGCCGTAGTTGAGTAGTCTGGTTGCAGTACACAAATTTTCACGAAGCTTTTTTATTTATTGATGAAGTTATTGAAGATATAAGATCATATTTACGCAAACCATCCTGTATGATTTCTGCAATTAATTTCGTAAATGATTTTCCTGAAAAACGAAGAATAGCACCGATGGAAGTAAGGTCTTCATCTTCACTTAGACCACATTGTGCATTTACCTCCAGCACATATAATTTTTTGGTTTCTGCATCCATTCTTATATCAAGTCTTGCATAGCCTGTTCCTTTTACCGCTTTGTATGCATCAAAAGTAAGTTGTTGCAGGGATGGTATCACTTCATTGCCGGCTAAAGCATATTCGTAAAAATTTCCCTCCTCAGGCATGGCGGTTTCATTTTCATAAAACTCCCATAAACGATCAAAAGATAAAAACCTTTCTGTTTCGGGAAGCGAAGCATGAAATATTCTTTCTACGGGCTGATAATGGATACACTGATCGGGATGATCTGATGAACCCACAATTAAAGTGGTATACTCGGGCCCTTTAATGAATTGTTCTACCACAACTCCACCGGAACTAAGATCCCATCCACGATAGCCTGAAAACATTAATTGAAGTTGTTCCCGTAATTCTTCTTCTGTATGGACCACATTTTTTATTGTAATTCCCATACTACCGCCATTCGAAATAGCAGGCTTTACGATCAATGGTGATCCAAGCCGGTTGAATATATTAGTAATATCGTGGTCTTTATATTCAATCATTTCCCACCCCGGTGTTGGGATTTTTGCACAATCAAAAGCCTGCTTCATTGTAGCTTTGGAAGAAGTGACCTGGTAGAAATCAGTACCTGATCCCGAAAAGCATAAACCTTTTTCCTGTAAATAATGAATGACTGAAATACCTGGCACACCATTTATTTCATCACCGTCACAAAGATTAAAAATAAAAGGCAGCTTACCATTTGCCGAAAATGCTATTTCATCAATGACCTTTCTGAAATTATTGATAGTTACAGTTTGCCATTTCCAGTCTGCATACAGTTCATCAAAAACCTTTTGGAATTCTTTGAGTCCCTCGGAAAAATCATAATAGTATTGAATATTAGGATCATCAGATTCTACCTGTGGTACGAGAAGATAAATTTTTAATTGATTTGCCGGAACTATCAGCGGTGGAATGGTAGACATTGCGGGCATTCGTAAATAATTACTTTGAGTGCTTGTTGTTTAATTGTTGAGAAATAAAATCGGAAAAGCGGTAATTACTCAATACTTCTTTCGAAAGATAAGAAGCACCGCCGATATAACCAAGACAATTAACAGATCCGCAAACACATTGAAAAGGCTGAGCCATTTCCCATTCTGTTGAAGGATAGAAATAGCATAATTCATCCCCCTTTTTTATTTCCTTCAGGCAAATCACTTTTAAACTTGTTGTATCAAAAAAGACATTGGGTGAACAACTATGATTTATGTATTGCAGGAAGGATGGTTGCAGATAAATATGTTCATTGGTGCTTAATTGTACGGTAAGATAAGAAGGCGTTTGCACAATAGCCGATGCGCCAAAATCGCAAATGATATCACCTGGGTGGGCAGCAATAAGGGAAAACGTTGAGTGTTGGCCGGTCACTTCGTCTTTCCATATTTCCAGGATTTCATTGGTAAATACCAATTGATTTACGGGTAATGAGGCTGTATTGAATTGCATTCAGTAAAGAAAATGAAAAAAACAATTAATAATAAAATAATAAAGAACATTTTATTCCCAATTTATAAAGTAATTAAAATGGTAATGAAAAAAGGTTGAGCAAGGTCATAGTTTAAGAGCTCATTCAATACAAACTTTGCATTTTAAATGCTGATCAAAATGAGATCTTTTTTTATTGCACTATGCTTTATTATTATGGGAATATTTACAATTAACTCAACTAATGCACAGGTTGCAGCCGTAAAATTTACAGTGATAGTACCACCCTTTGATAGCCAAAACAATCTTAAAGTTCACCTTGCTGGTTCCTTTAATGGTTGGAACTCCCATGATTCTTTATATATAATGAAGCCGGAAGGCGGCAATACCTATTCCTTAATAGTTCCGTTGTTTGAAGGAGAATCGTATAACTATAAATATACCCTTGGAAACTGGAATACGGTTGAAACAAAAATGAATGATTCAGATATTACGAACAGGCAATTGTATTCAAAGAATGGAATGGTTATTTATGATACTGTGTTGAAATGGAAAACTCCTCCTGCTCTTCAATCGAAGACCCTTTCTCCCCAGATGCAAAAAATAATGGCGGTAAGAGATTCTGCAAAGGCGCAACTACAGGTAACTTTGAGCAAACTGCTGGTTGTACTAAAAGAGTATAATGAAAATATGCTTTCACCCAAACCGAATAAACGACTACATAAAAAACAAAAGAAACAAACAATTGAAATGCTGGCAAGATTGTACAATACAGTTGAATCAAAGATCTGGGAAATCGGTACATCACTGTCGCCGGAACAAAAACAAAAAATACTCGCTGCTATAAAAAATCCCAATAACCCGAAAGATGTTTTAACCACCCTGGGAAATGCTTATGGGGACGCGTTGAAATGATGTAATTCATAGTTTAATAAATTATACTGCTTGCAGCTCGTACATTTATATTTTTGAAAAGATTTACTTTCGAAAAAAAATATTTCTATGGCAAACAGCCCACAACCCACTCACAAAAATGGCAAGATCTGCTATATTGAAATACCTGCCACTGATATTGCCCGCTCCGCATCATTTTACAAAACTGTTTTTGGATGGAATATAAGGCAGCGGGGAGATGGCGCTACAGCTTTTGATGATACGATAGGTGAAGTAAGCGGAGCATGGGTGTTGAATCGCAAACCCATGACACAGGTGGGTTTATTATTTTATATAATGGTTGACAATATTGAATCTTCCATAAAGGCAGTTATTGAAAACGGAGGTAAAATTATCCAACCCGTGGGTGCAGATGCTCCGGAAATTACGGCACGATTCACTGACCCGGCTGGAAATGTAATCGGGCTTTACCAGGAACCGGGATAAAACTGGCATTACAATTGACTGTTATTGTTCCAAAAAAACCACTTCTCTTTATACTAAAATCTTTGAATTTCAGTTATTAAGAGTTTAGATTCGTCCGGATGCAATCGAACAGATATATCAGCATTTTTTTATTGGTCCTTTCTTTTAGTCTTGTTGCCGGTTTTTGTCATGCGCAGCTTGGATTTTCATTTGATATTCCCAAACCAAAACAGTATGAGGAAAGGCAGCTTCGTTCCGAAAGATCTGAGCAAAAAAAATTCACACTTCCCAGGCGGTTTATTCAAAATACCACAACGCATTATAATTTTTTCTTTAATGCCAATAATAAACTGAACGAGATCATTGACCGGGCAAAAGAAGTTCATAAAGATGACTATACACAGCTCCTTTCTTTTTATAATTACGATCTTAATGAA
Source organism: uncultured Bacteroidota bacterium (assembly GCA_963811645.1). GTDB lineage: Bacteria > Bacteroidota > Bacteroidia > Chitinophagales > Chitinophagaceae > VBAU01. The sequence goes on along the minus strand of CAWERU010000005.1, from coordinate 39,674 downwards.
ACAGCAAAAGATTCTGTTCAGCTTGATTCAGTGATTTATAAAGCGACGTCCGGCATAGTGCTCCATGATCTGCGAAATGACTGGGCCGATAATTTATATCTTCTCTGGGGAGCTGCTCATTATCTTCAAAAAGAATTTGATTCAGCCTATCTCACTTTCCAGTTCATTAACTACGCCTTTGCTCCAAAAGAAAAAGATGGTTATTACAAATATATCGGCAGTGGTATGGATGATAATAGCGCTGTTTCCATTTCCACAAAAGAAAAAGAAAGTTTACCCAAAAAAATATTTTCCAGGCCTCCAAGCAGAAATGAAGCCTTCATTTGGCAAATAAGGAATTTTCTTGCATGGGAACAGTACCCCGAAGCGGCCAGTCTAATTGCTACATTAAAAGCAGACCCGGCTTTTCCAGATCGTTTAAGAAATGATCTTGATGAAGTGCAGGCTCTTTATTTTTATAAACAAAATCAGTGGGATAGCGCTGCCTTACACTTAAGTAAAGCCTTAAGTAATGCTACTACCAACCAGGAAAAAGCAAGATGGGAATTTTTAACTGCACAGATGTATGAGCTTTCAGGTCATTATGATCTTGCCCAACATTATTATGAAAAATCTATCAACCAGACCGTTGACCCTGTAATGGCAGTCTATGCACGTCTCTATTCAATAAAAGTTGATAAAACAGGCGGCGATAATTATATAGAAAAAAATATTTCCGAACTGCTTAAAATGGCTAAGCGTGACAGGTATGCTGATTATCGTGATATAATTTATTATATGGCTGCCCAAATGGAAATTGACAGAAATAATATTGGCGGAGCACAACAATTGCTTCTAAAAGGTGCAAAATATAATAATGGCAATATCACCCAGCGAAATAAGATCTATATGAAGCTGGCAGAGCTTGCTTTTGCCAGCAAAGATTACAGGCAGGCATCTAATTTTTATGATAGTTTGATCTTAAATGATCCGGAATTAAAAGATGTGGATGCAATTAATAAGAAAAAAGAAATGCTGAGCCGGCTGGCACTGCAAACTGAAATACTGGAACGCCAGGATAGCCTCCAACGCATTGCTGCATTGCCGGAAGATCAACGAAAAGAATTTGTAAAAAAAATATTGAAACAATTACGCAGGCAGGCAGGATTAAAAGAAACAGATACAAGAATTAGTCCCGGCTCCGGAGTAACCACTTCAACAGATATATTTGGGTCACAATCATCCAAAGGTGAATGGTATTTTTATAACCCCGCATTAAAAGCAAGAGGGGCAGCTGAATTTAAAGCCAGGTGGGGCAACAGGCCAAATGCAGATAACTGGAGAAGAATACAGGCCGTAACTAACCAGGGCAATCCACGTACTGTCAATAATGGCAACAATCCGACTCCTAACGACAATTCTCAAAAAAACAATGAGCCGCAGGACCTGACATTTGATAATTTATATGCAAACCTGCCTTTAACAGAAGATCAGTTAAAAAGTTCTAATGATTCTATTCAAAATGCGTTATTTGAACTCGGAAAAATTTATGCAGAAGACCTGGAAGATTGTGAGGCAGTAATAACTACATACGAACAGTTAAGAAATAAGTTTCCTCAATTCTCAAAAATGGATGAAGTGCTTTTTCATCTTTACTACTGTTACGATAAGAATGGTGAGGCTTCAAAAGCTTCGCAATTAAAATCGGAAATGAATGCAAAATATCCCGGCAATCATCTCACTGCTATTGTTACCACAGGAAAAGATCCTGACCAGGAAAAGAACGAAGAAGCAACTAAAACATACGAAAACATTTACGACCTTTTTATTGAAGGAAACTTTGATGAGGCAGTTGCACAAAAGAAAATAGCTGACAGTTTATATGGAGAAAATTACTGGACACCGCAATTACTCTATATCGAGTCCGTATATTATATAAAGAAAAGAGAAGATTCAACAGCGATCAGTGAATTGAAAAAAATACAAACAAAATATCCGGGTTCCCCGCTGGCAGCTAAAGCTACCACCATGATTGATGTACTGGGAAGAAGAAAACCAATAGAAGAAGAATTGACAAATCTGAAGATTGAGAACCCGCAACCTCAAGTTAAAAAACAACTTTTAGTTGATACTACCCAATCGAGACCTATGATTGTGAAGGCCGACACCGTGTCTGTGAAAAACCCGGTCACAAATTCTGTTAAGGTTGACTCTATTACCAGGAAAACTGCAGTTCCGATACTTTCCTATTCATTCAATGCGCAGGCACCCCACTATGTAATGATAATATTGAAGAAAGTGGATGTAGTATTCGGAAATGAAACCCGTAATGCATTTGCACGTTATAATAGCGAAAAATATTATAATAAAACTTTTGAGTTGAATACAATTGACCTGGATTCAACTACCAAGCTGGTATTAATAAAACCATTTGATAATGCCCAGGCAGCTATTGATTACATAAACGATGTAAAACCAAAGGCTGCCAGCGAAATTGTTCCCTGGCTTAAAGCTGATAAATATTCTTTCTCCATAATTACAGATCAGAACCTTGAAATTCTTAAATCTAATCCTGATCTGACCACTTATAAACTATTCCTGGAGCAAAATTTGCCAGGAAAGTTCTGATTTTTCAACAGCTAAAAGCTTTGAGAAAAAATTAATAGTTAAAAATGATCCGGCTACCGCTGATTGTATAATTTCGATTGTGCAACGGAAAGATGATGAATCTGTTACCCGGTAATATATAATTTCTAATATCAAACACTCCTGTATGAAACGCTCTGTTCGTATTTTCTGGCAAATTGTTCTCATCGGCGCTGTATGTTTCATTGGCATAGTTGTGTTGGCGGCTTTGGGTGTTTTTGGTGAAATGCCTTCCATGAAAGAACTTGAAAATCCCACTCTTTTGCAAACTTCAGAGGTGTATGCTTCTGACGGTACATTGATGGGAAAATATTATCGTGAAAACGGAAATCGCAGCAATGTGAACTATAGCGACATTTCGCCTAGTGTTGTCAATGCATTGGTATCAACAGAAGATATACGCTTTTATAATCATTCAGGCATTGATATAAGAGGTACCATGAGAGCTTTGCTTACTTTGGGCAGGCAAGGCGGCGGCAGTACAATTACACAACAGCTTGCCAAAACATTATTAAAACAGGGACGCGGAGTAAGTACAGTAAGGCGAATCATTGAAAAGATCAAAGAGTATATTATTGCCGTTAAACTGGAAAGAAATTTTACCAAAGAAGAAATTCTTGCATTGTACCTGAACGCCGTTCCATATTCTGATAATGTATTAGGCATTCGCAATGCTTCTCGTACTTTCTTTCAAAAAGAACCGGACCAGTTAACGGTGCCTGAAGCTGCATTACTTGTAGGAATGATCAATGGCCCGGGCATTTACAATCCAAGACGATATCCAAAGCTGGCACTTGACAGGCGAAATCTTGTGATCGAAAGGATGATTCAAAATAATAAGATTGCCAGGGCGGATGGAGAAAAGTATAAGATGATGCCTATTAATATGACCCATTATAAAAAACTGGATGAGAATAATGGTTATGCTCCTTACTTCCGTGAAGTATTGAAGAACGAAGTGAACAATGTTTTAAAAAGTGTAAAAAAACCTGACGGGGGTTCTTACAATATTTATGACGATGGTTTAAGAATATTTACAACCATCAATATAAAAATGCAGGAAGACGCTGAAGAAGCTATTGCCCAATGGATGCCTACGCTGCAAAAAGCATTCGATAAGCAAAAGTTTGTGAAAAATATCTGGAATGAACATAAAAATATTCTCGAGGCGCAAATGAAAGCCAGTGACCGGTGGAGAAACCTGGCTGATGATGGCCTGACTGAAAAAGAAATTCGGAAAACTTTTTTTGAAAAAGTACCGATGAAAGTTTTTGCATGGAATGCCAATCGTGAAAAAGATACGGTAATGACACCTTATGATTCTATCAGATACCAGCGGCAAATGATGCAGGCTTCATTTATGGCAATGGACCCCGTAACAGGCGAAGTAAAAGCCTGGGTGGGGGGCATTAGTTTCAAAACTTACAAATACGATCATGCGAACCTGAATACAAAAAGACAAGTGGGCTCTACAATAAAACCTCTTTTGTATACAGAAGCAATGGAAGAAAGAGGGTTTACTCCTGAAACGGTTGTTGAAAATGAAGCGCAATATTTTCCTGAGTATAAAGGTTGGGTACCGGCCGGAAGAAAATGCCTCGGTGCACCTGAAGTCACAATGGCCGGCGCATTAGCACATTCACTGAACTGCGCCAGTGCATCAATCATGAAAAGTGTGGGACCACAGTCATTTGCTGATTTTCTTCAGAGAATAAATATTCCTACTAAATTGACTCCCTATCCTTCTATGGCACTTGGCGCCTGCGACCTTTCATTATTCGAAATGTTGTGGGGTTATTCAATTTTTTCCGGTCGTGGTTTTTCCACCAAACCATACTTCATTACACGAATTGAAGATCGAAATGGAAATGTGATCAAGCGTTTTGATAACAGTGTGGATAGAAAAGAAGCAATCAGTGAAGTAACTGCATATAGAATGTGTCGCATGATGCAGGGCACCGTGGATGTGGGAACAGCTGCCGGCCTGCGTGGCAGGTTAGGTGCTGCTGAATTGGGTGGAAAAACAGGAACGACAAACGATAATGCAGATTTTTGGTTTATGGGCTATTCTCCTCAACTTCTGGCAGGCACATGGGTGGGTTGCGATGATCGGTTTTTAACTCTTGGCGCCAATGCTTTCCAGGGAGGTACAGTAGCCAGGCCCATTTGGGAAAATTTTTTCAAAAAGGTGTATGCTGATAAATCACTGGGCATAAATAAGGATGCAAAATTTTCTGTGCCTGCGGAAATACAAAACGAGATCAACAGCACTGACATCATGCAGATGATCGATACATTACCACCGGGTGCACAGGGTGATGATGAAGGTGTAGGCAATCCCAATGATTTTCTCTACCAGCCGAATCATGAATATATTCCTCCCGAATCACAACCCGTGATAGATGAAAATAATCCGAGGAAGGATACAATGAAAACAAATTCTCCCAAAATAGGTGATATGAAACAGGATGATAATCAAAAAAAGAAGAAAGGGTTTTTCAGAAAACTTTTTGGTAAAAAAGATAATTAAAGAAAATTCTTAAAGCTCCGCAACCGGGGCCTTTTTAAATTCGTCAATTTAATGGCAGGAATGCACTAATTAATGACTTATTTAATTTTGCATTCATGCAAACCATGCGAATTAAAGTGACAGGAAAAGTGCAGGGAGTATTTTTCAGACAGAGCACACAGGAAAAAGCATATGATCTTAATATAAAGGGAACAGTAAGAAACTGTGATGATGATTCTGTAGAAATCATTGCTACGGGAAATAAAGAACAATTAGACAAATTAATTACATGGTGCTGGCTAGGTCCTCCAAGGTCAAGAGTCATTAATGTAAACGCACAAGAAGTATCTTTACAGCCATTCAACAATTTTTCTATTATTCGTTATTAACTAATAAATTACTGCCAAATGAAAAGATTATTTTTTTTGATCATCCTTTTCACCATTGTATCTGTAAATATGAATGCACAATCCCAAAAAGGGGACCCTGCACTTACCGAAGTGTGGCAACCTGTACCGAAAGTTGTTACCCCTGGAAAAACACCCCAGGATCCTTCTTCTGATGCCATTATTTTGTTTGATGGCAAAAACCTTGATGAATGGGAATCTGTGAGGGATACCACTAAACCTGCAGATTGGACAGTGGCCGATGATATACTCACAGTAAAAAAAACAGCAGGTAATATCCAAACAAAAAGAAAATTCATGGATTACCAGTTGCACATAGAATGGCGCATACCACAAAACATTACAGGCGAGGGACAGGCACGTGGCAACAGCGGCGTTTTTCTTGCCTCCACGGGTCCCGGCGATGATGGTTACGAGATGCAGGTATTGGATTGCTATAATAACAAAACTTATGTGAATGGTCAAACCGCCAGCATTTACAAACAATACATTCCTCTTGCGAACGCCTGTAAAAAACCCGGGGAATGGCAGACCTATGATATTATTTGGACAGCTCCCAGATTCAACGATGATAGTTCCTTAAAAAGCCCCGCATATGTTACGGCATTTCATAATGGTGTATTGGTACAAAATAACGCAGAGCTGAAAGGACAAACACTTTATATAGGACAACCTTTTTATAAAAAACATGGCCCTGAACCTATTAAATTACAGGCTCACGGCGACCCCAGCGCACCGATCAGTTTCAGGAATATCTGGATAAGGGAATTATAAGTCAGTGAGCCATTGATAATGTAAACTTTGGATTTATAAATATCCATTACCTGTTTGACTTCTATAAACGATATCAGTAACTTTCTATACTGAAACTACTGCTATGAACCTGATTGCACTGGCAATTGCTCCCGGCATTGCGATTTGTTTGTACATTTTTTACAAAGACATTTATAATAAAGAGCCTAAACTGAATCTCATCGTGAGTTTTATTTTGGGTTCTGCTACTATTATACCCGCCGCTTACATTGAAGAATTACTTGCACCGGGCATGTATGACAGCACCTCTAAACTTTTTGTCTATTCCTATTTTGTTATTGCATTGGTTGAAGAGCTGGGAAAATTTGTGGTGCTTCGGTTTTATGCCTATCCCAAAAAAAGTTTTGATGAACCTTTGGATGGAATTGTATACGCCGTAATGGTGGGCATGGGTTTCGCCACTATTGAAAATATTGGTTATGTAATGCAATACGGAATATCGGTGGCCTTTCTGCGGATGTTTTTGAGCGTACCTGCTCATGCTACTTTTGCGGTTCTCATGGGTTATCATGTAGGCAAAGCAAAGTTTGCTGCGTCAAACAGGTCATTATTCCTGTTTCTTGGTTTGTTCTGGGCCATCGCTTTCCATGGCACATTTGATTATTTTATTCTGCTTCAAAATTCCGGTTTACTCAGTGCTTATGTTTCAAACATTCTATTATTCCTTGGCGCTGTAGTTTCCTTTGCAGTTGGTTTGTATTTAAGCCGTAAACATATTCGTGAATACCGGTTATCTTCGAAGAAGGCATTTGAAAACAGCAAACGTGTATAATATTCGCAAAGCAACGACCGCAGACATTCCGCTTATTCGCGAACTGACCTTTAAGGTTTGGCCACAGACCTATTCATCTATTCTGTCGCAGGCACAGATAGATTACATGCTTGATAAAATGTATAGTCCTGCTTCTCTTCAGCTGCAAATGGACAATGGCAGCCAATTCATTTTTATATACGACAATAAAGAGCCTGTTGGCTTTGCAGCTTATTTTGAAAAAACCCCAACTGTTTTTAAGCTTGATAAAATTTATGTATTACCATCCCAACAGGATAAAGGCACAGGCAGGATTGTAATTGACCATATTATAAATGAAATAAAAGAGAAAGGAGCGAAAGCACTACAACTCCAGGTGAACAGGTATAACAAAGCAAGAAATTTTTATGAGAAGCTTGGGTTCGTGGCTATTGAAGAAAAAGATTTTGATATTGGAAACGGCTACTTCATGAATGATTATGTAATGGAAAAGAAGCTGGCCTCTTCCTCCCACTCTTTCTCCTAAAGGAGAAGGAGTGGTACTAAATTGTAAAGCCAAACATCGAATCTTCCACATCATCTACATACCAAAGCTGAAATTTAATCTAAAGCAGATTTGTTAATTGGAAAGCAAAATTGAAAACCTAATGTCAGGTCTCCCTCTCCTCCAGGAGAGGGATCAAGGGTGAGGCTTCATAGACAGTTTCCTTGCCATTTCCGCTCCCAATCCCACCGCTGAAATACCATAACCACTTACTAAAACACCTTTGTCTCCTCTCCTGCTTTCGATGGCATACACCACCGCTTCATCGGCAGGGTCTGTCTCCCCTTCAAAACGATATACTTCAACAATTTCAAAATCTTCGGGGTGATATTCGTCTTCATGACATACAAGAGAATTCTCTTTCAGGTTAAAATCTTTTATATAACCTCTTTCTTTTAATCCTTTCACCGCTTCGGTTACTGTATCGTAGTTGTGCATAATTAAAAGTTTTGAACTACTCAAATTTAAATGCAATAATTGGGAAAAGTACAATTGGAAAATTTTGAAATTCAATTTTCCATTTTTCAATTTCAAAATTCCCAAATCTCCCTCACACCATCACATGAGTCTGCTTCACTACTCCCATTACGAATACACTCTGTACATTTCCGATATTTTCTGATTCACTTAATTTGTTTACATGAAAATCATAATAAGCATTCATATCTTCTACCACCACCTTTAGCATAAAATCAAACTCACCTGAAATATTATAACATTCTATGACTTCATTCATTTCGTTGATGGACTTAATAAATTTTGCTCCGGCAGTTTTATTATGCTGTTTCAATGAAACATACACGATCACCATTAAACCCTTCTTTACTTTTGAATGATCAATTAGAGTGGCATATTGTTTTATCACGCCTGTTTCTTCCATCCATTTTATCCTTTCATACACTGGTGTTGTACTTAAATGAACCTTATCAGAAATTTCTTTTACAGTAATTCTTGCATTATGCTGTAGCAATTTCAAAATAGCCAGGTCCTTCTGATCCAGCTTTACAGGTATAGAGGAATCTTCTTTTTTAATTGTCTTTGCCATGGTTGAATAGATGTTTCTTCTGCAAGAAACGAAAAAAGAGCTGTTTTATTCTAAACTTTATACATTAGTTAGTTGTTTATCCTAATCGTTTACCTTTGTGTCCAATTCATAATTCTTAATTTATAACTCATAATTCAAACTATGTCAGCAACAACATCTCCCGCCATTGATTTCAAGCTACCCTATAAAGTAAAAGATATTTCCCTTGCAGAATGGGGACGTAAAGAAATCCGTTTGGCCGAAGCAGAAATGCCCGGTCTTATGGCAATACGCAAAGAATATGGTGCAAGCAAACCATTAAAAGGTGCACGCATCGCAGGTTGTTTACACATGACCATTCAAACCGCAGTGCTCATTGAAACATTGCTTGAACTGGGCGCCGAAGTAAAATGGAGTTCCTGTAATATTTTCTCTACCCAGGATCATGCTGCGGCTGCTATTGCTGCTGCCGGCATTGGCGTATTTGCCTGGAAAGGCGAAACCATTGAAGAAGCTGACTGGTGCATTGAACAAACTTTATTTTTCGGCAGTGCTAACCGCCCGCTGAATATGATATTGGATGATGGTGGTGACCTTACCAACATGGTGCTTGATAAATACCCTGAACTGGTGCAGCATGTAAAAGGAATTTCTGAAGAAACAACAACAGGTGTGCATCGCCTGTATGAAAGAATGGCGAAAGGCACTCTTTCTCTCCCCTGCATCAATGTGAACGATTCGGTTACAAAAAGCAAGTTCGATAATAAATATGGCTGTAAAGAAAGTTTGGTGGATGCCATTCGCCGTGCTACAGATGTGATGATGGCGGGCAAGGTTGCTGTTGTGGGTGGTTATGGTGATGTGGGCAAGGGCTCTGCTGCTTCTTTGCGTGGTGCCGGTTGCCGGGTGATTGTCACCGAAGTGGATCCTATCTGTGCCTTGCAGGCTGCCATGGACGGATACAAAGTAATGAAGATGGCAGATGCAGTGAAGGAAGCTGATATGATAGTTACTGCCAGCGGTTGCCGTGACCTGATCACTGAAAAACATTTCCGCAGTATGAAGGATAAAGCCATCGTGTGCAACATTGGTCATTTCGATATTGAAATTGATGTGGCCTGGTTAAATAATAATTATGGTGATACAAAAGATACCATCAAACCGCAGGTTGACCTTTATAATATTGACGGCAAAGAAATTATTTTACTCGCTGAAGGTCGTTTGGTGAATCTTGGTTGCGCTACAGGGCATCCAAGTTTTGTAATGAGTAATTCATTCACCAACCAGGTACTGGCACAAATTGAACTTTGGGCAAATCATAGTAGTTATGAGAACAAAGTATATGTGCTGCCCAAACACCTCGATGAAAAAGTAGCAAGACTGCATCTCGCAAAAATTGGTGTGCAACTTGATGAGTTAACTAATGAACAGGCAGACTATTTGGGAATACCCAAGAACGGACCCTTCAAGCCGGATCATTATCGTTATTGATTGTATTGTCATTCCGAGCGAAGCGAGGAATCTGATTCGAAGCCTTCAATTATTTGAAGGCTTTTTCTTTTATGGTACCAGCGACAACAATCCTACTCGCCGCCTGTTGTGTCACTCACTTGTACGCCCCGTTTTCATGGCATCATAATCTCTCCTGATACTTCGTTTTGCGGGTTAAGTTGTCTTTTTCTAAAATCTTTAAAACCCATTGTATATACTATAAAACTCCCGCCAAAATGTGCATGAACATTTTTATCCAATTTTTCAGGAGTTTGCATATGTTTATCAGTTGCTGAAAATATTTTCAGCGAAACAGCTACATCTAAATCATCTTTCATAAAAAGCGGATCGACAATGACCATTTTTAAATTTTGATTGTGTCTCAACGCTGTTCTAAGGCTTGAATTAATATGCTCATCGCCGAATGAATAACCAATAATATATAACTCATCGATAAAACAACAATCTCTATCAAAAGCAGATTGCATTTGTTTAAAAGGAGATATCATGACCTTCTGTGCTTTTTGATACCCCGTAATAATATTTGTAACCATTAAAGTCTTACCCTTTTCAACTTGAACAGAAGCAGGCGTATTATTGCCTGGAAGATTAGGAAATTTGTTGAAAAAAATTTCTGCGTTTGGTAATTGATTGGAATCTAATTCCTCAACATTCCAATATATTGAACCATGTAAATTGTAATAGACGTTTCCTTCGAAGTCATTTAAAATATGTTTGACATTAGGTCGAAGGTTATAATCAAATTTATCATATTCGTCACAATCAAATCCTTCAAAAATTTTAAACCCTTTGGACGTTAAAAGAGTTTTCGGGATTCTGTCATAATTTAAAGTATAAAGACGCAGAGGTGTTTGTTTGGCATGAAGTTCCATCCATTGTATAAATGATTTGCTAGCTTCACTTTCTAGGTCAACCTTGGAATGAAACGAATAATCAATTCCTATAGCGCAGATATTAGTTAATATTTCTCCTAAAAGATGTTCAAAATAAAATTGTTCAGGCGTTTCATTTTGCAAAGAGTTCCGGGCATAATTATATTTAACACCTTTAGGTATTTCAAGTGTATAACCATGCCTAGGCTTTCCGCTTTTAACTGAAAAATTTAGAATTTCGTTATTAAATTTTGTTTCAAATAAACACCTAGAAATTGATGGAATATGTCTTGAAGAATCAAAGTCAGAATAGTAAACTATCAGTTCTTCAATAGCACTTATAATTGTTTCAAAATTCGCATCTTTTTCGGAATAACCATTCCCAATTAGTGTTTCATAAATAAATTTAGTCACATGGGTTTTGTTATCACTCATCTTAAATCCACTATTCAAAACTAATTCTGTCAAATCGGATGTTCTTGGAGCTCCCCATTCCAAAGCAGCTCCTGCGCCAAATAAAAATGCTCTTCTTACCTTTTTCATATTACGATGGCTGATCAAATTTACGTCCACTGGGTTTTTTTACAAAAAGACTCATGACGGATGAAAAAATTCATTTTATTATTTGTTGTAACTATTCTTATGTTTGCATCCCTCCTTTGTTTAAACAAGTACTATGAAACTTTTCCTTTCGATTGCTCTGCTCTCATTTCATATAATGAGCTATACTCAATCCAAACCTTTTGTACCCCTGGACTATGAATATCCCGAAACTCATCTCAGTACCCCTAAAACCTATGTATATAAGAATGCCACGACTTCGGAATTAAATTTTAAAGACTTTAAAATGGTAAAGAAAGAGGGCGAAGTCATTGTTACTTGGAAAGGATATGATTCAACACCATTAAGTGATTCCAGCATTGAAGTAAATGATAAAGCGATAGAGCACTACTTGATTTTAAATGGACAAAAAATGAAAGCAGTTATTACTGAGGATTCATTATATAATGATGGCTCAAGACTCGGAGAGAAAAGACAATCAGAATATTTCAACTTAAACCCTACTACAACATTGACAGACACTATCCGATCCAGTTTTCTAAGAGATACTACCATCACCTGGAATAATAAGAATGTTCCATGTCTTATTATTCAGTCTGAATTGAAATATGTATTGACCAATTCGCAGGATGTGTCCCAACAAAAAGAGGGAACTGCAAAAACTCTATATTACTTTGGTAAAGACGTAGGCCTGATAAGATATTTGTCGGAAAAAGATGGGAATTATTCTGTGTGGGAATTACAAGAAATTAAAGAAACAGAATAATTAAAATATCATAATAAAGCGGTTTGACATTCCGAATTTCAATTCCTCAATCAACAAAAAAAAATTACGTCGTTGTTGGTATGTCGCCAAGCCTTTTGTTTAGCATACCAACAACCAACTACTTGTTGAAGAATTTTTGGTCAAGCTTTACTTCCGAAGGCTTTACATTTTTTATTTCAATACTTCTTTCTTTCGCTCACGTTGGCGTCCTCGCCAGTGTGAAGAATAATACAGCCGTTTGCGAGGACGCAAACGGCAGCAAAGTAACCAAAAGAGAAATTATTTTTGTTTCAACTTAGCCAGTGTCTCTTTTCCTGAATCGTTGTTAGGGTTTAGTTGAATGGATTTTTCATAATTGGCAATCGCATCTTTCTTGTTACCATCGGCTGCATAAGCTTCGCCTAAACTATCATATACATTCCACGAATCAGGAAAGAGTTTTACATTCATTTTAAATACTTCAATGGCCTCTTTTATTTTTTTAGCAGCAAGTAAATCATAACCGGCTGTATTCAGGTCTGTCTCTGCTGTATTACTATTGACATCATAACTTCCCGGCAAAGTGATCAACTCCGTACTGGTCTTCCATTTGCCATCTTCTTTTACGAGTACCTCATAATCACGATGACGCTCCACACCTGTATAAGGAAAAATTGATGACTGATCAGTGGCAGGAGTCAAAATTGCATCGTACTCGGCTGTTGCTAAATTGCCGTCAGTGTGCACAGAAAAATTATCAAGTTTCGTTTGTACTGTATTATCGGGGTTTGGGTTTTGCCTGATATTTCTTTCCATAAATGCACTGAGACTATCCCAGCTGCTTACAACAAAATAACCATCATGGGAGATGAAGGTCAGAGAAGACGTGGCGTCGTGTTTCCAGGATGCTTTCCATGCTTCGATGTCACGGCTTTGCGAAGCATCCGATTTAGCTTTAATCGCTTTTATAACATTTTCTTCTTCTCCGTTTTGTCCGTAAGCAATAAATGCAAGGCAAATAAGTGCATAAAGCATAGTGATTTTTCTCATGTTATTTTATTTAGGTGAGTAATAAAAAGAAAGGAAAGGTAGTTTCAAAATTCAAGTGGGGCGGAAAATCGAATGTATGTCTAAATTTTAAAAGAACCAATTTTAATAAACAGATGTCTAAACCTGATTTGTTGTTGGCCGTTTCCAATTATAACTCCATTAACTGACTTACCCCGACGTCAAGAGCCTTTGCCAATTCCCCTGATCTCCGGAGTCTTCATACCAATAAAAAAAAATTGAATGTTGGCTTGAGTTTGCAACCATTACTGTCCGGTAAAAATTAATTTTTGAATACAAAAGGAGGTCGTAAGACCTCCCTAAATTGGTAGTTTTGAGTTACCACACAAAAAACTAACCAATGAATAAAAGTACTTTTTTTAGCGGACAGCCGATCTTCACGCAACTATTAAAATTTGTTCCAAGAGATGTTGTGTCACGCATTGCATTTGATCACAAATCTGATCGGTATTGTAAACGCTTTACCACGTATGAACATTTGATAACTATTTTATATTCTGTTTTCAACAACTGTAATTCTTTACGAGAAATAACTACGGGAATGCTGGCTTCAGAGCAACGCCTAAATCATTTAGGTATGAGGTATCATCCAAGGCGCAGTACAATATCAGATGCCAATAACCGGCGCAAGGCTGAAGTTTTTGGGAAAATTTATTTCAATCTATTTGAGAGATATGCGGAATTTTTATCGGACAGCCGCTCTAATAAACGGGCTTCAAAATTGTACATTTTTGATTCAACTACAATTAGTTTATTTCAGGAAGTGCTGCGTACAGGAGGGCCAAATCCTTCGAGTGGAAAAAGGAAAGGTGGCATTAAAGTGCATACATTAATCAGAAGCGACCAAGATATTCCCTGCCTGATTCGATTTAGTTCTGGAGTGGCGAATGACTCACAGTTCTTGAAAGATATTCATTTACCAAAGAGTTCTATCATTGTATTTGATCGCGGATACTATGATTTTACTACACTTAACCGTTTTACTAATGATGGCATCACATGGATCACACGTCGTCGTAAACTTTTTGCCTATGATGTGGTGGAAGATATTTTAAAACATGGTGAAGAAGACAGTGCAATCAAAAACGACCAGCACGTTATTTTAGGTCATAGATCCAGCATCAGAGTAAAAGCAAGACTTATCCGTTTTTTTGATGCTGATTCAGGTGAGCATTATGAGTTTCTTACTAATAACTTTAAAATGAGCGCTATGACAATTGCCGCATTATACAAGAAACGCTGGCAGATAGAATTGTTATTTAAAAGAATGAAACAGAACTATCCTCTTAAATACTTTTTAGGCGATTCGGAGAATGCTATCAAAATACAAATATGGTGTGCACTGATAGCTGACCTGCTTTTGAAAATTGTCAAAAAGGGAGCGGCGGCGAAATGGTCTTTTTCTAATCTTGCTGCTATGGTACGATTGCATCTGATGACTTATATCGACCTGTTTGGTTTTTTAAAATCGCCTGAAAAATCGTTATTGAAACTATTTTCAAAAGAAAGAAATTTAAATAAAAATCAGCTTTCTTTTATAACATAGGGCTTGCAAATTAAAAATCGTGAAAGAATCAATGAAATACAGCATTGACGATAGGATAATATTCAGTTAGCATTTTTACCGGACAGCAATGGTTTGTAACTCAAGCCATCGAAGATTCACATCTGTCCGGGCTCTTTTTACCCCCTGATTTTTCAAGCTTCATTAATTTCAGCAAAAATACCCGGGTTAACACAGACTCTTCGGCACCAACAACCCATAATTATTTTAAGACAGAACGCTATCAATTGCCTCATTGACCATTTCCATTGAAAAAGGCTTGTCGAGAAATACATCAGCTCCGTTTTCCAGGGCTACGTCGCGGGCTGTGAGAAAACCAGAGATCATGATGATCTTTATCGAAGGATATTTTTTCCGGATGTAGCTGATAAAGTCAACGCCAAATCCATCCGGAAGTTTGTTATCAAGGATAACAAGAGCAGGTGTATTCTTTTCCAGGTATTCACCGGCAGACAGCAGGCTGTTTACATAATCCAGGTCAAAGTCACGGTCAGACAGGATCATGTCAAGTGCCAAACCAATTGCACCTTCATCTTCAACAATCAATATTTTCTTCGCCATGTTTTAATTTGCTTTTGCCCGATAAACTACAAAATTAACTGGATTTTTTCACGGGTAAAAACTCTCTGCTCACATTGGCGTTCCTGCCGACGAGATAATCTTTGCTGCTTCACTGGCATAGCTGGCACCCACAGGGAGCTCTGTTTGGCTTATCCACACATTGTTCTTATCAACTTTTGTGACGTGCTTTCTTGAGACAATATAGGATCGATGAATGCGTACGAAAAGGGATTTTGGTAGTAGTGCTTCTGTTTCGCTCATGGTGAGCCGTGAAGTGATCTTCTTATCCGGCAATACAAACTGCATATAATTTCCACTGCTTTCGGCATAAAGAATATCATTCAATTCAACACGTACCTGCTCATACCCGGTTTTAATAAAAACAAAATCCGGTATATTAATATTGCTGCTATTCTTTTTCAGTTCAAACTGTTCCTGTGCTTTATTACAGGCTTTCAAAAATCGTGTAAGAGAGAAAGGTTTTAATAAGTAGTCAATAGCATCCAGTTCAAAACTTTGCACGGCATGTTCGCTGTAAGCAGTCGTGAATATTACCATCGGTGGATTGGGGATGGATCTTAAAAAATCAATTCCTGAAATGTCCGGCATTTTTATGTCGAGAAAAATAAGATCTGTTTTTTCTTTATGAAGGAAATCAGCCGCTTCAAACGCATTGGTAAAAACAGCCTTTAATTCAATAAAAGGGATTTTTCCTGAAAGGTTTTTTATAACATCCAGCGCAATCGGTTCATCATCTATAGCGATTGCTT
This sequence comes from uncultured Bacteroidota bacterium, assembly GCA_963811645.1. Classification (GTDB taxonomy): domain Bacteria; phylum Bacteroidota; class Bacteroidia; order Chitinophagales; family Chitinophagaceae; genus VBAU01. The sequence continues at coordinate 23,348 of CAWERU010000005.1, read as the reverse complement.
TCAGCATTATTTTATTTTATTGGCATATTTTGTTATGCTCATCTGCAAAATTTTCATGTCCTTTACCTTGCCTGTTGCATCCACATCAAACGTTACTTCTAAATCTTCATCATTCTCATCATAAAAATCTACATCATTGAAAGGATGAATAATAGACGTAGGGCCCGGATGTCCGTCGCGGTACGGCTGAGCTATTAATATACCATCACCTGCTGCAATATCTATCGTTAAATTCATTTCATCAATTTTGTAAGAGCCTTCGTATTTCTTTAAAACATCCTCCCTGATGGCAACAGTTGTTCTTTTAACGGGTATACCATAGGGTTGATGATGCAAGACAGCAAGCAACTTATCTGTAATGTGCATCAAGTCAAAGGTAGATCCACTTTTGTTGCTTAACAAAACGATGCAAATATCATCCTGTGGTATACGTGCAAAATTACTCCCAAAGCCTGAGATGGATCCGCTGTGCGATACCCTCTTCTTACCGTATATAGAATCGATTTGCCAGCCATAACCATAGTTGTGTAAAGCACAAGGCATATACGCTTTCTCCATTAAATCTCTGTTCACTATTTTATATGATTGCAAACCCCGGTGCCATTTGTACATATCTATTACAGTTGAATAAATAGCACCTGCACCAGACGGAACCGTTGAATCAATTATAGCTGAGCGATGCTTTACAGAATCGGTCAACACATCATAACCTATAGCTTTTTCATTACCGGTGAGATGAGTAAAATCGAAGCCACTATTCTGCATTTGCAACGGATGAAAAATATATTTATGCACCGCCTGCCAATAACTCATGCCACTAACTTTCTGAATGATATAGGCCAGTATAATATAACCAGAGTTACTGTAATGCCAGCCGGTGCCGGGCGCAAAGTCTGGTTGTAATGTTTTAAGATAAGGCACGATTCTCTGTTCATCTGTTTCTGTAATGGAAGAATCTTCTTCTGTTAAATTGCGTAAGCCTGAAGTGTGTGTCAGCAGATTTTCAATCGTGATGCTGTCGCCATAAGGAAAGCCTTCATAATATTTACTTAGCTTATCGGTTAGCGACATCTTGTTTAACTCAACCAATTTTAAAACAACGGCTGAGGTAAATGTTTTGGTGACAGATGCAATTTGAAATTTTGTATTCGCATCATTCAGACTATTATCGTCATCGTTCTTTAATCCATAACCTTTCTGCAATAAAATGTTACCATGCTGTGCAACCAATGCCGAGCCATTGAACCTTCCGATGTTTGCATATGCGGTTATTAATGCGTCTAATTTTTTTGTAGTTGAATCCTGGGCAAACATGCATTGGCTTATTATCAGCGTGCATGTAAATACAAGTATTTTTTTCATGTTGATTTTTTAATTTTTAATATTTTATGGCTGAATAGCCAGCTTTACAAAAAATTCCTTTCCATCCCCGTTTACAGAAATGCGGAATCTTCCTCCATATATCAATTTCAATCGTTCCATAACGTTGTTAAACCCAATACCAGACTTTTCTTTCTCTGTATCATTCATTGTTTTTTCGTGCATGCTGTTGTATACTTCAAAAAGAATTTCTGACTCGTTGCATTCGAGATTAATCTTTATCCAGGATCTTTCTTTCAAACTAATGCCATGCTTAAACGCATTTTCAACCAGCGGTATTAACAGCATTGGAGCAATCTTGTAATTACAGTTTTGTTCATTGATATGGTCTTCAATAATTATGTCAGGCGAAGATTGAGTGCGTAACTTTTGCAAAGCAATATAATTCCTGAGGTACTCAACTTCTTTATTCATCTGTATAAAATCAAGATTGTTTTCGTGTAGCATAAAACGCATCATATCGCCCAGCCTTTGAATTCCTTCTGCCGTTCGTTCTGCCTTTTCCTGCAAAGCAGTTCCATACAATGTGTTCAGTATATTAAAAAGAAAATGAGGATTTATTTGTGAACGCAAAAATTGGATATCCGCTTTCGATTTTACCAGTTCTTTCTCGACACCCCGTAATTGTAATAGTTTGTCTTTATTAGATTGATAATACCACCAGGTTATAGGAGTTACTATAAATAACTGTACAGCCCAGCTGAACAAAAAAGCAACCGGGACCGCTTCATGTACAAAAACAATCAATGGTATTGCATAGACAAAAGAAGTAAATAATAAAGGTATAATGATCCTGCTGCTAAAGAACCGGTTTTCCCCTTTCATTGGAAACAGCCAATACACATTGCTAATGAACATGGCAAATAGGGCAGGAATAACTAAAAAATAAGAAACAAAAAACTGTGGTTCATGAATAATATTGAATGACCCTAAAAACACAGGTATGCAAACAAATTCAAGAATAAATGCTGTGACTTTATTACAAATTAAAGTGTTATATTCTCTTTGCTTCGATCTCCTGATTAAACGAATAATTATTTCTCTTGCACAAATGTACAGGCCATATAAGAGAATGACTGATGCAGCGGCAAAGAATCCTCCTGCTATATCCAATTGCGACCCGGGGTTATTTTTATTAAAGAAAATGGAGAACTCCGGATAGTTAAACTGCCATTGATGTTTAAAATAGGTCGCAATATTAAAAACGGTTCCAAGGAATATGATCATCAAAACGATTTGTATAAACAACCATGCATATTCCCTGGTTATTTTTTTTGCAAGACCATGCAATGATACTTTCGAAAACGATGCTGAGATTTTCGCGGACCCTGCTTCAAATTTCTTTGGAAACAATAATCGGGGAACTGTATAAAGATTGATCCACAAATAACAGGCGTAGGCACTTAAGGTAAGGCCAAGATCAGGAAATATTATGTTTCTATAAAGATTAAAGGGAACTTTATTAAACTTAAATACCCGGGTCACCTGGGCAACAGCTTCATTATTTATATTCCATAAATAGCCCACACTCGTAATTACCAATATCGCTGTTGCTAATATTATTTCGTGTTGTCTCCATTTTATTTTACCTGTATTTGCACTGTTTTTTTCGTCGTACGTCGTAATTTCCTGTTTCATCATTCTTAATTTTCAGCAAGGTAAAATAACATATAAAAGGATATTTTTAAAATGTGATTAAACCCTTACTAAATGTGATGAAAATTGAAATGCTGAAGCTCTCAGAGGATGAATGAATTTTAGAATCATCTTTTACAAAAAATATTCAAAAAAGGAGAAAGTCTTATTTTCATAAAAATATATTGCTATGAAACGTCTGCTTCTTTTACACTTGTTCCTTCTTACAATTATTTCAATTATTGCCGCGCAGGATATTAAATATCCGGACAGTTGGACAGACGGGCAATACTACGTTGTGAATGGTGCAAAGCTTTGGGTAGTTACTGTTGGGAAAGGTGAACCTCTTATTTTAATCGCTGGTGGACCGGGTGGTACTCATCTCGGCTTGAGAAGATTTGATTCTCTTGCAAAATCGAATATCCAACTTATCTATTACGACGCATTTGGCCGTGGTAAATCAGACACAGCTAAAGATGTGAAGGAATATACGCTGGAAAGAGACATTGAAGATGTAGAAGGTTTGCGAAAAGCCATGCATTTAAATAAGATCAGTTTACTTGGACATTCATACGGTGGTGTAGTGGCACAGGGTTATGCCATTAAATATGGTCAGAATGTAAGTCACCTGGTCCTCGCCAATACTTTTCACAGTTTTATTATGTGGCAGGAAAACGATGACAACAGTAATCATGAAATAAAAACTAATTATCCTGAAGTGTGGAACGAGTTAATGAAGATAAGAGAGCAAGGGGCGGTAAGCAGTGATGAAAAACACCAGGAAATTTATGGCCGTGTGCCTTATGGATTTTTGTATGCATACAATCCTGAGCATTTCGAACCGAATCCATCCGTTCATAAAAAACCTTATCCAAATTCTTTCAACTCAAAACTGTATTACCAGATGGCAGGAAAAGATGGTGATTTCATTGTCGGAAGTGATATCGGGAATTTTGACTATCGAAAAGATCTGAAAAATTTAAAAATGCCCGTCCTGATTCTCGCGGGAAGGTATGATAGGGTTGCGGTGCCAAGCATGCAAGTAAAGTATAAAGAATATTGTCCACAGGCAAAGTTTATAATGTTTGAACATTCAGGTCATAATCCGCAAGTAGAAGAACCGGAAAAGGAATTCCCGATCATTGAAGATTTTCTAAAAAATTAGTTTCTGTTCCTAGTCCTTAGAATTTATTCTTCCACATCATGCTTTCAATAGGTTTGTCGGGTTGACCGCTGTATTTGGCTCCTTTTTTCTCATTGTACTTTACTTCGGTCTCCCCTTCCACTACAAAATAAATGAGCTGCCCTACAGGCATTCCTTTGTACACTTTCACAGGTTGCTTTACAGAAATTTCAAGCGTCCAATGGCCGCAAAAACCTATATCACCTTTCCCGGCGGTGGCATGTATATCAATTCCCAAACGGCCTGTGGAAGATTTGCCTTCGAGAAAGGGCACGTGGGCGTGTGTTTCCGTATATTCCTGTGTTACGCCCAAATAAAATATATGAGGGTACAACACAAATCCTTCTTCCGGGATTTCAAAATAATTGATGAGGTTATGCTTTTTTGCATCCAGTATATGCTCATTGTAAGTAGCCAGCCATTTTCCCAAATGCACATCATAGGAGTTGCTGCCAAGGCACTCCCGATCATAGGGATCAAGTTTGATAGCACCTTTTTCTATTTCTTCAAGAATTCTTTTGTCAGATAAAATCATGAATCATGAGTTATGAGTTATGAGTTATGAATTCTTTAATAATTTGGAGTGTTTGCCAGAACTATAGAACTTAGAATTCAAAACTCAGAACTATTATTAAAAGTCTGCAATTATAAATCTTAAATTGTATTCGTGCCGATTTTTTTTCAACATCAAATTAACGAAACCACCCGGCTGGGCATCTGGAAAATAGAAGAGACTGAAGAATTTTTTCTGAGCAATGTACCTCTTCAAAAAGAGGTCACTCATCCGCATAAGAGATTGCAGCATTTGGCAGGACGGTTTTTGTTACAATTTCTTTTTCCCGGGTTCCCTTATGATCTTATCAAAATAGCTGATACCCGAAAACCTTACTTACCGGGTGAACAATGTCATTTTTCCATTTCACATTGCGGTGATTTTGCGGCAGCCATTGTAAGCAGCAATCAAAGAGTGGGGATTGATATTGAAATACCAACATCAAAAGTTGAAAGAATTAAAGAGAAATTTTTAAATGAAAAAGAATTTAGAATATTCGATAATCAACTTTTGCTTCATACCCCTGAACTATTAACTCTTCTTTGGAGTACCAAAGAATCTGTCTTTAAATGGTATGGAGATGGTGGTGTGGATTTTAGGGGTCATATTCAATTAGAAGAACAACATGAAGATTCAGAAACGATCAATTGCTTTTTTGCAAAAACAAACGAACGACTCACTATACATTATCGCCATTTTGAGCATTTAGTTCTTGCCTGGGTGATAAGTTAATACGATTAGTCACTTACTCCTTTATTTTTTACCTGCCATCTCTCACCTGTCATCTATCTCCTCTCCCCTATCTTTGCGACAAAAACGAAAGGCTATGTTATTTCAATTGAATGAAGAGCATTTAATGATCCAAAAAGCGGCAAGAGATTTTGCGCAAACAGAATGCCTTCCCGGTGTAATTGAACGTGATGAAAAACAAAAATTTCCCCGTGAACAGGTTCTGAAACTTGCTGACCTTGGTTTTTTAGGAATGATGGTAAAACCAGAATATGGTGGCGCAGGAATGGATACTGTCAGTTATGTACTGGCAATGGAAGAGATCAGTAAGATTGATGCGAGTGTAAGTGTGTGTATGAGTGTAAACAATAGTTTGGTTTGTTATGGTCTGCAGGAATTTGGCACTGAAGAACAAAAACAAAAATATCTTGTGCCGCTTGCACAGGGAAAAAAAGACGGAGAATTATACATTGGTGCATTCTTATTAAGTGAGCCAGAAGCCGGCAGCGATGCTACTTCACAAAAAACAACAGCCAAAGATAAAGGCGACCATTATTTATTGAATGGGACAAAGAACTGGATAACCAATGGTGGCACCGCTTCTGTGTATTTGGTAATGGCGCAAACTGACTCCTCAAAAAAATCAAGGGGCATTAATACATTTATTGTAGAAAGAAACTGGCCGGGAGTCGCTGTAGGGGCCAAAGAAAATAAATTAGGAATTCGCGGAAGCGATACACATTCCATTATGTTCAATGATGTGAAAGTGCCAAAAGAAAACCAAATAGGAGCAAATGGCTTCGGTTTCACATTTGCAATGAAAACTTTAGCAGGCGGCCGTATAGGCATTGCCTCACAGGCGTTGGGAATTGCAAGCGGAGCTTATGAACTTTCATTAAAATATTCAAAAGAAAGAAAATCATTTGGCACAGAGATCATGCATCACCAGGCTATTGCATTTAAACTGGCTGATATGGCGACTAGAATTGAGGCAGCAAGATTGCTTTGTCTGAAAGCAGCCTGGGAAAAAGATATGAATATTGATTATGGTATCAGCTCTTCGATGGCAAAAGTATTCGCATCAGAAACAGCTATGTGGGCAACCGTCGAAGCAGTACAGATACACGGAGGTTATGGTTATGTAAAGGAATACCATGTAGAGCGATTGATGCGTGATGCAAAGATCACCCAGATATATGAAGGTACGAGTGAAGTGCAAAGAATAGTGATCAGCCGGGCAATACTACAATAATGGCTATCCATAAAGAAGCATACGAACAACTTATAGCTGATCTTGGCTCACATCATGTAACCCTTGTTGCTGTTTCGAAAACAAAATCAGTTGAAGAAACAAAAGAACTCTATGATCTTGGCCAGAGAGATTTTGGAGAGAATTATGTACAGGAGTTGGTTGAGAAACAAATACAATTACCAAAAGATATTCGCTGGCACTTCATCGGGCATTTGCAAAGCAATAAAGTAAAGCAAATAGCGCCGTTCATTCATTTGATACAAAGTGTGGACAGTTTAAAACTACTGCAGGAAATAAATAAGCAGGCAGAAAAGAATGATCGTGTCATTGATTGCTTACTCCAGGTGCACATTGCGCAGGAAGAAACAAAATTTGGATTGGATGAGACTGAACTGAATGAATTACTCGCTGGCTCAATAACCCGGTTACCGAATGTTAGGACCTGCGGCCTGATGGGAATGGCTTCCTTTACAGATGACATGAATAAAGTTAAAAAAGAATTTAGAATTCTGAAATCACTATTCGACAAATTCAAAATTCATCATTCAGCATTCAACATTCTTTCCATGGGCATGAGCAGCGACTACCTTATTGCTGTTGAAGAAGGAAGCACTATGGTAAGAATAGGGAGTCTGATCTTCGGCAGTAGAAAGTAAAAACTTGTTACCAGCAACCAGCAACTGGTCACCAGTAACTAAATCAAAATCCTTTCTTGTCTTTTTGAGGTAATGTTTCATCTAACCATTTAAAAAATTCATGCTGCCATACTATTGCATTCTGCGCATTCAATACCCAATGGTTTTCATCAGGCAGATATAATAATTTACTTTTTATCCCTTTCAGCTGTGCAGCCTGGAAAGCCTGCAAACCCTGTTCAACCGGTACTCGATAATCTCTCCCACCCTGTACGATCATTATAGGTGTGTTCCATTTATCAACATAATTGCTGGGAGAAAATTGAGAATAGCTTTTTTGTGCGGCTGCATTATTCTTATCCCAATACGGTCCACCAATGTCCCAATTAGCAAACCATAACTCTTCCGTAGTTCCATACCAGCTTTTCAGATCAAATACTCCATCATGAGCGATAAATGTTTTGAAACGATTGTTATGAATTCCTGCAAGCATGTATACAGAGTAGCCGCCATAGCTGGCACCCACACAACCCAAACGATCCTTGTCAACATATTTTTCCTTACTCACTGCATCTATCGCAGATAAATAATCTTTCATGACCTGGCCACCCCAATCTTTACTGATCTCTTCATTCCACTTCGTTCCGTATCCGGGCATACCTCTCCTGTTTGGCGCTACTATAATATATCCTTCTGATGCCATCAATTGAAAGTTCCATCTGAAAGAATAAAATTGAGTCAATGCTGACTGGGGCCCTCCCTGGCAATATAAAAGTGTTGGATATTTTTTGGCGGCATCAAAACCGGGAGGATAAATAACCCAAACCAGCATTTTTTTGTTGTCAGTAGTTGTTATCCAGCGACGTTCGGTTTTGCACTTGCCAATTGTATTATAAATGGAATCGTTTACATGTGTTAATTGCTTCATATCGCCATTGGCAATATTTACAGAATATAATTCCGTGGCATGATTCATATCTGTTCTCGAAACGACCAGCGTATTTTCATTCTGCCCTATTACACCCGTAACATCAAAGTCACCGCTGGTTATCTGTCGTATATCAGGAAGTTTTTGCGTGGCACCCGTATAATCAACTTCAAACAATTGCTCTGTGCCATTAATGGGGGCCCAGAAAAAAATATTTCTTCCATCATCACTCCATTTAAAACCATCTACATTAATATCATCTCTCTGCTTTGTTAAATTTACTACACCCAAACCTGTAGACGCAACAATATCCTGTTTATCGGCTTCATAGCCTTCTGTCTTCATGCTAAGCCATGCAAGTGTTCCGTCTTTGCTGTACAAAGGATTGATGTCATATCCCATTCGGCCCGCAGTCATATCTTTTGTTTCGCCTGTGGTTATATCGTATTCATACAGGTCTGCGTTAGTGCTCACAGCATAATCCTTACCATATTTTTTCTTGGTTACGTATACCACATGATGACTGTCCGGATTCCAGACATAATCTTCATCACCGCCAAAAGGCTTTTGAGGACAATCATAAGGTTCACCGGGCATAATATCTTTTGCCTCTTGGGGTTGATCAACAGGTGTTACAAATACATGATCAAATTTTCCATCTTCCCATTGATCCCAATGTCTCTCATCAAGATTGTCAAAAATGTAAACATCTGATTTTGTCAGGTCGGGATAATAATCACTGCCAGAAATTTTCTTCTCTTTTACTTCCTTATTACTCAACATATATTTTCCGTCAGGTGAAAGATTTTTATTGCTCACGAAACTATCCGGGTTGTTTGTTTCAACAGGCGTGCCTCCGTCTAATGCAATATAATAAGAGTGATGACTGCTTTTATTTGTTTCCACATCCGGCGTGGTTACTGAATACACAATATATTTCCCGTCTTTCGAAATACCAACCCCGCTCACTCTTCCCAGTTTCCATAACAATTCAGGTGTCAGTTTATTTTGTGAAAGAATAAACAGCGGAGCCAGTAATAAAAAGGCCAATGCAATTTTTTTCATGATGAAGATAGTTTTGTAGCTGGCTAAATTACTACTATTGGCCTTTTGTTGCGTCGCACTCTTGTACATTCTGTAATTCTATTCAGCATAATGCAATTTTTTTTGCTGACCGAATAAATTTGAAAAAGGCCTGCATAAATCTGTAAATTCATAACTCTTAATACATCATTCGTAATGAAAACCTTCTGCTTTATCATTTTTCTTTTGATCTCCTGTTTAATGCAAGGGCAAGCCGTTTTGCCAACACATATTGATTTCACACCTTCTTCTTTTTCTAATTTATTTTCTTTAAACCGGGAGCCTGTTCTGAGAATTCATTCAGGAGACACTATATATACAGAAACAATAGATGCTGCGGGGTACGACAAGAATGGAGTAAAAAGGCAGAAAGGCGGCAACCCGTTAACAGGACCATTTTATATTGAAAACAGTCAGCCGGGAGATGTTTTAGCAATTACTATTACAAAGCTTGCTTTAAATCGAGCAACCGCTTTTACAACGGAGAGTTTTGTGTCAAGAAGCTTACCTAAAAATTTACTGCTAAAAAGTAAAAAATTAAAACTTGTAAAATGGAATTTAGATACACTCAGTGGCTTTGCCACACTCAATGATACTTCATATATACATTTACAGGGTTTCGGTGTTCCCTTAAAACCTTTTTTAGGATGCATCGGCGTAGCTCCTTTAAATAAAAAAAATGAGATACTGAGTTTTTTCCAGGGGGCATATGGAGGTAATTTGGATTTTGAAAGCATCACTCAATTAGCAACAATTTATCTACCCGTTTTTCATGAAGGCGGCTATTTGTATATAGGTGATGGACATGCGGTGCAGGGTAATGGAGAGATAGCCGGCAATGCACTCGAAACGTCATTGAATATTGCATTTACTGTACAGGTCATAAAAAAAGAGTCTCTTAGCATTCGTTATCCCCGTATTGAAGATTCAACATACCTTATGGCTACCGGCATGGATAAAAGTTTAGACGAAGCTTTGAAAATAGCTACAGCGGGTTTGCTTGACTGGCTGCAACATGATTATCATTTATCCTTACAGGAAGCAACACAAGTAATGAGTACATCTATTGAATACACGATTGCTGAAATTGCTGATCCGGAAGTTGAAGTAGTAGCAAAAATTAAAAAGGAAGTCTTAAGGCAATTAAAGAAATATAATTGATATTTTCTTGTTTTGCCTGTCGTACAACTTATATGGCAAAAAATAAATTTTCGAAAAAATAAATATGCGGATTGCAAATCATATAATACGTAATTTCTTTCTCATTGCCTGCTTATTTTTTGCTATAGATTTATTTGGGCAAAATTCAAAAGCTGAAGACTACGGTTTCAGACATTTCCAGATATTTTATAATGGTGATTCGGTTGACATCTTGATTAAGTCAGAGAAAGGTGGGGAGCAAGTTAAAAAACCACTATTTCTTTTTTGTCAGGGTAGTTTGCCTATTCCATTAATTATTCAATATGATAATAAAGGCAAGAAAGGGATTTATAATGTACTTGTTTTTAATCCTGACAGTTTATCAAAGAATTATCATTTAGCAATTATTAATAAACCTTATGTACCACTTATTGCTAAGGAAAAATCTTTAAACAGTGATTTAACCTACACCGATAGTACCGGGAAGTTCCCCAAAAAATACATTGAAAAAAATTTACTCGATTATTACGTGAAAAGGAATATTGCAGTTCTTAAATTTTTAAGAAGACAATCATGGGTGTCAAAAGATAAATTAGTAGTTGCAGGACATTCGGAAGGCAGCGCTATTGCAGTAAAAATTGCTTATGAATATCCAAGAGTAACTGAGCTGATCTATTCAAGCGGAAACCCTTTAGGAAGAATTGCAACCCTGGGTGCACGGGCAAGGATAACTGAAACAGATTCTTCGAAACTTGCTGAAAATGTTTTTCAATATTGGAAAAATATCATTGATGATCCTGATAATATGAACTTGGATGGAGACACATATAAAGGAACATATCAGTTCTCATACCCCCCACCAATGGGATTTCTAAAAAAACTAAAAATTCCTGTTTTGGTAACTTACGGAACAAAAGATTTCGGATTAGTTAATGCTTCTGATTATTTTAGGATGGAAATAATAAGACTTAAAAAAACCAATTTTACTTTTAAGGATTATTTTGGTGTAGAACATAATTTTTTCCCGTTGAAGTCCAATGGTGAAATTGATTACAATACATTTAATTGGGATAAAGTTGCGGATGACTGGGGAAAATGGCTAAAGGATCACTAAATAGTATTATGTATCTCAAAAGTTTTTTTGCAAAAGGCCCGGATGTTATAAAGACTTGCAGCAACTATAAATTAACATTATGAAACCTCGTCCCCCCTCTATTCTTATTTTTTTTGCTTTTCTTCTGTCTCTCACTGCAAATTGCCAGTATACCGAAAAAGTTGTGTTTGATGAAAAAGACAGTACCAACGGATTTTATTTAGCTGTTCCTCCCCGTTCCGGAAATATAAAGGGTACTCTTGTATTGTTGTCAGATTTTTATGACCTGGATGGTATCATTTCGGAAACCAAACTACATAATGTTGCCTATGCCTACGGCAATGATATGCTTACCGTTTTTGCTTCTATAAAACAAAAGTTGTATGCAGATACAGTTACAGTTGACAGGATAAATGCCATTTTGAAAAATGTAGTATCAAAATTTTCTACCGATACTTCCCGGTTTGCTATGGGCGGTTTTGACTATGCGGGAAACATAGCCTTACGATATACTGAACTTGCTTATCAGCATCCGAATGATTTTTTAATTCATCCCAAAGCTGTATTTGCTGTTGCAGGCCCTGTTGATCTTTTTGATTTATGGCATCAGTGTGAAAGACAGATTAAAAAAAATTATTACCCCGGGAGTGTAGGCGATGCCAGGTATTTACTGGATGCCATGACAAAAGAGAATGGTACAATTTATAATAACCGCGAAGCCTATAACAAACTAACTCCCTTTGACGGGGAAGAACAATCACCGGGCAATGAGCAATATTTAAAAAATGCAGCTGTTCGATTGTATTACGATACTGATATTGACTGGCAGCTTAAAAACAGGCGCAACAGTTATTATGACACCGATATTCCCAGTGGTTCTGAATTGATCAACCGCCTCCTGCTAATTGGTAATAATAATGCTGAATTTATTTCAGCAAAGCAACCGGGCACCAGGAGTAACGGAACAAGGAACCCTGTTTCTCTTTCAATAGTTGATGAAGCAGAATGCATTAAATGGTTGAAACAAAAATTAGATATATTTGATGCAAATACCTGGGTACCACCATACAATCTCTCTGTCCCGGAAGGCTGGAATACCGAGCGTTTTACCTTACCACCTGACTTTGCTCCCCAAATTTCTTTGAAAGGGGTTGAAGATCTTCGTTTCACCCCGGGCTGGGGAGATACAACCAGTGAAGAACATTGGTCGTATGCTTTTCTCTGGTGGCTGGATGGAAATCCCAGGATTAATGAAAGTAGTTTGCAGGAAAATTTAAAAGCATACTATACAGGCCTGGTTGGCAGAAATATTCCCATCAGGAAAATTCCTGCCAATAAACTGGTTCCCGTGAATGTGGTAATCAAAAAAATAAAAACAACATTGAATGACACAGAAACTTACAGCGGCACTATTAGCATGCTTGATTATATTGCTCAAAAGCCGATCACGTTAAATTGTATAATACATCTGAAAACTTGTAAGACAGGAAATCATACTCCTGTTTTCTTTAAAATATCACCCAAACCTCCTGCCCATAATATCTGGAAAGAATTTGAAAAGATCAATGAGTCCTTTGATTGTAAAAAATAATTTTTATAGAAGATCTTCCAGCCTTCTCTGTGCATCGGGGTCTAGCAGAAATTGTTTCCTGAGTTTTTTACAGATGTAATCAGCACAGTATGCACAGCTTTCAACATTTTTTTCAATAGCACATTTTCTTATTTCACAGGATAAGCATCCCGAAAATAATCTTCCTGTGTTTGCTCTGCAACCATCGCAGTCAGTAATATCTCCAGGCTGCAGATCCATTCCATATTCCTTAAAACATTGCTCAGCTATGTATGCTCTCATTTTTTGCTGAAGGAGTTTGTCCTTTTCAATTGTTGCCAAATGGATCGGGCAACTATCACATAACAAGCCGCAATATGCTATCATCACTTTGGCAAATTAGGAATGAATCATAACTAATAAACTGATGAAGGTCAGGCATGGATTGATTGTTTCAGATCCGTGCATGTCTGTAATTCGGCTGAGTTGTATCAGGAAAATTGTCCCTTCAATAAGTTAACTTCCTTGCACAAATGATTTTTATGAAAAAGACAATGGTCTTTTTGCTGACTTGCTTTCTTTTCCCTGGATTTACTAAACAATCAAAAGCGCAGGACATGTTCTCTCAAAAGAAAGCCGGTATTGAAAAAGAAATAGATTCTAATTTTCACTACATGATAAAAGCAGCAGAAAATTTAGACTATGATATGCTGAACCAGGGAGTAGATGATGTGCATAAGGCGGGGTTTATTGTAAACGGGATTTACTTTATGCAGTTTGATTCATTATTGGGTCTTATAAAAACGAGATCGCAGGGATTAGCCAGGCAAACGATCTCGGTTCAGCAGAAGAAAATAACAATACTCTCCGAAACAATTGCTTTATTGACTGCTTACGGTGATGCAAAAGTGGATGTAGCAAATGGTGAGTCATTCACCACTAAATTCTTTTGGTCGTTTGTGTATGAAAAAATAAATAATCACTGGAAAGTAATACAATCACACCAGGCAGGCTATCGGTAATTGTTAAACTGAACAAATTATTTTATGCTCACTTTCAAACAACCCCGGCTTTTTATTTTGGGTGGAGCAAGCGGAATTGTCGGCACATCGTGTTATGTAATGGCAATAGCCTTACCATTGAATATAAAACTTGCATTCCTGCTCGCCATGATATGGCCCATATTAAGCATCATTTTTGTTTTTTCACTCTTTCAATTTATTAATCTGCATAAAAAACTTGTGCCAAATTACCTGGCTTTTATTTTTGCCTGTCTTGCATTCACGCTTCTTGCTGTAATGGTATCTTCTCAACTTGGTGTAATTGCAGGCTCTCAGGAATATATCAGAACTTCACCCGCCACAGAACAGGAAACCCTGAAAACATTGCAGCGTTCTATACGGTTAGTGGATATGGGAATTGATGTTGCCTGGGATCTCTTCATCGGCACTTCTCTTATTTTTCTTTCCATTGCATTAAAGGCACATCCCGGTTTTGGTCTTTGGTGGGGCCTTCCGGCGGGCCTGCTTGCACTATTGCTCATCATCCTGAATGTAATAACTTTTCCATGGCCTCCGGACACAAAAAATTTAATTGATGTGGGCCCTGCCATAGGTTTGTATATAATCCTTCTGTCCGTGCGCCTCATCATCCTTGGCAGGAGAATGAGATACAGTTTACCCGCTGATTAAAAAATACATTTAATCTTAACTTGTGAGTTTCACGGCAAACCAGGTTTAAATAATTGCTTGCAGGAAAAAAATGCCCCGATCACATTCCATTATCATAAACCGGTTATTATATACTGACAGAGATGAGTTTTAGTAAAGAGAAAGAAAGGAGTAAAATAAAAAACGTAGTGGCGTTGTATAATATGACGGTAAACCTGTTTTGGTCTGCCTTAAATCTTGTTCCCATTTCTATATTTTGCTACAGGCATATCAGCCTGAAATTATTCTTCACTTTTTCAGTTATAAGCCTGTTGATCATATTTCTTCCCCAATCATTTTTTAATAACATCCAGTTGGGGAAAACAACTTCGGTATATAAGAAGATCGGCGTGGACTTCATTAATAAATTTACCCAGAACGGTAAAATGATCAATAATTTTATCAGAAAGAAATATCCTCAATATAAAGTGGTATCAGGCAATAAACGATCCATGAAAAAACTATTCAAGTCAAACCTATATGTTCGAGAAGTTTCATTTCATGATGTTTTCAATTTTCACTTTTATTATGGTGTATGCTTTACTAAAGAACTATTGGTGGTGGGCTTTAATCATTTTTCTGAATAACATCATTTATAATATCTATCCAAATCTTTTGCAGCAGTACATCAGGGTTAGGCTAAAAACATTTAACAGGCGTCCTTAAAGAAAAACTGTTCGCCAATAGGTCATTTTACAAAAATCAACTTGTAATTTATTTTTCAAATCTTTACTTTAGTAATTCTTCAAATCGATTTTTGGCTGCATGCACTTTTTTCATGTTTTATATGATGAAATAATTGGTTTCCTGGGTATCAGCCAGCTGATCGACACATTTTAAACCAGCAACTGCCATTGTCGCCTGCTTACACTGGATGGTATTTTCTCAGCCATCTCACCCCTGATGCCATTATTGTTGCTTATTGAAATTGCAAGAGCCGCTGTGTATAAAAAATTCAAAGTATCAAATTATAAGATCCCTTTTTTCATCTATGTATGCAACAGGTTTCTTTCACGATACATCTCTATTGCAGCGGTTGCGTTTTGCATTGGCCTCTTTGAAAAATACGGGCTTATAAAAACGAGTATTGCCTGGTACTGGCTGATATACGGTTATGTGACCTGGGAATTCTCTCATTTTATTTATCATTATCTCGGCCATAAAGTAAGATTATTCTGGTGCCTTCATTCCACGCATCATGCGCCTGAAAGCATGAACCTGTCGAGTTTTCCTATGCACATTTTTTTCTTGAAGCTCCTTATGCTGATGTCATTCGCACTTCCCTCTGCATTCTTTTAGGAGTATGCCCTCCCCTTTTATTTTTAATCATGTTTATTGATGGTACATGGGGCGCATTTATTCATGTGGGTGAAAATGTATTGAAGGATGCCCGTCTTGGTTTTATGAATAAATACATTCTCACTCCCTCTCATCACCGTATTCATCATGCAAGAAATCCTTTGTATATCGACACTAATTTTTGTAACCTTTTAAATATATGGGACAGGATATTCGGAACGCTTCAACCTGAGCAAATTGAAATGCCACCACAGTACGGGGTCACAAGAAAGATCAATCCGCAGAATTTCCTTGATGTTTATTTTGGTGAATTCTATTATTTATTCAGAGATGTGGCAAAAGCTCCCGGTATAAAAAATAAATTCTTATATATCTTTATGCCTCCGGGATGGAGTCACACCGGCAATCATAAAACAGCCAAAGCGATTCGAAAAGAATATTTTAAAAATGCCCCATCCATGATCCCTGTTCCTGCCATGATGGAAAAGCAGGAAGAAATTTGACAATGCCACATAAGTCTCCGCTCATCAAATCCTTTGAAAACGCATCTGCCATTTGTTTGGCCCATCGTAACTTGCAGTAAAATCTTTTGAATCATTCAAACTCACCTGTTCAACAATAGTTCCATGAAAGATATTAAGATTGCAACCGCCCAGTTCGAACATAAAAGCGGCGATAAAGATTACAACTTAAGTGTAATGAACAAGTTAAGTAAAGCAGCTGCTGACGATGGCGCTCATGCAGTTGCTTTTCACGAGTGTTCTATTACGGGTTACAGTTTTGCAAGGCATCTTTCCAAACAGCAGATGCTTGACCTCGCTGAATTTATCCCGGGTGGGCCCAGTATAAAACGATTAAAAGAAATAGCTGCAAAAAACAACATCGTCGTTCTTGCGGGCCTTTTTGAAAAAGATGAAGAAGACAAACTGCATAAAGCTTATGTATGTGTTGATAAAAACGGCGTCATCGCAAAACACAGGAAACTGCATCCCTTCATTAATCCCTATATCATTCCCGGCGACAGCTATTGTGTGTTTGAACTTTTTGGCTGGAAATGCGGCATTTTAATTTGCTATGATAATAATATTATAGAAAATGTAAGGGCCACTAACCTGCTGGGCGCCGATATCATTTTTATGCCGCATGTTACCATGTGCACTCCTTCTTCCCGCCCCGGTGCCGGATTTGTGGATCCTGAATTATGGGAGAACAGGAAAAAAGATCCCACTTCGCTGCGACTGGAATTTGATGGCATGAAGGGCCGTGCATGGCTGATGAAATGGTTGCCGGCAAGAGCCTATGATAATGCCATCTATGCTGTTTTTTCAAACCCTATTGGTATGGATGACGACCAGTTAAAGAATGGTTGTTCTATGATCATTGACCCATTTGGAGATATTATTGCAGAATGCCGCAAACTGGATGATGAGGTAGTAACAGTGCTCATCACTGCGGATAAACTTACAGACGCCGGAGGCTTCAGGTATAAACGGGCAAGGCGGCCTGAACTTTACAAAGACATCATCGGTAAGCCGCATGTGGCCCAACAAAAAGTAAGCTGGCTTAATGCAGAATATTCCCAAAATAAAAATTATTCCGACCATAAAGTGCAGGGATATTAATTATGTATTAACGCAACCTTATTTCTTCCCTGCCTTAATATCTGATATGGACTATTTAGAAAAACTTATTGGTGAAATAGAAATTCATTCAGTTGAGGGAATCAAAGAATGTTTTGAAAATGGAGTAGACCCCAATGATCATTTCAGAAACGAACCTCTCATTTATGAATTAACAAGTGAATACCTGAGAAGCTCAGGATTTAAAGATTGTGTAAAAACGTTTGTCGATCATGGTTTGATTTTCGAAGACAAAGTGTTGCTGTCAGTATTATTGGACGATGCTCAATCACTAGCAAATCAATTACAAAACAGTCCCGGGATCGTTAACAAACGATATTCACTTCGTTGTGCTTTCACGCCTTTGTATGAAATAACCTTACTGCATATTTGTGCCGAATTCAATCATGTTTCCTGTGCAGGAGTTCTCGTAAAATACGGAGCCGACATTAATGCCAAAGCAGGATTTGATGAAAATGGTTTTGGCGGACAAACGCCTATTTTTCATACCGTAAATCAAATTCTGAATCATTCGGCGGATATGCTCGATTTCCTTTTAGCAAAGTCTGCAGACTTAACTCATACCGTTGCAGGACTTATTTGGGGCAAAGGTTACGAATGGGAAACATTGATCCCTGCAGTAAATCCCATTAGTTATGCCATGATGGGTCTCCTTCCGCAAATGCACAGAAATGAAATTACAATTTCAAAAACTGTTTCCTTATTACTTAAAGCTGCGTATGGAATTGATTACATGCCGCAAAATGTTCCCTGTGCTTATTTAAAATAAAAGATCTCTTAAATCCCTGGTCTTTTCCGGAGTTTATGGGGCATTCCCTGCATTTAAATTTTTTATAACAAACGGGCATGTTACCTGCCACAATATTTTTACGTCAAATAGTAAAAGAAAAAACACAGCGCCGGTAATGATAAAACAGAATTTAAAAACATTTTTTATGAACAAACCTTTACACATCACCGCTATACTGGATCAGCCGGGGTTATTGGAAAGCCTGGTTGAAAAACTCGCCAGCCGCCGCTATGATATAGGATATTCAAAGCAGGCAGTGCCCAAGAACTGGCAGCCGGTTGAAACATCATCTACCGAAACCTATGTAAGCGGAACCCTTTCCATTTCCGGTTCTATGAACAATGATGATGCTTCGATCAACATTCCTTTCATTACTTCTATGCTGTTTACCTGCATCAAAGGAAAAGAAGATGATTACAGGTTGTTATGGAGCAGCTCTCTTTCTTAGATCATTCCATTCTTTTTTTATTCAACCTGCAGAAACGAAACAGGGAAATTTTATGTAACCGGCTTTAGTAACTCCGGTTGAACTTCCGTTGCCAGCCCGTACCGAACGATACGTTAGGGCGGGCGATGCTCCATTCATCGTTTGGTAATCCTATTAAGCAGTGTTTAGTGATGTTGCTGTTTATGCCAATTAAATTTTGGAACTAATAGCATAAATTTATATGATAGACCGCAACCCTTTGAATCAAAGTCCACCTGTTTTTCATTACGCTTCGCTTCATTCAAAACTTTTGTGTCCTTTGCCTTTGCTTTGCGGTCTATCGCGGTGATTTGTTTTGAAAAAAGCAGGCTGCGGCTATCATGCGATTTACGAAATAATTTTACCTTCACTAACAACGTTTCTTTTTTCAAAGCCCACTGCTTCGCATTCCCTGCATCTCCCGAATAAATTCGGGATCTGCCGTCTGCTTTCGCAGTGGACTTCGCAAATCGCCGCGTTGTGCGTCATGCTTTGGCGACAGTACTGACAGTACTTCCATTAATCTAACAGATGAAAACAGACATGTATAAAAATGTTCCGACCGACTTTAAAAAACTCAAACTTGACCATGATCTGTTTAACATTCACAAGAACAGTACGGGTAAAAGCAGTTTCGGCATGGACAATACTCCCAGCTTACTTGACTGTGGTTTCGGACTTTATTCTACCACAGATGTAAAAAATAAAATCGGACCCATTAAGACTGAGTACTTCAGAATTTCACTCACCAGAAAAGGCACAGCCAATTTTCACAATGGACTTGAAAAATATCAACCTTACCGGAACTGTATTTTGTTTGGTATTCCGGGACAAATTTTTTCCCTGCACGACTTAAGTAAGGATTTTCTTGCCTATTATATGCTATTTTCTGACAGCTTTATTTCTGACAGTTTTCAAAAGTTAAACAAGAAGCAGCATTATCCGTTTCTTACTTATTCAGGTCTTCAATGTTTTGAGTTGCATGATGAAACGGCTTGCGAGGTTGAACGTATCATATTTAAAATGGACGATGAAATAAAGCGAAATCAATCAGCCTGTAGCGACATGATACGGTTGTATATTCAGCAAATACTCATTCTTGCAAACAGGAATTATGGCGAATGGATGATTGAGAATATGGGGCATTCAGGCACTTTGCAAAACCTGTTTAATAGCTACATTAAATTAGTCAATCAGCATTATTTAACCGTTCGCAAAGTTAGCGACTATGCCAACATGCTGCATGTTTCAGCCGACCACCTTAACAGAGCCATCAAATCATGTTGTGACAAAACTGCCCACGAATTTATTGACGAAATGATTTTAATGGAAGCAAAAAATTATTTACTCCACTCCAACTTGAGTATTTCCGAAATTGCATACAAACTTGATTTTTCAGACCCATCGCATTTTAACCGCTCATTTAAAAAACTTGCTGACTGCACCCCGCTTGAATTTCGCAACAAGTCGTAACTATTCAATTCAAAGTCGGTTTTATACAGCGACAGGCAAAACGGGTTGCTGATTTTTGCGTCATCAAATTTTTATTTACAAACAAAAATTAAATAGCAATGACAGCGGAACAAAACAAAGCACTTGTTCGCAGGGTAAACAAAGAGTTTATTGAAGGCGGCAACCTGAACACATTTAATGAAATCTTTGCAGAAGATTTTATTAACTACACTGCGCCTACGGGCTCGCCTAAAAACCGTGACGGAGTAATTTACTTTTTCAATCATCTTCTTAAACCAGCATTTCCCGATTTGAAAGTAGAACTTCACGACATGATTGCAGAAGGTGATAAAGTGACGACACGGAAATCATTTCACGCCACACACAAAGGTGAGTTTTTTGGTGTACAACCAACAGGTAAACCAGTTGTAATGGAAGTAATTGACATCATACAACTTCGTGACGGAAAATACATTGGGCATTGGGGCATACTTGACCTACACGGCTTGATGGCGCAACTGACCTCCTGAAAAGCAGCACGAACGCACAACATTGGTATTGCCAATAGTGGGGCTTAACATTGAAACAATCAGCAGTGGTAATTCTGTTGTGCTGTGGTTCGGGGCTCGACGAATAAAGCCCAGCTTTAGTTCTTAATATTTAACTTTATCAAAAAGCCAGGCAGCGGTTCCGGGCGAACGAATATAAAATTCCCCACCATCGGCAATACCTGCCCGCTTCGCATACTTTGCATCTCCCGAATAAATTCGGGATCTGCTGTCTGCTTTCGCAGTGGACTTCGCAAATCGCCGCGTAAGGCGAAATTTGCTTTACACAATTCCAACACACACGGCGGTCGGTTTGCGGCGATTGTTTATCGCCTGGCGTGATCCGCAAACCTCTTTCCGCCTAAATTTCGCCTTACGAGCCGGTTTCACCGAAAGCTGCCACAAGAGTATATAAGTTGATGTTTTCCTACTGAGCAAACTTCGCCTTACATGGTGTTTGCAAAATGGCAGCTTTCTGGTGTTGCTCCCGTGTCATGTTTGAATGAGGGCAACCCGAAAATGTAGAAGTGTTTTCGATTTATGTTACTCCACTTAACTTTGCCCTCATTCAAACTGCCACTTCGCAAACACCCGGCTCGTTGGTTGCTATTTTAAATGACACTTCGTAAATTTTTAAAAATCGTAGTTGGACTGTTTCTACTTCTTGTAGTTGCTATTGGGCTAACATCAATAAATCATCCGATAATTTTAAAGTGGTTGACAGGTTCGGCAAGATATATCGGCAAACCAATTGAAGCAACTGTTTACACAAACGGGCAAATTAATCATGACATAAGAGTTTTTCATGTTGACAAATACTGGGGCAGCAGCGAAAAAGCAAACAATTATTTATTAAGTTTGACAGATTATGACAGTTTAGGAATGCTGAAATTTTTCAACGTTAACTTGAATGAAAAATGGATTGGCAGACCAGTGGGAACTTCTAAAAAAGACTACGACTTTATTGCAGGATATTTATTTCAAAGTGAAACTGGGGGACACTTCACGCCATTTGAACACCAAGAGAAGGGTTTCAACTTTGACCCACAGCTTTCATTCACTGACGAACAAATAAAATTCAATGTGCCTCCGGGCAGGTTAAAGTTTGACAGTGTGAGAATAGAATTACAATAAATTCGGAGGGCAAAAAACAGTAACCAACATTTGCTTTGAAAAAAGTAGGGCTGCGACTATCATGCGATTTACGAAATATCAATAACTTCACTAACAACGTTTCTTTTTTCAAAGCTCACTGCTTCGCATACTTTGCATCTCCCGAATAAATTCGGGATCTGCCGTCTGCTTTCGCAGTGGACTTCGCAAATCGTCGCGTTAGCAGCAAGCCTGACTTAGACTTTGAAAATACCTCTGACATTAGCATGATATATAGAACTTCTACCCTATTTCTGGCACTTTCATTTTGTGTGACCGCCTTCGGTAGCGACACTTTATACTTTAAATTATCTAACCCCTGGAATACTGTTAAATCCCCGTCTGGCAAATACCTTCGCAAATGCGTGAAAGAAAATAACTATTACCATTGTTGGGATTTCAACGCCACTAACATTCTTGTAACAGAAAGCTTTTACTCAGACACAAATTTTACTCGAAAATTATTTTGTCATAAATACTTCAATGAACAGGAAGGCTATCTAGAGCAATCCCGGTGCTATGAAAACGGGCAACTAAGTGGCTATTTCGTTGACTATAATAAAAACGGAGACACGACTGCATATCAGGTATACAAGAACGGCGAGTTACTTAAAGAATGGAGTTCCGATTCAGATGACAACTTAGTCGTGTTTGAAAGAATTGAAGAGTCCGCAGAATTTCCCGGCGGCCACACGGCTTGGATTAAGTATCTTTCTGACAACCTCACCTATCCCAAAAAGTTACAAAAGAAAAACATACACGGGCAAGTCCTCGCTAAGGTTTACATAGACGCTACCGGAAATGTAAGTAATGTGGAAATCATTAAATCTCTTCACCCAACGCTGGACGGAGAAGTTGTTCGTGTTATTAAAGCGTCACCTAAATGGAAACCTGGCAAACAAAATGGTAAAAATGTCCCTGTCTCATTCTCGCAACCTATATCCTTTTGAATTCTGGAGGCCATGCTGCTAACAAAAGCATCCTATGTATATAAGCCTTTAGAGAGATAATATTTTATTTCTTATTTTCTCCGCTCACGTTGGCGTCTGCGCCAACGTGCAGATAAAATTGGAACAACAACTATCTTTGATTCAATTGCCTTAGTCATATAAATGAATGAGTTGTTGGCGAG
>CAWERU010000004.1:0-429798 GCA_963811645.1 uncultured Bacteroidota bacterium | reverse complement strand
TGGATCCCGCCACTGTCAGTGGTCTTGTTGCCTATTATACATTGACCAGGACATTGCCGATGGCACCAATACGGGTGTAGCGACTATTATTGATCTGGAAGGAGACAACAACGGCACGCTTAACAACTTTGCCTTAACCGGTAGCAGTTCCAATTTTGTTTCGCAGAACAGCAATCTTGTTGTGTTGCCCGTGCAATGGCTCAGCTTTACGGTGCAGCCACAGGGCAATGATGCATTTTTACAATGGAGCACTGCATCGGAACAAAACACCAAAGATTTTATTGTGCAACGCAGCCATGATGGAGTAACATGGAATAGTATCGGCAATGTGATAGCTGCGGGCAACAGCAGTACGTGAGCAACTACAGTTACACAGATGCACACCCCGGCATGGGTACAATCTATTATCGCATTTTGCAGGAGGATAATGATGGTCGCTACAGCTACAGCAAAGTGGTGTCGGTCACTTTCCATTTACCGCAGGTGGCCTTTGCAGTGATCGCCAACCCGGTAATCAATGGACAATTGCAACTGAAAGTGTACAACACTACAGTAATGAATATATACAATGCAGGCGGCAGTTTATTATTCAAACAACAGCTTGCCGAAGGAACTATCACCATTAATCTTAGCCGCTATGCCAAAGGAGTGTACTGGTTGCAGGCAGGTAATTATGTACAGAAAATTTTAGTGCAATGACGAAGGAACCCTGACTTAATAGTATATCCCTTTACAAGATGTTCTCTCAAAATTTTTGTTGCCCAAATCCTAAATCGAGTGGCCTTTTTGAATTGACCCGATAACCAACGAGATTATAGTCAAGATTGTATATCACTGTCCTTCTGGAACCTGCCTATTCCCTTCTTTTTGAACTGTAAGTTCCTTGACAGTTGATTCGATCTTCAAAGTTCTTTTTCTCTATAATATTTATTGATATGCAGGCTGATATTTTGTTTAGTCTGCCCAAACAATTCAGTCATTTGTTGCTGAGTGAGCCATACAGTATCTTCTTCAAATCTTACTTTTATCTCCGTTTGCTTATCCTTTAGTTTGGTATATTTCGTACCTGGTTCATAAGTTAAAGTATAATAAGAGAAAAGTAACATGTCCGGATTAGCAGAACTAAATAGCAGGAGCTTTACAGTTTTCTGTCGCTTTTATACGGTCATGCAAAACACTTGAAAAGTAAAAATCCCTGTACTCTGTATTTTTCTCCATGACTCCGTGGTTTATTTTTTTACCACAGGGCACAGAGAGTACAATAGAACATTGATTTCACGAAAATGTGCATGGCTTTCTATCACATGTATATACGCTGCAAAATAAATATCCCTGTTGCCATTTTAAAAGACTACCTTCCTCTTACCGTTTTTTTTCCGCTCCGCTTTTTCTATCCCCCATTAAACCAGTTTCAGATATTCATACCCTGGTCATAATTTTTTTAAACAAAATAACATACAATAATGAAAATGATCTTTTTATTTATTGCAGGCGCCGCATTGCTCACTGCCTGTAACAACGGAACTAAATCAGACACGGCCACTACGGACGAAGACACTACGTGGCTGCCACACCGGTGGCACTGCCCTACACGGCTACTTATTCTTCATCATTTAAAATGGGCAACCCGGAATACAGCGCCATGATATTGCAGGGAAGCTGGAAAGACTGGGAAAACAACACCATGGACAATATGAAAAGCTGGATAGCTGATACGATCGTGGCCCTTCACAGTGATAATACCATGATAAGGGGAGCGGACAGTTTAGTAGCCAACTGGAAAAGAGCCCGTGCCAAATACACTTCAGTCATTGACAGCATCGAGGCAGTGATACCCACCTACAGCACGGATAAAAATGAGAATTGGGTGTGTGTATGGGCCACCGAGATCAATACAAAAAAGGATGGCACCAAAGATTCCGCAGCGGTAATGGAAACCTGGCGCATTAATAAAGATGGCAAAGCCGACCTGCTATTGCAATACGACAGGGCAAAAAGGAAAAAGTAAACAGCCAATGATGAATAAAAAAAACCTCTGCTGAAAAGCGGAGGTTTTTTATTTTATTGAAAAATGATTTTGCAGCCGGCTTTTGTAATTCTTTTACAGAAGTTCTCTTTTTCTGATTTAACCACAGCGATCACAGAGTATCACAGCGCAGTGCTTCGCAGTGGACGCGGTGGTTATAAAAATCTGTTACAGGTGAAACATCAGCCGTTTATTGGGAGACTATTTGGCCCCGTTTGATTCACCACTTGTACAGTTTGCCTGCACCAGGGGGATTCGTGAATTCTATTCAATTATTTTTTAGTCAGAGTTTATCCTGATCTATCAGGAAGCCCAACACGAACACTGGCGATAGTAAAAACCGGTAATAATAAAAGAGTACAGTTAAATTTTTTCACCTTCTCTTTTTTTGCCTGGCAATGGAGGACAATATAATATCGTTGCATGAAAAAGGCCGTCTCATTGATTAATAAGACGGCCCTATTTAAGGTGTTTCATAGTTTTTAATTAGCAAGTGCTGTTTCCAGTTTAATAACAGGCAGCCCTACGGATTCTTTTACATTTACTTCGTAACAGAAGTTTTTGGCAAACTTTCCTGTATACTTATCCAGGAATTGCTGTACCTCCTGCACATTGTTGGCTTCCCACAGGCATGTCCCCGATTTGGTGTCTTTAGAAGGATAAAGGCCATGAAGCTTTAGGGAAGTTGGTAAATGTTGTGTTTGTTCTTTGGCTGTTTTCCAGAATTCTTCCGGATTGCTGATGTTGTGATGAGCAATGATTAACATGGTTTAAAAATTTAAAATGATCAATAATTCTGTTTATTTAAAACCTGAGTTGAGGTGTACTTAAGATCTGAATAGAATCGATATAGAATAGAGAAGAAAAGTAAGGTCTTCAACTGAGAATGCGAATAGAGAGAAGATACGAAGGAATACCGACAATAACAGGAAAAGCTTTGCACAATATAATATTCGCCACAGGTTGCTGATGGATGGCGGTTGTCACGTTTCTGAAAAAGTTATGAACAATGAAACCTTCATGTGCCGGGCATAAACTGCCTGCAAGCTTAAGTTGCAAGCCAGGACACGGCTTCGGATACACCGCCTGCAATGTAAAAATGATTTTGCAGCCGGCTTTTGTTGTTCTTTTACAGAAGTTCCCTTTTCTGATTTAACCACAGCGATCACAGAGTATCACAGCGCGGTGCTTTGCTGTGGTTATAAAAATCTTTAAGGTGGAAGCCGTATCTCGGCTTCGGAGACACCGCTTGCAATGTATTTTATTGAAAAACGATTTTGCTGCCGGCTTTTGTAGTTCTTTTATAGAAGTTCCCTTTTCTGATTTAACCACAGCGATCACAGAGTATCACAGCGCAGTGCTTCGCAGTGGTTATAAAAATCTATTAAGACGCAACCGTGACCCCGCTTCTTGGAAGAAAAAAATTTTATTACTCTTGCCTGCCGGCAGGCAGGGAGGCACAGCAATTAAATACAGGAGAACACAGAGTTTTCTAAATAAAAAACCGGGAAGAGATCTCCAATCTTTCCCGGCAAACGAAACGTAGAAATGTAGCAGGTTTTAATTCTATCTGTTACCTCTTTATTTTTTCCTTCTCCTTCAGGAGAAGGTGTCCGCCGATCGGCGGACGGATGAGGTCAATCAAGGCTTTTCAGCGTAATATATTTTTGAAGATTGTTATAATTAAATCCTTTTGCTTTCATATCCTTAATATACTCCGGTGTTACACCCATCGCTTTTACAGCCACGATATCTTCAATATTTACATTTTTAAAACCAACCGCTTCAAAACTCTTAATGAATTCGGGAGTGATATCCTGCGATTTCAATGCCGTGAATTCATCAAACTTTATATTCTTATATCCCATGTCTTCAAAACTGCGGATCCACTCGGGTGTTACGCCCATTGCTTTAAAGCCAACAAGATTTTCAGGTTTCACATCTTTATATCCCATGTCAATAAACTCCTGCATATACTCAGAGGTTATGTCCTGCGATTTCATTCCCACAAATTCTTCCGGGCTTATGCCGGTAAAACCTTTTTCCCGCCAACTCCTGACATACTCCGGGGTTACACCCATTGATTTAAAAGCTAAAAGTTGTTCATGATTGATGTCGGTCAATCCAACTGCTTTGAACGAGTTGATATACTCCGGTGTAATATTCATCACCTTATAGCTCACAATATCATCCGGAGTGTCCATTTTACCTTCATCTCCCTTCATCTGTTTCACTTTGACAATATAATCTTTGTCTATTCCCTGTGCTTTGAATGCGATCAACTGGTCGGCCGTTACATCCTTATAACCTGCACCGCGTATGTCGGTAATATATTTTTCATTAATACCCATTGCTTTCAGCGGTATCAGTTTTTGCATGCTCACATCTTTAAATCCTGAATTCTTTATGGAACTGATATACGCCTCATCAATCTGCATCGCCGCCATGGGAATGATATCATCTTTTGTAATGTTGGTAAATCCTTCCTTCTTCAGCATCTGCAAATAATCTTTCTTGATATTAATAAAGAAGAAAGCCAACTGGTCATTGGCATCCAGATCTCCGCTTAGTTCTTTATTCATGTAATCCACATAATTTTTATCGGCAACAAACTTATAAGTGCCCATACCCATGTTGTTTTCAAACTTGCCGGTCATTTCCATTCGGCCGGCTTCACGGCTGATGTCAAAGGTGCCCTGTGTTCCTTTCGGAAGAGTTCCTAATTCGGATAATTTGAAGGTGCTGCTGTTATTGGAATGAGATTCAAAATCTGCTCCATCCAGTTTTTCATCACTGAAGTGTATGTTCACTTTGTCATCTTTGATCACGGCAAACCAATATCCTTCGGTTTCCATTCCGTGATGATGGTCGTTCACTTCCGTGTTTTCATTTCCCGGTTTTGTTGATTGTGCTGTTGCAACTGGCTCATTCAGCACGCAGGCTAAAAAAGCAAGCACAGGCAGCAGGAAAAAATATTTCCATGCCGTGTGCAGGTTTGATCGTTTACTGTTCATCATGGCTATACGTTTTTTAAGAATTGACTGGTTATAGTTTGTCGTTACACTCAAAGGAAAATGCGGCGCCGATACTTTCACCAGGCTCAGCTGGTACGCCTTCTTATCCATCTTTTCTTTCTGCATCAGTTGGTCGTCGGTCAAAAATTCAAGATTGCTTTCTACCTCGCGGCGATAGATCCATGCAAAAGGATTGAACCATTGAAAGATCAGCACCAGCTCGGCGACCAGGATATCAAGAGTATGTTTCTCACGGATATGAATTTTTTCATGAAGCAATACCTGGTTATAAGTATCCCAGTCATACTTAGCGGGGTTAATAAAAATATTATTTCCAAATGAGCACGGTGCTTTATCACCGCTTACTTCCACGATGCGATATCTTCCGTCAAGGATCACAGGATTGCGCCAGGCACGCCAGAGTAATAAACCAATTTGAAAAAGAAAACTAATGGCGAATATGATCACACCAAACCAATAAAACCAAAATAACCAGGTCACCAGTTGAGCGAAAGAAAATGAAAAACCATTTTGCCGGGTACTGGTTTCCGGTTGCGGGTTAGCCGTTGCCGGTTTCGTGCTGCCGGTTGCCGGCTGCTCAGGGTTAATGGCGCTTTGCTTGTTATCAATTGCCAATTGCTTATTGTCAACTGTCAACTGAGCACTCACATTCTTGTGAAACGAAAACTGCGAAGGCACCTGGAGCAATGGCAATACGAATGAAACAGCAAGGCAGGCGATCAGCAAAAAGCGGTTAACACTGTAAAAAGTTTCGCGGCGCAGCAACAGTTTATAAAAAGCAAGACAGGTAGCCAGCACCAGCGCCACGTTGATAATATAGGGCAACATCATGATTTGTTGGTTTTGATCATTTCAAGAATTTCTTTCAGTTCTTCTTCGGAAAGGTTTTGCTCTTTGGCAAAAAAAGCCAGCATGCGCGGATACGAGTTATCAAAATACTTGCTCACGATATCTTTCATCGCATGTTTTTGATAGTTCTCTTTCGTTACCACGGGAAAGTAGCGGTAAAGATTGCCTACCGTTTCATGACCGAGGAATTTTTTTTCTTCGAGTATCTTGACAATGGTGGCCACGCTGTTGTAGTGTGGTTTCGGATCGGGAAGATGAGGGATCACTTCTTTGATAAATGCTTTTCCCAGTTCCCAGTACACCTGCATGATCTGTTCTTCTCTTTTTGCCAGTTTTATCATGAAAAATAATTTTCGGCAATACTACTACTAATTAATTAGGAGGACAACTAATTTATTAGGAGTGATGATCAACGGTTCTTGTTATTTGCATAAAACCATTTCAGAAATAAAGGGTTAGAGGGAAAAAAGTTTTTTCAGGAAGACGGGCAAACAAAGGATGAGCGGAAGAAAATGATTTTGGGTATAGCTGGTTGATGATTATGTAGCGGGCTTTAGTAGTTTAAGATCTGCAATAAGAGCTATTGTATGGAAACTCAGAAAGTATGAAAATTTTAAAATCACTATTTTACTCTATTTTTGCACGATAACCATATAATCACACAACAATATAACCATGTAATAATACATCATGGTAACCTGATAATAAAACAACATCATAACCAGGTAATAGTACAAATATTTGGAAATAAACAAATAATTACAAATGGCCACTCCGAATGAAAAATTAGCCGACTCCCTGAGAGTTTTGAAAGAAATTCATGAGAAAGGCAAGGTCGCCATAAAATCTGTTGAGCTGAGTCGTGTTCATCGAGAACGACTTTTAAAAAATGGATTCCTTAAACGAGTAACTAAAGGATGGTATATCGCAACGCCTTCCGGGGAACAGCCGGGTGACAGCACCTCATGGTATGCATGTTACTGGCAATTTTGTGCGGAGTATCTGAATGACATGTATAGTGAGGATTATTTTATATCACCTGAACAATCATTGTTGTTTCACTCAGGGAATCGAACAGTTCCTCTGCAACTCATTATAAGAAGCCCGAAGAAAAGTGTAAATCATAAAACACCTTTACCTCACGGAACTTCCCTGTTTCATTGGAATTCGTCCATTCCTAAAGCAGGAGAATTTGTCATTGTTGAAGGTATAAGAATGTATTCTTTATCATCAGCATTAATATATTCTACCCCTGCTATATTTAGCAAAAACGCAACTGATGCAAGGACTGCGTTAGCTATGATAAAGGATGCATCAGAAATAACGAAACAATTGCTTGAAGGAGGACATTCAACAATTGCCGGTCGTCTTGCCGGTGCATTTAAGAATATGGGTAGAGTCAGAATAGCAGATGATATAATTAAAACAATGCAATCAGCAGGCTACGATGTGCGGGAATCAGATCCATTTGAAACGCCATCGGTAATAAAATTACTGCCAGGAGAAGCTTCACCCTATGGTAACCGGATAAGATTGATGTGGCATCAGATGAGGGACATTATTATTGAAACCTTTCCAAAATCACCCGGACTTCCCCATGATCATGAAAAGTATATGAAAGCAGTAGAGGAAATTTATGTAACAGACGCTTATCATTCATTGTCTATAGAACGATACAGAGTAACTCCTGAATTAATAGAACGTGTACGCAGCGGTACATGGGATATTACAAATAACGAAGAAGATAAAAAACAAAGAGATGCCATGGCTGCCCGTGGTTACTGGCAAGCCACTCAAAAAGTAAGGGAAAGCATTTTGGAAATACTGAATGGTAAAGACGCCGGAACGGTTGCCGATGAAGATCATGGAGATTGGTACAGGGAATTATTTGCTCCCAGTGTAACGGCAGGGCTTTTAAAAGCATCTGATCTTGCCGGTTACAGATCTCACCAGGTTTACATAAGCGGCTCAAGACATGTACCCGTTAGTGCAGATGGAGTACGGGATGTAATGCCGGCACTGTTTGAATTATTGAAAGAAGAATCCGGATCTTCAGTCAGAGCCGTGTTAGGGCACTTCATATTTGTATATATACATCCATATATGGATGGCAATGGCCGGATGGGACGTTTTTTAATGAACGTAATGCTTGCCTCCGGCGGATATCCCTGGACAGTAATTCCTGTTGAAGAACGTAAAACTTATATGGAAGCTCTTGAAAAGGCAAGCATTGAAAATAATATCAAACCCTTTACAGAATTTATCTCCTGGCTTGTTGGCGAAAGCTTAAATGGCAAACCTGTGGCAATCATCAAAAAATAGGCAAACTGTAAGTATCCATCACTATTCACCCATCCAGATTCCGGAGCTTTGCAATTGAAAAAGAAAATTTTTATTTGATTAGAGTTTATCCCGACTTATCGGAACGACCAACACGAACGTGGTCTCTAATTTTCCGTTTTCGTTTTTCAACAATCTTTCTCCGCTTATGTAAACGAGCAGGTGGTATACTATGGAAAGTATCATCAAAACGTAACTATATACATGCGCTCCTGATGTGTATAGAAAATGTGCTGCCAAGGCGCTTATCAGGAGTTCCTGAGTGCATCTTAACGGTTCAGCCCATTTCCCAAACTGGTGAAAATCGATCAGTCCCCAAAAACCAAAACCAATTAAGGGGGCCAGTATGCTAAAAATAAATTTCCATGTTGTTGTGTTACCCTGGCGAAAACCCCAGTACCCGAAACCAAGCACAATTCCTGTTTCCAGGATAACACGTAAAACGAGATTAAGCCATTTCATTTTTTGCCAATACTTTATTCTTTAAATTTTATTTGTTAGCAGCCGCTTCGAAAGCTCCTTACTTTCTTTTTGTTACCCGGTTACCATCTACCCAATAAGCCCAGATTATGAATAACCATTGTGCCATTCCCATCCATGCAATAAGTTTTGTACTGGCAGGCGGACTTCCAAATAAATTGCTGATGTACGTAATCGATAATAAAATAATCAATGGCCAAAAGGCATATACACCAACCTTGTTTTTAGCCTTCGTGGTTTGCAAATAAAAAATCAGCCCGGCTATAAAAATCGATCCTTCTGCAATCACTTCAATTATTGGATAATTCCAAAGTCCAAGCCCTACAAATCGTGTACTTCCGGGATAAAGAGGAAGGTCAGGGCGATGTACCAACAGATCAAGCACCCAGTGAGATACGACACATAGTCCGAGCATTACCGCTCCTTTCCTGCTTCGTTTTATAAAAAAATAAATGATCGCAATCACAACACCCCACGCACAGGCCATAAGCAAGCTATGGGAATATGGGTAATAGGTGAAATTAAGCGGAGTCATTTTTGTAATGCCCGGCTGTATTGTTACACGTTCCCATCCAAAAAGTAAAAACAATGGCCAGAGCAGATCCAAAAATTGCGCAGCTAAAAAAAATGTACCCAGGCTTATTTTGGGTGCCAACTTCTTAGCACCTAACCCAACACCAAAATGTCCGATAAACATTATTCAAAAAATTTAAAGATGAATAAATGATAGTTATGCCAGGCAACACAACTAATCACCAATACCCATGAGCTCAGATTGCACGGGGTCAAATTGAAAATAACTCACAGGCATGGCTACAAACGTTTAGCCCTTATCTCCTGCTGTCCCTGTTTAAAATAAATATCTTTCACGTTGCCGTCATCATCACTTTCCATTTGAAAGTCAAATGGAAGTTCCCGCGTAAAAAAGTTATTGTCCGACGAAAAGAATACATGAAAAGATTGCTGGTGATTTAATGACAGGTAGATGCCGTCGGTTTTTGCTGTGATGGTTGCCGTATCATTTCCGGCAGCATAGCTGCCTTCATATTTCTTAAGCAAAGAGCCAGGCAGCCGTATGGCTGTCCGTACCACCGGTTGGTAAAAATCTTTCCACCCGTATACGGAAGCAACACTGTTTACCACCTCGTTGAGAATGGCACCGTTATCCGAGTTTACCATCACGACTTACACCGTTGCCGGAATCAAAGCTCCCTTTATAAGTGGTGGTAAAGCCGGCATCAGAACCATCATGGCCAAAATATTTTTCATCGTCATGTTTTTCAATGAACACACCGAAAGCAGAATACTTATCGATATAAGGAGTCAGTCTCAGCGCTGTCATTTTTTGCGACAATACCTTATTCGATTTTCCTTCCAGGGAAAGCTGGGTGGCAATGATGTATTTGCCAAGATCCGTCGGATTGGTCCACAGACCGGCGGCTGCCTGCTCAGGATATATATGGTATTTGGTATCTACCTCCTGCCCGTTTTTCCGATAACCTGTCGCCAGGTATTTCTCTTCTGTCTTCAACGGAGGTTGTGCAAAAGAACTCATAGTCATGTTAAGAGGGCGAAGTACATTATCACGCATATATACATCGTAAGGCTGGTGTGTAACATCCTCAACGATCAGTTGCGATATCGTGATGCCGCCGCCTGAGTATTGATAGCGCAGCCCTGGTTCAAATTGCGAACGTACCGGGGCTGTATTAGCCGGTCGCACACCATCCAGTATTTGAGGAAGGGCGGGAATGGAATCATTGTGACCGTACCCGGGAAAACCATGAATCGTTAACCCGGCGGTATGGCTCAGCAACTCCGCTATAGTTATCTTTTTACCTTTCGCTACGGAGTCATAAGGGAATTTCCATGAGGCCAGGTAGTTGTTGATGTCGGCGTACAGATCGATCTTCTTTTCCTGCGCCAGCTTCAGTATGCCCATAGCGTTAAGAGATTTGCTGACGCTGCCTGCCTGGAAAAGCGTTTTGGTGGTTACGGGCTGCATCGTGGTTTTATCTTTTACTCCGTAACCACGGGCCCATTCAATTTTATAGTTGTGGATCACAGCGATCGTCAGGCCCGGTACATTATAATAGTTCATTCGTTGTGCAAGCGTCCAGAAGTTTACACTGTCTTTTACCTGCACTGCCGGTGCGAGATGCGTTTCTACATCGTGTATCTTTTCTTCGATACTTTTTGGATAGTGTGGGTTTTGACTCTGTGCAGTGGACGCAACGGCTAATAGAACCGCCGTGCAGAATGTTTTTGGATTCATACGCATGGCTTAAGGATGTTGTCGAAAGCGCTTAAGGTAATAAAAAATGCGTAAAAACAAATTCCTGATCACATTTCAGTTTTGCCGGCGAGAGTTTAGTGAGGCTGATACCGGAAAAATGATTGCCGTATTCAATTAGCCGGGCGTATTTGCTACGGAGACACGTGGGGCACAAAGGAACACAGAGTTACTGGCTGAAACTTTGGAGTGTTAAAATTGAAAAAGGGAAAATTTCTTTTGATTAAAAATTGCAGTTAATTTTTTTGTGCCGGCCAGAGTTTATCCCGACTTGTCGGGACGACCAAGAGAACCAATTACCAACAAAAACGAGTTTGTGTATATTTACATACAATGTCTGCCGACAATCACATCTCTAAACTTCCAAATGCTCCTTTACAGGAAGTAATTTTTGAACTCAGGTGGAAATTAGATTTTGATCCTGAATCGCAAAATAAGGTGGATAAAGAATTTCAGTTTGCATTTGCAAATTTTTCTGCTTTGTCAAAAAATATGTTGAAGTATAAAGTAAATCTTAAACATCCTGCTGCTCCGGATCTATTGTTTGTAGATCGTCCAATGTATCAATTTTGGGCCGCAGAAAATCAATACCCGGTTTTTCAATTAGGCCCCGGAGTTTTTACGGTTAATGAAACTGAAAAAAATTATGAATGGAAATATTTCCGGGGACTCATACTGGAAGGTATAGAATGGTTAACAAAATCTTATTCAGGCAAGCTGGAATTTTTGGTGGTTGAATTGAGATACATAGATGCTATAGAAGTGACTGGTGACAATCAGAAAGATTTATCTAAATTTATAGCTGACAACCTGAAAATTGAAATCAGTAATCAATTTATTGATGCCAGGCTTAGTGATGTGCAATTACACCAAAGATTTAAAATTGACAATGAAAACAGCCTGAGTTTACTGGTGACAAATGGTCTGAAAAATATTAATCAATCAAAGGCGATTATTCTGCAAACTTCCTATAATAAAACCTCCAATATCTCGTCTGAAAATTTAACAGGCTGGATAGATATTGCGCATGATGCTTGCTCTTCATTATTCAAAAAAATGATTTCAAAAACTTTGTATGAGCGATTTAGTAAAACAAATTAGTCCGTCTGAAATAGTTTTCGGACCGGAATCACCGGCTACGAATTTGGGTTATTCCACGGAAAATCAATTTATGCTCATAGATAAATATGTAAAGTATGGTACCAGCACTTCTATCAGCAAACCAGCAGATAAATTGAGTGACAAGACATTCTTTGAAATAAATAAGCTCTTCTCTTTTTTACAGCTTCCTGAAAACTGGGATTCATATAATGCTGCCACACCTTCAAAGACTGCAGTTGAAAATGCAATTGATTTTACTATTCGCCTGGCCCGGCGTCAGCAATTTCCTTTTTTTGTCGCTCCATCTCCCAATGGAGATATTCTGGTTGAATTGAAAGATAAAAATGTTACCCTTGAATTTATTTTTGGTGAGGACGGTTCCAACCGTATTATTGGTTTAGTGAACGATGAAGAAAAATTTGAAAAAGAATTGAATGAAACAAACGAATATTGCTCACTAAAATGGTTATACTGCCCTGATGGAGATTGTTCAAATTGGGAATGAGGATTTTTTACTGCGAAGAATCCCTGTTTATCCCCCTTACATTAAGTCGGATGGTTCAATTTCAAGTTTTGCTTTCACTTTAAAGAAAGGTGAGGATGGTATTTCAACAGATCTGGAAAGATTAGCGGATAAAGAAATATCCATTCTGGACAAATCAAAATTCCGCTTAGCAAGAATAAATGCCGGTTACATCAGGAATGATATTAATGATGGACTGGATTGCATTCATACTCCCCTTCCTGAAAATTATGCTCACTCTTTGATCACTTCTAAAACCGGGAAAATTTCTGACTCAAAATCAAGGGCTATGGCCAGAACTGCAATTATCGTTTATTGAAATTTAAAGCTTCGATAAAGTTACTTTGTTGGTGACGCGGAGTTTATCCCGATTTATCGGGACGACCAACACGAACATGGAATAAAAATATTCGATTGACCTGGTTATTTAAAATGCAATGTTCTTCACTGGCCACAAAGGGGAAGTGTGTCATTTTTCAGGGCCGTTTGTTACCCCGATAACTAATGCAGTTCCACAAAAAAGCAACGCAATAATTGCACGCACAATTTCAGTTCCGCCCGATACATAAGGATTTGCAATAGCGTCAGGCACATGGAAAAAAATGAAAAAAAGAAAGAGCATTCCCGCTAAAAGAAACGCAACTGGCTTTATCCATATCTTAAAAATAATTGCAATGCCCGAACCAATAAGTGCTGCTCCGCAAAAGTATGTCCAAAACAAAGGCATCCCTATCCATTTTGGAACCATGGTGGATACAAAATCTGTAAATACAAAATGAGTGCATCCAAACAATATCATGAGCGCAGCAAAAAAGATCCTTCCGAATGGAACCAGCTTTTCTAACAATAATTTAAAAGAGTTCGTTCCGGCACCGCTCATACTGTTCCCTGTAAATGAGCCGGCCATTACAAATGCGCCACCACTATATGCTAATTCCTCACCGGCATCAAACCAGGCGGCTAAACCCGAAGCCTTACCGGGACTAAAGACCAGGATATACGGAAGCTGACACGTAATGACCAGTACAAAAAACAAAATCCTAAATAAAGGCAGATATTTTTTGTAATAGCAGGTTTCATTTTAATCAAGCCTCCAATGACAGCTCCTGCAAATAATAAAGCGATTCCTGCAAGAATGGGAAACATCTTATATGTGTGAGCCCATGCAGGAAGCGGAGGTAAAATTTCCGAACGAAAATCTTTGATAAGAAGCTGATGCACGCCTACAGCAGCGATGCCAATGCCATAAAGTAAACGACCGGTTTTAGTAAGTTGGTTCATTACTATTTGTCTGCGAAAACCCGGGCCTGTTGTTTTTGCAGTCTTGTAAGTTAGCTAATTTCTATTTTTTACAATTCGTTTGTAACATAATATAGTTTTCCGCTCAGCAACGTCTCACGAAGCGGGAGTTGCGTTACAACCGGAACTGCTCAATCCGGGTATTAAACGCCTTAAGTTGGATTGCGCAGCATCCCGTGAAAAAGAGGAAATTGTATTTGATCAGAGTTTGTAAGTAATTTTTTCGTGTCGATCAGGCGACCAACATGCACATGGGAGATCTGCAATTGAATATTTCGTGTTGGTCAGTGATTAACACGAATGTGGAGGCTTAGAAGCCACGAGAAGAACAAGTAAGTACTTTGCGAGGCCAATCTGTTTAGTTTGCGTAACCAATATTGTACATTATTATTATTCAGCAAGGTTTCCTATATTAGTTCACTCTTTTTTCGGAAAAGTCCTTATCCAGTGATGTGAATAGTATAGCATTTATAGATATCGAAGTAGTCCCTGAAACTCGAAAGATTCTTGACATGGGAAGTGTCAAGGGTGATGGAAGTTCTTTTCATAAAACTTCGATTGCCGAGTTCATACTGTTTGTGAAAGGAACACAATTCATTTGTGGACACAATATTTTCAACCACGATTTAAAGTATATCGGCAAAACACTCAATGATGCAGGAGTAGATTCAGCAAACATCATTGACACTTTGTTTCTTTCTCCGCTTCTTTTTCCGACAAAGCCGTATCATGCTTTATTAAAAGACGATAAGCTACAATCGGAAGACACAAACAATCCTTTAAATGACTCTATAAAAGCAAGAGATCTTATTCAATGATGAAATTGCTGCTTTCAAACAAACCGATGAAACTCTAAAACAAATTCTCTATTTGCTTTTGAAAGACAAAAAGGAGTTTCACTCCTTTTTCCATTTCATTGGATACACAAGTGCAAGCACAGACCTTGAAAAACTGATTCGTGAAAAATTTGAAAATGAAATTTGCGAACAAGTTGACCTTGCGAAAATAATTTCAGAACACCCAATTGAACTTGCGTACTGCTTATCGCTTGTAAACTTTTCATTCAACACAAGAAAATACATTCCATCACACCACCCTGGGTGCTGAAAAACTATCCTGAAATTGAACGAATTATGTTGCGCTTACGAAATAAACCTTGCGTAAGCGGATGTATGTATTGCAATAACTCATTAGATATTCACAAAGGATTGAAACGATTATTTGGTTTTGATTCATTCAGAACATTATGGAGGAGAACCATTGCAAGAGAAAGCAGTTAAAGCAGCAGTTGACAATAAATCCCTTCTGGCAGTTTTCCCAACTGGTGGCGGAAAGTCAATTACTTTTCAAGTTCCGGCTTTAATGAGTGGTGAAAATACAAAAGGTTTGACCGTTGTGATTTCGCCATTGCAATCCCTAATGAAAGATCAGGTTGACAATCTTGAAAAGGTAGGAATTACAGATGCAGTTACTATAAATGGTTTGCTTGACCCGATTGAAAGAGCAAAATCGTTTGAAAGAGTTGAAGATGGTTCTGCTTCCATTCTTTATATCTCACCTGAATCTCTGCGTTCAAAAACAATTGAACGATTTATTCTAGGAAGAAAGATTGTTCGTTTTGTCATTGACGAAGCACATTGCTTTTCTTCTTGGGGGCAAGATTTCAGAGTTGACTATTTATACATTGGTGATTTTATCAAACAAATTCAGGAAAAGAAAAATCTTGAAGATGCAATTCCAGTTTCATGTTTCACTGCCACAGCAAAGAAAAAAGTCATTGAAGATATTTGTGCCTACTTCAAAGAAAAACTTTCTCTTGACCTTGAAATTTTCACTTCAAATGCATCAAGAACGAATCTACAATACAAAGTTTTTGAGAAAGGAGATGAAGAAGAAAAATATCAATTCGGCCAGAGATTTAATTGAGGAAAAAAATTGTCCGACTATCATTTATGTTTCAAGAACATAAAAGAGCATTATACTTACTTGCAGAACGATTAACATGAAGATGGCTTCAATGCAAAACCACTATCATGGCAAAATGGATGTGAAAGAAAAAACTGCAAACCAAGATGCTTTTATAAATGGTGAAGTTCCAATCATGGTTGCGACTTCTGCTTTCGGAATGGGAGTTGACAAGAAAGATATTGGAATGGTAATTCACTATGAGATTTCCGATTCGCTTGAAGAACTACATTCAGGAAGCAGGCAGAGCAGGACGAGATGAAAATATAACTGCAGATTGTTTTGTGTTGTTCAACGAGGAAGACCTTGGCAAACATTTCATTTTCTTGAATCAAACCAAACTTTCAATCAAAGAAATTCAACAGATTTGGAAAGCAATAAAAGACATTACAAGATTTCGTTCAACAGTTTCAAATTCTGCTTTGGAGATTGCACGAAAAGCAGGTTGGGATGATAATGTTGTGGAGATTGAAACAAGAGTAACAACAGCTATTGCAGCTTTAGAAGATGCTGGCTATTTGAAACGAGGACAAAACATGCCAAGAGTTTTTGCTAACAGTATTCTTTCAAAAAATGCACAAGAGGCGATTGACAAAATCAATGCTTCAGAAAAATTTGAGGAGAAGCAAAAAGAAAAAGGAATCAGAATTATCAAGAAACTTTTCTCAAGTAAAAGCAGAAAGCAAGCAAACGATGAAGCAGCAGAATCAAGAATAGATTACATCAGCTGACCATTTGGGAATTGTTAAAGAAGAAGTGATAAACATTGTGAATCTTCTTCGTGAGGAAAAGATTTTAGCTGATGCAAAAGATTTAACTGCATTCATCAAGAAAGGTGAAAACAAAAACCGTTCACTTAATGATTGTAGAAACATTCAGTCAGATTGAAAATTTTCTTTTGCCAGTTTTTGAGGAAAAAGAAAAAACATTTCACATAAAAGAATTCAATGAAGATGCAGAAAAAAAAGGTTGCGAAGATGTTACACCGAACAAAATAAAAACCATCATCAATTTTTGGGCAATCAAGAATTGGATTAAGCGACACAACGAAGAATATTCAAAAAATCATGTTGTGATTCTTTGCGTTCAACCAAAAGAATTTTTGAAAGAAAAATTAGAGAAGCGACATGAGTTAGCAAAGTTCCTTGTTGAATTTCTCTACGAGAAAAGCAATCTTGAACATTGCGGAAGATGAAAAAGAAAAGGAAGAAGTTCTTGGTTGAGTTTTCAGTTCACGAACTGAAAGACGAGTTTGAGAAAAGACCAAAGCTTTTTGAAATGAAAGTTTCAATTGATGATATTGAAGACACTCTTTTTTATCTTTCGAGAATTGATGCGATAAAAATTGAAGGCGGATTTTTGGTTGTGTATAATCAGCTTGACCATTGACAGAGTTGAACAAGACAACAAAAGAAGATACAAGAATGACGATTACCAAAAGCTAAATCAGTTTTACGAAAACAAGGTTCAGCAAATTCATATTGTTGGTGAGTATGCCAAGAAAATGATTGGTGATTACAAAGGAGCTTTACAATTTGTTGATGATTATTTTCAGTTGAACTACACTTCATTTCTGAATAAATATTTCAATGGCAGCAGACAAAATGAAATCAAAAGAAATTTAACGCCTGCAAAATTCCGACAGTTGTTTGGTTCATTATCTCCAACACAATTGGAAATCATCAAGGACAATGAATCAAAACACAT
Organism: uncultured Bacteroidota bacterium; assembly: GCA_963811645.1. Classification (GTDB taxonomy): domain Bacteria; phylum Bacteroidota; class Bacteroidia; order Chitinophagales; family Chitinophagaceae; genus VBAU01. The sequence goes on along the minus strand of CAWERU010000004.1, from coordinate 412,180 downwards.
TGCAGTTGTGGCTGGACCCGGGAGTGGAAAAACAAGAGTGTTGGTTCACAAATTAGCATCGTTGCTTTTGATGGAAGATGTGAAGCATGAGCAATTGCTCATGGTAACATTTTCAAGAGCAGCAGCAACAGAATTTAAAAAGCGATTGATTTCACTCATTGGTAATGCAGCCCACTACATTGAAATAAAAACTTTTCATTCCTACTGTTTTGATTTGTTGGGTAGGGTTGGAAGTTTGGAAAAGTCAGATGTCATTTTGAAAAGCACTATTGAGAAAATTAAGAACGGAGAAGTTGAAGCAAACCGAATTACAAAAACTGTTTTGGTGATTGATGAAGCACAAGACATGAATGCAGATGAATTTGACTTTGATAAATACTTTGATGGAGCAGAACGAAGAAATGAGAGTGATTGCAGTTGGAGATGATGACCAAAACATTTACGAATTCAGAGGAGCAAGTTCAAAATATCTGGAACAATTCATGACAGATAAAAAAGCAGCCAAACATGAACTAATAGAAAATTATAGAAGCAAAAATAACTTGGTTGAATTCACGAATCGGTTTGTGAAAAAGATTCGCCATCGCTTAAAGGAAACTCCAATTGCGGCAAAGCAAACCGATAACGGAAATATAAAGTTGGTGCGTTATCAAAACGGAAATCTTATTTCTCCATTGGTGCAAGACATACTTTCAACTGGACTTGCAGGAACTACTTGTGTGCTTACAAAAACAAATGATGAAGCATTGCAGATTACAGGTTTGCTTTTGAAAAACGGAATGCAAGCAAAGTTGATTCAAAGCAATGACGGTTTCAGTTTGCAAAATCTTTTGGAAGTTCGGTTTCTTCTTAATGAAATAAACATGGGTGATGATGTTAAAATAATCAGTGATGATGTTTGGGAAAATGCAAAAAGTGAATTGAGAAAAATGTTTCAGCAAAGTTCAAAATTGGAAGTGTGCACCAACCTCATCAAACAATTTGAAGCAACTAATTCAAAGAAGAAATACAAATCGACTTAGAAGTTTTCGTTAGAGAATCAAAACTTGAAGATTTCTATAATGAAAACGGTGAAACAATTTTTGTTTCTACCATCCATAAAGCAAAAGGAAAAGAGTTTGACAATGTTTTCATCATGCTTGAAAACTTCAACCCTGCAACCGATGAAGCCAAACGCCAATTGTATGTTGCAATGACAAGAGCAAAACGTAACTTGACCATTCACTAAACGGAAATTATCTTGACAACATAACAGTAGAAAATTTAGTACGCATAGAGGATGTGAAAACTTATTTGCCGGCAAGCGAAATAGTAATGCATCTTGCTCATGAAGATGTAAACCTTGGATATTTTGAATTTATTAACAACATCGTTTGAAAAATATTCTAAGTGGAGATGTACTGATAAAAAAAGAAGAAGGTTACGCAAATTCAAAAGGTGATTTTGTTTTAAAGTTTTCAAAGAAGTTTCTTGATACGATTGAAATGCAAAAAAAGAAAGGATATCAGTTGAAAATAGCAAAAGTGAACTTCATTGTTTATTGGCTTAAAGAAGGAGCAGAAAAAGAAGTGAAAATTATTTTACCAGAATTCTATTTTCTTAAGAATCATTAAATTGATTTCTAAAGTATTTCTATACCAATATCTTTTAAGTATTCAAAAGTTGGATCGTAATATTCAGCCTTTCTTGTAATATCCTCATTCCTTCCTTCTGGAATTACTATCACCATCCCTTGTCGGGCCCGTGTCAATAAAACGCGGTAAGCATTTTTCAAATACAACTGCCTTTCGTCCTTATTAATATTGTTCCATTTACTGCCAATGAATGAAAAACATTTCCATCCTTCTTGAGTATATCTAAAGTCTGCATCCCATGTAACACACGCCCAATCAAGCTCTAAACCTTGCACCTGAAACTCGGTAGCTACATCTTCCAAATAATAAGAAGAACGGATGTCTTCTTTGCCATCCAAAAACCAATGTATCGGGTCCATTGGAGACTTTACATCAATGGCGTAAGGTTTTAATCTTATAGCTTGAGAAGACACAATCATTCCATACCGTTCCGTGCCCCTCGCTTTTTCTTTTAGCCATTTCTTTGCGGCTTCCACATTTCTAGTTAATACAATAGGATACTTTTCTTTTATAGCTTCATAATTCTTTTTAGCTTCCTCAATATTTAAGTCTAAAAGATTTTTTACAAAAAGGGAAACATGTTCCGCCCTAAAAGACCGAAGTGAAACAGAAAGGTGTAATGAAGGATTTGTAGTTACATATTTATGTATTTGCAAAATTTCTAAAGCTTTGCCTGCTGCATACTCACTATCGTGCAACCTATCAGATACATATATATGCCATTCAGGAAATGCGCGGTTTAACGATTCAATCCATTCGCTTATGCCTGCTTCGCCCGTATTGATTTCTTGCCCTCCACCAACTAAACAAATAATAACTGCCCAATCAGTATGCCGATCCATCACGCCAACCAAAAACTCTGGTTCAGAAATACGAAAGTTAGGAGTGTTTTTCTTTCGCAACATGAAATTGGCGGTTTGTGTGTGGTTCCATGCTCGCTGGGCTTCGTCAAATATGGTAACATGCTCAAAAGGTGGCCTTTCATCTTTTAAACTTTCGTCTCTAAAATTGTGTACGTTTTGAATAAAGAGTTTTACTTCACCCATTATCTCTCCTTTCCTCACTTTGTTGCCAAGCTCTTTTTCTCGTTGATATTTGTCTCTTGTTAGGGCTTCTCGTAAGATTGCTACTAATGGTCCGTTGCCTGAAAGAAAAACACTGTTAAGATCATTTTCTTTATCTAAATGCTTTGTTGCAATATCAAGTCCAACCAAAGTCTTGCCTGCTCCAGGTACGCCGGTTACAAAGCAAATTGCTTTTTCCTTATTTTCTTTGGACCAACGAATTATTTCTCTTAACGCATTACTTGTCTCAGTAAGATTAGCTGCTCCAGCATCGCTTCTTGAAATTTCAGCAACATTATGTCCATTATATAAAGCCATTGCAGCTTCAATAATCGTTGGAGTTGGTGAATAGCGACCAGCTTCCCATTCTTCTGTATTAATATCATTACCATCAGCAAACAACAAAACGTCTTTCAATACTTCTTCGAGAGAAGACCCATTTGTTTTGACAGTAAATACAATATTGTCATTGTGAGGAGTTGTAGAAATTGTGGAAATAGTATTTTTTGCTTCTGTTGCTATTAATATCGGAGCTATTAAATGCGAATGACTTGTTTCATGGAAGTTTTTTAAGTCGAGCGCATAATCTAATGCTTGGTCAATCGCATATTGCAGAAATTCTTTATCACCCACTTTAAACTCTAAAACAAAAATCACATTTTTAATAATCAGCACCACATCAATTCTTCTGCCCATTCGAGGAATAGAATATTCAAAAAATATTCTTCCTTCATAGCCCCTAAGAATCTTCTTTAGTAATGCGATTTCATATTCCCATGCATATCTCTGTGTTTGCTCAAGTGAGAATTCATTATTATGAGCAAGTATACCTAAGATGTGATTTGTATCCGCTTGCAGAAAGTTGGTAATTGTATCTGAATAGAAACTACGTTTCATTATGGGGTAAGATAATAGATTATCTTCTCATTTCTCTATTATGCACGTCAGCCATGCTGTAAAATTAAGCTCTACAATTACGGGACAGTAACAAAAAAATTAATCTCCTTTTCATTTGAGCGATTATGCATACATTTATTTAAACCATACATTCATTCTCTTTTCTATTCGATACACTTAATTCTATTGCCACATGAAAAGAAGAACTTTTGTATTGCTTTCTCTTTACAGTGGTGCTGCTGTCGCCATTCCCTTTTCAGGCTGCCGCAACGAAACCACGCCGGCTTATAAACCATGGATGCAGCCGGCATTGTTATCACATATCTGTGATGCAAAAACTCTGAAAGAAATAGGAACTGCTTACCGGGAAAAAGTTTCGGCTGAAAGTAAAGAGAAACAACTGGCAGATCTTTTACTGGCTGACAGCACCAACAATGTTATCCCTGTAACTTCAGAAGATGCGATCATAAATTCTTTGCTGGAACAAAAGATCAAAAAAGATTTTGAAACCGGCAAAACAGTAATTGTGAAGGGATGGATCCTTTCTGAAACCGAGGCAAGGCAGTGTGCGCTTTTCTCCTTAACCCAAAACTAACCATCATGCATATTGATGCAAGAACGATTGATTCGGGAACTTTGATCGAAGGCGATATCTGTATCATCGGCGCTGGCGCTGCCGGTATAAGCATGGCGCTTGAATGGATCAATACTCCTTACAAAATAATTTTATTGGAAGGCGGCGGTTTTGAATATGATCCGCAGGTACAGGAACTCTATGCGGGTAAAACAACAGGTCAGCATTATTACCCGTTAAAATCAGCACGCCTTCATTATTTCGGCGGCACTACGGGTCACTGGGCAGGGTTCTGCTCCACATTTGATGAAATAGATTTTATAAAAAGAGATTGGGTAGCGCATAGTGGCTGGCCCATAACGAGGAAAGATCTCGATCCGTTTTATGCAAGGGCGCAAAAGGATCCTGAACTCGGTCCTTACGAATACAGCCTTGCATACTGGCAGAAACAAGATCCAACTTTAATACCGTTGCCGCTTGATGAGAAAGTGGTGTGGAATAAAATGTGGCAATTCAGTCCGCCTACACGATTCGGCGATAAATACAGGGATGCCATTGTAAAAGCAAAGAATATTCATTTATACACTTATGCCAATGTAACGGACATCAAAGCCAATGATGCTGTTTCATCCATTACAGAAGTAACGACAAAAAATTATGCAGGAAAAACACACCGGGTAAAAGCAAAATATTTTGTGCTTGCCTGTTGTTCCATTCAGAATGCAAGAGTGTTGCTGGCTTCCAATACGCAGGCACCAAAGGGACTTGGCAATGATAACGATAATGTGGGCCGTTATTTTATGGAACACCTCGAAATAAAATCTGCCAATTTATTTCTTGTGAACCCCGACCCGCTGAAACTTTATATGTTCAGTTTTGGTGTAACCAAAGCCCGTGCTGAATTAGCTATTACCAAAGAAAAACAGGAAGAATATAAAATATTAAATGGCACTGTTTCACTGACACCATCGGAAGTTGCAAAGAATATGAAACCGATGATCGATGTCTGGAAAGAAGAAGACCCCCGAAAAAGTCTTGACAGCATGTTGACGGCTTTTCAAAGGGCTGAACAGGAAGGAGCAACCACGCCTGCGGAAAAACAAAATAAAACCTTTGAACTTTTTACAAGAATAGAACAGGCGCCCAATCCTGCATCACGTGTAACACTGGACACCGAAAAAGATGCGTTAGGTATGCCGAGAGCAATGCTTCACTGGGAATTGACGCCTTTTGAAAAAAGAAGTATCCGGAAGATCTATGAATTGATAGGTCAGCAGGTTGGGATTGCAGGAATAGGACGTGTAAAACTGATGGAGTATCTGGAAGATCCGGATGATCATTCGTGGCCATCATTTACGGGTGGTGGCTGGCACCATATGGGTACCACCCGCATGAGTGATGATCCTAAAAACGGGGTGGTGGATGCCAACTGCAGAGTGCATGGCATTTCCAATTTATTTACAGCAGGCGCTTCCAATTATGTAACCGCAGCAGCTCCCAATCCCACACTTACTTTAATTGCATTGACACTGCGACTATCAGATCATTTAAAACAAATAATTAAAAACAAAGTGTAAACTCTGTACAGATGCTCTTTCTTTGTGCTTGTCTCCCCGGCATGACATCGACTATCGGATGTGTCACCCCGGACTTGTTCCGGGGTCTGGTTAATTCAATCGGCGACATTCTTAAGAATTAAAAGAAGATGCCGGGTCAAGCCCGGCATGAGAGACGGATCAAGTCCGGCATGACAGAAGCATAATAGTGTCACCACGGACTTGTTCCGGGGTCTGGTTATTTCAACTTCCTAACATCATTGAGAAGTTTTCTCGTGTGTCGAAAGATAAGATGCTGGGTCAAGCTCAGCATGACATCGACTATCGGATGTGTCACCCCGGACTTGTTCCGGGGTCTGGTTAATTCAATCAACAATCATAATTACGAATCAAAAGAAGATTCCGGCTTCCGGATCGAGTCCGGGACAAGCAAGCCCTGCAAGACAGTAACATAAAGTGCTATGACAGCAATATTATTGGCATGAAGTTACTTTTCATTCATCAATCGTACCAATCAGCAGCGAGATCTTTCAGTTTAGGATTATCCTTCTTTATCAATTCTTCTTTCCATTTTCTTTGCCAGTTTTTTAGTTGTTTTTCTCTTGCAATCGCTTCTTTAACCTGGAAATATTCTTCGAAGTAAAGTAAATAGTAACATTTGTATTTGGAAGTAAAAATTGATCCTTCACCACTTTTATGTTGTAACACACGCAAACGAATATCATTCGTTACACCGATATATAAAACTGATCGGGTAAAGTTGGTCATTATATATACGTAATAAGATTTCGGAGCCACTATGAATAAGTATCAATATAAAAATAAAGATGCTGAAATAATATTAAAATGGTTTTGTCTGATAGATTGTTTGATAATTAGAGATGCCGGGTCAAGCCCGGCATGACAATAACCCCAAGATTCGAATCGAACTCAGCATGGCGGAAGCTCACTGGCCTAACGGTGAAATCATTTTTCAACTGGCTTGAGTTTGGCAGTAAAATGTCTCAGCATGGGTGCTTCCTCAATGATCTCTAATCCTTTTATTTCATTTCGTTTATTGAATACTTCAAGGATCACTTCTGCTACATAATCAATATGGCTCTGTGTATATACTCTTCTTGGAATAGCCAGCCGCACCAGTTCCATTTGTGCGGGCACCAGTTTTTTGTTCTCATCATATTTTCCAAACATAAGAGAGCCGATCTCCACACTCCTGATGCCGCCTTCGATATACAAAGCAGCCATAAGCGCCTGCCCCGGGTATTGCCCGGGAGGAATATGTGCAAGAAATTCTTTGGCATCAATGTACACCGCATGCCCGCCTGCAGGCTGCATCACGGGCACACCGCCCGCTATTAATTTGTTCGTTAAATATTCAATGCTGCGGATGCGGTAACGCAGGTAATCTTCATGCATCACTTCATTCAATCCTGTAGCAATTGCTTCCAGGTCACGCCCTGCCAGGCCACCATAAGTTGGAAATCCTTCCGTCATGATAAGAAGATTCCTGCATTTCATCGCCAGTTCTTTATTATGCATGGCAAGAAAACCACCGATATTGGCAAATGCATCTTTCTTGGCACTCATGGTGCAGCCATCGGCATAGGAAAAAAGTTCATGAGCTATTTCTTCAACTGTTTTCTCCGCATATCCTTTTTCTCTCAGTTTAATGAAAAAGCAATTTTCAGCAAAGCGACAGGCATCGATAAAAAGCGGAATGTTGTTTTGCCTGCAAACAGTTTTTACTTCCTGTATGTTTTGCATACTCACCGGCTGACCGCCACCCGAATTATTTGTGACGGTGAGCATGCAAAGCGAAATATTTCCAGCCCCTTTTTCTTTTATAAATTTTTTATAAGCCTCTGCATCCATGTTCCCTTTAAAGGGAGAAGGAATGGAAGGGTGTTTGCCTTCTTCACATAAAAGATCAACTCCTTCCGCTCCCGAAAATTCAATGTTGGCTCTCGTAGTATCAAACAAAGTATTGCTGACAATATATTTCCCCTGCCCGACTGGGCCGTTCAGGCGGGCTTCTCCGCCGACAATGCTGAAAAGAATTTTTTCTGCCGCTCTTCCCTGGTGAACAGGAATAATGAAGGGCATTCCGGTGAGCTTTTTTATTGTTTCTTCAAAACGAAAAAAACTGTCGCTGCCGGCATAGGATTCATCGCCTTTCATGATTCCTGCCCATTGATCACTGCTCATGGCGCTGGTGCCACTGTCTGTAAGCAAGTCGATCAACACATCTTTTGCGGGAACCAGGAAAGGATTGTAATTAGCTTTTTTTAAAATGGCAATACGTTCTTCTTTTGTGGTGAAGAAGATAGGTTCAACGGATTTTATTTTGAAAGGTTCAATGATCGTATGCATAAAAAAAGAATTTAGAATAAAAAATAAGGAATATAGAATACAGAAAACTGGAAAGAGATGGACTAAGAAGGTTTGCTGATAATATTTTTCCAGGGCTTCATTGCCTGTAAAACTAATAATGATACCGGGGAAAGATTATGATTTATATCAGATCTTTTTCTTCTAATCGCAATGGCAGCAAACCCGGGTAAGATAAACGGAATTGCAGAGTTAATTTATTCTAACTTTAAATGATCTCACCGGCTCTCTAATATATCAGGCATGCAAAATTCATTTTTACTTTATGGCGCTAATGGATATACCGGTGAATTAATTGCACGCTATGCCGCACAATATGATCTGCATCCCGTACTTGCCGGGCGAAGGGAAGAAGTATTGAAACCACTGGCTGCAAAGCTGAACTATCCTTACAAAGTTTTTGATGTAAATGACCGGGCTGCTTTGGCGGCTGCATTAAAGGAAGTAAAACTGGTTGTAAATGCAGCAGGGCCGTTTCAGTTTACTGCGAAACCTATTATTGATGCCTGCCTGCAAACCGGCACTCATTACATTGACGTGAATGGTGATATTGCTGTTTTTGAGTTTATCAAACAATATGATGCGGCGGCAGAACAAGCCGATATCATGTTACTGCCCGGTGCAGGTTTTGATGTAGTGCCAACTGATTGCACGGCGCTGTTGCTGAAAAAATTATTACCTGATGCCGTTACACTGAAACTGGCCTTTGCAAATATCGGTGGCGGTTTGTCTCATGGTACTGCCACCACCATGGTCAATAAACTAGGACAGGGCGGCGCTGCAAGAAAGAATGGAAAAATTGTTTCTGTGCCGCTCGGAGAAAAAGGCATGCGGGTTGATTTCGGCGTCAAGCGGTTTTTTGTGATGACTATTCCCTGGGGTGATATTGCTACTGCTTATTTTACTACATCCATCCCGGATATTGAAAGTTATACGGCCATTTCACCCAATGTGTATCGCCTGTTGAAATTCCAGGGAACATTTAACTGGCTGCTGCGTACAAACTTTATTCAAAAGATGATGAAAAGGAAAATTGATAAACGCCCTGCCGGCCCTGGTGATGAACAACGCAGTAAAGCCATGAGTTTAGTATGGGGACAGGTTTCAAACAACAAAGGAGAAACAAAAACAGTAAGGATGAGTTGTTCTGATGGTTATACTTTGACGATGCATAGCACCCTGCTCATTGCAAAAAAAATTTTACAGGGAAATTTAAAAACCGGTTACCAGACACCTGCCAGTGCCTATGGAGAAAATTTGGTAATGGAACTACCGAATGTGCAGCGGCAAATTCTGAACTGAACGTTTTATGAAGGATGCCGGGTCAAGCCCGGCATGACAACAAACTGCTGATGTCACCCCGGACGTGCTCCGGGGTCTGATTAAATCAATCGACGATCATTGATACGAATCAAAAGAAGATGCTGGATCAAGCCCGGCATGACAGCAATACAAAGATGTCACCCCGGACTTGCTCCGGGGTCTGAATAAATTAATCAACGATTATTAATACGAATCAAAAGGAGATGCCGGGTCAAGCCCGGCATGACAACTCAATCATGTCACCCCCGACTTGCTCCGGGGTCTGATTAAATCAATCAACGATCATTGATACGAATCAAAAGAAGATGCCGGGTCAAGCCCGGCATGACAACTCAATCATGTCACCCCCGACTTGCTCGGGGGTCTGATTAAATCAATCAACGATCATTGATACGAATCAAAAGAAGATGCTGGGTCAAGCCCGGCATGGCAACTCAATCATGTCACCCCCGACTTGCTCCGGGGGTCTGATTAAATCAATCAACGATCATTGATACGAATCAAAAGAAGATGCTGGATCAAGCCCGGCATGACAGCAATACAAAGATGTCACCCCGGACTTGCTCCGGGGTCTGAATAAATTAATCAACGATTATTAATACGAATCAAAAGGAGATGCCGGGTCAAGCCCGGCATGACATACTCAATCATGTCACCCCCGACTTGCTCCGGGGTCTGATTAAATCAATCAACGATCATTGATACGAATCAAAAGAAGATGCTGGGTCAAGCCCGGCATGGCAACTCAATCATGTCACCCCCGACTTGCTCCGGGGGTCTGATTAAATCAATCAACGATCATTGATACGAATCAAAAGAAGATGCTGGATCAAGTCCGGCATGACAGTAATACAAAGATGTCACCCCGGACTTGCTCTGTGGTCTGATTGGATTAATCAACGATCATTGATACGAATCAAAAGGAGATGCCGGATCAAGCCCGGCAGACAGTAATACAAAGATGTCACCCCGGACTTGCTCCGGGGTCTGAATAAATTAATCAACGATTATTAATACGAATCAAAAAAAGATGCCGGGTCAAGCCCGGCATGACAGTAATACAAAGATGTCACCCCGGGCTTGTTCCGGGGTCTGAATAAATTAATCAACGATCATTGATACGAATCAAAAGAAGGATGCCGGATCGAGTTCGGCATGACAACTCAATCATGTCACTCCCGACTTGCTCCGGGGGTCTGAATAAATTAATCAACGATCATTGATACGAATCAAAAGAAGGATGCCGGATTGAGTTCGGCATGACAACAACCTAATGATGTCACCTCTTACTTATTCTTATTTATACAACCTGCCTATAAAAGGATCATTAAAAATTATTTTCCTCAATTCTTCGAGGTCAATAGCGGCTTGTGCTGAGTATACGATTTTTCCACCGGGTTCAACCAATAAAGTATAAGGCAAAGCGCCCTGCCATTTGGGATCGATAACATCGATAAGTTTATATTTATCATCTTCTGTAAACAAATAATTCCTGCCCGATGATTGTTTTCTTTTTAAAAAGTTAAGCACCTTGTCTTTGTTTTCAACCTCGTCTGCGCTGATGCTGATGAATTCAAAATCACGTTCTTTATAGATCCTGCCCAGGGTGATAAAATCAGAAAACTCTGCCGTGCAGGGTCCGCACCAGGTAGCCCACACATTGATCAGTATTAATTTATCTGAGTTGTTTTTTACCAGGTCAGCTACACCGGCGGCGTTAATGGTATCAAGTGTGACAGGTTCTTTGGCCCATTCAACAGCTGCTTTCCCCATCCAGTCTTTTTTTTCCAGCCATTTGATTGAGCATCCAAAAACTTTTGTAACAGTAACCGGCACTTCTTTATTATCAAGCAATGCATCAATAGCATTTCTTGCATCCTGTGAGTGAGGTGTTTTATGCGGGTTTTCCATATCATCCACACGACCATTGTACCGAAGTATCCTGTTCTTGTCAAAAATAAAAAGATGCGGGGTAGATATCGGTCCGTATAGTTTTGATACGGTCTGCGTTTCACCATCGTACAGGTAAGGAAAATTGAAATTCTTTTCCCGGGCACGCACTTTCATATCTTCAAAAGAATCTCCCACATCACTCCAGCCTAATTCATCATAACGCAGCGAACCCGGGTTGTTTGGATTTATGGCAACAAGTTTTACTCCCCTGTCAGCGTAATCATAGGTTAGTTTAATAAGTCTTTCTTCGTAGGCCTGCGAAGTAGGACAATGATTGCAGATAAAAGCGATCACCAGCACCTTAGCATCTTTAAATGATGCCAGCGTATAATTTTTTCCGTCGATACCGGGTAAATTAAAATCAGGCGCTTTGGATCCGATGGGAAGTGTTTCAATATTATTATAGCCGAAAGCAACTGAAGAAAAACAAATTGTAAAGAAAAATAAATGGCAAATAAGAAAGAAAGACTTTTTCATTTGAAAAAATTAATTCTGTCGCACAAGTTAAGATATTTGCTAAGGGCGGAGGAATAGCAGCGTTTGATAACGAAAGTTGAAATCGTATTTGCCGCAAATCATCCCTGCCTTGTCATGACAAATAAAACCTGTTTCGGTTCCTTCATTTTTCAGGCGGATGATGATTATAACTGAGTATACGGGCCATTTTCCAAACACCATCTTTCAGTAACCAAAGCTGTGCAAAATTAGCCCGGCCACTGTGATATTCAGATTTACCGTTTTCGGTAAGAAAAAAATCATGTTGACCGGCAATGATGGCGCCATATATCTTGTTGCCATCCTTCATGGGATATACTTCTACTGTGCCTGTCACTGCCTCTCTCCTGAGATATGAAGTAGTGCTGCCGCAAATATTTTTATCCAGCGCTTCGATCAATGACTTTTTATCCGTAGTTACGCCGCCCTTGTCATGATGAAATTCCACATCACCCGTAAAATAATCTTTGAAACGGGCAGTGTCGCAGTTATTATAAGCGTTCCAGAATGCACTGTTGAGATGCAGAATGGTGGCTATTAATTTTTCATCTTCAGTTTGTGCAAATGACCTTGCCGTAAATGCGATTATTATAATTACACACAGTAGTAAGCGGCGGATTTGAATTGCTTTCATTGTATTTTATTTGACCAATATTTTTTTTATTCCTTCACACATGGATCTCACTCTTTCATAAGACTGGTTAGAGTTTTTTTCTTTATCCAGTTTTATTTGCACAAAGCCCGGATATTTTTTTATATAAAATGTGGTGTGGTCATCAAGAGCAATTTGCCCGTCAATCTTTGTATTGACAAATGACATGCTGCTGACTTCACCCAGTCTGTTATCCATATATTCTTCCACATCTCTTGTACGGTGCAAATTAAAATACGCTTTCATAGAATAGTAACGATCTGTATCACTGTAGCTGATGGTGATATCATGATCAAACAACCTGCAGGAAGCAAAACTAATGCAGGCTATTACAAATAAGAAAAGAGATAGCTTTTTCATGTCAATTGTTTGATGATAAAAAATAACTGAACAGGTCAGCCACGGCTGACCCCATTTTCGTTTACTGAAGTTGAAGCTGGTTGAAATAAACTTGTTGAAGCGGAGACACAAAAATAGTAATGAAAATGAATTTTCATAGTTGTTTATTTGAATGGCAATAATGGTTGCGTAGGCGGATAGATAATTATCTAAAAAATGCTGCTAAATAAAAAACCCCTGCATGCAGGGGTTTCGGAAAAGAGAATTATTATTTCGCCGGTCGTTTGTACTGGCTGTAGAAAGTTATCTTTCCATCTTTCACCCCATTGATATCATGATAAAAAGCAGAATCAACTTTGCCGTTTTTATACGTATCCGTTTCTTTGTACCAGGTAAGAATGGCGGCATCTTTTTTATCCGGTTCATACATTTTTTGCCATACCTGCATATCAATAGCCACTGAACTCAGGCTGTCGCGGTATTTGCTCCAGATTTTCATAAGGTCTGCGTTAATGCCGTTAAAATGATCACCTGTGTTCATATTTACCATCACACTGTCGCCCATAGTACCTGCCAGCCCGGCCATATCGCCATTTTCCCAGTATTTATAACTCATCAAAACTGTTTTAAGATCGGCATCCGACACATCCTGCGTAAAATGGCTGGAGTAGGATGCTGTGTAAGGCAGGTCGGTCATGGGTTTTGAAGCAGTACTGTCAGATGCAGATGCTTCAGAGTTAGTGTTCTCATTATTGCATGAAAGCAAGAAACCAATGAAGAAAAAGAATAAAAAAAGTTTTTTCATTTTGAATTGTTTTAGTTTAAGAAAATTTAAGATGATGGTTAGTTATCAAAAGGAGGAGTAACCAGGACGAGATTTAAATGAGAAAGATAACAATTATTGATCTTATTGAAATAGAAAGTTGTTGAATTGATAGTACAGCTTTGCGCAAAATACATTCCTTAAAACTGAAATGACGGTTTAAAACTGAGCCGGTTTGTTGTTCATTTATAACCTGGTTCAGGAAATAAATGGCTTTTATTTGCATTTATTTTCCCAGGAAAATCACAAATATCAGTAAAAGGATACTGGCGATTAACCACAAAAGCCACCTCATCTTTCTTCTTCTGTGATGTGATATCATGAAACGAGTTGAGAAATTAAACAAAACAGGATCGCTATAACATCCAGAGTACAGATAGCTGCGACTGCTATTTGAAATGGCCGGGAACGGTTTTTCGTTGCGGTATTCGTGGATAAAACACGATTCCATTTGTTGCGAAGGCTAAGGGCAAGCTGTTTCATGGAGATTAGTTATAATCGGCTTACCTCAAACAAAAGACCAAAATAACAGGGTTTGAAAATGAAACAATTTTGAAAACAATTAAAACCGGACTGACGAAAAAAATCTACAATAACATACGATGTCGGCATCAGGTATTTTTTACTGAGTTACTTTTGAAGAATGAAATTGTCACGAAAAATTTTGGTTATTCTTTCAATTGTTATTCTGCTTGCAGGCGGGCATTTTTTTGCAAAGTATCTGAGCGGCGTTAAAAACACTGTATGGATCTATGTAATAATAATATACTGGGGATGGATAGCTGCTTCGCTGGCAATTTTGCTGAAGAAAGGGGAACTTAAAGAAATGTATAAAAGCGGCATTCGCTGGTACTGGAATCTTCTTCCCTTTCCTTTTATGGTGTTTGGATTGATAACAGTGTTTTTACCGAATATGAATTTGATTAAACCCGATGGTTTTCTTGCATTGAATATGTTTTTATGTTTTGTGAATCCCTGGTTTGAAGAAACTTACTGGAGGGGATTAATAAGCAATGTGTTTAAAGATGATATTGTATTTTCCTTTATAGTTTCAAATGTTTTTTTTGCACTTAGCCATCCACTGATCTTTGGCGTGAACAGCTACGTGCTTGCGGGCATCCCGGGTTTTGTGGGCACATTTGCCACAGGCATTGTTTGGTGGATCATTTATAACCGCACCAAAACATTACGTGGAAATATCATTACTCACACCATAATGAATCTCATTGGCATGACGGCGTATGTGCTGGCAAACAGGGCGGTGGTGTAATAATAAATAAATAAGCTATTCGGTGTGCCTAAATTATGGAATTGCTTTTTTTTATCAGGCTTATTCATTAATTTTTCAATGCAGAAGCTTACCGTTGCAGGGGTGATGCGAATGCATATTTACAATCACTCATTAAATTAAACCATTGTCTGTATGAAAATATTATTTATGGGCCCAAAGGCTTTTCCAAAAACAGCCGGCTCTTTAATCCGGCAAAAATTTACAGCAGAGTTTAAGAGCGAAACAGATAAAAACAGGTTTGTAAAAACAATGCAGAAATACAAGCCTGATGTAATTCTTTTTGATAAGGAACATTTATCATCTTACATAAAACGAGCGTTGAAATTTACAAGAGAAAAGTTTTCATATACTCCATTTATTATTTTATCAGCAAACGGCGAAACAAAAGATATTGTTGAACTGGTACATAAAGGAGCCGATGATTTTGTTTCAAAAAAAAGATTAAAAGATTTACCTGCTGCCATACAAAGGGCATTAAAACGGCAAAGGCGGGTAATGAAAAAAGATAAAGCAGCAGAAGAATTGTTGGGGCTCAAAGAAAAGGAAATTGAAAGTAAATGCCAGACGATTGTTGAAAGAATAACTGATGGCTTTATTGCCCTGGATAATAATTTCTGCTATACCTATGCCAACAAAATGATTGGGGAACTGGTGCGACGAAAGCCTGAATCACTGATCGGGAAAAACGTGTGGAAGGAATTTCCGGAAGCGGTGGGCTCAGCTACCTATAAAGCGTTTATGAAAGCCATGAAGGAGCAGCAGCCGGTAACCAATATTGATTACTACGCTCCGCTCGACCTGTGGCAGGAAAATTATATTTATCCATCGCCTGAAGGTCTTTCAATATTTATAAAAGATATCAGTGAAAGAAAAAGAATGGAAAGAGAATTGCTGGAGCAGCAAAAAAGATTGACGGCTATAGCGCTGGAGGCACAGGAAAAAGAAAGAATGAATATTGGCAAGGAACTGCACGATAATGTGAACCAGATCATAGTAGGTATAAAGCTTTTATTGGACCGTGTCGCTGAAAATCCCGTAAAAGGAAAGGAGCTATTACCCATGTGTATTGATAACCTTGAAAAAGTGATAAATGAAAACAGGAAGATAGCTCATGAACTTGTAGCTCCCGATATGAATAAGGAAAGTCTTACCGAGCAGTTAAACAGTTTGATTTCTCCTATGCTGAATGAGAATGGTATTGAGACCACGATTGACACTACAAAGCTGAATGAGCGTTTACTCGACCGGGATAAAAAATTAAATGTGTACCGTATTGCGCAGGAGCAATGCACCAACATTGTGAAATATGCAAGAGCAAAAAAGGCTTTGTTTAAATTAGTGACATTGGAAAATGTTTTTAGAATGATCATTGCCGATGATGGCAGGGGGGTGGAAGAAATCACAAACAAAAAAGGAATAGGGTTACGAAATATTGAAGGCCGCGTAGGTATTTTTAACGGGAGTATGGATATACGATCGGCGAAGGGCAAAGGTTTCCGGCTTGAAATTTCAATGCCTTTGAGCAAAACACTTTCATTGAACTGAATAAAAAATTTTCTATGGCAAGAAATGTGTCCGCATACAGGCAATGAATATCCGGGTTTTGGTTTTTAGTATTTCATCAAAATGGCGAAGCAATCATTTTAATAAGCAGTTAGTGGATTGCTAATTCTTCCTGCAAAAAGGTATAGCGATTGACCTGGTACACGATTGACCTGTTTAGTTTTTTACTGACGACTTCGAACTCCAATGTTTCCTCACCGATTTCATCCATATTCAGCAAAAATGTTTTGGTGAAATTTTCACCGTGTATGTTTTCTTTGTACAGGGTATTGTTGAATTCATCCCTGATGATGATTGTAAATTCATTTTGTTCTGCATTGCCGGCAAAACTAAGTTGGAAAAGCGGCTGTTTTTTTATCCAGCGTATAAATTTCAATTCTACAGGTATTGCATGGTGATTCTCATTTGCCTTTGCAGACGGTATGGCGGTCGTTGAGAACACTGTAAAAAATGCGATAACAAGAAGACGATTGTTAGAAAAAATTTTTTCCATATAAATATTTTTAAGATCAATAATTTTTTTTGAAAAACTTCATCAATGGAGCAATCATGAAAAGGCAAGCTGAAAGCAGTAGTGAAAGTTTTGGTGAATCAGTTTATCTCACAGGCATAAACAAACGGGACTGACATTTCTTTAATGTTGTAAAACTAAGAAAGCTGTAGCAGCTGCAGGAATCAAGCTTATGCGCAATAAACGATAGCCAACAGGTAAGGAAGAAACATAAAATATTAATTGCCAGAACAATTCTGCTTAAAATTTACGGATGTTCAACCGTAAATAGGATAACATCATTTCATTTTTAGCCCTGGTATTCTTTGATGTTTTAAGATAATATTGAGTCTTAGCTTTGTAAATATTATTATACCTGATTTTTACTTTTTAATTACAAATTGAAATGGCAATATTATTTGAACCTATAAAGTTCAGGAGCATTGAATTAAAGAACCGGGTAGTTGTATCGCCCATGTGTGAATATTCATCAGAAGATGGTTTTGCCAACGATTGGCATTTGGTGCATTTGGGCAGTCGTGCGGTAGGTGGTGCAGGTCTTGTGTTTACAGAAGCCACGGCTGTATCAGCGGTAGGAAGAATATCGCCTCATGATCTTGGAATATGGAAGGATGAGCATATTGAATTTTTAAAACGCATTACTGCGTTTATAGAAAAACAGGGAACTGTACCCGGCATTCAGTTGGCACATGCAGGCAGAAAAGCAAGTCATCACCGGCCGTGGGAAGGTGGCAAGGCTCTTACTAAGGAAGAGGGTGCGTGGCAAACTATCGCACCAAGTGCTGTTCCATTCAAAGAGGAAGAACCGGTACCGCTAGCTATGAGTAAACGTGACATTGATCAACTCAAGAATGATTTTCGTTCGGCTGCTATTCATGCTGCTAACGCCGGTTTTAAAATTATTGAGATACATGCCGCACACGGTTATTTGCTCAATGAATTTATGTCGCCGCTCAGTAACAAACGGACAGATGAATATGGAGGAAGTTTTGAAAATCGCATTCGCATTGTGGTGGAGTTGATTGATGCGATACGTGAAGTATGGGATGAATCATTGCCGTTATTCATTCGCATTTCATGTAATGAATGGGTAGAAGGAGGATGGACGATCAGGGATTCAGTTCGTTTTGCTCAAGCAGTAAAAGGTAAAGGCATTGATTTGATAGATTGTTCTTCAGGAGGCAACTCGCCAGAACAAAAAATTGCCCTTGCACCTATGTACCAGGTTCCTTTTGCAGAAAAAATAAAAAGCGAATCAGGAGTGAGAACAGGTGCAGTAGGTTTAATTACAACAGCCCAGCAGGCCGAAGGAATTTTACAAAATCAGCAAGCCGATCTTATTGTTCTTGCCCGTCAGCTATTGCGTGATCCTTATTTTCCTTTGCATGCAGCAAGGGAATTGGGAGTAGATTGGCCATGGCCTTCACAATATGAGAGAGCAAAGAAATATTAAGAAGATTCATGCCCATAAAAAATAAGATTGCTTAAAGTTCAAAGTCCTTTTTCATTCAGCCATTTCAATGA
The DNA here is from genome assembly GCA_963811645.1 of uncultured Bacteroidota bacterium. GTDB lineage: Bacteria > Bacteroidota > Bacteroidia > Chitinophagales > Chitinophagaceae > VBAU01. The sequence continues at coordinate 393,593 of CAWERU010000004.1, read as the reverse complement.
GTACTCGGCGATCTCTGCCCACCCATGATCAAGTGCGAGAGAATGACCACGGTTCTCGAATGATTTGAATTCTGTAACAGCTGTGGACTTCCTGTATTGCTTTACGGCAGATCTGCAAAGTACAGGAGGAACAATATGATCTTTATCGCCGGAGGTTATCAACAATGGACCTCTTGTCGAATTAGCTGTATTCACTTTGTTTTCAGCATTGGGATTTAATGTAGCAAAGGCTACCTGGAAAAGTGGTCGGGCAGGAGAGGGAACTGTATAACGATCATATAGGTCTTTTGATTCTTCTTCTGTTATTGCATTGGTAAATGCATAATGGAATTGTTTAGGAGTAAGTGAAACTGCCTTTGAAATATTAAAGGGATTTCCCAATACAGGAAAAGAAGATTTAAGCGCCGAAAATGGCAATTGCCAAACACCTTTTATCGGAGCGGGATCAATAGCAATACCTGCTGCGGCTACCCCACGACCAAGTAGTATCTGAACCATCAGTCCGCCAAAAGAATGACCGATGAGTATTGGCATCGAGGACAACGAGGAAATTACTTTCGCATAACCATCTGCCACTTCTTTGATGCTGTGATTGGCAATAGCTTTTGTGTTTGCTCTTGATTCTGCTACCGTAGACCCATCCCCGGGCCAGTCCGGATTTGAACATTGATAACCATGTTGAGAAAAAAATTGCATCCAGGGTTTCCATGTAGAAGAATGCATCCAAAGGCCATGAATAAATACAATGGGATTTTTTTCCACGGTGTTGAGTTTTGGTTGTTTAAGAATTAGAGGAGATGCAAATTAAAGTGCTCCGGATGAATGGAAATATTATTTCTTTTTAATATCGGGTGCACCCCCTTTGGGTAAAATCAACAGATAGGTAATATGAGATTGCTAGTTTAAGTATTTTTATATTAAAATTGCTGTCATGAAATATTTTATCTCTCTTATTTTTTTGTTTATCCTGGGCATAGCATGTAAGCAAAAAGTGTTATCAGGACCTGCGCTTGAAAAAAAATTAGTAGAAACCATGCAGGATTATCTTGATAAAACGGCAAAACCAGGAGTAGTTTTTAAGGTAAAGGATGTGAATTTTTATGCAGATAAAACAAAAAAAGAATATAATTGCGAGTTTCATGTTAATATGCACAAAGGCAACATAGATACAGTGGGCATTATGACTGCAGACATCCCAAATGATTTTAAAGAAGTAAAAAGAAAGCAATAAAATACTTAACCTTAATCCTGTTCAACTTTCAGTTGAAAGAATTATTTGTGATCTTTCTGCATTGACATTTGTAATTACTCCAGCACTTTTTCAATGATCTTATTCGTGTGCTTGTTTTTCAGGATCAACTTTCTTGCGCCGTAATGTGTTACTTCTTCTTTCACCAAATAGTTGTCTTTATCGTATTCAGTTAGATGGCTGTCTTTGGTAACTCCGATTCTTCCGTGCCAGGTATCCAGTTTTACCGGTTCCCATTGTTTGCTTTTGGCCGACCGATAAGCGGCATCCAAAATGCAGTTCACTACGTATCCATCATAAAAATTTTCTTTTGGCGCTTTATTTTGTTCCATTGAATTAAACATATCCATGAACATATGATTATATCCAAGTTCGTTCAATTCATCACCGACAGGAAATAACCAGCCGGTATTGCTCTCTGCTTTTTCAGCTACATAGTTTGCAGTTTTGCCTGTCGTGAACATTTCAAAGCCGGTGCGTAAAAAATTATTGATCCAGATAGTTCCTTCGGTTCCCATTACCTCATCACGCAGATCCATCCCCCCCCTGAAAGTCCAGCTTACTTCAAACTGTCCAATGGAACCATTTTCATATTTTATTAATGCAATAGCATGATCTTCGGCTTCTATTGGTTTTACCTGCGTATCGGCCCAGCACATTACTTCAACAGGCCTGATATCTTTCCCAATGTAGCTGCGGGTCAACTCTACACAATGGCAACCCAGGTCAAGAATGCAACCACCGCCTGCCTGTTCGAGGTCCCAAAACCATTCACTGTGCGGACCCGGATGGGTTTCTCTTGATTTGGCCCAGAGTATTCTTCCTAATGCTCCGTTCTTTACAGTTTCAAATGCTTTTAAAAATTTGGGAGTGTACACAAGATCTTCAAGATAACCATTAAAGATGCCTGCCTTTTCTACAGCTTCAAACATTCGTTTAGCTTCTTCTCCATTTCTTCCCAATGGTTTGGTGATGATGACTGCTTTTTTATGTTTGCAGCATAGCATTACGGCTCCTTCATGTAAATTGTTCGGTAAGGCAATGCAAACCACATCCACATCGGCATGAGCAATGGATTCTTCCATGTTGATTGTCCAGTGAAGAACATTATAATCTTTTGCAAATTTTTTTGCACTTTCCTCTCGTCTTGAATAGATACTTACAATTTTATCTTTACTCCGGTAGCCCTGTAAAGAGTCTGCATAAAACCGTCCGATAAAACCGGAGCCCAGCATAGCAATTCGTTGCATAATTATTTTGAATTAAAAATTAAAGATTAAAAAATTTACCAACCACAAACATTTTGAATTTTTATTTTTTTTGACTTTACATTTTATCCTTTTACCATATTCATATTAACAGGATCCCAATGAATGATTTTCTTCTGAAAATAACTTTCATTGCATGATAAAGCCGGCACCGCAGCCCTGAAACCAAAAGTTGCATCTTCCACAACAGGCTTACCTGTTCTTATTGAATCAAAGAAGTTGGTGAAATGGTCTAAATGGTCGCTGTAACCTTCAGGCGCTTTAAATATAACATCGTCTTTAGTTGGTCTTTTCTGTTGTGCATCTGTCCATTTTGCGTTGTACTCTTTCTGCATTTGCTCCTGCATGCTTTTTGAAAACGTAAACAAAGAATCATAGCCACTAAAACCCGGCGCTTCAGGCATTATACTGTGTTTTACGGTAAGATTATTTCCGTGAACTACTATGATGCCTTCAGAACCCACAAATTGTGTTTGCTCTTCCCCTCCCGTTCCACTTATAAAGTTTACCTGCAGGGTTAGTTCAAATGCAGGGTGCTCGGGTGTATCTCCATATTGCATTACACCTGCCATTACATCGGGCATGTTGCGTCCGTCTTTCCAGTAACTCAATTGAGCTGTTGCATAAATGGTTTCGGGTCCCTTTGAATTAGTGACAAAATGTGTTCCGCTTAAGAGGTGTATAAATAAATCACCGGCAACCCCCGTACCCACTTCTTTAAAGGCACGCCACCAAAAAAACTTTTTCGAATCATAGGGCATCTTCTCCGTTACTTTAATGAACGCGTCCCAATCGGTTGTCTCTGCACTTGCATCGTCCGGAATGGTGTACTCCCATGCACCGATGGAACCCTGCCTGTCGTATACAGCATTCACCATATTCAGTTTTCCTATTTCGCCGGCAGCCAACAATTCTTTTGCTTTTGCCAAACCAATGCTGCTTACCCGCTGACTTCCTACCTGCAACACTTTGCCTGATTTCTTTTGCGCCGCTATCACTTCCGGTCCCTGGCTTATTTTATACACCATCGGTTTTTCGCAATACACTGCTTTGCCCTTCGCGAGTGCATCTTTTGTTATGGTTGAATGCCAGCAATCGGTAGTGGCAATAATTACGGCATCAATATCTTTTTTCTCCAGCAGTTCATGATAATTTCTTGTCGTGAAAAGATCGCTGCCATACATCTCTTTTGCATTTTGAATTCTTCCTGTGTAGAGATCGCAAATGCCTGCCAGTTCTACACCGGGAACTTTAAGCGCCGTTTGCAGATCATAGTGCCCCTGTATACCAAACCCGATAACACCAAGGCGTATCTTATCGGTTGAAGAAATTTTCTTTTCATAAAATAAAGTTCTCTCTTCTGCTTTTTCTTTTGCAGCAAAACTGCTTAAGGGCGCTGAAGCTGCTAATAAACTTGTAGCGCCAATCTGTTGTAAAAATTTTCTGCGGGATGACATGCAATTCGTTTTAATTTTTTTGAAGAAAAAAGAATTTTACAGGATTGGAGCAGAAAGTTACGTAATCGTAATAAAAAAAATCATACTCTACCCAAAACAAAATTGGTAAATTGAGTATTCAATCAAAATCATTTTATATGTACACCCGCAGAGCATTTGTAAAGAACAGTACTTTGGCACTGGCTGGTGCCGGTTTATTTTCTAAATCCATATTTACCATTTTGGATAGTGAAATTATAACAGGCCTTCAGCTATACAGCGTGAGGGATGATATGAAAAATGACCCCAAAGGCTCCCTGAAAAAATTGGCCGACATGGGATATAAGGTTGTTGAACATGCCGGTTACAATAAAGGTAAATTTTATGGTTTTTCCCCCACTGAATTTAAACAGATACTCGATGATCTGGGGTTGAAAATGTACAGTGGCCATGTTGGTTTTGGAATGATGTCCTGGGACAATTCTAAAAATAACTGGACGGATGATTGGAAGCAGACGATTGAAGATGCAGCTGCTGTTGGTCAGCAATTTGTGATAACCCCGGAACTTGCTGATGATGCACAAAAAGACTACGACGAGCTGATGAAAGTGATTGAACTGTGGAATAAATGCGGGGAATTATGTCAGCAACATGGAATGAAATTCGGGTACCACGACGATTTCAACCAGGATAACACTTTACACGGTATGAGCCTTTACGATATTATTATGAAAAACTGTGACCCGAAATTAACTATTCAGCAATTTGATATTGCCAACTTATATAATGCAGCGGGCACCAATCCATTGGATATTTTAAATAAATACCCGGGAAGATTTACTTCTCTGCATGTGAAGGATGTTTTGAAGGAGAAAAACGATCATAACCAGCATGACAGTACCATTCTCGGGGAAGGGGTACTGAATGTTAAAAAAGTTTTAGAAGTAGCCCAGCAGAAAGGAGTATGGTTAATGATCATTGAACAGGAAAGCTACCAGGGTAAAATGCCGTTGGATTGCGTAAAGGAAGATCTGCAAATCATGAAGAAATGGGGATTTTAATAAGTTTCTATTTTCAATATTTTTAGGTTTCATTTTTTAACTCGCTCATGCCGGGGACGATAAAATATTGTGCGTTATTTCCGGGGCACTCACGTCCAAATCTTACCTTCGCCAGCCATGACTGAAGGCTTACCTCACGATAATGTTACTCCTTTCAATGATCCCGGTAAAACAAAAAAAGAGCAAGTAGCCCATATGTTTGATAACATTGCCGGCTCTTATGATCGTTTAAATCATGTACTATCTGCAGGCATTGATATTGGATGGCGAAAGAAAGCGATTCTTCAATTAAAAAAGGATAAGCCGCAACGAATTTTGGATGTGGCAACAGGCACTGGTGATATGGCAATAATGTCTTACGGACTATTGAAGCCTGAAAAGATAGTTGGCATAGATATTTCGGAGCAAATGCTGGAGCTTGGGAAGAAGAAGGTTGAAAAACAAGGACTTACTTCAAGTATTGACTTGCAAAGAGGCGACAGTGAGACAATAAAATTTGCTGATAATTCGTTTGATGCGGTGATGGTGGCATTTGGAGTAAGAAATTTTGAAAACCTGGAAATGGGTCTGAAAGAAATGCTTCGTGTATTAAAGCCGGGCGGTAAATTGGTGGTGCTTGAGTTTTCACGACCTCGTATTAAAATTTTCCGTAGCCTGTACAATTTATACATGGGTATTGCAGCTCCTGAGATTGCCCGATGGTTTTCACAAAATAAGAAGGCTTACCAATATCTTAATCAATCAGCCAAATTGTTTCCGGAACGACAGGCCTTTGTGGATATTTTAAAAAGTACCGGTTATTCCAATACCTCTTTTAAACCTTTAAGCGCAGGAATATGTTGCATATACATTGGGAAAAAATCCGTAAGCTAAGTATTGGTTTTGTATCGGTGATAATTTTTTTGCTGATCAACTCAAAAACGTCCGGGCAAGAAAGGGAGCTTTATCAAACTGATCATGATTCCAAACCCTACTATTTTGGTATAACGCTGGGTGCGAATGTATCCAGTTTCCACATTGAACATCATCCACGCTTTTTGCAATATGATAGTGTGTATACCGTCAACCCGCAATACACAGCAGGGTTTCAGTTAGGTTTATTAGCCACTGCAAGACTAAGTAATCGTTTTGAACTTCGTTTCAATCCGCAACTATTATTTACTGACCGTAGTTTAACTTACAAGCTCAAGTATGTAGACCTTTTTGAAGAGTCTGATTCCGTAACGAAGAAAATTGAATCTATCATTACTACTTTTCCACTGCAAATAAAATTCTTTTCTGACCGCATTGGTAATTTCCGTGTGTATATGCTGGCAGGTATAAAAGGAGATATTGACCTTGCCAGTAATGCCCGTGCAAAAAGAGCGGAGGAGCTTGTAAAAATTCAGAAATACGATTATGGATACGAACTGGGGATCGGGTTTAATTTTTATTTTCCCAGTTTTATATTTTCACCTGAAATAAAGATCAGTAACGGTCTTGGAAATATTCATAGTCGTGATGAAGATTTAAAATACTCCAATGTAATTGACCGCATCACTTCAAGAATGATCGTTTTCTGTATTCATCTGGAAGGTTGATGGTATAAACCTTTGCATTTCTATTGCGTGTTATCAGAAATCTTTAAACGAAAATAAGGTTCGTCATCTTTCTTAAAATTTTCAAGGCTCACCGTGCATTTGGAGAATTTCTGGGAGAAAGATTCTTCTTTATTGTTGAAAACATCCATTACATTCAATGCAAATTTATCCTGCGTGGTTTTGTGGTTGAATAATAAGTCGCCGGCGGCCATTGCTTTCGGCTGATCAGCACTGCAGATAAAATCAAGCAAGAAACTTTTTACCAGATCTCTTGCAAGGTCGGCAGTGTTTTCATCCTCCATCCATTGTCTGTCTGTTTCAAGTGAAGCTTCATGAATGGTTCCGGAAGAAGAATCCGCATAGATATCGATAGTAATATAATCCTGGAAAACACCCGTTTTAATTTCTCTTAATTCACCTTTCTTATCGGCTGTTCTTTTTATTTCTGAAGTATGGAAAAAGTTTGCAAAATCACCGTGCAGGTAATTTGCATATGTGTTACCCACCTGGGCTATAAGTGTAGAAGGCAAAATGATGAACACAAAAAGCAAAAGCTTCATACGGAAGTGTTTTAGTTGTTCAACCAACTTTCTAAAATTTCTTTTTGCAGGGGATCCATAACAGGTTTTCTTGTTATCGAAAATGATGCTTCCTTTTTTTGACCCAGCACTATCTGTACATTCTTTTGCTCATTTCCCTGCAATAGTTTTAACTCAACGGTTTCACCGTGCTTTTTATTTTTCAGAACGCTTTCAATGGTTTGAGAAGATGGTTTCATACCATCCATTTCAAGAATAATGTTTCGCTGACGCAACCCTGTATTCCATGCAGGTGAATTCCAGTCAACCGCAGAAATAAAAGTGCTGTCATTCCCTGTTCTTGTTGAAATACCCAGCCACCCTCCCGGAATTTCCTGTGAAGTTGTGTCTATATTTAATCCCGCGTAATCAAGGTATTTTTTATAATTAAGTTCTTTTGTTGTATAAACATAGCCGAATATTTCATCAAGAGAAGTACCCGCAATTTTTTCACACACATCCCTGAATTCTTTTTCAGTAAATCCTCTTTTCTTTTTCTCATAAAATTCTTTGTACAATGTCCGCATCACATCATCCAGCGATTTTTTATTTTTTGTTTCATGGCGAATTTTAAAATCAAGCAACAAACCCACTACCGGACCTTTATCATAATAAGAAATTGTCTTATTCACTTCGTCTCCTGTTCTACCGAATGGCCCGTCATTCCATGTATCATAACTTGCTTCACTCAACGACTGGTAAAGACGACCGGGTTTTCCTTCATAAGCAAGAATATTGGAACTAAATGCATTCAATAACTCATCTTCATTACACAGGCCGGCATGTTTAACAAGCATATATTCATAAAAAACAGATAAGCCTTCCGATACCCAAAGCATTTTTGTTCGATTACCGTTATCATAATCGAAAGGACCTAATTCAATTGGCCGGATTCGTTTTACATTATAGTTGTGAAAGTATTCATGGGCCAGGAAAAAATATATTCTCAACCGATCCTTTTCTGAATTTTGATTGCTTCCGTTGAAACTAACCGTGGTTGAATTCAGATGTTCAATGCCACCGGCTCCCGGACCGATGCCAATGAATGTATAATGCCTGTAAGGAATATCGCCAATTATATTTGTACCTGCTTCCACAATTTTTTTAAGGTCATTCATGAATTGAACCTTATCAAAATCTCCCGGTTTGTAAGCAATGAAGTAATGAGGAATGCCTTTTATTGTAAATGAAGGAAGCTCCTCAAGATTTCCGACAAGCAGTGGGCTGTCATAAAGAATATCATAATCAGGAGCAATGAATGTATTTTTTTCGCCAGCCACCGGATCAAGACCTGTGGCAATGTTGCTCCAGTCTTTGTATGGTTTAACTACTATACTAACTTGATGCTGAATCATTCCTTCAGGATAAAGAAAAACTCCACCCGGTAAAATATAAGCTCTTGATTCATCAACGTAAGGAGTGGCTACAAAAGGTCGGGTAGTTTTCACATCATAGTTAAGAACTATAAAATTGTGATTAGGCACACGCCATGTATTACCGGATACTTTTCTCCAGCCCAACATTTTTCCAGAATGATCAGCCGCAGTAAAATTCTCAACATTATTTGCAAAATCAAGACGTTGGTAATAGCCGGGCGTCCACACCGGCATTTTAAGGTCAATAGAATCTTCTTTCAAACCTGCACAGGCCATTGCTACATGAAAAATGTGAGATGAAGGATCATCCATGGAGACTGTAAATGAAATTGAATTTTTTTGTGAATACAACGAATGGGTTGCAAAAAATGAAAGAACGGAAATAATAAAACGCAAGGCTTTTGATTTTCTCATGATGAAAGAATACAACTTAAGCGATTCTAAAATTCAAACTGTCTTCTTGCTGCATTTAACCTGATACCGATTGATATAACTGTTGTTTTGTTTGAAGTAGACGTTGCCGCTACATCATATTTCCTGTAAAATGCAGAAAGGTCGATAAAAAGATTCTGTCTTAATTCGTAGGATAAAAGGAAAGAAGCAATAAAAGTTTTTGCCTGGTAAACGTCTTCGCCTATATGAAATCCATAATCCCTGCTGCGGAAAGTATAGGGCAGGAAGATATTGCTGCCGTAACTAACGGTATTCGATGAATCGATGCCCTGCTTCCAGTAAAAGAGTTTTCCTTCCAGCAACCATTTAGGCGCTGGCTGGTAACGGGCAATGCCGATGAATTCCTGGAAATTGGCTCCAAGCGGGTGTGCCAGCGGTTGATTATAATGCGTATAATTCGAAACAGAATCAACATGCGAATAAGTAAAGGGCCGCACACGGTTGCTTTCCAGTTGCAGATCGAGATTTTTAATTTTAAATGCATCAATGTATTTGATGCCTGCCTGTATTCCCCATTTGTTTACCCATGAGCCGCGATTTCTTTTTATTTCACTCAATACAAACTCATCCAGTAACAACTGGCCATAGAGTTGAACGGCATGTTTTACATTCCATTTGGCATCCAGTCCCACCAGAGAATTATCAAAGCTTCCGTTTTGTTGTTCGATTGAACGATAGAAAATGATCGGGTTCAAATACCCAAATTCAAAATGATCCGGTCTCCCGAAAATTATTCCTTCAAACAAACCGATATTCAGCGATTTGGTCAGATCCACATCCAAATGATGCATTACGGCATATTTCTTTTTCAGCAAACGATCAGCACCTCTAGGTTCCGTTGCATTCAGCTCCATAAAAAGATTCTGGTAATTGATCTTCCAGATCCTTGTGTTTAATTTCAGGAACAAGGTGTTGTTCGAAAAATCACTCAGGAATAAACTGCGGTAACCATTACCGATAAAATTTTTATCGTAGCCAAATTGCACATCGATATATTTGGTAACTCCGAAAGTGAAGTAGCCTCTTGCATCAAAATAATCGTAACCGGTTTTTTTAAATGATTTGTAATAACCTTCACCAGGTACCGCTTTATATTTACTTACCCATTGCTGTACATACAAGGGATCTCTTTCCTGGTTATCGGTTATGTATGAATAAAACCCGATCTTATTTGCAATCCTCCCGCGAACGTCCACACCTCTTGTATTCTGGAAAAGTGTTTCGTTATTATTATTTTCTTTTGAGAACTGAAATTGAAGTACGGGATTTACAGCGAGGTCAAAATCTTTTGAATGTACTTCATAGAAAGATCCGGGAGTCTGGTAAAAAGTTTTTCCCCATGGGTGTTTGCTTTTGTATGTTGAGAGGTCACCTTTTACCCATTCGAGATTATTGACCAAATATCGACGATAATTATATTCATCCACTTTTGATTGATGAATGATATCATCCAGCGATCCATCTGTTAGCTTTTGAGTAATGGTTTCACGGCTATACGGTTTGGTTTTTGAGAAATTCAATACCGAATCTTTTTGTGCTTTTATTTCAAGCCTTTCAATCAAAATACTTTCTTCTGATCCTAAAGGCAGATAAGTCGTTTGCGAAAAAGTGGTGAAAGGAAAGAATAAACAAAAAAGCAGGAATAATTTCATAAGCCCCTTTAGGGGTTTGGGGTTTTGTTTAATTTGCATGTAAACGATTTAGTTTATATACAGCCGGACAAGTTATGCAAAATTACCTGATTAAGAATATTTCCATAGTGAATGAAGGCCGCATTCAGCACGGAGATGTATTGATTAAAAACGGGCGGATTGAGAAGATATTGCCACAGATTACACAGATAAGCACAGATGTAAAAGAAGTCAACGGCGAGGGAAAGTTCCTCTTACCCGGCGTAATTGATGACCAGGTCCATTTCCGTGAACCCGGATTAACTCATAAGGCGACGATCTATACTGAGTCGAAAGCAGCCGTGGCAGGAGGTGTCACCAGTTTTATGGAAATGCCGAATACAATTCCGCCGGCTTTTACGCAAGAGCTGCTGGAAGATAAATACAGGATCGCTTCCCAAACCTCTCTTGCCAATTATTCTTTTTACATGGGCACCTCCAATGATAATGCAGATGAAGTTTTGAAAACAAATGAAAAGAAAAATGAAGTATGCGGTGTTAAAATATTTATGGGTTCATCCACAGGAAATTTATTGGTGGATAATCCCTCCACCCTCGACAAGATTTTTTCTGAGAGTGAAGTGCTGATCGCAACCCATTGTGAAGATGAAAAGATCATTAAACAAAATCTTGAAAAAATAAAAGCTGAAAAAAAAGAACTGACTATCGTCGATCATCCCATTATCAGGAACGAAGAGGCTTGTTATCAATCATCATTGAATGCTATACGAATAGCAAAGAAGTACAACACCCGGCTGCATATACTTCATATTTCAACGGAAAAAGAACTTCAACTGTTCGGCAACATAATGCCTTTAAAAGAAAAAAGAATTACGGCTGAAGTATGTGTGCATCATCTTCATTTTACCAGTAATGATTACGGGCGACTGGGAAATCTTATCAAATGCAATCCTGCGATAAAAGCGCCTAATAATAAAGAGGCATTGTGGAATGGTCTGCTAACTGACAAACTGGATGTGATCGCTACCGATCATGCGCCACATACGTGGCAGGAAAAAATGGAGCAGTATGAGAAAGCATATGCCGGATTGCCATTAGTGCAACATCCTTTGTTACTGATGCTTTACTATTACAATCAGGGGAAGAACCTGCCGGCAGGCAGGCAGGTTTCTTTAGAGAAGATTGCAGAGAAAATGAGCCATGCGGTTGCTGATTGCTTTCAAATAAAGGAAAGGGGATATATCCGTGAAGGCTATCATGCCGATCTTGTGATTGTTGATCTCAACAGTTCCACCACAGTTACTAAAGAAAATATTTTATATAAATGCGGCTGGAGTCCGTTAGAGGATATGGAATTTCCTGCCGCCATCACTCATACTTTTGTAAGCGGAAATTTGGTTTTTGAAAACGGTGTTTGGAACGAATCTCAGAAAGGGCAGAGGTTGTTATTTAATAGATAAATAGCTCGGTAAATCTCAAATAACAAATCACAATTTCCAAATAAATTATAAGCTTGGAAATTCAAAATAAAAAATATGATTTGGAGGAAAGAACAGCAATGTTTGCTGAGAGGATCAGAGATTTTTGTCTGAAGCTGCCTAAAAATTCTCCAAACAATATTTACATTCCTCAATTGTTAAGAGCGGGTAGTTCGCCGGGCTCGAATTATATTGAAGCCAATGAAAGTCTTGGAGAAAAAGATTTCAAATTGAAAATCAGGATTTGCCGAAAAGAAGCAAAGGAAAGTGCTTATTGGCTACGGCTTATCATCACAGATGCCTCTGAACAGTTAGAAAGTGAAAGAAAAGCGTTGAGAAAAGAAGCTAAAGAGTTTATTTTAATTTTTACAACAATTCTAAAGAATCGGGAGAGCCATTAGTTTTAAAACTTATTTGATGCTTGAAATTTGAATTTTGAGATTTTGCCATGGATATAGACAGAACAACTTTCAGTGACATATCTATCTTTCATCCGGAAGAGGAGTTTTCTATTTTCCATAAGCTGAACTTTACAAGAACAACCGGTGGCAAAGAATGGCTGCGTCGTTTTTTTTCTGAACCTCATCCCGATATAAAAAGAATACTGGGAACCCAGAAAATAATTAAAACACTTCTTTCACATGTTGACGAATGGCCTTCGGATATAACCAATGGCACTATTCTCGTCATGGATAAATTCCTGGATTATAATCTTGATCCTATTTCCGACAATCAAAATCCTATCAATGACATCACTTACAAATGGTTTCACCGTGAAGACTATGGAATGGTAAAATATTCTGTCAAACACTTTGCTGATTTTTACCGTGGAATAAAAAAACTGGCTATACAATTTGAAGGTGGCGCTGAACTGCCCCTCTCGTTTAAGATATATATTGAAAGAATATTACAACTTTTAAGAGAGACTCCGCTAAAAAGATTGTCCGATACCAAAAAAGGGGAAATTTTTAATTTATCACAAAATTTGTATTTCGGGTTTCATCTTCGCGGACGTTATAAAACGGATACGCTGGAGTTGATAGAAATTTTTTATCGGCTTGATGCATGGTATTCGATGGCAATGGCCGTAAAAACTTTCAACCTGCATTTTCCTGAATTCATTGAAACAGAACAACCGCTTGTATATGCAAAAGGTTTATATCATTTATTAATTCAAAATGCAGTACCATATGATATTGAAATGAGCCCGCAGCATAATTTTGTTTTTCTTACCGGCGCCAACATGGCGGGTAAAAGCACCTTCATCAAATCTGTAGGTTCCGCTGTATTCCTTGCACATTTGGGCATGGGCGTACCTGCTAAGGAAATGAGATTGACTTTGTTTGACGGGTTACTTACCAACATTAATGTGGTTGACAATATCGCAAAGGGGGAAAGTTTCTTTTTTAATGAAGTGCAACGCATCAAGACAACTATTCAAAAGATCAACAACGGAAAAAAATGGCTGGTGCTTATTGATGAGTTGTTCAAAGGAACGAATGTGCAGGATGCAATGAAATGTTCTACTACCGTTATAAAAGGACTTATTAAGATCAAAAATTCTCTTTTCATTCTGTCCACTCACCTTTACGAAATCGGGGAAGAATTAAAAGTCTATCCGAATATTTCTTTTAAATATTTCGAAACAACTGTGATTGGAGATCAGCTTGCATTCAGTTACCAGTTAAAAGAGGGCATCAGTAATGATCGTTTTGGATACCTGATCCTTAAAACAGAAAAGGTAGTTGACATGCTGGATAAATTGTAGCAATTATATTAAAAAATCATACGCATGAAAAAAATTCTATTATCAATTTCAACGCTGTTATTCTTTTTTTCTTTTGTATTAAGTGCACAGGAAACAGTCGATATGCAAATGATGCAAAAGATCAAAGACGAGGAAAAGCAACATTCGCAGGTGGAAATGATCGCACACAATCTCACGGATGTTTGCGGACCGCGATTGACAAACTCTCCCGGCTACAGAAGGGCATTGGATTGGACGACGGCTACATTCAAATCTTGGGGATTGCAAAATGCAGGACCGGAGGCATGGGGAGAATTTGGAAAAGGATGGAGTACTGAAGAATCATATATAGGTATGGAAAAACCGTACTATCAACCTATCATCGGTTATCCTGTTGCATGGACGAATGGAACAAAAAAAGAAATTATCGCTCCTGTTGTTCTTATTGACAAACTGGACTCTTCAAATATTGATAAACTGGGAAGTGATATCAAAGGAAAGATCGTAATGGTAAAGTCGACCAGCACCAAATTGCGAAGCGCTTTCAAAGCGTATGCTACCAGGTATGATGATTCAGTATTGAATAAATTACCTGATACATACATGCTGAGCAAAAAAACGCTTGATGGGTTCATCCCGATTATTTTTAATGGATATAAGACAAAATTGTATCTGCAATCCAAAGGCGCTGCGGGACTGCTAACTGAAAACCCCAGTACAAGAGATGGTACTTTGATCGTTCAGGGTGATCCGGCTTTTGCAAAAGGCTATGAACCTTCCTTGCCAGAGATGGTCATTTCAACAGAAGATTATTTGAAACTGCAGCGCATGATAGAAGACAAGAAAAATGTATCGCTTCAAATGGATGTGCAGAATAAATTTTATACTGATGATCTTACAGGATATAACGAGATCGCCGAAATTCCCGGCACTGATCCGAAATTAAAAGACCAGGTGGTGATGCTTGGCGGTCACCTTGATTCATGGCACAGCGGCACAGGCGCCACAGACAATGGCGCAGGTTGTATTGTGATGATGGAGGCAGTTCGCATACTACAGGCATTGCATGTACAGCCGAAACGCACCATACGCATTGCACTATGGGGAGGGGAAGAAGAAGGTTTGCTTGGTTCATTCGGCTATGTAAAAAAGCATTTTGGCGATCCAAAAGATATGAACCTGAAACCGGAACAAAAAAATGTTTCCGTTTATTTCAATCTTGATAATGGTAGCGGAAAGATCCGCGGCATCTTTTTGCAGAACAACGAAAAGGTCCGTGATATTTTTAAAGCATGGATGGAACCCTTTGCTGATATGGGGGCTACCGGAATTACTTCCAGCAACACGGGTTCAACCGATCATCTTTCATTCGATGCAGTAGGCATTCCTGCTTTCCAGTTCATACAGGATCCGCTGGAATATGAAACAAGAACACACCACAGTAATATGGATGTATATGATCATTTATTTATGGACGATCTGAAGCAGGCGGCTACCATCGTTGCGGCATTTATTTATGATGCTGCTATGCGTGATGATATGCTGCCCCGGAAACCTTTGCCGGAACCGGGACGTTTTCTTTTTGATACCGATTTACCATTGTAACTGTATCACATTTATAATTCTTAAAGCAACCGTTGAAGCTGATTCAATATCTTCATAGCAAACTTTGACAGGATGAAATTTGTTCGCAGCCAATTGTTTTTCGGATTCGCTTTTCTTATTGCCTTTCATTCATTCGCACAAAGCAATATTGATGTATTGCATTATAAATTTGAAATTGAACTTTCAGATAAGTCAGATACAATTAAAGGAAAAGCCTGGGTAACGGTAAAATTCACAGAACCCGCGAATAAATTCTGGTTGAATCTTGTTTCTCCAAATGGAAAAGGGAAAGGAATGATCGCATACAAGGTAAACGAGAATAACGAAACCCTTACTTCAGCTCATGGCAATGATACGCTCAGCATCTGGTTAAGAAAACCTGCACAAAAAAATGAAACAAGAACTTTTGAGATTTTATACCAGGGAATTCCGGCAGATGGCTTGATCATCTCCACAAACAATTATGGAGATCGCACTTTTTTTGCAGATAACTGGCCCAACCGTGCACACAACTGGATTCCCTGTAAAGATGAACCGGGAGATAAGGCAAGCTTTGAATTTATTGTAAAAGCTCCATCGGAATACGAGGTTATCTCAAATGGAGAATTAGTGGAAGAAAAAAATTTACCCGACAGCCTTACATTGACTCATTGGTCAGAGAATGTTCCGCTTTCGACAAAAGTGATGGTGATCGGTGTGGCGCGATTTGCAGTAAAGCAATATGCCGATAGCCCAGCTAACATTCCGGTGTCAGCATGGGTGTACCCGCAGGATAGTGTAACAGGTTTTCGGAATTATTCGGTGGCTCCGGAAATTATAAAATTTTATTCCGGTTACATTGCCCCCTATCCATACAACAAGCTGACGAATGTGCAATCCAAAACCATTTTCGGTGGTATGGAAAATGCAAGCTGCATTTTTTATTATGAAGCCTCAGCCGAAGAAAATAAATCACAGGAAGATTTACTGGCGCATGAGATCGCACATCAATGGTTTGGCGATATGGCTTCTGAAAAAAGTTTTCCGCATCTCTGGCTCAGCGAGGGGTTTGCCACTTATTTTACCGACATGTATCTTAAATCAAGATATGGAACAGATAGTATGAATAGAAGATTGATAGAGGAAAGAAGAAGAGTGATCAGTTTTGCAAAACGTTCCGACAGACCTGTAGTGGATTCTTTGTCCCCACTCATGAATCTTTTGAATGCAAACAGTTACCAGAAAGGAGGATGGATATTGCACATGCTGCGCCGCCAAATGGGTGATTCCACATTCCAAATTTTTATTCGTATTTACTATGATCATTACAAAGGAGGAAATGCCAACACAAACGACCTGGAACAAATAGCTGAAGAAGTTTCGCACCAGGACCTTCATACTTTCTTTAAGCAATGGTTATACACACCGGGCATTCCGCAGTTGACCATTCAATGGAAGTACGATGAACAGAATAAAACGGTATTGGTAACAGTCAATCAAACTCAAAAACTTGGAGCTTTTCAATTTCCTTTGCAAATAAAATTTGATGGTGATCAAAATTCAGATATTAAAACACTGAATATTTCCAAACAAAATGAAACCTTTTCTGTACCTGTGAGTTCTGCTATCAATGATATTGTTGTTGATCCAAATACAGAATTGTTGTTTGATGCAAAGATTGAAAAACTAAATCCCTGATTCTGGCACTTCGTCTCCATTTACAATATGTGTTATCAATGAATTATTTCCTATTTTCATTACATGTTAGTCAAAACCTTCGGCAGTGCAGTGTACGGAGTAGAAGCCTTATCCATAACAGTTGAAGTAAATTGGATGGCTACTAATACCGGTATTGTGCTCGTAGGTTTGCCCGACAATGCAGTAAAAGAAAGTCTGCAAAGAGTAGAAAGCACCATAAAAGCTAACGGTTACATGATGCCGCGTACCCGTGTAGTCGTAAACCTTGCACCGGCTGATATTAAAAAAAGCGGAACTGCTTTTGATCTTCCTATTGCTATTGGTGTTCTTGCCGCCTCCGAACAATTAGAAAATAAAGAGGCTATTGAAAAATATGTGATCATGGGTGAACTGAGTCTTGATGGCGAAATAAGATCTATCAAAGGTGCTTTGCCCATTGCGATCCAGGCAAGAAAAGAAGGCTTTAAAGGTTTGATCGTTCCCAAAGCCAATGAGCGGGAAGCCGGCATGGTAAATAATCTTGACGTATATGGCGTGACACATATAAAAGAAGTGATCGATTTTTTTGAAAATGAAGAAGAAAATTTGAAACCTGTTGTAATAAATACAAGAGAAGAATTTTTTCATTCACAAAGTGATTATGAATTTGATTTTAGTGAAGTGAAGGGACAGGAAAATATTAAACGTGCATTGGAGATTGCAGCAGCCGGCGGACATAATGCTATTTTAATTGGCCCTCCCGGCGCAGGAAAAACGATGCTTGCAAAAAGATTGCCGACCATTCTTCCGCCACTCACTTTGCAGGAAGCACTGGAAACAACAAAAATTCATTCCGTTGCGGGCAAGCTTCCGGAAAATTCAACCTTGGTTTCAAAACGTCCCTTTCGTTCACCTCATCATACTATCAGCGATGTGGCTCTGGTAGGTGGCGGCGGTAATCCGCAACCGGGAGAAATTTCGCTTGCACATAACGGCGTTTTGTTTTTAGATGAACTGCCTGAATTTAAAAGAACAGTTCTGGAAGTAATGCGTCAGCCCATGGAAGAAAGGAGAGTAACGATTTCAAGAGCAAAGATCGCTATTGATTTTCCCGCTTCATTTATGCTGGTGGCTTCCATGAATCCATGTCCCTGCGGCTACTATAATCATCCTGAAAAAGAATGTACCTGTCCGCCCGGCGCCGTTCAGAAATATCTGAATAAGATCTCCGGCCCTTTACTTGACCGCATCGATCTGCATGTAGAAGTTACACCTGTTGCCTTTAGTGAACTTTCATCTGTTAAGCCGCAGGAGAACTCTTCTGTTATCCGGGAAAGAGTAATTAAAGCAAGAGAGATACAGGCGGAAAGATATAAGTCGCATCCCGGTATTTATTGTAATGCGCAAATGAGCAGCAAACTGCTAAAAGAAATTTGTGTGATCAATACAGTCGGGCAAAACTTATTAAAAGCGGCCATGGAGAAATTAAATCTTTCGGCAAGAGCTTACGACCGTATATTAAAAGTTTCCAGAACCATTGCGGATCTTTCGCAAAGCGAAGATATTAAACCGGAACATTTGGCAGAAGCTATTCAATACCGAAGCCTTGACAGGGAAGGTTGGGCAGGATGAACAGGAATTTGTCAAATGAGTCACATAAGTCAAACAGACAAAATATTGTTCGTGCGCTGACAGACATTTGACTGATATGACCTATTTGTCCATTACGACTTCCGACTCCTGCTAATTTGTCTTTTTTTACGAACTTGTACGTCGTTTGAGTTGTTATTTCTTTTTTAGCAACTGCAATCAGATTTATGAAAATACTATTTCAATACCTGAAACCTCATAAATGGCTTGTATTCCTGGTTATGCTGTTAGCAGCCATTAATATTGGTTTTTCATTGGTTGATCCTATCCTTTTTGGTAAGTTGATCAATCTTGCCAATGCGCATATACTGCATAAGTTCGACCCGGACAGGTTTTTCAATTCTTTTTCGTGGAAAGCACCCGGTGTATGGTTTATTGTTACTCTTTCTATTTCAGTGGCAATGATCAGCAGGTTCGCCAAAAATTTCCAGGATTATTTTTTGAATGTTGTCATTCAAAAATTCGGGGCTAAAGTATTTACGGATGGTTTGCAGCATGCCATGAAATTACCTTATCATCAATTCGAAGATCAGCGTAGCGGTGAAACGCTTTCCGTGTTAACCAAAGTAAGAGCCGACGTTGAAAAATTCATGATCAATTTTATCAATATTTTGTTTGGAGTAATGGTCGGTGTTTTGTTCGTATTTATATATGCAGCTCTTTTTATTCACTGGAGTGTGCCCCTTGCCTATCTTGTCGGGATCATTATGCTCACCTTCTTTACAAATATTTTAAGTAAGAAGATAAAGATCATCCAAAAAAATATAGTGGGTCAAACCACGGCGCTTGCAGGTTCTACCACTGAATCGTTACGGAATATTGAATTGGTGAAAAGCCTTGGGCTGACAAAGCAGGAAGTGGAGCGTCTTAATAAAAATACTTACAAAATACTGGGGCTTGAATTAGCCAAAGTAAAAAGGGTCCGCAGCATTAGTTTTATACAGGGAACTTTTGTGAATACGTTGCGCCAGGTAATTCTTTTTATTTTGATGTGGCTTATCTTTCATAAATACATGGATGCCGGGCAGCTTGTTACAATGCAGATATTTTCATTCTTCGTATTTGGACCGTTGCAGGAAATTGGTAACATTCTTCTTTCCTACCGTGAAGCAGAAGCATCGCTGAATAATTTTGATAACCTGATGAAAAAAGCACCTGAACCAGAGCCCCTTCATCCTAAACACCTGGGAAATATCAGGACATTATCTTTTAAAAATGTTTCATTCCAGCACCAAACTGCTTCACAAAAAGCAATCAATAATTTTAGTTTTGATGTACATGTGGGAGAAACGATTGCATTTGTCGGGCCTAGTGGTGCCGGTAAATCTACCTTAATGAAATTGCTGGTGGGATTATATCGCCCGCAGGAGGGAGAGATACTTTATAATAATTTAGATGAAACGGAATTGAGGTTTGATGATCTGCGCAACCAGATAGGGTTTGTTACACAGGACACAAATCTTTTCAGCGGCACCATCAAAGAAAACCTCCTGTTTGTAAATCCAATTGCCACTGATGAAGATGTGATGAATGCTTTGAATAAAGCTGCCTGCCAGAATCTTTTATCTAGAGCCGAAAAAGGATTGGATACAACAATCGGGGAAGGAGGATTGAAATTATCAGGAGGTGAAAAACAAAGATTATCCATTGCAAGAGCATTGCTTCGCAAACCCAAACTGCTTTTGTTTGATGAAGCTACTTCAGCACTTGATTCATTAACCGAAGAAGAAATAACGGATACGATACGTGAAATATCCAGTGAAGGGAATCAAATAACCATTCTTATTGCACACCGTTTGTCTACCATTATGCATGCAGACAAAATTTATGTACTGGAAAAGGGGGAAGTGGTAGAAACAGGTACACATGAAAGCCTGCTCGATGAAAAAGGCTTATACTACGCCATGTGGCGCCAGCAGATCGGGGAGAGAAAGACTAAAGCAATTGCAGTTTAGATGACAGGTAAACTTAAAAACACTAAATCTGTTTTGTACCAGCCAGTCGTTTTTTTTAATTCAAACTGTCATCTATTATCTGCCAACCGCCACCGAACAGTATCATCAATTTATCTATATAACTATCATCTAAAAAATGAGCATTTTATCACTATTAGGGATCGGCAATAATAAAATTAAAGAAGCTCTCCGTCACGGGGCTCCTATCATTGACGTAAGAATAGCGAATGAATTTGACCAGGGGAAAATTCAGGATTCCATCAATATTCCTATTGAAAGAATAGATATCAATCTTGAACGCATTCGTGACATGCGTAAGCCAATCATCCTTTGTTCTAACACAGATGCGGAGACAGAACAAGCCATATCTATATTAAAAGCAAATGGCATAAAAGAAATTTACAATGGCGGCAGCTGGACCAGGTTGTTAAGAATGATCAAATCGCTTTAAAAATGCATTTACTAATCGATCCGGTAAAGAATCATCGGTTTAAATAAAGAATAATCAACGCATACACATTACAGAATAATTAGTGTATCTTCACACTCTTATACGTTACTGCTCTCTCTGTTTTGTTTGTATTTTCACTCCAATTCCGTGACGGCTTAATGTAAGGCAGGTAAAGTACCCTTTCTTAGTTGGTGGTAGCCTTACCTTAATTTTTTAATCAAATTTATTCAAGTGTCATTTAACAATTTACAGCTTATTGAGCCTTTGCTGAAAGCATTACAGCAAGAAGGATATACAAAACCTACTCCTATACAGGAGCAGGCAATTCCCATGGTTTTACAGGGTCGTGATCTATTAGGATGCGCCCAGACGGGCACCGGCAAAACGGCTGCTTTTGCCATTCCCATATTGCAGTTAATGTATCAGCAAAAAAATAATGTTACCCGGGAACAGGAGGCTGTTAACGATCGTAGAAGTATTCAAACTTTAATATTAACCCCTACCCGTGAACTGGCGATCCAGATAGAAGAAAATTTTAGGGCTTATGGAAGATATATCAATTTAAAACATCTCGTCATTTTTGGGGGTGTATCACAATTTAACCAGGTAAATGCTTTGCGCAAAGGAGTAGATATTTTAGTGGCAACACCCGGACGTCTGTTGGACCTTCTTAATCAACGCCATATTTTCCTGAATAACATAAAATTCTTTGTGCTTGACGAAGCCGACCGCATGCTTGACATGGGTTTTGTGCATGATGTAAAAAGGATCATCAGCAAATTACCAGCCAAGAAGCAAACATTATTTTTTTCTGCTACTATGCCACCGGAAATAAAACAACTGGCGGATATATTATTGCAGGATCCTGTGAAAGTGGAAGTTACTCCTCCTTCATCAACAGTTGACAGTATACAACAATCACTCTACTTTGTAGAAAAACAAAACAAGCGATTGTTGTTAGTGCATTTGCTTGCGGATGCTTCCATACAAACAGCTCTTGTATTTACAAAAACAAAACACGGAGCTGACAGGATAACGAGATACCTGAGTAATAACGGCACCAGGGCTGAAGCTATACATGGTGGCAAACCACAAAATGAACGTCAACGTGCCTTAAATAATTTCAAAAGAAAACGAACAAGAGTGTTGGTGGCAACAGATATTGCGGCACGCGGAATTGATATCGATGATATGACGCATGTGATCAATTTTGATCTTCCCAATATACCTGAAACTTATGTTCATCGTATTGGTCGCACCGGACGTGCCGGGGCAAGTGGTTTTGCTATTTCTTTTTGTGATTATGAAGAAAAGATTTGCCTGGCTGATATTCAGAAACTAATTGGCAGAAAAATTACTATTGTGAAAGATCATCCATTTGATGTGGCGTTAATGCATCCGCAGCCACAAACAGTTTCACACCAGTCATCTTCTTTTAATAAACGCAGAAATCCCGGAGCCGGAAAAAGATATGGAAGAACCTTCAGACAACGGGCCTGAAAAGTTAAAGAACTTAATGGTACCGCGTAGGGTATGACAAACGATGTATAAATATTGATTTTTTTATTAGCACTCTGCCAAAAACTTCTTTATTAAGGTTCTTCAATATCACTTAACTCCAGTTCTAGTGCTTTTGTACTTTGTCCTATTTCAAACAATGAGATAATAAGTGAAGCAAGCAAACTCAATAAGCTGATGGCAAATTCATATTTCACCGCTGCATCCCAACCCATGTAAATAGTGTACATAGTGAGCACGCAAAATAAAAAACTAAACACTCCTAATCCCTGCATATAACGAACCAGCCGTATGCGCAAACGAAGGCTGTGAATTTGTTGAAGAATGATCTTGTTCTGTTCCCCTCTTTTATATTCATCATGCAATTTTCTTACAAGATTTGCTAGAGCCAAAAAACGATTGGTATAAGCCAATAATAAAAGACTGATAGCCGGGAAGAGAAGAGCTGGTGTTGTAAATGTAATTTCCATGCTTAAAGTTGAATAAAATAATTCAACTTTAAAATTTCTTCTACCCCGAGGTTCTTTTTGTAGACAAATAACTTACCATCTTACAGATGGATGCAAGAATGAAAATAACACCAAGTATTGCAACAATAGAAGAACCTGCTGGAAAATCGTAGTGGAACGAAAAATTCAATCCAAAGAAACTTGCCAGTACGCTTATGATCAAAGAAATTACAAATACGGCCATATTGTTTTTTGTAAGCAAAATGGCCGACACAGCAGGAATGATCAAAAATGAAAATACAGGTATCACCCCATTTATCTTAACAGCATATACAATGGCAAGCCCGATTGAAATATAAAATAAAAAGTTCCAGATATTAAAAATGCCGATAAGATGGTTCTCGCCACTTTCAAATGATTTGGTTAAACCAAAAAAGTTTTTAAAGAAGACAAGCTGAATCGATGCAATGCTCCCAAATACAATTCCAAGCGTAGATATCTTGCCCCAGCTTACAGATAAAATATTTCCAAACAATACTTCCTGTATATCTGAATCACCATGTGGCGTTTTTGAAATAACCAATACAGTCAAAGCAGAAGCAAAAGCATACAAAATACCAATAATCGCTTCCTGCTTTAGCCTTCTATCACGAATATTAATAAACGACATTAATAAAGCGCCTGCTAAAGTAAAGATGAGAGGAATGGAAGTTAATCCTGTTCCAATGAAGGCAGCAAATGCCACACCCAATGAAGAAATTTGTCCGAGTGCAAGATCTACGAACACAATTCCTCTTCCCACCACATGTACCCCCAAATACGATAGTAGAGCCCCGGTAATAAGTGCAGCAACGAAAGCTTGTACCATGAACGGTAGCTGAAACATTTCAAACATGATCTGTTATTTTATTTAAGAATAGCTATCAGGTGATCAATATCGTAATCGAAAAGATCAAAATAATTTTTTATTGAATCAAATGCACCCACTGAAGTAGCCAGTGTTAATTCTTTAGCTCCTGTTTGTTTTGCCACTACATCAGATGAAGATGTAGAAAAATAAGGTGATGAAATTATAACTTTAATATTATTCGCTTTAATTTCTTTAATCACTTTCACTAATTGAGACGGAGAAGGGGGGATGCCGGGTTTAGGTTCCAAAAAATCTACAATATCCAATCCGAATCTCGTTTCAAAATAAACCCACTCATTGTGATAAGCAATAAGCTTCGTTCCTTTAAAAGAAGCCATCTTTGCCTGCCATTCTATCATCTTTTCATCGATCTTTCTGAAAAATACCTGCAGGTTAGCTTCATAGGTTGATGTATTTGAAGGGTCAACTCTTTCTAAACCACTGGCAATATTTCTTGCAATTACTTTTCCATTCAAAGGATCAAGCCAGTAGTGGGGGTTTCCATAAATATGAATATCACCTTCAGCCCTGTTAGCAGCAATTGGCACCTGCAATAAACCAATTCCAATAGAAGCATCCACATATCCTTCAGCACCTCTTTGAATTTTTGTATTTCTTGAACTTACAAGTAATTGTGGTGACCAGCCAATTTCCAGGTCAAGGCCCACGGTAACAAACAGATCGGCTTTGCTTAAACCGATAATGTAACTGGGCTTGGGATCAACAAAATGGGGGTTTTGATAACCGGTAGCAATAGATGATACAGAAACTTTGTCTCCGCCCACTAATTCGGTAATACTTTTCAGATCTGTGGTAGTGGTAACCACTTTGATCGTACGGGCATTTGTGATTGATGCAAAAATGGACAATAGCGTAAAAAACAAAATCGATCTCTTATACATACTTTTTATTTTTTAATTTTTACTTTGTAGTTTCTTTAATATTGATGTGCCCCGTGAGCACCAATTACAAAAATCCATCGCAACCAGGCCTGGTAAAAACGTTTGTCAATGTTATCATCCGTTGTTTTCCCTTCCACTTCTATTTTTGAAAATTCTGTGGCGTACCATCCTGCCGTTAAGGAATATGCCTGTTCAACAATGTTTTTATTATAAGGTTTTTCCGCATAATCATATCTTCCTGTTAAAAACCAGCGTTTAGCCAGTTGATATTGAAGAAAAGAATACAAACCAAATGAATTGACGGAAAAATTATTCAAAAGGTTTGCATGTCCATAATAAAATTCACTTTGCCATGTAACCGATTTGTAAGTATTCATTTCAACGGGTTTCCATTTATAAGTTAGGTCGGCAGCAGCGATGCTTGTAGTACGGGATGAATCATTTGGACCTGTAATTCCCGTAAGGCCTAATTCAAGCGTTGCATTATCGCTAAGTGTAAAAAAATTCTTTAAATGCCCAAGATAGATAAAATGATTATTATCACCACGGTAAAAGCTTGGAGATTCAGAATGTCCTGATGTAGCCTGGAAAATAATTTCCTGGTAAACTTTTTTATCAGGAATTAACCAGCTTAACGAAAGCCCTTCATCATTCAAACCTTCATCACCAAAATAAT
Source organism: uncultured Bacteroidota bacterium (assembly GCA_963811645.1). Taxonomy (GTDB): domain Bacteria; phylum Bacteroidota; class Bacteroidia; order Chitinophagales; family Chitinophagaceae; genus VBAU01. The sequence continues at coordinate 367,964 of CAWERU010000004.1, read as the reverse complement.
TTACATAGGCATTGGGCAAATCAATAAAGGGCAGGGCATGCGGATGTGTAGGATTAATTCTTCCTACTGCTTCCCTGAATTTTCCCACTTTTAATTGCAGTTGTGCAGGCAATGAAAGAGTGATTAAATAACCTTCTTCTACTTCTACACCATATTTTCCTGTCACGGGATCACGGCCGAATGAAAGAAAAAAATCGGCCCTTGCATAAGGGTCTACATTCGCTTGCAGCGAAACTTCGGTTTCATTTAAATAAGCATCAAAATTTTTTTTCCCGCTGCTGATGTAAGAACCCTGGAAATCGCCGATAACCCCAAGATCAGGGTTAAATGTAAGAGAAGATCGGGTTTGTTGAGGTTGTTGTGTCGGTTGAGTATTCTCCTGCATTTGTTGTTCAATTTGTTTCAACAAGGCAGAATCAGCAGCAGTACTATCGGCCGGAACCTGGGAAAAAGAAATTTTATTTATAAATATTAAGAATAATAAAATAAAACTATTAAGACCATTTTTCCATTTCATAATAATTATTTATTTGAGACTCCGATAGTTTCGATCAATAACATTGTTATCAATACCGATTATCAAATTTAGTTAATCATGCGTGAGAAAAGCGCCGAATAAGGTTAACAATCTTGTTGGTTGGTCAATATACAACAGAAGAAGCTTTTAATTTTTCTATCCGTTTATTTTCTCTTTGTTGTGGTGATAAATTTCTTTTATAATCAAATATTGCATTTTCCCACTCGCCATAAGAGGAATTTGGAAGAACAATAAATTTCTTGCCCCATTCTTCACGAACTTTATCAGTTTCTGTTTTTCTATCGTCATCTGATTTTTTTTCAAACACCTGCATGAAATCGTTCAGGTTGTCGCCCAATAGCATTACTACTTTATGTTTTTCCATTACTCTTTGTCTTCTTATTTCTTTAGAAGAAGTGTTGGATAAAAAAAGCATATGGCTTGTATCAGCATTTGGCAACTTTAATTTTTGCAGATTAATCAAAGTAGTTCTCACTTCATCAGTATCCCTGTTGCTTATATAAAAAATATTTATTCCTTTTTTGTTAGCCATTTGTAAAAATTCCACAGCGCCTGGCACAGCAGTAGCCTCAGATTTATTTGTCCATTGCTTCCAATATTCCTCTGTAAATTCCAGTCCTTTTTTAATTAATTCTGCCTGCAGGTAACTATTGTCAAGGATTGTTTCATCCAGGTCAGCAATAATAGCCAGGCTCTTATTGTGGTTCTTATTTTTTGCCACTTTTTTTAACTGCAAGTCGGCTATATTAAATGCCTGGTAGCATAAGGCCCGATATTCTGCAGACTGCTGTTGCCAAAGAATGGGATATTCCTTTAAAACGACTTTGCAAGGCCTGGTGCTGTCCTGCGCAATCAACCTGTTTATAAACAAGATTGCCACACTAACAAGAAATATTTTTTTCATTTGAACTGTTTAAATAATTTATCCTGTCAATCCCAGTTAATCTTTTTATCGGGTTCACTACACCTGATAAAGATATATTAGTTGCTTTTTGCAATTTCTATTTCCAAATTCTCACGTTTACAAACAGCATTTTCAGGCCATATAAGTTCATTGTAAGAAGTAGATATTTCTTTAATAGTTGACCATATTAACCAAATTCCAATTGCAATGGCAATAACCGGATCAAAAAAACTCTTACCGGTAATAAGCACTAATACTCCGGCAGCCACAGGAGCAAGAGAAACATAAATATCACCAAGATTATGAAGATATGCAAGACGTATGGCAGCGTTTTGATTTTTTATGGAGTACAAAATTTTGGCAACTCCCCAATTCGCAAGAGTTGCCAGTAACCCTACTATTAAAGGAATATACCCGATCGTTGGTTTTGGATTAATTATTCGTTCAATTGATTGCCAGACTAAAATTCCACTAATTGCAAATAACCCTGCAGAATTAAGCACGTTAGCAATTCTTTGAAAATTCTTTGACATTACAACAGGTAAAATAAACGCTAAGAAAAGACAAACCATTGCCAATTCGTCTGAAAAATTATGTACCCCATCCATGATCAAACTATTGCTGTGACCTTTTATACCACCTAACCCTTCAGCAATAAAAATGGTTGTGTTTAATGCAGCAGCAAGTGCAAGTGGTTTTTTAACGTGTGACATCCTGAATAAGTTGAATGAAACAGAAAAACTGCTGTTAACAGCAGTTTTTTCAATAATTAATAATTAAGAGATTATTTCCAGTCAAAATCAAGGGGAACATTGACCCTTATACCAAAATTTCTTCCCATATTAAATACACCCTGTCTGCTGGTCACATTATTTACTGCTAAATATTTCAGGCGGCTTAAATGACTTTGGTAAGCTACATCACCAATATTCATAGCTGATAAATGAATACTGAATAAAGTTTTATTGTGGCTCACTATATCGGTGCCGGCATTAATACCGACCAGCCAATAATCTCCGGTAGCCGTTTCTGTATTAAACCCTGTGAAAGGATGATTTTCTTTAAATGTATAATCACTCTCTATCCCGAAATACAAATTGCGGACAGATTTTCCCTGCAGAAGAAACTCACCTCTTAACGTGGTAATAAATTCTGCCGCCGGAATAAAGGGAACATTCTTTGTTCCATCAACTTCTTTTGTAAACCGGGCACGGGTAGATGTAAATGTATTTTCAAAATGCAACCAGTCAAGCGGATGAGGATGTATATCGAGGCTGATTTCTGTTCCATATAAGTTTACCGTACGCTGATCAAACCTGAAAACAGTCAGGGTTTCGCCGGTATCAGGATCAATAAGAGTGGAATCGCCTCCTGAACTGTTCAGTACTTTTTCATAAAAAATAAAATTGCTGATATGATTATAATATGCAGTAGCGCTAAGCGAAACATGTTCACTACTAACTTCAAAACCGGCATCTGTCTGGAAACTGTTCTCAGGCTTCAGGCTACGGTCTCCTATTTCATAACGTACTGTTCCTTCATGTGCGCCGTTGCTTGACAATTCTGCAATATTTGGTGCCCTGAACCCCCTTGCAAAATTTAATTTTAACGTAAGCGCTTTTGTAGCATTATAACTTATGCCGGCGCTGCCTGATACATCAGAGAAGTTTTTTGTGAAGGCTGTAAATTTCACATCGCCATTTTCTATCAATTCCTTCGCGTCTATATGCCTGTTATCAACCCGCAAACCACCGCTAAAAGTTATTTTGTCTTTATGGTATTGAGTAAATACAAAACCACCGATATCGAATAAATTATATTCAGGGATCAAAGTTTCTTCCGCTTTATTTTCATGCGTCTGAAACATTCCATTTACTCCAATGCTCGTTTTCCAGTTACCGGAAGAATACAAATTCAACTTTGCTGAATAGTTTACGGTTTTCAGATTAAACCAGGCGTCAGCAGTTCCAGGGTCGTCGGGATTGCCAAATTCCTGCCGCTGATTATGCTGAAACCCAACCAGGATATCCAATCTTTCTTTGCCCACATTAAAACTATTATCAGAGGTAACTTTAAAATGCCTGATGTGCTGGAAAGGGATCAAAGGTTTTACCTGTTTAAAATCAGCATCTGTAGCTATTGCGTCATTCCCGCCAGGCAAAGGCCTGATAAATTGCCCTGTTACATCATCTCGGTCTCCTTCAGTTATGCCAAGGTGCTGATTAAAGTTTGTTACCATTAAATGGCTGTATCCCCAACTGCCACCATAGCCGATCATTCCTCCAAAATTATCATTGTAATATTTCGAATTGAATACGTAACCATCATATTTATTTTTATAATCGTGAGCACCTTTTATCGAAGCGTACGCATTGAAGCTAAAACCATTTTTTGTTCCTGCAACGCTGCCATAAAAACCTCTTAATGCATTATTGGTTTGATAATCGCCCAGCAGGTCAACGTGTACTATGTCAGCAGGTGCAGGCACGAGAGTTTGAATATTTACAACACCGGCCAACGCATCGGAACCATAAGTAAGTGAAGCCGGGCCTTTCAGCACTTCCGCTCTCTGCACACTGTAATCATCAATTTCAATTCCGTGTTCATCGCCCCATTGCTGTCCTTCCTGCCGAATACCATCATTCACTGTTACCACACGGTTATAGCCAAGTCCACGGATAAATGGTTTTGAAATAGCAGGACCTGTTGTTACTGCACTCACTCCCGGTATATGCGTAAGCGTATTGATGATATTTGTAGAACTGATGCCAATAAGTTCTGCCCGTTTCATCACACTTACAGGTTGTGGTGATTCCCTGACGCGGGTTGCAGCAGAAACTCCTGTTATCGTTACGCCTTCCTGCTCGAGAGCGGTTTGTTTTAAAGCGTAATTTTTTTCAACCGTTCCCAGGAGGTCAATTGTTTCAAAAACACTTTCGAAACCGACATAGGAAACTTCAACTAAATATTTTCCTGAAGGAAGCGATGAAGTTGTATAACTACCGTCTTCAGCAGTTTTAGCTCCTGTCTTTAGGTCTGGGATATAGATAGTTGCTCCCAATAAAGGCGCTCCTGTTTTTTCATTAGTGACTTTGCCTTTAAGAATATTTGCCCTGTTTTTTTGTGAATAGCCAATTGTATATACAGTTAAGTTTATTAGTATAATTAATATTACCTTCTTCATAACACATTTTTTGATAAAGAAACTTTTTAAAGATTTGAAACATTCACCAGGGAATGTCTCAGCTAATTAGTGCAAAGAAATTTATGAAGAGGAAGGAGGCGCTCTCAATGAAAAGAAAAATGTAGAAGAAAGGGGAGTTAAAAATTTATGTGATGAGATAAATTCGAATTCAATTGAAGAAATGATCTGTGAAACTTTTTCCGGCTCTTGCGTAAAAGGCATCGCAAAATCATCAATGCAATTACAGGAATAGCTTACAATATTTTTACCTGCAGGCTGCGGTAGTGAGTGTTTGCAATTTTCTACATGGAACCAGTCGTGAAAATAAAGCCCAAGACCAATCTTTTGGGTGAATACCAATAAAAGAATGATCGCAAAACTTTTTTGTACAAGCCGGTTTGGTTTCATTAGCGATAGCAAAGGTAGAAGAAAATTATAATACAAGAAATGCCATCTTCAGCCCCATTTCACTAACTGTGTTATATTTAACACAAACATTTTGCACAATATTCTAACGAAAGAAAATAAATTGTACTGAATGAAACCTTCAGAATTAAAAACTAATGAAGCCAAAAAACAATCGCAGGAATTTCTTGATCCTTCCAGGGAATGGAGGCGTTTGTTTGCCGAGATGTGGGGAACCTTTTTATTAGTGCTGGTTGCCTGTGGTGCGGTTGTGGTTTCAAAGATAGATGGTGAAATTACCCTTGCCATGAAAGTGATCGCTCCGGGAATTATGGTAATGGTCTGCATTTATTTTATGGGAGCAGTTAGCGGAGCTCATTTAAACCCTTCTGTAACTTTTGCCTTTGCACTGCGATCGCATTTCCCATGGAGAAAAGTTCCTGCCTATGTATTTGCACAGTTGGCCGGTGGAATTTTAGCAACTGTCTTTTTAAAAGCTATGTTTGGTAATGCCGGTAATATTGGCGCAACAATTCCAAACATGCATATATCCACATTCCAGACTTTACTGATCGAAATCCTATTAACTACAGGCCTCGTCAATACAATTTTGGGAACTGCATCCGGTCCGCGAAATATTGGTCATAATGCAGCTATTGCTATTGGGGGATATATAGCATTGGCTGGCCTTTGGGCAGCACCCTTAACCGGGGCCTCGATGAACCCGGTACGATCAATTGCGCCTGATATTATTCGCGGCAATTTTAATACAAGCTGGATCTATATATGCGGACCCTTTATTGGCGCATTGGTAGCAGTAGGTTTTGAATGGTTATTAAAAGGAAAACCAAGCAAACATGCTACTATAGAGGCACAGGGACTTGATGATGAAGAGTAATTGCAAATTCAAAAATAATATTTACTTGCACAATAGAAATTAATTCAATTATTTCGAAAATTTAATTGCATGAGCAACCCAAAAATCCATTTCTTTCTTAAGCTAAATCCACCAAGACCCAGTTTTACAATAGATATGACTCAGGATGAAAGAAATATTATGCAACAGCATATTGCCTACTGGGCGCCCTATTTAAATGATGGATCTCTTATTGTTTTTGGACCCGTCATGGATCCGAAGGGAGGTTTTGGAATAGCAGTAATTTCTGTTGACAATGAAGAACAGCTTAAACAACTCGTTGCCAATGATCCGGCAAATGCAATTGGCAGTTATGAAATGTACCCGATGCGGGCAGTAACAAAGCAGCCATAATAATTTCTTTTTTATGCCACAGCCAACTCCCTGTTGTATTTATTGCGGTATTGCAGCGGCGATAAGCCAGTGATCTTTTTAAAAGTTGTCCGGAAGGCTTTTGTATCCAGGTAACCCACATCGTACATCACTTCGTTGATATTTTTCCTGCTTGTCTCGAAATTCTTTTTCGCTGCTTCAATCTTTACACGTTGTATATATTCAGTCACGGTATTGCAGGTAGCTTTCTTAAATCTTCGCTCCAGGTTTCTGCGGCTCAATGCATACATAGATGCCAGTTGTTCAACTGATATTTTTTCCTGGAAATTTTTTTCAATGAATTCCTGCGCCAATTTTATTGGTTCATCATCATGTCCTTTTTGTCCCTGGAAAATAATAAATGGCGATTGACTGACCCTGTCAATATCGATCATGAATGCCTTTGAGATCAGAATGGCGATTTCGCGACCGGCATATTTTTCAACTAAATAAATAAGAAGATTCAAATAAGAATAAGCGCCGCCACTTGTATAGATGCCGCTGTCTTCCGTCATTATCTTATCATCAACCACATTCGTACCCGGGAACATATTCCTGAATTCATTTACAAACCGCCAATGAGTGGTACATTGTTTTCCGTCCAATAAACCTGTGGCTCCAAGGAAAAAAGAACCGATACAAAAACTGGCGAGCTCAGCGCCTTTATGATATTGTTCTGTTATCCATGGAAGAAATTCACTGTTAGCCTCTACTGTTTTTTTCTGATCTCCAAAAAAAGCAGGGATGATAATAAGGTCGGTCTTCTTTACATCACCGATCAATACATTCGGTTTAACTGTAAATAATCCATTCGGCTGATCAGTTTCTTTTGAGAGGCCGACAAGTTGAATATTAAATAACGGAGTATTTCCTCTCTCAACTCTCAGTGTATTTACCTCCGAAAAGATTTGAAGCGTTCCTTCAATATTCACGAGGCTCATATGGCTGCGCGGTGTTAATATCGATACATGTTTCATCTGGCTTTTGTTTCGTTTTAAAAAAATTTACCGGAAAAATTCTCGTTTCTTCTAGAGCAAATATAAATAATCCCCTTGTCGCACTCAACCCCCCAGATTGCCGTATTTGCACCCCGAAATATTTTCAGATGCGTAGTACGTTTGTGATGACCAATAAAAATAATTATGACGACAAATAATTCAGATACAGAAAAATTATTTCAACTGCTTGATGATACAACTGGCGAATTTGTTCAACTTGTTTCATCATTTAATGGGCGGGAAATAAATATCATACCCTATGATGGCAGTTGGACAGCGGCACAGGTAGCTGAGCATGTAACATTGTCAAATATCGATATTATTAAACAGTTATCTGCAGAGGGAAAGAAAAGTGAAAGAGAACCCGGTTTAGGTGTTGAAAGGATCAGATCAATTTTTTTAAATTTTTCGAAAAAACTTAACTCTCCTGATTTTATTCTGCCAACACGTGATTTTTATCAAAGAGAAATTCTTGTCGAAAATTTGAAACAATCAGTTGACCAGTTAAAGCAAGTCGCTGCGAAAGAAAATCCGGTTCAAATAATTAATCACAGGATTTTTGGAGAAATCACCAGGATTGAAACATTATACTTAGTGATTTATCACACACAAAGGCATAGTCATCAATTAAGAAAGATTCAAAAGCTATCGTTGTAAAAGAAGAAAAATGAGAAAAGTAATTTCATTCATACATGTATCGCTCGACGGATTTGTAACCGGTCCGGCCGAAGAAATGAATTGGATCATTATGGATGATGAAATCTTCCAGGATGCCATTGATCTTACCGCCACTGCCGATACTGCATTATATGGAAGGGTAACTTACCAAATGATGGAAAGTTACTGGCCAACTGTGCTCGCAAATCCCGTAAGCACCCAACTCGAGCTTGATCATGCGCAGTGGATAGAGGATATACATAAAATAGTTTTTTCAAAAACAATGGATGAACCCCGATGGAGCAACACCCGATTGATAAAGGAAAATATCAGCGGGGAAATGATCAAGTTGAAAGAACAGCCAGGCGGAAATATGCTGATCTTCGGAAGTCCCCGGCTTACACATAGCTTTATGCAATGGAACCTTATTGATGAATATCGTGTGAATGTAAATCCAGTTATTTTGGGAAAAGGTGTGCCCCTTTTTAAAAACATAGATTGTAAAGTCAATCTTCAGCTTTCATCTGCAAAAAAATTTAATGCTGGTGTTATTGGACTTCATTATAAAACTATACATAACTAATAAAATATTTTTTATGCCAAAGATCAATCCATTCTTATGGTTTAACAACGACGCGGAAGATGCGGTGAAGTTCTATACATCAGTTTTTCAAAATTCAAAGATCGGGGGTATGGCCCGTTATGATGAAGCGGGAGCAGAGGCCGCTCATATGCCGAAGGGAACGGTGATGACTGTTTCTTTTCAACTGGAAGGGCAGGAATTTGCAGCGATAAACGGGGGACCGATATTTAAGTTTACTCCTGCAATATCATTTATGGTCAATTGCAAAACTGCCTATGAAGTGGAGGAATTATGGAAAAAGCTTTCTGATGGCGGTACTGCGTTGATGCCTTTGGACAAGTATCCCTTTAGTGAAAAATATGGCTGGATACAGGATAAATATGGTTTGTCGTGGCAACTGATCACATCGCCTGGCGGTGCGCCACAAAAAATTATTCCGTCGATGATGTTTGTGGGCAAGGTGGCCGGCAAAGCTGAAGATGCAATTAATTTTTATACATCAATATTTAAGAATGCCAAAGTTGGAAGTATATTTCGCTATGGCGCAGGGCAGCTACCAGATAAAGAAGGGACTGTGATGTTCGCTGACTTTGCACTTGACGGACAACAATTCGCAGCAATGGACAGTGCCCGCGAACATAATTTTATTTTTAATGAAGCCATTTCGTTTGTGGTGTACTGTAATACGCAGGATGAAATTGAATACTATTGGAAAAAACTTTCAGCCGTTCCCGAATCCGAACAGTGTGGCTGGCTGAAAGATAAATATGGTGTATCATGGCAAATTATTCCAACAGTCTTAATCAAATACCTGAGCGATAAAGATGCAAACAAATCTCGGAGAGTGATGAAGGCAATGTTGCAGATGAAAAAAATTGACATCAAAAAATTGAAGGAGGCCTATGGGGAAAAGTAGAATTTGCACCACGGAAATAGCAATAAAGTCAAAACCAAAAATTATGAAACAAAAAACCATCAACATTCTCTATTGGATCTTTACAATTTTATTTAGCGCATTAATGCTTTTTTCAGCCTGGTCAAGCATACTTGTCAATGAAGACTCGGTCAAATTAATTCATGACATGCTGGGCTACCCGGTATATTTTATACCCTTTACCGGTTGGGCCAAATTGATCGGGGTAATTGTTATTCTGATCCCCGGCCTTAAAAGAATAAAAGAATGGGCTTATGCCGGTTTGTTTTTTGACCTGGTAGCTGCTGTGTATTCAGGCATCGCAGTGGCTAAAAAATTTGATCCTTTGATTCTTACTATGTTGATATGGTTTATACCAGGTATTTTGTCTTATATCTACTGGCATAAAAAAATAAAGCCTACTAATGAGGTAAGGCAATAAAGGAAGATAAAAAATGTATTTATGGCATCAACGGAAAAATATTTTATTGACAACGATATTGAAGTTGCCTGCGTAAAAGCAACAACTTTTCCTCATGGAGTAGGACAAGCATATAAGATATTAGAATCGAAATTGCCTTCTTCAAATAACAGAAAATTCTACGGAATTTCCTGGGGCGATAAAAACGGAGGCATTATCTATCACGCCGCAGCAAGTCAATTACATCCCGGTGAAGCTAAAGAATATGGCTTGGAAACATTCACCATAAGAAAAGGTGAGTACATCAGCGAATATTTGGAAGATTGGAAAAAAGATGAGACCGCGATTGGCAGAACATTTCAAAAACTTTTGAATGATCCGCGCATTGATAAGAAAAAAGGGTACTGCCTTGAAATATATCCGAACTCAAAAGATGTACAATGCCTGGTGCTGCTGGAATCTTCAAACAAAAAATAGAAATATTAACACTAAAAACTAAAAAAATGAAAGCAATAAACCCTTATTTGAATTTTCCCGGGAATACCGAGGAAGCCTTTAATTTTTATAAGTCAATATTCGGCGGAGAGTTTACCAACGTACAACGATTTGGTAAAGGAGAAAAAATTCCTGAGTCTGTCAGTAACAAGATCATGCATATTGCATTGCCAGTAGGAAATGGTAATGTTCTTATGGGAACAGATGCCTGTGAAGAAATGGGTTTCAAACTAACGAAGGGGAATAATATGTATATCATTCTTGATCCCGAAAGCAAAGAAGAAGCTGACAATTTATTTAATTCCCTTGCAAAGGGCGGAAAGATAGGGCAACCTTTGCAGGATACATTCTGGGGTGCTTACTATGGCGATGTAACCGATAAATTTGGCATTCAATGGATGGTAAATTATACTTACCCGCAGAAATAATCATCTTAAGAAATGATTGAAGTTTTTAAAACAAATGTGGAGGAATCAGCTCAGGCAAACAGGATCATTGATTTGTTGCTTGAGTATTTTCCAGGTAATAAAATAAATTTTGATCTTCACGATTGTGATAAAATACTTCGTGTGGAAGGAAAGGATTTTTTACCCGAAAAGATCATGAACCTTGTTGCGGAAAAAGGATTTATCTGCAACATACTTGAATAACTACATTAACCAAATCATATGCCTGTTAAAACAACGTTTACCAATACCGACGAGTACATTGCTATGTTTCCCGCAGACATCCAGGCAATGTTGCAAAAACTAAGATCTGCGATAAAGAAAGCAGCACCGGGTGCGGAGGAAGTGATCAGTTATAAAATGCCTGCATTTAAATTGAATGGAATGCTGGTTTGGTTTGCTGCTTACAAAGAGCATATTGGTTTTTATCCAACCGCTTCTCCTATAAAAGTTTTCAAAAAACAACTGTCAGCATATAAAACATCAAAGGGGGCTATCCAATTTCCGATTGATAAACCGATTCCTTTGGCGCTGGTAAAAGATATCGTCAAGTTCAGATTGAGTGAAAATTTGGAAAGATCAAAAGCAAAATCGAAAAAGAAAACAACGGATAAAGCAAAATAAAACTTCCGCTCTTGCAGAGGCATTTTTTTTTGAGAGTTTCTTAATTTATATTTTCAATTATTCCGGCAATTCCCTGTCCGCCCCCGACACAAGCAGTGACCATTCCGTATTTTTTGTTCAACCGTTTCATGTCATTAAGAATTTGAATGGTGAGTTTACAACCTGTGCAACCAAGAGGATGACCCAATGCAATGGCTCCTCCATTGATATTTACAATTTCAGGATTCAATCCTGCTTCTCTAATCACAGCCAATGATTGCGAAGCAAAAGCTTCATTCAATTCAATCAAATCAATTTGGGAAAGATTCATATTGGCCTGCTTCATTACTTTCGGAATGGCAGCAACTGGACCAATTCCCATTATTCGCGGATGCACACCTGCAGACACACAAGCTACTAAAAGACCAATTGGTTTTAATCCCAGTTCATTCATCATCCTTTCGCTCATCACAATTACAAATGCGGCGCCGTCGGAAGTTTGAGAAGAATTCCCTGCTGTAACAACACCATTGGCAGCAAAAGCTGGGTTTAATTTTGCCAGTGCCTCCAGTGATGTATCGGCTCTCGGACCTTCATCTGTATCAACTGTATAATTTCTTTTTTGTTTCTTTCCTTTTTCATCCAGGTACACTTCTTCTATATTGATCGGAAGAATTCCGGTTTTAAAATACCCGTTCTTAATAGCATTGATCGCTTTCTGATGCGAGTGCAGGGAAAATTCATCCTGTGCTTCACGACTAACTTTATATTCTTTCGCCACTGCTTCTGCAGTCAATCCCATGCTCAAATAATAATCAGGATCATCCTTTGCAATAGAATAAGCAGGCACTGTTTTCCATCCGGCAGTAGGTACAAGGCTCATGCTTTCAGTTCCGCCGGCAATAATGCAATCAGCCATTCCCATCCTGATCTTTGCAGTTGCAATGGAAATTGTTTCCAGTCCGCTGGCGCAGTACCTGTTCACCGTCATTCCCGGTACATCAAAGCCCAATGCTCTTGCGGCAATAATCCGCCCAACCTGCAATCCCTGTTCAGCCTCAGGCACAGCGTTTCCGACGATCACATCATCCACACGTTTGGTTTCCAGTTGCGGCACAGATGCCATTAACCCTTTTATCACATCAATGGCCAGATCATCGGGACGATAAAATCGAAAACCTCCTCGTTTTGCTTTAGCCACGGCCGTTCTGTACCCGGCTACTATATATGCTTCCTGCATGCTTGAAATTTTGACCCATCCCCCAACGGGTATTTGGGAAGTTAAAACTCTGCGTTACTTATTTTTTGTTACTGGCTTTTGATTTACTATTTAGCTTTCGTTGTGTCACTCCCTTGTACGTTCTGTTCGCTATTCAGCAAAGTTAGACAGTCTCCATATCACCCCAAAACCGTTAAAGTTAATTTATCTTCGCGGGCTGATATGTATAAAATACTTCGCAGCATTTTTTTTCTTTTCCCTCCCGAACAGACACACTATTTTTCAATGAGCTGCCTGAAGATATTATTTGCCTTACCGCTGATAAGAAAATTAATGGCTTTTTTCCTCACTCCCCATAATCCGCAACTTGCTACCCGGTTTTTGAATCTTCAATTTAAAAACCCAATTGGCCTCGGAGCTGGCTTCGATAAGAATGCCACTTATTTAAAAGAACTGGAAACATTGGGGTTTGGTTTTGTAGAAATAGGGACTGTAACGCCATTGCCACAACCCGGAAATCCAAAACCGAGAGTATTTCGCCTGCCAAAAGATAGGGCTCTTATAAATCGTATGGGTTTTAATAATGACGGCGTAAAAGTAGTCGCTGAAAGATTGCATAAATGGAGAAATAGACAATTGGCAGTTGGCAATAAGCAAACAAACCCACGACTCATCATCGGCGGCAACATAGGAAAGAATAAAGTAACTCCTAATGAAGATGCATGGAAAGATTATGCAATTTGCTTTAATGAACTTCATCCTTATGTAGATTATTTTGTAGTGAATGTAAGTTCTCCAAATACTCCCGGCCTTCGTGAACTACAGGAAAAAGGATCACTGAGAAAAATCTTACTTCATCTCCAAATGACCAATAATGGCAAGGCAAATCCCAAACCTATACTTTTAAAAATTGCACCAGACCTAACAGAGGAACAGATCGATGATGTAGTTGATTTGGCTTTGGAAATAAAACTGGATGGAATTGTGGCAACTAATACAACTATCAGCCGCCATGACCTGGTTTGGGAAACTGGTGTCGGCAACCAGGAGGCCGGTGGTTTAAGCGGTAAACCTTTGCAAAAAAGATCAACTGAAATAATTAAACACATCTCTGAAAAGACAAATAATGAAATTCCAATTATCGCGAGTGGAGGAATTTTTACTGTTGCTGATGCCGAAGAAAAATTAAAAGCAGGAGCTACGCTGCTGCAGGTTTGGACAGGATTTATTTATGAAGGTCCTGCTATTGTAAAAAAAATTTGCAGAACACTTAATATTGCCTGGTAAATCCAATTTTAAATAAGAATGGTGCATCTGGTTACTTCTGAAAATATAATCGGCTTTTTTATTCTTGTTATTCTCGAAATCGTTTTGGGAATCGACAATGTAATTTTTGTTAGTATTATCATCAACCAGCTTGAAAAAGGAAATGAAAAAAAGGCACGTACTGCCTGGATGATTAGCGGTATCATTATTCGCAGTCTTTTGCTTTTGGCTTTGGGCTGGCTGCTGGCCCAGAAAGGAAAAGCATTGCTTACCATTTTTGATAAAAGTTTTGATCTTTCCAGCCTTGTGATGCTCGCCGGGGGAATTTTTCTTATTTACAAATCCGTTCGAGAAATACATAAAAAGCTGGAGGGCGAAGATCCTGCAGTTACGGTTAAGAAAAGAGAATCCTTGTCTCTTGGGCAAGGTATTTTTCAGATAATTATTATTGATGCGGTTTTTTCTTTTGACAGTATCCTTACAGCCGGAGGAACAGCAAAGCGTGTTGAAGTGATGATCGCTGCGGTTGTAATAGCTATGGTTATCATGTTTTTATTTAGCCCTAAAATTTCAGGGTTTATTCATAAGCATCCTACTTTGAAAATGCTGGCACTTTCTTTTTTAGTGATGATAGGTCTTAGCCTTGTAATTGAAGGTTGGGATTCAGAAAAAGCGGAAGAAATTCATTTAAAAAACTATATCTATTTCGGAATGGCTTTTTCATTCTGTGTTGAGTTGCTGAATATGGTTATGAGAAAACGATTGAAGCAACATGTTGTAGAATTGAATGAACCGGTTATAGAAAAGGAAAAAGAAAAATAGTGTCGGTCTATTTTGATGCAGTTTTATCAAAAAGTTGCTTATTAGTGTTTACCCATTTTATTTTTCCAAGACCGACTAGGATATTGAATGAATTTACTCCGCGGTTTGGCATTTTCAGATCCGCATTGGAGATATGGCGTATCCCTAACTGTAAATTAAGAAACAAAGAATTTTTATTTATTCTTTTGTAAATGCCCACGGCCAGGTTATCAGAAAAAATAAAACCGTTGGCTTGTTTGGTTAAAACAGCAGAGATATAATGTGGTCCTGACCCAAGCATTTGATAGAAATAAAAATTAGGATTTACCCGGATATAATTTCTTAATCCTCCGTTAAGTCCAAATTCATAATCCGGTGACTCTTCCATAGTACGGACTAGGTTAAACTGCGGCTCAAAATAATAACTTAAGAACGAATGCTTGCTCGGAGTACGAAAAGATCTTGAATAATCCCCTGTGAAATAAAGAATCTCATAACGATTCACGGTAGTGTGTACAGAATTTCCAAGACCGGTGACCAATGCAAATGACCTCACACGGGACAATGACTTTTGTGCTCTAACATTGAAACATGAAAAAAGTATGCATAATAATAATATGAAAAGATTGGCAGAAAAATACTTCCCCTCGCCTTTACCAGTTTGGTAAACAGCTATTCTTTTATTTATTAGCGGTGGATTAAACAACTTATTGTTTCAAACAATAAATGTAAAGATTTGTTTTGAAAATGGTCATGTAACCTTTAATATAGTAGCCCCTACTACTCCGGCTGTTTCAGCTCTTAGTCTCGTATCACCCAATGATACTGCATCAAAATGGTTGTGTACGGCAAGCTTAACTTCATCTGGAGTAAAATCTCCTTCAGGACCGATTAAAATAATCTGTGAAGAAAGAGTTTCATTTACGAGATCGGCAAGGCTTCTTTTCTGATCATCGATGCAATGCGCAATAAATTTTTGTGAAGCATGTATGATCTCTTCCTGGCGAAAAATTAAATTGTAATCAATTGGATTGTGTAAAACCGGTAACCAGCATTGCTGCGATTGGAGCATGGTACTTATTAAAATATTTTGCATACGATCTTTCCGAAATTTTTGCTTCTCCGTTCTTTCACAGATCAATGGTATAATTTCATAAATGCCGATTTCAGTAGCTTTTTCCAGGAACCATTCAAAACGATTTGAATTTTTTAGAAGTGAAATAGCGATTGTAACCCTTCTTGTTCCTTGTTCCTTGAATCTTGTGCCTTCAACCTTTACCTCACATTTCTTTTTGTGATCATTAACAATTTCAGCAGTGATCAAATTGCCCTTGCCGTCTGTAAGATTTAATTTCTCAGCCACCTTCATTCTCAAAACCTGTACGACATGTTTTGAGGTATCTTCATTTAAAACAATTTGTTGTTGTGAAGGGTCGTATTCTTCAATATAAAAAAATGGAAAACTCACAAAAATGATTTCCCGCAAAGAACGCAAAGAATAGTAAAGACGCAAATAAAAAAACTTTCCGTTAAGGAGAGCCAAACTTTTGCCTGTTAATTTTCATCTTTTGTCTAAAACGGATCTTCATCACCCGAAATGTCATTCATTTTGCTTTCTGTTTGTATATAAAGTTTGGGACCATCATCATCTTTTACCGGTTTCCAGTTACCCGGCAATCCAATGGCACCGAAATCTCCACCATCATCTTCAATAAATTTCTGGATGTGCAGCAATGCTTTTAGTTTAATGGTATCGAGCATACCATTACGATGCTTGGCAATCCTTATATGTGTTTCCCCCCGGTTGTTTTCTCCCATTTCATTAGTGGTGATATCGTAATAATCGGGCCGGTACATAAACATTACCATATCTGCATCCTGTTCAATTGCTCCTGATTCACGGAGGTCACTTAGCTGGGGCATTTTTGTTCCATCCCTTGCCCCGCGTTTTTCCACTTCACGGCTTAGTTGTGAAAGAGCAATAATAGGAATACTTAATTCTTTTGCAAGACTTTTTAAATTTCTTGAAATATTGCTGATCTCCTGTTCTCGGTTGCTGTTCCTGTTCTCGCCAGTTCCACTCATTAATTGCAAATAATCGAGGATCACCATTCCTATGTTATGCTTGTTTTTTAAGCGGCGGCATTTTGCCCTTAATTCAAAAATATTCAGAGCGGGAGTGTCGTCAATAAAGATAGGAGCCTGCGCCAGGCGTTGAATTCCTCTTGCATATAATTGTTTCATTTCATGCTCTTCCAGCTTTCCTCTTGCAATTTTTTCAAGCCATATTTCGCTTTCAGCTGCCAGGATGCGCTGCACTAACTGACCTGCACTCATTTCAAGAGAAAACACGGCTACGGGTGTAGGTTTGCTGGCATGTAATGCGGCATTGCGTGCCAGGTTTAATGCAAGGGCTGTTTTACCCACTGAAGGTCTTGCGGCCAGTATAATGAGGTCTGTATTTTGCCAGCCATAAGTAACACGATCCAGGGATGCATAACCGCTGGGCACTCCTGTTACATCTTCGTTTTTATGACGGAGATCTTCAATGCGCTGAATGGTTTTCACCAGCACAGAATCAATCGTATCAAAATTTTTGCGCAGATGATTGTTCGTTATTTCGAATAGTTTACTCTCAGCATCATCAAGCAGGTCAAACACATCTGTGCTGTCTTCATAAGCATCACCGATTATCTCACCGCTGATGCGTATCAGTTCCCGCTGAATAAATTTTTGGAGAATGATTCTTGAATGTGTGCCAATATTGGCTGAAGATACAACCGCATTAGTGAGTTTGGTTACATAGTAAGCTCCGCCAACCATTTCCAGTTCTTCCTTGCTTCTAAGCTCTTCCACTACCGTAAGAATATCGATAGGTTGACTTTTTTGAGCCAGGCTTTGCATACACCGGAAAATACGCTGGTGACCTTCTACATAAAAACACTCGGGTTTTAAAATTTCGGCTACTGTGTCAAACGCATTTTTTTCAAGCATAATAGCACCCAGAACGGCTTCTTCAAGGTCTTTAGCTTGCGGCGGTACCTTGCCATACACCATGGTGCTAAGGTCAAGGGAGGATTTCCGCCGTTTTCTGTCTCTGTTCAGGTTAGTAAGATCCATTTTAGGTTCGGCAAACAATAATTGGTTAAAGCATTAAGTTTAGCAACCTGCTTATCAGCAGTTGGTGACTATGAGGGGTAAATTCCGGATTTATATTATTAAATTCTTATCTCTGTGTTATCGGAATGTTGCCCTTTCAGTCAGTTGAGCGAATATAAAAGGAGAAAGTTCTGCAAAAAAAATTTTTCTTATTCACTCTGCTTTCACAAGGTTGTCCACAATAATCACTATTTATTCATTCTATTTTCTATGGTCATGCACAATTTAAAAAAAATAACCACTTGGATTATATTTTAATTCACACATTTTGTGATAAAAAAAACATCTCCATTTTTTTGGTCAGAATTTAAAACCCCCAGAATGGCATTTGCATTGATTTGGGGAATATTATCCACTTAAATTTTTGAATAAGATACAGGCCAGACAGGCTTTTGCACATTTCAGGAAATACTGTCATTTTTTTGTAATGGGCTTCCATGCTGCTTTTTTTAGTTTAATGAATGACGATTTTTAACTTGTATGGGCTCATAACCACCTCTGGTGCTTCATTACAGGAAATTCAATGGATAAACATTTTTTAGATAAGAAATTTTTTGAGTGCGGTAAGTACTTAATCTTATTTTAAAGGAGGGTTTTGTATTTATTTTTTTACCTGTTTTTAATTTTTTTTCTTAAAATTTTGTGTTGTGAATGTTTAGCACAATAATCTGGGTCAGAAATGAGTTAAGATATAAGTCCATAATGTCTCCTGTTTTCTTTGAATATTAAATTTCGTTTTATGAAACCCATGAGAACTGCCTATCAATCACATCCTGTCATCACGCAACTGCAAAATAATACTACACTTTGGATTGGTCATTTACAAACAGATCCTACGGATCATTTTGCAGGGCAAATTTTTAGCTGCCCAGCCGATGGTGAGTTGAATAATATCCAAGTATTTTCTGCAGCCGTGCAAAATCCTGGTGAAATGGTGCTAACCCTGCATGCATTTGATGCAGAGCATAAGAATTGGGGACCACAATTAGTAACTGCGACTATAGAAGTACAGAAAAGTGATGAAGAAAAATGGATCCGGTTCAATTTACCTCCAATGACTTTGCAGAAAAATGAAAGCTATGGCTTTCGTCTTCATACTAACAATGGAATGATCGCCCTTGGAGAAGCTGCGGCCGGAATCCAAAATCCCTTCACCGGTGAAGAGTGGCATGCAGACTCAATCGATCAGGATGGTCATTATTATAAGTATTTCAGTCTCGCATTCAAAGTAGAACTGTGTGCTTGAATTAATGTCTTTTTCTTAGAATAATAGCTGAATTTTTCTCAAGATCGCCTGAAAATCTTACCTGGTATCTTTCATTCCCATCCTGTAAAATCAAGAGACCCGTATTAGGTGGAATTCGCCCCAGGTTTTCTGCATACATAACCAGTTCAGATGAATCGCCAAGTTCAGAAGTTGAAATCATTTTATTAATTGCTTTTGCAGTTAACCCTTGTTTTGCCATAATAATTTTACCGTTTAATATAACGCTTACAGTATCCCCGTCAACTTCACCATTATCATATAAACTGATCAATAAACTATCAGAATGAAATGAAATAGCTCTTATGATTTCTGTTTTTCTTGGAACAATTTCAGAGTGAACAAGCGGTGTTTTTATTTCTTTTGTCCCGGTAAATTTTTCTTCCCTTTTTGCAATGGATTTAATAAATGAAAGATTATTTAACAGATCCATTTCTGCCAGTTTGGAAATTAATCTTGTTTGTGTCAGGGGATTTTTTCTTTGCAGAAAGATTGTTCCTTTAAAAGAGTTTTCACTTGGGGCTCTCATATCCATAGACCTGGTTGCAAAAGTACCGGCCAGGGTCATATTCAAATCTTTACCTACCCAGGCCATGGTTCCGTAAAGTTTTACTTTTCTGCCGGACGTTGTATAATTATCGTAGATCAATTCACCATCCTCCAATGAAATACTTGCTCTTTTAATTTTTAGCTCGATTGTTTTTATTCCTACATTTTCAACTCCGTTAAATGTAAATACCAGCAAAGAATAACCGCTTAAATTATTATTCTTTCCGCTGATTACAAGTTCGTATGGAAGTTTGGTGTCACCTATCTGCAAGAAACCAGTCCATATTCCTGTAATGTCCTGTGAAAACATTTGCAAAGGAAAAAGAAGAAACACGAAAATCGACTTCATATATACGGTTTGTTTATTGTTTAAGATAATTCAATTTAAAGACATTTCTTATTGATAGAATATATTAATTCATTTATAAAAAATTTGGAAAAATATCGCTCATTTTAACTTCCTTCTGGCAATATGTTTGGGGTAAATAATGTGGCAAATATTATCTCATCATCTAAAACCCTTATATTATGAAACTAAAAGCTTTTATCCTGGCTGCAGGTATGGTTGCGTTTGTTTCCTGCGGACCTTCTTATCGAATAACAGATCATTCAATAGTAGGAGTCACTGTACCTCCCTCAGTGCAAACAGCCTTTAATCATCAATATCCTGCGGCGATAAATGTAACCTGGTCAATGTATGATGCAGAGAATACGCCAATCGACTGGGATATGACTGGATGCCCGTTTTAAATAACAATGATTATGTGGCAACTTTTAATTTGAATAACGAAGCATATTACGCCTGGTATGATCAGAATGGTAACTGGATAGGAAGTGCATATAACATAAATTATAAAACCCTGCCAACTGCTGTTACTAATGTGATCTATATAAGTTCCCAGGCTATACCATTTCATCAATAAACAAGGAAATGCAAAAGGACAATAAAGTGACTTACCAAATTTCGTTGAAAGATCAATATAACAAGAAGAAAATATTGATTGATGAATACGGTAATATTTTGAAGGAAAAGAATGTAAATAAGTAGAAATAGAATTATAAAATTCAACGTAAAGCTCATGGTTCGCCATGGGCTTTATTATGAAACAGCCATTATCTTTCTTTATTTTTATAATGAACCTAATATTCCCATCACGAACGTTACAATTAGCAGAACCATGCCTGCTATAGTTGCGGATCTTTCTAATTCTTTACTTTCCATAGTTACAGCTTTGAGTTTTTAATAAATACGGTTACTGAAAATCATTTAAAATTTATGCCAGTAATTAATTCGCTGTTGAAAAAAGTCTTGGCATGTCTATTGTGTAATTTAATAAAAACAATTATGCCGGAAAAAAGGACAATAGAAGCAGCAAAGCATGACAAGCGTGAAGGTAAATCTCCGGGTACACAGGCCGGTGAGTTTGTTCGCGAAGAGATGGAACATATCCGGAATGGAAAACATGGAGCCAGGTCAGCTAAGCAGGCAATCGCCATTGGGCTATCGAAAGCGAGGTGTGCCGGTGTAAATTTAAAACCTCCGAAAAAAGGAAGGAACTCAAAAAAGACGTGGAAAAATGCCGAAAGAGAATATGAAAAAGGGCAAAGACATGAACCTGTTTCTCATACTCGTTCCCGGGCAAAAGAAGAAGTGTTGAAGCATGAACCCCGGCGTTCTGCATCTCACGAAACCTTATTGAGACAGGCACATAACGCCGCTAAGCATAGATCTCTTTCTGAACGTTCAGCGGCTGCACGTAAAGCAGCCGAAACAAAAGAACCCCGCGAAAGATCAGAAGCGGCAAAAAAAGCAGCTGCAACGAGAAAGCAAAGAGGACATTAACAGTTCCGAAAATTTTAAATGCTCAACGAAAGTTGAGTATTTTTTTATTCCTAACCATGATATAAATAACTTCAAACTTATTTTTTAATTTATTTTTAATTGCCAGTCATGCGTATTTGTTTTGCATCCATTTTTTTTCTTTTACATTTTTCTCTTGCAGCTCAACCTTACAATGACAGTTTATTGACCTCAATTTTTGAGACAAATCACAACGAGATATTTCAGCAAGTATTGCATGACCCTCAAACGTACAGGCTCCAGATAATATATACCCAAATTAACAGGGATAAACGCAACAAGCCTTCGTTCAAAAATTATTATTTCAATTATGATCCGACCTTTTATTTTAACCCGGCTTCTACTGTAAAACTTCCTTTGGCGTTGCTGGCATTGGAAAAATTGAATGAAATGCACATACGCGGGGTAAATAAATACACAGCCATGCGGTTTGACAGCAGTTATGAAAAACAAGTGCCTTTATACAAAGACACTAGCGCAAAAAATAGAGTACCGTCCATTGCACAGTTTATTCGTAAAGCATTTCTCGTGAGTGATAATGATGCATATAACCGTTTTTATCAATTTGTCGGACAACAGCGAATAAACCGATCACTTCATGATAAAGGCTATTCTGATGTTCGCATTACAAGAGAATTCATGGGTTTTACACTTGAACAAAATCGTCACACGAATCCTGTGCGGTTTATTCATGAAGATGGGAACCCCATTTATCAGCAGCCCGCTGCGTATAACACTGATTCATTTAATTTTCCTTCGCCAATAAAAATGGGCAAAGCTCATTATGATTCAAATGATAGTCTTATTAATGAGCCGATTGATTTTACAACAGCAAATAATATTTCATTGGGCGACCTGCAGCAAATTTTACAATCTGTTTTATTTCCGACTTCGGTACCCAAACAGCAGCGATTTGATTTAATGAAGGACGATTACAAATTTCTGTATCAATATTTATCCCAGTTTCCTTCAGAAACCAATTATCCTAAATATGATACCAGCGAATTTTTTGATAGCAATGTGAAATTTTATTTTAAATATGGTTCGCATCACTTGCCGGAAGGTATTCGTGTCTTTAATAAAGTGGGCTGGGCTTATGGTTTTCAAACAGATGTTTCTTATGTAGCTGATTTTAAAAACAAAGTTGAATTCATGTTAAGCACCACACTGTATGTAAATAGTGACGGAGTTTTAAATGACAATAAATACGATTACGATTCCGTTGGTTATCCTTTTTTATATCAATTGGGACAAACGATTTATAATTATGAACTTCAGCGAAAAAGAAAATATACTCCTGATCTCTCCAGGTTTAGAATTCAATATGAACATAGGGATAAAAGTGACAACAGACAGACTATAAAGGAAGTGGACAATTGAATAAAGGAATTATTTGACTGCTGCTAATTCGGCCAGTTTGGTTACGGTATTCCAATTACGTGTAGTAGCCGATACTTTTAATTTATTTTCGAAAAACTTATTTGACAATTTAGTTTCGGCGTAGCTTCCCGGTATATGCAGATAAATCTCTGTACCTGCAATTATAAATTTATCCGGTGCATAATCAAATTCCCGTGTGAGTTTGATATTTGCTGGTTCGGGTTTATCAGCAAGGAAGATGACATGAAGTTTTGAAATATCTATTCCTTTGGTTTTTATAAAAGGATTCGCTGAAACTACCTTCTTCATTTCTTCGGCTGTGCGATTAATGACCGGTACGTCGAAGCCATATTGTTTGCTAAGTGCCGTTTCGATCTTTTTTGCCAATTGCTGGTCGGAAATTTTTCCAGGTGTTTTAAATACAACATTCCCACTTTGTATATACGTACTCACTTCTTTGAAACCAAGCTTTTCATATAATGCTTTCAAATCCGTCATTAGCACTTTTCTTGTTCCTACATTGATCCCACGAAGAATGGAAATAATAGTTGTCATGAACTTAATTTATTTTAGTATGCATTTTCCAACATGGATTTTTCATAATTGAGAAACGGGATAAAATTAAACCATTGCCATGGCACATGATTATCAACATCACAATCATGCACACGCTTTGGATTTTGAGCATGGAAAAAACAGTGCATTTGTCATCGGCATATGTTTAAATGTTGCTTTTGTTTTAGCAGAAATAATCGGCGGATTAATTTATAATTCAATGGCGCTTCTTACAGATGCGGGTCATAATGTCAGCGATGTCGCAAGCCTGGTTTTGTCGTTAGTTGCATTTAAGATGGCCAAAAAAAAATCGAATCCTGTTTACACATATGGGTTTAAAAAAACTACGGTGCTTGCGGCGCTCGCTAATGCAGTCATTTTGTTCATTGCTATTGGCATCCTCGGGTTTGAATCCGTTACCAGGTTATTTAAACCGGAACAAGTGCAAGGTGGAATTATTGCGTGGATAGCTGCCGCCGGTATTGCCATCAATAGTATATCTGCTTTTTTATTTTACAAAAACCGAAAAAAAGAATTGAATATACGAACAGCGTATGTCCATCTTTTGACAGATGCATTGGTATCAATCGGAGTAGTAGTGGCAGGCGTCGTTATAGCTTATACAAATTGGTATTGGCTTGATCCGGCAATAGGATTGGCCATCATGCTGATAATAATTGTGAGTGCATGGAGACTATTAAGAGACAGTTTTAAAATGACCATTGATGCCGTTCCTTCCGGCATTGAATTGGAAGAAATAAAAAAGATCATTTTGCGGGTAACTCATGTGAAACAGGTGGAGCATGTGCATGTATGGCCGCTTAGTACTACTGAAAATGCACTGACAGCGCATGTGGCCGTTGATGAGCAACTTAGCTTTGACGAAAAGATGAAAATAGTTTCCAAGATCAAGCATGAACTCATGCATCACAATATTCATCACAGTACTATTGAACTTCAAAAATTCGCCGTGTAGATTATCATCTTTTACAGTATAGACTGGGATCAGCAATTCATAAACGGGCTGTTTGGAATATTTGCAGGCATACTTACCTTTTTTAATCCATTTATTATCCCGGACATATTGATTTACCTCGTATTTTATCAATAGCTACCTGCACTTTCGTTGTCGCTGTTGAGAAAAATTGAATGAAGTAAATCGGGAATCAGCATTAGCAGTCTGCTACTCATCATTTACGATTATCTTTATCGTCTATGAACCGGATAGATCGTTTGGCCGCCATTCTTATACAACTCCAGTCAAAAAGATTGGTAAAAGCGCAGGATATCGCTGATAAATTTTCAATCAGCCTGCGTACAGTGTACCGGGATATAAATGCGTTGGAAGAAGCAGGCGTACCTATTATCGGCGAAGCAGGAATAGGTTACAAGCTCATGGAAGGGTATAAACTTCCGCCGGTTATGTTTAACCAGGAAGAAGCCTCTGCACTGTTAACAGCCTCAAAACTTGTGCAATCGAAAACAGATGCAGGTATTTCCAAACATTATACTTCTGCTCTCGATAAAATTAAGGCTGTTCTTAGATTAACGGAAAAAGATCATATCGAAGAAATTGATGAGCACATTGCAGTAATGACTCATCCTACATTTATGCATCAGCCTCCTTCAGATTTGCATCTTCAGTCTTTACTAAAAGCGATCAGTACTTCCTCTGTAATTGATATAAACTATACTTCAATAGAAAAGGATGAGACTACCCGGCGCAAAGTAGAACCTGTAGGAATATATTATATGGGCAGTCACTGGTATTTGATAGCTTTTTGTCAATTAAGAAATGATTATCGGAACTTTAGAACAGACAAAATTGGTAAATTAATTATTTCTGATGAAGTGATCTCCAGGAATCATCCGCCTTTACAGACTTTTATTAATAAAATGCGGGAAGAAAGGGAGGTGCAAGAGGTGATCATTGACGTTGAACCCGATGTTGTAAAATATTTGGGAGAACAAAAATATTATAGTGGATTTGTAAAGGAGGACAAAGTTGGTGACTATGTGCGAATGAGTTTTTTAACGGGTTCACTAAAAGGGTTTGCAAGATGGTATATGTTGTTTGGAGATCATGCAAGGATTGTTGAGCCTGCATTACTAAATGACATGGTGGTTGAAATCGCAGAAAATATTTTAAAAAAAATCGAACAAAGCCAAGTGCTGCTGACATAGGGCTGTCACTGGTGGGTTGTTTCTTTGATTTATAAAACAAAAAACTATGACATTTATTTATTTTTTTAAGCAGCAATTTATCGAAGAAGGAACCACAACCCGTAAAATGCTATCAAGGGTTCCTGATGAACATCTCAATTATAAACCCCACCCCAAAAGCATGGACATAAAAAGGCTGGCAACTCATATTGCAGACCTGCCCGGTTGGATACACATGACATTTACTACTGATGAAATTGATTTTTCAAAACCTTATGAACAGCCATCAATCACCAACAGCGAAGATCTAAATGCATACTTTGAAAAAAGGTACAAGGATGGATTATCCACTCTTATACCGGAAAATGAAAAACTATTAGACAAACCATGGACATTAAGAAACGGCGATAAGATATATGGAGTTAATCCAAAAATTGAGATCATCCGGATGTCACTAAGCCAGCAAATACATCATCGTGCACAATTAGGAGTGTATTTAAGATTGCTGAATATTCCCATTCCCGGCAGCTATGGTCCAAGTGCAGATGAAAATAATTTCGATTGATAAAATCGGGCACTATTATGTTCTTGCACTTTATCAAATGGAGTTGTTTTATTATTCGCTTCGTTTCCCGCAGTTTTGAATAAAATAGATCTGCCCTGTTTATGAAGTTTGGGAAAGGGCAAATTTTAATGATATTATTTTCTTTTTACAAATTCAATTTACCACACCTGTGCACGCAGGCTGTCAGGCATGTACATTTTATCGCCCGGTCTCACATTAAATGCTGCATAAAAACCGGGAACGTCTGAAGCAGGATTATTGACACGGTATTGCGGCGTTGAGTGTGGGTTTGTCATTACGAAGCTTCTTGTTCTTTCGGGTCTCCACTTGGTTCTCCATATTTCTGCGTAAGCCATAAAAAATCTTTCGTCAGGTGTTAATCCACCGATCTTTTTATCCGATTGACCTTCTTCTGTTTTTTTAAATGCATCATAGGCAATTGATACTCCCCCGATGTCGGCAATGTTTTCTCCTTGTGTCAATTCGCCATTGATGTGAAGTGTATCAATAACCAAAGAATGATTGTACTGCTGTACTACGAGATCAGCTTTCTTTCTGAAGTTAGCAGAATCAGCAGGCAGCCACCAGCTTTTTAAATTGCCTTTTGCATCATAAAGGCTTCCCTGGTCGTCAAAGCCGTGAGTCATTTCATGACCAATTACCACTCCAATAGCACCATAGTTCAGCGCATCATCCCCGTTTGCATAAAAAAATGGCGGTTGAAGAATTCCAGCAGGAAAATTTATATCATTTGTATATGGATTGTAATAAGCATCAATGGTTGGTGGTGTCATAAACCATTCTGAACGATCAACAGGTTTGCCAATTTTATTTACGTTATACTGGTATATGAAATGTCCTGTGTTTTTAAGATTCTGAATCAAATCATCTTTACTTATTTCTACTGAAGAATAGTCTTTCCATTTATCAGGATAGCCGATCTTTTTTGTAATGGCATTTAATTTTATAATAGCTTTTTGTTTGGTTGAATCACTCATCCATGAAAGATGTTCGATCCTTTCCTTGTAAGCTTGTTGAAGATTATTGACCAACTCCAGAATTCTTTGTTTTGCTTCAGGAGGAAAATATTTTTCGACATATAACTGGCCTAAAGCGTCCCCAAGCTGTGCATCTGTAAGAGCTGTCATCCTTTTCCATCTTGGCTGCAACGCTTTTTGTCCAGTGAGCAGTTTGTTCATTTCAAAATTTGCATTCACAAAACGACTATCAAGATAGGGAGTATAATTGTCTATAAAATGGAAACGTAAATAATTCTTCCAGTCATTTACAGGTATTGAATTCAGAAGGCTGCTTGCTGCGATGTAAAATGCCGGTTGCCCTACCAACACTGTATCCTGTTTTACACCGAGTTCATTCAACAATCCGGTCCAGTTAAAATTGGGTGCTTTTTTTTCAAGTTCCGTAACGCTCATTTTATGATAATTTGCCTCAGGATCTCTTAATTCAACGGGTGTTTTAGAAGCATTCGCAAGCGCATTTTCTATTTTCATTACCGAAGCTGCTTCCTGTTGTGCAAGTGCAGGTGCATCACCGGCCAGTGTGAAAACATTTGTCATATAATTTACATAGGCATTACGAATGCGTAGGGTGGAAGAATCTTTTTTTGTATAATAATCTTTGTTGGGAAGTCCAAGACCAGACTGATCAAAATGAACCACCATCTCATCACTGTTTTTATCATCCTGGCTTGCGTAAAAACCAATCAAACAAGTAACGCCCATGTTATATTCCAACGATATTTCATGCAAAATATCTTTCAATGATTGAATAGCAGCAATGCGTTGTATATCCGCCTGCACAGGAGAAAACCCCTTTTTTTCTATGCTTGCTGAATCCATTGCACTTGTATAAAAATCCCCTACTTTTTGTTCATTGGTTCCTTTAGCTGCGTTCAGCTTTGCACAGGAATCCAGCAGGTTTTTTAAGTTCTGATTTGTATTCTGATAAAGAATAGCACCTGCTCCCCATGAAGATTCTGAAGGGGGTATTTCCGTTTTCTTTATCCAACCACCATTTACATAATGAAAGAAATCATCCTGCGGACGAACTGCTGAATCAATTCCTGACTGATCCAGCATGTTAGCATCTGCAGATGAGGAATTAATTTGATTGCACGAAAAACAAAAAATGAGAGCACACAAGGTCAGAAAAAAGAAAAGTGCTCTTTCAAATATTTTTTTCATAAAAAATTGTTGGTTAAAGATTTTTTTAATTAAAAATATCAAATATACTCATACTCAAATTGACGTTAAAGAAGTTTTTATGAACGGAAATTAAAAATATTAAAAGAATGTAGAGAATGACCTGAGTTATTAATATTACATTTATAAGTCAATTTGGATTTATTTTTTCAATTTTTAATACTTATTATTTTATTATGAAAAAATATTACCTCCTGCCTGTCAGCCTGCTTTCCATTTTATTTGTTTTAACAAGTAATGCGCAAAATCAAAAAAATTATTTGGGAATAAAAGGAGGCATTAGTATTCCTAACTTAACGGCAAACGGATCAGAGCAGAATCCTATTAATACAGGGTATAGCTCGAGGCTGGGTCCTGATTTTGCTGTTTTTTTTGAAAGAGAGGTCACTAAAACATTTTCATTTATGCCATCTATTGAGTTTTCTTCCCAGGGTGGAAAAAAGAACGGCTTCCAGGCATTTACTACACCCGATGCCTATGCCGGACTTTTCCCTCCCGGGCAGGTTCCTCCTTATCTATATGCCGATTATAACAGCGAAGCAAAAATGAATTACCTGATGCTGAATGTACTTGCTAAATTTAACTGGATGCTGGGATCAAAATCTCAATGCTCCATATATCTTGATGCGGGGCCATTTGGTGCGTTGCTGGTCTCTGCTCACCAGGTTACCAGTGGTTCAAGTGAAATATACGCTGATGAACAGATGCAGCAACCTATATCTCCCGGCCCCCAGTCATTTGATAATAAACAAGACATTAAAAGTGATTTACATAAAGGAAATTTCGGTGTAGAAGGAGATCTGGGAATTGCTCTTAATTTTGGAATGGGAAAGATATTCCTGGAAGGGGGTGGCAATTATGGATTCCTGAATATTCAAAAAGGAAGTGAAAATGGAAAAAACCAAACTGGTGCCGCTACCGTAAGAGCAGGTTATGCATATAGTTTTGGCAAATAAAATATCTGATTCATTGGTTTATTAAATGAAAAATTTCAACAAGTCATAATTCGTGGAGGCACGAACTATGACTTGTTTGTTTTAATTATAGCGCTCCTAACTGCTCTAAGAATTTTTCTGAATTGGCTTTTACATTGGCAGGAGGATTCATGCTCAGTGATTTCTTGAAATTCAGGATAGCATTTTTCTTATCACCTTTTGTTGCAAAAGCTTCGCCGAGGCTATCAAAACAATTTGCGCTTTTGGGAAAATGCTTTGTATTGAGCGTAAATATTTCAATGGCCTTGTCGTATTCTTTATTATTCAACAACTGGTATCCATAAATATTAAGCTCATTCTCACTGGCGATGGCAATAGCATCATTCATTGTTTTATCGGCCTCCTCATTTTTACCAGTGGCTTTCAGCAAATTTGATTTTATGCTTAGTGTGGCAAAAGAGTTATTCATTGCAATTGCCTTATCTACCCACATTAAGGCCTGATCATAATTTATTTTGTTTTGCAATGCATAATTGGCTGCGCTTGCATAACCCTGCCAGCTGAATCCTGTAGGGCCTTTTAATTCTTCAGCAGCATTATCTATTACAATTTTATCTACATCAAATTCGATTTTTACGGGAAACTGTTTTTTCTCCCAGTTCAATACAAGTTCAGAAGAGTTCTTTGTGTTGTTGATAAAATCGTAGGTGAGCATTTCTGTAAATGGAGTTTCACGTGATTGAATCTTGGCACGCATAAGATCCAATTTTGGATCATACCAAAAGCTTCCCCAGGAGCGATTATCTTTTGATAGTATTACCTCGCCAGTATTATCTTCATTTACTACGAAGGATAACCCATATTCACCAGCTGGCACATTCTGGCCCTCTACTTTAGCATCATGTGAAAATTTGATCGTAGTATTTTCATTTGCTCCCGCGCGCCAGGGTGCGAGATTGCCTGCGCCAAAACCCTGAACATTCCATCCATACGGAACGAGCTTACCCCAGATTTCACGACCTCTTACTGAAGGCCTGGAATAACTTACCGTGACAGTGGATATTCCAATAGTTTGGGAAACTGAAGCAGCAGGGCTCGGTGTTCTGGGAGTAGTGATTTGTTGTGCAGTGACAGTGAAAGAACCTAATGTGATTAGCGATAATTGAATAGCTCTGGCGACATATAACTTTCTCATAATTCCTGGTTTTAGTAAATAAAATTATTGTCACCAAAAATGTACAGATAATATTCGTTGCAGCTATTTCAATCTATTCAAACGGTTAAGGAAAATGCCGGAAGGTATGTTTCATTCATTGTAAATAATATTATACCCTCAAAAAAATCTTTTTTCGATACATAAAATATAAGAATAGCCATTTTATCATTACATAGCAAATAGCCATCACAACAATATTCCATGGATTTCCGATCCATTGCCCAAACCATTTTAAAAACCCGTTCGTTGTATATTCCCAATCAATAAACCGGCCGGACATATATATAAGTATTGAGTTCATGCCAATTACTCTGAAATAAAATGCCCATTTTTTATACCCCCGCACATCGATGATGTAATAAAAAATGGCAAGTAACGTCAAACTATATCCTCCTACATTTAATACAAAGGAACTTGACCAGAGATTTTTATTTATTGGGAAATCAAGATTCCAGAGATGAGCTAATCCCCAAAAAATAATTCCGAGAATCGCCATCCGTAATGCTTTTTTAGCCGGTGCTATAGCACTCGTTTTCAAAAAGCTACCTGTAAGTATGCCCAGCAATCCTGTAGCAATAGCAGGAATGGTTGACATTAGCCCTTCGGGATCATGAATACCCAAATACAGCCTTCCCGGCAGTACAGAACGATCAATGTATGAAGCAAAATTTCCTTCCATACTCAGATCACCTTTTGGAAAACCCGGTGCTGAGGTAAATTTGAGCAATAACCAATAACCAATGATCAAAACAAAAAACCAGATGATCTGTGCACGTTGTTTTGAATATAAATAAATAATGTTCGCAAACATATATGCCAGCCCGATGCGTCCCAATACGCTTGCAAAACGGATTTCTGAAATTGGTCTTAGCTCTAAACCATTATTATAAATGATTCCCAATAAGACAAGCACCAGGCCCCGCCTTATTACACGCCACAACATTTGCTGCCTTGTTTTCCCTTTTTCCAGTTCACGACCTACAGAGTAAGGCGTTGCTACACCTGCAATAAAAAGAAAAAGGGGGAAAATAAGATCATAAAAATGGAAACCGTTCCAATCGGGATGTGTAAGCTCGTTAGAAATGGTGCCCCAGAATGGTGAACCTGTAACTTTATAAAGACCATGAAAAATTTCCTCGGCGCCCATGATCCAGAACATATCAAAGCCCCGAAGAGCATCCAGGGAAAACAGTCTTCCGGAAATGTTAGTGGTTGTTAGTGACATATGAATTTAATTTCAAATTGTATTGTCAAATTGGAAATGAATTCAGGAAGGTTTATAAAAATGAAATTGGTGGTAAGGAATGAATTTAAAGTTAAGCAGTTTATAGATATCCAAATGAATTTTATTTAAAGAACAAAAAGGAAAGTGAAAGCAAAATCTATATTTTCACTGTAAATAATTTAAAATGCCACTGAGTTATATAATCTACGGATCAGTTGGTTTAGTTCTGGTAACCATATTACTCTATTTGTTTACTAAAAAGAAGGATCGTTGATATTTGTTCTTGCAGGTTAATGCTGCACTGGGGGATTTGTTTTATGCTTGCAAAGCGCGATAAGATTCGAAACTTTCTCGGGTTTTTATTCAGATCAGCAGGAAACGGGGTTGTCAATCCACTTAACTGTAGCTGATTTCAATCTTTAAATGCGGTATATGCTACAATTTGGATCCAATATTATTTCACCGGCAGCAATGTTTACTGAAAAAAAATAAAATAAAACTCATATTTGAAGGAGGCACCAGTAAGAATATATATAATTTCTCAGAAGCAGCTAAAATCAGGATAAAAAAACTCTTTTTAGTACCCTAAATTAATTATATAACATTTGATTTTCAAAGAGATTAGCCGATGAGTTTTCAAATTCAGATACTGCATTATAGCTACCCTGATTAAACTGACCCGATTTCCTTTTATAAAAGGAATCAAAAATTTCTTCATCAGTTATCTCAGGGTTTTTATTAAAACTTTGTTCTTCCGTTTGGGATATCCCATATATGACAATGCGGTTATATTGATTGTCTAAATTTTCTGGAACCCCTATAGCAAACTTTTTATGCAAGCTGATCTGGAATAATTCAATAAGCTCAAAAAATCTCTCTTGCCAGTCTCCTTTTAAAAGACAAAAGTATTTACAGTTAGAGCTGTTCATGGATTAGGACTTTTAATTTTTATTGATAGCAAACAAATCGAATCTTTATTATTATGATAAACGTGCTATATCAATATATAATTATGTAAAGAACAAGATAAATGAGGTCAATATATCGCTAAGTTCTTTGAAGCGTTTAACCGTCCTCGTTTTATCAATTTTTAAAATAAAACTCTTATTCTGGGTAGGGGTAAATTTAAGTACGAGTTAAAAAATTTTGATTCTTTTGCAGCAAACCTGATGCCAAGCTCGACTATTTTAAAAATTCTTTTGAAATAAATAGTCACATTTCATCCTTTAACCGGCATTGACGGTCTTACTTCTATTTTACTGGGTAGAGTCCGGGTGTTCATTTTTAAAAGATCTGTTACTATCTGGCCTAAATCTTCTGGTTGTATTTTCCAGGCATCCGCATCACCCGGGACATGATTATTAAAATATGTGGCGACAGAGCCAGGCATAATCGTGGAGACTTTTATACCATATTTCCTTAGATCAAGCATAATCGCCTGAGTAAAGCCTACCAGGCCAAACTTGCTTGCATTATAAGCGGCTCCGTTTTCAAAAAAGTTTGTACCTGCAAGGCTTGCAATAGTAATTACATATCCTTTTGATTTTTTTAATGCCTCAACACATGATTTTACACTATTGAATACACCGGTTAGGTTAGTATCAATGGTTTCTTTCCAATCGTCCTCTGTCAATTTATCAATGGGTGCCAGATGTCCTACACCTGCGTTGGCCACCAGGAGATCCAATTGACCAAAATGACCAAGAACTGTGTTCACAGCTTTTATTTCAGAGGAGAGAGAAGTAACATCAGATTCCAGTGCCAATATTTTTGATGGGTCTTTACTTAAGGATTCGGCAGCTTGTTTTGCTGCATTAAATGTTCTGCTGGTGATTCCCACTCTCATGCCGTTGTCCAATAAAGCTTTTGCTATTCCATGTCCTATGCCCCGGCTCCCCCCGGTTATATATGCAACTTTATTTATAAGATTATTCATAAATGATGATTTATTTTTTGATAAATATGCCATGCAGAAAAAATATCCTCTGCTGCAATTCCTAATGATTTAAAAATGGTGATGTCCTTTTCATTCTCTCTTCCTTTTTTGGTTCCCAGGAGTACTTCGCCTAACTCACCTTTTACAATACTTTTAGTTACTTTACCTTCTTGCTGGGGAATAAGAAAATCACCTCCTTCATTAAAAAGCGACTCATAACAATCGGTAAATAATTTGGATTGTTGGATAGCCAAAGTATCTAATTCCCTGGCAAAATTAGTGCTTGAACCAACGGCATTGATATGGGCACCTTCAGCGATCCATTCACCCATTACAACTGGCTGCTGTGAGGAAGTAACAGTGCAAATAATATCAGCTTCTTTTAGGGCTTCACGACTATTCTTTTTGACATGAATCGGGATATTGTATTTGTTGGAAATCTTTTCAACAAGATTCAATGCATTCTTCTCATTACGGCTCCACAGATTTATCTGGTTTATTTTTCTTACCAGTAAAATTGATTCAATATGTCTTTGAGCCTGTTCACCTGAACCAATAATAGCGAGCAGTTCTGAATTTTGCCTGGAAAGCAAACGTGTAGCTAATGCACTGGCTGCAGCAGTACGGATAGCAGTTATTTCTGTAGCATCAAATAACATTAATGGCCGTCCATGTTTTGCATCAAATAAAATCACGACTCCCTGGTGCGATGGATAACCTTTTTCATTATTACCATGAAAAACACTAATCACTTTAATTCCCATCGTCCCCAAATTTTCAGCATGACCGGGCATCATACCCAATAAACCCTTTTTGCCAGGTAACCACATTAAAGAACGCAAAGGTTGAATACATTCTCCTTTTGCCAATGAATAGAACATTTGCTCCATTACATCGATGCATTCTTTCATTGGCAGCAGTTCAGCAATTTTTTCTTTATTGATAAATAAAGGATCCATCAAAATTGAAGTACAATTACTCAACAACAAAAGTGCATAAAATTAAATTTTTAGGTCAGAAAAACTGGTTAATGCAATGATATAATCATTCCGACTCCTGTGTAAAAAAATCACACCTCTCTTTCCTTTATCTTTGTCACCCTGCAAAATATTGGATTAATTCAAGAAAAAGGATATGAAAATTTCATACAAATGGCTGAGTGAATATTTACCCATTACAGTTGATCGGGAAAGATTAAACCGCATTCTTACATCAATTGGTCTCGAAGTAGAAGATTTTTATAAATATGAAGAAGTGAAAGGAGGTCTTAAAGGATTGATCATTGGAAAAGTGCTGACTTCTGAAAAGCACCCTAATGCTGATAAGCTTTCACTTATAACAGTTGATATTAATTCATCGAACCCATTACTAATTGTTTGTGGTGCACCTAATGTAGCTGCAGGACAAAAAGTGGTTGTTGCAAAACCCGGAACTACAATTTATCCTGTCAATGGTGACCCGGTTGAAATGAAAGTGGCAAAAATTCGGGGAATAGAAAGCCAGGGAATGATATGTGCAGAAGATGAAATTGGTTTGGGTATATCTCATGCAGGCATTATGGTGTTGAATGCTGACGCAAAACCCGGAACTGCTGCCGCAGAATATTTTCAATTGTATGAGGATTGGGTTTATGAAATTGGATTAACGCCTAATCGCATGGATGCAATGAGTCATTGGGGAGTGGCAAGAGATGTATGTGCTTACCTAAGTCATCATGATAAAAAACCTTTAAAGCCAGGAATATTAAACAATAATGGATTTAAAACGGATAATAATTCTTTTCCAATTCGTGTAACAATTAAGAATGAAAAAGCCTGCCAGCGTTATTCAGGCGTAACTATTACTAATATCCTGATTAATAAATCTCCACTATGGATGCAGCAAAGATTAAAAGCAATCGGCATTCGGCCTATCAATAATATTGTTGATATCACAAATTATATTCAGCTTGAGACAGGTCAACCACTTCATGCATTTGATGCAGATGAATTAAAAGGCCATGAGATCATTGTAAAAAACCTACCGGAAGGAACAGAGTTTGTAACACTTGATGAAAAGAAAAGAAAACTGAGTGTTGAGGATCTGATGATTTGTGATGCAAAAGAAGGAGTATGCATTGCGGGTGTGTTTGGCGGCCTGTATAGCGGCGTTACAGATAAAACGAAAAATGTTTTCCTGGAAAGCGCATGGTTTAATCCTGTTGATATCCGAAAAACATCTTTTCGGCATAATCTCAGAACCGATGCGGCCAGCCGCTTTGAAAAAGAAATTGATATCAGTAATACAGTAACTGTGCTGAAACGTGCGGCTAAAATGATCAAAGAAATCTGCGGGGGTGAAATAGCTTCAGAAATTGTGGATGTATATCCTGAACAAAAAGAAAAGATACATGTTGGCCTGAAATATCATTATCTGAAAAAACTTTCAGGTAAAAATTATCATCCCGACACGATAAAGGCTATTTTAATCAGCCTTGGATTTGAAATGGTTAAAGAGGGCATTGATGAATTGGTAGTAGCCGTGCCTTTGCATAAACCTGATATTTCTTTACCTGCCGATATAGTTGAAGAAATTGTTCGCATTGATGGTTTGGACAATATTGAAATTCCTTCCTCCATTACCATGACACCTTCAGTAGATGAGAATTATATTTCGGATGTCTTTCATGAAAAAATAGCCAATTATTTGAGCGGTCTTGGATTTAATGAGATTATGACAAATTCAATCACCAATGAAGCTTATTTTGATGAAATAGAATTGCAGGGGTCAGTAAAAATGTTAAACAACTTGAGCGCCGAATTGAATATAATGCGGCCTTCGATGCTGGAAACGGGCCTGGAATCTATTACATATAATTTGAACAGGAGAAATAATGATTTGAAATTTTTTGATTTTGGAAAAACATATAGTATAACTGGACGGGATAAATATTATGAAACAGACCATTTATGTCTTTATGTTACAGGTAATATCCAGCAAGATAGCTGGCGTAATAAGATCGGTAAAGCAGATATTTATTTTTTGAAAGGAGTTGTGAAAGCAATTTTGAATATGTTGGGTGTAAAAGTTGATACAGTCGAAATCTTTACTCATAAAAAATTATCTTCGGCACTTCAGATGCGGATCAATGGTTCAGTGATGGTTCAGTTGGGAGAAGTACAAAATTCTGTACTTAAAATGTTCGATATTAAACAGCCTGTTTTTTTTGCTGATGTCAATTGGAATGATATTATAGTAGAGGCAAAACGCAATGAAATAAAAATTGAAGAGATACCCAGGTTTCCTGTAGTATATCGTGATCTTGCTATGCTGCTTCCTGTAGAAACAAAATATGAAGAGGTTGAGAAAGCAATACAAAGATTAAAATTGAAATATTTAGAGAATGTAAAATTGTTTGATGTTTTTGAAAGTGATAAATTGGGCGAAGGAAAAAGATCTATGGCAATAAATTTGACCTTTCTTAATAGAGAAAAAACATTGACAGATAAAGAGATTGATGAAATGATGAGTACAATTGTGATGACACTTGAAAAAGATTTGAGTGCTGAAATCCGAAAATAAATTTTTAAAATAAGTGCCAGAGCCTGAAATACATATAAAGGGAATACAGGAAAAGCTGCAGCGATTGTTAAAACAATACCAGGGATTGCAGAAAGAAAACAGTCTGCTAAAAAAGGAATTAGATAAATTGACAAAACAATCTTTACAACAGTCACAAACTGTTGAAGGCTTCAGACAGCAAGTGGAGGTATTAAAAATCAGTTCAGGCAATTGGGATGAGAATGATAGAAAAGAGTTTGAGAAACGAATTAACTCCTATATAAAAGAAATTGATAAATGCATTGCCCTGCTTAGTGAATAGATCAAACTCTTTTTACTAATCTCATTTTCATTTCATCATTACCCTGCGTTAGCTCAAGCGTATATACCCCGTAAGGTAAATTATTCAATCCTCTCCACACAAGCTCATTGTTTCTTACCGGCATAGGAGCTTCCAGGGTGCTGCAAACACAACCCTTGTCATCTCTCAAAATTGCCTTAAATGAAGTGTCTCCCTGTTCCTCTAACTCAAATTTGAGTGAGTCAATAAAGACCGTTGGCTTAACTTTGGCAAACATGATTTTGTTTTTAGTTGGTACTTTTCAGGACAG
The DNA here is from genome assembly GCA_963811645.1 of uncultured Bacteroidota bacterium. Lineage (GTDB taxonomy): Bacteria > Bacteroidota > Bacteroidia > Chitinophagales > Chitinophagaceae > VBAU01. The sequence goes on along the minus strand of CAWERU010000004.1, from coordinate 330,062 downwards.
GCATGGTCTGGAGATGATCTTCAAAGTTTAGCAGAGGTGTTTGGCATGGAGGGTTCAAGTTAAATAATCAATTTGTAAAATGCAAGTTATGAGTGAATTAATTCCTGTAAATGTTGTAATAGGAGACCGCAGTTACCGGCTTAGAATACATCCAAAAGATGAAGAAGTGCTTCGTAAAACTGTAAAGACAATTAGTGAAAAGCTACTCGAATACAAAACACAATTTGCCGGTAAGGATATGCAGGACTACGTGGCAATGGTATTGATCTGGTTTGCCACAGAACAAAATGCGGCCACCACTCAGCAGGTTGAAAAAGATAATATTGCCGGACAACTGGAAGTAATTGAACGATTGCTGGAAAGTCATTTAAGCAGTAATTAAGTATTAGTTACCCGAATACTCAGTAATTACATCTCCCCGGTTAGGCTATAGATTCCTAAGTGACAACTCTTTTCAATCAACTCCGTTTTGTATCTTCGCCAGATAGCTATTTTGCTTTAAAAGCAAGTAATCGTCTGGATTATGATCCAAATCAAACAAAATATCATTTTGGAACAAATTAAAAAAACAATTCATGGACCCAAACATCATATATATTATTATTGGTGTATCCGCACTAATTATTGGTATTATAGCGGGTAAATTCATTTTTGCAAAAAACACCCGTAAACAAATTGAGGAAGCTGAAATACAATCACAAGCCATTATCAAGGAAGCTGAAATAAGAGCTGAGACTATCCGGAAAGAAAAAGAATTAGAAGCTAAGGAAAAATTTGTGCAGATAAAAGCCGAGCATGATAAAGAGGCATTGGAACGTAACAGGAAAATGAGTGAAGGAGAAAATCGTATCAGGCAAAAAGAACAAAGTATTAATCAAAAGGAAAACAATATAGACAAACAGATAAAGGAAAATGAAGCCATCAAAGAGAATCTTAACCGGCAAATAGAATTAGTAAATATTAAGCGTACCGAACTTGAGAAACACCAGGAAGAACATATACGTCGCCTTGAAAAAATTGCTGCTCTTACGGCTGAAGAAGCTAAAACTCAATTGATAGAAAGTCTGAAACATGAGGCACAGACACAGGCACTAGGCATACAACAGGAAATCATTGATGAGGCAAAGCTAAAAGCCAATAAAGAAGCCCGCAAGATTATTATTCAAACAATTCAGCGTACAGCGGCTGAGCAGGCCATTGAAAATGCTATTACTGTCTTTAATCTTGAAAGTGACGAAGTAAAAGGTCAGATCATTGGCCGTGAAGGGCGAAATATTCGTGCTATTGAAGCGGCTACCGGTGTTGACCTTATTGTAGATGACACACCGGAAGCAATTATTCTTTCTTCATTTGATCCATTACGCAGGGAAATTGCCCGCTTAAGTTTACAACGACTTGTTGCTGATGGTCGCATCCACCCGGCAAGAATTGAAGAAATAGTTGATAAGACCCGTAAACAATTAGAAGAGCAAATTGCAGAGATCGGGGAAAGGACAGTGATTGAATTAGGAATTCATGGCTTACATAAAGATTTGGTTCGCATTGTGGGCAAAATGCGTTTCCGTTCTTCATATGGGCAAAATTTATTAATGCATAGCCGGGAGGTCGCAAATCTTTGTGGCGTAATGGCTGCAGAGTTGGGCATGAACCCGAAACTTGCAAAACGTGCCGGTTTGTTACATGATATTGGAAAGGTTCCCGATGAAGAGACTGAATTAAGCCACGCCTTGTTAGGAGCTAAATTGGCTGAAAAATATGGTGAAAACCCTGCCGTAGTAAATGCTATTGGCGCCCATCACGATGAAATCGAAATGCAATATGTGATTTCTCCAATCGTGCAAGCCTGTGATGCCATTAGTGGGGCAAGACCAGGCGCACGGAGGGAAATCATGCAACAATATCTGCAACGGATCAAAGATTTAGAAAATTTAGCTCTTACTTATCCTGGAGTTGAAAAAGCTTATGCCATCCAGGCCGGACGCGAATTAAGAGTTATTGTTGAGGCTGAAAAGGTAACGGATTCTGATTCTGACCGTTTGTCTTTTGAAATTGCACAAAAAATTCAAAATGAAATGACATTTCCCGGACAAATTAAAGTAACAGTGATCAGGGAAAAGAGAGCAGTAAATGTGGCCCGGTAAAGATTAGGTAATTCAAAATCTAAAATCCAAAATTTCCTGCTATCTTTGCGACCCGTTTAAAATTTAGGATCATGAACGCCATAACATATATTCACGAGCAGTTGACTGGCAAAAAGGAATTTCCTGACTTTAAGCCCGGTGATAATATTACAGTTAATTATAAGATCGTTGAAGGAAACAAAGAAAGGATTCAATCTTTTAAAGGTGATGTGATTAAACGCCAGGGAACAGGTGCTACAGCCACCTTTACGGTTCGTAAAATAAGTGATGGTATTGGAGTTGAAAGATTATTTCCTATTTTCTCTCCCAATATTGAATCAATCGTTTTGAATAAGACTGGCCATGTTCGCCGCTCAAAACTTTATTACCAGCGCAAACGTAGCGGTAAAAGTGCAAGGATTAAAGAAAAAAGACTGGTGGTTGAAAGTGCTTCTGCAGAATAATTACCTTAAGCGTTGACAGGGATTTTCACTTTGTCGTTGTAATTTGGTTAATATCCGATTATTCTTGAATTGTTTTTAAGTCCTTAGTATCTTTGATCTCTAATTCAAAAAATTATGATACAAACTAATCTTTTAGGTGTGTTGGGTACACAGGAAATCATTATAATTCTTGTGATTGTTTTATTGTTGTTTGGCGGTCGTAAGATTCCTGAGCTAATGAGGGGTTTAGGACGTGGTGTTCGTGAGTTCAATGATGCAAAAAATAATGTGAAACAGGAAATAGAGAATAATGTAAATGAAATAAAAAAAGACCCTAATACAACTTCCCAGCCTTAATCCAGGTTCATTATTTAAAAGCAAAAGCTTTTGTTTCAATTTTCTTCCATTGAGCAATACCAGGCCCAATTAAAGACAAAAGATATAAGCTGTAAACAGGCAGTTCAATATTTTCTCCATAGAATAAATGCTTCAAAACATTTAAATGCATTTATTGAAGTATATGCAGATGAAGCATTGCAAAAAGCCGAAGAACTTGACAGAAAAAGAAATGCAGGTGAACCAATAGCTTCCTTACATGGTGTAATTATTGGTTTAAAAGACATCATCGCTTATAAGAATCATCATCTCACTGCTTCTTCAAAAATCCTTGAAGGATTTACTTCTATTTATTCTGCCACTGCAACAGAAAGATTATTACATGAAGAAGCTATTATCATTGGTAATTGTAATTGTGATGAATTTGCCATGGGTTCTACAAATGAGAATTCTGCTTATGGAAAAGTGCTGAATGCGATGAATGAAACCAGGGTTCCCGGCGGGTCTTCAGGTGGTTCGGCTGTGGCAGTGCAGGCCGGTCTTTGCATGATCTCATTAGGCAGCGATACAGGTGGTTCCGTTCGTCAGCCCGCGGATTTTTGTGGTATTATTGGATTGAAACCGGGTTATGGCAGAATATCCCGTTATGGTTTAATTGCTTACGCTTCTTCATTTGACCAGATTGGAATTTTTGGAAATAATATTACTGACGTAGCCAAAGTTCTTGAAGTAATTGCAGGTAAGGATGAATATGACGCCACAGTTTCGCAGGCAAAAGTTGATGATTATAATTCTGCTTTATCAAAGGATAAAAATAAGAAATACAAATTTGCTTATTTCACTGAAGCACTCGGGCATTCCAGTCTTGATAAAGAAATTGCCCATGCAATTACAAAAACAATTGAAGAATTAAAGGAAAATGGACATACAGTAGAGCCGGTTCCATTTGAATATTTAGATTATATTGTTCCCACCTACTATGTTTTAACTACTGCCGAAGCCTCATCTAATCTTTCAAGATTTGACGGAGTAAGATATGGTTATAGAACACAAGACAAGATTTCTGATCTCACTGGATTTTACAAACTTAATCGCTCGGAGGGTTTTGGTAAAGAAGTAAAGCGACGTATTATGCTTGGAACATTTGTGCTTAGTACTGGCTATTATGATGCTTATTTCACAAAAGCTCAGCAGGCGAGACAATTACTCGTGAAAAAAGTTAAAAATATTTTTTCCGGTTATAACTTCATCCTGATGCCTAATACCCCTACACCTGCATTTAAGATTGGGGAAAAAATGGAGGACCCTATTGCAATGTATCTTGCCGACATTTTTACAGTCATGGCAAATCTTGTAGGGTGTCCTGCTATTTCGCTTCCTCTTTATAAACATAGTATTGGCATGCCTTTTGGCTTGCAGGTGATGGCTAAAAATTTTAATGAGTTATCTTTACTTCAGGTATCACATTGGTTAATGCAGCCTCCTTATAAAAAGGCAGAATTGATACATTGAAGTTACTATAGTTGTGCACAGTTTTAGGACAAAAATTAGCTTGTGGAAACTAAGTCGTGTAAAAAATAAACTTAATGAAATTAGTTAGAAAAATAGTATTATTTGCATTTCTTAGTTTATCTACATTGTTTTTGAGAGCAAATGGTTCACTGTCAACTTTTCTATTCATAATTCCTTCACCAGATACAACCATTGTTAATGATTCTGCTAAAAATGAAACAATTTTAAATGATCCTATTCGAGATTTTAAAGACTTATTTATTAATAATTCCGAAAAAAAAGACGATTATTATATTCAGTTAAATCCAAGAGCCATCAGTTTTGTACAGGATTACGTGAATAAGCACACAAAACAACTGGAACAGATGAAAGATTGGGGGAAGCCTTATTTTGACATGATGAATGGAATTCTTATTGCTCACGGTCTTCCCGGTGAATTGAAATATCTTGCCGTTATTGAATCAGACTTAAAATCCAATGCACTGTCTTGGGCAGGTGCAGTTGGTCCTTGGCAGTTTATGCCGTCTACTGCAAAAAAAATGGGTCTTAAAGTTAGTCGTTATATTGATCAGCGAACGGATTATTATAAAAGTACAAATGCAGCTGCTAGATATCTCTCTGATCTTTTTTCAATTTATGGTGACTGGCTGCTTGTAATTGCAGCATATAACGGAGGTGCAGGTAGCGTAAACTATGCTATTAAAAAAAGTGGCAGCCATAATTTTTGGGACCTGCAATATTATTTGCCTGAAGAAAGCAGAAACCATGTAAAGAAGTTTATTGCCACGCATTATATTATGGAAGGGGACGGGGGGATTACTACTATTACCAAAGATGAAGCAAAAGACTTGCAACTTTCTCAGACAAAAACTATTCTCAGTGATGAAGAATTAAATAATTCAAAAACCGAATCTGTTAGCGGCAAATACAATTCCCTTATCATTACAAAGAATATCCTTATGGATATTTCGAATTTCAATCGTTATAATCCTGATTTTGATAAACAAATCGCCATCAATGGAACATTCGAGCTTCGGCTACCTTTAGACAAGATGGATATCTTTAATGCGAAAAAATATCAAATACTGGAAGAATCAATTAGATTATTGTTAGCCCCTTTGGATGAAGCTGATAAATGACTTCCCCACTATCATGCTATTAAGTATTAAAAAAACAAAAGTGCGAAACCGGTTTACCCGGTTTCGCACTTTGTCTTTTACAGCGTAGAATTTGTAAAAAGAAAAATGCAGTTGGTGCTGGTTGCCTGGTTCAACTTTTATAAAGAAGAAAAATTAAAAATCATCTTCGTCGTCATCAAAACCGCTCTCATTAAAAAGATCCATGTCTTTAAATTCATCGTCCAGTTTAAATTCATCATCATCGTCTGCTCCCTTTTTACCGGGGCTTTTTTTTGCTTTTGATTTGGGAACATCAAACTCTTCAAAATCCGGATCCCAATTCTCCTCTTCTTCCACTTTATCCCAATCATCTACTTCATCTTCTACATCATCGTCTTCCTCGTCATCGTCAGTAGCTTTCTTTTTTGAAGAGGATGCAGGTTTACCTTTTGGGGCGGCAGGCTTTTCCATTTCATCATCGTCGTCAAAATCATCCTCGTCTTCTTCCAATTGTTTTTTAGATTTTGGAGAAGGTTTCTTGGCTGATTCTTTTCCGGATTCAGTTTTAGTTTTCCCCAAGGATTTCTTTTCCTTGTCAGATTTACTCGCCATAGTCTAATAGGATTAATAAGTGTAAAATTTCAGCGAAGTTTTTAATTAGCCAAATTTTTTAAAATTATTTTTCTGAAAATTTTACTTATCACATAAAGCAATTATTTGTTCCCTGCCCGGTCCATTGGAAATATATTCAATGGAGACCCCAAGTTCCTTATTGATAAACTCCACATACTGCTTCATGCCTTCAGGCAATTCCCCACGTAATTTCGCTGCATTTGTGGAAATATTCCATCCTTCAAAAGCTTTATATACGGGTTCGATATTCACTCTTGTCATCTGGAAGGGTATTTCATCGCTTTCTTCTCCATTTTGATTATATGCTGTGCAAATTTTCAACTGCTTAAAAGAATCAAGTACATCAGCTTTTGTCATCACTAGTTTTGTTACCCCGTTAATCATACATGCAAATCGAAGGGCCACAAGGTCAATCCATCCGCAACGTCTTGGCCTTCCTGTGGTTGCACCAAATTCATTACCTGTCTGTCGTAATTTCTCTCCTGTATCGTCCAATAATTCGGTTGGAAAAGGTCCTCCTCCAACCCGGGTGCAATAAGCTTTTGTAACACCAATTACTTCTTTGATTTTTTGCGGGGCTACACCAAGACCACTACACACTCCTGCACTTATTGTATTGGAGGAAGTGACGAAAGGAAATGTTCCGAAATCGATGTCAAGCATACTGCCCTGCGCTCCTTCGGCTAAAACTTTTTTTCCCTGTTGTAACCTGTTATTGATAAAATATTCTCCATTTACTATATTCAATTGCTTTAAAAAATCCACTGATTCAAAAAATTCTTCTTCCCAGGCAGAGATATCTTCATTAAATGAATAATTGTCCAGTAGCTTTTGATGCTTAAGACGCAGTTTTATATATGAAGTTGTAAAATTTTTATCCAGCAGATCTCCTACTCTTAAACCGTTTCTACCGGTTTTGTCCATGTAGGCCGGGCTTATACCTTTTAAAGTTGAGCCTATCTTATTATTTCCCTTTGAAAGTTCAGCAGCTTTATCAAGTGCCCGGTGGGTTGGTAGAATAAGATGTGTTCGTTCTGCAATAAATAAGTTTTTCTTTAAACTTATTCCGAATGATGATACGGTTTCACATTCTTTCTTTAAAGTTACAGGATCAAGAACCACTCCGTTACCAATAAGATTTATTACTCCTTCACGAAAAACACCAGAAGGTATTTGATGCAGTACTATTTTTTTATCTTTTACATATAAAGTGTGTCCTGCATTTGGCCCACCCTGGAATCTGGCTACCAGGTCATAATTCTTTGCAAAAAAGTCAACAATCTTTCCTTTTCCTTCATCTCCCCATTGCAGACCCAGAATTACATCAACCATTACTTATTGAGTATTTAATTTTTAATTGATTGCGGCGCAAAAATAGCTATTGAGTAATTGCTTTTCAGAAATATTCCTCAATGTGAATAAATAGGGGACCAAAACATTAAACGGGTTCTGTATCAAATCGGTCTACAGAATGTATACCAGTTAAAGCCTTTAACCTGCTAACCAATTCATCCAATTCTTCTTTATCGTGTACATACACTTTCATATTTCCTTCAAACAGGCCTTCTTTGGCTTCAATTGTGATGGCTGCAATATTAATTTTCATTTCTCCTGAAATCAGGTTGGTAATCTTATTGACTACCCCTACATCATCAAGACCAATGATACGCAAACCTGTAAGGAATGATATTTCTTTATTCTTTGCCCATTTCGTTTTTACTACCCTATGCCCGTAATTAGCCAACAATTTGGCTGCATTCGGACAGTTGGTTCTGTGGATAGTAAGACCTTTTCCTGTTGTTACAAAGCCAAATACATCATCACCGGGAATAGGCTTACAGCAGTTAGCAAGATTGTAAACAATTTTATCACTACTTTCTCCAAAAATGATCAGCTCCGTATCTTTTTTGGGTATTGTTGGAACAATCTCCGGTTTTAATTCTGGCAAATGCTTATCATGCCTGGGTGGCTCCAGTTTATCGCCATGTACTACCTTAAATTCTTTCAGGTCTTTCAGATCTATATTTTTAATAGCGATCTGGTAATAAAGATCTAGGGGCGAACTTAATTTAAACCAATTCATCAACTCTTCAATATTATGCTGAGCAAAAGCCGCCCCCATTCCTTCCAGTTTTTTTTGGAGTGCATGCTTACCATCCTCTGCAATTTTTCTCTTTTCTTCTTTTAATGCATCTTTTATTTTACTCTTTGCTTTTGCCGTTACCACAAAATTCAGCCAGTCTTCAGATGGTTTTTGTTTATTGCTGGTAATAATCTCAACCTGATCACCACTTCGCAACTTGTGACTGATAGGGACTAGTTTGTGGTTTACTTTTGCACCGATACATTTTCCGCCGATTTCGCTATGAATAGAAAAAGCAAAGTCCAAGGCGGTTGAACCTATTGGCAGCATTTTTACATCGCCTTTTGGTGTATATACATAAATTTCTTCTGCAAGAAAGCTTGTTTTAAAATCCTGGAGAAAATCAATACTGTCAGTCCCTTCAGTTGATATTACTTCACGAATCTGCTGAAACCATTTATCAAAACGACTTTCATCAGTTCCACCTTCCTTATATTTCCAATGGGCTGCTAAACCCTTTTCCGCAATTTCATTCATTCTTTTTGTTCTTATCTGCACTTCTACCCACCTTCCTTCGGGGCCCATCACAGTCGTATGCAAGGCCTCGTATCCATTACTTTTTGGATTACTTAACCAATCCCGCAATCTTTCAGGTGATGGGATATATTCATCCGTTATCAGTGAGTATACTTTCCAGCAATCTTCTTTTTCTCTTTCAGCCGGAGAATTTAAAATGACACGAATGGCAAAAAGATCGTACACTTCTTCAAAAGCTACTCCTTTTTTCTTCATCTTCGTCCATATTGAATGGATACTTTTGGGACGACCATAAATTTGAAAATCAAAATCTGCTCTTGTCAATTTTTCATTTAGCGGTTTAATGAATTCATTTATAAATTTTGTACGTTCTCTTTTTGTTTCAGCCAGCTTTTGGGCAATTTCCCTGTATGTCTCCGGCTCGAGATATTTCATTGCGAGGTCTTCCATCTCTGTCTTAATGTTATATAGTCCCATTCGGTGTGCCAGGGGAGCATACACATACACTGTTTCAGAAGCTATTTTTAATTGCTTTTCTCTTTTCATGCTGTCAAGTGTGCGCATATTATGCAGCCTGTCAGCCAGTTTAATCAATATTACCCGTGGATCATCTGTAAGAGTGAGTAAGATCTTTTTAAAATTCTCGGCTTGCTTGGATGCATTTACATCAATAACATTAGAAATTTTTGTAAGACCGTCTACAATCCTTGCAATTTCATTTCCAAAATCTCTTTCAATATCTTCAAGAGAAATATCTGTGTCTTCAACTGTGTCATGCAACAGGCAACAAATAGTTGAGCGAACCCCCAAACCAATTTCTTCCACACAAATTCTTGCTACTGCCAAAGGGTGTAAAATATAGGGTTCACCACTTTTTCGACGCATGGTTTTATGAGCATCCGCCGCTATTTCAAAGGCCAGGCGAATAGTTTTTCTATCACCGGGCTTCAGTTTTGTTTTGAGGCTGCGCAGCAAGGCACGGTATTCCCGAAGAATCAGTTTTTTTTCCTGCTCCTCACTTAAGTTATATTTAGGCATTTGCGCAACGGTTTCCATAGCTAACAAATTTACGCAAAAGCAGCCTCTTTCTTTAGCTGAATTGACCTACATTTGCAGCCCATTTGAAAGTTCAAATATTGCAGAGTTTCAGGGTTCAAAAGGAATTGAGTGAATTACGAAGCTGCTTTGGAACTTGTTAATCTTTGAAACTTATTTGCGGGTGTGGTGAAATTGGTAGACATACCAGACTTAGGATCTGGCGCCGGAAGGCATGGGGGTTCGAGTCCCTCCACCCGCACAATTTTTGAATTTCATTATTCAATTGAAGTTCTTAAATAAAGTAGTTGATTATTGTGTTACCGGCATTGATAATTTTATTTAGTTTTTGTTGCGTCGCACACTTCGACTTTATATTCTTTATTGAACATTTTTAAATCTCACTCTTTGACCGGAGTGTCAAAAAACTTCCCTGAAAGGGATCGAGTTTAGTTATGGCAACAGTAACAAGAGAAAATATTGGTTTTTTAAATGATAAGTTGACCTTGTCATTATCCAAAGAAGATTATCTGCCTGCTTTTGAAAAATCTCTCAAGGAGTATAGTAAAAAAGCAAATATTCCCGGCTTTCGCAAAGGAATGGTACCTGCGGGATTAATAAAAAAAATGTATGGAAATTCTCTTTTTACAGATGAGGTGCTTCGGTCTGTAGATCGTGAATTGGTAAAATATATGGAAACTGAAAAGCTGGAAATCTTTGCACAGCCATTGCCTGATGAAATAAATCTCCGCCAGCTTAACGTGAATAGCCCGACAGACTACCATTTTTCATTTGAAATTGGTTTAAAGCCTGAGTTCAAGCTTGCAGAGCTTGATAAAGCAAAAACTATCCGCTACAAGGTGCAGGTAACTGATGAAATGATCAACAATGAAATTGCCCGCTTGCAAAACAGGTATGGAAATATGAAGGATGAAGAAACTGTAAATTCCGATGAAAATGTTTTAAATGTTACATTTAGTGAAGTAGATGAAAATGGAAATGATATGCCGGAAGGAGTTAGGAAAGACAATTCACTTTTGGTAAAATATTTTGCTGAAGGTATTCGCAATGACCTCATGGGTAAGAAAAAAGATGATTTCATTATTGTAAAACTAAAGACGGGGTTTGAGGATAAAGAACGTGAATGGATTATCAGCGATCTTGGCTTGAATAAGGAAGATGAATCTGTAATCGATAAAGACTTTAAGGTTCTCATCACTAAAATCGGACTTCTTGAAAAAAGAGAGCTGAATGAAGGTTTTTTTAACCAGCTTTATCCAAATGGTGAGGTAAAATCAGAAGCTGATTTTCGTAATAAAATTAAGGAAGAAGTACAGGCTTACTGGGACGGACAGGCAAAGAGCCAGTTGCAGCATCAGGCCTACCATGAATTGCTTGATCATACAGTCATAAAATTTCCGGAAGATTTTTTAAGAAAATGGATGAAAACTCAGGGAGAAAAAATGAAAACCGACGAAGAGATTGAAAAAGAATTCCCGGTTTTTATAAACCAGTTAAAATGGACATTGATTTCAGATAGAATAGTTTCTGAAAATAATATACAAGTTACTTCTGATGAAATCAGAAACTTTGCAAAACAACAACTCTTTGGATATATGGGTATGGGTGCATTAGATGAAGAGCAGCCCTGGGTAAAAGACTATGTTGAAAAAATGATGAAGGATAGAAAATACATTGAGGATGCTTATAACCGCATTCAAAGCCAGAAAATTCTTGATTGGACAGAAACCCGACTAAAACCTGAAGAAAAAGAAATTGGCGCTGAAGAGTTCAATGGAATGATAGAAGCACATCACCACTAAATATTAAATGCTCAAAAGATTTTGTGTGTCAATTCGTCTCAATTCATGTAATACCTGTCACCAAGTTTTGTGGTTTTGGCAATTGGACGGATATTTGATGAGTTCAAACGTTTAAAGTTGAGAGTTCAAGGTTATATAAGTACATCTGTACTTCCTGGCTAAAAGCTTTAAGACTTAAACCCTAAACTTTTTATATGAGTTTTAATTCAGAATTTGAAAAATATGCTGTCAAACACAGAGGCATCTCCAGCAATACATTACATGGCTACGCTTCTCATCTTGTAACTGCTCTTACACCCAATATTATAGAAGAACGTCCTATGAACATAGCTGTAATGGATGTATATAGCCGATTGATGATGGACCGTATCATTTTCCTTGGTTATCCTATTAATGATGAGGTGGCTAATATCGTAACCGCACAACTGTTATTTCTTGATTCAACAGATCGTACAAGAGATATAAACATGTATATCAATAGTCCTGGTGGAAGTGTTTATTCTGGTCTTGGTGTATACGATACACTGCAATATGTTTCCCCGGATGTGGCTACCATTTGTATCGGCATGGCCGCATCAATGGCATGTGTACTTCTTGGTGCAGGTACTAAAGGTAAAAGGGCTGCATTAAAGCATGCCAGAATAATGATGCATCAGCCAAGCGGTGCCATTGGGGGACAGGCCAGTGATATTGAGATTACGGTAAATGAGATCAGGAAACTAAAAACTGAATTGTATGAAATCGTAAGCTTCCATACAGATAAGCCTGTAGAACAAATTGAAGTGGATTTTGATCGTGACAAATGGATGACTGCAATTGAAGCAAAAGATTACGGATTAGTAGATGAAGTTTTACTGATTAACCCTAAAAAGGAAAAGAAAGATTAACCAATAATCTTTGCGTGCTGACAACAAGCAACAAAAATTAAGAGAAATAATAAAGCGTATAAAGTAAATAACAAACCATAAATTTTATGTCTCGGAAAAATTTTTTGTACAACAATTGGCAGGCAGATGATGATGAAGAAGCTCCTGAAGAAAGACCGAAGTCTGATATTATGATGTTCAGCAAAAAGCTGGAGAAATTATTTTTTGAAAATCGCAGTGTGTACTTATGGGGTATGGTAGATGATAAAAGTGCAAGAGATGTGGTAAGTAAATTATTGTTACTGGACGCTGATAAATCAGGAGAGGAGATAAAATTCTATATTAATAGCCCGGGCGGAATCGTTACAAGTGGCATGGTGATATATGATACTATGCGAATGATGCAAAGTCCGGTTAGTACTATTTGTATGGGGCTCGCAGCTTCTATGGGTAGTATATTACTAAGCGGAGGCGTAAAGGGTAAGCGTTATATTTATCCGCATGGTGAGGTAATGATTCATCAACCATCTCTTGGTGGATATATACAAGGGGTCAGCGCTGATCTCGAAATTCAGGCCCGTCAAACACAACGTGTGAAAGAGATTGGAGCTAAAATATTAGCTCAAAATTGTGGCAAGACTATTGAGAGAATTATGAAAGATTTTGATCGGGATTACTGGATGGACGCCAAGGAAGCAGTGGAATATGGCATAGTAGACAAGGTCGTCGATAAGATATAAAGACCTATTAGCGAGTTTTTTACAGGCTTCGGTCAAATAAAACCGTTCTAATCAGGACGGTTTTATAATTTTGCTGTTTACCAAGTGTAGCGTTCCATATCATATTTAAAATTTAAAATGGCAAAAAATCCTTTACATTGTTCGTTTTGTGGGCGCAGCCGCGATGAGGTTAAAATCCTTATTGCCGGCCAGGAAGGGCATATCTGCGAGAATTGCGTAGAACACGCCAGGGAAATTATAGAACAGGAGTTGGTTATACGGGATGAAAAAACTACTTCTTCTTTTAAGCTTACTGTAAAAAAACCTCTTGAGATAAAGAAGTTTCTTGATGAGTATGTAATCGGCCAGGAAGAAGCTAAAAAAGTACTGGCAGTAGCTGTATATAATCATTATAAAAGATTACAACAAAAACCTGCCGATAACAATAATGATGTTGAAATAGAAAAAAGCAACATCATTATGGTGGGTGAAACAGGAACAGGTAAAACTTTACTTGCGAAGAGCATTGCCCGTATGTTAAATGTTCCTTTCACCATTGTAGATGCCACTGTATTTACCGAAGCCGGTTATGTAGGTGAGGATGTAGAAAGTATTTTGACAAGATTGTTACAAGTTTGTAATTATGATATTGTCAGTGCTGAACGGGGCATAGTATACATTGATGAAATTGACAAGATTGCCCGTAAAGGCGACAACCCTTCCATAACCCGTGATGTAAGTGGTGAAGGTGTTCAACAAGGAATGCTAAAACTATTGGAGGGCACTGATGTACTTGTACCACCGCAGGGTGGTCGCAAGCATCCTGAACAAAAGCTGATAAAAATTAATACCCAGAATATTTTATTCATTTGTGGTGGAGCTTTTGATGGCATCGATAAAATAATAGCACGTCGTGTGCAAACAAATACGATTGGGTTCAATGTTGACAAAACTCAGCAGGAAAACATGAAGAAGAACCTGTTGCGCTATATAAATGCCCAGGATCTTAAATCGTTTGGATTAATTCCTGAGTTATTGGGTCGTTTGCCTGTAGTTACGCATCTTGATCCGTTGGATGCTTCTACTCTCCGGGCTATTCTTACTGAACCCAAAAATGCTTTGCTTAAACAATACAAAAAGTTGTTTGATCTGGAAGGAATAAAATTATCAATAGAAGAAGAAGTCCTCGACTTTATGGTTGAAAAAGCTGTTGAGTATAAACTTGGTGCAAGGGGATTACGTAGTATTTGTGAGGGAATATTAACTGATGCTATGTTTGAATTACCTTCTTCTAAAGAAACAAACTTTGTGCTTGACCTTGATTATGCAAGATGTAAATTTGATAAGAGTAAACTTAGCTTGCTAAAAGTGGCATAATGATTTTGGAAAAATATTTATGATAACGTTGGAATTGCTTCCAGCGTTTTTTATTTCAATTATCTTAGCCCAAACATTTAAACAATTTTATGCAAGAATTAATCGATAAATTAAAAGTAGAAGCTGGTCTTACAGAAGATCAGGCCAAAAAGGCCATTGAAACCATCAAAAATTTCGTAGTAGAAAAATTCCCAATGCTGGAAGGCGCCGTAGGAAATTTGTTTGGTGGTGGTGAGTAACCAAATAATTTTTGTTGATAACTATTTTAGATTACGGCAATGCCTGCCGTGCGGATGATTGGCAGCTTCATAAGTAGTCATTTCTCTGTTACACGCTTCAAGTAATACTATTAACAAAAGAAATAGAAAAATATTTTTTCTTCTCATGGTTAGGGTTTTTTGTGTCACAAAATTAATGTACAGTTGAAATACTGCAAGGCAAGAATTCCCTAAACGTATGCGTATTTATATTTAGAACTTTTACTACACAATCGTTTGCTATTGCAGCTGCCATACTTCAATACCATAAGCCGGGAGCGAAACTGATAAATGATTATCGGAGATTCTTCCCTTTTCATTTCCCCACAATTGATCAAGTGACCGGCCGCTCTCTGAGGAAATATCCATAGTCGCCTGCTGCATTTGGTCGGATAAATTGACCACTACGCAAATGGCACCCTTATCTTTTCTTAAAAATGAAAATACTTTGTCATTATCATTAGGTAATGACTGATATTTCCCATTGATCAATTCAGAATGAGATTGTCTCAAATGAATTATCTTTTTATAAAAATTATAAAGCGAGTTGGGGTCCTTTCTTTCTTCCTCCAAAGAAATGCCATCATTTGGTTTCAGATTAGTATTGTCCCACCACGGACCGGTATTCTTATACCATATTGCCATGCCTTTGCCTTCATCGCTTTTATACCATTCAAATGCTTCGCGAATCGGTATATCATTGGCATCAGTCATTCCGTATTTTCCATTAGCCCCTTTTCCAAACATACCTAATTCTTGTCCGTAATAAATTGAAGGAACGCCGCCTATGAGTAAATTCAATGCTGCACCAACTCTTTCTTTCGCAAGATTTTTATCAACAACAAAAGCGAAACGCTGTATGTCATGGTTTTCGATAAATACCACAACTTGTTTTTTGCCCGGAATCATGTTTAATGTTGTGTCAGCTATTGCGGCAATCTTGTTTTTATCAAAAGAAGCAATGGCCGTCTGCAATTGAAATGCAAAAACACGATCCACGTTCCCTTTTTTGAAATACTCGTTGCCATAAGAAAACCAAATAGCTTGTTCTGCTACATTGCAAAGCTTTGGGTTGATATCTTTCAATCGTGCAAAAAGTGGCGACCAGAATTTTTCAAAAAGATGAGTCAGTCTTCCTTTGAAATCGAGATCATCCATCATGTGATCCAATCGAAATCCATCTACACCGTCATCAAATTTTCCATCGTTATTAGGATCAACAAAATATTTAAAAACCCCGAAAGTGTATTCCTGAAAATCTTTACTGTATAAGTTAGCTGTAGCAACTTTCTTCTTAATTCCATCATAAGCTGGTAATTCAGTAAGGCCATAGATTATACTTGAAGGTTTGGTATTGGCAGAATCATCATACAAAATATAATCACTGTATTTCGATTTAGGATTGCCATAAGAATCTTTCCACCATGATTGGTCCTCCGTTATGTATTGCATTTCCATATCCATGTAAACTTTCATTCCCCGCCGATGTATTTCTTTTACCAGGTTTATATAATCATCCATGGTACCAAACTCAGGATCGATCTTGCCGAAGTCGACCGCAAAATAGTTATGATAGTAAACCGATTCATATAATGGAAGAAGCAATATGGAGGTAACACCTAGATCCTGCAGGTAATCAAGTTTCTGGCGAATACCATTCAGGTCACCTATACCATCACCATTGCTATCGAAAAAACTTCTTTGAAAAAGATGATAAATGATTTCACCTTTCAGAGAATCCTGTGAGTTGGCCGAGAAAAAAATTGCAAAAAGAAAAACTAGGCAAGCAAACCGTTTGAGAAAGATGATCATATTACATAAGGTATTAGAATAACAAAGATGTAGCAAAATATTGAAAGCATATTCCCTACATAAAAACCCCCGGTTACCGGGGGTTTCGTTTTTAATGGGTACTTTCTTTATCTGGGTTTTTCACCATTCTGACTTTTCCACGCCTACAACCCACACAGGGACAAGATAAGGTTAGCTGCAACCCATACTATTACCGCAATTCAAACATTTATAACAAGTACCGCTGCGTACGGTTATGTGACCGCAAACATTGCAAGCCGGTGCATCACTCTGCATTGATTTAGCTGCTGCATTCGCCGCGTTAAGTCCGGCTTCAGTTTTTGCTACATTTTTTGTTTTTATTGGTTGAACACCATTAGCAGAGGGGCTTACAACCCTTACACTGGATAACTCAGGTTCCTTTTCATATTCCAGTCCTGAAGGCACATCATCCCAGTCATCAGTACCTGTATTGAGTACTTCGGGTTTATCCAATACATGTACAAGATCTGTACGGCCTAAATATTCATATCCTAACACACGGAAAATAAAATCTACAATGGAAGTAGTTGATTTAATATTCGGATGTTCAACAAAACCTGCAGGCTCAAATCTTGTAAAGGCAAATTTGTCAACAAATTCTTCTAATGGCACCCCATATTGCAGACCAATAGAAATAGCGATGGCAAAACAGTTCAGCATACTTCGCATCGTAGCACCTTCTTTTGCCATATCAATGAATATCTCTCCCAGTGTGCCATCGCTATATTCGCCCGTACGCAGGAAGATAGCCTGTCCGTTAATTTTGGCTTTTTGCGTAAAGCCCCGGCGCTTGGCCGGTAAAGACCGGCGTTCAACAATACTCGCCAGTTTACGTTTCAACTTCGTATCAGGAGATGATTGTACTCTTTTCTGTACTTCTTCAAGCAATTCGTCAATCGTTAGCTTTCCAAGATCAACAATATGAGATTCTGATTCTGTTTTCGGATTTCGCATTTCGGATTTTTGTTCTTCTAAATTCTTACTTCTGTCCTCTGCCTTCTTTTTCTTATCACTTTTATTACTCAATGGCTGTGATAATTTGGATCCGTCACGATAAAGAGCGCAGGCTTTTAATCCTAATTGCCAGCTCAGCATATAAGCATCAGCAATTTCTTCCACAGTAGCTTCATTAGGCAGATTAATAGTTTTGGAAATGGCACCGCTGATAAAAGGTTGAGCGGCTGCCATCATACGAATGTGGCCATGTGCGTGAATATAACGCTGACCTTTTTTTCCACATTTGTTGGCACAGTCAAAAACGGGCAGATGTTCTTCTTTCAGGTAAAGAGTTGCTTCCAGCATCATTGTGCCACACACATAATCGTTGGCAGCTTCAATTTCATCATCGCTGAATCCAAGAGCTTCCAGCAGGCTCCATTCAAAGTTATTGTATTGTTCAGGTGTAAAGCCCAGACGTTGCAGGCATTCTTCACCCAGTGTATATTTGTTAAATACAAAGGCAATATCAAAGGCTGACGCAACAGCAGTATCTAATTTGGTAATCTCCTCTGCAATAAATCCTTTTTCACTTAAGGATTGATGATTGATGTATGGAGCACCCGAAAATGAAGCGGCACCTACAGCATATTTAATTATCGCTTCCCTTTCTTTTTCGTTGTAACCTAAATTTTTTAAAGCAAGAGGTACGGATTGATTAATTATTTTAAAATAACCGCCTCCGCTTAATTTTTTAAATTTTACCAAAGCAAAATCCGGTTCAACTCCTGTCGTATCGCAATCCATTATCAAACCAATAGTTCCGGTAGGAGCAATTACTGTTGCCTGCGCATTTCTATATCCATTTTTTTCTCCCAGTTCAACAGCATCATCCCAGGCTTTGCAGGCTGCTTTCAATAAATAATCCGGACAATATTGTGCTTTGATGCCCTGAGGTTTTATGCTCAGGCCTTCATATTCGTCAGCATCGTATGCGGCCAGGCGATGATTGCGCATCACACGAAGCATATTTTCTTTATTTTCTTCATATTTTGGAAATGTTCCTAATACACCAGCCATCTCTGCTGAAGTTTTATAAGAAATGCCTGTCATGATTGCGGTAAGCGCCCCGGCAATAGTTCTCGCTTCTTCACTGTCATAAGGAATGCCGCTCACCATTAATAATGTTCCCAGGTTGGCATATCCCAAACCAAGTGTCCTGTATTCATAACTTAATTGAGCCACTTCTTTGGATGGAAACTGAGCCATCAGTACAGAAATTTCCAATACAGTTGTCCACAAGCGACAATTGTATTCATAACCTTCTACATCAAAAATATTTTTCTCGGTGTCATAAAATTTCATCAGGTTGGCTGAGGCAAGATTGCATGCAGTATTATCTAAAAACATATACTCGCTACAGGGGTTGGATGCTCTTATTTCTCCACCAGCGGGACAAGTATGCCATTCATTAATGGTAGTATTATATTGTGTCCCTGGGTCGGCACAACGCCAGGCGGCATAAGAAATCTGGTTCCATAGCTCCCTGGCAGGAACTTTTTTCATTACTCTCCCATCCATTCTCCCTTTTAATTCCCAATCATCTCCACTTTGTAATTTTTCAAAAAATGAATTTGGAATGCGAACTGAATTGTTTGAATTCTGACCGGACACAGTCCTGTATGCCTCACCTTCATAATCGCTGGCATAACCTACAGCAATTAAGGCAGATACTTTTTTCTCTTCTTCCATTTTCCAGTTTACGAACTGTACTATCTCAGGATGATCAAGATCAAGACAAACCATTTTAGCAGCACGGCGGGTAGTACCACCACTCTTGATGGCACCTGCAGCACGGTCACCAATTTTCAAAAAACTCATCAAGCCACTTGACGTACCTCCACCACTTAATTTTTCGCCTTCACCACGCAGATTAGAAAAATTTGTTCCAACACCGGAACCATATTTAAAAATTCTAGCTTCACGAACCCACAGATCCATAATACCGCCTTCGTTTACCAGGTCATCATCCACACTTAAAATAAAACAGGCATGGGGTTGGGGACGTTCATACGCAGAAGTAGACCTTTTTAAGTGGCCATCGGCAGAATCCACATAATAATGGCCCTGTGGTTTTCCTTTTATGCCATAGCTTTCATACAAACCGGTATTGAACCATTGAGGTGAATTGGGTACACACATCTGGTTCAAAACAGAATATACTAATTCTTCATAAAAAATCTGTGCATCTTTTTCTGAAGCAAAATAACCGTAGCGTTCACCCCAAACTTTCCAGCAGTTGGCAAGACGATGAGCTACTTGTTTGGCACTTGTTTCACGACCTAATGAACCATCTGCCTGGGGCACCCCGGCTTTGCGAAAATATTTTTGGGCAAGTATATCGGTAGCAATCTGGCTCCATTGTTTGGGGACTTCTACATTATTCATTTCAAACACAACCTCACCACTGGGATTGCGAATGATGCTGGTGCGATAATCATATTCAAACTGGTCGAAGACATTTACATCATCTTTCGTAAAGCGACGACGAAACTGCAATCCCGTTGTGCGGGAACTTTGTTTTCTGGTAACCATAATTAAAAAGAATTTAGTTGGGTTTGGTTGGGCTCTCAGCGGCGAGAGGTGATAACGAAAGTATTTTTATCATTATTCATTTCAAACCTCCAAATATTAACACAATGTGGATAAGCAATTGTAATGCCCGTTAGTATTGCTTTTCCTTTTTTTTCAACATTTTTGATCAAAAAAAGTTTTGGAAAATTCATACTGTTTTTTTAAAAAATTATCTGCAAATTTTTTTGATTCTGAAAGTCAAAAGCAGCAAGCGTTTTTATAATCTCTTGCCTGAAAAGCATTGAATTTACTGGGTTTTCGTCAAATCATTCGCTGAAAGGCTTGCCTGTTAAGTAACTTTACGATAATAAAAAAATAAAAAATAGATAACCTTGAAAATTTCATTCTTTAAAATTTTTTATCAAGCGTTTTTGTAGTTATTTGCAAAAGATTTTTTTCAAAACCAGAATTAATATATCCGCTTATCCTTCCGCTATCTAAAGTAAACTCTGACTATTAAAAATCATAAAGCCGTAGTTTTTTTGCATTTTTGTATATCTAACCGGAATTGGATGAAGATAAAAATTTATAAATCCCTCGAAGAAAGAAAAAAGAACGGACAAAGATCATTCGCAGTCCTGATTGATCCTGATAAAGTACATCATTCTATGCTGGATGAGATTATGGAGCTTTCAACAGCGGCAAAGGTTGATTACTTTTTAGTAGGAGGCAGTCTTGTTATCAGCAATCATCTTGATGATGTGGTGAAGCATATCAAAGAAAACTGTTCTATTCCTGTTATCCTTTTTCCTGGAAGCCCAACTCAACTCAGTAAATATGCTGATGCATTATTATACCTTTCTCTTATATCCGGCCGCAACCCGGAATTGCTGATTGGGCAGCATGTAGTTTCAGCACCTGCCGTAAAGCAGAGTGGCCTGGAGATTTTATCAACCGGTTATATGGTTATTGACGGCGGCGCACCCACAACCGTTTCATATATCAGTAATGCATCACCTATTCCTCATGACAAAAATGAAATAGCCATGTGTACGGCTATGGCTGGTGAAATGCTGGGCATGAAATTGATTTATATGGATTCAGGCAGCGGCGCCAAACGACCTATCACTGAATCGATGATCGAGTCTGTTGCCGAAAAAATAGAAATACCCATGGTCGTTGGGGGTGGTATTATTGAACCGGAAAAAGCTTACCGAAATTGTAAAGTCGGCGCGGATGTAATTGTGGTTGGTAATGCTATTGAAAAAGATTCTTCGCTGATAAAAGAAATGAGTGCTGCCGTTCATTCAGTGCCGGTTAAGATTTGAAAAATCATTTTGTTACCAGCATTGATAATTCTATTTAGTTTTTGTTGCGTCGCACACTTGTACTTTCTGTAACTCTATTCAGCTATTTTAACTCCTCCGCCTTCACTCTTGTCGGCGTGTCTTTTCCAGCCACAATCGTTTTTGAACTAAGTGCAATGGATTTAATGATCATGGCCATATTATCCATATCAAGCGTTCCTATTTCATCACTCACTTTGTGATAATTGGGTTCATTATCCATTTTGGAAGTGGAGATAGTATGAGCTGGCACGCCAAGCCGGGCAAGCGTTGCATTGTCTGAGCGATAAAATAAATTTTGCTCCGTGTAAGGGTCAGGATAAAATGTAAGCCCGGTTCCTTCCAAATTTCTTTGAAGAATCTGACCCATATCCGTTTTTTCATACCCGGTTATATAAGCTGAATTCTTTCCCCATTTGCTTTCTGTTCCTATCATTTCAATATTGAACATCGCCATCACTTTTGCCGGATCAAACTGCCTTGAAAAATATTGAGACCCATACCCTCCGACTTCTTCTGCGGTAAAAGCAGCAAACACAATAGTTCTTTCATTATTATCAAGAGCTTTAAAATACTTTGCCAGCATAATCACAGCAGTTGTTCCTGCTGCATCATCATTCGCTCCGTTATATATGGAATCACCGTTTACGGGTTTGCCAACCCCCAAATGATCGTAATGGCCCGAGAAAATCACATATTCATCTTTCCTGCTTTTTCCGGGCAATACTCCCACTACATTCGCCAATGACTGCTCTGTGATTTCATGTTTTGCTTCAATCATAAATTTTGAAGGAATAGCCACACCAAGCACAAACACAAAGTTTTTATCTGTTTTAAAAATTGAACGCCTGAAATAACTAAGTCTTGAAAAGCTGGATGCAAAGCTATTATCCACCAGTATTATTACGTTTTTATTGGCTTTTATGAATGCAGAAGCTGCAGAAAAAAGATTCTCTCCTTCTTTAATATCAGCAAATGAATAACCGGATTTTTCATCAATATGCATATCCGGCCGGCAGGTAACTACAACAATACTTTTAGGATCAATTTCATTTCCATCGAATGTTGCAGAAACTCTAATTAACTTTGGTCGCACCATTGCAAACTCCTGCTTATAACTTTTATTATTATCCCATGTTTGCAAACCTGCTTTTTTAAATTCACCTGCAATAAAATCGCCTGCCCGGTCAATGTCTGGAGTAAATACTCTTCTTCCCCGCATGCCGTCAGATGATAAAGTCTTTTCAATTTTTTCTATTTCTTTTGCATTAATGATATTATCAATCTTCGATTGCGCAAATAAAAAAGAGGTTGTCGTCAGCAACAACCCCGTCAATAAATATTTTTTCATCTTAAAATCAGGATGTAATTTTTTTACATTTTTAATTTTGAATTCATCACAGGCTCATCATTTCTTTGAATTTTACAGTTTGCCTGCGGCTTACTTCAATTTTTTCACCACCTTTTAGTTCCAGCAGCAAACCGCCATTAAAATAAGGTTCGATCTTTTCAATCAATCTCAGGTTTACTATATGTTTGCGATTAGCACGAAAAAACATTTTTTCATCTAATCTTTCTTCCAAAGCGTTCAGTGATTTTAGAATAAGCGGTTTGTTGCTGCCAAAAAACACTTTGGCATAATTGCCGACACTTTCAAATAACCGGATATCGTTCAGCTTCACAAACCAGCACCGCTCACCGTCTTTTACAAATACCTGGTCATTTTCAGTAAGCATGCTGCGGTTCACATTTTCTCCGTTGGGTACAGGTTCTTTTGTTTCTATAAAATGTAATTTTTGAATAGCGTCAGCCAGGCGTTTGGGTTCGACAGGCTTTAGCAAATAATCAAGCGCATTAACTTCAAATGCTTTTAACGCATATTCATCATATGCCGTGGTGAAAATAACATTAGGGGATTTTTCAAGACTTGATAACATGTCAAAGCCGGTTTTACCGGGCATTTGAATATCAAGAAAAATAAGATCGGGATTCTGCGCTTCTATTTTTTCAATTCCCTCTTCGGCATTGGCAGCTTCATCCACTACTTCCACTTCAGGGAAATCCTGTAATAATTTACGCAGTTCGGCTCTTGCCAGCCTTTCATCATCAATAATAATTGCTCTCATGTAAATTTGTTTAATTCATTTGTACGGGAATAAGCACCCTTGCTTCCACCGTGGAAGGTGTTACCTGTTTGATTTCAAAACTTGCCTTGTCTCCATATAGCAGGCCCAGGCGGTTTTCGGTGCTTGACAATCCAAAGCCCTCTGTATTCAAGCCCCCATTTAAATTACCCGTGTTTTGAACCGCCAGCTCATGATACTGATTTTTGAAATCAGAAATAATTTTTATCACTCCACCTTTAATATGTTTACTTATTCCATGCTTAATGGCATTTTCTACAAGGGTTTGCAACATCATGGGCGGCACCTGCTGGTCTAAAGTATCTTCATCTATATCATACTCTACCTGTAACCTGTCCTCGAAACGCATGTTTTCAAGAGCAAGATAATCTTTTACAATGTTAAGTTCTTTTTCGAAGCTTACTGTTTCAGCTTTGTCTACCTGCATGCTGCTTCTTAAAATATTGCTCAATTCAGTAATCGCAGTTCTCGCCCTGGAAGGGTTTTCATCAATCAATGCCCTGATGCTGTTGAGTGAATTAAAAATAAAATGGGGGTTGATGTGAGCCTTGATAGTTTTTAATTCCAATTCTTTGATCAAACTTTCCAGTTGAAGAGTGTCAAGTTGCTGCCTGCGGCTTTTTTCAATGAAATGATAAAAATAGTAAATCAATACCCAAGGCAAAATAAAAAGGCCATTATCGACGGTCGAGCCTGAAAGCCGTGCTAAAAAACTTAATTTTTTACTGCTATCAACTCCAAGGTTAAAAAAATAATTTGCTCCCAAAACCAAAAGGCTAAAAAGGAGGGAAGTAATGATCATCGCAATGATGAGTTTTGGAATTACTTTCTCAACGGATTGCATTATCCACCCGCGCCACTTTATAAACAACCTGAGTATATGCGTAACCCCTATGCCCATTACAAATACTACAGCCATCCTTCCAAAAACTACTTTGTTTGAAATAGGCACCTGGTAAGCATGGGCAAAAAAGAGCATAATGATGCCTACCATACCCCAACCAGAAATCTGGCAAAACCAATATCTTGAATTTGCGCTATTCACGACCGGCAAATTAGCTAATGATTTCCTCGTCCTGTACTGTAAATATACCAGTGGAAGATAAGTCTTACAAATGGAGCAAAAAAATATTTAAAAGCCTTCTTCCAGTCGAAAACCTGTTACCAGTTGCAATTCTAACGAATATCCACTTTGCCGGCACTAAAAATGTAATTTTGCACGTTAATTGGTATCATGGAAATTACAGCAGGAGAATTATTAAGACAAATAAATTCGCCAGAAGATCTCAGGAAACTTCCGCGTGAAAAACTTCACCAATTTTCTGATGAACTTCGTCAATATATTATTGATGTGGTAAGCGTGTATGGAGGTCATTTTGGAGCCAGCCTTGGCGTGGTAGAGCTTACAGTAGCCCTTCATTACATTTATAATACTCCTTATGATCAATTGGTTTGGGATGTTGGTCACCAAGCCTACGGGCATAAAATTCTTACTGGTCGTCGTGAGAATTTTATTACTAACAGAAAGTATAAAGGATTAAGTGGTTTTCCGAAAAGAAGTGAAAGTGAATATGACACATTTGGAGTAGGCCATTCTTCAACTTCCATTTCTGCGGCTTTAGGTATGGCAATGGCTGCAAAATACAAAGGCGAAAACGACCGCAAAACAATTGCAATTATTGGCGATGGCGCTATGACTGCGGGCATTGCTTTCGAAGCTCTGAATCATGCCGGAGTTGCTGATACAGACTTGCTCATTATACTAAATGATAATTGTATGAGCATTGACCCCAATGTGGGTGCCCTAAAAGAATACCTGACCGATATTACTACTTCTCCAACTTACAATAAGGTAAAGGATGATGTTTGGAAGTTGCTTGGAAAATTACCTGTAGGTAAAAATTTCAGCAGGGCCATGGTTCATAAATTGACAGAAGGCTTGAAGGGTATGGTGAGTAGCAGTGCTAATTTATTTGAAGCATTAAAGCTCCGCTATTTCGGGCCCATTGACGGGCATAATGTAACCAAGCTGGTTGATACTTTAAAAGACCTCAAAGGAATTCCAGGTCCCAAATTGCTTCATATACTTACAGTAAAGGGCAAAGGTTTTGATCTGGCTGAAAAAGATCAAACTAAATGGCATGCACCCGGATTGTTTGATAAAATAACCGGTGAGATTTATAAAAAGAAATTTGATATTCCGCAACCGCCCAAATACCAGGATGTTTTTGGCCATACTATCATCGAGCTTGCAGAAAAAAATAAAAAGATATTTGGAATCACTCCTGCAATGCCTTCCGGATCCTCATTAAGATTTATGATGGATAAAATGCCTGATCGTGCATTCGATGTGGGCATTGCTGAACAGCATGCCGTAACTCTTAGTGCAGGGATGGCTACACAAGGAATGAAAGTATTCTGCAATATTTACTCTTCTTTTATGCAAAGGGCGTATGACCAGGTGATACATGATGTAGCCATTCAGAATTTACCTGTAATATTTTGCCTTGACAGAGCTGGGCTCGTTGGCGAAGACGGACCTACTCATCATGGGGCATATGATATTGCCTATATGCGTTGTGTACCTAATATGATCGTGAGTGCACCATTGAATGAAAGTGAGCTTCGCAACCTGATGTATACGGCACAACTTGAGTCTACAAAAAATCCCTTTGTTATCCGCTATCCCCGTGGCGAAGGTGTGATGCCTCAGTGGAGAACCGAGATGAGAGAAATTGAGATCGGAAAAGGAAGAAGGTTAAGAGAAGGGCAGGATCTTGCCATTCTTTCATTAGGGCACCCTGGAAATTTCGCTGCCTCTGCTATTCGTGATCTGAAAAGTGACGGATTGAAAATAGCACACTACGACATGCGTTTCGCAAAACCACTTGATGAAGAATTATTACATGAAGCATTCATCAAATATCAGAAGATCATTACTGTAGAAGACGGAACGGTAATCGGTGGTTTTGGAAGTGCTGTTCTTGAATTTGCTAATGGAAATGGGTATAAAAATGAAATAAAAATTCTTGGCATTCCTGATAAAATTGTTGAACATGGTTCACCAAAGGAATTACAAAAAGAATGTGGATATGATTCTGAGGCCATTAAAAAAGCCGTATTAGAAATGATGAGAAACAAGATAAATATTACACTTCCTGGTTAATTCCCGATAAAGGTTAGGTAATAAATCTGTGATATAAATATTGGATATTCATTCCTGCAATTACGTCACATTCGTTTCAAGATACTTTCCTATCACCGGCAACTTCTGAAATTCTTTTCTTTCAATTTTTAAAATAAAGAAAGTGAATAATACAAGTATAATTGTAGCACTGGCGTAATAAAACATCCCGGAAGGAATAAAATAAATTAACAGTTTATGAATACCATACAACATGACACTGATCACCATGTAGGCCAATAATTTTTTCCAGGCATACGGAATTTTATATTCTTTCTGCCCCCAGATATAACTAATCACCATCATACTGCCATAACAGGCAAATGTAGCCCAGGCACATGCCGTGTAACTGAAATACGGAATAAGGAAATAATTTATGGCAAGTGTAATAACAGCTCCTACAAGGGTTATCCATGCACCGGCCAGTGTTTTGTTGCTTAATTTGTACCAAATGCTTAAGCTATAATAAATGCCAAGAAACATATTGGCCAGTAACAATATGGGCACAACTTTCAATCCTACCCACATATTTGGATTGCGAATAAATTGCTTCCATAAATTCAGGTACAGCATTACAAGTAAAAACATCAGGCATAGCGTTATAACAAAGAACTTCATTACCCTGGCATATACTTTTGGTGCATTGGCTTCTGTTGATTGCTTAAAGAAAAATGGTTCAGCGCCCATGCGAAATGCCTGCACAGCAAGCGTAATGAGAATAGAAAGTTTATAGCACGCTGAATAAATGCCCACTTCTGCTTTTGCAGCTTGTACAGTTTTTACAGGTGCCCACCACCCCAGCATAATCCTGTCAAAAGTTTCATTGATCATTCCGGCAAATCCGGCAATGATCAATGGCATGCCATATATCATCATTTCTCTCCATAATGCTTTATCAAATTTCCATTCAAATCCTAAAAATTCTTTTGACAGCAGTAACAATACGATGATGTTCTGGATAAGATTAGCTGCTAATACATACCCAACGGCCCATTCCTTTTTAAAAAAAAGATGAACCCAGCTATTTGGATCCTGCGCCAACCTTGGACAAATACTCAGAAAAAAATAAACACTGATGATATTAATAAGAATGCCACCCACTTTTGTCATTGCAAATTTTACCGGTCTTCCATCCTGTCTCAATTTTGCAAAAGGAATAGTGGTCAGGGCATCTAACCCGATAATAGCGGCCGATATTGATAAATATTCAGGATGCTGGCTAATCTGTAATAATACTGACAATGGGTGTTGCAGTATGATCAAAAGAATGGAAAGAAAAATCGTTGAAATTATCAATGATATGCTTGTGCTGTTGTATACATTTTTCTTTTCGGCCTTATTGGCAAAACGGAAAAAAGCTGTTTCCATACCGTAAGTATAGATCACATTCATGAATGGAATGAAAGCATAAATAATACTCATTTCCCCATATTGCCATTCCAGGAATTTGTAGGTGAGATAGGGTGTAAGTAAATAATTGATGAAACGGGCAGCAATGGAGCTTACTCCATACCAGATAGTTTGCCCTGCCAGTTTTTTTACACTCAAGAATTAAAGATTTCAGGACAAAAATAACTTTTGAAAATGGATTTGCTAAGCATAGCCGGCTTTTAACAGTATTGCAACCATTTTAAACCATGGCATATCTTTATAAAAATTTCTGTTATGAGACAAATATTTACGGCCATCATTTGCATTTTTCTTTTTGCATTATATTCTTCAGGCCAGGCATACGAAGGCACAGTGGAATACAACAAGAAAAAACAACCTGCAATTATCATTGATTATTCTTACTCTCCGGATGCAGTGGAGGGGGCTTTTGTGGATAAGCTTGAACGGATGGGCTTGCAGGCAAAAGAGGAAAAGGGGATTTTCAATAGCTCAAAGGGTTTTAGAAACTATAAGAATGCCGTTATTGACGACATCAGCAATTCCGCCTGTGATTATATTCTTAAAGTAGACCAAAAAGGAAGAAAAGGAAATGACGAAGCTACATTGTATCTTATCATTAATAAGGACGGCAACAATATATTGGATTCTCATAATGATGAAACCATCGCAAAGGCAAAATCTTTTTTAAATAATCTTGTTCCTGAAATAGATGCGTTTAACCTGGAATTGCAAATAAAAGATCAGGAAATAACAATAGCAAAGTCAGAAAAAAAATTAAAAGACCTGCAGGATGACCAGGACAGTATGGAAAAGAAAATAAAAAAACTGCAAAGTGATTTAGAACAAAATTCAAAGGACCAGGAAGATCAACAAAAGGAAATTGAAAAACAAAAGCAAATTTTAGAGTCATTGAGAGGAAAACGAAAAACTTCATAGTGTTGAAGACATTGGTTAATATTCACCCGGCTTGAATTTTTTTCTTCCCGATTTGATCTCGGCATTTCTTTTTTTCCATTCCAGCCTTTTTTCTTTTGACTGCCTGCTTGGTTTAGTTGCTATCCTTGCTTTTTTCCTTTTTAAGGAATCAAAGATCAAATGATTTATTTTTTCGATTACTTCTTCTTTATTGGCCAACTGCGTGCGATGTATTTGCGATTTCACCTGCAGCAAACCTTCAGCATTGATCCGGTTAGAAAGTTTTTGCAAAAGAATTTGTTTTTGATCGTTAGTTATCAGTGAAGAAGAATCAATATGAAAAGATCCAATAACGGCTGTTTCCACTTTATTTACATTTTGCCCGCCCTTGCCTCCGCTTCGCGTGGTTTGAAATTTTATTTCATTGCTTACATCGATCATGTAAGTTTATAGTTTGTTGGTGGTAGTTTGTGATTCTTCAGATCGTATCTTTCCACATAATTAGAGCTCAAAATTAGCTACAAACCATAAACTACAAACCCGAAACTCGTCTATGCGTGCTGTCATTCAAAGAGTAACCAAAGCCAGTGTAAGCATAGAAGGAAAAATTAGTGGCCAGATTGGTATCGGGCTTCTTTTATTGCTGGGTATCGAAGATGCAGATACCCCGGAAGATATTGAATGGCTCAGCAGCAAGATCGTCAACCTTCGCATTTTTAATGATGAAAATGAGGTTATGAATATTTCGATAAAAGATATAGGCGGCGATATTCTATTGATCAGCCAGTTTACATTACATGCCTCTACGAAAAAAGGAAACCGGCCATCTTATAGTAAAGCCAGCAAACCGGAAACCGCTATTCCTCTTTATGAAGGGATGATACAACAATTAACAGCCGAGCTGGGAAAAAAAATTGAAACTGGAATTTTTGGAGCGGACATGAAGGTAGAGTTGCTTAATGATGGACCAGTAACCATTATCATTGACACCAGGAATAAAGAATGAGATCAGAAGCAATAATTGAATATGATAGCCAAAGCCCTGATCTAAATACATATGTTATTGCACGCCGATCTTTTCAGTATATCTCTTTCCTCCTTCAAGCTCCAGCATCATAAAAACAACTTTTTCTTTGGAGGGAACAGTGAAATTATAAGTAGAAGCTTCTACGTTTGCCTGTTCAACAAAGCGATCGCCGCTTGAGGTCCATACAATGATTTTGCTGATATCCTTATTGCTTTGAATAGTGATACGCTGCCCGTTTGTAAGTACGCGAAAGGGTTTTGCCTCGGTTTTTTGTTCAGAAGGTGGCTTATCCTTCGAACCTGGGTCCTGTGCCATGGAGAAACTTGCAAAACATGAGAAAATACCAATGACTGCAAACCTACGGATGGATGGATACATCATAGAATACAAAAATTCAAGGTTAGTAAAGATTATTGGGTAGTTTTCAGAAAGTGCGGAATGCCTCAAACGACAATAATCGTGCTAAATTGCAGTTGCAAATAAAAAAATTTGTTATGACTCTGGAGCAGGCTCAACAAAAAGTAGATCGGTGGATCAAAACAACAGGTGTTCGCTATTTCAGCGAACTTACAAATATGGCTATACTTACAGAAGAAGTAGGAGAGGTGGCAAGACTGATGAGTCGTATCTATGGTGATCAGTCTTTTAAAGAAACTGAAAAAAATAAAAAACTCTCTGACGAATTAGCCGATGTTCTTTGGGTATTGATATGTATTGCCAACCAAACGGGGGTGAATCTTACTGAAGCCCTTCATAAAAACTTTGAAAAGAAAAATATCCGGGACTCCCAAAGGCATCAGCAGAATAAAAAATTAAAATAACCTCCGTTTAATTCAAAAACAAACTCAAAAATTAATTAATCCTATAACCCAGCCCATATCAAAAAGATAAAAACTCTCTTTGGCACTATGTATGATTAAAGCTCTATATGATCACATTTCCGTTTATGGCGCCAAAAAGAATATGGAAAATTATAAAATGCTCATTCGCTGATTTTTTTGCCAGCAATATTTTAAAATTGAGTGCATCGCTGGCATTCTCCACTATATTTTCGTTACCAGGTCTGCTTATTATTATTATTTGGGTAAGTGATCTTTTCTACCGTCGTGAAGTAGTGGAGGGCTCTTTATATGGTCAAATGGCAAAATTTATTGGCCAAGATGCAGCTGAAAGCATTCAACATACCATGCAAAATTCTTTGTTCTCTTCCAATAGTCATTTTGCAACTTTTGTTGGACTTGCGTCTCTTATTATAGGTGCCACTGGTGTTTTTGGAGAAATACAGGATTCGATTAACAGGCTTTGGAAGCTAAAAGCTAAACCGAAGGGACATGGATTGCTCAGATTCATTGTTAACCGCCTGCTTTCTTTTTCGATGATTATAAGTCTTGGGTTCATTCTTTTAGTTTCCCTTGTTGTCAATGGAGCAATGGATATTCTTATTGATAATTTGCTCAAAAATTTCCCCGCTGTTACTGTCATTGTCGCTTATGTTATTAATCTAATTGTTACTTTTTTGATTACTGCGTTTGTTTTTGGTCTCATCTTTAAAGTGTTGCCTGATGCCCGTATTCAATGGGAACATGTAAGGGTAGGAGCATTTACTACTGCTTTCTTTTTCATGGCAGGCAAATTTCTTATCAGTTATTATTTGGGTCATAGTACTATATCGACTGCCTATGGTGCTGCGGGCTCGGTAATCATTATTCTGCTATGGGTATATTATTCTTCTGCCATTCTTTATTTCGGCGCAGCATTTACAAGAGAGTATGCGATTGAAACAGGTTCACAGATCTATCCCAATAATTATGCGGTATGGGTAGAGCAGGTAGAAGTACATTCAAAAAAATCTCTTGCTGAAAATGTGTGATCAATCAGAAAAGTCATATCAGTCAGATAAGTAAAACGGCTTGTCTTAATGTGACCAATATGACTCATTTGACTATTATCTTTGCCACCTATGGCAACAGATAGTAATAAATTCCAGGCGATTATTTCACATTGTAAAGAATATGGATTTATTTTTCCCGGCAGTGAAATTTATGATGGCTTAGCGGCTGTGTATGATTACGGGCAGTGGGGAAGCGAACTAAAAAAGAATATCAAAGACTACTGGTGGAAAAACATGACCCAGTTACATGAAAACATTGTAGGAATCGATGCTGCCATTTTCATGCACCCTACTACCTGGAAAGCAAGCGGTCATGTAGACAATTTCAACGATCCTATGATCGATAATAAAGACAGTAAAAAAAGATACCGGGTGGATCATTTGATTGAAGATTTTGTGGCGGAATTAATAGAAAAAGCACATATTGGATCATCAACTTATAATAAGGAAATACATGAAAAAGCAGACAGGATTTTTGAGTCAATGGAGAAAATGTTGGCTGTTGATGATTTTAGCGGATTAAAAAAACTTATTGAAGACAATCAAATTAAATGCCCCATTAGTGGCACAAGTAATTGGACTGATATACGTCAATTTAATTTGATGTTCTCGACTCAGATGGGGAGTGTGGCCAGCGAGGAGGAAAATAACATTGTTTACCTGCGCCCTGAAACTGCACAAGGTATTTTTGTGAATTTTTTAAATGTGCAGAAAACAGGACGACTGAAAATCCCTTTTGGAATTGCACAAATCGGAAAAGCTTTCAGGAATGAAATCGTAGCAAGGCAATTTATTTTTCGCATGCGTGAGTTTGAACAAATGGAAATGCAATATTTCATCCGTCCCGGCTCACAAAAAGAATGGTATGAATTCTGGAAAGAAGAAAGAATGAAATGGCACCTAAGCCTGGGTATTCCAAGAGAAAAATATCGTTTTCACGATCATGTAAAACTGGCGCA
Source organism: uncultured Bacteroidota bacterium (assembly GCA_963811645.1). Classification (GTDB taxonomy): domain Bacteria; phylum Bacteroidota; class Bacteroidia; order Chitinophagales; family Chitinophagaceae; genus VBAU01. The sequence goes on along the minus strand of CAWERU010000004.1, from coordinate 297,002 downwards.
TTATGCCGATGCGGCCTGTGATATTGAATATGAATTTCCTATCGGCTTTAAAGAAGTGGAAGGCATTCATTCCCGCACAGATTTTGATCTGAAAAATCACCAGGAATTCAGCAAAAAGAAAATGCAGTATTTCGACAGCGAGATCAATCAGAATTATATTCCATATGTCATCGAAACATCCATTGGTCTTGACAGAACTATATTAATGATGCTGAGTGAAACCTATGCAGAAGAGGATCTGAGCACTGCAGAAAAACAGGACAGCAGGGTGGTATTAAGATTTCCTGCAAAAATAGCCCCGATGAAACTGGCAGTATTACCATTAGTAAAAAAAGATGGATTGCCCGAAATTGCAAGAACCATCATGGATGATTGCAGATCTCATTTCCGTTGTTTTTATGAAGAAAAGGATACGATTGGCAAAAGATACAGGCGGATGGATGCGATTGGTACACCTTTTTGTGTAACGGTAGATCAGCAAACCAAGCAGGATAATACTGTCACTATCCGTTATCGTGATACAATGCAGCAGGAAAGGATACCGGCAAATAAAGTGAGAGAGATCGTATGGAAGGAAATTAATTTTTAAGAATCCTTCTTAGTTGTTGAATAGGATTGATGCAGTACAAGAGTGCGACGCAACAAGGGTTACATCGAAGCTATGCAGCTGGTAACATAAAAATAGAACTCACCTTAAGCAATATTTCTGTTCAGATTGAAATCAATCAATTTTTTTTCAAGCACACTGGCCAATTCAACAACCGCACGGTTGTCTTTTTTCATAGCGTCGCGGGTGCGTGAAGGAAAAATAGAAACACCGGTGTAAATGCTGTAATGTAAAGTGAGAGTATGACCGTGGAAACTAAATTCCCAGTCAATCGAATCAAAATCATCTTCTTTGTTTGTGAATTTGATACGGAGATCGTCACTTAAAATGTCAGCCACCTGGTAGAAGCGTTTCAATCCACCGTCATCATCAATGACAGCTTCAGTAAAACCCAAGGTGGTTCGTAGGGTGAGGCTCATAGTAAACGGTTTATTGATTTAATTATAGGACTTGGATTTATGATAAAAAGCTGCATCAGGGATTTTAATCTCCTCTGAATTTTGCTTTTTTTACTTTTTTCATTTCCTTCTTACTCATATCACCTGAGAGTAATTTTTCGGCGCCAACGTTTCGTCCATCACTTGGGCAGCCATACTTTGGCGGAAATACTTTATTCCATACACTACAAGATGATAAAATAAAACTCACAGTAACGAACATCAGTATGGAACGGAGATTTTTCATAATCTACTTGAAACATTAACGAAACTACTCATAATAAATTGCGCCGGAAATAGGAAAACTACGATTGAAATAATAAATTTAAAATTACTCTTAGCGAAACCAGTCAGCGTATTTTACATAATTATTTGCAATACGATTTATCTCTCCGCTGATAAGTTCCTGTGAAATTGCTTTTACTTTTTTGGCTGGTACACCGGCATAAATACTTCCTGCTTCGCAAATGGTTCTCTCTAACACGACAGCCCCGGCAGCAATAATGCTATTGCTATGAACAACGGCTTCATCCATTACAATTGCTCCCATGCCGATCAATACATTGTCGTGGAGTGTACAGCCATGTACAATTGCATTGTGCCCGATGGAGACATTATTACCAATGATCGTGGTAGTTTTCTGAAATGTACAATGAACACATGCCCCATCCTGGATATTTACTTTATTACCTATACGAATAAAATTTACATCCCCCCGAATGACTGCATTAAACCATATACTGCAATCATTACCCATAATTACATCACCTACAATAGTAGCATTAGGAGCTATGAAACAATTTTTTCCAAATTGCGGATGTTTGTCTTCTACAGGAAGTATAACAGGCATGAGTAATTAAAAATTAAAAATAAAGAATGAAAAATTTCATCACTGCAAATTAGAAAATTTCTTTGCACCTATGCATTCCTGACCTATTGCTAACAGGTTTACGTTTAAGAACGATATTTGAACAATGAATCAGCGGGAAATTTTTCTGAGGCATGTTGCACAAACTTCTGCCGCTCCGTTGGCTTTGGAAATTGTAAAGGCAAAAGGCTGTACGCTATATGGTGCAGACGGAAAGGAATATCTTGATCTGATTGGCGGAATTAACGTAGCCAATGTTGGCCACTGCCATCCAAAAGTAATTGAAGCTATAAAAAATCAGCTCGATGCATACCTGCATATAATGGTGTACGGAGAATTTATTGAAACACCGCAGGTGCAATATGCAAAACTGTTAGCCGAACACTTGCCTTCTTCACTTAACTCTGTTTATTTCACCAATTCCGGTGCCGAAGCAACAGAAGGGGCTATGAAACTTGCCAAGCGATTTACAAACAGGACACAGATTATTGCTTTCAATAATTCATATCATGGTTCAACGCAAGGTGCCTTAAGCATAATCGGCAATGAATATTGGAGAAATGCATTTCGTCCGCTACTGCCCGGTGTTCTTCATTTTAATTACAATTCTTTTGATGCTGTAAATGCTGTCACAGAAAAAACTGCTTGCGTGATTGTAGAAACTATCCAGGGAGAAGCAGGAATCATTGTGCCATCAAAGGAATGGATACAAATTTTAAGAAAGAAATGCACGGAAACAGGAACACTTTTAATTCTTGATGAAATTCAAACCGGCTTTGGAAGAACAGGAACACTGTGGGGTTTTGAGCATTTTAATATTGTGCCGGATGTTTTATTGTTGGGAAAGGCTTTGGGTGGAGGTATGCCTTTGGGTGCTTTTATTGCTGACAAAGAGATAATGTCTGCCTTCACTGATAATCCGGTACTCGGACATATTACAACATTTGGTGGGCACCCTGTTTGCTGTGCAGCGGGCTTGACAGCTATGAAAGTCTTATTAGGAGGAAAATTGATAAATAGGGTAAAAAAGAAGGAAGAATTGTTTAGATCATTGCTTGTTCATTCAAAAATAAGATCTGTCCGATCTTTTGGCTTGTGGTTAGCAGTGGAGTTTGATTCTTTCGAAACAAATAAAAAAATAATTGACGCTTGTATTGCTAACGGAGTTTTGACAGATTGGTTTTTGTTTGGTTCGAATTGCCTTCGCATTTCCCCCCCATTAATTATTTCTGAAGAGCAAATAAAGAAATCCTGCAGTATAATTTTGAAGGCATGTGATTTAATCTAATTTCTCAGTGTTTTTCTGTGAGGAACTTAGTGCCTCCGTGGTAAAAATAACCACAGAGGGCATAGAGATGATTCAGAGAAACACCAAGGTTAAATTTTTATAAATGTAAATACCCAGGCTGCTAATAAACCACCAATTACAGGTCCGATTACAGGAATCCATGAATAAGCCCAATCGCTGTTTCTTTTATCAGGTATTGGTAAAAGGAAATGTGCAATACGTGGACCGAGATCTCTTGCAGGGTTGATCGCATAACCGGTAGGTCCTCCCAATGACAAACCAATCGCCAAAACTAATAGGCCTACAGGCAATGCTTCCAATGTTCCCATCTTTATTTCTGGTTTTGACATAAGTGATGCGCCCAATACCAAAACAAATGTTCCTATAATTTCTGTTATTAAATTATAACCGGTAGTACGAATAGCAGGTGCTGTACAAAATACAGCAAGCTTCAAATCAGCATCTGTAGTTTCATCAAAATGTTTTTTATATGCCAGCCAAACAATAATGGCACCTGTAAACGCACCTGCAAACTGGGCAACTATATAAGGAAGTACATTGTTCCAGTCAAAATCAGCAAACCATGCCACAGCTATCGTTACAGCCGGATTCAAATGCCCGCCGCCACCCAGGTGGGTAGAAGCATACACACCTACAAATACAGCCATTCCCCAACCCAATGCGATAACTATCCAGCCGCTGTTATTTCCTTTTGTTTTATTCAGTGCAACATTGGCTACGACGCCGTCGCCGAGAATAATGAGTAAAGCGGTTCCGATAAATTCACCAAGAAAGGCAGACATAACAATCAGTTTGTGGTTTATAGTTTGTTGTTTGTAGTTGGAAGATAGTTTTTTGCTATCGAGTTAAAATTATCAATTTCGTCTTTAATCCAGTTATCATTTTTCCCCATCTCCTTTGCCATGATTCCTGCAATCCTTGGTGCTGATTCAATGGCTGATCTCGCATCCAACAATAAAGCTCTTGTTCTCCTTGCCAAAAAATCTTCTACTCTCATACACATTTCATCCCGAACGGCCCAGATAATTTCCGCTTTAATGAATAGAAGTGAAGGATGAATCGTTTCAGCCAAAGTTTCGTCATCTTGAATGATTGATTGAATTCCTTCCTCATCACTCCCATAATAATAAAGGGGAGCGTTAAAATCAACTTCGTTTTTATAACCGTGAACAGGCAAATCTTTTGTTTTACATTCAGTTTCCTTCAAACCTCCTTTGGGAATAGCGATCTCTAAAACATCTTCAGCCATTTTGCGGTAAGTTGTCCATTTACCACCTGCGATGGTTATTAGTTCTGAATCGGAAATCGTGATGTGATGATCTCTTGATAAAGCTGCAGTGTTTTTTGAATTGGCCTTTACCAAAGGTCTCAGGCCGGCAAATACACTGAGTATATCTGAGCGATTTGGATCTTTGGTCAGATATTTTTGAATATGATGAAGAATAAAATCAATTTCTTCTTTCATAGCGACAGGTTCCGCAGACGTTTTTTTCACAGGAGTATCTGTAGTGCCAACAATGATTTTATGATGCCAGGGCACGGCAAATAAAACTCTTTTATCATCAGTTCTTGGAATTAAAATTGCTATATCAGAAGCCTGGCCGAACGACTGAAGTCGTTCAGTCGGGCGGGGAAGAAATTCCCTGTCCAACACGATATGAATTCCCTGGCTCATGGTAACGAGTGACTCTGCTTTTGTATCATCCATTTTTAAAATGGAATCAGTAAATACTCCGGTTGCATTGATCACCACTTTCGCTTTTACTTCAAGTGAATCGTTATTCAGCATATCTTTTAAAATAACACCACAAACCTTGTTGTTTACTTTTAGCAACCCTTCCACGCTCATGTAGTTAATTATTGTCGCTCCATGATCGGCTGCTGTCATGGCAAGATGAATGGCTAATCTTGCATCGTCAAATTGACCGTCATGATACAAAACTCCCCCGCGTAAATTTTCAGAATCAAGAGTTGGAGCTAATGACAGGGTCTCTTCTTTTGATAAAAATTGGGAGGGACCAAAGCCAAGACTTCCTGCCATCCAATCATACACTTTCAAACCAAGCCCATAATAAGGTCCTTCCCACCATTTATAATTGGGAACAATGAATGCCTGGTTTTTTACCAAATGAGGCGCATTCTTTAAAAGTATCCCTCTTTCTTTCAATGCTTCCATCACAAGTTTGATATTACCCTGCTGTAGATAACGAACACCGCCATGAACCAGCTTAGTACTTTTCGATGAAGTGCCTTTTGCAAAATCAAATTTTTCGACCAGTAAAGTTTTATAGCCCCTTGAAGCGGCATCTACGGCAATACCTAAGCCGGTTGCCCCTCCGCCAATGATACAGATATCCCACTCATCGGTGGCTTGCAATCGTTGTATCATTTCGGAACGTTTCAAAAGCGAGGGAATTTAAGGGAAGATAAAGCAATATGTTAAATCAAACTATTGGTCCAATTTTAAATGCTTGGGGTAAAAACACAAATTAAAAGGGAGGAAAAATCACGATTGAATTTTATATTCTTTTGTGAGAGCATCAACAGGAATGCGAAGTAGTTTACTGAATTTCCGAATCATTGTTAGTGACAGAGGTTGTTTGTAATTCAAGACTTTGCTGATTGTTCCTTTATCTCCATATTCATTTGCCAGGTCAGTAGGTTTATATCCAAATTCTTCCATTCTTATTTTAATAAATTCAATAGGATCAACTTCGGGGATATCCCATTGCTTTTCTTCATATTGATTTATAAGAAAAGCAAGAAGAAGCTTCTCCTTGTGTTCATCAGTTCCTTTTTTGGCCTCTTTTATTTGTTCAAATCTATTCACAGCCACAATGTAATTACTTTTATTTTCTATGAGAAACCATTGTTTCATATCTAAATAGTTTCAGGGTCTATTTTGTCATATTTATTATGTGTCCCAATAAAGCGAATCTCAACAATTCCGTCTCCGTAGTCAATTTGGGCAATTAATCTATAAGTATTATGGACAATCTCAAATCTTGCACGGTTATTTTTGATCATTTTAGCGTTTGGAAAATCGGTTAAACCATCTTGTTTCTTTTTCCAGCCAGTTTGTTCAACAACCATTTTCCAAACAACTAAGCTTTTTCTTGCATTAGCATGATTTTTCGCGAAAACATTCAGTTTTTCTAAACAAACGATAAGCATATTTTCAAGATTTTTAATGAAAAAATTTTACACATAATAACAACATAGTCAGGCAGTAGTTGCGTATAAAATGCTCCATCAAAAACTTCGCTTATCGTTCCCGACAAACTTGCCTTTTAAAAGGAATTGGATTGAATGCAAGATAGGACAAAGTTGGTAATTTACCAACTTTGTGTTGAATAAAGTTTTGAACTTATAAGTGAGTGACACAACAGACGACGCCATAAAATACTGAAGCCTGTAACAAAAAATTATTTTAATGTTGAATGATAAATACTAACAAAATAACATTCAACATTCATCATTTAACATACAAAATATCTAAGACTCTGCCCAACTAATTGAAGCCTTAACTGCCCGTTGCCATCCATTGAGTAGTTCGTTTGCTTTGCCGGTTTCCATTCGCGGAGAAAATGTTTTATCGATCTGCCATTGCTGTTGTATCTCTTCAACATTTTTCCAGTAACCAACCGCCAGCCCGGCGAGGTAAGCAGCACCAAGTGCTGTCGTTTCTGTGATTCTTGGTCGTACCACTTTGCAATTGAGAATATCAGATTGAAATTGCATAAGGGCATTGTTCACCGTAGCACCACCATCCACACGCAACTCCGCGATGCTGATGCCAGCGTCAGCTTGCATGGCTTTCAGTACATCGTAAGTTTGATACGCAATGCTGTCAAGTGCCGCCCTTGCAATATGTGCATTGCTACTGCCACGTGTAAGTCCGAACATAGCTCCCCTTGCATGTTGATTCCAGTGCGGTGCTCCCAAACCTGCAAAAGCCGGAACGAGATAGGCACCCCCTGCATCAGGTACATCAGCTGCTAATTCTTCTACTTCTTTTGATGAGCGGATAATTTTCAATCCATCACGCAGCCATTGCACTACAGCCCCGGCAATAAAAATGCTCCCTTCCAGGGCATATTCCATTGTGTTATCAATTTGCCAGGCGATCGTAGTAACTAAATTATTTTTTGACGCGATAGCTTTTGTTCCTGTATTCATGAGCATAAAACAACCGGTACCGTAAGTATTTTTTACCATACCGGGTTGTGTGCATAGCTGTCCGAACAATGCTGCCTGCTGATCTCCGGCAATTCCGGCGATCGGTAAATGCGAATCAGGAATGATATTTCCTGTAACTCCATAAATCTTACTAGATGGTCTTACTTCAGGTAGCATTGATCGCGGCACAGAAAAAATTTTTAGCAATTCATCATCCCATTCAGCGGTATGAATATTCAGCAACATGGTTCGTGATGCATTGGAAACGTCTGTTACATGTACTTGTCCGTTCGTTAATTTCCAAATGAGCCATGAATCAACAGTACCAAATGCCAACTCACCATTCTCTGCTTTTTGTCTTGCACCGGGAACATTATCAAGTATCCATCTCAGTTTGCTGGCAGAAAAATATGCATCGATCACCAATCCTGTTTTTTGATTGATGAATTCACTCAAATTGTTTTTTTTCAATTCATCACAAAATGCCGCGGTTCTCCTGTCCTGCCACACGATAGCATTGCAAACAGGTTTGCCGGTACTGCGTTCCCAAACAATGGTCGTCTCCCGCTGGTTGGTGATGCCAATAGCTGCAATTTGTTTCATCGTAATATTTGCTTTGGCTACTGCTTCGGCTAAAGTTCCGGTTTGTGTACTCCAGATTTCTTCCGCATCATGCTCTACCCAACCGGGTTGAGGAAAAATTTGTTTGAATTCTTTTTGTGCAAGACTGAGAACATTTCCCTTTTTGTCAAAAACCATGCTGCGACTGCTGGTTGTGCCCTGGTCAAGAGCGAGAATATAATGTGAAGGCATGCAAAATCGTTTAAAGTTTATTGTTTGTGGTCTGTAGTTTAAGGTTAGAGGAAGGTAAATAAAATATAGAAATGAATTTTAAGCGGAGAATTAATTATATACTTAGCTGTCGTCATACTGTTAAACTTTCATTGCCTGCCTGCCGGTAGTGCAGGTATCACTCCTACCCGAATCTACCGTTCAGTACAATTGAACACCTGTACTATTGATAATTCTATTCGGCAAGTTCAGTGGAAATAATAACTTCATTTCATGAATCCCTGTATCATTTACATCATGGGTGTTTCCGGTTCCGGAAAAACAACGATCGGAAAAAAATTGGCAGAAAAAATGAAGATGCCCTTTTTTGACGGAGATGATTTTCACCCGATAGCCAATAAAGAAAAAATGAGATCAGGAATTCCATTGACTGATGATGACAGGGCGGGATGGCTGCTCCGTTTGAACGAACTGGCAAAAGAGCAATCAAAAAAAGATGGAGCTGTGATTGCCTGTTCGGCGCTGAAAGAACAATACAGGGTACTTTTATCCGGCGGAATTACCATTCCGGTTTATTGGACATTACTACAGGGCAGCTTTGAATTGATTAAAAAAAGAATAAAGGAAAGAAAAGGACATTTCATGCCACCTTTTTTGTTAGCTTCCCAATTTGATACTTTAGAAATCCCTAAAAATGCGATTAAAGCTGATATTTCAAAAACTCCTGATGAAATTGTTGAATCCGTCATCTCAGCAATAAAGAAGAAATCTTAAAAACTCAATCTGAAGCTTCCAAAAACCCCAAAAGGTTTATCTCCTTTTTTATCAAGTGTGGCAGGCAGCACACGCCAGATAAAATCAATCCGGAATACATGAAGAATATTATCCACTCCCGTACCCAGTTCCATATAGGTACGGCCATTTAAAGTTTGAAAACTATTTCCTGATTTGAAGTTGAGAGCCACATTGGCTTTACTCAAACTTCCCCATAAAACTTTTGCTGTCCAGAACTGGCGGAATTTTAATTTAGGTATTAACCTGAAAATACCATTTCCAAAATTATGCTCCACATTAATGCCTACATATCGATCACTAATGAACTCATATTTATTCATCATGTTGAACGCATACTTATTATAATAGTATAATTCATTTCCCGGGTGAATATCCAATAGCATATAAGGTAATGTGCCAAATGTTCTTCCCGCAAAAACATTGTAATATATACTTCCCAATGGAGGTATCTTAAAATAATCGTATACGCTTGCCGATATTTTAGTGTAGTTGTAACTGCTTTTCAAAACTCCGGAAATCCCATGGCTGAGATACAACTCGGTAATGGGATAGGGACTGCCGAGGCTGGTTCTGAAAAAATTATTTTCTAAAAATTTTTCGAGATAGGCAAAACGGAACCGGATACCAAGTTCGAATGTTGTAAGCGGGTTGCCTCCATTTGTAACAGTAAAAGAGTCTTTGAGAGGTAAGTTCTTTAAAGGAGTATATGATTTATGAAGAGCCGTGGTGAGAACCGAGAACCCGGAATTGGTTTCTTTAAAAAATTCAAATCTTTTTTCTTTTACGTTAATGTATTTGAGAGGAATATTTGGTTTACGGATAGCTAAAGCAAATATGTTATCGGAAGAAACCTCTCCATAATAGCTTTGTCCAAAATCAAGATCATTTGTATAGGAACCGTACAGGTAAAGACGCGGATGTTTTTGTGCCAGGTAAAATACTTCTGCTTTCCCTTTGAATTTCTGATCTCCAAAACCGTAAGCGAGATAGCCATGTAGCCAGATCTTGCGATTGAATTTATGATTAGTTCCCAGGTCAAATCTTACTCTTGAGCCTTCCCATGCATCATAAGTATACCAATTGTACCATGGCCCCAGCTGGTAATTGCCCACATTTAAATAACCGGTGCCAATAAAGTTGATAGTACTGGTAAATCGTTTGAATACAGGAGCATTCATCAGGGTATCGATCATTTTTACAATAGCTTTTTCATTTTTATTCAGAGTATCATGGCGTGAAGCTGTCCAGAATGCTGTATCTTTTTTTGTTGCGTCGGGAAGAGTAATTATCTCTTCCTGCAATTTATTTTTTGCGAGTTCTTTTGTTACAGAGCTGTCATTAGTAATCACGTTTTTATAAGTAGTCGTTTTCCTGCCTACAAATGCAAAGGATTCCTTACCAAAAGGTGCCAGGTCGGCAACAAACTTATCTTTCGACAGGAACCATGTACTGTCGTTGATTAATTTATATTCTTGTATAAGGCTAAGCTTTTCCAAAAAATTTACATTAGCGTCTTTCCCTAAACGTAAATTCATTTTTTGAATCGCGAAGGTTGTATCATTTACCCAGCAGTCACCTTCAAAAGTATTTTCACCGTGATGTTTGGGCGTAAATATGAGATGATAGAATTTGCGATGACTAATAAACTGTGTATCGGCTACCCTGTAATTATAATAGGCATCCCCGTTATCGCTTGCAGGACTTACAAATTGTTTATCAAAGACAGGAATAAAATTGTCATAGACATCAATGTTCTGATCCATGCCGCCTAAGAACTTAACGATGCTTTCATTGTCTACACCATTTATATTCACTGCTTTTATTATTTCTCTTCTTCGCTGAGGTCGCCTTTGGTAAAAATAATCAGACAAAACCTCGGTGAGATAAGTGGGAAGCACAGGAGGCATTTCCGTTGAATCAATATTACTGTTTATAAGATTTGTAACGGGACGAAGCGGTTTTAACTTTGCAAGACCTTTGAAGTTTAAATTTTTAAGATCTATTTCAAGTTTATTGTACAGTTCGTAAGAGAAATTATCAAACCGGTAGCGGTCATTCCTGGGTTTATTTCTAACGATCTTTCGCCAGACCAGTAGCCCTTTATTTACTCTTACTCTTACTTTTACCCCTTCATTAAAAGTTCCTCTCTCCATTCCTATCAGTACAGTAATGGAATCTTTAACGGGATCTATATATAGTTTATAAGGTTGATATCCTACACAGGTTATTTCAAGAGTGTCCGAGGGCCAGTGATTAAATGAGAAAAGAAAACTTCCTGCAGAATCGGAAAGCATTCCTGTGGTAGAGCCTTTAAAGTAAACTGAAGCAAAAGGGATAGGTTCATCGCTATGAAAATCCTTTATTTGTCCTGAAATGATTTTTTTCTGAGAATAAGTAACTGCTGACAGGATTATAAAACAAAGAATAAAAATTAATTCCAATCTTCTCATACACAAAGTACAAAGATAAGAACGGTTGATGGAGTCATTTATTTTATTGGCTGCCATATGTCAAATTCATGACAAAAAATTTTGAGGAATCAAAATTTGAACATTACTTTGTATTACAAAGTACTTTCTATGAGCGATAAAAGCCCCGTTCGCCCCGGTTATCAGGGCGGGTATTCAGAAACTTTACAGGAGATAAGTGATATAAAGCGAATCATGGAAAGATCTTCCAGATTTATTTCTTTGAGTGGGCTAAGCGGCATAGCCGCAGGGCTCTGTGCTTTAGCCGGGGCATATTTTGCCAATACTATAATTGCTGATTATTATTATAAGTACAATCATGGGAGGGGATATTCAGATAATGACTTTTGGGCCTTAAAAATTAAACTATTGGTTCTGGCATCTATTGTGTTGGCTACAGCACTGGCGTTTGCTTTTATTTTTACATGGCGACGCGCCAGGCAAAACAACTTGCCGGTATGGGACCTTACTTCACGAAAATTGATGTGGAATGTTTTGATTCCGCTAATCACAGGGGGATTATTTATCCTTGCCATGCTTCGATACAATGAATGGCGATTTGTAGCTCCTGCCTGTTTAATTTTTTATGGCCTTTCATTGATAAATGGAAGTAAGTATACTTTAACGGATATCCGGTATCTTGGGTTTATGGAAATTATTTTAGGTCTTATAAATACTCAATTTACCGGATGGGGTTTGTATTTCTGGGCAGCTGGTTTTGGATTACTGCATATTATATATGGTGTAATAATGTGGTTAAAGTACGAGAAAGGGCAATAAGCCAAGGGACTTAATTATGAAAAATCCGATAAATGGGTTAAATAAAGTTTTTGATAATCGTATTCGCCTTGGCGTAATGAGTGTACTGGTGGTGAATGAAGAAGTAAGTTTTAATGATCTGAAACTAATGCTGGAAGTAACCGATGGAAACCTGGCAACTCATCTTGTAAACCTGGAAGATAATGGATATATCAAAGTACATAAAGGATTCATTGGCAGAAAAACAAATACCACTTATTCAGTTACCAAGGTGGGTGAAAAAGCTTTTTCAGATCACATTGCCGCATTGGAAAATATGATCAGGGGCGTAAAATAATTTTTTTTTGAACCGTTACTTTGAAATACAAAGTGCTTTTAAAATAATAAAATATGAAAAAATTAAGTTTCACTTCGCATTTTACAGGTTTGCTGGTTGTAACAATTTTATGCGGACTTATTTATGCCACGGTTCAGCAATCGCATCGTTCAGGTGCCAATGATCCACAATTACAAATTGCCCTGGATCTAAAAAATGCGATCGAAAATAATCGTTCGCTCACGCAATGGATGACCGGGGATAGCATTGAGATAGCCCAGAGTCTTGCTGTTTTTAAAACTTTGTATAACAAAAATGGTGAGCCTGTTCAATCTACCGGTTTTTTAGATGGGCAATTATCTCAAATGCCGCAAGGCGTATTTGCTTTTACAAACAAACACCGTGAAGACGTTCTTACCTGGCAACCACGAAGTGGTGTAAGAATGGCTATGGTGGTAGAAGCTGTGAATTCACCACAAATTGGATTTGTTGCAGTGGGTCGCTCTTTACATGAAGTAGAGAAAAGAGAATCAAACCTTACCATGATGGCTTTTGTTGGATGGCTTGTATGTGCAGGTTTGCTCTTTCTGCATTTTCTTTTTGCTTATTTCACTAACAAATCAAAATAGGTGATATGAGGATTAAAATGATTTTACCGGCATTAACAGAAGCAAAAAGCCCTTACTGGCGGCCAATTAAATATTCCCTATTCCCACCACTTGGGCTCGCCACACTTGCTGCTTATTGTTCCTCTGATGATATAATTGATTTGCAGGATGAGCACATAGAGGAATTAAATATTAATGACAACCCGGATCTCGTGGTGATACAGGTCTATATTACGAATGCCTTTCGTTCTTATGTTTTGGCAGATCACTATAGAAAAAAAGGTGCTTATGTATGTCTTGGAGGATTACATGTTAGTTCATTGCCTGAAGAAGCGAAGCTTCATGCAGATAGTATTTTTATAGGTCCTGGTGAAGATATTTTTCCAAAGTTTCTGGAAGAATTTCGTAAAGATAAAAGCAAAACTCAAAAGGTATATGTGAATACAAAAAGAGATATTTCAGATGTACTCCCAATAAGGAGAGATCTTATTAAACGTCATCTTTATCTTGTTCCAAATTCAATCGTGGTTTCGAGAGGTTGCCCTCATCATTGTGATTTTTGTTATAAAGATGCTTTTTTTGAAGGGGGCAAATCTTTTTATACTCAGCTTGCAGATGCTGCATTAAAAGAAATTGATCTGTTGCCCGGAAAACATCTTTATTTTCTCGATGACCATTTACTCGGAAATTACAAATTTGCCTCTGCACTTTTTGAAGGTATGAAAGGGATGAACAGAGTGTTTCAGGGTGCCTCCACAATTGATGCTATTTTAAGAGGCGATTTGATTGAAAAAGCGGCTGATGCCGGCCTGCGAAGTGTATTTGTAGGATTTGAGACTTTAAGCTCTTCCAATCTTTTACAGAGCAATAAAAAACAAAACATGGGTAAAAATTATGAAGAAGCAATTCATCGATTACATTCTCTGGGTATAATGATTAATGGAAGTTTTGTGTTTGGGTTGGACGATGATGATAAAGATGTTTTTAAAAGAACGGTTGATTGGGGTGTTAAAAATGCTCTTACAACCGCTACTTATCACATTCTTACTCCATATCCCGGAACAAGATTATACCAGAATATGGAAAAAGAAAACCGCATTCTTCATCATAAATGGGATTTGTATGATACCAGGCATGTCGTATATAAGACAAAATGCTTGTCGGCAAAAGAGTTAAAAAACGGATATGATCGGGCGTATCGCTCATTTTATAGCTGGCAAAATATTTGGAAAGCCAGCTGGCAGCACGAAAAAATAAAACATACAATTAAGCATTTTACGTATGCAGGCGGATGGAAAAAATTTGAACCACTCTGGAATTTCATGATCAAAACTAAAGGCCTTAACAAAATGTTACCACTGCTTGAAACAATTTTATGCAAAGTTGATAATAAAAAATATTATTCTAATCAGGCATCTCCGTTTCCTGCAATAGCTTAAAATTTAAAAATTTCTTGCAGAAATACTCAAACGATGCTCATGGATCAGTTAAAACTTAAATAAATGAAATAAAAAATGAAAAAAGAATTATCAATAATAAATAATAAGCCAGGCTCCTTCTCAGTAAAAGCAAGACTTAAAAGTTTCAGATATGCTTTCGAAGGTTTAAATACATTTTTCTCAACTCAGCATAATGCCATTATCCACTTAATAATGACAATGGTTGCATTTACCATGGCTATATTTTTGAATATTAGTAAAGGAGAGGCTGTTGCAATTATTATTGTTACAGGTTTTGTGTGGGCAGCCGAATTGTTTAATACTGCTATTGAAAAGATGGCTGATCTGGTTTCTGAAGATTTTCATCCTGCTATAAAATTTATCAAGGATGTATCCGCAGCAGCAGTGTTGGTGTCTGCTGTAATTGCCCTTTTAACCGGTGCAATTATTTTTCTTCCCAAATTTTTATCATGAAAAGAATTTTGTTGATTATTGAAAGAAAATTTCCTGCACGGCTTACTATCCGGCAATGGCTGCTGATCTCATGCCTTTTCAGCTTATCACTGCTAATACTTAGAGTCATAATAAGTAGTCGCTTATCTTATGGATTTCTTGCGTGGAACCTTTTCCTGGCATTCGTACCCTATTTTATTTCAGAATGGCTTAGCAGTCATCAATTAATTTTATCAAGCAGGATAAGATTGATTCCCTTGTTATTTATATGGATCTTATTCATGCCCAATTCGTTTTATATTCTCACTGACCTTTTTCATTTGAATCATATTAATAAAGAAGATTCATGGTTTGATCTTACACTGATCCTTTCATTTTCCTGGAATGGAATTTTATTCGGCATTCTCTCTCTTGAAAAAATGGAAATGCTTTTAAAAAATACAAAGGGAAAATTTATTTCTTCTCTTGCCATTTGTGCAGTTATGTGGTTGAATGCTTTTGGAGTTTATGTTGGAAGATATTTACGTTTTAACAGCTGGGACATATTTATTAATCCGTTTGCATTGCTCTCGGGGATTACAAATATTATTTTTAGACCTTATGATTACAGATATGCGTGGGCCATGAGTTTTTGCTTTGCTTTCTTTATGATTCTTCTTTATTTCACAATCAAAAAACTAAGTGAAGCATTTAAAAATGGTTGATAGTTGGGTTTGGTTGCAGGCCTCTCTAAATGAGAGGCCTTTTTATATTTTTACAATAGTTCAATAGAATTTTAGTAAGCTGATGTTATAAATAAAAAAAATATTAAAAATCCATTCCTAACGCCACGTAAAGCATGGGTTTGCCGCGGAAAAATCCATTCATTTCCCACGCAGCATCAAAGCGAACAAAATAACCGAGTAAAGTGCTGCGTGCCCCAAAACCATAACCACCTACAAAAGGGCCTACTCCACCAGCTTTTACTCTTACCGTTAGGGGAGGGCTTCCATAAATTACCGATGGTCTTTGTATCTTGTTAAACTGTCCATTCCATGCTGTACCTAAGTCAATAAACTGCACTAATTGAAAGTTTCTTAAAAATGCATTGTTGATAGGTCTGTTTAAAAGAGTTGAAAATACAGGTGCCCTGACCTCACTGTTTACAACAAGCGCATTATTACCATTGGCTACATTTTGAGAAAAACCCCGCATGTTAACGGCCAGTGTTTGATAAGTATAATCTACATCAGAAGCAGGAGTATTGGCATTATTAAATTTGGGCGAAATCCATCCATCCACTCCTCCCAAATAATAAATTACTTTCTGGCTGCCCCAGGAAAAATCGCCGGCACCACGCACAGCCCAGATTACATTTCGATAAATAGGAAGGTAATGTCGGATATCAAATCCTGCATTCATTAAAAACTTGCCCTCTGTACTTGATACTTTACTTATTTGGGTAAACCAGTCAAAATATATTTTATACCTCAGGCCTTTCCATATATTTAAGGCAGGGCTAAGTGTATTATCATACACATATTCCAAACTAAGCTGGCCATAAGTCTTTTTAAGATCAGGTGCTTCCAATGATTGCTGATCTGTTCCTTTTACAATGATCCTGTCGAACCTTGGACCAATTTTGGCCCTGATGCTACGAACCCTGTCAAACGGATATTGCAGATTAATAAGAAAAAGATTTGAACGCAGAAGGCCGTCATAAAAATTATTGATACCTACTTCCTCATTTGTTCTGTAAACCATCGCTCCCCAATCCAAACGTTTACGATAATTCATAAAAGAGAATAGTACATCATAATCGCTAAGGTTGCTTGTTGCCAACCGAAAACCTCCCATAAATTTTACATCTTCAAAAAGATCAGCCGTTCCCATTCTCAAAATACCATTAAAGTCGCCTCCGTTCGAAAGTTGAATTGGGCCACTGCCCCCACCATATGGCTGATAACGGGTCCCAAATACTTCATTATTGAATCCGGTCACCGCGTAGTCAATAAAGTATTTTGGGGGCCGGTATTCAAACAATTTAGCCTTCTTTAAAATAGCTTCAGGTTTTGAGATCTCCTCACTTGTGACAACCCTTCCAACTTCTGAAGAATCTTTCTTTTCATTTTCAAATTCATTTTGGAAAAAACCTTCCTGCTTCTTCGTAGTATCTGTTTTTTGAGTTTGAGAGAGTTCAACTTTTTCTGATTTCAATCTTTCCTGTTCCATTAACCGCTTCATATATTCAGTAGGAGGTGCAGTAATATTGCGGCGGTGTAAAGCATTTTCATCTACCTTCAAACGATACAGGAATTTATAATTGCCCTGCCGCACTACTTCACTTACCAGGCTGTTATCGCCGGCTGTTCTTGTTTCCAACAAGCTGCTCTGATAGTTCGACAGAGGAAAAACATAGGACGAGTCATTTGTAATAGACACAAAACCTACGGAATCGATATCATTTTTATTCCATTCTTTCAAAAGACTGTCCACTTCCTGGCGATCGGGGTTACGTAACACTTCATCACCAATAAATACCAGTGTATCCAAGCCAGCTCTTTGAGTTTTAAAGAAACCCGCATAACGGTTATTGACCCCATTTTCATCACTTAAAAATGTAAAATGATAAGTATTGTACTGGGAAGGATTACGGGCATTGCCAAACTTTAAATCTGTAAGTTGAGAAATTTGTTTGAATTCTGATTGATTCCAGTTGTCAATCATAAAAATATTGAAATGCTTTGCTGGCAGTGAGTCACTGCTGCTAGCTGCATCTGCGCTGGGCCTGTTGCTGGCGTAAATGATTCCTGTCTTGCCCGGAAATGATACAAATGAAGCATCCAGATCATCATATACATCATCAGTAACCTGTTGAACAGTTCCTTTATCGATTTTATAAACAAAAATATCTGACTGACCGGCTTTAACTGCTGAAAAAATAAGAGTATTGGCATCCAGCATATAATTCATGTCTTCCACCTGGTCAAACTGTTGCAACTCCTGATCCTTAACAACTTTGATTCTGTTGACAAGGTCATATACAAATAAATATAACTTTCCCTTCATCCAGTATATACAGGCAAGGCGTGTTCCTTTGCCATCCCATGTAAGAATGGGATAGTTGGGATTTTCTTCATCTTCATTTGAACGGGCACCATATTTTAATAAGACTTTCCTGTTCAGAAAATTCTCCATCAGTACTACACGATATTGCCCCTGTTTAAATTCGACATAAGCATAGGTAAAGCTGCGGGGTACAGGATTGGCATTGAAACGTATATAATCTTTCTTTCCTATTTCTTCTGTTACTGAAAGTTGTCCTTTAGGTACACTACGGCGGCCTCGGATATCCTTATAATATTTCTGCGATTCTTCTGTCATGAAGTCTTTCAAAACATCCTTGAATTTTTTCTTGGCAACTTTTTGAGAAGCGCTGTTTAGATTACGATAAATACGGCTCAGGTAAAGCATGTAAGTTGTTTTGCTTACCCCGTATTTATCTCCGATATAATGCCAGAAAGCATGACCAGCCAATACTGGCTTTTTATAAGCAAGCTGGTAAAAATTATTATAATCACCGGATAGAAGTGCAGATTTTAATTCATCATCCCACTCAGGGCTCCATCGCTCGGCTGCATATTCAATATATCCATCAGTTAACCATTTGGGCAAATCAAGTAAGGCCTGGTTGGCTGCAAATTCTCCCAAGTCATCACCAAACAAAATGTTTTCCACCAGCACACGTGCAATGCCTTCACGTATTTGTAATCTGAGGCTGTCATGATTGCCGTTAAAATAGACAATCATCTTATTGTTTACAAGCTTGGTTACACCACCTGTAGTTTGCCAGTCAATACCCAAGCCGATATTTGACTGCTGGTATTCATCGAAATTGTTGTAAACAGCGATGTTAGCACGCCGCTGCAAACCATATTCTACAAATTCTTCAAGGGAGGGCAATTCCTTTTCCGCCACCTGTGCCACATACTTACCTAATTCAAGACCATCCTGGCTGAAGTAAGTATTGAAATTTTCTGTCTGGTAATATTTCCATTTGAATTTCTGGTATTGTACGCGGTTTTTCCCAAATTCAACCGCACTAACCTGGGCATGCGTAGTAATTAATATGACAAGACCAAAAACAGAACTAATAATTTTCTTCATACTATCTGAGTATTTCGTATCTAATCGTTCATTCCCTGTCTGCCGCAGCTTAGTGAAGGCAGATTTTTATTTTTATGTTACCGGCGACAGCAACTTTGTTCATCAGCTGTTGCGTCGCACTCTTCAACTTTTAAATCTCTATTCAGCTTTCCTGAGACGTGATTCGTGAAAAAAAGTTTATTCACGACCGGCGTTCCGATAATGGCTAAATCATGCAGTGGTAAAGGTTGTAATTTGCATGTAAAATACAAAAAACCGAAATGTTAACCGTCAAGATGTTTAGTTTTAACCCTGTTGAAGAGAATACCTACGTCCTGTATAACGAAAAAAAACAGTGCTGCATTATCGACCCTGGCTGTTATTTTCCTGGCGAAAAGGAAAAATTAAAAGAGTTTATAGAGAAAAATGACCTGGAACCGGCCTTATTGCTTAATACACATTGCCATCTTGATCATGTTTTTGGAAATAAGTTTGTTCATGACACATGGGGTTTGCAGTTACATATTCATGAGAAAGAGAAACCGATGCTGGACCTTGCTCCCGCCAGTGGCCAAATGTGGCAATTGGCATTTGACAATTACAAAGGCGAATTGGTCTATATAAAGGAAAACTCAGTAATCAATATTGATAATGATGTGTTAGAAATCCGTTTTACTCCGGGTCATTCACCCGGGCATGTTTGTTTTTACAATGAGGCGGATGGCTTTGCCATTAGCGGCGATGTATTATTTAATGGAAGTATCGGCAGAACGGATTTGCCAGGTGGAGATTTTGATACCTTAATTAACAGCATTCAAACCCAACTCTTTACTTTACCCCACGACACGAAAATATATCCTGGCCATGGACCCATGACCACAATCGGGTTTGAAAAAATGAATAACCCTTTTGTGAAATTATATTGAACGGAATTACCTGGATCATAAGACTTGGGTAAAGAATATTCTGATTAAATTTAAGTATGCAGCGAAGATTAATATTTCTTGCATGCTTTTTTATTTGTGCTGATTGCTTTGCGCAGCAATATCCTTTTGTATACTATACACCTAAAGATGGCCTTGTTAATAGCCGTGTACGCAGTATTAAGCAGGACAGTAAAGGTCGCATGCTTTTTATTACATACGGGGGACTGAGTATTTATGATGGCACCCGATTTACAAATTACGGTTTGGGAGATGGGTTGGCTAATGAACTGGTAAATGATGTAGTGGAAATTAGTCCTGACTCCTTTTTAGTTGCAACCAATGTTCCAAAATTAAATACACTGGTACATGGAAGAATAGGAACTTATCATACTACCGATAATTTTTATCCCATTATTAATCGTTTTTTTAAAAGTAATGACGGTAATTGGTATGTAGCCGCTGATGAAGGTTTGTTTTTATTTAGGGATAAAAGATTTATCCATCTTCCTCTTCTTAACAAAGAAAGAAAAGATGTAGGATACTACCTTGACAGAATTTTAGAATGGGGAAATTTTTTTCTCATTACTCTCTGGAATCCTGAAAGAAAAGAAAAACTGATTCTTTACGACAGGTTGAGTAAGAGAGTTCTGGATATTGATACAAAGAATAAAATAATCAATTACGCCGCAGACCGCGAAGGAAGAATTTGGATAACGCTTGCAGAAGATGTAATGCTAATTGATACAATGGCTCTTTTGAAAGGAAAAATAAATTTTCAACCAATGCCTGCAGAATATAAAGGCATTGTTCAAAAAAGCTCTTTTATTTTTTTTGATGCTCAAAATAATATGTGGTTTTATAACAGAAATGGAATACTAAAGATTTCACCCAAATTTCACAAGCAGGTTTTTACGACACAGCAAGGCTTGCAGGCAACTAATTTGAGTGATTTGTTTGTCGACAGGGAGGGTATTGCCTGGTTTGCTACTGATGGGAATGGTATTATTAAACTAAAAAACGATAATATAACATTTTTGAACAGCACCGGCAGAAGCCAGGCATTTACAACTATAGCTAATAAAAATGATACTATCTGGCTCTTCAGCAGCAATACAATTTACCGCATTTATCAGGATGAATTTAAATCCTTCGTTCTTACCGGCAAAAAAATGAATGCAGCAAACTTATATATCCGGGATCAGAAAATTTATTT
Organism: uncultured Bacteroidota bacterium; assembly: GCA_963811645.1. Taxonomy (GTDB): domain Bacteria; phylum Bacteroidota; class Bacteroidia; order Chitinophagales; family Chitinophagaceae; genus VBAU01. Next base: position 275,708 of record CAWERU010000004.1, on the reverse strand, counting down.
GTCCGATGATAACAAATTGCTTTGTATAAAAAATAAAAATAAACAAGGTTCTTATTACCACCCTTTGAGCATCCTTGATAATACCGGGCAGAATATAAGCCTGGGTAATGGGTTAATTGATGAAAACGGAAATATCATCCAGTACGCAAGGAAAAATGATTCTTTATTTCTGCTTCTTGTTTATAAAGAAAACAAACTAATATATGAGACTAGCATCAGCTACATGGTTGATCAAATAATTTGTGATAAAGAGGGAAGACTTTGGCTGGCGACAAGAAACAATCATTTAATGGTATTTGCAATACATCCTGAGCAACCCTTTCAATATCTGCAATTATTAAAAGAATATACCAGCGAGTTACCTGAAATTAATCCCCGCTGCATTACTCTTGATACAAGTGATAATGTTTGGATAGGCACAAGATACAATGGAGTTAATAAATTAGAATTTGATGGACTGAAGCTTCGGAAAGTTACAGAGTTCAGCACTCAAAATGGTCTAACAGATAATTTCGTGTATTCAATTAACTGCGATGAGAATAATACCATATGGGTAGGTACACAAACAGGCCTTGATAAAATTTTTCAGAAAAACGGACGATTTATTACAGGCAATGTGAGTAAGAATAATAATTTTTTTCAAGCGATACGTAAAATAGCCATTACGAAAAACAATACCGTTTGGGCTTTAACAGGTGAGGGTTCGATTTTAAAAATTTCTCCGGAGTCTTCATACAATTTTTCGTCGAATCCACATTTTCTTTTTACTTCAATCCAGGTTAATAATCAATCTTATTCTGATTCTTTATCTATTTTTTCTTACTGGCAAAATAATTTTTCGTTTAATGTGGCTGCCCTTTCCTTTATTGATGAAAAGGCTATCATTTATAGTTATCTTCTTGAAGGCAGCGGAAATAATAGTTGGAGCAGACCTTCCAATAATTCCAATTTTAATTTCATCAATCTTTCACCCGGGCATTACGTATTAAAAGTAAAATCTGAATTTCCGGAAGCAGTATATCCTCCCCGGGTAATCAGTTATTCGTTCACTATCAGGCCGCCCTGGTGGCAAACCTGGTGGTTTATAATTATTATTGGGTTATTAAGCGCAGGATTATTAATATCTATAATCAGGTTTTATTATCGCCGCAAACTGGAAAAGCAGAGAGTGTTCCTGGAAAAACAACAGGCAATAGAAAAAGAAAGAACAAGAATTGCTACTGATATGCATGATGATCTGGGAGCAGGCTTATCCCGGATAAAATTTTTAAGTGAAACCATTGGTTTAAAAAAACAACAGAAAATTCCTTTTGAAGAAGACATTTCTAAGATCAGGGAATATTCGCATGAGATGATTGATAAAATGGGTGAAATTGTTTGGGCTCTTAACGAAAAAAATGATTCACTTAGCGATCTTATTTCTTATACCAGGTCGTACACTGCAGAATATCTTGCTCAAAGTGGCATTAGTTGCACAATCGATTCGCCGGAGTCTTTACCTGCAAATTTTGTAAGTGGTGAATTTCGAAGAAATATTTTTCTTTCTATAAAAGAGATTTTGCACAATATTGTAAAACATTCTCAGGCAAATCATGTGGATATATCTATACAAACAGATCATGGCCTATATATAAACATTAAAGACGATGGCATTGGCTTCGATCGAGATAAAATCAGGCCTTACAGGAATGGGTTAATAAATATCGGAAAAAGAATGAAGGAGATCGGTGGTATTATGGAAATTCAAACTACAAATGGAACTCTAGTAAAATTAATTGCTCCCTTGTCATAGCACAAGACATAACTTTTGTTCTATTGTTGGCGAATAAATTGAAAACTATTTTCGAAACGCACATGAGTATCTCACTATCCATAGTTGAAGACCTTGATGAAGTAAGGGAAGGCCTGAAACAATTTATTTCTTTAAGTCCCGAGTTTAAGGTGCTTGATACATTTAAAACTGCAGAAGAAGCTCTTTACACCATCCCAAAACTAAAACCGGATATTGTGATCATGGACATTAGCCTGCCAGGCATGAATGGCATTGATTGCATAAAGGAAATAAAAAATAAAGTTCCTCATACCCAGTTCATGATGTTTACAGTTTATGAAAATGACGAAAAAGTTTTTGAAGCGCTAAAGGCTGGGGCATCTGGGTATCTTTTAAAAAATACCGGGCTGGTACAATTGATTGAAGCTTTAAAAGAATTGTATGACGGCGGGTCACCTATGAGTGCCAACATCGCCCGTAAACTTGTTACTGTTTTTCGTGAGCAGGAAAAAAATACAACACCTGTTGAAGCACTCAGCAATCGTGAAAATGAAATTCTCCACCTACTTTCAAAAGGCTTGCTTTACAAAGAGATCGCAGATCAACTTTCTATTTCTGTCAGCACAGTACGACAGCATATTCATAAAATTTATGAAAAGCTGCATGTTCAAAATCGAACCGAAGCTATCAATAAAGCTTTTGGAAAAAATTGATTCAGATTATCTGTTGTTGTGTTGCCAATCGCACCAGGGAAGCCGTATTTCTTACGTTGAATTTTTCAAGAAGGTTTTTCCGGTGGGTATCAATGGTGCTTACACTGACAAATAAGCGTTCCGCAATTTCTGCATTGGTGCATCCCGCTGCAATCAGCTCCAATACTTCTTTTTCTCTTCGGGTAATTACCGGCATATCTGGTTTATCTGCGGCTGAACGCAATGATTGGGCAGCATCTGTACTTAAAAAAAGTTTTCCTTTCATTACTGTTTCTATGGCCTCTAATAACTCCTCTTTAGTAGCATTTTTTAATACATATCCTGAAGCGCCATTGTCCATCATCTTACTGATGAAACTTTCCTGGCTGAATGTGCTGAGGCCAAGAATAAAAACGGATGGATATTTTTCTTTTACTTCTTTACACAGATCAATTCCGCTCCTGTCGGGCAGGTTAATGTCCATCAATATGACATCGGGTTGCTGCTGCTGCAAATAAGCAAGGCAGGAAGCGGCATTGGAAGCATGACCCATCCATTCAAGCCCCGCTTCATTTTGTAGTAATGAGCGGATACCTTCTATCACCATATAATGGTCATCAACGATAAAAAGTTTTGTATCCTTCATAGTGGTAATTCAATATGAACTGATGTTCCTTCACCAAATTGCGAACGTGTATCAATTTTTCCTTTCAGGTAATCCACTCTTGACCGGATATTGATCCACCCGATCCCTCGTCCATTATCCAATTTTTGCGGATCAAATCCTTTACCATCATCTTCAACCGTGATGGCTACCTGGTTTGCTTCATTTGTTATCTGCACGATCGCCTGCCGGGCCTGTGCATGCTTCATGATGTTATTTACCAGTTCCTGTACGATCCGGTAAATGGTTATTGCTGTTGTTTGCTCAATAACTTTACTTTCCAAACCAAAAGACTGGTAGGTTATTTTGAGTGCGCCGCTGCTATTGATATCGTTGCAAAAGTCTTTCAATGCTGTATCTAACCCGAATTTTACTAATGATTCAGGCATCAGGTTATGAGCTACCCGTCGCATTTCACGGATAGAAGTATCCAGCATATCAATACTTCGTTCAAAAGACTGAACATTATTCTCAGTCATTATCATATTCCCTTTCATAGTATTTAATGAATATTTAATTCCTGATAGCATACCTCCCAGTCCATCATGCAGATCCCTGGCAAGCCTTGCCCGTTCATCTTCCTGCCCTTTTAAAACCGCTTCAGTAGCCAGTAACTGTTTTTCTTTTTCCAGTTCCTGTATTTTTTTTTGGTGCAGTAATTGTCGTTGCCTGTAAGTGCGGTAAGCAAGCAGGCTGATAATAAGAATAGTGACTGCTACCCCTGCAAGAAGGTAGTTGAGTGTGTTCTTTTGCCTGATCGAAAGTACCTGTATCCGTTTGTCTTTTTCTAACTCTCTGATCTGGTTATTCTTTTTTTCTGTTTCATATTTTGTTTCCAGTTCCTGTGTATTACGGGTTATCTGGCGATTTAGTAATACAGCATCGATAGAATCTTGTTGTCGCCGGTAATTTTTGAAATCGTCAACTTTGTGAAGGCCCAATGAAATATCCGATAATAGTAAAAGAGCATTTTTTTCATTTGCGGGTTGCCCTGATTCCCGTGCAACCTGTAATGAGAGCAAAGCATTTTCTTTTGCTTTTTCTAATTGTAACTTACCCAGGTAATAGGAAGATAATAATGCATAAGCAACTGCAATACCATCTTTGTCTTCAAGTTCTTTGGCTAACTGTAATGCTTCTGTAGCATTGGCCAGGTGTTTTTCAGATTGTTCCGTCATCTTATAAACGGTACCCAGGCTGATCAGGCAGGCTTCCCGCAAATAAATATTATTGATGAGCCGGCATACCTCTAATGACTCCTGCAGGTAGGGCACTGCTTTCGAAGGATTATTGCTGTTGATCAGGGGAAGTGATATCGTGTTTAGTGAAATGCTGAGATTGGTACTGTCATTCAATGACCGGGAAATGGCGATTGCCTTTTCGGAATATTGTATGGCTTTATCATACTGCATCATTTTATCGTACAAAATAGCCAGGTTATTATACAATACGCCGAGGTATTGTTTTAATCCCATTTCCTCAAGGATCTTTATTGCCTGCAAAAAATAATTGGCTGCGTTCTCATATTGTTCCATGTCGAGGTAAGAAGTTCCCACATTGGACAATCCAAATGCCAATCGTTTCCTGTCATTGATTCTTTGGGCCAGTTCAACCGAATATAGATTTAATCGAAGAGAGGAGTCAAGTTTTCCCTGCAGATTCAGTACATAAGTAATATTGCTGATGTATTTAATAACACCCAATGTGTAGTTCAACTTTTCACTGAGCAGTTTTGCCTGCGTATAATAATAAGCGGCAGAATCAGGTAAATTATTTTCATACTGTTGACCAATGCTAATGTATAATAAAACTTTATTGGTATCCTCTTTCGCTGTTTTTACAACTCCTAACAAACTGTCTTTATTCATTAATTCCTGTCCTTCGCAAATTAATGCGGCATTTAGAAGAAATAAAAAGCTATAGTATCGGGCGTAGAATTTCATACAGGATTCTTCTTTGTTGGAATATACCAAAAATAGTATTGTGTCTCTCCGCGGATTCTCCCCTTTTTACATGATTTTTTCTTTTTTCAAAAATCTCCGGTTTTCGGGGGATTGATTTCGCTACCGTGTAACCCTATGTTTGTTGTGTAATCTTAAAACATTTAGTTATGAAATCAATTATCCTCTTATTCATTCCGGGCCTGCGGCCAGGTCTTGCCTGGGTATTAACAGATGTTTGCTGCGGCTGCAAATGTAAAACATGGTTGAGTGTATCTAACTTTTGTTCTATTCTGAAAAACGTAGGCAAAGATTAAATTTCAAATATAATGAAGCGCTGTTTATTTTTTATTCTATTACTTATGAGTTGCATTTCTTTTGGGCAACCCTCGGTGCATGATGAAGAGATCATGCAGATAAAAGGTAAATGGGCCAGGCACGCCGATGTCAACGATCGCAACGATTCTCTTTCTACCAGGAATCAATCAGCTTTCGCAATAAAGAAAATAGATTCCATCGCTTACTTACTGAAACAAGCCTGCCCTGATCCTGCCGGCATCGAGGCTGCCTGGTACGGGAGTATCAATCGCGAACCTATATTCAGCGGTGCACCTGCTTCTTATTCTCTTATGTCATTGTACAAATCTTATTACTTCAATAATAATTTCAATAAAATTTTATTAGGGGGTGAAACGGGTACATGGATATACATGCACGTAAACAATTTTGGCTGGTTTTTAAATGACCAGGGCGAATGGATGATGGATGGCAAACCGACAAAACTGTTTAGTCTTCTTGAGCCCGAAGGAGAATGGAAAGGATTGCCTTTATACAAAAAGGAATACTGGGGAGCAAATACCACCATGGGTCGCTATAAAGACAGAGCTGTACTGATCACCCGCAATGGCAGGTTACCTTACATTCCTGTTACACAAAAACAGTATTTGTTAGCGTTAAAAGATAAATGGCTCAGGCTTAAACGAGAATTTTATGATTCAGAGATGGTTTACGAAAAAAAGGTATTAAAAGGCATTGACGAAACGAGGAATAATAAATTCATTGATGCAGCTTCGAAGGAAAAGGTAATCGCGTCTTTGCAAAAAGATCTAAATAATTACATGCTGACAAGGGATGCTGCTATTCAAAAAGAGAATGACTATTATGATAAAAAAATAAAAATAATCGATCAATATCTGTCGATCCACTCAGAGAGGGAGGTACAGGAGCCCGTTGCTACTACAAGCGTTGAAGATTTTACAGGTCGGTTTGGTCCGGACGGAAAAAAAACTTTATACAGCCTGGTCCGCATTGATCCATCTTATTTTGATAGTCGTTTGCCAAGGCATATTCCTCAATTCATCGTATTGTATTGGAGATGCGACAAGAATACCGCTGCCATAGAATTTATAAAACAATTTGAAACGAATTTTTCTGTCGTAAAACTAACAGCGATGCTGAATCCCGGGAAGCAGGAGAAAGAAAATATCGCTACAAAATTTAATCCATTAACCGATCCCGAATTTTTAGCAATCAGGGCGGGAGCGGAAAAGTATGCAGACTCAGTTGCAAGAACTGCGAAACATATTTCTTATACCATACCGGAACCGATTGATACTACATTTAATTTCGTTCTTCCTACGCGGAACCAGGGATTGCTCGGCGCTATTCCCAAAGAATTATCAACGGCCGGGATGAAAACTTACCTGGAAGGTATCGACAAAAGATATACCGCCATTTTGCTTGAAGGCGGAATGAAACTGCCAAACATTGATACATTGAATTCAGTTGAGACGATCAGCTTTTCAACCATGCTATTGCTGAAAGGAATGAATGACCTGGCGGCATGGGCCGCTATTAAGGCGGTAGAAAAATCGCCTGACAGTATTATCGTGTTAAACAATGCCGGCGCCATTTTAAATGGTTGTGGTTTTCAGCCTGTGGCTATTCCTATATTGGAGAAAGCATTGGAAAAATCTTCTCTCAACAGTACAGTGCAAAATAATCTCGGTCAGGCCTATGTAGCGCTGGGCGACATTTCAAAAGCCGCTTCTTATTTACAACAATCACTCAGAACTTCTCCTTATCACCCTCATGCCAATTATACCATGGCCTGTATCGAATATAAGAGAGGTGACAAATCCAGTGCATTGAAGTATGTTGAAAAATCATTGCGGGGTTCTTTTACAGACGGCGCATGGCATCTGCTATATAAATTAAAACATGATGCGAAGATTCTGGAGATTCTCAAAGATTTTTACAAGCCTACTGATTATTTTAATGAAGCAAAATACTATCCTCCTTTACAATGTGAAAAAACTTCGGAAGTTGTTCCTAAGAAAGCTGAATACGAAGCGTACAAAATCATGCTCCGAAGAGTGAAAAAACAATTTGACGATTTAGAAAAGGTGGAAATGGAGCTCGGTCAACAACAAATGATGGAAAAAGCAAAAGATCTTCACTCCGAGCTTCGCAGCACACCTTTTATTGAATTGGGAGCGGCTGTATTACTTGAACTTGAAAAAGAATTACAGGACAAAGGAGAAGAACTAGGAAGAGCCCAAAATATTTATAATAAAACGATAAGTGATTTATACATCGCTTACCATAATGCTTATATGGATGCTGAGAGCTGCGGGGAAAGGAATGCGGTTGGCGACCGTTATATGCAAATGATGGCGATAGTGACAAGGGAATACCAGAGAGAATGGTTGCCTGTTTTCAGAAATTATTATAATGACAGAATGTATTGGGGGCAAATGGCATCACCGAATCAACACTTGCGAAGAGCGGCTTATGCTGCTGCGGTGAGTGGCTTCCTGAATGAACTTGACCGCGTGGGAGAAACACATTTTGCTGAACTATGCGATCCTATTAAGGAACAGAAGAAAAACGAAGAAGATTATGAAACGCCCAACTATGATTGTTTGGTCGATATCGGGTTAAACTTCGGTATCGGCTCTTTCGCTATTGATTGCGAAAAAATGGAATATCATTTCGGCGGATTGCTGGTAGCTGATGTGGTACACACCTACAGGGATCATCGTACTACTATTGCGATCGGTGCGGGTCTCGATTTAAAATTTGGGGGCCAAAAATTAAAAGCGGGTCCTATACAGGGAGGCTTCCAGGCTACGGGAAAAATGCAATATTTTTTAACGTTTGATGGCACACGTCCTTCCGACCAGGGCTTTATCTGGGAAGGCGCTATCAAATACAAACAAAAGCTCCAAACAGGCAACGAACATATGGGGGATATAGAAACCAACAGTCTGAATCTTTCAGCAAAAACAGTATTGAGTTTACATAATGGCTTTACATCTACCGGTTCGTTATATGAACAAATCGATAAGGTAATGGGCACCCAGCCGGAAAAACAGGTAAATAAAAATATTAAAATATACAATCAATAAAAATGAAAAAGATCTTAATGATGATTAGCCTTGTATCTGTTATTTCGCTTCACGCACAAACAGAAACATTTGATATCGCCAGTTTTATTGCGCCCAAAGGATGGCAGCGTCTCGACTCCAATGGCAAGCTGGGATTTTTCGATGCGAAAGAAATGAACGGGGCAACAAAGTTCTGCCAGATACTTTTGTATCCAAGTCATGCCACTAGTGGGAACCCGCTAAATGATTTTACAAATGAATGGAACAGTCACATCCCCAAGGCTAAAGGTTATACAAAGAAGCCAAAAGTTCAAACAAAAAAATCATCTGATGGATGGGATGTGACAACAGGTTATGCAAACATTACTCAGGCCGGAGGCACTTACACCTGCACACTTACTACATTTTCCGGCTTTGGAAAAACAATGAGTGTTTTAACGAATGTAGCCGGCCTGGATTATGCAGATGATATACAAACTTTTTTTGAGCATCTCGATCTCCGTGCACCGATACTGACCGGCCCAACCTGGAATGGTTCTGATAAGGTGCCTGAAACAGGACCTGCTTCATTGAAAAATTATATTTATACGGCGCCACAGGGCTGGACTGCTATACAATATCCCGATGGTATTGTTCTCAGTTCGCCTGGTTCGAATACGGGAGAAAGATGTAATCTCAGTTTATGGCCAATGAGACAGGCGAGCGGTAATCTTCAGAATGATGCCATCAATCTTTTTAATGAAGTATTCAAAACATTTGTGCCTGCACAAAGTTCTACATCTCCTTCAATGATAAAAGGAATTTCACCACAGGGTTGGGATTATTTTATCATTAAACAGGGAATAAAAATGCCCGGCGGAGATTATCAAACCATGTTTGGTTTTGCATTTGTTGCGAAACTGGATAACACAATCGCAGCTATATCTGGTATTTCAAAAGATCCGCTGATAAGTTCGTGTTTTGGATTGATGTTGACAGATGTATGGCCAAAATTCTTTTACAGCCTGAATTTCAAAAATTGGTTTCCGCCGGCGCAGCCCACACCTATAACTCCGTTGATGGAAAAAATCCCTGGTGTATGGATGGCAGTTACAGGCACGGCCGGCGACCGCTTTGCCTTTGCACCTAATGGAAGATTCGCAGGCGCAGCCGCTGCACAAAAATATTATGCCATCTCAAGTAATGAATTGCTAACTGTAACCGATGCATATTTTGGAGATGGTGCTTATCAAATTAACGGTAACGGAATAGTTCTTTTTCATGATAGTGATAAAAATAACCCCGAAGCTGGTTTGTTGCGGATAGAACAGGAAAGCAAAGACGGAGGAAGAACCTGGACAGAAAAATTATACCTGTTGCGGAAAAGCGTGGTGGATGGAGCAGAATATGAAGTGGTTTATGATAAACAATAGTTGAAACCTCTTTTTTTTGTTCTTGTTGATGCAAAAAAATTACGACCTGAATCAAAACTTTTAATGAATGTTATGATGTCTTTTTTTGTTTGCCCAATTGTTCATAGTAAAAAAATAGTTTGCCTGGCAGCTTTTATTTTCCATACACTATATCCGATAAAGGCACAGCAGATATTGTTTTCTGAAAATTTCGAGAATAAAATATTGAGCCCGGCCTGGCAAAAGGTTAGCGGTAACTGGCACATTGCCGATGTACAGGAATTGAGAATTGCTCCCGCAGAAAATGGGTATCAATATGTGCTTTGTTCTGGTGGTGCCGGTTATCTTCGCCTTCTGGTTGATATACCCGATACAACCGGAGTCAAACAGGTTAAACTGAGTTTTTCTTATTACACCTATTCTGGTGGACCAGGCGCAACTATTGAATTTGAATTTCACAAAAAAGATTTGAAGGATGGTCTGAAGGGTAAGATGTTGAAAACAAATTTACCTGTAAAGGGAAGATGGATCGCTTTTCAAAAACTCGTAAAGATCCCTACGGGAGCAGATCTTATCTGGATCAATTTTTATGAAACTAATTCAACAAATAAAACTTCCAAAACAATTTGCTTTGACAATATTGATCTTTCATCGTACGATAAAAAATAAAGACGATTAAACGTTAATACATAAACCAAATTTTTATCAAAAAAAAATCAGCAATATGAAAAAAACAACTACTATTTTCCTGCTTTCAGCGATAGCAACTATTATGTCCTATAGTAATCTTGATGCGCAGGTTGCCAGGATTTATAATTCCACAAGCTTTGGCGGTGAAGGCGATATTGTTACGGTTAACAATGCATCCGCTAAAATTAATAACCTTTTTATCATGGATTCTATCAAAGCGCCTCATATAGCATCCTTCGAAATTGAATTAAATTCCGCCGGTGATACAAAAAAGATTTTGACATCCCTTCTTTCAGCAGCGCAGGGAAATCAGCCGTTGAAGCTGTCATTCAGTAAACTGAATTACCAAAACCAGATCGTCGAGGAAAGAGACTACAAGTCTGTCACGGTGAATGAAATTCTTCTTCCTGATTTCAACACCACATCAAAGGAAACATCGAAATTAAGAGTAAAAATTCAGGCGGAGGATGTATCAGTAAAATCTGATATTAATGAAGCTGCTACACAATTACAAGTGTCAACTAAGGGAGCGTCAATTAAGGGAGCCCTAAGTGCTAATTTCAGATTGGTCATGGGTAACTTACCCACTCAAAGAGTTACCAGCATCAGTAATCTCAGGATCAGCAACCAGGCTTCTGACGGGTATATGAATTTTAGTGTTGAGGTTCCAAGAATAGATTCGAAACAATGGAAAGATTGGTTTAATACCGGAGCAGGAGGTGGCCGGAGTGAAGAAGCAACGATCAGTTTCATGGATCCAACTATGTCAAACGAGATCACATCCCTTCACCTGTCAGGAGTGGAGATCGTGTCCGTTTCGGAATTCAGCAACAGTTCTCAGGACGGCATACCCAAAACGATGATCGGGTTGCGAACAAGAAGACTTGAATTTATCAAATGACAGATAGATATAAATAAGTAAACAGCTGCTAATATTGGAGTAACTATCATTGAAACTTTCAAACTTAATTGAATCTATTAAAATAGTTGTTATGAAAAAAATACTGATCTCATCAATGCTGTTTTTTTCAGTGGGTATACATGCACAAACTGATACAACGAAAGTGCAAATAGATACTTCACAAATAAAATTCATTGACCCCCCCGACTCTACAGGATTTGGTGCACCCGATGGACAATTAATAAGTAAAGAAATAGGACCTGCTGGTGGAACGATTGTTTCTGATGACAGGAGAATTGAGCTCATTTTCCCGCCGGGCGCATTAACAGAAAATACCTCTATCAGTATCCAACCAACTACTAACCTGGCGCCCAATGGTGCAGGCAAGGCGTACAAGTGTGAGCCGTCAGGTATCCAGTTTAAAAAACCAGTACAATTTTTTTTTCATTATACAAAGCAAGAAGCTGAAGCCTGCCCGGCCGATTTGATGAACATTGCCATGCAGGATCATACAGGCAAATGGAGTTATGCTAAATATGAAAAATGGGACAGCACGGAAAGAATTCTAAAAGGTTCGATCCATCATTTCTCTTCTGTGGGCAGTTCTAATGGTGTAATGATCCGTCCAGATAAGACGATGACTATCGCTGAAGGTAGGGTAAATATCAATTTTTATGATAGATACAGAACTATTCAGTCAGGCCCGTTTGTAGGTAATCGCCGGGTAGAAGTAGGAAGCAGGTATTGGGCCGTGAATGGCGTTAGAGAGGGGAATGACCAGGTAGGATATGCCGGGCCGCCACTTTTATCCACTTCAATGGGCTCTTATACAGCACCGAAAATTATGCCTCTTCAAAACCCTGTGGTCATCAACTTCGTTTTTGAATACTATTCAGAAATATTGAAAAAAGAAATTTGGGGCATTGTCAATTGCCAAATTCTTATTTATGATGAATATAAAATAGACATCACCAGCGTTTATACAGGCCGGGGCGAGATGCATAGCCAACTAAGTGACAAGGGAAGCTTTGTGATCAGGATTTATCCCGAAGGAAATTTTTATATGGATCCAGCGCAAATAAAAAATTATCCGCCTACAGTCATTAAGGAAGGAAAAAATGGCCCTTTCAAAGAAAAAGTTTTTACGAATAATGCACAAGGTCACATAAATTTCACTTCTCACTCTAACGATAAGTTTACTTATGGGTATCCGCCAAAAGTCTCTTTTGACCTTGAATCACAAGAATTCTTATTATGTGAATTTCAACATAGTGCCCGCGGCATCAAAGGCCCAATTGAGCCTGTGCATTTTAAAACTATACCGGAACAGATCAGCTTTGTTGCCAGCGGAGAAGTTCAGGAGCAAAGCGTTTGGTTATACACTCGTGACATAGGCTATAAAATGACCGTAACACCACATAGGGAAGAGAACGGGAAATAAATCTTGTCTCGTAACTTTTGTTCTATTAATTACAATATGAAATTATCAGAGTTTTAATTTTTATGCCTGGAAACTGTGGAAAATTTAACAGTATATGAAGAAACTTATCATAAACAGTGATTGAAATTTCTTTCTACGTTATCACTTTCAAATAACTGGTATGAAAAAAATACTGATTTCATCGATGCTTTTTTTTTCAGTGGGTGCTCAAGCACAAATTGATACAACAGAACTATATGACGATTCAACAGAAATGCAAGTCGATTCAGTGCAAGTAAAACTTATTAAACTGCCGGATTCCACAGCTGTTGGTGCTCCCGATGGAACTCTCGTAAGTAAGGAAATAGTTCTTGCGGGAGGGACAATTATTTCGGATGATGGAAGAGTCGAGCTGATCTTTCCGGCAGGAGCATTATCAGCAAAAAAAACTATCAGCATTCAACCGATTGTCAATCTTATTCCAAACGGGAACGGTAAAGGATACCAATTTGAACCTTCCGGTCTTCATTTTATAAAACCAGTTGAAATAATTTTTCATTACACAAAGGAGGAAGAAGAGGTCTGCCCTGCTCAATTGAAGTTCATGGCGATTCAGGACAAAAATGGAAAATGGGAGTATATGGATTACGACGATTGGGACAGTACAACTAAATCATTAAAAGGCCATATTTCGCATTTTTCAGCAATGGTAGAAGGAAATTTAGTAGAGTTATTGCCTCAGGAACAAACTATGAGAGTGGGCGAAAAACGATCATTTTATTTGTCAAAAGTTCTGTCTCCAGAAGAAAGATCGCAACCTTCGAGTGGGAACGATGACGATGAACTGGCTAGCCTCCCCACTCCTGATGTAAAGTCAGCTAACAAACAAGCAATATGGTCTGTAACTTCCGGAACCATACATCGGGAACCGGGAGAAAAAATACAAGTAATATATACCGCTCCAAGATATCTACCTCGCAGTGATGCTCCCGTTATAGTAAGATTGAAACTCAATACCATCGCTGTGATCAATGATAGACCACGCTTGGGGCGTACAAAACTATTGGGCTTTAAAAAGACTATTGTCACAGGCGTAGCAAACTTTACAGCTACGATTCATCTTTGGGATGAGTATAATGTCGTAATAAAAGATTTAAGTGAAGTAAGGGCTGGCATGGGTATATTTGAAGAAGATATGGGTAGCTTTGATGTCAAAATAGTTTCAAAAGGTAGTAGTATTGGTGGTAAAATATATTCGGACGACAAAATTGATATAGATGATATACATAACTATACTCCGGCTTTTACTAAAAAACACAATCCACCAAAGCCTTTTAAATTAACGGTGGATAATGGAACGATCTGCCAGGGCAAGGTGGATATTGGGCGCTTGATAGGTACAGGACACTCTTCTTCAAATCCAAACGCGGCATTGGAAATAAGCATACAATTCGACCAACATGAAGTTCTTGTCTGTAAAGTTTTAGAGAGTTCGAAGCCGGGATTGCCTGTAGTGCCTGTGGAAGTTAAAGATGAATCTATACCGATTGATTTCAAGTTTAAAGCTAATGGCGAGGATCAAATTGTTGACAAAAGGAATAAACAGGGTTATGGATCTTATATTTCTATCATCCCTGTTAGGGATAAATAATAGAGTATTCAATAAACGATGAAAAGAAAAATGAAGATAATTTGCTGAAAATAACAATAAAGATTCTCTAAATAAGGTTTTTTTCTACAGCCAGCCTCACCAGGCTGGCTGTATTTTTTACATTCAGTTTTGCAAGAAGATTTTTCCGGTGGCTGTCTACAGTAAATGGGCTTACAAATAATTTTTCTGCGATTTGAGGATTGGTATATCCTTCTGCAATTAATTTCAGTACTTCCTTTTCTCTCCTGCTTAATGCGGGTATTTCTGTTTCTGAAGATTTTTGATATTGCCTCAGTGCCTCGCCAACTTCGCCACTGAAATAGATATCCCCTTTACATACGGCGTGAATCGCTGTGAGCAACTCTTCCTTGGATGAATTTTTTAAAATATAACCTGAAGCGCCGTTCTCCATCATTTTTTTTATATACAGCCCCTGGTTGAAAGTGCTTAACCCCAGAATAAAGATCCCAGGATATTTTTCTTTCATAATAGCGCAAAGATCCACTCCGTTTGTATCCGGCAGATTAATATCCATCATGATAATATCAGCAGTATTGTTGACAAAAAATCCAATACAGGATTGCGCATTCATTGCCTGTCCTGCCCACTCAATATCTTTTTCGTATTGCAATAAAGAATGAATACCCTCAATAACTACAGGATGATCATCAACAATAAAAACTCTGATCATATTTATACATTGAATTCAATTGAAACAGAAGTGCCTTTATTTATTTCTGAATTTATGTCCAATCTTCCTTTCAGATAATCTACTCTTGAGCGGATATTGATCCAACCTGCCCCTTTATTATTTTCCAGCATAGCTGTATCAAATCCTTTACCATTATCTTCTACAAGCACACTTAACCGGTTTTCCTCTCGGATGAGCTGGACCAATACTTCGGAAGCGGAAGCATGTTTCAATACATTGTTCAGCAATTCCTGCACAATTCTGTAAATAATAATTTCAACAGGACTCTCTATGCGCTCCTTCATACCAAAGGACTGATATTTTACTGTGAGCAGCTTTGTAGCGGTAACGGAAATACAATATTCTTTAAGCGCCTCGTCAAGGCCAAATTTTACAAGCATTTCGGGCATCATGTTATGAGCAACCCTTCGCAATTCTTTAATTGAAGTATCGATCATATCCAGCGACCGTTCAAATACAGCCATGTTATCAGGTGTTACAATTAAGTTGTCTTTCATATTGTTCAATGAATATTTTACACCAGACAGCATTCCACCCAAGCCATCATGCAGATCTTTGGCAAGCCGGCTGCGTTCCTCTTCCTGCCCTTTCAGCATGGCATCAACAGCCATGAGTTGTTTATCCTTTTCCAATTCACTTATTTTTTTCTGCTGTAGTATTTGTTTCTGCTTGTAGTTATTGTATAAAAGAAAACCAAATAAAAGAACTACTGCCAGGGCCCCGATCAAAATATAATTCAATATAGATTTTTGCCGTAAATACAATTGCTGAATTTTCTGCTCTCTTTCCAACTCGCTAATAGCATTCTGTTTTTTTTCACTTTGGTAACGCTCTTCAAGGAAATCTATTCTTTTTAACCTGCTTTCTTTTAAGAGGATATCTTTTAATTCATCATATTTCTTTAAACTGGCAATGGCTGCTTCCAAATTATTGGTTCGTCTGTAGAATTCGGCCATTAGCTGGTACCAGTCTTTTTCATTATCTCTAAATCCAAAATTTTTATTGATAATATCAGCACTATCAAGAAGTTTTTTTGCTTCAGTATAATTCTTATTCCCTATTGCTATATTTGCTATCCTGTTCATACAGGCTGAGATGTCATAAGGAGAATTAATTTTTTGTGCAAGGGGAAGAGTCTTTTTATAATAATATAAGGCTGAGTCGCCGTTATCTGATTTATCGAAATATCTGCCAATGTTAGTATAGCACAAAAAAAGGTCATACTGATCACCGGTGATCATCGTAAGATCAAGAGCATGACGAATGACCGTAAGCCCTGAATCGAGTTTGTCTAACTCAAGCAAGTTATTTCCTAAGTTAATATAACTTGTCGCCTTTAGTTTGTCACTACCATATTTTTCTGCATATTTCACGGCGGCAATACTGTATTCTTTTGCTTTTGAGAGATAATTTAATTCTCCGTACGTAGTGGAGATATTAGCAAGGGTAGGAATAAGATTTCCGTTTGAAATATCATATTGCTCATAAATTTTTACAGACTCAATAAAAGATTGAACAGCTCCTTCATAATCACCGTTTAAGTATGATATCACACCCAGATTGTTCATGAGAGATGCTTCATATTTTTTCACAGCAGTATCACCTTTGAAATTTTTGCATTGATCAATGGCCTGAGTGTAAAGTGTATAAGCTTTTGCCGGATTATTTTTTGTGTATAATACACCTTCCAATTCCAGTATTTTTATTTTTGAAAAAGTAGAATTTTCTTTTTCTGCCAACTGTTTTGCTATTCTGTAATATTTCCAGGCAACAGCGGAATCTATGTTTTCAAAATATTTTGCTACCTGTGTTGCCTTTATCAAACGCATCGAATCATTGAGTTGTCGTTTAATGGTATTTTCAAACGTATCGATTACATTAGTTTGTGCTGAAAGTGATAACCCTCCAATCAGCATAATCAATGTTAGAATCCTTTTTTTATTAAATAATAATGCGGCAGTCATAAAAGAAAGGCTATTCTCAACTTACTAAAGATATACCATGATAAGTGTGATTTCAAACTCCGGAATCAAAAATCACTGTTTCGGGTGATTTTTTGAAATCCACTCAGAATTACTGTTTCAGGCGATTGTCGCACATTATTGGTCATTTTATTTTTGGTAGATTTTATATCACGAATAGAATTAAGAAATGAGAAATTAAAAATAATAAGATGGAATTGTCAGCTAACTTTTGTTCTATTGATAGTTGTTGATATGGCTTTTAAATTCATTATACAAATAAAAAATTATACTAAATGTATCTGCAAGCTTTCAACAAATGTAATCGTAAGTACACCTGTAAATAATAATAAAATATTTTAAATGAAACCTATTTTCTTATTAGCTCTGATTGCATCAAACATAGCCTTATTTGCACAGGATGATTCAATTGAGATTATTCAAGCTCCAACTCTTACAGAAATCGGAAAACCAATCGGAGAAAAAGTAAGTCAAAAAATAAATAAGGAAGGCGGGCAAATTTCATCTGCCGATGGAAGATTGGACTTAATTATTCCAGAAAATGCCTTAAAATCAAAAACTAATATCAGCATACAAACTGTTATCAATACCCTTTCGCCCGGAAAAGAATATGCCTATCAGCTGGAACCATCTGGAATTACTTTTCAACAGCCGGCAAAAATTATCTTTCACTATAGTAAAAAAGATTATGAAGGAGGCGTGGAAGCATTGAAAGGAATTTCTTTCCAGGATGAAAAAGGCCAGTGGTATCGCTTAAGAAGTACAGTTATTGATACAATTAATAAAACAATCAGCGGGGATATTACTCATTTTAGCAGGTGGAGTGATTTTGATTTATATTCCCTTGTTCCGTCTAATGCAAAAGTGAAAGTGAGCAAAAAGGTTTATTTACAAATAGTGAAAACAGATCCTCCAGGCGAAAATGGAGATCCGGGGAACAATATGGTGCTGATCCCTCTTCGCACGCGAGGCCAAGGCAGCAACAGGAAGACCTGGTCAGTAAATGGAATTGTCGGAGGGAACAGCCTTTGGGGGACAGTTGCCCAGAATACGCTTATATCTGCAGATTTTACAGCACCCACCAACGTGCCTGACAGAAACCCTGTAGAAGTGTCTGTTCAGGCAAATGCAGACTTCACATTTAATAACAACACATTTCACACCCTTACATTGATCAGCAATATTACCATCTATGATAAAGCATACGAAATAACTGTTATAGGGCATAACCAGCAAAATGTATTACAATGCACCATTACAACCATTGATTCATCAAGTTGTATACTGCAGTTAAATGGTGACAGGAGCAAGATCCAGGATATTCAAAACATGAATTTTAAGATGACTATCACTGGTTGTCCTTGTAATTTACGCGAAATAAATCCTGGCGCAAGTATAGGTCCTGTAAATATAGTTGGAGCCACGAGAATATATATTGTGCCTGCCAACCCTCCCCAAAAGCCTTATGAATATGTAACTATTGATTGGATCCGTAATATGGGAAGTATTGGAGGAATGGCGATTGATCCATGCGTTGGAAATCCTAGTCTTTCCTGGCCGTGGATGAGTATTCCTGCAGTTCCCATGCCATTTGGGTTTGAAGCCAAAGATGACGAACAGTTCATCAAAGGTGGTGACGAAAAAAATGGATTTGTGATAAAAATAAAGCCTATTAAAGAGGATAATTAAAAAATACCCTTTTTCAGGTGATTTTATGGAAATAAGACAGAATCACCGTTTCAGGCGATTGCCCCCGATGCCATGCTTATTTATTTTTGAATCAGGTTTCAATATGCAACAATTAACTTTTGTTCTATTGTTCATCAGTAAAAAACATTTTAAGTTTTCAAAAAATTTATTTATGAGAAAAATAATGTTTCTCGCAGCGTTCGTGATACCTGTCATATCGTTTGCACAATTGCAGGTAGGTTTGAAAGGAGGGTTCAATTTTGCTAACATCACCAATGCCTCTTCTATCAACAGCAGCAGTCGATCTGGTTTTTTGTTCGGATTTTTTATATCACCCTCATCAAAAGGGGTTTTAAGTTCCCGGCATGAGATCATCTATTCCCGCCAAGGATATAGTTACGAAAACAATACAAATACAGGAAATGTGAACCTGGACTACATTTTATTACCGCAATTAATGTCAATCAACATAACCAAGTATTTTTCGATCCAGTTGGGAGGACAGATGGCATTTCTCATTAATGCAAAAGCTGACAGCAGTACTTCATCAGGCAGCAGTGGCAGCAATCCGTATGGCCCGATAATGGACTACTATAACAAGTTTGATTATGGATTTGCCGGAGGTATAGAAATCCATCCTTTTAAAGGATTGATGATCGGGGCAAGATATAATATTAGCTTCGGGGATTTGTATAAAAATATTTCAATAGATACAACAGGCATGTCTGCACCACCAAGTTTTATTCCTAAAGTAAACGTAAAAAATAATGTAGTCCAGATCTTTGCCGGATGGATATTCGGTAACAAATCATCAAAAAAGAAATAGTCATGAAAAAGTTATTTTTTCTTTCTCTTTTGTTGCCAAGTACATTGCTGATCAAAGCACAAACATATCCCGAACCTGAATTCAGTAATGAAGTATATTATCTTAAAAAAGATAAAGATTCGTTGGTGAGATTAGAAAAAAGTTCATCCAAGATGGAGAACAAGACAAAGGTCATTGGTGGTTCGGAGAATAGTTACAGCATAGAAGGTGAAAGATCTCCCATCCGGCTCACCGGCGGCAGCAATCTTTCATTTGTTTTTTCCAAAGGAACATCTTCAGGATCTTCATCACCCAGGTCAGATTCCATGATGAAAGCAAATGGCATTGATCCAAATATGATGGATGACATGGGCGGTGGAATGGATCCTTCTTCCGCAATAACGCTCTACAAGGTCAGTTCTGAAAAAAATAACCGGAAAATCTACCTGGTGAAAGTAGGTGGTTACTTCTCAATGGGTAAAAACAAACTGCAAAGCAGTGATAAGATCTCATTCAGTATAAAGAAGATCAGGAATGGTTATTGGGAACTGGTAATTGATAAGCCACTATCAAAAGGTGAATATGCATTTACCATGATAGGTATGGGAATGAGTGCGATGGATGGGAGCACTCTGATTTTCGCTTTTGGGATTGATTAATTTCAGATCAGGTCATAAATAGAAATGCCATGGGCAAACCGTGGCATTATTTTTTTTGTGATTTTCTTATTATGCATTCACAGCATGCGCAAGAGTAGCCTTCATTGTAATGTTTGTATTCAGTAGTTTGCTGATGGGGCAATTAGCTTTTGCATCGGCCGCACATTCATTAAATTTTGTTTCATCAAGGTTTGGCACTGAGGCTGTAACTTCAAGATGACTTTCTGTGATGGCCCCATTTTCTAATGTGATGGTGCATTTGGTGTCAATGTTATCAGGAGTAAAACCTGCTGCACCAAGCACAAAACTTAGTTTCATAGAAAAACAGCCTGCATGTGCTGCAGCCACTAATTCCTCCGGGCTGGTACCCTGAACTTCTTCAAACCTTGTACGGTATGATATTGGCGTGCCGGAAAAAATTCCACTTTGAGCCGTAACGGTTCCTTTGCCTTCTTTGCCGGAACCTTTCCAATTTGCGGTTGCTGAGCGTTTCATGATTAAAGGTTTTAAAATTATGATTTAATTTCTTCTTCCAATTCAGCCAGGCGATCTTCAGGTTTATTATATTCAATGATAAAGTTATTTCTTACTTCACCAATGATTATTTTCAAAAATTTTTGCTGCACCAGTTCAAGTAAAGAAAGAAAAAAGAAAATTGCATGCACCCGGTTTTCACAATCCTCAAAAATTCTTTCAAACGAAACTGTTTTTTCTCTTTGGGCCAGGCTCAACATTGCGTCCCGACTGCTTTCCATTGTGTAATTATATTGTACTACTGTATGGATAGGTTTATTCAATCGATCATGAAGTTTCATCATGACCTTTTCAAAAGCCTTCATTAACCGGAAAAGAGTAATCATTTGTATTTCCGTTCCCTCCCCGCTTTCTTCTCCTATTTGTGATAATTCTTTTTGAATATTTCCCCTTTTTGTCATCAGCATTCTTGTGGCCTCCATTTCTGCCATTTGTGCTGCAGCTTCCTTGAACTTTTTATACTCAAGTATTTTATCAATCAATTCCTGGCGGGGATCGATTTCATTTCCCTGTTCATCCAACTCTTTTCGGGGCAGCAACATTTTTGCCTTGATACGCATAAGCGTTGAAATGAAAAGAATAAACTCACTGGATAATTCGATGTTCAATGATTCCTGCCCATGTATATAATCGAGAAAATCAGTAATGATCTTTGTAATGGGGATATTATAAATATCCAACTCATCTCTTTCGATAAAAAAAAGTAAAAGATCAAAGGGACCTTCAAACTGGGGGAGCTTTATTTGATAAGAAGGATTATTCACTAAAAGTATTTAATTAATAAAATAAAATCCCGTTATATGAACTATAACGGGATTCAAAATTAGGGAAATATTTTTCAGAAATTCCCCGTCACTATCTCAAACCTGAATTTATTTTTTCAGAGAATCTCTTATCTCCATCAGTAGCTTATCAGTCGAAGACGGACCCGGTGGTGGAGACGGAGTTTCATGCTTTTTCTTAAGGCTGTTAATTGCTTTTACAATCAGGAACATCACAAATGCAACTATAAGAAAATCGATGACGGCTGTCAAAAAAGCACCCCACTTGACTGCAATTTCCGCTTGTGCCACAGCCCCGGTTGCATCTTTCATCTCGGGCTTTATAATCCACTTATTATTGCTTAAATCCTTTCCGGAAAGTAAACCAATAAGCGGCGCTACCATACCTTCAGTAAGCGCAGTAATTACTCTCCCGAAAGCTGCACCCATTACAAAGGCGACTGCAATATCAACGAGATTGCCTCTCATGGCAAACTCTTTGAATTCTTTAAACATTCCCATAATAAAAGTTTTGATTGATTAATTGATCCATTTTGGATATTATTTTTTAATTCCAGGGTACTTCATATCGAAACTCTTTAAGGTTTCAAAGATCTTTGAGGCGATTGTATATTCTTTATACCAGTTTTGATCAGCCGGAACTATTGCCCACGGAACATTATTACAATTCTCAAAACAATCTTCATACATTTCCATATAGATATCCCAAAGCCTTGTTTCGGAAAAATCATTTTCATTATACTTCCATTGTTTTTTGGGATCCCGGATGCGCTCATTCAATCTTTTTAGTTGTTCTTCCTGAGATACGTGGAGATAAAATTTCAATATGGAAGTGTTGTTATGTTGCTGTAACAATTTTTCAAAATCATTAATGGCCTCCATTCTTTTCTTGGCCGTATCATCATCAATCCACTTATGCACTCTTGTTACAAGAATATCTTCATAATGTGAACGATTAAAAATTTGTATTATGCCTTTTGGGGGTGAATGTTGATGTACACGCCATAAAAAATCATGAGCTAGTTCTTCTGGTGTGGGAACTTTAAACGATTTTACTTCAACCCCCTGGGGGTTTAGTTTTCCGAATACATTCCGGATAGCACCATCTTTGCCACTTGCATCCATTCCCTGGATTACTACTAACAAGGAATGATGAGATTCAGCATATAAAAGGTTTTGCAACTCATCGAGATTTGCAAGGATATCCGCTAATTCTTTTTTGGTTTTATCCTTATCCAGTTGTTTTGGTGCTCTTGTGTCTATATCTTTTAACTTGATCCTGCTCATTCTTGTTAATAAAAATACATTAAAAACAATGATCTTGCATAATCGGATTTATGACATTTAAATTTTTTTCAGCGTGGCAATGAATAGATTAATTAACTGGCTTCTTTTCTTATTACTTAGCATTATTTGGGGAAGCTCCTTTATTTTAATGAAACATAGTAAAGAGGAACTATCGGCTTCTCAAATTGCCGCTCTCAGAATTTTTTCGGCAGGGATCATTCTTATTCCATTCGCGATATTTCATCTTAAGCATGTTAGTCGTCAAAAAATCTTAATTGTCATTATATCCGGGATTACCGGGAATTTATTACCCGCATTTTTGTTTGCTAAAGCAATTGCCAAAAATATCGATAGCTCTCTTGCAAGCATACTTAATTCGCTTACTCCTCTCTTCGTTGTCATAATTGCCATTACAGTTTTCAGAGATAAGATCAGGGTTCAAAAAATTATGGGTGTTTTGATCGGCTTTGCAGGATTAACAATATTATTTTTTTCCTGGAAAGGTATCAGCTCTGAAAATTTCAAATATTCTTTACTCATTTTATTAGCCACAATTTTATACGGTATCAATATTAATATGGTTGCTCATTTCTTAAAGGAAGTAAATCCTTTTCATATCGCCAGTATATCTATTGGGTTTATGAC
The DNA here is from genome assembly GCA_963811645.1 of uncultured Bacteroidota bacterium. Lineage (GTDB taxonomy): Bacteria > Bacteroidota > Bacteroidia > Chitinophagales > Chitinophagaceae > VBAU01. Next base: position 252,104 of record CAWERU010000004.1, on the reverse strand, counting down.
TATTCCCACGGCGTATGTTTTATGGCAACAAAACTTTCTTCATCTTTCATACAATAAAGGTTCAGTGCAGTGGGCAATAGTTGAGGCGGCTACCCTGGGAATAGTCGGCAGCGCTATTGCCACTGCTATTTTTTATATACTTATAAAACGGGCTGGAAGTCTTTTTGCTTCCCTGGTTACTTATTCAATTCCTTTTGTCGGAATTTTTTGGGGATAATAGATGGTGAAGATATTACCTTTAAACAGATTGTTGGACTTGGAATAATTCTTCTTGGTGTCTACTTGGTAAACAGACCTGACAGGCAAAAAAATAAATCTGAAATTACGCTCTCTGAGTTCGTAGAATGATTATACAGCCATGATTTCTTTTTCTTTTGAGGCAAGATGTTTATCTACAGCCTCAATAAATTTGTTGGTTATATTTTGAATATTTGTTTCAGCATCCTTTGCAATATCTTCACTCAATCCGTTTTTTTGAAGTTTTTTTATATGTTCAATTGCATCTCTTCGAATATTTCTTATGGCAATTTTTGAATGCTCACCTTCTCCCTGGCTTTTTTTAACCAGTTCTTTTCTGCGTTCCTCTGTTAGAGGTGGAAGAAAAAGACGGATCTGGTTACCGTCATTTTGAGGATTTATACCAATATTAGCAGCTATAATAGCCCTTTCAATAGGTTGTAACATATTTTTTTCCCATGGTTGAATGCTTAGTGTTCGGGCATCCATAATACTAATATTACCAACCTGGCCAATGGGAGTCGGTGATCCATAGTAATCTACTACAATGCCATCAAGAATTTGAGGGTGAGCTTTACCTGCACGTATTTTAATTAATTCAGTTTCGAGGTGTGCAATAGCTTTTTTCATATTATCTTCTGTAGAGATCACTATATGAGACATATCTTCTGCCATATCATTCCATTTTTAGGGAAACAAAGCTAATGAAAAACAAGGGACAGGATATAAGGAAAGAAATTCAAAAAAATTAATTGCAGCAGTAAGATTTATAAATAGTAATGTTATTGTTGCTCTGCTGCAACAACTTCTTTTGTAAGTGCAACAACCTTGGGTGATGAAGCGGCAAGATCTTCTTTTTCGTCTAAATGTTTAGCCACGAACATATGTGGCTTCCGTCTTTTATAATAAAACAATACCCCAAGGCCAAAAAAAGCCATTGTGAGGATCACTAATAATAAATAGGTAGGACCAAGTGATCTTCCAAAATATGCTACGGCTATAAAAAGAAAATTAAGTAACACACAGAAAAAGGTTATTCCCGGATGTTTAAACCCCCTTTCTAGCAACAAATGATGCACATGATTTCGATCAGGTGTAAAAGGAGAATTTCCTTTAAAAATCCTGATACTGAAAACTCTGAGAGTATCTACTAATGGAATAATTAGTACGGCAATCCCAACAATAACTGATGATTCAACAGGAATGGCTATAGCAGGTGAATCAGCAACTGTAATAAATTTTATTACCAATATTGAATTGACCAGTCCGATCATTAATGAACCTGAATCACCCATAAAGATTTTAGCAGGATGATGATTGAAGATCAAAAAAGCTAAAAGACTGCCCGCCATTGCAAATGCCAGTAAGGAATAGGCAGGCATTTGTATCGCAAAGAAATAAATACCAAAAAGAAGGACTGACAATAATCCCAGGGTTCCTGCAAGGCCATCTACACCATCAATCAGGTTAAAAGAATTCATGACTACAATAATGGTAAGATACGATAACGCAATACTGAATCCATCAGAGACTTCAGTAAAGCCAAAAAGACCATGCATGCTGGTAATGCGTATACCACCAAGATGGATTAGAATAGATGCAGCTATGACCTGTCCAACAAATTTTTTCAAGGCAGAGAGAACAACAAGATCATCTTTTAACCCCAAAAAAAAGATTATTACGGCCGCTGCAAAGAAATACTGAAATTCAGAATTTTGTTTGGAAGATATGGATAGAAGAGATGCCAGAAGGAAACCACCAAAAATTCCTACACCTCCCAGCGAGGGTACAGGAACTTTGTGAATTTTTCTGTCATCAGGAACATCAAACAGCTTTTTTTCCTCAGCGATCTGTAGTACAATCGGTATGGCTAAAAAGGTGATGATGAACGAAACTGAGCCTGTCAGTAATACATCCAGCATTCAGGTGATTTTGGTTGTACAAAAATAATTTTATTATTCAAAGTTTATTAAACTCTTTCAATTTTTTTTTAATGAAATAGTCTTAAAATCAAGCGCCAAAGGATAATTGGAATTTGAAGATATTAATATTCTTAAGTGGAATTTACTAAAAAAGGTCGCACTTTTGCAGCGTTAATCAGGAATTGGAGTCGATAAGTTACAAAAAGTTTAAACAAATCAACAAAAATTTATGCCGGAATTAAAAAAAATTGCTGCTCAAATTCGACGAGACATTGTAAGAATGGTACATGGCGCTAATAGCGGACACCCGGGTGGTTCTCTTGGGTGTGCAGATTTCTTCACTGCTTTATATTTTAAGATTATGCACCATAATCCCGAATTTAATATGGATGCAGTAGGAGAAGATATTTTTGTTTTATCCAACGGTCATATCTCACCGGTTTATTATTCTGCACTTGCACGGTCAGGATATTTTGATATCAAAGAGCTCTCTACTTTTAGAAAAATTAATTCCCGTCTCCAGGGTCATCCTGCTACTCATGAACATTTACCAGGTGTAAGGATTGCTACAGGTTCATTGGGGCAGGGAATGAGTGTAGCTATAGGAGCAGCGTTGACAAAAAAATTAAATAGAGATGAGTCTGTGGTCTTTTCTCTACATGGGGACGGTGAATTGGATGAAGGACAGCCATGGGAAGCTATTATGTTTGCCGTACACCATAAAGTTGACAACCTTATTTCAACCGTTGACTGGAATCATCAGCAAATTGATGGCACTATTGAAAAAGTGATGGATCATGGTGATCTGCGCAGAAAGTTTGAAGCTTTTGGATGGATAACACTTGAAATGAATGGGAATGATATGGAGGAAGTAATAGCAACACTTCAAAGTGCTAAATCGTTATTGGGACAAAGCAAACCAGTCGCAATTATGATGCATACAATTATGGGAAAAGGAGTTGATTTTATGGAGAATGATCATAACTGGCATGGCACGGCTCCCAACGATGAGCAACTTGCAAAAGCTTTGGCACAATTACCTGAAACATTGGGGGATTATTAGAGTTCCAAGAATTCAATTATTCACTCCTTAGTGAAAATTCATTCAATGCGGCTTTGCGTGCGGGTATCCAGGAAGCAAGCAGAGCAATTACAAGCACGGTCATGCTCACTAGAATAAAATCTCCAATCTTTAATCGCACCGGGAAGTAGTCAATTAAGAAAGAACCACCCTGCAATGGGATTAATTTAAAATGGACCTGCATCCACGCAAGCAATAATGCAAGTAACATTCCCGCAATCCCACCAATAATAGAAAGCAATAAACCCTCACTCAAAAAAACTTTTTGAATAAAATTTTTGTTTCCTCCCAATGCATGAAGCACACTAATGTCCTTTTCTTTTTCTATCACCAGCATCGTAAGTGAACTGATAATGGTAAATGAAAAAACAATCATCAATAAAACCAATATGGCATAAATCACCCATTTTTCTGCCCCCATGATCGAGTACAAACTTTGATTTTGCTCATATCTTGTTTGCACTTTATAACTATTTCCAAAAATTTGTTGTAGCTGCAGCTTTATGTCATTCTCATTATCCTTATTTTTTAAAGAAATCTCAATCGCTCCATATTGGTCACGTGTAAGACCAAGCATTTTTTTTAAAAATTCAAGATTAGTGATGGCATATTTATTATCGAAATCCTGTTGAATTAGAAATGTACCGGAAGTGTTAATTGAATCCTCACTTATGTTTTGTAAAGGATCAATTAATTCTGAAGATGAGTGCTTTGGAAGATAAACATTTAATGTGAGTAAATTTCTGTCGGTTTCTACCCCTACCGCATTTTCAACACCGGCTCCTAAGATCACATAAGGATCATCTGCTCTACCAATATTGAAACTATCATTGGCGAATCTGCTTTTAACAATATGTTTTTCCACGCCTGTTACATACTTGTAATTTTCATCCACACCTTTCAAAAAAACCATAGACAGGTAATTGCCGTTCTGCAATAAAGCCTTTTCTTCTGCTACCAAAGAAAAATTTCTGACTCCGCTTACTCCTTTTAATTTTTGCAGTTGTTCTTTTGTAACAGTAATTATTTTACCCGATGAAGGAGATATCCTGATATCAGGATAAAAAGAAGAGTAAAGTGACTTTACCAATCCTTCAAATCCATTAAATACGCTGAGTACAAGAATCAGGGCGGCAGTTCCCATTACAATAGCCACAATGCTGATCCATGCAATAATATTGATTGCATTTGTAGATTTTTTTGCTTTAAAGTATCGCCAGGCAAAAAGAAAATGTAATAGTTTCAATTTTGTGGTTTAGGTTTTGAAACAGGCTTCAGTTTCTTAGGGTATCGCAGAGTACTTGCCTGCCTGCAGGTGTTGCACATTTCAGGACTCTGAATTCTTATCATCTTTTTTTTCACTGCTGATTTGCTTAAATAGCTCTTCCATTCTAAAAACGTGGTCCAATGTTTCATCTCTGAAATATTTTATTTCAGGAATACGACGAAGCTGCTGCCGCACATTATTTCCCAATTCTCTTTTAATCTCTTTAGATCTTTCCTGGATTTTTTTTAGTGCGGCTTGTGCATCCGGACTTTGGAAAAAACTAAGATAAACTCTTACCTCAAGCAGATCGGGGGTCACATTGACGGAGGAGATTGAAACCATCCCTCCGTCAATCATATTCAATCCCAATCTTTGAAATATTCTGTTCAATTCTTCCTGGATTAAACTACCAACCTGTTTTTGTCTTTTACCTTCCTTCATAAGTCACATTTATATTGCTGGTTAATACAATTTAAAACCAACTCATTCGTCAACCTTAGTTGTGTTTATAACAATCATTTACCGTTCTGTCATTCCTTTACAATGCTGTAAAATTAGTTACTTTGCGCCTTTATGAGAAGTTTAGCCACTATCTTCCAATACATTAAACGTTATCCTGCCTTAGTTAGTTTATATTTTTTCTTTAATATTCTTTCGGCAATATTTTCCATTGTTTCATTGGTAATGCTTGCTCCTTTTTTGCAGGTCATTTTTAAAGTCACTAATTCATTCAATAATCAAATCACTAGCCGCTTTGCCATTGGACCCATAGGAACATTTTATGATTGGCTTACTCAATTGATAAATACACCAGATGGTAAAGCAAAAGCATTGGCAGCTATTTGCATTGTAGTGGTTATTGCTATTACATTAAAAAATATTTTTGCTTACCTGGCGTTGTATGTTTTGAATCCCATCCGCAATAGTATTATCAATGATATGCGTTCGGATATGTTTCATAAAATTCTGAATCTTCCTATTGGATATTTCAGTGAACAACGTAAAGGAGATTTAATGAGTCGCCTTACCAATGACCTTAATGCCATTGAATATTCAACAGTCAGTTTTTTAGAAGTTATTTTTCGTGAGCCAATAACCATACTTATTCTTATTGCTGCAATGATTAAGTTAAGCCCTGAACTATCACTTTTTCTTCTTTTGTTTTTGCCTGTGATTGGTTTTGTGATAGGTCGTGTAGGAAGATCTCTTAAAAGAGTATCAGGGAAAGTCCAGGAAAAACTTGGCTCTATTCTTTCAATCATTGAAGAAACAATAGGAGGCATCCGTGTACTAAAAGCTTTTAATGCGGAATCACACCAGTCAGAAAAATTTTATGATGAAAACCAAAAATTATTTTACGTAAAGAATAAAGCGAACAGAAGAAGAGATTTGGCTTCGCCTGTTTCAGAAACAATGGCAATAGCTGCGGTTTGTTTTGTTCTTTGGTATGGAGGACGAATGGTCTTACGTCAAAATAGTTTTAATCTGAGTGGTGGAGATTTTTTAACTTTTATTGCCATATTTACCCAAATCATTCCTTCCTTAAAAATGTTTTCACAGGCATTTTATAATATTCGTAACGGTGCAGCAAGTATTGAAAGAGTAAAAGTCTTACTTCATCAGCAGGAGGTAATTAAAGAAATAGATCATCCTAAATCACTGTTATCATTTAATGATTCTATTGAATTCAGCTATGTAGGTTTTGCTTATGCAGATATGCCCGTTCTTTGTGATATTAATTTAAAAATTGCTAAAGGAAAAACAGTTGCTTTTGTTGGTTCATCCGGGGCCGGAAAATCCACTCTGGCTGATCTTGTTCCGCGTTTTCATGATGTAACAAAAGGCGACTTGCTGATTGATGGAGTAAATATTAAAGAATATTCATTAAAATCTTTACGCAGCCAGATGAGCATTGTTACGCAGGAACCCATTTTATTTAACGATACGATAGCAAATAATATAAAACTTGGAAAAGAAGATGCAACATATGAAGAGGTAATACAGGCAGCTAAAGTGGCTAATGCGCATAGCTTCATTATGCAAAAAGAAGAAGGATATAAAACAAACATTGGTGACCGGGGCAGTAAACTAAGCGGGGGCGAAAGGCAACGTATAACAATTGCCAGGGCTGTTTTAAAAAACCCTCCCATTCTTATTCTTGATGAGGCCACCTCTTCTCTTGATACAGAAAGTGAACGCCTGGTGCAGGATGCTATAAACAACATGATGCAAAACAGAACGAGCCTTGTTATTGCACACAGGCTCTCGACTATCCGGCATGCTGATGAAATTATTGTTCTTCAAAAAGGAAAAATTGTGGAAAGGGGAACTCATGATTTTCTAATGAACCAGGATGGTTTTTACAGGAGGCTGGTAGAAATGCAGGAAGTGAAATAGCAAATTGTTTACGGGTAAAAAATTATATATAGTCCTTCAATACTTCTCTTGAAATGACAATCTTTTGAATTTCTGAAGTTCCTTCCCCAATGGTACATAGCTTGGCATCGCGATAATATTTTTCAACGGGAAAATCTTTTGTGTAACCATAACCGGCAAAGATTTGCACTGCATCGTTGGCAACTTTAACCGCTACTTCGGCTGCATAGTATTTTGCCATCGCTGCTACTTTTGTTACATTTTCGTTTCTATTTTTCAGATCACATGCTTCCAATATCAATAGCTCTGCAGCTTTTATTTCTGTCGCCATATCAGCCAGTTTAAAGGAAATTGCCTGAAAACTTGAAATGGGTTTATCAAACTGATATCGCTCTTTGGAATATTCTAAAGAGGATTGATAAGCTCCTTTAGCTATACCCAGGGCCAAACATGCTATAGAGATTCTTCCTCCATCAAGTACTTTCAATGCCTGTCGAAAACCTTCTCCTACTTCTCCTATTCTTTGTGAATCAGGAATACGGCAGTTGTCAAAAATCATTTCTGCCGTTTCGCTTGCACGCATGCCCAGTTTATTTTCTTTTTTACCTCCCGTAAAACCAGAAGTACCTTTTTCTACTATAAATGCTGTAGCATTACCGCTTGTTCTTGGTTCGCCTGTGCGACAAATTACCACAGCCACATCGCCACTTTTTCCGTGGGTGATCCAGTTCTTGGTTCCATTAATTATCCAGTCATTTCCTTGTTTCGTCGCTGTACATTTCATATTACCAGCATCACTGCCGGTATTTGGTTCTGTTAATCCCCAGGCTCCAATCCATTCGCCCTTTGCAAGCCCGGGTAAGTATTTTTTCTTTTGTTCTTCATTTGCAAATGTCATAATATGACCTGTACACAGCGAATTGTGTGCTGCCACACTCAAACCAATAGAACCACAAACTTTAGAAATTTCCTCGATAACAACTTTATATTCGTAATACCCCATTCCTGCTCCACTATACTTTTCAGGCACTAATACCCCCATCATTCCAAGCTTACCTAACTCTTTAAAAACAGGAACAGGGAATTCCTGTTTTTCATCCCACTCCATCACATGGGGGCGTATATATTGTTCAGCAAAACTTTTTGCAGCATGGGCAATTTGTTCCGTTAATTCAGATGTTTGAAAATTCATAAAGTGTCTTTTATAAAACCTGATGCCATCTCACCCAAAAACATTCGGCAGAGATGGCATCACCTTAATAAATCATATTTAGCAAGCAACCGTGGTCCAACGATATCAGCAATACGGCAATCGTTAAAGGCTATGCAAGGTAAAGGAATTTTTTTCAAGCAAACAAGGGTTTAAAAATATTTTTTTGCTCAAACGTTTAAAATTAATCCGTCATAAGCAAGATGAATATCATCCGGCAATTCTGCTTCCACAACTTTGTGTAGCCCCAATTGGTGAGAGATATGAGTAAAGTAGACTGACGGTATATGTAGCTCCTCCACCAGTTCCATAGCTTCTCCCAAACTAAAATGTGAAACATGAGATTGCTTTCGCAAAGCATTTATAACAAAGACCCCACTCCCTTTTATTTTCTCTTTTTCTTCCTTATCGATCCTGTTAGCATCAGTGATGTAAGTGAATTTTCCGAAGCGAAACCCTAACACAGGCATTTTCAAATGCCATACCTGTATCGGTATAACAGGGATATCGCCAATAGAAAACGGGTCAAGTGTGATTGTATTTAAATTTAAATCGGGTACACCGGGATATTTTTTATCAGCAAATGCATATCCAAATTCTCTTTTCAATGCCTCTTCGGTAAGAGAGTTGGCATAGACTTCCATTTTCTTTTTATTAAAAAAATTGAAAGCTCTTACATCATCAAGACCCGCAATATGATCCTTATGGGGATGAGTAAAAAGAATGGCGTCTACATTTTTTACCCTTTCTCTCAGCATCTGGCAACGAAAGTCAGGCGTAGTATCCACTACAATAGTAGTGTTAGCTGATTGAACCATAATACTTGGCCTTAATCGTTTATCTTTTTTATCCCCCGAAGTACAAACTTCACAATCACATGCAATCATAGGCACACCGCTGCTGGTTCCTGTTCCAAGAAAAGTTATTTTAAGAGAAGGATAAGTCACAACTAAAAATACGAAATAGAAAATAAGGAGCTTGAAATGAAATACAAGTTTAAAACTTAATTGTTGTTTTCTTTAGTTTCCAGTTTGCAACTAATTTCTGTATATAATTTTTTGGATTCCTCAGCAAGAATGTTTAGTGGAATGTCCAATTGCAGAATTAAATCTATAAGTGTGTTTATGCGGCCTTCTGTTTGTAAAAATTTATTTAACACCACCACTTTCTTTTGTTCAAGTATACAATAACCGCTTTGGAAAGTTCCACGCTCATAGCGGATCACATAACCTGATCCTTCAACAAGCTTTTCTAATTTATCAAGAGTAGACTGATTGTATTTCATTGAAAATTCAAAAGTGAAAAATTAAAATCAAAATTAATTGCATTGTATTTAGTAATACTTCTTAATTATCCACAGTTTTTTGTTTTTATATATTTCCCTGTAAGTTTTATTTGCTCAGCATTTTTATTACAGGTACAATCATTTCTTCCAGGCTTACACCACCATGTTGAAAAGTGTTACGGTAGTAGTTTGCATAATAATTGTAATTATTCGGATAACAGAGATAACTATCTTCTCTTGCGAAAATGAACGAAGAATTTACTGTGGGCACAGGCAATCCGGCTTGTCGCGGATCGCGGAAAGCAAGCACTTCCTTTGGTTCATAAGCAAGGTTACGGCCATGTTTATAACGCAGATTGGTTGTAGTTTGTTTATCACCAACAACCTTGTAGGGAGTTTTTACTCTTATGCTTCCATGATCTGTTGCCAGCACCACTTTAATATTTTTATCAGCTATTTTCTTCAATGCTTGGTGAAGTGGTGAATGTTCAAACCAGGAAGCTGTAATGCTGCGGTAGCTCATTTCATCACCCGCCAGTTCTTTTAATACTTCCATTTCAGTGCGGGCATGGCTAAGCATGTCTACAAAATTGTATACAATTATATTTAGGTCATTATTCAGCAAATTGTGAATATTGTTTACCAGATCAAGACCTGCCTGGTTATTTAAAATCTTGGTATAAGAAAAACGAAGATTTTCTTTTCCCAGCCTGTTCAATTGTGCTTTAAAAAGTTGTTCCTCATGTAAATTCTTTCCTCCTTCCTCATCGTCATTTTTCCATTCAGCCGGAAATTTTTTTTCAATATCAATGGGAAGTAATCCGGCAAAGATTGCATTTCTTGCATACTGTGTAGCGGTAGGTAATATACTGTAAAATGTGTCTTCTTCCAGTATCCTGAAGCTTTCAGCAAATGTGGGTTGTATGGCCTTCCATTGATCAAACCGGAGATTATCGATCAGCACAAAAAAAAGTGGAGTTCCTTTTTCTACATGTGGCAATACCTTAAATTGGAATAAGTTATGACTCATCACAGGGCCTTCCCCACTTTTGGGGCTAATCCATGAAGCATAATTCCTGGAGACAAACTTGAAAAATTCAGTGTTTGCTTCACCTTTCTGTTGTTGTAAAACTTCCTGCATTTCAGGACTATCGCTTTTTTGCATTTCCAGTTCCCAATACACAAGTTTTTTATAGATATCCATCCATTCATTATAATCAGGATTACTATTCAGTGACATGAAAAGATTGCGAAACTGTTGCTGGTAGGCTGTTGTAGTTTTTTCAGCGACTAATCTCCGGTTATCAATTATCTTTTTTAAACTTAACCAAACCTGGTTGGGATTTACAGGCTTTATCAGATAATCGCTGATCTGACTGCCGATCGCCTCATTCATTAAATTCTCTGTTTCATTTTTTGTGATCAGTACTACCGGCAACGAGACATTTACTTCTTTAATTTTTGCCAACGTTTCAAGCCCTGTAATACCCGGCATTGTCTCATCAATCAGCACCACATCCACGTGGTTTTCCTTCACAAAATCTATTGCATCAAAACCATTAGTCAGTGTTTGTACTTCATAACCTTTGCCTTCTAAAAATAATTTTTGCGATTGCAAACTTTCAATCTCATCATCTACCCATAGAATTTTTGGTGCTGTCATTTGTAAAGTTTATCGTTAGTAATTTTAATTTTGTTACAGCTTTTTTGAACATTTGTTTATGCCTCTTTTGTGAATTCATCTATGTTCAAGTTATTCCAGCTATTTCTTATTAAAGAGCAATAAATTCAAATTTAGTTTATTAAACCCAGCTATAGTAGCTTTGCCTACTGCCTTGGAAAGGGGTTTAACAAAAAGACAACAGCATGGCGTTTGTGCGCAAAATTATCAACGATCCTGTGTATGGTTTTATCACAATTGATCATCCGCTTATTCTCAATATCATTTCTCATCCTTACTATCAAAGACTCCGGCGCATTCATCAAATGGCTTTTGCTCATTTGGTTTATCCGGGTGCTGTACATTCACGACTGCATCATTCACTTGGAGCGTATCATTTAATGAGCTCTGCACTGACTGAAGTAAAGAATAAAGGGACAGATATTACATCAGAAGAAGAAATCGGCGCCAGGATTGCAATTCTCTTGCATGATGTTGGTCATGGCCCTTATTCACATGCATTGGAAAAAGAATTAATTCCAAATGTCAATCATGAGGCTATCTCTTTGCTCATTATGCAAACTTTGAACGAGGAGTATAATGGGCAATTACAAACGGCAATTGATATTTTCAGAAATAATTATCACAAGCATTTTCTGCATCAGCTGGTTTCCGGGCAGCTTGATGTTGATCGTATGGATTATTTATCAAGAGATAGTTTTTTTACAGGGGTTGCGGAAGGTGTTATCAGCTATGATCGTATTTTAAAAATGCTCGTTGTAAAAAATGACGAATTGATGATAGAAGAAAAAGGAATTTATTCTATTGAAAAATTTTTGGTGGCCCGAAGACTCATGTACTGGCAGGTATATCTTCATAAAACAGTGATGAGTGCAGAGATGCTTCTTGTAAAAATCATCCGCCGTGCCAAAGAACTTTTAAGAAATGATATACCGGCTATTGCGGCAACAGATGCTTTGAATTTCTTTTTGAATAATTCAGACAATGAGCTGCAAATTCAAGAGAACCTGGATATTTTTTGCAGCCTTGATGATTATGATGTGATGTGCACTATTAAAAACTGGAGTAAGCACACGGATAAAATTCTTTCTGCCCTGTGTCGTTCTTTGGTAGACAGAAAATTATTCAAAATAAAGCTCCAGGCTGAACCCTTTAATGAAAAATTGCTGAAAGAAAAAGAATGCGAAGCTATGCAACGCCTGCAGATAACTGAAGAAGATGTCAATTATTTTGTTTTTACAGGCGAGGCCATTAATACAACTTATGACCTGACTGATGAAAGAATAAATATTCTTTTCAAAGATGGGAGCATAAAAGATATATCGCAAATCGACAATGCGCTTATTCATCAGCAACTGGCAGGCCCTGTTAAAAAATATTACATTTGTTATTATCGTTTCTAGTTACTCTGGTTACTTATGATGTAATAGCAGTGGAAACAAGAAACGGACCTAAGAAACAAAAATCATGACTTTTTCCGCTTTACAAGTTGCCTTACTTATAAATGGCAAAATAGAAGGAGATCCGAACGCTTCAGTAACATCTTTTGGAAAAATTGAAGAGGCAAAGTCTGGGCAACTTGCATTTCTTGCCAATTCTAAATACGAAGAATTTTTGTATACGACCCGGGCTTCTGTTATTATTATTAATGAGACGCTGGAATTAAAACAAAATATAAAGACTACGCTTATTCGTGTGCCGGATCCTTATACAGCATTTGCCACTCTTCTTTCAAAGTACCAGGAGATGATGACCCAGCAATTGAATGGTATACAGCAGCCAAGTTATATTGCTCAAACAACCAGCTATGGACAAAATGTTTTTATTGGTGTGTTTACCTACCTTGGAGAAAATGTGAAACTGGGAAACAATACCAAAATTTTTCCAAATACATTTATTGGCGATAATGTTAAGATAGGAAATGATACCGTCATTCATCCCGGTGTAAAAATTTATAAAGATTGTACAATTGGAAACAATGTAACTATACATGCAGGTACCGTAATTGGCAGCGATGGATTTGGTTTTGCCCCACAACCTGATGGAAGTTTTAAAAAAATTCCTCAAATTGGAAATGTTATAATAGAAGATAATGTAGAAATCGGAGCCAACACAACTATCGACAGAGCCACAATTGGTTCAACCATTATTAAAAAAGGTGCTAAACTTGATAACTTAATTCAGATAGCTCATAATGTGGAAATAGGCAGCAATACTGTAATTGCTGCACAGGCCGGAGTTAGCGGAAGTACAAAGATTGGCAAAAGCGTAATGATTGGTGGGCAGGCAGGTATTGTGGGTCACTTACAGATAGGCGATGGAGCTAAAATAAATGCACAAAGCGGAGTAAGTAAATCTATTGAGTCAGGTAAGGCGGTTACCGGGTCCCCTGCTCACGACTATACAGCTGCACTTCGTAGTCAGGCTCTCAGTCGCAATCTTCCTGAATTTGAAAAAAGATTAAAAGAGCTGGAAAGATTAGTTCAGCAATTGATAGGAGAAAATATTGATTAGACCTTTGTTGAATAAAAACATGAACATTTCCGGCGGCTTAGAAATAGAAAAAGTCTTCCGGAACTAAAAAAGTTGATTGCATAATTATATTCTTTTCTAAAAGTTGACTTTTTATTTAGATAAGTAAATAACTAATAGTTTATTGTCTATTGACTAAAAAGACTTCTCCCTATCTTTGTTTGCATGATAACTGAAACGAAAAACAAACCTCATACTGATAGCATGAGCAGGAGTTTTAATCCAGACAAACAGCATACTCTGGGATCGGAGGTAAGCATCTCCGGTACTGGTCTTCATACCGGAGTACTGGTAGATATGGTGTTACAACCCCGTGATTCAAATTTTGGCATTCAGTTTCAGCGCATCGATATAGCAGGTCAACCTATTATCAAAGCAGATTGTGATTTGGTAATTGATACCAGTCGCGGTACCACACTGGAAAGTAATGGAGTGAAAATAAATACTGTAGAACATGTATTAGCGGCATTAGTAGGAATGGGTATTGATAATGTTCTTATAACTTTAAATGGACCTGAAGTACCGATTAAAGATGGAAGTTCAGAACCGTTTGTAGAGATGATTGAGAAAGCCGGAGTGGAAGAACAGAATGCTGAAAAAATATGGTACACCATTGATCAGAATATTTTATATAAAGACTCAAAGAAAAATGTGGAGCTTGTCGCCATACCTGCAAACGAATATTCTATAACTACTTTAATTGATTTTAATTCTCCTGTATTAGGCACACAACATGCCGGTCTGAAACATATTCGTGATTTTAGAAATGAGATTGCTCCCTGCCGTACTTTTTGTTTTTTACACGAGCTTGAAATGTTGCTTGATAATAATCTTATCAAGGGAGGTGATTTTGATAATGCAATTGTCGTAGTGGATAAACCGGTTGATAGCAAAGAAATGGCAAGATTGGCAAAAGTGTTCAGAAAAGAAAAAATAGAAGTAAAAAGCGAAGGATATCTAAATAATATAGAATTGCGTTTTCCTAATGAGCCTGCACGTCATAAACTCTTAGATGTAGTAGGTGACCTGGCATTGATAGGATATCCGGTCAAAGCTCATATTATCGCTAATCGTCCTGGTCATAACAGCAATGTAGAGTTTGCAAAAAAAATCAAACAGTATATTAAAAAAAATAAAAATAATGTAAGTATTCCTTGTTATGATCCTAATAAATCTCCGATACATGATATTCAATATATAGAAAGCAAATTGCCACATCGGTTTCCTTTTTTACTTGTAGATAAGATCATTGAAATAAGTGAAAAACATATTGTAGGTGTAAAAAATGTAACATTCAATGAGTGGTTTTTTCAGGGCCATTTTCCCAACAATCCGGTAATGCCGGGTGTACTGCAAGTGGAGGCTTTAGCTCAAACAGGAGGAATATTAGCCATCAATCTTGCAGGTGAAGGACAATATGATACCTACTTTCTAAAGATTGATAATTGCAAATTTAAAAGTATGGTAAAACCGGGCGATACTCTTCTGTTAAAAATGGAATTATTGTCATCTATTCGTCGCGGAATTGTAGAAATGAAGGGAACAGTTTATGCAGGAGGGAAAATTTGTACAGAAGCGGTCATGGTAGCTCAAATTGTAAAAAGATAACCCAATTTAAAACAATAAGAGTACGTAGTAACATTCGATGTTTTCTGCTACTTTTTCCCCCAATAAATTAGCAGGAAGATTGATAAAAAAACCTTAATAAATCTTTCTTCAAAACCAGCTTAAGCCCTATATATTTCGTACATTTGCAGGTCTTATATTTTAGATCAAAAACGAGAGATTTTTCCCCCTTTTATGAGCGTAGAAATCAACGAAAAAAAGTTACAGGCCACCAACGGTTATGGTGCTGAAAGTATCCAGGTATTAGAAGGTTTAGAAGCAGTTCGCAGGCGTCCAGCCATGTATATTGGCGATATCAGTGAAAAGGGTTTGCATCACCTTGTATATGAAGTAGTGGATAATTCTATTGACGAGGCCTTAGTGGGCTATTGTAAGAATATTGTTGTCACAATTCATGAAGACAATTCCGTTTCTGTTCAGGATGATGGTCGCGGCATTCCCACCGGGATAATGGCCAAAGAAAAACGTAGTGCGTTGGAAGTTGTTATGACTGTGCTTCATGCAGGTGGTAAATTTGATAAAGATTCCTATAAAGTTTCAGGTGGCTTGCATGGTGTAGGCGTGAGCTGTGTAAATGCACTTAGTAAAAAGCTTCATGTATTGGTTTATCGTGAAGGCAAAATTTTTGAACAGGAATATAAAATTGGTGCCCCTCAGTATGCTGTGAGAACAATTGGCGAAAGTGAACAAACAGGTACGACCATTCATTTCTGGCCCGATGATTCAATTTTTACAACTACAGTTTTTAAAAAAGACATTCTTGAAGGACGTCTTCGTGAATTATCATTCCTGAATAAGGGTATTCGCATTACATTGAATGATCTCAGGGAAAAAGAGGATTCTAACATTGTGTATTCAAAAACTTTTTATAGTGAAGGGGGTATTGTTGAGTTTGTGGAAATGCTGGATGCAAATGCGGGCCGCAACCAGTTAATTCCCAAAACCATTTTTGTTGATGGCAAAGATGAGATAACAAATGTTTCTGTAGAAGTAGCTCTTATATACAATGATAGCTTTAGTGAACACATTTACTCTTATGTAAATAACATTAATACGATAGAAGGAGGCACGCATGTTTCCGGTTTTCGCCGTGCGTTGACAAGAGTTTTTAAAAGCTATGGTGATAAAGAAGGAATGTTTGAAAAGGCAAAGGTTGAAATTGAGGGCGATGATTTCAGGGAAGGTTTAAGTGCTATTATTTCTGTAAAAGTCCCGGAACCACAGTTTGAAGGGCAAACAAAAACAAAGCTTGGCAATAGTGAAGTAATGGGAGTTGTCGATTCAACTGTTTCAAAAGTTCTTGAAGCGCATTTGGAGGAAAATCCCAGGGAGGCAAAAAATATTATTAATAAAGTGATCCTTGCCGCCCAGGCAAGAGCAGCAGCAAGAAAAGCAAGGGAACTTGTACAGCGTAAATCTGTGCTAAGCGGTGGCGGCTTACCCGGTAAACTTGCTGATTGCTCTGATCGTGATCCTGAACGTTGTGAATTGTTTTTAGTTGAAGGTGACAGCGCCGGTGGTACAGCCAAGCAGGGACGCGACAGAAGTTTTCAGGCTATTCTTCCATTGAGGGGAAAAATTTTGAATGTGGAGAAAGCAATGGAACATAAGATCTATGAAAACGACGAGATCAGGAACATGTATACAGCACTGGGAGTAACAGTGGGTACCCCTGAAGATCCCAAAGCTTTAAACCTGAATAAACTTCGTTATCATAAGCTTATCATCATGACAGATGCAGATGTGGATGGAAGTCATATAGCGACGCTAATTCTTACTTTCATTTATCGATATATGAAAGAGCTGGTTGAGCAAGGATATGTCTACATAGCACAACCCCCTCTCTATTTGGTAAAAAAAGGAAAAGAACAGGCTTATGCGTGGAATGAAGAACAGCGTAAGGCTTTGGTAGAAAGAATTGGCGCAGGTAAAGATGATTCTGTCGGTGTCCAGAGGTACAAAGGTTTAGGCGAAATGAATGCTGACCAGCTTTGGGAAACAACAATGAATCCTGCCACAAGAACCTTAAAAATGGTAACTATAGAAAGTGCTGCTGAAGCAGATCGTGTATTTAGTATGCTAATGGGCGATGAAGTAGCACCCCGAAGAGATTTTATTGAAAGTCATGCGAGATATGCAAAACTTGATGTATAGGCCATGCAATATTCACCTTTGACAGCACTGGAACAAGGGTTTATACGGATAAATTTCACCATCCATTAAAAAAAATTTTTGTTCTTAACTGGCTTGAATCTAATCTTTTAAGGCCTTTTACTTTCTGCTGTTAAAAACTTCTCCCGTTTAAAACTTCTAAAATCGCTAATTTCAAATATTACTAACCAAAAAAACTTTATCATGGCAGATGTTCAACTTACAGCGTATAATGTAAAAACTAAGGAAAAAGGCGTTCCTGTTCTGGATGCTGTGATTACAAAAACAGCTAAAGGTGCTTATATGGTGCAGGGACATGATGGGAAAGGAAATAAACTTACTACACTGGTAAATGAAGAGAAAGCAATGGCAGCTATAAATGCGGGTATTGCAAAACAGGGTTGGTAATTAGATTTGTATAAAATGGGGTAGAGGTGTTTATTGACACCTTTTGTTGTTTATAAATTGATCGGATTACTGTTTTAGAACTTTGAACGTTTGGGTATTTGCTCCGTCGGCTACTATCAAATACATGCCGGGTGTAAATTTATTTTGTCGCAAATCAATGATTATTTTCTGCACAAATCCTGTAGTCGGAGTTTGTATTTGCTGAACAAGTTGCCCTTTAATATTATAAACTTTCAGATTAATTGCTTCTCCGCTGTTTTGCTGAAAAACAAAATAGAAAAGACCATTTGAAGGATTGGGATAAACCTGCCATGTTATTTCATTATTAAAAATAACCGGCCTGATCTCTGAATAGTAAAAACCTCCGTCACTTCCAATTATTTTTAAACGATAGTATCTAACCCCAGATTTACTGTTTTCAGCATCTGTAAAATTGTAATCTTGTGAAATGGATGAGTTACCATTATTTGTTACCTGTCCTATTTTCACAAAATTATTTAATTGATAATCTCTGGAAGATCTGGCTACTTCGATCTCATAACGATCAATATTCAACTCATCTGCTACTTCCCATTTCAATAGGACGTCGTTATTCGTTTGCTTATGTGCATCAAAAGAAACAATTCTTATTGGCAGAGGAATTAAACCTGAGAGGTCTCCATTATTCAGCCAGAACTCTGAAAAATCTTTCACTTTGAATTCTGCATAATAACCTTTATCAAAAGGAACTTTTATGGCTTTTGACGAGTTAATAAACGACCATGTTCCCGGTAAATCATTGGATAATGTTCCATCTTCATTTGTGCGATTTGCAGGGTCAGTATATTTTGATACTCCCAATTGATAAGCACTTTCCGGTTTGCTGCACGAAGAACAACCTGTAGCGTTTATCAATGCTTCTGTTTCACTATCGAGGAAATAAAAACGAACTATTGCAGAATCTGTTAAACTATTTGCTGGCTTAATAGTTATATTTCTGTCGTGGTAATATTGGCTTGTAGTATGCCTGACTGCTCCTGTGTTAATATATGCCTGTACATCAGTACTGCCCATATTTTGGGTATTGGGTTGAATGGAAGCAACCAGTTTGCCGCCTGATGTAAAATCAATCCATGATGTGCCGCCTGAAATTGCCTGAGTAATAGGGGAAGCAAGAGAAGCACCATCATAAATACCCATCGTGTTGTCATAAATATGAATGTCATCTACTGCAACTCCTTCTCTGTTTACGGCAGGATCCGAATTCATTACAATACGAAGCCGCAATCTTGAAAGACCAGTTGGCAAAGATGTTGTTGCTACATGCCACCTGGTATAATCCTGGATATTCCATACTTCATCACCTGAATAATTTTTATTGTACCAGTTTGTACCGCTTCCATAGTAGCCTAGTTTATTCCAGGTAATTCCATCGGCAGAATATTCAATCCATGCACCATCACATAAGCTTGCTCCGCAATCTTCAAGATCAAGAGCCAGGCTTAAACTCAGTGTCGGGTTTGTCATACCACTAATATCAAAGCACGGAGAATAGAGATAAGATAACTCCAAATCATTATAATTACCTGTAAGCCTTGTTTTCCATGCTTTACTTCCACTGGCAGCCGAATTTATTTTGGTAGAAGCAGGTGTACCATATTCCCAGGAACTTTTTACACCGCCAGTATACCATGAGCCATTACTACTTTCAAAATTCTCGAGATAGGGAAATGAAGTAATGACTGTAGAATTAACTATAGCGGCGCTTACTGTATCATTATCTCTGTATGAGTCAGTAGGATAATCAACCCACGCTTCGACTGTGTGAGTACCTGCTGCAGAAAGATCAGCAGTAGCGGTAAATGTGTATTGCACAGTTGCATTACCTCCTATTGATGATATAGTCTCCGAAACAACAGAGCCCCCATCGATACTGAATTTGACAGGGATGTTTGATATAGTTGTATTTGAGCTATTTCGAACTGAAACTTTTACAGGTGTTGTGCTATTCAAACCACAACTGTTTACAATAGGAGTGTCAATGCTTATCATTTGTATGTCATCAGTTACTTTGTACAAATGAATATCGTCAAATGTATAACCACCTGCATCTGCTATATCAGCAGCAGGTAAATAACCATATTCTCCCCATCGTACTTGAAAAGAAGGTGTAAAATTTTGGCCTGCACTTGTCAGTAAATCCGATATTTCGAGACTCGATGTTTTTTTATAAGTACCGGGATCATTTTGGTTGGCATATAAATCATAAGCCGATACCCATGCTGAGGTTTCGCTTCCTCTTACCCAAACTTCGTTTTCTCCATTAGATGGCTGACCATGATTATCGTAATAAAAATCTAAACGAATATCATCTGTGCTGGCATCATAGTTTGAAAGATTAAAAGTTCCGTCCAGATAATTTGTACTGGATGAAGGATATATATACCTGTCAACATCAAGAGTGATGGCATTATTACCTGAATGAGCAATACCAGTGTTAATAAAACTTCGAAGACGCCCATAAACCGATGAATTACTAAAATCAAAACGATCAAGATTAGTTAAACCCATCTGCGCCGTTTTGAATTCCTGTTCGGGGGCTGCATCAAAATTTTCTACAAATTGAGTGGTTAGATCAATGGGTTGATTATCGAGTTGTTTTATTACAGAAGGTAAGGTATCATTTGCTTTCACTGTATCAGGCCCATAATCCACAACAGCTTTTATAGTGTAAGTTCCAATTGATGAAAAATCATATGTAGTGATGAAAGTATGTGTATAAGTTGCACCTCCGCTTACAGGACCTGGAACATTCTCGCTAATCCACGAACCTCCGTTTACAGAATACTTCACATCAAAATTGCTGATAGCAACATTGTCCAGGTTTTTGATCCTAATCTTTATTTGAACAGAGTTACCCAATTCTGAAGAAGTGAATTTTCTGCCTGAAAAAGGAGCAAGTATAGAATCAAGTTTCAGATCATTATCAGAAATAGCCCCGGAACAGGTTCCTGTATTTGGTTGCCGGGAGACAGCAACCGATCTTCTTCCCGGATTTCCATTCAGCCTTGCTCTCACAGCCACCCAATAAACAGAATCTTTTGATAAGCCCGTGAAAGTATATGTGGTAGCTGTTGTGGTTGTCATTGATTGCATATCATTTCCCTGCAACATGAATACTTCATAATCGGTGGCACCGGGAATATTTGTCCAGTTGATCCTAATATAGCCTTCACATTGAGTACCTGCTAACGAAACGGTTGGCAATCCTATAATGGTGAAATCGCCGCTGGTGCTAATATCACCTGTAGTATTATTTGTAAGCCTGACTTTTGCTTTATCGGTTGTAACGTTGGGTAGAATCCATTTCAGTTGACGCAGATTCCCTGCGACAGAGCTGTTAATTGTTGTCCAACTGGCGCCGTCATCAGTAGAATATTCAAGCTTGAATGTGGCACTGGTTCCGAAAGCATCCCATTGTATCAATGCAGAATCTGTGGTTGAAAAACTTTCTCCGCCGATCGGAAAGCTCAAAGTTGTACTATCCGGTACGAGATCATAAGCAATGAAATATTCCTGTGGTGAATTTTGAGTTATGGAAGTACCGTTTACTTTGATAGAATAAGTTCCGGCTGCAGGGCTATTGATCACAACCTGTTCAATATTGTTGATATGATCTGGCCCTTCTGTGGAGACATTTGTAACATGAGAAGGAATAGTATCAAGGATCTTTGGAAATACAGTGGTGGATGATGGAGTTTGCACCGTAAGATCTAAATCATTCACTAATGTTTGGCTTGAAAGCAATGAAGCAGGCGGGTCATTCCAGTAGAGCATAACCTTCAGTTGCGCAGCATTTGCAGGAATAGTAATAGAATGTGTATTCTGAATTCCGTTCGCAATCGTTGAATTAAAATACCGGTTATTTTCTATCGTTATAGCTGCTCTCTTCAAATCCAGCCAGCCAAAACCATAAGAAAAATCAGGACCGCTGTTTCCTCCATCCCGGCTGCTGTTACAAATGATGGCTTTCATTAAACCGTTTTTTGGATTGTTCCCGCTATTGAGTTGTTTGTATAATTGATATAGCAGCGTTAATCCTCCTGTAACTCCCGGGCTGGCCATGCTTGTTCCGTTATCATAGAAATATGTGTTGTTATTGCCATCAGAGACCACACGATAACCCATCGAACAGATTTCTGGTTTTATTCTTCCATCTTTTACCGGCCCCTTGCTTGAGAAATTTGCGATGATGCCCGCTGAATCAGTGGCTCCTACTGCTATAATATTTTTTGCAGATTGATAGCTTCCTAAAACAGTTTTAAATCCTGAAGGGTAAGGAGAGCAAATGTCGGCACCACTGTTCCCCGCAGCAAAAACATGTTGCAAATAAGGATAATCAAATGCCTGCTGATCTAAAATATAAGAATACAGATCATAAAGTCCATTATAAGAACAGTCTCCTACAATGGCGCCATAAGAATTATTTGTTACTACCATTCCATAATCATTCACATAGCTTTCAGCATTTTGCCATATTCCTGAAAAGTATTGGCTGACGATGGTTGCCTTCGGAGCATACCCTTTATATAGTTCATTGCGAATACCTGCACCAGCCGCTGTTCCTGCTACATGCTTTCCATGTGAATAACCTGAAGACGCATAAGTCCTGGTAATTACTCTATTTGTAAAATCTATATTTAATTGGGGGTCGGCATCGTCACCAATCCCGATAACCATTCCTTCACCTTTCAGATTTCTTCCGCCAACAGAGGTAGGAGCATTCAGTACATTGGCTCTCGAATCCGCTCGGTGTACATTATTTAATGGCTGGTCTTCATGTGGTGCTGGTTGCACATATTCAATGAACGGTAACGATGCCAGCTCGTTTAATCTCTGTAGTGGAATGCGCAAACCAATTATGTGGTAACCTTTATAAAGAGTAGAAATGATATCAAAATTTCTTTGTTTTAATTCTTTAACTACGGAATCGAAAGAAACAATTTTAAGAAAGTTGATCCACACATCAGCAGTGCCCGGTACTTTAACAGACCAGGCAGGAGCGATCCCAAGTGAAAGAGGCAGGGGCATTTTTTGTTCAGGTCGTAATTCGACAATTGCCCTTGCTTTTACCTGTCGCAGAGTTTTTTCACTAACAGAACCTCTAATGCTTACGGTATATGCATTGTTAGGGATGTAGTCAACAAGAGTGATTCCTGATTTGGACAATTGTTGTTTTTCGTCTGTAGTGGGTAAGTGTTCAAATTGCATAATTGCAAATGATTGTCCTTTTGTACGTGAAATTCTTTTATTGAACTCTTGCGTAAAAGCAGAGTCAATATTTTTCTGAGGTATCAATGAACCGCTTTTTAAAAATAAACGATAGGAAGAATCATTCTGGGATAAACAGTGGAATGATAAAAGAAGAAAAGAGGCAATCAAAGGAACAGGATTGGATTTCATAGCTCGTATTAGGCAATAAAACTAATATAAAAAATGCGAAAATTATAGCTTTACAAATTCCTCAACCCCCAATAGTGAGAATATATTTTAGCCTGGTACTGCTCCTTAGTGTAAATTATTTATGAATAAGCCTATTGAACCTGCAAGTCCTCTATTATTTAGCGGCAATAGCTTTGCTTCTTTCAATGGATTGTAATGCCAGGTAATTGTCACCAAACTTTTCAATGTTGTCGATCTCCTTATCAAAATGATCGAAATGTTTTTCTTCTTCACTTACCAGAGATTCAAAAAGCTGTTTGGAGACTGCATCTGAATTGACCGCACATTCATTGGCCCATTGATTATATTCTTTAGCGCTGTCCTTTTCCATTTTCCTGGCTATGGTCAGCATTTCCTTTACGTCGGCTGTTGCATGCACTTTTTCTGTAGCTACTATTTCTACATCTCCTTTAAGAAAAAGAATTCTTTCAGAAAGTTTTTCAACATGGCCCATTTCATCGATAGCTGTTTTCTTAAAAAGATTTGCCAGCAAATCGAATCCCTGGTCATCACAATGAAAATGGAAATACATATATTGATGAATGCCACTTAATTCATCTCCCACTGCCTTATTCAATAATTCTATACTTTTTTTCATAAAAAACTCATTTCTTTAAAGCTAAGGGTATTTGTGATTTTATAGTTTGTGGGAGATCAGCAAAGGCAATGATTTTTGTCACGGTTTTTGCAAATACATATCAGGCAAGTTCTTTCTCACGAATAAACTCATGCATTTGTTTAAGCCACTCAAACATTTCTTTCATTGAACTGATTTTATCTACGATTAGAAGAAATAATCTTCCTGTTTGTTTTAGCCTTGCCTTATTAGTTTGGGTTTGAATAAAAGAAAGAATTTTCTGAAAAGTTCCAGATTCAAAGTAAGGTGAGTTGGGTTTATTTATAAAATGACATTTGAGAGAGTTGTCTTTTAAGAGTAATCTTTCAAATCCTAAATCAACGGCCAGCTTCCTGCATCGAACCGTAACAAAAAGATCTTCTACTTCGGGAGGAATTGGTCCAAATCTATCTATTAATTCTTCTCGCATTTGCTGAAGTTCTTCTTCCGTTTCAGAATTATCCAATCTTGTATACAGAGATAATCTTTCGGTTATACTTTCCACATAATCATCAGGGAACAGGATCTCTAGATCGGTATCAATTGTACAATCCTGCACGAAATCATCTTGTTTTGCTATTTCTTCTTTAAACAATTCTTTAAATTCTGTTCGCTTTAATTCTTTGATGGCTTCATCCAAAATTTTCTGATACATTTCAAAACCAATCTCAGCCATAAAGCCACTTTGCTCACCTCCCAACAAATTTCCTGCACCACGAATATCAAGGTCTCTCATGGCAATTTGGAAACCACTGCCAAGCTCGCTATGTTGCTCTAAGGTCTGCAGGCGCTTTCTGGAGTCAGCGGGTAAAGTGCTCATTAGCGGCGCCAGCAAATAGCAAAATGCTTTTTTATTGCTGCGGCCCACTCTTCCACGTAATTGGTGAAGGTCACTTAAACCAAATTGATGCGCATTATTTACAATGATGGTATTCACATTAGCTATGTCAACCCCACTCTCTACGATATTTGTACAAACAAGTACATCATATTTTTTATCAATGAAATCAAGAATTCTTTTTTCCAGGTCATGTCCTTCCATTTGCCCGTGCGCATAACCTATACTCAGATCAGGGCAAAGCCCCTGGATAATATTTGCCATCTCTGCCAAACTACTGATGCGATTATAAATGAAAAAAACCTGGCCTCCTCTTTCTGCTTCAAAATAAATGGCATCACGAATTATGTCTTCATTATATACCTGCACTTCAGTTTGAATAGGTTGGCGGTTGGGCGGTGGCGTATTAATAATACTCAGGTCTCTTGCACCCATTAAAGAAAATTGAAGTGTCCTCGGAATAGGTGTGGCGGTTAATGTCAGGCAATCAACAATAGTCCGCAATGTTTTTATTTTTTCTTTATGACCCACTCCAAATTTTTGTTCTTCATCCACAACCAGTAATCCGAGGTCCTTAAACTTTATGTCCTTTCCTAACAAAGCATGTGTACCGATAATGATATCAATTTTCCCTTCTTCCAATTTTTTCATCGTTTCCCTTTTTTCCTTGGGTGATTTAAACCTGTTAACGTAATCTACTGTAACAGGAAAATTTTCCAGGCGTTCACTAAAGGTTTGATAATGCTGAAAAGCGAGAATAGTTGTGGGAACTAATATAGCAGCTTGTTTTCCATCTACACAGGTTTTGAAAGCAGCGCGGATAGCTACTTCTGTTTTTCCGAAACCTACATCACCGCACACCAACCGGTCCATTGGCGATAATGATTCCATATCTTTTTTTACATCGGCAGTAGCTTTACTTTGATCAGGGGTATCTTCATAAATAAAACTTGCTTCCAGTTCTGTTTGCAGGTAGGTGTCAGGTGAATGTTTAAAACCCTGCTGGGCTTTTCGCTGAGCGTATAATTTGATAAGATCAAATGCAATTTCTTTAACCCTTGTTTTTGTTTTTTCCTTTAACCGGTTCCACACATCGCTTCCCAACTTGTTGATCTTCGGAACACTTCCTTCTTTGCCTGTGTATTTAGCAATTTTATGTAAGGAGTTTATATTGACATACAGAATATCATTGTCTTTATAAATGATGCGAACAGCTTCCTGCAATTTTCCGTTAGCTTCTATTTTTTGTAATCCGCTGTACAGGCCCACACCATGATCAATATGTGTTACATAATCGCCGGGCTGCAATTCACGCAGAGTGCGAAGAGTTAATGCCTTGCTCTTATTATATGCCTGCTTGATCCTGTATTTATGATAGCGCTGAAATATTTCATGATCTGTATAACAAACAATTTTCAGGTCTTCATCAATAAAGCCTTCATGAATGGCAGTGGCAACGGGATTAAAGTTTATTTCCGCTTTGAGATCAGTAAAAATGCTGTAAAGCCTTTCTAATTGTTTCGGATTCTCGGCAAAAAGATATAACTCGAAACCTTTGTTTTCCCATTGTTTCAGATCTCTTATCAACATATCAAACTGCCGATTGAAGGCAGGTTGTTGTTGGGTATGAAATTCAATTTCATAATGATGATTGATGGAGGAGGGTTGATAACTGAATTCGACAAGATGATGATCTGAAATTTTTTCTTCAAATTCTTTCGTTGAAATAAAATCATCGGAATTCACATTTTTCATTTCCAGCTTTTCATCACCATAGTCTTTCTTCATTTCAACATTCCCATTCCTTTGCAAAAAAAGACCCAAGTCCTCTTCACAATCAATCAATCTTTCCCTGCACCAGTCATGATCCTGTAGCCATAGAACCGTATTAGAAGGCAAAAAATCAAAAAGAGAAATTCTTTCTTCATCCCTGAATTGTGTATCTACATTGGGGATGATACTTACCTGCAACAACCTTCTTTCACTTAATTGAGTTTCGGGATCAACTATACGAATAGAATCCACATCATTTCCAAACAACTCGATCCTGTAAGGTTTATCATTGCCAAAAGAATAAATATCAAGAATACCGCCGCGAATGGCAAATTGGCCGGGTTCATATACGAAATCGTTTCTTTCAAATCCATAGTTCGAAAGTTTCAACAGAAGCTCTTCAGTATTTAAAACATCACCTGATTTAATATGAATGATATTTGAAGACAGTTTGCCGGGTACAATTACTTTTTCAAATAAAGCCTCAGGGTAGGAAACAAAAATTTTTTTGTTTACAGCACCCCGTGCCGATGCAATTTTTGTAAGAGCTTCCGTACGCAGCATTACATGGCTGCTGTTAAGCAGGCTATAATTTTTTTTGTTTTTAAAAGAAGAAGGGAAGTAGAAAATGTCTAAAGCATTGGTAAGGCTTTCCAGGGTATTATGAAAATAAGCAGCCTCTTCGGCATCATTTAAAACAATGAGATGATTAAGTTGTGCGCAGGCTGAATGCAGAAATGTGGAGGCTACTACAAATTCTGAAGAGCTGCCTTGCAGATTTTTAAGATAAATTTTTTGAGGTTGCCCACCCGTGCCGGTACGGACGGGAGAAAAAGAGAGCCTGTCCGCCAGTTGAAAAAGGCGGGGAGTGTTTTGATACCGCAACAACAAATCCTGTACACTCATGGGGGCTGCAAAGATAATAAATGGAAGGGTTGCAATTAAAACATTCAATAAAAAAAACAATTGTCAGGATAAATAGTACTCAATCATTATTTATTTAAATGGACTAAGTATTCTTGTAAATTACATTCCTTTTTACATCAAAATGATGAAAATAGCTTTGGTCTTTTTAGTTTTAATTCCGTCCTTCTTTTTTAATTGTAGGGCTCAGAAATATCCCCGTGATATTGATATGATTTTTGCGAAACATCATTACAGCTTCACATTTATTCCATTTCTTGATCAAAAGGCAAACATCACAAAAAATATAGATAAATATTGGATCCATTCTACAATAATGCACGGCTTTGAAGCAGGGTTTAGCAGGTATTCTAATTTTGACAGGCACTATTCAATAATAGTAGGCTTGTTTTTTGGTGCTTTTGCCCGAAATTTTAATTATGATATTCCCGGTGACGAATTCAATCCTCCTATAAATGGGCATATAAATTCAAATACAGCACTTTCAAGAGAATTTAATTTTATGGCGAGTGTTCCGATCTTTTTTGAGAAGAGGTGGCTCAACGATAATAATAATTTCTGGAATGGAGACATTGGAATTACGATTAGGTACACTCCATCTGAAGATGACGGTTATAGCGCTTCGGTCGGCTATCCGAATAATATGAATGTTTCATTCCTAGATATGGAATTAAATACAAACTACACAAAAAACCCCTGGTTAAATTACAATCTTGGTGGTGGTTATTGTTGGATTTTAAGGAACAACAATATTTTTAAAGCAAACCTTTGTATAAACCTGTCTTTTACCTCTTTTTTAAGAGGCAATTACAAATTCACGATTCCCAATAAGCCGGTTGTAGAAGGTGATTATAAAGTAAAAGACTCTTACATCGGTTTATCCTTTAGCTATGTTTTTACTCGTGCCAATAAACGGTTTATTAAAAAGGATGAAAAGCAATTTTGAAATTCATCAATACAAAGACCAACACAAGAAAATATTCTAAGCACAAGATGCTTTTATCAGGGCTTCACAAATTGCTGAACAAAATTTTCTTTGTTATTTCCCTGAACTTTGATGATATAACTTCCCCTGCTCCAGCTTGAAATGGGTATTGAAATGGTTTGATAGGGATGTTCCTGGTTATATAACAATTTACCTGCAGCATCATATACCTGCACCTGCATCTTTATAGTATTTAAACTGCCCCTTACAATTAATAATTGATTTGCATCAGGTGAAATATATTTTATAAAATCTTTTGTTATTACATTATTTGAAACTCCGGTCACAACACCTGTCAGCGATGCAGTAAACAAACCACGTCCATGTGTAGCAGCGACAAGAGAAGTATTGGCAGGACGGTATTTTATCATGTAAACCGGTACGTTTGCAAGGCCACTGTTATTAGCTATCCATTGAGTGAAGACCGCATTAACAACAGATGTGGTCCAGACTCCAAGATCAGTTCCTAAAATAATTCCGCCGCCGGTTGTACCACTTAACTGGGCACCGGGTGGAGCGAATATGCCCCAATATACTGGCATGTCAGGCAGGTTCCCTTCAATATTTGTAAAAGTGGTGCCTCCATTAGTACTTTCCCAAACGCTTATAACGCCATAATTTGATGAAGTAATAAGTATATTATTTGTATTGGAAGGATCTACATCAATAGAAGAAATATAAGCTCCTGCAGGCATTGCAATGGTTTTATTGAGTGCTACAACCGGCGTTGTGTTTGCACTTGTAATTTTCATTACTATGGGTACAAGCGCTGTTGTGGAAGCATCCACATTTGATGCTGCGATCCAGATTGTGTTGGGCGCAATGGGATCTATCTTTATCGCTGTCACCCCTCTATCACCCATCCCGGTCACAGTTTTTATTGTTCCGGTCGGAGTGGCATCTAAACCAGTGATGCAATAATATTGGCCAACATCGTCGCCGCAATACAAAATGTTTTGGCTATTGTCAAAATCTGTTGGATTAATAAATTGTCCCCGGCTATTATTAATAGAAGTTCCCAGCGAAGCAAAACTGGTACCTCCATTTAAGGAGCGATAATAAGTATTGCTTGTAGTAGCCGCAATCTGGAGTTGACCATCAGTCTGGCGAATATGCGGAATACCCCCGTCACCACCAATTGCGGGTGTTGTGGAATTAAGACCAGCTGTAGTAAACTTTTGTGTATTGTTATCCTGGGCACCTGCCAAAAAATAATTTGCATCAGTAGGATGAAAATCACAGCCATAAAACTGTGTGACATCAAAGCCACTGTTTTTTTGGGTAAATGTGGGAGATGCATTTGACATATTGGAAGAATAATAGATCCCTCCATCATTTCCAATCAGTAGTCTCGATGAATTAAAATACACCAGTGCGTGCTGATCAACGTGCACATTAGTAGAAGTAGAAATGGTTGTCCATGTGGCGCCACCATCAATGGATTTTGAAAGTTCTATTCCTCCTGCAACAACTATATCGGGATTAAAGGGATCAACAGCTGCTATAAGATCGTACCAGGTTTGTGAATTAGAACCATTATTGAGAGCAGAAGGTGCTGTGGATGGGGTCCAGTTTACTCCCCCATCATCTGACCTGTAAAAAGTATGCACCTGGTCATCGGCACTGTCCTGCATCATAAGATAAATTCGTTGAGGATCAGAGGGGGCGATTGCTAACTCACCCCGATAAGTGGTTTCTGCATGAACAGGCGTAATTTCCTGCCAGGTGCCAAAAGCGCCTGTATTAATTCCATTAGTAGCAAAACTTGATTTGAATACCATCGTATTGGAAAAAATCCCCAACGTAGCATACACGTCACCATTAGAGGCCACTTCAAGATCGGCAGCTCTGCCCGTAGTATAGACTTTGTCTGTTAAGGGTAAGCCAAGCACCTGTGTCCATGTAGCCCCGCCATCGGTTGATCTTTTTACACCTCTTCCAAATCCTGTAAGATTGCGAAGTGAAGCATACACATTTCCGTTGTTATCAACAGCCAGGTCCTGGACATATTCAAAAGTGGAATCTGCAGGAGTTGTAATGATGGTAGAAGGAAGTACATTCCATGTTACGCCATCATCGGTACTTTTAAAAATTCCCGCTCCTCTTACTGCATCAATATTAAACCAGCCTTCACCTGTTCCTGCATACATAATATTTGGATTGGCGTTATCCTGTACCAGGCATGTGATAGCAAGGTTGGGTAAAAAATCATCAACCACTGTCCAGGTAGCTGAAGGACTATTAAAGTTTGTGGTTTTAAAAAGACCTCCGCTTACAGAAGCTGCAAAAACTGTGTTGCCTGTTGCGTCATTTTTATCAACCATAATAGCCCTGCATCTGCCACCTATATTA
This sequence comes from uncultured Bacteroidota bacterium, assembly GCA_963811645.1. GTDB lineage: Bacteria > Bacteroidota > Bacteroidia > Chitinophagales > Chitinophagaceae > VBAU01. Next base: position 221,359 of record CAWERU010000004.1, on the reverse strand, counting down.
TTAGGCCCTCTTTCCGACCATGTAAGATCATCGGTCTGAGTGGTACGGGCTGTTCTCATAAAATTTAAAGCCGATAATAGTCTTTCTTTTGGGACCATATTAAGTGCAGGGTCTCTTGTCATTAAGAATTCCTGCTTAATGGCTTTTTCCGTACCATCCATTTCTAATTTTTCATCATCCTCCTCATCATCAAATGAATTTTTACAACTGACTGCAAATACACTCAGGATTAATATAGCTGAAAAAAAGTGGAGAAAAGAAAAATGTCTTGTCCTCATAGCGGCGATCATTCCCTTAAAAAAAGTGTGCATTCTTTTAAGATTACTTTTGTAAACTACAAATTCTTACTTAAATCTATTTAATAAAATTTTCATGAAAAAAAATTTACCATTTTTTATATTCTTTGTCCTGGCATTAAATATATATTGCCAACCAGCCATAAAGGTTTTTGCTTTTGAACAGGAAAGTTTACCGGGAACCACACCAGCTGGTATAAAAGATGAAAACGGTAATCCAATAAAAAAGGCTGCTGCTCAAAAGAATTATTTCATTTTTCTGTCTTTCAAAAAAAAATATGACATTGCTCCCATCCAGGTATTTGTTAAGGGCAAGCCTTTTAATATTCAGGCAACTTATGACAGGGAACTTCCCGTTGAATACACAGACAATACGATCCTTAATAACCGGGAAAAAACGATTTTAGTTCCAAAAACAAAAAATAAAGTGATTGAGATAAAGCTGATGGAAATATCCTCACAGCAAAAGGAGGATCCTCGTTTTCAGGAGTTAGCAGATTCAAATGATGTGGTAATTGCTTACACCTGGAAAAAGAAAAAACATTTTGTTACGCTAAAATCGCTAAAAACATTGAAGCCTTTAATAAATGAATAGAACTAATTCTTTAATTTTTTTTTTAAAAATATTTTGACGGAAAAAAAATTCAGTTACTTTTATTGAATCGATTGCTTGCTATCCATTAATTACAAGAGCGGTAGACAACTACCGCTTTTTTTATAGAATCATTTTTGAAGAATGATTTCTCCTACATTAACTGTTTGCCCTTCTTTTACCTCAATGTTTTCAAGTATTACATCTTTGTATGGTTCTACAGCATCGATCACCACTTTATAAAGACCAGGTTTTGCAGCAAAATAAAATTCCCCATTTACAATAGTTGAAGTTGAAGAATCTCTGCCGCTTACGGCCCTGGCTGTATGGGCGCCTCCAATAGGATTTATTCTCCCGGTAATTGAAGTTGGATCTTTACCTCGAAAGGCATATATAAATAACATGCCTCCCAAGACAGTTAAAGAGACTAAAATTAAGCGTTTCATGACTCGCGTTTTTTGGTTATTAATGGGTTCATTATGTAAAACGCCAATCACCGTGCCAAGCATAGAAAGAAACAATGATTTGGAGATTATCCTGCTCTGTTTTACTTTACTAAAAATTTATTGGCATGGCATTACAACCCTGGCGAAAAGGAGTGGTCACACGTATTCAGGATGAAACATATAATACAAAGAGATTCTGGATTGAAGTCCCGGAACTGGAAAAATTTGATTTTGAAGCGGGGCAGTTTGTTACTCTTGATCTTCCCATTCATGAAAAGCCAAATAAACGATGGCGCAGTTATTCGATAGCTTCCTGGCCAAGCGGAACGAACGAATTTGAACTGGTAATTGTTTTAATGGAGGGGGGAATCGGTACTAAATATTTATTTGACCATATAAAAGTAGGCAGTGAGCTAACTCTCAGGGGGCCACAGGGAGTTTTTGTTTTGCCTGATCCTATTGAAAAGGATCTGTTCTTTATTTGCACAGGCACAGGAATCGCTCCCTTCAGAAGCATGCTGCATTATATTGATGAGCACAATGTTCCTCACAAAAAGATCTACCTCATTTTCGGAACAAGAACAAAAGCAAATCTTTTATATTATGATGAAATGAGAAAACTGTCTGAGATGGTAGAAGATTTTCATTATGTGCCTACGCTTTCCAGGGAAGAATGGGAAGGAAAAACAGGGTATGTGCATGATATCTACGAAGAACTGACAAAAGAAAAACAACCTGCCGATTTTTTGCTTTGCGGATGGAAAAATATGATCGATGAAGCAAAAAGAAGAATAATTGAAATGGGTTATGACAGAAAATCAATTCACCAGGAATTGTACGGGTAGTCAAAGAATGCTTTAGGCATCTGGAAAGCTATCGATTCCTCTTCTGCATTTTTCTAAAATCAATAAATAAATCTTATATTTAGTAAGGAGGTTTCACCTGTTGTAAATTTCCTCATTAAACGAAAACTTTGAATATGAAAAAGTATCTCATCCTTCCGGGACTAACTGCTGTTGTAATTATCAGCATGTCATTTATTATTATCGGACCTAAGAAAATCAATAAACAAAATACATTTTCTATAAAAAAACCAACCTGTGACTGTCCTACGCCAACAGGACTTACTGCCGTCCGCGTGGGGAACAGTACTACTGTTACCTGGAATGGTGTAACAGGAGGGGTTACTTATTCTATTGGAGGCTATCGGTCATGTGGTGAACCAGTGGGGTTTGGTGCTTGCACACCAAATCATTCGGTGGTAGTTCAATCCAATAACTGTTTTATCACAGTGCGAGTAGTCGCCAATTGTGATGGCACTACTTCCTGTACTGGTATCACTTGTTCGAGTCTCCCCTCGCAACCCGTCCAGAGTAACTAAGCCTTTTTATGAAACAGGGTGAAACTTCTTTTTCAAAATTCTTATTGACAACTGTATTATGTTTTTTTGTATATGCACTATCAGCCCAGGAAATATGTGATAATGGCATAGATGATGACGGAGATGGATTAATTGACCTGAACGACCCTGATTGCCAGTGCCATTGGGAAGCATCTTATAACTTATTGCTTAATCCATCATTTGAAACATATAAGCATTGCCTTACCAATGGTGCTCCCTATGCAGAAAATTATGATATAGTTGACCATTGGCTTTATGGTGTGCAACCAAATAGCGACATTGCGTTTTATCGAAATCTGTCCTGTGCCACAGACTCTGCATGGGCAACGGTTAATTACGTCCCTCGACCCATTCCAGATGGGTCAGGGTTTCTTGAAATGATTCGTGGTACTTACAGACCTGGCATGGAAGACGTGCCTGAGAGTACTGTTAGAAAATATTATGTAGCGCAATGTCTTCAAACACCTCTTGTAAAAGATAGGGACTATACTTTTAGTTTTTATGGGTCTGCTGTACTTGATACTCGAACAACAAGATTCGCGATTGATTCATTTACTGTAGGTGTATTTGGCCATAGCGATTGCAATGCCGTTCCTTTTGGAACGGCGAACAAGGGTAACGGCTGCCCGGCAAATTACCCGGGTTGGATAATGCTTGGAAAAACAACATTTGTGAGCCCCTACACATGGGTGCAGGCGAAAATGAAACTCACCATTCCGAAAGATATAAATGTAATTGAAATAGGACAGGATTGTTCTCTTGTATATATTGGAGACACCGCCGTCGGAGGTGATGCATCTTCTAAACCTTACTATTACCTGGATAATTTTCAGTTAGCCGAAACAAAGGATTTTAATTTTCAGTATATACAGCTTCTTAGTGGCGATCCTTGCAACGGTGGCTATATTCTAAAAGCGCCTGCAATTTTAAATGCAACGTATCAATGGTATAGGGACAGTATAGCGTTAGTAGGCCAAACGGACAGTATTTTACAAATACCCGAACCTTCATTAACGGCTTATTACAATGTTCGGATTACCAAAGGTGGCAGATGTCAGGTCTCGGAGCCATTTCTTGTAAGTAGAAGCCTTCTTAAAGAATTACAATTTCCGACAGATACTTTTTTATGTAAAGATGATACGCTTTATTTAGGAAAACCATTGCCGGGAGTAAAATACAATTGGAATGGAAAGTTCGACTCTATTGTTACCATAACTGATCCCGGTTTATATAACATCACAGCATCCGATGGTTTAGGTTGTTCAAGAAATTTTTCTGTAAATGTAGAATTCAAGGATTGTTTTTCCTGCACCGTTTTCATACCAGGCGCTTTTACACCAAATGGTGATGGACTGAACGATGTATTGAAAGGATACAGCAATTGTCCTTTGGAGAATTACCAGTTACAAATCTATAACCGTTGGGGCCAAAAACTTTTTGAAACAAATACTATCACCAAAGGATGGGATGGTACTTACAAAGGAAAAAAATTGCCGATTGATGTCTATGTCTACCTGATCAGGTTTAAAAATTCACATAATGAAAAAAATTATAAGATAAAAAGCGGCACTGTAGCCATAATCCGATAAATCAATATTAGTATCCTCACAAAAACAAGTTTTTTTTAGCCTCTGATGATTTTTAACAGGCTCTGCATTGACAACTATCATGTCTTTTTTTTCTTGCGGACTTGGTATATTCGCAGAAATCAATTTCCCTATGGGTGCTTCTTCACTCATCGTTTTAGCCATTGCAGCCGTAGCCTTTTCAGGTATCGCTATTCTTATATCAAAATTTGTTTTAAAGGCTACTACCAATAAGCAAAAAGGTGAACCTTATGAATGCGGAATTCCAACTCAAGGCCCAAGCTGGATACAATTTAATGTTGGCTATTATCTTTTTGCAATTATCTTCTTAATTTTTGATGTGGAACTTATTTTTTTGTTTCCCTGGGCAGTTGTTGTAAAACAAGTTGGTTGGCTGGCATTGGTGGAAATTATGATTTTCTTTTTTATCCTCTTCATGGGATTTTTATATGCCCATAAAAAAGGAGCATTGAAATGGATGTAAACCCTGAAATACATAATGATCCGTTTCCTGGTGACCTTCACCGCACCCCCTCCGGTGGTATTCTTGTAACAGCTATTGATGATGTGATCAATTGGGCAAGGGCTAATTCTCTGTGGCCGCTGGTTTTTGGAACCAGTTGTTGCGCCATTGAAATGATGAGTGCTGCTTCTGCAAAATATGACTGGAGCCGTTTTGGATTTGAAGTGGCGAGAGCCACTCCCCGTCAGGCCGATGTAATTATAATAGCCGGAACGATTGTAAATAAAATGGCTCCTGTGTTAAAAAGATTATACGACCAGATGGCCGACCCCAAGTATGTAATTGCGATGGGGGCCTGTGCTACAAGCGGTGGTCCATTTTTCTATAACACTTATTCTGTAGTAAAAGGTGCAGACCATGTAATACCTGTGGATGTTTATATAGCAGGATGTCCTCCCAGGCCGGAAGCATTGTTGCATGCACTGATCACTTTGCAGAAAAAAATAAAAGCTGGTTTAACAAGAGAACAAATCCGTATGGAAAAACCTGAACAAAGTTTGTAATGACAAATGATGAACTTAAAATAAAACTATTTGAATTGCTACCTGCCGTCACCTTTGAAGAAGGCGGACAATGGATGAATGTAAATGTAGAGTCAAAAGAATGGTTAGCTTTTGCAAAACAACTTCGTTATTCTCCTGAATTAAATTTTGATTACCTTTTTTGTCTTACCTGTGTAGATTGGAAAACACATTTGACAATGATATATCATCTTGAGTCAACCCAATACAGGCGTATCATAGTAGTAAAATCAAAATTAGACAGGAATAACCCCAAAATAGAAACGGTTTCACAAATATGGAGAACAGCGGAGTTTCATGAAAGGGAAGTATATGAATTGTTTGGAGTTAACTTTTTAAATCATCCTGACCTGAGATTATTGATATTGCCCGAAGGTTGGGAAGGAAAAAATCCTTTGAGAAAAGATTTTGAAGACCCTGTGAATATGATAAAACTGTAAACCCCTGTCCCCTAAAGGGGAACTTAGGATGAAATATTTTTTGTTGAATGAAGTTTTAAAAATTGAAGTGCTTAATTACAACTGTTGAAATAAAATAATAATGCCCTGCATCCCCCTCTGCGTTAGGCGGAGAGGGAACGAGGGTGAGGCTTATGTACAGAGAAACTCAAATAGTAAGTGATAATTCAATAACGGCATCGCCTGATGTGGAAGGCGATCTTGTGATCAATGTAGGTCCCCAGCATCCTGCCACACATGGTGTTTTGCACCTGGTGATTACATTGAATGGGGAAACTATTAAAAAAGTAGACCCGCATCTTGGTTATATTCATCGTTCCATTGAAAAAATGTGCGAGAGCCTGAGCTACCGCCAGTTCATTTATGTTACCAGCCGCATGGATTATTTGTCGGCGCATATTAATAATCATGGTTGCGCTTTGTGTGTTGAAAAAGGTTTACAGGTTGAAGTACCGCAAAGAGCAAAGGTAATAAGAGTGCTGATGGATGAATTGACACGTATCGCTTCACATTGTTTATGGTGGGGAGCTATGGCAATGGATGTAGGTGCGTTGACGCCTTTCTTTCTTGCCTTTCGTGAGAGGGAAATGATCAATGATATTATGGAAGAAACCTGCGGGGCACGATTAACCATGAACTACATGGTTCCCGGAGGAGTGATGGCTGATATTCATCAGAATTTTCAACAAGGGGTAAAAGCATTTATAATTCATTTTAAAAATAAGATTGATGAATATGATGAACTGGTGACAGGCAATGTGATCTTCCAAAACCGTACAAAAGGAGTGGGATATATTTCAAAAGAGGATGCAATTTCTTATGGCATGACGGGTCCTTCAGCAAGAGGCAGTGGTGTGCAATGCGACATCAGGAAATTGTATCCGTATGAAGTATATGATAAAATTCAGTTTAACGAGATCATTGAAACAGGAGGAGACAGTTTTGCTAGGTATTTAGTTAGATTAAAAGAACTGAGACAATCTTTATCGATTGTTGAACAACTGATAGATAATATTCCCGAGGGGGATTTTCAGGCAAAGACAAAAGCTGTTCTGAAATTGCCGAAAGGAGAATTTTATTCGAGAATAGAAACAGCGAGAGGTGAACTGGGAGTTTACATCGTGAGTGAAGGTGGAACAACACCGTATAGAATAAAATTTCGTTCGCCGGGTTTTTCAAATTTGAGTGCATTAGATCAAATGGCAAGGGGAAGTAAGATCGGAGATTTAGTGGCTATGATGGGAACATTGGATTTGGTGATACCGGATATAGATAGGTGATACCCCCATCCCCTGAAGGGGAGTAGGGTAAAACATAATATAGAAATGAATCAATTTAAAAATATTAAATACCCCTTCAGGGGATAGGGGCATGTGGAGCTTAGAAAACATATCACATTCTATCGATCAATGGTTGTATAATACATTCAACCCCACCATTGCCATGCTGACCGAGTTTTTGATCATTGCTGTGTGCGTGATCGGTTTGTTTGCTTTTCTTGGGTTGGTGCTTATTATGATGGAAAGAAAAGTTTCAGCATGGATGCAGGTTCGTTTAGGTCCTAACCGTGTCGGTCCCGGCGGAATGTTTCAAACGGTTGCCGATACTTTGAAATTAATTGTGAAAGAAGGGATGACTCCCAATAATGTTGACAAATTTCTTTTCAACCTGGCACCATTCATTGTGATGATCGTTTCCATGGTTGTGCTGGCGCCACTGATGTTTGCAAAAGGTTTCCAGATCTGGGATATCAATATTGGTATTCTGTTTATAATTGCTATCTCTTCTTTATCCGTTATCGGGATTTTAATGGCGGGCTGGGCAAGTAATAATAAATATTCATTGCTCGGTGCGATGCGGAGTGGTGCACAGATCGTCAGCTATGAATTGTCTGCAGGACTTTCTGTTCTCAGCATTGTAGTACTTACCGGGAGCCTAAGAATTTCTGACATTATTAATTCCCAGGCAAACGGATGGTGGATATTCAAAGGCCATATTCCAGCCATTATTTCTTTTGTAATTTTCATTATTGCAGTAACAGCTGAAACAAACAGGGCTCCTTTCGATCTTGCTGAAGCGGAATCTGAACTAACAGCAGGTTTTCACACTGAATATTCGGGAATGAAGTTCGCTTTGTTCTTTTTGTCAGAATATGTAAATGTATTTATTGTATGTGCTATTGGCGCTACATTATTCTTAGGCGGATGGATGCCTTTGCACATTGGCAACTGGACAGGTTTCAATCATGTGATGGATTATATTCCATCGTTCCTTTGGTTTTTTGGAAAAACGTTTTTCCTGATTTTCATCATCATGTGGTTTAGGTGGACATTTCCAAGATTAAGAATTGATCAATTACTCAACCTTGAATGGAAATATTTATTGCCCATCAGCATGTTCAATTTATTATTGGTAACTGTAATTGCGATTTTGAAATGGCATTTTTAAAAAGTTATATAAAAGATGTTTTCGGTGCTGTGCGTTCTTCCCTGAAGGGCATGCGATTGACAGGTTATTATGCTCTGCATCATAAAAGAGAAAAGATCACACAGCAATATCCTGACAACCGTGAGGAACTGGTTTTACCTGAACGCTTCCGGGGTGAAGTAGTGATGCTGCACGATGAAAACAATGAACATGCCTGCACCGGTTGCACAGCTTGTGAATTGGCTTGTCCTAATGGCACGATCAAGATCATTACCAAATTCGATATTACGCCTGAAGGAAAAAAGAAAAAGGCCCTGGACACATTTATTTATCATTTGGAATTATGCACTATGTGCAACCTGTGTATTGAAGCTTGCCCTACCAACGCAATCAAAATGGCACAAACATTTGAACACAGTGTATTTGACAGGAATAAACTGACAAAGGTTTTAAATAAACCAGGATCAAAGATCAGACAGGGAGTAGAATGATAAAATAATAAAAAACAAATAACAAGAACCAAAACTTACCGGAAGCAGACAGAAACAAAAATCAATTGCTAACTTGAATTACGTCAGTATTTGAATTTTTATTTTATCCTTTATTTGAAGCTTGTTTCTTGTTACTTGAAATTTTTTAAAATGAGTGCATCAGCCATCATATTCTACCTTATTTCAGCCTTTATTTTAGGTGCAGGGCTTCTTGCCATGACGACAAGAAAAATCTTTCGCTCAGCCATCTGGTTATTGTTCTCATTGATTGGCGTTGCTGCTTTATATTTCTGGCTGCAGGTTGAGTTTATTGCTGCCGTACAAATAATAGTTTACGTAGGAGGGATTGTCGTCCTTATTATCTTTTCCATTTTTCTCACCCAACAGTCGGGGAATGAAATGCCGAAGCAGCCAGTGAAAAGGATTATTGCTTCTGCATTAGCCGTTCTGTTTGGTTTTGGGTTGACCTTTTTACAAATATGGAAATATAATTTTCAACCTTCAACAAAAAGCTTCGACTGGAGTGTAGCGAAGATAGGCTCAGAAATGCTGAATACGAGGCAGGGAGGATATGCGTTACCGTTTGAAGTGGTGAGCATGTTATTATTAGCCGCGATGATCGGTTGTATTGTAATCGCTATGAAATCACCTTCACCAACAAACGGAGAAGCAAAAAAAGAATTATTGGAACAAATAAAAGAAAAAAAAGAAGAAGAGCTTGGCATAACTAAAATCTCGGAAGTATGAGCAGTGTACCGATGTCACATATTTTATTTGTAAGCACAGCTTTGTTTTTTATTGGCATGTATGGATTATTTACACGCCGTAACATGATCACCATGCTGATGGCAATAGAGCTGATCTTAAATAGTGTGAACATCAACTTTGTTGTCTTCAACAAATATTTATATCCTGACAAGCTGGACGGGATTTTCTTTACCATTTTTATAATAACCATTGCTGCTGCTGAAGCTGCTGTAGCTATAGCAATCATAATTAATTTATATCGTAGTCACCGATCAATTGATGTGGAAAATGCAAGTGAAATGAAATGGTGAAACCCCTAAACCCCCTAAAGGGGGCTTACGGAGTGAACTAATGTTGAGAGAAATAAAATGTTGGAATGCTTAATTACTATAGTTAAATAAAAAAATAAATGCCCGGCCTCCCTCTCCATAAGGAGAGGGAATGAGGGTGAGGCTTATGAATTACTCATCGTACATAGCACTTATTCCCTTACTGCCCCTGGCGAGTTTTGTAATACTGGGTTTATTTGGGAAAAAATACCTGTCTGCCGGCAGGCAGGTTTCAAAAAATTTTTCCGGAATTATTGGTTGCCTTGTATTATTGGTTTCGGTTGTATTGGCATTATACACCGCTTATAATTATTTTTTTGTCGACGGTAAAGTCAATGATGTTTATCAAACATTAACACCCATAAAATATACATGGCTTAGTTTTTCTTCTTCTCTTTCGATTGACATGGGGATCATTCTCGATCCCATTTCTGTGATGATGCTCGTTGTGGTCACTTTTGTTTCCCTAATGGTTCATATTTTTAGTTTGGGTTACATGAAAGGTGAAGAACGTTTCGGTACTTATTATTCTTTTCTTTCCTTGTTCACTTTTTCGATGCTTGGCTTAGTGGTCGCATCCAACATTTTCCAGATCTATATTTTCTGGGAACTTGTTGGCGTATCATCCTATTTGCTGATTGGGTTTTATTATGACAGGCCATCTGCAGTTGCCGCCGCCAAGAAAGCATTTATTGTAACAAGGTTTGCTGATCTTGGATTTCTTATCGGTATTCTTATTCTCGGGTTCCAATCGCAGACACTCGATTTTAATACACTCATTCAAAGATTGACCGATACAAATTCACCGCAATACCTTGCTATTGTTTCATCATCGTTCTTGGGAGTATCATTATTGACATGGGCACTTACATTGGTGTTTATCGGCGGTGCCGGAAAGAGTGCGATGTTTCCATTGCATATCTGGCTACCTGATGCCATGGAAGGCCCCACCCCCGTGTCTGCATTGATACATGCCGCCACAATGGTTGTGGCAGGCGTTTACCTCGTTGCAAGGCTGTTCCCTCTTTTTCATATAAATCATCTTTCCTTACAAATTGTTACCTGGATTGGTGCCGTCTCAGCATTCCTTGCAGCAGTAATTGCATGTACACAAACTGATATCAAACGTGTGCTTGCTTACTCCACTATGTCCCAGATCGGGTATATGATGTTTGCGTTGGGTGTTTCCGGTTATGGAGGAGAAAACGGTCTCGGATATACAGCTTCCATGTTTCATTTATTTACACATGCCTTCTTTAAGTCTTTGTTATTTTTATGTGCCGGTGCAATTATTCATGTAGTTCATAGCAATGAAATGAAAGATATGGGTGGCTTAAGAAAGTTAATGCCCATCACTCATATCGCTTTTTTAGTTGCATGTCTTGCCATCGCCGGTGTACCACCATTCGCAGGGTTTTTCAGTAAAGAAGAAATTTTAATGGCCGCCTGGCGAAGTAATTCTGTTATTTATTATATCGGTCTAATTACCTCAGGCATTACAGCTTTTTATATGTTCCGTCTATATTTCTCTATTTTCTGGAATCACCAAAAAGATCTGCATGACCATCATAAAGAAGGAACATTTAGTATGAAACTGCCATTAATCATTCTGGCTATTGGTACTGTATTGGTTGGGTTCATTCCTTTTTCAAATTTTATATCAGCAGATGGCAAAGGATTTGAAAGCGAAATGTATCTTACATTTTCAATTGCTCCTGTTGCCTTAGCGATCATTGGGATTTTGATCGCATACAGTCTTTATTTCAAACAATCTGATCGCCCTCAGAAAGTAGCAACTGCATTCGGAGGGTTATATAAATCTGCATACAGGAAATTTTACTTTGATGAGATCTATTTGTTCATCACAAAGAAAATTATTTTCAACCTGGTCGGCAGGCCGGCAGCATGGATCGACAGAAATATCGTTGACGGAACGATGAATGGTATTGCATGGACAACAGGAAGAATTTCGGTTTTGATCAAAGGAATACAATCAGGAAGAATTCAAAGCTATGCTTTGTACTTCTTCGGAGGCATTGTACTATTGGCGATCATATTTCTGTATTTGTGGAAATAAATAATTAAACATAAATGAATCTTTCATTATTCATCATATTGCCTCTTCTTACAGCAATTGCCATACTTCCTTTAAGAGGATTAAAGCAAGTGAGAGTGGTTTCATTGCTTGGTTCTTCATTACAATTGATTCTCGCATTTACGCTATTATATTTTTATTGGAATGAAAGATCGAGAGGCAATACGGCTGTCATGCTGTTTGAAGATAATTATACATGGTATGCTCCGCTCAATATCAATTATCATGTGGGTGTAGATGGAATTTCAGTGGCTATGATCCTGCTCACATCATTTGTTGTACTGGCAGGCGTTTTAGTTTCATGGAATGTGAGGAAAATGAGTAAGGAATTTTTTTTCCTTTTATTATTCCTGAGTGTGGGAGCTTATGGATTTTTTATCTCTCTTGATCTGTTCACCCTGTTCTTCTTTTTGGAAGTTTCTGTAATTCCAAAATTCCTGCTCATCGGTATTTGGGGAAGCGGCAAGAAAGAATACAGTGCCATGAAACTTGCGCTAATGTTGATGACGGGAACAGCTCTCGTTTTTGTAGGCCTGGCAGGATTATATTTTCATACAAATACAGGAAATGGGCAACATACATTTGATATTATGCAGATTGCTCAAATGAATATTCCTCTGTCTGTTCAGAAATTTTTCTTCCCCTTTGCATTTGTTGGCTTTGGAATTTTTGGGGCGTTTTTTCCCTTTCATACATGGGTGCCCGATGGCCACTCATCAGCACCAACGGCTGCATCAATGTTCTTGGCCGGAATATCCATGAAACTCGGGGGTTATGGTTGTTTGCGTGTAGCCACATTTTTAATGCCGGAAGCTGCACACCAATATTCATGGATCATCATCGTACTTTCTTCGATTGCCATTTTGTATGGGGCCTTCGCTACGATGATGCAGACCGATTTAAAATATATCAACGCATATTCTTCTGTCAGTCATTGCGGGTTTGTTTTGCTAGGTATCGGCTTGCTTACCAAAACGGCTATCACCGGAGCTGTAATGCAAATGGTGTCTCATGGTTTGATGACGGCTCTTTTCTTCGCTGGTATCGGAATGATCTATGATCGCACGCATACAAGACAGCTGAAAGAACTAGGAGGTTTGCTGAAAGTAATGCCGTTCATTTCTACTGTATTTGTAATTGCAGGTTTGTGTTCATTAGGATTACCGGGTTTCAGCGGATTCGTGGCCGAAGTAACCGTATTTATGGGTGGCTGGCAGAATGCAGATAGTTTTTATCGTGTCGTAACTATCATCGCCTGTGCATCGATAGTTGTAACAGCAGTATATATTTTGAGGGCGGTGGGTAAAGCTATTATGGGACCGCTTGCCGCAAAAGATTTTTCATTACTGCCTGATGCAAAATGGAATGAAAAATGGGCTGCAGGATTATTGATTATCGGAATTGTGGCGATTGGTATTGCACCGTTTTGGTTGAACAATTTAATAACTCCTGCAACTGAAATTATGATAAATAAGATTGCAGTGATCGGAAAATAAAATTTACTTCTCGCATGGGGAGCAATAGAATAGATTAATATGTTGAATAATTTTTTATACTTGATGAAAGCTGAACTGATGATCACAGTCATCATTTTCATTCTTTTGTTTTTAAAACTTTCAAATAAAGCCTGGAAGAATGAAGGCCAGTTGAATTTCGTCGATGTCCTTTTGCTTATCAACCTTGCTTCCGGATTTTTTTATATTCCGAATGGAAGTTTATTTGGCGATATGTTTCATACCAATTCATTGCTGACATTGGAAAAGAATTTTCTGAATCTTGGAACATTGATCATTTCCCTGCAATCTTATCATTGGTTAAAGAATCACAAACATATTGCTGAATTTTACATGTTGCTTTTGTCAACATTGTTGGGAATGTTCTTTATGATATCAAGTGCCAACCTCCTGATGTTTTATCTTGGTTTGGAACTTTCAACGATTCCTTTGGCAGCGCTTTCAAATTTTGATTTGGAAAAACGACGTTCATCTGAAGCTGCTTTTAAATTTATCATGTCATCGGCATTTTCTTCGGGTTTGTTATTGTTTGGTATTTCATTGTTGTACGGCTCTTCGGGAACACTTGGTTTTGCAGAATTGACCACACATCTTAATGGAAATCCGTTACAAATATTTTCGTTTATCTTATTGCTGGCGGGCTTTGGTTTTAAGATCTCAGCCGTGCCTTTTCATTTATGGACAGCCGATGTGTACGAAGGTTCGCCGGTTGCCGTTACATCATATTTGTCTGTTATTTCGAAAGGGGCGATCCTCTTTGTTATGATCTCAGTTTTCTACAATGTATTTGCTTCTATGGCTGATAGCTGGTACAACATGATCTTTATTATCTCCGTTGCTACCATGATCATTGGTAACCTCTTTGCTTTGCGGCAACAGAATATGAAACGTTTCCTTGCTTTTTCTTCCATTGCACAGGTCGGGTTTATTTTAGTAGGTATTAGTGCACAGTCTGCAGCAGGCAGCTCTTCTGTTATCTATTTTATTCTTATCTATATCTTTTCAAACCTTGGAGCCTTTGGAGTGGTTTCATTGATCAGTGCAACCACAGGAAAGGAAAATATGGATGACTATAAAGGCTTATACAAAACAAATCCTTTGCTCACCTGGGTATTGGCAATCTCGTTGTTCTCACTTGCAGGTGTTCCGCCCATGGCGGGCTTCTTCGGAAAATTCTTTTTGCTTTTTGCCGGTGCAGGCAAAGGAAATTACACATTGATCATTATCGCAGCATTGAACATGGTTGTTTCGTTATATTATTATTTGCGGGTTATTAAAGCCATGTTCATGGATGCAAACGAAAATCCGCTCGAAAAAATAAAAAGCAACTGGCAACCAAAACTGGCTATGGCAATTTGTATAGCAGGTATTTTGATCACAGGGCTGGCAAGTGGTGCTTATAATTACATTCATTCTTTGGTCAAGTAAAAACATAAAATGAAGAATTTTTTTTTCATTGCCGGTCTTCTTTTATCCTCGTTGCTTTTTGCGCAACAGCCTGCTGAAACTTATACCGAGGATTCAGCGAGTACATTGCAACCAAATGTACCAAGAGGTGAGGTGTTAAAATTTACTTTCGACCAATCTAAAATTTTTCCGGGTACAACAAGAGATTGCTGGGTATATGTTCCTGCTGAATATGATCCCTCTAAACCTGCCTGTGTTTATGTGAACCAGGATGGCATTCAATGGAAAGCGCCGAATGTATTTGATAACTTAATTTATTCAAAAGAAATGCCCGTTACGATCGGGGTA
This sequence comes from uncultured Bacteroidota bacterium, assembly GCA_963811645.1. Taxonomy (GTDB): domain Bacteria; phylum Bacteroidota; class Bacteroidia; order Chitinophagales; family Chitinophagaceae; genus VBAU01. The sequence goes on along the minus strand of CAWERU010000004.1, from coordinate 206,177 downwards.
TTCATCACACCGGGCAGAGTTTTGGCAGACAGTGGCTCCAATTCACTGGATCGTTTTAACCGCAGTTTTGAATATGATGGGTTGGGTGATGCATACTGTCGCTTTCTTCTTACAGAAATATTTCCTGAAGTTGAAAAACAAATAACCAGTGATGGTCGTGAAATTCATTTGTCTAAAAATGGAAATGATCGTGCTATTGGCGGATCAAGCAGCGGTGCCATTTGTGCCTTCACAGCAGCATGGGAACATCCCGAAGAATTTTCAAGAGTGTTCAGTGCAATTGGCACCTATGTTGGTTTACGTGGCGGTGATCGTTATCCGATCTTGATACGTAAGTATGAACCTAAACCCATTCGCATTTTTTTACAGGATGGAACTAATGATCTGAATATTTATGCCGGTGATTGGTGGAAGGCAAATGAAATGATGGAACGCTCATTAGAATTTGCCGGTTATGAAGTAAATCATGTTTGGGGTGAAGATGGTCATAATGGAAATCATGGTACTTCAATTTTTCCACAAGCCATGCGATGGCTTTGGAAAGATTGGCCAAAACCTGTGGCAAAAGGAAATTCGAAAAATGACTATTTGAATAGTCTTTTAATACCTGGTGAAGAATGGGAACTTGTTGGAGAAGGATACCAGTTTACTGAAGGAACAACTGCCGATAGCAAGGGAGAAGTTTTTTACCAGGATATTCCCACCTCAAAAACATATGAAGTAGGATTAGATGGAAAATTGATGACATTGAATGTCGATGCAAAAAAAGCAAGCGGCACTTATTTTGGCCCAGATGGAAAAAGATATACTGTAGCGGGAGGAACAAAACAGGTATTAAGTTATGATGCGAAGTCGAAAGTAACGGTGATTGCTGATAGTATCGCCGGAAATGACCTCGTTATTGCAAACAATGGAAATATTTATGTAACGGTTCCTGATGGAGCGACGAAACCCGGAAAGGTTTATTTGATCCGGCCCAACGGGGAAAAAATGATTGCAGATGAAGGACTGAAATTTCCAAATGGCGTTACGCTTTCTCCTGATCAAACACAATTATACGTAACGGAATCAGCTACACATTGGGTTTGGATTTATAAAATAAAACCTGATGGAACACTTGCTTACAAACAACGTTATGGCTGGTTGCATGCACCGGATACAGAAGAAAATGCATGGCCTGATGGTATAAGATGTGATACGGCCGGAAGAATGTTTGTTGCTTCGCGGTTAGGAATACAGATCATGGATCAATTGGGAAGAGTGGAAGCTATTATTCCTATTCCAAAATCAAGCAGCCAGGCTTCTAATGTTTGTTTCGGCGGACCGGATTTTGACATATTATATGTTTCTGCTGGAGATAAAGTATTTCGCAGGAAATTAAAAACACGTGGCGTTAACTCTTTTGAAAAGCCGATTAAACCGGCTAAACCGAGACTATGATGCGTAAAAAAATATGGGAAGGCGTTAGACTTTTTACTTTTTCATTTTGACCTTTTAATTTTTAAAAATGGCTATCAATAAAAATCATGAATTTGAAGAGCTAAATGGTGTGAAATGCGCCATTGTCGAAAAAAATGCATCAGCAGAGAGAGTTGAATTTTTAAAAGAGTTATTGGAAAATAATAAATATACTGTTGTAGTGGTTGCTTCTCCACCGCCGAAAGTTGCTGCTGTTCCAAAACCTGCCGCTACTACCGGGGAAAGTAGTCAACCGCAGACTGAGCCACAACCGGCACCTCCTCCGCCTCCTGCAACTTTTACTGTAGGAGTTACGGATGTTACCTTTAATCCTATTAACGCCATCTTTGGAAGATTGCTTCATACTAAAAACGGGCATGTGATTACGCTTGCATATTGGCAGCAGAAGGAATCGGTGTCTCATGATGAAGTGCCTTATTACGAAGAGAAACTATAAAAGATAATTATCGAACTACCGGCAGATCGAATCCAAATTCACTTCCTTCACCAGGTTTGCTATTTACCCAAATTCTTCCGCCCTGTGCTTCAATAAATTCTTTCGAGATAGAAAGACCAAGCCCCGTACCTTTTTTTTCTGAACCGGGCACTTTAAAAAAGCGACTAAAGAGTTTCGGTAGATATTCTTCGGCAATACCCGTTCCCTGGTCCTTCACGGAAAACTGAATCATATTATTGACCAGAACTATACTCACAGTGATCGTACTACCGTCGGAAGAATATTTAATAGCGTTTGTCAAAAAATTGTTCAATACCCAAACGGTTTTTTCTGCATCGGCATTTATATGAGGCAGATTTTCTTGATGATTCCTTTGAAACTGAATATTTTTTTCTTTTGCGGCTGTATTAACAGCTGATATTGCGTCATTGACAATAGAAATAGGGTTGACAGATTTAATTTCCAGTTGAATTTTACCTGCTTCTACCTGGCTCATATTTAGCAGTTCACTTAAAATCCGCAACATTCGCTGGTTATCCTGTTTCAAATGCTGCACCAATTCTTTTTGATCTTTTGTGAGTTTTCCATTACGTTCATCTTCCAATAATTTCAAACTAAAATCAGAAGAAGCGAGCGGTGTTTTCAATTCGTGAGAAACAGTAGCGATAAAATTTGTTTTGGCGACATCGAGTTCTTTGAACGAGGTAATATTTTTTACGACTATTACTGTGTTTTTTGCACCTTCCTGTTGCACTTCCACTATTTCTTTTGTGAAATAATTTTCTTTTCCTTCCACTACTATTTTAAAAGGAATGCCGTTTTTCTCATTTAATAAAAAACTAAAAAGATCATTTTTCTTTGCAAATTCCCCTGCCGCTTTGCCAACAATATCTTTAGCCTCTGCTCCAAGTATCTGTAGTGCCTGGTTGTTGGCAAACAGGATCACATTATTTTTATCAATACCAATGCTGGCATCTTTCAAACTATTGATCACTGCTTCCGCCCTGTTTTTTTCAAACATCAGTTTATTCAGGTTGCTGCTTTCAAAATGCTCCAGCCGTTCAGCCATTGTATTGAAAGCATCCGCCATTTGCCCAAACTCATCTTTATTTTTTATGTGGATACGATATTGATAATTCTTCCGGCTTATTTCTTTTATTCCTTCTGTAAGGTCATGGATGGGATTGGTAAGTACGGAAGGAAAATTAAAAGAGAATGTTAGTGCAATAAGGAAAATGATACCACCAATTAGAGAAATATAAGTCAGTGCATTGTCCGCCTTCGTTTCTGTTTTCAAATTTTTTGTTTGGATAGCATTCATGTTCGCCGACAAAATGAACTGCAATTGCTGTCGCATATCAGCGATAATTGCCGCTGAAGTATCTCCGGCATTTAATTTATTGTATTCTGAACGTAGAGTCGCTGTTGCATCGCCCTCGCCTGGTTCTGTAATATTATCTTCCTGCTTTTTTAAAGAGGCATCGAATTTTTGCAGAGCAACTGTTCGGTTGATGTTGAGACTGTCCAATTGCTTTTGCATAGTATGACAATAATCGAGCGATTCATAATTGTCTTCGAGAATCATCTTAGCATCATTCTTTAACCGGATGAGGTTATAAATGCCAAGTCCTCCGGATAAGAGCAAAAGGAGGAAAAGAAAAAGTGTTCCTAAACGTATCTTATTTTTTACACTTGTCGCCATCAGGAAAGTATTACAAGATCAACATCATTTTTAGAAAGTGTTTTCAATAGTTGATTAAATACGCTGGTTCGCAAAATGATCTGGAATAAATTCAAATGCGGTTTTCCCAGACATATAGTAGTGATCCCTTTTTCTTCAACTGTTTCGATTATGGCTTTTGCCACATTCTCTGATTTTTTTTGGATCACTTTTGCGCCCAGTTCCGTTGCATTCTTAAAGTTATTGATAAGATACCGTTGATCGGCGAGTGAGATTTTATCAAGAGACTCCTTTGGCGTTTGCACATAAAGAACAAACCACTGGCTATTGTAGTAGGAGGCAAGCCTCGCTGTTTTACGAATGATCCGTTGAGCAATTTCATGATTGGAAGAAATACAAGCCAATAAATGCTCATGCCGATAACCACTTTTTATTAACTGGATCTCGTAATCCACTTTTCTTTCAACCTGGCCTGCTACTTCTTTCAACGCCAGTTCACGCAATTGCAAAATTTTTTCCGGTTGAAAGAAATTCATCAGTGCCTGCTGCACTTTGGTGTGATCGTAGATCTTTCCTTCTTTTAACCGGGTGATCAACTCCTGCGCTGTAAGATCAATATTTACCACTTCATCTGCCAACTGCAACAATTTATCCGGCACCCGTTCTTTTACTTCCACACCCGTGATCTGTTTTACATCGTCGTTAATACTTTCAATGTGCTGAATGTTCACCGCAGTAATTACGTCGATACCTGCTTCGAGTATATCCATTACATCCTGCCAGCGTTTTTCATTTTTGCTACCGGGAATATTTGAATGGGCCAATTCATCGACGATTACAATATCGGGATGCAGCAATAAAATTGCCTGTACATCCAGCTCATCCAGTTTTTTTCCTTTATAAAAAACTTCACGACGCGGTATCACGGGCAATCCTTCTATCAATGCCTGCGTATCTTTTCTTCCGTGCGTTTCGACATAGCCGACTTTTATATTCACGCCTTTTTCTAAAAGATCGTGAGCTTCTTCCAGCATTCGATAAGTTTTTCCAACACCGGCGCTCATCCCAATATAAATTTTCAACTTACCCCGACTATCGGTGTGACTGAGTTTTAAAAACTGCTCAACCCTTTTTTCCTTATCGTTTACTTCATTCATTTAAAAATTGTCTCACAAAGTTGGCACTGTTCTATAATTTATCTAAATCAATATTAAGTTGCAATACATTTATTTTTTCAGTCCCAAACAAATCCCACAAAGGTTTTTCAATGTGTTTTTGGACTAAAGTTCTCACTTGATCGGAAGGAAGCTTTCGAATCTTTGCTATCCTTTCTACCTGTACATATGCTCCCTCCACAGAGATATTGGGATCAAGACCACTTCCAGAAGCTGTTACAAGGTCAGAAGGAATTTCTTTTCTTTTTGCGCTGGGGTTGTGAACAAGAAATGTATCAATCCTATCCTGAACCTGTTTTAAATAATCAGGATTGGTTGGACCTTTATTGCTTCCACCAGAACCGGCAGCATTATAATCAACGGCGGAAGGACGACTCCAGAAATATTTATCATCTGTAAATTTTTGCCCCAACAATTTCCAGCCAACGACCCTGTTATTGAAACTTACAGTTTCACCTTTTCCCTTGCCAGGCGCTAACTGCGCGCCGGCAAGAATAATTAATGAATAAATTCCCATAAAGAACACAATACAAACCAGCGTCAATCTTATTGAGGAAAGAATATTTTGTTTCATTTTATAATAAGTTTTTTAAAACCAAATGGATACTGCCAGGTCGATCAATTTTATTCCAATAAAAGGAACTATTATTCCGCCCAGTCCATAGATCAATAAATTCCTTCTTAATAATGCACTTGCACCAATGGGTTTATAGGCAACACCTTTCAATGCCAATGGAATTAATAGTGGAATAATGATGGCATTGAAAATAACGGCCGAAAGAATTGCACTTTCGGGGCTATGAAGGTTCATAATGTTCATAGCCTGCAAACCGGGGATGGATACAATGAACAAAGCAGGGACGATGGCGAAATATTTTGCCACATCATTGGCGATGGAGAATGTTGTCAACGTTCCTCTGGTCATCAGCAATTGTTTTCCTATTTCCACAATTTCTATCAGCTTGGTCGGATCATTTTCCAGGTCAACCATATTACCCGCTTCTTTTGCGGCTTGTGTGCCACTATTCATGGCAACGCCCACATCAGCTTGCGCCAGGGCAGGAGCATCATTGGTCCCGTCACCCATCATGGCAACTAATTTTCCTCCCTGTTGCTCTTTACGGATGTAATTCATTTTATCCTCCGGTTTTGCTTCTGCAATAAAATCATCCACACCCGCTCTTTCGGCAATATATTTTGCAGTTAAAGAATTATCGCCGGTAACCATCACGGTTTTTACGCCCATCTTTCTTAGTCTTTCGAATCTTTCCTGAATTCCGGGTTTAATAATATCCTGCAATTCGATCACACCTGTTACCTCGTTATTTTTTGCAACAACCAAAGGTGTGCCCCCGTTCTGTGCGATTGTTTTTACTCTGCCTTCTATATCAGATGGTACGGTTGTTCCGGTTTTTTGTGCGATGCTTAAAATAGCGTCGAATGCACCTTTGCGAATTTTTGTTCCATCGGGAAGATTTACACCACTGCTTCTCGTTTCCGCTGTGAAAGCAATGAACTCCATTCCATGTCGATTGCTCATCATTTTTATTCCTTTTGTTCCTGCCAATTCCACTATTGATTTTCCTTCAGGTGTTTCATCTGCCAATGATGAGAGCACCGCCATTTCAATAAATTCTTTTTCGCCTAAACCGTTTGACGGATAAAAATTAGTGGCCTTACGATTGCCAATGGTGATGGTCCCTGTTTTGTCGAGTAAGATCGTATCAAGATCGCCGGCAGTTTCTACCGCTTTGCCACTTTTGGTAATTACGTTTGCCCGCAATGCCCTGTCCATGCCGGCAATACCGATTGCGCTTAACAGGCCGCCGATCGTTGTTGGTATTAAACAAACAAAAAGTGAAATGAATGCAGCAATGCTGATGGCAGTATTTGCGTAATCGCCAAACGGTTTTAGTGTAACGCAAACAATAATGAATACAAGTGTGAACGCTGCCAATAAGATCGTTAATGCAATTTCATTGGGTGTTTTTTGTCTTGTAGCTCCTTCCACCAGTGCTATCATTTTATCCAAAAAAGTCTCGCCGGGTGATGTGGTCACTTTCACTTTTATCCTGTCGGACAAAACTTTTGTTCCGCCTGTAACTGATGATTTATCACCCCCGGCTTCGCGAATTACAGGAGCAGATTCACCAGTGATCGCCGATTCATCGATCGTTGCAATGCCCTCGATGATCTCTCCATCCATCGGTACTACATCACCCGCTTCGCAAATAAACACGTCACCTTTGCGCAATTGGGACGAAGGAATAATTTTTACCTCATCTACATAAATATCACCCACCGGAAAAATTTTCTTAGCCGGTGTTTCTTCTCTTGCCTTACGCAAACTATCTGCTTGCGCCTTTCCTCTTGCTTCAGCAATGGCTTCCGCAAAATTGGCAAACAGCAAAGTGATAAGAAGTATGGCAGTAATAATGATATTATATACGAGGCTTCCCTGTGATGTTTCGCCCATTCCGATCCACACACATACTCCTGCCATAATCAGTGTTCCCACCCAAACTGTAAACATGACCGGGTTACGAACCATCGATTCGGGACTTAGTTTGGTAAAAGATTTCCCAAGCGCTTCTTTTACCAACGCCGGTTCAAATAATCTTTGTTTTCTTCTATGTATTGACATGTGTCCGTATTTTAAAAAATCTTCTAATTGTTTCGTCAATGGTGAGTAGTGAATGGTGAATTATGGAGTTTGTATCTTGACGATTCACCATTGACCATTCACTACTTCATTCCAAAGAACTCTGCAATGGGTCCTACTGATAATGCCGGGAAGAAACTCAATGCTGCCACAATAAAAATCACCAGGAATACCATGACGCCAAATGTGCCGGTATCTGTTTTTAAAGTGCCTGCACTTTCCGGTATGTATTTCTTTTTTGCTAAAATACCTGCGATGGCCACCGGCCCAATGATCGGAATATATCTTCCCAAAAGAATTATAATGCCACAGGCAATATTCCAGAATTGCGTATTGTCTCCTAAGCCCTCAAAACCGCTTCCGTTGTTTGCTGATGCAGAAGTAAATTCATAAAGCATTTCACTGAAACCATGATTGCCGGGATTATTTAACCAGCCTGAGTATGCTGTTGGATTATGAGCATAGAGATAGGATGCAATAGCGGTTCCGGCAAGTATCAGTAAAGGATGAAGCAGGGCAACTATCGAAGCGATCTTCATTTCTTTTGCTTCGATCTTTTTTCCTAAAAACTCCGGTGTTCTTCCCACCATTAATCCACTGATAAAAACAGCGATAATGATAAAAATGTAAAAATTAAGATAGCCAACTCCCACGCCACCATAAAATGAATTGATCATCATACCCAGCAAACAACTCATCCCGCTAAGAGGTGTTAAACTATCGTGCATGGAATTTACCGATCCATTTGACGTAGCTGTTGTTGAAACAGCCCAATAAGCAGAAGCAGCAGATCCGAATCGAACTTCTTTTCCCTCCATACTTCCAAGAGGTTGCGATATTCCCGTTTTAGCGATCATTGGATTACCATGCATTTCATTGTAAACCGAATTAAACAACAACAATAAAAATCCAACCGTCATTACACCAAATACCACCCACGCAAATCTTTTTCTTTTAATTATATACCCCAATGCAAATACCAGCGCAATAGGAATAAGAAGAATCGAAATATTTTCGACGATGGTGGTGAAGTAGTTTGGATTTTCCAGTGGATGGGCAGAGTTTGGACCATAATATCCGCCACCATTTGTTCCTAATTGTTTAATAGCTATCATTGCTGCAGCCGGACCACGACTCACTTGCACTGTGTCACCTTGCATGGAAATATATTGTGCCTTGCCTTCAAAATTCATCGGCGTACCATTAAACACAAGTATCAGTGCAACAATGATCGCAAGAGGTAATAAAATCCTTGTGCATGATCTGACGAGGTAGTAATAAAAATTTCCAATATTTTCCGTTGTTCTTTCTTTCATCGCTATAAACACAATTGCACATGCAGCCATGCCTGTCCCTGCACTAATGAATTGCCATAACATCAATATGAGTTGCCCGAGGTAAGAAACCCCCGTTTCCCCAGAATAGTGTTGAAGATTTGTATTCGTTACAAAACTTGTTGAAGTATTGAAGGCAAGATCGGCTGACATAGATGGATTGTGATCCGGATTGAGCGGCAGCCAACTCATATTCATTAATACAAGCATTGACAAAATAAACCAGGCGAGGTTGATAACAAGCAATGTGGCCATGTGTTGTTTCCAATTCATTTGTTTACCCGGGTTAATACCGCCCAGTTTGTAAAATGCCTTATCAAGCGGGTTCAGTATCCCGTCCAGCCATGTTCTCTCTCCTTCGTATACTTTGCCAATGTACCGGCCAAGTGGTATTGCCAGTGCAACGGTTAAGGCGTAGATGAAAATGATCCCTAAAATTTCTGTGGTCATAGTTGTGAATTGTGAATGGTGAGTAGTGAATGGATGGTTGCGTTGTGGAATATTTTATTCACAATCGGCCATTGCCCATTCACCATTAAAATTTTTCCGGTTTTATCAATACATAGCACAGGTAGATAAAAGCCAGGATTGCGATAACGAATAATAATGTCATAGTCTATATTTTTTCAAACCAGTCAATGAATTTGAAGAATAGTGCAAAAGCACCTATTCCGGCTAAATAGAGAATTACTGTGAGCATAGTTTTTTATTTAATCATTTGAATTTGTGGTGCTGTTTTATTTGGGTTCATATTTTTTGCTTTTTGAATTACATATGAAATAGCCGGTATGCGATGTACGATACAGCGAGCAATACCAGGCAAACTATCAACACCATCCCAAAAATCTTAAGCCTCGTCTTATCCATGACGGAGTAGTTGCCAAATGAAATGCCTTGTTTTACCTGGCGTCTAAAACATCTTACCAAATCCTTGAAGCATAAGAGGTTTACGAAAATCAGGTTGGCGGAAAGATGAAAAAAGGGATGTCCATCAAATCGAAAACCGATTCAAAATGAAAAAATGATTTTCAAAATGAAAGGTTAATCGGAAGGAATTTTATAATCTTCGAGTTTCCGGTAGAGAGTGGTCAAACCTATACCTAGTAATTCAGCAGCTTTGGTCTTGTTTCCCTTAGTATAGAGCATCACTTTTTGGATGTGAGAACGTTCTATATTCGAAAGATCAAAAGAAGAAGACGCTTCTAAAGATGAGTGTTGCATTTCAAGGGGAAGATGCTCAACTCTTAGTTCGGGTTCATCAGCAAGAATGACTGCTCTTTCAATTACATTTTTCAATTCGCGGATATTTCCTTTCCATTCCTGTTTTTGTAGAACAGTAATGAATTCGCTGCTCATGCCCGTGATCCGCTTGTTGGTTCTTTCAGCAGATAGTTTTAAAAAATTATTCGCCAAAACAGGAATGTCGTCTCTTCTTTCTCTAAGCGGAGGAAGATGAATAGCAAAAACATTCAGGCGATAAAAAAGGTCTTCACGAAATTTCCCTTCTTTGATCTCTTCTTTCAAATCGCGGTTGGTGGCCGCAATGATGCGTACATTTACTTTTGTTGGTTTCGTATCACCCACTTTTATAAATTCATTTGTCTCTAAAAACCGCAGCAATTTTGATTGCAGATCAATATGCATTTCACCTATTTCATCTAAAAACAAACTTCCGCCATTTGCTTCTTCGATCAATCCCTTTTTATCTTTCATTGCTCCTGTAAATGCTCCGGCTTTGTGTCCAAAAATTTCACTTTCCAGTAATTCTTTACTGAAAGCACTGCAGTTTAAAGCCACAAAATTTTTTCCAAAACGTTTGCTGCCATAATGAATAGCCTGCGCAAAGACTTCTTTCCCCGTCCCCGTTTCTCCCAGCAGTAACACAGTTGTATCACCGGGTGCAACTTTCTTTGCGAGCGTGATAGCTTCTTTTATTGCTGGCGAGTCGCCTAAAATATTTTCAAACGCATAGCGCTTTTCAATTTGCTTTTCCAGTTGCTGAATACGTTTTTGCAATTGTACTTTCTCCAAAGCCTTATATAACAGGGGAATTACCTTATCATTGTCATCTCCTTTCATGATGTAATCAAAAGCGCCGTTTTTCATCGCCTGTACGCCATCGTGAACATTGGCGTAAGCAGTAAGTAAAACGATTTCAGTTAATGGATATTTGGCTTTGGTTCTTTTTACAAAATCAACGCCATTACCATCAGGGAGTTTTACATCGCATAAAATAACATCTATATATTCTTTTTCTAAAAACTTCTCAGCCGCTTTTAAAGTATCAACCTCATTTATACTAAATCCTTCAAGAGATATGATGCGGGCCAATAAGCTCCGCAACTTCTCTTCATCATCAATAACGAGAATCTTTCCTTTTTCCATTGTAAATAATAACCAAAACTACTTAAAGGAAAACTATTGTACATTCGGTTTTACAAACTACTGCTTATGGAATTAAAAAATTTATATGACTCCATTGTCAAACAGGAAATCATTGGCCGTACTAATAGACTTACACTACAATCACAACCTCAGTGGGGTAAGATGAATGCGGGCCAGATGCTGGCCCATCTGCAAATGCCGATGGGAGTTGCTGTTGGCACACATAAACTTCCCCGAACACTGTTTGGAAGAATTGTCGGACCCTTGGCCAAACCAATGATGTATAACCCAAAACCTTTCAAGCATAACATGCCTACTGACAAATCTTTTATAATGACAGGAAAAGAAAAAGATTTTGAAAAAGAAAAACAGAGCTTTCTGAATTTAGTCAGCAATTTTAAAGAGGAAAATATCGTCAATGAGATCCACCCCTTTTTTGGTAGAATGACTAAAGATCAATGGAGCAAAGCCATGTACAAGCATATTGATCATCACCTGCAGCAGTTTGGGGTATGATTGTAGAAAGATATATTTTAAAATCAGCTTTTTGAATATTCAATTTTCGTAAATTCCTATCAGCAATTCTTTCTTTTACTTTCTTAAATGACTTCTATGCCATCATTTTCTCTTAACGTAAACAACAAACAGTACACAGTGGAGGCAGAAGCAGACATGCCATTGCTATGGGTGCTTCGTGATCTGCTTGATTTAACCGGAACGAAATATGGTTGTGGTGTAGCCAGTTGCGGGGCCTGCACGGTAATCCTGGATGGAAATGCGGTTTTTTCCTGCCAAAGACCGGTAGGTGCCTGTGTAAATAAAAAGATTATTACGATAGAAGGATTATCGGAGGATGGTTCGCATCCTGTTCAAAAAGCTTGGGAAAAAGTCGGGGTGCCTCAATGCGGTTATTGCCAGTCCGGCCAGATGATGGCTGCCACTGCGATGCTGGAAAAAAATAAAAAACCAACAGATGAGATGATCAATTCGGTAATGAGTAATAATCTCTGCCGTTGCGGCACATATCATCGTATAAAAGAAGCCATTCATGAAGCTATTGAAGAACTCAATAAATAATCTTCCACAAACTATTATATGGAAAAAACAAAGATCGATCGCCGTCATTTTATAAAGATCACCTCATTATCAACGGGAAGTTTAATGATAGGATTTCTAATACCCGGTTTACCAGGTATTGCAGCTCCACCGGATTGCGAATCTTTTCAACCCAATGCTTATTTAAAAATTGATAAGAAAGGAAAGGTTACTGTATTTGTTGCCAAACAGGAATCAGGGCAGGGGGTAGATACGTCTTTACCTATAATTGTAGCCGAAGAGCTGGATGTTGATTTTAAAGATGTAAAAGCCGAGATCGCTCCTTATGGTACATTAAAACCCGGTGAACATGATACCGGGGGCAGCCAGAGTGTGCTCAGTATGTACGAGTCACTGCGAAATGCCGGGGCTATCGCCAAAGCCATGCTGATAAGCGCTGCAGCCAATATATGGAAGGTTAAAGAATCTTCCTGTACGGTTGACCAGGGTGAAGTAGTGAACACGATCACAATGAAACGGATCAAATATGGCGACCTGGTTTGCCAGGCTGCTGCGTTGCCAATTCCCAAAGAAGTCACGCTGAAAAACCCGAAAGATTTTAAACTAATAGGTAAATCAGAAAAGCGTTCCAACTTAAAAGATATTCTTACCGGTAAAACAAAATACGGCCTCGATCTGAAAGTTGATGGAATGGTATATGCTATTGCAGAAAGATGCCCGGTACTGGATGGCACTCTTGTGAGTGTAGATGATTCTGCAGCAAAAAGAGTTCCGGGTGTTTTGAAAGTTGTTAGCTATAAAGGAACGGGTGCCCCTATGCATGTAAGGGCAGGTGTTGCTGTTATTGCCACTAATATTTGGTCGGCCATTAAAGCAAGAAAATTGTTGAACATTACATGGGATGAGGGCCAAAAAAATAATGAAAGCACTGAAGAACTCTTTAAAACGTTTGCCATAAAAGCTAAAACCAAACCCCAGGTAGAAATCTTTAATAAGGGCGATGTAACAAAGTTTGCAGGTCAAAATGAAATCAGCGCAACATATTCCGAACCATTCCTGGCACATGCTACTATAGAACCGGTAAATTTTATTGCCTCCGTGAAAGGAGATAATTGTGAACTATGGGGCGGATTGCAATTACCCGACTGGGCAGTGAGTACCATTTCCAAAGATTGTGGTATTAAAAAAGAAAACATCAAAGTAAACCTTGCATTGATAGGTGGCGCGTTTGGTCGCAGGCTGCATTTTGATTTTGCGATTGAAGCAGTAAAAATTGCGCAGCAAATTGATAAGCCGGTTAAACTGGTTTGGGAAAGAACAGACGATGTCCAGTTTCAACCATATCGTCCTGCCAATTATCATTCATTCAAAGCCAATACCGATGAAAAAGGGAATTTATTGGCCTGGCAACATCATGTATTAGGTACTCCTGTTGCTTATATGACTGAAGGTCCGGGAAGTAAGGGAGCCCCGGAAATGGATGGAGCCGACAGTGGTTTTTGCTATGATGTACCAAATGTTTATACCGGTTACACAGGTGTTGATCTTAATATCAATCGCGGATGGTTACGTTCAGTAGACATTTGTGTAAATACTTTTCCCGTTGAAAGCTTTATTGATGAAATATCAGCTAAATTAAATAAAGATCCATTGGGGTTTCGTTTATCGATGCTTGAAAACAGGGCTGATTTTAAAACAGGTAATGATCCCGGATCACTTACACAATCTCCTGCAAGAGTAGCTGCAGTTTTAAAAATGGTGGCGGATAAAATTGGTTGGAAAGAATCCCGAAAACCAAATCATTTTATTGGCCTTGCCACTCATTCATTCATCTTCGGCAAATCATATGCGGCTCATGCGATTGAAATTGAATTATTGGCACCCAAAAAATTCAGGATTGTAAGAGTAGTAGCAGCTATTGATTGCGGTATTGTGATAAATCCTGACGGAGTCCTCAATCAGATGCAGGGCGGACTGGCTTTTGCTTTAACACAGGCATTGAAAGGAGAGATAACCATTAGTAACAGCCGTGTGTTACAGGATGGATTTTTTAGTTATGAATTACTTACTTATAATGAAATGCCGCCTGTTGAAATCTATATTGTAGATAGCAAGGAGGATCCTGGTGGCGTAGGTGAAGTAGGTTTGCCAACAGTTGCTCCTGCATTATGCAATGCATTGGCAGCAGCTGGCTATCGCCCAAGAACATTGCCGATCCGCAACGATGGATTTACCTGGGTGTAAAAGATTTTCGATCTATTATTCTCCCCAATTGGCCACGATTGAGATGAATCATAATGAGACTTGACTGTCCTCATTAATAACACACCTTTGTGTCTATTCTATTTGATGTAGAAATTGACACCGACAAAAACTAATTCTGAAAACCTTATCCTTCCTATGAAAGCAAAATAAAAATCCAATATCCTGCTGAAGACATTCCTATGAAATTCCCTGCTTACCCGAGTAGGGATTTTTTTTTTACTTTTTATTAAAATATAAATGCTCTGCCGAATAACTCGACTAAGTGGTATTAGTTAAGTTACTGTGCTAGTTATTCCACCAATAAGTAAATTTTAAAACGAAGGCCCTGTTTCTTACAAACAAAGGAGACGAGTAATAATTATCGGTATACACCAGGAAGAGATCAGAGGCAGGTCTATAACGCCATTGTAACCGTGTATTGAGATTAATATTTTTTAATTGGTTATTGTATTGCAGAAAAGTTGTAAAGAATAATTTATTGGTGAATGTAACATCAATGCGGGGGCCGACCAGCCAGAAATCAACAGTGTTCCATGGCTGTGGCAATTCAATGTGATTATAACTGGTACTGAGAGTGATACTAACAAATGGTTGAAAACGATAGCCAAAATCCGTTATCATACTCAATAATTTTCCATCAGCATAATATCCGCCATATCTAAGAGAAAAATCGTAAGTAAATAGTTTTTGTGGCTTTGAAAAAAAGGTAGCCGTTACTGAATTTGCATGATGCTGCGTTCCAGTTGCCAGCGTGTCTATACTGCTGTTGGTAGGATCGAATGGCTGTAAAAGTTTTACGTAGTCATGTGCAAATAAAATATCCAAAACACTTTGATCACGCAGATTGAAAAAATAGTCCAGGTAGGTTTCATCGTCGGTATGATGAAACTTTTTGTTAAAATAGTAAAATGAACCTATTACAGGGCCGTGACTTAATACAGGACCGCTTTTGGGAAAAAAAAGTTCTGATAGTTTGGGGTTTATTTTGATATAATCTTTACGGGGAACATAACCCACTTCAGCATTATAATCATTTCCAACCACTTCATGTTCCCATGATATAGTCCATTTTCGGTTTTTATATTGAAAATTTGCTGCATGTGCAAATTCGCCGGTATGTTTCCCCGGGCTGAACGATTTTAGCATCATTACTTTACCGGTCCATAGGTTGTTTGAAGGAGCCAGGTTGTATTCAAAACCAAAATTGCGATTGTATAAAGAATATTTTGGTTTGCTTGTATCTCTCGACCAATTGTAGTTCAGCGATTCTTTATTAATAAAAATGAAACGGATGTTCGAATGTTTGAATATTCTTCGCTGTAAAGCGATCATTGAAAAGTTTTGATTAGGCAAACCGGTTGAATCCACAGTTTTTGTTTGCATGTCCATTACTCCTATTCGCCAGTTTTTATTAAGGCTTCCACTTAATCTCGCACCAAAACTAATGGGTACGCCAAGCCCAATACGTCTTGAAAAAAAAGGCCGGATATTATCATACCCAAAATTGGCAAAGAGGTCATTGTTTTCAAGAAAGAATTGTCTTTTTTCTGGAAAGAATAACTCATAGCGATCAAGGTTGGTAACCTGCTTGTCAACTTCAACCTGTGAGAAATCAGGGTTCACAGTAAGATCAAGATTTAAAGAGGAAGTAACAGCAACTTTTGCATCAGCGCCAATATCTTTTCTATAGTTGGCAGAAGTTTTATTTTCATAATCCTTTGTCACACCTCCAAGCACATAGGGAATAATTGAAAGATTTAAACCTGGTTCCGGGGGTGCCTGGTCCCATATCAAATCACCAGTGTAGGCAAGCGAAGCTGTAGGAAATTGTCTTGGAACGGGTGCCCACGCCGATTTTTCTGCGGCCGTAATATCAAGCCTGCTAAAATTTACTCCCCATTTTTTAATGCCTTTTTTATACCGCATGGTTTTAAAGGGTATGGCCGCTTCAAATATCCATTTGTCGGAATAATTCTTTACAACAGATACCCATTTGTTGTCCCAGTTAAGATCTGCCGAACCACCGTCGTATAGCATGCCATCCCATTGTGCACCCGCAGCATTGGCACCGAAAGTAAAGCCGTCTGTGAGATTATTGAACGGATCAAGAAAGAAAATAAAATTGTCGTTTTTACCAAATGTGAAATCGCGACGAAGAGATTCCACCATGTATGGTTCTTTTTTGGGTAACCAGCATATTGCAATAATGTAAAGGTTTTTATTATCATAGGTCATCTTTACATCGGTCTTTACTACTGCTTTACTGGTGTCCATCGGCAAAACCATGTAAAAATTTCCTGCTGTTTCTGCCTGTTGCCATGCTAATTCATCCATAGCTCCATCGATGATTATTTTTTCAGTTGTTTTGTGAATGTGAAGTTGAAAACTGCTGTTTATTTTCTGTGAAATTGCAAAACAGCTATAGACACATAATAGTAATGTGAAAAGGTATTTCAATTATTACGACTAGTTTTTAATAAAAGTTACAAGATAATAACTAACCTGCTTGCAAACAGCAGGAAGTTTGAAAAATAATATATACTTGCAGTTTCTGAAATATAAAAGTCGAAAAATAATTTTAAAAGAGTCATTTCACTTTATAAGTCCCCTGTATCATATTTATCGAACCATGTGTCCATATCTTCGCAGTATTATTGGATAATGAGAATTATTGAAGCAAAATACCTGACCAGTAGTCCATCTCTTGATAAATGTCCCAAACCTGACAGACCCGAAATAGCTTTTATAGGAAGAAGCAATGTTGGTAAATCATCGCTGATAAATATGCTTTGCAATAACAGTAAGTTGGCAAAAATTTCAGCTACACCCGGTAAAACGCAACTAATAAATCATTTTGAAATTAAATATGCAGATTCGTTTACGAAAAAAGAGATGGCCGCTTATTTGGTTGATCTCCCGGGCTTTGGTTTTGCAAAGGTCTCTCAAAGAGACCGGCGTCGTTGGCAACAAATGATTGAAGGATATATCCGGAAAAGAGAGAATCTTCAAACACTATTTGTACTTGTGGACAGCAGGCATGGCCCACAGAAAATTGACCTCGATTTTATCAATAAGCTTGGAGAGTGGCAAATTCCTTTTGCAATTGTTTTTACAAAGATTGACAAAAACAAACCGGCAGCTACGGAAAGAAATGTAAACCAGTTTATGGAACATCTGCAACAACGATGGGAAAAACCTCCCTACTTTTTTATTAGCTCAACCATTACTAAAGAGGGAAGAAATGAGATTATGAATTATATTCGCCAATTGAATTCTTGATAAACTACAGCTTACCACCGTATCGTATTTAGAATTTATCAATTATATTGCAGCCACTTAATTTCTTAGTTATGAAAGGAATTTTTACGGAAAGGAATTTTGCAATTGCCTTATTTATTATGGTATTGATTACTTTTTCATTGGCCCAAAACGAAACAAAAAAAATGGAACAACTCTACAATAGTGGGCAATCATATATGAAAAAGTTTCCTGCCCTGAAACCAGAAGCAAAAGTTCAAGGTTTCTTTAATCACCAATTACGATCAACCAAACCCAGTTAAAAAAGCTTGATTATTTTTTTTTAAAAATACTTTTGGAAACTGCAAGGGGAATTATTTCTTTAACCTTATACATATTCTTGCTATATAAAAAGAAGTTTCTCATTCATTCATATTATTTTGTTTGGCTAATTGCTAGAATTAATGAGAAATGTTTCCAGGCATCAACTAGGTATAACAAAAACTATTTTAACTGTGAATCAGTTAACGATTTTGTTGGCGCAACTACTGCTGGCAAATGCTTCAGGTTTAGCTTTGAAAGCAAAGCCCATACCCAATATATATCCCATGGCCTCTTTTAAAGCATCATTACTTTTAAAGTGAGGGTTGGTATTAATATCTGCATGAACTTCCATTTCCACATTGTAAATAGTAAACAGGTTACAAAGTTCGTAGGCAATTTCAATGCTTTTTGCTACTTCCAGCAGCATTCTTTCTTTGATCGTGAATTTTTGGCGGGTTCTTTCATTATGAATAAACATAAACCCTCCATGACCTTCACGAAGAAAGACAATTACAGTAGCAAATTCAGTATCCTGGCCTTTTACCTGTGAATCAGTGCCAATGCAAACTTTTAATTTGAAACCCTTGTCTGTTTCCCGTTTTATAGCATTTTCAACGGCCTGGTAAATGGGTAATTCAATTGGGTCGCCATTAAATTTTCTCCATCTCATAAAAAAAGAGGTTTTTCTAAGTTATAGAAAAACCTTATACTAACAAACAGTGCACGGATTAATGTTCTGTTATCAGAACAAAAAAACTATTGTTTAACTAATTTTTCGGTCCATTGCTGGTCACCATCCGAAAAACGTATAAGATACATTCCACTTACCATATTGTTGGCAGCAATAATATTCATGCCGTTTGATAGTTTTCCTCTGTTTAATATTTTTCCGTTCAAATCAATTAAAGTATAGTCGAATGTTGAAGGACTTGTCACAGATATAATTCCATTTGTAACAAAACTGTTTACAAGTTTTGGTTTGTAGTTATTATTGGGTTCTTTAATTACGATTGTATTTGAATAATGATTGCTATTGTTATCAAATCTTACGTGTACACGGTATAAAATGCTGCCACCGTTTGTTGGAATATATGTATAAGAACGCAAATTATTAGCAGGCTGTATCAATGGGAAAAAGTTTTTTCCGTCTGTTGAGGCTTCTATAGTTTGCTCGGCAATTGATTCATCAGCCAATACAGTCCAGTTAAGAGTATGCTTTCCATCATGGAAAGTTCCTTTCAATTCAAGCTTATGCAAGGGTAATGGATTGTCAATCATTTCTCCCTGTACTGAGTATGAACCAAGAATGGCATAGTTGGGTGCGTAAGTATTTCCTACTCCTTCTACTTTAAAATAATAAATGCCTGTGCTCAACGAAGTATCTATTATTACACTTAAAGTGGAACTTGAAGTATAGGTATTCAAAACAGTTTGTGACCCATTATAGAGAGTGACTTTTAAATCAAGGTTAGCCCCCGCATTTCCCGAACCCACATTGAAAGGAACTGCACTTAATTGAAAGAGTTTCAGGGAAGGGATAGTGAATTTGAAAAGATCCTGGTAAGTATTTTTTACTAATATACTACTCGTAGTAAACTGATCATTGGTAAATGTTTGAGAAGGTGCACTTGAAAAAGAAGCAGGTTGATAATCTGAACGGTAGGTAATGCCATTTGTTTCCCTTGTAATTATATCAAGGTCATTTTGATAAACATTGCAACCGAGTGTGCTTTGGCCATTATACCAGGTGGTCAGATTTCTTGAATAACCGACTCCCATAATGGGAGCCCAACTTTGCTCACCTGTTCCACGACCTGAATTATACTCAGAAGTTTTTACACAATTGGCATCATAAGAACTTTGATGCCGTAACCCAAGGGTATGGCCCGCTTCATGAGATACAGCCTCGGCAACATTTTTTGTGTTGTAATTTAATAATGCTGAAAAAACAAAACAGGGAGTATCGTCACCCCAGGTAAATGAATTTACAAAAGAAACACCACCTGCCGAACCATACCAATCCGATGTTACCGTTACAATTACCCTGGTTCTTCTATTGGCAGGTGCACTAAAATATTTTGTTGAATCAGTTGTTATATTGATAGTAAAGGGACGATAATCTTCTGCTACACGATTGAAGATTTCAGTTATTTGAGAATTAGTAAGACCCGAAGCACCGCAATAAATAGGACCAGTTGAGTTCCAGCTTGTTCCTGAAACTGTTTGACCATCAAAATCTATATATATGACTGGTGTGGCAGAAGAGTAACTATTATAAAGAGACACCTGGGAGATAGCTGCCAATGTGCTCATGCATATAAGCATCGTAAGTATGGATGATTGGATTAGGTTTTTCATAACAAGGTGGATTTTCAGGTTTTGCAAAGAGTACACATAGGATGATGATTAAAAACAGGTAATTATTCATTTATCAGTTCATAAATCCCTTTCTTTTTTAAAAAATATTGGTTGTTCTCTGAAATGATTTCATAACTATCGCCGTGCTTCAGACTTATAATACGTCCTAAATATTTTATTGAATTATTTTCATCAGTTACTTTGGTAAATATTAGCCTTGCGCCAGGACGATTCGTTAGCCCTATTACTATACTGATTGCTTTTGACTCATCTGACTTTGAAATTACCTTCCCTGAAAAATTGAAAGCTGCATTTATAGTCATATTCACTGATTGACCAACTTGCAGTTCAAAAAGATTCGAAAAATCAGCAGGATTGAAGCTTACCTTGTCAGGCAAATCTGCAAATAATTTGGGTTTATTGTAATTCGGTTCGTTGAGTGGTATTGTGCTTTTTTGAAGTTGAGCTAAAGCCGGAAGGCTGCTAAACGCAATGCAAATAGTAAGTACGGATATACTTAGGTTTTTCATGTGGTAAGATTTAAAAACTAATAGGATATTATTTCGGCAGTTGAAATTTTTTCAACGTGATTTTCAAGAGGGGACGGATGAGCAAAATTTGAAATTAACTTTTCAGGTTGCAAGTATTTTTTTAGAAAAAAAGAAATATCAAGTGCTTACACTTAGAGATATTTTCGTAGAATTTCGATTGGCTATTTATTTTTTACGATAGTAATGGCGGTTAATACTGATTGGTAGCAAGCATTACAAGTGTGCATGCTTCTATCAGCTCAATGCCTTTGTCAGCAGCCATTTTAGCCAATTCATTATTTTCTGCTCCCGGATTGAAAATAATCCGCTTGGGTTTTAGTGACATTATATAATCATAATACTCCTTTTGATGCAGCGGATTTAGATAAAGAGTGACAGTATCTATATCCTTCCAATCTTTTTTTTCTGTATCTATAGCAACATTTCCTACGATCCCTTTTCTTTTACCAATTGCAACAACCGGATGATGGTGAGATTGTAATCTTTGTAAGGCAAGATAACTATAGCGGGATGGATTTTCAGAGGCCCCTAATACCAATGTTTTTTTCTTTTCATTCATAATGCAAAAACTATCTTATGTATGAAATCTTTCTATTTAAAAAATTTTACCAGGGTTTCTAAAAACCAATTCTCATCAGCTTTGATCATTAAGTCAAGAGTTTTGTCAGCCTGTTTACCCAGGCGTTTGATACCACTCATGGTATCTATAAAAGTTTTTATATTCTTATCCCGTTTATCTCCCTCTACTTCTTCCAGTTGATCAAGTAGCTTGAGCATTGGATCCAGTTCACGTTTCTTTCTTTCTTTTACAATTAGCTTTACCACTTTCCAGATATCTTTTTCTGCTGTAAAGAATTCTTTTCTTTCACCGGTTAAAATTACCCTTTCAACAAGCCCCCAATTTATAAGCTCGCGGATGTTCATATTTGTATTGCCGCGGCTAATATTAAGCTCTTCCATGATATCGTCCTGGGTCATTGGATCAGGACTCACCAGTAAAAGAGCATGTATTTGAGCCATTGTGCGGTTTATACCCCAGTGGGTACCAAAGGCTCCCCAACTACTGATAAATTGTTGTTTGGCTTCTTTTAATTTCATACGGCTAAGGTATTGCGTATTTTATAAAATTTTCAAAATATTTTGAAAATAAAATTAAAATGACCGGCCATGAGTTTGCCGGATTAATTTCCGGATCAAAGTAGGGAAAGGTTTTAAAAATGAAATGAGCAGATTGGATAAAAATGGATTTCCGAAAAAACGTTGTATTGTTCTCCCTGTTCTTAATCGTTTCTCAAAATGTACTTTCCATTTTTTTATATAATCCTGTTCCATTTGATGGCGGGTAATTTTGTTTTGAAGAAAAAGATCAATTTGTTCAAAAGCAATTTTACTTGCATGCAACGCCATACTCATTCCGTTGCCACAGAGGGGAGTGATCATGCCAGCTGCATCTCCTATTAGTAGTATATGATCGTGAACCCGGGATTTTTTTTCAAAACTTATTTGAGAAATAGTAACTGGTGACTCATATAAAACTTCAACTTCAGCAAAAATTTTTTTTAGATCTGGATTTTGACAAAGTATATTTTTTTCTAATTGGGAAATTGAATTGTCTGCGCACATAAGATTTTTCGCAGTGGTCAAATAACATAGACAATACTTGTTGTTTTCTATTTCTGAAATCCCGCAGTATCCATTTTTAAAATTGTGGAGAGCAATTAACCCCTTGGGCCAGTTCGTTTTAACATGATATTTAACTCCAATATAATTATTGAGTTTATTAACTTTTTGTAAAACAAATTCTCTTCTCCATTTTATATCCAGATTACTTCTTTTACCAAATGTACCTGCTGCTATTTTAGATCGAACACCAGAAATTGAGTATGCTGTATTGAATATCCCGTTATCAAATTTTACATTGATAATCTTTGTTTCTTCTATAACTTCAACGCCACTTTGGCTTGCCTTTTTTGCAAGAAGAGCATCAAGTGTATACCTGCTGATTCCAAATCCTCCCAATGGAAGATCCTGCTCAAGTTTTTTTCCGTTAGGAGATGTAACAAGTAATTTTTTTACAACAGGTAAATGCATCCTGCTTAAAGGAACACCTAACTCTTCCAGAAAATTCCAGCTTTCAAAACTGATATACTCGCCGCATACTTTATGAAAAGGATATTTTTCTTTTTCAAATAAAATGGTTTTGTAACCAGCCCTTGCACATTGAATACTTAGTGCAAGTCCGGCGAGCCCGCCACCAACTATGGCTACATCATATAACCTGTAATCATTCATTTAAATATATCAACAGCCACCGGAAAGCCCATTTCCATTTTAACCAGGCAGTAAATATATCAGATTGGGAATTGAATATTTCCAATTCTTTTTTTTAAATCCTCTCAGTACACTCAGGGGAGCATCATTTTTTACCAAATAACTTTTTGAAAAGATTTTTGTCAGCCATTTTATTGAATAATAAGCAAGGGGATGACGATGCAAATCATTTACAAAAAAACCAATGACTGAATTTTCTTTCATCCATTTTAGAATTTCTATTACTTCTGCATCCGTAAAGTGATGTGTAAAAAGGGAACAAAAAATAATATCAGGCTTTTTTTTAAACTTAATCAATTTATAATCGGACAAATAAAAATTAATGTCATAATTATCTTTTCTTGATTTTGCAAATTCGATACAGTAAGGATTAATATCTACACCCATAAACTCAGCCGAAATTTTTTTTCTATTGCAATAATTTTTTATAACCCTCAGGTTGTCTCCTCCGCCACAACCTACTTCACAAACGGAAATTTGTCTCTCATTTTCTTTTTTCAGTTTTCTGATAATAGTTTTAAAACCGGCGATTGTGATTTTGTGTCCACCGAGATGTTTATTAATAAAATCAAGTTCTCTCATATTCTGTTTGATATCTTCAAACGGAATATCATTTCTATCCAGTAATTCTTTTTCGTATGAGCGTTTTGAAAAATTCAAACAGGCTAAGATTTTGTATTTCCATCTAAATCGTAAAAAAAATATTATAGTGGCTTAATGTTATAATAAATGAAAAATAAAAATCCTCCCGCATTGGGAGGATTTGCAATAACAAAGATGTATACCCGGTAAAGATTAATAATCCTTGTTGTAACCACCGCCGCCACGATTGTAGCCGCCACCTTTATTGTAGCCGCCACCTTTATTGTAGCCGCCACCGCCACCGAAGTTGCGTTTTTTAAATCCGCCACCACCACCTTCCTGTTTGGGGCGGCTTTCATTCACTACGAGACTGCGGCCTTCAACCTCAGTTCCGTTGAGTTGTGCAATAGCAGCCTGAGCTTCTTCATCGTTAGCCATTTCAACGAATCCGAATCCTTTGCTACGTTGAGTGAATTTGTCAGTAACAATTTTGGCTGAGGTTACTTCGCCAAATGGTGCAAATAAGTTGGCCAGGTCCTGATCTTTCAGACCCCAACTTAGGTTTCCTACGTAAATGTTCATTTTGTGAGATAATTTAAAAAAACTAATAAGTGCCAACAGTAAACAATGAATCAATGAACATTTACCGAAACGTTCAAGGAAATTGTACAACTGAAAAGAACACCAAATCAATACAAAATAAGGATAATTAATTTATATTATGAAAAAAGGCTTTTTTCCTCCCCGTGCTTTTTACAAATATCTATTAATGAATGTTTTATTCCCTTTTAAAACTAAGAACTTTGATTTCATTTTGCATGGCAGAATTTAAAGTGAATTTAAAAATGGAAAAAACCGCCTTATTTAAAAGGCGGTTTTAGAAATTAAATACATCAAAAAAGTTATTCTGACACAACCTCAAAATCAACATCAGTTGATTTGCCATTTCCAAAATCAATATGAGCTTTATAAGTACCCAATTCTTTTACTTCATCAGGAAGAGTAATTTTTTTGCGATCTATTTCATATCCTTTTTGATCACGAATTGCCCTGCTAATTTGCAGGCTGGTTACGCTACCGAAAATTTTACCACTGGTTCCTGTTTTTGCACCAATTTTCAAAGGAGCTTCATTTAATTTTGCGATTACATTATTGACTTCGGCCAACATGGCTTCTTCTTTTTTCTTTGCCACTTTCATTTTCTCTTCCAGTTGTTTCATGTTTCCTGAATTAGCCTCTATTGCCAATTTGCGCGGAAGAAGAAAATTGCGTGCATAACCATTGCGAACTTTTACAACTTCATTGGCGCCACCCAAATTATCTACGTCTTGAATTAGTATTACTTCCATGATTTTGTGGTTTACCACCTTATTAAGAATTTCATTATTCTAATTAATTTGACTAAGGTGAATTTACTTTAAAAGATCAGTTACATAAGGCAACAATGCCATTTGCCGGGCTTTCTTTACTGCATCAGAAACCTTACGTTGATATTTCAAGCTGTTGCCGGTAAGACGGCGGGGTAATAACTTGCCCTGTTCATTTAAAAATTTTTTCAGGAATTCTACATCCTTATAATCTATATAATGAATGTGATATTTTTTGAAACGGCAGTATTTTTTAATTCTTTTGTCGCTTTTGATAGCGGTAAGATATTTTATTTCATTTGCTTTTGCCATTGTTTACGCCTCCACTACTTTTTCGGTTCCAGTTGGTACACCACTTCTTTTTTTATCGTTATACTCGACGGCGTATTTATCGAGTTTGGTAGCAAGGTGACGAAGAACATTTTCATCACGAAGAAGCTGCACTTTCAGCTTTTCATTAAAATCGGCAGGTACAGTATATTCTAAAATCCAGTACAGGCCAGTGGTCTTTTTCCGAATTGGATAGGCGAGTGATTTTAGTCCCCAGGCATTTTCTGCTATTATTGAGCCGCCGCCTTCTTTAACAAAAGCGTCGTATTTTTTTTGCTCAGCTTTAAATTCATCATCACTGAGAACAGGGGTAAAAATCACCATTAATTCATAATTGTTCATCAAATGGTTTTTAATTTAAAAAATCGGGTTTACCCAATGGACATCCCGACAAGCGGGAAGAATCTGCCGAAACAGATTTGGGGTCGCAAAGATAGGGGATTGATGGCAGATGTCAGAACGATAATAACAGTTTTTTTAGATGCTCGTTGATACAATCCTGCCTGAGCAAAGCATCACAATCGGTTTGCCATAAGTATTTATATTGAATTAATTGTCTCTTACTGCAATGATGCTTTCCAAATGCATTTTTTGTTTCTGATAAACAATTGCATAACCGTTATTCAAAAGCAATTGTTTGTATTGAGGGCTCACGTAAAGGAAGTATATCTGGCGGGGAAATTGATTACAGGATGCATTCAAATTTTTCAAAAAATTCTTTAAAATATCTTCCGTGAACGGATTGAACATAAAGAAAACAGAATCGCTTGAGTTGATTTCGTACTTTTCAACATTTTGATTTATAATTTGCCAACTGATTTCTGAAAACTGTTTTTCTTTTTTTTTCATATTAATGCTTGCCTGATCGCACAATTCTTTGGCGAAATCGATGCCGGTAATATCTGTAAATCCAAAATGAAGAGCCACCATCATCATCCTGCCTTTGCCACAACCCAAATCAATAATTGAAGTTTGACAGGAGATTTTTTTAAAGGCACTAAATAGTTTTTCAAGCATATAGAAACTTACTGCTTCATATCTCGATCCTTTTTTTATTTCTCCGTTAATAATTGTCAGATTTTTTAATTCGGCGGGGATAAAAGTACCAGAACCATATTTCATTGAACCACGAATATTGTCATATACCATAAAAAAAGCCATCCATATATTCCAATTAACAGCGACATACCCAAAATGCAATATATATTTCCATATAATTTTCATGCTGAGCTTTCTGAAGAGTCACTCACGCGTAGATCTATGATTCTTAATTGCAGACTTTTTTGTCCGTTCCATTCATTCTCATCAATTTTAAAAACAAGATCCATTGGTCGTTTCATCTGCAGTAAGGGAAATTTATCTGCCATTCCAAAACCAATGCCAGTAAAGATTGTGTTATTCTGTTTTAAAGCAAAACGAAGGTGGTGTTCTTTCAGGATTTTAGAATAACCAGAGTCAAAAACATTTTTTGCAAGGAAATGCGGCCGCAAATTTTCAGGACCAAATGGTTCCATTTGGGAAATGATATTATAGAACGACCATGTAATGTCTTTAAATTCTATTTCACTGTCAATCACAATCTCTGGCATTAGCAATTCAGGAGAAATACGAGTTGAAACCACTTCTTCAAATTTATTTTTGAAAGCCTCAATTTTATCCAGCTCAATTGTCATGCCCGCTGCTGCAAAATGTCCGCCATAGCCTAATAAATGCTCTTTGCATGCATGAATTGCTTCATACAAATTAAAACCCGGGATGCTTCTGGCACTCCCAGCGGCGTATTCGCCAGACTGTGTTAGTATAACTGTCGGTCGGTAATAATGTTCAATAAGTCTTGAAGCCACAATTCCCACTACACCTTTGTGCCAGTGCGGTTGAAACAAAACCGTTGATTTTTTATTAATTAAAAACTCATCACCTTTAATAAGCGCTAACGCTTCGTCAGTAATATTGCTATCCGCTTCCTTTCTGTCAGTGTTATCACTGTGTAGCATCTCTGCATAATAGAGAGCTTTCTCATAACTTTCAGACACAAACATTAAAACAGCCTTTCTGGCATCGTCCATTCTTCCGGCAGCATTAACTCTTGGAGCTATCATAAATACCAGGTTGTTGATATGAAGTTTTTTTGTTAACCCGCTTAAATGTGCTAATGCTTTAATTCCATTATTTGGATTTTCATTTGCTTTTTTTAATCCATAAAAGGCAAGTAAGCGGTTTTCTCCGATCATTGGAACAATGTCTGCTGCAATGGCTGTAGCAACCAGGTCTAAATATTCAAATGGCATTTCATTGGGTAAATTTAATTTCTGAGTTATAGCAGTAATTAGTTTAAAACCAACTCCGCATCCGCATAATTCTTTGTATGGGTAGTTACAATCTTTTTGTTTAGGATTTAAAATAGCCACTGCCTCTGGGAGTTTTGCATCGGGTAAATGATGATCACAAATGATAAAATCAATTCCAATATCCCTGGCATAAGCAACTAATTCCACAGATTTAATACCACAATCAAGTGAAATGATAAGCGTAAACCCATTTTCTTTCGCAAAATCAATTCCTGCTTTACTTATGCCATATCCTTCTCTGTACCGGTTGGGAATATAAAAATCCAGGTTTAAATGGAGTTTGCAAAGAAATTGATAAATGCAGGCCACAGAAGTAGTTCCATCCACATCATAATCTCCATAAACAAGAATTTTTTCTTGTTTCTCAATGGCTGAAACAATTCTTTCAACTGCTTTATCCATATCTTTCATTAACCACGGATCATGGAGGTCAATCAGTTGCGGTCGAAAAAATTTTTTTGCCTGGTCAAAGGTTTCAATATTACGCTGAGTAAGGATTTTACAAATGGAAGGATGTATTTTGAGGCATTGTTGTAATAGATTTACTTTTTCCTGGTTTTCTTTCAATATGGTCCAACGCTTTTGCATATGGCACTTTCTAGCTCAAAGTTTTATTAATATTTTCTGTCAGTGACAAAATTTACAAGATTTTCAAGTCCTTTTCGATATGCATTGTCGGGAAATTCGTGCAGGATGCTTATTGATTTTTGCTTGAATTCATTCATTTTGTCTTTAGCATAGTTTATTCCACCTGCTTCAGTAACCTTCTCAATCACATATTGAACCTTTTTTTTATCGCTATTTTCATTTTTGATAATATAAATAATTTTTCTTTTTGTGCTATGGTCTGTATTATTCAAAGTGTAAATCAGGGGGAGGGTTAATTTTTTTTCTTTAATATCGTTACCGGTTGGTTTGCCGACATCATCACTGCTATAGTCAAACAAATCATCTTTGATTTGAAATGCCATACCTGCATTTTCACCAAACAATTTCATTTTTTCACTTGTCTCCAGATCATTGGTAGTTGACCATGCACCTGCAGCACAGGCCGAAGCCACAAGTGATGCAGTTTTGCTGCGAATGATGTCATAATAAATATTTTCTTTTAAATTCAAATTTCGGGACTTTTCGAGTTGTAATAATTCTCCTTCACTCATTTTTCGTACAGCATCGGAAAGTATATGCAATACCTTGTAGTCATTATTATCAAGAGAAAGTAACAGGCCCTTGGCAAGCAAATAATCCCCGATAAGCACTGTTGCCTTAGCTTTCCAAAGGGCATAAACTGAGAAAAAGCCTCTTCTTTCCATTGAATCGTCCACAACGTCATCATGCATTAGAGTGGCAGTATGAAGAACTTCTACAAGGGAAGCAGCCCGATATGTGGACTCATTGACTTCACCGCAAAGCTTAGCACATAGAAAAACGAACATAGGTCTAAGTTGTTTTCCTTTTCTTTTGACAACATACCTCATTATGCGGTCAAGCATGGGTGCCTGGCTGCTAACTGCATTTTTGAATTTTACTTCAAAAGTTTTCAGTTCATTTTCTATGAGGTCAACGGGCAGAGTCATAAATAAAAAGCAGCAATTTACATTTCTAAAAGATAATAGGACAAAGTATTTGGAGATGACTGATAATGCGCAATTGCGGCCAAAAATTTTAAAATTTGATATTTACTCATCAGTTTATATTTTTGCCTACGATTTGGACATTGTTGTTTTCAATAAATTTTAATTCTTAGTTATGGCAAGCAAAAAGTACACACTATTAGCAGGTCTGTTCTGCCTGTTAGTTTCTTCTGCATTTTCACAAGCACAGATAAGATCTTATGAAGACTCATCTGTAATTCCCACCAAAAGAATGCCTCAGCATACTGAGTTTTTAAACGGCACTTACAATTTCCCCGCCAAGCCACGTAATCAATGGGAAATTGGAATTAAAGGCGGACTTTCGGCAGTATCGGGCGATGTTCGTGCCCGGATCCCGACTTTCGGAGGCGGTATTCATGTAAGAAAAGCATTTGGTTATGTTTTTTCTATGAGACTTGAATATGATTACCTTACTGCAAAAGGTTTAAACTTTTCTGGCTCACAGGGGTATCTGCGTAATGATGTTTTACAGTCAATTTATGCACCTAATATTGCCCAGCCAGTTCCGGAAATTTTTTATAACTATAAAACAACGATTTCTGAGCTTGGATTACATGGCGTGGTGACATTAAATAATATCCGCTTTCACAAAGCAAAAACTGGTATGAATTTTTACGGTTTTGGCGGTATAGCAGCTATGGTTTATAATACGAAGTATAATGCGTTGAATGGTTCTATACCTTATGATTATTCTTCTATTGCCGCAATGAGCCAAACTTACAGTAATAGAAAAGATGTAAAGAAGGCCTTGAAAAATTTATTGGATGATAGTTATGAAACCAAGGCACAAAGAGACCCACTGCAGCCCAAATTAGGAGGTAACCCTTTTAAGCCCGCTTTTGTATTGGGAGCAGGTGTACAATTCAAATTATCAACCAGGTTTAATTTGGCTATTGAAGATAAATTTACCTCTGTTAAAACCGATTTGTTAGACGGCCAACAATGGCAAGAAAACTTTGGCGGTGGTTCAGCCGGCGCTCAGGCTATTGCACAGACCCGTGATTATGACTCTTATAACTTTTTAAGTGTCGGTCTTAATGTAAATCTGGGTGCAAAATCTGTTGAACCGCTTTGGTGGCTAAATCCTCTGGATTATGCATATAGCGAAATTCGCAAACCAAAGCTGATGATTATGCCTAAACCAATTTTACCTGATGCAGATGGTGATGGCGTTACAGATCAGTTCGATCAGGAACAGACTCCGCAGGGATGCCCAGTTGATACACATGGTGTGAGCCTCGATACAGATGGTGATGGTGTTCCTGATTGTAAGGATAAAGAAAAGATTACTCCAACTATTTGCCAGCCAGTAGATGCTGATGGTGTTGGTAAATGCCCATGCCCGGATTCAAGTTGCTTTGAACCATATTTGAACAGAATGGGAAATAATGACTGTGAAACTAAGTTGGGAGCACTACCAAGTGTTACGTTTACCGGCAGATCAGTTAGTTTAAGCAAAGATGCTCAGAGCCTGCTTGCTACTGTTGGTTCTCGCATGCGCAATAATCCGGAATGTAAGGTAGTGGTAGTGGGATACTGCAACTCAACAAAACAAGAACAACAGCTTAGCTGGGATAGAGTCAATGCAGTCATCAATTACTTAGTAGAGAAAGAAGGGATTAGTTCAGATCGATTCATCTTCCAATATGGACAAGAAGGTGGTGATTGCAATACTGTCGACTTGCGCGGTGCAGCGACAGGGGAAGAAGGACCGAACACGGTACCTGCTCCTCATCCTAATTTAAGAAGGACTAAATAAGTGTACATTTTGTTGACAGATAAAAACCCTCCAACTAGGAGGGTTTTTTGTTTTTTGCTATTTTTTTATTTGAAATTCAATATCAGGCAGATTACAAAAATCTTAACTCGAAGCTTTTGGTCAACAATGTTTTTTATAAAAGATTTGCATGAATCAGTTAACTTTGCCCCCCTTTATGCGAATAGTCCTTTTTTTAGTTGTTACTGTTCTTTTAGGAAGTTGCCACGGCATCAACAAGATCCTTAAAAATAAGGATGCCGGATATAAACTCAGGATGGCTGAGAAATATTATGTTCAAAAAAAATATAATTATGCTTATCAGCTTTTTGAAGATGTTGTTCCCTATTACAAAACCGGAAAGGAGTTCGAGGATATTTATTATAAAATGGCATACAGCACATATTATCAAAGAGACTATTTAAACTCTGAAAACTTTTTTAAAACATATTTGGAACTATTTCCAAATAGTCCACGGGCCGAAGAGATGGATTACATGCGGGCCTATTGCTATTATAAACAATCACCTAAGCCAGAGTTGGATCAAACCAATACCATAAAGACCATTGGAATGATGCAGAGTTTTATTAATTCACATCCCGGCTCTTCCCGCATTAAAGATGCTAATGAGATTATTGATATATGCAACAATAAATTGGAAATAAAAGATTATAAATCAGCACAGCTTTATTATGATCTGGGCCAGTTCAGGGCTGCGGCCGTGGCTTTTGGGGAGGTATTAAATAATTATCCTGAATCAGATAAGGCAGAGGAATATAAACTTATGGCTATAAAGTCCTATTATCGCTTTGCCGAATTAAGTGTAGAAGATAAGAAGGCTGAAAGATTTGAGAAAGTAATCACAGAGTGTAATGATTTTTCGGATCGTTTTCCTGAAAGTAAGCTTTCGAAAGATGTAGAACATTATTTAAATTTGTCACAAACTAATATTAAAAATTTATCAAATGAGCAAACTAAGACGTCAACTTAGCTCAGGTACAGTAAACATTGTGGAAACCAGAAACCTTAATGATATTAAGGATAAAACAGGTAATTTGTATGAATCTATTTCCATTGTTGGGAAAAGAGCTAACCAAATAAATATTTCTTTGAAAGAAGAGTTACATAATAAGCTGGAAGAGTTTGCCAGCCATACAGATAGTCTTGAAGAAATTCACGAGAACAAGGAACAAATAGAAATATCCCGGGCTTATGAGCGTATGCCAAACCCGGCCTTGCTGGCTACCCAGGAATTTCTTGATGATAAGATTTATTTCCGTAAAGGAGAAGATGATCTTTTCAGTTAATTGAATCAGGTGAACAGATAATTACAATTTATTTCAACGTCCCAATGTATCGGGACGTTTTATTTTTGCGTTAATAAGACTAAAAAATAAAGGTTTTAAAGTTGCTTAAAACAAAACCGCGATATTTTGAAATATGATTATTATGTTAAAAGGGAAAAAGATATTAATTGGAATTACCGGTAGCATTGCAGCCTACAAAATAATTTATTTAGTGCGACTATTGGCAAAAGCAGAAGCAGAAGTAAAAATAATAATGACACCCACTGCAAAGGATTTTGTTTCTGTTCTTACTTTGTCCACACTTTCAAAAAACCCTGTACTCATTGATTTATTTAATGAAGAAGCCTGGTCAAATCATGTAATGCTGGGCCGCTGGGCCGATGTAATGATAATTGCTCCTCTCAGTTGTAATACACTGGCTAAGATGGCTCATGGGCTTTGTGATAACTTATTACTCGCTGTTTATCTTTCAGCTACTTGCCCTGTAATTGGTGCACCTGCAATGGATGAAGATATGTGGAATCATCCTTCAACAAAAGAGAATCTAAAAAGAATTGAATCTTTTGGCAATAAAGTTATTTCTGTAAAAAAGGGCGAACTGGCAAGCGGATTATACGGTGATGGCCGTATGGCAGAACCTGAAGAAATTATTCAATTTGTTACTGATAATTTTTTTTTGACCAAAACATTGGCAGGTAAAAAAGCCTTTGTATCTGCAGGGCCTACATATGAGCCTCTGGATCCTGTACGTTTTATCGGAAATCACTCAAGTGGCAAAATGGGGATAGCTATCGCAAATGAATTCTACAGCAGAGGGGCTGAAGTAACTTTAATTACTGGACCTATTCATATTGAACCTAAAAATGATATGCAGGTTATAAAAGTGACTACAGCAGAGGAAATGTATGACGCCTGTATAAAGTCTTTTAAAGATGCAGATATAGGAATTATGGCTGCAGCAGTTGCGGACTATACGCCAATAGAAACAGCAAAAGAAAAGATTAAAAAAACTGAAAAAAATATAGTATTGGAATTAAAAAAAACTCCTGATATTCTAAAATCTTTAGGCGAACAGAAACGAAAAAAACAAATACTTGTTGGGTTTGCATTGGAAACAATTGATGAAAGAAAGAATGCATTGAAAAAATTAAAAAATAAAAATGCTGATCTTATTGTATTAAATTCTTTAAAAGACAAAAACGCAGGATTTGGAAAGGATACTAACAAGGTAACTATTTTTGAAAAGAGCGGAAAGGAGTTTCGATTTAAAACCAAGACCAAGCAGCAAGTAGCAAAAGACATTGTGGATACAATAATTCAATTATTCTATGCATAGGAAAATTTTAATCCTGATTGTTTTCATTTTATCCGTTCTATCCGGCAATTCGCAGGAACTCCAGGCACGCATTTCGGTATTGTCAGCCAAAATCGGAACCCAGGTTGACAAAAAAGTGTTTCAAACTTTGCAATCCGCATTGAATAATTTTATTAATAACCGCAAATGGACAAACGATAATTTTCAACCATCAGAAAAAATTAGTTGCAGTTTCCTGATCAATCTTGATAAGGTTACGAGCGATAATGTTTTTAATGGCAGCTTGACTATCCAGGCGGCAAGGCCTGTTTATAACTCAACGTATGAATCTCCGTTAATAAATTTTCAGGACAATAGTCTTAGTTTTCGATATGTAGAATTTCAACCGCTTGAATTTAACGAGAACAGGATACAGGGGTCTGACCCTGAAACGGCCAATCTTACTGCCACGCTGGCTTATTATGTATATATAATTTTGGGAATGGACTATGACTCATATGCGCTGCGCGGTGGTGATGTTTATTTTCAAAAGGCATGGAACATTGTAAACAATGCACCGGAAAGTGGAGTTATAAAAGGATGGAAACAATTTGACGGATTACGCAATCGCTATTTTCTTGCAGAAAATATTAATAATAGCCGCTTTGCTCTTATGCATGATGCCATATATTCCTATTACCGAAGTGGGCTAGATAATTTTTATGATAAAGAAGACGAAGCTAGAAAAGGTATTATAAATTGCCTTAATTCCCTTAATCAAATCAATACGGAAAATCCTAATTCTATGTTGCTTCAATTTTTTTTTCAAGGCAAAAGCGCTGAATTAATTAAAATGTTTAGCAAGGCCGATCCTGATTTAAGGAAAAGAGCAAGGGATCTTTTAGAAGAACTTGATGTTACAAATATTAATGCATATAAGGAATTGAAATGAAATTTTCTTTTAAACTATTATTTCTTCTTATTTTATTTTTTTCTTGTTCTCATAAACCACAAAAAGCATCCATTTTACCTGAAAAGAAAATGAAAGAAGTAATGTGGGATATGATTCGTGCAGATCAGTATGTTTCAGGATTTTTATTGAAAGATTCTACCAAAAAAAAGAAGGAAGAATCTGTAAAATTATATGAAGAGATTTTTCATATTCACGGGATAACGAAAGAACAATTTAAAAAGAGCCTTGATTATTACAGCTCGCAACCTGATTTATTTCGACCTATTATAGATTCACTTGGAAAGAGAAAAAATTCCTTTTCATCTCCTTCGGGCTATCCTGTACCTCCTCAGCCGGTGGATAAGCTCAACAAAGATTCTGCAG
This sequence comes from uncultured Bacteroidota bacterium, assembly GCA_963811645.1. Taxonomy (GTDB): domain Bacteria; phylum Bacteroidota; class Bacteroidia; order Chitinophagales; family Chitinophagaceae; genus VBAU01. The sequence goes on along the minus strand of CAWERU010000004.1, from coordinate 170,928 downwards.
CTAAATCAGCTATCGAGAAACATCCTTTAAAGTAATAACTGCAAGTTTTCATAATTTTATTATTATAATCATTTATGAAAAAAGTTGTATTAAATGCTAATGAGGCTGTTAGGGATATACATGATGGAGCCGTATTAATGTTAGGAGGTTTTGGTCTTTGCGGTATTCCTGAAAATTGCATTGCTGCCTTGGTAAAAAAAAATGTAAAAAATCTTACCTGTATCTCTAATAATGCGGGTGTGGATGATTTCGGGATAGGGCTAATGCTTCAAAAAAAGCAGGTTAGAAAAATGATCTCATCTTATGTGGGGGAAAATGCAGAATTTGAAAGGCAACTATTAAGCGGAGAATTAGAGGTAGAACTAATACCCCAGGGAACGTTGGCCACCCGTTGTCTCGCAGCGGGTTACGGAATGCCAGCCATCTACACACCGGCCGGAATAGGAACAGAGGTTGCCGAAGGAAAAGAAATAAGAAGTTTTAATGGGAGAGAGTACTTGCTGGAATATGCTTTTGAGGCTGACTATGCTATAGTAAAAGCATGGAAAGGAGATATGGATGGAAATTTGATATATAAGGAGACAGCCAGAAATTTTAATCCATTGATGGCAATGGCTGGCAAGGTAACAATTGCGGAAGTAGAATATTTAATTCCTTCGGGAGAACTTGACCCTGATTCTATTCACACACCGGGAATTTATATACATCGCATTTTCCAGGGTAATAATTATGAAAAAAGAATTGAACAAAGAACCGTAAGCAAAAAGCTTTAATGTTAATCTTGAATTTTATCATTCGATGTTAAATAGCTCAACATGCCCCTTACTAAAGAACAAATAGCACAACGTATCGCAAGAGAATTGAAGGATGGCTATTATGTAAATCTGGGTATCGGAATACCAACACTGGTGGCAAATTATATTCCGGTTGGAATAAAAGTTGTTTTGCAAAGCGAAAATGGTTTATTGGGGATTGGTCCTTTCCCTGAAGAAGGTAAAGAAGATCCTGATTTAATTAATGCCGGGAAACAAACTATCACAACTATTCCTGGCTCTGTTTTTTTTGACTCAGCTATGAGTTTTGGAATGATACATGCAGGCAAGGTTGACCTGACCGTGCTTGGCGCCATGGAAGTAAGTGAAAATGGTGATATTGCAAATTGGAAAATTCCAGGCAAAATGGTAAAGGGAATGGGTGGAGCGATGGATCTTGTAGCAAGCGCAAAAAATATCATTGTGGCTATGATGCATACGAATCCCAAAGGACAATCAAAATTGTTGAAGCATTGTACTCTGCCATTAACAGGAACAAAATGTGTAAAAAAAATTATAACTGATCTGGCTGTTATAGATGTTACGGATAATGGATTTAAATTAATAGAAAGAGCTTCCGGCGTCGGTATAGATGAAATAAAATCAAAAACAGAGGGGAAACTTACGATAGAGGGAGAAATTCCTGAAATGAAATTTTGAATATCAAAAAAAATCAATCAATCAGGTTGTTTTTTACTGCAAAGAAAACAAGACCGGCGGTGTTCTTACTTCCAAAACGTTCCATTAATCGGTCTTTAATGGCCTCTACGGTTCTGGGGCTGATCTCCATTTTCTGCGCAATTTCCTGTGCAGTGAACTCCATACAGATGTACCGTAATACATCTTTTTCTTTATCACTGAGGGTGATTTCATTATTTAGTGAAGGAACAATTTTTTGCCTCGCATGCGATCGCTTTAGTAAAATTCGGTTTACAAAATTATTAAGATAATACCCTTTTTCATATACTTCCATAATAGCCCTTCGGATTTCCATTGGCTCTGCATTTTTAAGCAAATAACCATTGGCACCATTCTCCATTAAATGATAAACAAAACGTTCATCTTCATACATGCTCAGCACTATTACATAAATACTGGGATAAAGTTTACTAACTGCTTTTGTGGTTTCAATTCCATCTTTACCCGGCATGCGTAGATCCATTAATATAACATCCGGCTGAGCATCCGGTATGCCGGCAAGCAATTCATCTCCATTATCAGCTTCTAAAACAAATTTAATATTGGTATAGGGACGAAGAGAAAGAACCACCCCCTTTCTGAAGATTTTGTGATCGTCTGCAATCGCAACTTTAATGATTCCCATAGTTATCAGATATTCTGCAAAGGTAGCAATTTAAAACAGTCAGGATTCATAAGGTTCTTCTTTCGGAAGTTCCAAAGTGATTTTATAATAAGTCTGCGAAACATCTTTTTCAAAATTAATATTGCCATGAACAACCCTTAAACGACTACTGATATTTTTTAAGCCTAACCCGATATTGCTTTTATTTAGTTTTTCAAAATCAGACTGTACAATTCCTCTTCCATCATGATGAATTCGCAGATAAAATTTATCACCATGTACATTTTGGGTAAGATGAATAAAACTGGAGTTACTGTGTTTTAAAATATTATTTATCAGCTCCTGGATAATGCGAAAAACAACCAGCTCTTTTTCCGGTTTCAATCTTTCGCTGTAATCATGAAAACGGCTGCTGGCATTAATAGTTCCCGAACCGCTTATTTTTTGGAAAAGATCATTCACGGCTGATTCCAGGCCAAAGTTTTTTAAGGTGGGCGGCATCAGGCTGTGGCTAATGTTGCGAATTAGTTGAATGGTATCGTCAATAATTTGCCTTGCCTGGAATATAGATTGCAGCTGTGTATTTTTATCCTGGTTTACCAGGTTTTCATTTAGATAAAGCCTTGCAGTTGCCAGTAAAGGCCCGGCATCATCGTGCAGGTCGGCGGCAAGACGCTGCCTTTCTTCTTCCTGCAGTTTAATGGAAGCTGTTAGCATCATTTTCTGTTGCTCAATTTCCAGTTGCTGCAATTTTTGCTGATAGCGAATTACTTTTCGTTGATGAAAGATAATAAAAAGAATAAGACCTATAACAAGCACCAACATCCCCAGGGTGCCTAAAAAAAGTACCAGGGAAATTTGAGAAGTATTGGTGACTTGAAGAAAGAACATGTGGTGGTTTATTTAAAATCTAAATAAGGAACTGTCGGGTTGTTTTCCTTAGGATTAAGCGGTTTTTTAGAGTGAACAATAATACCAACTACAAAAAAAATGTCCTTAATGATATAAAATACGTACGTTAAAAATAAAAACTTCGCTAACTCCTTTATTGTGACTGTATCAGCATATATATAGATAAAGAAAGTTCCTGCCAAATAGATAACCATTCCAAGAATAATCCAAAAACGATAATCATTGTTAATAAACATGATTTTTGGATCATTCAACATTTCATAAAAGGAGTAGAATGAAAATATCAGAATAATTATTGTCTCAATGCCTATTGAAACCGAGTCTAATTCTTTTACTTTTACAGTTAAGGTATAGATGGTAAAGAAAATGTAAAAAAAAATAGAAGTGATGAGTAAAACTCTTTTAACTAATCTTTTTTGCATGTTAAGCCAAAGAAATAATGCAAAAAAACTATATTCGATAAGAATGAAAAGACTATACGAATAATGCTGCATCGTTTCAGAAAAGAATTCTGAAGCAAATAGAATCAAGGTAAGTATTAACCCACATGAACAAAGAATCCACAGACTTTTGTTGGTCCTACTTTTATTAAAAAGAAGAAAAAAAACTAAAATGGGTAGAAGATCAATATAGGTGGCAGTATAATATAAAAAATGTTTAATAAATAAAAAGTTTTTCTATAGTTCGGAATTTTTTCCAAATATAGAAAAACCTTGAGTAAAGAAATAGTTTTAAGCTTATTATTCTTCGCCCCAACTTATTGATTGATCTTCAATCCAAATAATCTTCTGAGTCTTTTGCATACTTACAAATTTTAGAGGGTTTAGCATCAATTATTGTGTAAAAATTGCGCTAACCGCCCCCTTTCTCAATAGGTGCAATTCTGATGTGACTCTTATAATTTTTGTGAAATGTAGTGCAGTAATAGGTTTCAGCTAAAATTTGCTAAGTAAACATACTTTATAAAAAGGGAATTTTACTAAATAATATTAGTAAAATTACTATGATAAAATCAATAAAAATACCTGGGAGATTTTACCTTTCTCTGGGTTGTTAACAGATGTGAATAAAGAAGTTTTAATTTATATCCGGGTTAGAGGAACCATATTCAGAAAATATAATGCCTGAAGTAAAAAGTCTTAATCGGCTGGAGCGAAAGTAGATTTGAATAAGCAATTTCGCAATAGCAATATTGCTAAATTTTTTTTAATCAGTTTTCTGCAAAATATTTATCATAGGTACTTAGAATTATTCTTAGTAATATTACGGTTTATTTTTAGGAATAACACGTTGTCAAAAAACTAACGATTTGAGAACCAGTTGTGGAAACGGTAACATTAGAATAATTGAAAAGAACTATTTTCGTTATAATACATTAATCATCCATTAAATGAGTTGAAAACCAAATTATGACTGCCCAACAAATCCGTGTTGCTATTGCAGATGATCATAAAATTTTCAGAGATGGAATTAAAATGGCCCTTAGAGATAGGGAATATCTCAAGATCCTTTGGGAAGCTGAAGATGGAAAGGACCTGATGCATAAACTTCAGATCAAACAGCCAGATGTTTTATTGATGGATATACGAATGCCGGAAGTAGATGGCATTAACGCTATTGGAATGATACGTAAAGAATATGAGGGGATCAAAATTATTGTTCTGACAATGTACGATGACCAGGAAATGATCACGAAGATGATGGAGATGGGAGCGAATGCATATCTTACAAAAACTACTGACCCTGAAGAAATTTACCAGGCTATTATTACCTGCATGAACGATGATTTTTATTTTAATGACCTGGTGAACAAAGCTGTACTCTTAAAACTACAGCACAAAAAAACGATCAGGCAATTCTATCCAAATCCTGTTAAGTTTTCTGAGAAGGAAATTAAAATTTTGAAATTGATTGCAGAAGACAAGACAACAGAAGAAATCTCAAAAGAAGTTTTTCTCAGCCCCCGCACTATTGAAACTATCCGGCAGAACATGAAACAAAAGGTGGGAGCAAAAACGATTGCCGGCCTGGTAATGTATGCTATGAGAAATAAATTACTTGAATAACCCAGAATAGACTTCAAAATTTTTCATGTCATCAATTCAGACAGAAAATATTAATAATACTTTTTTTGAAGGTTATTATAAAGAAATCTGGCGCTCCCTTATTCCCGAAGCATTGACCAAAGCTGAAGTAGACTATCTGATTCAGGAAGGCAAATTGCAAACTGGCAATAAAGTGCTTGATCTTATGTGTGGTTACGGAAGGCATGCACTGGCATTGGCCAGAAAAGGAATGGAAGTCATGGCAGTTGATAACCTTGCCGATTATATCAGTGAGATCAATGATGCTGCACAAAAAGAAAATTTACCGGTGAAAACTTTGTGTACTGATATAATGCAATTTCGGGCAGATGAAAAATATGACCTTGTTATTTGCATGGGAAATAGTCTTTCCATTTTAAATAAAGATGATACTTTAAAATTGTTTTCAGCAATATCTTCCTGTTTAAACCAGGGGCATAAATTTATTTTTAATACATGGATGATCGCCGAAATTGCCATTAAACAGTTTAAAGATAAATCATGGTCCTATATTGGAGACTTGAAGCATTTAAGTGACAGTAAATATCTTTTCGGGCCGACTCGTATAGAAACTGAAACAACAATCATAACTCCGAATGGAAGCACTGAAATAAAAAATGCTATTGATTATGTTTATTCTTTGAATGAAACTGAAGCTATGTTAAAACAATCGGGTTTCGCTGTAAAAGAAATATGGAGTATTCCTGGTAAAAAGAAATTTACTTTTGGAGAGCCCCGAGTTTATATTGTAGCAGAGAAAATATGAGATTTCCAGCGAATACTTTTCAAACTGCTCAGAAAAAAAGCAATTATTATCCTGATTCAATACTAATGTAGAAGGCTAGTAAAGTCCAACAAGTTTTCATAAAGACAAATAAATGGTAACGGTGGGTGGTATTCGGCTAATTAATCTTTAAGGATTGGATTTATAAAACGGGCCAGAAAAAAGAGAAAGTTGATTGGGAGGGTCTGTCGCCGGTCTTTCAAAGGATTGGTTTCAAAAACTTTCTGGACGGTATCTAGGACATTGGACGGTAAGGAATAAAGACGAGTTCTCCGTATCAATCAACTTTCTGACGCAAAAATATATTCACATTCAAATGTGGACAAGCGCAGTAATGACCGATTTTTTATCTATGGTTTTTACTGTTCGATTCGTAAAGCTTCTTTTTTTTCTTCGTATGTTTTCTTTTTTCTAATGTGTACTGTACTTTCCACAATAATCAAATCACGTAATTTTACTATAGTTTACTAAGCAATTTTTTTTGAATTTGCATCGCAAAAGCAACAATAAAAAAAGTCATTTATTCGTTTTTTGTTCAATTAATATCCCATGAAGAATCTTGAACCAAACACTGTAATTAAAGTAGCTATTGCCGATGACCATGCTCTTTTCCGCACCGGCGTAAAAACTTCCTTGTCTGCAAGAAAAGACATACAAATGGTAGCTGAAGCCGAAAACGGAATGCAATTGCTCAATCTTCTCAAGCACATACAGCCTGATGTAATTTTACTGGATATTCAGATGCCTATTATGGATGGGCTTACCACCTTACCAGAAGTTAAAAGACTATATCCGGATATTAAAGTAATTATGCTATCTATGCACAATGATCATTCTATGATCAGTCGTATGATGGAAATTGGTGCTAATTCATACCTGACAAAGGATTCCGATTCTGAAACAATTTATCAGGCAATAAGAACCTGTTATCAGCAGGAATTCTTTTTCAATGACCTTACCAATAAGGCTTTGCTGAATGGCCTTCGTACAAAAAGAACAAATGAAACAAATACTCCACATGATGTGCAGTTGACCGAAAAAGAGATTATTATACTAAAACTGATGTGTGAAGAAAAAAGTACAAAAGAGATTGCTGACATTGTTGACCTGAGTCCACGCACTGTAGAAGCGATACGTGATAAATTAAAAACAAAAACAGGTACAAAATCTATGGCAGGCTTAGTGATGTATGCAGTAAAGGCCGGAATCGTTGAACAACCACATTGAAATTTTCATACTTAGAGGGCTGCCATCTGGTTATTCCGGGTGGCATTTTTTTATCCTTAAATAAATAATGGATCGGGAGAGGACATTTTTTCTGATTTCATTTTATTATAAACTTTATTCAAAGTTTCTATAGCCTTTTTTCCGTCTGTTCCCAGATCCAGCGAATAGTTGTTTACATACAAATCAATATGCCGGCGCATTACTTCTTCGCTCATTTCCTGAGAATGTAGTTTTACATATTCAGTAACTAAAGGGTAATTTACATATGCATATTCTATACTCTTTTTTATCATGTTGCTGACACTTTCTGCAACTGAATTTTTAAATTTTCTTTTAATAGCAATACCGCCTAAAGGTATTGGTACCTTCATCTTTTTTTCCCAATATTCACCCAGGTCAATTATTTTATGCAATCCTTTTTGCTGGTAAGTAAAACGATTTTCATGAATAATAACTCCAAGATCAGTTTTTCCATCTAACACAGCATTTTCAATGGCTGAAAAGACCATGAACTTTTTATTTAGAGCGTGAGGATAGGCAAAACTAAAAAGAAGATTAGCTGTCGTATGAATGCCGGGGAATGCAATAGTCAAATCTTCAATTTTTGATTTTTTATCTTTATTTTTTGAAATTAATAAAGGGCCTACACCTTTTCCTAATGCGCTGCCTGAATTCAGAAGCACATATTTTTCTGACGCCCGAAAAAAAGCAGGGAAGCTCAGTTTCGTAATATCAAGCTTTTCCTGCAATGTCCATTGATTAAGCGTTTCCACATCTTCGAGCACCACATCAAATTCAAAATCTTCTGTATCGATCTTTTTATTGACAAGTGCATCAAAAATAAAAGTGTCGTTAGGACAAGGCGAAAAGCCAAGTGAAAGTTTCATATTGATTCAATAAATTTTATAAGTTCTTTATTCAGATTGATAATTGATTTTTTCATCTCCCATTTTTTCTTGTCTCTTTCTGCTATATAATTTGAGATACTTCTCATTTGTATGAAAGGAATTTTTTCCATTAAGCAAGTATAGTGCAAAGCGGCACCTTCCATTGATTCAATTACCGGTTGAAAAACCTTTTCATAGAATTTTATTTTTTGCCGGGAGGTAGTTATTTCATTTACAGATATAGCATTTACTTTCTTTAGTCTCATTTTTTTCAGGATTGGATGGTTGTTTTCCAGCCAACTTTTTGTAAAAGGAAATTGATCTTCGGGAACAAGCCGGAGATCGAAAAGCGTTTTTAATTTTTTTAATTCTATTACACTCTGGTCGGCAATGGCTTCTTTCTTCACAATAACTACATTACCAAGAGGCATCTTTGTGTCAAAGCAACCCGCTACCCCTGCCTGTATAACAAGATCCGGTTTTTTCAAACTTATTTGTTTCAAAAGATGGTAAGTGGATGCCGTAAGACCAATTCCGCTTATCAATATATCGATGCCCCTTCGTTTTTTTGTAGAGCTATAATATTCAAAGAAAGGGGTGATTTCCTTTGCTGTAGCCGCAACTAATAAAATATTCATACTATTAATACAATATTCAAAGTTATTGATTCATTCGGCCCGAAAGCTTCATTAACTTAACTTTGCCACTCATTTTTTTGTTATGGTTTATTTAACCAGGATGGAACATTTTAATGCCGCACACAGGCTGTATAACCCCGCATGGAGTAAAGAAAAAAATGAAGAGATATTTGGAAAATGTGCGAATGAAAACTGGCATGGGCATAATTATGATCTGTATGTAACAGTAAAAGGGAAACCCGATCCTGATACAGGTTTTGTATTTGATGTAAAAAAACTGAGTGTATTGATCAAAGAACAGGTAATTGAAAAACTTGATCACAGAAATTTGAACCTGGATGTGGATTTTATGAAAGGCAAAATGTGTAGTTCAGAAAATCTTGTAGCTGGAATTTGGGAACAACTTCAACCGCATTTACCTCCTGGAGTGAAATTACATTGCATTAAATTGTATGAAACTCCAAGAATTTATGTGGAATATTTTGGTGAAAAATAAAGTAATTAGTCATAAGGTAAACTCTTTTTTAGTTTTAGTGTTATGATGAAATGAATTTGTCATGAAAAAGACAATTTGTAGAGTCGGTAAAGGCTAATTTTATAACATTCAGAACATGGGTGAAAAAGTATCAGTTTTCAGAAAGGAGCATTTTAATGCGGCTCATCGTTTATATAATCCAACATGGAGTGATGAGCGAAACACAGCGGTATTTGGAAAATGCGCTCTTCCGAATTACCATGGACATAATTATGAAATGGAAGTAAAGGTAACCGGTGAACCGGATAATGAGACTGGCTATGTGATAGATTTAAAATTTTTATCAGACCTTATCAGACGGGAAGTGGTTCAAAAATTTGATCATAAAAATTTAAATCTCGACACTAAAGAATTCAAGGATCTGAACCCAACGGCTGAGAATATTGTTATAGCTATTTACAAGTTGCTGCGACCGCATATTGACAGCAAGTTTGATCTGCAGGTGAGATTGTATGAAACACCCAGGAATTTTGCAGAATACCCGGTTGATTAAAACAAAAAGAGTAAACAAATAAATTATAAACTTATCATGTCTTATAAAAAAACAGAACAGTATGAGGATAAGATCACTTCCGGTCTTATTGAAAATTATAAAGAGACGCTTACTTTATTGGGCGAGGATCCGGGTAGGGAAGGCTTATTAAAAACACCTGAACGAATTGCCAAAGCTATGCAGTTCATGACACAGGGTTACAATATTGATGCAAAAACAATTCTTAACTCTGCTAAGTTCCATGAAGATGTAAGTGAAATGATATTAGTAAAAGATATTGAATTGTACAGTATGTGCGAACATCATATGCTGCCATTCTTTGGCAAAGCGCATGTCGCTTATATTCCTAATGGCTGGATCACTGGTCTTAGCAAAATTGCACGGGTGGTAGATGTGTTTTCAAGAAGATTACAAGTGCAGGAGCGTTTAACTACTCAAATTTTGCAGGCGATAAAAGAATCGCTTAATCCGTTAGGAGTTGCAGTTGTGATCGAGGCGCAACATTTATGCATGATGATGAGAGGAGTGCAAAAACAGAACTCGGTGACAACTACTTCTGCCTTTGATGGTGAGTTTATGAAAAATGCCACCCGCAGCGAATTCCTGAAATTAATATCAGCTAAGTTATACTGAGAATCAACTTATTTGCTTTAGAATGCCATAAAGATTTTTTTAGTTAAACTCTTTATGGCATTTTTGTTTTTTGAAGATAAGAATCTATGAAGCATGCTTATGTTTTTCCGGGGCAAGGGTCTCAATTTCCCGGAATGGGACTGGAACATTATGAGAATAGTGCCTTCTCAAAAAGGTTGTTTGAGCAGGCAAATGAAATTTTAGGTTTTCGTATTTCTGATGTTATGTTTCGCGGCACTGAAGATGACCTGAAGCAAACCAAAGTAACTCAACCTGCTGTTTTTTTGCATTCCATCATTGCATACCGAAGTATTGAAAATGCAAGACCAGATATGGTAGCAGGCCATTCGCTGGGTGAATTTTCGGCATTGGCTGTTAATGGCACTTTAAGTTTTGAAGATTCACTGAAACTTGTTGCTGTTCGCGCAGCTGCTATGCAGAAAGCTTGTGAAGTAAAACCTTCAACCATGGCTGCTGTGCTGGGGTTGGCTGATGATAAGGTGGAATCAATTTGTGATAAAGTGCAAAAAGAGACGGGCGAAGTAGTTGTAGCAGCTAACTACAACTGCCAGGGGCAATTAGTGATCAGCGGTTCAATTCGCGGAATTGAAATTGCCTGCGAAAGAATGAAAACTGTCGGTGCGAAGAGAGCAGTGATACTTCCTGTGGGTGGTGCATTTCATTCACCATTAATGGAGCCTGCAAAAGAAGAATTGAAAGCAGCTATTGAAACAACGAGATTTCATACACCTGTTTGCCCGGTTTATCAAAATGCAATTGCCAAAGCAGTTATGGATGCAAATGAGATCAAAGTGAATTTGATCGATCAACTAACGAGTCCTGTAAAATGGACGCAAAGTGTACAGGCAATGATAGCTGATGGAGCATCAACTTTTACTGAAGCTGGTCCTGGCAAAGTGTTGCAGGGATTGATTTTAAAAATCAATAAAGAAATGACGGTAGAAGGTGTAAGTTAGATAGAAAACATCTTATACATAGATACTGCAGTTTAACCAGCTTCCATCAATGTCAGCATTATATTTTTTGTAAAAATTAATGGCGGGTTCATTCCAATCCAATACCTGCCAGATGATTCGATTGAATTTTTTCTCTTTAGCTTCTTCAATTAGCCTGTCAAATAATAATTTGCCAACTCCTTTTCCCCGCATTTCATTTGTAACATGAATGTCTTCAAGATACATGGCTTGTCCTTTCCATGTCGAAAAGCGGATGTAATAAAGTGCAAATCCAACGACCCTCCCATTTATTTCTGCAACAAAGGCCCACCAAACCGGCTTTTCACCAAAGCCACTTTCAATAAAATGTTCAGGAGAAACCGTCACTTCATTCGGAGCTTTTTCATAAATGGCCAGTTCCTGTACTAATTCAAGTAATCGTTGGCAATCTTCTTTAGCCGCTTTGCGAATTTTGATTTCCATCATTAATAATATTTCAGCTTTTCATTTTATACCCGGGTCCTTTTAAAAATCTCCCCGGCTTAGCTCCGGTATGTTCGCCATCTTTTATTACCTGCACACCATTCACAAATACATAAATAACTCCCGTAGCATATTGATGGGGTTTGGCAAATGTGGCATTATCTCTTACCTCTCCTGGATCGAAGATTACAATATCTGCATAGTTGCCCACTTTTAACTCACCTCTTTTTTGCAGCTTTAGATTTGTGGCAGGTAGTTTTGCAAGCTGGTAAATTGCCCGTTGGAGTGAAATAGCTTTTTCATCTCTTGAAAATTTTCCCAATAATCTTATAAAACTTCCGTAAGCTCTTGGGTGAGGATTTGTTCTCAGAAAAACTCCTTCAGGTGCCTGTGATGATTCATCAGAACAAAAACTCATCCAGGGTAAGGCAATTTCTTTTTTTACATTATTTGAATCCATTGAAAAATATGCTACTCCGATACGGGTGCTATCTTCCACAATTAAATTCATTGCTGTTTCTTCAGGAGATGTGCCTCTTATCTTCGCAACTTCGTCAAGAGTTTTACCAATATATTTTCTCAACGAATCTTTCCTGAAAGCTAATAGTAAAACACCTTTTGCTCCTCCGGCTCCATAGTATGTGTTTTCCCAATCCTGTGTATTTGTATTCATCAATTTTTTCATCTGCTGACGAATAACAGGTCTTTGTAGCCGGTGCCATAAACTATCAAAACCTCCATCTTGTAAGGAAGGCGGAAAGGCAGCTGTTAACCCGGTAGCACTCGCATTGTATGTGTACATATCGGCAGTGATGTGCAAACCATTTGCTCTTGCCTGGTCAATTATTTTTACAAGAGTGTCGATCTTCCACCAATTGTCTTTCCCGGCAGCTTTGAAATGATAGATTTCTGCTGGAATATTTGCTTCTTTAGCAATTGTCATGAGTTCATCTACAGCTTCAAATAATTTATTGCCTTCATTTCTTATGTGTGATATATACATCCCGTTATACTTTGATGCTTCCTCACACATTTCAACCAGTTCATTTGTTTTGGCAAAAAAAGCAGGGGGATAAATAAGTGAAGTACCAACACCCATAGCACCTTCTTCCATTGCTTGGTCAACCAATAATTTCATACTGTCCATTTCAGTGGGAGTAGGGTCACGATCGTCTTTGCCTATTATGTATTCACGCAGAGTAGTAGCACCAACGAAAGAAGCTACATTGCATGAAATACCTTTTTTCTGAAGCCAGTTCAAATACTCACCAAGAGTATTCCATTCAACTTTGTATTTGATATCAGACTGGCCTTTTTCCATTTGCTCCTTCATTTTAGCATTCAGAGGTCCCATGCTTTCTCCTTCACCCATTACTTCAAGTGTTACGCCTTGGCGTATCTCGCTTTGCGAACGACCATCTTCTATCAATGATTCGTTTGACCAACTAAGCATATTGATAAAACCAGGAGCAACTGCCATTCCTTTCGCATCAATTTCATTTTTGGCTAATTCATTTTTCAAATCACCAATAAATGCTATGGTGTCTCCACTTATGGCAATATCTGCCTTATATGGTTCACCGCCGTTACCATCGTAGATCATCCCATTGCGTATAATGGTATCGTATTTTTTTTCTTTGCAGGAAAATAAAAATGCAGAAAAAAGAAATAGTAATATTAAAGTTCTCATAATTCAGTTTTGGTTCATTTCAAATATTGATACTTGCCTTAAGCTAATAATTCTGCTAAAGTCCTCTTTCCTGAATTTAGGGGTTTAATGCCTGCTCAAGGTCAGCAATTATATCCTGCGCATTTTCGATACCCACATTCATTCTTATAAGTCCGTCTGAAATTCCATATTTAATTCTTTGTTCTTTGGGCACGCCTGCATGTGACATGGATGCAGGGTGAGACAACAATGTATCACAAGTCCCCAATGAAACAGTCCGTACGCACATTTTTAATTTGTTCATAAAATCTATTCCTCCCTGGAACCCTTTTTTCAATTCAAAGCTTAACATTCCCCCGGGATAACGCATTTGTTTTTTAGCCACCGCATGATCAGGATGAGAACTAAGACCGGCGTAATTTACGTTTTCAACAGCAGCATTTTTTTGGAGGAAGTTGGCCACTTCCATAGCATTGCTGCAATGACGTTCCATTCTCAATTCCAAAGTTTTTATTCCCTGTATTAATAAAAAGGCATCAAAAGAATTTGAATTTCCACCCAGCAAGCGATGAACTTTTGTAACATGACCTTTCATTAATTCAATGTCTTTACCCAAAAGAATGCCGCCGATAGCTGTGCCATGACCATTTAAAAATTTTGTAGTTGAGTGCACAACAAAATCAGCGCCGTAGCGAAACGGCTGCTGAAGATATGGAGAAGCAAAAGTATTATCGCAGGCAACGATTATATTATAGCGCTTTGCCAAATTGCAAAGTTCTTCAAGATCTACACACTGGATGGTAGGATTGGCAGGTGTTTCGAGGTATAACATTTTAATATCGCCTCTTTTCATAGTGTTTTCTGCTTTATTCAGATCTCTCAGGTCAACGATCTCTGCCGAAATATTTAATGGGGGTAAAATTTTTTCTAATAATTCATCAGTACCTCCATATAGAGAAAAATGGGTAAGAATTTTATCACCGGGCTTTAATACGGCAAGCATTAATGTGGATATAGCTGCCATTCCTGAAGAATGCAGTATCCCTTTCATTTGTAACGCAGAACCATTTTTATCTATAATACCGAATGATTCAAGAGCAGCAATTTTTTCTTCTGCCTCCGTAATAGTGGGGTTTCCCCAACGTGAATAAATATATCCTTCTTCTTTTCCGCTAAATCTTCGCATACCCTGCTCAGCCGTATCGTAAACATAAGTACTCGATGCATAAATAGGAACCTGGTGTGCATACATGGGATCTTGTGTATGACCTCCATGTACGGCCAATGATCCAAACCCGGAAACCTGAAAATTTTTGTCCATGAATAAACTTATAAATAGGTGAGAAGAAATTCAAAAGTAATTTCAAAAGTAGCAGAAAGAAAAATATACAGGCTTATAAACTATGTTTTTAAGTAAGTGAAAGTCTCAATGGCTGAAACTGATTCTGTATGCCAATCGGGAAAAGTAGAAACGATTAAAAAAGAGAATCTGGAGTGATATTACTTTAATAAGCCCATTTTACTAGTGTTGCTCCCCAGGTAAAGCCACCGCCAAAAGCAGCCAGTACGAGCAGATCATTTTTGTGTAATTTTTTTTCCCATTCCCATAAGCAAAGTGGTATAGTCGCGGCAGTTGTGTTACCATATCTTTGAATGTTCAGCATCACTTTATCATGTGATAGACCCATACGGTTGGCAGTAGCATCGATAATTCTTTTATTAGCCTGGTGAGGTACAAGCCATGCGATATCATTCCCGGTTAAATTATTTTTCTCCAGCAACTCAGCACTTATATCTGCCATTCCCTTTACAGCAAATTTAAAAACCGGCTGGCCTTCCTGATAAATAAAATGTTCTTTGGCAATAACTGTTTCTATGCTTGCCGGTTTTAATGACCCGCCTGCTTTCATATGCAAATAATGGCAACCGCTTCCATCACTTTTTAAAAGGCTGTCCAAAATTCCATAACCATCCATATTTGGTTCTAACAATATGGCAGCTCCTGCATCTCCAAACAGGATACATGTGGTGCGGTCACTATAATCAGTTATTGCACTCATTTTATCAGCACCTACTATAACTACTTTTTTATATCGACCGCTTTCTATTAAAGCAGCCCCGGTTGTTACAGCATATAAAAAACCTGAACATGCGGCTTCAAGATCAAAGCCCCAGGCATTTTTTGCGCCTATTTTGTCACAAATAATATTAGCAGTAGCCGGAAACAACATGTCGGGAGTTACTGTGCTGCAGATCAGGCAATCAATTTCCATTGGGTCAATTCCTCTTTTCTTACAAAGATCAAGTACTGCCGGAGCTCCGAGATCAGAAGTTGCTAAACCCTTTCCTTTCAAAATGCGCCGCTCCTCGATGCCTGTTCTTGTACGAATCCATTCATCATTTGTTTCAACCATTTTCTCAAGATCAGCATTTGTTAATTTATCTTCAGGAACAAAACCTCCTACAGCGGTAATAGCAGCATTTAGTTTACTCATGAAATAATTTTTTGCGGCACGAAGATACAATAATGAGAAATGAAACAATTTTTCAACATCTATAGTTAATTGAACTATTACATCATTTCAAATTTTCACATTTGCATCTTTGCACATTGCTTTCCTTATTTTCGCAGCTATGATTGGTTTTTTAAAAGGTGATTTTATTAATAAAACTCCTGCTTCTGTTTTAATAGATGTGAATGGAGTAGGTTATGAAGTACAGATAAGTTTTAATACTTATTCAAAAATTCAACATCTTGACAAAGGTCAACTTTATACTTCTCTTCTTATTCGTGAAGATGCTCATATACTTTATGGTTTTTTTGATATTGCCGAAAAAGAAATGTTTTTGCAGCTCATTAATGTTTCAGGTATCGGAGCCTCCACAGCCCGAATAATGTTATCATATATGAAACCCGATGAACTAGCGAAAGCTATTATCCAAAGTGAAATATCAACCTTAGAACGCATAAAAGGAATAGGTAAAAAAACAGCCGAAAGAATTGTTGTAGAGCTTAAAGATAAGCTTGCAAAAATAACCCCCGAAACAAATATTGCCGCCCTGAAACACAATACTTTGCACCCCGATGCGTTAAATGCCTTGCTGGCTCTTGGCATTAATCGCCAGGCCGCTGATCAGGCTATTCAAAAAGCTTTAGTGCAGGAGCCAGGTCTGTCACTTGAAGAATTAATAAAAAAAGCACTGCGTACCTTATAGATTTCATTTCTACATTACTAATTGGTTAGGAAAAATTGAATTTAAAGGCTATCCATATCCTTCGCAAGCTGGTAGGTACGGCTATATTGTTTGCTTTTTTTCTGCAAGCCAATGCCCATTTTTATTTTCCTCCTTCACCAGGTAAACTTTTTTTTGATTTTTTCTATTTAGACACTACTGGTAATCCGGCTGATACTCTTCATTATCCGATTTATGATCGTTACGGGGATCCTTATACCTATCCCAATCGTAACCCTTTTTACATGCAGGATACTTCTTTTGTCAAAAGAAATATTATTTACGATCCTGCTACAAAACAGTATTACATAGAAGAAAAGATCGGGAGTCAATACTATCGCACACCTGTGAGTTTTTCAATGCAGGATTTCATGAACATGCAAGGCGAGAAAGATGAAGAGGAATACTTTCGCAAACGTGCGGATTTGCTTAGCAATATGAACCGCCGCACATATAAACCCAAATTTCAATTCTTCAATAATTGGGTCAATCGTATTACAGGAAATGGAAAAATTGATATCAGGCCAACAGGGTATGTAGATATTTTGGCCGGTTACCAGGGACAAAACAGCAAGAACCCCACATTACCTGAGAGAGCCAGGAAAAACGGAGGTTTTGATTTCAATATGAACTCTCAGTTGCAGGTGGATGCCAATATAGGAGATAAATTAAAACTGCCGATCAATTATAATACGTTGGCCAATTTTGATTATGAAAATCAGTTAAAACTTGATTATCGCGGCCAGGATGATGAAATATTAAAACAGTTCCAGGCGGGTAACGTAAACTTCAGCACAAAAGGTACATTGATACCCGGCGCCCAATCGCTGTTCGGTATAAAAACACAACTTCAATTCGGAAAATTATTCGTTACGGCTGTATTAGCTAATCAACGTTCCACAAGACAAACATTAGGCTTACAAGGTGGTTCTGCTACTCAAAGCTTTACCCTGACAGCAGATCAATATGAAGAAAACCGTCACTTCCTTTTAGCCCAATATTTTTATAATCATTACGATCAGGCAATGAAAAATTTGCCCGTTGTAAATTCTGCCATACAAATTCAACGTATTGAAGTTTGGGTAACCAACAGAACCGGTGCAACCACTGATACAAGAGATATAGTAGCATTGGCAGATCTTGGAGAAGGTGGTGGCAATACCTTACCTGATAATACGGTCAATAGTCTTAACAATAATGTTTTGCGTAATGCTGCTGCGAGAAATTCTACACAGGTTACAAATGTATTAACAGGAATGGGTCTGCAGCCTGTGCAGGATTTTGAAAAAACATTTGCCAGGAAACTTCAACCAACCGATTATTATTTTAATCCGCAGATTGGTTTCATTTCTTTAAACCAGCAGTTGCAACCTGATGAAGTATTAGCAGTAGCTTTTCAATATACTTATAACGGAAAGGTTCACCAGGTAGGTGAGTTTTCACAGGATGTTCCCCCGGATTCAACAGGCAATTCTCAAAAAGTTTTATTCCTGAAATTATTGAAAGCAACTTCTCAGCGCCCTAATCTTCCTGTCTGGAATCTTATGATGAAGAATGTGTATTCAGTAGGATACGGACAATTGGACAGAAAGGATTTTCAGCTTGATATTGAATACGAGGAACCGAGTCTTGGCACTAAAAGATATATGCCTCCTGACCCGGTAAAGCCAGAGGATAAAGGAGTGCCCATTTTATCATTAGTAAATCTCGACAGATTAAATGATCAGAACGATCCGCAACCAAACGGGTTTTTTGATTATATAGAGGGCTTTACAGTTATTTCTTCGCAAAGCCGAATTATTTTCCCTGTGCTGGAACCATTTGGTCATGCACTGGATACTATTTACACTAGCCAGACAGATCGTGATAAATATCTATACTATCCACTATATGATACAATAAAAGCTATTGCACAGACTTATGCTAATCTTAACCGGTTCAAGATTGTAGGAAAATCAACATCAACCAGTAATTCAGATTACCAGTTAGGATATAATATTCCAAGAGGCTCTGTAACAGTAACGGCCGGTGGGCAGATATTGCAGGAGAATGTGGATTATGAGATTAATTATGATTTGGGAACTTTAAAAATTATTAATCCATCTATTCTTAGTACAGGATTGCCTGTACAGGTACAATATGAAAACAACGCCACGTTTGGGTTGCAGCAAAAGAATTATCTGGGTCTCAGGCTTGACTATCTTGTCGACAAACATCTTACATTAGGTGCCACTATGGTGCGATTGGGCGAGAGACCTTTCTTTACCAAGACCAGTTACGGAGAGGACCCAATTAAGAACTCGATGATTGGCGCTGATTTTGATTATCGCAATGATATTCCGCGTTTATCAAAATGGCTTGACAAACTTCCTTTTTATTCTACTAAGGCTATGTCAAGCATTACGGCATATGGCGAGGTGGCAGGATTACTTCCAGGCCATCCAAAACAAATTGGAAAAGGCAGTAACGGGCAAAGTTATATTGACGATTTTGAAGGAACACGCAGCAGCATTGATCTTCGCTTCCCTTTAATTAACTGGACTCTTGCTTCAGTTCCTCAAAATGCAGTTGACCAGAATGGTAATATTCTTTTTCCTGAAGCTATGTTGAGCAACGATCTTTCAAGTGGTTTCAATCGTGCAAAAATTGCCTGGTATAATATTGAGCCGGTGTTGCAGGAACGAACCAATACAAATAACCCTTTGCGAAATAATCTTATTGAGTTATCGAAACCAGAATCCAGACAGGTATTAAATCAGGAAATCTTTCCAGAAAAAACCACAAACCTTGGAGAAGGGATACTTACGACTTTCGATCTTGCTTATTTTCCCCGTGAAAAAGGTCCTTACAATTTCAGAACAGATGTAGATCCCGCTACGGGATATCTTTTGAATCCGAAAAAAGCTTTCGGCGGCATTATGCGCAATATTGATCAAACGGATTTTGAAACGAGTAATATTGAATACATTGAATTCTGGCTTCAGGATCCTTTTATCAATAAACCCGGCAGTTCCGGCGGACAGTTATACTTTAATCTGGGGGATATATCGGAAGATATTTTGAAAGATGGTAAACGGCAGTATGAAAATGGATTACCTACCCCCAAAAGCCAACCGCCCGTAGATACAAGTACAGTTTGGGGCCAGGTGCCAAACAATCCTTTGCAGGTTACAAATGCATTTAGCAATGATCCGGAAGACAGGCCTTACCAGGATGTAGGATATGATGGATTGACTGACACAGCAGAGCAAAGAAAATTTTCTAATTACCTGGCTGATCTTGCAGCTATATACGGTACCAATTCAGCTATTTATCAAAAAGCAGTGAATGATCCATCCAATGATGATTTCAAAAATTATCGCGATGATTCTTACACTGATAAAGATGGAATACTTGCCCGCTATAAAGATTTTAACAATCCCCAGGGTAACTCGCCGGTCGCTACTACAAATTCGCAATACACAAATGCTGAAACACTTTACCCTGACCAGGAAGATTTGAACCGGGATAACACCATGAATGAAACTGAGGAATATTTTCAATATCGTGTGGATCTCAGGCCGGGAATGGATCCTGCCAACAATCCATTTATTACAGATGTAAGAGCGGCTACCGTGCATTTACCCGATGGAAGTACACGAACCGAAAATTGGTTTTTGTTTCGAATTCCTGTCAGTGCTTATCAGAATAAGATTGGTAATATTCCCGATTTCAAATCTATTCGTTTCGTCCGAATGTTTCTGACAAACTTTGACGATACTGTTGTTTGTCGTTTTGGAACATTGAATTTAATAAGAAACCAATGGCGCAAATTTGAATTTAATCTTGATACGACAGGTAACTATACAAATCTGCCTGCAAATGACCCTGTATCTACAAATGTTCTCGCCGTAAATGTGGAAGAAAATGACTCACGTGAGCCCATTCCTTACAGAATTCCCCCGGGCATAGAAAGACAACAGGAACTAAGTAATAATAACGTTCAGCTATTATTAAACGAACAGGCTCTTAGTTTTAAAGTTTGCGGTCTTAGTAAAGATGTTATAGGCAATAAGGCCCGTGGTGTTTTTAAAACAATGAATCTCGATCTGAGGCAATACGGAAGAATGTCGATGTTTATTCATATTGAAGATTCATATTCTCCAGGTAATCATTTTAAAGACGGAGATGTGGATGCTGTTGTAAGAATAGCAAATGATTTTGCTGGAAATTATTATGAAGTAAAAATTCCTTTGAAGGTAACTCAATGGGGAGAAACTGATTCATTAAAGATCTGGCCTGCTGAGAATAATCTTGATTTTGATCTCCAGGACCTCGTAAATCTTAAGCTCGAGAGAAATAAGAGTGGGGCCAGCCCATCTCAATATTATGAGAAAGTTCTTTCTAACGGAAAGGTATATGGAATTTTAGGTAATCCTAATTTAGGCGAAGTAAAAGGCATGTTGTTGGGAATTGAAGATGAGGGCCAGGAAACTATTTGTGCAGAAGCATGGTTTAATGAACTTCGTTTGTCCCGTCTTGACGAAAAAGGTGGATATGCGGCTATAGGAAGAGTTGATGTAAATCTTGCTGATCTTGGAACACTTTCCCTTGCGGGTAGTGTAAAAACCGCTGGCTTTGGAACGCTGGATCAGAGAGTAAATGAGCGCAGCAAAGAAAATGATTACCAGTTTGACGTGGCTACCAATCTTGACTTTGGCAAATTGCTGCCTAAGAACGCGGCTATCCAAATACCTGTGTATGCAGGAATTAATCGCACATCCAGTACACCTGAATATGATCCTTATGACCAGGACGTAAAACTAAATCAGAAATTAGATGATGCTTCTTCAAAATTTCAAAAGGATTCTATTCGAAATACTGCCATAGACGTAACTACTACAAAAACAATTACACTGACAAATGTAAAAAAGAACAGAACCGGAACGGGCAAACCCAAACCATGGGACATTTCAAATTTTGATTTTAATTATTCATATATCAGTACAGAACATCATAATCCTTTAATTGAACATGATGAATTGCGACGAACAAGAGGGGCCGTCGAGTATAATTATGCACCACAAGTAAAACCAGTTGAACCTTTCAAAGAAATTATTAAGTCCAAGTCTCCATGGCTCAGCTTAATAAAAGATTTTAACTTTAATTACGCTCCCAATTTAATTTCTATTAAAGCCGATTTATTCAGGCAGTTTGGCGCTACTCTTCCCCGAAATGTAGGAGGTGGTCCTTATAAAATTCCAGAAACCTATGATAAGTACTTTTTGTTTGACAGATATTATATAGTGAATTGGGATCTTACAAAATCCATCCATATAGATTATACAGCTGTGAACAATGCAAGGGTAGATGAACCTGATGGCAGAATCGATACAAAAGAAAAGAAAGATTCTATCAGGCATAATTTCTTTAAAGGCGGGCGAACTACACATTTTAGCCAGGATATAACAGCTTCATATGTTTTGCCAACCCAAAAACTTCCATTACTTGACTGGACAACCATACGTGCAAGTGTTACCGCAAGTTATAATTGGGATGTGGCTTCATTGCTTGCCCGCGATCTCGGAAATACGTTAATGAATGGGCAGACAAGGAATTTAAACGGTGAATTTAATTTTGATCAATTATATAATAAATCAAAGTTTCTTCGTCAGATCAATAATGTGGGTCCTGTTCAAAAAAGTAATGAACCTAAGCGAATACAGATAAAAGCGAATCCATCCGATAGTTTGAGTAAAAAAATGAGGTGGATAAGAAATCCAAAATGGGAACCCTCATCGGGAAAAGCCACAAGATTTTTTGGACGCATGGTGCTTGCTCTTAAAAGGATTGGAGTACAATTTAATGAGGATATGGGAACCACTTTGCCTGGATACCTGGACAGTACTCAATTTTTTGGACGCAATTTCAGGAGTAGCGAACCAGGTTGGGGATTTATTTTTGGATTTCAGCCGGATACAAATAGAATCAATAGCTACGGCGCTAAAGGGTTACTAACTCATGACACCTTGTTTAATGCTCTTATTCAGCAGCGATATAACCAAAAGATAAGTATCACTGCACAACTTAGCCCTATTCGTGATTTGAATATTGATTTAAATATTCAAAAGACCTTTGATAAACAATATTCAGAACTTTATAAGGATACAAGTGCTTTTGATAATGTAGGATTAACAAGGTTGAATCCCTATGCATTAGGCAGTTTTAATATTTCATATGTTTCCTATCAAACTTTATTCAAAAAATTTGATCCGAATGTTGTTTCAGAAACATTCAAACAGTTTGAAGCGAACAGAATTATTTTATCTCAAAGATTAAATGCTAAAAACCCATACTCTCCTCCAGGTAACGTTAATCCAAACGACCCAGCCTATTATTCTGGTTATGGTCGTTATGCACAGGATGTGATTATACCGGCATTTCTTGCTGCCTATACCAATAAAGATCCTATGAGCATTTCGCTGATAAAAAATTCCAATGCCAACCTGAAGTCAAACCCATTTGCAAGATTATTGCCTAAACCTAATTGGAATATAACTTACAGTGGCCTGAGCAAAATAAAAGGATTAGAGAAAATATTTACCAACTTTACTATCCGACACGGATACCAAAGTAATTTAAGTATGAACAGTTTTAATACTGCCCTGCTTTTTAGTGATCCATACCGTATTGGCTATCCCGAATTCATAGATGCTGTTACCAATAATTATATTCCCTATTTCCTCGTTCCGAACGTAACCATTACTGAAGAGTTCAATCCTTTGATAGGAGTAGATGTAACTTTTGCCAACCAGTTATCTACCAATTTTGAATACAAAAAATCGAGAACACTCAGTTTAAGCTTAATTGATTACCAACTGGCCGAAACCCGTTCGACAGAAATTACCTTAGGTGTAAATTGGCGAAAAAAAGCATTACCAATTATTAAAAATATTAAGATAGGCAATAAAGGAATGAAACTGGACAATGATGTTACCTTTACTTTCGACTTTAGTTTACGTGATGACGCTACTGCTAACAGTAAACTTGATCAGAATACGGCCTTCGGAACTTCAGGACAAAAAGTAATTCGTATCTCGCCTTCTATAAATTATGTGCTTAACAGCCGGGTAAATTTGAAATTTTATTTTGAACAGAACCGCGTAATACCTAAAATAGCAACTACAGCACCGGTAACCAACACAAGAGCAGGACTACAGGTAAGAATATCGTTGGCACAGTAGACAATAGATAAAACGAAGTAGCAAATCATTATCGACTCTTTCATTTAAATTTTTAGAATTAATATAAACAAAAAAGAGTTCAATAAGAACTCTTTTTCCATCAGTATAATTTTGGATTTTATTTATCTGCTGTTTATAGAGGCAGTATCATCTTGTTTTGCTTTTTTAAAAAGCAGTACATATCCGCATAAATTATTTTTCTTTTTCTTGTTTACCTGCACAGGCTTCATCATGTGATATTCCGAAAATTTAGGAATGTAAGAATAAGAAATAATGTTTCCATCCACATCACCCCATTGCTTTTTTTGATATACTACCATTTTTTCATCCCAATCATACATTCGCACCTCATACAATTTAGATGTATAATCGCCAACAAAGACAAACTGATACCAGCTACCTTCCGTTAAAGGAACTACTACAGGTAACTCATATTCACTTTCCATAGCTACGGAAGCTTCTTTCAATAAAACAAAACCATCTTTATTATAAAATGCTTTAAGACTATCAACTTCATGCTGTATAAAAGAATTATTGCAGGATTGAATTCTTATAACATTATCTTGAGCCAACACGGATAGAGACAACCATAAGGAGATTCCAAGAAACAGGTACGGCTTTTTCATAAAGGGCTTTAAATAGTATTGGTACGATTTCATAAATTTAAAACTAACAATTATGAATAATAAATTTTAGAGCCTGATTTTTAGCTATTTAAGTAGTTTTTCTAAGGGCTGATACGGCATGTACCTGTAAAAAGCATAATTATTTTCTATTAAAATAAATAGCATTTGCCTGCTCGATGCACGTTACTTCAATTTCATTTATACAAACATGTGGTGGAAGTGTAGTAGTATAATAAATAATGTCGGCTATATCCTTTCCTGTTAAAGGAGTAATTCCGTTATATACCTGCTTTGCAGCGTCGGCATCTCCTTTAAACCTTACAACGCCAAATTCAGTTTCGGCAGCACCGGGTTCAATATTGGTTACTTTAATTCCGTGCCTCAATAAATCGATTCGCATGGACTGGCTAATCGCATCTACCGCAAATTTACTTCCGCAATAAACATTTCCTTTTTCATATACTTCGTTGCCTGCAACCGATCCCAGGTTTATTACATGTCCTTTTTTGTATTTAATCATAAAAGGAATTATAGCCCTGCTTACATACAATAACCCCTTTACATTCGTATCGATCATAGTTTCCCAATCATCCATATCAGCCTCGTCAAAATAATCTCTGCCAAGGGCCAGGCCTGCATTATTGATTAACACATCAATGCTTTGCCAGGATTCGGCTATATTTTGTATGTTTTTAAAAACGCTTTCGCGGTTTTGAACATCAAAAGGAAGTAGGCAAACAGCGATATTAAATTTTTTTTCAAGCCGGGTTTTTATTTCTTCCAACCGCTCTTCTCTTCTTCCATTAAGAATAAGGTCATAACCTTCGGAAGCAAATTTTTCTGCACAAGCTTTCCCAAAACCTGAAGTAGCACCGGATATAAAAACAATTTTAGGCATAACAGAGTTATTTTGATTAGAATTCCAGACTAATAACAAAAAGATAAATTGTCTCCGCAAATCAAAACCTGCATTTCTTCAATGTCAAAGAAAGGATACAACCAAACAATATAACGGAAATTAATTTAAATGGTTGTCTTCTTAAGAATACAGATTAAATTGAAATTATCTTACAAGAGTTACTGTCCCTTTTTTGAAAAAAGGTTTATCGAGATAATCAACCCCTCTTACTATCCAGACAAAAGTATTTGTGCTTTGTAGTTTTCCGGCAATTTTTCCATCCCACCCTTCTCCATTTACAGTAGTGCTAAACACTAATTGGCCCCATCGATTATACACTCTAAAATATTCAATGTTTTTAATTCCTACACCTATTGGTTTAAAAATATCATTCACTCCGTCATCATTAGGAGTAAAGGCCGTAGGAACAAATATCTGTGGAGTTGTTTTAAATACTTTGACGGTTACGAATGCTGAGTCTGCACAATTTTGCACGTTATTTACAAATACACGGTAACGTATACTATCAATACTTCCGTCATACACCGCAGTCGGATCAGCAATGGTAATGTTATCCAAGCCAATGGGCGGAGACCATGAATAATTTACACCACCTTCTGCATGAAAATGTAAAGGTTGACCAATAACAACGGCTGTGTCATTTCCTGCAAATGCATTTATTTTTGGCAATACCGCTACTATCACTGTATCCATTGTTGGTTTTGGACATCCTAACGTATCGGTAGCAGTCAGTATATATACAGTAGTTTGTTCAGGCATAGCAACGGGATCTAAAATAAATGCATCATTTAATGAACCCTGCGGTGACCATGTAAAAGTAGAGGCAACTATATTTCCATGCAGTTGGGCTGGGGTATCATAGCAAATAGTTGTATCTGATCCTGCATTAGCAAGAGGATGGGGAACAGTTTTTATTGTCACATCATCTGTAGTGGAACAATGACCAATACTACTTATAACCTGGTACGTTGTGGTTGTATTTGTAGATACAATAGGGTTTGGAGAAGTTGGATCATTCATATTAGCTGCGGGTGTCCATAGAAAATGCAACCCGTCACCACTAGTGTGCAATTGAATTGCATCTCCCTGGCAAATCACGGTATCGCTGTAAGCGCTTAATGAGACAAAATCTACCACTCTCACTTTTACCGAATCCTGGTTGAGACAACCATTTTGATCAAGATTAACATAATAAAAAGTAGTGGAAGGCGGATCTACCGTAGGGGTAGACGTATTTGCATTTGTAATATTTGCCGCAGGCGTCCAGCTAAAGTTACCATTGCCTGATGCTTGCAACTGAAGCTTATCTCCATTACATATTAATGTATCACGGAAAGCAAATGCAATAGGAGGTTTATCAATTATTGTGATATCGTTAGTCGTTGTGTCAATACAACCTTTGCTGTTGGTTACTATTAGTTGCACAGGAAAAGAGCCCGCAGATGCAAAAGTATAGGAAGGATTTTGTAAGCCTGAAGTATCATTTATTACTGAAGGATCTCCAAAATTCCAATTCCATGAATTTACCATTCCATATGCTGTTCTCGTAGTGTCAGAAAATTGCGTGGGTTTATTTATACAAATGCCATTAGACGAAAACCCGGGAAAGAATCCCGGATATACTTTTGCCAGTGCAGTGGTTGAGTCAGTGCAAGCCAGACCCTTATTTACAACCAGTTTAATTGTAAATGTGCCTGTATCGGCATAGGTGTATGAAGGAAATTCAGCTCTTGATGTATCATTTGATAGACTAGTAACTCCAAAATCCCAATATTCATTTTGAATTTCAGCACTTGGCAGAGTATTGGCAAAATTCAGGGTATATCCATCACAACTTATATATTGAGGATTTAATTGTGCGGCAATAGGAATGCAATCACCCACTCTTATATGCAATTCTTTTCGGGAACCGGCTATTAAAGCCCCTTGCCTGTATTCGCTTACACAAACTGTAACCACATATTCTCCCATACCTACAGGAGCATTGCCACTTATAAGGCCCGTTACCCGGTCAATTGTAACTCCCGATCCCATTGGCTGGAAACCATTGTATGGAAAAGTGTACGGAACTGTACTGTATGGAGGAGGATTTGCTGTAACAGGGGCTGCATTATTTCCGGCATCTCCACCGGACCATGCATCACAAAAATTATAGGTCAATGAATCACCATCAGGATCTACTGCTTTAAAAGAATAATCAAAATGACTGTTAGCACATACCACTACGGTATCATTTATCGGGAATACAGGACTGCTGTTTTTTTCTGCATTCAGCCCCACAGCGGTTCCGGGTATAGTAATACTATAGGTATTTCCTATTGAACTTGAGTTGGCGACATTTTGCATTCCCGCTATACGACAGCATCTCTGGTATGAAATTGTGTAGCCGTTTGGCCTTGGAGCTAATTCTATATTTGGCAAATCGTAAATGACAATATAATAATAGCAACCTCTCTGATCTCCCGAGATACATTTTTCATCGGTTACTTTTCCTAATTCATATTGGTTTGTGATGGGAACACTTACATCCTCTAAAAATTGATTGGTGCCAGCATCAAAAAAGGTAAAATTGATAGGGCTGTTTAATTGTTGAGGTGTAGGAAAACAAATCATGTAAACAGTAAGAGTAACATGAAAACGAAGATTGGATGGATTTTGAATACCTGCTCCGAGGTATTTATATGTGAAAAATCCACCTTTAATATGGTTTGCTTCTGCTGTAAGTGATAATGCAGATAAAAGTATGAAAAGTAGCAGGTAGCGTTTCATTATTCAAGGTTAGGATTAATCAAGTCAGGTTTAGCAGGTAATTATTTAAGATGGAATTGCTTTTTTCCGATTTTTCAATCATTCCCATGTGCCCCGATTCGGCGAGAACGTGAATATACGATTTTTCAGGAAGATGGCATTGCTCTAAAAGATCGTTTAGCGGGACAACAACGTCATCTTTTCCTGCGACAAAAAGTACAGGAATATGCAGGTCTTTTAATACTGATGTACGATCGGGACGCTGTCGCATGGTTTCCTGGTAAGAAACGAGTGATTGAACTGAAAAGTTGTTCGCCCTTTTAATAAAATCTTCGATAATGCCGGTATTTTTTTCTTTATATGTTTTAGAAAAGAGATTCAGAACAGAAGTTCTTAAATATTCAAAAACTCCTTTACTCTTTATCGAATCAATGGTTTTTAACCGGCCCATTTTTTTTTCTTTACTATCTGCATAAGCTGTGGAATGAAATAGTCCAAATCCGCACAAATATTTTGGATATTTTTCTGCAAAAGCAAGCGAGATATACCCGCCCATGCTATGACCGATCAAAGAAGCAACTGAAATTTTTTCTTCATCAAGAACAGTTTTTATTACTTCAGCCATTCCCTCCATGCTCATATCATTAATTTCTTCGGATGCACCACTCCCGGGAAGATCGGGTATAATGAGTTTGAAACTGCTTAAAGAATTAAACTGTTCGTTCCATAAATTGCCATCAAAAGGCACGCCATGTACCAACACTATCGCGGGTCCTTCGCCAATGATCCTGTAAAAAATTTTTCTTTGCTGAAAGCTTAATATTTTTTCAGTTAACATATATGGGATTTTTATACCGGCTAAAGCTTCTTAATAATAATAGAGCTACAATAGGAATAAGAGCGCTGTTCATTTCCTGTGGCAGCCATTCCCATAAAACGAGCAGCAGCAATAACAAAATAGAGTTTAAAAGAAAATAATATCTCACCCAATTCCATTTTTTATGAATAAAAAGAACAACAACCGTATGCAAAGGAAAAGCCCAGAGAAGATTGTAATTGTTTTTGCATTCAGAATGATCCGTTCCAAACCACATAAACAGCAAAAAAAGTCCCAACACACCTGAAATAAAAAACAGAAAAAAATCGAAAACGGAAAAGAATTTGTCTGTATTACTCAGAAAATTTAAAACAGTAATAATCAAAAACAATAAAGCGAAAACAATAAAAGGAGAAAAAAATGGAGTTTTACTTACCTGTATAGTTGCTTTAAGAATTTCGTTTTTTTCTGATACCAATGGTTTCTCATTTATAGTTGTGTTGTCAAATCCTTTCATTAAGTGATCGGGAAGAAACATAGCTTCATTATTTGTCACTTTTTTGTCCAATGGCTCTCCGAGTAAAATATCTATACCAAGTTTGCTCCAGTATTGGTGACTTTTATCCATGTAACTGTGGATCATGTTGCGGAACGTGATATTTTGTTTCGGACGAATGTCACCGGTTCCGATGGAACCATATGCATTTTTAAAAACCATATCTCTTAACCTGGTCGTGCAATTGTCATAAATGAAATCGTATTTATAATATTTATTTTCTTCCCTGGCATTTTCCTGTAATGCAGCTTCTAATTTTTCTTTTTCTGTGCAGGATAAATTGAGAACCTGTTCCGTGACCCCGCGTTTTTCATAAATATATTCCTGTAAAAAATCATCTAACTTTTCTACAGAAACAAAATATAATAATTTGCCGCGGGTAAATTTTGAATAAAACGCCGGGTCGTCAAAATCGAAAGTGCCATAATTATAAATAATATCTATACCGGAAGCACTATCAGTTATTCTTAACGCACTATGGCCCCACAATGAATATAAATCTTCTCCAGGGGAACAGGTAAGTAAGCTAATGCGAAGATCACAGCCGGTATCCGTTTGTGCTTGCATATTATCAAGCATTATTAAAAAGAAAAAGAAAGTCAGTAATTTTTTCACATCAGCAATTTGTTGACAAGTTCGTAAAAAATAAAATGAATTGCCAGCGAAAGAGGTTAAAATGAAAAAATAAGACATTAGTACTTAACTTGAAAAAAAATGCGAAAACACTAATGAATAATGTAAAAGCTTTTTTGTTTGACCTGAATGGAACGATGATCAATGATATGTCTTATCACATTACCGCCTGGCACCGGATACTGAACGACCTTGGTGCCAACATAAGTTTGGAAAAAATGAAAGAAGAGTGCTATGGAAAAAATCATGAGTTGATTGAAAGAATATTACCTGGAAAATTTTCTGAAGAAGAAAAAGTAAAAATGAGTTTTGAAAAAGAAAGAGTGTATCAACAGGAATTCAGACCGAATTTAAAGTTAATTGACGGCCTCACCGATTTTATAAAAGATGCGCATGCTGCGGGAATAAAACTTGGTATTGGCTCAGCAGCTATTATGTTCAATATTGATTTTGTACTTGACGGGTTGGCTATGCGAAAATATTTTGGCGCACTCATAAGTGCTGATGATGTGACTAAAAGCAAACCCGATCCGGAAACGTGGTTAAAATGTGCCAATAAATTGGGAGTATTACCAAAAGAATGTATTGTTTTTGAAGATAGTCCGAAAGGAGTTGAATCGGCCATGAATGCAAACATGAAATGTATCGTTATTACCAACCTTCATGATAAAAGAGATTTTGAAGATTATGAAAATATCATTGGTTTTATAAATGATTTTAATGAAATTTCCATTCCAAAAATATTCAATTTGACTGCCTGATGCCCGATAACGCTTTTGTAATAGGAGTTGATTATGGTACTGACTCAGTGCGATCAGTGCTTGTAAATGCATTGAATGGTGAAGAAATAGCTTCTTCCGTTTTTTATTATCCTCGCTGGAAGACGGGCTTGTATTGTAATGCAGCCATTAACCAGTTTCGGCAACATCCGATGGATTATGTTGAAGGACTTGAAGCAACCATAAAAGATTGTTTGCAAAAAGCCGGGAAGGATGTTGCACAAAACATAAAAGCAATTTCAGTGGATACTACCGGTTCTACACCGGTTGCAGTTAATAAAACAGGCACCCCGCTTTCACTATTACCGCAATTTGAAACGAATCCCAATGCAATGTTTGTTTTGTGGAAAGATCATACTTCCACAAAGGAAGCTACTGAAATAAATGAACATGCAAAAAAATTTAGAACAAATTTTTTGCAGTTTGTTGGTGGTATTTATTCTTCAGAGTGGTTTTGGGCCAAGCTGCTTCATATATTAAGAGAAGATGAAGAAGTTCGCAAGAATTGTTGCTCATGGGTGGAACACTGTGACTGGATTCCTTTTTTACTCACAGGAGGAAATGATATAAGTAAAATGAAACGAAGTGTTTGCTCGGCCGGTCATAAAGCTCTTTGGGCAAGAGAATTTGGCGGCCTTCCTTCCGATGAATTTTTTTCTTCTCTTGATCCTTTACTGAAAGATTTTTCTTCGAAGCTATTTACTGAAACCTGCAGTTCTGATAAGCCTGCGGGAACGATCAGTAAAGAGTGGGCAAAGAAATTGGGGCTATCAAATGATGTGATTATTGGCGTTGGTGCATTTGATGCACACATGGGTGCAGTAGGCGGACAAATTGAACCTTATTATTTAAGTAAAGTAATGGGCACTTCAACCTGCGATATGCTTGTTGCGCCACTTGATGAAGTCAATGGAAAACTTGTGCAGGGAATTTGCGGACAGGTTCCCGGATCAGTCATTCCCGGCATGCTGGGTTTGGAAGCTGGTCAGAGTGCATTCGGTGATGTGTATGCCTGGTTCAAAAGCTTATTGAGCTGGCCGCTCGATCATTTGTGTAATGATGAAAAAACAAGACAGGAGATCACTGATAAATTAATAGCTGCTTTATCTGTAGAAGCCGCCAAACTTTCACCTAAGGAAAATGATGAATTGGCTGTCGATTGGCTAAACGGTCGCCGCACTCCTGATGCCGACCAATTATTAAAAGCTGCAATTATTAATTTAAATTTAGCAAGTGATGCGCCCAGGATCTTTAAAGCTCTTGTTGAAGCAACTTGCTTTGGAGCAAAAGCAATAGTGGAGCGTTTCAATGAGCAGGGGGTGCCGGTAAAAGGTCTTATTGGTTTGGGAGGTGTAGCAAAAAAATCATCTTATGTTATGCAGGTTATGGCTGATGTAATGAACATGCCGATTCGCATTCACAGATCAGAACATACTTGTGCTATGGGGGCCGCTATGTTCGCCGCTACAGTTGCCGGTGTTTATGAAAAAGTTGAAGATGCGATGAGTAGTATGGGACAGGGCTTCGACGCAGAATATTACCCCGATCAAAAAAATGTTGAATACTATAGCAAACGCTATCAGCAGTATAAAAAATTGGGGACATTTATAGAAGAAAATAAAATGTAGCCTGTCAACTTTTTTAAAATTTTGATTTTTTAATTTTTACTTGTTCACTTATTCATGAGTAAATACGACCACATAAAGGAAGAAGCTTACGAAGCAAATATGCAATTGCCAAAACTTGGGTTGGTGATTTTTACATTTGGAAATGTTAGTGCTGCTGATAGGAAGCTCGGTGTATTTGCTATAAAGCCCAGCGGCTTTCCATATGAAAAACTTTCACCGAAAAAAATGGTGGTAGTTGATTTTGATGCAAACGTTGTTGAAGGAAAATTGCGACCATCATCCGATACAAAAACTCATGCGGTCTTATACAAACACTGGGAAAAAATTGGGGGTATTTCTCATACTCATTCTATTTATGCAACGGCCTGGGCGCAATCGCAAAGAGACATTCCAATTTTTGGAACTACACATGCTGATCATGTGGTTTGTAATATACCGTGTGCCGCACCCATGGATGATGAAATGATAAGGGGAGACTACGAACATCAAACGGGTTTCCAGATTATCAATTGCCTGGAAGAAAAGAAATTGAACTATGAAGAAATAGAAATGATATTGGTGGGTAATCATGCGCCTTTTACATGGGGAAATAGTGCGGAGAAAGCTGTATATAATAGTTCGGTATTAGAAAATATTGCACAAATGGCTTTTCTTACTGAACAAATCAATTCTTCTGCACCGATATTGAAAGATACTCTGATAAAAAAACATTATGAACGAAAACATGGACCAGATTCTTATTATGGTCAATAGAAGTTAAATTAAAGCTGTATGAAAAAACTAATTCCTTTTAGCTGTTTTTTATTTATCGTCTTTCTCTTTGCTTGTAATAACAACAACGCTGATACAAAAGAAAAAACGGAAAACATGGATAGTACCAAAACAAGCCTTACTGAATTACCATTTGGAACTTATGACAATCAACCAGTGACTGAATACACTCTCATTAATGCAGGAGGTATGCAGGTGAGTATTTTAAACTATGGAGGAACTGTAACTAAACTTATTGTTCCTGACAAAAACGGCGATATGGGTGATGTCGTGTTGGGCTTCAGTTCTATTGATGGATACCTGCAAAAAAATAATCCTTTTTTTGGAGCATTGGTAGGACGCTATGCCAATCGTATTGCCAATGCAAAGTTCACTCTTGATGGTAAAACATATACTTTGGCTGCCAATGATAACGGAAATAGTCTGCACGGGGGTAACAAAGGATTTGATAAAGTGATTTGGTCAGCCGAAAAATTAAGCGACAGCAGTTTGAAACTAACCTACCTGAGTAAAGACGGTGAAGAAAGTTATCCCGGCAATTTAAATGCGCAGGTGATCTACACGTTGGGTTCCGATAATTCTTTAAAAATTGATTATACTACTACAACTGATAAGCCTACTCCTGTCAACTTAACCAATCATTGCTATTTTAATTTATCTGCCGGTGATGATTCTACCATCTTAAATGAACAGCTGGAATTGAATGCAGATAAATATACTCCTGTGGATGATAAATTAATTCCCACAGGAAAAATCGAAGACGTGAAAGGAACTTCAATGGATTTCACTTCACCTAAAATAATAGGGAAAGATATTCAAGAAGTAAAAGGTGGTTATGATCACAACTGGGTATTGAATAAGACCGGCAATGGCCTGGAGAAAGCAGCCTCAGTCTATGACCCCAATAGCGGTCGTTATATGGAAGTGTTTACTACGCAACCGGGTATCCAGTTTTATACGGGAAATTTTTTAGGCGGAAATTTATTGTACACAAAAAGCGGACAGAAATATGTTCAGCATGGAGCACTTTGCCTGGAAACACAACATTTTCCTGATAGTCCTAATGAACCTTCTTTTCCCAACACAATTTTGAAACCGGGAGAAACTTATCATGAAGTAACGGTATATAAATTTTCAGTAAAATAAATAATAGTTCAAAGCAAATTACTATGAAGAATTTTCTTCGTTCTTCTTCAATGGATGGTGGCAAAACTTTAGAGGTTTGGTTTGCAACCGGCAGCCAGCATTTATATGGAGAGGAAACGTTAAGGCAGGTTGCTAAACATTCCATTGAGATATCAAAGTCCTTAAATGATGCGGAATCAATTCCTGTAAAAATTGTTTTCAAACCGGTTTTAAAATCAACGGAAGAGATTTACAATTTGTGCATGGAAGCAAACGCTTTCAAAAATTGTATTGGCGTCATTACATGGATGCATACTTTTTCTCCGGCAAAAATGTGGATCGGAGGTTTGAAAATTTTGCAAAAACCTTTATTGCATTTGCATACACAATTCAATCGTGATATTCCCTGGAGCGAGATTGATATGGATTTCATGAATTTGAATCAAAGTGCACATGGAGACAGGGAGTTTGGTTTCATTGCAAGTCGCATGCGATTGAGAAGAAAAGTTGTGGTAGGTCATTGGCAGGATAAAAAAATTTTAGAAAAAATTGAGACATGGACGAGAGCAGCTGCAGGCTGGAACGATTGGCAGGGCGCAAAGTTTGTTCGCTTCGGCGACAATATGCGTTATGTAGCGGTGACAGAAGGCGATAAAGTCGAAGCTGAATTAAAATTTGGCTATTCTGTAAATACACATGGTGTGGGTGACCTGGTGAAAATGATAAATGATGTAAAAGAAACAGCCATTACAAAACTGTGTGACGAATATGCGGCGCAATACAAACTTGCTTCTTCTTTAAAGAAAGGAAATGATCAACACCAATCATTACGTGAAGCCGCAAAAATAGAGATCGGTTTACGGAAGTTTTTGAAAGAAGGAAATTATAAAGGATTCACAGATACGTTTGAAGATCTGCATGGCTTAGTTCAACTTCCCGGTATTGCCGCACAACGATTAATGAATGAAGGATACGGCTTTGCTGCGGAAGGCGATTGGAAAACGGCTGCATTAGTAAGAGCCATGAAAACAATGGCGAGTGGATTAAATGGAGGCAATTCTTTTATGGAAGATTATACTTATCATTTTGATCCAAAAAATCAGATGGTTCTTGGCGCTCACATGCTTGAGATCTGTGAAAGTATTGCCGACGGAAAGCCTTCCTGTGAAATACATCCGCTTGGGATCGGAGGCAAAGCCGACCCTGTGCGGTTGGTATTTAATGTTGCCGGCGGATCAGCCATTAATGCTTCTGTTATTGATATGGGAAATCGTTTTCGTTTATTGGTGAATGAAGTGGAAGCGGTAAAACCTGTTCATGATTTGCCAAAACTGCCGGTAGCAAGAGTTTTATGGAAACCACTTCCTGATATGCAAACGGGTTGTGCAGCATGGATACTTGCCGGTGGTGCACATCATACCTGCTTCAGTCAAAATTTGACGAGTGAACACATGGAAGATTTTGCCGACATGGCAGGCATAGAATTTTTAAAAATTGGTAACGGCTCTAATCTTTCTCAATTCAAAAATGAGTTGAGATGGAATGAAGTGTACTACCAATTGAATAAAGCATAAGTTTGTTTCATTGCCATTTGAAATAACTACAAAACGACTGCATGAGTAGATCAAACAAATATCTTGGTCCATTTATTTTGGTAACAAGTTTATTTTTTTTCTGGGCATTTTTGCACAACCTCAATCCAATCCTGATCCCGCATTTAAAAAAAGCCTGTCAGCTTACTGACACACAATCTTCCTTCATTGATTCGTCGGTGTATTTTGGATATTTTTTAATGGCTATACCTGCAGGTTTGTTCATGCACAGGTTCGGGTATAAAAAAGGAATTTTAGCGGGATTGGCTTTATTTGCAGCCGGATATTTTTTATTCATCCCTTCCGCATCAGCACGCAGCTATGTATTTTTTTTGGCTTCTTTGTTTGTTGTGGCGAGTGGTGCAGCTTTTTTAGAAACGGTTGCCAATCCTTATGTTACTCTTCTTGGAGATAAAGAATCATCTGAACAACGATTGAATTTTTCTCAGTCGTTCAATGGCCTCGGCGCCGTTATCGCACCGATATTGGGCGGTCAGTTCATTCTTTCCGGTATTGAACATTCAAAAGCTGAATTGCAGCAAATGAGTGCGAGCGGCCAGTTGAATGCATACCTGCAATCAGAAGCAAATACCGTAAAGATCCCTGCATTGGTAATGGGATGCGTGATCATTGTCCTGTGGCTCTTGTTTTATTTTACAAAGTTTCCTGAGGTTAAAGAACCGGATGCCGATGTAAAACCGAATAAATTTTCTCTTGATGTATTAAGGCACCGCCATTTGCGATGGGCAGTGATCGCTCAATTTTTTTATGTAGGCGCACAGGTAGGAGTCGGAAGTTTTTTTGTTCGTTTCAGCCGGTATGTAATTAATATGCCCGAAAAGGAAACTGCTTTTCGCTGGGGTTACATTGCCATGGCCGGTTTTATGGTGGGTCGTTTTACCGGCACTTTTTTCATGAAATATATCAAGCCATCAAAATTGCTGAGTCTTTATGCATTTATAAATGTTGTGTTGCTTACCATTGGTGTTTTTGCAAAAGGCGATCTTGCGGTATATGCTGTGATGGCTTCTCCATTTTTTATGTCTATCATGTTCCCCACGATTTTTGCACTCGGCATAAAAGAGCTTGGTGAAGAAACAAAATTGGCTTCTTCATTTCTTGTTATGTCGATCATCGGTGGAGGACTTGCACCTATAATAATGGGTTTTATTTCTGATAGAACAGGAAGCATGCAGATCGCTTATGTTGTTCCATTAATATGTTTTTTCTTTGTTTTGTATTACGGTTTGAAAGGGTATAAAATAAAATCGTTGCAATCATGAATCGTTATTGTCTTGCACTGGATTTAAAAGATGATAACGCTTTGATTAAAGAATATGAAAAGTATCATCAAAAAGTTTGGCCCGAAATTCTGCAAAGCATAAAAGAGTCAGGCATTCAGCAAATGGAAATTTACAGGATAAATAACCGGCTTTTTATGATCATGGAAACAAATGAGGATTTTTCATTTGAACAAAAAGCAAAAATGGACGCATCCGATGCAAAAGTGCAGGAATGGGAGCAACTGATGTGGAGATATCAACAGGCATTACCCGGCAGCAAACCGGGAGAGAAATGGAGATTAACGGATAAAATTTTTGCCCTAAATCCCTAAAGGGAATTAAGTACATCAGAGATGTTTGATTTAAACGACAAAATTTCAATTGTAACAGGTGGAGGCAGCGGCATTGGAAAAGCTATTTCTATGCTGTTCGCAAAACTGGGAAGTGAGGTTCATATTCTGGATATTGATAAAAATGCTGAAACAATTATTGACGAGATAAGAACGGCGGGTGGAAGATCTTTTTTACATCGTTGTGATGTAGCAAAGCAACAAGAGGTTAAGACAATAGTTGATTCAATAATTGCAAGCAATAAAACCATCGATATTCTTGTAAATAATGCAGGCATCGCCCATGTGGGTACGGTGGAAACTACTTCAGAAGAAGATATGGACCGGTTGTTCAAGGTAAATGTAAAAGGTATGTACAATTGTATGCATGAAATAATTCCGGTGATGAAAAAAAGTGGAGGAGTGATCTTAAATCTTGCATCGGTAGCTGCATCAGTCGGAATTCCGGAAAGGTTTGCTTATTCCATGACTAAAGCTGCTGTAATGGGAATGACTTTATCGGTAGCAAAAGATTACATCAGCTACAATATCCGTTGTAATTCCATTTCTCCGGCAAGGGTGCATACACCATTTGTGGATGGATTTCTGAAAAAAAATTTTCCCGGAAAAGAAAAAGAGATGTTTGATAAGCTTTCAAAAACACAGCCTATTGGCAGAATGGGAAAACCGGAGGAAATAGCAAATCTTGCCTTATACCTATGCAGCGATGAAGCTGCATTTATTACAGGCTGCGATTATTTGATTGATGGGGGGTTTGTGAAGTTGAACAATTAATATGCTGAATAGCGAACCGGAGGTACAAGTGTGCGACGCAACAGGTATTAAATAGAATATTGAAGCTGGTTACAAAAAAATAAAAGATGAAACTTATTCGATTTGGTAAAATTGGAAATGAAAAAACGGGAATAGTCATCAACGAAACAATGTATGATACCTCATCACTCAGTGAAGACTACAATGAGCATTTTCTTGAAACAGGTGGATTGAAAAGGCTGGAGAAATTTCTGAAAGAAAATCAAAGCAATCTTCCAAAAATCAAAGATGGCACCAGATTGGGAAGCCCGATCGCAAGACCTTCAAAAATTGTTTGCATTGGGCTAAACTATGCTGATCATGCACGGGAAACAAATGCAGCAATTCCGAATGAACCCGTTATTTTTTTAAAAGCTACTTCGTCTCTGTCTGGTCCGTT
The DNA here is from genome assembly GCA_963811645.1 of uncultured Bacteroidota bacterium. Taxonomy (GTDB): domain Bacteria; phylum Bacteroidota; class Bacteroidia; order Chitinophagales; family Chitinophagaceae; genus VBAU01. The sequence continues at coordinate 132,036 of CAWERU010000004.1, read as the reverse complement.
TGATGATATCATTATTCCCAAAAATTCTGTAAAAACAGATTGGGAAGTAGAACTTGCCGTGGTGATTGAAAAAAAAGCAAGTTATGTTGATGAGTCGGAGGCAATGGAATATGTGGCAGGCTATTGTTTGCATAACGATGTAAGTGAACGTGAATTTCAAATGGAACGAAACGGTACATGGGACAAAGGAAAAGGCTGTGATACTTTTGCTCCACTAGGCCCATGGCTGGTTACCAAAGATGAGATCAGTGATATAAACAATCTCCGATTGTGGTTATCAGTAAATGGAAAAATGATGCAGGATGGAACAACAGCCAACCTGATTTTTAAAATTCCTTTCCTGGTTTCTTATGTGAGCCAGTTTATGAGTTTATTGCCGGGCGATGTAATTTCTACAGGTACGCCGGCTGGGGTGGGTTTGGGAATGAAACCACCGGTGTATTTAAAAGACGGGGATCTTGTTGAATTAGGTATTGATAAATTAGGAGCAGCAAAGCAAAAGCTAAGAGCTTACGAAAAATAAAATTAAAATAACTTGATAAGGACATTAATAAAAAAAACCCTTTAGGGGATGGGAGTAAGGCATATGCGAATTGATGCTCATCAGCATTTCTGGAAATTTGATCCTGTTCGTGATAGCTGGATAACTGATGAAATGGTTGTAATTAAGAAAGATTTTTTGCCAAAAGATTTTGAAAACCATTTGAAGCAAAATGATTTTGATGGTTCTGTTGTGGTGCAGTGTGATCAGTCTGAAGCGGAAAATGAATTTTTGCTGCATGCTGCAAATGAAAACAATTTTATTAAAGGAATTGTAGGATGGGTTGATCTGCAGTCATCGAATGTCGAAGAACGATTAAGTCACTATAATGGTTTTAAAAAACTAAAAGGATTTCGTCACGTACTGCAGGGGGAAACTGACAGAGAATTGATGCTGAAAGAATCATTCATGAATGGTGTCGGTAAACTCGAGCAATTTGATTTTACCTATGACATATTAGTTTACGCCGACCAGCTAAAATACATTCCCAAATTTGTAGGTGCTTTTCCTGATCAAAAGTTTGTTGTCGATCATATTGGTAAACCGGAAATAAAAGACAAAAAATTAGAAGACTGGAAAAAAGATATTATGCAAATCGCCAAGCATGAAAATGTTTATTGCAAAATTTCAGGAATGGTGACGGAGGCAGATTGGCAAAATTGGGAAAACGAAGATTTTATTCCCTACATCGAAATTATTTTAGATGCATTTAGCATTGAAAGGGTAATGTATGGTTCGGATTGGCCTGTTTGTTTGGTTGCCGCGTCTTATGAAGATACATTAGGTATTGCACGGGAATATTTTTCATCTTTATCAAAAACTGAGCAGGACATGTTCTTTGGAAGAACAGCAGTTGAATTTTATAATCTTTGATCGATCTAACTATGGACCTTGAATTAAAAGACAAGATCATTATTGTTACAGGTGGAGCCAAGGGAATTGGAGAGGGTATTGTAAAAGTGTTAGCTGCGGAAGGCGCTTTGCCTGTAATCGTAGGAAGAAATGAAGAAGATAATTTGAAAACAGTGAAAGCTGTTGAAGATAGCAAAGGCAGGGCCTGGCAGGTGGTTGCAGAACTGACAAAACCACCGGAATGCGAGAAGGCGGTCAATGCTGTAATTGAAAAATTTAAAAAAATTGATGGCTTGGTAAATAATGCAGGAATTAATGATGGAGTAGGACTTGAGCATGGCAATTATAAGAAATTCATGCAAAGTCTTCATAGAAATCTTGTTCATTATTACCTGATGGCACAATTGTCTTTGCCTGAATTAAAAAAATCAAAAGGATCTATCGTTAATATTAGCTCCAAAACAGCAGAAACCGGACAGGGAAATACTTCTGCTTATGCAGCTGCAAACGGTGGTCGCAATGCGTTAACAAGAGAGTGGGCGGTTGAATTATTGAAATACGGAATCCGGGTAAATGCTGTCGTTGTTGCCGAAAGTTTTACACCATTGTATGCAAAATGGATAGAGACATTACCCAATCCAACGGAAAAATTAAAAGAGATAGAATCGAAGATCCCGCTTGGTAACAGAATGACAACAACGGAAGAGATAGCAAATACGGTTGCATTTCTTTTATCACCGAGATCGAGTCATACCACCGGGCAGTTAATACATGTGGATGGGGGCTATGTTCATCTTGATCGGGCATTGGCAAATGCTTAGTAATTCATTGCGTATTTGAATAAAAACTATTCTACATTGCCTTACGATAACTTCTCATGAGCGGATATGCGATCATTAATTTGTAAACAACCATATCAATTTGAGTATGCAGAAATTGGTGAACCGGAATTAAAACCGGATCATGCAATCATCAAGATAAAACGTATTGGAATTTGCGGTACTGACCTACATGCATTCGAAGGCACACAACCATATTTTACTTATCCAAAAATTTTGGGGCATGAGCTTTCCGGTGATCTAATTGATTTTGATAATGCAAATGGTTTTGTTCCCGGTGATGTTGTAACTATTATTCCTTATTTTAATTGCGGCACTTGTATTGCATGCCGAAGCGGCAGGCCCAACTGCTGTGTAAATATCCAGGTATCGGGTGTGCATGTTGATGGTGGCATGGCGGAATATTTTTCTGTTCCTTCTTATTCTTTGGTAAAAGGGGAAGGATTAGATTATGACGAGCTTGCATTGATAGAACCTTTTGCCATTGGTGCACACGGCATTCATCGTGCTGATATAAAGGAAGGAGAATTTGTTTTGGTGATCGGCGCAGGACCGATTGGTTTAGGAACAATGGAGTTTGCACGAATTGCCGGCGGTAGAGTAATTGCGATGGATGTAAATGAAAAGCGATTACAATTTTGCAAAGAAAAGCTGAATATTGAACATACGATTAATGCAACAAATAGTAATGTGACGAAACAATTGCAGGAGATTACAAATGGTGATATGCCAACGGTTGTAATAGATGCTACAGGAAATTTAAAAGCTATTAATAGTGCTTTTGAATACCTGGCGCATGGAGCAAGATATATTTTGATCGGTTTGCAGAAAGAAGAAATTAGTTTTAGTCATCCTGAATTTCATAAACGTGAAACGAGTTTAATGAGCAGCCGGAATGCTACCAGGAAAGATTTTGATTTCGTGATAAACAGTATAAAAAAAGGGCTGATAAATCCGCGGTCTTATATTACTCATCATTTAAGATTTCAGGAAGTAAAAGATAACTTTGAAAGCTTGCTTAATGCTGATAGTAATGTAATCAAAGCCATTATTGAAATGGATTGATAAAGATAACTTCAACTGAACTTATATTTGGCCTTTAAAATGAGCACATGTTATTACTTGGAATTGATCTTGGAACTTCTTCTATCAAAGCATCAGTTGTAAATGCCGATACTCAGCAATGGATCGCATCCGCACAATATCCCGAACAGGAAACCGCCATTACATCATTACAGACAGGCTGGGCAGAGCAATCGCCTGAAGCCTGGTGGGAAAATATAAAAGGTGCAATTAAAAAATTAAATGCGTCGAAAAAATTTGACCCAAACCAAATAGCAGCGATCGGCATTGCCTATCAAATGCATGGGCTTGTTGCAGTGGATAAAAAGCAAAATGTTTTACGTGACAGTATAATATGGTGTGATAGCAGGGCAGTGGAAACGGGCAATGAAGCATTTGAAAAAATAGGGGGTGAAAGATGTCTTTCATGTTTACTCAATTCTCCGGGAAATTTTACAGCTTCAAAACTTGGCTGGGTAAAAAAGAATGAGCCGGAGATCTATGGTAAAATAGATAAGATCATGTTGCCGGGAGATTTTGCCTCTATGAAATTAACTGGCGATATCACAACAACTTCTTCCGCTTTATCCGAGGGAATTTTCTGGGACTTTAAAAAAGATGAGATATCGAAAGATGTAATGGAGCATTTTGGTTTTGATTCTTTTCTTATTCCAACGTTAAAGCCTTTATTTTCTGTGCATGGAAATTTATCGGGTGAAGTAGCAAAAGAACTTTCGCTGAGGCCGGGCATTCCGGTAAGCTACAAAGCTGGTGATCAGTTAAACAATGCTGTTTCATTAAATGTATTTCGACCCGGTGAAGTGGCAGCCACCGCCGGTACTTCAGGAGTCATCTATGCTGTAACGGATAAATTATTTTCAGACAGGTTTTCGAGAGTAAACGCTTTTGCGCATGTAAATCATAATAGCACCTCAAAGAGACTGGGAGTTTTATTGTGTATTAACGGAACGGGAATTATGAACAGGTGGATAAAAGATTTATCGGGAAAAAACTACAAAGAGATGAATGAGCTGGCTTCTAAAATAAATCCGGGAAGCGATGGTGTGATGGTAATTCCATTCGGAAATGGTGCTGAAAGAATATTTGAAAATAAAATTGTTGGTGCGCAAATTTTAAATGTTGATCTCAACAAACATTCCAAAGCACATGTATTTCGTGCGGTGCAGGAAGGAATAGTTTTTTCATTTAGATACGGCCTCGACATAATGCGTGAAAATGGAATACACCCTTCAATGATCCGCGTAGGAAGGACCAATATGTTTTTGAGCGATGTGTTTACGGAATCATTTGTGAACACAACGAATGTTCCGGTTGAGCTATATGATAACGACGGAAGTGTGGGTGCTGCAATTGGGGCCGGCATCGGTGCAGGTATTTATTCTTCTCCGCAGGAAGCTTTTATTAATTTCAAACCAATAAAGGGGGTTGATCCCTCCGGTCTTGCTAAATTGTATGATGATTTATATGCGGCGTGGAAAGCAGAACTAAAGAAATTTCTCTGAATTTTTCATCAACTGCCGGCAAGAATTTTTGCCTTTTGAATAATTTTTTTGGGGTTCTCGAAAAACAATTGTGTAGCCTATTATTTCAGGGTATGCAGATTTCGATTGGTTCAGAATCGAACCAATTAGATAATTTTGATGAAATCACTATTTGATCATATAAAACCAGCATCATGAAAAAAATATTTTTTGTCCTTTCTGTTTTTGTATGCACGACTATCAATGCACAAAACAAGGAAGAAAAAGAAGTAATAGCAAGAACATATTTGCTGAGTCATACAGTATTCGGAACAAAAGATAGTAGCACTCTTGAAGATCTGTTTGCAAAAACAGCAACCTATGGCCATTCTCACGGTAAAATACAAGACAGGAAAGAAGCGATTGATGGTGCTGCGCACAACCAATCATTTTATACCGATACGGCTGTAAACAACATTTCAGTCATTTTTGCCAATGATAAAACATCAATCATTAGATATTTGTTCAAAGCCCAGGAACATAAGATTGATGGAACGGTTGTTCCATTGAATTTTACTATGATGCTGGTTTGGGTAAAAGAACAGGGAAAGTGGCGATTATTCGGACGACAAGCAGTCAGCCTTCAGTAGAAAATTTTATTTCATGAATGTTTTAAAACAATTTGATCTTTCAGGTAAAACGGCGCTTGTTACAGGTTGTAACAAAGGGATAGGCATGAGTATGGCTATTGGTTTGGCAGAAGCAGGCGCAGGCATCATTGGCGTATCGGGTACACTGGAATCAAGTGGCAGTGAAATAGAAAAGCATGTTATCAAACTTGGCAGAAAATTTAAGGCGTTCAAAGCTGATCTTTCTGACAGAAAAAATTTGTATGAATTTGTGGCACAAGTAAAAGATTATAGTTCATCGGTTGACATTTTGGTAAATAATGCAGGTATCATTAAACGTTCACCTGCGGCACAACATCCCGATAACGACTGGGACAAAGTTCTATCAGTTAATCTTGATGCTCCTTTTATTTTGGCAAGAGAATTTGGAAAGGATATGATCAGTCGCGGTTCGGGTAAAATTATTTTCACTTGCTCTTTGCTTAGTTTCCAGGGTGGCATTACGGTTCCTGGATATGCTGCCAGCAAAGGTGCACTGGCAAGTCTTGTAAAAGCTCTTTCGAACGAATGGGCTTCAGAAGGTGTTAATGTAAATGGAATTGCTCCGGGTTACATCGCTACCGATAATACGGAAGCATTGAGGAATGATCCTGTACGCAACAAAGCGATCGTAGATCGTATTCCTGCAGGCAGGTGGGGTGAGCCCGATGATTTCAAGGGCGCCATTGTTTACCTTGCGTCTGATGCATCAAAATATGTAAACGGAACCACCCTGACTGTTGACGGTGGATGGATGGGAAGATGATAAACCTCTTTCTTTTCAAAAAGGAGCAGGTCGAATAAACTTTTTACAATGGAATCAGTTTTTATTTATAGTTGATTATTGTGTTACCAACTTCAGTTCCCTGGTTAACTTTTGTTGCGTCGCACACTTCAGCGTTTAGTTCTTTAATGATTATTTTTTCACAATTCAAAAACCTAATCACAGTTATCAGGGCTGTGTGCCGGGCCTCCCTTTGGGGGAGTTGGAGGGGCATTATGCAAATACGTTTTCAAAACAGTCCGAAAGAAACGATGCAAATGACAACGCAGGATCTGCGTGAAAATTTTCTTTGTCAGAATTTAATGAACGATGACAGAGCCGTGTATATATACTCTCATTACGACAGGATGATCGTCGGCGGAGCGAAGCCGGTAAATAAACCGGTGAAACTGGAAAACGATCCTGAATTGAAATCGGAATTTTTTTTAGAGCGAAGGGAAATTGGAATTATAAATGTAAGTGGTGCAGGAACCATTGAGGCCGATGGTCAAAAATTTGAAATACAGAAAATGGAATGCGTCTATTTGGGAAAAGGAACAGAGGAAGTTTCATTTTCATCTGTCGATAAAAAAAACCCTGCGGTATTTTTCTTTTTGTCAGCTCCGGCTCATTATACCTGTCCGAATGCAAAATTTTCAGAGGAACAAGCTACACCGGTTAATTTGGGTGAACAAATAACGTCCAATGCACGTACAGTTTATAAATACATACATGCAGATGGTATTCAAAGCTGCCAATTGGTAATGGGGCTTACTGTGTTGAAAGAAGGAAATGTGTGGAACTCTGTACCGCCGCATACGCATACACGCCGTATGGAAGTATATTTTTATTTTGATGTTCCGGATGCGCAACGAATTTTTCATTTTATGGGTCGGCCAACGGAAACGAGACACCTCGTTATGGCCAATCACGAAGCCGTGATCTCTCCGCCATGGGGAATGCATTTTGGATGCGGTACTTCAAACTACGGGTTTATCTGGGGAATGGCCGGTGAAAATAAGGCATACACAGACATGGATGTAGTACAGGTTCCGGATATAAAGTGAATTTTTCAGGTGGTGATACTACCGGTAACGATTGCGTAAAAAAAATGCTTGAGGACTGGTTTAATCATCAATATGTAAGTAGAATTGTTGTGTGAAATCAGGTAGTACCGATACTTTTTCATTCCCACGGAAAATATGATCGTTCGTAACTGTACAGTTTATCATGCGCATGGTGGTTTTGTGATCGGCAGTGAAATGAGCGGCGGCGCCAAAAATATTCATGTAAGCAACTGCACATTCATAGGAACGGATATTGGTTTGCGGTTTAAAACAACAAGAGGAAGAGGTGGAGTGGTTGAAAGAATTTACGTCAAAAATATTGCGATGAAGGATATTGTTGGTGACGCCATTTTATTTGATATGTATTATGAAGCTAAAGATCCGGTCGTATTAGCGGGTGAAAAAAGAGAATTGCCAAAGGTGGAATTCAAACCTGTTGATGAAACAACACCTCAGTTCAGAGATTTTCACATTAGTAATATAGTCTGTAATGGTGCAGCGAAGGCGATTTTTATTCGCGGCCTTCCTGAAATGCACATAAAGGATGTGGTAATGGACAACTTGATTATTCAATCAGATAAGGGAATTGATATGCAGGAGGCAACCGGTATAAAATTTAAAGATGTAAACGTTATTTCAAAGGAAACAGGTCCTGTTGTTGATATTGTGAACTGCAATGACATAACTTTTGACGGATTGAAATACAAAGATGGTTCTGAACTTCTTTTCCGCGTAAGCGGTGAAAGAAATACCGGTATCAATATCAGGAATACTGATGAAACTAAGGCGCAACAAAAAATTAGCTATGAACTTGGCGCTTCTGAAAAAGCCGTGACGATAACACAGATGCCATGAAAATGGAACGTACAAGGGAGTGACACAACGAAAGATGCCATGAAGAACAGGAGTTGACAATAAAATGAAAATTTTTTTTACCATAGCATGTTTGATATTGATGATGAATGCATCTGCTCAAAGAGAATTGGGCGAGAAAATGGCTGCGACCGCTATGAAAATTTTGTCTGCGAATGACAGACCGCTTAAATGGAATTATGATGAAGGCGTAGTATTAAAAGGGATTGAAGGGTTATGGAATGAAACCGGCAATGGTGAATATTTTAAATTCATTCAAAGCCGGATGGATGCGTTTGTTGACAAGGAAGGAGACATTAAAACATACAAGCAGCAGGATTTCAATATTGATAATGTCAATAACGGAAGAATTTTATTGCTGCTTTATAAAGTAACAAACCAGGAAAAATACTGGAAAGCGGCTACGCTTCTTCGCGAACAATTAAGAGATCAACCGCGGACTAATGAAGGCGGTTTCTGGCATAAGAAAGTTTATCCTTACCAGATGTGGCTGGATGGATTGTATATGGGTGAACCATTTTATGCTGAATACTCAGCTTATATTCATGATGATACCACTTTTAATGACATTGCCCGGCAGTTTATTCTAATGGAAAAACATTCCCGTGATCCGAAAACCGGTTTACTCTATCATGGATATGATGAAAGCAAGGAACAACAGTGGGCCAATAAATCAATGGGGCATTCGCCTAATTTTTGGGGAAGAGCAATGGGTTGGTATGGAATGGCACTTGTTGACGTTCTGGACCATTTTCCTGCTGACCATCCTCAAAGAAAGAATCTTGTTGCGATTTTGAATCGCTTTGCTTCAGCAATTTCAAAAGTGCAGGATAAAAAAACCGGTTTGTGGTGGGATATATTAAATATGCCCCAAAAAGAAAAAAATTATTTGGAAGCCTCTGCTTCATCCATGTTTGTGTATACGCTGGCAAATGCAGTAAGGATGGGCTATTTACCTTCTTCTTATTTAGCTATTGCAGAAAAAGGATACGAAGGCATCGTGAAAAATTTTATTAAGGAAGAAAGTGGTCAAACAAATCTATATGGAACTGTGAGTGTATCAGGTTTGGGGGGCAATCCTTATCGCGATGGCAGTTATCAATATTATATGAGTGAAAAAGTAGTGGCGAACGATTTGAAAGGCATTGGTGCTTTTATACTTGCTTCGGATGAAATGGAAATGGCAAAGACACAATCGATTGGCAAAGGAATAAATGTTGCGCTTGATAATTATTTCAATAATGAATGGAAAAAAGATGCAACTGGCAGGGACATTCCTTATCACTATACATGGAATGATAAGGCAAACAGCGGTTTTTTTATGTTTGGAAATATCTTCAGCATGTATGGTGTTAAGAAGGACACTTTAAAGGATGCTCCCACAAAAGAGAATTTAAAAAACTCAAACATTTACATAATTGTCGATCCTGATACTGAGAAAGAAACTGATCATCCCAATCATGTTCAGCAAAAAGATGTCGATGTTATTGCAAGCTGGGTCAAAGAAGGCGGTGTTCTATTGCTGATGGAAAATGACTCTGCCAACGCAGAATTTGCACATTTCAATAAACTGGCAGAAAAATTTGGAATTCATTTTAATGAAGTCAGTAAGAATCATGTAGAAGGAAATCATTTCGAACAGGGAGCCATTAATATTGCTGCCGACAATCCAATTTTCAAGACTGCAAAAAAGGTTTATATCAAAGAGCTGAGCACACTAGAAGTAAAATCGCCTGCGTCTGTTGTTTTAAAAAATGAGGAAGACAATATTGTGGCAGTTTCAAGCTATGGCAAAGGAACTGTGGTAGCTGTTGGTGATCCATGGTTTTATAATGAATACACGGATGGAAGAAAACTGCCTCCGGAATATGAGAACTATAATGCTGCTACGGATGTTGTAAAATGGTTAATCGAACAAAGTAAAAAGTCAGAAATGAAAAATTAAAAATGAACAATCGCCAAAGTGGCAAAATATGTAGACCTGCGGTTGATCATGTTTGAAAGATGTAAAAAGATAAAAGTTTAGAATGCAGTTATCAAAAGCAAATCTTAAAAATATTTCTGCTGATTCTGGTGTTGTTATACCGGGTGAAAAGGTATTTGATCTGCCCGAGAAAGTGCTGCAATTTGGAACCGGCGTATTACTTCGCGGCTTGCCGGATTATTTTATCGACAAGGCTAACCGGCAGGGGATATTTAATGGAAGGGTTGTTGTAGTAAAATCTACTTCAACAGGTGGGACTGATGAATTTGCAAAGCAGGATTACCTCTATACAATAGCCGTGAGAGGAATCGAAAATGATAAAACAATCGAAGAGTTTATTATCAACTCGTCGATCAGTCGTGTATTGTCCGCAAAAGAAAATTGGGGTAAGGTGTTGGAGTGTGCACGTAATTCCGAATTGAAAATTGTTATTTCCAATACAACGGAAGTAGGGATTACCTTGGCAGATGATGATATTCATTCATCTCCTCCTGCTTCATTCCCGGGTAAATTGTTATCATTCCTGTTCGAAAGGTATAAGGCTTTTAAAGGTTCAAAGGAAAGTGGTATGATCATTATCCCGACTGAACTGATTACTGACAACGGAAAAAAATTGCGTTCCATAGTGTTGGAACTTGCCGGAATGAATAAACTTGACCCCTCTTTTATTCAATGGCTTCAAACAGCGAATCATTTTTGCAATTCTTTGGTCGATCGGATTGTTCCGGGAAAATTGAAGGGGGAAGATTTAATAAAAGCAGAGAAAAAATTGGAATATAAGGATGAGTTAATGATCAACACTGAACCATTCTGCCTGTGGGCCATTGAAACCGATAGTGAAGAAGTAAAGAAGAACTTGTCCTTTTCTACCTCAGATAGCGGTGTGGTCATTGCGCCTGATATTGAAAAATTCAGGGAGCTAAAACTTCGTTTATTAAATGGAACACATGCTTTTGCCTGCGGGTTGGCTTTTCTTTCGGGCTTTAAAACTGTAAAGGAAGCGATGAATGACTCCCTATTTTCTTTGTTTATACATAATTTGTTGTTTAATGAAATCGCTGTGGCTATAAAGGACGGGCAAATTTCTTACGAAGAAGCGTGTATTTTTGCGAACAAGGTGATGGATCGTTTTCGTAATCCTTTTATAGATCACCAGTGGCTGGATATTTCTGTGCAGTATTCCTCAAAAATGAAAATGCGGAATGTCCCTTTGCTCAGAAAGCATTACAAAAAATATTCTTATCCGCCTGAAAATATGATCCTGGGTTTTGCGGGATACCTTCTTTTTATGAAGTGCAGTAAAAACAAAGAAGGGAATTACCAGGGAGTGTTGAATGGTGTCGCTTATTCTGTAAAAGATGAAAGTGCTGAATGGTTTGCCAGGCAATGGAAAGATAATAATAATGATGAAGTAGTGGATAGTGTTTTGGTGAATGAAGAATTGTGGGAAACTGATCTCTCTTTATTAAACGGTTTTGCTGATTCAGTAAAAAAAAGCCTTCATTCATTGACGAAAAATGGAGTGATGGTGACCATTCAAAATATAGTAGCTAAAAAAACTATTGCGTAAGAATGAAGCAGGTTGTGTTAAAGGTTCATCCGAAAGACAATGTTTTGGTGGCATTGAAAAATCTTACCAAAGGGGAAACTATTGCTTTTGGTGGAAAGGATTATGTTTTACAGGATAACATTCCTGCCAAGCATAAATTTTTTACGCAAGATATGAATGAAGGTGATGAAGTCATTATGTACGGCGTGCTGGTTGGAAAAGCGCAAAATTTTATTCAGGAAGGCGGCTTAATGTCCACTGCAAACGTAAAACACGCTGCACAACCTTATGAATATCGTGGTTCAAATTTTAAATGGCATGCACCCGATGTTTCTAAATTTAAAAACAGGACTTTTAATGGTTATCATCGCCGTGATGGAAAAGTAGGAACTGCGAATTACTGGCTTTTTATACCCACTGTGTTTTGTGAGAACAGAAATCTTGATGTTATACGTGAGGCGCTGCAAAATGAGTTAGGGTATGCAGTTACGGATAAATACAAGCAATTCACACATCACTTAATTGAAGCTTATAAAGACGGAAAAAATATCCAGGAACTCGATATTAGTCTTCATTCAAATGGAAATGCAATCAGGCCATTTAAAAATGTGGATGGCATAAAATTTTTGAATCATGAAGGCGGTTGCGGAGGGACGAGACAGGATTCGGCAATTCTTAGTAAACTGTTAGAAGCTTATGCAGATCATCCTAATGTGGCTGGTATAACAATCCTCAGTTTGGGATGTCAGCACTTACAGATCCCTGATTTCATAAATGATCTCCGCCAACGAAACCCACAATTTGATAAACCTTTACACATTTTTGAACAACAAAAATCACAAAGCGAAGAACAACTAGTATCCGAAGCCATAAGAAAAACCTTTCTTGGACTTATTGAAATCAATAAGTTTGAACGCAAACCTGCAAAGCTCGATAAATTATGTGTAGGAGTTAAATGCGGAGGAAGTGATGGATTCAGTGGTATTTCAGCTAATCCCGCTGTGGGCTATTGCTCTGACCTGCTGGTAGCATTGGGCGCAAAGGTTTTACTGGCGGAATTTCCTGAATTATGCGGAGTCGAACAAGAGTTGGTTGATCGGTCAATAGACGAAACCACCGCGCAGAAATTTATCAGGTTGATGAGAAGCTATGACGATGCAGCCAGGAAAGTTGGTTCGGGGTTTCATATGAATCCTTCTCCCGGAAATATCAGGGACGGTTTGATTACGGATGCGATTAAAAGTGCAGGTGCGGCGAAGAAAGGAGGCACTTCACCTGTGGTAGATGTACTCGATTATACAGAGCCGGCAACAAAAGCAGGATTGAGTTTGGTTTGCACACCAGGTAATGACGTAGAAGCAACGACAGGCAAAGCTGCATCAGGAGCAACTTTAATTTTATTTACAACCGGTCTTGGTACACCAACAGGTAATCCTGTGTGTCCCACAATCAAGGTATCAACAAACTCTGCTTTAGCAAAAAAAATGAAAGATATTATAGACATAGATACGGGTCCGATCATTGAAGGCGAAAAAACAATTGAACAAATGGGAGAGGAAATTTTAGAGTATTGCATTAAAGCAGCAAGCGGTGAAATAATTCCTAAAGCAGTTTTACTAAACCAGGATGATTTTATTCCGTGGAAGAGAGGTGTATCCTTATGATTTGATCAATCTCAGTGTTTATAAATTCACTTAGAATTATATTTGAAAGTTATATGATGATTGATTGAAGAAGTTAAATAGAAGTTGGAGAGAACTGTAAAAACAGACAACATGAAAAAATTTCTTGATGAAAATTTTTTACTGAAAACAAAAACGTCGCAGCGGCTCTATCACGATTATGCTAAAGACATGCCGGTCATTGATTATCACTGCCATGTGCCACCGCAGCAAGTTGCGGATGATGTGCGGTTTGAAAATTTAACTCAGCCCTGGTTGTACGGCGACCATTACAAATGGAGGGCCATGCGTACGAATGGTGTGGCGGAAGATTATTGTACCGGGAGCAAGTCCGATTGGGAGAAATTTCAAAAATGGGCAGAGACAGTACCTTACACCCTACGCAATCCTTTATATCACTGGACCCATTTGGAGTTGCAGCGGTATTTTAATGTGTATGATATTTTAAACCCCGATACGGCAAAAAAAATTTATGATGAATGCTCGGCAAAATTACAAACACCTGATTATTCTGTTCGCAATTTGCTTCGTAAAATGAATGTGAAACTTGTATGTACTACCGATGACCCTGTCGATTCCCTGGAATATCATTTGAGTTTAAAAGAGGATGGCTTTGAAATACCGATCCTTCCTGCCTTCCGGCCGGATAATGCAATGGATGCAAGCGATCCGCAAAAGACCTTAAAATATATAAAGAGGCTTGAAGAAGTGACCAATATTTCTATTTCTTCTTTTGATGATTTTTTATATGCCCTCCAGAATCGCCATGATTTTTTTGCATCGGCGGGTTGCTCTGTTTCTGATCATGGGTTGGAAGAAATTTATGCAGATGATTTCACAGGCTCTGAAATTGATACCATTTTCAAAAAGATTCATATTGGAAAGATGGTGAACGCCGATGAACAACGAAAATTCAAATCGGCAATGCTGATTCATTTTGCTGAATGGGATTGGGAAAAAGGATGGGTGCAACAATTTCATTTGGGTTCACTGAGAAATAATAACTCCCGTATGATGCATACCCTTGGCAAGGATACGGGCTGGGATTCTATCGGGGATTTCTTACAGGCAAAACCATTAGCAAAATTTCTAGATAAGTTGGATACCAATAACCGGCTTGCAAAAACGATTATATATAACCTTAATCCTGTCGATAATGAATTGATAGCTACTATGATTGGAAATTTTAATGACGGATCTGTAGCAGGGAAAATTCAATGGGGTTCTGCGTGGTGGTTTCTGGATCAAAAAGATGGAATGACAAAACAGCTGAATGCTTTGTCCAATATGAGCTTGCTGAGTCGTTTCGTCGGGATGCTTACCGATTCAAGGAGTTTTCTTTCTTACCCGCGGCACGAATATTTTCGACGCATCTTATGTGACTTGTTTGGTGATGAAATTGAGAACGGTGAACTGCCCAATGATATAAATTGGATTGGTAAAGTGATACAGGATATTTGTTTTAATAATGCACAGAATTATTTTAACTGGCATCAGAAGTTGCAACCCACAACAGTTAAAGTGACTACTGTGTAAAGATTATTATTCATAAAAGTTTAGAATTGATATGTCAAAAAAAGTTATAACTCTTGGAGAAATAATGTTAAGACTTTCTACTCCCGATTTTAAAAGATTTGTGCAGGCAGATAGGTTTGATGTAACGTACGGCGGGGGAGAAGCAAATGTATCAGCGGCGCTATGTAATTATGGGTTGAATGGAACATTTGTTACAAAAGTGCCCAATAATGCAATTGGGCAGGCAGCCATTAATCATTTGCGTCGTTATGGTGTGGACACACAATTTATTGCAAGAGGCGGAGGGCGGTTGGGAATTTATTTTTTGGAAACCGGAGCTTCCATGCGCGCCTCTCAGGTAATTTATGATCGTGCCGAGGCTTCCATTGCAGAAGCGGAAATAAGCGATTTTGATTTCGATAAAATTTTTGAGGGTGCTGATTGGTTTCACACCACGGGCATTACGCCGGCACTGAGTGATAAATGCACTGCTCTTGCTGAAGCAGCTTTAAAAACTGCAAAAAGCAAAGGTATTACCACAAGCATCGATCTTAACTACAGGAAAAAACTGTGGAGTAAAGAGAAAGCAAGAGAAGTGATGACAAGACTTTGCCAGTACGTGGATGTTTGTATAGGCAACGAAGAAGACGCAGAAACCACGCTGGGTTTCAAACCTGAAAATACTGATGTAACAAAGGGTGAATTAAATATTGAAGGATATAAAAGCGTTTTCAAACAAATGAAAGACAAGTTCGGATTTAAGCATGTAGCTTCTACTTTAAGAGAAAGCTACAGTGCGAGCGACAATGGCTGGAGTGCTTTGGTGTATGATGGAAACGAATTTTATCACACACGTCAATATGAAGTTCGTATCGTGGACCGTGTAGGCAGCGGAGACTCTTTTGCTAGTGGATTTATTTACGGTCTCGTTACGGGAATGTCGATGAAAGATGCAGCTGAATTTGGAGTAGCGGCTTCCGCTTTAAAGCACACGATTCCGGGTGATCTCAACCATGCTACATTGAATGAAGTCAAAGACCTGATGAAAGGCGATGCATCAGGAAGAGTACAGCGATAAAATGATCTCGTATTTATTATGTAGCCTGCTGCATGATTACTATTGAACTTCTGTTGCGTCGCACTCTTCAGCATTCTGTTCATTATTCAACTATCAAGAAATGACCATATGATTATCGATACCTTACAAAATGCTTCAAAATATTTCTGTGTTCACCCCCTATTCGCAAAAGCATTCGATTTTATAAACAAATCTGATCTTCAAAAAATAGAAGTCGGGCGTTTCGAAATCGATAGCGATAACTTAAAAGCGATCGTTTCAAAAAAAAGGGGGATGACTGTAGAAGAGTCAATAAAAAAATTCGAATGTCATGACAGGTATATTGACATCCAGCTTTGCATTCATGGAGTGGAACAAATAGGATGGAAGCCGAGAGAAAAATGCTTAACGCCCAATGGCGATTATAACCCGGAAAAAGACGTTCGTTTTTTTAGTGATGCTCCGGACATGTATTTTCAACTAACCGATGGACAATTTGCTATTTTCTTTCCGGGTGATGTACATGCTCCGATGATCGGGGATGGAGAAATAAAGAAACTCGTAATTAAAGTAAAACTATAATAATGGCAATCAAACGAGAAGTTTTAAATGCAATCCTGCAACAAGGTATTTTACCGTTATACTTTAACGCCGATGAAACAGTAAGTGTTGAAGTCCTGAGAGCGATTTATAAAGCCGGTATAAAAGCTGTTGAATATACCAATAGGGGCGAGGCTGCATTAAAAAATTTTAAAAAACTGGTAGAAGTGAAAAATAATGAAATGCCCCAAATGCTATTAGGTGTTGGAACCATTAAAACACTGCAGCACGCGGAAGATTATGTAAGTGCAGGTGCTGATTTTTTAGTGAGCCCTGGTTTTATACCGGATGTTGTTGATTACGCTAATGGCAGAAATATGTTTTATGCTCCCGGGTGCATGACGCCTTCTGAGATCATTGCTGCAGAGAACAAGGGAATCGAATTCATTAAACTTTTTCCGGGCAATTTACTGAAGGCTGAATTTGTCAGCGGCATCAAAGACATTTTTCCAAAATTATTATTTATGCCTACTGGCGGTGTAGACACGACAAAAGAAAATCTTGAAACATGGTTCAAAGCTGGCGTCTGTGCTGTTGGAATGGGAAGCAAATTGGTCAGTAAAAAATTAATGGAACAAAAAGATTATACAACTATTGAAAAACTAACAAAAGAAGTATTAGACACAATTGCGTCTATAAAAGGCAATAAATAGATAGTCAATTTTCCCGAAACTAAAAATCAAAATAAAAAATCATGCAGCAAGCCATAGGAAAATACAGGTGGACTATTTGCGCTCTTGTTTTTTTTGCCACTACTGTCAATTATCTTGACAGGCAAACTATTAGTCTTGTCAAACCGATTCTCGATACAGAATTTAACTGGTCAAAAACCGATTATGCAAATATAACTGTTGCTTTTCAGCTATTATATGCACTGGGAATGGTAGGGGCAGGAAGATTAATTGACAAATTAGGCACCAAAATAGGATACGGCTTATCGCTACTTCTTTGGAGTGTTGCCTCGATTGCTCATGCGCTGGTAAGAAGTACTACCGGCTTTTTAGTTGCAAGAGGTGCATTAGGTATAACCGAATCTGGAAATTTTCCTGCTGCGATAAAAGCAGTAGCCGAATGGTTCCCTAAGAAAGAGAGAGCTTTGGCAACAGGTATTTTTAATTCCGGATCAAATATCGGAGCAATCATAGCACCACTCACAGTGCCGTTTATTGCGCAACAGTGGGGTTGGCGTTGGGCATTTGTTATCACCGGCGCCATTGGATTGATTTGGTTGATATTTTGGTTTGTGTTATACGAAGCACCAAAGAGACATAAAAGATTAAGTAAGCCCGAATTTGATTATATACATAGCGACACAGATGAAACCGTTTCTGTTGCAGCAACTCAGGAATCTAAAGAAAGAGTTTCGTGGGTGAAACTTTTGCGGTTCAATCAAACCTGGGCTTTTTCTGTTGGTAAGTTTTTGACCGATGGAGTATGGTGGTTTTATCTTTTCTGGCTGCCTGATTTTTTGCATGAACAATACAAGCTTACTGAAACGCAAATAGCCATTCCTATTGCCATCATTTATGTGATATCTTCCGTAGGCAGCATTTTTGGGGGATGGCTGCCAATGAATTTTATAAAAAACGGCTGGCCGGTTTTCAGAGCAAGGAAAACATCAATGCTTATTTATGCAATCTGTGTTCTTCCTGTTCTTACTGCCCAGTTACTGGGAACTTATAGTATGTGGTATCCCATACTAATCATTGGACTGGCCGCAGCGGCACACCAGGCATGGAGCGCTAATATATTTACAACAGTATCTGATATGTTTCCCAAAAAAGCTGTCGGTTCTGTAACTGGTATTGGGGGTATGGCCGGCGGTCTTGGAGGAATTATGGTTTCAAAGGCTGCTGGTTATTTGTTTGATTACTATAAAAATTTGAATAATCTTTCTTTCGGCTATTTCATCGTATTTGTTTACTGCGGACTTGCTTATCTGGCAGCATGGCTCATTATGCATTTTCTTGTCCCCAGAATGAAAAGGGTAGAAATATAAATAAAAGAATTTTTAATTTAAGCTACGACGGGTATATGCTCCATAATTTCTTCTAAAGAAATTTCTGAGTGACTTTCGTGGAAAATACATTCACCTTCTTTGATCAGTAATATTTGCGGAGATTGATGAGCCACATGAAATTTGTCTGTAATTTTTTTTGAAATGTCCTCATGAGAGATCAAATCTAAAAAATGAAAATCCATGTGATCAGGGCAGCAATTTTTTTGCAGACGGTTGAATATAGTTTCACTCAAAAGGCAATGAGAACTATACTTAAAGATTACCTGGGGCTTTTCCTGGGACCTTACAATGATTTTTTGTAACTGATCCTCATCGGTAAGATGGATCCAATGCATAGCTTAACCTTAATTGTAATTGTTATCCTCTGAACCTGTAATTATTTTGAGGATTCATGGGGCATCCAGATTTGCGGGACGAATAACAGGAACTGATTGCAATTGCCGTCAGTGCCAAAATGATAAGAACAAAAAATTTGTTTTTCATTAGGGATAATTTGCGTAACAAACGATTTTTGATTGCCATTTATTTTACAAATATACATTTCATTTTTATTCACCCTAAAAAATCAAAGATAAATAATACCTTTTCTTACGCTGAAAATGAGGGGCTTATACTCCTCTATAACCCCCTTCATGGTTTAATGTAAGGTAATCTCTAAAAATGAGACGAGAAATAAAAAAAATTAGTAAGCAAAGTAAGTAGTATTATTTATATACAAAAATTGTTTAACTGATAAAATCAGTCAAATATTTTGAGCCTTTGAGAACCCTGTTTTTCAATAAAATCAATTCAAAAACTTAGTGAAATACCTTACGTTTGCAGACGGAAATAAAATTCAGGTAATGCCTCTCCAATTGAAAAAACCGCTTGCTGTAATTGATCTTGAAACTACTGGCACAAACCTGGGCAGTGATCGTATAATTGAAATCGCTATCGTAAAATTATTACCTGATGGCAACCAGGTAACCAAGCGTAAGATTATAAACCCTCAAATGCCCATACCAAAAAATGTTACAGAACTCCATGGCATCACTGATGAAATGGTAAAAGATGCTCCCGTATTTAAACAAGTGGCCCGGGAGTTAAAGCAGATTCTTGATGGCTGCGATCTTGCCGGGTATAATTCAAATCGGTTTGATATACCGATGCTGATGGAAGAATTCCTCCGTGCTGGTGTGGATTTTGATATCAAAAATCGGAAATTGTTAGATGTGCAAAAGATTTTTCATTTGATGGAACAACGTACTTTAAGTGCTGCTTACAAGTTTTATTGCGATAAAACTCATGAAGGAGCACATAGTGCTGAAGCAGATGCTTTGGTTACGCTGGAAATTTTCAATGCACAACTTGAGCGCTATCCTAATCTTGGTAATACAATAGAATCGGTATTGAAAACAATAGGAGAAGACGTAATTGTTGACTTTGCACGCCGGTTTGCTGTTGAAAATGGGGTTGAGGTTTTTAACTTCGGAAAACACAAAGGGCGCCCAATATGTGATGTGTTAAAGGCAGAACCTCAATATTATGATTGGATGATGAAAGGAGACTTTCCAATGCACACCAAGCAAAAGCTAACCGAAATTTATACCCGTACAATGTTAAAGAAGATTTAACAAGCCACTTGTAAGGTTTAATAATTACCCGATATATCAATTCAGTAATTTAGTTTTTGAATGGTAGATAAAATAGTTATTATACCAACCTATAATGAAAAGGAGAATATCTCCGCGATCCTTCACAGCATTTTTAACCTTCAACAGCATTTTCATGTGATGGTTGTTGATGATGGTTCACCTGATGGCACTGCTCAAATTGTAAAAGATCTTCAGGCAAAATTTTCGATGGAGTTATTTTTGGAAGAGCGTAAGGGCAAAGAAGGATTAGGAACTGCATATATTCATGGGTTTAAGTGGGCCATTGTGAAAGGGTATCAGTACATTTTCGAAATGGATGCAGATTTTTCACATAATCCTAATGACCTTCCGCGACTTTATAACGCTTGTAAAAATGAAGGTGCTGACCTTGCAATTGGTTCACGTTATGTAAAAGGAGGTGGAGTAGTGAACTGGCCTTCAGACCGGGTTTTTCTTTCAAAAGGTGCTTCACTTTATACAAGATTGATTACATGGATGCCGGTCAAAGATCCTACCGCAGGATTTATGTGTTATAAAAAAGAAGTCCTTGAAACAATCAATCTTGACAAAATAGTTTTTGTAGGATATGCTTTCCAGATAGAAATGAAATTTGCAGCATGGAAACTTCATTTTAAATTAAAGGAAGTACCTATTCTGTTCCGGGATCGTACTTTAGGCACATCTAAAATGAATAAAGATATTGTGAAAGAAGGTATCCTTGGCGTATTAAAATTAAGATGGCAAAGTTTATTCAAGAATTACAGAAAAAGGGTAAAGAATAGTGAAGCCTCGCAAATCAATGCTTTACCTGAAAATAAAATTGTTGCTCAAGGAAAATAAACAATTCTTTGATAAAGAATGAAAGATAAAGTTGAGAGCACCTCTCAACTTTTCTTTTATAAGTTTTGAAACTATCATGAAGAAGGCTTTTTTGCAGCTGCATATTGCTATTTGGTTAGCTGGTTTTACAGGTGTGCTTGGTCGCCTCATAACATTGAATGCCGGGTTACTGGTCTGGTATCGTTTGTTTATCAGTTCAGTTACCATGTGGATATTATTTTCTTTAACAAAAAAGCTTCAGCGACTTTCAATAAAAGATATTTTAAAGCTTTCCGGCATAGGCTTTTTATCAGCTCTGCATTGGGTTTGTTTCTATGGTTCTATAAAATATGCGAATGTTTCCGTGGCGCTTGTATGTTTTTCTGCAGTTGGTTTTTTTACTGCATTAGCTGAACCATTGGTTTTTAAAAAAAGGATAAATTCGATAGAGGTTTTATTGGGATTAATCGTAATCGCCGGTATCTATATTATATTTCATTTCGATCCTAAATATAAAACTGGCATCATCCTAGGCGTTATTTGTGCAGTATTACTTGCGTTTGTGATGATCTTCATTAAGCAATTTGTGCAGCGAATAAATTCACAAACGTTGTTGACTTATCAGCTTAGTGGCGGATTGATTACCTTGTCTTTTTTTATGCCGTTTTATTTAAAAGCTTTTTCTACCTCTTACATCATTCCAAATTTTAACGACTGGATGTGGCTGCTTGTGCTGGCCTGGTTTTGTTCTGTACTTGCATTCCAGTTTTCTGTAAATGCTCTGAAAAAACTTACAGCATTTACTGTAAATCTATCTTTCAACCTTGAACCGGTTTATGGAATTATTCTTGCGTTTGTTATCTATCATGAAAACAAAGAATTGGGATGGAGCTTTTTTGCCGGGCTCACATTAATAGTTTTAGCCTTATGCCTGCAAATGTGGAGGGTATGGCTGCAATCCAAAATTTCAGTTTCTGCCACAGTTTCTTAATATTGGCTTTATGCTGCCTGTTGTGTAATAAATTTTACAAGGCTTCTTTTAGCGATCGGCAGTAAAGTTTCATTCAATGGAAAGCTCAAATCAATTTCTACTGAGTATACTGCCGGGTTTGGCAACTCATTTCTGTTGCGGATAAGACCTGCTTTGATATTTTCGTATGTATTACTCATACTTCGACGTTGATTATCTATATAAGAAGTTTTTATACTTCTGTATTTTTCATCATGCTTTTCAAAAAATGAAAGACGGTAATAATAAACTCTTGTATTTTTTTTACCACTACTTAAAAAGAAATAACCTTCATTTGTATCGAGAGGTACCAGCCCGATAGGTGTGATAACAAGCTTATCTTCTATAAATTCATAAATTTCTGTACCACTTCTGATAGTTCTTTTTATTGTTGATGTAGAATAAGAAATAATTTCTTCAAGTTCTTTCATTAGATCATTGTCTTCTATCATTTGTTCATATAAAAATTGGAGTTTCTCCATCTGGATGCCTGTCAGTTTTTTGGGGAAATGTTCCTGTAAAAATTTTTTGTTTTCTCTGAATGCAACCAGGTTATTGTAATGAAAGATCACATCAGCCAATTGGGGGTACAGCTTATTTTCATTAAAGTATTTATTTACCTGCTGAAGGTATGCCAGTAAAGTATATTTTTTTAGTTCAAAATCAATATACCCCTCGGCAAACCAGGTTTCGGATAAATTTTTCATAGCGTGCTTTTTATATTTCACTAATTTAAAAAAAAGACCTAAGTAATAAAATAGGGTTTATTCCCGGGGTGTTAATATTCATAAATAGTGCCTCCCTACAGGAAGGCAAAGCGCAAGAAAACTTACACATTAGAATTTTATAAATTCCTGCAGGATCTTGTCTCCTTCTTTTTTAGCGGAAATAAAATACACTCCAGGTTTCAAATTGCTGATGTTCAACTTCTGAATTTTTGAAGTAACTGTCGTTTTAATTTCTATTTGCCCTAATGCATTAAGTACAACTAATTCCTTCCCTAACCATCTGGAATCGAATTCGACATTAATGGTAAGTTCTGTATTTGCAGGATTAGGATATATTTTTACATGAAGCCAATGGGGAGGAGTATCTGCCAGGGGAGTTTCTTCTTTTGTAGGGACGCCTAAGCCATTAGACGAAAGAATTGAATATCGCGGACCACCTGGTTGAAAAAGTGACCACATTCTTTTCTTTTGTCCCTGGGTAAACATTACAAGGCAATCATCATTAGTAAAATCCATATAATCCATATACATATCGCCATTCGGACCATTGTTACAACTAATACGGATTCCTGATGGACAACCATTGGTAAAAGTTTCCTGTTTGGGGGTGTCAGCCACACTGTCGTCGCCACAATCCATGTCGCCCCATAAATGCCGAAGGCCAAGCCAATGCCCTACTTCATGAACAGCCGTTCGGCCCTGGTTATATATACCTGATTTGGCAATTCCAAAAACTTTATTACTTATCACGATTCCATCTTTAGCAGCCGGATCTCCCGGCATACTTGAATATCCCAATAATCTTTCCAGGGTTCCCACCCAAATATTCAAATAGCTTTTTGTATCCCATGCGTCATCGCCCATTTGAGAAGAAAATTTTATCTTATCATCTGCTGCCCATTTTGTAATGGGTGTATATTTTCGGATAATTCCTGTAGTAGCTCTTCCTTCCCCATCGACAGTGGCTAACTGAAATTCGATATTACAATCTGCCGCACGTGATTTAAATGCGGGTGGAATTTTTGTGGTATCAGCATTTTGTTTTCTGAAATCCCTGTTTAACGCAGTTATCTGGCTTGCGACTAAATCATCAGAAATGTTTTCATTTGGATAATGATATAGTATATGTACAACAACAGGTATTTTAATAATTTTTGATTGTTCGGTTCTTTCAGAAAGTGATAAATGAGAATGTATAAAATTTTCTATAGATTGCAGGGAATCTTTAAGCGGGGGAAAAGACTGTATTAATTGATTTTGGTATTCAAATGACTTACATTCCCTTTGCGCACAAAGCAGGTTAGAAATTGATAAGACAATCCATCCCAATAGAACATTTCTCATATTTTCCTTTATTCTGGTTAGGGCATTTTTTCGCATAAAACTTTCATGCGGTATTGGAAAGAATAACAGGAACATTGGGAAAAGTAAGTGGATTCCAGGGATACAATTTCGCAGAGAGATGACTTTCCAGGAGGGTTACGGGTTTCATTCCAAATATAGTTTGTTTATTTTATAATCAAAAACGCAATCATTAAAAATTCTGATTATTACTTTATCAGGTGTAAGCTTTAACAGAAATTAATTGACTCAAAGCTTATTTTTGTGCCATTTAAGAGCTTGAAATGAAAACAAATATTTACCTGGGTATTTTTACGATTATTATTTCTGTGGTTTTGTTTGCTTGTAATAATGCAAATGATACACCTGCTCCTCCTCCGAATGCGCCGGATGTTATGAACTACTCTGTACAAAAAATTATTCCACATGATACATCTTCATTTACGGAAGGGCTATTAATTTATAAAGGATCTTTATATGAGAGTGCTGGCGATTATGGAAAATCAAAGCTGATGAAAATAGATTTGAATTCAGGCAAAGTAGAAAAACAGATTAACCTTGATAAAAAATATTTTGGAGAAGGTATTGTCATTTTGCGTGATACTATTTACCAACTAACCTATAAAGAAAAGACCATTTTTGTTTACAATATGGATTTTAAAAAAATAAATGAGCTTACACTTACAACAGATAATGGCCAGGGATGGGGAACGACAACAGATGGAACATACCTTATTGTGGACGACGGTAGCAGTAATCTTTATTATTATGAACCTTCTACTTTTAAATTGATTAAAAAAATTTCAGTAACAGATTCCGGTGCATTAGGATATAATCTTAATGAACTGGAATACATTGATGGATATATTTATGCCAATCAATGGCAACTTCCCTATCTTTTAAAAATTGATCCTTCTAATGGCCATGTTGTTGCCAAAGCAGATCTGACTGATATATTGAACCAGATTAAAGGGAAAGATCCAAATGCAGAGGTCCTTAATGGTATAGCTTACGATGCAACGACAAAAAAGATTTATATCACTGGCAAAAAATGGCCAGACATATATGAGGTTCAGTTCAGCAAATAGTTATTTTGAAATCACGTAGATTAGGGAACTGCATTTTTTTTTGTCATTAATAGCCCTCAAGTTTGACCGAAGACCAATCAAAATTGCAGCTGGCCAATTTGTTCTGCCACTTTTGTATTTACTGCTTAATAAACTAACATAGTAACTATCGAACCACATAGGCTTATAGCCTAATATTTTCATTTCATGTTTTTCTATCAGATGTTTCATGGATAATGGCGAAAAATGATAAAGATGCCTCGGCACATCATAAGCTGCCCAATATCTTTCATATACTGACGCATCTAAGGAAGTATAATTAGGAACTGCAATAATCAACTTTCCATTTTGTTTCAACAGATCTTTTAATTGACTTATATAATTGTGCAAGTCATGTACATGCTCAAGAACATGCCAAAGAGTTATAGCATCAAATGAATTTTGCGCAAGATGAAAAAGTTCATCAACATTCTTTATTTCACAATTAAAAACTTTTTTAGCCACTTCCCTGGCGCTGGCATCAGGCTCAAGCCCGGTTACCTGCCATCCATTTTTCTTCATTTCATTTACAAAAGCCCCGGTGCCACTGCCCACATCTAAAAGCATACCTTGGTTTATGCCTGTTAATTTGCAGACAAGCTTTCTTTTCTGCTTTAAGGTTTTTTTTCGGACAACCTGGTATAACCAATTAATCAGGCCTTTCGAAGTATTTGTATGAGAAACATAACCTTTCGATTTATAATAATTTCCAATGTCATCATTACCAGGTACATCCTGGGTAAATCTTGCTGTACATTCATTGCATTGCCAAATTGAAAAGCTTTTGTGAGAAACAGTGTAATCTTTTGCTGACAAAACATAATTAATCGATAAGGAGCCGCAAACAGGGCAATGACTATAGTGAATAATTGAATCCATTGCTGTTAATGATGCGCAAAGTAAAATGAAATTAAAATAATGGAAGAAATTATGGAATCATATAATAACCGGCTGGAGCTTCAACCGGTGATATTACATGATTATTACCGGTTGATGCACCCGAGATATTATTTACAGAAAAATACCAGCCCAAAAATATAATTGCAGCAAGAATTACAGCCAGGGGCCATATCCACCAGTGATGACGCTTTATTACTTCACCAGGATGCAGCAGTTCATTCATTTCCGTTGAAGTTTTTTCAGTTTCTCCAACAAGTATAGTATGTTCGGCATTTTCCCTGATTACTTTCTCTGCAACTACTTTTTCAAGCCACAACAGGTTGTTTTTGTCTGCATTGAATTTTATTTCTCCGGAAAATTCTTTTTGTAAAGTTCCTATGCCATGCCAATAAATATCTTTTCCTTCTTTAAGTTGCCTGTTCAGTTCATATATAAAATCAGTGAAACGAATCACCGCTTCCTGTTCTGTTATTTTCAGATTTATTGCAAGCCAGGAAAATAGTTTTTCGGGTGGAACATCTTCCATTTTTTCAAATGAAAAAAAATATTTTGGGGGTAAAAAAGTATGATCTGTAAACTCAACTCCTGCTGGTTGCATTTGTAAAGCAAGAACACCAATTCCCGGCAGATCTATTTTTTTATATTTAACAAGGTACCTGTAGAGGACTTCATACATTATCAGTTCTTTTGATCGAAGGCAAAGATAACTCCTGCAACGAAGTTAAAGCCATACACAGGATATTGATTCCATCGCTGGTATTGCTTATTAAAAACATCATTAAACTGACTCCATATTTTCAAATTCTTTGTGATCTGGAAATCAAGGCCGGCATTCAAATCAAAAGCTCCTTTTTGCTGTGCATGATCGCCGTTTTGTTTGCGATATTGGGGTCCGCCCCATGCAAACAGGTCTGATGTCAGGTAAAGATCTTTCAACACCTGCACTCTCATGGAAGCATTCAATTCCAGCGGTAACAGCCCATAGGCCTTGGGATTGTCTTTTAAATTCATGTAATGATTAAAACTGAATCCAGCACGAAGAGAGAATTTTTCCTGTGCTGTATAACCAACCTCACCATCATAATGTAATACTTTCATCTGCGATTCATTCAATACAATAAATGATTTTCCATCTATTGTATCGTTTACAAACAAAGGCTGGTTAGTTATTTTATTGAAACCTGCTTTTGTACTGTAAGAAAAATGATCATCCACTGATCCTTTGAATCCAATATAACGTTCTTCAATTCCTGTATTCTTCATATTAGCGGGGGCCCATATCCATGGATTGAAAGAGGCGAGGTATTCATACGTCGTTTTACGCAAATAACCTATCCAGCCTGCAATGAAATTAAAACGCTTGTCAGGTGTACCTATTTCCGCTGTTACATTAGGATAAATTTTTGGACTTTTATTATCCCAGGTAGGTCTGAGACCGGCTTGTATGTTAACAGTAGGTGTTCTGTACAATACGGCGGGTGAAATATAATAAGCTGTATTATTGATGGCAACTTTGCTATCAGGCTTATATCTTGTCAAATCGAAAGTAATACCAAGATCAACCGTAAAATTTTGCCCGATTGTTTTCTCAAGCGGCAGGTTCACATAAGTATTACTCTCGCTATTGTTGTGATTATCGGTAAACACATGAACCCTTGCCTCCGGTGCATACGATATTCCAAAGCTTGTGGGCTGAATATTATGAAATGATACCCGTGCATACCATGTTTGAAAGCGTTGTTTCAATGAATCAGTTGGAAAAAATAATGTGTCGGGCAGATAACCATATTTATAGGTTTGGTCGCTTTTCATTCCCACCAATGCATCCCACTCTAAACTTTTTGATGTTTGAAAAAATCCATCCAGCCCCACATCGGTATGACTAAATTTCTGGAAATCTTTTTTCCCTTCCGATGCAACATGCTTTGCATAAATATTCATTCCGGCAGTTTTTCCATCACCAAAAGAAATACCGGCCTGCACATAAGGTGTTCTCAGGCTTCCAAAGCCAGCTTTTATGTAACTGTTATTATCCCATCTTCCACCTGTATCAATATTCAGTGCCAGCGGTTTTAAATTTCCAGGCTGATAGTCAAATAATAGATTCTGATCAGGCAGTGAATATTGCAATACAGGTTTGGATGTATCCGCTACAGGCGGCGTAGCATTCATGTTGATCTTTGCCGTCTGGTGCAGTGAAGGCTTAAAGGTTGAAGTCACTTCTACCGTGCGTTTTCTGGTTGTATCCTGTGCTTTTGTAAAAATTCCTAAACACAAACTTCCTATTCCAAGAAATAAAAATTTGTATTGCTGGCGTTTTATCATGTAATATTTTATTTATGTTGTCAGCTTTTGTAATTCTATTCAGTTTCTCTTGCGTCGCACACTTGTACTTTCTGAATTCTATTCGGCAGTTCAACTGGCATTTCTTATCAAAAAATATCAATCCCTATTGCCCCACCTTACTATTCTTGCTTTCTTCCTCAATTACTTTACTCAGTTTGGTTTGAGCTTCTGTTTTTAATTCCATATTTATACTATGGTCAACAATGCTCTGGAAAGTAGCCTTTGCATTGAAATAATCTTTTTCTTTAAAATAAATGTCACCGAGCAGTATATAGGCCTTTGTCACCCAATAATCATATGAGCCTGATTTATTGATCACCTCAAAAGCAGCTTTTTCTGCGTCGCTTAAATGATCCACTGCGAACCAGCTATTCGCAATCTCATATCTGGCCTCTGCAGCCAATGCTGATTTATTAATTGTGACGACAGTTTTATAGTTGGCAATAGCCAGATCATATTGCCCGCCTACCTGGTATGATTTTGCAATAGCCATATTGGCCAGCGCTTTATCATCACTGCTGCTTCCTTTTTGGTTCAGCAGATCTTTTGCGTTATTTACAGCATCGGTCCATTTTTGCTGTTCGTATTGGCTGCGTAGCAATCCACGCATTGCCTCTAATTTATTTTCCTGATTTGAGGTTATTTGTTTTAATTGGGCATAATAGCTTTCAGCCTTTGCATAATTTTTTAATTCAAAAAAATAAATACGAGCTGCTGTCAGAACTGCTTTCTCCGCATATTTATTCGGAGCTTCGGCAGCCACAGCCTCATAACCGCTGAGCGCATTGTTCCAATCTCCTTTACTGTTATAAATCTCGCCTCGATAAAAATTCGCATCCAATGTATATACGCCGTCTGGAAATTTTTGCAGATAATCATTAAAGTTTTTAAGTGCAACAGTTGTATTTCCGTTTTCGTATTGAATTTCTGCGGCAGAAAAATTAAGAGAATCTTCTGTACTTACAGCCAATGGCTTTCCTACCTGTTTCATGAAAGCTGCATACTCATTAGGTTTTCCACTTTCCACGTATATTGTTTTAACATCTTCAAGTGCAGAAGCGGCTTCCTGTGAATTAGGGTATTGATTAATGAGGGTCTTGTATTGATCCAAAGCTTCACCGGTATTGTTTAAATTATAATAACAAATACCGAGGCGCATATAAGCCTGGGGTTTTTGTGAATTATTATCCTTCGCCTTTAGAATATTATTTAAATAGGTGATGGCATCTCTGAATCGCTCTTGCGACATATAAGTTTTTGCTATTTCCATGTTAGCATCTGTCACCAGTGATGAAGTAGGAAACTTCCGGGTCATCGTCGTCATTAAGCCGATCTTTTCTCCCGGGTTTTTTATACCTGCTATCATTGCCTGCTGAAACGTTGCATAATCTTCTGCCGGCCACGAAAATCTTATCACGTTTCCATACATCGCATTTGCCTTACTGTAATCACGATTCATAAAATAGCAATCTGCTGTACGAACATATGCGTCTTGCGTTATGGGATCAGAACTTAATGAAGGGCTTTTTCCTACAGGTTCAAAAAAATTCAAAGCAGCAGGATAATTTTCTTTCCGTAAATAACTATAGCCTAAATTATATTTTACATTGGTGGCATTGGCTTCGCCACTTGAAGGAGAGCCTGCTGTTAAATATGCATTGTAATAACGAATGGCATCATCCAGCCTGTCGTTGCGATAAGCAATTTCACCTTTCCAGAAATTTATATAAGGAAGCACTGCTGTGTTGTTTGGATCTTTCAGGGCTTTATCCAGCAGAGCGTCTGCTTCAGCAAGCCTTCCATCATTAATGAATTCTGTAGCACGTCCAAAAAGAATCCGGGGATATAATTTCTTTGCATTTTCTGATGGCTTATCCATCGTTTGCAAAAGATTCAATGCATCTGCGTAATTGTTTGTGTTGGCCAGAACAGAAACCAATAATTCTTTTGCTTCTTTGTTGTAGGCTGAATTTGGATATTCACTCAAAAAGGATTGAAGAGTATTCAATGCTTCATCCTGGTAACCTAATTCATAAGAAAGTTTTGCGTAATTATATTTCGAAACTTCTTTTAATGAAGGGTTGCTGCTATTTGAGGCGCAGAATAAAAATGCATTTCTTGCATTTGCTTTTTGCCCTGTTTTTAAATAAGCATCACCAAGCATGTACATGGCATGCTGACTCAGTGTATCTTCTTTACCACTTAATTGTTTGAATCCTTCAATGGCCTTTGGATATTGCTTTGCCTGGTAATAACAGTAAGAAAGTTCATACAGATCTTCACGACGAACTTTTTTTGATTTATTTATATAAGCTTCCAGGTAAGGAAGGGCGTCATTGTACTCACCTCTCTCAAAATGTGCATGTCCCAGCAACTGGTTCATCTCAACATCATAATATCCACCGCCTTTCTTTAGTTTTTGACCTGCATAGGCAATGGCTTCATCTTTTTTACCCTGTATGTAATATATCTGGGCTATGTAATAGGGAACAATTGTTTGGTAATCTTTTTCATTTTCAACAATCTTAAAACTTTGCAACGCCTCATTATAATGTTTATCCCTGAATGCAAGAAACCCATAGTAGTAGTTGGCATCAATATAATTTGGATCATCCTTTAACTGCCTGACACTATTGAATAATGGCTTTGCTTTTGCAAACTGTTGAAGTACGAAATACGAATATCCCTGGTGGAATTGCATGTCTGCAATTTCACGATTACTGAGGTTGCTGATATTTGACTGTTCGTATAGCTGTACCGCATCGGCAAATTTTTGCTGGCGATAATAATATTCACCCAAATGAAAGCAGAGTTGTTCAACTCTTGCATTATTCTTTTCATGGTCAATATAATTTTTTGCTATTTCTTCTGCACGGCCTTCATTTTGTTTCAATGCACAGGCGATAGTGTAGTAATTTATTTCCTGCACCATTATCACATTGTTTATCTTATCCGTTTCACGGACAGATTGCTGCAATTCCTTTAGCAAGGGATAGGCAAGACTATATTGTTCCTTTTGAAAATATTCTTTTGCTTCTTTGAACTTTTCTTCCGGATCCGAATAAAAACGTGTTTGCTGTGCTATGGCTGAGATACTAAAAAGTATGGCGAAGACTGCGATGCATTGATTCTTCATGTTGTAATGTCCTTTAACCGGTTGGAGGATTAACGTCGTAAATATTCAAATTATTTCAGGGCTAACCAAACATCATTCCAAAGAACTGTGGAAAACCGTCTACCTCGTTAATGTTTTAACAATTTGTTGGAAGAAATGATCAGCATTCAATACTGCAATATGGATCACCAAAAAAAATTTTGTAACAGAAATCAAACAGCAGCGATTGTAACTCATAGCTTTTTCTTAACATTGCATCTCCAAATTTGTACGGTATGAAAATTATAAGTACTAAATATACTAATGCTGGTTTTTCATTTGCTACACTTGTTCTTCGCCTGGGTCTTGGTATCATAATGCTTGGTGCCCACGGATATGTTAAGCTGCAGCATTTTTCAAAATTTTCAGGATCGTTTGCTGATCCTTTTCATGTGGGCTCTGTAACTTCTTTATCGCTTGATATTTTTGCAGAATTTTTTTGCTCCTGTCTTATTATACTTGGTTTATTTACCCGGCTGGCTTGCATTCCATTAATAATTGCCATGATTGTAGCTCTTTTCTATGCTCATCATGCTGATGTGTTTGGTATGGGCGAAAGAGCTACCTTATTTCTTGCGGGTTATATCGCTTTATTATTTTTAGGTCCCGGCAAAGTGAGTGTGGATAGATTAATCGGGAAGTAATTGAGAGTTCAATCAATAAATTGTAAAATTGAGGTTTCGAAATTTCTGAATTTAAAATTCTACGATCCCAATAATGTTTGTTTTTGAAACAAAAGTAAGAGTTCGCTATGCTGAAACAGACCAAATGGGAGTGGTTTATCACAGTAATTTTTTTCTATACTATGAAGTTTCAAGAGCGGAATCGATCCGGCAGCTGGGGTTTACATATGCAGATATGGAAAAAATGGGGGTTATCATGCCGGTCGTGGAAGTACAATCAAAATTTCTGCGACCGGCTTTATATGATGATCTGCTCACTGTTAAAACAATTCTGAAAGAATTACCTGTTCATTATAAAATTGAATTTCATCATGAAGTGTTTAATGAAAAAAAAGAACTGCTGGCAACAGGGAGAATAATTTTATATTTCATGGAAGCCAAAACAATGAAACGGGCTACGATGCCGGAACAACTGCATAAAAACCTACAATCTTATTTTAATTAATTTTATTGCATGGAGAACGATCCGCTTTTTTCATTCAAACCAGGTCCGGAAAACAGGGAGGATCAGTCGTCATTTGTTTACCCTCCAAAACCTGAACAGGAAAATAAGAAAGGAAATGTTTGGGTTCGTTCTATTACCAGTCTTGCTTTATATCTTTTAATAGGATATTATTTTTTCAGTGCTAACTGGGCATTATTGTTAATACTGACAGCCATTGTGATCTTTCATGAATTCGGCCATTTTCTTGCTATGAAAATGTATCATTATAAAGAACTTGGCATTTTCTTTATTCCATTATTGGGCGCCTATGCCAGCGGTACAAAAAGAGAAGTGTCGCAAAAACAATCGGCTATTATTTTATTGGCAGGTCCGATGCCCGGCATCATCGCAGGTACAATTTTGTTTTTAGTAACGAAGGATCAGATAACTGAAATGCCATTTTATACTTTTAGTCTTTTAAGAAATACTGCTGCCTTACTTATTTTTTTGAATGTACTTAATCTTCTTCCCATTTATCCATTGGATGGCGGGCAGCTTTTGAACCGGTTATTTTTGGATGAATCAAAAATTATAGGAAAAATTTTTGTCATTCTTTCAGCGCTGGCTTTGGCATATTTTGCTGTAAGAATACAATTCTATCCCCTGCTTGTTTTTCCGGCTATGATGTTATTTCGTTTGAGAACAGATGCAAAATTCGACGAGCTTACAAGAAAGGTTGAAGAAAGGGGAATTAATTTAGAAAAAACATATGAAGATATCTCTGACGAAGATTACTGGGAGATCAGGAATATTTTAATCGGAAATAATTATGCCATGCTGAGAAATGTGAATCCAACTCCTCCATATGAATATTCTGCTTATGAAGATAGAGTGGTTTCCGCTATTGAAAATATTTTGCAAAGAACAATAATTCAGGATCTTTCCTGGGTAGGAAAGATTGTTATTATTTTAGTTTGGGCCGGAAGCTTTGCAACCCCTTTTCTTTTAAACATGGATCTTCCGTTCCTCCACTATCAGGCACGATGATGATCGGCCCGCCAATTATGGATAGACTGTTTGATATCTTTCCCACTTAAACTTTTATCAATTGCCTGCTGACATAAAACGGGAAATTCTTCATCAGGTGCAAAACGTAAAGCGATGATCTGCCCCATGCGTAAACGGGCATCCAAAGGTTTTCCGGTAAGAATAAAATGACGAATATTTTCTTCTGCGCGGATAGCCCTATCCTGAGCCTTAAGCGCAAACTGACGACTATACCATGAAACACTGAAAAGGATCAATGAAACTACTAACAGCAAAGAAGCCGAATAAAGATTTTCTTTTGATGAATGTAACAGGTTGATGATGCTGCCAATAATTACTACTAAAATTGCTCCCCACGTAACTACGTGAAACATGAATACATAACGTGCATGGTTCTTAAAACTTTGTTCTTTCATAATGGTTAGTTTGATTTAAGATGACAACCTTTTCTTTGATATGACGATAATGAGCCGATTCTATTTTAAAATATCCAAAACTTTATACATTTTATTTACAACACCTGATGAAGCGCCGTTATAATTATTCACCAGGAATGAAAAAATGTATTGAGTTCCGTCGCTGGAAGTTTGGTAACCGCAAAAGCCTTTTACATCGCTGATTGAACCACTTTTCATTTTCATATTGTTGTATTCCGGCAGTGCATTAAAAAAATATCGGAACCATGACTGTTGGTTTGCATATTTCAAAATCTCTACCTGTGCATGGGTGGTAACCCTGTTTTGTGGTGAAAGTCCTGAGCCATCTTTTATGTTCAGTTCTTCAGGATCAATTCCTTTATGTTCCCAGAAATCTTTTACAATCACTACACCTGTATCTGTAGTTCCATATCCTGTTTTTTTAAAAGCAAAGGTTTTTATCAATGCTTCGCCATAAAGGTTAATACTTTTCTTAAGAAACCAGTAGATTATGGAATCAAGAGAAGGAGAATAATGTGAAAATATGATTGTCGTGTCCGGGGAATGATCTTCATGGTGTATTTGGCCAATTTTTAATTCGGTTAAAAAAGTATTTTTCATCATCTCTTTAAGCTGGTTTGATGAAAAAGGGTTTGAGGCCGATATTGAAAATGCATTTTCATTAACAGGAATAGTGCCTCTTACAATTTCGTTTGAGTTGTTCAAGGGATAATAGGCATAAGCATTGTCCCCGCTTCCTTTAGCATCCGATTTGGCGTAAGAAATTATTGGCAGGAAAGATTTTGGGTTTGTGGTTACTACGCTAACAGGGTCGCCGATTTTTTCCCCGGATTTTAAAATAATGTCAAATTGATTTTCTCTCCAATTTACACCAGTAGCGCCGGCACCGTAATAATTTCCAATGTCCTGCCAGATCCATCCATCGGGAATTGTTTCTGAATTCCAGCCCTCGTTGTTAATAATGATATCATTATATTCTGTTATGTTTAATTTTTTAATGGCGGATGATACTTCATTCATGACATTAGTATCAGTTGTACTCTTCCAGCGCCAACTGCCCAATGTTGGATCACCAGATGCTTTAATGATAAAATCACCAGGCAACGATTTCCCTTTGATTTTACCAGCATAGCCAAATTTGGTTTCGTACCGGTAATCTTTTCCTAACAATTCAAAAGCCGTTGAGGCTGTGATAATTTTTTGTGTTGATGCCGGCACTAATCCAATTTGAGAATTTTTATCAAAAACAACTTCTCCTGTTTTTGCATTGATAACATACAGCGAAATGATTGCATGTTTGAGCTGAGGATCAGATTCAAATTGCTGGTAGGCTTTTTGCAATTTTTCAGGAATATTTTGCGCCTGTAAATACAAAGCGAAAGAGCAGAAACCGGCAAAAAGGAAAACTTTTTTCATAGTTGAAGTGATTATTACTTTGCATTCAAATTACTTTATTTCTTTTTAATTCTTTAAATCATGGTCCTGGCATCTATTATTACGATTGGAGATGAATTATTGATCGGTCAAACTATTGATACCAACAGTGCATGGATGGCCGAAGAGTTAAATAAAATTGGTGTTTGGGTAAAACGCAGAGTGGCAGTTGGAGATGTGTGGGATGACATCTGGACTGCATTGGATGAAGAAAGTAAAAGAGCTGATATTATTTTAATAACGGGTGGTCTTGGCCCTACTGCCGATGATATTACCAAGCCATTGCTTTGTAAATATTTTGGTGGCAGCCTTATTGTAAATGAACAGGTGCTGGTGCATATAAAATATTTATTTGAAAAGATTTTCCGCAGACCCGGGCCCATTCTGGAACGAAATCTAAAACAGGCAGAAGTTCCAGACGTGTGTACAGTACTGATGAATGAAAGGGGCACCGCACCGGGAATGCTATTTGAAAAAGAAAATAAGATTTTTATTTCTCTGCCGGGTGTACCTCATGAAATGAAAGGCCTGATGGAAAAACAAGTATTGCCCGGGCTTCAACAACATTTTAAAATGCCTTTTATACTTCATCAAACATTTCTCACCTATGGAATAGGTGAATCATTTTTAGCGGAAAAAATAAAAGATTGGGAAGAAAACCTGCCTCCACATCTCAAACTTGCGTATCTGCCACATTATGGAAATGTTCGTTTGAGATTAACGGGCATCAGTGATGATAAAGACAAACTGGAAAAAGAGTTAGAAGAGCAATCGACGCTGCTAAAACCATTAATACAGGAATGGCTGGTGGTTGATGACGATATGACCATTCAACAAGTAGTCGCAAAACTTTTGAAAGAAAAAAAGCAAACCGTAGGAACTGCCGAAAGCTGCACCGGTGGGTTTATTGCTCATTTACTTACTATGAATGCCGGTGCATCGAATTATTTTAAAGGAACAGTTGTAGCCTATGGTAATGAAGTAAAAGAAGATATACTGAAAGTTCCACATGAGACAATTGAATCAGTTGGTGCTGTAAGTGAAGAAGTAGTAAGACAAATGGTAGCAGGGGTTCTTAAAAAATTGAAAGCTGATTTTGCACTGGCTACTTCTGGTATAATGGGACCGGATGGCGGTACTGAGGAAAAACCTGTTGGAACTGTTTGGATAGCTGTTGGTAATCAAAAAAAAATTGAAGCAAAGATTTTTCATTTCAGGTTTGACAGGTTACGGAATATTGAACAAACTGCGCATACAGCATTGAATGTTTTAAGAAAATTTATATTAAATAGCAATGATTAATGGATTTGACGGGATTGTTGGGAAAAATTATCTTTGAATTAATTAGCGTTTGCTTGCTTTATTGCTCAATAGAATTGTTATCGTAAAAGAGTACGACACAAGAGGAGATGATAGTTGCAATGCAGCTGGTAAACAAATATTCATTTTAAATACCCGATAAACAAATGGCTACTGTTGATCTTGTGATGCCGAAAATGGGTGAAAGCATTATGGAGGCTACTATTTTGAAATGGCATAAACAACCCGGTGATCATGTAAAGATGGATGAGACGGTTTTGGAAATTGCCACTGACAAAGTGGATACTGAAGTGCCAAGCACAGCAGAAGGTACAATGGAAGAAGTTTTATATAATGTAAACGATGTAGTGCCTGTAGGAAGTGTAATTGCACGAATTAAAACGGAAGCAGAGAATGTTATCAATCACAGAGAACAGGAAACACCTGCAGTGCAGGAGCCTGAAGAAATTGAAACAGTTTCTCATGAAAGTGCGAGTCAAAATTTAAAATCCCAGACTTCAAATGGTAATGGTCGTTTTTATTCTCCGCTTGTTTTAAATATTGCAGCAAGTGAAGGAGTTAGTATGACTGAACTTGAAAATATTCCAGGCTCTGGTAACGAAGGGCGCGTAACCAAGAAAGATATTCTACAGTACGTAAGTCAAAGGAAATCTGCTCCGGGGAGACAGAGATCCAGGGGAAGCGAAGATGTTATGGTAGTGCCTGTGAATAGAGTAGGCCTGGCCAATGATCAGCAAGCGATGACCAGTTATAGCGGTAATGTAGAGATCATTGAAATGGATCGCATGAGAAAACTGATTGCAGAGCATATGATGAAGAGTAAGCAAACCAGTGCTCATGTAACAAGTTTTACTGAAGCCGATGTGACTAATATTGTGATGTGGCGGGAAAAAGTAAAAAAAGAGTTTGAAAAAAGAGAAGGAACTAAAATTACCTTCACTCCTCTTTTTATAGAAGCTGTTATTCGTTGTATTAAAAAATTCCCTCTAATTAATAGCTCCGTTGAGGCCGACAAGATTCTTGTTAAAAAAGATATTAATATAGGAATGGCAACTGCTTTGCCAAATGGAAATCTTATCGTACCTGTCATCAAAAATGCAGATCAGTTGAATTTGGTTGGATTGGCAAAACAGGTGAATAATCTGGCCGATAATGCAAGAAACGGAAAACTAAGAGCAGATGATACGCAGGGCGGAACTTTTACTCTTACAAATGTGGGTACATTTGGAAGCCTGATGGGAACTCCCATTATTAATCAGCCGCAGGTAGCTATTCTTGCCGTAGGTACCATAAAAAAAAGACCCGTAGTCATCGAAACTCCCCATGGAGATAGTATAGCTATTCGCCACATGATGTACCTGAGCTTAAGTTATGATCACAGGATCATTGACGGAAGCCTGGGAGCTACCTTTTTAACTGCGGTGGCCAATGAACTTGAAAATTTTAATGCAGACCGGGATTTTTAAAGAACACTAATAGGCAATTTCCCAAGGGTATTTTCGTTACTTATTTAACTGTGTTTTAAGCTTGTGAATATTATTTTTGGCCATTAAAAACGTGCTATGAAAAGATTTTTATTAATATCCTGTTCAACCCTGTTTTTATT
Organism: uncultured Bacteroidota bacterium; assembly: GCA_963811645.1. Classification (GTDB taxonomy): domain Bacteria; phylum Bacteroidota; class Bacteroidia; order Chitinophagales; family Chitinophagaceae; genus VBAU01. The sequence goes on along the minus strand of CAWERU010000004.1, from coordinate 93,495 downwards.
TTCTTCTTGCCAGGCCCAATTTAAAAATATTTTTAAAAAGGATTCATCAGGAAAGAGTGGGGTGGATAAGATTGTTCAGAAACTCCCGGGAAGTAGTTCAGGAAGTCTTACTAATGATGAAGTGATAAGCGGGTTAAAAGAAGCTTTAGAAGTAGGAACGAAAAGAGGCACAGACAAGCTTTCTGCAGTTGATGGGTTTTTCAAAGATGCAGCCATAAAAATTTTAATGCCACCTGAAGCTCAGAAAGCAGAAAACACTTTAAGAAATTTAGGACTGGGCAAACAAGTTGACAACGCAATTCTTTCTATGAATCGTGCCGCGGAAGATGCAGCAAAAAGTGCAACTTCTATTTTTGTAGATGCCATTAAGCAAATGAGTATACAGGATGCATTTGGAATTTTGAAAGGAGGTGATTTTGCTGCTACCAATTATCTAAAAGAAAAAACAACTGCTTCACTTACTGAAGCATTTCGTCCCGTAATAGAAACTTCCCTAGAAAAAGTAGATGCAACCAAATACTGGAATACTGTGTTTACAACGTACAATAAGTTCAGCAGCGATAAAGTAAATCCCGACCTCGCAGCTTATGTAACAGATAAAGCTTTATCAGGAATTTTTTACCAGGTAGGCCAGGAAGAACAAAAAATAAGGAAAGACCCGATTGCAAGAACAACAGATATTCTGAAAAAAGTTTTTGCAAATTAAAGCCTTCGGATAAAAAAGGAGATAAAGAATAAATGTTCTTTATCTCCTTTTTTATTAATTGTTTTCAGTTATTGATAAATATTTTCTTTCTATAGTGCCACGCCAAAAGACACCCCAAACCTCAGGCCCATAAGTGCTCCGTTGAAATCCGCTGTCACAGTTTTATTAGGTGTATCCACGTGCACATTTACTTTATTTTTAATAAACGGAAATTGATTTAAAAAATCTCTTATGTCCTGTTCTGCTTCATCTGCTTGTATAGTATTCCAGGCTGAAGAGTTTTTATAATCAATAGCTCTGAAATTATTCCTGGACGAAGTAAGTTGTGGCCCGAAAAAGAAAAGATCGATTACAAATCTTTTTGCAATTATAAACTGGCTGCCTAACTGAACGCCTATGCCAATGCCATTATATGCATTTGTGAAATCCATCATTACTGGCTGATTATCCAGATCCCCTTCGCCGACCCCATCGCTTGTATGATGAACATAGGTAAAGAAAGGCTCAACATAAAAACCTTTTAGCATTTGTTTAGATAGATATTTTCTATATCCTGCGAGAAATGAAAATGCTTTCATACTCATATCTACATCATGCCCGTCAAAATTTGCATGATAAGATCTGCTCAAGGGAACACCAATTTTTGCAGTGAGCGATGATTTTTTAATGAAACCATATTCTCCCTGGAAACTTGCATCACCAAGAATTAAACCCGTAGGAGCCCATTTTAAGGTGATTTTTGGTTTAAAAATTTTCTGTGCAGAAATTGATTGCAGAAGGAACAAAAGAATAAATAAATAAATAATTTTTTTCACAGCCTCAGTTTCATGAATATCTATAACGAAGACATAGCTGTGTTTATTTCTGCTGCTTTGATTACCGGTATAGGAGACTATAAATGTATTGCTTCACCATATGCAGCTTCAATAGCATCTTTAACGCCTTCACTGATTGTTGGATGCGGATGAATGCTATTCAAAATTTCCTGGTAAGTTGTTTCCAATTTTCTTGCTACCACGGTTTCAGAAATAATTTCAGTTACGTTGTACCCGATCATATGTGTGCCCAGCCATTCTCCATATTTAGCATCAAAAATTACCTTAATGAAACCTTCCATATGTCCGGCGGCTGTGGCTTTGCCACTTGCACTTAATGGAAACTTTCCAACTTTCACTTCATAACCTGCATCTTTAGCTTGTTTTTCAGTATAACCTACCGAAGCAACTTCCGGAAAGCAATACGTACATCCGGGAACGTTGTTATAATCTAATGCTTCGGGTTTGTGATCATATTTTTTTTCATTGAAACCAATACTTTCTACACAAATAATTCCTTCTTTTGATGCAACATGTGCAAGAGCTTGACCAGGAATACAATCACCAATAGCATAAATGCCCGGAACATTTGTTTGATAGAACTTATCGGTCAATATTTTTCCTTTATCAGTTTTAATGCCGAGTTCTTCGAGGCCAATTCCTTCCACATTTGATGAAACTCCAACTGCACTTAGTAAAATATCTGCTTCAAGGGTTTTTTCACCCGTCGGGGTTTTCACTTTTGCTTTTACACCACTTCCTGAAGTATCTACTGATGTCACTTCACTGCTAGTCATAATTTCAATGCCCTGTTTTTTAAAATTCTTTTCCAATTCTTTTGAAATATCTTCATCTTCTACAGGAACTATTCTCGGTAAAAATTCAACAATAGTAACTTTTGTTCCGAGTGTATTATAAAAATAACCAAACTCAACGCCAATTGCTCCGCTGCCCACTACAATCATTGACTTTGGTTGTTGCTGAAGATTCATAGCTTCACGGTATCCAATAACTTTTTTGCTATCTATTTTTAAATTGGGCAATTCACGACTCCGTGCACCAGTTGCGAGAATAATATGTTTGACTTCAACAGTTTGTTTTTTGTTATCAGTTCCTGTCACCTCTATCTTTCCTTTGGCCACCAATTTGCCATAGCCCATTATTACATCAATCTTATTTTTCCTCATCAGGAACTGTACACCTTTGCTCATTTTGTCAGCTACTCCGCGGCTTCTTTTGATGATCGCGTCAAATTTTGGTTTGCCGGTCGCTTCAATACCGTAAGATTCAGCATGCTTAATATCATCTACGACCTGCGCACTTTTGAGAAGAGCTTTAGTAGGAATACACCCCCAGTTCAAACAAATTCCACCCAGGCTTTCTTTTTCTATGACTGCCGTTTTAAAACCTAACTGCGCGGCCCTGATGGCAGCTACATAGCCGCCGGGGCCAGTGCCAATTACAACTACATCGTATGCCATGATATATTTAAGATTTTAGATTTACGGTTTTTTAGTTTAAACGAGGTGCGAAGCTACTTGAAAATGGATAATCTGTCAAAAGGAGGGATGGTTAGCGATATGGCGGAGAAACTCCTTAATTTAAAAAACAAGGCGCAAATGTTTACCCATGCTTAAAAACGCAGTAAAATCCATAAATTTTTTCGTTTTTCCGTCTTCATTTTTCAATACTAATCCCTACCTTTGCCGTCCTTAAATTTTTGAATTTTATGGCAAGAGTATGTCAGGTTACAGGTAAAACCCCAATGGGTGGTCATAAAGTTTCCCATTCAAATATTAAGACCAAGCGCCGTTTTTTGCCCAATTTAAAGACAAAACGTTATTACCTGGTTGAAGAAGATAAATGGATCACCTTAAAAGTTTCTACTGAAGCGATCCGTACTATTAACAAAAAGGGACTTTATAATGTGGTTAAGGAAATGAGAGCAAACGGTCAACACATTTAATTAGTTTAAATCCGAATATAAAATGGCAAAGAAAGGAAACAGGGTACAGGTAATTTTAGAATGCACTGAACACAAAAACAGTGGTCAGCCCGGTACCAGCCGCTATATTACTACCAAAAACAAAAAGAATAACCCGGAAAGACTGGAGTTGAAGAAATACAACCGGATCTTAAAGAAATATACGGTTCATAAAGAAATAAAATAGTCTCAAAAAGGCGATTGGGAATAGATAAAATGAATTTTTAAAATTCCCCAATTCCAAAATTTTCGATATGGCAAAATCAGCAAAGACCGCTATAAAAACTAAGGATGCCAGGGCAGCAGCGGAAGCAAAGAACTGGACAAAAGTTATTAAAGCTGTTCGCAGTCCGAAAACCGGTGCATATACTTTTAAAGAACAAATTGTGCACAAGGATAAAGTAAAAGAGTTTTTAACGCAGAAATAATTTTAGAGAAAAAATATTTTTAAAAGCTGTCACCAATCGTGATAGCTTTTGTTGTTTTTAAAAATATATTCTATGGGCATATTTGCAGGTATAGGATTATTGATCTCAATTTTTATTATCCTTTGCATTTGCTTTCTCTGGATTATTGCTTTAATCGACATACTCAGGAGCGAGTTCAACGGAAATGATAAAGTGGTCTGGGTAATCGTTGTAATTTTCTTTCCTCTATTGGGCTCAATTCTCTATTTCTTAATCGGAAGATCCAGGAAAATCAGGTAACAATGGGCTTTTTTGATAAAATATTCGGCAAAAAAGAAAAAGAAACCCTTGAGCAGGGCTTGCAGAAAACCAGGGAAAATTTCTTTTCAAAAATTACAAAAGCCATTGCTGGTAAGAGCACGGTGGATGATGAAGTGCTTGATAATTTGGAAGAAGCTCTCGTAGGTGCAGATGTTGGAATTGATACTACGGTTAAGATCATTGAAAGAATTGAAGCGAGAGTTGCGAAAGACAAATATTTAAATACGTCGGAGTTAAATAAACTTTTGCAGGATGAGATTGAGCATATTCTTGTAGATGCTCCATCAGGCAACAGTTACGATTTTCATTCTGAACTGCCTTCAAATCCTTATATTATTTTAGTAGTGGGAGTAAATGGTGTTGGAAAGACAACTACCATTGGAAAATTGGCATACAATTTCAAAAATGCCGGAAAAAAAGTTTTGTTGGGAGCAGCGGATACATTTCGTGCTGCTGCTGTGGATCAGTTAACCATCTGGAGTGGGCGTGCCGATGTACCGATTGTTAAGCAGCCAATGGGATCAGATCCTGCTGCAGTGGCTTTTGACACGGTGCAAAGTGCTGTTTCAAAGCAAATGGATGTTGTTTTAATCGATACCGCGGGACGATTGCATAACAAAGCCCATTTAATGGAAGAGCTTTCCAAAATTAAAAGGGTCATTCAAAAAGTAATTCCCGATGCGCCGCATGAAGTTTTGCTGGTGCTTGATGGTTCAACAGGCCAGAATGCATTGGAACAGGCCAAACATTTTACCGCGGCTACGGATGTAACTGCATTAGCCATTACGAAATTAGATGGAACGGCAAAGGGCGGAGTAGTACTCGCCATTGCCAACCAGTTTAAGATTCCTGTAAAGTTTATCGGTGTTGGCGAAAAGATAGAAGATCTTTTGATTTTTGATAAACATGAATTCGTGGATAGTCTGTTTAGTTTAGAGAAATAGCGGGGCATGAAAACAAAAACATTAAAGAAAGACAAGGTCAACATTATCACACTTGGTTGCAGTAAGAACATGGTGGATAGTGAAGTGCTGAGCGGCCAGCTAAAAGCCAATGCTATTAATGTGGTCCATGAAAATCTCAAAACTGATCACAACATTGTAATTGTAAATACCTGTGGTTTTATTGAAAAAGCAAAAGAAGAATCTATCAACACGATCCTTGAGCAGGTTGATCTGAAACAAAGGGGAAAGCTTGATAAAGTTTATGTTACAGGTTGCTTAAGTCATCGCTATCGCCATGATCTTGAAAAAGAAATTCCGGAAGTGGATGCATGGTTTGGAACCATGGAACTTCCGCTGATCTTAAAAAAATTTGAAGCAGATTACAAATCAGAACTGATTGGCGAAAGATTATTAGCTACACCCCAGCATTATGCCTATTTAAAAATTTCCGAAGGCTGTAATCGCACTTGCGCATTTTGTGCAATTCCATTGATGCGGGGAAATCATATCAGCAAAAGCATTGAAGAGATTGTCAAAGAAGCTCAGATGCTTGTGAAAAAGGGTGTAAAAGAAATTATGCTCATCGCGCAAGAACTTACTTATTATGGATTAGATCTTTACAAAAAAAGAATGCTCGCTGATCTGTTAAAGCATTTAAGTGATGTGAAAGATTTGGAATGGATTCGTTTGCATTATGCTTATCCCCATAAATTTCCTCTTGAAGTTTTAGATGTGATGAACGAAAGAGAAAATATCTGCAATTATCTTGATATGCCATTGCAGCATGCATCCGATAATATGCTGGCAGCCATGAAACGCCAGATCACAAAAGAAGAGATGGAAGAATTGATAATTGGCATAAGGGAAAAAGTTCCGGGTATTTGTTTGCGAACAACATTGATAACAGGTTTTCCGGGTGAAACTTTGAATGACGTAGAAGAGTTAGAGTTGTTTTTACAACAACAGCGATTTGATCGGGTTGGAATTTTTACCTACTCACATGAAGAAGGAACTTCGGGTTTTAATTTGATTGATGATGTTTCCCAGGCAGAAAAAGAAAGAAGAGCGCAGGAAATAATGGAGATACAACAGGAAATTTCTTTTGAAAAAAATCAGGAAAAGGTTGGTAAAATTTTTAAAGTCCTCATTGATAAAAAAGAAGCGGGCCGATATTTAGGCCGTACAGAATTTGACAGTGTGGAAGTAGATAATGAAGTAGTGATTCTTTCTAAATCGGAGGTGCCAATTGGCGAATTTACAAATGTGAAGATCACAAAAGCTTATGATTATGATCTTGAAGGAGAAGTAATTGACTAAAAAATAAAATCTCATATTTATTATTGATATTCGGCAATAATCATAGAATTTTTAAATAATTCATGTAAACTTTGCCAACGATGGCAAGATTGATTCATAAAATGAATCCCGTTCTTATTCTTGGGTTCATTTTTCTCATTTCAATAGGATGCTCAAAATCTTCGGGTGCAGGCAGTATAGATCCTTCCGTCACGCCAATCGATACTACAAAACCCGCAAACAATAATATTGCGAGGGGTTCAGATGTGAGTTGGCTTACCCAGATGGAAGCTTCCGGAGTAAAATTTTATAATAGTTCAGGAACAGAGCAAGATTGCATGCAGATCTTAAAAGATCTCGGAATGAATTCGATACGGCTTCGGGTTTGGGTCAATCCAACTGATGGCTGGTGCAATACAGCCGATGTTGTTGCTAAAGCAGTGCGTGCAAAAAATCTCGGTATGAAGATCCTTATCGACTTTCATTACAGCGATTGGTGGGCCGACCCGGGAAAGCAAAACAAACCTGCTGCATGGGCAAGTGAAGATTTTGCTGCATTAAAGCAATCGTTGATTGATCATACTACCTCAGTACTAGATACATTAAAGACAAATGGAGTTATCCCCACCTGGGTGCAGGTAGGCAATGAAACAAATGATGGCATGTTATGGGAAGATGGAAGAGCTTCCAAAAGCATGAACAATTTTGCTCAATTGATCGATGCCGGGTATAATGCAATAAAATCTGTCGATACTTCCATAAAAGTTATTGTGCATATTTCGAATGGATTTGATAATGGCTTGTTCCGATGGATCTTTGACGGTTTAAAATCAAACGGTGCTCATTGGGATATTATTGGAATGTCTTTATATCCTTCAACATCCAATTGGGCAACATTGAATATTCAATGTCTAGCTAATATGAATGATATGGTTTCAAGGTATAATAAAGATGTAATGGTTGTAGAAGTAGGAATGCCATGGGACCAGGCGGATATCTGTAAATCGTTTCTTTCTGATTTAATAAGTAAAGTAAAATCAGTAAAGGGTGGCAGAGGTTTGGGAGTCTTTTACTGGGAGCCTGAATGTTACAACAACTGGCAGGGATATACTCTTGGTGCGTTTGACAACAGTGGCCGACCAACCGCAGCGCTGGATGCGTTCAAATAGATAATAATATTATTTTGTTTAAAACTTGCTTATGAGAACAAGTACTAGTCTTCTTGTATTTAGTTTTTGTTTATTGCTTTCTCATTTTACATCTTCAGCCCAGGACTTATCTCCCCGTCAAAAAATAAGTTTTGATGACAACTGGAAATTTCATTTTGGCAATGCTGCCAATCCCGCTAAAGACTTTAACTATAGTATTGCTACTATTTTTTCAAAATCGGGTGATGCATCCGGAACTGCCGTTGATACCCGCTTCAATGACAGCATGTGGCGAACATTGAATGTTCCTCATGATTGGGTAGTTGAACTACCTTTTGTTCATGTCGAAAGTCATGAAGTGGAATCACACGGTTATAAACCAGTAGGAGGACTTTTTCCGGAAACAAGTATTGGTTGGTATCGCAAACATTTTATAATCTCAAGTGCCGATTCAGGTAAACGATTTCAAATTCAGTTTGATGGAATTTTTCGAAATGCCAATATCTGGCTCAATGGTTTTTTTGTTGGCAATAATATGAGCGGATATATGGATGCTTCGTATGATGTGACTGACTACATTCATTTCAATCATGATAATGTACTGGTGGTAAGAGTAGATGCCACACAATACGAAGGTTGGTTTTATGAAGGAGCAGGTATTTACCGTCATGTATGGTTAAACGAATATAATAATCTTCATATTCCTGGTAGCGGGCAGTTTGTATATACAGATGTGCAGAATAAAAATGCAACACTCAATATTGAAACAACAGTAGAAAATAAAAGTTTATTACCGGCAAACTGTACGGTCTACTCGTATATCGCCGATCGTGATGGAATACAGATAGCGCAAACAAAAGAACAGCCTCTTTCTTTAAACATTAATGATAGAAAAACGGCGAAGCAAAAGATTGTTTTGAATAACATAAGATTATGGGATCTGGACGATCCTTATTTATACAGAGTGGTTTCAGTAGTTAAATCAGGAAATAGAATTATTGATGTGATGAAGCATCGTTTTGGTTTTCGCAGCTTAAAGTTTGATGCAGCAAAAGGATTTTTTCTAAATGGAAAACATTTGAAAATTCGGGGAATGTGTAATCACCAGGATCATGCCGGTGTGGGAAGCGCCTTACCTGATTACCTGCAATATTATAGGGTTAGACTTTTAAAAAATATGGGAGTGAATGCCTGCCGCACAAGTCATAATCCGCCTACTCCTGAATTTTTGGATGCATGCGATAGTTTGGGAATGCTGGTATTGGATGAAAATCGTTTATTGAACAGCAGCCCTGAATATTTAAACCAGTTTGAACGCCTGATACTTCGTGACAGGGACCATCCTTCTGTTTTTCTCTGGTCAATAGCGAATGAGGAATTTGCCATACAAACTACAAGCTATGGCAAACGCATTGCACAAACCCTGGTTGAAAAACAAAAGGAATTAGACCCAAGCCGCACATGCACGTATGCATCGGATGTAGCAAATGTGTTTCAAGGTGTCAATGAAGTAATTCCTATTCGCGGATTTAATTACCGTCAGTATGCTGTTGCAGATTATCATCGCGATCATCCTAATCAGCCGGTTTTGGGAACAGAAATGGGAAGCACCGTTTCAACAAGAGGTCAGTATGAAAGAGACAGTATCCAAGGTTATCTGCCTGATGAGGATATGAGTTTTCCATGGTGGGCAAGTACAGCCGAAACATGGTGGAAACTTGCAGCTGCCAATGATTATTGGATAGGCGGATTTACGTGGACCGGATTTGATTATCGCGGTGAACCTACTCCTTTTAGTTGGCCAAATATCAATTCTCATTTTGGTATCATGGATATGTGCGGGTTTCCTAAAAATATTTATTACTACTATCAATCATGGTGGTCCGGCAAAGATGTGTTGCATATTGCTCCGCACTGGAACTGGAAAGGAAAAGAAGAACAACCGATCGATGTTTGGGTCTATAGCAATGCAGATAATGTTGAACTATTTTTAAATGGAAAAAGTTTAGGAAAAAAAGATATGCCGCGTAACAGTCATCTTCAATGGAGTGTTCCATATGAGCCGGGAATATTGGAAGCCATCGGGTACAGAAATGGTAAAAAGCTTACTGAGAAAGTTGAAACAACAAATGAACCTGCTACAATTGTTGTATCTCCATCCAAGACTACACTGATCGCTGATGGAAAAGATGCTGTAGTGATAAACATAAGTGTGATCGATCGTCAAAACAGGGAAGTTCCTGATGCGGATAACCTGATTTCTTTTACTCTTACTGGTGACGCAAAGATTATCGGTGTAGGCAACGGCGATCCAAGCAGCCACGAACCCGATAAAATATTTGACAGTACGTGGCAGCGTCATTTATTCAATGGCCATTGTCAGGTGATACTGCAGGCCGGCACCAGTGGATCAATGATACATTTCGAAGCAAAAGGAGATAAGTTGTATAGTGCTGCGACAGACATTCACAGTATTCAATCCGGCATGCCTCATAAAGTAACGTTGGTTAAAGGAGCGCCGCCGTTAAAAGATGTTATCACTCCACGACCCGTCGACAAAATGCTGGGAGCAGATATTTCTTTCCTTCCTCAAATGGAAGATCGGGGAATGAAATATTCTGATAATGGTGTTACCAAAGATGCCATACAAATATTAAAAGATCATGGTTTGAATTATATCAGGCTTCGTCTTTTTGTAAATCCTGAAAATGATAGCGGCTACTCACCTAAAAAGGGCTTTTGCGACTTGCAGCATACAATTGAGATGGGTAAAAGAATAAAAGCTGCCGGAATGAAATTTCTTCTCGACTTCCATTACAGTGATACCTGGGCTGATCCTCAAAAACAATTCAAACCTGCGGCATGGAAGGGATTGGATTTTGAACAGCTAAGGCAAAAAGTATTTGATTATACAAAAAACGTAATTCAGTCATTAAAGAATGCAGGCGCTGAACCAAACATGGTGCAGATCGGAAATGAAATAAATCATGGGATGATATGGCCTGAAGGGCATATCAATAATATTGATAGTCTTGCTCAATTAGTATATGCCGGGATACAGGGAGTAAAAGCAGTCGATCCTTCGATCAGCATCATGCTTCATATTGCATTGGGCGGGCAAAATGATGAAGCAAGATTTTTTTTGGATAATATGATCATGCGCGGTGTACCGTTCGATGTGATCGGTCTTTCTTATTATCCGAGTTGGCACAATACGCTGGAAGATCTGCGTTATAATCTTAATGACCTGGCAAGGCATTATGACAAGGATGTGATTGTGGTTGAATACTCGCAATTAAAACGCGAAGTAAATAATTTGGCATTTAATGTTTATGGTGGTCATGGCAAGGGTTCGGCTATATGGGAACCTCTGAATACATGGGAAGCATTTTTTGACAGGCAGGGAAAATCTACCGACATGCTGAAGATTTATGATGAAATCAATAAGCAATATTTACAGGCTAATAAAAAGTAAAAGATGAAAAAAATAGTTCTTCCAATTTTTTTTCTTCTGTTATATGGAAATGTTTGCTTGAATGCAGACAGGCTTACCAAAATATTTTACTTTTTGATCGCCGGTTAACATTGCTTCCGTAGTGCAGGGAGAGGAAATAATAGCGCGTCCGCAGTTTTAATCCTTTAATATCTGTTACATTACTTATGCAAAGATTTATCAGTTGCGATTGGGGCACTTCTTCGTTCCGGGTGAAGCTTATCAATGCATCTGATCTTTCAATACTTATACAGAGTAAAACAAACGAAGGCATAGCGGTTACTTACAGGTTATGGCAACAAAGTAATTTGGATGATGCAAAGAGAATATTTTTTTATCAGTCAATTATCGGGAATAAGATAAAAGAATTTGAAAAGAAATTAGATATTTCACTTGAAGGAATAACAATAATCATTTCGGGTATGGCTTCTTCCTCCTTAGGCATGATTAATTTGCCATATCATGATCTTCCGTTTTCAATTGAGGGTTCTGATTTATTTTTTAAAGAAATTCCTGCAAATACCGATTTTAATTACCATGTGATATTGATATCAGGGGTCAGATCATCCTTCGATATTATAAGAGGTGAAGAAACTCAATTAATTGGTTGCAATATCAATCCAGGACAGGAAAGGGTCTACATTTTCCCGGGTACTCATTCAAAACACGTTTTGGTAAAAAAAGGAAAAGCTCTTGAATTGAAGACATACATGACAGGCGAACTCCTGGATTTACTTTCCACTAAAAGTATATTAACCGATTCTGTTGAAAGGCACGATCGGTATTTTTTAAAAGCTTTTGAAAAAGGTATAAGAGAAAGTCTCCATTCCAACTTATTAAATAAATTTTTTACAATAAGAACAAACCAATTGTTTGAAAAATTTTCAAAACCTGAAAATTATGACTATCTCAGGGGTTTGCTGATTGGCGCTGAATTAAAGGAATTGTTGAAAGATAAAAAACCGGTTACTCTTGCAGCAAGTGAACCAGTTAAAAATATTTACCAGGCTGCTTTACAAATATTAAATATCGATGAGGTTGAAATTGAGGATTCGGAACAAGCGACGATAAAAGGTCATTATAAAATTCTCATTTTAGCAACTGCACAATCTTTTAAACTAAATAAAACTACATTATGAACCGGGATACTGCAAATGAAAGATTGTATTGTATTTCTATTTTTTTATTGCAAATTTTACCATGTAAAAGATAATTTAATGATATCCCTTCCGGTTTTAATTAGAATTATTAGCTTGTAGGTTCAATTAATTAAAAGATTTAAGAGAAAATAAATAAAGAAATTCTAAATTTCAAACTCTAAATTTAAAATTTACAATGGTAGTTAGTTTACACCTGATAGATTACATGATCATGATAATCTATTTTGTTTTTGTATTAGGTATTGGATGGTTTTTGCGGAAATACATGAAGGATGCAAAACAGTTTTTGGAAGCAGGTCGTTCCCTGCCTGCATGGGTAACAGGTTTGGCGTTTATTTCCACCAATTTAGGTGCACTGGAAGTAATGGGTATGACGGGTTCAGGTGCCAAATATGGAATGCTGACGACTCATTTTTATTGGATTGGCGCCATTCCCGCCATGGTCTTCCTTGCCATTTTTATGATGCCTTTTTATTATGGCTCCAAAGCAAGGTCCGTTCCTGAATATTTAAAATTGCGTTATGACGAAAAAACCCGCGGTCTGAATGCTATTTTATTTGCTGTAATGACCATTCTTGCTTCGGGCATTTCAATGTATGCGCTTGCTTTGCTGATGGAAAAAGTATTGGGTTGGAATTTCAACATTAGTTTATTCTTATCTGCGGCAATCGTTTTAGTATATACTTATCTCGGAGGTTTATCTTCTGCTATTTACAATGAAGTACTTCAATTTTTTATCATCTTAATTGGTTTGTTACCAATTGCTGTACTTTCTTTAATGGAAGTTGGTGGCTGGCATGGATTGAAGGAAGGATTAGCTCCAATTGCCACTGCAAGAAATTTGCCCGCCGATGCTTTAACGACCACATGGAAATATACAGGGTCGGCGCAGGCAAATCCTCTTGGTGTAGAATGGTATGGTATTGCAGCGGGATTAGGCTTTGTTCTTTCGTTTGGATATTGGTGTACTAATTTCTTAATTGTGCAAAGAGCTATGGCCGCAAAATCTTCTACCGCAGCCCGCAATACTCCGTTGATTGGGGCTTTGCCTAAAATGTTTATTCCATTTCTGATCATTGTTCCCGGTATTGTTGCATTGGTGTTAATGAATAACCCGAGTACAGGGTTTAGTATTATGGAAAACGGCAAACCGAATTACGATCTTACTATTATCATGCTGTTAAAACATTATTTGCCTGCGGGTGTGCTGGGTGTAGGTATTACTGCATTACTTGCTTCATTCATGTCAGGAATGGCAGGAAACGTTTCTGCATTCAATACCGTTTGGACGTACGATATTTATCAAAGCTATATTCGGCCCGCTACTGATGATAAAGAAGCCGACGCAAAACATTATTTATATGTAGGAAGAATGGCAACTGTTTTTGGTGTTTTGGTCAGCATTGCCGCAGCTTACCTGGCAGGTATGTTTGGTAACATCATGGATTTTTTGCAAACAATTTTTTCCATGATCAATGCTCCTCTTTTTGCAGTGATATTTTTAGGAATGTTTTGGAAAAGAACAACGGGACACGCCGCCTTCACGGGTTTGCTGGGTGGTTTCCTGATCGCTTTGATGCATCATGGTTTTACAGCACCTGCCGGGGCAATGACTTTGGTAAAAGGAGGTTGGTTAGGGGTGTTACATGTTTATCCTGTAGAAATGGCTCAAAATTTCTGGACAGCGATTTTTGCCTGTGCTTCAGCTACGCTCATTACCGTAAGTATTTCTTTAGCTACTAAGCAAAAGAAAACTGATGATGAATTAAAGGGTTTGGTTTATTCGCTCACTCCAAAGGTCAGTGAACAACACATTCCCTGGTATAAAAGAACAAATGTTTTAGCATTTTTTGTCCTGGCGATCCTGATCGTTTTATCCATTTTATTCTGGTAAAAAAATTTATTTATATGTTAGATATCAAAATCCCAATCGGCCTCATGTTTTCCGTTTTCGGACTTATTCTCTTAGTATATGGATTTGCTACCAATGGTGATACGGCATTATATCAGAAATCTTTATCGTATAATATAAACCTTTGGATGGGCGGCTTAATGCTCGTTTTTGGCGGGCTTATGCTACTATTGGTTAAGAAAAAGAAAATATAAACCGGTCAAATCATTTTATTGCCGATAATATAAACTGGTAAAAACTCCTCTTGCCGGATTAAGTAATTTAATGCGTATCGCAACCTTTTTTGGGATTGCCCGTATTAATATGTTTACAAGCTCTCTTAAAAATCCAATACCAGGCAGGTCATCAAGCAATTTATTCTAACCGGTTGATTAAATAAGATTTTGGAAAATATAACCCAAATCATACACAGCTGTATTGATAAAGACTATAGGTGCCAGAAACTAGTCTATGAAAATTACCGTGGATATACGTTAAGAATTGTGTTCAGATATGTGTACCGGTATGAAAAGGCCATTGATGTCATGAACGATGGTTTTGTAAAGTTGTTCAACAATTTTCACAAATTCCAGTTGCGTACCCATAACGATAAAGAGAATGAGAAAATATTGATGGCCTATATCAAACCCATCATGATCAATTCTGCAATTGATGAATTGAGAAAAGGAAATCTTTTACCGGAGATAGGAGGTATTCCCGATCATGCATGGATTCTTTTCTTTCCTACTTTGCGACATTTTGCACCTTTGCTTGAAATAAAAAGATAAAAATCTTCGTAAATGAATAATATGAAAATCTTCCCCTCTTATAAATCTGTATGCACTTATTTAGCAACATACGTTATTGCAACAACATTGTTTGGGCAAACAACAAATCTCGATACAATTGAAATGCAAATGCGTTATGCAGCAAAACAGGGATTATTGGATAAATATTATCCACGTGATATTGATACGCAATATGGCGGTTACCTGAGTACTTTTTCTTTCGATTTTAAACCGGTGGGTGCACAAGATAAGATGATCGTTACGCAGGCAAGGCATACGTGGTCAACAGCAAAAGCGGCCATGTTTTATCATGACACATCATACGTTTCAATGTCTCGTCATGGGTTTTATTTTTTACGTGATAAAATGTGGGACAAAGAATATGGCGGCTTTTACAGTTTGGTTGCAAGAGACGGTAGACCCAAGAGTACCATTAAAGAAGCTTATGGAAATGCATTTGCGATTTATGGATTAAGTGCTTATTACGAATGTTCGCATGACACAGTTGCACTGAATTTGGCAATGGAAGCTTTCATGTGGATGGAGAAACATAGTCATGATCCTGTTTATAAAGGCTATTATCAACATCTCAATCGCGATGGCTCCCATGCAATAAGAACGGCTGATGTACCCAGTACATCGGATCTTGGGTACAAAGATCAAAACAGTTCCATTCATATTTTAGAAGCACTCACTGAATTGTACAAAGTGTGGCCTGATCCGTTGGTGAAAGAAAGATTGCAGGAGATGCTTGAATTGATACGTGATAAAATTGTTACGCCTAAAGGTTATTTGCAAATGTATTTTACTTACGACTGGAAACCGATATCATTTCATGATTCGCCGGATTCCATCATCAAAAAAAATCACTATATAGATCATGTGTCTTTTGGTCATGATGTAGAAACTGCTTATTTGATGCAGGAAGCTTCTGAAGAATTATACGGAAAGCCTGATGAAAAAACTTTGATGATCGGAAAAAAGATGGTAGATCATGCATTGCGCAACGGTTGGGACAATAAGGTTGGAGGCTTTTATGACGAAGGATACTATTTTAAAAACAAACCTGGACTTACTATTACATACACCGGTAAAAACTGGTGGGCACAGGCAGAGGCATTGAACACATTCCTGATGTTTTCTTATATGTATCCAAATGATCTGATGCACTACCGTCAAAAATTTTTCAGGCAATGGCAATATGTTCAGACATATTTAATCGATCATGAACATGGCGATTGGTATGATGAAGGTTTGGATACTGAGCCGCAACGCAAGACCGCATTAAAAGCACAGATATGGAAAGGAACTTATCACAACTTCAGGGCATTGATGAATTGTCTAAAACGCCTTGCTTCTAAATGATCACAATGATGGTCTTCTAAAATGATAGAGCTTTTAAATTTTTAATTTATACGATGCAAGGAAGTTCCTTCCTGTTTCAATCCGGAAGATTTATGGTCATTCCGGGAAATGCTGCCTCTGTTGATATTACTGATGCTTCGGGCAAGACAAGAAAAGTATCTTTTTAGTAAGCTTACAAGGCGTTTATATTTTACACAGTTTTTGTTTATGAGGAATCTCTGTGTGCTTCTGAGTTGCGGGACAGCTATTTCTTACCCGCTTCTTTAATCTAAAACTCTTGTTACCTTTCTCCTATGAAAAAGATACCACTACTGCTGCTTGCTATTGCCATTGCATTTTCTTCTATAGCTCAACATTACGAACCCAACTGGCAATCTCTTAACACAAGGGGAATTCCGTCATGGTTCAAAGACGCAAAGTTTGGCATCTTTATTCACTGGGGCGTATATGCTGTGCCTTCGTATGCGCCGGTAATAGAGAACAGTGGTTACAGTTATGCAGAATGGTATTGGTATCGCTTGCACGAAGGGCAAAAAGACTTTACTGCCTTTCACGATAAAAACTATGGAACCAGTTTTCCTTACCAGCGATTCGAATCGCAGTTCACTGCAAACATGTTCGACCCACAGCAATGGGCAGGTGTTTTTAAAAGATCGGGAGCAAAATATGTAGTGCTTACATCCAAGCACCACGAAGGATATTGTTTGTGGAACAGCGCCGAAGCCGACCGCGACTGGGGTCGCCCGTGGAATGCTGTAACAGGCGCACCGCAACGTGACCTGCTCGGCGATCTTACTAACGCCGTTCGTGCAGATGGTTTAAAGATGGGTTATTATTACTCGCTCTATGAATGGTTCAATCCATTATGGCAAACTGATAAACCGGATTACGTAACCGAGCACATGATCCCACAGTTCAAAGACCTGGTGACAAAATATAAACCTTCCATTATTTTCAGCGATGGCGAATGGGAGCTTACCGACACACAATGGCACAGTCCCGAACTATTAGCGTGGCTCTTCAACGATTCGCCTGTTGCGAAAGATGTAGTGATAAATGATCGCTGGGGCAGCAACACTCGTGAAAAAAATCATGGATGCACCTACAGCACTTCGGAATATGGCAGCGGCATGAACGCCGATGTGGTGTGGGAAGAAAATCGTGGGATTGGTCATTCGTACGGCTATAACCGCAATGAACAAATCAACGATTACAAAAGCAGTCACGATCTTATCCTCATGCTGGTCGATATTGTTTCAAGAGGCGGCAATTTATTGCTTGATATTGGTCCCACTGCCGATGGCCGTATCCCTGTTATCATGCAACAACGGCTGACTGATATTGGTAAATGGCTTGATGTAAATGGTGAAGCTATTTACGGCAGTCGTGCATGGGTTCATTCTTATCAATGGAGTGAAGGGAAACAGCCGGAAAAGAATGATAAAAGTTTTATGGCCGGTTATGATGTGGCACAGCTAATAAAGCCTGATCCCAGCCAGGCGCATATCGAATACTTTTTCACCAAAAAAGCCAATGACCTCTATTGCATTGTTCCGGCATACTTGCCGCAGGTGCGCATACACGATCTGAAAATTGCAGCGGGTACAAAAGCCACCGTGCTTGGTAATAATAAAACTTTTAGATGCAAACAAAAAGGCAATGATTGTGTAATTGATCTTTCAAATACAAAGCCGGGGGATATACCTGTTGAATTATTTGTTGTGAAGTTGAGCGGAGCATTGAAATAAATTCTATTCTCATGAAGTATGTTTTCATTTTTATTATTGCGATCATTTCAATAATAAAATCTAACGCCCAATATGACGTATGTGTATATGGTGGTACTTCTGCCGGTGTGATCGCTGCCTACACTGCTGCGAAATTGCATAAGAAAGTAATTCTCATAGAACCCGGCAAACATTTAGGTGGCCTGACTTCCGGGGGATTGGGTTATACAGATATCGGTAACAAATATGTGGTAACAGGTCTTGCCCGCAACTTTTACCGAAGAGTGGGCAAACATTATGGAAGATTCGAAACATGGATATTCGAACCGCATGTGGCAGAACAAATCTTTAACGACTACATCAAAGAAGCCCATGTTCCTGTCTTGTATGAATACATTCTTCATAGTGTAAAAAAGCAAAATGGTTTTATACAGGCCATCGAAATACAAAACCCCAATCCTGCGGTTTCAACACTTACTAAAACTATCACTGCAAAAATGTTTATCGACTGCAGTTATGAAGGTGATCTCATGGCAAAAGCCGGAGTCAGTTATATAGTCGGAAGGGAAGACAACAGCACGTACAATGAAACATATAATGGCGTGCAGTTAATGGAAGGTCATCAATTCCCGGATGGCATCGATCCTTACAAAATTCCGGGAGACCCGGCAAGTGGTTTACTCTGGGGAATCAGCAACAATAGCCTGCTGCCCGCAGGGGCAGGAAATAAAATGGTGCAGGCATACAATTACCGGGTTTGCCTCACAAATGATGCTGCCAATAAAATAGAAATTACAAAACCGGCTAACTATGATCCTTCGCAATATGAACTGCTTTTACGATACATTGATAGATACAAACCGAAAGATTTAAATGACAGGGTGCTAAAGATCGATCTTATGCCCAATCATAAAACAGATATCAATAATAACGGTCCTTTTTCCACCGATATGATTGGCATGAATTACAATTATCCTGACGGTGATTACATCACCCGTCAGGGCATTTTAAAAGCGCATGAGCAATACGTCAAAGGCTTGTTGTATTTTATTGGTCATGATCCACTCATGCCTCAATACTTGCGCAATGAGATGTTACAATGGGGTTATCCGAAAGATGAGTACACAGACAATGATCATTTTACTCCTCAACTCTATATCCGCGAAAGTCGTCGCATGATCGGTGATTATGTAATGACGCAGGCCAACTGCCAGGGCCGCACCACCGTAAACGACGGAATTGCTATGGCAGCGTACACAATGGACTCCCACAATTGTGAGCGGCTTGTAGTGAACGGAATGGTAAAGAATGAAGGCAATGTAGAGATCGGCGGTTTTGGTCCTTACCCGATTTCGTATCGTGCTTTGATACCCAGACCGAATGAATGCAACAACCTGTATGTACCCGTATGTTTAAGTGCCAGTCATATTGCGTATGGTTCTATCCGCATGGAACCTGTGTTCATGGTCCTGGCGCAATCCTGCGCCGTCGCTGCATGTATGGCTATCGATAACAAACGAACCGTGCAACAGGTTGATGTAAAAAAATTGCAGCAGTTGCTTAAAGAAAATCCTTTGATGGATGGCAGCACACCTGAAATACTCGTTGATGATAATGACACAGAGCATACAACTATTACGGGCAACTGGAAAAAGCAAACCAGCGGCGGTTACGGACCTTCATGGTTGCTGGCAACACCTTCTGGAGCGCCGCAAACTGTTCAGTTCAAACCGCAGGTAGTTGTTCCCGGTAATTATACATTGTACGCTTATGTGCCGTCGGTCGACACTGCAGCTACTCAAATACATTATATCGTTAAAAACGGAACAAGCAAAAATGTCATTATCCCGACACCTACACATGTTGAAGGACAAACGAGTGGTAAATGGGTTTCACTTGGTACTTATCTGTTACCAAACGGAAACAACAGTACCGTAACCATTACAACCAAAAATGCCAACGGTTATGTTGCGGCTGATGCAATATTGTTTGTGCCGGAGAAGAAGAGAGGAAATTAGATTGAATTTTATCTCGTTATCTTATAGAGAAATTTTTATCTTTTTGTTCAAATAAAATTGTTGCTATGCCGGGAGATACATTATACATAAGTACAAAAGGTGTTTCAAAAAACACATATGATGCCATTGTAATTGGTTCCGGTATTAGTGGTGGCTGGGCTGCAAAAGAATTGTGCGAGCATGGGATAAAAACCCTGGTGCTTGAAAGAGGACGAAACGTTACGCATATAAAAGATTACCCTACTGCGACCAAACATCTGTGGGAATTTCGTCATCGCGGAAAAATAACACGTGAGCTCGAAAAAGAAAATCCAATCATCAGCAAGTGTTATGCATTCGATGAAACTGCACAACATTTTTTTGTAAAAGACAAGGAGCATCCATATGTACAAGAGAAACCTTTTGACTGGATTCGTGGTTACCAGGTGGGTGGTAAATCGTTGATGTGGGCACGCGAAACGCAACGCTGGAGCAGGTTTGAGTTTGAAGCGCCTGGTCGCGATGGCTATGCTGTTGAATGGCCAATAACGTATGATGATCTTGCACCATGGTATTCGCATGTTGAAAAATTCGCAGGCATCAGCGGTAATAAAGATGGAATTGAAAATTTGCCCGACGGTGAATTTTTGCCTCCATGGGAATTCAATTGTGCTGAAAAAATGATGCGCGACAAAGTGAATGCGCATTATAAAGACAGGGTAATGTTGATGGGGCGCTGCGCCAACCTAACAAAAGCAGGTGAGTTGCAATTGCAGCAGGGACGCAGTCAATGCCAGGCACGTGATCTTTGCTATCGTGGTTGTCCGTTCGGCGGATACTTCAGTTCAAATTCTTCTACTATTCCCTGGGCACAAAAAACAGGCAACCTTACTTTGCAACCCGATTCTGTTGTGCATTCTATTATTTATGACGAACAAAAACAAAAAGCAATTGGTGTACGGGTGATTGATGCCAACACAAAACGAGCAACAGAATATTTTACAAAAATCATTTTTGTGAATGGTGCATGTTTGAACAGTAATCTTATTTTACTCAATTCCACGTCAAATCGTTTTCCAAATGGATTGGGAAATGATAATGATATTTTGGGAAGATATATCTCATTTCAAAATTACCGCGGTTCGCTGAACGCCAGCATTGACGGACCTTCTGATAAATATTATTATGGACGAAGACCTGTCTCGCCTTTGATGCCAAGCTTTAGAAACGTTCACAAAAATGATATGGATTTCCTGGGTGGCTATATTACGTTTTGGGGCGCTTATCGAAATGCGGGAAGTGAAAATGGCGCTGATACAATAGGTGCAAAATTTAAAGATGCCCTATGCGAACCGGGTGATTGGAGCGTTTATATGTCCATACAGGGCGAAGTGATTCCAAAACATATTAATCATGTGCGTTTGAGTAAAGATAAAAATGATGCATGGGGAATTCCTCAACTTATTACTTCAGTGGATTATGATGATAATGATGAAAAAATGCTAAAAGATTTTTTAACGCAGGGCGAAGAAATATTAACGGTTGCCGGTTGTACCAATATTGTAAAAAATGACAGCAGGCAAGCACCGGGTCTTGACATCCACGAGATGGGCGGATGCAGGATGGGTAAAGATTCCAAAACGTCAATGCTAAACAAATGGAATCAATTGCATTTGTGTAACAATGTTTTTGTAACTGATGGTGCATGCATGACAACTGTTGGCAATCAAAATCCATCACTTACATTCATGGCAATCACAGCACGTGCAGCTAATTATGCTGCAGATGAATTGAAAAGAGGTTATTTATAAAAATGCTGGACAATAATATCCGTATTTATCTATGTAAGTTGGTGTCCTCACTAACTGAAACAGTAAAACAACTGTTACACTCACTACAAAAGGCGCCCGTAAAATTCTTTATGACATAGCTCGTTGTGTCACTTGCTTGTACCTTTGGAAGTTTTTGCAGCAATTGTAAATTGATATTGCATAACGTAAATTTTATCGACATGATTAAACAACAAGAAATAAATACAATTAATCGAATAATAAATAGTTTAAAAGACTATGCTTTAGGAGATATTCGGAAGTCGATTAACTTAACCGGTGAAAACAATATGCATATTGGTTCTTTTATTTTATGCAGTTGCTTTATAGATCAAGTTAGTGCTTTTTATTACGGGATGAAAACTCTAAAAATTCTTCGCGGAAAAAATAACGACCCCATTTATGTTTTCAATGTGAAACAAAGGTTTGAACAATTTTGTGATGATTATCTCAAAAAAATAAATACTAAATACAATTCAAATCATTTATACAATGACTTCAGATGTAAGATTGTTCATAATTATTCTTCAGGTCGAAACTCCTTTGCATTAGGAAGAATTGGTTCTGGAAACCATTTAGAAAAACTCAATTCAGGTGCAGTTTTGTTACTTGTAGAAACATTTTATGATGATATAAAAAAAGCGTTTGAAAAATGGTGTGATGATTTATTCACAAAAGAAGAAATTAGAAAAAACGCTATTGAATGGTTTGATCTCTTTAAAATTTATGAACTAATAATTTAGAATTGACAGTTATCGATAACTGTGTTGAAATAAAAACATTATGTAGTAGTCATCCACCCCTAGGCCTGTATAGCCGGTACGCTCTCACACTCAGCTCCGCATACCGGCTACGGAATGGTAACCGTCACCAGATCATTTCACCTGCGCACTTCTTTAATAACTAATGCAAGCAGGTCAACGACTTCCTGCGAAATAACTCCGATCTGCTCAATTTCATCTCCCGCTCTCCAATGTTCGCCATCACTTTCTTTTACCAGGGTGAGGCGCTGTGTGCCTTTGCCCGACTGAAGCAATACATCGTAAGTTCCGGTAAGATGTCCTTCCCATGAAATTGTTTCGGCGAGAGCCGCTTTGTAAAAAACGTTGTTGTGTGTGAAAGTGGTTGTAAAAACAAGGTGGTCATTTGTATCTGGCCCGCCAGCGATAAGTTGGAAGTCCATAGTACTTGTGTTTAGTATAGCAAGTTAGAAAAATGATCTTCTCTCCGGCAAACTATTCGACGTACGTTTTAGCTTTTATGTCGAACAATTTATTTTTTTCGACGTAAAAATTGTCAAAAAACAAACAACAAACGAATAAACAAGTTGAGGATAATGTGTAGAAGTTTAAATAATGCGATTATTCTACTTTTTCATACTCACTGCCATTCCATCCCCCCACTATTGTCGGTAACTTTTATTCATTTGTTATTTTCAAATTCCCATGTGTCGGCATAGTTGGTTTTATAAGCATCACCACCGCCGTATAAAATGCAAAAGACTTCAGTTTGAACTGAAGTTTTTCTATTGTAGCCCGTACGAAATTCCCTGCCTGACTGCGTCGCGCAGGCAGGGAACTCGTATCATCACTGTTGAGAATTAAAATACTTTTTTAACCATGTTTTGCCGGCGGCTGTTTTTAAATACTTCTCTCTTTTTCTGGCGGAAGACCAATCAGCATGTGACTCTGTAAAAATAATTTTCCATGGTCTGTGTCCTTTCGTAAACCTGTTTTTGCCGTTGTTGTGCTCTCTAAGGCGATTTACGGGATCAATTGCCATTCCGGTGTACCATATTTGATCAGATAAACTTTGTATGACATAGACGTACACCATAAAAATGTAAAAACTTCAGTTTGAACTGAAGTTTTTCTATTGTAGCCCGTACGAGATTCGAACCTCTTTGAAATCTATTTGTAAATCAGCGACTTGGAAAACTGAATTTCGTGTTGGTGAAATTCTGGTGAAACGCTTTCATTTCGTTTCATTTTGATTCAATAAAGACCTATTTGCAAAGTAAGAAAAAGTGACATACAATTACCGACATACAATTGAAAACAGCATTTGGGAAAAGATAATTTTCATAAAAGAAGAAAAAACAAGCAGTGGGGAGAAAGTATTTTTTGAAGGATTTTGTAACCCCGGATGTGGCCCTACTTTTCACACTCATTTAATGCAGGATGAAGAGATTACTGTGGTTTCAGGGAAAATGGGTTATCAATATTTTGGACAAGAACCCAAATACCTGCAAGCTGGTGAAAGCGTTCTGCTGCAAAGGGGCTCAACTCATAAATTTTGGGCAGAGGGAGAGCATCTGCATGTCAAATGTTGGGTATCACCTGCAAACTCTTTCGTTTTTTTCATGGCTGTTCTGTATGCGGCACAAAATAAATCAGGTAAAGGGCAGCCTCGGTACAATCGATCGCCGTACTACTAATCATCAATCCAATTGTCGGCGATGAGTTGTATTTTCGATCAGCATTCCTTTGCATCCTGACAGGACTATACTTTGGTTTGAAATTTATTGGTATTGAACCAGGTTGGGAAAGAAAGTCTGATTCGTATAAAACAAAGTCTTTTTCGTGCAAGGGTAAATCAATTTTAGTTGAATAGATTCGCAGCTATCAAATCTTTTGCCTTAATAACATTGTTTGCTTGAATATATGCAGTCCACAAAGCCATCGAAAAAATAACTTATACAGATTTTAAACAGGCTAACATATGTCCATCTCAAGAAGAAACATTTTGAAAAGTATTGCACTTGGAATTCCCGCTTTGCAAATAGCTCCTTCAGCATTAGCACTTGATGACCAAATTTCAGCAAGCAGTTCGCCAATTGAAAAAGGCCCCTTTCAACCAACAAGAATGTCGTTACGTTCTTATAAAATTCCGGATTGGTTTCACGATGCCAAATTTGGAATTTGGGCGCATTGGGGTCCGCAATCTGCAGTAGAATATGGCGATTGGTATGCACGCAATATGTACATGCAAGGGCAAAGGCAGTACGATTATCATGTAAAAACCTATGGACATCCATCAAAGTTTGGTTTTAAGGATACCATACCCGCATGGAAAGCTGAAAAATTTGATGCAGACTATTTGATGGGATTATATAAAAAGGCTGGTGCAAAATATTTTATGAGCATGGGAGTGCATCACGACAATTTTGATCTGTGGAATTCTAAATACAACCGCTGGAATGCTGTAAAAATGGGCCCGCATAAAGACATTGTTGGAATGTGGAAGAAAGCAGCACAAAAGCACGGATTAAAATTCGGAATCAGTGATCATCTTTGGATTAGCTACAAATGGTTTTCCACAAGCAAAGGACATGATACAAATGGTCCTTTTGCCGGCGCTGCTTATGATGGAGCCGATCCCAAAAATTTTGATTACTACGGAAAATGCGAAGAGGTATATAAGAATCTTGACTGGAACGAAAATGGAATACCGGAGAGTTGGAAAAAACACTGGTTCCAAAGAATAAAAGATTTGATTGATAAATATGATCCTGATCTTTTGTATTGTGATGGCCATTTGCCATTCGAAGATTTCGGATTAAGTATTCTGGCACATTTGTATAATAAGAGTGCCAATAAAAATGGCGGTAAGCCACAAACGGTTTATACAAGCAAACGTGCCGAAGATGCTGCTGAAGGCACTGGTATTTGTGTATTTGATGTTGAGCGTGGAGTGGTAGAGTCAATATGGCCTCTTCCCTGGCAAACAGATACATGCATTGGCGACTGGCATTACAACAAGGAAAGAGTAGGGCACTACAAATCGGCAAAAACAGTTGTTGATCTTTTGGTTGATATCGTTAGCCGCAACGGAAATCTTATGCTGAACTTTCCATTGCCTGCAAGCGGCATGCTCGACAGTGATGAATTATCTGTGTTGGATGGCATCACTAAATGGATGGCAGTAAACAGCGAGGCGATTTATGCAACAAGACCATGGAAAATTTATGGCGAAGGGCAACAATCACAAAATGCCAAGAACCATAATGAAAATAGTGCTTTCAATGAAAACAAACGTAAAGATTTAACTTACCAGGACGTGCGGTTCACAACAAAAGGAAATACACTCTACGCTGTTGTTATGGGGTGGCCGGATGAGGAAAAACAAGTTTCTGTTCAGGCATTGAAAAATAACAGCGATCAAAAAATCGGGAGCATTGAAAACGTGGAATTACTTGGCTATGGTAAAGTGGATTTTAAAAGAGAAGATGATGCGTTGAAAATCACACTTCCAGATCACAAACCTGGTGAACATGCATTTGTTTTTAAAATTTCAGGACGGGACCTGGTGTGAAAAAAATCAAATTCAAATTTTTCATTCTTTGGTGTTGCCAAAATAATGATGAAAGAAAATGGATGAGATTAAAGTTAATTTCACCATAAACCCTATCTGATGCGTTTAGTTTTTTTGCCCGCTTTGTTGTTGCTATCATTTTCTCTTTTTGCCCAAAGCGAATACTATCATTTTTCCAAACTGAATACTTACAATGGTCTTTCCCACAACCAGGTAAATGCCATATTAAAGGATTCTGAAGGCTTTTTATGGTTTGGCACCATGTCCGGGCTCAACCGGTATGATGGATACTCTTTTAAAATATACCGCAAGGAACCTAATGATAGCACTTCGCTGTATGATAATGATATTCTTTCTCTTTTCGAACTTCCTGGTGGGAAAATGTGGGTCGTGACGAGGGCCGGCGCCTGTATATATAATTCCGAAGTGGAAAAATTCGATGCTAACTATTATGCCTACCTGAATTCGCTGGGTTTACCTTCAGGGCCCGTCAATACTATTGTGAAGGGCAACAGCGGAAGATATTGGTTTCTTTATGGGAACCTTGATCTATATATGTATTCTGAAAAGGATAAAATTGTAAAATTATTTCGCCATAATCCCGCTTTTAATCCCGATGCCAAAATCAGTGCACTCCAGGAAACAAAAGATGGAAAACTGTGGTTGGTTTATCAAAATGGATTTTTGCAGGAATATGATATAAAATCGGATAAAATTATTTTCTCATCTGCTGCTTTACAGAAGCTGAATAAAGGAAATATTTCGTATTATCTTTCAATCGACAGGGATGGAGATATATGGCTATGGTATTATACACAAGGTGTTTTTCTGTTTCATCCACAGGATAGTTCACTGAAACATTTTAATGAAAATTCATTTCCATCGAAGTTGAAATCTAACCTGGTTAGCCAGGTGGTTCAGGATAACAATGGTTTGATTTGGGTAGGAACTGATCATGGCGGAGTAACGCTAATCGATAAAAGGAATAACTTCAGGACCAACTACCTGATGAACGATCCCGAAGACCCCAAAAGCCTCAGCCAAAATACCATCACGGCTATTTACAAAGATGATATTGGAATCATATGGCTGGGAACTTATAAGCAAGGAATTAATTATCTAAATAGCAGCATTGTGCAATTCCCATATTATCATCACCAGGAGTCGAACCCAAATAGTCTACCCTTTGATGATGTAAACCAGTTTGTGGAAGATAATTCAGGAAATATCTGGATCGGCACCAACGGCGGTGGACTAGTATATTTCGACAGAAAAAACAACACATTTAAACAATACCTGCACGATCCAAACAACAAAAACAGCCTGAGCAGTAATGTTATAGTGAGCTTGTGTATCGATGATAAAAATATGCTTTGGGTTGGAACTTTCATCGGAGGCCTGAATAGTTTCGACGGAAAGAAGTTTATGCACTACAGGCATGATGATGCAGACTCTACAAGTTTAGCTGATGATAATGTATGGAAAATTTATGAAGACCGGGAGCAAAATCTGTGGATAGGTACTCTGGGTGGCGGATTAGATCTCCTGGATAGAAAGGATGGCCGGTTCAAACATTACCAAAATAAACCAGAGGCGTCGGATATTCTTCCCTCCAATTATGTTTCTGATATGCTCCAGGATGAGAAGGGAAATTTATGGATCGGTACCGTTAATGGTATTGCTGTTTTAAAAGAGAATAAGAGCCAGGTGGTTTTCTATCAGCATTCCAATGACAAAAAGAGTTTAACCAACAACGATGTGTTGTGTATTTCAGAAGATAATAGAGGAAGAATTTGGGTTGGAACCCGTGAAGGGTTGGCTCTATTTAATGAACAAACTAAAAATTTCCAAACATTTACGATGGCTGATGGGTTGCCCGATAATATGATTTTAAATATTCTTGACGATGGTCATCAAAGCCTTTGGATATCCACTCCTAACGGATTATGCAATGCCATTCCTAAACAAAAAGAAAACGGCATTGTTCTTTCAGTGATCAATTATAATGAATTAAATAATCTGCAGAACCAGGAATTTAATAGCAAGGCAGCATATAAAACAAAGGAGGGAGAATTGATTTTTGGCGGACCTTCCGGCTTTAATGTCATTAATCCAACAGCAATTAAAAGGCCTGTTTACCATTCCAAAATTGTTTTTACAGATTTAGAGATCCTAAATAAAAAAATCGAACCCGGAGAGGTCGTTAATAACCGTGTTCTGCTTCAGCGATCATTATCCCACCTTCCAGGTATCGACCTGAAGTATAAAGAAAATGTTTTCTCTATTGAATTTGCGTCACTTGATTATGCAAATAGCAGCCGTGATAAATATGCCTACATGCTGGCAGGATTTAATCCGGACTGGTTGTATGCCGATGCCACCCAACGGAGGGCTACTTATACAAACCTCGATCCGGGCCATTATACTTTTAAATTAAAGGTTTTGAATAGTGAGGGTTTATGGAGTGATGTTAAAACTTTGCAGATTACCATTGAGCCGCCATTTTGGCGAACACCCGTTGCATATATTATATATACATTGATAGCTGCAGGCTTGCTGATACTTATCCGGCGTATTACATTAGACAGAATACACATGCGCTATGAAGTGGCACAACAACGCCGGGAAGCAGACAGAGCTCATACCCTGGAACAGTTAAAGACAAAGTTTTTTACCAATGTAAGTCATGAGTTCCGTACTCCCTTAAGCCTGATCATTGCTCCGTTAGAAAAGATTATTAAACAGACTCCTGATGAAGAACAAAAAAAGCAGTTGAACCTGGTACAACGGAATGCAAAGCGGTTATTAAACCTGGTAAACCAACTGCTCGATTTCAGAAAAATGGAGGTACAGGAATTAAAATTGCATCCTTCAATAGGTGACATTATCATGTTCAGCAGGGATATAAGTCAGTCTTTTTTGGATATCGCCGAAAAGAAAAATATTCAGCTTTCATTCTCTTCCAACGTTAATAGCCTGGAAATTTATTTTGATAAGGATAAGATTGAAAAGATTCTGTTCAATTTGCTTTCAAACGCTTTTAAATATACCGATGATAATGGAATGGTCAGCATCAACCTTACCTACAATCCCCCCATAAATATTGAAGGTGATGGAACGCTTGCTATGGAAGTAAAAGACACAGGTATTGGAATACAGGCCGACATGCATGAAAAGGTTTTCGAACGTTTCTTTCAAACCGATGTTCCCGAAAGTATGGTGAACCAGGGCACGGGTATCGGTCTCGCCATAACAAAAGCATTTGTCAAATTGCATAATGGTATCATAACCGTAAAGAGCGAACCGGGACGAGGTACCTGTTTCACAGTCTTACTTCCAGCAAAAAAGATTTACGATTATCCTTCCGTGACGGCAACCGGCCCAATACCAGGAGAAGAAACCGAACAAATAATATCAGAAGAAAGTCAAAAGCGTGGTAAGAAGAAAACGATACTTGTGGTGGAAGACAGTGAAGACCTTCGCTTTTATTTAAAGGACAATCTGAAAGGGCAGTATAAGGTTGAAGAAGCCACTAACGGAAAAGAAGGTTGGGAAAAAATAAAACTGTTGAATCCTGATCTTGTGGTAAGTGACATTATGATGCCTTTAATGGACGGAGTTGAATTAGCCAGGAAAATTAAAACCGAAACCGTCACGGCCCATATTCCGGTCATCTTACTTACCGCTATGGGAAGTGAGGAAAAACAATTGGCTGGCTTTAAGGCAGGCGTAAATGATTACATTACCAAACCCTTTACTTTTGAAATTCTGGCTTCACGCATCAGAAATTTGCTGGCGCAGCAGGAATTATTGCATAAAAGATTTCAAAAGCAAATTGAAGTTGACCCGAGCGAAATAACTGTAACGCCTGTCGACGAAAAGTTTTTGAAGCAGGCATTAGAGGTTGTCGAGAAATTTATGGAGAACCCCGATTTTTCTGTGGAAGATTTCAGTCGCGAAATGTGTATGAGCCGAAAGGCCTTGTATAATAAAATTCTTTCACTGACCGGAAGAGCGCCTTTGGAGTTTATTCGTTCTATTCGGATAAAAAGAGCTGCACAGCTTTTGGAAAAGAGTGGAATGCGTATCTCAGAAATTGCATACGAAGTGGGATTTAATAATCCCAAGAACTTCAGCAGATATTTTAAGGAAGAATTTAATGTCTTGCCATCAGAGTATGTCATGGATAAAAAAAATTCTAAGCTATAATTATTTCATGCAATAATTAATTAGAGACCCCAATAGACATTTATACCTCTTATTTTTTCTTAATGTTATCCCTCTCTTTCAGCTTATAGTGATCAAGGGGCACTTGCCAAAATTTCATACTGACTGTAATTAACACTTCAAACTTCATGACCAAATTGTCTTTGGGAAGAATAAAGGATTGCCTATCACAATGCTTAATGGTTTGAAATGTTTACAAAATGGGGTTGTTTTGATAAGACATGATAAAAATTATCGCGGTTGCACATTTCATACCCTAATCATACCCATTTGACTCCGCCATCTCAAACTCCGCAGCAATAGTTTTACAGCATTGATTCAAGTGAAAGATTGCTGTTTATGAAAATACGATTGTTCCTGCTTTGCTTCGTATGTGTTTCGGTTCTTAATGTCTTGTTGGCAGAACCTCCATCTTACATTCAAACGAAAGATGGCATCATCGTTTTTACCGATCCGCTGTTTACAGGTGTTTCCAGTGCCGTTAAACTTGAGGTTGTCGCAGATAATATTATAAGGGTGATTGCTGCACCAGGAAGGAAGCTTGTGCCGACACAAAGCCTGGTCACTGTTTACACCAAAAGACCTGACCTTAGCTGGAATGTTATTCCCTCAAAAGAAGGAATCACTTTAAAAACAAAAGCACTTACTGCCGTAGTTAATCTCAAAACCGGCGTTGTTTCCTTTTGGGATTTGAAAGGCAAAAAAATAATAGGTGAAAAACCAATTGCAGGCCGCAGTTTTCAACCCACCGTATTTGATGGCAAACGTTATTACAATCTCACACAAACTTTTCAGTCAACTTCTGATGATGCATGGTATGGCCTGGGGCAGCACCAGGATGGCATAATTAATTACCGGGGACAACAAGTAAATTTTTTTCAGAACAATACTGAAGTGGCGATTCCTTTTCTTGTCTCAAGTAAAAACTATGGTATCCTCTGGGATAATTATTCTCTGACAAAAGTGGGTGATGTCAGGCCACTTCATCCACTTTCTTCGCTTCAACTTTTTTCGAAAAAAGGAGAAGCCGGTTGGCTAACCGCATCTTATTCTAATGATAAATTCAAACCAGGAGTTGTCGCTTTTGAAAGAGCAGAGACAAATATCAACATGGAATTTTTAGGAGACTCTAAAATCAAACTGCCAAAGGCTTTTATTCCTGAGCGAGGCATCGTTACGTGGGAAGGAAGCATCGAAAGTGAATTATCCGGACTTCATCAATTACGATTTACGCTTGGGGGTGACTTAAAAGTTTGGTTGAATAATCAATTAGTTTTAGATCGCTGGCGCAAAGCATGGAATCCTGCGCTGGCACTGCTTCCTGTTAATTTGAAAAGTGGCGAAAGAGTTCCAATAAAAATAGAATGGATACCGGAAGGAGGTGAATCTTACCTATCGGTAAAATGGCAAGAACCACTTTCGCAGGAACAACAAAATTGTTTCAGCTTCTCTTCCGAAGCAGGACAACAAGTCGATTATTATTTCATCTATGGCAACAACATCGATGATGTGATTAGCGGATATAGAACGCTAACGGGCAAAGCGCCAATTGTTCCCAAATGGGCTTTGGGTTTTTGGCAAAGTCGGGAGCGATATAAAACAGAGAATGAAATTCTTTCCACTGTTCATGAATTCCGCAAGAGAAAAATTCCAATCGACAATATTGTTTTGGATTGGAATTATTGGCGAGAAGCAGAGTGGGGAAGCCAGGATTTTGATGAAAAGCGCTTCCCTTCTCCTGACAGTATGATTGATGTATTGCATAAAAAATACAATGCTCATTTGATGATTTCAGTATGGCCAAAATTTTACGAAGGCATTTCTACTTATAAGGAATTTGACAAGAACGGATGGTTATACAAAAGAAATATTGCCGACAGTCAAAGAGACTGGATTGGCAAAGGTTACGTCTCTACTTTTTACGATGCCTTTAATAAAAATGCACGAAAAGGTTTTTGGGATTTAATCAATAAAAAAATTTATAGCAAAGGTGTTGATGCCTGGTGGATGGACGCAAGTGAGCCTGATATTCTTTCCAATGTTGATCCCGAAAAAAGAAAACTCGAAATGACGCCAACGGCTTTAGGCAGTTCAGCAGAATATCTTAACGCATATCCTTTGCAAAATGCAAAAGGAATTTATGAAGGGCAACGATCAACTGACCCTGATAAAAGAGTATTTCTTTTGACACGCTCCGGTTTTGCAGGATCACAACGTTATGCTGCCGCTATTTGGAGTGGTGATATTGGTTCTACATGGACCGACATGAAGAACCAGATTTCTGCCGGTATCAATTTCTCAATGTCAGGACTTCCTTATTGGACAATGGATATCGGTGGTTTTGTTGTTCCTGAAAAATTTGAAAGGCCTGATTCAGAAAATTTGGAAGAATGGCGCGAGCTAACAACACGTTGGTCACAGTTTGGCGCATTCGTTCCTTTATTCCGTGTGCATGGACAATATCCGTTCAGGGAAATATTCAACATAGCTCCTGTTGATCATCCGGCCTACAAAAGCTTTTTGTATTATGATAAGTTGCGTTACCGTTTGCTTCCTTATATCTATTCATTGGCTTGCGCCGCCTATCATAATAATTATACCATCATGCGTGGCCTTGCAATGGATTTTGAGACGGATACATCAGTTTTAAATATTAATGATCAATACATGTTTGGTCCTTCATTGTTGATCAATCCGGTTTATAAATACAAACAACGCAGTCGCGAATTGTATTTGCCAAAATGTGCAGGATGGTATGATCTCTATTCAGGAAAGTTTTATTCGGGCGGACAAAAAATAAGTGCTGATGCTCCTTATGAAAAAATGCCTCTGTTTGTGAAAGCCGGTTCTATCATTCCTTTCGGACCGGAGTTGCAATACACGTCAGAAAAACCTGCTGATACAATCACTCTTAATATTTACACTGGTGCAGATGCCTCTTTCAATTTGTATGAAGATGAAGGAACGAACTACAATTATGAGAAAGGAGCATTCTCCATCATCCCAATAAAATATGATGAAGCAACAAAAACAATAACCATCAATGATCGCAAAGGATCATTCAACGGAATGTTGCAACAAAGAATATTTCAATTCAACATCATTTCACAAAAAAGAGCAAAGAGTTTAGATCTTGATACCTGCAATAATGAAGTAAGCTATGCGGGCAAAAAAATCACAATAAAAATTGACTCATTCTTCAAGCCTTAAAAAAGTATGTATATGAAACTGTCCAAAACGATTCGCTTACGAAAATTGCTGCTATGGAGTATTCTTTCCATATACTTCGTAAGCACGAATGCCTTTGCACAAACAAAGGTCAGCGGCACGATTGTCAATCAACGCACATTGTATCCTGTAATTGGTGCAACGGTTGTTGTTAAAAACACAAATCGCGGCACAACGTCCAATGAAGCAGGACGTTTCACTATTGAAGCGGTGCAGGGTGATGTGCTTGTCATTACTTCTGTTGGGTACACACCGCAGGAAGTAAAAGTGATTTCCGGCGACATCAACGTTCAATTACAGGAAACCGAAAACCAAATGGAAAATGTGGTGGTCATTGGTTACGGTACTCAAAGGAAAAAATTAGTAACTGGCGCTACTTCCCAGGTAAAAGGAGAAGACCTTGCCAAGCGGAACACAACAAATGCCTTACAGGCATTACAGGGGCAAGCTGCCGGCGTCAACATTACTTCTACGTCCGGGCAACCTGGCGGTGGGTTTAAGGTAAATATTCGTGGTGTGGGAACTATCGGAAACGCAAACCCTCTTTATGTTGTGGATGGCGTTATCACCAACGATATTACCTATTTAAACAATTCAGATATTGCTTCGATTGATATTTTGAAAGATGCTGCTTCGTGTGCCATCTATGGTGTGAATGGTGCAAACGGTGTTGTTTTGATCACTACCCGGAGTGGAAAAATGGGAAAGAAAAATGGAGACATCTCACTTGACATCTATTATGGTGTTCAAAACATTGCACGTAAGCTTCCTTTATTGAATGCTGAAGAATATGCTGTCATTCAAAACGAAGCAGCTATAAATAGCGGTAAAGCACCTCTCTTTACGCAGGCACAAATTGATGCTTTGGCCCAGGGCAGCAGCATTTTGCCGGCTCACGGAACCGATTGGTTAGACCAAATGTTTTCTTCGAATGTTCCTATTCAGAATTACAACTTAGCTGCCAATGGTGGCACTGATGTATCATCTTACTCTTTGGGTTTGTCTTATACTGAACAAGGTGGAATTATTGGTGGTTCCAATCTTTCGGATTATAAACGCTACAACTTCCGCACTAATTCTGAACGGAAATTATACGACGGCGCATTGAAAGTAGGTGAACATCTTACGTTTTCTTTCATTGATCAAAAAGGGGTTGCTGATGGTGGATTATATTCCGGCAACGTTTTGGCAGGTGCGATAGGTACAAGCCCTTTATTGGCTATGTACGATGCAAATGGTAATTACCTGAGCAGTCTAAATTCTATTATATACAATGGTGGAGTTTGGAACAACACTGAGGCCAATCCTTATGCATTAATGCAATACAATAATCAGAGTGATGGGAAAACACAAAGATTGATAGGAGATGTGTACGCAGAACTTCAACCCATCAAAAATTTAAGAATAAGATCAACCTTCGGCATCAATTATTCTTCTTCGGCCAACCACAGTTATAGACCAACGTATGATAAGCTATCGGTTTATGCATACAATCTTTATGAAAGCATTAGCCAGGGTGGTTCTCAGGGATACACCTGGAACTTTGATAATACAATTAACTACGTGTTTAATGTTAAGGACCATCGGTTTGACGTTTTAGCGGGAAGTGCAGTTCGCAAATACCGGGGAACATGGTTTAGCGGAAATAATACCGGAGCTACTTTATTCAGTTCTTTTGATCGCGGTTACCTCAGCAATTCCATGGTAACAGGCATTACTATGAGTGCTGATACTTCCGCAGCTAACAGGCAAACCGTAACGAATTCACTTTCACTCTCCGGAAATGCCAATGCAGTGTATGCACAATCTTCTTTCTTCGGTCGTATCAACTACAGCTTCAGGGAAAAATATTTGGCTTCTGCTATTTTCCGTGCTGATGGTTCCACAATGTTTGCGCCCGGTCATCAATGGGGCTATTTCCCATCCCTTTCTGCCGGCTGGGTGGCAAGCAGTGAAGACTTTATGGCATCGACAAAAAATTGGTTGAACTTCCTGAAAGTGAGGGCAAGCTGGGGTTCTAACGGCAATGATGGTATTTCCGCATTTAATTACCTGTCTTTAATTTCTTTATCAAATGCCCGATACAATTTTGGCAATGATAATACTACTTTAAACCAGGGCTCATATCCTCAAACAATTGGCGTTGAAAATACCAAATGGGAAAGCTCTCATCAAACTGATGTTGGTATTGATGCAAGATTCCTGAATAATAAATTAAATATGAGCCTTGACTGGTACAACAAAACCACGAAAGACTGGTTAATTGCAGCACCATTATTAGCAACGGCCGGCGTAAGTAATCCTCCATACATCAATGGTGGAGATGTTACCAACAAAGGAGTAGAACTTCAGTTATCTTATAATGGACATGTTGGAAGGGATTTCACCTATAATGTTTCGGGTTCTTATGCTTATAATAAAAACCAAGTCAATAATATTCCGACTGCTGATGGAATTATTCACGGTGGTACAAATAGTTTATGGGTTAATGGCCCTGAATTTTTCCGTGCTGCTGCTGGAAATCCTATTGGTTATTTCTGGGGCTATAAAACTGCAGGAATTTTCCAGAATGAAGCAGATGTTGAAGCGTGGAGCGGTAAAGGCGGATTACTTCAACCGGAAGCGCATCCGGGTGATTTGAAATTAGTGGATTTAAACGGTGACGGTGTAATTAACGCCGATGACAAAACAAATATCGGCGATCCGAATCCGCATCATGTTTTTGGTTTTACAGTTTCAACTAATTACAAAAACTTCGATCTTTCTGTTACAGGCAATGGCGTTGCAGGTAATAAAATTGTTCAGTCTTACCGTAGTCCCGGTCAGTGGGCTAACTGGACAACCGATATTCTAAGCCGCTGGCATGGTGAAGGAACTTCAACCACAATGCCCCGAATAACTCAGAACAGTTCCAACTGGTTAGAATTTACAGATCTCTATATTCATGATGGTAGCTATTTAAGAGTTTCAAACATTACGCTCGGGTACGACCTGGCAAAGCTTGTAAGGTGGAGATATTTAAGCCAGTTCCGCTTATATGTAGCTGCACAAAACCTGATTACGTTTACAAAATACAGCGGCATGGATCCTGAAGTTGGTGCTTCTAGTTATGACGCCAGTGGCACTTATTATTTTGGACAGGGTGTTGATAATGGATTTTATCCGCATCCCAGGGTTTATATGGCGGGTGTAAATATTATTTTCTAATTAAGAAAAAGCAAAATCATGAAAAGATATAGAATTATCATTGTTGCAGTTATTGCAATAATAACATTCAATTCGTGCAAAAAGTTTCTTACGACCGAATTGACTGATGCTAAACAGACGAACGTCTCGTATTATAAAACACCTTCTGACGCATATACCGCCCTTGTAGGTTGTTACAATGGACTTGATCAGATTTATAATAGTGATGCAATCCCTTCTGAGCTGGAAGTTTTCTCTGACAACAGTTTTGGAGGCACAGGTGCTTTTGATGGCTATGGATGGGAAATGATTGATGAATTTGACAAATCAGTGTCACCTTCAGATGTCTCTTTTCATAGTTCGGGCTGGAAAGCGTATTACCAAACCATCTACCGCTGCAACGTGTTGCTGCAAAACATCGATGATGTGGAGTGGGGCGATAGCAGTGCATTGAGGAGAAAATATACAGCCGAAGCTAAATTCATTCGTGCTTACTGTTATTTAGACCTGGTTCGGTTGTTCGAAAAAGTTCCTTTGGTGATAACACCAACTCTTGACAATGTGCCACAAGCCGATCCGGAAGAAACCTTTACACAGATCATGAGTGACTTACGCTATGCAAGTGATAGTCTTCCATCAGACAATTACAAAAGCGTACCAAGCGGAAGAGTAACCCGGTGGGCTGCAGAATCTTTATTAGCACGTGCCTATCTGTTCTATTCCGGTTTTTATGGAAAAACTGACATTGGCGGCGAAACAGCAGCCACTGCCTTGGCTGCCGTAGAAGATGTAATTGCTCATAGTGGACATTCCTTAGTGAGTGATTTTAATACGCTGTGGCCTGCAGCTTCAGTAGCAAAAAATGTTACTTATGCAGGAGAAGATAATCCGGAAGTAGTGTTTGCAATTAAGTATTCTTCAACAGACAACTGGTCAGCAGATGCTACCGGTAACAGGTGGATGGTAATGGAAGGAATCCGTTCTCAAAGCATTTATCCTTACCAGGCCGGATGGGGTGCATGTACCGTTGATCCTAATCTTTGGAATGCTTATGCTTCAACTGATACACGCCGCTTTGCTACCATCCTTTCTGTAAATGACGAAGGTCTTTCTTACAACAAATCAAGTGACTGTCGTGAATACACTGGATATTTTATGAAAAAATATGCAATGCTGTGTGATCAAAGCGGAACTTCTATTGTTTCTAATTTTCAGACTGGACAGTACCAGGACTTATTCGCTATTCGCTATTCAGATGTCTTGCTGATGGCTGCGGAATTAGGAAGTCCAAATGCCGTAAGTTATTATAACCAGGTACTCCATAGGGCAGATCCTTCGGCTGCTCCTGCTGCTTCTGTATCCAAAGCTGATATTTTAGCACAACGCAGGTTGGAATTTGCGGGTGAAGGTCTTCGTTATTGGGATTTATTGCGCCAGGGTGTTGATGCAGCCGCTGCTACTATTGCAGCCAATACAACTGTTTCATACTTCCAGGATGGTACTGCAAATCCACCTTCTGCTTCAAAATTCGAGGCAAACATTAAAGCTACCCGTGGGTTTCAGCAAATACCAAACGATCAAATTACTTTATCATCAGATACCCTGCAACAAAACCCGGGCTGGTAATAATTATGCGATAATTTAAAACTAAAACGAAATGAAAAATAATTTTAAAATACTCATTGCAATTTTAGGAGCAGTAATCCTGTTTTCTTCTTGCACACCTGATAAATATGAATTGGGTCTATTAGCGAACAAAACAGATCTAAAGTTCACTATAGAACCCTCCTCAACAAATCCCAATGATATTGTTTTAACGAGTCAGACGCCGGGTCTCACTCCAATGTGGGTTACTCCTTTTGGACAATCCATAAGGGTAATAGATACGGTCAATGTTCCGTTTCCCGGAACTTACAAATTTGTGTATGGTGTAGAAAGCGCCGGTGGTCTCGTTCAGGCTGACACAACCACCATAACTATAAATTCACTCGATCAAAAAGCTGTAAGTAACCCAATGTGGGTTGCGCTTACCGGCGGATATGGAAATTCAAAAAAATGGGTGCTTGATATAGATGCTGCGGCTAAAAGCAAATATTTTTCCTCTCCATTTTATTTCGGAGGTACCGGATGGGAATGGGATCCTAACTTTTCAGATATAGGTTGGTCCGGAGTTTCCGCGGGTGATTATGGTACCATGACTTTTGATTTGATGGGTGACGCACATTTTAGCGCTGATAATAAAATGTTTCCCGACCTGTCGGGAACTGGAAAATTCATGTTGTACACAGCTACTAACGAGTTGGCAACTATTGGCGCCCAGGTTTTGCATGATAAAGCACAAGGTGGTGCTGTTGCCAACTGGAATGCAAAAATGAAAATTAAAACACTTACTGACAGCACCATGCAGCTCATTGCCAAAAAAGATGCAGATAACTGGCTTATCTATAACTACATAACTCTGGATTATTACAACACGCATTAGAGCTGGTGAGTGAAACAAGTTAACACCCAGAATATTGGTGTTAGCATCCGTTTCGCCAAACAAAACAAAAGTTTTGATTTTGATGCAGACGAAAAAAATATCCTGTGAGGCAACAGATCACAATAAAATTGACTTATTATTTAGGTTTAAAAATTGCACTAAAAAAATGGACATATCTCTCACATAGCAGCAATCGAAAGGCCTGCGGGTGTTCATCGAAAGATGAACCACCTTACAGGCCTTCTTTAACCAATGAATAAAGCACCAATCAACAGACACAATGAAGATTCAAAGACGATATAAATTTTTGGGATTTGTTATTGCTGCCCTTCTTTTTTCATCCTGTCATAAAAAAGATGTCATCGCCGCGGAATTATCAGTGTCTTCGTCCGAAGAATTATTTATTGCGGACGGAGGTACATCAGAAGTTACAGTTACCAGTAACACAAATTGGAGCGTTAATAATTCTGCATTATGGCTTACAGCAACTGCATCAACGATTAACGGAAATGGAAAAATTTCTTTAAATGTTCAATCGAATCCAACAATAAATGAACGCTCTGTTATTCTATCAGTTACTGCAGGAAGTATTTTAAAAGAAATAAAAATCCGGCAGCTTGGAAAAGCAATGTCAGACAGCATTCCCGCTGATGCAACCGGCATGAGCAACAACGCGGTTCAATTAGCTGCAAAGATCAAACTGGGAATAAATATTGGAAACACGCTTGAAGCAATTGGAGGCGAAACTGCCTGGGGAAATCCTAAAGTTACCAAAGCACTGATTGATCTTTATAAACAAAGTGGATTTAATGCTGTACGCATCCCTTGTTCATGGGATCAATATGCAAATGCATCCAATGTTATAAAAGCTGATTGGTTGAACCGGGTTAAAGAAGTGGTGCAGTATTGCATAGATGACAGTATGTACGCTATTCTTAATATTCATTGGGACGGTGGATGGTTGGAAAATAATGTTACAACAGCAGAGCAGGACGCAGTCAATGCAAAGCAAAAAGCATACTGGACACAAATCTCCGCTGCTATGCGGGATTTCGATGAACACTTGCTCTTTGCAAGCGCCAACGAACCGAATGTTTCTGATGCCACACAAATGAATGTGCTACTTTCTTATCATCAAACTTTTATTAATGCAGTGCGATCTA
The DNA here is from genome assembly GCA_963811645.1 of uncultured Bacteroidota bacterium. Classification (GTDB taxonomy): domain Bacteria; phylum Bacteroidota; class Bacteroidia; order Chitinophagales; family Chitinophagaceae; genus VBAU01. The sequence continues at coordinate 53,024 of CAWERU010000004.1, read as the reverse complement.
CAGGAGGACGCAATGCTTATCGTGTGCTGATTATACAGGGCCCCTCGACAGACATCGATAAAACAAACACGCTGATGAATAAACTTCCTGTCGATCCTGTCGCCAATCGTATGATGGTGGAGATCCATTACTATACACCCTGGAATTTTTGCGGGATGACAAAAGATGAATCATGGGGAAATATGTTCTACTATTGGGGGCAGGGGTATCACTCTGCAACCGACCCTGCACACAACGCCAACTGGGGTGAAGAAGGTGATGTAGATAAATACATGGGCATGATGAAAACAAAATTTGTAGATAAAGGGATACCGGTTGTGATGGGTGAATACGGACCTATGCGTCGCACCGATCTTACTGGCGATGCACTTACACTTCATCTTGCCTCACGGGCATATTATCTGAAGTATGTTACCCACTCGGCAAAGGCGAATGGTATTCTTCCGTTTTTCTGGGATACCGGTGGACTACTGAGCAGACAAAACAATACGGTGTTGGATCAGCAGGCATTGGATGCATTGATACAAGGCGGACAATAGCTTATGGTTGCAGGAAAGAGCTATGAAAAAAGCATGATTAATTCCTGCGGAAACTTTAAATGCACAACCGTAATTTAGATAATTGAAATAACGTCAACGAAAGGAAGAACATTAAAGGAAGAAATGGCAGCAATATTGCCTTCACTTTGGTTATCTCGTGCTTTAGGTAATAATTTCTTGCAGGATTTGTACAACCATCAATTATAAAATCATATAAAAAGAGTTTGTTTAAAAATAATTACAGATGAAAAGTTTTTTTTTGCTTTCAGCAATCCTGGTGTTTTCTATTTCAACAAAACTAACTGCTCAAAAATCTAAAAGCTCAAAACAAAATAAGTCTTCGATCCAGGAACGGGTAATCAATGTTGACTTCAGCAAAACCTCAGGCCTATTGAATACTTTCTTTAAGGAATGTGTTGGTGCAGGTAGGGCCAATGAAGGATTGAGAGCCGATTGGCAACAACAACTTGCTTATGTAAGAAAAGAGTGCGGCTTTAAATACATACGCATGCATGGACTGCTGACTGATGACATGGCCGTGTATAAGGAAGATAAAAATGGAAGACCAGAATACAATTACATGTATATTGATGCTTTGTTCGATTTTTTGGAAAGCATCGGAATGAAACCTTTTGTTGAATTGGGCTTTATGCCCAATGCGCTGGCAAGTGGTAACAAGACAATCTTTTGGTGGAGAGGTAACGTAACTCCACCAAAAGATTATGAAAAATGGGGAGCACTGATCAAAAATCTTACTGAGCATTTTACTGAGCGTTACGGTGCTGATGAAGTAAAGACCTGGTATTTTGAGGTATGGAATGAACCCAATCTAACTCCAGGCTTTTGGTCGGGAACACAGCAGGATTATTTCAAACTTTATAAATACGCAGCACAGGCAGTGAAAAGCGTCGACAAAGATTATCGTGTTGGAGGACCTGCAACTGCGGGAGCGGCATGGGAAAGAGAGTTGATTGACTACTGCTATAAAAATAATTTGCCGATTGATTTTATCAGCACCCATTCTTATGGAGTAAAACAGGGGTTTTTGGATGAATATGGAAATTCGGGAACTGTATTGGCCAAAGAAGATTTGGCAGTTAGCGGCGATGTACTTCAAACACGAAAAGAAATTGCATCTTCTCCAATTCCAAATTTGGAATTGCATTACACTGAATGGAGCGCATCATATACTCCTGCTGATCCGATACACGATAGCTATCATGAAGCAGCCTATGTTCTTCAAAAATTAAAACAGGTTGGTAATGCAGCCAACTCCATGTCATATTGGGTGTTCACAGATATTTTTGAAGAACCGGGTCCACGCTTTGAACCTTTTCACGGTGGCTTTGGAATGTTGACCATCCAGGGAATCAACAAACCTGTTTTTTATTCTTATCAATTTTTAAATCGCCTGGGAAATATTGAATTGGCAAATAAAGATTCTGAATCGTGGGTTTGCAAAGATTCATCTGGCAATATACAGGTATTGGTTTGGGATTATACATATACTCTTCCTGATTCCACCAATAACCAGCAATATTATATCCGCGATCTGCCATCAAAATCAAAAGGAAAATTAAAGGTCAATATTGCAAATATTCCTGCCGGTAATTATGCACTTGAAGTTTATAAAGTGGGTTATCGCAGCAACGATGCTTATACAACTTATCTCGATATAGGAAGGCCCCAGCAACTTTCAAAGCAACAGGTAGAGGAAATCAAAAAACAGAATGACGGTTCGCCATTTTTAAAAGAGATCATAACGGTGAAAGATGGTGCTCCTTTTTCGAAAGAACTCGACATTCGTGAAAATGATGTTTTCTTTTTGAATTTGGTGAAGCTTTAGCGAGGATAGTATTCATTTAATTATTTAAACCAAAACAAAATAATGGCATCGTTACTCAGGTATTTCTTTACTTCAATTGTAACTTTTTTTCTTTTAAATATACAAGCAAGCGCTCAACAACTTTATGTAGGCGCTAACTATCATCCACATGATGATAAAAACGTTGAGAAGATTAAAAGAGATATTCAATTGATGAAGGAAGCCGGTTTTAATGTGGTGCGAATGGGGCATTTAGCATGGGACAGTTATGAACCATCGGAAGGAAAATTTGATTTTGCCTGGTTTGATAAAGTGATGGATCTGATGAATGATGCCGGCATTAAAGTGATTTTGGACATTGCTATTCGTCCTGCACCAATTTGGCTGCACCACAAGTATCCTTCAATTGATGTTGTCGATGTAAATGGAGATAGGCATTATCCCAATCACCGTTATATGGAAGATGTGGGAGATCCCATGTATCAGAAATATGCAGTGCGATATGCTGACACACTCACCAAGCATTACGCAAAATATCCTGCACTGATGGCATTTGGAATAGACAATGAATCAGGTGACGGGCCTATTTCATATTCAGAAACCGTGAGAAAAAGATTCATTGTATGGCTGAAGAAAAAATATTCCACGACTGATAATCTCAATAAAGCGTGGGCAACACAGCGCTGGTCAAGAAGGATCAATCAGTTTGATGAAGTAGGACTTCCGGTTGCAACTCATAACAATGATGTTCCCGAGCGGATGCTTGATTTCAGACATTTTGTATCTGATGAAGTGAACGGGATACTTTTTAAGATCATTAATAAAGTAAATGCAAACGCACCAAATGCATTGGTTAATACCAATGCGTGGTACTACAGTCCTATGAAATATTTCGATTACACAACGATTGCTTACTCTGGTAAAATGACACGTGAGGGCTGTGGTTTTTATCCTGGAAATTCGTTAACTACAAACTGGGGCGTAATGAATGCCTTGTTTGGAATAGCAAGAATTCAATTCGAAAGTCAGAATCCTTTTTGGTGCACCGAATTTACAACTATGACCGCTGTTCCAAATTCCATTCGTAAATCGGCGTATGCATCTCTTATGTATGGCAATCAAATGGTATGCGGATGGACATGGCAAAGCATGCACGCAGGCGAAGAACAATATTTGGAAGGCATGGTTGACTGGGATGGAATCCCTAATCGTAAGTATGATGAGTACAAAAAAATCGCAACAGAATTCAGGAAGATTGAAAAATATTTTCCTTATAAACTGAAGGCAGAAGTGGGATTGGGATTTTCATTTCCATCTCAAATTGCAAGCACTTACTTTCCTGAACAACATGATGAACGACTGCAGGCCTGCTTCGATTTGTTTTATTACCGCAATATGGATGCACGGGTTGTGGATATCAGCAAAAGCTCGTTAAATTACAAATTACTCTTTGTCCCTGGCGTTGCCGTGATGGATGAAGCCACTGCAAATAAAATCCGTGAGTATGTAAAGAACGGCGGAACCGTTATAATGACAAGTAATTCCGCTATTGTTGATGAAAATGGAAAGGTATTTGCATCCACACATCCCGGAAGATTGAGTGATGTATTCGGTATTCGTGTAGCGAGCTATGAAGAGACAGAAAACCTTAATGAGATCTCAAGAAAATCATTCAAAGGAAAAAAACTGGAAGTGACCTATAAAGGAAAAGCAATCAACTCCGAGTCCACAAGGTTTGATGTGATTGAATCAAAAGGAGCAGAGGTGCTGGCAAGCATCACAAGCTTAGATAAAGATTATCCCATCATCACCTCAAATAAATATGGAGAAGGCAGAGCCATTTATATTGGTCTTCCTGCAAAAGGAGAAGTATTGAATCCACTGCTTGATGATTTGATTAATGAACTTTCAATTAAAAAAGGGCCTGATGTTCCTTCCGGTGTAATGGCAAGACAAATTGATGCCAACCATATTTTGTATTTGAATGTGAGTGGTGAGAACAAAGAAATTCTAATGAAGAGAAATTCAAGAAGCATTCTTTTTGATAAGGAGTATAGTGGAAATTTCACCATAGCACCCTATGAACCTGATTTAATAGAATTGAAAAATTAGTGCATGGAATAAAAAAGGATTAGTGTCTCAATAGCACTGGTTGAGCTGAAAAAAAATGTTGTAGAGCAAGACTCTTTATACAGATATTCAGACCTGGTTTTGTTTTTTGTATTGGCCAGGGGTGAGGCTGGTAACTTTTTTAAAAATTTTTGAGAAATGAGGCAGATTTTCAAACCCTGTTTTCTCAGCAATTTCACTGTAGGACAAATTGGTAGTTGCAATTAAATATTGGGCACGTTCAATTCGTTTATCATGCAAATAAGTTAATGGCCTTTGTCCTGTATATCTAAAAAACAATCTTGAAAAATAATCCTGGTGCAGGTTCGCTCTTTTTGCTAAATATCCCACGGTCAAATTTTCTTTCAGGTTGATTTGGATATACTTCATCACGTCCAAAATTTTTGAAGGAACAGGATCAGAGTTTTTCATTTTAAAACGTTGCGAACTTAAAAAACGTGAAATCAATTGGAGGATGATTCCCTGCGTTTCAAAATAAGTTGAATCGCTGACAATGTGATTGAGTTCCTGGTAACCTTTGTAATACACATTCTTCTCGTAAACTTTTGGGTTGTCAGAGCGGTTAATGCCTCTGCCCGGGTTTATTTCAAGCAGCCGTTTAAAGTTGACAATGTCGGTTTCGCATGCCGTTGCTTTTAAGATTTTCCTGTTGTTTTCAAAAAGCGAAATGCCTTCGGCAGAATCTTCGAAAAAATGAAGGAAATACTGGCTTAAATAACTGTCGCAACGTAAATGACACAATGTAAAGCTTGGAATAATGTACAAATAACCTCGTTCAAGTTTAATTTTTTCGTGCCGGCTTGAAACAAATCCTTCGCCTTCATCAATATAATAAATGCGGAAGTAGGGACTGATCACATTTGTATAGTTCCACGCTTTATTCAGCTTAACATAATCGACATGTAACAGCGAGAAATTATATCCAAGGAATCTTTTGCTCATTTGAATAAGATCAAAGTTCTGAAAAAGTCGGATTTGTATAAAACAAAGTCTTTTTAATGCAATGAAAAAACTGAGGGTAAGAATAAATTTGGTAGTAGCATTCAACTTCTTTATCACGATTGGGACATGAATAGATCATTTGCACAAAACACTATTCCGACAACAGCAACTAAAACCTGTCTTGCATTTGTCGTGACTTCATTGTTTTTTATGGCGTTTGCAAACAATTTGAATCCGGCCCTCATTCCCCATTTAAAAAAATCGTTTAAGAAAACTCAATAAATGAAAAAGTATTGTTTAGCTCTTGACTTAGTAGATGACCCGGAATTAATTGCCGAATATGAAGATTGGCACAAAAGTGAAAATGCATGGCCTGCAATCACAAAGAGCATTTCCGATTCCGGGATTACCAATATGGAAATCTATCGAACGGGTAACAGGCTGTTTATGATTATAGAAACAGATAATAATTTCAGTTTCAAACGGAAGACAGTTATGGATAATGCTAATCCGAAGGTGCTGGAGTGGGAACAACTGATGTGGAAGTTTCAACAACCATTGCCCTGGGCTAAAAATGGAGAGAAGTGGATTTTGATGGATAAGATTTTTCAATTGTAATTTGGGAAATGATATTTTCGATAAGCACTTATATAACACACAACTTCTAAAAATGCTCGCAGAGGTCTTACCTATCCAGCTATGAAGACAACAGACCATTCAAAAAGGATAATTTTAAGTTTTTAGTTTTCTTGCTGGAGATCGGCAATCGCTTCAAATTCGTCAAACAACTTCACGCTCAGCCTTTCGAAAATAGGATAGTGTTTTATGTAAATATTGTGAAGCTGTGTATTTGGCATGAAGCTGTCGGGTAGTTTCACCGTTTCGGCAGCTTCGTCTAAATTTTTATATAAACCAATTTCTGTTGCGCTTAATAAAAATGAACCAAAAGCCACACTGTCTGACCCGGATCCTTGCTTAATATGAACAGGCTTATTGAAAATATCTGCCATCATTTGTGTCCAGAGAGGAAAGGACGCAAATGTTCCGTTTGCAGAAAGGCTTTTAAAAGAATGATGTTCCTCCAGGGTTTTTCCAATGCTATAAATGGCATATAATATTCCTTCAATTGTAGCACGGATAAGATGTTTTTGCTCATGCTTTATGTTCAGTCCAAAATAAACACCCCGTGCATTCGCATTCCATATCGGTGCTCTTTCGCCTTGCAGGTAAGGAAGAAAAATTAATCCATCCGAACCCGCTGATACTTTTGCTGCTTCTGTAATCAGGTTTTCTATACAATCTTCAAGGTCAAACGCTTTTTTAAAATCGCCGAATTGTTTTGCATACCATTCAAATACAGAGCCCGCGTTGTTGGTAGGCCCGCCGGAAACATAGTGACCCTCTGTAAGCAAATAATTGAACAGCCTTTGCTTTTTATCCTGTAAAACTTCTTTACCAACAACCCGCACGGCACCGCTTTCTTCAAGTGTAACTGTTGCTTTTCCTTCTCCCCAAACGCCTGCACCTAAAGTAGCCATACACCCATCGCTTGAACCGATGATTAATTTTACTTTATCGGGAAGTCCCAAAGAAGTTTGATATTCTTTTTTTAATTTTTTTGGTGAATAAAAAACCGAAACGACATCGGCGAGTTTTTCTTTCGTGATGCCTGCATGTTTCAATGCAGCGTCCTCCCATTGTAGCGTATGAATATTCAGCATGCCGGTTGCAGAAGCTACGCTGTAATCAACTATATATTCACCGGTGAGTTGCTGGATGATGTAAGTTTTAACTGACAAAAATTTTTGTGACGCTTCAAAGCGGCTCCTGTCATTATTTTTTAACCACGTGATTTTATTAAGCGGCGACATGGCATGTATGGGTGTGCCTGTTGTTTTATACAATGATTTTCCGAGAGAAGAATTTTTCAGATCGCCCGCTTCTTTTTTTGCGCGGTTATCCGACCACACCATTGCATTGCCAAGAGGTACCCCGTTTTTATCTATTGCCAGTACGCTATGCATGGCAGAGCTGAAACATAAACACACTACTTTATATTTTTTAGGATGAATTTTTTCATTCAGAAAATTTTTGAGAATATAAAGCATGGTAATGAAGATCTGCTCAGGATCCTGTTCACTGAAATCAGGCTTTGCATGAAAAGTGGGATAGGATCCTTTTGAAGAGCCAAGCATGTTTCCATTCAGATCAAAAGCAACCACTCTGATGGCGCCTGTTCCTATTTCGATAGTGATGATGCAGTCCATTTTAAAAAAATTTAATCAGTTGGCGGTATGTTTTTCTTTCTGAACTCACTTGGCGTGTAGCCGGTGAGTTTTTTGAAAGTTGTAGCAAAATGTTGCGATGAATAAAAACCCACGTCCAATGCTATATCGGTAACATGCACATCGGGGCGCTTCAGTAATTTGATAGCTTCCGAAATGCGGATATTAATTAAATAGTTCAACGGAGAAAAACCGGTATAGCTTTTTACTTTTTCTGAAAAAGCGGTGGTGCCCAATCCAACCAGTGCGGCCATTTCTTCAACCGTCCATTGATGTGATAAATTTTCACGAAGCGTTTGTTCCAGTTTCATAAACGTCTGGGGAAAGTCTCTTCGTGAATTATTCTGTCTTGTCAGTTGCCGTGCAATTAAAATAAACAGTTCGTCAATCAGTTGATTGGTGCGTGCAGTATAACCAATTTCCTGGTTCGTCAATTCAGATTGCATATTTTGAAATAATACGCCTGCTTCTTTGATTTTGGAAATAACGGGAATATTGTTCAGCAACAAAATTCTTCCGATGGCTCTGCATTCCTGATCAGTGAGTCTGCTCCATTTGCCCATAGCCATTTTGCCTGTTTTTTCCAGTTGCTGAAGCTGAAGAAAGATCCAGCACACAGTACCTATGTCGAGAATATCCTTTTCCCCACCAAAGTTTTGTCCCGGTAAGATGAAAGCAAGATCGCCGGGATACAGAATGTAATGCTGTTCTTCTATTATCCAGTCAAAGCGCCCATCAATTATATAGTAAAGGCGAAGGAATTCCGAGGCTTGTTTTTTCAAAGAGTCAAATTGTATTGTATTGGTTTTTTTTAAAGCAAATTCAATAACGTGCGGAAAGGCATGAAGCTCTTTACATTCTTTTTTAAAAAAGTACTGGTTCATGCAATCGTTGGTTTCAGAATTTCTTTAACGATATTACTAATAAAGTCTGATGAGCTTGTATAATATTCTTCACTGTATTTTATTGGAAGTTTTTTGCTGAAAGGTTTAAATACTTTGTGTAGCGTAAATTTTTTTACGCCTGTTTTACTAACAAACCAACTTGCTGTTATGAAAAAAAAATCCACGCAGGCTTCTGCCGTGCTAAACAAATTGTTCTTTTCACTTTCGTTTTTGCTTTTATCCCTTGCTGCTTTTTCGCAAACTGTTAAAGGAGTTGTTACTGATGCTGATAAAAAACCAATTGGCCATGTAACAGTACAGGTACGGGGCACTTCCCGAACGGTTCAAACGAATGAAGCGGGAAGATTCACCATTAAAGCTTCAGCAAACGATGTATTGGTTTTTACTTCAGTGGCTTTTATCAGGCAGGAGGTGCCTGTAAATGGCAAAGAGACTTTGGATATTACTTTACTTGCTGATGTACGTAACATTGAGGATGTGGTGGTAACCGCTCTTGGTATCGCAAAAAGATCCAGGGGGTTGGGATATTCTGCTACGAATGTAAAAGCAGATGAATTAACAGTAAACCGCACTCCCAATCCTATTAATGCGCTTGAAGGCAAAGTGGCGGGCGTAAATATTACAAGCCTGGGTACGGGACCGGGTGGTACTTCCAAAATTCGTATCAGGGGTCAATCAGCAATTACCGGAGGTGATAATCCGCTTATCGTAGTTAATGGCGTTCCGATTAACAGCGGAAACTTCAACGGAAGTACAGTCGGTGTAACGGGTGGTGGTGTATTTGCGGATGGCGGCGATAGTTATGCAAGCATCAATCCTGACGATATTGAAAGCATGACTATATTAAAAGGAGCTCCGGCCGCGGCACTTTATGGTTCCCATGCGGCCAACGGAGTTATCATGATCACAACAAAAAGCAAGGGAAGAGGAAGGGGCATCGGCGTGTCACTAAATTCTAATTACACTTATGAGACTCCATTGGATTACACCGATTATCAAAAAGTGTATGGACAGGGTGAAAACGGGGTACGACCTACTACTGCTGATCCTACATCGGGCGAATGGAGCTTCGGAGAAAAAATAGAACCGGGGATGACAGATATTTTATTCAACAACCTTACTGTTCCTTATGTTGCGCAAGGAAGTCGTATAAAAGAATTTTATCGTAATGGGCAGAATTTTTCCAACACCGTCACCATGGAAAGCTCGGGTGATAAAGGAGGTTTGCATTTATCCTTAAATAATACGGACAACCTGGGCATTACTCCAAACAACAAGCTTAACCGAAAAGTGCTGAATCTTGGGTTTAATAATACTTTATCTGAAAAATTCAGCTTCGGCGGAAACATTAATTACTCAAGGGAATTTAATCATAATCCTCCCAATATTGCAAACCAGGATAACTCTATACCCACTACCTTATTGGCGCTTGCCAATACGATGCCGCTGAGTGTATTGAAGGAGAATAAATACAATGCACAGGGAAATGAATATATCTATTCACGATTTATGAACCGCACCAATCCTTACTGGGTGCTGGATGAGCAATTTCACAATATCAAGCAAGACAGGATTTATGGAAATGTTTTTGCTAAATACAATATCCTTTCGTGGTGGTGGATACAGGGACGCTTTGGCCAGGATTATTATACCCGCGATGAAGACGTAAATAATTTTCCGACAGGACAAGCATCCCGTGCTCCGGCGCCTGCCGGTTTTGTAAACGGTGTTTACACGCAGGAATCGCGCCGTCTCAGAGAAACAAACCTGGATTTTCTCAGCACCGCTAATAAAACATTCGGCGATTTTGATGTTACTGCAACCGTTGGAGGTAATCAAATGCGCAGTCGCGTTGACATTAATAATGTGCAGGTCACAGATTTTGTAGTAAGAGGATTATACACTGTACAAAATGGAAGAGCAAAAAACCCTGTCTATACTCTTACTGAGAAAGGCATCAATTCTGTGTATGGTTCTGCAGATGTTTCGTGGAAAAGAACTCTATATGCAAGCGGTACTGCACGGCAAGACTGGTTTTCTACATTACCCAAAAAGAATAATGGAATTCTTTATCCTTCTATTTCGGGTTCTTATATTTTTTCTGAAACATTGAAGGGTGCACTCCCCTGGTTATCGTTTGGTAAACTAAGGCTCGGTTATGCCGAAGTAGGAAGTGATGCCGACGTTCAGCCTTACTCGGATCAATTGTTTTATGGTGTAAACTCCAATACGATAAACAATCCTAATGGTACTGCCGTAACCGTCGGTACCAGCGGCTCTGTTTTACCTAATAAGAATTTAAAACCGATGAGGATTAAAGAGACCGAAGCGGGTTTGGAATTAAAATTATTTCAGAACAGGGTAAATCTTGATGTTGCTGTTTATAAAAAAATAACCATAGATCAAATTGTATCTGTACAAATATCTGATGGGTCAGGTTTCACGAGCACCCTCATTAATAGCGGAGAAAGCCAGAATAAAGGTTTTGAAGGATTATTGAATCTTGTTCTCTTTCAGCAGCAGGGCTTCAGATGGGAGCTTACTTCCAACACAGCTTATAATATCACACGTGTTAATAAAATTACCACAGACAAACCCGGTGAAAAATTTACTACCGGCACGCACCCATTCAATGGTGAAGTAAGAATGGTAGTAGGAGAGGAAATGGGTCAGATAGCAGGATTTGGATATGCCAGAAATGATAAAGGCCAGCAAATATTTCAAGCAAACGGATTACCGTTACGTACTCCGGACTTCGTTTTATTCGGAAGCGGTTTACCAAAATGGACGGGTGGTTTTCTTAATAGTTTCAGCTATAAAGGAATTAATCTTTCTGTATTCATAGATTATAAATTGGGGAATAAGATGCTGTCGGGTACCAACTTCAATGCTATTCGCCATGGCCTGCATAAAATGACACTCGAAGGAAGGGAGTCCGGTTATGTTGTTGGCGATGGTGTAAACGCTGCTGGCGATGTTAATACAGCACAGGCACCCGTACAAACTTATTGGGAACACTTACGTTCTCAGCAAATAGTAGAAGCAGTAATTTATAACGGAGGCTTTTGGAAACTTCGCCAGGTAACGCTTGGATATGACTTCACGAAATTCCTCCCGGCAAAATGGCCTGTCAAGGGTGTTAAGCTCGACTTTGTTGCAAGCAATCTGCTGATAATTAAAAAATGGGTGGATAATATTGACCCTGAAACAGTAGGTTACGGAATAGATGGCATGGTAGGCCTTGAATCACCCGGAGTACCCACAACAAGAAGTTTTGGTTTGAATTTGAACATTAAATTTTAATGCACTCAGTTATGAAAAAAATAATTTGCTACAGTTTATTACTCGCTTTAATTGCAGGCGCACCTTCCTGTACAAAAAAGCTTGAGGATATAAATGTCAACACCGTAAATCCCACTTCGCTTGACCCTGTTTTGCTGTTAAACAATGCTATCATCAATACGTCATTTCCTACTAAAACGGTCATTTACGAAATGTCAATTGTTCAGCAGTTGGTTACTCCAAATGGCGGTGTGCTGGCAGGAGGTAATTTTAACCAGGATAGTCGTGATGTAACAGGCCCTCCTACCTGGGCTGTATATTATCAAAATGTAATTAAATACACGCATGATGTAATATCCAAAACAAAAGATCTGCCTGAAAGGTCTAATCTTTACAATATGGCCCGTATATGGCAGGCTTATGCCTTCATGATACTTACGGATACTTATGGTGCTGTACCTTATACGGAAGGTGGCGCAGGCTTGACCGATCAGATATTTTTTCCCAAGTATGATCAGCAGGAGGATATTTATCCAAAACTTATCCAGGAATTTACCGATGCTTCAGCCGCATTGAATCCATCCGGCACGATTGAATCTTCAGATATTCTTTATGCCGGTGATGTGGCTAAATGGAAAAAGTTTGGATACTCTTTGCTTTTGAGGGCTGGTATGAGACTGATTAAAGTTGACCCGACAAAGGCACAGGCAACAGTGCAGGCTGCTTTTTCAGGAGGAGTAATTACCGTCAATGCAGACAATGCCTATATGAGACATGATGCCAACTACCTCAATCCTACCGGCAATATGCTGAATAGTACCGAAGCCGCTAACTGGTATCTTGTAAATTCTTTTTTAGATACTTTGAAAAATAACAATGACCCCCGCTTATCTGCCATAGCCATTCGTTACAAAGGCGCTACTTCCGGTCCGACACAAACGGTAGACAAGGGTACAACCGCACCTGCCGATCAGATTGGAATGCCGATGGGATACGACAACGGAACTATAGTGGCACGTGCTGCTACAGACGGACTTGCCAGCTTTTACGATTATAGCCAGGTAGACAGGAGAAGAATGGCAAAAACCTCATCGCCTAATTTTTTTGTGACAGCAGCCCAAACAAATTTGTTGCTTGCCGAAGCAAAATTCAGAGGATGGATAAGTTCCGGATCAGCAGATCAATATTTTGCCGACGGCATTAAAGCTCACATGGATCAACTTGCTACTTTTGATCCCGCTTCTACGGTGTCCCCCTCAGACAGAGATACCTACATAGCGGCACATCCTTTAGTGCCGGGCAGAGAGTTGGAACAAATAAATACTCAATATTGGATAGCTTCTTTCTTAAACGGTCCCGAGGCATTTGCTAATTTCAGAAGAACCGGCTATCCCGCATTAGCTCCGAATCCCTATGGCCAACCCAATAATCCTGACGTTCCCAACGGCACATTTATCAGGAGAATTGGTTACCCAACATCGGAGTTGTCAGTAAACAATGATAACATACAAGCAGCAATCTCTGTTATGGGTCCCGACAAACTGAGTACACGTATTTGGTGGGATAAACCATAGCAGGTTAGTTTTTTCTTGCAGAACAATAAGACCTTGTGTTTTCACATGAGGTCCTTTAAAATTTTCAATGTCTCATGGGATCCAAAAAATAATTTACAGATTTAAAATATAGCTTTTGTCATCAACAGGATGAATAATAGGTTTACTACATGAAAAAAAGTTCAGAGCAAAACTCTTCAAAAGACAGGTTAAGAAGCGCTGATTGGTTTGGCAAAAATGATAAAATGGGATTTGTGCATCGCTCCTGGTTACGCAACCAGGGTTATCCCGATGACTATTTCAGAGGAAGACCGGTTATTGGAATTTGTAACACGTGGAGCGAACTTACTCCCTGCAATGCACATCTTCGCGATTTTGCTGAAGTGGTGAAAAAAGGTGTGATTGAAGCAGGCGGCTTTCCCCTTGAATTCCCGGTCACGTCTCTTGGTGAAACATTGATGCGGCCAACTACAATGCTGTTTCGAAATTTAGCAGCAATGGACACGGAAGAAACCATTCGCGCCAATCCACTTGATGGAGTCGTGCTGCTTACCGGCTGCGATAAAACAACTCCATCAACATTAATGGGTGCATGCAGCGTTGATCTTCCAACAATTGTTGTTCCAGGAGGTCCTATGCTCAATGGAAGATTTAAGGGTGAATGTTTGGGTTCGGGATCGTTTAACTGGATGGTGAAGGAAAAAATGCTGGTTGAAAATTATACAGCTGGAGATATTCTTGAAGCGGAAATTGGAGTAGCAAGAAGTGCAGGTCACTGCATGACGATGGGAACAGCATCCACTATGGCTTGCATGGTCGAATCACTCGGACTTACCCTGCCTGGTGCGGCAGCTATTCCTGCAGTTGATTCAAGAAAGAAACTGATGGCGCAACTTTCAGGAAGGAGGATTGTTGAAATGGTGAAAGAAGATCTGAAGCTTTCAAAAATTCTTACAAGAGACGCTTTTGAAAACTCTATCATCGTTAATGCTGCTGTGGGTGGTTCTACCAATTTTATTATTCATCTTTTAGCAATAGCCGGAAGAATTGGAGTGGAACTGAAACTTGAAGATTTTGATACCATTGGAAGTAAAATTCCTCTGCTGGTAAATCTTAAACCTTCCGGCAATTATTTGATGGAAGATTTCTTTTACGCAGGCGGACTTCCGGTTGTAATTAAAGAACTTAAAAAATATTTGCATAATGACTCTATTACAGTCAATGGAAAAACCATTGGGGCAAATAATGTTTCTCCTGCTTGTTATAACCAGGATGTAATCGCAACAATTGACAATCCACTACAGCCAAATGCGGGCATTGCAGTTCTTAAAGGAAATCTTTGTACGGATGGTGCTGTTATTAAACCATCTGCCGCCGCAAAAGAACTAATGAAACATAAAGGACCTGCAGTTGTTTTTGATACCATGGAAGATTATCATAAACGAATTGACGACCCTGATTTAAACATTGATGAAAACTCTGTCATTGTTTTGAAAAATGTTGGCCCTGTTGGTTATCCCGGTATGCCCGAAGTTGGGAATGTAGATCTTCCCGAAAAACTTTTACGCAAAGGAATTAAGGATATGGTTCGCATTTCCGATGGAAGAATGAGTGGTACTGCAGCGGGAACAGTTGTTCTTCATGTTTCTCCTGAATCAGCTATTGGCGGAACATTGGCTTTGGTGAAGGATGGCGACATGATTGAACTGGATGTGGAAAACAGAAAATTGCATTTGGATGTTAGCGACGAAGAACTTGAAAAAAGAAGAAACGAATGGGTTTATCCCAAACCTATTGTTGAAAGAGGCTACGTCAGACTTTATATCGATCATGTGCAGCAGGCACACCTTGGAGCCGACCTTGACATTTTGAATGGAGGATCAGGCGATGAAGTATCAAGGGACTTGCATTGATAAAATATTTAAGCAAGAGTATTTATTTCACCGGGAAGCCTAAAAAACGCAGGGCGAATTTCACCAGCGTTTTTCTTTTTTCTGTAAGAAATTTACGTCGTTCCATGTTTGCCACTCCGCTTTCAAGGATTTAGTTGATTGTGCGCCGCAGTTGGTTTTTGACTATCAAGAGTAGTAATGCAACGGATCGCATGGACAATTGACTTAAAAATTAAAAGACCGCTTCATTCAAGTTAATATTTATGATCATTTTTAAATCATCCAACATGAAAAAAATCCTTTTTCTCTTTCAGTTCATTCTTCCATTATCACTTCTTTCGCAGACTGCAAAAATTAAAATTGATGTTGACAGGGTTATTGACCAAATTGATCCAAAAATTTATGGTGTGTTCATGGAGCCGATTCATTTTAGTGGAAGAAGATTGGGGTTGCCTGATACAAGTAATTTCAATACGCTGTATGGAACATTGTACGATCCGTCTTCACCACTTGCAGATGAAAATGGGTTCAGGAAAGATTACATTGAGGCAATGAAAGATTTGAAAGTGACAAACATGCGCTGGCCCGGTGGAAATTTTTTAATGGGATATAATTGGCAGGATGGTATCGGTCCCAAAGCACAGCGTCCTGTACGCATCAACCTTGCATGGGGAGGAACTGACAATAATAACGTGGGAACGGACGAATGGGTACAACTCAACAAATCGATCGGCAGTGAAAATATTGTGTGTGTCAATCTTGGACTTGATGATATTATGGATGCAGTTTATTGGGTTGAATATTGCAATTATAAAGGCGGTACTTATTATTCAGACTTGCGTGCAAAGTATGGACATAAAGAACCATACGATGTGAAGATATGGGACCTGGGTAATGAAGTAGATGGATTACCCTGGGAACTGGGTCATAAAAATGCTGATGATTATGTTGAGATCGCAAGAGAAGCCGCAAAAGCTATGAAGGCCGTTGACAACACGATCCAACTCGTTGCTTCAGGTTCTTCATGGTACAGCCAGGGAACCTGGGATGACTGGAACCGCAAAGTGATAGAGGGGCTCGGTGATCGTATTAATTATCTTTCAATTCACAGTTATTGGGAAAATTCGCCTGACTATTACAGTTATATGGGAGCAAGTGCAATGACGTTTGAGAAGAGAATTAAACTTACTGCAAACGAAATTGAAAACGTGTCAGCGATTAAGGGTTTCAAAAATCCAATTGGTATCTCAGTAGATGAATGGGGATCTTTTGGAAGAAATTTTTTAAACGTTCTCCCGGTAGCACAATCTTTAAATTCATTTATCCGTCATGCAGATGTGGTGAAGATGGCCAATTTCACTATGATGACTTCATTGTTATCCAGTGAGCCACAAAAAGGAACTTATAAATCTCCTTTGTATTACACGTTCAAACTGTTTTCAAATAATTGTCGTGGTATAGCGATCGATCCATATGTTGCCTGCGATACATTCAGTGCAGGAGGTTACAAAGGCATCCCTTATTTAGATGTAAGTTCAGTGTATTCAAAAGATGATGGTTCTGTCATTATTAATGTTGTCAATCGCCATAAAGACAAAGCCATTCAAACGGAGATCACCGATCAATCAGGAAATTTTTCGGGGAAGCCCTTAGTCAGTGAAGTAAGCACAAATGATTTGAGTGAGCCGTTTTCTTTCGACAAACAACAGCAATATGTTCCCGTATCAAAAGAAGCGACAATAAAAGGAAATAAAATTGTTTATTCGTTCCCCCCTCATTCGTTTACCCAAATTATTGTGAAGGTGAACTGAAGAAAAGGCGCTAACTGGCAGGCAATTCGTTGGCTGAGTGAGCTGCGGCAGTTTTGAAAATCCTGATGGTGTAACAAAAGCTGCAGATGCATTGAAAGCTGCCTGCTTAACAGCCTCGCCAAAAATTGTCCTGAATTTTTTTATCACGCCAGCAGCGCTTACTTCAGTCATCCCGACCCGTTTTAACTGAATATTATTAGTGGTAAGATAGTTTTTGAAATCAGACGCCACAGATAAGTGAAATCGTCTAACACAATATCTTTTCTTTGCCTTGATGTCAAGAAATTGGTGAGGTGGTTGATTGATCGACGATAAGTTTTCACGGTTCCCTGCGCAAGATTGGAATTATCAATGACTGCTTGCGTAAAGTATGCATCAACAAATTCTAGCACCGTCTTTTTTTTGTTCCAAATTTTTTCCCAGAATAAAATCTTTAATAGCAGTTGCAGAATACTCATGCAGGTTGGTTGCGTTTAAGATTAAAAAGTCAGCAAATTTTTGATCAAGTCGATTTAAGTAATGATTAATCGAAGAATTTCTTTCAGCAATTCGCATTGTGATTGGATCCCAGTTTTGTAATTGCAGTTCATTGAGGTCTGCGTTCAGCCTCGTTTCTGATTTTTGAGCTTTAAAACAAATCCGCATGTAGACAAGAGTCTTTCCATAGCGTGCACTTTTCTTTAGTTTGTTTGGATAGAAGACAATTGATGTTTTCATCGTAAATGATATTTTGGTGAAAAACTGGCGAACCAAATTGTGACGAAAAGCGTTGTCAACTGAATGCTACCGAAAATAACAATCCCCGCCAGTGCTTAATTTGCGGGGATTTCGAAATGTTCCGTGTTGTACTGAAACTATGTTATGTAGCCCGTACGAGATTCGAACTCGTATCACCACCGTGAAAGGGTGGTGTCCTAGCCCTTAGACGAACGGGCCTCTTAAAAGGACGGCAAAGATACTTGTCGGTAATTTTTTAGCCAAAATTATTTGCTTGTGCAATAATCCAAATCACCCTTATAGATTATTGAAATCATGAAAATGAATTAACACCAATCACGTAACTTCGCACCTCAAAACTAAAAACCTTAAACGTAAAATTTTAAACGAATCATGAGTACAGTAAAAGTAGCCATTAATGGATTCGGACGTATCGGCAGGCTGGTATATCGCCAGATTTATAATATGGAAGGAATTGATGTGGTGGCCATTAATGATCTCACCAGTCCTAAAGTATTAGCACATTTGTTAAAGTACGACAGTGCACAGGGACGTTTTAATGAAGATGTAAAATCTACTGAAGATTCAATTGTTGTAAATAATGATACAATAAGAATATATGCACAAAAAGATCCTTCACAGATTCCCTGGAAAGATTATGATGTAGATGTGGTACTTGAGTGTACTGGTTTTTTTACAGACAAAACAAAAGCTGAAGCTCATTTAAAAGCTGGAGCCAAACGTGTAGTGATTTCAGCACCGGCAACCGGTGATCTGAAAACAATTGTTTTTAATGTAAACCACAATATTCTTGATGGCAGCGAAACTATTATAAGCTGCGCATCATGTACAACCAATTGCCTGGCTCCCATGGCACATATGCTTGATGAAAAGTTCGGGATTGTGAATGCATTTATGACAACCGTACATGCTTATACAAATGATCAGAACACACAGGATGCACCGCACCCAAAGGGTGATCTTCGTCGTGCCAGAGCCGCTGCTCAAAATATTGTTCCCAATACGACAGGCGCGGCTAAGGCAATCGGACTTGTATTGCCGAATTTAAAAGGAAAAATGGATGGCAATGCCCAGCGTGTTCCGGTGCTTACAGGTTCGCTCACTGAACTTACAAGCATTTTAAGTAAGAAAGTTACAGTGGATGAAATAAATGCTGCCATGAAAGCTGCGGTGAATGAAAGCTATGGTTATACCGAAGACCCGATTGTGAGCAGCGATGTAATCGGCATGACCTATGGCTCTTTGTTTGATGGCACACAAACAAAAGTGCAAACTGTTGGCGATACACAACTGGTAAAAACAGTAAGCTGGTACGATAATGAAATGAGTTATGTAAGCCAGCTTGTACGCACTGTAAAATATTTTGCAGGCCTGATCTCTAAATAGGGTGACAAATGATAACGGATAATTGAGAGTGGATAAGTACTATTATCATCTTTTATCTGCACAACTATCATCTAAAAATTATCTATGTCAAAATTTTCTTCTTACAATTTCAAAGGACAAAGAGCATTGATCCGTGTTGATTTCAATGTTCCATTGAATGATAAATACGAGATAACCGATGATACCAGAATGAAAGCCGCTGTTCCGACTATCAGGAAAATTCTTAATGACGGAGGCAGTGTCATTCTCATGAGTCATTTGGGAAGGCCTAAAGATGGTCCCACAGAAAAATATTCATTGAAACATTTGGTGATCCATCTCAGGAAATTATTGCAGGGGGCCACTATACTTTTTGCAAAGGATTGTATTGGCGAAGAAGCTGAGCAGATGGCTAAAGATCTACAACCGGGAGAAATTTTATTGTTGGAAAACCTTCGTTTCCATAAAGAAGAGGAAAAAGGTGATGAAGCATTTGCAGAAAAATTAGCTAAGCTGGGAGATGTATATGTGAATGATGCTTTTGGTACTGCACATCGGGCACATGCTTCTACAGCTGTCATCGCACAATTCTTTCCTCCTGATAAAAAAATGTTTGGCTTGTTGATGGAAAATGAAGTGGCCAGTGCAGAAAAAGTTTTACATAGTTCGCAGAAACCATTCACTGCTATTATCGGTGGCGCAAAAGTTTCTGACAAAATTTTAATTCTTGAAAATTTATTGGACAATGCCTCTGATATAATAATTGGCGGCGGTATGGCATACACTTTTGAAAAAGCACAGGGTGGCAATATTGGCAATTCACTTTGTGAAGAAGATAGAATTAATACTGCCAAAGAACTATTAGCTAAAGCTGAAGCAAGAGGAGTTTGCATTCATTTGCCTTCAGATTCAATAATTGCCAATAAATTTTCGAATGATGCAGAAACGTCTGCTGCTCCCAGTAACAATATTCCGGATGGCTGGATGGGTCTTGACATTGGTGAAAATGCCTGCGAACAATTTTGCAATGTCATTTTGCATTCCAAAACCATTTTATGGAATGGCCCTATGGGAGTTTTTGAAATGGAAAAGTTTCAACATGGTACAAAAGCGGTGGCTGAAGCTATATCTGAAGCAACCCAAAAAGGGGCTTTTTCTTTGGTAGGAGGTGGAGATTCTGTTTCTGCCATTAATAAATTTGGCTTTGCCGGCAAAGTAAGTTACATCTCTACCGGTGGCGGCGCCATGCTCGAATACTTCGAAGGGAAAACTCTTCCGGGAATTGCAGCCATTAAGTCTTAAGAAGATTTGCCGATTTTTTCGTCGTTCACCTGTGCTAAAACATCCATTCACCGGATAATCTTGTTCTATTCACAGAACAACTTGTTACTTTGCATGATTAAGTTAATGGTTCAAAAATTTCAAAAACACTAATTTTAATATTCACTAAAACTTACTATCATGAAAGGAACCCGCAATCTAACCTTGCTTATTATTGGAGCAATCGTTTTAATCTTTTTTGTTTGGGGTTGTGGAGGATACAATGGTTTGGTATCTGCTGATCAAAATGTTAAAAAAACATGGGGAAACGTGGAGACCAATTACCAGAGAAGAACTGATCTGTACAGCAGCGTTATAAAAACTGTGGAAGCATCAGCCAATTTTGAAAAATCAACTTTGAATGCCGTTGTTGAAGCAAGAGCAAAAGCAACTTCGATTAATGTTGATATTAATGACCAGGCAAGCCTGGACAGATACCAGCAGGCACAAGGGCAATTACAGAGCAGTTTTGGCAGATTGCTTGCTGTAGCAGAGAATTATCCTGATCTGAAAACCACTAAAGCCTTCCAGGATTTTCAAACACAAATTGAAGGAACTGAAAACAGGATCAATGTAGCCAGGCAGGATTATAACAAATCAGTAGAAGGTTATAATCTCAAAGTAAAAAGATTTCCCAATAATCTCCTTGCAGGCATATTTGGTTTTCATGAAAAAGGATATTATAAGGCTGATGAAGGCTCTGAGAAGAACCCGGATATTAAATTTGATATTAAATAATTCTAAATCGATTAATGTCTTTATTCCGGAAAAAAGAATTCTTTACAACTGAAGAAAAAGAGCTTGTTGTAAAAGCAGTACAGGAAGCCGAGCTACGCACAAGCGGCGAGGTAAGGGTTTTTGTGGAGAGCCGTTGCCGGTATGTAAATGCGATTGACAGGGCGATAGAAGTTTTTGGAGCTCTTGAAATGTATAAAACACAATTGCGTAATGGGGTGCTGGTGTACGTGGCGACTAAAGACAGGCAGTTGGCTGTATTTGGAGACGAAGGCATTCATCAGAAAGTGGGTAATACATATTGGGAAAATGAAGTAACAAAAATGATCCAGACATTTAACCGTGATAATATTGCTGAAGGTATCTCTCAATGTATAAAGAATATTGGAGAAGCTTTGTGCACACATTTTCCTTATGATAAGGACACAGATAAAAATGAGTTGCCGGATGATATTGTTTTCGGCAAATGATATTAATGAAACGTTTACTTGTATTTTTTGTACTGTTTATTGCTGTTTGTGTTAATGCGCAAATAGAAAAAATTATTCCGCCGCGGCCTAACCCGCCACGGCTGGTCAATGACTTTACAAACACACTTACACCCGAGCAGGCGCAGGCGCTGGAGCAAAAATTAGTAGCATACGATGACAGTACTTCTAACCAGGTTGCTGTTGTCATCATGAATAGCACAGGTGATTACCCGATTGAAGAAGTGTCTTTGGGTATTATCCGCAACTGGGGGGTTGGCGGAAGTGCACATAATAACGGGATCGTTCTTCTTATTTCGAAGGATGATCACAAAATTCGTATTGAAGTAGGATATGGATTGGAAGGAGCCATTCCCGATATTACTGCAAAAAGTATTATTGATAATGACCTGACACCAAATTTCAGGGAGGGCAATTTTTATCGTGGCATTGATGATGCAACAGATGATATTATAAAAGCTGCTGCAGGCGAATACACGGCTCCCGAAGGATACCACCAGGGTAAAGGAAAAGGATTTCCAATAGGCATTATCATTTTTATAATCATCTTCATGATTATAGCTGTCGGAAGGGGAGGTGGCAAAGGAGGAGGAGGGATGATCTCACGCAGAGGCTATGGTGGATTTTGGACAGGTATGCTACTTGGTAATATGCTCGGTGGCGGAGGAAGAGGCGGTGGTGGATGGTCCAGCGGAGGTGGCGGCGGATTCGGCGGATTTGGTGGCGGAGGCGGCGGAGGCGGCGGAGCTAGTGGTGGTTGGTAGCATCTTATGAGCTATATTGCTTTTAGTTTTTTTATTCTTTCAAGATATTCTTCGAATTCTTTTAAAGTAAAGCTGCTGAGATTTTGTTCTTTGGTTAATCCGCCTTTTTGTGCCGCAAGCACTCCGTATTTTACATGATCAAAACCATCAATGGAATGGGCATCAGGGTCAATAGAGATCAGTACATTTTTATCAATTGCATAGTCGATCCATCGCCAGTCAATATCCAATCTTCTCGGATGCGCATTCAGTTCAATGGCTACATGATGTTCCGCACACGCATCAATAATTTTTTTATGATCGACAGGATAACCATTTCTGCTGAGCAATAATCTGCCTGTCATATGGCCAAGGATGGTTGTATAGGGATTTTTTGTTGCATTGAGTAAACGCATCATTGCCTTTTCTTCATTCATCTTAAGATTGCTGTGAATAGAAGTGATCACGAGATCAAAGCCGGCAAGTATATCATCTGAATAGTCAAGACTTCCATCATTTAAAATATCACATTCAATGCTTTTAAATATCTTAAATGGCTTCAGTTTGTTGTTTAACTCATTTACATATGCGAGCTGCTCTTTAATTCTTTCTGCTGTCAATCCATTCGCATAGAAAGCACTTTTCGAGTGATCAGAGATAACCAGGTATTCATAACCTCTTTTTACAAGATCATTTGCCATTTCTTCAATGGTATTCACTCCATCGCTCCAGTTACTGTGGCTGTGAATGATGGAACGTATATCCGAAGTTTGAATGACTTTGTTTAGTTTGTTTTCTTTTGCTTTTATAAGAATGGAATCATTTTCTCTTAGTGCCGGAATAATAAAAGGCAGATTTGCGGCCCGGAAAATTTCTTCATCATTTGCCGCTTCGGCCGGAATGGAATATTTCTTTTCCCATCCAATTAAAAAATCTTCACTGCAACTGGTTTGAAAAAGCTTTTTGCAGAATGTTGTGGGATCAGTTGGATAGAACCTGAGTTTTATATTTTCCTTTCCTTTAAATAAAATATTATCCGCGTCTTCCTCTATAGTTTCGAAACCTGCTTCTATAAAAAACGTTTTTAGTTCAACGGAAGAAGCAGTTGTACACCATTCCAATATGTCGATAGTTTCCATTTGTCTTTTAAAGGATCCTGTCAAAGAGATTTTATCTTTTGAGAAATATGCAGATAGCTTTTCATCCATATTATGTGCATAACTTTCTATTTGCGCATACAGGTAACTTCCCTGGTTTTGCAAATAAAACTCTATTGATTGCCGAATGTTGTTCTGTGTTTTTTCTCCGAACCCTTTATATAAGAGCAACCGGTTTTCATTACATGCATATAAAAGCTCACCGATCGACTCTACTTCAAGTTCTTTCCAGATCGTATTTATCTTCTTGGGACCGATTCCTTTTATATTCAGCATTTCAACTATTCCCGCAGGAGTTTTCTCCAGGTATTCATTCAGCGTTTTCATTTCACCTGTACCAAGCATCTCGATAATTTTTTTTCCTACACTATCGCCGATCCCTTTGATACCGAAAATTTTTTCACGGGGAGTTTCACCAAGCTGCATGGGCAGCTTTTCAATGTTAAAAGCCGCTACAGAATAGGTTTTTGATTTAAATGAATTTTCTCCATGAATATCCATGAGTTTAGAAAGCAATGAGAAATTATCAGCAATGGCATAATTATCCATAATTGCAAGATATGATTTTATGATATGGACTAAAAAAACAAAAGTCCCGGCTGTTGCCGGGACTCGCTATAACGTCATAAGTTTTTTTGGACTTATTTTTTCTTCTTAGCAGCTTTCTTCTTAGCAGCTTTCTTTTTAGGAGCAGCTTTTTTAGCAGCTTTTTTCTTTGTAGCCATGTTTTTGAATTTAACGGTTAGTAAAAAAACTTGTTATCGGCAGTAAAAATATAATATTTTTTAAACTGTCAAAAATTTTTCCAACATATTTTAAATAGGTAATTGTGGAAAACGATAATTAAGCAGAAGCTTCCACTGCATTTACAGAAACAAATGTTCTGTTATTTCTTCCTTTTTTAAATTCAACAACACCATCAGCGAGTGCATACAAACTAAAATCTTTTCCAACGCCAACATTTTTTCCCGGATGATAAACTGTACCACGTTGACGAATGATAATGTTTCCGGAGATTACAGGTTGTCCCCCGAATATTTTTACACCAAGGCGTTTACTTTGTGAGTCGCGACCATTCTTTACACTGCCTTCACCTTTTTTATGTGCCATGATTATTTTTTTAGAATTCCAAAAATCAAATAACAAATTCCAATTTGTGATTTGGGATTTGTTCCCTGTTATTTTATTTCAGTTATTTTAATTTTTGTATACTGCGTTCTGTGTCCTTTCTTTTTATGGAAGCCTTTTCTTCTTTTTTGTTTGTAAGCGATCACGGTATCACCTTTAACATGATCAACGATTTCGGCTTTAATCTTTGTTTTTGCATTTTTGCCGAGAGTAAGTTTTCCATCCTTGTCAACTAAGGAAACATCGGCAAACTCAATCTTATCTCCGGGGTTACCCTGTAAATGAGGAACATGCAAAGTTTGATCTTTTTCGACTTTATATTGCTGACCTGCTATTTTTACGACTGCGAACATAGTTTGAAAATTAGGGAGGCAAAGGTAGGGGTAAATTTTCAACCCGCAAACAGAAAAACTAAGTTTTAAAGCCCCAAATCAATCAAGGCGTCCGTTCATTCAATTATATTTGTGTCCCTTTTCAAATGAACGTTTGGCAGGGAACCATCACCCATTGTATTGTTTCATTACATAATGAAAACTGATGCGAGTAAAAATCAAATCTTTTTTAGCGAAACCATTTGCTGCATATATATATAAAGGCATCCGAAAGGATATGCTTACTGCCGAAGAGGACCAGGAGAATATTCTGAAACAATTAATAAAAACAGGTCGTAATACGGAATATGGAAAAGAGCATAGCCTTGCTGAAGTAAACTCTTATGACGAATTCAGAAATGCCATACCTATTCGTGACTATGAACAAATGCGACCCTACATTGACAAAATCAAAGCAGGCAAGCATAATATTTTGTGGAAAGGCCGGCCAATTTATTTTGCCAAAACCTCCGGTACTACAAGCGGTATAAAATATATTCCTATTACAAAGGAATCAATTCCCAATCATATTATTACAGCCCGCAATGCATTGCTTTGCTATATGGCAGAAACCGGAAATTCAAATTTTTCCAATGGTAAAATGATCTTTTTATCAGGCTCTCCCGAATTAGAAAGAGTAGGAGATATCCCTACCGGAAGATTAAGCGGCATCGTTAATCATCATGTGCCAAGTTACCTGCGAAAAAATCAATTACCTTCTTATACTACAAACTGTATTGAAGACTGGGAAACCAAATTGGACAAAATTGTGGAAGAAACCATTAAACAGGATATGACACTTATCAGTGGCATTCCTCCCTGGGTTCAAATGTATTTTGACAGGTTAATGGAAAAAAGCGGTAAAAAAATAAAAGAAATATTTCAGAATTTTTCTGTTATGGTATATGGGGGTGTAAATTTTGAACCTTACAAAGCGAAATTATTTGACAGCATAGGACAAAAAGTGGATTCTATTGAAACATTCCCTGCTTCTGAAGGCTTTTTTGCTTTCCAGGATTCGCAACTGGAAGAAGGGTTATGGTTGAACACAAACAGTGGGATTTTTTTTGAATTTGTACCAGCCAATGAAATTTTTAATGAAAACCCTTCGAGGTTGCAGCTAAAAGATGTTAAGATTGGAGAAAATTATGCTATGATTATTAATAATAATGCAGGCCTGTGGGGGTATAATCTTGGAGATACCGTAAAGTTCGTTTCTGTAAAACCATACAGGTTGGTGGTTACAGGCAGGATCAAACATTTTATTTCTGCTTTTGGGGAACATGTAATCGGGGAAGAAGTGGAACAGGCATTAATGAAAACTGCCAGCGAAGAACGTGTGCACATTACAGAATTTACTGTAGCACCGAAGGTGGAAGATATCGATGGGAAAAGTTATCATGAGTGGTTTATTGAGTTTGAAAATAAACCAACTGATATGACAGCCTTCATTAAAAAGCTGGATACGCAAATGAGAGAGAAGAATATTTATTATGATGATCTGATCTCGGGAAATATTCTTGAGCCATTAAAAATAACGCCGGTACGCAAACACGGATTTATTGATTACATGAAATCAATTGGTAAATTGGGCGGGCAAAACAAGGTACCAAGACTGAGCAATGACAGGCAAATTGCAGATGAATTAATGAAGTGGGCAGATAATTGATTTGAACAGGAATGTGGTGACGGCTTAAAAACTTCAATTTATTTTACGAACTTAACTCAATCACTTATTAGCCGCTGACTAATAACTAATGACTGACTATTATTCATGACCGCTGATTCTAATATAAAAAGACTTGCTATTTTTGGCTCTACCGGTTCTATTGGCGTGCAGGCTTTGGAAGTTATAGAAGCAAATCCTGATAAATTTTCTGTAGAAATTCTTACTGCACACAAAAATCATGAACTATTGATCAGGCAGGCCTTACAATTTTCTCCCAACATTGTTGTAATAGGCGAGGAAAATAAATATTCAGAAGTGAAAGGAGCTCTTGCTTCTGCTAATATAAAAGTATTTGCAGGAGAAAGTGCCCTGGAAGAAGTGGCTTCAATGGACTGTTATGACCTGATGCTGGCAGGAATTGTTGGTTTTGCCGGGTTAAAACCCACATTACAGGCGTTATGCAATGGCAAAACTATTGCATTAGCTAATAAAGAAACATTAGTTGTTGCAGGTGATATTGTGATACAGAAATCTGTGGAAAATAGGGTACCGATCATTCCTGTGGATTCAGAACATTCAGCCATATTTCAATGTCTTATTGGTGAAACAAGAAATAAAATTGACAAAATAATTCTCACAGCTTCCGGCGGCCCTTTTCTTGGACGAAAACCCAATTACCTGGTGAATGTAAAAAGAGAACATGCCCTGCAGCATCCAAACTGGAATATGGGACCCAAGATTTCTATTGATTCAGCCACACTGATGAATAAAGGTTTGGAGATGATTGAAGCGAAATGGCTGTTCAATCTGAAGCCTGAACAGATCCAGGTGATGATACATCCTCAAAGCGTTATTCACAGCATGGTACAGTTTGAAGATGGAAGCATTAAAGCACAAATGGGGTTGCCCGATATGAAATTGCCTATTCAATATGCACTTGCCTATCCCAAACGAATTACTAACAATTTTCCACGTTATGATTTTAAAAAAATAAACACTCTCTCTTTCGAAGAACCTGATATAAGAACATTTCGCAATCTTGTATTGGCAAAGGAGGCGCTATTCAAGGGAGGCAATCTGCCTTGTATTATGAACGCAGCGAATGAACTGGCGGTATATGCTTTTCTTCACAATCGTATCGGTTTTTTGGACATAACTGATGTGGTTGAACGTACAATGGAAAAGGTTGCCTTTATTAGCAAGCCTAACCTTGAAGAATATTTTGAAACTGACGGTGAAGCCAGAAATTATGCAGCCGATCTTATGCATCTGTAAAATTTTAGCTTTTGGGTTTATTGTTGAAACTCAGAATTCCAAAATCAAATTTGTAATCCGAAATCTTCAATCTGAAATTAAAACGAGATATTTGCACCCATGAATTTATTAGCTATAAACTGGTCTCAGGTTGGGTTGCAGGCAGCACAGTTATTGCTTGCATTAGCCATATTGATCTTATTGCATGAATTTGGTCATTATATTACTGCAAAATGGTTTAAATGCAGGGTAGATAAATTTTATCTTTTTTTTGATCCGTGGTTCTCTATAGTTAAAAAGAAGATCGGCGATACAGTATACGGGATAGGCTGGCTGCCCCTGGGTGGATATTGTAAGATCGCAGGTATGGTAGATGAAAGCATGGATAAAGAGCAAATAAAACAACCTCCCAAACCGTATGAATTCAGAAGCAAACCAGCCTGGCAAAGATTAATTATTTTACTTGGAGGCATTATCATGAATGTATTGCTGGCGTTCGTGATTTATGCTTTTATATTAATGACATGGGGAGAAAAAAAGATTCCCACTTCTTCGATGAAGTATGGAGTGCATGTAGTAGACAGTACTTTATATAAAATTGGTATCAGGAATGGAGACAAAATTATTTCCGTAGATGGTGAACCGGTCAATGATTATGAAAAATTGCGCCGAAAGATTTTATTAGGGAACAGAATGACTATTGAAAGGGACGGTAAAACAGTAGGACTGAACCTGCCTGTTAACCTTATAGGTCAGTTAGTTGAAAATAAAAATAGAGATATCGGAGGTTTTGTAGAACCGAGGAAGCCGGCAATGGTGCTCTTTGTGCCAGATACTTCAAAAGCATATAAAGCAGGTTTGCGAAAAAATGATGTAATCATTGGTGTTGATTCAAGCCGCTTTCAATATTTTGATGAATTGCAGAATCAATTGGGTGAAAGAAAAAATGAAAATATTTTACTTACTGTATTAAGAAATGGAAAGGAACTAAATTTTCCTGCCCAGGTAGATAGTATTGGAAGGCTTGGATTTTATGCTTATGGTACAGGCGGTGATTTTGAACAAATGGATAGCCTTGGATGGCTGAAATTGAATACAACCAAATATGGTTTTTTTGCTGCTTTTCCTGCCGGGGTTAGAAAGGCAGGAGAAGAGCTTTCATTTTATATTGACCAGTTCAAAAAAATTCTGAATCCCAAAACCGGCGGTTATAAAGGATTGGGCGGATTTAAAGCAATTGGCTCAATTTTTCCAAAATATGGCTGGGATTGGGAAGCGTTCTGGACCATTACTGCCTTTCTTTCAATTGTACTTGCGTTTATGAATTTATTGCCGATACCTGCTTTGGATGGTGGGCATGTAATGTTTACTTTGTATGAAATAATTACCCGCCGCAGACCCAGTGATAAATTTTTAGAATATGCACAGGTAGTAGGTATGGTTATATTACTGGCGTTGATGCTATATGCAAATGGTAATGATTGGTTTGGCTGGGGAAAGTGAATCGGAGTCAGGAGTTCAGAGTTGCGAGTCATTAGTCGTTTGTAAATTTGTCAAAACAAATTTGATTGGTGAGATTTTTGTGAAGGAAGAGTGAGAACTATGAATTGTTCTAAAGAGATTAACGTTGCGGGTAGATTTTTTTTAATTTTTATTTTTGAATTTTACCGGGGGTGCTTGGTTTTGACAGCGTAGATCTTTGAAAGTATAAGCATGCCGGGCGTTGCGTAATTAGCCCGCTAATCTGAATACGAAAACTATAAATGGCAATACACAATTTGCCATGGCTGCTTAATTAGTAATTAGGTAGTCATTATGGCCGGGTGAGAAGGCAGTCCTGTTGCCGGCTCCTCCGCCCAATCAAAAAACAAAACAGGATGCTGTTGCCTTAGGCTGTGCAGGTAGCAAAAGATTTATTCAGCTAAAGAATTGATCGGTTGTTTGTTTCCAGTTAATTCCCGAAACAATAAAACAGAATAAGCATGTAGAAAGCTTTTGAAGAATATGTTTGGACACGAGTTCGATTCTCGTCACCTCCACCTGGTTTGAATGCAAGAAAGTGCAAGCGGCTGCAAAACGATGATTAGCAGTCGCTTTTAATTTCTGACCAAATGCATGTCTCTGCAAAATGCTACATTTTCCCGGTGTACTTTTGGAGACATTAGTGAGAGAACCCGTTCATTTTTGACAATGTCCACTTTTACACTGTTCTGCAGCATTTAGCACTTTGAAAATATGCGCCAGCCTGTGAATTTTATAACCTTTAAAAATTTACAGTTCTGCTTGCACTCCTTGACATCCGGTTCAGCTTTTTATGCCGAACTACTTACAAAAATGAAAATGGCAAACACCCAATTGTTTTGCGAATAAGCCTACGAAATGCTCGTAAGGATATTTTCACCGGTTTATTTTGCACAAGGGATTCCTGGAACAACAAGACGGGAAAAATGCATGAGATTGGAAAGGAAGCAATTTCAATCAACAAGAATCTTGAATTAATTGTTCGAAAAGCAAATAATGCTTCCGATGCGCTGAGGTTCACCGGCGAAGATTTTACTATTAATGACTTAGTTGCGAAGATCAAAGGAGAGGAAACGGAGCCTGAGTTGTTGATTGACTATCTGGAAAGAGGCAATAAAGCAATGTTAAAAAGAGTGGGAATTGAAATAACGAAAGCTACCTATTACAAGTATCGCCGGAGCCTCCAATATATGCAAGAATTTTTGATGACCAGTTACAAGACAAAAAACTACACGTTGAAAAAGATAACTACGAAGTTCTTTGAAGATTATTGCCATTTTCTTCGAATCGATAAAAATATATCACATAATGTGGCCCGACGTTATATTGAGTTCGTGAAAACAATTATTTATCCAGCCATTAGAAGTGGCGTAGTAAAAAATGATCCATTTCGAGATTTAAGAATTAAAGCAAAATCAGTAATAAGAGAATTTCTTTCACAAGAAGAACTCGATGAGTTAATTGCACTTGAAACAAATGATCCGGATCTCGAACGGGAAAAAGATATTTTTTTGTTCGCTTGTTTTACAGGTCTTGCATATGTAGATATCAAAGAATTCAAAGCACATTGTAGCCTTCCCTGGCAGGGCTTTCGCAGCTTGGGTATTTGATGCTGTGTCCGACCTTGCGATGATGTAAGTTATAGAATGTGGTTTTAAAAGCGAAAGCTAAGCTTCAAAGTGAACGGTCCAGCCCCTGGCTAAAGAATGGTAGCGAACCGCTGCTGAAGATTGTTTGTCCAGCCCAAGTTGCCGCAAAAGCCCGGTGTTAGCGGTTCGGGCTTTTCCGGAAAATATTTGATACCGCAGGTCGAACATATAGAAATAGTATTGCACTAAGCAATACCAATATAGATCCGAACACAGTTGGCAGCACTGTACCAAATGTAAAAGTCATGCCGATGACAAAGCCGAGTAGACATTCTGCACGATAAATTGGGAGAAATAATCCAAGAAATAGGAGTCCTATAATCAAATATCCTAAAATGCTAGAATATCCAAAAGTAAAAATAATAGAAAGTAGTATTCCAAAAAATAAAGCACCGGCAAATCCATAGAGTATATTTGTTTGCCGACTCGACACTTGTGAGTTTTTAATATCTGCACGTATTAATCTATTTCGGATTCGATATAGTAGAAACCAAGTAAGTAAAGGAAGTAAAAGGCCATTCCACCAATTAGAAATTGAAGGTAAGTCTTCGCGATGCAAAATATGATGCCTTGGTACACCTCCATGATAATGTTGCCAAGCCAATAGTGACCATATAACAATTGATACTATCCCTGTATAATACAGACTGGCGTTAAAAAACCCATTTTTGCTCATAAGTGTCGTCTTTAGCCTGATCGCTAACGGGTCGGGTTTGCGTCAGCCGGGGAATTAGGATTCCGCCAGCCCGGTAGTCGTCTGCCCATTAGGATTACAGAATTTGAAGGTATTGATAATGCTGAACAGTTGTCGTCGCCCCAGCACTAATGCCTGGGGCAGTACTGCAGGTGAGGCCTTAATTGTCTGCCCCGGATTGCGCAAACCCGGCGACGTTTTTTATTTGAAATTATATTGATTTCGAAGCAATGAAATCAATCTCTGGACGTAAGGTAGCTTCTGATTGATATTGTTGACATAGTTTTGGGTCCACCCTCTTTCAAGATAGAGCTTGTTGAATAATACATTGAGCGATTTTAGGTCTTCGCCAAGTAGTGGTAAATTCTGTTCGGAAAAATGACCGTTTTGGATAGAGGCTGAGTCATTAAATATGCGAAATTCTATTAGGGAGCTATAGGCATTGAGACCTTCGTTTATAGCTTTGGAGTATCCTTCTTCGGCTTTATAGAGATTTCTGATTTCCTGGTCATATTTTGCAATACTATCTGCTACATGAGCTCGTCTTATGTATTGTAAACCACCTGCATTTTTGAGTTGCATTAGCGTTGCATCGTTGCTGGTAAAAGTTGAATAGAAGGATATCATTCCCAAATTTGAATATAACAATCTTCTATTGGGCATTTCAATCATTTTTTTGGGGTCCAGACTGAGAAGGGTGTCAAGGGCTTTAATTTTTCGCAAATTGTCAGATAAAGTAGATTTAAGAGAATTTTCATCATCTTGAAGATTGTTGATTAAGCTATGAACGTATTCTCTTTCTTTGGCGTTATGAGAAATATTTTCTCTAAGAGATTCTGCGAGAAATCCTAGAGTGACAGCAATAAATATCATTAGGCCTTCCAGCAGAAATTCTTTAAACTTCTTCTTTCCGGCATGAGGATGGTGATGAACTTCCATATTTTAAGGGAAAATGTTTGGTAAAATTAGGGGACTTGTTTAAAATGGCGCCTTACGCGGCGATTTGCGAAGTCAACTACGAAAACAGGCAGCAGATCCCGAATTTATTCGGGAGATGCAAAGTATGCGAAGCAGTGGGCTTTGAAAAAAGTACGTTGATAGTGAAGTTATTGATATTTCGTAGATCGCATGATAGCCGCAACCCTGCTTTTTTCAAAGCAAACCTTTTGTTGTGCGTTCGTGCTTTTTATACTACTCCAATTGATATTCCTTTTTAATGAAACTTATTAACCTTGTTGCCCTTTTTTTAGCGTTATTCATGTTTTGTATGAAAGTGTGACATAACAAATTATGAATAAAAAGTTTATTGTAATAGAAAGCAATTAACTCTCTGTCATGGGTTATGAATGTATGTTTGTTTACATTTTTAAAATCAGATGAATCAAAATATGGGTCGTTATCCGCTGTTATTCTTAATTCTGAATATGGCAAAACCTTTGCCTCTGCATCTTTATATGACAACATTGTACTTTTGAGATCATTGTATTGATTAAGTACAAATGAATTTATCCTGTTGTCATAATTCAAAATGGAATCAACTACAGCTTTATTTCTAATCAATCTAAAGCTTCCTGAATTTTTTAATTGCTGAACTGTCTGGCTATTATAACTATATCCCGTATATGTCCAAAAATCCTCCGAAAGGATATGACTAATAATTGAAGGATCTGGATTTTCAGATTTTAAACATGTTAGTATCGTATCTATTGCTTTCGATGTTTCTGTATAATATTTTATAGTTTTTGAAATAGTAGCAGTATCCGCTTTTAAATCATTAATCATGCTCTCCATAAAGTCTCTTTCTTTCTCATGATTACTTAAATTTTCACGTAAGCTTTCAGCGAAAAACCCAAGTGTCACAGCAATAAATATCATCAAACCTTCAAGCAAATATTCTTTCCAGGGTTTCGGTTTGTGGTGCAAGTGAGGATGATGATGTACTTCCATATTTTCAATTTCTTGATTAGAGATATTAGTTTCTGTTTCTGTGGTAGGAATAATTTTGTCTGAAGGATTTTCAGATTGGGTATTTGTCGGATTATCTAAATGCTCCTCGTCTGTATTGTCTGCCATTTATTTTTAGTTAGTCAAATTATTAGTGTGTTCAATCGCATGACGCATGACGTTTCGGGGGTTTGCGATGGCGGGGATTTTTAGCACTAAACTTCATTCGGAGAACTGAACTTCCGCCTTGCACTAAAGTGTCTGCGAAGCACGGAGCCCCCGCTATCGCAAACCCGGTCCGATGCAATTTCACATTGATAACCAATTGCATTTAAAAGTTTAATTACTTCATTAGCTCACCTTTTTCATTCTGCTCCTCAAAACCGTATCGTATTGCTGCTTCAAGTATTTCAATGTTTATATCTTTTAGAGTTTTGAACTTAATGCAATACCCAGTCACGCTCGCCTTGCCTATTATTTTTCCATACGTTTTGGCTAAGTATGTCTTATCATTGATACCAAGGATATAGACAGAGATTCCGGTTTTGTTTGCACTGATACCAATTTGATAAAACTCTCTGGTTTTTCCATCAGCATATTTTATGGTGTGAAGTCCATATCCTATATTAGGATTAGAAACCGTTTTATTTTCACTGTTTTTACCATCTAAGAACCATAATTTACATGCTGGCATTACTTTCATAATGATGCGGTGCAACTCTTGCATGTCGCTGCGTTTTGGTTCAGGTTGACTAGTAATATACTTTTTGATTTGTTCTTGTACGTTCATATAAAATATTAAATTACGTGAAGCTTACTTTGCCAAGTCGGTTTGATAACGCAAGATTGTAAATGTCTTTCAAGTTGGTCTTTTTGTATTGAACTAACTTGTGAACAAACCCTTTCCTGCCTTCGCTTACAAACTCAAAGGTCAACATTGAGCAGTCAAAAAATGTACGTTTAATGCACAAAAGTTTCAAGTTTGCAGGCAGCCCAAGCATTACACACAACGAGCCGGGTGTTTGCGAAGTGGCAGTTTGAATGAGGGCAAAGTTAAGTGGAGTAACATAAATCGAAAACGCTTCCACATTTTCGGGTTGCCCTCATTCAAACATGACACGGGAGCAACACCGGAAAGCTGCCATTTTGCAAACACCATGTAAGGCGAAGTTTGCTCAGTAGGAAAACATCAACTTACATACTCTTGTGGCAGCTTTCGGTGAAACCGGCTCGTAAGGCGAAATTTAGGCGGAAAGAGGTTTGCGGATCACGCCAGGCGAACTTAATTCGCCGCAAACCGACCGCCGTGTGTGTTGGAATTGTGTAAAGCAAATTTCGCCTTACGCGGCGATTTGCGAAGTCCACTGTGAAAGCAGACAGCAGATCCCGAATTTATTCGGGAGATGCAAAGTATGCGAAGCAGTGGGCTTTGAAAAAAGTACGTTATTAATGAAGGTAAAATGATTTCGTAAATCGCATGATAGCCGCAGGCCTGCTTTTTTCAAAGCAAATCGCCGCGATAGACCGCAAAGAAAAGGCAAAGGACACAAGAGTTTTGAATGAAGCGAAGCGTAATGAAAAACGGGTGGACTTTGACTCAAAGGGTTGCGGTCTATCGGCCACAGCTTTGCGTTCTGCAGGGCATTTGGAAAACGTCCAGCTCGGAACTGCAGCCGATTAAAGATACTAAAGTTGAAAATATATTCTGTTGCTCATCCGTGTTCGGTCAGCCGGATATGTAGCTGATAGTAGTACTGCCGATGAGGATTTGTTCGTCGCCCTGCTGACGCAAAACTGCCTGTTAGCAGCAGTAAAATTGTCTTACTGATGTTTGGTGGCAGTGGTTGTCGTAGGTTGCTTTTTTTTGTTAGTTGCGATTCGTATTAACTCATCAATT
This sequence comes from uncultured Bacteroidota bacterium, assembly GCA_963811645.1. Lineage (GTDB taxonomy): Bacteria > Bacteroidota > Bacteroidia > Chitinophagales > Chitinophagaceae > VBAU01. The sequence goes on along the minus strand of CAWERU010000004.1, from coordinate 17,187 downwards.
TCTTTCAAATTATTGTCAAAATAGGGAAGCAACTGACTATATCTAAAGTCGTCTGAAAGAGCAATCTCGTCACTTAGCTGTGTCACCACATAATTTGAGAGCTTTGTTTCTTGCTGTTTAGCTGTTACTGTATCAACCTTTTTTAACTTATCAATCCTTAGATAAACTTCAGTAATTTTTTGTTGTATTATTTCGTGTCGCTGAAGTACCACGAGTCGTTTCTTTACAATAGAGAGATGGTTTTTTAAAGGAACAATGATTTGATTGTATTGGTTAATGTCGGAGTAATCAACAGGAGTAGTACTAATTTTATTTACGTTTGATTTCAATGTGGCGTATTGCTCAGTATATTCGGTTGTGTCATACTTAAGAACTCCTTTTAAATAATAGCTGATTTGATTTATAACTTCTTGAATGTTCTTGGTTCTTTGGTCAAAGAGTGCCTGTTTGGTTAAATTTACTTTTGCAAGTAAGTTTAAATCTGTTTCCATAATAGGGTCAGGGGCATCATAAATTTGTCTGTTGCTTTGGGAAGTTTCACTGCCAACACCTTGGTATAAAAAGCCATTTAAGTTGATAGATGAGAATTTTGTTGAGAAGTAAGGCTGGTATGGCGCATATTCTCGATATGTTTTATATGGTTTATATTCTTTGTATCCTTTATAGTTTTCATACTTTTCATAGATATTTGAGACGGCTCCTTTTTTAAATCCTACTACATTGCCGTCATGGTCTCTGATAATCCCATTTACATACCAGCCCAAATGTTTGCCGTTAAATCCGTAAACATGAAGGGTCTGGCCGTCATTAATAATATAAGCAACCGGTTTCCCGTCCCATAAATAAATTGTCCAATCATCGTTTGTCGCAATGTATGCAACGGCGTTGCCGTCTTTATCATACAGGCTTACTTCTGATTGTGCAACAGAAATTTTTGTCAAAAAAGTTATTGCGAGGGTGAAGATTATCGTCCTCATATTTTGTTTATTTGAACTGGAACGCCACTCAATTCTGAACTGTTTATTATAATAGTGTCATCGGTTAGTCGGTAACAATTTGTCGGGGTATCGAATGATAGTTTATAGCAAACAATTTCAACCCCTGTGACAACAGATGTCATTTGTTCCTCTCTTTGTTGAGATACTGCCTGCCAGTCTTGTAAAAGTGTTGCGTAGAATTCAGATGTCCCGTGATGTTTTACGATGCAATACTTATTGAGGTCAATAGATATGTTGTGAGGTAACATTTTTTTCATTGTTAAGGTGTTGAGTGTCGAACTTTTGTCGGCACAAAGTGTAACGATTGCTCGCCGAATTTATTGCTGCTAACGTTCCCGCATTTATGCTGCGGGGACATAGGTATTGGTCGCCCGTGGCGACCGGTGTTGATTAAAGCCGAATATTGCCGAAGTTTTGCACTTAAGCTAAATTGTTATTCGTCCCAGAGCTAAAGCTGAGAAGACTTGGTACAGCTGAAACACCGGTTACAGCCCGATAGTACCAGCAGTTTGGGTCGGCCGATGAGAATGCGACTGGTACGATAGGGCGGCGCACCCCGTAGCATAAATGCGCTTGTTGTGTGCAGTAGCTCTTTTTTCAAAGTTTTGGTTCAGATATGAATAGTAAAAGTTTTTCTGCCATCGCTGTGGTTCTTTTGACTAGTAATCCATTTGCCGTCATCATTGCTCCCAGGTCGCCTGAGTTATGAAGACCCGCTCTTTCAAATCGTCCCAAATAATATTTAGCAATTCTCGTTGACTTTTAAGTTCGGGATATGCGTCTGTTACGACACTATCAAGACCCGTTGAAATATAATTTGGGAACACTATATTCTTCCTTTTAAACCATTCCTTTGGATCGTTGAAGAGATACAGAATTCTGATATGCCAGCTTGTAAAATTGTCAACAAGGTTTAAAAATATCTGAATGGTAGTTTTGTCGGGTGAGTCGGTTAGGGCCGTGTTAAGGATTGCGTCTCGAAAGGCTTTTATTTTTTCATCATCACTAGTTTTTAAAGCATAAGTCGTGGCATTTAAGACCGTATCTATGAAAACTTCATTTTCACTCAAAAGCTTAAAATCAATATGTTTATTGTTTTCTAGTTCTTGAAGTTTTTATCCAAGCTCTGTTAAAAATTTATGGCGTCGTTTTTCAAGTGGAGAGGATACGAGAAGACCAAGTAATTCGCTAGCTGCTGCTCCGGCAAACGGCACTGCCCCAACTGCGCCTTTTACTACTGCATAAGCTATATCCTTGCCCGTAGGTTTGTTAAGATCTTCCATTTTATAAAATTAAGCTGCTAGATAATGCTATTGCACACAACGCGGCGATTTGCGAAGTGCACTGCGGAATGAGACAGAAGTTGCTGGATTTATTCGGTAGATGCAAAGTATGCGAAGCAGTGGGCTTTGAAAAAAGAAACGTTGATAAGTGAAGTTATTGATATTTCGTAAATCGCATGATAGCCGCAGCCCTTCTTTTTTCAAAGCAAATTGCGCCTGTTGGCTGCTGGTTTTCTTTAATGGTGTTCTTCTTTTCGTTCCAATTCTCCATTTTCTTTATAGTATTTCCAGATACCAAAGGGTTTTGATACTGGTGCTTTGACTAAGGTGTCTCTGAAATTACCGATGCTCCAATCATACACTTGAACTATAGTTGTATCAATTGCTATTTTGAAAAACCCTGTTGTTTGAATGTTTCCATTTTCATAATACTCTTCATAAAGTCCAACCTTTCGATTAATAAAAAAGGAGTCTATTGAAATTGGTCTTAGTGTAAAAGTTCTCTCAAGTTGTCCGTTTGGATAATAATTTTTCCTGAGACCTGTCGCAATGCCGGCATAATAGTAACCTGTCCTCTTTGTTTTTCCACTTGTATAATAAGCAGTCCACTTGCCAAACTTTTTAAAAAAGTCAGTGTACATTCTTCCTCCCAAATCGCCTTCAACTATTAAGTTATTATTGCTGTCATATATCTTGAAAATGCTATAGCCCTTAGAAATGAAAACGGTGTTGTTGGTATCGGCGGCAATTTTGAAAGAGAAGCCACTTTATGAATCTTGTTTATAAGTTCTCCCATATTCATTGTTCATGTCAAGATATCGAACAAAGTAATTGTCCTCCTCATTTTCAGGTCGAGACTGTGAGTTAATGGATGAAGAAGTAATAACAAATGCTATCAGTAGATAAGGTCTCATAAACTTGCTGCTAACGCGGCGATTTGCGAAGTCCACTGCGGAAGCAGACAGCAGATCCCGAATTTATTCGGGAGATGCAAAGTATGCGAAGCAGTGGGCTTTGAAAAAAGAAACGTTGTTAGTGAAGTTATTGATATTTCGTAAATCGCATGATAGCCGCAACCCTTCTTTTTTCAAAGCAAATCGCCGCGATAGACCGCAAAGCAAAGGCAAAGGACACAGGAGTTTTGAATGAAGCGAAGCGTAATGAAAAACGGGTGGACTTTGACTCAAAGGGTTGCGGTCTATCGTTCGAGTATTTGCGAAGGCAGGGAATTCATTGATTGTCCAGCCCGGTACAAATGCCCATTTGAAAATATGTTGTTGAAGTTAAGAACTAAAGCTGAACATTGAATGTCGAGCCCGAACCGCTGCTGATGCTTGCACATAGCTGATGTTACATTGTCCAGCCCTGCTTTTGCAAATACTTTTGTTGGCGGTTCGTGCTTCTCGTCAAGCAATTGCTAGTTGTGCCTTTCTTGCTAGTTCCCTTGATGCAATCCTGTCATGAATTGAAGTCTTTACCATTTGTTCAATTTCTTTCCTTTTCTTTTTGTCCTTTGGAATTGGGATAACCAGCTCTTGAATTCTTTTGCCTAATGTATCAATAATATCTTGTGTAAATCTTTTCGATTGTATTTGAGCTTTAACAGGATTAGAAGACAATGCTGCTAAAAGTAAGTAAGGCGAAAGAAATTCTTTGTCAAGTATTCGGATTTTATAAAGGTGGCTTTGATAAATAATTTTGGTATCATATTTTGAAACAAATGCACAAGTGCCAATTAAATAAGTTCCGTCTTTTACCATCAAAATATCACCCTCTTGCACATCTTGTTTTTTTGCAAATTGACTATATATTTCTTCGGATACGCCATGTTTTGGGTCAAGTTTTACTTCCCAATTTGAAATGTCTGAGGTTCTAATGAAAGGAATATCTCCCGTCCCATAACTAAGCTTTCCAATTTCATCACCTGTCGAAATTTCAAGCTTTTTATTTTTTATAAGCTCTTTTATTGTTATTAATTCGTGTGTCTTGGAAAGTTTGTCTAAAGCATTACCATTATCTGGATTGTAGTATCTAGGAGCTAATACATAATCTTTAATCTCATTTGCATTTATGTAATAGCCCAAATAACTCGACTCCGGAATGTTATTGGTTTTAAAATGATGTAAAATCATTGGAAGGTCATTATAAGGAATCGAATTGCCCCTACTATCATGTCCACACCATTTTGCTTCTGCCATGAAAATTTTAGGCTCTATACGTTTTTTATTTTTCTTGGTAGCGACAACCAAACATGTTTTTGTATGAGTGCCGCCTTTGCCAGATGTTTTAAAAAGACTTTCTGGCATTCCAATTATTGCGTTAATATCAGTATGGTCAAACAAGTATTGTGAAACATAAGACGTGCCTAAACTTGTAATCATGCTTTCAGGAACAACAATTCCCATTCTTCCACCTGGTTTTAGAAGCTTAATGCAAAGCTCCATAAAAAGTGTTTGTGGGCTAGGGTTTGCTGTAAATTCATTAGACTTTATAAACTTTCCGGTTTCTTTATCTTTTACCCATTTGTAAGCAAGGTCAAAATCCTTCTTAGCTTCTTCACTTCCAATTTTTATTTTTGCGCCAAAAGGTGGATTAGCTAAAACAATATCAAACGTATTATTTAATTCAAATGGGATTGGACCATTGTTTTTTATTTTCCTTTCTATTGAGTCGGCACAAATAATATTTGTTGAACTATAAGTTGATAGAGCAATATGAGTTAATGCTAATTTAGATAAGTACTCGTCTTTTTCAATGCCATACAGATTTTGTGCAATCGCTTCTTTATTACCTTTTTTCAGTTTTAAATATTGAGCTGTATAACTAAGAAAACTTCCAGCGCCGCATGCAGGGTCTATAATCTTCTCGCCATTTTTGGGGTCAATGGCTTCAACTAACCATTTAACAGCAGCAAAAGGGGTAAAAAATTGTCCTTCATTCCCTCTAACTTCTGAACCAATGAATGTTTGGTAAAGAATGCTTAATGGGTCATCATTAGGAGTTTCTAGATTTACTTTTCTCAAAGTAGTGTCAATAAACGCAATTGAACTTGGGTCAAGAAGTATTTCCTCATCAGAATTAAAAACATCAAAAAGCTTTTCTTTTACCTTATTAAAAGCTTTTCTGTAATTACCTGCTACTACTTCAAGCGAAAAGTTTTCTGATTCGTCATTTTTTAAGGAATGTTGATAGGTAAAAAGGCATTTAACAACTTCATGTAAAAGTGATTTGTCTCTTGTTATGCCTAATGCTTTACCGGCTAAGTAGTTTCTAATGTCAATAAATGCGGTGTTTAACGGGAGTGAAGTATTTGCCATGCAGGAATTGTTTTCCTACAAAGAAAAAGCAGGTTCTGCTTTTTTCCAAATAAATTTCAGAACCTGCTTTTTATTCAATGTCAATTTCACCTAATTCAAAATAACGAGCAATCAACCGAATTATATATATTCTTGCTTCTCTCAAAGTCATGTCACCTTGAATTAAGTTACTTCTCAAGGTTCGCCATGCAATGTTTTCGGCGACATGCTTTGGTGTTAACTTTGGGTCAAGATGTCCAATATGAAATTTGGAATGACCATGAGTAGGTTCTTCCGCCTCTGCTCTTAATTGTTGGAAATCTAGAAATTCAAGCAAGAGTGAATCTTTAAAGCTTTCTCTAGCTATTTGTCTGCCTAAATACCGCTCGAATAGCTCGTTTATTAATGGGTCTTCTATCAGTGGGGCATTTAGAAATTCAAGAGTTGTTAAAAGTAAAACAAGAAGGATTGTTTTGCAGTTTTCTTCTGTGCCGTATTGTGGGTCAGTACCATGAACTGGGTCGTTATGAATGAGTGTCCACCGGGATTGTCGGTTACTTTGGAAAACACCAGTAAGACGTCTGCCCGAACGCAGAGCCCTTGTTTCAATTGCAGAAATCAAATTTGGCGGAAAATGGTTTTGACGTAGAACTCTCTTTAAGTTTCTTATGTCTGTGTTCAATTGTTCTAAACTCATGTAACAAATATAATAGTTTTGGTGTGTCGCTATAGCATGACCGCCAACGCGGCGATTTGCGAAGCAAATCGCCGCGATAGACCGCAAAGAAAAGGCAAAGGACACAAAAGTTTTGAATGAAGCGAAGCGTAATGAAAAACGGGTGGACTTTGACTCAAAGGGTTGCGGTCTATCGGGCAGGGCTTTATGCAGGTTGGGAATTAGAATTCCGTCCGCCGACAACCGCTGCTGATTGAAAATATAAAGTTGAATTTAAGAACTAAAGTTGAGATTTATTCGTCCAGCCCGAACCACAGCTTGGATTGCAATTGACCCGTCCTGAAAAAAGTTGACTGGTTTGGTTAATAATCCTGTTATTGGTTGACTAAGATAAAACATCCTGAATAAGGTTGATTAAAATGTTGTCCGGGTGTGTGTTGGCAGAAAAATATTTTCGTAGCCACCATAGCTTAAGAAAATATTTTTTGTTGCACAGGCCAGTCAGTTTGGTGACATAGTTGGTTTTGTTTTAGAGTTGGTTTGATAATAATTTTTCCATCTTCTTATTTGCGGACCTTTTTGAACCGGCAAACAATTTTTAAAAATAAATTCATTACCTGGATAAATTAAATAGCAACCGGACTACAAAACATTCGGTGTCATCGCCACATAATCAAACAGCGGGCTGTTGACTACGCAAAGGCTGTAGCCGGTTGTTTTTCCCGATAGATCGGGGAGCTATTATTTATTTAATCACAGGAGCTTGTAGTCCCGACATGTAGGGATCTACTCATAGGATGCTGGTAATGGATAATAAAAAAAGAAAAATAATTAAATTCGCTATGCACAAAAAATCTGGCGAAGGCAGGAGGTAAATAAAGATCTAAGACTTTGCTTATCTCTTGCTTTCAAAAGAAAAAAAGAAATAAAATATTATTTCTCTCTAAAGGCTTATATACATAGGATACTTTTGTTAGCGGTTCGGGCTTCTCCGTTGAGTTTCTTTATTTAAGATTGTCAATTGAATTTATCAAATGGTAATATATTAGGTCAGGATCTGTCTTATCGGGTTCATTTGAATCACTAAACGAGAATTTCTTCAATAGCTTTATGGAACTCTGATTATCTCTGTGAAAAAATGCTTCGATTTTTTGAACTTTAATTGTCTTGAATGCATAGTCAATAACTTTTTCTACAGCCTCCTTCATTATTCCTTGTCCTTGAAAGTTTGTCAAAAGTTCATAGCCTATTTCACACTTGTCATTTTCATCTGAAAAGCTGAAAAGACAAATTGTTCCAACCAATATGTTTTTGTCACGAAAAGATATTGCCCAATATACGGAGTCGTTTTTATTAATATTCTCATTAACACTATTTATAAAATTCCTTGCGTCATCAATAGTATTGGCTATTTTTCTGTCAAGATATTTATTTATTTCACTATCAGAACGCAAAGTGAAAATTTCTTGTTCGTCATTAATTACTAGTTGTCTGAGAGTAAGCCTTTCAGTCATCAAAATTGGAAAAGGTGTGAAAGTTCTATTTAGCATTCTGTCGTATTTGGCTTGTTAGAATCTACGGTCATCATAGCCTGACCGCTAACGCGGCGATTTGCGAAGTCCACTGCGGAAGCAGACGGCAGATCCCGAATTTATTCGGGAGATGCAAAGTATGCGAAGCAGTGGGCTTTGAAAAAAGTACGTTGATAGTGAAGTTATTGATATTTCGTAAATCGCATGATAGCCGCAGCCCTGCTTTTTTCAAAGCAAATCGCCATGTTAGCGGTAGTTTTTCTGTCGTTACTACCCACTTGCATGGCTTCCAACGAGATTGTTATACGAAAAACTAAATACTGTCTATGCAAAAAAGATGTCAAGAGAGAAATGCTATGCCGAGTCTTCTATGCTATTAACTACTTTTTCGTATTGTAAATCTTGCAAGAATTAAAAACAGAACAATCAAACCTGTCTGAACGATTGGCAATAAAAAAGTAAACGCTATTGTTAGACCCAAAAGGATTCCAAATACGATCAGATTGATATTTATTACTCCTTTCATAATTTCGGGGGCTACTTTTTTTCGAAGTAGATACCAGTTCAGCAGACCGCCCAGTAAGCAAACCAGACAAAGACAGGCACTGAATACCAATGTCAGTTCGCCCATTGTTCGATGAAATCCTGTACCTAAATCAAACTTGTAAGTATCCAATAAAGCAAAGAGTTGCTTTTCGGTTTCGTTGTTTGGCGGAAGGGTAACAAAAAGTGAGGTTAAATGAATAGCTGTGGCGATGAATTGAAAGATAGCGGCTGTTTTAAGCCATGTTGTGTATTTTTTCATATGTTATTTTCTTTCGTTTCTCGAACTGTTTTGTCTTTGTCAAACGGGTATCCGTCAAAATTACCGCTAACGCGGCGATTTGCGAAGTCCACTGCGGAAGCAGACGGCAGATCCCGAATTTATTCGGGAGATGCAAAGTATGCGAAGCAGTGGGCTTTGAAAAAAGTACGTTGATAGTGAAGTTATTGATATTTCGTAAATCGCATGATAGCCGCAGCCCTGCTTTTTTCAAAGCAAACCTTTTGTTGTGCGTTTGTGCCTTGTTTGTCATTGTGTTTTTTGCCACTCGTATTTTCCATTTTGGTCCACTATAAGTTTTGTTACTTTTCCATTTTCCTTAATAAATTCTCCTGTAATATCAAAGATGCTCTTAAACTTAATATTTGTGTCGGTTAAAAAAATCAATTGTAATGGTTCCTGTCCAGGTAGTTTTGCAATTAGATAATCGTCTTTCATCTCAATTACAAGCGTCTTTTTCGGACTGCTCTTTAGCACATACTTTCCAACATAAGATAATAAAACGCCTTTTGAAAGTTTGAGTTCAGTTGGATGTGTTGAATTGGTATCAATAACTTTATTTAATTCATAATAAAATCCGTCATCATTTACTTTTAGTTTTTCAATTTTTCCGGCGGCATTTTTTACAAACTCAATGTTAATAGGCATTGTCTTCATAAAGAAATGAGTTTCATCTTTTGCATAAAGATTTGTTTTAGGTAAATGTTCGGTTGGTGCTTCGATTTTTAATTGCCCATTAATTAATGAAATGCTTGCTTCGACACGTCCGTTATAATTACCAATATATTGTTCTAAAAAATTTTCAGACAATTTTACTGTTGGTTGATATGGTGTATAACCTTCCCATTCCCACGGAATAGTTACACCAGCCAGATATTCTAAAAGTTCTTTGAAAATACTTTCCCCATTCAAACTATTTGTCATGATGACAATCGCATATTTCTTATCAGGAAAACCAATGGTATAATGTTCCCAGCCATCATCACTGTGTCCTTCTTTAAAAAATGCCCAGCCATAGACACTTTTAAATAACCCCCATCCAAGTCCATAAGATAATTTTATTTTTTTATATTGGTCTGTCGTATCGTTATTTAACGAAGGAAATTCATGCTTAGTAAAAATCTCAATTTGTGGTGATAGCATTTCTTGTTTTGATTGATTGCTCAATCCCTTTCCCTGCATTACGCATGAAATGAACCGTGTATAATCTGCAATCGTTGTTTCCATTGAACCTGCTGCGTTAGCTTGCACTCTTTTTCTTATCAGTAAAGTATCTTCCTCCTGGTTGTGCCCTACAGCATAATTTGTATCGAAGTTATTTTGCCAGATAAAACTGGTTTTTGTCATGCCAAAAGGTTTGAATATTTGTTTGTTTGCAAGCTCTTCCAATTTTTGATTTGTAATAGTTTCAACAACAATTTGCAATAAGTACAATCCTTCTCCTGAATAAGCGAAACGTGTACCCGGAGTAAAAAATATTTCGAGTTTTTGAGTTCCTTTAGGATTTAATTGCCGCCAGTTAGGAAAGCCGGTTGTGTGATCTAAACATTCTCTTGCGGTAATTAATTTCCAACGTTCATCTCCCGCAAGGTCTTTATAGTTTTCGTATTCGGGCAATGGCTTTGGTAAATATTTATAAACAGGTGTGTCAAGATTAATTAAGCCTTTATCCACCAACTGCATAACAAAATATGCAAAGACAGGCTTTGATAATGAAGCAGCGTAAAAACAAGTGGCTGTGTCGTTCCATCGTTTTTTTGCTTTATTTCTGTAACCATAACTTTTTACAAAATCAACTTTGTTGTCATTGATAATGCCGATGGACAAACCAGTTACGCCTGCAGTATCCATTAATTTTTTCACGACACTGTCAATTGCAGAAGTAGTAATCAATTTGCTGTGAGGTCGCAAAATTTGTCTTTGAGCAAATATTGCCTGCGCAGCTATAGTCAATATGAATATGCATAATAGTTTTTTGTTCATTAACTTTTTGTTGGTAGTTTCCAAATCGTTCAGAGTGTCCGCCGGCATAACGCACAACGCGGCGATTTGCGAAGTCCACTGCGGAAGCAGACGGCAGACCCCGAATTTATTCGGGAGATGCAAAGTATGCGAAGCAGTGGGCTTTGAAAAAAGAAACGTTGATAGTGAAGTTATTGATATTTCGTAAATCGCATGATAGCCGCAGCCCTTCTTTTTTCAAAGCAATGTTAGCAGTTCGTTGATGTTACTCCTAGTCTGTTGGTTTTTTTGTTGAAAGTCTTCGGTCTTTGTGAAATATTCTATTGTCAAAACCAATAACATAAAGCAAAGAAACGTGACCTTTTGCATCACAGCCAATAATCCCCAGTCTCCTGCTCCATACAAGTACAAAGTGGAATAGAATATTAGCAGGCTCCCAATACAAAAAAACTTCAACCAATGAAGCTTTGTCTTTAAGATAAAGACGGTAATATAAAACAATCCAATCATGGTCAGAGTACTTGAAACTGTTACCATAATGTCATGCAAGGGTGTCGCGATTAGAAAAGTAAAAAGCATATTGACAACGCCAATTGATTTTAAAACCAATTCTGTATGTTTTTGGGGTATTTTTCGCGAGGTATGAATAAAAAAAAGTCCATAAGCAATTGAGTTGAAGACCATACCGATGAGCGCCCAAATCCTTGATGGATTCACATTCCCATTGAGCGCATTCGCTAAAAATAAATTGCTGAAAAAATTCTTTGACCAGTCAAACCCTACGGAGTTTTTGTCAAGAATTGAGCCGCCTGGATAAAGGAAGGTGGCAATTACCAGAAAAAGCACCGAGATGACTACGCATGTTAGAACCGAAACCTTTCGCATTATTTATCGGAATTTAGCTACCACTATTTTTGAATGTGTTTCCAACGGCCAGTTGCAATGAGCGCTATCGAGCCGGGTGTTTGCGAAGTGGCATTTGAAAAAAGCCCTTTGTTGATTGGTATATTTTTTTAGTTGAATTTAATGGCTTTTTTCAAACTGACACGGGAGCAACACCGGAAAGCTGCCATTTTGCAAACACCATGTAAGGCGAAGTTTGCTACGAAGGGAAACATCAACTTACATACTCTTGTGGCAGCTTTCGGTGAAACCGCCTGTTGGCTGCTGGCATTTGGGTTAGATTATGATATGCTGTTTCAATCAGGTTGTCTTATTTATAATTTATCGAGACTTTCAAATAGCTTGCCTTCGATTTTTGAAAGTTCACCTTGTGAATTTTCATCAAACTCATTGGCTAATAAAACAAAGCAGATATGTTTTTCAGGATAAAACGAAAGCAAACTGGTGAAGCCTGCCGTGCCGCCACTTTGCCAGATTCGGCGGTAATTGTCGTTTTTTTTCATTTGCCAGTTTAATCCCATAGCATAATATTCAATTTGTCCCCACGTAGGTTGATGTGAAAGCGCAATTACTTTTTTCCCTTCATCGAGTTGCAGAATACCATAATTTAATAGATCCTCACCGCTAGAAAGCAATCCGCCAGCGGTTTTGCTTTGGTTGTAAGGCATCAACATTCCATACTTATTATATCCTTTGGCAATAAGGTCTTTCTGTAGCAATTTGTAGAAGCCCGTTGCATTCATTTTTGCCGGCTTCAAAATAAATTCGTTTATCAGGTCCTTGTAAGGCTTATCATACACTTCTTCCAAAATATAACTTAACAATTGAGCCGCTACGTTTGAATAACCCAATTTGATACCGGGAATGGTATCAATCTTTGTTGAATGAAGATCTTTATAAAGTTGCTGCTTTGTGTATGAACTTTCTAAGTTGCCCACAAGAAATGGTAACGAATCCGGATTTGCATTTGCAAATTTGCTTCGGTCTATGTAATCAAATGGCAGTCCCGAACTGTGATTGAGCAATTGATATAATTTTATTGGTGAGCCCTTATATTCAAGATTTAGATAACTCTCCTTTAGGTATATCCTTATATCATCGTCAAGATGAACCTTATTGTCTTCAACAGCCTTCGCTAAAATCAGACCTGCAAACGTTTTTGTTATTGAACCAATTTCAAAAATGGTTTTCCTTGTGATAGGCGTGTTTTTGTCTTTATCAGCAATACCGTAAGCATAGAAGTATTGTTTACCATTGTGGTAAAATGATACTGCTAAACCTACATGAGATTTGTCTGATAGGAAGGGTTTTACGATTTCGTTTACTAAGGAATCAATCTTTTCTGAAGAGTTTTGAGAAGATCCAATAGTCATTTTAACTATAAATGCGAGCAGGCATAGTGAATGTTTCATGCTATTGATATATCTGTCAATATTACGAAATAATTCGTATTAATCCATGCCTACATAGGAAGATGGCTTGCAGCCAACGAGCCGGGTGTTTGCGAAGTGGCAGTTTGAATGAGGGCAAAGTTAAGTGGAGTAACATAAATCGAAAACGCTTCCACATTTTCGGGTTGCCCTCATTCAAACATGACACGGGAGCAACACCAGAAAGCTGCCATTTTGCAAACACCATGTAAGGCGAAGTTTGCTCAGTAGGAAAACATCAACTTATATACTCTTGTGGCAGCTTTCGGTGAATGTTAGCGGCTTTTTCTAAACATTGCCTTTAGTTTTTATTTTCCCTAAGTGGATTTGCAGTCCCAACACGGTGTTAAACGTGCTATTTTTATTCTCTCCAACATCTTTTAGATGTGTCTGCTTATATCCTAATAAGAATTCTAACGCTACATGTTCATTTAGAAAAATAGATGGACCAACTAAAATATTGTAACCAGTTGTCCTTTCAATAAAAGCTGGAACAAAAGCTGAATAGTGTTACTGAAGTTGAAAGACACTTTGAGTCGCGCCCCAATAGTACAAATGCGACTGTTGTGCGTTCGTGCTTCATTACTTATTGAAATTCCACTTTGTCAAGAAATATTATCACTTGTAAACTATTTTGTCTGACTCTACTTTCGGGATTTAGCACTTCGACGGTTATTTCTTCAATGGAATAGGTGGTTTCGTCTATTGTAATCTTATTTCCAACATGAAGCGTACGTGATTCAGGAAATTCAATATTCCTTGACAAATCATAACTGTTGTAAGTATCAAAAATCACTTCGTGATCATCGTTATGATTCAGAAAGGTTATTCTGGTTATTATTTCTTTTTCGTCAGCCATGTAATTTTTTTTAAAATACTTCCTTCGTTATTTTACCACCGCAAAGTTCAATTAAATTGTTGAAAGCGTTTGTAAGTCTTTCAGGTAAATTATTTGTCAATAATTCTTCAGAAATGTATAGTGAAATGTTATTTTCAAATTTCGTTTTCCTTTCCTCAGGAGATTGCGATTTATCTATGGAGGTAGATTCAATTAGATTTTCATTGGTTTTAATTTTAAATAGAATCTGATAATCGCTTCCATGTTTGATGAAATTCAATTTTGCTAATGATTTTATAGGAATTGTATAAATAAAGTCTACTGCAATCTCATCTCTACCGCCATTAAGACTTGGGGCATTATGCGTCCAAATGTATTTTATTATGATGTTACAGTCGCGAAATTCAACTTCATACTTATTATTCCCCCAACTTGAATATTCTGGTTTGTTATATGACATTGTGAAGCCTTCAATTTTTTCTTTGATCCAATCTTGAGTTTCAATTTTAGAACTGCTTATGGTCGATGTTTTAACGGGGAGTTTTGTTAAAGACTCAGCTTTACTTCTTTCAGAAATTAATAATTTTTGTAAATACGTTATAGGTATAGCAAAGTTCAAATTTTGTCCACCACTAAGTTGTCCAACGGAAATGCCAACTAGTTCGCCATTTGAATTTAGTACTGGTCCGCCACTACTGCCCGAGGAAATTGGTGCTGTAATTTGAATAAATTTCTTTCCTTCAAAGTTCCGTAAAGAACTTACAAGTCCATCGGAAATGGTGGATGGTAACCCTTTAGGACTTCCGATCACAAATATTTTTTTGTCCGGCTGTAACCGGCTTCGAAGCGATTTTCAGTGGAGGCTTATTGAGTCCCGAGACTTTTAATAAAATAAGGTCAATAGATGTGTCTACTGCCAAATATCCTTCAATTTTATATGTTGTTGCGAAGCTACTTGATGAGCAATACGCACTGGTCGCCCCTTCAATTACATGAAAATTTGTAGCAATAATATACTGTCCAACGAAAAAGCCTGAACCAAGCCCTTTATCTGTTTCAATTGTCACAGTAGAATTAACGGTCTTATCGTAAACAGTTTTAGCGTCTTGGGAAAACAGATTTGTCGAAACGAAAGTTGTTAACGAAAGTAAAAGCAATCTTAGCATATTAGAGTCGGTTTAATAGTAGATGGTGCCTCGATAGCATGACGCACAACGTTGGCGGCTTGCTGCTGTGCTGGCATTTTATAACGTCCAGCCCGGAACTGAAGCCCAATAGAATTATGACCCGTCCTAAAAAAAGTTGACTGGGTTGGTTAATAATCCTGTTATTGGTTTACTAAGATAATTCATCCTGAAATAGGTTGAGTTGAAAAAGGATTAATGATGCGTAGCCAAAAAATATTTTCGTGCCCTTCATAGCTAAGAAAATATTTTTTGTGCGATGGCCCCTTGTTAATTTTCTGCATTGGTTGATTGTCTTTTTGTTCGTTTGTAATAATAGTTACGCCAGGTTTTCTTTTGCATTCCGTATTGCTTGTGTACTTCTTCAGGCACTTGCCAGTTGAGGCTTGCATGTCGTCTGCGGTAATTGTAAATGGTAATGCATCTTGCGATGTGTCGCGATGCTTCAATAGGGTCTTCGTAGTAGTTGCTGATCAATTCTGTTTTCAATATTCCGTTTACCCGTTCTGCAATGGCATTTTCATAGGGATCGCCATGCTCTGTCATACTTATAGTGCAGTTGTTTTGTCGTAGCAGATTAGTGTATTCAACGCTACAGTATTGTATACCGCGATCACTGTGATGCATCACTATAGCATCTGCAGGCTTTTGTGCAAGAGCCTTCTTTAATGCCATCACTCCGCTGCTTACTTTCATATCATCACTGAGATGAAAACCTACGATTTTTCTTGAGTAAGCATCAGTTATTAAGAACAGGTATGCATGACGGTGTTTGGTAGGTATATAAGTAATATCAGCTACCCACAGCTCATGTGCTTTGAGTGGCGTAAAATCCTTAGCCAGGTTGGGATAGCGGCGAAAGTGATGTTTGCTCATGGTGGTGTATACATTGCGTTTTAGCTTTCTCACCAGCAGTTTGTTTGTTCTCAGTAAATCAAAAAATGCATCTCTTCCCATTTTAATTGCGTGTTGTAAAAAGAAAGGATTCAATTCTATAAAAAGTTTGCGACCACCACAGCGTGGCTGTAGTTTTCTTACCCGGTGTATTTGTTCCAGTATCATGCCTTCCTGCAAATGCATCCGAAGCATTTTGTTTTGATGTTTATGATACGCTTGTGGCGTATAGCCCAACAGCCGGCAGATAGTTTGTAAACTCGCCCAACTATTTGCCTTCTTTACTTCGTGGACCGTGGGCTTCCAGATTTTTTTCTGATAGAGATGTTGAGTTTTTCTTCAGCAATGTTTATCATGGTATCCAGCGAATCGGCTCGCAATTTTTCCCATTGTAGTTGTTTCTCCAATGCCGCAATTTTCTTTTGGAGATCTTCTGCGTCCGGTGATTTTTTGGGGAGTCTTTTTTTCTTGGGATCATCCATATCCCGAAGATAATGGCTTTGTTGTTTGGCGGTGCGTTCAAGTCCATGAATGCCCTGGTAAATCTGTACCCATTTGCAAATGGTGGTGCGGCTGATGCCATACTTCTGCTGAAGTTTTCTGTACCCGCAGCCTTGCTCCAGGTACTCTAAAATAATTTGTTCTTTGATGTCCATTTTAAGTTGATTTTTAGTCAACCTATTTCAGGACGAGACATTATGATGTTGAAGTTTTGTTTTGAAGATGAGTAAGATTCCGTCGCACAGGAACAAAAGTTTAATTGCATTCATGCAGCACATCGTTATTCCTTCGAGCCAGCCTGCGGTCAAACGGAATGTTGTGTGCAGCTTTTCATTTTTAAATTCTATCGTGTCCCATATCTCCAGTAATAGATTATTCCATCCTTATCTGCGAAAATCTCTTTATAATCAATAAATGTTCTTTGAAGATAATTCCCATTTAAAATGGCACCGACAGTTCTTTTATATTCATATATAAGAATTTCTCCTCCTTGCCCATCAGAGTCATATCGAGTAGGAGGCCCCCAAGATCTAATTAATTCTGATTTATGATGCTTTAGCCAAGAATTCATTTCTATTTTGGTCTTTTCATCTTTCTCTGCCTGAAGTTTTTTTTGAGAAGTGCAACTCAAGAAAAATAAACAGGGAAAAAACAAAATAAAAAATAAGGTTCTCATTACTTTAATTTTATATTAAATTATTGCAATTATAAATTATAGGCCTATGAAGTTGCACACAACGAGCCGGGTGTTTGCGAAGTGGCAAAAATAAGAAGTAGCTGGCGAAGCCTCTTATTTTTTGACACGGGAGCAACACCAGAAAGCTGCCATTTTGCAAACACCATGTAAGGCGAAGTTTGCTCAGTACC
>CAWERU010000003.1:0-623273 GCA_963811645.1 uncultured Bacteroidota bacterium | reverse complement strand
AACGTTAAAGCATTGGCGATGTGGCGGTATTCTGTGTTCCGTCTGCCCGGTGCCGCTGCTGATTAAAGATACAAAAGCTCATTGTTTATTCTGTTGCCTGGCGTTATTCGTCTGCCGAAACTGAAGCCGAATAGCAAACAAAAAGTTGAGAATATATTCGTCGCCCCGCCATATTGCCAAAGCCCTTATGTTATAGAAAAGGCGTTTAGAGCAGGAAGCAGATCAAAATAACTTTGACTGCAAAAACAAAATTGTTTAACCCTAAAACTCTAAACGCCATGACTAAAGTTAAAACAACTTTGAAAATCAAACGATCTACGTTGGGTTAGATGTACACAAGCGCAGCTGGAATGCGGCGTTGTATTTAAATGATCAGTACCTGCGCAATATTCATCAGCCGCCATGGCCGCAGGCCCTTAATCAATTTTTGCAAACAATTATCCGGGAGCTAATTATGTGTGTGCCTATGAATGCGGCAAGTTTGGCTATTGGATTCAGCGACAGCTTACCAAAGGGAGTAGAATGTTTCGTGGTCAATCCTGCAGATATCCCAGTCCACATAAAGATGAAGTATATAAAAACGATGATCGTGATGCAAGAGGTATAGGCCTGGCATTAAGCAGAGTCACTTAAATTGTATTTACGTGCCCTCCGAAGAACAGGAAGCCGACCGACATTTGGTACGCCAGCGCAAAAAGATATGGAGTGATTTGGTACGGTGTAAAAACCGCATCAAAGGCTTTCTAGATTATACAGGCGTAGAAGTTCCCACCATATGATAACGCCAACTGGAGCAAAAATTTTATCAACTGGCTTTAGGAACTGGAATTTGAACACTACAGCAACCGAATTACCTTAAATTACCTGGTAACAGAAATGGAGTTGTTACGCAAAGAACTTTTAAGCATTGGCAACGCCATAAGAAAACTGATGCGCAGCAAAAAATATAACAAGTTGTATTATTTGTTAAGAACCGTAACCGGTATTGGCCCGTTAACAGCCGCCGCATTGATAACAGAGATAGGAGATATGAAGCGGTTCAAATATTTTTATCACTTCAATAGTTTTATAGGATTGCTGCCGATGGAGCACAGCAGTGGAGAAAGAGAATTGAAAGGAAGGATAACAGTAAGAAAACACCGTCAGCTCAGAAGTGACCTGATAGAATGTGCCTGGACAGCCAAACGAACCGATCCTGCACTGGCACTATATTACAGCCAGCAAATAAAAAAGGGGAAGAATGGCAAAGCAGCGATAGTAAAAGTGCGAGGAAATTATTAAGCCGCATCCGTTATGTGTGGCTGAGTGGGGAACCCTATCAAACAGCCGTAGTAAAATAAACCGGCAAACAATTTTTAAAAATAATTCATTACCTGATAAATTAAATAGCAACCGGACTACAAAACATTCGGTGTCATCGTCACATAATCAAACAGCGAGCTGTTGACTTCGCAAAGACTGTAGCCGGTTGTTTTTCCCATAGATCGGGGAGCTGTTATTTATTTAATCACAGGAGCTTGTAGTCCCGACATGTAGGGATCTACTCATAGGATGCTGGTAATGGATAATAAAAAAAGAAAAATAATTAAATTCGCTATGCACAAAAAATCTGGCGAAGGCAGGAGGTAAATAAAGATCTAAGACTTTGCTTATCTCTTGCTTTCAAAAGAAAAAAAGAAATAAAATATTATTTCTCTCTAAAGGCTTATATACATAGGATGCAATGTTAGCGGCTGTTTTCAAATAGATTATTTTGTCTTTGGCATAAGCGAGTTGAAGTGCAACGTGAAATTAAAGTTGCTCTAGTTCGCCTGGTTTTCGCCAATCGAGTTCGATTTCTTCTTCATGAAATTGTCCAAAGCAGTTTGAAAAAAATTTAAGTCTCTCAGCAATGCAGATTTATTAAAGAAAAGTACGGGATATAGAAAACAGTACAAAAATCTGAGGGTAAAATAAATATGACAAGTAACATTTGTCCCAGTAGGAACTGGGTCAAATTCAAAGTGCCATATTGCTTTTTTGAACATTTTAGATTTGGTTAATAATATTTTCACACTTCGTCCTGTTGGATCCATCTCAATTACTTCATAAGTCATTTTCATACCCGAAGGTGCAATTGTATCGAAAGTCGCGGCGCTGTCAGCAGTCATTTGTGGCTTAGATATCATTTCAGCTACGCTTCTGTCCCACTGCGCTAAACTGTCAGGGTGATAGAAGAAATCAATAACGTCTTCTAGTGTTTCCTTTACGAATATGCTTGACTTAAGATGCATCTTGTCGTTTGTTAGTCTTTAAATTCAGAAACGCTGCAGAATCAAATAGCCGCTAACGCGGCGATTTGCGAAGTCCACTGTGAAAGCAGACAGCAGATCCCGAATTTATTCGGGAGATGCAAAGTATGCGAAGCAGTGGGCTTTGAAAAAAGAAACGTTGATAGTGAAGTTATTGATATTTCGTAAATCGCATGATAGCCGCAACCCTTCTTTTTTCAAAGCAAACCGCCTGTTGTAGGCAGTTTATTTCTTGTCAAGCATTTCTGAAATTTGACTTGCTATTCCTGGCAACGCTCTGAAAATTTTTTCGTCAGATTTATTGGCTACCAGTATTATCCCACTGTATAGATGAGGGTAAATAACCAGATAACTATTAAACCCATTTGTTCCTCCGTCTGCCCATATTTGAGAATAGTTTGCTTCAGGTTGGTACTTAAACCAATTCAATGCACTACTATAAATATTAGGGTCTGCAACTCCGTCTGATTGCATTGGTACTATTCTCCCTGTGGAAGCATTTATGTCAGCCGTTTTCTTCAAACAAAGAACTGATGCTGGATTTTTATTATTTAGCATTAACTGTATATACTTAACCATATCACTTGTACTGCTTCCTAAACCTCCTGCATATTTAAAATAAGGCAAACTATATTCATAAATTGCTTTATTGCCATTAGCCGCATAACCTATTGCAACTCCTTTCATTTTAGAAGATGTGATGAAAGAGGTATTTTCCATTTTTTGAGGTCCGGTAATATATCTCTTTATTAATTTGTCCATTGGCATTTTATAAACATCTTCCAAAATATAGGCTAGTAGTTGTGCTCCAGCGTTGGAATGGTATCTTTTTGCCCCGGGTATTGTGTCTAATTTTACTTTATGCAGAGCAGCGAAGAAATCCTTTTTGGATAAATTCTCATAATACTTAATTTTTATTGCCAATGCTGAATCGGATGACATTCCTTTCATTTCGGCTGGCAATTCAGGCAGCCAGTCCGGTAATAACGAAGTAGTATTTGCAAGATGGACTAACTTTATAAATTGTCCGTTAAATTCAAGGTTTGGGTAACTTCCCTTTAAATACTTGCGAATGTCATCATCTAATTTCACCCGTCCTTCAATAACAGCGTTTGCTAAAATATAGCTCTCAAATGTTTTTGTAATAGAACCTATTTCGTAAATAGTATTCTGAGACGGTTTAATTGATTGGTCAACCTGTGTAGTACCATAATTAAAAAAGCGTGACTTCCCGTTTTCGTAAATTCCTACAGAAAATCCAACCGCCTTTTTTTCTTCAAGCAACTTTTGTCCAAGATCATTAATAAGTGAATTTAAACTGTCTGTTTTTGTCTGTCCTATAACAATGTTTGCCCAAAGAATTAATAAAAATGTAATTAAATGCTTAATCTTATTTGTCATTCTGTTTGAAATTGGAGTTCTGTTAAATTGCCTATAACGCGGCGATTTGCGAAGTCCACTGCGAAAGCAGACAGCAGATCCCGAATTTATTCGGGAGATGCAAAGTATGCGAAGCAGTGGGCTTTGAAAAAAGAAACGTTGATAATGAAGTTATTGATATTTCGTAAATCGCATGATAGCCGCAGCCCTTCTTTTTTCAAAGCAAATCGCCGCGATAGACCGCAAAGCAAAGGCAAAGGACACAGGAGTTTTGAATGAAGCGAAGCGTAATGAAAAACGGGTGGACTTTGACTCAAAGGGTTGCGGTCTATCGAAAACGGCTTGCCGCAGTTTGGGAATTTCATGTTCCGTCCGCCTGGCGCCGAACCAAGTTAAAGGAACGAATTTTTACATTAACGTCAAAGCGAATTAATAGACGGTCCAGCCGATGACTGAAGGAAAATAGGAGAGTGACCCGTCCTAAAAAAAGTTGACTGGGTTGGTTAATAATCCTGTTATTGGTTTACTAAGATAATTCATCCTGAAATAGGTTGAGTTGAAAAAGGATTAATGATGCGTTGCCAAAAAATATTTTCGTGCCCTTCATAGCTAAGAAAATATTTTTTGTGCGATGGCCCCTTGTTAATTTTCTGCATTGGTTGATTGTCTTTTTGTTCGTTTGTAATAATAGTTACGCCAGGTTTTCTTTTGCATTCCGTATTGCTTGTGTACTTCTTCAGGCACTTGCCAGTTGAGGCTTGCATGTCGTCTGCGGTAATTGTAAATGGTAATGCATCTTGCGATGTGTCGCGATGCTTCAATAGGGTCTTCGTAGTAGTTGCTGATCAATTCTGTTTTCAATATTCCGTTTACCCGTTCTGCAATGGCATTTTCATAGGGATCGCCATGCTCTGTCATACTTATAGTGCAGTTGTTTTGTCGTAGCAGATTAGTGTATTCAACGCTACAGTATTGTATACCGCGATCACTGTGATGCATCACTATAGCATCTGCAGGCTTTTGTGCAAGAGCCTTCTTTAATGCCATCACTCCGCTGCTTACTTTCATATCATCACTGAGATGAAAACCTACGATTTTTCTTGAGTAAGCATCAGTTATTAAGAACAGGTATGCATGACGGTGTTTGGTAGGTATATAAGTAATATCAGCTACCCACAGCTCATGTGCTTTGAGTGGCGTAAAATCCTTAGCCAGGTTGGGATAGCGGCGAAAGTGATGTTTGCTCATGGTGGTGTATACATTGCGTTTTAGCTTTCTCACCAGCAGTTTGTTTGTTCTCAGTAAATCAAAAAATGCATCTCTTCCCATTTTAATTGCGTGTTGTAAAAAGAAAGGATTCAATTCTATAAAAAGTTTGCGACCACCACAGCGTGGCTGTAGTTTTCTTACCCGGTGTATTTGTTCCAGTATCATGCCTTCCTGCAAATGCATCCGAAGCATTTTGTTTTGATGTTTATGATACGCTTGTGGCGTATAGCCCAACAGCCGGCAGATAGTTTGTAAACTCGCCCAACTATTTGCCTTCTTTACTTCGTGGACCGTGGGCTTCCAGATTTTTTTCTGATAGAGATGTTGAGTTTTTCTTCAGCAATGTTTATCATGGTATCCAGCGAATCGGCTCGCAATTTTTCCCATTGTAGTTGTTTCTCCAATGCCGCAATTTTCTTTTGGAGATCTTCTGCGTCCGGTGATTTTTTGGGGAGTCTTTTTTTCTTGGGATCATCCATATCCCGAAGATAATGGCTTTGTTGTTTGGCGGTGCGTTCAAGTCCATGAATGCCCTGGTAAATCTGTACCCATTTGCAAATGGTGGTGCGGCTGATGCCATACTTCTGCTGAAGTTTTCTGTACCCGCAGCCTTGCTCCAGGTACTCTAAAATAATTTGTTCTTTGATGTCCATTTTAAGTTGATTTTTAGTCAACCTATTTCAGGACGAGACAAACTAAAGCTGATGAAATGTACGTCAGCCCTGCTTTTAGCAATACCAGTGTTATCGGATGTACTATCTCAGGTTCCTGGCTATGTCGCTTCGATTTTCTCAACAATTATTTTCATTACCTATTTGCTTGCATTTTCTCAAATGAAATCAGTGTGAGCTGGTCTGCAGATTATAGGGTAAAATTTTCTTCTTTAAGGGCAATGCCTGTAACCACCCACATAACAAATGATAAAGACATAATTGTAAAAGCAGTTAAAGGAAACCAAAATGATAAAATAAGAATAAACCCATATAAAACAAATCCATAGCGTGGAAATATAGCCTGCTTTTTTGCTTTTTTAATATTCACGTTTGGTTTAAGTAATGACTCCGAAAATATGCAGGCGTAAAATATTAAATTCCATGCAATGTTATTTAGCAGGATTACCCCACAATACAAGACTATAGCCGGCTGGGCTAAACTGTTTTCAGCAGTGCTAAGATATTCGGCCACAGCCGCAGTTGTGAATGGCACTAAAACAACGGATAGCAATAATAATCCGTTGGCATAGATAAATTTATTTGATGACCTGCTGATTAATTTGAATGCACGGGAATGGTTTACCCAGGTTATCAGTATATAAGTGAAACTAAGTAAAAATGCAAACAAGCCGGGTAACTCATGCGCAAATGCCATCCATAATTCCCGCCTTGTATGAACGGAGTTAATTGGTGGTACTTTAATGTCAATAATTAATAATGTAATAGCGATGGCAAATACACCGTCGCAAAAAGCTTCCAGTCGTGAGTTGGTATTTGTTTCTGACATCGTTTATTCTATATGCTTATAACAAGTAAAGAAATTTAAAACTTCTGCAACGTTTGGTTTTCATAATTTGAATAATATTACCATTTTATTTCATTATCGTTAGCATCAAAGTATATCCGCCAACGCGGCGATTTGCGAAGTCCACTGCGAAAGCAGACAGCAGATCCCGAATTTATTCGGGAGATGCAAAGTATGCGAAGCAGTGGGCTTTGAAAAAAGAAACGTTGATAGTGAAGTTATTGATATTTTGTAAATCGCATGATAGCCGCAGCCCTTCTTTTTTCAAAGCAAATCGCCGCGATAGACCGCAAAGCAAAGGCAAAGGACACAGGAGTTTTGAATGAAGCGAAGCGTAATGAAAAACGGGTGGACTTTGACTCAAAGGGTTGCGGTCTATCGTTCAAGCATTTGTGCTGTTGGGGACTTCATCTATTCGTCCTTTAGACTTGCATAATGAAATTATCAATTAAAATTTATTATTACTACTACCTTTTCTTTTTTGCTTCTTTTTTCTTTTGCTATCCACATTATATTGTTGAAAAACTAACCGGCAATGGAGGCGACTGATTTTATTCGTCAGGGTTTGCAGACCCATGGGGCGATGACAGGCCTCCATTGCTTTTATGGCGCTACGACGAAAATAGAAATCAGGGTTTGCGACCCATTAGCAAGGACTATCGCAGCGACATAGGGTTAGCTTATTTATAATTTGTAAAAGCTAAAATATGAAAAAGCAATCAGGGATTTTCTGTATTGGAGTGGATGTAAGCAAACTTACACTGGATGTTTCACTGGTATTTGCAGAAGGGCTTCTTCGTCACAGCAGGGGAAGCATAGTCGTTGCCAACACACCGGAGGGATTGAAAGAACTTAAGTGCTGGTTAAAACAACACGGAGTTGTGTTTAACGAAACAACCAAAGTAGTGATGGAAAATACCGGTATGTACCACCGGTTATTGGTGAGTGGGGTTAAAAAATGGGGGCTTCATTATTGCGTGGACAATGCAGCAAGAATTAAATGGAGCCTGGGAATTACCCGAGGCAAGGACGACAAGGTTGATTCGCAGCGAATAGCCATGTATGCAGCAAAAAACCTGCAGGAACTGCACTGGAACAATGCTTCAGAGGAGAGGTTAATGCTGTTAAAGGATTTGCTGACAACCCGTGAGACCTTGCTCCGGCAGATCCAACAGCTACGGGTTCCGTTGAATGAAAGAAAACAATACCTGGATGAAAAACTAATACAACAAATGGAGATACTGTTATCACCTGCCCTTGCAGGACTCAAAGAGTCATTAAAGAAACTGAATGCGGCTATTCAAAAAGCAATAGCATCTGATATAGAATTTTTGAGACTCTATAAACTTGCATTAAGTGTTCCGGCCATTGGTCCGCAAACTGCAGCGACACTGTTATGTGATACAAGGGCATTTACCGGGTATGAAAATACAGGTCAGCTATCCAGTTATTGCGGAGTTGTTCCGTTTGGGTACAGGTCGGGCACCAGTATACGTGGCAAAAAAAAAGTACATCCTATGGCAAACAAAAATCTGAAACGGTTATTACACATGTGTGTACTAAGCGGCATCAGAAAATATCCTGAGTTCAAAGATTATTATGAACGTAAAATAGCAGAAGGCAAACACGTGATGTCGGTTATAAATGCACTAAGAAATAAACTTGTCACCAGGGTCGCTGCAGTTGTGAAAAGAGGGGAACCCTATGTAGATAAGTATGTGAGTAAAGCAATTTAGAAAAGGAAAAAATATTTGGAAGAGTCATAGAAATCGCCCCCTGCTGACGCAAAACTGAATGTTGTGCGTTCGTGCTTATTTCAATCAATCGGATTGCCATCTTCGTCATAATGTTGGATATATTTTTCACCAAACCAATTTTCTTTCCATTTGGAATAACCAGTCTTATTGCCCTCCTCATCGTAATGTTGGATATATTCTTCGCCAAGCCAATTTTCCTTTTTCTTTGAGTATCCAGTTTTGTCGTTGTCTTCATCATAATGTTGAGTATATTCTTCACCAAGCCAATTTTCTTTGTCTTTTGAATATCCAGTTTTGTCGTTGTCCTCACTATAATGTTGGGTATATTCTTCACCAAGCCAATTTTCTTTGTCTTTTGAATATCCAGTTTTGTCGTTGTCCTCACTATAATGTTGGGTATATTCTTCCCCCAACCAGTTTTGTTTATTTTTAGTATACCCCTTTTGTGATATTGGTATTTTAGTATTTGAATGACGGACATCTTCTTTCTCGTCGGAGAAATCCACTTTTTCATCTGAATAAGAATTCGGAGAATAAGAATCATTTGAAGAATAAGAACCCGAAGAATATTTACCAAGAGTTTTAATAGAGGGCTTTCTAGAAATCGAATAAACCGCTAGTGTTAATGCAAGAATCGCCAATAAAACAGTTAGTATGGGATGCTCCCCAATCCATTCCTTAAGAGTTTCCGATCGCTCTTGGTATTCAAACCGGCCATAATTATTTAAAAACTCTAAATGAGTATACACGGTTTTGTTTGATAACTCCAATTTTGCAACTTCTACCTTTTTCCCTGTACTGGGACCCCATCCCCATCCTAATGTCTTAATTCCTATTTCAGTAACCCGTGTTGGTTGATTGAAAGTGACGTATCGTGCTTTAATAGTTTCATCGACGAAGCACCAAAGCTGAACTGTTCCATTGGGATAGAAAATGCCTTCTATTCTTTCAGTACACTTATATTTGTCACAGCTTGAACACATAAGCACTATCAAACAAAGAATAGTAATGTATGGCCAGAATTTATGAGAGCGATGGAAGGGTATTTTCAATTTGTCCACATTTATAATTTGTAATGATTTCATTGTATAAAAGTTTATTGCTTGCCCCCTATCAAAGCATGACTTGATGAAAAAAGCAACAAGGTAGAAATCGCCTTGCGAATTAGTTGAACCATCCCATCACCTTTATAATGACCTGTGAGAAAATGGCCCCAATAATGAAACCAAGAAACGCCCAAAGTCCGCCTCCTTGCACCCATCCCCACAACACGCCAATGGCGATAACGACAATCGTGATTATGGTCTCACGGCTCATTTGTTTCTCGACTTTCTTATGAATCGCGGAGTCAAGGCGGGCATCCACATCCGTATATGGATCAGGCTCCCCGCAATGAGGGCAGGTTTTGGCCTCACTACTGATCTCTTTGCCGCATGAATGACATTTAACTAGCATGATATAGAAGTATTAAATTGTTTTTGCCTACTCTATTGAAACGGATTTTCGGCTTACTCCGATTTTTATTTTTAGTGATTTCTTATCCACAATTGCAAGTTGCGATGTCACGCAAGCATGACGCACAACGCGGCGATTTGCGAAGTCCACTGCGAAAGCAGACAGCAGATCCCGAATTTATTCGGGAGATGCAAAGTATGCGAAGCAGTGGGCTTTGAAAAAAGAAACGTTGATAGTGAAGTTATTGATATTTTGTAAATCGCATGATAGCCGCAGCCCTTCTTTTTTCAAAGCAAATCGCCGCGATAGACCGCAAAGCAAAGGCAAAGGACACAGGAGTTTTGAATGAAGCGAAGCGTAATGAAAAACGGGTGGACTTTGACTCAAAGGGTTGCGGTCTATCGTGAAGCATTGGCGATGGCAGGGGATTTGAAATACGTCTGCTGGTCCCAAGGCTGATTGAAAAACTGTAGCTGAAGTTATGTACAAAAGCTAAATTACTAACGTCACGCTGGAACTATTGCTGATAGCGAACTATAGCCGATGATTTCCACGTCGCCCCTGCTATTGCCAATGCAGATGTTAGCAGTAGCCGATGTCTTTGGATAAAATTTTAAAACTTTGAGTCACTGTACTTAGTGTCCCTTTAAAAATGATCGGACGTCAACAACTTCAGGTCTGTCTGAATTTACGGTATCTGCCTGAGTTAATAGTTGCTTGCAATAAAAAACTGTCTTTTGTTTATCGTCCAATTTTTGCGATGCTATTACTACCCCATAAAGACTGTTAAAACGATTGGGGCTTTTCTGAAGTACCATCTGATATGCATTTAAAGCATCTTCATTTTGCTTTGCTTGTAGTAACATGTCACCCAATAATTCTCTGGCAGGAAGTACTTCCCCGGGAGTTACAGGATGCTTTTCTGTACTATCTTCCATGTCAGCGGCAAGTTTCATTATATTTAAACCGTCCGTTTTGTTTCCGGATTCAAATTGTATCCAGGCCTCGCCGGCCTTTATCTGAATTTCAACTTCCTTAGATTTATAAGAATCTTTTTGCTTTACCAGTGTATCGCGAAGGCGGTTTAATTTTATCAATTCCGATTTAGCCTCATCAAAATTTCCGGTATGTACAGCACCCAGCAAACGAGTGAAATGAATAATCGCTTCCTGCCATGGAAATTGGTTCCAGGAAATATTTGCAGTTGGTATTTGCAGTGCAGCTGCCTCTTTCCATTTCTTATTTTCAAGAACACAACGTGCAGGGATAGCTGCAAAAGCATAAGCCACTTTAAAATTGGCTGGATAAACGGCAGTGATTGTCTTTAAATATCTTACCTGATCTTCAGCGAGCTTATTGTCACCTTTCTGCAGGTACGCATACACAAGATAATCCATACCGTGAAGTTCCTCATCCCAATGTCCGGGTATGTCCGCTGATGCGGCATAGCATTGAGAGGCAGCAATAGATGTCAGATTTGAATGTATGGATTCATCCCAAAGCCCAAGCCTTGTAAAAATGTGTGATGGCATATGCAGCGCATGTGCAGAAGAAGGAGCAACTTCGGCATATCTTTTTGCGGCGGGCAGTCCGAGAATAGCCAGCCCAGGATAATCGTATGTATGAATGAGATAATGAATGACACCCGGGTGATTAGGTTCTATCGCATATAAAGCGTTTAGTATTGCAGCCGCTTTTTTTTGATTTGAATATGTTTTATCCATCGGGTCTGCCGCCGCATCTAATGCGAGAGCATAGAATATAGCGGCTTCGTGGTCATCAGGGTATTTAATATGTAGCTGCTCCATTGCTTTTTCAAAATAGATACACCGGGTATGATGGTCAATTTTATCCCAATCTTTGTAAAATAATCCAAGGGCATTAGTATAACCGGATTCTCTTGCTGATGTTCCTCTAATGGATTTTGCAATGTCTATCGCTTTGGATCCTTTTTGAAGTTCGGCTTCAGTAGGCGGTGTCCACAGTGCATGAAAATTGCACATGGCAACACCCCAATAGGCCATGGCACATTCTGGTGTTTCGTCAATAATTTTTGCAAATACTTTTTCAGATTCGTCATACTCAAAAGAATGAAGCAATTCTACAGCAAGGTTAAAATCCTTCTTCGCTTTTTCATCGCAGGTCATTTCAAAGTCAACCGATCCAAATTGTGCGTCTGGCGGTCCGCAGGAAATAACA
Source organism: uncultured Bacteroidota bacterium (assembly GCA_963811645.1). Classification (GTDB taxonomy): domain Bacteria; phylum Bacteroidota; class Bacteroidia; order Chitinophagales; family Chitinophagaceae; genus VBAU01. Next base: position 611,404 of record CAWERU010000003.1, on the reverse strand, counting down.
TCTCCCCTTTTTAAATTTAATTGCTTAATAACTTCTTCAGATGGTGACAGCGTTTTGCTCTTGCATGATAGCATTACAACAAAAAATAAAAATACTGGTATCAATATTCGGAAATCCTTCATGTTACCGAAAGTTTATACAGTTACTGCTGACGTTGACGGCTTGCTGCTGTGCTGGTATTCATTGAATGTTCAGCCCGGAACCGCAGCCGATTTGAAATGCTGATGTTGAAGATAACAACTAAAAGCTGAAAATTGATCGTCACGCCCAAACCAAAGCTGATAGCGATTTGCAGCCGATTATTACTACGTCCGCCAGCATAGCAGCAAACCGCGTGTTGTGCGTTCGCCCTTCAATAGTAGATTGAGAGTAGTAATTATTATAAAGGGAATGCTTAGGCTTTTAAAGCGCTTTATTCTTAATGAATAATTCTTTAATATTATATTATTCAACCCGCTTTCTGTTATCTAAAAACCAAATTATTTAATTTGAATTTAGTCTGCTGAAACATTAAAAATTACTGCTTGTTTAGGCATGATAAATAAAGCTGTACAAGCAATTCTTTCGTCTTGGGAATTAAGGTCCCGAATTTCGAATTCGATTTTTTGTCCAATAAATTTGAATGGAATAGGTAAAGTGGTTGTAATAAGGCTGTCTTTCTGATTTGTGATCGTTGTATAATAAATAATAAATGGGAAACCTGTACTTGATGTACACGAATTGGGTTGTCCTACTACTTGTCCTTTATATACAACCTTCTCATTTTCTTTTTTGCAAGAGAAAAGTCCGACAACTAACACGATTAATATTAGTCTTTTGCATTGCATGATTTCTGTTTTACTGTAGCCTTCTGACAGCGCAAACACCTAATTCGTTGCATTGTATAAATATTGGTTGCAGAAAAAGTCCTTTCTCGCGGGTGACGCACAACGCGGCGATTTGCGAAGTCCACTGCGGAAGCAGACGGCAGATCCCGAATAAATTCGGGAGATGCAAAGTATGCGAAGCAGTGGGCTTTGAAAAAAGTACGTTATTAGTGAAGGTATTGATATTTCGTAAATCGCATGATAGCCGCAGCCCTTCTTTTTTCAAAGCAAATCGCCGCGATAGACCGCAAAGCAAAGGCAAAGGACACAAAAGTTTTGAATGAAGCGAAGCGTAATGAAAAACGGGTGGACTTTGACTCAAAGGGTTGCGGTCTATCGTTAAAGTGTTTATGAAGTTGTGGCAATTGAAAAACGTCAGTTTCAATTAACCACAAAAGCAAAATAGTGATTTAAAGTCGAATGCATATCGTCCAGCCACAATTTTATAAACACACTGTTAGCGGCATACCCTTTTGCTGTCGCGTTATTTTAGAATAAAAAAATCGTTAGTGAAAAAATTAAAAGCGATGACTTTATCAAATGGTGTTGGTCTGTTTGATAAAACTCTGTCATCAAAATACGAGTAGTCTGAATAGCCATTGCTTCCTTGTATGAGAAGGAACAAACACTGCTTTAATCCTTTTGTATTTTTTATATAACTGTCAATTTTTGCTTCCTTATCTTCAATCGCTGCAAGTAATGGTTCATTAATAGAACCTGCTCCCCAAGAAACTGTCCGATTACAAAATGTTTTACTACACGGGTAAAAGGAAATATAATTGACTAAGTCATGAGTTATTTCAGTTGTTTTATTTACGTAAGCGAAGTAAGCCATGTCAGCAAGTTCTACTGATAGTAACTTTATATCTTCTCTTGTTAAGTATCCAGGATGAGCTAAATTCATTAACTTTTGTTCACTAAAATTTAAGTCCTTACATTCCTCTATCAATTTGTTCAGCAGTTTCCTTTTCTCTTTTTTGTCAATTAAGGTCACTTCAAATTTTAAGCTGAAAGTTATTTGTCTGTTTACATCGCCATAACGCTTTAAAAAATCTTTTTCAGTTTGCTTGATTAACCATTCAGTTTTTTCAAATGTTTCTTTCTTTTTTCGGTCAATTACTTCTGTATGTTCAAGTCCAAATTGAACACCGTCCCACTGAATTAGAAAGTCTGGAATTTCAAAGTCCGCATCTAATATTTGGATATTTTCTTTTGAAGCAGTAATAAATTTCCCTAAGTCGATTAATTCCTGTTTTGCTTGTTTGCCTTTGTTTTTCGTCTGGTCAACTTTAGATAACGGTGAATTAATTAAGTCAGCAACCTTTTGCTTTTCAATTTTTATCGATGATAAAATACTATTGTCACTCATATAGAATTTTGATGTGTCTAGCAGAGTTGCCGCTAACGGCCAGGGCTTGCCGCAGGCCGGCGATCTTAATGACACTTCCGACCGAGCCGCACAACAAATATATTTTTATTTAACGGCGAGGCCAACACGATGCAGGCTTGCGGCAAACCCTATGTTGCACGCTGTTATAATTTAAGTGTCAAAGTTTCTACTGTTTGAGATTCGAGTATCGTGCTGTCGTTCTCCAAGGTGCCTATTTCAAATTGCAACGGTTGGCTTGACTTGGCTTTGATAAGAATTCTGAACTCTTTTTGATGATTTAACGTATCAGTCTTATTAAAAAGTGTTAGGTCTTTGTGAGCTCGAGTATAATCGAGGTACACTACAGATCCCATTATATATTTAAATCCATTACTGTCGAGAAATGCACGAATTTTTGCTAAGAAAGTTACATGATTATTGATCATCAGAAAGCTTTCACCAAATTCCATCATTTTTTGGTCAATTTTATATAAACCTGCCTGTTGCACATCTTCCCTTGTCACGGCAAACAAACTATAGCAATAGAACTCCGATGTATTCACCCTATCATTTAACCTTGTGTTAATTGCCTCCAGTTTCTTCCAGGGACCACCCTTTGATTCACGGAATTGTAGAATGCCGTCTGGTAAGGGAAAGTTAGATATTGCGCCTTCAAGGAAATCAAATCTTTGATCGTTGCCACTTCCCTTTTGTAGTTCACTAAGGAGATTAATGTAAATGTGACCTTTTTTATACAGCGAATTAATATATTCTCTCTTTCCAAATTTCAAAAGAAGTAGTCTCGTCATTTTAATAGCGTGCAACGCGGCGATTTGCGAAGTCCACTGCGGAAGCAGACAGCAGATCCCGAATTTATTCGGGAGATGCAAAGTATGCGAAGCAGTGGGCTTTGAAAAAAGAAACGTTGATAGTGAAGTTATTGATATTTCGTAAATCGCATGATAGCCGCAGCCCTTCTTTTTTCAAAGCAAATCGCCGCGATAGACCGCAAAGCAAAGGCAAAGGACACAGGAGTTTTGAATGAAGCGAAGCGTAATGAAAAACGGGTGGACTTTGACTCAAAGGGTTGCGGTCTATCGGTCACAGCTTTGCGTTCGGCAGGGCATTTGGAAAACGTCCAGCCCGGAACTGCAGCTGATTAAAGATACTGAAGTTGAAAACATATTCTGTTGCTCATCTATGTTCGGTCAGCCGGATATGTAGCTGATAGTAGCACTAAGATGATGACTTATTTGTCGCCCCTGCTGACGCAAAACTGCCTGTTGCCTGCTGTGTCTTTTGGAGAACAAGTATGAATACTCGTCAAAAATTTCCTTTGAATGATCCATTACTTACTTGCGCAGTTTCACCGGTATTATGGTCGTTTTTACAGGAAGCAGTAAAAAAACCCTCAATGTGATGATCATTGAGGACTGTAATAGTCACACTGCCTTTATTAATAATTGATGGGTCTGATGTCCAGTAAGTAACTTGTGATAGTAACCCTTCATCTTTAGTGAATGATAATCCATTGCCAATACCGTTGTTACTCGTAAAAGGATATGTTCCTGTTTGAGTAACATTTTGAACAACAATACCAAGACGATTATTATTGGCGTCTTTGGCATCTATTTGGTACGTTGTTGGGTACGCAAATGCTGGGTAAATTTTTGCCGCTGCTCCTGTTACAGAAAACTGGAATGGAGTATTATTACCTATTGAAATAGTTACGGATACGTTATTTGAAGAAGTATCTGGAATATATGGAGGTTTACTTTTGGAACAAGAGGTAATGATGATCGTTACAACTGTAAGGATTGTATTAAAAATTTTATATTTCATAACAGCACTATTTTAAAAATAAATTAATCGCAAATTAAAATAACTACTTAATGTTCACCTTCTTTTGTTTCACAAATGATGTCAAGTCCATGTCACGTCGCTTACAGTAAATGAAATTTGTTGTATGTTCACCGAATTTAGAATAGTTGGCGTTTGTCTAACATAGCAGGCAACGCGGCGATTTGCGAAGTCCACTGCGGAAGCAGACAGCAGATCCCGAATTTATTCGGGAGATGCAAAGTATGCGAAGCAGTGGGCTTTGAAAAAAGAAACGTTGATAGTGAAGTTATTGATATTTCGTAAATCGCATGATAGCCGCAGCCCTTCTTTTTTCAAAGCAAATCGCCGCGATAGACCGCAAAGCAAAGGCAAAGGACACAGGAGTTTTGAATGAAGCGAAGCGTAATGAAAAACGGGTGGACTTTGACTCAAAGGGTTGCGGTCTATCGGACACGGCTTGGCGATGTGGCGGTATTTGAAATTCGTCAGCCCGTAACCGCTGCTAAATTTATAACTAAAAGCACAATGTTTATTCTATTGCTCGGCGTTATTCGTTCGAGCCTGAACTGAAGCCGAATTGCAAACAAAAAGCTGAGAATATATTCGTCCTTTAGACTTGCATAATGAAATTATCAATTAAAATTTATTATTACTACTACCTTTTCTTTTTTGCTTCTTTTTTCTTTTGCTATCCACATTATATTGTTGAAAAACTAACCGGCAATGGAGGCGACTGATTTTATTCGTCAGGGTTTGCAGACCCATGGGGCGATGACAGGCCTCCATTGCTTTTATGGCGCTACGACGAAAATAGAAATCAGGGTTTGCGACCCATTAGCAAGGACTATCGCAGCGACATAGGGTTAGCTTATTTATAATTTGTAAAAGCTAAAATATGAAAAAGCAATCAGGGATTTTCTGTATTGGAGTGGATGTAAGCAAACTTACACTGGATGTTTCACTGGTATTTGCAGAAGGGCTTCTTCGTCACAGCAGGGGAAGCATAGTCGTTGCCAACACACCGGAGGGATTGAAAGAACTTAAGTGCTGGTTAAAACAACACGGAGTTGTGTTTAACGAAACAACCAAAGTAGTGATGGAAAATACCGGTATGTACCACCGGTTATTGGTGAGTGGGGTTAAAAAATGGGGGCTTCATTATTGCGTGGACAATGCAGCAAGAATTAAATGGAGCCTGGGAATTACCCGAGGCAAGGACGACAAGGTTGATTCGCAGCGAATAGCCATGTATGCAGCAAAAAACCTGCAGGAACTGCACTGGAACAATGCTTCAGAGGAGAGGTTAATGCTGTTAAAGGATTTGCTGACAACCCGTGAGACCTTGCTCCGGCAGATCCAACAGCTACGGGTTCCGTTGAATGAAAGAAAACAATACCTGGATGAAAAACTAATACAACAAATGGAGATACTGTTATCACCTGCCCTTGCAGGACTCAAAGAGTCATTAAAGAAACTGAATGCGGCTATTCAAAAAGCAATAGCATCTGATATAGAATTTTTGAGACTCTATAAACTTGCATTAAGTGTTCCGGCCATTGGTCCGCAAACTGCAGCGACACTGTTATGTGATACAAGGGCATTTACCGGGTATGAAAATACAGGTCAGCTATCCAGTTATTGCGGAGTTGTTCCGTTTGGGTACAGGTCGGGCACCAGTATACGTGGCAAAAAAAAAGTACATCCTATGGCAAACAAAAATCTGAAACGGTTATTACACATGTGTGTACTAAGCGGCATCAGAAAATATCCTGAGTTCAAAGATTATTATGAACGTAAAATAGCAGAAGGCAAACACGTGATGTCGGTTATAAATGCACTAAGAAATAAACTTGTCACCAGGGTCGCTGCAGTTGTGAAAAGAGGGGAACCCTATGTAGATAAGTATGTGAGTAAAGCAATTTAGAAAAGGAAAAAATATTTGGAAGAGTCATAGAAATCGCCCCGCCATATTGCCAAACCGCCTGTTGTACGAATACCCTTTTCTGTCCTGCGTTACGGAGTTTTCTTTTTAGCTTCTTTTGTCCAGCCTTGAACTATTACTGGCAATTGTGTTAAGACTTCTTTGCCAAACAATGCTTCCGTCAGAATACCCATGTGTAGCATGTCAATAATTCTACATAAGTAAGAACGACCTTTTGTCCACCAGGTAAAGTGATCGTCAATAATGAGAAAATGTTGAACGTTAATTTTGAGATTATCTTTTACTTCTCGTAATTCTAAGCCGTCAAGCCACGTTTCATAAACACCGTCTGCAACACGACTTCCAAAAGTTGTCGTGAAATAATATTCTTTGATTTCCCAAATTGCAATAGGATTGATAACATTCGGAAATGCTCCATCTACTCGTCTTGACAATGTGCGAACAGGGAATTTATTTTGAGTAAATGCTGTCAATTCTTTGGGGTCGTAGTTACAATCAAAGCCTCGTGAATTTGCTTCAATAATCATATTAACGATCCCTGTTAAATATGCGTAACCAGCTTTGTCGCCTTTTTGTTTATTCAATGGCAGCGGACAGGTTGGTTTTAATTTTTTCCTTAATACTCCAAAAGTCTTCTTTGCTTCTGCAAGTTTCATTAAGTTAGGTTCAACGTGAAGTCGCAAAACATCAGAACGATGTTGTAAATAAGCTACAATCAAATTTCCTAATGCTGTGAACTTATTGTTCTTGTCAATCACTTTGCTGCAATCAAGATTATTGCTTTCATATACAGCTTTTATTTCTTCTAAGGAATGTATTTTAACTTGTTTGGTTTTCGTATCTGTATATCCCGCCTTTTGGCTTATTAGTTTAATGTTCGCCCAAAAATCCAGCGGTTGGTTAAGGAAACGTTTATCTGCTTTCATTTAATGCCTTTTCAAATTCGTTGATAAAATCTTTTAAGTTTGAACCTAAGGCAATGCAGATTTCTCTCAACTCAATTAAGTCAATTCTTCTTTCACCACTTTCTATTTTACTGATAAATGATTGCGGAGTATTTAACTTGTCGGCAAGATCTGATTGCCGAAGTCCAGACCCCAAACGAAGCCGATACAATTGTTCTAAGAAAATCTTGTACTCCTTTTTGTTCAATGTTTTTTTCACGAATTCAAAACTATATCCCAAAATAGTATATCCCATTTTAGGATTTTAGCACAAGACCCCTTATATTCGCTAAAAATTTTAGGCTATGCAGTTGACATTGGAACAAAAGTATCTGACTTATTATCCTCCGAAATCACAACTTTTAAAATGGGTTGGCAATAAACAAAAGTTTGCAGTTGAAATTACACGATACTTTCCAACTGATATTAAAAGATACATTGAACCTTTTCTTGGAAGCGGAGCAATACTTGCGACTGTGTCGCCCAATAATGGTTTAGGTTCTGATACTTTTAAACCTTTGATAGAAATATGGCAAAAATTGGCAAATGATCCCAATGGTTTAATTCAATGGTATGCTGAAAGAAGAAACCGGATAGGGAAAGAAACCAAAGAAGAAGTTTATAAAAGTGTGTTAGCTTCTTATAATTCTAAACCTAACGGTGCAGATTTTTTATTTCTTACAAGGTCATGTTATGGTGGTATTGTAAGATTTAGAAAAGGTGATGGTTATATGTCAACTCCATGCGGTGTCCACACGCCAATACCAGTTGAAAACTTTGCTACTCGTGTCAAAGAATGGAAGCGTAGATTAAAATCTGTTTCATTTGAGCATTTGGATTTTAAAGAGGCTTTTGCACAAGCAAAAAAAGGTGATTTGATTTATTGCGATCCACCATACTCACATAGTCAAAGTATTTTGTATGGTGCACAGGATTTTCGTCTTGAAGATTTACTTTCTCAAATTGACAAAGCAAAATCAAAAGGTGTCCGTGTCGCTCTAAGTATTGATGGTCATAAAAAGTCGGGAAATTTTATTTGTGATTTGCCAATACCTGATGGATTGTTTGAAAATGAAATCCTTGTCAATTGTGGTCGGTCAATGCTGCGTCGCTTTCAGTTAGAAGGTCAGTCTTTAGAGCATGAAGTTGTGTCCGACCGTTTGTTGCTTACTTATTAAACGGAATGTCGCTTTAGGGTTTCGTACAACGCGGCGATTTGCGAAGTCCACTGCGGAAGCAGACAGCAGATCCCGAATTTATTCGGGAGATGCAAAGTATGCGAAGCAGTGGGCTTTGAAAAAAGAAACGTTGATAGTGAAGTTATTGATATTTCGTAAATCGCATGATAGCCGCAGCCCTTCTTTTTTCAAAGCAAATCGCCGCGATAGACCGCAAAGCAAAGGCAAAGGACACAAAAGTTTTGAATGAAGCGAAGCGTAATGAAAAACGGGTGGACTTTGACTCAAAGGGTTGCGGTCTATCGGTAGGTATTGCCGATGGCAGGTTATTCAATGAACGTTCTGCCCGGAACTACCGATGATTATATAATTTATAGATGAAGTTAACAACAAAAGCTGATAAGAATTCCTTGCGCCCGAACACGAGATGACCAAAGAACTAAAGCCGATGAAATGCACGTCAGACCTGCTATTGGCAATACCCTTTGTTATATGCCGTTACCAATACGAATTGTTCTTATAAACTGTGTGGCATTTTCAAAAAATTGTTTTTCGTTAATAGTGCCCCTCGTTTTAATGTCATAATGAAACTCGATTTCATTCGCCTTAATCGTTGTCAACGCTGCCAACGTCGCAAAGTGTTTTTGTTTTGTTGAGTCGAATCCTGTCATACAAACAATGGAAAAGTACCTGTCATAAATTTTCTCCATGGTATCAGAAACAATTTTGCCATCATGTGATTCACTCAAAAGCCGACCCTTAAAATTTTCGTGTCTTACAAAGTTCTTTGATGTGTCACCATTATGAAATGGAAAATAGCCCGATTGAATTATGGTAAACTGGTCCATTGAAATATCTGGAATGTCATAGTAAAAGCCACTTTCCTTGAAAACAGGAAGGTTCTTTGGTTGAAACCTGTATTCTTCGTGGTCGCAGGGTTTACCGCAGTCAGAATGATTTGTCCAGGTAAATGATGTGTCAAAGCGATCCGGTATTGAAAAGGAAACAATTCCCAAACTGTCCCGCAAAGTTGTTGTCGCTATTTTGGAATCTTTGGGAACAGTCGCAATTGTGTCCTTATCCGAAGTGTCCATGCAAGATGTCAATAAAATAAAAGCTATGAGTTTAGAGAGGTGTCGCATGAGATGGCATATAACGCGGCGATTTGCGAAGTCCACTGCGGAAGCAGACGGCAGATCCCGAATAAATTCGGGAGATGCAAAGTATGCGAAGCAGTGGGCTTTGAAAAAAGTACGTTATTAGTGAAGGTATTGATATTTCGTAAATCGCATGATAGCCGCAACCCTTCTTTTTTCAAAGCAAATCGCCGCGATAGACCGCAAAGAAAAGGCAAAGGACACAAAAGTTTTGAATGAAGCGAAGCGTAATGAAAAACGGGTGGACTTTGACTCAAAGGGTTGCGGTCTATCGGTAAGGCTTGGCGATGGGCTGGCATTCATTGCTTGTCAAGCCTGGAACCAAAGCTGAAAATTGTTATGACCCGTCCTAAAAAAAGTTGACTGGGTTGGTTAATAATCCTGTTATTGGTTTACTAAGATAATTCATCCTGAAATAGGTTGAGTTGAAAAAGGATTAATGATGCGTTGCCAAAAAATATTTTCGTGCCCTTCATAGCTAAGAAAATATTTTTTGTGCGATGGCCCCTTGTTAATTTTCTGCATTGGTTGATTGTCTTTTTGTTCGTTTGTAATAATAGTTACGCCAGGTTTTCTTTTGCATTCCGTATTGCTTGTGTACTTCTTCAGGCACTTGCCAGTTGAGGCTTGCATGTCGTCTGCGGTAATTGTAAATGGTAATGCATCTTGCGATGTGTCGCGATGCTTCAATAGGGTCTTCGTAGTAGTTGCTGATCAATTCTGTTTTCAATATTCCGTTTACCCGTTCTGCAATGGCATTTTCATAGGGATCGCCATGCTCTGTCATACTTATAGTGCAGTTGTTTTGTCGTAGCAGATTAGTGTATTCAACGCTACAGTATTGTATACCGCGATCACTGTGATGCATCACTATAGCATCTGCAGGCTTTTGTGCAAGAGCCTTCTTTAATGCCATCACTCCGCTGCTTACTTTCATATCATCACTGAGATGAAAACCTACGATTTTTCTTGAGTAAGCATCAGTTATTAAGAACAGGTATGCATGACGGTGTTTGGTAGGTATATAAGTAATATCAGCTACCCACAGCTCATGTGCTTTGAGTGGCGTAAAATCCTTAGCCAGGTTGGGATAGCGGCGAAAGTGATGTTTGCTCATGGTGGTGTATACATTGCGTTTTAGCTTTCTCACCAGCAGTTTGTTTGTTCTCAGTAAATCAAAAAATGCATCTCTTCCCATTTTAATTGCGTGTTGTAAAAAGAAAGGATTCAATTCTATAAAAAGTTTGCGACCACCACAGCGTGGCTGTAGTTTTCTTACCCGGTGTATTTGTTCCAGTATCATGCCTTCCTGCAAATGCATCCGAAGCATTTTGTTTTGATGTTTATGATACGCTTGTGGCGTATAGCCCAACAGCCGGCAGATAGTTTGTAAACTCGCCCAACTATTTGCCTTCTTTACTTCGTGGACCGTGGGCTTCCAGATTTTTTTCTGATAGAGATGTTGAGTTTTTCTTCAGCAATGTTTATCATGGTATCCAGCGAATCGGCTCGCAATTTTTCCCATTGTAGTTGTTTCTCCAATGCCGCAATTTTCTTTTGGAGATCTTCTGCGTCCGGTGATTTTTTGGGGAGTCTTTTTTTCTTGGGATCATCCATATCCCGAAGATAATGGCTTTGTTGTTTGGCGGTGCGTTCAAGTCCATGAATGCCCTGGTAAATCTGTACCCATTTGCAAATGGTGGTGCGGCTGATGCCATACTTCTGCTGAAGTTTTCTGTACCCGCAGCCTTGCTCCAGGTACTCTAAAATAATTTGTTCTTTGATGTCCATTTTAAGTTGATTTTTAGTCAACCTATTTCAGGACGAGACATTACCGAAGATGAAGATAACAACTAAAAGCTAAATAGATAAAGTCAAGCTGGAACTATTGCTGATATTGATTTTTAGCCGATTGCTGTTCCGTCAGCCAGCCTATTGCCAAACCTATTGTTGCCTGTAGTGCTTTCCTGTCACCATTAGTATTTTTAAAAACTTATTAAAGGCTTCTCAGTAATTGTCAGGATAAGTTTTATTAAACTGCAATTTGTCAATTTTAAACTCGGTCTTTAAGCTGTCAAATTGTTTAAGGGTTAATGGTCCATAGATTTTGTCTCGTTCTTTATAAATATCAATGATGTAATAGTTAGTCGTATCTGTGTGAATTTTGTAACCGCCTTCAAAACCATTTGTCGGATGCTGTTTTGCAATGATGTAATGTTCAGTATGTCCAACTGCAAAAATGTAAGGCTCAATGAGTGTTGAGGAACTTGAAGAATGTAATTTATCTTCTTTGCCTATCATTTGGTTTTGGGGAAGGTCAATCCACAATACAATATACTTTCCTGTTATTCGGTCTGAACTACTGTCAAACAAGCAACCTGTGAAGAAAGAAATTGTCAGAAAAAGCAGAAGAATATTTTTGACGGTTGTGGTCATTTTGCATTACAGGCAACGTTCGGGCTTGCCGCAGGCCGCCTGGTTAAGTGATTTTTCCGGCCGAGCCGCCACAACAAATATATTTTATTTTATGCGGCGAGGCCAACACGATGCAGGATTGCGGCAAGCCCCTTGTTGGCGGTAGTTTTTATTAGAACTTGCCTTGATAGTCTGTGGCAACTGATACTAAGACCCAGCCTGAGCATGCGGATATATTTCTTAGGCCAGTGATGGTAAGCAAGGGTCCAGTTGCCGTGCCTCGGGTTTCCGAACTTCGCCAAAAAATACATCGATCGCTTACGAATGTGGGCTCTGCTTTCGGAAAACCAATCCATTCAATTGCGTTTGAATTGTAAAGGTCAGTTCGATTAATTTCGAGCCATTTTAATTTATTATTATAAAACAACGCTTCGTACTTGTCATTCTGATAAATCGTAGCCATGCAAGAAGGTAAATAATCGCAGTCTGTTGAAGCCGCCAAAGGTTTATCAGGTCTGCCGAGAATTTTTCCTACTTCTTTGGGCGAGGTGTTAAGTATTCTTTTAACAAAGTGTCCAGATGTGTCAACCGTTGTGACAGTCTGAGTTGTTGTGGAATCCGAAATAGTCCCGGGTGTCTGCTTTGGAGTTTGTCCACACGAAAGAAAAAATATTGTCAAGCTATAAAATGTCAGCTTGTAAAATGTTCTTCTCATATAAAAGTTTGGTAGCAAAGAAATTACCGCCAACGCGGCGATTTGCGAAGTCCACTGTGAAAGCAGACAGCAGATCCCGAATTTATTCGGGAGATGCAAAGTATGCGAAGCAGTGGGCTTTGAAAAAAGAAACGTTGATAGTGAAGTTATTGATATTTCGTAAATCGCATGATAGCCGCAGCCCTTCTTTTTTCAAAGCAAATCGCCGCGATAGACCGCAAAGCAAAGGCAAAGGACACAAAAGTTTTGAATGAAGCGAAGCGTAATGAAAAACGGGTGGACTTTGACTCAAAGGGTTGCGGTCTATCGTTCAGGCATTTGTGCTGTTGGGGTTTCATCCCATCGTCGCCTCCGGCGGCGACGACAGCCGAACGAAGAACTAAAGTAGAGATTTTATTCAAAAGCTAAATAGGTATTCGTTAAGCTGGGACAAAAAGCTGAGCAGCGAACCGGAAGATGACGGACGCTTTGCGTCCAGCCCCAATAGCACAAATGCGTTTGTTAGCTGCTTTTTTTCTATTGTCATTAGTTTGATACAGGCAAACGTTTAATCAATTCCCATTTATAGTCCCCATTAATTTCAATCTTTACATACCCATATTTCTTACTCCAGTATACCTTGCTAAGTCTGTCGAAAGAGGTAGGATAAACAGTATCACTTTTTAGTAATAGGACATCGTCAAAATTCCCAGCTTTTGTTGAAACAGATATTGTGCTAAGTGTATCTAAAATTTCAACAGGAAAGTGATTTGAGATTGCTATAGGTTTGGTTTTTCCATTAAACCAATATTCAGCTAAAGTTCCTTCTCCGTAATTGTCAAGCATCAATATGCTTCCTTTATTAATATTTAAAAGTGTGTCAAGAGTAGGGTTTGAATGGTGCACAAGAACACTTAAACTTTGTGATTTTCTCTTTGAATGGTCAAATGGATAGCCTAAGGGAACAGTCTGTCGGAGTATTTCATGAATAAAAACCGTGTCAACAACTGAGTCGCTGGATTGAAAGATCAATGTGTCTCCGGCTTTATAGGGGTTGAACTTCAAGTCCGCTTTACTTAATTTATGCGTCCTACCACAAGCTATTAAAAAAAATGAAATAATAGTAAGTAATAAGGGTCTCATAAAATTGCAGCTAACGCGGCGATTTGCGAAGTCCACTGCGAAAGCAGACAGCAGATCCCGAATTTATTCGGGAGATGCAAAGTATGCGAAGCAGTGGGCTTTGAAAAAAGAAACGTTGATAGTGAAGTTATTGATATTTCGTAAATCGCATGATAGCCGCAGCCCTTCTTTTTTCAAAGCAAATCGCCGCGATAGACCGCAAAGCAAAGGCAAAGGACACAGGAGTTTTGAATGAAGCGAAGCGTAATGAAAAACGGGTGGACTTTGACTCAAAGGGTTGCGGTCTATCAATTAAATATACAGCACTCCAAAGTAAATTGCAAAAATTGAGTACCTGGTTTTCATCTATTTAGTATTCGCCTTTTTTCATTGTCAATGCTGGCAATGACGCGAACAACATTCTCATACTTCGTCTCCTGATAGCAAACTGTCCAAGGGGCTTTCAATATTGACCAGTTGCTCCCTGCTTACATGCAGGTATCTTGCTGTAGTTCTTATGTCAAAATGCCCCATCAAATCCCTGATGTATTTTATGTCAATTCCTTTTTCTAATAAATGGGTAGCAAAACTGTGGCGAAGACTGTGAAATGTCAGGCTTTTATGTATTCCCGCATTCTTCCTTGCCACCTGGAAAATCTTTTGCATACTGCCTGCGCTGTATGAAGTGCCCGGCTCCGGCCCTTCAAAAAGATATTTTATGGGTTTCGGCTTGGATGTTTTGTAATAATTCGATAATATATCAAGTAGCAGTGGGCTTAGCATTACATACCTGTCTTTTTTGCCCTTTGCATTTTTTATAAACAATTGCATCCGGCTCCTGTCAATGTGTTTCAGTTCAAGTTTTACTACTTCGCTTACTCTTAGTCCGGCACTATACGCAGTAAATAATATGGCTTTGTGTTTTTTATTTTTCAGAGCAGTAAATAATCTTTTCAGTTCAGTTTCGCCAAGCACCCTGGGCAGAATAAATCTTTTTTTTGGCCTCGGTATTTCCCAAAAAAATTTCTCCCTCCCCAATACCTGTTCATAATAAAATTTCATTGCATTGATGCGGCTGTGCAACGTGTTTTCTTTCAGATGAAATTTTTCATAGCAGTAAACAAGGTAGCGCTTTAAATGTTGAGGTTTCAACTCATCAGCCGGAATATTGCCTAATGTCTGCAATAGTTGCCCCATTTCATTCAGGTAAGTTCTTATGGTAGAGCTGCTGTATGCTTTCAATTTCAGTTGTTGCTCCATCATAGGAATTACATGTGCATTTACTGGTTGTATTGTTTTATGGGAAAGTGAATTGGCAATTTTTTTTTCCGGTAAATGAGCATTTGTTTTATTTATTAAGGCAGAGGAATGAACTTTCACAACCCGGTTTTTCTTTTTTTCTTCTAATTGCTTTTTTAAAACAGCGCTGTCAATTATAGCAAGTGAATTTACTTTTTGTTGTAATGTCTTTATTGATTCTCTTTCTGCAGGTAAGTGCCATTGTTTATGCGTTTGGCTCCACCGGGTGCCCGGCACCTGTCTTACCGCACTATTTATGGCTTTGTTATTGGGGAAGCCGGCAAAGATCCTTTCTTCACCCCTGTGCTCTTTTAATGATAAGGTAATGGTGTGCATGAGAATTTCAGAGCTGATTATTCAGACCATAAGTTACAATTTTTCATATAACCTTCTCAACTTTTCTCTTGTCATTATTTTTTCCCAGTTTTTTCCCAATGCGTTTTCCCAGAGTGGCTTCATGCCCAGCGATACATTGATCATAGTATCAAACTGTTCATCGCTCAATCCTTTTGTAATGTTCTGAGGAATGTCGATTTTGTTTTTCTCCACCATCTGTTTAAATTCTTTTACTCCTTCCGGGTAAAATTCTTCCAGCTTATCAAATACGATACAATTCCCGATGCCATGTTTTGCACCCAGCAAATAACTCAATCCGTAACTCACTGCATGGGCTACGCCAACCTGGCTGTAAGCAATACTCATACCTCCTGCATACGAGGCCATCATTAACTGGTCATCACATTCACAGTCCCATTCATTTTTTTCTATAAAAACTTTCCGGCAAAGTTGCAATGCTTTTTCTCCATAGCTTTTGCTGAACTCGTTGAGATAAGTTCCGTTCAGGCTTTCAATGCAATGAATATAACAATCCATACCTGTATAGAATCTTTGATTAACGGGAGCATTGGCTGTCAGTTCCGGATCCAAAACGATCTGGTCAAAAGGTGTAAAGTCAGAATTCATTCCCAGTTTTTTTGTTGGCCCGGTCAGTACACAGGTACGGCTAACTTCTGCGCCGGTACCGCTGAGAGTGGGAATTCCTGCTTTATATACACCTTGAAATTTCACAAGATCCCAACCCTGGTAATCTGCAGCCGAACCGGGATTGTTCATCATTAATGAAATGGCTTTGGCAAGATCCATAGTGGAGCCGCCGCCAATACCAATGATACCGCTGATGTTTCCAAATTCCTCTTTTAACTGTTGCGCCAGTTTATCTACCTGTGATGTTTTGGGTTCCTGTGTAACATCCGCAAAAACTATTTTATCATTTCCCTGCAAAGGAATGCGGGATATTAAAGATTTATTTTGAAAAAAATGATCGGTCAAAAAGATCATGGGCCTACCTTCCGTTCTATGTGGAGCAATGATCTCATCTAATTGATTAAAGCTGCCTCGACCGTAGACCACATAGCCAACCATTTTAAAATTTCTGAATTTCATAAAAACGTTTTTACCACAGATTACACAAATTATTGCACAGATAACGCGGTTAAAGTATCAGGCGCCTGATTCCTTTTTTCAAATCGGCAACATTAAAATTAATGAGCAAACCTACTTTACTGCCTGATAATTTCAAATAGGTTAAAACCTGTGCAACATGAACGTCGGTTAAAGATTCGACAGATTTGGTTTCTACGACAACTTTTTTTCAATGAAGAGGTCAATACGATAGCCCACATCCAATTTCACTTCTTCATAAATGAGCGGAAGCGGTTTTTCTTTTTCAACAAACAATCCGTCTTTTGCAAGTACATAATAAAGGCATTCTTTATAAGAGCTTTCCAGTAAACCGGGACCCAGGTCCGAATGCACTTTAAAAGAAGCTCCAATTATCTTTCCTGTGATTTCATTTATAATTTTTAAACTGTGCATTCTGTGAAATTTTTATCTGTGTTTTCTGTGGTTGAATTTGGGCAACAGGCGATAGATCACATACCCTGCCATTTTAAAATTTCTGAATTTCATTTTGAGATTTTATAAGCGTTGCGAAGGTAAGTAATTGAAAAAATTGTAACTTAAAGAAGGTATTGTGTTATGAGGCGAAGATCAACGATTGGTTTATTATTTTTCTTCAGCGCTTTTTTTACGGGTGCACAAAAAGTGTTGTATTCTCCTTTTATTGGCAATGAACCGGCCACCCGCTTTGAAGTGGTAGGCAAGGCGGGAGATTATTACTGGGTGCAAAAAAGCAGGACAAAATTCAGGTACAGAAAAGTGGCAGAGCCCTGGCTTGATGATAAAGAACTACGCTTTGAGATCTATGATGCAAGAATGAATCTTGTAAAAACTATCCCTTCATTTATTTCTGATGATCTCATCAAAGAATACCTGGTCCCGGGCGATGAATTTTTTGATCAACTGGCTTTAAGACCGGCTGATCGAAATGTATTTCTTTTGCTGAACCGCTATACTGCAGACGGAAATTTGAATAAGGAAGAAGACACACTTGGTGTGTTTCCCGGTTACGTTAAATGCGGAGATTTTTTATTGGTTCGTTCGCAGGATAAAAGCAAAACCCTTTTGCTTTGTTTTGAAACCGTTCCGCAATCTTCTTCAAAACTGGTGGCCTTGTTGTATGATAAAGACTGGAAACTGATCTGCCGGGCGGAATATACAGATGCAGGCATAAGCAAACCCCTTGTGCAGTATGATCTTGTAGATTACCCGCTGGAAGATTATAGCAGCGCCTCTGTCAAGCTTTGTAACAATGGCGAATGGCTGATGATCGTATCATCCCGCACCAATCACAATTATTTATTGTTTCATTTCAGGGGAACCGACGATAGCTTTATTTATAAGGAGATAAAACTTTCATCTTCCGCCGCTGTGGAAGATGCCGGGTTATATTTTGACAATGAAAAACAGGAAGGCTTTGCCGGCATATTATCAAGGGTGCGCACACCTGCGGTTAAAAATATCAGGATAGTCCATTATTCATTGAATGATTTCCATATTGATTTTGATACCTCTTATTTTTTCAACACGCTTGCCGGCAATAAGACCCGGAATGAAAATATTTTTGAAGAATATTTTATGATAGTGCCGGGTAAAGGATTTTTATTTTTAAAAGAATATGGCAAAACAATTTCTCATGATATGTACGGGAATCAACTGCCTGGAAATGATCAGCAGGACAACACCTATATCGACCCCGACAACAGGCCTGCTCCCGGTTTTTTGAATAAGGATGAATACACGAGGTATGATAATCTTGCCGGAACGAGAAATAATTTTGACAAAGGCGACCTGACTTTATATTATTTTCCTGCCAAACAAAACGATAGCTGCTGGAGCGGTATTATTAATAAAGAACAAACAACGAATTTGGGAACCTCTTATCTTTCTTATGTTTTTTTGCCCAGGGAAGACAAACTTTTTTTTCTTTATAATAGTCTTTACAGGAACAGCAATCAATACAGCAGCGCCACAGTTCTTGATGAAAAAGGGAACCCCGTGAATGAGGGTGTTGAATATTGGAAAATAAATAATACACTTGTTTTTCAAAAGGCCCGGCAGATCTCTTCAAATGAATTAGCCATACCTTATCAAAGAAATATGCGAAATGGTTTCGCCATTATTCGCCTGTAGATTTGATTGCTTTAATGTTTAATTAATCTTTTCTCCAGTTCTTCAAGCGATACACCTTTGGTTTCCGGCACTTTTGCAAGCACCCAGATGAGCTGCAGCACCATCATAAAGGCAAAGAAGGCAAAGATCGGCCATGGGTTTTCTTTGAATATTCCGTGATCCTTATCTAAAAAGATGGGGGTAATTAATGTAATAGTAGCCGCACAGATCCAATGCGTGCTTGCGCCAAATGACTGGCCCAGAGCCCTCACTTTGTTGGGAAAAATTTCGGCAATAAAAACCCAGATCACCGCTCCCTGTCCCACAGCATGAGAGGCAATGAACATCAATAAAAAAACCATCAGGAATACAGAGCTTCCATGCATTTTAAAAGCATAGGCAACCATTGCCAGGCTGATTATATAACCAATTGAACCGATGATCAGTAAAGTTTTTCTTCCCAGCCTGTCAATAAGATACAATCCGACAAATGTGAAAATTAAATTGATGCCGCCAATGGCAATTGAATTAGCCAGTGAAGCTGCCGACCCCAATCCTATTCTTGAAAGAATCTCAGGAGCATAGTATAAAATAAAATTGATCCCGGAAAACTGGTTAAAGAAAGCTACAAAAAAAGCCAGCCATAAAACTTTTTTGTACTTGCTGCTAAAAATTTTTTCTTTACGGCCTTTCTGTTCAATGGCAGCATTGGCAGCAATGATCTTATTTACTTCTTCTTCGGGGTTTTCTACGCCAATTCGGGAAAGCACTTTTTTAGCCTGCGACAAATCATTTTTTATTGACACCAACCATCGGGGACTTTCGGGTACACCCGTCACCATGATGGTATAGATCAGCGAAGGAATTCCCAATACTCCCAGCATCCATCGCCAGTCATTAGCACCGCCAACTCCCTGTAATAAATAATTTGATACAAAAGCTACCAAAATTCCAAAGACGATGTTGAACTGGTACATGGCAGTGAGTCTTCCCCTTGTGGAGGGTGTTGATATCTCTGAAATATAAGTGGGGGCCACTACTGATGAAACCCCGATACCCAAACCACCAATAAAACGAAAGAAAGAAAAAATATAAGGGCCGGGAGCAAGAGCGGTTCCTAATGCAGACACAGCGAATAGTACGCCTATCCAAAACAAAGTTTTTTTTCTTCCAAATTTTTCTGCAGGAATGCCGCCGGTCATAGCGCCAAGAACTGTTCCCCATAAAGCCATTGACATAATGAACACTCCATGAAATAGAGGAGTAGTGTGCCATAAGTTTTTTATAGGTTCATTAGCACCTGAGATAACAACCGTGTCAAATCCAAAAATAAAACCGGCAAGCGCCGCTACGATGGAGTAACGAAAAAGATTATTTTTCTTCATAAGCAAACGGGAATTGGTCAGGGAAGATAAGGAATACTGAAGCAAATATGTTTAGAAGAGTATTTACAACAATTTTGCAGCATTTTTCAAATCTTCGGGAGTATCGATCTCGATTCCCATATAATCGACAACGACCATCCGAAGAGGAATACCATGTTCAAGATAGCGAAGGCATTCAATTTTTTCTACAGCTTCAAGAGGAGTAATGGGCCAGTTCGTAAAATCGGTCAATGCTTTTTTTTTGAAGGCATATACTCCAATATGCTCATAATAAGTAATTGGAATTTCTTTATTTCTTGGATAGGGAAGTACACTGCGACTGAAGAAGAGTGAATTCATATTCTGATCTACGACTACTTTTACAAAATTGGGGTCATTGATTTCTTTTTCATCTTTCAGTGGCTGCATTAATGATGCTACCTGTACTCCGGGATCGTCAAATTGTTTCAATAATTTTTCTACCGGGTCTTTTTTTATGAATGGAGTGTCTCCCTGTATGTTTACAATGATATCAGCGTCCATGTCCTCAGCTGCCTCAGCAATTCTGTCGCTGCCGCTTTCATGTTTTTTTTTGCTCATTACGGCTTTTCCGCCATGGTCAGTGATTTCATTGAAAATAATTTTGCTGTCAGTTACAACAATGACCTCATCAAATAAGCCGGTAGAAACAGTTGCGTCGTGAGTTTGGCGGATAACTGTTTTATTGCCCAGAATTTGCATCAGCTTACCATTAAAACGTGTTGCTGCATAACGGGCAGGTATGAGAGCGAAACATTTCATCGGGCAAAAGTAACTCCTAAAGTATCTAAAAGACTCTCCAAAATTTTTAGAGGTTTTAAAAATAAACGACTTTTCATAAACCCCCTTTAGGGGGTTTGGGGGTATCCATTTTCCCAAAAGGTTTTTTCATTAATGTAAAAAAATCTTCGTCTTTTTCATTTGGGTAATAGCGGTCAAGTCCATAGTGAATATCTTTTATATCCAGTTTTTTGTAAGTACCGAGCAGGCGGTCCCAAATGGAGAGAATAGCGCCATAGTTACTGTCCGTGTAAGGTTGCTGCCGGTGATGATGAACCTTGTGCATATTAGGGGACACAAGAATATAGCTCATAGGAAGATCGATCCATCGTGGCAAACTAATATTGGCATGTGTAAATGCAGTGGAAAGGACCAGTAGGGTTTGAAAGATCATGACCGCATACATGGGCGAACCGCTGATAAAAATGCCGAGGAAAAAGAAAAGACCACGCATTAAACTTTCAACGGGATGATGACGGAGCCCGGTGGTAACATCTACATTGTTGTCTGCATGATGAACTACATGAAATTTCCACAACACATATATTTTATGCTGGATAACATGAACTAACCAACCACCGCAAAAATCAAGAACTAAAAAGGAGACAACAACAGCACCTAATATGTTGGCATGGGTCCAGTACACGAGGCCAAACTGATTCTCTCTGCACCAGTCACTTAAAAGAACAATGAGGATGGCAAGAAAAGTATGAATGAGAAGGTGAATGATCGTAAAACCGAAATTAACTATTGCATGCCTGGCTTTGCCTTTTTTGTAAGTCATGGGCAGAAGCGGGATAGCACCTTCAATGATCCAAAAGAAAAGTAAACCGCCTGCCAGAAAAGCCATTCTTTCAAGAGGGTGGTGTTCAAGTGTAGAAAAATATTCAATAACCCGGTTCCACATTGCAAAAATATCTTTTACAAGGTACAAAGAACCTATATCAAAATAAAGCGGAGGACGGCAAAGGGTTGTTTAATATTTTTTATTGCTTTCAATTTCATTTATTATTTCAAGAGCTCTTTGAACTTGTGTTTCTGCAACCATTACTTTAATGCCGCCAATGGCATTTGATAAAAAAGGATCAAGGGTTACCGAATTTTCATTGAGGAGATGGCAATTGATAAACTCTTCCCTCAGTCGCCCCAGCATCAAATGGGCGTCTATATAATTATCGTATGATCTTACTTCCGCAAACTTCATTGAATAAAAATAGAGAATAAAATCTCAAATGTCAGGGGTTTCAAAAGTCCCATTAGAGGTTTGGGGCTTCTATTGATTCAGCATCAGCGGCATCACCAGCATTAACAATTCTTCGCCCTCTTCCTGTTCGGTTGGCTTGAGAATCCCGGCCTTTGTTGGAGTAGATAATTCAATTTTTACTTCATCACCATCGGCAGCATTCAGCATTTCAATTAAAAATTTTGCATTGAATGCAATGGTAAGATCTTCACCATCATACTGGCATTTCATTCTTTCATCACCCTCAAAAGAAAAATCAATATCCTGTGCTTTTAATTCCAGCTTACTTCCCGCGATCATTAATGCCACCTGGTTCGTGCTTTTATTGCTGAATACACTTACGCGGCGTAATGCACCCTGGAAATCATTTTTATTTACGGTGAGTTTATAAGGATTATCCGTTGGTATCACTACTTTGTAATCTGGAAATCTTGCATCAATTAATCTGCAACTCATTTGAGTGGTTCCGTGTTTTACAAAAAGATGATTGCTGTTATAACTTAGAGTTATCTCATCATCGTTATCAGGCAACGCAGCTTTTAAAAGATTTAAAGGCTTGCGGGGAACGATGAATGAATCATTCTTTGGACTTTTTGAATCTGTTCTTTTATAACGAACCAGCCGGTGGGCATCAGTAGCCACAAACTGAATTCCTTTTTTATCCAATTCAAAAAAAACCCCTGTCATGGCGGGCCGCAGATCATCATTACTGACAGCAAATAAAGTTTTGTTGATGGCAGTTAACAATGCAGAGGAGGCCATCGTAAACGAGGTGGTGTCATCCGGTGAGGGTTCTTTTGGAAAATTATCAGGGTTTTCTCCCATCACTTTATACTTTCCGTTATCGCTGGTGATCTCAATTCCGAAATTTTTATCAATATTAAAAGTAAGTGGCTGGTCGGCGATATTTTTAAGGGAATCCATCAATATCCTGGCAGGAATACAGATCTTACCGCTGTCTTTTGCTTCAATATCCAGCTGTACACGCATAACTGTTTCAAGATCCGTGGCTACAACCGTTAATTTATTTTTTTCGACTTCAAACAAAAAATCTTCCAGTATTGGCAGCACTGTGTTGGCGTTAATTACGCCTGAAATATGTTGCAGTTGTTTTAATAAAGCCGATGACGATGCAATAAACTTCATCTTACAAAAAGGTTTGAGGCGAAACTACTGATTTTAGAATTATAAACAATTTCCTGGCTGTAGCTGTTAATTTCTTTGGTAGCAAGCTGTGGATAGCTAAAAATTGTAAAGAAGCAAAAGTATTTTATGTCACCAGCATATGGATATCTATGAAGCACCTCTTGTGTCACTCACTTTTACGTTCAGTAATTCTACTCAGCATTTCCTGTTTATAAAAACGATCTCCACTATTATCTGTCATCATTCTTTGTTAACTTGCTTGATTCACAAATAAAGTAGCATGCTTGAAAAACTTTTTGGCAGAAATAAAAAGAAAACTGCTGTATCAATAGTTACTACAGAAAAATTATTCGTATGAATGGTCTTGTACTCAGTGGCGTTAAACAGAATATCGTTCTTTCTTCGATTGTGTATGATCTTGATATCACAAGAGAAAGCGGAATTGAAATTTTTCGGCATCTTTTTAAAAAAGCTGATGAATATGATGACTATTTAAAAAAAGAGTTTGATTGCCTTGGAAGGCCGGAAGAGATCTGATGATCTAAGTCATTACCACCATTATAACATTTTCATATTTTCACACTTTTGCATTTCATCTATATAATTATATTCGCTTATGTTTAATTCGATTTTGTTTGGCCCCCCCGGAAGCGGTAAGGGAACGCAGTCAGAAAAATTGGTTGAAAAGTACGGGCTTATTCATTTATCGACGGGTGATCTTTTGCGTGAAGAAATTGCCAACCGAACCCCACTGGGTCTCGAGGCAAAAAACTTTATTGACAAAGGACAACTGGTGCCTGATGAAGTAGTGATAGGCATGATCGATTCTTCTTTGGACCATCATCGGGGAGCTTCTGGTTTTTTATTTGATGGATTTCCCCGCACGGCTGCACAGGCAAATGCGCTGGATAAATTACTTTCATTAAAGAAGACTGAAATTGCTTTGGTAATTGCGCTTGAAGTAAGTGAAGAAGAATTAGTAAAACGCCTGTTGAATCGAGGTAAAACTTCAGGCCGAAGTGACGATACTAATGAAACGGTCATACATCAGCGGTTTGCCGTATATAGAAATGAAACAGCTCCCATCGCCGACCATTATAAAAAACTCAAAAAATTTCAATCCATAAAAGGTGAAGGAACGGTAGAAGAAATATTTAATTCAATTTGCCAGGCTATTGACAAACGAAAGAAAAGCTTGGCCTCTTAAATGCATTGAGAGCAGTAAAAATAATTTTTGCTTGCCCTATGATTCTTCAACCATTTTTTTGAGGTTGTTCAGCCCTTTTTCAAATTGATGATTGAGGTTTATATTTATAATGGGTCCCATCAATCTGGCCATTGGCCAGGGCAAATCACCCGAATTGTGCCATATTATTTTGGTTTCATCATCACTATATTTTTCGAACGACCAATTATCATTTGCGTGACTTTTCCACGGCTTTAAAAATTCAAGATCAAAGTGAATATGTGTGTCATCAATACTATTTATAGTGAGGCTGCCCGTGCCTATTTTTTTCCCATGCCATGAATATTTATGATCCCTGGTTCCGGGTGTGCCTGTAACTGTCTTTGTTGCGTGCGGGTCCATTTGTTGCCACGGATTCCAGGTTGCATAATAATTTAAATCTCCAACCTTGTTCATTACTATATCTATAGGTTTATTAATTATTGTATTTTTTTTTACATTATATCGTGACGGCATAATAGCTGCAAGCAACAATACACCAACAACAAGTGCAAGGAATAAAAAAACAAAAATCATCAGCGGGTGATTTGATCGATGAAAATTACAGAATAGAATTTTTTATTGCAAACGATTTATAAAATTCAAAAACAAACGCCTCCAAATTACAGAGGCGTCAGAGTATTAATGATTTTATGATCTTAAATCATTATTATGGTTTTTTATTCGGCTTCAGCTACCACTTCTTTCACTTCAGGTATCATCCTTTTCATCATGCCTTCAATTCCGGCTTTTAATGTGATCATGGAGGAAGGACAGCCACTGCAACTTCCCTGCAGCATAAGATTTACCACTCCGTCATCATAGCTTCTGAATTGAATGGCGCCGCCATCCATTTCTACAGCCGGGCGAACATAATTATCAAGCAACTCTTTAATTCGTTTTACCACATCACTTTCATTGAGTTCGATTTCGTCAGTGTTTGCCGGTTTCATGGCGGCTACTTCCTCTTCATTCACTATTGGCTTGCCTTCTTCAAGATATTGTTTTAGAAATTCACGAATAGAGGGGATCACATCATTCCATTCCGTGTCTGGTGTTTTTGTAAGTGTAACAAAATTGCTGGCAATAAAAACAGCTTTTATAAACGGGAACCCAAATAGTTCTGAAGCCAGCGGCGAAGGGCCAGTCAATTCAGCATCAGGAAAATCAATGCTTTTGCCGGGATACAAAAGCTTATTGGCCACAAACTTCATTGTTTCAGGGTTGGGCGTCATTTCTGTATAAATGCTGATAATCGGGTTGCCGGTTTTAATCATAGTTTTTCGTTTTAATGCTGCCTGCAAAAATAACAACAAAAGGCTAATGAAGGTTTACGAAGGAAGGAAAACAAATCTTTTAACTATTCTTACCGGCGATCAGGCTTCTGGTTTGATATTCACTTCAGTGTTTAAAGGATTTGCTTACTGTATTTTATAAGTAAATCTGTTTATTTGTAAAAAAACTTTGTGAAAAAAATTTATTATCTCCACAATTGTACGACCTCCCTAGCCATCATTAAAGAAACGGCCATTGATAAGAAAGGGTTTGAAATGCAGGATATTAAATTTGAAAAAATTACCCCTTCCCAATTGGATGAGATGAAGAAAATGACCGGGAGTTATGAAGCGTTGTTTAGCAGGAGAGCACTGAAATACAAAGAACTTGGATTAAAAGATAAAAAACCCGATGAAAAAGATTATCGGAAATATATTCTTGAAGAATATACTTTTTTGAAAAGACCTGTTATAATTATTAATGATAAAATATTTGCTGGCAGCGAAAAGAAAACAGTAGAAGCATTAAAGAAGGAGTTGAAATAATCATGCCATTCGCTAAAACAAATTAAAAATTTATTGGCAATCTTGCCTCTGTATTTTCCCATGCCATTACGAGGTTTGCTCCATTAGTGACAGGTTGAAAAACCATAGTAAAGTATTCTAAATTGGCAGGAGCTTTTTGTACAGGAATATCAAAACGCATTAAGTCTTTTGTCGAATCGATTTTTAGACCCCAGGTATATATGTCGTTATTTAAGATCATCGTCCATTTATCTTTATAGGGGATACAATAAATAATATATCGCCCCGCGTTTACTTTTTTATCCTGTATGGTTACGTTCTTAAAAAATTCTATTTCTGAAGCTTCATTAGCACCCAGACGCCAGGGCACGCCATATTTAAGTAAGCTTCCAAAAATTACACGACCCTGTTTATGTGGCCGGCTATAGATCACCCGCATTATGGGAGGAGTAGAAATAGCATGGGTCATTTTCTTTAGCGAATAATTCACGGGGAAATAACTCATATCCATTGGAGAAATGTCAACGACAGCATAGGGATTGGGTGCCGGTTCATTGACAATCGTGGTATCCGATCTTTTTGTTTGCTCCACAGATGTGTCATTCTCTTTTCCCATACACGAAAAAAGAAAAATGGCAAATATTGTATAAACTATTTTGGTCATTAACTTTATTTTAAACTGATAGGCAAGCTAACCTTTACAGTATCCCAGGCAATGACAAGATTACAACCATCGTCGGTTTTTTCAAAAGCCATGGCCAGTGCCTCCCGGGGCTCACTCAAGTTTTCTACGGGAATCTTTATTCTTACAACATCCTTTTGCTCATCATAATTGAAGGCGCCCCACGTATCTACATCTTTATTTAAAATAATTGTCCAGTTACTGGTAGTTGGAATAGCGTATAAAGTATACCGTCCTTTTTCTATTTTCTTTTCTCCAATTTTTACATCTTTATATAGTTCAAGTTCCGTAGCTTCATTGGCACCCATACGCCACACTTTTCCATATTCCACAAGGTCGCCAAAAATGATGCGGCCATTTTTTTGAGGACGGCTATAGATAACTCTTGCGGTTACGGGTTCATTAATTTTATCCTGAATTTTTAATACGGGATAGTTATCGGGAAAATAGCTCATATCCATTGGCGATTTATCAAGAGCGGGTAAAGGATCATTATCGCTTTGCGCCCGGCAAAACAGGGTAGAAATAATAAAAATGATAAGAAAGCTTAGTTGTTTCATACGGTTAACCTTTAAAGAGCAAAAATAATTGTTTGAGGTTGCATTAAAAAGTTACAAAATGAGGATTGGGGGTGAATTACAATTTAATTATGTCTTCATACATATTCATAGCAAACGATTTCACATCAGGAAAAAAAGCCTGGTAGCAGGTATGGAGGGTTTTATAATTTTCTTCAAATAAGATTACGGCAGTTTCACTTTCTTCAAGGTAGCGGGCCCTTTTTACCAGGCCCCCAAAACTCAATTCTGTTCCCCGAAGATTGCGGTAATTAAAAAGCCAATTTTGCAATTTCATATAAGGAAACATACGGGCAAATCTTTCAGGCAAATGATTTATATACAGATCCAGTGTATCATAAACATTTTCTGAAAAACTTTCCAGGCTTTCTTCTGTAAACTCATTGGTATCTGTAGCTAAAAAATGATCATATACTATATCCACAAACGCACCACTGTATAAACGGTAGTGAGGCCGGAAGACTTCTTTTGCCATTTTTGTTGCTTCATGATTATCAGTAAATGTGTCAATGGCCCTGTGAAGAGTAATTCCCTTTTGGATGTTTTCGGGATACTTGAATTTATTTTTCCCTTTTACAAAATCGCTGATAAGATTACCCGCTAAAATTTCCTTGTGACCAAAAGAGAGATATGCGTGGGCAAGATAATTCATGATGGGTTACCTGTTTGGCAAAATGAATTTCACAATAGATATTACAAATTCTTTTATAAGAGGAAGGCCCGGATCGGAATACGCTTTGATATTATCGCTTCGATCCTCCGAATTGACCTCTTTCAGTACGAGGTTCATATTATTAATAATGACAAGCTTTGATTTTTTCTTTGCCCCATGAAGATTTTTTTGCATGAAAGATGTTTATGAGTTCGTTGACTTTTGTTCTTTATAAAGACGATATGAATAAACTGCTGGTATAATTGTCACGGCAAGCATGACCGCAAAAAAAACTACAATAGATATGGGGGGAGTAAGTAGCAGGCAGATCACTGCAAGAAAAAGCCCCCCGCTAAACCAAAGTTTGCCTGCAAGCAAATGGGTCCTTCTCCAGTTTTCTTCGTTTTCCAGAGTCCATGGTAACCGGAACCCGGCAAAATAATTTGGTTTGATTGTATGCATATAGTTACCAATAATGGCAAATAACAAACCAACACCAGCAAGAATAAAACTAACGCTGAATTTTAGATTGCCATGATTACTGGTATAAATAATAAAGCACAGAACTGCTGATAAAAAAACAGATACCGCAAAACCAATTCTTATTAACCGGTTTTTATTTTCTGCGGCATATTTTTTGGGATCGATTCGGTAAATGTTGGTAAGTATCGAAAAGACCACGGCGTTCATTAAAATTAATAATATTGATGCGGTGATCAATTCATTTTTATCTCCATAACGGTCAACATTTCCTTTCCAATCAAAATGCATGGCAATTTTTTCAGGAAGATGTTTCCAGACTATTGCTAAATAAATACCCGGGAGAATAATGATTAACCAAACAATCTTTTTTAAAAGTTTATCCATAAAAAATTATTTCTTTTTTGATTTGAATTGGAGAAACCATTTTAAAATTTCATCTACTACGGTTGTATTTAAAGAATAGTAAACAAACTGACCTTCTTTTTCTGCTATTACCAGTTTGGCTTGTTTTAGTAAGTCAAGATGATGAGAAATACTGGGAAAGGAAATATGAAATTTATCAGCTATTTCGCCCGCTGTCATATCCCTTTGTTGCAGCAGTTCAAGAATGGCTCTCCGGGTGGGATCATTCAGTGCTTTAAATATTACGTTCATATCTGTATCTCTACGATTGTATATTTAGACAAATATCTAATTAATATTTTTCTTTTCCAAATTCAAAAAAAATTGACGGATATTTTTTGTTTCAAATTCGCACACATCCACGATGAATGGCGTTTAAAAATGCCAGGCGGTAGATGCTTGCTCCTTCTGTTAACAGCAATTAACAGTGAATGCCGTTAGTCATAAATCAATTGTACGGGGGTGTAACCTAAAATACATTTGTGGCGTCATACTATTCAAATAAACAGATACAACATAAAACCAAAAAAAATTTAAACGATTATGAAAAAGATTATGATGATGCTGGCACTGGTGCTTACAGTTAGTACAACTTTCGCTTATACAGGCGAAGAAGCAGTAAATAAAAGAGCTTTGAATGCTTTTAAATCAGAATTTGCCGGCGCAACCGACGCAGCCTGGACGGTTGGAAGCAATTATTATAAAGTGGCTTTTACTATGAGTTCGCAAAAATTATTTGCCTTTTATAATGCAGACGGAGAATTTATGGCAGTTACCCGCTACATTTCTTCTTTTCAATTGCCGCTAACTTTACAAAGCAGCTTAAAGAAGTCCTACAACGATTACTGGATCAGTGATCTGTTTGAAATGGCAGCTAATAATGAGACAGGTTATTACATTACTCTTGAAAATGCTGATACAACAATTGTATTGAAATCGATAGATGGAAATGATTGGTCAGTGTACAAAAAAAGTAAAAAAGTATAAGCAATCAGTAAGTTAGTTTTGGTGTGTGGTAAAACAGCCCCGCTCTCCTACATGGAAGCGGGGTTTCTCTTTTAAAAATATTTTTTGAAAAAATAGAAACGAATACTTGTTCGCAATTTTTATTCTTGTCCTCTTATTTTCTTTATCATTCGTTAATTGTATTAACAATGAACTCCGTCAATCCCAATTTGCTTGACATCAGGTGTAACATAAAATAGTTTTGATACGTCAAATAATTAAATCAAAAATTATTAATCATTAAACCTAAAGCCATGAAAAAGTTTATCATCGCATTTCTTTCGGTACTTACCATAATATCTTCAACTGCATTTGCAGGAGTGAACAAAGGAACTAACCCGGCGCTTGCAACATTTCAAAATGAATTTAAGGGGGCTGTTGACGTAAAGTGGTCTGAGGAAAAAGATATTATTTCTGCAAGCTTCGTTTTGGGTAATACCCGCGCCGTTGCTTATTTCAATTATTCTGGTGAGTTACTTTATACAGCCAGAAATATTTTATTCAACCAATTGCCACTTATTGCCATTACAGAAATTAATAAGCGCTTTGGCACAACCCCGGTATATGATATCTTAGAATATACAACCGGTGCAGAAACTTTTTATTTAATGAGAGCCGATTTGCCTGAAAAGGAATTAAGATTGAAAGTTTCATCTGATGGAGATATTTCAGTAGTAAAGAAGGTTAAAAAGTAGGCAGCAGTTTTTATAAGCATACAGGTGAGTCCCCCGATAATTCGGGGGACTTTGATTTTTCAAATGACTTACTTTTACGGCCAAATAATTTTTCTATGAACAGAGGACCTGTATCGCAATTTATCGAGTATCACTATCGTCATTTTAATGCAGCCGCATTGATGGATGCAGCAAAAGGATACGAGCAACATTTACTGGAAGGAGGAAAAATGATGATTACGCTTGCAGGGGCAATGAGTACAGCAGAGCTTGGAGTGTCCCTGGCAGAGATGATTAGACAGGGGAAGGTTGATATTATTAGTTGTACCGGTGCTAATCTTGAAGAAGATATCATGAACCTTGTAGCCCACAGTCATTACAAACGTATTCCTCATTATCGTGATCTTACCCCGCACCAGGAATGGGAATTGCTTGAACAGGGTTTGAATCGTGTTACTGATACCTGTATTCCCGAAGAAGAAGCATTCAGAAAGATTCAGCACAATATTGTAAAGCTTTGGAAAAATGCGGATGCAAGAGGCGAAAGATATTTTCCTCATGAATTCATGTACAAACTTTTATTGAGTAAAGTAATGGAGAAAGATTATGAAATTGATCCGAAAGATAGTTGGATGATTGCTGCTGCTGAGAAAAATTTGCCAATCGTTGTTGGTGGATGGGAAGATAGTACTATGGGAAATATTTTTTCATCTTATATCATCAAAGGGGAAATGAAAGCCACGACAATGAAAAGTGGTATTGAATACATGGTGTGGCTGGCAGATTGGTATAGAAAAAATTCTTCCGGGAAAGGGGTTGGTTTTTTCCAGATCGGTGGCGGCATCGCAGGTGATTTTCCAATATGTGTCGTACCTATGATGTACCAGGATCTTGAATGGCATGATGTTCCTTTTTGGAGTTATTTTTGCCAGGTGAGTGATTCAACCACTTCATACGGTTCCTACTCCGGCGCCGTGCCAAATGAAAAAATTACATGGGGAAAGATTGATATCAATACACCAAAATACATTGTGGAAAGTGATGCTACTATTTGTGCTCCCCTCATTTTTGCCTGGGTATTAGGATGGTAAAGAATGGCAAAAAACATTCAGACAAATTGTTGCATTAAAAAGATAACCCCGCAATTTGTTGCGGGGTTAATAATTAATCTCAGTTGTTAAAACCTGCCTATTCTGCCAATGATGAGTTGCAGTGAAAATCTTTTCCTGATCTTAACCTTATCATCCCGAACATAAAACCTGTGGTCTTTCTTCCAACTATCGCGGTCTTTGTGGTATTTAGCATCGCGGTCATAACCTCTTTTACGGTCATGGTCAAATTTTTTATCAAAGTCTTTCTTTTTCCCTTCTTGATTATAGGGAATCGTATAACTATAACCGTTTTTTGTATTGTCAGAATGACGTTTCTGTGCAAAGGCTGCAGTACTTAAAAGTGCGACAGCAAAAAATAATGTAAAAATTTTTTTCATGATTGTAAATTTTAAAGTTGAATAAATATGTTTATAAGAGGGCCGAAATTCTTATCGGCTTAAAAATAAAACGTTAATGAATTTGGGTTTAACAGCTAATTAATTATTGACGTTATAAACAAAGTCGGATATTCTTGTTTTAACTTATCAGGCATACATTGGCAATTATTTTAAGGCAAAACCCATTTATCAATTTGCTGTTATCAACTCAAAACCTTTCCGTATTTTGTCTACATAAATTATCAGTATGCTTTTTAAAATTGACTTAAAGAAAACCGTCTTGGTAACGGTAATTCAATTTGTAGTTATCATTTTGGTTGCACAACCCGGTGTTCCTTATACCAAATGGACAACCGACGGCAACGGGTATTACCAGCTCGATAAGGGGCAGATCATTAAAATAGAATTACCGTCTCAAAAGAGAGATACTTTTATTTCTAAGCAACAGCTGATGGCACAGGATGGTAAGGAAATTATTCCAAGAAGTTTTCAATCATGTTCTGATGGAAGTAAGGCATTAATTTATACTAATGCAAAAAGAGTTTGGCGTTATCCCACACGGGGTGATTACTGGTTGCTCACTCTTTCCACAGGTCAGTTGAAACAGCTAGGAAAAGGAAGGCCGGAATCATCGTTACAGTTTGCAAAATTTTCTCCTGATGGAAACAAAGTGGCATATGTGAGTGAACATAATATTTATGTGGAAGATTTGGCGACAGGCGATATAAAAAAACTAACGGATGATAAAGGAACTAAAAAATTAATCAACGGCACGTTTGATTGGGTATATGAAGAAGAATTTTTTTGCCGCGATGGATTTCGCTGGAGTCCTGATGGAAAAACAATTGCTTATTGGCAAATTGATGCTAACCAGATCCGCGATTACTATATGCTGAATACAACTGATTCTGTTTACAGTCGTGTGATACCCGTAGAATATCCTAAAGTAGGCGAACCACCTTCACCGGCTCGCATCGGCGTAGCAGATATCAATTCCGGAGAAACCACATGGATGAACGTGCCTGGGGACCCGGCTGAGCATTATATCATCAGGATGGAATGGTCTGCACAAAACGAGATCATTTTACAGCAGTTGAACCGCAAGCAAGATTCAAGTAAGATCATGCTATGTAACGCTACAACCGGTGACGCAAAAACAATTTTCACGGAAACAGACAGTGCATGGGTAGCCACATTGAATGAATGGAGAAATAGTGTAACAGGATGGGATTGGATCGCATCGGGAAAAGAATTTATATGGTTTAGTGAAAAGGACGGCTGGAGACACCTCTACCGCATCAGCCATGACGGAACAAAAGAAACAAAAATTACCAATGGAGATTATGATGTGATTGATCTGCTGAATGTTGACGAAAAAAATGGGTACGTCTATTTTTATGCTTCCCCTGTAAATGCCACAGAACAATTTCTATACAAAACGAAATTGGATGGCAAAGGAAAACTTGAAAGAGTTTCGCCGGAAGGTGAAGAAGGTATGCATTATTATGACATTTCGCCCAACAACAAATTTGCGAGGCATAGCTTTTCCAATTATTATACCCCGCCAATGACTGAGTGGGTTACACTTCCTGCACATAAGTCATTTAATCCCGCGGATGATATAATAAAAAAAATAAACCCGGGAGAAAAAGCAAAGAGTAATATTTCATTTTTTAAAATCACTACTGAAGAAGGCATAACAATGGATGGCTGGGTAGTGAAGCCAAAAGATTTTGACAGCACAAAAAAATACCCGGTAGTTTTTTATGTATATGGTGAGCCTGCAGCGACTACCGTAAATGATCAGTATGGTGCCGCTTCGAATTTTTTATATAAAGGTGATATGGCAGCAGATGGTTACGTGCAGGTTTCGCTGGATAATCGCGGCACGCCAGCTCCCAAAGGAAGAGCATGGAGAAAAGCAATTTATAAAAATATAGGCCAGTTAAATATCCGTGACCAGGCATTAGGTGCAAAAGAAGTATTGAAATGGAATTTTATTGATACAAACCGTGTCGCAGTATGGGGATGGAGCGGAGGTGGTTCGTCCACTTTAAATCTAATGTTTCAATATCCCGATGAATACAAAACAGGTATTTCCATTGCTCCCGTTACAAGCTCATTGCTTTACGACAACGTTTATACAGAACGATATATGGGGCTGCCACAGGAGGATATGGAACCATATAAAAAAGGTGCGGCACTTACTTATGCAAAAAATCTGAAAGGAAATTTATTGTTCGTTCATGGCACAGGTGATGATAATGTACATTACCAGAATACCGAAATGCTCATTAATGAGCTGGTGAAGTATGGAAAAATGTTCCAAATGATGAGTTATCCAAATCGTACCCATGGTTTAAGTGAAGGTGAAGGAACTCGTCAGCACTTGTCAATGTTGTATACAAAATATCTCAGGGACAATTGCCCTCCCGGTGGCAGAACGGAAGAAGAAATAAAAGCAATGGATCAGAAAAAAGCATTTTAGAAGTGACGATTCAATTCAATTTTTTTAAAAGACTTGAGAAATTTTTTATTAGGGGCTTTGAAAGTACAAGTTAGGCCCCTTTTTATTTTTTGTATATCAAGGGCTTTATTATATAAAATTTCCCTTACGAGAAGGAAATAATTACTCAAAACTATTTTATCCCTGTAAAATCTTTATTATTTTGTTTCGTTGAATTATAGATAGTTTATCTATTACCATTACAGGCAACCTAATATTACCCATGAAATTTTTTCATAAGCCCCTTTTTATTTTACTTACTACGGCATCCCTCCCCTTTTTTGCGATCGCACAAGAAGAAGATAAAAACATTGTGATAGAAAGTAAAACACTGTCTTTTAATTTTACTAAAAGTAAGAGTAATAATCCGGTAGAAATAGAGGAACATTTTACAGAGTTATATCGATGTAATGAAGTTCGTAAAGACGTCATGTTTTCCGAGATGTATAATGAAAATGAGACGATAGAAGATGTAGAACCAAGAGTAGATGATAAAAAAGCGAAATGGATAAGTCCCGCGTATGAATATTATTCAGCTGAGAACATTTTTTATTCAGATGCAAAAGTTTGTTATTTCCAGTTGCCTCTTGAAAAAAAGGGAAGCCACAGCAGTGTGAACCTCACAAAGATTTATAAGGATCCCCGATATTTTACTACTGTATATTTTAATGAAAATTATTTTATTGAAAGCAAAAGTATTTTGTTTGCCATTCCGCGATGGATGAAGGTTGAAATAAAAGAATACAATTTTGATAATTATGATATTAAAAAGTCTATTGGTTATGATGCCAAAGCTGATGCAGATATAATTACTTATTCCATTAAGAATATGCCGGCTTTAAAACAGGAGCCAGCAGCACCGGGAGGCTCTTTTATTTTTCCTCATTTGCTTGTTATGTGTAAGTCTGCAGAAGTAAATGGTAACAAGTTGGTTTATTTTAATACGGTAGCCGACCAGTATAGATGGTATCGACAACTAGTTCATGACATTGGCGATGATAGAACTGTGCTGGAACAAAAAGCAAGAGAGCTTACTACCGGTATTTCAGGTGATATAGAAAAAATAAAAGCGATATTCAACTGGGTGCAGCACAATATAAGGTATATAGCATTCGAAGATGGCATTGCTGGTTTTAAGCCAGCAAAAGCAGATGTTGTTTTAAACAAAAAATATGGGGATTGCAAAGGAATGGCTAACCTTACCCGCGGCTTACTACAGGCATTAGGCTATGATGCCCGCTTATGCTGGATAGGTACGAATCATATTGCCTATGATTATTCAACGCCTTCTATGGCGGTTGACAATCACATGATTTGTGCTTTGTTCTTCAAGGGAAAAAAGTATTTCCTAGATGCCACTGAAACGAACATTGGGTTTAATGAATATGCAGAAAGGATACAAGGACGTCAGGTCCTTATTGAAGATGGAGACAACTATTTGCTTGAAAGAGTGCCCGCGATAGCTCCAGAACAAAATACACAGATCGAAAAAGATATATTAGACTTTGAGGGCACTGATAATTTAAAAGGAAGGGTAAGTGTTAATTATAAGGGAGAGTCCCGTTCTGATCTATTATCAAACATAGAGAATGTAAAAAAAGATAACCTGAAAAATGCATTACTTGATTATTTGTCGGAGAACAATAATAACTACAATATTAGCGATCTGAATACTACTAAGTTGCTGGGTACAGATTCTGTACTTACAATTAATTATAATGTATTTCATAAAGATGCTGCATCATCTTTTGGTAATGAAATGTACCTGGAGGCTGACTTCCGAAAAGAGATGGATGGTTTTATTATTGATTCTGTAAAAAGAGAATTTGACCTGATGCTTCCTTTCAGGATGAATCAGATAACTGAGGTTTCCATTGCTGTTCCTGCCGGTTATACTGTAAAACAGCTACCGGGCAATAAGGAATGGAATCATCCGAACATGCATGTTGTCATTACATATAAATATGATCAGAAAACAAATAGAATAGAGTATAAAAAACAGATCAGGATACCCGATGTTTTGCTTAAGAAAAAATCGTTTGCTGACTGGAACCGGATGATAATGGAATTAAGTAATCAATATCGTGAACAGATCATTTTTGAAAAACGATAATTTCATTACAAATTTTACATTCTTTATGAAGCAAATATTATTAGTTTTTATATGTGGGCTATTTACACTATCAATTTTTGCACAAAAGGAGGAAGCAAAAGATTATGTGAGAATGAAAGAGGAACTGAATGAAAAAATATTTGGTACTGTTGATCCTTATTTTAAAGACAATAAATTGCCTGAACAATATGAAGATGAGTCTGCTGTAGTTCTTGCACAAAAGCATACTCTGGAATCCGATTCAAAAATGAAATTCAAAATCGGGTTGTTCGCAAGTGCAGGTCCTAAGTATAGTTTCTTTGATATTTTCCGTAGAAAGTTATTTATTAATGATCAATCAGCTCTGAAGGAATATTCTGAATTAAGTTTTAACAAACTTCAATCAAAGGACTGGAGCCCCATTGGGAAGTTGAAGAACTATACATTTATTAATATTCGCCTGATAAAACCCAATGGGAGCATCAAAACGATCGACGTGAATGAAAGCGCGGTGACAGTGAAAGACGAAAAAGATCAGAAAGAAAACAAGATTGCTATTCCCGATCTGAGCGTTGGCGATATTATTGATTATTATGTAGCAAATTATTATCAGGAAACAGAGGATGGTCATGTGACTTCACTTGCCTATGTGTTTGGGGATGATTACCCGATTCTTAATTATGTAATCTCTCTTCAGTTTGACGCACGAATTGCTGTAGAATACCAATGTATAAACGGAGCTCCCGATTTTAAGATAAAACCTGATGCAGATGGAGGAGGCAACGTTTTGAATATGGTAGTTACCAATATACCCAAAATTAAGGGCTTGTTATGGTCATCTTTTTACAGGCAGCTGCCTATTATTCGCCTTAATTATGCAAGAGGAAAGATTTCACACAGGGATATGCCTGATATTAAAGAAGGAACTGTTTTAAAGGCAACAAAACAATTCCCCGATATGATTGAGGCAAATTTGGCATCTATTTTTAATAGCGTATGTTATGATGCTGCTGTAAGTACTCGTATATATAAAGAATATAGGGAAGTAGTAAAAAAAGTATGGAAGGAATATAGTGCGAAACATCCGAAAGCTAATACCCCTGATTCAATTGCTCCATTTGTGTTTCGGTATATTACCTGGAATGATAACTTTAACGATTTTAATTTAGAAACCAATTATAACAACGCTTATTATTCTTTAGACCTGGAAAAGCAACTATATCATATTGCGGAGTTCGGATATATCATGCTTCTTGAATTTAA
Source organism: uncultured Bacteroidota bacterium (assembly GCA_963811645.1). Taxonomy (GTDB): domain Bacteria; phylum Bacteroidota; class Bacteroidia; order Chitinophagales; family Chitinophagaceae; genus VBAU01. Next base: position 573,584 of record CAWERU010000003.1, on the reverse strand, counting down.
GACAGATCTTGATTTACTTATATTACCGGGTAAAGACAGCTATGCACGAGAAAATTTATTTAGCGTGAGTGATCTTTCCGTGCTGGTGAAAACACATGATGGCAAACCACAGTATTTTTCTTTTGAAGACAACTTTAACTATAAAAATACGATACCTTACAATTTGCAGGGTCAGCAGGCAAAAGTATTTCCTTTTGATACAAAACAACTTTTAGGCGGGAAATTATTGCTGGTCTCATTAAAAGGAAGCAGCAATATTACATTGCCGGCTTCGGATTATAAGTATAACACCGAATCAGAAGTCATTAAGGCAAAAATGGATCCTGCTAATTCCCAAGTGCTCAACATAAGTCGTGAAATGAGCTCAAACGGGGCCCTCAAAAAAGATGAACAGGCTACTCTAACCATATTTGAAGAAATAGCCCAGCAAACAGGCATGACTGTGGATATTACAGATGACCTTATTACCCAAAACGGAAATCGCAGTAAATCTGCCAGGAAATATGAAGATGAATTAAAGTCATTGATCGAAAAAGCGAGAACAAAGCATAAAGAAGATTTCGAAAATGAACTAGAAAGGAACTATGAAGTAAAAGCAAAGCAGGTAAATAGCTATAAAATATTAAATTTTGGAATCAGCGCCGATTCACCTTTTGAATTTAGAGAAGAATTCGATATGGATGGATGGATAAAAAAAGCCGGGAACAATTATATTCTGGATTTTGGAAAGCTTATTACAGGCCAGCTTGAAATAGAAAAAGATCAGAGAGAACGGATAAAAGATATTTATATGCCTTTTCCCCGAAGTTTTTCTTATCATATTGAATTTACTCTCCCTGATGGATACTCTGCGGAAGGATTGGAAAAATTAAATGGTTCGGTTGAAAATGAGACAGGTGGGTTTATTTCAAAAGCAAAATTGGAGGGCAATAAAGTTATTGCCGATGTTAGCAAATTTTATATCAATTCGTTTGAGCCTGCTGCCAAATGGCCCTTACTGTTAAGTTTTCTCGATAAAGCAATTGAGTTTAATCAGCAAAAGATTCTAATCAAGAAATTATAAGTTTAATTGCTTTTCTTGTCATTTAAGTTTTGCCCTTTATTTTTCAAACCCTGTATTGCCCGTTGCTTTACTGTCAGAAGTATTAAGGTTCCAGGCTGTAACTAAAACATAGGGATTGCCGTTACCGGCATCCTTATTTTCATAACTGCATTCAATGGTCCTGCTTTCACCCGGAGCCAGGGAAATGTAATTGTCAGAAAAAATAACGGGGAGAATGTCGTCTGCATTTTTTTCCTTCAATACCCTTACATGAACAAAGAAGGCGACAGCTTTACCGGAGTTTGTGATCCTGATGGTATATACGGTTTCATTTTCTTTTTTTGCAGTTGTGTGACTTATATCAAGCGTAGTGGAAGGCATACCATTCAGCGAAGAGTAATCCGTGAAACCTGATTCAGGAGTGTAATACCATTTTGAATTTTTCCATTCCAGTTCATCCTGTTTTTGAGAAAGCCAGTACCAGTTAATGCTTTTTGTTTGCTGTTTTGAATCTTTCAAACTGAGGCGCAGAAAATAGACATTGGATAAACCTTCAATTTGTGGAATGTCAAAGCATTTCTTTATACCATCAGGATCCACATCTGTTGTTATTGTTTTTGAATATTTCAACGTTCCGTCAAGATTATATACATCTGCTTTGACAGTAAGGCCGGTATATTTTTCAAGAAACGAATTGATTATGTCAACATCATTTGATTTGTATGAATACATGATATGCAGCGGTTCCATTGATTTCTTCATTCCGAAATAAGTACCAGCCGGATATAAATAATAATCATAAGTGTGCCAGATCAGGCTTGGCCATGGATTACAAAGCATCCATTGTACTACACCTGTGGCAGTATTGTATTTATCCAACCCATATGCTTCCATCATAGCACGGTTGCCTTCATAATTCTGCAGTTGTGCTTTTGCTATATAATCTTGTATGTTGGTAGGTTCACCATAACGTTCTATCAATGCACTGTCAAATATTTTTGTATTGCCAAATTGCATAGTACCGCAGTGATACAGCCAGTCGCTGTTAGTATACCACAACGAATCTTTGGGAATAAATTTTATCAGGCTTTCATAAGGTGGAATAGCCGGCCCGGGAGAAATTTCTGTGGCAAAACTCCATGAGCCACCATGTCTATTTGAATCGGTTTCCCAATAAATGGGGGGTACCCAGTCATAAGGACCATTCATTTTTACACCGCTGTAGCCAGATACTTTTGATTTACTTGCATCAGCAGTTGAAATAGTGGGGTTGGGCCACTTTAAATAATCTTCAATAGCTAAATAATCTTTTTCAACGGATGTATCTCTCGGAGGCATATCACTACCGTTAAGCCACACCATGATGCAGGCTTTGTTTCTGAGCCAATACATTACACTGCTGTCTGATGCCATGGCTACAGTTCTTTCAGCGGCATCCCAGTTCTCGGGGTATTGCCAGGCACCACAGCACATCCATCCCGTCATTACAAGCAAACCATTTTTATCACAGAGATCATAAAAATTATCATCTTCTAATTTTCCTTCGGAGCGAACAATATTCATGTTCATATCACGAACCAGTTTTAGTTCCTGCTCCTCTCTTGTTTTTGAATGGCGTTGGAATATGTCTGGCGACCATGCTGCTCCACGAAGCATAATAGGTTTGCCATTTATGATAAATTCCCGCGAAGCATTGTTAATGAATTTTGATTCCACTTCACGAATACCAAAGTTTTCAGATATGGCGTGACTTACTTTACCATTTTCTATTACCGAGATTTCAATCCTGTTCAGTTCAGGTTTTCCATATTGCCAGGGCCACCAGATCCTTGGATTTTTTATGTTTAATTGCGAGTAGTCGCCAGGAGAAAAACTTACTGATTTAGTTTCGTTCGGCAACAGGTGAACTTTTTTCTCAAATTGAATATTGCTATTTATTTTTCCTTTTACCACGGCATCCTTTTCTTTATCCGTATAATTGATTACTTCAGCATCTACGGTCAGGCGTGCAACGGCAAGTGAAGGCAAATCAAATTTTGTAGTCACAAGCGGATATCTTACGCCTACTTCATTATAGGTTAAAATTTCAACGTCATTTATAATTCCTCCATTGTAATCAGGAGGATAATGGATCCAGTCAGCATAATCTATTGCCAGGTCACCATCTCTCCTGTTTGGATTAAAAGGACGTAATATTTCAAGCGCCAATACATTTTCTCCGGTATAACTGATTTGTTTTGTTATATCCAGTTCGATAATTCTGAAAGGGCCTTTTATATATGATGAATCAGCGATCAGTGTTCCGTTCAGCCAAACATTTGCTTTATAATTAATGCCATGCAGTTTTAGAATAACTGTTTTATTTTTTTCAGCTGCCGGTAAAACAAATTCTTTCCTGTACCACCAGGGATGATCCATCCTTTCATCAGCAAGTTTTTCAAAATTCTTTCCATAAAAGGGATCAAAGTTATATTCATGATTGGCAAGCAGACCTGCGATAATGGTTGACGGCACGGTTATTTTGTACCAGTCCTTTACAGGAAAGTCTTTCTTTGATATTTGATCGCCCGTTGTTTTATCATTGAGAGATGATTGCATTCTCCAGTCATCATGCAGTATCATTTGAAAATTTTCCCACCTGCTTTGACTGAATAAGTTTTGTGTGACAGCAATCAATAGTAAAAAAGATAGAAGCTTTTTCATACAGCTATTGTTTATTATAAAATAGGTTTATTGTACGGCATCGTAGTGCAAAGCCGCGGCACCTAATATCCCACTGTTTTGCAATTCCGAGATTTCAATTTTAAGACGCTCTGCACTTTTTGTAAACAGGCAGGTCCTGATCCTCTCCCACATAGTTTCCTGGAAATAATCATAAGCCAAACGTACGGAACCACCCACGATGATCAATTCGGGGTCATAAGTGTACATGATCATCTTGATCGCATTGCCCAAATGCGTTCCCAGTTCTTTATATAGTTCCATTGAACGGGCATCATTTTCTTTTGCTTTTTTAAAAACTTCTTCTCCATCTAACCCGTACACGTTCTTAAAAAACGATCCGCTGCAATAATATTCATACACGTTATCCAGGTAATCCACACAACCAAATTCACCGGCGCCGCAATTTCTGCCAGGATATAATTTGTTATTGATGACAACACCTCCTCCAACACCTGTTCCAAGAGTTAAACCGATCATTGAATTATATTCTTTTCCTTTTCCAAAATAGTGTTCACCCAGTGCAAAACAATTTGCATCGTTATTTACATATACGGGAATATGATAACGTTCTTCCATCAATTTTTTCAAATGCACTTCTTTCCAGGAAGGGATCCAAACCACGTCGTATACTACTCCCTCTTCAACATCCACCACACTCGGCACTCCGATGCCGATTGCAGCGATTTTATCACTGATCAATTTATCAGTTAATGTAAAAACGTCTTCTAAAACTTCCTGTTCTGTGCCGTTACTTCTTATTCGCTGCGATATTATTTCCGAAATAGTATTTTCATTCACACATGCACCGCGAATATTTGTTGCTCCCAAATCAATGCCGATAACAGTTTCCTTACTCATTGGCTATGTCATTTCTTTTTTATCAAAGATTGTTTTGTTTGTGATGATCGGTTTTGCCCAAAAGCCAATTAATAAAATATAGCCCATTGTTAAATATAAAAAGAGCATGCCATTGCGTAATCCTATGTGATCGCCCAACCAGCCAATGATAAGGGGAACAATGGCCCCGCCTATAATTCCGGTAACCATGATGCCCGAAAAAGAACCATGGTGCTCATTAACGGAATTAAGAGCTAATGAAAATATGATTGGATACATTACAGAGGCAAAGAATCCGATCCAGGGAAATGCTATCACAGAAATTTTGGCAGAGCCAAAAAGTGCAGCACTTAAACAAACGAGCGCAAGAACAGTGAAAATGATCAGCACCTTGCGGCTATCCATTATTTTTAATAATAATAAACCAAGCACACCACCCGCAGTCATGAGGCCCCAGAAATAAGCTACAGCATTTGCACCTGTTGTCTGAGGATCATAACCATGATAGGTTGACAAAAATTGTGATATCCAGTTGGCGGTTCCCTGCTCAGTGCCCACATAACATATCATTGCAATAAAGAATAGGATCACCACACGTTTTTTGAATAATTTGATATGTGTTTCAAGAGGGCCTGCCTTTTCCTCACTTGTTAATTCGACTTTTGGGAATTTGGATATTGCAACGACAACGATCATCAAAATGCAGATAGCAGCAAATAACCAATAAAGGGATATCCATGGTAAATTAGCCGGAACAAGTGAACGAAAGACCGAAAGAGATTTATTGCCGGTGTCTTTTAAATTTAAAACCATATATGAATAAACAAGCGGGCTTAGAAATGACGCTCCGCCAAATATCAATTGTGCAAGAACAGAGTTAAATGCATAATGTTCTTCGCCCCCGGCGGTACGTAGCAATGGATTAATAACAACCTGCAGCATGGCAAAGCCGCAACCGATAATAAAAAGAGAAAGAACAGCTGTAAGGTAATTTGGAAATAATGCCAGGAGCAATGAGCCAATGAAAGCAATGATGAAAGCGACTACCATCATTTTTTTCTCATTATATTTTTCAATAAGCATTCCTGAAGGAATTGACATAACACCATAAGCGATAAAAAATGCAAATGGCAATAAGGCTACCAGGGTCAGGCTTAGATTAAAGCCGCTTATCATGTCTGGGACGAGAGGACCTAAAACATTTGTAATAAAAGAAATCACAAAAAACGTAAGCATGATGAGTGCTACGATGTAGTAGTTGCGTTTCATAAGCATTATTATGGCAAGTAAATTAGTAACACAAGTTAAAAGAAAGCTTTTTAATGTATTGCATTATTTTATTTTTTAACCGGAATTCAAATCAGTTAGCTAACTTAGTCGGCACAATCTTTCTCAATTTTACGATTGCTTTATACTTCATCAATTAAAACTTTTACCATATGAATAAAAGAATAATTGCACTGGTTATTATTGTTAGCTGCATTTTTAATCTGAACATTTCCGCACAACAAAATATGCTTACGACAAAGGAAAAAACAGACGGTTGGCAATTGCTTTTCGATGGAAAAGATTTGAATAGCTGGCACTCTTACATGGAAGAGAAACCAGGGAAGGCATGGCAGGTTCAAAATGGAATGATATTTCTTAATAAGAACAGTAAAAGTGTATACAAAGATTTTGCTGACCTGGTTACGAACGACGAATTTGAAAATTTTGATTTGAAATTAGAATGGAAAATGGAGCCGTGCGCCAATAGCGGCGTAATGTTCTATGTACATGAGTCGCCCGAATTCAAAGACACTTATGAATCCGGTCCGGAAATGCAGATCGCTGATCTTGCATGTAATGATGATGGTCGCATACTAAAATGCAGGGCGGGGGATTTATATGATTTGGTTCCCTGCGATACCGAATGGGTGAATGCAGCACCACAGTGGAACAAATATGAAATTGTTTCAAACAACGGTCATCTTACGCTTATTCAAAACGGTCATGTAGTTTCAGAAACGGATTTGTGGGATGATCACTGGCGTGATATGATAAAAAACAGCAAGTTTATTGAATGGCCCGGTTTCGGAACTTTCAAAAAGGGTCATATTTCTTTCCAAGGTACAGAGAACGGTAAACTCTGGTATCGAAATATTAAGATCAGAAAATTGTAAGCGGTGAATTGCAACGAATTTTTTTTGAACACATTTCAAATTTGCTATAATGGAAAAAAACGATAACAAATCTTCAGAGAAAAAAATTAGTCGCGGCGAGTTTATAAAAAACACCACGTTAGCCACAGCCGGATTTTATATTGTGCCGCGTCATGTATTAGGTAAAGGGTATGTACCTCCCAGCGATAAACTCTACATAGCTGCTGTTGGTTGTGGGGGTGAAGCCGAAAACGATATTCATCATTATGCTACCGCCCCAAAGAAAAATGCAGAAATAGCATTTCTCTGTGATGTGGACGATCGCATGGCTGCACCTCGACGCAGAGAATTTCCCAAAGCCGGGTTTTATTACGACTGGAGAGAAATGTTTGAGAAAGAGCATAAAAATTTTGATGCAGTGTCTGTTGCAATACCCGACCATAACCATGCGATAGTAGGATTAAGTGCAATGCAATTAGACAAGCATTTGTATTTGCAAAAACCGTTGACCCATGATATTTATGAAGCAAGGATTCTTACACAGGCGGCTTCAAAATATAAAGTAGTTACACAAATGGGTGACCAGGGTGCATCATGCGATGGCATGCGAACAATGAGAGAATGGTTTGAAGCCGGGTTGATTGGTGATATACATACCGTATATAACTGGACGGACCGTCCTGTATGGCCGCAGGGCATTCCATGGCCTACACAACATCCACCTGTTCCCAAAGAATTGAAATGGGATCTCTGGCTGGGGACAGCGCAATACACAGACTATGTAGATAATCTTGTTCCTTTTAACTGGCGTGGGTGGTGGCAATTCGGTACCGGAGCGCTGGGCGATATGGCTTGTCATATTATTGGGCCTTCATTTAAATTGCTGCAGTTGGGTTATCCCACAGAAGTTACCTGTAGTGCAACAATTGTTTATTCAGGCATTTTTAAAGAAGCGGATTACCCGGACAGCATTCCGCCTTCAAGTGTGCTTCGTTACACATTCAAATTGAAAGACGGGCGTGACTTAAAATTGTATTGGATGGATGGCGGCATTGCACCTGACCGCCCAGATGAACTCGACCCCGATCTGAATATGAATAATACATTGGCTTTTGTGCCTGAAGAAAATAGTTTTGAAGGCGGGACCATATTTGTTGGGACAAAAGGAAAAGTTGCCTGCGGCTGGGGTGGAAGCTATCCGAAATTATTACCGCTTTCCTTAAATAAAGATGTGAATATTCCAAAAAAATACCCCCGCATTGAAGGCGGTATGGATGGACACTGGTGGCAGTGGATCGATGCATGCATTGCAGGCTATGGAAATGCTGAAGTGGATTCTCCTTTTGAGGGATATGCGGGACCCCTTACAGAAACAGTTTTAATGGGCAACTTACTGTTACGCTGTTTCAATATGCGCAAAAAAGTGAAAAGAAAAGATCCCGTATATGGAGATGTGGAAGACTATGAAACGCCGGGCAGGTACATCGCTTACAAATGGGATGGAGAAAATATGAGGATAACGAATTTTGAACCGGCTAATCAATTTGTAAAAAGAGAATACAGAAAGGGTTGGGGAGAATTAAAACTGTAAAAAATTTAATATAGCTAAATATATTGCATGCCTCGCTCAAAGCGAGGCATGTTTATGCAAATGATCGGGACTTGTTTTTACGACAACTATCCAACATCTTTTAACCAATTTATTAATTCACCTTTTGCTTTTCCGGTTTTTTTCTGAATTTTTCCCCACATTTCATCATCCTTTCCTTCCTCGTATTTTAAATCATCGTCTGTTAAGGTGGCGTATTTCTGTTTAAGTTTTCCTTTCTACTCATTCCAGTGGCCTTTTAATTCCATTTTATCCATAAAATAATTTTTTATATTCTAACAATTAAAAAATTGTGCCAAAGCCAGTCGGAAAAGAATTTCATTTTTTGGTAATGTTTTTGAAAAGGGATAGATATGAAATGGAATAAGAAAAGAGTCCGGGCCTTCTTAAAATCAAAAAAGGGAATAATTATTCTTTCGGTTATTGGTGTACTCATCACCTTTCGCCTTTTTCTTCCCCTAATTGTAAAAAATTATGTAAACAAAGTGTTGAACAAAATTCCCGGCTATCACGGAAGTGTAAGCGATATCGATATTTCTTTATATCGTGGCGCTTATGTAATTGACGGTCTTTTGTTGTATAAGAATGGAAACAAAAAACCAATGTTTGATTTTCCAAAGACAGATATTTCTATTCAATGGGGAGCACTTTTTCATGGAAGAATCGTAAGTGAAATAAAAATGTCCCGCCCTAAGTTCAATTATTATGTGAACTCGAATAAACTTAGTGCAAAAGAGACACCGGAGGAGCAAGACTGGACACAGGCATTAAAAAAACTTGTTCCTATAAAGATCAATCATTTTACTGTAGAAGATGGCGAGTTTCTCTATGCAGACATTATGGAAAGCCCGGACGTTAACCTGTCGCTGAAAAAAATATATCTGAGTGCTACCAATATGGGTAACGTGGTTGATAAGTCCAAAGCACTTCCGTCAAATATACAAGCTCATGCAGTTTCTTTTGGAAACGGAAGCCTCGATGTTAAAGCTGGCATGAATATGTTGAAAAAAATCCCCGATATGGATGTTAATTTGTCTCTACGGAATTCAAATGTTACAGCATTGAATGATCTGTCACGTACCACGGCGGGATTTGATTTTGAAGAGGGGGAATTTGATTTTTTCAGTGAATTTGCTATCAACAATGGTTATTTAAAGGGATATTTCAAACCCATGTTTCATGAAATAAAATTGCAGGACACAGTGGGTCAGCCGAACAGCAATATCTTTAAAAGAGTATGGGAAGGTGTTGTTAGTTTCTTTGGTTTTGTGCTGAAGAATAAGCCTAAAGATTCATTTGCAACAAAAATACCTATTGAGGGAGATTTGAATGACGCCCATATAAAATTATGGGCTCTTATTACCAACACTTTTAAAAATGGTTTTATTCGTCCATTTAAAAAACAAGTGGATAATGATATAAACTTTAATGATGTAAAACATAAAAAAAGATAGACTGTGCTATCGGAATAATTATTTGTGCGGCATATAGCATTGATAAGCGATTCAGCCAATTAAAACAGTTCGTTGTCTACTCCTATAAAATACTTATGGGAAAATTATTTTTATCAATGCTGGTAGTTTTATCATGCGTAAATGTGAATGGGCAAAAAACACCCTGCACTTCTGATCCCGTATACAGGCAATTTGATTTTTGGATTGGTGAATGGGACGTATATGGAAAGAATGGTAAAAAGGCGGGTGACAGTAAAATTGATTTGATCCTTGATAGTTGCATCATTCTAGAAAACTGGAAAAGTGCAAATGCTTTTAAGGGTCTGGTTTACCAGGGGAAAAGCTTTAATACTTACAACTCAGTAACTAAGCAATGGCAGCAAACCTGGGTGGATAATGTCGGGGGTACTACAGAATTTTTAGAAGGTCATTACGAAGACAATAAAATGATATTTAAAACAAAACCATTTCCTGTTGGTAATGATACAATGGCGATTCGTCGCTTAACTTTTTTCAGCCTTGGGCCTGACAAGGTGAGACAGTTTTCAGAAATATCTAAGGATAATGAGAAAACATGGACAACTGAGTATGATCTGGAGTATCGTCGAAAAAAAATGTAATATCCCTTTTAAAAAATAAACAGCAAACATTCAGTTCGCGAATTCCTTAAGGGTAAATAAGAAAATATTTACAAGTGTTTTAAATAAACCCGGCAATGAATTTGTGGTTTTTTTGAAAACTTGTGAGTATGAAAAAGACAGAAGTTCTTATTGGCATCTTGTTTTTTATACCGGCGGTATTAATTGCACAAAGATCGACGCCAACCCATCAAACCGATACCTTGCAGAATAAAAATGAAGTTCAGCCAGCTCAGCGGATAGTTACCTTTAGTCAAATGGATCAGCGTAAAATATATCATTGGGCTGACGGACAGAGAGGAACGCCTACAGGACGTGAAGCCGGGGAACATGTGCCCAAGTTTGTAAAACTTATTGGAAGTGATTCAGCAGTAGTAGTGAATGGACCTGTGAAAAGGTAATGTTACAACTGATTAATCAGGAGCAGAAATTTTTTTAGGTAATTATTTTTTTTTCTCTGCATATTTTTTTATTTCGGGCATTACTTTAGTTCCAAGCAATTCCATTGCATGTAATATTTTATCATGTGGCATTGCTCCCATACTCATTTGTGCAAGGAAACGGGTATGCCCGAATAATTCATGCTGATAAAGTATTTTGTCAATTACTTCTTGCGGGCTTCCTACCAATAAAGCTCCCCGTGGTTCCGTTGATGCATCAAATTGTTTTCTTGTGCCCGGAGGCCATCCGCGTTCTTTTCCGATTCGATTCATTACATTTGAATAAGGAGGATAGAATTCGTCTCTCGCCTGCTGTACATCGTCGGCTATATAAGCGTGTGAGTTAATGCTGAGTTGCATTTCGCTCAGATCATATCCCTTTCTTGTATAAACATCCCGGTATAATTGCACGTAAGGAACAAAGCGTGCAGGTAAGCCGCCTATTATTGCAAGTGCCATAGGTAGTCCATGTTCTGCTGCACGAACTACTGATTCAGGCGTGCCACCGACACCGATCCATATAGGTAACTTCTTTTGATAGGGTCTTGGATAAACGCCGCGATTTGTAATCGTCTGTGTATGGTTTCCTCTCCAGGAAAAGATTTCTTTTTCATTTAATTGCAAAAGCATTTCCAGTTTTTCTGAGAACAACTCATCGTAATCGTCGAGGTTGTAACCAAACAAAGGAAACGATTCTATAAAAGAACCACGACCTGCCATGATCTCTGCACGGCCGCCCGACAAAAGATCCACTTCAGCAAATTGTTGAAACACTCTTACAGGATCATCAGAACTTAATACGGTAACAGCGCTTGATAATTTTATATTTTTTGTTTTTACTGCAGCGGCACCCAATACTACGGCGGGAGAAGAGATCAAATAATCCGGTCGATGATGTTCACCCAACGCGAATACATCGAAGCCAAGTTGATCAGCCAAAACTATTTCCTCCATTAAATTCATCATTCGCTGATAGGGACTTATTGCTTGTTTGGTGAGCGGATAAGTGCCGAGGTCTGCAAAAGTATAAATGCCGATTTCCATAAGACGTCAAAGTTAGGGCGACACAATTGTGGAGTGCAGAAAGAATTTTAAAAAAAAGATGCCGAAAGCTCGGCATCTCCAAAAACCAATTTATGACAACTTATGAATCCTTATTTGATTCGTCAGCTTCTACCTATCTTTTGTTTTTCTCCTGAGGCTGTGGTTTCATAGGTTCAAGCACTAAAAATTCAGGCGCCTGAGGCGATTGCATGATCAGTTCGCTGTATTTTGTTTTTAAATGACGCTTGAATTTACCAAGATATCCGGGCTGACGAAGACCTTCCTGTTGCAGAGGGACAGCTTCAATGAGGTCGTTGCCTATGTACATCATCAATTGCATAGATACTGGATTGATACAACAAAACAACTCAATTGGCTCATTAAAAGCAATACCAAGAATTACTCAATTTTAAAAGTAAGTTTACGGGCTATAATACTTTCAGACATACTGTTCATGCTAATTCAATTCTTTGGAGATTCTGTATTGTAAAAATAAATTTTGAATTATAAGGGTTTAGTACTATTTACAATAAGAATTTTTAAGCTTGGGTTATTCATAAATTTGACATAAATCAAATTTCATTATTTGCCCTTTCAACTTCTTTGGCACCCTTTAAAGCGCTTGCGAGATAACAAATTATTATAATTCTTACAATTATGCCGCCTATTGCACCACGAATACCGAAAGCCAAAATGGCTATTATCCATAAAGCAATAAAAACGATCAATCCAATCAAGATGGCTGTATAAGGTTTCTTTTTTGTAAGAAATGCTAATCCAGTAAAAATTCCTGCTTCGATTAAGGCAATCAAAATTACGAGTAGAGTAAATTGCTGATTAGAGACGGAAACAGATAACATTTCTCCAGCAAAAATTATAATAGCCGTAATAAATAAAGCTGTTCTTGCTTTTTTTATGGCGGGTTCATGTCTCTGCAACTCAAGTTGTCTCATATTCTGAATATAATCAGAGATCGGATTCTCAGAAGGAAGATTTGATGAATCATTTTCCAATATGCCAGCTTGTTATGGTTAAAAAACGCGATAGTAAAATAATAAAAAAGCAGAGAAAAAACTCCGCTTCTGTTTTAAAATCCTCTCGTCGTTTCAAGAGGAATGTCTCTTTTCAGCATATCATTCCTATTTGCCATTTCCCAGGCTGTGTAAAAAACAAGTTGGGCTCTTTTTGCCAAAAGGTTATAATAAATTTTGTCCGGAGTATCTGTCGGTTTGTGGTAATCAGCTCCAAGCATACCGTCATAATAAAAAATGATAGGCACCCCTTTTCTTGCAAAGTTGAAATGATCGCTTCTAAAATAAATACGGTTAGGATCTTTTGGATCATTGAATTTGTAATCCAGCTCAAGTTTTGTGTATTTTTTATTAGTGGCTTCACTGATAGGCTTTAGATCAGTGCTTACCTTATCGTCACCCACCACATATACATAGTTAGTTGAATCCCCCTGCTTTCTTGTGGCATCAATTCTTCCGATCATATCAATATTAAGATCAACTGTAGTCTTATCCAATGGAAAAACAGGATGATTTGTATAATACTCAGAGCCCCATAAACCTTTTTCTTCACCACTCACAGTCATAAATACTATAGTTCTCCTTGGGCCGTAACCCGCCGCCTTGGCCTTGGCGAAGGCTTGAGCAATTTCCAACACACTTACTGTGCCCGAGCCATCATCATCGGCCCCGTAATAAATTGTAGTATCACGCTTACCCAAATGATCATAATGACCGGTTACAAAAACGAATTCATCTTTTAAATCAGCTCCTTCCAGCACACCAAGCACATCGCTGCTTTCAAGAGTGGTAGTTTCTTTGTTAAAACTCAATGTTACATACGCCGAATATGTTTTGGGTGCAAGTGCTCCTGATTTTGCTTTTTCATAATCGTCACCCATAATTTCTTTTATAATGTTTTCTGAGACTATATATTGATTGGGACGAATTGTTTTTTGAAAAGCATTCAGGTACATATTACCTCTTGAGTTTGTTTTGAAAGATCGTGGAAAATTATTTCCTGCAACTAAAACCGCAACCGCACCATTTCTTTGAGCAGCATCTAATCTTGCAAACTGAGCAGCAAAGTTTCTTCTTCCCTGGCTCTGTGGGGATTGCCCAGGCATTATTAATACTACTTTGCCCCGAACATCAAGGTTTTTATAATCATCCTGGGTCGAATCATTGATTCCATTTCCAACGAATACTACTTCTGAAAAGCGATACATTGAGTTATTGTTTTGGGCCACATTCACGGAGAAATCTTTATCGAGATCGAATGCTTTTCCATTTATCTCAATTGACGTGTTCAATAATGAATCCTGGTAAACGGGGAATTTTAATTGATAGTCACCATCATTACCGGGGATTAATCCCAATGAAAGGAATTGATTTTCTATATAAGAAGCTGCCTTTTTTTGGCCCGGTGTGGCTGTTTCTCTTCCTTCCATTTCTTTACCCGCAACTATGTATAAATGTTTCTTCAAATCATCTGGAGTAATGATTCTGGCGAATTTTGCAGGATTTCCTTTTTTCTGTGCTATAATAAACAGAGACGGGAGAAGCAATAAAACAGTTAATAGTTTTTTCATGTGTTGAAATAATTTAGATATTTAGGATGGTGGCCCCATATGCATCAAACTTAAGGGAAATTAAATTTTTGGCTAAAATGAAATGATAAATAGCTGATAAATTTTTAATTCAATGGCAGGCAATTTTTTCAACTCTTACTTCATGGCGACCACCTTCAAATTCTGTATTCATAAATAGTTCAACCATTTTTTCTGCATCACCTTCACGTACGAACCTTGCGGGAATGCAAATTACATTGGCATTATTATGTAACCGTGATAACTGGGCAAGTTCCTCACCCCAACATACAGCTGCACGAATACCCTGGTGCTTATTTGCTGTAATAGCAACACCATTTGCACTGCCACATAATAAAATACCAAAAGATGCTTCACCATTTTCAATAGCCTTTGCTACCGGGTGGGCAAAATCCGGGTAATCTACAGAGTCCTTTGAATGAGTACCAAAATCATTAAAAGGAATTTCTTTTGCTTCAAGAAAAGAGATCAGGTCTTCTTTATAATCAAAACCTGCATGATCGCTGCCAATGGCTACAGCTTTACTTTTATCAAAATGGGAGTTCATAGACTGAATCAAAAATTAATAATTGAAATAATTAATTTCCTAAGTAAAGGTACACAGACTCTTTAAAGCATCTTTCAAATTATATTTTATTCTGACTCCATTCTTCCTTATTTTAACTCCATTCTTCCGCTTCTTCTTTTTTTGCTTTATTAATACGGCTGGCAACAATAATACTTGCTTCATACAAAGCATATAGGGGAATGGTAACAAGTGTGAGGCTAAACGGATCAGTAGAAGGTGTAATAATAGCAGCTGCCGTCAATATGACTACAAAAGCATGACGACGATATTTTTTTAAAAATTTTGCAGTAAGAATTCCTATCCTGGTAAGTACAGCAACGAGTAAAGGCATTTGAAACAATAGCCCTATACCGACTGTTGTCCAGATAAGATTTTCCAGGTAATCTGAGAAAGTAGGCTTAATCTCGATAAGGGAACTGAGTGAATAGGAAAAATAAAAATTTACCATAAAGGGAGTAAGAACATAATAACCAAATGCAACTCCCAAAAAGAATAAGAAAGAAACCCAGAAAATAACACCGGTTGTTTTTTTAAGTTCTTTCGGGCTTAATGCAGGCCGCACAAAACGCCAGAACTCCCAAAACACGTATGGAAATGCAATTACAAACCCTCCAACAAATGCAATCGTAAAAGAGGAAATAAACTGGCCTGTCATGGCTGTACTGATAAAGCTGACCTTTGTACCTCCCATGCACAATGTATTTCCGAGCCTGAAGAAATGCCCGGCATCACAGAGCCATTTATAAGTAATAAAATTGTCGTGGGCCGGAGCCAGCAGTATTTTATCAACTATTTCTCTCACGTAAATAAATACTGCGATAGCGGCAATCAAAACAGCAATCACGGCCCGTATAATGTGCCAACGCAATTCCTCAAGGTGGTCGATGAATGACATTTCTGCCACTGCATTCCTGTTTCGCCTGTTTAAAAAATCAAGGATAGCCATTGTAAATAAAGTGGGAGCAAAGATAAGGGTGCAGGATGCAGTTTTATTTCAGCTTTTTTAATTTAACTGTTTCAATACGCGTATCGCTAACACTGATGATATCAAATTCATAATCACCTAAGATAATGCGTTCTTTTTGGAGTGGAATTGTTTCATGATAATTGATTATATATCCTGATAAAGTTTCTGATTCGGTAACCGGAAGGTCAAAATCATATTTTTTATTCAGGTAATCTACTTCCAGGCGGCCGGAAAAAATATACTCAGTTTCTGAAATCTGTTTTTCAATAAATTCTTCTGCGTCATATTCATCCTGTATTTCGCCAAAAATCTCTTCAAGCACATCTTCCATAGTAATAATGCCTGCAGTGCCTCCAAATTCATCAACCACCCATGCGACGCTCTTTCTTTCTTTTGTGAATTTGCTGATAAGATCTGCTGCACTCATGCTTTCGGGTACAGCAGGAATAGGTAATAAAATTGATCGGATATCAGGAGGATTTTTGAAAAGATCCAATTGATGAATATAACCCACGATGTGATCAATGTTGTTTTCGAACACTACAAGTTTGCTAAGTTGTGTTTCCGCAAATTGGTTTCTTACCTGATGCATACCGGCATTGAGTTCAATACCTGTAATTTCTTTCCGGGGAACCAGGCATTGCCTGATCTTTATTTTCGGAAGTTCCAATGCGTTTTCAAAAAGTTTTGTATTTAATTCTTCATTTTCATATCCCATATCATGACTTTGTTGAAAAAGATGGTCAAGATCACTACGGCTAAATGCAGCTTTTTTTTTATTATAACGAACGTTAAAAAGATATTTTAAAAGCCATTCGGACAGTTTCATCAATAATGAAGCAATAGGGTACAGCATTTGGTAAAAGAAATCAATGACGACAGACAGCCTGCTAAGCGATGAATTACTGCGTGCCCTGAAAAGGGCCCTCGGAATAAATTCTGCAAATATGATAACTACAAATGTGGCGATAATAATTTCAACAAAGATGTCAACAGTTCCGGGAATCTGGCGGTTTATCTTTTTTTCAAGATAATTCCATGCTGGCTTCATTACGGTTGATACCTGTAAGCTAAAAAAAACCAGAAAAATATTGAAACCAATTAGTGTAGTTCCTAAAAAACGAACGGGGGATTCAGTGAATTGAGCCAGCAGTCTGCCTGAAGTGGTTCCCTGTTTCTTTTTTAATTCTATTCCGAGCCGATTAGCACTGTAAAAGGCCATTTCAATTCCTGCAAAAAACCCCATCAGCAGCAACGTAACAACAAACCATATAATAGTTTTGAAGTCAAACATGAAATGTAAAGATATATCACCGTTTTTTTTGGTTAAAGAATTGAATTTATTGCTGTATAAAATTTTTGACTATTTGTTCAGCTTCTTTACAGGCGCGGTCAAGCTGATCATTTATAATCACTGCATTGAAGCTATGTTTAAAAGAAATTTCATAACTGACTTTATTGATTCTTGCCTGCAGACTTTCATCAGTTTCTGTCCCTCTTGACTGTAATCTTTTTTTTATTTCTTCCAGCGAAGGCGGTTCTACAAAAATACTCAAACTGGTTTGGGGATATTGCCTTTGTACATGAATAGCTCCCTTTACATCAATATCAAGCAAAGGGACTTTCCCAAAATCCCATATTCGCTGTAATTCTGATTTTAGTGTACCATAATATTTCCCTTCATACACCATTTCCCATTCTGCAAATTCATTCTGTTGGATTCTTTTTTGAAACTCGTCCATCGAAATAAAATAATAATCTTTTCCGTTTTTTTCTTTTCCTCTGGGGTTACGTGTGGCGGCAGAAATTGAAAAACTTAATTGAGGAATTGTTTTTAATAAATAATGAGTGATAGAAGTTTTTCCAGCTCCAGAAGGGGCTGTAATAATAATAATCTTATTTTGAGAAGCCATGCGCAAAGATGAGAAAGAAATATTATACTCTTTTTATTTCAGCGCCTAACCTTCTCAACCTTTCATCAATATCCTGATAACCTCTGTCTATCTGTTCAATATTTTGGATCAGACTTTTACCTTCTGCACTTAAAGCTGCTATCAGCAAAGCGACCCCTGCACGGATGTCAGGGCTGCTCATTGTAATTCCACGTAGCTGTTGTTCTCTTTCCAAACCAATCACAACAGCACGATGCGGATCACAAAGAATGATTTGAGCACCCATATCAATTAATTTGTCGACAAAAAATAGCCTGCTTTCAAACATTTTTTGATGAATAAGTACACTACCTTTTGCCTGTATGGCAGTTACTAAAACAATGCTCAACAGATCAGGAGTGAATCCCGGCCACGGATGATCATAAATGGTGAGAACTCCACCGTCCAGATAATGATGAACTTCATATACATTTTGTGAAGGGATTTGGAGATCATCACCTCTAAGGTTCATTTGGATACCTAATTGTTGAAATTTTTCAGGAATAATACCAATATGATCGAGACCCGCATTTTTAATTGTAATATCACTTTGCGTCATGGCTGCAAGACCAATGAAAGATCCGACTTCAATCATGTCAGGTAACATTCTATGTTCAGTGCCGCCGAGATAATTTACTCCTTCAATAGTGAGAAGATTACTTCCAATGCCTTCAATCTTTGCGCCCATACTATTCAGCATTTTGCAAAGCTGTTGAATGTACGGTTCACAAGCAGCATTGTAGATTGTTGTTTTCCCAATGGCCATTGCTGCTGCCATAATAAGGTTAGCAGTACCTGTGACAGATGGTTCATCCATTAATAAAAAGGTTCCTTTCAGATTCGGGGCAAGTAAATGAAAAAAGCCATCTTCAGAGTGATAGTGAAATGAAGCGCCAAGCCTTTCAAAATTTACAATATGTGTATCCAATCTTCTTCTTCCTATTTTGTCGCCGCCTGGTTTTGGAATAAATGC
This sequence comes from uncultured Bacteroidota bacterium, assembly GCA_963811645.1. GTDB lineage: Bacteria > Bacteroidota > Bacteroidia > Chitinophagales > Chitinophagaceae > VBAU01. The sequence goes on along the minus strand of CAWERU010000003.1, from coordinate 554,596 downwards.
TTTCCGGAAACGTGCCAGCATAGGGCCGGCGAGCATTACAGCACCCCGTAGTCTTCCGCTCTTTTTCTTAAAAGTTTCACTATGCAGGTAATCTATATTAATATCGTTGGCCTGGAAAATGCAGGTGTCTTTTTGTATCCTTTCCACCTTAACATTCATCTCGGACAGTAATTCAATTAAAAGATTTACATCAAGGATGTCAGGAATATTTGAAATGATAACTTTTTCCGGTGTCAATATTACAGCACTGATAATTTGAAGTGCTTCATTTTTTGACCCCTGAGGAATAATTTCACCAGATAATTTTTTCCCACCGAAAACTTCAAAAGAGTGCATCTGGAACTTTGAATTGTAAAATTTGAAATTGAAAGAAAGATAATGAAACAGTTAAAAGATAAAAAGGCCGGCACCCTGCCAGCCTTGCGCTTAATATAATTCTAGTATCTTTTCTTTTTAAATTGTCCACCACCCCGGTCATTGCGATCATTGCGTCGTCCACCACCTCTTTGCTGAAATTTTCCCCGTTGTTTTCCATAGCCACCTCGATTGTCTTGTTGAGGCCGATACGCTTTTACGAATGGTGTATTTGTGAATTCTAATTGTCCATCGGTTATATTTGTCAACTCACTTTGTATAGCATCGTCATGAACAAGTTCTTTATGCCAATTGTTGTAGGCAAGTTTCATATAATAGGCGATTGCATTGGCAAAGCCTAATCTTTTTTCTGGGTTCTCTTCTTTTAAAGCTTTTTCAATGATTACTTCAAGATTTTTTCCTAAATGGGAAAATTTAGGATGACGCTTGGGATAAGGGAGGGGATCTGGTTTGGTTTTTAATGTTTCGCGTGTAGGAATAGGGTAAGGAGATCCTACTTCTAGCTTAAAATCTGATATAAGAAAGAGATGATCCCACAATTTGTGGCGAAAATCTTCCACATTTTTTAAGTGTGGATTTAAAAAACCCATTAACTCAATTACTACCTGAGCATTGCGCTGTCGATCTTCGGGATCATCAATTGTAAGCAGGTATTCTATCATTTTTTGAATATGGCGGCCATATTCACGCATCACTAAATAATTCCTTGTTGTATTATATTCCATGAAAGTTTATTCTGCAAATGTAGATAAAAGTTTAAAAAACATGTTAGACGAATTATGGTCTTTTTAATTTGACTAAATAGAGAAGAAAAACAACAGGGTAATCTTTTAAATACTTATCAGGCAAAGCTTCCGGGCTGATCAAAAGATAAGGGGCCCCGAACCAAGGCCCCTTTTACAAGCCACCATCCTCTTCCACCTAAGAGGTCATTTAATTAAAAGTTGATTGACACAAGACAGATGGCTCGTTACATCGATTAACCGCAACCAATACACCCCACGTTGTAACGTCGTAATGTACTTTAACCCACCATTTGCTTCCACTTCATTACTAAAAACAGTCTGACCTTGTGTATTTGAAATCTGTACTAAGAACTTTCCAGAGTAAATATCAACAAATTTGATACCAACAACCCCGCTGGAAGGATTGGGATATATATTTATTTTTGGCACATCTGAATTCTCAAGAATAACGGATTTTACTTCGCTAAATCTTGGATAACCGTTCGAATAAACTTGTTTTATTCTGAAAAAATATTTTGTGTTTTCACTCTTTCCTGTTGTGTAAATATACTTATAGTCTGTGGTTGCAACACTTTTTAACACCGTATCAATTGTTGAAAACTCATAGCCGTTATGACTCATCTGTATTTCATAATGATAATCCCTTGACAGATCATCAAACCCCTTCCATGACAACTGTGCTTTATTAGTTGCTGCTTTATTTACAGAAAATGCGCTGATATCTAAAGGAAGAGAGGAAGAAGGACATGTGCAATATGAAAAATGAAAATTAACAAGAGCTGAACTTAATACAAAGGCCGACGCACTTCCACCAGTAACGCCCCAACCTGCACTTGCATTAATATGATAATCGTATGCAACACTATCATTGACCCCATAAAAATCTGCTATGGTCGCTGAATCGTTGATGTTTGAGCAAAGTACTTTTGTTAAAACTGTGTCCGGACCTACAGAAAAAAAGTCAGGACCGGAACCGGGAATTCCATCCCATGCTGCAAGTGCAAACGGCCCAAAATTTAAGTCGTTTGTGCCGCTGGTAAGATAAGTGGGAATACCGGGACCGGTAATAGTGTCTCTTCTTGAGTAATTATAGCTTCCTGTTTGAGCGCCGCCTGAAAGATTTTCCAATGCAACAGTATCAATGATCCCTTTAATAGTGACGCAAAGATTTACACAAGTTACCATACCTGTTTGCGGATCAAATTTTGGAAATTTAACCTGAGTTGAAACAACTCCGGATCCAAAAACTATTGTTGTATCAAAAGCTGTCGTACCTCCCGGCTCACCGTGCGGACACTGAGCATAAATTGTTTTTGAATAATATAGTAGCAAAAAAAACAAAAAAGCAGTTTGAAAAAAAAGAGAGTAAAATTTTTTCATAGTGTCATAGTTTTGGGCAAAGGATATTGAATTTATATATAAAATTACATCTGAAGTAATTGTCAATCAATTGTAAAACTGCCTGTTTTGATAATTAGTATTTAATGAATATTTACGGAAATTATTCCTGCTGATTGTACAAATTTTAATTTGGAGGATACCAAAATAATAATAGCAAAAGATGAACATTCGTTTATCACCCAGCACGTAGTTTTTGTAAATATCGTTAGTATGTTTTCTATTACTGTTTTATTTCTTAAGTATGATTGATTATATCTCAGAGATTACCACCAAGAAATAAACGATAGGAACAAATATGAATTGTGGTTTTTACCAGTATAAATACGCAAATAAATAGAAATCATTAGAAGGATATAATATTATACCCGTCTAACTTTGCCACCCTACTATGCGAATAGCGGTTAATACAAGATTTTTACTTTCAGATTATTTAGAAGGGTATGGTTATTTTATTTTTGAAACTTTTTTATACCTGGTAAATCGGTATCATGATCATGAATTCATTTTTATTTTCGACAGACCCTATGATAAGCGATTCATTTTTTCCTCGAATATTACTCCCGTTGTAGTTGGCCCACCTGTAAGACATCCGATACTTTGGAAATATTGGTACGACATTAAAATTCCTACAATATTGAAGAAATTTAAAGCGGATGTTTTTGTTTCGGCAGATGGCTTTTGTTCTTTGAAAACAAAAATTCCACAATGTATGGTGGTTCATGATCTGGCCTTTTTGCATTATCCTTCTTATATTAAAAAATCTCATTTATTTTATTTTAAAAGATATATTCCAAGGTTTTTACGAAAGGCAAAAACGATTGCTACAGTTTCTGAATTTTCACGGAATGACATTTTAGTTAATTACAAAATCAATCCCGATAAAATAAATGTTGTGTACAGTGCAGCAAAGGAAATTTTTTCGCCTGTATCTCCGGATGGTACTAGGATCACTAAAGAAAAGTATACCAATAGCTCGGAATATTTTTTATATGCAGGTGCCATTCATCCCCGAAAAAATGTCATAGGCTTGTTGAAAGCGTTTTCTATTTTTAAGAAAAGACAAAAAAGCAATTTCAAACTTGTTTTAGCAGGGAGGCTTGCATGGAAATATGACTCTTTTATACATGATCTTAAAAAATATAAATACCGGGATGAGGTGGTATTGTTAGGGTATTTACCAGAGGAAGAACTGGTGAAAATCATGGCATCTGCATACGCACTGGTTTATCCTTCCTTTTTCGAAGGTTTTGGTGTTCCGGTCCTGGAAGCAATGAAATGTAATGTGCCGGTAATAACTTCTTCTCATTCGGCTATGCAGGAAATTGCTGAGGATGCTGCTTTGTATGCAGATCCCCAAAATTTTAAAGACATCGCGGAAAAAATGATGCTTATTTATAAGAATGAGAATTTAAGGAACGAATTAATTGAAAAAGGAAGAATAATCGCTTCTAAATATTCATGGCAAAAAACAGCAGAATTATTATGGCAAGGCATTTTAAAAGCAGTTGGCTGATTGATTACCTTTACTGTTTAAGATTATAATTTTTATGAGTAAATCAATGATAACAATAAATGTGCAAATGGACGAAAGCCGGGTGCCAGAATCAATTAGCTGGAATGCATCTGACTCAACGGTGAAAAATGAACAGAAAGCAAAAGCAATGATGCTTTCCTTTTGGGATGGCAGTGAAAAAACAGCTCTTCGCATTGATCTCTGGACAAAGGATATGATGATAGATGAAATGGCTGATTTCTATTACCAAACCATGATGACAATGGCTGATACTTATGGTCGTGCAACGAAGCATATTGAAATAGTAAATGACATGAAGAAATTTGCAGGTGAGTTTTTCAATAAATTCAGATTGCAACAATTAAAAGAAAATAAGGCATCTTAGTATGAACTTTTCAGGATAAGAAAAAATAAAACTATGGGTCTCGAACAAAAAGTTATGACAGATTTAAAAAGGGCCATGTTGGCAAAGGATGAAAAATCACTTCGCGGCCTGAGGGCAATAAAAGCCGCAATTCTTTTGGCAAAAACTTCTGAAGGTGCAGGGGGAGAATTAAAAGAAGATGATGAAATAAAACTTTTGCAAAAATTAGTGAAGCAACGAAAAGATTCTTTGGAAATTTATGAACAGCAAAATAGAAATGATCTTGCTCAAAAAGAGCAGGAAGAAATTGAAGTAATTGAAAAATTTTTGCCCAGGCAATTGTCTGCCGAAGAGCTGCAACTTGAAATAAAAAAAATTATAGCAGAAACAGGAGCTACTTCTCCTGCTGATATGGGAAAAGTAATGGGAACTGCTACAAAAAAGTTGGCTGGCAAAGCAGATGGGAAAATAATTTCCATGACAGTGAAAGAGCTATTGAGTAAATGATTTTAATGGTTAGCATTATTTATATCTCAACTTTAAACTGGTAAACTTTGAACACTAAATATTCTCATGCTCATTGATATAATATTTGCTGTATTGATGGTGTTCGCACTTATCCATGGTCACCGTCGTGGATTAATTGCTGCTGTTTTTTCTTTTGTCGCTGTCATTATCGGTTTGGCAGCTGCCCTTAAATTATCAACGTTTGTAGCAAATTATCTCGGTCATTCAGTAAACGTTTCAAACAAATGGTTGCCTGTTGTTTCATTTATAATTGTCTTTATTGTTGTGGTTTTATTGGTGCGGTTAGGCGCTAAAGCTCTTCAAAAACTTACTGAAACTATGATGCTTGGCTGGATCAACAGGTTAGGGGGTATGATTTTTTATTCAGCTATCTATATAACTGTGTTTAGTATTCTTCTTTTTTATGCAGAACAATTGAAAATTATAAAACCAGAAACCATTCGGTCTTCTATAACTTACTCTTTTATTCATCCGTGGGGACCAAAAGCAATAGATAGCTTTGCTACATTAATCCCTTTTTTTAAAAATATGTTTACAGAACTTGAACAGTTTTTTGGCGGAATTTCTGAAAAAATATCTGCTGGTTAATAGATTCTACCACTTTCGCCATTAAATAAGGCTATTATAACCTTCTTAATCAAGAAATCCTTATGCCAGTATATTTGTAAAGTATAAAAGAGTACTATTATCATCACAAAGGGTATTTTATTTGCAGTAAATCAATTATTTTAGCGATTGGGATAACAAAATGAGTACGATTGAATATAGTATCAGGCAACATGATAAGTTCCGGTTTATTGAAGAAGGTCAGGGCGAACCCTTGCTTCTATTGCATGGGTTGTTTGGAGCACTGAGCAACTTTGCAGACCTGGTGGAATATTTTCGCCACCACAACAAAGTAGTGGTACCAATATTGCCTTTGTTTGATCTCGATATATTGCATACTTCTGTAGGAGGCTTAGCAAGATTTGTAAATCGTTTCATCGAAGCAAGAGGATATAGTGATGTTCATTTGCTGGGAAATTCATTAGGTGGGCATGTGGCATTGATACATATTTTAAAACATCCGCAAAAAATAAAATCTCTTATTCTCACAGGTAGTTCGGGGTTATTTGAAAACGGAATGGGAGACTCTTACCCCAAGCGGGGTGATTATGATTATATAAAAAGAAAAACTGAATTAACTTTCTATGACCCTAAAATGGCTTCTAAGGAATTGGTGGATGAAGTTTTTGAAATAACCAATAATCGCTTAAAAGTTATAAAGATCATTGCTCTTGCGAAAAGTGCAATAAGAAATAATTTAGGAGAAGAACTCAATCAAATTAAACAATCCACGTTATTAATCTGGGGCAATAATGATACCATCACTCCACCATTTGTAGCGAGGGAGTTTAATCGCCTGATACCAAACAGCGAATTATACTTTATTGACAAGTGCGGTCATGCTCCTATGATGGAAGTGCCGGATGAGTTTAATATCATTTTGCACAAATTTTTAAAAAAACAAAATGAGCCTGCAACAGTTGCCTGAAAATTGTTGTCTCATTATTTAAACGCCGCTATCCATGTTAACGAGGAATTTACAAACGCAAACACTCCCGTATTTGCGCCTTTCCGATAAGGTGCACCAGGCTCTGGAACTAATGAATGAAAATCATGTAGAACATTTGCCCATTGTAGATGGTGATAAATATGTTGGCTTGATAAGCGAAGATGATCTATCCCAGGCTGAAAATGACCATTTGCCCATAGAAAAGTTTAACCAGTCCATTTCTAATCCTTCTGTCAGGGAAGATGAGCATGTGCTAAAAGCTATACAGATAGCAGTTCAAAATGGCCTGACAGTTGTTCCCGTTGTTGGAGAAGAAAATGAATTGATGGGAGTAGTAACATATGCAGACTTACTAAAATATTCGTCTGAATTTATGAGCCTGAGCGAACCCGGAGGACTGATTGTTCTTGAAATTGAAAGCAAAAATTATTCATTTAATGAGATAAGTCGTTTGGTAGAAGGTAATGATGCACAGATCAAACAACTGAATACAAATGTAGATCCTGAAACAGGATTGATGGAAGTAACAATTAAGATTAATAAGCTGGAAGTATCAGATATAGTATCCACATTTCAACGGCACGAATACAACGTGAAATATTATTTTGGAGAAGAGCTTTTTGAAAATGAATTAAGGACGAATTATGATAATCTGATGAACTATCTGAAAATATAAATTTATCTTTTCATTTTGTGGACTGTCTTGATTAACCTGTTAACTTAGTTTAATTCCTTTTTAATTGCCTGGATGCAGAGGTTAAATATATACATGGTTATATGTGCTATGTTCGCAATGCTCTGCAGGGCAAGAGCTCAATCGGTTAAGGATGACCAAACAATATTTCCCCAGGCAAATAGTGGCTCAGAAATTAGTATAGATAGACAAAAAGCCGCTCCTTTTATTGTTCGCAACATTATTATTACAGGTAATAAGAAAACAAAAGCTTCTTTTATTCTGCGGGAAATTCCTTTTAAATCCGGCGATCATTTTCAACTGCAGGAATTAGTTACCAAGTTTGAAGATGCACGCCGGCAATTAATGAACACTACCCTTTTTCATGAAGTAACTGTGGCCTTAAAAAGCTTTGAGGGACATGATGTAGATATAATGGTAGATGTAAAAGAGAGATGGTACATATTCCCGGTTCCTTATTTTAAAATAGTTGATCGTAATATTAATCAGTGGGTAGTGCAAAATAATGCAAGCCTGGATAGAGTAAACTATGGAGTAAAACTTATGTATAACAATGTGACAGGTTATAATGATAAGTTGAATGTTTGGTTTATGAGCGGATATACTAAACAGATCTCAATGAATTATGATCGGCTTTATTTTGATAAGAAAATGAAATGGGGGGCAAAATTTGCATTTGCTCTTGGAAAAAACCGGGAAGTAAATTATAATACTATAAACAATAAGGAAGTATTTCTTAAGGATACAAATAATTTCATTCATTCATTTTTTTCAACCAGTTTTGAACTTACCTATCGTCGCGCAGTAAAAACCCGGCATCGCTTCGGTATAGCTTATACGCAGGAAAGAGTAGAAGATACAATTGTAAAACTTAATCCTTCTTATTTTACAAAGGGGCGAAATAGTATTCGTTTTCCTGAATTGTATTACAATATGGCATTTCACAACGTGGATTATATTCCCTATCCATTAAAAGGTTTTGAAGCACAAATAAATCTTTCAAAAAAAGGATTTAATCATACGCTAAATGTTTGGGAGCTGAATGTGCTCACCGGCAACTACTGGAAAATTTTTCCTAGAACTTATTTCAGTGTGAACACCGCCGCTGATTTAAAAGTTCCTTTCAAAAAACAACCCTTTTTTAATTTACAATTAATGGGCTATAAGGAATTGTTTATGCAGGGCTATGAGTACTATGTCATTGATGGCGTAGCCGGGGGCTGTGTAAAAACAACACTCTCAAGGGAGCTTTTAAAATTTAATATCCCGGTTCCTAAAATAAAACATGAAACTATCAACTATATTCCTTTCCGTATTTACGGAAAAATTTACGGAAATGCAGGCTATGTTTACAATCCACAGCCAGGACAAAACTTTTTAAACAACCGAATGCTTTATTCCGGTGGCATGGGAATAGATATTGTTACCTTTTACGATATCGACATTAAACTCGAATGGAGTTTCAATCAGATAGGTCAAAACGGTATATATTTACACAAGAAGACAATTTTTTAAAACGTTAAATGAAAGTAGCCATTTACAGCCGTGTAGTGGATGATAACCAACTTCAGGATGTTCAATCATTTTTTAATGAACTGAAATCACAAAGACTACAACCTGTTATCTATGAATCTTTTTACGACCAGATAAAAGATAAAATTGAATTTCCACCAGATCTGAAAATATTTCATCTTACTGAAGAAATTACGAACGATATACAGGCTATTATAAGTCTTGGCGGTGATGGTACTCTTCTTGACACGGTTACTCTTGTTCGCAGTCGGAATGTGCCTATTATGGGTATTAATTTTGGACGCCTTGGCTTTTTAGCAAGTATTGGCCATGACGAAGTAAAGGTGGCTATAAAAGCGTTGGTAAATCATTCTTTTGTTGTTGATAAGCGTACTTTAATTCATCTTGATTCAAACATCACGCTTTTTGATAATGTTCCTTATGGATTAAATGAGTTTGCAATTCACAAGCAGGACATTGCTCCTATGATAAAAATTCATACTTATCTTAATGGAGAATTTTTAAATACTTACTGGGCAGATGGGTTAATAGTGGCTACACCAACTGGCTCTACGGGCTATTCATTAAGCTGCAATGGGCCAATTCTGTTTCCGGAATCAGGAAGTTTTGTTATCACACCCGTAGCTCCTCACAATTTAAATGTCCGTCCAATTGTGGTTCCGGATGATAATATCATTTCCTTTGAAATTGAGAGCAGGTCTGACCAGGCCATCTGTGCCCTTGATTCGCGAAGAGAAATTGTTAATAAGGATGTTCAACTGGCTGTAAGAAAAGAATCATTTATGCTTAATCTTATACGGTTAAGTGAAAATAATTTTTTGCAAACACTACGTAATAAACTTACCTGGGGTTTGGATAAAAGAAATTAGGGTAAATCATGATCCTCTGGAGAACCGGTTATTGAATACTTTTTTGCTTTAATAATAAAGTTGAGATAAAATACTGAAGTAGCAGTTAACTGAGTGATTTACTCTAATTATCATTTTTGATTGATTTACATTTCCATAGTCGGCATAAAATAGTTAAAACAAATACATATTTTCTAAATAAATCCTGTTTTTTTTCGTTATAATGCTTTCTGAAACCTTATTTTGCAAATATGAAGAAGTTAGCTGCCGCCCTTATTATGGCCATTTTCCTTTACCCGGCATATGGTCATAGCCAGGAACCAATTGTGCAGGAAGGTGAATTTGGCATTGGAATAGGGGCAGGTCATTATTTTGGCGACCTCAATACCCGGGCAAGATTAAATCGTCCCAAAATTGCAGCCGGCGTTTTCTTTCGAAAAAACTTTGGGAATTATGTTGCCGCAAGAGTCGCTGCCAGTTTCGCACAGCTTGGTTATTCTGATATATACAATACGCAGAATGAATTCATGCACGAACGTAATTTAAGTTTCAACACAAATGTGTGGGAGCTTTCTTTAAGAGGGGATTTTAATTTCTTTAGATTTTTACCTGGCGACCCCGAATTTAATTTTACTCCTTATGTGTCATTAGGTATAGGCGTCTTTAGCTATGACCCTTATGCATATTTGCAAGGCAAAAAGTATTATCTCCGCCCCTTGGGTACCGAAGGGCAGGGTAGTTCATTGTATCCGAATCGTAAACCTTATGGTTCAATGGCTCTTTGCGTTCCTGTTGGTGTAGGAGTAAAATATGCCATTAATGCAAGATATAATATAGGGTTTGAAATTACCCATCGCTTTACCACTACAGATTACCTGGATGATGTAAGTAAAACATATGTTGATCCTGCAGTATTTCCTCCTCTGCCAGATGGAAGCCCCTCTCCTTCATTTTTACTTTCAGACAGATCATATGAATTAGGAACTCCAATTGGGATCAAAGGTCGTCAGCGTGGAATAGATACGAACAAAGATCAATTTGTTACAGCAATAATCTATTTTAGTTTTAATCTGCAATCATATAAATGTCCTTCTGCTAAATGATTTTAATGCAAGGGTTTTGGTTTTCTTATTAATAAGAAAAGCCTCTTCAATATTTCATTTTTGTTACTTTGCATTTTTTTGTCATGATCGAGGCTTTATTAAAAGGCATTACCCTTGGATTACTACTGAGCATTTCAGTGGGCCCTGTTATGTTTTCCATTATAAAACAAAGCCTGAACAATGGTCATAGCGGCGGCATAGCTTTTATTATTGGAGTTTCTGCCAGTGACATTACGATGATATTGATAAGTAATGTTTTTACAGCATTATTCAGCATTATCAGTACCCACAGAATAGAAATTGGAATTGCCGGAAGTATTTTTCTTATTTCAATCGGCATTTATTTTTTATTCTTTAAAAAAATAAAGGTAAACGAAGAGGGGCAGCAGGTTTTCATAAAATTCAGGAAAAGAGATTATTTGAGAATTGCTTTATCAGGTTACTTTATGAATACATTAAACCCGGCGGTTTTTCTTTTTTGGCTAACGGCTTCTACGACTTTTATCAATCATACTGTTCAGCAAAAACTGGCGCTGTTTGTTGTTTGCCTTTCAATAGTCTTCTCAGCAGATATAGCTAAAGTAATGCTTGCCGGAAAGATCAGGAAAAAGTTAACTCCTCATAATATTCATATTATTAATCGTGTGAACGGCCTTATTCTGATAGGCTTTGGTATTGCACTTATATGGGGTTTGCTGGTGTATGCGGATAAATTCAAATAATATTTTAATGAAAGGAAAAGGATTTTTTAGAAAACTATGGCGATTTATTAAACGACTTTTCATTATCCTTTTTATGGCGCAACTGGTTTATGTTGTTTTATTGAAATGGATTGACCCACCTGTTACTATTACGCAGTTTGTTAGTTGGATAACTGGTGATGGTTTAAAAAGAGATTATGTGAGCCGGAATGAAATTTCACCGAATGCAAAACTGGCCGTCATTGCTTCGGAAGACCAATTATTTCCCGATCATAATGGTTTTGATTTTAAGTCGATAGAAAAAGCGATGAAGCATAACCGAAAAAGCAAGTCATTACATGGGGCCAGTACTATTAGTCAGCAGACGGCTAAGAATGTTTTTTTATGGCAGGGACGGAGCTGGATACGAAAAGGGCTTGAAGTATATTTTACATTTATGATTGAAAAAATATGGGGCAAAAAAAGAATTCTTGAAGTGTATATGAATGTTGCAGAAATGGGCAATGGGATTTTTGGTATTGAAGAGGCATCTCAAAAGTATTTTAATAAACGTGCCATTAATTTATCGAGACAGGAGGCTTCCCTGGTTGCAGCTTGTCTCCCCAACCCTAAGCACTACACAGTAAAACCTATTTCAAGGTATGTTTCTATCAGGTCGGGTTGGATCCTAAGGCAAATGAATAATCTCCAGGCTGACCCTGATATCAGGCATATTATTTATAATTCTTCAAAGAATTAATTATTCAATAACCAGTTTTATTTTGCTGCTATTATGGGGAGCCCTGACTGTACCAATATGATAGATAGAAAAAATAAGATAATATTCTCCTTTCGGCATTTGAGGATTAAACTTAATCGTATCAGGATGTGTTGCTAACTCTGCTAATGGTAATGAAACAGGCAGATCTTTTATCCAACCATATTTATTAAAAACTCCCAGCACGGTTGTTATTTTTAATTCCGGGTGTTTAATAATGAAAGAGAGATATTTTTGCGGCAGATTTGGTTTTATATTAATTGTAAAAGGAAGATTTTCATTTGCATGAATTGTTTTTTCTGAAGGAATCAATTGTACTTTAGCAAAGCTGGAAAATGATGAATCATATTTGTATCCTAACAATCCAAGCCCTGTTTTTATTTTAGTTTGAAATGAATCGAGATCATATATATCCAGGATAAAAACAGGTTTTCCCAATAGCGAATCTTCAATTGGCCAGAAATTATAATTATTTTTTCTTTCCTTATACCAGTTTAGTGAATAGGACATTTGTCCTGTATAGAACCAATATTTTGATGCACGTTGATAAGAATTTTCAAATACAATAGGGAGCCCTTTTGTTTTCTTTTTCATCACTTGGGGCAAATCTTTCCAGCCATAAAATTGTCTCTCTATTTCTGGAAGGGGTAAAATATCTACAATTGCTACTATCCTTGTAAATAAAATAATAACCATTGTAGCTGGTAATAATCTTATGAACCACTTTCGCCATTTATTTTTTTCAGCTAAAAAAGTATGACCCAGAATGATCAGGGGAACAATTGCCGGCGAGGTCCAGTTTGCTTCTACTCGTCCTCTGAAAGAACTAAGAAGAAAAAAAATATAGATGCCGATAAAAGTAAATTTCAACCCTTTTTCAAAAACATTTTTTGATCGATAAATAAAAGCCGCTGGTAAAAGCATAACACCTGCCAGTGGGCCGGCTAATAAAATTTGCCCTCCTAGATATTCAAGGGTGAAAGAAAACTTATATGGATTCACATTACTTTCAAATAAATGATATCGAAAGCTGATCCAATTATGCTGATATTGCCACCATAAATGTGGAATAAATAATAGTAAGGCAACTAAACCTGCAAAGTATGCCTGGTACCGGGTCAGCAATTTTAAGTTTGATAGTATTACAAAAAAAACGATTAGTACTGCGTGATACTTGCTATAAAGTAAAGCTGCAGCGACAAGCCCAAGTAAAAAACCGTTCAAAAAGGTAGTTTGGTGAAGGAACCTTTTATACAATAAAAAAAATAAAGCTGTAAAAAAAATAAGTGGCGTATCAGGCACGGCCAAAAACCCACCCATTTGTAATATTCCCAGCGATAATGCAATAGCATAAAAAAGAAATGGGTTTTCTTTATCAATCAATTTTTCAATAATCAATAATGAAAGGACATTTAACGGGACAAAAAATAATCTTACCCCAAGTTCATTTTGAAAAAAGAAATAGCCCATTTTGATAAGCATGGCAACCATGGGTGGATGATCAAAATAACCCCATGCAGGAAACTTGGAATATACCCAATAATAGGCTTCATCATCTAACAATATTGTAAACCTGGATTGTATTAGTGCCAGGAGGATCCAGCCAGAATAAAAAACAAGACGATGATTTTTTTGCAAAAAGGATTTCATTCAAAATCGAAATTACTTATTGCTCTTTTCACTATTTAATTAAACTGTCAACGGCTTCTATTGCTTTCTTAAGACGGTTTTCATAATTACCGGTTATTTCGATCCACGGAACCGGTTGGCTTGCCAACAGGTCTTTGTAAATTTTATAAAGTTCTTTTCTTCTTTCAATATCCGGGTACTCACGCAGTTCATCGGGTATCCATGGAAGGTCGATATTGCAAAGCAAATAGAGATCATATTTTCGTTTGGCTATTTGCTCCAAAATATATTGATGACATTTGCCATATACAAATTCGCTCCACACTTTCATTACATACATATCTGTGTCGATAAAAAGAAAAGGGCAATTTGTTTTTTTTAAGTACTGGTCTTCTAAGCCAATTTGCCCCTTTGCGATTGTTAACAGATCATCGTACGTATAGCCGGCTCCGTTTTTTGTTAGATACTCTCTTGCATATTCAGGACACCAGTTTGTATTGTAATGGTTGGCTAGTTGTTCACTTAATGTGCTTTTACCTGTCGATTCAGGCCCTATAATTACTACTTTTATGGCTTTCTTTTCTATCATTGCATTAGTCAAAAATAAAATGAGCAATCGACAAAGTATTCAACAGGTAGCTCAAAATTTAATTATTTTACATTTGCGAAAGTCTTGAGACAGATATTTATGAAGGTTAGCACAATGCGTTCGATTGACATATGGGTAGGTATTCCCGTTTGTTTTGTTATGAGTCCTTTCTGTTGGTTATCTGATGTACTTCGTTCTGCAAAAAGACAAAAACCCAATCTTAAGAGGACACTATTTATTGAATTGTCTGAGATGGGCAGCGCTATTATTGTTGATCCGGCGATGAGAAAATTGCAGAGGAGGGCAGAGGGAGAAATTTATTTTGCCATTTTTAAAAAGAATTATAAAAGCCTTGAGATTCTGCAAACAGTCCCTGAGAGTAATATATTTAAGATGAATGCGGATAATTTCTGGAGTCTGGCAACAGACATATTCAGGTTCATGGCCTGGTGCAGAAAGAAAAAAATTTCAACGGTTATTGATCTTGAACTCTTGTCCCGGTTTACTGCATTACTCAGTTTTTTCAGCGGCGCAAGATCAAGAGTAGGATTTACCAATTTTCATGATGAAGGATTATACATGGGTAATCTTGTCAACCGTTCTGTTCGCTATAACCCTCATGTACACGTTGTAATTAATTTTATTTCTTTGGTTAATAAAGCACTCGGGCTTTTTGACAATCCTTATTCAACAGTTCCCGTATTGGTTGATGAGATACAGTTGGCAAAAGCGTTTATTTCAAATGAAGCCAAAGAAAATGTAAAAAATAAAATCCGCCAGTTATATCCGGAGTGGAATAATGAAGCGGTTGTTCTTTTTAATGCCAATGCATCTGACATGCTGCCCCAGAGAAGATGGCCACAGGAAAATTTCGCAGAAACGGGCAGGGATTTATTGAACAGGTTTGAAAATATAATCATCATTGCAACAGGGACTTTGGTAGAGAAAAAGTATGTACAACAGGTGGTTGATGCTATTGATAATAAAAGATGTGTTAATTCATCCGGCTTTTTTTTATTTAATGAATTGGTGCCATTGTATACATTGAGTGTTTGCATGCTGACTAACGATTCAGGTCCGGCACATTTTGCCTCTGTCACATCTTTAAAAGTATTCGTACTGTTTGGGCCGGAGACGCCCAATTTATATTTGCCTCTTGGAGGCAATGCCGAGCCATTCTATTTAGGTCTGCCTTGCTCTCCATGCGTTAGTGCCGCTAATCATCGTAAGACAACTTGCTTAACACGTCCGTGTATTACAGGCATACCGACAATAATGGTAACGGAAAAAATAAAAGGTTTCTTAATTGGAAAGGGAGTCGTTTAAATTACCCTGATAAGAAAAGTTTTTTTTAATTGACTACTCCTGGTTTTTTTATTAATGAATTTTGCAGAAAGAGTGGTAACATGAAAATCATCAAACCCTTTTATTGATTCATAATTCATTCCTTTTTCTTTTATCTCGTTCAGCTCTTCATTATTTACGTACCATACACCGGGCCGAAACAGATTTGGATTCGCTCGGGCGGCAGTGTCGGCTTCAAATTGAGGATCTGAAATATAAAATTCAAAAACGGGAGCATAAATACCTGCGTGAATACCCCGGACATCCGGCAATTTTTTATTGGCATAAATAGCTGCCTGGCTGCTTGATTGATATTTCAATAAGTCAGGATAGAAAAACCAGTTGAGATATAAATTCAACACTATTGCCGTAAGCCCTGCTCTGTAAAATGCGACAATATTACCAGATATCTTCAACCACTGGTTAATTCCAATCAATAAGAAAATAATTCCGACAATGATAATTATTAACAGAATAGACGGTGCAACCGGGGTGTAAAATATCTGTAATAAGATGCCCCCCGCCAACAGAATTGCAATGATGCTGTATTGAACTATTTTGAATAAAGCGAATGTAGTGTTTTGTATCTTCCAGATATACTGTGCTGTAAGAATAGCTAAAAAAGAAAAAATAATGTTTGAATAATATGGAAGTTGAAATCTTGATAAAGAAAAAACAATTAAAGTAAGCAGGCTGCCCGAAATGGTGAGCCATTCTTGCTTTTGATAATTTATTTTTTTTGCCCCGACACCGATCTTATTAATTAGCGAGGCATACATCACCAGGGACCAGGGAAGAAAAGCCCACAACAACGTATGGAGAAAGAAGAATGGATTTCCTTTTCCCTTTATAGGCGCTTTATTCAAAAAGCGACCAAACTGTCCTTCCCATAAAAAAAACCAGATGCCCGAAACATTCTTTTTTCCAAAAACTGTTTTCTCCGGATGACTGTCAAACTGATACCAAAGACTGTATAGTTCCGGGATAATAAATACTGCAATCAGCACAATCGCAATTATCCATCGCCAGTGAAAAAGCTGGCTCCATTTTCTTTCAATGATTAATTCGCCCGCAATAGCTCCCCCGATGGGTATCAATGTAAAGGGGCCTTTCGTCATTACAGCGCAGGCGGCTAAGAGCGATGCAGCTATAAGATGCCAGCTGATATTTCTTTTTAATGAATGGTAAAAATGATAAACAGAAGCAATGATCAGTCCTGTTAAAAAAGGTTCTGCCCGCACATCGTTATTAGAAATAATGATGTGTTCCGCTGTCAGCAAAATAAGAACAGACCATAAAGCAATCGTTTTGTTGTAAAACTGTTTTGCAAGAAGATAAGTATAGTAAGCGCCAAGTAAAACAAACAAAATTCCGGGTAGTTTATAAGACCAGGTATGTATTCCGAAAATTTTAAAAAAGATTGCGGTGATCCAAAATTGGAAATGTGGTTTATCTAGCCAATCATTGTTTTGAAAATAAAGCTGAAGCCAGTCATTATGCAGCACTATGTTTTTCGAAACAGATGCATATACACCAGCATCCGGATCCATAAGAGGAATAAACAAACCACTGAAATTTACCAGCACGGCAAGGCTTATAAAAAAATAGATCCATTTATATTCAGATAGCAGCGATGGGTGACTCATTTATTTCAAAGATAGATGATTGCGTGGTTTACAAAGTGCCCGAAGTATGCGAACAGTTTATTGATTGTTTTGTTATAATATGGTATTTATTTTTTTAACTAAAACAAATAACATGTACTACAATCAGTCATGTGCCGCAAAAGGCGCTTATCACGGAAGCAGGCATCAGCACCAGCTTATCCGTTCAATGCAAAGAGCTGCAGCAAATATTTATAAAACGGAGAGTAGTTATGAAATGCTGGTTTTTGCTCCCGGCCGTATCAGGGAAAATTTTCATTTGAATGTAAAGGGAAACGAATTAACTGTTTCCTATTTACCACCCGAAGGTTTTCCCAGGCCTGAATGGGTTAGAAGAGAATACAGTCGGGGAGGGTTTGAAAGATCATTCACGTTGGATGAAACAATTGATGCAGCAAAAATTTCTGCAAAATATGTGGATGGTGTGTTGCAGGTTAGTTTGCCAATTATTCCCGGTAAAGAAAGCAGCAACCAGGAAATTCCGGTTAGCTAAATTATGGTTGGGTTTGAAAAAGGTGGTGAATTTGTTCATCACCTTTTTTCTTTTCGTCTTTTGCTCTTCTGATCCACTCAAACAATCCAAATACTGCCATCACAAGCAATACTAAATAATATATACTTGTAAATATTAATCCTTTTACAAAATAAAGAGGTATAGAAGCAATGTTTGTAGCGATCCACCAGTACCAGCTTTCCACTTTCTTTTTTGCCATCAGCCACATACCGGTATAAGCAGATGCGCTTGCAAAAGCATCTGCCCACGGAATAGCTTGTGGAGCATGCCCGGTTTTCTTTAACCAGCTAAGAACAAAAAAAATAGCTATATAAAAAAAAGAAAAGAATAAAAGGTGCCTTATCCATTCATTTATGGAAGAGTTTTTTATTACAACAACATGTTGTTTCTGCTGATCCCGCTTAGCCCAAAGGACCCAGCCATATATACTTACTACAGTATAATAAAAATTTACGCTTCCTTCACCCCAAAGACCTACCTGGAAACTCAGATAGATATAAATAATTGTATTGATTAATCCAACAGGATAAACTAAAATATTTTCAATACGGCTGAACCAGACGCTGGCAATACCGCTGAAAACAGCCAGGTATTCTAACCACGTTGTATCATGCATTCCTGCAATAAACTCTTGCCAGATTTCATGCAAACTCATAAAAGAAAATGCAAAATAAAAAGATTAAGCCTAAGATCAGGTCAAGAACTAATCTCAATCTTCCGTTTATCTAAAATTTTTTATTGTTCATAATTAATTAATTTTTTCTCTATCGGAAACTAAGTAACTTTTCTCCTCTTTTTTATAACTATTTAAAACTAAAGTTATGACAACGCAAGAAGCAGTAATGACCACGCAGGATGTAGCAAACCGGCTTCATGAACTTTTTAATGACAACAAATGGATGGAAGCCCAGGAAGAGCTTTTCAGCAGCGATGCGGAAAGCATAGAGCCCCCAAAGGCTCAGGGTATGCAATCAGTAAAGGGATTGGATGCCATTAAAAAGAAAGGCGAGGATTGGAGCAAAATGGTAAAGGAAGTTCATGGCGGTTGGGCCAGTGATCCGCTGGTTGCCGGAAATTACATTGCTGTGGCAATGGGTATGGATGTAACCATGAAAGATGGGCAACGGATGAAGATGGACGAAATAGCCTTGTACGAAGTAAAAGACGGTAAAATTGTTAAAGAACAATTTTTTTATTAAACAAATTAACGGGTTAGTAAGCGTCTCTATCCTAACTTAAAAGGAAGGGACGTTTTTATTTTATGAACCCTTTATGCAACGATTCTGTTCAACATTAATTTCAAAAGATGAAAAAAATAAATCTCAAAGAAAAACTTTCTATGTTCTCAGAACAATGGAGTCCTAAAATTGTAGGAGAATTGAACGGACAATTGGTGAAGCTTGTAAAATTCAAAGGCCCTTTTGTATGGCATCATCACGACAATGAAGATGAATTATTTTATGTGGTGAAAGGAAGTTTTGATATGGAATTAAAAAATGAAACCATCACTATAAACGAAGGTGAATTTATTATTGTGCCAAGAGGAGCTGAACATCGTCCCAATGCAAAAGAGGAATGTGAAGTGATGTTGTTTGAGCCGGCAACCACTTTAAATACCGGGAACGTTGATAACGATATGACCTTGAAAGAGCTTGTGAAAATTTAAGGTTAAGGAAGCCAAACTTAATCTCAGTCTTACCTCCTTAATTTTGTACCAAATATTCTGAATGAAAATTGCTGTTCTTGGTGCCGGCATGATAGGTAGAACGATTGCTTTGGATCTTGCTTCATCTTTCGCAGTTACTTCCTTTGATGTAAGCAAAGAAAACCTTCAACTATTAAAAGAACGAAACTCTTTCATTCAAATTCAGCAGGCTGATCTGAAAGACTATGGCAAATATGAACAATGGCTGAAGCCTTTTGATATTGTGGTTACAGCGGTCCCCGGTTTTATGGGATATGATACATTGAAAACTGTAATTAATTGCAGAAAGAATGTGGCTGATATTTCTTTTTTTCCTGAAGATGTACTGCAACTTGATAACCTTGCTAAAGAAAATAGTGTAACCGTCATTACGGATGTTGGTGTGGCTCCGGGCATAAGTAATTTAATATTAGGCCACTACAATGAAGAGATGGAGATTACAAATTTTGAATGCTATGTGGGTGGATTGCCCAAGATCAGGAAAAAACCTTCTGAATATAAAGCACCATTTTCCCCGGTGGATGTAATTGAAGAGTATACAAGACCGGCACGCTTGAAAGAAAATGGGCAAATCGTTATCAAGCCTGCATTGAGTGAACGGGAATATATGGATTTTGATGAAGTAGGAACATTGGAAGCATTTAATACAGATGGTTTGAGAAGCATTTTGTTTACTATGCCACACATTCCTAATATGAAGGAGAAAACATTGAGATATCCTGATCATGTGGAATTCATAATTGCATTAAAACAAGCCGGCTTTTTTGATGAAGAGGATATTGAAATAAATGGAACTAAAATTTCTCCACTGAAATTTTCATCAAAAATATTATTCAGGGACTGGAAACTCGGCATTGAAGAAGAAGAGCTGACCGTAATGAAAGTGATTATTGAGGGTGAAAAAGATGGGTCACGACAAAGAATAGAGTATAACCTGCTAGACCACTATGACAATGAAACAAAGACCTCTTCCATGAGCCGCACAACAGGTTACACCTGTACAGCGGCTGTTCATTTGATTGCAGAAGGTTTATTTAAAAAGAAAGGGGTCTTTCCGCCCGAATTAGTCGGTAACAATAAAGAATGTTTTGATTTTGTAATGCGCTACCAGGGAGAAAAAAAAATAAACTGGAAATATGAAACTCTTTCTTCGTAGTTATTTATTTTTTTGAGCCAATAAAGAATCGGCAGCTTGTAAGCTATTAATCATTGTGTCTTTCACCTTAAAAATTTTCTCTTTTTCTGATTCAAGATATTCCACTCTTTCTTCTTCATTATTTGAGAAAGAGTCCATATTGAATTCATTCATCCACCTGTTCATCGCATAATCAGCAAATTTCAACCTGTCAAGCATGGAGTCGAGTTGCATTTTGTAGCTAAGCGAATTTTTTTGAAGATTAGCCGAAAGTTTTGAAATAGAATCAAGAGTTTGTTGTACTTCTTTTTCAGCCATACTAATCCTGTTCATTTTCGCCATACCAATGTTATGGCCTTCCATTACTTCATCCATCAGGCTATCTGAACGGGATTTTCCTGTTTGATCATTACTGTTTCCCGAATTATCACAGGCAGCAAGTACTAAAGTAAAAATGAGCAAGTAAGACAATTTCATTTAGATAAATTTTTCGCAAAGATAGCCTTCATCTCTACTCTCCTTGCCAATTTGTTTTGAACTAATTTCGTTTCGCGAAATAATTTATTGCTATATGGAAAAGCTGGAGAATTATGTTACGGGAAAATGGATCCGCGGCGATGGGGATGGGCAGGCTTTGTATAATGCTGTGACCGGTGAAGAAATTGCCATTGCTGCAACTCAAGGTTTGGATTTTAAATCCATACTTAAATATGCAAGACAAGTTGGAAATCCCGCTCTCCGTAAAATGACATTTCATGAAAGGGGAAGAATGTTAAAAGCACTCGCTGTTTATCTCAATGAAAAAAAAGAAAAGTTTTACGAGGTAAGTTATAAGACCGGTGCCACAAAAGCAGATAGCTGGATCGATATTGAAGGAGGATTTGGGAATTTATTCAGCAATGCCTCGCTTCGAAGAAAATTTCCTGACCTTTCTTATTGCATAGATGGTGATCCTATCGTATTAAGCAAAGGTGGCAGTTTTATAGGCCACCATATTTTGATTCCAAAAGAAGGAGTGGCTATTCATATCAACGCATTTAATTTTCCCGTGTGGGGAATGCTAGAAAAATGTGCGGTAAACTGGCTGGCCGGACTTCCCGCTGTAGTAAAACCGGCAACTATTACTTCTTATTTAACGGAAGCTGTAGTGAGAGACATTATTGATTCTGGTATTTTACCGGAAGGTGCTTTGCAATTAATTTGCGGAAGCACCGGCGATATGATTGATCATGTAACATCCCAGGATGTTATCACTTTCACCGGCTCCAAAACAACCGGGTTAAAATTAAAATCTCATCCAGCAATTTTGAGTGAGTCTGTACCATTTAATATGGAAGCTGATTCGTTGAATGCAATTGTATTGGGAGATGATATTGTTCCCTCAATGCCCGAATGGGATATTTTTATAAAAGAGATTCGTAAAGAAATGACAGTGAAGGCCGGTCAAAAATGCACTGCTATCAGAAGGATTTTTGTTCCTGAAAATAAAATAGAAGATGCTTGGAAAGCAATTGCTTCATCGCTACAACAAACCACGATTGGCAATCCGCTGAACGAAAAAGTAAGAATGGGCCCCTTGGCAGGAGAAAGCCAGCGCTCGGAAGTAAAAAATCAATTGCAAAAACTTTTAGCCTCTTCACAAATTGTATACGGTTCTCTAGACAGCGTAGAAGTAATTGATGCGGATGCAAAGAAAGGAGCGTTTTTTTCTCCTATTTTATTAAAAAATGAAAAACCATTTTCATCAAATGAAGTACATGAAGTAGAAGTGTTCGGACCGGTCAGCACAATTATGCCTTATAAAGATTTAACCAAAGCGATCGAGCTTACTAAAAAAGGAAAAGGTTCTTTGTGCAGCACGATTATAACAGCTGATAATAATATAGCAACTGATTATGTTGTAAATGCAGGAACATATCATGGAAGAATATTAGTGTTAAATGCAGATTGTGCCAAGGAAAGTACGGGTCATGGTTCACCACTTCCCATGCTGATTCATGGTGGTCCTGGTCGTGCAGGAGGTGGCGAAGAAATGGGAGGCGTTCGCGGCGTAAAACATTATATGCAGCGGGTTGCGATACAGGGTTCACCGACAAGTATTACAGCTATCACAAAAATTTACCAGCAAAATGCAAAAGGGAATATTGATGGCATTCATCCATTCAAAAAATATTTTGAAGAGCTGCAAGTCGGTGATCAGATCGTTACTGGTAAAAGGATAATTACTTCAGAAGATATCGACAGGTTTGCTGACCTTAGCGGAGATCATTTTTATGCTCATTTAAAGGAAACAGATTTTGCAGGTACTATGTTTGACGGGCAGGTAGCTCATGGGTATTTTATTATGAGTGCGTCAGCCGGTTTGTTTGTAGATAGCTACGAAAAGAACCCTGTGCTTTTAAATTATGGAATCGATGAATTGCGGTTTACAAAACCTGTTTATCCCGATGCAGAAATTCATATTCTGTTTACATGCAAAGAAAAAATTCCGCAGGATAAAAGGGAAGAATCGGAAATTTCAAAAGGAATAGTAAAATGGCTGGTAGAAATAATTGATGAAACTAATGAACAGGTTGGAATAGCAACAATATTAACTATGGTTAAACGAAAAAATTAGCATTATGATCAGGGAAATTTCAAGCGGCTATGTAAAATCAGAATTTCATAACAACATAACCATAATTGAATTTTTTCATCCGCAGAGCAATTCCTTGCCGTTAAAAATTTTGGATGAACTGGCCCAGGCAATCCATCGTGCCGGCAATGATGATGACACCAGGTTGATCATTTTGCAATCCGCAGGAGAAAAAGCATTTTGCGCCGGTGCTTCTTTCGATGAATTAATGGCTATTCAGGATGCGGAACAGGGATTTCAATTTTTTAGCGGTTTTGCACATGTTATAAATGCTATGAGGATCTGCCCGAAATTTATTATTACCCGGGTTCATGAAAAATGCGTAGGAGGCGGAGTAGGATTAGTAGCTGCATCAGATTATGCCATTGCAACAGAAAATGCCGAAATAAAATTAAGTGAACTAGCTATCGGTATTGGGCCCTTTGTCGTGGGTCCTGTTTTGGAAAGAAGAATTGGAGTATCTGCATTTTCCCAGTTAGCCATTGATGCTACAATGTGGAGAAGTGCTCAATGGGCGGGTCGCAAAGGGTTGTTTGCCGAGGTGCATCCCATAAATGCAGGAATGGATGAATCTATTTCAAAACTTGCAAGTACGTTAATGCACTCCAGTCCTGAAGCGATGGGGGAAATGAAAAAGATCTTTTGGAAAGGCACGGAAAACTGGGATCAACTTTTACTGGAAAGAGCAGCTGTTAGCGGTAAACTGGTATTAAGCCCTTTCACCAAAGAAGCAATCAAAAGATTTAAAATGAAAAAATAGGTTTTTGTTATTAAGCCACCCTATGCATTTGAACTTCAATCACGATAATTTTCATCTTCTCTGTAATAGCCTTGTAAAAAAAGACAAGAATCTTAATTCAATTATTAAAAGATTTGGATACCCGCCTGTGTGGACACGAAAACCAAATTTTCAAACTCTTATTCATATTATTTTAGAACAACAGGTTTCACTGGCTTCTGCAAGAGCGACATTAAATAAACTAAAAGAAAAATTAGGAACTATCACTCCTAAAAAATTGCTTGAACTTTCTGATGAAGAATTAAAAACCTGCTATTTCAGTCGTCAGAAAACGATATATGCAAGATGCCTTGCCAATGCGATAATATCAAAACAAATTCAGTTAAAAAGATTAACTGGACTTGAAGACGCAGAAATAAGACAACAATTAAAAACGATAAAAGGCATTGGCGACTGGACGGTGGATGTATATCTTTTATTTGCCTTACAAAGAACAGATGTTTTTCCCTTAGGCGATCTTGCGATGGTTAATGCTTTAAAGGAAATAAAGAAACTGCCAAAGAAAACAAAACAAGATCACATTTTGAAACTTGCAGAACATTGGCGGCCTTATCGTTCTGTCGCCACCATGCTTTTGTGGCATTACTATATCCAAACAAGAAAAATAAAGTTTGCTTAGTTTGTTACTGTTTGCTTATTGAGAACTTTTCTCACCGCAGTGACTAATTTTTCACCCTTTTCTTTAATTTGTTCTTCTGCCCACAGCAAGCTAATCGAGGTAGAAATACAACGATTCATTATGGCACCGCTTGCAGAAAAGTCCTGGGATTGCAATTTCTTTAGAGCAGCTATTTGTTCCGCATTTAAATTATGAAGAGCAGAAATATTTTTTAAATGATCCCATTTGCGGACGTAATGCCAATTATTATCATACCAATAAAAATTGCCGGCTAAAATATTCTGCGTTTTCATTTCGCTCACAAGAGCTTTTGTAATTTCTTCCGTGGGCAAAAACCAACTTAGAAAAGTACAACTGTCGCCTGCAGGATCGGGAATTTTTCTGAATGAGATTTCGGGAACCTGCGATAAAATATTTTTAAGCTGTGCATGGTTTCGTTGTTGAATTTCTAAAAATTGATCCAGCCTTTTTATTTGTGCAAGACCAACAGCAGCGTGTAGTTCAGAGATCCTGAAATTATAACCAAGAAAGGGATGAAGATCGGCTCCGCGATCAGCACCTTTGTGATCGTGCCCATGATCAGAATAGCCATCACATTTTATATAAACATTTTCATCGTTCGTTAATACAGCCCCTCCTTCTCCACAGGTAATTGTTTTTACAAAATCAAAACTAAATGTGCCGGCATTACCAATTGTTCCAACCAGTTTCCCTTTATAGGATGCCCCAATACTTTGGCAAGCGTCTTCAAGTAAAATCAGGTTGTGCTTCTTACAAATAGAAGCCAATGCATCCATATCTGCCATACTTCCGCACATGTGCACTGGCACCACACATTTTGTTTTTGAAGTAATGGCTTTACAAATTGCATCGGGATTTAGTGTAAGAGTTTCATCCACATCAACCAATATAGGCACAGCGCCTACGCTTAATACTGCTTCAAAACTGGCTACGAATGTGAAAGAAGGCATGATCACCTCATCTCCTGCGCCAATGCCCAACGCTGCCATGGCTGTTGTTAACGCCGACGTTCCGCTTGAAGTAAGTTGGGCATACTTACTTCCAAATTTTTTGCAGATCGCCTCTTCCAATTCTTTGGCTTTCCATTTTCCTTTTCGTGGAGCGTCAAAACCATATCGCATCAGGATACCGCTTTCAAGCACTTCGTTTACTTCTTTGCGTTCTGCATCGCTCCATAATTCAAAGCCGGGCATATTGTCAGAATTAAAAATTAAGAATGACAAAGGTAGAAAAATGATTTTTTGCCAGCAGTATTAACTTTATTCAGCTTTTCCTATGTCGCCCGGTTATTCTTCTGAAATCCTATTCATCTTAAAATTTATTTTATGGCAAAAATTATTCTGAATTTGGCTATCAGTCTTGACGGTTTTGTGGCTGATGAAAAAGGTGGTGTTGACTGGTTAAACGATTTTCAAAAACCAGGTGAAGATTATGGAATGAATAATTTCTTTAAACAGTGTGGTACGGCGATAATGGGATCAAAAACTTATGAGCAAGCTTTATCGTTTGGTTCCTGGTTTGAAGGAATGGAAGGAATAGTATTTACTTCGCGCCAGTTGCCTTTATTCAAAAACAAGCCGATAAAATTTGTAAATGGTGATCCAGTCCCCGTTGTTCAGGAACTTAAGAAAAAAGAAAAAGACAGTTGGTTAGTAGGTGGCGGAATACTGGTCGGTGATTTTATTAATCATCATTTGATTGATGAATTTATCATTACTATTGTCCCACGTTTGTTGGGAAAGGGAACACCTCTTTGCCCATTCCTTGATCATATCAATAAACTTAAATTATCAGATTCGAAAAGCTATGAAGACGGAGTATTGCAATTAAAATATCAATTTACTTAACTGGTTTTTGGGGTAACCAATCCATGGGTGGAATTAAAGCCGGGTCCCGGTAATAATTATTTCGCAAACTATCGCTCCAGCCATTTGGATTTCGGTCAAATGTTTTGCTGCTAAAATAAATTGCTCCCTGCACATTTGGAGTGTTTCTTAAATCTTCAATTTGTCTGGGTAATTGTGTCGGATCTTTCCATGCACTGTTACTGCCTGCACGATAGATGCCAATTCCGATGTAGCATTGTCTTCCATAGGAGTGTTTGCTCCACCAGTCAAGCAATTTTTCATAGTCAATTTTTGCATTACCGATTTCTAAATATAATTGTGGGGCCACATAATCTATCCATCCTTTTTTTAGCCATAATAATATGTCTGCATAAAGGTCGTCATAATTAGTTTGTGCAGATTTACTATCACTGCCATCAGGGTCATGGTCTTTATTTCTCCAAACACTAAAAGGAGAAATGCCAAATTTAACCCAGGGCTTTTCTTTCTTTATAGCACGGCTTAGCATGGCAATAATAGAATCTACGTTACTTCTTCTCCAATCGTCTTTTGAAAGAGTCGTTCCTGATTTTCTATATGCAGCTTCATCAGGAAATTCTTTTCCCGCGATGCGATAAGGATAGAAATAATCATCCATGTGAATGGCATCCACATCATATCTTTTTACAATATCACTAACAACATTTACTACAAACTTTTGCGCATCTTTATTAGAAGGATCAAAATATTTTTTATCTCCATAAGTCAGAAACCATTCAGGGTGAATCCTGGTAATGTGATTTGGCGCAATAGAAGATTTTCCGATTTGAAAATCGGCTCTGTATGGGTTACACCAGGCATGAAATTCCATTTCCCTTTTATGCGTTTCTTCAATCATAAATTTTAATGGGTCGTAATAAGGAGAGGGAGGCTGTCCCTGCACGCCTGTCAGCCATTGACTCCATGGTTCATATTTTGAAGGGTAAAATGCATCTGCAGATGGCCTTACCTGTACAATCACTGCATTCATGCCATTTTGTTTATGCATATCAAGCTGTCGAATAAATTCAGCTTTCTGACTTTCGGCATCTACCATACCTTTTAATGGCCAGTCAATATTTTCTACCGTGGCGATCCATACGCCTCTGAATTCGTAGTCCACCCGCTTGCTAAGTGCGAGATGTGATTGTTGACTATAAACAAAAAAAACTATTAATGTAGTAAAGAATAAAATGATAGCAGCTTTCATAAGGTAAAATTATATCAACAAAAAAAATTGTCAAACAAATATTGACTTTCTTTAGTCAGAAAAAAGTTAATTATTAATTACGAATCTTATCAAGAAGTTTACTGAGACTCGCGGCTTCTTTTTCAGAAAGGTTGCATAAGATATCATCCATATCATCTTGTTTCTTATCTAGCTTTTCCAGTAATTTTAGTCCTTTGTCAGTAATAGTTACATCTACCAGGCGGCGATCTTTTTTACAAATAACTTTTTTTACTAGTCCTTTAGACAGCAACCGATCAACAATGCGGCTTGTATCACTCATTTTATCAATCATTCTTTCCCGTATGGTTAAAGTTGAAAGTGGAGAGGGGTGTGTTCCCCTTAAAATGCGGAGGATATTAAACTGCTGATGGGTTATCCCTTCTCCCGCAACAAATTGCTTAAGACGTTCAACAGTCCAACCATAGGTGAATAACAGGTTAATGATCGCCTTGTGTCGTTCATTGCGGAATTTATCCTGGTGAATGTCTTTGCTTATTCCCATTCAAATTTTGTTGAGGGGATAAATATAGAAAAGTTTTCTCCCTTGAAAAAAGGCCGTTAAATTTTAGAATACAATTTTTTATTATTGATTTCAGAGTTCAGGTACCAATTTGAAAATAGTAAACAGGTGATGCGCTTCATGCAAAAGAAAAAAGTTTAGCCAGAAAATTATATTCATTTTCCCCAAAACAGGGTGTACTCCTGTTCGCAGAATCTCTTCTTCCTTCAAAGAATGAACCTTATCAATTAATATCCTTCTGGTAGAAATAAGATCCTGCATGATCTCTCTTGTTGTTTTTGTACAATTATCATAAAAGAAAGGGTCAGCTTCAGCTGAATATCTTTCAATCTGCGGATTTTCTTCATTTACTATTCTTTGAAGCCTGTAAATAAAAACGTGCTCATAAATTGCAAGATGAACAATGTTCTCAAATATTGACCATTTACCGGGAATTACTGGTCTGCGTACCTGTTCATCAGATAATCCCTCGATAATATCGATCAGAGATTTGTGCTGGTATTCCAGCCTTGTAGTAATGGATGTAGATAAAGGCATTGCAATTGATTTACGCGACTGATCATTGCACCTGTTTTAAAAGATTTGTCAATACAAGTAAACTACAAAATAGGGTATAAATCTTAATTCTCCCAGACTTTAGTCCCCTCGCTGCAATTTGAGCATATATCAATATTTTTTCTTCCCTGTAAAATTTTTGACCTGAATTTTTTATAGTCCTCATTCTTCCAAATCTCTTTAAAAGATTTTGTTTTTAAATCACCCAATTTATGTTGAGCATCCTTATCAAAGCAGCAGGGAGCTACTATTCCATCCCATGTAATTACCGGATCGTGCCATAATCGCCAGCAATGGTTGGCAAGCGAACCCTTAAATTCATGAGTACCATTGGAAAGTTTTTTATAGCGGCTGTATTTGTCAATTGTTGGGATCAGTTTATTAGGATCATTTTCAAAATCATAAACCTGTGCAGTTTTAAACCAAACATCATCTACTCCAATCTCTTTTGCAAGTTTTTTCACATCTTCAATTTGGTGTTCATTTGGTTTCACCACAAGGAATTGAAAAATGATAAAAGGTGTTCTACTTTTTAATCCTTTTTTCCACTTCACAACATTTTTTGTTCCTTCAATTACTTTATCTAACCGTCCTCCTACTCGATATTGCTGGTAAACTTCTTGTGATGTTCCATCAATTGAAATAATTAATCTATCGAGGCCACTTTCTATAGTTCTTTTTGCATTTTCATCATTTAAATAATGCGCATTGGTTGAAGTGGCGGTATAAATTTTTTTTGATGATGCATATTCAACCATATCCAGGAAAGCAGGATTTAAATATGGCTCACCCTGGAAATAGAATACGAGATACAGAAGCTCCTTTGAGAGCTGATCAATCGTATCTGAAAAGAAATCTTTTTTTAACATACCGGTTGGCCGCGTAAAGGCCCTTAATCCACTTGGACATTCGGGACAACGAAGATTGCAGGAAGTTGTGGGTTCAAATGAGATGGAAACAGGATAACCCCATTGAACCGGTTTTTTCGTCCATTTGCTGATATAATAACTTGCCAGCACTTTGGATGCATTCCAGAAACGACGAAAAGTAAGCTTGGAAAATAAATTAGTTGTATCGTTCCAATTAAGCCGTGACATTTAAAAGTAAAGATAATCACAAGCCATGATTAACTTTAGCAAGAAATGGAAGTGAATCAACCGTATAAGATTTTTTTCATCAGCGAATCTGCCGCAACAATTGATTTTGGAAGCGTAATTGATGAAAGTATAAATGCAAAAGTTATTGCTTTATTTACTTATTTATCTCAACACCAGCTCAATGGAATGATTGAAGCAATACCAGCTTATAGTTCAATTACGGTCTGCTTTGATATTGCATTGCTTAGAAGAAAAATAGCACAACAGGGAAAGGCTTATGAATTCATAATTGATGAATTACATAAACTAATGCGAAACAATTTTCCCTATGTTTCAACTGAAAGAAATCTTCTTCGTATTCCGGTTTGTTATGAAAAAGAATTTGCCATGGATTTGCAATGGATGGCCAGACAAAAAAATATTTCCGCAGAAGATCTTATTCGCCTGCATCATTCTAAACAATATCGTGTATTTATGCTAGGCTTTTTACCTGGATTTGCTTATATGGGAGAAGTAAATGAACAAATTGCGGTTCCAAGAAAATTACAGCCACAGCCTATTTCAGCAGGTAGCGTGGGAATTGCCGGAAAACAAACCGGGATATATCCTTTAAGCTCTCCCGGTGGCTGGCAAATTATTGGGAGAACTCCTTTAAAAATGTTTGACAAAGATAAAGATCAACTGTGCCTTCTTAAAGCAGGTGATTATGTAGAGTTTTATCCAATTACAAAACATGAGTTTGAAAGTTATCAAAGCAGGAGTACTTGATACTATCCAGGATATGGGCCGTTATGGTTTTCAGCGACTTGGCATCAATCCAGGAGGAGCCATGGATCATTTTGCTGCACAAATGGCAAATCTGCTTGTTGGCAATAATATTGAAGAAGCAATAATTGAAATACATTTTCCCGGGTCTACATTTTTGTTCGAACAGGAAACACTTATTGCAATTGCAGGTGCCGATTTTTCGGCAACCGTAAACGGAGAAGATATTCCTGTAGGACAACCTGTTATTGTTTCAAAGAACAGCATATTGCAATTTCAGAAATGGAAGCAGGGAGTGAGATGCTACCTGGTAATAAAAGAAAAGTTCAATATTGAAAAGTGGTTGAATAGTTACAGCACAAATATTAAGGCTGCAAGTGGTGGTTTCAACGGAAGGGCTTTGCAAAAAGATGATATGATTTCTTTCAAAGAAAAAGGAGAGTATAAAAGATTTTTGGGTGAAAAAGATTTTCTCTTGCTTCCCTGGAAGGCTGATACGTTTTGGAATGAAACGCCAATAGACAGGATAGCTTTTATTCCCGGGAATGAATGGGACAGGCTTGCTGAAGAATCAAAAGAAATTTTTTTGAATGAGGCATTTATTATTGGTTCCCTGGCAGACAGAATGGGTTACAGGTTGCAAAGTACATTGCAATTAAAAGAAAATGCGGAATTAGTTTCAGCAGTAGTAAGTTTTGGGACTGTACAATTATTGCCCAATGGAGAGTTAATTATTTTAATGGCCGATCATCAAACAACTGGTGGGTATCCCAGGATTGCACATGTTATTTCAGCCCACTTGCCAATACTTGCTCAAAAACAACCAGGTGATAAAATTTATTTTCGGCCTACGGATCAACAATATGCAGAAGAACTTTTTTTAAAGCAGCAACATCACTTGTTGCGACTGCAAAATGCTTGTAAATTCAGATTAGAGGAATTTTTAAATGCTGACAATTGATATTAACTGCGACATGGGTGAAGGTATTGGAAATGATGAAGCCATTATGCCGTTCATCAGTTCTGCAAATATTGCCTGTGGCTATCATGCGGGCGATGAAATCATTATGCAACAGACTGTTGAGCTTGCAATTAAGAATAATGTTGCTATCGGAGCACATCCCTCATTTCTTGATCGTGAAAATTTTGGAAGAACCGATATGCATTTACCCGCCAAAGAAGTGTATGATATTGTAACTCAACAAATATATTGGTTAGAAAAAATTGTGAAGACTCAAGGAGGAGCGTTGCACCATATAAAGCCACATGGCGCTTTATATAATATGGCGGCACGTACCTGGAAATTATCGGCTGTGATATGCCTTGCCATAAAGGATGTAAATGAAAAATTAATTGTGTATGGACTAAGCGGTAGTCACCTGGTCAAAGAAGCAAAAAAGATTGGTTTGAAGTGTGCAAATGAAGTTTTTGCAGACAGAACCTATCAGAATAACGGCAGCCTGACTCCAAGATCAAGAATAAATGCACTGATAGAAGACACAAATAAATCAGTTCAACAAGTTATGCAAATGATAAAAGAAAAAAAAATTACTACTGTTAATGAAAAAGATATTTCCGTTGTTGCAGACACTATTTGTATACATGGTGATGGGAAAAATGCAGTTTCATTTGCGAAAGCAATTTATGAAGCATTAGAAAAGGGTGGAATTGAAATAAGAACCTGCTGAGTAATGGACTGAATGTAAAAGAGTGCGACGCAACGGAAGTAAAATAGAAATTCTGCTGCCGGTAAAAAAATGAAAAAAAACTCTGCTATACTGGGCGCTGCTTTTTTAATGGCTACTTCTTCCATTGGACCCGGCTTTCTGACACAAACAACAAAATTTACAGAAGAACTTCTTGCGAGTTTCGGCTTTGTGATTTTTATTTCGATTCTTCTTGATATAGGTGCTCAGCTTAATATTTGGCGAATTATTACAGCAAGTGAATTCCATGCGCAGGATCTCGCTAATAAAATAATACCGGGTTTGGGCTTTTTTCTTGCCATTCTAATAGGATTTGGAGGTTTGATTTTTAATATCGGAAATATTGCTGGTTGCAGTCTTGGAGTAAATGTGCTGACGGGATTAAGACCAGAATATGGAGCTGTTATTAGCTGTATAATCGCTTTGGGAGTTTTTTGGTATAAAGAAGCAGCAAAGCTCATGGATAATTTTACAAAGATTTTGGGAATTGTGATGATTGGATTGACAGTATATGTTGCTATTACGTCTCATCCCCCGGTTGGTGAGGCATTATACAGAACTGTGTGGCCACAAAAAATTGATGTAATGAAAATTGTAACTCTGGTAGGAGGAACAGTAGGTGGCTATATTTCATTTGCCGGGGCGCACCGTCTTTTAGATGCCGGTATAAAGGGGAATAAAAATATCTCGCAGACCATAAAGAGTTCAGTAAGCGGTATCATGATCACTTCTACTATGCGCTTTGTTTTGTTTTTTGCTGCTTTGGGTGTTGTCTGGCACGGAGCAAAACTTGCAGTAAATGATCCTGCCTCTTCAGTATTTAGAATTGCTGCAGGCAATGTTGGATATATTTTCTTTGGTATTGTGATTTGGTGCGCTTCTGTGACCTCGGTCGTAGGCGCATCTTATACTTCAATTTCCTTCTGGAAAAGTTTTCACCCGGTTATAGAGAGAAATGAAAAGATATTTATTTCAGCTTTTATTATTATTGCCACTATTACTTTTATTCTTAGCGGTGATCCTGTAAAACGCTTGATCTTTGCAGGCGCCATTAATGGGATTATTTTACCGGTTTCTTTGATAATTATTTTGGTTGCATCAACGAAGTCTTCTTTAATGAAATCATACCGGCACCCCCTATGGTTGCAAATATTTGGATGGCTCGTGGTTTTAATATTAGGCTGGATGAGTTATAAAACTTTTTATGAGCTATTTATAAAATAACATGGGGATACCCCCAATGGTTTTATTTTTAAAAATACCACAAAGTGGTATCAAAATGCCACCAATAATATTAGTTTTTAATTACTAAAATGGTTAGTTTTGAGTGTTAATTATTTTTTTAGACTGGCAATAGCTAAAACTTACCTTTGAATTATGGCAAAAACAGAAAAAACTACCGATATGACAAATATCAATAGCGAAAAGCTAAAAGCTTTAAAGCTCACAATCGATAAGATTGATAAAGATTACGGAAAAGGAACCGTGATGATGATGAATGAAAAAGTCGAAGTTCTTCAGGAGGTCGTATCCACTGGCTCCATTGGTCTTGACGTAGCACTGGGGATTGGAGGCCTTCCGAGAGGAAGAGTTGTTGAGATATACGGTCCTGAGTCATCTGGTAAAACAACGATTGCCACTCATGTAATTGCGGAAGCACAAAAGAAAGGAGGAATGTGCGCCATTATTGATGCAGAGCATGCTTTTGACAGCTCCTACGCAAAAAAACTTGGAGTTGACGTTGACAACCTTCTTATTTCTCAACCCGATTATGGAGAACAGGCATTAGAAATTGCAGATCGCTTAATTCTATCGGGTGCATTGGATGTCGTAGTAATTGATTCTGTAGCAGCATTGGTTCCGAAAAGTGAATTGGAAGGTGAAATGGGTGATAGTAAGATGGGATTGCAGGCAAGATTGATGAGCCAGGCATTGCGCAAATTGACTGCAACAATTTCTAAAACAAATACTATTTGTGTTTTCATTAATCAGCTTCGCGAAAAGATCGGTATTATGTTCGGCAACCCGGAAACTACAACCGGTGGAAATGCATTGAAGTTTTATTCATCTGTGCGTTTAGATATTCGCCGTATGGCACAAATAAAAGATGGTGATGAAGCAATTGGTAATCGTGTGAAAGTAAAAGTAGTGAAGAATAAAGTAGCTCCTCCATTTCGCAGTGCTGAATTTGATATTGTTTTTGGTGAAGGCATATCGAAGAACGGCGAGATCATTGACATGGGAGTTGAGCTCGGCATTGTTCAAAAAAGCGGGAGTTGGTTTAGTTACAACACTGACAAACTTGGCCAGGGCCGTGATGCAGTGAAACAATTGCTTACAGACAATCCTGAACTTGCCAATGAAATTGAAACCAAGATCAGGGAAAAGATAAAAGAAATGCAAGCTACTTAATGTTATGTCATGATGGCCAATTATATCGCCGTCTCATAATGGGACGGCTTTTTAATTTGAGTTAGTTTTAACTGCTAAAACAATGGTATGAATACACGCAAACTTGATTCCCGCAAACGAATTGCACTGGTGGCACATGATAATAAAAAGGCCGAGTTGATGGAATGGGCTACTTATAATAAAACGGTTTTATCAAAACACAGATTATATGCTACCGGTACTACGGGGTCACTATTGGAAACTGCTTTGGATCTGTCCATAACAAAATTTTTTAGCGGTCCGCTCGGTGGAGACCAGCAGGTGGGAGCAAAAATTGCAGAGGGCAAAATTGATGTGCTGATCTTTTTCTGGGATACAATGGAAGCTCAACCTCATGACCCTGATGTGAAAGCATTACTTCGTGTGGCCGTCACTTATAATATCCCCATTGCCTGTGACAGAGCTACTGCCGATTTTTTATTGACCTCTCCCTTAATGCACCAGGAGTATGAAGCCATTCTTCCGGATTATTCTTTATATACTAAAAGAAAAATTTCAACATGAAAGTGAGTTTGCGGGAATGGAGAAAATCAGATGCTGATGCTCTTGCCCAAATTGCAAACAATAAAAAAATCTGGGATAATCTAAGAGATCACTTACCTCATCCCTATACAAAAAAAGATGCTAAGAAATGGCTTGCACTTGTAAAAAAGCAAAAGGTTGTAACTACTTTTTGTATAGAGGTTGATAGTGAATTGGCAGGTAGCATTGGGTTTACCTTAAAAGAAGATGTCTATAGAAAAAATGCAGAGCTTGGATATTTTGTAGGAGAAAAATTTTGGGGAAAAGGAATTGCTACGGAAGCCATAAGACAAATGGTAGAATACATTCAAAAAAATTCTGACGTAGTTAGAATTTATGCTGAAGTATTTGATTACAACAAGGCTTCTATGAAAGTTTTGGAAAAAAATGATTTTTACCTCGAGTCTGTTCGTAAAAAAGCTGCAATTAAAAATAATGTTATGATTGATGATTTTGTTTGGGTTAAGCTCATAAAGTAATATTCTTCTTTATCAGTTTCAGTAAATTGCAGGTTCTCTAAAAATTTCTATGCCTTTTAAACTTCATGCACCGTATCAACCCGCAGGTGATCAACCCGATGCCATCCGTCAACTAACGGAAGGAATATTGAATGATGAAAAGTATCAAACCCTTTTAGGTGTAACCGGCAGTGGCAAAACTTTTACCATTGCAAATGTTGTCCAAAACGAACAAAGACCTACACTTGTTTTAACACATAATAAAACATTGGTAGCTCAATTATACGGAGAGTTCAAACAGTTTTTCCCCGAAAATGCTGTGGGTTATTTCGTTTCCTATTATGATTATTATCAGCCGGAAGCTTATATGCCGGTTAGTGATGTATATATTGAAAAAGATCTTTCTATTAATGAAGAGCTCGATAAACTCAGGCTGCAGGCCACTGCACAATTACTTTCCGGAAGAAGAGATATCATTGTCGTTGCATCGGTAAGTTGTATTTATGGTATTGGTAATCCTGCTGATTTTGAAAACGGAATTGTACGCATAAACAGGCGACAAACAATTTCACGGCAGGGATTTCTCCATTCATTGGTAAACTCTCTCTACAATAGAACTACACTGGAATTTAAAAGGGGAACTTTTCGGGTGAAAGGTGATACGGTTGAAATCAACCTCCCTTACGTGGATTATGGATACAGAATAATTTTTTTTGGCGACGAGATTGAAGAGATCGAGAGTTTTGACGTGGTAACAGGTAAGCGCATAGGGAGCATGGAAAATGCAGCTATTTTTCCTGCTAATCTGTATTTAGCACCAAAGGATATGCTGCAACAGATCATTTATGAGATACAGGATGAAATGCATGCACAAGTAGAATATTTTAAATTGGTTGGTAAACTTATAGAGGCGCAGCGTTTGAAAGAAAGAGTAGAGTTTGATTTGGAAATGATCCGCGAACTTGGTTATTGTAATGGCATTGAAAATTATTCCAGGTTTTTTGATCGTCGTTATCCCGGTACGAGACCATTCTGTCTTCTTGATTATTTCCCAAAAGATTTTTTGTGTGTAATTGATGAAAGTCATCAAACTGTTCCCCAGGTAAGTGGAATGTATGGAGGTGACAGAAGCAGGAAACTTATATTAGTTGATTATGGATTTCGGTTGCCTTCAGCACTCGATAATCGTCCGTTGAATTTTCATGAATTTGAAAGTATGCTGAACCAGGTGATTTTTGTTTCTGCTACGCCCGGTGATTTTGAATTGGAAAGAACAGGCGGTGTAGTGGTTGAGCAGGTGGTTAGGCCTACAGGTTTACTTGAACCACCTATTGAAATTCGCCCCAGTGTAAATCAAATTGATGATCTGTTGGATGAAATTGATAAACGTGTCACAAAGGGTGACAGGGTTTTAGTCACTACATTAACAAAACGAATGGCTGAAGAAATGGATAATTATCTTCACCGTATTAATATTAAATCGAAATACATCCACAGCGAAGTAGATACTTTAGAGAGAATAGAAATTCTCAGGCAATTGCGATTGGGAGAAATTGATGTACTGGTTGGAGTGAATTTGTTGCGTGAAGGATTGGATCTTCCTGAGGTTTCGCTTGTTGCGATTTTAGATGCAGATAAAGAAGGTTTTTTGCGAAATGAAAAGTCATTGACTCAAACAGCAGGTCGGGCAGCAAGAAATGTGGATGGACTGGTAATATTCTATGCAGATACGATGACAGAAAGCATGCAAAAAACTATTGATGAAACTAATCGTCGCCGTGAAAAACAAATCGCTTATAATATTGAACATGGAATAACTCCGCGTACGGTAAAGAAAACAAAAGAACACGTTTTTGCCCAGACTTCTGTGCTGGACATTAAAGGGTATGATCCTAAAAATCCTTATGCGATTGCGGATGATGAAGATATTGTGACAGTGGCTGCTGAAGAGCAGGCAGAATACAAAACGATTCCCCAAATGGAAAAAGCAATTTCTAAGATTAAAAAAGAAATGGAAAAAGCGGCGCGGGATCTTGATTTTATGGAGGCAGCTCGGTTAAGAGATGAAATGTTCAGGCTTCAAAAAGAATTGGAAAAAATGAAAAGCGAATAGAGTTCGTAGTTCTACGAATTTTCTCTGAGTGGTTCCCCTTGATTTCAAAGAATTTAGTATAGGCACACTTGCTTATATCTGTATGGGTTTCTATTTTAGATGCGAAAAGTCATTCATCCAATATTTGTAAAACCAAAAATCCAATTCGTATGAAACGTCGAATCCGTAAAATTGTGAACTTCTTTGCATTCAATCTTTTGTTCTTTGCACTTTACTTAAACTTTATTCACAAAGACAAGGCTGTTGTTGAACCTGCACCGGTAAAAGTAAATACTGAAGTTATTACCGGAACTGTTCCCGTTCAGGATGCAGAAAAATATCTTAATGCAAAAGCATCAGCTACAGTTACCCAACCTTCAGTTGAGAAAAGCAGCCAGGAAAATTCTTTGAAGCTTTCAATTAATTAAGTTTTTTAGTTAACCATTAATAATAAAAACCACCCCGGCACTGTCCGGGGTTTGGCTTTTACAAAAAGGCTTACTAAATTTTTGATGCTTTTGGCAACCGTTAGGGATGGGCTTATCTTCGCCAAATGGTGAAAAAGGTATTTCTTTTAGACGCAATGGCACTCATTTTCCGCGCCTATTATGCTCTTATACGAAATCCGCGACTTACTTTCAAAGGCAAAAACACAAATGCTCAATTCGGATTCACTAATACATTAACAGAACTAATCAATAATCAGAAGCCATCACACATGGCCGTTTGCTTTGATACAGCAGCACCTACGGAACGACATACTGATTTTGAAGAGTACAAAGCTAACCGGCAAGATGCACCCGAAGATATTCTTTCTGCATTACCTGATATAAAAAAGATTATTGACGGTTTTAATATTCCAATTCTTGAGGTAGATGGATATGAAGCGGATGATGTAATAGGAACGCTTTGTAAGCAGGCCGAAAAAGCGGGTTACGAAGTTTTCATGGTTACACCCGATAAAGATTATGGACAATTAGTTTCAGAAAATATAAAAATTTATAAGCCCGGTTACCAGGGAGGTGATGTGGAAATCATGGGCCCAAAAGAAGTTTGTGAGAAATGGGGAATTCAATCTGTTGACCAGGTAATAGATATTTTAGGATTGATGGGAGATGCAGTAGATAATATTCCTGGCATAGCTGGCGTGGGGCAAAAAACAGCCTGCAAATTATTAGCAGAATATTACACACTGGAAAATGTTTTAGACAATGCTGATAAAATAAAAGGTGCTTTGGGAGAAAAAGTAAAAGCAGGTAAAGAAAAAGCGTTGCTGTCTAAAAAACTTGCTACTATTATTACAAATGTTCCTGTTGAGTTTCATGAAGAAAATTTCAAATTGAAAAATTGGAATAAAGAAAAATTAAACGAAATTTTTACTGATCTCGAGTTTAAGAGTCTTGGAAAGAGAATTTTGGGAGAAGAGTTCAGTGTTTTTGCTACAGCGCCCCAGGGGGTTCAGACGGACCTGTTTGGCAATGCGGTACAGACACAAAAAGCAAAGAACGCAAAAACAGAGCAGGCTATTGAAGAAGTAATCGAAGAAATATCGGATGCGGTTTTAAAAGTTGATAAAAATATTCATAATTGTCCCCATGATTATAAGGTTGTCGAAGGTGAAGAACCAATAAAAGCACTTGTAAAGGAATTAATGGGTCATGAAGAAATATGTTTTGATACGGAAACTACAGGTATCGATGCAAATGATGCCGAACTTGTCGGTTTTAGCTTTTCAACAAAAGCATGTGAAGGATATTTTATCCCCTGCCCTGCTGATCAAACAAAAACAAAAGAAATCCTTTCTCGATTTGCCATACTTTTTAATGATGAAACAAAGGTTTGGGTCGGGCAAAACTTAAAATATGATTTCCTTATTTTAAAATGGTACGGGTACGAATTAAAAGGAAAAATTTTTGACACTATGCTTGCACATTACGTTATTGAGCCCGATGGAAAACGAAGCATGGATATGATGAGCACTAAATATCTGGGTTATGAACCTGTTCATATCGAAGAGCTGATCGGTAAAAAAGGAAAAACACAGGGCAGCATGCGTGATGTAGAGTTAGAAAAAATAAAGGAATATGCTGTTGAGGACACTGATATCACATTGCAACTTAAAAAAGTATTTATTCCATTACTAAAAAAACATGAAGTAGAGAAGGTTTTTAGTGAAGTAGAAAACCCTTTGGTAAAAGTTTTGACAGATATGGAATACGAAGGAGTGAGGATCGATATTGATTTTTTGAATGAATATTCTAAAGAACTTGAAAAAGAAGCAAAGAAAAGTGAAGAAGCGGTTTACCAACAGGCCGGGGTCAGGTTTAACTTATCTTCTCCGCGACAACTGGGGGAAGTATTATTTGAAAAACTGCAGCTTGATCCCAAAGCAAAAAAAACCAAAACAGGCCAATATGCAACAGGTGAGGATGTACTGATGAAGCTGGCTCATAAGAACCAGATATGTATGGATATTCTTGCTTATCGGGAATACACTAAATTAAAATCAACCTATGTAGATTCATTACCTCAACTTATAAACCGAAAAACGGGCCGTGTCCATACGACATACGGGCAGGCCGTAGCTGTGACCGGAAGGTTGGCGAGTAATAATCCGAATCTTCAGAATATCCCGATTCGTACCGATCGTGGAAAAGAGATTAGAAAAGCTTTTATTCCAAGGGATAAGAATCATATTTTATTGAGTGCAGATTATTCACAAATTGAATTGAGGATAGTAGCATCGATTAGCGGTGACCCGAATATGTGTGATGCATTTAAAAACAATAAAGATATACATACTGCAACAGCAGCTAAAGTTTATAATGTAGAAGAAAAGGAAGTCACAAAAGAGATGCGTTACAAAGCAAAGAGTGTAAATTTTGGAATTATTTATGGTCAGGGTGCTTTTGGCCTTGCTGATAATCTTGGAATTTCGAGAACGGAAGCTAAAGCAATTATTGACAATTATAAAAAAGAGTTTCATGGTATCACCAGGTATATGGATGACACCATCAACTTTGCCCGGGAACATGGTTATGTGCAAACGCTGATGGGAAGAAAAAGATGGCTGCGTGATATTAACTCTGCCAATTTCACTGTTCGTGGTTTTGCAGAACGTAACGCAATTAATTCACCCATTCAGGGTACTGCAGCTGATATGATTAAGTTAGCTATGATCAAATTGCACGAAGAATTCAAAAAAAGAAAATTTAAATCTAAAATGATCTTGCAGGTGCATGATGAGTTGGTTTTTGATGCATTAAAAGAGGAGTCGGATGTCATTAAACCTGCCGTTATAGAATGTATGCAATCAGCCATGGGATTGCCTTATGGCGTGCCTGTTATTGCTGAGATTGGTGCAGGTGAAAATTGGCTGGAAGCACATTAATAAAAGATAT
Organism: uncultured Bacteroidota bacterium; assembly: GCA_963811645.1. Lineage (GTDB taxonomy): Bacteria > Bacteroidota > Bacteroidia > Chitinophagales > Chitinophagaceae > VBAU01. The sequence goes on along the minus strand of CAWERU010000003.1, from coordinate 513,161 downwards.
GTTTTTGAAGAAATTTGGCTTAATTTTCTAATAATATCCTGAAAAAATACTAATTCTGAAAACCGCTGATGAGTAGCAACATTCTCCAGACCGATTATCTGAAAAAATTATCAGAGTTGTTATTGGATAACGTCTCCGATGCAATTATTTCTACAGATGAAAATTTCAGAATAAAGACATGGAACAAGGCAGCAGAAAGAATTTATGATCTTTCTTTTTATGAAATAAGAGACAGATTGACGAGTGATGTTTTTAATTATGAATTTTTGAATGATTCTCTTGAAATTTCCCGTAAGAAACTTATTGATGAAGGTGAATGGAAGGGTCTGGTAGTATATACACGTCATGATGGTGAAAGAATCTTTTTGAATGCATCTGTAAGTAAACTTCATAATGAAAATGGTGAAACAATTGGTTTTGTTTCTGTGAACAGAGATATTACAGGTGCTTATCAAATGAAAGACCTTTTACAGAGTGAACAACGAATGAATTTTGCTTTGCAGGGAGCAGGTGATGGTGTATGGGAATATAATTTTCAAACCAAAGAGGTTTATTATTCCCCTGATTATAAAAAGATGCTGGGATTTTTGGAACATGAATTCTTAAACGACCCCCAGGAATGGCGGGGAAGAATACATCCGGAGGATCTGATATTGGTAGAAAGTATAGACGTAAAATATAATTGTTGCGAAATTGAAAACCACTCCATTAAATACAGGATAAAAAATAAGTCAGGAAATTATATCTGGGTACTTGACCGCGGTATGATACTGGAAAAAACCAAAGAAGGAAAACCAATAAAAATTGTAGGTACACAGACCAATGTTGATTCTCAAAAAAGGGCTGAGGAAAAAATTAAGAGTTTCCTTGAATCTGCGCCTGATGCAATGGTTATAACGAACGAAGAAGGATTAATCGAAATTATAAATTCGCAGGCTGAAAAATTATTTGACTATAAGAGAGAAGAGATGATTGGAAAGACAATTGAATCTATTATACCTGAGCGGTATGCTAAAAACCATGCCTTACACCGAAATATTTTTTCACAAAATGCACAAACCAGGGAGATGGGAAAAGGCCTTGAACTTTTTGCCAGGAAAAGAGATGGGGAAGAGATCCCTGTAGAAATAAGTCTTAGCCCTATCCATTCCGAAGAAGGATTAATGATTGCGGCAGCTATCAGGGATATATCAGAAAGGAAAAGTACTGAGCAAAAGTTGGTAAAGGCGCAGCAGCTATTGCAATCATTTATGATGAACACTCCTACAATGAATTGGATCATTGATGAAAAAAATTATTTTCGATTTTGGAATAATTCTTATATGAAGGCTTTTAACCTGAGCCCACAGGATATTGGGAAATCATTGTATGAAATTTTCCCGGCTCATATTTGTGATGCATTTATTGAAAATAACTGGCGGGTATGGAATGCAGATTCCGCCTTGGAAACGGTTGAAGAAGGTGTTGGCCCTGATGGGAACAAACAGATCTATCAAATATTTAAATTTCCTCTTAATCCCGAAGAAGGAATAAGATTGTTAGGTGGTGTTGCTCTTGACATAACATCAGACATCATTAATCAGCAACAATTGCGATTAAGCAATGAAAGATATAATTATGCGAGTAAAGCTACCTCCGATGCCATATGGGATTGGGATATACAAACAGATATAATTTATCGTAGTGAAAGTTTTGCCTCTATATTTGGCTATACTGAAACTTCTTCATCAACACAGTTTAAATTAGATCACATTCATCCAAACGATAGAGAAAGAATTTCTACGGGCTTAAAAAAAGTACTTGAAGAAAATGTTGAGAGGTGGCAGGATGAATATCGTTTTCAATGTACTGACGGGACTTATAAGATAATTCTTGATAAAGGGTTTATCATTCGTAATGAAAGCGGCCAGGCTCTACGAATGATTGGAGCTATGCAGGATATTACAGAGCAAAGGCGATTGCAGAAGCAATTAATCAAAGAAGAGGAAAGAAAAAAGCAAGAAGTTTTGCATGCAATTATTCATGCTCAGGAAAGAGAGAGACATGAAATATCACATGAGTTGCATGATAATGTAAGCCAAATACTAACTACCTGTAAACTATTACTGGAAGCAGCCATACAACGTGATAATAAAAAATATTTACAACAAACCAGGGAAAATCTTCAGAAAGCAATAGATGAAATGAGAAATATCAGTCACAGGCTCAACCCCGCAACATTAAAATATATTGGATTGGAAGGCTCCATTAATGATTTATTAAGTAAAATAAATAATGCAATCAGTCTGGAAATCTCTTTCTCCTTTTCGATTACGGACGTAAATAAAATTCACGACGATATTCAACTGGCAATGTTTCGCATCATCCAGGAACAGTTGAATAATATTATAAAACATGCAGAAGCAAAAAAAGTCTTCATTGATTTATCTGAAGAAAGAGAGAAAATAAAACTTACAATTACTGACGATGGAAAGGGGCATGATTTAAAGGCAAAAAAACACGGACTTGGATTAAGAAATATTTTCAATCGGGCAGAATTTCACAAAGGAACTGCACAGATTTTTACTGAGCCTGGCCGCGGCTTCAAATTGCAGGTACAAATTCCTATATAAAAAAGTAACTTATTATTGAGGCACATTGTGTAAAGCAACTCTATTTCCTTCAGTATCCATAAAAACGGCCATGTAACCATATTCCGGAGATATTTGAGTTTTTGGAACTATGATCTTGCCTCCTGCTGTTTCTATTTTATCAAGTATGTTTTGCACATCAGGATTTGCGTTTAAGTAAATAAGCGGTCCGTCCGTGGCAGAAGGTTTATAAAAGCCCTCTGCTTTGGAAAGCGCTCCGCCAATACTATTCATCATATCTTCAAGAGGAAACATTCTCATTTTAAGATTAGGAGTATCAAGAGGGATCATTTTTATATCAAAAATTGTTTCATAAAATTTTTGTGCTCTCTCAAGATCAATTGCCGGTATTTCAAACCAACTGATCACATTTTTAAATACCATAAAAAAGCTTTAAGGTTTTGGTAATATTGGTTTATTTATTGTCTAAGTTATCTTCTTTGCAACACATTCTCAATGAAAATATACAACCGGTAAATTTTAAATTTGGACTTTTGTTAATGCTCTTTTTGTATCTTGAAAACTACCCATGTGTGGCATTGCAGGCATAATACAAACTACGACCGGTCTTTATAATAAAGAGCATTTAAAAAAAATGACCGATGCTCTCTCACATCGCGGACCTGACGGAGAAGGTTTTTGGCAAAATGATTCGGGAAATATTTTATTGGGTCACCGCCGTTTATCCATTCTTGATCTTAGCGAGGCGGCAGCTCAACCGCTTCATTATTTAAACAGGTATACGATTATTCATAACGGCGAGATATATAATTATATTGAACTAAGGGAGGATCTGATAAAGAAGGGATATAAGTTTCGTACAGAAACGGACACAGAGGTACTGGTGGCGGCGTATGATTACTGGAAAGAAGACTGCCTGGAACAGTTTGACGGGATGTTTGCTTTTGCTATCTGGGATAAAAAGGATAAAGAACTCTTTGCAGCAAGGGATAGATTTGGGGAAAAGCCGTTTTACTATGTGTATAATAGGCCCCAAGAAGAATTCCTGTTTGCTTCGGAAATAAAAGCATTTTGGCCTCTTAACCTGGGAAGAGAATTTAATAAAAAAATGCTTTTTAATTTTCTTACCATTGGGTATACTGATAACCCAAACCAACCGGATGAAACATTTTATAATGATGTAAATAAATTGCCTCCGGCAGGATTTCTTAAACTCAAAATTCGTCCCGGACTTTTAATTCAAAATGGAAAATATTGGGACATAGATACAGAACATCACGACAAAAAAATTTTAGAGCATGAAGCCATTGATAAGTTCAGGGAATTGTTAGCTACTTCAGTTAAAAGGAGATTGAGAAGCGATGTGCCACTGGGAACAAGTTTGAGCGGAGGTCTTGATAGTTCTTCAATAGCGGCAACAATTTGCAACCTTCTGACTGGGAGCTCCAAACTTCAAACGTTTTCAGTTATTTTTCCCGGTTTCGAAAGGAATGAAGAAAAATACATTGATGAAATGGCAAATTGTTTTTCAATGCAATCTTATAAAACAATAATTAACGATAAAGAGATTCCGTCTCTTTTTAAAAAAGTAATTCAGCACCATGATGAACCTTTTGGCAGTGCCAGTGCATTACCACAGTATAAAGTATTTGAGTATGCAAAGCAAAACGGTGTAAAAGTTTTATTAGACGGCCAGGGAGCAGACGAAATTTTAGCAGGTTACTATAAATATTATAAATGGTACTGGCAGGAACTTTTCAGGCAAAGAAAATTGTTTCTGAGCGGAGAACTAAAAAAAGCTAAGCAGTTAGGTATAAAAGAGGAGTTCGGGATTAGAAATATTATTAGTTCATTATTTCCCGACTTTGCTTCCGTGTTTTTGGAAAGACAATATCTATTGCATGCCCTGAGGCAGAAAGATCTTACAAGAGAATTTGTGCACCTGCAAAGCGAAGAGGCTTATTATATCACACCGACTGTTTTTTCTCTGAATGGTGTTTTATATTTCAACACCTGTATCCACGGACTTGAAGAGTTGCTACGGTTTGCTGATCGTAACAGTATGGCTCATGGCAGGGAGGTGAGGTTGCCTTTTTTAAATCATGAACTGGTTGAATTTATTTTTTCTCTTTCGTCTGATTATAAAATAAGAGAAGGCTGGACGAAATGGACACTAAGAAAAGCGATGGAAAAAATATTGCCTCCTTCGATAGTATGGAGACAGGATAAGATCGGTCTTGAACCGCCACAGTTGATGTGGATGCAATTACCGTCTGTGCAGGAAATGATTCATGAAGCAAAAAAGAAATTAGTAAATGAGAAGATTTTAAAACCGGAAGTAATGAATAAAAAAATTCAACCTACCGCGGCATATGAAAAAGTTAATTGTGATTGGAAATATCTTGTTTCCGCACAATTCTTATGAATTTTTTTTAACAGGATCAGTACTTATTTTTAATTTCTTCAATAAATTTTTCAACAGCTCTTCTTACATTGGTTGCAGATGTATTATGATTATTGACCAGGACAGAAAAGATTAATAACTTATTTTTCTTTGTATAGAGGAACCCGCTGAGTGAAACAACTCCTGAAAGGGTTCCTGTTTTGGCAAATATGTATCCACTTTCAGGTATATAGTAATTTCTAAGCGTGCCTTCATTACCTGTAGCAAAAATTGTTTTAATTCTTTTCATTCCGAAATCATTTTTCATTTTATTAAAAATGAAAACAAAATCTTGTGGGCTGAAAAGATTATAACGACTCAGTCCTGAACCATCCACCCATCTTGGTTTTTGAGGCAGGTCTTTAAAATCCGTTTTTAGTAAAGTGTCAATAATTTTTCTGTCATTCATAATATTCAATAACCTTGAACTTATCATTAGCAAAGATTGCTCTGCAAAAAAATTATCACTTCTGTGCATAGTTATTTTTAGAAGTGAATCGGTTGGTTGAGAATAGATGAGATTTACATAAGCAGTTTTATCATCAAACAGTTCTTGAAATATTTTCGGACTTGCCAGGGAAATAGTTTTGCGTATTGTGTCAGGTAACAATTCCAAAGCCGTCTGTATTCCATTTGTAACAAACGGAACATCTTGTTCTCTTCGCTTTTCATTTCCTTCAATTATCTTATAACTGTTTGTACAAAGGTTCCTGGTAACGGAGAAATTATTTGATTTAATGGTATCAAAGTTTACTTCCCAGTTTACTTCAGGTATTGAGTATATAATTGTCGGTTCATTGCCTGTATTTTCCTGCTCCCATTTGATCATATTGCCATAGATTGGCAAGGGGCTTCTTTCCGCCATATAATCATCATTGTAGTCATTCCATGCCCAGCCTGAACCAAGTGCATCTTCCTCCCACAAAAGATCCGTTGTATAAATTTTTTTATTTACGCTCTTCAGGTAATTTATTACAGGTTGATTTTTAAAGTCCGGATCGAGTAATGTGGGATCTCCTGTAGGTATAATTAAGATCGCTGTATCATTTTCAAATTTTAGAATTCCAGGTAAACTATCCCCTAAATATTTCATTGCTGAATAACAGGTCGGGATTTTTATATTGCTGGCAGGAACAAAATAGTGATCGCCCTGGTAGTTGTACCAATATTTATTTGTTGCTGGCTCATAAATGCTGATGCCGACATGAGCAGTGCTAAGTAAAGGATCTTTTAAGACTGATTCTTTAGCTGATTTTGAAATTCTTTTCTGAATAGAGCAGGAGGCAAAAACTAAAAACAAAAAAATACAAAATAGAATATGACTTTGATTGAAAATATTTTTCACTTTTAATTTTTTGATACTAATCAAAATGGACTACTTCTCCTTCTTTAGAACTTTTTAATGCTGCTTCAATGATCTTAATTGTTTTAATTCCATCCTCCGCCGGAACAGGATTGGAGGCTTTTCCTGTTAATGCTTTATATAAGTCATCATAGTAACCCATATAATTTCCCGGTGAGGAAGTAAGTTGTTCGTGAATAACTTTACCATTAACCTCGGTATGAAGTAAACCATCTGGCTGAGCCGGTGCGGGACACCAGCTTTCTAAAGAAGGAACAGCGCCGGCATTCAATTGTATTTCCTGAAAATCAGAACGTTGCTGAATAAAACTTCCTTTCATCCCGTGCAGTATATAAGATGGCAGTTGTTCCCGGGCAATGCAGGTAGCTTTCAATCTTACCCGCAATTTTGGATAATAAAAAAGCATTTCAAAATAATCATCGGCCTTGACATCATCCCTCATCTTCCATACATCACTGAATATGGCTTTGGGCCAACCAAATAATTGCAAAGCCTGGTCGACAAGGTGAGGACTGAGATCATAAATGATTCCGGCACCCGGCAGATCGCCTTCTTTATGAGCTTTACCAACTCCTGAAGGACGATAACGATCATAACGCATCTCCACTTCTTTCAATTCACCTAAAAGTTTTTTTTGAATTACATCTTTTATCGCATAATAGTCTCCATCATAACGGCGATTCTGGTAAATGCTTAAAAACAGATTTTTTTGTTTTGCCAATTCATTAATCTCTTCAGCCTGCTTTACAGAAACAGCAAATGGTTTTTCAACAACAATGTTCTTACCTGCCATTAAAGCGGCTTTTGCATTTTCAAAGTGTAAATGAGTGGGTGTGTTTATTATGATAAGCTGTATTGAATCATCAGCGATCAATTCATCAATTGAACGATATAATTTTGATTTGGGATATCTTTCTTTTGAATCATTATTATGCCGTTCAACAATCGCGGTCAATTCATAGCCGGGATGATTTTGAATAAATGGGGCATGAAATAATTTTCCACTCATGCCATAAGAACAAATGCCTGTTTTGATTATAGTCTCCAATTAAAAAATAATTATTGATTATTCAATTAACTTCTTTCCTGTGCCCGTAACCATCTTTCAGGAATTTCATTACTACTTGCCAGCAGATAATCTTTGTAGCTGCAGGCTATAAAACTTCTATTAGGCAATTGCATCCACCAACGTCCCGTTTTTTTGCTTTGTAAAAAAGTTGTTTCTACCTCTGCAAAGGCAATATGATATTCATTAAATGAATCCCTCTGGTCTAACTCTACCTCTTTCCTACCCCGGCTTCTGCCATCCAGTATATACCATATCATATGGGCAACTTGTTTGGCAGTAAGTTCTTCTTTATCATGAGCGGCATCAAAGCCGTAAATCCCAATGCTGTTTACATTTGGGCTCATTCCTGCATAGCGCATCAGCACACAGGCTTCTTCGCCATTCAAGCCATTGGGTGATACCGGGTTTGAAGGAGCATACGCATGTGCAATGGCAGATATGTCAAAACTGAATAAACTGCTGTTACGGATCACAGGCTCCATCTCCTCGATATTTTCTTTTACACTTCCTACACGATAGCAGTCAAAGCGAAGCTTGTCCATCGTTTCAAGCATTCGGGGATGTACATAATAACTTTGAAAAGCGATATGATTGTAATGACGAATGTAATTGGGTTCTGAAGTAAGCATTTCCATTAAAAAGTTTTCCTGGCGAAAAGGAGAATCAATATTTAGATCAATTAACGCATCCACACAGGAAGCTTCAATGGCTTTTCCAATATCGGCATAAGCTGCATACTGTGCCAGTGTCAGATCATGTGAACCTCCAAGAATGATTACGGTTTTTCCATCATTGATTAGTTCATGGATAACTGTTTTTGAAGCTGCATAGGAATCAGTGTATAATGAGCCTGCCTTTATATTGCCTGCATCGGCAATTTTTACATCGCTATGCCAGTAGTATAATGAGTAAAGTTGCCGGCGAATGAGATCCGGGGCCTTGCTATGACCATGTATAAGACCGCTGCCACGTTGCTCACCACAACCGACAATTACCACCTGCACCTCATCAAGATCAGGAAATTCTTCAGTGTCATCATCTTTTTGAGTATGATATACTGAAATTATTTTACCTATCTGGCCTTCCCTATAATCTTCCTGTGAAATTTCATAAATGTTTACAGGAGAAAGAAAATCTGAAATATTGAGATAATCAGACATGCTGCAATTTAAGAAGAACCTTGGTTGTTAGGATTGAGTATTCGATTATGAGGAAAAATATTTGTTATCGCTTGTAAAATTATATTAATCCCGAAAATCGTAGTTCTGGCTTATTTTTGCCGCCTTATGGATCAGTTACTGCAGCAAATAGAAGAGTATAAAAAAGAGATCGGTCAATTTTCAGACAGCGATGCAGAAAAAATTGAAGAGTTTCGCATTAAATGGCTGGGATCAAAAGGTATTGTAAAAAGTTTGATGGGAGAGATGAAAAATATTCCCAATGAGCAAAAAAGAGAATTTGGCCAGATACTAAATGATTTTAAGTCTTTTGTTGAAAATAAATTTGATGAGCTTAAGCAAGTAACCGGGAATCAACAACCCGTTTCAGAAAGAGAAATTGATCTTAGTTTGCCCGGTGACCCTATGCCTCTTGGTTCACGGCATCCAATCAGCCTGATGAAAAATCGGATCATTTCTATTTTCCAGCGTCTTGGATTTGCAGTAGCCGAGGGCCCGGAAATTGAAGATGACTGGCACAATTTTACAGCGCTTAATTTACCCGAATACCATCCTGCCCGGGATATGCAGGATACTTTTTATGTACAACGAAATCCTGACTGGCTTTTACGTACACATACAAGCAATGTGCAGATCCGTGAAATGGAAAAAGGAAAACTTCCGATCAGGGGAATTTATCCCGGGCGTGTTTATCGCAATGAAACGGTAAGTGCCAGGAGTCATTGTTTCTTTCACCAGGTAGAAGGATTATACATTGATGAAAATGTGTCTTTCGCTGATCTGAAGCAAACACTGTATTTTTTTGTAAAAGAAATGTATGGCAGTGATGTAAAGGTTCGCTTTCGCCCTTCCTTTTTCCCATTTACTGAACCAAGCGCTGAAATGGATATCAGTTGTACTTTATGCAAAGGCAAAGGTTGCAGCGTTTGCAAGCATACCGGGTGGCTTGAAATTCTTGGTTGCGGCATGGTGCACCCGAATGTGTTGCAGAACTGTAATATTGACCCTAATAAATATACTGGCTTTGCATTTGGTATGGGTGTCGAACGCCCGGCATTGTTGAAATACGGTATCAATGATATCCGGCTTTTTAGTGAAAACGATGTCAGGTTTCTGAAGCAGTTCACTTCTGCCATATAGTTACATACTCTTATCGTTGGTTGATTATGTCGCCAGCTTACATACTTCCATTAAGCTTTCGTTGCGTCACACACTTGTACTTTCGTATTTCTATTCGGCAATATTATTTTCCGAAACGAAACTTCATTCCCAATTCCAGGCTCGCGTAGTTAAAATTGTGCAAACCCTGCTGAAATTGAAAGAAAATTATTTTCCGTTTGATCGTTTTATCAGCATTAATTCTGAATAAAATGGGTTTATCACGAAGCTTGCCGAACCATCCAAGATAGCCTGTTATGCAAGTTTGAATCCTGAGATTTTTTTTATTCCATTCAAACCCGCTCCCGAATAAAAAAGCATCATCCTGCCTGTGACGCTCAATATTGTCAGCCTGCCAAAAGTAACCACCTGCCATTACGATCCATTTCAGGGCTGGTATTGGAAATCCTTTGGCAAAAGAAAGATCAAAATAATAACCGGGCGCGTCGGTAAATCTTGCTGCCCCGATTTCAGAAGAAGCAAAGCGATAGCCAACCCGAAATGCCGAATGTATGTTTTTCTTTTTATTGTTTAATATTTGAATATTCGTATTTAAATAGATGTCGCCGCTGGCGTAGCGATCATAGTAATGACTTGTAAATACATGTCGCTCGGTTTTCAGGTTGTGACTCATTGTAAAATGCTCGACGGGTACCCAGTGGGCATCAAAAGAAATTTTATTTTTTACAAGGCAATAGTTTCCATACAGAGAAATATCCTGTGTATAATCATCTTTTGAAAAATAAAAATCACTGCTAAAACCTATGCTATTAATACTGTCTATACTTCCATTTGTTATGTGCGGTACGGGTAAGGCATTGGGCCCAAGAAAACCGGGAGTAAATGTGATGTAGCGTTCCCAGGGTGTTATTCCATCCCAGTGAACTGTAGTTTCCCACCACGTATAAGATTGCGCTGAACTGAACAATGCGGTGCAGCATAACATTGCAGATACAAATAATGATCTCATAAACGGATTACATTCAACCTTGATAATAAGTTGGCGAATGGTTAGCAGTTGTTATTAATATTACCGGTAGCAGAGATTTTTTTAATCTTATCATGTTTTTATCTTACTTCGTTGCCAACTAAATAATGCAGCAAGTAAAAAAAGTATGATTGCAAAATAAAAGGCAGCGGTACCAGCTACAGTCACACTCACCCCGGCATTAAAATCAAGGTCAGAAGATTTTATTGAATTGTCTGATCTCGCCTTTGATTTAAGATCGATCAGCATGCCTATAAGAGCAATGGCAGCCAGCATGCCTATATATAAATTCAATTTTCCTCCTCCTTTTGGAGCCAGAAAAGCTATTAATAACCCTAATACACCAAGCCCCAAAGCAACGATAGCAAATATATTTGGATCTTGTTTTTTCATTTTTTGTTCATTGCTTGTATTATTTCCTCCAAAATCATTTCCAAAAAGACTTTTGCTTGTTACTTCTTTCCAATCGCTTCCCGTAGCAATACCAATACCGGTGTTACTCGCAAGCGTTGTATCATTACATTTTATTTCTGCAAAGGGCAAGAGAAAAAGAAGAACGGCAACTAAGAAAGCAGCAGTGGCAGGAATTTTAGTTCCAAATAACCCGGGAGAAGAAGTTGCAGGCGGCGCAGGTGTGGTGGCTTGAGTTTCTTGAATAGGTTCCATATTGTTAGTTTTGTTTTGGAAAAGGTAAGAGAAACTATTGAAAAATCAATAAGACAGCGAACATTATCTTTATATTTTTGAAAATGATGTTTAATAAAATTTGTATTTGTGGTGCAGGAACAATGGGCACTGGCATTGCACAATTATCGGCCGCCGCAGGATTTAATACGATCTTGTACGAATTAAATGTCGGAATTCTTGATAAGGCAAAAATATCTCTCGAAAATAATTTGGAAAAACTTGTCAAAAAAAATAAAATAACGAGCCGGGATAAAGAAGAAATAATTGGGAGGATTTATTTTACGGATACTATCAATGAATGTACTGCAGAAATAATTATTGAAGCTATTATTGAAAACATAGAAGCAAAAATTCAGCTATTTAATCAATTGACACAGGTTAATGATGACAGAACTATTTTCGCTACCAATACATCGTCCCTTTCCGTTACTGACATTGCAAATAAAACTTTACATACGGATAGAGTTATTGGAATGCATTTTTTTAATCCTGCACCGATAATGAAATTAGTGGAAGTGGTGAAAACAGAAACGACTCCGGAAGATGTGGTCCAGGTTATTGTTGAGCTTGCAAAACAATTCGGGAAAACGCCAGTCGTATGCAAAGACTTCCCGGGATTCATTGTAAATCGTGTGGCAAGACCTTTTTATATAGAGTCTTTTCGAATAGTAGAAGAAACCGGGGTTAGTTTTGAAACGATAGATACATTACTTGAAGCAACAGGATTTAAATTAGGCCCTTTTAAATTAATGGACCTGATTGGTAATGATATAAACTATGCAGTAAGCGAATCTGTATATCAACAACTAAATAAACCCGGAAGGCTAAAACCCTCTTCTATTCAAAAAGAAAAACTAGAAAAGGGAGAATTGGGAAAGAAAACAGGAAAGGGGTATTATATTTATTAATGACTTGCGGTTGCAGATTTTGGATTTATTTCTGCAATCATCGATTAAATCTGAAATCTAAAACCTGAGACTGAAAATGATTCTCGTCACCGGTGGCACTGGTTTCCTGGGTTCTTATATCATTAAAGAGCTTATACAAAAAAATTATTCTGTTCGTGCAATTAAAAGAAATACGAGTAAACTCCCCTTTTATATTCCTGCCGGGGTCTTTGAAAAAGTAGAATGGTTAGAAGGAGATATTTTGGATACCATTTCTTTGGAAGAGGCAATGGAGAATGTTGATGCAGTTATTCATTCTGCAGCGATCATTTCCTTTGATAGAAGAGATAAAAAAAAGATGAATCATGTAAATATTCAGGGTACAGCTAATGTTGTAAACACAGCATTGGAAAAAAGGATTTCCAGATTTGTTCACGTTAGTTCAGTAGCTGCATTGGGTAGGACCAAAACAAGTACGAACGTAAATGAAGAAAAAAGATGGCAGGAAAATAAAAATAATACGCATTATGCCATTAGCAAATACAGGTCTGAGATGGAAGTGTGGAGAGCAATAGGTGAAGGATTGAATGCGGTGATAGTTAACCCGAGTACTGTTTTAGGATATGGAGACTGGAACACTTCAAGCTCCAAAATTTTTAAAACTATTTATGATGAGTTTCCATGGTACAGTACAGGCATCAATGGTTTTGTGGATATTGAAGATGTAGCGACGGCTATAGTGATGCTGATGGAAAATAATATATCCGAACAAAGATTTATTATAAACAGTGAAAATTGGAGCTTTCAACAATTGTTCAATGCCATTGCCGATGGTTTTGGAAAGAAACACCCGCACATGAGGGCCACACCATTTCTTGGTGATATTGCGTGGAGGGTGGAAAAGATTAAAAGCCTGTTTTCCGGTAAAAGACCCTTGCTTACGAAAGAAAGTGCAAGAGTGGCACACAGCCATACATTTTTCAGCAACGATAAATTACTTGCCACACTTCCGGATTTTTCCTTTACACCATTGCAGGAAAGTATCAAAAAAGCCTGTAAAAAATATCTTCAAACAATAAATCAGGTGCAACCATAGTTTTTAGAAACGTATCTTTAGAATAATATAAATTCTATGAAAAGCTGTCAATTATTTTTAATTCTTGTAACCTTATTTTTTTCTTCAATTAGTTTTGGGCAATTCGTTGTCACCGGAAAAGTTGTCGATTCCGCCTCAATGGAACCCCTTTATGGAGCTTCGGTTTTTTGCCAGAATACAACTTCCGGCACAACTACAAACAAAGAAGGAGAATTTTCCTTGTCATTAAAATCAGGGGGTTATGACCTTGTTGTTTCATTTACAGGTTATCTAACCAAAGAAGTTCGCATCACCAGCACCGACAACACGCCACTACAGATTGTAATGACGAAAGAAGAGAAGTCAATGGAAGAAGTAGTGATACGCAGCAGCAATGAAGTAATGGATGGATGGGATAAATATGGAAAATTTTTCCTGGAAAATTTTATTGGCTCTACACCCAATGCAGCGCAATGCACTTTAGTTAATCCCGAAGCTGTTCATTTTTACTATTATAAAAAGAGTGATAAACTTAAGGTTCTTGTTACCGATCCCATTATTATTTCCAATAAAGCTTTAGGATATACCCTCCGGTATCAATTAGATTCATTCATGTATTATTATAAAACGAATGTAAGCTCTTATCGCGGCTATTGCTTTTTTGCTGAAATGGATGGCAGTTTCCGTGAACAAAAGGCCTGGAGTGAAAACAGGAAGAAAGCTTATTACGGTTCTAAACTTGAGTTTATGCGTTCTTATTATGACAGCACTTTAATTGAAGACCGTTTTGAGATCGGATTGCTTAAAGAAAATAATAAAACAAGATTCGATATAGTCAATAATCCTTATGATAGTTTATATTATGGAGTGTATGACAGCACAAATGAAGCAGAAGTTTTCTATCCAAGAAAGATAAGTGTTACATATAAGAAAAAACCGGAGATAGAATATCTGAAAAAATTTAAACTGCCTCTTGATGTAAGTGTGCAAATATCGTACATTGATCTTTTGGATGCTATTGAGATCAAAGAAAATGGATTTTTTTATGATCAAAAAGATTGGGTCAATCAGGGCTACTGGAGCTGGAAAAACCTGGCAGATCTTTTGCCATATGATTATATACCCTAGAACCGTGATTCATATGATTGTTTTGGATTAGAAGGAAAAAAGAGAACTCTGATTTTAATTAGAAGGAATTAATTCAAAAAATTTCCTGACAATCCTTTTAATCCCGGGAATCATGGTTCCTGATTTTCTTCCACAATTCCGGAATTCTTTTTATCCAAACTAATTCTTTCATTTTTTCCCTGGCATCTATAGCAGGCGAACCAAAATAAGTTTTACCGCCTTCAAGAGATGCAGGCACACCACTTTGAGCATATAGCACAGCGCCTTTTCCAATGGTAAGAGTTTTACTGACGCCTACCTGCCCCCAAAGAATTACTTCGTCTTCAATATTTGTTGCCCCGGCTACACCTACTTGTGCAGCAAGCAAACAATTTTTCCCAATCACTGTATCATGACCAATATGAACAAGATTATCAATTTTTGTACCGGGGCCAATAATTGTATCTCCGCTTACACCACGGTCAATAGTGCAACCGGCGCCTATTTCTGCAAAATCTTTAATTACCACTCTCCCGCAGCTGTTCATTTTTTTATAATGAACATCCCGGTTTGTTTTTTTATTATAATAAAAGGCATCGCCGCCTATAACACTGCCCGGATGTATAGTTACATTGTTCCCGATCATACAATGATCCAATATGGTTACATTAGGATTAATAATACAGTTGTTGCCGATAGTTACATAGTTACCGATATAGGCATTGGGCATGATCACTGTTCCTTTACCAATTTTTGAAGTATTACTGATCATTTTCATTGAAGGGATAAAAGGACGAAAATGATTTACCAATTTTAAATAAGCTTCGAATGGATCATTAACTATTAATAAAGCCTTTCCGTTTGGAAAATCTGTTTCCTTATTAATAATAATAAATGTAGCTGCTGAATGAATACAAGTGCTGTAATATTTCGGATGGTCAACAAATACAATATCGCCATTTTCTACTTTGTGAATTTCATTAATGCCAGTGGCTTTTCCATCTTTATTTCCCAGGATTTTTGCCCCAATAAATTCAGCGATCCATGATAGAGGAACAGGTTTCTCAAAACGCATAAAAATGATTTTGCACAAAGGTAACTATCGGCTGTATGTGCTTATTTTTTTAAAATAAGGATGTTTAATAGAGTTTTTGAATGTTTTGATCCCCTTCTTTAAAAAATAATTTTCGGGCTTCTTTCTTAAAAACGGGATGTAATTTTTTAAACTTTTCTTTTATAAAAAAGAAAGTAGTTTAAGAACGAAAGAAAAGAACTTAAAGAAATTAATTCGATAGAAATGATGCAGAACAAAGGTTTCATTGAATTGAAAAAAATTGAAAGTAAAAAAAATCATCTTTGAATTTTACTCACACTTTTCTTTAGTTTTAAAAATTAACTACAGAAATGGTTGTCCTTATCCACAAACAGATTCAAAATGTTAATAAAATTCTTTACAAAATTTTTTTAGTTCGGAAAAATTATTTTTAATATTGTGGAGGGAAATTTATTTCCCGGTACTTACTAACCCATCCATTATAATTATCCCGACATCTGTCGGGATTTTTCTTTCTGCTTTTTCCTATAAAATTGTTATCTAACAGACTTCAGCTTTCTGCGGGGTTTATTAAAAACACCCGGACACTGAATAATTGCAATACAATTCCAATAACTTTACCGGGAACAAAATAAAATTTCATGCTTAAATCCATGACCGGTTTTGGAAGAGCTGAGCAAATTGTCGGGGATAAAACGTTCCAGGTAGATATAAAATCACTTAACGGAAAACAGTTTGAATTACTGCTCAAACTTCCCGGTTTTTTAAAACCACTTGAATTTGATATCCGACGTATTCTTTCAAGCAAACTAAGCCGTGGCAGTGTAGATTGTTCCATAAGTCTAAAAGAGACAGGCAGCGCAAAACCAGTATCCATTAATACTGACCTTGCAAAAGCATATTACAAGCCTCTTGCTGAATTATCTGAGGCATTGAAATTAGACCCTTCTCATATTTTAAGTACACTGGTTAAACTTCCTGAAGTAATTACGCCTACAGCAGATACTTTAACTGCAGAAGAATGGAATGATTTTAAAAAAGTATTAAGTGCTGCCATTGACGATCTGAATCTCCACCGGTCAGAAGAAGGAAAATCACTGGAGGAAGATTTATTATTACGTATTGATAATATTTCGAAGCAGCAGGATGAAGTAATTAAGCTTGAACCGTTGCGTCAGCAAAAGATAAGGGACGGTTTAACAAGGTTGTTAGAGGAGAATGTAGGTAAAGAAAACTATGATAGCAATCGCCTGGAACAGGAATTAATTTATTATATAGAGAAAATTGATATCAGCGAAGAGCAGGTAAGATTAAAAAATCATTGTGACTATTTTAAAATAATTATGTCGGAGCCGGAAGAGTCGAAGGGGAAAAAACTGTCTTTTATTCTGCAGGAGATTGGCAGAGAGATCAATACGACCGGTGCCAAGGCTTATGATGCCGCCATTCAAAAATGTGTTGTGATTATGAAAGATGAATTAGAAAAAGCAAAAGAACAAATTCTAAACGTATTATAATGGCATAGAAAAGAAGGCCCGGGTTCGTTTAAAGTCATTCATAAAAACATCAATCTTTTCATCTGCCCTGTTCCTTTTAGCTTGTGCCTTGTTCAATTTATCTTTGTAAAATGAAGCTGTTAAAAACCTGTTTCTTGTTGCTTTTACCTTGTATCTTGTACCTGTCATCCTGTACTTCCATTGATATTTATGAAAAAGATGTAACTATTCCCGGATTTAAATGGAAAAATAGTTTCAGGCCTGAGTTTATATTTACAATAAAAGATACATCCGTTCCCTACCAGCTCTTTCTTGTTTTAAGACATAATGAAAAAT
Source organism: uncultured Bacteroidota bacterium (assembly GCA_963811645.1). Classification (GTDB taxonomy): domain Bacteria; phylum Bacteroidota; class Bacteroidia; order Chitinophagales; family Chitinophagaceae; genus VBAU01. The sequence goes on along the minus strand of CAWERU010000003.1, from coordinate 495,729 downwards.
ATAATTACAATAACATTTGGATAAATTTATACTCTCAACCTCCTGGTGATACCTTGCACAAGGCATCTTTTGAACTTCCGTTGGCTACAAATGAAAAATGGCTGGGTACGGGTATGGATGACATTTATGAGCACAGGATAAAACTAACCGACCCCCGGTATTTAAAAGCCGGGGTGTATCATTTTAAGATTGAACAGATCATGAGAGAGGATCCGCTTGAGAATGTATTGGATGTAGGATTGAGAATGGAGAAAAAGCAATAAATGCTTTTTATCTTATGCCGGATAAAAATAAAAAAGGAATCAAGTTTGCTACTACAATTTACTGGCTTCTTCTTTTTTATATTGTAGCTGCACTTATATGGTGGTTTATTTCTCTTGAAAAGCAAAACAGGCAAATGACTGATTTTAAAATAAGCCAGTTAAGTGCCGCTATTGACAGCTTGCAAAATCCACAGCTTTATGATGAAGCAAGAATAAATATTAAGCAGGACTATGAAAGAAATCATATAAAATATGTGAGTGAAGGCTCTACGTTTCTTATTTTGATACTGATCGGAGCTGCTTTTGTTTACCGCTCTGTTCGCAAACAATTTTTTTTACATCAGCAGCAACAAAATTTTATGATGGCCGTCACCCATGAACTGAAGACGCCTATTTCTGTAGCAAGATTGAATTTGGAAACTCTCCAGAAATATCAGCTTGACCCTGATAAAGAGAAAAAGCTAATCAGGATGACGCTGGAAGAAACTGAAAGATTAAATACTCTTACAAATAACATTCTTATTTCTTCCCAGTTGGAAGGAGACGGTTATACAACCTCAAAAGAAGAACTTGACTTGAGTGACCTGTTCAAAGATTGTGTCCGAAATTTTATGCAACGTTATCCGGAAAGGAAATTTATTGAATCAATAGAACCTGATATGGATGTTAAAGGCGATCCGCTCTTATTGCAATTACTGATTAATAATTTGCTGGAAAACGCTGTCAAATATTCTCCTAAGCAAAAAACCATTACTTGTGTATTGAATGAACATAATAAAAAGATCGGGCTTCATGTGATTGATGAAGGTCCCGGTATTCCGGCGACAGAAAAGAAAAATATTTTTAAAAAGTTTTATCGTATTGGTGATGAGGCCACACGGCAAACCAAAGGAACAGGGCTAGGTCTTTACCTTTGTGAAAAGATTGCTGAAGATCATAATGCAGACATTACAGTGACAGATCATTTACCGCAGGGAAGTAATTTCGTCGTTACTTTTAATGCAGAAGTAGCGTAATTAGCAAATGATGTGTTACCAGAATTTGCCTTGGAGCATAAAAAGATTGAGAAGTAAAATGTTGTAAATGGCCGGTGAAAAGAAATATTCAATATTGTTGGTAGAGGACGAAGTCAATCTTCATGAAGCTTTAAAGCTAAATCTTGAACTGGAAGGATATGAAGTCACTTCCGCCTATGATGGGGCTGCTGCATTGAAGGCGGTAGATTTAGAATATTTTGATTTGATTATTCTGGATGTGATGTTGCCGGAAGTAGATGGGATTAATGTAACGGAGACAATCCGGTTGAAAAATATTGAAGTGCCTATCCTGATTTTAAGTGCGAAAAACTCCAGTGCAGACAAAATATTGGGTCTAAAAAAAGGCGCAGACGATTATCTCACAAAGCCATTTAACCTTGAAGAATTGATTTTGCGCATCCAGAAATTAATTGAAAAAAATAACAGGCTAAGGGATAAGTCTTCGGTAGGTGATATTTATAATTTTGGAAATAATATTGTTGATTTTAAAGCACAGGAGGCAATAATAAAAAATGGTGAAAAAGTTCAGCTTAGCAGGAAGGAAAATATGTTGTTAAAGTTGTTGATAGAAAATAAAAATGAAGTGGTGCCGAGAGAAAAGATTCTCCAGGTAGTCTGGGGCTATAATGTGTATCCTACTACAAGAACCATTGATAATTTCATTCTTAACTTTCGAAAATATTTTGAAGAAGATAGCCGCAACCCTAAATATTTTCACTCAGTGAGGGGAGTCGGATATAAATATGCTGAGTAAATTTCCTTGCCTATTTTAATGAATCTTCGATGTTCACCAGTATCTGTTTGGTGTTTTCAAACATTTCTTCCTTGTTGATATGCATTTCGGCATTTGTATAAATACCTGTTTCGCATTGATGAATGATTTCTATTAATCTGCTGACTATGCCAGATTCGATCCCTTTTGAAATCAAAGTATTAGCCAGGTCTTTTTTGATCATTGGAATACCGAAACTCCTGAACCGGTCAGTAAAATAATTCCATATACTACGATCCAGCTCTTCATAGAAAATTTTATCCTTTTCCATTAAAGCTTTTTTTGGCGGCATTAGAATTTCTTCAATCGAAATCGTTTGATTTAGCAGTTTGTAAATTTTATTTGGAAGCTCAGTACTGATTTTATTTCGCTTGTTTATTGTCCATAGTAAAATGCCAGCTACTAATACTGCAAGACCTGAAGGAATTAGCCACCAATTTGATTTTTTATTTGATTTTACCGGGGCTACAGAAACGGTTGGCAGTTTATCCTTTTTACTTTTTGCGCTGATAAAAATTGTGATGGGCTTAGTGGAAGAAGCTTTATAAGTTTTCGTTTTAATATCAAAAAAAGAAAACAAAATAGGGGGAAGTGTATAAAATCCCGGTTTATTGCTGACAAAAATATACCTGAATTCCCGTTGGCCTGTTAACGGTACCTGTTGCTTATTAAAAGTGTCCTTTACAGAAGGCTCAAATACTTCAATTGCCACGGGCCATTGAATGACAGGAGCATTTACCCGTTGAAAATTTCCTGCCCCTTTAATATCTACAGTTAAAGAACCTTCTTCATTTTTTAATAAAGAATCTTTTTCTGCAAAAACAGTTATTGAAAAATTCCCAACGGCTCCGGCAAAAGTATCGACCTGGTTTTTACGGGGAAGGGGTTTTACATTGATGGTGACAGGGTCACTTTTAATATTCATTTCATACACTTCGGTGTTTGCATTGTGTTCATCTTCGTTATCGCCGTGCATATTCTCAGTAATCTCCTGCTCATTTTTTTTATTAATGATACTTCGGGAGAATTCTACCTTGTTTGCCAGTTCCATTGGATCAATCGTAAATGTGCCCGCTTCTAAAGGATAGAGTTGTAATTTTCGGATAGTATGAACATCAAACCATTCTCCATTCAGTTTCTCTTCGGCTTGAATTTGATCTTCCAAATCTATCATATCATATACACTGAAACCATAAAAGCCGGGATTCTTTATGATGTTCGATCTTGATTGAAGTCTTGAGTAAAGTTTAAATGTGGCTACAAGTGGCTCACCAATAAAACATGTCTGTTTGTTTACAGTCAATTTTAAAAATAAATTCTTACGAATCTTTTTAATTGGATCTTCTCCCGTTTTTAAAAAATAAGATGATTCATCAGATTCTTTTGGAGAAATAACTTTCACTATTACATTATTGCTTTTTCGAATTTTTCCATTTACAGAACAAGAGGCACCATAAATCGGAAATTCACCTTCGCTTTCAGCAACCAGAGTGAACACTAGATTTTTGTAATAGATTGTTTTATCATCAGCTATCATCTTTTTACCGGAATAAATATTTGGGCCGGCTACTACTTTGAATCCAGGGAACTGCGGAGATTCAAAATCAGAAATTTTTTCTGCGCCCTCGAGAATATATTGAACCTGGAATGATTCACCTATAGCAATAGAACGCTGAGGAACAACGGTCCTGAAAATCACCTGGCCATTTGCCTGCAAAAAAAATAAGCTGGTAATGATTGAAAAAAACAGGATGATGTGACATCTCTTCATTCCAATAAAAATAGAAAAGGAATAGGAAAAAGTAGTTACGAAAATGATGAGAGGGGGTTTTTTTGTGAATAGTCGGTTTATTTAATATCCCCCAGTTGGGGTCTCAAAACAATGTCTTCCACGCAGGCTTGTGGTGAAAGTTGAGAGGCCGCAAAGATCATTTTGGCAATATCTGCCGATTCCATAAATCTTTTCCTTTCAATTCCGCTGGAAGCCCAGGAATCAGTATAGGCAGCCCCGGGAAAAACTGTTGTTACTTTTATATTATAAGACTTCAACTCTTCCCTGAGATTTACTGAAAAACCCCGTAAGGCAAATTTGCTGATACCATAAGAGCCACCGCCGGGATATGCTTTTAAGCCTGCAATGGATGACATATTGAAAATATGCCCGCTTTTTTTTTCGATCATCGAAGGAACAATGACACGGGCAAGATGATATGCACTATATAAATTTGTTTCGATCATTTCTTCCAAAGCGCCATCTTCTTCATTATACACATTAGACCCGGTAAAACTTCCGGCATTATTTACCAATATATCCGGCGAACAATGTTTTAAACACCATTGACCAAATGCCCGGGCCTGTTCTTTTTTACTTAGATCAAATGGTTTTGCCTTAATTGTCACAGCGGGATATTTGTTCATTAACTCTTCGACAGCTTTGTACAAAAGAACCTCATTCAGGGAAGTTATATAAAGATCATAACCATTTTCTGCAAAAATTTCTGCGATAGCTTTTCCTAATCCTCTTGAAGCTCCTGTTATAATAATATTCATGCGTGATTTGTGAATGATAAACAGGTTAAATCTAAGACTAAAATTGTAAATCATAATTCTCAAATCGTAAATTGCGTTCGTGAAGTACAAACATCTTTTCTTTGATCTTGATCATACACTCTGGGATTTCGAAGCCAATGCAAAAGCTACTTTACAGGAATTGCATGTGGCTTTACAACTGAAAGAAAAAGGCATACATGATTTTGAGCAGTTTCATAGAAACTATCTCGTTCATAATGAAAAACTCTGGGAACGCTACCGCAACGGCCATATTAAACAGGAAGAATTGAGAGTAAGAAGAATGCGCCTCGCTTTACTTGATTTCAAAATAGCTGATGAAAAATTAGCAACTGAAATGAGCACTCGTTTTTTGGACTTATTACCAACACGAACGATTTTATTTCCCTATACAAAAGAAATATTGCAATACTTAAAAGATAAGAAATACATCCTTCATTTAATTACCAACGGCTTTGAAAAGACGCAGCATAACAAGTTAATGTATGCAGGATTAAAACCATTCTTTAATGGAGTAATAACTTCAGAGAGTTCAGGCTGCCTGAAACCCAACAAAGAAATCTTTGAATTTGCTTTGTACAAATGTTCTGCAAAACCGGGTGAAAGTATTATGATCGGGGATAGTGTAGAAGTTGACATAATAGGAGCTATGAATGCTGGTATTGACCAGGTATATGTCAACCATTTTGGCTTTGAGCCGGAGGTAAAACCTACTTACACCGTTACTTCTTTGAAGGAACTGGAAGAGATATTTTAGCCGGTTACCATGTCGCAATCACGGTAGTGCCTCCTTTTGACGTCTCTCCTATTTTTACTTTGAGTGTCACATTCAAAGGCATCACTAAGTCCACTCTTGATCCGAATTTTATAAATCCCATTTCCGCAGCTTGTTCCACTTTTTGTCCTACATGCAAATAATTTACAATTCGTTTGGCCAGTGCACCGGCAATTTGTTTTACAAGAAGTTCCCGTTCGTTATTTCTATAAACGGTGGTGTGTCTTTCGTTATCAGTTGAAGATTTGGGATGCCAGGCTACCAGGTGCTTGCCCGGATGATAATTGCTGTACGTCACTTCCCCGGAAACCGGATTGCGGTTTACATGCACATTCAGCGGGCTCATAAAAATTGAAACCTGCAAACGGTGATCAGTAAAATATTCATCAGCCAGTATCTCTTCGATCGCCACCACTTTTCCATCGGCAGGTGCAACGATCGAATGGTCACTGATAGTATAAACCCTTTTTGGAATGCGAAAAAAAGAAATGATAAGGACCAGCAAAATAAAGGTACCCGAAAAAATGAACCAGCTTAACCAGGGAATATAAAAGCTAAAAATATAAAAGGAAAGAATATTGATTGCGCCGAATAAAATGGTACTCCATGCAATAATTTTATAGCCTTCCTTATGAATGGTCATCATCTGAAATTGAGAAACAAAATTAGTTAAAGGCAAAGAGTTTATGAAACCAGCCTCTGAATTACTATTCAGCTTTCGTTGTGTCACTCACTTGTACGTTCTGTTCGCTATTCAACTTTATTGCATAAAGAAATAAACATACAACCAAACAAATGGAACAGCAAAAAGTAAAGAATCAAACCTGTCTAAAAAACCGCCGTGACCGGGCATGATGTGGCCACTGTCTTTTACACCGGCCATTCGTTTCAATTTTGATTCAAAAAGATCGCCGAAAGTGCCTGTAATTGCGGATAAAAAGGCTATGGATGTGGAATCAGCAGAATCAAGTGACATTATAGAGCCGACAAAATACATCACGATTACACAAAGAATAATTCCACCTATTGTTCCTTCCCATGTTTTTTTTGGAGAAATTTTTGTCATTTGGGTTTTTCCAATTAATGAACCGACGATATAAGCCATTGTATCATTGATCCACAGAGAAAAAATCAAAGCCAATGGAAGTACTTTACCTAAATCCCGGTGATCGTCCTGCACTTCAATTCCATAAAGGTTTCTTAGTGCAATTAATAATCCAATCGGTAAAGTGATATAAACAAAACCATACAGACTATATAGCAAATACCTTTTTGGACGAATAATTCTCATCAACTTTATATATTCCCACCAGCATCCAAAATGAATTATGGGAAACAGAATAAAAAATGTCCATTGGTTGATGAGTAGGCCAGCAAGCATTACAACAACAAAAATTGCAGCAGTCAGTGTTCTAGTTTTAAATGTTTGCCAGTTAAATGCCATTAAAATAAATGAGAGTTAGTCGATTGTCCATGATGGACGATTTGGATTTTCATCACGGATGAGCACTTCTTCGCCGGGATTATTAATTTGATACTGGCTGAATTTTTCAAAAAGAATAAATAAACCGTAGATCACAGCCAGGGAGACCAATCCCCACCAGATGGATAAATTCACATCAGCTTTCTCAATATCCATTTTTGGATCTTTCAGTCTCACAATATAAATAGCAGTCACAGCAAAAGCATTGTTAGCGGCATGTGCAATTATATTCAGCCAGATATTTCCGGTTCGGTAATACATCCAGCCTAATAAAAATCCAAGAACGGCACGGCTTAAAAAACCAAAATACGAACCGTGAACAATACTGAAAATGATTGCGGTAACCACAATGGAAAAAACCGGGGCCTTCCACCATCGTGATAAAAGATTTTGCAATCCACCGCGGAAGATAGTTTCTTCAAACATTGCAGGCAGAATGGCGAGCATGACCAGTGAAAGAATATAATCCCCAAAACCGTTCATGCGGCCAATGATCGAAACCTGTTTGTTATATGCATCTTCCGCAGCCTGGAATTTTTCAAAAGTAAGTTTGGAAAAAGGTAACATTTTTGTCAAATCAGCAAGAGCACTTACAAGGGGAAGAGCTGATATCATAATAGCTACAACTATTATGAACTGAGGCAGGGTTACTTTATGCCTGTAGCCTAAATGAGTAAATGCTTTTTTATGACAAAGCCACGCATAAAAAACGGGTGGCAAAAAAAACAGGAAAAGAGTAGTGAGAAACTGGACCCATCGAAGCGAGTTGGCATTTTCAGGTACAAAAAGAGAATCCATGATCTCTTTGTTTGTTAAACCCTGCAATCCTTTTATATCTAATTTTCCAAGCAGGGGAACTAAACTAATAATGCCACCGATCAAAAGGCCGGCACCTGTAAAGGCTGCCAATATTCCCAACTGTCCCCAATAACTCATTCTTTTCATTGCGAGGTATGCCATACAACCAAGATTAAATAAATTTGCAGGTTCAAATTTAGATGACAGATAGCAGATGACAGATGATAGTTCAAATTATTTTCTGCCATCCAACATCAACTATCATGATAAAGATCGGTAACATATCGCTTTCCGGCTTTCCACTTCTGCTTGCCCCAATGGAAGACGTGAGCGATCCGCCGTTTCGTGCTGTGTGCAAAGCCAATGGAGCTGACCTGATGTATACCGAATTTATTTCCAGCGAAGGATTGATCCGGGACGCTATTAAAAGCAAACAAAAGCTTGATATTTTTAATTACGAACGGCCTGTTGGAATCCAGATTTTTGGTGGTGATGAAGAAGCAATGGCAATGAGTACAAAAATTGTGGAAGCTGTGAGCCCTGATCTTGTTGATATAAACTTCGGTTGCCCTGTAAAAAAAGTTGTTACAAAAGGTGCCGGGGCTGCTGTGTTGAAGGATGTAGATACAATGGTGAAACTAACAGAAGCCGTAATAAGATCAACTTCATTGCCTGTTACTGTAAAAACGAGATTGGGTTGGGATGAGAATTCAAAAAATATTGAAGAAGTTGCTGAACGATTACAGGATGTGGGTATTAAAGCTTTAGCGATCCATGGAAGAACAAGATCGCAACTTTATAAAGGAGAAGCTGACTGGACATTGATCGCAAGGGTGAAAGGAAATCCGCGAATCCGAATTCCGATTTTTGGCAATGGCGATATTGATTCGCCTGAAAAAGCAATGGAATATAAAAACAGGTATGGGGTAGATGGTATTATGATCGGTCGTGCTGCTATTGGTTATCCCTGGATATTTAATGAGATCAAGCATTTTATTAAAACAGGCGAACATTTACCTCCACCTGCTATTGAACAAAGAATAGAAGTTATCAGGCAACATTTACATCGTTCAGTAGAGTGGAAAGGATTGATGCCAGGCATTAATGAAATGCGAAGACATTACACCAATTATTTAAAAGGGCTTCCTAATATAAAAGAACACCGCTTAAAACTTGTAACAGTTAAATCTGTGGAAGAAATCGGGAATGTACTGACAGAAATTGTAAAGACTTATTCTGGTTATCAATTTGAAAGAAGAAAGGTGAATATGAAAGCAATGGCTTACAGTTGCGGTTAGTTTAAACTCATCAGGTTAGTTTAATTCTCATTGTTCTCATTAATCCATAAATGGAAACAAGAGTCCACACAGCTTCAAGGATTACAAATGGCCAAAAACTTATCAGGAAGGCTGCATAGCAACTTAAAGCCCCGCCGATAGTGTTTAAAACGTAAAATCCTTTTCCATTTACACGGATGTATTTCATTGTATTCAGAAAATAAGCGAATAATACCATGCCGACTCCGATCGTGCCGATAAGATCATTATATGTCATAGATAGGAATTAAGTGATTTTATTAAACTCATATTTTTCTTTTATATGCTCATTAAAAAATTTTCCTGAGGAGCCACCGGTTGATATCTTCCTTGAATAATCTTTCCAAATTCGGAAAGGAACTTTCAGGTACTGATAAATTTCTTTTGTCCGGAATCCGATCTCTAAAGTTTTCTTTTCCGGGAAATATTTTAAATAATTGGTGGTGGATAAAGGTGTTGCAAGAAAATTTCCCGCCATGCAACAATTATTGAAAATTTCATGCCCGGTTGATTATTTATTGCTCAATAGCTTTTTCTACTTCTTTACTTAAAGGAGAAACGGCAGGATCAAAATAGTTCGTCAAAACTCCCTGCTCGTTTATTAAATATTTGGAAAAATTCCACGAAGGCTGTTTATTGTTCCAGCCGTTTTTTGATTTATCAGTAAGCCACTGAAAAACCGGCTGTTGATCTTTTCCTCTTACTACACTGCCTTTTGTTGCTAATGGAAATGTAACACCAAAGTTTAGCTTGCAGAAGCGGGCAATTTCTTCATCACTCCCTTTTTCCTGGTCTTTAAAATCGTTTGCGGGAAAACCGAGGATAATTAATTTGTTTTTATTTTGTTCGTATAGTTTTTCCAGGTCATCGTATTGAGCAGTAAATCCGCAATCGCTGGCTGTGTTTACCAGTAATATTTTTTTTCCTTTCAGCTCATCAAAATTTAACTCACTGCCATTATTAAGCTTTACTGAAAGATTATATAATGATTCAGTTGGCTGAACATTCTTATCATTAGATACGACTTTTGTGTCTTTTTGAAATAATTTTTTATAACCGGTAAAAACAGGATATACAGCTTTTAGAAATTTTTGCTTTACTGTCATATGATTTGAATTGAGATTTACAATTTCCACATAACCCCAAAAAGCAATAGTTGCTATAAGGAGAACAATTAATAACCGATTTAGTTTTCGATATTTATTTTTTGTTTTCAATAACTATTTTACTATTTTTTTAAATAACCATAATTTTCCTTTAAGAGGGGGATACTTGATATTGGGATCAAACCAAGTGGGTGTTTTCATAACGGCCTTCCTGTGGCTGAAAGTTTCAAATGAACTTTTTCCATGATACTCGCCAATTCCACTATTGCCACGACCACCAAAAGGTAAATAATGATTGGTTAAGTGCCAGCTTGAATTGTTGATACAAACACCACCCGCGGGAATTTGTTTCAGCCATTGTTTTTCTTTTTTCCTGCCGGATGAATATATGTAGAAAGCAAGCGGGTTTGGATTTTGATCAATAATGGCCTTTGCTTCTTCAAAGTTTTCAAAGGGAATAACAGGAAGAATAGGACCGAAAATCTCATCTTTCATAATTGCGGAACCAGGTAATACGTTTTCTATAATCGTGGGCTCAATATAGAGCTTTGACGCATCGTACTTGCCACCATGAGCAATAATTCCATTATTTAAATAGCTTATCAGCCTGTTAAATTGTTTTTCATTAATGATCTTACCATAACTGGAGCTTAATGATGGGTCTTTGGAAAAAAAATTAATGAGAGTTTGTTTTAATACAGTTATAAGTTTTTCTCTTACGCTACTATGCACCAGGACGTAATCGGGTGCTACACACATCTGTCCGGTGTTTGAAAATTTTGTCGATGCAATTCGGCGGGCAGCAATTTTGATATTTGCATCGCTTTCAACTATGCAAGGGCTTTTGCCACCTAATTCCAAGGTAACAGGCACTAATTGCTCTGCTGCCATTTTATAAATTATTTTTCCTACGGCTGTGCTGCCGGTATAAAAAATATGGTCAAAGCGAAAGCTATTTATCATAGCTGGTACTATCACAGCTCCCTCGCCTTCTGTATATAAGATATATTCAGGTGGAAAATTTTCTTCAATAATTTTTTTCATTACTGCTGAGGTTGCAGGTGCAAACTCGCTTGCTTTTAATACGACGCAATTACCAGCGGCCATTGCCCCCACTAATGGAGTGAACAATAATTGCAAAGGGTAATTCCATGGGCCAATGATTAATACCACGCCTAATGGCTCTCTTATTACATGGCTTGAAGAAGGGAAGTTCACCAAATTAGTTTTTACTTTTTCAGGGTACATCCAGCTGCGCAGGTTTTTTAATGCAGAATTGATTTCACTAATGAGAAAACCTGTTTCAGTTACCCAGCTTTCCTCCGGACTTTTTTTAAGATCAGTATGCAGAGCATCATGAATATCTTTTTCATATTGGTAAATAGCAGATTTTAATTTTTGCAATTGCTGCCTGCGAAAACTGTGAGAAAGGCTTTCACCACTATTATAGAATTGCCTCAGGACATGTAGTTTACCGATCAATAAATTTGTTGACATACTAGTAATTAGTCAGGTAATTTAGTAAAAATGACGAGTTTTAAATGATGTAACTTTAAGATAATACTTAACTATGAAAAAGCTTCTTTTGATAATTGCTCCTATTCTTTTGGTAGCCTGCAGAAATAATCATCTGCCAACAACACCTACAAATGGTATTCGCATTGTAAAATCAGGACTTAATTTTCCATGGGAAATAATTTGGGGAAAAGACGATCATATCTGGATGACGGAACGTGATGGCCGGATCAGCCGGATTGATCCTTCGAATGGCAACAGTACTTTTACATTTACTATTCCTGAGGTGGTTTCAAATGGTGAAGGAGGTTTGTTAGGCATGGCACTTCACCCGGATTTTGCACAAAATGGCTTTTTGTATGTAGTATATGATTATGAAAATAATGGAAACTACAGGGAAAAGCTTGTCAGGTATATCTATGCTAATAATACGCTGAACGATCCTTTTATTTTATTAGATGGGGTCATTGCTAACGTCAATCACGATGGCTCCAGATTATGGATAACAAATGAGGCTAATCCCAAAATATTTATGACAACGGGCGATGCATTAGACCAAAGCCTTCCGCAAAACATAAATACACTCAATGGCAAAGTGCTTCGCTTAAATCTTGACGGAACTGTTCCGCCAGACAATCCTTTCTCCAATAATCCTGTTTGGACTTATGGCCATCGTAACCCTGAAGGGTTAGTTATGGTAAATGACATATTATATTCTTCCGAACATGGCCCTGCTATTGAAGATGAAATAAATATTATTGAAGAGAGCCGCAATTATGGATGGCCGAATGTAAAAGGCCCCTGTAACGGAGCAGAAATTTCTTTCTGCGATACAAATAATGTAAAAGAGCCAATATGGAGCAGCGGAAACAGCACTATTGCTGTTTGCGGACTTGATTATTACAACAAAGACCTGATCCCGGAATGGAAAAACTCCTTACTGATGATGACTTTAAAAAATAGTAGCATCAGGCAAATGAAATTAAGCAATGATGGCCTTTCCATTGCACAAACACAAACATTCTTCAAAGATCAATGGGGGCGTTTGCGTGATCTCTGTATCTCTCCTTCAGGTAAAGTGTATGTGTGTACCAGTAATGGTGGCAATAATGATGTTCTGGTTGAGATCAGTAAATTATAGCGACTAATGAATTAATCCTTCACTACTGACCCGGCCATAGATCTTCGCCACACAATTATTCTCCATACTATCTCACCGGAAAATAGTGCTCCTAAAGCAAACAGTGCAGGAGTTAACATTTTACTTTCGAAAGAAAGTGCGCTGGTGAGTGCAATACTATACACGCCAATTGGCAATAAGATCATAATACATAGTCCTGCTATATTCAAAGGAATTTTAAAAGGTCGTTTTTCATGGGGTAACATTATTCTGAATTTAATAAGACTGATAAATTCAAGAAACAAAGCCCCGCCATACAATGTTATATCAATGATCAGCAAATCGCCAAAGGTCCACAAAACCATCCCGCTTACGATTAGAGCGCTAATGATGATAGATATGTAAGGAGTATTGTATTTTGGATGAAGAGCATGAAACTTTTTTGGAAGAAGATTATCATCTGCCATTACCTGTGGTATTCTTGATATGGAGAGCAATACTGCGGAGAACAAACCAAGTGCGCTGGCCAGGCCACCTGCTGCAATAACCATTGCCAGCCATTTCCCACCTACAATGGCACCCAAGGCAGGGAAACCTTCTTCATTCAACAAAGAAAGATCAATTCCGGAAGATAAAGAGGTCGTTACTGCAATGGAATAAATAGTGATCGTTAAAGCAAATGCAATGAAAATTGAAATCAGGTAAGATTTCACGGGTTTATTTACTTCTCCTGCATATGTGGTTATGCTGTCCCAGCCAATAAAATTCCACATCACAGTATATAATCCCATACCTAATGAAGAGAAACCAATTCCTTTTAATGATAGTGAAGGAAGATGAAAGGATGAGTGAGAAAGATGAATTGCAAAAAGAATAATAAATGGCAATATAACAGCTGTACTTAATATCATAGAAATTCTTCCGACAGGGACAATTCCCAAAATATTAAAGCCGGCGCTGATCCAGATTACTGCCAGGCAGACGGGAATTTTATAATGGGCTATTTCCGGAAAAAAGAAAGAAGCATACTCAACAAAAAGAACAGGATAAATGGCGAGGTCAACAAAAGTATAAAGCCATGTCCACCAACCCTCATACCATGCCCACCTGGTTCCCAAAGCTTTTTTCACCCATTGATAGTATCCCCCGGTTACAGGCATCATGCTGTTCAGTTCCATTACCATCAGGATTGTAGGAAAATCCCAAAGCAACGGTGTAATTAATAATAACAATAGTGCACCGTGCCTTCCTCCAAAGGTTAACAGTGGTTCCAAGCCATAAGGTCCGCCCGACACAGTAAGAAATATTAAAGCAGCCAGCGGTAATATTCGTAATCGCTTATATACTGAACCGGTTTTGAACATAGTATAAAAATATTCTTATTTATTTTATTGAGAAGTCAACTAACGGATATAGTGATGAAGAGTTCAGGTGATGTGCATCAACAGGTAGATAAAGACGTGATTGGTAATGCACGTTTAATCGAACACAATCAAAATAATGATCTTGAAGAAGGAGTATCTGCAAGATTAGTAAAGATGATGAGACAGACTAGTATAACAAGACAGAAAAGAATTTTAAAACAAACGGGATCTTCGAAAAGATCCCGTTTGTTTTAGCTTGCTTTTGTTTTAATTTTCAAGCTACTGGTTCAGCTTTTTGTTGATTTTTCTTTTCCAGGTATTTTTCAAGCAGATCAGGCACTTTTTCAAAAGCAGCACCCAATCCCTTACTAATCCGGGTCGGGATGAAAGAGATCTGATCGCCGCGGGTTACCAAAAATCCAATAGGTGCTACACCTGCACCACCTCCGGCGCCGCTGCCTCCTCCTTCACCCTTACCTTTACCGGGCATATCGCCATGGCCTTCTCCACCTCCATAGCCAAGCCCAACTCCAAATTTAATCACAGGCATACAGGTAAACTCTCCTAATTGAAACGATTGCCCGATAACTGTTTCAGTTTTTGCTTCTGTTTTAAGAAAATCAGTAAGCTGTTTTACGGTTTCTTCTAAATTAACTGCCATAAAATTTGATTTAGTAGTAAAAAAATAAATTACTTCATAAAAGCATATACCAGTTTCCACGGGACATTTCTAACTTTCAATAGCAGGTAATTTTCTTCTTCGAAATTTATATACAAATGATGACGGGTATACGGAAAAAAATTTAAAGGGTACAACCATGCATTTTGTATACTGTCTCCCGTATCCATAGCAATTTGCCATTTAGTTACACGAAAAGTTTTAACTACGCTCAAAAATCTTCTTAGCCGTTTATTTTTATTACTTTTTCTTTTTCGTGTAGCTTTTTTGATACGGTTCTTTTTCTTTTTTCCAAATATTAATTTTTCTAATTCCCATTGCTTTGAAAAAAACCATACTCTTATTTTTAATAACCATTTTTCCTGTTCATAAACTACTTTTGCTTTTCCAATACTTATCCAGCGAAGTGAAGCCTGCGGGGTCCTTGTATCAATTTTTAGTTCCAGTGGGGCTAAAAGAAACCAGCACAGAATCAACAAAAGAAATATTAGAATAATAATCCAAACCATTTTAAAATTCTTTCATTATCTAAAGAAATAAGATTTTCTTTTTTTGGCACAGTTTCTTTGCTCATGAAAAATGCCAGATTTTTTTCTTTAAATCATTTCATAATTTATTTATACAATTCCTTTACGTTAGTTTAATATTTCAATAGATGCGAGGGCAGATTCCTCAGTCTGCCAAATACCTGGTAGGGGGTATAAACCATAAGTAATGGGTTTGTTTTTCACGAAACAATGACCACATGGCGATGGCCATTATTAATGTGCATGGAAATGCAGAGCCTGCTCCAAGCGGTATTATCGCAAGTAAAAAAACAATGGCTCCTAAGGCACCTATTTTTAATATCCGCCCTTTCGATATCATTGAGATAGCGATTAGGGCCTGGCAGGTAGCAATAAAACCAACCACTGCAGTAATATGATCGCTGAACCAACCATGAATAAAATCACGATAAAATTTTAAGAATGTCAGATCAGCATAATCAAGGTAAAATATTGGAGTCTTAACAGCTTCATTCCAATTTGTCCAGCTTGCCCAGGCAAATAATAAAAAGAACATCAGCCTTAAAAAACGGTGTTGTTTCCAGGCCGCCCATAACATAATCAATGAAACAACATTGGAAATTATATACATAATTAAATAAGTATTATTTTCCAATCCTTTCATTATTCGGGTATTTTGATTTTTAATTTTTTCATTTCTTCTTTCAATTTTCCACTTATTTTTCTGCAACTGCAATTTTTTGTATGCTCAAGATGCCACTCAATTCTTTGTTCCAATGACGGGTTTTTTGGCATTGGATGAGACATGTGCCATTCTTTATTCAAAAGTGACTTTCCCTTTTTCACAATGCAAAATTCCTTACATACAGTCTGCCAGATACTGATGTCCGTCAGGTTTGAAATTTTTTTTAAAAGACAGAGGAGTAAATAATTGATAATTTTTTTCCGAGATTGCTAATAACAGTAATTTTAATAACCTTAAATTTTCAATATGCGTTTGGATGGCGAAAGAGAAAGTTCGAATGTAGACGACCGTCGTGGTCTTTCAACCGGTGGAGGCATAGCTGTGGGTGGTGGCGTTATTGGTATTATTTTCTTAGTAATAAAATTATTTCTTGGCGGAAGTGATACTTCATCTGATCAGGATCCATTTCCTGTTCAAAACACGGAAATGACACCCCAGGAAAAAGCAGCTGACGATGAGAGAGCCGAATTTGTCAAAAAAGTTCTTGCACTTACAGAAGATGTGTGGGACTCATTATTTACTGCACAGGGAAAAGAATATAAAAAGCCAACGCTAGTATTATTCCGGAACAACGTAGAGTCGGCTTGCGGGTTTGCCAGTTCAGCCACAGGTCCTTTTTATTGCCCCGGTGATGAAGAGGTATATATCGATCTTTCTTTTTACCAGGAATTGGAAGATCGCTTCAGGGCGCCGGGAGATTTTGCTGAAGCTTATGTAATAGCACATGAAGTGGGTCATCATGTGCAAAAACTTCTCGGCATTTCTGATAAAATGGAAAATCTTCGACAGCAATTAACTGAAGGGGAATACAACAAGTATTCGGTAATGATGGAATTGCAGGCAGATTTTTTTGCAGGCGTGTGGGCTCATCATGCACAACAGATGAAAAACATTTTAGATCCGGGAGATATTGATGAAGCGTTAAATGCAGCCAATGAAATCGGTGATGACAGATTGCAAAAAGAATCGCAGGGGTATGTAGTGCCGGAAACATTTACTCACGGTACATCAAAACAAAGAATGTATTGGTTTAAAAAAGGATTTGATACGGGTGATATGAGCCGGGGCGATACTTTTCATGACCCTTCATTGCAATAACATTTTCTGTACTGAAATATGACTGACGAGTATTTTATGATGCTGGCCTTGAAAGAAGCGAGAATTGCTTTTAAAGAGGACGAAATTCCTATAGGTGCGGTAGTAGTATTAAATGACCGTGTCATTTCACGGGGACATAATATGACAGAAAAGTTAAATGACCCTACTGCTCATGCTGAAATGATCGCGTTAACCTCCGCTTTCAATTATGCAGGAAGTAAATACTTGCCGGACGCTTTTTTATATGTAACAATAGAACCCTGCCTGATGTGTGCCGGGGCTATGTATTGGGGTAAACTAAAAAGAATTATCTGGGGAGCAGATGATGAAAAAAATGGGTATAAAAGAATTACAGGTGCTAATTGGCCGTTTCATCCGAAAACAGAAATCATTCATGGTATTTTAAAAGATGAATGCGGACAATTAATGAAAGATTTTTTTAAAAAGAAACGATGATTATGTCAATCAGGCCTGTTAAACAAATTGAGTGCCTTAATCCTAACACTGGGCGTAGAATGAATATTGACATAAATATTTACAACCTTTTTAGTAAGGCTATTTATCACACATTAAAAGAAAAGAAGCGGGGAATTTGTTTTACAGAAATTGTGAATGGAGTTAAAAAATGTTTTAGAAAAGAGAAAACTGTTTTTAAAGGATCAGTTGGGTGGTATGCAGTAACTGTTAAGAATGATATGGTTGCAAATGGAATAATTGAAACTTTTACTGAAAAGGGGAAAAAATTCCACAGGTTAAGATCAAAATAAATTACATTTCAGAAATAAGAAATAATTCATTCCCGCTGTAAACTTTAAGGAGCTAATTTTGTAATCCCTTTTGGAAGAATCTGATTTTTTAATTTTAAATCTTTGAATTATGGCATTTACCTTACCTGCTCTTCCTTATGCATATGATGCACTGGAACCGCATATTGACAAACTGACGATGCAGATCCATCATGACAAACACCACCAGGCTTACGTAGACAATCTTAATAAAGCGATCGCCGGCACACCTAATGAGGGAAAAACACTGGAAGAATTAATAGCCAATGCGGGAAAAATTTCTCCTGCTGTTCGTAACAATGGAGGTGGTCACTGGAACCATAGTTTTTTTTGGGAAATTCTTGCTAAGAATGCAGGCGGCACTCCTTCGGGAAAAATATCTGGTGCTATCGATGAAGCCTTTGGTTCATTTGACTCGTTTAAAGAAAAATTCAACAGCGCCGGGATGACCAGGTTCGGTAGCGGCTGGGCGTGGTTAATTGTAAATAATGGTAAACTTGAAATTACTTCTACCCCCAACCAGGATAATCCTTTAATGGATGTGGCTGAAGTAAAGGGCGCACCGGTGCTGGGCGTCGATGTATGGGAGCATGCTTATTATTTAAAATATCAAAATCGCAGGGCAGAATATCTTGCTGCATTCTGGAATGTGATTAACTGGAAAAAGGTTGACGAGCATTTTGCAAAGGTTAGCAAGGGAAGCCTTGCGGGAGCGCATTAATATTTATGGCGTAAAAACAGCATCCTTTCTCCTAAGGCTGTTATCAATAAATTTTTAAAGAGCAATAAATAAAATTGCTCTTTTTTCTTACCCTTTTACCCTGTGCTTTAAGAGCAAACCCTTACACTGACATCGATCAGCTTATAATATGAGACATGTCAGTCCGGCATTATTATTCATTTTATTTCTTGTGTGTTCATTAAACCATTGACCTATTCAATGAGAAAAATAGTACATATTACAAGGAATCGTCTCATCATTTTCGTCTATTCAATTCTTTTTGTCTTACTGGCTATAGTTGGTATAAAAGGGATCGATAGCCAGAGAAAAATCGATAAATCATATGGCTATATAGTTGACTCTACTATTTATGAATTAAGGCTGCTGCGCCAAACAAGAGAGAATGCTGAAAAAATGCAAGCCACTGTTATTGACGAAGTATTTCACGGCACACTTACTAAAATAACAGAACTTAATATTAGCACCAAAGAGTGCGAGGCAAATCTTGACAATATTGGCCGCTATAGTAAGAATGAAGAAGAAAGCCTCTTATTTAATAAAATGATTGCCACCTGGCAAAATCTTAAACAGTCGTTGGACAGTTTTCTAAATCTAAGGACAAATGAAGAAAAGACAATTGCTTATTACAGATCAAAAGAGAAAAAAAACTACGACAATTTTTATCACTATACCAATCAGCTTTCAGATTCTTTATATAATGAAATACAGCTACAGGATCAAAAGGCAGACGATTATGTTTCTGTTTCTGAAATAATTGTCAATTCACTGATCGGGGCCATTATAGTTATATTGATCTTTCTGGGGATACTTGTGATAAAAGATGTAAAAAAAATCAACCGGCATAACCGTATTCTGACAGAAAAGGATAAAATGCTTTCTGAGTCTAAGCATCTTTATAAAGAACTTTTTGATAAAAGCCCTCTTCCTAAATGGGTTTGTGATAGGCACACTTTGCAATTCTATGAAGTAAACGATAAGGCCGTTCAATCCTACGGCTATACAAGGGAAGAATTTCTTAACCTTACCGTTTTCGATATCCGCCAAAAGCAAGATCATGAAAAACCGAAAGAATGCATTCAGCATGAAAATTTTTCAAAAGATGAAAGTGGGGTGAGGAATCACGTGAAAAGGAACGGCGAAATAATCCAGGCAGAAATTGCACTTGATGAAATTATTTATAAAGGGAAAGAGGCCTTGTTGATTGCCGTAAACGATGTAACAGAAAAAATAAAAGCCCAGGAAGTCATCAGGGAATCAGAACAACTATACCGTTCTCTTTTCAACAACAGTCCCGTGTTTATATGGGTAAGTGAAGTACCAACACTCAGGCTCCTTGATGTAAACGAAACGGCCATAAAGCATTTTGGTTATTCAAGACAAGAATTTCTTTCTATGACTGCTTTTGATCTTTTGGTGGAAGAAGACAGGAAAATAGTTAAGGAAAGGTTGAAAGGACCCACCAATGGTTTTTTGGGAAACGACAGGCATAGGAAGAAGAATGGAGAAATCATAAATGTAGAGATCAGGGTGCACCCGATAAACTACAACGGCAAAGAAGCAGGATTAGTGATAGGAGTTGATGTAACGGAAAAAATGAAGGCTGATGAGGAGCTAAAGCATTCAGAAGAAATATATCGTTTACTCTTTAATAACAGTCCACTGCCAAAATGGGTTTGCGATCCGATCACTTTAAAAATTTACGAGGTAAATGAAGCTGCAATAGAATTGTACGGTTATTCAAAAAGTGAATTTTTGGGGCTTTCGGTTTTCGACATTTTGTTGAAAGAGGAGCATGAAAAGGCAAAAGATTTTATTCAAAACAGTGATTTCAGTAAAACTGTCAGAGCTGTACGAAGGCATATAAAGAAGAACGGCGATATATTTCATGTCGAAATTATTTTACATGAAATTCTTTACCGTGGAAAAAAACAAGTGCTGGTCACTATAAATGATATTTCCGAAAAACTTAAAGCTGAAGAAAAATTAAGACAGGAGGAAGAATTCTACAGAACCATTATGCAAAACAATTCTGACCTCCAGTTTGTAACGAATGATAAAAGAGAGATTATCTATGCCAGCCCTTCCGTTTATAATAATTTCAGCTTTCAGGAGAATGAAATAATAGGAAAAAGAGCCAATGATTTCTGGCATGCCGACGATATAGAATCAAGTAAAGAAAAAATTTCTGAATTAATGGGCATACCGGGAAAAACGATACAACTTGAATTAAGGGTACAGGATCGGGAAAAAGTTTATCGGTGGTGCGCAGTAAGAATTTCAAATCAACTTCATAATGCAGCTGTGAAAGGGTATGTATCCACTTATTCCGAAATTACTGAAAGAAAGCTCGCTGAAGAAAAAATAAGAAGCTCAGAAGAACTGTATCGGTCACTATTTAGCAAAAACCCATTGCCAACCTTTGTAGTTGATAAAGAAAATCTTCAGTTCCTTGAGGTTAACGATATGGCTGTAGAATTATACGGTTATTCGAGAGAAGAATTTCTCAAACTTTCTGTTTTTGATTTAAGAACAACACAGGATTACGGTTATTTATCGGAAGTAGTTTCTAAAAAAATTGTTCATGATCTTGTAAATTATCATGTTACCCATGTCAGGAAAAACGGAGAAGAGATAATTGTGGATGTAGCCTTGGAAACTATAAATTATAAAGGGAAAGAAGCATTTCTGGCAATTGCAAAAGATATTACAAAAAACCTGCAGCTGGAAAAACAGCTGAATATTGAGAAAGTGAATAAACAAATTGAAATTACAAAAGCGGCTATACAGGGCCAGGAAAAAGAAAGAAATGAATTAGGAAAAGAGCTGCACGATAACGTGAACCAGGTATTGGCCACAGCTAAGCTCTACCTGGAATCTGCCATAGTAACTCCAGCCAAACAAATTGAATTCATGGAAAAGGCAAAAAACCTTGTTAATTCAGGAATCAATGAAATAAGGAAAATTTCAAAATCGCTGGTCCCTCCTTCTCTTGGCGATCTTACATTGGCGGATGCATTAAAAGAATTGGCTGAGCCAATAAAACTTACTAAAAAGAAGATCAGGTTAAATATAAGTGGCTTGAATGAATGCAAACTCTGCAATGATCTTAAAATTTCTGTTTACCGAATTGTGCAGGAACAGCTAAACAATATTATAAAGTATGCAGAAGCCAGTGAAATTTGTATATCTGTCAGTCAAACAGAAAGTGAGCTTGCTTTAAATATAAGCGATAATGGGAAAGGCTTTGTTCCGGCTAAAAGGAGAAATGGTATTGGAATAACAAATATGATCAACAGGGCAAATATTTTTAACGGAAAAATAATTATTGATTCGTCCCCCGGAAATGGCTGCCGGGTGAATGCTAATTTTAAATTAAACGGAAAAAATCTGCAACTCCCCTTTTACGCAAATAGTGAAAACAATCAACCAATAACTCTATGAAAAAAATACCATTATGAAAAAGATTTCTATCCTAATTACAGATGATCACAAATTAATTCGGGAAGCATGGGCCTTGGTATTAAATACTGACCCGCGGTTTGAAGTAATAGCTGAAGTAAGCAGTGGAGAAGAGGCAATAGAAGTTTCCAAACAGTTGCGGCCCGATATAGTTATACTCGACATTAATTTGCCCGGTATAAATGGTATGGAAGCTATTCCGCTAATCAGGAAATTTTCTCCGGGTTCAAAAATATTGGGCGTTTCGTTGCATACCCAGCCTACTTTTGCACGCAAAATGATGCAGAATGGAGCATCAGGGTATATAACTAAAAACTCCTCAAAGGATGAAATGTTCAGGGCAATTATTGAAATATATAATGGAAACAGGTATATCTGTGAAGAAATTAAAAATATACTTTCAGAAAAAACACTTGGTGATGATGAACCATCAGGGATCAATTCCTTATCACAAAGGGAAATTGAAATTATATCCTATGTAAAAAAAGGGTTTTCCTCAAAAGAAATTGCAAATACTTTACATCTCTCTGTAAAAACGATAGAGGTACATCGCTACAACCTCATGAAAAAACTTGGTCTGAAAAATGCAGCTTCGCTGGTGAATTTTATACACAACAGCGAACTTGAGTTAGATAGTTAGACTAAAAGATTCGTCAACGATCAGCCACTCTTTTTTATTGTGTATTCAGATAAAACAGTTTTCATATTTGATACTTCAATAAAAAACTTTATTTTTCGATTTCAATATCCATCAAAGACCAACCCCGCATGAAGAAGATTTTAAAGAATATTACCGACAATTGGTTTGTTTTTTTTGGTTATTTCTCCCTTTTTTTACTAACAATCATTGCTGCTTTGCAGATTTATGATAGTAATCATAAAATAACGGATAAATATAAGGAGCTCGCTAATAAGGCCAATGCAAAGCTTGCCTTATTATTAGAAAGCCGTGAGAACCTTGGAGAGATTAAGAGTATTACTATTGATAAAGTATTTCACCCTTCAGAAATAACGAGTGGAAAAGAGTTGAATTTAAAGCAGCTCCTGGAAGAAAATGATAGCAATATTGCCCGATATAAGAAGTATTTAGAAAAAGGGAATGAAGCCAACGCGTTTAACAAATTTGAACGAGCATGGAAATTAAGTAAGAAAAGCAGTGAGGTGTTCATTAGCTTGAAAGCTGACCCCGAAGAAGCAAACAGTTATTATCAGTCAACTCAGAAAAAGAATTATGAGAATTTGCAGGGATCTATTTCTTCATTATCTCAGATACTTACTAAAGAGATCGAAACTAAAGAGGCAGTGGCCGATGATTATTTTAAACAATCTCTTGCTTTCATTAACATTCTGATTGTAATAAGGGTAATAATTCTAATTATTATCGGAATGATTATACTGAAAGTAGTAGCAGGGCTTCGTACAAAAAACAAAATTCTTTTGAACACTCAGTCGCAGCTTATGCAAAACCAGGCGCACTTGCTAGCTTCTCAACAAATTTCAAAGACAGGGAGTTGGGAAATTAACCTGGCTGAATCAGGTAAAATGAATGAAAATACTTTAACCTGGTCTGATGAAACTTACAGGATATTCGGATATAAGCCCGGTGAAGTAGAAGTAACTAATGAACTTTTTTTCAATCATGTGCCTGAAAATGAGCAGGTCTGCATCAGGAATGCTGTTGAAAAAAGTCTTGAAACCGGGATACCTTATAACATAGAACATAAAATTATTTTAAAGAACGGGGAAGCTAAGATTGTTTATGAGCGATCAGATATTTTCTATGATTCAAATGGCAAGCCCCAAAAGATGGTAGGGACCTGCCAGGATATTACTGAACTAAAATTGGCTGAACAAAAACTGAAAGAATCAGAGAAAGAGAAACATCGTTTAAAAGATGAAATGAGCAAAGAAAAGATCAACAGGCAAAAAGAAATTACAAAAGCGACAATTATAGCGCAGGAAAAAGAGAGACTGGAATTAGGAAGAGAATTGCATGATAATGTCAATCAAATTCTGTCAACCTCAAAATTATTTATCGAAAATTCTATGCACAATCCCGATAAACAGGAGGAAATGCTCAATCGCAGTAAGAACCTGATTAATTGCAGCATTGAAGAACTTCGCAAACTTTCTAGATTTTTAACTCCTCCTACTTTGGGTGATCTTACCTTAAAAGAATCTATTGAAGAAATTGTTGCTGAATATAACCAAATAGACGGGAAAAAAATCATTGGGCATACGATCGTTAATCTTAATGAGGATAAACTTGGTGACGATCTTAAAATATCAATATATCGCATTATCCAGGAACAATTAAACAATATCCGGAAATATGCGAGCGCTTCAAAAGTTCAAATACTTTTAAAGCATGAGAACAATAAAATTGCATTACATATTGAAGACAATGGTTGTGGTTTCGATGTCAGGGCAAAACGAAAAGGACATGGCATTACAAACATCATTAATAGGGCAGAAACCTTTAATGGGGATGTACAAATCGTGTCCTCTCCAGAAAATGGTTGTTCCATTTATATAAACTTTAAATTGAACAGAGCATCCATTGTGAATATATCTAACATAGAGGAGCCGGCACAAAAATTTTATGGGACGGGATCATAACCATGTCCACCCCAGGGGTGACAACGGGAAATTCTTTTGATCCCCAGCCACATTCCTTTAAATAACCCATATTTTTTTAGAGCTTCGACAGCATAGTGTGAGCAGGTAGGAGTAAATCTGCACTTAGGCCCTATCCATGGCGAAATGATCCACTGGTAAATTTTTATTAAAACAATAAAAGGAAGGCTAAGTATTTGCAGAAATATTTTCATGAATAATGTGTATCAGCTTATTCAAAATTACATTTACTTTTTCCTTTACTGTGTTAAAATCGGGCAGGTCTTTACTATTATAAATAAAGAAAACATTTAATTGAATGTTTTTCTCTTTTAAAATTTTTTGCAATTCATTTTTTTGTAAACGATATGATTCCCTTATCAACCGTTTTATCCTGTTTCTGTCAACTGCCTTTTTAAAATTTTTTCCGCTTACTCCAACTCCAAATTGAAGAGTATGTTCTGATTGCTTACCAGGATATATTTTTTTTACTGAATAAAAAATTCTGAATGAAGGAAAAGAAAGGCTTTTCCCCTGACTAAATAATTGTTCAATCAGTTTACGGCTTTTTAGTCTTTCATTTTTTCCGAGGGTAGCCTGCTTTACCACAAAAAAGATTAAGCGGTTATAAAAAATGGCTTCGGAGCATACTCCGAAGCTATGCATTACTATTTAAGTTAATTATTACTTCAGCTTTCTTTCGTCGGAAATACTCAATTTTTTGCGACCTTTTCTTCTGCGGCTTGCCAATACTTTACGACCATTAGCTGTTTGCATACGTTTCCGAAAACCATGAACCGATTTTCTGCGACGTCTGTGTGGTTGAAATGTACGTTTCATAAATTTCTTTTTTCACTTTTCAAAATTAGATCCGGGAGAAACGGACCATGTTTTATTTCTGCCACAGGTCACCGTCACCACACCTATGGTTTGTGAAAGGACGGCAAAGGTAAGGGTTTAGGGTTTAAAGTTGAAGCTTTACAATCATTTTTATGAGCCCGGCTTTTAAAACTCTTTTAAGCTTCTGTTGCGTCGCACACTTCAGCGTTCATATCGCTATTCAGCATTCAGATCTACATGTTTTGCATGCACTTGTTCGCTAAAAAATATGCTGGCATGATTATCAAAATCTTCGGTTGAATCGGTGGTATAAATTTGCCTGCTCCCGGTTTTGCTGCATTTGTCCTCCATTTCAGGATGCCGGGACAGGTAATCTTTCAGACTATTAGCTACAATTTCACCCTGCGTCAAAATTTTCATGTCTGCGGGAGAGTATTCTTTTATCTTATTCAGCAGCAATGGATAATGGGTACAGGCCAGTAAAATAGTGTCTATCGATTCATTCTGCTGCAACAGTTGCTGAATATATTTTTTTACAAAAAAATCTGTACCGTGATTATCATATTCATTGTTCTCAACCAAAGGAACCCACATAGGGCAAGCTTGCTGATATACTTTTAAAGAAGGATAAAATTTTCCGATTTCCAGCACGTATGAATTGGAATTAATAGTTCCCGTTGTTCCCAGGATCCCTATATGTTGGGATTCAGATAAACTGCCAATTACTTCCGTTGTGGGCCTGATAACACCTAATACCCGCTTGTCTTTATCAATTTTAGGGAGATCATTTTGCTGGATGGTACGCAATGCTTTTGCAGATGCAGTATTGCAGGCAAGAATTACTAAATGACAACCTTGCGAAAAAAACCATTTCACACACTCAAGGGTATAACGATAAACTGTCTCAAAGGAACGATTACCATAAGGGGCTCTTGCGTTGTCGCCTAAATAGATGTAATCATAAATAGGAAGTTTTTTTATAATTTCTCTAAGCACAGTTAATCCGCCGTAGCCGGAATCGAAAACACCAATAGGATTTTTAGAAGGCATGAAGCAAAAATAAGAAGCCCCCGCTAAGGCAGGGACTTAAATATTGTCTAATGTGAAATGTTTTATTGAATTATTTTACCTGTGATTTTTGCAGAAGAGCGGGTGGTACTTTAACTCCTAATTTAGCAGCCACAAGGGGTAGTAAGTCATCACTGTCAGGCGCCACAAGAAATACCTCTTTGGAAAGAACGTAGGTATATCCTTTTTCTTTTGCCACAGTCTTTACAGCTGCAACTACTTTTTCATAAACGGGTCCTAATAACTGTTGTTCCTTGTTATTGTAAGCCTGACCTGCAAGGCTTTGCCAGTTTTGAATTTGGTAAGCTAAAACATTTACATCGTTTCTGTACTGTGCTAATACTGATTTAGGTGTTTTTGTTGTATCTGTTTTAGTAAGTAAACTGTCTTTGTATTGATACTCTTGAACAATATTGTTCAAGGTTAGATTGAGAGAATCAGTTTGATATTTTTGCAAGAGAGTATCAATTTTAGCGTATTCGGGCATGATGCTTACCATATCATCAATTCTTATATATCCAAGTTTTGTTTGAGCTTGTGAAGTGGTGGCTGTCAGCAACCCACATGCAATTACTAAGGCTGAAATGAATTTTTTCATGATTTAATTTTTGAACTTCGAATATTACAGTTGTTTTAGGTGACTGTATTTTTTTAAGATTGTTTTTTATATTAATTAGTTGCCCGCAAACAAAATAAATTTCATTACCTGACCCCCAATTCTCTAAGCACATCATCACTTTTATCAAGTTTGGGGTCGGCAAAGATAACGGTAATTCCTTCACTTTTATCAAGAACCAATTCATATCCCCGTGTAGATGCAAGCTTTTGTACAGCATTATAAACCTTATCCTGAACCGGTTTTATGAGTTCTTGTCTTTTTTTAAATAGGTCCCCTTCGAAACCAAACCGTTTACGTTGAAGATCCCGCAATTCTTTTTCTTTCTGATAGAGCTGGTCCTCTCTTTTTTTTCGTAAATCATCGCTTAGCATTACCTGCTCGGCGTCATAGTCTTTATACATTTTATCAAGCTGTGCCTGCATACTGTCTATTCCTTTTTGCCAGTCTGCAGCTATGTCATCAAGCTGAGCTTGTGCAGCTTTATATTCCGGCATTTTATCAAGTATATAACGAGTATCAATGATGGCATACTTTTGAGCCACGGCAGCAATAGATAGTAATAAAAAACCACTGGCAATGAGCAAAAATTTCTTCATATTCATAAAATTTCATGATGAGCAGAATTGTTATAGTACAAGTGCGCGACGCAAGGGACGGTGATTAATATTCGTCTGCCGGCTATATAAAAATCTTTATTCCGGTTCATAGCCAAGCATAAATGTAAAGCGGGATGCATCTTTAAGTTTTACATTCGGGCCTAAACGATCCAGACCAATTCCATAATCAAAGCCCAGCAAACCAAACATAGGCAGAAAGAACCTCATACCTACTCCTGTGCTTCTTCTCAAACGGAAAGGATTATAATCTTTAAAATTATACCAACCGTTAGCAGCTTCAAAAAATACAAGGCCATAAATGGTGCTGCTGGGGTTTGTCACCAGGGGATAGCGCATTTCCAAAGTATACTTATTGAAAATAGTAAAGAATTTTGATGCACTGCTCTGGTCCGGATTTATAGTAGGATCAGAGTTTTCATAAACAGGATAACCGCGTTGAGAAATGATATCATACCCCAACAGACCATAGTTATTAGTCAAACCTGCATCACCCAGTTGAAATCTTTCAAATGGCGAGAAATCAAGCTTGTTGTTATATCTGCCCATAAAACCATATTTGGCGGCCAATTTTAACACAAACTGCTTACTCTTGTCTGAACCCATAGCTCTTCCAATGGGGACATACCATTCAGCGTTAAAACGCCATTTATGATATTCAGGGGTTTTATACGGATTCTTTGAATCAACAAGGTTTGGGTTAAGTAATGAATAGGGTGGAGTTAACTGGACACTTGCAACGAAATTAGAACCACTTCGCGGATAAATAGGATCAAAAACTGATGAGCGTTGTAATGTTAGCTTGAAACTGACGGTGGTCGAAGTGCCATTATCCAATCCCTGGAAAATTGGATAATTACTTAATTGATATTGGGTAAAGTTAATAGAATACAAAAGACTGAAATAATCATCAGGCCATTTAAGCTGTTTGCCAAGTGACACAGAGATGCCCAGTGTTTTTAAGAAATTAGTATCCGATCTCGCTTTATCGGGCAAACCTGTTAACGGATCAAATGCATTGGAAAATTTGCTGTGATAAAAAGCAAGTGTCAGGGGATTTCTCTTTTTCCCTCCGAGCCATGGTTCTGTAAAAGAGGCATTGTAGGAATTAAAAGCCCTTCCATTTGATTGATATCTGAGACTCAATTTTTGTCCATCTCCCTGTGGCAGGGGATCCCATGCTTCTTTGTGGAAAATATTTTTTATAGAAAAATTATTGAAAGAAACTCCAAGAGTTCCGGTTAGACCAATGCCTCCGCCCCAGCCTGCGGAAAGCTCAAGTTGGTCCGAAGATTTTTCTTCAAGATTCCAGTTTATATCCACTGTTCCATCTTCAGGGTTCGGCACAGGCACAGGACTGATTTTTTCCTGGTTGAAATATTGAAGATTTGATAATTCACGCACTGAGCGGATAATTTCCTGCCTGCTGAATAATTCCCCCGGAATGGTACGCAGTTCACGACGAATTACATAGTCTTTTGTTTTTTCATTACCGGCAATCGTCACATTTTTAATTCTTGCCTGCGGGCCTTCTGTCATTCTTATTTCATAATCAATTGTGTCATTATAAACGGCCGTTTCAACGGGTTCAACGTGGAAAAATAAATATCCATCGTCTTGGTAAAGGCTACTGATGTCACCTCCCTCAGGTGATAATTGAGTACCCAACTTTTTATTTAAGGTTTCGATATTATATACATCGCCTTTGTGAATGCCAAGAAGAACATTTAGTATTGAATCGGAGTATTTCGCATTGCCTTTCCATGCAATGTTGCCAAAATAATATTTGGGGCCTTCTACAACTTTTAAGGCCACATCTATATTGCCATTGGATGAATTATATTGTGTGTCTGCTACGATTTGTGCATCACGGTAACCAAGAGAATTATAATGAGTAATTACTTTTTCTTTATCTTCTTCGTATTTTTTTGAATCAAATTTCGCCGAGCTAAACAGTTTAAAACGAAAATAGGGATCGAGCAATGCTTTTGTTTTTGAAGGAACAAGAAATCCCCAGTCTTTTATATACTCGCTGAATTTTTCAGCTGAGTCTGTTCCATATGGGCTGGTTTCTGTGGAAGGATGCAAAGTGAATTTTGTCATTTCCTTTGTACCCTTCATTTGCTTTTTAAGTTTGATGTCCGGAACATGCTCATTGCCCGTAAAAAAGATATTGTCAATATGCGTTTTCTTTCCTTTATCAATATATAAAGTAATAGAATTGGAATTAACAAAATTGGGATCAGGCTTTTCTTCGATCTGTACTTTTACATTTTTAAAGCCTTTATCTGTATAATATTTTGTAATTACTTCTACAGCACGACGGCGCATGTTTTCCGTAATAATTGTTTGTTTTACCAGGCCGACCTTCCCCTGTAAATCTTCTACTTCAGATTTTCGAATTCCTACAAATTTAAAATTGCCAAGGCGAGGCCGCTCAGTTACATTAATTTCAAGCCACATGTTGTCGCCTTCTACCTTAGTAATGTAAATCTGGATATCAGAAAAGAGTTTTTGACGCCATAGGTTTTGAATGGCTTTTGAAAAAAGATCTCCCCCGGGAAATAATACTTTATCACCTTTCTGAATACTGGCGATAGACAACACAATGGATGTATCTAAATACCGGACGCCTGTAAGATCGATGCCTGCAATGACATACTCCTTCGGAATTCGGGCATTTTCCAATGCAAGCAGGGCGGGGTCAACAGAAGTAGGCTTAGTAGTGTCTTCCTGAGCATGCAAGATGAATACAGAAAAAAGAATGGCTATTAAAAAAGTCGTTCTCAGAAAAAATCGTTGCATGGTTGTTTATTCAATCAATCAGGAAATTTATTCCGAATAAAACCTTCGGGCAGTCAATGCTACTCGTAACTATAAGGCAAAATTTCGATTCTGGCGGCAAATTAACGGGAAATATTGAAATTGTTTTGTTAAAGAAAGGGTCAAATCGTTCATATAATTCATATGGGGCCTGTCTCTTATATTTCCCCGGTTTTTACAGCTTATTTAATCACCGATTCTACCTGCTCACCGGTTTTTCCGAATCTCCTTTCTCTATTTTGATAATCGATGATGGCTTCGTATAAATTTTCCTTTCTAAAATCGGGCCAACGGACATTTGTAAAATACAATTCTGCATAGGCTAACTGGTATAATAAAAAATTACTGATTCTGAATTCGCCACTTGTTCGTATCATTAATTCCGGATCGGGAAAATTACTTGTACATAAAAAGTGCTGTAAGGTTTTTTGGTCAATTTGCTCCACATTTAAATGACCTTGTTTTACTTCATAGGCAATATTTTTAACTGCATTCAGCAATTCCCAGCGACCACTGTAACTCAAAGCCATTACAAGGTTAAGCCCGGTATTTTTTTTTGTAAATTCAAGCGCCTCATTTAACTCATTGCGTGCATAATCAGGAAGCATACTCATATCACCTATTACATGCAGTTTGATATTATTTTTATGCAAATTGTCAATTTCGTCCCGAATGGTATTAACCAGTAATTCCATCAGGCCGATCACTTCGTATTCTGGCCTGTCCCAGTTTTCAGTAGAAAAGGCATAAAGAGTAAGGTATTCTATTTTTAGCTCGGCACATCCTTCTACAATATTGCGAACGCTTTCTACGCCATGGAAATGACCAAAAAGCCGATCATGCCCTTGTTCTTTTGCCCATCGTCCGTTGCCATCCATAATAATAGCAATATGGCGGGGTAACCGAATTTTATCAATTTTTTCTAACAACTGGGACATGATTTTTAACGGGGGACAAAGTTACCAAGATAAATCGTACTAATGAGCTTCCGTCGCATTTATTGATACTTCATTTGCCAGAAATTTGTTCCAGTCTTCAAGCATTTTCCCTTTTAATACTCTTGGAAATTTATGCTGGCTTCCAAGTTTCCCTTTTTGAGCCATGAATTGTAAAAATTTTTCTTCAGGTAATACTTCTATAAATACTTCTTTTAATGCACTTGTTCTTTCTACTGCATAATCATCATTCAGAGCACAAATTTTATCATCAATTTTTTTTATTAGCTCATCTGCATTTACAGGGTCGTTGCAAGCTATATACCATTTATGCGCAAAAAAGTTTTTATAGGGGAAGCCAACTACTGTAAATTCAGGAATACTCACATTCATTTCATCACTCACTAATTCCACGGCACGGGTCATGTTTTCCACGCTAAGATGTTCTCCAACCAAGCTCAGGTAATGCCGGGTTCTGCCTGTTATAACTACTTCAGCTCTTTGCTTATCAACAAAGCGAAGAGTATCGCCCAAAAGATAACGCCATGCCCCTGAATTTGTGCTCATAAGTAATGCGTAATCTTTATTTTCTTCTACTTCATTAATCATTAATGCCCGTGGATTTTCTACCATTTTTCCTTCTGCATCAAAATTCTTTTCATCAAACGGTACAAACTCCATATAAATATTATTATTTAAGATAAGCTTCATGCCTTTGGCATTTTCCCGATCCTTATAACCAATAAACCCTTCGCTGGCTAAATAATTTTCAATATAGACAATTGGTTTTCCCAATAGCCTTTCAAATCCTTTTTTGTAAGGTTCAAATGCAACGCCTCCGTGTACAAAGAATCCAAAGTTTGGCCAGATATCATGAATGTTATTTACACCATAATGTTCTGTTACCATTTCCATACACATCTGGCACCAGGCAGGCACACCTACTATGTAACCAATATCCCATTCTTTAGCGTGTTCTACAATTTCATTTAATTTCTGACTCCAGTCTTTAATAGCGGCGATACGTCCCCCCGGTTTATAAAAGCTCTGAAACCAAAATGGCCTTTTTTTAGCCAGTATCCCACTGAGGTCACCTGCATACCATCCTGCTCTTCCTTTTTGCAGATCGGTAGCACCACCAATCATTAAAAACCCTTTGGTCATAGCACCGCGTGGCAATTTCTCATAACTGAACAAAGTAATAAGCTGGCGTAAATAGTTTATGGTGTTACTTCGCAGCATATCCTTTGTTACGGGGATGTATTTACTGGCTGCTTCAGAAGTTCCGGAGCTGAGTGCATAATATTTAATTTTGCCAGGCCAGGTTACATCGGGCACTCCATCCAATGTTTTTTTCCACCACCTGTCATAAATTTTATTATAATCGTGAACGGGAACAAAATCCTGGAATGTTTGACGAACATTATTGCTGAATAAAATTTCATCAAATAAATAGTGTTGACCAAATTCAGTAAAACGGGCTTTTTTTAATAATTTTTTTAAAACACGAAGCTGTTGCCTCTGGGGGTCGTTTTGAGGTATTCGTAATGCAGCAGCAATTGCTTTTGGCAATTTAATATCAATTATTGTAGCCATTCAATAGTTGGTTGTATTAAAGTTAAGCAATTCATTTGCAAAGTTTGCGAATATAGGATAGTGTAAGAATTATCAAAACGATTTTTGTGCTTCCAGTAAAATAAATTCAACCAAATTTATTATGTTAGTTCATCAACATTAGGATTTTTACTATACAATTCTTTTCACTATTCTCGAAGCAGAATTCTTTTAAATGGGAAAGATTATTTATTAAACAAGGGGCTCTTGTTGACTTAGACAATGAAAACTTCCTAATCCCCAAATAATTTCAGTCGAGTCAATTCCAACAGTTTTCCTGCCAGGAAAAGTTTCTTGTATAATATCCAGCGCTTTATCGTCTTTCTTGCTTTGATAAGTGGGGACAATTACAGCATAATTAGAAATGTAAAAATTTGCATATGAAGCAGGCAATCGCTGATCTTCATAAAAAATTTGATCGGGCATGGGCAGTTCAATAATATTTAATTGCTTTCCATTCATTAGGCGCATGCTTTTAATATCTTTTAGGTTTCGTTGCAGCAATTCATAATTCTCATCCCTTTTATTTTCTTCAACAGCTACAAGCACTGTGTCTTCATTTACAAACCTGACCGTGTCATCAATATGTCCGTCAGTGTCATCGCCAACAATTCCTTCAGTCACCCAGAGAATTTGATCTACCCCATAATAACTGGATAAATAATTTTCAATTTTTTTCTGGTTAAGATGTGGATTCCTGTTTTTATTCAATAAACAAATTGTTGAAGTAATCAGCGTCCCTTTTCCATTGAAATCGACAGAACCACCTTCCATTACAATTCCCGGATAAAAAACAGGAATATTTAAATGGTTTGCTATTAATGTAGGAATAGCGTCATCCAAGTCATAAGGAGGATATTTATTTCCCCATGCATTATAACCCCAATCAACAATTATTTTTTTCTTTTCAGCCTCTGGATTTATTAAGAATGCCGGGCCATGATCACGGCACCATGCATCATTAGTGGGATGATAATAAAATTCAATTTTATTAAGATCAATTCCTGTAGTTAGCAAATGAGTGGCAGCAAATTTTTTCATTGCTTCATCATTCACATTGATGCAAACTTTCTCGCCTGCTGTCAGTTCTTTTATAAATTGACAGTAATGAGAGAAAATTGAATGAATTTTTCCCGGCCAGCTTGCTTCTTTATGCGGCCAGCTTAACCAGGTAGATGAATGCGGTTCAAATTCTGCAGGAAAATAGTAGCCAAGTTGTTTGGGTGTTAGTTCATTCATAGTTCAGTCCTTTAATTTCATGTTCCATAAACTATGATCCATGAACTTCATCATCAATAAATCTTTCTGTAATAGGTTGATAAGAATCTATTCTTCTATCTCTTAAAAATGGCCAGTGGGTTCTGTAACTATCTGTTTTTTCAGTATCAATTTCATGCACAATTACTTCTTCTTTATCATGAGATGCCTGGACCAATATTGTTCCAAATGGATTTGAAATAAATGATCCACCCCAGAATTTCATAGCGCCATTTTGTTCAAGACCTACACGGTTTACACTCACCACATGTACGCCATTAGCAACAGCATGACTCCGCTGAATAATTTGCCAGGCATTGCATTGCTCAATATTTGTTGCTTCATCCTGGGAAATGGCCCAACCTATAGCAGTTGGATAAAACAAAATATCTGCACCCATTAACGAAGTGATTCTTGCTGCTTCCGGATACCATTGATCCCAACAGATCAAAATTCCCGCGTTCGCAAACTTTGTTTTGAAAACTTTATAACCAAGATCACCTGGCGTAAAATAGAATTTTTCGTAATAGGCAGGATCATCTGGTATATGCATTTTGCGATACTTGCCAAGATAGTCGCCATTTGCATCAATTACCACAGTAGTGTTATGATAGATTCCCTGAGTTCTTTTTTCAAACAGAGAAGCTACAATAACAACTTTATTCTCTTTGGATACTTTACAAAGTTTTTCAGTAGAATCACCTGGAATAGGTTCTGCGAGCTTAAAATTTTCATAGTTCTCTTCATCACAAAAATATAATGATGTAAATAATTCCTGTAAGCAAACTATCTGCGCACCTTTCACAGCTGCTTCCTGTATTTTACTGATAGCTTTATCGAGATTTTCATCTTTATTATCAGTGCAGCTCATTTGTATTAGCCCTATTTTTATTTTACTCATAACTGCAAAAATATTCTTTATAAAAAAACCATCCCGCAGGGGCAGGATGGTTTTCTTTTTTTAAGAAAAAAGAATTAACCTTTTGGCTCCAATAATTTGAAAAATTGATCTAATTGTGGCAAGATGACAATTCTTGTTCTCCGATTAGAAGCTCTGCCTTCCGGAGTATCGTTTGAGGAAACAGGATTATATTCACCTCTGCCAGCAGCGGCCATTTTTACAGGGTCAAGTCCATATTCATTTTGAAGAATGCGGACAACTGCAGTAGCTCTTTTCACACTAAGATCCCAGTTATCAAGCAAAACACCATTCTGGTAGGGAACATTATCAGTATGACCTTCAACCATGAATTCAATATCAGGCTGATTTTTTAAAACTTGTGCCACTTTGCCAAGCACCTCTCTTGCATTTTTTGTTACCTGGTATTTGCCACTTGCAAATAATAGCTTGTCGGAAATATCAATGTATACAACTCCTTTATCGACCTTTATATTAATGTCATTGTCATCCAGGTTACCAATAGCTCCTTTGAGATTCATCACCAAGGCCATATTAAGTGAATCCTTGTGGGCCATAGCCGTCTGTAGGTCCTGTATGTAAGCATCTTTAGCCCCAATATTGTCCAGAGATTTTTTTATGCTTTCCGCCTGGGATGACGAAAGCACAGAAAGATCCTGCAGTTGTTTTAAAACTGTTGTGTTATTTTCTTTCAGGAAATCAATTTGTTTATTTAGATCAGCAATTTTGCTATTAAGATTTGCATTTTGATTTTGCAGATCATCCCGCTCACGGGTAAGCTTGTCTTTATCATTATTGCAATTAGTAAGATCGGTTCTCAAACCTGTTAACTCAGTAACAGTAGCTTTATATTTTTTTTGACTGACACATGAAAACAGAAAAATGGAAATAATTAATGTAAAGGATAATGATTTCATCTTCTCAAGATTTTGGTTATTAAAGAGGTCAAAAATGCAGCTTTCAGTTGAACAATTTACCAAATTCTTGTTAATGATTAGTTGAAACTTTTCAACTCCCTGAGAAAATCTGAGTTATTCCCTGATAATTTTCTAACATGTTTGTACTTAACGGTTATTTTTTTGAATCAACATTTGCAGTTTGTAATGCTTTTATATTTGTTACGTATATTATTGTTTTAAATCTATGCCTTCCCGCAAAAAAAAACGACGCATCCGCTCAGCTTTTTTCATTGTTTTAACTGCCCTGATAATCCTAGCGGGCTACGTTGGTTATCAATGGTGGCTTTATGGAAGAGCAAGGTTTGTCCGTTATCCCGAATTTGGAATTTCAATTCCGGAAGAATATTCAATTCATGGCATTGATGTATCAAGGTATCAGCAAATAATTGGCTGGGATGCAGTAAGCGCCATGCAGGTAAAAAGAATTAAATTGGGTTTTGTTTTTATAAAAGCTACAGAAGGTATTGGCAATATAGATCCTCAATTCAAAAGAAACTGGAAGCGATCAAAAACAGCCGGAATGATAAGAGGAGCCTACCATTTTTTTTTGCCAACAAAAGACGGAAGGATGCAGGCTGAAAATTTTATTAAAACAGTAAATTTAGACACCGGAGATCTTCCTCCTGTACTGGATATTGAACAAACTTATGGCGTTTCAAGGCAAATTATAAAAAGCGAAATGAAAGAATGGCTGAATATTGTAGAAGCTAATTATAATGTAAAACCGATCATCTACACAAATATTGATTTTTACAGGCAAAACCTTGGCAGTGATTTTGATGATTATCCTTTGTGGGTAGCTCATTACTATCAGCCAAGGCAACCAAGAATAAAAAGAGATTGGGTTTTTTGGCAGCATAATGACAAGGGAAGAGTGAATGGAGTATTGGAGCCTGTGGATTTTGATGTATTTAGCGGTGATTCAGTTGAATTTGCCCAATTATTGGTTAAGTAACATTAACTTTTTAATCATTTCAAGCAGTGTCATATGCCGCAGGGAATGGAACAGGAAATAAGAAGGTATTTGGTGAAAGTTCTCAATTCTCTTAGCGTTGGGTTGCTTTGGCTGGCATTAAATGTTCTTGGTGGATTATATTGGGGATATGGGCTCATTGATAGAAAAGTTTCCATTTACAATATTATTTATTTCGCCTGGTTTATTTTAAGCCTTACCGCCCTTTTGTATTTTTTTTACCGGATCTGGAAAAAATAATAATTAACTGCTATGATCGGTTATGATAAACCATTGATCATTTATTTTTCTTAGAAGTAAATTATAATAACCTCTTAAATCTCCAATGCTTCGCTTTAGCATCCATTTGCCAACGACGTAATAGTATTCAGGCGAAAGATTTTTTACCAGGATTATATCAAATGAAAGCTTACCCATGCTTACCGTATCCGGATATGACTTCTTATAATTATCCAAAGTCTTTTGCCAACCCCAGTTAATTCCTGTTTTGCCGATAAACATAAGGGAGTCATTTTTCCAATAACCTTGCATAAATCCTTCAATATCTCCTTTATTCCATGCTTTTGTTTGTTGATCTAATAGTTTACGAATGCTTATCTCATCCTTTTTGTTTGATTGAGCAAAAGTCATGATAGAAATAAGAAATAATGGAAGGATGATTAATCTTCTCATTTTCTATTTTATTACAAATAGAAGGAAAATATCTAAAATAAGAAAATGATCAAAATGCAAAATTGCATTGATAGACATACATCATAATTATTTGCCAGCACCTTTGCTGATTTTGTATGGTTGGCAAGTATATTGTAATGCAACTGAGTTGCAATATGTATTTTTGCAACATTTCCTTACACCATAAATAGCATTTGTCAAACTAAATTTGAAAAAAATTTCATCATGAAGAGGAAAACCGTATTTTATATCATTTTTTTTTCTTTACTTGTAGTTGCATTTTATGTCGTTCTGATCAAAGTAATTCCTGGTTTTAGCAAGTCCAAATTACCCCCTGTCAGTTACGTTCAACCCTTCTCCTTTACGAACCAGGATGGAAAAATAGTTACACAGAAAGATGTCAAGGGGAAAGTGTATTTGGCTAATTATTTTTTCACAACTTGTAGAAGTGTTTGCCCAAGAATGAATAATGAGGTTAAAAAAGTGTATGAGCATTTTAAAAATGAAAATGATTTTGTGATTTTATCGCATACCTGCAACCCGGAAACAGATTCAGCAAGCAGGCTCAGGAAGTATGCGGATTCAATGGGGGTTTCTACGTCAAAGTGGATTTTTTTAACTGGAAGAAAAGATAGTTTATACAGGCAGGCAAGATTAAGTTATAAAATAGATGATCCAAATAATAATGTAAAAAATATTGACGATGATTTTTTGCACACTCAATTCCTGGCCCTGGTAAATAAAAAAGGAGAAGTAGTAAAGATTTATGACGGATTAAGGGACACTGAAATAAATGAATTAATAAAGGATGCTGAAAAATTGCTAAAAGAATAGCAAGCTTTGAGATTAGATTACTAAATGATTGCTTATGATAATGGAGGTTAACGATATTTTGCGGCGCAACAATTTAAGTATAACGGAAAGCCGTAAAAAAATCCTAAATCTTTTTTTAAATATACCCGGCGCATTAGCTCACGGTGATATTGAAAAGAAAGCCGGTGAAAAATTTGACAGGGTTACAGTTTACCGCACTCTGCAAACTTTTGTTGAGAAAGGGATCATTCATATTATCCCTACTTCAGATAATTCGGTTCGTTATGCATTGTGTAAAAACAACTGCACCGAAGGTAATCATCACGATAATCACATCCATTTTACCTGTCTTCAATGTGGCGCTACTTAT
Source organism: uncultured Bacteroidota bacterium (assembly GCA_963811645.1). Classification (GTDB taxonomy): domain Bacteria; phylum Bacteroidota; class Bacteroidia; order Chitinophagales; family Chitinophagaceae; genus VBAU01. The sequence continues at coordinate 456,506 of CAWERU010000003.1, read as the reverse complement.
TGCCTTGAAGAAGTTACTATTCCGGAAATCAGGTTTCCTAAAGGATTTGCTGTAAATGCAATCGAGATTATAGCAAATGGAATCTGTAGAGACTGCAAGCAATAAAAAAGCCCCAGTGTAGAAACAGTGGGACTGAGGTTAAGGCTCTGATTAGTAGCTATTTTATTTACGTGATTTTAGGAACCAAAAATAGTAAGCTGCTTTCATATTTCCTTAAATCCAACATACCACTTTCAGGTAATTTTTTGGTTTATAATTTATTCATTTCATTGAGAACAAAAGTCATTAATTCACTTACATAGTCAGGCGAAAAGTCAAATTTTAACCCGGCAGCTTCAAAAAGCTTGGGTAATGTTTTTGTCCCACCCAGGCTTAGTGCTTTGATATAATTATTTAATGCAGCTTGTTTACTTTTTTTGAATTGCATCCACAAACCTATAGCTCCTAACTGGGCGATGCCGTATTCAATATAATAAAACGGCACTTCAAAAAGATGTAATTGGCGTTGCCAGCCATACTTGCGGTATTCGTCAAGACCGCTAAAGTCGATCGCGGGTGAAGAAAATTCGTTTAATATTCTCATCCATGATGAAACTCTCTGATCTTCGGTATGTGAGGGGTTTTCGTATACCCAGTGCTGAAATTTATCAATTATGGCAATCCAGGGAAAAATGGTGATCACTCTTTCCAATTGATATTCTTTGGCTCTTTTTAATTCATCTTTATTGTCATAAAAGAAATTCCAATAATCCATACTGAATAATTCCATACTCATACTTGCCACTTCTGCAATCTCCATTGGATATTCTTTGAATGCCGTGAGTTGAAGCGGATGCGTGAGAAATGAATGAACTGCATGCCCGCCTTCATGTATAATTGTTGTAATATCTGCCATTTGTCCTGCGGCATTCATAAAAATAAAAGGAGCACCGGTTTCCGGCAAGGGACAATTATATCCCCCGGGAGCTTTTCCTTTCCTGCTTTCCAGATCGAGCCTGTGCATTTTTTGCATTTGCCGAAGACAATCTGCAAAAAAAGGATTTACTTCATCAAGACAATGAAGGGTTTTCTGAAGTAATTCATCTCCAGTTTTAAAAGGATTTAAAGGTGATACACCTTTGGGTTCTGCTTCTGTATCCCATGGCCTAAGCGTATCAAGATTTAGTTTTTTCTTTTTCCGTTCATAGATTTCATTCACCAGGGGCATTACTGTTTTTTCCACAGCCTCATGAAATAGAAAGCAATCTTCCTTTGTATAGTCAAATCGGCCAAGTTCTTTGAACCGGAAGTCACGGTAATTGGGAAAACCAGCATTAAGAGCCACCTGGTTACGTTTATGTACTAAAGAAGTAAAAAGTTTATTTAGCTCCTCTTTATCCTGCAGCCTTCGTTCATTTATTTTCCTGTAAACTTCTTCACGTAAATTACGATCAGGGTTTTCCAAAAATTTTGAAGCTTGCTGTAAAGTGTATTCTTTATTATCAATAGTCACTGTCATCTTTCCTGCAATTACTCCAAACTGCTGGGACATCACGCTTAGTTCTGAGTTCAATGGAATATTTTCTTCACGAAACAGCTCAATATTCTTTTTTATGTTTCGCAAATACGTAAAATAGGTATTGTGATCAAGTTCTTTCGTAAAAGGATTTTCAATAAGTTTCCTGTTTAGTTTATCTGCACAGGATTGTATTTGTGGTTGAATTTCCATTACAAAAAAAGTAAAAGCCTTTTCAAGCTCCTTATTTTCAGTATCACAGGTCATGCGTATTTGCCGCCAGTTTGCATCTTCACCAACTACTGCTTCCAGTTCACTCGCATCTTGTAGCCATTTTTGCAGATCCTGTGTGGAATTAATTTTTCTTTTTAGCAGGTCATTGAAATATGGTTCAACGGTTTTCCAATCAGTAATTGTAAAATCTTTTGGCAAAAAACGCCTTTTCGGTGTGCTAATGTTTGCCGTATAGTTCATAAAATAATTTAAAAAATAACCCACCTTGTATAAGGTAGCTTCATTGTTGAATAAATGATTATTTTCCTTTTTTCTTGGCAGCCTTTTTTATGGGCTTATCACTTTTAGAAGCAGTAGGTTTTTTTTCAGTTTTTTCGCCTGTTTTCTTTGCAGAAGTTTTTTTATCACTTTCAGATTTGACTTTTTCGTCCGGCTCCTTCTTTTTTGTTTCTTCTTTTATAGGTTTTATTTCTTCCTCGACCTTTGTTTCAGTTTCCGGTTCAGGTTCTGAAAGTTTTATTTCAACGTTATTTTTTTTTAAAACCTCATACCATTTGATCATTTTTTTCAGGTCGCTGTTATATACTCTTTCAAAATCAATATCAGGATACACCTTTTCAAAATATTTTTTGACCAAAACATTATCTTTTGTATCGGGTAGTGGATCTTTGTTTTTTGCCATAGCGTGAAATATTTCTGTAAGATTCACATTTTCGCGGAGAGTGTACACTTCGATACTTTCCAAATGAGAAAAATTGTGGATTCGGCCCGATGCAAATTTTGTGGTTTTATCATCCAGGGAACGAACTATAGCGCCATCAGACTTGCTATTGATCAATTCATACAAACCCGGTAATCCGGTTACGGATACTATTTTACTATATTCCATTCTTTTATTTTTAAGGATATGCAAGATAAACTGATTTTAGAAAATGGGGTTATAACAGGTTAATAGCTTTTTAAATAAAAACCATTATTGGTCTTAACAATTTTTTGGATAATTATTTTCAGATTTTCCTACGAAGGTTTAATTGTGATTCATCGTCAAATTGAGTGTAATAGTTATTTATGATAAGAATTAAGTTACTGACAGCTATTTTAATAATAATTAGTATTGGAACAAATGCACAAAGTGTAAAAGGGAGATTGTTGGATGTGGTGGACAATAAACCTCTTAAGGGGGCTACTTTGAGTCTTACCAGTTTAAAAGACTCCACCAGGGAATTTCACACGATTTCTGATAATATTGGTAAGTTTTCGTTTGAAAATTTACATTCTGACTCTTTCATGTTAAAAGTAAGCTTTATCGGGTATGAAGATTATAAACAAATAGTTGGAGTTGGGGTAAGAGATAGTGCGGTGAATCTTGGGAATTTATTTATACCTAAATCAGTAAAACAGCTAGGCGAATTAAGAGTTATTGTGAAAACGGCGCCGGTTCAACAAAAGGATGACACATTACAATATAATGCCAGCCAGTTTAAAGTAAATCCCGATGCTACAGCAGAAGATATGGTGAAAAAATTACCGGGAGTTACAGTGGATAATCAGGGTAACGTGACCGCTCAGGGCGAGCAGGTAAAAAAAGTAACTGTAGATGGCCGTGATTTTTTTGGTGACGATGCTACGGCTGCTTTGCGTAATCTTCCTGCAGAGATCATCGACAAGATTCAAGTGTTTGATAAGCTAAGCGACCAGGCACAGTTTACGGGTTTTGATGATGGTAATACACAAAAAGCTTTGAATATTGTTACGAAAGCCAATATGCGAAATGGTCAATTTGGCCGCCTGTATGCGGGTTATGGTACAGATGATCGTTATTCTGCTGGAGGAAATGTTAGCTTTTTTAAAGGCAATAGTCGAATTTCATTGATTGGGCTTATCAATAATGTTAATCAGCAAAATTTTGCGACACTGGACCTGCTGGGTGTAACAAGCAGTGGCGGCGGTAGAGGAGGTTTTGGTGGCTTTCGGGGTGGTCAGCCAGGCGGTAGAGGAGGAAATAGAGGAGGAGGCAGCGGTGGAAACTTTGGTGGTTTCGGTGGAGGACAGGCGAATTTTTTAGTAGGTCAGCAAAATGGTATCAGTAAAACAAATGCTATTGGAATTAATTTTTCGGATGTGTGGGGAAAGAAATTTACCATAAGCGGAAGTTATTTTTTTAACAACAGTAATAATACAAACGATCAAATAACAAACCAGGTAACTACTTTGAATGATTCTTCTTTCTATTATAAAGAAAACAGTTTGTCAAACAGTACAAACTATAATAATCGCATTAACCTTAGACTGGAATATAAAATTGATTCATTCAATTCAATCCTGATCACTCCTAATGTCAGTTTTCAGAAAAATAACAGTTCAAGCCTTGATTCTGCTATTAATTCTTACGATGGCACAATTCCTTCAAGCAGTACTTATAATACCACGAATACTTTAACCTCCGGTTATAATATTAATAACAATATCCTTTTTCGCCATTCATTCAGAAAACGTGGTCGCACGATTTCATTGGGAGTTAATACGAGTTTTAATAAGAAAACAGGCGACGCATACGTGATTAGTCATAATAGGTCTTTCGATAATTTTGGTACGGTGATAACAGATTCTTTGCAACAACAGTTTTCCGACAATCTGAATAATGGAAAAACAATTTCTTTTAATCTTGCTTATACCGAACCAGTAGGTAAAAAAGGCCAATTGCAGATCAATTACAGTCCTTCTTTTACTAAAAATAAAGCCGACCAGGAAACCTATTTATATGACCAGGTTGGTGATAAATATTCTTTATTTGATACAAGCCTTTCAAACAAATTCAATAATAATTATAACACACAGAATGCAGGTATTTCTTATCGCCTTGGCGACAGGAATAACCAATTTTCAATTGGGGCTAATTATCAATACTCAAAGCTTTTCAGTGACCAGCAATTCCCGCTAATTACAAGTATAAATAAGTCTTTCAGTAATATTTTACCTAATTTAAGGTTCCGGAAAAAGATATCTATAAGAAGCAGCCTTATGGTTTTCTTCAGAACCTCTGTTAACCCTCCTTCAGTAAGTCAGTTGCAAAATGTATATAATAAAGACAATCCTTTAATCATCAGTATTGGGAACCCTGATTTGAAACAGCAATATACCAATAGCTTTGTTACCCGCTATACATTTACAAATACACAAAAAGGCCAAAGTTTTTTTGCCAATCTTTTTGTACAAAAAACGAGTGATTATATTTCAAATGCAGTATATATAGCACATAGTGATTCTGTCCTTGCACCTTACATCACTTTATTTAAGGGGAGCCAGCTTACTGTGCCGGTAAATTTGCCCGGCTATTGGAGTGTTCGATCATTTCTTACTTTCGGGCAACCTGTAAAATTGATAAAATCAAATGTAAATATCAATGCTGGTCTTACTTACAGTAATCTTCCCGGTCTTATTGATAACATAAAAACCACAACCAATAACTACAATTACAATATTGGAGCCGTGGTAGCCAGCAATGTAAGTGAGTATATTGATTTTAATCTTTCTTATAATGCCAGTTTTAATGTAATACAGGGACAGCCGCAAAACAATCAATTTTCACAAACTGCGGGCATCCAGTTTAACCTGCTTTCTAAAACCGGCTGGTTTTTTCAAAATGAACTGAATAATCAAACTTATATATACAAGGGAACGACTCCTGATCAAAGCTTTTGGTTATGGAACATAAGCATTGGTAAAAAATTCCTTAAGGATCAGAAGGGTGAATTAAAGATGTCTGTATTTGATCTGTTGAAGCAAAATAAAAGCATATCCCGGACAGTTACCGAAACATATGTTGAAGATGTACAAAGCCAGGTATTACGACAATATTTTATGGTCACCTTCAGCTACAAATTGAAAAATTTTGGTAAGGCTAAACCAAATAATTTCATGAATGATAGCTTCCGAAGGAATTTTTAACTAATATCGCTTTACTCAACATTTCGGTTTTGGATGAACTGATTTTAATTGAAAAACTTAAGCAGGGCGATGAGGCTGCTTTTGAACAGATAGTGGAGACCTGGCAAAATATGGTCTATAACACGGCTCTTGGTATTTTACAAAATACCGGCGATGCTGAAGATGTGGCACAGGAAGTTTTTGTACAGGTGTTTGAATCAATAAAATCTTTTAAGGCAGAGTCAAAATTTTCAACCTGGCTTTACAGGATAACAGTTAGTAAGGCTTTGGATAATCTAAGGAAAAAGAAAAGAAAAAAAAGATTTGCATATATACAAAGTTTGTTTGGTACTGATCAGGCTATTATTGAAAAACCGGATTTTCACCATCCCGGAGTGGTTCTGGACAATAAGGAGAGAGCTGCTGTCTTATTCAAAGCCATTAATCATTTGCCCGAAAATCAAAAAATAGCATTTACCCTGCATAAATTAGAGGGATTAAGTTACGGGGAGATAAGTGAAGTGATGAAAACTTCTGTATCTTCTGTGGAATCCCTGATGCACAGGGCAAAAAATAACTTAAAAAAATGGCTTATTGGGCACTATAAGAACGAAAATTAATCGCAAGTTTTATTATCTGATAACGTCAAAAATGATACGACATGCGCAATAAAGAATACATACAGCAGGAAGCAGATAAAACGCTGAACAGCTTTGACGGAATACAAAGAGCTGCGTCTAATCCCTACCTGTTTACACGTATAAAGGCAAGGCTTGAAAAAGATGAAAAAAACTTTTGGAGCAGTGCTCTATCTTTTATAAGTCGCCCCGCAGTAGCCTTTGCTACTATCTTAATAGTCATATTTATCAACGCCGCTGTTTTTTTCGAATCCAGGTCAGAATCCTCACAGCCTGCTAATGAAGGCGAACAACTATTTGCCAGCGATTATAATTTGACGGATAACACCATTTATGATTCAACTATTGAACCGTAATGAAACAATTTGCACAAAATAAGATTTTGGTTTTGCTTGTGGCCATACTATTGATTGCCAATCTGGGCCTGATGTTTTATTTTTTTGTTGGCAGAAATAATCATAAGCATGAAACTTCAAATCGCTCCGTTTCTGATTTTATACAAAAACAATTGGACTTTAATGCAGACCAGACAGCAAGGTTTCAGCAGTTAAGAGATCAGCATAAAGAAACAGTTAGGCCAATAATTGATGACATGAAAAAATTAAAAGATAGTCTTTATAGCCTTTTGCAGGGGCCGGAAGTAAATGATTCAATAGCTGAAAATCTTGTAAATGAAATTGGCGAAAAACAAAAAGAATGGGAATTGATGATCTTTCATCATTTTCAAAAAGTGAGAGCCATATGTGACAGCAACCAATTACCTAAGTTTGATACATTGGTTCATCGCATGGTTACCCGGGATCCATGGATGCATAAGAAAATCTCATCACATAAATAGAATATCAATCAATAATTCTTTATCAAATTCAAAAAAACAATGATTATGAAAACAAAAGTGATAGTAATATTTTCTTTTTTTATTTTAATAGCCGCTACAGTCAATGCACAAGGTGGTTTTCAGAGGCGTACGGTCGAAGAAAGAGTACAAATGGCACATCAGAAATTAGACAGCGCTTTTAAACTTGATCCCGCAAAACTTGCAGATGCTGATTCAGTTTTTGCCAATTATTACAAGGCACAGGATAAGGTAAGGGAGGACGCAATGAGTGGAGGAGGTCAACCTGATTTCCAGGCTATGCGTGAAAAAATGCAACCCCTTATGGAAGACAGAGATAAAAAACTACAGGGTATATTAACTGAAGATCAGTATAAAACATGGAAAGATGAAATTGAACCTTCTATGAGACCTCGTCGTTTTGGTGGTGGTAACAGAAATTAAGAATATAATTAAAAGTTTAGCTTTTGCTATTTAACAGGTTGCCGGAAAAAGCAACCTGTTTCTTTTTATGAGTCAGTAAGAACTAATATAGCTTCAATCATGCATTCATGTAAATTAAAATATTTTTTTGAGTAAAACTTCTATATTATATAAGACAATTTTGATTCATACATGGGCAAATCAATATTTACCAGGCCTTTGATGCCGGCGTAATCTCTTGCTGAGCTGTGCAGATAATCTTCAGCCCTTGTAACGATCCTGTCTCTAACTGGGTTGTTATGAATAAATTCTAACTGTTCATATAAAAGGTCTGTATTTTCCATTTCAATCCGGATGGGGTTTATTCCGGTTTGCCAAACCCTGAATTTTTCAGTTAATTTTAAAGGGCTGCTTGCTTCCCTGAATTTTTTTAATATCCATTTGCGCCTTACTTCTGATTCTGCATTAATGTCTTCATAAATAATTTTGGTAGTAAATTTTTTAAATTCATTCGCAAGAAGCGATAAACTATGTTCCTCCCTGGCTTGAGCTATTAAATGCAAATGATTGGTCATTAAACACCATCCGAAAATAGTTAAACCCTTTTTCGCGGTAAAATAATTTAGCGACTCAACAATTATTTGTTTAAAGAAGGGTTTGATAAAAATATCAGTCCAATCAACAACATTAAAGGTTAAGTAATAACGGTCATACTGTTCAATAAGGAATTTACCCTTTTGTGACATATTCGAGGTTTATTATTCACTAACATTTTTACAATGGGTACCGGAACTCAATAATAATAGCAAATGCCGTTCCGAATAATAAAAAAGGAGATAATTTTTATCCGGCGGCACTCTATTTGTAACATCTGTTAATATAATTTTTACTTATCCTCTTTGATGAAAAGGAAATGGATTAAGTATATCATAAGAGCGTTACTTGCAGGCATTGGTATATGGATGATGCTTCTGTTGGTTGCTTCTATATATAAAGGGTAATAAAAACAGGATAGCTTCTTTAATTAAATCAAATATTGAAAGCAAAATAACTGGTAAAATAACCTTTACGAAGTTAAGTATTGATTTTTTTCAACATTTTCCTGGAATATCTGTCGATCTGGGAAATATAGATGTGTATGGTTCGCTCACCGATTCCCTAAAAAAGAATTTTTAAAAACAAAAGATCTTTACCTGGGGTTTGGCATCTTAGGGTTACTGACAGGCTGAAAAAATCCAAAGTATATTACCTTATCGGATGGCAATATTTATTTTTTTATGGATTCATCAGGTGGTAAGAATTGGAATTTAAAGAGCCAACCCCGGAAATAAAGGAGAATTTATCCTTATATATTTTATCGTCTTATAACAATTTAAGTGAATAGTCTTTTAATGCTTAAAAATTCTACAGGCAAATCTGTTTTGCTGTGGATGGTAAGGTCGGCAAGAATTTCACCTACTACCGAAACAAATTTAAAACCATGCCCGCTAAAGCCACATGCCACCATAACATGGTTTTCGTAACCAGGCAATTTATCAATTATGAAATCTTCATCGGGTGAATTTGCATACAGGCAGATTTTATAAGAAAGGATGGATTCAAAATCATCGTTAAAATATTTACGGAAAATATATCGCAGGTTTTCTTCATCTTCTTTTGTGATCTGCCTGTTTACATTTTCAGGATTTGTTTCATCAGCCGGATGATGATGTGCTAATTTCAATCCTGCTGGTCCTTCAAAAGCCGGTTCTGGTAAAATAGGGAACCCATAATAGCATCCTGGCCTTGTATCGTCAGCCATTAACCAGCATGGAAAATTTGAAAGAGTAAAATTGTTCCATCTTTTTGGTTTTATCCATGCCATAAACTGGCGGGTAACTTTTATTTTATCAAAAAGACCAGGGATCATTTTCCCTGCCCAGGCTCCTGCTGTTATAATTAACTTATTGCAGTAATAATTTTTTTTGTCAGTAATGACCTTAATACCGGTTCCACCTTTTTTCCATTCAATTACTTTTTCATTTATATGAATTTCGCATCCTTTGCTAATAGCTCGCTCTGTATAAAGGCGGATCGCTTTTTCGGGGGTTACGAAGCCTGCGGCAGGTTCAAATAAAGTTTCAAAGTTGCCGGGTATGTTGAATTGAGGAAACCGGTTGATAGTTTCTAATGCAGAAGGGTTACTCAATTCGATTTTGTACAAAGAAGCCGATTGTTTTACTCCTTTTATCAGTAAATGATCGGGTGGGCCAAAATATAACAAGCCGGTTTTAAAATAGATTTGATTCCCTGTTTCATCTTCAAGAGTTTTCCAGTTTTCATAAGCCCGTTTCAATAAAGGAACGTAATCTGGATTTTCAAAATAAGCTTTACGAATAATACGGCTTTGCCCGGCATGAGAACCATATTCATGAGTTATTTCAAATTGCTCAAGTCCTAATACTTTATAACCCTGTCGGGAAAGATAATAACAGGTGGAAGAACCCATAGAGCCAACACCGATCACTATTACATCGAAAGAGGCGTTCATAGAATTATCATGCTCAGCATGAACAATTAAATTAGTGAGTTACCCGACAATTCTCAGCTTTGCATAGTTCAGCATTATCTTTTTTTCGCCATTGTGTTCAAATTTTACAGTAGCAACAGGGTTATGTGCTGCCCCTTCCATTTTCATAACTTCACCAAAACCAAATTTTTGATGTTCTACTTTTTGACCAACTTGCAAATGGCTGGTATCACTTGCTTTAAAATCTGCTGAAGGAATATGCTCATATACCCCGGGTTTAGTTACAGAGCCAAGATAGGAAGGCTTTTGTTTTTCTTTTGACCTGGAACCACCATCGAATGGCGAACTTTCGAATCCGCGATTCATTCTTTCAAATGCTGACTGGTTTGCCCAGTCGTCAAAAGTGGCTGTTTGATTTTTTATACCGCCACCTGCAAAGCTTCTATCCAGAAATTCGTTGGGTATTTCATCAATAAAACGACTGGGTTCATTTTGTACAAGCTGTCCGAATTTGTATCGGGTGTTTGCATAAGTGATCCATAATCTATGTTTTGCCCTTGTGATCACTACATAAAATAATCTTCTTTCTTCTTCCAATTCTTCTCTTGTGTTAACGCTCATGGCATTGGGGAAAAGCATTTCTTCCAAACCGCAGGCAAATACACAGCTAAATTCTAGCCCCTTTGCAGAATGAATGGTCATCACTTTTACCGTATCTGCATTTTCATCTTTTTCATCTTCATTGGTAAGCAAAGTAATTTGTTGAAGATAGGCGCCTAAACTTTTGTCTCCAACTTCCCCTTCTTCATTGCCGGGTGTTTCAGTAAATTCTTTTATGGAATTCAATAGTTCCTGGATGTTTTCATATCGTTGAATGGCATCATCACCTTCCTGCCGGCGGTCGAACAGGTCCTTGATCAATCCGGATTGCTTGCCCACCCTAAATGCAATATCATAAGCATTCTTTTTTTGCAATTCGCTCTGAAACATTTTGATCATTGTCACAAAATTTTCAATGGATTCAAGAGCAGTTGCCCTGTAGCCAAATTTGGGTGCATTTACCAACACATCCCACATGCTGATATTATTTTCATTGGCAAATAGTACAGCTTTATCAATACTTGTTTTTCCAATTCCTCTTACGGGGTAATTAATAATTCGCTTCAGGCCTTCTTCATCTTTGGGATTTACAATTACACGCAAATAAGCCAGCAGGTCTTTTATTTCTTTTCTTTGGTAGAAGCTGATGCCGCCATACATGGTATAAGGAATTCCCATTTTTCGCAGGCTTTCTTCAAAAGCGCGGCTTTGTGCATTAGTACGATAAAGAATGGCAAAATCCTTATTGTAATAATGATTGCGCAGCTTCTGTTCCTGTATTGTATCAGCGACAAATTTTCCCTCTTCATTATCACTCATCGTACGAACCAGTTTTATTTTTTCACCGGTTGCGTTATCGGTCCATAGTACTTTAGGAATTTGTCCTTTGTTATTTTTGATGACCTCATTCGCAATATTCAGGATGCTTTGTGTGCTGCGATAATTTTGTTCGAGTTTTACAACCTTCACATCTTCATAATCTTTTTGAAACTGTAAAATATTTTGAATAGTAGCACCGCGAAAACTGTAGATACTTTGCGCATCATCACCTACTACGCAAACATTTTCGTGCTGGGCCCCTAACAACTTTATAATGGCATATTGTGCAGGATTTGTGTCCTGGTATTCATCGATCAAAACATATTGAAACTTGCGCTGGTACTTGCTTAGCGCTTCCGGAATTTTAGTGAGTAGTTCATAAAATTTCAAAAGGAGGTCATCAAAATCCATAGCGCCATTTTTAAAACAACGCTTTACATACGCTGAATAAATTTGTAAAATAGCAGGACGATTAGCCCGCATATCTTCTTGTTGCAGGTAATAATCTTTTGCATATTCCTCAGGATTAACCAGCGCATTTTTGGCTGAGGAAATGCGATTGTAGACCGTAGAAGGCTTGTAATGTTTATCATCCAAATTCAATTCATGAATAACTGTTTTTACCACTGCCTTTGCATCATCCGTATCATAAATAGTAAAGTTGTTGGGATAGCCAATTTTATCTGCTTCTACACGAAGTATTCTTGCAAATACGGAATGAAATGTGCCGATATATAAATTGCGGGCTTCACTGCTTCCCAAAATTTTCTCCACCCGCTCTTTCATTTCTTTTGCCGCCTTATTCGTAAAAGTCAGAGCCAGTATGTGAAAGGAATCCACACCGTTTGCCATGAGATGTGCAACCCTTGTAGTAAGAACTTTTGTTTTTCCGCTGCCGGCGCCGGCTACGATCATCAGGGGTCCGTTTATATGCAGTACGGCTTCTTTCTGTCGCTCATTCAATCCACTTAAATAATCTTGCATGGCCGCAAATTACTGAACTTGACTGGCAATTTTAGGAGTTAGTTTGCCTCTGTAATGAATGTTTATTTTTATTGCATGATCATTGGTTCAATCCACTTTTTCTTCTCCTTCTTCGCCCAGTTCTACTATATCGCCGTCTTTAAATAAAATACTTTGCAGGACAATTTTCCATTTGTCTTTTTTGCGAAGCAAAAACTCCAGGTCCATACCAAAATGTTTGAATTCTTCCTGTTGTGCGTTTCGCATAATAGCTTTTGCATGCCGGTCTTTTTCCAGCGAAATTCGTTGCTCATACCAACCAATAGCTTCCGCTTCTTCAATTAATGAAGTGATCATGCGGGCGAAGGTTCTTGTTTGCTGGCTTAATTCGGATGCAGGTTCATGATATTGATCAAATCCCATGGTAATTGTCTTAAGATGAAAAAATGTGTTGCAAGAATATTACCAAAAACTGCGATTTGTTATCTTTCAGGCTACAAAAAATTTATGGCAAGGCTCAAGCTTGATCTTCACGACATTTATAATCACAGTAAGGCTATTGATAAAGCATTAAATGATGTTTTTGAGGAAGCTATTGAGAAAAAGATCCGTGAAGTGGAAATTATTCCCGGAAAGGGAAGCGGGCAGCTAAGAAAAAAAGTAGAGCGTTTTTTACAGCAACCTCATATCAAACCACTTTATCACCGGATTGAAAACGACAGCAAAAATTTTGGGAGATTGTTTGTTTATTTTAAGTTTTAAGAATCCTTTCTAAATTATTTTCGATAAAGCATGCGGTCTATATTTTTGTCATGCTTTTCCTGCTCTATTTGTTTACTATAAAAAGTTTCATAGTAAGCTTTAATAAAAGCAGTGAGAGGAGTAGCAATGAAGGCCCCCATAATACCAAAGGCTGAAGACATTGCAATGATCATAATTAAAATGAAAACAGGGTGGATCTTCATTGTTTTTGAACGAATGCGCGGAATGATAAAATCTCCGATAATTTCATCCGAGACAAGATAAAATACCGCTACCCATAAAGCAGTAATTGGTGAAATAGAGAATGCAATCAATATAGGAGGAACCGCCATAATATAAAAACCGATCTTGGGAATTAACTCAGCAAAAAAAGTAACTGCTGCCCATACCCATACACCGGGTATACCCATGAAATAAAGAAAGAACCATACAATGATGGCCCTGATAGTACCGGCAACAATGTTTGACCACATCCAGCCAATTGTCATTTTTGAAGCATACGAAAATGCTTCAGATGCTTTATCTTTTTTGCGATCAGGAAAATAAGAAAGATATAATTCCAATAATGGCCTTGGATTAATCAGCATATAGATAACCAGGCAAAAGAAAAATATTATGAGTAAAAGGTTTCTAAATAATTGGATAGAATATTGACCCACACTATTAATAATTGTTGAAACAGGAGGCAGGGCTTCAATGACATTTGTTGCATTTTTTGCACTTTGCCGGTCGCCTCCATATTCTCCTAACCATTTTTCAATTCTTTCATTTAACCCTTCTAAATAAGCAGGCAGGTTTGTCACCAATAATCTTACTTGTGTAACCACTTTGGGAATTACCATCCGCCCCAGTAATGCAAAGCAAAGAAGAACAGAAAAGAAAATGACCAGGGAGCCTATGGGCCGGTGAATATTTTTGCTTTCCAACCAGGTAACAGGAGCATTTACTACAATTGTAATGACTATCGCAAAAAATAAGAGCAGGATTATCTCTAAGATTTCATGCGCAAACCACAGTGCTACAAATAAACCCGCTGCCAGGAAGATTAAACGGGAAAGTGATTTGTATTCCATGTGTTAATTGTTCCATGAAAATACATAAACCATTTCTTAAACCCAGGCATGACTAAAAAATGAAAACAAAGCCATAATAACAGCCCTGGTTTCATTTTTTATGCAATTTGAATTAAAATGCCTTTTTCACTCCTTCTTCCACATTTGCATTTTCAGGATACAATACAGCTTTTATATACTTGGTTGTACTTAAAAACTTTTGTGCTGCCTTTTGAATATCCTGCGCCGTTAACGCATCAACCTTTTGTTCATAACTTAAAAAGTCTTCCGGGTCAGTTTGATTAATGAATGCATTGGAAAGATTGTCAAGCCATGTTTCATTGTTTTGTAGGTTTGCCTCGTATTTTTTCTTCCATGTTTCTTTCACTTTGTCAAGATCTTTTTGATCTATTCCATTTTCCCGTGCATTTTTGATTAGCTCAAACAAAGCATCAGTCAGCTTGTCAACGTTTTCAGGGCCACAAGGAATATTAGCACTGATTGTATAATGCACATAAGGTCTTTTTTGGATCGATCCGTTTAATCCTCCCCCGTAAATACCACTCATTTCTTCTCTTAATTTTTCAGTGATCTTAATATTAAGAGCGTCAATCAATGCTTTAAAAGCCAAATTTTCGTCTTCGTTATATTTGGTTTCACCCGACCAGACTATATTAATAAAACTCTGCGGCTCTTTTCCTTTTTTGATATTAGCTAAAACAGACCCCTGTACAGGCCGAACACCGTTGTCTTTAAAAATATGTTCCTCAGGTTTGCCGGGCAGAGAGCCGAGATATTTTTCAAATAAAGGTTTTGCCGTGGCAGGATCAATATTGCCCACAAACGTGAAGTGCATTCCGTCCGCATTTCCAAAAACCTCTTTATAATCAGCCATGGCTCTGTCGAGTTTCAAATTTTCAAGCTCCTCGACGGAGGGTAATACACTAACCCATGGACTATTGTTGTAAACGATCTTTGCAAGCGTATCCTGGAAAAATAATCGCGGATTTGCTTTTATAAATTGTAATGTGCTTTTTTGTTTAGTTATAAAAGAATTAAATAATGCTTCATCTTTTCGGGGTTGAGTAAAATATAAATTGACAAGCTGAAGAAAAGTTTCAAAATCTTTTACACTGCTGCTCCCTTCTATTCCTTCTTCGTAGTCGTTCAAATAGGGAGTTACTTCTACGGTTTTGCCTGAAAGAAATTTTTCAAGATCGGTGGGTGTCATGTCCTTCACTCCCATAATATTGATCATTTGAGCTGCATACTTTGCATTGTCTTTATCATCAAGTGGGAATTTTTGCCATCCGCCCCAACGCCAGGCATCCATCAGTATTTCATCGTTTTTGAAATTTGTTGGTTTGAAAGTGATCGTTACCCCATTGCTCAAAGTAAGATCAGTAGTGCCAAGCTTTTCATCTTTTGTTTCTGACACAGTTTTTCCTGCTTCAACCGTGCCATCCATCAGGCTTGTGGCTATTGCTTTTTCCTCGTAAGGTTTTACGTCTTGCTTTGCAGCAGCTACAATTTCTTTTTCTAAATCATTATTGGAAGGTAACTTGTCTTTTGTGCTTGTGGGAGCCATTACAAGGGCAAAAGCATTAGTGGGTGCAGGCATTTTTTTAGCCAATTCATTGATTTCATTTAGGGTAATACCAGGTAAAACCTGCTTTAGAAATTTATACCTGTTCTCTGCACCGGGAACAGGAGTGCCTTCAAGATAGTTGTCAATATAATTTGAAACAAGTCTGGATGATTGAGTCTTATCTTTTTCATGAAAAGCCTGTTCAGCTTCATTCAATAGTGAAGCCTTTGCTCGTTCTAATTCAGTGGCTAAGAATCCATATTTTCTTGCACGTTCTGTTTCTGCTAATAAAGCATCTATGGCTTCTTTTGTAGTGTTGTTACCCAATAATGCAGCAGAAATAAATGCATCGTAACCGCGTATGAACTGATTAATACCGGTGTAAGCACCTACAAACGGAGGATTTTCTTTTTGTGTTAATTCGCTTAATCGTTGGTTGATTAATGAATTGATAATTTCTTTTTTAACAGATTCACGATAATCCGTCCATGTCTTTATTTTTTTGGCTGGTATAATGTAATTGAAAATTTCAAGGACCTTGTTTGTAGCCTCATCATCTGTAACAACCATAGCATCGGCCTTCGTTCTTGCAGCAATAGGTGTAATGGCAGGTCTTGGTTTTTCATTTGCAGGATTTTTAAATCCGCTAAAATGTTTTTTTATTTCCATTTCTGCTTTGGCGGGATCAATATCACCCACAACGATTACGGCCATCAGGTCAGGGCGATACCATTGCCTGTAAAAACGTTCTAAAGTGGCCGGTTTAAATGTTTTCAAAATAGAATCCTTGCCAATAGGTAAACGTTCAGCATATTTAGAGCCATTAAAAAGTTCCGGAATGTATTGGCGACGCATTCTTTCCTGGGCACCTTTACTGAGGCGTGATTCTTCCAATACAACGCCGCGTTCTTTATCAATTTCTGTTTTGTCCAATAAATTATTGCCGGCCCAATCTTCCAACACAGTAAATCCTTTTTCTACTATTTCAGAATCGTCACTGGAAATAGGAAGGATATAAACTGTTTCATCAAAGCTTGTATATGCATTTAAGTCAGCCCCAAATTTTACACCTACCTTTTGCAAATAATCAACGAGCTCATTTTTGGGGAAATGTTTTGAGCCGTTAAAGTTCATGTGTTCCATAAAGTGGGCAAGCCCCTGCTGATCGGGATCTTCCAGGATTGAGCCTGCGTTAACTACAAGACGCAGCTCCATCTTTTTTTCGGGCTTCAGGTTTTTTTCAATGTAATAAGTGAGACCGTTGGATAATTTACCGATTTTGACATTTGGATCAACAGGAACAGGTTGATCCGGGTTAAATTGTGCAAACAGGTTTGCAGAAAAAAAACTCAAAAGAAAAATCAGGCTGCACAAGGGTTTTATAAAGATCTTCATATAAAAGTTTTTGGGCGGTAAATGTATTTATCCCTGCTCATACCATAAAATAAAAAACTCTCTTTTACATGAAGGGAGAGTTAAAAGTATAAATGCAAAATTCGAGGTACAAGGTTCGGGCGATTTAAGTAAGAATTTATTTTATAAGCGAATAATCAGTCTTTATTTGTGTTTTTTGTTTGGTTGCCTGCACCTTCTTCATTGTATTTTTTTTCTGCTTCCTGTGCTTTGGCAAAATCAAGTACAACTCCGTTTATGCAATAGCGAAGACCTGTAGGGGGCGGGCCATCATCAAACACATGTCCCAGGTGAGATTTACACCGGCCGCACATTACTTCAGTGCGATGCATGCCATGTGTATTATCAGGTGTATAAATGATGCTGCTTTTGCTGATGGGTTCATAAAAACTTGGCCACCCGCAACCGCTTTCAAATTTCGTATCACTTTTAAACAAAGGATTGCCGCATACGGCGCAATAATAGGTTCCTAGTTCAGAAAAATTTTCAAACTTGCTGCTCCATGGTCTTTCCGTTCCTTTTTGCCTGGCAATTTGATAAACATCTTTCGGCAAAATTTTTTGCCATTCTTCATCACTCAACACCACTTTGGATGTGTCAGTATTTGAATAAACAGGGTTCCTCCCTGCCGGTGAGGCGGTTTTCTTTTCAATATCATTCATATCTCAATTTTTTTAAAAATATTACAAGACAAATTTACGGGCCTTTGATGAAATGATTTTGCATGGCTTTTTATTTAGTTTTGAATACAATGAAGAAGAAACTTACAAAAGAAGAGGCTCTGCAAAAGTTAAGGCATTATTGTAGGTACCAGGAGCGTTGTCATGCTGAAGTCAGAACTAAACTTTATGAACTTGGGTTCAGGAAAAATGACCATGATGAATTGATCTCAGATCTTATTGAAGAAAAATACCTGGATGAAGAAAGATTTGCGATTGCCTTTGCCAGAGGAAAATTTAAAAACAATCAATGGGGCCGTATAAAAATTAAATACGGGTTAAAGCAAAAACAAATAAGTGAATATTGCATTCATAAAGCCATGCAGCAAATTGATGAATTGGAATACAAAAAAGTTTTGGAAAAACTTACTAAAGAAAAATATGCTTCCTTCAAACACGAACAATACCTGGTTCGCAAAAAGAGAACAATGGATCATTTAATGCAAAAAGGGTTTGAGGCGGAGCTGGTGAAGAAAGAAATTGACAGGATGAAAGAAAAATGAAAACTTAGATAAGCCGGTCGTTGGTATGCCCTGCATTAAAGCTTAGTTGCATACCAACGATGGCTGAGCCGATTGCTTTTCCGTCAGCCAGCCTATTGACAAACCTGCTGTTGCCTGCTGTATTATTCCTCATGCCAAAAGATGTTTAATAATACGAATAATCTTATAAATCAAGTAGCCTATTAGCAAATACAAAACGCCAAGAATACCTGTTATTATTAAAGGTGTTGTCGCGTCCTTGTAGTTTCTTTGGACCAAAACTATACCTATAATAAAAGCTAACAACCCCCAAAGTATCATTCCTATTCTAAGTTTTTTGTTCTCTTGTGCTTTTTCTTCCTGCTCAATTAGCTTAACTGATTTGTGTAAGATACTTACTCGTACTTCCGGTTTTTGTCCTTGAAAATTTTCTGTGAGGATATTTAGTCTGATTGAAGTATGTCTATTGAAAATTGGTAAATGAAATTTCTTGTTAGTCAAAATCCAGTTAATTTCATTTTGCAATTGTGTCGGCGTTACATGGTTTGGATTGGCTTGTTTTTGTTGTTCATTCTGCTCGTAACGTTGTACTACCTGTTGGAAATAAGCGTAGTGTTGTTGTTCTAATAAAATTGCATTTCCGGATTGTTCAAAGTAGCCGCTTTGTCCTAATATTTGACTATTTGGGTCAACCCAAAAGTCTATGTTCACGTCTTGCAAGTCTGTATTACTGTCGTTTAC
The DNA here is from genome assembly GCA_963811645.1 of uncultured Bacteroidota bacterium. Lineage (GTDB taxonomy): Bacteria > Bacteroidota > Bacteroidia > Chitinophagales > Chitinophagaceae > VBAU01. The sequence continues at coordinate 437,306 of CAWERU010000003.1, read as the reverse complement.
TGTGTCAACAGTAACAAAACTCAAATGATTTGTTTCTCTTCCATTGTAACTAACCGAAATATTACCCCAATACGAATGTTGGGTTGCGGTCTATCGAGCAGGTATTGCCGATGGTGGGGAATTTTATATTCGTTCTCCCGGAACCGCTGCCTGGCTTTTTGATAAAGTTAAATATTAAGAACTAAAGCTGGGCTTTGTTCGTCAAGCCCCGAACCGCAGTACAACAGACAAAAAGTTGAGAATATGTTCGTCCTTTAGACTTGCATAATGAAATTATCAATTAAAATTTATTATTACTACTACCTTTTCTTTTTTGCTTCTTTTTTCTTTTGCTATCCACATTATATTGTTGAAAAACTAACCGGCAATGGAGGCGACTGATTTTATTCGTCAGGGTTTGCAGACCCATGGGGCGATGACAGGCCTCCATTGCTTTTATGGCGCTACGACGAAAATAGAAATCAGGGTTTGCGACCCATTAGCAAGGACTATCGCAGCGACATAGGGTTAGCTTATTTATAATTTGTAAAAGCTAAAATATGAAAAAGCAATCAGGGATTTTCTGTATTGGAGTGGATGTAAGCAAACTTACACTGGATGTTTCACTGGTATTTGCAGAAGGGCTTCTTCGTCACAGCAGGGGAAGCATAGTCGTTGCCAACACACCGGAGGGATTGAAAGAACTTAAGTGCTGGTTAAAACAACACGGAGTTGTGTTTAACGAAACAACCAAAGTAGTGATGGAAAATACCGGTATGTACCACCGGTTATTGGTGAGTGGGGTTAAAAAATGGGGGCTTCATTATTGCGTGGACAATGCAGCAAGAATTAAATGGAGCCTGGGAATTACCCGAGGCAAGGACGACAAGGTTGATTCGCAGCGAATAGCCATGTATGCAGCAAAAAACCTGCAGGAACTGCACTGGAACAATGCTTCAGAGGAGAGGTTAATGCTGTTAAAGGATTTGCTGACAACCCGTGAGACCTTGCTCCGGCAGATCCAACAGCTACGGGTTCCGTTGAATGAAAGAAAACAATACCTGGATGAAAAACTAATACAACAAATGGAGATACTGTTATCACCTGCCCTTGCAGGACTCAAAGAGTCATTAAAGAAACTGAATGCGGCTATTCAAAAAGCAATAGCATCTGATGTAGAATTTTTGAGACTCTATAAACTTGCATTAAGTGTTCCGGCCATTGGTCCGCAAACTGCAGCGACACTGTTATGTGATACAAGGGCATTTACCGGGTATGAAAATACAGGTCAGCTATCCAGTTATTGCGGAGTTGTTCCGTTTGGGTACAGGTCGGGCACCAGTATACGTGGCAAAAACAAAGTACATCCTATGGCAAACAAAAATCTGAAACGGTTATTACACATGTGTGTACTAAGCGGCATCAGAAAATATCCTGAGTTCAAAGATTATTATGAACGTAAAATAGCAGAAGGCAAACACGTGATGTCGGTTATAAATGCACTAAGAAATAAACTTGTCACCAGGGTCGCTGCAGTTGTGAAAAGAGGGGAACCCTATGTAGATAAGTATGTGAGTAAAGCAATTTAGAAAAGGAAAAAATATTTGGAAGAGTCATAGAAATCGCCCCGCCATATTGCCAAGGAACCGAATGTTGTGCGTTTGTTGTTTTCTTTTTTTAGTGATCCCTTTTATTGTGCATTCGTGATAACTTTTATAGATTGCCTTTTAGCTTATGGGTTATCCTTCATACTTATGAAATTCGGAAACAGTCAAAAAATATCCGTCAAGGTCACGAAAGGAAAATTCTTTTTTCAAGGAGTTAGGATTTTTGTGTATTTCTTCTTCAATTACACAACCTGCGTTTATTGCATTTTGGTATATTGTATCCATATTTTTTGTTCTAAAGTATAGTATTAAGCCGTTTCCTGGCGTTATGTTTGGGTTTTTCATTGTTGGATGATTATCCATTTTCCATTTATGTAAGCATAAGATGATTTCGTTTGTTTCGGATTTTAAAACTGCAAAACCGTGTCCTTCCGGAGATGAATTTTCAAAGCCAAATATTTGTTCATACCATTTTGCACTGACATCTACGTCTTTGACTGCGATTACCGTATCTAATTTTGTCATAATGTCTTCTAATTTCCTATTTTATTATTTTGTTTGATTTCTAAAGTTTTTGTACAATAACGCACAACGCGGCGATTTGCGCAAATCGCTTGTTGCCTGCATTTATATTGTCGTCATAAGGTTTGCGTATTCGTTTAATAATTCAAAATTTAATTTGTATAGGTCTGTCCCAATCCTATGAATTTTTGCATTGTCTATCTGTAACATTATGAATGTTTGTTTAAGTGCATGAGAATCTTTATGCCCAATAACATTATTTCTTATTTCCTCGAGATATGTAAAGCAGGATTTTTTTAAAGAATTTACTTTTTTTGCAATTGCACTAATTGTATTATATGAAGTTTGATGCCCATTTGATTCTAAAAATGTTTTAACGTCTTTGCCTACTAATTTATCTAAGTAGTTAAATGTTTCATAGGAGCTTAAAGCGACTGTTCTTGCAAAGTAATTAGCCTCAATTTGATTTTTTAAAGCATTACTTACATCAAGATATTTAAGACCAATTAATAAATCATTTTGTATTAAAGCATTATATAAACACTTATCAAAAAATACAAAATATTTTTTATGGCTTTCCTCGCTCAAGATTTTCGGATAAGCTTTGAGTGTCTTAATGTTATTATTAATAGAAATTATCAACGAATCATATGCTGCAATAACGTTTAACATATCATTGAATTGCGGTGAGTTTGTTTCCACTGAAATAAAGATAATTCCCTGAATAAACCCATTGTTCAGTTGTGCCGTATGCGGTTATAGTTTTATTGATGTCGTTAGGTCTTCCCCATGAAAGTTTGCACATTGCTTTAGTCCAACCAATAAAAACTTTTCCTTGCAAAATATTTTTCCAAATTGGCTGCCCGTATTTTTTGATAATCTTATCTGCTTCTGCCCTTGGCATGAATATTTGCTCAAAATCATTCGTAAGAATATCATCGGAAAATCTTACAGAAGTTTTAACTCCCTTTAAACTTTCAAGAGTAATCATTTTTTCATTTGTGGTTGTGTTGACATAAAAGTCAACGGTTTTCCATAACTGTCCGGGCACAAAAGTTATGGCTTCATCTGTTGTGGAGACCACATATTCAGATAGGATTGGTAAATAATTTTTACCCCTTACTATAAATTCTTTTCCAATTAATTCTGCTTGTTGTTTATTAAAAATAAGTTTCTGTTTTGCCAAATATCCTAATACAGTGAAGGGAAATGAATATCCTCTTTCAGCCTCGTACATATAATAACAGGTGTCATTGTTATCTTCTCGAATTAATCCTAAATAGTATCTGCTACCGTTTGGATACTCCGTCCAATTTGGGTGTCGCCAAACACCAAAGCATTTAAAGTTTTTTTGTTCAATAAGGTCAAAATTTGTGTTGCATTTTATTGAAAGCGCTGACTTTAATTTTTCAAAGTTGTCTGCCGATAAACTACTTTTTAAATCATTATATTGTTTTAAAGATTCTGGGTCTAACGAACATGCATATTGCTTATTGGTGTTATCGTAAAAATTCTTGTCTTTGTCCAACATAAAATATTCTTTTTCCCTTTGCTCAGTTGGAATTTTATTTAAGTGAAGTGTTTGTCCTATGTATAGATATACGTCTTTTTCTAAATAATTTTTCGTACTGTCATAATGCTTCTTGGAATTTATATTTTGTCCAAATAAACTCGATGAAATTATTATGACTATAAATGTTATAAGTACTCTAAGCATGACGTGAATAATTGCAGGCAACGAGCCGGGTGTTTGCGAAGTGGCAGTTTGAATGAGGGCAAAGTTAAGTGGAGTAACATAAATCGAAAACGCTTCCACATTTTCGGGTTGCCCTCATTCAAACATGACAAGGGAGCAACACCAGAAAACTGCCATTTTGCAAACACCATGTAAGGCGAAGTTTGCTCAGTAGGAAAACATCAACTTACATACTCTTGTGGCAGCTTTCGGTAAAACCCAATGTTGTGTGCAGTTTATTTATTTGAGTTGTACTTTGTCAAAGCCATAAGAGCCTATTTTTGTTTGAAGTTTGTAAATAGGAATTCCTGGCAAAGTAGCATTAGACTCTTTGATTATGTTTTCCTCAGTTTCTTTTGAAGTATTAATGCCTAAGACAATTTCTGCTACTGCGTCGACTTTAAACTTCTGTGACCGCTGTCTATAAAAACCTATACCCACTGTCGCAAACCTTAGTTCCTGCTCTGTAGTCCATTTAGCAGATTTCTTGAATATTTCTGCTTCTATTATCCCTTCGTTATTTCCCATTATGTAATAATTAATCGGTGTATCGTCATAGTCTACATAACCTAAGCTGCTATTTATTTCTCTTGCTAATTCTACAGTATTAAACCCTATTGCAAATCCGGAATGATTGTTGTCATAATATGCCCACATAGCTTCATTATTAAAGGTTAAGCAACAACTCAATATTCCAATTCTGTCATAATTACTTTTTTCAAGTACATAATCACCTCTTGTTTTATTGAAATATTCAACCGGATTTTGTTTTATCGATTCAAGTCTAACTGCGACCTCTTTATCTAGCTCTTCTTCTGATAAATGTGGCTCAAAATATCGACCGGCATTTCTTATTTTTTCTTCGGCAGTTTTCCAATCTATTTCACCTACTATGAAATTATAAGGTGGTCTCACATCATAAGGGTCATTTAAATCATGAGGATGAGAAAACCATAGTTCTAAGTTTTTAATTACTTTTTCATGGTTCTCTATACCCCATGTACGATACTTATAAATTATTGGCGGAGTATTATTTTGTATGTCACCTGAAATTTCCTCGAAACTTTTATAGACTTTCATTTAATTGTTTTGGATTGTTAGTGAGTAGTGGTGTGTGCAGTTTCATGTTCTTTTACTATTTTATGATATTGAAGAAAACCATCTTCAAACAAGTGCTTTGGCGAAACAAATTCTGTAAATATGCGTCCAAGAAGATGATATGACATTACTAAAGCTTTCGTCCCGTCCGATGTATAGAATTCTAAAACCCACTCCTTATCTTCAACATATTTAGACGTAAAGCCTTTATTCAATGATATTGCTTCAACATGCTTAAAGTCCAAAATTATTAATACTATAAATTCTCCTAAAAGAAAGTCAAGATAATTGTCGGTACTGAGGCTCAATGAGAACGGATAATACCCTTCACCGGGAAATTTATTTGAATTTAGTGAATGAAATAAGGGCTTTTCAAGGTCATTTTTTTTTCTTATTGTATCAAATTCTTTTTCGATATTGTCAGTAAAGCGGCAAACAAAATAAATCAGTCCGGGCTCAATTAAAGCATGAGCGACACCTGTCTTTTTTGTTTTGTCAATTAGTGAGCTTATTTTTTTTGAATAATTTACTTCTGCTATCTCCATGCTCTTCCGTATGAAGTTGCCCTCAAATCCATAAAGCTCGGTCGTTTCTCCTTTGTCAAGATAGTTAAATAGCTTTTCTGATTTTATCTTTTGCCGTTTTGCACGAGGATTGTCAAGTTCGCTGGACTTCATTTCCACAGAAACATAATTTTCAGAAGTTACCATGGTCAAATCATTATATTTCAAAACACTTGTCAAGTCATTTAAAATTGCAATTAAACCTTTTTTATAACTAAATCTTAGTGCCTTTAATTCCATTTTTAGACCTTCTTTTCCAGTCATGAAACCTGCCGTCTCTTTAAAGTTTTGAGGTTTAATATCAAACTTGTTCATGAATGTAAATGCGATTCCATCTGCAACGCTTTTAAAGCAACTTATAAGAAATTTGTATTCCTCAATTCTTTCGGATTGAATATTGATATTTGATTTTATGTTTTGAGATTCGGCTTTAGACTTTACAAAACCAGGGGTTTTTAATTTTTTTTCAATTGTCCAATTTTGCTTTTGCTTTCTTGAATTTTAGTTTCAATATATCTAACTCTATTTAATAGCTTAAGCTGAAGTGAAAGCCATTTCTGGATATTGTTATAAGGTTTCTTTCTACACTCGTGAAGTTCGTTTAATAGTGCTCTAAGTGATTTAGAATATCGCTTAATCATGGTCTGTCATAATTGCACACAACGAGCCGGGTGAAACCGGCTCGTAAGGCGAAATTTAGGCGGAAAGAGGTTTGCGGATCACGCCAGGCGATAAACAATCGCCGCAAACCGACCGCCGTGTGTGTTGGAATTGTGTAAAGCAAATTTCGCCTTACACATAAATATACGAAACCCGGTCTCTCTAATTTCGCAAATCCGCCTAATTTTACCTGCTTTACGAAATACAAATGTCAACTCTTTCGATAACCGGCATTCAGGCTAATCTTCATTGGGAAGATAAAAAAGCGAACATGAAAATGTTTGAAGAAAAGATATCTTCAATTTCTCAGCCAACGGAAATTGTAGTGTTGCCTGAGATGTTCAGCACAGGATTTAGCATGAAGCCCGAATCGCTTGCGGAAACCATGGAAGGCGAAACGGTGCAATGGATAAAAAGAATTGCTGTTGAAAGAAAAATCATTTTAACAGGAAGCGTAATCATAAAAGAAGACGATAATCATTACAATCGACTGGTATGGATGTTACCAAATGGGCAATTTGGCTGTTATGATAAGAGACATTTATTTGCTTATGGCAACGAAGATCAGCACTACGATGCAGGAACAAAACGATTAATTGCTTCAGCAAAAGGATGGAAAATAAATTTACTGGTTTGTTATGATCTCAGGTTTCCTGTTTGGTCAAGGCAACAGGCGGAAACATCTTCCACCGAATATGATTTATTGATCTATGTTGCCAACTGGCCTGAAAGGAGAAATATAGCATGGAAAACTTTGCTGCAGGCAAGGGCCATCGAGAATCAATGTTATGTGGTGGGTGTAAACCGCGTAGGAGAAGATGGAAACGGGATATATCATAGCGGCGATAGCATGGTGATCGATCCGCTGGGTGAAATTCTTTACCACAAAAAAGATGGGGAAGATATTTTTACAATTACACTTGATAAATCACATCTTGAAAAAATAAGAGAAAGATTTCCTTTTTGGAAAGATGCAGATTCATTTAAAATAATAACTAAAAATGAATAGATAAAAGTCTCCCGCCATGAGGATTTCTACTGTAACTATAACCGCAGAAATTTTCTAACGGCCTTTAGTTTTTATATTTTCATTTTTATCTCCTTTTATCAGCTCCATCACCTTATCCATTTTGTAATCTGCATTTTGTCGAATAGCATCCACAGTAGGTTTTACTTCTACTTCAGGCATTATACCGTGACCTGTTTTCGGTTGGTCTTTATCCATGACAAGGCGAAAAAGCGGAAGCCGGAACACTAATTTTGTCTCCGGCAATTTTACATCAGGAATAAGCCAGGCTGTGTTTCCGTACGTTCCTCCGCCGGTTTCTTCGCCTACCACGGTTACATTGTTCTGCCTGACAATTGAATTGATGAATAAAGTGGTCGCCGAAAAAGAATTGCCGCCAATGAGTACATAAGTTTTGCCATCAAAATGATTTTTCCCCCTGGGCTTAAAGTAATGTTTTTCAAAATAGACAAAATGAAAATGTCCATCCTTCTTTTTCCGGGTAAAGGCAAGCATGAATAGCCGGTTGAAAAAATATTTGTCTATATAGGAGTGGTAGCGACTGTGGCGATTAATGGCGTATAAAGTATCGCAAATCTTGAATTTTTTATCTGCTAAATATTTCGATAATAATGTAGAATTGGTAACACTGCCACCACCATTGCCCCGCATATCAATTACAAGATATGGAACGTGATGCTTACGAATAGTTCTGAATGATTGCCTGGTAAACCTTTTTAAATGATAGCCTCTGCCAAAAGTATTTATATCGAGGAAAGCAATTTGATCAGTTGTATCAATACGCAGGGAACGTGTATTTTCAAGATTCATTCGTTTGCGCTCTTTTCTAGTGGGCCTGATGAACCGTCGTATAGCTGAGCGATTGACAGTATCTTTTTTAGGGTCATACACAGGAATTTCTATGGTTTGTTTTTTTCCTGAGTGATCAAGGTAATCAATATTGTATTTGTCTTTCAGGCCAAACACCGCTGTATATAATGAACCAAAACCGCCACGATTGCTTAAAGTTTGAAACTTATGAGTAGTATTATATCCATCAGCAGAAATAAATTTAAAAAGTGTGTCACTGATTTCTTTGATGCTTTTATAATCAATCGCCTGTATAACTGTACCACGTTTTAAAATGGTATCTTTTCTGTTTAAGTTAATGACAGCAACTGTAGTGTCGTCCCAGAGTTTGAGACTTAACGGGAAAAATTTTTCATTCTTTAATGTATCAAGATATCTTTCATATTTTTTTGAAGAACGTACCGTTGTATGGCCACAATCCATTTTTGCAAGGACGTAACTTAACACTTGCTTAAACTCGGGTTCGGTAAGTGAATCTTTTATTTTATTTTTTCCCCAGTTAAAATAATGTTTCATGCTATCCTTGGGCGCATACCAATAAAGACCGGGATGTGATTCCTGTAAAACATTTTCGAAAATGCTGTAGTCTTTTTCAAGCTGTTGGGGTGAATATTTTTTACCCGGATCAAAAGAAGCTTTAAAAGTGCTGCATCCTGTTGTAATTACCATCCAAACAATGAGCAGTACCCCAATTTTCATAGTACTAAAGATTCTTTTCAATCCTGGTTCGTTTATTGTTTTTTAAAGGCATTCCATCCTTGTGCTGTAACAGGATATTTACTGTCACCTTTTGTAATAATATGTGCCCCCTTTTCAGGCTCTGTCATATAGCCTATTACACTGATATCCCTATTTAACGTGATTTTGTCGTAATCATTTTGACCAATGGTAAATAAAAGTTCATAATCCTCACCGCCACTTAATGCGCAGGCAGTAGGATCGATCTGGAATTTATAGGCTGCATTTCTCATTTCTTCCGCAATGGGTAGTTTATCTTCATATATCACGCAACCCAGGTTACTTTGTTTATTGATATGGAGGATTTCTGAGCTTAAACCGTCACTGATATCCATCATAGAAGTCGGGATGATGTTTTCTTTCTCAAAAAATTCAATGATATCTTTTCTTGCTTCAGGCTTCAGCATTCTTCCAATGACATAAGATTCACCTTCAAGCTCTGGTTGGATATTTGGGTTTTCGAGATAGATCTTTTTTTCTCTTTCCAGGAAAAGCAGGCCCACATAAGCTCCTCCTAAATCTCCGCTTACACAAATGAGATCTCCCTTTTTTGCCGTGCTTCTTTTTACGTATTTATCAGGAGACACCTCGCCTATGGCAGCAACAGAAATAATAAAACCTTTTTGTGAAGAGGATGTATCGCCTCCTATAAGATCCACACCATATTTTTCGCAGGCCGCATATACACCATTATAAAATTCATCCATTGCTTCCACGCTAAAGCGATTGCTGATTGCAATGTTTAAAATGATCTGCGTAGGCGTGGCATTCATAGCATAAATATCGCTCAGATTAACTACCACACTTTTATAGCCAAGATGTTTGAGCGGGGTATACACAAGGTCAAAATGTACTCCTTCAACCAGCATGTCTGAAGTAATTACAGTTTGCTTTCCGTAATGATCAATAACTGCAGCATCATCTCCAACACCCACTATTGAAGATGCATTTTGCAATTCAATATTTTTAGTAAGATGTTCAATTAATCCAAATTCTCCCAGTGATGATATTTCTGTTCGTTCGCCCATTGAAGATATTTATAAGTCTTTTTCATTATTAATTACTGCCAGCATTTCATTATGAATCTTTACGTTAGTCGCCAATACATGTGGCTGGTAGGGCGAAAATTTATTTCCTTTAAAATCTGTTACTTTTCCCCCGGCTTCTTCTACAATTAAATAACCTGCAGCGCTATCCCATGCTTGTAATTTATGTTCATAAAATCCATCAAATCTTCCGGCGGCTACCCAGCAAAGATCAGTGGCGGCAGAACCGAGTCTTCGAACAGCAATTCCTTTCCTGATCAATTTTTCAAATATTTGTAAAGGCCCGTTTGGCATATCAAGGTAGGTATAAGGGAAGCCGGTTACAAGGCATGCCGTCACTACATTTTCTTTTTCACTCACTTTGATCTTTTTGTCATTAAGTGTGGAACCCATTCCTTTTTCTGCAAAGAAAAACTCATTTAAGATTGGATTGTATACGACCCCTAAAATTATTTCACCATTATGTTCAACTGCAATGGACACGCAACAAAGGGGAATGCCATGCGCAAAATTCACCGTGCCGTCAATAGGATCGATGATCCATTTATAATTTGAATCCTGGATGATCTCTCCTGCTTCTTCACTTAAAATATAATGGTCAGGAAATTCTTTTTTAATGATCTCAAAAATTGCTTTTTCTGAGGCATGGTCTGCTTCGGTAACCAGGTTGTTGATCCCCTCCTTATTGCTTATAGTAAAACTTTTATTGAAAAATCGCGATATTTCTGCAGCCCCTGCTTTAGCTGCATTGATGAGTGTTGTTTTAAGCATGGGCAAAGATAACAAACCCCCTAACCCCTGAAGGGGGAATAATAATTTCTTAAAGGCAGTGTGATAACAATTATTTTTGAGAAATTCATTTAAAACTCCCCTTTAGGGGCTAGGGGTATGGAGCTTTCTGTAATCATAGTGAACTATAATGTAAAACATTTCCTGGAGCAATGTCTTTGCTCAGTACAGAAATCTATTAAAAATTCAAAGATGAAGGCTGAAATGATTGTTATTGACAATCACTCTGCAGATAATAGCCTCGGATATTTAAAACCACTTTTCCCCTGTGTGAAATTTATTGGAAATAATGAGAACCTGGGGTTTTCAAAAGCATGTAACCAGGGGTTTAAATTAGCAACCGGTAAATATATTTTGTTTTTAAACCCCGATACCATTATACCGGAAGATTGCTTTTCAAAATGCATAACTTTCCTTGAAACCCATAATGATGCCGGTGCCTTGGGTGTTAAAATGCTTGATGGTCGTGGGAAATTTTTGAAAGAATCAAAAAGGGCCTTCCCCTCTCCTGTAACTTCCTTATTCAAATTATTTGGCCTGGCAGGTTTATTTCCCCAATCAAGAGTTTTTTCAAAATACCATTTGGGTTACCTGGATAAAAATAGTGACCATGAAGTAGATGTATTGGCCGGAGCTTTTATAATGGTTCGTAGTAATATTCTGAAGGAGTTAAATGGGTTTGATGAGATATTTTTCATGTATGGAGAGGATATAGATCTGAGTTACCGCATTCAGAAGCTCGGTTATAAAAATTATTATCTCGCGGAAACAAGCATCCTGCATTTCAAGGGAGAAAGCACAAGAAAAGGAAGTTTGAATTATGTACGGATGTTTTATAATGCCATGAGCATTTTTGTGAGCAGGCACTATGGCAGTGGCAGGGCAAACGTTTTTAATTTTTTTATTCATACTGCAATTTGGACGCGGGCAATGATGTCGGCAATTGGAAAGTTTATTAAATGGATAGGCTTACCATCCATTGATGTTATTCTCATTCTGTGTTCTTTTTGGATCACAAAAAAAATATGGGCGGATTATGTTCGTCCTGACATTTTATATTCTGATAAATTGCTGTTGATCTCTTTCCCCATATTTACTCTTGTTTATCTGCTTGTGGCGTATTATGCGGGGTTATATGACAAATGGTACCGAAGATCCGGAGTAGTTCGTTCCACTCTTATTGCAACTTTAGTATTGCTGGCTGGTTATGCATTACTGCCTGAGCGTTTTCGCTTTTCAAGAGCAATTGTTTTATTTGGGGCTTTAATGGCTTTTATTTTAATTAGTATTGTTCGCTGGTTATTTGTACAGACGAAAATTTTATATGTTGGTGATGAAGAAGAATATAGGCATACATTAATAGTTGGCTCAGAAAATGAATATGAGAATTTAAAAAAGTTAATGCAGCATGCGGGTGTTCATGAAAGAATTTTAGGACGGGTAGCCGTGAATGAAGAGGATACCGGGGCAATCGGATATTGGAACAGGTTAAATAAACTAAAACCAGCCATTGATTTTAAAGAATTGATTTTTTGTGAAGGCAGTCTGACGTTTAAAGAAATTATAGAAACGGTTCCGTCCCTGCCTAAAAATATTCGCGTAAAATTTCATGCTGCAAATAGTCACAGTATTGTTGGCAGCGATTCAAAAGATAGTTCCGGTGAAGCCGTATCTAAGGAAAATGGTTTTGAAATATCAGATCCATATAATCTTCGTCTCAAACGGTTAATTGATATTTCTATTTCCTCTTTTTTTATTATTAGCTTTCCTGTGCATTTTATTTCAATAAAAAATCCAATTAAATTTTTCGGAAATTGTTTTATAGTTCTGTTTGCTAAACGAACATGGATAGGTTATGTTATAAATGAAAAATCTTTGCCACCTTTGCGGAAAGCAATAATTGGTTGTAACGGAGTACCGGTTAATATCAAACAACAATTACCGGCAGAAAGTTTACGGATGGCAGATCAATGGTACGCCAGGGATTATAAACCTGTTTTGGATCTTAAATTATTGTGGAAGTGCTACCGCAATCTTGGGAGTTGATAAATCAAAGACTTGTTAATACTTCAGGTTTTGAGGGTTGAATGATAAACTCTTCTCACTCCTTTTTCGTTTATTTAAAGTAAAAATGATTAAAATGAAACGTTTACCATTTTTATTACTTGCTGCTTTCACCTTATTCAATTCAGGTTGTAGTATGGGTCAAACAAAGAGTAAAAATGAAAAGTATGCTGATCCGCCTATGGCGAACGGCAAAACAGTTTATCCCATGCAGCTTACTGAAACGCAATGGAAAGAAAGATTAACCCCGGAACAATATTATATTCTTCGGGAGCAGGGAACTGAAAGAGCTTTCTCCGGCAAATATGATCATTTCTATGAAAAAGGCACGTATTATTCAGCTGCGTCCCTGCAACCACTATTTAGTTCTGAAACAAAATTTAATTCCGGGACAGGCTGGCCGAGCTTTTATGCGCCAATTAATCCTGATGCAGTTCGTTTAGTAAAGGATGAAAGTTATGGTATGGTAAGATGGGAAGTTGTAGACAGTAAGAGTGGTTCTCATTTGGGACATGTATTTGACGATGGCCCACTGCCAACGGGTAAACGATATTGTATGAATTCTGCAGCTTTAATTTTTATTCCTGAAGGTGGAAAACCACCCGCCAGTTCCAAGCAATAAAAACTTTTAATTATGAAAGCGATTATTACCACATTTATTTCAATAATAATTTTTGGATGTGCCCAGCCGCAAAATAACCAGGCAAAAATTTTCGCAGCTGGGGAAGAAAAGCCTTCGGCAAACGAAGCCGTCGCCACCTTTGCTGAGGGATGTTTTTGGCATACCGAAATAGTTTTTCAAAGCCTTGTGGGGGTACGGGATGCTGTTTCGGGTTATGCAGGCGGTACAGATACCAATCCGGATTATGAAAAGGTAAGTACAGGAGAAACTGGTCATGCTGAATCAGTGCAGGTATATTATGATCCTTCAAAAATTTCTTTTGAAACGTTGGTGAAAGCATTTTTTGCCAGTCACGATCCCACCGAGGTCGACAGGCAGGGAAATGATGTAGGCACACAATATCGCTCTATTGCTTTTTACAGGAATGATAAAGAAAAACAGATCATTGAAACGGAAATCAAAAGATTAACGGGCGAAAAAAAATATCCGGGGAAAATTGTTACAGAAATAAAACCCTTTACAAAGTTTTACCGGGCCGAAGATTATCACCAGGAATATATTTTACATCATCCTGAAAATCCATATGTACAAAATGTGTCCATTCCTGATTTTGAAAGATTCAGAAAAGAGTTTAAAGGAAATTTTAAATCTTAGAAAAATTACGTTTAGAAGTTGGTAGCTACAAGTAAAAACGATTTTCATTTCAGGACGTTAATTTTATTATTTTCTGCTTTCCTTTCAATTACTATACAAGTAGCAAAATAGATACTCGTAAAGCTGCGTGATGAAAATCGCACTTCTCTGCAAAGCAATTTTTAGTGTATTAATAAAAGAATAACTCAAAATTCTTAATACTTGTCCCTTGGTTTACATTTGCATTGTTGCCACCCTAGCTCAGTTGGTTAGAGCAGCTGTTTCGTAAATAGCAGGTCGGGAGTTCGAATCTCTTGGGTGGCTCAATATTCAGTTCGCCATAATGTTGTTAATAACAACGCGCTCTTTTTTATATAGATTTCATTTCAATATTTTTCTCCCTGTTACTCAATTCTTCTTTTTCTTTTTACAACTTATTATCCTCCTTTGGCACCGTGTTTGAAAATTATTGATTGACTCAAAAGCAAACACTATGAAAAAAATTATTTTAATAGCAGCAATTCTTTTTGGAGTTGTTATTTCAAGTCAAAAAGCACAGGCCCAGGTAAGGGTTGGATTTAGTATTAATATTGGTACACAACCTTTGTGGGGCCCGGCGGGCTATGATTATGCAGAATATTATTTTCTTCCTGATCTTGATGTTTATTATTATGTGCCTGAACGTGAATTTATTTATCGTTCGGATGGAAGATGGATATCTTCAATGTCGTTGCCCCCAAGATACAGAGGATATGATTTGTATTCAGGGTATAAAGTAGTGATCAATGAGCCGCGGCCATACTTACATGACAACAGGTATCGGGAAAAATATTCTCATTACCGGGTTCGTCATCAACTGGCCATACGGAATAGTCGTGAATGGAGATATCGCCATGATCATCACTATGGAAGAACTGAACATGAAAGAAGAAGAAATTATGAAAATCGTCATGAAAGACATGGACATCGAGAAAGGCATGAACGCCATCACGACAGACAGTAATTGACAATCCTATCCTATCATTAATAAAGGCCATTGCGTATGGCCTTTATTATTTTATGGGTGGAAATAATTATTCTTTCTGCTCACTTATTTTTGTAGCATGAAATTGTCTGATCTTTCTGAAACATTAATTGGCTCTGAAATTGTAAAACTTGGTGGCGAGATTCGTGAGAAAATTCGTAATGGTGAACGAATTTATAATTTCACTGTTGGTGATTTCGACCCTTCTATTTTTCCTATTCCAAAAGAATTGGAAGATGCAATTGTAGATGCTTACAGAAATCATTTTACAAACTATCCGGCTGCAGAGGGCAATTTGGATTTGAGAGAAGCTGTTGCTTCTTTTATGAAAGATATGGAAGGGCTGGACTATGGCCCTAATGAAATTTTAGTTGCTTCAGGCGGTCGCCCGCTGATATACGCTGTATTTCGTGCTATTTGCGACAAAGGGGATAAAGTCATTTATGCGGTGCCTTCGTGGAATAATAATCACTATACCCATTTTGTAGGTGGGAAACATGTGGTAGTGGAAGCAAAACCGGAAAACAATTTTATGCCTGTAGCTAAAGATATTGAGCCACATGTTCAGGATGCGGCGCTTATTGCCTTATGCTCACCGCAAAACCCTACTGGCACAACTTTTCACAAAAAAGAACTGGAAGACATTTGTGATTTGGTAATTAAAGAAAACAAACGTCGCGGAAAAACGGATAAAAAAATATATGTGCTGTACGATCAAATGTATTGGCATTTAACATACGGCGACATAAAACATTATGATCCTGTGAACCTGCGTCCGGTTATGCGTGATTACACTATTTATATCGATGCTGTCAGTAAAGTTTTTGCTTCTACAGGGGTTCGTGTGGGTTGGAGTATGGGGCCCTCTGTGATAGTTGCCAAAATGAAGGCAATTCTTACACATGTAGGCGCATGGGCGCCAATGGCCGAACAAAAAGCAGTGGCAAAATTTCTTTTGCAGAGAGAAGCCATCAAAAAATTTCTTTCGCATTTTAAATCTGAAGTAGAAGAACGCCTTCGTCGGATCTATGATGGTTTTATGAAACTAAAAGCTGAAGGGTATTCTGTGGATGCTATTGCACCTGAAGCTGCTATTTATCTTACTATAAAAGTTGATCTGGCGGGTAAAAAAACGCCTAATGGAAAATTATTAAAAGATCAAAGTGATGTAACCGCTTATTTGCTTAATGAAGCAAGCCTGGCAGTCGTTCCTTTCTATGCCTTTGGCGCCAGCCGCAATTCTCCATGGTACAGGCTTAGCGTAGGCACGTGTAAAAAAGAAGAGATTGATGAAATGATTAATAAACTTGGTGAAGCATTAAAAAAGTTGAAATAATTGTTGGTAACCAGCATTTTTAATTCTATTCAGCTTTTCTTGCGTCGCCCGCCAGTACCGAATGGTACGTTCGGACGGGCACTCTTTATCGTTACGTTCTTTATTCATCTTTTTCTTATCTTAAAACAATGAAACATTTTATTCTTTCATTTGTCATTCTTTTAATTTTTACTTCTTTTCACAAATCTGACCCAATAACATCATGGATTAGAATAAACCAATTGGGATATACCCCCAAAGGAGTTAAAATAGCCGTCTTTTGTTCTAAAGAAAATAGAATCATAAAATCATTTCAGCTAATTGATGCAATCACAAACAAAATAGTTTTTTCGTCAGCTGTTGGTAAAGCATTCGGTGTGTATGGTCCTTTTACTCAAACTTATCGTCTTAATTTTTCTTCATTCAATAAACAGGGCCATTATTACCTGCAGGCTGGTTACGTAAGATCTCCTGAATTTAAGATTGGCGAGGATGTGTATAAAGGCGCTGCTGATTTTTGTTTGCGTTATATGCGTCAGCAACGCAGCGGTTTCAATCCATTTTTGAAAGACAGCTGTCATACTCATGATGGTTATGTGTTATATGGTGAAAAGGCGGGAATAAAAGACAGTACACATATTGATGTTGTCGGTGGCTGGCATGATGCAAGCGATTATTTGCAATATTCTTCCACATCTGCGAATGCAACTTATCATTTACTGGCAGCTTATCGCGATTTTCCAAATGTTTTTGGCGATGAAAAGCAGGCGAATGGATTGGATGGAAAGAATGGAATAGCCGATGTATTGGATGAAGCAAAATGGGGATTGGACTGGTTGTTAAAAATGCATCCGAAAGAAAGCTGGATGTTTAATCAAATTGGCGATGATCGTGATCACCAGGGAATGCGGATCCCGAAAGAAGACAGTTTCTACGGAAAAGGATATGAACGACCTGTGTATTTTGTTAGTGGTGAACCGCAACAAAGAGGAAAGTTTATGAATAATACCACAGGCACTTCTTCAACGGCAGGAAAATTTGCAAGTGCTTTTGCTTTAGGAAATCAGGTTTTTATTAAGTATGATAGCGGTTATGCAAAAGTGTTATTTCAAAAAGCGAAATCAGCATACCGTTATGGAGAACAAAAAGAAGGAGTGACACAAACCGCTTCCGTAAGATCACCTTATATATATGCCGAAGATAACTGGGCGGATGATATGGAACTTGCAGCTGCAAATTTATTTTTACTCACCGGCATGAGGAAGTATGGCGACACATCGTTTTTGTTGGCATCCAAAGAAAAGATTACTCCCTGGCTCGGTGCTGATACCGCGAAACATTATCAATGGTATCCTTTTATAAATATTGGTCATTATGAATTGGCGAAACAATTAAAAGATAAAAGACGAGATACGATTATTGCTTATTATAGAAAAGGAATTCAACTTGTCTGGGACAAAGCAAAACAAAATGCATTTTACCGGGGTATTCCTTTTATCTGGTGCAGTAATAATCTTACCACTTCATTTGTTATTCAATGTTACTGGTATCGCTGGTTAACCGGCGATAGAACTTTTTCAGAACTGGAGCAGGCAAATTTTGATTGGTTGTTTGGATGTAATCCATGGGGAACAGGTTTTGTGTATGGTTTACCATCAAACGGTGATACGCCAACTGATCCTCATTCAGCTTTTACCCATTTAAAAGATTACCCGATTGACGGAGGACTCGTTGATGGCCCGGTATATGGAAGTATTTATAAAAACCTTATCGGTATCACTTTGTACCAACCCGATGAATATGCCGATTTTCAAAGCGATTTGTCAGTTTATCATGATGATTATGGAGATTACAGCACCAATGAACCTACAATGGATGGAACAGCTTCATTAATTTATTTACTGGCCGCAAAAGAAGCCGAAAGTGGTGAAAAAAATGGATTTACATATAGCCATGGTGCTATTATTCGTGGTGATTCAACAAAAAAACAAATAGCTCTTGTATTTACGGGGGATGAATTTGCGGATGGTGGAGATTTTATTACACAAA
Source organism: uncultured Bacteroidota bacterium (assembly GCA_963811645.1). Classification (GTDB taxonomy): domain Bacteria; phylum Bacteroidota; class Bacteroidia; order Chitinophagales; family Chitinophagaceae; genus VBAU01. Next base: position 418,986 of record CAWERU010000003.1, on the reverse strand, counting down.
CGTTAAAGAAACAAAACATAAAGGCTTCTTTCTTTTTTACAGGACATTTTTATAAAAACCCGGAATTTCAAAAAACAATACAGGATTTAAAAAATAAAAATAATTATCTGGGACCTCATTCCTATGATCATCTTTTATATTGTGACTGGATAAAACGAGATAGTTTATTAGTGACAAAAGATGAGTTTACCAATGATCTTTTAGCTAATCTTGATATCATCCACAGTAAAGGAATCAATACTTCAAATACAAAATATTTTCTGCCTGCATATGAATGGTATAACGATTCAATTGCTTCCTGGACCAAGGAATTGGGTTTGCAACTGGTGGATTATACACCAGGTACACTCAGCAACGCTGATTATACGACCCCCGACTTAAAAAATTACCGTGGCAGCAAAACCATTTACCAATCTATTATTGACTTTGAAAAAAAATCGGTCTCAGGTTTAAATGGGTTTATTTTATTGACACATATTGGAACCGATCCCAAGCGAACCGATAAATTCTATCGAAACTTGCCGGAATTGATCAGTTTTCTGAAAAAAAGAGGCTATCATTTTCAGACAATTGGGGAGCTTTTGCAGAAATAAAAACATACTTTATAAACACGGCTAAAAACTATTTTAAATTATCTTTGCACCAGGAAAACTTGGGACATGCATTTTGATAAAATACATAACAAAGGGCAGGCTCGTTTATTTAAAAGCCAATACCTGGAAATATTTACTAAAACACATCCCCTTGTGATTTGGGGTATTTATCTACCCGTTATTGTCGGGCTCTTGTATTATAGCGCAATCTCTTTAGGATTTGAGGCGATCCGAATTGCACTCACCTTTTTAGCGGGGATGTTTTTCTGGACTTTTTTTGAATATCTTATGCATCGTTTTGTTTTTCACTTTATGGCCGAGGATCCAAGAGCGCAAAAAATTATCTATATACTTCATGGTAATCATCATGAATATCCAAGAGACAGGGAGAGGCTGTTCATGCCGCCGGTTCCCAGCCTCATTCTCGCTTCCATAATCTTTTCAAGCATGTACTTCCTGATGGGCTGGAATGTTGCTATGTTCTTCCCGGGATTTATTTTGGGCTATTTAATGTATGGAACCATGCACTATGCTATCCATGCATGGAACCCACCGTATAAATGGATGAAACCTTTGTGGCGCAATCATCATTTGCATCATTACAAAGACGATCACAGGGGTTTTGGCGTAAGCTCCACTATTTGGGATCATGTATTCGGAACTATGTTTGATCTTAACAAAGAAAAAGAAGACAAGGAGAGGGTAAAAGAGTTAATGTTCAGTAAAAAATAATTTTATTCTTACCATTTCTCTTTATCAGGAATGTCATTGTTTGATCTGAATTGCTCCCTTGTTTTTATTTTTTGTAATTGTCTTTCAACTATCATTTCTGCAATAATAGCTCCCGCATTTTCTTTTTGATTCTTCAGATTTTCTTTTAATATTTTTTCTGGTATATCTATCCTGTAAAGAAGACGAATTAGCTTTTCAAAATCATTATTGATAAGATAGTTTATCCTGTCGGCAAGAATATCCTTCAATTCGCTTAAAGACTTTTTAACAGGAAGGTCTATTTCAAGGCTTTGTGTTAATTGAGAAATTATTTTTGATTCTAATTCTTCCATTATGAAAATTTTTCCAAGGCTCCCAAACCAAACAGGGCAAAATCATATTTCACAGGGTCATTTTTATCCAGCTTTATCAAGTTTTCAGTGAGCTCAACGGCGGCAAACCAGTCTGTTTGTTTTCTTTTTAAAAGACCAAACCTTCGAGCTACTCTTGCTACATGTACATCTACCGGGCAAATTAATTGTGCAGGAGAAATTTTTTTCCAAATTCCAAAATCAACACCATTCTTATCTTTCCGTACCATCCAGCGTAAGAACATGTTCAATCTTTTGCAGGTGCTTTTTTGTAAAGGTGAAGAAATATGTTTTTCTGTTCGTTTCAGATGTTCAAAAGAAAAAAAATATTTCTTAAAACCATTTAAAGTATTCTCTACATTTTCATCCCCGGGAGTCATCCATTTACTAAATGCGGTTTCAAGCGTATCTGAATTTTGATACTGGTGATGAAAGAATTCAACAAAATAATAAAGATCGTCCTCGTTAAAAGTTCTGTGCTTAAACCCTTCCAGGGCTTTTAATTTACCGGGTTCATGATTGAGGCAAAATTTGTATGGAGAATTATCCATTCGATCCATCAATTCCTTTGTTTTCTTAATTATCGCAGCACGATTTCCCCAGGAAAAAATGGCTGCAAAGAAACCGGCTATTTCAATATCCTGTTTTTTCGAAAACAGGTGTGGAATTGAGACAGGATCACCGGCAATAAAAAAAGGTTGATTGTATTCATCAACCTTTTTATTTAAAAATTCTATTAGATTACCTGCTTGCATGCATGGTAAAATTAGAATTTCCAGGGGTACTAAATTGGATTTCTGCTGCCACCAATAAGTCTTAGTAAAATAGCTATAACAGCTAATACCAATAAAATATGGATAATATTTCCCGCCGAGAATACAAAGAACCCTAAAATCCATGCAATGATCAGTATCACGGCAATTATATATAGTAAACTGCTCATAAAATTGTTTTACTGCTAATAAAACAATAGCCATACCAAAAAGGAATTGTATTGGGAAATTATTCGCGGACTACCCTGGTAAATATTAAATATTTAACTATTGATTATTCAATATTTAATGCTTCTTCAAGGTCGTCAATAAGATCTTCGGCATCTTCAATGCCTACACTTAAGCGAATCAGGGAGTCGGTTAAACCATTTTTTATTCTTTCTTCTCTCGGAATAGATGCATGTGTCATGGAAGCCGGATGATTGATAAGCGATTCTACTCCTCCAAGGCTTTCAGCGAGTGAAAAAAGTTTGGTGGAGGACATTAGTTTTATGGCAGCCTGTTCACTTTCATCTTTTAATGTAAAACTTATCATACCACCAAAACCCCGCATTTGCTTTCTGGCAATGCCATATCCACTGTGGTCTTCAAAACCGCACCAATAAACTTTTCCAACCTTTTTATGACTGCGCAGATAATGAGCAATTTTCTCCCCATTTTCACAATGACGCTGCATGCGTACATGCAAGGTTTTTATACCACGCATTACGAGAAAACAATCCATCGGCCCGGGCACAGCACCGCAACTTTTTTGAATGAAATATAATTTTTCTCTCAGCCAGGTATCATTCATTACCAATGCTCCTTGTATTACGTCGCTATGCCCCCCTAAGTATTTTGTTGATGAATGCATTACAATATCAGCACCGAGATCGAGCGGGTTTTGTAAATATGGTGATGCAAACGTATTATCAACACAAAGAAGAAGTTTATGTTCTTTGGCAATAGCAGCCATTGCAGCAATATCAGTAATATTAATAAGCGGATTGGTTGGTGTTTCCGCCCAAATGAGTTTTGTATTCTTATTAATGAATGAACGAACATTATTCGTATCCGTCATGTCTACATAATGAAATTTAAAACCGAACTTTTCAAACACTTTTGTAAACAAACGATAAGTGCCACCGTACATATCATTGCCTGCAACGATCTCATCACCGGGTTGCAGAAGTTTTATGACTGCATCTGTTGCGGCCACTCCGCTGCTGAACGCCAAACCATATTTACCGTTTTCAATAATGGCCAGTGCTTCTTCCAAAGCCTTTCTTGTGGGATTTTGTGAACGGGCATACTCAAATCCTTTATTCACACCAGGAGCAGATTGCACATAGGTAGAAGTTTGAAATATTGGTGTCATAATGGCTCCAGTGGAAGGATCAGGCTCGGCCCCTGCATGAATAAATTTTGTTCCCTGCTTCATAATATTGTTATTGTTAGTTGCAAAGATGTGAAATATCAGGCAATGGAATTTGTGAAGAAAGGAATAAATACAAGTTTTAATGTTTCCCAAACATTTTCTCCAATTGCTCCGTTTTAAATTCTAAATAAACAGGTCTTCCATCCGGAGCCGTATTAGATTGGACACAGGCAAACAGGTCAATCACCAATGCCTGCATTTCTTTTTCTGTTAATTGCTGTCCGGGTTTTATGGCTTGCTGCTTTGCAAGAGAACGAACCAATTTTTCTCTTTTAGAAAATTTAAGATCAGGAGAGAAATTTTTGTATTGTTCCAGTAATTTTTCAATTATTATCTTTTCATTGCCTTGTTCTACATCAGCAGGCGTGCCCTGAATAACATAAGTGTTCCTGTCGAAAGGTTCGATCATATAACCTAATTGAGGCAGCTCATTCATCAGTTCTTCTAGCAAAACTGAATCGGCCGGAGTTAGTTCAAGAGTAACAGGAAACATAGTGCGTTGTGTGCTGATCTTTTTTCCCTTTGTTGCTTCATTTAATTTTTCATAGAGCACTCTTTCATGTGCCGCCTGCTGATTAATGAGAATAAAACCATTTTCTGTTTCCCCGATGATGAATTGATTGTGCAACTGAACAAATAAAGCGAATTTAGCTATGTTAAATGTTGAATGTTGAATGTTAAATGTAGTTTTTTCACTTTCTTCTGCTTTCTGTAGTCTATCTTCTCTCTTCTCATCGCCTCCTTCAAAAAAATCCCTCCAGTTTCTTAATTCCGCTTTTTTATCCGGCTCAATAAAATGTGCCTGGTATTTTTCAGTAAACCCTTTAAAAATAGAAGTAGAAGCGGCAGCAGATTTTTTTTCTTCTGTAAAGGGTTGCTGTATAGAAGGCAATTGCTGGATAGAAGAATCAAGCTCAAAGTCCAGTGTTGGGGTTACGCTAAATTGTGCTAATGCATGCTTGATAGCAGCCTGCACGAAAGCATAAACAATTTTTTCATCCTCAAATTTAATTTCCTGTTTTGTGGGATGTACATTTACATCCACCTGGGTTGGATCCAGATCAATAAACAAAACGTACATGGGGAAACTATCACGGGCGATCATTTCCTGGTAAGCACTCATTACAGCATGATTCAGGTAGGCACTTTTAATAAAGCGGTTGTTTACAAAAAAATACTGATCGCCTCTTGTTTTCTTTGCTGTTTCCGGTTTGCCAACAAAGCCATAGATGTTCATGTAATCGGTTTCTTCTTTTACTGAAACCAGTTTTGCATTATAAGTGGTTCCTAAAAGCTGAAGGATGCGTTGTTTTAAGCTGCCAGCTTCGAGGTAAAAAATTTGCTGCCCATTTGCAGTAAGAGAAAAGAAAATATGTGGAAAGGAAAGAGCTACTCTTGTAAACTCGTCAACAATATGCCGCATTTCAGCCGCATTGCTTTTCAAAAAGTTTCTTCGTGCAGGAACATTGAAGAATAAATTCTTCATAGCGATGCTGGTGCCATTCGCCATTGCAATGAGCTCCTGTCTTTTTACAAGGCTATTATCAATTTCAATGTAACTACCTGTTTCATCGTCTGCTCTTTTTGTTTTTAATTCTACCTGTGCCACTGCAGCGATCGAAGCAAGAGCCTCGCCGCGAAAGCCCATTGTTCGAATATGAAAAAGATCTTCGATAGTTTGAATTTTTGAAGTGGCATGTCGTTCAAAACTCATTCTTGCATCTGTTTCACTCATGCCGCTTCCGTTGTCAATTACCTGCACCAATGCTTTGCCTGCATCCTGTAAAATGAGTTTTATTTCCGTGGCTTCTGCATCAACAGCATTCTCCAGCAGTTCCTTTACGGCGCTGGCAGGTCGTTGAATCACTTCTCCAGCGGCAATCTGGTTAGCGATATTATCCGGAAGTAATAAAATTTTATCAGGCACAACAAAATCTCTAACACCAAAAATACGGGACTTTATGCAGGAACCATGATCCAATACATACAACAATCAGTCATTTTTTTCAACAGGGCTTTTTCTAATTCCTGTATTAAAATTCTTTTTTCTTCATTGGAGCGGGGAGTAATAAGACCAAAATTTAATTTATTGAATACCCATTCAGCCAGCTTGCTTATGTCTTTTGTTTTCTGGTACTGTTGAATCAGTCCGACACAATCCAATTTTTCCAGGTTGGATTCAATAATTGCATCATGACGATCTGAAAAGGCTTTGTAGGCGCCACTAATAGCTGCTGTATATCCTTGTACCAAAAAATCAAAATAGGCAGTAAAGAATTGCAGGATAGGAAATTTATCAGCGATCTGGGATAGTCCTTCATTGACAAGGTTGAGTACTTCACCAAATTTCTTTGCATTTTCTTCGGGAGTATGCCCTTCATCCATAAACGTCATCAGTTGATTCATATGATCCATCATATTCTCCACTTTTTCTTTCAGCTCATCAAACTTTTTGAGAGGTTCCAGTAAAGCGCCGATCTTATCCGAAAATTTTTCAGCAATCAATTTTAGTTTATCTAATTTTTCATTTTCAGGCAATAAATTAATGACTTTGGTTGCCTGGCCCACTTCTTCTCCCATATCCTGCATGGCCGATTTGATCTGTAAGATGGCGCTGAGCCATTGCTGTTCTGCTTCAGTTTTCATTTGAGATTGTAAAAACGCCTCGCATTCTTTTTTCAATTTTGCTTTTCTCTCCTTTTCTCCATTTTCTGCTGCTGCTTGTGCTCGTTTAGCTTCATCTTCCGCCTGCTTTTTAAGGTTTTCTGCCAGCGTCCCATAATGCCACAGACTATCTGCGCTGTCATTGATCAATGAATCAAGCCTGTTTATTTCCTGTTCCTTTTTTTGTATTTGTTGTTCCGCGCTTTCAGATTGCTGTGAATAATCGATTTCGATATTTTTTTTGTTGCCGATGATCTGGTGTATAGAATTCCAGTATTGCTGCAATTGTTGCGGATCTTTGGGCGGACAATTTCTTGCAAGGTCATCTAATTGGCTGCTGATGTTGCAAACTGAAGAATATGCTTTGCACCAATTTTCCAATTGGACCAAAGCCTGCATGATCTTTTTACATAAATTCCATAATTCCCATTCATAATCTCGCCGGGCATGGTAAGCCGCATTTGCATTGGCTTCATTTTTCCGGCAATCTTCTAATTGTTGGGTAAGATCATCGCATTGTGTTGGGAGATTATTCAGCATGTTCTCAATTTCTTTTTTCCTGTTCTTCGCATCTTGTATCGCCTTGTTCAGTTCTTTGATCTTGTTTTCATGCTTCGCTACTTCATTGCTTACGTTAGCAGGAACTCCCGGCGTTGCGTTTGCTGTTTGTCCATCAGACGATACTGAAACGGTACCATATTCCGGATTCATATTTCCATTGGTATCGGTATGTTTTTCTCCGTACACTTTATAACCAGCATTTTTTATTGCATCAAAACCTGCCTGGAACTCTGCATTCCGTTCGGCTTCCATTTCTGCAATAGAATTGTTGAGTTTGTTTAATTCATCATTAAGATTGGAAACTTCTGACTGGCAAGCGATCAGTTTGTTTTCAAGGTGGGCACATCTTTCTCTCCAATTGATATCAGAGGGGGGATTGTTTTTCATAAGCCATGCGAGACTATCCAGCCAAAGACTCATGGAGTCTTTATACATCGGTTCCAGTTGATCAAGGAACTCATCCAGCTTTTTCAACTCATTTTCTATTTCTCTTGATCTTTTATCCTGTTCATTTAACCGGGCTACCTGATTGGTAAGTGTGTCTCTCTGCGTTTGAGCAGCTTCTATTTTGTATCTTTCCTGGGTAGCCCTGTTTTTTGCTTTTGACCTTTCTCTTTCAAGGCTGTCAATTTTTTGAGAAGAAGAAACAACATCATAAAGATTATCGTCTGAATTTTTTATAACGGTAGACGAAAGTGTAAAAGAAGGAGCGGCGGTAGTATAAACCGTCGCCTGTACATTGTTTACTGTTGACGGTAGTTCGTCATTGGTCAGGTAAAGACCAGAAGTATTTTCTTTAATAACTGTATCTGCTTTTTTCAAATTTCCCTGTGATGAAGAATCTGAAGAAATACTCCACATTACTGCAGTTATTTCCGCGTCTTCGACCGGGTTTACCCGGAAAAAATAATTTCCTGTTTCTGTAGCTGTTTGCAATTGGGCAGGCGGTACAGAAATGTTTATCGGATTGGTTGTAGTGGCACCCGAAAAAGATGATTGATCAATTAGCTGAGTCAATCTTTCACATTCTTCTTTTGACAATAATAAACCATTTGCAACCGGACATGCGATGTAACGATCAGTAACTATGCTATTGGAGTTATTTGGTTCAGGCAAATCAAGATTTACATCTACTGAAAACGTACCTGTTTTTATACTTTGTAAATTGAACCGTTTTGTAAAAAGGCCTGTACTGCTTATGTCTGCCGGTGGAATTGTAATTACCTGGTTTTCTCCGCCGATCATTGTCACGATCCCTGTAGTTATATTAGTAATTGTAAGTGTAGCATTGTCAGGAAGATTTTGTAAGCCCGTGAGAGCTACTTCAACGTAAGTGCTTTCTCCCTTTTGAAGATTCAATTTGCCTGTTGATAAATTCATATCAACACCAGATACTTTTTTCTCACATTTTTGCTGACCATTTTCTTGTATGAATAGTGTTTGTACCCCGGATGCATTTGCAGGATAATCAATAATTGTTTCTTGAGGAGATTCTGCAAGAATTTCAAGAGACTTGTTATTTAGTCTGCAATTGGTATTTGAAAAATCGCCGTCAAAAGGTCCATAAATGGTTAACGGATTACCTGTAAGGGCGTGGGTTGGTATTTGGCAATAATTTTCTTTGCCATGAGACTCCTTTCCGGGTGTTATTTCTGTTGTTTTTACTTTATTGTTTTTATCAAAAATTGAAACAATAAAAGGAGCTGAAACAACAGTTTTTATTTTTACAGTTTCACCAGTATAAAGTTCAGCGAGGGCTTTTACTCCCGGTCCGGGAACAGGGTTGCCAATTTTTAATTTATTTTTTAATAACTCATCAAGGGATTTCTGTTTTTGTTTATCGTTTTTCCCGTATGGTTCAAAACTGATTAAACCTGAAATAATATCTCCCTGATTTATGTCATTGGGCAAATACAGTTTTATATTCCCCTGGGGATAATTAAACTCAACAGTTATTAGTCCCTTTTGTCTTGTAGTAGTTTGTGCCTGGCTTGTGAAATGCAAAATCAGAAAAAATATTGCCCAAATTGAGAGGTATAATTTCTTTCTCATAGCAGCATTTATTTAGCGATTAAAAACGCGGACAAGGAGTAAAACTTCCGGGACAGCGGTTAGTTTTTTAAAAGTTACAAAAATTTGATTTTTATTAAGCACTAAGTTTATGTTATTTTACGTTAAGTAAATGAACCTGAATTCTCATGAAAAGACGACCATCCTTTATTATTATTCTTACACTTCTTCTTTTTGCTTCATGTAATAAAACTATCGATTCTGTTATTGATCATGGCTTTAATGCTCCAAAAAAGGGCGAACTGGTTGAATATACTATTCCACAGGGACAACATTACGCTACTCAAAATGCTTACCAGGCTGTAGAATATGACGAATTAAAATTTACGGTAAAGTTTGACAGTTCTGCAGTTTATCAAACAACGGACCCGGTAAACCAGGAAGACATTAATAAGCTATACGGTTTTTCAGACAACAATGCAGATCATCAGCAATTCAGTGCAAGGTTTGGCTGGAACTGGGCGAGAAATGCATTAAGATTATATGCTTATATATACAATAATGGTGAAAGAGCATCGCAGGAAATTACTTCCATACAAATTGGAAACGACTATACCTGTTCAATAAAAGTCTCAACCGATCATTATATTTTTTCTGTAAATAACAGTACAATTGAAATGCCCCGCAGCAGTACAACTGCCGAAGCTGTTGGCTACAAATTATTTCCTTACTTCGGTGGTGATGAAACTGCGCCGCATGAAATTGATATCTGGATAAAAGAATTGTGATAACATCAGAATTATTTTTTTAGCGTACCTATAATAAACTCAATAACCAATTTGTGGTAACTTGGCATTTCAATCAAGTGCACCTCATGAAAAAATTCTTGCTATTTTGTTTGTCTTTTTTTTCATTCATTGTTTCTTTTTCTCAGTATGGTAGTCATCTTTCCCAAAATGCATGGACCGATAGTGTTTTCAATTCTCTGACGCCGGAAGAAAAAATTGCACAGCTCATCGTCATCAGGGCTTATCCAAATGATACAGGCATTGTAAGAACTGCTGACCTGATAAGTAAATATGATATAGGTGCTGTATGTTTTTTTCACGGAGGACCTATTGAACAGGCCGAAGCAACCAATTATTATCAAAGTATTTCCAAAACACCTTTGATGATAACTACTGATGCAGAGTATGGTTTAGGAATGAGATTGGATAGCATCAATAAATTTCCTTACCAACTTACCCTCGGTGCTTTAAGTGACCCTTCTATCATTTATGAAATGGGAAAAGCAGTAGGGGAACAATGCAAACGCATTGGTGTGAATGTAAATTATGCCCCGGTTGTAGATATAAACAACAACCCTGATAATCCTGTTATCGGTTTTCGTTCGTTTGGGGAAGATAAAAACAAGGTCATTCAATTTGGGTTGGCTTATATGAAAGGTATGCAGGATGCAGGTATTATGGCTTGCGCCAAACATTTTCCTGGTCATGGTGATGTAAGTGTGGATTCGCACCTTGATCTGCCTGTGATCAATAAATCAATGGAACAACTCGATACTTTGGAGTTAGCTCCATTCAAAGCTTTATTTCGTGCGGGTGTGGCAAGTGTAATGATTGCACATTTGTATATCCCTGCTATTGACAGTACAGTCAATATGGCTACGTCACTTTCAAAAAATGCCATCACAGGTTTATTAAGGAAAGATCTTGGTTATGATGGTCTCACCTTTACCGACGCACTTGAGATGAAGGGTGTATCCAAATACTGGCCAGCTGGTGAAGCAGCAGTGCAGGCTTTGATTGCAGGTAATGATATGTTGTGTTTACCTGAAAATGTGGCTGATGCTATTGATGCAATCAATAAAGCGGTTGCTGATAATAAATTAAGCTGGGAAGATATAGATGCTAAGGTTAAAAAGGTGTTGAATGCAAAATATCGTATGGGTTTGAATAAATGGACGCCTGTGGACACGACATTTCTTTTGAAAGATCTGAATGCAAAAACTGATGAGATAAGATACAGAGTGGCAAGGCAAACTATTACAGTTGTAAAGAATAAGATCACAAAATATATTGCTACGCCTAAAATTGCCTGCGTAACCATTGGTCCGTCATTACCTGATTATTTTGCGAAGGCCCTGCAGGAAAGAAAAGATGCTGATGTTTTTTCTTTTTCATTTAAGGATGATGAAAGCAAATCCAATTTCATCTTAGAAAAACTTCGCTCAGGTAAATATGATGAAGTCGTGGTAAACATAAGCGGCTACAGTTTGCGGCCTGCAAATAATTATGGGATCACCATTGCTGCAATTAATTTTTTTAATCAACTGCAACAGTTTAATACAAAGAATTACATTTTTGGAAATGTACTGGCTCTAAGGAATTTTTTATCTGCCCCCCAACTTACTGCCTGTTACCAGGATGATGATATGACACAGTACACAGCTGCTGATCTTTATGCTGGCGCTTTTACTGCAAAAGGTAAATTGCCTGTTACAATAGGAGAGTTTAAATATGGTTATTCGGCATTTGTTCCTCAGCTCAGCTATGCGTATAGTAAGTTTTACAAGATTGATTCTATAGCCTCTGATGCAATAGATAAAGGAGCTTTTCCCGGCTGCGTGGTTTTGGCAGCTAAAGATGGAAAAATTGTTTATCAAAAAGCATTTGGGCATTACCAGTTTAATCCTGCTTCATTTCCCATGAAACCTGAAAGCATTTTTGATCTGGCTTCAGTAACTAAAGTTTCCGCTACTACTATTTCTGTGATGAAATTGTATGAACAGGGAAAAATTAAATTGGATAAAACACTGGGCGATTACCTGCCATGGACAAAAGGAACCAATAAAGCCCATTTAAAAATCTCAGATGTTTTATTGCACCAGGCCGGGCTTGTTCCCTTTATTCCTTTTTATAAAGAAACAATTGACTCCGCAACGGGGATTCCCAAACCCGAAATTTATTCCCCGGTGAAAAGACCCGGATTCGATATTAGTGTGGCCGAAGGTCTTTATTTAAGAAATGACTGGGAGGACACATTATGGGATCGGATTTTAAAAAGTCCATTGGGTCCTCCGCATAAATATGTGTACAGTGATAATGATTTTATCTTTTTAGGAAAAATTGTTCAGGCCATTACCGGCATGCCGCTGAATGAATATGTTCAAAAAACCTTCTACACCCCTATGGGGTTAACGACGACAGGATTTAAACCACGAAATAAATTTCCATTGAACCAGATTGTTCCTACCGAAGATGAATACAATCATTTTCGCCGGCAATTGATCTGGGGCAATGTACATGATGAAGGTTCTTCTATGTTTGGCGAGGTCGCCGGGCATGCCGGCTTGTTTTCCGATGCCCAGGATCTTTCAAAACTTTATCAAATGTTATTAAATGGAGGTACGTTCAATGGAAAAAGATATTTAAAACCGGAAACGATAAAATTCTTTACGGTTTATCACAGCAACGTAAGCCGTCGTGGTTATGGATTTGATAAACCTGAAAAGGACAATGCTTCGAGGGAAGAACCATATCCTTCGGCATCAGCATCTCCTGAAACCTTTGGCCATACGGGATTTACGGGTACCTGTGTGTGGGTTGATCCTAAATATAAAATAGTGTACATCTTTTTATCAAATCGTGTGAATCCTACGAGAGATAATGTCAAGCTTTTACGAATGAATGTGAGGGGAAAAATCCAGGATGAGATCTATAAAGCAGTATTAAAGTAATTACTTTCTTTTTTGCGGGGGTCTTTGTTGAGGAGGTTGCTTTTTTTGTTGTTGATCTCTCTGTTGCTGATTGCCTTGTTGCTTTTGGGGAGGTTTCTGCTGTTGTCGTTGTTGCTTTTTTTTCTTTTCTGTTTTTTCTAAGCTGTGTAAACTTATTTGTCCCACCACATCTACAAATTCAGGTTCTACTTCTTTTGGTTTAGAAGAAGTAAGTTCAACGGCTTCCAATTCTTCAGGGATCACTCCCTGTTCATTCAGTGATTTTATTTTTTTGACTCTTTCAATGGTTAGGGGGTATTGCTTGCTGCTGTCCGGAAGCATATACCACATCAGGTTTTTGAAAATATCTTTTTTAATAAGATTAGCTGTTCCCTTTGCTACTTGAATAGTGTCACAGTTATCAGGAAAATATTGCAATGCATCAAGGTAAGTATCCAGTTCATAATTCAAACAACATTTCAACCGGCCGCATTGCCCGCTTAGTTTTGACTGGTTGATAGAAAGATTCTGGTATCTCGCTGCTGCTGTATTCACAGACTTAAAATCTGTAAGCCATGTGGCACAGCACAATTCGCGGCCACAACTGCCAATGCCACCAACTTTTGCACTTTCCTGCCGGGCACCTATCTGGCGCATTTCAACCTTCAGTTTAAATTCACTTGCATAAACTTTTATCAGCTCACGAAAGTCCACACGGCCATCGGCAATATAAAAAAAGGTCGCTTTCCGGCCATCGGCCTGCATTTCCACTTCACTGATCTTCATTTCCAGTTTTAACTGCCGGGCAATGGCCCGGCTGCGAATAATGGCCTGCGGTTCCCTCGTTTTATTTTGTTTCCAGATTTCAAGATCACGATCGCTGGCCCGTCTCAATACTTTTTTCATTTCCGGGTTATCTTCTTTTGCATTTCGTTTTTTCATCTGCAAACGAACAATTTCACCCGTTAATGAAATTTCGCCCACATCAAAACCGCTCACCCCTTCTACAGAAACCAAATCGCCTTTTTCAAATTGCTGCAGAGTTATATTCCTGAAGAAATCCTTTCGGCTGCCATTATTAAACGAAATCTCAACCACCCTACAACTGCTGTCTGCGTCCGCTACAGGCATATTGTACAGCCAGTCATAAGTATTCAACCGGTTGCAACTCCCGGTATTGCAACCACCATTGCTTTTACACCCATTCGGTTTAATGCCACAGCTTCCGCAACTCATGAAACAATTTTTAGATTCAAATTAAGGTGAGAATAGTTATGAAGCCAGCTGTACGAATTCTATTTAGAACCTGTTGCGTCGCACACTTGTGCTTTTGGAATACTACTCATCATTGCTGATTAGAATTACAGAACGATGCAGTGAGTGACACAACGAAAGCTTAATATAGCGAAAAAGATGACTCAATAAATATTCTCTCACATTCCATTCGCCTCTTACTTTTCTGCAATTGTCTTTACCTCAGTTGGTCAAAAATACAATTTTGTCCTGAATGATGTGATATAGCTTAATCGTGAGGGCATGAAAGAGGATTTTGGAGTTGGCATTTCGTTCTATATAATAAGTAGCCTTATCCAGTTCTTCAATCATGGCCTGCTGCTGCCCGATGCCGGCAATGCGGTTAAGGCGATTGGCAAAATCTTTTTCATTATCAGGCAGGAAAATATTTTCGCCCATCAGTTTGTAACGAATAGCCTGTTCAAGTAAATGATTAAAATAGCGAAGAAATTGTTTTTGCCTTTCCCGACCCATCCGACTCATCTCTTCCACCCATTTTGTTTGTGCCACAGGACCTGTTTTTAAAATGGCATTCAGCCATTCACGCAACAGGCTTTGCCAATCTTCCTGTGCGTGTTGAACTAATTGCAAAGCTTCCCGGTAATTGCCTTCGCCTACACTGGCAGCTTGTCTTGCAGTTTCCCGGCTTATGTTATTTCTGTTAATGAGTGCTTCTTCAATTTCATTTATTTCCAATGAAGGGATTTTTATCAGCTGGCAACGGCTTAGAATAGTCGGCAACATCATTGATTCATTTTCTGCTACTAAAATAAATAGAGTATTTGGCGGAGGTTCTTCTATTAATTTCAGAAGTTTATTTCCTTCATTTCCTAAGTATTCAGGCATCCACAGAACAAGAATCTTGTATTCACTTTCAAAACTTTTTAAGTTCAGTTTTCGAATAATATCAGTGCATTCCTGGGCTGTTATATTTCCCTGTTTGTTTTCTGCACCGATAAACTGAAGCCAGTCATACACATTTCCATATGGATAATTTTTGATGAACTCTCTCCATTCAGAAATATAATCTGAACTTACCGGTGGTGAACCGGATTTTTTAGTAACAACCGGGTAAGAAAAATGAATATCGGGGTGAATAAGTTGCTGAGCTTTTATGCACGAGGAGCATGTACCGCATGAATCGTTTAAAGTTTGGAGTTTGTGGTTTGTGGTTTGTGGTTCTTTACCAAATAAAGAAGAACCAGGATTTGAAATTTGTTTTTTAGGGTTAGCTTTCTCGCATGTCAGATATTGAGCTAATGCGATAGCCAACTGCAAAGAACCATTTCCTTCCTTTCCTAAAAAAAGTAAAGCGTGGCTTAAACGGTTATGCTGAACCATTTCAATTAATTGTTGCTTTACTTCTTGTTGTCCTATTATTTCTTTGAATTGCATGGAAGAGTGAAGATAAAAATAAAGCTGCTTCAACTTTGAAGCAGCTTAAAAAATTCCCCTAATCTTTTAGTTTCTATTTTAATTCAAATACTTCAATACTTCTTCGCTCATCGGATTTACCTTATTATGAAAAACAGCAATAAGGTTTCCGTTTTCATCAAGCAGGAATTTGGTAAAATTCCAGGTAATGGGGTTTCTTAAAAAATCTCTCCATGCAAGATCTTTTGAATTATCTGTAGGAATTTTCTTTGCCATTTCGTTGGATTGATCAACCAGCCATTTAAATAAGGGATCGATATCATCGCCTTTTACAGAAACTTTCTCTGCCATTGGAAATGTAACGCCATAATTTTTTGTGCAGAATTCATGAATCTCTTCATTTGTACCGGGTTCCTGCTGGCCGAAATTATTGGCCGGGAAACCGACAATCACTAATTTGTCTTTATATTGATTATATAATTTTTCGAGATCAGCATATTGTGGTGTGTTGCCACATTTAGAAGCTGTATTGACGATCATAATTTTTTTGCCTTTAAAATCAGCAAAATTGATCGTGCCACCGGTAAGTCCGGGTGCTTTAAAATCATAAATGGAGGTTCCTGTAAGGGTGACTGAAAGTACCATGGCGAGCATTAAGGTTTTCATTTCAAATTTTTTTTGGATATTAAAGTTAAGAAGGTTCGGCTTGAAAACGGTCATTCTTTTTTCAAAGTTGCCTTATTGTTTTTCGTAACAGCCCAGATCAGGCTGATCAATAGGACGTGGATTACCATCCAGATCAATTATTACAGATGTATTTGCTCCTTTGTTAATAGCAGGAGAATTTGCCTGTAAATGAAAATTATAATAATTTTTTGATGTGCTAATGCTATCAAATAGCGGAGTTTGGTTATTGATGATCTGATTAACAGTTACTCCGGCAACTGATGAAGGATCGGTTTTTTGGATCTTCCACAGGTTGGAATCAAAATTTACATTTAAGCTGCTTCCATTATCTTTTGCTACAACCACCTCATCATCCACAGCCCCATTTTCGCCCCAAAAAATACAATTGCTGAACAAAGCTGTAAGTGGTGCGGTTTGAGGAGAGTTGTCCACATTTACGAAATTGCTTACAAGAAGTACAGGGTCTTTATGTAAGATATAGTTATTGGAATAGCTGGCAACTGTGCAATGCACAAATTTATAATCACCGCCCATTAACAGGTATAAATTTTTCCCGCAATTACTGATGAGACAATTTGTTGCATATACGCTTGAATTCAGAGTAACAATTCCGGCATCATAAGCATTATCAATTATGCATTCATTTAGTGTAACCTTAGGATTTAAGTTAGCAGAAGGATCTTGTGCAGCTATTGCCTGGTAAGCATTTTTTAGAACGGCATAGTTTAATAAATTGTCTTTGCTGCTACTATTAAAAAAAATGCCGGGCCATGAAGCCGGAAAATCTTTATAAGGATCATCAAGCCTGTCGCCACGAAAATAAACATGGTTCGAAGAGTCTTTTTGCCCATTCACCTGGAGCGTTCCCTTAACAAGAACCGGTGCATCAGCATGGACGTAAATGCGACAGCCTTTGTCAAGAATAAGCGTTTTGTTGGTATCAATTGTCAATGAGCCAAGAATAACATAAGGAAGATCATTTGTCCATGTTTCATTTGCAGAAATTGTTTTATCACGAAAAAAATGCGCATTCTGCCCCCAGGCTTCTAACTGTACCCAACGGTCAGTATTATTGTAACTTATCCTAATGCTATCCTGAACTATAAAAGGAAGATTGTTTGTATTTTGATCGATGGTTACTGAAACAAAGACATAAATACTGTCATTTGCCGCAATTTCCAGTTCATTTACTTCAGGGCCTGTAAATCCATCCGCATTGATTTTAAATGTTGAAGAATTTCCTCCCATTAGTTTTACCGATGAAATTCTTAATTTCTTATCATTCTCATTAATGATTTTGAAAGATTGTGTTACGGAACCTGTGGTAGTAAAAACAGTATCGTATTTCAAACTATCTGCAGTAATGTTTACGAACGCATCAGAACTTGTAATAAAAGAATCTTTTTTACAGGCAAAGAAAAAAATCAAAAGGGATAAGATTACTAAGCCGACTGCGTTTTTCATCGCTATAAAAATAATGGAAGAAATTGGTATTACCGAGAAGCGAAACAGAGAGTGGCAATGCTAAGTTTTGTATTGGATGCATTTAGAAGTTCTTGTCCGCACGCCTCAAGAGTGGCACCTGTTGTTATCACATCATCGATCAGCAAAACATGTTTGTTTTGAATTTTTTCAGGTCTTACTAATTCAAATTTTCCTTCCATATTTTGCCAGCGTTCCATTCTTCCTTTTTTAGTTTGAGTTTCCGTATGCTGAATGCGGATAATAACATCTTTCAATATTTCAGTTTTCATCACTTCTGCAATACCCTCGCATAAAACAGTCGCCTGGTTATAACCCCTTCGTTTTTCTTTAACCGGAAATAATGGTAACGGAATAAGGGCATCCACTTCATTAAAGCGATTGGTTTGCTGAAGATCATTGCCGATGAGCCTGCCCAATTGTCTGCCCAATTCTTTATTTCCTTTATATTTTAATTGATGCATAAGATGCTGCATCAATGATTCTTTGGTAAAGTAATATTGTGCCGTAGCACTTACTACAGGCAATCTCCCCCAAAAAATTTTTTCTACAGGATTGTTTATGTAAAGGTGAAAATTTGTCTCCGGCATTTCAGCAAGGCAGCGCATACAGAGTGTATTTTCACGATTAATAATATCACTTCCACACCCGCTGCATACATGAGGGAATAAGAGATGAAGGAAAGAATCTTTTATTTCTTTTAGATCAATCATACATATTACCTGCTAAAATAAATACTTGTATACTTCTTCTACCCTGCCCATAGTTATTATATCAATATTGAATTTTTGTTTTGCCAGGCCCCTTTGGTTATACCGGGAAACAATGATTTTTTCAAAACCAAGTTTCTCAGCTTCCGCAATTCGTTGTTCGATTCTGTTAACGGCTCTAATTTCTCCACTTAAACCTACTTCACCGGCAAAGCAAATATGATGTTGTATGGGAATGTCCTCATAAGAAGAAAGTAATGCACAAAGAACTGCAAGATCAATGGAAGGATCTTCTACTTTCAAGCCGCCGGCTATATTTAAGAAAACATCTTTAATACCAAAATGAAATCCTCCTCTTTTTTCCAGAACGGCTAACAAAAGTTGTAGCCTTCTTAAATCAAAACCTGTTACCGTTCGTTGAGGAGTTCCATATACAGATTGGGTTACTAATGCCTGTGCCTCGATCAACAAAGGTCTTATTCCTTCTATAGTAGCTGCTATAGCAATTCCATTTAACTGGTCCTCTTTTTGTGTAATTAATATTTCGCTGGGGTTGGCGACGCCCTTCATTCCTGTGTCTGTCATTTCATAGATACCTAACTCTGAAGTACTCCCAAAACGATTTTTTAAAGTACGCAGAATTCGGTAAGCGTAGTGGCGGTCACCTTCAAATTGTAAAACTGTATCAACCATGTGTTCGAGAATCTTTGGTCCGGCAATGATTCCATCTTTAGTAATATGGCCAATTAAAAAAACAGGAGTGTTTGTTTCTTTTGCAAATCGTTGAAATTCGGCAGCGCTTTCTCTTATTTGTGAAACACTGCCGGGTGATGAGTCTATAAAAGGCGTCTGTAATGTTTGAATAGAATCAACAATAACCAGGTGTGGGTTTAATTTTTTTATTTCCTGGAAAATTATTTGTGTGGAAGTTTCAGTTAGCAGATAGAAATTTTCATTAGCCAGATTTAACCTCTCTGCCCGCATTTTTATTTGTTGTTCACTTTCCTCGCCACTGATATAAAGAACTGTAAGATATTTTAGCGCTAAACCATTTTGTAAAAACAAAGTTGATTTTCCAATGCCAGGTTCACCCGCAATCAACACAATGCTTCCCGGAACAATTCCTCCACCTAACACCCGGTTAAGTTCAATATCCGGGGTTATTAATCTCTTTTCTTCATTGGCTGCGATTTCATTTAAAGCTATTGTTCTATTAATTCTTTTGTTCTTCCCGTTATTTTTCCAATTTATATTTTTGACATTTTCTTTTTGCACTAACTCTTCAACAAAAGTATTCCACTGAGCACAGGAAGGACATTGCCCCAACCATTTTACACTTTCATATCCACAGTTCTGACAAAAAAAAGCTGTCTTTATCTTGCTCATGATCAAAATTAATCTTTCCTGTTCATGAGAAATGGTTTAAGGAAGGAATCAAAAATCAGTTTTAAAAATTTTTGATTTTTTAAAAGTAAAAAGGGCTGATCTTGCGATCAACCCTCTTACTTACTAACCCATTAAATTCTTGCACTAAGTTACAAATATGAGGCACATTACAAAATAAATTTTTACTGCTGTGAATAACTTTTAGGCACTTTGGCCGTCTTTGTGATTAGATAATTCCGGGACATTTTTTTAGTATAAATAGCTGATTTTCAAGCATATATTTTTAATATGTTATCATGGTCAAAAAGCCTCCGCTATTAAGAAAATTATTTTTTGATTAAAAAAATGTTGTGACAAAACAATTTGCAACTATTTCCCGAAATGACGATTTTTTGCGGAGATAAAAGTGAAAAGGGAAAAATATTGCTCGTACAAGTTTCAGGCTACTAAGAGGAATATATATGCTCTGCTAAATCTTAGTTTCGTTGATTGGTTAGTCTTAAAATGATACAGGATAACTGTATCGTATTCCAGCAAATCGAAAAAAATCTTGTGACGGGTGATAAACCAGCGGGTATAGTATTCACGCTTCAGAAAGGCTACCACAAATAATAATATTATTTTTTTAACCAGGCAGCGGCAGGAGTGATTTTTTTTATTCAAATGGTTGTATATTTATGTTGTTGGTAAATCCTATTTACTAACGGTTAACTAAAAACTGCAACACATGAGAAAATTAAAACTGCTATTAATGGCAGCTTTTATGCTGTCCGCGCATTTCTTGTTTGCCCAATCCAGAGAAATCACAGGAAAAGTTACAGATGAAAAGGGTAATCCCCTTATCGGAGCTACGGTTAATATAAAGAATACCCGAACGGGTACCAGTACTGCTCCCGATGGTTCATTCAAACTAGATGTTTCTCCTGGTTCTGTTCTGGTCATCAGTTCTGTTGGGTACCTGTTACAGGAAGTAACAATAGGCAACAAAAACAATTTGCTTGTTTCATTAAAGCCGGGTGATCAATCTTTAACTGAAGTGGTAGTAACTGCTATGGGTGTAAGAAGGGAGAAAAAAGCATTGGGATATGCTGTTACTACTATAGACAAAGGAAAGGTTGAAGAAAGATCCCAGGGTGATGTTGTTCGTATTTTAAATGGTAAGATTCCGGGAGTAGATATTGGTTCTACCAGCGGGATCTCTGGTAGCGGAACAAACATTCTTATCCGCGGGCTCTCTACTATTAATGGTAATTCCACACCTCTTTTTGTTGTGGACAATGTACCATTTGATGCAAGTACAAATGCCCAGTCTAGCTTTGTTCTGGGTAACCAGACCTCAAGTCGTTTTCTTGACCTTGATCCTAACAATATCGAAAGCATAAGTGTGCTGAAAGGTTTAGCGGCAACAACTTTATATGGTGAAAGGGGAAGAAATGGTGTTATTCTTATTACTACTAAAAATGCATCTACAAAAGTAACTTCGAATAAAGCTGAAATTACAGTAACGCAATCATTGTTTGCAAACACACTTGCCAATTTACCAACCTGGCAAAATACCTATGGAGGTGGTTTCAATCAATCTGCCGGTTTTCAGTTTTTTAGTAACTGGGGTGCTGCCTTTCTAAATCCACCCACTATGGTATTGGATCCTTACGATGGTTCTAACCATTCATCAACACTGGCTTCTAAATATGCTGTATCCTTTCCGGACCGCCAGGGTGTTCAAATACCTGTTGTCCCCTATCCAAATAATGTAAAGGATTTTTTCAGAACAGGATGGGTAAATACTTCTTCTATCAATATTGCAGGCTCACCCAGTCGTAATATTAGTTTGAGTGCTACCTACACTTATTTTAATGATAAAGGTTTTGTACCCGGAAACAACCTGAGGAAACACAATTTCGGGTTTGGAGGAAATGCAAAACTATCAGATAAATTTACCCTCACCAGCAGTATTAATTTTGCATATACGGATTACCTGACCCCGCCTAATTCTGTATCATTTGGTAGTGGTCCCAGTGGTAATGCTCCGGGCATTTTTACAGATGTTTTATATACTCCCCGTGGAATTGATTTGATGAACTGGCCTTTTGAATTCAGTGATGGGGGATCTGCTTATTATCGCAGCAGTAATGATATTCAAAATCCCCGGTGGACAGCTAAATATGTAAAATCCCATGAGCTTATTTTAAGAACTTTCGGTGCAATGTCTTTAAATTATGAGATACTGCCGGGCCTTAACTTGTTATACAGAATCGGCCTGGATGACTATTCTGATGACAATACATTACAGTCTCCCAAAGGAGGTGTTGAATTTCCAACCGGCATTTACAGAACGGTCAATGAACGAAATACATCATGGAACCATAATTTAATAGGCAGTTATTCTCATCGGTTTAGTTCCAATTTTGATCTCTCTGCAAATTTTGGTGCAGACTTTTATATAAGTAATTATGACCAGTCTGGTATTTACAGTGAAAATCAACTTGTTTTTAATGTATGGAATCATAATAATTTCATTAATCATTCGAATAGAGGCGAAGATGGACGTAATCTTAATTATACTTCAGAGAATCAGCAAAAGGGAGTTTTTGCTGAAGCCACAGGTGGTTTCAAAGACTTTTTGTATGCAACAATAGGAGCAAGAAACAGTTGGGTATCCACTCTTGAAAAAAATCACAACCACGAGTTATATCCGAGCGGAAGCGTTTCATTCGTTCCTACGTCTGCAATAGATGCTTTGAAAAGTAATAAATGGATCAACTATATGAAGCTGAGATTTGGTTATGGTACTTCTGCACGTTTCCCTGAATCACCCTATACAACAAGGCCGTCGTTAAATATTAACAGTACCGTTTTTGCAACTCCTTCCGGAACAATAGTCAACTCAAATACGATTCCTAACCTGTTACCTAATCCGGATCTGAAGCCCGAACTTTTGAGGGAAATTGAAATAGGCATGGAAGGAACCTTTATTGACCGCCGGTTAAATCTTGATATCACTTTATACAGACGTAAAGCAACAGACCAGATCCTTTTCCAGGACCTTGATCCTTCTACAGGGTATACAAGCGTACAAACAAACGGAGGGGATGTTGTTAATAAAGGTATAGAAATAGGAGCCGGTCTGGCCATTCTTCGCGGAAAAAGTGTAAACTGGAGCATTGAAGGAACCTTTACGCTTAACAGGAATAAAGTGACAAGATTGCCGGAAGGAGTAGATAAAATAAATGTTGCCGGATATACTGACCTTGGCGGTTTTGCAGTGGTTGGTCAGCCATTGGGAGTTATTGAAGGCTATTATGTGGAAAGATATAATGATCCGAAAACGGGCCCATTGATCGTTGATGGAAATGGCGATTATCTTACATCTACGGATATCGCAATTATCGGTAATCCCAATCCGAAATTCAAAACTTCAGCAAGTAATATAATTTCTTATAAGGGAGTCACTTTCCGCATGCAGTGGGACTTCACTTACGGAGGTGATATTTATTCCAATACCATCCGCACTTTGTATGCCAGAGGATTGACAAAGGATACTGAAGCCGACAGGTATGCGCCTTATGTATTGCCGGGGGTTAAGCAGGATGGAACTCCCAATGATATACAAAATGATATGACAGATATTTATTTTAACAGCATAGGGTTCGGTCCTTACGACAGAAGTATTTTTGACGCTACTGTAATTCGTTTACGGGAAGCTTCCTTGTCATATTCACTGCCTCAGAAATTATTAAATAAAACTCCATTTGGAAGCGTATCGATCACTGTATCCGGGGAGAATCTCTGGTACAACGCCCCCAATACTCCCAAGTACATGAATTTCGATCCTGAAGTTTCAGGCCTTGGCGCTGGTTCATACAGGGGTTTTGATTTTCTGAATGGTCCTTCTTCAAAAAGAATGGGAGCCAGTCTTCGCATATCATTTTAATTCTTAAATCGACAATTATGAAAATCGTATATAAATTCTTATTTCTTCTGACTTTTGCCGGTCTTATCGGTGTGGGGTCATGTAAAAAATATTCGGAGTTACTTAACGATCCAAATAACCCTTCACCGGATGCGGCAGATGTTGACTTATACCTGAATGCGATCCAGTTGAGTTTTCAAAATGTTTTTAATGATGCTAATGGTTGGGGAATGGGCCTCACCCGCATGCAGGTTTTTTATGGTCCTACTTACCTGGCAGGAATCTCACCGACCAGTATGGACGGGTTATGGGAAGATGCCTATACAGGAGTTATCAAGCATGTAGATGCCATGATCCCTGTGGCAGAAGCACAGGGGAAATATGTACATGCAGGCATTGCACAGATCTTAAAAGCTTATACTTTATTTACTCTTGTGGATATGCTGGGTGACGTTCCTTATACGGAAGCCAATAAGGGAATAGACAACATAAATCCATCACTAGATAACGGTGCGGATGTATATGCAGCCGGCATTTCACTTTTGGATTCTGCCATTGATAACTTAGCTCAGGCACCTTCCGCTTATCCTGCTATTGACCTGTTTTTTTCAAGCACGGGGTCTGGTGAAGCTGTTAAATGGAGAAAGGTGGCCAAAACATTAAAGTTCCGGGCATATATGAATACAAGATTGGTAGACAATTCAGCTGCTTCAAAAATAGATGCTTTAATTTCCGAAGGAGATATGATCACTACCGATGCGAATGAATGGGCATTTCGTTATGGTAGCAAACAATCAACTCCTAATAATCGTCATCCTAATTACAATAATAACTATGTAGCCTCAGGCGGTGCCGGTGATTATATTGGTACCTATTTTCTTTATGCAGTCGTAGCCGAAAAAGCAGTTGCTGACCCACGCAGGCGTTATTATTTTTACAGGCAAACACTTACGACGCCGGGAAATGTGCAACAACAGCCTTGTGCCTACCAGGCATACCCGCCGCAGTATCCTTCAGGAACACCCTTTTGTTATTTTATAACTGCTCCCGGCTATTGGGGTCGTGACCATGGTGATAATTCTGGTATTCCGCCTGACGGAAGTTTGAGAACCGTATGGGGAGCCTATCCTGCGGGTGGTAAATACGATAACAGTGACGGAGGTGCTACGACCTTAAATACAGGGGGACAGGGTGCCGGTATCCTCCCTCTCTGGATGTCGTTCTTCTCGGACTTTGAGCAGGCAGAAGCAGCGCTCACGTTAGGTACAGCCGGTGATCCCCGCGCATTGCTTGAAAGCGGAATTCGCAAATCTATTGCAAGGGTAATGGCTTTTCCCGGTCAAATAAATGTAAGCCCTGCTCCATCAGTTGGCGTTCCTACCCAAACTAATATTGATAATTATGTAAGCTCAGTTTTAAGTGATTACGATGCTGCAACGACTGATGACGAAAGACTGGACGTAGTGTTAAAGGAATATTACATTGCCCTTTGGGGTAATGGGCTGGATGCTTATAATATGTATCGCCGTACCTGCAGACCTAAAAATATGCAGCCTGCTATCCTGACGAGCCCCGGTCCTTTCATCAGGACAATGCTATATCCCTCCGAGTATGTCAATCGTAACAGCACTGCGACTCAAAAATCTGATGTGACAACAAAAACTTTTTGGGATACCCAGGGAGATTGTACTTATTAAAACTTAAAACTGAGTATTATGAAAAGACAAACTATAAAAACTATGCTTATCATTACTGTTTTTCTTGCAGGTATTGCAGCCTGTAAAAAAAGCAGTGATCTTATACTTTCCCCAGGCCAGTTGTCAAGTGATGCAACCTATCTGGTTTTGGACTCTAAAGGAAATGATACGTTATTTTTAAATAACCCAAGTACACCTGTATCTATTTCTGTACATGCAAAAGGGGCTACTATCAATAATATAGCTGTTTATGTCAGCAGCAATAATTCCATTGATAAAACTACATGGCATAAAATAGCGGATTTTCCTGTAGGGACAGACCAGACAGCAACACTCTCCGTGACGCCAGACCAGATCGCTACTGCTTTGGGTAGTGCTATTCCCAACGGAGGAGCATACACTTTGTACAATGAAGTGACTACAACCAGTGGTGCTACTTACTCACTAGCCAATACTAACAGCACTTTTGAATCGGCCCCCGATTATCACATGGCTATGCGGTGGGATGTGGCCGCTCCCTGTAGTTTTGATCAAAGTGCTTTCGATGGTCAGTTCACTATTATTACAGATACCTGGGCTGATTATGATCCGGGTGAGAAAGTAGATGTGCAGCCTGGCCCCGGGCCAAACCAGATACAGATAAGTGTTTATCCATCTGATGCGTATGGAACTAACAGGCAGTGGGTAACAGTGGATGTAGACCCTGCAACTAATGCTGCTACTGTGGCGGAACAGTATACTGGCGACTATGATGGCGTTGGCCCTACAACAATGAAAGCTAGTGTTGGACAGGTTAATTCATGCTCAAAAACGATAGAATTAGATGATGTTACATTCGACCAATTCGGTGGAACCTACAAGTTGGTCATAAAAAAATTGTAATCACTCTTTTTTAGTATCAGGCTCACTTGCGTAACGGGTGAGCCTGATTTTTTTGTCGAGTAATCTGAGTGTGGGTTGTTTATTTACACAACAACCAACGGCGACTTTAATTATAAGGACAGAGAATTTTTTTAACCGGATTAAAAATTTGGGTAGATTTATGTGTATTTAGGTTTTACAAGTAAATCACCTTAAACTAAATTTTATGAAAAAAAAGTTCTTCATTGGAATGTTTGCATTTGCAATCATTTTTTCTAGCTTTTCGGCACATAAAGATCTTCCATCGAATTTATCAGACAATGCTTTAAAATCAAAGATTCCGTCACAATGGATGGGGTTTTACATGGATTATTCCACAGGGACAGCACACAAAGTTTTTTTTGCGGTATCAATTTTTGATTATTCAACAATTCTTAGAGCAGAGTTAGATAATTGCTGTAATGATGCTAATGCCCACTCCGCGTCAGGGACTTATTCCAGTGGGTATGTAACCAATTTCCAAACTACTATTAATGGTCATACTTATAGCTACACCGGATATGTAACATTATTATAGTTCGGTTGGAAAAGTTACAAAGGTTGCCCAAAGGCAACCTTTGTATTATTTAAGAAGATTATTTTCAAGAATTTTTTGAAATACTGAAATAATGGACAATGAAATTTTTGAAACTATGGATTTTGCTGGTAAGTAATGTGTGTGTGCTTTATTTATTTGCTCAACGACCAACGGCGACGTTACCTATAATTAATGAAGCTACTGGTCAGATAACAAATCTTGCAGATGCAAAGTCACAAAACGTAATTACAGAATTGAATTTTGATGACGTACAGGGACTCAAAAACCGTATTCCCTATTATAGGATCAATGGGAGTCCTTTCTGGGACGATAAATTTTTTCCTGCTGTAATTTATGCTGCAGACGGCAAAATTTATTCTGCTCCAATCCGGCTGAACCTGGCTACTCATGAAATTCATTTTATGAAAGACAATGAGGAGATGGTTTTGGTTGATATGGATATTGATAAGATAATACTTTACCGTGATAAGGATTCTGTTTTATTTCTTGCCGGTGTTCCTGATCTTATTTTTAACAAAAAGAAACTGGAAGGTTATGTGCAGGCGTTGAACATGGGTAAATACCAGCTTTTGAAATACATCAGGAGAACGGTAGCATCAGCTGATTCTCTTTTTGGTACACAAAAAAAGTATTTTTTTACTGACGAGGTTTTTTATTTTCTTAAAACAGGTGAAAAAATTGAAAGGATAAAGAAGCTCAACAAAGACAACATCATTCAATTTCTCCCCCTGGCGTCTCCCGATATGGCGTGGATCAAAAAGAACAAAATCGATTTTAAAAAAGAAGGTAGTGTAATTCTTTTCTTAGATTACTATAATACTACACACAAACTCCAGGGGGACTAAAAATCAGCTATATTTTTATTTCCTCATCCTGGGTATCAAAAAATTTGAATTCTGTGAGATGATAATTTGTATTTGAAAGAATGTTTATTTTTTGTCTGAACTTACTTCTCCACTGAGATATTTTTTTCTTCCACATAAAACCTTTGGTGAGATAAGCATAGATGATAGGGTTAACAACTAAAGTGAGATTGCTGTGTTTATGTGTAATGAGATAGCTTAAGTTCTTTTCAATTTCATCTTCCAGCAAAAGTGTTGAAGAAATTTTTCCGGTGCCGTTACAACTTGGACAGACCTCCTGCGTATTGATGTTCATTTCCGGTTTCATGCGCTGGCGGGTAATTTGCATTAGCCCAAACTTCGATATTGGCAGTACAGCGTGCTTCGCTCTGTCAGGCCTCATAAATTCTTCCATCTTCTCCATAAGCTTTCGCTTATTTTCCGGAAGTTTCATATCAATAAAATCTACTACTATAATACCTCCAATGTCACGTAATCTGAGTTGCCGTGAAATTTCTTCAGCTGCCTCAAGATTTGTTTCCAAAGCATTTTGTTCCTGGTTATTACCTACACTTTTATAGCCGCTGTTTACATCAATTACATGTAAGGCTTCTGTATGCTCAATGATCAAATAAGCACCACTATTCAGATTTACAGTTTTTCCGAAAGATGCTTTTACCTGTTTGGTAATTCCAAAAGAATCAAAAATAGGAGCGCCATTTTGATAAAAAGAGATAATATCTGATTTTTCAGGAGCTATGCGTTGTATATAAGTTCTTGCATCATTGAAAATATTACGGTCGTTCACCACAATTTTATTAAAATCCTCATTCAACAGATCACGAAGGATGCTCGTTGTTTTTGTTTGTTCGCTTAGTATTTTACTTGGGGCTACCGCAGCTTTAAGATTTTGCTGGATAGTCTTCCACATTTCTGTAAGCATCGAAAGATCTTCATGTAACTCAGCTGTATTTTTTCCTTCCGCGGCTGTGCGAACGATAACACCAAAATTTTTTGGTTTAATGGCTTCAACGATTTTTTGCAATCTTTTTCTTTCTTCTGAAGAGTGAATTTTTCTGGATACAGCAACGATATTGTTAAATGGTGTAATAACTACAAATCGTCCGGGCAATGAGATCTCACAACTTAACCTTGGACCTTTTGCAGCAATGGGCTCTTTTAAAATTTGAACAAGAATATTGGGTTTGCCTCCTAATACCTCGTTTATCTTTCCTGTTTTAACGATTTCAGCTTCATTTTCAAATTTTGAAAAATCAAGACCTTCAGGCGTTTTATCATTGATCGTCATTTGAGTAAACTTCAATAAAGATCTTGCATACGGGCTTAAATCCGTATAATGAAGAAAGGCATCTTTTTCAAAACCTACATCTACAAAGGCTGCATTTAAACCGGGAATTAATTTTTTGACTTTCCCAAGATAAAGGTCTCCCACGGCAAAGCGGGCATCGCTTTTTTCGCTATGTAATTCTACCAGCTTTTTATCTTCCAGCAAAGCTATTTCCACACCCTGGGGAATAGCATTAATAATTAGTTCTTTGTTCACATTAGAACAGCTTTAATAAATAATTGAAACTTTCAATAACACTGATTGATTCTAAAACCGTACTGTATGCAGGCTATACCGGTAGGATATGGTTGAAGCAAATTGTGGGTGTGAGTGCAATAGTACGGGCAACAATCAATTAAGGATATACCAGATCAATCATTCAGGTATATCCTTAGAAGAGTTATTTATTTCTCTTCTTGTGACGATTTTTTCTTAATCTTTTTTTACGCTTGTGCGTCGCAATTTTATGACGCTTTCTCTTTTTACCACAAGGCATAATCTCAATAATTTTTTGTTTTAAATTTTAAATAAGGTTATTAAATATTTTTGTTTGGGTTTATTTTTTTAATTCATCAATCCTTTTTTTCACCTCTGACCTTATTTCTTCATTTTTTATCAAACTAAGGCTTTTTTCGTACCAGTCAATTGCTGTCAATTTATTACCTTTTTTTTCATAAGCTTCCGCCAGCATCAAAGCAGCCTCTAATTTTGTGTTTAGGTTTTTGCCTGACAACCTGTAAACGGCTTCAAAACGGGTAATGGCTTTATCATATTGTCCCGAAAACATTGAGCCCTGGCCCAGTACTTCCTGGGCAAAGATATTTGTACTGTCTTTTTCGGCAACAGTTCTCACTTTCAAAATCCCTTCCATTGGAGTGGGGCTAATACCTCCAAAAATATAGCAGGCGCCTAATCCAACTATGGAGGAATCATTGTTCGGATTGATTTTCAAAGATCTTTCAAACAGGTCCTTTGCCTGGAAGGCTTTCCATGTTCTTAAGGTCGGATCGTTTTCACCACGCAGGTTTTGTAAAAACAGGTGGGCGGCAAAGGTGAGGCTTTTTTCTGAATTTTCCAATCTTGCAGCTTCTGCTTCATACCAGGCATAGGGCTCGAAAAGCTGTACGGTATCTGCCCAGAAATGAGCCAGTTGGTGATATACTTTTAACTGTTGATCTTTTACATCACCTCTCACAACTAAATGCTCAAGAGCATTTAATCTTATTACCTGGCCAACAGACAGTCTTTTTTTTGCCTGCGCAAGAATAGTATCGGTGGGAATAATGTTGTCAGAAATATCAGACTGACTGGAAATATTATTTTTTTTTACGGGTACTGTTCTTCCAAATACATAAAGAACAATAACTAAAATGACAGCGATAGCTAAGGTGATCCACTGTGGTCTTTTCACTTTAGAAAATATTACAAAACAAATTTCCTGGCTGTGCAAGTTAATCCAAAGAAACTGCGAAAAGAAAACTATAATCTTAATCTGTTGCCAAAAAAGCCAGATATTTTGATATTATAAAGTGAAAATAACTGCTATGAAAAGTAAGTATTTATATTTCTACATTTCATCTTCAGGCTCCGGAGCAGGTGTTTCCGTTGTAGTACTTAGTTTTTTTACGTCAGCAACAAATTCTTTGGCCGGCTTAAAGGCAGGAATAAAATGTTCAGGAATATGAACCGCGATATTCTTTTTTATATTGCGGCCAATTTTAGCGGCTCTTTTTTTGATTATAAAACTTCCGAATCCTCTTATGTAAATGTTTTCACCCTTAGCTAAAGATTCTTTTACTTCTTTGAACATGGTTTCGAGTGTTACTAAAACATCTACCTTGGGTATTCCGGTCTTTTCGGAGATCTGATTAACCAAGTCGGCTTTTCTCATATTTAGTTGGTTTTATTTGACAATTTATGATAAAATTACATGACTGTCAATAGAATAGATAGAAAAATTTTTCTCATTAAATTAGACA
The DNA here is from genome assembly GCA_963811645.1 of uncultured Bacteroidota bacterium. Taxonomy (GTDB): domain Bacteria; phylum Bacteroidota; class Bacteroidia; order Chitinophagales; family Chitinophagaceae; genus VBAU01. The sequence goes on along the minus strand of CAWERU010000003.1, from coordinate 387,998 downwards.
GGAGTGATTTTGAATATTTATATGATGTAAAACCTTAATGCAAGTGTCTTTAAAAAGAAAGCCGATTTTACGTTTTTCCGAAATTCTTTTGAAGTGGAATAGGGAAAATAATAAGCGACAGATGCCCTGGAAAGGCGAAAAAGATCCATACAAGATTTGGTTAAGCGAGATCATTTTACAACAAACAAGAGTGGAGCAGGGATTAAACTATTATAGGAGGTTTATTTCCGCTTTCCCCACTATACACAAACTTGCAAATGCTCCGGATAAAAAAATTTACAAATTATGGGAAGGACTTGGATATTACAGCCGGTGTGCTCACCTTATTAAAACTGCCGGATATATTTCCAGGGATTTAAACGGACAGTTTCCTGATAAATATGAAGAAATAAAAAAATTAAAGGGAGTTGGCCCCTATACTGCGGCAGCCATTGCATCCTTTGCGTTTAATGAGCCTTATGCAGTTTTGGATGGGAATGTTTTCCGGGTATTATCAAGAATTTTTGGCATTGATAAACCTATTGATTCTACCGAAGGAAAAAAAATCTTTAATCAGCTCGCCAATGAATTACTTGATAAAAGAAAAGCCGCTTCATATAACCAGGCAATCATGGATTTTGGAGCCACTGTTTGCAAACTAATACCCGTATGTCAGCAATGCCCTTTTAATAAGTATTGTAAAGCTTTCTTAAACGGCCAGGTTTTTTCTTTGCCGGTCAAAGCAAAAAAAATAACAATACAAAAAAGATACTTCAATTATATACTCATTGAATACAAAGGAAGACTTGCCATAAAGCAAAGAAGTGAAAAAAATATATGGCGTAATCTTTTTGAATTCTTATTAATCGAATCTGGTTCAGAATTAAATGCAACAGGTATAATAAAAGAGATACAAGCTAAGGGCTGGTTTAAAAAAAATGATTTTGAAATCAGATCGATCTCTGAAAAATTCAGGCAACAGCTTTCCCATCAACTTATTGAAGGAAGATTTATAAGCATAAAACTTCAACGGAAACCGGAACTGAATAATGTATTATGGATAAGAAGCGCTGAAATAAAAAATTATGCTTTTCCCAAATTCATCAATCAATATCTCTTAAAAACGAAATAGACCGAATCAAAGAGGACTGGTAAAAAAATTTATATTTCCATCTAAAAAATTTAATTTTAGATAGCATTAGCCCTTAAGATGAATTTTTAACCGAAAAAGATAATCGTATGAGAGGAGTAAACAGAGTAATGCTCATTGGCAATTTGGGGAAAGATCCTGATGTACAATTCCTGGAAGGAAATATCGGAGTAGCAAAATTTCCGCTGGCTACCACTGAAACTTTTAAAGATCGTTCAGGCAAATTAGTTTCTCAAACTGAATGGCACACGGTCGTGCTGTGGCGGGGTTTGGCTGAGCTGGCTCAAAAATATCTTCATAAAGGAAGCCTCGTATATATTGAAGGTCGCTTAAGGACAAGAAGCTGGGAAGATAAAGAAGGGAATCGCAAATTTGCTACGGAAGTAGTAGGTGATAATCTTATTATGCTCGATAAAAGAACAGATGCAGGTTCTTCTATGCCTGCCGATCATGGCAATATTGAGGGAGTGAGTAATACAGATGGACCACCCGAAAGCGGGGGAGACTTACCTTTTTAAACAAAGAGTTTTAATTTATAAATTTGCAAAAGATTAATCAGCAGGCAGGCCCTTTGACCTGCCTTTCTGATTACATTATTCATTTAAACAACATCCATTGGATAGCCCTTCGGCCATTTCTTATTTTTCAGATCATTTATCTTTTATATTGCTGGCAGCTACACCGCAGGGAACCACTTTTTTAGTTATCGCATTACTGGCCTTATTATTACTCAGTTTTGTAGTATCAGGTGCAGAAGTCGCTTTGTTTTCTTTAAACAGCAAAGATGTGAATATGCTGAAAACCAAACAGCATGCAGCGGCAAAACGTATTACTGATTTACTCGAAGAGCCAAAAGAAGTGTATACTTCTTTACTTATTGCCGGTACATTTATGAATATATGTATAATTGTAATGGCTAATTTTTTGATCAATCAATATTTCCCATATGGTAGAATAAAATGGATCAACAGTCAAATTGATTTCATTGTTGAAGTAATTATCCGTGTTGTTATTATTGCTTTTATCATTATATTTTTTGGAAAAATTTTGCCAAAGGTATGGGCCACACAAAATAATCTTCGGTTTGCCTATGGTTCAGCTTTTATTATTGAAGCTTTGCATTTATTGCTCAGGCGTATCAGCCGGTGGATGGTTTCTGTTGCCGACGGTATCGGACAACGGTTAGGTGCAAATCGTATTCAAACTTCAGGGATACAGGAATTAGAAAAGTCTGATGAAATGTCCACAGAAGAAAAAAATATTCTTTTAGGCATTGAAAAGTTCGGTAACATTTCCGTAAAGCAAATCATGCGATCAAGACTTGATGTAAGTGGAATTGATTATAACGTTTCTTTTACTGAGCTTGTAAAAAAAATTGAAGAGCTTCACTATTCAAGATTACCGGTGTATAAAAATAACCTTGACGAAGTAGTGGGTGTCCTCAACACGAAAGACCTTGTTCCTCATCTCGATCAGTCACCTGGGTTTGACTGGCATCCTTTGATCCGTCAGCCTTTCTTTGTTCCTGAATCAAAACTGATCGAAGACCTTCTCGTAGACTTTCAAAACAAGCGTATCCATTTTGCTATTGTCGTGGATGAATTTGGCGGAACCAGCGGCATTGTCACCCTTGAAGATGTATTGGAAGAAATTATCGGGGATATAAGAGACGAATTTGACGAGGAAGAAACCGGGAATCGAAAATTGGATGAACTGAACTATGTATTTGTAGGAAAGACCATGATTCACGATATGTGCCGCGTTATGAAATTACCACAGGGCACTTTTGACAGGGTAAAAGGCGATAGTGAATCCCTTGGTGGCCTGGTGTTGGAATTAGCCGGAGAATTTCCAAAAAAAAATGATGTAATAAATTGCGGAGATTTCGATTTTACTGTTTTGGAGGTTGATAAAAATCGCATCTTACTTGTTAAGGTTACTATTAAGAATCAAACGGAGGATAAGTGAAACATTTACCCCTTAAGATATTTCTTGTTTTTTCTATCGTTTTTTTGTCTGCCTGCAACAGCGATTATACAGTTGGTAAAAAGCGTGGCTATTTTAAAATTGATTTCCCGGCTAAAGCGTATCAAAAATTTGATCAACCGGGTTATCCTTACACATTTGAATATCCCGAGTATGCTGATATTGCTAAAGACACTACTTTTTTTGATAGTAAACCAGAAAGCCCATGGTGGATCAATATAGATTTTCCTCAATTTTTTGCAAGGGTTTATGTAAGCTATAAGGAAATAGGCAGGAATAAGTTTGACTCGTTGGTAAATGATGCTTTTCAACTTTCATACAAACAACATACTTATAAGGCATCTGCTATCGAAGATTCCGTGATGGTTACACCCAATGATATTCATGGAGTATATTTTACCCTGGCGGGTAATACGGCAACAGCCAATCAATTTTTCCTGACCGATTCTGTAAAACATTTTTTGAGAGGGGCATTATATTTTTCTGCTACGCCTAATGAGGATTCGATCAGTGTTGTGAATGATTTTTTGAAAAAGGATCTTTTTCACCTTATTAATACACTAAAGTGGAGATAGATCTTTTATCTTCCGCTCAACCTTGTTTCCTGCTTTTCAACATTCCATCCTGAAGTTACAAGTACTGGGTGCCTTCCATTCAGTTTAGCCATTGGGCAACTTACAGTCACTGTTGTACTTTCATTTGGTGTTAACGAAAAATAATTATTGCTCCAGAAGCAAGGCATTACTTCTTCATCATTCAATACCAATTGCGGATTAATAAAAAATGCCATCTTACCCGATGGATTGGTAAATTGAAAAGTATATTTATAATTTGATTTCTCTTTTACAACACTCACCAGCTTTGACTGAATCTCTGCTGGTTTCATTTTTGTCAATGATGTATAATCATGCTTTGCTTGTATCCAGTAAACATTCTGCGAGATATTTTTACCGTTTGTATTTTTCAGATCTAAAACAACAAAAACAACACCATCAGCTTCTGAAAGCACAGAAGAAAGAGGCAATATTTCTTTTACATCGGTTGCGCCAATATTTAATTTGGCAGATTGATGGAATAATGATTTACCATTTATATCGAGTACCTGTGCATTTACCGTAAGATTAGGTTGTGACCTGTAACTGCGGTTAACTACCGCTACCATTGAATCATTAAGGTTTAGCTGTACATGCAGGGGCTCACATGCTCTTTGCATAAAATAGTAACCGGCATTGGGTTCAAGATACCAGTCGTATATCTGCCAGACAACGCTGGGGAAGGCAGCATTTAATTTCCATAACATTACTCCGCCTGTTCCATTTAGTTTATGTCCGGCTGCTTCAAATATGCCACGATAACCATTAGCATTTACCAATTGCATTTTATCAGAAAAGTCTTTTATACTTGTTGGTGCACCATACCGGTTTTTCATGGCATTATAATATGTTTCATAATGACCATTCCCCGTACAGGCATCATGATAACCCCACGTATCATTCAGCGGATAAGGCAATGAACTATCTGGGACGAGATTGGATATAATTTTTGGGAGAGAAGAATAAGGTGGCTGTGAAGGTATCCCTGTTTCATCTTTAAATACCCAGTCTCTCCCCCTGTCTGCCCGGTTATAATATTGAACAGCATCCTGCCATGAATAAGGGCCTCCACTATACACACCGGATGGCTGATCATCGGGCCAGGAACCCTTCCATCCCGCAGGTAACTTTGCGTAACCTGAGGAACTTGGAATAAATGGCCTAGTGCCATCTAATGTGGCTACATTATCCCGCATAGCATTGTATAATTCTTCGCGGGCATGTCCTTCATTGCCTCCTGTCCATACAAGAAGGCTCGCATGATTTCTTATTCTGAGAATAGTGCTGATGATATTTTTTATATAAATATCTCCACGCGGGGGATAATCTCTTGAACCTTTGAATTCTCCATGAGTATCACCTGTTACCCAAAAGTCCTGCCACACCATCAATCCATAGCGATCTGCTATTTCATAAAAATCATCTGTTTCAGCAAGACCACCGCCCCATATACGTACAAGATTCACATTCGCATTTCTGCATAAATGCAATTCATAATCGTTTCTTAACGAATCACGGTTAAGCATCATATCAGGCACCCATGCGCCCCCTACAAGATGAACACGTCTTCCGTTTACATAAAAATCTCTACGAATCCAACCGTCCACAGTTGTAGTTTTTGAGCTGACTGTTCTTATTCCGAATAAAAAAGAAGTATCATCAGAGATTTCATTTCCATTTACATATTGAATACGGATGCGATACAGATCAGGATTACCATAATTGTTGGGCCACCATAAATGGGGCTTGCTTACTATGAATTGTTTAATGTTATCAGCAGTAAGATTCATTTCTTTTGATTCATTTGCAGATAGAAGAATGGTTTGTTCACCCGTATAAGAGTTACCGGGGAATGTTTCTGGAGAAATAATGATCTTCAATTTGCCTTTAGAATCTGCATTGCTGTTATTTTTTAATGACAGGCTTAATGAAATCTTTGCCATGTTGGTATCAGGAAGATTTGGCAACTCAGTTATGATATGTGGCTGCTGAATAACAACATGTCCCGATGTTCGTAAATAAACAGGTTGCCAGATACCGATATTTCTATCGTGCACTTCAGGTATCCAATCCCAACCGACCGAACAAAGCATAGTCACATTTTTGCCAATATCTCCCATAGTGCCACCGTTGGCATAAAAATCCCCCAATGCTTTCAACTGCGGAGGAGCCGGAAGACCGGGGAAATCAAGAGGATAAATTTTTACTGCAAGAGCATTGGTGGCATCTGCGTTAACAATATCGCTTACATCGAAACTGTATTCTGCAAACATTCCTGCCATTTGAGATGAATCAGCTATTTGTTTTCCATTCAACCACACATCTGCCCTGTAATTGATTCCCTTAAAGATGAGTTGAAAAAATTTTCCTTTGTCTGTTGATGGTACATTAAATATTGTTCGATACCAATAGGGTTTTTTCCAGGGATTGGGTTCATTTGGCAAATAACTATATTGTTCCAGGTTATATTCATGATTAAATGAATCGGATGCATCAGGGATAAGCATATTATTCATTCCAATGTATGGATCAGGGTATACTTTATTAGCGACTAGTCCCGTAAGTACTGTACATGGCACCTTTACCGGGAACCAATAATTTTTTGAATTGTATTGAGTAGTTGATATGACTGCTCCGTCTTCTGCTATCACAGCTGAAGATTGCATATCAAAATCTTTAAGCTGAATTTGTTTAACAAGGTTTTGAGAAAACGCTATAAAATATATAAGAGATGCAATGAGTAAAGAGCAGAATTTTTTCATACAGCTTACCTTTATTGAATAAATATAAAAATACATTTTGTAAACTTTGGTGATATGGATAAACAAAAGCTCTTTTATTTGTGCCTGTTACTACCGGCATTCTTATTTTTTAACCAGCTTGTTTACTCACAAACATTTCTCATTCAGAATATTCAGTCCCGGAAAAGTGTTAACCTTGACGGTCGCTGGCATTATGTTATAGATCTCTTCGAAACGGGCTTTCGCGATTTCCAGGGCGCAAGAGCAGATGGGAATAATAAGCTTGGCGGTTTTTTTGAAAACAGGCAACAACAATCAAAATCAGAATTAGTAGAATACAATTTTGATAGATCACCCACGATGAATGTTCCCGGTGATTGGAATTCGCAATCAGATCAGTTATTATATTATGAAGGGACGATCTGGTACGAGCGGAACTTCACTTTTCATCCGCAACCAAACAAAAGATATTTCCTGAGATTTAATGCCATTAACTACGAAGCCTATGTTGCGCTCAATGATAAAAAACTCGGCGTGCATGCAGGTGGTTTTACGCCATTTGATTTTGAAATAACCGGGCTGTTGAATGACGGAGATAATTTTATAGTTGTCAAAGTAAATAATTCACGTAAAAAAGAAAATGTACCTACAGATAATTTTGACTGGTGGAACTATGGAGGCATTACAAGAGATGTGTTTTTGGTTGAAGAGCCACAAACTTTTATCAAAGATTATAAGATTCAACTTGTGAAGGGGGATTTGAAAAAAATTGAGGGATATGTACAATTGGATGGCAATGATCCTTCGCAACATATTAATATAAACATTCCGGAAGCTGGGCTACAAACAACAATAACAGCAGATGCAAGCGGGAAGGCCACATTCAGTATTCCTATAAAAAATTTAAGTTATTGGTCGCCGGAAAATCCCAGGTTATATAAAGTTCATATCACTTCAAACACAGATACTGTTAATGATGAAATTGGTTTCCGAACAATAGAAGCAAAAGGAACTGATATTTTACTCAATGGTAAACCGGTTTTTTTGCGGGGTATTGCTTTGCATGATGAAAACCCATTTATTCCGGGCCGGCCAAGGGACATCAGCGATTGCAGGATGTTGTTGAATTGGGCAAAAGAACTCAACTGCAATTTTGTAAGGCTTGCACATTATCCGCATAACGAAGAAGAATCTCATTTGGCTGATTCAATGGGTTTGCTATTGTGGGAAGAAGTACCCGTTTACTGGACAATAGACTGGACAAATGATTCGACTTTGCACAATGCACAACACCAGGTCACCGATTTAATTCAGCGTGATAAAAACAGGGCGAGTGTAATTATTTGGTCAATCGGCAATGAAACACCCAACATACCGGAGCGTGAAAAATTTATGGAGGCATTGGCAGACACTGCACATGTATTAGATAATACAAGACTTATTTCTGCAGCCTTACTCACAAACACACGGGGTACTACTGTAAATGTTGATGATCCGTTGGGCAAGAAATTAGACGTGGTAAGTTTCAACGAATATTATGGATGGTATAGTGGTGGCCTGCCATGGGAAATAAATAAGTTTAGTTTCAATGTAGCATATAACAAGCCTGTTGTGATAAGTGAATTAGGCGCAGGTGCTTTGGGTGGTTTTCACGCAGATTCTTCAACACGTTTTAGTGAAGAGTACCAGGAAAGTTTTTATAAAAATCAAATTCAGTTAATAAGCAAGGTCCCTAATCTGAAAGGCATGACGCCCTGGATACTGGTTGATTTCAGATCACCCAAACGAATGAATCCTGATTACCAGGATGGTTGGAACCGAAAAGGTTTAATCTCAGAAACAGGAAAAAAGAAAAAGGCTTTTTTTGTGCTCAAGAGTTTCTACGATGACTTGCAAAAGAAATGGCAGTGAAGAAACTACCTTACCCTGAATTAAAAACTTAAATTTGCCCGAAAATTTTTAGTGTGATTGTAATTGATAATGTTTTGGTGAGTGATGAAATTGTAGAGAAACAATTTGTCTGTGACCTGGCAAAATGCAAGGGTGGTTGTTGTGAAGATGGCGATGCCGGCGCTCCTCTTGATGAGGATGAGCTTGATAAAATTCTTGAGCTATACGAACAAGTGAAGTCTTATCTTTCTCAAGCTTCTATTGCAGAGATCGAAAAAAAAGGAAAATATGTTTATCACAAAGAGTTTGGCTGGGTTACGCCTACATTAGGCAATGATTCAGAGATTTGTGTATACGGTATTCGCGGGGATGATGGCATTATTAAATGTGCGTTTGAACAAGCTTATTATGACGGAAAAACAAAATGGAAAAAACCGATCAGCTGCCACTTGTTTCCTATTATTACTAACAAAGGAAGGGATGAAAATCATCACAGGATGAATTATGAACCCCGGCAAAGACTTTGTAATTCAGCCTGTGCTCTTGGCGAAAAATTACAAGTACCTACTTATGAATTTTTAAAAGAGGCAGTAATAAGAAAATATGGCGAAAAATTTTATGAAGCTCTTGATTCAATAGCGAAAACAAAAGCGGGTAAAAGATAAAGAGTGAAAGCTAAATAGAATTGTTACAGTATAAAGGTGCGACGCAACAGGAGATGATAAGAATTACTTAAGCTGACAACATAAAAAATGATTTGTGAAAAAAACAGCATCTGATTTTATTGAAAGAAGTACCGTAAAGGCTGCTGACAGAATTCATCGGCAGAAGATCAATTTTAATATTGGCAGATACAATGCTGCAGTGCCTGTGGGTAAGGAGCAGTTTGATGATGTAAACCTTGTAAGAGAAAAAGCAAAGAATATAAAATGGAAAGCGATTGAATCGTTAGATACACAACTGGAAAAATTTGAAGCCGTTATTTCAGGAAGAGGCGCAAAAGTTATTTGGGCGGAAACCGCCGAGGAAGCACAAAAAGAGATCTTAAAAATTTGCCAGGAAAAAAATTGCCGGACTCTTGTGAAGAGTAAGAGCATGGTGACAGAAGAAATTCATTTGAACCATTTTTTGGAAGAGCATAATATTGAAAGTGTAGAAACGGATTTGGGAGAATATATTCAACAGCTGGATAATGAGCCGCCGTATCACATTGTAACTCCCGCGATGCATAAGAGTAAAGAAGACGTGGCTAAATTATTTGCGGAAAAATTGGGAACAGATCCCGCACTTACTCCGGAACAGTTAACCCTTGTCGCACGAAAAACTCTTCGTGAAAAATATACACAGGCTGAAGTGGGTATTACCGGTGCCAATTTTATTATTGCTGATGTCGGAGCTATTGCTGTTACCGAAAATGAAGGAAACGCAAGATTAAGTTGTGCCTGGCCTAAGACGCATATCGTGATAACCGGCATTGAAAAAATAATCCCTTCGCTTACCGATCTTGCTCTGTTCTGGCCTTTGCTCGCTACTTATGGAACTGGTCAAAAAATAACTGTGTACAATACTATTGTGACGGGGCCAAGACAACGAAGCGAAACTGATGGCCCCGAAGACATGTATGTAATATTGCTGGATAACGGCAGAACCAACATACTGCAAAATGAAAAGGCGAGAGAAAGCTTGTATTGTATTCGTTGTGGCGCCTGTTTAAACGCTTGTCCTGTTTACAAAAATATTGGTGGTCATACTTATTCAACAACGTATAGTGGTCCAATTGGCTCTGTGATCACTCCTCACTTAAGAAATATGGATGAATGGAAGCATTTAAGTTATGCTTCTTCCCTTTGCGGAAATTGTACAGAAGTGTGTGCTGTTAAAATTAATCTTCATGAATTGTTGCTGGAAAATCGGCGTGAATCAGTTGAAGAAGGTGGCAGCAGTTTTACCGAAAAGATGGCCTGGAAAATATGGAAGCAGGCTATGCTCCACCGGAGATTTATGAATATGGGAAGCAGTAGGATAAAGAACTGGGTAATAAATAAGTTCCCTAACGCATGGACCAGACACAGGGGGAAGCTGGAATTTCCCAAAAAATCATTTAACCAGATGTGGAGAAGGAAATACGGAAACAGGTAATATCTTCACTACGTGATTGTATTTGTAAACACCATTACTCCAAGGGTAGAATACATTTTAGATTTCATCGGTAAGGAAATTATCGGGGAACCTTTTAGAATCGTAACCGATTCAGAAAGTTTTCGGCAATATAAGGGAGCAAAAATCAATTATAGTAAAGAAAGAATTGATGATACAGAATTCAGAATTCAGAATTCAGAGTTGTTATTCGAAAAGGAAGTCAGGGAACAGACAATCGAATGTTTCGAAACAAATGGGTTTAAGGCCTTTTTTAAAACTGAAGGTGATTTTCATTTCGATATTTTCGCTGCCAGTTTTTATTTATTAAGCCGCTATGAAGAATATATTCCTCATCAGAAAGACAGATATGGCCGCTATGCTCATGAAAACTCTTTGGCATTTAAAGAAAATTTTCTGCACTTGCCGTTGATCAATATCTGGATCGAAAATTTTAAAGAATCTCTTCATGCCAAATTTCACGGACTCATTACTCATCATTCGTCATTCATTTTTATTCCGACTTATGATATAGATGAAGCTTACGCTTATAAACATAAGCAATGGTGGAGAACACTGGGGGGAATGACAAAGTCAATTGTAAATGGGCAACTATCAAGAGTTAGTGAGAGGAAAAATGTTTTGCTTGGAAATAAAAAAGATCCTTATGATGCTTTTGAATGGATGGATAAACTAAATCAACAATTTGATCTTAAGCCAATTTATTTTTTTCTGATGGCAAAAAAAACAGCGGGGCATGATAAAAATATTTTGCCTTCAAAAAAGGCAATGCAGGAGTTGATCCTGCACCACAGTGATCTTTACTCAATTGGTATTCATCCGTCCTGGCAAAGCGGTGATGATGTTGAAAAATTAAAAGTTGAAATTTTAAACCTTGGGCATATAAGCGGTAAACAAATTCATTCTTCACGCCAACACTATATTCGGTTTAGTTTACCTGATACTTACAGGCATTTAATTGATTCGGGGATTGAATCTGATTTTTCAATGGGCTATGGAAGTATAAACGGCTTCCGTGCTTCTGTAGCAATTTCATTTTACTGGTACGATCTCGAAAAAGAAGAGCAAACTAAATTATTGCTTTATCCGTTTTGTTTTATGGAAGCAAACTCTTTTTACGAACAGAAATTTTCTGCTAAACAGGCATTTGAAGAATTAAAGCACTATAATAGTATTGTACGATCTGTGAATGGGACGCTCATTACTATCTGGCATAATAGTTTTTTTGGAACAAGTAAATTGTTTGAAGGGTGGAAAGAAGTATATGAGCAATTTATTTCCTTGGTTAAATCCTAAATGACTTCTGCTTCAGGCATCTCAGGTGATGCTGTTCTGTAAGCTTTGTTTACCAGATAAACTCCAAATAAAGCTACTGCTCCACCGATTGCAATAAAGACAGTCAATTTTTCAGAAAATATCAGCCATCCTAATATCACAGCGACTATCGGATTTATATATGCATATAAAGAAGTTTGTTCTGCTGAAAGACGCTGCAGAGCGTATAAGTAAGCAATGAAGGAAGTTATGGAACCAAAAATAACCAGGTAAGCCATGGCAGCCCATGATTGCCAGGGAATAGCTGTTAAAGGAATAGCATCATGTGTAATATTGGTGAAGACAAATAAAATAGATCCTGAGATCAGCATTTGCAAACCAAGACTGAAATATGGATTAAAATTGGCGGCTTGTTTTTTTGTATATATCGAACCAAAAGTCCATGCCCAGGTGGCGATGATGGAAAGTATGATACCTAACCGGAAGCCGCTGTTCAAAAAATCATGCAAGTGCTCATAAAAAATTATACATACACCACCAAAGCCGATGACAAAACCAACAGAAGCCTGCAATGAAATTTTAGATTTTGATGTAAACAAACTTATGACCACGAGCCATAGAGGAAAAATGGCTGCAATGATTGCAGCAAGACCTGCAGAAATATATTTAATACCCCAGGTATTTAAACCATTACTTAATAAAAAATTTAAAAGGCTTAAAACAATGATCGTTAACCATTCTTTGCCCTTTGGTAATCGGGTTCCTTTCATTAAAAAGAAAATAACATAACAACTTCCACCGATGAATTGCCTGATGCCTGCCAGTTGCAATGCCGGCATATATTTTACTCCCTGTTTGGATGCGAGCCATGTTGTACCCCAGAAAAAGCAAACCAGTGACAATGCAAATAATGCTTTTGCTCTTGTGCCTTTTTTGCGAATCGTTAGTGGATTTAAAACAGATAATTGTTTTAGTGAATCGCCGGTTTGTGATAAAGTTTTATTGATGTCGAAGAGGGGCATTTATTAATAATCTCTTAATTAATGTTTGAAATGCCTCATTCCTGTCATTACCATCGCCAGGTTATTTTGTTTGCAATATTCAATTGAATCTTTATCCCTTATAGAACCACCAGGTTGAATAAAGGCTGTAATGCCGGCTTCATGTCCCAATTTCACGCAATCATTAAAGGGGAAAAAAGCATCGCTTGCCATCACAGCACCATGCAAATCAAAATCAAATTGTTTTGCTTTTTCAATAGCTTGCCTTGCGGCATCTACACGGCTGGTTTGCCCACACCCTTTTCCAAGAAGCTGTTTATTTTTTATCAATGCAATAGCATTACTTTTTAAATGTTTGCAAACAAGATTTGCAAAGATCAAATCTTCTTTTTCCGCTTTAGTAGTTTCTCTGCTTCCTTCTTCTTTCCATTCTGCATAATTACCTTCGTCCATTGTCTGTATCAATTCGCCATTTAAAAGTGATCTGTGCATTTCCATTATGATGTTTGGGGAAACCAGATCTTCCATTTTTGGTTTTACCTGTAAAAGAATCCTGTTTTTCTTTGATTGTAAAATATCCAGCGCTTCTTTTTCAAATACAGGAGCGATCAATACTTCAAAAAATATTTCATTAATAGCTATGGCTGTTTCTTTATCGATAAGGCTATTTGAGATAAGTACTCCTCCAAATGCACTTTCGGGATCACCCGCCAAAGCATCTTTCCATGCCTGTACGGTAGTTGGCCTTGAAGAAATCCCGCAGACATTAGTATGTTTAATCACCACAAATGTGCGTAATGACGAAATATCTTCTATCGGGAACTCACGGATCAGTTGAATGGCAGAATCTATATCTACAAGGTTGTTATACGAAATTTCTTTTCCATGCAGTTGATCAAAAATCTCTTCCAGGTTTCCTCTGAAGGATGCTTGCTGGTGCGGATTTTCGCCATAGCGTAAAGTTTTTACCTGACCGTTATTATCAGCATCGGTCTTTGTTCCATTGAAATAATCACTGATAGCGATATCGTATTGTTTTACAACTTCAAAAGCAATGACTGCAAATTTTTTTCTTTGTTCCAGGCTTATTTTTCCTTTTTGATCCTTTAATATTTTTTCAAGCGAACCATAATCTGATTTTGACGCAATAACAGTTACATCTTTAAAATTTTTTGCAGCACCGCGAATCATGGAAGGTCCCCCGATATCGATTTTCTCAATGATTTTTTGTTCATCTGTTGTCGAGGCAACGGTTTCTTCAAATGGATAGAGATCCACGATTACCAAATCAATTTCAGGAATATCATATTGCTGCATTTCCTTTACATCAGTTTCATTATCTCTTCTCCCTAATATTCCGCCAAACACTGATGGATGAAGCGTTTTTACTCTGCCGCCAAGAATGGAAGGGTATGAGGTAAGTTTTTCCACAGGAACCACAGGAATATCCAGGCCTTCAATAAATTTTTGTGTGCCACCTGTTGAATAAATAGTAACTCCCAGCTCAGATAATAATTTTACAATGGGTTCAAGGCCGTCTTTGTAAAAAACAGAGATTAATGCTGTACGAATTTTTTTATGCATAATTGTAAATTGACAGGCAGGCAAATCAATTAAGAAGGCGCAAATCTACTTTAATTCAAATTCATCACAAAAGCACCTTTTTCACTCACATTATAATAGGGTATATGAAGAGAGTCGCAATCTTTGATCCAGTATTTTATTTTCCATGCAGGTGTTGAGCCATCAAAGACAACTTGCTTAACGGTAAAAGTTTTTGATAGATTTGATAAATATAATTTTGGATTTTTTGAGATCACTAGTAGGTCAATCGGAATTTTTGCAGTGTTACTGTCAAAGAAGAAATTTTTATCAATTAGTAAAATCTTTTTTTTACCATATTGTAAAAGATCTTCCTTCAATAAAAAATTTGATAAATGATCAGTTGCAGCTGCCCGATGCAATATTCGTGATGGCTTTATATGAAAATTCCTGAGAAAATCATCTGCAAGCAGATCAGTGTCTCCTATAAAAAAATAATTTCTTCCTTTTAATATATCAATAGCCCGATGTTTGGGAACATTATAAACAACTAATTTTTGTTGCTCCGCAGCCTTATAAAATGAAAATGATCTTAGTGAGACGAAAAATAAAACAGCAAATGTTCCCACCCATGCACCTTGTTTTCTCTTTTCTAATAACCAGTACCCAAAGCCAGTGACTGCTAAAATCATGAGAACGGCTTGTACAACGGAAATCTGCATCCCATCCCACAATGAATAAGGTAATGCTTCAATTCTTTCTATATAAGAATTCATAAACCATATAAGCCATGAAAGTATTTTACCTGACAACGCAGCAAGAAATGGGAAAAATGAAATGGAACAAAGAAATATTTCTCCAAACACAATTAGGCCTGATAAAGGAACAGCTATAAAGTTTGTTAACAGGAAAAAAACAGGAAACTGGTGAAAATGATAAATGCCAAAAGGAGTTGTGAGTAACTGGGCAGAAATACTGACGGCGTTCATTTTCCAGATAAAATCAAGTGCTTTATTTTTTATATAAAACAAATTATAAATTGGCTTCATAAAAATTACAATACTTAAAACAGCAGCATAGGAAAGTTGAAAGCCGACATCCCAAAGCCAGAACGGATCAATGCATAATAAAATAAATGTGGATAAGGCTAATGTGTTATAAATGGAAGTTTTTCTTGAAAAACCTTGTGCTAAAACAATACAAGTAAACATGACTGCTGACCGTAATACTGAAGGCTGTCCGCCTGCAAGCAAACTGAATAACCATAATCCGGCAATGATTATTACAGCATTTAACCACGTGAAGATTTTTTTTCTTCTCAGTGGTTTTAATATTTGAATGAGCAGCCAATAGATCAATCCGAGGTGCAAACCTGAAATAGCAATGATATGCACTACACCTGTATTTGTGTATGATTGTACGAGATTCTTATCAAGATCATCTTTATACCCGATAAGAATTGCTTCGGCAAGGCCTCTTTCCTTTTCTCCATGTATGTACCAGCTTAAAATGGAAAGCACTTTTTTTCTGATAGAAAATAGGATTTCCTTTAAAAGATTCTCATTCTTTTTCTCTAAGACAAAAAAATCATCAGGCTTTAAATAGACCTGGTGAGTAATATTGTGAAAAAGACAATAACGTTTATAATCAAACCCTCCCGGGTTTCCTGCATTTTTTATTTCCTGCAATGGAACTGAAAAAATAATTTGTGAACCATAATCTAATGTGGGTAATGAATCCTTCTTAAAGTAAACGATCATATTCCCTTTTGTAGAAAATATCTTATCGTTTTCTTTCACGGCAGTTATCGTTGCGAGAGCTTTATATGAATTTTCTTTTTCAACGAGCGGTTCTTCCAGGGTAAGTTTTACGAAGTCACCCGATTTATAATATTTGCCAAACCAATCATCATGATGCCGGGTATCCTTATACCATGTAAGCAAACTTCCAAGTGAAAGAAAGATAAATGTAATAGCTATTCCATTTATGATTGCCAGCCTGTAGCTGCCATAGTTAGAATAAAAAAATGAAATAAAAAGAAACAGGAAAGAAGCTCCAAGCAGATACCACGAATATGAGACGGGTAACTGCAGGTTCCACTGCAGAAGGATTCCGGCAATCAAAGGAATTAAGAATCTTATAAAGACGATCTTCTTCCAAATGCTGATGCGTATTTCCTTCATAAATATAAAATACAAATGATTATTTATTTATGAAATACCACTTTGTGGTAATTATTTTATGATTAAGAGTGTTGAGATCAGGAAAAGAAACATAATCAACCCTTACCTTTAATCTTTGATTTACTCATATGAAAAAAATAATCTTACTGTATTCTTTCTCCTTGGTTGCTTTATATGCAAGTTCTCAAAGTTTGCAACAACTTGAATCAAAACGGGTACACTTACCGAATGGCTGGAGTCTTACACCGGCAGGCAAAAGCCTGCCTCTAGGTGACCTGCCTTTGAATATTGTGGTATCACCTACAAAAAAGTATTTAGCTGTTACAAACAATGGGCAGAGCACACAATCAATACAATTGATTAGTGTAAAAAGTGAAAAAATTTTAGATAGCAAAATCATTCCAAAATCATGGTATGGTTTAAAGTTCAGCGCCGACGAGAAATTTCTATATGCTTCCGGCGGAAATGATAACTGGATATTGAAATATGCTATTCAAAACAATAGACTTATTTTAAAAGACAGCATTAAACTTGGTGAAAAATGGCCGCATAAGATTTCGCCTTCTGGTATCGATATTGATGACGCAAAGGATTTGCTGTATGTGGTTACGAAAGAAAACAATTCGCTGTATGTAGTTGATCTTAAAACGTACAAAATTATTCGTCAAAAGGATTTGAAAGGTGAAGCGTATAGCTGCCTGTTGTCGCCAGATAAAAAACTTTTGTACATCAGTTGCTGGGGTTGCGACGAAGTTTACATATATAATACACTGGTCGGAGAATTTTCAGGAGAAATAAGTGTGGGGGATAATCCTAATGAACTTTGTCTTACAAAAAACGGCAGTTATTTATTTGTATCTAATGCAAATGACAATTCTGTTTCAGTAATCAATACAAATGAAAGAAGAGTGATTGAAACGCTGAATGCGGCTCTTTATCCTAATGCAGCAACAGGCTCTACTTCAAATGCTGTCGCCTTAAGCGATGATGATAAAACACTTTACATTGCCAATGCAGATAACAATTGCCTGGCTGTATTTGATGTAAGCAAACCGGGATTCAGTAAAAGCCTGGGCTTCATTCCCACGGGTTGGTATCCGACAAACGTAAAACTAATTGGGAGAAAGATCTTTGTTTCCAATGGCAAGGGTTTCTCATCATCTCCGAATCCTAAATACAGAGCTTTTGGCACAAGTTCAACTGCAAGTTATCAGAAAGGTGATATTGAAAGGCAATATATCGGAGGTCTTTTCAAAGGCACAATGAGCATTATTAATGTTCCGTCTGAGAAGCAGCTCGCCGGCTATTCCCAACTTGTTTATCAAAATACCCCTTATAATAAAAACACAGAACTCAGTTCAACAGGAGAAGCAGGTAATCCTATTCCTCAAAAGATTGGAGATTCTTCGCCGATAAAATATGTTTTTTATATCATTAAAGAAAACAGAACCTATGACCAGGTGTTAGGGGATGTACCCGAAGGCAACGGCGATCCTTCTCTTATGCTTTTTGGGAAAAACGTAACTCCTAACGAACATAAACTTGTAAACGAATTTGTGTTGCTTGACAATTTTTACTGTGATGGAGAAGTGAGTGCCGATGGTCATAGCTGGAGTACGGGAGCTTATGCAACAGATTATCTTGAAAAGAACTGGCCCACAAGTTATGGCGGTCGTGGTGGCAGTTATGATGGAGAAGGTACCCGTGCTATTGCTAATAACAAAGAATATATCTGGAACGCCTGTAAACAAGCAGGAGTTAGTTACAGAACGTATGGTGAATTCGCAGATGATTACAAACCCAACATCCCTATATTAAGAGATCATTTTTGCCCCTATTTTACCGGTTGGGATTTATCAGTAATGGACACGATCCGTTATCATCAGTGGACAAGAGAATTTGACTCTCTCGTAGCTGCTGATGCATTGCCGCAATTTAATTCTTTGCGTTTTCCGAATGATCATACTTCTGGTTTGAAAAAAGGAAGTCCGACGCCATTTGCACAGGTTGCTGATAATGACCTGGCCGTTGGAATGTTTGTAGAGCATTTAAGCAAAAGCCCGGTTTGGAAACAAAGTGTGGTGTTTATTATTGAAGATGATGCACAAGACGGCCCCGATCATGTAGATGCTCACAGAACCACAGCTTATGTGACGGGCGGTTATGTAAAAAGACATTTTGTTGATCATACTATGTATTCCACGTCTTCTATGTTGCGCACGATGGAACTGATATTAGGTATTCCACCAATGACCCAATATGATGCTGCGGCCCAACCTATGTGGAGGTGCTTTACTTCAAGAGCCGACCTGACACCGTTCACATCTGTCGGTGAACAGATCAATCTTTCTCAAAAAAATATGGCCGTCAATGAATGGCAAAGGCGTTCCGAAAAATTCAATTTCACAAAAGAAGACGAAGTGCCGGATATGGAATTCAATCTTGTGCTTTGGCATGGAATAAAAGGAGATGACATTCCTTTGCCCGCTCCTAAGCGAGCTGCATTTTTAAAGCTAAGAGAAAATAAGGATGGCGATGATGATGATTAACACAGTTGTATAAATGACGAAAGCATTCCGCTTTTCGCAGAATGCTTCGTTTTTCTTCGCTATGCTTAAACACTATTTTTGTTGCTGCCCGCCTCCGAGTCCGCCACTGCTTTGCGTACGCTGGTTTTCTTCTTCTATGCTTGATTTATGTTGACGTGCCTGTTTTACTTTGCTGTTGCCAAACCGATAATTGAAGTTAATCTTGAATTGACGGCTTTCCCAACCTCCTTTTACATGAACAATCTGTCCCGTCGTATTATTGGTAGCAGAAAAATGAAGTGTGTTAAAAATATCCGTGACACTTGCTTTCACAGTACCTTTTCCTTTTAGGACAACTTGTTGTAAACCCAGGTCAACGGTTCCCAATGACTTTGTTTTGAAGGCGCCTTGCCAGATGGAGGGTGCCGTATAGAAGCCACTTAGTTCAGCTGTTGTAGTTTTTGTGAGTTTGTATGTTTGCTGCGCATACACATTAAATGAGAATACGTTTGCATCCACATTGTAGCCTATTGCACGGCCTTTGAATTTGGAATAGTAAGAATTTACATTGAAGAACAAACTATACTTTTTATACTGAACAGGCATGCTCACATTCAAACTGACTATGTCCTGGCTGGCTACGTTTTCATTTGTAATAAACGCTTTGGTGCCTTCAGTTTTAGGAATGGTAGTGAACACATCACTGACATGGCTGTAGTTCAAAGTAGTTGTTAATCTGTATTTATAGACATTGGTAATACCAAAACTATTTGTGTATTGCGGTTTTAAATCTGGATTGCCACGTTGAAATGTATATTTATCCAGGTTGAATTCAAAGGGATTCAGGTTTTGATAAGAAGGACGATCAATTCTGCGGCTGTAACTGAAACTCCATTGTTTCATCGGGTTCTTATTAAAAGTGATTGCTGCACTTGGAAAAGGATCAGTATAAGTTCTGTCCAACAGAGAATCTATCGGCACAGTAGTATTGGCATCATAATCATAACGGAAACCAACTGAATGACCTTTTGATCGAGTATTTTCTACTCTTAAGCCTGCCTGTACCATCACACCTTTGAACTGACGGTTATAGTTTATATAACCTGCATTAATGTTTTCTTTATAATTAAAATTATTATGATTGTCTTCTATCGAAGAAGTGCCGTTTTCGAAAAAACGTTGAAATGTATTGTCTGTTTTTACATAAGAGATCTTTCCGCCATAACCTAATTTTCCTTTTTTAAAATTTTGCTCATAATCAACTTTCACAGAGTAAATATCAATTTGCGAAGGTGTGAGTGTATTATAGATTTCTTGCTGTTTCAAATTTGTGCCACTGGCGTCATATGTGTTATTTGGCTGATACTGGTTATTATTTGAATTATAAAAACCATAGTCTGCGTCTATATTTAATTCATGGCCTGAAGTATCTGCAAAGCGGTAGTTGGCGTTGAAGTTTACATTGTTTCTATGGCCATGTGTTGTATTATTTGCAATTAGCAATCTGTCGATCTCGTTTGTTGGCATATAAGCAATATTTGTATTGCTCATGTTATCAAAACCTGTTTTTGAAAAATTGCCGTTTACCATGACGCCAATTGTATTTTTACTATTGGCAAAATAATCCACACCCGCCTTGAATCCGTGGCTTTCGCTCCTGTTTATCATTACTGATTTTTGATCAAAAGAACTATCTGCACTGGTTGTCCGGTACAGGTCAAGCCAGTTTTGATTTTTATTATGGGTATAATTGTAGTTACCAAACAAATTGAATTTTTTGTTACGATAATTCAATACGATGCCTGAATTATATTTTGCATAAGTGCCGATATTCCAGCCCGCATTTACCGAACCGTTAGCTCCAAAAGTTTTATTTTTCTTTAGCTTGATATTTATAATTCCTGCATTACCCGCTGCTTCATATTTGGCTGATGGATTAGTGATCAACTCTATCGATTCAATCTGCGATGATTGAATCGATTTCAAATAATTCGCCAGGTCGGAACCACTTAAAGGAGTAGGTTTGCCGTCGATGTAAACCTGCACTCCGTTTTTGCCGCTCAGGCTGATGTTATCATCTTTATCTACCGTTACTCCCGGTGATTTTCTCAGAAGCTCCAAAGCATCATTACCTGTGGCATTAATAGTTCCTTCCACATTTAGAATTGTTCGATCGGCCCTTACTTCTACCATAGGTTTTTTGGAGCTAACTACGACCCCTTTCATTTCACTTTCCAGTTTATTCAAGCTGACGTCCGGGACATTTGTTTCTCCTGTGCCTGAAAACTCAAACGTAGGCGAATAAAAAGGAGCATACCCAACATGAGTTATACTCACAACATATTTTCCATACTTAATGGAATTAAAAGAATAATGACCATTATTATCGCTGGCTGCCAGTTTAACCACTGACGAATCCTTAGATTTTAACAATGAAACCGTTGATCCGGAGACAGGTTTGCTTTGCTGGTCTTTCACTACTCCTGAAATCTGCTGGGCAAAACCCGTAGTTGCTATCAGGACACTCATAAATATTAATCCAAACTTTCTCATAAAAATTATTTTTTGTGAGACAAAACTATTGTGGCAATGGTCTGCAAAAAATGGAATTCCGGCTAAAAGCTATTTTTGAGGCACGAATGGCAGAATGGGGTGTATAAACTGAAAAAAGTTTTTTTGCCGCCGATTTTTCCTTCCTTTTAACCATATTTGCACCTCAAATTAGCTGTCATGAATATTCCTGATAAACTTCATTATACCAAAGACCATGAATGGATACTTGTAGAAGGTGAAAATGCTACTGTAGGTATCACCGATTTTGCACAGCGTGAGTTAGGCGATATTGTTTACGTGGAGGTAGAAACAATAGGTAAGCAACTGAACGCCGGTGTTGTTTTCGGCACAGTTGAAGCCGTAAAAACAGTTTCAGATCTCTATCTTCCTGTAAGCGGAACTATAACAGAATTAAATCCTGCTTTGACAAACTCACCGGAACTGGTAAACAATGATCCCTATGGTGAAGGATGGATGATAAAAATGAAAATAAGCAACCTGGAAGAGATCAAATCTCTAATGGATGTCAAAGCATACGAACAAATTGTTAACTGATTAAACAAATTTTGGTCTGATTCAGATATAAATTGCAAATCAGCGATAGTTGTAACTTTCATTAACTATTTGAATTCTTATACCAAATAATACACAGAGCAGGAGCTGGTTTTCTTACTTCTCCAACAAAATGACCAGGCATTTAGTTATCTGTCTGATAATTATTCGCCGACTTTATTTGGGGCTATTAACACCAAAGACTCCGCTCTTGAACAATTACAAGCTATGGGGAAGGAAAACTTTAAGAAAGAGCAGACTTATAGTATTTAATTGCAACAGCACAAGCAGGATAATTTATATTTATCTGCTTTTCTATGGCCTCAATTCTTTTCATATACTTGCATTCAAATCGTTTATTTGAAAACAACTCAACTGCCCGTTTGGTCAGCTCTTACCTGGTCTATCATGACCACAGTACTATTATGTTTGCCAGGCTCAGTATTTCCAAAAGAAAATTGGTTTGATAAGATCTGGCTGGATAAATGGGTTCATATTGGTCTTTTTTCAATGATGACTTTTCTTTGGTGTTGGGTTACAACCCATATAGCGGGGAAAAAAATCCGCTTTTTTGTCCAGATAGCTTTTTATTTTTTCCTTTATGGCGTTGCTATGGAGTTTGTGCAAAAATATTTTATCCCAAATCGTTCATTTGATTTTAAAGATATGATCGCAGATACAATAGGAATTATGATAGGATTATTGGTTTCTATGAAGGTCTTATAAAAAAATAGACCCCTGTGGAAACAGGGGTCGCAACCAAAACTAACTGCTTATGAGAAAATTGACTGCTTTATTGAGAAGAACTTTATTGTATAACGCAAAATTACTGCCAATAGTATAAAGTTTGCTGTTAACGAATTTCTAAAGAATTATTTTAGAAAGTTCACTTCGTAATTTCAACCAACCTCACGCCCTAGCCTTTCGTATAAATATCATTAAAAACAAACCAGAGATATTTCATTTAAAGAGCCTCTATATAGAAATAAAACATCGTGCCACTCTCAGAATGAGAAATAAACAAGCTCATCATCTAATTTTGTTTTGCCAATTTTTCAGCATTTTCGGCAAATTGAAGAGCATCAATAAAATCCTGAATATCACCGTTCATTACGGCATCAAGATTATAAGAAGTATAGTTGATGCGGTGGTCCGTGACCCTGCCCTGCGGAAAGTTATAAGTCCTGATCTTAGCACTGCGATCGCCTGTGCTTACAAGACTTTTTCTGTGTCGGGCAATTTCTTCCTCTTGTTTGCGAACCTGTTCTTCATACAATTTTGTTCGCATCATTTGCATGGCCTTTTCGCGGTTTCCCAGTTGCGTCCTTTCAGTCTGGCACATCACTACAGTGCTTGTGGGTATATGAGTTAAAATAACTTTTGTTTCCACCTTATTTACATTTTGTCCACCTGCTCCGCCACTTCGGGCTGTTTCCATTTTTATATCACTTTCTTTAAGATCAAAATCTACTTCTTCAGCTTCAGGCATTACTGCCACTGTCGCGGCTGATGTATGCACACGTCCGCTCGCCTCTGTATCGGGTACCCTCTGTACCCGATGTACCCCACTTTCAAATTTTAGTGTTCCATACACATCATCTCCGGTCACTTCCACCTGTACTTCCTTATAGCCCCCTACTGTCCCCTCATTCTCGCTTAATATGGCTGTCTTCCAGCCTCTGCTTTCACAATATTTTAAATACATGCGTAATAGATCACCCGCAAAAAGGCTTGCTTCATCACCACCTGTACCTGCACGAATTTCAAGGATGGCATTCTTCTCATCCTGCGGATCTTTGGGAATCAACAATTGGCGGATATATGACTCCAGTTTCTCTTTTCTTTTTTCCAGTTGTGGCGTTTCTTCTTTTGCCAGTTCCCTCATTTCTTCATCTTCACCATTTAACGCTTCTTTATAAAATTCTGTATCCTCAAGCACCTTTTTATATTCACTATACGCATTCACAATTCTTTCAAGACTGCGGTATTCTTTGCTTGTTGCTGCAAACTTTTTGTTATCATTTACAATTTCCGGGTTAGTTAATGCAACACCCAACTGATCGAATCTTGCTTTTATGGCCTCTAACTTATCTAACATTTGAATGCATTATTTTTATGGAACCAACATAGAGTTTCTTGTCAACACCTGTTGTGTCACTCACTTGTGCGTTCAGAACTCCTATGAGCTTGAACAAAGCAAATGAGTGAAGGGCAGCAAAGTTAAAACAGCAATGGCGTACAAAAAATTTCAGTCTGATCAATTATTTACAGGGTATGAATTATTGCCTGAAAATTATGTTTTGATTACTAATGGAGAAGGCAGGGTTGAAGATATTGTTCCTTACCCGGATGCCGGGGATGACATTCAAAAGTTTCCGGGCATTTTATCCCCTGGCTTTGTTAATTGCCATTGTCATTTGGAGTTAAGTCATTTGAAAGATGTTATTCCACCTCATACCGGCCTGATTGAATTTCTCTGTTCAGTTGTCACAAAAAGAAATTTCGATCCGCCGACAATTCAGAGGGAAATCGTTAAAGCCGAAAATGAAATGTATGACAATGGTATAGTAGCCGTGGGTGATATAGGCAACACCACAGATACAGCTGCAATAAAATCAAAAAGTAAAATATACTGGCAAAATTTTGTGGAAGTACTAAGTTTTACCGATGAAAAAGCAGAAGAAAATATTTCTCAGTATAAGCAAATTGCACAAACATTAGAAACCAAACTTCGGGTTTCAAGTCTTAAGCACAGAACTTCTCTTGTGCCCCATGCACCTTACAGCATTAGTCCAAAGACATTTAAGCTGATAAATGAATTCACAAAAGATCAGATCATTTCAATCCATAACCAGGAACACCCGGCGGAAGACGAGTTGTACAAAACAGGCGGGGGAGACTACTTAAGGTTGTTTAAAATTTTTGGTGTTGATCAATCTCCTTTTCCTGTCACGGGCAAAACAAGTATCCGTTCCTGCCTTCCTTATTTTAATAATGGTCAAACGATTTTTTTAATTCATAATACGTATATGCCGGAGGAAGATATTATATGGGCAAATAAATATGCAGATAAAAATAATTTGAAACTGATCTATTGCTTTTGTCCGAATGCGAATTTATATATTGAAAACAGGCTTCCTCCGGTTGAACTGTTTATCAAACATAATTGTCTGCTTGTTGTTGGAACAGATAGTTACAGCAGTAACTGGCAATTAAGCATAGCAAAAGAAATAGAAACAATCCATTCAGCCTATTCCGGAATTCCTCTACAAAATATTTTGCAATGGGCTACAATCAATGGAGCAAAAGCTTTGCAATGGGATGATGAATTGGGTAGTTTTGAAAAAGGGAAAAAACCAGGAGTAACGTTGTTAATTACTAATAACTGGACCTCTCAAAAATTAGTTTAATATCTCTTTCAATACAGGCAGGGTTTTCATCGTGCCAAATTCCTGTATATGGAATGAATAATAAACTTCATAAGCGTATAAAAGATTCCGTCGGAAATCATGATTAAGTTTTATTTGTTCCAGTTCTTCAGGTTTCCTTACCCGCAGCAATTCAGAAGTTACTTCGGCTTGCTTATCTTCTAAAAAATATGGATGGAGTGGACGTTCTGATACAAATGTCCCTTCCTGCAGATCGAGGAAAGAATTTTTTTCTGAATGTTGATCATTGATCCTGAAACCAAAGAATACGGCAAGGTGCAGGGAAAAGAATAAAGGGAAATTTGCGGTTGTAGCTTCGCTGCTTTCGTCAAGATGTAAAAATGAATCTTCTGTAAACTGGAAAAGCTCTTCGTTTGCTTCGGGTTGTTTTAAACATTTAGCAAGCAACTCTACCATAAACAGGGCCACTGCATTTTTTTTAATATCTGAAAAAATATGCTGGTACAAATAGCTCCATCTGAATTCTCTGACTCGTTGAAGATTTTTTAATTCATTGTAATAAACGATCAAATCAAGAATAGCAGCCGGCTGAAAAAGATTTGCTTTTCCATTCGCTTTTTTTGAAGAAGTTCTTACACCGTTTATAAGATAAGATTGAATACCGAAAAGCTCAGTAAAAATAGTAACGATCAAACTGGTTTCTCCGTACTTTACCATTCGGAGAACAATGCCTTTTGTTTTATGGAGTCTCTGCTGGCTCAATAAAATTATTTAGAAATAAAAACGATCTTTGTTACGGCTTTTTCTGTTTTATCGTCATTACTGACCAGCACAAGGTAAATACCGGTTGAAATTTTTCTGCCTTTGTAGTCTTTGCCGTCCCAAATAGCCTGGCCGCCTAATGCTTTTGTTTCATAAATCAGTCTTCCACTTAATTCAGTGATCTTAACGATCGAATTATTGGCAACGCCGCGAATAGCAATTGTGCCGCTGTAACCTGGCGGCACCGGGTTGGGAAACACAAGTATATTTGAATTTGCCTGAGTGCCTTCCGTGGCAGTGCTGCGGAATGAGCAGATTCCTTCAGTAGTCGCGAAAAATACCTCACCGGTTTTTCCATCAATGGCGGTTTTCTTTACATTATTATCAAGCAGCGGACTATTATCTTCCGTAAAATGTTCAAGTACTTTGTCACCGTCATCGCTGATAAGCCAGACCCCATTTTTTGTTCCTATCCATTTTCTGTCTGCTCCATCTACAGCAATACTTTGAACATTTTCTCCGGCAAATAAATAACCTGCAAAATTTCCCTGTTGAACGATAGGTATTATTGCTT
The DNA here is from genome assembly GCA_963811645.1 of uncultured Bacteroidota bacterium. Classification (GTDB taxonomy): domain Bacteria; phylum Bacteroidota; class Bacteroidia; order Chitinophagales; family Chitinophagaceae; genus VBAU01. Next base: position 361,143 of record CAWERU010000003.1, on the reverse strand, counting down.
CACAACCGCCATCAAAAATATTCTGTGTGCACTGAATAATTCCAATACCATTATCAGTGCCTACCCAGATAAATCCACTTTTATCTTTTGCTATACATAACACTTTATCGGAAGGAAGATTGCCATTTCCTGTGCCATTGCTGTACAGTTTCCAATGATCATCATTTGTATCATCAATAGAGTTACCATAGTTGTAGCAAATTAATCCGTTTCCTAATCCTAATGGTGATACCATCCATAACTGGTTATTATCATCCATTATAATTTGCGATAAAGCATTATCCGTTAATGCAAAAGGGAGAGAAAAACTTTCCCATGCGCCATCAGCCTTGTGAACAATCAGGGGCCTTGGGGAGCCATAATTTGAAATCCATAAATTATTCCCCTGATCAAAAAATAAACCGGCAACACGATAACTTGCAGGATCAAGGGGCGGAGGCTGAATCGGGGAGTTTTGTTTGAATATTTCAAAAGTCTCATTTGGCTTTATATGCAACAAGCCTCCCCCAAATGAACCGGCCCAAACTGATTCATTCCGGGGATCAACTGCTACAGTAATAAAATCAAGCATTGAATCGAGAGCAGGATAATGAAAACGATTAAAATTTTTCCATTCGCCGTTTTTATAACGATAAATGCCATTTCCATTGTATTGATAATTCCATGAATCATTTACTTCACCGGCAGTAGCATAAAAAACATCATTATATTTAGTCATTTCACCGCTGGCAATTCCTTCCGGAGAATTAGGACTGTACACCTCATCCGCGGTTGAACCGGAAGAAAATTCTGAAAGTGCATTATATTGATCTGCTATCCAATAATTGTTGTTGTATAAAATTGCTTTTCTGGGAAATGGTGTTACACCATTTTGCTGAATTGTTCTGTCTATGGACCCATCTGTATTTAGTATCACGATCTTGCTTACCGGCCCTGCCAGTTTATGGCAAACTGCAATTTTATTTCCGGTTGAATTAATTGCTGTTATTTCATTTCCATCACTGTAAAAGAAGTTCCAATTATTACCATCGAAAGCGAATAAGGAATCATTTTTTAAAACAAAAATTGTATTATTCGCTGTCACAACGTTTTTGCAAGGGCCATTTGGTAAGCCGTTCGTTCCACTGAGCAGTTGCCAGTTAAGATAATTAGAAGGATTGGAATTTATTGAAATTGATTTCAAACCTTCATCAGTCGCTGCATAAAAATAATTTTCATTCGAAATGAATCCATTCACTTTTACAGTATTGCCGTTGTTGCCAATAAACCAGGAATCCTTTATTTCATAGCGGTCAGCATCTATTACTATCACGCCAAGCCCTGTGGAGAGAAAATAATTGTTATTAAGTAAATAAACATTGTAAATGGATTTATCACCGCTGATATTTTCTCTTTTGATATCCGGAATGTTAAAAATATCATTTCGGTAAACTATATCAATATTGCTGTTTGTATATGCAATAAACAGTTTATGACTCGTTTCATCGTAATCAATGGCGCTGATTCCTGTTTCAGAAAGACCTGTTATTTTACTCAATCGTTCAATTGAATTATCAGCAAGGTCTACAGTAAATAAACTATATGGCGTGGCACAAAAAATTTTATTGTCTCCTGCAGCCACGTTAATAGCGCTGTTATATGGCAAATATTCTTTCCAACCGCCAATAGCCGGCAAAGAATTTTGTGAAAATAATTTTGCAGCTATGAAAGAGAATATGAAAACAAAAAGGGATCTCACTTTTCAAAAATATTAAAACAAACTGCTCATTGGTTCAATAACATTATGAGATTATAAAATTCAGTGAGATATTAGGCAATTTTAACCTTTGCAAAATGATTATTCCGTTTCTTTGCTTTCCTGAGAAAATTTAAAGAAAAAAAGTATGTGGCGATCCTTAGGTCAGTTTATACTTAAATACCGGTTATTTCTATTAATATTATTACTGGGTCTCACATCTTTCATGGCTTACCAGGCGAGCAAGGTTGAATTGAGTTATGAATTTGCCAGGGCCATTCCTACTGACCACCCTAAATACAAAGCCTATCTCGAATTCAGAAAAAGATTTGGCGAAGATGGCAATTTACTGGTAATAGGAATTCAGACTGATAAGCTGTTCCGGCAAAGAGTTTTTAGTGACTATATCGAATTGCAAAATGATCTCAAAAAAATCGAAGGGGTAGAAGATATAATTAGTGTGGTTTCTTCTGTCGACCTGGTAAAGGATTCTACAACAGAAAAACTAAAGGCTCTTCCAATTTTTAATGATGCAATCCTGCCTCAATCTGAAATTGATAGTTCAAAAAATATTTTTTTCAATCTCCCTTTTTATAAAACTCTTCTTTATAACCCGGAAACGAATGCATGGCTTATGGGAGTTCGTATCAATAAAAATGTTATGAACTCCAGTAAAAGAATTGGTGTGGTCGGGTCGATCACTCATCTTGCAAATGATTTTGGCAAAAGAAATAATCTTGAAATTCATTTGAGCGGTTTACCATTGATCCGAACTGAAATGGCTACCAGGATTGCCAATGAAATGCAATGGTTTTTACTTGCATCTGTTTTGCTTTCAGCTTTTATCTTACTTATATTTTTTCGTTCGTTCGGAACAATGCTGCTGTCATTAGTGGTTGTTATAACGGGTGTGGTATGGAGCCTTGGAACCATTCATTTATTAGGATATAAAATAACTTTATTAACCGCACTTATTCCTCCTCTTATAGTTGTAATTGGAATTCCCAACTGCATCTATTTTTTGAATAAATATCATACAGCTTTTAATGATACCGGCGATAAGAGGAAGTCACTGGTTGAGATGATCAGGCGGATGGGAGTGGTCATGTTATTTTGTAATCTTAGTGCTGCTATTGGCTTTGCAGTATTTGCGCTGACACGGAGTGATGTTTTAAAAGAGTTTGGTGTAGTAGCCGGAACAAATATCCTTTTACTGTTCATTATTTCCCTGTTTGCCATTCCTATAGCTTTGAGTTATATACCAGCACCTAAATCAAGGCACACAAAATACCTCGATAATCCATCTTTAAAACGCTGGCTTGACAGGCTTGAACACTGGTCTTTAAATCACCGCAAACTTATTTATATAATTACATCCGTTATTGTAGTGGCAGCTATTGCGGGTATCTTTAAGCTGAAATCTGTTGGTTATATTGTTGATGATCTCCCCAAAACAGATAAAATATATACTGATCTTAAATTTTTTGAAAAGAATTTTAAAGGAATAATGCCACTTGAAATTATAGTGGATACAAAAAGAAAATACGGTGCCACAAGAAATTTTCGTAATCTTCAGAAGGTAGATTCACTTTCTCAATATATTGCTTCAATACCCGGTATTGCACGACCACTAAGCATTGCAGAAGGATTAAAATTTGCCAAACAGGCTTTATTCGAAGGCGATAGCAATAATTATAATATGCCTGCTGAATATGATCTGCCTGCTTTGAAGGAATACCTTGATTTTAAAAGTGATTCAACTAAAGACAATAATTCCTTTGCAAAACTTGTAAGCAGTTTTCTTGACAGTAATAAGCAAGAGGCACGCATAAGCGTAAATATGGCTGATGTAGGCAGCGTAAGATTGTCGCAAATACTTGACAGCATACAGTCAAGAGCGCATGAATTATTTAGTGACACATCAAAATATAAAGTCACATTAACAGGCACCAGTGTTACTTTTTTAGAAGGAAGTGATTTTATTATTCACGGTTTGAAAGAAAGTATTATGTGGGCTTTTTTATTGATCGCTTTATGTATGCTTTATCTTTTTCGTTCTTTCAGAATACTGGTATGTTCGCTTATCCCCAATATTATTCCTTTACTCATTACAGCCGGTGTAATGGGTTGGGTAGGTGTTCCTCTGAAACCATCCACAGTACTAATATTCAGTGTTGCCCTGGGTATTGCTATTGATGTTACTATTCGTTTCCTTGTTAATTATAAGCAGGAGTTGCCTTTGTATAATCATGATTTGAAAAAAACGGTGATTGAAACCATACACAGCACGGGTATCAGTATTATTTATACAAGTCTTGTTCTCATTGCTGGGTTCATAATTTTTTGTTTCAGCGGATTTGGAGGAACAAGGGCTTTAGGTTGGCTCACATCTCTTACCCTTATTACAGCTACATTAACAAACCTTGTACTATTACCTGCTATTTTAATATCTACTTCGACAAGAAGATCCAGGGTCTATGATTCTTCTTTGTTAAAGGAATGAATTTTTTATTTTAGCACTTCCTGTAGTTTTTTATCTAAATCTTCTCCTCTTAAACTTTCTGCGATTATTTTTCCATTGGGATCAATTAGAACATTAAAGGGTATACCATCAAAATTAAATGTCGAAACGGCCAGGCTGTTCCACTCCTGAAGATCGCTAACCTGTGTCCATGAAAGTTTGTCTTTTTGAATAGCATTCATCCAGTCATCCTTCTCTTTATCCAGTGAAACTCCAAGAATGGTGAAATTTTTGTCTTTGTATTTATTATATGCTTCTACTACGTTCGGGTTTTCTTTTCTGCAGGGGAGACACCAGCTTGCCCAAAAATCAACCAATACATATTTTCCTTTAAATGAACTAAGATTTATTTCATTTCCATTAATATCAGGTAAAGAAAGCTCTGGTGCCTCCTTACCTACCCAATCTGCTTCCTGCGATTCCCGGGATTTTTGTTTTGCCAGGGCAATTTGCCTTTCGGTCATTTCTTTTATGGCAGCAATACCCTTATGATTCGGAAATCTTTTTACAATGTTATTTAGCAATGCCTGGTAGTCATTAGGAGAAAATATTTGATTATAATTGTTCAGAGCTAAAAAACAACTGATAGGACTTGAAGAGGTTTGTATAAAATTCCTGACATAATCCTGAAATTCTTTCCAGCTGTCATTTCCTTTAGTATCTATTTCTGATATAAGACTATCGGGAGCCCCTGCCTTTTGAAGGCTATCTCTTTTTTGACCTAAAAAATAAATTTCAGCATATTTATTATTAGCCCCGTCAAAAAATTTTTTTAAGGATTCAGTTGTAGCTGAACCCTGAACAGTGTAATTGTTTTGACTGTTTGCATCAGCATTCACAGTAATTTTCGATGCATCGTTTATTACAAATGCAAAAGGATATGTTTCATTTTTTATAAATAAGCTATACAGAGACTCTTCTGAAGCTTTCCCTTTTAAATGGTATGAACCATCATTGTTTATGATGGAAGAATCTATGATGAGCTGCTCACCTGAACCTAATGGAGTTTCCTGCAGGTACACCATTTTATTATTACCATTTTTGATTGTCCCGCTTACCTCAAACTGTGTTTTATCCATATGCCCGCAGGCCGCCAGAATAAAAATAATAGAAATTGAAAAAAATATCTTCTGCATAATTATGTCAGGATTTTAATTTTTCTGATAAAATATCATTTGTGATTTTTGGATCGGCTTTGCCTTTGGATAGTTTTATTACTTCTCCAACAAACAAGCCCATTAGTCCCTTTTTCCCTTTTCTGTATTCCAGGACTTTCTCGGGAAATTTATCCAGGACCTGTTCTATTAAAATTTCAATGGTATTCACATTACTGTCCTGGACTAAGTTTTTTTCTTCTGCAAGTTCAGCCGGTTCTGCGTCAGGATTTTTAAGTAATTCGTTAAAAAGCTTTGTAGATGCTATAGAAAAACTCAATTTCCCTTTTTCGATGAGATGTATGATATCAACAATCTTTTGAGGAGCCAATGGAAATTGATCGATCTCAGCATTATTATTATTCAACCAGGATTTTATGGGCCCTAACATCCAGTTGGCTGCAGCTTTGAAACCTCTCATATGTTCTGCTTCTGTAGAGAAGGATCCAACTATTTTTTCAAAATAGTCTGAGAATTTTTTTTCTTCTGTTAGTAATGAGGCATCGTATGGTGAAAGTTTATATAGAGTGATATAGTTTTTTATCCTTTCCTGTTGTAATAAAGGAATTGTTTTACGAATTGTTTCAATGAATTTATCTGTTAAAGAAAATCTGGTAAGATCAGGGTCAGGGAAATACCTGTAATCATCCGCGTCTTCTTTGTCACGAATTGAAAAAGTTTTTCCATTATCTGCATCAAAACTTCTTGTTTGTTGGGTGATCTCCAGGCCCTCCTCAAGCATTTCCGTCATTCTTTTACTTTCAAATTCAACAGCACGTTTTACATTACGAATAGAGTTCAGATTTTTTATTTCAGCTTTTGTACCAAGTTTAATTTCTCCTTTTCTCCGCACAGATATATTTGCGTCACAACGAAGGCTTCCTTCTTCCATGTTGCCATCGCATATCTCAAGGTAACGGACCAGTTTACGTAATTCAGTTAAATAGGCATAGGCTTCATCACCACTTCTTATATCGGGTTCACTTACGATTTCTATTAATGGTACACCGGCACGATTAAAATCAACTGATGAGTTTTCCTTGTCCACATCATGGAGGCTTTTACCGGCATCTTCTTCCATATGTATGCGGTTGAGGCGTATATTTTTCTCCGAATCTTTTATTTTAATTGTAATATGCCCCCCCTTGCAAATTGGCGTTGTATGCTGCGATATTTGGTAACCTTTAGGAAGATCAGGGTAGAAATAATTTTTACGGGCAAAATAATTTTCTTTTACGATCTCACAGTGACAGGCCAGTCCCATTTTTACTGCAAATTCAATTGCTTTTTTATTCATTTTTGGTAAAGTGCCGGGATGTGCAAGAGTTATCGCACTTACATGGGTATTGGGCTCAGCGCCGAAGACTGCACTGTCCCCGCAGAAGAGTTTACTTTTTGTTAGTAATTGTGCATGAACTTCCAGACCCACTACAACTTCATATGCATCATAATTTACCGGCATGATAGTTTGCAAAAGTAAGATAATAGCTGATAGATGATAGTTAACAGATGTTACATAAGAAAGAAGGTATCTGAGAGTTTAACTTTAAAAAAAAGCCCCGTTTTCAAAAAACGGGGCTACATGCTCGATGTATATGGAGTTAAAGATCTGCGGTTTTTAATTTGTGTGGCATTTTTACTTCAATGTTCTGAGTTTTGCCACCACGTTTTATCTTAAGCATAACAGAAGGTTTATCCCTGTTATCACGAACGATCTTTGCTACTTCATCAGCACTGTTCACTTCTTTATCATTTACAGCAATAATTATATCATCTTCTTTTACGCCTGCTTTCTGAGCATTGCCTTCATCATCCACATCAATTACTTTTACACCTTTTCCATCCTCAGTGTCCTGAACAGAAAGACCCAGGCGGGGGCGATTGTCACCAAAGGCATAATATTGACCGGGGCTTACTCTTATTCTTGGCATAGCTTCAATTCTTGGAGTTATCACATTCCAATCCATATTTGGGATTTTAGCCAATGCGCCAAAACCTGTGCCTTTCCACTTTGTCAACTCGGCGGTTGTTGTTTGTTCTTTTTTGTCTCTGAGGTAAGTAATAGTTACTTTATCGCCGGGTTTGTGATCACGAATAACTTTTGTAAGATCATCCGGATCCTCAATTTTTTTATCATCCACCTTGGTAATAATGTCATCTTCCTTTAAGCCTGCTTTTAATGCACCGCTTTCATCTGTTACATCGGTGATCTTCACACCTTCATCTGTTTTTTCAGTAACAACACCCAGCATGGCTGTATTTTCATTTTGTTTAAAGTACATATTATCATTACCATCCCAGTTGAAATTGTAGTTATATGAACCGCCATCTCTTAGTTTCCGGCGATTGACGGTAATGTCCCCGTCTTTCCAATCTTCAATGGGTTTTCCGTTTACTGTTACTTTATCACCATTGATTTCAACAGTAACCTTGTCGTCACTGTCACCTTTTTTTGTGATAATAATTTGTTCACCGCCTTTTTTATCAGACTTATCTTTTTCTTTGTCTTTGTTATCCTGGGCATGGATCGCAACGGGGGCTATCAGCAAGGTGATAATAATAACTGCTGATAATTTTAAGATCATTGTCTTCATAATTTATTTTTTTAGAATTCTACGTTAAGTTTCGTATTTCAAATATAAAAACAATTATTCAAATACGAAACATTTCGGAAATGTTAAAACCAATTTCCTTTGTAAATGGCCTTATGATTGGATAGCCGGGTTAGTTGCCTGATAAATTTTATGCAGGTAACCTTCCCGGATTTCCTCACCTATGTATTGCATACCACATTTCTCCAAAACCTTTATGGATGCAAAGTTTTCAGGCAAAGCTTTTGCGATTATTTGCCGGAGATTCAATGTATCAAAACCATATTTGATACAGGCATAAGCAGCCTCCGTTGCATAGCCTTTGCCCCAGAATTTTTTCATAAACCGGTACCCCAGGTCAATTTCATTTTTTTCGGGAATACATTTTAAGCCACACCAGCCAATAAATTCAAGATTTGATTTTATGTGCGTTGCCCAACGGCCATGATTATACAAAGCATATTGGGGTAAGATGACTTCTTCCAGAACTTTTTTTGCATGTACCAGATCAAGCATAGGATCACAGGTATAACGGGTAACTTCCGGGTCACGGTTCAATTCATAGATAAGAGAAGCATCATCTTCAGTAAATGTGCGTAGCAGCAGGCGGTCTGTTTCTATGATTACATTCATGTGGTAAAAGCGAAATTATTTTTTTGTATTATTCCAAAAGTCATCAAAAGACTCAATCGTTTTGATACTCTCAAATGTTGAATTCTTGACATCATCAATTACTTTTTTGATGTCAACTTCAAACTTTCCTTGTGCATTTAAAATTATATCACTCCCTTGGACTACACCATGAACAATTTTTGACAAATATTGATCACTTAAGGTTTTTAAATGAATATTTCCTTTATAATTTTCATTTTTTGTATTCAGAAAATATCGGAAAACATTTTGGTCATAAATTGTTGCACCAAGAATAATTATCGAATCATTGATCTTTGCTCTTAGTGAACCAAAAACTGAATTGAAAACTTCAATAGAATTGCATTCAAATATGCCACTCACTACTTTAATATCCCTGAATGAAGTAATATTTTTATTGAGAAAATCTGAGATTATTTTTTGAGACTCGGAGGTTTCAATTTTATTCAATACTTTTTGCAAGTAATTTCTCTCTTCTACAAATTTCTCTACATTTTTTATAATATCACCTTTTATCCCCAATTTCTCTATAATAGCATTAAGCGTTTTGAATTCTTCATCTACATATTCATCTGCCAGTTTTCCACAAACTGCTTCTATGCGGCGGACACCGGCAGCTACAGCCGTTTCATTTTTTATTTTAAAGAAACCAATATCACCGGTTGCGCCTACATGAGTGCCACCGCATAGTTCAATGGAATAGGTTGGATCAATGATAACTACTCTAACCACGTCTCCGTACTTTTCGCCAAATAATGCCATAGCGTCCAGTTTCAGCGCTTCTTCTTTCGGCATTAATTTTATAACAACAGAAATATTATCCCGGATTTTCTCGTTTACTAATTCTTCCACTTCGGCAATTTCTTCATCGGTCATTTTTGCAAAATGAGAAAAATCAAAACGAAGATGTTCCGCATTTACCAATGAACCTTTTTGTGTGACGTGGGTTCCCAAAACTTTTCTTAATGCTGCATGAAGAAGATGTGTTGCCGAATGATGCCAGGCTGTATTTCTTCTTTTCATTGCATCTACTTTGGCAACCACTTTTCCTGACAGATCAGAAGGAAGTTTATCGACGAAATGAATAATGAGATCGTTTTCCTTCTTTGTATCATTAACTATTAGTTCTTCATTATTAATTATTAATTTACCTGTATCACCAACCTGTCCGCCGCTTTCTGCATAAAAAGGAGTTGTTTCCAAAACCAGTTGGTAAGATTCCTTTCCTTTCGCTTTTACCTTACGATATTTTAAAACTTTTGTTTCTGTTTCCAGCTTATCGTAGCCGACGAATGTATTCTGAGTTGATTCATCAAGAATTTTCCAGTCTTCCGTATCGATAACAGTAGCAGCACGGGAACGGTCTTTCTGCTTTTTCATTTCTTTTTCGAAACCTTTTTCGTCAACAATTAAACCGTTTTCTTTTGCGATAAGTTTTGTCAAATCCAAAGGAAACCCATAAGTATCATAAAGTTCAAATGCAAATTCACCAGGAATAAGTAATGCTTCTTTCCCTTTTTTTTCAAGATTTTCATGAACATCCAATGATGCAAACATTCCAAATCTTATTAATCCTTTATCTAACGTTCTCAAAAAAGCTTCCTCTTCTTCCTTCACTACCTTACTTATAAAGTCAACTTGTTTTTGCAATTCGGGAAATACTTTTTCAAACTGATGAGCCAGCAAAGGGATCACTTGACATAACAATGGTTGCTTATAATCAAGGTAAGAAAAATAATAGCTAACAGCACGGCGAAGAATCCGGCGAATAACATAACCAGCTCCTGTGTTGGATGGTAATTGTCCGTCGGCAATGGTGAAACCAATAGCCCGGATATGATCCGCAAAGACTCTGAAAGCAATATCCTGTTTGCTATCTGCATTTGTATATTTCTTCCCGGTTAATTTTTCTGTTTCTTCAATAACACCTGTAAAAATATCTGTGTCATAGTTGGAAGTTTTATTTTGAAGAACTCTTACTAAACGTTCCAATCCCATCCCGGTATCCACATGTTTGGCAGGCAAGGGCTCAAGGCTTCCGTCTTTTAAACGATTGTACTGAATAAATACAACATTCCATATTTCAATCACCTGTGGATGGTCGGCATTTACTAATGTTTTGCCATCAACTTTTTTTCTTTCTTCATCACTTCTGCAATCCACATGTATTTCAGTACAGGGACCACAAGGACCTGTATCTCCCATTTCCCAGAAATTATCCTTTTTCCCAAAAGATAAAATTCGGTCTTCGGGGATCCACCTCTTCCATTCGGTAATGGCCTCATCATCCTTTGGCAATTTTTCTTTTTCATCTCCGCCAAAAACCGTTATATACAATTTGTCTTTATCAATTCCATAAACCTTTGTCAGCAGTTCCCAGCTCCATTCAATAGCTTCTTTTTTAAAATAATCGCCGAAACTCCAGTTGCCCAGCATTTCGAACATGGTATGATGAAATGTATCTACTCCCACCTCTTCCAGGTCATTATGCTTTCCACTAACACGCAAACATTTCTGTGTATCAGCCACCCTTTTATGAATGGCTTGTTTATTTCCCAGAAAATAATCTTTGAACTGGTTCATGCCTGCATTGGTAAACATTAGTGTAGGATCATTTTTTACCACGATAGGGGCTGAAGGGACAATGACATGGGCTTTCGATTTAAAAAAATCTAAAAACTGTTGTCGTATTTCGGTTGAAGTTATCATAGAGTTTACGAGTGATGAGTAATGAGTGATGAGTGATAATCAAATGATGAAAAGTTTCGTGAGTCTTTAGATATCAAGCATGAAATATTCATGATTGACAATTGGTGATTCACTATTTGTTGAGTAATGAACCGAACGCACAAGTGAGTGACACAATAGGAGCTGAATAGTAGTACCAATGCCGGCAACATAATTATTATTAACAGATTAAAGAATTTTTAAAAATGCCAAAGGATTGATTTTTGCTATTTATCCGGCTATATTTGCCTGTCTGCCGGTGGGCAGGCATTCCGACAATAAGCCTGGAACACAACAGTGAAGCGCAAAGGTAAAGATTCAGGCTTCATTTTTTATGGCAAGGGTCAAGGTCTGCCATCATGAAGAAGATAAAATACTATTATAACACCAATAACCTCCGGTATGAAAAGCTGGAAACTCCCCTGCGGGTAAAGATTCTGCGCATCTTTGGTTTTTTAGCTGCTGCCGTTGTTACTGCTGCTATTATTTCTTTTTTCGCTTTCCGGTTTGTGGGTTCCCCGAATGAAAAATTATTGAGCATGGAAAACGAACGGCTCCAGGATAAATATCATGAACTAAATGACCAGGTAAAAGTTTCACAGCAACAAATAAATGAATTGGTAAAAAGAGATAACGAAGTGTACAGAGCCATTTTTGAGGCTAACCCTATTCCGGACAGCGCCAGGGCAAAAGCACTGGCCCAGGATGAAGAAATAGAAAGAGTAGAAAATATGCGTGGTAGTGAATTGGTGAATTCAATTATCAGCTCACTGAATACTCTCGGCCATTATATAGCTGCCCAAAAAAAATCATACAAAGAAATTAATAACCTGATAAAAAATAAAGAACAACTGCTTGCCGCCACGCCCGCCATTCAACCAGTCAGCAATAAAGATCTTACCCGTATTGCCTCCGGTTTTGGCTATCGCATTGACCCGATTTATAAAACGGTAAAGCTGCACCCAGGTCTTGATTTTGCAGCACCATTGGGGACACCTATTTATGCTACGGCAAACGGCACAGTTACTGTTGCCAGTAATACCGGCAATGGCTATGGCAATCATGTTGTCATTAATCATGGATATGGGTATGAGACATTATATGGTCACATGTCAAGAATAAAAGCAAAGGTGGGTCAAAAAGTAAAACGTGGTGAAGTGATCGGTTGGGTTGGAAGCACAGGAAAATCCACCGGACCACATTGCCACTATGAAGTACATAAGAACGGGCAAAAAATTGATCCGGTTTATTTCTTTTATAATGATCTTTCTCCTGAGCAATATGACGAATTGCTGAAAAAAGCTGCATCATCAAATCAGAGCCTGGATTAGTTGCGGAGTTTTATTTACCGGTTTCTTTTGTTTGAGATAGAAAAATTTTGAGGCTGTTCTAAAATAAATAATGAGGGAAACAAATAATTTAATTTTCATAAACCTAACTTTTCCACAAAATTCAACTTTCGTTGCATCGCACTCCTGGACGTTCGTATCTTTACTCGTCTGTTTGCAGGCAGGCTAAACAATGGAAAGAAAATTTTCACAAATATCAATGGAATTTGTTGCTTCGGATAAAGGAAGTAAAGAGGAGCAAAAAGAAAATTATGTTCCTGTTGAAACCTTAGTTGCTGAAAAAGAATTACCAGGTAAAGATGAAACTAATAATAAAAAAGGGCCGAAAAAAAAACTCTTATCAAAACGAGGGCGCCCCTCATTAAAAGAGATTGAAATTAGTGCTGACCTTGTGCAGATTCCTCCTGATGAAATTCTTTTTCAAAAGCAATATTATTCCATCGGTGAAGTGTCGAAATGGTTTAGAGTAAATCAATCCCTGATTCGCTACTGGGAAACAGAATTTGATATCTTACAACCCCGTAAAAACAGGAAGGGAGATCGTTTTTTTCGACCTGTTGATGTAAAAAATCTTTTACTGATCTATGATCTTCTTCGGCGTAGGAAATTTACGCTTGAGGGGGCAAAAGATTATTTAAAGAATAACAAACGTTCAGAAGAAAAATTTACCATGATCCAATCTTTGGAAAAAATCAAATCATTTCTTTTTGAGCTAAAGGCAAGTTTGTGACAGATGTGTGGAAAATATCTTGATAAGTCAGCAATTTAAAGGTTGGCATTGATCTCCTTTTATTATGAAAAAAATATTGATTATAATCATTTGTGTTTTTCTTATTAATGGCATCGGTGGCTCAGTTTTTGCTCAATCGCAGGCAGAGATTTCAAGGGATGATGAAGGAAATAAAATTTTGAAAGGATTTATATCACGAAACGAACTGGAAAACGATACTGCATTTAAATGGTGGGCTGAAAATTTGAAAGGTTATACTCCCCAGTCTCAGGCCGTTGCTGAACTCAAGAAAAACCAAAATATACAATTCATCGCATTCATGGGAACATGGTGTGGTGATTCAAAGTTTATTGTTCCGAAATTTTATTCCCTATTGGATGCTGCCGGTTTTCCGGAGGATAAGGTGACGTTAATAGGCGTAGACCACAGTAAGAAAACGATCAGCCACCTTGCTGAAGCTTTAAATATTGAAAACGTACCTACTATTATTGTGATGAATAATGGTAAAGAAGCTGGCCGGGTGGTTGAATATGGCAAGCATGGGTTATTTGATAAGGAATTGGGAGAAATTATTGCCTCTCTTCCTTCTTCTCCTGAGAAATAATTCGAATTTCTTTATTTTCTCCAGTAACTTGCATTTCCAGTTTTTCCACTGATTGTAAAACCGAAAGATTTACTTTTTTTATTGGGTTGAATTCTTTGTCTGTAATGTGTGCTGTGAGTAATTGCTATTTACAATAAAAGCATTGCCTGCAATTATGTTCAGTGGCAGGAAGAATTCTCTGCTTCCTTCCTGTTTAAAATGGTTAAAAGATCTTGTGATATGCTAATGAAGATTATAAATCAGGAGCAATCCTTTTTTTAAAGCATATAACCGTGAAGAAGTGAAATCTACTTTTAATGAATTTTCTAAAGGAATTGGCAGCTTTTCTTCATCCAGCCGAAAGGTATTGATTTCGTAACGGTGCAGTGTGTCATTATTGATCCCGAAAATATACTTACCGGTCACTTTAAAATCCTGCCAGCCACTGATCAATATTTTATTGCGCAGAGCGCCGTAATAATCAAAAACAAAAACACTTTGTTCCGGGTCATACAAATAAACAAAGCCATCCTGGTCGTAAATATTTTTTATATGCGGTGCCTGATTAAATAAAAGACGGAAATCAGGAGTTTCCAGAAGCACTTTTCCCGCATCATCAATTTTTTTCAATTTACTGTCACCTTCATCATACAACCAGATATTATTATCATAGGATTGACCGATGGCATTTACCTGGAAAATATTTTTCTGTCGCAGGTCAATTGTATTACGAACTGTCAATAGCCTGTCAAGAATAACAACAGTCGAAAAATCCTTGTAATAGAGCAATACTTTAAGCGGATTGGATACATCAATTGTTGAGACCTTGCCAAACTTTTTTACATTATTAAAAATCGCAACAGAATCTCCATTGGTATTATATTTTTTAAGTTGATCAGTGCTGGTAAGAATGTAAACGTTATCAAGATTGTCAACCGTGAAATTGACAATATCGCCACTTATGCTATTTATTTGTTGATAAGGCTCACCTGATTGCCCTTTTGCTACAGCTAAAAAAGTAAAACTTAATACTAAAAATATGCTGAATGGTTTATACATTATTTCTTATAATTTTTTCATCCTTGCCTATATAAGATTTTAGATCCAGTTTTTCTCCATCAAATACTGCATATGTATAATAATGTATCCAGTCTCCTAAATTAATATACCGGCTGTTATTAATAAGACGAAAATCAATAGGTAAATGTCGATGACCAAATACAAAAAAATCAAAATTCTTTTTTTTCAACATGTCTTTACTATAAATGATCAACCACTCTTTATCTTCTCCCAGGAACATTTCTTCAGTGACCCCTGTCTGGGCACGGCTTCGGCGGCTTAGAAAATTTGCCAGCTCCATTCCCACGTATGGTGGAAAAATTCCAAACAACCATTGACTGAATTTATTCCTGAAAATTTTTTTTAAAAATTTATATCTGTGATCGCCCGGTCCCAGGCCATCACCATGCCCTATATGAAAGCTTTTACCATTCCATTCAAAATCTTCAGGTTCAAAATAGACCGGTATATTTAATTCCAACTGAAAATAATTTTTCATCCACATGTCGTGGTTCCCTACAAAAAAATGGATTTTTATTCCTGAGTCAGTAATTTCTGCCAACTTACCCAATAATCTTACATAACCCTTTGGTACAACCTTTCTGTATTCATACCAGAAGTCGAAGATATCGCCTACAATAAAAATTTCAGAAGCATCTTTTTTTATTTCATCCAGAAATTTAATGATGATCTTTTCTCTCTCAAGACTGCTTTTATAATCAGGAGCGCCAAGATGAAAGTCGGAAAGAAAATATATTTTTTTATTATGGGGAAGTTGCACTCAGGTTATTCTTTTCCCGAAGATATTGAATCATATCACCAGATTCTATCAGGGGTTTATCCTGTACATCACCATTGTACCAATATATCCACGCAGCAGCAGAAGTATTATTTATAAATACATCCGCCAATTCACGTTTGTATAACTGGGGCTCACCCGGTTCTGCGGATATTCCTTCGTAATCATCCAACTGCCCCATGGCCCAGCTGAATTCGGATTCATGTTTAATGGTGTATAATTCACCAACTATATAGCTTTCATCGGTTGAAGGAACACCACCGGGATAAGTTCCTAAATCAAATAATTTTCCTTTTACTGTAGCGTCACCAACAAAAGAAAAAAAGCGACTTATATATTCATAAGCGGGAGCTTTAAATCCACTGCGTAAAGAACCATACACAAATAGCCTGTATACGCCCTGATCTTTCATACAATAAAATTACTAAGGAGAAGGCATTATTCATCCACCAAAAAACAATAAACTTCTTTGGGCCCGTGGACACCGACTACCAGCGTTTTTTCAATATCAGCAGTTCGGCTGGGGCCAGTGGCAAAAGTTATTAACGAGGGTAACTGATTCCCATATCTGTTTTTAATCTGCTGTAAAGCATCTTTTACATCGTAAACCAATTGCCTGGTATATGCAATACAAATATGAATGGGGGCATACACACTTACTGTTCTGCCACTTGATTGGGCTGTACTCATCACAATTGTTCCTGTTCTTGCCACCAGAATCTCGCAGCCCGTAACAGAAATATCACAGCCGGCAAGATCAGTAGTAAGCCATTCCGACAACTGGGGTTCAATCAATTTCAACATATTTTCTTCCTTGCAGTAAATTTTTTTCCATCCCTGTTTTCTTACAAGGCTATTTAACTGAAAAGCCAGTTCTTGTTGGTTAAGACAGAAAATAAATTTACCCTGCAGTTTAGTAAACTGTTCAGCAAATTCAACTTCAAGTTCCTGCTGGGGTTTGGGAAATATTGAAGTATTTCCCTCGCTTTGAGGAAAAGGAAGAGGCGTTGAATGAGTCAACGCCTTTCTTATCTTTTTTAAAATATTTTCCTTTGAGGGAGAAACATTCATTTGTTATATAATTAGTGTAATGATTTATTGGTCACATCACTATCATAAGGGGGAACACCTTCTGAAATTTCACCAGCATGTCCAGCATGCTCCGGATCTAATGACTTTTTCTCTTCATGCGGTCTTTTACCAATCAAAGCTTCCACATCACTTTGAAATAAGACTTCCTTTTCTAATAGTGCTTCTGCCAGCTTTTCAACCTGTGGTTTTTTTTCTCTTAATAGTGCCTTTGTCCTTTCATAAGCTTCATCGATCAGTTTACGAACTTCTTCATCTATGATCTTGGAAGTTTCTTCAGAATATGGTTTTGTAAAAGCATTTTCTTGCTGTGGATCATAAAAACTTACATTACCTACTTTATCATTCATTCCATATACTGTTACCATTGCATAAGCAATTCTTGTGATCTGCTGCAAATCATTCTGTGCACCAGTAGAGATCTTATTAAAGAAAAGTTCTTCACTTGCCCGACCGCCAAGTGTCATACAAACCTGGTCCATTAGCTGATCTGTATTATATAAATATTGTTCTTTAGGTGTGTATTGAGCATACCCGAGAGCAGCAGTTCCTCTTGGTACAATGGTAACCTTTAACAGCGGATAAGCATGTTCAAGATACCAGCCGCAAATTGCATGGCCGGCTTCATGATATGCAATAATTTTCTTCTCTTCAGGTAAAATGATCTTACTCTTTTTTTCTAAACCACCTATTACCCTGTCTACCGCATCCTGAAAATCTTCCATTTCAACCGCCTCTTTTCCCTTACGGGCAGCAATGAGAGCAGCTTCATTGCACACATTGGCTATATCTGCACCCGCAAATCCTGGAGTTTGTTCAGCAAGTTTATGAATATCGAGAGTCTTTGAAATCTTAATTGGTTTCAGGTGTACTTTAAAAATGGCTTCTCTCCCTTTCAGGTCAGGTTTATCAATAGATATTTGCCTGTCGAAACGACCCGGGCGAAGCAAGGCAGTATCCAAAACATCAGGACGGTTGGTTGCTGCCAGAACAATAATACCTGTATCGGTTCCAAAACCATCCATTTCAACCAGCAATTGATTCAATGTACTTTCACGTTCATCATTACTCATCATTACATTTTTACCCCTTGCCCGGCCAATGGCATCTATTTCATCAATAAAAATGATACAGGGAGCCTTTTCACGGGCTTGTTTGAAAAGGTCACGAACACGGCTGGCTCCTACACCAACAAATAATTCTACAAAATCAGAACCACTCATGCTAAAAAAAGGAACCTGTGCTTCTCCGGCCATGGCTTTTGCCAAAAGAGTTTTACCAGTTCCCGGAGGGCCGATAAGCAATGCGCCTTTTGGAATTTTACCACCAAGTGAAGTATATTTCTTGGGGTTCTTTAAAAAATCAACGATCTCCATTACTTCTACCTTGGCTTCATCCAGGCCTGCTACATCAGCAAATGTGATATTGACTTTTGTTCCCTTATCAAATAGAGTAGCTCTTGATTTGCCTATATTAAAAATACCGCCGGGACCACCGCCACTGCCGGCACTGCCACCCATTTTGCGCATCAGCAATACCCAGAGTGCTATAAAAAGTAATAGAGGTAACAAAAATTGTAAAGCTCCTCCAAACCAATCTCTTTCCTGGTCTACATCATAAGGCACCTGGTTATTAAAGGCTATATTACTTTGCACATAGAAGTCAGCCATTTGCTTTTCAAAATCGCCGGAATATTTAAAATAAAACTGGGGTCCCTCTGTATTTACTTTTCCATTAAATCCAGTTTTCAGTTTATCCCTGTACTTATCGATGCTTGATGACTTTAAATAAACCCTCACAATATTTCGGTTTGAAATAATTGTATATTTTTGGACATCGCCTTTTAAAACCATTTCTTTAAACTCATTTGGTGTTGTTTTAGCAGTACTGCTTGAAAAAGGGCTAAACAGTTGAAATCCGATTAGTACAGCAAATATGATGGCATAAACCCAGTAAATACTGAAGCGTGGACCTTTGCGAGGATTATTATCATCCCCTGTAGGTCGGTTATTAAAACGAGGCAGATTTGATCTTTCGTTTTTATTATATGGTTCTTGTGACATAAACTCTTTCTATTCCTCTCCTGATAATTAAGGTTTTTTTTAAAAAATTGTTTTATTCAATAAAATATTTAACAAACTCCCTTTTTATTCGTTGTGTCCTTCTGCAATTGCATCGCTCCACATTTCTTCCAGCTTATAAAACTTTCTTGTTTCCTGCAACATTATATGTACTACAATGTTTATGTAATCTATCAACACCCATTGAAGGTTTTTCATTCCTTCATGCCTGTATGGAATTTCCTTACACTTCTTCTTCACCTGCTCTTCTACAAAATCAGAAATGGCTCTTACCTGTGGTTGATTTCCCACCTCACAAATAATAAAAAAATCAGCTACGGCTTCAGGTATTTTGCGCAGATCAAGGGAAACAATATTCTCTCCTTTTTTTTGTTGAATTGCGTTGATAATGGTTTTAATGATTTTTGAACTTTTTGTTAACCGGGTAGCAACTTTCTTTTTGCGGGTAGTGAGTACTGCTAGTTGTTCCAATAATCTAATAGTTTAATTAATGAATCATTTTTCTGAGGGCGATTTTATATATTATGAGACGAACATCCGGTTCATTTATTTTACTTCGGTTGCGTCGCACTCTTCAGGGTCCTTATCGCTGCTCATCTATCTTTGCCAAAAATAGTAATTAATTGCAACTCCCTTCTGTTAATCATACTCTCGGAACACCATTTATTGAGCTGCAATCTATTGACAGTACCAATAACTATGCCCTTGCTCAAATTCATGCAAATCTGGCACAACCAGGAACCTGCTATTTTACTCACGAACAAACATCCGGCAAAGGTCAAAGGGGCAAGTTATGGACCTCTGAAAAAGGAGCAAATATTATACTCAGTATTGTTCTCCGGCCATACTTTCTTCAACCGTTTCAGCAATTTTACCTGAGTGCCTGTGTAGCGGTTGCCACTTACCGGTTTTTGGGTAAATATGCAGATGAGAACTTAAAGATTAAATGGCCCAATGATCTTTATTGGAAGGATAGGAAACTCGGCGGGATTTTAATTGAGAATATAATCCAAAGTAATGAAGAGGTCGAAAACAAGAAAGGAGGAAACGGGAATAAAAAAGAATTAATGAGTAATTGGAAATGGGCGGTAGCAGGAATAGGTATCAATATCAATCAAAAAAATTTCCCTTCCAGTTTAAAAAACCCCGTTTCATTAAAAAATATAACAGGTAAAGAATTTGATACTCTGCATTTGGCTAAGGAGTTTTGTCTTTCGATTGATAAGTATTATAAACAACTAAGCAATAAAGGATCGTCTGCAATCCTTAAATTCTACAACGATGCTCTTTATAAAAAAGATGAGGTTGCAAAATTCAAAAAAGGTAGCCGCAATTTTGAAGCTGTTGTAAAAGCTGTTAACGCCTCAGGACAGCTGATAGTTCAGCATGCCTTTGAAGAGCATCTTAATTTTGGTGAAGTGGAATGGGAAATAAATCAGTGAACTTAACCGGAAATTAATTTCCCTTTTTGATCTTATTTATTTTTTTTAACTCTGAATAAAGTAAAATTGCGGGTAAGTGTAAAGCCCCAGCGAAATTGACCTTTTTCCCACGAGTCTGTAGTTCTTGGCAAAAAACGATTTTCCAGAATATTACGTGCATTTGTAAAATTCACATGAAAAACATGGCCCTGGGTTAATATTTCTACACCAATTCCAAATATATCCCTTGGTGTAAATCCACTGGTTTTCCAGGCGTCAATACTTTCCTGTGAACGAAACGAATGAAAATAGTCTGAAATGATAAATAATTTTTGGCTCAGTGGAAATCTTATCGCGGCTCCTACTGCAAATAAATTATTTTGATCGCCCGGAATAACCAGGTTTGTATATAAATATGTACCACTTAATTGAATACTTATTGCTCCAATTCTTCTTGCGATCATTAATTGAAAGAGCTCACTTAGCCGGTCTGTATTACCTCTGAAAGAATTTTCCATACTATCCCGCTGATCTACTTTTTGCGCCGTGGACACTATATTGCCATACGTAGTAAGAGAAAAAGGATTTCCGTTTACGCCTTGTTTTAAAAATTGATACTTGAGGCCGGCTTCGTAGAAATGAAAAATGCCATCACCGCCGCCTATTGTATGCTGAAGGGCAAGGTTTAAGCGATTTCCTAATCCAATTTGGAAACCAATTTGAGCATCGGACACTTCATCTAAACCAAAAAAATTTTTAAAACCACCTTTCTTACCGGCAATGTCACCAAAAGTATGAACTACTGTGAACGCTAACACTCCTTTATGTAATACTTCAACAGTTTTGGCATTGATCAAACGCTGACCGTAAAACACTTCCGGTGCCGGTTTATCCTCTGACCATTCTTTCTTTTTGTTTACTTCATTGGATATATCAACTATCGTATCATTTTGTGCATATAGTTTCAGTGTAATAATGCAGAAGAGAAATAATATTTTTCCTTTCATAAAATCAGTTTAGCACTGTGATCAGTACTACCACATCGCAGAACTAAAATGAAAGGTTGCCCATTTCGGCTACAGCTGCTTTTGGGAATCATTTTTTCATGGCTGTAATAATTTCCTCCGCATGAGCTTTGTTTTTTGGGCGAGTGAAGATTTTTCGAATGATGCCGTTTTCATCGATGACAAATGTTGTGCGCAATACTCCCATATATTCATGACCGAATAATTTTTTTTGATCCCAGACTCCATATTTTTCTAATATTTTATGTTCGGGGTCAGCAATAAGTGTGAATGGAAGGTTGAATTTTTTCTCAAACTTTTTATGCATTTTTTCATCATCAGGGCTAACACCAATTATTTCAAATCTATTTTTTTTTAATAATCCGTAATTATCCCTAAGATTGCAGGCTTGTATAGTACAGGTGGGTGTATCATCCTCCGGATAGAAGTAAAGAACAAGTTTTTTCCCTTTATAATCTGACAGAGAAATTTTATTTCCATCTTGATCCTTTCCTGAAAAGGAAGGAGCTTTATCACCTTCTTTTAATGTTACCATATTTACTGGTTTATTGCTTAACTAATTATTTTTTCTTGGGTACAATTTTTTTTCTGCTGCTTGTTTTTTTGTAAGTTGGTTTTCTTTTTGGCGGATCGTAATGATGGCGCTTGAACCACCATTCTTTTTCGGTTACATTTCCTGCTATATCCTCAATTTTTACTTTTAATTCATGTACTCCGAACGGACATCGTTCATCAAAATAGTAGATCCATGCAGCAGCCTTATCATTGGTGAATCTTAACCATTGACCATCCAATTCTGCACGAAAACTTTTTACCCCTGTATTATCCTTAGGATAGAATACAATTCTTTTTGAAGCACTCAGATCGATTGTATCAGCTTTGCCCGGTTCATTAATTGTCGGAGGCTCGTTATCAATAAAAGCCTGGTAAGATCCAAAATCGTTGAATTTTGCTGCCAGCCAGTCTTTTTCCCATTCTGCTTTTCTGAAGCTTATTTCTTTTCTATCGATTCTTTTAATAACGATTCTATTTTTTAATCCATCTGGAACAGTAACATTGGGTTTGATGCGGATATTTATTGATTCATGAAACGGAATAGACGCATCACAAAACTGGAACTGTGATGACACTGCGTTGGAAGCAGGTTTATTTGAGCGATAAAAAACAGACTGAACAGAGTCATATAAACAATTTTCCGGGAAGTATGCGTCAAAATCATTTTGTTCAAAAACATTTACATAATTGGGGGAAAATAATTGGTGAGGCTTATAGTTAGTTTGAGAAGAAAGAGACGGGTTATACTGTAAGTTAAATTTAAGTTCAGAAGTATTGCCTTTAATATCACTGATCTCGATTTTTACTGCATGAATTTTTGTATCAGCCAAATCAATGGTGCCATCCCCACTCAGTGGCCTGTAACCTCTTCCATTATCGCCGGGCAGTTTAAACAGCTGCTGAAGATAAGAACCTCCATGATACCGGTATTTATAATCTATATGTGCATTTACGTAATCAGTTTCATTATAATCCATGCTATCAAGCACAAATTCAATAAGGGAATTATCATCTACTGAAATGTTTGCGCTGTATATTCCATTGGGGTTAGTGGTTCCCGACACACAATCATAAGCACCGATCGCAAAACTTAGTTTTGAGAAACCTGTTTTTATTAGTTCGCCCTTTGAGGGCAAATAACCATTTTTTGTTCTCTTCACAGCGAACAGCACAGGATTTTGATCGTACACACTGAGGTCACGATCGTACATAGCCAGTTTTGTGAATATGGGCGAAACTGCATCTGGAATGGGTAAATTAAAAAAGAACGGGTTGATGCATCTTTCCGTTTTTGTATCCCTGATCTCAAAATGAACATGCGGCCCCCCCGAAGCACCTGTACTCCCACTGTAGGCAATGAACTGCCCTTTTTTTACGGGAAATTGATCCGGAGTAAACTGAATGTCTAATCCCCACGATTCCTTTTTGTACTGTTCTGCAGTTACAAAACTATCCAGTTTTGAAAAAAATTTATTGAGATGACCATATACAGTAGTAAGACCATTTGGGTGATTGATATAAATGGCCTGGCCGTAGCTGAATGGCTTCACACTAATCCGGGCAATATACCCGTCGGCAGCTGCATTGACCGGAATATTCACTCTGTGATTGGTGAGGATATCAAGACCCATGTGCCAGTGGTTCGATCTCAATTCGCCGAAATTGGCCACTATAGCGGGTTTGACGTCAACCGGCCATTGGAAATAATTTTTGGAATAACCGAACGATTGTGAGTAAAGACAAGTAGAAAAAATAACCAGATCAAAAATTGTTATCAGGGTGCGTAGCATATTCAAATTTACTAAAGCATGAATAGACTGTGAGTGCTATTGTTTTCAAAAGCAGCAAAAAAGATTTTTATTCTGTCAATAGTAAAGGAATTCGTGACTATTAAACTTTAATTAACATCATGGTCATAACTTTTGAAGTGGATTAAAATTTGTGGCATGAAATTTCGATTAAATGTGAATGATTAAATCCCGAACTTTTCATGAAAATTTATTTTTACAAATTTATTCTTGCCATGATTTTGGGAATGGCTGTCCTTGTCGGTATTGTAAAAGGACCGGAAGCAAAGCAGAAATGGCTGAACAGGAAAAAGGTAAAATATGAGGCAAAACTTGGTTACCCAAAGGTGTCCGGCAATAATGATCAGATCGTTCTTGACGAAATAGAAATGTCAACATATCACAGTTAAAACCTTAGTAATTTTTTAAACGCAACTTCATAAAAGAAATCATATTCCCTTACTTTTGCAACCCGGGCAATCAGCCCGGTTTTTTTATATCCACGCATTAAAGGTGTAATCGGAGAAAACAATAATGCCAAAAGACAATTCGATTCAATCAGTACTTATCATCGGTTCGGGTCCCATTGTTATTGGGCAGGCTTGCGAGTTTGATTATTCAGGAAGCCAGGCGGCGCGCAGTTTGCGTGAAGAAGGCATAAAAGTGATTCTTATTAATAGCAATCCTGCTACCATCATGACAGACCCCATGATGGCTGATAAAGTTTACCTTCTTCCCCTTACAGTGGAAAGTATTGAACAAATCCTGGATGAAAATGAAATTGATGCTGTACTGCCGACCATGGGTGGCCAGACAGCCTTGAATCTTGCCAAGGAGGCCGATGATCTTGGAGTATGGAAACAACACAAAGTTCGCCTGATAGGAGTAGATATTAAAGCAATAGAAAAGGCAGAGGACAGGGAAAAATTCCGAAAATGGATGATAGAGATTGGCATCCCTGTAGCGCCTGCAAAAACGGCAAATTCATTTTTAGAAGGAAAAGAATATGCACAGGAAATAGGATTCCCGCTGGTAATTCGTCCATCATTTACACTGGGTGGAACAGGTGGCGGTTTTGTTCATGATAAAGACGAATTAGATGAGGCATTGAACCGCGGACTTCAAGCCTCACCAATCCATGAAGTGTTGGTAGAAAAGGCAGTGCTGGGCTGGAAAGAATTTGAGTTGGAATTGCTACGTGATTCAAATGATAATGTCGCTATTATTTGCAGCGTAGAGAATTTTGATCCTATGGGTATTCATACAGGGGATTCTATTACGGTGGCTCCCGCGATGACGCTTAGTGATACGGCTATGCAGCTCATGCGCAACACGGCCATCAAAATGATGCGTGACCTGGGAAATTTTGCCGGTGGTTGTAATGTGCAGTTTGCTCTTAATCCTGACACTGAAGAGATCATTGCCATAGAAATTAATCCACGTGTTAGCCGTTCATCGGCTCTTGCTTCCAAAGCAACCGGGTACCCGATTGCAAAGATCGCTGCTAAACTTGCCATAGGGTATACACTTGACGAACTGGAAAATCAAATCACAAAAACAACTTCTGCATATTTTGAACCAGCACTTGATTATGTGATTGTAAAAATTCCCCGGTGGAATTTTGATAAGTTCAAAGGCGGAAATGATACACTTGGGTTACAAATGAAAAGTGTAGGTGAAGTAATGGCTATCGGCAGAAGCTTTACCGAGGCCATACAGAAAGCTTGTCAGAGTTTGGAAAATAATGCAGTCGGCCTGGGATATTATGGCAAAAGCCTCATGAAGGCTGAAGAAATGTTGAATCACATCAAAATTCCCAAATGGGATCGTATTTTCAGAATCAAAGATGCCCTGATGATTGGAGTGAGCGTGAATACAATCTCAAAAGCAACGGGTATTGACCGCTGGTTCATTTATGAAATACAAAAGATTTGCAATATTGAAAAAGAGCTTGAAAAGTATGATCTCGATTCATTACCTGCAGAATTGTTGCGTGAAGCGAAGGTGAATGGATTTAGTGACGAACAGATCAGCAGAATATTGCAGCATGGCGTGGAAGAGGATATTTACAAAAAAAGAAAAGCATTAGGAATAACAAGAGTATATAAAATGGTGGATACATGCAGCGCTGAATTTGAGGCAAAAACTCCTTATTTCTACTCCACTTTTGAAAGTGGGAATGATAATGAAAGTAAAGTTTCGGATAAAAAGAAAATAGTTGTACTTGGTTCCGGACCGAATAGGATTGGTCAGGGAATAGAATTTGATTATTGCTGTGTGCATGGGTTGCTTGCCATAAAGGAAAGTGGCTATGAGGCCATCATGGTAAATTGTAATCCGGAAACAGTATCGACAGATTTTGATGTGGCTGATAAACTTTATTTCGAGCCTGTTTATTGGGAACATCTGTGGGAAATCATTGAACATGAAAAGCCAGATGGTGTCATTGTACAGTTAGGTGGTCAAACTGCGCTAAAACTTGCCAGGTTTTTGAATGAAAAAGGAATCAGGATCATAGGAACTGATTTTGACAATATGGATATTGCAGAAGACCGTGGCCGGTTCAGCGATATGCTGAAAGAATTAAAGATCCCTTATCCTGACTATGGAACTGCATATGATGTGGATGAAGCTATTAAAGTAGCACATAAAGTGGGTTACCCGGTTTTAGTTCGCCCCAGTTATGTATTGGGTGGTCAAAGGATGAGAATAGTGATCAATGATGATGACCTCGAAAAAGCAGTGATCAGTTTATTAAAACATATTCCCGGAAATAAGATTTTAGTTGATCATTTTCTCGATCGTTGCCAGGAAGCAGAAATAGATGCCATTTTTGACGGAGAAGATTTTCATGTAATGGGTGTAATGGAACATATTGAACCGGCGGGCATTCATAGCGGCGATAGCAATGCAGTGCTTCCGGCATTTAATCTTACACCTTTGGAAGTGACGACAATGGAGTTTTATGCGGAGAAAATCGCAAGGGCATTAAAAATAAAAGGGCTTATAAATATACAGTTTGCCATTAAAGACGGAAAGGTATATGTAATAGAAGCTAATCCAAGAGCATCAAGAACAACTCCATTTATTGCAAAGGCTTATCAAATTCCCTATCTGAACATAGCTACAAAAATCATGTTGGGCGAAAAGAAATTAAAGGATTTTACATTCGATAAAAAATTACAGGGCTTTGCTATCAAAGAACCGGTTTTTAGTTTTGAAAAATTTCCGGGTGTTAGTCGTGAATTAGGACCTGAAATGAAATCCACCGGTGAAGCTATCCGTTTTATAAAAGACCTTCGTGATCCTTATTTCAGGCAATTATATAAAGACAGGAGCATGTATCTAAGCAAATAATCAGGCTTCACTTTCCGGCGAGTACATACTTTATTAATCAACTTTCCGTACCCTTCCGCTGCCGGCAATGCTGCTGGATATTTGTGCATTTCCTTTGTAGTGCACATCGCCGCTTCCCGCTACATGCACGTCTAATTTAGAATTAGCAAACACATCTGCATTACCACTGCCATAGATCCGAATTGTGGCATCATCTGATTGTAAATCCATGGCTCGTATGTTGCCGCTGCCATGTATCTCGCCGGTAAAAGATTTGGTTGTTCCTTTCAAATCGATATCTCCGCTGCCGTTGGTCTCAGTATTTATTTCAGGGGCATCTACATCCATTTTTATATTCGCACTACCATTTACCTTCAGCTCCAGGTTCGATGAATTAGTAATTTTCGACTGGCCGGTTATATCGCCTGACCCGTAAGAACGAATGCTCTCAAAATCAGGTGAAGAAACAAATATTTTAACTTCCCGGCCAGGACGAAGCCAATAGTTGTCTTTTGTACCTACATGCAGTGTTGAGCCTTCCACATAAGTTTCAATATATGGTAACAGGTTTTCCTCAGCTTCTATTTTTACTGACTGATCTCCACTTGAAATATATACATTGAACGAACCATGTGAAGCAACACTTTTAAAGTTGCCCGGCGATCTTTCTTCTGTTTTTAAATAACCATTTCCCCGGATTCTTTCCCCTGTAACGTAGCGACATGAGGAAAATAAAATAAGAAAGGAGAAAACAACAATAAAAAATTTTTTCATGATAGTAAGATATTTTGAGTATGTGATTAAAATTACTGATTAGTTTCATCTCATGATTTGAGATAAATCATGCCACCAATTTTTTTGATCATCAATTAGCTTCCCCGAGATATTTTGACGCCAGGTTTTGAAAAAAGGTTACAAGAATTTATTACAATAAATAAAAGTAGGACTACTTTATAATCGATATTACAATCCTTATTTATAAAATGAGTATTACCGTTCATGTAATTTTATCTTTTATCAATCTCTTTATTTTTTACTTCGCAACTCAAAAATTGATCTTTACATGCGAAAAGAGATTGATTATATTATAGCCTCCCTAAAATCAGTTCTGGAAGGTCAGCCCTGGTATGGGCAAGCCGTAATGAAAATTTTGCTGGGTATTGATCCAATTATTGTTTATAAAAAGCCAAATGAAAATTCTCATTCATTGATTGAGTTACTTTATCATATGAATACGTGGGCTGAGTTTACTTTAAAAAGCATAGAAAAGAATAAAGAAAGAAATTCTGCAGGTTTTGAAAAACTCGATTGGCGGGAAATTAACCCTTCTGAGCACACATGGGAAAAAGGCATTGCACAATTTAAGGTCACACACGATCTGCTCATTGAACTTCTGGAAACAAAAGATGATGAGTTTCTTTCTGATCAAGTGGGTGAACGTGAATACGATTTCGGGTTTCTATTGCGCGGAATCATTCAGCACGATATTTATCACATTGGCCAGATTGCCTACGTGAAAAAATTACTTTCTTAATTTTTTATAAAGAATTTGAATGTGTAGTTCCAAAGCAACAGGAGAAAATTTTACTTTCTTCTCTTTATTAATTTGGCTTTTATAATCTTTACATCTTCTAAAGGTCTGTCCCTGTCTCTTGCTTTGCTGGTTGGAACCGCAGCAATTTTATCAACCACGTCTAAACCTTTTACAACTTCACCGAACACTGTATAGTTTTGGTCAAGATGGGGAGTGCCGCCAATGGTTTTATAAACTTCTCTTTGTTCAGGAGGAATTTTTCTTCCATTCAAACGATAAGTTTCTACAGAATCCAAACCGGCATCTGTAAAAATTTTTCCCTGCACAATATAAAATTGGCTGCCACTGCTTGCTTTTTCAGGATTATTATCCCGGGCAGCCGCAATTACTCCTTTTTTATGAAATAATGAAGTTCTGAATTCAGCCGGTATTGTATACCCGGGTCCGCCATTCCCAAGTGGTTCGCCTGGTTTTGCATTTCTGCTGTCAGGATCACCGGCCTGTATCATGAAGTTTTTGATCACCCGGTGAAATAATATTCCGTCATAATAACCGGTTTTTACCAGTTTCAAAAAATTATCCCGATGTAGCGGAGTAGAATCAGATAATCTTATAACAATGTCGCCGTAGTTTGTTTGCAACAAAACATCCCGCTTACGATCCTTTTTGGTTACTGTTGAATCCTTTTGAGCAAAAGAGGTTATAACTGTAAATAAAACTAATCCCGAAAAAAATATTTTCTTCATTTCAAATCCTAAAAATCATGATTCTGAAAATAGAGAAGAATATGATCTTTCAAAAAGTTTTCCTGTTCAGTTGTGCTCATTTCAGGCATTGACTTTAATTGCTTAAAATGCGGCCAGCCTTCTTCATCTGTTTTTTCCAATTCGTAGTAGCCACTTTGCGAAAGTAATTTACAAACTGCTACATGCATCAGGTCCTGCTTTTGTTCTTTGGTGAATTTTTCACGTATCTGGCCAAATTCCTGTATGCCGATAAGAAAAAGAATAGCTTCCATATCCGGCTTTTTGCCAAATCGTTCTGCAAGTTGGGCTTCCAGTTCCCACCAGCGTTGTTGCAGGTCATCACTAATAAACATGCAGCAAAGATAAGTTCGCAATGAAAGAATCAGGTTCTTTCAACATACACTGCAGTTCCATAAGCCAGCACTTCATTTACTCCGCTGATCACTTCATTGGCATCATAACGAACGCTGAGAATTGCATTAGCTCCACGTTCGGCAGCGTGTTCCATCATTTGCTGAAAAGCTTCCTCTCTCGTTTTTTCACAAAGTTCAACATAGATAGAAATTTTTCCTCCGAGCAGAGTTTGAAATCCACCGGCAATATTTCCCAGCAAACTTCTTGAACGGACAGTGATACCGCGGACCACGCCAAGGTTTTTTGTAACCCGGTAACCGCTTAATTCGATATTGGTCGTAACCATTGATTGATCTATCATAGTTTTTTGTTTTGATGAATTTACCAAATCTTTAGTAGTGCAACTTGTTATGTGTGGCAAACTTTATCTTTGCGCCAAATTGAAAAATAATGTTGCAACTGCAGGTAATAAGGCAAGATCCGGAGTGGGTGAAACAAAGACTAATGGTAAAATATTTTAAAGAAGAAGGTATTGTTGATGATATTATTGAATTGGATAAGGAAATAAGAAAATTAAAGACGTTGGTTGAAACTGTTCAGGCAAACATGAATGCTGCAAGCAAGGAAATTGGTTTATTAATGAGTCAAGGAAAAAAAGAAGATGCAGAACAAATAAAAAAGAATGTATCGCTTCAAAAAAATGATATCCAAAATTTAAATGGACAATTGGACTTACTCGAAATACGATTGCAAAATGAACTGGTAAAACTTCCCAATCTTCCTTCGGAAAAAGTTCCCCCTGGAAAAACTCCTGAAGATAATGTTGTAGTAAGAGAAGGAGGAAATAAACCTGGTCTTCCAAAAGACGCAGTGCCCCATTGGGAGCTTGCAAAAAAATATGATCTAATAAATTTTGAACTGGGGAATAAAATTACCGGCAGCGGCTTTCTTGTTTATAAAGGCAAAGGTGCAAAGCTGGAAAGAGCATTGATACAATATTTTCTTGATTATAATACGTCGGCGGGTTACACGGAATATTTGCCGCCGCTTATGGTAAATGAAACTACAGCCTTTGGTACCGGGCAGTTGCCCGATAAAGAAGGACAGATGTATTTTGCTTCTAAAGATAAATTCTATTTGATACCTACTGCTGAAGTTCCTGTTACTAATATTTACCGTGATGAAATTGTAAAAGAAACTGATCTGCCAATTAAGATGACGGCATACACTCCTTGTTTCAGAAGAGAAGCAGGCAGTTATGGTAAGGATGTTCGGGGACTAAATCGTGTGCACCAGTTTGATAAAGTGGAGATCGTTCAGTTGGTTCACCCGGATAAAAGTTACGACGTACTGGAAGAAATGGTGGATCACGTGGAGAAACTTATACAATCAATGAATCTTCCTTATCGCATTTTAAGATTGTGTGGCGGTGATATGAGTTTTGCATCTGCGCTTACTTACGATTTTGAAGTGTACAGCGCTGCACAGGATAAATGGCTCGAAGTAAGTTCCGTTTCCAATTTTGAAACTTTTCAGACCAACCGAATGAAGATCCGTTTTAAGGATAAAACGGGTAAATCGCAATTAGTTCATTCCCTCAATGGCAGTTCACTTGCATTGCCACGCATACTTGCCTGTTTGCTTGAAAATAATCAAACTCCTGATGGAGTTCTTTTACCTTCAGTACTGCATTCATATTTTGGAAGCGACAAGATTTAAATAAATATTTCTTTGTCTTGATAAATCTTGAAATCATCAGAGTTAATGTTGATTTCATATTGTTAAAACCATTTAATTTAAAATAAACCCGGGTTATTTGTCGTTTGACGGATATGATCTTCTGAATTTAAACTTTATATTCTTTTATTGGTCTGAAATCAAAATTCCTCTTTAATGGCTTTGAGTGATCAATTAAAAAACCAGCATTTATTATGGCGTGCAGGTTTTGGGCCGACTGTTGAACAGTTGAATTATCTGGATAACGTTTCTCCGCAGAAATTATATAAATCTCTTCAAAAATCTTCTTTAAAAAAACCAGAATATATACAGGCGGCAGATAATTATTTGCAGGGCCTCATGATGGGTATCCAGGAAATTGGAAGACAGCAAAGACAGGAAATGTCAGCAGATCAGAAAAAGGAATTGCTGAAGAAAAGTCGTGAAGGAATTAAGAATCTTAATCTTTACTGGATAAATGAAATGGTGAACAGCGAGGCACAACTTCGCGAAAAAATGGCTTTCTTCTGGCATGGTCATTTTGCCTGCCGTAATCTTAATATTTTCTTTCAGCAGGGATTACTTGATGTTATACGTAATAATTGTTTGGGAAATTTTCGCGACCTGCTTCATGAAGTTTCTAAAACAGGCGCTATGCTGAATTTTTTGAATAACAATCAAAACAGGAAAGACCATCCCAACGAAAATTTTGCACGAGAAGTAATGGAATTGTTTACTATGGGCCGCGGAAATTATACCGAAGAAGATGTGAAAGAGTCAGCAAGAGCATTTACAGGCTGGGGCACTAATGCAAAGGGTGAATTTGTTTTCCGTAAGTTTTTTCACGATTACGGAAACAAAACTGTATTGGGCAAAATGGGAAATTTTGACGGTGATGATGTGCTCGATATTTTGTTAGATCAAAAACAAACAGCAAGATTTATTTCTCAAAAGATCTATAAGTTTTTTGTAAATGAAAATGTAGATCAGCAAAAAACGGAATGGCTTGCTGACAGGTTTTACAAGAGTGGCTATGACATAAGTAAGTTGATGGAAGATATTTTTACGAGTGATTGGTTTTATGATGAAAAAAATATCGGCACTCAAATTAAATCGCCTGTAGAACTGTTAGTTGGAATACAACGAATGCTGCCAATGAAACTGGAAAACGATGAATCATTATTGTTATTACAAAGAGTGTTGGGCCAAATCTTATTTTATCCTCCTAATGTAGCAGGCTGGCCCGGTGGAAAAACATGGATCGACAGTTCGACACTGATGATGCGCATGCGTATTCCTCAATTGATAAATGACCAGGATGAATTTAATGTTAGACCCAAAACAGACGACGATCAGATGATGGGTAGAAACGATGATGAAATGAAATTTAAAATGGGAAAGGCAGCTAAACCAATCAATGCAGAAATTGATTGGGGAAAATATCTTGACTTTTATAATCAAGCGCCACGAGTTGAATTGATAAATGATATAGCAGGAATTTTATTACAAACAAAAAGAGCAGTGGGTGCAGATGTCATTAGTGAATATTCTGATTCGGCGAGCCGGGAAAGTTTTATTAAGTCGGCAACAATTCAAATAATGAGTACACCTGAATACCAATTATGTTAAACGCAAAAGGCAAAATGCTTTAAGCGTTTTGCATTCTGCATTAAGCTTGAACTATGCTGATTAAACGAAAAGAATTTTTACGACTTGGCTCACTTGCAACGGCATCTTTCATGGTACCGAAATTTTTGAAAGCATTTGAACGAGTTGACGGTGTTCCTCCCGGAAATAAAGTGATGGTGATACTGCAAATGAGCGGAGGTAATGACGGATTGAATACTGTAATCCCAATACGCAATGACATCTACTATCGTGAGCGGCCTCATTTAGGAATTGAGAAGGCAAAAGCTTTAGCTCTTACAGATGAAGTCGGTTTGCATCCTGTATTGACATCACTGCGAGAATTATATGATGATGGGAATCTTGGTATTTTGAACAGTGTTGGTTACCCTAATCCTGACCGCTCACATTTTCGCAGCATGGACATATGGCAAACAGGCAGTGCGAGTAATGAATATATTACCACCGGTTGGGTAGGACGTTATCTTGATGCGCAATGCAGCGGCTGCGATAAACCTACTTATGCTTTGGAGATTGATGATATTTTAAGCCTGGCACTAAAAGGAGAAAATTCAAAAGCCATTGCGATGAAGGATCCGAAACGATTATTCGGAACCAGCAATGAGAAATTCTTTAAGGATGTAATGAAAAATCATAAAGATGATGGTGAAGAGACAGTTGATTATCTCTATAAAACTATGTCCGAAACCTTATCATCGGCTAACTACATTTTCCAGGAAAGCAAAATGCATCCGTCAAGTGCAGACTACCCGAAAACAGAATTGGGTAATGGATTAAAAACCATTGCTTCATTGATATTTTCTGACATTAATACCAAAGTGTATTACATTTCCCTGGGCAGTTTTGATACACACGTCAATCAGCAAAACCAGCAACAAAGATTGTTTAATGAATTAAGTGATGCGGTAAGAGCATTTACAAATGATCTGAAAAAAAATAACCGCTTCAATGATGTGCTGATGTTTACTTTTTCTGAATTCGGAAGAAGAGTTTCGCAAAATGCAAGCGGTGGCACTGACCACGGCACAGCAAACAATATGTTTTTAATTGGTGGCGCTTTGAAACAAAAAGGGATCATCAATGCAATGCCTGATCTTGGTAATTTGGATGAAGGCGACTTGAAATATCAAATTGACTTTAAAACTGTTTACGCAACTGTTTTAAAAAATTGGCTTGATGCCGATGACACAGCTATTCTCGGAAAAAAATACGAATACCTTAGTTTCTGTTGACCTGCCGGCAGGCAGGCAGGTCCGTGCTGTTAGTATAAAATAAAAAGCGTCCGATATCTGCAGATGCTTTTTTGTTAAATAGGTTTTCTCTTGCTGATAGCAAAACGATAGAGAATAAAACCCATTAATGCAAAGAAGACAACTCCAAGCCATTTATAGCCACCAATTCCCAGGACTCGTGTCAATGCGTTCTCCGCATTTATTTTTCCTAATCCTGTACTGACCTTTTCATTAACAGAAAGAATAGCTACGATCACTCCCATCAAGGCGCCGCCCGCCACAAGACCGGTTGCAAATAAATTTCCTTTTGAAAGATCTTCCTCTTCGGCAGTTAATTTTATTTTCTTCCTTTTGTTTCTCCATTCGGCCAAACCTTTTATAGTGCCGCCAATAAAAATTGGAAACGTAGTGGAAAGCGGAAGATAAATTCCGATAGCAAATGATAAAGATTTAATTCCGCATAGTTCCATTACTATCGCTGCAAAAGCTCCGACCAATACAAACTGCCAGTCGAGGTTGAATGAAAGAATACCTTTAATAAGAGTGGCCATCAGTGTTCCCTGTGGTGCGGGATATTTATCAGTGCCGATGGCATGATGAATGCCCTGTTGCAACATAGCATGGGTCGGCGTGTCAAGAATTTTTACCGTAGCGCCAATGGCCAGTGATGAAACGATGGCACCAATGAACAGGGAAATTTGCTGTAACCTTGGAGTGGCGCCTACAATATATCCTGTTTTTAAATCCTGCGAGGTGCCGCCGGCATTTGCGGCAGCAATACAGATCATGCCGCCTACAACAAGAGCCATGGGTTCATAAAAGCTTCCTGTCCATTTTACGGCAATAAAGATCAAACAAGTTCCCATCAACGTAGCAATTGTCATTCCGCTGATAGGATTGTTGGAAGAACCGATCAAACCAACGATACGTGATGAAACAGTAACGAAGAATGCACCGAAAATAATTATCAATAATCCCAATAACAATTTACTTCCAATCGAACTTCCCGGGATAAAACTGCCGGGTAAAAAAGCAATTATTAAGACCAGTAAAAGACTTCCAATGCCAACCACTTTGATTGAAAGATCTCTTTCTGTTCTTGGCACATCACCTGCGACAATCTTTTCTCCTTTCATGGAACCGATACTTCCTTTAAAAGAAGAAATAATTGTTGGAATTGTTTTAAGTAAGGTGATAAAACCCCCGGCAGCAACTGCGCCTGCTCCAATTTGTCGAACATATGCACGATAGATAGCAGTAGACCAATCAGCAAAACTGTGTGTGATCGGGTCCCACCCACCAGGTCCACCCGGCTTATTAATATCAGCCAGGTAGCCAAGCTTTGCTAATTGTGCGGCAATCAAATCAGGATTAATAATTGAAGCCAGCAGGGGAATAAATACAAACCAACTCAATATTCCTCCCGCTACTAATATTCCTGCGATTTTTGGCCCGATAATATAACCCACACCCATATATTCAGGTGTAATCTCACTGGCCAACTTTGCTGACGGAAAATATTTATTTGTCTGCCTTGTTGCAAACTCGGGTACATCTTTAATAACGTGAAATATTTTTTGCAGAATAGCGTAGCTGCCTGCAACCACAACGCCCCAAATAGCAGTAAGGGCTAACTCGCCTCCCTTTTCACCTGCTTTTAATACCGAAGCACAAGCTGTTCCTTCAGGATAGGGAAGAACTCCGTGTTCCTTTACAATCAGAGAGCGGCGCAAAGGAATCATCATTAGTGTTCCCAGCATTCCGCCGATAATGGAAAGAACCAGAATGGTGACATAATTAAAATAGCTGGCACTGCTGGAGGCGCTTAAAAAAAGAAATCCAGGAAGTGTAAATACTACTCCGCCGGCAATACTTTCTCCTGCACTTCCTGTTGTTTGAATAATATTATTTTCAAGAATTGTTGTTTTTAAAAACAGTTTTCCGAGTAGTATAGAAAGTACTGCAATAGGAATGGAAGCAGAGACTGTAAGCCCGGCTTTTAATGCCAGGTAAACTGTGGCAGCACCAAATATGATCCCGAAAATTGCTCCCATTACTACGGACTTGACGGTAAACTCTGCCATTTTAATTTCGGGAGCCACAAATGGTTTGAAATGATTTTGTTCTGCCATAGCAGTTGGTTTTGGAAAGTAAGATAAATAAAAAAGGAGTTGAATTATTTCAACTCCTTTTTGAATGAAAATAATTTTATGCGGATCCTGTTTTATCTTTTACTATCTGATTCAGGGTTTTTATTCTTGAAAAAATTAAAATGCCGCCAATAAATGCTGCTACTACAAGAATCAAAAAGAATATTTTTTTATCAGTGAAATCATCCCAGAAACCAGTCATTACTCCGGCAACTTTTCCTCCGATTGAAGTGGAAAGGAACCATCCGCCCATCATTAGTGCAGTCAATCTGGGGGGTGCTAATTTGGACACAAATGACAAACCAATTGGGCTTAAAAATATTTCACTAATAGTGAATACAAAGTAAGTACCCCATAACCAAATGGGGGAAGCTTTGTGTGTGTAGATTGATGGAACCGACATTATTGCAAATACCATTACTAATGCTGACAATCCCGAAATAAACATTGCCATTCCAAATTTTGATGCTGTGGTTGGTTCTTTTCCTTTCTTTCTTAAATAGCTAAACAGGGGTACAAATATCAAAGTGAGTAAGACAATAAATAATGGATTTATTGATTGAAATAATTCCGTATTAGTAAGTTTTACGTTTTTCCCATGTGGCCACTGATCCTTTGGAACATTATTAAAATAAGGATCAGGTCCCATAACTAAAACAGTTTTTGAAGAAGTATCAACTTTGTTACCTGCCGCTGTTATTCCAAACACTCTTTTACTTGTATCTGGTTTGTTATCTTTTGTTGTAATTTTTACAATGCTGTCTAGTTTTACAATGGCAGTTGTATCTTTTACGTCAACAAAATACTGATTTACTTTATTTACGAGCCTGGGTGTATCAGTTACCTGTTGCAATGGAAATATTTTACCGGTTATCTTTGAAGTGGTTGGGGAAGCCTCCCTGTCTGTATGCTTTTCTGCCCATAGGGTGAGTCCCGTGGCATTTTGATTATAAATTGTCCAGAAAGCTATGGCAATCGCAAAAATGAACAACAAAGAGCCGATAGCTTTTTTATCCTGCCCTTTTGCTTTTACCCATAAAGAAATATAGAAGGCAATAATAGGTAAACAGGCAAATATAAATGCATCATTAGCTCTTGTTCCCATTATAGATGAACCAAATAGTTTTACGGGAACATACCACCCAATAATAGCAGCAATGATAGCAGGTAAAAAAACATAAGAAAAAATTTGGCCCAGAGACATATCTTCTTTCTGCATTTCTTTTTTTACATCACCGGCTTTTACTTTTTTTAAAGAAGATGCAAGAATGATCAACCCTATGATAAGGCCAATGCCCGCTGCGGCGAAGGCATAACCCCATCCATACTTATTTCGTAAATAGGCAGCCACGAAATTGCAAACAAAAGCCCCGATGTTGATTCCCATATAAAAGATATTATATGCATTATCCTTCAATGGTCGCAGGTCTTCGCGATTATAAATATTACCTAATATGGTAGAGATGTTTGGTTTGAAAAATCCATTGCCAACTATAATTAATGTTAGTGATATAAACATGGCTGTATTACCCGGCAAAGACAACCCTATATAACCGGATGCCATGAGAATGCCACCAAAAAAAATTGACTTGATATATCCTAAATACCTATCGGCTATTAACCCTCCAATAAAAGGTGTTAAATAAACCAGTGCAATAAAACTTCCTACTACATCTGCTCCTACTCTTTCATCAAATCCCTTGCCTCCGGTTTTAGTATCAATTAAATACAAAAACAAGATGCCTACCATTAAATAGTACGCAAATCGTTCCCACATTTCAGTAAAAAATAAAACGTATAATGCTTTAGGATGCCGGCCGATGTGAGTTGGGGGATTGGAAGGTTGACTCATACAATCGTTTTTGGTTGACTAATCAGATTTGCAGTTTCATCATCCAAAATACAGAAAAATGATTTCTTACAAAGAAATCACCGGTTTCTTTAACAATTGAACGATATTCGCACTGAACTCAACTCCCTGTACAATGCGTATCCTGTTGTTAGGCTCAGGTGGCAGAGAACATGCTCTTGCCTGGAAGATAAACCAAAGTGTTTGGGCAAACCCTCTCTATATTGCCCCGGGAAATCCAGGCACCGCCCAATGCGGAAAAAATGTTTCTTTAGATATAAACGATTTTGATGCTATCAAAAAGTTCTGCATCTCTGAAAAAATAGAAATGATTGTAGTTGGCCCTGAACAACCATTGGTACAAGGTTTATATGATTACTTCAAGGCAGACGAAGAATTAGAAAAAATCTATTTCATTGGACCCTCAAAGAATGGTGCACAATTGGAAGGAAGCAAAGCGTTTGCAAAAGCATTCATGCAACGTCATAATATTCCAACTGCAAAATACCGGGAGTTTGATGCCAATAATTTTGAAGAGGGTGTTCATTATGTAAATGATCATTCTTTACCGGTTGTATTGAAAGCTGATGGTTTGGCGGCAGGTAAAGGGGTAATTATTTGTCAAACATCTGTGGAAGCTGTTTCAGAATTTGAATTGATGATACAAAAGGCAAAATTTGGAGAAGCCAGCAAAAAAGTTGTGGTAGAAGAATTTTTGGACGGAATAGAGTTGAGTGTTTTTGTAATTACAGATGGAAAGAATTATTTGCTGTTACCTGAAGCAAAAGACTACAAGCGAATTGGTGAAGGTGATACAGGATTGAATACAGGTGGCATGGGTGCCGTAAGCCCTGTTCCATTTGCCACGCCGGGATTTATGTATAAAGTAGAAGAAAGAGTTATAAAACCAACTATTGCCGGCTTGCATAATGAAGAAATTGATTACAAAGGATTTTTATTTTTTGGTTTGATCAGTGTGGATGGCGAACCATATGTAATTGAATATAATTGTCGAATGGGTGATCCTGAAACTGAGGTAGTGATTCCGAGATTGGAAACAGATTTGGTAGGATTATTTGTGGCTGCTACCCAGCAGGAGTTAGATACTGTAAAGCTAAGAGTTGATGAAAGAAGCGCTATTACAATAATGGCAGTCAGCAAAGGATATCCCGGTGCTTATGAAAAAGGATTTAAGATAACCGGTTTAAAAAGGGGAAAGGATAAAAATTCTTTCATTTTTCATGCCGGGACAAAAGAAACGGATGGAAAAATTGTGACAAATGGCGGTAGGGTGTTATGTGTTACCTGCTATGGAAAAAACATTAAAGAGGCTGCTGATCATTCATTAAATATTTTGGAAGAGATCGATTTTGAAGGAATATATTATCGTACTGATATTGGTTATGAATTTAAACCTGCTGCATCTAAAAGAATTTCATAATCCTTTCTCCTCCACTACATTTACATAAATCATTTTTATGGCTGATGAGATGTATTATCATGATTATCTGCAATTAGATAAAATTCTGAATGCACAATCTCCTGAAAGCTGCAAACAAAATCTACCGGCTCATGATGAAATGTTGTTTATTATTATTCACCAGGCGTATGAGCTTTGGTTTAAGCAACTGCACCATGAAATGGACTCAGTATTAATAATTATGAAGAAGCCGGCCCTCAATGACAATTCACCCGAATTGCAAACTGTTGTTCATCGACTCAATCGGGTTGCGGTTATATTAAGAGTTTTAGTTCACCAGGTTGACATTTTGGAAACGATGACTCCAATGGATTTTCTTGATTTTCGGGATATTCTCCGTCCTGCTTCAGGTTTTCAAAGCTGGCAATTCAAAGAGTTGGAAGCAAAACTGGGTTTGAAGTTTCAGCATCGCTTTGGCCAGGAATATTATATTTCAAAATTGCGAAATGAGCATATTGATATTATTAAAAAAGCAGAATCAGAAAAATCACTATTGGAATTAATAAATACCTGGCTGGAAAGGATGCCGTTAGCTCCTTCGTATGATGAAGAAGAAAAAGAATCTTTCTGGATCGATTACAGAAGCTGCTATCAAAATAGTTTAGCTGATGTTGAGAAAGATAATTTGTATTCGTACAATAAAATATTTTTTGAATCAGGCTATATCCAACGTTCGCTCACTGCGAAAGCCTGCCGCGCCGCTTTATTTATTATGCTTTACCGTGGTTATCCTCTTTTGCAATTACCCTTTCAATTATTAAATGCTTTACTGGAAATTGATGAGCAATTGAGTTCATGGCGATACAGGCATATGAATATGGTGCATAGAATGATCGGTACAAGAATAGGAACTGGTGGCAGCAGCGGAAAGGATTATTTAAAAGCTGCTGCAGATAAACATTACATATTTAAAGAAATCACCGAGCTCAATAGTTTTTTAATTGAACGCAGAAAACTTCCTGTTTTATCTTATGAATTGGAAAAACGATTAGGATTTGTTGCTTCTTAAAAAAATCTTCCTTCGCCGATGATTGTTCTGTACGGTGTAGCAAAAAATCTGTCAACTATCTCATTAAAATCATCTTTATAGACAATGGGTGTACTGTGACCCGAATCCGGTAAAATCCATAAATAGGCTTTTGGAATATTTTGATAAATAAGCAGTGTATGCTGTGGTTTTATTACGTCGTGATCACCCCCGATAATTAAAGAAGGACATGAAATTTTATGCAGATCAGTTAAAGAAATATGAGGTTGCTCAACCAGTAAACGAAAAAGTTTATATTGATTTTTTTCTTCTGCTGTCTTATTGTTTTTTGCTTTCAGCATTTTGTAAGTAGGATCCACCATATCCAAAATTTCTTGTGGTACAGCAGTAGTATCAGGAACAAGATTGGCGCCTGTAGCGGCTAGTTTTTTAACTTTTTCAGGATGACGAATGGCAAGTAATAATGCATTAATGCCCCCATCGCTCCAGCCAATAACATAAGCAGAATCTACTTTCACAGCATCAAGTAGTGCAGCATAATCATCTGCCATCATTTCATAAGTTAAGCTGTCTCCGCTATCAGCAGAATTTCCCTGTGCGCGACTGTCTGCAATGATTACTTTATATTTTTTTGAGAAATAGGGAATCTGGTAAACAAAATTATTTATTGAACCCCCATTGCCATGAATAATTAGTAAAGGTTGTCCTTGTCCATATACTTCGCAATACATTTTAAATCCGCGAATGTTATAATATTTTCCTGCTGCCTTGTTATGTCCATAGGGAGCAGTTGAATCCTTTATTTGATTTTCAAAATCACTTACTATTTTATGTATGTCTTGCGCAAATGATGTTGTGCAAAAAAACTGTGTAAAAAATGCAAGTACAAAAAAGATATTTCTCACGCGTTATATTTTGGTAGTTAAATATTGTAAGTTAAAACTTTAATCAGCGGGATGGATTAATAAGAAAATGAAAGATAGAATAAAAAAAGCGATCGGGAATTAACCAAACCGCTTTCTTTGCTGATAGATAGAAATATATATGTTGATATATAATGAAGGTTACGGATTATTTGTCATCTTTATAATTTTCATAGGCACGTGGTATAACTTTCCATTACCGTGCCAAAAGTTATATTTCAGATTTAAAAAAAAGCTGAAAGTTTTTAACAATTTCGGCCGACAAAAAGATTTGAAAGAAAAGTTCCTGTTTGCAAATTTTCATATTGTATCATGCAATATGATTGACCTGATAAAGCAGTGTTATAATATTGTGGGTGTAATAACGTTTTATAACTGGAATACCCGCAGTTTTTTTATTGCAGGTTCCTATGTATCGACCATGAAAAGCCAGAAATAGCAAGGGGTTTCACTTTGTTAATTCAAATTATTTACTCGTACTTTGCAGCCATTAAATCCAATAGTTACAAATGGGACTTTTTAATTGGTTTACACAAGAAATAGCGATAGACCTGGGTACAGCGAATACTCTTATCATACATAATGACGAAGTGGTTGTAAATGAGCCAAGCATTGTGGCTCTTGACCGCAACAATCCGAAAAATGTACTTGCTGTTGGTAAGAGAGCCTTGATGATGCATGAAAAAACCCATGAAAGCATCCGTACCGTACGCCCCCTAAAAGATGGAGTAATTGCAGATTTTAATGCGGCCGAACTTATGATCAGGGAAATGATCAAAATGATCTATCCCAAAAAGCCACTTTTTCCGCCAAGTTGGAGAATGATGATCTGCATACCTTCTTCTATTACAGAAGTTGAAAAAAGAGCTGTAAGGGATAGCGCAGAACAAGCTGGCGCAAAAGAGGTATACCTGATTCATGAACCTATGGCGGCAGCCTTGGGTATTGGTATTGATGTAGAAGAACCAGTTGGGAATATGATCATTGATATTGGGGGTGGAACAACCGGTATTACAGTGATAGCCCTTGCAGGTATTGTTTGTGATCAATCAATCCGCATAGCCGGGGATGAATTTACGGCAGATATTATGGAAGCTCTGCGTCGTTATCACAGCCTGTTGATTGGTGAGCGTACATCAGAACAAATAAAAATACAGATAGGGGCTGCCATGAAGGATCTTGATAATCCACCTGATGATATTCCCGTTAATGGTCGCGATCTTGTCACAGGCATCCCCAAACAAATTATGGTAAGCTTCCAGGAGATTGCAGAAGCCCTAGACAAAAGTATTTTTAAAATCGAAGAAGCTATTTTAAAGGCTCTCGAGCAAACTCCTCCTGAGCTGGCTGCTGATATTTACAGGCGTGGTCTGTATCTCACCGGTGGAGGCGCCTTGCTTCGGGGACTTGATAAAAGACTAAGTCAGAAAATAAAATTACCGGTGCATGTAGCCGATGATCCGCTAAAAAGTGTGGTAAGAGGAACCGGTATAGCGTTGAAAAATTATGACAGGTATCCGTTTGTGATGCGTTAAAATAAAACTACAAAATACGAAGTGCAAAGTATGTTCGTTTACCTATATTGTATTTGGTACTTATAACTTCAAACTTGGGCATTGCGTAATATTTTTCTTTTCATTGGCCGTTACTTCACTTTTTTTGCTTTCCTGGCTTTCCAGGTTTTAGCTTTATCCATTTTATTCCGATACAATAAATATCATCGGGCCGTGGGTTTGGGAGTAGCTAATGAATTAACAGGCTGGATGAATTCAAAATATGCTACTGTTGATGAATATTTTCATCTTAAGCAGGAAAGCGATCGTATTCATCACCTGAACGATTCATTGATGAATTTATTAAGAAGTAATTTTTTAAATCCTGATACAGCAACAAAAATTCTTC
The DNA here is from genome assembly GCA_963811645.1 of uncultured Bacteroidota bacterium. Lineage (GTDB taxonomy): Bacteria > Bacteroidota > Bacteroidia > Chitinophagales > Chitinophagaceae > VBAU01. Next base: position 317,429 of record CAWERU010000003.1, on the reverse strand, counting down.
AGGATTCTATCCCTTACGATACTTCGGGTCATCGTCGTCGCTATCTCTGGCGGGATGCTGAAGTAGTAAGTAATTCAGTAAACTCAGAGAGAAATTATATACAAATAAACAGGGGTTCAGCTCAGGGCATTAGAGATAATATGGGAGTATTGAGCTCGGACCTCAGTCTTGTAGGTATCGTAGTGAATACAAGTGAAAATTTTAGCCAGGTTATGAGCCTGCTTCATGTAAAGAATAACGTTAACGCAATAATGAAAAGAAGCGGCAATTCAGGTACCATAAGCTGGGATGGTAAGAATCCCTTATATCTTACGATGACCGGTGTACCCAAAAGTGATTCAATCGCAAAAGGCGATACTGTATTGACAGGAACTTATTCTTTAAGTTTCCCCCCCCTGAAATTGATAGGCACAGTGGCATCAATTGAAAAAGATAATTCAAGCAGTTTTTATGTGTTGCAAATAAAGGCAGCTTCAAATTTTCAGAACCTGCAACATGTATTTGTTGTAGAAAATCTTCAGGGTGATGAGCAGGAGCAACTGGACAAAGAAACAAGAAAAAAAATGGACGAATTAAAGAAAACAAAGTGAGCGATCTGCTGAAAAATATTATTCGTTTTGTAATTTTTATACTGGTACAGGTATACGTACTATTTAAAATCCCACATCTTCACCGGTTCATTACACCATATTTATATTATCTTTTTATTCTTTGGCTTCCTTTTTCCGTTTCCCGGTTCTGGCTACTGGTTATTGGGTTTTTAACTGGTCTTTCACTGGATTATTTTACGCAAACTCCAGGGCTGCATGCTGCTGCATGCGTCTTAATTGCTTATCTCCGTCCATTTATTATTAATTTATTATTGCCAAAGGATACCTCTGAATTTAATTACAGGGAACCTTCTCCCCGCACATTGGGATGGACTGCGTATGGAATATATGTTTTGGTTCTTACACTTTTTCATCATGGGTATATGTTATTCCTGGAATGGTTATCCTTTGGAAATTTTTTTACTTTTCTTATCAAGCTGATAGCTACTACCGCCATAAGCATGTTGCTTATACTTACCACGGAACTTTTATCTCCGCGTAAATTGAGATTCAGAACAAATACTGCGTAAAAAATCTTCATAAATTTCATTTTAGCAACAGAAAAAGATTTTTTGCATTGTAGCTTTGAAAAAATTTTTTTAAGATGTATTTTCCATTCTATTGATCTATGCCTGTGTTTAACCAATCAAGAAGCCGTATTATTCGTTTTATCTTCCTCGCAACTTTTATAGTACTGCTCGCTCAAATCTTTCATTTGCAAATTATCTCGCGTGAGTATAAAAAACAGGCCGATATAAATGCAATTTTTGCCAAGCGAATCTATCCGTCACGGGGTATCATTTTTGACCGGAAGAACCGGGCTATTCTGAATAATACATTAATGTTTGATTTAATGGTAACCCCATCAGAAATAAAAGGAATAGATACTGCTTATTTCTGTAAGCTTATGGAAATTGATACAGCCGAATTCATTAAAAGAATAAAGACTGTTATAATTAAAAACAGATCGTATCGGCCATCAGTATTTGAAGAACTGCTAACACCGGAGAAATATGCAAGGATGGAAGAAAATATGTGGCGGTTTAGTAATGGCTTTTTCCTGCAACCAAGGCCGGTCCGCTCATATCCCTATAACGCGGCAGCTCACATACTTGGTTATATTAATGAGGTGGATTCATCAATTATTAACAGGTCAAATGGCTTTTATCAACCAGGCGACTATGCAGGAAGAACAGGACTGGAACAATATTATGAGAGAGTATTGAGAGGGCAAAGAGGAACGGAATTATGGATAAAAGACAACTTCAACAGGCTTGTGGGGCATTATCAAAATGGAATTTTTGATACTGCAGCTGTTGCAGGAAGAAATCTCAGAACATATATTGATATAGAACTTCAGCAATTAGCAGAAAAATTATTGAGGAATAAAGTAGGAGCCATTGTAGCTATAGATCCTAAAACGGGGGGCATTTTAGCCATGGCTTCCGGTCCCGGCTTTAATCCCAATGATCTTACAGGACCAAACAAACAAAAAAATTACGTTAAGATGCTGCTGGATGTGAGCAAGCCTTTGTACAACCGGGCTATTAAAGGTCAGTACCCGGCGGGATCAACATATAAACCGCTGGGAGCATTAATCGGTCTGGACGAAGGAGTGATAACCCCCGCAAGCGGTTATCCTTGCCGGGGTGCTTATTCTGAATGCGGACATGTTGTAAGATGCACTGAGAATTTTCCTGGTCACGCGGCTAATCTCAGGTTAGCTATTGCCTGGTCATGCAATTCCTTTTTTAGCAATACAATTCGTAAAACAATTGATAATCCCAAATATCACAACCCGCGGATTGGATTAACAAAATGGGACCAGTATTGTAATGCATTTGGTTACGGTCATAAATTGGGAATTGATATACCGAATGAAAATGGAGGAAATATTCCCGATACTGCAGATTACGATAAAGAATATCATGGCCAGTGGAATTCTTGTACTATGACAGGTGGCGGTTTGGGAATTGGCCAGGATAAAATGCTCGTAACGCCTTTACAAATTGCCAATGTTATTTGTATTGTCGCTAATAAAGGGTATTATTATACGCCGCATTTTGTAAAATCGATCGATGACGAAACTGACGAGGATACTTCATTAATAAACAGATTCAGGAAAAAACATGCAGTGCTTAATCATATTTCAGACAGTGCTTACAATGTAGTAATTGAAGGCATGCATGATGTTACTATTGTAGGTACTGCCAATCATATACCTAAAATCCCGGGCATTGAAATTTGTGCTAAAACAGGAACTGCACAAAATAAGCAAGTGATAGATAAAAAGGTTGTAGAGTTGAAAGATCATTCACTATTTGTATGTTTTGCACCCAAAGAAAATCCCAAGATCGCTGTTTCAGTAATAATTGAAAATGGAGGATTCGGTGCTACCTGGGCGGGCCCAATGGCTTATTTACTGTTGGAAAAATATTTGACTGATTCATTAAGGGCAGACAGGCAGCAGGAAGCAGACAGAATTGCGGCAACTAATTTAATGCCTTCCTACCTCACAAGGGAACAATTTAAAGCTGATTCCATTCGTGCTTTTGAATGGTTTAAAATGACGAGGGACAGCAGCTACATCGATAAATATACTTATAAAAAAACTGGCTTAAATTATTTAGCTGAAAAACAAGCGCCTGTTCCTGCAAAAAAGAAAATTAAAAGTAACGATCAGGCTGGAATTATTGAAGATAAAAATGTTCGTAGGAAAAACTTTTTCATAACAAATCCATGAGCGAACGCAACCCGGCTATATCAAAAGGAATTGACTGGACTTTGGCCTGGATTTATCTATTATTAGTAGCAGTTGGAATTACAGCCATTTTTGCTGTTACATATAAGGAAGGAGATCCTATTATTCAAAGTTTTCTTGGATTCAAAACAGATTATAGCAAACAATTTTATTTTTTTATTGCATCAGGAATAATTGGAATTTTCATTTTACTTACTGATAGCAAATTTTTTACAGCTACAGCTAACCTTTGGTATGCCTTTGGAATTTTTCTATTGCTTCTTGTTTTCCCTTTTCACTCAAGTGTAAAAGGGACAGAGTCAATTATACGTTTTGGGGGATTTCAATTTCAGCCGGCAGAATTTTGTAAAATATGTGTATCTCTCGCCCTGGCAAAATATCTTTCATTAACTGAAACAGATTTTACAAAAATTAGGTCACAATTAATCGCAACAGGTATAGTTCTGCTTCCTGCTGTATTAACTCTTATGCAAAGTGAAACCGGGCTTGCTTTAGTCTATTTTTCTTTTTTTATTGTTATGTATCGCGAGGGTCTTCCTTCAACAATTCTTATTATTGGTTTTTCTTTAGCGACTCTTGTAGTAGCTACTTTATTGCTTGAAAAAAATACATTGGCTCTGATTTTGACTGCTATTGCCGGTTTGTTCATTTATTTCATGCGCCATCAAAAAAGGAGAAGATATATTTTATTCAATGTTGTCTTGCTTTGGTTGGTTTGTGTCGGGGTACAAAGATTTGGGGTGCCGTTTGCTTTTAAACATGTACTTAAACTATACCAGGTTGAGCGCATTTACAGCACTGTGGGAAAAGAAGTGCCAACTGAATATATAACTGCTCATCAAACAGAGTTGGCTCTTAAATCTACAAAGAAAAAAGATCCTGACTATAATGTAAAACAATCAAAGATCGCTATTGGAAGCGGTGGGCTTACCGGTAAAGGATTATTGCGAAGCACACAAACCCGTTATGGCTTTGTTCCTGAACAGAGGACTGATTTTATTTTTGATACAATTGGTGAAGGATTTGGTTTTGTAGGAAGCATACTTCTATTGGGTATCTACCTCCTATTACTTTTCAGAATCATTGCAATGGCCGAGAGGCAAAGAAGTGTTTTTAGCCGATGCTATGCTTACGGAGTGGCAGCGGTGTTTTTCTTTCACATGGTTATTAATATCGGGATGGCTATAGGTCTTGCCCCTGTTATTGGTATTCCATTGCCTTTTATAAGTTATGGGGGAACTTCTCTACTTACTTTTACTATTCTTCTTTTTATTCTTATTCGTTTAGATGCTGATCGGCAGATGGTACTCAGATAATTGTTGCAAAAGCATTCGCAAAATTAAAATTGTTATTCCTGATAAATTAATTTCGCAATTTCCTGATCCAGAATTTCAAAATGCAAATCATCCCACTTAGTGAAGGTACATTTACAGTTGATAAAACAAAGCGCTTTGTCCCTTTTAATGAAAGAGAGCATAAATTACAAAACAGACCATCAGGTAGCCTGTTAGTGGAAATACAACCTTTTGTAATTATTACTTCAAAAGATGTGTTACTTCTTGACACGGGGTTAGGGTTTAAAAAAAATAATATATTACAGTTACATCAAAATTTAATAGATAATAGTATTATGCCTTCTGATATAACAAAGGTTTTATTAACTCATTTACATAAAGATCACGCAGGCGGCATCAGTAATGAAAATTCTGCCGATTATCATTTTGAATTGAGTTTTTCGAATGCAAAGTATTATTTACAGGAAAGAGAATTGAATTTTGCTTTTGAAAAAGGATTGCCATCATTTATTCCTGAAGAATTTCAGATATTAAGACAAACATCCCAGGTTAAATTGCTAAAGGAAGACAAAGGAGCAATTGATGGCTACATTTCTTACGAAATGACAGCAGCACATTCTCCCTATCACCAGGTATTTTGGATAAAGGATGGGGCACAGGTAATATTTTTTGGAGGAGATGATGCACCGCAGTTACAGCAAATGAAACATAGGTTTGTTGCAAAATATGATTACAATGGGAAAAAAGCTATGGAGTTAAGAAGGATTTGGTGGGAAGAAGGTCAAAAGAAAAAATGGACATTTCTATTTTATCACGACGTGAAAAACCCAACCTGGAAATTTTAATTCAATACTTCAAAAGTGTGTTTGAAATTAAAAAGGCCCGCCCTGGACAGAGCCGGCCGTTGCTAACCTATGAAAAACACCAGGTTCAAAGATAAAATAAAATATCCTTTTATTGCAACAGCGAATGATTTCGGAAGGGTTTGCCTCCCAAACGGTCCTTACGGGCTTCTAAAATTTGAATTGCCTTTTTGCGAAACTCATCTTCATACACAAAGACTTTATTGGCTTTTGGCTCAGCCATGATTTGCCTGAATTGGTCGCGGTAGCGAATACGCAGATCAATAACTTTCTGCTGAAGCCTCAGTATATCGTCTTTGTTTTGCTGCCGTATTTGGCGAAATTCCTGAAAGTATCTTAAAAAAACAGGAGTAAACTTTTCTGATTCACTTCTTGAAAGACCAAGCCTGTCCTGTATATATTCAATCATTCGATCTCTTATCTTACCGCCTCCCTTGTCGTCCTCTTCGTTCTGAGCAAAGGCAGTGATACCATTAAATAATAAAATAAATATGATAAAATATTTTTTCATTTTTTTAGACTAATTGATCATCATTACATCTTCTATATCTTTTGATTGGTCATTAAAATCCTTTAATTCATCAATTGACACATCCTGTAATAGTTTTTGTACATCGTCTGTTTTGGCAACATTGCTTGCAAGTTCTTTTTCATTTAACCCATCATCTACAAGATCTATAAGGCTGTCTGTCTTTTTTACATTGTCAATTTTTTTTACATCTTTTTCAAATTTTGCAAGTGTTTTGCCTGCAGCATCTGTATGATTGTGTTTATAGACAAATAACCCGGTAAGAGAAATTGCACTGATCACAATAGCAGCTGCTGCATATTTGAACCATTTTCGGCTTATAATTGAAACAACTTTTGAGTGGGTTTTACCTTGTTCACCAGCAACATTCAAATTTTCAAAATATCCTTCGGGTACGGCATAAACGGGCCTTTTACTTAAGCTGCTTAACAACGGTGAAATTGAGTGCAACTCTTCTATGCTGGTTTGATAATCCGGGTGATTGCGGATAGTATTCATAATTCCTTCTTCCAATCCTTCAAAATATCCGGAGGGAAGTTGGTATGGATTTGTTTTTGGCAAAGCAGATAACCACGCTAAACTTTCATGAGCTTTAATTAAACTTAAAACCTCATTGGCAAAACCGTCAAAATATCCTTCGGGAACAGAATAAATATTTTGAGGAATTGTATCAGCCAGACTGCTTCCTAAGTCACTGAGTTCTTGTATGATATCTGTATTTGTCATTTTATCGTATCTGAGACGTATTCCGGACTGTAAAGTTTAATGATTTTTGATGTAATCTTCAATTTTTTTGACTGCATGATGATAACTGGCTTTTAGGGCGCCTTCGCTGGTTTCAAGAACCCTGCTCATTTCTTCATATGGCATCTCGTCATAATATCGAAGATTAAAAACTATCCTTTGTTTTTCAGGCAGTTGTTGTATTGCCAGCTGCAGTTTCCATTCCAGTTTGTTCGCATCAAAATGACTGTCGGCTTTTATTTTATTGCTCAACCCGCTTTCTACTTCATCTAACGCAACTGATGTTCTTTTTTTCTGTTGTTCAATGTAAGTCAGGCATTCGTTAGTGGCTATTCGGTAGAGCCAGGTATAAAGCTGACTGTCTTCTCTGAAATTTTCCAAGCCGTTCCAAACTCGTATGAACACATTTTGCAGTACATCATTGGCATCTTCATGCTCAATAACCATCCTGCGCGCATGCCAGTATAATTTTTCCTGGTATTTTTTTATGATAGCTGTAAATGCTTTTTCTTTCGTTAAAGAGTTTCGAAATTGAACCAGCAATTCAGTATCACTTATGGGGGTCAAAGGCATGCTTTTGTTTGATAAATTTTAGAATATTGGAAAATTATCTTTGAAACCATAGTTAAAAATAGAAAAGCAGGTTCAATTTTTTAAACGAACCTGCTAATTTCTTGCTAACAATCTTATCCATTATTTTTTCTGTTCAGTACTTTTTCTGTTGCTGCAACAATATCCGGAATATCCAGCCCATATTTTTTAAGCAATTCTTTTGGCGTTCCGCTTTCTCCAAATGTATCCTTTGTGCCTACATACTCAATGGGGGTAGGAATAAATTTAGCGGCTACTTGTGCAATGGCATCTCCTAATCCTCCTATTATATTGTGCTCTTCAACAGTTACAGCACATTTCGTTTTCTTTAGCGAATTAATTACAGCATTCTGGTCAATTGGTTTTATGGTATGAATATTTATTACTTCTACACTAATTCCTTTTTCATGTAATGCAGCACCCGCCTGTATTGAATTCCACACCATGTGTCCACAGCAAAAAATGGAAACATCTGTACCCTCACTAAAAATTTGTGCCTTTCCAATTTCAAATTTTTGATTTGCTTCAGTAAAAATCGGCCAGACCGGTCGGCCAAATCGTAAATAAACGGGACCTATATAATCTGCAATAGCAAATGTTGCTGCTTTCGTTTGATTGTAGTCACATGGTACAATCACCGTCATACCCGGCAACATTTTCATTAAACCAATGTCTTCAAGTATCTGGTGGGTGGCCCCATCTTCTCCCAAGGTAATGCCTGCATGTGAGGCGCAAATTTTTACATTTTTTCCGCTGTATGCAATGCTTTGGCGTATCTGGTCGTACACACGACCTGTAGAAAAATTAGCAAAAGTTGTAGTATATGGAATTTTTCCACCAATAGTCATGCCTGCTGCAACACCCATCATGTTTGCTTCTGCAATACCACATTGAAAAAAGCGATTTGGAAATTCTTTAATGAATTGATTCAATTTTAATGAACCTGCAAGATCAGCTGTCAGAGTAACAATATTTGGATTTTTTCGGGCTACCTCTACAATACCGTCTCCAAATCCACTGCGTGTGTCTTTATTTCCTGTTGGTTGTATGTCCTTAAGCATAATTGAAAATTAGGGACACAAAAGTAAGTGAGAAATTCTTCAATGAAAAAATAGTCCCTGAATAAAATAGAGAATGTAAAGTAAGTATTGAATCTGTAATTTCTGTGGTTAATTCAATTCTTTAGGCTGGCTTGTGAAAATCTTATTATCCGTTTTTAATCTTTGTTCCCATTTCCATGCTGTTGACATCATATCATCTAAAGAATACTTAGGATCCCACTTCAATATTTTCTTTGCAAGATCATTATTTGCGTAAATGGCCACAATATCTCCCGGGCGCCGGAGACCTATTTCATAATTTAATTTCACTCCACTTATTTTTTCAAAAGAATAAATAGCTTCTAAAACAGTTACCCCATTACCTGTTCCCAAATTAAAGACCTCACAAAGCAGATCAGTTTTTTCTTTCTGCAGATATTTAATAGCAAGAGTATGCGCATGTGCAATATCACAGACATGAATAAAGTCGCGTAAACAACTTCCATCACGGGTGGGATAATCATTTCCATACACATACATTTTTTTAATTTTTCCTATTGCTGTTTGAGTAATAGCGGGTACCAGATTTTCAGGCTCACCTATAGGCATTTCGCCAATCAATGCAGAAGGATGAGCACCTACTGGATTAAAATACCGGAGCAAGATACATTGTGTGCCGGCCGATTTTGCAAATTCATTTACAATCTGCTCTCCCATTTGTTTGGTATACCCGTACGGTGATGCAGCAGGTTTCGGCGTTGTCATTTCCGTTACAGGAATTTCATCCGGGTTGCCGTATACAGTGCAGGATGAGGAAAAAACAAACCACGGTATTTCAAATTCCTGTACACATTTTAAAACATTAATAAGGGAAACAAGATTATTTTCAAAATACATCAGGGGCTTTTCAACAGATTCTCCTACTGATTTATAAGCAGCAAAATGTATGATGCCTTCAATGTCTTCATTCTCCTGAAAGATTGCAAATGTGTCGTCAAAATTGCAAAGATCAACTTTGTAATTTTTTATTTTTTTCCCGGTTATTTTTTCTACACCATCTAATATTAAGGGATTAGACCTTTTGTTGTTATCAACTGATACTACTTCATATCCGTTTTCAGTCAGATCTACAAGTGTATGAGAGCCGATATAACCACAACCCCCGGTAACAAGAATTTTTGCCATTGATTTTTTTTAATTCTGGCAAAAATCTGTAATTATTTTTAATAGTGAAGTAATCAGAAAAATATTCTCATAAGACTGTAAATGCCGGCTGCGAGTAATGCACTTACGGGTATGGTTAGTATCCAGGCCCAAAGAAGATTAATGGTTACGCCCCATCGCACAGCAGATAAACGTTTGGTGGCACCTACACCTATAATAGAACCGGCAATTGTATGCGTAGTGCTAACAGGAATTCCAAACAATTCTGTAAATAATAAAGTGCTGGCAGCTGCTGTTTCGGCACAAACACCTTCGAGAGGAGTTACTTTTGTTATGCGTGTTCCCATTGTTTTTACAATTCGCCATCCGCCAAACGCAGTACCCAGCCCCATAGCAACATAACAGGTTAAGGGGACCCAGAAAGGCATTGCTTTGATCCCGGGTATCAGATGTTCTGTCGTTAAGGCCAGGGCAATTAATCCCATTGTTTTTTGTGCATCATTTCCTCCATGGCCAATACTAAAAACTGCAGAGGTCAATAATTGCAGGCGTTTAAACCATCTGTCTGCTTTATAGGGATAAGATTTTCGGCTAATCCATACAACACTTAGGGTAATAAAAAAGGCAAGGATCATCCCGATAAGTGGTGAAAGAAAAATAAAGAGAACCGTTTTAATCAGGTTACTATAAACAATTACATCAAAGCTTCCCACTTTTGCAATGGCGGCTCCGATAAACCCACCGATCAGGGTATGAGAAGAGCTGGAAGGAATACCAAACCACCAGGTAAGCAAGTTCCATGAGATAGCAGCAATAAGTCCTGCAATTACTATATGCAGGTCAGCATACTGCTGGTGTACAATGCTGGCTACCGTATTGGCAACTTTGTGATCTCTGAAAATAAAATATGCAACAAAATTGAACAAGCCAGCCCAAAGAACTGCCTGGAAGGGTGTAAGTACTTTTGTGGAAACGATGGTTGCTATTGAATTTGCCGAGTCATGAAAACCATTAATGAAATCAAAGATTAATCCAAATGCTATAATAACAATTAACAATACTGTCATGCAGATAAATTTTCGATAAACTTATGCGTACTTAATAATGATTGATTCTATCACATTACTGGCATCTTCACATTTATCTGTAACGATTTCCATTACCTGGTAAATCTCTCTTTTTTTGATTACTTCTTTTGCATCTGCTTCAGTGGCAAATAGCCTTTCAATACTCATATCAAAAACATCGTCAGCCTGGTTTTCGATACTGTTTATTTTAACCAGGGCCTCCGTCATCTTGCGCATATTTCTCATATCTCTTAATTCTGCTACAGCGTTTTTTACCTGTAAAGTGCTTTGTTCTATCATGTCAGCCAGTTTTTGCAAACCACTGTCATTGGGATTGACCCTGTAAAAGTTTATCTTTTTTGCGGAAGCATATATATAGTCGGCGATATCATCTATAGCCGTGGCCAGGTAGTGAATATCTTCACGGTCAAAGGGAGTAATAAAATTGCGACTGAGTTCGGTAAAGATTCTGTGTGTAAGTTCGTCATTATCGTGTTCAATATCTTCCAACTGGGATATTAATAGAGCTCTTTTGTCAAAATCAGGTTCTTCAATTACATGCTTAAGTTTAGTACCCATCAGGGCTACATTGCCTGCCACATTTTCAAATAAATCATAAAACACCCTGTTTTTGGGTAAAAAAACTTTCATGAAAGAATTAAAAGCCATATCCAAATTTTAAAGTTTTGCGAAGTTACCGGCATGCGGCTCATTATCAGGTAACTTACAAGAATTAATAATTACTTAATCTGATTGATGATCAATTTACAATAATAAAAATCAATTCATTAAAAAACGCTACAGAATAATTGGTAACGTTCCGGTAACATTCAGATTACAATTCCTTAACCTATCTGTAACATGGGGGTAATCTGACCAATATTCCTTTGCTTGAAATTTCACTGCTATGAATATTTGGCAAAGGCTGCTTATAATCTGTCTGTGTTTTATGCTTACTCCTTTTCTTCTGCGTGCACAGACTGCTAAGCTCTCCGGCAAAGTCGTAAATACAAAGAATGAACCTCTTTCAGCTGTTTCTGTAAATATCGCCGGAACAAATATCGGAGTGTCAACTGATATTGATGGCAGATATGCTTTAACCCTAACAGTAGGAAAAAAATATGAACTTGAATTTTCCAGGGTGGGGTATGAGGCAAAAACCATTACGGATGTAGAAGGGTTGGCAGGACAGCTAAATGAATTAAATGTAGTACTCGAGGTTAAGGCAACGACAGGAGAAAACGTAGTAGTAAGTGCAAAACGTTTTTCTGCCCGGTTGGAAAGTGTATCTTCTGCAATTGCTTTTCAAAAAAATACCAACACGGTCGCTTCTGTCATTTCTGCTGAAACTATCCGCCGTTCACCGGATAAAAATACTGGGGAGGTACTGAAAAGATTACCAGGTACCTCTATCCAAGAAGGAAAATATCTTGTAATAAGAGGTTTGGCCGACAGGTATAATCAGGCTCTTTTAAACGGAGTGCCCCTTACAAGCACTGAGCCTGACAGGAAAACATTTTCGTTTGATATTTTCCCTGCGAGCATTATTGATAATATTATAATTAATAAAGCTTTTGTTCCGGAATTTCCGGCTGAGTGGGCAGGTGGTCTTGTGCAAATAAATACTAAGGATGTGCCAGCAAGAGGATTTTTAAGCTTACTAATAGGCACCGGCTTTAATACCCAAACATTAGGACATGATTTTTATACTTATAAAGGTGGCAGCCTTGACTGGCTGGGTATTGATGACGGAACCCGGGCGCTTCCTTCAGCACTCCCAACAAAAAATGCATTTAGTCAATTAGACCGTACTGCTAAAACCGAATACGGTAAATCATTTGAAAATGTATGGTCAACAGACAAAACATCATCCAATTTTTTTCCTTTACTGAACAGGAAGTTTGAGATAAGTGGTGGCTTTAATAAGGCAATTGGCAACAGGGCAACTTTAGGGACCACACTGGCCGTTACGTACAATGAGTCGAATAAAAGAACCAGTATTAATAATATAAAACCACTTGGTACAAGTTCCGTTTATTTTGATGATAAATATAGCCGGGATGTGCTGGCCGGAGCATTAGCAAATGTTTCATTAAAGATTGGTGACAATAATAAAATATCATGGAAAAACATCCTTAACGTTAATTCTACCAATTATGCAACAGATAGAACAGGTACTGACGATGCTGGTTTTAACGTGAAGGCTACTGAACTGGCGCTGAAGACAAACACATTCTTCACTACACAGCTTTCGGGTGAACACAATATTAAAGCGACTAATTTAAAATTCCACTGGTATGGAAGTTTTAATATACTTGATCAGTATATACCTGATCAAAGAAGAATTCAATATACTCAGGATCCATCCAGCGCTAGCAACCCTTACCTCCTTTTAATTGGTACATCAGGGAATTCCCAGCAAACAGGGAGTCGCTATTATGGATTCTTAAGCGATTATATTTATACCGCCGGTGGCGATCTTGCTTATTCATGGAGAATGTTTGACCGTACACAGACAGTAAAAGGAGGCTATTTACTGCAAATCAAAGACCGGTTGTTTGATTCGAGGCCATTTGCTAATTACCTTCCTTCTAATAATGATAGCTTAAAACTACTTCCCCCCAGCCAGGTCTTTAACCCCCAGAATTTTGGCAACGGATTTAATAATAAATTTGCTTTTGATGCGCTAAGTGGTGATCAATACCGTTATCTGGCTAATACTATACTGAATGCTGTATTTCTTCAGTTTGATAACGAATTTTCAGACAAATTCAGGGTTACCTGGGGCTTGCGGGTTGAAGATTATGACCAGTTGATGGGTAGCGTTAAACAAAGTGACGGAAGGTTTTCTCATACGGAGGTAAGGGATTATCTCCCTGCTTTGAATCTTACTTACAAAACAACCCCAAAAGCCAATCTCCGTGTCTCCGGCTCACAAACTGTGATTCGCCCGGAGTTCAGGGAGCTGAGCACTTTTGCATTTTTTGATTTTGACATGTTTGCAAGCATTACGGGTGACAAAACCCTTATGCGGACAAAAGTTACCAATGCAGATATTCGTTATGAAATTTATCCTCGGGCAGGAGAATTATTTACATTGGGTGTTTTCTATAAGTATTTTGACAAACCTATTGAGTTATTCTTTAATCAAACCGGAACCGGGAGCTCCAGTACATTTAACTATATAAACGCGGATAAAGCAACCGGCTATGGCGCTGAATTTGAAATGCGAAAAAGGCTTGATTTTATTCCAGGGTTCAAAAATTTTATCCTCCAATCCAATCTTTCTTACATCTATAACAGGGTAACAAGGGCTAATGCTAATCTGGACAGACCCATGCAGGGGCAAAGTCCTTACGTGATCAACTTCGGTTTACAATATGATATTGAAAAAATCGGGCTATATACAACTGTGTTGTACAACCAGGTAGGCGATAGAATTTTTTACGTAGGAGGATCTACTGGTCCCGGAGCTGCTCCTTCTGTATTTGAGCATACCCGACCATTACTTGATCTCCAGGTTGCCAAAAAAATAGTCCGGGATAAAGGAGAGATAAAATTGAACGTCGTGGATATTTTGAACACACGTGCAGATTATTATTATGATAATAATAGTAATAACAAGTATGATAAGGGAACCGATGACCTGACTATCACCAGAAAATACGGAACAAATATTACTATATCATTTTCTTATAACATTAAATAAAAACAAACAATAAACAGATAGAGTATGAAAAAAATATTTGTCTATGCTGCTTTCGCAGCGGCTTTCACGACCTTGCTTTCAATAGGGTGTCGTAAAATTGAACTTGACAACAATATCACTGTTATTGATACTTCCGGTAATAATGGCGGCGGTACACAAGAAAACACAATTCTGGAAGGCAGGATTACAGCCAATCGTACACTTAGCGCGAAATATACTTATAAACTCCGCGGACTTGTCTATGTTACTAATGGTGCTATCCTGACGATTGAGCCGGGAACTACGATTGTAGGAGAAAATGGTAAGAATGGCGGACTTATCATAACCCGCGGTTGCAAAATTATTGCTGACGGAACTGTTGACAAACCTATTGTATTTACATCTGAAGCCGCAACTCCGCAGCGTGGCGACTGGGCTGGCGTTGTTTTATTGGGTCAGGCTCCTAACAATACATCTTTTGATGGAGTGCAGGGTGTGGGTGCAGTTGAAGGAGGGATTAATAACAGTGATGGCCTGGGTCTTTTTGGAACGCCTGCCAATCAGCAACAGGCTCCTTTTGATAACAGCGGTATCTTACGTTATGTCCGTATCGAATATGCAGGGTACGCATTTCTTCCCGATAATGAAATTAATGGTTTAACATTTGGCGGAGTAGGTTCAGGTACTGTTATTGACCATGTTCAGGTATCCTACGCCAATGACGATTCCTACGAATGGTTTGGCGGCACCGTAAACTGTAAACACCTGATCAGCTTCCGCACACTGGATGATGATTTCGATACAGATAATGGATTTTCAGGAACAGTACAATTTGGCATTTCTCTTAGAGATTCAGCAGTAGCTGATATTTCAAAAAGCGAAGCTTTTGAAAGTGATAATGATGCCAACGGCAGTTCACTTACGCCAAAGACCAAAGCTGTTTTTTCGAATATGACCGTGATGGGTCCAAAGGCTACATTGTCAAACGTAGGTAACAGTCTTTTTGTATGGGGCGCTCAGATCAGAAGGAATTCATCCATGTCTTTATTCAATTCAATTATCATGGGTTATCCCAATGGTTTATTTATTGACGCCACGAAGGGTACACCTACAGATAATAATATTCCGGACACATTGTTTGTCCAAAATACTATTATTGCAGGATGCCCCAACCCGGTGATATTCGACAGGGGATCAAATACTAGCCCACCTGATCATGGCAATACACAGACAGATATCATTAACTGGTTCAATACGCCTGCATATAGTAACTCTATTTTGACTAACTGTTCCGATGTAAAACTTACAGATGCTTTTAATTACAATTCACCGGATTTTAACCCGGCAACAGGTTCTCCTGCATCCTCAGGTGCAAGCTTTACTAATAGTAAATTAAGCGGTTTTGAACAGGTTACTTATATCGGAGCCTGCTCTGACAATGATACATGGTGGAAAACATGGACTAAGTTTAACTAATGCAATTAAATTTTATAAAAAGCGCCGTCTCAAGTTAAAGGGACGGTTTTTCTTTTGATTGATCGTAAGTAACTTTATTATTTAAATACAGTATGCGCAACATTTTATTCCTTTTTTTCCTTTCAGTTTCGGTTTTATTCTCATGCAGTTCATCACCGAATGAACTTTCTCCAAAAGATCAATTTGATGAGTTAGAAAATATATTTTCTATTGCTAACTGGAAAACGATTGATGGCGCCGATACGTCATACTTGTATTTCAGTCGTTTGGGTGACTTGAATTATAAGGTGTATGATTTTAAAATAGTAAAAGGGGACTCATCTCTTCGAGAGGTTAGCGAAATAAACTATGTGAATAAAGATGTAAACTGGATTCTCTCTGCTGGTACACTTAAACTCGTTTCTTCGGATTCAACATCTGCTATATGGAATACAGTGGAAGGCAATAAAATGGCTTACTCCTTCAAAAGACTTTCCGATAGCAGTATTTTCGTTAAGTTGCCTGGAAACAGGCAAGCTGTAATGATGAAAACATTACCTCTTGCTACATTCCTGGTGAGAAGCAAATATGATTATATTAGTAACACTCATACAGTGGACAGCCCGATTGTTAAACATCGGGGTAAAGATTTGTAACAATTATTTTGGATGGATAATATTGCCGGCAATGGCATTCTTTGGTGTGTATTCGTATACTACTTCATAAGGTTCATTTTTAAGAGTAGGAAGTAGTTTGCCAACAGGTAGATCTTTTCTTTGGGGAGTGGGTTCACAAACTGAATATTTTTTATTATTATAGGTAATAGTATTACCAATTGGTTTGTCAAACTCTACTGCGACAGTTACATGTAGCGGATATGAAAGTACGATCATTGGCAATCCATATATCTCTTTTACTAAATAAAAGAATAAGGCAGCCCGGTCTTCGCAATCGCTTCCATCATACAATAAAGTTTCTTCCGGCGACATTCTTTTTTCTTTGCCAAAAACATCATTGTCTTTTTTAAATAAAAAAGTATAGCGTGTAAACCGCATCAGAAAGCCAACGCCATCTTTAGTGCTCATTCCCCTGACTTTATTTTTAAGTTCAGGGATCAGTGAGTTGTATGTTTCTTTGCTTAGCGGGATATTGAAATAGTAATTATAGTCTAATACAGGATAGTTGGCAAATATACTTTTCACTTCCGGCTCGAGCATTACATTGAAATGATAAATAATATCAGCATATTCAAAAGAGAGATCTTTTTGCACATAATCTTTTAGTTTAAATTCGGGCATACGGGTTATTTTATATGAAAAAGCATTCCTTGCTTCAGGTACATTAATCACTACTTCTGAAAAAGTATTTTTTGTAAAATCAATGAATCCATAGTCATGGTAGTTGAGGCAGACATATTGTTTCCCATTTTTTATACGATAAGGAATATTATAAATGAGCTCATCACTCTGTATATAAAAAAGTATTTTATCATCTTTTATGGTAATGAGAGCATCGTAACCTGATTTGGATAAAAAGAACCATTTGTATAAAGTGTAACGTTGATAGTTGTCTGCCTTAGGGCTAATGGATTGGGCCGTTCGCCGGATTAGCTGGTAGTACAGCCAGTCATCAGGTCTGTGTTGTTCTTTAAATTTTAGTAGTGAGGTTATCACTGGCTCAAAATGGCTTTTGCTTATATTTTCATAAAAGGATTGAATGGATTGATCACTAAGAGAATCATTGAAATCCACAAATGAAGCTGAATCAAATGGTAGTTCTATTGTATCGCCATAAAAATCAAAACGTATTTTTTTAAGGTTCTGGGAAAAGCAGGCAGGGATTACAGTTAATGAAATAACCCAAAGAAGCCATATTTGAAAGTGTTTTTTCAACAGTTTACATTAAAGTTACAAAAACTTAACGTTAAAATAATATTGATATTGCTCAAAAACCACTATGATAATAATCAGTAATCAGGATGGGTAATGGAAAGAATTATTTCTGAGGAATAGTTCTTTTGAGTTAACGCTAAAGTAATATTGACCTAATAGTTGCTTAACAATGAGAACGCAATTTGCATTCAGTTCTTATCTTCTTTCGCAGAATTGCTCCTTCGCTCAGTTTGTGAGCCATGGGTTATGAGTAGAATTTCTCGTGCAGTTTTGCCGGCCCGCCATTTGTATGGAGGGCCGGCCTTTTTTTGTAATTACTTCACCTAATTCTATAAATTATTAATTGTCAAAAAAGGTAGGATAAGATTTGTTTATTACCTGTACGTTACCAACTAAAATTTCATAAAAACTTTACTTTTCATTAATTATTCGTTCATGTCTCCGTAAGGTTGCCTTCATATTGCAAGTTGAATTTCGCCACGTCAATTTCTTGAGTAAACCAAAATCAATTTGTATGCTGCTTCAGTTTTTTTCCCGTTGTAAAAAAATCTCTTTTGTAATTTTTTTTCTTACGATGTCATACATGGTTATGGCGCAACGGATCGTAAATGGAAGTATTATTGATGAAAATCGCAATCCTGTAGCCCAGGCTACTGTAATGGTAAAGGGAACCACGAAACAAACTGTTACCGATGAAAGCGGAAAGTTTTCAATTGAGGCGAATGACAATGATATATTGGTAGTTAGTCACATCAGTTTTTCACCTCTTGAAGTAAAAGCTGTCTCAGGCGCGAACCATTTCACTGATCAGCAATGCCAAAAACTTGTCTGAAGTAGTTGTAACAGCTCTTGGAATTAAAAAGGAAATAAAACGGATTGGTTACTCTGTGCAGGAAGTAAAAGGCGAAGATCTTGTAAAAGCAAGAGACCAGAACCCTATATCGGGATTAACCGGCAAAGTAGCCGGTCTATCTGTAGGCCCATCTGCAGAGTTATTAAGAAAACCAACTGTTTTACTTCGTGGCAATGAGATTACCCTATATGTAGTAGATGGTATTCCTATCAATTCTGATACATGGAACATCAGTCCGGATGATATAGAATCCTACACGGTATTAAAAGGCCCCACTGCGGCAGCTTTGTATGGAAGCCGGGCACAGTATGGAGCTATTTTGATCACAACTAAAAAAGGAAATAAAAATCGTAAAGGATGGACGGTTGAAATAAATTCAACCAATTCAATTGATAAAGGATTTCTCGCTTTTCCGAGAGTTCAGGACGAATACGGACCGGGCGAAAATGAATTATATGCTTTTGGAAACGGCTTGGGTGGTGGTTTAAACGATGCCGACTACGATATATGGGGACCGAAATTTGAAGGGCAGTTAATACCACAATGGGATGGAGAATATGACCCCAATCAAACATATACTACAACTTTCCCCGGGGGTTATGTTTGGACAGGTCACATTAAGCCCACTCCCTATGTTGCTCGTGGTAAAGGTAATTTGGATCGCTTTTTAAGAGCCGGTTTCCAAACTACAAATAATATTTCCCTGAGCGCTGCGGGCGATAATTACAATCTTCGTTTTTCTCTTTCACATTCTTACCAGGAGAGTATCATTCCAAATATGGAATTGAATATTACGAATTTCAATTTATACGGCTCTTTCAATCCTACAAAACGTTTGAAGATTGAAGCCAACATGAATTTCAACAGGCAATACACTCCCAATTTTCCTGATGTGGACTATGGCCCCAACAGTTTAATTTATAATATGTCAGTGTGGACAGGTGATGACTGGGATGTACTGGATCCGGTGATCAAAGGTGAATGGCAACCCGGAAAGGTAGGAACGCAAAATATTTTTGCAGAATACCAGCGCTATCATAATCCCTGGTTTATGGTGAATGAATGGCTGCGTGGTCATTATAAATCGGATGTGTACGGTTATGTTTCTGCAAATTTTAAGATCAATAATAACCTCAATGTAACCGGTCGTACGCAGGTAACCACTTATAATTTATTACGAACAGAAAAAATGCCTTATTCAGCTCATCCTTATGGCAGGGAAGGCAATAAAGGAGACTACAGGGAAGATCATCGCAATTTGTTTGAAAACAATACTGAGGTTCTGCTGAACTATAATTACACGGTTAAAAACTTTCTGAATCTTAACGGCTTTGTAGGTGGCAACATCAGATCGTTTATGTACAATTCGAATTTTACATCTACAGATTACCTCAGTGTTCCCGGCGTTTACAGTTTTAGTAATTCACTCAATCCTGTTCAGTCAAACAGTTTTGCTTCTGATATGAGAGTGATAAGCGCATATGGCTCTCTGGATGCTTCATTTGATAAATATGCAACTCTTTCCTTCACGGGCCGCGTAGA
This sequence comes from uncultured Bacteroidota bacterium, assembly GCA_963811645.1. Lineage (GTDB taxonomy): Bacteria > Bacteroidota > Bacteroidia > Chitinophagales > Chitinophagaceae > VBAU01. Next base: position 297,355 of record CAWERU010000003.1, on the reverse strand, counting down.
TAAATCATCGGCTCTTCCTCAAAATCATGACAGTTATTTTTATCCCAGTATTTCAGTGGCTTCAGTTATTTCTGATTATGTGAATTTGCCTAAGGTAATTTCATTTTTGAAAATCAGGGGTTCTTTTGCTACAGTGCATGGAGATGCTACGCAACCTACCATCGGTGTAGCGCCTTATAATTCTATTGGCAGTGTATTTGGCAACTCTTCTAACTACGGAACCTCTATTTACGATTATCCTCTGAATTATGGTAATAACTATTTATCACCTTATGGAGGTCCTGATTATTCACTGATCGCTGTTTATTCTACTTCAAAGCCATACAATAATCAGGCTGCTGCTGTATATTCAGATGCTATCGTCGATCCGAATATCAAAACCTTCAACCGGATAAATTATGAAGAGGGATTTGATATAAAGTTTTTAGCAAATCGTCTTGGATTTAGTGCTACAGCTTTTCAATATATTGATGGGCCTAGAATATTGAGTAATCCGATCTCCAATGCTACTGGTTATAGCTCTTATATTTTGAATGCTTTAAAAACCAAAAAAACCGGGTATGAATTTTCGTTATCTGGTACACCGGTAAAAACAGCTAATGGAATCAATTGGGATGTATTAATTAATGTGTCTACTTTCCAGGATAGATACCTTGAACTACCCCCCGGTCAAACAGTTTATAATACGTTCTTTAAAAAAGGAGATCGCGTAGATAAATTCTATAGCAGTGCTTTTGTTAGAACTCCGGATGGCCAGATCATTAATGACGCCGCAGGTAAACCATTGTCTAATCCTGTTTCACAATTTTTGGGATACCTGAATGCAAAATACCAATGGAGTGTACACAACGAAATTTCATGGAAAAACCTTTCATTCGGATTCCAGTTTGATGGAAGTGTAGGAGGAGTTACCACGGACTATATGCATAATAAAACTATGCGTGGAGGAAGAAATATCGAAACGGCCGAAGGAGCTCTTGGTGCCGCAAGATCAACAGATAATGATCACGCTGGAGACTCAAACTACCCCGGTGTTTATGTAGGACAGGGAGTAGTTGTGTCTAACGGTACTGCCATTAACTACGATGGCCAAACAGGAGCTATTCTCAATTATAAAGATTTACAATTTGCTCCCAATAGCCAGGTTGTCCAGGTGCAGGATTATGTAAGTAAATATTATAACATAAGTGAGGCTAACCTGATGAGTAAAACATTTGCCAAGTTAAGAGAAGTGACGATTAGTTATAATTTGCCCGATAAAATTCTGAATAAAACTTTTATCAGTAAAGTTACCTTTTCACTTGTGGGCCGCAACCTGCTTTATTTCTATAAGGACAAAAGATTCAAAGACGTAGACCTTGACCAGTACAATTATGAAGAAAGCGGAACAGGCCTGCAATCTCCTACCACCCGCAGGTACGGTTTTAATATCAATGTTGTATTCTGAAAAACAAAAAATTAAAAAAATGAAACGGACATTCTATATACTTCTTGTCGCAATTATTGCTATCGGCGGTGCAGGCTGTAAAAAAACATTCGCGGACCTGAATTTAAATGAAAATAAACCGACGAGTGTTCCTGCCTCTTTGTTGTTTAATGGTATTTTGAATGACATGTTTGATGCACCTTATGGAACGGGTGAACGATACTCGCAGTACTTTTTATGCAATTATGATTATTACGGAAATAACCGCTACGATTTTGGTTCGGGCGATAATTATTATAATACACTGAAAAATGTCAACAAAATGGTTGATGAAGCAGCAAACAGTGGATTGCCTGCAGAAAATTCGTATGAGGCTATGGCAAATTTTTTTAAAGCATATTTCTTTACGAAAATGAGTTTGGAAATGGGCGATATACCGATGACCGATGCGCTACAGGGTACAGCTAATCTTACTCCGGCTTATGATCCGCAAAAAACAGTTTTTCAAAAAGCCTTTCTATGGTTGGATAGCGCCAATACAGAGTTAGGACAATTGATTGCAGATAATGCTACAATCAGTGGTGATATTTATTTCAATAATGATCTTTCAAAATGGAGAAAGGTTGTTAATACTTTTCGTATCCGACTTTTGATTGCATTGAGTAAAAAGGAAAGTGATGCTGATCTGAATATCAAACAACAAGTTTCGACCATACTAGGTGATGCAAATAAATATCCGATCATGACTGGCATGGATGATAACCTGCAATACCAGTTTATTTATCCTACCAATGATTATCCAATGAACCCGGATAATTTTGGGTTTGATGCTTTACGATACAATACTTCTGCAACATATATTAGCCTTCTCACCCAAACCAGTGATCCAAGAGTTTTTGTAACAGCGGAACCAGCTTCTGCATTGGTAGCAGGCGGAAAAAGCCCCACGAGTTTTGATGCTTTTGTAGGAGCCGATCCGGGTGAAGATTTGGGAATAATGTATGTAAAAGGAAACAGTGGTCAATATTCATTGATCAACCGGAGACGGTATTATGAAACATATACCGGTGAACCGAGTATTCAAATAGGTTATCCTGAATTGATGTTTAATATAGCGGAAGCAATTAACAGGGGTTGGATTAGTTCAGGTCCTTTAGGTGACGCTGAAGCTTATTATATGGAAGGTATTAAAGCCTCCATGTCTTATTATGGTATTCCCGAATCAGGCTCATTCACAGCTTATTTTTATCAATCAGGAGCCCCTGGCTCAACGGCAGTTTATGATACTTATAATGTGAATTTTGATTTTGATACTTTTTATAGCCAGGCTTCTGTAAAGTATGCAGGTGATAATGCTACAGGATTAACACAAATATTGAAGGAAAGATACATTGCCTTATTCCGTCACTCCGGATTTGAATCATATTTCACATATAGAAGAACAGGAGTACCCACATTTACAACGGGTCCGGGTACTGGCAACGGCGGACGAATTGCTATGCGCTATAAATATCCGAGCTCAGAACAAACAGCAAATGCTGAAAATTACCAGGCTGCATTACAATCCCAATTTGGAGGCAACGACGACATAAATGGCATGATGTGGATCCTAAAATAAATTTTCTCATAAAGCAAGCATAGCAGTTTTTTCAGCGGCGATTCTTGTCTAAGATTCGCCTTTTTTTGAAATCTTAAATTGCAACAAATGAAGAAGATATTTTTATCAGTTTTAATTTTCGTTTTAGTTTTTCCTCTATATGCCCAGCAGGGGAAAACAGAAAATATAATCATTGTTACAATGGATGGATTCAGGTGGCAGGAAGTATTTGGTGGGGCTGATGATTCATTGATAAACAATCCTGATTTCTCTTTTGACACGGCAGGGCTTAAAAAGAAATTCTGGGCAGCCACACCAGAGGAAAGAAGAGAAAAATTATTTCCTTTTTTCTGGAGCACTGTAGCTTCCCGGGGTCAGCTTCATGGCAATCGTAAATTGGGCAGTAAGGTCAATGTAAAAAATCCTTACTGGTTTTCTTACCCGGGATATAACGAAATATTTACCGGTTATCCTGATACATTAGTGAATAGCAATGATAAAAATTTCAATAAGAATACAACGGTTCTTGAATTCTTAAATCATCAACCTAAATATAAGGGTAAGATAGCTGCATTTAGTTCCTGGGATTGTTTTGATGCGATTTTGAATGAGCCAAGAGCAAAAATTTTTGTGAGTGCAGGTATTGATACACTTCCTTTCAAAACAGCGTCCTTTAATCTTTTGAATGAGATGCAGGAAGAATCTCCTTTACCAATGGGTAATGATGTACGTCCCGATCATCTCACTTATTTCATTGCAAAAGAGTATTTAAAGGAATTTAAACCCAAAGTGCTTTATATCGCTTTTGATGAAACAGATGATTATGCACACGCTGGCCGCTATGATCAGTATTTAAACATGGCGCACATGGAAGATATGTGGATTGGCGATCTTTGGAATACTATTCAGCAAATGCCTGAATACAAAAACAAAACGACTCTACTGATTCTTTGCGATCATGGTCGTGGTGATAAAGTAAAAAAAGAATGGACATCTCACGGAAGTAAGATTGAAGGATCTGATCAGATATGGTTAGCTGCGTTGGGTGCGGGTATTGAACCAAAGGGAGAAATAAAAGCAGATGAACAACTCTACCAGGCGCAAATGGCACAAACGATCGCAAAACTTTTGGGATATACTTTCACCGCCGATCAACCAATTGAAAACGCAATAACCGGGTTAACAAAATAATTTATGACAAGAGAAGAAGCACAAACTGTTGTTGACGAAATTTTTTCTTTGTATGAAAATTACGGCGCTGCTGATTACATCGGAGAGCCTGTTTCGCAAATTGAGCACATGTGCCAGGCAGCTCAACTGGCAGAGGCAGAAGGTTACGATGAAGAAGTAGTACTGGCCGCATTCTTTCATGATATAGGTCATCTATGCGAACATATCCTGCCGGTTCGATCAATGGACGGATACGGAATAGTAGATCATGAAGCTCTGGGAAGTCAGTATTTGCTTAATAAAGGTTTTTCAGAAAAAATTGCAAAGCTTGTAGAAAGCCATGTAGCTGCAAAGAGGTATTTGACCTATAAATTCCCTGATTACTATAATAGACTTTCTGAAGCCAGCAAGATCACATTAGATAAACAGGGTGGAATAATGAATGAGACCGAAGCCCTCCAATTCGAAAAAGATCATCTTCATCTTTTATATATAAAAGTTCGTGAGTGGGATGATAAGGCTAAAGTTGAAAAAATTCTTTTGCCTTCCTTAGAGATCTACAGGCAAATGGCTTTGCATCATTTAATAAGTTAGAATTAATGTTTTCTTCATCTGCAGTTCACCGGTGTAATACAATTGAACTGTAGCTTTCACTAAAATTATTGTATGCCCGTAAAACTTGTAGTCTTTGATATAGCCGGTACCACGGTTACTGATAAGAATTTTGTAGCTACTGCTTTTCAAAAAGCATTCAGCAACCAGGACATTATTATTCCCACTGAAGAAATTAATCCCCTGATGGGCTATGAAAAAAAATTGGCTATTCAGATGATGCTTGAAAGATATGGTGTAGACTTCGATGATGAAATGGTAGAAACCATTTATGAAGATTTTATTAAAGAGATGATCGAGTTTTATGAATATTCTCCTGAAGTGCAGCCTGCGGAAGGAGCCGAAGAAATATTTCAAAATTTAAAAGAACGGTCAATTGCGATAGCCCTGAATACAGGCTTTCCTAGAGGCATTGCGGATGTTATTGTAAATCGTTTCCGGTGGGTGGAAAAAGGATTGGTAGATGATTACATAGCCAGTGATGAAGTAAAACAAGGAAGACCTTATCCGTTCATGATTGAGCAGCTAATGTTCCGCGCAGGTATTGATGATCCTATGCTTGTGGCAAAAGTCGGTGACACTGCCGTTGATATTGAAGAGGGGAAAAATGTAGGATGCAGTTATATAATTGCTATTACAACCGGGGCTTACAAAGGTTCTGAACTGGAAAGCTTGCATCCTACACATATTGTAAATAGTCTCCGTGAAATCCCTTCCATATTGGTGTAAATGAATTTATTTTTAAAATATAAACAGCCACCCTGGTTAACTACTTTATTGGCGGCTCTCTCTGCCTTTTGTGTGTATACATGTATGTATGCTTTTCGAAAACCATTTACGGTAGCTGATTATGCAGGTATTCACTTTTTAGGAATTGATTATAAGATATTGCTGGTGATTTCACAAACTTTAGGCTATACTCTTAGTAAATTTTTTGGTATCAGATACATCGCAGAATTAAAGCATAAAAACCGTACCCTTATTATTTTAAAATTTATCGGCATTGCGTGGATAGCCTTATTATTTTTTGCTATTGTGCCTGCTCCCTATAATATTATTTTTTTGCTGATTAACGGGTTCCCGCTTGGAATTATTTATGGATTAGTATTTAGCTATATAGAAGGAAGGAAAACAACTGAATTTTTGGGCGCTGCTTTATCATCCAGTTTTATTTTTGCTTCGGGCTTTACACAAAGTGTTGGAAAATTTGTTTTGCTTAAATGGAATATTAATCAGTGGTGGATGCCCTGGGTGACGGGACTTATATTTTTTATACCTCTCCTGATCTTTACATGGCTGCTTGAAAAAACTCCAAAGCCTTCAGAAGAAGACATATTATTAAGAACAGAACGCAAGCCCATGAGTAAAAAAGAAAGGTTTGATTTCATAAAAACTTTTTTACCGGGCCTGGTCATGTTGCTTATAGTATATGTAATGTTGACGATTATCCGTGATTACCGGAGTAACTTTGCAGCTAACATCTGGAAGGAAATTGGGTACGGAAGCAGTATTTCTCTTTACACAAAGACTGAGATTCCTTCTTCTGTTTTGGTTCTGATAATAATGAGTTTGCTGGTATTTGTAAAAAGAAATATCAGGGCTCTCATGATCAATCATGTTTTAATTGTTATAGGGTTTATCTTATCTCTGATTGGTACCCTGTTGTTTTTGTACAACCAACTCTCAGCTTTTTGGTGGATGACAATTACGGGGATCGGTCTGTACATGGGGTATGTGCCTTTTAATTGTATGTTGTTTGAAAGACTGATCGCAAGTTTTAAATATGTCAGCACGGCCGGTTTTATTATTTATGTGGCCGATGCTTTTGGTTATTTCGGAAGCGATGTAACCCTGCTGGTGAAAAACTTTAGCGATGCAGCTGGTTCTTACAGTGATTTCTTCGTAAAAATGGTGATGGTAATTTCTGTGGTAGGAATTTTTCTTACTGTGGGTTCATCAATTTATTTCAGAAAGAAATATCAACGGTATTTCGATACTCCCCCAAATTTGAGTTATGCATAAAACTGCCATAGTCGTAGGTGCCGGTATTGTGGGTCTTGCCACCGCAAGGGCATTGGCCGCCAGAAAATATGAAGTGAAAATTTTTGAAAGAAATGCAAGAGCAACGGGAGCCTCGATCAGGAACTTTGGAATGGTATGGCCCATTGGCCAGCCGGATGGAAAATTGTATGAAAGGGCGATGTTATCTGCAGGCATATGGAAGCAAATTTGTAATGAAGCAAACATCTGGCATGATGAAGTCGGCTCCCTTCATTTGGCGTATAATGAATTTGAGTGGAAAGTGCTTTGTGAACTGGCTGAGGTGTATAGTGATCGTCAGTATCGTTTGCTTTTGCCCGACGAAGTAGCACAGCATTCCTGCCGCAATTGTAAAAGAAAATTTGGTTGGAGGATTATACAGTTCTCAGGAAATTATTGTCGATCCCAGGGAAGCCATAAAAAAAATTCCGTTGTGCCTGCAGGAGAAATATGAAGTTGAATTTTTATGGAATAAAGCAGTGACTGAAATTAATTATCCTTCTGTTTTTACTGGTGATGAGGAGTACCAGGCTGATGAAATTTATGTTTGTTCGGGAGCTGATTTCGAAACCTTATACCCTTCATTTTATTCGGCGCTTCCTGTTATCAAATGCAAACTGCAAATGATGCGGATGAAAGCGCAAGCGAATAATGAACGCATCGGCCCGGCTTTATGCGGGGGATTATCACTGGTGCATTATAAATCTTTTACGGCCGCCTCTTCATTGACGGCATTAAAAGAATATTTTGAAAAGGAATACCCTGAGTATCTAAAATGGGGTATTCATGTAATGGTATCGCAAAACCAGGCAGGTGAATTAACGGTTGGTGATTCTCATGAATATGGCTCGGTACATGATCCGTTTGATAAACAATTCATCAACCAGATGATACTTGACTATCTGAAAAAATTTGCACGTTTCAAAGATGAAACCATCATTGAAACATGGAACGGCATTTATCCAAAACTTACCAACGGTGAAACAGAACTTGTATTGCAACCCGAAGAAGGTGTTACCATTATTAATTGCTTAAGCGGTGCCGGTATGACCTTGAGCTTTGGTTTGTGCGAACAGGTCATCGGGAAAAAAATAAACGCTGCAGTCTTTACCAATTTTCGGAGTAACTGATTTTGATTATTGAGGGGGCTTATGTAAAATGCATCTTTGTTTTTTAAAAAATTACTTTTTGTCTTGATACAAAAAGTAACAAAAAAATCAAGGCAAAACAGTTGATTGCCTCAATTCACAAATTCTGTTTGTTTTGACTACTGGAAAATTTCTTAATGTCAATTGTGATCACGATTTGTCTGGATTATCATGTAGCTTAGCTCTTATACAACGATCGCCGCACATTCAGCTTTAGCGAAATCGGTTGTGATTTGCTTTCAAATTATCATGTAGCTTAGCTCTTATACAACAATGGTGTAAGATGGAAGATGAGCTTCAACGTTGTGATTTGCTTTCAAATTATCATGTAGCTTAGCTCTTATACAACTTGAAAACATCAAGTCAGTTTCAGGTAGCGGTTGTGATTTGCTTTCAAATTATCATGTAGCTTAGCTCTTATACAACCAATTTCCTGCAATCTCCTGTCAAGTTCCGGTTGTGATTTGCTTTCAAATTATCATGTAGCTTAGCTCTTATACAACAAACCTAGACAGTGACGCTTACTGATTACAGTTGTGATTTGCTTTCAAATTATCATGTAGCTTAGCTCTTATACAACTGCCGTTAGTTCCCTGGTACAGCTCTCAGAGTTGTGATTTGCTTTCAAATTATCATGTAGCTTAGCTCTTATACAACAACAGAATTACGTCAGCCCTTATTGTGGCAGTTGTGATTTGCTTTCAAATTATCATGTAGCTTAGCTCTTATACAACTTAATCGCAGCAATATCAGTTACTGCTTTCGTTGTGATTTGCTTTCAAATTATCATGTAGCTTAGCTCTTATACAACTTAATCGCAGCAATATCAGTTACTGCTTTCGTTGTGATTTGCTTTCAAATTATCATGTAGCTTAGCTCTTATACAACCCATCAGCGAATCCCCTTATGCTTTGAGAAGTTGTGATTTGCTTTCAAATTATCATGTAGCTTAGCTCTTATACAACTTTTCCCAAATTAACATCCTGTGATCCCAAGTTGTGATTTGCTTTCAAATTATCATGTAGCTTAGCTCTTATACAACTTTTAAGATCTGCAACCCGCGAAATGACGAGTTGTGATTTGCTTTCAAATTATCATGTAGCTTAGCTCTTATACAACTGTTAAGGCAGCTCCCAAAGGATCTACTAGTTGTGATTTGCTTTCAAATTATCATGTAGCTTAGCTCTTATACAACCATTGATCTTTGTACCCTGTTTTTCAATAGTTGTGATTTGCTTTCAAATTATCATGTAGCTTAGCTCTTATACAACAAATAAAGAAATCTATAACTGATCGTAAAAGTTGTGATTTGCTTTCAAATTATCATGTAGCTTAGCTCTTATACAACCCATCAGCGAATCCCCTTATGCTTTGAGATAGTTGTGATTTGCTTTCAAATTATCATGTAGCTTAGCTCTTATACAACAATCCATTCTTTTTTATAGTCCACAGAATAGTTGTGATTTGCTTTCAAATTATCATGTAGCTTAGCTCTTATACAACAGGATGCCAATGATAATCACCATGCACCAGTTGTGATTTGCTTTCAAATTATCATGTAGCTTAGCTCTTATACAACTCTATACTGACAGACATATGGAATGTATTAGTTGTGATTTGCTTTCAAATTATCATGTAGCTTAGCTCTTATACAACTTCCGACGTTTGATATGCTATGACGCAATAGTTGTGATTTGCTTTCAAATTATCATGTAGCTTAGCTCTTATACAACAGTGATTTAATGCAATGTTATCTCAACAGGGTTGTGATTTGCTTTCAAATTATCATGTAGCTTAGCTCTTATACAACTATGTGATCACTGAAGCCATCAGTCAAATAGTTGTGATTTGCTTTCAAATTATCATGTAGCTTAGCTCTTATACAACAAATAGTTATATCGTTTTCATGACAATAATGGTTGTGATTTGCTTTCAAATTATCATGTAGCTTAGCTCTTATACAACAATTCATTATTGTCAACTGCAAGTGACAGTAGTTGTGATTTGCTTTCAAATTATCATGTAGCTTAGCTCTTATACAACCGGATTAAGGCGATAACATTGCCAACGATGTTGTGATTTGCTTTCAAATTATCATGTAGCTTAGCTCTTATACAACTGAGCATTGATTGTCGTACAATGGCTATCGGTAGTTGTGATTTGCTTTCAAATTATCATGTAGCTTAGCTCTTATACAACCGATTCAACTGATCATACATTGCTTGACATCGTTGTGATTTGCTTTCAAATTATCATGTAGCTTAGCTCTTATACAACTCAGTGCTAATGCAGTTACAACAGTATCTAGTTGTGATTTGCTTTCAAATTATCATGTAGCTTAGCTCTTATACAACCGCAAACGGGCAAAGCGTTGATTTTACGTTGTTTCAGCTAAGTTTTAGAATGAAAAAATGGGTTACAAAACCCATTTTTTTATTTCTATATTACTTTATTCCCTTCTCCATTTATGGAGAACTTGCCCCGATACTTCGGGAGGGTCAGGGTTGAGGCTAAAATAGTTCAAGCTGTTGGGAAGTTTCAGGGGCATCAACGAGTTCTCTTCCACGAAAAATTTCCATCATTCCGAATTGCTTATCGGTAATGCACATGATCCCGATATGTCCTTTCGGTGGCAGGATGCCTTTTACTCTCTTTATATGAACCTCAGCATTTTCTTTACTGGCGCAATGACGGATATACATACTGAACTGAAACATGGAAAAACCATCGGCCATAATCTTTTTACGGAACAAGGCATAATTCTTCCTGTCCTTTTTTGTTTCAGTAGGCAGATCAAAATGTACTAATACCCACATGATGCGATATGCATTAAAGCGTTCATACATTTACTGCAGTTCTGGGTATAATAATTTCCTTGCTTTTCCTTCAAAACATTTTGCCAGCGAAGCAGTTGTTTTTTGTACAGCATTCATTAAAGGGCTTTTTTGATTTTCCACATACACATCTATTGCCGGAAGTGTAAGCAGTTTCGTTTTTATTTCTTTTGTTATTTCAAAAGCCGGCTCGTTTACATCTATCATACTGCAAACAAGCATATCAACAAAGGGGCGGTATGGCTCCATTATATCATCTGCCAGGCAATAAGCGTTGTACTGGTTTTGATGATGGATTCCTAATGTTGGCAACAGCCCTGACCCTACCAGGCTTCTTGCTACAATGGCTCTTAAAATGGCATAACCATAATTCAGGAAATTATTAGGAGGCAAACCATAACGGTCTCTTTTGAATTGAACAAACTCCAGGAAAATTTTTTTCCAGTAATAAGAAGCTGCTCTTGCTTCATGATTTTCACTGTCGCCACTTTTTACTTCTGCGGCAAAGTTTGTGAGCAGTTGATGATTCTTACCCTGTTTTTTAAGCAAAGCGGCCTGGTTATTTATTTTGCATATCACTGTTTGTTGCCACAATTGCTTTTTTAAGGGCACAGATGCTTCTAATTGTGCTTTGAATTTCTGGCTTTGCAGTGAATGACCATCAAGATTAAGCATTAAACCAACTGGATGGTGTGTGGCATCGCAAGTGATAAGAGCAACGTTTTTTTCAAGGAGTTTTGCGATTAATGCGTGAGTGAGGGTGATCTGCTGATGGTCTAAGATCAATAAGCCAATATCTTCAGTGGGAACTGTTTTGGTCTCACCGCTATCATGCATCTCTATTACGAGTTGCTCGTTAGTGGTTTTCAGATAGGCGGGATTGCCGAAATAAAGCGTCCGCTTTATCATAGGATGGTTGGTTTATTATAATAAAACGGATAAAAAAAAAATTTATTACTATATCAATATAGCCAATTAATTTGTCCGTCTGGGGTCATTTCAAAATGTTTCCCTTCAATTGCGCAAGTAAATTTGTCAGCAGTTAACTGAAGTCTTGATTGATAATTATCGAAATTCAAAGTTCTAAACTCCTTTTCTTTTATATCCTTTTCAGCACGAGCTTCCAAATGATTTTTCAAATAAATAAAGCTTGTATTGGTTTCCATATTGAACTTATATACGATGAATATTCTTTTATATAACTGCGTTACATCGCTTTTGTATAACTCTTTTAATTCTTCTATGTGTTCCTTATAAAATATACATTTGGTTCCGGGCTTAATAATAAAAGGATTTTCCAATATTCTTTCATTTTTGCCTTTTCTAATTGTTATAGATGAATAATAATTCTCCTGAAGCAACTTTTTTTCATTATGAAATTTCAATTTAGATAGTTCAAATAATCCCACAATTTGAAATGCCCGATAGATTTTTTCATCAATGTGTTTTTCATAATAGAGCAACAGCGTCATCTCTTTATTTTGAACATAACTTACCTGTTTATATAAATGCTGTTTCTTTGATCTGAAGGTATGTGAATGTAGCTGCTCTGCTTTTTCAAATCTTAGGTAGCCTCCTCCGGCCAATACTTTGCATCTGACTTTTTTGATGATTGCTTTGCCATTAGGGAAAGGAATGGGCTCTAATTTTGCTTTGTCAAAACTCATCCCTTCCTTCATTCTCCTTTCTAATTCTTCTTTAACTATTGTTTTTACAGCATCGTCAACAATGTGTTTACAATCATTGATGCTTGTAAATGCAGAAACAGGATAACGCTCTACTAATGTTAATTCTTCTCCTTTTTTAATCGCTCCAAAATAACTTTCCTTGTGCAATTGGCCTCTTATGGAATCCCCTTGTGCTATTAGGGGTATTTTATTTCCATCTCTATCCAGCTTGTATTGCCATTTCCCATCTGCCTTTTTTTCTTTTACAAACTGCACTTTTCCTCGTTTTCTTGCTGTTTTATAAGTAGGCGTAAGTGTTCGATGATCTGCCAGGAAATTAATCAATACATCATCTTCTATTCCTATAATATGTAGCTGGTGAAAATTATTCCATTGCCTTGGTTTTTCATGATAGTCTTGTTGGTTTTCGTTTGCTTCGTTATAACGGAACAATATTTTATCTCTTACTGCCGACGGAGGTATGAGTGTTAATACTGCTGCATCAATGGCATGGTGACTGTGTTTAGTTCTTTCTTTCCTTTCCAATCGGCCTTGTATCTTATATATTTTTCTAAAGTCTGCAGTAATATTTCCTTTTTGTACATCTACCTTATTGAACACAGTTTTTAAAAAAGGAAGGGCATATTTGGTAATGGTTTGAGTATCCCTTAGTTGGCTGTTACGCCATCCTGCCCTATACTCTGTAGTTGTAAAAGTATGCAGCTTGTAACGCCAGTAATCCAATTCCATTTTAATCAGGTGGCGTCTGATGATGATATTGTCTTTGATTTGTTTGTCTTCAGATGTCTTTGCTTTCCATTCGGCAAATAATTCTTCTAAATGAACTACTTTCTCAAAATTCCTTTTCTTAATAATCTTTCCCTTAATCTTTTTTTCTGTTTCCACTATTCTTCCAAACATTGTTTGCAGGGTGGAAAGGATGGGGGGGTAAGTAACTCCATTGTGTACATATTCTTTATCATAATTCGGACAGTCAAAAGGAATTTTTTTCTTCTTGATTTCTCTATTATAATAACTGTCGGCAATAGTCAGATTTTTAAGCTCATTATCAAAACTCATACTTGCTGGGATACTGTGTTCGTAATCGTATTTAACACCATTTAAGACATTAGAAAGGCTAATTGTTTTCCCTGTGTAAATACAAGTTCTCATTTGTTCTTCCCATAGCCTTATTTTGTCTATTATGTTTTTATCCTCCTTGTTGAAATCGGTTTTACATTCCTTATTGATTTCATCAATTGTTTTTTTGATTGTATCGTTCTCTTTTTCTTTGTCTCTTTGCCAGCGTTCAATTGCTTTGCGTTTGTTGGCATCATTTAGCTCACGGGCAATTTCTATTACCACCCTTGTGTCTTCATCTATTTTTCCAACAGCAATCAAATAGTTGATAAGTTTTTTAAGCTTATGCAATGTTTTTAGCGCCATTGGGTTTTTAAATCCTTTGCTAATTGGCTCCGGCGTACCTAAATAATGTTTACCATCTTTCTCTATCGCTTTACGATAAGTTTCTTGTTCTGAAGGATGCCATAAATACTTGATATTTTTATCTGGCACATGGTAAGTTTCTTTTATCCAACCGAAAATTTTGTCGTGTAACCTTTCAGGCTTTTCAAATACATTTTTTGCATGAATTCTTTTTTGAAGAAATGCCAGGTATTTATTGCTGACTGTAACTGTAGCAGATTGTTTTTCTTCTTCAGTCAAATTTTCCCATGAATATTTCCCAAAACATTCAAGCAATTCTTTTTCAATATCCTTTCGGTCATCTTCATCTAATTGATAATTGGCATCCATTCCAAACCTGTTTTCACCATTCAATTGACCATTTATCAATTCATTGGCGGTCTGAATGAGTTTCTTTTCAAAACTATTTTGCTTTATGATCCTTTTTACTTCTTCTGAAAAATGTTTTACTATGTCATCGGAAATATGTGCTACCCCCATTACTTTATGAAGATTAGCCAAATAGATGGCTTCACTGTAAATAAAGCCCTGCCGCAGATAAGGCAATATTTTTTTAATGGCACTGAGGCTTAATGTGGCATAACCTTGCTGAAGCCTTATTTTGGCAAATGTTTCAGCTTTTGCATCATTGAGTTTCAATCTTTCAATTCCAAAAGGCTTTAGAAAGTCAAATGCTGTTTCACCTGTTTCCTTGTTGTCTTTCTTTACAAAATGTAAATGCCAGAGGTCTTCGATATTATATTTTTGTTTCTTTTCTTTTCCATTCAAGATGTTGTCCCATCCTGTTTTTTCCTCCCATTCTTCTTCAAAAATTTCTTTCATTCTATTTAAAAAAGAAAGACTGATGACTTTTGTATCGTCAGGAAATCTTGCCGTTATTTCATAGCCTTTTTTCTTAAGTTCTTTGGCAATACTTGATAATTTAAAATCGGCGGCTGCCTTAAAAAATTGCGGATATACTGTATTCTTAAGTACGGCCAGCAGCAGAGCATGTTGTTCTTCTTCTGTTTTGGTATCATCTTCTGCAATGGGTTTTATTTTTAGATTATTAATGAAAACCCAGGTTCTGTATTCTTCATATAACGGATGGTTTATAGGGCAACGCCTTTTATTTTGTTCAAAAGTGCAAACACCCACTAAGCCTTTTTGACTGCGTAAAGGACGTTGCCAAACGATAGCACCCCAAAATGCTTTGAACAAATGTTCCAAGCCTTGCACCCTGCATATTTCTTTTATTTCTTTTTCAAAATGGCTTCTGAGATTATACCGTTTGCGTATACGAACATTTTGTTCTTTTTGCAAATGATACAATGCTGCTCCCAATGTTTTATGCTTTTCGATATAAGGAAGGATATCATTCACACCTATCGCCCCAGCTTCGCCGCCGCCCTTCATGATAGTTTTACTTAATTCGTCTTTTTCATTTTCATCAATATTTTGTCCGTCATTATAACCTCTGCGCTGCACCAATTGATACAAAACCCTCCCAATGATTTGCGGTTCTTTTTTAAAAATTTCTACTTTGCTTTCATCCACTATCAAAGCCCTGAAGAGATAATAACTTTCGTGTTTGCTAAAGCTTAATCTTTCAAAATCCGGCTTCCCATCAGCATCAAAATCGAAATGAAGCCAGTTAATAAATTTTTCATTTTGCGGATATTTTCTGCCAACTCCTTTTTTATAATGCCGCCAATCGTTCAATTCATCAATTGACAAGGGGCACATTTTGTTTTCGATTAAACACTTGAGTAATTCCCATTTGCGATATTTCTCGGCTTGGTAGTTTCTACGTTTGCCACGGCTTTCTGTACGTTTTTGCACCATGGGATGTTCACCCGATTTGTCTTCAGCTACGCCTTTGTCAAAAGTCAAAACTCCTTTATCAATAATTTGATTTTCTAATTCGTTATTTACTTTTCGTATTGCCCATCCAATGGAGTTTGTTCCTAGATCGAGCCCTAAAATTTTTTCCATAATCCCATATTTGTTTTATGTTTGTTCCCGAAAGCTTATCACAATAAGGCTATAAGCCGAAGATTATTCTTAAGCCCTGCGTACTCCGTGGGGCTTTTTCTTTTTAATACTTCCAAACTTTATTTCTACTAATCAGAGTGCAGAATAGTTCGCTTTCACTTTATAGATAGTGGCCAAACTATCAGGAGAATTAAGGTACAAATTTTATAAAAGCGGGAAAAAAAATCTATCAGCAAAAAATGAGGCTCCTTAGAAAAAAGCCTCATTAACCATTAAATCTTATTCTATGAAATTTCAATTCTGATTTAAGTAATTATTGCTACCATTGCACAATACCAAAATCAATGTCGTCTTCTTCAAAAAAAACAAAAATTGTAATTATTGGGGCAGGCGCTGTAGGTTCTACTACTGCCTATACGTTACTGTTACGGGAACGTATGGACGAGCTGGTGCTTATTGATGTAAACAAAGAAAAAGCGTTTGGCGATGCGCTTGATATGAATCACGGGCTTCCTTTTTTGGGAAAGGCGAAGATCTGGGCGGGTAGTTACGAAGATTGCAATGAGGCAGACATTATTATTATAACTGCAGGAGTTTCTCAACGACCGGGCGAATCAAGGATCGACCTGTTGAAAAGGAATGTAGCCATTTATGAAAGTATAACTGATGAGGTATTGAAGCATAATAGTGATGGAATTTTGCTGATCGCCAGTAATCCTGTTGATATCATGAGTTATTTTACATGGAAAAAATCTGGCTGGCCTTTTCATCGTGTGATAGGTTCTGGTACTTTGCTTGACAGTGCCCGTTTTCGCTATCTGATCGGTGATAAACTGGGTATTGATTCAAGGAGTATACATGCACACATCATTGGTGAGCATGGCGATTCTGAACTTCCTCTATGGAGCCTTGCCAATATTGCCGGCTCTGAAATTCTGCTGAGTGAAGAAGAAAAAGAAGAAATATTTGCCAGTACCCGTGATGCTGCATACAGAATTATAAGAGCCAAGGGCGCTACTTATTATGCCATCGCTCTTGCACTTGATCGCATCTGCACAGCCATTCTGAAGAACGAGGCTGCTGTGCTGAATGTTTCTACTTTGCTTACCGATTATCATGGTATAAATGATGTATATCTTGGAGTGCCATGCATTGTTGACCGAAGCGGAGTAAGAGAAACGCTTACACTTCAGATCAGTCACAATGAAAAATTATTGCTTCATAAATCGGCTGATAAATTGAAAGGGCTGATACAATCTATTGCGATGTGATTACAATTGATTTCATTTTATATATCTAACATACATAAAAAACCCGGAGTAGAAACACCAGGCTTTAATTAAAGACTGCACATGATAAAAAAAGTTGATCATGAAAGATCAATTCCGTCGGAATTGGCACTTACCGTAACAGCTTCAAGAATCAGGTCAACAATGCCATCATCAAATTTGCTTTTTGTTTTGGAAGCCGCTTCTTTCAACAAAGAGAAGTTTGAATGTAATCCCTGTAATGTATTTTTATACACTTCCGGTGTATTATGTTCTTTAATGCCTGAAAGCACATTTTCCATTTCAAGTTTTCCGGCTGTTTTAATTGCCGGAAGAACAGCTGCAACTATAATCTCGTGAATCTTTGACATAAACTTTTTTTTTGGTTAAGAAATAAAAGGTTAAAGAAACCGGCTACTGAAAATCAGTTTTAGCCGGTTCTCAACCGTCCCTCTATTGTTGTTTAACGACTTCAAAATGAAAACCACGATAAGGTGCCCATGTAACTGTAACAAAAAAGACGCCGTCTATATAGTTTTCTGCTGCCTGTAATGATTGCATGTCTACGGCAACGGCGGTAAAATAAATCTTCTCATGATTGATTTTTGCTTAATCCTTTTATTAAAAACCTGTTTCTACATTCATACTTGCAAGAAGAGTAGTTAATTGTCTTCATGAAACTTGTATCCCATCTCCTTAAATGTATCTTTTATACCTTCCTTCAATGCTGATGAAAATAGAGAAGAGTATAGTTTTTTTCTTTTAAAAAGTTTTGCTATGAATAGAATTATTCTCAAGCCTAAACTATAATTTTTTGAATCCCCCTATGAATAAATAGCAGAACTCTTTTTGATTTTTTAATTAAATGATTGCTGGAAACTTTTAAAAAAACACCTGCAATGCCAGTTCTCATGTGAAGCTTCTTTTTTTAAACTATTTTATGGTCAGTTATTTTCTGCCAATACAATCAAAATAGTTTTAAAAAGCATAGACTTGCTTTAATCGATAGTGATTCATCATGGGTTGCCTGATGTACCTCCAGATTTTTATTCAAAAAAGAATGCCTTTCAGCTGGTAAAAAGAAATAAAAGAACGATTTTTCCTTCCACATTTTAAAGCCACCCGTACCAGACGGATGGCTTACATTTTCTTTGTAAAAGATAATCGGCGTTTCAATTCAAGGTCGCTTCATTCTTTCTTTTTGAATAATCACTATGTCGCCAAACTCATTTGCAGAGACAATGGCGGCATAACGGGGAGTTAATACGCGGACATAATAACATGTAGGAGAATCTTTTGTTTTAAATTCATAGGCGGTTTGAATAACTCCTGAATTGAATCTTGTCATGATTGACTTGTTTACTGTTTCGGGCAAAGAAACTCTTCTTATGTTTTTTCCGAAACCTAACATTTCTCCGTCGCTATCATAAAAAACTTCCTTTTCCTCACCCTGATCAGTGAACGTGGCTATAGATACATCATTGACTACTTTCCATGAAACGTTTACTGAGGAACCAAATTCTTTTTTGAATTTACTTTCAATGAGCGGATCGACTTTTCCCCCATTTGGCTTTTTTGCATACAAACTGAGCGTCACTAACACCAGTAATATAATAATTACATTTTTTTTCATTAGATAAAATTTAAGGTTAATGATAATTGCTGTAAAAAATTTTGAGCTTATCCCGCAGTTGAGGGATCGATTATTTGTTTTATTTCTTCAATTGTATTTACCGGAAAATTTCCGCATTTGGCATGTTCGCGAATATCTTCCTTGCTCTCTGCAATATGAATACAATAAAGCTTATCCTCTGTAACAAAAGATTGTGTCCATGAATAATTTTTACCCATGTCGGTTATAACCTTTACAGAAGTTTTTGAAATGGCTTTTAGTTCTTCGGGAGTAAGACTACCTGCTCCGGGAAGTTTTCTTTCTACGATAAATTTTTTCATTTTTTTCATTTTTAGAATGCAAAATTGCTATGGAAAATAAAAACACATATAAGGATACCCACCTAATTTATAAAAGCGATTTCCCTATTTTAGAATACCAAGGCGATTAGCCTCGTTAACTGCCTTGGTTCTTGAGTTCACATCCAGTTTGAACAGAATCGAAGAAATGTGATGATCAACTGTTTTGGCGGAAATAAAAAGTGTTTCAGCTATTTCTTTATTCTGAATTCCGGTTTTAAGCAGTCGAAGAACATCAAGTTCACGATTCGTTAGCTGGGCAGGATTGTTTTTTGTGCTTTCACGCAAACCCCTTGGAATTTTTGTAATGCCGCTGGAGCGCATTTCCATTTTCATTTTTTCATAAACCGCTGATGCCCCCAGCGATTGTACAATTATTAATGCTTGTCGTTTATCATCTTCCGTTCCTTCAAATAAAGCCAGAGCTTTTTCGTACGGGCAGCTCAATTGTTCCCATATAGCGGCAGCTCTCAATGCTTTCACTTTAGTGGACAACTCGTATCCTTCAAAGCTTTCATTTACCGGCAGAGTTTGTCTACGTGATTTGAAAAGCCAATAAGAGAACTTACCATTTTCATATTTGTCGCCCGTGCGTTTGATTAATTCTATGGCCAGGTCAAGTTCTTTATTTTCTATAATTTTTTTTCCTTTTAGCCATTCATACTCAAACATCGCCACCAGTGCGGGAACAATTCGTTGCTGTTCCAGTGCTACAAATGCTTTTTCCTTTGCTTCTGTCAGCAGAGGTAAAACATCGTCGTCACCGCGCCTCATTTTAATAGTTGCCACAATAACAAGTGCACCGATTGTAACAATTGGCGGCGAACCTTCCCTGTTAACAAGGTTGCCGGCTAACTGATATGCTTCATTCCAATTGCCGGATTCAAGATAGTAACGGGTTTTACAGGCTAATAAATAAGTGGACCACGATTCAAGATTTCTTTCTTCGCAATATTGAAGACCTTCTTCCAGGTTTTTTTGGGCAAGAGTGTATTCTTTTATTTCCAATCCACCAGATGCTAAATTAGAGTACGCCCTTGCAGCATGTTCTTCGAATGAATTTTTTAAGGCTATAGCGAGACTTTGTTGCAGCAGATCCAAACCTTTGATGCAGGTGGCATCTTTTCGCATGTACATGGAGCCAACATTATTTAAGGCATGTGATAATGTTTCGGGGTCATCTATTTCCCTTGCCATTGAAATGGCTTGTTCTCCCCAGCTTATGCATTCATCCGCCTGGTCAGAAAGCATTTTTAATTGTGACATGTTGCTTAATGCCATAGCTCCCGGGCGACATGCAGGCATTTGCTTTAGCACTTCAACAGCCTTCAAAGCATATTCCTCTGCTTTTTTTCTATTACCGTTGATCCACCAAAGCCTCGACAGGAAACGTAAACGATCACCCGTCTTTTCAATGTCTTTTTTATTCTCGTGAATATTCAGCAATTTTCCTGAATAAATAATCGCTTCATTGATCTGGTTAGTGAGATAACATTCATAAGTATAGCCTTCATAAAATCTTATCAGTTGGTCCGGATCATTTTCTTCAGAATATTCGATAGCCGTCAGGAATAATTTGGACGCTTCAAAATGTGCACCTACAGACGCGGCTTGCTTCGCAGCCATAGGAGCAAATTGTGCTACCAGCTTGTGTTCGTTTGCATTTTTTGCATGGTGTACTATTCTTTCGATCTCCCCGGATTCTTCAAACGAGGACAAAAAGAGATCAAGTAATTTTTTATTTAAAGCAATTCTTTTAAAAGGCGAATGTGCCTCTTCAATCGTTCTGCGGTACAGTTCATGTTTAAAAAAGATCTTGTTTTTTTTTATTAGAAGAATTCTGATAGCGATGCAATTGCCGATGGCCTCATGCCACGACTCATCAACTTTGTAAAGCCTGGTGATTTCCAATCCTTCGGGAAGGATTGATAAAAGATCCCACACTTTTTTTGCCTCATCGTCGAGACGATTATATATAGAAAGAATCGAATCTTTTACATTGGCGGGGACACCTAAACTATAACTTGCCAGGATCTCACTTACATAAAAAGGATTGCCCCCCGAAATACTATATACATCTTCTCCATTGTATCCTTTTTTATCAGCCAGTTTTTGAACAGCTTCTTTTGATAAAGGCGTTAATTCCAATCTTGTAAACGTGCCGGGAGAAAGATCACCCAATACGTTTCTCAGCGGATGTTGCCTGTTTATCTCCTCGTCCCGCCATGTAAGAATAAACAGGCATTTCATACGGTTAACACGACGGGCAAAAAATTTTATAAAATCAAGCGTAGCTTCATCAGCCCAATGAATGTCTTCGAATACGACAACGACTGGCCGGACTGTGTTAGTTAGTTCCTGTACAAATCTGGCAAACAATTCTGCTCTTGATGAAATCGATTCAATTTCAGTTACCCAGTCCTTATTTATTTGCAATGCCAGGTCATATAATGGAGCAAGAGGCCGCGGAGCAAAAAGCGAATCGCAGGCGCCTGTATATTGAATACTATTATCTTCAATCTCTTTCAGAAATGTTTTTACCAACGAGGTCTTGCCTATACCAGGCTCTCCTATTATAAAAAATGAATGGCCTTCCCCGGAAGAGATTTTTTTAAATTCCTTTTTCAGTGATAAGAGAAAGTCATTCCTTTCGATAAGTTCCATGCTCAATAAAAATAGGTAAGGCGTGTTTCCAAAATAGGGAAAACCTACAATCGGCTAAGGAAATGAAAAGGTTGTTTAGTGTTTCAACTAATTATCAACTATTACCAATTTCCCAATGGAATTTTTTTTGCATTTCTAATATTAACAAGCGTAAGTTTTTATTCATGTCCAAGTGAAACAAAAATTCCGTTGTTCGGTTGCAGAACAAAGACTGAAATCCACTACTGCTATTTCTTTCCATTATGCAAATGGTTTAGAAATGATTTTTTCTGAAGACAGTTTTTTGAACAGGCTGATAAAATAGGGAAGAGATAATCATAAAATGGGGTGAAACTCGTAAATAATGCTCGTGTCACCGAATTTATTTTGCTACGTAAAATATTTGATTAATTAAAAACTTAACAATGAAAATTTTTGTATTTGGAATTGTTGCAGCGGTAATGATAAATGCGTGCAAACAATCGGCTAAACTCAGTTCATCTGATTTTTCTTCTAAAGACCAGGTGAGACTTCAACCCATGCAGTCTAAAACAACGACAGGTAATGAAACCCTTTTCCTGGATGTACACGACATCGGACCGGGTAAGGTAACTTTTGATGATGTAATGGCGGCACACCAGAAAGATCTTGCCACTGAAGGTAAGTATGGAGTGAACTTCATTAAGTTTTGGGTTGATGAAGAAAAAGGAAAAGTGTATTGTCTTGCTTCTGCGAAAGACTCAAATTCAATGATTGAAACGCATCGTGAAGCACATGGCCTGGTGCCCCAGCATGTTTACACGGTGACGCCAGGACAAGAAGCACTTCTCACTGACAACAAAAATTTATTCCTTGATGTGCATTATCTGGGCGCCGGTAATGTGACTAAAGAAGCTGTAGCCGGAGCACATCAAAAAGATCTTGCTGTTGAAAAGAAGTATGGAGTAAATTTTATCAATTATTGGGTTGATGAAAAAAGTGGAACTGTGTTTTGCCTGTCGCAAGCACCAGATTCAAACGCAATAATTAATACCCATAAAGAAGCACATGGGTTATTGCCAGCCTACGTTTTGAAAGTAAGGCAGGGTCAATAAATTTCTTAACGAGGTCGGATGTAAAGAGAGCCGGTAATGGTGGATTTAAGAGCCAACCGGTTTCTCCTTTACCCGTTTCATACAAAACATTAATCAACTTGAGAATTTTAATAAGGAGCATATTCAACTCCCTGGGTAGTCTTCATTTTATCGTACAATTCAAAAAGATATTCCAACGAATCCGGAACAGTTTTGCTGTAATCAATGCATACAGAATTTTTTTCTTCTACCCATTTATAAAAAATGGGAGAGAACTTCTCATCAATAGTTTTTAAGCAGGTAATTCCTAATTTTTCTAAAGCCGCTGCATTACAGACCTGTTCATATTGCCCGCGAATGGGAATCGAAATAATTTTCTTTCCAAGGTGAATGACTTCGGCGGGCGTTTCAAAACCTCCGCCTGTAATGATGCCTGAACAGTGGATAAGACTTTGGTTAAATAGATTTTTATCAACAGGAATAAAGCGAATGTTTTCAGAAATTTTTACCTGCGTGATCTCTTTAGAGAATATTTGAAAGCCGAATTCTTTAAAGGGATGAAAGATCTGTTCTAACTGAGGTTCACAATAAGAAGGGAGATAGACCGTGAAATAATTTTTATCCGTTGGTTCGGCTTCACGTATCTCTTTTTTTATGACAGGATGAAAAATAAAATCATCATATTTTTCAAAATGCAATCCTATGTGGTGAGTCGTTTTTGCATAATTTTTTAAAACCCATTCGCCAATAGAATTCTTATTTTCAGGTCTTGGAGTGCGATTAGATTGAAAACTTGCCTGGTGGCCGAACTGCACAGAAGGAATTTTCTTCTTTGCACAGGAAGCGGAAGTGATATATTCAAAATCGTTTATGATGAGATCGTATTTTTCAACAGGCAGTTCCTGTATTTCCTTTTTCAATTTAAAAGGATGATATTCTTTCATGATCTTCCAGTAGTTCAATCCGCCGGTACAATTATAGAAAAGACTTAAACCATTACTCCTGTATTTTATAGGTGCATCCAGGACGAGAGAGCTGTTGGCACCGCTTAAAAAAATATCAACTGTTCCGTATTCCTCCAGATAAGGCAGTAGTTCCATAGCTCTGCTTATATGTCCGTTCCCTGTAGCCTGGATAGCATAAAAAATTTTCATCCTTGTTGCTTTTATTTTAATCAGTCGTTTATAATAGCTATGCTCCTAAAGAATGCAGATAGATCGCGATCTGGTCAGTCATTACATCAGTCGTACGTCGTTTCATTTCTTTTATATTGATAGTTTTCATTTCCGATTCTTCATATTTATAAATGTGCCAGTCGCCGCCATAATATTCCAAAGACGTCAGGTGTTCAATCCAATCCCCTGAATTCAGGTAAACTACACTTCCCTCTTTATTACTGATCACTCTCTTTTGCGGTTGATGAATATGTCCGCATATCACGTAATTATATTTTTTTTCAATAGCCAGTTCTGCTACCAGTGTTTCGAACTCATTAATCTTGACAATAGATTCATTTACTTTCTTCATCACTCGTTTCGAAAGAGAAATTTTTTCCTTCCCGATAAGTTTCATCAGCTTATTAATAAAACGATTGAATGCAAGCAGCAAGGCGTAGCCGTTGCTTCCCATCTTTGCCCAGAACTTCGCACTGCCTTTTGTTGTATTATCAAACACATCACCGTGAAACATCCAGGTCATTTTATGATCGATCTCGATCACCAGTTTGTCTATAAGCTGAAATTGCCCTAACTGCAGCTCACTGTAGCGGCGAAGCATTTCATCATGATTGCCTGTAACATAAATTACCCTTGCACCGGAGGTCATCAGGTTAAGTATTTCTTTAATCACGGCTACGTGTGTGGGAGGAAAATAATGTTTGCTGAATTGCCAGATATCAATGATGTCTCCATTCAGGATCAGAATTTGCGGACTGATACTTTTAAGGTAAGTGACAATTTCCTTGGCACGGCAACCATACGTACCCAAATGGAGGTCCGAGAGTACGGCGACATCAATAGAGCGTTTTTGCATGGGCGGAAAGTTTTGCAAAATTTATCAACATATTTAATCCGTATGTTACTACAACATGAACAAATCATTATCAATTTTTATCTAACATTAAAATAATGCTCAGATAACAGTTCAGTTACATTGACTTTCTTTTTTTGCAAAACCGTTACACAATGAAACATTTGTTCGCCTGCATTATACTGGCAGTATGTTTGCGGGCTCCTGAAAAACCGACAAATCAACAGGATATTTCTTCTCAGATCCGACCAGTTCAAAATCTTTTCATTATTACAATTGATGGCTTTCGCTGGCAGGAAGTTTTTACCGGGGCAGATTCTTTATTAATAAATAATGAGAAATACACTGCTGATACTTCAACCATGAAAATGATGTATTGGGCTCCTGATGCGGACGAAAGAAGAAAGAAGCTAATGCCTTTCTTTTGGAATGTGCTTGCTAAAAAAGGACAAGTATACGGCAACCGTCATTTCAATAACAAAATGAATGTTTCAAATTTTTATTCTCTCTCTTACCCGGGGTATAATGAAATGTTTACCGGCAAAACGGATATCACTATTGCATCAAATAATAAAAGGGAAAACCCAAATGTAAATGTGCTTGAATACCTGAATCAACAAACTGATTATAGAGGCAACGTAGTGGCGTTTACTTCATGGGATGTGTTTCCATATATTTTAAATAAAGAAAGAAGCAAGATTGAAATGAATAGCGGTTATGAAAATATGGAAGAAGATAATGCGGAGCAAAGCCTGATCAATAAGGTGGAAAATGATGCCGTATACAATAAAACTGAAACAAGACAGGATGAGCTTACATTTATTACAGCGGAGGAGTATGTTCGTAAATTTCAACCGAAAATAGTTTACCTGGGTTTTGGTGAAACAGATGAAATGGCTCATCAGGGCAAGTATGATCTTTATCTTGAAAAAGCAGCAGAAATTGATAAAATGATATCAGAACTCTGGCATTGGGTTCAATCTTCGCCGGGGTATAAAGACAAAACCACATTTATTATTACTACTGATCACGGAAGAGGAAAAGCTTCTTCCAAATGGACAAGTCATGGATTGTTTATAAGTGGATCATCCCAAACCTGGCTGGCACTTATCGGTCCCAATATTAAACCTCTTGGCGAAATAAAAAATGAGGAACAGATTTATCAGAAACAAATTGCACAGACCATTGCCAGTTTGGTAGGAGAAAATTTTCAATCTGACAAATCTATTGCACCTGCAATTACGTTGAGATAAACAATAAGATTTGGCTTGTAAGTAGGGTTTAGTTCGAATCTATCAGCAAGGACATTTCATTCCATCTCTTATTTGCAGATAATAAGTTTTTTTATAACGTTGTCAATTTGCAATGCATATACTCCTGCCTGCAGCAAAGAGAGATCAATAGATATACTTTCATTGCTGCCCGCTATTTTTTTATACCATATTAATTTGCCGGAGAGGTCAAACAATTTTATTTCGGTAAAAGAAGAAAAATTACCTGTAACAATAACCTGCTGAGAGGCAGGGTTGGGATAAAGAACAAATGGGTTACTCTTTTGATTTCCGTTTAATTGCCGAACGGGGGAATAAAAAAAAGAATTATTTTTTTCAATGATCTTAAGCCTGTAAAAATTCAATCCTTGTTCCGGGTGTTCATCTGTATAAATATAGTCTTGTTTCAGATCATCAGCCTGTATTGCATGAAGAGGATACCAGTTATCAGCAATTATTTTTTCGGGTATAAACTCCATGGATAATTCGGGATTTGATACCGCCCATTGCAATTGAATATTCGATTGACCAGGCACAGCTTTGAAATATATCAATCTTACTGATAAAGGAGCAATCGAAATGCAATATGATGCAGAATCGGTTGATTGCCGAATGAGATAAGAAGAAATTGTACTGCCATCAGAACCACTGGCAGCCGGTATGGCTGCATTACATGCGGGGTCTCCTCCATATTCTGAACCAGCAGTTCCACCGGTAACTGAAATTGAAACAGCAGGTATCGATGCTGTAAAATAAATAACACCACCGCTACCGCCGCCACCTGCACCATAACATCTTTGTAGAGTGCCTGCATCATTTTCATTCCCTCCTTTACCGCCGTTCGCTTGTATAGTTACAGAACCGGAATAGGTGCTTATATCCATGATGACAGAACCAGCTGCACCTCCACCTGAGGCTCCATCGGAAACTGCAGTCCCTCCTTCTCCTCCATTAGCTGATATTTTATATCCATTGCCAATAAGGGTTTCCGCATGGATAAAAATAATACCTCCGCCATTGCCACCACCATTGGAAATAGTGAGTGTTCCGTTTGAATGACCAGCACCTCCACCTCCGCCAAAAAACATCTTTTCACCATTCCAGTTTTTGAGTGCCTTGCCAGCTTCCCCATGCAAATCACCCCTGCAGCCGGCGCTGCTGGAATTGCCGCCACCATTTCCTCCCACACTTAAATTGGCACCACCTCCGCCACCGTTATTATGATTATTTCCTCCGCCTCCGCCATTTGCCGGTGCACCTCGTCCACCACTTTGCGATGCGGGAAAATCATAAACACTCTCACCTTTGTAAGCACCATTTTGTGGGGTAACAGAAGAAGCGTTATAAAAATAATTTGTGGCATCAAGGGGGGCATTAAAACATGTTCCATTACTTAATATATAACCACCTCCCCTGAAACCAGAAGAATCTGCATAAACGGGAGCATTTAATATTAAGTCCTGGGAAACACTTATAGCAATCACTCCGCCTGTACCGATTGTATTATTCCAGGGGGAAGCTTTTATTGTATCAATAACGTTGGCAGAATAATATTCAGCAAATTTTACCAGTTGCACTTTATCAGCAACGGTATAATTGTTCAAAAAATTATGAAACATAAAAACCGAATCACCATCTATCGCACAAATAATAGCAATTTCATAGTTGCCGGCATTATTAAGCGAAGTTGTATCACCAAAGCTGCTGTTGTTGGAAGTAGTAACAGAGGCCCCTTTCATTTGTATAAGTAATGTTTTTTGTAACCGGGCCAGGCCTGTAACGTTATTTAGCCTTACACAAGCCTTGCCGGGAATAATCTCCACTACTTTATAATAACTGTTTACAACACCACTGATGTTCGTTTGGGCAATAGTAAAAAGGAAACCCAAAACTGATACGTGAAATAAGATCAGGTAGCAAATTTTGCTATATATAAAACACAGGATTGTGATTGGTTTCGAGGGAATCATTACCTGTTAATATAATAATTGTTTTTTAAAAAGGGAAGACAGTAGACGACATTTGAAGATAGATTATCTATTGTTTGTATATTAAGCCGCCTTTGTTAAGGTTTTTCTTGTGAGACCAGGTTCGCAAACCAAATTGCAGAATTAAATTTGTGCAATGCCGAAAAGACAATTAGTAATTTTTTATGAAACAAATATATACTTCTTACCCGCTTTTACTTTTTGTTTTGCAAACTTTTGCTGTAACGGCAGTTTGCCAGAATGTAAATGATCTGAGATTAAAAGACTTTCATCCTGTTTCTATTTATAAAATACCTGTTACAAGAATTGAAAAGGCAAAATATCCGGTGATTGATTTTCATTCTCATGATTATCCAAAATCAGATCGGGAAGTGGATGAATGGGTTAAAACAATGGATGAACTGGGGATTGCAAAAATAATTATCCTTTCCTACTCCACAGGTACAAAGTTTGATTCTGTTGTTGAAAAATATGAACGTTATAAAGGCCGGTTTGAGATCTGGTGTGGTTTTGATTATACAGGGTATGATAAAAATGGCTGGCAACAGCATGCAATTGCAGAACTGGAAAGATGTTACAAAAAAGGGGCAAGAGGGGTGGGAGAGCTGGGTGATAAAGGATTAGGAGAATTTTATTCCAAACCAACGACGGGATGGGGCATGCATATTGATGATCCGCAAATGAAACCCTTGCTTGAAAAATGCGCAGAACTGCATATGCCGGTAAGCATACATGTTGCTGAGGATGCATGGATGTATCAAGATGCAGATTCTACAAATGATGGATTAATGAATGCGGCCACGTGGAAGGTAGATATGAGCAAAAATGGAATCCTTGATCACGACCAACTGATCATAACATTGGAAAATGCGGTAAAAAATAATCCTAAGACAATTTTCATTGCCTGTCATCTTGCAAACTGTTGTTCAGATCTCAGCAGGCTGGGAAGATTGTTTGATAAATACCCTAACCTGTATGCTGATATCGCTGCACGGTATGGTGAGATCGCCCCTATTCCCCGGTATGTTCATGATTTCATGGAAAAATATTCGAACAGGATCGTATATGGTACAGATATGGGCACATCAAAAAAAATGTACCTTGTCACGTTTCGAATTCTTGAAACTGCTGATGAACATTTTTATGAGCAGGACATGTTCAATTATCATTGGCCCTTGTATGGGCTTTCATTACCCGATACAACATTAAAAAAAATTTACAATGAGAATGGTCAAAAGATACTGGACTATGAGCAAGAAAAAAAGTAAAATCATCCTCTCAAATGGTATCCTTTTGGTTTCACAAATGCTCGTAAACCTGCAGAAGAAAGTGTAACACCGAATCCCGAATGTTTTCTTCCACTCCATGGCAGGGCCGCACTTACCCTGTCGCAGCAATTCCAGTAACCCGTTCCGGTATTTATTTGTTGTAAAATGTTTTCTGCTCTTTCTCTATCTGAACTATAAACAGAAGCCGTCAAACCATATTCCGTATCCTTCATCAGTTCTATCGCTTCATTGTCATCTTTCACTTTCATAATACCGATGATCGGCCCAAACGATTCATCGGTCATTACACTCATAGTGTGATTTACATTTACAAGAACAGTTGGTTCAAAAAAATATCCGGTACCATTTACTTTTTTTCCGCCTGTTAAAATCATTGCTCCTTTACTGATTGCATCTTCAACTTGTTTTTCCAGAACCGTTACTTGTTCTTTTCTGCTCAACGGACCGATATACATTCCTTCTTCTGTTGGTGACCCGATCTTCCATGACTTTACTTCCTTTATAAATTCGTCAATGTACTGATCATAAGTTTTTTCATGAACGTAGATCCTTTCTACTGAACAGCAGCTTTGCCCGTTATTATAAAAAGCTCCGTCAGCAGTACCGGCTGCAACAGCTTTAATATCTTTTACATCATCGGCTACGTATAAAGGATCCTTACCGCCTAATTCGCATTGGCAAGGAATCATTTTTGGCGCTACTTTTTGATAGATGTATTTTCCTGTTTTATAAGAACCGGTGAAGAAGTATCCATCAAACGGAATTTCTAATAACAACTCACCTGTTTCTTTTGCTCCTATGGCCACATGGAAAATATTTTCCGGCACACCGGCTTGCTTCAACAGTTTTTCTATTTGCAAAGCCGTTAATGTTGAATGTTCTGAAGGCTTATACATCACAGCATTTCCGGCGAGCAAAGCCGGAACAAAAACATTTACACCAACCAGGTAAGGATAGTTCCATGCAGATATATTGCAAACAATTCCAAGCGGTTCATAAGAAATTTTTTCTTCCATTCCATTTGAATGACTCATGATCTCATCTGACAAATATTTCTCGGAATTTTCAGAAAGCCATTTTATTCTTGCCCTTGCACCATTTATTTCATTGCGGGATTGCTGTAAAGGCTTCCCGACTTCCGAAGTTAAAACCAAGGTAAGTTGTTCGATGTTTTTTTCTAAGAGATCAGAAAATTTTTTAATTATATCCACTCTTTCTTTAAGTACTTGTTTCTGCCAACTTATTTGTGAAGCCTTCAGAGATTCAATTTTTTTTTGCAGAGTTTCTTTTGTGTCTTCATTCAACTCTGCAATTATTTCTTCCGTAGCCGGGTTAGTGACGGAAAGTTTTTTCATAGATGTTGCCCTGATTGCTTCGAGGAATTGTTTTTTCAGGTTTTGAGAAAATGGATTTTCTTCTTTGTCTTTCATTCTTTCGGGGTGCCATTGCACGCAAAGCATGAAAGCTTTACCGGTTTTGTTCCTGAATTCAAGTCCTTCAATGATCTTTTCATCATCGTCATCATAAGCGTTCACAATCAAATTATCGCCAATTGCACCAGGATCAATTGCCTGGTGATGGGCACTGTTTACATGACCTGAAAGAGAACCTGTTATTTTATAAAGCATGCTATTGTTCTCAGCAACAATTGTATGTTCCTTATCCGATTCTTCTTTTTTGTGTCTTTCGTTACCACTGTCAAGATCCTGTATCAGTTTACCTCCTTGTAATACATTTACCAGTTGCATACCCCGGCAAATTCCAAGAACAGGCAAATTGTTTAATTGGGAATAACGGTAAATTTTTTCTTCAAAAAAATCACGTTCAATCTGGAATGAAGAAGGGTTGTTATTATAAATTGTTTTTCCATTGTAAAAAGAAGGGTGAGTATCCTCACCACCTGTGAGAATAAAGCCATCACATTTATAGATATCTTCGGTGTTGTTTTTTTCAAAATTTAGTTCGATCAATTCTAAGTCGTCAAGCAAGTCTTCTGATGTAAACCAATTCCAGTAATTCTGAAAAGATGATTTAGTAAAGCTGATACCGATTTTTTTCTGCATAGGTTAAAGTGCTTTGCTGTACAAATTTCTGAAATCTTCACGGGTTACCGGTTTTGGATTATTTGGATGAGCAAAATCAGCAATGGCAAGATCAGCAAGAGTCTCAATGTGTTCAGGTTTTACTGCAATGTCTCTTAATTTATGCGGGATATTGATCTTTGAATTCAAATCAAATAAATAGTTTACAACGGTTTCACCTGTTTCTTCTTTCAGCTCCAGTGTTCGGGCAATGTGTTTGAATTTATTTTCAAATCCTTCAATATTGAATTCCATTCCATAAGGAATATTTACTGCATTGGCCAGGCCATGATGTGTATCGAGCAGGGATGATAAAGGATGTGCCAGTGAATGCACCACTCCCAGGCCTTTTTGGAAAGCCACTGCGCCCATTAATGAAGCGATCAGCATTTTGCTCCTTGATTCTATATCCGGATCGTTAACCGCTTTCTCCAGTGATTGACTGATCAATGAAATTCCTTCCAGTGCAATTCCTTCACATAAAGGATGTGGCATTTTTGCCAAATAAGCTTCCATATTATGTGTCAAAGCATCCATACCGGTAGCAGCTGTAATAAACGGAGGAAGTTCCATGGTTAATGAGGGATCGGCAAAAACGATTTTTGCCAATAGTTTGGGAGAAAAAAGAATTTTCTTTTGATGAGTTTCATCATCGGCAATAATTGCACTGCGACCGACTTCGCTTCCTGTGCCTGCGGTTGTAGGAATTGTAATAAAATGCGGAACATCGTTCGTTACATATATATCTCCACCAATGAGGTCATCATATTTAAAAAGATCCTCCCGGTGATTTACTCTTAATACGATCGCCCTGGCCACATCCAGTGCGGCACCGCCGCCAATGCCTATAACAGAATCTCTTTGAGTATTATCATAAACATCTGTGCCTTTGTATACATCCGATTTTACCGGGTTTTTATGAATGTTTGAAAATATTTCTGCAGAAATATTTTTCTTTTTCAGATTATTGATGATCTCTTTAAAAAAACTTAATTGAGCAATTGTGTTATCAGTAACTATTAATGGATTTGATAAATTATTTTTTAATAAATAATCACCCAGCTCTTTGCTTGAACCTGCACCAAAACGAATTGTTGTCGGAAAGTTATATTGATAGATCTTATCGAAGGTCATAGGTGATTAAAATTCAAATTGCAAATAGCAAGAACCAAATAAATAACCCCAAATTCTAAATTCAAGTTATGAAAACAAACGGCTTAATTTTTTTATTTTATTGTTTATGATTTATTTGGAGATTGGTTTTTGATTTTTGTTTTTGGCCTTCAAATAATTTCAAAATATCGTTTGTATTCCCAGTCTGTTACTGCTTTCAAATGTTGCTTCCATTCCCATTCTCTTGTAAGAGTAAAGTGTTCAACAAATTTTTCTCCGAAAAGTTCTTTGGCAACTTTGGAAGTTTTCATTAGGTGAGCCGCTTCTATTAATGTAGAAGGCAGAACGCCAATTGAATAGTCTTTGTAACCGTTTCCAACAGTAGCGGGTTGTTTTAATTTCAATTTGTTTTTTATGCCATATAAACCTGCAGCCAAGCAACCTGCCATGGCTAAATATGGATTTACATCTGATCCGATCACTCTTGTTTCAAGACGGCATGATTTGCTGCTGCCGGATAATATTCTGAGTGCAACTGTTCTGTTATCTGTTGCCCATGTAAGTGTAGTAGGCGCCCAGGCTCCTTCTACGAGTCTTTTATAACTATTGATAGTAGGGGCAAACATGGGAAGAATATATGGTAAACAATATAATTGTCCAGCCACATAACTTTTCATTACTTCACTCATCTTCATTTTATCTTTTTCATTATAGAAAAGATTTTTCTTTCCTGCTTTGTCCCATAAACTTTGATGAACATGCCCACCGCAACCGGGAAGATTTTCATTGATCTTCGCCATAAAGGTGGCCATGATGCCGTGCTTATATGCAATTTCTTTTACTGCGGTTTTAAAAAGAATGGCACGGTCTGCAGCTTCTAAGATATCGGCATAAACGATCGCTGCTTCATAGGTACCCGGCCCTGTTTCAGTATGTAATCCTTCCAACGGTACATCAAACTTTTTCAGACTTTCAAATAAATCGGTGAAGTAAAAGTTTTCTAAAGAGCTGCGAAGAATGGAATAGCCAAACATGCCCGGAGCAAGCGGAGTGAGATTTTTGAATTGCTTTTCATTAGCCGTTTGCGGCGTTTCTGCAAAATTGTACCATTCAAATTCCTGCGAGAAGAAGGGGGAAAAGCCCTGCTCGCCAGCCTGGGCTATTATTTTTTTCAGCAATTGTCTCGGGCAAACCACAGAAGGATTTCCTTTATCATCCTTTAATTCGCCAAGAAAAAAAGGCACATCATTTTCCCAGGGAATTTTTCTGAATGTATTGATGTCTAAAACTGCGGGGCAATCAGGATAACCGGTATGCCACCCGGTATATTTTATATCATCGTACAACACATCACCTGCATCCCATCCAAAAATTACATCACAAAATCCTAAACCATTTTCTATGACAGAAAGAAATTTTTCAGCAGAAATATATTTACCTCTTAATATTCCATCAATATCACTGAAAGCAATTTTTACTTTTCCCGAAGGGTGATCTTTTACATACTGAATAATTTCTTTTGTAGTCATATTTTATATTGGATAAAAAATACTAATTATTTAAATTCTTTACTGCAAACAACTTGAATGCTCCATAACAAATGCCTATGATTAGAAAATATATCAATGCCAGCTTAAAGTTATAGATTGTCATCACCACAAATGAAAAAATACCGATCATCAATGCGACCACCGGAAATATTGGATACATAGGTACTTTAAAGGGCCGTTCCAATTTCGGTTCTTTTTTTCTAAGCCGTAACAAAGCTATCATGGATATAACATATAGTGTCAATGCGCCAAATACAGAAATAGTAATGATCTCAGCCGTTTTGCCTGTCAGTAAAGCGATAATGCCGATTGCCATATTGACCAATAATGCATTTGACGGTGTTTGAAATTTTGGATGAATATTTTTTAAAAGCGCAGGGGCAAAACCTACTCTTCCAAATTCAAAGCTTGCTCTTCCTGCAGCCAGAATGATTCCGTGAAAAGATGCGATCAACCCAAACAGCCCTATAGTTATAAGCAAATGGTACATGGTATTATTATTACCCACGATATGACTTAATGCCAAAGGCAATGGAGAATCAGAAGTATCACCATTACTTTTATAAACAATGGCTTCCCATCCCGCTACCCCGACTGAACTGATAAAAGTAAGAACACACAGAATAACCAAAGTCAAAATAGCCGAACCGAAACCAAGCAACATGGTTCGCTGAGGATTGATAGCTTCTTCGGCTACGTTGGCAACTCCTTCAATCGCCAGGAAAAACCAGATAGCAAAAGGAGTGGCGGCAAATGCGCCGGCCCAGCCATTTGGGAAAGCATTATGCTGTAAATTTTTTAATTCAAAATGTGGAAGAGTAATACCGCTAAATAATAACAATTCACATACAGCCAGGATAGTAATTATCAACTCAAACACAGCTGCAGCTTTAACGCCATAAATATTCAAAGCTGTAAAAACAATATAACTAAAAATGGCAATTAATAAAATGGGTATCTGCGGGAAGAATAAATTGAAATAAGCGCCAATGGCAAATGCAATAGCCGGCGGAGCAAAGATAAATTCTATGTTTTGAGCCATACCGGCAATAAATCCCCAGTCTTTCCCCAATGCACGGTTAGCATAATCGAATCCTCCTCCTGCTTTGGGTATAGCGCAAGCCAGTTCTGTATAACTAAAAGTGAACGTAACATATAGAATGATGATAAAAAAAGTTGCAATGGCCAGTCCTAATGTTCCTCCTTCTTTCAATCCAAGGTTCCAGCCGAAATACATGCCGGAAATAACGTAACCCACTCCAAGCCCCCATAGCATGATAGGTGAGAGTGCTCTTTTTAGTTGATTTGTTGAAGATGCTGACAAATAGAATGATGTTTGTTTTATTTAATTAACATTATTCCTTCTTCCTCTCCAAAGTAAAACCAATAGTCGTTCCTATATGTTCGGTGCTACGTGCATGAATGGTTTGCCCGTGTGCCTCGATAATATGTTTACAGATAGCAAGACCAAGACCCGAACCGGTTATATCAAGACTGCGACCTTCATCTGTTCTGTAAAAGCGTTCGAAAATTCTTGACAGATGTTTTTCAGCCAGGCCAATTCCATCATCACTTATTTCAACTAGTACATGTTTTTCGTCTGTAATATAAATGCTGGCAGTAATATTCCCTCCGAACTTTCCGTATTTGATAGAATTTTCAACAAGATTTAATACTACCTGCCTGATCTTTTCTTTGTCGGCAAAAACTGCTAATGGCGACTCGCATCCTTTTTTAATGCTGCAACGAATATTTTTTTGTTCCGCTTTTATAGAAAGGCTTTCAAAAACTTCCTTTATCAAATCCTGTATAATAAAATTTTGTTTATAGATTACCTGTTCACCACGTTCCAGTTTTGAAATTTCATCCAGGTCATTTATGAGATTAACCAATCGGTCAATATTCCTTGAAGTTTTTTCCAGGAAGGGGCGATTTACTTCCGGGTTTTCCAATGCTCCCTGCAATAATGTATCTACATAACCTTGTATAGCAAATACGGGGGTTTTAAATTCATGGGCAAGGTTTTGTAAAAACTCTTTACGGAATTGTTCATTCCTTTTTAGTATTTCAATTTCTTCTGCCTGTTTTTCTGCCCATTTCTCTACATCTTCTCTCACTTCATCAATACTTTTTTGTGGTAATAGATACTGGTAGTAGACTTCTTCTTTTTTACTTGCTTTTGTCTGGTAAATGAATTTGTAAATAAGCTTGATCTTTCTGTAAATAAAGCTCTCAAGAGTAAAAGCAATTAATAAATAACTGCCAATAAAAATTATAGCAAATGAAATAACTAATACCTGCCAGCTTTGATGCAGAATATAAATACCCAAACTTATTGGTACACTAAGTACCAACGCTGTAAGTGCAGAAAGTTTACGGGGAGAAACGTTTTTTGTATTAAGCATCTGTTGCAAGTTACTGGTTGCTGTTTATTTTTTACCAGTAACGGAAGACAAGCAATCTATAATTCGAATTTATAGCCGACTCCTTTTACGGTTGTAATACAGTCTACACCCAATTTTTGACGGATCTTTCGGATGTGTACATCAATGGTACGATCTCCTACAATAACATCATTGCCCCACACCTGGCTCAAAATTTCATTGCGTAAAAAAACCCGTCCGGGCCGGGAAGCAAGCAAATGAAGTAATTCAAATTCCTTTTTGGCAAGGAGAATTTCCTTTCCTTCAAGCTGTACCACAAATTTTTCAGGATCAATGATGAGCCCGTCTATCTGTAAGGTTTTATTTTCTTTTTTGGGGACTCTTCTGAAAAGAGCATTTACCCGGCTTATAAAAACTTTAGGGCTGATGGGTTTGCTTATATAATCATCCGCTCCTGTTTCCAGCCCTCTTATCTGGGTTATTTCATCATTTAAAGCAGTTAAAAAAATAATTAATGTATTTCGGAATGAGGACTGAGTTCTTAATATTTCACAGACCTGCACCCCACTTTTCTTTGGCATCATAATGTCAAGCACTACAAGATCCGGTTGAAAAATTTTTGCTTTTTCGATGGCTTCATCTCCATCTTTCGCAGTTATTACCTGGTAACCTTCGTTAACTAGATTGTATTTCAGTATTTCCAGAATATCAGGTTCATCATCGGCAATTAAAACTTTTCTTGCCTTAGCTTCCATTGTTTTTTGTTTGCGCAAACCTACATGAAGATTATTTCTAAAGAAAATTGCCTTATATCGCATAACATAGACTTAATAAAAAATTAATACGGAAACATTTTTTGGTCGTAATAGAATTTAACATTATACAACCAGCAATTCTTTCAACAGAACCGTCTTTTTGCTTTAATAAATTGGTTTGTATGTAATTCAGAGATGGGATAGTAAATTTGTCAAACGATCCTTATGATTTCAATTTCCAGATATCTTGTTGTTCTTAATTGCCTGCTTTCATTTCAACCCTTGCTTGCCCAGGCCAGGGACCCCGACCCGTTGAGAGACCTGAAGCCCCCCAAGAACCGTGAACTGTTTCATGATTTTGTAGATAAACAACAAAAAGAGATTTTGAGATCTGATGGTAAGAATGATAATCAATTCAGCCCATCGGATAATGAACAAATCAATTTTTTCCTGACCCGTGCTGCTACCCTGGATGTTGACTGGGTTCAGTACCGGATTGAAAAGGATACAACATTAAGTTCCCAGGGTAAAGTAAAGTATTTACGAGGGCTTGAGAATGTTTTAAAATATTTTAATAACAACTGGCGGAGAGGCACAATAAACCCTACACTGTTCCCGGAGATTATAGATGAATATGAAAAGTGCATGCAAGCTGATATGATGAATGCATCAATTGATAATATCATTTATAATGAACCTTATGAAGTAGGATTGAATCTTATAAATGCAGGTATTTTTGACCGGAATAAAGGGTACCAAAATTGCCAGTATATTTTATTAAAAAAATATTGTACTCTATACCCCGACCGGATTTTTTTAAAACTGAGAGATAATATAGATATCCCCTTCCTCGACAGTTTAATTATAGTGGCCGGATACCGTGATCCGGGACAATTATATGATTTTGCGGCCGCTAATAATAAACTTGCTTATGCTATCCGTAAGATTAATGATCCTTTGGTGAATGCTGTATCAAAGATGGCCATGAGCAATAGTGGCCGCTGGTATTTTCCTTTTTTGGATGAGGTCATGAAAGGGAAGATGACCATTGGTGATGTAGATGCGGTAAAAGATGATAGTGTGGGATATTTTCGGTTGCTTGTAAGAACACACCTTGATTATGTACAAAGAGCACTCAACAAAGACACGGCTTATGGGTACAGGGATCTTGAAGACAGGATCAAAAGAAAGGCGACTGATATATTTGTCAACACCATTAATTCACTTCATGAACTGGATGATCTTTCCAAAAGATTTAAGATCATTCAACCCCTGACAGCGGAAGAGTTGTATTACCTGGCTGTAACCACAGATGGCATTATTTATACTTCCAGTTTCGTAAAGGGAGTGTACCCATTGATGATGGAGAGAGCCAATCATCATGGAGATTCCCTGTTGATGAATGTAAAATTTGATAAATACAGGAAGTTTATTAAAATGTGTGCAGGGTATAACACATTGAGTGATTTTCTGAGCACGTTTCAACCAGCTAAAAATCCGGGTGGAGAATCGGATGCAGAAAAATTAATGAGAGCTTTTGTGGGTAAGCTGGAAGAATCAGGCGGTCTTGAAGACGGAGTGGATGTGGCCGATTCATATGCAAGTATTGTGGAGACCATTAAGCCGCTTGCTGACAGAATGCTTTTGAACGTAAAAAATAATTATCAACGTAATCTTATAAGCAATAATAAACGGGGAATAGTAATGTATGATTTGCTGTATAAACTTTTTCTTTCAGCAGATACAGGCAATCATATCAATCTTTCAAAAGAATTTGGAATACCGCCTGTATATGAAGTTCCTTTTAAAGCTCTGGCAAATGATACAGGAAGGGTGATAATGCAGGTATTTTTTTATGGGGATAAAGATGGCATTGGAATTTTCCAGGGATTCAAAAGAATGTTTGATCCAAAACTATGGAGGATCACTACTTCACAATACTGGATCACGATCAATTCTATAAAAGGCAAACCGGTTTCTATTTATGCAAACCTTCCTTTGCCGGAAGAAGATGACCAGGACAAAAAGGCCCAGGATGCACTGGATACATTTTTATTGAGAAATAATTTATATCCAACTGTTGTTATACATCGTGGACATAGTTATAATGCTCCTTACACCATTGACCAGATTTTACCATCTGCCAAAATTGTTTTTATGGGCTCATGCGGTGGTTATTATTTAATTAATGATATCCTTGAACATTCGCCCGATGCACATATTATTACTTCCAAACAAATTGGTAAAACAGCAGTAAACCAACCTTTCTTTAATTTGTTAATGGAAAAAGTAAGAAATGGAAACGATATTGACTGGATCCCTTTCTGGGAAGAATTGGAGAAAAGAGTAAAAGTGGAAGGCTTTGAGGATTATATTCCTCCATATAAAAACCTTGGAGCTATTTTCATAAAGGCTTATAAAAAAGCGATGGGCAATGAAGAGTAATTGCAGGTTCTTTTCCTCTTAATCGTTTCATTAAATTTGCAGTTTCTAATCATAAATCCACAACCGGTAGTTTTGGCTAACAGTGCATTAAAGAGAATATTTGATTTTGAAAATCTTAAAAGGGTTTTTCATTTTGCCGCACCTTATAAGAAAAGATTTTATTTATCAATAGGTCTCGCAGTTTTTCTTGCAATCATTACTCCGGTTCGCCCTTATCTTATAAAAATTACTGTTGATAAATTTATTGCCAGCAAAATGCTCGACTGGATAATCTGGATGACCGTAATACAAATCGGTATTTTGCTTATTGAAAGTGCTTTTCGTTTTTATTTTACCTACATCACCGCATGGCTTGGACAAACGGTGGTTCGGGATATGAGAATAAAAGTGTATGAAAAAGTGGTGAACCTTAATCTTCGCCAGTTTGATCAAACTCCTATCGGCACTCTTACTACCAGAACCATTAATGATATTGAGGCTATCAATGATATTTTTTCTGATGGTCTTGTGCCCATTATCGCTGACCTTCTTTCCATTATTTCTATTTTATCATTCATGTTTTATGTGGATTGGAGATTGACATTAGTATGCCTTGCACCCTTTCCTTTATTGATTGTTGCTACATATTATTTTAAAGAAAGTGTAAACAAGTCTTTTATTAAAGTTCGTAATGCAGTGGCTCAGCTGAATGCATTTGTACAGGAACATATAACAGGTATGCAGGTTGTACAGGCATTTGCTGCTGAAGACAAGGAATTTGAAAAATTTAAAAAGATCAACCAAAGTCATCGTAATGCAAATATCAATGCCATTTTTGCCTATTCTGTTTTTTTCCCTGTAGTTGAAATTGTTCTCGCACTTTCAACCGGTTTATTGGTTTGGTGGATTGCAGTTAGTGCCGGTGCATCTGCTGCAGAAGCAAGAGAACTTGGCGGAAAAATGATGATGTTTTATATGTGCCTGAATTTACTTTTTCGTCCTCTTCGTGTAATAGCCGATAAGTTTAATGTGCTCCAGATGGGAGTAATTGCCAGTGAAAGAGTATTTAAGGTATTGGATAATGAAGATTATATCAAAACACAGGGAAGTTATTCTCCTGAAAAAATACAGGGTAAAATAATTTTTGATCATGTATCATTCGGATATAATCCCGATCAGTATGTATTAAAAGATGTTTCTTTCAAAGTAAATGCGGGTGAAACGATTGCTATTGTTGGTCATACCGGTAGTGGAAAAACAACTATTATTAGTTTATTGAATCGTTTGTATCATATTCAGAAAGGCATTATCAGCATTGATAATGTAAATATTGATGATTATAATTTAAGTGCTTTAAGAAAAAGTATTGGCGTGGTTTTGCAGGATGTATTTCTTTTTTCAGGATCTGTAATGGATAATATTACGCTTCGCAATCCTGGTATTTCAAAAGAAAAAGTAATTGAAGCAGCAAAACTAATTGACATGCATGATTTTATTATGCAACTTCCCGGTGACTACGATTATAATGTGATGGAAAGAGGAGCTACTCTTTCCCTGGGTCAGCGGCAACTGCTTTCATTTATAAGAGCACTGTTATACAATCCTTCTATTCTTATCCTGGATGAAGCTACTTCATCAGTAGATACAGAAAGCGAGATCTTAATTCAGAAAGCAATTGATAAATTAATTGCCGGAAGAACTTCTATTGTTATTGCTCACAGGCTTTCAACTATCCGGAAGGCTGATAAAATAATTGTTCTCGATAAGGGCGAAATAAAGGAAATGGGCACCCATGAAGAATTGCTTTCCCTGGGCGGTTATTATTATAAATTGTACCAGCTTCAATTCGATAAAAAAACAAAAGTTGCATAGGTCCGGAACTAATAACTTTTCCTTTCATCTTTTGATGTTTTTCACTCCCCGCTCCCTATCTTTGCGGCAAATTTCAGAAACCTATGGTGTCAGGACGTGTCAAATGCTTGTTGGTAGCGGTTTTCAGCTTATTTTCCTGCTTTATTTTTGGACAGGATCAACCCGGTACTGAGGCTAAAACTAAAAAGAGCTCCTTTGATGCCAACGAGGTAATTTTTGGTCACGTTCTGGATGCTCATGAATTTCATTTTTTTTCATATAAAGGTGGTGATGGGAAAGAGCATGCTGCCATCATCCCGTTGCCTGTAATTTTGTACTCGCCTCAAAAAAGATTTTCTTTTTTCATGTCTTCGGAATTTTATGGGGGTAAAGAGAATTATAAAGGTTATTCATTGATCACAGAAGAAAAAATGAAGGAATTGGATCCTAAAAAATATCATGCGGGACAAATAGTTGCAGTAAATGAAGCAGGTAAAATTGATGATGCCGTAAAAGTGATTGATCTCTCTCTTACACGCAATGTGGTGCAAATGATCATTGCTTTAGCTCTGTTAGTTTGGATTATGCTGAGTATTGCAAAAAGATACAAAAGGGGTGAAGGAGTTGCTTCTGCTCCAAAGGGAACACAGAGTTTAATGGAACCGGTTATTACATTTATCCAGGATGATGTAGCGAAACCAAACCTGGGGCATAAGTATCAAAAATATTTGCCTTATTTACTCACAGTATTCTTTTTTATTTTGATCAATAGCCTGGTGGGTCTAATACCCGGTACTGCAAATGTTACAGGTAACATTGCCTTTACTATGATACTGGCAGTCATATCCTTTATTGTTATATTGTTCAGTTCCAATAAACATTATTGGGGACATATTTTTAACCCACCCGTTCCCGGCGCTATCAAACCCATCCTGGTACTCGTAGAATTTTTAGGCATATTCACAAAGCCTTTTGCTTTAATGATACGTTTGTTTGCGAATATGATTGCCGGACATATCATCATTATCTGTCTTATTTCATTGATTTTTATTTTTGGTGCACTTAATACAGCAGCAGGCTGGAGCTTTTCACCTTTATCTGTTGGATTTGTTATTTTCATTTATTTTATTGAAATATTAGTTGCTTTTTTGCAGGCATATATTTTTACTACCCTAACAGCTGTTTTTGTGGGCCAGGCATTTGAAGGAAGTCATGATGATATAGATCATCATGAAGATGCATTAATCGTATAATTTTTTTATAATTATAAAACAAATATCATGGATTTACTGAATGTTATTTTATTAGATGCTACAGCGAATGCAGGAGGAGCTATCGGTGCAGGCCTTGGTGCAATAGGCGCAGGTATTGGTATTGGCCAGATTGGTAAGGGTGCGGTAGAAGCTATTGCCCGCCAACCAGAAGCTTCAAATGATATTCGTGCAAATATGATTCTTACCGCAGCTCTTGTTGAAGGGGTTGCCCTGTTTGCCGTTATTGTTGGTATTCTTGCGATGTTCATATAGGAGTGAGTTACTGCACCCCTATAAAACGGGGTTGCTGTTTTATCACCTTACGTGAATTATTAGTTCTTTAAAGAATTATTTTTTGAAACAATAGAATTTTTATTGAGCTTTTGTGGGGCCTTTCCTGAGCAAGGCGAACGGGCACTCACTTCAGCTGGTAATAGTTCTATTGATCAACTTTTTTATTAGTTATTTTTTTAAACTTTCCCTTTAGGGAACTGGAGGGTTGTATGCAGTTACTTACACCTGGTTTGGGTTTGATAATATGGACGTTGCTTTCGTTCCTTGTTGTTTTTTATATTCTCAAAAAGTATGCATGGCCATCAATTCTTGGCGGTTTGCGCAAACGTGAACAGACGATCGCAGATTCATTAGCCACTGCTGAAAAAATTAAATCAGAAATGGCTCACATGAAAAGCGAGCATGAAGCCTTACTTGCAAAAGCAAGAGAAGAAAGAGCACAAATGCTGAAAGAGGCGAGAGAAACAAAAGATAAAATTGTCAATGAAGCTAAGGAACAGTCAAAAGTCGAAGCAAATAAAATAATTACTGAAGCACAAGCTGCTATCAACGCACAAAAAATGGCTGCATTAACCGAAGTAAAAAACGAGGTAGGTAAACTGGTAATTGAAGTAACAGAAAAAATATTGCGGAGAGAATTAAGTGATAGAGAGGCGCAGGAAACACATATTAAAGAGTTGGTTGATGAAATAAAATTGAACTAGTTTAAAGTTGAAGGAGATAATAAATGCCCAATCCCCGTCTTGCAACGAGATACGCAAAATCCCTGATTGACTTTTCTATTGAAAAAGGTGAGTTGGAAAAAGTATTTGCTGACATGCGATGGTTACAGCAGGTGTATAAACAAAGTCGTGATTTTGCGAACCTTCTTAAAAGTCCTATTATTAAGCCTGAGAAAAAACAACAAGTAATTGAAGCAATTATTAAAGGTAATGTAATTGATATAACGGCTTTATTTACTCATTTGCTGATTGCTAAAGGAAGAGAAAGCAATTTGCCCGAGATCATAACAGCATTTATTAATCAATACAAAGAATACAAGAATATTTATACGGTAAAATTTGCTACAGCTTTTCCATTGAGTAATGATTTGAAAAATGCCATCATTGAACAGATCAAAAAAACGAGCGAGATGCAGAATATAGAATTAGAAACTGTGGTGAATAAAGATCTGATTGGCGGATTTGTATTAGAAACTGGAGATAAATTAATAGATGCAAGCATAGCCCATGAATTAAAACAAATTTCAAGAGAGTTTGAGAATAATGA
Source organism: uncultured Bacteroidota bacterium (assembly GCA_963811645.1). Classification (GTDB taxonomy): domain Bacteria; phylum Bacteroidota; class Bacteroidia; order Chitinophagales; family Chitinophagaceae; genus VBAU01. The sequence goes on along the minus strand of CAWERU010000003.1, from coordinate 252,897 downwards.
TTTTATTTATAGGATAAGATAAATCCCCTGTCCCCTAAAAGGGAATCAAGGTGGGATAGTTCTTTAGTTTATTTTTTAAAAATAAAAGATATCCTGAAAAGGATATCTTTAAAAACTCTCCGTCTAAGGCGGAATGGGGGTTAATATGGCAGATATAAAACCAGATGAAATAAGTGCGATACTGCGTCAACAACTAAGCGGTTTTGATTTAGGTATCGAATTGGAAGAAATAGGCACCGTTTTGCAGATAGGTGATGGCATTGCCCGTGTATATGGTTTATGGAATGTTCGCTATGGAGAATTAGTGGAATTTGAAAATGGAGTTCGTGCAATTGCACTAAATCTTGAAGAGGATAATGTAGGTGTTGTGTTGATGGGAGAAACAGAAGAGATCCAGGAAGGTTCAAAAGTTCGTCGCACAGGACAAATTGCATCTATTAAAGTAGGCGAAGGAATGGTGGGGCGTGTTGTAAACACATTAGGAGAACCCATTGACGGCAGGGGTCCCATCACTGGTGAACGTTATGAAATGCCGCTGGAGCGCAAAGCACCTGGAGTAATATTTCGTGAACCCGTAAAGGAGCCATTACAGACGGGTATCAAAGCTATTGATGCAATGATCCCTATTGGCCGTGGACAACGTGAGCTGATAATTGGTGATCGCCAAACTGGAAAGACAGCGATTGCTATTGATACAATCATTAATCAGAGAGAATTTTTTGCAGCAGGTAAACCTGTTTACTGTATTTATGTGGGCATAGGTCAGAAAGCATCAAACATTGCAAACGTAATGAGGATTTTACAGGATGCCGGGGCGATGACGTATACAATTATAGTTGCGGCTTCTGCTTCCGAGCCTGCTCCATTGCAATTTTATGCTCCATTTGCCGGTGCTGCAATTGGTGAATTTTTCCGTGATACAGGCAGACCTGCATTGATCATTTATGATGATCTTTCAAAACAGGCCGTTGCTTATCGTGAAGTGTCACTGTTGCTTCGCCGTCCTCCTGGTCGTGAAGCATACCCCGGTGATGTATTTTATTTACATAGTCGTTTACTTGAAAGAGCGGCAAAGATTATCAGCGATGATAAAGTAGCAAAAGAAATGAATGATGTACCACCAAGTATTAAGCATTTAGTTAAGGGTGGTGGTTCATTAACTGCATTACCGGTTATAGAAACGCAGGCAGGTGATGTATCAGCTTATATTCCAACAAACGTGATTTCAATTACGGATGGGCAAATATTTCTTGAAACGAATTTGTTTAATGCAGGTATCCGCCCGGCGATCAATGTTGGTATTTCAGTAAGTCGTGTGGGTGGTAATGCTCAGATCAAATCAATGAAAAAGGTAGCTGGTACTTTAAAACTTGATCAGGCACTTTATCGTGAGATGGAAGCGTTTTCCAAATTTGGTGGTGACCTGGATGCTGCAACAAAACTTGTTTTGGACAAAGGGGCACGCAATGTTGAAATATTAAAACAACCTCAATATGCTCCGATGACTGTAGAAAAGCAAGTAGCTATTATTTATTTGGGAACTCAGGGATTGTTGCGTGATGTACCGGTGAGAAGAGTAAAAGAATTCGAAGAACATTTTTTAATGGAAATGGAAAACAAATTACCCGAGGTGATGGCTGAATTTAAAAAAGGAAATTTGCCTGAAGATGGAATAAAGAGAATGGTTGAATTGGCGGATGGACTAATCCCCCAGTATAAAAAATGAATTGTAATTATAACAAAGGTGGTCATGACGATCGCCTTTGTCATTTTAATCGCCAGAAAGGAAGGTTGATTGCGAGAATAAGAGAATTTAATGATAGTTTAATCACATTAAACTCAGTACAAAACCTTAGAAATATTCTTGCTTGGTTAAAAAAATTACGTTTTTCGACTTTCTTTTTATCCTTCGGAAATTACTGAAGAATTTATTAAGATTTTTTTTCAAATTTAATAGCCGTTTGTAAATGATTGTAAAACAATCGGTTTATATTTTTATTCTTGCAGAAATTACTGATTTGTTTAAGTAAATTTTCGCAGTAAGACTTGCATAATCAAAAACCCCTACCTATCTTGTGCCTGATTTAATCCTAACTCTAAGAAAAAAATTGATCCATCCATGAAAGTAAGTTTACCTATAGAACAAGTATTTTCCTCTTCCACTTTTACTTCAACTATTTACCAGATTGGATTTACAGGAACTCAAATTATTTCTTCTGAAAAGGGAGCAAGTCAGCATCATTTTAATGTAAAATCATAATCTGATTTTACCAATACCTATGGGGAACAGAATAATTCTGAACCCTAATTTTTTTAAATGAAAACAATTGTACCCAAAGAAATCAATTTAAAAAATGATCAGCAAATTCCTCTTGTCATTTTACTGATTTCAAAAAAGAAAATGCACCTTGGCATTTTAGCTATACTTGTGTGGTTGATTGGTACATCACAAACCTATACTACTAAAGCAAATGGATCATGGAGCAGTGCCTCTACCTGGCAAAGCGGTCTTGTGCCTCCCACCAACGGAAACATCACAAGTGGAATGGTAATCAATATCAAACATATTGTTACCTACTCAAGTAGTAGTATAACTAATTTAGGAACCATTAATTTAAATAATCCAGGGGGATTGTCTCCGCGATTGATTATTGCATCCGGAATTAATTTTACTAATAAATCGGGTGGCAAACTATATATTAATAACGGTGAGTTGAGACAATACAGATTTGCAGGCGGTGGAGAAACCGGCACTCAACAGACCGGAAATTTTACAAACAATGGCGGTTATGTGTCTGCCACAAATAGTTTCATAGAAATTGCTCAGGGTTGGAGCAATCAGGGGGGTGGCATAATTACATTGAATAACTGTTCGTTGGAGATTGGACAGGGTTATTCAGTTAATAATTCTACAGATTCCCTGTTGTATACATCAATATCACTAGGTTCTCAGGGTAGTGGAGATTTTTCGGTTGATGGCGGCAATACTAATGTTTATTTTAAAACAATACGTGTAGAAGTAGCCAGTACAAGTGGAAAGTTTAGTCTTAATAACGGTACAATTAATGGTTATATCGATTACATCACACTTAAAAATCACATTACAAATACTTATAGTAGCGACAAAATTATAGCTGCTTCAAATATTGTAACGAGTGGAATTAAGTTAAATGCATACTGCATCGGTAACCCCGCTAATTATGTTTCTATCGGTAAATTTATCGGTAACCAAACGCCTGATTGTTCACTTAATTATTTTCCAGCCGGCCTTTTTAATGGAACAACTGCATCTAATTTAAATTTTAGTAAAGATCCGGTACTTATTTCAGGGACGGATAAGCAGGCTGGGGCTCAATATAAATACGAAAGTGTGGCTCCAGGTATTGATGCATTAGTAAAAATAGATAGTATCGTAGGTGGAGCTACAATTAACTCGATTGATGACAATACTGGTTCTAATGGTGGGTATATTGAAGGGTTTCAGCCAATCATTACATCAGGGATGACTATTGGCTCATCATATGCTGTATTTAGCTTCAATTATAAAGTTACCGGTACATCAAAAGATATGAAATTAGATACGGCGGTACTTACAGCAGTGGATATTGATGGAACATCTACACTGCATGAGTTTGACCAGATCTCTTTGGGCGCAAGTGCCACTGCTTTATCTTCTTCACTCAATCTGAAAATCTCATTAAGCCAAATTATTTCCGGAACATTTAAAGCTATTGATATAAGCGGAATCAGTCAAACTGGTATAGATACATCGGCTAAAGCAAATATGTTCACAGTTACCAATAACAATGTGTCTTCTTTCTCTGTAAAGATGGGTATGGCAACTATTTCAGCGCAAAAAACACAAAGACTTTTCAGTATCTATGCAAAGAGTTTTAACTATCCTAATCAAGCCATTACATTGCCTGTAAACCTGGTTGATTTTACTGCTCATTATAATAAGACAGATGTTACCCTCGCTTGGCAGAGTGCTCAGGAAGTAGACTTCAATTATTATGAATTGGAACACAGCACCGATGGTAGCACATTCACCACAACAAGCCTGATTTTTGGTGCTGGTCAAAATGGTAATGGAGCCAAATATAGTTATGCAGATAAATCAGTTGCCGGCAGAAGCGGTTTAATTTATTACCGTCTGAAAATGGTTGATAAAGATGGAAGGTTTACTTATTCTTCTATACGCATAGTTCGTTTGGGTGAAGACAATCAATCCATTGCTTTAGATACTTATCCTAATCCTGTAACAAATGATCTGAGAATCACTTTGCCCTCATCATGGCAGAACAAACAAGTAATTGTTGATGTATATAATGCAAGCGGGCAGCATGTAAATAGTTTAAAGATTGCAAATAGCAGTCAAACGGAATCAATCTCAGTCGCTTCATTGCAAAAAGGAATTTACTTTGTGAAAGTAAATTGTGGATCTGAAACTGCCACTCAACGGATTATTAAAAATTAATTTTCAATTTAGGGTATCAATAAAACCGGTCTTTTCCAGGATCGGTTTCTTTAAAATAATTTGGTTTATATTATAAACTAATTTATGTTTGTGACGAAATTATAGCAAGATGAAAAAATTGATATTGATACTGGCTGGCTTACTAGTTATTTCACAGGTTCATTCACAGGTTGTAATAATGGGAAAAGTAAAGGATAACAAGGGAAAACCCATACCAGGAGCAAGTGTATCAATAAAAGATTCTTATGATGGAGGTATAGTCGATTCACTCGGCAATTTTAAATTCACAACTACTGAAAAAGAGGAACACACTATTTTGATCTCTAATATTGGCTACAAATCATTCGAACAAACCGTAACTATTGGAACTACAACAATTACTTTGGATGTGACTCTAAAGGAGGAGTTAAGTGAGTTAAAAGCAGTTACTGTAATATCAGGTTCCTTCGCTGCAGGTGACACTAAAAGAGCTGCTACAGTTTTAAATTCTATTGATGTGGCTACAGTTGGGGGTGGAAATGCTGATATTACTGCTGCAGTAAAAACTTTACCCGGTGCACAACAAATAGGCGAACGGGAAGGTCTGTTTGTTCGGGGAGGTACAGGGGCCGAAACAAAACAGTTTATTGATGGTACGCTTGTCAATAATCCTTATTACACAAGTATTCCGGACCTGGCAACAAGAGGCAGGTTTTCGCCATTTTTATTTAAAGGAACAGTTTTTAGTGCTGGCGGATATTCTGCTTTATACGGGGAGGCTTTATCATCTGCTCTTATATTGGAATCAATTGATCTGCCGGAACAGTCAGCAGCAAATTTTTCCATTTCCCCGATCATCCTGGGAGGAGGATTTCAAAATCTTGCAAAAAATAGAAAATCATCCTGGGGTATTGACTACAACTACGTAAACCTTATAGCTTATTTCAATATTGTAAAGCAAACGCCGGACTATTTCAATATGCCTGTATTTCATAGTGGAGACGCCAACTTCCGTTTCAAAACAAAAAGCGGTGGCATGGTAAAATATTATACCACTTTTAGCCATAGTAAACTTGGTTTGAGACGTCCCGATATTGATAGTTCAGGTTTAAAAGATGCATTTGGCTTAACCAATCTTAATTGGTATAATAATCTGAGTTGGAGAGAAAATCTTGGCAAAGGATGGAAGATGAATCTGGGATTTAGCTATAGCACCAATACTGATGACATATCTCAGCAATTACAAAATCAAAACAACCAGCAACAATTTCCAAATCAACCATGGACGTACAATAAAAATTTTACAGTGAAAAATATTCAACAATTGTCCCAAATAAAAGAAGTGCTTGAAAAAAGATTATTTGGAATTAGTACCATACGTTTTGGAGGCGAATACATGTATGGAGTTAATAAAGGCACTTACAACGGGGTAAAATCAAACCTTATCGAAAACTTTCAATCAGTTTTTGCTGAATCAGATATATATGTGACCAATAATCTTGCTGCAAAAATTGGTGGTCGTTTTGAACATTCTTCAATCATCAATAAATCAAATTTGGCCCCACGGATTTCCCTGGCTTACAGAGTAGGTATTGGGGCACAGTTGTCGGCTGCATATGGAATATTTTATCAAAAACCGGAATACACTCAGCTATTCTATAGTACAAGTCTCGGTTATACAAAAGCAACTCATTATATACTTACTTACCAGAAGTCTACGAATGATCGCATTTTCAGAACAGAGGTATTTTATAAAAAATATAATGATTTGGTAAAGGCTATTCCCGTTAATTCCTATTATAGTAATTATGATAATGATGGAACCGGTTACGCAAAAGGAATTGAATTTTTCTGGAGAGATAAAAAAAGTATAAAAAATTTTGATTACTGGATTAGCTATTCATACCTGGATACGAAAAGGGATTATTTGAATTATCCTGAAGAAATAAGACCTGATTTCGCTGCTAAGCACACCGTGTCTCTTGTGACCAAAAGATTTTTTATGGATATAAAAACTGGTTTCAATTTTACCTATAGTTTCGCTACGGGCAGACCATATTACAATTTTGTCCTCGATAATTCAAACAAATATATAATTGCCGATCAGGGTAAGACAAAGAGTTATCATACTTTGGGTTTTAGTATGAATTATGTGCCCAGCGTAGGCAAAACCAATCCAAAAGTATTCTGGGTGCTTGTAGCTAGTGTTACAAATGTATTGGGATATGATCCGGTCTATGGCTATAATTATTCATATAATGGTTTGAATAAAGAACCAATCGGTCCTCCTGCAAAACGATTTTATTTTATTGGCGCATTTTTCAGTTGGGGAGTTGACAGGACCCAGGATGCTATCAATAATAATCTTTAGACATTTTGTATAAATATCGCTTCAGTATGAAGCGATTTAATTTATAAACTATATGAAAAAAGAAATCAGAATAAATAACGCTTAAAATTTAAACAGATGAAAAAATTAAATCTATTTCTATTGGCCACTTTGTTTTTGACAATAACCCATGCGCAAAGTGATAAGTACGTTGCTGCCATGGAAAAAAATCTCGCCATGTTTGATAGTGCAAAAACTACTGCCGATTACGAGGCATTGGCAGCGGCGTTCGAACGTATTGGTGATGCCGAAAAAACCCAATGGCTTCCCTATTATTACGCTGGTCTCGCATTAACTACTCCCGGCTGGACGGATGTAAAACTTGACAAAGATGCCAATGCTGAGAAAATAAAAGCCTTGTGTGATAAAGCAGATGTGTTAGCACAGGATGATGCGGACAAAGCAGAAATACTTTCTATAAGAAATATGGTTGCTACTCAGCAGATGATCGTAGACCCCCAAACACGTTGGGTAACTTACGGGCAGGAGGGAAATAAATATTTACAAAAGGCATTACAATTGGATTCTAGTAATCCCCGGTTATATTATTTAGAAGGCGCCGGAATCTTTGGTACACCGGAGCAGTATGGCGGAGGGAAGGCTAAGGCAAAGCCAATATTGGAAAAGGCAGTTGAATTATTCAAATCTGAACAACCAAAGCGCCTGCATCCACATTGGGGGCAGCAACAGGCTGAAGATATGTTGGCTCAATGTCAATAAATAATAGTCTTCAACTTTTAAACTATAATAAAATTTAGTCAATGAATAAAGAAGACTTTAATCCCATACAAAGCCTGCAATTAATTCAATCGATGATTGATAAAACAAAGCAGGATATTTCAAACAACAGTATTTATTTTTTGGTTTGGGGATGGCTTACTTTCAGTGCCTGTACTGCCCAGTTTGTTTTAAAGCATATATATAATTATCCCAGGCATTACTATGTGTGGTGGATAATAGTAGTGGGAGTTATTTTTTCTATTTATAAAAGTAAAAGTGAAGATAAAAATAAAAGGGTAAAAACATATGTGGGCGAAAGCATCAAATACCTCTGGATTGGAATGGCTGTTACATATTTTGTGTTAAGTATGATATTGTCACAGATAGGTTGGGATAAGTCGGTGTTTCCCTTTTTTATTATGTTGTATGGCTTAGGCACTTTTGTTTCAGGCAGTATCATTAAGTTTCGTCCCTTGGTCATTGGAGGTTTTATTGCATGGGCATTAGCTGTCGGAGCCGTATTTATGGAATATGATTACCAAATACTTTTTGCTGCAGCGGCCATTCTGGTCAGCTATATTATACCTGCATACATATTACGGGCAAGAGAATTATCGATAAAACAAAAGCAAGTTTATGGTTATTCAAATAAATGAGAAGGGAAAATACCATAATAGTGTTTAAAGATCTTGATCCAATATTACACTCACAATTACGCTTGGCCGTAATGTCGCTTCTTATTAGTATAAAGGAAGCTGAATTTACTTTTCTTAAGGAAAAAACTAATGCTACCGCAGGCAATTTAAGTGTACAAATTCAAAAACTTAAAGATGCTGGTTATATAGATGTTATCAAACAATTTAAAGAAAACTATCCGCAAACAATTTGTAAAATAACTCCTGCGGGGATTCATGCTTTTGAGTTGTATGTAAAAAATCTTAAGACCTATCTTACAGTAAAATAAAACCCCCCGCTAAGAATAGTCAGGGGGTAGGTTATTAAACCTTGAGCAAATCAGTATTGAATCATCTTTCGGTCTTTAAAAGTTTGATCGTTTTCATCTGATCATTATACTGAACTTGAAGAAAATAAATACCTGTTTGTAAAGCATTGAGATCATTAATGAAAAGAACATTAGAGCCACGGCTTAATTTCTGTGATGATATTCTTAACTGCTTGCCCTCACTATTCAATAAAGTATATGTAACATTTTGAGCATCGGACGAAGTAATAGACAGCTGAATGTTATTTTTAAATGGATTGGGTGCCACCGTTATATCTCCTATAGCTGAAGATGTTTTTAAAACTATTACACCGGAATACGAATAGCCAGCACCAACTTCCCGGATTTTTAAACGATAATATATTTTTTCAGGGTTGTTGATTACGGGATCATCGTAGCTGTAAGTATTTGGTTTATTTGCTGCAGCGACTTCGTTAATATCTGTCCAATCACTTCCATTATAGCTTCTTTGAATAATATAGCCAGAAATATTTTCCTCTGCTGCTGATTCCCATGAAAGTTTAACAGCATTATTTTCGAGGTTGCCTTTGAAAGAAATTAATTTGACAGGTAACATAATTCCGGCACAAAAATCAAGCGCAGTAGGGGCCTGAGGCTGAACACCATTACCAGAAAAATCTGTTCCTCCTAATCCTGACGGCAAACCGGAAATAGTAGATTGGATATATACAGGATTATAGGTTCCTCCCAGGGTATATAATTGAATGGAAAGTTGGAAGGAATAACTGCTTTGTCCAAATGGAACCTGAAAACCTGTCACTACTATTTTATTATAGTTGCTGCCTGTGGCGGATGCCATAGTAGAAAGAGTAACATGTGACGCACTATTATCCGCTAAAAGCCCTGCAGAGAACAAATTTTGGGCTATAGTTTCCGCCGATTCAGTAAATCTGAATCTTTTGTTTGGGTCAGATATATCTAAAGTAAAAGTAAGACCTGTTCTTGCTATTCCTGAACTGTTACTTACTGCTATTGTAACGGAATGAATCGGGTTCGGATTTAATCCTAAAGGGCAAAAACTGAGCGGCTGAATTATATGACCTACTCTGAAGCTGCAGCTACAACCATCAGCGTAAGTGTAAGAAGGACCAGTTCCTGCAGAAGTAAGCGAGCCATTCGATTTATCAATTTTATAAAATGCCCCATCAGAACGGTAGCCGTACAGGGTTCCATCTTCGGTGAAAAATAAACTGGCAAAAAATCTGGAACTACCCATATTACTGCCTACTCCTGAAGATACGGAGCCAGTGTTTTTATTTATTGTATATAGATAGTTACTTGAACCGCTGGATGTACCATACATCTGCCCGTTTACAGGATTTATAGCTATATCAGCTAAGCTTCCAAATACGGAATTGGTACTTCCGACTTGCGAGGCATTGCGAGAGGTTACCGGGTCAACAATTTTCATAAGCCTGTTAGCATTTGTGGCAAAATAGAAAGTACCATTAAAGTCGAAGCAGGCTGCATACGCGAATTCATTATTATTGGTACCGCTAATTGCACCCAAGTCTGTTACATTGGTACCACCGATTCCAATTCTGACCAAACGGGGCTGCGATGAAGAAGATGATGGATAGCGGATTGCATAAATGTACCCATCAATAGGATTTATTCCCATAGCATTAAAACCGACTCCGCTTGGAATTAATGAAAATGGTGAGGGACTAATAGTACTGCCTGAAAACGATAATTTTTCCACACTGGTGCTGCTGTTGGAGGAATTGCTACTGCCATGACTGACAAAGAACTGCCCATTGCAATTAACGGGTGCATCCTGGGCATTACTTTCTGCAATCTGTACAACACATGTGAACAGGAAAATTAAAAATCGTAGTGTAGATTTTTTCATTGCTCAAAGTTTTATAATGAATAAAAATATCCTTAACCGGGTGGCTTTTGCGGAGATGGAAATATGAGCGGCTTTCCTGGGGAAAAGGGAACGGTTAATTAAGGATGTATAAAATTGAGAAGGCCTTTTGAAAGGAAATGGATACGGTAAATGCTAAAATGTAATTGGATACTTCAGAGAATAGAGGAGTAACTTAGAGAGTATAAAAATAATCACTCATTTTCATTTATGCAAGTGTAACTAAAAAATAATAGTTTAAGGACTTATTAAAACTTGTATTTCCAACGCCTCGGTAATAAAAATTATTTTTGAAAATGCCTGATATTATAGCTGCCAGACATCTTTTTAAACATTTTAAAGAAATACTTGCGATTGATAACCTCTCATTTTCAGTGACAAGCGGGGAAATCTATGGCTTTCTTGGACAAAACGGGGCAGGTAAATCTACTACTATCCGAATGCTCCTGACGCTTGTTAAACCTACCAGCGGAGAAATTGAAATCTTTGGATTGAATTTAGAGAAACACCGGAAAGAAATATTAAAACGAATGGGTGCAGTAATAGAAAGACCCGACACTTACAAGTATTTATCTGCTTTAGACAATTTGAGCATTTTTGCTAAAATGGGCGGTATCCATTTTTCGGATAAGGAATTATTGAACCGGTTGGATAAAGTAGGTTTGGCTGAAAGAGCAAACAGTAAGGTCAGTACCTATTCGCAGGGAATGAAACAGCGACTTGGTATTGCTATAGCTTTAATTAACAATCCCGAATTAATCATTTTAGACGAGCCAATGAATGGGTTGGACCCACAGGGCATAGCAGATGTAAGAAATCTTATTCTTCACTTAAGTAAGGAAATGAAAAAAACTCTATTGATTTCTTCTCATCTGCTTAGTGAAATGGAATTAATTGCAGATTCAATGCTTATTATTGATAAAGGGAAAAAAATTGTAGAAGGCAAAATGGCTGATCTCTTTGATCCTGCAGAGAAAATGATTGAACTGCAAACAAAAAATGCCCCCAAAGCATATGAGAAATTGGAACAAACAGATTTGAAAGAATATCTATGCGGCAAAAAAGGCGATCTTATTTTATTCCGGATGCATCATAACAAGGCATCCACGCTGATAAAGAGACTGGTTCAAATGGATATTGAAATAGTTTCATTGTTTTCAAAACATTCACTCGAAAGTTATTTTTTATCTCGCACAACAGAAAATCAACATGTGGAATCTTTTAAAGATTGAATTATTTAAGATATTTAAAAGACCAAGGACCTATATTGCTTTTGGTGCAATCGCTATCGTCGTTTTTCTTTTCCAAATAGCATTATGGTTTGATGGCAAAACATATGTAGATCTTGTTTTAAGCAATATTGATAGCTCTTTTGATTTTTCCGGTCAGTTTAAACATCGTTTATTAAATGGATATTTTGTTTGTTTTGCTATTTTAAATATTCTTTTAATTCAAATGCCTTTGCTGGTAGCCTTAATTGCGGGCGACTCTATTGCCGGGGAAGCCAATATGGGAACATTGCGTTTGTCACTTACAAAACCCGTGAGCCGCACTCAATACATGTTGGGGAAATTCCTGGCCTCATTGGTATATACTATAGCATTACTGGTCTTTCTTGCAATTTTGGCCTTGTTTGGCAGTATGTTACTTTTTGGAACCAATGATCTTATTGTCTTTCGATCTGCAAGTATCCATCAAATGACATCGGACGATGTATTTTGGAGATACATAGCGGCCTTTGGATACGCTACTATTGCATTGACTACTGTTGCTTCCCTCGCATTTTTGTTAAGTGTATTTGCAGAGAACTCAATAGGCCCCATTATTGCGACGATGAGCATAGTCATTGTGTTTACAATATTATCTGAAATGAATATTCCTTTATACGACAGGACTATTAAACCTTATTTATTCACTACACATATGGTAGCATGGAAAGGTTTTTTTTATGTGAAATCAAATGAGGAAGGGGCCACAATAAAAGGTTCTATTGAAAATTTATCGGCTATTTTAAAAAGTCTTTCCATATTATTGGCATATATATTTCTTTTTACAGGAACCGCAATATGGGTATTCAGAAAAAAAGATATCCTTACTTAAAAATATTTATGATTTATAGTTTATTATTCAACGCTAAAGGGTGTAACATATACATCAAATGTTCTTGCGCAATGATTGCTTCATTATTTTTTATGAATGCGGCAAGCTCACAAACGACCGAAGAAATTTTACAAATGACAAAAAAGAAATTAGAAAGAGTGAATGATTATGAAGCAAGAGGAAAGATGAAAACAAATGTAGCTTTTATTAAAGCTCCTGTTGCGGATGTAATGGTTTATTATAAAAAGCCAAACATGCTTCGCATCATAAATGAAAATGGTATTTCTTTTATCCCAAAGGGTTCTGTAAATATTAGTTTGAATAATATTTTTTCAGATCTTCATAAATTTGATATTATTGATGCAGGTACAAAAGAAGGATTGCATATAATAAAGATCATTCCTAAAAACGATACGTCAGATGTTGTTTTATCAACTCTGTATATAGACGAAAAAAATTTATTGATAAAGAAAACATCTACAACTACACGGGAAAATGGCACCTATGAATTAGAAATGAAATATGGGAAATATTCAGGGTATGGACTGCCTGATGAAATTGTTTTTTCTTTCAACACAAAAAACTACAAGCTTCCCAAAGGGATTACACTTGATTACGATGATGGGGCTGAAAAGAACAATGAAAAATTGCAAAATAAGAAAGGCATAGTACAGATCACTTATACAAGCTATACTATTAATAAAGGCATTGATAATAAAATTTTTGACCGCTGATCACTGTATCACAGTTATCCGGGAATATTATTGTTCTTCAATTTTTTCATCCTCCGCGTTTGCCAATACTTCTGATGTCATTTTTCGCAAAGGATTTTTCCTGGATTCTTCAAAGTTATTTCTTCGGTTAATGATATCAAGACATTCAAATGTGGCCGCAAGAAACGATGAAGTGTCTGCCTTATTTTTCCCGGCAATATCAAATGCGGTTCCATGATCCGGTGAAGTACGGACAACCGGAAGACCAGCTGTAAAATTTACTCCTTCACCAATGGCAAGAGATTTGAAAGGAATAAGCCCCTGGTCGTGATACATCGCAAGCACCGCATCAAATCGTTTATAATAACGTCTTGCGAAAAAAGCATCAGCACTGTAGGGACCCGTTACAATCATGGTTTGCTTTGCGTCTTTAATGGCAGGTCGGATACTTTCTTCTTCTTCTTTACCAATTAAGCCTTCATCACCTGCATGCGGGTTTAAACCAAGCACGGCAATTTTAGGTTTATCAATGCCAAAGTCTTTGATCAGGCTCTGATTTAAAATATTAAGCTTACTCAAAATAATCTCCCGGGTAATATTCTGGGCAACTTCTTTTATAGGTACATGTTCAGTAACGAGAGCCACACGGAAATTTTCAGAACACAGCAACATTAACACATCTGTCACATCGAAAGTCTTTTTTAAAAAGGGAGTATGACCTGTAAAATTAAATTCTGCCGATTGTATGTTTTTCTTATGAACAGGAGCAGTTATTAATCCCTGGATATGATTTTGTTTTAATGCCTCCACGGCTGCCACTAAAGATTTTATGGCATAACTGCCCCCCGTTTCGTTCAATTGACCCGGCGTGATGGTTACTTCTTCTTCCCAGCAATTAAAAACATTTACCTGCTTATTGTTCAGGCGATTTAACTCTCTTGCACTTTGATAATTAAAATTTATTTCGGGAACTGACTTGCGATAAAAATTAATGGACTTGTTGGAAGCAAAGATCACAGGAGTACATTGTTCAAGCAAACGGGGGTCTGAAAAAGTTTTTATAATTAGTTCAATGCCGATACCATTCAGGTCGCCGCAAGAAATACCGATATTGGGTTTACTGCCTGTATTCATTTTTTTATATTATCAGTAAAATTACTGTATACACTGAAAACTGTGCTAAAAATAAAAAGGGAAGAGTATTTCTCTTCCCTTTTAAAATGAATTTAATAACTAAACTATTTTTTCATTAATTTTTTACTGATAATTTTTTCGTTGTCCTTTATTTGTAATATGTACATGCCTGCCGGTAAATTTTCCGTGTCAGAAATGATCAGGCTGTTTGTACCAGCATAAACACTGAAGCTTTCTTTTCTCACGGGTTTGCCGGCTAAGTTTATCAGGGTGGCATCAATCCTCGCATTTTCCGGAACTGAAACTCCAAAATCGATTTCATGATTGAATGGATTGATCACATTGTTGAAACCAAACTCAATTGTTTTATCGCTTAATGAAATAATGCGTGAATATTTTTTCTTGCCATCTTTATTAATTATGGCTATGCGGTACCATACCTTTCCTGCCACGAGTGTCAAATCTGTAAACTGGTAATAATTGTTTTCCGAACTGTTCCCATGTCCGTTTACCGATCCTATGGTGTAGAAATCAACGCCATTCCTGCTCTTATCAATGTTATAGGTAACCGGCTCATCTTCCTCTGAAGTTACCCATATCAGGTCGGCATTTCCATTGTTAACTTTTCCGCTGAATGAAAGCAGATCCACACTCAATGGTGGTCCGCAATCATATACTGAAAGTGAAATGGGGGCCGAACCATCATTTGCGACACAATTCAGATCGGTAATGTTTGCTAAGGTAGTGGCGGTATATACGCGGTAGATATCGCCGCTGTCTGAAAGGTTAGTGGCTGATGGAGGCACATCGTATGTTGAAATATACTCCCATTGTGAACCATTAAAAGTTGGAGAAGCTGATTGTACTGAAGTTATATCTGTCCATGTAGTTCCAAGATCCTGGCTTCTTTGCCACACGTAATAAGTATAATTATTGTAAAGTGATCTTACTGTATCACCTATCAGGATATTATTATTTGCACAAACTATCGGGTTGGAAGTTGGCGAATAGCTCATACTGGGGAAACAGGTGGCAATACTGATATCATCAAGGACCCAGTCATTCCCCCCACCGCCCTGGGCGTTGTTGCGAATAGAAAGTGTGGCCGTAGTTTGAGTCGGACCTGTCTGGAACACGAACCCTTTTTTTACCCATCCCACTGTATCGATCCGCCCTGAAGAGTACCTGTCCAGGCCATCCATTGAAAAAGTCAGGTTGGGATATACACCGGGATAACCATTTGCAGGTGCAGTTGCAGTTCCTGCAAACTGCTGACCAAGAGAGTCTATTCCGCACACAGGACAAATATTTTGAAGCCATGCAGAAAACTCATAGTAGGTATTGGGACACAAACCTGTCAACGTCTGACGATAAGCTTCCGAGGCCACATAATCTGCATTCACTGCGAGCAGATAGCCTCCGGGGCTGCCCGAAGCAGCAGGTGCATTTCCTGCAGCATTGTTGGTGCCTGAATGGTCGCCCTTAATATACCAGTAGCCACCAAACATCCGGTTGGTACAAAGAAGATCGGGAGCAGCAGGACTGGGGCAGGTAGGCTTGCGATAAGCATTTGGATTGGTGCCGCTGATTGGGCTGGTGTTATTTACAATGGCGTACTGACCATCGCCGATTGCCTGTGTACTGCTTGCGGCAACAAAACTATAACCGGCGATTGGAAATGAAAGATCCGTTGAACGATTGAGCGTGGAGCCTGATCCAAACGTACCTCCGTATTCACTGGCATTATTTACACCTACAGCATTGGTACAAAGTGTTAGCGGATCGGTAATTAATATCTTATAAGGAGATCCCGATAGAACTATATCCGACCCTCCGGCAGATGTTCTGTATATAAATTGCCCGCCATTCAGTGTAATGGTGTCACCTACATTTCCTGTTACGACTACTCTGAAAGAGGTAGCAAACATGATACCTCCCCCACCTTTAGGGTGCCCGCTGTTTGGAAGATTACCTGCACCGGTAATATCTGTAACAGAATTATTGCCGGGAGCAGATGGCCAGTTCCCGGATCCATAACCCAGGTTAAGCCGTACACTGTATTCACCCGGAGGAGGCGCAGATTTATACGTTCCCTCATCGTCATTTGAATTATCGGTAGCTGTATATCTTCTGTACGTCAATCCTTCATTTGTAATTACTCTTATTGAATCGCCGCTACCTGAAAGCATCGTCGTATGAGCAGGCACATTATCAAGATACCTTGTTTTATAAACGGTTCCTGCGCTCACAATTATAGTCATTCGTACTTCCAATGTGTCACCGTTTTGCACAACACCCCCTGTAGTATTCTTGGAAATATTTACATAACTGTTACCAACCCGTGGCGGTGTGGATGCAGTAGTGGTTATACAGATTTTAAAATCACCAAAAGCAGTAGGTGCAGGGCCGGTGGTTGTATATATCCTTACATAATAAGTATTGCCGACAGTTAAGGAAGAAGATGTAACGGATGTTGTGCCGCAACCCAAAGATGTCAGGGAACCACAGCTACCGCTGTACAATTCCATTCTGCGGGTTCCTCCGAATCCTGCTCCAAAGCTGCTGGTGGTAATTGTTTCATTCACATCAACGGCGGTGAACTTATACCATACATCATACGCGGCGGGGCCGGTACAACTTGTAGGTATGCCGCTGGATGCCGTAGCACTGTTTACTGTGCCCACAGTGTTGCTGCAACCTGAATTTACTGGTAAATTAATCGCGCCGCTGCATTCATCATTAGGTGGCGGCGGAGGAGCGGAATAAGTGATGCATAAATCAAAATCAGCATTTGTGGATGAAGTAGGTGCACTGCCTCCATTTGAATACGTCCGCACATAATAAGTGTTGCTGGGAATTAAACCTGATGCTGCAATGCTGGATGTGCCGCAGGCCATTGAATACATAGAAGCACAACTACCGGTTAATAACTCAATGCCGGGGCTTGTAATATCGGTGCCCACATTGCTCATGTTGATAGTAACATTAGCTGATGGTGCAACGAAACTGTACCACATATCATATACAACCGAACCGGCACATGAGCCGGTAATTGTCGGAGATGCAGAAACGGTAGCGCCATAAAAATTTCCACTTGTGTTAGTGCAGGTTAAGGCAGGTGTTAATGAGATAACGCCGGAACAGTCATCATTAGGAGGAGGAGGTATATACTCGTACCAACAAATGATGCTTGTTCGCGTACTTATGCTTGAAGATTGGACCTGTGATACGGCTGGCACAGAACCAGCGCTTGAGAGAATATTATACGCTGCCGTATGCGATTGACCACTGCCTGCCACGTTTCTGTATTGATTGGACAAACCGGTTTTGCTCCAACCTGCACCGCTGAGCGTTCCCCATGTGTTTGATGCAGGGCTGCCCCAAAAAGCCATTGTGACTGTATTGGGAACTGTTGTTGTTAAACCACTGATGGAGACTGTTGTGCTCGTAACTGATGAGTTTGATTGCGCCACATGTATACCCCATGAATCGCTGCTGTTGGTTGGTCGGTATACATACATAATAGCCGAAAATGGAGTTGAACCATTACCACCGGAAACGACCGGATTAGCCGCCCATGTTCCATTAAAACGACACCAAAAGATTCGTGTGTTTTGCGTACCGCCATTGTTTGCGTTTTCGGTAGTCCAGCTTTGCCCCCCAGTTGTTGAAACAGTTAGTGTAATACCAGTACCCCGGTATTGAGCATAAATAACAACCAAATCCCCATCCAGCATTGAAGCGGGAGGAGTTATTGTAATAGTCGCTGTTAATAATGAACCTCCATCAGCAGGATTGGCTGATACTCCGTAGAAGGTTTGTGCAAAAGAAAACTTTGGCAAAAAAATGAATGCTAAAAAAGCAGGTAGAAGAAAAAACTTTCTTATACGAATAGTTAATTTCATAAGTGGACAGAGTTGGCTTTTCAAACGATTGGATGACCGTCAAAATAAGGGTAAATAATTAAATATCACAATAGAACTTTTTCTCGTCTTATATGAGTGTTTTTACTAAATAAAATTTAGGACAAGTACTAAAGGAAATAAATAATTTACTTCATATTTTGTAGCACCAAAATCCAATTTTAATGAAAAAGCCATCCTTCACCAAAAGCCTAGTTGCTTTATTATTATTTTTCCTGTCATCTCATCAATTATTTGCGCAGCTTACCAGTGTAGAAAGTCGAATGAATGAAGTTTTCCAGGTCACAGAATTAACGCATGGTACACCAGGCTCTACACGTTTTTATGATCCATGGGAAGTTACTTATGGTCCTGATGATTCATTATGGGTAACAGAAGCAAAAAACTACCGTGTGTATAAAATAAGCCCCAACGGCAGTACGCCGAGAATGATACTGGATATTTCTCCCGGAAGTACTTTTTTGCCTGTAGCTGACAGAGGTTTCAATTTGTCATTTCCTACCGGTTTTCCAACTTTAAAAGGAGGAGGATACACAAGCGGTACAGGTAGCGCTCCGCAAGGCGGTTTGGCGGGCCTTGCCATACATCCGCAATTTCTTACGGGTAGTCCCTATGTATATGTATCATATATATGGAAATTTCTTAAGCACCTGAATAGTGCAAATACAACAGTAACCGGAACAACGACAGGAACAACTACTACTACCACGACAGGAACTCCGGCAAACGGAGGGGTTTACTATCAGAATACTTTGGTACGGTTCACTTATGACTTTACTACAGGTAAATTAGGTAATCCTGTGGCCGTTTGTGATACACTGCCTGGAAGCAGTGATCATAATTCCCAGCGTGTAATTATTGCCCCGGTTGGAGGTACTTACTATCTTTTTTATGCTAATGGTGATATGGGTGCAGGACAATTTGGTAATGCCGCACGTGTAGAAAATGCACAAAACCTGAATTCTTACGAAGGAAAAATATTGCGTTTTAATCTTACTCCCGATGCAGATGCAGGTGCTTATGATAAATGGATACCCAGTGGGGCAAATGCAAACCCTTTCAACGCTGTATTGGGCAAGCAAAGCGCAATATGGGCTTTTGGGTTCAGAAATAACCAGGGTTTTGCCTATGCTAACATTAACGGCACTGACCATTTATACGGACAACAGCATGGACCTTTCAGCGATGATGAGATAAATGAGATTCATGAAAGCGGCAATTATGGTCATCCTTTGGTAATAGGATATAAAAAAGATAACAATTTTAATAATGCTGCCGCGGGTAACCCACCCACCAACTGGACAGGTGCTTATTCCGGTATTGTGGGGGGATTGCCGGTTATCGGTAACGAAACGAATAATGCAGATTCTATGAATCAATACCATACTTATTATGATCCTATTTTTTCATATTATGCAGCACCCGCAGGAAGTGGGGCTGCCGTTGATGTAACTAATGCTACTCCGGTACCAAGTGAGATGCAATCAGTGCAATATATTTATTATTGGTTTAATCATAATGGTCAGAATAGTAATACCTATTGGGCATCTGAAGCTCCGTCAGGATTGGATATATATACTAATAGTGTGATTCCTGGCTGGAAAAATTCACTGATATCATCTGTAATGAAAGGTGCTCCTACAAACACAGCTGCCTGGAGGGTCCAAACCAGTGGTGGAAATAAAGGTGCACCATCGGTTCGGGTGGAGCCGACCCGTCAACACATGCGGCGGGGAAATTGATGAGATTAAAACTAAACAGCACCGGTGATGGCTTAATTGTTTCACCAACTAATGCTGATAGCACGTTAAAGAGTCCAAGCGCTTATACTGACGATACCGTGAGTTATTTCAATAGCCAAAACCGTTTCAGGGATATCACTATTTCTTCTGATGGTTGGTCTTTATTTGCAATTGTTGACAGTAGTTCTACAACATCGGGACCAACTGGGACAAACCCGGCTAATAGTTTATGCAAAGGATGTTTGTTGAAATATACTTTTCTGGGTTATGCAGATGCAAACGGAAAGAGTACAATACCGGATGCTATTGATGTAGCAGATGGAACAACAAATACTATTGATAGTGCCACTACTGTAACCATTGACAATACGAATAATAATTTATGGGTTCCCATTACCGGCCCTGACGGAAATATAATGGCAGAAATCTATGCAAACGGTAATAATCTTGGAACGATTCATTCAGCATTTTATAAACATTCAGGATCAATAAGGGTAAAAGGCGGTATTCATTATCTCGACAGGAATATAACTATTACACCGGAAAACCAACCCTCAAGCACAGTCAAGATCAGGCTTTATATATCAAAAGCTGAATATGATGCGCTGGATGCAGACGGTGCAAGCGGTATAAATGCCATAACAGACCTGAAGATTCTTAAAAATGAAGATGTCTGCAGCTCTTCGATCGCTTCCAGCACCACCCTGGTCAACCCAACTGTTGCAGAATTGCACGGAACTGATGGTTATGTGCTGCAGGGGGATATTAACTCTTTCTCCTCATTTTACTTTGCCGGTTCAAACGTTCTATTGCCTTTGAACCTGTTAACCTTTAAAGGATCCTTACAGAGCAATGGTACCTTATTGGAATGGGAAACAGCTAATGAAATCAATACATCTCAATTTATTATTGAAAGAAGCGTAGATGGCCAAAACTTTAAACAGATCGGTACAATGGCAGCTTCAGGCAATGATAGTAAAAATAAATATTCGTTTACTGATTATGAGGCCATGCAGCAATCATCTTTAATACTGTATTATCGCCTGAAAATGGTTGATAATGATGGTTCATATACTTATTCTGATATAGTGACTATCTCCATGCCATCTGTTACAGGAAAAGTAGCTGTATTCCCGAATCCGGCGCATAAAGAGATTAAAGTTACTATTGCAACTGCTGCTGACGGTAAAGTGCAATTGAATATAACTGACAATGCAGGTCGTATTGTGATTCAAAATTCAGCCACGCTCAGAAAAGGTAATAATAGTATCTCTATTAATATTGCCGGCTTGTCTGCGGGGCTTTACTACTTGAATGTATCCGGTGGCGGAATTAATCAAAAAGTTAAGCTAGAAAAACTATAACAGTGAATATTTGGATTGAATTGAATTTTGGTTAAAAAATAATACAGCAAATTAAAACCTGCTGAGACTTTACACAACCCTCTTGTTTAGGAGGGTTTTTTATTATTGGCAGAAATGTATAAACTAATTTTGCTCAGATGTATACATTTAAGAAATCATTGGGTCAGCATTTTTTAAAAGACGAAAATGTTTGTAAAAAAATAATCGTATTTCTCTTGCAATGTTCTTTTACAAAGCTTCTTGAAGTGGGCCCGGGGGGCGGGGCATTGACCAAATATTTACTGCAAATTCCAAATATTGATTTTAAAGCCATAGAGTTTGACGAAGAAAAAGTTGATTATTTATTGAGCGCTTTTCCGCAATTACAGCAAAATCTCATTCATAAAAATTTTTTAGATATTGAAAAGCCCTTTGAAGGAAAGTTTACTGTGATCGGAAACTTTCCTTATAATATTTCTACACAAATTCTTTTTAAAATTCTTGAATGGAAAGATGACATTGGATGTGTGATCGGCATGTTCCAGAAAGAAGTAGCGCAACGTATAGCAGCAAAAGAAGGGAGTAAGATTTATGGAATTACCAGTGTGCTGACGCAAGCTTATTTTACAGTGGAATATTTATTCGAAGTAAATGAGAATTCTTTTCAGCCACCGCCTAAAGTTAAAAGTGCAGTTATTCGGCTAAGGCCAAAAAATAAATATTTCGCAATAAAAAATGAACCATTTTTTTTTCAATTGGTTAAAACGGCTTTTAATCAGCGCAGAAAAACTTTACGGAATGCAGTAAGGAGTTTATTTGATGCTGACGTATTGAAAGAAGAAATATTTGGTAAAAGAGCGGAACAATTAAAAGTGGAAGACTTTGCAGCGCTAACTTTTAAAATGAGGTCTTAAAATTTTGAAATGAAAGCAATTATTACGGCTAAGGTCCATGATTATTTAATAGATCAGTTACAACAACGAGGCTACAAGGTGATTTATCAGCCCTCCCTAACTTATGAAGAATTATCATCGCAGATGGAAGATGTTGCCGGTTTGATTGTAACAACAAGGATAAAAATTGATAAACAAATTCTTGAAAAAGCATCTTCTTTAAAATGGATCGGCAGGATAGGCAGCGGCATGGAATTAATTGATGTTGATTACGCCTCATCAAAAGGTATACGATGTGAAAGCAGCCCGGAAGGAAATCGAAATGCAGTGGCAGAACATGCATTGGGATTATTGCTGAATTTAATGAATCATATTTCTTCATCTCAAAGGGAAATAAAGCAAGGGAAATGGCTCAGGGTACAAAACAGCGGTGTAGAATTAAATGGAAAGACAGTAGGAATTATTGGTTATGGAAATACGGGCAGTGCTTTTGCATCTTTGTTAAAATCTTTTTCTGTTACTGTACTTGCTCATGATAAATATAAATTTGGTTTTGGCAAAGATTATATTAAAGAAGCCAGCCTGGAACAGGTTTGCCGCTATGCAGATGTGATCAGCCTTCATATTCCCTTAACTGATGAAACATTTCATCTGGCCAATGAACAGTTTTTCTCTTCTCTGAAGCAATATCCTTTTTTCCTGAATACGTCTAGGGGAAAAATTGTGATGTTAAGCGATCTTATAAATGCATTAAAAAATAACCGGGTCGCAGGTGCAGCTCTGGATGTATTGGAGAATGAAAAATTAGAGACTTTTTCACCTGCAGAAAAAGCACAGGTAAACTGGCTTTTAGATCAACCTAACGTGATTCTTACTCCTCATATTGCCGGCTATAGTCATGAAGCCTTTTATAAAATGGCAAAGGTTTTGATTGAAAAGTTATTTCCGAAAAATTAAGGACAGTAGTATAATTTTTGGGCTTTTTTGTATATTTGTTTTATAATTAAGTACAACGCTTCAGCACCCACTGGGGCGTTGTTATTTTTTTCTGTTTTTGTTAAAAAAACAACTAAAAAATAAGGAGGAATTATGACAGGGGTACAATACATAACAAAAGAAACTTTAGAACAAATGAAGGCGGAGCTCCAACATATGAAGGGGGTGGAACGTCCGGCTGCTTCAAGAGCTATTGCCGAAGCAAGGGAGAAAGGTGATCTGAAAGAAAATGCAGAATATGATGCAGCCAAAGAAGCACAGGGTTTGCTTGAAGCAAAAATAGCCCTGCTTGAAGGCCAGATAGCCACCGCAAGAATTCTTGATGAATCTGAAATTGATACCAGCAAAGTTTCTATTTTGACTAAAGTGAAAGTCGTGAATTTGAATACAAAAAAAGAAATGACATATAAAATTGTAAGTGAAAAAGAAGCCGATTTAAAATCCGGGAAAATATCAATCACTTCACCAATCGGAAAAGGATTACTTGGAAAGGCAGTCGGTGATATAGCGGAGGTACAGGCCCCGGCGGGACTGATAAAATTTAAAGTAGAAGAAATTTCGATATAATAAGAAGTCCCGCAAAGGGACTTTTTCATTTTAGATTTCGGATGGCACCTGTCCAATTTAAAATAAGTGAAAAATTTCTTTATGTGGTCAGGAGGGGGCTTTAGATTTGCGTGATGAATTTGAGGCTCATAAAATCCCGTATCATAAATCTCAAATCTAAAATCTTCGGCGGTATGACTATCTTTTCTAAAATAATTTCAGGTGAAATTCCCAGTTTTAAAATTTTGGAGAATGAAAAATTTTTTGCTTTTCTTGATATTTTTCCTTTGAGAGAAGGACATGTACTTGTTGTTCCTAAAATTGAAATTGATAACTTGTTCGATCTGCCAAAAGATTATCTCAGCGAAATGCTGGTATTTGCACAGCCTATCGCTAAAGCTATTGAAAAATCATTTTCCTGTGATCGTTGTGGAATAAGTGTAATTGGTTTAGAGGTGCCTCATGCACATATTCATTTAATTCCTATTAATTCTTCAAACGATCTCAATTTTACACAACATAAGGCAAAGGCTTCTGATGAAGCGTTAAAAAGAGCCCAGGAAAAAATTATTTCAAATCTTTGATTTTATAAGCGTAGTCTGCCCGGGTTCTCTTTTATAAAATTTTCCCAGCTATTTTTTTTCTTAATCGTTTTCTTTTTCATACCATTTAATTTGGCAATGCCGGTAGATTGAAAGTGGTGGCAAATAGCCACCGCAAGAGCATCAGTGGCATCATAATGTTTGGGCCTTTCATGTATTGATAAAATTCTTTGCAGCATTTTCCACACCTGTTCTTTATCTGCATTTCCATTGCCTGTAATAGATTGCTTTACCTTTTTAGGTGAATATTCAGTAACCAAAAGATTTGAACTCATTGCGGCAGCAATAGCAACTCCCTGTGCTCTTCCAAGTTTCAGCATGCTCTGCACATTTTTTCCAAAAAATGGAGCTTCAATTGCAAATTCATGTGGATGATGTTGTTCAATAAGACAAAGTATTTTTTCGTGAATTAATTGCAGGCGCTCATGATTATTTTTTTTACCGGGAAGCTTCAGCACATTCATTTCTTTTAAGTGAATAAGACTGTTGTTGTATATTTCTATAATTCCATAGCCCATCATAAGCGTGCCGGGATCAATACCAAGAATTATTTTAAAAGGCTTTTGCAAAGGGAGCAGTGTTTTTTAAAAATCTCAAACAAATTTCAAGCTCAAAGAACCAAGTTCCAAATAAATTCAAACCAAAAGTTAAGAAAGAAACCCGACGCCAAAGATTTAAAGCTATTTTTATTAGAAAATTTTGATTCGGGACTTATTTGTGATTTGGAATTTATTGTTTGTATTTTTTTGTAAAAATGAGGCTAAGCAAAAATATTAAAATCTTTCTCAACTATTTTCTTGGACCTTTATTGTTTATATGGTTAACTGTTTCTATTTATAACCAGGTAAGACATCAACCCGATCTCAGAACATCCTGGATAAAAATTAAGCAATCAGTTCAGAGCCCTGAAATATGGAACCTTGTGATCGTAATTTTTTTAATGTTCATCAATTGGGCTATTGAAGCGTTGAAATGGAAAATTGTAATTCAGCCTGTTCAACCGGTAAATTTTTTTAAATCTTTCAGAGCTGTTTTGTCGGGGGTTTCATTTTCAGTAAGTACACCCAATCGTATTGGTGAATACGTAGGAAGAGTATTGTATATGGAGGAGGGGAACAGGCTAAAGGCAGTTTCTCTTACTATTGTTAGCAGTATAAGTCAGCTTATAATTACTTTGTTTTGTGGCTTAATTGGTCTGTTTTATCTCACTGGAAAAATTGAAAGAAGTGAAATGATCCATGGAGATGACTCTTCTATTTGGTTACAGGTATTGCAATATGGAGTTGTCCTGGTGTTAGTGATTTTAACAGTTTTTTATTTTCGCCTTTCTTTATTTACAAGGCTCATAGATAAATTGCTTTCAAAGAGTCGCTATGTGTGGCTCGTTGATTCTTTGAAAGATGTTCATGCAACTTTGCTTTTAAAATTATTGTCACTATCAGCGATCAGGTATATTGTATTTATGCTACAATATTTTTTGCTTTTTCGTTTATTTGAAGTGCGTATAGTCTGGTGGCAATGTTTTGAAGCAGTAAGTGTAGTTTTTTTAGTGCTGGCTATCATTCCTACTTTTGCCATCGCTGAATTAGGCTTACGGGGTAAGGTGAATCTTAAACTTCTTGGATTGTTTAGCGCAAATAGCCTGGGAATAAGTATAGCCACGGTAACGATATGGCTTATTAATCTTGTGGTGCCTGCTATAGCAGGCAGTTTATTAATTGTGAGTATTAAAATATTTAAAAACAGAAATGAGAGGAATTAGGATATTGAGCGTATTTGTATTTATCTGCATGGCGTTTACAAAAAATGCCAAGGCTCCTGACGACGAATTCTGCGGAATAAAAAATACTGCATTCAAAGCTGGTGAAGAAATTTCTTATACTGTTTATTATTCCGTGGCTGGAATTTATATAGATGCAGGCAGCGCTACGTTTACTAACGTTCTGGAGAAAATGAACGGCAGATTCGTATACCATGTAGCTGGTGTGGGAAGAACAAACCCTTCTTATGACTGGATATACAGGGTACGGGACAAATATGAATCGTACATTGATACCGGCACACTGCAACCATTAAAATTTTTGAGAAATGTAGATGAAGGCGGGTATAAAAAATATGAGAATATAACTTTTAACCGCAATGCGAACACAGCCGTTACTACTGAAGGTGTTTTTAAAGTTCCGGATTGTATACAGGATGTGTTAAGTGCCGTTTATTATGCACGTAATATAGACTTCACAAAATATAAACCGAACGACAAAATCCCTTTTTCCATGTTCCTGGATAACGAAGTGTTCAATATGTATATCCGTTATTTGGGAAAAGAAACTGTAAAGACCAAGTATGGAAAATTCAATGCTATAAAATTTAAGCCTTTGCTCCTTAAAGGAACAATTTTTCAGGGTGGCGAGAAGATGACGGTTTGGGTCTCTGATGATGCCAATCGTATTCCGTTGCGCATTGAAAGCCCGATCGTAGTGGGTAAAGTAAAAGTGGATATGATGAGCAGTAAAAATCTAAGATATCCACTCACATCATTGATTAAAGTGAAGGGAGGGTGATAAATCACTCTTACATTTCATCAAGCCTGAAAAACTCTTTTGGCCTTATCCCTCTCTCAGTTTGTTGCAGAACACAACATTCATATTTAGGATCGTGTTCAAAAAAAAGTACATAATCATTTTCAAGAGCTTCCTTCAAAAAAGATTTTTTTTCTGTTAATGTAATAAGTGGCTGCATATCATAAGCCATAATGTAAGGAACAGGAATGTGCCCCTGTGACGGAAGAAGATCAGCCATATACACAACCGTTCTTCCATTATAATTAATTTGCGGAAGCATCATCCCATTTGTATGCCCTTCAACAAATCTTACTAAAATATTTTCTGCAAATGAAACAGAAGCTATAGCTTCCGGTGGGTGTAGGGTCAATTTACTTTTTGTTTCTTCAGCTTGAAGTGGATGCTTAACAAATTTTAATTGACCGCTTACTTCTATGGGCAAAATATTTTCTTTAAGAAAGGATGCTTTTTCCCTTTCATTGGGTTGAGTAGCTGCAAGCCAATGCCATTCATTACTCCAGTAATTTGCATTTTTAAATGCCGGAACTAATTTATCACCTTCTCGAATAATTGAACCTCCGCAATGGTCAAAATGTAAATGAGTTAAGAAAACATCAGTTATATCATCACGATGAAACCCATTTTTAGATAATGATTTGTCAAGGTTATCTTCTCCATGTAAGTAGTAGTAACTGAAAAATTTTTCATCCTGCTTGTCGCCGATCCCATTGTCGATAAGTATTAGCCTGTTGCCGTCTTCAATCAGCAATGATCTCATTGCCCAATTGCACAGATTGTTTTCATCAGCAGGATTAATTTTATTCCAGATCATTTTAGGCACTACACCAAACATGGCTCCGCCATCTAATTTAAAATACCCTGTATTAATTGAATATAGTTTCATGAGTTCCCAACTTTATTCAGTTCTGCCATTCTTTTTTCATAGGCAGGTTTTGTATATAATAACGCAATAATGCTGGCTATAAAAAATCCGCCCAACGCAATCACACTGTTTCTCATAGTTCCACTTTGTTCTTCCACAAAACCAAAAATAAAGATGCCGATAACAAGTGCAATCTTTTCTGTGACATCATAAAAACTGAAGAAAGATGTTGTGTCCTGTGTTTCGGGCATTAATTTACTATATGTACTTCGGCTCATACTTTGAATTCCCCCCATCACTAATCCTACAATAGCTGCAAGAATATAGAAGGTTGTTTGCGTTTTTACCAAATATGCCCCAATACAAACACCGATCCATATTAATACTGCGAGTGTAATTACCCACCAGTTTCCTATTTTTTTGCTGAGGCGGCTCATCAGCCATGCACCTACCATGGCTACCAATTGTATAACGATAATTGTCATTAAAAGTTTAGGTTCATCCTTTGGATCAGGGAATATTTCTTTTTTACCAAAACCTGCGGCCACAAGCATTACAGTTTGTACTCCCATGCTGTATAAAAAAAAGCTTAATAAAAATCTTTTTAATGATGGCATATCCTTAAGTTGCTTCCAAACAAGACTCAATTCATGAAAGCCATTTACGAGAAAATGTTTTTTGGCTTTTCGTTCTGTTGGTGAAGTTGTGGGAAGGACTTTGAATGTTATTTGTGCAAAACCTAACCACCATAATCCTGTCAGCAAAAATGATAAACGGGCGCCTATGGCTCTGTCCGCTTCATTCAATCCAAACCATGTAGGTTTTTGAATAATCACAAAACAAATCATTTGAAGCAGCACGCTTCCAATATAGCCCAAAGCAAAACCTTTTGCGCTTACCCTATCCTGGTCTCCGGGAGCCGCGATATCAGGCAAATAAGAATTATAAAAAACAAGGCTGCTCCAAAAACCCAGTGCAGCTACTGCAAAAGCAATGATCCCAAATTCGAGGGTATCTTTTGTAAACCAAAACAAGGCAATGCATGCTGCCGAACCCAGGTAGCAAAATACTTTCATCCAGTTTTTCTTATTGCGTTTATAGTCGGCAATTGAACTTAAGATGGGTGAAGTAATGGCTACTAAAATGAATACGACCGCAAGCGCATAATCCTGTAAAGCCGTATTGATGAATCTTCTTCCAAAAAAATTAACGTATGATTTCTCACCTGCATGTGCAGCTGCAGTAATACCGACATAATACGCCGGAAATATGGTAGAAGTGATTACTAAATTATAAGCTGAGTTGGCCCAATCGTACATAGCCCAGCCGTTAATTACTTTTTTGGGTGCCGTTTGCATAAACAGTGGTTGATGTATAAAAATAGGAAAACCTTTTTTCAAACGACTAGCAAAAAAAAGGTTTTGGGCTCAGAAATTTTTTTAAACAATCAATAATCAAAAGTTCGTATTGTACTTAAACGTTCATCTGTCATTTGAAAAGAATAAGGATCATTTGGAAAAACGTTATCCTTTATTTCCTTCGAAACCTTTTCTACTTCTGTAATAATATTATTGTCGTTGCGATACTCCTCTTTAACGGGAAATTTTAAAATATAATGACCATCATCCTTAGTAATATATATTTCTGCAGTGCCACCGGAAAAAGCACCATTTTTTACTATATAATCTATGATGGGTTTGCTTTCTACATTAGTAAGGCCTTTCCAGTAAAAATTTACATCACCAACTGTTTGGTGATTATAATCGGCTTTATTAAAAACTTCGTCATGAGAAGTTATTGGCGGAGCTGGTGGTTCTGTTGTTGTTGCTTCATAAGGAATAGTTTTAAAATCTTTAAAATATTTATCAGCTAAAGTAATGTCTATTTTTTTACCATTAAATAAATCGTTTGACATTCTTACACCATAATTCTTAAAAAACTCTTCAAGCCCTGGGGTTTTTTCATAGTAATCTTTGTTGTAGACAAACCTGACTACATAATTATCTCCATTTTTTGCTACCTGTACACTCGCGGATTTTTGATTGCCGAAAAATCCATCCTGCTTTAGAAAATCTCCAACTTTCTGAGCCTGGCTTTCCGTTGCTCCATCTTTATAATATACTTCACCTTTTGTTCCCTCAATATTAATTTTATTACCATAATTGCTGCAGGATGTGATTCCCAAAATTGATAAAACAGTAATACAAAGCAGTAAAATTGTTTTTTTCATAATTAAATTTTTAGAAATAAGTATTAGCGGGGTAAGTGACCTGATATCATGAACAAAAGCAAAATGATTCCAACAATAATACGATAATACCCAAAAATCTTAAAGCCATGTTTCTGCAGATAACCAATAAAAAATTTTATGGCTATTAATGCCACAATGAAGGCTATTAGATTGCCGATCGCAAGCATTTTAATGTCGTGTGATGAAAATGTTTTATAGCCTTTTAATAATTTATATCCTGTGGCAGCAATCATGGTAGGAACAGCAAGAAAAAAAGAAAATTCAGCAGCCAGTTTTCTTGTAAGCCTTTGTTGCATACCGCCAATAATAGAAGCGGCACTGCGGCTTACACCCGGTATCATAGCAATCACCTGCCATATCCCGATAACAAATGCTTTTTGGAAATTTATTTTTTCTTCTGTCTCTACTATTGGGCTTTTGAAATAATTGTCTACCATTAAAAGGACCACGCCACCCAGGATCATGCTGATGATAACTGTAGTTGTACTTTCCAGTAGCGCATCAATTTTATTTGCCAGCAGGTATCCAAAAATTAAAGCAGGAATTACAGCCACTACAAGCTTTGCATAAAACTGCCACCGCGAAAAATCGAAAAACTTTTTCCAGTATAAAATAACTACTGCAAGGATGGCGCCCAGTTGAATAGCTACGGTAAATGATTTGGTGAATTCGTTATCAGGAACTGCCAGTATCTTTTCGGTAATAATCATGTGACCGGTTGATGAGATGGGTAAAAATTCCGTAAGGCCTTCAACTATGCCGATAATAATTGATTGGATGATATCCATTAACTGAAAATAATTTGAAAGTTTGAAGATAACATTTCAAATCTTCAAATCCGCACATTTGTAAACTATCCTTTTGGTTTTCTGAAAATAGCAAAGATCTCTATTACAAGGCCGGCAAGAATTAAAATAGGTGCTATAGTAATGCGTCTTACACTATAAACCTGGTCAGGATGAAACTCGTTGGGGTTATTGCTTTTTCCTCCTGCCATCAGCAGAAGCCCGATAGCCATGATTACAATACCCGCAAGCATCCATATATAATTCTCTTTCTCAAAAATGGGGAAGGTTCTTGTTTCTTTTGGAGATGCAGATTTTTTTGCGGCCATAAAACTTATTGAGGCTTGCAAGTTAATAAAATAGTAAAGGTGAATAGATAAAAGATAAAAAATATGTTTCTTTAATTTTTCTCTGTTCATTATTATCTTTTATCTAATAGAGATCGTCCAGCTTCATGCGCAGGTATTTTATAACGCTTCGATGAGTGCTGAATAAGGTTATTCCAATACCTAAAACGATAAGAACAGCAGCCAGCAATATCATCATATCGGTGTCATGTAGCTTTTTGAAGCCGTCAAAAAAGCTTTCCGCCAGCAATAATAAAAGATAAACAATGGCGGTGGCAATTATACCACTTACAGCGCCGTTTGCAATAGCTCTCATATCAAGTGGCTTGGCGATGAACCATCTTGTGGCACCCACCATTTGCATTGTTTTTATGAGGAAGCGGTTACTGAACATTGCCAGGCGAATGGTATTATCAATAAGAATGATCACCATTACTGCAATTAAAATAGCCACCACAGCGAGAACGATCCCAATGTTCCTGAAATTCTTCATCATTGAATTTACTACTGCGTTGGGAAAACGCACTTCATCCACAATGGGGTTTTGAGCAATATCCGCCTGTATGCTGGTGAGCTGGGCTGAATCCACAAATTGGTTTTTCAAAGTAAAATCAATGCTTGGCGGCAGCAGGCTGTTATCAATAAATTCAGTGAAATCTTCACCGCCGCTTTTCAACCACTCTTTTTTAGCGGTTTCTTTGTCTGTATATTTTATGCTTTTTGTATAGGGTTTCGATGCGATATAGTTCTGTAAACTGATGCGGGCAGTATCTTTAATATTTTGCTTCAGGAATACATGTACTTCCACACTTTCTTTCAGGTTTTGGATAAGCTTGCGGGAATTGATAGTGAGGAGGCCGATGATCCCAAACAGGCACAGTACAATGGTAACGCCCAAAATGGCCATGAAATAAGAAGGTTTTCCACGCTTAATAGATGCTTTTCCGGATTGGCTCATGATGCTGAATTTTGAATTTATGGGTTGGGCAAAAATAACAGATTTAAGGGTGCAATACGTATTTTTGCCCTTCCCAAAACGAAGGCAGTCATATTATATTGCCGGGAGTAGATGGGGAAATGAAAGATGTGTTTTTTTTAAATCTTCTTTCACAACTTCATTCGGCTGGCGTTGCGACGCTCCTTTTACCTTTCTGTTCTTCGTTCATCTTATTGAAATATGAAGACACTAAGGTCACTGAGAATTTTCTTTAGCCCATACAACTTACTGGTGTTGAAGAGTGCGACGCAAGGAACGATGATGGTAGTGCCGGTAATGACAACATAATAAATTTAAGAATACAGAGATTGTAACTTAGAATATGGAATATGATTTTCGAAATATTGAAAAAAAATGGCAACAGTGGTGGAAAGAAAACAATATTTATAAAGTAAGCAATCGATCATCGAAGCCGAAATATTATGTACTGGATATGTTTCCATACCCGAGTGGTGCCGGTTTGCATGTGGGTCACCCGCTGGGATATATTGCCAGCGACATTTATGCAAGGTTTAAGCGATTAAAAGGATTTAATGTGCTGCACCCGATGGGTTATGATGCATTTGGTTTACCGGCTGAGCAATATGCGATAGAGCATGGCATTCACCCGGCTGTTTCCACAGAAAATAACATTAATAATTTTCGTAAGCAGCTTGACAATATTGGTTTTTGTTTTGACTGGAGCCGCGAAGTGCGAACCAGTGATCCGGAATTTTATAAATGGACGCAGTGGATCTTTTTGCAATTGTTTAAAAGTTTTTATAACAGAAATACAAACAAAGCAGAACCGATCGATAGGTTGATTACAGTTTTTGAAAAAGAAGGAAATATCAATCATCCGGTTCCTGATTCAAAATTTGAATTACTGGTTACCGGGAATAATCAGTTCTCTGCCAAAGAATGGAGGAATTTTGACGAAAAAACGCAGCAGGATATTTTGATGGAGTATCGTCTTGCCTACTGTGGCTATGGTGAAGTGAACTGGTGTGAAGCACTGGGAACCGTATTAGCAAATGATGAAGTAGTGAATGGAGTAAGTGAACGGGGTGGTTATCCTGTTGTAAAAAAGAAATTGCGTCAATGGTATTTGCGGATAACTGAATATGCTGACCGCCTGCTGGAAGGTTTGCAAACAGTGGACTTCAGCGAAGCAATGAAAGAAATGCAGACGAATTGGATTGGGAAAAGTTATGGAGCTAACATTCAATTCAGAATTCAGAATTCAGAATTCAGAATAGAAGTATTTACGACAAGGCCCGATACCATCTTTGGTGTTGATTTTATGGTGATAGCACCCGAGCATGAACTGGTGGAACAAATTACTTCTGCAGAACAAAAGCAGGCTGTTGAAGAATATATTACGTATGTAAAAGGCCGCAGCGAAAGAGAACGAATGGCGGAAAAAAAGATCAGCGGGGTTTTTACAGGAGCTTATTGCATTCATCCATTCAGCGGAAGAGAAATTCCGATCTGGATCAGCGAATACGTATTGATCGGTTATGGAACCGGGGCCATCATGGCTGTGCCCTGCGGAGATGAAAGAGATCACAAATTTGCAAAGCATTTTGGATTAGAGATTACCAACATCATTGGCTCTTATTATAACGGTGAAGAAGCCAATCCAACTAAAGACGCCATTCTTGAAAATTCAGATTTTCTGAATAGCATGGTGATGAAAGATGCGATTGATGTCGTGATCAAAAAACTGGAAGAGCTGGGCATTGGTGAAAGAAGGGTGAATTATAAAATGCGTGATGCGGCATTCAGTCGCCAGCGTTATTGGGGTGAACCATTTCCTATCGTTTGGAAAAATGGCATTGCTTATCCTCTTGATGAAAAAGAATTGCCGTTGGAATTGCCCTATGTTGAAAGCTACAAACCCGGACCGGAAGGAGAAGGGCCGCTTGCGAATTTGCCGGATTGGTACCTCATCCCTAACCCTTCTCCGCAAGCGGAGAAGGGGAAAGTGGGTGCAGCAAATGTTCCAAAATATAAAGTTCATACGCCGACACAATATGAATTGGCAAGAAGAATGCGCAAGGAATATACTGAAGCAGAAAATGTAATGTGGGAATTGCTGCGAAATAATCAACTGGGAATAAAATTCAGAAGGCAGCATCCGATAGAAGCATACATTGTTGATTTCGTTTCACTGCAGGGTAAACTAATTGTTGAGGTTGATGGAGGATATCATGAAACAGAAGAGCAAAAGAAGTATGATGAAATGAGAACAAAGACTTTAAATCAGATCGGTTTTTATGTAATACGTTTCAGCAATGATGAGGTTATAAAAAATCCATACAAAATAAGAGATAAGATCAAAGCGGAGTTGGGTGCACTCATCTCCTCTCCACAAGTGGAGAGGGGGCAGGGGGTGAGGGAAACGAACACCATGCCCGGCTACGCCGGTTCTTCATGGTATTTTCTTCGTTACATGGATCCCGATAATAACAAAGAATTCTGCGACAGGACAGCTTCTGATTATTGGGGACAGGTTGATCTCTACATCGGTGGTACAGAACATGCAGTAGGTCATTTGCTTTACAGCCGTATGTGGACGAAGTTTTTGTATGACCTGGCTTTGATCGGCCATGATGAGCCATATAAGAGATTGGTAAACCAGGGAATGATTCAGGGGAGTAGCAGATTTGTGTACAGACTTAATGAGGATGGAAAATTTTACTCTAAAAATATTTTTGAAAAATATACGAATCAGAAGGTTAACGAATTATCTAAACGCACTGAACTTCCAGACTGGGAGAAGAGGATCTTTTTTCAGGAGATACATGTTGATGTCAATATTGTTGATGGTGTTGAATTAGATATTGATGCATTTAAAAGATGGAGAC
Organism: uncultured Bacteroidota bacterium; assembly: GCA_963811645.1. Taxonomy (GTDB): domain Bacteria; phylum Bacteroidota; class Bacteroidia; order Chitinophagales; family Chitinophagaceae; genus VBAU01. The sequence goes on along the minus strand of CAWERU010000003.1, from coordinate 217,773 downwards.
CTGAATATGCAAATGCAGAATTTATTTTAGAAGATGGAAAATATATTTGTGGAGTTGAAGTAGAAAAAATGTCCAAATCAAAGTTCAACACTGTAAACCCTAATGATATAGTTGGTAAATACGGTGCTGACACTTTCCGCATGTATGAAATGTTTCTCGGTCCGGTAGAAATGAGCAAGCCATGGGATACAAAAGGAATTGAAGGTGTATTCCGCTTCTTAAAAAAATTCTGGCGTTTATTTGCGGATGAAGAAAAAGGTTTGATCGTAAAGGATGAAGGGGCAACCAATGAAGAATTAAAAGCTCTTCATAAAACAATAAAAAAGATTGAAGAGGATACAGAGCGATTTTCATTCAATACAGGAGTAAGCGCTTTTATGATCGCCACCAATGAATTGACCGATCTGAAATGTCATGAGCGTTCCATTCTTGAACCATTGCTGATCTTACTTGCTCCTTATGCTCCGCATATCGCTGAAGAACTTTGGCACTTGTTGGGAAATTCAACTTCTGTAGTGGATGCAGCCTATCCAAAATTCGAAGAGAGGTATGTAAAAGAGTCTTCGAAAACATATCCTGTTGCTATCAATGGTAAAACAAGAACTGAACTGACCATTGCACTCGACGCTACACAACAACAAGTGGAAGAAATTGTGCTGGCAAATGATGTGGTTAAAAAATGGATGGAAGGGAAACCTCCAAAGAAAGTGATCTATGTAAAAAATAAAATGGTGAATGTGGTAGTATAAAACGCCCCCAAATCTCCTAAAAGGGGCTTAGGAAATTATATTTTTTTTCGAATTTTCAAATTGGAACCTTGCAAAGCCTCCCCTTTAGGGGAGGTTTGGCGGGGCTTCTTTCTTTAATTTGATCATTGCACTGCTATTTTCAGTACTTGCTAATTGCGCATCGTATCGTTTATCTCCAACTACAGCAACCATATAAGAAGTATTGGGAGGAATAGCCCCGAGATTTTCCGCCACCATGGTCAATTCATTTTCTTGCTGCAGGTCGCTCACAGCTAATTTTATAGTATAGGCTTTTTCAGTAAGGCGGATATGTTCAAAAACCAGCTTGCCATTCAGGAAAAGAGAAATTGAATCTCCATCCACTTCAGCATTATCATAAAAGCGGAGTTCAATTGAATCACCGGATACAGGAATTTCTTTTGTAAAAATCTTTTCCCTGCTGGTAAACTTTTGTTCAATAGTTGGAGGAGTGATTTTTGTTTCAATCTTATTTTCCTGTTTAATGACGGGAACACCATTTTTAACAATGGGCGAAGAAATAGGTTTTGTTTCTTCGGCAATTGTTTCTTCAGATTTATCAATAGTAACCGGCTTTTGAGCAATTTGGGAAATGCTGTCAATAATATCAGGATCATTTGCCCCCAGTGTATAATTTTCAATAACAAAATCCCATTCATCACCGAAAGATGTAGCATCTGTTTTATCAAGATGCACATCGCCTTCCGGCTTTTTCTTCTCTTCATTTGCATAGGCTTTCCCGTCAAGTTTCATAATACCTCCACCAGGGCAATTAAAATCAGCTACTGATAAAACAGGTTTGTTTTTTTGAAAAAGATTATATCCATTCATCTTATCTTCAATTAACCGGTCATCCCACCACACCACACTATTGTCATTTTCGTCAAAATATCCTTTAATGCTGTAACGCCTGTATCGTGAAGGAGATTCATAATAATAAGAAGTGCCGGACAAGCTGTCTCCATTCTGTATTATTTTAACCTCCACTTTTTGCTTGTTTATTTTTCCCTGCCACACACCTGTTATCATCTGCGCCTTTGAAAAATAAAAATGAAAAAGGGAAAATGAAAAAAAGCAGATTCGGATAAGAAAAGTTTTTTGATGACGCATACAGGCTCTGAATTCCTTTAATAACGCTTTGCAGATTGTTTTATTTCAGGGGAAATCCTAAGGAAAATTCAATTAAATGCCATTGAATTCAATATGAATTATTGCCTGTTTTCTTCGAGGAGATAGTCTTTTCTTTTTAATTCAAAATTCCTTCCCAAATAAAGTTTTCTTACCTGCTGGTCCTGGGAAAGTTCCTCAGCAGTTCCGTGTTTGAAAATTTTTCCCTCAATTAAGAGGTAAGCTCTGTCACAAATAGAGAGAGTTTCCGTTACGTTATGATCAGTAATAAGAATACCGATATTTTTATATTTTAATTTTGCCACAATAGATTGTATATCTTCCACTGCAATCGGATCAATACCTGCAAATGGTTCATCCAATAAAATAAATTTGGGATCTACGGCAAGAGCTCTTGCAATTTCTGTTCTTCGTCTTTCGCCGCCGCTTAACAGATCACCATTGTTTTTACGCACATGATGAAGATGAAGTTCATCTAACAGGGTTTCCAGTTTTTCTTTTTGTTCAGCTTTGCTTATTCCAGACATTTCAAGAACAGCAGTAATATTATTTTCAACGCTTAATTTTCTGAAAACAGAAGCTTCCTGCGGCAAATACCCAATTCCCATCCTTGCTCTTTTATACATGGGTAGCCGGGTAATGTTTTCTTCATTCAGAAATACATCGCCTTCATCGGGTTTTATTAGTCCGACAACCTGGTAAAAAGTAGTCGTTTTTCCGGCGCCATTAGGTCCCAGCAAGCCTACGATCTCTCCCTGTTTTACTTCAATGGAAACATGATCAACTACGGTGCGGCTGTGATAACGTTTTATAAGGTCTTTAGTGGAAATTGTTATACTCAATGAAAACGATTTGGGCAAAAATACCTGAACTAATGTTATGAATTTTGAAAATTTGAAGACTTCAAATTAATTGCAGTGCATGACTTATATGACTTGTATGACTGATTTGACAACTGACTAAAGATCTTCCTGGCTTGCCCGGTTTAGCAGATCCTTTTCTTCTTCAGTCAGATGACTATAACCTTTTTGATTGATCTTATCCAATATCTCATCAACTCTCTGTTGTGTCAGGTTAGGTGTCTTTGTGTAGGGTGGTTTTTTAGATTTATAAAACAGTTCCTGTTTTATTTTTTTATTTTTAGCAGGTTTTGAAGGATTAAAAAGATTATTGAACCAATCATACAAATTATTCATCCATTCACTTCCATCATATCCTTTACGTAAGATATAAATAAAAAGAAAGCCCGCGAATGCACCTGCAAGGTGTGCAATATGACCGCCGGAATTTGTTCCCGGTATCGTAGCAAGATCAATAATGATAAATATCATTGTCAGCACCCACAGGGGTATGCCGCCATTGAGCATAGGAAAAATTCGGTATCCCGGGGCTATCATTGTTGTAGAAATGGCAATTGCCATTATACCTGCAGAGGCTCCTAAAGCAAAGCCCTGGGTGTCTCTGAAAGCAGGAATTAAATTAAACGCCAAAAGAAACGCTATTCCACCCGCAATACCGCCATAAATAAAAACAGGAATGATCTTTCTGCTTCCCGTCAGATCCTGCATAATATATCCGAAAGCCCATAACCAAAGCATATTACTGATGATGTGCCAGATATCTTCATGGTAAAACATGTGAGTGATCAGCGTCCACGGCTTTTGCAAAAATTCACTGAAGGAAGAAGGCAGTGCGATATTCTTTGTGAAGTCGGCATAATAATTTGCTTTGGCAATACTCTGTTCGTAACCGAAGAAATAAAGAACATAAATAAATTTGAAAAGCACAAACATCACCAGGTTAATGGCGATCAACATGACCAGGGCGTTTCCATCATGGCCCAATGATAAACGACGTTTGTATTCCTTTTCGTAATAACTCACTTTAAAATTTTGGAATTTTGAAATTGGAAGATTGGGAAATTTAGGAGCTTTCAATTCCAAAATTTCCCAATCCCACCTTCCGTAATTAATATAACGTTCGTCGGTTTGTTTTGTTCCAGATAAATACAATAATAAAGCCAGTGATGGCTCCGCCAAGATGCGCAAAGTGAGCAATATTGTCACTTGAAAATCCTAAACCACCAAAAAGATCAATAGCTACATATCCTATTACAAGCCATTTGGCTTTGATGGGAAAAGGAAATGGAATTATCAGTAATGGCGTATTTGGAAATAAATAGGCGAAAGCAGCCATGATTCCCATGATGGCCCCGGATGCTCCGAGGGCACCGGCCAATGCTCCGCTGAATTTATCAACACCTGCCTGGTTATTGTCCTGGATCGCCTGCCATAATTGTTCTGCTCTGAAAGATTGTACGGCAAGGTGTAAAGCAGCTGCCCCTAATCCGCAGGCAATGTAGAAAAATAAAAAGCGTTTGCCACCCCATACATTTTCCAGCACCCGGCCAAACATCCAAAGCACAAGCATGTTGAACAGTATATGAAAAATAAAACTGGGTGAATGCGAGAACATGTGAGTGAATATCTGGAAGGGATGAAATCCATAATAGGCTTCACCCCGGGCATCTAAATACTCTTTTAATCCTTTGGGAATAATGGGGTACAGCATGAACCTTTCCGTCAATTGATATGATTTTTCAAGGGTTAGCTGTCCTATATAAACCAGTACATTAATGATAATAAGATTCTTAATTACCGGCGGAAAATTATTTTGTCTATAGCTTCTGAAATCGCTCATGCGGTAAAGTTAACAGTTATCAGTTTATCGCTTAAAAGCTTTAGATTCTTTAATTTTTTTATAACTTGAAATTCATTAAATATTTATTCATGAAAATTCAAGCCGGCTTATCCCAATGAAAAAATTGTACCTTCTGGCGTTTACTCTCTGTTTTGCAATTACTGCTATTGCCCAGAAAAAACCCAACCCCAAAATTGGTAAGAATGAAACTGAAATAACTTCATTCATAATGTCAGATAATACAACGGCTTTGGGGGGTCAACTGGTGTACAGATTTTCATTAAAAAAGGTTTCAAAATCGGAGCAGGGGGATTATACGCAGCGAATTATACAAACATTCCTACTCCAAACAAAGCTTTTGGTTATGGTGCCGCCTTTGCAGATATTATGCAATTTATAGGTCGTCGCCAGAAATGGAGTTTTGGTGGCCAGCTTGGTGCTGGTTTTTATAAAGAAGACGTCTATACTAACAAGCTAAAAGCTGGGCTCTATTTATCAATTTCATATAACTACCGGGCCATCATATCAGAAAAACTTCTAATTATAACGTCTCTTTTCACTGGTTACCGGGATTTTCATTATGACTACGGAGTTGCAGCAGAAAATTCCGGTTTAGTTGGATTAAAAGCAGGAATTGTTTTTTAATTTTCGAACACACTTTTCATTTCAATTTCAACTGCAGCACATTTTTGATATGATGTGTGTGCGGAAATATGTCCTCAGGTTAGCTATTCCCCATAGCTATATCTTGTCAACTTGTCAAGAAAAACTTACCTTTGACTAAAATTTATTTTATGAAAACGATGAGCGTGGGAGAGCTAAAAACAAATTTTTCAGAGGTGTTGAAGCGGGTAATGGAGGGAGAAGAAGTGGGCATCCTCTATGGTAAGAGAAAGGAAATCGTGGCGAGAATAGTGCCGAAAGAAAAAAAGAAAAAGGGCAAAAGAAAACTTGGGCGCCTGGAAGGAAAGGTTAAAGTGAAATTTATGCCGGATTTTAAAATGACCGAAGAAGAATTTCTTGGATTATGATTTATTTACTGGATACTCATTACCTGATTTGGTCTGTTACGGATACAAAAAAAATCCCGAAACATATTAAAGAAGTAATAGCTGACTACAGTAATCGAATTTTTGTAAGTACAGTCAGCTTCTGGGAAATAGCGTTAAAATATTCATTGGGCAAATTACAAATTACCAATTTGAAACCTGAGGAATTGCCTGATGAATGCTCACAAATGAGTTTTGAAATAATTGATCTTACTTCAAAAGAAAGCAGCACATATCACCAATTAAGAGCCACTCATCATAAAGATCCTTTTGACCGGATGCTGATATGGCAGGCAATTCAAAACGGTTATACATTGATCAGTGCAGATGCGCATTTCAAAAAATATAAATCACAAGGTCTAAAGCTGATGGCATAAGCACATTGTGCAGAATGAATCCGGTGACTCTTTAATTCAATAATAGCTGAATTCGCTATTTCAATTTCAACTGCACCACGTTCTCAATGTGATGAGTGTGTGGAAACATATCGACAGGCCTGATTTTCGTAACCGCATATTTTTCATCAAGCAATCGTAAATCTCTCGCCTGTGTGGAAGGATTGCAACTTACATACACTACAGTGGGTGCGGCTATATCCAATATTTTTTTCACCAGCTTTTCATGCATCCCTGCACGAGGGGGATCGGTAACAATAACGTCCGGCCTGCCATGCTGGATAAAAAATTTGTCGGTGCATACATCAATTACATCTCCTGAATAAAATTCTGATGAACCGGATAAATTGTTTAAGGCAGCATTTTCTCTTGCATCGGTTACCGCGGCTTGCATCATTTCCACTCCGATGATTTTTTTTGCCTGCCTACTGAGAAAAATGCCAATGCTTCCCGTACCGCAATAGAGATCATACACAATTTCACTGCCGTTTAATTCAGCAAACTCTCTCGTCACTTTATATAGCTCCTCAGCTTGTTTTGTGTTGGTTTGAAAAAAAGATTTCGGCCCGATCTTGAATTGAAAATCTTCCATCTCTTCAATTACATAACCTTTGCCATAATAAACGATGGGTTCCAGGTCGTTTAAACTATCGTTCCATTTTTGATTAATGGTATACAGCAGTGTAGTTATTTGAGGAAATTTTTCTAAAAGAAAACCCATTAATCGTTTGATCTTTTCTTCGTCCTCATATCCGAACACAACATTTACCATTATTTCATCTGTTGAGCAAACACGCAATTGCATGGTTCGCAAAAACCCTTTATGGTTTTTTATATCGTAAAAGGAATAATCATTTGTTTTCGCAAAATCTTTGACTGCAAGACGAATAGCATTGGACGGTTCCTGCTGCAGGTAACAGTTTTTTATATCGATCACTTTATCAAAGATGCCTTTGGCGTGAAAGCCGGTTACATTTTCTTCAGAAGAAATGGAAGGATCATTTAATTCAGATTCCAAAAGAAACTTCCTGTTGCTGAAAGTATATTCGAGTTTATTGCGATAAAACCTTGTTTCGTTTGCACCAATGATCGGTAAAAGAGCAGGCAGTTGAATCTTTCCAATTCTTTTCAAAGTTTCTTCAACCTGATTTTGCTTGTATTCTAATTGTTTTGTATACGGAAGCATCTGCCATTGACAACCTCCGCAAACCCCAAAATGAGAGCAAAACGGCTCTTCCCGATCTTTTGAATATTCATGAAACCTGATCGGGTAACCTTCTGCCCAGTCTTTTTTATTTTTAAAAAGTTTTACATCTACCACATCTCCCGGCACAACACTTTCAATAAAAATCACTTTACCGTCTATTTTGGCCAGCGATTTGCCCTCGGCTGCATAATTTTCTACCCTGATTTTTTCTAATATTATATTTTTCTTTTTTCTCACGGCGCAAAATTATCGTTTAGACTTTAAAGCATAGAGAATTTACGCTCCTACTACCCTCAGATTCAATAAATTTTCATAAAATAACTTTAAAGCTAAAACGTTAAAACAAAGTCGTTAAAACCTTTAACCTGTTTTAGATAACTTTGTTGCCTATTCAAGCCTCATGAAACGAATCTCATTTGCTGTTGTTTTATTTATTTCGCTCTCTTCATTTGCCCAGGAAAAAGGGTATGAGATCAAGGTCAGTTTTAAACCCTTCAAAAATCAATATATCTATTTGGGTCATTATGAAGGCAAACAATTGCCGATCATTGATTCCGTATTGGTGAATGATAAGAGTGAAGGAGTATTTAAGGGTGATACCAGTTTGGGAGGCGGTGTATATTTAATTGGTTATCCCAATAAGCAGGGTTTTTTTGAATTCCTGTTAGGCAAACAGCAACATTTTTCTATTAAAGCCGATACGGCTGATCTGAGAAATATATCTTTTATCAATTCTCCTGACAATGATCTTTTTATCAGCTACCAAAAATATATGTTACTAAACGGTAAAAAGATTGATAGTGCTGAAAAGCTTTTGCCTTTGGCAAAAAATAAAAAAGATTCTTCTGAATTAGATGATATGATTGTTAATACAAACAAAGCGATAAGAGAATACAGGCAGGGTATTATGAAAAAATATCCTGATGCAACACTTTCATTTTTATTGACGCTGCTTCAGGAACCTCAAATTCCGCCTGCTTCAGAGCAGCCGGGTGGAAAATATGATTCAACGTACGCCTGGCAATATTATAAATCTCATTTTTGGGATGGAATAAATTTTTACGATGATCGCCTGCTACGTACTCCTATTTTTGAAAGCAAGTTTGATAAATATTTTGAAGAGATCGTTTATCTCCAACCTGATTCGGTGATAAAAGAAATAGACTGGATGCTGGGATATGCAAGTATCGATAAAGAAATGGAGAAATTTTTACTGATGAAATTTGTGAATCGTTATCTGAACATGAAATATATGTGGGAGGATGCGGTGTTTGTTCATTTATACGAAAAATATTTTGCGCAAAAAACCTATCCCTGGCTTACAGAAAAAGGGATGAAAACTATCCAGGACAGGGCCTACAGCCTGATGTCAAATATTCTTGGCAATCCTGCGGCTGATATTGACCTGCCTGATACTTCAGGAAAACATATCACACTCTATAGCTTAACTTCTTCATATACCATTGTAGTTATCTGGGATCCCACATGCGGACATTGTAAAGAAATTGTTCCCAAAGTAGATTCGTTGTATAAGCAAAAGTGGAAAGAAGAAGGGGTTAAAGTTTATGCAATGGCAAAGGAAACAGATGGCAGTAAAAGAGACTGGCTAAAGTTTATTCATGAGCATCATTTGGAAGACTGGGCTAATGTTTATTATTCAAAGGCCGATGAAAAGGCGAGAGTAGATGCCGGTATTCCCGGTTATTCACAATTATATGATGTGCTGAGTTTTCCAACTTTGTATTTGCTTGACAAAGACAAACGAATTGTTGCTAAAAAGCTGAGTTATGATCAGATCAACGAAGTTTTGCAGCAAAAGATAAACCATCACTAGCTATCCATAAAATTCAAACTATGAATAAAAACTGGACATTTCTGTTCATTACGTGTTTCATAATGTCAGTTGCTTCTGCTCAAACTTTATTCACATATGGCAAGTATTCTGCAGATGCAAAAGATTTTTTAAGAGCGTACAATAAAAACAATACAACCACTTCTGCGGATAAAACCAGGGCGATGAGAGATTATCTCGATCTCTATATTGCCTCCCGTCTTAAAATAAGGGAAGCATACAGCAGGGGTTATGATACTTTATCGCAGATAAAATCAGATATAGCAAACCTTCGCTCGCAGATCGTAGATAATTATATGAATGATCCGGAAACCGCTGATAAACTTTTGAAAGAAGCGTTTCAGCGTAGTCAAAAAGATATTCATGCGGCACATATTTTTATCAGTTATAAAAATGAGGCAGGATTAATTGATACTGCCGCCGCAGAAAAGAAAGCTGATGAAGTGTATGAAAAACTAAAAAAAGGAGAAGACTTTTTTAAACTTGCTCAGGAATACTCTTCCGATCCTGCAGTCTCAACAAATAAGGGAGATATAGGTTTCATTACCGTATTTACATTGCCATACGAGTTTGAAAATATTGTTTATAATACTGCACCCGGAAATTTTTCTGCACCATATAGATCAAAAATCGGCTTTCATATTTTTAAAAATTTAGGTGAACGAAAAGCTGTTGGCCGAATGAAGGCCGCACAAATTTTATTGGCATTTCCTCCCGGCGCCGATGATGCTTTTAAGAAAAAAACAGCTTTGTTAGCCGATTCATTGTACAAGCGATTATTAAAAGGGGATGATATTGCGAAACTTGCTGCAAAATTCAGCAATGATTATGTCTCTGCTGCTTCAGGAGGTGTTATTCCCACGTTTGGGGTAGGTCAGTACGACCCTGACTTTGAAAAACAGGTTTTTGGTCTTAAAAAAGATGGAGATATTACAAAGCCATTTCTGACTTCTCATGGTTATCATATAGTAAAACGAATTAGTCTTGAACCAATAGTTACGGATTCCAATGATAAAGCAAACATGGAAGAACTAAAGTCAAAAGTAAATTCAAGTGACCGGATAAAGTTCGCAAGAGATCTAATGGTTGAAAAGGCTCTGAGAGAAATTGGGATAAAAAAATATCCTTATTCAGAAAATGAATTAATGATTTTATCAGACAGCCTGCTTGACAGGAAACGTCTTGCTGCACCCGTTAAAATAACAAGCACTACTCCTTTGTTTTCCCTCGGAGATCAGCTTTTCACCGTAGATGACTATATAATTTATGCAAAGTCATGGCGTTTTAAATCTGATGGAACCGGCACAAAGCCATTTAAGCAAGTCATGGATGAATTTGTTCATCACGCAGGTGAAGAATATTATCGTTCACATCTTGAAGACTTTAATAGTGAGTTTCGTGACCAGATGAATGAATTCAGGGATGGGAATTTATTTTTTGAAATTATGCAGCGTGAAGTTTGGGGAAAAGCTCAGACAGATTCTGTGGCATTGGAAGAGTATTATGAAAAAAATAAGGAGCGTTATATCTGGAAGCAAAGTGCTGATGCTGTAATATTTTTCTGCAGTGATGAGAATAGCGGGAAGTCTTTGTATGATGAAATAAAAAAAGATCCTTCAAATTGGAAAACAGCCTCAAGTGCATTTGCCGAAAAAGTAGTTACCGATTCTTCACGTTACGAATTTGAACAAATTCCTAATGCTTCCCAAAAAACTCAAATAGAAGTGGGAATAATAACTACCCCTTTAAAAAATACAACTGATGGAAGTATTTCTTTTGCGTATGTGTTAAAAACTTATCCTGCCAATCTTCCACGTAATTATAATGATGCGAAAGGGCTTGTGATAAACGATTACCAAACTGAGTTAGATGAACAATGGATTGCTGAACTAAAGAAAAAATACCCTGTAAAGATTGATGAAAAAGTTTTTGAACAGGTTTCAAAATGAATTTTAATTTTTCAGCATTGTCACATATGAGTTCGCGAAACTGATTCCGGTGTTTACCGTTTATCCATTCTTTTTTTCAAGAATAGAAATCGCAAATGAACATTTTAATTCATATCAGACCTGTTTAAACTGATTCTTTACTTCTTCACTTGCGATTTAACAGGCTTTAGTTACAATTTGCAATTCCTTACCATTTTAATTTAAGAAAGCTGATAAGCCAATGATAGAGTTTAGCTTGTCGTGCCAGACGGAAGAAAATAATTTAGTCATGATTATTGATTCTCTCACTCTTAAAAAGTATAGTAATGAAAAAATTAATTTTCGCCATGACAATGCTGCTGGGTTCAGCAACTGTTTTTGCCACCACACCACCGGACATAAATCAAAAAGTGTTAAAAGCTTTTGAAGAAACATTTAAAGACCCTGAAAACGTTAACTGGCATGAGTATGAAAACTTTTATCAAGTGGATTTTAATCAGAATGGGATAAAAACGGAGGTTCGTTATGACAGCGATGGTAATATTCTTGGTTCCACACGTTATTATTTCGAAAGCCAGTTGCCGCCTCATATTCTTTCAAAGTTAAAAAAAAGATACCCCACTCGTTCGATTTACGGGGTCACTGAAATTTATGCTAACGACGATCTTACCTATTATATAACAATGCAGGATGAAAAACATTGGTACACGGTTAAAGCAAATGCATTGGGTAATCTGGATCAAACAGATAAATTTAAAAAAGCACCTGTTCACTAAATCTTTCTATTAATGAAATTGAACTCGCCTCGAGATTTCGAGGCGTTTTTTTTTAGTATTTTTAAATGGCTTCGGGAAGGCGTTAAATAAAAAAGCAGGCTGATTAGAAAACCGCCTGCGTGGTCATAATTGACCGTTCACATGAGAAAACTTTATTTAGGACTTATTGCACAAATTAATTTTAAGAGTCACCTCTTATAAAATTACACTGCTTAATCTTCAATTTTTTGACTTCTTTACTGAACCATGAAATTGGGATACTGAATTTTTCAACGCTTCATATATCCTTAATTATAACCGTTCATTAATTAATTCAATAAATAAGCAAAGAGTGAACGGGTTTTAGAAGCCCGGATTTTGTTGAACATTGGGGTTTACATCCGTTTCCGCCTGCGGTATCGGGAAAATTCTATGCGGGTCGTTTACAGCAATCGGTAAAGGCGTATAGGGAATTTGATTTTTTAAATGATTAGTGATATCTAAATTTAAACGCATAAGATCCCAGTAGCGATCACCTTCAAAAGCCAGCTCTTTTCTTCTTTCATTAATGATATCTGATTTTAATTGATTACCGGAAGAACTATAACCTGCGAATGACTGGTCTCTTGCCTCTGCAAGCAAGTTCAGATAATTAAGTGCATTAGGTTCGTCACCCAAATTAGCATAAGCTTCTGCAAGAATTAACACTACATCTGCAAAACGAAGAACTTTTATATCATCCTTGTCAGCAGGATTCGCTGTATTGGAATATTTGTTATTGATATGGATAGTTTGTCCTCCCGGTGCTGTGCCTGGAAGAATTACATCTGTTCTTACATCGGTAGGACTGTACTGATTGTATAGGTCATCTGTTATCCATAAGTCACCGTATCCTATAGGAGGCTGTTGATAGAAAGCGGACAATTGGTTCGAGCTAAGATTTGAAGCTGCATCGCTGGATACTTCAAAAAGTGTTTCTACTTTGTCTGTTCTGGCGCCAGGGTCAGCCCAATAGCCTGTAAAATCCGCTGCATCTACTAAAGAAAATCCACTGCTATTAACTACATCAAGAGCAGCATCCCGTGCGTTCTGCCAATCGCCCATTGTAAGATAAACTTTAGCTAATAGGCCTTTTGCTGCATATTTTGAAATATATTCTGAGATCATTTCTCTGCTTGTATTCGTAGCGGCAATTGTAATGGTTTCACCCTGGTTGAGAGAGATCATGGAGTAGGCATTATTTAAATCACTTATTATTTGTGTATAAACTTCTCTCACTGAATTACGTGGTGGTAAGGCATTTTGATCATATTGTGTAACTACAGGAACCCCCGGATCATCCGGAGCTACTGTAAAGGGATGAGCAAAATTTCTTACTAATTCAAAATGCATCAAAGCTCTTACAGCATAAGCTTCTCCTTTAAGTTCGTCTACGGCTTCTGAACTTGCAAGATTTGAGTTAATGATTTGATTGGCATCTTTAATAACACCATAAGCTGCATCCCATACACTGTTTGCCTCTGTATTGGCCGCAGTTTGATTAAAATCCCTGAAGGTTAAATATCTGCCTGAATTGCCGGTTCGCAGGTATACATTGTCCGCAGCCAGGTCGCCTTTAACAGGTAATAATCTTCCATAAAGATTAACCCCTCTTAACCCAGCGTACATTCCATTGACAATTACATTAAGATCCGCATCGGATGTTATGGCTTTATCGGCAGGTAAAGCGTCATAAGGCTGTAAATCATAGAAGCTTTTCTTGCATGAACTTGCTCCTATAATAATTACTATAAATAAAATAAATGTTTTAGTACTTGTCTTCATAATTTCTTTTTTTATTTATTAGAAAGTAAGATTTAGTCCTGCAGTAATTGACTTGGTATAAAACACGTTTAGGTTACTGGTGCTGGTGGTTCCCTGCTCGGGATCTATAGTTAAATTTTTATCGTAAGTCTTTGTCCAAAGATTGGTGCCCATTACGTAGAAACGTAGCCCTGAAATGCCTAATTTATTTAATACTGAACTGCTCAGATTGTATCCCACTGTCACGTTACGTAATCTTATAAAATCACCTTTATAAAGAAACCTGGTTGAGAAGGCGTTAGAATTGTTGGTTGAGCCAAATTCATATCTCGGAACATTGGTTATATCTCCCGGCTTTTGCCATCTTTTTAAATTGATTGCATATTTATTCAGATCAGGATATGCACCATCTATAGTATAAAAAATCCATGGGTCTCTTACAAGATTCCCATAGTTGTATACAAAATCAGTTTCAAGTTCAAAGCCTTTATAATTGATCACACTGGTTATGCCTCCATAATACTTAGGTGAGGCTGATCCTATTAATTGTCTCTGCGCAGAACCATAGTCATTGGTAGTTTGGCTGTGTGTACCATCTACATACCATAAGGGATCGCCATTTGCCGGATCTACTCCAGCCCATTCACGAACATAGAAAGTTTGATAGTCATGTCCTTCTCTTAAAATAAAAGCACCACTATTTATGTCCTTATCGCCGGGCAGTTTTACTACTTTATTTTTATTATGTGAAAGATTGAAACTTATATTCCAGGTAAGGTCTTTCATCTTAAGAGGCGTTCCATTCAGGGTTAATTCGTAACCTTTATTTTCAATTTTTCCAACATTATCTATAAAAGAAGTGAAACCGGTTGTTGCAGAAAGCGGGTTATTGAAAAGCAACCTGTCCGAGATTCTTCTGTATACATCAAATACTATAGATATACGATCCTTAAGAAAACCTGCATCCAAACCAATATCCGCCTGGTTTGTACTTTCCCATGTGAGATTATTATTACCTACCACATCAAAGCTTCCGCCAGGCTGACCGGCATAGTTTATTCCGTAATGTATAGTGGGTCTCCATTGATAATTTCCAATGGCGGCATTTCCACTTGTTCCGTAAGAACCACGAAGTTTTAAGTTGGAGACAAAAGATATATTGGTGAAGAAGTTTTCCCTGTTAATATTCCAGGCTGCGCCTGCAGACCAAAAATTACCATAGAGATTATTTTTACTGAATCTTGAAGAACCATCTCTTCTGAAACTTCCGCTGATTACATAACGGCCATCATAGTTTATAGTAGCTGCCGAATAAATACCTGCAAAATCATAATCAGAGCCGGTAGAACTTGCACCGACAGGAGTGGCTGAATTAACACTATAAAATAATTGATTGGTGGGTGGAAAACCCTGCCCCGCAGAGTAAATAAAATAACCTTTATTCTTTTGAACTTCGTATCCAAGTTTTGCATCTAGCCTGATTTTACCTTCATTTCCAAACGAAGAGGAGTAATCGAACTGGTTAGTAGAGATCCAATTAAAAAAACGGGAATTATTTGTTTGTAGAAGACCACTATATCCTACACCATCTCCATGGAACTGGTTCCAAAAATTATATTCTTCAACCAGGTTATAATCTATCCCAAACCTGGAAGTAAATTTTAGGTTTTTTAAAATTGAATATTCTGCACCAACGCTTCCCTGGATTAAAGTTGTATTGGTTGAATATTTATCATATTTGGCAATATATAGTGGATTATAATTTCCACTGTTAAATGCGGTAGGATCATTTGGATCAGTGCTAATGTTTAGTGTGCCATCGGCCTTGTACGGATTTTGTGTGGGTCGTAAAAATGGGAGAGCACCTACAGGATTCGAGAAAGCCCCACCATTATTGGGTGAGGTTTGTATAGCATTAGACCCTGTTAGATTCACTGTAAAATTTAGCTTATCGCTTGCTGTATGCTTATAGTTTGTGCGAAATGAATATCTTTTAAAATCAGAAGCGATAACAGTTGCCTGCTGATAGAAGTAGCCACCGGAAATATAGAATTGATTTTTTGCGTCGCCTCCGCTTGCTGATAAATTATATTGTTGCTGTGTGCCGGTACGTGTGATCACATCAAGCCAATTAGTATTGACCCCGGTACCTTCGCCAAATAGTTGTGCAAAGTAATCTGCATCAGATTGTGTACCGCCTGCATTGATGACACCTTCTCTTAACAGGCTTAAGTATTCATCAGCGGTTAAGAAACGTGCATTAGCGGGAAGGTCTGCCATTTTATTAAAACCAACTTCTACATCGGCCCTGATTTTTGTTTTTCCGGCCCGGCCTTTTTTAGTGGTTATGATAATTACACCATTGGCTCCTCTTGAGCCATAAATAGAAGTGGCCTGGGCATCTTTTAATATGCTTATACTTTCAATGTCATTCGGATTAATTCCTGCTAATGCATTAGCTGTTGTAGTAAGACCAGTAAGATCTCCTGAGTTAACAATAATTCCATCGATTACAAAGAGTGGGTCAGCACCAGCCGTGGCAGAGCCAATCCCTCTTATTCTTATTGCCTGAAAAGCGCCTGGTTGGCCGTTAGCAACGGGAGCTTGTAAACCGGGTACTTTTCCCTGGAGCTCCTGGTCAAGTGATGTATAAGGCCTGTTCTCAACATCAGCTGATTTTACAGTACTGATAGAAGAAGTAAGATTTGTTCTTGTTTGCGTTCCGTATCCGACTACTACAACTTCCTGTAAATTCGTGGTGCTGGCTGTCATTGTAATGTTATAAAAAGAACTTTCTGTTAATTTCACTTCATTATCAGCTAACCCCACATAAGAAGCAATAATAGAAGAGGCATTAGCCGGAACAGAAAGCGAGAAAGAACCATTGGCTGACGTTGTAGTTCCAAGATTTCTTCCTTTTATAACAACCGACGCGTTTGATAAACCATTTCCTTTTTCATCAGTTACTTTTCCTGTTATTGTTCGATTTTGTGCTGCTACAAAAATGAACGGGGACAATAATGCCATGAGCAGAATAATTTTTTTCATCAGCATGTGTTTTAGGTTGAAGAATGAAAAATCAACTCTAAGGCAACAATATCAGGGAACCTGCTTCATAGAGGCAAAGGCTTATTTCCTAAACCGTGAATTTTTGTTAATGAATCATGAATTATAAGCATTATTTTAAAAGTAAAAAGAGCCGATCGTTATAATCAGCTCTTTAAGTTTTGAGGTATGAACCTTGAGGTATGAATTTTATAAACTTTTAATAATCATCTTCAATAAACCCGGTTCTCGCAGTTCCGCTTATTTCGTAGGTATCAGAGGGATCATCCTCAAAGTTCGCTTTGAAATATATGCTGTCAGTTGGGTTCCCGCTTTTTGATCTTCCTGCCATTGGCAAAATCTTTCCGTCAGTAATGTTTACTGTTATATTATAATATTGATTTTGCACGTTCATGCTGCTGAAAGTAAGATTGCTATAATCAATTTTTGTCTTGCACTTGAAAGCCCATGAATTACCCAGGTCATCCACCCAAATGGAATCATCATTCGCTGAAGTGTTATAAGTATTGATAAAAAAGGTTCCCAGTCCGTATACATCTAAGCCGTCTAATTTAAAAGTGACCCACCATCCGTTAGCCGCTTTTACAGATGCTGTTTCTCCCGGGTTTAATGTTTTTTTGCATGATATGAGAAAACTTGTAATAACTATGAAGAGTGCAAATAATATTTTACGCATATCTATTGTTTTATTGTTTTGTAAATGTTCTCGGTCCAGTTCCATATCCCCCTGCAAGAAATACCCATGTATAGGTTGGAGGCGGAGGTGTGAGAGAGTAAGTCTCATTTGCTGAACTAACCTCTCCGAAATCGGCAGATATCTGGTGGGGAATTGCAATTTTCGTATCGGTATAATTCACAGCAATTACTGTTTGCCCTACGCCAGCAGATCCACCGGGGTTTTCAACTGAGTAAATGCCATCTCCGATTTTCGTCCAGGTACTGGTAACACCTGTAGCTGCTCTCAAATAGACACCGGAGAAATCGTTTGAAGAAATATCATTCCCCATAACAACCACTGTTCTCCAGTCAGAGGCAGAATAGCCTTCCGGGTTACTGGCACTATATGTTAAATCATATATACCCGGTGTATTTGTATCCACTGAGCCATTAGTGGTGTACTGAACGGCTGCGCCATTCAATGTAGCATCAGCACCGGGATCTGTAAATGTTGCTCCTTCGTTGATAACTATCAATCTGTCACCTTTTATTTGTACTGCAGGGAAATAAATAATTTTTGAACTGCCCACAGTGTCAGGAGGATAATTGAAGTCTGTCTTGTTGCAGGATAACAAAACAGCTATCACGAAAAGAGAAAAGACTATTGAACTTATTTTCATTTTCATATTTTTTTGCTTGAATATTTTTATTGCCCCCACCATACGGGAGTAGTTATTGGTACTACAGCAGGTGAGTTATTATTGATCGTTGTTTCTGTATATGGAAACACAAGTCTTTTGGGTACTTGTCCCGGAGGCAACACTGAATTCTTGACAATGACTAACTGTCCCGGGATGTAGTTGGGATCAGTGGAATAAACGGAACTGGATGCAGGAAACCCTGTTCTGTTTTTTTCAAAAAAGGCTTCAATACCATGACAACCAAAAGCGCATGATGCCCATTTTTGCCTGATGATTTGTTCGATCGGACCAAGCGTTACACCATCTTCTTTTTCATTCCCCCATTCATAAGCGCCTCCCGGTGCAACAAATGAAGTACCATTATCTCCTGTAGCAGCGAAGGCAGCAAGTACTCCCTGGTCATATAAGCTCTTCGCATTGGTGCCTCCAAAATATCTTTCATCAGCTTCAGCTTGTAAGAAATAAGATTCAGCCAGTGAGATAAACTCTACCGGGTCTGTAGCTTCAGAATGATCTGAATTTCTAAAAGTACTCGCAGACTGGTATGTAGAATTATTATTGGTAAAATCTCCCTGGTTGATTGAATTCGGGTTATTTACCTGGAAATAATAAGTTATTCTTGGATCATTATTTTCAACTAACCAGCTTACAAAGGTTGTACTGGCACGCAAATTATTTGGAGTATTCAACTGTCTTTTATTCATTTCGTACAATGGGTTATCTAATCCGGGAGCATCAATAAAGTTGGCAACTGCAGCATCAGTTGTAAGGAAAGTAGCACCACTGTTGTATAAAGAATTTATACCTGCCATTGCGACATCTGCATGCGCATTTACCATTCGCAGGTACATTTTTAGTTTAAGTGTGTTGGCAAATTCTATCCATTTTTCCATGTCGCCGTTAAAAACCAAATCTTGTACACCCGGGGCTGTATTGGTACTGGCTGAAAAATCTTTGCTGAGCGCAGTATCCAGGCTTTTTAGCAGATCAGTATAAATTGAATAGCCGTCATCAAATTTTGGATTTAAATTTCCGGATCCCTGAAGGGCCTCCGAATAAGGAATTTGATCATATAGATCTACAAGAACTTCTGTTGTATAAGCCTTCATCACTGTACCCATCAAATAAAAGTTCCAGTTTTCTGAAGCTTGTGCATGATCTATAACATATTGAAAATTTTTAAGACCACTTGGGAACATAAGATCCCACGGACCATTCACAAAACGATCTGTGGTGGGCATATTATATGAATCCACATCTGTGTACTGTTGTGCCAGCGAGGCTTGAGTAAAATATTGCGAAAGCATTCCACCTGCTATGGCAAGATCGCCCCCGGTTTCTCCGATTGTAGCTAATACTCCTACCGGGAATACAAGTGAAGGATTTCCCTGGTCAAGCGTGGGAAAATTCGGGTCGTGGTTAATATCCAATTGTTTTTTACAGCCGGTTTGAGTTGCATACATTAATATCAAGCCTGCAACAATTAAATTTCTTTTTCTAAATATTTTCATACTTACTTTTTTAGAAGGTGATTTTTAAAGTAGCTCCAAAATTTTTTGCAAGGGGTGTAGCCGCAAATTCTCCAAACTGGCTCAC
Source organism: uncultured Bacteroidota bacterium (assembly GCA_963811645.1). GTDB lineage: Bacteria > Bacteroidota > Bacteroidia > Chitinophagales > Chitinophagaceae > VBAU01. The sequence continues at coordinate 198,169 of CAWERU010000003.1, read as the reverse complement.
AAGATCATTCCCCAAATTGGTAGCTTCGGGGTCAACGTAGACATTTGAAGAAGGAGTCCACAAAAGGAAATTTCTTCCGTAGATACCGATTGAAGCATTTGAGGCACCGATTTTCGAAGCCCACTGATGTGGCAGGTTATACGAAAGATTGATATCTCTAAGCTTCAAAAAAGATTTGCTGATGATATACATTCCATTTGCGCCTGCCGGATTTTGTGCACTGTTGTAATAGGAATAAGTGTTATCGCTTTGACCATTACCGATGGCTCCAATGAAAGTTTGGTTCTCTACATATGTGGTTTTGCCACTGGCATCAGTTACTGCGTTAACTGAATTGGGTATAATAAAGGGCCGCCGGTCATTATATGTAGTTGCGACTCCATTTCCTGTAAACAATACCAACGTTGCTGTATTGCTGTACATTACTCCCCCATATCGGAAATCGAAAGAAAAATTCAAACTCAGATTTTTATACGAGAATGTATTGGTGAGCCCCATCGTGTAATCATATAATCCACTGCCGAAATATCCGTTTGCCAAACCATATTTATCAAGAGGTGTAAGATTAACTGTTGGCAAACCAGTAGTTGCGTCTACCACTATTTTTCCATCAGGCGTTAATTGAGCAACCGGTGCATAGATAGAAGCCACCGACTTACCCACTACTGCCCGCAGTTCAGGGCCACCATTTAAACCAAAGATCAATGGATTTTGCGTAGCGCCTGTCAATTCATCAACCTTGTTCCAGTTCTTTGTGTAAGTGTATATGAATGACCATGTGAAATCTTTTGTATCAACAGGTCTTACATTTAATGTAAGCTCTATTCCTTTATTGCTAACCGTCCCAAGATTTTCAACGAGATTTGTATATCCTGTAGATGGAGCTATAGGCACGGTGAATATCTGGCCCTTTGTTTTTTTATCGTATGCAGTTGCATCTATCCCGATCCTGTCATTAAAAAATCTAACTTCTGTTCCAAATTCAAATTCATCTGTAAATATGGGTTTCAAATTTGCATTTCCAATAACATTATCAATACTAAATCCACTTACGCCGTTAAAAGGAGTATTTAAAGTTCCAAATGGCAATGGAATAGTTCCTGCTGCCAGTTTCGGATATACCTGGTAAGGTGCGGGGTCTGACCCTGTTCTACCATAGGCTACCCTGAGTTTGAGAAAAGAAATTGTATTTTTTGCGTTAAGGAGTTGCGATGCAACCCATGAAAGATTTGCTCCTGGATAAAATATAGAATTGTGATCTATTGGCAATGTAGATGACCAATCGTTTCTTATGTTACCAGTCAGATATAATTGATCGTCGAATGAAATGGTAGCCTGCCCATACAAGCCCATCCTTCTCCGGCGTAAATTAAAGTCGGTAGTAATGGGAGGCAAACTGGTATTAGAAAGATTGTAAAAGCTTGGCACCGTCAAATTAGTGATACCTGTGGCTTCAGAGCGTTGTGTGCTCTGGTAATAGTTACCACCTGCCAATGCATCAAGTGAAAATTTTTCATTTAGATCTTTATTAAACTTAACAATGAAATCACCATTGATGATACCGAAATAATCTGATGCCTGGCTTACAGATCCTACATCAGGAGTTCTTGCAAAACCTTCAACATTATTGCCGGCATCCCAGCTACCCGGAGTTGGGCTGGCTACCTGTTTCCAGCTTTTGGTTCTGGCATTTGTAAAATCTCCACCTAATCTGAATTCAGCACTTAAATAGTTTGTGAACTTGTAACTCATATTCACATTACCAAAAAACCTGTCTTCATCCTGGGTATTGCCATTTTCATAAATTCCGAAATAAGGATTTTCGGCGTATGGAGTAAAGAAGTTGTCAATACTGAAAAATTTGTTTTTATAATCTCTGAAGTCTTTGATTGGAATGTCAACCGGGATTTGTAACAAAGATTGAAAAATACCTCCTCCATCTGCACCAGCCTGGCCACCACTCGGAGTATTTAATTTCCGGTTTACATAATTGAATGAACTATTAATTGAGAACTTATCGAATGTGCTGTTCGTTCTCAGAGCGAACGTATTGCGTTGGAGGTAATCTACTTTGGTTGGCATTACACCATCACTTGTAGTATTTCCATATGAAAAATAAAACCGGTTGGTTTCGTTGCCTCCAGATAAAGAAATTGAGTTACTGTATTCAGTTCCGATATCAAAAAAATCCCTGACTCCGTTTTTTTGAAAGACAAATGGCTTTAATAGTTGTGAATTGTCGACAATAGAACCCCAAAGTCTTTCCTGACCGTCCAATTTAGGGCCCCAACTTCCGTTTTCTGATAATACAAAAACACCTCCCCAACCTTCTCCAAATTCTGACTGGTAGTCTGGCAACTTACCTATAACACTGAAATTAACTGACCCGTTGAAATCAACTTTCAATTTACCTGCTCTTCCTTTTTTTGTGGTGATCATAATTGCACCATTTTTTGCAAGGCCACCATATAATGAAGAGGCAGCGGTTCCTTTTAGTATAGTAATACTTTCTATATCATTAGGGTTAATATCATTCATTCCATTTCCAAAATCCTGTGTATTTGTAAATGGGTTACCTGCAGAAGCCAGGTTGGTATTGGCCTGGAACTGTGCATCACTTAACGGTACGCCATCCACAACATAAAGTGGTTGGTTATTGGCGCCTGCGATTACTCCAATACCTCTTAATATCACTTTGGTTGATGATCCGGGACCACCTGTATTACTGATTTCAACCCCTGCAACCTTTCCCTGGAGATTATCCAGCATACCCACTGGTGCATTTTTATTAATTGTAGCTGAGTTAAAAGTTGCCGTAGAATATCCCAGCTTTGTTTTGTTTTGGGATTGACCCAAAGCCGTAACGACTACTTCTGCTAATTGTCCTTCGTTTCTGGACAGTGTAAAATTTAGTACATTAAAATCAGCAGCAAGTGTTTGAGGCTGATGTCCTGTAGAGGTAGCTGTTATCTTTGCTCCATTTTTTACAGTAATAGAAAAATTTCCATTTACATCTGCCTGCACAGAATTTGAAGTTCCTGATTCGGTTAATGTGGCAAATGGAACGACTTCGCCTTTATCATCTTTTACCTTTCCTGTAACCACTCGATTTTGATTTTGGGCCCATGCAAAAATGAAAGAAGAGAAGAGTACAATGACCAGAGTAATCTTTTTCATCCGGATGTAATTTTTAATTTAAGAATGAGAAATAATAGGCTAAGGCAGCAATATCAGTGAACATGCTTCATATATGCAATAACTTATTTACTCAAACATGAATTTTGATAAATGAAGCAGCGTTATTGAAAACTGAATAATCTTGATGAGTATATATCTTCATCATACAGGCAAAAAAATGACAAAAACTCTTCAACCATTCGTACCTGAATTCGTCCACGAATAATTATTTACTATTGATTAACGGGAAGTACAGATAGATTTGATACTAATGAATTGTTTTTAATCATTGCCCAACCATGAAAAATAAAACCTAAGAACCTCTGCATTATGATTCGTGACCGATACCTGAGAATATTGTTTATACCCTTACTGGGGATAATGATTCCTGCGGTTTCGGGTATTATTACATATGCTCATTATTCGGTTATTGAAATCATTGCTTCCAATATCTATTTCATCTTTACTTCATTTGGCATTTGGATGGGCTCCAACTGGATTCACACTAAACTGAGGAGCTCTTTTAGAATCGGTGGTAATCCTTTTCCAAAAATTGCATCACTTTGTGCGATTTGTACATTATACGGGATCAGTGTAGGTTCTATATCTTGTATGATATGGTTTTACATTTCCAGGGATAATTTTAACTGGAATGATCTTTTTAGATTTAATATCCTGTGCGGGCTGGCAATAATTTTATTTACCCTTGTCTATGAAATTTTATTTCTCAATAAAGAAAGAGAACTGGATAGCAAGATTGTTACACAACTTGATCGTGAACGTTCCCAGGCTGAATTGGAAGCTCTCCGGAATGAATTAGATCCTCATTTTATTTTTAATTCTTTAAATACATTAAATCATTTGATATTGAATAACCCTCAGCAGGCTTATTCCTTTAACAACAAATTAGCCCAGGTATATAAATACTTTTTATTGAATAAACACAATGAGCTTATATCGCTTTCTGAAGAGCTTGAATTCATAGATAATTATTTTTTCCTTTTGCAAATCAGGCATGATGATAAATTAAATTTAAAAACGGAATTAAATGATCATAATGAAAGAGTGATCATGATACCGCCGCTTGCTTTGCAAATCCTGGTTGAAAATGCGATAAAACATAATGAATTTAATTATGAAAATCCTTTGCAGATAACCATTGTGATGAACAATCAGTATTTGAAAGTGAGCAATAATATTAAGCCGAAACCCTACATGGTGAATTCAACTGGTATTGGATTAAAAAATCTCAGCTCACGTTATAAAATACTTTGTAATAAGGATATTATAATTGAAAATACAGATAATGAGTTTACAGTAAAATTGCCATTGATAAAACAACTGGAACCTTAAACTATTAAGCCATGTTAAACACAATTATTATTGAGGATGAAAAATCCGCAAGACAGAATCTTATTACTGTCCTGGCAAAGGCTGACCCGGGAGTAAATGTAGTGGCTGAACTTTCCAGCGTAAAAGAAAGCATTGAGTATTTTTCAAATACATCAAAAGCTGATCTTATTTTTTGTGATGTACAATTGGAAGACGGATTGTCCTTTGAAATTTTTTCCAAAGTTGAAATAAGGACACCGGTGATTTTTATTACCGGCTATGATCAATTTGTGATGAATGCTTTTGAATATAACGGAATTGATTATTTATTGAAGCCTGTTTGTGAAGATGAATTAAAAAAAGCAATCATAAAATATCACAGGTTTGAGAAACATTTCAATACTCAAACTTCAATCAGCAACCTTGTGCAATATGTGAGTAGAAAAAGAACAAGATTGATAGTAAAAAAAGGATTGGAGAATTTATCCCTTCGCCTTGAAGATATAGTACTTTTTTATACCGAAAATAAAATTGTGTACGTAGTCGATAAATGGAGTAAGAAATTTATTGTAGATAAAAACCTCGGAGAACTGGAAGAGGAACTTGACGCAGCCATTTTCTTTCGGGCCAACCGTCAATTCATTATTAATATTAATTATATCAAAGGATTTAAATCTTACGAAAAGGTAAAGCTTCAGCTTGATCTTATAAATCCTGAATTGAATTACAGCATTATTATTAGCCAGGAAACAGCACCTGCATTTCGCAGATGGATGCAGGAGGCGTAAAATACAAGTCGGCCTTATGCAGGTAAGTATTCGTCATATCCAATCAAACGATAATGCAATTCTTGCTGAAATTATCCGGGATACATTGACTGAATTTGATGCTAATTATCCTGGCACCGTATATTTTGATCCATCTACTGATCATTTATACGAAGTATTTCAAAAAGAAAGATCAGTATATTATGTTGCCGAAAAAAATAGTAGTATAGTCGGGGGAGCTGGCATATATCCTACAGATGAATTATCTGCTGATGTTTGTGAATTGGTTAAAATGTACTTACTGCCTCAGGCAAGAGGTGAGGGCTTGGGGAAAGACCTTGATTGAAAAATGTCTTGAAGCAGCCAAAAAAATGGGGTATCAAAAAATTTATCTGGAGTCTTTGCCTGAATTAAAAATGGCTCTGGAATTATATGCAAAGTTCGGCTTCAAATATCTTAAAGAACCAATGGGTAACAGTGGTCATACTGGTTCCAGTTTATGGATGTTAAAACAATTATAGCCGCGAGTTACAGATATCAGGTTATTTTAAGCCCTTCTTTGGCATTCTTGCTTTGCCCTGAAAACGTAAAACCTGCTCCTTGGGCAAGGGATAAAAAAAATTATATAGCTTTTATCACATTAGCGATTACACTTGCTTTGCCCAATGTATAGTAATGCAATACAGGCACACCAAATTTTTTTAATTGCCTGGATTGTTCTATCAGCCATTCTGCTCCTACCTGTGTTACTTCTTCATCTGTTTTACATTTTATGATTTCATTGGCAAGCTCAGTGGGTATTTCTACATGAAATGTTCGGGGGATAATTGTAAGTTGCTTTTTTGTAGTAACGGGTTTAAGACCAGGAATGATAGGAATGGTAATGCCTAAATCACGACAACGTTTCACAAAATCAAAATATTTCTGATTATCGAAGAACATCTGAGTTATAATATATTCAGCACCGGTATCTACTTTTGCTTTTAGATAAGTAAGATCGGTTTGCATATTCGGTGCTTCAAAATGTTTTTCAGGATAACCTGCTACACCAATACAGAAATTTGTTTTTAAAGCTCCTTTCAGATCTTCTTCAAGATAAATACCATTGTTCATGTTTGCCACTTGCCTCATTAATTCAATGGCGTAGCGATGTCCATCGGGTTCCGGTTCAAAAAAGGTTTCATTTTTTGGTGCATCACCCCGTAGAACAAGAACATTATCTACTCCCAAAAAATTAAGATCAATCAATGCATCTTCCGTTTCATTTTTAGAAAACCCGCCACAAATAAGATGAGGCACTGCGTCCACTTTATAATGATTCATAATGGCTGCACAAATAGCCACTGTACCTGGTCTTTTTCTTACATCAACTTTTTCAAACCCGCCATCAGTCTTTTTCTTAAACATTGTTTCACTACGATGATAAGTAACGTTTATAAAGGAAGGTTTAAATTCCATCAGTGGGTCGAGGTGCTCATAAATTGCAGTAATCCCTTTGCCTTTCAGAGGAGGCAGAATTTCAAATGATACAAGTATGTCTTTTGCATGTGTGATATGCTCAGTAACGGTCATTGTTGATAAAATATCGTGCAAACATAAGCATGGAAAATTCAATTACAAAGCATGTATCTGGAATTACCCGGAAGTCTGTAAAAGCAATGCAAAGCTATATAGTAACCGGACTTTTTCTCAATTCAAAATTTGTAAATTGCATCAATGAAAGGCAAGTTTCGAACCTTCATCCGCAAATTTCTTATTGTCGCGAATTTCGTACTTGCCATTGTCTTTATACTGGCTTGCCTGGCCCCCTATCTTAATCCTCTAAAATGGTGGTTTATTTCCTGGTTCGGGTTTATCTTTCCGGTTTTATTATTTCTTCTTATTGTCTCCGTTTTTTTCTGGCTATTCGTAAAACCTGCCTATTCATTGCTGTTTTTGATTGTGGTGCTTACAGGCTGGAAAAGCATTAGCGTATTTTTCAGCTTTCATATTCCGCATAAATTCAAATATGAAAAGCCTGCAGGCGCTTTACGAATTGTTACATGGAATGTGGCCCGGTTCATTGAAATAAAAAAAAATAATGACGAGGGCAGCAAGATCCGTTTAAAAATGATGGATCAGTTAAAACAGCAAAATGCTGATATAATTTGTCTCCAGGAATTTTATACTGCTAAAAGAAACGACTATTATAATAATATCGACTACATTCAAAAGAATCTGAACTATCCTTATTATTATTTTAATTTTAAAGAAGATGGTTGGAAGCAATATTTTAGTTCTGTAGTTTTTTCAAGACTGCCAATTATTGACAGTGGCTTTGTTATTTATCCAAGACCCAGTTCGTCGGAAGCTTTATTGCACATTGATGTAAAATACAATAATGATACAATCAGAGTATTTACGAGTCATCTCCAGTCTGTGCAATTTCAAAAAAAAGATTACGAAAGGATAGATGAAATAAAAAATTATGACGAAGGCATAGTCTCAAATTCAAGAACTATTTTTTCAAAGCTTAAAAGAGGTTTTGTCAACCGCAGCATACAGGCCAATAGTATTAGAGAACAGATTAAGCAAAGTAAATATCCTGTTATTTTTTGCGGAGATTTTAATGATATACCTAACTCGTATACATACTTTACTGTTCGTGGAAATATGAAGGACGCATTTCTCGAAAGAGGCAGTGGTATTGGCCGCACCTTTAATTCTATATCTCCTACACTACGCATAGATTATATATTAACTTCAAAAAGATTTTCCGTTCTGCAATTTAAACGATTTGTAAAAAATCTTTCTGACCATTATATGCTGGTAACTGATCTAAAACTCCCCGACCGTTAACAGCATTGTTTTATTATTTTTGAGCCCGGCTGCATCGCTTCGATTTAGCCTCTGTTGCGTCGCACTCTTCAACTACAACAATTCTGCTCAGCGGGGATGAATAGAATTACTGAAGCAGAAGAGAGTGACACCTGGCTACCGGCAGGCAGACAAAAGGCGATGATAAGGATTACTGATGTTGGCTAATATTATATATGAACGAACTGAAAGTTTATAATTCACTGACAAGGCAAAAAGAAGTTTTTAAATCTGTTACTCCGGGCCACGTAGGTATGTATGTGTGCGGCCCGACTGTTAGCGGAGAAAGTCATTTGGGCCATGCAAGGCCTTATATAACCTTTGATGTAATTTATCGTTATTTAACACACCTGGGGTATAAAGTTCGTTATGTGCGCAACATAACAGATGCAGGACATTTTGAAGAAGAGGGCCGGGAAGCGGAAGATAAAATTTCAAAAAAAGCTGTGCTTGAAAAGCTGGAGCCAATGGAACTGGTACAGAAGTATACCCTCTTGTTTCATTGGGCCATGGATCAATTCAATTGTTTGCCGCCCTCTATTGAGCCTACTGCAACGGGCCATATTGTAGAGCAAATAAACATGATCGAAAAGATCATTGCTGATGGGTATGCGTATGTGGTAAATGGTTCTGTTTATTTTGATGTGGAGAAATATGCAGCAGGTCACGATTATGGAAAACTCAGCGGCAGAGTTATCGATGATTTGCTGGAAACCACAAGAGAACTCGAAGGCCAGGAAGAAAAAAGAAACAGAGCAGATTTTGCATTGTGGAAGAATGCATCTCCTGAACATATCATGCGATGGAAAAGTCCATGGGGAGTTGGTTTTCCCGGCTGGCATATTGAGTGTTCCGCGATGAGTACAAAATATTTGGGTGAGCAATTTGATATCCATGGTGGCGGTATGGATCTTTTATTTCCTCATCATGAAAGTGAAATTGCACAAAGCACTATCTGCAATCATGTAGCCCCCGTTCGTTACTGGATACACAATAATATGATCACTATTAACGGCCGGAAGATGGGCAAGAGCTATAATAATGTGATCAAACTGACTGAACTTTTCAGTGGTGATCATCCTATGCTTGAAAAAGCATATCACCCGATGACGATCCGCTTTTTTATTTTACAAACTCATTATCGCAGCACACTTGATTTTAGTAATGAAGCGTTACAGGCTGCTGAAAAAGGATTGAAGAGATTGTGGGAAGCCTATGAATGGTTGAAGCAATTACCGGTTACCAGTTACCAGTTACCGGAAATAGGAAACCAGGAGCCAGAGACAGATGACCTGAATCAAAAAGTATTGCGTCTCGTGAATGAGTTTGATGAATTCATGAATGATGACTTTAATACAGCAAAAGTGCTGGCAAATATGTTTGAGCTGGTGCCAATCATCAATTCAATGAAGGATAAAACAATACCTGTTTTAGCATTATCCAGGGAAACGTTTGAACTATTGCAAAGGCAAATGAAGGTTTTTGTAGAAGGTATTTTAGGATTTAAAAGTGTCACAGAAGCCGATAATAAAAAACTGCAGGGAGTAATGCAATTGCTGATAGATATTCGAAAAGAAGCAAGAAGTAAAAAGGATTTTGCTACCAGTGATAAGATCAGGAACCAGCTTCAGCAATTGGGAATTTTATTGAAGGATGAGAAAGATGGGAATATTAGCTGGACAATTGAATAGAAAGAGGATAATAGTGAACCGGTAAAGTGATTTGAACCTTTATTTATGATTTTTTATCTGTTTTCCCGCTCTTATTATTTCTCTTTTCCCCTGCGGTCCCTGAATTTTTTCAACGCTGAAACCTATTGCCTGCATAGCTCTCCGCACCTCGCCTTTGCTGCTGTAAGTAACTAAAATGCCACCTGGATTAAGAATTGAAAACATCTTTTCAAAAATTTCTTTTGTCCATAGCTCCGGTTGGATATTTGGATCAAATGCATCAAAATAAATAAGTTCAAAGGATTCAGAAGTTTGAAAGTTTAATAAACTGGTCTTTATTTTTTTGAAAATAAAGTTGTGCGTTATTGTTATTTCTTTTTCCCAGTCACAATAATGCATTTGTTCAAATATTTTTTGAAGATCATTTCGACGAAGTTGTTCACAGTAATTCAAAGATTTGATTTCCTCATTATTTAAAGGCAATAATTCTATTGTTTCATAATAGATTTTTTGTTCCGATTTTTCTGATTCGATGAGTGTAAGCAGAGCATTGAGCCCGGCGCCAAAACCCATTTCAAAAATGTTTATGCGGCTGGCCGTTACAAGCGGCCTGACGCTTTTCAGACCTGCTTCAATAAAAACATGATTTGATTCCTGGATAGCTCCATGAACCGAATGATAAGTAACATTAATTTTGGGAATGGAAATGCTTGAAGAACCATCTTCAGTAATAATTATCTTTTTTTCCACTCTTCAAATTTCGTTCAACGGATCAATTTTAATTCTTAATTTTTCATTCTTAATTCTTAATCATTTCATGGAGTATATTCCCCATCTTAGTAAGGACCAAATACTAAAAAAATTGATTGGTCAACATGAACCATTTACACTGAAAAAACAAAAGAATCTTTATTTATATCTCTGTTATTCTATCATGAGCCAGCAGCTTTCAACAAAAGTTGCAAGGGTTATCAGGCAGCGGTTTATTGATCTTTATGGAAAAGAACCTACTGCTCAACAAATCGTGGATACACGTTTTGAAAAATTAAGGGCTATCGGGTTGAGTAATGCTAAAGTTAATTACATACAGAACGTAGCAAGGTTTGAGATTGAAAAAGGAATGAGCCATCCGAAACTTTCGAAGATGAGCAATGAAGAAGTGATAGAATACCTGACGCAAATAAAAGGAGTGGGCAGGTGGACGACTGAAATGTTGCTGATGTTTGCACTTTGTCGTGAAGACGTCTTTGCGCTTGACGATCTTGGTCTGCAACAGGCAGTGATAAAATTGTACGACCTGAGACATCGGAAGAAAAAGATCATACTGAATAAGATCTTGAAAATATCAGAGCAATGGAGTCCTTACAGAACTTATGCCTCTATGTATTTATGGAGATGGAAAGATAATCCGCCGGTTTTGACGAAAAAAAAGAAATGATTCATACTATACATAGTTCAACTTGTCAGAAGCATCAAATAGGCCATATAGCATAAAGCATAAGCCAGAGGCGGCAAGTGATTCACCTACCCCTATCCATGTATCTCCTTTTAAATTGATTGCTCTTGGAATATGCAGTAATATGAACCATCCGAATATTTGTATTCCAGAAAGTAAGGCGGCCAGTTTTTGAAAGCGGGGAATAAGCAATCCGATACCCCCAAGCAAGAGACAAATACCTGCGAAATATGTAAAGAATAATTTGTAAGGAATATACTCTGGAATCAGCAATTGTACATCTTGCCCATATTGTATATGTCCAATGGCGCAATGATAGAAAAAGATAAACAGAATAATGCAATTATAAAATACAGTTGTTTTTTTGTAGTGAGTGAATCCTTTAAGCTCTGATAGTAATAATAAAGTACCGCTGATGAACCAGACCGATTTAAAAGCGTTTACTGGGTCTTTCCATAAATTAAATAGATGGCGGGATGTAATACAGGTAAAGATGATTATACAAATAGTAACCACTGCCGGTACTTCTAATTTGCGGGCAACAATTAGTAAGATACAAACCAATAGTATTGTTGCACAGACATAAGCCAAAAAAGGGTTTAGCGTCAATAATATTTCCGGTGTTTTTGGTGGGCGGGTCATTGCAAAGTCTCCTTTGAAAAAGATAATGATTGTAAGCTCAGCAAGACCAATCGTGAACAATAACTTCCCAAAGTTGAAAAATGAATTTATGTATTTAAGCGGCAGATTTAATTTATTCATTATAATATTTGTTATGTTAAAGTATTCGGAAAGAGCAGACTTTTAAAAAAATCTTTTTAATCCTAATGCTGGGTAAGCCTGTATGCGATTGTCTTCAGTTAAAAGATGATAATAGATATTGATCTTTGCACCCCCATTCAATCCTTTGTAAATAGTGAACCAAATCTGCGGATCACTAAAAACAGAAAATTTTTTCCCAGACTCCATCATCGTATAAGCATCTCCGTGATTCCTGTTTTCTGTCAGGACCACGATATTACCGGTAAAACTGATCTTATAGTTATAAAAAAAACATAACCAGAAAAAAGCACTGATGTTATCATGACTTGGTTTTTTAAAGGCTGTGTATTTGTAGCAACTGTAGATATTGAAGAAAGCGATATTCTTCCATTGAAAGGTATATGACGCACCAATGGAAAAAGCATTGGTAAGATAATAACCGTAAGCTCCTGGCTCAGCAATTCCAAGTCCTCCATTGTACTGCAATTGCAGGTATACTTTTGGCTTCCAGAAACGAAATCCCTGCGAGACCTGTACATAGTATTGCCCGATATTGTCTTTTTCGCCTGAAAGCTCAGATTGTACTTTTAATAAAAAAGAGCCGGGCTTTAGAGAACCATAAGCAGAATCGGCCTTCGGAGGCTTGAAATATTCAAAATAGAAAGCAGGATAGTTCTTTTGCGTGTTCTTCGGATCAATTGTGTGTCTCAGGTCATAAAGTAATTGTAACTGCTGACCGAAAGCTGATGTTGATAATGCTGCGAAAAAAGCTGAGATTATTAATTTCATTTTAAATAGCGTTGGAGATGGTTGGAATTTAAAAGGCGAATTTGTCATGAACGATTTTAACAGTGCGGAATTGAGATGGAAATCTTGCGGAATTGTAGATTTGACAAGAAATAAAGAGATATAGTCATAGCATATGAATGATTTGGATGCTTTAGCTTTTGCTGCTTTGTTTAAGGAGGCGTACCAAAAATGTTTTGGGCATGATCTGAACGGATCTTTATCGGAAACGGAGAGTAAATTATTTTCCAGTAAGATCTTCGATCAGACGGGTTTGGTTATTGGTCCCAAAAGCATAAAAAACTATTCATTGTATGTTCTTAACCCCGGCGGTAAAGAGGAAAACCCTTCCATTGCCACAATGGATACTTTAGCGAGGTATGTATCGGGCGCACCTTATACCGATGAGGTGCAGCGAAAAAGCAAAGAGTCTCATTATCCTTATTGGTTCAAATACAAAAATGAATTTCACCAATCTCATAAAAAGGTCGCAAAAAGAAAATTTCTATACGCGGTACCGGTATTGGCAGTAGTTATTGTACTTGTTATTGTAGCTATTTTATTTTTTTCAAATAATCAGAGGCAAAAGACCTTTATCGACAAATTTCTTTCAGTAAATGAAGATTCATTGAACAGCCTCGGGTGGATGGTGCAATCAAAAGATGAAGATTCCTGGAACAAAAGAAATCAACATCCGGGTTCTCTTAGTTTGTTTACGCTAAAAGGTGATAACTGGCCTGATTCAGCAGACAAGCCAGCGATAAAAAATCTTTTGATAAGAAAAATTTCTTCCGATTGTTTTACAACTGAAGTTCATCTTGCCGGGTTTGTCCCAAGACAAAATTGGCAACAGGCAGGGATATTGTTAATGGAGGATACAAATTTCACAGGCAAAAGTTTAAGGTTATCTATTTTATATAACGATTTTTCAGGCGGTTTTCCAAAGTCAAGAGATATTATTGTCCAGGTAATTGCTTCACAAGGAAAAGATTTTTATAAACCCGAGGAGTTGGCTCATCAACTGATCTTTAAACTGGATGCTACAAATGAAAATGTAGTGAAAGAAAATCTTGAGCACTCAGCATTGAGAATTGAGAAGAATGGAACAAAATTCAGATTATTGTATGCAAATGGGAGTATGGCGAATTCTGCATTTAAAGAAGTGATCAGTAAAGACATTGATATGAAACCAAAATATATCGGCCTGTTTGCTTTGAGAGGATTTGTGGATAGCTCTTCTGCCATTCCTGCCCGATTTGATTACTTCAGTTACAGCCCCCAAAAGTGCGAAAGATAATTCATCAAATAATTATGTGTTCCATTCTGTTTAGCCTTTCTTCTTCGATCCATGCTCCTAATCCTTTTGTTTCAGGTACCTGCACTACGCCATTTTTATGATAGGTGATTCCTCCGCTCACGGGATCTTCCGTAAACATTAAAGGTGTATCGAAGTCGCAGTACAAAATATTATTACTGCAAAGAGCCAGGTGAGCAAATGCAGTCATACCTAATCTTGATTCCATAAACCCACCCACCTGCATTTTCATTTTTGCTTTTTCAGCAAGGAAAATAATTTTTAATGCGTCGAAAATACCACCGCATTTACCCAGTTTGATATTGAACATATCACATGCTTTGAGGTCGATGAGTCTTTTTGCATCGTGATGATCGCAACAGCTTTCATCTGCCATTATCGGTATGGGGCTTTTCTTTTTTAACTTTTTTAAGCGCATAAAATCCCAGCGGGCAATTGGTTCTTCGCAATATTGGATATTATATCGTTTTAATTCTTTCAGTACACTGATCGCTGTTTTGTAATCCCATCCCTGGTTAGCATCGATGCGCAGTGGAAGATCATAACCAATTGCCTCACGTATCAGGTGAATTCTTTCTGCATCCTTATATTTACTTTCACCCAATTTCACTTTTATTACGGGGAATCCTTCGGCCTTATATTTCGCTGCATCTTCAGCCATTTGTTTTGCTTCGCCAAGACTTACGGTATAATCAGTAGTTAAAGTTTTATTGTTTTTGCCTCCCAGCAAATCATAAAGCGGTACACCAGCTTGCTGTGCAGTAAGATCATACAAAGCCATGTCGAAAGCACTTTTAATGCTGTGGTTACCAAAAATTGTTTGATGCATAGCAGTGATACATTTTTCAATGTCCAGTGCATTCTTTCCTATCAAAACTTTAGCGAAATATTGAGCGACGATAAAACAAGTGTCGAGGCTTTCTCCGTTGATGCTCATATAAGGACTGCATTCTCCAAAACCAATTAAACCATTTTCTGCTTTAACGGTTATGATGATGCTTTCTGCATCGTATTGCGGTCCAAGTGAAATAACAAAAGCTTCTTTTAAAGGAATGTTCAGTTTGTAAATTCCAATTCTTTCTATCAGTAATTTTTTTTTCGACATCTGTCATTAATTTAAAAAAGTATGCGAAGGCCGGCTGCGATCATACCGGCGAGCGGAGCATTATTGTTTACGAAAAGATATTTACTTGGATATTCTGTGGTTGGAATCCATACTCTTCCTTCTGAATAGAGATAGATATCCGCACCAAGAGGAATTTCCCAACCTAAACCGAGATCAAGGGTAAGTCTTTTAAAATGACCACTACCGTTTACGGGTTGTTGAGGAGTATTGTATAAAGATGTGTCAATTAATATTGAATAACTATTTGAGGCCCTTCCAAAAATAAGTCCAAAGCCTGCTGCTTCGTAAAGATTCCATCTTGATTCAGCATCGCTGCTTCCCACAAAATAGTACTTCCATCCCAATGAAATTTGTTTCAGGTTCACCTGGGCTTTATTGATAAAAAAAATTTGTTGTGGTGAAGTGTTGGATGATTTGGCAGCAGCTGAAAGTGTATTTTTAAATTTTCCATTTGAATAGTAAGAAAGAGAAGCATAAGCACCACTGCGTGCAGTAAAGTGCCAGTTAAAAAGAAGATCCTGCCCGATAGCCAGGAAACGCTGATCCTTTTTAAAATTTTTTTGCAGCGAAGCATCTGTAGCAAAACTGATCCTGGTTTGTGAAAAAAGAATTTGAGACAGGAAAGTAATAGAAAGAAACAGTATGGTTTTGTTTTTTTTCAATTGAAGTATTAGATACAATGTTAAGTCAATTGATGAAAACAACAAAGCCCGCTCACTCCGGTTTAGATGAACCGGAAGGCTTTGTAAAAAACAAATTTATTACTTTACAATTTTTAATTCCTTAATGATATTTTGGGCTCCTCCTAATTTATCAATGCACCAAAGCACATACCGGATATCAACGCAGATAGTGCGATTAAGATCTTTATCAAATGCAATCTTATGGCTAAGCGCCTCGTAATTTCCATCGAAGGCGAGACCTATTAACTGACCGTTTGCATTTATAACAGGTGAACCTGAATTTCCGCCTGTGATGTCGTTGGTGGTAATGAAATCGATCACAAGATCTTTGGCAAGTTTATCTTCATACTGGCCAAAATCTTTTTTGCGCATCAATTCTATTTCTTTTGCAGGGAGATCAAATTCATAATCGTCAGGAATATATTTTTCAAGAACACCTTTTGCTGTGGTTTCATAATTGTAATGAACAGCATCCCTGGGGTTATAACTTTTTACATTTCCAAAGGTTACTCTCATGGTGAAAGTCGCATCAGGATACATTTTTTTTGCTTTTACTGTATCCATTTGCATAATACCTTTTAAATACAATCTTCCCAATTCATTGTTTGTGGCAGTGAATTGTTTGTAATAGGGATAATATTTATTGATATAATTTTTAGTGAAAGTGCTTGCAAAATCAAATGCAGGATCCTGCTGCAGCTTGTTTGCATCGGGATGAGCAATAAAATCATTCCATTTTGCATCCTCAAAGATCATTGTCTTGCTAAATACATCAGCTGCAAATTTTTTGTAGGTCCCTTCGTCTTTCAGATCGCCGTACTGATTTCTAAGATTATTATAAAAGCCAACAGGATGCTGATCCTGCGGGATATCTTCATAATACATTTGTGTTATAGCTGCTAATATGTTTTGATCCGAAATTTTATTTTCATCTGTCAAAAATTCTTTCCTTCGATCATTAGCTACATCCGCAGCCTTGGTTACATCAGCCGCTGTAGCTTTTGTATTTACCAGTGCATTTTCCAATTGCATTAGGCTTCCGCCAAATGCAATTAGGGGTGAGCCATAAATCCCTTCATTTATATACACCCTGGTTTTTGAATAAGGCCGCCAGTCATCATAAGCTTTTGCCCATTCTGTAAAAATATTTTCATATTCAGGTTTGCCTTTTGCCCAGGCGATAAATTTTTCTTCAAATTTCTTCTTTTGGTCATATATATCATACTTAATAAGCTCTTTACTTTCTCCATCGTAAAATTTCCAGTAATTAGCAATACTTGCATACGATGGAGATAATTGAAGTTTGATCGCCGGGTCTTTCTTCATTTCATCAAACATATATTTCAGGCGAACAGCACGCAACTTTACCAGTGTCGGGTTGTCAATTTCTATTTTTTGTTTTACCCCATACGATGTTTCATACCGGTTTGTTCCACCGGGATAGCCATAGATCATGGCGTAATCACCGTCTTTAATTCCTTTGATGGAAACAGGTAAGAACCACTTTGGTTTTAGGGGTAAATTATCCATTGAATATTTTGCTGGCTTTCCATCTTTGCTCATGTATACACGGAAAATAGAAAAATCACCTGTATGACGCGGCCATTCCCAGTTATCAGTGTCGCCACCAAATTTACCTACGCTTTCAGGAGGAGCTCCCACAAGACGAATGTCCCTGTATCGTTGGTAAATAAAAACCAAAAACTGGTTTCCCTTAAATAAAGGACTGACTCTTGCTTCGATATTTTGCGATGAGTCGGAAAATCTTTCATTGATATTGGATATAACCTGTTGCTGGCGTTCAAGTCTTTCCATGCCGGTTAGTCCCCCTAATGAATCCAATACTTCTTTGGTTACGTCTTCAATTCTTAAAAGGAACTGAACCGTTAAACCTTCGGCAGGAATTTCTTCGGCTCCTGATCTTGCATAAAAACCATCACGCAGATAATTATGATCCATTGTACTCGCAGAAGCAATCACATCGTAACCGCAATGATGATTGGTAAAGATCAAACCTTCCGGACTTACAATTTCACCGGTACAGCCGCCGCCAAAAATTATTACGGCATCTTTCAGGGATGCTTTGTTAATACTGTATAATTGTTCTTTGGTTAGTTTCAATCCTTTTTTCACCATATCATTATACACCTGCTGCCCTAATAATAAAGGAAGCCACATTCCTTCATCGGCAAAGGATTTCAGAAAAAAGACAAAAAGGAAAGTAATTGTAATGAATAGCTTTCTCATGATATTTTTTTTACTATCGGCAAACGTACTTGAAATTTTACAAATGCAGGATGACCTTAGTTTTGGGACATTCAATCTGGGTTAAAAATTAAGATCTTTTAAATAGTTGATTGCTCATTTAAAACTTCCCAAAGGATATCTTTTAATTCAGTTAATCCTTCGCCGGTAGCAGAAGAAATAAAAATATGCGGAATATTTTTCGGCAATTCTTTTTCAATAGCCCTTGTTAATTCTTCATCCAGCAAATCACTTTTGCTTATAGCGATGATAAATTGTTTGTGTAATAATTCAGGATTATATTTTTCCAACTCGTTTAAAAGTATTTCAAATTCCTTTTTATGGTCTTTGCTATCGGAAGGGATCAGAAATAATAAAACAGGGTTTCTTTCTATGTGCCGGAGAAACCGGTGACCTAAACCTTTTCCTTCTGCGGCACCTTCAATGATGCCCGGCAGATCAGCTATGCAAAAACTTTTTCCATCACGGTATTCAACGATTCCTAAGTTAGGAGTAATGGTAGTAAAGGCATAATCAGCAATTTTTGGTTTTGCTGCCGTCATTACAGAAAGTAATGTTGACTTGCCGGCATTAGGGAAACCAACCAATCCAGCATCAGCCAATACTTTTAACTCTAAAATTTTCCAGCCTTCAACACCGGGTTCGCCGGGTTGGGCATATTCAGGAGCCTGGTTAGTAGCGGTTTTAAAATTCACATTTCCAAGGCCGCCTTTTCCGCCTTTTAACCAAATTATTTCTTCGCCATCTTTTAGTATTTCTGCTTCCTTTTTTCCCGACTCTTCATCCAAAGCAATGGTGCCGAGGGGAACTTCAATAATTATATCTTTTCCATCTTTACCAGTTTTGTTATTACTGCTTCCGCTTTCACCATTTTGAGCCAATATATTTTTAAAATAGCGTAAGTGAAGTAAGGTCCATAAATGTGAATTGCCTTTTAAAATAATGTGTGCACCTCTTCCACCATCCCCTCCGTCAGGTCCGCCAAAGGCAGTCATTTTGTTTCGTAAAAAATGTTTACTGCCTGCGCCGCCATGCCCGCTTCTGCAAAAGATCCTGATCTGGTCAACAAAATTATTTTTCTCCACGAATTTTTTTGAGTGACAAAAGTAAGTTATTAGAAAAATCGAATACGGGTAATCCGAAAAGAACGGATAAATAAGAATTTAATTTCTTGTTATTAATCCTTTGGCAAAGTTTTTTCAGCATACATAGAGGTAATATGATTTTGCTTTATATAATTATTACAGCTATGAATTTCTTGAAAACTAAAATTTCTGTTATATATTATGTAGAATATCCTCCCCGTCATTCAATACAACAGACAAATCTATGAAGAGGGGGATGAGTCAATCTTCTTGTTTAGAAAAGGAAAACATTTAGCCAGAATTGGAATTTTGTTGAATTAACGAAAATAAATTATTGCGATAGTTATCACTTACCGGTATATTTTTATTTCCAATAGTTACAGATTTTCTTGAAATGGTGTTCAGCATGCGAATGGGAACAATATAAGAACGATGGATCCGGGTGAATTCGTTTTGATGTAATTGTTCTTCAAAATATTTCAGATTGTGAAGTACCAGCAATGGAGCAGAAAAATTAGCCAGGTAAATTTTTGTGTAATCTTTAAATCCTTTCAGGTTTAAAATGTCACTGTAAAAGATCTTATGAAGTTTGTGAGTTACATTAATAAAAAAATAATCTCTGTCTTTTGATTTTCGTGTTTTCAAATAGTCTTTTGCCCTGTTGCAGGCAGTAATAAATTTTCAAAAGAAATCGATTTTAATAAATAATCCATTGCTTTTAACTCAAAGTCATCCATGCAAATTCAGTGTGGGCAGTAGTAAATATTACCTGGGGTTTATTAATTAAAGATTTAAAAAAATCAATTCCGGAAATATCCGGCATTTTTATATCAAGAAATAAAAGGTTTATCTTTTGAGATTGCAAAATGAAAGGGCTTTTAACGGTTCATCAAATTTTCCTACGAGATTTAAATAGGGAGTTTTGGAAACAATAACAGCCGGAATGGGAGGAACAATCAGTGGTAATTTACTCTATGCACTTTCATTAGAAGGTGGTAAAAGAGGTACTACAAAAGCAGGGCTTATAAGAGAAAATTTTTTCCAGTTAACTATTTCTTTGTCTTATCGGGATTTCCTTTTCAGCAAAGGAAGAAAATGTGACTAAAAAAGTTTGCGATAGCTATCAACTCAGTTC
Organism: uncultured Bacteroidota bacterium; assembly: GCA_963811645.1. Classification (GTDB taxonomy): domain Bacteria; phylum Bacteroidota; class Bacteroidia; order Chitinophagales; family Chitinophagaceae; genus VBAU01. The sequence continues at coordinate 177,754 of CAWERU010000003.1, read as the reverse complement.
TTATCATTTACTTCCTTTTCTAAGGAGGTTTAGTTCGGGAAAACAAAAGCGTTGGCCTTACGGGGTCAACGCTTTATAATTCAGTGAAGAAATTCTTTACTGAACTACTAATTTTTGAGTAAAGACAGCTTTGCTATTGATATCAGAAATCTTTACAAGATAAATTCCCTGTGCCGTATTCTTTTTTAAATTGATAGTTTGAATTTGTCTCTGGTTAACTACGTTTACTTTTTGTGTCATAATCTGCTTGCCTGTTACATCGGTCAATTCAATTGTGTAGTCCCCGGTACCAAGTTTATTAAACTGAATTTTAAACTGGTTATCACTCATGTTTATAGGATTGGGATAAAGCTGAACCATATCAGAAAGAGCATCCTGCTGCGGAATAATAGTCATATCAATAAATCTTTTTCCTGTAGAAAGGTAGTTGCTGTTAGCAAGATCAGAAGTAAGGAAAACTCCATTTGGAGTTTTAAATTCTGAAGCAGTCCAGGTCTTGGGATCGATAGTGTACCAGCTTTTTGAAGATAACTGACTGCCGGCCAGTAAATTTCCATCATCAGAAACTGCAATACCATTTGTGGTAAAATCTGTGGGTAATCCTTTAACGGGACCGAGCCATGTAGCTACTTTTGTCTGAATATTTATTTTAAAAACACTATTGCGTGCTGAAAACAAATAAAGATTGCCCGCGTCATCTGCAATGATGTCACCGCCCCAACTGCTGCAACCGTTATGGACAGAAATACCTGTATTGGCAGGATCATCAACCAAAGTTCCCAATTGTTCTATTCTTATATTTTTGCCTGTGCTGAAGCGGATAAAAGTGGCAGCATCATTTGTAATAGCATATCCGTAACCATCAGGTGCAATTGTCATACGGGAAATAACTTTCGCATTATCATTGTTTGTGTTGGCCTGTCCGCTCAAAGATTGATCGGTTATATAATAGACCTTCATTGTTTTCAGATCTATATACCGAAGCTGGTCAATGAACATGGGTGTATAATAAATACGATCATTTCTTTTATCATAAGCAATAGCAGCTACACCTGTACTGAAGGGTTGGGAAGAATTAATTCCATTAATTTGTTTTTTAGTTACTGCATCATAAGTAATCAATTTTGGATTAACTCCATTCAAAAGAGCATCACTGTAAACACCGGTTTGCAGGTTTAGGGTTCTTAATACGGTCCAGTTGGCCGTATTCTGGTTGAAATCAGTGATAGCATATGCAAAGCGATCCTGGGAATAAATTAATGAATTTAAAAAAAGGGAAATGAAAGAAATAAGAATAAGGTGGCGTAAATTTTTTCTCATAACTAAGTTTTGTATTGACAATAGGGACATTTAAATTACAAAGATTTTTGTGTAAAACTCACTAATTGATTTAAAAAAAACTTAGAATAGTAATCTTACGATTCAACAATTAAATTTGTAAACACAGGAAAAATATGAGATTGACATTTATAGCTATACTATTTATTTTTCTTCAATCAAAAAGTTGTAAAAGGGAGACAACGATAAAAGTGCCTGCCTGTATCCAGGATAAAATGGAGGCAATTCAGCAGCAACCGAAATATAATCCCCCGGCTACTGTTTACCGTTATTTATATAAAGACAAATACGTTTATCTCTTTAGTTCTGATTGCTGTGATCAATACAATTACCTTTATGATAAGGATTGCAATGTGATTTGTGCGCCAAGCGGCGGTTATACCGGCAAAGGTGATGGCCGGTGCTCTAATTTTAAAGAGATGGCTTCAGACGAAACTTTAATATGGAAAGATCCCCGTTAAGTTTTTGATTTTATTTCGTTCCAGTTTTTGTAAAGTATTTCCTGTTCAGGCCTGTTTTGCGGAATTTCATGTAAAGGATTACAATCTTTAGAAAATTCAAACATCTCTTTTGGAAGTTGTTGATATAATTCTGTTCCTTTTGTTTTCCACGTAATCATTTCGTTACTCACCTTTTTTATAATTTTTGCCGGGTTACCCACTACAAGACTTCTGACAGGTATTTTTTCTCCTTCTTTAATAAAACTTAAAGCACCTACAATACATTCATCACCCAACTCCACATTGTCCATAATCACACTGTTCATTCCAACTAAACAATTTTTTCCAACCATGGCTCCGTGAATGATGGCGCCATGACCAATATGTGCTGATTCTTTTAATAATGTGATGGTACCCGGGAACATATGAACGATGCAATTCTCCTGTACATTACAACCATCTTCAATGATAATGCCTCCCCAGTCCCCTCTCAATGCAACACCCGGTCCTATATAGCAATTTTTCCCAATGATCACATTTCCTGTAACTGCTGCAAGGGGATGAACAAACGATGATTCATGTACTACCGGTATAAAGCCTTTAAATGAATAAAACATAATTTATTTTTTTGAAGTAAAAATCGACATTTCTTTTCTCATAAAAAGAATAAGACCACGTTGCACATTCTTAAAGGAATCCATAAACAAAAGTTCACATGAAAATTTTAATATAAGGTAAACATTCTGGTCTTTCTGTTGTTTGTATATCTCGGCATTGTACATGACAACAATTTTATAAGGCATTATTATTGCGGCTTTCTGTTTTTTTAAACAGGCTCCATATTTTTTCTTTCACCAATGTTATAGTGAAGGATCCATGAAACTGGTAAATAACTAAATCTTTAAAGAAAATATATGAAACCCATAGACGACCAAACGATTTTTATTACGGGCTCAACTGATGGAATAGGAAAATTAACAGCACTACAGCTTGCTAAACAACGAGCACATTTGCTTATTCATGGAAGAAATAAAGAAAAGGTTTCAGATGTGGTAGATGAAATCAGGCATGCAACGGGAAATGAAAAGGTAAAAGGTTTTACAGCCGATTTTTCATCGCTTACCGAAGTAAGAAAATTAGCACAGGAAATATTAGCTAAACACGATCATATTGATATGCTAATTAATAATGCCGGAGTTGGATATGCAGATGAAAGATTAAGTAAAGATGGATATGAGCTGAGATTTGCTGTAAATTATCTTGCACCCTTTTTATTTACTCATTTATTGCTGCCGGCAATTAAGAAAGCAACTCCTTCACGCATTGTAAATGTAAGTTCGGCAGGCCAAAGAGCGATTAATTTTGATGATGTGATGTTTGAAAAAAATTTTGATAGTATGAATGCTTATTCGCAAAGTAAGCTTGCCCTTATTATGTTCACTTTTGATTTGGCAGAACAATTAAAAGGCGAAGGTATTACAGTAAACACTCTGCACCCGGGAACTTATCTTGATACAAACATGGTTCGTCATGCTAAAATTACTCCGTTAGGTAAACCGGAGACAGGAGCAGATGCTGAAGTATTTTTGGCCACCTCACCCCAGTTAGAAAATATAACAGGAAAATACTTTAATGTAAAAGCAGAATCTAAAGCAAATGCACAGGCGTATGATGAAAAGGCTCGTAAAAAATTACATGAACTAAGTTTGCAGCTGGCAGGCTTGTTTGAAGAAGTAGAATGAAATATTTTTTATACTAATTTTTTCCCGGTTCTGAAGCAGGTGCCTTTAAATAAAGCCACCTGCTCATTTTTTTGATTTGTGACATGGATCAGATAAACTCCTGTACTTCTGCCATTATGAATTTCGGTTGCTTCTGCTGTTAATACGTCACCTATATTTACCGCTTTTGTAAATGTGATAGTAACATCCAGAGCCACCGATAAATTATTCCTGTTGTTGCAGGCAAATGCAAAAGCGCTATCGGCTAATGAAAATGGAAGTCCTCCATGAACAATTCCAAAGCCGTTTACCATTTCTTGTCGGATTGTCATTCTTATACGACTGTAACCTTCTCTTACTTCCAGTACTTCAACTCCCATCCACTGACTGAAAAAATCATTTTCCATCATATGGTTGACGACAGAATTGGCTAAAAAATCATTATTCATTGCAATTGATTAAATCAGGTACCTGGTTCTTTTATTCACCTTTGAAATTGGGTTTTCTTTTTTGCAGGAATGCATCTAAGCCTTCTTCATAATCTTTTGTTTGGGCCGCTCTTTGCTGAAGTTTATCTTCATTTTGTAATTGCTCAAATAAAGAATGACTGACAGACCATTTCAATGCCTGTTTGGTTAATGTCAATGCTTTGGTTGGCATTTGTGCTAATTTTTTTGCGAGTTGCATGGCTTCATCGGCAAATACATCATCTTCAAAATATTTATAGATCATTCCCCATCGTTCAGCTTCTTCAGCGCTTAACTTATCTCCAAGCATCATTATGGCACTTGCTTTTTGCCACCCAATGAGTCTTGGTAAGAAAAATGTTCCTCCGGTATCAGGTATCAAACCAATTTTAGAAAACGCCTGGATGAATGATGCTGATCTGCTTGCTATAATAATATCACAACACAAGGCAAGATTGGCGCCTGCGCCGGCAGCTACTCCGTTTACCCCGGCAACAACAGGTTTTTTAAGGTCTCTTATTCTAATTACAATGGGATTATAATGTTCAGATAATATTATATTGAAACCCGGAGCGTCCGGATTTGCCACTTCAGACAGATCCTGCCCGGCGCAGAATCCTTTTCCACTGCCTGTTATATAAACGCACCTTACCTCTTTACTTTTGCATTCATCCAGTTTTACCTGCATAAGTAAAGCCATTTCACGATTAAAAGAATTAAGTTTCTCCGGGCGATTAAGAGTAATAATACCTACAGAGTCTTTTATTTCAAAAAGAATGGAAGACATTCATTGGAAATTTATTTCAAATCTAAATTCTTAAAATTGAAATCTGCAATGAAATTAATGGCATTTAAAATAATCAAATGGTTCTTTGCAATCATCACAGGCATATAATGCTTTACAGGGAGTAGAACCAAATTCACTTACACGATGAGTATGCCATGAATAGCATTGAGGGCATTGCACAGCCTCATTGGCAGAAAATAATTTTTCATCACACACCTGTTGTTTATTATTGGGCGGTGCAATACCATATTCTTTCAATTTTCTTTTGCCTTCTTCACTCATCCAGTCGGTTGTCCAGGCGGGCGAAAGTATTTGTGTGATTTTTATTTTTTTAAAACCAAGTGTAAACAACATAATGCGAATATTCATGCTTATTACATCCATAGCGGGACAACCTGAATACGTAGGAGTAATAATAACCTCGACCGAATTATCTTCGTGCAAAATAATGTCTCTCACTATTCCCATATCAATTACATTGAGTACAGGCACCTCCGGATCTTTTACCTCTTCCAGGTAGGAATAAATGGTTTTTTTATCTATTTGATGTGTTGTCATATCTTCTGTTTACCATTCACTGCCGGGATAAGCTCTTTGCATAAATTGTAATTCGGCAAGAATATATCCCAAATTCTCTGTATGATTTCCTTCTTTACCACCCTTTTGCATAAAGACTTTGTCAGGATATGACAAGGTTGCTTCAGCAAGAATTTCTTTTACTTTTTCTTCCCACTCAGGTTTTATCAAATCCAAATCAACAGTTATTTCTTTTTTTATAATGCGTGGCTCATACTTCGCATTCATAAATAATTCACCCGTATACATCCATAGTTCATCCATCGCTTTCAACATTCTCCTATGGCTTTCTCCGGTTCCATCTCCCAGGCGAATCACCCATTCGCTACTCCAGCGCAGATGATAGGTTACTTCGGTCAACGATTTTTCTGCAATAGCGGCCAATTGTTCATCTTTACTTTTCTTCAATCGCTGATAAAAATAATACTGGTAAGTACTAAAAAGGAATTGCCTTAAAATTGTTTTGGCCCAATCCCCGTTTGCCTGTTCAACGAGCAAACAATTTTTAAATTCACGAACATCTCTTAAATAGGCAAGCGTGTCTTCGGTAACAGGATCATGAGAATTATTAGTTAATTGATTGATTTGCTTAGCTGCATATTGATAAAAGTTTCGTGCCTGTCCAATTAAATCCAAAGAAATATTAGTAATGGCAATATCCTGTTCCAGTACCGGTCCATATCCGCACCATTCGCTGTTCCGATGTCCAAGGATTAATGCATTATCTGCCAGGTGAAGGGTATAGTTAATAATATCCGTGGTCATTTGAATTAAAAATGAAAAATGCAAAACAAAATTCCTTTTGCATTTTGACTTTTAAATTTTCGCTACATGTGTTTCACTTCATCAGGTAATTCATAAAAAGTTGGATAACGGTATACTTTATCTTCTGCGGGCTCATAAAAACTTTGAGCATCATCTGGATTTGATGCATGAATATATTTTGATTCCACAACCCAGATACTTACTCCTTCCATTCTTCTTGTATACACATCCCTTGCATTTTCAATGGCCATTTGTGCATCAACGGCATGCAGGCTGCCTGCATGCTTATGATCCAGGCCTTGCTTGCTGCGAATAAAAATTTCCCACAAAGGCCAATCTGTTTTTGCATCCGAAGAAGCTATTTTGCCACTTCCTTTTTCTTCCGGAATATCTCCGTAAAAGAATTTTCTGAAAAGATTATTCATTATTAACTTTTATTTTAATTAAGCAGCCTGTGGCTGTCTTGCTTTTCTTTTTTCTGCATACGCCGCCGCCGCTTCTCTTGTCCACTCACCTTCCTCCCACGCTTTCTTTCTTGCCTCCAATCTTTGTTTATTACAGGGGCCATTACCTTTTACTACGTTCCAAAATTCTTCCCAGTTTATTTCACCAAAATCATAATGCTCTTGTTTATTATTCCATTTCAATTCAGGATCCGGTAATGTCATTCCTAGAACTTTTACCTGTTCGGCGATCATATCTACAAAATTCTGCCGCAACTCATCATTACTTTTTCTTTTGATCTTCCATTTCATGCTTTGATCACTATGAGTGGACTCACTGTCGTGGGGACCAAACATCATCAGTGAAGGCCACCACCAGCGATTGATAGCATCCTGGCACATGGCTTTTTGTTCTTTTGTTCCTTTTGACAGCACCAATAAAATCTCAAATCCTTGCCGCTGGTGAAAACTTTCTTCCTTGCAAATTCTTACCATAGCTCTTGCATAGGGGCCATATGATGTTCTTGTCAGCATTACCTGGTTTAATATGGCTGCACCATCTACCAGCCAGCCGATGGCACCAATATCAGCCCATGTAAGAGTGGGATAATTAAAGATGGAAGAATATTTAGCTTTTCCGCTGTGCAGATCGTTGATCGTCTGTTCTCTTGTAACCCCTAAAGTTTCTGTTGCAGAATATAAATACAAACCATGACCGGCTTCATCCTGCACTTTAGCCAGGAGAATTGCTTTTCTTTTTAAAGAAGGAGCTCTTGTGATCCAGTTCCCTTCCGGTAACATACCCACAATTTCACTATGGGCATGCTGACTGATTTGTCTGATAAGATTCTGCCTGTATTTTTCCGGCATCCAGTCTTTCGGCTCAATTTTTATTTCATTATTTATTTTATCCTGAAATAATTTTTCTTCTTGTACTGGCATATAGCAAGATTGAATACAAATTTACCGAAAGGTTAATGAATACCTGTCAAACAAAAAAATCAAATCTGCAGAGAATATTATTTACGATTCAATTAAGGATATTAGCTGCTGCATCAGTATCTAAATAAATTTTTAATGAAGGGTGGTCACGTAAAAGAGTAGCAGGTAGCTTTTCAGAAATTTCACTTTCTATTATTTTTTGGGCAATCCCTGCTTTATGCTTTCCGCTTATAAGAAGAATAATATTTTTAGCTTCCATCAAGGTGGCCAGCCCTAAAGTGATACCTTGTGTAAGTGTTTGTTGTTTCTTAAAATATTTTTGCCCTACTTGTGCTGTTGTACTGTCAAGAGTAGTTACATGCGAACGCACATTTGCTGAAGTTCCGGGTTCATTCATACCCACATGCCCATTCATTCCTACGCCAAGTATTACAACATCAATGCCTCCATGCTGAAGAATAAAATTTTCAGTCTTTTCACATTCCGTGTTCAAATCATTTACTCTTCCATCGAAAAAGCAAATTTTCTCTTCAGCTATTTGTAAAGGATAAAATAATTGTTTATCTAAATGATAACGGCAACTTCCTTCGTCATTTTCATTCATACCCGCCCATTCATCCAGTCCTACAAAAAACCAATCAGCTATGTTCAATTGTTTTTGTTTGAATCTTTCAACAATTTCTTTATACAACCCGGCAGGACTATCTCCGGATGCTGTGCAAATTAATGGTTCTTTACGCAATTGCATTATCGATATACTATCATCTGCAGCCTGCTTTGACATCATTTCATATGTATTGGCTATAAAGATTTTCATTACAGTTTTTTTAAATAGAATTATTTAATATCAAAATCAATTACCACTCTTTCGGTTTTAGGATGTGACTGACAAGTAAGAATATACCCTTTTTCAATTTCTTCCTGTTCCAGTCCCCAATGCACTTCCATATCAACTTCCCCTTCGATGAGCCTGGCTTTGCAGGTACAGCAAACTCCTCCTTTGCAGGAAAAAGGCAAATCAGCACCCTGCTTAAGAGCAGCATCTAAAATAGGTTCTGCATACAAACCAAGATTAAAATCAAAAGTAATTCCATCAAGCTTTACAGAAATGTTGCTTGTAGGGCCTTCTTCTTTGTTTTTTGATTTTTGTTTTTTGATTTTTGTTTTTTGACCTTCTCCAGGCGTAGTGAACAACTCGAAATGTATTTTCTTTTTGTCAATTTCTTTTACTTCTAAAAAATCTTTTACACAAAAGATCATTTCTTCAGGACCGCAGATAAAAAATTCATCGGTGCCTTTATAATTGATCAGTTTATTCAGGGCATTTAGTTTACTCAAATCAATTCTTCCGCTATTGATGGGTGTATCCGTTCTTTCACGACTTAAAATATATATGATGCGAAACCTGTCAATGAACTTATCTTTCAACCCTTCTAATTCTTCTTTAAAGATGATCGAACTTTTATTTCGGTTTCCATAAACTAAAGTAAATTGACTTCTGGGTTCGGTTCTTAATGTAGTTTTAATAATTGATATTACGGGTGTAATGCCGCTGCCAGCCGCAAAGGCCACATAATTTTTTTTATTTGCAGGATTTAATTCAGTATAAAAATTTCCCACCGGTGACATTACCTCCAACAGATCATCTTTTTTTAATTTTTCGTTGGCAAAACCAGAAAATAAACCACCTTCCTGTTTTTTGATAGCCACCCTCCATTCTCCATCCATGGGGGATGAGCAAATAGAATAAGTCCGTCTTATTTCCTCATTATTAAAAAAAGTGCGCATCGTAAGACTTTGTCCCTGTACAAATGCAAAATCTTTTTTCATCTCTTCGGGTATTTCAAATAATACTGAAACACACCCGGGAATTTCTTTTCTTACTTCTTTGACCTTAAGCTTATGAAAATGTATTGACATCAAACAAAAGTAAATCACAGAGTATTAAACAAAGAATTGAAGGTGGAGACAAAATTAATTTATGATTGAAGTCCTGTGATCAAATGCATCACCATATTGTCTTCCATTTGTTGTGGTGAATATTTTTTCTGACTGCGATGCCAGAATTCCAAACCACGTACTGCAGAAAGAATCGTAAGAACAGCTACGTAAGGAATAACAGGTTTCATTTCTTTGTTTTGTATTCCCTGTTCTACAATGGCCTCAAGCCTTTGCACATAATTACGACGTAAGGAAATAAAATTGGCGAGATGAGGTTCTGAAAGATGTATCCATTCATGTGTCATTACATGATATTCTTCAAAACGTGTAAGCATCATATGAACATGAAAACGAATGATCTCTTCAATTTTTTTTAAACATGGTTTATCATCTACATCCACTTCTTCTAACTGGAGATTGCATTCACTGGCTGCATGAAAAATTATTTCCTGTAGGATCTCTGATTTGGATTTGATATGGTTATACAGGCTGGCAGCCTCGATACCTACCGTTTCTGCCAGGTCACGCATAGAGGAAGCCGCAAAGCCTTTATCCTTGAACATAGCGGCAGCTCTGATCAGTATGACTTCTCTTTTGGATGATTTTCGACGCAACGGCTGAACCATGCCCAAAGATAATGAATGACAAACAATGCGGGTGCTCCCCGATGCTGCACGCAGTTTTTTTATGCAAATGGTAAATGAATCAGGTAAGCAGCAGACATTCGCGAAGGCATCAACTGGCTATATATTATTCGCTCATTTGGCGATCCACTTTGTTTTTAATTTTAGGAATTGTTTTCAAATAAGCAAATATGGCTTTCACTTCACCATCGCTTAAATAAATAAAAGGCGTCATTGGAGGTCGTAAAGCAGCTTGCCCGTTAGGAACGATGCCTGTTTTTACAGCTTTTATAAATTCATCTTCCGTCCATTTACCAATCCCGGTTTCCTGATCCATTGTTAAATTCAATGAAGATATTTTATTGCCATCAGGCATTTTAAATGTATTGCCGCCGCCAAAAAATCCTTTCGATTTTTCCGGAGTAATAAAATCGTCTGTGGTAAAATCTTTAGAATGACAAGTGTAACATTCAACCCTGTACAAACAAACATATTCGCCCCATTTTACCTGGTTGGTAGTATCGGGTTCAGGAACGGATTTATAAAATGGCATGGGTTTGATCATTTTCATTCTTGTCAGAAACTTGCATAAAAGAGAGTATTTCGAATCGTTGTCTGGCGTAGGATCAGCCTTCACCCATTGATCGTCTGAACGCAGAAAAGCAATAATGGACTGAATATCCTCATCCGACATTTTTTGAAGCTTTGCCATTACAGGTAAAAATCTTCCATCGGGACGAATGCCTGTTCTTAATAAATAATAAAGTTGCCCATCGGTCAGTCTTCCAATTCCATGTTCAGGATCGTTTGTGATGTTTCTTGAATATACAGCGCCAAATGCAGTGACCTCGTCCATTTTTCTTCCTGTTAATTTTTCTGTATTGGGGTTAAAATGGCAACCTTTACACAACATGGCCGAAAGCTGCTTTCCCCTTTCTATGCGTTCGGGCGTACTGATCACTTTTAAATTAAAATTTTCGGCTGTATATTTTGGAATACCGCTTATTGCAATAAAAGAAGCAAAGCCGGCAATCAGTACAATAATAATAACAACGACGATCAGAAGCCAGCGGAAAAACTTTTTCATGATGGTTGGTTTTCGATTTCTAAAAATATAGAATTACGGGAAATTGTACAAAATGGATTGAAGAACAAAAAATCCAAATGAAGATTTTACAATTTTACTGTCTATCTTTCGGGCATAAACTTTTTAATTATTAATTTTTAATTTTTCATTCATGTCTTTGATAGTTGTTGGTTCAATGGCCTTTGATGCGATAGAGACCCCTTTTGGAAAAACGGATAAAATTGTAGGAGGGTCCGCAACCTATGTGGCTTATGCAGCCAGCAATTTTGTACAACCCATTAACCAGGTTTCAATCATTGGATATGATTTTCCGAAGGAGGAAATTCATAATCTTATTTTTCGGGGTGTGGTGATGGATGGCGTTGAAATGATAAAAGATAAAAAGTCTTTTTTCTGGAGTGGCCGTTATCATGAAGACATGAACAGTCGTGACACACTCGTCACTGATCTTAATGTTCTTGCCGATTTTAATCCTAAGATTCCCCAAAATTACCAGGGCTCTGAATTTTTGATGCTTGGCAACCTGCAACCTTCGATACAAATGAGTGTGATAAAACAGATGCAGAAACGGCCTAAGCTAATTGCAATGGACACCATGAATTTCTGGATGGAAACAGCGCTGCCTGAACTGGAAGAAGTGTTGCATGAAATTGATGTGTTATTAATAAATGATGCGGAAGCGAGACAATTAAGCGGTCAATATTCACTGGTTAAGGCAGCAAGAACGATTTTATCCATGGGTCCTCAATTTTTAATTGTCAAAAAAGGCGAGCATGGGGCATTACTTTTTTATGACGATAAAGTTTTCTTTGCACCCGCTCTTCCTTTGGAAGAAGTATTTGATCCTACGGGAGCGGGCGACACTTTTGCAGGTGGGTTTATTGGTCATTTGGCAAAAACAAAAGACGTCTCATTTGAAAATATGAAAACAGCTATTATTGTGGGGAGTGCTATGGCAAGTTTTTGTGTAGAAAAATTTGGACCCACACGATTGAAAGAGATTTCAAAAGAAGATATTGACAGACGTCTTCGCCAGTTTCGTGAACTGGTGAATTTTGATATTGAATTGGGATAAATAGTTTTATTCTACGTTTGCCATTTAATTTTCATGACAGCATCCTTTGCACAGGCATTTATTTTTTTATTAGCAGGCATCATCATCATCATTGTACTCACTGCAAGATATCATATACATGCATTCTTTGCACTGATGATTGCCTGTTTTGCTACCGGCATTGGTGTGCAGCTTTCTCTACCTGCCATCATCACCGCCACCAAAGATGGTTTTGGCAACGTAATGAAGTCGCTTGGGTTCATCATCGTGTTGGGAACCACTCTTGGTGCACTGCTTGAGCATACCGGCAGCACAAAAGTGATGGCCGGTTATATTTTGAAAAAGGTGGGAGAAAAAAATGCATCTCTTGCCATTAGTCTTACGGGTTTTATTGTTGGCCTTCCTGTTTTTTGCGATTCCGGTTTTATTGTATTGAGCGGTTTAAATAAATCACTGGCAAAACGTACCCGCATTTCAATGGTGGTAATGAGTGTGTCGCTTGCATCAGGGTTATATAGTGTGCATTGTTTGATTCCTCCGCATCCCGGGGCTACTGCTGCCGCAACAGCTTTGGGTGTTGATTTCGGAAGACTACTTTCTTACGGAATTGTTGTTGCGATTCCGGCTATGTTTGTCGGGCATTGGTGGTCGTTATACATGGGTAAAAAAATAAAGCATGTTCACGTAGAAGAAGATGACATACCGGAAGATGCTTCTGAACATCCATCAGTTATCAAAGCATTTTTGCCGGTGGTTGTTCCCATCATTTTAATCGCTTTGCGTTCCTTTCTTATTTCACATGCTCCGGTAAATTCATGGGCTAACAATTTACTGGCATTTGGCGATCCTGTACTGGCACTGGCTATTGGCGTATTGCTTGCATTCAATACCAAGAGAAAATGGAAGAAAAAAGATATCAGTATAATGTTGCACGATACTGTTGAGAAAGCAGGAAACATCCTTATCATTACAGGAGCAGGCGGAGCTTTCGGAGCGGTATTGGTCGCAACTAAAATGGGTGCAGGCTTCGGGCATTTAGCAGCACTCAGAAGTATGGGTATTTTATTTCCGTTTTTGATCACGTTTATATTAAAAACGGCACAGGGCTCATCTACTGTAGCCATTATCACTGCAGCGGCCATAGTACAACCGCTCCTTGCAACACTTGGATTGAGTAGTGAAAACGGTATGTTGCTTTGTGTATTGGCAATGGGTGCAGGTTCCATGATGATATCTCACGCCAATGATTCATATTTCTGGGTGATTGCAAAATTTTCCGGGTTGGATGTAAATACAATGTTGAAAGTGTATTCCACTGCAACTATATGGATGGGATTGATAACCTTGCTTGTAGTTTATATTTTATCATTGTTGATATTATAGATCAATGAATATTCTAATTGCTCCGAATGCGTTTAAAAATAGTCTGACAGCATCAGAAGCCGCAGACGCCATCAAAGAAGGGTTTGAACAAAGCAACTTGCCATGCACTCTTCAATGTTTTCCGGTAGGAGATGGTGGTGATGGAACGGCAGAGTTGTTAGTGAAATATTACAAGGGTGAAATTATCCCAACAGAAGTGCATGATCCCCTGGGAAGAAAAATAGCTTCTTCATTGGGTCTGATCGGGAAAGACGAAACAGCGGTGATAGAAATGGCGAATGCATCAGGATTAAAATTGCTCAAGGCAAATGATTTGGATCCTTTACATGCCAGTTCTTTCGGTACAGGTGAACTGATTTTAGAAGCATTAAAGAAAGGCGTCTCTAAAATCATTCTCTGTATTGGCGGCAGCGCAACAGTGGATGGAGCGGTAGGAATATTACAGGCATTGGGATTTAGATTTTTAGATAAGAATAGTAAAGAACTAAATAATATTCCGGAATCGCTGGTGAAATTAAGGACTATTGATTTTTCCAGGGCTAATGAAAGAATCAATCATTGCAAAATAATTGTGCTTTGTGATGTAGAAAATGTTTTGCTTGGAGAACGGGGGGCTGCAGCTGTATTTGGACCTCAGAAAGGCGCCAGAATAAATGAGGTAAAGAAATTAGAAGCTTCTTTAAATAAATTTCGTGACGTTGTTCTGCAGCAAACAGGAAAAGATATGGCGATGATAAAATATGGAGGTGCAGCAGGCGGCGTTGCTGCAGGATTGGCTGCTCTGCTGAATGCAGAACTTGTAAATGGCATTGATTATTTTCTTTTATTTACAAATTTTGATGAGGCATTGGAAAAAGCAGATCTTGTCATAACCGGGGAGGGAAGTATTGATGAGCAAACATTGCAGGGCAAAGGACCTTTTGGTGTGGCAAAAAAAGCAAAAGAAAAGAGAATACCAGTGATTGGATTAGCAGGTAAAATCCCTTTGGAAAAAAGGGATTTGTTGAATGAATACTTTGATGTGATGATATCTATTAATAATGAAGCGTTGGAACTTTCTGATGCATTATTGAAGACAAAAACAAACCTGACCAGAACGGCAAGGAACATTGGTAATTTGTTATGTTTACAAAGAATAAATAAATAATTATTTATGGATAATTTATTAGGTAATCTCGTATGGTTAATTTTTGGAGGGTTGATGGCAGCTATCGGATATTTTGTCGGGGGTTTTGTTTTGTGTCTTACAATCATTGGTATCCCATGGGGCTTACAATGTTTTAAACTGGCAAGCCTTGTATTATGGCCATTTGGTAAAAAAGTAATTAATGAAAATCGTGAAATGGGATGTTTAAATATATTTTGCAATATTGTCTGGATTTTATGCGGAGGTTTATACACAGCTATTGTTCACATCGTCATGGGAATAATTTTATGTCTCACAATTATCGGAATTCCGTGGGGTCGCCAGCATTTTAAGCTCATGGAAATTTCCCTGGTGCCTTTTGGTAAAAAGATAATTCCTGCTTAAACTTTTATTTATGCACAGAAAAAAACCAGATGTTGATATTATAAATAATGTATTGCAGGCTGCAATGATTGAGTATCCGGAATCTTCATTTATTCAAAGTTTATCATTTCAATACCAGGAAAGAGGGGGTCTCAGTAAAAAGCAATTGGAAGGCTTGTATAAAAAAGCTTTAAAGATCAGCACAATTCCGCCTAAATGGCTTGCTACAATGGAAGCGGAAATATTAAAAAAACCAACGAGATATAAATCTGCTCCCCCGCCTTTAAAACCACTTTATTCAAAAGATGAAAGCACGGAAAAAATGATTTCTGCTATACTGGAAAAATATCCTCAACATAAGCGGGTGAATTTTTTTAAATCAAAGTATGATAACAATGAACCTCTTTCTGCGACTGAGTTAGCAGAGTTAGAAAAATTTAATAAGCTGCTTTTCAAAAAACCTTAGTTGTTAATAGACAA
The DNA here is from genome assembly GCA_963811645.1 of uncultured Bacteroidota bacterium. Classification (GTDB taxonomy): domain Bacteria; phylum Bacteroidota; class Bacteroidia; order Chitinophagales; family Chitinophagaceae; genus VBAU01. Next base: position 162,197 of record CAWERU010000003.1, on the reverse strand, counting down.
TTTTGGTGAAAATTAATTTGAAACTGTATTATGGCTGATATTTGCAATGAGATTTTAATTCAATAACTCTTAATCACACACTCTTATATGGATCATAAAAAGCGATTAGAGGAATTACGAAAAGAAGCAGTTGAAAAACTGGAAGAATATGTAAAAACAAAGGGAGAACTTGAAAAAGAGCACCAGGAAAAATTACAGGAGGCTAAAGGCAATTGGGAGAAGGCATGGAATAAGTTAATGGAAGTACTGATAGTTCTGGAAAGATTAGAAATTTAATGGACAGTCATGAAATCTAATAGGCAATGTCCTTTTTGGGAAAAAAATTCCACAAGGTTCTGTCAAATGCATTAATTTTTTTTTGTTTTAGCCTATAAAAATTATATGGTCTGTAATTTGTGTAATACTAATCGGTTTTTCATAGGATATTGGATTTTAACAGGGGGCCGATTTCTATCGGCCTTATTTTTTATTACTTCTCATCTTTCCTTTTTTGGGTTTTAAAAAACTATCTGAAATTCTGAAGAATAAGTAAGAAATAATATCTTCTGATTTCAAAGCAAAGAATTAGCAACTAAATACTCAGCGATTTGCACCGCATTGGTTGCTGCACCTTTTCTTAAATTATCTGAAACAACCCACATGTTCAAGGTCCTTGGCTGTGTTTCATCTCTTCTTAATCTTCCCACAAATACTTCGTCTTTTTCGTGTGCATCCATTGGCATGGGATATTTTTGAGCAACAGGATCGTCTACTAATATCACGCCCGGAGCATTACACAAAAGTTTTTTTATTTCTTCCATGTCATACTCGTTCTCAAACTCCACATTTACGCTTTCACTATGCCCCCCCATAACCGGGATGCGAACAGTTGTAGCCGTAACACGGATTGAGTCATCTCTCAGTATTTTTTTGGTTTCATTCACCATCTTCATTTCTTCTTTTGTATACCCATTTTCTAAAAACACATCTATTTGGGGTATTACGTTCAGATCAATCGGGTATTTATATGCCATTGTGTATTCACCATTTACACCTTTTACTTCTTTTTCTCTTTCAGCTTTTAATTGGTCAACTGCTTTTTTGCCGGTTCCGGTTACACTTTGATAAGTGCTGACAACAATTCTTGTGATCTTATATTTTTTATGCAGTGGATTTAATGCTACAACCATTTGAATAGTTGAACAGTTAGGATTAGCAATAATTTTATCTTCTTTTGTCAGCACATCTGCATTAATTTCGGGAACTACTAATTTTTTTGTTGGATCCATTCTCCACGCAGAGGAATTATCAACGACCGTAATTCCGGCTTTGGCAAATTTTGGCGCCCATTCCAATGATGTACCACCTCCGGCTGAAAAAATAGCCACGGCGGGTTTTGCGGAGATGCCATCATTCATACTAACTACTTTGTATTTCTTTCCCTTAAATTCTACTTCTTTGCCTACTGACTTTTCAGAGGCAACCGGAACTATTTCAGTTACCGGGAAATTTCTTTCTGCTAATACCTGTAACATTTTTGAACCGACTAAACCAGTGGCTCCGACGACTGCAACTTTCATAAATTTTTTACTTCTCCTTTCGAAAGAAAGTTTATTGTTATTAATATTTATTACCCATGCATTAAAGGCAAAAAAAAAACAGGCCCTCCATTCGGAAGGCCTGCAATCTTTTATGGTTACATACATAACGCTACAAACCTTCCTTCAGGAATGTTTCTTATTGCGCTTTGTATGTTTTACTCTTTTCATATACGGGCACGAAAATAAGCACAAAACATTTCCAAAACAACCCTTTCGTCAAAAACACAATAAATTTTTGCCTTACCTGATAGAGTTGTATTTTGACTCTCCAAAACTTTACTATCTGAGTTTGTTTATGAAGAAAAAGGAGTTTCTTTTTTTTGCTTACCTGGTTTTTCAACTTGCATTTTTCTCCGCAAAGGCTCAACTTAACGATAGTTTTAGTGACGGGGATTTTTCAGTCAACCCTTCATGGACGGGAAATGCTTCTGATTGGATAGTAAATTCTTCGTCCCAATTGCAAAGCAATAATACTGTTATCAACAGCAACTTCTATTTAAGTACAGATAATCTCCTTGCTACAACAGCACAATGGGAATTCTGGTGCCAGATAAGTTTCAATCCTTCTTCTGCTAATTATATTGATGTGTATCTCACGGCTTCGGCCAGTGATGTAACCCAGGCAAGTACTACAGGTTATTTTGTAAAGATTGGCAATACAAATGATGAAATATCTCTTTATCGAAAAAATGCAGACGGAAGCAGCACTCTTATTATTGACGGTGCAGATGGTATTTTGAACACAAGCAACAATGTGATGAAAATAAAAGTAATTCGTGATGCAGCAAATCAATGGACACTTTTTCGGGATCTTACCGGAACGGGAAACAGCTATGTAAGTGAAGGTTCGGTGATCGATGCTACATTTACCACGTCATCTTTTTTTAGCATTTGGGTTCATCAAAGCACTGCAAGTTTTTTTCAAAAGCATTTTTTTGATGATATTGAAGTAAAACCCTATGTGCCTGATACAACACCACCTTCCATTCAATCGGTAACTGCTGCTTCAGCCAATACTCTTGATGTTTTGTTCAGTGAACCTGTAGATCCGTCAACCAGTCAAACCCTTACAAATTATTCTGTAAATAACAGATTAGGTAATCCCACAGCAGCTACCCTTGATGCATCAAACAATTCAGTGATGCATTTAAGTTTTGCAAATAATTTTTCAAATGGTGTGTTATATACAATTACAATAAATGGTGTACAGGATCTTTCCGGGAATGCAGTCAGTAACGGAAATTCAACATTTAGCTATTATACTGCCCAACGCTATGATGTGGTAATTGATGAGATCATGGCTGATCCAGCTCCGCAAGTTGGCTTGCCGGATAATGAATGGTTAGAATTAAAAAACACCTCGACTTTCCCCATTAATTTAGCCGGCTGGCGAATTAGTGACGCAACAAATACCAGTGGGACGCTTCCGAATTTTATTTTGCAGCCCGATAGTTTTGTTATTGTTTGTACAAATAGCGCTGTGGCTGCTATGTCTGCATTCGGAGCGACCATTTCAGTTACAAGTTTCCCTTCATTAGATAATACCGGTGATCAGCTTTCTTTGTCTGATGCCGGAGGGCAAATTATACATGCTGTATCTTATTCAGATGCATGGTATCAAAATGAATTAAAAAAAGATGGCGGATGGACACTGGAAATGATTGATACAAAAAGTCCATGTTCAGGAAGAAGCAATTGGAATGCAAGTATAGATCCCCAAGGAGGAACCCCGGGAAGAAAAAATTCTATTGAGGCCGTCATTGATGATCAAACTCCACCACAGTTAAAGAGAACTTATACAATAGATAGTGTAACCATCGTTGCTGTTTTTGATGAGCCTGTAGATAGCACACAGGCGTCCGAAATTTCCAATTATGCTATTGACAAAGGACTTGCAACTACTTCTGCTATTCCATTATCTCCTTTATTTGACAAAGTGCGATTGAGGCTAAATTCAGAGATGCAGGCAGGTACAGTATATAATCTTACTGTTTCGAATCTTACAGATTGTAAAGGGAACTCTATCGGAAGTTTTAATCAGGCAAAGGCTGGCTTGCCAGTGGATGCAAATGCATCAGACATAGTTGTCAATGAAATTCTTTTTAATCCACAACCCAATGGATCTGATTTTGTAGAGTATTATAATCGCAGTAATAAGATTTTCGATGCTTCGAAACTTTTTGCAGCCAATCGTAACAGCAGCAATGTGATCAGTTCAATTACTCAGATAAACTCCGTGCCCTGGCTGGTATTTCCGGGTGAATATCCTGTTGTTACGACTGATGCGAATAGTCTTCAGCAAAATTATTTTGTAAAAAATCCCGATTGGATATTAACTCCTTCATCGCTTCCATCTATGCCTGACAATAATGGATACGCCGTTCTTTTAAACCAGCAGGGAAATGTTGTAGATGAAGTAAATTATGATCATTCCTGGCATTTTAAATTAATCGATAATGAAGATGGAGTTTCTTTGGAGAGGGTAGATCCTGATGGGTCTTCACAGGATGCGAATAACTGGCATAGTGCTGCTTCTACTGTTGGATATGCAACACCCACATATATGAATTCGCAATTCAAACAAATTCAAAATGTCAATGCAACAATTCTTGTAGTTCCAAAAGTTTTTTCGCCTGACAATGATGGACATGACGATATTACAACGATACAATATAAAATGGCTGATCCCGGGTATGTAGCCAACATCACCATTTTTGATGCAGGTGGACGACCTGTTCGTTATCTTGTAAAAAATAACACCCTTGCTTTAAATGGTTATTGGAATTGGGATGGACTTGATGAAAAAGGGAATAGATTACCTATCGGGACTTATGTTATTTACACAGAAATTTTTAATCTGCAGGGAAAAAGACAACATTTTAAAAATGTTGTAGTGCTTGCAAGGAAATTAGACTAATAAATTTAAAACCTCGCAAAGCGGCTTATTTAACTTTAGAAAATATATTATTAAGAAAAGTTATCTTCTTTCTTTATAAGGAAAATGTCTTCCAAAATTATCTGTGATATGTTCGATTACTACGTTTGAGGGGCTGTCCCAGTCAGAAGAACTTTTATAATTATCATTCCATAACGTCATATTATTGCTTACAATATCACAACTCGCATAGATGTCGTTTGTTTTATTGGGTATATAAGGAATCGGGATTTTTGAACCAAGGCCGGTGTTATAAACGATTTGTCTTCCTATATTAATGCCATATGATGCTGCATCACTCATGTATCTTTGTTCCCGAATTCTCATTTTTACAACGGCATCTACACCAAGCATAGACATGAGTTCTTTGTCATCCATTTTCCATACATCGTGGCAGGAGAGTCCATGCTCTTCAAGAATTTTTTGAGTCCTTGCTATATCCTGTAGATTTATTCTCATGAAATACCTGTTTGAGTTAGCATATCTCAGGATGCTATTGTAAAGGGAATATTGAAAATTCTTGCTTTCGGTTTCTTCAATACGGGTAATATCTTCAGGTGTCAGGTTTTCTGGTTGCTTTCCTGTAAAAACCATTTCTGCGGGCAATACTGCAACGACCTTATGATTAACTGTTTGCTGATCAAAATAAGAAACATAATTCTTATGACTGCAAGAGGCAAAAATTAAAGTAAAGCAAATAATTAAGGGTAGATATTTTTTCATATTGTACGGTTTTATAATACAACGTTAATAAGCTTTTGCTTAGTGTGCAAGCCTGTTAACTTTTTATACTGTTGTAAAAATGTAAAAGCCTTATTCTAAAGGTCGGTTCAGAAATTTTACAAGTGGTTGTAGGGTGTTGAATGAATCAACTGTTTTTTTAAAGAGCTCTTTTGAGGTAAGATCTGCATCATTTATGTCCGTTAATACAAGCCAGCTTTTGAATTTTAAATATTCTGCTGCTGGATTATCTTTTTCAAAACCCTGCGGCACTTTCGACAATTGAATATCTTCTCCTGTATAAAGATCACCATAAATTGTTTTGAATTTTTTTGCGTTGATGATTTTTTTGAATTCATCAAGACAATAATCGATCTCCTGTCGAACTTTTTTAAGTGCATCCGGTTGCGGCATCCACAGCCCACCGCCTAAAAAACTTTTCCCAGATTCTATGTGAAAATAGTACCCGGCAAGTCCTGATTTCTTTCCGCCTTTACTCATGCTGGCTCCAAAATTTGTTTTGTATGGTGATTTGTCTTTTGAAAAACGAACGTCACGATTGATTCGAAATATGCATTTTTTTGCTGTAAGCTCTTTTAGATCAGGATCGTTTTTACTTTGTTTATCTAAAACTGATTGAATGAAATCTTCAAAATCTTTCTTTGCCAATTCATATTCTTTACGATGGGCGTCAAACCAGGGTTTGTTATTATTCTTTTTAAGGTCTTTTAAAAATTTGAGAGTGGATGATTGAAGCATGATTTTCTGAATTGTAGAATAAAGTTACAGAAGTACAAGTGTGCAACACAACAGGAGTTGATAAAAGATTTATCGCCCGGAAAAAAATCTTAACTCAGCATTTTTAAAAATTCAGCTTCCGAAATTATTTTAATGGTGTTGATCTTTTTTGCTTTTTCCAGTTTACTGCCTGCCTCTTCGCCAACCACCAGGTAATTTAATTTGCTGCTGACACCACTGGCAATTTTACCTCCGTTTTTTTCAACCATTTCTTCGGCATCACTTCGTTTCAATGTTGGCATAGTACCTGTAAATAAAAATGTAAGACCTTCCAGGTTGCCACCGCTTGCATGATCCTTTTTCTCATTTTTGAATTGTATGCCCAATTGTTCCAATTGCTGAAGGATGGAAAGATTGTCCTTGTTCCTGAAAAACTGGTAGATGCTTCCGCCAACCTTTGGGCCAATATCCTCCATATTTTGCAGGTCTTCTACAGAGTAGTTTTTAAGATCCAATAAATGATTGACATGGTGAGCCAAAGTTTTTGCAGTCGTTTCTCCAACATAGCGAATGCCAAGGGCATAAATAAGACGATGCAGGGGTTGTGTCTTTGAATTATTGATGGCAGTTTGCAAATTATCAATTGATTTTGTACCAAAACCTTCCAATGTGCTTATCTTATCAAAGTCCAGCTTATAAATGCCGGGAATGTCTTTGAGTAAATCGAGTTCATAAAACTTTCTCACATTGGCTTCGCCAAATCCACGAATGTCCATGGCATCCTTGCTTACAAAATGGATGATGCGTTCAACAACCTGTGCCGGGCATTCAATATTTATACATCTCCATGCTGCTTCACCTTCTTCCTTAAATAATTTACTGCCACAGACAGGGCAGTTTTTGGGAAAATGAATTTTCTTTTCGTTGCCTGTTCTTATATCTGCCAGAGGTTTTACAATATAAGGAATTACATCACCTGCCCTTTCCACAAGTACTGAATCTCCAATCATTAAATCTTTTTCCCGGATCACATCTTCATTAAAAAGCGAAATAGAACCAACTGTGACTCCTCCAATCGGCACCGGCTGAATTTTAGCAACAGGTGTAATAGAGCCGGTTCGTCCAACCTGGAATTCTACATTTAATAATTTACTGGTGGCTTGTCTTGCTTTAAATTTATATGCAATGGCCCAGCGGGGATGGTGAGTGGTCATTCCCATTTTATCCTGCAGGTCGATATCATTTACCTTGATCACCATTCCATCAATTTCATAAGGAAGTTCATCACGCTGCAGTTCAAATTCATTACAATAAAGAACAACGACATCAATTCCTTTTAGCACTTTCTTTTCTTTCTGCGGACTTCTGAATCCAAGATTCCATAACACTTCCAGGCTGCCGGAATGTGTCCGTAATTCTTTAGGAGGTTGTTTACCTGGCTTCAAAGTATAATCGCTCATGTTATAAACAAATGCTTCAAGATTCCTTTTCCTTACTTCTGTTGGATCTTTGATGCGCAAAGTTCCTGAAGCAGCATTTCTTGGATTAGCAAGAGGTGCCATGCCTTGCTCCATTAATTGCTCGTTGTATTTTTTAAAATTGTTTTTATTTATTAGAACTTCTCCTCTTATTTCAATTTGCTGAATATTATATTTTGAAAATTTTGCAGAGAGAGGGATGGAACGGATTTGCTTGATGTTAGTAGTGATATCATCGCCCTGCGCTCCATCACCTCTTGTTGCTCCACGAACCAAAAAATCGTTTTCATAAATAAGCGAGATACTTGCACCATCAAATTTGGGTTCTATACAATATTCAATTTTATCCATCCCGGTTAATTCTCCTGCCCGCCTGTCAAAATCTACAAGATCTTCACTATTGTATGAGTTATCTAAAGACAGCATGGGAACCAAATGCTGAACGGTTGGAAAATCTTTTGTCAGACCTTTGGCAACACGTTGTGTGGGCGAATCAACAGTAACAATTGATGGATTTTCTTTTTCAATTTTTTCCAGTACCTTAAAAAGTTGATCATATTCGAAATCTGAAATCAGGGGATCATTCAATATATAGTAACGGTATTCATGAAAACGTAAAACATCCCGGAGGCTTTCAATTTTATTTTCAGAAATTCCTTTTTCAAACTCTTTTAGAAAGAGATGGGTGGTTTTCTGGAGTTTGTTTGATTCATCTTTTGAATACATGGAAATATCTGTTCAGCCAATATAATTTATAAATATAAAATGTGGGGCTGGAAAAAATATTGACACATAGGTCTTATTTTTTAATAATAATGCCATTTTCAAAAAATTAAATTTTTTTTGTGTGTATTGGACATATTACCTACATTTATACAATACTAAAGAAAAACTAACGATTATGCTTGTAAAACTACTGCTTCGCAGTATTGGTTTATCCATACTGCTATTCGTCTTCTCCCAATCTCTTTCAGCTCAGGAAAAAACAGTAACCGGTAAAGTAACTGACAGCAAAGATGGAAGCGCTCTTGCGGGGGTTTCTATTATAGCAAAAAGTACAAACACGGGTACTCAAACTAAAACTGACGGAACTTTTAGTTTAACTATTCCTGCCAGTACTACCACCCTGGTTGTTTCATCTGTTGGATACGCTTCCCAGGAAGTGGACATTACCGGAAAAACTTCTGTTGATGTTTCATTAGTGTCTTCCGGCACTAACTTAAATGAGGTAGTGGTAATTGGTTACGGAACTGCCCGAAGAAGAGATCTGACGGGTGCTGTCTCAACCGTTCAGGCTAAAGATTTTGATAAGGGAGTCATTACCTCTCCCGATCAATTAATTCAGGGCAAATCGGCTGGCCTGATGGTAATAAATAATATGGGTCAACCGGGAGGTTCTACAACAATTAGAATCAGGGGAACTTCTTCCATTCGTTCGAGCAATCAACCCCTCTTTGTAATAGACGGAGTTCCTTTGTCAGGCGGTTTTGCCAGGCCTGGGGAAGGTGGTGGTGATTTTGGAAGTGATCCAGGCAACCCGCTCAATTTTATCAACCCTAATGATATTGCTAGTATAGAAATTTTGAAAGATGCTTCCGCTACGGCTATATACGGGTCAAGAGGTGCCAATGGTGTCATTATCATAACCACAAAACGTGGGCAGACCGGGGCTCCTCAAGTTGATGTATCGGTTTCTGAAGGGGTATCTGGTGTTGTAAAAAAACTGGACGTTCTTAGTGGAGATCAGTACAGACAGGCTTTACAAGATTATAATTTAACCCAAGGGGATTATGGACAAAGCAGTGATGCATGGAAAGATATTACCCGTACAGCTTCTGTTCAAAATTATAATGTTGCAGTAGGTGGTGGTAATGAAAATGGAAGATATCGCATTTCCACCAGTTATATGGATCAGCAGGGCATAATTAAAACTTCTGATCTGAAAAAAATGACCGCCAATTTAACCAGTAGTTTTAAATTCCTCGAAAGCAAAAAACTGGGATTGGATATAAATGTTTTAATTACTCAAACTAAAGAAAATATAGCCCCTGTAAATTCTTATGCTGGTTTTACCGGCAATGTAATAGCACAAGCTCTTCAATGGAATCCCACCTTACCCACAAAAATCGGAGATAGTATAGTTTATTTAGGCGGGACAACCATTAATCCATTAGCTTCGTTAGAATATTATAAAGACAAGGCTACAGTGAATACTATTTTAGCAAGCGTGTCTCCTTCTTACAAAATAACCAAAGATTTGGAGTATAAATTCATATATAGCTTAAACCGCCAAGTGGGTGTAAGAGACGGAATGGCGAATCGTCTTTTAAATCTACAAGGAATTCAGGACAGAGGATATGCTTTTATTGCTCAGGATGAAGAAACAAATATGCAGGTTACAAACACGTTGAGCTTTAATAAACAAGTAAGTTCAGCACTTAACGTGAATGCGGTTATTGGCCATGAATACCTGAGTTTTGATTCGAGAAATAATTGGGAAAGTGGCTATGATTTTACAAACGTAGGATTGAATTATTACGACTATATTGAATATAGCAGTCAAAGTAGCAGAGACATTAGCTCGTACAGATCACCAACCACCGAATTGCAGTCCTTTTTTGCACGTGCAATTTTAAACTACCAGGATAAATATTTATTTACTGGCACCTTCAGGGCTGATGGCTCCACAAAATTCGGAACAAATAATAAGTATGGTTATTTCCCTTCTTTTGGTGTTGCCTGGCATGCTTCAAGGGAAAATTTTTTAAGTGATGTCAATTTTATTAATGATCTTAAAGTGCGTCTCAGTTGGGGTGAAACCGGTAATCAGGAATTCCCTTCAGGAGCATCTTTAAATCGTTTTGGATTTGGCCAACAAAGTGTCTTCCGTTCAAATTTTGGTAATCCTGATCTGAAATGGGAAACTTCTACTACTACTGATGGAGGCATTGATTTTAGCTTTATTAATAACAGGCTCAGTGGCACTATAGATTATTTTTATAAAAAAACAACAAATGTATTATTTGAAAGAACTCTTGCACAACCAGCTCCTAATGGAAAAATATGGGTTAATTTACCGGGTTATATAGAAAACAAAGGTCTTGAAGTAACACTAACAGGTGGGATACTCAAACAAAACGATATGAATTTGGATATCTCAGTCAATGCTACTTTCCTTACTAACACTGTCAAGAGCTTAGTAGGCTTTTATGAAACAGGTGATCTTCGCGGGCAAGGTTTTTCTGATGTACATGGACAAAGAGTGGTTGCCGATCAGCCCTTAGATGTATGGTATCTTGCTAAATGGGAAGGAATTGATAAAGGCACTGGACAAAGTATATATACCGGTGGTGATCCTGCGGCTAATAAATTTTACCTGGGTAGCCCGAATCCGAAGACGTTGCTGGGAATAACAGCCGATTTTAATTATAAGAAATTTACAGCTACCGTTAATATGAATGGTGCATTTGGTCAGTATATTTTTAATAATACTGCCGCCACCGTGTTGGGAATTGGAAATCTCGGAAACAGAAATGTGGCAACCAGTGTGATTAATTCAGCCGTTCAAGAAGCTGTTTCTGATGCACCTTCCCCCTCTGATAGATTTTTAGAGAAAGGAAACTATCTGAAAATGGCTAATGCTACGATTGCTTACCGAGTAGGAAATTTAGGAAAATCAATCAGGAATGTAAATATTTCACTAACAGGTCAAAACCTATTTATTATAACCAAGTACTCTGGTTTTGATCCTGAAGTAAACACAGACGGATCGATTGGTGGAGTTCCTTCTTTGGGTATAGAGTATATTCCATTTCCCTCTGCGAGGACTATAATTTTAGGTGTATCATTTTCGTTATAATTCAAAAAAAAAATTATGAAATATAATAAGAAATTCTTCCTTTTATTTTTAACAGTTGTTTTCTTTTCCTGTACCAAACTGGAAGAGAAATTCAACGGTGAATTGGAAGAAACAACTTCAAGCAACATAAGCGCAGCTGATCTGTTGACAAATGCGTATAATACCATTGCCGGTACATATACAGTAGGAAATTTCTGGCATCTGCAAGAACATACTTCTGATGAATTAATCGGACCTACGCGTGGACCTGACTGGGATGATAACGGTCAATGGCGCGCTTTGCATGCACATACATGGAATGCTGACCACACATTGATTGGAGGGGCATTTAGTGATTTATTGAGTGCTCAATTTGCGGCATCTAATGTATTACAATTTAATCCTTCAGCACAACAAGCAGCAGAAGCTCGTTTTTTGAGGGCTTTGACTATTTTTTCTGTTTTAGATGGTTGGGGACAATGCCCTTACAGAGAAAATCTTACTGATTATAGAATAGATCCTAAAACGTTTACCGCAGCTGATGGAATTGATTTTATCATTAGCGAATTGAATGCTATCATTAATGATTTACCTGCAAGCGGACCAGCTTATGTAGCAAATCAAAATGCTGCAAGAGTCTTATTAATGAAAGCATATCTGAATAAGGGTGCGTTTGAAAACAGGGCAGCTCCGACATTTGATCAAGGCGATATGAATCAAGTTATTTCTCTCGCCGACCAAATCACTGGATATTCGCTTGATGTTAATTACTATGATAACTTCGCTCCTAGCAATGATGCAGTTTCTACTGAAAACATTTTTACTTTTTATAGTCAGAATGGTGACAGGGGTACCGGTACGGAAGGAACATGGTTTCAAATATCACATTACAATATGGACCCCGGTGGATGGAATGGATTTGCTACTTTATCGGATTTTTATGACAAGTTTGATGCTTCAGATGTAAGACGTGGTCAATATTATGCTTATCCGCAATCACGCCCTAACCCGGGACACAGAGTAAATGTCGGCTTTCTCGCCGGTCAGCAATATAATTTAACGACTGATGCTCCATTGCAAGATAGAAAAGGTAACCCTCTTATCTTTACTCCACAAGTCAGTTTAAGAGAAACAGGTGATAATTTAGAAGTAACGGGAATAAGAGGAGAGAAATATGCTTATGATTATGCAAACTATAACAGCCAAAATAATAACGATTGGGTTGTGTTCAGGTATGCCGATGTATTGCTTATGAAAGCAGAAGCAATGTTAAGAAACGGCGATGCTGGCGGTGCTTTAACTATCGTCAATCAAGTACGGACTACACGCGGTGAATCAGCTCTGGGTGCTGTTACATTGGATGATTTGCTTGACGAAAGAGGCAAAGAGCTATATTGGGAAGGATGGAGAAGACAAGACCTAATTCGCTTTGGAAAATACCTTGATCTCTGGCAGGAAAAATCTGCAGATGATCCTAAAAACTTATTGTTCCCGATTCCAAGTAATCAATTAGCTGTTAATCCCAATTTGGAGCAGAACCCGGGATATTGAGATTACTAATAATTATTTAAAATAAAAGGCCATTTTACAAAATGGCCTTTTACTTTTCAATGAATGATTTAGCTTGCATACCTTAATAAAGAGCAAAGGGACGACCCTTAGAAAAATCGTTAAAATGATTAAATCGAGTGTTCATTTTGTTTTATTTCTATTTTCTTTGACCGCCATTTTTTCCTGTAAAAACAATGAAAAGAAAACTCTTTTTCAAAAAATGGATACTACGGGAATTGATTTTTCAAACAATATTCAAAATACAACCGATTTCAACATTTTTACTTATCGTAATTTCTACAATGGTGGCGGAGTGGGAATCGGTGATGTAAACAATGATGGTCTGCCTGATGTTTTTTTAACTGCCAATATGGGCAGCAACAAATTATATTTGAACAAAGGAAATTTTCAATTTGAAGATATTTCAAAAAAGGCAGGTATAGACAAATTTGATGATTGGAGCACCGGGGTGACATTCGTAGATATTAATCATGATGGGTGGCTGGATATTTATGTTTGCAACGCCGGCTATAAAAATCATATTCCTCCCCAGAACAGGTTATACATAAACAACCATGATCTCACTTTCACCGAAAGTGCAAAAAAATATGGGTTAGACAATACAGGCGGTTATTGCACACACGCCGCTTTTTTTGATTATGATCTTGATGGAGACCTCGATTGTTATATTCTCAATAACAGTTTTATTCCGGTAAATACACTTAACTATTCTAATAAAAGAGATTTAAGAGCAGCAGATTGGCCCGTAGCAGATTTCTTAAAAGGAGGAGGAGACAAACTTTTACGAAATGATAATGGAAAATTTACCGATGTTTCAAAAGAAGCAAATATATATGGAAGTCTCATCGGTTTCGGTCTTGGTGTTACAGTAGGTGATGTGAATGGCGATAATTATCCCGACATCTATGTGTCGAACGATTTTTTTGAAAGAGACTATTTATACATCAATCAAAAAGACGGCACATTCAAAGAGGACCTTGAAAACTGGATTCAGCATACCAGTTTTGCTTCCATGGGGGCAGATATTGGTGACATAAACAACGATGGTTACCCAGATATTTTTACCACTGATATGCTTCCGGATGATGAATACAGGCTAAAAACTACTTCTTCATTTGATAATTATGATGTATTCAGAATAAAACAAAAACAAGGATTTTATAATCAATACATGCAAAATACATTGCAGCTAAATAATAGAGAAGGTAAGTTTTCAGAAATAGCTTTTTATAGTGGGGTATGTGCAAGCGACTGGAGTTGGGGAGCTTTGATGTTTGACGCAGATAATGACGGTCTGAATGATATTTACGTTTGTAATGGAATTTACCAGGATGTTACCGACCAGGACTTTATTGATTTTTTTGCAAATAATGTAGTACAAAAAATGGTGCTCACAGGCAAAAAAGATGAGTTTAATGAGATTGTAAGCAAGATGCCTTCACACCCTATTTTGAACAAGGCATTCAAAAATAACGGGAACTTAAAATTTACAGATGCAGGGAAAAGCTGGGGCTTCACTACTCCGTCTTTTTCAAATGGAGCAGCTTACGCCGACCTCGATGGAGATGGGGATCTTGATCTTGTAATAAATAATGTAAACCAAAAAGCATTTGTTTATAAAAACGACAGCCGTGAGCAAAATCATAATAACTATATTTCTCTTTTCTTAAAAGGTAAAGGCGACAATACATTTGCTATTGGTAGCAGCATAAAGGTTTACCAAAATTCTCATATTCTTAGCCGTGAGGTTATGCCGAGCCGCGGGTTTCAATCTTCAGTTGATTATAAAACAGTAATAGGGCTTGGTAAGGGTGTTGTTGATTCTATGATCATTATTTGGCCTGACAGATCGTTTACAAAGATTATCAGACCTGCCGTGAATCAGCTTCATGTATTTCAGCAACCAGATGAAAAAAATACCTATGAAGACAAACAGAATTCTGTTCCTTTATTATTTAAAAAGGAAAAAACAAATTTTGATAAACACACTGAGGACGATTATGTTGATTTTTACCTCGAACGAAATGTGCCCGAAATGCTTTCAAGACAGGGCCCAAGGGCAGTGGTTGGCGATGTAAATGGCGATAGTCTTGACGATATATATATAGGCGGAGCGTCTGGTCAGGAAGGTCAACTGTATTTGAAAACAGCAAATGGCTTTGTTAAAAAAAAATTGCCACCCTTTAAGAAAAAAATAAAATATGAAGATGTTGCTGTATTATTATTTGATTGCGATGGTGATGGAGATTTGGATCTTTTTGTCGGTTCAGGGGGTAACAACAAGCGTTTGAATGATCCGCAAATGCAAAACAGGCTTTATATAAACGACGGGAAAGGAAATTTTTCTTATTCCCCTGGCGCTTTACCACCAAGTGGCACCAATTGTTCTGTTGCTGTCGCAAATGATTTTGATGGTGATGGATATCTGGATTTGTTTGTTGGCAGCAGGAGTGTACCTGAGAATTATGGTGCGAATCCTAAAAGTTTTATACTTAAAAATAATGGTAAGGGAAAATTTATTGATGTTACATCTGAAATCGCTCCGGCACTATCCGGAGCGGGAATGATAACAGGATCCGCCTGGGCTGATATAAATGGTGACGGGAAAAAGGAATTAATAATTGCAGGAGAGTGGATGTCTCCCAGAATTTTCTCTTATCGCAACGGCAAATTTGTTGAATTAAAAACAGGCCTTGAAAATTATTATGGATGGTGGCAATCGTTAGCCGTTGCAGATGTGAACGGAGATGGAAGAAACGATCTGATCTTGGGAAACATCGGTGAAAATTTTTATCTAAAGCCTGATGAAAATAATCCTGTAAAAGTCTGGATCAATGATTTTGATATGAACGGTGAAATTGATAAGGTTTTTACAAGAACTATTAAGGGAAGAGATGTACCTGTATTTCTGAAAAGGGAGATAACAGACCAGCTTCCTTTTTTAAGAAAACAAAACTTTAATAATAGTGATTATGCAAATAAATCAATACAGGAACTATTTTCACCGGACATTCTAAGCAGAAGCTCCGTAAAAAAATTTAATTACACATCTTCCTGTGTGGCTATTAACGACGGAAGTGGTCATTTTACAATTCAAAAGCTTCCGACCAAAGTCCAGTTCTCATCATTAAATGCAATAAAATTACTTGATGTGAATCATGACGGATTTAATGACCTTATCTGCGCAGGAAATTATTTTGAATTACTTCCGCAGTTTTGCAGACTGGATGCAAGCTATGGACTTGTGCTTATCAATGATGGTAAAGGAAATTTTTCCGTTTTCCCTTCTGCTCAATCGGGAATTGAAGTGCGTGGTGAAACAAAAGATATTGTTTCTTTCCGTGAAAAGAAATCCGATTTTATTTTGTTTTTGGAAAATGATGATTACCCCGTTTTATATAAGTTAATGCCAGCAGTTAATAAAAAATAAGAATGAACCCTATCAGAACTTTCATTTTTGCTGTAATAATTATAATAGCATTTGGATGTGCCACGAAAAAGATCCAGGATCCTGTCTTTGTTGTGCTCGATACAAAAACAACCGGTCTTGATTTTATCAATAAGATTACCCCTACACCTGATTTTAATATGTTCACCTATATGTATTTTTTTAATGGTGCAGGCATCGGGGCAGGAGATTTCAATAAAGATGGTTTGATCGATCTTTTTTTTGCTTCTAACCAGGGACAGAACAAACTATATCTTAACCAGGGAAATATGCATTTTAAAGATATTACCAACGAAGCCAAAATTCCAGATGACGATGGATGGAGTACAGGTGTTTCGGTTGTTGACATTAATAACGACGGTTTATTGGATATATATGTATGTCGGGTTGGTAATTATGAAAAATTGAAAAGCAAAAATCAATTGCTTATTTGTGAGGGTATTGATAAAAATGGTATACCATATTATAGAGATGAAGCGCATGAATATGGTTTGGATTTCTCAGGATTTAGTACCCAGGCTGCTTTTTTTGACTATGATGGAGATGGCGATCTTGACTTGTTTCTGCTGAATCATACGGTTCATCAAAATGGCAATTTTGCTCCAAGAAATTTTTTTTGGGGAACTTATGATTCATTATCAGGAGACAGAATATTCCGGAATGACGGAAATCATTTTACCGATGTAACTAAACAAACGGGCATAAATAGCTCCGCTATAGGATATGGACTTGGCATAGTAGTAAGCGATATTAATCTCGATGGATATCCCGATGTATATATAGGCAATGATTTTCATGAAAATGATTATCTGTATATCAACGACAAAAGCGGAACTTTTACGGATGAGTTGGATGACCACATCATGCATACCAGCAGGTACTCTATGGGTGTTGATGTTGCTGATTTAACCAATGACGGTCAGCCGGAGATCATTTCAATGGATATGTTACCTGCAGATCCTTATATCTTAAAGCGATCTCTTGGTGATGACTCTTATGATCTTTTTAGATTTAAACTCAAATCAGGTTATAATTACCAATATTCCAGGAATTGTCTCCAGTTGAACAGAGGGAATGGAATGTTTAGCGAAATAGGTCAATATGCAGGGGTGTATGCAACTGACTGGTCGTGGGCACCTCTTTTTGTTGATTTTGATAATGACGGGTGGAAAGATCTGTTTGTTTCAAATGGAATACCTAAAAGATTAAATGATATTGATTACATCAATTATGTATCAAATTCTGAAATACAGGAAAAGATTAATGCAGGGAAAATCCAGGAAAAAGATATGGCTCTCATTCAAAAGTTTCCACAGATAAAATTAACAAACAAGTTTTTTAAAAATGGAGGTGAGGGAAAGTTTGAAGATCTTAATGAAAAAATTGAAGGCAATGTGCCTACCTATTCTAATGGAGCTATTTATGCAGACCTTGACAACGACGGTGATCTGGATATAGTTGTAAATAATATTAATGATGCGGCTTTGATCTATGAAAACACATCAAACGACAAAAAAAATCAATCTTATTTATCTCTTAGCTTAAAGGGATCTTCAGAAAATATAAATGCGATCGGCTCTAAAGTTTTGGTATTCGTTAAAAATAAAATTCAGTATTATGAAAAATATCCCGTTCATGGTTTTTTATCCAGCATGGAAATTCCTCTTCACATCGGCTTACAAAAAGTGCGACCCGATTCTATTTTGTTGATATGGCCCGATAATACTTATCAGACTTTATCCCGAACATCGAATCACCTGGTGATTCAGTATAAGAAAGGACTACCCGTATTCAATTATAAAGAAATTAATCAGCATTCCGAGGGCACTACCGTGGCCCCGATGCTTGACATTACTAAAAATGTAAAACTGGAATACAAACATGAGGAAGATGATTTCAATGAATTTAATCGTGAGCCGTTAATACCACGAATGCTTACTACGGAGGGGCCTGCCCTGGCAGTGGCTGATGTAAATGGTGATGGTCTGGAAGATGTTTTTATTGGTTCTTCGAAATGGAAAAAAAGTGCAGTATTTATTCAGAAACCATCGGGCGAGTTTTTTAAAATGGATCAGCCGGCATTGGATATGGATAGCACTTATGAGGATATTGATGCTTGCTGGGTTGATGTAAACAATGATAAATTTCCTGATCTCGTTGTAGCCTGTGGTGGAAATGAATTCTATGAAAAAAGCGTGAATATGGAGCCAAGACTTTATTTAAATGATGGTACGGGAAAACTGGTAAAACAGCAGAATAGCTTTTCTGATCTTTTTGTGAATGCCGGTTGCGTCATTTCTTACGATTTCAATAAAGATGGTTATGAAGATTTATTTATTGGCGGTCGTTCTGTTCCGTGGGAATATGGTAAAATACCCCGATCATATCTTCTGCAAAATAACAGGAAAGGGCAGTTTATTGATGTAACCGATAAGCTGGCCAACGGACTTTCAAATATCGGGATGGTAACTAATGCGATCTGGAGTGATATTGATAATGATGGTGATAAGGATCTTATAATTACGTTGGAATGGGGTGGTATTTATGCTTTTGTTAATGACAATGGAGTCTTTCATAAAAAAATTCTAACTAATAAAATGGGTTGGTGGAATTTTGTTTTCCCTGTAGATATTGATGGTGACGGAGATATTGATCTTATCGCCGGTAATCTTGGACTCAATACTCGTTTTACATCTGCTTCAGAAAAGGAACCGGTAAGAATGTACTACGGAGATTTTGATGGCAATGGAAGAAAAGAACAAGTTGTTACCTATTATATGCAAGGAAGGGAGATACCTTTTGCAAACAAAGAAGAATTACAAAAGCAACTCCCGAATATCGGGAAAAAATATTTTTATGCAGAAGATTTTGCAAAGGCAAAATTAAAGGACATCTTTTCTTCGGCTAAATTAAACGAGTCAGATGTTTTTACAGCCAATTACTTCGCTAATGCTTTGTTGATCAATAACGGCAACTTTAGTTTTACTGTAAAAGCTCTTCCCTGGGAGGCTCAACTGACAACATACAGAACCGCAGCTGTAATTGATGCTAATAAGGATGGTAAACCGGATATTTTTTTAGGTGGAAATTTTTATGAAAATAATATTCAAATGGGTCGCTATGATGCAGATTTTGGAACTATATTGATAAACAAAGGAAATGGAAACCTAAGCTGTGAAAATATCAATGGGTTGGTAATTAAAGGGCAGGTAAGGCATATTGAACCCATTACTATAAAGAAAGCCCCTGCATTTATTTTAGCAAAGAACAGTGATAGTGTAATGGTGATCCGGTAAGATCTTGTTAAGCCAAAGTTTAAAGAACAAATAAAAGGTTTCTCAATATACCGGATAATAAATTTGAGTTACCCATTTTATAGTGTCCGGCTCTTTGCTTCTGTCTGTTACTAATAATGAAAAGGGAATGGCTGGTGTTTGATAACCATAATCCTTTCTATAGCTCTCCAATTCTTGCATCGCGTTCTGAACAGTGAGTTCGCCTCCTTTTATTTCAGCTTCCAGAATATTTCCCAATACCATTCTTTTCGTTTTTAAATTCTCAGTCTCAGGTAACTGTTTATTCACTGGGATAGCTATCATGGTTTCATAATGGGAGCTGTCAATCTTGTCAACATGCATCATGGGAAAATTATTAGCTTTTGCTTTTTGTTGTGCTATGTATTTTTTTAGCTTATTTATGGCTGAATAAATTTCAGCAGTACCGGGTAATGATGACGTTGTAAATTTTGTAGAGATCAAGGTTGAATCTTTCACTTTTACTTCATTTATGTCCATTCCATAAATGTTTTTATTACTTGCAAGAAAAGATTGTAGCTTATTAAGAATAAAATCAATATCATCTTTTATTTCACTTGTCTGCCAATATTGTTTTATTCTTTTCACAGGATTTTTCGAAGCAGTTGTTTCTTTGCTTCGCCATTCAATTTGAACTGAATCTTTGTTGAAAGGAAGAACCATCAGCTCTGTTCTGGTAAGCAAATTATCGTGAAAAATGTCGACTTCAACACTGTTAAGAGAAACCCGGTCTGGCTTAAACACGTTGCTCTTAAAAATAAAAGTGTGAGAATTATTTTTATACTGAGCAGCCTTTGGCCACCAGGTATCCCATTTATTAATGTGTAAAATCATTCTTTCGGCTGAATTCAGTGAACAGTTTGTATAACGTATAGCGGCAACTGAAATCTTTGTTGGAATAAATATATAAATTAGGAAAACTAAAATGGTGATCAAAGCCAATAAAATGATAAAAAGCTTTTTTTTCATGCGAAATAATTCTTTTGTTACAATTTCATGTAAATAAAATTAAATTCACTGAATAAATTTTGATAAAAAAATTGTAATATGAAGATTTATTTTTTCTTGATTTGCTTTCTGCACGGTATTTATTCGTTCACACAGGATGTATGGAAAATAAAAGCTGACAAAATAGACCCTTCGAACTATTATGGGGTCACGGTTGCCAATGGAATGATCGGTATTGTTTCTTCGCCTGAGCCGTTCAAAGTTAAAGATGTGGTACTGGCGGGCGCATATGATCTGTATGGAAGGGGAAGAGTAAGCAACTTTCTTCAAAGTTTCAATCTTCTCAACATGTACATGGAAATAGACAACAGGCGCATTGACGGAAAGTCTGTTTCAAATTTTCAACAGGAGCTTGATATGCATCATGCCAGCTTTACAAATTCGTTTGACTACGGAGACAAAGCGCTTGTGAGCTATACTTATTATTCGTTACGTCAATTACCGTTCACAGTTTTAATGGATATTAGTATTACTGCGAAAAAAGATATTGATATTACAAGTGCGAGCCTCATGGAGGCACCTGATGCACTCAGAGATGTTCAGAATTATTATAATGAAATTGACCGGCCTCATGTCACCATCAGTTTATTAACTTCTACGGCCAAGAGCCCGACAGAAAAATTATTAATGTGTGCCAGTAATACTTTTTTATTTAATGAACCACACGGGCAGGAACCCAGAGTGATACATGAGATGTGGGATAATAACATGCATCTTATGAAATTCAGCAGGAAAATAAAGGCAGGTGACACTTATCGCTTCTCAATTGCCGGATCATCTATTACCTCTGCTCATCATGACGATCCGTTGAATGAAGCAGAGCGCTTAACTATTTATGCAAAACTACAGGGGAGAGATAGGTTGATAGAGTTTCACAACAAAGCCTGGGATGATTTGTGGAAAAGCGATATAGTCGTTGAGGGTGATGATCAATCGCAGCAGGATATTCACAGCATGCTTTATCATTTGTACTCATTTACAAGAGAAGGCACTTCTCTTTCTCCATCGCCAATGGGTTTAAGTGGCCTGGGTTATAATGGCCATGTGTTTTGGGATACAGAGCTATGGATGTTTCCTGCAATGCTGGTGTTGCATCCCGAAATTGCAAAAAGCATGTTGGAGTATCGTTACCAGCGATTGGAAGCAGCAAAAAGAAATGCTTTTACTAATGGATTTAAAGGAGCAATGTATCCATGGGAAAGTGCAGAAACTGGAGTGGAAGAAACACCTGTATGGGCATTGAGCGGTCCATTCGAACATCATATTACTGCCTGCGTGGGAATGGCTGCATGGAACTACTATTGTGTTACACAAGACAAAACGTGGCTGAAAGAAAAAGGTTGGCCTATTCTTTCCGCTACTGCAGATTTTTGGGCAAGCCGCGTGGAACGAAATGGACCCGGCAAATATGAAATCAAGAATGTAGTGGCTGCAGATGAATGGGCTGAGAATGTAGATAACGATGCGTTTACCAATGCCGCAGCCAAAACAAACTTGCAGGATGCAACGGAAGCAGCGAAAATTTTAGGAATTACACCTGATCCCGATTGGATGAATGTGGCAAACAATATTCCGATCTTAAAATTAGAAAACGGCGTGACAAGCGAACATGCTTTTTATCATGGCGAAAAAATAAAACAGGCAGATGTAAATCTTCTTGCTTACCCGTTAAAGCAAATCACCGATGTCAATCAAATAAAAAAGGATCTTGAGTATTATGAATCAAAAATACCAGATGAAGGAACGCCGGCAATGACACAAGCCATATTTGCTTTGTTATATGCAAGACTTGGAAATAAGGAAAAAGCCTGGCAATGGTTTAAAGATGCTTATGTTCCGAATTTGGATCCACCGTTCAGGGTAATTGCAGAAACCAAAGGTGGCACCAATCCCTATTTTTCTACCGGGGCCGGCGGAGTTCTCCAGGCTGTGCTTATGGGGTTTGGGGGGTTAGATATAACTGCAAAAGGTATTATGCAGGTAAAATCTGTGTTGCCAGCTCAATGGAAAAGCCTGACAATAAAGGGCGTGGGGCCGGATAAAAAAACATTTGTAGTGAAGTAGTTCGCTTAGTTTTTCAGCCCTTAAAATTGTTTTTTCAAAGAAATCTTTTAACTTGTGTCACACTAAACTCTTGTGAGGAAGATTGCTGCTATATTATTAATATGCCTTCTGCTATTTAACTGGTATGGTTACCGGTTTGTTACAAATTATCTTCAAAAAAAGGCAGATCGTCAGCTTGAAAGTCGCATTGATATAAATGATTATGATGAATCGCAACTAATAGAAATAAAAGTTGCCCTCAATATGCCATATCAAAATGACTGGTCAGGTTTTGAAAGACATTACGGAGAAATTGAACTTAATGGTAAGATTTATACTTACGTAAAACGTAAGGTTGAAGATGGTTACCTTATACTTAAATGTATTCCCAATATTGCAAAGCAGAACCTCAGGAATGCTGACAATATTTTGTTTAATATAAACAACGGGCTCGACCAGGAGCACAGCGGCAACAAAAGCAATTCACCATTAAATAGTGTGATAAAAAGTTTTTTGAGCGATTACGATAATTTTTCTTCTGATTATAATCTGACAAATTTTTCTGCCTCTCAGAAACAATATTTAATTTACAGAACTTCTTTTTTTAATAGTATTACTCTTCCTGTTGCTGAACAACCTCCGGAAGCCTAAACAGTTTTTCTTTAGCGTAATCTTTTCTTTCCCATTTCAGGAAAGTATATTTTTCTAATTATAATATTGACAATGAAAAAGTATTTATGGTTAGCCTGCATTGGCTTTATAATGATCTCGTGTAAACAAAAAGCTGGTGATTATGAAAAGATCATTCATGATCCGTTGTTGTTTACAAATACAGTCCACGAATTGAACCAGGTAGTAATGGGTAATAATTTCGGGCCCATAGTGGCATCCAGAAATTATTTATATGCAAGCGTGGCGGCTTATGAAATCGTTGCTGCCGGTTGGCCCGATCAGTTCACTTCTTTGGGTGGTCAGTTACATGGATTGGGAACTACACCAAAACCTGAAGACGGGAAAAAAATTGATTTTGCATTTGCATCTGTACTGGCTTTTTGCAAATTAGGAGAAGCGGTTACTTTTCCCGAAGGCAGTATGAAGGAATATACTGACAGTATTAAAAATCTGGTAAAAGAACACGGAATGCCAGACGACGTTTATAATAATAGCATTGCTTATTCAGACACTGTATCTGCTGTAATATTTGCGTGGAGTAAAAAAGACAATTATGCTGAATCAAGGAGCTTTCCCAAATACAACGTTATTGATTCTCCGGGCAGATGGGTACCTACACCACCGGCATATTTTCCTGCAATGGAACCTTATTGGGGTTCTATACGCTACCTTGTCGTGGATAGTGTAAATGAGTTTATACCTCATCCACCGTATAAATTCAATTTAACGGACAAGAAGAGCCCTTACTATCGGGAGGTGAAAATGATTTATGATACAGTTAATAATCTTACACCTGAACAAACCCATATTGCTGATTTCTGGGACGACAATCCGGTGAAATTAAATGTATCAGGACATGTCATGTTTGATACTAAAAAGTTTTCACCCGGCGGACACTGGATGGGAGTTGCCGGTATTGCCGCGTATAAATCAAAGGCCGATTTTCCTACTACAGTTTGTGGATTTGCAAAAACAGCCATTGCGATGTTTGATGCTTTTATTGAATGCTGGGACATAAAATATATTTATAACACGATTCGTCCAGAAACAGTAATCAATAAATATATGGATCCGGATTGGAAACCTCATTTGCAAACACCACCGTTTCCAGAATATACATGCGGGCATTGTACAATATCTGCTGCTTCAGCAGAGGCTTTGACGAGTGTGTATGGTGACAATTTACCTTACACTGATTCTACTGAAGAGGAATTCGGAATACCAAGGAGATCATTTACATCTTTCAGAAATGCAGCACTTGAAACAATGCATTCCCGATTCTACGGAGGAATACATTATCGCTATTGTGTTGAGCTTAGCAATACAATGGGGAAACAAATAGGTGATCTTGTAGTAAGCCGGTTAAAAATGAAAAAATAAAACAGCAGCAGCTCTATGAGTACTTAGAATTTATTCTTTAAAACAATTAAGAATTTTAAATAATAATGACTGCAGACTTAAAATTGTCAAAAAAGGTTCATTACATACTTCGTGTTGCCGCAGCAATGTGTTTCATTGGTCACGGCTCATTTGGCGTGATTGGGAAAGCAGTTTGGTGTAATTATTTTGCTGTATTCGGCATAAGCACTCATCTTTCCTACCAGTTAATGCCGATAGTAGGTAGTATAGATATTTTGCTTGGAATAATATTGCTTGTGTATCCTCTTAAAGCTATTCCATTATGGCTTGTGGTCTGGGGATTTGTTACGGCTTTGCTTCGCCCCTTATCAGGTGAACCTTTAGCTGAATTTTTAGAAAGAGCCGGCAACTTTGGTGCTCCACTGGCTTTATTGATACTCGGTGGTTTCCCTAAGAATATAAGGCAGGCTTTTTCTCCACTTCGTCCAAATACAGAGCTAAATGAAATAACATATGCACGGATTGTAAATTGTCTTCGTGTCGTCGCTTTTCTTTTGCTGGCCGGACATGGATGGTTGAACCTGATAGAAAAAAAGGCGATCATTGATCAATACACCGCGTTGGGTTTTTCTAATCCCGGCAATGTGGCACAAATAGTAGGAATGGTGGAGATCATTTCGGCGTTTATAATATTGATAAAGCCGTTTCGGCAATTTGTGTTTTTGCTTTTTATCTGGAAAATGGCAAGCGAGATGTTTTATCCTCACTATGAAGTATTTGAATGGATAGAAAGAGGAGGAAGCTATGGTGCATTACTGGCTTTATGGTTTTTAACTGAAAATAACTTCAGTTTAAAAACACTTGGTTCTTATAATTTTTTTTTTAAAAAAATTTCAACTTGAAAATAATTGTAACAGAATAATTTTTTAAAAAATTCAAAAAAATAACTGCTATGAGACGAATTACTTTAATTATATCCACGTTTTTTCTTCTTTGTATTTCCCAAAAAACATTTTCACAGGGATGCGTTGCTATTAAAGGCAGCTTTGGTCTTTGCAACCGTCCGTCTGATGCTAAGGATTGGGAGTTAAATATCAACAATCGTTATTTCAGATCATACAAGCATTATGTAGGTACTATTGAGCAAAAGCAACGAATAGAACAAGGCAGTAATGTGATCAATCACTCTTACGAAATGGACATTACTGCAATAAGAACATTGAATTCAAGATGGTCGCTGGAAATGGCCTTGCCGATCATGGATTATTCACGTTCTTCATTGTATGAACATGATGGTGTGAATCGACATGAAACGCATTCATTTGGTATCGGAGATGTACGTTTTGGTGCTTACAGGTGGATGTTTGATCCTAAAACATCGCATAAGGGAAATCTACAAATTGGTGCTGGAATTAAATTGCCCACAGGGAATTCAAACTACCAGGATTATTTTTATAAAAAGCCAGACTCCCTGGTCCTTGGCCCAGTTGATCAGTCCATTCAACCGGGAGATGGAGGTACAGGTCTGACATTTGAATTAAATGGCTTCTTTAATTTTTCTCACCAGTTTGGTGCATATGGTAATGCCTTTTATCTGGTTAATCCCCGCGATGTGAATGGAACCTCCACTGCAAGAGGAGGCAAACCCTCTGCCACTGCTATAAAATACAATACAGATGTGATGAGTGTACCGGATCTGTACATGGTTAGAGGTGGACTTGCATATATGACAAGTGGAGTTACTTTTTCCGGAGGCATTCGCATGGAAGGGCTTCCTTCGAGTGATCTGATCGGCGGCAGTCTTGGATTTAGAAGGCCGGGTTATATTATTTCCGCAGAACCAGCCATAACATGGGTAACTAAAAAAGTAAGTTTCAATCTTGCAGTTCCCATCGCACTAATAAGGAATCGCACACAAAGCAATGCAGACAAACGCCAGACTGCCGATACAGGAGTGCATCACCAGGGTGACGCCGCATTTGCTGATTATCTCGTAAGTGCCGGAATGACTATCAAACTTTAAGTGGAAACTTTTTCTGCTAAAACATTTTTAACAGGATACAGCTTTTCAATTACTGAATAGCTTCCGTGTAAAAGATGCCTTAGCAAAAAAATTATTTGTCACAACAAAACTATTTGCATGAAAAAGATTGTAAAGAATATCAGGGTCATTATCCTGCTTTCATCTTGCATAACATTCTTCCACTCTGCATATTCGCAAACAGATTTGGATGCCATTATGATGAATAAAAATCAATTCTGTAATGGACTAATGTATAATTATAATTCCTGGGATTATTACTGGGAAGGAACTTTTAAAAGAAACAATGATAATCTCGGTACTGTGTCTACACAGTCAGTAATGTATGGTGCCAATTACGGCATTACTGGCAAACTGAATGTCATGGCTTCTGCGCCTTACGTATGGACAGAATCGACAGCGGGCACACTTCATAATTCAAGAGGTGTACAGGATCTCTCGGTGTTTGTAAAATGGAAGCCGGTTACGTTATCTATACAAAAAAACAAACTGGCGGTTTATATAATAGGAGGCTTTTCAACGCCATTAACTAATTACCAAATTGATTACTTGCCATTGACGATCGGGCTTGGCTCAACGAATCTTATCGGCAGGGGAATGGTAGATTTTCGTCACCGCCGATTTACAATAACAGCATCGGGTACCTACATTCGGAGAAGCAATGTGAAGATTGACAGAACTGCTTACTACGATACACAAATACATTTTACCAATGAAGTAAAAATGCCCAATGCATGCCAGTTTCAATTGCGCACCGGCTACCGCGGAAGATACCTGCTTGCCGAAGCCCTCTTAACAAATTGGACAACACTTGGAGGTTTTGATATAACAAAAAATAACCTGCCTTTTCCAAGTAACCAGATGAATATGACAGCAGTGGGAGCAAGTCTAAAATATACTTTAAAAAATTATACGCACTTATCACTATTGGCCGGCACTAACTATACGATCGCAGGAAGGAATGTTGGACAAGCAATGGCTTTTAATGTAGGAGCTTTTTATGCTTTCTATTTTAAGAAAGCTGAACAATCAAAACACTAATACTAAAAACGAATTAATATGAGAAAGATAAATCTCTTATATTTTCTGTTCATATTGTTTCTGGCTTCCTGTTCGAAAAATGTAACGGAAAGAACGCAAAACATTCCTCCGCTTAAGCCTTCTAATATTGATATTAACGCAGGGACATGGAAAATGGTTTTGCTAAAACGTCCGGATACATTCGCAGTAAATACACCTGATGCAACAAACTCGTCTTCTTATACAAGTGAGTTGAATGAAATAAAAGGCTTACAGGAGAATATAACCCCAAAGCAAAAGGATATTATTAAATACTGGAGCGCCGGCGGCGTATTGAGATGGAATGAGATCATGCTTGATCTAGTGGCAAAATATAATGTTGCACCTTATCAGAATCCTGATGGCAGTTACCCGGGACCCAGCGCAAGCAATCCATTCGCTTATCCTCAATTTCCATTTGCTAATCCTCCATATGCGGCAAGAGCTTTTGCGTATACAAGCGCCGCGCAATATGATGCGTTGGTAGCTGCATGGCATTATAAAAAACTTTATAATCGCCCGGCACCATATACTGTTGACCCGTCAATAAAAGCATTGATCCCTGAATCTGAATTACCCTCTTATCCATCTGAGGATGCAGTATTGGCTGGCGTGACTGCTGAAATGATGAAGCTACTTTTCCCTACTGAAGTTGCATTTATCCAGCAAAAACTTGAAGAAGAAGAGGAATACCGAATAATAAGCGGTGCCAATGTACGAAGTGATATTGTTGCCGGGGAAGAATTGGGAAGACAAGTAGCTGTCGCGTTTATTGCCCGTGCTAAAACGGATCATGCCGGAGCTGCAGTAGGCTCGCCACAGCAATGGAGTGATTTGGCGACAAATACTTCAGCTCGTGGAGAAATTCCGTGGATAAGTTTGGAAGCGCCAAAGCGTCCTCCCATGCTGCCATTATTTGGAAATGTTGCACCATTTTTATTTGATTCTTTAACGGTAATAGCATTGCGCCCGGGACCTCCGCCATCTACAGGGAGTGATGAATTTCACCAGGAAAATGAAGGTGCATACGCACAGATTAAAAATCCAACAAGAGAGCAAAACAGGATAGTTCAATATTGGGCAGATGGAATCGGAACTTATACACCGCCTGGTCATTGGAATGCAATCGCAGCCGAAGATTTTGTGACCCAAAACTACAGTGAAGTGAGATGGGCTAGAAATATGGCTTTGCTGAATATGGCATTGATGGATGCAGGCATTGTTTGCTGGAATACGAAGTATTATTATTTCAATCCAAGACCAACACAAATGATTCCTGCAGTCAAGACCTTGACCGGCATTCCAAATTTTCCATCATACATATCAGGGCATTCTTCATTCAGCGGTTCAGCTTCTGCTATACTTGGTCATCTTATTCCGGCAAATGCTTCGAAATATGATGCCATGTCTGATGAGGCAGCATTGTCAAGATTTATTTCCGGTATTCATACCAAATTGGATTGCGATAAAGGATTAGAAGTGGGAAAGAAAGTTGGCAGCTACGCTGTACAAAGAGCCATGACTGATGGAGCAGAATAAAATATTCAAAATTCTTTGATTAAAGTTTACAAGCATGGCAAACTAAAATCCTCCTCCGTTTTTACGGAGGGGAGACTTTTAGTTTATGAGTATGATTTTATGAAACAACAAGTATGAAAAAACTTTTCTGGTTTGGGTTGACTGCTTTGTTATTGTTTGAAACGGCAAACGTATATTTTATCATGCCTATGCCCGGAAGCCAGGAAATGAATAGTATTAACCTCGCCTATTTTTTATACAGATGGCGCTGGATTTTCCGTACCCTGTTTGTATTCATAATCTTTTTTGCGCTCATTAAAGCAAAATGGAAAAAGAAGAGAAAATGGCTATTGCTTATTCCAATCAGCCTTCTTGTTGCAACGGTATACATGACCAATTTTATAATGGCCGCTGATCACATGTTTTATAACCCCAAAAAATTATTGATGGAAGGTGCAGAAGCAAATAAAGTTGACTCAGAAAGATTGGTGATCGGGGTAAAACTCAATGAAGAAGCAAAAGCATATCCTATACAATTTTTAGGTTATCATCACCAGGTTCAGGATACACTTGGGGGCAAACCTATCATGGTCACTTATTGTACTGTTTGCAGAACAGGTCGTGTGTTTGAACCTATAATAAATGGTAAGTATGAAAAATTCAGATTAGTAGGGATGGATCATTTTAATGCAATGTTTGAAGATATGACAACAAAAAGCTGGTGGCGACAAGTAACCGGTGAAGCCATTGCCGGGAAATTAAAAGGGCAAAGATTACCGGAGATATTCAGCACACAAACATCTCTGAAGGAATGGTTGCGATTGAATCCTAACTCACTTATTATGCAGGCAGATCCTTCTTTTACCGATTCATACGACAGTACTTTCAAATATGAATCCGGAAAAAGTAAAAATAAATTGACAGGAACAGATAGTTTTTCATGGAAAAATAAATCCTGGGTAATCGGAATAAAAATCGGAAAGGAAAGTAAGGCCTATGACTGGAATAAATTAAACAGGGAAAGAATTATTCATGATAAAATAAAAACTATCCCCGTTTTGCTTGTACTGGCAAATGATAACAAAAGCTTCTTTGCATTTGAAAGGCCGGAAGAAAACTTAAGATTTAGTTTGACAAATGATACTTTGATTTGCAACAATCATCATTACAGGATCGATGGAAAAGGAATCGATACGTTTTTTTCATTGAAACCATTGCAGGCTTCGCAGGAATTCTGGCATAGCTGGAGGACATTTAATCCAAATACAAAAAGCAGCAGAATTTATGCTAATTAATAATTTCAACTCATAGTCAATATTTACGAATTTTTTCATGGGGTTTTCTTTTTATATTCGACTCATGAAAAGATTTATAACGATCCTGCTTGCATTTACCCTTGTATTTAATCTTTCTGCTCAACAAGAGGTAAAAACTCCGGCCGAAATTTATGGTGAATTATTTACCGATGTCCAGATACGGCATGTTTTTCCAGACAGTAAGACTTTTCCCGATTGCGTTCCCAAAAGAGATCCAAAAGAAATAGTAAAGGATTATCTCGCTATGAAGAATAATCCTTCCATTCATTTTAAATTAGATGAGTTTGTAACCGACAATTTTATTTTACCCAAACCGCCACAATCAAATTACACTACCAAAGAAAAAGATGTGGTGGCGCATATCAATAATTTATGGAACGTTTTAAAAAGAGAAGCCGATACACCTGTAAACGGGAGTTCTTTGCTTCCACTGCCGTACTCTTACATTGTTCCAGGCGGAAGGTTTGGCGAGATTTATTATTGGGATTCTTATTTCACTATGCTGGGATTGAAAGAAAGCGGTCGTACAGATATGATCGAAAACATGGTGAAAAATTTTGCTTATCTCATCGATACATACGGACATATTCCAAACGGTAATCGTAGCTATTATATCAGCCGTTCACAGCCACCTTTTTTTTCGTTGATGGTTGAATTGCTTGCATCTATAAAAGGTGATGATGTTTATCTTACTTTTTTACCTGAAATGGAAAAAGAATATGAATTCTGGATGGAAGGAGCCGATCAATTAAAAATTGGTGAGGCACATCGGCGTGTCGTAAAGTTAAAGGATGGAACAGTACTCAATCGTTATAGGGATGACGCAGCTACACCAAGACCGGAAGGATACAAGGAAGATGTGATGGTGGCAGAACGCTCCCGCAGAAACAAAGAAGAAATGTATCGCAATCTTCGTGCGGGGGCGGAAAGCGGAATTGATTTCAGCAGCCGGTGGTTTGATGATAAGAAAAATCTTGTAACAATCGAGGTCATTGATTTTGCCCCGGTCGATCTGAATGCACTGATGGTTCATCTGGAAGAAATGATCTCAAAAGCAAGGAAATTAAACGGCGATAATTCAGGTGCTGATCAAATGATGAATAAAGCTGCCAAAAGAGAAGCGGCTATCAACAAGTATTGCTGGAACAAACAACTTAATTATTATACAGATTATAATTTCAAAAAGCAAAAACAGAATGATGTAGTAACACCCGCCGGTATGTATCCATTCTGCACGATGGACAAAAATCCTGTGTTAATGCAAAAATGCAAGCTGGCCGTTTCTATGCTAAAGAAAAAACTTTTACAGCCGGGAGGAATTCAAACAACTGAAAACAATACCGGCCAGCAATGGGACGCACCCAACGGCTGGGCCCCTCTCGAATGGATGACCATCTGGGGTTTGGACCGTTGCGGGCAAAAAGATTTAGCCAGGGATATTGCCGCACGCTGGGTGAAATTAAATTCTGATGTTTTTGACAGAACCGGGAAACTGATGGAAAAATATAATGTGGTTGATACAAACCTTTCCGGTGGTGGTGGCGAATATGCAGGTCAGGATGGTTTTGGGTGGACCAACGGGGTAATGCTTACGCTTATAAATAAATATCATCTGCATCCCAACGATTAAGTACGTCAATCGTGACAGGCCAGGTGTCAATTACAAAGATTCTTCCAGCCACGTTCCACGTCTTCCTATTTTTTAGTGCGCAAAAAAATTCTTCGGCTGTTTAATGTGTCTTTAGTACATATTTATTATCTTACATTCCCTTTTGCAGAATTGGTCACTTTAATGCGGAAGGAAAACTGAAACGATCAAAGGCTTGCTATGAAGAAAATTTTACTCCTTTCCGTATTCTCGTTTGTTGTCATTTTCTTAAAAGCACAACTATTAAGTTGGTCGCCTTCTTTTCCTGTTGAGAATGATGCTGGTAAAAATGTTGTAATTACTGCAGACGCCACAAAAGGAAGCCAGGGTTTGCTAAACTATTCTCCTGTTACTGATGTATATGTTCACATTGGTGTTATCACCAATTTGAGTACTTCTTCATCAGACTGGAAGTATGTAAAGTTCACTTGGGGAAGTACAAATGCACAGGCACAATGTACTTCGCTTGGAAATAATAAATGGCAATATACTATTACCGGCAGCCTGCGTAGTTTTTTGGGAATCACAAATGGGGCGGAGCGAATTTTAAAGATTGCTATTCTTTTCAGAAACGGAAGCGGTTCCACCAAATTGGCTAATGCCGATGGCAGTGATATGTATGTTCCTATATATACTGATACTGTTGCAGTGCGGTTTACTGATCCTCCGTTTCAACCATTTTTTATCCCCAAGCCGGAAACAATGACAAAAAATGTTGGTGATAATATTTCTGTCACTGCTAAAGCCAGTAAAGTTTCTACACTAAAACTTTACCTGAATGGTAATGCAACTCCTGTACAGACTGTAAGTAATGATACAATAATTAGTGCTAACATTAATTTGACCACGGCAGGAAACACAACTATCATTGCTGAAGCAAATGACGGAACATACACAAGAACTGATACTCTTACATTTTTTGTAAACGCAGGAGTTACAATTGCTCCTCTTCCGGGTGGCGTGAGAGATGGAATAAATTACGAACCGGGCGATACATCTGTCACTCTTGTTTTGTATGCACCTTCAAAAAACCGTGTATCAGTTATTGGTGAATTTCCCGGAAGTAACTGGGTGGAACAAACGAAATACCAAATGAACAAATCACCAGATGGAAATTATTGGTGGCTTCGCATCACAGGTTTAACTCCGGGAACAGAATATGCTTATCAATACCTTGTGGATGGTACATTAAAAATTGCAGATCCTTACACAGAAAAAATTCTGGATCCTTACAATGATCCCGGCATTTCATCATCCACTTATCCAAGTCTAAAATCTTATCCGATAGGATTGACGACAGGTATCGTAAGTGTTTTACAAACTGCAGCTCCCCAATACAGCTGGCATCTAAATAATTTCACTAGGCCTGATAAAAGAAAACTAGTGATCTATGAATTATTAGTAAGGGATTTTGTTGCGGCTCATGATTGGAACACGTTGCGTGACACATTGAATTATTTAAAAAATTTGGGAATAAATGCTGTTGAAATTATGCCATTCAATGAATTTGAAGGCAACAATAGCTGGGGCTATAATCCTGATTTTTATTTTGCTCCGGATAAATATTACGGTCCTGAAAATACTTTGAAACAATTCATTGATTCATGCCATGCAAAAGGAATGGCAGTAGTTATGGATATTGCATTGAATCATTCTTTCGGCTCATCACCGCTGGTGCAATTATATTGGGATGCGGCAAATAATCGTCCTGCCGCAGACAATCCCTGGTTCAATCCTGTGGCAAAGCATGCATACAATGTGGGATATGATATGAATCATGAAAGCCTGGCCACCAGATATTTTGTAAGTCGTGTAGTTGAACACTGGCTAATAAATTATAAAATTGACGGTTTTCGATTTGATCTTTCTAAAGGTTTTACTCAAACTCAAACTTGCGATAATAACGGTAACAATTGCGATGTCAATGCATGGGGTGCTTATGATGCCAGTCGCGTTGCCATTTGGAAACGTTACTATGATACGCTGCAATTAAAATCTCCGGATTGCTATGCAATACTCGAACATTTTGCAGATAACAGTGAAGAAACTGAATTGTCGAACTATGGAATGTTGTTATGGGGAAATATGAGTTACAACTATCAGCAGGCTTCGATGGGCTATTCAACGGGTTGGGATTTCTCCGGTGGTATTTACACCAACCGAAGCTGGACACAGCCTAATTTAGTAACGTACATGGAAAGCCATGATGAGGAAAGATTGATGTACAAGAATATTCAGTATGGTAACACTTCGGGAACTTACAATGTTAAAGATGTGAACACCGCATTGAAAAGAGTTGAAATGTGTGGAGCATTTTTATTTACTATTCCCGGTCCGAAAATGTTTTGGGAATTTGGCGAGCTTGGATATGATTATTCCATCAACACTTGTACGAATGTATCAATAAATGATAGTTGCAGGTTAAGTCCCAAACCCATTCATTGGGATTATTTGCAAAATATTCAGCGTGCACGGTTGCATGATGTATTTGAAGCGTTAATAAAATTGCGATTCGATAGTTTGTATAAAGACGTGTTTACCACAAATCAAATTACCAGCAATCTTTCCAACGGTTTTAAATGGTTACAGATAAATACAGACAGTTCTAAGATTTGTGTAGTTGGAAATTTTGACGTAGTGCCACAAACAAGCAATGTAACTTTTCAAAATTCAGGAACATGGTATGATTATTTAGATGGAACAACATTCAATGCAACCGGGACTGCACAAAGTATGGCTCTGCAACCAGGAGAATATCATGTTTATCTTAATAGAAATGTTGTTAGTAATATTGCTACGCCCGTCACATCAATAAATGTTCCGGGAAATAGCTTATTGATTAAAGTGTATCCTAACCCGGTGCAACAGAATGCATCAATTGATCTTACTCTTCCTGAAACAGGAAATGTGCAGATAGATATTTTGAATATTATGGGTCAGAAACTACGGAATATTAAATCGGGTTTTTTGTTAAAAGGAAATTATACAGTGGAATTTAATAATAATAAAAATTTGCCCGCAGGTGTTTATTTGCTAAAAGTGAATACAAAAACATCAACAGGTACGGTAAAAATTATTTTGAAATAAATTAATCCAAGCAACCATTGCTATGCCAAAATCAGCTATTCTAAAAACGGCCGAAATTGAAAAGATCAGTCACCTTGAGTACTTCAAAATTGCAGTTTCCGTTGACTGTGTAATTTTTGGATATGAAAATAAAGAATTAAAAGTTCTTCTTATAAAATCTGACCTGGAGGAATTTACCGGATTATGGTCTTTGCTAGGTGACCTGGTGCGCCCGGATGAAGATATTGAAAGTGCACCTTACAGAGTATTAAAAGAAAGAACGGGTTTAGATGATGTATATCTTGATCAGGTGCATACCTTTGGTGATCTTGGTCGTCATCCTTCCGGCCGTGTGATTACCACAGCATATTATTCATTAATAAATATCCGGCACCATAAATTAAAGTTGACGCATAATGAGCTTCACTGGCACGAAGTAAGCAGGATCAAAAACCTCGCATTTGATCATAAAAAGATTCTGGACAGAAGCCTGGAACGTCTTCGTGAACAGGTGATGGAGCATCCTATTATTTTTAATCTTCTTCCTGAGAAGTTTTCATTGCGTGAGCTGCAGGATCTCTACCAGGCGATTTTGGGGGTGAGTCTCGATCGGCGCAACTTCCGTAAGAAAATTGCTAACAAAAACTGGTTATTGGACCTCGATGAAATGGAAAATAATGTACCTCACCGCCCGGGCAAACTATATAAAGCCAAAATAAAACTCAAAAGAAAGCATAGCGAACAAAAATTAAAGGAATTGGAACCACAGAATTAGGCTGGTTTGGAAGCATCGTTTACCGGCCAGGTGACGAAAGACCCTTTTGAAAATAAACATGATAAAAATCATGTCAGAATCGTAAAATAAAATTTTTGGAGTTGATAAAAAGTTTATATTATTGTGTGGTTCATACACATTGCTTATAAAAATTGATTTATCAAAACGTTTAATGATTGCTTATGTCATGCAGAAAACTGCTTCAATCGATTGTCTTGCCGGCAATGCTGCTTTTTTCGCAACTGCTTTTTGCGCAAGACCGTGTAGTATCGGGTAGAATAACAGACACAACAGGCAATACTCTTGCAGGTGTTACTGTAACAGCAAGAGGAACTCAACTCGCTACACAAACAAATACGGATGGCTTCTTCAGATTAACCGTACCATCTTCTGTAGATGCTCTTATTTTTTCTTCAGTTGGTTTTACTACTTTACAAGTTCCAATTCCCGCAAGCAATACAATGAATGTTGCACTGTTTGGTGCAGCTACTTCTTTAAATGAAGTTGTAGTTATTGGATATGGCACTGCAAGAAAAAAGGATCTAACCGGTTCCGTAACCAGTATTAATGCAAAGGATTTTAATAAAGGAGCAATTACAACTCCCGAGCAATTGATCGCGGGTAAAGTAGCCGGGGTGCAAATTACATCTAATGGTGGCGCACCCGGATCTGGCAGCACTATTCGTATTCGCGGTGGAGCTTCTTTAAATGCAAGCAATGATCCTTTGATAGTGATTGATGGAGTACCTGTTGATAACACCGGTATCTCGGGAGTTGCTAATGCGCTGTCATTAATCAATCCAAATGATATTGAATCATTCAATATTTTAAAGGATGCGTCAGCAACTGCTATTTACGGATCAAGAGCTTCAAATGGAGTAATAATTATCACTACTAAAAAAGGAAAGAGTGGTAAACCAAGGTTTACTTTCAGCTCACAAAATTCTCTTTCCACTTTGCCCAAAGAAGCTGATGTACTTTCGCCGGATGAATTCAGAGCGTATGTAAATTCCCATGGTACTCCTGCACAGATTGCTATAATGGGAAATGCAAATACAGACTGGCAGAAAGAAATTTATGATAATGCTTTCAGTACTGATAATAATTTAAGTGTTTCCGGCACTTACAAATCTCTTCCTTACAGAATATCGGTCGGATATTTAAACCAGGATGGTATTTTGAAAACAGGTAATCTTCAGAGAAAGTCAGCCTCAATTGCTTTAACTCCAAGATTATTTGATGATCATTTGAAAGTTGATATAAATCTGATAGGTTCCATCAGCAATTCAAGGTTTGCCAATGAAGGTGCTATCGGAAATGCTGTTCGATTCGATCCAACGCAACCGGTAACTACTTCCAGTAAAAGATTTGGTGGTTATTTTGAATGGCTTGATCCAAATTCCACAAGTGGTTTAAAAGCTTTGGCGCCTATAAACCCTGTCGGATTGCTTGAACAGAGAACTGATAAAAGTGATGTAGAAAGAAGTATCGGAAATATACAATTAGATTACAAAGTTCATTTTCTTCCTGACCTGCATGTGAATGTGAACCTTGGCTATGATATTTCACAAGGTAAAGGAACAATTTATGTTCCCGATAGTGCTGCAGCAAGCTATGAACGCTCTCCTGATAAAAAACATGGCGGAGTAAATACTAAATATCTGCAAAAGAAAACAAACACAGTTCTTGATGCATATTTGAATTATGTAAAGGATATTAAATCGATCAGCAGCCATATTGACGCCACAGCCGGTTATTCTTTCTTGAAATATTCAACGAATAATATTTACGCAGATAAAGATCCTAACGGGCCTCTTTATGAAAATCCTGTGAGTCATACTTTGGATACTGTTGCTAACGGAGGTCAGCGCTGGACTCCTTATACCGATTATGCAGCAGATGGATATTTTATGCCAACGGGTTTTCCAACAAATCCGTGGAATAGACCAGAGAGAGAATTGATTTCTGTATTTGGTCGCCTTGTTTATTCTTTCAAAGACAGATACATTCTTACGGGTACTATCAGAAGAGATGGTTCTTCAGTTTTTTATGGCACAGCAGGATCTACACTTTTCTCTTCCGGCGAAAAATGGGCGGGTTGGTTTCCGTCCGGAGCTTTTGCGTGGAGAATGAAACAAGAAGATTTCCTGAAAGACTCAAAAACGATCAGTGATTTGAAATTGAGGCTAGGATATGGAGTAACTGGTCAATCTGATGGAATTGATTATTATTCTTACCTGGCAAGTTATACTGCATCCAATGCCCAGGCACAATATCAGTTCGGCAACACATTTTACACATTGTACCGGCCGGATGCTTATAATAATCACTTAAAATGGGAACAAACCGCAACTTATAATGTAGGACTTGATTACGGATTTTTGAATAACCGGATAAGCGGTGCTATAGATATTTATTTAAAGAAAACTTCTGATCTTCTGAGTGTGGTTGACCAACCGGCAGGAACCAATTTCGGAAATAAAGTTATCGCCAATATTGGTAGTATGGAAAACAGGGGTGTTGAATTTACAATTAATACACAACCTGTAAGAAGCAGAGATGCAACATGGGATTTTGGCTTTAATGTTACCTATAATAAAAATAAGATTACAAAACTCACTTTTGTAAATGATCCTACTTTTCCCGGTAATCTTGTTGGCGGCATTGCAGGTGGCGTAGGAAGCACAGTTCAGATCTACACGGTGGGTTATCCTAAAAATGCGTTCTATGTATATCAGCAGATTTATGATAAAACCGGAAAGCCTATTGAAGGTTTATTTGAAGACAGAAATCGCGATGGCTTAATAAATAACAATGATTTGTACCGTTATAAATCTCCCGATCCAAAAGCATTTTTTGGAGTTTATTCAAATGTCACATTTAGAAAGTGGAGTGCAGGATTTTCAATGCGGGCCAATGTTGGAAATTATATGTATAACAACAGATTTTCCAATACAGGAGTTCAGAGAAATATCCTGGACCCGCTTGGGTTCTTAGCTAATGGCTCAAGAAATATACTTGAAACAAATTTCACGGGTAATGGAGACCAATATCTCTTGTCTGATTACTATGTAGAAAATGCATCTTTCCTTAGAATGGATTATGTTAACATAGGATATAATGCGGGTGACCTGATCAGCAGGGGTACCAATTTAAGGATCGGAGCCAACGTACAAAATGTATTTACCGTTACTAAATATAAAGGGGTAGATCCTGAAGTATCTGGTGGTATAGACAATAATTTTTACCCCAGACCACGGGTCTTCACCATTAATCTTGGTCTCGATTTCTAATTAACAACGATTTGTATAAAATACAGCATATGAAAAAAGTTCTTTTACAAACCAGCATTTTTCTCGTTGCGTTTGTTATTATGATATTTCAATCTTGTGTAAAATACCCGGACTTAAAGCCAACCAATGGTATAAATTCAGAAGTAGTCTATAGTGACCTTGCAGGTTATAAAGCTGTGTTGGCAAAGGTGTATGGCGCCTTTGCATTGACAGGTAACCAGGGACCTGCCGGCAATGGAGATATACAAGGTATTGACGAAGGTTTTTCTGATTTCTATCGTATATTTTGGGAAGCAGAGGAATTGAGTACTGATGAAGCAGTGATCTCATGGGGTGATGTCGGTATCCAGGATTTCCATAACATGAACTGGACATCCAACAACAGTTTTCTCACCGGTCTGTATTATCGTTGTATGTATCAGATCACTCTTTGCAATGAGTTCATCAGGCAGGCAGCCGATGATCAATTGTCAGCAAGAGGAATAAGTGGTAGTGATGCAGATCAGATTCGTGAATTTGCAAGAGAAGCAAGATTTTTAAGAGCATTTCAGTACTGGGTATTAATGGATCTTTACGGCAATCCTCCGTTTGCTACAGAAACAACAGCTATCGGTAGCGCTCCTCCTCCAAGAATTGTCCGCAGTGATCTCTTTAATTATATCGAAAGTGAATTAAAAGCAATAGAACCTGATATGCCTACGCCACATACTAACGAGTATGGACGTGCTGACCAGGGAGCTGTATGGGCATTGTTGGCTCGCTTGTATTTAAATGCGGAAGTATATACAGGAACTCCCAGATATTCCGATGCAATCACCTATTCTAAAAAGGTAATTGATGCGGGTTATTCTCTGGTCAGTAATTATTCATGGTTGGTGCTTGCAGATGATAATCTTAATGCTGGCAATAATGGTGAATTTATTTTTACTATCAATTATGATGGAATACATACACAAGGTTATGGCGGCAGTACATTTCTGACACATGCAGAGGTAGGTGGTTCAATGCCATCATCGGCTTTTGGTGTAGGTGGTGGCTGGAGTGGATTGAGAACAACCAAAAATCTGCCGGCACTTTTCCCAGGGTACCCTGGTTTTGCAACAATCACTGATACAAGAGCGCAATTTTATACTGCCGGACAAAACCTGGAAATCGGAGACCTTACTGCTTTTACTGATGGATATGGGGTTACAAAATATAAAAACTTAAAAAGGGATGGTTCGCTTGGTCAAAGTCAGGATTTTTCAGACATAGATGTACCATTGTTCCGCTTGGCTGAAATGTATCTCATTTACGCAGAGGCGGTATTAAGAGGAGGATCCGGCGGTGATGCATCTACCGCATTGGGTTATATAAATGCCCTGCGTGAAAGAGCTTATGGAAATACTTCAGGAAATATTACTTCAGGCGATTTGACATTGGACTTTATACTTGATGAAAGAGCAAGAGAATTGTATTGGGAAGGATTTAGACGTACTGACCTGATCAGGTATAATAAATTTGTTGAGAGTAGTTATTTATGGCCATGGAAAGGCGGCGTTCGTTCCGGCACTGCTGTATCATCTATCCGGAAATTATACCCACTTCCTTCAAGAGAAATTAATACAAATACAAACCTGATTCAAAACCCAGGCTACTAATCTTTAATAATAACTATTTATGAAAAATAAATTTCAGTTACTGTTTTCTTTAGTCTTACTGATTGCCATCGTTTCATGCAAGAAAGCAGAAAACAAAGATTTTTACGAAGGTGGTATGCCCCCTGCTCTTAGTGCAGATCGTTCGGGAACGATTCCGCTTTCTTTTGCTACATCTGACCAGGAAGCGATTTCATTAACATGGACGAATCCTGATTATGTTTTTAGTACAGGGGTTAGCTCTCATGATGTTACCTATCTCCTTGAGATAGATACAACGGGCGCTAATTTTACCAATCCAAACAGAAAATCCATTTCTCTGAGTGGTGATCAGAATCTTACCATAAAGCAAAGTGAACTCAATGATTATCTGTTGAACCAACTGATATTGGTTGCAGGGGTACCGCATAATATTGAAATAAGAGTTAGATCGTCTATTGGGAACACAGTTCCGCTCTATTCAAATGTTTTAAAATTTGCAGGGGTTACTCCTTATACTATTCCTCCAAAAGTTACACCGCCGGCAAGCGGCACATTGTATATTGTTGGAAGCGCAGTTAGCTATGGATGGAATAACCCTGTAGGTGATCCCGTGGCTCAACAATTTACACAGATAAGTCCGACTGATTACCATTTAACAATCCCTTTAGTCGGCGATGGCGAATATAAATTTATATCGGTAAATGGTTTATGGGATTCCGATAAACAGTGGAGTATAGCCACAGAGCAAGCGTCAGGTGATCCTTCAACATTAAAGTTTGATCTCTTTCCAAATGGTGGAAATGTGAGAGCACCATTAGTAAGTGGAACTTACCTGATAGATGTGGATTTTCAAAGGGGAGTAGTGACTTTAACTAAACAATAATTCACAGCTAATATTATTTTATGAGAAAAATATCTAACTGCATTTTAATTGTAACTGGTTTGACTTTTCTTTTCACGGCTTGCGAAAAGGCAAAAGAACTACCCTACTATGGTTTGGGTAATCCTGTTACACTTAGCTCATCGACAAAGACGCTTACGCCGCAGGTTGCTGATTCGAGTAAGACGATCTTAACCTTAAACTGGACTTTTCCCAACTATGCTACCGACTCCAGTAACATGAAGTATATAGTAGAAATTGATTCTACAGGTAGAAATTTTGCAAAAGAAGTTACAAGGACCGTAACCAAAAATTTGAGTACAACGTTTACGGGGAGAGATCTAAATACCATTTTGTTGAACTATGGATACTCTGTCGGGGTTCCCATTAAACTGGATATGCGGGTAACCTCTTCCTATGCCAACAATAATGAAAAGTATGTTTCAAATGTTATACAGGTTTCAGTTACTCCATATAGTGATCCGTCAAACCTGACCACTGAAAAGACCAGCGTTACAGGTACTGCAGCCACGTCTGCCAATCATTCTAATACTTTTACATGGTCATCTGCTTTTCCTGGTTATTCAGGAGCTATAACATATAGCATACAATATGATTCCACAGGCAAAAACTTCACAGCTCCGCAAGAGCTTGCAGGAGGTGTTTCTGTATACAGCCTTTCACTGACAGAAGATGATATGAATACTACCGCTCTTACTTCCGGAGTTCCCATTGGAAACTCAGGGGTGGTTGAATACCGCGTAAAAGCAGCAACGGCCAGCGGAGCCATTGCTTATTCAAATGTTGTTACTGTAACTATTGGAACTTTTTCACCAGTACCACCTAATCTTTATATAGTAGGTGATGCAACACCCGGTGGTTGGAATAATCCTGTTCCCACACCATCCCAACAATTCACGAAAGTAGATGCATATTCATATAGTATTACAATTGGCCTTACTGCAGGAAAAAGTTATGTGTTCTTACCTGTAAATGGTGATTGGACTCATAAATATGGTGGGGCAACAGATGGAACCGCTTCCGGAGGAGGTACATTATTGAAAGATGGCGCAGTGCCGGGCTCTAATACACCAGCACCGGCTGCTACAGGTGTTTATAAAATCGTTGTAAACTTTCAAACAAATACTTATACAGTTACTCAATTAACTCTGCCCACAAATCTTTATATAGTTGGTGATGCAACTCCCGGCGGTTGGAATAATCCTGTTCCCACACCATCCCAACAATTCACACAAATAAATAATTTCACTTTTGCTATTGCAATCAATCTTACAGCAGGCAATTCTTATTTATTCCTCCCTGTAAATGGAGATTGGAGTCACAAATATGGTGGTGCAACCGATGGCACTTCTTCTCCTGGTGTTTTACTCGCTGACGGAGACGTGCCAGGTTCAAACACTCCTGCTCCGGCAACATCAGGATTGTATAGTATTGTTGTGAACTTTGCCACTAATTCGTACACTGTTACACCAATGCCGACTAATTTATACATCGTAGGTGATGCAACAGCCGGAGGATGGAACAATCCGGTACCAGTACCTTCTCAGCAATTCACCCAGATTGATAACTTTTCATTTGGAATCGTAGTCAACCTTACAGCGGGCAACTCTTATTTATTCCTGCCCCTAAATGGAGATTGGACCCACAAGTATGGTGGTGCGACGGATGGAACTGAATCCGGAGGCGGAACATTGCTGGCAGATGGAGCAGTACCCGGCTCGAATACCCCCGCGCCAACTACATCAGGGTTGTATAGCATTGTTGTAAACTTTGCTACCAATACTTATACTGTTACACCAGTGCCGTCTGATTTATTTATAGTAGGTGATGCAACCGCTGGTGGATGGAACAACCCGGTGCCTGTGCCATCGCAACAATTTACTCAGACATCAACCGGAATATTTCAACTAAGCATACCATTAACCAGCGGTGGGGGTTATTTATTCCTGCCTGTGAATGGTGACTGGGGTCATAAGTTTGGTGGTGCAACAGATGGAACGGCTACCGGTGGTGGCGTATTGCTTGTGGATGGTGCTGTACCCGGATCAAATACTCCTGCACCTGCAACGAGCGGTACTTATACCATTACTGTAAATTTTGTAAGCATGACTTATAAAGTTCAGTAGTAGTTTCCTAAATTAAATAATT
The DNA here is from genome assembly GCA_963811645.1 of uncultured Bacteroidota bacterium. Taxonomy (GTDB): domain Bacteria; phylum Bacteroidota; class Bacteroidia; order Chitinophagales; family Chitinophagaceae; genus VBAU01. Next base: position 118,108 of record CAWERU010000003.1, on the reverse strand, counting down.
TTTGAAAGGCTGCTTATTATTTGCAGCCTTTTTTTTGTCTAAATGTTTACCGTTTCAGGAAATATTTTTCTGGTGCTGAATAATGTAGTCAATAAGTTCTTCAAGTGAGATATCAATTCTTGACATTGCGTCATTAATATCATCCCGACTAACCTGTGCAGCAAAGGAAGGAGTTTTTAATTTTTTTGTCACAGATTTTACATCCATATCTTCATATTTTGAAGGTCGGATAAGAGCAGATGCATGAATAAAGCCTGAAAGTTCATCAAAGGCATAAATCATTTTTTCCATTTTTGTTTCAGGCTCAATTCCAAAATATCGTGGGCCATGAGAAGCAATACAATGAATCACATCCGGATCAATATTTCTTTTTTCCAATTCTTCAATAATAATTCGGCAATGTTCGTCAGGATATTTTTCCCAATCTGCATCGTGAAGTAATCCTGCCAATTCCCATTTTAGCGAGGTTTGTTCATCTGCATTTTCTTTTTCAATGGCCCACGCTTTCATCAAAGTTGCTACCTGTATCATGTGTAAACGCAAACGTTCATTAAGTACCCATTCATTTAATAATGCATGAGCTTGTTCAATGGTCATTAAATTGCCCTTGTTTTTTGGATTGCCAAAACTTGTACGACCAAGATCGTGACTGGGCATAATCTTATTTTACAGGCAAGATATGATGTAACAATAAAAAGCCAATTGTTACTTTACATTTTTGCTTACAATTTTTGCCAAGTCGAACATGGAGATTTGATCTTTACCGAACAGAGGTTTCAATTTTGAATCTGCATTGATCATTCTCCTGTTCTTTTTATCCTGAAGATTATTTTTCTTAATATAATCCCATATCTTTTTTATGATATCTGTTCTCGGAATAGGTTTGCTTCCAACAACCTCAGACAACGTACTGCTGGGAGTGAGAGGTATCATAAAAGCAGCATTTGGTTTTCTCTTAATTTTTTTTGCGGCTTTTTTTACAGCTTTTTTTGCTGGTTTTGCAGCGGCTTTTTTTACAGCTTTTTTCTTTGAAGCTTTTGCCATAATAATTGAATTTAAAGGTTAGTAAAAATTTTTGTTACCTGCTAATATAGAGGTATCTTACTCATACTTCCAAAAGAGTTTTTTAATATAGGTTAGTTATCCAGATTTATATGTGAAAAAGTCTGATAAATACTTCAAATTGAGTATTGCAAAATATCTTTTTTAAGGCCACTTTACATTCGCTTTTTCTCACCCATTTGAAAGAACTGTTTGGAGGAAAAAGAAAAATGATTCAACTCAGAAGGGTACTTAAAAGAAATTCAGGATTTCTTTTAAGAAGAAAAATTAAATATGAATTTCTAAACTTTAATCCTATCATTTTAATTGATCACAAAACCCCGAAACTAGGACTATTAAAAATAATAGGCTAAATTTTTATTGAAAATCATCGCTTTATAAAGGTGTGATAAAAAAAATTTGCTTATATTTTTGGTAATCTTCTTTACTTCAACCTATCTTTGCGACCCCAATTTTAAATTATGAATAAAGAACAGTGAGGGATGGCTCAACTGTTGTTTCTTAATCAAAAAAGAATTTTTTAATGAGTAAATTACATTTTACAACAAAACATGCCAATGCGGCTACCGTGCAACATAACTGGTATGTTGTAGATGGTACCAATCAAACCGTAGGGCGTATGTGTGCTAAAATTGCTGCAATACTGCGCGGTAAAAACAAAGCATACTATACTCCTCACGTTGATTGTGGCGATTACATTATTGTTATCAATTGTGATAAAGTAGTTTTTACAGGAAATAAACCGGATGAAAAGATTTATGATACATTCAGTGGCTATCCCGGTGGTCGCAAAGAGGAAACTGCAAAAAATTTAATGAAGCGTCGTCCTGAAGTAGTGATTGAAAGAGCGGTAAAAGGAATGCTTCCAAAAAACAGGTTAGGTCGTAAAATGTTCAAAAAATTATTTGTGTATGCAAGTGCTGAGCATCCTCATGGAGCACAACAACCAAAAGAATTAAAATTTTAAAACAGCCAAAAGCTAAATAAATGGAAAAACAAAAAAATGGTGTAGGTCGTCGTAAAGAAGCTGTAACCAGAGTCTTTATCTCAAAAGGAGATGGCCAGATCACAGTAAACGATAAAAACTATAAAGAATATTTTCCGCTTGTGTATCTGCAAAACCAGGTAGAACGTCCCTTAAAAGCAATTGACGCTTTAAACAAGTTTGATATAAAAATCAGCGCATCAGGTGGTGGATACAAAGGTCAGGCCGAAGCAGCTATGTTAGGCATTGCCCGTGTGCTTATTGATTTGAATGCAGAGTTTCGCCCGGCATTAAAAGCAGCGGGTTTACTAAAACGTGATCCAAGGTCTGTCGAGCGTAAAAAATTTGGGCATAAAAAAGCGAGAAAAAGCTTCCAGTTCAGCAAACGATAATTTTTATTATCAATTTCAAAGTTTATTTGCGGATATGAAATCAATAAACAAAGAATAAAACATAAAATATATTAGGAAACATGGAAAATAACACTTCACTTCAGCAACAACTTTTGGAAGCAGGTGTGCATTTTGGTCACCTTCGCAAGAAGTGGAATCCAAAAATGTTGCCTTACATTTTTGCGGAGAAAAAAGGTATTCACATCATTGATCTCAATAAAACTGTAGAATGTCTCCAGGAAACTGCTGCAGTTATGAAGCAGATTGCCCGTAGCGGGAAAAAGATCTTATTTGTAGGTACAAAAAAACAGGCAAAAGATATTATAACTGAGTGTGCCCGCAGGGTGAATATGCCATTCGTAACAGAACGCTGGTTAGGAGGTATGCTTACAAATTTCAATACAGTTCGAAAGAGTGTAAAGAAAATGCAGAGTATTGAAAAAATGCTTGGTGACGGAACCTTTGATAGTATCACAAAAAAAGAACGCTTAACACTTAGCCGCGATAAAGAAAAAATGGAAAAGGTTTTGGGAGGCATTGCACAATTAGGTCGCATTCCCGCTGCTTTATTCATTGTTGATATCGGCCATGAACATATTGCATTGGCAGAAGCGAAACGTTTAGGCATCACCACTTTTGGTGTGGTTGATACCAATTGTGATCCTAATAAAGTTGATTTTGCTGTTCCTGCAAATGATGATGCTACTAAATCAATCGCCATTATAGCCAATTACCTTACTGCAGCCATTGCAGAAGGTTTGGCTGAACGCCAGGCTGCAAAAGAAGAAGAAGCAGAAGAATCAAACAGTGGTGATGAAAATGAAAAGAAGGCAGCCAAATTGCTCGCTGAAGCAGAGGCAGAAAGCGGTCACCGTACAGAAAGATCCAGGGGAACTGGAGCAGGCACCGGTGGACAGAGACGCAGAACAACAGGAGGTGGCGGCGGACAAAGAGGTGGGCCAAGAAGATAAACTCTTGCACGTAAAAGGAGCAAAAACAAAACAATATTTATTAACTAAAAATTTAGCCCTTTAGGGAGATTGTGAAATGAGTACAGTAACAATAAGTGCACAGGATATAAATAAACTGCGTCAAATGACGGGCGCAGGTATGATGGATTGCCGCAAGGCATTAACAGAAACAAACGGTGATTTTGAAGCTGCTATTGATTGGCTTCGCAAACAGGGCCAGAAAGTTGCAGCCAAACGTAGTGATCGTGAAGCAAAAGAAGGTGTGGTAATTGCAAAAACAAATACAGATAATAAAACAGGAATTATCGTTTGTGTTAGTTGCGAAACTGATTTTGTAAGCAAGAATGCAGACTTTGTTGCTTTTGCCCAAACAATTGCCGATGCTGCTATAGATAACAATGTAAGATCTCTGGACGAACTGAATGGTGTCAATATAAATGGTTCTAAGGTTTCTGATCTGGTAAATGATAAGCTGGCTTCAATTGGAGAAAAAATTGGCATCACCAAATTTGAAAGAGTAGATGCTCCATTGGTGGCTTCCTATATTCATGGTGCCTATCGCATTGGTGTATTAGTGGGTCTGAATAAAGAAATACCGGAAGCAGGCAAAGATGTGGCTATGCAAATTGCTGCATTAAGCCCTGTGGCTGTAGATGCCGAAAGTGTACCTGCGGATGTAATTGCCCGTGAAAAAGATATTGCTCTTGAGCAATTAAAGAACGATCCAAAAATGTCTGGAAAGCCTGCAGATATGCTCGATAAAATTGCGGCAGGAAAACTCAATGCTTTTTTTAAAGAACAAACTTTACTGGCACAGGCATTTGTAAAAGATGGAAGTAAAAGTGTGGGTGATTATCTAAAAACTGTGGACGCTAATTTGAAAGTAACAGAATTCAAAAGAGTAGCCTTAGGATAATCAGTCAATAAAAAAATTCCCGGGCAAAAAACCCGGGAATTTTTTTATACCGGAAATTTGATTTTTTACATCAGGCTGTTCAATAATTTTAGTCAGGTTAGAAGATTGAACAGCATTGTCTTCAGTAAAAATTTACAGGCTAACTTTGAATTAAATTGTCAAACGAATTGTTTTAGTTTTTACCATCAAGTATAAATGGAGTATTTCCTTTTCCCATCACAATAATTTTTGCATTTTGTGATTGGGCCAATTCTTTATAGGCTTTTATTTGTTCATACTGTAATTGCTTATCACTTAGACTTTCACTTATTATACGTTGGTAGTCGGCAATTCCCTGTGCCTCTATTCTTTTTCTGTCGGCTTCCTGCTTTTCCTTTTGTAATACGAACTGCATTTTTTGAGATTCCTGTTCGGCTTGAATTTTCTGTTCTATGGTTCCTTTAACAGCAGCAGGTAATGTTATATTTCTGATCAATAAATTTTCAAGCAGCAGGCCTCTTTTTTTAAATTCATTTTCAATGCCATTAAAAATGCGGTTTTGAAATTCGTCTCTTTTAGTAGAGTATAAAGCAACTGCGTCATAATAAACAGCATTATCACGGATACGGGTACGGGCAATAGGACGAACAACCTTATATTCATAGTCCATGCCCGTCTCTCTTACCAATCTTGGCGCATCTGTAGGTATAAGACGATATAATACCGTAAGATCAATATTTACTTCCAAACCATCGGCAGTTAAAACACGAATAGCATCATCACCTTGTTTTTGCCCTTCATCATGAGTGCCACTCATGGTATAGTTCTGGGTTTTAATATCCATTTTTTCTACCTCGTACAGTGGGTTTATGAAATGCAGGCCACTTTCCAGTACGTCAGCCTGAACTTTTCCAAAAAGTTTTTTTATACCTACCTGACCGGCATCAACCTGGATAAAACAGCTTAAACTTATGCCGATGACCATTACAATAAGCCCTCCAATAATAAGGCCCTTGGCATATCTTGCCAGGTTAGCAATGGTGCGAAAGGTGATTCCTGCAATAAAAATGATGAAACCAAAAACAAGAAGAAACATATAGTCAGATTTAGAGTGTAAATGTAATAGTTTGTTGCCGGAGGCCTGGCTCATTTGAGAAAAGAAAGTTGAAACGGACGTCGCAAAAAAATTTGGCAGAATTACCAAAACAAGGAAACAAAAATCAGCATTCATCCAAAAGACCTTTCCCCTATCTTCGCAGCATGCTTCCTAAATACAAGCGAGTACTGCTTAAACTTTCCGGCGAATCATTGATGGGTGATAAAACTTTTGGTCTTGATCAGGACGTCATATCACAGTATGCACAGGATATTAAATCAATTATCGATTTAAATGTTCAGGTTGCTATTGTAATTGGAGGAGGAAATATTTACCGTGGTATGAATGAAGCCGAAACGGGAATTGAAAGAGCCCATGGTGATTATATGGGTATGCTGGCTACAGTTATTAATGGCATGGCTTTGCAAGCCGGCCTGGAAAAAATTGGCGTGTATACCCGGCTGCAAAGTGCTATTAAAATGGAACAGATTGCTGAGCCATATATCCGCCGCCGTGCAATAAGACATGTTGAAAAAGGAAGGGTGGTGATTTTTGGTGCAGGCACCGGCAATCCTTACTTTACAACAGATACTGCCGGTGTATTGAGGGCTATAGAAATAAAAGCTGATGTTATTTTAAAAGGAACAAGAGTGGATGGTATTTATTCTGATGATCCTGAAAAGAATAAAAGTGCAACCAAATATGACCAGATTACTTTTAATGATTGCATTTCAAAAAATCTGAGAGTAATGGATATGACGGCTTTTACACTTTGTATGGAAAACAATTTACCTATTGTTGTTTTTGATATGAACAAACCCGGAAATCTTCGCAGGGTAGTAACAGGTAGTAAAGTGGGAACCATTGTTGCAGGATGACAAATAAAAATTAGTTGATCAGTTTTTTAAAGGCTAGGTGCAAATAATTGTTCAATTCCAAAAAAAGAATCAAAATATTTATTTCTCCTATTACAAAGGGACTGATTTCATAAGGGGTATGATCAAAACCAATTCCTGATATTTCTAACAACAAGCAAAACCAGGGGAGTTAAAATCGGAAAGACTTCATGGTCAAAAGTAATAATTCGGAGTAGTTTCCCTGACTGGAACATTAAATTTACTGTGAATAACTTGTAATTACTGTAATTTTCAATACTGGTAGTTTTTTTATAGTTTACCGTAATTTTATTGAATTCCCTTCCAACCCATGACACTAAATTTATCTATTGTTGAGTTGATCGTATTGTTTTTGTGTGCCGTTACACTTGGTGTAGTAATTCATTTCTTTATCACAAGTCGAAGAAGTTTTAAAACTTCACCTGCCGAAACAGAAAAACTGAAAAGGAATATTGATGAATGGAAACTGAAATATTTCAATGACATTGAAGTAAAAGACAAAGAAATATCAGACATCAAAAGCCGGTTTTCAGAGTCAGAAGAAAATAACCGTATTTACAAAATAGAACTGGAAGAACTTCAGCGGCACCAAAAACGAATGCAGTCAGAATTAGAATCCATCCATAAAATCGATCCTGAAAAAGAAGGCAAACCAAATTATATTCAGCAACTGCGTATTGCACAAAGTAGTTTGCTTGAACACAATGAAAAGATCAATCAGCTTCTTCAAAATATTGAAGTGGTAAAAGAAAATGAGGAGAAGCAGAAATTGATTGAAGAAGAAAACGAAGAATTGATGAACCAGGTGAAGGAATTAAAATATTTGCTTGGTCAAAAGGAATCAGAAATTCATAACATCAGGCAAAAGGAAAATCTCACAAAAGAAATGACCTCCATGCTTGACAGTGCTTACAGCGAATTCAATACACTCCAAAGCAAAATTCAGAAACTGGAAACACAGCTTTCATCCAGTACAATGGTAAGTCTTGAATACGAAGATTTGAAGGAAGCATACAAAAAAACTTCACGTGAACACGAAGATTACAAAGCAAAATTACAGGCTTTAACTGCCGAGAATCAGCAACTGACTTTACAATTGAATGAGGCTGAGGACAAATTCCGCGATGCAAATTTTCAGAGACAGCAATTGCAAAAAAGGGTTAGCTATCTTGAAGAATTAAATGCTGATCTGCAGGTCGTGGCTGATGCAAATAAAAAACTTGAACACCAGCTAAAACGTATCGGTGAATTAGAAAGCATGCTTAATGTTGTTTCAGAAGAGAATCAAATATTAAAACGACAAACAAATCAATAGAAAATATTCTTCTTTTTTATTTCATTATTGTTCTTGTCTTTTAAAATCTCCATGGTAATTTCGATGTTGAAAGGAATAATATGAGTAAAAAAATTGCTGATATCCGGAAGGATTATTCTCACAAAACCCTGGTTGAATCAGAAATTGAATCAGATCCCATAAAACAGTTTGAAAAATGGTGGCATGATGCCATGACAGCAAATATTGCTGAAGTAAATGCGATGACTTTAGCTACTTCTTCGACTGATGGTATGCCTTCAGCCCGCATAATGTTGCTTAAGGGATTTTCAGAAGCGGGATTTGTATTCTTTACGAATTATAATAGCTACAAAGGCCAGCAACTGACAGAGAACCCAAGAGCCTGCCTTGTTTTTTTCTGGAAAGAATTAGAACGACAGGTAAGAGTAACAGGCCTTATAGAAAAACTAAGTAAAGAAGAGAGTGACTCTTATTTTCATTCGAGACCGAAAGCGAGCCAGGTGGGGGCTATTACTTCACCACAAAGCCAGGTAATTCAGAACCGGGAGTGGCTTGATGTACGCTATAAAAAACTTACCATAGAATTTGAAGGAAAAGATCTTGAACGCCCTTCAAGTTGGGGAGGATTTCTTGTAAAACCAGTTATTATAGAATTCTGGCAGGGAAGGCCCGGTCGTTTACATGATAGAATTCAATACAGTCTTTTAGATAATGGAAGCTGGAAAATTGAAAGACTTGCTCCCTAGATGATAATTGACAACTAATAGAGTGATGCGTTAGTTAATTGAATGTCTATTTTTTCTTTGTTGCTTTTTTGACTTTTGCCGGGCGACTTTTCCCGAATGAGCCTTTAAATATTTTCCCTTTCTTGGTTTTTTTGTCTCCTTTTCCCATAAATTTTTTTTAACTATTATTAAGATTTTTATTGCTAAAAAAGCCCCATACTAAAAGAATAATAATAGCTGGGGCTTCTTAAAAAAGTTGTCATGAGTTACATCTTTCCGGATAGCTCTTTACCAGCTTTAAAGCGGGCCACTTTTCTTGCTTTAATTTTAATTACTTCGCCAGTTTGCGGATTACGACCGTTACGGGCAGATCTTTTAGAAACTGAAAAAGTTCCAAAACCCACCAGGGTAACTTTACCACCACCTTTTAAAGTTTTAGTAACGGCTTCAATGAAAGAATCCAAAGCAGCATTAGCTTGAGTTTTTGTAACGCCGGCATCGTCGGCAACTTTGTTGATCAATTCGGCTTTGTTCATAATGTGATTTTTTAAGCGTTTTTGTAAGGACGACAAATTTAGACGGTTTTAGATTGCAACAAAATTTTTTTATTTCAATTTTTCTTTTTTAAAAACTGTCCGAATCCTTGTCAGGCAAGGATTTTAGCAAAATGAATATTTTTTGAACTGATAACGCTTCAGGTTTTGATTGCGTAAAAGCCTTGATAGTACTGAGTTTCAGAGGTATAGATGAAAAGGCTTGCCAGTAAACAATTTGAAGGGCACTCAATTTTTTGTTTTTGAGAATAAAATAAATTCTTTTGCACACTCAATCCACAATTTCCGTCACTGTGCAAAACGAAATAAATTGATTGTACCATTTTCACGAGCTTTTTTTCTTAAGGGTAATGTAAATTCTTCAATACACTTCTGATACTTTTCAAAAGATAAGGTGAGATACTGAATTATATATGTGATGCCTTCACTTTCATCCTGATCAGGCAAAGGATAAAATTTGTATTCATTAAAAATTTTAGATTTTTAGCTCAACATAAACCGGGCAATGGTCACTGTGCATCACATTGGGATAAATTTCTGCATCTGCCACATTTTTCTTTAGAGATTCTGTGACGTTAATATAATCGATCCTCCATCCTTTGTTATTTGCCCTTACACCGGGAAATCGCTGGCTCCACCAGCTATAACGATGTGGTTCCGGGTGATGAATGCGAAATGAATCAATCCAGCCGTGAGCGAAAAATTTATCCATCCATGCTCGCTCTTCCGGTAAAAAACCTGAAGTTTTTGCATTGCTTTTTGGATTGTGTATATCGATCTCTTTATGAGCGATATTATAATCACCGCACAAAACTGTCTTTGGATATTTTTTCTTTGTTTGATCAAGATAACTGAAAAATTCATTGAGCCATTCATATTTAAATGTTTGTCTCTCTTCTCCTGAGGTTCCCGACGGAAAATATGCATTAACCAAATGTACGTCTCCAAAATCCAGTTGAAGTACCCGGCCTTCATCGTCACTTACTTTATGCCCCGTGCCATATTGAATATCGTCTGGTTTTATTTTAGTAAACACAGCAACACCGCTATATCCTTTTTTTTGTGCGCTAAACCAATAGTCAAGAAAACCCAGGTCATGAAATGGTTTGTGATCTACATTTTCTCTTTGTGCTTTTGTCTCTTGCAAGCATACTATGTCTGCCGGATCGGTTTTCAGCCAATCTAAAAAACCTTTATTGATTGCTGCCCGTAAGCCATTTACATTGTAAGAAATAATACGCATGAATTTTATTTTCAAAAATGAATGGCAAATATAAAACATCAGTTGTCTGCCGATGTAAAACAAAGTCCAACATAGCAATAAAGCGGAAACAAAAAATATTTTAAATAAACAGATAAATGAAATGTTTCTACTTTTAGTGCTTTCAAATAGTTAATCATGTCATTGGAAAAGAGTAACTGTATCATTCCTCCGAAAAAACAAGTGTACCTCGAAGGGCCAAAAAGTCGCACTTATGAATTGGGTTTTGCATGGAAAGTCTTCAAAGAATTCATTAGGGGATTCAGAACACTTCATTTCGTGGGACCCTGTATTACAGTTTTTGGTTCAGCCAGGTTTAAAGAAGATGAATTTTTTTATAATAAGGCAAGAGAATTTGGAAAACGTATTGCTAACATCGGGTTTACAACCATGACAGGCGGAGGCCCGGGAATTATGGAAGCCGCTAATCGCGGAGCTTTTGAAAATGGGGGGATATCAATTGGATGCAATATTCAATTGCCATTTGAGCAGAAAGCCAATCCTTATGCGCAAAAGTCAATCACGTTCGAACATTTTTTTGTTCGTAAAACGATAATGACCAAATATTCTTATGCCTTTATCATTATGCCGGGGGGCTTCGGGACAATGGATGAATTTTTTGAAACGATCACTTTGGTGCAAACAAAAACCATTACTCAATTCCCCATCGTGTTGTTTGGGAAAGATTATTACAAAGATCTTATGGAAACAATTGAAGTGATGGCAAACAAAGGCGCTATAGCAAAAGAAGATATGAAATTAGTATTGATGACAGATGATATAGAAGAAGCAATGAATCACATTCAGACTTATATAACCACCAATTATAAAGTCCGGCAACGAAAACGTTTGTGGTGGTTGTTTGAAAAGCGTTGATGCAAAAATTTAAAACAAAAAGCGACGATATAAATTTTTGTTTAGTGCAAAAAATTTCTAATTAACTTTCGCAGCAGTCTTTTCCGGCTCCTTTTTACAGGCACTTGTATGTTTCGACAATTAAGAGATGTAAAAAATGACAGCCTTGCATTATTTTTGGAGAATCTCTAATGATCAAAAACATTTCATCATTCATAAAATTAAAACCGGCATTAGCAGTCGGATTTTTATTTTCTGCTTCCAGTCTTATATTTGGCACATGGGTAGCTGCCATACCCGGCATCAAATACAGATTGGGATTTAATGATGCAGGTCTCGGTCTTTCTCTTTTACTTTCTCCATTGGGTGCATTAACCGGAGTTGCACTTTCCACAAAACTTTTTGGAAAAATAGAAGTGGGCAAGTGGATGGTTTTTGGCTACGTTTCACTTTGTATTATTATGGTTTTTCAAATCAATTCTGTAAATCGCATCATGTTTTGGATCTGTTTATATTGTTTTGGCATGAATGGATTTTTAAACGGCGTTTCAGTGAACACTACAGTAGGTTATTTAGAAAAAAAATACAAACGAAGAATGATGAGTACCTGTCATGGCATGTATAGTCTTGGAGGAGGCATAAGTGCAGGGCTTGCCACCGTTTTTTTTGCTGTTCATTTATCTCCGCGGTTGCAGATTGTGTTGGTAGGAACAACTATTTGCACTGTCGTTTTTTTCAATAGAAAGCATTTGCTTGCACATAATCGCATCATTCATTCAGGATCGGGAATTAAATTACCCTCATTAGCCATTTTAAGTATTTCTTTTCTTTGCATGGTTCTTTTTATGGCAGAAGGTTGTGTGGCTGACTGGAGCGGTATTTATTTAAGAGAGTCGTTACACGGAGCAAAAGAAATAATAGGTCTTGGTTATGCAGGTTTCTCTGCTGCGATGACACTTGGAAGATTGAATGGCGATAGTATTATTACAAAATTTGGCAGCAAAAAAGTAGTGATTGCAGGGGCATTGCTGGCAGCCACGGGATTTTCAATTGTAGTATTAGCGTCGCTTGTTTCAGTTGCTATTGCCGGATATATTTTAATCGGGTTTGGTTGTTGCTGCATTATACCTGTATTATTTAGTACATCAGGCAAAATTCCCGGCGTAACTCCTGTTGAAGGTTTTGCCATGGTAACAACAGGAGGACTGATTGGTTTTCTCACAGGCCCGTCGCTGATAGGACTTATTTCAGAAAAGCTGAATCTTTCAACAGCTTTGTCATTACTAATTTTGCTGATGCTTACGGCAGCCACTGTAGCATGGAAAAATAAATTTTTAGAAGGTAAAGAATCACTAAAAACAGAAATGCCATACGATGAACAAATCTTTTGATACAATTATTTTTGATCTTGGTGGTGTACTCATTGACTGGAACCCACGCTATGTTTACCGGAAAATTTTTAGTACCGAAGAAGAAGTAGAATGGTTTTTGGAAAATGTTACTACTTCTGAATGGAACGAAAACCAGGATGCAGGATATCCTCTTCACAAAGCGACGGAAGAATTAATAGCCAGACATCCCGACTGGGAGCCGGAAATAAAAGCTTATTATGGCCGCTGGTTGGAAATGCTGGGCGATCAGATCCATGAAACAGTAGAAATACTTTACAAGTTGAAGCGGACAGGGAAATATAAATTATATGCACTTACCAACTGGAGTGCTGAGACTTTTCCTCACGCATTGGAACGATTTGAATTTTTTAAACTGTTCGATGGGATTGTGGTAAGCGGGGCAGAAAAAATGAGAAAACCGTCTGCTGAGTTCTATAAAATATTATTGGATCGTTATCATATTGACCCTGCCGCAACGGTATTTATTGATGATAGTTTAAGAAATATAAAAGGAGCAGAAGCTGTTGGCATTACCGGGATACATTTTCATAATCCAACGCAAGTGAAAGAAGAACTGCAGAGACTTGGAGTTGAAGTGCGATAAGTTGAAATTTATTCTAATACTGGCCTCAGCCATTTTTCTGCTTCTTCCATACTCATTCCTTTTCTTTTTGCATAATCTTCCAACTGGTCTCTTCCGATTTTCCCCAGCCCAAAATAATGGCTTTGCGGATGAGCAATATACCAGCCGCAAACTGAGGCAGGTGGATTCATGGCAAGGCTTTCGGTGAGTTCCACCCCGATATTTTCAGGTGCATCCAACAACTCAAATAATTTTATTTTTTCAGTGTGATCAGGGCAAGCAGGATAACCCGGAGCCGGGCGAATTCCTTTATATTCTTCTTTAATCAGCTGTTCATTTGATAAAGTTTCATTTTTTGCATAACCCCAAAATTCTTTTCTTACTTTTTCATGCAAACATTCTGCAAATGCTTCTACAAAACGATCAGCTAATATTTGCACCATGATCTTGTTGTATTCATCCTGCTCAGTAGCAAATTTTTCAACGTATATTTTTGCTCCATGAATTGTTACGGCAAATGCGCCCATATAATCCGAACCAATTTCCTGCGGACAAACAAAATCAGCAAGAGAAAAATCAGGCTGTCCTATTGCTTTCTTTAACTGCTGGCGAAGACTTTCCAATTTCACTTTCCCCTTACCTATTTCGAGAATAATTGTGTCTGCATTGTTACTTGCAGCAGGCCAAATGCCTACTACGCCATTTGCAGTGAACCATTTTTCTTTCACTAATTTTTCAACCAATTTCTGTGCGTCATTAAATAATCGGGTTGCTTCAGCTCCAAAAATTTTGTCGGAAAGTACAGCCGGAAATTGCCCCGGCATTTCCCAGGCGATAAAAAAAGGTCCCCAGTCAATGTATTTTGAGATTGCTCCAAGATCAAATTCTTTCAAAACTTTTATTCCATTAATTGCGGGCTTTACAGGTTTATATTTTTTCCAGTCAAAATATTCTTTAGTGATAACAGCTTCTTCATAAGGAATCAAAGATTTGTTCTTTTGTTTATTCAAAAATTGAATACGCAAGCTGTTGTATTCTGCTTCTGTTTGTTTAAGAAAAGTTTTTTTCTGTTCTCGATTTAAAAGATTGGTTACTACAGTTACACTTCTTGATGCGTCCAGTACATGCACCACACCATTATCATATTGCGGAGCTATTTTTACTGCTGTGTGGATTCTTGATGTGGTAGCTCCCCCGATCAACAGGGGTTGTTTCATATTGCGGCGTTTCATTTCATGCGCTACATGCACCATTTCATCCAGTGAAGGAGTGATCAGGCCACTGAGACCAATGATATCTGAATTTTCTCTTTCGGCTGTATCTAAAATTTTATCGGCAGGAACCATTACACCAAGATCTTTTATTTCATAACCATTGCAGCCAAGAACAACACCGACGATATTTTTACCGATATCGTGCACATCCCCTTTCACAGTGGCTAATAAAATCTTAGGTGCCCCTGCGCCTTCTTCATTTTTTGTTCCGGCTGCTTCGTGTGCAAGTCTCCGTTCCTCTTTTTCTGCTTCAATATAAGGAGTCAGGATCGCTACAGATTTTTTCATTACCCTTGCACTCTTTACCACCTGTGGTAAAAACATTTTTCCTGAACCAAACAAATCTCCGACGATATTCATTCCGTCCATTAATGGTCCTTCAATTACATCTAATGGTTTTGGATATTTTTTTCTTGCTTCTTCAGTATCTAAATCTATGTAATCCGTAATACCATTAATAAGTGAATGTTTCAATCTTTCTTCAACCGAAGTATTTCTCCATGCTTCATCTTTTACCTCAACTTTCCCTTTAGCTTTTACGTTTTCAGCAAAGGAAATCAGTTTCTCAGTCGCTTCATTATTATCATTATTATGATTGAGGATTACATCTTCGCAAAGTTTTTTGAGTTCAGGTTCAATTTCGTCATAAACTACCAATTGCCCGGCATTTACAATACCCATATCCATACCGGCTTTGATAGCATAATACAGAAAGACAGAATGCATGGCTTCACGAACATGATCATTTCCACGAAAAGAAAACGAAAGATTACTTACCCCGCCGCTTACTTTTACAAGAGGCATTTTTTGTTTAATGATTCTTGTGGCTTCAATAAAATCAACGGCGTAATTACTATGTTCTTCTAATCCTGTTGCTACGGCAAAAATGTTTGGATCAAAAATTATATCCTGCGGATCGTAGCCAACCAGCTCAGTTAATATTTTATATGCTTTGCTGCAGATGTCAACTTTTTTTTGTAAGGTATCAGCCTGGCCTTTTTCATCAAACGCCATTACTACTACAGTAGCTCCGTACATTCTGCATATTTCTGCCTGGTGAATAAATTTTTCTTCACCTTCTTTCATGGAAATCGAATTCACAATACACTTCCCCTGCACACATTTCAATCCCGCTTCAATGATCTCAAACTTCGAGCTGTCGATCATGATCGGGATCTTAGCAATGTCCGGTTCGCTTTGAAGAAGATTGAGAAAAATTGTCATTGCTTTTACTCCATCCAGCAAAGCGTCGTCCATATTTACATCAAGGATTTGTGCTCCGTTTTCTACCTGTTGCCTCGCTACGCTTAAAGCTTCTTCATATTTGTTTTCCCGGATAAAACGTGCAAATTTTTTAGAACCTGTCACATTGGTTCTTTCCCCGATATTTACAAAGTTTGTGTTCGGGCGAACAACAAGCGGCTCAAGTCCGCTTAATCTGAGGTAAGGCTTGATATGTATCAATTCGCTCATAAAATAATTAAGCCAATACAGTTTCTATAACCGGCAGTTCCCTTGGTTTTAGCTTTTTTACATGCTCAGCAATATGCCTGATGTGATCAGGTGTAGTACCGCAACAACCGCCGACAATATTTACAAAACCTTCTTTTGCCCATTCTTCGATATAGTGTGCAGTATCTTCAGGCTGCTCGTCATATTCTCCCATAGCATTTGGCAAACCTGCATTTGGATAAGCTGATATATATGTTGAAGAAATTTGTGATAACTCTTCAATATGCGGACGCATTTCTTTTGCGCCGAGAGCACAATTCAAACCAATGCTCAGAGGTTTTGCATGAATTACTGAAGTATAAAATGCTTCAAGAGTTTGACCACTTAAAGTTCTGCCGCTTGCATCTGTAATAGTTCCGCTGATCATGAGCGGCAATTCTTTTTGATTTGTATTGTGGAAATATTTTTTGATAGCGAAGATGGCTGCTTTTGCATTGAGTGTATCAAAAATGGTTTCAATAAGAAGAAGATTAACGCTTCCTTCCACCAAACCTTTCACTTGTTCATAGTATGCATCTACAGCCTCATCAAAGGTTAAAGCACGATAACCGGGATTGTTCACATCAGGGGAAAGTGAAAGTGTTTTATTCATTGGCCCCATAGCACCAGCAATAAATTTCAGATTTTGTATTTCTGATTTTGGGTTTGATTGTTGATATTCTATGATTGCTTCTTTTGCAATTTTGGCGGCAGCAAAATTTATTTCATAAGCGAACTCCTGCATGTGATAGTCTGTTAATGAGACTTTTTGCGCATTGAAAGTATTTGTTTCAAGAATGTCTGCACCGGCTTCGAGATATTGCTTATGAATTTCTTTAATGATCTGCGGTTGAGTTAGACACAGGAGGTCATTGTTGCCTTTCAGATCAGTTGGCCAGTCTTTGAATCTTTCACCGCGATAATCGGCTTCCGATAATTTATAACGCTGGATCATAGTACCCATAGCCCCATCAATGATGAGAATGCGTTCGTTTAATAAGTCGTGAATGGTTTTCATAACACCTCCTTTGTTAATTAGAATTATTAAAGATGCAGTGTGCGACACCCGCCCGAACGTATCATTCGGTACGGGCGGGCAACCAAAGTTGAATAGCGTTGCTGTCGCCTGCTACATCATAAATCTTGTCGAACTATTTAAACGTTGGAAACTAAAGAGAGAGTTTCGTGGCGTTTATTAGTTCAGTTTTCCTTCTTAGGATTACAGGCCGAACAATAAACAAATCCGCCTGTGAACAACAAAGGTAAAAGGTAAAAGTTAAAATGCAAAAGCTATTTGTTTGCTACGTAGCTCTCGACGGGAAGGCGGTTTTGGAGGCTTCGTGCCAATGTCATTTCATCTGCATATTCAAGTTCACCTCCGAATGCAATACCGCGGGCAATGGTTGTAACACGAATGTTTTGTGGTTGTAATTTTTTCTGGATATAATAGATAGTTGTATCACCTTGTATTGTCGGGTTAAGGGCAAAGATTAACTCTTCTGTTTTTTCTTTTTGAATGCGGGTAATGAGTGATTCAATATTGAGTTGATCGGGTCCGATGCCATCCAGCGGAGAAATGATACCGCCGAGCACATGGTAAGTTCCATTATACTGTTGTGTACTTTCAATAGCGATTACATCACGAATATTTTCCACTACGCAGATCATTTCCTGTTTTCTCATGCTGTTGGCACAAATGGAGCAAATGTCGCCATCAGCCACATTAAAGCAACGCTGGCAAAATTTAATTTCGCTACGCATTTTGCTGATCACTTCACTGAACTGGGTTACATCGTTATTATTTTGTTTGAGGAGATGCAACACTAAACGCAAAGCTGTTTTTTTGCCTATACCCGGAAGTTTGGCAAATTCATTAACTGCATTTTCAAGAAGTGAAGAGGAGAATTGCATGAGACAAAATTACAGTAAACAAGATACAAGAACTTTCGTTTACAAGGCAATATCAAATTGATTATCCCAGTTAGATTTTACAGAAATTTTTGGACGGGACTTAACAGGTGTTACTATTTCCGGTTGAATATGCTTGCCAAAGAAATCTCCGGGATCCCATTTGCCATTTTTATTCCGATCATATAAAATGCGAAGTTCATACTCTCCGGGGAGAAAAATGGGTTGATTTACCATGGCAGAAGTAAGTGGAATGGATTTTACAATTTCTTTATTTCGGACAAACTCTAAAACGGGGTTTAAAGAAAGGTCAAGATTTTTAAAACGAATTACCAGTGAACCATAGTCAGAAAGTTTTTTTGTTTTGAATGATAACGTATCAGTTTTTAATAGTTTATTACCAGAAGTGTCTTCTGCGAAATCTTTATCAAAAATGATATTATAGAACGTGTTTTCTTTCCAGTTATATTGAAGGGTTAATTTTTTTTGAGAAGAGTCCGTAATAATTTGATAATTGGTAATAGGAGTAAATGCAGTATCAGTGCTAAAATGAATGAGTGAAGTATCTAAATTTCTTATTGGCTGATCAAAACTGATGATAAGGTTATTTAAAAGATCAAACTGGCCGCCTGTAAGATTTGTTTGCAGGCGTAAACGCTTTTCAGTATTAGCACCAAGCTTTGGTTTTTTCCCAATTTGAGGAAAATTTGGTGAACTGCCGGGAGTATTTTTTTCATTTATTGAATATGCATATAAAGATATTGGTTCATTATTGTTTTGAATAACCACAGGTGAATCGGCAAAGGCAAATAAATTTTTTTCAGATAAATATTTATGAGAATTGCCCTGGTCCTGCAATGCATAGAGATAAAAAGTGTCGGCGGGTAAATTTCTGAAAGTAAAATTTCCGGAAGAATCGACACGAGTGATATAACGGGGCTTTTCATTGGCAACGGCTGAGTCTTCCCCGCTTTGATGAAGCATTACAATAAGTGTAGAATCAGCTTTTCCGGTTTCAGCTAATAAAACCCTTCCTGATAAAGTCAATGAATCGAATACCGGACCTGTAGAAAAAATATAGGTAAAGTTTTTGGTTACATTTCCTTCATTAACATCTTTAATTGCTTTGCCAAAATTTAAAGTGTAGGTAGTATTCGGTTCCAATGTATCCTTCAATCTGACCGTAACAGTTCTAAGCTTAGAGCTAACCTCAGGTTCTTTTTTAGGAACAGGGGATACGATAAGATTCTGAATGACATTGTCCGTCTGAACAAATTCATCGAAGGTTAAGGTAATGCGTGTTTCTTTAAAATTTTTTGAGGAATCAGAAGGCGATGCTTTTACTAATAATGGGGGAAGAGTATCCTTATAACCCCCGGAAGGAGGGACCATAACAGCACATCCCACCATAAAAGAGGCAATTTTAAAGGCTAAAAGAATTAAAAGAATATAGAAGAGAAATTTTTTCATTCAGTGTGCAAACTTAGTCCGTTTCAATTATCAATCATTTTGCCTTTTCATAATAAACTTATAAATCCCATTATCAGGATTCAGTTTCTTCTTCCTCTTCTATTTCGTGCAATGTGACGGCGAGGTTGTTTGTTTTTACAAAATTGCACCAATGACAATCTTCCTTGCCGCAGCCAATATAAAAATCATGTTCCCTGATTTTATTCCAAACAGTTTTGATCTGTTCGCTGACTATATTAATGTCCCCTGGAGTAATGTAGATCTTAGTTTTTTTATATACTTTCTTTTTATCGGGTTCTATAAAGTCAAATTCCGAACTGGCAACTTTCCAGCCTTTTTGTTCATAATTGTCGACAAGGATTTTGTAAAAAACTGCCTGCCGCCAATAATCACCGCCAACAGGATCTTTATCGGAAGGTGGTTGTAATTTATTTTTTGCTTTGTCAGGATCGCCGGTTTTGTAATCAACTACGTTAACTGATTTGCCATCAAATTCAAGTTTGTCCAGTTTCCCTTTCAAAGGCACACCATTCACAACAATGTTTTTAATACTTCTTTCAATGGTTACAATTTTACTCCAGGTGTTGATGTATTTGTTATAATAGTTACTTAATACATCCTGGCCGTATTCCATTCTCCTGTCGAATTGTTCTTTGGTAAAACTTTCGCGGTGACGGTTCATGTACCATTCAAAATCTTTGATAAACTCTTCTTTTGAAGGAAAATGCTCATTATTGTTTTGCATTTTCCTGAATAGTTGCTCGAGTGCATAATGAACGGATGAACCAAATTCTGTGGCTTCATTTTTTGGGGAGGGTATCCGGATAAGATTTTTAAAATAGAATTCAAGCGGGCATTTCAGATAATTATTTAATGCTGTTACATTCATTACAAATTTTTCCAGCAGGCGATCGACAAATTCTTTTTCTATCTCTTCAATTTGGGGAGCCACCTGTTCACCAAATAATAAAGCATTGAACTCTGCAAGAACATTTTCATCGATAAAGACTTTCTCTGCGTGGAGTTTATGCTGATCCAGGATTTCTTCAATGAACATAGAAGGTTCTAATTCTTTTCCGTCATTTTTATAGCTGCAATAGGAAATAGTAAGGTGCTGCCGGGCCCTTGTAAGCGCTACATAAAATAAACGGCGAAGTTCCTCTTCATCTGTGTGTTCAAGCTTAGAAGAAAAAATGGTGTCTGGGAGTTTATAGCCGTTATAGGGTTTTCTTTTCTTTTCCCAAAGGGATGAATTACTCCCGGTTATAAAAACATATTCAAACTCGAGTCCTTTTGAACCATGGGCTGTCATCAGGCTCACACCTTTCTCATTGCCGCTGATCTCAGTCAGGGGCAGTGACAACTCTTCCTTTTCCATCAGTTCAATGATGTTCACCAACTCTTTCAACTGTAAAAAAGGATTCCGGGCAGTTTCTTCCTTTATAAAATCAAATAAGCCTGTCAATACCTGCAGAAGCCAGATCTTTTCATGGCTTTGCATAATATAATTCAGGATACCTGCTTTACGAATGATGTTCTCAAACAACATTTGTAAAGTGATGTTAGGTACATCACTGATCAATTGCTCCAGTATCAGGCTTGCATTTTTTAATCCTTCATTCAAACCCTGTGAAAAGAGATCTTTGGAAGGTGCATTTGCTTTATCATGCAAAAGTCTGCGCAGTGAGAAAGTAGCATCATCATATTTTTTATGGGATGCTTCTATGGTGAGTTTGGCTATTTCAATGGAAGGAATATGGAACCAGTCAAAATGCAATATTTCAAACAGCATTTCATCACCGCTGTAAGGGATATCATGTTCGCAGGCAAAATATTTTAATAACAGGATAATTTTTTGTGCCAGGGGAATTTCAAGAATATTCAGACTTCGTTTACTGTAATAAGGAATTTTCCGAAGCTTTAAATATTGAATTAATTCATTCCCATATTTGTTTTCCTTATAAATAACTCCAATTTCCCTGGGCGGAGTGCCCTGGGCGATCAGCTTTTCTATTTGCAGAGTTATATCGATCATCTCCTGTCGCTGAGTATCGTATGACTTAATAATTGGCTTATGGGTTAAATGATTAATTTCTGAATTTGAAGAGACCAACTCCTTGCTGAGGCCCTCCATTTTTTTTATAAGCCGTTCATTATTTTTTTCAATCAGTGTCTTTGAAATATCCAGTATAGGCTGTGTGGACCGGTAGTTATTAACGAGGACTACTTTCAAAAGATCGTCTTTATAAGTTTGAGTGAAGGCAAGCATGTTTTCCACGTTTGCTCCCTGGAAACGGTAAATGCTTTGGTCATCATCTCCTACTACAAATACATTTGGTTTTTCCCAATAATTGATCAGCAATTCAACGATCTTATTTTGGGTACCACTCGTATCCTGGTATTCGTCAACAAGAATGTAAAGAAACCGCTCCTGGTAATTTGCCAGCAGATTTTTATTTTCTTCAAATGCTTTTATGACCCAGGCGATCATGTCATCGAAATCATAGCGGTTGCGTTGCCTCATCATTTGCTGAAAGCGATCGAATTCATTGACGGCGGCATGAAGCTTCTCCATCTTTTCTTTTTCTTCTTCTATTTTGTCTTTTTTAAGATCTCCGGCATTAAACTCTTTGTATTTCCTTTTGTAGATAAATTCGTCGCGGTAGGGCAGGTCGGCAAGGTATTCGTCAATCTTTTCATCGATAAAGGCAGAAGACCAGCCTTCCTGCTTCATGATGCTGAACAATTTTTGCAGGTTATTTATCTCAAAATATACATCGCCGCGATAGCGCTTTAAAGGATGGTTTTTGGGAAAGGAATCGATGAGTTGTTTGAACAATTCAATTCTTTCAAGATCAGAGATGGGATCAAGAGAAGTTTTTTCAAACAGGGATAAATTTTCCTGAATCACTTCATTGCAAAAGGCATGGAAAGTAAAAATGTTAACCTTGTAAGCATCCGGGCCGATCATTTCCTTCAGCCTGGTTCTCATCGCTACCACACCGGCATCCGTATAGGTAAGGCACAAAATATTTTGAGGGTATGTATCTGTTTCCAGTAAGATTTTCCCGATGCGGCTGGCGAGGATTTTTGTTTTGCCTGTACCGGGCCCGGCAATGACCATTACCGGTCCTTCAATGGTATCCACTGCTAATCTTTGTTTTTCATTCAGCCGGTTATATTCTTCAGTAAATTTTTTTTCTAATTTTTCTTTATTGAATATCATAGAACAAAATGGTGAGCTTTCAATATTTCTCCTGTCAACAAGGTAATTAAAAAGCAACAAAAAAGTTGCCTTGTGTATCAAGGCAACTTTAGAAATTTTCATTTAAAATATTAATCTGCCTGTCCATCATCATCGCTTCCTGTAATAGATATTTTTGTATGCAGATCTCTTGTTCTTGTTCTGCCGATGGGGTTATTAACAAGATTGCCGGAACTCATGGATGTATCATCTGTTTTGGGAGCGAATGGATCTTCTTCCGGGTATATTCTTTTCTTTTTTTGTTTAGTGGGTTCCTGCTTTTTTTGATTCTTATTTTGGTTACGCATAGTTATTCGTTTTAATGTTGAATATTATTTACACATTAAAAAGAACAAAAAAACTGCCAATAAAAAATAAGGAGATCAAAAAGTTAGTGGAAAAATCAACCAGGGATCCTTGAAATATATTTTTCTATTTGTTTTATCTGGTCAACGATCTGGGGAGTAGTGGGTCTTAATGCTTTTGATTTGCGGAAAAAATCTTTTGCCGCACGAAACTCTCTTTTGTTCATCATAATGCTGCACATCTGCAGGTAAGCAGCCGCTTCATTTTCTTTATCAGGCAAACCTTTGCGCAGGGCCTGGCGGATATAACTTTCAGCCTGTTTTAAATCATTTTTCTGCATAGCCAGCATTCCCATTTGCAGCATGCTGGCGCCTTCGGCTTCTTTCATCGGCATACCCAGATCCAATCCTTTCTTCATCATCTTCTCCGCTCCGTCAAAATCCTGTTTCATCATGGCAACATTGCCTTTCAATGTGTAAAAGACGGAACGAATGGGTTTATATAATAAGCCGGGAAATTTTATTGAATTCAAAATTTTTTCTGCTCCTTCTATATCGCCGGCTTCAAGATATTCCTGGATCAAACGCAGAGGCCCAAAAAAGAAATGACCCAGTGCTAAAATAACCCCTACAAAATATAGAGGGAATGCCGGCCAGAAAGAAGCTGTGAAGTTTACCGCCACGCCTCCAAGAATAAGAACAATGCCTATATATAGTCTGTATTTTATTAGCCGGTTATAGAGTTTCATACATCACAATTTGAGGATTGCCCGTCCGAATGGGCAAATTTAATAATTTCAAATCCCGGTTCATCCCGGGCGGTCAAAGATAGGTGTAATCGATTTTAAAAACCGGGTAATCAAGGATTGGTGCATAAATCCTAATCGTCAGCTTGTTTTGCTTTTACAGATATCATAATCAAACCAAAAATCAAAAAGCCGATACCAGTATATAAATTCAGTTTTCCGGAAGATTTATTGAAAAAATTATCTGCCAGTAAGATCAGTGATACGATCGTGAAAAATAAACCAATAACAAAATTCAGTTCATTTAATTTTTTATACATAAGAGAGGTTTAAAAGAAAATAATATTCAATACTATGGTGATCAGCAGCAAAACTATTCCCAGCGTTATGGGATTACGGTACCAACGCCCCTTTGCCATAGGCTCTATTTTTGTCAATGAATAAACAAGACCTTTCAGCTCATGTTCGGGCTTTGGTTTAGTGGCAAGGCTAACCAATATGGTTGTAACAAAATTCACTATCCATGACACAGAAGCTACGATAAAGGCTTGACCCATGCCGCTGCGGATTTCATACAAAGGAGCGATCCATCCTCCTTTTCCTTCTGCTACTGTCAAACCATGAGTTAAAGCTGCTGCAATTGTACCTGCCAGCAATCCACAGAAAGCGCCATGACCTGTAGTTCTTTTCCAGAACATGCCTAATAAAAATGTTGCAAATAGCGGTCCGTTAACAAAGCTGAAAACAAGCTGAAGAAAATCGTTGATGTTATTAAACGTTTTGGCAATATAGGCGGTGGCTATCGAGAATAATATGCCTGCGACAGTGATCACTTTGCCAACAATGAGATAGTGACGGTCAGATTTCTTTTTTACAAAGTAAGATTGATAAATATCATAAGTAAAAACAGAATTAAAAGCAGTCACATTTCCCGCCATGCCACTCATAAAAGAAGCAATCAACGCAGTAACACCAACTCCTAACAAACCGCTTGGATAATAATGGGCGATCAATGAAGGCAAGGTCATCGTAAAATCTATTCCGCCGTTTTCACCTGCAGGAATACTATATCCTTTGGATTGCAAGGCGGGAGTCACCAATGCTATTGCTATAATGCCGGGCAATACTACAATCAAAGGCATCAGCATTTTAGGAAGTGCAGCAACAATAGGTGTTCGTTGCGCCGCATTCATATTTCTTGCGATCATCGCTCTCTGCACTACCAAAAAATCAGTACACCAGTAGCCAAATGACATGGCAAATCCTAATCCGAATATCAGTGTTGTAAAATGCAATCCCATCGGATTTGTATCGGCGTGGCCCATATACTTCCAGGCATGCGTGAACTGTGGTGGCAATTCTGCTTTGATATTTGCCCATCCGCCAGCGTCGTGTAGCGCTACAATAACAAGTGGCGATAAACCAAGCACAATTAAAAAGAATTGCAACACTTCATTATACACTGCACTGGTAAGACCACCGAGAAAAGTATAGATCATCACAATCCCTGCGGCCACCCAAACAGAAACATCGAAATCCCATCGAAGAATAATCTCTAACAATTTGGCTAATGCATATAATGAAATGCCGGAAGAGAATACAGTCATCACGGCAAACGAGATGGCATTTAATCCTCTTGTCTTCTCATCAAATCTTAGTTTAAGATATTCCGGCACACTGCGGGCACGGCTGCCATAATAAAATGGCATCATAAATACACCAACAAAGACCATGGCGAAGATGGCTCCCACCCAATAAAAATGAACTGTCATGATTCCATACTTGGCACCGGAAGCTACCATGCCCAAAACTTCCTGGGCGCCGAGGTTGGCAGAGATGAATGCCAGGCTGGTGATCCACAAAGGAATGTTCCTTTTACTGGAAAGAAAATCATTGCTGGATTTTATTTTCTTTTTAATGATAAATCCTACTCCTACGACAAAAGCAAAATAAAGCAGGATGACGAGATAGTCGGCAAGCGTTAGTTTCATTTAATAGCTTTAAAACCATGTTGGTTGCAAAAAAACTTCTCAATTGAAGATAGAAAAACTAACTTTAAAGGAATAAATTTTGTTTGCCATGGAATCTCCAACCAGTAAATTAAATCAGGAAACTATCAATCCTCTTGTTGGTCTTGATGAATGGGAAGAAGATGTGCTGCGCAGGTATCCCGATGCAGATTCAATTACCAAAGACAAATCAACACTGGAATTCAGAAATTATGAAACACCTGTCAGAGATACTGTACGTGAATTTTACCGGATGAATCATACTTACCAGACTTATGAATTTGTTCAGGAAAAGAAAAAGAATTTTTTAAAGTTTGATAAAAAAGAAATGCCTGTATGGGCGGCTTTTGATTTTCTGAATCAACTGGTTGATGATTCAGACCCTGATACTGACCTGGACCAGTTCCAGCATTTACTGCAAACAGCTGAAGCTATTCGTGCCGATGGTCATCCTGATTGGATGGTGTTAGTAGGATTGATGCATGATATGGGTAAAGTGCTCTGTTTATTTGGTGAACCACAGTGGGCCGTTGTTGGAGATACTTTTCCCGTAGGTTGTGCGTACTCTGACAAAGTTGTTTATCCTGAATACTTTAAAAACAATCCAGATTTTCAGAATTCCGATTATCAAACTGAATTGGGTGTGTATTCAAAAAATTATGGTTTACGGAATGTAGATATGTCATGGGGCCATGATGAATATGTTTATCAAATGATGAAAGGCCACATTCCCGAACAGGGACTTTATATGTTGCGTTATCATTCTTTCTATGCATGGCACAGGGAAGGAGCATACAGCTATTTGATGGATGATCATGACAGGGAAATGCTGAAATGGGTGAAGTTGTTCAATCCTTATGACCTCTACTCCAAGTCTTCGACTCCTCCGGACTGGACAAAATTGAAGGGATATTATGAGGATCTGGTTAGCAAATACCTGCCTTCTACACTTAAGTTCTGATACCGGGCTTTAGAATTTATCATCATTTACTTCTACCCAGTAACCATCTGGATCCTGGAAATATATTTGTTTTATACCATCTGGCCTGGGTTGTGGTTCTTTTGAGGTTTGTGTCCAGTTTCCGTATTTCACATTCATCGCATCTAAATGTTTGGCAAACTCTTCCACAGAAGGAACTGTAAATGCAAGATGAATATTGATATCATGAGGGATTATTTCTTTTGCACCCTGAACAATATGCAATTGGTTGTGCTCACCGATTTTTTCCCAGATGTGCCTGTTGTCATGAAATGGTTCAGGTATTCTTGTAAAACCCATCACCTTCTCATAAAAGTCAGCACTTTTATTCATATCCACAACATAAATAGTGGTGTGATTAAATGAGGGAGTTATTTGAGCATATAAATTCAATGTACAAATCACAATCAATAAAAGAAAAAACGATTTTTTCATATAACAATTTTATAAAGCCGAAATTAACGATTACGACTTCAAAAAGCAGTTAATTGATACTGGCAGAAACATTATTTTTGCCCGGCTAAGAGATTCCGTTAAAATAATAAAAATCAAATTGGCCCCGTAGTTCAATGGATAGAATAGAAGTTTCCTAAACTTTAGATACAGGTTCGATTCCTGTCGGGGCTACGAAAACTCTTAGCCGGACTTATTACTAAAGAAAAAAGGCCATCTGCTTTGATGGCCTCTAGTTTCAAAAAATTTACTGTCCAGGAAGAGATCAGAAGGCAATGAATTTATATTACCATTATCTCGTTGACCTGCAGAGTTCCTCCCCGCAACACGAAGGGATGTGTTTCCAGAACATTTACGGCATCACCGGCCGACGCAGCCTCGATAATAGAATAGCCGCCAATTTCAACTGCGGTAGACGGGTCGCCACCGGACACCTGTGTTACCATGCGAATAGGAGCGCCCGGATCAACTACCGACTTGCCCGCGCTCTGCAAAAAGTTCGACCCTCGCTTGCGGGGCCAACACTACTTGTTAACTGTTTCGAAATTCTTTGTGATCTTATGCACCCCTCGTGTCCTTTGTGACCTGAAGAAATACAAAGGAATTTTCAACTCACAATCCTGCCATCTTCTTCATTTACGATAAATCGATTCACGAAAATAATTGCAGCGATATAAGTGTGGCAAAAGAAGTCTTGTTTTCTTATAAACTTTCTGCCTCATCATTGAAATTTTATTTGTGCTATATCAATAACCCGGTTAACGCTAAACATAATTGGCTATTTTATTGTATATTACCCAATTATATTAAAAATTATAAGCCCAAAGCAACATTGCTGCCCTGCTTATTGTCAGTATAAAATGCGAAAAAGGACCCTATTATTTTTCTTTTATGGCCTATTCTGTTCATCTGTCTTGCAGGCACAATACTACATAAACGATTCAGTCACGCATCAACATACTTATCAAAATGCTCTTGCAATATATTTTAAAGCTCTGGGTGAAAATGCGCCATTATATAATGGCAGCGAATATGTGAATTACGGACAAGATATAGTGGGCTCTCCTTTTTTTGTATCGGAAGAAATGCAAAAAGCAACTATCGATTATGAAGGCATTGTTTATCCCGATATTCCTGTTTGGTATGACCTGGTAAGCGATGAAATCATAATTAAAGATTACAGGCAGGATCATTATATTAAGTTAGTGAAAGAGAAGGTGAGTAATTTTTATTTACTCAATCATGAATTTATCCGACTTACTCCGGATAGTTCAACAGATTTTTCGATCGAACCTGGTTTTTATGAAAGGATATACGAAGGAAATATTTCAGCTTTTGCCAAAAGAAAGAAAACAATTGGTTATACTACCGGTGCTGAAAAGGTAACATACACTTTTACTGATGAAACAAGTTATTTTATTCTGAAAGAAGATGGCTGGTTCAAAGTAAAAAGAAAGGCTTCATTAATCGCACTCTTTACAACTAAAAAGAATGATATCCGGCAATACTACCGGAATAATCGTTTAAATTTTAAAAGAGATCCTGAAAAAACACTCTTAAAAATTATCTCCTACTATGACCATTTAAAACAATAGTAATGCGGGTTGTACTAAGTTGTATTTTGTTTGGCTTAATTGATTTATTCTCTGGCCCTGTGACAATGGGTCAGCCTGCACAACGTATTTCCGGGGATTTTGTAAATATTCCATTTAAGCAATTTGTAAATAAAGTAGAAACTTCTTTCAATTATCATTTTTATTATAATCCGGCAGAGCTTGATAGTTTTGACGTAAATGTAAAAGCTGATCAAATTCTGTTATATGATTTACTAAACCAGGTGTTCAGTAATAGCTTATTTACTTTTGCTATTGATTCAATCAACGATATTTTTGTCTATAACAAGAGATATATCGTTCAAACAAAAATTCCCCAAGAATTCTTTTCTGCTGAAAAAAAGACTTTTAATATACATAAACCGGATACGACAGATTTTGATACGAAATCTGAAAATAATAAGATGGTTCGCTCATCTCTTGAAAATAAACTGTTCGAAATTGGTATAAAAACAAATACTATTAAACCAGGACCTTCTGTTCTTACAGGTTATGTACGGGATGCTAAAAATGGTGAAGCGATTATAGGAGCGGCTGTATACCTTGATAAATCTTCTGTGGGTGTTCTCTCCGATCAATTTGGATACTATACTCTTACTTTACCACGTGGCCGCCATGTGTTACGTATTAGTAGTATTGGTATGAAAGAAACTACAAGAGAGGTCCTATTGTATTCGGATGGCAAACTGAATATTGAAATGTTTACCGATGTGCCGACTCTTAAAAATATAGTGGTAATATCAGATAGAAATTCTAATATCAGGCGGTTGCAGATGGGAGTAGAAAAATTAGATATCAAAACTATACAAGCAGTACCCGTCTTACTGGGCGAAGCAGACATATTAAGGGTTGTGCTTACCTTACCCGGAGTAACATCTGTAGGTGAAGCCAGTTCGGGATTTAATGTACGGGGGGGCTCCTCTGATCAGAATCTCGTATTGTATAATGATGCCACCATTTATAACCCCACACATTTTTTTGGTTTTTTTACTGCATTTAATTCTGATGTGGTAAAAACTGTGGACCTCTATAAAAGCTCTATTCCCGAAAAATATGGGGGGCGATTATCATCAGTATTAGATGTAACAACAAAAACAGGTAATACAAAAAAATGGTCAGGCGAAGGAGGAATAGGCTTTTTAACCAGCAAGTTTACTGTTGAGGGTCCTCTTGTAAAAGACAAAACTTCCATTATAATTGGCGCCCGCAGTACTTATTCAAACTGGCTGCTAAAGAAAATCCGCAGTGAAGAATACAAAAACAGCAAAGCATCTTTTTACGATATTGATTTTCATTTAAGCCATACTATAAATAGCAGAAATAATTTGTTCCTGACAGGATATATGAGCAATGATCAATTCAGGCTAAACAATGACACTTTATATAGATATAATAACAGGAACCTGGTGCTGAAATGGAAGCATATTTTTAATAATAAAATATATGCGACTTTTACCGGAGGCCTGGATCATTATGAGTACGCGGTTTCCGGTGATAAAAAATCTATCAGGGCTTTTGAACTTGCTTTTAAAATTGAACAGGCAAATTTCAGAGCCGATTTTGATTATGCACCGAATAACAAACATTACTTTGATTTTGGATTGACTTCTGTAAAATATAAGTTGCATCCGGGATCATTTGTACCTGTTGGTATTGAATCGTTGGTAGACCCCAATGTAGTACCTGCCGAACAAGCTCTCGAATCAGCATTGTATGCCGGTGATCGGTTCAATATTAATTCAAGACTCTCATTGAATGCAGGGTTACGCTATTCTGTTTTTAATTATCTCGGACCTCATGATGTTTATACCTATGTTGTAGGTCTGCCTAAAGACATTTCTACTATCCGTGATACCCTTCATTATGGTTCAGGAAAAATGATCAAAACCTATCATGGACCCGAAATACGAATGGCTTTGCGTTATAGTTTATCCAATAGCTCTTCGGTAAAATTGAGTTATAATACCTTGCGGCAATATATTCATTTGTTGTCCAATACTACGGCTATTTCACCGACGGATATCTGGAAACTCAGTGACCCCAATGCTAAACCACAACAAGGCGAACAATTTTCAGCGGGTGTTTATAAAGATTTCAAATCGAATACGATTGAAACTTCAATAGAAGTTTATTATAAGCGTTTAAAAAATTACCTGGACTATAAAAGTGGTGCAGCGTTGGTGTTGAATCAACATATTGAAACGGATGTGATCAATACCAAAGGACATGCCTATGGTGTTGAACTGTCGATTAAAAAATCATCAGGTAAGTTGAACGGCTGGATTAGCTATACTTATTCAAGAGCATTGCTTAAAATGGATGATTCTACTGCTGGTCAATTAATTAACGGAGGCAAATATTATCCTGCCAATTTCGACAAGCCACATAATGCAAACTTTATCGGTAATTATAGATTTTCTCACCGCTACAGCATTTCATTGAATGCGATATATAGCACCGGCAGACCCATTACTTTACCCATTGCTATTTTTAACCTGGCAGGATCGCAACGTGTATATTATTCTGACAGAAATCAATATCGCATCCCGGACTATTTTCGTATTGATTTTTCAATGAACATTGAAGGAAATCATAAAGTGAGAAAATTAACGCATAATTCGTGGTCGCTGGGTGTATATAATATAACCGCGAGAAAAAATCCGTATTCAGTTTATTTCATTGAAGAGAATGGTCGTATCAAAGGGTATAAGTTATCTGTCATTGGTACGGCTATACCTTTTATTACTTATAATATAAGATTTTAAATTTCATGAATTATAAACAAACCATTTTTTTTATCATTCTTCTGCCGGCAGGTTTTATTTATAGCTGCAAACAAGTATATGAACCCCCTGCTATCAAAGTAAAAACCAATTTCCTGGTTGTAGATGGAATTATAAATAGCGGCCAGGATTCAACCATTATTACTTTATCAAGAACAAAGAGTTTGACGGATACAAGTTTTACAACTATTCCCGAGTTGAATGCCGCTGTATCAATAGAGGAAGAAGGCGGGAGCAGTTACCTTTTATCATCATTAGGTAATGGTCAGTATGCTATAGGGCCTCTCTTGCTTGGCAATAATAAAAGATACCGGTTAAGAATACAGGCAGCAGGCAATTTCTATAGCTCAGATTATGTACCGGTAAAACAAACTCCTCCTATTGATAGTATTAACTGGGAGCAGCCAGGTAACCTGACCTTTTTTGTGAATACTCACGATCCGAATAATAATACCAGGTATTATCGTTGGGAGTATGATGAAACATGGGAATATCAAACACCATATGAATCTTTTTATATTTTCGAAAACGGTCAAATACGGTACCGGGATTCCAGTGAACTCGTCCATATTTGTTACCGGCATGCCAACTCGAATGATATTATTTTAGGAACTTCCACTCGGCTTAGTGAAGATGTTATTACTCATGTTCCATTATTAACTATTCTGCAAAATTCAAGAAAGCTCGCCTTTAAATATAGTCTTAATGTTAAGCAATATGCCTTAACAGAAGACGCTTTTAAATATTGGCAATTGCTTAAGAAAAATACACAGCAACTTGGAACATTATTCGATACTCAACCTTCCCAGCTTACGGGCAATATCCATTCAGAATCCAACCCGGCAGAACCGGTTATTGGTTATGTAAGTGTAAGCTCCGTACGGTCTAAGAGAATTTTTATTAACACATATAGCTTAAATAATTGGCACACCCCACCGGAGATCATCTGCACCGCCAGGGTTGTTCCTGGTGATAGTGCAATATTTTACCTGAGCCCTGATCCTACTATTGGTGTTGCCTATGCTGTTGACGGCGGCGGCTTTGCACTTTCAAAACATGAATGTTACGATTGCACTCTGCTGGGGGGTACAAACATAAAACCTTCTTTCTGGCCTTAATCTTAATCCTGTTATCATTGAATAAAAGAAAATTTATTTTAGACATGTCGAAGTTGATGCAAAAAAAAATATTAAAGAGAATATCTGTGTTCATTTGCCTGCATGTGATCTACGTTCATGCTTTTGCTCAGACCAATATATCACAGGAGTTACAAAATCGAATTGAAGAATATGCCTTGAACCATGAACAAGAGAAATTATTTGTTCATACCGATAAAACTTTCTATCTCACCGGTGAAACCATCTGGTTTAAGATATATGATATAAACGCCACAATGAATGCTCCCAGTGATTTAAGTAAGGTAGCATATATAGAAGTGCTTGGCATGGATCAGAAACCTGTGATGCAAGCTAAGGTAAGGTTAAAAGAATCCAGTGGAAACGGGTCTTTGGTTATTACATCTACTATTGCTACGGGTAATTATATATTAAGGGCATATACGAACTGGATGAAAAATTTCAGTCCCGAATTTTATTTTGAAAAAAAAATAACTATTGTCAACACCTTAAAAGGGCAGGAGAGGCTGGTCACTGATATCCCTGCTGATTTTGATGTACAATTTTTTCCTGAAGGCGGTAATCTTGTTTATGGCCTTGAAAGCAAGATAGGCTTTCGTGTAGCAGGCAGAGACGGAAAAGGTGTAGCAACAACCGGTGTAATAATCAATCAAAATAATGATACCGCTGCAAAATTTCAATCATTTCTATTCGGATTAGGGCAATTTCAATTCACTCCTCATACCGGTAGCCAGTATAAAGCAGTATTGAAAACGGATGAAGGAGAAACGATCATGGGTGAATTGCCTGTAATATATGATAAAGGTTATGTAATGGACCTTTCAAAAGATGACAGTGATCATATAATAGTATCAGTTACTGCCAACCAATTGTTTGATGACCAAAACATATATTTCTTTATTCATAGCAGGCAAAAATTATCAATAGCGTTGGTAAAAACCATTCAAAATGGAAAGGCTGAATTTGTAATCGACAAGGCTTTATTACCAGAAGGCATTTCGTGCCTCACGATTTTTAATGCTGCAAAACGACCAGTATGTGAGCGACTTTATTTCAAACGGCCCAAACAATTAAACATAGATCTGCAGGTTAATCGAAAAGAATACGTCACCAGAGAAAAAGCAAATTTAAAATTGAGCGCTAGTGATCAATCCAATCAGGAGGTGAATGCTGATATGTCAATGTCTGTTTACCTTGTAGATTCTCTTCAACCGGTAGAAACGGATGATATTGCATCGTATATATGGCTTACATCAGAATTAAAAGGTACAATTGAATCACCCCAATATTATCTGAAAAATACCGGTATTGAATCAGATAAGGCAATTGATAATTTACTTCTGACTCAGGGTTGGAGAAAATTCAAATGGGAAGATGTATTACAAGATAAAGAACCACTCTTTGAATTTTTACCGGAATATTCAGGGCATATCATTTCCTGTAAGATCACTGATAAAAGGACGGAATTGCCGGCGAAAGGCATTACGACATACGCTTCTATCCCAGGAAAGCGATTTCGGTTCAGTAGTTCGGTTAGCGATGAGAGTGGCTTACTTCGATTTGATATAAATGATTTCTTTGGTACAGGCGATATGATCATTCAAACCGATAATCGAAAAGACAGTTTATATAGGATAGAAATACTCAATCCGTTTTCTGATAAATATGCTGTTTTACGATTTCCTTCTTTTGAATTATCTGAAAAAGTACGCAGCAGTTTATTATCGCACATAATGAGTGCGCAGGTTCAATCAGCATATGCCTCTGCCCGACCGCAGCAATTTATTCTTCCAATTGATGACACTACTGCGTTTTATGGAAAAGCCGACAAAACTTACTCTCTTGACGATTATACCCGTTTTACAACTATGGAGGAGGTGATGCGGGAATACGTTACAGAAGTATTGGTAAGAAAATCAGAAGGCAAATTTCATTTTCGTGTAAGTAATGCCCCTTATAAATTATTTTTTGAAATAAATCCTCTTATACTGATTGATGGAGTTCCTGTATTTGATATTAATAAGATAATGGCTTTCGATCCCCTTAAGATAAAAAAAATGGATATACTTACCAGGAAATATTATTTAGGCGACCTTACCTGTAATGGAATTATCAGTTATTCTACTTATGATGGTGACCTGGGTGAATACCCGTTGGATCCGGCTTCACTTATTGTTGAATACCAGGGACTGCAATTGCAAAGGCAATTTTATTCACCTGTTTACGAAACAAAGCAACAACAGGAAAGCCGCTTGCCAGATCTCAGAGATGTATTGCTATGGTCACCCAAAATACAGACAGATAGTAAAGGAATGCTTTCATTTTATACTTCTGATCTCATTGGTAAATACGTGATTTTGGTACAAGGCATTACATCCACAGGATTAATGGGAAGTACAACTGTCGGTTTCACAGTAAAAAAATAATTGCGGAATTTTTAGGGCAATAAAACAAAGCTCTTCTCAAAAGATTATCCAGAACCGAACTCTTCGTGATTAGGATTGCGAAACAGAAGAGCAGGATTTTTTTGCAGCTTTCTTTGTTCTTTCTTAATTCAGACAATCATTTACTTTTGCAGAACTTTGACCGTTGTAAAATTATATAAGCAATTTTTTGCTGGTGTTCTTTTGCTGGCAATGCTTGGACAAACTTTCACACAGGAATTTTATTATGTCAGTTATTGGGTTAACCGATCCGCATTTGAAAAAAATTGTATCAACAAAGCCAAAGCATGGCTTCACTGCAATGGTAAATGCCAACTGATGAAAAAAATAGTGGAGCATGAAAAGAAACAACAACAATCTTCAGAAATGAAACTGTCAGGTAAATCTGAGATTTTTTCATCACGTTCTTTTTATGCTGCGTTACCACCTTCACCTGTTACTACTCTTTTAAGAAAATATGCCAATCGCAATGTTGGCTTTCCCATTGATCAACCTTCTTCATTTTTTCATCCACCCTCTGCCTGATTCCATTGGTCTTAAAATTGAAAATAATATTGTTCGGTGCCAATGTTGGCAAGAACTATATGTGTATTTATATCGATAACCTTTTCTGATCTCCGTCATCATTTTACATACCGTTTATTACAGGCAATAGGATGATGTTAAATATTTTATAGAATGAAGATATTATATACAATTCTTATTATTATGGTGTGGCCTGGATTTGCCACAGCACAAAATGAATTGCAGGGCAGACTCGTGGATAAAAGCAACAACCTTCCAATAGCTTTTGGCACGGTTCACTTGCTTAATAAAAACAAATATGCCGTTTCTGATAACCAAGGATATTTCAGGCTGGCGGTTCCAAATGATACGGACACGGTTTTGATTTCTTGTATTGGCTATCACATAAAACAGGTTAGTTTAAATAACGCATCTTCGAAATTGGTTATCCAGTTGGAACCAGGAGCTGTGGTTAATTTAAAAGATGTAATCATTACTTCTGATATCAACAACAATAATTCTTTTCATACTATCAGTAGCATTGATCTTAATCTTCATCCTGTAAATTCTTCGCAGGACCTGATGAGACTTGTTCCCGGTTTGTTTTTAGGTCAGCATCACGGTGGTGGTATTGCCGAACATATTTTCTTCAGAAGTTTTGACACTGATCACGGCACTGATGTAAATGTTTCAGTGGATGGAATGCCTTTGAATCTCGTTTCACAAATACATGGGCAGGGCTTTGCTGATCTGCATTTTTTGATTCCTGAGTTAGTCAGTACTTACGAATTTGGCAAAGGACCTTACTATGCTCAACACGGAGATTTTACAACAGCAGGTTATGTTGCTTTTCAGACATTAGATGTTTTAAAAAGGAATATGCTGAAAGTAGAAGGTGGTCAGTTTAATACCGGCAGACTTGTAACAATGCTTAACCTGCTACCTGAAAAGGCAAAACAGAATGGTCAAAGTGCTTACGTGGCCGGCGAAGCTGCATATACCGATGGCCCGTTTGATTTTGCTCAGCATTTTGGAAGAATTAATCTTTTTGGAAAGTATAATGGCAATATATCACCCGATTCGAAACTTACCGTTATAGTTTCAACTTTTGCAAGCAAGTGGCGTTCATCTGGTGAAATACCGGAAAGAGTGGTGCAGTCGGGTTTGATAACCCGCTTTGGATATATAGACAGCCTGCAGAAAGGAAATACGAGCAGAACGAATATTATTGCAAGATTGATTACTGATATTTCCGCCCGGTCATATCTGCAAAACCAGGTTTATTATTCTCATTATTATTTTGATCACCATTATGATGACACTTTTTTTGCTGATGACAGCATTAATGGCGATATGATGAAACAACGGGAAGCGAGAGATTTGGTTGGATATAATGGCAGGTTTACGCATAAAACGTACCTCGATCATAATGTCGATCTTTCTTCATCATTTGGATTGGGCTGGCAACTGGACAAAATTTATAACAGCGAACTATCGCACATTACAGGTAACAGTCAATTGCTGGGACCAATATACTTGGGTGATATAAATGAAATGACATTAAATGGATATGCAGATGAAACTCTTAGCATGGGAAATTGGCTCTTAAATGGAGGAGTAAGAGTTGATTATTTTTATTTTGATTATAAAGATAAATTAGATACACAACTACCATCGAAAATAAAAGCGATTGCCAGCCCTAAATTGAATATTCAATATACATTCAATTCAAGTTTACAGGCATACCTTAAAACAGGCAAAGGATTTCACTCCAATGATGCAAGGGTGGTAGTATATAACCAGGGCAATGAAATATTACCCGCAGCTTATGGAACTGATGTGGGCATAAACTGGAAACCTGTTTCGCGTTTATATATAAATGTTGCTTTGTGGTATTTATACCTGCAGCAGGAATTTGTATATGATGGTGACGAAGGAACTATTGAACCGGGTGATAAAACAAGAAGAGAAGGAATTGATTTTTCAGCACGTTACCAATTTAATCACTGGTTGTTTGCCAGCGTTGATATTAATCTTTCTAAGGCAAGAGATATGGAAGCATCTAAAGGTGATAACTATTTACCCCTGGCTGTTCCATTTTCCAGTACAGGCGGCCTGGATTTTAAATTTGATAAAGGATTGAATGGTGGAATCAGTTACCGTTATATGGCCGATCGCCCGGCTAATGAGGATAATTCGCTTATTGCAAAAGGATATTTTGTTACAGATATTACTGCGAATTATACAAAGAAGAAATATGAATTGGGATTAGAGATTCAAAATCTTTTCAACACTAAATGGCGTGAGGAACAATTTGAAGTAGAATCAAGGCTGAAGAATGAATCGCAGCCTGTTGATGAAATTAACTTTACGGCAGGAACTCCTTTCTTTGCAAAATTTAAGCTGGCTCTTTTTTTCTAACTTCTCAGAACAAATGGATTGATCAATATAAAACTTAATAAATGAAAAGAATATTAATGCTGATTTTGACATTACTGCTCTTAATGAATGTTAAACCCTTATCAGCACAGGAGAATTTTTCCTGGCAAGAAATGAACAGTTTTCATAAAACGGCTATGAAAAGTTTTCATTCGGCAGAGGCCAATAAACTTCAACCTGCAAAAGACAGCGCTGCTTCTATTTTGGAAAAGGCCAAAGAATGGCAGGCATCAAATGTCCCTGCTGATTGCAATGAAGCTGAAGTAAAACCATTGCTACAAATACTCTTGCAACAATGCCAGGCTATTTATGATGCAGTGGCAGCAAAGAAACCTGACAAATTTCTGAAACCACTTGTATTAAAGGCACATGTTACATTCCATTCTATAATTAATAAATGCAAGTAATTGAAGTGTACAAACCTGTTGCCTGAACTGTTTGTGGGAAAAGTCCTGCAAACAGTTCAGGTTAGATCATAATTGAAAGCGAACACCAACCGTTACATTTAATCCCTGCACATTATAACCGTATATCTCGTAATAACTTTTATTATCAGTGATATTTTTTGCATCTACAAAAAGATTTAGTTTCTTTTTGTGAAGATGATATTCAGCATATAAATTCAACAGTGCATAAGCTTTTAGATCGACCGGCCTTGAAATAAAGTTAACAGGGTCAAAATAAGTGTCTACCCGCTTTCCTGTAATTTGCAATGAACTACTGATAAGGAAATTTTCATTGAAAGTATAGCTTGCAAAAAACTGAACATTGTTTTTTGGTCTGCGAATTAAATTATTATATGCAGTGTCTTTGCCCGGAAGTTTTTGAGTGATCTTTCCGTCTACGTAAGCATAGTTTATTTTAATGCTGATCTGTTTATTCACTGAGTAACTTGCTTCCAATTCTGCACCAAAGTCATGTTGCTTGTCGCGGTTCTTATAACCATTGTTTTCGTAAATGATCACATCATTAATGGTACGATTAAATCCCGTAACTATAAATTGAAGTTTTTTGTTTAACAAAGCAGTTTGCAATCCTGCTTCCTGGGTAGTTGATTTTTCAGGTTTCAGGTTGGGATTGGCTCCATAAGGTCCAAATAATTCTGTAACGGACGGTATTCTGAAACCACTGGTTATGTTTACAAACAATTTTATATTGTCATGTAGTAAATAAGAGGGATTAAAACTGTAGGTAAAATTATTTCCATACTTATTATGATAATTAAATCTTCCACCTAGTTCTATGTTCAATCCCTTCTTGCTCTTTAAGAATAACGAAGCATATAAACTGGTTATGCTATTGGCGGTATCAGGATCGTTAATACGATAGTTTTGATAATTGGCTCCCGCCAACAATTGCACAACATTATTAAAATGCTGATCAGTGTAAATTTCTGCCTGGTTAAATTTTCCTTTTGTAAGATAGTCTCCATACTGGTTCACATAATCTCTTTTAGTAAAATCATATCCGTAATTAAAGTGTAGAGTTCCGGTTTTATACAAGTAGTGACCGGTTAAACCGGTATTTACCAAAGAACCTGTGTAATGGTCAGGAGCATCAATAAACGCGTTGTCATCATAGTCACCTTTAAATTGTGTAAAGCGATAGTAAGGAGAGAATTTTAATTTATCCGTTACATTAATTCCGACAATCGCCTGCAAAGCATGTTGTATAAATCCGTCTTTATCAAAATTGGCTTTGCCTGTTGTATCCTTTGCTTCTGAAATTCCATCCGTTCTGTTATACATGTAATTTATATCGTACTCCAGCCATTTGGCTTTTTGACTCAGATTGGCATTGCCTTTAAAACTATTATAGCTGCCATACGTTACCAAACCTTTTAATTCAGGTTTTGCACTTACAGGTTTTTTCGAAATAATATTTATTACACCTGCCACAGCGCTGGACCCGTATAACGTACTTTGGCTTCCTTTCAAAATTTCTATCCGGTCAATGTTGTCTAAAGAAAGTAGTCGAAGATCAAATGTACCGCCTACACCTGTTGGATCATTTAACGGCACTCCATCGAGTAATATAAGAGTATAAGCGCTGGTGGCACCTAACATATATATTGATTTGTAAGTTCCGCGGTTGCTGGTAGCACCATTTATTATTACGCCTGCCTGTTCATTTAGTAATTGAGACAGATCTTTACCGCCACTCTGTTCGATCTGTTCTTGGGTGATTACTGTAATTACTTTTCCTGTACCTTTTTCTTTTTGGGGAAACTTGTTTGCAGTTATTACTACTTCATCCATAGTTTTTGAAGCAGTGTCTCCCTGTGCAATTAGCTGGCTGCTGATCATCATTGCAGCCACAATTAAAATTTTCTTTTTCATGTTTAAAATTTTTTTTGTGACTGCTTCCGGAAAAATGAGAGATATAAATGCTTGCGCTTTTACATCGTTCGCTTTTCACCCGAAAGCTTAATGTTGTTAATTGATCTGGCAGGTCTTCTGGCTTGGCTAATTGCTGAACACCTTCCCGTTGATAATTTCAACAGTGGTGTGAAGATTCAGCACAATAAGTGATGAGTGATCAGTAATGAGTAGCACTCTCATTATTCATTACTCATTTGCCTTACAGCTACGGGGATAGCGCCGGACTTGCACCGGACTTCCCTTTTAATCTGTTTTAATTATATGTGTCTGTCTTATCCAAACACAATAATTAAATAAAAGAACCAAATCGGGAACAAATGTAGCGGAGTGTTGCAAACAATAAAAAATGATTTGTCAACAGGCTATGTTAATTGAAATGAATAGAAGCCCCTCCATAAAAATTTCTGCCGGAAGCTGCATTATAATATCTGCCTGCGGCGGCATTGATGTCATTGCCCAAGCTATATGTAACATTGAATAGATTTTCTCCGCCAATAAAAAGATCAAGCTGCGTCTTCCTG
Source organism: uncultured Bacteroidota bacterium (assembly GCA_963811645.1). Taxonomy (GTDB): domain Bacteria; phylum Bacteroidota; class Bacteroidia; order Chitinophagales; family Chitinophagaceae; genus VBAU01. The sequence goes on along the minus strand of CAWERU010000003.1, from coordinate 77,448 downwards.
CTTAAAGTTTTTTTCCATCCCAAGCGTTCACCCAGTAAATTATAAGAAGAAGCAAATTCTGAATTGGCATCATTCAAAGCAATTTTATCACTGTAGAAATAAGTAAGATTGGAGTAGAGACCTTGTTTCGTCATAATATCAAACCCTGCTGCCACTGTATTTGGCGCCACACTTGGAAGTTGATTGCCTGAATAATCCGTTGTTGATTGCTTGAAGTTGTCATAATTAAATTTATCCCAGGTATGGCTTATCCAGATCCCGGCAGACGTAATAAATGTATGGGAACGTTCAAAAAATTTATAACTGGCCTGTGATTCAATTCCTCTTTGTTTGGTAGAGCCTGCATTAGTAAAATAATCCGCATTACTTGAATCCTTTCTTGAAACAATAGCGTTTTGCAAATGATAATAAAATGCATTTACTTCAATGTATAATCTTCGATGCAACCAACTGCTTTTGAATCCTGCTTCATAATCTATTCCGTGCTCTGCCTGCAGATCAGTACTGATCACTGTTGTAGATGGCAACACTTCAGCAACAGTGGGAGGTGAAAATCCTTTCGACACACTGCCATACAACCAGAGATTTTCAATAACCTTTTTTGACAAAGCTATTCTTGGAGCCAGTTCATTTTTGAATTTTCTGTGTACAGGCTGAAAATTAGGAACGGAAATCCTGTCAATATAAATCGAGGTCAGGTTTGTGCTTGTTCCAAGAGTAACGTCCCAGTTTTTGGCTAATTGAAAGTCAGCCTGTGCAAATAAGGAAAAAATTGTTGGATGAACGTTATCATTTGTCATGATATCCCCGGGCTTACCATAATTATTTACATAATCTTTTGTATTGAAATAACCTTGCTGAAATTCACTGCCAAAAACTATTTGTAATAAGGATTGATTCCATTGATGATTCAATTTGAAAACAGTTCTTGCCCCCCATTGTGGTTCTTTGCGTTTTTCATAATTGCGAAATGTCGGGTTCGTGAGGTCAGTGAAAGCGCCATAAAAAGTGATGGTATTATCAAAACGATCTGAAAACTTGTAATAATTTGTCACGCCTCCTAAAATTGTTTTTTGAAAAATAGCGGCTTTAATGCTGTCTGCACTTTGAAACGCTCCGGCCTTGGGTCTTGCTGCACGGGGATTGGCAAGATATTCTGCTTTTGTTGACGCACCGGGAGTCTGATAATAAAGGTCACCATATAAAACAGAAAGTTTTATTTCTTCTTTTTTGCTTTTTATAATTTTCATTTGCCAGTTAGCTATATCACGACGCATAGATGTATGATGGCGATAGCCATTACTGTTTTGATGTGAGTAAGTCAGCACATTTTGAAAGTTTTCTTTTCCGCCCCGCAACTGGAGATCAGAATTAAATAAACCATAACTGCCTCCCAATGCTGTTGCATCAAAACCACGCTGCCACATCCCCGACTGACTATGGATCAGAATCACTCCTCCCGTGCCGGCTCCATATAAACTTCCGCCAGGTCCTTTTATCACTTCAATGGAATTGAAATTGTAATAACTCAATTGATTTAAATAAGTATTGCCACCTGCATCTGTAAGAGGAATATCATCCCAATAGATTTTTACATTACGAACACCAAAAGGGGAACGTAACGTACTCCCACGAATATTCATGCGATAACTGCCGGGTGAACGTTCTTCCATTCTTACTCCCGGTGTACTGTTCAGTGCCGGCAAGATGTTCGTATTATTATATCGCTCAAGCTCAAAATGGCTGACAAAATTTATTGCCGCAGAAGTTTGTTTTAGTTGTTTGTTTTGTTCGTATGCTCTTACAACAATTTCGCTAAGATTTTTTGAGGAATCGGGATTTTCCTCTTGGCAAAATAATCTAAGTGAAATGGATAAACAAAGTGCACAGACTAAAGTTTTGTTCATAGCATTGGTTTTGTGCAGCTAAGGTAGAATGTTTTTTCCCTATCTTCAAGCCATGACTGCGAAGAATAAGCTTGGCTTGTTTGATTTTACGATGATTGTTATCGGTCTTGTGATTGGGATGGGCATTTTCAGAACGGCAAAAGATGCAGCCAGTGCGGCTATCAACCCCACTATTTATTTCGGGGCATGGATCGTTGGGGGCCTGGTTGCTTTATGCGGTGCACTGACTTATGCGGAAATCGGTTCAAGGTATCCAGTAACAGGCGGTTATTACAGAATTTTTTCTTATGCATATCATCCATCTATCGCCTTTGGTTTGAACTGCGCTATTCTTATTTCAAACGCAGCTTCCATTTCGGGAGTGGCATTGATCGGGGCGGGTTATATCAGCAAAGTATTCCTGGGAGCAGATGTTGCCAATGTTATCAAGGTATTGATCGCTATGGCAGCGATTTTTATTTTTTACGGAGTGAATTTGCTTGGACTTAGAATGAGTGCAAAAACTCAAAGCATTTTAATGCTGATAAAGATCGCCATGGTTTTACTGTTGGTTTCAGCTCTGTTTTTTCCGGCAACTTATAATTCAGATTCTTCAACCACTATTGCTAACGGGACAATTGACTGGAAAGAGTGGATCAAATCATTTGGCATAACATTGATCGCTGTTTCTTTTACCTATGGCGGTTATCAGCAAACCATCAATTTTGGAAATGAAGTTGAAAAAGCAAATAGAAATATTCCCCGTTCCATTTTTATTGGAATTACTGTAATTATTTTACTTTATCTCGCTGTAAATTTTTCCTATTATAAAATTGTCGGTTTTCAAAATATGAAAACAACAGGGGAGATTGCTTCAGTTGTAGTAAAAAAAATGTTTGGAACGGCAGGAGCAAATTTTTTTTCAGCGCTTCTTTTCCTTTCTGTACTGGCCTATGTGAATGTTTCCCTGATGAGCAATCCAAGAGTAGCATACGCAATGAGCGAGGATGGTGTCTTTCCGAAAATATTTCAAAAGAAAGATGAGAAAAAGGATGTTTTTATAGTCGCTCTTACAGCTTTTGCCGCGGTTTGTATTATTGTACTTTTCTTTGCCGACACTTTTGAAAAGATCCTGAGCTTTTCAATTTTTCTTGATTCTTTTGGAATGGCGACTTCCGCAGCTACCATTTTTATTTTGCGGAAGCGGACTAAGGATTTGGATAAGACCGGCGTTTACAAAATGAAATTATTTCCGTTGCAGCCGGTCATTTTTATTGCGGCGTATGTCTTTGTTTGCAGCAGTATAATTTTCAATACTCCTTACATTGCATTGACCGGTACTGGTGTGTTAATCGGCTTTACACTTATTTATTTTTTAATTTATGGTTTTTCCAAAAAACAATAATTATGTCATCGCAAAATCAGGATGATCTTTCCTATATCTTAAATGAGCTTGGTGAAGACAGGGAAAATTATTTCAATGCTATTTCAGCGCCCATCATCCAGACCAGCAATTTTGCTTTCAAAAAAGTAGATGATTTAAGCAAAGCGATGGAAGATGAGATGAATACTTATTTATACAGCCGTGGCTTAAATCCTACTGTTGAAATTTTAAGAAAAAAACTGGCAGCACTTGATGCGGCGGAAGATTGCCTAGTTTTCAACAGCGGAGCTTCAGCCATTTTTGCCGGGGTGCTTGCAAATGTAAAAGGTGGAGATCATATTGTATCAGTCAAAGCGCCTTACACTTGGGCGCAAAGAATGTTTGATGTAATACTTCCCCGTTTTAATGTAACTACCACCTATATTGACGGAACAAAAATTGAGAACTGGGAAAAAGCCATTCAATCAAATACGACCTTCTTTTACCTCGAATCTCCAAACAGTTGGGATTTTGCTTTGCAAGATATTAAAGCAGTAGCTAAGTTGGCAAAATCAAAAAAAATAGTCACGATGATTGATAACAGCTATTGCACGCCGCTATATCAAAAACCGATTAAAATGGGAATTGATCTTGCTATGCAGACGGCCACCAAATATATCAGCGGTCATAGTGATACTTTAGGTGGAGTGCTTAGCGGTTCACATGAAATGATAAAGAAAATATTTGACAGTGAATATTTGAATACAGGTAGCGGTATTCAACCCTTCAATGCATGGCTACTGATACGTGGATTAAGGACTTTATCTGCAAGGCTGGAACGAATTACAAAAACGACGAGCGAAGTGGTCAAAAGTTTGAGAAAACATCCCAAAATTGAATCTGTTATTTTTCCTTTTGATGAAACGTTCCTACAATTCGAGCTGGCAAAAAAACAGATGCAGGGTGCCTGTGGCCTATTTACAATAGTATTAAAGGCAAAGCAGAGAAAGGAAATTGTAAAATTTTGTGAATCACTGGAGCATATCATGATGGCAGTGAGCTGGGGCGGGCATGAAAGCCTTGTAATTCCTAAATGTACAGACATTAAGGACCAGGATTTTGATGCTAATAATCCGGAACACAGGTATGTAAGAGTATATATGGGATTAGAGGATCCAAATTATCTGGTAAATGACCTTTTACAGGCACTTGATAAATAATTTAAAAAAACTCCCCCTTTTATCGAATTCTCAGTTTTTCTGCAGCTCATTTCGTTTATTTTTGCCGGAATTATGAATCGACTAATTATCCTTCTTGCCATTATGTGTGTCGCCACTTTTTCTTTTGGGCAGGAGAAGTGGGATTTGCAAAAATGTGTGAATTATGCTCTGGAAAATAATATTACTGTAAAGCTGGCCGACCTGCAGCAAAAATTTGCGAGCCTCGACTTGAAACAGAGTAAGTGGAATGAATTGCCTTTTGCAAATTTTAGCGCCAATACTGGTTACAGTGCAGGACGCAACCAGGATCCTACTTCTTTTAGTTTGATTACTACAGGATACGTATTTAGCAGCTATTCTTTACAGGCAAGCGTTGATCTTTTCAACTGGTTTTCTAAGCAAAATACGGTGACTGCAAAGAATTTGAACCTGAAGGCTACTCAGGCAGGCTTCGAAAAAGCGAAAAATGATGTAGCCTTGAATGTAGCCTTGGCATACCTCCAGGTTTTGCTCACAAAAGAACAGGTAAACCTGGCAAGAATACAACTAGACCAGACGTCGTCTCAACTGGAAAGTATAAAGAAACAGGTGCAAACCGGAGCTCTTCCTGAATTAAACCAGGTGCAAATGGAGTCGCAGTTTGCCACCGATAGTTCAAACCTTGTTACTGCCCAATCCTCAGTTAGTCAGTATCTATTACAATTGGAAATACTTCTTAATCTTGACCCAAGTTTGCCTTTCGATATAGAAACTCCGTCTGTAGACCAGATACCTGTAGAAAATATTGCAAATCTGCAACCGGAATATGTGTATAGTCTTGCTAAAGTAAATATGCCACAGCAACAGGTTGATGTATTAAATTTACAGGCGGCACAAATATCTGTAAAAGCTGCCAAGGCACAGATGTATCCCACTTTCTCTTTGTTTGGAAGTTTGGGTGCATCTTATAACAACAAATCACAGCAGGCAATCTCAAAAACTACCGTGAATCCCCCAATAGGAAAAGTGACTATTAGTGGTACAGACTATAATGTTTTCCCTTTGTCTCCTTACGATGTGTTTACTTACGGAAATATTTCTTACTTCGACCAGTTGAATCAAAACTTCAGGCAGTCAGTTGGAATAAGTGTAAGTGTTCCGATTTTAAATGGGGGAAATTTGCGAGCAGGCTGGCAACGATCTAAATTAACATTAGCACAGGTTGAATTGACAAAGGAGCAAAACAGTCAAAGCTTAAAACAGGATATTTATAAGGCATATAGTGATGCAACAGCAGCTCTCGAAAAATTCAGTGCTAACAAAAAGGCTGTGGAAGCGTCCCAAAAGGCATACGATTTTGCAAAGAAAAGATTTGATCTGGGTCTTTTATCTACATACGATCTGTTGAATACACAGAATACTTTGCTGCAGACAAAAACAAATCTTTTGTATGCACAATACGATTATGTATTTAAGATAAAATTGCTTGAGTTCTATAAGGGAGAAGGATTAAAACTATAAAGACTAAAAAGAATTATAAAAGTAGTTGATCAGAATTACTGAAAGTACAAGTGAGTGACACAACAGGTGAAGATAAGAATTACAAAAGCTGGTAAAATAAAAATTATTACAACTATAAAGTGTTCCAATCATGAATAAAACAGTTAAATGGATTTTGATTGTACTTGGCATATTGATCGTTGTACTTATTGTTGGCAAATTGATTGCCGGCAACGGGGATGAAGGTGTAAAAGTATCTACGGAGAAAGCTGCTAAACGAACAATCATTGAAACCGTAAATGCAAGTGGCAAGGTATATCCCGAAGTAGAAGTAAAAATCACGCCTGATATTTCAGGCCAGATCACTGAGCTTGATGTCAAGGAAGGTGATAGTGTTAAAAAAGGCCAGATGTTGGCCCGCATTTATGCGGATATATATGCTACGCAGCGTGATCAGGCAGCAGCAGCTGTGAACCAGCAACAGGCAGTGACTGCAAACAGTCAATCACAATTGGATGCATTAAAAGCCACAATGGACCAGGCACAGCGTACTTATGAAAGACAAAAACAATTGTTGCAGGATAAAGTCGTCTCAAAAGCTGAATTTGAACAGGCTGAAAGCGCTTATTTATCTGCGAAGGCAAATTATAATGCGGCTTTGCAGGGTATACGCGGTAACCAGGCCAGCGTAGTAAGTGCTGAAGCTAATTTGGAAAAGGCAAATAAGGATTTGAGCCGAACAACTTTGACAGCTCCTATGGATGGAGTTATTTCATCACTTTCGGTTAAAAAGGGGGAACGTGTTGCGGGCAATAGTTTTACTTTGGGAACAGAAATGATGAGAGTAGCAGATATGAGTGTAATGGAAGTAAGAGTAGACGTTGGGGAAAATGATATTGTAAAAGTAAATCTGGGAGATAGCGCAGATGTAGAGGTAGATGCTTATAATAACAGGAAGTTTAAAGGACTGGTAACGCAGATTGCCAGCAGCACCGAATCGTCAGGTACTACAACCATTTCTTCTTCAAATGACGTTACAAATTATGAGGTTCGAATACGACTTCTTCCCGGTTCATATAGTGACCTCATCGATCCAAAAAATCCAAGAAAATTTGTGTTTCACCCAGGCATGAATGCAAGTGCTGATATAAAAACAAAAAGACATGATAATGTGCTGGCAGTTCCGATTAATGCTGTTGCCGCAAGGGTAAAAGGAAGTGATAAGAGTATTGAAGACCAGAAAAAAGAAAATAAAAAAAATGCTCCTAACCAGGATGATAATATGGATAATTCAAATAATAATAATAGTGGCGGAATAAATAGTGATGAACTGGAAGAAGTGGTTTTTGTTCTGCAAAAAGATGGTAAAGTAAAAAAAACAATTGTGACAACGGGCATACAGGATATTAACTATATTGAGATACTTAGTGGCTTAAATGAAGGTGATGAAGTAGTAACTGGTCCGTACAATGCCGTGAGCAAAACATTGAAGGATGGTAATAAAGTGAAGGTGGTTCCGAAGGATAAATTGTTTGAGAAATAAGTGTGAACTAACACTAAACGAATGATGAAATATCAGAAGAGCCGATTGCATCGGCTCTTCTTCTTTTAAAGGAATGAACGCAATGATTTAATTTTATTTCATGTTAATCATTTAATCTATTTAAATCATGGCTCAGAAATTTGGTATTATAGGTAGTGGCAGTTGGGCAACGGCATTAGCAAAAATTCTGACAGATAATCATCATCATGTAAGCTGGTGGATTCGAAACGCTGATACAATTGGGCAGATACAAAAAAGAAAACATAATCCTCATTATTTAAGTTCAGTCTATTTTAATACCAATTTGCTTTCATTAGAAAACAATATTCAAAAAGTAATTGAAGATTCTGATGTTATTATCATTGCCGTACCCTCTGCGTTTATTGAAGAAGTTTTGACAAATCTTGAGGCTGATATTTTTAAAAATAAAAAGATTGTTTCTGCAATAAAAGGAATTATACCCGTGCAAAATGTTTTACTGAATGTATGGCTACAGAAGCAATTTAATGTGCCACTCGAAAATTATTTTGTGATTCTCGGTCCCTGTCATGCAGAAGAAGTGGCTGCAGAAAAACTTTCTTACTTAACTTTTTCCGGTATTGATGTAAATACAGTGACAGAAATATCATCTCATTTTAAAACAGATTATATCAATATAATTGTTAACCATGATATTTTAGGTGTTCAATACGCTGCCGTTCTAAAAAATATTTACGCCCTGGGAGCCGGCATTGCTCATGGTCTTGAATATGGTGATAATTTTTTGAGTGTGTACATCGCTAATAGCGCTGATGAAATGGCGGGGTTTCTTCTTAAAGCGGGTATTGAGCATATTGTAGTAGGAGAACATGATGAAGAAGACCCGGTAACACATAGAAAAGCGCCGAACTATGCGGCTTCGGTATACCTTGGTGATCTATTGGTAACCTGTTACTCTTTGTATAGCCGGAATCGCACATTTGGTAATATGATTGGAAAAGGATATTCAGTAAAATCGGCGCAGTTGGAAATGAGTATGATTGCAGAAGGATATAATGCCGCCAAATGTATTTATGATATTAATAAAGATATTAAGTCTGATATGCCTATCGCTGAAACTATCTATAGAATTCTTTGGGGAAATGTTAAACCCGCTGCAGGTTTTAAACAGATAGAGGAAGTGCTTGTCTGAAGAGTAGAAGCAAAAAAAGATGATCCCGATTTCATATAACGGCTTTGGACCTACAGCAATTTTACTCATGGTGCTTTGTTTAATAATATCGCAGGTTTTTAAATATTATAAACAAAAATCAAGAAAGGCATTCACAGAGAAGAAAAATAAATAATTATTTACCCGGTTTAAAATCTTCAACCATCAACCAGGAAAAGATTAGCTGCAATTCCGTCAGCCAATAATTTTCCTTCCTTTGTCAGTCTCAAATAATTTTTATCCGCTGTCATTAATCCATGTTCAATAAACCTTTTGCTTGCTTTTCGCAAACTATTATTTATAATTTCGTCTTCAATAATTTTTAAATCCAAACCTTCTATTGTTCTCAGTGAAGTCATTATATATTCATTTATTTGCTGCACTGGAGTAAGAATTTCTTTTTCAAAGGGAACAATTCCTTTTTTAATTGAATCTATATAAAAATTATTATTTGCAACATTCCACTGCCGGGTTATTCCATCAAAGGAGTGGGCCGATGGACCAATGCCAAGATATTTTTCCCTTTTCCAATATGAGGAATTATGCCTGCTTCTAAAACCCTGTCGGGCGAAATTGGAGATTTCATAATGTTCAAATCCGGCTTCTTCCATCCATTGCATTAATAACAAAAACTGCTCTGATTGTTTATCAGGATTGATATCAATAGCTTTATTTTCCCTTATATTTTTATAAAGAGGGGTTTGGGGCTCTACCGTTAAAGCATAACAAGATAAATGCGGAATGTTATAAGAAATGGCCTTTTCAATATTCACTCTCCATTTTTTATTTGTCAATAGCGGAGCGCCATAAATAAGATCAATTGTAATATTCTCAAAATATTTTATAGCTAATTCCAGGCTTTTATATGCCTGTTCTGAATTGTGTCCCCTGTTCATCCATTTAAGATCTTCTTCAAAAAATGATTGAATACCCAGACTTAGGCGGGTTATGCCGGCCTCCTTCCATTCTTTCAACTTTTTATCATTTATATCGTCAGGATTTGTTTCAATAGTTATTTCTGCCTTCTCTGCAATAAAAAAGGCTTTTTTAATTTTTTCGATGAGGGATATTAATTCTTTAGTTAACAAAAGGCTTGGAGTGCCACCTCCAAAATAAATCGTTTCAATAGACTCAGCCTGCAAATAACCTTTTCTTAGTTCAATTTCACTCAATAAAGCTGTTGTCAGTTCGTTTTTACGTCGTAAAGAAGTCGCAAAATGGAAATTACAGTAGGAACAAGCCTGTTTACAAAAAGGAATATGAATATAAATTCCAGCCAATGATTTAAAAAATTTGTGTAGGGCTATTAATAGTTTTACTTCACTAATTGCTAATGATAAAATTAAGCCAGCCAATATCACCATTCATTTCTTTCTTTGTTGTTTCTATTTTATTGAATTTATCTGTAGCCGCCCAGGATAAATATAAATTAGATATTAAAGCTATTGATAAAGACTCGGCATTTTTAAATACAATTGGTTTTCAAAATAGTTTTGCTTCAAGGACAACCTGCATTGAATACATTAATAGAATTCCTTCTATCCTTCAATCAAAAGGGTATATAACCGCATCCTTAGACAGTTTAAAATACGACTCAACTTCTGCCCGGGTGGTTTTATTTCTTGGTGAAACTTACCGATGGGCTCAACTTAATACGGATCAGGTCAATCCTTCATTACTAAATGCTGTGGGGTGGAGAGAAAAAAAATTCCCAGGCAAGCCGCTTGATTTTGGCCAGGTGCAGGAATGGCAGGAAAAAATTTTGAATTATCTGGAAAGTAATGGTCATCCTTTTGCAAAAATTTATCTTGATAGTTTGGAGATTTTAGATGATAACAGGGTTTCTGCATTGCTGAAAGTAGACGAAGGGCCTTTATATAAGATCGATAGTATCAGAGTTTTCGGAAATGTAAAAGTGTCAAATAGCTTTTTTCAGCATTATCTCCAAATTTCCGATGGTGACATTTATAATAAGCAAAAACTGCAGCTCATTTCAAAAAAAATATTAGAGCTTAGTTATGTTGAAGAGGAAAAACCGTCTGATATTTCAATGTTACCGACAGGCTCTGTTTTGAATCTTTATTTGAAGCCCAAAAGAAGTAGCCAGGTAAATATTTTATTTGGCTTTTTGCCTAATAGTGATCAGCTTACCAGTAGTAAACTTTTAGTTACCGGAGAAGGAAATTTGAATTTAAAAAATGCTTTAGGTGCAGGGGAAACTATCGGGCTAAGTTTTCAAAAACTGCAGGCAAAATCAGAACGATTAAATCTTTTATATCAGCATCCTTATCTTTTCAATTCGCCGGTGGGTCTTGATTTTTCTTTTGATATGTATCGCAGCGACAGCATTTATTTAAATGTCAATTTGCAGTTCGGCGCCAATTATATTCTTTCTTCTACTAAGTCAGGGAAGCTTTATATTCAGCATTTCCAAACCATTGCCAATGGAATAAATACGGCTTATGTTTTACAAAATCATCAGTTACCGGCTGAGGCAGATGTGAGTTCGTTTAACGTGGGCCTTGATTACACTATTAATACAACCGATTATAACCGCAATCCCAGGAGAGGAAACGAATTCCTTATTTCAACTACTGTAGGTACTAAGAAAGTTAAAAAGAATAACCAGGTTCTTGAACTCCAGGATCCTAATGATCCTTCTTTTAATTTTGAAAAGCTATATGATACTGTCAGGGAAAAAACTTATCAATTTAGAATAAAAACATCTGCTGCAAAATATTTTCCAATAGGCAAACAGGGAACGATTAAAACAGCGGTAAATGGAGGTATTTTTCAAAATGCAAATATTTTCCGCAATGAATTGTTTCAGATCGGTGGGTTTAAATTACTGAGAGGTTTTGATGAGGAGAGCCAGTATTTGTCGCAATATATTATCGGCACTTTGGAATATCATTATCTTATTTCACAAAACTCATATTTCTATACCCTGATGGATGGTGGTTGGGGAAGAAATAATAGCCAAAATAACAATGTAAGTCATACCTACCTTAGTGCAGGTTTGGGCTTGGCATTTGAAACGAAAATTGGGATTTTCAATTTGGCATGGGCGGTTGGTCGGCGGAATGATGTTCCATTTAATCTACGCCAATCTAAGCTACATTTTGGATTTGTAAATTATTTTTGAGAAATATATACTTTCTTTTTGCTAACAATTGTGCTTGAATAATTTTGTATAATAACCCAAAATCCAGGTGATTCGATTTATTTTTTTATTGACCTCTCAATTAATATTTACTGGTTTTATTCTTGCTCAAAACGATGATACATCTTCAAAACATGTTGACTCAGTAAGTCCAATAAAAGGCGATTTAAGATCAAATGATTCTTTAAACAAAAGGACATCCAGGCATGCATTTACTGATTCACTGACCAGAATAAAATCGAATTTCCCAAATAAAGATTCTTCTTTACAACAATCATTAAAAGATACTGCCTGGATAGGAATGGCAAAAAAATATGCGGAAGAAAATTTTATTCACCAGGCATTCAAGCAAAATAAAATTTTTAATTTTTCATCAGCTGCGATTACAATTACCTCAAACAAAAAAGAGTTTAAGGGAAAAGAAGTTATATTTTATGCACTGATCACTATACTCCTTTTTTTTGCAGTTATCCGATATAGCTATCCAAAATACATACTTGATCTTTTTCGTGTTACTTTCAGGACTACCTTAAAACGGAGACAAATCAGTGAGCAATTAATTCAAACTCCTGTTCCTTCTTTATTACTGAATTTCTTTTTCTTGATCAGCGGCAGTTTGTATATTAGCTTTCTTTTGCAACATTACGATCTAACCCGGGATTATAATTTTTGGCTCTTATCTTCCTATTGCTTTCTTGCTTTAATGACTATTTATTTAATTAAGTTTTTAAGTTTGAAATTCTCAGGTTGGCTTTTCAATATTTCCCCAACTACAGATAGCTATATCTTTATTGTTTTTATTATTAATAAAATCCTTGGTATTTATCTTTTACCTTTTTTAATATTACTTGCTTTTACTGAAGGTAATATATATGAAGTGGCTCTTACTATATCATATATTGGCATTTTTGTTTTGTTGGTTTTTCGTTTTATCTTATCATATGGGCTTATACAAAATCAAATTAGACTTAATCCTTTCCATTTCTTTTTATATCTTTGTGCTTTCGAAATTATTCCGCTTTTATTGATTTATAAAGCTTTAGTGCTCTGGTTTTAAAATTGATTTCTTAACTTCGCCAAACTTTTGAAGACGAACCACATGGTAAAAAACGGGGATAAGGCCGATAATCAGGCCAAATACGTGAAAAAGATTCTTATTACCCAACCGAAGCCCGAGAGTGACAAATCTCCTTACTTTGAACTATCAAGAAGGTATGAGGTTGAGCTGGACTTTCAACCTTTTATTCGTCTCGAGCCAATCCCGGCAAGGGAATTTCGTAAGCAAAAAATAGAAATTCAGAATCATACGGGTGTTATTTTCACCAGTCGCAATGCTATTGACCATTTCTTCCGCATGTGCGAGGAGATAAAAATAAATGTTTCGCAGGATACCAAATATTTCTGCATTACGGAAGCGGTTGCTTTGTACCTGCAAAAATTTATTCTTTATCGCAAGCGAAAAGTTTTTTATGGAGTCGATGGCACAAACAAAAGTCTTTTTGATGCTATCAATAAGCACAAGGGAAATGAAAAATTTCTTTATGTATGTTCAGAAAACCAGCAGGATAATGAAATTGTAAACTGGCTTAAGGCAAATGATTGCGAATTTGCCCTTGCTTTTATGTATCGTACACAGAGTAATGATGTAAAAGAGTTACTTCTGAAAAACGAATATGACGTCATCTGCTTCTTTACACCAAGTGGGGTAAGAAGTTTGTTTCATAATTTACCCAAGTTTAAACAAAACGGTACAATTATCGGTGCTTTCGGAAATAATACTTTTAAGGCCATTGAAGAGGCAGGACTTAAGCTTGAAATAAAAGCACCGCAACCTGAAGCGCCTTCTATGGTTTCAGCCCTTGAGCGTTTTCTTGCTTGTGCAAACAAGAAATAGAATAATTTTTTTGAAATTTTTTCGAAAGCATCCTGAACGGATGCTTTTTTTATGAACTTTTGTAATTCTCTTAGATGATTATTTGTTTGAAAGTTCGATAATTCTATTTCTGAAATTTGTTTTTGAAATTTTGCTTATGTCTAATCGATTGATAAATGAAACGAGTACATATCTTCTTCAACATGCAACAAATCCCGTTGATTGGTATCCATGGGGAGAAGAGGCTTTACAAAAAGCAAAAAATGAAAATAAACCGATTTTAGTAAGCATCGGATATTCTGCTTGTCATTGGTGTCACGTGATGGAAAAAGAAAGTTTTGAAGATAAAGAAACTGCGGCTATAATGAATGAGAATTTTGTAAATATAAAAATTGATCGGGAGGAAAGGCCAGATCTCGATCATATTTATATGGATGCGGTACAAACAATGACAGGGAGTGGGGGCTGGCCTCTGAATGTTTTCCTGACCCCTGATGCAAAACCGTTTTATGGAGGCACATATTTTCCACCGCAGAGGGCATTTAGTCGTTCATCATGGAAGGAGGTTTTGCTTGCCGTTTCAAATGCATTTTCTGAAAGAAGAAACGAAATAGATTTACAAGCAGAAAATCTTACGGCACATTTATTACAATCAAATTCCTTTGGATTACAAGAATCAGATTTTTTATCGAACTTTTCAAATGAAAAAATTGATGAAGTGTTTCAAAGCCTGATGAAGTCAGCAGACAAGGCATTTGGTGGTTTTGGAAAGGCGCCAAAATTTCCTCAAACCTTTTCCATACAGTTTTTGCTCCGATATTATTATGAAACCCAGCATAAAGAAGCATTGAAGCAAGCTTGTCTTAGCCTGGATAAAATGCTTGAAGGGGGTATTTATGACCAGCTTGGAGGAGGCTTTGCCAGATATTCCACCGATACTGAATGGCTAGTCCCTCATTTTGAAAAAATGCTCTACGACAATGCTTTGCTCGTGTCTGTTCTTTCAGAGGTATATCAACTAACTAAGAAGGAAAGATATAAACAGGTGATCGATGAAACAATCGGATTTATCAAAGGAGAATTGATGCATCCGGAAGGTGGTTTTTATTCATCTCTTGATGCGGATAGTGAGGGCGAAGAAGGAAAATTTTATGTATGGACGTATGATGAAATAAAAAGAGTTTTGGGAAATGATACAGAAATCTTTTGTAATTATTTCGGAATAACCGAAAAAGGAAATTGGGAGGGGAGAAATATACTTCATATTAGAAAACCCATGGAATTATTTGCAAGGGAGAATAATATTTCTATTGATACATTAAAATCCATTATACAAAAAAGTAAGTATATCTTATTTAATGAACGAAACAAAAGAACAAGACCTTCACTCGATGATAAAATTATTTTAGGCTGGAATGCATTAATGAACACTGCTTTTAGTAAGGCTTTTGCCGCCACCGGAAGAGAAGAATATCGACACTTTGCAATAATGAATATGCAGTTTTTAATTAAAAATTTTAAAAATAAAAATGACGATTGGTTTAATCATATTTTGAAAATGGGAAAGACAAAAAATTTTGCTTTTGTTGATGATTATGCATTTCTCATTCAGGCTCTTTTGAATTTGCAGGAAATTACGGGTGATATTGAATGGTTATTTCAAGCCAAACAGATTTCTGAGTACGTAATCAAAAATTTCAGTGAAAAGGAAACTGGTTTTTTTCTTTTTACGGATATAGTACAAGATGATGTAATTTTTCGAAAGAAGGAAGTATATGACGGAGCAACCCCATCAGGTAATGCAACGATGGCTTATAATATATATCAGCTTTCCATACTCTTTAATATTTCAGAATGGAAAAAAAGAGCCGAAAAAATGGTAACTTCCTTAAGAAATCCTATAATTCACTATCCAACCTCTTTTGGAGTCTGGGGAAACTTATTTATGGAAATGATTTATGGTACAAGCGAAATTGTGGTTGCGGAAAAGGGTTCCCATGTTTTGGCAGAACAGGTATTAGCTGAATATATTCCGCACAAAGTATTTATGATTTCTTCCATGGGTATCGTAGAATTACCATTAATATTGGGGAGAAAGCCAAAAAATATACCTTTAATTTATTTGTGTAAGGGCTATATATGTTTTAAACCGGTATCTGAAGTTAATGAACTGCTTAAGCTTATTAGTATCAGGAATAAAAATTGATCATAAATGCAATAACATTCATAATAAAACGTTAGAATTTTTACCTCGTAAAACAGCTTTTATTTTAAAAAAATAAATTATAACCTTGTGGTTCCGTTTGAATCAAAATTTTATATTTGTCCAATACCTCAAAGTATGAAAACGCAAAGCCATTACCACGCCATCGCCCTTGTTGTAGCAATCGTATTGCTATCAAGTTGCGGAATTATCGGTAAAAAAAATAGAAGCGGAAGCACGCTTCCCAATGATGGGCAAGTGCATGGAATAGCCCCAGGCAACAGGTATGTGTTGCCAAAGCCTCCGGGCATGGTCTATATTCCACAGGGAATTTTTCATATGGGCCCCAGTGACGAAGATATCGCCTATTCTTTCAGTGCCCGTAATCGTTCTGTTTCTATCAGTGGTTTTTGGATGGACGCCACAGAAATTACAAATAATGAATATCGTCAATTCGTATATTGGGTTAGAGACTCAGTTGTGGCTAAAAAGATAGGCTATGTAAAGTCTGATAAAGAAGGCAATGAATTTGTAGACTGGGCAAAAATGAAAACGCTAAAATGGGATGATCCTAAAACTATCGAATTGTTAGGGCAGTCTGATATACTACTATCTCCTGAAGACAGGATATTTGGAAAAAAAGAACTTGATCCTTCAAAAATAGTATATGAAGTAGAAAGGTTTAATTTAAAAGAAGCTGCGCAAAGACAAAATGCAAACAAGCCTCGTTCAAACTTTATTGAAAGATTTCCTGTTCGGGCATACCCTGATACATTGGTTTGGATAAGAGATTTTTCATATTCTTATAATGAACCAATGACCCAACGTTACTTCTCACACCCTGCCTACGGCAATTATCCTGTGGTGGGGGTAACCTGGAAACAGGCAGACGCATTTTGTAACTGGAGAACACATCTTCTCAATTCATATCTTGAATCGAAGAAAAGGGCACAGGAGTCAGATTTTCGTTTACCGACAGAAGCGCAATGGGAATATGCAGCACGTGGTGGCAGGGCAGAATCTATGTTCCCTTGGGGTAATTATTATTTAAGAAATAAAAAAGGATGCTTACTCGCCAACTTTAAACCGGGTCGCGGTAATTATCCGGAGGATGGCGGTTTTTATACAGTCCGTGCTGATGCTTACTGGCCTAATGATTTTGGTTTGTACTGCATGGCCGGTAACGTTGCAGAATGGACTTCTTCTATTTATTATGAAGGTTCTTACAACTTCATGCATGATATGAATCCTGATGTTCGCTGGAATGCAAAGGATGACGATCCTCCACGTATGAAGCGTAAAGTAATCCGTGGCGGAAGTTGGAAAGATGTGGGATATTACCTTCAAACAGGCACCCGTGCTTATGAGTACCAGGACACTGCTAAATCTTATATTGGATTCCGTTGTGTAATTGATTTACCGGCTGCCCCCGCTAAAGGACGTCGTAAATAAATAACTGTCGCAAATACTAACTGCTATATCAGAAGCGTTTTTATTTGCGGCATATTTTATTGATTAGTGTCTTGCTATTGACCTTGTATTTTTTTTAAACCTATAAATCGACCCTACTATGATTTTTTTTAAAACCCAAAAAGGCCAGGTTACTCTAAATTTTCTATTCAGCTTTTTTGCAGCGGTTGTAATTTTTGCTGCAATGATGAAAATCCTGCATTGGCAGGGGGCTGACTATGCTATTATGGTGGGACTAATGTCTGAAACCACTGTATTTATGATAATGGCATTTCTTGTACCTCCGCCCGAAGAACCACATTGGCAAAGGTATTTCCCTAACATTAACGAACATCCTGATGTAGAAAGAGCTCGTACAGGAAAATTTGAAGTAACGCCACTTACATTACCTGGTGCTTCAGGAAACCCTGCTTTAACTAAGTTGGAAGATATGTTGAAAGAAGCAGATATAACACCTGCTAATCTTGGCCGTTTGAGTGAAAATTTTAAAAAGCTAGGAACGACCGTTGACAGAATAAGTGATATTAGTGACATGGTTGCCGCTACAAGCGACTATACTGAAAAAACAAAGGAAGCTACTTTCGCTCTCGGACAAATGAGAGATGCATATGTAGGTGCTGCAGGCAGTATTCATCATCTTAATACCGCTGCAGAAGGAACCAAACAATTTCATGAACAGGTACAGGTATTAACGAAAAATCTTTCTTCACTCAATACCATTTATGAATTGGAATTACAGGATACCAACAACCATCTGAAAGCAATGAACCAATTCTATAGCAATTTAGTTCAGGCTTCACAGGCAATGGAAGGTAGTGTGGGTGATGCAAAGAAAGCACACGATCAAATAGCAATTTTGGCCAATAACCTGGGTCGTTTGAACCAGATATATGGTAATATGCTCAGTGCTATGCAGGGTCGTGCGTAAATTATACTAAGGTCTTATTGGGTTCGTTTATATAGAATCCGTATCCGTGATTTTTCAAATTGAATAGTCACCATTACTAAATGTAAAAACCAAAAATCGTCATGGCTTTACCTCGTGAACCCCGGCAAAAGATGATCAATATGATGTATCTGGTGATGACAGCATTGCTGGCACTGAATGTATCAGCTGAAATTCTTAATGCCTTTAAAACGGTTAATAGAAGTCTGGAAAATACCAATAAAACCGTAGATCACTCTACGGGGACAATTATGAAATCTTTGCTGGATAAGTTGTCTGATCCGACAACAGCAGCAAAGGCCCAAATATGGTATCCCAAAGCGCAACAAACTCAAAATTTAACAAAACCAGTTTTTGAGTATATACAGACTTTAAAAGATAGGATTATTGATGAATCAGGCGGTGATCATAAAGATCCTAATTCTAAGTACAGGGAGGACAATCTTGAGACACCTACCCGTATCATGGTCGAAAAAGGACAAGGCAGGAAATTGTACGACATGCTTGCAAAATATAAAAACGATTTGTTAGCAATCGATCCGACAATTAAAACTGAATTTGAAAATTCTCTTCCGATAGATCTTACAAAACCGGCGAGCAGAAATAAAGCTGGTAAAACATGGGAAGGCGCCTATTTTCACATGGTACCTTCTGTAGCTGCTCTTACAATTTTGAGCAAGTTTCAAATGGATGTAAAAACTTCTGAAAACAGGGTAGTTCAATTCTGTCATAACAAAGTAGGAGAAGTAGTGGTTCGTTACGATACCTATGCTGCGTTTGCTGAAACTAATTCAAGTTACGTAATGCCAGGTGATGAAATGGATATAACTGCAGGAGTTGGTGCCTTTAGTAAAGCAGCACTTCCTACAGTTACCATCGAAGGTCAAAACGTTCCTTTAGATGTTGATGGTGCCGCACACCGAAAAATTAATGCTGCAACATCACTTGGAAAGCATGCGGTAAATGTTAGTGTTAGCTTCACTGATCAGGAAGGCAAACTCCAAACAGTTTCCAAGCCAATTGAATATACAGTTGGTCAGGCTGCTGCTTCGATTGCATTAGATAAAATGAATGTTCTTTATGTAGGAGTTGATAATCCTGTTTCAATATCAACTACAGGTGGCGGTTCTGAAGAACAGCAGGTTTCTATTTCGGGTGGTGGCGGAACCATTACTCCGTTAGGGGGTGGACATTACATTGCCCATGTGAATGGTGTTACTGATGAATGTTACATAACAGTTTCAGTAAAAGGCAAGATTGCCGGTAAGTCCCAATTCCGTACACGCACTATTCCAAAACCTATTGCTATTGTCGGTAGCTACGAAAGTGGTTCCAACGTTCCAGCGGGCGCTTTTAAAGCCCAGGCAGGTGTAGGTTGCGGTATTAAAGATTTTCCGTTTGAATTAAAATATACGGTAACGAAATTTACGATCACTGCTGATACAGATGATGGTTACCTTGATGATGCAGCTTGCACAGGTAATATATGGAGCACAGATGCACGTCGCATTTTAAATAATCTTAAGGCAGGAAAAACAGTTACGATAGATGATATTTATGCTGTTGGCCCTGATGGACGAACTCAGCATTTACCGTCTTTAGTGTATTATATTAAATAAATTAAGTGTGATGAAAAATTGTTTTTTCAAAAGCGGGTTGTTATTGTTAGTTGGCTTTGCGTTACTGCTTAATGCCGACGCTCAGCGTAATGGAAAAAAACGAAATCAGAATAATAATCAAACGCAAAACCCGAATCAGCAGCAAAGTACGAACAATAATACCCAGCCTAGTTATAATCCTTATGGGAACATACCCATTGTTGTAGATTCCACAGGTTTGGCTGATACTGTTGTAAAAAAATCATTGCGGAATGATAATGCTTTTGATAAATCAGGAATAACAGAGCGTACGCCATTGCCATACGAGCACTTACGTTGGGATGATGCTTTATTCTCAGAAAAAGTATGGCGTGAACTGGATCTTCGCGAAAAAATGAACCAGGTTTTTCGTTATGAAGCAGAAGACGACAATGGTAGCCAGGTTTTTGTAAACATGCTACTTAAAGCCGCAAAGACTGGAGAAATAACGGCTTTTGCGGATGATCGTTTTTCAACACCTATGTCTATTGATGAAATAAATCAAACAACCTTAGGTACAACAGATACTGTTCCTGTAACTGACCCTAATGATATAAATAAGATTATTGAATATCGTGTAACACGGGCCAGTTTTGATCCAAACAGTGTAACAAAGATTGCTATGAAAGAAGAATGGGTATTTGACAAAGAAGCAAGTCGTATGTTTGTTCGTATTTTAGGTCTTGCTCCCCTGCAAACTAAATACTTGCCGAATGGTCAGGAGAGAGGAGTTTCTCCTATGTTCTGGGTTTATTATCCGGATTTGCGTCCATTGCTTGCAAAATCTGAAGTTTATAATCCTAAGAATATGGGTATGGGCAGAATGACATGGGAAGAACTTTTTGAAAGTAGAATGTTTAGTAGTTATATAATCAAATCCACTTTCGATAATCCTGGAAACAAAATTATCAGAAGTTATATTAAAGATCCAATTCTTGCATTAATAGAGGGAGATAATATCAAAGACAGGATTTTTAATTACGAACAAGATCTTTGGTCTTATTGATTTAAAATTATTTATTATCGTAAAAATCCCACTCTATGTGGGTTTTTTTTTGCTTAAAACTTTCAATGTTAATAACTTATTTTTTTTAAAAAATACCTCAAAGTGGTATAGGAAATCTGGGGAATTGTTGTATTTTCGTTACGGTTTTTCATAGGATATTGGATTTTAAAAACGGGGCTGGATTTCTATCCGGGCCCCTTTTCATTTATACATTGAGTCGCCTTTATTGAAATGCTTATACAAAATTCTGGCCTTAGCTTTGCCAATTACTTCAGATAATTCTTCTTCTTTTTTTTGTTTGACACTATTTACAGATTTAAAGTTTTTTAATAGAAGATCAGCTGTATTTTTTCCAATGCCTTTAATGTCTTCTAATTCATTTTTAAAAGCTCCTTTACTCCTTTTATGGCGATGAAAACTAATACCAAAGCGATGCACTTCGTCTCTAATACAACGAATTAATTTGAGGCTATTATTATTGTAAGCGAGTTTCAATGATTCTTTATCACCAGGATAAAAAATTTCTTCTTCATTTTTTGCCAATCCAATAACTACTGCTTTCCCAGTAGCATTTAGTTCTTCTAAAGCTTCCATAGCTGCATTTAGCTGTCCTTTGCCACCGTCAATAATTACCAGTTGTGGGAAAGGTTGTTTTTCTTCAAGCAATCGTTTATATCTTCTAAATACGGTTTCTTTCATTGAAGCGAAATCATTAATGCCTTTTACGGTTTTGATATTGAAATGGCGATAATCTTTTTTACTGGGTTTCCCATTTTTAAAAGATACCATTGCAGATACAGGGAAGCTACCCTGGAAGTTCGAATTATCGAAGCATTCAATTTGTAAGGGTAACGATGGAAGTTGAAGATCTTTTTGAAGTTGTTCGAGTACCTTTATCCTATCAGCTTTTTTCTCATTCAATCTTAAGCGTTCTTTCTGTTTCAGATCATTTATAAAATAATTTACATTTCTTTCAGATAACTCAAGTAGTTTCTTTTTATCGCCCGTTTTAGGAATAGTTACTGTTACCCCTTCTTCGGGATAATCAATATTAAACTGAAGAAGGATTTCTTTTGCCTGACTACTAAAAGTTGTTCGAAATTGTGTTATTGAAAAAGAAAGAATCTCTTCAATGTCTTCATCAAGATGCGGTTCGACTTTTAAGGTTTTAGTTTGAACAATCGTTCCATTTTGCATCATAAGGTAATTCACATAGGCAAATTGATTTTCTTTCACTATTGAAAAAACATCAACGTCACCTAATTTTGGATTGACAATTACTGATTTTGATTGATAGCCTTCAATAAACTCAATTTTTTTTCTGATAAGTTCTGCTTTTTCAAATTCCATCTTTTCTACATATTCTTTCATTTCATACCTGAAATGCTGGATCACTGTTCCTAATTTTCCTTTTAAAAGATTTTTTAGATGCTGTAATCCTTCATCGTAACTCCCTTTAGTTTGAAGGGCTTCACAAGGCCCTTTGCAATTACCTAAGTGATATTCAAGACAAACTTTAAACTTACCCTTCGATATATTCTTTTCTGTTAGATTTAAAGAACAGGTTCTTAACTGAATGGTTTGTTTAATGAAGTTTAATAATTCTCTAACCTTGCCTACAGATGTATAAGGACCTAAATATTCAGAACCATCATCAATTTTTTTTCTTGTTAAAAATACTCTTGAGAAAGGTTCATTTTTTATTACTATGTAAGGATAACTTTTATCATCCTTAAGATTAATATTAAAGCGCGGTTGAAATTGCTTGATCAGTGAGTTTTCAAGCAAAAAGGCGTCCTGTTCGGAATTTACAATTGTGAATTCTATTCTTGAAATGCGCTGAACCAGTTCATATGTTTTATAACTGGTGAAAGTTTTGATAAAATAAGAAGTAACACGTTTACGGAGGTTTTTTGCCTTTCCCACATAGATTAACTTGTTATCTATGTCGAAATATTTATAAACGCCGGGATTACCGGGGATTCCGGCCGATATTTTTTTATACTCTTCAGGAGTCATTCCAATTGTTATTAATTATCATCGTTGTCATTCCAGACCACATTCATTACTGAAGTTTTTTCTTCGCCATTTTTGTTCTGGGTAATTGTTACAATCTGGAATTTTCTATCAGCATACCAGGTCATTCTTTTTATCACTGAACTGTCATCGTTCGATTGAAATTTTTCAATATAAATACTTTTTATTTGGTCCTCGGGAGGGTTCGGGAGTATCCTTACTTCCTGTCTACGGACTTCTAGATTTTCATTTTTTGGGGTCGCTATAAAAACAACTAACCCAAGTTCATTGTTCATCATTCTTTCTTCTGTATATTTTCCGCTGAATTTTTTTGAAATATCAGGCGTTTCTAAAAAATCTTTTGCCAGTTTTTTAAAATCTTCTCTTTTTACATAAGTCGTATCGTAAGTACTGTCTGTAACTGGCACTAACTTTATAATGGGATAAAAAGAGGTATCGATTTTAGCAATTTGCCCTTTGATGAAATCAAGGGCAGGAAAGACATCATTCTTTTTTTCCTTACAACGGCTGCAAATAATTATTACAAAAAATAGACCTATAAACGCCCTGTTGATTTTCATTCTTGATTTATTTAATAATTTATAAAATTAAAGCGAAACGTAATTCAAATAGAAAACCCTGTTACATATAACAGGGTTTTCTAAATAAAAAGTAGCAGTTAGTATCGGCTATTATTTATTAAGTGAAACACCGATCTTTAAACCAAAATCAAATAGATTTTCTTTTACGGGGTATTTATCAACAAAGCTTGAAAGTAGTTGATAGCGTACTTGAGGGCCCACTTGCCATTTCATTTTATGGGTTGAGTAAGAAACAAAAGTTTCTAAACCTGTACTTACATTCCAGCGGCGAATAAGCCATGGGACTTCTGCGTAATTTTTATAGTCTGTTGAAAGAAGATAAGCTCGGTCTCCCAGTACATAAGTTGGCTGAATAGTGCCTGCTACACCAAATTGTACTTTATCATCCCCGATAATGTTTACTTCTATACCGACCGGCATGGATATTTCAAAATAGAAATTCTGCAACCAATCTGATTTATAACCGCTGAAGTTCCTGTGCGTGCTGGGGGCATCATAAAAGGAATCAACTCCTCTATTTCCCCTTAAAGCTATTCTCGCTACTTCATAAGAGGAATTGAAAGCTTTTATATCATAACGGTTAATATTAAATTGAAGACCTGCTTTTACTCTGAAGTTAGTAGCTAAAGAATATTTTGTTGTCAATCCAAATTCAAAGCCCAAATCAGGTTTATGAGTCACTGCGCTATTTACATCATATAGCGGCGCATATGATGAAGGTGCATTGGCGGCGGCTGCCGAAACGAGAAATGACTTATTTTCCGACAATTTTCTATAGCTAATGGTTGGAGTAAAATTAAATTGAAGTGATACTCTTTTGGGTCTTTTTGAATGTATAAAGTTATTCACTATACTTTCGGGTCACCGGATCCAGGGTATTTAAAGTATTTAAGTCTCTTGGATAATCTAATGTCTTTTGTTTTGGGTTGTTAATAATGTACTGATTAGTAAGTTCATTAGCTATAGAAGTATTAGTTGTCAAACGTTCTAATTCATCTTCATTTGTATTAGGAAAGCTATTTTCTTTTATTGAAGTTAAATTATTGATAACAGGATCATAAACTCCCAGTTGGCGATTGTTATTTTTTAGAGAAACAAAATCTACAGGATTATGATTGTTCTCAGCACTATTATTACTATAGCTAACTCGTTTGTCTGGTGATGATACTTGTAAAGCAGAAACGCGATCTTGTTGTTTATTTAAAACTGGTTTGTTAACAGTAACGATGGTTTCTTTGGAAGAGTGAGTGATAAGTATAGTAACTAAAGTACCGGTGACTAATAACAAAATTATACCTAAGCCAAACCATTTCCGGCGTGTATGAAGAGCTGAATAAATTCCATTCCATACTTTTGATGAAGGATACAACCGGTATTGATCTGCATTTTCTTTTAAAAACCTTTCGAACTCATTATTAAAATTTCTCTCCATAATCAGTCAGCGATTTAGGGATTAGGATCGGGTTATCTTTTCATGGCAGCCATCCACTCAATATTTTCTTTTGGTTTTTGAATGATTTTTTTTCTCACTAATATATCTTCTAACATTGCTTTGGCTCTTGTGTATTGACTACGGCTTGTACTTTCCTCTATATCCAGCATCATTCCAATTTCACGGTGACTATAACCTTCAATAGCATACAAGTTCAACACGGTTCGGTATCCAATAGGTAGCATCCTGATACATTCTACAATTTGTTTTGCCTGAACAATGGATGGGACACTTTCCTCTCTTACCTGTACTGACGTTGCATGAATGATATCTACACTTTCATTAAATTTTTTATTTTTCTTAAGAATATTTATACAGGTATGTACAATAACTCTTCTTATCCATCCTTCAAAGGCGCCCCGATTTCCAAACGTATGCATCTGTGAAAAGATCTTGATAAAACCTTCCTGCAGCATATCTTCTGCATCTTCACGATTATGGGCGAAACGATAACAGACCGACAACATTTTAGGGCTATACCGATTATATAGCTCTCTTTGCGCGGTAGGATCGTTCTGCAAACAGCCTTTTAAAATGGCTTCCTCGGTCATACTTTCCCTTTGGTTGCCTGTAATTTAGACAATTTTTGTTTTATAATGCTGCACTGAATGTAAAAAATAGAATTTTTCTTTTAGTGCAATAATTTCTTGATGCCAGCAAAACTATTTTACTCGACTTCTGTGGGGTCACACTTTTTAATTTAAATAGCTAATCTGCTTTTTTACATAAGAAAATTATTATTTTTTTCTCTCAAGACTGTCGGCGGGGTATTTTGCTTTCATATCATCTGTTATTCCCTGAGCCCAATTGATTAATATATTCTTTTCCTGGTCAGTTAATCTTGCATCTTTATGAACCCACAAGTAAGAATTTAAAGGCATTTCATTTTTTTTGATTTGGTTAGTTACTGATTGCAACTTATGATATTGATACCTTATAGGTTTATTCATAAATTCATCAAAATTCAATTCTTCCTTTCCGTCATTAATGTGGTGCGTAAGCCACCAATCTACAGGTTGAATCTTAAAATACCATTTATAGCGTGTATTGTTACTATGGCAATCCAGGCAGGCCTTATCTAAAATTGAATTAACCTCAGTCGGTACTTTATATTCTTTGCTGATATTGTTTGGCTGTTCGCCAGTTGAGGTGTTTCTGGCGGGATGGATGAATTGAATAACAATTAAAACAATTAATAACACAAGTAATATTTTTTTAAGCATACGAAGTTTATTTACTGATTAAAATTTCGCCAGTCATTTCCGGTGGAATATCAATATCCATCATGGTTAAAATGGAAGGGGCTATATCGGCTAATTTACCTTGTTTTACTTTTCCTCTCCAATCTTTATCAATAACAAAAAGAGGAACAGGATTTAATGTATGTGCTGTGTTTGGCGTGCCATCTTCATTTATCATATAGTCAGAATTACCATGATCGGCTGTCACAAAACTTGCGTAACCATTTTCCAATCCTGTTGTTACTACTTTTTCGACACATTTATCAACAGTTTCAACAGCTTTAATGGCGGCTTCCCATACTCCTGTATGGCCTACCATATCAGCATTGGCAAAATTCAGGCAAATAAAATCAGCAGTTTTATTTTTGATTTCAGGGAGTAGCGCATCTGTTACTTCATACGCACTCATTTCCGGTTTCAGATCGTAAGTAGCTACTTTTGGTGAAGGAATAAGAATTCTTTTTTCTCCTTCAAAAGGAATTTCCCTGCCACCGCTAAAAAAGAAGGTCACATGCGGATATTTCTCAGTTTCAGCAATGCGTATTTGTTTGAGATGATGTTTTTCTAAAACTTCACCCAATGTATTATTTAAATTGCCGTTGCTGAATATAATATGAACATTTTTAAATGAATGATCGTATTCAGTCATTGTAGTATAGTCAAGCAACAATTTTTTCATTCCAAAATCAGGAAAATCTTCTTGTGTAAGGACTCGTGTTATTTCCCGGCACCTGTCAGTTCTGAAATTAAAACATATGACCACATCTTCATCTTTGATTTTTGCAATAGGCTGCTGGGCTTCATTTACAATAACACAAGGTTTTATAAATTCATCAGTGATATTATTCTTATAAGAGTTTTCAATAGCCTGAAGTGCATCGGTAGCTTTTTCTCCTTCACCTTTTACCATTGCATCATAAGCGAGTCTTACTCTTTCCCAGCGTTTATCTCTATCCATGGCATAGTATCTTCCGCTTATAGTGGCAATTTGCCCAACTGTTTTATTCAAATAAGATTGCAGATTGTTTATAAAACCTAATCCGCTTTTAGGATCCGTATCTCTTCCATCAGTAAAAGCATGAATGAAAACATCCTTGAGCTCTTCATGTTTACAGACATCAATAATTGCCTTTAAATGATTGATATGTGAATGTACGCCCCCGTCACTAACGAGTCCGATGAGATGTAATGGCTTTTGATTTTTTTTTGCATGCTTGATGGTCCTTAAAAGGTTTTCATTTTTTGCAAAAGATCCATCACGCACAGCCACATTGATCCTTTGTAATTCCTGGTATACAATTCGACCAGCACCCAGATTCAAATGCCCAACTTCAGAATTACCCATTTGTCCTTCTGGCAGGCCAACTGCTTCACCACAGGTCGTTAAAGTTGTGTTAGGATATTGGTGATATAAAAAACTAACGAAAGGCGTCTTAGCGTGTCGAATAGCGTCTGCAGAAGCAACTTTTCCAATTCCCCAACCGTCCATAATTATCAGGATAACTTTTTTATTATTCATTTTTATTTAATATTTATAAACTTTGCTATAATACTATTTTATTTTTTAAGAAATATTGATCTTAAATAGTAAATATCCCGTAAAATCTGTAAAACTACTTTATTTAACGAATTGGATGTGTTTCTATGAAAAGCTTATTCTTTTTATTATTTTAGTAGTCGCTTATAGGAGCCAATGTTTATGGCATATTTTTCGTTCCTTACCACATTGAAAACAAATTTGTATATGAAAAAATTCATTTCTACACTTTCAATTTTTCTAAGCCTGGTAATGGTCTCATTTACCACACAGGATTCAAATCTTGATGATGTAATTGGCGCCCTTAAAGATGGGAAGGCCAGTGTATTGGGTAAGTATATGGATGATAATGTTGAAATAACATTGCCCGATAAAAGCAATAACTATAGCAAGGCCCAGGCAGTTCTTGTACTTAAAGATTTCTTTGATAACAACGAAGTAAAATCATTTGAAGTAAAGCATAAGGGCGATCAGAATGGGGGACAATATTGTGTGGGAACTCTTCAAACAAAATCTGGCAATTATCGTACAACAGTTTTCATGAAAATGAAAGAGAACAAAGATTTTGTAAAAGCGATACGTTTTCAATCCATCGAATAGATAATAAAAAAGAGATTGTAATAAAGCCTTCCAATTAAGGAAGGCTTTTTACTTTTGCTGGCATGAATAATTTTAATGAGCATTTACATTATTTAATTGATAATGCTCTGAAAGAAGATGTAGGGAACGGCGATCATTCCACTTTATCATGTATTCATGCAGATGCAAGGGGGAAAGCAGTTTTAAAAATCAAACAAGATGGTGTGCTGGCAGGAATGGAAGTTGCCCGGGAAATTTTTCTTTATAAAGAACCTTCATCAATTTTCAGCGGATTTAAAAAAGACGGCGATAAAATAAAAACAGGAGACTTAGGTTTCGAAGTTGAAGCATCAGTCCATACTATTTTAAAATGCGAACGCTTATTATTGAATTGTATGCAACGGATGAGCGGAATTGCTACTTTAACCAGGGAATATGTAAATGAGTTAAAAGGGTACAAAACAAAAATTTTGGATACCCGGAAAACAACACCAAATTTCAGATTACTGGAAAAGGAAGCAGTTCGTATTGGTGGCGGTGTCAATCATCGGTTTGGTTTATATGATATGATTCTATTAAAGGATAATCATATTGACTATTGCGGAAGCCTGGAAAAGACAATAGAGAAAGCTTATGAATATGTGCGATCAGTAAGGCCGCAATTAAAAATTGAAGTGGAAGCAAGAAGTATAGATGATGTGAAGAAAATAGTGAGTATAGGGAAGCAAAAAGTTTTTAGAATTATGCTTGACAATTTTTCGCCGTTAGAAATTGCAGAAGCTTTAAACATAATCAGGAGTGAATTTGAGGCTGAGGCAAGTGGTGGAATTAACTTAGCGAACATAAAAGAGTATGCAGATACAGGGGTTGATTACATTAGTGTAGGGGGATTAATGCACCAGGCAAAAAGCCTTGATTTAAGTTTAAAAGCTGTTATTTAAATAGTTTTCAATGGCTAAAAAGAAACCTGATAACAGGGGATTTGTTTATAGTACTGATCCGGATTTTCGTTTTCAGGAAGAAAATGAAAGTATAGAGACTTTACCGTCTTCTCAGCAAAAATTAAAAATAAGATTAGATACAAAACACCGGGCCGGCAAAGCAGTTACATTAATCGAAGGATTTATTGGAAAAGAAGAAGATTTTGAAGAATTGGGGAAAAAGTTGAAAACCTTTTGCGGAACAGGTGGTTCTGCAAAAGATGGTGAAATTATCGTTCAGGGTGATCAGAGAGAAAAAGTGTTTAAATGGCTGAAGAAAAATGGTTATTCCCAAACAAAAATATTCTAAACTATTTGACATAACTGTCCTGATTAATCAGGACAGTTTGTGATGAGGGACTTATTACAGGCCGCTCTGTTTGTGTCAAAATAAATAAAAGTTTTACGTTTTACGGGTTAAGTTTCGCAAATACAATTCCCGCTGCAAATGCCTGCACTAATCCATAAATCAACCAGGTAATTGTCATCTTCACCGATACATCAATGGCACTGAATGTGAGCCAGAGTATGGGCAACAGCGCTACTATTCCGTATACTAATGCTACTTCGATTGCACGCAAAAGAATACCTCCTTTAAGAATTCCTTTATATCTTTCCCAAAACCATTTAAGAGCACCTGCCAATATAAAAGGATGTACATAGAAGGTCCAATCAGTTTCCCCGGCTCTGCGGAATACGGGGCTAAAATATTCATCAGCAATTTTTGGGAAGAAGTAAATGCCGGCGTATAACATGCCTACACCAAGAATTAGCATCAGGATTCCGGCAGTAAGCCAGGCGATAAAAACTTTACTCATTTTTTAAATTTTATAGTGATCAAATATTTTAAATATCTACAGCAATATATTGTTATCAGATTGCTCTAAAAAAAAGTTGAAAATTGACTTTGATCTTATCTTTAGTGCGAATAAGACCGGCCAATTTTCGTGGAGCTTTTAAATTAAAATCAGAAAAAGAAAAAATATGACTTCCGTTTATCTGGATACGATTGCCCGACAATGTTTTTACTACGTAATCAATTTCTGTTCTTTTTACTGAATGAGCTAATTCTACATCAACAATTCCTTTTACGACCTGATTATTGCAATTATTTGAAAATTGATCGATGGTCAGGAAAACAATTTTAAGGTTTGGATTTTCATCAGCTTTCAATGCACTTCTGAAATCATCTGTAATAAACTTGTTATGGCAGTCAAAACGCCTGATGTCGACCACAAGACTGCTATTAGTGAAACTTAATTTTTTGGTGGCATCATTGGCCAAATAAACGAGGGTATCGGGTTTCAGGTATTCAGTTACATCACACTCAAAACTGTTGATATTTGTTTCACCCTGGATATTTAAAGAACTGTTTCGTTCGACAACCCACCTGGCGAGTGAACTGTTCTGAACGCTTTTTTCGATGAATGCTGCATTCAAAATAAACAGGAAAAATATTATGAAGGCTGTTACTCGCATAAACCAAAATGAGAAATGATTTGAATTGAATTACAAGAAAGAAAGCCAGGTTGGGAGATCAACCCGGCTTTTATATTTTCATTTTAGAAACCAACTACGGCTTCGATAACATATCCATGGAATCTTCCGCCAGCACGGTAATCTTCAACGGGGAAGTTTTTATACCTCTGGTCTACATATTCTGCTTTCAAAAGAACATTCTTTGTTAAAAACCATCCACCGGCCAAAGCAAGGCGATTGATAGTAACATCACCGGTGTAAGTGATAGGACCGGCTCCAGTACCTGAATTGCTGTTTACAAGAGCAGCGCTAACAGTATTGTAACGTGCCCCGATAAAGAGATTTTCATCTTTTCCGAACCTGTAAACTCCATCAATAGCGAATTGATTGGCTTTACGGGTAGAAGTCTCATTAGCATTTCTTCCGGATGCTGTTTCCAGAGTACCGAAAACTTCCAGTCCACCAGCTTTCACAAATCCATTGAACATGAAAGCATTTATTTTCTTTCTGAAACTGGGATTGAATCTGCCAGAAAAAGCTAATGGAGTTCCTGCACCACTTGTGCTGCTCGGGTTAGCAGAGTTTTCTTCCATTACAAATTGGTAGTTTGATCCTGTGCGGTCGCCACCAAACAGTGTATTACCTCCTGCACTTTGATTACCATAGTAAGAACCAGATACACGAACACGCAATTTTTCAGTAAGCTGTTTGTCAAAAGCGGCTTTTAATTCCAAAGAAGGAGATTTGTGAAGTTTGCCATCAGGGTTGGAAGCCTTGTACATTGAATCCACATTGCCTTTTATCATACCGTTGGTCAAACCTGCCATAAGCATTACACCATTTTTCTGAATATATACTTCACCGCCAATTTCCGTTGCAAATTCATCCATTATGTTTCCTTCCATGAAAGGATTGTATAAAGCCTGGCCGCCATCTGTTCTGCGATAGTGTTCATCACCATAGTTTACTTCAAAATGACCAATCTTAATTGTTGTGACTTTCATCAGGTTAGTCCAGAACTGGCCTTTAAAAGGAAGTTTATCGAATTGGATATAGCCGCCTTTTACCCATGTTTCATTATGGTGTTTGGAAGAAAGGTAAGAGGTAACATTCAACCTGATACCATCAGCCAACTGTACGTCCATAAATAAATTAGCCTGTGCTGTTTGAAAACCTGATGTAATAACTTTTAGTTTATTACCGGCTACTGCTGGTGAGTAAGAACCGACGTCATTATTCAATGCATCGGGGTTTTCATGTTTCAGATTTTGGAACTGCTGAGTAAAACCGGCACCAAAGCGAATTCTTAAACCATCGAATGGAACAGGGTCAGCTTGTTTGGTTGTTTCAAAAACATTGATACCCGTTTGATCATATGGCCTCCAGTAAGAAGGGCGCATGTAGGATATTTTTTCCACGGGCTGTGCATTCATTGTAAATGGGAGGCCCAGAAGAATTGCAAAGAATAATTTGCAAAAGCGGTTGTAATAACGATATCTCATAACATTTGTTTTATTAGTTAAATCAATTTTGTTTAGTTTATTTTTTAAGTGTGAGATTGAATTTTACTGTGATTTCATCGCCGGTTTTCATAGCGCCGAACATAAAGCTTGGCGGTTCTACATTATATTCACTCATTTTAATTTTAACGGATCCCACAGTTTCAACGCTCATGTCAGCAGGGTTTACCGTGGTTATTCCGGCCAGCCATACATCTTTTGAAACACCTGCAATGGTAAGTTTACCTTTTGCACTTATTACATAACTGTTTGTGCCATTAGAGCGAATGTTTGCATAGTTACTGCTAAAACTAATATCAGGGTACTTATCTGTATTCAATGCCTTGTAAGCATTTTTATCCATTCCTGAATGATGGCTTTTTAAGGTTTCAGCCTGTACGCTAAAATCCAGGGAGGATAATCCTGTGATATTTGAACCGTCAAAATTGAAGACAATATCACAATTGGCTTTTTCAGTCACCATGTCCCAATCATGAAAAGTAGATGTACCTTCTACGGCAACTTTTATACTAGATGCATGATATTTTACCTGCGCATTTAGAAGAGCATTTGAACCAATCGTCAGCAGTGCTAGAAAAATTAATTGTTTCATATCTATAGATTTTTATAATTTTTTTTTGACGTCGTAAAAGTAGATGTGGGAAAATGGTCGGGTGATGACACATATCAAAGATTGTCATGAGAATTGTCAAAATGAATACTGACTTTGACCTATTTTATTATTGCTTTGGTACTAATAGGAGTCTAAAGGAATGTTTTTCTATAACAAATAAAAGCATTGCTGTGTCTGTGTATTGATATTATATACACACATATATATAGGACCAACTCTATCCTGAGTTCATTCATCTAAAAACGACAGATTATTATGAAATCATAAAGGGGGATGATTATCCTCATCTAAAAATTTGATTGAGGTCATAAAACCGGATATGCATGTATGATTACTTTCAAGAGTAATTTTCAATTATTTATTTTAAAAATTTTGTTATGAGATTCAAATACAGGACATACCTGTTTACGATATTTTTTATTCTTTTTGCAGGCTATGGCTATGTGGTCTCCTGCACTCACAAAGACACTTTGATTCCATCGAGTGGACCACATATTGAGAGAGGTACTCAGGTTCTCAACTTCCCATCAGATACAAAAGTCAGTTTTGACAAACAACACTCGAATGTCGGTTGGGAAACTGCTTACTTAGGAGGTCTTTCCTTGTTAACTGGCCGCTTTGACACACTGGGAATGAATTCTTTCAATTTTGATGAAGCCAACCCTGCGAATACAAATTTTGAAGCGTGGGTTTGGGTAAATAGAGTTAATACTTCTGAGCCAGCCCGTGATAAAGGCTGTTTGCAAACCACTTATGGTGTTGATACAAGTATGACGACAGAAGCAGCCAATGTTGCCATTGTTAAGTCGAAAAGTGTTGAACTGAGCACAACAGACAATGGATATATTGTAACATTTGATTTTACTTTTCATGGTGTAACAAAAGAATTGACCGGTAAATTATATTATGATGGTGTGTTAGTAACCGGTAGCGGAGCTACTGCCAAAAATGTTTTTGGGTTCAGTTTCAATTTCCAGTTTTTGGCAAAAACGGATTTTGGAATAGTTTCTAACAATGTCGCTGACCTTGTAACAATAAAATGTAATGCCATCTTTAGACAAACTCAATAAACTAAAATCAGAAATAAAAAAATTCAGTCGATTTTCAAAAATTCAATTATGAAATCAAAAATACTATCAGCCTTTGCTACAATTTTTTTAGTTATTGGCTTAACCGGTTGTTATAAAGATATAATCAGCCCCGGACAGGATCCAAACGGGCCACCACAAGACGTGAGTTTTAGCGGAGACTTAGTGCCGCTCTTTACTAATAATTGTGCTCTTAGCGGCTGTCATGATGGTACGGCACACGATCCGGTGTTAACAGCAGATAAGGCTTATGGGGCATTAGTAAATGGTGGTTTTGTTAACACGGTGGTTCCAACTAACAGTATTATATACGGAGAGGTAAAATCAGGCGACATGCCTCCTACGGGTGCATTGAAATCCTCCGATATTCAAAAAATTCTTGACTGGATTCGTAATGGGGCACCCAATAATTAATACTTAAAACTCATTTAAATGAAAAAGAAATTTAAATATACTGAGACAAGTTTGATTCGGGTTGCCTTTATGTTATTAATGATAAACTTTAGTACAATCGTTTTTGCACAAGACAGCACAATAAATGATAATACAGAAGCAACCGAAGTGGTCAAAAGGGTCAAACCAGTAAAGAATACTTTTGAAAGCATTTGGATTATTGACAACCAAACTACCCTAGTGCCTGTTAAAAAAAGTTTTGAAATGGACATCATGCATAGATTCGGCACTCTTAAAAACGGGTATCAGGATTTTTACGGTCTTTTTGCACCGTCAAACATCAGGTTAGGATTTAGCTATGTGCCAATCAATAATCTTTTGGCTGGAGTATCCATTACCAAGGCAAACATGACGTGGGAAGGATTTGCTAAATATTCTGTCCTTAAACAAACAAAAGGAAAATACCCGGTCAGTGTATCTTATTATACTAATATTTCTCTTGACACACGTAAAAAGGATAATTTTCTTCACTGGTCAGACAGGCTTATGTTTTTTAACCAATTATTGATTGCAAGAAAGATCACAAACAAAATATCAGTGCAGATAGCTCCCAGTGTATCACACCAGAATATTGTAAACGGTTATTATAAGACATCCGGAAGTATAGCAGACAGCACTTATAAAGCTGTACTCAAAGGCGAAATGAAACATGATCATTTTGCGATAGATATAGCTGTGCGCTATAAAATAAAACAAGGTATGTCAATAATGTTTAATTACGATCAACCTTTAACCAAGCACCCGACAAATAATCCAAACCCCAATTTATCATTAGGAATTGAGTTCACAACCAGTTCACATACTTTTCAACTGTTTTTTACAAACTATTATTATATGACCCCACAACGAAACAATTTATTTAATAAGAATAATCCGATTGATATTAAAGGATTGAACGATATCACTTTTCATCATGAAAACTTTTTGATTGGTTTTAATATTACAAGGCTTTGGAATTATTAAATTAAATTCATTGTTCAACAAAACAAATTAGTTAATTATGAAAACAAAACTTTTTATTGCAGGTTTATCAACCTTTTTTATGATTACGGTTGCGTTCAAAGTTGTACAAAAAGATCCATGGCCTGTTCCTGATAAATATCTTAAAATGACAAACCCTATAAAGGCTGATGCTGAATCTTTGGCCGATGGTAAAGAATTATGGATAAAGCATTGTCAATCTTGTCATGGCAAAACTGGCAAAGGAGATGGTACGAAGGCAGCTGAATTAAAAACACAACCTGAAGATATTGGGAAAGCGGAAATTCAAGGACAACCTGATGGTGCATTTTTTTACAAAATCGCAGAAGGTCGTAAAGATATGCCATCATTCAAAAAGAAAATTCCCGACCAGGATGATATTTGGTCCGTCGTCAATTACCTCAGAACTTTTAAAAGATAGTTCTGCGTTCAATAACAAAAGTGTATAGACCAATAAAACATACTTGTCATTTTTAATACTATAAAAATGGAAAACGAACATAGACCAGTGTCTAGAAAAAAATTTGTTGTTTGGAGTATTGGGGTGCTGTCAATATTTACGGCGGTGAGATATTTTTTCCGCTCAGCGCCAAAACAAGATAATACAACTGTAAAAATGCTCACCCAGGATGGAAGATTGGTTGAAGTGGAAATATCAAAACTATCTTCTAAAAGAAAGAAAATTAAAGATGCCGATATACACACATGGGTAAAACGAAAATCATCTTTATGAATTTTAAATGACAGTAATGAACAAAGAAACTTCTTCAAGAAGAGAATTTATAGCAGCAGGTTTATTAGCAGGTCTCGCTACGGGCTGCTCTGGAAAACATCCATTTACTCCGCAGGATGAAAATGTGAAGGCTTCCGGTGAAATGGTAAAACTTCTTTCCGTAGATGGCGAGATCATAGAAGTGGATAAGGCTTTTTTAAAACCTGTGCCGGAAACACCACATCTTTCTAATGCAGAAGAAAGAAAGGGAATAGCTGGTAAAAGTTTTGTAATGGTCATTGATCTTTCCCGTTGTAAGAATTTAAAAAGATGCCAGGCTGCCTGTGATCATGCGCATCATGTTCATCCGGGCGAACACTGGATAAAAGTTTATAACATGCAGGATGCAAAGCATACGGCTCCCTATTGGCAAGCAACAACGTGTATGCATTGCGACGAGCCTCCTTGCGTAAAAGTATGTCCCGTTGATGCCACTTTTAAGAGGCAGGATGGAATTGTTTTAATAGACAGCAATCGCTGTATCGGCTGTCGTTTTTGTATGGCTGCATGTCCTTATTCAACGAGAGTGTTTAACTGGGGAGATCCGGGTTTGCCAAAGGAAATTGCTGAAAAGGATTATTCATGTGAAACCAGTTTGCCCCAAAAAAAGGGTACAGTAAGTAAGTGTGATTTCTGCCCTGATATGGTAAGAATGGGAATGTTACCTCATTGTGTGAATGCCTGCCCTAATGGTGTTTTCTTTTTTGGTGATATGAATGAAGACTCTGTGACCAACGGTTCCGAAACTTTTCGGTTCAGTGAATTAATAAAAGATAAAGCCGGGTACAGATTGATGGAAGATCTCGGTACAAGGCCCAGAGTTTATTACCTGCCACCTGTCAACCGGAACTTTCCGTTTGAAGAGGGACTTGAAAATGAAAAGAACATAGAATAAACTAAATTTTTTAAAGTGGATAGTGCAACATTAACTCCTGAAAAAATAACTACTGATCTTCTTCCCCAAAAGTTTGGCAAACGAGGAATGATCTGGGTGGGCATTCTTGTCTCAATTTGTCTCATAGGGGCCTACGCATATTATCGCCAATTGACAAAAGGATTGATCGTTACAAACATGCGAGATTATGTATCATGGGGAATTTACATTTCAAACTTTGTTTTTTTTGTGGCAATTAGTCTTGTCGGGTCCCTTATCACTGCCGTTCTTCGATTGACAAATGTTCACTGGAGCACACCACTTACAAGAATTGCAGAGATTATTGCTGTGTCAGCCATAGTATTTGCTGCTATTATCATTGTTGTTGATATGGGTCGCCCTGACAGATTCCTGAATTTATTTTTTTATGGACGGCTTCAGTCTCCCATTGTGTGGGATGTGATAGTGATTGGCACTTATTTTTTCATGAGTCTTTTGCTTCTTTATTTTCCATTATTGCCTGACCTTAAGATATTGATTGCAAATAAAAGATCACCCAAATGGATGAACAGATTATATCGTTTTATGGGCTCATTCTGGAAAGGCACAACTAAACAATTCAAAATAACTGATAAAGCCATTACTATTCTTTGTATAACAATTATACCAGTTGCGTTTGCCATTCACACTGTAACATCCTGGCTGTTTGCTACAACATACAGGCCCGGCTGGGATAGCACGAATTTCGGAGCTTATTTTATTTCAGGAGCTTTTTTAGTTGGGGCTGGCGGTGTAGTTGTTGCCATGTATGTATTCAGGAAAGTTTATAAGTTGGATAAGTATATTACTGATTTTCATTTTGAGAGAATGGGAAGGATTGTAGTGATGCTTGCATTGCTGTATTTATATTTTAATATCAATGAATTTCTTGTCCCGGCATTTAAGATGAAAAAACCCGAGGTGTCACATTTGACGAATCTTTTTGCCGGTGAAGATGCTCCTATATTCTGGTTTGCGATTTTAGTCGGAATGATTATCCCCGCCATTATACTTTTGTTCCGTTCGGGAAGAAAACCTTTTCCCATGTTTATTGCGGGGATTATGGTTGTAGTGGGTGCCTGGTTCAAACGTTACCTGATCGTAACACCTACATTAATGCATCCATTTTTACCTATGCACGATGTGCCGGAAAGTTATCATCATTATTTTCCAAGCTGGGAAGAATGGGCCATTGCTATGGGCTCACTGGCAGGCGCACTCCTGATCATTACTTTTTTTGCAAGAATATTTCCTATTGTTCCCATTCACGAAACAATTGCTGAAGATGAAACACATTCTTAAATTTCGAAATAGCCTTTTATTGCTTTATTTTTTTGTGGCGTCAAACTATATTATTGCACAGGATGATTCTACAAAGCCTGAGATCTCTGTCAATATTCATCACTTCATTATCAATAATAATTTTCAATATTTATTAGTGGAGACAAAAACAAAAGTTAATAATAGATGGCAACCCTTAAAGGGGCAGGTATTACAATTATATCTAGATAGTAATAAAGCGCAGAATCTGATAACCAAGGTGCGGACCGATTCTGACGGGAAAGCCAAAGCCATTATTCCACCGGCCTTGAAGTCTATATGGGATGCTGCATCCACTCATAAATTCATTGCTGTTACCGAAGGAACGTTTAAAGAAGAAGAGACGACGACCGAATCGGAGATCAGTAAAGCAAAAATTTTAATTGATACATCAAATACGGACGGAACAAGAACAGTAAATGTACAGGTGATGAAGCTTGAAAATAATGGATGGGCTCCTGCTAAAGATGTAGACTTAAAAATTGGGATCAAAAGATTAGGTGGTGATCTAAACATTGGTGATGAGGAAACCTATACGACAGATTCTTTGGGGCAGGTAGCCGGAGAATTTAAACGCGATAGTTTACCCGGCGATGATAAAAACAATCTGACACTTATAGCCAAGATAGAAGACAATGACAATTATGGTAGTTTATCTATCGAAAAGACTGTTCCATGGGGGGTGAATATCAAACCTGAAAACAATTTTGGGCAAAGAACATTATGGGCCGCGAGGGGCAAGGCTCCAATCTGGCTTATGTTAATGGCGTATTCAATCATTGCTACAGTATGGGGAGTTATTCTTTATTTGATTCTGCAAATAATTAAAATAAGCAGGTTAGGTAAACAAGAAGTTGCTCAAAAATAAACTTTCAATAAAAGCACAACAGTATAACCAGGGAACTCTACAGAATTAGCAACCTGCGTATTATATCAAGTTTTATTTCAATTCTCAAACCTTACTGGCCCTGCGCAAGACTATATCCTCGTTTATCGCCCCACATATTCAATAGTTCAAGTGAGCAAATCTTGAAATTACCACTCATGCTGACATAAAGGCCGATTACATCCTGCTGATTCAATCCTTCATCATTGATACTTTCAAAACGAACATTATACTGGTTTACAAGATTGGTGTACACAGAACCCGTGGGCCATACCTGGGTGCCACGGTTACTGATATTAATAAGATTGAATTTTACACCAGCATGTCTCTGGCATTTTTTTGCAATTTCACCAGGCTGTTCCTCACATTCAATAAAAAAATCAACACCAACGATCTTTTCATTTACTATTTCCTTTGAGATCATCATTGGATTTTCCAGGAGTTTAAAAGGAGCAGGCGTACCCGGTTTGTTAGGAATAACTTCTTTTGCATTTGCTTTTGGCTTCTTACCAAAATTGTTGATTATAGCTTCTGCAAACTGGGTCGTATTTACCGAAGGTTTAGTTTTATCTCCAAAATCTCCTGTATGAATTCTGCTTTCTAAAGTATAGAGCAATGCATTTTCAATAACGGCTGCATTTTCTGTAAGACCAACATGCCGTAGCATGGAAAGACCACTTAATAGTAACGCAGTAGGGTTGGCAATATTCTTACCTGCAATATCAGGCGCTGTTCCATGCACCGCCTCAAAAATAGAAATATGATCACCGATATTGGCAGAAGGAGCAAACCCAAGCCCACCCACTAAACCTGCACACAGATCGCTGACAATATCTCCCTGCAAATTGGTAAGAACAACCACATCAAAATTGTCAGGTCTTGTTACCAGTTTCATGCACAGATCATCTACAATTACGTCATCAGCTTTTAGTTCAGGGAATTTTTTTGCCACTTCATAAAAACATTCCAGGAAAAGCCCATCTGTTATTTTCATGATGTTCGCTTTGTGTCCGCACGTAATTCTTTTTGAATTTCTCAGTTTCGCCATTTCGAAAGCGTAGTGAATCAACTGCAAACTTCCAGGCCTTGTGATAAAGCGACGGCTTAAGGCTACATCATGTGTAAGCATATGTTCAATACCACCATATGTATCTTCAATATTTTCTCTTACCACGGTAACATCCACAGGAATGCCGGCTTTGCTGAATACAGTATCTACACCATACAGAGTTTGAAACGTTCTTATATTGGCATAGGTATTCCATGTTTTTCTTGCTGTGACGTTTATACTTTTTACACCTTTGCCTTTTGGCGTTTCCATAGGACCCTTAAAAAGCAAACCCAATGTTTCGATAGTTTGTTTTGCTTCGGGTGTCATTCCATTATTATAACCTTTATCAAAAACCCATTTGCCCATTTCAACAAACTCATATTCTAAGGGTACTTTATTGGCTTCAAAAATTTTCAAAACAGCTCCCATTATTTCAGGGCCTATTCCATCACCGTTTGCTACAGCTATTTTCATTATACAAATTTAAAAATGTGAAAATATGAAAATATAGATACCATAACGGAGGTAAAAATGAAAGGAGTATTCATGCCATCGTAAAAATCCCTTTCATCGTTGCTGTTTTTACATTTTCAAATTGTTTCTCTACTTTTACAAAAACACCTTTCATGACGAGCATGATCTCAGAAGGAGTTGAAGTAAGTGTGGAAACGTTTTACCAACCTGATTACAGTAATCCCCTGCAGTCAGAGTTTATGTTTGCATACCGGATTACAATTGAAAATCATAATTCTTTTGCAGTAAAACTCCATCGCCGTCACTGGAATATTTTTGATAGTAATGGAAATTACCGGGAAGTGGAAGGCGAAGGTGTGGTGGGTGTTCAACCTGTATTACAGCCAGGTGAAAGATATCAATATGTGAGTGGTTGTAACCTGCGTACAGAAATGGGAAAAATGCAGGGCACTTACCAAATGGAAAATCTCAATAATAAAAAATTGCTTAAGGTCAATATACCTGAATTTGAGATGATCGTTCCTTTCAAAAGTAATTAGAGGCAAAAATTAAAATAACAGGCATAGTTTGAGGTTTTGCCAAAATTCTCAAATAATCCTCCTAAAAGCACAATATTCATTATTCTTTCGTAGTTTTAGACATTAGCAATTCCCTTCTCAGGTTTTCATTCCATTGAAAGGTTTTGTAAATAGATCATCCAACCAATTATTAAATAACGATTTTAATTTGTCATCAAAAAGTCCTTCATGCCTAAAGTAACATTTAATAATAAGAGTAGTGCTTTTTTTATTGCTCTTAAAGCGGAAGTAGAACAATATTTCCGGCAGCAAAAAATTAAAAAAACAGGAAACTGGAAACTATATATAAAAACAGGTGTACTTATTCCTTCGGCAATTGGGTTATATATTTCTCTTTTACTTTTCCCGATGCCTGGATTATTCGCCCTTGTACTGTGCGGTATTCTTGGTTTTGTATTGGCCAGCATTGGTTTTAATGTAATGCATGATGCCTGTCATGGAAGTTATTCAAGTAAAAAATGGGTGAATGAAACTTTTGGTCATTCACTAAATGCTTTAGGAGGCAATGCCTTCATCTGGAAGTTTAAGCATAACATTATTCATCATACCTACACAAACGTTGATGGTGTTGACGATGATATTGCAAAAAGCCCATTGATGCGTCAATGCTATACACAAAAATGGGTGCCTGCTCATCGCTTTCAGCATATTTATGTTGTACTTGTGTATGCCATCTCATCGCTTGCCTGGGTTTTTATGATGGATTTCAATAAATATTTTAAAGGAAGAATCATCAACACGCCATTGCAAAAAATGAGTTTCAAAGAACATTTTGTTTTCTGGTTAAGCAAAGCGTTGTATATCTTTTTCTATATACTTGTTCCGGTATACTTTGTAGGTTGGGCCCCATGGGCTATTGGCTTTGCTGTTATGCATCTTGCAATGGGATTTACACTTGCTATTGTTTTTCAGTTAGCGCACGTTGTTGAACATACTGAATTTGAATTTGCTAAAATCGATCCTAAGATAATTGATAGTGAATGGGCCATCTACCAAATAAAAACCACAGCAAATTTTGCTCCTCGTAATAAGATTATTTCATGGTTCGTGGGCGGATTGAATTTCCAGATCGAACATCACCTCTTTCCACGTGTCAGTCATGTTCATTACCCGGCACTCAGTAAAATTGTAAAAGACACCTGCGCTAAATTCAATTTACCTTACAATGAATATCCAACTATGATATCAGCTATTGTTTCTCATTTCAGAATGATGAGAATTTTAGGCAGAAAGCCTGAACTTGCTGTAGCTAAATAAAAAATTTGTCAGAATAACTATCGGGATTGGGAGTAATGTTTACTTCCAATTTTTTTTGATCTGTTATCAAATATTGTGAAATTAATTTCTTTAATGAACTAATTCCTATTATTGATCCCGACAATATCCTACTTGGGTTTGTACTTTGCTTCTGACAATATTTTCCTGGCGGGAGTATTCATTACCTCAGCCGGTTTTAGAGAAGAGTTTTTATCAACAAATTTTTTAACGATCTGCCAGCCCACCCATTGGCCAATGTTTCCGGGCGAAGCTTCGGGCATTCCCTGTGTAGTGGGTGATTCACCAATATAATTTTGTATTACATCCGGTTCAATGGTTTCAAGGGTTTCATTACTTACAAAATAATTCCAGATCAGCCCTTCATTTGCATTGCACCAATCTAATTGTTTTTGGGTGTACCCCGTTTTTAAAGAATCTGTAGTATTGGGCATAAATTTATCAAGTAACCACCATTGTTTTCCCTTTTCAATCATTTGCTCTATTAAGGGCCTGCCATTGCTTTTATCAGGAAAGAGATCATCGGTAATTAATTTCATCGCATCAGGAGCAATATATTTTTTTTCAAAACGGCGGCTGCGGTATGATGGAGCCACGTTGTCAATAAAATAACTGGCCTGGTAAAGAGAAAAGCCAGTGCCCAAATAGAACTGGAGGCTGATCCCCAAAAAATCTTGCCCTAA
Source organism: uncultured Bacteroidota bacterium (assembly GCA_963811645.1). Lineage (GTDB taxonomy): Bacteria > Bacteroidota > Bacteroidia > Chitinophagales > Chitinophagaceae > VBAU01. The sequence goes on along the minus strand of CAWERU010000003.1, from coordinate 33,937 downwards.
GAAATCCGTCGAGTACTCACCATTTTGCATTTTAGCCATAGCATCAATCGGCCCGATAAGAGTTATAATTTTTGGAACAGGGTAAGATGGAAAATAATATTTTACATACTGAAAACTTTTTCTCAATTCATTTTGAATGTCATCTGTGTTCTTATATTTTTTTTCAGCAGCATCATAAATAAATCTGTTTAAAAAGATGAACTGCCGTATTTCTATTTCGCGGATCGAAGCGCTGTCAGGCAGGCCAAGTACTCCTGACAGGAAGACCGGGGTAAACAAAGGATATTTTTGTTGAAGAGAAAACAAACTTTTTGAAACATTGTTTGTATCTATAGAAAATAGATCTTTTTCAAACCGCTGTACCTCAAGATTGACTTTTATACCCGAAACATCAGGAATATTGCCTTTATTATTACAGTTCAATAATGAAAATGCAGCTAAGAGAATAATGAGGATTTTTTTCATAGCATTAAACGATAAGTATGTTTAAACGTTGTCACGAAGTTAAGGACCGCAGCCGTCATAAGTTATCTGACAACCGCCTGCCTTACTTAAATTTGCAGTATGAAGATCGCTTTAGCGCAGCAGAATTATCACATCGGCAATTTTGAAAAGAATGTACAAAAGATCATTGACGGCATATTGTGGGCAAAGAAGCAGGGAGCAGATCTTGTAGTTTTTTCTGAACTATGCATTTGCGGTTACCCCCCGAGAGATTTTCTGGAATTCAATGATTTCATCAATAAATGTTATGAATCTATTGATTTAATCAGACAATATGCTGATACGATTGGGGTATTAGTCGGAAGTCCTGCCCGCAATCCGGAGCCGGAAGGAAAGGACCTTTTTAATGCTGTTTTTCTTTTGTATGAGAAGGAAATAAAAGCAGAGATACATAAAACACTTTTACCTAATTACGATGTGTTTGATGAGTACCGTTATTTTGAACCGGCCTATGAATGGAAGGTTATGGAATTTAAGGGAAAGAAGCTTGCAGTTACTATTTGTGAAGATGTGTGGAATATGGGTGATAATCCACTTTATCGCATAACACCCATGGAAAAGCTAATGCCTTTTAAACCGGATATAATGATCAATCTTTCTGCCTCACCATATAATTATGCGCAGGATATTGTAAGAAACAGTATTGTAAAAGCTCATGTGCTGAAATATAAAATGCCGATGTTGTATTGCAATACAATCGGCTCACAAACTGAGATTGTTTTTGATGGAGGCAGTCTTATATATGATGTCAACGGATGTAAGATAAAGGAGATGAAATATTTTGAAGAAGATTACCAGGTTTTTGATATAGATGAGCTTTTGGCAAGAAAAGAAGGTGCAGATTTGGAGGTAACCGCTTATTATTACTCGGCTTTTGATGTAGGCCGCGACATAGACACTGTTCAATATTTGGTCGGTGAAAAAAATATAGAGGAGATCTATCATGCAATTATTCTTGGTATAAGGGACTATTTCAGCAAGATGGGTTTCAGCAAAGCCATACTAGGATCTTCTGGTGGTATTGACAGTGCTGTAACACAAGTGCTGGCTGTTGAAGCATTGGGTAAAGAAAATGTAAGAGCCTTGTTAATGCCTTCGCAATATTCAAGTTCGCATTCAGTAGAAGATGCAGAAGCCTTAAGCAAGAATTTAGGTAACCAATATGATATCGTGCCTATTAAAAATATTTATGAAACTTTTCTTACTGATCTGAAACCAATTTTTAAAGATGAGGCATTCAGTGTGGCAGAAGAAAATATTCAAAGCAGAACAAGAGGAAATTTATTGATGGCAGTGGCGAATAAGTTTGGTTACATTCTTTTAAATACTTCCAATAAAAGTGAATTAGCCACTGGCTATGGTACTTTATACGGTGATATGGCAGGGGGACTCAGCGTATTAGGTGATGTATATAAGATGCAGGTGTATGCACTGGCAAGATTTATCAATAAAAAGAAAGAAGTAATTCCGGAAAATATTATTACCAAAGCTCCTTCAGCGGAATTGCGTCCCAATCAAAAGGATATTGACAGCCTTCCCGAATATGAAAAGCTTGACAGGATACTATACCAGTATATTGAGTTGAGACAAGGGCCCAAAGAGATTGTTGAAATGGGATATGAAAAGGAATTGGTTGACCGGATACTGAAACTGGTGAACGCCAATGAATACAAACGAAATCAATTTTGCCCCATTATTCGGGTAAGCTGCAAAGCATTTGGTGTCGGCAGAAGGGTACCGATCGTTGCAAAATATCTTACCTGATCAATGTGTAAAAGTCACCACTGCATTTTGCGTACTGCCGGATACATCAATATTCTGAGAAAGCACAAGTTGAGTCTCGCTTAACGTAACAATATTAAAATCGCTGCTGCCGCCTGAAAACAATACTGTTGAAACATGAAGTACAGTTTCATTCGTGGTAAAATTCCAGGTAAACGGATTTGTTTGAGGATCGCCGGAATTGCATTTAGTAGCGCCTTCGTCCACAGTTCCGGTTCCGGTGGATGTAAAAACGAGAATATTGTCTGTTTCACAAGCTTCTAAAAATGCAGATACATCAACTCCGCTTACAGTGGCATTGTCGAATTTCCATGAAGTTTGTGTGATTAACTCTGTGTTGGTTTTTACATGTGTAGACGATTTTTTGCATGCAATGAAGCATAAGCTGCTAAATAACAAAATGGCGAGGATAGGTTTTAAGCGTTTCATAAAAAGGGTTTAAGCATTAAAATTAATTAACGTTTCAGACGTTGAAAAAGTATTCAACACAAACTACATAAGGATATTAACTTCGTAAAAATTACAGGAAACACTATCGGCAAAGGATTTGCTTATAGGGGACTGCCTGAAATTATAAACTGTATAAAAATTCTCAGCTTTAAGCGGAGATGGGGGTATATCAATTATGCTAAAAACTGCGGAAGACATACGACAACTGAATGAACGTATTTCCCATGCCGGGCAATTTATTGACAGGCTAAGAGATGAAATTGGGCATATAATTGTAGGGCAAAGCCACATGCTTGACCGTTTGCTGATTGGCCTGTTAAGCAATGGCCATGTATTACTGGAAGGTGTACCAGGGCTTGCTAAAACATTAACCATAAAATCCCTTTCACAAGCTATTCATGCGAAATTCAGCCGTATACAATTTACTCCAGACCTGTTGCCAGCTGATGTAATCGGAACAATGATCTATAATCAGCAGCGTAATGAATTTGTGGTTCGTAAAGGACCCATCTTCGCCAATTTTATTTTGGCGGATGAAATTAACCGGGCACCCGCCAAGGTACAAAGTGCATTGCTCGAAGCCATGCAGGAAAGGCAGGTAACAATTGGTGAAAACACATTCAAGCTTGAAGAACCATTTTTAGTATTGGCTACTCAGAACCCGCTGGAACAGGAAGGTACTTACCCATTGCCGGAGGCACAGGTGGATCGGTTTATTATGAAAGTACTGGTAGATTATCCCAGGATGCATGAAGAACAAATGATCATCAGGCAAAATGTACAGGGATTAACATTGCCTGTAGTGAAGCAAATTGTGTCTGTGATGGAAATCGGGAATGCACGGGAATTGGTGAGGCAGATATATATGGATGAAAAAATTGAACAATATATCCTGGATATAGTTTTTGCTACACGCCAGCCGGAAAAATATAAGCTTGAAAGATTAAAACCATTAATTTCCTATGGTGCCTCACCAAGAGGAAGTATTAATCTGGCATTGGCTGCAAAAGCGCATGCTTTTTTAAATAAGAGAGGATTTGTAATACCCGAAGATATTCGCAGCATTTGCAAAGATGTGCTTCGTCATCGTATTGGACTAACGTATGAAGCGGAAGCAGAAAACATAAATGTAGAAAATGTAATTGATGATGTGTTGAAACAGATTAATGTGCCGTAGAGCCCTTTAAATACTCTCCAAAATGAAGGATAGATTTTAATTCAATATATTTTGAAAAATAAAAAAAATACAGAAAGCAGTAATTCAGACCCTTATTTAGGTGTTGGGGATATACTGAAAAAAGTCCGTGAGCTTGAAATAAAAAGCAAAAAGATCACTACTGATCTTTTTACCGGCGAGTACCATAGCGCATTTAAAGGAAAAGGAATGTCGTTTAAAGAAGTGAGAGAATATACTCATGGTGATGATATTCGTTTTATAGACTGGAATGTATCGGCAAGATTAGGCCATCCTTACAGCAAAGTTTTTGAAGAAGAAAGAGAGTTGACAGTTATGATGCTGGTTGACATCAGCGCAAGCTCTATGTTTGGTACTATGTATGGAAGAAAGAAGGACATTATTACTGAAATAGCTGCAGTATTGAGCTTTTCTGCAGTTAATAATGGAGATAAAATAGGGGTGATCTTTTATAGTGATGAAGTGGAAGCCTATATTCCTCCCAAGAAGGGCAGGCAACATGCGTTATATATTGTAAGACAACTTTTGACAAAAGAATCCAATCATAAAGGAACAAAAGTTAGTAATGCGTTGAAATTTTTCAGGAATTCAACCAAGCAACAAAGCATTGCATTTATATTGAGTGATTTCCTGGATGCGAATTATGAAGACGGATTAAAGGTAACAGCAAAAAAACATGATGTAATTGGAATTAAGGTTTATGATAAAATGGATATGGAATTGCCTGATATGGGGTTAGTGCAGGTAAGGGATGCAGAATCGGGTAAAACGAAATGGGTGGATACAAGCAGCGCTTTTGTACGGCAACAATATAAGCAAGAATTTTTTCGTGTTACAGAATACAGCACTAATGTATTTAAAAAATCAGGCTGCGATCTCCTGCACATTCGTACGGGAGATGATTATGTAAAAGTATTGCAGCGTTTTTTTGTCAGCAGGAATCGTTAGTCGACCCCTCTTAAATGAATTAAATGAGTTAATGTTTTTTATCCGGTTATATAAAGTTTTTTCTGTTTTCTCCCTTTTGCTTTTTTCTGCTCCTTCTTATGGCCAGGATAAAGTGACCATTAATGCAAATCTTGATAAAAATAAAATTGTAATTGGTGAGCAAATTCATTTTGATCTCCGGGCTGAGTTCCCGGTTCAGGAACCAATGCGCTTTTTTTCTATTGATTCAATTCCTCATTTTGAGATACTGCAAAGAAATAAAATTGATACCGTTGATAAAGACGAAAAAATTACCCTATCACAAAAACTTACTCTTACCAGTTTTGATTCGGGTCATTGGGTAATTCCTTCACTTGAATTGCCCGGAGACCAGCCCTTGTTCACTGATTCAATACCAGTAGATGTGGGTTTTTCATCATTTGATCCCAACCAGGATTATCATGATATAAAGGATGTAATTGATGTGCAGCCCGAAAAGAAAAAAGAACAAAACTGGTATTGGTATATTGGAATAACTGGTTTACTGGTTGCCGGCATTATTTATTTGTTATTGAGAAAGAAGAAAAGACCAGCTATAAAAGCTTCTCACCCGGATCCCTATGCAGAAGCAAAAAAGGAATTAGAAAAATTGCGACAGGAAAACCTGCTCCTGAAATTATTTTACACAAAACTGATTGATATTTTCAGAATATATATTTCAGAACGAAAAGGAATTGCCTCTTTACAGGAAACAACTGACGACCTTGTGATGCAACTGAGATCACTAAAATTACCGGACGACGAGTTTAACCAGCTTGCACAGGCATTGCGGATGAGTGATTTTGTAAAATTTGCAAAATATGAACCTGGCAGAGACGATGGGATCAATTCATTTAACATCATAAAAAATTCAATTGATAAAATAGAAAAGTTGACTAATGATACATTTCTTCAAAAAGGGAGCCGGTAACATCTATGCTTTACAATTGGTTTAGACATATCGAATTTGCATATCCCACCATGTTAAGTCTTTTTGCTTTTGTACCCGCGTTGATATGGTGGTATGTAAAAAAATATAATGGCCAGCAGGCTGCATTAAAAGTGTCTACTGCTTTTTCCTTTACTGTTTCATCATTCAAAAATATTTTAAGGCATGTACCCTTTGTACTCCGTTTATTGGCATTAAGCTGTATAATCCTAGCACTGGCGAGGCCACAAAGGCACACAGATGAAGAATTAAGAAAGGGAGAGGGAATTGATATTGTTTTAGCCATTGATGTCAGCGGAAGCATGCTTTCCCAGGATTTTCAACCCAACCGTTTAGAGGTAGCCAAGGAAGTGGCTGAAGAATTTATACGAAGCCGGCCGATCGACAGGATCGGGCTTGTTATTTTTTCCGGCGAAAGTTATACACTTTGTCCTATTACTACAGATAAAAATACTTTGCTTGAGCAGGTAAATGGTTTAAGAAGCGGCATGTTGCAGGATGGAACGCTGATTGGGGAAGGCCTGGCTACAGCTGTTGATCGTTTATCAAAAAGTGATGCGAAAAGTAAAGTAGTAATTCTGCTGACTGATGGAAAAGAAGAAGCTCCCGAAACGAGATTGATTGATCCATTAACGGCATTGGAAATAGCAAAGGCACAGGGAGTAAAAGTATATACAATCGGTATGAGTGCCCAAAATACGATCCCGGTAGAAGAGAATGTTAAGGGCAAAAGAGAACCGGCAACTAATGATTTTCTTGATGAACAATTATTACGTCGCATAGCAAGTGAAACCGGCGGAGAATATTTCAGGGCAAGGGACAAATTGAGTTTGGAAAGTATTTATCAGCAAATTGATAAAATGGAAAAATCAAAAATAGAAATTCAATCACTCCGGCATTACCAGGAGGAGTTTATTCCATTATTACTCATTGCCCTGGGACTTTTATTTATTGAATTGGTTTTAAGATTCACTGTTCTTAGAAAATTTCCGTAATTAAGATTGTTCCTATCTTTCCTCTTATTCAAAAAATATCTTAGTCTTGGTTCAATGAAAGGGCTTGTTTATAAATCAACCGGAAGTTGGTACACAGTAAAAGATGAAAAAGGCAAATTCAAAAATGCCCGAATCAAAGGCGTTTTTAAAATTGATGATATTACTTCCACTAACCCGGTTTCAGTGGGTGATGAAGTTGAAATTGAAACAGAAAGCGAAACAGAAAATACAGTTATGATCACAAAAATTCATGAGCGCAGAAATTATATCAACCGCCAGTCACCAAGATTTAAACATCAGCATCATATTGTAGCCGCCAATATTGATCAATCCTTGTTATTGGCTACATTAAAAGAACCCCGCACTTCCCAGGGATTTATTGATCGTTTCCTTGTAGCGTCAGAAATGTATCATGTTACATCTCTCATTGTATTTAATAAAACAGACCTGCACAAAAGAAAAGAAGAAGAACGATTTGAAGAATGGAAACAGATGTACGAAAACGTGGGATATAAAGTAAAAGGCATAAGTATAAAGAATAATACGGGTGTTGATGAGGTAAAGGAATTACTGACGAATAGGATTACCCTAATCAGTGGTCACAGTGGTGTAGGCAAATCTTCATTATTAAATGCAATATTGCCTGATCTGAAATTAAAAACACAGGACGTAAGCGGGTGGAGCGGAAAAGGATTGCATACCACTACGTTTGCTGAAATGTTTGATCTTCCTTTTAGTGGTAAGATAATTGATACACCGGGTATGAGAGAATTTGGATTGGTAGATCTTACTAAACAGGAATTGTCACATTATTTTCCTGAAATGAGGGAACGATTGGTGAATTGCCAGTTCAATAATTGTTTACATATAAATGAACCCGGTTGCGCAGTTAAAGGGGGGGTAATTGAAGGAGAGATAAATGAGGACCGATATGTGAGCTATGTCAATATTCTAGATTCAATAGAAGACAAAAATTATTAGTTGATAATTGTAAAATAATAATTATTGATATTAAGCTTGTATATAACAGAACTTCCACTATAAGCGACAAGAATGACTTTTTAATCCTGACGTTAATTTACTTCTTCACTTGTATAAGTCATGTCTTTGTCTGATTTTCCTCATCCGGTAAACTTTTCAATCAAAGTACTTTAGTGCATCTTTCTCACCATACAATATTTAATCATGGAAACGATCACTAAAGAAAAGACTTCCTCTAAAGAAATAAAGGCTGAACCTTTCGTATCTGCTATTATGGATGGAAATGAAGCAGCCTCTTATATTGCTTATAGAACCAGCGAAGTGTGTGCTATCTACCCCATTACGCCTTCATCAGCCATGGGTGAGTGGGCCGATGAATGGAGCAGCAATGGAATAAAAAATATTTATGGCGAAGTGCCGAGAATCATTGAAATGCAAAGTGAAGCCGGGGCAGCCGGAGCCATTCATGGCGCTTTACAGGGTGGCGCTCTCGCATCAACTTTTACAAGTTCCCAGGGGCTCCTCCTTATGATTCCTAATATGTATAAAATAGCCGGTGAGCTTACACCGGCTATTTTTCATATTGCAGCAAGAACAATAGCAACTCATGCTCTTTCCATTTTTGGCGATCACAGTGATGTGATGGCAACCAGGTCAACGGGTTTTGCGCAATTGTTTGGCAACAGCCCTCAGCAGGCAATGGATATGGCGATGATTGCTACAGCTTCAACATTAAAAGCAAGAATTCCTTTCCTGAATATTTTTGATGGCTTTCGTACTTCGCATGAATTAAACCAGGTGCAGGTAATTCCTGATGAAATTATCAGACAGATGATAGATGAAGAAGATGTGATAAAACACCGTGAGCGTTCGTTGAATCCAGAACATCCTATCATTCGCGGTACCGCACAAAACCCTGATGTATTCTTCCAGAGCCGTGAAGCTGCTAATGAATATTATCACAATGCCCCTGAAATTGTAGAAAGGATGATGAAAAAATTCGTTCAGCTTACAGGTCGGTCTTACAAATTATTTGAATACTATGGTCATCCGGAAGCCGACCGCATCATTATTATCATGGGTTCAGGCTCTGGACCTGTTCATGAAGTAGTTGATTTTCTTAACCGTGCAGGTCAAAAAGTAGGATATGTTCATGTTCATCTTTATCGTCCTTTTTCTGTAAAACATTTTATAAACGTTATTCCGGCTACTGTAAAAAGTATTGCGGTTCTTGACCGTTGTAAAGAACCCGGCGCGATCGGCGAACCTTTGTATATGGATGTAGTAAATGCATTGCATGCAGGTTGGATTCACAGGATGCCTGTTGTCATCGGCGGTCGTTATGGATTAGCTTCCAAAGAATTTAACCCGGCCATGGCAAAAGCTGTGTTTGAAGAATTGAGAAAAGAAAAACCAAAAAATAGTTTTACGATCGGAATTGAAGATGATGTAACCTTTACCAGTCTTCCATGGGAAAAGAAATTTTCCCTGGAAAAACAACACCTGTTCCGCGGATTATTTTTTGGCCTCGGCGCCGATGGAACAGTAAGTGCCAATAAAAACACAATTAAAATAATTGGTGAAGTAACAGATAATTATGTACAGGGTTATTTTGTATATGATTCAAAAAAATCGGGATCACTTACGGTATCTCATCTCAGATTTAGTGAAAAACCAATTCGCTCTACATACCTTATTAATTCTGCGAACTTCATTGCCTGCCATCATTTTAACTATCTGAAAAAATATGATGTGCTGAAAGATGCCGAAGAAGGGGCCACATTTTTATTGAATGCACCTTACTCCCGTGAAGAAGTTTGGGATCAATTGCCTAAGAAGATACAGGAAGAGATCATCCATAAAAAATTAAAATTCTATGTGATCAACGCTTCTAAAGTAGCAAGAGAAACAGGCATGGGCTCCCGCATCAACTCTGTTTTACAAACCTGCTTCTTTGCTATTTCCGATGTAATGCCGAAAGAAGAAGCTATTCAGCATATCAAAAATGCTATCAAAAAAACGTATGGCCGTAAGGGAGATGAGGTTGTTCAGAAAAATTTCAAGGCAGTGGATATGACACTTGATAATTTATTTGCCATTGATTATTCAACTTACGAACTGGGTAAGAAAATAATTGAACCCCCGGTAAATGAATCGGCTCCGGATTTTATTCAAAATGTTTTAGGAAAAATTATTGCCGGTGAAGGTGATGAACTTCCTGTAAGTGCATTTCCTGTTGACGGAACATATCCAACCGGCACAACCAAATGGGAAAAAAGAAATATTGCCGAACAGGTTCCTGTGTGGGATCCTGAACTTTGTTCACAGTGCGGCAAGTGCTTCTTTGTTTGCCCCCATGCTGCTATTCGTGTAAAGGTATATGATCGTGAAAAGCTAACTGATGCTCCTGCATTTTTCAAGCATACAGATCCTATTGGTAAAGAATTTTATAAAGACAAAGAAGCTTATACTTTGCAGGTATCAGTAGAAGATTGTACCGGCTGTAAACTCTGCACAGAAGTTTGCCCTATTGAAAGTAAATCACAACCGGGTCACAAGGCCATTGATATGCAGGATATATTGCCTTTGAAAGAAGAAGAAAAAAAGAATTGGAATTATTTCTTATCGCTGCCCGATATTGACCGTACAAGAGTAAACAAAGGAACAGTAAAAGGTTCGCAATTATTAGAACCCCTGTTTGAATTCTCAGGAGCCTGCAGTGGTTGTGGTGAAACACCGTATGTTAAATTGCTTACACAATTGTTTGGCGACAGGATGATTGTTGCTAATGCTACAGGATGCTCTTCTATTTATGGCGGTAACCTCCCTACTACTCCATGGACGACTAATCATGAAGGTTGCGGACCGGCCTGGGGTAATTCACTCTTTGAAGACAATGCAGAATTTGGACTGGGTATCAAACTGGCTACAGATAAAAAAAGAGAAATAGCCCTACACATGCTGAAAGAATTAAGAGAAGAAGTAGGTTATCATCTTACGGATGCTATTTTGCAAAATGCAGAGAATACAGAAATAGAATTGACGCACCAGCGTAAAGATGTAAATGAATTAAAAAGAAGATTGAGAGAAATTGATACAAAAGAATCATGGAGATTATACCGGCTTGCAGAATTTCTGGAAAAGAAATCTATCTGGATCATTGGTGGTGATGGCTGGGCTTATGATATTGGGTATGGTGGTTTGGATCATGTGCTGAGCACAGGTGAGAATGTGAACATTCTTGTGCTGGATACAGAAGTGTATAGTAACACCGGCGGACAGAAATCAAAATCTTCACCGATCGGTGCCAGTGCCAAATTCTCTATCAAAGGAAAAACCACGGGCAAAAAAGATCTCGCCATGCAGGCTATTGCTCATGGCAGTGCTTATGTAGGCCAGATAGCAATGGGTTCAAATGATGTACATGCTCTTAAAACAATTTTGGAAGCCGAAGCCTATCCCGGCCCTTCACTCATTATTGCATATAGTCACTGCATTGCACATGGATATGATATGTGTCATGGAATTGAACAGCAAAAGCTGGCAGTAAATACTGGTTACTGGCCATTATTCCGCTACAATCCTCTAAAGGAAAAAGGACAACGGTTTACAATTGACTGCAAGCCACCTTCAGTACAACTAAATGAATTCTTGTATCACGAAAACAGGTTTGCTACAATTAAAAACAATTATCCTGAAAAGGCTGAAGAGTTTTTAGGAATGGCGAATGAAGGAATCAAGCAGCATTGGGAAAGAATAGAAACATTGAAAAATTTATAAGCTCCGTTTTCCAATTGAAAATTTGAGTTCTTAGTTTTCTTATGTGTTATAACAAAAGGAATCCTTTTCCGGGATTCCTTTTCTGATTGGAATGCAGCAATGAAGTGACATATACTTCCGCTGTATTAATTTTATTAACCACTTTTCTGATTAGAATGATATTTTATGTTCCGTAATTATTTAAAAACCGCCTGGCGGAATTTTCGGAAGAATAAAATTCTGTCACTGATAAATCTTGGCGGGTTATCTGTCGGCATTGCCGCTGTATTGCTGATTGGCATGTACATATACAGCGAGACAAACTATGATAATTTCCAGGAAAAGAGATCCTCAATATACAGGATTGGCTTTCGTTTTTGGCAAAATGGAAAGTTACTTGGTGATGGACCCACATTTACAGCTCCTTTTGCTCCTGATGCGCAAAATACATTTCCTGAAATCAGGTCATTTGTAAGAATATCTTCTGCACGGGTAGCTTATATAACCTATAAAGACAAAACAAGCAAGGTGGAAAATATCCATCATGCTGATTCCTCTTTTTTTCAACTTTTTTCTTACAAACTTTTAAAGGGTGATCTGTTAACTGTGTTAAAGGAACCTTATTCAATTGTATTGACGAGTGAAATAGCAAAGAAATTATTTGGAAAAGATGAAGACGCAATCGGTAAGGTTGTACGTCTCGATAATCAAACGAATTATATTGTTACAGGTATAGCAGAGGAACCTCCTGCAAATTCACATCTCAGCTATAATGCATTGCTGTCTTTTACTACACTCTACAAAGAGCCTGATAATTTTATGGACTGGAACGGAGGTGAACAATACACAGCTTATTTGCAATTAAAAGATGGAGTAAATGCTCAGTCATTGGAAAAAAAGCTGCCTGCTTTTATGTGGGAACATATTAATAAAGATTATTCCAAAGTAGGTATCAGGATTGATGCAGCATTGCAGCCTCTTAAGGATATTCATCTTCATTATAGTGATAATTCAGCTACATTAAGAACCAACATTTATGTGTTCAGTATCGTTGCAATACTTATTCTTCTTATCTCTTGTGTAAATTATATCAATCTCACTACCGCCCAGGCTATTACAAGATTCAAGGAAATTGGAGTAAGGAAAGTGTTGGGTGCAGGGAGAAGACAATTGATAAAACAATTTCTTATTGAAACTGTATTGCTGACAATCGCAGCATTCCTTATTTCAACTTTGCTGGTGGCATTGTTAGCACCGGTTTATCAGCGAATGATTGGCAACAGCCTGTTTTCTTTAAGCATAAATACTTTACCAGCTTTGTTATTGTTGTTTTTAATTATTGTGATTGTTGGAATAGTTGCCGGCAGCTATGTAGCTTTTTATCTCTCTTCATTCAATGCGACAAGAATATTCAGATCACTATTGCCTCAAACTGCTCAAAGTATTTTCAGAAAAGGTTTGATCGTTGCCCAATTTGTGATTACAATAGGGCTGATGGCTTGTACGTTAATGGTAAGCCTTCAATTGAGATACAGTAAAAAAATCAACCCGGGTTTTGACAGGGATCATATTCTTGTGTTGCCTTTAGTGGGAGAAAATACACAGGAATCTTATCCGGTGTTGCGACAGAAATTATTACAATTATCCGCTGTTCAACAAGTAACGGCCCTTTCAGAGATACCTTACGACGGTATTACAAATAATGGGTTTATTCCGGAAGGTGACACTAAGGCCATGATCATTCATCAATTGGATGCAGATGAAAACCTGCTGAAAACATTTAACATTAAACTGGTCGCCGGTGATTATTTTTCAAAAGATCGTCCTGCCCTCAGCGATGGTTACCTGGTAAATGAAACACTTGCGAAAACATTGGGCTGGCAAAACCCTTTGGGCAAAACCATCAGCCGGAACGGCGTGCATAAAGTAATTGGGATAGTTAAAGATTTTCATTTTGCTTCGTTGCACGATAAGATAGAGCCGCTCATCATAACCAATAAACCATGGGGGGATCATTATTCATACCTAGCCATAAAATACCAGGCAAGCAATACGAAGGCTTTTATTGATCAGATTAGTCAAACATGGAAAAATAACTTATCGGATGCTTCTTTTGATTACTGGTTTCTCGATGATGCTTTTAATTCGGTTTATAAAAGTGAAGAAAGATTTCAACAGATCTTTATTTATTTCTCCGCATTGTCAATTATACTTTCATTAGCCGGCGTTTTTGGTTTAGTTGCTTTGGCAATTAAACAACGTACAAAAGAATTTGGCATCAGGAAAGTACTTGGCGCCGGAATTACTGACATTATAAGACTTACTGCCAAAGATTTTGTGTGGTTAATCGTTTTAGCAACTATAACAGCTACACCGTTTGCATGGTATTATATGAATAAATGGTTGCAAAATTTTGCCTACCGTGTAAAAATAAATGGATGGGTATTTGCTATATGCGGATCAGCTATTTTTATTATTACCATGTCGATCATTAGCTTCCAGGCCATAAAAGCAGTCTTTATTAATCCTGTAAAAAGCCTGAAAACAGAGTAGTGTCTTACTTATTATTCCATTTAAAATTCTTTATACCGATCACAGAAAAAATGATCGCATAACCAATCGTCACCAGCAATGCCATTGTCATTTCTGAATTCCATGTTGACGGTTGCATACCAGCAGCAATAATTCTTTTTACCGTTCCATAAGGAGACCATAATACAACTTCCTTCAGCTGGTCGCCCAGCACACCTAGTTCCCCAAACATACCTATCATGATGAACAGAAAATAAGTCAGCCTGCTGGTTGAATTTACTGTTTCAGGATTTTGGATGAGGCCAACAATTAACTGGCCAAGTCCAAGATAAACAGCGCCACCAATGATGGCAGTTAAAAATGTAATAGCATATCCTGCCGGTGAAAGGGTTATATGATCAAAGTCTTTACCCGCAATAAATATGAGAATAGTCAACAACACGATCATTACCAATTGAACCAATAGCCGGCTCGCCATAATACACCATGAAGGCATGGGAGCTACACGTAATCGTTGAAACACACCTTTATCACGGTCTCTCGCAATACTGTTTGAATAGCCCATTAAACCTGTGGCTACAAGGCCTATAGTAATGCATGAAGAAAGTGCAAAGGGCCCGCCGAATTTATCAACTATCCCTTTCCATGAAATAAGAATAAGAACAGGTACCAGCAGAAGCAATATAAAAGAACGCCTGTTGCGCCATTGTGTAACAAGATCTGCCCGAAGCAATGAACTAAAAACAGCAGATGTTTTTGGAATGGTTTCCATGATTATAATTAATAAATGATATTAAATAATAAAATTTTATGAACGTATTGCTTTTCCGGTTAGTCCTATAAATACGTCTTCCAAAGTTATTTTTCCTCTCCTTGATGCATTGATCACTTCAGGGTTTGTCCTGTTGTTGTCTATGAGAGATTGTGGCGTATCTATTGCAATCAATCTTCCATGATCAATAATAGCAATGCGGTCACAAACGGCTTCAGCTTCTTCCATGGAATGTGTCGTCAGCAATACCGAGTGTTCCTTTCCACGCATTGTTTCCATTCGTTCCCACAACTGTCTTCGACTTTGCGGATCAAGACCTGATGTAGGTTCGTCAAGCAAAACCAGTTTTGGATCATGAAGCGTAGCAATGGCCAGTGAAACACGTTGCTGCTGGCCACCTGATAATTGCCGGAATTTTTTTCCAGCTGCATTTTCCAGTTTTATGTTTTTTAAAATATCAGCCAGCTTTTCTTTTTCAATGCTGAGCCCGTATATCCCTGCATACAACTGCAGAATTTCACTCACAGTAAGTTCAGGCTGAAAACTTGTAGCCTGTAACTGTACCCCGATAACAGCTTTTGCATGTAATGGTTTTTCTCTTGTATCAAATCCGGCCACCATCACTAAACCGGACCGGGGCTTAAGCAAACCTTCAATGGCACTTAGCGTACTTGTTTTGCCGGCTCCGTTCGGACCTAATAAACCAAATATTTCACCGGGGAGGACTTTGAATGAAATATCCTTTACTGCATGAAAACTGCCATAATATATATTTAACCCTTCTACCTGCAGAATATAGTTGCCATTAGACATTACAATTAATTTTTTTCAAAGTTGAAAGTAAATTTATCTCTTTACAATAAGAAATAGGTATGCTTCCATAAGGCATCGGTTAAAGTGCATTGGTAAAAGGTGAATGGCGTTTTAGTAAGGTGGAAAAGATGGTAATGGGTTTTCGGGAACAGACCTTTTATTTATTAGTTATTTCTTAAAACTTCTTTATTAGAATAATTGGCTGTTAACTTATTTTAAATTGCAGCGTTTTTTTCAATTCATTCCATGTTCCGGTTTTTATCTTTCAGGAAAAACGTTGATAGTTTCATTGCAGCTTTAGCGGGCTTTGTAATTATAATTTTATTTACGTGGTATGGAGGTATTGGTATTTCACCTGATTCGGTTGTGTATTCCACTGCGGCAGAACATTTAAAAACAAGCGGAAGGTTCACAGACTTTACACAGTCTCCCGTTATTGATTTTCCCCTTTTCTATCCCTTTTTTCTCAATATCGTCATTTGGCTTACCGGGGTAAAGCCGTTATTGTTTGGTCCTTATTTAAATGCTTTTCTTTTTGCTTTTCTTATTTATATCGCAGGTTGTGTAATGGAGCAGTTCACTTATCGGTCAAAATGGTACAAGGTCGGCGTATTAAGTTGTATCCTGTTAAGCCCCGGTCTCCTGGAAGATTACTCCATGCTGTGGTCAGAGACCCTTTTCATTATATTTCTGCTGTTTTTCATGATAGCGATACATCGCTATTTTCAAACTCATTCACGAAAATTATTAATAGCAGCAGCTATCATTGTGGCAGTGGCGTGTATCACAAGGTATGTGGGTGTAACTATTATCGCTACTGCCGGAATACTAATATTGTTTGATACAAAACTTTCCTTCAGGAAAAGATTTTTTGACCTGTTGTTTTTTTCTTTTATTAGCCCCTTATTATTTATTATTAATCTTGGAAGAAATTATTTTGTCAGCGGAACATTGACAGGTCCTCGTGAAAGATCAATAACTCCGCTTATACAAAACGTCCACGATACAGGCTCGGTATTTTGCGACTGGCTTCCTTTTTTACATGCACATCATAAACCTGCTACATGGATTGCACTGCTGATAATTGCTGCAGTATTATTTGTTTTTATTCAACAGTTGCGTAGAAAACAAATAGCTGATTATATAACCATTTCTGCTGCTTTTTCACTGGTGTATATTTTGTTTATGATCGTAACGGCCAGCATCTCCCGGTTTGAAGAACTGGACAGCCGTTTTATGTCTCCTGCATTTATACCCTTATTGTGGTGCTGTAGCTACTGGCTTGTCCCTTCCTCAAAACAAAGCAGGAAGCCGGCAAGAAAATGGTGGGTAATAGTGGGGCTTATTATTTTTATATCTTTTCAATATAACCAGTTGAATGATGATTACGAAACATGGGATGATGTGAAGGATGATGGAATACCCGGCTATACTGAGGATGACTGGAAGTATTCAGATACAATTCAGTTTATTGAGGAAGACTCACTGCCATTCAAAAAAAATTATACAATTTACTCTGATGCCCCTGATGCGGTTTATTTTTTTACAGGCCGCACAACAAAATATTTACCACACAGAGAATCAAAAAAAGAAATGAAGCAGTTTGAAAATGATCCTCATTGTTATCTCGTCTGGTTTACAGATGAGCAGGATCCTGATCTTGTGCAACTCAATTTTATCACCCACACAAAAAAAATGAGATTGCTGAAACAATTCAGTGATGGTTTTATTTACGGATTTGAGAAATAAAAGATGAAATATTACACTGTCAAAAATCTTTACTGCTTTAATATTTCCGAAAGTTTTTTAAAACTTTGATAAGGCCCCTTATCAGCAAACATATTCACAAGCCATGCAGGAAGGCTGCCTCCCGGTTCAGCTTCAAATGTATATGCAATGCTAATAGTTTTTTCGGTAGGCATGGTAACATACCAATTGATATTTGATTTCGGGACCCTCACCTTCCCGCTTTTTTCAGGAATATAATGCGGTTCACTGACGGCGGTGACCTTTAAGAAACGATTGAGGCTGTCTTTATTCATTTTCAAATGTACAACTGCATCCCTGTTTGACATCGGCCATGGTAAGGAAGTCTCTGCATAATAATAAAACTCCAGAGGACTGATAATTTTGATCATGCCCGAAGTTTTATTATTGTACACCCAATCTTTCTGATGACTTACATTGCGAAGCACAGCCATCAGCTTATCATAGGTTCCCTCAAGAGTACATTCCACTTTTATAGCCTTATAATTTGAATGGGGGACTTCGGATTCATATACTTTAATGCCGTCTTTATCCTTGCTTAATTTCCAGTTATACTGACCAAAGACAGGAGAAACAAAAATGGAATACAACGCAAGAAAAGTAATTCTGAAAATAATGAATTTCATGAATGTTATTTACAACTTTGGAAGGTAAGACTTATTGGAGAGCTGATGGCTGTGACAAAGGAACCTTAACATTTTTGACAGGAATAACGTAATCGTATACAGACCGGATCTGTCACTTCTGGAATTCAATAATGTATTCAGAAGAATACTCACTATTGTCAGGACCATTGCTCTTTACAAATAATCTTGCTTTTTGTCCAAGGCGGAGACAAGTGCGTTTGTTGGAAACATCTTCTTCGTCATTCATCGGTTGCAGGGAAGGATACCATAAGGTATAACCGGGTTTCTGTAAAAGCAATTGCGGTTTCGTCCATTGCTGGGAATTCATTCCTTCACCCAGCTCTTTATTTTTATTAAAAGAAATATATACACTGTTGCCTTCCCATGAGGGCCCGGTTGCTTTTGCCATCAGCATAATCCAGCAATTCAAATAACTGTTCCAACTGACAGAAGGCCCCCAGTAAAAACCGGCAGCCGGTGAAGAAGCCGGCCCGCCGCCTTCTGCTTTCGGAATTTGTAATGAAGCAATCGGCGCACCTGCATCATTATAATCTGCATTGAAATCTTTTCCATCCCAACGTTTAGCTTTTCCTTCAGGATTATCAAGATCTTTCAGTGCAATGCGGGCTATACTGATACATTGCCCGTTTCGTTCTTTATCAGCATCATAATTTTTTTCATCATACACTCCGGAGTAGCCGTACTCACCATAAAATAAATAGAGATAATCTCCACTCCGCACTGCAGAAGGATCACCCACACCACCTGCAAATGTTTTGGAAGTATTGTAAAGTTTCAATATCAATCTTGGCTGCAAGTCTTCTAAAAAAACTCCTTTATTTGTCCAGCTCCATCCTCCATCGGCTGATTTCATAATTCCGATACGGCAAACAGCTGCAGAAGAAGAGGGGCCACGCAAACCTTCCGGCCAGTTATCTTTTTTATATCCCTCACCGGTAGCAGGGTCATAAGGAAAATTCTCAGGATAATTTTCATTGTGATAAACGGCATATAATGTTTTGCCTGATTGATCACTGCTGTCCTGGTATATGGTTTCAAACCACACAGCGCCGTGCAGACCGGGCGAGCCTATCGGAGCATCAGCAGGCAATTGCGGTTCAGTAAATGCTGACGTATCACTCAAAAAAGCTTCATCCGCATTTCTACCACTGGCAAATTTCAGATCTCTCCCCGCACCCCACACGGTATCTTCTCCATACTTGCCCGGAAATATTCTGAATGTATCAACTATCCATGCTTCCGCCATATTGCAATCCACGAAATTGGAAATGGTAAATTTTTGAGAGGCTGTTAGTTTGAATTGCGGACTAAATTTTTCCGAGTTCTTATTTCCTGAATCCCTGCAGGTAATAAAGGCAAGAGTGATCAGGAATGCTCCCAAAAATTTAATTGAAGAAAATTTATACATGCAGCAATCATTTTAAATCGAATGCTGGCAATATACAAACAGTATATTGAAAGTATAGCCAGTTATTATTTACTTCTTTTTTTATTGCTATCATGAAATACTACTTCGGCTTTCGTGATCCATGAAAAACCAAATGAAACCAGCGCTAAAGATTCAAACCAAAATACCAGGTGCAGGTTTGCATTTACATTAAATATTTCACAGGCTGCAATACCCGCGATACATGCGATCATAATGATGCCGCAAATGAGATAAACTTTGTT
This sequence comes from uncultured Bacteroidota bacterium, assembly GCA_963811645.1. Lineage (GTDB taxonomy): Bacteria > Bacteroidota > Bacteroidia > Chitinophagales > Chitinophagaceae > VBAU01. The sequence continues at coordinate 14,154 of CAWERU010000003.1, read as the reverse complement.
CCTGTTTTTCTTTTGATTGGTGGGGTGAGGGTTTTTTTTCCTGAAAAGATAAATGGAGAAAAAAATGAAAACAGAAAAAAGAAGGAGAGCAAAAATAAAATGAAGGTTGTGTACAGTTTTATTTTCACTGGTGGTTGGGCAAAGAGCTACGCCAAGAGCAAACACGCATCCCAGACTGGCTGCAATGTTGTCAATGCGTGCATATCCCTTGTACGATACTAAGAAAAATGCAAGCGCAAACAATACACCCACCAGGATATCGCCTGCCGTTCCGTTATCATAATAATCACTGATGGAATATTCTATTTGCAGGGAATGATTATAAATAAGTTTGCCGATCACTAATAAGAAAGGAAGGCAAATGCCGGCAGCCCCTATTAATACTCGTAAGGTAAAATAAGATATGATCTGGTCGTTACCATTGCCGGGCCGTTTTGTTTCGGTTATGAAAGCGGTAGACATAAATAGCAGGTTGTTGGTTTATAAAGAAATGAAGAATAATTTTCGCAAGGATAAATTTTCTGTGTAAAAGTAAAAAACATCCAGAAACATCTTAGCTGCGAATGTGCCTCATGCCGGAATTTGATAACTATCACTTCTCTTGTTGAACATTGTCATCGTTTCCTGCGAAAAATCATTGCACATTGTTGAATTAATTTTTTTACATGAAAACCGATTATGAAATAGCACAGGAGCATTCTATGAGGTTGATCACGGAAGTGGCAACTGATATGGAACTTCCGGTTGATCTCCTGGTTCCTTACGGTCATTATAAAGCCAAAATAGATATCAATCAGTTTGATGAAAAGAAGATTGCCGATGCTAAACTTATTTTGGTTACTGCTATTACACCTACCAAAGCGGGTATTGGTAAAACGACGACTTCTATTGGTTTGGCGGATGGTTTAAGAAAGCTGAATAAAAAAGTTATACTGGCACTTCGCGAGCCTTCACTCGGACCGTGCTTTGGAATGAAGGGTGGTGCGGCCGGTGGCGGTTATTCGCAGGTGGTACCTATGGAAGATATCAATCTTCATTTCACAGGTGACTTTCATGCAATATCAGCGGCTAATAATACACTGGCCGCATTAATGGAAAATTTTCGTTTTTTTAATCGTGGCAAACCGGAGGGAATTAAAACTGTTTTAATGAAACGTTGTCTGGATGTCAACGACCGGGTATTGCGAAAAATAGTTACAGCTCTTGATGCTCCGAATAATGGAATTACCTCAGAAACGGGATTTGTAATTACACCGGCCAGTGAACTGATGGCTGTTCTATGCCTTGCCGAAGGATTGGAAGAACTCCGTCACCGAATAGATGAAATGTTGCTTGGGTTTACGTTTGCCGGCCAGCCTTTTACTACAAAAGATCTTGGTGTAACAGGTGCCATCACTGCATTACTGAAAGATGCTATACTTCCCAATCTTGTACAAACGCTTGAAGGTTGTCCCGCACTTATCCACGGAGGTCCGTTCGGCAACATTGCTCATGGTTGCAATTCCATTATGGCTACCAAAACAGCCATGCAGTTTGGTAATTATGTAATTACCGAAGCTGGTTTTGGCAGTGACCTTGGCGCTGAAAAATTTTTCAATATCAAATGCAGGAAAGCAGGATTGCAACCCGCCATGAGTGTGCTGGTGGCTACATCGCAGGCACTAAAATTAAGTGGTGGTATTGCAGAAAATAAAATAAAGCTGCCGGATATGAATGCATTTGCTAAAGGATTGCAAAACCTGGAAAAGCATATAGCTATTTTGAAAACATTTAATCAAAAGGTTTTGGTAGTGCTAAACAAATACGATTTTGATACAAAAGAAGAAATTGATTTTTTGAGGAATTGGTGTTACAAAAAACAAGTTCCCTTTGCGGTAAATGATGCGTTCAATCATGGCGGCAAAGGCGCAGTGGAAATGGCGCAGGCTGTTGCAAATATCTGTGAGCAGCCATCGCCTCCTTTGCAATATACTTATGACCTTTCAGACGATATAGAAACCAAGATCAGGAAAGTTATAATATCTATCTATGGTGGCAAAGGAGTTGTGTTCTATAAAAAAGCACAGGAAATGTTGCGGATAATAAAAAAACTGGGGCTCGAACATTTGCCGGTGTGCATGGCAAAAACACAATACTCATTTACTGACGATGCAACCATCAGTGGCCTGGACGGCGATTTCAAAATAGATGTGGATGATCTTGTGATCAGCCAGGGTGCCGGATTTATTGTAGCTGTTTGTGGGGAAATGATGCGGATGCCGGGATTACCTAAAATACCGCAGGCAAATTATATTGATGTGGCAAATGGAAAAATAGTAGGAGTGAGTTAAGATGAAAGAAAGCATTTGACAGTTTTGTACTCATTAATCATATTATCGTACAAGGCCTGACACACACGAAAACCGGCTGTTTGAATTTAAACTTGTATGTACTGCGAAATAGAAATTTCTTAATTTCAGTAAACAGCCAGTGTAATAAGAATAATTCTCCGCCTCTATTGCTATGAAAAAATTTTTAGACTTTAAGCTGATCGAATTTGGGAATTATACATTCACCGTAACCAACCTGCTTACGGTGATATTCATTTTCGTAGCGACAAAATTCCTTCTTTGGGTAATCAAAAGGGTTTACGAAAAAAGATTTTCGAAGATAAGGGATGAACGTGGCCGCAAATATGCCCACATACAGCTAACGGGTTACTTCCTATGGACGTTTTCGATCATCCTTATGATCCAGGGAGCCGGTTTCAACATTACATTATTGCTCGCGGGGTCTGCCGCCCTGCTGGTAGGTATCGGGCTGGGCCTTCAGCAAACATTCAACGATTTTATTTCCGGGTTTATATTACTCATCGATAAAACCATCCAGGTGAATGATGTGGTAGAGATTAATGATATCGTCGCCAGGGTAGATCATATCGGAATCCGCACTTCGGTATTAGTGAACAGGGATGATATTTCCATCATTGTGCCTAATTCCAAAATTACCGGCGCAAACGTCATCAACTGGAGCCATATCAAAAAACAATCGAGATTTTACCTGCCCGTTGGAGTGGCTTATGGTTCGGATGAAGAACTGGTAAGAACAGTATTGCTCGAATGTGTCTCTCAACATTCTCTTGTGCTGAAAAACCCGGAACCCTTTGTGCGGCTTGAAGAATTTGGAAATTCATCCGTTGATTTCAAAATATATTTCTGGACAAGTGAGATCTTCGGGGTGGAAAATATAAAAAGCGAATTAAGGTTTTCCATTATAAAAAAACTGAGAGAGCATAATATCTCCATTCCCTTTCCGCAGATGGATGTGCATGTAAAAGAAATCCCCGGAGTTAAATAAAATTTTGTGATTCTTTGCGTTTTTTATTTCAATGTTTTCAGTTCACAGGGTCATTAAGAAAATACAATAGACACGAAGTAAATCCGTAATTTTTTTAGTTAACTATCTTCAATCCGGCAGCGGTCTCACCATAATATTTTTGAAATATACTTTGCTGTTGGGGTCATGACCCTGCAGGGCAAACGTACCGTTGGAAATTAAACGGCCTTCCATATCAGCTTCTCTTTTTACATTCTCCGGTTCTGTATAATCCACAACAGTTTTGTCATTCAGTTTTACAATTACATGTTTGCCTTCTACTTTAAAATATTCGGTGAACCATTCATAATCCTTTACATAAACTTCTTTTACATCCTGTATGCCATACAGGCTGCCTGTTCTGCGCCAATCGGTGTGTGAATTATTTACCTGCACTTCATATCCTTTTGCGGGCCAGCCGCCCTGCTGGTATTCTGTATGAAAATAAATGCCCGAGTTAGAACCTGGTGTTGTCATGACATCAGCTTTGAATTCAAAATTTTTAAAGATGTGTTTGTGAACATCACCATCATAAAACAAATGTGCGGTGGGGCCATGTGCGATGATCATCCCGCTGTCAACAGTAAAAGTACCGGCATTATCACCCACTTTCCATCCGTCGAGATTTTTGCCGTTAAATAAAGAAACCCAGTCTTCTTGTGAATAATGTGCTGCGGCAAAAAATAAAAAACAAAGGCTGATACAGCAGAAGTAAAAAAACTTTTTCATAGTGCCAGTATTGTTGAAAATGATCCGTTCAATGAATGAAGCTACATTTTTTCATGCAAAAGGAAATTTTTTAGAGGCATGCCTTTCTAATTCTGATTTACAAACAATGTTAGAACTACTTTTTCAGAAAGGAATTCTCAGCAGTTTGCTAACGAAATTTTTCAGTATTCTTTCGAGGTAAAACTCACAAAAGAAAATATTTTCCTGACTTTTTTTACCTGCTTTTCATCAATTTTTGACTTTAGCATAATACTTGTTTCCTTAGGAAGACTCTATGAAAAAGCCAGCCACGCCAATTGCATTTCTGCTTCTTACCTGTATTTGCTTTCTTGCTTCATACAGCATTTCATTTTCGCAATTGCCTATGCTTAACTGGGCGTTCCATTACGGTGGCTCAAATGTGGATGTTCCCTTTACTATAAAATTTACAAAAGATGGCGGAACTATTGCCGCCGGTTATACCGATTCAAAAGACGGAGAAATTGGGGCACATGCCAACAGGGATTACTGGGATCTCTGGATCACTAAGCTGGACAGGTGTGGTATGGTGGAATGGGAAAAATCATTAGGCGGAACAGGATATGAAAGTGCAAGAGATGTAGAGCAGACTGCCGATGGCGGGTATATTGTTTTGGGAGAAACCAACTCAACAGATGGTGATGTAGTATCCGGTTTTGGCGGAACAAAGGATATCTGGTTATTAAAATTTGATGCATCAGGAAATCTTCAGTGGCAAAAAAGATATGGCGGCAGTGGATTAGATATAGGCAATCATATTGCCATTATGAGCGATGGAAGTTATCTTATTGCTGCTTCCTCTTCATCAAATGACGGAGACATAACCGGTAATCATGGAACGGGTGGCTACACGGATGCAGTGATTATGAAGATAAGCGCTTCAGGTGTTTTGCAATGGAGCAAATGTTTTGGCGGGTCTAAGAATGAAGAATTGCTTGACTTTGAAATTATCAATGGAAGAATATTTGCAGCAGGCTTTGCGAATTCTGTAGACGGAGATATTCCTCCCAATCAAAAAAACTATGACGTATGGTTGCTGGCACTCGATCAGAATGGAAATAAAATTTTCAGCAAGATATATGGTGGTTCACAAAATGATGTGGCTTATTCCATCACTACCGGTAGTGATGGAACTCTTACAATGGCCGGTTATACCACTTCAAACGATGGAGATGTAACGGGTGCAAAAGGAAGCCAGGATTATTGGGTGCTCAATATCAGCCAGCAGGGTAAACTTAACTGGCAAAAAGATTTGGGAGGCAGTGATGCAGAATATGCAAATTCTGTGATAACAGATAATGATGGAGGTTATGTAGTAGCCGGTATTTCGTATTCAAGTGATGGTGATGTAACAGGTGCAAAGGGTGAAGGGGATTATTGGGTAGTAAAGCTCAGCAGTGATGGCAATGTAGTCTGGAAAACAAATTATGGAGGAAGCGGCAATGATAATCTGCACAAGGTTATTTTCAGTTCTTCTTTAAAAGAATATTATCTCGCCGGTGATTCAGATTCCGGCGACGGCGATTTTACGGAGAGCCTGGGCGATGCTGATTTTGGTATCATCAAATTCAAGGACCCATTGGTACAGATCAAAGATTCAAGTGTGTGCAACCTTAATGGTTTTGTATCTGTGCAGGATACGCTGAGAGATGTGTGTGGTTATGATTCGGCTTATGTGAATTATAAACCTGTCCTGCTGAAAGGCCCTTTGAACAATATCAAAAAAACGGATACCATTTTTGCAGGACAGCAGTTAACACTTCATGCCAATGGCGAAGGCAACATTATCTGGGATGCAGATCCTACACTTAGTTGTACTCATTGCAGCGAGCCGGTGGCCAGCCCTATGGCTACCACTATTTATAATGTCACAAATATTTCTGAAGAAGGTTGCCAGGCTTCCGACCAGTTCAAATTAGTAGTGCTGAAAGATGCGGAAGTTTTTGTCCCTACTGCTTTTACACCAAACGGTGATGGCTTGAATGATTATTTCGGCCCGCTGGGAAAAGTTCCGGATGATTTCTCCATGACGATATTTAACCGGTACGGGCAGATTATTTTTAAAAGTTCTTCTATCCACAGCAAATGGAACGGTACAGTAAATGGTATAGTGCAGCAAACCGGAGTATTCATTTATTTAATAAGCTACACAGATATTCAGCACAGAAAACAACAATTAAAAGGAGCTCTGACACTGATCAGGTAATTATTCTTTAAAAAATGTATGCGTATGGACAGAAAAGATTTTTTTAAAACGCTCAGTAAAAGCAAAACAACTTCTTTAAGCGGGCGCAGTGCCGGTAAGTTTTTCTTTTCCGGTTTAAATCCTTACACCGGTAGCTGGACCGTTAATGAAGTGTCGCATCTTTTAAAACGAACCATGTTTGGTGCAAAAAAATCGGATATCGATTATTTCCTCACTCTTAATGCAGACCAGGCTGCAGATGAATTATTAAATAATATCACCACTCCTTCACCGCCGGTAAGAGATTACGGTCTGATCGAAGACCAGGATGGAATGCTTTATGATGATCTGGGTGTTGCTGTCGGGCAAACATGGGTGAGTGATCCCAACACGGCAAGTGCAGAGGTGATACGCGGCGCCATTGACAGCCTGCGCCTGGCCAGTCTCCGCAAATGGTGGGCAGGTCTTATCGTAACACAACAAAGAAGTATACAGGAAAAAATGATCCTGTTCTGGCATCATCATTATTCTGTGCAGCAGGAAGAAGTGGGCAGTTCCATTTTAATGTGGCGTCATCATAATTTACTCCGCACTAATGTATTGGGAAATGTAAAGCAGATGGCAAAGGATATAACGATTGATCCGGCTATGTTAGTTCATCTCAATGGTTTTCTAAATTCAAAACTGGCACCCGATGAAAACTATGCAAGAGAATTCCAGGAACTGTTTACTATCGGCAGGGGCACTGATTCTCATTATACCGAAAATGATGTGATCACTGCTGCGAGAGTATTAACAGGATGGCGGTTTGATACCAATCCTGTAACGGTGTATAATGATGCCGGTTCACATGACAGCGGTTCAAAAACTTTTTCTGCATTTTATAATAATACGGTGATCAGCGGAGGTAATGGCATGCAGGAACTGGATGCACTGGTTAATATGATATTTGCTACCAATGAAGCGGCTAAGTTTTTCTGCCGCAAGGTCTATAAATGGTTTGTGTATTATGATATCAATGATGATGTAGAAGCAAATGTCATTACCCCGCTTGCAGATATTTTGCATAATAATAATTATGATGTAAAGCCGATGCTATCTGCGCTTTTTAAAAGCGAACATTTTTTTGATATGACCAACCAGGCATGTTATATCAAAAATCCTTTCGATATTCTTGCCGGTACCCTGCGTGAGTTTGATGTGGCACTGCCTCCTTATACAGACTATGTGAACGGTTATCCTTTATTTAATTCTCTTTACTCAGCTGCAGCAGGTATGCAGATGGACCTGTTTCAGCCTCCTGATGTATCGGGCTATACTCCATACGTCCAGGACCCGATGAATTATGAATTGTGGGTAAACAGTAATTCGCTTCCGCGGCGTGCGGATTATACAGATTCATTGGTAAATGATAATGTACTGGACGTAAAAGCATTTGCCAGCCAGTCTTCAAACCCTGCTGATCCAGATCAGTTGATTAACGATGTCACTGCAATATTGCTTCGCTATCCTTTGTCAGATAATTCTAAGGATTATGTAAAAAGAACTTTTTTGCTTAATAACACCACTGACAATACAGTATGGACAAACGCATGGAACAGCAATAATGCTGCTGTTATAAAAGATTCACTCGATAATATGTTCCGGTTCATTATGAACCTGCCGGAATTTCATTTATGCTAAATAAAATTTTGAAAGAGGAGATTGAAATAAAACCAATATCATGAACAGAAGAAAATTTTTACGCCGTACCGTTCCCGCAGCCGTTACCCTTCCCGGTTTACTGAATGGATTTTCATTTACAGCTATGGGTCAGTCGGGCAACAGCCTCGCCAGGCTTTTGGCTGGTGCTACCAATACAGACCATGTACTGGTGCTTGTGCAGTTGATGGGTGGCAATGATGGTTTGAACATGGTGATACCTCTTGATGTATATGCTAACTATTATAATGCAAGAACCAATGTGGCCATACCACAAAGCAAAGTACTTCGGCTGGATGGTACTGATAAATCAGGTTTGCATCCGGCCATGACAAGCATGCAAAATATGTTCAATGAAGGCAAGATGAACGTTGTGCAGTCAGTAGGATATGATGATCCGAATTTTTCTCATTTCCAGGCAAGAGATATCTGGATGAGCGGGGACACGACAACTATCCGGGCCAATCGTGTAAAGACCGGCTGGGTGGGTCGTTATTTGGAAGAAGAATTTTCCGGTTATCCTGATGAATTTCCCAACAGCGATATGCCTGACCCGCTGGCGATACAGATCAGCGACATACCCACACTCGACCTGCAGGGAAATATTTATTCCATGGGTCTTTCCATTACCGATCCTGAAAAAATATACACATTCGATAATCCTTTTTTTGATTACCCTCTTTCTTCTGTTAATGCCAACAGGGAACTAACCTATCTCCGCGTCATTTCTCAAAAGACAAAGATCTATTCAGATATCATCAGGGCAGCATACCGGCGTGCTGCTACAATGGCCACATATCCCGATCAAAATTCCCTGGCGGATCAACTGAAGATCGTTGCAAGGTTGATCAAAGGCGGATTGAAAACAAGAGTGTACACGGTAACGATGGGTGGTTTTGATACACATAAAAAACAGGTGAATGCCAGTGATACTACTACAGGTAATCATGCCCAACTGATGAAAGATATTTCTACTGCCATCAGCTCTTTTCAAAATGATTTGGAGCTAATGCAGCTTGATGATCGTGTATTGGGAATGACATTTTCTGAATTCGGAAGACGCATCAAATCAAATGCAAGTTTGGGCACAGACCACGGTGCTGCTGCGCCACTGATCATGTTTGGCAAACATGTAAAAAAAGGAATACTGGGGCAAAGCCCCGATATACCTGCTGATATAGAAGTGGTGAACAATATTCCTTTCCAGTATGACTTCAGGTCTGTGTATTCTTCTGTATTGCAGCAATGGTTTTGTGTGCAGGAACCGGAGCTTGACAATATTTTACTGAAATCTTATCAGCCATTGCCCCTGGTACAGGGAGGGCCCTGCGGTTTGCCGGAAGATATAGATACTACCAATAATAATTCACAGGCACTAACGCTGAAGATCTCTCCCAATCCTTATGCGATCAATGCCACAATTCAATTCAGTACTGCGGGCGGCAACACGATGGTACAGCTGATTGATCCGCTGGGACAGGTAGTAAGAATATTGACCAACCAGGAATATGCGGCCGGCACTTATAATATTGATATATACAATGACGGCCTGCCCGCCTCTGTTTATTTTCTGCGTTTGCAAAATAAATCACTTCAAAAAGTGATCACCATAGTAAAAACAAGACAGTAGTTGATCACCGGGTGAATTTATTGTTGCAGCCTTCAATGCAAATGGGATCGACAGGATACAGGTACAATGTTCTTTCAGTAGTTTTAATTTGATAACCCATTAAAATATATCCTGAAGAAGTGGAAGCCGGTTCAAATTTAACAGTGGCACTGTCGATTATTTCAAATCTATTGGTATTATTTAAAAATGATGGTGATGGAATGAATGATCCGTCGGTTTTGAATTCTATGGTTTCATGCGGACTTACATCATGCCATTCACCCGGCCCGCCGATACTGTAATAGTATTCTACATAACTCCATTTACCGATAAGGCTGTTGTCGACGGGTTCAACAGATTTTTTACAACCTACAGCAAACAGCGAAAATAATATAACAGGGAATAAAGCCTTCCTCACCTTTTTTTTGTATCTGACAATACGAGGCAGGTTATCGTTGCATGAAGTCGTACGTCATTGCGAAAATCCGCCGAAGGCAGAGACGAAGCAATCTGTTTTTGTTGAACAGGTGATTATTTTTTCGAATAGCTTCTCCCGATAAAAATACAATCGTTGGTAGCAGACTAAAAGTAGAATCAGATAAAAAATAAAACCCCATAGGCACATAGCAAAGTAGAAACACATAGATCCTATGTGAACCTATGGTCCTTATGTGTCTATGTGGTGAACGTAATTTGAAAAGAAAAGTTTAAAAATATTTCGATTGTGTCTATGTCATCCGCAATCAACATTCATACAATAAAAAAATTTGACAAATTCGTAGTACGCCCATCATTACGGCTATAAATTCTTCAGTAATTTTATCGTATCATTTATTTCAACCATTAACTATGAACAAAACTACTGCACCCTTGAGGAAAATATTTTCTGTTGGTATTTGTATAGGCCTGTTTCTTTTCTCTTCCGCCATTGCAACGTCGCAATCTAACTATGCTGTGAATTATGATGGCTCCAATGATTATATTTCACTCCCGGCAAGCGTAGCCGTCAGCCAGCTAAATACCTTTACCGTTGAAGCATGGGTGTACTGGAATGGAACCAACAACGGATGCATCTACTCCGAAACGATACAGGGAAACAACAATCCTATGTTCAGCATTATTCCCCGCAGCACAGATGGTGGCGGTATAGAACTGACATTCAGAGATAATTCAGCGACAGGCCTGATTCTTCAGCCGGCAACGGCCACTATCACTGCAAACAGGTGGGTACATGTAGCCGTGGTCAGGACTTCAGCAACAACAATGAAAATCTACATCGATGGCATTTTAAAAGATAATGTCACGTTTACCGCCCCTGCATCCTGGACCCCCGATAAAGTAAATATCGGCTTGCGGTGGCGGGCCGCCCAAACAGATCTTTTTGCAGGTAAGATAGATGAGCTGAGAATATGGAACACAGCCCGCACACAGGCCGAGATAAAAGCCAACATGTTTAATAAAAACCTGGCAAATAATGCCGGCGGCCTGGTAGCCTACTATCGTTTCAACGAAGGCAGCGGCACCACAGCTGCCAATAGCTGTACCAATACCAGTAGTATAGACGGAACATTGACAAATGGACCCACCTGGGCAGGCAGCCCCATACAATTTGGAGCTAATGCATTGAACTTCGACGGTACAGATGACTATGTGGACATACCACATAACAGTACACTCGATATTACAACCGCGATTACACTGGAAGCATGGGTGTACGCAGTTAAAAATACAGGCATACAGGATGTCATCAGCAAATCAACCAGTGCGGTTAATACCGGCTACATTTTTCCCCGCACGGATGATGGTTGGGCCCATGCCGTTGTTTATTTACATATCAGCAGCGGATGGAGAACTTTATCGGCTGTTTATCCTTCGTTGAATGCATGGCATCACCTCGCTGCTACTTACGACGGAACTACTATCAAATTATATATTGACGGCGTATTGGCTAATTCGGCATCCCAATCGGGCTCCATCACGTCAAACTCAAACGCACTGGCATTAGGTAACCAGCCCGGCTTTCCTGAAAATTTCGGCGGATCTGCGGATGAGTTCAGGATATGGAATGTGGCGAGAACCCAAGCCGAGATACAGGCGGATATGAACAATGAATTGGATCCTTCTGCGCAAACCGGCCTTGTAAGTTATTATACTGCCAACCAGGGTATAGCGGCCGGCACCAACACAGGGCTCATCACACTCGTTGACCAGGAAAGCACCAACAATGGTACACTAACCAACTTTGCTTTAACCGGCAGCAGTTCCAATTTTGTATCGCAGAATAATAATCTTGTTGTGTTGCCTCTGCAATGGCTCAGCTTTACCGTGCAGCCACAGGGCAGCGAAGCATTACTGCGATGGAGCACTGCATCGGAACAAAATACAAAAGACTTTATCATACAACGCAGCAGCGATGGAGTAACATGGAATAGTATCGGCAGCATGGTGGCTGCCGGCAACAGCAGCACGGTAAGCAACTTCAGTTATACAGATGCACAGCCCGGCACCGGTACAATATATTATCGCATTTTGCAACGGGATAATGATGGCCGCTATAGCTATAGCAATGTGGTATCTGTTAGTTTCCATTCACCGCAGTTAGCATTTACTGTCGTCAGCAACCCGGTAACCAATGGGCAATTGCAACTGAAAGTGTATCGCACTACTGTAATTAATCTATACAATGCAGGCGGCAGTTTGTTATTGAAACAACAACTTACAGGAGGAACTACCACCATCGATCTTAGCCGCTATGCAAAGGGAGTGTACTGGTTGCAGGAAGGTAATTATATACAGAAAATTTTGTTGCAGTGAGAATAATGAATGACGTAAATTTTTAATTACGAATGAGGTTCATCACGAGCTATATGTTCCCTTCTTTTTGAAATGTCAAGGATTCAGAAATTCTTTTTCACTATAACAATTATTGATATGCAGGCTGATATTTTGTTTAGTCTGCCCAAACAATTTTGTCATTTGTTGCTGGGTGAGCCATGCAGTATCCTTTTCAAATCTTACTTCTATTTCCGTCTGCTTATCCTTTGTATATTTCTACCTGGTTCATAGTTAAAATTACAGTACTGCGCAGAAATAAATTTACAGCCTGTCGGTACGATCAGGCAAAACACCAAAAGTAAAACTCCCCATCCTCTGTATTTTTCTCCATGCCTTTATAGTTGTCATCCTCAATCAATATGCATACAAGAAAAAAATTTGACAAATTCGTACTACGCCAATCATCACAGCTATAAATTCTTCAGTAATTTTAGCACATTACTTCTAACGCCATTAACTATGAACAAAACTACTGCACCCTTGCGAAAAATATTTTTACGCGGAATTATTGTATGCCTGTTCCTTCTTCCCGCTGCTTTACTTACAGCACAAACCAATTATGCACTCAGCATGAACGGCACCAGCACTTCGTATGCTGATCTTGGCACCATTGATCCTACCGGCAATTTTTCAACCGGTTTTACCATTGAATGCTGGGTAAAGTGGGGAGCCTTCAACAGCTGGTCACGCCTGCTGGACATGGGCAACGGGCAGGCCAATGACAATATCTTGCTTGCTAACCAGGGTACTTCTAATAATTTCAGGCTCGAAGTATATAAGGGTGCTTCTACACAGGGTATATCGGGACCTGCCAACCTTGTAACAGGGCGGTGGTATCATGTGGCTGCTACTATCGACGGTTCCAATAATGCAAAAATTTATACAGACGGTGTGCAGGTAGCATCCGGCACCGTAAGTCTCCCCAACGATGTAAGCCGTACATCCTGCTTCATCGGTAAAAGCAACTGGAGTGGTGATGCCTATTTTAACGGGGTGATAGATGAAATGCGTATCTGGAATGTAGCAAGAACACAGGCGGAGATCAAACAATACATGTTCAAACAAGTTGATCCTTCTACTTCAGGCTTGATCGCATACTATCATTGTGATGAGAACGGCGGCACTACTCTTATCAACAGTTGCAGCGGTGCAGGTGCCGGCAATGGTACTACACAAAGCGGCCTTGCATGGACGGCCTCTCCCATCCAGTTTGCAGCCAATGCACTCAGCTTTGACGGCTCGGATGACTATGTCATTATTCCCCATGTAGTGAGCAGTGATTTCACCGTGGAGTACTGGATGAAAACTTTGTCCACAGGTCCCGGCAACAGCAGTTCGCAATGGTACGGCGGAGATGGTATTGTAGATGCAGAAGTGGGAGGCGTAACCAATGACTGGGGCACATCGCTCACCGGTCAGTATCTTGCTTTTGGTATTGGCAGTCCCGACGTGACCATTCATTCCACCAGTACCGTCAATACCGGCAGTTGGGTGCATGTGGCAGCCACATGGAAACAGTCTTCCGGCCAAATGATATTATATATCAATGGTACGCAGGAAGCATCCAATACCGGCGGCACCGCCGCACGATCGGCACCCCCACGGATCACATTCGGCGAAATACAGACAAACCTTAATCGTTTCAACGGAACCATTGATGAAGTGCGCATCTGGAACGTAGTGCGTACGCAAAGCGAGATACAGGCTGATATGAACATGGAGC
>CAWERU010000002.1:0-1977497 GCA_963811645.1 uncultured Bacteroidota bacterium | reverse complement strand
TGTCAATTTCCATTTGGGCAGCCATATAATAAATTATATCACGATAATCAGCATACCTGTCACGCTTAGCCATTTTAAGCAGTTCGGAAATATTTTTTTCTCTATAATTCTCGCCGCCTGTTTTATCAACTTTTATTGAATAGAGACGTGCATAGACTGCCATTACAGGGTGAACGGTCTGGTTGATAGATTTTTCATAATAATGTTGGGCAAGATCATAATGACCTGAAAGCTCATACATCTGTGCAGTTAAAAATTCCCATTTTGCTTTTTCCTGGTTGGTAGTAGCATTACTTAAGGCTTTACTTAAGTGTAAGGCAGCGCTATCCCACTGAATTTGTTTATAAAAAATAAAGAGCCTGCACTTCATCAAGATCATTTCTTAAACGATCTGGAAAAGCCGGGTCTGCTTTTAATGTAGCAATTAGACTGGCCGCTTCGGGGTACTGTTCCCATGCAAGAAAATTCCTTATTTGCCAAATGAAGGCTTCATTTCTGCTTGGAGGCCTGGAAAATATTTTTTTGGGTAAACTTTCTTTTTCTTTTGTGGAAATGGAAACAGCGCTATTATCATCCATACCACTGCCGATATATTTGTAATAACCATCTTTTTCTTTTGGAGCAAAGGCGTAGTTAATGAACTGGGAAGTGAGATAGGCTGAATCAAATTCTTTTTGAAGATAATGAGCAGCTCCCCAGAGAAGATATAAATTATCGGCCCAGTCATTTCGCAGATCATGGAGCACTATGCCGGACGTCGCTTTATAAATCACTGAATCAAGCTGAACAGAATCTTTTGCTGTTTCATTAAGATCGTAATTATAAAAAGAAAGGAGCTGTGTATAGTCATCTTTATGAACTTCTTTTGCCCGGTCAATGATCTCGTTCAGTTTATTATTGGCATTAAAGAAAAAATTATAATGCGTTGTGGTATTTTGAATAAACCGCCTGGGAAGTGTGAATTTTTTTTGCTCAGATCTTTCGGAACGAAGCTGCCTTTCCTCATACTGTTTTGGTTTGGGAATATCAAATGAAAATCCAAGCTGCGCATGACAAAAACCGGCAACAAGACTAAAAGAAAGGACCAATAAAAAAATGCTGATATATCTGTTCGATTGCATCCGGACGAATCTAAACTCTTAATAACTGAAATTCAAAGATTTTAGTATAAAGAGAAGTGGTTTTTTTGGAACAATAACAGTCAATTGTAATGCCAGTTTTATCCCGGTTCCTGGTAAAGCCCGATTACATTTCCAGCCGGGTCAGTGAATCGTGCCGTAATTTCCGGAGCATCTGCACCCACGGGTTGGATAATTTTACCTCCGTTTTCAATAACTGCCTTTATGGAAGATTCAATATTGTCAACCATTATATAAAATAATAAACCCACCTGTGTCATGGGTTTGCGATTCAACACCCATGCTCCGCTTACTTCACCTATCGTATCATCAAAAGCTGTAGCGCCATCTCCCCGCTGCCTTATATTCCATCCAAAAACAGTTTTGTAAAATGATGCGGAGCGGGCAATATCAGTGGCAGGTATTTCAATATAGCAGATCTTGCCATTTTTGTGAGTGGGTTGTGGGCTGTTTGCCATAGAAATATTTTTTTTCGAAAGTAAATCTTTTCAAAAATATAAATGTACGAGCTGCAAGCAGTATAATTTATTAAACTATGAATTACATCATTTCAACGCGTCCCCATAAGCATTTCCCAGGGTGGTTAAAACATCTTTCGGGTTATTGGGATTTTTTATAGCAGCGAGTATTTTTTGTTTTTGTTCCGGCGACAGTGATGTACCGATTTCCCAGATCTTTGATTCAACTGTATTGTACAATCTTGCCAGCATTTCAATTGTTTGTTTCTTTTGTTTTTTATGTAGTCGTTTATTCGGTTTGGGTGAAAGCATATTTTCATTATACTCTTTTAGTACAACCAGCAGTTTGCTCAAAGTTACCTGTAGTTGCGCCTTTGCAGAATCTCTTACCGCCATTATTTTTTGCATCTGGGGAGAAAGGGTCTTCGATTGAAGAGCAGGAGGAGTTTTCCATTTCAACACAGTATCATAAATAACCATTCCATTCTTTGAATACAATTGCCTGTTCGTAATATCTGAATCATTCATTTTTGTTTCAACCGTATTCCAGTTTCCAAGGGTATATTTATAGTTATACGATTCTCCTTCAAACAACGGAACTATTAAGGAATAGGTATTGCCGCCTTCCGGCTTCATTATATATAAAGAATCATGGGAGTTCCAACCATTAAAGGAACCAGCAAGGTGAACTTTAAGATTGTTTTGGCTATCAAAGGGTGGTACTATCACTGTAAATTTTACGGCTGCAACCTGTGCATTAGTTGAGTTAATTGTAAATATTCCCATAATAATAAAGCATAGTGCAATAAAAAAAGATCTCATTTTGATCAGCATTTAAAATGCAAAGTTTGTATTGAATGAGCTCTTAAACTATGACCTTGCTCAACCTTTTTTCATTACCATTTTAATTACTTTATAAATTGGGAATAAAATGTTCTTTATTATTTTATTATTAATTGTTTTTTTCATTTTCTTTACTGAATGCAATTCAATACAGCCTCATTACCCGTAAATCAATTGGTATTTACCAATGAAATCCTGGAAATATGGAAAGACGAAGTGACCGGCCAACACTCAACGTTTTCCCTTATTGCTGCCCACCCAGGTGATATCATTTGCGATTTTGGCGCATCGGCTATTGTGCAAACGCCTTCTTATCTTACCGTACAATTAAGCACCAATGAACATATTTATCTGCAACCATCCTTCCTGCAATACATAAATCATAGTTGTTCACCCAATGTCTTTTTTGATACAACAAGTTTAAAAGTGATTTGCCTGAAGGAAATAAAAAAGGGGGATGAATTATGCTATTTCTATCCTTCAACAGAATGGGAAATGGCTCAGCCTTTTCAATGTGTTTGCGGATCTGTTAATTGTCTTGGTTATATCGGCGGTGCTTCTTATCTTTCGAAAGAAGTATTGAGTAATTACCGCTTTTCCGATTTTATTTCTCAACAATTAAACAACAAGCACTCAAAGTAATTATTTACGAATGCCCGCAATGTCTACCATTCCACCGCTGATAGTTCCGGCAAATCAATTAAAAATTTATCTTCTCGTACCACAGGTAGAATCTGATGATCCTAATATTCAATACTATTATGATTTTTCCGAGGGACTCAAAGAATTCCAAAAGGTTTTTGATGAACTGTATGCAGACTGGAAATGGCAAACTGTAACTATCAATAATTTCAGAAAGGTCATTGATGAAATAGCATTTTCGGCAAATGGTAAGCTGCCTTTTATTTTTAATCTTTGTGACGGTGATGAAATAAATGGTGTGCCAGGTATTTCAGTCATTCATTATTTACAGGAAAAAGGTTTATGCTTTTCGGGATCAGGTACTGATTTCTACCAGGTCACTTCTTCCAAAGCTACAATGAAGCAGGCTTTTGATTGTGCAAAAATCCCAACACCGGGGTGGGAAATGATTGAATATAAAGACCACGATATTACTAATATATTCAACCGGCTTGGATCACCATTGATCGTAAAGCCTGCTATTTCGAATGGCGGTAGTATGGGAATTACAATAAAAAATGTGGTCCATACAGAAGAAGAATTACGGGAACAACTTCAATTAATGTTTTCAGGCTATCGTGGATGGGATCTTAGTTCCGGTGGAGTTGTGGTAGAACAATTCATTAAAGGGCCCGAGTATACCACTTTAATTGTGGGTTCATCAGATCATCCCGATCAGTGTATCCATTATCAGCCCGTAGAAAGAATATTTCATGCTTCGCTTCCCGAAACAGAAAGGTTTTTATCTTTTGATCGTTTATGGGAGTTTTATGAAAATGAAACCGCCATGCCTGAGGAGGGAAATTTTTACGAATATGCTTTAGCCGGCAATGAAGTGATACCATCCCTGCAACAACTTACTTTTGATGCATACAAAGCGGTAAAAGGAACAGGCTATGCAAGACTTGATATAAGAATGGATGCAGAAACCAAAAAATTATATGTGCTGGAGGTAAATGCACAATGTGGTCTAAGTGAAGATGAAGACCTTACTTCCATCGGTGCTATTCTTCGTTTTTCAGGAAAATCATTTACGAAATTAATTGCAGAAATCATACAGGATGGTTTGCGTAAATATGATCTTATATCTTCAATAACTTCATCAATAAATAAAAAAGCTTCGTGAAAATTTGTGTACTGCAACCAGACTACTCAACTACGGCCGTAGATTATCAATACTACGATCCGCCAAGACAGTTAGCCCACCTATGGCCTGAAGCACAGGTTGACAATGTGTTTCTGAATAAACTAACAACTTACCGCCAGTTAAAAGAATTGGGAAAAAAAGGCTATGATATATTCGTGAATTTATGTGAAGGATATCTTGAATGGGAAGTTCCCGGCGCAGATGTGTATTATTCAATGGAGCTTTTGAATCTTCCATTCACAGGCCCCGGTACTAAATTGTATGATGTACCAAAAGAACTAATGAAATATGTGGCCCATTGCCAGGGAATCAGATCGCCACAATATATATTGGTTGAAAAAATTGACGACATAAAAACAGCTGTTGAAAAATTAAAATTTCCTTTGTTTGTAAAACCTGAAAAGGCAGGAGATAGCCTGGGTGTTGATCAACATTCATTAGTATATACTGAAAAAGAATTGAAAGAGAAAGTAGTCAGCATCATTAATGAATACGGCCCATTGCTGGTGGAGGAATATATTGCCGGCAGAGAATTCACCGTTCTTGTAGCAGCGAATGCAAACGATCCCAAAACCTGCGCTGTGTTCAGACCCGTTGAATATATTTTCCCCCAAAACTATTCTTTTAAAACCTATTCATTAAAAACTTCAGAGCTTCATCCTGATTGTAATATTCCCTGCAATGATGAATATCTTGACCATGAATTACGCAGTGCTGCAGAAAAAATATTCTTAGGATTCGGAGGCGTTGGCTATGCAAGAATGGATTTCAGGGTGAATGATAAAAATGAGGTATATTTCCTCGAACTCAATTTTACCTGTTCTGTTTTTTATACAGATGGTTATGAAGGATCAGCCGATTTTATTTTGAAATATGATGGAATAGGACAGGCCGGGTTCTTACAACACATCGTTGCCGAAGGGATAGCCCGTCATCAAAGAAAAATGAAACCTTTTGTAATAAAAGGAAATTCAATTTCAGGCTTTGGTATTTATGCCAGCCGAGATCTGCAGGCAGGGGAGTTTATTTTTTCGGGGGAAGAAAAGCCACAGCGATTGGTCACACTCAGGCATGTAGAAAGAACCTGGTCTGAAAATGATAAAGAAACATTCCGCAAATATGCTTACCCAATAAGCAAAGAGGTTTTTCTAATATGGGATAATGATCCTACAGAATGGGCTCCTCAAAATCATAGCTGCGACCCCAATACAGCTTATAATGGACTAAATGTAGTGGCCATAAAACCCATTGAAAAAGGAGAAGAACTTACTCTTGATTACGCTACATTCCTGGATAAAAATATGCAGCCCTTCCATTGCTTATGTGGCTCTCCCAATTGTCGGGGACTCATTATAGGGATGCCGAATAATTCAGTTACAGAAAGAGAAACAAGATTGAAAAAGGTAAGAGCTTCGAGGCAACGTTAAAATGATTATTATCTTTTGCAGTCGATTTTTGTAATTCCATTGATAAAGTCTTCTTGTTTCTCAATTTCACCGTTATTGAACACAATGGATGACCACATATACCGGACGTAACTACGTTTTTTTTATTTTTATGAAAAATATGTATGCGATTCTTAATTGCTGTCATATTAATCTCTCTCTCTTTTGCTTCCTTTTCGCAGGATATGTCCAGGTTTCACTCCTATTCAGTCAAAGATGGGTTATCTGACAACAGGGTGTATAATATTGTTCAGGATGATCGTGGCTTTATTTGGATCGGGACTGCAAATGGTTTGAATTTCTTTGATGGAAATAAATTTACTATCTATAATACGAATAACAGTAAATTAAAAGATAACCAGATTTACGAAATTAAGAAAGCACGCACCCATGAATTGTTGATTGCAACGGGTTATGGAGCAATTCTAATGGATACCCGGACGGCGATAATGAAACTGATTACTGTACCGTCGCTTCGGGGGTTGGAAAATGTTGCTAATAATGTTCGTCATATCGCTTATACCAGCAAAGATGAAATTGTGCTTGGTACTTACGTTGGAGCGTATATTCTCGATCGGGAAGGAAACCTGATTGATAGTGTTCGTTCTGATTATAAGGTTAGTGATGTCGGAATAAGATTTTTACATTTTGTCGGGGGACTTGCTTCCTTTTCAAACGGTGATGTACTCATTGCAGCCAGCACCGGATTTTATTTTTATAATTCTCAGAAAAAGAAGGTGCTTCCTCTCGATTCATTGAATACACCTGCATATCATCAACTCGTGAAATTACTGCATGGAAGAAAACCGAGTTATATTTATGCGACCAATAATTTTGATCAACTTTTTTTTATTGACAACCTTTCATTTACCGATAGTATATATATTGTTGATATCCCGCATCAGCAGGTAGTTGCACAAAAACTTCCTTTTGCTGTAAAGGATAATATACGCTGGGATTCAAGAATTCAGTTTCATAGTGACTCCTTATTAACTGTTACAACCGCAAGAAAAGGATATTACTTGTTTTCATATAATCCATCTGATCCTGATTTGACTTTAATTTCCGGAGAACAGGCGTCGAACGTTTTTACACAATATATTTTACGCGATAATTCAAATCAGTTTTGGGTGGCTACTGAAACCGGCTTTTTGCAGGAAACTTCTGATTATCCTCATATCAGCAATATTTCTATTAAGCCGTATGTACCAAAGGATAGTTATCACCCTGTTGCAGCAGTATATTCTGACCCTAAAAGATACTGGATCGGCGGGTATTCAAGGGAATCGGGATTACTTGTTTTGGACACGGCTTTTCGATTGATTAAAAGAATAGACTTTATAAAAAAACCCGCGGACAAGAATTTTATTGTATCCATAGTGCCCTGGACAAAAGATACCTTGCTGATAGGTACCAAGAGTGGTGATTATTTTGTAAATGTTCATAATTATAAAAAAACTGACTTCTCTTTCCCCGGCACACAGAGGAATTTATCAAACATTATTATTCAAAAATATTTCCGTGATTCAAAAGGAGTGTTGTGGTTAAGTGGCGGTCAAACGGGCGGTGTCTGGCAAATTGATCAGCAGCGAAGAACAATTAAGCATTATAAACCTGGCAGAACCGCTTCGGATTTCCCACTCAGAAGTGCCGGTGCTTTCGCAGAGGATAATAATGACAACATCTGGATGGTACATTGGGTGGATGGCCTGGCGCGATGGAACACGAAAAAACAAGAATTTGATACATTAATAAAGCAATGGCCTATAAAGGGATTCATTGGGTTTAATTGTTCAGGTATTACAAAAGCAGAAGATGATAACTTCTGGTTTTTTATTAATTCCTATGGTTTGGTGAAATATGATATCAGAAATAATTCGATTAAACGGTTTGTGGCTACCAACGACAGGGCAGACGACAATACAGATTGTCTGATGATGACGGGAGGAAGAAAACTTTGGATGAATCTGCGACATTCGATCCTTGTGTATGATACAAAAGACCATAGTCTGGTTACGTTAACTTTTAAAAATGGGCTGCCGGATGAATCAAATACCGGAGAGGCCATGTATTTTGACACAGTTAAACAAACTATAGCCATTGGATTCTCCAATACTTTTTCCCTGATTGATGTGTCTTCGATTAAAACTACATCTTCAAATTCTGAAGTTTTTATATGCGGAATAAAAAATTTACTTAATAATAATTATGAAAATTTTAATCAGCCCTTTCGTTTAAACTATAGAAATAATGGCATTCAAATCAGGTTCGCTGTTACGGACCTTCATCATACAATTCAGTCGCCGGAATTTGAATACAGGCTCTCAGATAATGAAAACTGGAAATTTATCGGTTCTGTAAGTTCACTGAATCTGATTAATCTTTCTCCGGGTTTTTATAAATTACAAATAAGGCTGGCCGGAGAAAATATTGGACAGCCAGCGAATTCCTCATTTATTCAATTCAGGGTACTTCCACCTTTTCATAAAACCCTTTTGTTTTATTTCCTCTTATGTATAGTGGTTGGCTCCCTGGCTTTTTTGTTTTACAGAATCCGGCAACATCAGATTCTGACAATACAGAGTGTTCGCACTAAAATTTCCTACGATTTACATGATGATTTAGGTTCAAGACTTACTAATATCAGGTTTTTGTCCGTAATGGGAGAAAATGAAAACGTTTCACTCCAGGAAAGAAAAAAATATCTGAATAAAATCAGTGAAGAAGCATTGGCATCAGGAGAAGCACTTGATGAAATAGTCAGGAACATGCATGTGCATGATGAAGAACTGGATGATGTTGTAGCAAGGATGCGTCGCTACGCAGGCGAATTTTTTGAAAATGGGCATCCGACTTTCATCATGGATGTGGATGATACTATTTCCTCAAAGCAACTGGAGCTGGAAAAACGAAGGGATTTGTTCATGGTTTTTAAGGAAATACTGAATAACATTAAAAAACATGCTGGTGCAAATCATGTATCCATTGAAATAAATATAAAAGGCAAAGATCTTCTGATGAAAGTGAAAGATGATGGGTGTGGGTTTGATATAGATGCATTTACAGACAGAAATGGCATCAGGAGTATAAAGTCACGTATGAACAAATGGGGAGGTGACGCCAATTTGATCTCTGAAAAAGGAGCAGGTACTACTATTATTGTTCAGCTACCAATGGAAAAGAACTCACACATAAAGGGGATTTTTGGCCATAGAACTTAACGGTAATTTCATCACATGCCCATAACGCTGGTTTTATTTGAGGATAATGTTGAATTGCGCAATCTACTTGTTAGTTTACTCAATAACAGTGCAAAATATGCTGTAATAGGCGATTATGGTGATGCTGTGAATATTAGTGAAATTATTCAAAGCAAATTACCTGATGTTGTAATCCTGGATATTAATATGCCCGGCATGGATGGTATTGAAGCTGCTACCCTGATCAAAGAAACAAATCCTGATGTTTCCATAATCATGTACACGCAGTTTGAAGATGATGAAAAGTTATTTAAAAGTTTGTGTGCCGGGGCTGATGGGTATATATTAAAAAAAGTTTCGCCGCTCAGGCTGATTGATGCTATTGATGAAGTATGCCGGGGCGGGGCGCCCATGTCTCCTTCCATTGCCAAAAAGGTACTTAATTCTTTCCATGTCAGACAAAAACCGGTAGGTGCTCACTACAAACTCACGTCAAAGGAATCTGAAATACTTCAATTACTGATCAAGGGTTATAGCGTTAAACTGATAGCTGCAGAAAGCAAAGTCTCATATGATACAACCCGGACGCATTTGCGGAATATTTACAGGAAACTCCATGTAAACTGCGGCAAAGAGGCTATTGCAAAAATACTTTCTGGAAAAATCGATACCTGATTTCTGACACTGCCAGGAAAGATACCCCCCAAAAAGATGATTTTTTCCCGTAATGACAGTTTCTAATTTAGATGATTTCGATTCAAAACCATCCTGCCCGGATCCTGCATCCTTTTGAACGCCGGTAAAGAATACCCTCTTAATTTGTATTAATCCTAAATATTATACCATGAAACAACTTATAGTATGGTTTGTTTTTTTGTTTCAATTTTTTATAATAAATAATATTTATGCCCAGAAGATAGGAAAAAAAATAAAAGAAACAGCTAAACAAACTGCTGAACAGAAAGCTGAACAAAAAACATCGGAAGCTACCGGTGCGGCGATTGACAAGGGTATTGACAAGGGTCTTGAAGGAGTAAAGTCAATTTTCAAAAAAAAGAATAAAGTATCCAAAGACGGAAATGTAGAGGAAGAAACAAATGATCAAACAGATGAAAATTCTGATGCTGAAGAGATGAATACCGGTAGCCAGGACACAATTACTCCATTTGGGGTTTATTCAAAATTTACTTTTGAGCCGGGTAATAAAATTCTTTTTTATGATGACTTTGAAAAGGATGGCCTGGGTGATTTTCCCGTGCAATGGGAAACAAACGGAAGTGGAGAAGTGGTAACTAATTCTTTGTTTGAGGGAAAATGGTTTTCTATAACCGGAAGAGCAGGTTATCTGCCGTCAACTGAAGAATTACCCGAGAACTATACGATCGAATTTGATGTACTGACTGATGGATTTAGTGATAACAACAGCGCCAGTTTTTTGACGATAGCTTTCCTGAAAAAGAAAAGTTATGATATGGGAGGAGCAGGCGGTCATGCGCATTTGCAGATTTCGCTCAATAGAAGCGCCAATATGAATATTGGTAATACCGGTGCAGAAAAGACACCAAGGATTGGATCAAAACTAAACAGGATATTTAAACTGGACACTCTGGTACATTTTTCAATGGCTGTGAACAAAAACAGGTTACGTGTCTGGATGGAAGAAGATAAAATTGCTGATGTTCCATCATTGCTCGTTGGTAATATGGGAAGATATATTCTCTTTACAACATACGGCATTACTGCGGACAAAGGGCGTACGCTTTTGATGTCAAATATTAAGATCGCAGAATCAAAAGAAGATTTGCGCTCGCAGTTATTAGATAAAGGCCGATTCAGTACAACCGGTATTTATTTTAACACAGATAAGGCAGATATAAAACCTGAGTCTTTTGCAATTATAAAATTAGTAGCAGATTATTTAAAAGAAAACCCTGAAGTAAAAATCCAGATCATCGGGCATACAGATGCACAAGGAGAAGATAACTATAACCTGCAATTATCTGAAAGAAGAGCGAAGGCAGTTATCCAGGCGCTGGTGCAACAATTTGGAATTGATGAAAGCCGTATGTCTGCAATCGGCAAAGGCGAAACAGAACCCGTTGACGACAATGCTACAGAAAAAGGCCGGGCGAATAACAGGAGGGTTGAGTTTGTAAAGATGTAAGACCAGTCATTATATTTTTAATTTTTTAACCGCTAAAAATGAAAAAAAAGATTCTGCCTTTCGACAAATTAATTTTTTTCTTCTTATTCGCCATGTTGCTAATAAATGTGCCTGTTCTGGCCCAGGAAGATGACAACAAAGAAAAAGAGCAGTTGCAGGTTATACAGGATGAAATAACAAACATCTATAGCAAAAAGATGGAGACTATTCTAAAAAAAGATATGGCCCAGTTCAACAAGATGAAGGCGGATGCTGAGGCTATTGAGAAAATTAAAGATGAAAAAGGAAAGAATGAAGCAGTTGACAATTATCAAAAAACCAATAAGGGGCAGTATATGAAAATGATGAGCAGTGCGGGTGTCAATATCAATTCAATACTGGCCCACCTTAAGAAAAAATTTCCCGGTTATTCATTCACTTCCCCTGATGGAATTTCTATTGATATCGAGAAGATTGTAAAAGAAATGCCCGCGGAAGGCGGAGATGTTGGTTTTATTAACGGGATGAATGAAGATACCCACGGACCTGCCAGGAAATTATCCGGGCCTAATCTCTCTGCAGAACCTGTTAACACGGCTGACGCCGAAGAACATAATATCATATTAGCTCCTTCGAAAAGTATAAATTGTACATTGGCTTCAGGTGGATCGGTAATATTTTGGTCACCCAATAGCATGCGTGCCTCTTCATCGGCAACTTTGGCCGGAGGTTGTGGAGCTAGAGGAACCTTGCAATATGGATTTAATGTTCCCAGCAGTGTCCGGTATTTTAAAGTTGTTTTATCAGGTTCACTTCGGCATTGTGGATATGTTGTGGCCACAGGGGGGGTATCTTTAATCGCTACGGAAACATCTGTTTACATATCCTCACCTGCGAAAACTTTGTATTCCTATTATTTTTCAAAATCTAAAGTTGCCCCAATCTTGTGGGCTGCCAGATACGATGAATCAAGAAGCTTTTATGGCAGTGTTGATGTAAGTTCCTACAAAACTCAGGGTATTCTAATTAAAACAACAACTCATGCACTTAATGTGTCAGAATTGATTAGTGCAACTACTGGTTTTTGCCAGATTAATTTACCTACTTTAAAGAAAGTATATGAAAAATTATAAGCTTTCTTATAAAGATGGCAATAACAAAAAAATCCAATGGGATCGTTTTAAAAACCCATCATTCTTCACTTTGAGGCAATGAAAAGAGGAATTGGAATAATTCAACTGGAATACAGAAGAGTTTTTGAGAAAGGAGTTGAGAAAACCTGTACTATAAAGTTTGAAATTAATGAAAGTGGTTTGTCAGCCCTCGGAAAAGAGAAACAGAACCGGTAGATGATGACAGCACAGAAAAAGGAAGAGCAATAATCGTAGAGTTGAGGTTGTAAAAATTTAGGAATAAAATCCTTTTTATTTATTAATAAGGATCCGTGTAATTGATCTATAAAATTAAAATACATAAATAATGAAAAAGAAAATATTATTACCGCTGTTATGCTTTTGCATGACCGGATTTGTTTTTGCGCAGCTTCCAACTCGTACTGCCAAAGGGCCCATACCTATTCCTGGTCAGTACATCGTTACGCTAAAAGAATCAGTTGCCAGGCCTGTTAAAAGCCTGGGAAGAATAAGCAACGACAGAGATCAGAAATTTGCTATGAACAATGAAGCAAGGGTGAGTAATCTTAACATAGTAAAACAATTGGAGAAGAAATACAGAATACCCGAATCAGCCATTCTTGCAGAATATGCAGATGTTGTAGTGGGTTTTTCCGCCCAGCTCAGTGATCAGCAAAAGCAGGCACTGGTTAATGACCCGGCTATAGATGAAGTGGCCCAGGATTATGAACTGGAACTTGATCCCATTAAAGTGGAGCCAAATCCTCCCGATGTTAGTTTAAATGATTTTAATCACGCTACCAACAATGCGATAACGGCAAGCTTTACTACGACAGCCATTCCATCTAACAATGAAAGTAATAGCTATCCTGCCCAATATGTAGGATGCAATATTTCAAAGGCAGGAGGATTCATCGATGGGTCTAATAAATCAACCTATATCTGGATACTGGATACCGGCATTGACACCGATCACCCTGATCTGAATGTTGTTACTACCTATGCAAAATCATTCGTCCCTTTCCAATCGTATGAAGATGGGAATGGGCATGGAACACATTGTGCAGGAATTGCTGCTGCCAAAAACAACTCATTTGGAACTGTCGGGGTTTCTGCAGGCGCCAAAGTTGTTCCAATTAAAATACTGAACAATAAAGGAAAGGGATCCTACGGAAAACTGCTCTCTGGCCTGGATCATGTGGCAAAATATGATATCAGAGGAGATGTAATAAGCATAAGCATAGGAGGATATGGGTATTCCAATTGTGAAAATTCAAAAGGAAAATTGCGGGATGCCATCCGGCTATTAGGTTACTGGGGAACCTTTGTGGTAATGGCTGCAGGTAATGACAATGGAGATGCTGCCCTGAATCGCCCGGGTTGTATAAATGGAAACAGGGTATATACCGTTGGAGCTATTGCCTGTAACAATACATGTGCATCTTATTCAAATTTCAATATTAGTTTAGATGTACCTGTTGATTGGGTAGCTGTTGGATCAAATGTATATTCTACTTACCTGAATGGTGGATACGCAACATTCTCCGGCACATCTATGGCTACTCCGGCTGTTTCCGGTATCGTTCATGCGAGAGGCAGCGGTCCTGCAACCGCAGGCAACAT
Organism: uncultured Bacteroidota bacterium; assembly: GCA_963811645.1. Taxonomy (GTDB): domain Bacteria; phylum Bacteroidota; class Bacteroidia; order Chitinophagales; family Chitinophagaceae; genus VBAU01. The sequence continues at coordinate 1,963,685 of CAWERU010000002.1, read as the reverse complement.
TACCTGCAAAAACAAATCATATAAAATAGCAAAACGGTAAACAGCGGAATAGGAAGAAGTGGTATCTGCCCTTTTGTTTACCGTTTTGTCAAGGGAATAATAAAGTTTGAAAAGATTAATTTTTATTGAAATGGTTTTAAACTGTTTTATTATGATACCGGCAGTAATTCCGGTCATCTCCTGTTCATCGCCGGAAATAAATAAAACGCAATTAAAAGGCTCTGAATTAATAAATAACTGGACGATTCTGTTATCTGACCGGCAATGTGGTATTCAGAAAGCCAAAAATGTGATAATAAAATCTAAAAAAGAATTTGATAATCTTTGGGAGGAAATAAAAACTGATCGTCCTGATCAACCTGCAAAACCTGTAGTTGATTTTAAATCCAAATGGGTGATTGCCTGTTTCCTGGGGGAAGTCAATTCAGCAGGGAATTCAATAGAATTAACATCAGTGAAAAACGAAGCAGGTACAACTGTTATTCGTTACACCCATAAAAAACCAGGTTCGAATTGTATGACAGCCCAGGTTATTGAAAGCCCTTACCTGTTAGCTGCAATTGATCATTTTGAACCGGCTGCGGTTGAATTCAAGGTTACCATCATTACGTCTAAATGCGAATAATTTTCTACTTACATGAACGCCCATCTGGTTAAATAAATAAGATTTGACAGATTCTTCGCAAAGTGAGTTAAGACAATAGTTTTTTAGTCCACGCCGGACTTTTGGTTAGCAATTAAATGTGATGGGCACTAAACGTTTCTTCGAAATTTATCGTATAAATAAATTTTGTTATTCCCGCTAAAACAGGGAGAAACCATCGCTTCAAAATAATGCATCGCTATTAGAATTATCCGGTACTTTTTTCATCCAAAAGATTGCAAACAAATATTTTTTTCTGACACCTCTTTTTGGCGGGAATCTTATTTTGAACAGGTTCTCTCACCCTAAAAGGCGATTATTTACCAGTAGTTTGTTTGCTACATTTAAATTGAAAATATTGTAACTGATATTGGAAAACATCTTTAACAATAAAAAGAACAAAATGAAAATTAAACCATTCACCTCATTGTCGCTTTTACTAGTCATTTTTTCTGCATCAGTGAATGCACAAAATAACGATATCGAAAGGGCGAATGCCGCTATTGTGCATATTAACGGACCGGCATTCTTTTTTGTAGGAAATTTTTTTTATATCTATGATATGCAGACGGATAAACGAATTAAAACGGGCACAATTGGGGTAGATGGGTGGAGCGGTTTGTCAACCAATGTAGATGCTGCATTGGTAAATCCTACAAACTTGAATGGATATATTTTTAAGGGTAATCAATATTTCAGATTCAATTTTAAAGCAGGGAAAGTTGACAAAACAGGTACTATTGGTGTAAATGGCTGGTATGGTTTGGAAGGTCCGATTGATGCGGCCCTGGTACATCCTGTTAATAAAATGGCTTACTTTTTTAAAGGAACTAAATATTACCGCTACAATTTCTCACTGGATAAAGTTGACAAAGTCGGTATAATCGGAACAGATGGCTGGAAAGGCGTTCCGGCTAAACCCGATGCTGCTATTGAACATAGTAATGGCAAGGTCTATTTCTTTAAAGACGATAACTATTATCGCTATGATTTTACCAAAGATGCCGTGGATAAAATAGGCATAATAGGCAAAGATGGTTGGCAGGGGCTTTTCGTTAATATAGATGCTGCGAACGATTTTGATTTTTTCAAAACCAAAAATTTTTATTTCATAGATAACGTGTATAAAGAAGTAAAAATTTTTGAACTTTTCTCCAAATGGAAAGAGGTTGCAAAGAAATCTCCAATTGGATCTAATAAGTATGAAGGGGTCCCCCCTGACTTAGACGCTGTATTGACTCATCCTGCAAACCACAGAATTTACTTATTTAAAGGAAATAAATATTACCGGTACGATGCATCATTACATAAAGTAGATAAGATCGGAATCATTGGGCAGGATGGATGGAAGGGAGTACCGGCTAATTTAGATGCAGCCTGTGTTCACCCAAACGGGAAGGCTTATTTCTTCAAAGGAACCCAATATTACCGGTTTGATTTTGCAACTGAAAATGTTGATAAAGTGGCCCTGATAAAAGATAACTGGAAAGGAGTGCCGGACAATCTGGACGCTGCGCAATCCTCAGATGAAAAGACCATATTAATATTTTACAAAAAGTCAGTAGAATATGCATACGATACTTCTACTGAGAAAGTAATAAAATGGAGCTTCATACCCGATTGGATAATTAATAATTAATAAAAATTAATAATTATGAAAAATATTTCAATCTTATTAATTTTTTACCTATTAGCAATACAGGCAAATGCCCAAATAAATTCTGCCGATGTAGATAAAATAGTAGAAGATGAAATGATCAGGCAAGAGTTACCAGGTCTTGCTATCGGAGTTTACAAGAAAGGATCCATTTCCTTTCAAAAAGGATATGGTTATATAGATATAAACCGGACAAAAGCAATTACGACATCAACTCCTTTCAGATGGGCTTCTATTTCTAAAACTATCACTGCAGTTGCAACACTACAAGTTGCTGAGAGGCAAAGCAGCTTTAGTATTGATGATAAGGTTACCGATCATTATCCTTATTGGATAGCAAAAGTTGGCTCAAAAGATGTTACAGACAAAAACAGAAAAACCAATATCACCATAAAACAACTACTTACACATAGAAGCGGGATAAATCATTATGCCAATGGGGTCGATTATAATAAAAACAGTTATAAATCCGACGCAGATCATTTTAATGCAAACTCCTGTGTAGATGTTTTCAGAGATATGCCACTCCTGTTTAATCCCGGTGATAAATATTCCTATTCAACCTATGGCTTTGACCTGCTGGGTGCCGTTATTGATAAAGTAACCGGAAGCTATCCAAATTGGGTTAAAAATAATATTGCAAATAAATTAGGAATGACAAGCCTTAAAATTTCCTATGAGAGTTTTTATGGGTTTCAAAAAAAGACAGATGGAATCATTAATGGAATAAATATTATTAATAAGGAATATGTGCTGCCTGGTGGTGGTTGGGAATCAAACATCGGGGATATGCTGAAATTCGCCAGAGGTATAATGGAAGGCAGGTTACTAACAAACACAGATGCGTTATGGGCATCTGATTACAATCAGGACTATAAAAGAGGAATCAATAGTATAAAACAACCAAATGATTTTCGCATTTGGCATGAAGGCGCTCATGCCAATTTAAGAACCATTATGTACATTATGCCTGATAATGCTATAGCTGTCGTAGTTATGATACCTGTAGAATATGCAGACGCATTTAATATCGTAAGGCGCATTATTAGCAAAATGGGTATTAACAGAAACTTTGATCTAAGCCCCGATGATAAGTGTAAGGCTGACATCATGGGAAGTTCAGATAAAAATTTTGTAGGCGTGTGGCGAAAAACACAAAATGATGTAATTATCCGAAGAGGCTACTCGTCAGATAACTTTAATAAGGAATGGCAATTCCTTACTTCAAAAGGGTATCATCTTGAAAACTTTAGCTGTTCAGATAATTTGTGGAACGGAATATTTAAAAAAGGCTCGGGACAATATGCCATGTGGAGAAATTTTGACCTGGATGCATTTAATATCAAATGGCAGGAAATGAACAATAGCGGTTATAGATTATATGACCTGGAAACCTATTTAGTTAACGGGCAGCGCAAATGGGCCGGTTTATTTAATAAAGGAACCGGCAAATATGCATTATTCAGAAATCTTTCTACTGCCGCTTTTGGCACTGAAAGAGACGAATTAGCAAAACAAGGATTAAAATTAATAGACATAGAAGTTTTCTCCAGTGGCGGTGATCTGAAATGGTCAGGCGTATGGGTTGAAGGAACAGATGGTTTGCTCAATAGAAATTACAATAATTCCGATTTTATGAACCTGGTTATCTCAAGAAGAAAAAGCGGTTATCAGCTTATTGATATAGAAACCTACTTGGATAATGGAATACGAAAATGGGCAGGAATTTGGGAAAAAAGTCAGCAAGAGTGTATTGTAACATATCCCCGGAGTTTTTGCCAAACCATGAGTTATCATAGTCAGAATAGGAATAATGGATATGAACTTATTGATTTTGAAAGCTATTAAAATATAGGCCATTAAACCAATTAAAACAATTAAATCCTACCTATTTTTTTTACGCTGCTATTTCTACATCACAAATGAATGCCTATGCAGACAGCACTCTAAATCACGACGAGTTAATCGGTCCTACTAATATGGAAGCTCCAGGTATTCCTGCTTTTCTCTTCATCCTAAAAGATGATTGTCTTGCTTTGATACCTCTCTTAAATTTGGTTATCAGTTTACACATACCAAAATGTAAGCGTAATACTACCTGATGCAGTAGAAAAATCTATTCTTCCCGGGCCATTCAAAATGCTCAATCTGGAAAGAGGACTGGAACCTCAGAAAGATTAAGAAAGAAAAAAAATAAAGAAGAAAAACAACAATTAAGAGAACAATAAAATGAAAACAAAACACATCATACTAATCCTTCTATGTCTTTTTATAGGCGCTAATACAGACGCACAACTTTTTAAAAAATTGAAAGAAAAAATTGCAAATAAGGCTTCGGGCAAAAATGAAGAAAAACAAAGTGCAGAAACCGATACTTTGTCAAAAAACACGATGGGAAATTCAATACCTGCACCAGCTGACAACAATGTAAAACTGCCCGATAGCTACCAATTCTCGTACTACGCAATCATGCAGGTTAAAAATAGCCAGGGAACTGTAGAAACCGAATATTACCTGCAACCCCATGAAAATTATTTTGCTAAAAAACAAATAACCGACAGCATTACCGAGTATGTGGTGTACGACAATCAACTCAATATGGAAGTACACTTTGCCGAAATAAAAGGCGAAAAAAAGAGCATCCGAAAAAAGATGGACATATTCACAAAAGTCAAGATGTTGGGTGCTTACAGAGATGCACCCAATAGAAAGGTAAAATCTATAGGCAATAAAACCTTGTTAGGCTACAATTGTAAAGGCTATGAAATTTCTACCGAAGCTGGCACTACCCAACTATGGATAACCAACGAGGCGCCTGCCACCATGTACAGTGCCTTATTTGCACCTCGTGCCGATGAACCCAACTCACCCTTTAGCAAAAACACCATGATTATGGAAGCCTCCTTTACCTCGGCCCAAAAGCCCGATAACAACTACCACATGCAATTCACCAAGTTGCAAACCAATACATTGGTATTTAACAATGACGATTATAAAGAATAAAATGTAAACAAATGAAAACAAAATATATAACACTAACAGTTGCACTTCTATTTAGCCTTTATGTACCCGCACAGGCACAAAGCGATGAAGGTAGCATTTGGGACGGCATAGAAGGCACTTTGACCAAAATGTTTAATAACTCTATTCAAGGAACAGAAGCTGGACGTTTGTTTATGCTTTTTAATAGCGATATTAGTATGATAATGAGAGCGCATAAAGATGGGATTAATGATGACAATTTTATTTCTTGGGACAATGGCTATTTGGGTTATTATTATACCTCAAGTGATGCCTCCATGTATGCTGAGTTTGACTGGGACAACAAGGCACTGTCAATGCATATCAAGTCATCTGTAAATAATGCAAGGGTAGGTTGGGACATGCCAGTAATAGGGATGGGTGAGCAAAAAATAACGAACAAAGCCACCGATCAATACCAATTTACTGACAAAGATGGCTATTGGTATGTACCCATCGAATCCAAAACCAATAATACTAGTGTGCAAAAATACGTTAGATTTAATGCGAAGAAAGCAGTGATGGGATTGACTGAAGTAGAATTACACAGTCTAGCAAATGAATTAGTTTCAGAAATTGAATTAGTTTCAGAAATTTATATATTATTAGATAGGGCGATTCTTCAATATATCTCTCGCTACTCTGATTTTTTTGATCTGGAGATGAATAACAAAACAATAAAAGAGGCAATCCATGATGCTGAATCTTATAGCGAAGAAATACTGAACATAATAAATGAGAAATATCGCTCAATAGCAGGCTTACCCGTTTTTATCCATTGGGCTTTTCTCTACTCTCCCAATTTCATCCGGGCAAGATTTAATGTAACAGAGACAAAACTAAACTGCCACAACATACCCAATGGTTGTACAAAACTAACAGTTGCCTCGGGCAAGGAAAAAGGGAAGGTTATGATATTTGACCAATATAATCGGCTCATTTATATCGACTCAAAAAAAGACGGTTCTGTACAATTTTTCTACGACAGGGATCTCACCGTTAGGCTACCAGCCACTCAGAAAATGAGCGACGTAATAAATAATGCGATAGAATCTGCAAAAGGAAAGAACTAACAGGTGTAATAAGTGCCCGGAAAAATATCTACAACCGCACCAAAAGGTTTTAGCGACCCGTAGTTGTTTGATGTTCTAAAAGAAGATGCCTTAGTGATGGAAATGAATTTTAAAAAGAAACGCTGCACTGCAGAGGAGATTCGAGATGTACAAGATATACACTATTAGCAGGTGCAGACGCCGGTAGTTATGTTCTATTTGATTCAAAAGGGAGACTGGCAGAAATTTTTAGTATTAATTCAGGTAACGCAGTTTATACCTACGGGGACAATACAGTGCAATTACCAAATGCAAAGGAGATGCCTTTTATGTCAGATATGTTTAAATAAATAATTGAATGCTTTTAAATATCCGGACCCACAGGGAATATTACTGGAAACTACATGTCTCAAAAATCTTTTTGAGGAAATAAATTCACATTTATTAATATCAATTAGCAAGGGGGAGCTGCAAGAGGGAATATTTAATTATAAAAATAAATATTGATTCTCTTTTAAGACCCTGGTGGGTGATTCCAATTCTACAGAAATTTATCAATCACTACTACGAATGGATTGCTAAATTAGTAAGGTATTTTAGCAACATTACCAACATATGGAAATCGTTATCAAATTTTACCACACAGAAACTATTAGTATTTAATGCCATTTAAATGGTAGGCTGGCATTAAAAAAAAATCAAATTGAGACACTACCGGAAACCAATACTCATAAGAAAGTTGTATTTAAACTACTATATTTATCCATTAAAGAATTTGCCAATGAACCGTCGCTACCTGCTGAAAGGAATGGGCGCCATTGCACTCTATAGCAGCTTTCCAGCCATACTCAGTGAATTTATTTCTTCCTGCAATTCAAATGATAAAAAATTAAGAGCCGGATTTTTTTCTGATGATGAATTTCACTTGGTAGAACAATTGACCGATGTTTTATTGCCGGTAACTTCCACACCGGGTGCATTGGAAGCACAGGTTCCGTATTTCCTTGACCTGGTTGTAAAAAATTGTTTGAATAACGGTGATCAGCAATTAATAAGAAAAGGCTTGCAGCAAATAAATGATCAGCAAAAGTTTTCATCACTTTCTTCTGAAGAAAAATTGAACGTCGTTAAAAAAATGGATGAAGATGCTTTTAAAGAAGATACGGATAAAGCATGGTTCAGGATCATCAAAAAATTGTCCCTCATTGGTTACTTTACTTCCCAGGAAGGAATAACAAAAGCATTGCGCTATGTAAAAGTGCCGGGTGATTACAAAGCATGTATTCCATACAAAAAAGGGGAGAAGGCACTGGCTAAAACATTTTTAATGTACTGGTAAATCAGCTTCAATATGAATAACTACGATGCAATTGTTGTGGGTTCAGGAATCTCCGGCGGATGGGCTGCCAAAGAGCTTACGGAACAAGGATTGAAAACCTTGTTACTTGAAAGAGGCCGTGACGTAAAACATGTAGTGGATTATCCAACTGCTAATCTTGATCCCTGGCAATTACCTAACCGCAATATGCTAAGCCAGGAAGATATAGAAACATACCCTGTTCAAAAAACGGTGTATCATTTTGGGCAGGACGATAAGCATTTTTTTGTAAAAGATACAGAGCATCCTTATCAGCAGGTAAAACCTTTTTGGTGGATACAGGGTAACCAGACAGGTGGCAAATCATTGCTCTGGTCAAGACATACATTTCGCTGGAGTGATCTTGATTTTGAAGCTAACATGAAAGAAGGAGTCGGTATTGACTGGCCCATTCGCTATAAAGACATTGCTCCGTGGTATGATTATGTAGAACGTTTTATTGGAGTAAGCGGGAAAAATGAAGGCCTGCCACAATTGCCCGACGGGCAATTCATTCCTCCTTTTGAAATGAATTGCATGGAAAAACATCTGAAAGAAAAAATTGAAGAAAAATTCAAAGGAAGAAATTTAATTCAAAGCAGGATGGCTGTATTGACCCAGCCACATAATGGCAGGGGAAAATGTATGTCAAGAAATCTTTGTCATCGCGGTTGTCCTTATGGCGCTTATTTCAGCAGCAATTCTTCTACATTGCCTGCAGCTTATAAAACCGGTAATCTTATCTTGCGTCCATTCTCCATTGTGCAAAGCATTATTTGGGACGACAAAAAACATAAAGCAACCGGCGTACGGGTGATCGATGCCGAAACCTTGCAAACTTTTGAATTCTTTGCCCCAGTCATTTTTCTGAATGCTTCAGCTTTGGCAACCACAAAAATTATGTTGCAATCCACATCAGAAACTTTTCCAAACGGCTTCGCCAACAGCAGCGGGGTACTTGGTCATTATTTAATGGATCATTATTCAGGGCCCGGCGCTGCTGCCAGTTATGATTTTATGAAAGATCAATACTATTTCGGACAGCGTTCGACTTCTGTGTACATACCCAGGTTTCAAAATCTAAATAAACGTGACAGAAAATTTGCAAGAGGCTATGCATATGAAGTATACGTTTCAAGAGGAGATTGGACGAGAGGCTACAGCGGCGCAGGTGTTGGCAGCGACTGGAAAGATTCTCTTTCAGAACCCGGCAACTGGAGTGCAAGCATGTTTGCTTTTGGTGAATGTTTACCTAATTATAAAAATAATGTGAGCCTGGATGAAACAAAAAAAGATAAATGGGGGCTTCCTATTTTAAAAGTGGAAATGGAATATGGCGAAAATGAGAAATCGATGAGAGAGGAAATGATCAATGATGCCAGGGAAATGCTTGCCACGGCTGACCCCATCTGGACATCAGAGATCACAGATGAATCAGTGCCGGGTATGACGATACATGAAATGGGTACGGCAAGAATGGGGAATGATCCAAAAACTTCTGTATTGAATAAATTCAATCAATGTCATGATGCACCGAATGTTTTTATAACCGATGGCGCCTGCATGGTCTCAACTGCCTGCCAGAATCCTTCACTTACCTATATGGCTCTTACAGCAAGGGCCTGTGATTATGCTGTGCAGCAATTAAAGAAAGGAGAAATTAAATAAAAAACCGATTGAAATAATTTGTGTTACCTGTTGACTTCTTCTTTTTTAAAAATTGAAAGAAAAAGTGTCGGCTGGGTTTTAGTTTCAAATGCAATGGGATAACTATCTCCTTTCAGATTATAACAGATCGTCAGTTGCCCGCTGTCAAGCTTGTAGATAGCCGTAAAATGTTTTCCTGCATTCACTCCTTCTTTTCCATAAATATCCATTTTATCATCATGGTATTTCACAATGCCTTTGTCAACACTTTCAGCACTGAATGTGTAAGTGCTGTCGCTTATAACAAGTTTTTGACTTTCAAAAACTGCTTTGGGCAGTGGGTTCCCGGCAATTTCCTGCTGAACAGGTGTCCAGGTACCATTCAATTTATCCTGTTTTACGGAAGCATTTTTTGGCGTGGTACAACCAAGGCAAATGGCCAGGAAAATAAAGGTGATGGATCGCATATAATGAAAGTTTTTGTAATGGAATATGAAATATTGTTGACAGCTTTCTTAACAGTGTAGGAACACATTTTTTACTTGTTACTAAAGATAGAAATTTATTCTGTTGTTCAGAATCTTCAATAACAAACTAAAACTCGATAAGCATATGATAGTTGGGATTTGAGTGAGTATCAGAAATTTTAAAATCATGGCTTCCAATGATCTTAAATCCATTTTTTATATAAAAGTTAATGGCTCTTTGGTTTTCTTTCCAAACAAACAGCCAAACTCCGGTTTGACCGTTTTCTTTCATAAGTTTTATATTAAAGGTAAAAAGTTCCTGCCCCAGGTTTAAATTGTAAAATTTTCTCAGTAAATAAAGACGTTCCAGTTTTGCAAGGTTCTTTGTTTTGCTATTTGTATACGGGGAATTCAGAATAGTTTTTGAATACCCCGCAGCCTCATCATTGTAATAGATGATGTAATAAATATTTGCAGGATCAAGTAATTCTTCCCTTAAAACATCATCACTGTATTTTTGTATCACATAGTTGTTATGTCTCCGGGTTCAGCACTGTCTCCGTGTGATTCTATAAAACTTGTCTTTGTAAGTTGAGAAAGTAAAAGAGAGTCTTTTTCATCAGCCTTTTTAATTGAAATCATTAATAGTAATTTACCCTGACAAAATTAAAGGGAATAGCAGATGCTCCCGGAAAAACTCTACAGTATAACGAATGTGCCGGGGTCATTGGTGAAGTTTTTTACAGGCGGTCCGGCAATTGTCAATGGAAAAATTATTTTTGGATCTATAAACTTTCCGGGCCATGTTAGAGCTTAGACCTGTCTGTGAAAATTGCGGAAAAAAATTGCCTAATGAAAGTACAGAGGCAATGATATGCACATATGAATGTACTTTTTGTTCAGGTTGCGTAAATAATATTCTTCACAATGTTTGTCCGAATTGCGGTGGTGGATTTGAAAAACGGCCGCACCGGCCAAAGCAGCAGTTGATCAAACACCCGGCAAAAACAGAAGAATATATCCACCCCGTCGATCCGGAGAAATTTCAAAAGCGACTAATGATATATAAAGACGTAAAGCCGGAAGAAAGATAAGCTTTCATCACATTCAGCCTGGATTGATCGGGCTGTGGGTTTTTTAGACAGGCAGGAAAGGAGCGGGATGGCAAATTGAGTTGTAGAATACACCGGCAGGAAAAGAAAATTTGTAACTTGATTTTATAAAAAAAACATGATAGAAATTATTGATTATACAGATGAATATGCAAATGATTTTAAGGAGCTCAACCTGGAATGGCTGTATAAATATGGTCTTGCTGAAGATCATGATCTCAAAATTCTCAATGATCCCCGGGGAGAGATACTTGACACGGGCGGATGTATTTACCTGGCTAAGGAAGGTGACAAAATAGTAGGCACTGCCGGTCTGGCAAACGAAGGAAATTCAGTATTTGAATTAGTGAAGATGACAGTTGACCCTGCATTCCGTGGCAGAGGCATCAGCAAAATACTGATTGAAAAGTGTTTGAATAAAGCCAGGGAATTGAAAGCTAAAAAAATATTTCTTTATTCAAACAGCCAGTTGACAACAGCGATTGCCTTATATAAAAAATATGGTTTTGTGCATGTTGACGCAACCAATGCTCCATTGCTTACAGCGGATGTTAAAATGGAATTGTATTTGCCTGAAACTATTCCTGCCCCATAGACGAACATAAAAACAATTTTTAAACCTTTAAAAAAATGGTATGAAAAAAATGAACCCGGTAGTACATTTTGAAATGCCGGCGACTGACAGGGCCCGCATGGCAACATTTTATGAAACTGCTTTTGGCTGGAAGACCCGGCAATTAGGTGCTGAAATGGGTAGCTATGTAGTGGTGAGTACAACGGAAACGGATGAAAACAATCGCCCAAAAATGCCCGGCGCTATCAACGGAGGCTTTTTTCAAAAGTCAGATGACAACCAGCATCCTTCTGTGGTGATTAGTGTAGATGACATCCGGCAGGCCATAAAAGATATAAAAGCTGCGGGTGGAACCGTGATAGGAGGTTACAAAAAAGATGGTGAGCCGGATGAGATCCCCGGTGTGGGACTTTATGCTTCATTCTTAGATACCGAAGGCAACCGTGTAAGTCTGCTTCAGCCAATGGGAATGTAATAATTTTTATGTTGTCTCTGTACTATTCCCGCACTATAAGACAGGTTAAAGAATGAATCATGGGATAGCTATACCCCTGTACAGTTATTCCTTTTTAATTATTCATAATTTAAAGAGCGAAATCGTTAATCACAAACCTTAACCATATTCACAGGAGAGCACCTGCGTATAATACTTCAAAAAAGAGGAAACCAAACGCAAAAAGTCATTTCAAAAATCTTCGTATAAAACAACCGCTTACCACAAATGGGAAAGGAATAAATCAATTGATGAAGAAAAACTTATTCGCTTCCTGAAAGCTATGGATTGTTCCCGCGAAGAATTTGAAAAGGTGATTAAACTTTTACCACTCCGCAAAATTGAATTAGTTCTTTCTCCGCATAATAATGCTTTTTAGCTACTGTATGAGATGGTAATCTTAACAGAAAATCTATTCTTCACTTTTCATTATTGCTTCACTCGTTTTACTCTTGTTATATTTGATTTATTAATTCATTGTCATGAAACTTACCCTTTATCAGATTGATGCTTTTACAAATAAGGCGTTTGGTGGTAACCCGGCTGCAGTTATTCCTTTGGAAACATGGATCGCTGATGACCTGATGCAAAAACTGGCATTGGAAAATAATCTAAGTGAAACTGTTTTTTTTGTCCCTATTGAAAATAACGAGTACGAAATACGCTGGTTCACGCCGCTTGCTGAAATAAATCTTTGCGGGCACGCTACGCTGGCTTCTGCTCATGTGCTTTATAATTTTTTAGATTTCAAAAATCCTAAAATTGCATTTCATTCAAAAAGCGGGAAACTTGAAATTGAAAGAAAGGATGATCTTTATGTAATGGACTTTCCTGCCTGGAAACCTCAACGCATTTATAACTATCCCGGCAATTTAAGAAAAGCGCTGGGTGTGTATGAAATTGTTGGCATATACAAACAGCGTGACCTGCTGATAGAATTAAACAAAGAAGAGGATGTGCAAAATGCAAATCCTGATTTCAGTGCCATAAAAAAATGGAATGAAAAAGTAATTATCACTGCTCCCGGTAATGGCGATATGGATTTCGTTTCCCGGTTTTTTGCTCCATCTGTCGGTATTGATGAAGATCCTGTTACCGGCTCTGCTCACTCACAATTGATCCCGTTCTGGAGTGAAAAACTAAATAAGAAAAAGATGCATGCTAAACAATTATCAAAAAGGGGAGGAGAATTATGGGTGGAACACATCGATGATCGTGTTAGCATTGCCGGTCAATGTGCATTCTACATGAAGGGCGAAATTGACATAACATAATTACCGTTTTCCACTTATCAACTTATTCACGTATGACTAAAAAGTTGCAAAACTCTGCAACTTTTTAAATTTAAAAGAGTGAAGAGTTTTCATGTTTTTGCTGTATTTTTTTAATATCTGTGCATTTTTTTGCAGGAAAAATTATTTTTTTTTAAGTGTATTTGCATAAATTGCCTCCCCAACTGTTTTTGAGATGCTTAAAAGAGAACGCCAATCATTCATTTTACGACAGGTTAACCTGCACAATAAGGTACTTTCTTCAGACCTCAGCCTGGAAATGAAAGTATCGGAAGATACTATCCGTCGTGATCTGAATGGATTAGCTGAAGAAGGAAAAGTAATTAAAGTCCATGGCGGCGCTCTTTCAAAATCTTTTCATCTTTCTCTCCAGTCGCAAAACGTGTATTCTCTCGACGAAAAAAAGACCATTGCCCATAAGGCTTCGCAACTTATTAAAGATGGAATGTTCGTAATGACGACAGGTGGAACCACTATCATTGAACTGGCAAAAGCATTACCGCCTGAGCTATCTGCAACTTTTATTACGGGCAGTCTGCCTGTGGCATATGAATATATTCATCATCCAAACATTGAAGTGATTTTTATTGGTGATAAAATTTCCAAAAGTGCGCAAATATCAATTGGCGGAGAGGCTATTTCAAAAATTAAGCAAATAAAAGCGGATCTGTGTTTTTTGGGTACAAATGCAATTGATATCACCAATGGTTTGACAGATAGCGACTGGGATGTTGTGCAGGTAAAAAAAGCCATGATTGAATCATCAGAAAAAGTGGTTTCGATGGCTATTTCTGAAAAACTAAATACTTCCCAGCGAATAAAAATTTGTTCGGTAAAACACATTAACGTGTTGGTCACTGAATTGGATAATTGTAATGAATTATTAAAACCTTATAAAAATGCAGGTATTGAAATCCTATGAGTATATAAAAAACAGAAATCTATTCATCAATTAAAACTGCTCTGTATGAGACATTTCAAAAAAATCAGGTACTTCAAATGGCAGCCATTCTCTTTTATCCTGTTGCTGCAGTTATATGGACTTTGCCTGTTCGCACAAGTTCATATAAGTGGTAAAGTAACGGATGCTGAAGGCAAAGCAATTCCTGGTATTTCAGTATCTGTTTCAAATACAAACTTTGGAACGACAACAGATATTAATGGTATCTACAACATTAATGCAAACCTGCGTTCAGGTACTTACAATTTAGAGTTTACCGGAGTTGGATACAAGGCAAAAACACAGTCTCTCCAGATTGGAAATGCTGCTTCCTACACAACAGATGTTCAACTGACATCTGATGCATTGAAGATGGATGAGGTAATTGTTACAGGGGTGTCTTTAGGAACTACCCGTAAACAATTGGGAAGCTACATTAGTACAGTTAAAGCTGATGAATTAAATAAAGGAGCTACTTCAAATGTTTTGGAAGCTTTGCAGGGAAAAACTGCAGGCGCTCAAATCGTTCAGAATAATGGTGATCCTGCAGGAGGAGTTTCAGTAAGACTTCGTGGTGTAAGTTCAATTTTATCTTCGTCTGAGCCTTTATATATCGTAGATGGTGTTATTGTAAATAATTCAACAAACCGAGTTACCAACACACAGAACTCATACGATGGTTCAAACTTTGTCGGGACAATCGGGCAAAACAGGTTAGCTGATATCAATCCCGCAGATATCGATCACATTGAAGTGTTGAATGGTGCCGCCGCAGCTGCTATTTATGGCTCAAGGGCCAATGCAGGTGTAGTACAAATATTTACAAAAAGAGGAACTACCGGAGCTCCTGTTGTAAGTTTTTCCAGCACTATAATCATAAACCAACTCCGAAAAAAGATACCGGTAAATCATTCACCTACAAAATTTGGCGGCCCGACAGATGGCCCCGGTGCTTTAACCCAGGATTTAATCACAAATGTGGGAACTCCGCCTGCATTGCCAACAAATACAAGTCCTGTTACCCGGTACGATTACCAGGATTATATTTTCCAGACAGGAGTTGGAACTGATGATGATATTTCGGTGAGTGGGGGAAGCGATAAAACAAAATACTTTCTTTCCGGATCTTATTATTATAACCAGGGAATTGTAAAGAATACTGATTTTCGGAGATTCAGTTTCAGAGCAAACATCGACCAAACACTGAATCGGTGGATCAGTTTTAATTTGGGACTGAACTATATCAACAGTGCATCAAATGAAAAACCGGATGGCAATTCCTTTTTCTCACCAATGAACTCTGTAACGATCATCGGGAATTTCCATAACATTTGGCAAAGAGATGCATTGGGAAATATACAGGCAGTAGGTGAAAGAGGCCGTGTTAATCCGGTTTCTGTTATAGAAGATTTTAAGCAAAGAGAAGAGACAAACCGTGTGATTGCTAATTTGGGAGCGAGATTAAAACCCATAATAGGATTAACGATTGATTATACCCTCGGAATTGATAACTATGCTCAGAACGGCACTACATACATGCCTCCCTTTGCATATAATGTGAACACAGCTTTCTTTGGTGGTGCAGCAAGCCTTGATCCCACATTAAATGGTTATGCAAGTACAGGTAATGATTATTTTTTCCAGATCAATAATGAATTGAATGGCACATACCAGTTTAATATTACACAGGATATAGCCTCCATAACACAGGTGGGTTATTCAGTTCAATATGAAAAGAATCGTTACTCATTATTGCAGGGCCGGGGACTTAGCCCGTTTGTACAAACCGTGAATGGTGCCAGTACTTTACTTCCCTCTACTGATGATAGGAGTGAATTGTCTGTTTCCGGCGAATATATTCAGCAAAATTTCAAATTTAAAAACCAGTTTTTCATTACAGGTGCGGTTCGTCGTGATGGCTCATCAGTATTTGGTGAAAATGAACGGAATCAAATCTATTTTAAAGCAAGCGGCAGCTACTTAATATCGGAATCAAATTTCTGGAAAGAAAGCATGAAATGGTGGAGCACGTTAAAGGTGAGGGCTGCTTACGGACAATCTGGAAACTTAACGGGTATCGGAGCATATTCACGTTTCAATTCCTATACTTCTAATTCTTATTTAAGCAGAACCGCTTTAACCTCGAGTTCAACTTTGGCTAATGAACATGTAAAGCCCGAAAGACAAGGCGAGCTTGAAATAGGAACGGATATGTCTTTCTTTAATGATCGCCTTGGTTTAACTTTCAACTGGTATTACAAACGTGTGGATGATCTTTTATACACCCGTGCAATTGCTCCTACAAACGGTTTCTCAAGTCTTCTTGACAATTTAGGATCATTGGAGAATAAAGGGTTTGAAATTTTGTTAACCGGATCACCCATAGTCAAAAAAGATCTTCGTTGGGATGTTACTCTTATTTATAATCACAATCGAAATAAAATTTTGAATGTGGGTTCTTCATTGATTCTTAATAGTACGACAACAGGTGCACCTGTTGCACTATTGCAGGGTTATCCCATTGGAATATTTTACGGGACGTTCTTTGCTATTGACGGCAATGGAAGCCAGGTAAAAAATTCTTCCGGTATTCCTCAAATTGAAAAAGGGGTGCAGAACTCTCCGCTTTCATACACACCTCAACGTGATCAAAATGGTTTACCAACAGGAACTACTTTAAGAAAAGTAATTGGCGATCCTAATCCGGATTATACAGCTACGTTGACGAACGAATTAAGTTATAAAAAATTCGGTTTAAGAATACAGCTTGATGCCGTACAAGGCGTAAGTATATTTAATGCAGATTTCAGAACAAGGCAAGGGGTTGGTAATGGCACAGTAGCTGAACAGGAAGATTTGGGGCAAGTACCGCGTGGCTATATTCTCGGAGTTTATCAAATAGAACAATGGCGTATTGATGATGGTTCATTCGTAAAACTTAGAGAAGTATCCATAAGTTACGACCTGGGTAAATTTAAATTTTTCCAAAATCTTTCTGTAAGACTGAGTGGCCGGAATTTAATTTCCTGGGATAATTATAAAGGATACGACCCTGAAGTAAATGCCCCGGGACAAAGTACTTTGTTACGAGGTATTGATTTTGGTTCAGTACCAATTCCACGAACTTTTCAATTTGGTATTGCTGCTAAATTCTAACCTCAAAAAACTATTGTTATGAAAAAGACATTGATCAAAATATTATCATACGGAATATCAGCTACTGTGCTTTTATTCCAGGTATCCTGCAAAAAAAATTATGTCAATCCAAATGCAGCGACCGATCAACAGGTGTTTAGTTCACCACAGGGACTAACAGGAGTTGCCATAGGTTTGCAACGCGTTTACACGGCGGGTCGCGCAAGTTCCCTGTACAATCGTGTTACTATAAATGGATTGCTCACCAATGAATTGACCGTACTGAACCAGGGTAATACCGGTGAATATCAATTACAACTTGGAAGCGGTTCAGTGGATGGTACTAATACATTAATGAGCGGATTATGGACAAGCAGCAATAAAATTATTTATGATGCGGATAATGTAATATCAGGAGCCCAGGACCTTGCGGACAAAGGGTATGCAAGTGGCTTAATAGGGTATGCAACAATCTTTAAAGCACTGGCATTGGGAGATATGTCTATGTTCTGGGAAAATGTACCGGCAGGAATCGGGCAAAATGAAAGTTTTATTGCCCGCACGGATGGTTTTACAAAAGCTATTGCAGCCATTGATGATGCGTTGTCTGCCATCAGTTCAAATGCTATATCTGCATCTTTTCTTTCAAATATCCCGGCGGGTATTGATATACCGACTGCATTGCATGCGATAAAGGCCCGATATTCTCTTTTTATTGGTAATTATTCTCAGGCATTATCAGAAGCAAATCTTGCAAGCCTTACAGTAAAATCAACTTTTAATTTCTCAACTGTTAATCTCAACCCGATTTTCGAAACGGCAACATCTACCAATAATGTAACCGCTGCTATTGATAATACTACTTTGGGATTACCAGCCGGCTTACAACCGGATCCTTCCGATAATCGTTTGGCTTTTTATACTACAACGGCTTATGCTTCCAAAATCCTGGGTTTTGGCGCTGCCACTACTACTCCATGGCCTGTGTATTTGCCCGGAGAAATAACGTTGATAAAAGCAGAAGCATATGCACGCATGAGCACGCCTGATCTTACGAATGCCCTGGTTGAATTAAATAAAATAGTTACAAAAACACCCGCCAGTGATCCATACGGTGTGGGTGCAGACTTACCACCACTTGTGGGTCCTTTCACACAGGCTGAAACTTTAGATGAGATTTATAAACAAAGGTGCATTGAATTATATATGGCAGGTTTTAAATTAGAAGACATGAGAAGATTTGGAAGACCGGATACTGAAAAGAAGAGAAATTTTCTTCCTTATCCGTTTTTAGAAAGGGATAATAATTCGAATACACCCGCTGATCCCGCATTTTAATTTCACAAGCATAAACATAGCATCGGGTTGCTTTTCCAGGCAACCCTTTTTATTTTACTGATTCTTCCAATATTAAATTTTACTTCTTTGCCTGTGCAACGATAGCTGCTGTTACATTGTCAAAACGTGGAGAATAATGGATTACAACAAACTTGTAAAAGACTGCCTTAAAGCTAAATCTGAGGCTCAGCGGCAATTGTACGAGCATTTTTCTGAAACAATGCTGGGAGTTTGCTATCGCTATACTAAATCACTCAAAGATGCGGAAGATGTATTGCAGGAAGGTTTTGTAAAAGTCTTTTTTAATCTGAAACAGTATCGCAACGAAGGAGAATTAGGCGCCTGGATTCGTCGTATCATGGTAAACACAGCTCTGAATTTTTTAAAACGAAATCATAACTACAGGGACCAGATGTATTTTCCGACAGAACACTTACACCCGGTAATAACTGATGATCCGGTAATAATACTGCAGGCAAAAGAGTTGACCGATTTAATAAGGCAACTGCCTCCCGGCTATCAAACAATATTTAACCTTCATGCTATTGAAGGGTATTCACATGTGGAAATAGGAGAGATGCTGGGCATTACGGATGGCACATCACGATCCCAATATGCAAGAGCAAGAGCTTTATTGATTAGCTGGCTTCAAAATTATTCCGTTAATAAAAAAGAAACTTATGGCGGCAAATGAATTTGAAAAAAATGTGAAACAGATAATAGCGGAATTCAAACTTCATCCGTCAGATGAAGTTTGGCAGGCCGTGAAAAAAAGGATAGCTGAGAAAAAAAGAAAAAGACGAATGATATTCTTTATCCTGTTTTCCTTTATTGGTTTGGCTATCGGCACATACGGAGTGCTTAATTATTTAAATAAACAAAACATAAATTCAAATATTAAACAATTAAAGAATGCCGTAACATCTCAACAAGAAAAAAATAAAAAAAATGAGGTTAGCGCTAATAAAAATCAAATAAAATCCGGCACAATTGAAAAAGAAAACTCTTCCAATGAAATTGTAAAAAATAAATTGAGTAGCAACAAAAAAGAAGAAGAAAAAAGAAGCTTGCATGAAAATGCAGTTAAAAACAAAATAAAGGAGTCCGGCGAAAAAAATAATTTTGTTCCCATTAAATCACGCAGTAACATAAGAGAAGAAACTCAGGATGGAAATATAAATAAAGCGATGGCAATTAGAAATACTGACTCATTACGGGAAATAAGCGGTAAGGATATTACTTTAAATAATGAACCTGATTCAACCGGCTTCGAAAATCAAATACAAAAAGAACAAACGCATACAGAAGGAATTTCAAATATTCCTGATACCAGTTTAAAGGAAAAACAAGAAAATAATGCGCAACCAGGTGCAGTTCAATCTAAAAATATTAAAGTCAAACAACAAAGCACTTACAAAGACTGGAGATGGGGATTAAATTTTTCTGCCGGTTCTTCAACTATTGCACAGGGCATCTTTTCTATTAATAACGATAAAAGCTACAATAATACTTCTTATAACAACCCCGGGGCTTCTCCAGGGAACGGACAGAGGTTTTATCTACCTTCCGCCAGCAAATCCTCTTTTTCCTTTAAAGCCGGAATAATATTGAAAAAAGATCTAACAAAACGAAGCAGCATATCAATTGGATTTAACTACACTTATCTTGCTGACAAAATTAAAACTGGAATAAAGACAGATAGTATACTGTTTTTAAATAACCTGTATGGTGCATCTTATTTTTATGCCGGCACCCAACAAAAAACATATACAGATCATTTTCATTTTATTGAGCTACCTGTTGTTTACAATTGGAGAATAACAGGAAATACAAATCATTTCCTTTCATTAAATGCAGGGGCTTCGGTAGCATATCTTATTTCCGCAAAGGCATTGGTTTACGATACCTCTTTAGGCGGCATTTATTATTACAATAAAAATTTGTTTACAAAAACTCATTTCAATGTTATATCAGGCCTGTCATATCATCTTTCAGGAACAAAAAATATTGAATGGAGTATAGGTCCGGAACTTTCATTTGACGTAAGTAAGGCGTTTAAAAGCGACCTTGACAAACGAAAATACTTTTTATATATGGGGATCGATGCCAGCGTGTATTTCAAAAAAAAGAAAAAGAAATGATGCAACGGTTATTTCAAAAGGCTTGTCAGCCTTAAAAAATAACTGTTATGAAAAAGGTATCGATCGCTGTCCTGCTGATAATCTCATTTCTTTTTCAAAGCTGCCTTAAAGATAAAATCACGCACACGTATACAATCCTCACACCAATATACAAAACCAAAGATGAGGTGTATGCCAATCTAAAATCAAATGCGCCTGAGCAGATCCAATCACCGGGAAAAATTTTCCTTTATGGCAATTATATTTTTTTGAATGAAGTTGACAAAGGTGTTCATATAATTGATAATACCGATCCCAAAAACCCGGTCATTAAAGCATTTATTAATATTCCGGGCAATCTTGATATTGCAGTTAAAGGAAATGTTTTATATGCTGACATGTACCAGGACCTTGTTGCGGTTGAGGTGTCCGATCCATTACAGGCAAAATTGCTTAAAGATATTCCCAATGTTTTTCCCGAACGTTCTTATGCGAATGGATTTGTTGCCGATAACAGCCGCATTATTGTAGGATGGAATAAAAAAGATACAACGGTAGATGTACAGCTTCCTTCCGGTAATTATTTAGTTTATACCTATACGCCAAACGCCTTAGGCGCGGCTGCCAATGCTGCTGCTGCCGCTAAGGGAATTTCCGGTTCCATGGCGAGATTTACAATAGTTGATGATTATCTGTTTGCTGTTGATCATCATACTTTAAGGTCGATTTCAATCAGTGATACGCACGATCCTGTGGTTCGTAATGAAACCAGTGCAGGTTGGGATATAGAAACCATTTATCCTTTTGAAAATAAGTTATTCCTCGGGTCGATGGGTGGCATGTTTGTTTTCGATATCTCTCAACCGGAAAACCCTGTCAATGAAGGAAGTTTTGTTCATGCCCGTGCCTGTGACCCGGTAATTACGGATGGAAATTACGCTTACATCACTTTAAGGGAAGGCACTATCTGCGGAGCTTCCGATAATGAGCTGCAGGTAGTGAATGTCAAAAACCTTCAATCTCCTTCGTTAGTAAAAACTTACCCTTTGACAAACCCATTTGGACTCACAAAAGATAATAACCGTTTATTTATTTGTGATGGAACTAATGGGCTTAAAATGTACGATGCCTCTGATCCCTCAAATCTTATTTTGAAAAAACATATTGGCGGACTTGAAACTTATGATGCGATAGCATGGAATAACAATTTAATTGTGGTAGCAAAAGACGGCTTATATGAATATGATTACAGTACACGGGGCGATTTGGTAAAACAAGGTAAACTATCCATCAACAATTAAACCTTGTTCTATGAAATTGTTTTTTATAGTTTCATTTAGTCTTATTGCTAGTAGCGTTACAGCTCAGAAAAAGATATTTTTTTCTTCACAAAACTATGCGGGCTTACTGGAAGGAGAAAGTGGCTCTCAGTTTCAGCTAGAAACAATCAATGGTGTAAAATATAAATCATGGTTTGCCGGCCTGGGGACAGGCATTGATTGGTATTATAAGCGAAGCTTTCCTGTTTTTCTTTCTATAAATGAAAGTTTTTCCCAAAGACGAAACCGAAATTTTTTTATAGCAGCCAACGGAGGAGTTAATTTTCCATGGGAGAAAAGTGGTTATACTAATGAATGGGGGTATACGGTAAAAAAAGCAATCCCCGGAATTTATTGGGAAAGCGGATTTGGATATAGAATCGGAATGAGAAAAACAAATGACGCTTTAATAATTCAGTTTGGGTATAGTTATAAATATGTCGGTGAAAAAATTCAAAATAATTATATCATTCCCTCTTCATATTTTGCACCATCGCAGGAATATCCAAATGATCGTTTCAATTATCATTTAAAAAGACTATCATTAAAATTTGGTTGGAGCTTTTAAGAAGACAAAAACTTCAGGTTCCTTTTAATACCGTCGAACTTTGCTCTCTTTATTGGTGAGTCTTTAAAAATTTTTTTAAAAGATACTTCGGTCAAGTCTTCCCAATCATTAGATGTAAAATTCAAGATTTCCGGTAAAGGAGAAAATTCGATTTCATCTGAACCTTTTGAAAACCTGTTCCATGGGCACACATCCTGGCAGGTGTCACATCCAAATAGCCAATTGTCAAATTTTCCTTTCATTTCTGACGGTATTATCATTTCCTTCAATTCAATAGTGAAATAAGAAATGCATTTGCTGCCGTTAACCACTTTGTTGGGCAGAATAGCCTCAGTGGGGCAAGAATCAATGCACCGGGTACAAGTGCCACAATAATCCCCCGCAAAAGGGTCATCATACTCCAACTCCAAATCAGTAATGAGGGTAGCAATAAAATAAAATGAACCACCCCGTTTAGTGATAAGATTTCCATTTTTCCCGATCCAGCCCAAACCACTTCTTTGCGCCCAACTGCGTTCAAGTACCGGCGCGGAATCAACAAATCCTCTTCCATGAACATCACCAATTTTTTCATGAAGAATTTCCAGGAATATCTTCAGTTTATCTTTTATCACGTTATGATAGTCTTTTCCATAAGCGTATTTGGATACCTTTAGTGAATCAGGATTTTGTTTTTGAGAAGGAAAATAATTCATCAAAAGAGTAATGACTGATCTTGCGCCCGGAACCAATTTTTGCGGATCGATCCTCATGTCGAAATAGTTTTCCATATACTTCATCGAGCCATGCATGCCGCCGGCTAACCATTTTTCTAACCGTCGGGCATCGTCATCCAGTTTTTGAGCCCTGGCAATACCACAAAAATCGAAGCCAGAGGAAGCAACTGTTTCCTTAACTATTTGTGTATGTCGGCTTTTATTATTCAATCCTTTTCAGTTAAGAATACAAATTTATCTAAGGAATTCTTCTTAGTGATTTTAAACAAAGTTTGGTTTTATTTTAAAATTTCATTTGGTTTTCTTATTTTTCGTCACACTCTTCACTATATTTTCTTTCTACCTTAAAACTTAACTAAAGCCACATGAAAATTCTTATCCTGTCACTGCTTGGTGTCCTGTTTTCACTTTCCATTTTAAGCCAGGACAAAATCAATGTAAAATTCGGTAAAGTCTCTTCCGAAGATTTTGCTTCGAAAATTTATCCAATCGACAGCAATGCCAACGCCATTGTAATTGCGGATGTCGGATCATCTAAAATTGTTGGTAATAGCAAAGGATGGTTTTCCCTTGAATTCAAACGATACTGCCGTGTGCATTTGTTAAATAAAAACGGGTTTGATGTCGCCACCGAAGAAATTCCATTGTATTCTGAGGGCTCAAATGAAGAAAGAATTTCAGATCTCAAAGCCATGACTTATAATCTTGCGAATGGAAAAGTAGTAGAGACAAAATTGGATACCAGGAACAATGTTTTTAAAGATAAGATCAGTAAACACCTTGTAGTAAAGAAGTTTACATTTCCAAATATTAAGGAAGGTTCTATTATTGAATTTGAGTATACCATCATTTCTGATTACCTCCGAAATCTGCAACCATGGGCATTCCAGGGAGATTATCCGACTCTATGGAGTGAATATGATTTAACTCTGCCTTCTTTTTTTAGTTATGTATTTCTTTCACAGGGCTATCAGAAATTTTATATACAAACCCGGAAAGATTCGAGAGATAATTTTAACGTTACAGAATCAAATGGGGTAGAAGCAGCCGATCATATTTCAATAGCTGCTAATGTAAGTGACTATCGCTGGGTAACAAAAGATGCACCGGCGCTTAAAGAAGAAGGTTATGTATCTACTGCAAAAAATCATATTCAGAAAGTTGAGTTTGAACTTACTGCCCAAACGGAACCCCTGGCTCCTCATACATATTTGAGTTCATGGACTCAAGTGTCAGATGATATGCTGCATGATGAAGATTTCGGACAATCATTATCAAAAGACAATGGATGGCTGGGCGATGTAATAAAACCCCTGATCGCCGGAGCCTCTAATACTATGGATAAAGCAAAAAAAATCTATGCATATGTCAGGGATAATTTTACCTGTACTGATTATTCTCAGCTTTGGCTTACCGAAACTTTAAAAAACGTTTTAAAAACAAAAAATGGTTCTGTCGCGGATATTAATCTTCTTTTAACCGCTATGCTGCGATATGCAGATATCAATGCCGATCCGGTGATCCTTAGTACTAGGTCGCATGGCTATACTTATTCTCTTTATCCGATTCTGAGCAAGTTTAATTATGTTATTTGTGATGCGAATATTAATGGGGATCAAATTTTTTTGGATGCTACCCGCCCGCGGCTAGGCTTTGGGAAATTGACTCCTGCCTGTTACAATGGGCATGCAAGAATTATTAATGCTGAAGCGACACCACTTGAATTTTCTGCTGATTCTTTAATGGAAAAAAAGATGACTTCTATTATACTAAACACAAATGATAAAGGAGAGCTGATCGGGTCTTTACAGCAACTTCCGGGGTACTTTGAATCTCATGAAATCCGTGAAACGGTAAAAGAAAAGGGCAAAGATGAATTTTTTAAAGAGGTTAAAAAAGTTTATGGGGAAGATGTCGACCTGATTAATCCACGTATAGATTCTCTCGATAATCTTGAAGAAAATGTAACGGTAGCTTACGATTTTAAATTGAACAGGGAAAAAGAAGATCTAATTTATATCAACCCGATGTTTGGCGAAGGCTACAAAGAGAACCCATTCAAATCTGCTGAACGTTATTATCCTGTAGAAATGTCATATGCAAGTGACGAAACATATGTTTTTAATATGTTTATCCCCGGTGGTTATATAGTTGATGAGTTGCCCAAGTCGATACTTGTAAAACTAAATGAGCAGGGCGATGGTGAGTTTGAATATCGTATTTCGCAATCCGGTTCTACTATATCCATGCGGTCAAGAATACAATTAAAAAGAGCATATTACCAGCCTGAAGAATATGATATGCTAAGGGAATTTTTTAATTTGATCGTAAAAAAACAGAATGAGCAAATAGTTCTTAAAAAGAAATAATTCGATGAAAAAATGTTTTTTTATAATTACTCTTTTGGCATTTAGCGTAAAGATTTTCGCCAATGACGGGAACTATGCCGTTTCAAAAATTCCTTCTTCCCTAATGAAGAACGCCCATGTGATTAAAAGAATGGAAGAAGTAAAATATGAAATCCTTTCACTTAATAAAGCGAAGTTGTATCAAAAATTCGTTCTTACTATTTTGGATGAGAATGGAGATGATTATGCTGTTTTATTTAAGCGTTATGATAAGCTGCGTTCTA
The DNA here is from genome assembly GCA_963811645.1 of uncultured Bacteroidota bacterium. Taxonomy (GTDB): domain Bacteria; phylum Bacteroidota; class Bacteroidia; order Chitinophagales; family Chitinophagaceae; genus VBAU01. The sequence continues at coordinate 1,937,602 of CAWERU010000002.1, read as the reverse complement.
TACAATCTATTGAAGGAAGGTTATATGATGCAAATGGCAACAAAATAAAATCATTAAAAAAAGGCGATGTTGAAGACAAGAGTGGTGTATCCGGTGAAAGTTTAATGGAAGATGACAGGATTAAAATGCACAGCTTTTATTATAAGGTTTATCCATATACGGTAGAGTACGAAGTAGAGATATTGATGAATAATACTTATATTTTCCCTGACTGGATTCCACAACCGGCAGAAAATTATGCGGTGGAAGAAAGTAGTTACACAGTTATATGCCCTGCCGACTTTTCATTTCGCTATAAAATGTTCAATTATAAAGGTGAGCCTGCGATAAACGAGGAAAAAAACAATAAGAGCTATCATTGGGAAATAAAAGATCTGTTGCCTTATAAAGATGAATATGCTACACCTGACTGGCGCACTACTACTACCTGTGTTTTCTTTAGCCCCGATAAATTTAAGATTGATGATTACACAGGGGATCTTTCTTCATGGCAAAATTTTGGGAAATTTATTTCCGGGTTAAACTATGGAAGAGACGAACTGCCCGACAATGTTAAACAAAAAGTTCATCAATTGACGGATGGATTATCGGATGTGAAAGAGAAGGTAAGAGTTCTTTATGAATACATGCAGAAGAATACAAGATACATAAGCATACAACTGGGTATCGGGGGTTTGCAGCCTTTTGATGCAGCTTATGTAGCCACTAAATCGTACGGCGACTGTAAGGCACTTAGTAATTATATGTATTCTTTGCTTAAAGAAGCAAATATTAAATCTGATTATACACTAATTAAATCGGGGAATAATGAAAGATATTTCATGCCTGATTTTCCAAGTGATCAGTTTGATCATATCATTCTTTTGGTTCCTCTGCAAAAAGATACAATATGGCTTGAATGCACGAGTCAAACTTTACCGGCAGGCTACCTCGGCGCATTTACCTGCAACAGATATGCTTTAGCTGTTGATGAAAATGGAGGTAAACTGGTTCGTACTCCCAGGTATGATATAAATGAAAATTTGCAAATCAGGAATATAAAAGCCAAACTTAATGATGACGGAACATTAAACAGTACAATTTTTACCAGGTATAGCGGATTGCAGCAAGACGGTATCCATGGCCTTATCAATGACTTATCGAAAGATAAAGTAAAAGAAGTTTTGAATGAGGAACTGGATTTTGGAACTTATGATGTAAATAAGTTTGATTATAAACAAATAAAAAATTCGCGACCAGCTATCGATGAAATGCTGGATGTTTCTGTAAGCAATTATGCTACTATCACAGGCAAACGTTTATTCATAATTCCAAATGTGATTAACCGTTCTCAAAGGAAATTAAAAGCGGATGAAGAAAGGAAATTTGATATCGAAATATCTTTTGAATTTAAAGATATCGATACAGTAGAAATAGAAATTCCAAAGGGCTATGGCCCCGAATCAATTTCCCAGCCCGTAACTATTGAATCAAAATTTGGTAAATATTCCTGTAGCACAAAGTTTCTGGATAATAAAATTATTTATTACCGCACAAGAGAACAGTATAGCGGAACATTTCCGGCTAAAGATTATGCTGACCTTGTAAATTACTATGATGTTATTTATAAGGCCGACCGTAATAAAGTTGTACTGGTAAAAAAAGAAAACAATTAATTATTGCCCTGTTCCAGGTGCAGTCGATGAAAAATACGGTGAAGGCCAGGTGCAAAAATATAGCCCATTGCACCAACAAATACAATTCCACTAAATAAAGCATATACTGAAGAAAATATTTTTCCCCCGCTGGTAAACCCCGAAGTTATAACGGGACCCATCCCACTTAAGATCAGCGAAGCATTATGGAATGCATCAAGCCAGCCCGTAAAAGGATCTGTGGCACAGTGATAACCCATCGTACCAATTAGCAGAATAATAATAAACATCCCTAAAACACGAACTATATTGCCGGCAATTCGTTTATAATAAACAGCTACAGGAGCTAAAGGCTCTGTTTTATTCTCATACATGCAATTGGTTTTATTAATTCTCAAATATCATTCACATGTATTTGAAAATTTTTCATCGAGAATTTTCTTTATTTCCATTTGAGCATCTGCTCTGTCTTCACTCAATAATCTTTTTACAAAAAATATATAAGCATATCCGCTGCAATAATCAACCATAGGAAAGGTTCCAAACAACCCGGGACTCGAAACTGAAGTGGCTTTGCCATCTTTTTCTTCAATCACCCATGCGCCCAATGCATAGTCATACCCCTCCGCTACTTTCGGCGCATATTTAATTTGATCAGGTTTCGTCTGTACTTGCAGCATTTGATTTATGGCACCTTCGCTTAAAATTCTTTTGGCATTATACATGCCATTATTCATCAGCATTACCAGGAAGTGCATATAGTCTTCTGCGGTTGATTGTGCTCCCCCGGAAGGATTTATGGCTCCGCCGGTCATATTGGTAAAGGTGGTTCTTCTCATCTGCAGGGGAACAAATAAACGTTGTCTTGCAAGAATATCAAATCTCTTTTTGCTGATGATTTCCAGGATTCTGCCGGCTATGTTCAACCCTATGTTACTATAACGAAATTCTTCTCCGGGGTTGGCTTGTATATCTTTTGCTGCGAATGAATTCACTTCTTCTTCAAGAGAAGTAAATTTTTTACGTTCAAGCAATTTTAAAAGAGTAATTGGTTCAGAACGAATACCTGTCATATGTGAAAGACAATCGCGGATAGTAATATAATTCTTGCCGTATTTTTCAAATTCAGGAAGCCATTTGGTGATCTTATCATCCAGTGAAAGCTTTCCTTCATCTACAAATGTCATGACTAGAACAGCGGTGAGCCATTTGCTGCAACTGGCAATGGGAGCCTGTGTTTTGCTGTTAAATTCTCCCATTTCCTTCTTATAAATAAGTGTGTCATCCTTTTTCCAGATCATTACGACGAAATCTTTCCCCAACATTTTTTGCTGTTGCTGAAGAAAGTCATCGAGATCACTGAAAGTTTTCTGTGCAAATGCCGTCTGTAATAATAACAGGCTTAGCAATAAGCTCATGACTTTCATGCAGATGGAAGAGCTTTTATATGCCATAGTTACGGGAATTTTTGGCTTGGATTATGATTTGCAAATAAGGTTTAAAGTTATTGGAATTTTACATTGCCGGGCTTGGAACTGCTGTTATGAGTTTTGATGTTTATAAGAATAGGGCCAAAGGATCACACAGTCCGGTGTCCAGCAGTTTAGCCCAGCAATGATAAGAAAGTACAAGAGTGCGACGCAACCACAGTTAAATAGAATTCCAAAAGCTGGCTATAAAATCAAAAAAATAATAAACACGAAACAAACTATATGAACCTTGGAAATTTTACCATAAAAGCAGCCGAAGCTTTCCAGCAATCGCAGCAATTGGCTTTTAATGCTAAAAATCCGAATATTGAAACGGAGCATATTTTAAAAGCACTGCTAAACCAGGAAGATTCAGCCGTAGAATATTTATTAAAGAAAAACAACGTAACGATAAATCTTGTTGAAAGTAAGCTGGATGAACTGACCAACAAGTTACCTACAACAAGCGGGGAGGCGGCACAATCAATCAGTCGTGATGCAAATAATGTTGTGCTGCGTGCAGGCGCTGCATTAAAACAATTCGGTGATGAATTTGTAACCCCTGAACATTTACTGCTTGCAATTTTACAAGGTAATGATGCATCAGCAAAGCTTTTAAAAGATGCTGGTCTTACTGAAAAAGGACTGATTGCTGCCATTAAAGAATTAAGAAAAGGAGAAACAGTAACTTCTCAAACACAAACCCAGGAATTTAATTCTCTGAATAAGTATGCGAAAAATTTAAATGAACTGGCAAGACAGGGAAAACTTGATCCTGTAATTGGTCGCGATGAAGAAATTCGCAGAACACTGCATATACTTTCACGCAGAACAAAAAATAATCCGATTTTAGTGGGTGAACCAGGTGTGGGTAAGACGGCCATTGTGGAAGGTTTAGCTATGCGCATTGTGAATGGAGATGTGCCGGAGAATCTAAAATCAAAAATTATTTATGCCCTGGATATGGGGCAACTTATTGCCGGTGCAAAATACAAAGGTGAGTTTGAAGAAAGATTGAAAGCGGTCATAAAAGAGGTAAGCACCAGCGAAGGAGAAATCATTCTTTTTATTGACGAGATACATACTCTTGTGGGTGCCGGTGGTGGTGAAGGAGCAATGGATGCCGCCAATATTTTAAAACCTGCATTGGCTCGTGGTGAGCTAAGAGCCATTGGTGCTACTACATTGAACGAGTATCAAAAATATTTTGAAAAAGACAAAGCTCTTGAACGACGTTTTCAAAGAGTAATGATTGATGAACCAACTGTGGAAGATGCGATTTCTATTTTGCGTGGATTGAAAGACAGGTATGAAACACACCATCATGTACGAATCAAGGATGAAGCAATTATCGCCGCCGTTGAGTTATCTAATCGCTACATAACTGATCGTTTCTTACCAGATAAAGCCATTGATTTGATTGATGAAAGTGCAGCCAAACTTCGTTTGGAAATGAACAGCATGCCTGAAGAACTGGATAAGCTTGAGAGACAAATACGTCAATTGGAAATTGAACGGGAAGCTATCAAAAGAGAAAATGACAACGAAAAATTGAAAGAGTTGAATACTGAGATCGCTAATCTCTCTGTAGAAAGGGATACATTCAGAGCAAAATGGAAGGAAGAAAAAGAAATCGTGGAAAAAGTACAGAATGCCAAAGCTGAAATTGAAAATCTGAAATTACAGGCTGACCAGGCAGAACGAAATGGTGATTATGGGAAGGTTGCTGAAATACGCTATGGAAAAATAAAGGAACAGGAAAAACTGATAGCAGAATATAGCAAACAATTAGAAGCGATTAATGAAAAACGTTTGCTGAAAGAAGAAGTAGATGCAGAAGATATTGCTGAGAATGTAGCCAAAGCTACAGGGATTCCCGTTTCACGAATGATGCAAAGTGAAAAAGAAAAATTACTTCATTTAGAAGAGCATTTGCATGAAAGAGTAGTAGGCCAGGATGAAGCCATTACTGCTGTAGCAGATGCCATACGCCGTAGTCGGGCAGGATTACATGATCCTAAAAAACCAATTGGTTCTTTTATTTTCCTGGGAACGACAGGGGTTGGAAAAACAGAATTGGCTAAAGCTCTTGCAGAATATTTATTTGACGATGAAAGTATGATGACCCGTATAGATATGAGCGAATACCAGGAAAAACATACTGTAAGCCGTTTGGTAGGTGCTCCTCCGGGTTATGTAGGTTATGATGAAGGAGGACAGTTAACAGAAGCTGTTCGCCGAAAACCATATAGTGTGGTATTGTTGGACGAGATTGAAAAGGCCCATCCGGATGTCTGGAATGTTTTATTACAGGTCCTCGATGATGGTCGTTTAACCGATAATAAGGGCAGAGTGGTGAATTTTAGGAATTCCATCATAATAATGACCAGCAACCTCGGCAGCCAGATCATCCAGGAAAATTTTGAAAATATTAATGAACGAAACAAGGACGAAATTGTTAATAGAACAAGGGTGGAGGTAATGAATTTGCTCCGGCAAACCATTCGTCCCGAATTTTTGAACAGGGTTGATGAGATTATTTTGTTCCAGCCTTTGCTTAAAAACGAGATTAAAGGTGTTGTGAGCATTCAATTGAATAACCTGAAACGACTTGTGGCTCAAAGCGGCATTCAGTTGGAATTTAGTGATTATGCCCTGGATTTTTTAGCTGAGCAAGGCTTTGATCCTCAATTCGGTGCAAGACCTTTGAAACGGCTTATCCAAAAAGAAATCGTAAATCAACTTAGCAGACGTATCTTGGCGGGCGAAATTGATAAATCTCAACCTGTATTAGTCGATGTTTTTGATAATACAGTCGTATTTAGAAACGAAGTGGCTCAAAAAAGTTCTTTAAAAGAAAAAACTAAAAAAGCGACTTCATAAACCGTTACCGCGGAAAGGAGTAGTTTAAACATGGCATTTAAAAAAGAAATTGAAATAATTATTGAACCCAAGGATGTATTTGTAGGTGATGAAGATGCACCTGTAACACTTATGGAATTTGGCGAGTATGAAAATGAAGCATGCGCCAAAGCAAATGAAGTAGTAAAACAATTATTGGAAGAATACGAAGGAAAATTAAAATTCAATTTTCGTCATTTTCCACAAACCCGTATACATCAGCGTAGTCTGAAAGCCAGTGAAGCTGCAGTAGCAGCTGTACAAGAGGGTAAATTCTGGGAAATGCATAATGTATTATTCCGGAATCGCCGCCAGTTAGGTACGGTTAGCTTAAAACTTCATTCAAGAGAGGCGGGTATCAGTAATAAAAAGTTTTTAGAGGACCTGGTGAATGGTAAATACGGATGGCAGGTGCAGGATGATTTGAAAGAAGGCATTGACCGGGGTGTAAAAGAAATACCTGCTTTTTTTATCAATAATGAGCCTTTTACCGGCAAGCCTAGTTTTGAAAATCTGCGCAAGGTGATTGATAGTGCTCTTAGAAAAGCAAAGCGCAAAGCTCCTGAGAAAAAAAGAGCATGAACTCTTGTATAAAACAAAAAAATTATCCCGCTGATCAGCGGGATTTTTATTATAAAAATCCCGGAAAGAATTCCGGGAACTAATTGATGCAAAAAAAATTATTAACGATCAAATATACTTGTAAACTCACTCCAATAATGAAAAATGCCCTGATAATACGTTTTTTAATTAATAATACTGTTTGCTGCTAAATGATTACACTTGATTGCCTAATAGTAAAAACTTCTTCATTTTAAATGAATTTATCTGGTAGAAAAAATTTAATTTAAAATCACATATATAAGAAAAGAAAAATAGTCCATTTCTAAAAATGTTGGGGATGAAATGTATACTGATCCGGGTGAAAGAAAACCCACATAAATTATTATTTAGAGAGGTTGCCTAAAATATGTACGATTAATTTATTTGAAAGTATATTCATTGCATTTTCTTAAAGTATTTTCTGCGATGGATGGCTTTTATAAATAATAGGTATCTATTTTGAAATGATAGATATTTTATGTCGAATGAAAAAGGTAATCTTATTAATATTTTTTAGTCTTGGGTTCACTGTATGTATTGCACAAAAAGATTCTTCAATAAATAAAATAGACAGCTTTTTCATGCACCAAAAAGGTTTATTGGGGAAACTTACACGAAACCTGATATTAAATAAACCAGTTTCTCCCAATACACCGGTGCGTAATGATCTTTTATTCATCGTTTATCAGGGAAAGGTTATCAGGAATATTTTTATAAATCGTCTTGATTTTGGAGTGCCGCTCGCGGATACTAACTTACGACTCAAAAACAAGCTTACAGAACTCGCTAATAATTTTCATCACAAGACAAGGGAGGAAGTTATACGTCGTAATCTTTTCTTTAAAAGGGGAGATAAACTTTCTCCTTATCTTATTGCTGACAATGAACGCCATTTGCGTGATCTTCCTTATCTACAGGATGTGCAAACCACGGTGAAAAATGCAGGTGAAGATTCTGTTGACATTTTCATTCGAACAAAAGATGTTCTCTCGATAGGCGGTTCATACCGCATGCATAATACTACGAAAATGAGTCTTACTGTTTCGGAAGATAACCTTGCAGGAACAGGTCATGAACTTCTTTTCAGAAGTTTTTTTGATAATAAACGCATTCCAAAATTTGGCTATGGAGCAGAATATACCGGAAGAAATCCTGGAGGATCATTTATTGACTGGAATGCCGGTTATCTTTCTTTCAACAAAAATTTCAATACGGGCTCACAAAACGAAGAAATGGTTTATACAGGTTTCGTAAGGCCATTGGTCAATCCATACGTAAAGTTCACATATGCAGCCAATGCGGCCTGGCATGTTACCCATCATGTATATAGCTCCGATACGTTATATGACACAAATAACCGGTACCGTTATTATAATTATGATGGATGGGTAGGATGGAATACAGGTGCTCTCAAAATATCCTCGGATGTTAACAAAGATGATCGTATGCGCATTCTTATTGGATTGAGGTACCTGCAGCAAAATTTCAGTACTGTGCCTTTAAAATATGAAGGGCAATACTATTATCAATATGCAGATATAAAAGCCATCTTATCTTCAGTTACAATATTTCGCCAGGATTTTTATAAAGCAAGATATATATATGGTTTCGGAGTAAATGAAGATATCCCCGAAGGTGAAGACCTGTCATTGATAACCGGATGGACGAATAAATCAGGAGTTGAGCGGCCTTATCTCGGAATAAATCTTCAACGATATTTTTTTACGGCAAAAGAAAGTTATTTTAATTATACTTTAAAAGCAGACGGGTATTTTAGAAATAAACAAATTGAAGATGTAAATCTTTTATTCAATGTGGACTATTTTAGTCGCTTGCTGCGAATGGGCCCGCGATGGAAACAGAGAAGTTTTGTAACCGCGAACGTGGCTCACCAATTAAAACGAAGTTTAAATGAACCGCTTTTTTTGGAAAGTGATTTTGGTGTACGTGAATGGCGAAGTGACTCACTGGTAACAGGCGATACAAGAATTACACTAAAGGCAGAATCAGTTTTTTTTTCGCCATGGAACTTTATAAATTTTCGATTTGCCCCCTTTGCCTTTGGAAATCTTTGCCTGTTCAATCCTTTGAACAGGAATTTCCCTCATAATAACTGGTACAACAGTATTGGTGGAGGAATAAAAATAAGAAATGAAAGCCTGGTGTTTGAAACAATGGAATTCCGGACTTTTTTCTTCCCTCAAAAAAATTTGCTTGGAGAAAGTTGGCGACTGGAATTTAATACGAATATCCGCTTCAGGTATAATCGCCAGTTTGAAAAGAAACCCGATTTTGTAAATGTAAATGTGATGTGATCACCTTGAAAAAGAAAAAATAGCGGCATCTTTGTTTTTCTTCCCATTAATAGATCAGTAATAATTTCAGCGGCCTCAAAGCTGACTGTTATGCCATTTTTGGGGTACTGATAAGGTAAACCACTTTTAATAAGCCAATATGGATAACCGGCAACTAATTCCATGTTTCGTTAAAAAGATAAGATTGTGCCATTCATTTTATTTTTGCAGGATTGCGATGCGGCAAGTATGCGATAAAAGTTTTATCTGCAAAAAACAATGATTCAATTTACCACTACCATAATGCAGTTTGGACAGCAGGGTGAAAAGACAGGCTGGCATTATATTGAGATTCCTGCTGATTTAGCACAAAAATTAAAACCCGGGAATAAAAAATCGTTTAGAGTAAAAGGTAAGTTAGATAACTTTTCTTTTGCTGGTGTGGCATTACTTCCCATGGGAGGTGGAAGTTTTATCATGGCTTTGAATAAGGAATTAAGAAAAGGAATTCATAAACGCAAGGGTGCCATGCTAAAAGTACAATTACAGGCGGACGATAAACCCTATTTATTGTCTGCCGAATTTATGGAATGTTTATCTGACGAACCCGGCGCATTTGCTTTTTTCAAAACATTGCCACGGGGTCATCAGAATTATTTCAGTAAATGGATCGAATCGGCTAAAACGGAACCAACCAAAGCAAAAAGAATTGCACAGGCTGTAAATGCCCTTGCTAAAAAACATGGCTTTCCGGAAATGTTGAGGGCCTTAAAAAGGGAAAGAGAAAAATGGAAATAAAAATTGTGAAAGTTCCGTCCGGTTATTCAAAAAAAATTAAGCGTATTCTTCTTCTTTTACAGCAGCAGAAATGTACCAGCAGAGTGTGAGCATTAATAAATCATGGTCACGTTTCTTATGAGATTCTAAAATCTCAGGCAATTCACATACTAATAGAATATCACCATTTTTATAGATGGCTGCTTTGGCAGGTGAGTCGTCTTGAACTATAAAATTGAATTGTTCCTGGGAAAATTCAATATTCCCGTGACCCTCCTGGTTCCCATCGTGGCTTAATTGCCCCATTCTTATACCGTACTCATTTTGCAAAACTGTGCGGCTGTGTATAAAACCTTCCTTCCCTAATAAAAAAACTCTTTTTTCATCATCGGCTGAAATTCTTATTGTGCGGGAAGCAGGATGATAGGTAAGAGTGAGTAATGTTTCCTTATTTTGCCTGAGCTCATAAACCTTCTGCCTGGAATCGCTGGATATCGAAAGCCATTTCATATATCAGATATTTGGGTGGGTAATAAAATTATTTGATAACAATCACTAAATCTATGACAGTATATTAGTTAACCGAAAATTAATATTGAAATTCCATTTGTGGATAAGCTGTGATTAACTAAAAAAAAATTAATCAAATATAAGACATGCTGCAAGAAGAAGGAAATAGATTTATTGAAAAGCTATCAAATTGTCGCAAAAAGGAGATATAACAAGGCAAAGGATGCCCATTGGTCGTGTGGTAGTAAAGATGTTGAGAATATGGAAAACAAAATAAAATACTAATCAGGGCTGTTGCTGCAAACGTTGAATCACAAAATAACTAATAAGAATAAGCAGAATAATGATTATTACAGCCAGGTAGAGCCAGGAGTATTCCTTTAAATGGATCTTTTCTTTTCTTTTTCTCTTGTCCTGCAATTTGGTTTTTAAATTTCTGTTTAGCTGCTCTACAACAAGATTCAATTTCTCTTTATTGGTGAATTGTTGCAATCCCTCTGCAGCATCATCGGCAAATTCATTTTCCAATAATTTTTTTTCCACCTCATGCTTCTTTTCTGCAGAAAGTTTGTTCTGCAGGTAAAGCAATAAAGTTTCCTGGTCAATTTCAGGCGAAAGATTAGACAATATATCTTTTAAATCTTCTGACATTCAATTTCTGTTTAAAAAACGGAATTAAATTTTTAACCAGTGTGATCTATTTTCCATTTTTCAATTTCTTTTCAATCAGTAACCGCAAATTTCTTTTCCCATTCTGAATATAACTTTTTACCTGCATCATCGTAAAGCCGGTCATTTCGCTTATTTCCTGGTAGCTTTTCTTTTGAAGGTAAAACAAAGTTACACATTGCTGTTGCTCCTCCGATAGCTCTTTTAAGGCTTCTGACATCAGCATCAGTGTATGATCATCCTGCAGCAAGTCGGGCAGATCAGGTTTTTCTTCCGCTGCTGACATATAGCGCTCAGTTAGTTCAACCGGTGTTTTTCCCTGTTTATCGCGGATCTTCATCAGGCAATGATTTTTTGCCACCATGTACAGCCACGATTTAAAATAATCGACCCTGTATTTTTTAAGTTCTGTGATTACTTTTAAAAAAATTTGCTGCACGCAGTCTTTTGATTCTTCTTCATCTTTTAAATATTTCATACAAACTCCCAATAAAAGCAAGGTATATCTTGGCAATAATAGGCCCAGCCATTCACCGTCATGATCGGCATAAAAATTTTCAAGCAGCTGCTGATCACTTACATATTTATAGTTTGCAGGATTCACAAATGGAAAATTACCGATTTGTATTTGTTAGATGCAAATCAAACTATTTTTCATAATTATTAAAGCTATTTCATTACTTAACTTTCCAAAAAATGCAATGGATGAAAAAAAATTGGCAACATAGAAGCAGGGGAACGAACACATCAATTAGCGGCTGTCAGGAGGCGCTGGCAGGGTAGCTATATTTTCACTAACCTTTATTCTAAACAGGATCGTAAAAATATTTTGTTTGTCATCCAATGTTGCCCAACTTATTGCCAGCGGAGAATAGGAATTTAAAGGAACAAAATAATTTCTAAAAATACCTGTTACTTCATCTCCCTTTTTAAATTCTTTATCATTACTAAAAAAAAACTTTTTACCGTACTTATGATCGAATTTTGAAAACTCTTTTCTTACTGCCTCAACACCGCCGGGATCATGAGTGTAACCAATCAGTTGATAAAACAATACAGTATCCTTTGTGGCAGCAGAATCGTCAAACACTATTTCCTGTTCTGCCAGTCTTATTTCCGTACGTTCAGTTTTAAAACCAAAAGGATTATGCGTGGTATAATCGCCCTTAAAGAAAAAGAGTGTAGTATCAGTTCTTTTAACGATCGTTTTATTTGTTAGCGTAGGGTCATTCATCAGGTGATTGAGAAATGTACTGAAATGCACAATATAGGGGTTTGACCGAAAATAAGTTTGGGCAATTTTGGACAATGGATTGTCATTTTGCCCCGGCACATCAAACTCATCGAACTGGGCATAGCAATATATTCCAATGATAATTGCAGTAAAAAAAGCATAAATTTTTTTCATGCTACGAAAACAACGCTTTCACCCATTTAAAAAATAGTGCATCCCAACCCAGCATTTTGAATGCAGCATAAAAAAGTACCACAGCAAATATTTTCTTCACTGTTGCCTGGGGAATTGACAAGGCCAGTTTACTTCCCAGCCATCCTCCCAATACGAATGCAGCACACATGATGGCTATTACTTTTAGATCAATGAATCCTTTATTATAATAATTAATAACGGCAAGTATTCCTACGGGGAGCAGCAAAAGACCTAATGAGGTCCCCTGTGCCTGTGCCTGGGAAAATCCAAGAAAAAAGACAAGAGCAGGCACGATAATAATTCCACCGCCAACGCCTACTAATCCACTCAATGTTCCGGCAGCTAATCCCACCAGGATAAGCAACAAAATAGTTTCTGCATTCATTTTAGCCAGGTTATTGTTTTTCACAAATTATTCTTTGAAATTATTTTTATAATATATGATTGCCTCGTCAATAATCTTCAGGGCTGCTGCTTTATCCTGAAAGTTATCTATCTCCACTTTTTTATTTTCGAGTACTTTATATTGTTCAAAATAATTCTTCAGCTCGTTCAAAAAATGTTGGGGAAGTTCCTCCATGTTTTTATAATGATTTACTGACGGATCCTGGGTTGCTACTGCAATGATCTTATCGTCCATTGTACCCTGGTCAATCATTTGCATATTGCCGATTACGGTTGCTTCTACCAGGCAAAGAGGCTGAAGCGATTGAGAACAAAGTACCAGGATATCAAGAGGATCATTGTCTTTTCCCAATGTTTGGGGAATGAAACCATAGTTGACCGGGTAGTGGAACGAAGAATAGATTACCCTGTCGAGTTTTAATAACCCCGTGGTTTTATCAACTTCATATTTTGATCTCGAACCTTCCGGAATTTCAATAATTGCATTTACTACCCGGGGAGCCCCATTACCATAAGAAACTCCATGCCATGGATGATGAACTGTCAGCATTAAAGCTTAGTTTAAATGTTTATGATCAAATTGCTTAATGGCGTGATTGCTGAATGCAAATGTATTGGTTCTTGTAATTTCTATTTAATAAATCGTTTTACAATTATTACTAAGACAACAGACAGCAAAAAAAATGTAATGATTGCACTTTCGAATGATTCTTTAAAAACCCGCTTTTCTTTCAGCTGATGCTGGTATTCATTGCAGGTAATAAAATATGTCATCACGCCGCAAATAATCCAACTGAAGCAGCAATTATAAAAAAACGGGGGTGACATAAGCAAAATTAGTTTTGCAAATGCATACTATATAATAATGACGCTATTCATGTTGCTGGATCTTGTCCATTCATCCGGATGGATTCCATTTTGACAAGTCTTTCATTCAGATCTTTTATTTCATCCTCAATGATATTTTCTGTCATGCTTTTTTTCTGAATGGTATCTGAAATAATTTCCTGAATATTTTCTAACAGTTCCTTTAACCTGTTATTAAGATCATAGTTGAATTTGCGAAACGATTCCTGGATCTTATAGATCAGGTCGTATGCAATGGAAGCGCTGTTACGGATCATTATATTATTGTAATGTTCTTTTAACCTGTTTATAAGTTTTTCGTTTCTGACTGACGTCGGTATTAATTTATTCAGGATAAAATTATTTGAGCTGATGTTTCCCAATCCGCTGTCGAGACTCAGGTAAAAGGAAGTATACACATCTAAGTCAAATTTATCTGCGATCATATCGAAGCTGATGCCAAGTAGTGAAGTGAGATGTGTGGCGAGCTCATTTAAAAAACTTTGCGATCTTGTGCTGTATTGCTGTAAAAGATTTCTGAATTGCTGCTTGGTGAGATCTTCCAATTGGTTTTTTATCTCTTTGTATCTCCTCAAAATGAACTGATCAATTTCATTCTGAACCTTTGCCAGCTTTTCTTTTTTAAACAATTCTGTTTGCAGGTTTAATTTTTCATAAATGGAAGTTTTGATGGTCGCCGATTCTTTGTTCACCAAAAAATCTATTTGTTCCTGCAATAATTTTATTTTGCCTTTTATGATGCTTTCAAATTCATCTTTTTGATCCTGCATGATTGAAATAGATGAATGCAACTTTTCCTGTTTTTGTTCCAGCTCATTCAACGGCATCAGCAGCGACTCGGCTTTTAATTTCAACTGCATTTGCAATTGTTTATAAAGCCATCGGTATCTTTTGCTAGTGGCCTGCTCCAGCAATTCAGTTTTTTCATAAGTTGATATGGATCGGATTTCTTCGATAAGACGGTTTATCCCGTTTCCTTCTTTTGACTGTTCATATTCCCGGGCTGACACAGGGATAAAATTTATTTTTTCAACCGGCAACTGCATTATTTCAGCAATTGTTTTTGTATTGTGTTCAATTAATTTTTTTAATTCGCCTTCGCTCAGCAGATCTTTTTTGTTCATGACAAAAACGATCTTTGGTACTGATCCTTTTAACTCTTTTAAAAAATCAGTATCCAGCCTTGATACAGGCATATCTGCACTTAATAAAAACAGGGCTGCATCAATCTTGGGAATGAATTGTAATGTAGTAGCCGTATTATGCTCAAAGCTGGAACCTATGCCGGGTGTGTCAACCAATGAAATTGATTTCAATAGAGGGGTATCGTCAAAAATTCTTACAACCTGCACTTTTTTGTCATTAGACGGGTTCAGGTCTTCATTGACAAACTGGTCTACTTCTTTACTATTTTTTTCCTCTATTCTGCCATCTGTAAAATGAATGGCTGCATAACTTCTCTCCGCGTTGTATTCAAAAATAGTAATTATGGCTGTGACAGGAGTAACCGCAACAGGCACCAGAGGCTTCCCGATCACTGCATTTATTACCGATGATTTTCCCCGTTTAAAAATTCCTACTACAACGAGATACAATTTGTTTTGCTGCAGCTTAATTTTTAATTCATCCAGTTCATCAAAGAAATCCTGCCTGGCAACATTCTTTGCTAATTGTCGCAGCTCTTCAATATGTGTGATGAGATCATTCATCTGCTGGTCTGAAGCATAAGCGCAGCTATTTTCATTCTTACATCCGGAGAAGTTCTTTTATTTGTTTTTAAATGCCTTTATTCCTGCGAATTTTACAGCAGTGCCCAGCTCTTCTTCAATTCGTAATAACTGGTTGAATTTTGAAATCCGTTCGCTTCGGCATCCGCTGCCCGTTTTTATTTTGCCGGCGCTTGTTGCTACAGCCAGGTCTGCAATAGTTGTGTCTTCTGTTTCGCCACTGCGATGTGAGATAAAACAGCCATAATTATTTCCATACGCTAATTCAATTGTTTGCAGGGTTTCGGTAACTGTGCCAATCTGATTTAGCTTAATAAGAATTGAATTGCTGACTTTCTCATCAATTCCCTTTTGAAGAATAGCAGGATTTGTGCAGAAAATATCATCACCCACCAATTCAATTTTTTTCCCTAATTCCTGCGTCAATAATTTCCATCCATTCCAATCATTCTCAGCCATTCCATCTTCCAATGAAATAATTGGATACTGCTGAATCCATTTTTTCCATATTTCCAGCAGTTGTTCCGAAGAAATCTTTTCTTTACCGGATTTAAAAAATGAATATTTCCCGTCTTCCCACATCTCACTGCTTGCCGGGTCAAGACAGATAGAAATATCATCTCCGGGCTTATAACCTGCTTTTATAATCGCCTCAAGAATTACTTCCACAGCTTCTTCATTTGATTTTAAGTTAGGAGCAAAACCGCCTTCGTCACCCACACCCGTGAAATATCCTTTTTTATTCAGAATACTTTTTAGTGCATGAAAAGTTTCCTCGCCCATCCGGATAGCTTCTTTGAATGAAGGAGCATGATGCGGAGCAATCATGAATTCCTGGAAATCCACATTGTTATCAGCATGTTTGCCTCCGTTAATCACATTCATGCAGGGCACAGGCATACTATAAGTTTTGCTGTCATTGAACTGGCTGTAAAGAGAAACATTTTTACAGGCTGCCATTGCTTTGGCATAGGCCATAGACACAGCCAGTATCGCATTTGCTCCCAATACTGATTTATTGGGCGAACCATCAAGACGAATAAGTTCATCATCCAATTCTTGTTGTGAGCTATATTGTTTGCCGCTCAGGTTTTTCGCTATAACAGAATTGACATTATTCACTGCTTTCAATACGCCTTTTCCCTGGTATCGCTTCGGATCATTATCTCTTAACTCAACAGCCTCTTTTTCTCCTGTGCTTGCACCGGAAGGAACAATCGCTCTGCCGAAAAATTTTTCTTCAACTGTTACTTCAGCTTCAACTGTGGGATTGCCTCTTGAATCTAAAACCTCCCTGGCATAGATCTTTGTGATTTTCATGTTTATTAATTTATTCAGTATTAAAAATAATATTGTTCAATGCTTCAATCATTTCATTAATTCTTTCCTGGTATTCATTCCGGATCGTTTCATTACGTTCACCATAACCACTAAATTTCCTTACAGCAGCATCTGTCAATTCTTCCCACATGAAACTTGCCTTTACCAAAATTTCTCTTTTCAGGCTTATCTCTTCCTTTGGTATATTATAATGAGCGCAAAACTCATCGAGCAAACTGTATATGCGATCAATTTCTCCCTGCACTTTTTTAATCTCTCCGGTATTCATATCATTTGTATGGATGATCCTGATGCCCCTTGCATTCAAAGAAGTTCTCAACAGGCAATTTTCCAACTCCTCCAGCTTTTTTTCTACAACAAAAGCAATCGCTTTTACTGCTCTTTGATGTGTTTCGGATAATGAATGCATTTAAAGGGAGATTATCTTCTTTTAGGTCCGTGTCTATAGTATAAAACTTCCGCTTTTTCGAGAGTCACTAATCCGCCGCAATTAGCCTGTTCCATTAATGTATCAACTTCTTCCACGAAAGCATTTACCTTTTCTTCATGGTCAACTATTTCTATAATAATGGGGAGGTCCTGTGAAATTTCAATCAGCTTTGTAGTGTGTACAGTTGATGAAGCTCCGTAGGCCATAACACCTCTCATCACAGTGCAGCCTGCCATCCCCCTTTTTTTTGCAGCAAACAAAATGGCTTCATACAAAGGCTGATGACCCACCTTATCAATCTCTCCGATAAAAATTCTCAATAATTTCGATTCACGATTTAGTTCCATAATCAGGAAATTAATTTGATAAATAATATTCCAAACCACACGGCTAAAAATCCAAGCGATATGCTTATCAATACATAAAAGGCAGTGTAATAAAATTCTCCATCCTCCAACAACCTTATATTCTCGTAGGTAAAGGCCGAAAAAGTGGTAAAGCCCCCGCAAAAACCTGTAGCCAGCAAAATTCTCATTTCGGGGGAAATGATCTTTGATTTTTCGGCAAGTGCATATACAATCCCGATGAGAAACGATCCGAGGATGTTTACACTTAACGTACTTAAAGGAATAGAAGAGGGGAAATGTTTTTGAACAAATTGCTGGGAAAGATAACGGGCAATGCCACCTACAAAACTTCCTGCACCTACATAAAACAAAATCCTGTACATAGTATTCTATTTACTTATGAACAGGAGTCATCAGCTTTTTTGCAATTAACGGCGAACTCCATCGCCTCTGAAAATCCGGAAACAAAAATAATACTTTTTCAATTAATAAATCAAGACCTCAGAGTTACACGTTTCCTGTAAAATTATCCCGTTCATGTATTTTAAAAACCCGTTTTGACCTGTCACTTTTGAATAGTATCAATCTTACCATTTTGTTTATACTGCGTTGTGTCCATATCGTGGTCAAAAAGATATTTCAGATCAACCAGCCACTGGCCGCCTTTTCTTAAAATTCGCAAAGTATCCCTGTCATTTTTGTATGAATTGGAAAAAATAGTAATTGTAGTTGAGTCATTAACCTGGTTAGTATCAAAAAAACGAAGAGAAGCATTTCTTAAACTATCCTTTTCATCCGGGGTAAGATTTTGATAACTTCTTTCCGTTACTGCGAGATAACCAAGATTTGTTGAATCCTGCAGCATATAATGAGAAGCCTGTTTGTAATTCCCTTTCAAAGCAGCATTCAGGAAATTTCTTGCTGCATCCATATCATTCTCAGACTTTGGCTCTTTTGACTCTTCACTGTTATTATTACAGGCGAACAATGAAAGAAGAATAATGGAAGAAATAACTGTACTCAGTTTCATAATTGCAAAGTAATGGAAAAAACCTAAGCCTGCTTTTGCAGCATCAAATTGAGTTTTTCCCTTCGGCATATTTTTCCAGGTAGGTAAAATTTTCTGTTAGCTTTCCTTTTTGGGCAATCGTAGCTTTTTTAAGAATCGGGGAGCCGCCTGCCACAAGATCAGGTAAAACATATTTGATCAGTTGTTCTCCAAAATATCTTGAAGCATCCCGCGGTAATTCATTGGGTAAATTACTTACGGCGATTATGTCTATCGAACCCGGCAGATAAGGCTTTGTTTTCCGGAAAGCTTTCATGTCAACACCATATACCGGGTCATCAATAGTTTGATCTCCCAGGTTGATGGGTACACTACCACCTGCATCATCAGCAATATCGGAAATGGTTCGAATTCTGAAATTTTCATTCTGCACATCCGGCTTTTCAAATAATCTCGGAATATTTTTTTCCCAGTAAATGCCATTCATCAGTATGTCTGATTCATAAGCGTAGGGTAAAAATGTACATTCATATTCGTTCGGATGCAAATGAAAATCTTCCCGTGAATAGGTTTTGTTGATCCTGTGGCGATAAAGATCATGACCTTTTATCTGCGTATATACAGGATAATGAAATTGTTTTTGCAAATATTCATCCGGTTCCAATTCAACCACACCCATCAGGTTCAGAATTTCCACTATACCGTGCGCTACCCGACCGGAACCCGTTACCACCACTTTTACATTAGGAAGCCGCAAACCAAAATAAGTGTGAATCAGTTCACGAAAACTTCTTTGCTTATAAACCCGTTCAAGCTGGTAAGTTCCTGTACGGTTTCCATAAGCCATCATCCCGTTATGAGCGCCGACAACTCCCGCAAAAAAACCAAAGCCAATGATGCGCTGGCCATCTTCATGCTCGAGACATTCATAATCGATCAAAGTGATATTCCTGTCCAGGACAGTTCGCAACATTTTTTGATTTCTTGGTTGTTCTTTTTTTGTATGGGAGAAAAATAAATAGGTTTTGTCCGCTATAAGATTTTCGGGCGGAACTTCTTTAATTCCAAAAAGAATATCGCAATCCGAAACATCTTCTTTTACTTCAATGCCCGCCATCGCAAACTCCCTGTCGCTAAAGCTGCGTGTTGTTGAGCTTTGTACCACGATCCTGACCGAATCGAAACTGTTATTGATCCATTTGCACTGGGCCGGGGTTAAGGCTACACGGTTATCTGCTGGAATTTTTCCCTCTTTAATAAGTCCTATCCTGATCATAGTTGTACTTTTGCATTTGGCAGAGCAAATGTAATCGATGAAACGCATAGCGTTAAAATACATCCATCTGCAATTGAAGAATATGAATCTCTTAAAAAGAATATTGAATATTGTGAAGAAGATACTGCTGCCTAAAAAGGATTGTTGCAAGTAAAATATTCCCGGCAACATCAAAGAATAATTGCACGCAAAATCTTAATATTGCAGCCCCAAATAGTCAAAGAGTCAAATGAGTCATATAAGTAATTGCGATGTTGGACTAGTTTGACTTACTGACTAATTTGACTTGAATTGCCCAGATGGCGGAATTGGTAGACGCGTCAGACTCAAAATCTGGTGTCCGCAAGGATGTGCAGGTTCGATTCCTGTTCTGGGCACAAACCTCATCTTTAACGATGGGGTTTTTTATTTAGCCGCTGTTGGTCACATGTTGTGGAGAACTCTGCTCCAAACTTCTCTTGCTCTGATTCCTGCAAAAAATCCAGTAACTTCATACAGCATTCGAAAATACCGCCTTATTTTCTATCACCTCACTTCTAAATTCAATTATATGAGAAAGAAATTTTTAAACCCAGTTTCAGCCGTTTCAATTCTTGGAATTTTCCTATTGACATTAGTATCATTCATCAACAAAAACGGTGACACTAAAACCGTGACCGGGGAGATCCTGGATATGAAATGTTATATGGCTTCGGGTGCTCATGGCGAAGGTCATAAAGAATGTGCAAAGACATGCATAGACGGCGGGGCACCAATGGGTATTCTTTGTGATGATGGTAAAGTGTACCTGCTGATCAAAGACGATAAAAACGCGGATGCCTATGATGATGCAAAAAAGTATGCAGGCGAAAACGTTACATTGACCGGCACCGAATCAGAAAAAGGCGGAGTACAGGCATTGATTGTAGCCGAAGTAAAAATGAAAAAATAAATTCCTTTAGCCACTAAAGACACAAACCTCATCGATTTTGATGGGGTTTTTTATTTAAAGAAGAGTCTGAAAGAGAAAAGTTATCAAAAAAACTTGGGTGGATGTAAAAATATAAAAGTTGTTGAAAAAGAATATGTTTAAAATTTATCTACGACTGTGCACAAATTTTTTAACCGCTTCAATAACAGATTAGCATAAAATTCGTTTTCTTTACTACTATTGTTATCATTATAATTAAGGACTGTACTCAAGAAAAAGTTGTTTCAATATATTAAAAAATGTGGCCCGGATGGGATTCAAACCCATATGAAATGCTTCGTAAGGGCATAGCTCTATTCAATTGAGCTACCGGGCCTATAAGAAAGCCGTATATTCCACGTGGGATGCGGCTCTTCTTATTTTAAGAACTGATGATGACGAAATTATTTTTATCGTCTTTTATTTCAAACGTTCAAATATGCACACTTTGTGGATAAGCAATTGAAAAGCCCATTCATATTGGTTTTCCTTTTTTTTCAACATTTTGGATCAAAAAAAGATTTGGAAAATTTGAAGGAACCGTTTTTTATTTTCAGTAAGACTCAGACGGAATAAGCATTTGCTTAGATTTGCGTGGGCTAAATAATAATAAATCAACATGGAAAAAGCAGATTGGTTTGATTCTTTTCATACTGCAGCCAAAGCTCTAATTTCAATAGTTCCTTTCTTTGGAGGTATAATGGGGTCAATTTATGGAGATGTCTTAGGAGAAATAAAGGAAAATAGATTGAAGGATTTTATAAATTCTATAAAAAAAGAGGTCGATGAAAATACTGAGAGAATGAATAAGGAATTTATAAATAATGTAGAATTTTTAGATCTTTTTGAGATAACCGCAAAGCGAATTGTTGACGAAAGGTCCGAAAAAAAGAGACTTGGATATAAAAACATACTCCTTAAGGGAGTTTTTTCATCTGGCCATACTTATGATGAAACGGAAGCACAGCTGAAAATATTGGATCAACTCACCGATAGCCATCTAATTTTACTTAGTCTTTTTTTTAACCCTCAGGTGTTCTCAAAGAATATTGACTTGACACGTCATTTTGGAAATACATATTTATCATTACTAAAAATAATTTTGCCGGGATGGGACTATGATTTTTTGGTTGACCATTTAATCGATCTTGAAAATCTAAGACTAATTGATAAGATTAGCGATTCCCTGCGAGTAGTTCTGACGAAAGTACAACTCAATATGCTCGAAGGAAAACTGACTTCGAGAGGAATGTCTTTTGTTGTTTTTATCTTGGGCGACCCAACCTGATTAGAAGAAAAGTTTTTGAAACGCATAATCAGCGCTTCAAGCCCTTCTTCGATTTTATAAAATCACCATAAGCCTTACCAACCATCTCCGAAAAAGTTTTGCCGTTGAATTGCCTGCGTACCCTCGTTTTTAAATGTATAGTCGTCATTTCCCAGATATCGCTGAACGACAGGCCGACCGTATTTTCTTCAAGTATCTTTTTCAGCTTGGTGTTGGTTCTCATAAATATTTTGCTAGGTCATCTGTTTACCGGCAAGTCTTTGCTATCTTAAGTCGATTCTTTGATCACTTACACAGGTCAATGATAAGGTTTTTTTTATTTCGTAAATTAACTGTCCTTAATAACTGCCATATGAGTTTACAAAAATTTTATTGCTGCATTTTGCTATTGCCATTTTTTATCTCCTGTAATAATAGCAGCGTTCAAAAACAAACTGCGAAAGATACTTCTACAACAACACCAAGTCACACGTATGCGTATGATGCTGATTTCCTGGTAAAGCACTCAAAAGAGCTCGTTGAATTAAAGAATTCGGAAGGCGCCAAAGTGCTCCTTTCAGCCGATTACCAGGGGAGAGTGATGACCAGTACTTCAAAAGGAGACAGTGGCATTAGTTATGGCTGGATAAATTATGATCTGATCTCATCCGGTGAAAAAAAGAAACAATTTAACCCGGTGGGAGGGGAGAACCGTTTTTGGATGGGCCCGGAAGGAGGACAATATTCTATTTATTTCAATGCAGGCGACTCCTTCAACATTGATCACTGGCAGGTGCCGCCGATCATCGATACAGCTAGCTATGAGATCACCATGGCTAACCAATGGGAGGCTGTTTTTAAAAAAAGCGCCTCATTCACCAATTACAGCGGGACCCGGTTTGATATACTGATCGAACGAAAGGTCAGCCTTCTGAATAGACGGGAGGTTAGTGAAAGATTGAATACGCAAATTCCTTCCAACATACATTTTGTAGGATACCAAACGGATAATACTATTACCAATACGGGGACCAATGATTGGAAAAAAGAAAATGGCCTGTTATCAATCTGGCTTTTAGGCATGTTCACGCCAACTCCTCAAACAGTCATCATCATTCCTTTTCATCCGCGGCCAGATGCCCGTTCCTTTATTACTGATGATTATTTTGGTAAAGTGCCTTCAGAAAGATTACAGGTGAAAGACAGTGTGCTTTTCTTTACCTGCGATGGAAAATACAGGGGCAAGATCGGTTTGTCTCCTGTCATTGCAAAACCGCTCGCGGCTGGTTTTGATTTTAAAAATAATGTGCTCACATTGGTGATACCCGCCATTGAAAAAGACGGGATGTATGTAAATTCAAAATGGGAAATTCAGAAAGAGCCTTACAAAGGAGATGTGATCAATGCGTACAATGACGGGCCTTTAAAGGACGGCACCCAGCCTGGACCTTTCTATGAAGTGGAATCTTCATCACCGGCAAAAGAATTAAAAAAAGGGGAGAAGCTTAAATACAGCCAGGTAACCTGTCATTTGCAGGGAGATTATAACTCCTTGCGTCAACTGGCCAAACAATTACTCAATGTTGACCTGGATGAAATAAAAAGATAACAGGAATCAAAAAATTGTTTTAGGTTTAACTAATCTCTTATCAAAACGATCATTGCCTGATGAATGCTCCTTCTATTGTTGTTATCGGCAGCACGAATACCGACATGGTGATCAAAGCTCCTCATTTACCGCAGCCGGGGGAAACCATTCTTGGCGGCACTTTTTTTATGAGTGCCGGTGGCAAAGGTGCCAATCAGGCCGTTGCGGCTGCAAGACTTGGCGGATCAATATTGCTGGTTGCCAAAACAGGCTATGATGTTTTCGGAAAACAATCAATCGAATTATTTGAAAAAGAAGGCGTCGATATTTCCTGTATCGTAAGAGACAGGTACCAGCCTTCCGGCGTAGCGTTGATCACTGTTGATGACAAAGGCGAGAATTGTATTGTTGTAGCTCCGGGAGCTAATGCTGCACTTAGTGCTGAAAATGTTGATGAAGTAAAAGAGAAAGTAGAAACCGCTTCTTTAATTCTAATTCAACTGGAAACTCCGGTTGCAACCGTGGAATATGTGGCAAATATTGCTTCATCAAAAGGGATAAAATTAGTTCTCAATCCTGCACCTGCTGCAAAATTGAAAGATGAATTACTAAAAAAAATTTCCATCATAACTCCCAACCAGAAGGAAGCCGAAATGCTTACAGGAATAAAAATTAATGACGAGGCTTCGGCGAAGAAGGCAGCACTTTTTTTACATAATAAAGGAATTGATACAGTAATTATCACAATGGGAGCATCAGGAGCATTGGTACTCCACAATAATAAATACTCAATGATAAGTGGGCATAAAGTAAAAGTTGTAGATACAACAGCTGCAGGTGATGTATTTAACGGGGCTCTTGTCGTGGCTATTTCTGAAGGAAAAGATATGGAAGATGCTGTTGCTTTTGCCTGCAAGGCTGCTGCTATTTCCGTGACAAGATTAGGAGCGCAGGCATCCGCTCCTTATCGCAAAGAAGTGGAAAGTTTTACCTCACCCTAAAACAAATTTTCGATTTAAAACTCTGTAACCCTCTCCTTAAGGAGAGGGACGGGGAAATTTCAATTAACGGAATGATAATTTGGGTGAGGTTAATATATTTTTACCATAATTTAAAATATGAAAAATTTTCTTGCCATTGTTTCAATTCTATTATCATTATTTATTAATGCACAAACTTCAACCATTACTTTAAGTAAGGAACAATTAAAAGACAAGATCAAAGGTGGATGGGCGGGACAAACGATCGGTGTAACTTTTGGCGGGCCTTATGAATTTAGATTCTGCGGAACATTTATCGGCGATTACCAGCCGTTAAAATGGTACGATGGCTATTTAAAAAATACAATGATCAATGATCCCGGTTTGTATGATGACCTGTATATGGATCTGACATTTGTAGATGTATTTGAAAAATATGGACCCGATGCACCGGTTGATTCTTTTGCCAACGCTTATGCCCATGCGGGCTACATGCTGTGGCATGCTAACCAGGCAGGGCGTTATAATATTTTGCACGGCATCAAACCCCCGATGAGCGGATACTGGAAAAACAATCCCCATGCAGATTGCATCGACTACCAGATAGAAAGTGATTTTGCAGGATTAATGAGCCCGGGTATGCCAAACGCAGCATCCACTATCAGTGATAAGATCGGGCATATCATGAATTATGGCGACGGATGGTATGGAGGTGTTTTTGTAGGAGCCATGTACTCATTCGCTTTTATTTCCAGCGATATTGATTACATAATTAATGAAGCATTGAAAACAATTCCGAAAGAATCGGAATTTTATCAATCCATTCACGATGTAATTGGCTGGCATAAGAAATATCCAAACGACTGGAAACAAACCTGGCTTGAAATACAAAAGAAATGGGCGAATGATATCGGATGTCCCGAAGGAGTATTTGTTCCTTTTGATATTGATTCAAAAGTAAATGCGGCTTATGTTGTCCTTGGTTTGTTATATGGACAAAAGGATTTTACAAAAACACTGGAAATAACTACACGCTGCGGACAGGATGCCGATTGCAATCCGTCCACAGTAGGGGGTGTGCTGGGAACTATATTGGGTTATGATAAAATACCTGCATACTGGAAAATGGGGCTAAAAGATGCAGAGGGTATAGACTTTAAGTATACGACAATGAGTCTCGATGATGTATATGAAATTGGTTTCAGACATGCATTGCAAAACATTGAAAGAAATGGTGGAAAGATCAATGGTGACAACATAACCATTAAAGTGCAGCAACCTGCAACTGTAAAATTTGAAAAAAGCTTTGAAGGAATTTATCCCATTGCGAAAATTCCTGTGAAATGGTCGGACAATAAGGATGAGATCAGTTTTGATTTTGAAGGCACCGGCTTTGTGTTAAGAGGTGAAACGGCAAGATGGGGGAGTGAGTCAGGCTATGTGTTCAACACTGAATTATATGTGGATGGGAAGCTGGTTGAATCACCACAATTGCCAACAAGTTATACAACACGCCGCTATGAGCTTTGCTGGAAATATGATCTGCCCAAAGGAAAACATTCTGTGCGATTGAAAATATTGAATCCTTCAAAAGAAGAGGAGTTCAATGCTTCAGAAGCGATCATTTATTCAGATCAATTGATAAATGGAATGAAGGCAAATGAAGAAGCGGCCAAAAAAAGTTTTTGAATTACTTCATAAAAAAACTCCACCATGTTCATTGTTCAAAATTATCCACTCGCCGTAGTTTTTTGCATCATTACCATGCTTTGCTGGGGCTCGTGGGCCAACACACAGAAACTTGCCGGCAAAACCTGGCGTTTTGAATTATTCTACTGGGATTATGTCATTGGCATTTTGCTTTTTTCACTTTTATCTGCCTTTACATTAGGTAGCATCGGCAAGGAAGGCAGGAGTTTTATGGATGATCTGCATCAAGCCGGTTCATCAAATATTCTCAGCGCATTGATCGGTGGTTTTATTTTTAATGCTGCCAACATTCTTTTTTCAGCAGCCATTGCTATTGCAGGAATGGCGGTAGCCTTCCCCATTGCCATTGGCCTTGCACTGGTGCTTGGTGTTATTGTAAATTATGCAGCTTCACAAAAAGGTGATCCTGTTTTCTTATTTACCGGTGTTGCTTTAATTGCTGTTGCTATTATCATCAATGCCATTGCTTACCGGAAGGCAAGCAAAGCCAATCAACAGGTTTCTACAAAGGGTATCATCATATCACTTATTGCCGGAGTATTAATGTCCTTCTTCTATCGTTTCATTGCGGCTTCTATGGATCTTGAAAACTTTTCAGACCCGGCTGCCGGGAAAATGACGCCATATACAGCTGTATTTATTTTTTCAGCCGGAATTTTCCTCAGCAATTTTATTTTCAACACCATTTTAATGAAAAAACCTTTGCATGGATCACCGACAGGATATAAAGAATATTTCAAGGGAAATTTTGGTTTGCACATGGTAGGTGTGCTGGGTGGATTGATCTGGGGATTAGGCAATTCTTTAAATCTTATTGCCGCAGGCAAAGCCGGCCCTGCAATCTCGTATGGTCTTGGACAAGGAGCTACATTGATCGCAGCGCTCTGGGGTGTATTTATCTGGAAAGAATTTAAACAGGCTCCTAAAGGAACAATTTCCCTGATCACTGCCATGTTTATTTTTTTTATTGTTGGCCTTGGGTTACTGATCTATGCCGGAACATAAATTTTCATCAAAATAGATCTACTGATTTTTTGAGACAGAAAGTTATTTCGTAATGATACTGTGTGGTGCCGGAGACTCATTTAGGCGTGCAAACCCTGGTTTAATAATAAACCTTCCCTCATCAATTATTTAGCGTACCTTCACACTGTGATTTTTAGTTCTGCAAACATTCAGTATCAGTTTAGCGCAAATTCTTACTCTTCGGTACAGTAGTATTTAACCTCCACTTTACTTTTTGCTTCGGCTTCAATCACAGGTATTTTAATTATTTATTTTAAATTATTGTTTTATGAACATGTATGTTTCGAATTTAAGTTTTCACACTACTGATGACAACTTAAGAGAGTTATTTGGAAAATTCGGTACCGTTTCTTCCGCTAAAGTGATCACTGACCGTGAATCCGGTCGCAGCCGCGGTTTTGGTTTTGTAGAAATGTCTGAGGAAAAAGAAGCCAAGGAAGCGATGCAGGGGTTGAATAACAAAGAAATTGAAGGCAGGGCTATATCTGTTTCTGTTGCCAAAGAAAAAAAGGCCGATAATAAAAGATGGTAATTCCTTGAATCAATTTATTTATAAAAGCCCTTCCGGGCTTTTTTTGTTTAGAGAGATATCTGATAGTTATCATTTCAATCAACATAGATAATCTCATTAAACCGGGAATAAACGCCGGGTTTGCTACTAAACCTTTTCATTACAGTTTCTGATTTTTTTGAGTGTGATAAAAATATTATCTGATAGCTGGCATTGCAGCATGTTTAATCATTTGCAAAAATTAAAATGATCTTTCCTTCAGGAGTTTCTGTAAGAACATATATTTGGCAGATTGCAAGCATAGTATGACCTGATATCTGATTTTTTATCAACTCTCAATAAGAAAACTTCAGGTAGATTTGTTTTCAAACTTCTATACTATGGCTGTTTCAAAAAGAATAAATCCCTTTTCAAGGCTAAACGATGATACCGGCTTTGGTACTACCGGTAATATCAATGGCAGTCGGTTTATCAATCGCGATGGCTCTTTTAATCTTCGCAAAGTGGGTTGGCCCATCTGGCGGCGTTACAGCATTTATTACCGTCTCATCTCGATGCCGATCTGGAAATTCATTATGGTGATCTTTATTTTTTATATCACTATTAACCTGGTGTATACGCTTATTTATTGGTGGATCGGTGGCAGTGAATTTACGGGTATGCTTGCTCATAAAGGGTGGAAGATGTTCAAGGAACTGTATTTTTTCAGTACTGAAACTTTTACTACTGTAGGCTACGGACGTGTGAACCCTGTTGGTGATGCCGCTAATGTAGTTTCGGCTATTGAAAGTATGAGCGGCTTTCTTTCATTTGCCATTGCAACGGGTCTTATCTATGGAAGATTTTCCAGGCCAAGGGCACACCTGGCGTTTAGCGATAATGCGGTGATTGCTCCTTATCGGGATAAAACAGCTCTTATGTTTCGTTTTGTTTGTTATAAAGATCATCATGCACTTACCGATGTTACAGTACAGGTAAACCTGGCCATGCTGATCCAGGAAAATGGGAGAGCCAATTATCAATACTATAATTTACCACTTGAACGAAGCAGGATCGAGAGCCTGCCGATGAACTGGACAGTTGTTCATCCCATTGATGATCAAAGTCCCTTATCAGGTTTCAGTCTTGAAGACATGAAAGCAGCCGACCTGGAAATATATGTATTAGTAAAAGGATTTAATGATGTGTATTCAAACACGGTATTGCAGCGTACATCGTATACCTATAATGAAATTAAACTCAATCATAAATTTGAACATATGTACAGGGAAACAGAGAGAGGAACTATTCTTGAGCTGCATAAGCTCAGCAAGCTTGTGGTAAAAGAAATGGTAGAAATAGTGCAGGAATGATTTTTTTATTTACCGGATCAATGTTACTGTTCCTTGTGTGGTTTTAATTAAGTGAGATGATGTTTTGTAATTAATAAAATAAACATATACCCCGGATTGCATTTTTTTCCCTGAAAAAGTTCCATCCCAGCCAGTTTCACTATTATGGCTTTCAAAAACTTTTTGGCCCCACCTGTTGAAAATCTGAAGATCATATTCAGAAATAGCACAAAATGATCCTGGCTTGAATATATCGTTCAATCCATCACCATTCGGAGTAAACGCATTGGGCAACGAAATTTCACAATCGGAACATTTTTGTTCCACCACTTTAGTAGTAAATGTTCTTCTGCAACCGAAATTATCTGTGGCAACAATATTGTAATCTCCTTGTTTATTAATCATAACATCTGTACTTCCTGTTCCATTGATTGTATATGTGATACCATCTATGGCAGGTGCAAGAACAAGACTGCTGTTACTGCATAGTATTGTATCAGCAGGTATATTGATCTCATTTAATCCGTACGGGGTTACCAAAAAAGGTTCGGTAATAATACATTTTCCGGGAGTGGTAATTAAAACATTATAGTAGCTTTTTTTTGTTATTTCGGGTAATTGATATGTAATGTTAGTTGCTCCTCCAATAGCTACACTGTCTTTATACCATTGATAACCGGCATTGGCAAAAAAAGGAGCTATTAAGACGGGCCCAATTCCATTGCAGCCGGTTCCTGTTTGCACATGAATATATTCAAAAGGAAAATCTTTGGTAGGTAACAAATAGAGATCGTCAAGGTAGTAATTATGATAATCAAAAAAGGTGGTGCTGTCAGTAAGATCAATGATGGGTGGCAGGATCATACAATCAACCCCTATTTCTATAACATTAATTTCTGACGGGACAGTGAAACTGATCTTTGATTGTACCCATTTCCCCTTACTTGTAATTTCAGTTTTACCCAAAAATATCCAACCCGGGTAGTTTGCCGGACAACCATTTCCAAGGACATTTGTCTTCCCAAACGGAACAGCATTACAATTTGCATTACCAAACACAGCTACAGTGAAAGGGAAAATTTTCCCTGTAAGATTATCCCAGGATCTGAATCTTCCCGCATAAAAACTCAATGTATATTCCTCACCGGCTTTAAGGGGGGCTTGCAGACACTGTCCCACATAACTTTTAGCCATCTCATTTTCGGGAATGGGATCGATATATGCACTATTTAAAATAGAAACAAAACCATTGCCATCCGGCAAAGGAAGAGCAGGAGGCATGTGAAGCATTACCTGCCCTGAATCATAGCTGCAGTTGAGGTTGTGATAATAATCGGCTTCATTGGTATAGGTGCCGTATTGCCAATAGTCAGCAATGTTGTAGTTGTCGCTATAGGTATAAGTAACAGGGCAATGATCGTACAATTCAAAAGAACCGTTTAACAGCAGGTTATCTGTTACAGTAATATGACACTGGCAATCCGGATCCTGAAGGTCAATAAGACCGTCTCCGTCATCATCCTTCGCATTGTTACATATTTCCTGTGCCATGACTGTAAAACCCGTCATAAGAAAAATGAACAATAGTTTAATTCTATGTATGTACCTATTGGCAAGCATTTGTATAAGAAATTTACACCTTCTATTCCAGTTTATAACAGGTAGCTCCATTATATATAGTGCCGGGTGTTTCGAAGGATTAGAAACATGTAACAAACAAATCAGTGTCAACTATGCTGCCTTCCTTGTAGAATGTCACCTAAGGGGACAAGTAAATGAGTACTAAAAGGACGTCACCTGTTTTTGGGATAACGATAGAATCAACGAATTTCAGTGGTAACTGCAAATCCCGCTACAATAATATTCCTTTTAAAAACATAAAGGCTACGCTGAAATAAATTACAATGCCCGTGACGTCAACTAGTGTAGCTACAAATGGAGCGGAGGAAACAGCCGGATCGGCGCCCAGTTTTTTTAGCGCAATGGGAAGCATAGATCCTGAAAGTGTACCCCACATTACCACACCGATCAACGATACCCCTACGGTGAAAGCAACCAGCATCCAGTGTTCTCCATAAATATCACGGATAAAACCATGCTGCATCAGCTCATGCCATAATGTAATACGGGTAAACCCGATAATTCCAAGGATGGCTCCCAGTAACAAACCTGATAAAATTTCCCTGCGCATTACCCGCCACCAGTCACTGATATGAACTTCGCCTACAGCCATGGCCTGAATAATAAGAGTGCTTGCCTGCGAACCGCTGTTGCCACCGCTGCTCATGATAAGCGGGATGAACATGGCCAGCATGGTAGCTTTGGCAATTTCATCATTAAAATAAGCCATAGCTGTAGCTGTAAGCAATTCACTTAAGAACAGTATGATAAGCCAACCAACTCTTTTTTGTATCAGTTTAAAAAAAGGTGTATCCAGGTATGGAGCTTCCAGGGCTACTGTACCACCTATTTTTTGTATGTCTTCACTGAACTCTTCTTCGGCTACCCACAAAATATCATCAATCGTCACAATGCCCAGCAGTTTATTGCTGTTGCTGACCACAGGCAAGGCTACACGATTGTTCATTTTAAATATCTCACTTGCTCTTTCCTGATCGTCGTAAGCATTCAGGGCAATGAAGCGGCCGTCCATGATCTCTGAAACTTTTTGATCGGGGGGAGCCAATAAAAATTCACGAATACGAATATCATCCATCAGCTCACCATTTTTATTGATGACATAGATCACATCAATGGTTTCACTGTCCTTTCCTTTGCGGCGAATTGTTTCAAGCACCTCAGCTACGGTATTGTTTTCATAGACATACACATAATCGGGTGTCATCAACCGGCCCACACTATTCTCAGGATAACCAAGTAGTGACAGGGCCACTTTCCTTTCTTCAGTATTCAGTAATTTAATCAGTTCACGAACGGCATTGCTTGGAAGTTCTTCCAAAAAATCGGTGCGATCATCCGGCGGAAGCTCGTTTAACAGGGCCGCTGTTTTTTCCGGGGGTAATTGTTTTATTATTTCTTTTTGATTGGAAAGTTCAAGTATTTTGAAAACACTGGCGGCCCGGTGGATGGACATACAGGAAATAATAAGGCTCTCATGTTCCGGATAATCATAGATCAGTTCGGCTACATCGCTGATGTTCTGGTCGTCCAGGAAGGCACAGAGCCTTTCTTTGTCATTCGTTTGAACGACAGCTTCGAACTGCTCGCGGAAGTTAATATATTCCATTTCCTGTATCACCGGGCAAATTTAAGAACTCATATCTAAGAACATGAACTGCTATCGTAAATGATTCTTTAATTTCATTTTAAAAATAAAGTGATCTTACCTTGCCTTTTTATTGCTGAAACAGTAGAAATGGGTCGCGGTGTTTTTACATCGGAGAATATCAGGAAAGGCACAATGATTGAGGAATCGCCGGTGATTGTAATGACCGCCGAAGAAAGAAAGTGGCTGGACAAAACCCTGCTGCATGATTATATATTCGAATGGGGAGAAAAAAAAGATAAGTGCTGCATGGCATTAGGTTATGTGGCCGTATATAATCATTCATACAGGTCGAACTGCGAGTACGAAATGGATTTTGATAAACAGGTGATCATTATTAAGGCAGTTCATTTTATAAAAGTCGGGGAAGAATTATTTATTAATTACAATGGAATTTGGAACGATAGTAAAGGTGTTTGGTTTGAGGCGAAATGATATGGCGATAAACTAATAGAAAAAGCCGGAATAAAATCCGGCTCTGTTGTAATTCACAGGTAAAAAAAATTAGTACGGCTAAAGAGTTACGGATTGTATAAACTTTTCGAAGAAAATAGAAATGGGCTTCCCGGATGGTTTTTCTAATTCTTTTATTAACCTGTTCAAAGAGTCATTTATGGTGGCAGGGAACTCATTCGATTCAGGGTTTAAATTCATCACCCTTTGTTTGTATAATTTGTGTAACAGTTTATGAGGTATGACTGTGTTTATTTTTTCAGTTGGGATATAAATATCAAGCCGGTTTATCAATCCCGGATTTTCATAAGCATGACGGAATGAAACATCTGTAACTATCAACTGTACGCTTTCTACGGCCGGGGCAAAATTTACACTGATATTATTATATGATTCAAACTCGAACCGGCTGTTTTGGCGAATGATTTGAATCGATAAAATGATTCCCTTGTTTGGAGCTGCATCAAACACGCTGGAAGTTTTAATGCAGATGCTTCCCTTTATATGAAGGAAGCTGATATCGGGTAAACGATTATCATATATTTTTACAAACTCCTGCTGTTCTTTCGAAAGATCAAAATGCCGGATCTTGATCTTTTTATTTTCAATAGTATAAAATATTTTCACTTATTCGTATCGCATTTGGGTGTGCAAAGGTACTGTGTATGATATACACAATTGTGCTCTTTCAGGTTTATTTGTAAGTGCCAGGAGACAATTTATCATGCTTTTACCTGGCTGGGTAAAAGGCCAAATTCTTTTTTAAATGCTTTGGAAAAATTGCTAAGGTTAGAAAAGCCTATGCGAAGTGCCGCTTCTTTTACATTCGTTTCCCCGCTTTCTATCCATCGTTTTGCTTTCAGCAAACGGTTATAATTATAAAATTCATAAAGCTTCATGCCGTATACTTCTTTAAAATGATTTTTTAGTTTAGTGCTACTCATGAGGGCAATTCGTGAAAGTTCTTTGATGGAAGGAAATTTTTCCAGTTCTTTTTCTGATAAAATAAATTCTACTTCTTTCAGACCTTCCATGTCTTTTCTTTTCAACCCTTTTGTTTTGGATGCCGGCAATTCATTAAGTAAAAACCTGTTCAATATTTTTTCAACCAGCAGTAGTATACGGTTATAAAGAACCAGCCTGCCAAATTCTTCAGTCAGGTCAGTTTCGAAAATTTCTTTTAAGAGTTTTTCCTCTTCTTCGGAAATAGTTTTTTTATCATGATTTTTTAACCTCACCTGTGAATATTCAGTGACATAGTGAAAGATATCTTTTTTGAGAAATTTGCGAACCAGCGAAGATTTAAAAAAGATTCCTATCAGTTTTATCCCGGTTCCTCTGGAATAAGTAATTTCCAGCGGATAGTTTGTCGAAGAAAGAAATATGCTCCTTCTTTTAATATTCTTTTTATATTCAGCCTTGTCAACATCAGTGGCAATTTTATAATAGTCTGCCACATTTACCTGGATGAAATATAAAAGCAGGTTCATTTTCTCCAGCTTCTTTCGTTCCAAAACAATGTCATTATTGAATTTTACATTCATTACTAAAAAAGACATGGCCTCATTGATAATTTTCGCATATACGTAGCCAGAGCCCACGGAAGCCGGCATCGAAAGAAGATGATTATGAGCTTTCGTTTTCAGAAGTTTGCTCCAGTCATCAACCATTTGTTCAAAATCGTTGACGACATATCTAAGGCGAATCATGTGCAGTCATTCATACTCTTAATTTAATAATAAAGGCGCAGATTTTTGGGCTAGCGGAGAAGATTTTTTATTTCCTGGAGTTTCAATAACGCTTCCACGGGGGTGAGACGATTGATATCAATACCTTCTATAAGCTTTCTTATCTCTTCAAAGGTTTCAGTGTGTGCATCGAAAATGGAAAGTTGCAGTTTGGGTGCAGATGCGGCTTTCATTTTTTCTTTTATCGTATGATTACCCGGTTCCCGGCTGTCTACATGCTTGCTTTCAAGATGAGTGAGCAGTTCATTAGCTCTTTCAATTAAAAGAGTGGGCATACCTGCCATCTTTGCTACGTGAATGCCAAAACTATGGGTGCTGCCACCCCTTGCCAGTTTGCGAAGAAAAATAATTTTATTACCTATCTCCCTGTTAGTTATGTGATAATTTTTTACTCTCATTAATTTTTCTTCCAGTTCATTTAATTCATGGTAATGAGTGGCAAATAGAGTTTTGGGCTGGTGAGGAGAAGAATGCAGGTATTCGGCAATGCTCCAGGCAATTGAAATGCCATCATAAGTAGAAGTCCCTCTTCCTATTTCATCAAGGAGTATCAAACTTTTTGGAGTAATGTTATTGATGATGGAAGCTGTTTCATTCATCTCAACCATAAAAGTGGATTCACCTCCGCTTAGATTGTCTGAAGCACCTACTCTTGTAAATATTTTATCTGTCAATGAAATTCTTGCTTCAGAGACAGGTACGAAACTTCCGGCATGCGTCATTAGTGTGATCAAAGCAGTTTGACGAAGCAATGCTGATTTTCCGCTCATATTTGGCCCGGTAAGAATAATGATCTGCTGTTCGGTTTTGTTAAGTTCAATATCGTTGGCGATATAAGTTTCACCAACGGGCAGATTTCTTTCAATTACCGGATGGCGTCCATCTTTTATTACAAGCTCGTCACCGTCATGCAATAGTGGTTTCTTGTATTGATACTGGATAGCATTATAAGCAAAGCAGGTAATGCAATCTAAAATCGCTAAAATATTTCCATTGGTTTGAATGGGAGAGAGGTAGTCCATCAATTCATTCAGTAATGATTCGTACACCTGCCATTCGATCTGCAGAATTTTTTCTTCGGCGCCTGTTATTTTTTCTTCATAGTCTTTTAATTCAGCCGTGATGTAACGTTCAGCATTGGTCAGTGTTTGTTTGCGCATCCATGCAGAGGGCACTTTGTGTTTATGAGAATTGGTTACTTCAAGATAATACCCAAATACATTATTAAAACCAATCCGAAGAGAGGAGATACCGGTGGCTTCTGCTTCTTTTTGCTGAAGCTGTGCAAGATAATTTTTACCGCTGTGTGCGATGCTTCTTAAATCATCCAGTTCCGTATTGACTCCGCTATTAATCATTCCTCCTTTAATGGCCAATGCAGGTGGATTTTCTACAATCTCTTTAAAAATTTTTTCACCAATATACTGGCAGGGATTCAGGGCATCTCCTAATCTTTTCAGATAATCATTATCAACTGCAGCACAAAGCTGTTTGAGGCCCTCCGCCTGCTTTAGCCCTTTGGCTATATGCAACAATTCCCGGGGATTTATTTTTTTTAAAGGAATTTTTGAAACCAATCGCTCTACGTCGCCGCATTGCTTGACAGCATGAGTGATTTTGTTTCGAATATCAGTTTGCAGAATGAAAAATTCTACAAGGTCTAATCGCTCATTGATCTTCTGAATATCTTTTAAAGGGAATACCAGCCATCTCTTCAATAACCTTGCACCCATCGGGGAAACTGTGTTATCCAATACTTCCAAAAGAGTATGACCTGCTTCATTATTTTTAATGATTAATTCTAAATTTCTAATCGTAAATCTGTCCATCCATAAAAAATCATCGCGGTCAATACGCTGAATATTTGTGATGTGCTGCAGGTTGGGGTGCTCAGTTTCTTTTAAATAATGAAGGATAGCTCCGGCAGCAATTAAACCATTATTTAATTCATCTATGCCAAAACCTTTGAGGGAATGAGTTTGAAAATGCTTAAGTAAAATATCTTCTGCATAGGATTGATCAAATATCCATTCATCAAGGGTGTAGATATATATTTTGCCACCAAAATATTCCTTGAATTTTTTTTGCTGGTGACGCTGAAAAATCACTTCTGCAGGTTTAAAACTTTGAAGTAACTTGTCTGCATATTCCCTGTCGCCTTCTGCGATAAAAAATTCACCGGTAGAAATATCCAAAAAAGCAAGACCGTATTGGTCGTTTCCTGCAAAATGAATTCCTGCCAAAAAATTATTACTGGTGTGTTCAAGAATTTTATCATTAACAGCTGTTCCGGGAGTAACCATTTCAGTTACGCCTCTTTTCACTATGCCTTTGGCGAGTTTTGGATCTTCAAGCTGATCGCAAATAGCCACGCGATAACCGGCTTTTACCAATTTATGGAGATAAGTATCCAGAGCATGATGAGGAAACCCGGCAAGATCAGAAGATGCTGCTGCGCCATTATTTCTTTTTGTTAATGTAATACCCAAAACCTGTGAAGCAATTACCGCGTCCTGTCCAAATGTTTCATAAAAGTCACCGACACGGAAAAGCAGTATAGCATCAGGATATTTTTGCTTAATAGCTCTATGCTGCTGCATTAAGGGTGTTTCATCAGTCTTTGTTTTTGCCATTCCTGCTTTCATTTACAACATAATCAATGATAAACGCAAATATAAATTCTTTGCCCGCACAATAAGGCCCACTCAACAGGTTGTGAACAACTATCTTGGCTGACAAATCTCACAATATTCTTTAGGTAATATTATTATCTTGTGTGATTAATGATTGCATTGAGAAAAATAGTTGCTAATGCGATTCTCTTCTTTTTTGTTTTTGCAGAGGTGCAGGCGCAAACGGTAAATTTTACTTCTTCTAACCTCCCGATTGTTGTAATCAATACACATGGACAGGATATACCTGATGAGCCAAAAATAGAGGCTGATATGGGAATTATTTACAATGGAGCAGGTGTAAGAAATAATCTGGCTGATCCATTTAATAATTATGATGGTAAGATCGGTATTGAGCTACACGGTCATTCTTCTCAAATGTTCCCGATGAAAAGCTATGGCATTGAATTGTGGGATGCTTCCGGAGAATCACAAGATAAATCCATTCTCGGAATGCCAAAAGAAAGCGACTGGATACTATATGCTCCTTATACGGATAAAACATTGATGAGAAATTTTCTTGCCTATACTTTGAGTCGTGAAATGGGGCACTGGGCGGCACGTTGCCAGTTTGTGGAGATGGTAGTTGATAATGATTATAGAGGTGTTTACGTAATCGAAGAAAAAATAAAAAAGAATTCAAACAGGGTAGATATTTCAAAGCTAAAAGATACGGATACAACAGGTGATGACCTGACAGGAGGATATATTTTTAGTTTGGATAAAGATCCCGATGGATGGTTTTCTTCTTATACTTGTCCCGGTGGGCCGGGTAATTCTCAGAGACAGTTTACATATGTATATCCAAAAGCTGATAATATTGTGCAGGCTCAGAAAGATTATATAAAAAGTTATGTAGATAGTTTTGAAAACGCATTGGCCTCTCCCAATTTCCAGGACCCGGTTCTTGGTGTAAGAAAATATGCAGATATACTCTCCTTTGTAGACTATTTTATAGTAAATGAATTGAGCAGGAACATAGATGCATACCGGCTGAGCTCTTACTTTTATAAGGATAAGAACAGTAAGAACGGCAAGATATTCGCAGGACCTGTATGGGATTATGATCTTGCATTCCGCAATGCAGACTATTGCAGTGGAAGTGATATTAGCGGTTGGGCATACAAGTTTAATTATGTTTGTCCCGGCGACGGCGCTGGTCTTGTCC
The DNA here is from genome assembly GCA_963811645.1 of uncultured Bacteroidota bacterium. Taxonomy (GTDB): domain Bacteria; phylum Bacteroidota; class Bacteroidia; order Chitinophagales; family Chitinophagaceae; genus VBAU01. The sequence goes on along the minus strand of CAWERU010000002.1, from coordinate 1,899,225 downwards.
CTTTCTGGTGGTATCAGTTTATGAAGGATACTGCATTTGAAGGTTCTCTGCGTTGTCGGTGGAAGGAGTTAAGACAAACTACACTTAGCAGTCAGCATCTTGATTTTTTAATAGATTCTATCAGTGCATTGGTAAATGAAGCACAGCAAAGGCATTTTCAGCGATGGCCCATATTAGGTCAGTATGTGTGGCCAAATCCGCAGCCTATTCCTTCAACTTATGATGGTGAGTTATCTTCATTAAAAACTTGGATCGATCAGAGACTTCAATGGATGGATGCCAATATGCCCAACGAGGGAACCTGCTATGATTACCCGCCTAATGCTACCAAAACAATAATTGTTTCTATAAATCCCAACCCTCTCCCGGGGGAAGGAGCAGTAATCATTCAATCAAAAAATAACCAGACATTGCAAATGCATGTGTATGATGCAATGGGCAGAGTGATGCAGTCGGAACAAACACAACTTCATTCCGGTGTAAATACAATCACCCTTCATAGTAATTATTGGGCAAGGGGAGCCTATTTTATTTCTCTTAAATCATCTAATGGAGATAAAGAAGTAAGGACGATTGTCAGGAATTAAAAATCTCTTTGCAATTATCTTTGCGGCATGCGAAAGCTGAGCATGGAAGAATTAGGAAGGAAATCCATTGAGGAATTCAGGCAGGCTGAAAAAATTCCCATCATTGTTGTTCTTGAAAATATTCGAAGCGCTTACAATGTTGGCAGCGTGTTTCGCACGGCAGATGCCTTTTTATTACAAAGCATTTACCTCTGTGGCTATACAGCTCACCCTCCACATAAAGAAATTAAAAAAACTGCTTTGGGTGCCGAAGAAACCATGACCTGGAAATATTTTAAGAAAATAAATGAGGCCATTGAAGAATTAAGGAATGATGACTATCGAATTTTTGCCATTGAGCAAGCGGAGAGCAGTCGTTCGCTTCAGCAAGTGGATTTCAAAAAAAATGAAAAGCTTGCTGTTATCTTCGGAAATGAAGTAAGCGGGGTAGAACAATCAACTATTGAATTAGCAGATGGCTGTATTGAAATTCCGCAACTGGGAATGAAACATTCCCTGAACATTGCGACCGCAGCCGGTGTAGTATTATGGGAACTTGTCAGAACCCGGATTTAAAGGGCTTTGGGGAATGATGAGGAATATTGGAGTATTCTTTGTATTGTTGCCTCTTTTAGAAATTTTATTGAATGAATAGAGTAAAAAATTATCTAAGCCTTATCAAATTTTCCCACACAATTTTTGCAATGCCCTTTGCATTGATCGGATTTTTTATTGGTGTCTTTCAATATGCGTCCGTAATTCCTGGTTGGCATAATACAATCTTTACTCCTTCATTTGATTGGGATTTGCTTTTTAACAAATTAATTCTTGTAATCGCTTGTATGATTTTTGCCCGGAGTGCCGCTATGGCTTTCAATCGTTATCTCGACCGGCATTTCGATGCGAAAAACCCCAGAACAGTCATCAGGGAAATTCCATCCGGGATTATTTCTGCAAACAGTACGCTGGTTTTTACTGTTATTTCTTCTTTTCTTTTTATAATCACCTGTTATTTTATAAACAGGGTCTGTTTTTTTCTGTCACCCGTAGCATTGCTGGTAGTGTTGGGTTATAGTTATACAAAAAGATTTACTCCGTTATGTCATTTGTTTCTTGGCCTTGGTTTATCATTAGCTCCTATTGGTGCTTACCTTGCTGTTACCGGATATTTTTCGTTGTTACCCATTTTGTTTTCACTGACGGTCATTTTCTGGGTAAGCGGCTTTGATATTATTTATGCTTTGCAGGATGTGGAATTTGATAAATCACAAAAACTTTATTCCATGCCTGCATGGTTAGGAAAAGCAAGAGCATTAAGAGTCTCAGAAATTTTACACGTATTGAGTGCTGCCTGCATAATTGGTGCGGGAGTACTCGCACATTTTGGCTGGTTATATTGGATTGGGGTTGGAATATTTACCGGCATGCTCATTTACCAGCATTCTATTGTAAAACCAAATGATCTGAAAAAAGTGAATCTTGCATTTATGACGGCAAATGGTATTGCCTCCGTAATTTTTGCATGTTTTGTAATTGCCGATTTATTTTTTCATTTTTAATTTTTCATTAAAGTGCCCCGCATTATAGCTATCGATTATGGATTAAAAAGAACAGGTCTTGCCGTGACCGACCCGTTAAAGATAATTGCAACGGGGTTAACAACTGTTGAATCGAAGAACCTGATATCTTTTTTAAAAAATTATTTTAGTAAAGAAGAAGTGGAAAGGATCATCATTGGCGAACCCAAAAATTTAGATGATTCTGATACGCATGCCACTCCGTTTGTAGAAAAAATAATTAAAGAACTGCAAAAAAGATTTCCTTCAATCCCCATTCAAAAAGTGGATGAGCGTTTTACTTCTAAAATGGCGTCAAGTGCTATGATAGAAATGGGATTAAAGAAAAAACAAAGACAAAATAAGGCCCTAATGGATGAGATAGCTGCTACAATTATGTTACAGGAATACTTAAGAGAACTTTAAATTTTCATAGCTGTCACGGATTAAAAACTGCAGTAATTAGTCTTAACTTTGCGGGTTAAGAAAATCATAATCTAAACTAAAATTTGAAACTGGATGGTTCTTCCGATAGTAGCATACGGCAGCCCGGTATTAAGAACAGTTAGCAAAGATATTACTCCCGATTATCCTGATTTGCCAAAATTCATTGAAGATATGTGGGAAACCATGTACGCCAGTAATGGTGTGGGTTTGGCTGCACCACAGGTAAATAAGGATATTCGCCTTTTCATTATTGACAGCCGGCAAATATTTGAAAACATGGAACCCGAAGAACGTGGCAAGTACCCCGATGATCCCGGCAGTAAACAGATTTTTATTAATGCCCATATTGAGGGTGTAAATGGTGAAAAATGGGCATATAATGAAGGTTGCCTGAGCATTCCCAAGATCCGTGAAGATGTCTTAAGAAATGAAACCGCAACTATCCGATACCAGGATGAAGATTTTAAATCTCATATTACCACTTTTCATGGTATAACAGCCAGGATTATTTTACACGAGCATGATCACCTGGATGGAAAACTTTTTATAGATTATTTATCTCCTTTGAAAAGAAAACTGATGAAAGGAAAACTGGATGACATTTCAAAAGGCAAAGTGAATGTTGACTACAAAATGGCTTTCCCGAAATAATATGATGCGAAAAAAAAGAGCTGATTTTGCAGGTTTGATAAAAAAAATCATGCCTGCTTTTTTTTGTCTCTTCTTTTTTAGCGACTGTCCCGGCCAGGATGATTCACTGGATAATGAAAGATTAAAACAAATGGTCACTCTTTCCGAAGTAGTAGTCCGGAATAATCTTGATGTGGCAAAGTTTCTTCAGCTTATAAAAAATGACACTACTTTTTATAAGGCTTTTCGTACCCTGCACATATTCGGTTTTACTTCTTTAAATGATATAAGAATGATGGATAAAAACAGGAATATAAAAGCGTCTTTACAGAGTAAAACAATTCAGCACGTAGTTAATGGCTGTCGTACTATGGAAACTGTGCAGGAAAGCACTACCGGCAATATGTATGATGGGAACAAAAATTTTAATTACTATACGGCGGAATTGTACGCCAGTTTATTTTTCACCAAAGAAAAAATATGCGGTGAAAATAATATCGTGAAAGGAATTGAACACAGTACAAAATCGAAATCAGGGATTGAAAAGCATAAAGAACAATTGAAGATGCTTTTTTTTGACCCCGGGAAAAAAATTCCCGGTATTCCTTTTATCGGAAATAAGATAAACATTTTTGATCCTGATGTAGCCAAGAATTATGATTTCTCTATTGATATGACAAATTATAACGGTCAGGATTGCTATATGTTTACCATAAAAGCAAAGGATGATCTGAGCAGTGATGACAAAGATAATATTGTAATTGATGATATTACAACATGGTTCAATAGTAAAACGATGGAGATAGTTGGCCGAAATTATGATATCAGTTATGATGCTGGCGTATATGATTTTGATGTACACATGGAAGTGCAGATGACCCGTTTCGAAAATTACCTTGTTCCCAAAACCCTTTTCTATAATGGTACGTGGCATATGTTGTTTAAAAAAAGAGAAAGAGGAGTATTTACGGCGACTTTATTTGATTTTAAGAACCACAATTAAACGGATTGAGTAGGATTTGAAAAAAAACATTTTTCCTCAATGTCTTTTTAATTATGCTAATCGTGGTTCTGTATATTTTCTCCATTTTTCAATCAGTTCCTTCATATCATTTGGTAATTCTGCCTCAAAAAACATTTCTTTGCCGGTAGTGGGATGAACAAAACCCAGGGTTCTTGCATGCAAAGCATGCCGTGGGCAAACTATAAAACAATTTTCTACAAACTGCTTGTACTTGCTAAACACTGTTCCTTTTACAATTTTATCGCCGCCGTATGTATCATCATTGAATAATGGATGGCCAATATATTTCATGTGCACACGTATCTGGTGAGTACGACCGGTTTCAAGAACACATTCCACCAGCGTGACATAACCAAATCTTTCTACCACTTTATAATGAGTAATGGCTTCTTTCCCATGCTCGCCATCGGGATAAGCTTCAAATAACTTTCTTGACCTCATATGCCGCCCGATATGTGTCACGATCGTTCCTTTCTCGTTTTTCATATCGCCCCAAACCAGGGCAAGATATTGTCTTTTGATAGTATGCTCATAAAATTGTTTGGCAAGATGGCTCATGGCCTTGTCTGTTTTAGCGATCAGCAACAAGCCACTTGTATTTTTATCAATGCGGTGCACCAGTCCAAATCTTGGCAAAACATCCTCTGTTATTCCTTCTTGCCTTAAATAGTAAGCAATACCATTTAATAGGGTACCTGAATAATTTCCACTGCCGGGATGCACCACCATTCCTGCCGGCTTATTGATCACCATCAAGTCATCATCTTCATACACTATATTCAGCGGAATATTTTCAGGAACTACTTCAGCTTCTTCGGGACTCATATCAGAGTATAGGATGATTTCATCCAGTGCCTTCACTTTATAATTCGGTCGAACTTCTTTTCCGTTTACTATTACTAAGCCTGCATTTATAGCTTGTTGTAATTTATTCCTCGTAGCCCTTTCAATCCGGCTCATCAAAAATTTATCAATGCGCAGTGGTTCCTGACCTTTATCGACGGTAAGATTAAATCGTTCATACAGTTCATCATTTGTTTCCTGTGTTTGCTCTTCTTTATTTACAAACTCTTTTTTCATGATTTATTTTATGGAGTCACCTTTTTATTTTCTATTCAGCTTTTGTTGCCCGTCCGCACAGGTACTGGCTGACTTCGCACGCTTGTACTCCATATCGTTGCTCAGCAGGCAGGCAAAGTTAACAGGTTATGTCTTTGTTCTTAAATTTGCTGTCAATGATAAAGCAGTCAGTTATATTTCGCGATCTCGGACAAATGGATTATAAATCAGCCTGGGATTACCAGGAAAGTTTGCTCCAGGAAAATGTGAGACTTAAATCAGAAGTTAGAAATCAGAAGTTAGAAGTTGGGGATATTCACTTTGATAAACATCCTGCAGACTATTCACCAGCTATAGAATTAGATACTCAGAATTATTTACTTTTTGTTGAACACCCTCCTGTATTCACACTTGGGAAAAGCGGGAATATCGGCAATGTGTTGTTGAGTGAAGAAAGATTGAAAGAAAAAGGAATCGAATTTTACAGAACCAATCGTGGCGGCGATATTACTTTCCACGGCCCTCAACAAATTGTTGGCTATCCTATTTTGGATCTTGAAAAATTTGATACAGATATTGGGCATTATCTCAGAAATCTCGAAGAGGTTATCATTCTTACGCTGGTGGATTACGGAATAAAAGCAGGCCGGTCAAAAGGAGAGACGGGCGTATGGATCGATGCTGACATAAAAGGAAAAGAACGAAAAATATGCGCCATTGGTGTTCGTTGCAGCCGCTGGATAACCATGCACGGGTTTGCATTCAATGTAAATACCGATCTCAATTATTTTAATTTCATCGTTCCATGTGGTATTCAAAACAAGCAGGTTACCTCCTTACAAAAAGAATTGGGAAAGGAAATGAATATTGAAGGAGTGAAAGAAAAAGTAAAAGGAAATTTTGAAAAGGTATTTGATGTACGGTTAACAGGTTAAAATTCCTTCTCGATATAAAATTTATTTTTTTCTTTTAATTTTTCATCAGCAAATAATTCAAACTTAAACCAACCAGCATGATAAAAATTGGTTTTATCTAAAATAAGTGATGGTTCTTTCAGGTCTTTTACTTCGAATAAAAAATTATCATTTTCATCATAAAACTTCACATAATATTTTTTCGTATCTGCTTCCGGCAAATTCAAATGTATATTTCCATCTCTTGCCGAATACACATATATTGAAGGAACCCAGATATTGGGTTTATTTTTTGAATCCAATCCATTTGCTTTTAAAGTTGAGTCTATGCCTTTTGCCGGGTGATTAACTTCAACACTAAAAGGATCAAGCAATTTTTTTTGCTCAGCTGTTACAGCTTGCGTCGTATCAATAACTGGTCTTTTTGAATTTGTAAACTGAAACATCGAGCCATCAAGGACAATGAAAAGCCGATAAAACATATTATTGCGGGGAGCCTTTGTGTCAGCATAACCATTTTCTTTGTTCATCGGGTCCGGAACAGAAAGGATTGTCTTATAATTTTTAAGGCTATCGGCAGAACGCTGAATACTGATTTGCTTTACAAGTTGATAGTTATTTGTCCAACTGATGATGATGCGATTGTTCCCCACATTTTTTACCGAAAACTTTGGTAATGTATCCTGGGCAGAAAGTTTACATAAAAAAGAGACCATTAAAGTGGTAACCAGCAGGGTAATTTTTTTCATCACTTCTATAACGAAAAAAGGTTTGGATTCTGTTGTATAATGCTTGCAAAGATAAGGGAGCAGGAAAAAACCTTAGAAGATTAACGTTCCTTTTCGCAGGGATTGATTTCCCCGGAGACCTCCGCTATGAACAAGCAATAATTTACTTTCACGGGGAAATGAATCATTTTTTATCATTTCAATAATGGCATAGAACAATTTCGCTGTATACACAAAATCTGATGGAACTGAGGTGATCTTGTAAAATTCATTCATAAAGCTTATGAGCCCGGGTGTGTATTTTGCATATCCGCCCAAATGATAACTCTGAATTATTTGGAAATTTTTATTTTGCTCATCGCCTGATAACAGGTTGCAAAGATCCTTTTCAAGGCCCAAATTGTTTTTCATTACAGAAATGCCAACAACTTTTTGATACGATAAGCTTGCTTTAATCAAACCGGCCATCATTGTTGTAGTTCCAACCGCACAGGCAACATGAGTGTAGTTTTCTTTACTGCAATAATTTAAAATTTCTGCTGCACCTTTTACTCCATCAATGCCATATCCACCTTCATTGATTAAGTAAAAGTCATCAATTTGATTTTTTATTTCTGAAGGCAAAATCTTATTGCGATAATCTTCACGGCTTAAAAACAACAATTCCATTCCATAATCTATTGCTTGTAATACTGTATGTGAATATATTACGGGCTTTTCTCCACGTATAATGCCGGTCGTCTTATACCCCAATAATTTACCTGTAGCGGCCGTTGCAACCACATGATTAGAATACGCTCCACCGAATGTTACAAGATGTTTCTTTTTTTCAGTATCTGCGTTTTTTAAATAATAACTAAGCTTAAACCATTTATTGCCCGAAATTACGGGGTGAATTTTATCGAGACGAAGAATAGCGATGCTGATATTTTTTTCTTTTAAAACAGGAAGATCTATTTCATCAACAGTAATTGAATCAAATTGCAAAGCTTGCATAAAACTAAATTAATTTAATTTCGCGGCTGTTTATAAATTAGCAATATGGAAACTACATCAACTACATTAGTAGTACTTGCAGCGGGCATGGGTTCACGATACGGAGGCATTAAACAGATGGAAGGCTTTGGTCCGGGTGGGGAAACACTTATGGATTATTCTATTTATGATGCAATTCGTTCAGGTTTCAAAAAATTAGTTTTTATCATTCGCAGGGATTTTGCCAAAGAATTCAAAGAAATTTTTGAACCAAGGCTGAAAGATCGAATTGAACTGGAATATGTTTACCAGGATATGAATGCATTTACAGAAGGAATGACTATTCCGGAAGAAAGAAAAAAGCCATGGGGCACAGCTCATGCAGTGCTTTGCTCCATGGAGGTGGTAAATGAACCATTTGCTGTAATTAATGCTGATGATTTTTATGGCCAGGATGCATTTGAAAAAGCTCAAAATTTTTTGCTGAGTGAATGTACTCCCGACCGGTATGCCATCATAGGCTATGATCTTCTTAAAACTCTTTCTGAAAATGGAACAGTAAATCGTGGAATTTGCCAGGTAGACGTGGAAGGAAATCTTACTTCTATTGTGGAAAGAATTAATGTTGGTATGAAAGATGGGAAAGTGATATGTGATGATAATAAAGAGCCCAAAGAACTTCCATTGCATACAAGTGTTTCAATGAATTTTTGGTGTTTTTATCCTTCGATTTTTGAATACACACAAAAGCTGTTTCGTGAATTCCTCCAGGAAAATATCCAAAACCCCAAGGCTGAATTTTTTATTCCGATTGTCGCTGATCAGTGTATAAAAGATGGAGGAACTATCAGGGTAATCACTACCCCTGTGCCATGGTTTGGAGTCACTTATAAGGAAGATGCTCCCGATGTGGAAAAAAGATTAAAAAAATTGGTAGAAGAAGGAGAATATCCTGAAAGGCTTTGGACCTAGTTTTAATCACCTTTTACCATAAATACAAAATCCTCTAATTTCTTTACCTGTTGAGTTTTTTCCAGGTTACTTATGCTTGACTTAGAAGGCATTTTTATATTTTTATATAAAGGACTTTTTCTCAACTCATCCAAAACCTGGTAAATATATTTTGACTGCACAGCAAACACGGCTCCCTCAGCTTCAGTTTCTTTGGCGCTAAGAATACCGATCACCTCGCCATCATGATTAAATATCGGGCCGCCACTATTTCCGGGATTAGCCGCGATTGAAATCTGGCAACTTAAAGTGTCTCCGTTGTAACCGGTTTTTGCACTTAAATAACCTTCACCATATACAATTTCATCCCGCGGATAACCAAGTGTAAATATAGGTTCTGCAATGTCTGAAGCAGTTTTGCGGATGCTATAAGGAAGTACAGAAAAGGGTTTGAAGTCATCATCATCAATTTTAATGATAGCTACATCTCTCGGTACATCTAACCGGACGACAAAAGCATTGAACTGATCGCCTTTAGAATTGACAACTCTGATATTTCTTGAGTTCTTAACTACATGCGCATTAGTGATCATCAAACCATTTCCATCAATTAAAAATCCGGTTCCGCCTGATTTGAACTCGATCGGGGAGGCAGGAGTAGTTGCAGTATTTACTTTAGCTTTCACATCCTTCAAATCAGTTTGAAGCTGATTTGTTTTAGTTTCCTGGACTGTAAGTTTTCTTTTTAGACTTTCAAGTTCGTTTGTATCTGTTTTAGGAGTCACCGACCATACAAGTGCACTGAAGGCAAGAGTGGTAATGCCTGCAATAGAGGCAGCAATGGCAGTTACACGTTTATATTTTTTCCACAAATAAACAACCCTGCCTTTGCCTCTTAACCTGCTGGAATTGATTTTGCCTTGTTCAGAAAGATCTGTATGTGTATCATGAAGAGCTTGTTTGAATTTTTTCCATTCTCCAAAACGATTCATTTGCTGAAGGAAAAGAGTATGCTCAACAACAAGTTGATCCACTTCGGGGTTGGTTTTACGCAACTGTTCGAAATACAGCCGCTCATCCGGGGTCATTTCACCCCTGATGTAACGTTCTACTGTATCAAGTATTTTAACATCATCCATTTTCGTTTCCGTTTTTATATTGAGCAAAAAATATTTTTTTCAACCTTACCAGGCATTTGTACTTCTGATTTTTTGCATTTTCGGCATTAGTATATCCAAATGATAAAGCAATTTCCTGCATGCTCTTTTTTTCCAGGTAATAGGCTTCCAAAAGACTCTTGCAGGGTTCTCCAAGGCTACTTATCGCTTTATCCATGGCCTGGAATTCATTATTTATTCTTTCAATATCGTCTATGTCATCTTCTACCGGCACTGTATTTTCCAAACTATCAAGAGCAGGAGCGAAGTGATTCATTTGCTGAAGTCGCTTTAACCATAGCCGCCGGCTTACTGAATAGACATAAGTTTTTATAAGACAGTTTAATTCAAAACTTCCGGATCTTACCTTTTCATAAAGAACTATCATTGCTTCCTGGAAAATATCCTTTGCATCGTCAGCAGAGCCGCTGTTAGTGATAACCAGCGACTGAATCATATTGTAATTCTCCCGATAAATGGTCTCAATCGCCTTTCTGTCGCTGCGAGCCAAGCCTTGTAATAAAGCTTTTTCGTTTATATCGGCTTTCACTGAATTCCTTTATTTAATACGAGGTTTTAAAAATAGTAACCCTGCGGCGGGAAAAAAAATTTTTAAAACGCGGGTTACTTTTTGAGTTTTTTCGTATAAACCCCAAATCTATTGTTAACAATCCCAAAATTTCGAAAATGAAAAAGTTTTTTGCAATTGCAATTATCGCAGCTTCTTTAGCAGCTTGTAACAACAGTAGCGAGGGTTCAAGCACAACTGACACCTCGGCCGTTGCACCTGATACATCTTCTATGATGTCTACGCCTGATACTTCTATGAACATGGCTCCTGATACTAGCAAGATGTCAGATACAAGCACGAAAAAATAAGTGATATTTTAAGGCAAACAATCGAAGGGCTGCTCCACAGGGGTGGCCTTTTGTCTTATTTATGAACATTTTAGGTTATTGTATCCCGCACTAATTAATATCTATTTTAGTATTCCCGTTCTCTATTCTTTTATCTTTGCGCCTTAATAATTTTTATCATTTAAATTAACACTATCAGTGGTATTATTTGAAGAGTTAGGTATTGAAGAAGGCTTACTTCATTCTATTAAGGTCTTAGGATTTACACAACCAACTCCTATCCAGGAAAAAGCGATACCGGTTTTATTGAAGGGGACAAAAGATTTTATAGGGCTTGCTCAAACCGGCACCGGTAAAACTGCAGCTTTTGGGTTACCGTTGTTACAGCTTATCAATAAACAACAAAAGTCACCCCAGGCTTTAATCATTTGTCCAACCCGTGAACTTTGTTTACAGATCACAAATGATTTGAATTCTTTTAAAAAGAAGGCAGATCATATAGTTATTACAGCAGTTTATGGGGGAACATCCCTAGGATTGCAGATCAGAGAACTTAAAAGAGGGACCCATATTGTAGTAGCTACACCGGGCCGGCTTATCGATCTTATTGAGCGCAAAGCCATTCATCTTGATGATATTTATTATGTAGTATTAGATGAAGCTGATGAGATGCTGAATATGGGCTTCCAGGATGATATTGAATTTATCCTTAAAAATACTTCCAACCGGCAAAGCACATGGTTATTTAGCGCTACTATGCCACTGGAAATACGTCAGGTGAGTAAACGCTACATGAAGCAGCCTTTTGAAATTACTATAGGCAAAGTAAATGCCGGGGCAGCTAATATCGATCATCAGTATTTTGTAACCTCACAGGTTAACCGGTATGAAACACTGAAACGTATTATAGATTTTAACCCGGGCTTATATGGTATCATTTTCACAAGAACAAAAGCCGATGCACAGAGTATTACTGAATCATTGATTCGTGAAGGATACGATATAGAAGCTTTACATGGTGATTTAACCCAGGCTCAGCGGGACAAGGTAATGTCCCGGTTTAGGGAAAAAAATTTACAACTATTGATTGCTACAGATGTGGCGGCCAGAGGAATCGATGTGCATGGAATTACTCATGTTATAAATTATGAACTGCCTGATGACATGGAAGTGTATACCCATCGTAGCGGTCGCACCGGAAGGGCTGGTAAAAGTGGTATTTCTATTTCTATTGTCACACCAAAAGAAATTTATCGCTTGCGCCAGATTGAAAGGATGCTGAATAACCGTTTTCATAAATTGGATATTCCCGGAGGTAAGGATGTTTGCCGTAAACAATTTTTTCATTTTATTGATAAAATGCTGCAGGCTGATATCAGCCATGGTGAATATGAAACCTATTTATCTGTATTAAAAGAAAGATTTGCCACAGTTGAAAAAGAAGAGATATTGCAAAGAGTAGCCGCTTTAGAGTTTGATCGTTTCCTAAAATATTATGAAAATGCGGCGGATCTTAATTTAAGAGAAGAAAGAAAAGAGAGACCTGAAAGAACAACTCATCGTGATACAAGAGGAAGAAGTTTTGGAAACGGCAGTTATCAAAAGTTGTTTGTGAACCTTGGAACAAAAGATGGGTTTTATAAAGCAAGTTTTCTTCAGTTTATTCTTGATATGAGTGACCTGAATAAAGATGTACTTGGAAGGGTTGATATGAAAGAAATGAATAGTTGGATTGAGATAGAGCCAACTGCTGCCAGAAAAATGATCAGGGCTATTGACGGCAAAAACTACCGTGGTCGGCGAATAAGGATGAATGAGGCCGATTCTGTCCGTCATACAAAAAAAACTGCCTGATAATTTTTTTTTGTTTAAAAGGGATCATTAATTTTGAAGAATGACAATCGCAAACGCATATCGTTGGTTTTATTTTTACTTCTTTAGCCATAAACCGGGTATGCTTTTGTTGAAAGTAAAGTAGCAATTAAACGAAAATCAACATAAGGATCCCGGCCAGAAGCCGGGATTTCTATTTTTTATGTCAATAAAAATATCAATACAGGGTTATGAAGGCAGCTTCCACCAAATGGCCGCCCGGTATTTTTTTGGAAACGAAGTGGAAGTAATTCCCTGCGCCACTTTTAGGGAGGTAGTAAAATTAGCCGCCAACTCAAAAGAAAGCGATGGCGGAATTATGGCCATTGAAAATTCAATTGCAGGCAGCATTTTAGCAAATTATAATTTACTTCAGCGAAGCAACGTAGTGATTGCAGGGGAAGTGTATCTGCAAATCAAACAAAATTTATTGGTAAACCCGGGAGTCAAACTGGAGGACATTCGCGAGGTACATTCTCACCCTATGGCTATTCAACAGTGTTTTGATTTTTTGGATAAGTATGATTGGAAATTAGTGGAAACAGAAGATACTGCCCTGAGTGCAAAACAAATTCACCAGCATAAAAGTAAACATGTTGCGGCCATTGCCGGAAAACTTGCGGCCGAATTATTTAATATGCACATTCTTGCTCCCAATATTCATACACTAAAAAACAACTATACCCGGTTTTTAATATTAAAAAGAGAAGGATCATTTCAAAAAATCAATGAAGCTGATAAAGCCTCTGTGAGTTTTCATACTGATCATTCAAGAGGAAGTTTGGCGAAAGTGCTCATGAAAATTGCTGAAGACGGAATTAATCTCAGCAAGCTTCAAAGTTTTCCTATTCCTGATACTGATTTCAAGTATAGTTTTCACGCAGACATGGAATTCCGCGACATCAGTCAGTTCGAAAAAGTAATAGAAGATATAAAGCCAATTACAGAGCATTTAAGAATATATGGAGTTTATAAACGTGGAGAATGGAAGTAATGATTTGAAATAAACATTATGCAACTCGCAAAAAGATTAAACGGGATTGGTGAATACTATTTTTCTCAAAAGCTGAGAGAAATAGATGAACTGAATAAACAGGGAAAGAATATTATTAATTTGGGTATTGGCAGCCCTGATCTTCCTCCTCATGATGAGATTATAAAAGTTTTGCAGGAAGAAAGTGCAAAGCCAAATGTACATGCTTATCAATCTTACAAAGGTTCACCACTATTGCGAAAAGCAATCAGCGAATGGTATAAAAAATGGTATAAGGTTGACTTGAACCCTGATTTGGAAGTTTTGCCTTTAATCGGTAGTAAGGAAGGCATAATGCACATTTGCATGACTTATTTTGAAGAAGGCCTCTCAGTGTTGGTACCCAATCCCGGCTATCCAACTTATTCAAGTGCGGTTAAATTATCGGGGGCCACTCCGGTTTATTATGATTTGGTTGAACAAAATAATTACGAACCGGATTTCAATGAGCTTGAACAACTCATTCAGAAATCTTATCAAAAAATTAAAGGATTGTTTGTTAATTATCCTCAAATGCCTTCCGGTCAATTACCCAACAGGGAATTGTTTCAGAAACTCGTTGACTTCGGTAAAAAAAATAGTATTCTGATCATTCATGATAATCCTTACAGTTTTATTCTAAATGATGGGCCAATGAGTTTGCTTAGTGTAGAAGGCGCAAAGGATTGTGTTCTTGAATTGAACTCATTAAGTAAATCACATAATATGGCCGGGTGGAGGGTTGGAATGCTTTGCGGTGCCGGCGATAGGATTAATGAGGTTCTCCGGTTTAAAAGTAATATGGACAGCGGGATGTTTTTGCCTGTTCAGTTGGCTGCCGCCAAAGCCTTATCGCTGGAAAAAGATTGGTATGAGCAGGTAAATTCTGTGTACAGAAAGAGGAGAGAAAAAGTTTTCCAACTGTTAGACGAATTGAATTGCACCTATTCAAAAAAACAGGCGGGGTTGTTTGTGTGGGCAAAAATTGAGGAGCGATTTAAAGATTGTTATGATTGTTCTGATCATGTTTTATATCATTCTTATGTTTTTGTCACACCGGGTGGAATTTTCGGAAGCGCCGGTGAAAAATATATACGTATTAGTCTTTGTGCAACAGAAGAAAAAATTGAGGAAGCAATTATGAGAATCAAACATTAACAATGTATAATCAATAAATTCATGGAACGAAAGAAAATAGCGATAGTAGGAGTTGGGCTTATCGGGGGCTCCTTAGCCCTGCAACTTCATGAGAAGAAAATTTCTTCAAGATTGATTGGAGTCGAAGCAAATGAATTTCATGCCCAAAAAGGTATCGAAATGGAATTGGTAGATGAAATTCTGCCGCTTGATGAAGCTATTAAGCAATCAGATGTCATTATCCTGGCGATTCCTGTTGACAGTATGGTTACATTATTGCCGGAAATATTAAATAAGATCAATAATCAAATAGTAGTAGATCTTGGTTCCACAAAATCTCAATTGATCGAATCTGTAAAGGATCACCCAAAACGCAGTAGGTATGTAGCTTCACATCCTATGTGGGGAACTGAATATAGTGGACCGCAAGCTGCTGTAAAAGGCGCTTTTGAAAAAGTAGCTGTCGTGATATGTAATGCTAACGATTCTGATCAGGACGCTTTGGAGTGGACGAAGAAAATGTTTGGTAAGATAGGTATGAGGTTGCTTGAAATGGATGCAGAAGCGCATGATCTGCATGCTGCATATGTAAGCCATATTTCACATATCACCTCATTTGCTTTGGCTAATACAGTTCTTGAAAAAGAAAAGGAAGAAGAAGCCATTTTCGAATTAGCCAGCGCTGGTTTTGAAAGCACAGTGCGACTTGCAAAAAGTAATCCTTCTATGTGGGTTCCGATCTTTATGCAGAATAAAGAAAATGTACTGGATGTTTTAAATGAACATATTGCCCAGTTAAGAAAATTTAAAAGTTGTCTTGAAAAAGAAAATTATACCTATTTACTTGAGCTTATTGAAAACGCAAACAGGATAAGAAATATTATTAAATAACACCCGTTACCTTATTTTATCAAACTATAGTTGAGGATAATATTTATTGCCTTACTTTTTTTGGAAAATAAAAGCTATCACACGAGGGATGGATTCTTGATTTTCATCGAACCATTCATTAAGCGAATGACATAAAAACCCGTTAGCGGCTGCAGCGTTCATATATTCTGAACTGTGATGCGTAAAACATTCAAGAGTAAAAATTCCTGAGTCTGTTTCAAATCTGGCCTTACTTCCTTCATATTGCTTGAATGGATGCAATTCGCCAATATAAAAAACCCCCTGTCTGTTTAAACGCTTGCTAGCCTGTTGAAAAATAAAATCAATATTTTCTATATGCTCAAGTACAAGGCTGCAGGTCACGAGGTCAATTTTTTTATCAGTAAAAGTCCACGGCTTCGTAATATCAGCAGTAATAAATTCAACATTTTTTTTGTTGATTTTTTTCCTGGCGATATTCAACATTTCTGTAGAAAAGTCTACAGCAATAACATGGTTTGCTTTTTCCACAAGCCATTCTGTATTCTTTCCCGTGCCACAGCCCAGTTCAATCGCATTCGAAAAGCTTAGTTTTGATAAAAGATTCCTGAATGCCTTTGCTTCCAAATCTCTTGTTTTATTTAATACAGAATCATAAGTAACCGACCAGCTATTGTATGCCTCTTTGTTTTGCATTTGCTAAAGATAATTAGTCATAGAATGAAACTCATAAAATAATCGATAGTGATATTTTCATTATGAATTAAATTACGATATGACTAAGATCAAAAGAAAAGGAAGGTGGTTAAGGATATTATTAAGGATCACAGTTGGATTCATTTTATTTTTTATTGTAGCGTCCTTTGTATTTGATCACTTTGTACAATTTCGCAGGAGCGATAAACAGTTAAACAAATTTTTTTCTGAAAATCATATTTCCGGCACAATCGGTTATTATACTACTCATGGAAGAAAATTACGCTATGTAACCATTGGCAGCGATAACTTGCCGACATTATTATATATACACGGCTCACCATCTTCCATGAGTCTTTATCGGGGAAGATTCAGTGATAAAACCATTTTAAAAACATTTCGGGTTTTAGCTGTTGACAGGCCGGGCTACGGTTATTCAGGTTTTGGCCACCCAGAGCCATCTATTCAAAAACAGTCGGAGATGATCAGCGCCCTGCTCGACAGCGTTTATAAAGTCAAACATCCGGTTATCGTGGTAGGCGGATCCTTCGGTGCGCCAATTGCCTGCCGGCTCGCGATGGATCATCCGGAATTAGTAGATGGTCTTGTGATAACCGGACCCGCAATAGGGCCCGGCAAAGAAAAGGTTTTTTGGTTTGCACCCATTATCGAGAGCCCGCTTATACGCTGGTTTATTCCGCGAATGTTTAAGTCTGCAAACACTGAAAAATTACATCACAAGGAGGAACTGAAAAAAATGCTTCCTCACTGGAAGAATATCAGGGTTCCGGTAATGTATCTGCAGGGAGCAAAGGATCATTTGATAGATACATCCAATGCAAGTTTTGCGAGAGAACACCTGCTGAATGCTCCTTACCTTGATATTTATTTCTTTCCGAATCGCCATCATTACCTTGCCCAGTATGAGTGGCCTACAATAAAAAACAGGATCATGAAACTTTATGAACTGATAAGAAAGTAAAATTATCTTCGGGGTGCCAAAACATTGGTGTATGAGTGAAATCAAAACCCGTTCTTTTTCTGATTTCAAAACTATATTAACGGCAGGATTCATTGCCGGGGCACTGGATATTTTAGCAGCTATCATTGTTTATTCAGTCGTAATGCAGCGAACAACTGATATTAGGATTTTACAGGGTATTGGCAGGGCAGCATATGGCGCATCGTTCTTCCACAATGATACCGTCCTTGCATTATATGGTCTCTTTGTACATTTTATTATTGCTTTTTCTTTCTCTGCCTTTTACTTTTTTATTTTTCCTTACGTGTCATTTGCAAAAAGACAAGCATTGATTTCCGGACTGCTTTATGGCATTTTTGTTTGGTGTGTAATGAATCTTGTCATCCTGCCACTGTTTCATATTTCAAATATTCCCACCATATGGGATGCAATAGCAAGAGGTTGCTTAATTCTTATGTTTTGTGTAGGTATTCCCAATTCAATTATTGTTAGCAGATACTATGCTACACAAGTCACAGATTTAAAATAAAAAAGCAGGTAAGTCAATTGAACCTGCTTTTTTGTTATGGAAAAGTTTTAATGCTTCGTTGTATCCATAGAATTCATATTGTTCATGTTCCCCATTTCATTGTTTCCACCCATCATTTTCATAGCATCTGCCATTGTCATATATTCCCAGTGGTCAGTGATTTTACCATCTGCATTAAATTTTAGTACCTCGACAGCACTCATATCGAAACTTGTTCCTGCGGGTGCTCCCATTGAAGGAACTACATTAGTACCCGTAAATCTTGTAAGTGAAAAAACATAATCATTATTGGCGGCATCTTCCAATGCTTCAAGTTTCATATCCTTATAGTCTTCATGCATAGTTTTCAGACTTGCCTTTATACTGTCTAGTCCGTGTATCTCGCCATGTTCGCCTGAATGATCTACGGCATCGGCTGCAATGTATTGGTCAAGCTTACTTACGTCACCAGAAGTGATTGCATCATTGACAGCATGGACTGTGGCAATATTTTTCTCGCCTTGAGTATTATTATTACCTGTACAAGAAATAAAAAAGAGAGCTAAACTGGCAAATGCAATAGTTAGAAGTTTTTTCATTGGTTCTCGTTTTTAGTTAAATAATAAATTAGTCTTGTAGGGGTTGGAAAAAGTTATTCAAAAGGCAGAGATCGTTTAAAAGAGAGGTTTAATCTTGCATAAAAATACAAAAATTCATAAGGAAGGATTTTTCCCGGACTTATCGTGTTCTATTGCCGATACTACCGGCATTACCTGAATTACCTTTGCTCCTGTTTCGGTTGGGATGTTTTTCTCTACATTTTCCGATAACCCGTTTTCATTCTTTGTATTTTTTTACTCATTTCGTTACTTCCTTCCAAATTTTCTGTTGGAATAACCAGCTTTATACCCAGCCCCTCTTTTTTGTTTGAAATGACAGGGCTCTTTTGATCTTTTGTCATAAAAAAGTTTTTCTATTCATGAACAATTCATGTGCCACGATAAAAACGATAAATAGAATTAATGCATTTATAAATAGTGACATTGATAATTGTAAGAGTGCCCGAGAAGTTAAATGAAATACAAAAGCAGGTTGATAAAAGTTTGTAACTTCCTTTTTCCAAAAACCATACGAAATGAGAAAACTATTCTTCACCTTCTCTGCTTTACTTTTTATCTCTTTTATTTCAGCCCAGGAAAAGCTGGATATGGATATGATCAATAAGATCAAAAAAGAAGAAATGGATAACTCCAACGTCATGGATATTGCTCATCATCTTACGGATATAAGCGGGCCGAGGTTAACTAATTCACCCGGCTTTATGCGGGCAGCCAACTGGGCAAAAAAAGAACTTTCCGGTTGGGGGCTGGTAAATACTCAACTTGAGCCCTGGGGTGAATTTGGAAAAGGGTGGGAGCAGGAAAAATGTTATGTAGCAATGACATCCCCTTATTATCAACCACTGATCGCTATTCCCCGTGCATGGACAAGTGGTACAGGAAAAAAATTATTAAAAGGGGAAGTGGTATTGGTGAAATCAGATGATACAACAGAAATGGTCCAATATGCGGGAAAGCTGAAAGACAAAATAGTGATGACATGGTCTTCGGCTCAAATGAAGCCAAGCTTTGAAGCCGACGGAAACAGATTTGCCGATTCAACTCTTGATAAAATGGCGGTTGCTGAAATGAGAGGGACTGGTGGTCCCAATCAAAATCAAGCACAGAATTCTCAAAGACAAAACCGGTTTGCCCGGTTTAGAATACAGAGAAGAATAAATGAAATGATCAATGAGCAACAGCCTGCATTGGTTTTAAGCATGAATGCAAATGGAACGGATGGAACTGTATTTGTAAGCAGCGGTGGACTGTATTCAAAAAATTCACCAGAGGCGCCTGCGAGTGTTATGCTCAGCAGTGATGATTATTTAAAGTTGCAGCGATTAATTGAAGACGGAATAAAAGTAGAAATTGAAGCTGATGTCCAGACAAAATTTTTTGATAACGATCTTCAGGGATATAATGTAGTGGCAGAAATTCCGGGAACAGATCCAAAATTGAAAGATGAACTTGTTATGCTTGGTGGTCATTTGGATTCATGGCATGGTGCGACAGGTGCTACAGACAATGCCGCCGGTTGTTCTGTAATGATGGAAGCTGTTCGCATTTTAAAGGCATTGAATGTTCAGCCACGCCGCACTATAAGAATTGTTTTGTGGAGCGGGGAAGAAGAAGGTTTGCTTGGTTCAAAAGCTTATGCAAAGAATCATTTTGCAGATACGGCAAATGATCAATGGGTATTGAAACCAGAGCAGTCAAAAGTTTCTGCATATTATAATTTAGATAATGGTACAGGAAAAATCCGGGGAGTGTACTTACAGGGCAATGAAGCCGAAAGAGCCATTTTTACAGAATGGCTTCAGCCCTTTTATGACATGGGAGCTAAAACAGTTACAATAAATAATACCGGTGGTACTGATCATCTTTCATTTGACAGGGTAGGTATTCCGGGTTTTCAGTTTATACAGGATGAAATAGAATATGATACAAGAACGCACCATTCAAATATGGATGACTATGATCATCTTGTACCAGAAGATTTGAAACAGGCTGCGATCATTGTGGCAGCATTTGTATATAATACTGCCCAGCGTAATGAAAAAATGCCCAGAAAAGAATTGCTTCCGCCATCCAGGAATCAAAGAGGATTTTAGAAAGCAGACAAAAAATATGTTTCAAACAACCTGTAGGAAAACTATCGGGTTTTGTATTCCATGTGCTTTGTGTATTCACTTTGGCTTTTCATAAATAAACCTCACAAGAATTTTTTTCTGATCTATATCAGAACTTAAAAAAAGCTGGTATTTTTTTTCCCCGGCTGTAACAATCAACAAAGCTGTGTTGGGAGGAATAGTTCCTTCATTTTCGGCTATCATAACTACTTCATGCTCTGTTTTTACAAAATCAATCCGGATATTAACGGAAATAGGTTTGCCGGTAAGTCTCTGTTGACTAACCACCATTTGGTTGTCTACACTCACCGAGATCGTATCGCCATCAATTTCTGCATTATCATAAAAATCCAGGCGGAGGTTGCCGGTGTCAACCTTAATTTCATTGAATATTGACGAAGCTTCTTTAGTTAAAAGGATTTTGCCCGGCGGGCAGGCCATTTGACTATTCATCATCCGGCCACCCCAGTCACCCGATAAATTTTGTGAATCTTTTGCCTGGCTTAATGCCAATGTATAATGTTTAATACAGGGAATACAATCCGGCGGAACATGAAAAGTGGTAGGTCCTGTTTCCTGTATGGTAACAGTTTTATTTTTGGAATCATATACACCTTCGAAATTTTCTTTTACAAAATTGTTTACATCGGAAAAATGATAAGAAGAGCCATATACTTTCAAACCATCAACTTTCAACTGCATCTCGATAAAATAAATCGGGAAACAGCCGCCGGGGCCTTGTGTAAGCTTTCCGCGCCACGTGCCACCCAAATTTTGTGATTGTGCTGAAAAAGCAAAACATAAAAATATGGTGGTAATGAACCGGGACATGAATTGAAGTTAACTAGAAAGGGTTTAGCCAGAATAAAAAAATACTTAAACGGTTCTATTGTGATGGCTTCTCATATTTAAATCTTACAAGGGCATTTTTTTGTTCAGTTGAAGTGATCTGCACCTGGTAGCGCTTATCACCTGCATTGATGATCATTAAAGAGGTATTTGGAGGAATGCGACCGAGGTTTTCTGCTACCATTACCACTTCATGTTCATCATTGTTGGCATCAAACTTTAATGTTAGCGTAATGGGAACTGTACTTAATCCTTTATGTGAAAGCATTAGTTTGTTATCTACGAAAACCGAAATGCTGTCGCCGTCTATTTCACCGTTATCATAAAGTTTTATATAAACTTCCTCGGTATTAACAGTAATCGTTTTTGCCAACGCATTTTCTCTTTTCTTTAAAATTTCAGGGGTGATGATCTTTTTTTCAACAAGCTCGTCTTTTACCGGGTGGTCGATTATTTTTTGCGTTGTATCAGGTTGCGTTGTGGGTTTTATTATTACTGGTTTTGTTTTAACGGTATGATTATTTCTTGTAGCAATATTTGTTTTCTTAGCTGTTTTGATTTTTGCTATCAGGTCAGTGATTTGCTGGTCGTTATCAACATCAAGAGAGCCTTTGAAGCCAGGAACCTTCGATTTTAAAACCGCCATTGTATGCGGACCTAAAATACCATCTGGTGTAACGCCTAAAGCAATTTGTAATCTTTTTACGTTTGAATTAAATTTGCTTTTTACGGGAGTGGGTTTTACGACAGTTGGATTTGTTTTTGATTTTGTTACTGCTACTGTATCGTGTCTTATTTCAGGTTTATCACGCAGAAAAGGCTCCACATAAAAATCAGAAGTTTGTACTTTCCGTAAATAAACTTTCCCTCCTCCGCAATCGCCCCATTCCCCATCATTTTTTGGATTGGTTCTGTCTTCCGACTTGCCCACAAATGTTCCTTCTAAAAATTGTTCTCTTCCTGATTTATCGTAAGCGAAGATATACTTCATAAGACAAGTGCCGCCTCCGCCAGTGTTTTTCACTTCCACAGTACGTAATTCCTGTATCTGGAATTTATTTTCTGATTTATTAAAGTTGCCTGTCATGGTAGCTTTTCCATAGAATCGAACATCAAGATAAGAATACGAAACACCTGTAACGGATAAAGTATTATTTTGTTTGATCTGGAATTCAAGTTTGTATTGTTCGCCAAGATCGGTAATGAAGTACCCTTTCCAGATACCGGTAAGGTCCTGCGCCGACGAAAAAAGACAAAAGGAAAAGAGAGAGAAAATTAGTAGCAACAACCGTAAAAAAAATCTTTTCATCGCGTTGTAAAACTAACGAATAACTTCGTATCATAACTTATGGCACTGCGACAAGAGTTTGTTAATTTTGCCGATTCAAAAAAGAAGAGTAATATAAGAGAATGATCAACATTACATTTCCGGATGGCGCTGTAAGGCAGTATGAAAAAGGAACCCCCGCATTAGATATTGCTAAATCAATTTCTGAAGGACTTGCACGAAAAGTTTTGGCTGCAAATGTGAACGGCCAGGTATGGGATGCCACAAGACCCATTCATGAAGATGCTTCGGTGAAATTGCTTACATGGAATGATGCAGAAGGGAAAAGTACATTCTGGCATTCCTCTGCTCATCTTATGGCTGAGGCTGTTGAGTCTTTATTTCCTGGCGTAAAATTTTGGGTAGGCCCGCCTGTTGAAAATGGTTTTTATTATGATATGGATTTAGGTGATAGAAAGATGAACGAAGAAGACCTTGCAAAGCTCGAAAAGAAAATGAATGAACTGGCAAAACAAAATAATAGTTATGTAAGAAAAGACATTTCAAAAAAAGATGCTGTAAAATATTTTTTAGACAAGGGCGATGAATACAAATTGGATCTGCTGCAAAACCTGAATGATGGTGAAATAACTTTTTACAACCAGGGAAATTTTACAGATCTCTGTCGGGGCCCGCATATTCCGAATACAGGTTTTATAAAAGCAATCAAACTTACCAATATTGCCGGTGCTTACTGGAAAGGCGATGAAAAAAATAAAATGCTCACCAGGGTGTATGGAGTAAGCTTTCCTTCACAAAAAGAATTGGACGAGCATTTGAAAATGCTGGAAGAAGCAAAGAAGCGGGATCATCGGAAACTTGGAAAAGAACTCGGGATTTATACATTGGATGACGATGTAGGACCCGGATTAATTATGTGGATGCCAAACGGAACTGTAATTATTGAAGAACTGGAAAAACTGGCAAAAGAAACAGAATTAGATGCCGGTTATAAAAGAGTAGTTACTCCGCATATTGCAAAAGAGAGTATGTATCTTACAAGCGGGCATCTGCCTTACTATGCAGATAGTATGTATCCACCCATGGAGCTTGAAGGTGAAAAATATTATCTTAAGTCAATGAATTGCCCTCACCATCACAAAATATTTGCAGCCGAGCCAAAAAGTTATCGTGATTTGCCGTATCGGATTGCCGAATACGGAACCGTTTATCGTTACGAACAAAGTGGTGAATTATTTGGCTTGATGCGGGTACGTTGCCTGCACATGAATGATGCACATATCTATTGTACAAAAGAACAGTTTAATGATGAATTCAGAGCGGTGAATGAAATGTACCTGAAGTATTTTAAAATTTTTGGCATTGATAAATATATAATGCGTCTTTCTTTACATTCAGAGGAAAAGTTAGGTATCAAATATGTAAACGAGCCGAAACTCTGGAAAGAGACTGAGGAAATGGTAAGAAACGTATTGAAAGAATCTGATATTCCTTATATAGAAGTACAGGATGAAGCAGCCTTTTACGGACCAAAGATCGATGTACAGATATATAGTGTGATAGGAAGAGAATTTACGTTGGCTACAAACCAGGTTGATTTTTCGCAGGGCAGAAGCTTTAAATTACAGTACACAACTCATGATAATAAAACAGAAACGCCTTTGATCATACATAGGGCGCCACTGGGAACACACGAACGGTTCATTGGGTTTTTGCTGGAGCATTATGCAGGCAATCTTCCTGTCTGGTTGTCGCCTTTGCAGGTAAAGATATTACCTATAAGCGATAAGTTTTCGGACTATGCTAAATCTGTTTTATATAAGTTGAAAAAAGCAGATATTCGTGCAGAGATAGATGACAGGAACGAAAAGATAGGAAAGAAAATTCGTGATACAGAAATGATGAAAGTTACTTACATGCTGATAATAGGTGAAAAAGAAATGAATGAAGAAAAAGTATCAGTAAGGAAACATGGAAAGGGAGATTTGGGAGCGAAACTTGTAGAAGAATTTATTACGGAAATAAAAGTTGAAATAGAAGAAAGAAAGAGTGATTAAATGATAATTGATTTAATCATTGATTATTTGTGAACACAAAATTTCCTTGACCTCCTGAAGGAAATATTATGAAAAATTGCTCAGGGAGGGAGCATTACTTAAAAATCATAAATGGCATTACCGAACAAAAGTTTTAAACCAAAACCAGGTGGATTTCAACGGCCGGGCGGAGGATTTAACAGGGGTCGCTTTTCTCCCCGAAAAGAAGCGGAACATCGTATTAATCATTTTATCCGGGTACCTCAGGTAAGGTTAGTTGGCGACAATGTAGAAGTCGGGGTGTACTCAACCAGTGAAGCTCTTAAAATTGCACAGGAACAGGGTCTTGATCTTGTAGAAATTTCTCCCAGTGCTGATCCGCCAGTTTGTAAGATCATTGACTACAATAAATTTTTGTATGATAAAAAGAAGAAAGAAAAGGAGATGAAGGCAAATGCCAAAATCTCTGAAGTAAAGGAAATTCGATTTACTCCCAATACGGACGAACATGATTTTAACTTTAAAGCCAAACATGCGGAGAATTTTTTGAAAGATGGCAATAAAGTGAAAGCCTATGTACAATTCAAAGGACGTGCAATACAATTCCAGGACAGGGGTCAATTATTGTTATTGAAGTTTGCTGAACGCCTTTCAGAAGTGGGAAATTTGGAGAATATGCCCAAAATGGAGGGGCGTAGAATGCTGGCCATGTTTGCTCCAAAAGGAAAGAAAAAGGGAGATAAGAAAGACAGTAATGAATAAATAAAATGATCCAATAAAATTAAACCGCTATAACAGGCGGTTTTTTATTTAATGATCGGGCTTGGTTAATTGATTATTCTTTTCATTTTAATTACCGTCCTTATAAAAATCTTTAAAGCAAAGGAAAATAAGCATTCCTTTAGTATATTGCTTCCTTCATTCATTTTTTTAAACAAGCAAATTTATATGAGAAAGTCACTTCGCTATTTCACCACGAGTGTAGTAGCTGTGTTAGTCACAGGCTCGTTATTTGCGCAGCGAGCTGATACTTCAAAACGTAATGCGCCATCTCATCCTACAGTCCCCAAACCATATTCAGAAATTATTACAGACAAAGCAAAAACAGATGATGGTCTGTTTAAGGTGCACAAGGTTGAGGATAAATATTATTTTGAAATTCCCGATTCATTGCTTGATAGGGAAATTCTTGTGGTTAATCGTATTTCAAAGGCGGCAGCAGGCATGCGTAATGGATTCTTTGGATATGCAGGAGATCAAATTGGTCAAAATGTAGTTCGATTCGAGAAGGGGCCTAACAATAAAATTTTTCTGCGCACTATTTCATACGCAGAATATGCAAAGGATTCCACGTCTCCAATGTTCCAGGCAGTAAACAATTCAAATATTCAACCCATTGAGGCCGCATTCGATGTAAAAGCTTATGGAAAAGATTCAGCAAGCAATGGTATTTCACATAGCAGTGTGATCGATGTTACTGATTATGTAAATGGTGATAATGATGTATTGTTTTTCAATAGCAGGTTAAAATCTGCCAATCGCATTGGAGCATTACAGGCTGATAAATCTTACATCGAAACAATACATTCTTATCCCATCAATATTGAGATCACAACAGTGAAAACTTATGGAAGAAGCACTGCTACGCCGGGTGCAGGGGGCGCTGCTGGCGTTCGCGGTGCTCCACAAGTGAATGCTGGTAACCTGACTGTTGAGCTAAACAGTTCAATGGTTTTATTACCCAAAGTGCCGATGCAATCAAGATATTTTGATACAAGAGTGGGTTATTTCACTGTTAGCTATACAGATTTTGATGCAAACCCCCAGGGAGTCGAGTCCATACAGTTAATAAAGCGTTGGAGGCTTGAACCGAAAGATGAAGACATGGAGAAATACAAACGCGGCGAATTAGTTGAACCTAAAAAGCAAATTGTATTTTATATTGACCCGGCTACTCCTAAAAAATGGGTTCCTTATCTGATACAGGGAATAGATGATTGGAATACAGCATTTGAAAAAGCAGGATTTAAAAATGCAATTGTGGCCAAAGAAGCTCCTACAAAAAAAGAAGATCCTGAATGGAGTTTGGAAGATGCCCGCTATTCAGCAATTGTTTATAAACCTTCAGATGTAGCCAATGCCAGTGGTCCAAGTGTTGCAGATCCACGGAGTGGTGAGATCATGGAGAGTCATATCAACTGGTATCACAATGTAATGGAGCTTTTACAGAATTGGTATATGATTCAGGCTTCGCCGAGTGATGCAGCAGCAAGAAAAATGATATTCAGCGATGAACTAATGGGGCAATTGATTCGTTTCGTTTCTTCTCATGAAGTGGGCCACACACTGGGACTTCGTCACAACTGGGGTTCATCTTCAACAGTGCCTGTTGACAGCTTGCGTAGTAAAGCCTGGGTTGAAGCACATGGTCATACTCCTTCTATCATGGACTATGCCCGATTTAATTATGTAGCACAGCCTGAAGATCATGTCAGTGAAATAGGATTATTCCCCCGCATCGGCGATTATGACAAGTGGGCGATTGAATGGGGTTACAAACGTTTTTATCAATTTAAAGACGGCGATGACGAAAAAGCTTTTCTTAATAAATGGGTGATAGACAGTTTAAAAAATCCAAGGCTTTGGTGGGGTGATGGAGAAAGTAACCAGGATGATCCGCGTTCGCAAACTGAAGATCTTGGTAATGATGCCATGAAAGCAAGTACATACGGAATAAAAAATCTTCAATACATGATGCCTCAATTACTCAAATGGACAAAAGAAGACAACAAAGATTATAAAAGTCTTTCTGAAATCTATGGACAGTTGACAACCCAGTTTAATCGCTATATGATTCATGTAACGAGAAATGTAGGTGGTATTTATCTTACTCCGAAAACTGTAGAGCAGGCAGGAAATGTATATGAATATACTCCCAAAACAAAACAGAAAGAAGCAATAGATTTTCTGAATAAACAATTATTTACTACTCCGACCTGGCTTGCAGATGATAAGATTTATGATCTGATCGGAGGTACGCCGCTTGTTACCATTGGAAATATCCAGGATAATGTGTTAAATCGTTTATTCAGTACAAGTACATTAAATAAATTGATCCAGTTTGAGGCAGAAGACGGTAACCAGGCCTATACCATTACTAATCTATTTACCGATGTAAGAAATGGGATATGGAGTGAGTTGAAAACAAAAAAGAAGATTGATGTGTACAGGAGAAATTTGCAAAAATCGTATGTGAATATTCTCAGTAATATAATTACTCCTCCGAAAACTTCTGAAACAACTATTGTAATAAACTTTGGCCGTACATCCCATCCACAATTAAGTGCTGATAAATCAGATATAATAAGTGTGGCAAAAGCGCAGCTTGTTTCATTAAGAAATGAAATAAGAGCAGCTATTCCAGCCATGCCAGATGCAATGAGTAAATATCATCTGCAGGATGTGGTTACGAGAATTGACAATGCATTAAATCCAAAAGATTAAGTGTTTTTCAAAAATAAAACCGGCGATTTAATAAGTTGCCGGTTTTATTTTTCATGATTTTTGTTTTGTTCCTGATCTATTTTTAATTTTTTGTTTATGACGTACTTCAGCTTCATCTAGTGAATGCGAAGTATGGATATCGTTTTCTTTTTTTGCCAACGTGGACAGCTTAATATAGAATTTCTTCAGCAATTCAAGATCATCCGAAGTCAGGTCTTCGACGTTTACCAGCCGGTTGCTTGCTGAGTCGCTGCTAGCTATTAACTCATTCAACTTTATCTGTAAAGCAGTAGTGTCTTTGTTTTGCGTTTGCTGAATTATAAATACCATTAAGAAAGTAATGATAGTGGTGCTTGTATTTATTACTAATTGCCATGTATCGGAATAATGAAAAATAGGACCCGTAATTCCCCAGATAATGATAAGCAGGCCTGCAATGATAAAGGCAGCAGGTTTACCAGAAGCTTTGGTAGCTTTTGTGGCCATGCGATCAAAGAATAAAGAAAACTTTTTAGATTTTTTATTTTTAGTCTTCATATTCATAATTTTTAATTAAGTAATAGAAAAACTCAGGCCAATTAATTTGTATACGTTGAAAATCAACCAAAATCAAAACGCATAATTTGCTCATTTACCCTTATTTTTGCGGCTCAAAATTTAGAAGGTGCCTACCATTTTTTCGAAGGAAACTTATTTATATTGGTACGAGCTGATGCAATTGATTCGCCAGTTTGAAACAACAGCAGAAGAGAAATATAAGATGGAAGGAAAGATTCGTGGTTTCTTTCATGCCTATGTTGGCCAGGAAGCTATTGCAGCCGGTTGTATGACGGCAACAAGACCTGAAGACCCTTTCATCACTGCTTACCGCGATCATGGCCTGGCTATATCCAAAGGAGTATCTGTTAATTCGTGTATGGCAGAACTCTATGGGAAAGCTACCGGAAATGCCAAAGGCAAAGGTGGCAGCATGCATTTTTTTGGTAAATCTGTAAATTTTTTTGGCGGCCAGGGAATTGTAGGAGCACAAATTGGAACAGGTGCAGGTCTCGCCTTTGCAGAACAATATAAAGGCACTGATAATGTGGTACTTTGTTTTTTTGGAGATGGTGCGGCAAGGCAAGGCATCCTGCATGAGACATTTAATATGGCCATGCTTTGGAAGCTGCCAGTCATTTTTATTTGTGAGAATAATAATTATGCAATGGGTACATCGGTGGAACGAACATCCAATGTCATTGACATTTATAAATTAGCCGATGCATATGAAATGCCCGGTGATGCCATAGATGGAATGAGTGCAGAAGCTGTTCATGAAGGAGTAACAAGAGCGGTTAAAAGAGCACGGGAAAAAGGAGGACCAACATTGCTGGAAATGAAAACATACAGGTATAAGGGTCATTCAATAAGCGATCCGGGGAAATATCGTACCAAAGAAGAACTGGAAGACTATAAAGGAAAGGATCCTATTCAGCAACTTTTAAAAACTATTCACGAACATAAATTTGCATCTGAAGAACAGATAAAAACCATCGATGCGAGAGTTGCAAAAGCTGTGGCAGACTCAGTAAAGTTTGCAGAAGAAAGTCCGTTCCCCGATGATAGTGAAGTATTAAAAGATGTATATGTAGATCCTGATTACCCTTTTATTGTTGATTAATCTTTAAACAATACAAATAGAAATTTAATTATGTCGGTTAAGAAACATGAAGTGCATGATGATCCGAATCAGTTAATAGTTGAAAGGGCAAAAGATTTCTGGACGAGATATAATAAACCGGTAATGATCGTCTCTGCAATTATTATTTTAATTGCCGGAGGTTATATCGGGTATAAAAAATTTTATAAGGAACCTTACGAGCAAAAAGCATCTGATGCTTTATTCAAGGCAGAGGGTTATCAGCGCAATGCATTATTATCTCCCAATCCTGATTCACTCATCAAACTGGCTCTGAATGGCGATGGAGCTAACCCTGGTTTTTTAAGAGTAATAAGCAAGTATAAAGGAACAGATGCCGCTAACCTCGCCAGGCTATATGCAGGAGAATCTTACCTCTTGCTTAATGATAATGTCAATGCGGTAAAATACCTTAAGGATTTTAAAACCAGTTCTAAATTTTTCCAGGCAAGAGCTTATAAATTATTGGGAGATGCAGATGCAGATTTGGGAAAAAATAAAGAGGCGCTTGATTATTACAAAAAAGCAGCTTCGGAATTTAAAGAAGATGAGGAGAATTCATCGGAAGCTCTTTTTCTGGCAGCTTACCTGGCCCAGACGAAATTGAACGATAACAAAGAAGCAATTGAGCTTTTTAAGGAATTGAAAGAAAAATTCCCCAATACACAAAGAGGCGCTGAAGCAGATAAATATCTGGCTCGCCTGGGTGTGTATAACACTGATTAACTTTATGGCTGATATTAATAAAAGCAATCTTAAAACTACGACAGGCATTCTTTCAAAGGATGCCTGTGTTGTTTTAGTAAAAACTGAATGGAATGCAGCCATTGTTGATGAGCTGGAAAAAGGATGCAAAAAAAAATTAAAAGAACTTGGCATAAAAAAAATAATCACTGTTACAGTACCCGGAGCTGTTGAAATTTCTTTTGCAATAAAAAATTATTGGGAGCATTCAAAAAAAACCGGAACCAAAAAACGGGGTAGGAAACAGCCCGATGCGTTTATTACTCTGGGTTGCGTAATACGCGGCGGTACTCCCCATTTTACTTATGTATGTAATGCTGTAACTGATGGAATAGTGCAATTGAATCTTATGTTACCGGTTCCGACTATTTTTGGTGTGCTAACGGTGGATAATGAAGAGCAGGCAAAAGAAAGAGCAGGAGGTAAACACGGGCATAAAGGCGAAGAGGCTGCGATGACTGCGATTAAAATGATTTCATTAAATCAATCTTTTAAAAGAAAGTAGAGAACATTGAACATACAACTCTTTATACCATGTTTTGTTGACCAGTTGTATCCGCAAACTGCGTTTAATATGATAAAAGTGCTGGAGAAAACTGGTTGTACCGTTACATATAACTCTAATCAAACCTGTTGCGGGCAGGCGGCTTTCAATGCAGGTTTTTGGGAGGATTCAAAATCTGTTTGTAACAAATTTATCAGGGATTTCGAAGGAACAGATTACATAGTTGGGCCTAGTGCAAGCTGCGTAGGCTTTGTTCGAAATTATTATTCAAAATTGTTCGATAATTCTTCTATCCATAATGAAGTGAAAGATCTTTCAAAACGCATTTTTGAATTTTCTGAATTTATGGTGAAAGTGTTGCAGATTGTCAATGTAGGTGCCAGGTTAGAAGGCAAGGCTACTTATCATGATAGTTGTGCCGCTTTGCGTGAATGTAAATTGAAACAGGAACCACGGAAACTTCTTGCAAATGTGAAAGGCCTCGAATTGGCTGAATTAAAAGATGTGGAAACCTGTTGCGGTTTTGGCGGAACTTTCGCAGTAAAATTTGAATCAATATCTATTGCAATGGGCGAACAAAAAGTAGAAAATGCTTTGGCAACAAATGCAGAATATCTCATCTCTACTGATATTTCCTGCCTCATGCATTTAGGAGGTTATATAAAGCAAAAAGGTTATTCTTTAAAACCCATGCACATTGCTGATGTGTTGGCAAGTGGATGGTAGATATGGTTTGATGTATTTTGCTGCAATAACTTTCCTCATTTTTAATTTTATTCAAACCGATACCCTCTTAAAAAATCTTCGATATTCATTCTTTTCTTTCCTTCCAGTTGAACTTCTTTCAGATAAATATAACCATCCATACATGCAAACTTGAAATAAGATTTTCTATCAGTTTCCCATTTGCCCGGTCTTGATGTTGGAACAGTAAGTTCGTTTTCACTTCTGAAGATTTTTAAAGTTTTATCGCCTAATTCAGTAAATGCAGCAGGGTAGGGCGAAAGTCCGCGAATAAGATTGTGAATTTCATCCACCGATTTATGCCAATTAATTTTGCATGTTTCGGCAGTGATCTTTGGAGCATTTCTCAGTACTGAGTACTGAGTACTAAGTACTGAGACTTGAGATGTTTCCTGTAGAGTTCCTTCCAATATCCCTTTCACTGTTTCTGCTAAAAGTCCTGCACCAATCTCCTTCATTTTATCATGCAATTCGCCCGCGGTTTCATTTTCACCGATTGGAATTGCCTCCTGCATTAAAATATTTCCGGTATCAATTTCATGTTGAAGTTTGAAGGTAGTAACTCCCGTTTCTTTTTCTCCGTTAATGATTGCCCAATTTATAGGTGCAGCCCCGCGGTATTGAGGTAGCAATGAGGCGTGAAGATTTATTGTACCCTTTGGTGGCATATTCCAAACCACTTCAGGCAACATACGAAAGGCAACTACAACCTGCAGATCAGCACTCAACGATTTAAGCTCAGAAAGAAATTCGGGGTTCTTTAATTTTTCGGGCTGAAGAATTTTTAATCCATGTTCGATCGCATATTTTTTTACAGCGCTTTCATTCAGTTTCATTCCCCGGCCTGCTGGCTTATCCGACGCAGTGATGACCCCGACAATATTAAAACCTGCTTTTACCAATGCATCTAATGATGCAACTGCAAATTCAGGTGTTCCCATAAAAACTATCCGGGACAAAGAAAGTGACAAGTCAAATGTTGTTGGCTCTGTGTGTTTAGATTTTAACTGGTATTGAATCATTACTTAATGTTGCTTATTCAAAGTCCAGGTATAGCAAATATTTCTTCCTGACTTTTTTAAATTCATTTAATGTTGGTTCCCAGCTTTTTCGAATTTCATCTTCGCTTTTACCATCTTTTATCTGTTGTATTAATACATCATTACCGGCAAGCCGGTTAAAGGAATTTGTTTTTAAGAAGAAACTGTCTTTACCAGGAAAGATTTTATACGCATCAATGATCCATTTCAATTGTATCTGGTCATTGGTTTTCTTCAGCACATCTTCAAGTGTGCCTCCGAAGTTCCAGCCGTAGCAAACTTCACCATAGTGTTTTGAACTTTTAGCACCTTCATTCGGATGAGGCATAAATGAAAACATGGTCTTCGGCAATAAAGGATGACCAATATATTCAAATGGTTTTTCTGTGCCGCGTCCTTCACTAAGGACAGTTCCCTCAAATAAACAGGTAGTAGGGTAAAGATAAACGGCCTGCATTTCGGGTAAATTTGGTGAAGGCTTTACAGGCAAAATATATTTGCTCTTATGTGTATAGTTCTGGCATTTGATCACGAGAAAATGAAAAGGAGTATCCGTAGTTCGTTCTGTTGTAATATTATAAGCATTGATGGCATTTGCTTTTTCAGATAGCCATTTTTCACCGCAAAGCATCATTGCATATTCTCCCATTGTCATCCCATATACAATAGGAATAGGCTGTCTTCCCACACCGCTTTTAAATTTTAAATCCAGCACCGGGCCATCCACGTAGAAGCCGTTTGGATTTGGCCTGTCCAAAAGCAATAAAGGTTTGTGATTTTCGAGTGCGGCTTCGAGAAAGTCCTGCATGGAATTTATATAAGTGTAAAAACGGCACCCGACATCCTGCAGATCAAATACAAGGACATCTAAATCTTTCAGATCATCAGCAGAAGGCATTTGCTTATTTCCATAAAGTGACACAACAGGAATACCTGTTTTTTCATCGACATAATTGCCAACTTTTTCGCCGGCATCAGCGGTGCCTCTGAAACCATGCTCCGGGCCAAAGATCATTTTGATATTCACACCAAGCTTAAGTAAAGTATCAACCAAACTCGTGTTGCCTACTACCGAAGTTTGGTTAGCAAAAATACCAACACGTTTTCCTCTCAACAGGGGCACATACACTTTTGTTCTGTCAGCACCGGGAATGATTCTTGTGTCTTGTGCCTGGTTATTGCTTGATTGCTGACTCTGTTGTGCAAAAACAGCATGGGTAGAGAAAACAAAAAAAATTACTGCAAACAATTTCATATTAGTTTGTTTATTCAATCCGTGTCAAAAATAATTATTTAGATGTAAGCAAATATTTAAACAGTTGCATCGTAAATTATTTACCTTGCATGTTCCGGTTTTATTCCTCATAATCTCTCAAATCTTTGCTCAGCAGACCCTGAACGTTGAAGTGAGTGACACCTGCCTACCGACAGGAAGGCAACGAAAGTTGAATAGTGGAACAAAAGTTGGAGATATAATTTATCATAAAAGTTTAAGTATGCAACAGGTAAAAAAGGGCGATAAGGTAAAAGTGCATTATCATGGTAAACTGACAAACGGTGAAACATTCGATAGCTCCTCGGGCCGAGAGCCACTTGAATTTGAAGTAGGAAGCGGAGCAGTTATTAAAGGTTTTGATGAAGGAGTGACTGGTATGCAGGTAGGAGAAAAAAAGACAATCAATATCCCCGTTGACGAAGCTTATGGTAAACGGAGTGATGATATGCTGATAGAATTCCCCAAAGATCGTTTTCCAAATGACATGGAGATTGAACAGGGTATGCAATTAATGATGGGCAACGGCTCGGGACAGAATTTGCCTGTGACTGTTACTGAAATAAAAGAAGACTCAGTTATTCTTGACGCCAATCATCCTTTGGCGGGTGAAGATCTTGTATTTGACATTGAGCTGGTAGAAATTGTGGGAGGAAGTCCTTTAATAATAATGCCCTGAAGTTCGAAGTAATATAATTTTGCGGATCAACCCGGATATTATCTGGAGATGATAATTTTTTCTGTCTTCAGCGAACTGCAAATGGTCGTATATTCGGCCTTTTTAATTTCAGCTATGTTTGAAAAATACCGAAGCACTGTTGAGGAAAGATTTATAAGGTATGTACAGATCGATACTCAGAGTGATCCTCAATCCACATCCATTCCTACTACAGACAAGCAAAAAGATCTAAGCAAGATATTGGTTGATGAACTGAAGCAAATGGGAGTCAATGATGCTCATCTTGATGAATGGGGTTATGTATATGCAACAATCCCGAGCACTACAGTCAAAAAGGTTCCTGTGATATGTTTTTGTTCTCATGTCGATACAGCTCCGGATGCACCAGGGACGGGAGTAAGGCCTATCGTTCACAAAAATTATGATGGCCAGGATATAATATTACCCGATGATCCCACACAGATGATTACAACCCGTGAACATCCTTATCTCAAGCAAAAAACAGGTGATGATATTATTACTGCTTCAGGAAAGACTCTATTGGGAGCAGATGACAAAGCAGGAGTTGCCATTATTATGGATCTTGCCGATTATTTAATGCGACATCCGGAAATAAAACACGGAGAAATTAAAATTTTATTTACACCGGACGAAGAAGTTGGCCGCGGTGTGAATAAAGTTGATCTGAAAAAACTGGGAGCAGATTTTGCCTATACGCTGGATGGAGGTGAAAGGGGCTCATTCACAGATGAAACTTTTAGCGCAGATGGGGTAGTAGTTACATTTCACGGCATAAGTGCTCATCCAGGGTATGCGAAAAATAAAATGATAAACGCTTTAAAGGTAGCTGGAACTTTTTTAGATCTTTTCCCAAAGAATGAATTTTCACCGGAAACAACTGAAAATCGTGAAGGTTTTGTACACCCCGTTAGGATGGAAGGTATTGCAGAAAAGGTAAAAGTGGAATTTATTGTTCGTGATTTTGAAACAAAAAATTTGAAGCTTTATGAAATGAGGCTTGAACAATTTGCAAAACAAGCGGTGGGGAAATATCCGGGTTCTTCTTACGAGGTTGAAATAAGAGAGCAGTACCGAAACATGAAGAAAGTGCTGGTGAATTATCCGCAAATTGAGCAATATGCAGAAGAAGCAATGAAAAGATCCGGTGTAAAGTTTAAGAAAGAAAGCGCAAGAGGAGGAACAGATGGTTCGCGGCTATCATTTATGGGTTTGCCTTGCCCTGATATTTTTACGGGGGAAATGGCTTTTCATGGCAAACATGAATATATAAGTGTGCAGGATATGCAAAAATCAGCAGAAGTATTGACAAATCTTGTACAGGTTTGGGAAGAAAAATCGTAACGATGATTTATTGACTGAAAAGATAATTCGGATATATAGAAGTAATTCACTTTTAATTTCTGGATCCTGATAATGAGATTTTTTGTACTCCTTTTTTTAGTTCAAATTTCCAAAATTTCTTTTTCTCAGAACTTACTGGTGAATGGTGGTTTTGAAGACGAAAACATTTGCATGGAGTATCATGTCAATTGTTCGCCGGAAGGGTGGATCAGTACTTCAGATACTTACAATAATTTTTATAAAATTCCTGGCATTGCTCACAGGGGTCAGCACTGCGTAGCTGTTGAAGCTGGTAATTCAAAAAAAAGGTTTATACGTTCCTATATACGTACCCAATTGCTTTGTAAACTTAGAGAAGGCAAGAAGTACAGAATTGAATTTTATGTAAAGTCAAAACACAATATCCTGGACAGTGCCGGCATTTACTTTACTCCTTATGATTTTTTATTTGAGAAACAGATATTATATAGAATTGTTCCGACTGTTTATATCGCCGATGCAACATTGCGCTCGGAAAAAGGAGATACGAACTGGCAAAAGGTATCGATTGATTACACAGCGACAGGAAAAGAATTGTATTTAACTCTGGGTAATTTTTCGAAGAGAGACATTACGGAGTCTGCAAATATTCCTTTGGAAAATAATTTTCTTATTTTCTTTGATGACATTTCGTTAATACCCGAAGATCCCAATGAAAAGATATGTAATGACTGGGAAAAAACAAAAGATGAAATTTACAGTTTTGATGCAAGGCACCAGTTTTTGAATCTTTATATCAAAAATTATATAAATAATCCACCGGCACCACCAGACGCAGGCAGAACAATCATACAAACGATCGATACATTAATTCTTTCTGATATCTTTTTTGAAGTCGATAAATCACAGCTTAATAAAAAAAGTTTTTATTTGCTTGATAGCCTATGCAGTTCTTTGCAAAGCAAACAAATTGATTCACTGATTGTGGAAGGCTACACAGATAGTACGGGAACGAGTATTCACAATGAACAACTTTCAAAAGAAAGGGCATTATCAGTGTCGAACTACTTAAACAAAAAATTATTGCTAAATCAACAATTATTTATTGTACGGGGCCTTGGGAGTGAAAAGCCTGTAGCCGATAATAAAACGACAGCCGGTCGTCAACTCAACCGCAGGGTAGAAATGTTTATTTATATGCGGGAGTAATCAAAAAATAGATTAATTGAAAGCTTTAATAAAGTTTTATATCCGGTTATTGCATTCCCTTATCTTTATTTCTCATTAAAAAATTAACTGTTTATGCAAAATCTAATTCAATATTGGTGGGTGCTAATTGCCCTTATTATTTTTTTTGGTTCTTTTTTTACTATTAACCAGGGATATATAGGTGTTATTACCATGTTTGGTAAATACAAACGCATTGTTCTTCCGGGCTTGCGTATGAAGTTGCCGTTGCTCGAGTCGGTCTACAAAAAAATATCTTATCAAAATCGCTCTGTTGAATTGGAATTCCAGGCCATTACAGGCGACCAGGCGAATGTTTATTTCAAATCCATGCTATTGTATTCAGTACAAAACCAGGATGAAGAAACAATTAAGAAAGTAGCTTTCAAATTTGTGAGTGATAAAGACATGATGCAGGCGCTGGTAAGAACTATTGAAGGTTCAATTCGTACTTATGTCGCTTCCAAAAGACAGGCAGAAGTACTTGGTCTTCGCAAAGAAATTGTTGAATATGTAAAAGAACAGGTAGATCATACATTAGAAAATTGGGGCTATCATTTGCAGGATCTCCAGATAAATGATATAACGTTTGATAAAATGATCCTTGATTCAATGAGCAAGGTTGTCGCTTCCAATAACTTAAAAGCAGCTGCAGAAAATGAGGGCCAGGCATTGCTAATAACAAAAACCAAAGGAGCCGAAGCAGAAGGAAATGCTATTAAAATTTCTGCTGAAGCTGAAAAAGAAGCTGCAAGGTTGCGTGGGCAGGGTGTTGCTCTTTTTCGCCAGGAAGTGGCAAGAGGTATGACGGAAGCAGCTGAACAAATGAAACAAGCCAATCTTGATACAAATGTTATTCTTTTCAGTATGTGGACAGAGGCTATTAAAAATTTTGCGGAGTTTGGAAAAGGAAATGTTATTTTCCTGGATGGCAGTGCTGAAGGAATGGAAGCTACGATGAAACAAATACAGGCACTGATGGTGAAACAGGCAGGGACTGCCACAGCGAATAAATAGTATATAACAATTATCCTTGTTAAAGAACTCTAAAACTTAAGTGCCACGAACAACGTGGCACCGTTTTTTTCGTTCATTCACATGTTGTTGAAAAATAATCAAAGAATACTCTTAAGCGATACACTACTTTTACGCACCTAATCAATGACATAATATGATTGATCTTTTACAGATTGTTGATTCTACACAGGCACTTGCTACACACATCCAGGGAGATTTAAATGGCGATGGAAAACTCAGCATTTTTGAATTGTTGAGTACTGGTGGTATTATCATGATCCCTTTGGCTCTTCTTTTCCTGATCACCATCTTTGTTTTTTTTGAACGCTATATTGCTATTCAAAAAGCATCCCGCCTGGATAGTAATTTCATGAATATTATTCGTGATCACATACTCAGCGGTAATCTTAGTGCGGCAAAGAGTTTTGCAAAAAATAATACTAATCCCGTAGCCAGGATAATCGACAAAGGAATTCAGCGTGTGGGAAAACCCATTGATTACATTGAAAGGAATATGGAAAATGTAGCACAACTTGAAATGTTTAAACTGGAGAAAAATTTAGGCGTGTTATCTGTGATCTCAAGAGCGGCGCCTATTTTTGGTTTTATCGGAACGTTGGCAGGTTTAATGCAATTGTTTTTTAAAATCAATTCTACCAATGACTTTGAATTGAATACAATTGCCGGTGGTATTTATGTAAAACTTGTAACATCTATTTCAGGTCTCGTGATCGGATTGATCGCTTTCATTGCCTATAATTACCTGCATACAAAGGTGGAAAAGACTGCTAATAAAATGGAAGTTGCCTCTGCCGACTTCCTCGATATATTACAGGAACCTACAAGATAATTTGATGAATTTAAGGAAGACAACACATAAAGAAGCAGAAGTATTTACTGATTCACTGAATGATATTATTTTCATTTTGCTGATGTTTTTTTTGATAGTGGCTACGCTTGCTAATCCCAATGTTGTAAAAGTGGGTTTGCCCAGGGGAACAAAGGATACAAAAGCAAAACAGAATATCGTTGTATCAATTGACAAGAATCAGCAGTATTATCTTGGTACCACAAAAGTTGACAATTCAATGATCGATTCTCTTCTTTCGCAGGCAATAAATAAATATAAAGAAACAGTAGATACTCCAACTGTAGTCATTAATGCAGATACCAGTGCTTTTTATGGAGAAGTTTTTAGAATTATGCGGCTTTCCAAACGTTCAGGGGCCAAGGTTGTGGCGAATGTGAAATAGTAGAAGTACTTTGTTTTTTTCTGAAAAGTTTTTTAGTTTCAACCAGGTTAAATCCGATTTTATGAAAAGCAAGGCATTTGTATGTTGTTTAATTACTCTCGCCATTTTATCACTTTCATGTAAAAAGGAATCTTCACGCGGTATTGTCGGCGAATGGGAAAGTGTTTTAGTTTACACTATGCAGAACAATGGAGGTTACGGTTGGACTTCAACAGAAAATCATCCGCAGTTTTATAGTTTTTTTGCCGAAGGCAGGTTTTCTTCTTCGACTGATGTTCCAGGCGGAAGTGGAAAATATAGTTATGATAGTGAGTTACAAAATCTTATATTAAATTACGAAGTGGATTGTTATGGAAATCTTCCGGGTTCACAGACATGTAAAGTAGAACTGTTAACAAATAACAAATTAATTCTGTCTTATTCTTCCCCAGGAAACAATTTTGTTTACCAAACTGAATATTCAAGAGTTAATTAGTGCTTTTATCATTCTGTTTTTTTCCACCAAATCCTTTTTTATTTCAACCGATTTATACCCTTTTCGATGAAACAGATTTTTTACCTGCTCTCCAAGATATTCATGTATCTCCATGTAAATACTTCCTTTCTCACTTAATTTTTCTTTGCCGAAATCAGCAATTGCACTATAAAAAATCAATGGATCATCGTCAGGCACAAATAAAGCAGGTGAAGGCTCATAGTCAACAACATTTTTTCTCATTTCAGCTTTATCACGCTGCGGTACATATGGAGGATTGCTTGCAATAATATCCACATAAGGTAATTGCTTTCGTTGTTTTTCATCTAAAAAATCCAAAGGCGCAAAGTCAATCGTTGCATCTAAGGAATCTGCATTTATTCTTGCAATATTTAACGCCTCTTCACTTACGTCGCAAGCCCATACTTCTGCACCAGGTAAATTCTTTTTTAAAGCAATTGCAATACAGCCACTGCCTGTTCCAATATCAAGTATTCTGACTTCTGACTTTTGACTTCTGACTTCTTTCACCACCCAATCCACCAACTCTTCCGTTTCAGGTCTTGGTATCAGCACATTTTTATCAACGTAAAACCTCATGCCTGCAAACCATGCTTCATTAATTATGTATTGAATCGGTTCGTGATGTAGTAAGCGGTCAGTAATTTGAATTAATTGTTTCTCCTGTGGAGAAGAAAGAGGAATATCTTTATTCAGAACCCTTTCTATGCGTGACCAGCGGGTTATATGTTCCAATGCCATTTCAATGATGTTATCGGCCTCGCTTTTTTCATAAATATTACTAATGCTTTCGGTGATCTCTTTTCTTGCTTCTTCAATTGTCATAAGCAAAGGTAATTGATGACGGTGTGCAGTGAGTGGTATATTTGCAAATATCAAAGTTCATAATTGACAATTCATGAAACATATATGCATCGATGCCTGCAACTGGCCAAACTCGGAGCCGGAAACGTTGCTCCAAATCCAATGGTGGGAGCCGTGTTGGTCAATAACGATCGTATTATCGGCGAAGGGTATCATCAAAGATACGGGGAAGCTCATGCTGAGCCGAATTGTATAGCCTCGGTTAAAAATGGGGATAAACATTTGATCCCGGACTCATTGATGTATGTTTCATTGGAACCCTGTGCACATTACGGTAAAACTGCACCCTGCAGTGATCTTATCATTAAAAATAAAATTCCCAAAGTTGTAATAGGTTGCCGTGACCCATTTAAAGAAGTAAATGGAAAAGGAATTGAAAAATTAAAAGCGGCAGGTGTTAAAGTTGAACTTGGGATTTTAAAAAACGAATGTG
The DNA here is from genome assembly GCA_963811645.1 of uncultured Bacteroidota bacterium. GTDB lineage: Bacteria > Bacteroidota > Bacteroidia > Chitinophagales > Chitinophagaceae > VBAU01. The sequence continues at coordinate 1,857,581 of CAWERU010000002.1, read as the reverse complement.
AGGAACTGAATAAACGATTTTTTACATTTTATACCTTACACCGTCCATATATTATTTTAAAATGGGCACAGACTTCAAATAATAAAATAACGGGGCAGGGTAATAATCGTTTGTATATTACGAATGAATTTACAAACAGACTGGTACATAAATGGCGAAGCGAGGAATCAGCTATTCTTGCGGGAACTAATACAGTTGCACTTGATGATCCTGAATTAACCACAAGATTATGGACTGGCAATAATCCAATAAGACTTATAGTTGATCTGGATTTAAGACTTTCTTATTCATCAAAAGTTTTTAATAATAAATCCGGAACTATTGTTTTCACCAAAATAAAGCATGAAGAAACAAATCATCCTTTCTATTACCAGGTAACAGAAGATGTAAACCTTGTTCATCAAATCATAAATGCATTACATCAATTAAAAATCCAAAGTGTGATCATAGAAGGAGGAGCAATGTTACTCCAATCGTTTATTGATGAAGAGATGTGGGATGAAGCAAGAACAATTACTAACGAGGAGTTAATGATCAGTGATGGATTGAAAGCGCCAGAATTAAATTCTTGTGTAAAAGTCGGGGAACAAAAAATTCTAGATGATAAAATAGAAATCTTTAAACGTCAATAAAGAGCTTTGGATCATATATATTCGATAAAAATTTAATTCCGGCCGAACTGACATTTATCATCCCCACAGCAAATAAAGATCATAATGTCTGAATATTCTTTGATCCTATCTTCATGGTGTTAAAATCAATCACCAACCAAATTTTTCGTATGAATAGGCCTTTTGCTATTACTTCAGTTACAAGTAACGTTAATTTACCAAAAGAAAAACTGGAAAATTTTATAAATAACGATAAGAAGCGTGATAAAATTAGTTTCGATAACGCCTTCTTACCCAACCTTGAAAATATTTCATTGTATTCTGTATATACACCTGTTAGCGGAGACGTGAAAATCGGTTTCGCAAATAAAAGAAATGGTGACCTTGTAACTTATAACGTTCCTGTAGAAACCTGGTTTTTAGTTACCTGCACGAAAAGAAAATTTGGAAGCTACAAACTGACTTTTGGAGTTTCTTTATCGTAAAAATTTTTTCAAACTTTTTTCTGCCTGCTAAGTATTTTTCTTTACCTGTTTCAAAGAAAATATATAATCCTTGGTTTTTAATACGCAAAAATTATGTTTAGTTAAGGCTTCGCTTTAGATTTGAAATTCAATTTCTGGAAATCCGTTGATATGAAAACCATCATAAAGAAAACATCGTATCCGTTAACTGCTTCTGAAAAAAGGTCAGCTAAATTTTTAATGGAGAAGATGGGAATTTCAAAAAAAGAGCTTAAAGAAATTAGCAATATGTATGGTGTTAGTTTTACAAAGATTGTTGAACTTATGCAAATTAGTAAATACGAATACGTGGTGAAAGATGAGTTAATAGGCCGTTGCGAGCCATGCAAACATGGTCCCGGAAAAATTGATGTTACAAAATTCTGGTAACACCTTCCCTGCAGGATTGCCCATTTGTTTGAGATCTAAAATCGTTTTTTTGATTTTGAAAGAATAATTTCATATTTGGGTTATCTGAGTTTTTTAGTCAATACTTTCCCATCACATTCTGTTCTCAATATATATACAGAGCCTTCGCTTGGTTTTGTAATGATTTTTGTCCCATTAAAACTGCCTTTTTCTATTACCCTGCCTGATATGTCCATTAAACTGTAGTTTACTAATTCAGTACTTTGAAATTGCCAGTTTCTTCCGTTATCAGTTATTCGTAAATATTTTCCAGAGTTTAATATCGCAAGTCTTGCTTCTGAGTAAGTTTGTTTGCCATTTATATCTTCCTGGATAATTCTGTAGAGAAAATCTCCACTAAGGCCAGGTTCATCAATAAAACTATAACTGCTTCCCTGGGAAGAATTAGTTGCCGCAACTTTGCCGATATCTTTAAAATCCCCTGAATTCCTGATAGATCTTTGTACAATAAACTGTTTGTTTTGAAATTCAGAAGCAGTTTCCCATTTAAGTATTACTTTTTTATTGTTTTCTGTTTCCAGAGTAAAAGATTTCATTTCCACAGGTAAGGGACCGTTTGCAGCAGCATCGATGGTATATGAATATAAGACTTGTGTATTAGTGGCTGTATTAGAACTTATATAATCTACAGTAGCTTGGGTTGGATTTATGGTAACACGAAGGTGCCCTCCACTGGGTAAAGCTCTTGTGGTTAATGGATTAGTTTGGTTATAAACATTGAAACCGTTTCCTGAAAAACCGGCCGCGGGCAGAGATTGATATACAATACCATCACGCATTTCATATGCATATTGATGATCATGACCATGAAAAACGGCCGAGACGTGTGTATCGATCAACAACTGGTGAATTGTTGTGGGCCATGTGGGTCGCCTTGTAGTAAAGCCATAAGTAATACCGTCTTCATTATAGCCTCCCCATTCACAATAGGGTGCTGCATAAGCTCCTCCCCGTATATAGTCACTTGTGCCCCCGGTCATATGATGCATGAAAAGAAATTTATATGTTGCATTACTATTCTGAAGAGTCTGACGTAGCCAGTTATATTGTTCATCGCCCAATGTCCAATGCCACCTGTCGCCATCTGATGTACCGGGTTCGCCTCCGCCTGTATTTCCAATAAATGGTTTTGCGGTTGTGAACCAAAATGGATCTATTACTACAAAAAGTGCATTTCCCCATGTCCATGCATAGTAATCTTCACGTAAATGATCGCCATCAAGTGAACTGTGTGTATTATTATCTCCTGAATAGAAATTGTCCGGAACCGGGTTAAGAAAATATTTTTTTTGCGCATTGGTTGCCCACACGGGTTGTGTCTGCGAATGATCATTATTATCATTGAGATGCCATCCTTCTTCTTCTTCATGATTTCCTACGGCAAGAAATATGGGAACAGAAGGACTCACAACCCCAAAAAATGCAGCCTTGCGCTGATAAATATATGAACTGTCTGCACTTGCTCCGGACGTTGTCGTATCCATATTGAATGTATCGCCACAGTCAATCAGAAAGTCAGGATTGTCGTTGGCCACATTTGTCAAAGTTCGATGCCACGTGGCTGAATCACCAAGAACAATGTGTACGTGTGAGTCTGACGTAATATCAAAAGTAAATGTACTTCCGGAAGATCGTTGTGTTGTGAAAGAATGTTCGGCTCTTTGTGTCCATGAAATTGTACCTGTTTCGCGATATACCATACGGTAATAATACTTTGTGTTACTTTGAAGACCTGTCATAATAACTTCAATAGGTTCATTTGCAGAATAGGAAACTACATTTGTTTGACTCGTATAGTTGCCCGGGCTTGTGCCATATTCAAAATATGCATCCAATGCCTGGTTTGCTACCACATTAACACTAATAGATGAGTTTGTAGGACGACCCAACAACTCTACACCCATGAAATTAACAGTTTGAGCATATAGCTTTGGCGAAAAGAAACAGGTTACTGCCATCATCTGCAAAATAAAAAGGCGTTTCATTTTTGCTCTCCTAATTAAGAATGAATAAAATTTTTTTTCAGCACTCATCAATCGAAAAAAGCCTGAAGTTTAAATGCCTGTTCTGGAGCTTAAGATTAATGCTCATAATTTGGTTTATAACCCAAAATACATAGGGTTGGGAGTGGCGGGCGGGGGGTTTATAATAGTACTGGAATATAGAGTTATCTGGCAGAATATTGAAGTAAACATCAATAAGGTAGGTAAATGAATATACTAATTATTACTTTAAAATGAAAATATTTGCGCAAAATTTTAAATTATGTATTTATTAATCCTCGTCTCTGTAAAAGAGAAGTTTGTTTTTGAGCCTGATAATTTCATTCTGCATGAATTCAATACGTGTTAATAGATTATTGATGGCATCAATGCCTTCAGGATTAATATTTAAATCCTGGTAAAGCCTGACGAGCCGTTCTAATCTGGATAATTCATGGTCGGGTATGTATTGAACCTGATTTAAACTAACAATTTCTATCAATCCATATTCTTCAAGCGACCGGATAAATGAAATTTCGAGTTGATGACTCAAACAAAATTCATCAAGAACTACCATATCTTCTGTTTGCATGAAACTATTTTTAAGATGATAATTTTGATAATTGCTCAAATAATTCTTTTTGTTTTTCAGTCAGGTTAGTAGGTATTTTTATTTGAAATGTTACAAATAGATCCCCAAATTGTCCTTCCTTTTTATATTCCGGGAAACCTTTACCTTTCAATTTTATTTTAGTCTCATTTTGAGTTTCAGGGTTTACTTTCAGCTTTACTTTTCCATCAAACGTTTCAATTGTTATCTCCCCGCCAAGAACAGCCGTATATAAATCAAGATCAACAGTGGCATAAAGATCATTCCCGTCTCTCCGGAATTTTGTATTGTTTATAATATGGAAAGTGATGTAAAGATCACCGTTGGGACCGCCATTTATTCCTGGTCCGCCATGTCCTTTAATTTTTATTTTTTGGCCATTTTCCACACCTGCAGGAATAGTAATGCGGATGTTTTTACTATTTACAGTTAAAACCTGCTGGTGAGTTTTATAAATATCAGTAAGATTTAATTGCAAGTCAGCCTGGTAATCTTCGCCCCGAAATTTTGTTTGCCGATGCCTTGAGCCACCGCGTCCCATATTGCCAAAAATAGATGTAAAAAAATCTGAGAAGTCATTTTCATCAAAGTCTCCTGTGAAAGTTTCTCTGCCAAAAGCCTGCGATCCCTGCTGCGATTGTCTTGCCTGTTCAAACTGTTCTGCGTGCTGCCAGTCTTTTCCATACTGGTCGTATTTTTTTCTTTTTTCAGGATCACCCAATACTTCATTGGCTTCATTGATCTGCTGAAATTTTTTGTGGGCTTCTTTGTCGTTTGGATTGAGGTCGGGATGATGCTTTCTTGCAAGGTTGCGATATGCTTTTTTAATTTCTTCCTGGGAAGCATTCTTATCCACACCAAGTATCTTATAGTAGTCGATAAACTCCATTCTGTTCTATTAATACGATAAAATTAAAGAAAGAAAGCTTAACCTCTTGCCTTCATCATCGCTGTCAGGGTTACCTGCCAAAAAATAAATAGTAATTAACTTTGAATTATTAAATTCCGATGAATAAACAAATCAAAATTGTATTTCTACTGCTTGTATTGACGCAGGCTTTGCATTCTGTTGAAGAATGGGTTGGTAAGTTGTGGGAAGTACTTCCACCAGCACAATTCATCAGTGGTCTCATATCAAAAAACCTTCAAACCGGCTTTATTATTTTTAATGTTGGTCTTTTTGTATTTGGAGTTTTTTGCTGGCGGCTACTTGTTGTTAAAAATTATTCCACGACTCCTGTATTCATTTTCTTCTGGATCATTATTGAAATAATAAATGGAGTCGGCCACCCGGCATGGACTTTATTGACAAATAGTTATGAACCAGGATTGTATACTGCTCCGCTACTTCTCGTATTGTCTGTTTATTTATGTTTTTTGATTTTGCGATTCCGAAAGAAATCTTTGAAATTAACTTAGGCAAAGGAAAATCGTAAACTCCGATGAAGGATAAAACATTTTCAATTGTACAATTTTTTGATCGTTCACCTCCGGATGAACGCATTACGGCAGATGTTTTGCGACAAATAGTTTCAGAGAATTTACCCGCATATTGTAAGGGAAAATTTGCCTGAAATGTTCCTTTCTTTTATGGTAAAAAAGGTATTTGTATTATTTGGCGGGCATCCATTCCGCGGGGAGGTATTAAGCGTGGAGTGCTTTTCGGTTTTTGGCAGGGTTACCGGCTCAACGATGAAGACAATTATCTTACGCACGGCACTAACAAAAAAGTTTTTTACAAGATTTATAAGTCAGTTGAAGAAATTAACGAAGAAGCAATAGTGAAATTGTTGAAAGAGGCAGTGAGAATCGACAAAATGAGATAGAATAAGAACTGACCAGGTGGATAAGTTTGCCTGAGGAACAACAGTTTTTTCCTACATTGCCTTAAATAACTTTGTTCTTAGACCATGAGCAAAAAAGAACAAAATATTATTTCTGGGAAAAATAAAAAATCTGAAGAGAACTTTAAACTAGCCGAATCATCGAACCAGGAAAATTTGCCCAAAGTTAAAATGAAAAAGCAAGCAGGCAAATCCGATGCGGATGTTTACCCAAAACCAATATTTAAAACAAAAAGGTTTGATTTGTTTTGAGTTCTCTGAGTTTTTATCATTTGATTGTTTCCGGATTTACAATATGCGGCACTTTATTGTGTTTGTAAAATTCAACAATATTAACAGCCGCCAATCTTGACATTTCATTTCTCGCTTCTTCCGTAGCCGAACCTATGTGTGGCAATATGGCAACATTGGGCATTGACAACAATGGATTATTTACGTCCATTGGTTCAGGATTGGTCACATCAAGCCCTGCCCCCCAGATAGTTTTTCTATTCAAAGCTTCAAGCAAATCTTTTTCATTATGCACACCTCCGCGGGCTGTATTTATGAATATAGACGAAGGTTTCATTTTATTAAACGCATCTTCATTAAAAACACCACGGCTTTCTTCATTCAATGCACAATGAACAGAGAGTAGATCACTTTGCTTTAACAATTCCTCAAAACTTACTGGCTTTGCCTTTAAAAAATTTTCTGCTTCCTTATTTGGTTTACGGTTGTGATAAATTATTTTCATGTTGTACGCGCCTTTACAGCGAATGGCCATCTGTAAACCGATGCGACCTAATCCAAAAATGCCAAGCGTCTTGTTTTTTAATTCAATCCCCAGGTTTGCTTTTGGTTTAAAATAAGTCCATTCTCCTTTGGCAATTGTTTTATGCATGTAAAACATTTTCCGGGAAACAACTAACATTAGTCCGAAGGCGACGTCCGCAGTAGCATCACTCATGGCGCCCGGGGCATATCCTATCGGAATTCCAAGTTTGTTGGCTTCGGCTATATCAATATTGTCATAGCCCGCCGCGAACTGTGATATGATGTCGAGATGCCTGCATTCATTAAGAAAGTTTTTGTTTATTGAATCCGTTAAAAGAGTTAAGGCAGCATTGGCCTTTTTCCCTTCTTCGATCAGTTCTGCCGGTGTCATGGGCCGGTCGTGAGGCCATACTGTTACAGTAAATCCTTCTTTTCTTAAAAGGTCAATACCAATAAAAGGAATATCTCTTGTTATAAATATTTTTATTTCTACTGGATTTTTTGCCATAGAACAAAACTACAGTGTTTAGATTTTAATTATTGGGATGACAGATAATTATATAGCATACTAAAGTTCTCCTTTTGTATATTGTAAAAAAGATAGTATGCCGGAAAAAAAGATCATAAATGGTTATCCTTTTATTTCTTACAAAAAAGAAATCTATTCCCCTGACGAGATGCTGAGCCGCAGCTGCGAATTTTTTGAATGGATGAACAAGCGCAGATCAGTAAGAGATTTTAGCAATAAACCCGTCGCGAAAGAAGTTATAGAAAACATTATCAAGACTGCATCTACTGCACCTTCCGGTGCTCACAAACAGCCCTGGACATTTTGCGTGGTCAGTGATCCTGTTTTAAAGAAAAAAATCCGTGAGGCCGCAGAAAGGGAAGAATATAAAAGTTATCATAGTCGCATGAGCGAAGAATGGCTAAAAGATCTTGTACCTCTTCAAACAGACTGGCATAAACCATTTCTTGAGACAGCTCCCTACCTGATCATTGTTTTCAAACGCAGTTATGAAACGGAAGAAGGTAATAAAAAACATTCCAATTATTACGTAACAGAAAGCTGCGGAATAGCTTGCGGGCTTTTATTGGCAGCTATTCATCATGCAGGTCTTGCTGCGCTCACACATACCCCGTCGCCTATGAATTTTCTTAGCAGGATTTTAGGAAGGCCTGGAAATGAAAAACCATTTTTATTAATTCCGGTGGGTTATGCTGCCGATAAATGTTTTGTACCGGATATTCACAGAAAAAAAGGTGCAGATGTTTCCGTATATTATGATTAGAAATATTTCCGGTTAAAGGATTTACATTTCATTCCCGGATTTTCTCTGTTGAGCGTATAATCGTTTTTATTATTACCTTATAGAAATAATAAAAAGGAAGACCATGAAAATTATTTCTAACGAAAAACTGCCTGCCAAACAAATCATCAATTGCGTAGCTTATTCAATGGGCCGCCGTGTGGCAGATGTGGAATTGGATAATGTACATGAAGTATTAAAGGAACCAGATCAATTTGTCTGGATAGCACTGCATGAGCCTTCTGAAGAAATGCTGGCCCGGGTACAACACGAATTTGGGCTACACGACCTGGCGGTGGAAGATGCTCATAATGCTCACCAGCGTCCGAAAATCGAAATGTATGGCGATTCTCTTTTTGTCGTGATCAGAACGATTCAAATGAACCAGGAACATCATATTGAATTTGGCGAGACACATTTTTTCGTAGGTAATAATTTTATTGTAACGGTCCGTCATAATTCATCAATATCCTATGCCAATGTTCGTTCTATGTGCGAAAGCTCCCCTCATCTTTTGCGTAAAGGCCAGGGGTTTGCCTTGTATGCTGTTATGGATTTTATAGTGGATCAGTATTTTCCTGTTATGAATGAACTTGAAATAGAACTGGAAGCTGTAGAAGATAAGATATTTAAAGAAAAGCCCAGTCGCGAAACAACCGAACAGATCTATCAATTAAAACGTGAGTTATTAGGAATAAAGCGGGCAGTTTCGCCTCTTATTGAAGTGTCGAACAGATTGATGAGATTCGAAATAAAATCTATTTCTGAAGAGACACGGCCCTATTTTCGTGATGTGTATGATCATGTATTACGTATCAATGAAATGATAGAAAATACAAGAGAATTATTAAATACAGCATTAGAAGCAAATTTTTCTTTGATCTCTATTACGCAAAATGATGTTTCAAAAAAATTTGCGGGCTGGGCTGCAATCATTGCGGTACCCACGATGGTAGCCGGTTTTTATGGTATGAATTTCCGTTTCATGCCTGAGGTAGAATGGCAATATGGTTTTTATGCAGTGGTATTATTAACCATCGGAGCCTGCCTTTTACTTTATTATTTGTTCAAGCGATCAGGTTGGCTATAATATGATCCTTGAAAATCATTTTAGGTAAACCCTGCTACTCCTCTTCTATCATGTTCATTTAAGAATTTCCAGATTTGAATTGTTCATTTTTTTCTTTTATAATGATCTGTTTAGTCGTTAATTTCAATCACTAAACTGTACTGTTCATGAGATTACCAATTTCCTGCCGGTTAACTGTAGCATTATTATTATCCTGTTCAGTTTATATCGTCAGCGCACAAAAGAAAAAAACTGTAAACAATTCTTCTGCTGCATCAGCCGTAAAATACAGCGATAGCTTATTCAACGGATTAAGATGGCGAAACATAGGGCCGTTTCGCGGAGGTCGCAGTCTTGCTGTATGCGGCGTTGACGGAGATCCGATGACATACTATGGAGGTGCAGCAGGCGGCGGCTTATGGAAAACAACGGATGGAGGTAAGACATGGGATTGTATTTCTGACAGCGGCTTTACCAGTTCTTCAGTGGGTGCAGTGGCAGTTGCAAAAAGTAATCCGAACGTGGTATATGCCGGTATGGGCGAAGTGGAGATGCGCGGAAATATTTCTTTTGGCGACGGAGTATATAAAAGCATCGATGCCGGAAAAACGTGGAAGCATATAGGGCTTGAAGATTCATATGCAATCGGTACGATTGCTATTCATCCGCAAAACCCGGATATAGTTTATGTGGCAGCCCAGGGAAAAATATGGGGGCCAACTCCAAATAAAGAAAGGGGACTGTTTCGAAGTAAAGATGGCGGAAAGTCATGGGAAAATATTTTGTATGTGGATGATACCACCGGTTGCGTAGATATAAAAATGGATCCGCTGAATCCTGCTATTCTATATGCCTCCATGTGGAAAGCATGGAGAACACCTTACTCATTAATCAGCGGTGGAAAGGGTAGCGGTTTGTATAAATCTGTTGATGGCGGTGATACGTGGAAGCTGATCTCAGAAAACCCGGGTATGCCAGAAGGTTTAAAAGGAAAGATCATTTGTACAGTATCGCCCGTTGATGATAATAAGCTGTGGGCTATTGTGGAAAATAAACAATACGGAGTATATTATTCAGCGGATGCAGGAGAAACATGGAGCAGGATCAGCACAATGAATGATCTCACTCAACGACCCTGGTATTTCAGCCAGATATTTGCTGATACTAAAAACGAGAATATAGTTTATGTACTGAATGTACGATTCTTCAGATCCGTTGATGGCGGTGTTACATGGAAAGATGTGCCTAACCAGCACGGCGACAATCATGACATGTGGATCAATCCTGATAATGATAAGAATTGGATCATGGGTGATGATGGTGGTCCGCAAATTACTTTTGATGATGGGAAGAATTTTACAAAACAACATCTGCCCACTGCGCAGTTTTATCATGTACTGCTTGACAATGATTTTCCCTACAATGTTTATGGTCCGCAGCAGGATAATACCAGTATCAAAATAAAAAGCAGAACGGCCGGTTCAACTATTTCTGATAAAGACTGGCGACCAGTGGGAGGAGGCGAAGCGGGTTATACTGTTCCTGACCCCACAAATTCCCAAATTACTTACGGAGGAGAATACGATGGCATCATGAGCACTTTCAATGAAAAAGACGATCAGTATCGCTTTATATCAGTTTACCCGGAACAGAATTATGGCATTGGTGCTGAAAAATACAAGTACCGGTTTAACTGGACCTTTCCGATTTCATTTTCTCCTCACAATCCAAAATGCCTGTATGCTACTTCCAACATTGTTCACCGAAGCTTTGATGGCGGACAAACATGGGAAAACATAAGCCCCGACCTTACACGTCATGATCCGAGAACTTTACAACCGACTGGCGGCCCCATTACATTAGATATAACAGGTACGGAAACCTATGCCACCGTTTTTGCATTTGCGGAAAGCCCAGTGAAGGCCGGGGTTTTATGGGCGGGCAGCGATGATGGCCTTGTGCATGTAAGCACTGATGATGGTAAAACATGGACAGATGTAACACCAAAAATATTACCTGCAGGTGAGAACGGTTTACCGCAATGGGCATTGATCAGTTATGTGGAACCGTCGCATTTTGATCCTGCTGTTTGCTATGTCTCAGCTACAAGATATAAGAGCGGGGATAATAAACCTTATGTGCTGAAAACAACAGATTATGGCAAAACATGGACGATGATCACGAATGGTTTGAACCAAAATGATTATAACCGTTGTGTTCGTGAAGATCCTACTCACCGCGGTATTTTATATGCAGGAATGGAAACTGGAATTATGATCTCGTTTGATGATGGTGCCAACTGGCAAAGCCTTCAACTGAATTTACCGAATACACCTGTGCACGATATACAGGTGCAGCCAAAAGAGCACGATCTTGTGATTGCCACACATGGCAGATCGTTCTGGATCTTAGATGATATAACACCGTTATACCAATTGAATGATGAAATAAAAAATGCAAAAGCGTGGTTGTATAAACCGAGAGATTCTTATCGCTTTCCCGGCAACAGTGGAGGAGAAGTTGAAGAAGAAAATAAACATGAAGGACAAAACCTGGCAAACGGTGTGATGATCCGCTATTATTTTAAAAGCAAACCGGATTCGGAAGTGAAACTGCAATTCTATACTGCCACAGGTGACAGCATCATTACTTACTCAAGTGTAAAAGATAATAAAGGCAAGATGATTCCCGTATCGAAGGATTTTTATCCCAATCCTAAAAAAACTCCTTCAGGATTATTAAAAGCAGGCGCAGGTATGAATTTGTTTGTATGGAACATGCGCTACCCGGATGCGAAAGCCGATACAGGTGCCACTTTCGAAGCCTCGCCATTAGGGCCTAAAGTGATCCCCGGCAGTTATAAAGTGAAATTGCTGATCGGTGATTCTGTCGTTATGGAACAACCATTCAATGTAATTACTGATCCACGCAATTCTGCTACTGTAGCTGATCTGAAAGAACAATTTGATCTGAACGAAAAAATTTGCAAGAAGTTGAATGAAATTGCAAAGGCCAATGCACAGATCAAACAGGTTTCATCACAGATCAATTCATTTATTGCAACTATTGCTGATTCTGCAACAGCCAGGCCATTCAAAGAAAAAGGAAAGGCGATCATTGATTCGATGGAAGCCGTGAAGAATGAACTCTTCGATGAAAAGATACAATCGGATGAAGATAATCTTCGTTTCCCGCTGAAACTGGAAGAAAAGATAGCAACCCTAAACTACGAGTTGCAGGCTTCAGATACAAAACCAACGGCAAGCATGTACACTGTGTACAATAGTTTAAGTGAGCAGATAGATGTGCAATTAGCCAAACTCAAAAATATTCTTGACAGCAAAGTGCCCGAGTTCAATAAAATGGCAACGGGTGTTCAGAAGCCACCCCTGGATATTAATGTGAAGGATGAATAAGAGCTGACCAATAGTGATTGAAATGCTCTGTTATTGCTGCACAAAATGCCAGCATACGCCTGCAATGTCAATGATATTGACCTCACGGCCATAAGGCATGTCAGAAACTTGGCCGATGCGGATACCGAACTTTTCAGACAATTTCTTTTCGATCACTTCATTTCTGAAATCATCTGCATTGCCGACACCAACAGTCAACATGAAATTATTCGCAAAGTTTTTGTCATCAAATTTTTGTAAAATAAATTTGCAGCCATTATTTTCAAATCCTACATAATCCCCCGCATCCCAACTTATAGTAAAGCCAAGTTCCCGGAAAAGTTGTTTTGAACTTTCAAAATTACTGCCGGATGGGACAAATGGTTGGAGTGAAAGAAATTGCATCTATCTGAATTTTGGTAAAGGTATCTAATGAATAGGTATTTTGATAGAAGACAACCATCTGCAGCTCTTTATTAAGAGAGTCGTGTCCATTTCTCATAAAATTTCGTACCCGAGACACTGTTGGAAAAAAGAGTTTACATTTACGCCGCCTGTCCTGATAACCTTCTTTTTTCACTCACTAAACTTTAAAACAATGAAAAGAAAATTGACAACAGCATTACTGCTGGCAACATCCATCTTCATCGGCATTACATCAGCAAAGGCACAGGGATATAAAGATTATGTAACTGAAAATCCTGATGCGGACGCAGACATTCAGCTTGTCAGCGATTATGTAAACACACTTATAGCAGGCGATGTGGATAAGGCAGCATCTATGTTGGCCGGTAACTATATGGGTTATGGCCCCGGCCCGGATGATTCTGCTACTGTGCAGCAGACCATCGATGCATGGAAACAAAACTACACGATGCAGCAAAACCGAAAAGTAAGTTTCCTGCCGGCAACTTTTAATGTACTCTCAGGTGACCAGGCAGGCCATTGGGTAACTACATGGGGCACGTATACCTTTACACAGAATGGCAAAGACATCAAACTTCCTTATCAATATACAGCTCATATAAAAGATGGGAAAATAGATAAGGACATTATCTACTTTGATCAGCTGGCTGTATTGAAAGCATTAGGTTATACTATTAAGGACCCTTCAAAATAAAAGGATGTTTAGTGCAAGCTGTGTCTCCCGTATAAGCCTATGTGTGTCGGCGGGGACACGGCTCCATTTCGTTTTTATTCCAACTTTCTCATTTATGTTCTTGTAGAGACTCCCTGTAGAGGGACTCTGCAAGAATGCCGATAAAGTAACAGATCAAATTAATTATTCAGATTAACGTCTTGCATTTCACCAACATTTGTTACCTCGTAAGCACTATATGATCCTGCATTGTAAAATAGTGCAGAGCTGTGCTTGTATTCAAACGGTGATGGTGCAAGATTCCATTTTCCTGAACATGGGTTATTATGGATGTACTCAAGCTTTTGTGTAATGAACTTTGAGTATATACATTCTTTTATTTCGAATGAAGGTTCGAATATCTGGTACAGTTTTCCTCTTTTTTGATCAGTAGTATTTACTCCTTGTTCTAATTGCATGAGTATTTTTGAATTTTTAAGTTGATGAAGACGGTTTACTATTTCATAAGCGTTAAACCGTTTTCCATTTCCAATGATTGTATGCAAAGCCTGTGATGTTTTTTAAAACCGATGATGGCATGAACATGATTGGGCATAATAACGTACCTGCAGATATAATGGCCTTTACTTTTTAAATAATCAAACCACTTATACACTACATCATAGCTGTGGGTTATTTCAAAAAGAGGAATCCATTTATAGCATGTGAATGTGATATAAAATAATCCGCTGTTTATTCCAATGTCAACTCTAACAGTCATAAACGAAGTTACCAACTTATGAAAATACGCAGAGTCCCCTATGGGAGACTCTGCGAGAACATAAACTCGGGTATGCTCACTAATTGAGTACAACGTCTCGTATATGTGGCGTGGCGGGCTTTTGCCAGGTATAAACATATACACATTGTTATTTCCTTTATCCATTAGTCCGTAAGAGCCTTATCAATTGGCTCCGATTCAAAGAGTTTCTTTTTCATCTTGAATTTCACCCAAAACCAGGCATAAATTCCGGCAATAAATAGAATTATTCCCGCATTTATATAAACCTGGACTGTCATCTCTGGAGATGGTGAATTATTGATTATCATATACACCATTCCGATTATTCCTAGTATTTGCGGAAGGGGATACCATGGCGATTTAAGGGGTCGGCTGAATGCCGGATATTTTTTTCGCAACACCATCAGGTCAACATGAGCCACTATATATGCCACCAGCCAGATAGTACCTGCAGAAATCATCAAGGTTAATATGATGTCTTGCGCTCCATGCAGTAACATCATTGGAATTAAAATTATTGATGCCACGAATATAATACCTGCCCAGGGCGCTTTCGTACGGGGATGAACCTTCATAAAGAATTTCGGTAATTGATTATTATGAGCCATTCCGAATAACATGCGGGAAAGTGTAGCTATAACCGTATTGATAGTACTGCATGTAGCTGTAATTGCCAGCACAGCCATAATATATTTGCCATTCTCACCAAACAATTCCAGAACCAGGACCCAATGAGGTATATCAGACCCTGTCAATTCATTGGCCGGAACCATCCTGTAAGCTGCCAGTACAACGAGGAAATACACGACCAAAAGAACAACTGCTGCTCCTATCATCGAACGTGGTATGTTTTTCACAGGGTCTTTGACTTCTTCTACCAAAGGACAAACGAACTCGAGTGCCATAAATGCCCAAAGCGCCAATACGGTCAGACCAAAAACATCTAAACTCACATGGCTCAGTTCTCCCACTATTGAATCAATTGGAGCACCTCTTGGGTCAGCGTGCGTTAATCCAACCACCCCTATCACTATCATGCTTGCCAACATCATATAGGCCAATAGGTTTTGTACCTTTGAAAAAAGGTCAACCCCTATCAAATTAAGAACAGCGAACACTACCACGATAATCAAACCGACTTGTCCAAAGGTGCCCGGGTACAAGACATCGAGAATATGCTCCAGTAAAAAAAGTTCTGCCGGCAGGCCAAAAATAGCAGGTGCGACATAACCTGCGATGGTAGCAACAATGGCTGGGAAATGGCCAATTGCCACCTCTGTGTAAGAACTGATACTGCCTGCTTTTGGCAACATAAGGGCCAACTCAGAAAAAGTGAAGACGTAGCAGAGGGTTAGGATAAAAGCGATGAGCAGGGCAACAAAAAAACCCGCCCCACCAATACCAACACCCTGCAAAATTGATACAAAAACAGCCTGAGCTACCACTACCCCAACAGCTACCGCAAATAGTGATGGAAGCCCTAATGTCCTTTTTAATTGACTTTTTACGGTAGAATTATCCATTAATTAAGTTTTATGACGTAGAACATAGCTCCACTATCTTTTGCTGAAATATATCCATCGCTTGAACAGGCTTCAGTTGAAGAAGCAATTTCCCGGTAGGGTACTCTTTTAATATCCCGAAAAGGAACAAAATGAACCCGTGTGCCATTTAATGCCTCACAGGCAGCACCTGTCCATTGGTTGCTTGCAGTTACCACCATGAACTGATAGCCCTGATTTTGAAATGCTTCGGCGGAGGCAGCTACCAATTCAAAAGTATCTTCTTTTGGAAGATCAGGGGATCGTGCAATCATAAAATGCAATCCAACCTTACCGCTTTCGAGCGCCCTTCGAAATTCAGAATATTTCTCTTTTAAGGCTTTAATTGCCTCATGTTCCTGTTCAAAAATTAAATCAAAAATTGGTTTGTCTGCCACCATTACCGCATCGAGAAACTGGTCAGAATTCCTAAAGGGTGCTTCTTTAGGTTTTACCACGGAATTAAATGCCCCTCCAATTACAGTATTTTTATCATCAATGATCGCTACTGATGAATTAATTGAATCGGTATTAACCTGAATATTATCTATGGGGTCAGACGGACGAGTGAGTATAACCAAACGGATAAACCAAAATACAAGATTTTCGGAAGTCCATTCTCCAAAAACTTCATTTCCAAAAGGGTCCTGATGAGTTTTATTCAGAATAGGTTTGGGTGTTAATAACGGAGGCTGCAGATGCCTTTTCATCGGCTCATTTTTGACGAATGACTGAGCTATCATCCGTGCCATTTCCAAAATCTGCAAATTTGAAAACTGATTAACAGCAACAGGTGTAAACCTATGGCTCCTGTATTTTTTTATCTTCGTCCAATTGATTGGAGTCAAAGATATTGGAAGCATATATAATCCATGGTCTTTAAAATCAGAAGCTTTCGGATACTCACATCTTGGCAATTTTTGAGGAGAAAGTTTTTGATTCATTAATTGGTTTTGTGTTTATTTCTAAATTGGACATGACTCTCTGCTCCCTTTGCAGAAAGTTAATGATTTTATTCGTGTGGTCGGTGAAGATCCTCCGGCAAAGGGTGAATCTTCTAACACTTCTGATGCCGTGGTGCGTGTCTTCACGCATCACTTATTTCATTTATTATTCCGTTGCGTGGAGACACGCAACTGGGCGTTCTCGCTTTTTACGGACACGAAGCCAGGCGGAAGTTTTTGTCATCAAATTTTTGTAAAATAAATTTGCAGCCATTATTTTCAAATCCTACATAATCCCCCGCATCCCAACTTATAGTAAAGCCAAGTTCCCGGAAAAGTTGTTTTGAACTTTCAAAATTACTGCCGGATGGGACAAATGGCTGGAGGTAGAGAAATTTCATAAACTTATATTTCTTCAAAGATATTCTGAATCGGAAACTTAAATACTTTGAATTGTAAGATTCATTTTATTAAAGTGGATGAGAAAGCCGGACGGAAAGCAAATGCAGCCAACGGGCGCAAACTATTATACAAATATTAATCGCCTATAACAACGAGGCATGAATCTTTTGCTTACCTTAAAGAATTATCCACCAAAACCAATTTATCATGAAACAGTTTCTTTTATTCTTTTTAAACCAACAAAAATGGTAAAAAGAACATTTACTTATTATAAAGGCTGATTTAGTTAATATTTTTTCAAGGCCTTCATTCAAGTAATGAGAGCTTTTTTTATAGAATATTTCTAAACCTTTTCAAAAACAATTCTGAAGTGATCCATCAGTCTGAGCTCAAAAACTTTTATGGGCTGATCATGTCCATATTAACTACAGCGTAATTTATAGTTGATGGAACAATACAATCCTGTATCCTGTTCCAAGTCTTTCCAGGTATTTTTTCAACAGTGGAATGTGCGCTGCACCAAATGTGACCAATATACGCTGTGGATAATTGTTTTCTTTTATCACCGTTACAATTCTGCCCGCAATCGATAAATTCCTTTTTTCCCAGAGTTCCTTCATTTTCCTGGCAGACTCATCTGTCGTGACACCCGGATAAATATTTGTAATCAGGTCGGAGATGGTCTGCTGATAGGTGGTATCATTAATAAGGTTAAAAACAGTTCCTGCTTTTTCTGCTGCTGCATAATCAGCCTGAATTTTCATATAAACAGCGATCTTCTCTTTTCCTTTAGGCAGGTTCATCAGTTTTGACTGCGTTTCATTTTGTGCATTTATATCATCCGGGTATGTTGACCTGTCATCTACACCATACAATTGCCGTAGGCCCAGTTTTACTGCAACGGGGAATATGACATTATGAAATTCTGTTTTTTTCTCTGATTGCAGGTATTGCTGTACAAGAGTATCGGAAGGATCCATGTTGCCACTGTAAGCATCAACTGCCCTGAACCAGTTATAATTTGAATTACAACCAAAGTCTCTATTTAAAAAATAGTAAAATCCAAGCTTTGTCCAGGTGCCGGGTGATATCTTTTTTTCCAGGGTTTTTTTCCTGTAATAATTCAATGAGTCTATGATTGTATTGGAAGTCAGCCCCATTGCCGCCATCAACCCGATTACACGTTGTATATCTTTTGGCAGAATTTTTTGCTGGCTCACCGTGTCCCAAACAGGAATAGCTTCAATACAAATAATTTGAGGTTTAAAGTCTGCCAGCTTATCAACCACCTTCTCAAAGTGCTGGTTATTTGTGTTCTCAAAATTGTGAGCCGTTCCTACCAGCAGTATTTCTTTTTCCTGCGGAAAAGCCTGCTGTGCAAAAAAATATACCACCAGTGACAAAAAAAATCTACTATAAATGCGCATAGAATGTTATTTTATAGTGCTAAAAGTAAATTGAATACGATCCGGAACGGGATAAAACGACATGGAACACCTGATTTTACACCTGGATCATGAGTATGTAGTATTACAAATTGCTAAAACCTGTTTACAGGGTTCTGAATCCTGGCATTTAAAATGAAAAATATTCATTTGAAATATGGTTTTTATCGTAAGCCGGTGAATGTTTTACTTACAAGTTTCGTTGCTGTAACACTATACCAGGGTTTTTATTATATGAATCCGGCTAATCAAAGCTGGATCCACGATCCGTCATTCAGCTGGCTGAATGCCCTGCGTTTTATGTTAATTGACCAGGTGCTGATAGAATGTATCACTGTAGCTATTATTTTTACGGCTACCAGGTATTATGCCCGTTTATGCAGACTGGAAACAGTAATGGATAACGCCGGGAATTATTTGTTATACTTTTTAAAATTTCTTCCGCTTTTTTTATTGGTGTATTTTTTCTTCGCACCTTTTACATTGACAGTACGATATGTTTATCATTATTATACTTTTCCGCGAGCTAATATCCGTTTTCGCGATTATATTTTTCTCAAGAGGGAATTATATGTCGCATATCTTGTCCCGGTCATGATGATCGGGTATGGCACATTGATACTTAATTTTTTGATTGAAAAGGCAAAGCAGACAGGAAAAAGAGAACCTGCAGTCATTCCAGGTAAAATGGTTATCGTGAAAGATGAAATAGGTGAATTGCCTGTACAGGTAGCAGATATACTCTGGATAAAAAAAGATGGCCGGAAGAATATTATCAAAACATTCCGGCATCATTATTTTACATCAGAGACTCTTAATACCCTGGAAAAAGAATTGCGGGAATATAGTTTTGTGCGTATTAACAGGGGTACACTGGTGCCGCTGACCAATATCAAAAACTATTCTTTCTGGGAAAATGAAAAATATATTCTTCGCACAAAAGACGGCGAAGAATTTACTATGACAAGAGAACGGTTGAAAAACATAAAGGAAAGAATAAAATCTTCTGCGCAATAGTAACAGGCTAATGGAAAGGCCATTTCATTTTATTCTTACTGTATCATTAGAAACCAATTGAGTTAATAGTTTTCAAAGCCTTCATTTACTTAATGAGTGTTTTTTCTAATAGTATATTTCTAAATCTTTTCAAAAACAATTCTGAAGTGATCCATCAGTCTGCGCTCAAAACAGACTTTTATCGGGCTGATCCTGAATACCGGTATCAAATGCCTGAATTCTTTATTCTTTGCAAATTGAAATAAAAGACTGAGGTACAAACCATATTTTCGGAAATCAAATTTCCTGAGCATTTTTCTCCATATCCGGATCGTTTCAATATAATCCAGCCTTCCGCTGCTGATATTGATCACTTTAAAGAATGGCGCCGCACTTTTTGTGATCATTTCAGAACCATAAGGAAGCCATGAACCGGGAAGATGCTTTGCAGTTAAAGCGAGGATGTATGCATCAGAATTTTTTGGGGCATTTATGTCCAATGTTTCCCAGCCGGGCATATTTTCCGCAAATGTCATTGTCTGCAAAAAAAATCTTCCTCCTTTTGGGATAAGATCAGATACAGTTTTAAAAAAATCATGGTAAACTTTTTCCTGTTTTCCTTCTTTATATTCTTCCAGTGAGCAAAAATGTTCAAATGCTCCAACGGATACAATAGCATCAAATGTTCCGAAATCCTGCGGTGTTATTGTCCTGCAATCTTTGATATAAACATCAAATCCTTTTTTTCTGCATGCATTATATTGCCCGTCAGATAAAGTAAGACCTAAAATTTTTGCCTTTCGTTGCCGGCTTGCATATTGCAAAAAGGGTCCCCAGCCTGAACCCATTTCCAAAACATGGCTGCCTTCATGGATGTTAAGCTCATCGGCAATGAAATCATGTTTTTTTCTTTGAGCGGCTTGCAATGTCATTGAAAAATCTCCATTGTACATGGCGCCGCTAAAATCTGCCGTTTCGCCAATACTCAGCCGGAAAATTTTATCAAGAGTAGTATAGGTAAAATCGATGTCTTGTTTACTTGCCATATAAGAAAGATACAATAAATCTTCCGATGGAAGCGGTTTATTAATCAGTTATAATGAAGGTAAATCGGAATTGTTCACACCGGTGGATTTAGTGCTTCTCCATCAAATAATGATTCTTCAAAACATCTTCTCCAAATTCATTTCCTTTTTCTCTCCAGATGCAGTGAATGTGGTTACCGTTGCTGAATCCCCTGTTGTCAAATTCAATTAAAAATGTGGGGCCATTTAAAATATAATAATGCGGCTTGCTTTCTTCATATGGTCCGATCCATCCGAAATAAACATTTTCAATCCCCGCTTTTATAATTTTATCATATTCCGCAGTCGCCTTGTCATATTCAAGGTTAAAGACAAATTCACGTATGATATATTTAAGTATGGCCAATTGTCCCTTGTTCATTTCAGAACCGCGGATTCCCCAGCTATCAACCAGGCGTTTGCCACTTTCTGCAGACGTAATAATATCCATCGGCACATCCTTACTCATCGTTGCTTTTTCCTGTTGTGCTGATGATAACATATTGATCAGTTTGATGCCAAGATCTTCTTCCTGTCCCAGTATTCTCCAGCCTGCATATTCAGAGACTTTGAATTCTGCCGGGTCAGTACCAACAAAGAATGGTGTTACAGACAGCTTACCGTTGCTAAAAGTAAAATTGATGGAAAGATGATGGCCCTCGATCTTATAAGCCCAGTTGGAATCAGAGGGTAATCCAAAGAAAGCGAGATAGTAATTCCGATGCGACCATTTTAGCTGCATTAACTCATTATGCTCCGTTGAATCAATTGCATTTTTGTAAAATAAACTGTCATAATACATCATGATGAGATTATCGAGATGCATGATGCTGGTAGCTTTCAGATAGCCCTGTGAGCTGAGTGACACAGAAAGAATGCGGTGCAACAATATTCTTTGATCGTCGTTTAAATTGCCGATGCTGATACCGGCTCTTGCACGCAAGCCAACAGGCAGATTGTTCCATTTGATTCTTGCCGTATCATTAAAATCAAGCAATGCTGATCTCTTTTGCAAGCCATCAAGTGAGTTGATAAAACTGATTGCAGCCTGTTTTATTTCATCATTATAATTCTGTTGAGCAAATGTAAGAGTGGGTAATGTAAAGAACAGGATTAAGACAGCAGGTAAGCGTTTTGGCATGGTGGCTTTTTTTTAAAGGTAAATGGATTTCTTTTGATTAGTAAATTGGGATTCGACCCAGGGTGAACCGGAATAAATTTCTATAGATTGGAAAATAAGATCCTTTTAGCCTGAAATTGCATGGCAAATTTTTAAAATGGTAAAGTCCGTTTAGATAAAGCTCTGCTACATAGGTTGAAAGCTTTTTAAGATCTGAAGTGCATCCTGGTAATAGCCATCATTGTAGGCCACCCACACATAAAAGCTAAGATCAGGGTAATCTGGATCGACTAATAAAAGCATCGAAGCAGCTGAGCTGTTCTTTTTACCGTCAATAGCACAACCCCAATAACCATTCAGATCTTTGATATAAATGGGTTGTTCATCGCCGCTGGTGTTATAAGTATTGTAATTTAAATTTTCCTGGTTGGCCCATTTAATAATTGCATTTTTCATCCCGCTGTAAGTGAGATTTTCTCCCTTGCGGGGATAAATGTCCATAGTAATGTTATAACTCGTAGCCTCAAATTTATTTGCATTGTTTTCCTTAACCGTCATTTCACTCGATATCTTAAATTTCATTTTGTAAGTGTCCCATGTATAAGATACCAATGATTGAGCTTTTACAATGTTTCCAACAAAA
Organism: uncultured Bacteroidota bacterium; assembly: GCA_963811645.1. Lineage (GTDB taxonomy): Bacteria > Bacteroidota > Bacteroidia > Chitinophagales > Chitinophagaceae > VBAU01. The sequence goes on along the minus strand of CAWERU010000002.1, from coordinate 1,835,037 downwards.
AAAAGTAAAAGCAGTCCGAATAGATGTCTGTGTTTCATTTTGCAATGTTTGTGGTGAGTAATTAGTGGTTTATAAAAAATTCTATACCAACTAAAATAATAAAAAAATACGATTTTTTTTGATTGAGAATTCTAAAACAAACCATTTTTTTTGCTCCGTGGCAGGGAATGCTGAATTTAAATTATTTTTTTAACCGCGATAGTAATTAAGAAGAGAATATGTGTTTTATGGTTGGCAATAACCGGCTAAACATGACTACAGTAGTTACTACATTTAATCGTAATAGGAAAAGGTAGATTGTATTTCAAAATGCTGACCGGCATCTGTTCCATTGGTAAACACCAGATCTCCTGTTTTTACAATGGGTCTTCCTTTCGCATCGTATGTGTAGGTGTAGTTTACTTCATAGTTAATACCGTCGCCTGTATGGATATTGCGGCCGGGATTGTTCACCTGTATCTTAATTCCCGGTAATAAAACGAGTTCATGCGAATTGGTATGCAGCAATGAAAAACCATCCACATTTACATGATCGTCATAATTATCAAACCTGTCTGTATATGTAGCTTCTGTTTGAGAACCGACGGCATAATTATGCGTTGTAATTTCCATTACATTCCCATCAGGATAATAGCTGAAAGTCATTGTTTGTTCCAATGCATAACCCACATCACCCTCCCTTACATCCCAATCAATCTCCTGCAATTGATGAGAGGTCGAAAAACTGAAAACACAATGCCGGGTGGTCACACCATTCCTGTCTTTCACTCTTACAGCCAGCGGATCGCCATTATTATTATATACATATTCAAGCAGAATGATGTTACGGGGATCTATTGCATGCTCCATTGACGAAATGCTATTGCCGTCATACTGCACCTTGTAAGTTCTTAGGCCGGCTGAGTAGTTTGCACGACTGATATTGCCTGAGTCATTGTATTCAAAATGATAATAGGGTGATGGAAGATTCCTCTCGTTTATATCCTTTACCCTCACATCACTTGAACCCAGAGGCGGTTCAGGATTATTGACTGATCCTTTCTGACATGAAATAATTATAATAATTAGACTAACGAGCCATAGCTGCTTTACCTTCATGGTAATACTTTTAAAATAAGGGTAAATAAAAACCATTTCATTGAGCAAACAGTTGGGAAAAGTGCTGTCGTGTTTAATTTACTTTTATATCCCCGACCATATCGTAAATACAGGATTTACGGTTGCTTAAGCAATGTTATAAATGTTGAAATTTTACAAACAAGAAAACAGGACAAAATTTCCGCAAGGGCAGGAGTAACCGTATTAAATTTTGAAGTGGAAAGCTGCCTGTACATTCCATCCGCCTTTTTTCCCGGGAATGTACATTGGCTCAATACTGATGGCATTTTCATTAAAAGGATGCAGAAACTTTAGGCCTACTCCATAAAAGAAGCCAATATTCATATCAAGCCCTCCCCACAGATCTGCATAAATTGAAAGCTGGTAGGGTATCCGTAATACCCGGTATCCAATTTTGTTATACATTCTCCCTGTCATTACTGTATCGCCGTCGATTTTGTATTTGCTCTTTGATACTTCTGTAGGGAAAAACATATCCACACCCACATGGATGCTGAAATTAGATTCGTCGCCGGTTTTACCGTACTCAATACCTGCGCCATCCATTCCTTTGTAATAGTCGTAGTGAATTCCCAAAGTTGTTTTGAAGTCGCAATCACAACCTGTCTGGGATTTGCCGGAGCAATAAATGACGATAAGTACAATCGTCAATAAAAGGTTTTTCATTTGAACAGATTATAGATAAGGTATTTGGTATCGTACCAGTCTTTTCAGGAGTAACTCAATTGCTGTTAAGCAATTAGTTATTCCTATTTCATCTTTTAAATAATTCCGTTACTGTCATGCTTCCATTCAAACTCACTGTTGGCCGGTGTTATTAACGTTATATCAATAGAAATTCGTATTTCTCAAGGTCAGTAACAAGTGTTTTTATAAAACTTTCTTCAGCTTACGGGGTACTTTGGTGAATTGTTCCAACGAAAGATGGCTGTTAAGAATTGATCGATAATAGTGGTTATGCAAAGTTATGACGAAAGCATTTTCCTGCATATCGAAGTTATGCACCGCCCTGCTTTTGATGGAGGAACAGGGACAAAGGCAGTCCTACTTAAACAATTCTGTAAAAAGAAAATTCATCAGCAAAGAGATCAATACACCACCTGCCGCGCCGCAAAGCGGCCACACCAGATATAAATAGATTGGCTTCATATACCATTTTATACCTGCTATATTGGTTGCAGGAGTACTCACCAACAAATGAGGTTTGTAAGGAAGGGTAGGGGAAGGAATGTGTTTTACTTCTACTGCGTGATGATTGGTATGAATATTTTCTCTTTCCACATTTGTAGTATAAACAGGAACAGTTTCGCTACCAGGTATTTTCGTTTCGATCATTTTTTCCGCTTCTTCAAAACTTCCGGCAGCAGCCACATCAGGATTTAGTTGAGTAAGTACTTTTTTTGCTTTGTTGGACAGAATAATATTCTTTTTTACCAGCGTTACTTTGGCCATTTCGGATAAGCCGATGGAAATTCGTCCGCGGAAAGAATCCCGGTCCCATTTTATGGGATGACCGGATAATTTATGTTCCTGGAAAACTACTTCACAGGCAGTTTTTAATTCAGGGGTCATAACGGTTATTTAACTCCTACAATAAAATAAAGTCGGCTTCATAAAAGATACAGGGAATGGACTTCGTAGAATATTAGTGAAGGCTTCGGCAGACCTTAAAGTTACGACATTATTCAGATTTTGCGATCACCGGGTTTATTTTAAGACAGCAAGTTTTAAAAGTGCAAGCAGCGGCGACAGTATAATTTTTTTACCAGCTAAACGGGTTGTACAACTAAATTTCGTCGCCAAAATTCAAAACCCGGATGGTTTTGTTTTACAGCCCGGACTCTGCATGGACTAAACATATTTATTTGAGATGATATTCTTTTTGAATAAATGCCATTGTCCTTTTCCCTTCTTCGTTAACTTCCTTCAACCAACTGATCAAACCTGTGAGCCCCCTGTTCCATAATTGCAGGTTGCCGTAAGCCTGGTTCAATGATTTCTTCCCCTGTTCTGTTAAGGGTACCGGGATATCCTGATTTTTATCAAGGCTGATAAAATCAAAAAGCTGGCTGTAGTCAGTCATATCGCGAAGCGCACTGTACATGAGATCGGATTGTGCATAATATTTCTTTAAGGTTTGATCATATTCCATAATTCTGTCAGAAACGGCCTTATTCCTTATCAGTCTTAACTCGCCACTGTTTTTTAATTGCTGGATGGTCCGGTCATTAGAAACAAAAACTTCCAGACCCAGGTTTTGGGTCCATAACCCGTATGCATTATTGGAGTTCTTCATAATTTCAGGAGATGATAATGCGATTAGTACACTATCAATACCGGAGTTTATTCTTTTTAATTGCATTATTATTTTGTTCGACTGAAGTGTATCTGACTTTAAGTCTTCTACTATTGAATGTATAAATTCCTTTTCGCGGTTATGTTCCCTCAGTTGTTCACGCCAGTTTTCGGCTATGAACCCGCAGAACACAGCCAGAAAAAGCATTAAGAATTCAAAAAAGTAATGCCGGATTTTTTTTCCAGGTTCATGATGCAAATGATGGGGATGGGTTTCCATATTTTTAGTTTCTTTTTTCGGAAATTATATCACACAATATTGGGATGTCTAATCGCAGGACATACCTAAATATATACTACTTAACATTTAATTACAATGACTTTGGTATTTGTAGTTGCGGGGGAAGTTTATGTAGCCAGATATTCTTTCTTTCCAAGGCAGTGACCCGGTGCGGATGAAGAGCTTTACACTTTATGCCGTTCTTTGATTCTTTCCAATCCTTCTTTTGTGATCGTGATCACGAGAGTATCCAGCTGTTTTGTAGTAACCAGCTTTTCTTCTTCCAGTAATTTTAAATCTTGATGAATAACGCTCCAGTCAAGGAAAGTGCGAAGAATGATTTCTCTTGGCCTGCAGGGATAAGTTTGTGGATCGGTCTTGTCTTTTACAATTTCATATAAAGTGTTAAGAACCTGGTAGCGAGTTTCCATGGAAGTAAATATAAATTAAAACGGTTTACAGATTTTTTATTTTTATCCCCTTGTCTTAATAACTGTGGTTACATATACTGAGGACCACATTTATTGAAGGTTTTTATTTAAAGTTGTTGGGCGGGTGAACAACAATATGTGACGTTCCCGCCTACAACTTTTATTTTACAAGTTGGCGCGAACTTCAGCGTGAACATAATAACAAACCCCCGATGAGGGGATTTGTTATTAGCAGTTATGCAGACTTAAATGATCAATGACAACTTCCGGTCCGTGGGCAGGAAGAAAGACAATGCATGCTGCTTGTTTGAGCACTTTTTTGTTTCTTCTTATGCTTACCCGCATAGGCTGTTGTGCTTATTGCCAACAAGCCGATAAACGCCAGCTTCAATACAGATTTCATGGTTGGAAATATTATTGAATGAAAAAATGTTGTTTGCTGAATCGGATCATCCAGGGAATGTATTGGGTGGCTTCCATTGCTGTGAATGATACTCAGAAAGATCATTGTTCAGCATAACTGCGCATTCAATTTTATTGACCGGTTTTGGAATGATAAACCCAAATGCAGCCTTAAAGGTTGTTACAGTAAAAAGAGGACAATCGGGGCATGTACGGGAATTACATTTACCTTTCTTTTGCTGGTGCTTCTTCATCATTTCAGCCATCATTTTGCAGTTACTGTGCACTTTCATCATCACAGTACATTTTGAAACTGTTTTCTTGTTGCAGCCCGGAGGTAGTTTGGCCGCCTCGACAAAGAGAGCCGCCAATGCAAATAGTAATATGAATGCTGAAAGCTTCTTCACTTGACTATAAACATAAAAAATGTAAGCCGGATCAACAATAAGTTTTGGATAAATGGTTGTCAATAATGAGGGCGACAGATAACAGCGATAAATATACCCTGCTAATCATCTGATTGCAATAAGCTGATATTTTTTGTTATTGACCTGGCGATCATCGATAACATGGGGGAAATAAAATATTCTGAGAAACTTCATATATGAAAAGTCTTTTCCAAACTCCTTCCCTTCTTTAAGCGGAAATGTACAAAAAGCAGAACAAGAATAACAGGAATGGTGCACCCGGCAACAATAATACTCCATTCAAAGTGAAATGATTCTGTTTTAAAAAAAGACAAAGCACCTTCTACACATATACATAATAAAACAGCGCCAAGAAAAGCATAGGCAATGAGGTTGATTCCTTTATATTTTGATTTGTGAATAATAACGTCCAGTACTATGATAACAAGATTGCTTGTAAACAGCAGCGGCATTCCCAATTTAATCGACCATTGAATGCCACTTGTCAATGCGTCAAGTATTACCAGGCATAAGGAAGACAATAAGAATCCGCCTGATATTTGAATAATGGTTCTTTGATGCCAGAATGCAAATAAGGAAACATAACAAAAAATAGTAAGGCTAATAGCTACCGGTAACTCTGACCAGGTGATGTGGCGGTTTATAATAAAATCAACAATAAAAGTGGCAATAGCGCTTGAAAACAATATAAGAGAAACTATTTCCCATGTAAATTTTCTCTGGGACTGGCTCATTTTTTTATATGGCAATAAAGGTTGCGGTTTAAGTAAAGCCCTCTGTTCATTATTATAACTGCCAACCGGCTCCCCGCATAAAGGACAATTCAGCATATCTTCTTCCAGTTCTACACCACAGTTTTTACAAATGATCATCGTAATCTCATTTAAAGTGTTTCATGAGTTTAACAGGAATATTCTGCGCTGTTAAAAAAGTAAGGAACTGCCTTTCCAATTCTTTTGATGTCGTGATATTTCCAAACGTCAATGCTAATTTATTACCAAATCCTGCTACTGCGCAATTCACTTTTAATATTTTGTTGGGTGGTGGCGGAATAAATATGAACTGATTGATCAGCTCATTTATTTCCGGGCCAATATCTATCTTTCCCATGTTAGTCACAACTCCGCTGTATTGTTTTGTTCCCAGGTTATAAAGCTTAGACACGATAAATGATTTTATTATAAGTGGTACAACTCTTATAAAAGGATTTTTTTCCCTGCTTACATTTCGTGAGATCATTTTGCTGATAAGCTTCTTGTCTGTTTCAAGCTGCATCTGGTGGTAAACTATTTGTATTATCTCCTCGAAAGTATAGTGTCCCAGACGGAGATCAATTCCGGGCATTACATACAGCGAGAAATTTCTCATGGTACGGGAAGGGAATATCCTGCGCAGGTTAACCGGCACTTCAATGCGTACTATTTTATTGGCTGTTCGTTTGCGAAAGGATGTCTGTTGTTCATAAATAAGCTGAAGGGAATGGAGATATACAGCAGTCAGGTATACAGTCAGGCTTACCTCATGTTCTTTCGCCTTTTTCAGAATATCTTCAAGCGAAACGATAGCTGTCAAAACATCAAACCGCGGTGATTCTTTTAAGCGAAACGGAACATGAAATGCCCTGGGCATTTTGAGCGGACGTACATTAATCTTTTTAAAATACCGCTTGTAAGCATCTTCATACTCTTCCTTCAATGGCATTTCTTCGGGGTCATGAAAAGAAAGACCAGGTGAAAGATTCAAAAAGCATTTTTCAAAATAAATCAACAAAAGTTTTTTTAAAAATTCCAATGCACCTGTTCCATCTGTCAGGATATGGGAGAATTCAATACTGATCATATTCTCTTTCGCCAGTACCCTGAACAGGAGTTCCTGCTTATCAAATGCCCTGCAGGGCATTCCATGATCGGGTACTACAGGTATAGGAAGGTTACCGGGCTCAAGATAGTACCAGAAAAAACCCGTTTTCAGTTTTACTTTATAATAAGGAAACCTTTCTTCAAGGGCGTTGACTGCTTCAAGGAATTGTTTTGCTTTTATTCTTTCTTTTAATTCAACGGATACCCGGAACACAGAAGTGAGTTCACGGTCTTTTATGGCCGGGTAAATTTTGGCAACATTGTCAAGCCGGAGCCAGAAGTCGTTTGTATCCTGAATTTTCCGAGTCATAACTTTCGACCAGGTTATGGGCTTTCGCGAACGATAATTGTTTGCACTTGCAATCATTAACAATTCATCCGGGTTGGTGCTGGTTATTATAAGTACCTTGCTCATTAATAGCAAGTGCAAATCTTTTATTCCTTTTACAATTTTTCCATTTATTAAACCCTTCTCCGTGGCAAGTACCCAGGGCAAATTATTTAATCTTCTGCTGAAAATTATTGATAAGAAAAAATTTCTCAGGAAACAATTTGCTTCCGGCAGGCTTGGTTATTTCAATAGCCCGAAGCCGCCCCGGGGTATCAGGCGTATTTGCCATGTCAGGGAATTTCAAATAAACAACAGGAATGTATTTACATTGAGCCCCAAAAATAAAAAAGAAAGCGGCCGGCATATTCTTTATTTTCATGGCGGAGCCTATGTTGAAAGCTTTATAATATTTCATTGGAAATTCCTGGCCCGCCTTGTTAAAGAAACCGGGTGTACCATTACGGCGCCTGATTATCCTCTTGCGCCGGATCATACTTATAAAGAATCCTTTGCTATCGCAGATATTCTTTACAAGCAAATGGTTTCAACAGGACATCCCGGTGATCTTATTCTTATGGGCGATTCCTCCGGTGGCGGATTTGCATTATCGCTGGCGCAAAAAATGAGAAATGAACATATCAGCCCGGCGGGCCAGATCATTTTGCTTTCGCCATGGCTTGATATCACACTTACCAATCCATATATGCAGGAGGTAGATGCGGTTGAACCTTTTTTAGGTATAAAGGCTCTTCAGAAGGTAGGCAAAATGTATGCGGGAGATACAAATACTGATCATTATTTATTAAGCCCCATCAATGGGCCACTGGAGGGACTCGGGAAGATATCTGTTTTTATTGGTTCAAAAGATATACTGGTAGCCGATGCAAGGAAACTGAGATCCCTTGCGCAATCAAAGGGAATTGAAATAAACTATCATGAATACAAAGAAATGTTTCATACATGGATGTTTTTAAATTTCCCTGAAGCCAAAAAAGCCCGGCAGCAAATTATTGACCTGCTTCTCCATTAATTGTATTTATCGTCTATACTAAGGACAACAATGAATAGTTTTTATTTTATTGGAACACTAAGAACAAAAGGAGACTTTCTTAAATGAAGTGACCCAATAGCTGTGAATTTTTTGATTTAGTTTTTAATTAATTTTTGTTGTGCAGTTTCATCACCACAGGTTATTCTTACAAAATAAACACCCCTTTCCGTATTGTCCAGGTTTAAAACCTGTGTCTGATCTGTTGATGTTGATTGAAACATTTTAACCAACTGCCCTCCTATGGTGAACAGCTCGTATATTACTTTCTTTTTTTGCCAGGAGGATGGAGTGGTGACAAACAGTTTATCTGTTACAGGATTAGGATAAGCTGTGACATTTATTTTATCATCCTGCTTCGTTTTTATTATCCTGATTTCGGAATATTCACTTTTATTATCTATATCTACCGAGCGCAACCTGTAATAAATTATTGCGGAATTATTTTCACTTATATCGTCAAAAAAAGTATAGTCGGTCCTGGCAGAACTATTCCCATGCGGAGATATTACTCCGGTCTCATAAAAGCCTTTGTTGTCATAACTCTTTTCTACAACGAATTGCTTAAGATTTACTTCGGAAGCAGTTGTCCATTTTAGTTCTGCGACCTTTTGTTCCGGTATGGCCGTAAATGAAATCAGTTTTACAGGCAGCGGGTTTCCTACATAAGGATTTTGAAACCAGATCGAATTCAGGCGCATTGCCGCTGAAGAAGAGGAAGATGCTGTGCTGGCTCCAATTCTGAAAGTAATAGTTTGTTTATTTGCATATTTATATGTCGCCATTACATTTTTTGCACTGGTATCAATACCGGGTGAGTTTGCAATGATGCCTTCTATACGATAGTCATAGCCCTGAAGATATGATGAGAGTTTTGTAAATGTAAGGCTGTTTACCAATGCGGAATCGATTGATTCAATTTTATACATTTCAGCCCATTCGCTTATTGATGTGCCATCGCCGTCAATATCCAAACCTGTAGCATAAAATTCTGTAGCTGCAACAGGTGTAAAAGTTCCTGTTTCATAAAATGACATACTAAAATCCATCCACCATGTGGTATTAGCCGGCGCAGTACCTGGCATTCCAAGCACGGGCTGAAAAGCTTTATCATAGCCCAGCCCCGGGCCTGTAGTATCTATATTACTAAGAACTACAGATGCATTCGACCGGTCGGTAATTGTAATTACTGCATCCACTCCGCTGAAAATATTGCTGAATCTGTAAGTAGAACCATCAGTGCCGTACGTTCCTGATTCAAGAACAGGGTTTTCAAAAACCATTCCCGTAAAAGATTGGCATAATGCCGGAGTGTTAATTACAAGGGAAAAGAAAAATAACTGTAAAGCTTTTTTGAAGGGTAGATTTAATTTCATTGTTTTCAGGGTTTAGATTCGTTTTTCCAGGATATTTCGGAAAACGATTCCTCTGAGCACAATGAAAACCGACTTATATGAGTTGAAAATTTACGAAGAGAATTGTTCTTTGCAGCTTAGTATTTTCAACGGTCGGATTACGTTTGTTTCTTAGGAATTGTTCAACGCCGCTAAGGTATTATCGCTATTTTATTTGTGCAAGCTTTACAGACGATTTTTTATAAATGCCGTATTTTTCCGAATACTGAAAATCATTTTATATTGATTCTCATTGAATTTCTATTACAAATTGTTTTCGAAAATGAGTATAATTTCTAAGCTCTGAAAATAGAGTAAACGTAAAAAATCTTTGTTTGTCGCCGGCGTAACAACCTCCTCTGAATTTAATTGCAGCAATCATTCAATTGCATTTAATCCGCCATTGCGAGCATATCTGCCTGTTTGGTAGGCACGCTTCAAAACATCCCCACGCACAAACGCTTGGCTGATTTTTTCGCAATGACGTGCAGCTCCGTCATTGCGAGGCTGACGAAGGAGGCCGAAGCAATCTATCGTTTTGATTTCTGTTTGATTAATTTTAAGTAGATATCCAATAGCATGACACCGGGAAATGTTTTACAACTGCGCCTTTGCAATCAGCAAATTGTTCAATCAAAATTTAAAACGCCTCAAGAATTAGTGTCGTGGATGGGCGCTGTGCAGGCGCAGGATTATGCTATGGCAAAATGGGCTATCGGACTGCGGTTGCAGGGATGGAACGATGCTGGTATCGAAAAAGCTTTTAATGATGGAAAAATTCTTCGTACCCATGTGCTGCGCCCAACCTGGCATTTTGTTACTTCCGAAGATATTCGCTGGATGATTGATTTAACGGCTCCGCGTATTCTCTCTTCTTTAGCCCACAATTATCGCAGTTTCGGATGGGATAAAAATTTTTTTAAACGGAGTAATGATGTGCTGGTAAAAGCATTGCAAGGCGGAAAACAACTAACACGGGATGAATTAAAAGAGGTTTTTAAAAAAGCAAAAATTGCAACAGATGGTTTACGGTTCATTCATTTATTGGCGCATTCAGAACTTAATGGTATTATTTGCAGTGGTGCTAAAAAGGGAAATCAGGTTACCTATGCGTTGTTTAATGAAAGAGTACCCAATTCTAAGAAAATGATCCGTGAAGAATCGCTGGTTGAATTACTAAAACGATATTTTACCAGTCATGGCCCTGCTACTGTGTATGACTTTGCCTGGTGGTCGGGCTTGTCACTCACCGATGCAAGAAAAGGAATTGAGATAGTGAAGAATAATTTTAAAAAAGAAGTGATCGACGGAAAAGAATATTTTTTTGGGCCATCAAATTTTAAAGATGCTATTACTAAAGCAATTCACCTGCTTCCCAATTATGACGAATATACAGTTGCCTATAAAGACAGAAGTTTTTTGTTTGATAAAAAACATCCACCCAATCTTGCCAACAGAAGCACTGCAATTTTTAGCAATGCTATTCTTATCAATGGAAAAATAGAGGGTATTTGGAAGCGAAGTATTAAAAATAATTCGGTTATTGTTGAAACCAAATCATTTCTTCCATTTAGTAAAACAAAACAACAAGCGGTAAAAAAGGCGACAAAAAAATACAGGGAATTTGTGATTGCATGAGGTTATTTTATCTGATTACAGTACTCCGCAGTATGTCCATTGTCTTATGTTTGCCGGATAATGATGAAATATGTTTTATTGCGGGTTAACTAATCGCAGATAGATAAACCTTAGTAGAAAAAAAATAACCCCTCGGTTATAACCTTATTAGCTTATCGATGTAGTTCTTTTAATAAGGTTGAATTATAAACTTAAATTCTTTCTACTCAGATTATGTATGATAGGAATGAATCATTTTTAGAGGCAGTGCCGAGTTGCAAAAAGATAATATTTAAGTCTTTTTATTTATTGAAGACAGTCAGAACAAAGAGGACAGGTCTCCCCGCGTGCGTCAATAGATTACTTATTACTTTTCGAATTTATAATCTCAATCGCCTTTTCAAGAAGTTCATCTTTCCCGTCTTTGATGCCCCGAATAGTTGGCTTCACGGGAACATCAATTCTTACGCCCTTTCTTTGCGTTTCTTCGCCGTTGGGATAATAGACCCCAATTCCTGAAATATAAGTAAAAACACCTCCGGGCAACATGATACGGGAAACATTGCCGTCTGCACCTGCCGTCGTGCTGCCAATTACTGTCATGTCGGGTGCACTTTGAAAAGCCATGGTAGTATATTCTGCCTGGCTTTGCGTGAGTTCATTCACAATGTCAACAACCGGGCCATTATAATAATCAGGATTAGGTTCACCGTCAGAAAGTGGTGGACTAAAAATAAATAACCCCGGATTGGTGACGCCGCGAATAGTGAATTTTACAAATGGTGACGCTGAAGGCTTTAAATAATTACCAAAAGTAAACGGCATAAACGCAGAAGGATAGCAACGCATATCGACAACGATCCCTCTTGTGTTTTTAAATATCTTTTTTATTGTATCCAACTGCTCATTTTTGTATCGTCCCGGGAAAATATAACCAATGTTGCCGGCAATTATCTTATAGCTGCTGTCACGGGGAGAAGGATCATAATCCACAAAAAAGTTCAGTTTGTCTGGCTCTGTGCATTTCACAATGACAGACATCTTTTTGCCACCTCTTACTATTTCCAGATCCATAGTATCTACATTGCTTCTTAAAAGCCGGGCACGTGGCATATCTCTTAGTTGAGTGCTATAATTTGAAGCGGGAGTGAGGTACAAATATTTTTTTATTAGATCGTTTACAGCTGTTCCGTTTATTGTTGTAATAATATCGCCGGTTTTTAGTTTTTCTTTTATCGAAAATATATTGGCATAATATCCTGTTACCACAAGCTTATCCTCAATGAATTTTGCCTGCACAGGCGCATAATATTTTCCAAAATAATCGGTAAGCGCTTTATGGCTGCTCCATATGTTAGCATGTGTATCATGAATGCGGGCAATGATTTCCAAACAGGCAAGCAGGTATTGCGTGGTATCTTTTGCATTAAAAAATTTGGGAATGAACTCTGGCAATACCTTGTTCCAGTCTTCACCTATTGCATATTTGTAGGGATAGAAATATTGAATTATGTTCCAGTATCGGAACAAGGCTAACAGCCGGTAACCCCCATCAGGATATGCCATTTTCGTGTAGGGGTTCTCATTATCAAATATAGGATTGCCAACTCCCTCGGCCAACCCAACATAATAGTTGTCGTCTTGGTTGCGATTGTTCTTAATATAGGTCAGTTTTTCAATAAGCGAATTGCTAAGATTATCATTCTCAAAAAGATTCCCGTAATCGGGCATTAATTTTACAGAACTATCTTTTTTAACTGGGGTACATGAATCGCAGGGTGCCGGCTTTCCAATATGATCTACCCATTTTTCCAAAGTTATATTTGCTTCTGCCTTTGTTTGTGCAGTAAGTATTCCGGGTAATATTCTGAACAATTCTGCATCCCAATTATAATCACCGGCAGCTACAGCGGGATGATGATATTTCAGAAAGCCCCAGAGCATACCAAGATTGGTGAGATTATCAATTGTCATTTTGGAAATAGTTCTTGCAACAATACCCGAACCATTGGAAAAGGAAGTATCAATCTTTGGCTGCAGCGGGTGTATCAATATTTGACGGATAGTATATTGTCCCGATAATACGGAATCATCTTCAAGCTCCTCTACAACTAGTGTGTAATCACCATCTGCCGGGCTTTCAAAAGAAATTGGCTCCGGTCCATTTTCACCATTCGGAGAATCGAACAAATTCAACCTGTTTGTGGTATCTCCCTTTTTATATACGCTTATACCTAAGTCAATTCCTTTTTGCAAAACAATTGCCCTGAGTAAATAATTTTTTTGGAGCGAAAAATTAAATACTTGTTTTTCGTTTCTATGTATCGTAAATGTCGTTTCAATGACCGGTATCGGTTGAGAAAATACATTCACTGTAATCAAGAAGAGGACAGTAAGTAATGGTATGCGCATAATTGAATTTGATGTATAGCCGCAATAAATTTGAATTGGTATCGTGCGTTAAGGTCGGAAAAATTATTAAAATTGAATTTGATGCCGTGAATGTCTGAATGCATGCCGGTATTTATTGCTGTGCGTGGAGACACGCATCGTGGCTCTGGCTTCATCGGAGAGGTTGCAAAGTTGGTCATTAAAGATTCAATGTTTTTATTCCTTTGGTTTTTTCTTCCGGTTATCGATAAACATCAACTTGCTCTTAAATTATGAAGTTAAGAATTGAACTGAAGATTATAATTTCTTCAGACCGCTGTTTGAGGCCGGATGTAGGCCATGCGTGATTTATAATTTTGGTTCTGCCTGCCGGCAGGTGAGCGAATCATTCTATTCTTTATTACATACTGATTGTTGTTTTCAGATTGTCACAAAACATCTCTGTACACAAACGCTTGGCTCATTTTTTGCAATGACGACAAACCGTCATTGCTGTAAAGGTTTAGCAATTCGGTAACGGAACAAGGTTTTTATTTTTCATTTTTAAAAATCATTTCCACTGGTGTTTTTCCTTCTATTCCCTGATGTGGCCGTTGATGATTGTAATAATACAAATACTGTATTAATTCATCTTTCAGTTCTTCTAGAGAATCAAAATCTGTTTCTCTTATCAAGTCTTCCTGCAATGTTCTCCAAAACCTTTCCACCTTACCATTAGTTTGTGGTCTGTATGGCTTGGTATAACGATGTTTAATTCCCAGTTCAATGAGCATTCTTTCGAAGGGATGTCCGCTTTTTTGTTTACTTTCTTTTGGTCCAAACTCAGGTCCATTATCTGAAATGATCTCTTCAAACTTTAGCTTGTATTGATCATGCAACATATTCATGCACTTCAACGCCGCAAACATTACTGTTAAACTGGTAATATCTTCCACTACTTCTGCCCAAGCCAACCGGCTGTAATCATCTATCAGACATACCAGGTAAAGTTTTCGGCTTTGTGATCTGATAATGCTTTTACTCAAATGATGACAATCAATATGACCTAACTGACCCATTCGTTCTTTAATGATCCTACGCTTACTCTGTTTCATTTTTACTGTCAAACGATTCATGCCATATCGTTTACAGATATTATATACTCCAGATGCAGACGGCGTAAATTTATGCAAAGACGGCCTCAGTATATTGACTATTTCTAATTTGGAGTTCCCCTTCTGTCTTAATTCTATTACCTTGTTTTCAATGAACTTAACTGGCCTTCTCGTTTTATACTTTGGTCCTCGTTTTCGTGGCAACAAATCTGATTCATTTCCATATTGCTTGTATCGATTGTAATACTTCAGAAAACTCTTACCACAAGTATCATGAGCTTTATAAAAATCTTTAGCTAACCTGTAGAGAGGATGCTCCTTGCGTTTGACCTGCTCATATTCTTTTATCAAAAAAACATACTTCTCTACATAGTTCCTCCAAATGGTAGTGTCTTTTCTATTGTCTCTCATAGTAACAAAATTTGAACCCTAAAGATTAAATTCTGTTACCGAATTATCTGACTTTTACAATTGCGAGGAGCGTAGCGACGAAGCAATCTATCTCTTTTTTGGAATGCTGACAGTTTGCTTTCAGATTGCTTCAAAACATCTCTACGCACAAAGCTCCGCTGATTTTTTCGCAATGACGAGTTGCACTTACACACTTGGTTTGAATATCATGTTATCGTTATAAATAAACAAACCTCAGTAGAAAATACAACTCTCAATTCCTAACCTTATTAGCTTATTCGAAATGGTCTGTTTTAATAAGGTTGAATTATAAATCTTAAATTCTTTCTACTAAGGTTTCAAGACATTAAGGAATGCTATGAACTAAATCGTTACGTGCAGGATGATTTTTCTGATAGCGAACGATTACGCTATCTCCAATTGTACAGGGAGCTTTTGAGTCAAGACAAAATTCAATTGGTATTGATCCATGATATTTAATCCCACTTACAAAAAATGAATAATCAAAATAATGCTGCCCTTTAGCAACGACTGACTCTTTTTCTATAATCCCTTTTGTGTACGAGGCATTGTCGACGAAAATTGCTTTTTGGACAATGAAAAAAATAATAAAACATCCCAAGATGATTAATGAAACAATGTTTCCTTTGTTCATTCTTTTCTAATTCTAATGATTATTAGTTTCATAATGACGGAGTGTGCGTAATTGCGAGACCTGCCTACCACAGGTAGGGAAGCGAAGCAATCTATCTAAGTTCTTGGACGGCGAGGAAGAACAACATTGAGATTTTATTGATTACTTCTCATTTACTCCTGAGCAATTGTAACAAAGTCCTCCTAATAAATTAGCATTTTGACCGCAATTATTACAAGCACCAACACTTGGCATTGTTGCTCTAAGATTCAATCTCATCAAGTAGAATTCCTCATCGTCTTTCTCAATTAAATTCTCTAAGTCTTTAAAAAGGTCATTGAGATATTCCTTTAAGAATTCTTTACTTAATTCAGATTTGTGATACATCATCCAAGGTTTTCCACCAACCAGCAACGTGATTGTACCACCGCTATATTTTATTATAATATCGCTTTTCAGACTTAGTATTTTTTCATTTGAGATAGATCAACTATTAAGATAATAAGTTCTTTCGAAATATAAATGAATACTCGAGAGTAATTTAGTATCATTTTTAAAAATGATTTTATGTTTACAGAGGAATAAAAAATTAAAAAAATAGATAAAGCTCTTGTTGATTTTACATTAGGTGATATTAATTGGATAACGGTCATGGGAAACCAGTCGCAGGTTTTATTCTGTGTTATTGCTTCATAGGTCAATTGGCCCATTTACCCTAATTTTTTATAAATTTCTTCAAACATATTAATGGCCATCTGTCAGCAGTTTCATAAATGCTCAATAGAATTCCCGAACGTAGAAGTGAGTGACACAACAGGTGTTGAATAGAATTCCTTAAGTTCGCTGAATAAAAAAATAAACACCCATATCATGAGAAAGCTGAATCTATTCTTAATTCTTATTTTATCAGTAATCGTTGTAAATGCTCAAAAGCTGATGGGCTTTACGGATGCTGATGCCACCAAACAATTAGATTGGGAAAAACAATATGATGCGCAGATCGATGCAAAGAACCAGGACGAATGGATGAAGTTCCTGAGTTCGCACCCGCATCATGTTGGCAGCCCGCAGGATAAGGCGAATGCAGAATACATTGCGAATCTTTTCCGCACATGGGGTTATCAAACAGAGATCGTTTCGTACTGGCCGCTGTTTCCTACTCCCAAAACAAGAGTGCTGGAACTCCTGGGCAGCAAACCTTACAAAGCCAAACTACAGGAGCCGACACTTGCAGCAGATAAAACTTCGGGACAAAAATCGGAGCAGTTGCCAACATATAATGCCTACAGTGCCGACGGTGATGTAACGGCGGAACTGGTATTTGTGAATCGCGGTGTGCCGGCCGATTATGATGAACTGGATAGATTGGGCGTGGATGTAAAAGGAAAAATAGTGATCGCCAAATACGGCGGTTCCTGGCGCGGTATAAAACCAAAAGTGGCTTACGAGCATGGTGCCATTGGTTGTATTATTTACAGCGATCCCGCTGATGATGGCTATGGTCGTGGTGATGTATATCCCGTAGGGTCGTTTCGTCGTGCCGATGCTGTGCAGCGTGGTTCGGTAATGGATATGCCTGTATATCCCGGTGATCCGTTGACACCGGATGAACCGGCAACTAAAGATGCAAAGCGCCTTGATATAAAAGATGCGATCACCATTATGAAAATTCCTGTGCTGCCGATTTCGTATGAAGATGCATTGCCACTATTGGAATCGCTGGGCGGACAAGTAGTGCCTGAAGGCTGGCGCGGTGATCTGCCTATTACTTATCATGTGGGCCCCAGCAAAGACAAAGTGCATTTGAAACTTACATTTAACTGGGATGAAAAACAACTCTACGATGTAATTGCAAAAATGCCGGGCAGTGAATTCCCGGATGAATGGGTGATACGCGGCAATCATCATGATGGTTGGGTAAATGGTGCGGCTGATCCGCTGAGCGGAATGGTGGCAGAATTGAGTGAAGCAAAAGCTATTGGAGAATTAGCAAAAAAAGGTTTTAAACCCAAACGCACTCTGGTGTTTTGTGCATGGGATGGTGAAGAGCCAGCATTGCTTGGCAGCACCGAATGGGCGGAGGATCATCAACTGGAGCTGAAACAAAAAGCAGTGGCCTATATTAACTCAGATGGAAATAGCCGTGGCTTTATAGGGGCCAGCGGTTCGCATACAATGGAAACATTTTTTAACCAGGTAGCCGATGCAGTGACCGATCCCGAAACAGGAGTGAGTATTAAGGAGCGCCGCTATGCAAGAATGATTGTGGAAGCCGCTCCTGAAAAAAGAGAAAAAATGCTGGGCAATAAATATATCAAGCTGGGTGCATTGGGTGCCGGCTCGGACTGGTCGGCTTTTCTTCAGCATTTGGGAATTGCTTCTTTGAATCTTGGCTTTGGCGGTGAAGGTTCAGGCGGAGATTACCATTCCATTTTTGATTCGTATGATATGTTTACCCGTTTCAAAGATCCAGGTTTTGTGTATGGAGTTACTTTATCAAAAACAGCAGGCCGTGTAACGCTGCGCATAGCAGATGCCGATGTGTTACCCTTTGATTTTAATCCTTTTTATAAAACAGTAAATGGTTATGTGGATGAAGTAAAGACATTGCTTGATAATGAAAGAGCTGAAACGGATGTTGAGAATAAAATGCTAAAAGAAAAATTGTTTGATTATGCAAAGGATCCCACGAAGACATTGTATCCTCCCAAAGCAAAAGAAGAGGTGCCTTATCTCGACTTCAGTAAACTGGAAAATGCCATGGTGGGATTAAAAGAAAATGCGGAAGAATTTGATAAGATGTACAGCACCGGTTTGCAATTGCCGGTGGCCCAACAAAATGAATTGAATGATATTTTGTATAAAGTAGAAAGAAGCTTGATAGACCCCGATGGTTTGCCAAGAAGGCCATGGTATAAACATGAGATCTATGCGCCGGGATATTATACAGGCTATGGAGTAAAAACATTGCCGGGCATTCGTGAAGCCATAGAACAACGCAACTGGAAAGAAGCGCAGGATAATGAAAACATCGTTGCCAAAACAATTCAGAATTATAATGAGCAGGTAGCAAAAGCTGTTGAGGTGGTAAAGAAGAAAGCGTTTTGAGAGTTTAGAGTTTAGAATTATGAATTGCATTGACCTTCTCTGTGTTCCTTTGTGCCCTATGTGTCTATGTGGTTATCTTTTTTATCTCGAAGACTATACAGATGAGAGTTAAGAGCTAAGAGTTTAGAATTATGAATGTATCGAGCTTCTCTGTGTTTCTTAGTGCTCCCTGGTCTCCGTGGTTACAATTTACCATAGAGGCATGGAGAATGATACAGAGATACACGGAGATATTTCGATATCCGGAAAAATGACGGGGTGAGGTTTAAAATTTGGTTCGTGAATCTTCCAAATAAATTATTGCAACCATTAGAAGGAATTAAAGGTTTCGATAAAGAAGCTTTTGAAAAAGTACATGCAAGCGGGGAACAGGTGACTTCGATTCGACTGAATCCATCAAAATCAATTTCCCAATTTCAAAATTTCAAAATTTCCCAATCAAACAAAGTTCCGTGGAGCAATTATGGATATTACCTGGAACAACGACCATCCTTCACTTTCGATCCCATCTTTCATGCAGGTTGCTATTATGTGCAGGAAGCAAGCAGTATGTTTTTGGAACAGGCGTTAAAGCAAACTGTTGATCTTTCGCAACCATTAAAAATTCTTGATCTCGCTGCAGCGCCGGGAGGAAAGTCAACACATATACAATCTCTCATTACAAAAGATAGTTTGCTTGTGAGCAATGAAGTAATCAAAAGCCGCAGTAATATTTTAAAAGATAATATCATTAAATGGGGAAGCGATAACGTAGTTGTCACCAATAACGATCCCAAAGATTTTGCAAGGCATGAAAATTATTTTGACGTCATCGTGGTAGACGCCCCCTGTAGTGGCAGCGGGTTATTTCGCAGAGATGAAGAAGCCATAGGGGAGTGGAGTGAAAACAATGTACAGCTTTGCAGCCAGCGGCAACAAAGGATACTGGCTGATGTGTGGCCCGCATTGAAGAAAGATGGAATACTTATTTATTCTACCTGCTCTTATTCAAAAGAAGAAGATGAAGATATTATGGAGTGGATGAGTTCAGAGTTCAGAGTTCAGAATTTAGAATTAAGAATGATGAATGAATGGAAGATCATTGAATCGTCTTCTGGTTGCAGGTTTTGGCCGGATAAGGTGAAGGGAGAAGGATTTTTTATTGCCTGTATAAGAAAAACGGATGGAGATGATGAACCCGATCTGAGAACAAAAAGAAAAACAGAATTGGTGAATAAAAAAGAAAAGGAGATCCTGAAGAATTGGATGAGAGATACAAATCATGAATTTATAAAAGTTAGAAATGAAGTCTACGCCATTCCGAAAGGATTGATGAATGAAGTGATTTTTTTGCAAAGTAATCTTTATGTGATTTATTCCGGAACTATGATCGGTGAACTGATGAGAGACAAATTAATTCCTTCTCATGCGCTTGCCATGAGCAATTTAATTTCTGATGATATTGAGAGAATAGCATTGAATAAAGAACAGGCTATTGCTTATCTGCAAAAGAAAGACATATTGAATATAAATGCTGGCAGCAAAGGATGGAAATTGGTTTCTTATGAAGCCCATCCCTTAGGCTGGATCAACGTTTTGCCCACCAGAATTAACAACTATTATCCCAAAGAATTGCGAATATTAAAGGATATTTGAGCTCTCTTAAACCAAATATTTCCGCATCTTTGTAAACAATCTGGTCATTATGAAAAGCGTTGCTCTGTCATTTTTTCTTCTTATTCTTTCAGCAGGTTTAAAAGCTCAAACCGAGCAGTACTTAATCAAGAGAAGCAGTAAAGGTTCGTACATAGAACATAAAGTAAGTCCCAAAGAAAATTTTTATTCCATCGGTCGCCTGTTCAATGTACACCCCAAACATTTGGCTTCATTCAATTCACTGGATATGTCGAAGGGCCTTCATATTGGCCAGGTATTAAAGATACCGTTAACTGATACCAACTATACCCATAGATCAGAGATCGGGAGACCTGTTTACTATGTAACCGGGAACGAAGAAACCATATATAATGTAAGCACCAATAATGATGTGCTGATGGAAAAATTGCGTAAATGGAATAAGGTCACCACTGATAAACTTCCGCGTGGCGCAAAACTGGTTGTAGGATATTTAATGAGTCCAACGGAGATGGCTACGGCGGTAAATAACCCGCAAACTACGGAAACTGAGACTAAGCCAATTACAGATAATAAAGAGAAAGAAATAGTGAAGAATGAAGTAACCACTCAACCGGGCATAAAAAAAGAAGAACCTAAAAAAGATAGCGAGGTAGTACAGGAAAAGAAAGAAGTGAAAGATGAACCGGCCCAGTCAAAAAAGACTGAGGATGTGATCCCGGTAAAAGAAGAGGTGAAGCCACAAAATCCGGGCGAAGGATATTTCAGGATTTCTTTTGATAAACAAATAAAGCAGGATTCCATCACTAAAGAACAAACAGTTACTTCCGGGATATTTAAAACTTCAAGCGGATGGTCCGATGCCAAATATTATTTATTGATGGATGGAGCAGAACCGGGTACTATTGTGAAAATTACGAACCCCATTAATGATAAAATAATTTATGCGAAATTGCTGGGAGAAATGACTGACCTTAAGCAAAACGAGGGCTTAAATATTCGTATCAGTAACGCGGCAGCTGCTGCCCTGGATATACCCGGTACTGATAGATTCACAGTAAAACTCGATTATTAATTTATATAACCGCACATGAAACGAATAACTATTGCTTGCAGCTTTTTATTAAGCGCAATTATTTTATTTGCGCAAACATCTGCCCCTTTACAAACCCCGCAGTTTTTTGACATCAAAACTTTAAAGGCAACGCCGGTAAAAAACCAGGCTATGACCGGCACCTGCTGGTGCTTTGCTACTACTTCTCTTGTGGAAAGTGAAGAGATCAGGAAGGATAAAAATGAAATAAACCTCAGTGAAATGTTCACGGTCAGGAACATTTATATCGATAAAGCCAAAAATTATATTCTTCGCGGGGGCAAGGCCCAGTTTGGTGAAGGAGGATTAGGACATGATGAACTACGTGCCGTAGCTAATTACGGGGCTATTCCTTTGGAAGATTATTCAGGATTGATCAACGGCGAAAAAATTTATAACCACCAGAAACTTTTTCGTGCACTGCAGGAATATCTTGACAGTGTATTAAGAAAACAACCTATATCCGATAACTGGCTGGACGGTTATATAAAAATTCTTGATGAATATTTAGGAGCGCCTCCAAAGGAATTTACTTACAATGGCAAAATGTATACTCCATCATCTTTTGCAAAAGATGTGTTGCATTTTAATGCGGATGATTATGTAAGCCTGACCTCTTTTACTCATGAGCCTTACTATAAGCCATTTATTTTACAGGTGCCTGATAATTTTGCCAATGGTTCTTTTTATAATTTACCATTGAATGAGTTGATACAGGTAGTAGAAGATGCGGTGAACAAGGGATATACTGTAGGATGGGACGCAGATGTAAGCAATAAAGGTTTTATGCAACAGAATGGAATTGCATTGAATCTTGATAACAGTACTTCCTATACAAAAGAACAGATCAATCCTGACCTGAAAGAAGCTCCGTATGATGCTACAATCCGGCAGGAGTTATATGAAAATTTAACCACACAGGATGATCACCTGATGCATATTACGGGAATAGAAAAATCAAAAACCGGAAAAACATTTTTTGTAGTAAAGAATTCATGGGGAAAAATAGGACCGTTTGACGGATATATAAATGTTTCGGAAGCCTATTTCGCTATCAATACCATAAGTGTTATTATTCCTGAGGCTGCTTTGTCAAAAGAATTGTTGGGAAAATTAAATTTTTAGAAACATTGATCAGCGTTCACTGGCAAGGATATTGTGGGATTAGTTTCTTTATCTAACCAAAATCTTTTATTATGAACAAAGTTTCTTATATCCCCAAAGGCTATAATGCCGTAATTCCTGCACTTGCCTTTCATGGTGCAGATGCAGCTATTAAATGGTATAAAAATGTTTTTAATGCAAAAGAAAGAATGAGATTTGAAAATCCTGACAAAACCATTGCACATGCCGAACTGGAGATCGGTGATTGTGTGATTATGTTGTCGGAAGAAAACCTGGAGTTTAACAAAAGTCCGCAAACAGTAAAAGGCAACTCTGTTAATCTGTTCATTTACGTTCCCGACGTAGATGCTACCATTAAAAAAGCTGTAGATAACAAAGCAAGGCTGATCAAGCCAGCCGGGGACCAGTTTTATGGAGACAGGGTCGGTCGTATTGAAGATCCGTTTGGTTATCTCTGGATCGTTTCTACGCATGTAAAAGATGTTTCAGAACAGGAAATGAAAAAGGCAATGGATGAAATGGCCCATGAGCATGCTTAAAAAATGGAATGCAAAATCTCTGTTTAATTGAAGCCCCGTCAAATCTTGGATTGATAGAACCCTCGCCGGGTGCAGAGCCCGGTACAAAGTTTTTCCCACAGGCAATGGAGAGGGAAGGATTTGCGGGGCTTTCCGTATTTCAAAAAAAGATTATAATCCCTCCTCATGCTTACTCCATGGTGGTTGATGAAGAAAGTAAAGTAAGAAATGCGGATAAGATCATCAACTACAGCATACAGCTTGCAAATGCTTTAGACAATCCTGTTCAAAAGAAAAGTATTACTGTTGTTTTGGGTGGTGATTGTTCCATTTTAATGGGTGCAGCTTTGTCATTAAAACGAAATAGCAATTACGGATTATTTTTTCTCGGTGGCCATACTGATTATGTAACACCTGAGCAATCCGGAACTTCAGGCGCTGCAGGTATGGACCTGGCTATTATTACGGGCCATGGTCATAACAAACTTACTGATATTGAAAAGAGGAAACCATACATCAAAGAAGAAAATGTTTTTTGTGTGGGCAACCGCGAACTTTCTCCTGAATGGTATGTGAATGCCATTATTCAAAGTGATATACATTATTACGATCTGTCTTCTTTGCGTTCAAAAGGAATTGCATTGATAGTAAAAGATTTTCTTAAGATGGTAGCTGATAAAAAACCCGATGGTTTCTGGATACATTTTGATGTGGATGTTTTAAATAATGACATTATGCCTTGCGTGGATTCTCCGCAGGAAGATGGATTAAGCTATGAAGAATTAAAGCTTATTTTGAATCCTTTGGTTCATTCTGATAAGTTTGGCGGTATTGACATAACCATTTTTGATCCGACATTGGATAAGGAAGGAGTGTATGCCAAACAGTTTGCAAAAGAAATGGGTGAGATTTTACAATCACTGCAATAAATATATTCTTATCAGGCAGCTATTTCTTTCAGTGCGTTACAAAATTGTTGCATCTCTTCAACGGTTCCCATACTTACACGGCACCATTTGCCGCCGAAGTGATCTCGGAATTGCACATAAATATTTTTCGCCTGCATCAAACCGGTAAAGTCTTTATTTATTTTATGAATATCAAATAAAATAAAATTGGTAGAAGAAGGAATATAATCAAAAGAGAGTTCTTTAAAACAACTGTAACACATTTCTCTTGCTTCCTTTGTTCTTTGTTTGCACATCTTTACAAAATCATGGTCATCCAGCGAAGCCAGTGCTGCATTGCAGGATACCATGCTTACTCCTGCATCCCTCCAGGGCTGATAACTGCTCAAAGAATTGATCGTATCCGGATGCGCCATTCCATATCCCACTCTTGCGCCTGCCAGCCCATATACTTTTGAAAAAGTTTTTGCTACCACCACATTTGGATTGGTGATCGCCCATTCCGCTATAGAAGGAAGATCGGCATACTCTGTATAAGCTTCATCAATAAATACAAAAGTTTTTTTAGCAGTTTCTTCAGCATACTGTTTTAACTCTTCAACTTCCGCAAACCGACCCGTGGGATTATTCGGGTTACAGAAATAAACCATTCTTGTTTCATCGTCGATCGCTTCTATCATTGTTGGGAAATCAGTTTGTCTTTCTTCATTCAAAGGAATTCTTTTAAATGAAAGCCCGAATGCACTTGCCTGGCCGTTCCATACCCTGTAAGATGGTTCTGCTATAACAACATTTCCTTTTGTCCTCGCTGCATGATGACAAAAAAGACCAATGATATCGGAAGAGCCTGCTCCCAGTAAAATATTTTCTGTGCCCACATTCCAGTGGCCGGCAATTTTCTTTTTTAATAAAGGAATGTAATCATCAGGATAACGGTTTGACTTTTTGTAAATATCCATGATGGCTTTCTGTGCAAGAGGAGAGGGGCCATAGGCATTTTCATTACTGTTGAGCCAGATCGGGTCACCCGGAGAGAAAAATTTTCTTTCATGAGCTAATGAAAGAAAAGGAGTTAAACCCAAACCGGCTAAGGCAAGACTGCTTTGCTTCAGCCATGTGCGGCGATCAGTTGGCATAATGAAAAATTTCAGAGAAGTTACTTCATTTCACACAAATTCATCGCATCACTGTTTGAAACTTATCTACAGGAAAAAGCTCTGTGCTTCTCTGTGGTTTTCTTTAAGTGAAAATAAAATATTACCACGGAGGCACAAGAGGGCACAGAGTTGCACAGAGAAATGTTTGGTGATTTATTTTCCTAGTTCGATTACCTCGCAGTTTTTTATTTCTTTTCCATCAATATCAAAACGAATAATGGTACTAACCCTTTGCCAACCCTGTTTGCCTGCTGCACCCGGATTCATGTGAAGGCATTGTAGTTTGTTATCATAAATTATTTTCAGGATATGCGAATGTCCGCTGATAAAAAGTTGTGGTTGACGAATGATTATTTCTTTTTTAGTTTCAGCGTTGTATTTGGGAGGATAGCCGCCAATATGCTTCATCATTGTTTTCACTTCTTCACACATAAAAACCAATTGTTCCGGAAATTCATTTCGTATATCCTGTCCATCAATATTTCCGTAAACTCCTTTGAGGGGTTTGAAAGATCGCAGGCGGTTTATAATTTCCATAGGACCAAAATCCCCGGCGTGCCAGATCTCGTCACAATTTTCGAAATGCTTAAAAACTTCTTCGTATAAATAACCATGAGTATCTGATATGAGACCGATCCTTTTCAATGAACACAAAGATGAGAAAATGCAAATAATAAAGAGAGGTCTTTTTAAAAACCTCTCTTACTATACTATTGGATTACATGAGAAACAGACCTATGTTTTTAATTCTTTGTATCCGGATGTATGAATTCACATTTGAAATTTATCTGAACAATCTGGCCTGAACCCGGAGGGCCAATGCCCCAATCTGATATATACAAATTTCCATCAGGACCAAATGTCATCGCAGTGGGCAGGTGAAGCCCGGAAGTTATCATTTGTTTCTCGCCTGAGGGATCTACTCTTATTACATCCCCAAAACCCGGAGTTGGACCCGGATTGCCTACTGTATTTTCGAGTACGTATAGCCTGTTATGATCATCAAATGCCATACCGGTTATCATGGTAAAACCTGATGCGAAAACACTGTAACTCCCATCCGGAGATAGTTTATAAACGTTGGCAGCGCCTTGTACTAATGGGAAAGATGTAAGAGTTCCAAAGTAAAAATTGCCATTGTGATAAACCAAAGACGTAGGCCCGATCCAATCAGTGCCGCTAACCACACTATGAAGCTTTGAAATGTCAACTACACGTTGAATGTTACCAGTTGGAGATATGCGATCAATCTCCTGATGATTTGCCTCAGTAACGTAAAAATTGCCGCCGACACTGGTCATGGCCCATGGGTTTCCATCGGGTGTAAAGTCGTCAGGATCGGGGTTCTGCACTGGATGAGAAATTATAAAATCGCTGTAATTGGCAACTATTTTCCATGTTTTATCAGGATTTACTTTAATAACGCTATTGGGAATATCAGGTACTCCATGTGAGCAACCCGCTCCACCGATGAGAGCATACAAAGTATTACCAATAAAAGCTAAATCGGCCATACCTGTAACTCCGCTTCCGGTTGCTGCTCCCGCCGTGCACGAGGGAAGATGATCTACAAGAGTAGTTCTCACACCTTGCCAATTAATTCTGGAGATGCGGCTACCTGTATCACTTCCCATATAAGGGCCAGCCGGCGGAGGCGTCTGCAAACAATTGGTGGAAAAATTTTTTCCTCCGTAACCACCTTCGGCTACATACAAATTACCATCGGGGCCAAACTTAAGTCCTCTCGGATTATTTAATCCCGTAGCAATAACTTTAGAAGTTGTTGTTAATACCTTATTATTTCCGTCGCAAGCAGGGACCTGATCTTTTTTACAACCTGTAAAGAAGAAAAAGGATGCCGCAATTACAGCGAATAGTAGTAGAAATTTTTGTTTCATAATTAGCCTCCTTTAAATTTTATTAATGATTGGTAAATAGTTATTCAAATGAAATCCGAGTAATCAGTTAATGGTTTTTCCTTTTCCGAAATAGTAGGATTATTTCTTTCCAGCTCATCGCAATAACTGAAATCAGGCAAACTGCAACTATGCCTGCAATGAATGCCATTCCAATTTTTATTAAACTTAAAGAGGGAGTTAATGTCTTTTAATGATGTTTATTGAAGGGTAGAAAGAGATGGATAGAATGTGGGAATGATTTATTGAATTTTTATTCGAACCATAGCAGTAGTGCCTGCAGCCTCGCCGTTTTGTTTAAGATCAATAAAACTAACGGGGTCGGGATTGGAGGACTGATTAAAGTCAATAAGGCGGTGACGAATAATGTTCACCGCTTTTGAAAGATGGCCTTCAGGAAATGATTCATATTGTTCTTTCGCTTTTTCTCGACCCACGCCATTATCAGTTATTTCGCTGATAAGCCAGTCATGCATGGTATGAATGTTCAAAGTAATTTTTTTATTCTCTTCTTTTCTGCTTAGCCCATGCCACAAAGCGTTTTCAACAAATGGCTGAAGTATTAACGGTGGTATTTTTATTTCAGAATCCAGAATGTCTTTATCCATTAGCACTTCGTAATGGAAATCCATATTCATCCGGAGCTTTTCAAGATCAACATATAGTTGCAGGGAATATAGCTCTTTATCAAGTGAAATAAGATTTTCATCAGAATTTTCAAGAACCTGCCGCAAAAGTTTTGCGAATTTGTTGATATAACTGCTTGCTTCAGTGTTCCTGCTATTAATGACAAGAGATTGGATTGAATTCAGAGCATTATAAATGAAATGCGGATTCATTTGAAGCTTAAGAGCCCTCATTTCCAATTCGCGTAAATGGTTCTGCATTTCCGTTTTTGTTTTTAATTGCATCAACCTGTATCGGAAAATAAAAACAATAAGAGCCGCGGCAATTAAAATAATAAGGAACCTGAACCACCAGGTTTCCCAGAATGGCTTCCCGATAATAAATGAAAATGTTGCAGGTTTGCTCCACTCAAACCCTTTTATATGTGATTTTACTTCGAATTTATAATTCCCCGGATTTAATTGATAAAACGAAACAACATTACCGCGGGTAGGATTGCTCCATCCTGCATCAGATGGCCGCAACCTGTACGAATATTCCAATTGCGAATTATCATTATACTGCAAACCATTGAAAGTAATGCTCAAAGTATTTTGATCGTATTTTAAGACAGGATCGACAGGTAGCCTTCGGTAACTGTTAAGTGAATCTGCCAGTAAAGACCAGTCTGTAGGTTTGTCATACAATAATATTTTTTCAATCATAGTTTTAGTGACGAGTGGACTGATGCCTGCATTCTTTGTATCGAATACAAGCAGTTTATTCTGCACGTTCATCCACATATTGCCGTTCTCATCCCTGCAGAGTTTAGTAAATGATAAAGGAGTTTTATTATCCGGTGCATTGATTTCAAAATCCTGGTGCAGCCATTTTTGCTGCGAATCTCTTTGCATCAGCGTAATTCCTTTTGTAGTAGCGATCCACAATTTCTCTTCGTTGTCAGTTGCAAGATTTAAGATATAATTATTTGGTAACCCATTTTTTTCAGTAATTGTTTCCAAAAGCTTAGGCACATTATTACTCTTCCAACTGTATTCCGAAACACCCTTGCCCTGGTAAGCTGACCATATTGTGTTTTCATTTTCACTGCCCGTTGAGTTATTCATTATGGAAAGCCGGAAATCCATGTCCCTGCTAAGCACGTTAATTTCACCCGGTGGAGTAATTAAAAATAAGCCATTCCTTAATGTTTGTACAAGCATAGAGCCATCTTCTTCAATATATATAATGCGGGGATAGGAAATGAATTGTTTTTTATTATTTCCGAAAAAAGTATCCAGGCGATTTTCATCACCTATGAATAAAACAGAATCGCCGCATACAAATAATCGTTTTGTTTTTTTATTGTAGGCAAGTCCGTTAACAAGATTATTTTTATAAGGAATAATCCTGGAAAAATTTTTCAATGTTTCATTCTCCAACCTGTATAACCTGCTCTGACGTGTTGTAAACCACATTCGCTGTTGCTCATCGAAAGTGTAAAAATCAATGAAATCATCCGAATCATTTAATTGGATTGTTGAGATTATTTTCGGCGGATCACCAAGTGAATTTGCTGGATGTAAAATCATCAGTTCGCCATTGTCACCGGAGACAACAATTCTGCCGGTTGGCATCGCGATGCAGTTACGGATAAAATGCATTTTATCCAATTCGGGCATAGATATTTTATAATAGTAAGAGGGGGAGATCTTTAAAAGCCCCTGGAAGCAAGCTGCCCACATGTTGCCGTCACTGTCTTCAAAAAAATTAGAAACGAGATTAAAGGAAAGAGGTATATGCAAATATTTAAACCCATCATGGTAAGGAGTAATTTCTAATATGCCATCTTCCCTGGTTCCGAACCACCACCTTTTATGACTATCGCGATAGGAAATATAGATTAATTTTTTTTTGAGAGTATCTTCAAATTGAGAAGACCATTTAGCTTGTTGCAAAAAGAGCAAGCCATGATAAGTACCTATATATACCGTATCCTTATATTGCAATAGGCTGTTATAGTATGCTTCGGTAGTTTGAGCGGAAAGAAGGATCTTTTTGTTTCCATTTGATTGCAGGTAAACCAGTTTTCTGTTTTCGTAATCAATATAAATGCCCTGATCAGCGACAATTATTTTACTGATGCCTTTGTTTTCAAAGCCGGGATATAAACTGATCTTTACCCATGTTTTGTTTCTCAACTCGTAAAGTCCTTTATTGGTAGTAACCCAAAGTCTTGAAGTATCCGGTTCAATGAACCCGCTTACGAAGCTTATTTCCTGTTTGTCATTTACCGGGTATTTATAACAACTATCGCCTCTTAACTCTGCGATTCCCGCCCTCGTGCCAATCCATAAGCGATGGTGACGATCTTCGTATACCCTGTCAACAGACATAGAAGGCAAACCCTGCTGGATTCCAAAACTGGTGAATTTTTTTCCATCAAACCTATTGAGACCATTGGCTGTACCGATCCATAAATATCCATAGCTGTCCTGGTAAATAGAAAAGATATAATCATCGCTTAGGCCATCGGCAGTTGTATAAAGTCGCGTAGTAAAAGATTGTGCGTAAGTGGAAAAAGTTCCAAGCAAAAAAAACAGGGTATATAGTTGATATTTTAAAATAATCTTGCCCACGATCAAAGTTTCAGGATTTTTAGGAAGGCTCCTTTGTTGCCGCGGGCTACTTCTATCTCATCACCATTATTCATAATCAAAATACCACCATCGCCTTTTTTATACATTTTTATATGGGCAAGGTTAACAAGATAAGAGCGATGAACCCGGAAAAAACCATGGGTGATGAGAATTTCATTGTAATACCCCAGATTATAGCTTGACAGAAGCTTCTTTTGTTTATCTATGAGATAGAATTCTGTATAGTTGCCAACTGAATGACAATAAAGAATATCATTTATACTTATAAATAAGAACCCTTCGGCAGTTGGTATGGTGAGCTTATCAGGTGTTTTTTGATTTGATCTCAATTCCCGTAAAAACTCTATTTGTTTGCCCGGCGAATGCTGATGTTTAATACCCGCAATAGCCTTTTCAGTTGCGGCCCTGAATTCGTCACTATCAATTGGCTTCATTAGATAATCCAAAGCGCTGTAGCGAAATGCTTTTACTGCAAATTCACTATGTGCTGTTGTAAAAATGATCCCAAAATTTACTTTACCGATTTTATCCAAAAGATCAAAACCTGTTTCTCCACGCATTTGGATATCAAGGAAAACCAGGCCAGGTGTGAATTGATTTATTTTTCCTATTGCTGAATTGACAGTATCAGCTTCTCAATTATAAGCCCCGGAAAATTATCCAATAAAAGTCTTCTGATCAATGAACGGCTTTGAAGTTCATCATCTATGATTAAAACTTTAAGGCTATTCATCAAATAATTTCAGAAGTTAGTAATTGGTATAATGATATCGTGATTTTGAAATTACGCAATTTGAATTAAAGGAGAAAGAGATCAATCAATCAAGCCTTCTTTCTTTAACTGTTGCAATATCATAACGGCTCCCGGCGCACGATTTGTTTCTAACAAGTATTCATTGAGAGAAAAATATTTCAGCTCACCGATTTCAGCGGATGCTTGTGGATTGATATTACGCTGAAGAAAAAAACAATCTTGTTCCATGATAAGTCCATCCTCTTCTCCATAGGCCGGTGCAGTAATATGTATATGGTATTTTAATTCCTGTACATTTATGATAACATTCATTTCTTCTGCTATTTCCCTGCACAAAGCTTTTGCAGGAGTTTCACCTTCATCTGCTTTACCGCCTGGCAGGTAAAAACATTTTTTATTCCTGCTGTAGGCAAGTAACAATTTTCTGTTTTCAATTACCAGTAAACCGGCCGTAGGTAATTTCATAATTTGAATACTGAAATTAGTATTTCCTAACTTTGAGAAATAAATTTTTATGACTTTCAACAGAAACTTCACATATTGGATGGACAAAAGAAAATGGAAGTATGTATTTCTAATTGTATCGTTAGAATTGGCAAATAATTAGGACTTACTTTCCTTTTCCATTTTTAATTTTTCATTATTAATTATTAATTCGATTCGCTATGCCATATTATTATAAACTTGGGAACTTTCCGCATAAGCGACACACACAATTTCGCAAGGAAGATGGCAGTTTATACTCGGAACAATTATTTTCCACGGAAGGTTTTTCAAATGATTCTTCTTTGCTGTATCATTATCACCCCCCTACACAGATCATAAAAACTGAAGCACAGATAAGTGTGGCGCCCACAGTGGCTGAAGAAAAAATGCTCAAGCATCGAAGCTTTGAAGGTTTTCAGATCAAGCCTGAAAAAGATTATTTACAAAGCCGCAAGCCTGTACTCGTAAATAATGATGTTCATATTGTATTGGCTGCTCCGCAGGAAAGCCTGACACAATATTTTTACAAGAACACGGATGCTGATGAACTGATCTTTGTTCATGAAGGGAAAGGTGTATTGCGGACCATGTACGGTGAATTGCCATTTGATTATGGTGATTATTTGGTGATACCGAGGGGAACTATTTATCAAATTGAATTCAAAGACGCAAACAACAGATTATTTATTGTTGAATCATTCAGCCCGATACGTTTCCCTAAAAAATATTTAAGCAAGTACGGGCAATTGCTTGAGCATTCACCATACTGCGAACGGGATATTCGTCCGCCGCAAAATTTGCCAAGCTTTGATGAGAAGGGTGATTTTTTAATTAAAGCAAAGAAGAGAGGGATGCTGTATGGTTTGCATTACGGCACTCATCCTTTTGACATAGTCGGATGGGATGGATATTGTTATCCCTTTGTTTTTTCCATTCATGATTTTGAACCGATAACGGGTCGTGTACATCAGCCGCCGCCGGTTCATCAAACTTTCGAGGCAAATAATTTCGTTGTATGTTCATTTGTTCCCCGGCTATTTGATTATCACCCCCAGGCTGTTCCTGCTCCATATAATCATAGCAATATTGACAGTGATGAAGTGATCTATTATGTGGACGGAGATTTTATGAGCCGAAAAAATGTAACAAGAGGAATGATCACCCTGCACCCTGCAGGTATTCCGCATGGGCCACATCCCGGCGCAGTGGAGAAAAGTATTGGCGCTAAAGAAACAAAAGAACTTGCAGTGATGGTAGATACTTTTCATCCTTTGATGTTAACAAAAGAAGCCCTGGAGATCGAGAACAGAGATTACATAATGAGTTGGGCAGAATAGTAAATTGCTAATTGCGGGTAGGTAAAAATCCTTTTAACAATTATGATGGGTTACTTTTTTGTAATAATCAGAATCAATTTGTGATCCTTTCGAACACAATTCTCTCAAACAAAAAAGTATAGCCATGAAAATTTTAATCATCGTGCTGCTGGTAGCAGCTCTCGGTGCCGGTGCTTATTTTTACTTCGGTAAAAAGCAACCTTCCTCTTCACAAAATTCAAGAGAACTTATTCTGGGCAAATGGAAAATTGATTCGCTGGTAATGAAAAAAACAACAGACTCATTATTACAGGAAGAAGGACTAACATTTAACCTGTTTGATTCAGGCAGTCTGAGTAAATATCAGTTTGAGTTTAAAAAAGACAGCTCGGTTCTTCAAACCCAGGATGGGAAAATTGAAGACAGCAGCCGCTATGAATTTGCAGATGATAAAAACCTTTTGATCTGGAGTACTAATGATACTGATAAAGTAAAATTTGCAATAAACAGGTTAGATACTTCAAACCTGATCATCCGGGATAAAGACAGTGCAAAATTCTTTTTCAAAAAAATTCAATGAAGTTGAGTGGTGTTGAATGCGGTTTGAATAAAATCAAATCGCATTCTTATTTTTGGAGTATGAGCAAAAAGAAACTTGTGGTTCTTACCGGTGCCGGTATCAGTGCTGAAAGCGGGTTAAAAACTTTTCGTGACAGTGATGGTTTATGGGAAGGGTATAATATTGAAGATGTGGCCACACCACGAGCGTGGAGAAAAAATCCGCAACTGGTCCTGGATTTTTATAATCTGCGGCGCAAAAATGTAGCGGATGCAAGACCCAATGCGGCACACATTGGGTTGGCAGAGTTGGAAAAGAATTTTGATGTGCATATCATCACACAAAACATAGATGACCTGCATGAAAGAGCAGGTTCTGCAAAAGTGCTGCACCTGCACGGCGAGATATTTAAAATGAGAAGTGAGAAGACCCATGCTTTAGTGAAAGAAATCAAAGGAGATATCATGATGGGTGATTGTGCAGAAGACGGTTGCCAGTACAGACCGCATATTGTCTGGTTTGAAGAACCGGTACCCATGATCGAAGAAGCCATACCTTTTGTGCAGGGTGCTGATATTTTTGCAATAGTTGGAACATCTCTCGTGGTTTATCCTGCAGCCGGGCTGGTGAATTATGCATCTCATGAAATCCCCAAATTTATTATTGATAAAAGGATTCCCTACACCTCGTCAATATATAATTTAACAGCGATTGAAAAACCAGCTACTGAAGGAGTCACTGAATTAATTAGTATCCTTAATGGCTGATGCTTCACCTCCGTCGGGTCCGTAAAAAATTACCCAGGTGGCAAAGTCATCGGAAAAATTTTCAAAGTAGTGTTCCATTCCCGCAGGAACAAATATGATGTCTCCTTTTTTGCAGGAGATCCTTTCTTTACCCCGATAAAAGCTGCTATGTCCTTTTATGATAACATAAATTTCATCCTGCTTGTGTGGTGTTTGAGTATCTATTTCCTGCGGAGCAAAATACTCAACGGTCATGCTCCCGTGTTTTATCATTACCGTAAAAGGGAATTCCTGTTCCTTCAGTAATTTTAGCAAAGCTTCGTCCGGGGAAAATTTGAATTTCATGACAGTTTATTTCCTGTTTCGATAAATTTCACATCATGCAATTCCAGTTCCTTTAATACAGGCTCATAAATTTCTTTTTTTGTGGGAATATGCAGGCCCTTCAATTGAATAGTTCCGTTTAAAATCAATTTAGCAGCAATACCCAGGGGAAGACCCACTGTTTTTGCCATAGCTGTTCTTACATTATCTTTTCCTTTTGCGATCAGCAGGCTTGACCTTTTTGATCTCTCCTTGTTTATTTCATATTCAATCTCGTGCATCATTACGATCATGTCTTTATCTTCCGGGCCAAGTGCCAATTTTTTTTCCAGGGCAAATTGTAACACATCCGCAGCGCTGCACAAACCTTTATTGATAATAGTCTCTTCATCATCCAGGCCTAAAAAAATTAACTGTTTTAAAGTAAGATTAGCTTCATGCATTTTGTGAGCAAGGAAACCGGCTGCCTTGTCCTTTACTACGTCAATTTCAATTTCTGATATATTTCCTTTTTCATCGACAGTCATGAAATCCTGCGGCAGTTCCATATCTTCTTCCTTTGCTTCATTTTCTGCTTCCAGCAATTTTACAAGATTATTGAGCATGTCCTTCGTTTGCAAAAATCGTTCAGTCAGTTTTTGCTCCAGCCATTCGCCAAATCCGTTCTTATCCATGTGTTCTTTAAAAACATGGTATAAAGTTTTTCCGTCCGTTTCATATTGGGGTGTTTCATCTGTTAATTTGAGCTCGACAACATTTTTCCAACCATACATAAAATCAGGATAGCGAAGAGTGGTACGAATAAAAGTCTCAGCATCTTCCAATTTGTACAGCGAAGCATAGTTAAGTGAATCCCGATTGGGATACCAGCTCAGGTATTCTAAACCGGGAATCTCAACTATACGATCGGGAACAAAAAGCTCCTCGTATTGCAAACGCTTTTCTTCACCATTTTCTTTGTAATGTGCACCGGCCTTTCCGGCCAATACCACACTTCTCGGGTTCCAGCTGATCTTATAATGCCAGGGATTGTCATCACTTTCAGGAGATACTAAGCCACCACAATGTGACCGGAAAGAAATAACACGGCCATCCTTAGCATGTATTTCATCGATCATCTTCATCGCACTCATATGATCAATACCGGGATCAAGGCCCATTTCACAAAGAAAGAGCAGCCCGTTGTTTTCAATCTTTGATTCAAGTTTCCTGATGTTTTCATCAACATAAGAAGCAGTCAAAAGATTTTTTTTCAATTCTGCACATTCTTTTGCAACGATGTAATGCAATGCAGGAGGAAGTAATGAAATCACAATATCAGCTTGTTCAATGTATTTTTTTCTGTCGTCGTTATTATTAATGTCAAACGATACAGCAATGCCGTTCGAAGGATATCCTGTTTTTGATTTGGCTAATTCAAGGTTGGCGTCTACCACAGTCAATTGCCATTCTTCTTTTTTGGAATTTTCGAGTAAATAATCGATCAACACGGTTGCAGATTTGCCGGCTCCGAATAAAAGAATTTTTTTCATTCCCCTTTAGTTAAAGCGAAACTAAAGAAACTTAACTCCTTAATTTATTATTGCGGCTAATTATTTTTATTTTGATTGTGCAAAATCAAACACCGTCTCATCTTTATATGAAAATAAGTCTATGAGGAGTTGCAAGTTTTCCTGTTTTTTACTGGTCGGCTTTTTTGTTTCAGCCACCGTTTTTTCACAAAAAATTTCCGGTCATGCTCTCAATGAAGGCGGGAAGCCTGCTTCACATATCAAAGTTCAATTTAAAGACAAAACAAACTCAACTGTTACGGACGCAGACGGAAGTTTTACAATTATGGCGACAAAACTTCCCGATACTTTATTGTTCTCCGGGCCGGGCTATGAAAACTACCAGGTCGAAGTGACTGCGAAGACAGTTAAGGACACAAATTTTGAAGTGGTGATGTTAAGCACAAGAGGTAAGGTTGAATTGTCTGATGTGGTTGTGTCCGCTATTTCGGCAGAAACGCCGGGTGCTGAAAAAAGAAATTCTTCAAAGAAACCGTCCGGGAATTATATAACAGGTAAAAAACTTTTCCTGCTTGATTCCACACCTGCAAATAAAGGACAGGTTATTTATAAAGCAGGATTGCTTACAGCCGGAGAGGTAAATGATTTTAATAAATGGAAAATGTGGGAAGACTTCCAGGAAAATGAATTTAAAACCTACGCCGATCAGTGGAAGATATATCCAAAAGAACGTTACAGTGTGCAAGTGCAAAATAAAGATCACATAGCCATTATCGGGCAGCCGGTTTTTTTGATCAGCAAAAACACAAGTGATACGGTTTGGTCTGCCGTAACAGATAATACAGGCAAGGCAGAATTGTGGGCCGATATGAAAGGATCGAAGAATGAGAATGATTATTTCATCGCCAGTAAAGGAGCGGAAAACATTTATTCGCCTTCTTCATTTGCCAATGGATTAAATAAAATGATGGTTAATACGCCATGTTCTGTATCAAGGAATGTTGATATTGCTTTCGCAGTGGATGCTACCGGCAGCATGGGTGATGAAATTGATTATTTAAAAATTGAACTGGAAGATGTCATACGCAATACGTTTGCAAAATATTCCAATCTTGATCTGCATGTGGGTTCTGTTTTTTATCGTGATAAAGGCGATGAATATATTTGCCGTCATTCCGCATTTCAAACAGATCTCGTAAAAGTTTTAAATTTTATCAAGCTGCAGCGGGCAGCGGGTGGGGGAGATGAACCAGAATCGGTAGATGTGGCGTTACAAACTGCTTTGGATAGTTTGCAGTGGAGTAAAGAAGCACGTAGCCGCATTTTGTTTCTTGTGCTTGACGCACCTCCGCATGATGAAGCGAAGGGAAAAGTATTTCAACTTATTAAACAATATTCGGCGAAAGGCATTCGCATCGTGCCGGTAGTTTGCAGTGGCGCTGAAAAAACAACAGAGTTTATTATGAGAAGTATTGCTCTTGCCACCAATGGAACTTATGTTTTTCTTACAAATGACAGTGGTGCAGGTTTTCCGCATACGAAACCGACCACTGATTTTTTCAGTGTCGAATTTCTGAATTCCCTTTTGGAAAGAATTATCACGCAAATGATATCCGTTGATGAATGTTCAGGAAAAGAAGAACAGGAAATATTCAATAATATACCCGGTAATATAGAGAACATAAAGATCTATCCCAATCCTTCACAGGGAGATATAACCATTGAAAGTAAGAACCATCTCAAAGAAGTATTTATCGCTGATTTCACAGGTAAAATTCTAATGCGTCTTGAAACAAATGAAAAACAAAACAGTTGGACAGTAAACCTCGGTCCATATCCCAATGCAATATTCCTGGTTAAGTATATTACGAAAGATGATCAATGGGGAGCTGAGAAAGTCGTATTAATTCATTAAAAAAAGACTACAAACCCGCTGTACTTTTTTGCCACTGCCTGGATTCAATATTGGTAATACGATAATCAACCCGTATTCCTCTCTGGCTGTCCGGCACTTTTACTGTAACCGCACCATTGGCAGCGATATTTTTGAAAGTGATGATATCTGTACGGAGAGGTTGTTCGCTTGGTTTCATGATCTGCAATTCCACACTTACTTCGTCTACCAAAAAATTTGAATTGTTATAGACCGTTAACTCCAATCCCCTGATCCCTCCAAAAGCACCCCTGATATAATCATTACTTTTTACAGAAACAAGATTACGAATGTCCTTAGAGTTGTTTTCCAGGAATACAGGTTCCGAATTATTTTTTTTAACTGAACGCACCGGGTTATTCTTTACATTATTTTCAACAGCGGCTACGTCATTGTTATTTCGGACAACACTTTTTCTTTCGCCTGTTACAGGATCAACTTCTACGTCCTTTTTCTGAACGAAAGATGATTCATCAGAAGGAGTAAAGGTTTCTTGTTGTTTTACGACCGGGTTAACGGATCTTGAAAGAGATGCAGTATTCTTATTTTGTTTTTGTTCTATTGGTGGTTGTTTTTCTTTTTGCGGTTGTGTCAACTTATTTTCCTGCGGGTTTACAATATTTTCTTTTTTATTATCTGTCGATGAAATTGAATTTTGCTGTTCATCGGGCTGTAAGCCATTATTATCAGCAGGAGTTTCTTCTTCCTTCTTTTGCTCCGGAACAGTTTGCGGAGCAGAAGGGATCACCGTAGTAACGGCCTCCGAAGCCTGCTGAGAATTTTTTCTGCCGGTAATAACATATCCGATCACCACCCCGGCAACCAATAAAGCAACAGGCACTATGGCAGGTTTCACATATTTTCTAAAAACTTCTTTTCTCCTGTTCCGTGTCTTTCGCTGAACAAGAGTATTAATATACATTTCCTTTATATCATCAAGCGACTGTGTATATTTTGTTTCCGGCTTTGTTCCATCTGATTCCCGGATATTAATGGGTGAATGCGTTTTTTCCTCTGCCTGCAATGAGTTTTGTGGGGCTGGCTTTGGCTTGGGTAAATATTGTTCATACTTCTCATCCTGATATGGATTTTGATAGGGAGAAAATCCGTTTGTTTCAGGCATTGAAACAAATACCTGTTTTTTGGGTTGTGGTTGTAAAGAAGAAGTTTTAGCCTCTGTGATTATTTTTTTGACCGGCTCTTCCTTAGCCAGGCTTTCATTTATGGTTTTTTGAACAGGGATTATTTTTTCTTTAGCAGGGGATGTTATTTCTTTTATCGGTTCTTCTGTTCCGGAAGGTTTTTTAAAAAAACGATCAAAGGGTTGTTCTTCGACAACGGGAGCATAGTCTTTTAATTCTGAAATTTCGCTGGGGTAACGCCATGCTGCACTGCGACCGTCTACCCAAACCAGGTCATAAGGTTTTAATCCCAGCGTCACCAGGTCGTTCAATGAATATGGACCTGACTCTTTATTACTGCGTAGTAAACGATATGAAGACATGGGTTACTGTTTCAAAAGATAAAGGAACGAAAATTTTATGCCGTGTAGTGTAAAAGCCTTGTTATAAAACAATTTGCATGTTAATTTTTGCTTCCCGTTACAAGTGGAAAAATGAGGGAAAAAACAACTTATTTCATCAGGTTATGAGTATATAAAACGGTACATTTGCGAACCCTGAAAAACGGCTTAATCAAGGCTCTGAACCCGGAGCTAAAAACCTGCCTGCCGGCAGGCAGGGCTGGTATAAAAAACAAAAAAAATTTAGCAAAAGGTAAGCATGGAAGAAAATTTAACGCCACAGGAAACGAATGATCAGAACCGGATTATCCCAATCAATATTGAAGAACAAATGAAGACCGCTTACATTGATTATTCAATGTCGGTAATAGTAGGTCGTGCCCTTCCGGATGTTAGAGACGGGTTAAAGCCGGTACATCGCCGCATTTTATTTGCGATGAATGAACTGGGCCTGAATTATAACAAGCCGTATAAAAAATGTGCCCGTATAGTGGGAGAGGTGCTGGGTAAATATCACCCGCATGGAGATACAGCTGTGTACGATGCGCTTGTACGAATGGCCCAGGAATGGAGTATGCGCTATACGCTGGTGGACGGACAGGGAAATTTTGGAAACCAGGATGGTGACAGCCCTGCTGCCATGCGATATACAGAAGCGAGGCTGGAAAGACTGGCTGAGCACATGCTGGATGATATTGATAAAGACACGGTAGATTTTCAATTGAATTTTGACGACTCTGAAAGAGAACCTTCTCTTTTGCCAACAAGGATTCCGCAATTACTGATCAATGGTTCCAGTGGTATTGCTGTAGGAATGGCTACCAATATGATGCCTCATAATTTAAGTGAAGCAATTGACGGCTGCATTGCTTTTATTGATAACAGGGAGATCACTATTGAAGAATTGATGAAGCATGTAAAAGCTCCGGATTTTCCGACCGGAGGAATTATTTATGGAATGGAAGGTGTACGAGCTGCTATGCATTTTGGCCGCGGCAGGGTAGTGGTGCGTGGAAAATTGCACGTAGATACAAAACCGAGTGGCCGTGAGCAGATCATTATTACTGAAGTGCCGTACCAGGTAAACCGTGATGCACTTACGAACCGCATTGGCGAATTGGTAAATGAAAAAGTGGTCGAAGGGATTGCTCATGTAAACAATGAATCGAATAATAAAGAAGGTACCAGAATAGTCATTGACCTGAGGCGTGATGCGATCGCCAATGTTGTGATCAACCAGCTATACAAATACACAGAACTTCAAACAAGTTTTGGGATCAATAATGTAGCTCTTGTAAAAGGAAGGCCACGTACACTCAACCTGAAAGATCTGATCAGTGAGTTTGTTGAATTCAGGCATGAAGTAGTGGTGCGTCGTACAAAGTTTGAATTAAGAGAAGCCGAAAAGAAAGCGCATCTTTTGCAGGGCTATCTCATCGCACTCGATCATTTGGATGAAGTGATCGCTTTGATCCGGGCTTCTTCAACTCCGGAAATTGCAAAAGAGGCATTGATAAATGCAGGATGGGGTATTGATGAGATCCAGGCTAAGGCCATACTGGAATTGCGTTTACAGCGATTAACAGGCATGGAGAGAGAAAAGATAAAACATGAATATGATGAACTGATGAAACTGATCTCCTACCTGAATGAATTGCTGGCAAACGAAGCCATGAGATTTGATTTGATCAAAAAAGAATTGCAGGAAATAAAAGATAAATTCGGTGATGCAAGAAGAACAGAGATCACTTACCTCGAAGATGAAGTAAAGATCAAGGACCTCATCAAGGAAGAAGATGTAGTGATCACCATTTCGCATCATGGATATATAAAAAGA
The DNA here is from genome assembly GCA_963811645.1 of uncultured Bacteroidota bacterium. Classification (GTDB taxonomy): domain Bacteria; phylum Bacteroidota; class Bacteroidia; order Chitinophagales; family Chitinophagaceae; genus VBAU01. The sequence continues at coordinate 1,793,610 of CAWERU010000002.1, read as the reverse complement.
ACACCGGCTGATGAATACCGCCTGCAGCGCCGGGGTGGACGTGGCTCATTAGGTGGGAAAACAAGAGAAGAAGATTACATCGAGCACCTGTTTGTGGCCTCTTCACATCACACCATGTTATTCTTTACTGAAAAAGGAAGGTGTTATTGGCTGAATGTATATGAAATACCGGAAGGGGAGAAGACCAGCAAAGGAAGAGCCATTCAAAATCTTATTCAATTGCCTGGCGATGATAAAGTAAGAGCGATCATTGATGTTAAAGATTTAAAAGATGAAGAGTTTGTAAAATCGCATAACATTGTTCTTTGTACCAGGAAAGGTATCATTAAAAAAACTGAGCTGGAAGATTTCAGCCGTCCAAGGCAGACCGGTGTAAATGCCATTACTATTAATGAAGGGGATGAATTGCTGGAGGCAAAGATGACTGACGGGAAATCAGAGATCATGATGGCAGTAAAGAGCGGGCGAGCCATTCGTTTTTCTGAATCTAAAGTTCGTCCCACAGGCAGGGGAGCGATTGGTGTAGCCGGAATTGAAGTGGATGATACCAATGATGAAGTAGTAGGCATGCTTTGTGTAAATCATGAAGAGGAAGCATCGAGAACAGTGTTGGTGGTAAGTGAAAAAGGATTTGGAAAAAGAACAGCCGTTGATGAATACCGCTTCACCAATCGAGGCGGAAAAGGAGTAAAAACGATCAATGTAACCGAAAAAACCGGTAAACTTGTAGGCATTCTTGATGTATCAGAAAAAGAAGACCTGATGATCACCTGCAAAAGTGGTGTTATTATTCGCATGAAAGTTGCCGGTATAAGTGAACAGGGAAGAGCCACACAGGGAGTAAAACTGATAAAACTTGATGAAGGAGACGAAATAGCAGGCATTACCAAATTGCTGGTGGATGAAATGAATGGGAACGGTAATGGTAACGGGCATTCTGAAGACAGTGAAGCCCGCCCGGATGACCGAAACGAAACGGATATTCAACCTGATTAAATCCGGTCGGACAGGCAACCAATCCTGCTGCTGATTCATCAGAAGAAAGTACGGAACAATAATATTCAAATATTCAATTAAAACAACAAAACATGCGCAAGCCAATAATTATTACTGCGCTTCTTGCCATTGTCACTTTTGTTGCCAATGCACAATCAGTGGAAGATGCATTAAAGCAGTTAGGTAAAAACAATGAAAAAGCCAAAGACGCTATTGATAAAATAACGGCAGATCCCAATAATGCAAAGAACGCTGATGCGTGGTATGCAAAAGCACAGATCTATAGTACACTCGCAACGGATGATAAATTTAAGACCGCGATCCCTGATGCATACGAACAGGCTTTTGATGCCTTCAAAAAAACATACGATATCGATCCCAATAATAAACGGATGCTCCTTGATCTTTATAAAACAGGTTTTGTAGCTTATGAAGGAGTAGCTAATAAAGCGGCAAAAGCCTACCAGGGCGATGATTTTGCCGGTGCCTTTGAGGGTTATACTAAAACACTTGAAGATGGCGACTGGCTTCGTTCGAAAGATCTGCAATACAATGGGTACAAGGTTCCCACGGTTGATACCGGCATGGTGTTCATGGCAGGCTATACAGCCATGAAACTTAAAAAGAATGATGATGCGGTAAAATATTTCAGCAAACTTGCCAATGCCAAAATAGGTAAGGAGGCCGATTATGTGATCCCTTACCAGTTCCTCGCTTATCATTATAAAAGTCAAAAAGACGAAGCTAATTTTAGAAAATACGTTGAATTGGGAAGGCAACTGTATCCAAACGACACTTATTTTGCTACCATCCAGTTGGACTGGGCCCGTGAAAATGACGACTATCCTGCATTATTTAAAGCTTATGAAGGCCTGATAGCTTTGCAGCCCGATAGCCTGGGCAACAAGCTTTCCTATGCTTCTGAAATGTTTAATTATTTGTACATTAAAAATCCTGATACAAAACCGGCAGACTATGATGCAGTGGCTGCGAAGATCGAAGAACAGGTGAAACCATTAGTAGAAAAAGATTATGAACCATTGAGTTCAAATCTAATCGTGGCCCAGCTTTATTACAACGAGGGACTAGACCTGGCAACGCAGGCAGACAAAATAAAAGGAACAAAGCCCGAGGATACAAAAAAGAAAGCTGACCTGAAAGCCGCCGCAGTGGCCAAATATGATATGGCGTTACCATACACTGAAAAAGTAACATCTATTCTTGAACAAAAAGACCTGGCCAGCCTGGACGGAAAAGAAAAACAAACTTTAAGAAATATGTACATTATGCTGGGTGATATGTACACTGCAAAAGGTAATAAGGCCAAAGCTGATGAGTACGACAAAAAATATTCAGCATTCAAATAAAGAATTGAATTTAATTTTTACAAAGCCTCCTGATAGGAGGCTTTTGTTTTAATGAATAATCATTGAAATGCTATTAATTTTTTATTACCTTGATTATTAAACCAAAGTTTAACTACTATGAGAATTATTTACACTTTTCTGCTTTTTCTTTTATCAGGTTGCGCCTCCTATTATTATTCATACGATTTAGAAATGCAGCATCCGGTTATTTCTAAAACGTTAGAATACGAAAATGATACCCTTTATATTGAATTTGCCATTGAGTCAAAAGATATTTCTTTTACACTTTTAAATAAAACTAATGATGGAATTAAAATTAACTGGGACGAAGTCTCATTTTCGATAAATGGAAAAGCAATGAGAGCGGTTCATAAAGAAACGGGAATTATGACTGTAAATATGGTACAGCCTCCAACAACCATACCACCAAAATCAAGTCTTGAAGATTTTTTGATGCGTAGCGATCAAATAAGATATATTGGAAAAACCAATCCAATAAGGGTCGTTGACGAATTATTTCCCACCTATGATTTTGGAAATTCATCAAAAAAGAAAAAAGCATTACAATTAAAAGGAACAAACATTACTATTTTTTTCCCTTATTATATAGCAGGAAAATATATTAGCCAATATTATACTTTATATGTAAAAGATGTGATGACATCAAAAAAGAAACCAGCTAATATCTCAGTCGAAAAAAGTAAAAGAAGTTAAAAAATACAAAGTCAGCCAGCGAAGCGAGCATGAGCCGAAGGCTATGCATTCCTTTTGTGTTCGCATTTGCGGATTTTCATTCAACTATCAAAAAATACCTATCATCTGAAAATTCTGCAATTGCGAATACGATGTAAATTATTAAAATGCGGTTTCTTATAAAACTATATTATGTTATTTGGCCAGCCTTGTGTAGCGAAGCCCGTAAGTTTTTTTATACAGACGAGCGAAGGGGGTTTGTGAGGGGAAAAGAACTTAAAAATTACATTGACAAATATGATTCAATTCCAATAGATACTTTTATAAATACAAATTGCCATTCGATTCTATTTTTCATCAATAAGCTCTTTTATTTCTTTCAAAACAACTCCAATATTGCAAACTATAAGATATTCTCCAGCGGCAGCAGCAAGTAATCCCATTATTCTATAACTATTTGTGTTTTTATCTTTAATAAATACGGGGCTTCCAGAATATCCCCATAACCAATCTTCATATTTTGTTTTTATACTAAAATTATAATCTTGAGCTATACCATCATAAATGGGTATTGAAATATCATTATTGTCTATATCTATTTTTATGATGGATGTATTTGGGTGCAGATTATAAGATTTAACTAAATTAGAGGGATACCCGCAAATAATCAATTGCGAAACATTTTCAAATGGGGGAATTATTAAAGATTCTATTGATTGCACATTTTTATTTTCTTTTACTTCAAATATTTGAAAATCTGGTGCTTTATTGATGCTATCACATTTTATTGATTTTGTTATTTCTTTTATGGGCAGATTGATAACACCTTCGAAATGAGAATTAGTTTTAATCGTAATTTGCATTACGGTTGGAAATGAATCAATTTTTGTGTTAGAATCTAAGCATCCGCTTACGACATGTTTAGCTGTGATGAAAAAGAGTCTTTTTGAAGCTCTGATAAAAAAACCACTTCCTCCATATGGTTGTACAATATCCTTATCTTTTATAACTAAGCCCAATAATTGGTATGAATATTTTTGCAGGCTATCTTGAGATATACATTTATTGACTATTAATGCCAATATAATTATTATTACTAATCTCACAAGAAAAGTTTTCTTTAAGCTACGCAAAACCCATCAATAGGGCAGGTCACGAAGTTCCCACGCCAGGCAGCCGAGCAATTTTTGCTTCTTTTCCCTTTAGCCATTTAACATAATATAAATTATAAGAAAACGCATTGAATTTATTTTTTGTTTATCGTGTCCGCAATTACTGATTTTTCAGTTAACAATTATTTTTTGATAAATGCCAGAAAAATCAGTAATTGCGGACACAAAATGAATGTGTTTTCAGTTATAATTCACGTTATGTTAAATGGCAGGCAATACAGAAAAGAAAAAATGGCTCTCGCTTCTTAATACAAATACAATGGCAGAAGATTTAAAAGTTGGCGATGAAGTCGTTTTAAAAACTAATCCAAAAGAACATTTTGTCATTCAACAAATAGATATTGACGGGATAAAGGCAAAGTGCATTGATTCGCAAGGAAAGGAACGATTTATAGCATTAATTGCTTTGCAAAGACCTGGTTTCTCCGGAATTGTTACTGGCCTCTACGACGAGCCGTGATCTTAAATTTTCTTTATTGATATTCTTCCACCAATATTGCATTGCAAAGAAGTCTTCGTTCGTAACAAATTGATAATAATTTCTTGCATCAATAAGATGGTCTTGACCACCGCATGGAAAATTGCATGCCAACTTTAAACATTCCAATCTTATTTCTTCATCAGACATATAAAGGTTTTTAGTTTTTATAAAAACAAAAATATAAAATAAGCGTAGCTAATTCAACCTACTTGGTGCCATATCTGAAAGTTGCCGCCTCCGCATAATATTCTTACCAGGTGCATAAATTCTGATATTGTTTTCCTTGCAAACTTTTATTATTTCATCTGCGATTTCTTTAGTAGTTTTTCCGCAGGCCGTTACCTCATTTTTTAATACAGCTGCTTTATTTTTTCTTTTGCTGTCAGTGGATTTTTCCTTCTTGAAAAACTTAAAAAATCCACGCTGCCAAGTAACATAACGTAGACAAATTATAAGAAAACGCATAAATTTATTTTTTGTTTACCGTGTCCGCAATTACGGATTTTTCAGTTAACAATTATTTTTTGATAAATGCCAGAAAAATCCGTAATTGCGGACACAAAATGAATGTGTTTTCAGTTATAATTCACGTTATGTTAAATGGCAGGCAATATAGAAAAGAAAAAATGGCTCTCGCTTCTTAATACAAATACATGGAGGATAATTTAAAAGCTGGTGATGAAGTTGTACTTAAAAGCAACCCAAAAAAGCACTATGTAATAGCAGAAATTGATATAGATAAAATAAATGCCAACTGCGTTGATTCAGAAGGGAAAAAAGTTATGCTTCCACTAATATCTTTACAAAAAAAGGGCTTCTCAGGATTCGTTAACATTTACGGGAACGACAATTGAATCTTTTGCTTTGATATGATTCCTCCAATTTGGCATTGCAAACAAATTAAGGTTTATCACGAATTGATAATAGTTTCTCGCATCAATGAGATGATCTTGACCACCGCATGGAAACTTGCATGCCAACTTTAAACATTCCAATCTTATTTCTTCATCAGACATAGAAAGATTTTTAGTTTTTATAAAAACAAAAATATAAAATAAGCGTAGCTAATTCAACCTACTTGGTGCCATATCTGAAAGTTTCCGCCTCCGCATAATATTCTTGCCAGGTGCATAAATTCTGATATTGTTTTCCTTGCAAACTTTTATTATTTCATCTGCGATTTCTTTAGTAGTTTTTCCGCAGGCCGTTACCTCATTTTTTAATACAGCTTCTTTATTTTTTCTTTTGCTGTCAGTGGATTTTTCCTTCTTGAAAAACTTAAAAAATCCACGCTGCCAAGTAACATAACGTAGACAAATTATATGAAAACGCATTGAATTTATTTTTTGTTTACCGTGTCCGCAATAACGGATTTTTGCTTAAATACCATAGCAGTACTAATGTATTTGTAAATGGACTTTTATTTGAATGTTGCATTAAAAATCCGTATTTTTCTTATGGCTCAAATTTCGCTTACGGCAAATTACCAAACTAAACTGCTGCACAATGAACAAAGCCATTCTAAAGGATAAGATCCTTAAACTCATTATCGAGAATGTTGATGTTACCCGTGCTGATCAAATAAGCGGCATATTAAATATTAATGACGATACAGCCCTTTCCTTGTTGAAAGAAATGGAAGAATCCGAACACATCAGGCTATTGAGAATTGGAAGCCGGGGTGTTTATGTAATAATTTTAAAAACACCGGGATGGCAATTTTACAAATCATTGGGTCATACAGGCCCCGAAAAAGAAATTACAGAAAATGAAAGGATGGACGATGGATCATCATCTAAAATAAACAGAAAAGTGGTTATTTGGATAACTATTGGAATTCTGGCAGCCATTCTGATAGCAGTTATAACGGGATACAAAAAAGGATGGTTTTCTTAAAAGATGTTTCTTCAAGCCCGTTTTCGGATTTAACATAATCAAAAAATTATAAGAAGCCTGATCCGTTTAACTTTGTGGTTTCAGGAATTGCAGATTCCTGATTAATTTTACCCAAAATCATTTTAAAATTATGGACTATCAAAACCCGCAAAACAGTTCTACAGACCTTTCACTTGTACAGCCTGTTGAGCAAACGCAACTAAAAAATTTTATGGCCAATGTATTTGCCTACATGTTCATGGCGCTTGGTATTTCAGCATTGTTTGCTTACCTGTTTGCAACCAATCTATCATTAATGCAATACCTGGTTAATGCAAATGGCACCGGTTTAAATACACTTGGTTTTATTGTAATGTTTGCGCCACTGGGCTTTGTTTTATTAATGTCATTCGGGTTTGCAAGATTGTCGGCTCCTGTATTGTTACTTCTTTTTGTTATCTACTCGGCTCTTACCGGTATCAGCTTTAGTTTTATTTTATTAAGCTATACTTCGGGTACTATACTGGCTTGTTTCTTATCATCAGCAGCTATGTTCGGCATTATGGCATTTATGGGTTATACCACCAAACAGGATCTTACAAAGTTTGGCCGCATCCTGTTCATGGGTTTGATCGGAATTATCGTCGCCTCGGTCATTAATCTTTTTATGCACAACAGCGGTCTCGATTATTTGATCAGCTTTATAGGCGTCATGATATTTACAGGGTTAACCGCCTATGATGTTCAGAAATTAAAAAATATCGGTTCGGGCATTCAATATGCCAATGTGCCGGCTAGCGATGTGAAGAAAGTTTCTATACTGGGTGCATTGAATCTTTATCTTGATTTCATTAACCTGTTCCTGTTCCTGCTTCGCTTGTTTGGCGGCAGAAGGAATTAAAAACTATAACCCAGGTTAAAGGTCAGCGGTATCATGTAGCCGTCATTTTCAGGAAAAAGATTTCCGTTTGAATAATGCATGATCCTGATCTCCGTATTTAATTTTTTGTGGGAGCCCATAAAGGCTCCCATTCCCATATAATCCTGGAAGGTAAAATGCCTGCCAGTGCGCAAACCATCGGTGATGATTCTTGAAATATAGGTAGGTCCTGCTACTGAATAAATGAAATAGATGTCCGTAGTCTCCGACCTGAATGCAGTAAATCTCAGCAAGGGAAATAATGAAACGGTAAAAAAGTTTTCCCGGTTCTTCCGGCTTTGCCAATAAGAAAGATTAGTGCCCCAGTCCCACGAAAAAACTTTTTTTGAATGAAAGATATTATGCTGGTAGTTGATCGAGATGCCGTGGCGCACTTTTACATCGCCTCCCCAAAAAATGGGTACAGCCCCTTTTGATACAAAATTATTAACCCCATAACCCGGGCCGTTGGTAGTATACCCTACCTGTAAAATATTTTTTGAAAAAATCTTTTCCTCCTTCGCAATTGTTTCAAGCTTTTCTTTTGAAATGGGTCTCATGGTGTAAGTAAAAGCAGCAGAATAAAAAATGATATGCGGTTGTTTTGACCTGGAATTTTCTGGTGAATAAACAGTGCTGAGCAACAGCTTCCATTTATTGTCTAACTGGTATTGAATACCTGCTCCCGTTAACAAGGTTCCGTAATTTGCATTGGTAACGACCGGTTGATCATTTATAGAAAACCCATGACGGGTAATTAAAGAAAAGCCGGCCTCACCATACGCTGAAAATTTTTTCCATGCTGGTGTTTGCCCCTTTAGGGTAACGCCTGCCACATTCATCCACACCGTGTGATTTGAGTGATCATTATTTATATTCCTGTACTCTACCCAACCAACGGGTCGCATATAAGTAAGTTGCGCAGATAAATATTTATTGAACTCGTGCCCATAAAGAATTATCCTTACAGCAATGTGGGGAACGTGAATGGATTCAGCATTATAACCGGGTTCCAATTGCCGGTCTGAAAAAGGATAATTGATATAACCGATGCTGACCCCTGTGAAGGAGTTAGTTAATGCGGCCGGATATTGTGACCGCCTGTCCTGTGCATGAAGAAAAACAGGGTGCATTAAAAACAGGAATGCAAAAAAAACAAGGGGTATGAATTTGTTCATCATGAAGCCTTAAAAGTATTAAATAAATTAGAGTATGGATCTGCGAAAAACAATTTTGTCTGAACATTCCAAAGCTAACTGTATTAAGGTCGTAAACTGGGTGGGGAATTCTCAAAAAAGGTTTGATGAACTATTCAACCTGTTTTTGTATTCAGAATACAGGATCAACCAGAGATCAGCGTGGCCCCTTAGCTATTGTGTGATCGCACATCCGGAATTTATTTCAAAAAATTTTTCCAAACTCATTAAAAATCTGCACAAGCCCGGCATTCATGATTCTGTAAAAAGAAATACGGTAAGACTTCTTCAGCAAATAACTATTCCAAAAAAATTTCACGGGGAGATCATGGATCTGTGTTTTCATTACGTTTCCTCTCCTTCCGAACCGGTTGCCATAAAAGCCTTCTCGCTTTCTATTCTTCAAAACCTATCCAAAAAATACCCGGAAATTAAAAATGAGATAAAGGTGATCATTGAAGAAAGATGGGAACATGAAACAGCAGCTTTCCACACAAGGGCGAAAAAATTACTCAAAAGCTGAGTTTACTGTTTTTTGTAAACTGAATTATACCCGGCACAGATTTTAGGAATTATTAAAAAAAAGTTATGGAACTAAGAAAAGAAGATTTCCCTGTGGCACTGCAGGCATATGAAATACGATACAAAGAGGAAGAATTCGTGGCTGAGCAGGTAGTGAATTCCCAGGCAGAAGCAGATATTTTTATGAATCGTTTCGAGGGAAAATTAATAAAAGCGCATGAAGTAAATCATGCAGATGTAAGCCATCACCCAAAATTGCGAAGACGCAAACCCGTTATATCATTTTGGGCCATTATATTACTGGCAATAGTCATCCTTTTAATCGCCGGCTTTGCTACAGGATGGATACAAACATTTATAGGGCAGGCAAAATGATTCTTACTATTTCTTAGACATGGCCGGTTGAACTGGTTACCCAGTTTTTTTTCTTTGTCCTGTAAAATTCAGGAAAGATCAGACGCAGGCTTTGATCGTAGGTGAAATAATTATACAGCCAGTTACAAAAAACAAAGAACCTGTTTTTAACACCAAGTATCAGCATCAGGTGCAGGCTCATCCATATGAACCAGGCAATAAAACCACCAAAATGCAATTTGGGTTTAGGAATATCCACTACTGCCAGGTTACGTCCTACTGTGGCCATGGTTCCTTTGTCATAATATTTGAATTTAAGAAGCTTAGTATCATTTCGCTGAAGCTTTATTAAATTTTTCGCCAGCGTGGTACCCTGTTGAATAGCTACCGATGCCAATTGCGGATGCCCGTGCGGGTATTTTGGCGTTTCCATATATGCAAGATCACCGAGCACATAGATGTTACTGAAGTTTTTTAATTTATTCTGCCTGTCAACAATCAAACGATTTCCTCTTGCAATTAATGACCGGTCCAATCCATCAGGCACAGCACCTGTTACACCGGCGGTCCAGATAACAGTTTTTGCCGGAATGATACTTCCGTCTTTTAACTGCACATTGTTCCCGTCATAATTGCTTACAATAGTTTTTGTATTAACGATCACCCCCAGTTTTTTTAAATACCGAAGTGAATCAGCAGAAGATTTTTCACTCATGGTAGCTAAAGTCCTGTCATTCCCTTCCAGCAAATAGATATTCATTTTGCTAAAGTCGAGTTCAGGATAATCTTTCGGCAGCACATAGCTTTTCATACCGGCTAATGCACCGGAAAGTTCCACACCGGTAGGCCCACCTCCCACCACCACAATATTCATCAGTCGCTGCAGCTCAGCAGGGCCTTTTACAAGCAGAGCCTCTTCAAAATTGCTGATCAGCTTATGACGCAATTGCAAAGCTTCCACCGTTGATTTCATGGGAAAGGCATTGTCGATCAATTGCGGGTTGCCAAAAAAATTTGTTTCCGTTCCAAGAGCCAACACCAGGATATCATACTCGATCTCCTCTTTGCTGGTGATGATTTTATTTTCTGCAGTAATGATCTCTTTTAATTCAGCTAAACGTATCCTTACATTTTTACTTTTATGAAATACTTTTCGCAGCGGGAAAGAAATATTACTGGCGTCGAGGCCGGCTGTGGCCACCTGGTAGAATAAAGGTTGAAACTGGTGATAGTTTACCCTGTCAACCAAAATCACTTCAATACCCGGTTTGTTGTTTAATTTTCTTGCTAAACGCAAACCTCCAAACCCGGCACCTGCTATTACTACTTTCATACAATTTATTTTTAGTACTCAAATTTACATTATTTTCAATAAATTTTGAAAATATAATAATTACTTTTAACGGGCGGTAAAATAACCAGCTGCAGGTGGGCAACTCTTTTGGGAGCAATCGTTTATTTAATACAATAATCTTACCTTAATTGTTTGCCTTACTTCCTTTAGTAAGTGAAAAGCCTGTCCGGATATTCTCTTGTCCACATCGAGCACCACATAACCGATCTCATCGTTTGTCTTTAAGTATTGCGCAAGAATATTGATATTATGTTTAGATAACTGTGTATTAATTTCTGAAAGTACACCGGGTACATTATTATGAATATGCAAAATGCGGTGGGCGCCTTCCTGTGGAGGCAATGATAATGCAGGCACTGTATGTGAGCCATTCGTAATTCCTTTTTCCAGGAAATTAAAAAGTTTCATGCTCACATCTTCGCCGATATTTTGCTGTGCTTCTTCCGTAGATCCGCCAATGTGCGGTGTAAGAATGACATTAGAAAGATTTTGTAAAGGATTTTTAAACTTATCACCATTCTTTTCCGGCTCAACGGGATAGACATCAATAGCTGCTCCGCTGATCTGCCCCGCTTCCATAGCAGTCTTTAACGCCTCAAGCTCAACTACCTCCCCTCTTGCATAATTGATAAGGATAGATCCTTTTTTGAAATATTTTAGATTATTCCGGTTAATTAGATTTTTTGTCTGGGGAGTTTCGGGTACATGCAGGGTAACTACATCTGCTCTTTTTAATAAGTCCCTTAGCGATTTAGCGTCTTCAGCATTTCCCATTGGGAGTTTTGTTTCTATGTCATAAAAAATAACTTTCATTCCCAATGCTTCTGCCAGCACACTTACCTGCGAACCGATATTTCCATAACCAATAATTCCCAATGTTTTTCCACGCAATTCATAACTTCCTTTTGCCTCCTTCATCCAGATACCTTCATGGGCAGCTTTATTTTTATCGGGTATCCGCCGAATAAGCATAATGGCCGCTCCCATTACCAGTTCGGCTACGGACCGGGTATTGGAATAAGGGGCATTAAATACAACTATTCCATGCCTGGTGGCTGATTTCAGGTCAACCTGGTTTACCCCGATGCAAAAGCAACCCACGGCCTGTAATTTTTTAGCCGCATCCAATACTTTTTCTGTAAGGAGAGTTTTTGAGCGTATGCCAAGAATATGCACATCCTTCAATTCTTTTACAAGCTCCTCTTCACTTAAAGCTTTTGAAATTTTCTCTACCTGTACATAACCCTGCTTGCTGAAATTTTTAACAGCTATATCACTGATATTTTCCAGGAATAATATTCTTATTTTTTCTTTCGGGTAACTTGTTTTGCCTGAGTCCATATTTGCAAATATCCACATAAGTTGATAAAAAAACAGAAAGGCCTAATTCTTGTTTCAGTATTTTTCCCAATCATATAATTTTGATCTAAAAAAACGTTATTATACCTTGAGTTAACTTAAAAAACTATACCCCTTGAAAAATACTCTTTACAGTTTAGGGTTTACACTTATAATCGGATGTCATGTTACCGCTGAAAAATCAAATAGCCAACCTGAATATGTTGCAAAATCCACTTTCGCCTTTCAGCCCCTGTCAACAGATGATTCTACCCATTATTATAATGCGGTAAGAGATTTTTTTGAAAAAGCTTTGATCAGTAATAGAAATTTTAATGGAGGCGTGCTGATCGCCAAAGGCGGGTCTATTATTTATGAAGACTATAAAGGGTATAAAGATTTTAAAACAAAAGAGCCCCTCGATGAAAACACACCCATGCACATCGCTTCTGTATCCAAAAATTTTGCAGCTGCTGCCGTGCTGAGGTTGGTGCAGGAAGGGAGGGTGAGTTTAAGTGATTCTCTATCCAGGTTTTTTCAAAACTTTCCTTATGATGGGGTTACAGTTAAGATGCTAATGAATCATCGCAGCGGGTTGCCAAACTATGTTCATTATCTCGAAGAAATGGGATGGAATACAGATCAGTTCGTCTCTGACCGGGATGTATTGCAATCATTATACACCATGCATCCTGCTCTTGAGTTCAAAGCAGGCACAAGATTCAGCTATTCCAATACCAACTTTGTATTGCTGGCTATGATCGTTGAAAAGCTTACGGGTTTGCCGTATGCTGATTATTTGAGAAAGAATTTTTTCGAGCCATTTCAAATGAATAATACTTATGTTTTTTCATTAGCAGATACAATAACAGCTATAAAATCATATACAAACAGTGGCAGAGTGTGGAATTGGGATTTCCTTGAAAATACCTATGGTGATAAAAATATTTATACCACGCCGCGTGATTTATTAAAATGGTCTGTGGCTTTGTCACAGGGAAAAGTGATAAACCAGGCACTGCTTGATTCTGCCTTTACTCCTTATAGCTTTGAACGACCCGGCGTACATAACTACGGCCTGGGCTGGCGATTACTCATGCTTAAAAATGGTAAAAAAGTGATCTATCATAACGGACGCTGGCATGGCAGCAATGCTGCTTTTGCGAAACTTACAGATGAGGATATAACTATTATCATTATCGGCAACCGGTATGATGTGAATATTTATAATGCGGCACGCAAGGCTTACGATATATTTGGCGATTATCAGCAGGGCGGCCCTACAATAGATGAGGAAGGTGAGCTTACTTATCATGATCCTCCTGTTCGTCACTATCATAAAAAATCTGTAGTAAAAAAGGGCCCACACCATAAACGCTATCACTCTTCTGCAAAAGAAGTGGCAAAAGGCAAAGAAAAGTGATAAGACCAGTGCTTGTTGGTCTGTTTAATAATTCTGCATTACTGCTTTTATTTTTTAGTGCATAATATCTGATTATTATTTTATCTATACCTGTCGCAACTCATACATTTAACTGTTTGTATCACCAATTTCTGCCCTACCTTTGCACCTTTAATACTGTTTGTAAGAATTATGAAAAAAATACATATTGTACTCCTTGTGCTGATTGCAGGTACTATCGCTGTTCTTATAAGTTTTATGGGTACTTTAAGCACTTATGACACTGTGCAAAGCGCCATGAAAAAGAAAGGAAAGGTAGTAAGCATCATTGCTAAACTGGACCGCAATCGCCCCATCGAATACGATGCTGTAAAAAATCCAAACTATTTAAGTTTTATAGCTTATGATTCTTTAGGCAGTGATATGAAAGTTGTTTACCGGAAGGAAAAACCTGCAAATCTTGAACACAGCGAAAGATTAGTATTAAAAGGCAAAATGAGTGACGATCATTTTGAATGTTCAGAGATCTTAATGAAATGTCCATCGAAATATAAAGATGATATGAACCAGGCGAAAAAGAACCTCCAGGAAAATGCAGTAGCAACACCCGCAAAGAATTCCACATCACAATATTAATAACGGATGGATTATACAGGCGAGCATTTATTACCCGGTTTATTGGGCCATTTTTTTATCACACTTTCCTTAGTAGCATCATTAGTGGCCACCTTTGCTTATTTCAAAACTGTACAATCAAAAACTGAAACGGATATTGATTCATGGAAAAGACTTGCCCGCAGCGCATTCATTACGGAAGTTTTTTCTGTCTTTGCCATCTTCTGCATTCTTTTTTACATCATCAGCAATCACTATTTCGAATATAAATATGCATGGCAACATACCAGTCGTGCGCTGGAAGTAAAATATATGCTTGCATCTTTCTGGGAAGGACAGGAAGGAAGTTTTTTACTCTGGACTTTCTGGCATTGTGTAATAGGATTGATCCTGATCCGAAAAGGAAAACAATGGGAAGCACCCGTAATGACCATAGTGAGTTTCGCACAGTTTTGCCTGGCCACCATGATCGCCGGTATTTATTTTTTTCACTGGAAGATGGGTTCTAACCCTTTTGCGCTTTTGCGCAATGAAATGGATGCACCGATATTTTCACAGCCCAATTATCTTTCATTAATAAAAGATGGAAATGATCTTAATCCTCTCTTACAGAACTATTGGATGGTGATCCACCCCCCTATTCTGTTTTTAGGATTTGCCTCCACGATCGTCCCTTTTTCATTTGCAATAGCCGGATTATGGACAAAAAAATTTGCTGAATGGACAAAACCTGCTCTTCCGTGGGCATTGTTTTCTGCTGCAGTATTGGGAACCGGTATTATGATGGGTGGACGATGGGCTTATGAGTCACTCAATTTTGGTGGTTACTGGGCATGGGACCCGGTAGAAAATGCTTCACTTGTACCCTGGTTAACGTTGATTGGCGGTATACATACTTTGCTCATCTATAAGCACACTGGTCACTCATTAAGAGCCGCACATTTCTTATTCCTTATTACATTCAGCCTGGTTCTTTATTCCACTTTTCTTACACGCAGCGGCGTGCTGGGCGATACTTCTGTGCATGCATTTACAGACCTGGGAATGAATTTTCAATTGCTGGCTTTTTTGTTTGTGTTTCTGATCCCGGCTTTTACTCTATATGGCTTCCGATACAAGGCCATACCTCATATTGTAAAAGAAGAACAAACTTCATCCCGCGAATTTTGGATGTTTATTGGTTCACTTGTATTTTTCTTATCTGCGCTGTTCATCATCATCGCCACGTCCTTACCTGTGATCAACAAGATTTCCGGCAGCAATTTTACAATGGGTGAAGACTCTATTTTTTCTTATAACCGGGTTATTATTTTTGTCGCGATCATTATTGGCATTTTAACTGCCGTTATTCAATATTTAAAATATAAACAAACCGACTCTAAGTTTTTCCTGAAAAAAATTATGTTGCCTACTGCAGTGGCTCTTGTCATTGCTTCTATAGTGCTTGCTTTTGGTAATATCAATTACAGGGAACATGGCGGCGGATTTTTAGGAGCCATCTGGTTCGCACTGGTATGCAGCATTTATGCAGTGGTTGCCAATACTGCTTATATCTGGCTGGGCATGAAAGGTAAATTAAAACTTTCGGGTGGTTCTATTTCACATCTTGGTTTTGGATTAATGCTGGTAGGTATTTTGATCTCATCTTCAAAAAAAGAAGTCCTTTCTTATAATACCAGTGGCATATTTGTTCCATTAGGTGATAAAAATAAAATAACAGGTGAGCCCGGTGAAAACCTGACTCTTGTAAAAGGTGTGCCGGGAACAATGGGTAATTACAATGTTACTTACGAAAGTGATTCAATGAATCCTGACAAGCCCTTATGGTACTACAGGATCCATTTTAAAAATAAAAACACCCATGAACAATTTACATTAATGCCAAATGCATTCGTGAATTATAAAGGCAACCAGGGCCTGATGGCAAACCCGGATGCAAAGCATTACTGGAATCACGACGTTTTTGTTTATATCACTTCACTCCCCGACCCTGAAAAAAACCAGGACACTGCTTCATTCAAACCTGAATCATTGAAAAAAGGTGATACCGCATTTTATTCAAACGGATATTATGTATTGAAAGATATTGACACCCAAACAAACATTCCTGTGGGCGGCCTTGCTCCTGATGATAAAGTATATACTGCTACAATAAAAGTTTTTTCAAAGAACAACACCTCTTATATATCGAAACCTTTTTTAGTTGACAAAGGCGGAAGTTTTTTCCCTGTACAGGATACAGTGACTTCTGAAAGTCTTATTTTTCAATTAAACAAAGCAGATGATAATGGTGCAGAACTGGGAGTCAAAGAATCGAATTCCATTCTTCAATATATTACACTCAAGGCATATAATTTTCCTTTCATAAACCTCCTTTGGGCGGGTGTAATTATTATGGTTACCGGGATTATTATCAGCATCGTCAGGAGGGTTCAGCTAAACAGGTCCGGCCGGGAAATTGAAAATTTAACTTTATAGACAGCGGGAGGGTTAGTTTCTTTGTCTATTAGTATAAAATCAAGGTCCCTTTTTGTAAATTTAGAGAATGAATTTTTTCAGAGCATACCGTGTTTTTTTGGTGAGTGTACTGCTGTTGGGTATGGGGTTTCATCCAAAAGCTCAAACTAGTTCTAACAGCAAATGGGGGCCTAATGATACGTTGATAGTACCTGCCATTATTTATGAAGGCGAAAGCATGCCTTATAAAGAAATGGAAATGGTTTGGGTAACTAAATTGCCTCCTGGTAAATTAGCCAAATACCTGGAAGAATGGAACAGGTTGAGAAATGCCGTATATGTTACTTATCCCTATGCAAGAATTGCCGGCGCTACCATCAATGATATTAATGAAAAGCTTGCAAATGTTTCTTCCAGGAAAAAAAGAAAGGAATATATTAAAACAAGAGAAAAAGAATTAAGGACTCAGTTTACAGAACCCATGGAAAATCTTTCCGTATACCAGGGTAAGGTTTTAATGAAACTCATAAATCGTCAAACGGGGAATAATTGTTACAACATAATTAAAGAATACAAAAATGGTTTGACGGCAAGAGTATATCAAACAGTTGCCTTCTTTTTTGGCAGTAGCTTAAAACAAGACTGGGATCTGAAAGATAAGACCGACCGCCAGATTGAAAATTTTGTAAAAGAGATTGACGGGATGTGGTACAACAATCCTTATAAACCCGGGATCAAACCCCAGAGCCCATAAGGAGGAGTAACAGAAAATTTCTTTTTGGTAATACTATTTTCAATCAAATAACTTCACATTTTTATTTTCGATATTTTACTGAATAATTATGGCAGATACTTCTATCAGACAGTTTCAAAACTCGCCTTCAGGGGTCGGGAGCAAACTCGATCTTCTTGCAATAGGTGTTCACCCTGATGATGTAGAGCTTGGGTGTTCCGGGGTTATTATCAATGAAATTCAAAGAGGGAAAAAAGTAGGTATACTTGATCTTACACAAGGCGAATTAGGCACAAGAGGAAGCGTAGAGGCCCGGTATAAAGAGGCAGCCAATGCTGCAATGACAATGGGTGTGCATATAAGAGAAAATTTAAAAATGCGGGATGGATTTTTTAAAAACGACGAAGAGCACCAGTTAAAATTGATACAGGCTATACGGAAATATAAACCGGAAGTCGTTATTGGAAATATTTTGCACGATCGCCACCCTGATCATGGTCGTGCAGGGCAAATGATCAGCGACTGTTGTTTTTTGTCAGGGCTGGCAAAAATTTTAACAAGGGATGAGCATGGAAATGTGCAGGAAAAGTGGAGACCAAAATACCTGCTCCACTATATACAGGATTGGTATCACGAACCTGATATCCTGGTCGACATCACGGATGTTTTTGATCAAAGAATGGAAGCCATAGAAGCATACCGAACACAGTTCCATACTTCCGTAAATAGTGACGAAGGCCCCCAGACTTATATTTCTACCCCTGATTTTTTAGACAGTGTGATTGCCCGGGCAAGAATGTTCGGTAAACGAATTGGCGTTAAATATGCCGAAGGATTTATCAGCGAAAAAAAGATAGGCATTCGTAATCTTGATGCCTTGATCCTCAACGAAACATAGAGCTTACATAACATTCTTTTCCAAAATTGAAACACTGGCTAAGGTCTTTCCTTGAGTACAAATACACCTTAGTCCTTAAACTTAAAAGATTAAACAATTTATCTTTCTTTCCTTCGTTACTTATACTGAAAATCCAATATTCAGAGATCAAAACCACCGACTCTATGAATAAACCATTCTACAACGATCAGCATGCGATTGCAGAGCAATTCATGTTCCTCGATGCACACATTTGCCAGATGGCACAGTTAGCCCATCAAAAAGTTACCACGCTAAAACTTTCTTATGTTCATGCAGCTTATTGCAACAGCAGGAAGGAATTATATGCGTTGGTAAAACGAACCCTGCTTACCTATGTAACTCCCGAATTTGTGTTGGCAGAAGAAAAATTTTTTGACAGAGAACTGGATAATTAAACGTACACATTTTTTCTTACACCGGCAAACCACTATCCTCATCTCCACTTTCCAGTAAGTTCAGATCCACCGAGTCCATTCCTGATATTCCTTCAATGGATCCGCGGATATGAGCTGCATTCAACAATACTTTTTCAAGTTGCTTTTCTCTTGACTTCCATAGTTTTTCCATTGCATCTCTTTCTTTTTGTATCGAAAGCTTCATAGCCATAAATCCTTCACGTATCGCTTTCCACTGCTCCGCAAATTCATTGCTGGTAAGATAACCGTAGAGTAATTGCATTTTGTCGCCTTTGTTCTCGTTGTTTTTGACAGTATTGAAAACGCGGATCACTCCGTCACGCAAAACAGTTGCCAATGCTCTGGCTTCAGAAAAGCTGCAGATCCATACTCCGTCTTTAATACCAAAACAATCCATATCTCTTGGCATTGCCCTTGTGACGATCACTGCAATCTCGGCTCCCTGGCTGCGCATATCCGCCTTCAGCTTTTCTATCCATTCATTGGCAAAAGCATTCGTTCTTTTGCTTTCATAAATGATCTTACCGCATTCCTGTCCGAAATTGTTACGAACAGTTTGAATGCAATCAGCGCCTCTCACTCCTTTGCCTACTTCTGAAATGATATCAAAAGGAAAAGTGGTTTGAAGCATTTCTTCCAACGCCTGTTCCTGCACCTCGCCCTGTAATTGCATGGATCCCTGTTCATTTTTTCTTTTGGCTTCTTCCAAAAGTCTTATCGTATCCTCATTCTTTTTTTCAAGTTCCTTTATTCGCAAATTGTATTCTGTCTCCCGGGCAGCTATCCTTTGTTCTTCAAGTTTCCTTATCTCTTCGGAAAGTTTTTCTCTTTCTTTCTGTAATTGTTTTTGCACAGAAAGCTCCAGTTCTTCTTCTTTGGTTTTTAATTCCTGTTCTTTTTTTAAATATTCAACCTGCTTTTGACGGGCTTCTTTTAATTTTTCCTCATTGTCTTTATTATTTTGTTCCAGCAGGCGAAGCTGGTTTTCATATTCAGTAGAAATATTTTTCCGGAGATTTTCTTCAAGAATTTGTTGCAAACGTTTCTTTTCTTCTTCCATCTTTAACTGGAATTCTTCATTTTTCCTCTTTTGCCATTCTACTGCCTTTATGTTCAATTCCTTTTCTATTTCCTGGCGAATAGACTCATTAGGCTCAAATTCATTTCCGCATTGGGGGCACCTTATGGTAGTAGCCATTACTCACTAATTTGCTACAATTTAATGAAGCTTTGGCGGATGGAAAAAGATCATAGTTTTTAAATGTTGCTAACGGAAACACATGAATCAATGCTTTCCATTTGCTGATAAGAATTATTTTTTAGTAAATTATTGATGATAGTTGTCATTTATTAATATGAGTTTCTGCATCTTTTTAAGTTATTAAGAAATAGTAGTTTAGCACCGAAAACAAATATTATTATTTAATGTCGAGAATTGTAACGATAACATTCAATCCATGCATTGATAAAACCACTTCAGTTAATAAATTGATTCCTGAAAAAAAACTGCATTGCCACGAACCTACCTTTGAACCGGGTGGCGGCGGCATCAATGTAGCCCGTGCCATTAAAAAGTTAGGAGGCGAAGCCATCGCTATTTATCCTGCCGGGGGTTATACCGGCCAGTTTTTTAATCATATGCTACACAAAGAAGAAGTCCCCATTATTGTAATTGATATCGAAAACCCCATGAGAGAAAATGTGATAGTACTGGAAGAAGATTCGAATAACCAATTTCGTTTTGGCTTTCCAGGTGCAAAGCTGAATGAAACGGAATGGAAAAAATGTTTGGGGGAAATTGAAAGGATGGATGATGTAAGATATGTTGTGGCAAGCGGCAGTCTTCCTGAAGGAGTTCCTAATGATATTTTTGCAAGACTGGCTGCCATTGCTAAAAACAAAAATGTAAAATTAATAGTGGATACTTCTGATGGTGCTTTGCAGCTTGCTGCAGAAGAAGGTGTGTACATGATAAAGCCAAATATTGGTGAACTGGTCTGGCTGATTGGCAAAAATGAATTAACTATAGATGAGGTTCCGGCTGCAGGCCGTGAAATTATTGCGAAAGGAAATTGTGAAGTACTCGTAATATCCATGGGAGAAGATGGAGCTATGCTTTTTACGAAGGATACAGAGTTTATTGTAAAGCCTCCGTATGTAGAAAAAAAGAGTACGGTGGGTGCAGGCGATAGCATGGTGGCAGGCATCGTTCTCCAGCTTTCAAGAAACAAAGATATCCGGGAAGCATTTTTGTACGGTGTGGCCAGCGGCACGGCTGCTACAATGAATGCAGGTACCGAACTCTGTCATAAACACGACGTAGATAAACTTTATGCAGAACTGCTTTCTGTGTACTCGATGAATATTGCTTTACCCGAAGCATGTCACTAATTTATCCGGGTCGTTTTTCTTCAATCAATGCATTCCACAAAATTTCAACAGGGTGTAATGTTTTTTCTTTTGTTCCGTCTTTTATCTGGTGACGACAGCTTGTGCCTGCAGCTGCAATAATTGTGTTTTCAGATTTGCTTCTGACAGCAGGAAATAAAACCAGTTCTCCTATTTTCATGGACAGGTTATAATGTTCTTTTTCATAACCAAAAGAACCTGCCATGCCACAGCATCCCGAAGGGATCACTTCAACGGAATAATTTTCCGGCAGCGATAACATTTTTACAGAAGGAGCCACAGAAGACAAAGCTTTCTGCTGGCAATGCCCGTGCAGCTTTATCTGCCTTTTCTCCTGTGTAAATTTTTCTTTAGTGATTCTTCCTTTTTCAATTTCAGCAGCCATAAATTCTTCAATCGTAAAAACATTTTTAGCCAGTTGCTTTGCCTTTTCAAATTTATCATCATCGGCAAGGTCAATGTATTCATCACGGAATGTAAGAATGGCGGAAGGTTCAATACCGATCAACGGAGTTTCAGCACTTATCAAAGGGCTTAACAAAACGATATTTTTATTAGCAATCTCCTTTGCTTTCCTGATCAGTCCTTTCGAAAGCCATGCCCTTCCGCTCTCATCGTGTTGAGGAATGATCACTTCATAACCTAAATGTTCAAGTAACTGAATAGCTTTGATTCCAATTTCAGTGTCGTTGTAATTGGTGAATTCATCGCAAAACAAATAGAGTTTGTGATTTGTAATTTTGAGTTTATGATTTTTATTCTTTTCATACCATTTCTTCAGCGTCGTCTTATACATCGTCGGCATGGAGCGTTTGGTATTGAATCCAGAGAATTGTTTTACAAGTGTACTGATACCGGGAGTGGTCATTACAAAATTGTAAATGCCCGGTGCAATAGCTCCCAGCTTTGCCGACTTGCTGAAATTAGCAATGAGTTTTGATCGGAACGGTACACCATTCGCATCATAGTAATGCTGCAGGAATTCAGCTTTCAGTTTTGCCACGTCCACATTAGAAGGACATTCCGATTTACAACCTTTACAACTCAGGCAGAGATCCATCACTTCATAGATCTCTTTACTATCAAACCGATTTGTCTTTTCTGAATTTGTTAGTATTTCACGGAGTATATTGGCTCTTGCCCTGGTTGTATCTTTTTCATTTTTGGTTGCCATGTATGAAGGGCACATAGTGCCACCGGATAAATGAGTCTTTCTGCAATCACCTGTTCCATTACATTGCTCGGCATGTTGCAAAATGTCCTGGTTATAAAAACGAAAAATTGTTTTGAACGCCGGTGTTTGCTGCCCGGGTAAATACCGCAGCATGGTATTCATCGGCGGCGTATCGACGATCTTGTTGGGATTGAAGATGTGTTCTGGATCCCATGATTGCTTGATGTGCCGGAATAGTTCATAATTTTTTTCACCTACCATTTGCCTGATAAATTCTCCACGCAATCTTCCGTCTCCATGTTCACCACTTAGTGAGCCATTGTATTTTTTTACCAGTGTAGCTATTTCCTTTGCGATCGTTCTGAATAATTGGTTTCCCTCTTTTGTTTTCAGGTTGATTATTGGGCGAAGATGTATTTCACCAGAACCAGCATGTGCATAATGAACTGAATGCAGATTATATTTCTTAAGGATTTCAGTAAACTCACGAATATATGCAGGCAGATCTCTTACAGTAACAGCCGTGTCTTCGATCACGGGTACTGCTTTATCATCACCCGGCATATTTCCAAGTAACCCAAGCCCTGCTTTTCGCAGCGACCATATTTTCTTTGTATCCTCACCAAATAATAAGGGAAAATGATAACCCAAACCTGCTGCACGAAGGTCAGCTTCCAGCTTTCCGGCAATTTCAATTACTTCTTCCCTGTTCGTTCTTGCAAATTCAATCACAAGTATCGCTCCGGGATCACCCTGTACAAAAAAACGGTTTTTGCTTTGTTCAATATTTCCCTTTGTACATTCAAGAATGTAATGATCGATCAGTTCACTGGCGCTGGGTTTGTATTGCATGGCGATCACATTCGCACGGAGTGATTCATCAATCGTATTAAAATGCACGCAAAGCAAACCGACTTCTTTCTGAGGAAGCAGAACGAGGTTCAATTTTATTTCAGTAATAAAAGCAAGTGTGCCCTCCGAACCGGCAATGAGTTTGCAAAAATTAAAATCTTTTTCGCCGGCAGTAAAAGGTGCAGTATCAAGCAAGATATCGAGAGCATACCCCGTATTGCGTCGTTCAACAGCTTTCTGCGGAAATTCTTTTCTTATCTCAACCTGGTTTTCATAATTGCTTAGCAGGCTGCGTGTGGTTTTATAAATGTTCGCTTCAAGTCCATTGCCTTCGCATTTTTTATGAAAATCATCAGGGCTCAAAGCTTTGAATTCTGCTTCAGAACCATCGCTCAATAATGCCTTTACTTCCAGCAAATGTTCACGGGTGCTTCGGTACACAACTGAATTGGAACCACAGGAATTATTTCCCACCATCCCTCCTATCATAGCACGATTTGCAGTGGAAGTCTCCGGCCCAAAAAGTAATCCGTGTGGTTTCAAAAACATATTCAGTTCATCACGGATAACACCTGGCTGCACTCTCACCCATTTTTCCTCTTTATTGAGCTCAATGATATTTGTAAAATATTTTGAAACGTCAACAACAATTCCATTTCCTACAACCTGTCCTGCCAAAGAAGTACCGGCAGTTCTCGGGATAAGAGAAGTTTTTTCAGCATGAGCAAAAGCAATCAGTTTTTTTATATCGTCGGTTGTTTTTGGGATCGCTACCGCAATGGGTATTTCACGATAGGCAGAAGCATCAGTAGCATATAATATCCGCATGGCTTTATCATCATATAGTTCACCATCCAGTTGATCAGCTAATTCCTGTAATTTCAAATTCATTATTGATCTCTCTTTCTCCATAGATAATCAAAAATAAACTGTTTAAGTAAGTAACAAAATGATATAAACTAAAAAGGCTCACCATGTGAACCTTTCTCCTTATTATTTTTATTTGATCAAAGTTTTGCCAGGCTTTGTTCAAGTATTTGCTCTAAACGTTTCGATGGTTCCTGGTCAGATTTTATCAGGTCAGCCAACGTGATCTTATCCAGCAACTGGTCTACTGTGAACTGTATCATTTTCCAAAGCGATCTTGAAGAACAGTCTACCGAATTCACACAAAGATTCAGTACGCCTGAATGAGATCCACAGAATTTTTTATCATATAAAGCACCCCCTAATCCTTTAAGCACATCGTTGATAATTATTTCTTTAGCAGGTTTTGCTAAAATATAACCTCCTTTGTAACCGGGTGTGCTGTTGATGAATCCTTCAAGCCGAAGAATGCGGGTTAGCTTGGCCACATAATGGGGGCCTATGCCTTCCGCTTCGCTCAATTGAGGGATGCTCATGCCTTCTGCGTCATTGCAACCTGCTATACGCAAAAGTATCCGAAGACCATACTCTTCCTGTGCTGTTATTTTCATATAGAAGCTTTATTCGTTCAAAGATTCCATGCTCAC
Source organism: uncultured Bacteroidota bacterium (assembly GCA_963811645.1). Classification (GTDB taxonomy): domain Bacteria; phylum Bacteroidota; class Bacteroidia; order Chitinophagales; family Chitinophagaceae; genus VBAU01. Next base: position 1,768,852 of record CAWERU010000002.1, on the reverse strand, counting down.
ATGATATCTTTTCACTAAATAGTTTTTTAAATTATCAAGTTCCTCTGTTGTCCAGGTTTTATTACAAACTTTATCATACTCACTTGCCAGTTCCTGCGCAATTTGTCCCGCACTCTTTCCTTCGATCTGATAACGCTGGTGAATATGTACCAATTCACCATTTTTAAATAAGGCAATATTGGGAGAAGAGGGTGTCAGTCCCAATAAATAGTTTGACCGGAAATGATCAACCGCTTCTTTTTCCATTCCCGCAAACACTGTATAATATTCATCAGGAACCACATCATTCAATAAAGAAAAAATGGCTCCCGGCCTTGCACCGCGGGCAGCGCATCCGCAAACAGAATTCAGGACAACAAGAACTACCTTATCATCCTGTTTTTTTAATGCTGCATCCACATCTGCCGGTGTAAGCAACTCTTTGAAATTTATTTCTGTCAGCTCATCCCTGAAAGGCTGAGCCACTTCAGCCGCATAAGTAGGCGCTGAATTGTTCATCAAACTTTTTAAACTTATCTGTGCCATATTATATTTTTTAAACTTTGTTTACTCTGTGTTCCTCTGTATTTTCTTCATGTCTCCGTGGTAAAAACCTATTAACCACTGAGGCACGGAGTTCATAGAGTTACACAGCGATAGAGTATTTATAAAAACCCTAATTCTAATTGTGCCGTCTCACTCATCATGCTCTTATCCCATGGCGGCGTCCAGGTAACAGCCACGTGCACATCATTCACTCCTTCAATTTCGCGAAGCTTCTGATCCACTTCAACCGGCAACGATTGTGCAGCCGGGCAACTCGGTGCCGTTAATGTCATCACGATCTGTACATTATTTATCGGCAACACGTTTACTTCATAGATCAACCCCAGTTCGTAAATATTCACCGGTATCTCCGGATCGAAGATGGCCTGCAACTTCTCAATTACTTTATCTTTTATTTTTTGCTCGTCGATCACAATTATTAATTCTTTATTCTTAATTATTAATTGCTGCCGAATTTTTCAACTTAAATGCCAGCGCATAATTCTTCATTTGCTTCACCATTGCCAGCAATCCATTCGAACGGGTTTGCGCCAAATGTGTCGTCATCCCTATCTCTTGTATAAAATTCAATTTCGCATTAATGATGTCATCTGTCTTTTGCCCCGACAACACACGGATCAGCATGCTGATCAATCCCTTCACGATCACCGCATCACTTTCCGCCTTGTAAAAAACTCTTCCATGCTTATAATCTGCAACCAGCCAAACCGTAGACTGGCACCCTCTTACTTTGTTTTCATCAAGTTTATATTTAGCATCCAGTGGTTGCAACTTCTTTCCGAGATCAATAATATATTCATACTTATCATCCCAGCTATCGAACAATGAAAATTCTTCAGCTATTTCTTTTTCTATCTCTTCTATTTTTTTATGATCGCTCATCAGATACAAATATTTTGATTGTCGCTTGGCTTTACACTCATGATGATTTGTAAGAACCTTAGTTTGGCCTTTTTCATCAGCACCGCTCCTTCCCCTTAAGGAGAAGGAAATGGAGGATGAGGCTTAAGAAAGCATTTTTATCGCTTTCTGTAAACCAACAATTAACTCATCAACTTCTTCCTTTGTATTATATACAGCAAACGACGCTCTTACCGTTCCCGGTATTTTATAGCAATCCATCAATGGCTGTGCACAATGATGACCTGTTCTTACTGCAATGCCACGGTTATCCAATAATATTCCGAGATCCTGCGGATGCAAACCTTCGACTATAAATGAGATCACACTTACTTTATCTTTCGCTTCTCCAATGATCTTTAATCCCGGAATTTGTTTCAATTGTTGAGTTCCGTATTCCAACAGTTCATCCTCGTACTGTTTAATATTTTTCTTACCGGTTTCATTCACGAAATCGATCGCAGCTTTGTAAGCAATGATATCTGCAATATTGGGTGTGCCCGCTTCATATTTATAAGGAAGTTCATTGTAAGTCGTTTTTTCAAACGTCACTTCCTTTATCATCTCCCCCCCACCCTGGAATGGCGGCATTGTTTCTAACAATTCTTTTTTTCCATATAAAACTCCCACTCCTGTGGGCCCATACATTTTATGACTGGACAAAGCAAAGAAATCACAATTCATTTCCTGCACATCAATATCCAAATGCACTGTGGATTGCGCACCGTCTATTAAAACCACTGCACCTGCTTTATGCGCCGCATCAATAATTTCTTTCACCGGGTTGATCGTTCCCAATGCGTTAGATGCATGGTTAACGGCAACCAGTTTTGTTTTATCGTTTAATAATTTTTTATAAGTATCAATGATCAGTTCACCTTTTTCATTGATGGGGATTACTTTTATAATGGCTCCTTTTTCTTCGGCTAAAATTTGCCAGGGAACAATATTCGAATGATGCTCAAGATTAGAAACAATGATCTCATCACCGGCCTTAATATTTTGCCTGCCCCATGTATAAGCAACCAAATTAATCCCTTCCGTTGTTCCTCTTGTAAAAATGATCTGCTCCCTTGATTCAGCATTGATGAATTCCTGCGCTACATCACGGGTCTTTTCCATCGCCATCGTTGCTTCTTCTGCCAGCGTATGAATGCCACGGTGAACATTTGCATTGTAATGAGTATAATAAGTCACCAGTGCATCGATCACCGATTGAGGCTTTTGCGATGTAGCCGCACTATCAAAATAGATCAATGGTTTTCCTTTCACTTCCCTGTTCAGTATCGGGAACTGCTGACGGATGGCATAAACATCCAAACCTTTTTGTATCGTAGCCGGTTCAATCATATGCTATATCATATTCCAAACGTTCAGAGATCAGTTTATCTACATAATCACGGATAGGTTCCGGTCTTATATGCTCCAGCACGTCAATGGCAAATGCATGAAGCAATAACGACTTCGCAACTCTCTCAGGGATGCCTCTCGATTGTAAATAAAATAATCCTTCTTCATTCAATCTGCCTACCGTACAACCATGAGAACATTTTACATCATCTGCGAAAATTTCCAGTTGAGGTTTTGTATTTACACTGGCATCATCCGAAAGCAAAATGTTTTTGTTGGATTGATAAGCATTTGTTTTTTGCGCCTGGGGTTGTACATAGATCTTTCCATTAAACACTCCCGTGGCATGATCGTCAATAATGCCTTTGTACAATTCGTTACTGAAGCAATTGGGTTTTACATTGTCAACCACGGTATGATTATCTACATGTGTTTGTCCTTTTTGCAAATAAAGCCCGTATAAATGGCCTTCACAATGCTCGGCATCTAAAATAAGATTGAGGTTATTGCGAATGATCCCACCATTCAGTGAAATGGTGACGGTATGCGTATAACTTTTTGCAACCTGACTTATGTGAGTAGTGCTTACCTGGTTGGTGTGTGGGGAATCGTTTTGAATTTTATAATACTCCATTCTCGCATCTTTCTCAACAATAATTTCCAGCACCTCGTTGGTGAAACTTTCATCCAAACCAAGCGTTGCATAAGTTTCTACAATTTGCACCTGTGCATTCTCTGCCACAAATACCAGGCTACGTGGTTGAGATAAAATATTTCCTGACCTTGAGTCGGTAATATTATATATATATACAGGCTGCTCAACGATCTTTCCTTTCTTTACATAAATGAAGATACCATCCTTCACAAAGGCAGTATTGAGTGCATTGATCCCATCCTTCTGGTATTTGCTGCTATGACCCAAATGTTTCGCCACAATTTCCTTGAAATCACTTTGCGCCGCCTCTTCCAATGGCATAACAAATAATTCATGGGAACGGATGGTTGAAAGTGGAAAAGAAAATATTCCATTTATAAATACCAGTTCGGTGGCCTGTTCATGCCCGGGTAAACGGATTTCTTCCAAATCTTTCCATGAAACAGTGGTTCCCCCGTTCAGTTTATATTCTTTATTAAACAAAGGACTGATGCGGGTATACTTCCATTCTTCATGCTTGACAGGAATACCAAGCCGTGTGAACGATTCAAACCCTTTCTTACGTATCGCCTGCAAACCACTTTTGGGATTCTCCGCCTGGAGCTGGTCAAATTGTTCTTTTATATATTCTAAGTTGCTCATGTTGTAATTCTGAATTATGAGTTAAGAATTATGAATTAAAAAGACAAACTCCGATTTCACGACATTCATAATTCTAAATTTTACATTCTTAATTCATTTCCTCCGCCACTTCGCTCTTAATAAAATCATATCCTCTTTCTTCCAGTTCCAGCGCCAGTTCTTTTCCTCCCGTTTTTACAATGCGGCCATTGTACAGTACATGTACAAAATCAGGAATGATGTAATCAAGCAAACGCTGGTAGTGTGTAACGACTAAAACAGCATTGTCTTTGCTTCTTAATTTATTTACGCCATTGGCAACAATGCGAATAGCATCTATGTCCAAACCGGAATCCGTTTCGTCCAGTATCGCCAGTTTGGGTTGCAGCATCGCCATCTGGAAGATCTCGTTTCTCTTTTTTTCTCCACCGGAAAAACCTTCATTGAGGGAACGACTAAGCAGTGACTGCTCAATTTCCATCATCGCCATTTTTTCTTTCATCATTTTTAAAAAAGCAACAGCATCCAACGGCTCTTCGCCACGATATTTACGAACTTCATTCACTGCGGTCTTTATAAAGTTTGTTGTGCTCAAGCCGGGAATTTCAACCGGGTATTGAAATGCAAGGAATAAACCTTCACCGGCTCTTTCTTCAGGCTTAAGTTCTAAAAGATCTTTTCCTAAAAATTCAACAGAGCCTTCGAGCACTTCATAGTTTTCTCTTCCTGCCAATACAGAAGCCAGTGTGCTTTTACCTGAACCATTAGGTCCCATAATGGCATGCACCTCTCCTGCTTTTATTTCAAGATCAATTCCGTTCAGAATTTGTTTTCCTTCAATTCCCGCATGTAAGTTTCGAATCGTCAACATGTGTAATAAATATTTAGATCGTTTAGTTTATTAAGCCAATAAGTCAAATGAGTCATACAAGTCAAATCATTCAACATTCATCATTCATAATTCAACATTTTACCCGACGCTTCCCTCCAAACTAATCGCCAGCAGCTTTTGCGCTTCTACTGCAAACTCCATCGGCAACTGGTTCATCACTTCTTTGGCAAATCCATTTACGATTAATGCAACCGCGGTTTCTGTATCAATACCGCGCTGGTTGCAATAGAAGATCTGGTCTTCACCAATTTTAGAAGTCGTTGCTTCATGCTCCACGATCGCTGAATTGTTCTTCACTTCGATGTATGGAAAAGTGTGTGCCCCGCATTTATCACCGAGTAAGAGCGAATCGCATTGAGAAAAATTTCGGGCATTGTCCGCTTTCTTACCCACATGCACCAAACCACGATAACTGTTATTGCTGAAGCCGGCTGAAATTCCTTTTGATACAATGCGGCTCTTTGTATTTTTCCCGAGGTGCTGCATCTTGGTGCCGGTATCGGCCTGCTGGTGATTATTGGTCACTGCCACCGAATAAAATTCACCCACCGAGTTATCACCTTTCAATATCACACTGGGATATTTCCAGGTAATGGCTGATCCTGTTTCCACCTGTGTCCATGATATCTTCGAGTTGGTGCCGCAGATGCCACGCTTGGTCACGAAATTATAAATGCCTCCCTTTCCTTCCTTATCCCCGGGATACCAGTTCTGCACTGTAGAGTATTTAATCTCTGCATTGTCTAAGGCAATTAATTCAACAACTGCTGCATGCAACTGGTTTTCATCACGCATAGGTGCAGTACAACCCTCCAGGTAACTCACATAACTTCCTTCATCGGCAATAAGAAGAGTTCGTTCAAACTGCCCCGTGTTCTCGGCATTGATGCGGAAATAAGTGCTCAGCTCCATCGGACAGCGAACACCTTTGGGTATATAGCAAAAAGAACCATCACTGAACACTGCCGAGTTCAGCGTGGCAAAATGATTATCCGTAATGGGAACAACAGAACCCAGGTATTTCTTTACCAGCTCCGGATGTTCCTGTATCGCCTCGCTGATGGAGCAGAAAATAATTCCCAGCTCGGCCAGTTGTTCTTTGAAAGTGGTGCCAATAGATACACTGTCGATCACTGCATCCACTGCCACACCGGTCAATCGCTTTTGTTCGTCAAATGAAATGCCCAGCTTTTCAAATGTGCGGCGCAGCTCGGGATCGACTTCATCAAGACTCTTTGGTTTTACTTTTTGTTTGGGGGCAGAGTAGAAAATAATGTCCTGGTAATTGATGGCCGGGTAATCAATATTGGCCCACTGCGGTTCCTCGCCTGCCACCTTTTGCCAGTGGCGAAAAGCCTTCAACCTCCACTCCAGCATCCATTCCGGTTCATTCTTTTTTGCGGAGATAAAGCGGATAGTATCCTCGTTCAATCCCTTCGGTGCCTCATCCGCTTCTATATTGGTTACAAAGCCATATTTATAATCGCCCAGCACCTGTTCCTCAATGGTGCTGAGGTTGTTATCCCTGTCGTTTTCGATATTATTTTTCTCTGCTGTAGCTACATCCTGTTTCATGCTGCAAAGGTACGGAACTGTTTATACTAAAAAGTATAAACAGCGCAAATTTTCGGATTTCGTAAAGAGAAAGAACTGTCACCCTGAGCCCGTCGAAGGTGTCGAAACATGCCCCGCTCGTAGCGAAGCCGACGTATCACTCACTTCTGCGTTCGGATCGTTATTGAGCATTTGTGTAGACAAGTATAACAATTAACAGTTCTGCGCACAATCAACTTCTATTGCCAAATGCGAATAGAATGGGAAGTTGCATAAATTTGTTTCAAGTTTGAACCCTTTTATATCGCTTATGAGAACGTTAATTTTAGTAAACTCATTTTTTATTTTATTTCTCAATGTCACTGGCCAAAATTTGGAAAATCTTGATAATAAAATGGGCTTTAATAAGTTCAAATTAGAATCATCATACGATAAGTACAAGGCAAATCTTAAATTGACCATAAAAGAGACTAATGGGGTAAATTTTTATGATTACGTGGGCGGAGATATAAAATCAGTTTTTGGTGTTTTAGTAAAGCAAATAAACTTAGCTTTTTATAAAGGGAAGTTGTATAGTATAAGCATTGAATTCGACTATACTAGTGAGGAGGAAGATTTAGTTCTTCAACGACATTTAAAAGAATTGTTTGGGATTACTGCTATTTTAAAAAACATAAAAACTTCTAGTGGTGCATTGCTAGATTGGGTAATGCAGTGGGACAGTAAAAAGGTGTTATTACAAATTCAAAAGTATAATCTTTTATCATCAACATACCCTGGTTGGTCTACTGAGATATTCTTGTATTCAAAAAAAATAAAATCAGAAATTAATAATGATTCTTTTTAGTAAAATCGGTTATGGTTTTTTCACCTACAGTTAGTCAAATTCATTATTTATCACAAACTTTTTACAATAGTTCTCTGAAACTTTCGAGACGTTGCAAAGAAATCGAAAGCATAAGTAAATCTGATATTACCACAGAAATAATTTCAGAGCATACAGCTTGTTTTTTTGGTTCGATTTTTACTTCTGTATCTTCTTTAGAGGCACATATAAATGAAGTGTATTTTAAAATCTCAGAATACGCAAATTCATCGTTAGAAATCGAGTCGATACCCAAAAATAAATGCAGAATTATAAAAGATTTATGGAACCAAGGGGTGTCCAGAACTGCAGCCTATCCGATACTCGAAAAATATCAAATTTTATTAACTCTTTGTGAAAAGGAACAATTTAATAAAGGATTGAATCCATATCAAGATGTAAAATCTTTGGTTAAGCTAAGAAATGCATTAGTCCACTATGAGCCTGAAATGATTGAATTAGAACACCCACATAGAGAAGTAAAAATTCACACCATTGAGTCTGCTTTAAAAGATAAGTTTTCTTTAAATCCATTTAGCGATGAAAGAGATTCATTTTATCAAAAAAAAATTATCAGTGCAGGTTGCTCCGAATGGGCAACCAAAATTGTAAATGATTTTGTTGAATCCTTTGCTGTAAAAATGGAAGTTAAATAAACGTACGCCGTTGGTAGGTCGCCAAGCCTTTGTTTTAAGCCTGCCAACAACCAAGACTCCATGTAGTTGCCCGCACGACCAATTTCAAATAAACTTACCCTGAACTTTTGTACTTTCTTTCCCTACCGAGTGTCCCTCGAAATTTAGTTTTCACGCCGATGCCTTACACAGAGCCTTGTGTATAGGTGTGGAACCGATACATATAAAAAACTGAAAATAAAACTAACTTTATACAATGAAACTGATTGTAAAACCGAAAACAAAGAAAGAAGAGAAAGCCATAAAGACTTTCCTGGAAGATCATTCTATTGACTACATGAAACTGGAAGAGGAAGCGGCCGTTTATGAAAAGGTTCCTAAAATAAAATCACTTTCTAAAAAGGAAAAAGACATACTTCAAAACCTGGATGAATCTGTTGATTTTGTAAAAAAATATAAAAAAGGAAAGGCAAAGGCCAAATCGCTCAATCAATTGCTTAATGAGCTTTAATATTATACCTACTCCACCGTTCGAAAGAGAGCTGAAACAGTTATCAAAGAAATATCCATCTATTAAAAAAGACATTGCCGCACTTGCAAGTGAACTAATAAAAGAGCCAAAGATGGGAATAGCACTGGGAAATGATTGTTACAAAATCAGGATGGCGATCACTTCCAAAGGAAAAGGGAAATCTGGCGGGGCAAGAATTATTACATATGTCGCGGTAATTCAATCAAACATTTTCCTGCTCTCGATCTATGACAAATCAGAAGCTGCAAATATTTCTGATAAAGAATTGAAAGAACGATTGAAGAAATTGAAATGAGAGCATGTTTAAGGTTGGTCGCCTGACCAACTTCAAATAACCTCTACTTGCTTTTATTAATGTTCACGGTCAAATCTGATACTCACTAATTTTACACAATTAAGGATCAGTCTTCTGCGAATTATTAATTTGTTTATACAAGTGCAGTATGGAAATAGAAATCATAAAAACAGGTTTAAAAGAGATCGAAGAATTGAGATCTTTATTTCTTCAGGAAAATAATTTTCAATTTGTACATAACAAATGTCACCTGTATGGCTGGGCTGATGAATACCTCTTCAGTTCGAATGGGATAAAGATCGGCTACGGATCAGTATGGGGTCAAAAAAAAAGAGAAGACAGGGATGCAATTTTTGAATTCTATATCATTAAACCTTACAGAAAATTTTCGAATAATCTTCTATTAAAACTATATGAATCATCAAAGGCATCATTTATAGAATGTCAAAGTAACGATCTATTGCTCTCATCTATGCTATATGAATATTCGCAAGACATAAATGCAGAGGCCATACTATTTGAGGATGATTTCCAAACCAATTTTGAAATCTCGGATGTAACTTTTCAAAGGGGAACAGAGGATGCTACCAACAATTATGATGTGAGATACATTTTGAAACTAAAAGATGAAGTAGTTGCTACCGGCGGCCTGATGTTAAATTATAATTTACCCTATGCGGATCTGTATTATGAAGTAAATGAAAATTATCGCAGAAGAGGGCTGGGCAGCTTCATGGTCCAGGAATTAAAAAAGGAAGCATATCGTATAAGCAGAGTTCCTGCTGCCCGTTGCAACATTACAAATACAGTTTCAAAAGCAACCTTGTTAAAAGCCGGCTTTAAAGTTTGCGGGAATATTCTTAAAGGAACAATTAAACAAACAAATGCCAAAGAATAGAAGCGTCTTGACTGCTTGTCGTAATGATTGTTTGGGCCCCGCCAACAATAGCGTGCAAAACATATTGAAGTTGATCGAACAGTCGTTGAACAAAGATGCCAGATCAAGTCCGGCATGACTAACTTGTCTTTTTCCGTCTCTAAGTGTCCGAAAGTGGCGGATTGCAAGCCGGGTTTAACTATGAGCCTTGTGCGTGAGGCGTGGACCCGGTACATAGAACCAAGAAACACTAAAACATTTTCTTTGTTAAGTCCAAATAGTTCAGCATAATTCGTTACCCTGTAACCGCTATGGATGAAGTGTGGATGCAGTATGGATGGAGCATAACAAAGGCGTAGTAAAAGCGCTTAAAAAAAGGGTTGCTGCATATACTTGCCGGATGAAACATGCCAGGGATTGGATAAGGTAAAAATCCCCTTCGACTCTTAAGTCTTACTCCTTCATCATCTCCTTAATCACTGCTTCGATCTGTTCAGCATTGGGTTTGCTGAAATAATCACCATCGCTTCCGTAAGCAGGGCGATGTTCTTTACCTGTAATTGTTCTTGGCGCCACGTCTAAATAACGATAGCCTCCCTGCTCTTCCATTATCTTATTAAACATGAAAGCGGCGGCGCCACCCGGAACGTCTTCATCAATAAAAACAATACGGCTTGTTTTTTTGAGTGACTCAAGAATTTTATGATGAATATCGAAAGGAAGCAAAGTTTGCACATCTATTATTTCACAGCTGATATCAAATGCTTCCAGTTTATCTGCAGCACTTTGTATAATCCGAAGCACCGAACCGTATGATACTATTGTAATATCTGTTCCTTCTTTGATCACTTCAGGAATTCCAAAAGGAACTGTAAACTCAAGTAAATTAGAAGGAAGCTTTTCTTTTAAACGATACCCATTTAAACATTCAACTACTAATGCAGGTTCATTACTCTGTAGTAAAGTATTGTACATTCCAATGGCCTGCACCATATTTCTGGGTACGCACATATGCATTCCCCTTAAAGAATTTATCACCATACCCATAGGGGATCCACTATGCCAGATACCTTCCAACCTGTGCCCTCTTGTACGAACTATCACCGGGCAACTTTGCTGGCCAAATGTTCTGTAATGAAGTGTGGCTGCATCATCACTTAATGGTTCCAGTCCATACAATAAATAATCAAGATATTGTATTTCGGCAATGGGCCGTAAGCCACGCATAGCCAGGCCAATTCCCTGTCCCATAATCGTGAGTTCACGAATACCTGTATCAAAAATTCTTCCTTTCCCATATTTCAATTGTAAGCCACTGAATCCCTGGTTTACATCTCCAATTTGTCCCACGTCTTCACCAAAAGCCATCAACTTTGGGTTGCGTGCAAAAGCTTCATCAAAATACCTGTTCAATACTTCGAATCCATTTATTACAGGTGACTCGCTTGTAAATTGAGCCTTTACTTCTTTTACATTGAATACACTTTTCGGGCCTTCATTGTATAAATGGGAATTATAAAGCTTTTCATTTTCGGTTAACAGGTCTTTATAAAAATCCTTCGTCCAGTATGCCACATCCTTGTCTCCTACAAAATCAAGGGCAGCATTCAAAGTCTTTAAAACATCCCGGCGCAAGGGTTCATGGTTGGAAACAAGGTCAGATGATAATTTTAATAATTGAGTAGAGAATTGGGGAAGGCTTTTTGCGAGATTGTTAACCAGGTCAAATGTTTGGGATACTTGCTTCCTTATAGGACCCATATATTTTTCCCAGGCGTTCAGCCTGCTCTCACGAACAAACTCTTTGGCATATAATTCCACCTGGTTCAACTCTTGTTCATCGGCTAATGAATTTTCAAGGATCCATTCTTTCATTTTTTTAATTCCATCCCATTCGTGCTCCCATTGTAGTCTTTCCGGGGGTTTATAACGTTCATGACTTCCGGATGTAGAGTGTCCCTGTGGCTGAGTTATTTCCTCTACATGAAAAAGTACAGGTACATGTGTTTTTCTTGTAGTGCTGATTCCTTCTTCAAAAACTTCGCACATACCAGCATAATCCCACCCTTTTACTGCATAGATGTTAATACCATTAGTGCCTTCCTTTTTTTGCATACCCATTAAGGCCTCGGAAATCGATCCTTTGGCTGTTTGAAATTTTGTAGGAACAGAAATTCCATAACCATCATCCCAGACAAAAATAGCCATAGGCACCTGTAAGACTGCGGCTGCATTAACTGTTTCCCAAAAATGTCCTTCTGAAGTAGCTGCATCCCCAATTGTTACAAAACATACCTCATTACCATTATCAGAAAGATTGGTGAATTGTTTTAACTCTTCAACGGTGCGAAATGCTTTAGAGGCTAATGCAAGCCCAAGAGCCCGGGGCATTTGACCACACGTGGGAGCAATGTCTGAAGAAATATTTTTACGATTGGCAAGATCAAGCCAATTTCCCTTTTCATCCACAAATGGAGTAGCAAAATGAGAATTCATTTGCCGGCCTGCACTAAAGGGGTCATTTTTGACATCGGGGTCAGCAAATAGTTGTGAGAAGAACTGCTCGACTGTTGACAGCCCGGTGGCAAACATAAATGTCTGGTCACGGTAATAGCCACTACGGAAATCTCCTGTTTCAAAGAATTTTGCCATAGCTACCTGTGCCAGTTCCTTACCATCTCCAAAAATGCCAAATTTGGCCTTGCCTGTAAGTACTTCCTTTCTGGCTAAAAGGCTGGCTTCCCTGCTGATGAAAGCAATTTTATAATCATTTATAACCTCTCCCCGAAACTTATCAAACGATAATTTCTCATTTATTGTGGCAGCAGAGGTTTGATTATCCATGTGGGCAAAAATAGGAATATTAAATCCTGTTAAAAAATACTGAATTTGAATGCATCCCTTCTATGAAGTCTGGCATCTTTGATATAATTTTGACTGCCGTTAAATGTCGGGTTAAATTATACTCATGAAAAAAATAGCCGCCTTTATTCTTTTTGTTGGTGCCATATGGACAGCAAGTGCGCAAACGGACTCCCTGAAAAAAGAGGTGCTGCTTTTAAAAGAAATTGAACATGACTTTGGGAAAATTCCACAAGGGAAGCCCGTATATTATTCTTTTGAAATAGAAAATACCGGGAATTCAGCTTTAAAATTAGATAATGTCCAGGCCAGTTGCGGTTGCACAACTCCTGAATGGAATCGCGAATCGATACCCGCAGGAGGAACTGATAAAATAAAGGTGGGATATAATGCAGCGGCAGAAGGAGATTTTGAGAAATATATTACCATTACGTATAATGGAAATCAATCTAAGCAAATCAAAATTAAGGGCACTGTGTGGAAAGCTCCGGTAGGATCCGCACCCACAAATGCCTCCGTACAAATTTTAAAACAACAAAATCAGTAAAAATGAAAAGAATTTTTTTAGCACTTACCACTCTATTTTTAGGCGTAGCCATAATGGCGCAAACAAAGCCTGATGATGTAGCTACGGTAAATACCGAATCACATGACTTCGGAAAAATAAAACAAGGTGTACCCGTCGCTACTTATTTCGAAATAAAAAACATCACTGATAAGCCATTGGTAGTTGAAAACACCTGGGGATCCTGCGGATGCACTACCCCTGAAAAAATTGAGAAGCCCATTCAACCTGGCGAAACAGCAAAGCTGAAAGTAAATTATAATGCGGCCGCATTGGGACATTTTGACAAAACCGTGTCTATTAAATTTGCCGGAGTCAATGATCCCAAAGTTGTAAAAATTACCGGTGAAACTCTTGCAGCAGCTGCCTATGATGATTATGTAAAATCGCAGAAATCAGAGAAAGATAAAAAAAGTTAATAAAAAATTATTTTAATTGTCAACCCTTTCGTAAAATGGAAGGGTTTTTTTATTCTGATGACTCACTGGTAAACATCATTCACAGATACTCTGATATCTGATAATTAAATACCAAAACAATTACAATGAAAGCACAACTGCTTGATGCATGGCGAATCAATAACAGAATGAATCTTCTGTTTATTGATAATGTAAATGATGAAGGCATGCAAAAAACACTTAGCGCCCGCGGCGGAAGAACAATATACCTGCAATTGATACACATGCATAATGTTCGTCTTGGTTGGATTGAAATTTCTGCAAAAGATATTTTTAAAAAAAATAAACTTATTGATAAGGATACTTCATATGATAGAAAAGTTTTGAGAAAATCTTTTGAAGAAAGTGGTAAAGCTGTAGAAGAGTTTATTGACAGAAACTGGGATGAAGGCGGAAAAGTAAAAGGATTTAAGAAAGGATTGATCCCGTTTGTCAGTTACCTGATTGCACATGAAGGACATCACCGCGGACATGCTATTCTTACTTTAAAACAATCCGGCATAAAGATCCCGGAAACTTTAAAATGGGGGTTATGGGAATGGGACAAATAAGGTAAATTTTTACACATTTCTATTTGAAGAAATTTTAATCTAAATTATTAGATCCTTTGAAAAAAAATTATTCTTACAGACTTAACAATAGTTTTCCACAAACAACCAAAATCATTCTGCTGGCATGAATTTTTTAGTAGCTTAAATAAATTGCATTGCCAATGAATAAAGACATGATAGAACTTGCCAATCCTCAAACTCATCCTGCAGAGGAAACTAATAGCCTTTCTCAATACCTTTCATTTCAGTTCTACAATGGAAACATAGATCAACTCACTGGCTTTACAAAAGATTCAATTAATAATTTTCTAAAGACAATTACTGAAATTGAAGATGAATTCCGTACCATGATGAAAGGCCCGCAAATAAAAGATCAGGAATTGCACGGTTTTGGATTTGATCATTCAGAGCAGTACATGGAAGAAAATTATTGAAATTTCATTTCTATATAAGCTCTCAATTTTTTCGCTATTGTTGGTGTTTTTTTGTTCCATTGGGGTCTTGCGGCCCAATGGGTTTTTTAATTGTTTATTTGATTTATTAGTCAACTTTTGAAAATAGCTTAATAAATAACTTACAAAAAGAAACCCAACTTCCAATATTCTGAATTCAAAAACCTGGCAAGGCCGAAATCCATACTCCCCTTCCATAAGCAGCTATGACAAGTTTTTTGTCCCGGGGGTGAATGAACATATCATCAACAGGTAAGGAAGCCGGCATATTCCCATTTAGAGCAATCCATTCCTTACCTCCATTTTTACTTATATATATTCCCATATCAGTACCACAATACAAAATATTTTCTTTATCCGGATCTTCGATCAATACATTCACGGGTGATAAAGGAAGATTTCCCGAAATTAATTTCCAGTGTTTTCCATAATCGTCCGATTGATAAATGTAAGGTCTATTGTTATCCTGTCTCCTGTCATTTAACACTACATACACTCTTGCATCATTAAATTTTGAAGCCGTGATCTTTGCCACATCTTTATTGAAAGGTAATCCTGATGTAATTTCTTTCCATGTATCGCCATCATTCATTGTCAACCATACCCGCCCATCATCAGTGCCTGCATACAGAATACCGGGCTTATTCCCTTCTGCAATTGAACTGATGGCCTGATGATAGATCAGATAAGGATACACTCCCATCTTTGTTTTATCATTATAAGAAAGGTCAGGGCTAATCATTGTCCAGGTTCTTCCTCCATCATCCGACCTGTATAAATGCTGCAAACCATGATAAATTTTATTATGATCGAATTTTGAAATGATTGTGGCAGCTAACCATATTCCACGCAATGAATCAACTGTACCCACTAAAAACATTTTAATTTGCTTACTTCTTGTACTATCCGGTCTGCTTAAATCACTTTTCATCAGCCGGCCGTAGTAACTGCTTGAAAAAAAGATATTTGAATTTTGGGGATCAATCTGCACCTGTGTTCCTTCTCCGCCGGGAACCATGATCCAGCTTCGCAATGATGAATCCTGAGGTTGCCCAAACTGATTCATACTGCTGCCACTCATAGTACCTTCATCCTGTACAGAGCCAAATACATTGAATGGAGTTTCCATGTCGTAAGTGATAGTATAAAACTGGGTCGTGGGAATTTTGCTGAAAAAATTTTTCCACTTCACCCCTCCATTATTGGTCAGCGTAACGCCTCCATCATTTCCAACGATTATCCTGTCAGGGTTTTCTTGATCAAACCACATTGCATGATTGTCGCCATGAGTCCAGTCGCCTGTTTTGTCAGTGGGATTCCACTGTTTCCAGGTTTTCCCTCCATTTTCTGAAATTGCTTTTGAAACCCCAAGGGCATACACTTTATTCTCATCTTTTGGATGAACGCGGATTTGCCCGAACACCCATCCATAAGTGCCAGAGAATGGTGTAAAGAAATCATGCACTTCTCCCATTTTTGTCCATGTATTTCCTTTATCATTACTGCGATAGATAACTCCGCCAATTACTACTTTTTGTATTCTTCGTTCATACGAATCAGTTTCACCCGGTTTTGGATCACGCTTTTTTTCATGATCATCCACAAAAGCATATATCACATTTGGATTAGAATGTGAAACAGCGAGGCCAATGCGTCCGGTAAATTTTGTATCAGGCAATCCATTATTGATGATCTTCCATGTCTTTCCCCCGTCTGTGGTTTTATAAATATAATCACCATCTTCCGGCACAGGGTCACTCCAGCGACGCCGGATGCGGTTCCACATACTCGCATACAAAGTATTGGGCTCAGAAGGATCCATCACCAGATCAATACATCCTGTTTTTTCATTCACGTACAAAATTTTTTTCCATGTTTTGCCACCGTCATTTGTAAGATATACGCCACGATCTTTATTATAACTCCACTCATTTCCACTGGCTGCTACATACACGATATCTGGATTCTTTGGATGAACTACAATTCTGGCGATTGTGCCTGTATTTTCAAGTCCAATGTGCTGAAAGTTTTTGCCACCATCCATGGATTTATATATTCCAACACCAGGCAATGAGGCCCTGAATATATTTGCTTCCCCTGTACCTGCATACATTATATCAGGATTGGAAGGGGCCAGCGCAATATTTCCCATTGACTGTGTGGCTTCTTTATCAAATATTGGTTTCCAGGTTTCTCCGCCATCTTCAGTTTTCCATAAACCGCCCGTGGCAAAAGCTGCATACATGATGTTCGGATTTCCTGAAACGCCTGCTACATCCGTACACCGCCCACTGCGGTTGTCCGGGCCCATCAATTGCCATTGCAGGTTTTTATATGGTGATCGCTGCAACATAATTTTTTGTTTCGCAAACGCTGCAAGCTTCTGTTTCCCAGTTGAAACCTGGGCAATCAGGTCAGCCTTATAAAAGATGATCAACAGAAAAAAGCATAAAATCAATTGTCTCATACTTCAATTTATTAATTTTATTATCACAAATTTCAGAATTGGAAGCTTACGGAAAGATACTATTGATTGCAATGCCAGTTTTTTTATTTCTTGTATTATTTGAAAAGTGGTATGGCTGGTTAAAAGGAAATGATACGGTTAGAAATATGGACATGATCAGCAGTCTTAGCAGTGGCATTACCAACGTTACCAAAGATGTGCTGGGACTAAGCATTTCAATACTCACCTATAGCTGGTTAGTGAATAAAGTTGCTATAATTCATATTCAATCTACTTTATGGACTTATGTCATTGCATTTATCGCCCTTGATTTTGCAGGCTATTGGGTTCATCGCTGGAGCCATCATATCAATCTTTTCTGGAACCTGCATGTCATTCATCATAGCAGCGAAGAATTTAACCTGGCTTGTGCACTAAGGCAAAGTATTTCTGAGATCGTAAAAGTGTTTGCTTTCCTATTGTTACCTGCAGCTTTATTAGGCGTACCGGCTAAAGTGGTTGCAACTGTAGCACCATTACAATTGTTTGCACAATTCTGGTATCATACAAGGCATATTAATAAGATGGGATTTTTAGAAAAGATAATTGTTACTCCTTCGCATCATCGTGTGCATCATGCCATCAACAAAGAATATCTTGATAAAAATTTAGGTCAAATATTTATTTTTTGGGATAAGCTATTTGGTACTTACCAGGAAGAATTGAAAGATGTAACTCCTGTGTATGGAGTAACCCGGCCTGCACAAACATGGAATCCCATCAAAATTAATTTTCAGCATTTATGGTTGCTGATAAAAGATGCATGGAGAACCCAAAGCTGGAAAGAAAGATTTACTCTTTGGTTTAAACCTACGGGCTACCGCCCTGCAGATGTTGCAGAAAAATATCCTGTGTATAAAATAGAAGATGTGTATCATTTTAATAAGTATGCACCGAAGGCTTCCCCTGCATTGCAGGTTTGGAGTTGGATCCAAATAGTGTTTACGTTGTTGTTCATCAGCTATCTTTTTGGAAACATTGCTTCGATCAATAAAATGAATGCAGGTTATATTTATTTATATGCAGCGTTTGTCTTTTTAAGCGTGTATGCATACACTGAATTAATGGATCGCAATCCGTATGCTATTTTCTGGGAAGGGATAAAAAATTCATTTGCCCTTGGAATAATTTTTTACTTTGGTAATTGGTTTGGCGCCTCGCAAACTCTTCCCTGGATCAATTATCTTTTGATTGCCTATTTTATTGCTGCTACTATTGTAACGGGTTGGTTTGTGTATTCTCATTATAAAGAAGATCGCCAGTTATCTGTTTCATTTTGAAATATCGACAGAACATTCTTTCGTAGTTAAATTTTATTTTTCGTCAATTTATCATTAATAGTACGATATACCTGAAGAGGATTTTCATTTCTTAATTCAACAGGTAATAATTCATTTGGCCAGTTTTGATAACACATCGGCCTGGCAAATCTTTTGATTCCATCAGCGCCTACTGAAGTAAAACGGGAATCAGTGGTAGCCGGAAATGGGCCACCATGCTGCATACTCAAACATACTTCTACGCCTGTAGGAACTCCATTTAAAATAAAACGTCCGCAAATATTTTTCACTGATTCCACCAGTTCGTCATTATTCCTGATATCATTTTCAGTTGCCATTAATGTTGCTGTTAACTGTCCTTCGATATGTTTTGCCACATTTACCATTTCACCAATATCCTGGCATCGGATTATTATGGAATAAGGTCCGAACACTTCCTGGTGAAGAATTGGATTATTAATAAACGCTGCTGCGTTAGCTGAAGCAAGAGTAGGAACACCCTGGTTGAAGATCGGTTCTGTCCCTGACGTAGCAATTGTTTCTACTCCTTCCTGTGCAATTGCATTTGCTCTTCTTTCTACATAGTTTTTAAAAATCCCCGCATGCAGCATTTCACCGGGTGATGATCTTTTTATTTCTTCGCCTAAGGACTGAATGAATGTTTCCAGGTCATCATTATCAATCCCTATAATTAATCCCGGATTGGTACAAAATTGTCCTACACCGAGCGTGATAGAACCTGAATATAACTTCGCCGTTTCTGCTGCAGATTTTTTTAAGTTTTCAGGCATCAGGAAAACAGGATTTATGCTGCTCATTTCAGCAAAAACAGGAATGGGTTCTTTGCGCTGATTGGCCCAGTCAAATAATTGTTTGCCTCCAAAAAAAGAACCGGTAAATCCGACCGCTTTTATTAAAGGATGTTTTACCAATGTTTCACCAACTTTATTTTCGATCCCATGTACGTGAGCAAAAATTCCAGTCGGTAAATTACAATTTCTCGTTGCCTTCATAATAGCAGAGGCTACCATTTCACTCGTGCTTACATGTGCAGGATGTGCTTTAACAATCACAGGGCAACCCGCGGCAAATGCACAGGCGGTATCCCCACCTGCAGTCGAATAAGCAAAAGGAAAATTGGCAGCTCCAAAAACAACCACAGGTCCCAGCGGTATCAACATCTTTCGCAGATCTGTTTTTGGAGGATTTCTATCCGGTATTGCCGTGTCAATTCTTGCTTCAAGCCACTCCCCTCTTTCACAGGCATCGGCATAATTATTCAACTGAAAAATGGTTCTTGTTCTTTCATTTCTCAATCTTGCTTCAGGCAAATGCGATTCTTCATGCGCAATTTTGATCACTTCATCACCCAGGTTTTCTATTTCCTTTGCAATGGCACGCATGAAATCTGCTCTCTGTTTAAGCGATAATTTTCTGTAAACATGAAAAGCTTTCCATGCTGCTTCTGCGGCTTCATTTAATTCTTCTTTGGTCGCATCTTTATACATATCGGTCATATTTTAAAATTTAAGATCGATCATCACTATTCAATGTTCATCAATTATCAAAACCCAATCGTTACCTGTGCCTGTTGAAGGCGGAATAAAATGCATTATACTTTCTTTCTTTAAGAGATTCTCTTTTTCTGTTTTACCATTTCTTGGATTAAACCATGATATTTTGATTTGTCTTGTTTTCATAAAAGAAGTATTTACTGCAATTTTCCTACCCACCGGCATATAGATCATGGCATATTTATTATTGGCGTCACGGAAAGCAGTAATATATTCACCTTTTTCACCCTGTCCTTCTGCAATGAGAGACTGATCAGGAATTCGGTTTAGCACAGAACGGGATTCAATTAATTTTCTTAAGTAACCTACCTGGAAAGCGCCCGGCCTGTCAATCGCTTTTGTCCAATAACGATCGGCATGATTAATTGTATCTTCTTTCGGACTAAAGAATTGCCATACAGCGTGATGACCATAGGTAACGCCACATGCGCCCGAGAATACGGAACGATACGTTTGTTTGCGCACATCATAATCACGGAAATATCCATTGACAGGGTCCCACTTAGGCCACGGATTCACAGGATGATCTTCATAGTTGGGCTCATCATCCAATGTTGGTTTCGCCGGCTTTAAATTATAATCATGCGCAATCATTTTCCAAACGGGTACATCATGCCCGCTGCCATGACCACTTTGCATAGTATTGATCGAAAGCCAGCTTTCATTGTGTATATATTCTGATGTGGAATGTCCGCCCCATGTATGGAAAGTAAAAATGGCTTTCCCATTTGCACCATCACTTATACCTTTTGCCATAGCTCTCCATATGGGTCGATAATCAACAGAATCTGTAACAGGTGGACGGTCACCACCCAATACCCAGATAATATTCGGATAATCTTTATAACGATCACCTAACCATTTTCCATAGATGTATGCATTGCTCTCATTAAATATCACGGGCCCTTCACCCCACAGTTTTGTCACTTTATCTCCCCATGTTGGCAATAAACCCATGAACATATTTTTTTGAAGAGCTAATTGCACTGTATAATCTACCAGTTGAAAATATTTTTCATTCGGCTTCGTCGGATCAAGATCGATCAACGGTACTTCACCATATTGATTGGGTTTTCTTAAACCATCAAACTCCGCAAGGATAACAGCCTGTATCACATCAAAACCTTTTTGCCTGCGATTCTCAAGATATTTACTGATCTCTTCTTTTGTTAACCTGTGAAATAATTCCCAACCGGTATCACCTAGCCAAAAAAAAGGAGTGCCATCTTCATACTGCAAAGAATGTCCGTCAGCAGTTACTTTCAATCTTTCGTGTTTCCAGGTTGATTGACCATTTGCTGTAAAACAAAAAAGAAAAACAAGACCGGAGAATAAACTACGCATATGCGGCAGTCTCACTTTTTTTACCCAGGTAATTTTGTAACGAAGGGCGGGAAGTAATACCATCGTTGATGATCTTTAAAATCTTTTTTCTTTCATCACCCGCTAAAATCAGCCTCGGTGCCCGAACATTTTCTGTTCCTAAACCGGTTTGAGCTTGCGCTAATTTAATGTATTGAACAAGCTTTGGATGTATATCCAGCTCAAGCAAAGGCATGAACCAACGATATATCTTAGCAGCTTCTTCTATGTCTCCTTTTTTAATTAATTCATAAATTGCAATTGTTTCTGCGGGAAAAGCATTCACTAATCCCGCTACCCAACCATCAGCACCCAACAATAATTCTTCCATAGCAATAGTATCAACTCCGCAAAGCACTTTGTAGCGATCACTAAAACGGTTCTTCATTCTTGTTACATTAGTAACATCTCTTGTGCTTTCCTTTACCGCAGTGATGTTTTTACATTCACTCATTTCTTCAAACATATCCGGTGTCACTTCTATCTTATAATCGACAGGGTTGTTATAGATCATAACAGGCAGATCCGTTGCATTCGCAACAGCTTTAAAATATTCTACCGTTTCCCTGTCATCCGATTTGTAACGCATGGGTGGGAGAAGCATTAACCCCTGCACATTCCATTCTTTTGCAAACGCTGCCTGGCGCAATGCATCTTTCGTAGTGCTTTCAGCAATATTTAAAACAACAGGCACTTTGCCATTGATTTTTTCCAAAGCAAATTTTATCAACCTTTCTTTTTCCCCCGTTGTCAAAGTACTTGCCTCACCTAATGAGCCGCCAATAATTACTCCATGCACCCCGGCGTTCAATTGTGAAGAAAGACTCTTTTCGAACATGGACATATCCAGTTCATCATTAGCAGTCAGCGGTGTAGTAAGTGCAGGGAAAACTCCTTTCCATTCAAGCATAATAATAATTTTTTAGAATCACTAAAGTTATGACTGTTTGAGTTTTTAAGAGACTTACAAATAAAGAAAAAATTTTTAAATCTCAATTCGTTTTCCTGTTTCCATTGAGCGATAGATGGCTTCCATAATTTTTACATCTTGCCTTCCCATTTCGCCAGGAACAGGTGTAGGTCTTTTTTCCATGATCGATAATGCAAAATCATCCATTTGTGCCGCTTGCTGGTTAATAGATTTAATGTCCATCTTACCATCCGAAGTTTTTCCTTTCAAACCTCCGTAAGAAAATGCTGGCGCAATTTCAAACCAACCGTTTTCAGCATCTGCATGCAGATGATTTCCATATTCAGAATAGCTGCAACTGCATTCTGCTGTTATTCCATTGGCATATTCCATTGTCCACGTCAGAGACTCTTCAATATTTTTAAATTTCTCTTTGTGATTCTTTGGACCCTCAAAGGCCCGGACTGTTACAGGTTCCATATTAGTGAGATAACGGCCCGCATTTATACAGTAAATTCCCACATCCATCAGTGGACCGCCACCGGCAAGGTCTTTATCAAGACGCCAGCCTTGCGCACTGCTTAAGCCATGCGAAGCTAAAATCCTTTTTATTGAACCATATACTTTTTCATTTGCCAGCCTCATCATTTCTAAATTATATGGATCAAAATGTAAACGATAACCAACGGAAAGCATCACTCCGGCTTCTTTACAGGCCCCAATCATTTTATCACATTCTTGTACATTCATGGCCATTGGTTTTTCACAGATCACGTGCTTACCTGCTTTTGCAGCACGAATTGCATATTCTGTGTGCATGGAATTTGGAAGGACTACATAGACAATATCTATTTCATTGTTATTCTTTATTGAATCAAAATTCTCATAACGATAAATATTCTCTTCAGGGATTTTATATTTCTTTTTCCATTTTTCTTTTTTCTTCTCTGTACCGGTTACAATGCCTGCGAGATAACAATGTTTTGTTTCCTGCAATGCAGGAGCAAGCTGTCCCTCGCTATATCCACCTAAGCCAACCAAAGCAACCCCTGATTTTTTTGATGTCGTTTCCATGAATGATTTTAGTTTCTTTATAACCTTATAACTATACTAATGAAAATTCTCAACTTACCGCAACGTAATTGGTAAGTTCAGCTTCGCAATAAATCTGTAAGGTTTTAAACAGATCGTTGATGTGCTCCATTTTTGTATAAATATTTACGGGATTAACCCGGAACCATGTTTTTCCTTTCATAATTGTTGTCGCAAACCAAAACTTACCCTCGCGTTCTATTTTTTCAGCTACAGTAAAATGCAACTGTTTATTTTCTTCAATGGTGAGTTGCGGAGTTTTATAATGAAGGCAAACCGCAGACATTACCGGTTCTGTAGCTGATTCAAAATTTGGATCATTTATCGCAAGCTGGTGCAGGTGTTTTGCATGGGCAATGTTGTTATCCACCCACTCCCCTATTTTTGTTTTTCCATAATGATGAAAACTTACCCAAACTTTCAGGCTGCGGAAACGCTTTGATTGTTCAAAGCCATTTACATAAAACTGGTAACGTTCATTTTTTTGTTGCGACTGGTCAGTAAGATAAGAAGGCTGCAGACCAAAAGAAATATTCAATCGCTTATGATCTTTCACCAGCACAGCGCCTGCATCCAATGGAGCATAAAACCATTTATGCGGATCAATGGTTACTGAATCAGCAAGATGTAATCCATGCAGTGTAGCGGGATATTTATTGGAAATCAACATACCACCCCCATATGCGGCATCAGCGTGAAACCAGCAATTCTCCCTCTTCGCAATTGCGGAAAGAGTTTCAAGATCATCAATAGCGCCTAAATTAGTAGTGCCTGCAAGCCCGATGATACAAATAGGTTGTAAGCCCTGTTCTTTATCTTTTTTAATTGCTTCTTCAAGCAGGTCAATTCTTATTTGATATTTTTCATTTGTCGGAATAGTTCTTAAATTATTTCTTCCAATGCCGACAGCATCTGCTGCTTTATCAAGTGACACATGTCTTTCTTCCGATACATATGCTACACAACCTTGCTTCATTCCATCAAATTGTGCAGTATCATCAGTGCTATAATCTCTTGCCAGTTTTAACCCGATAAAGTTTGCTGTCATTCCTCCACTGGTAAGGTTGCCACCTGCTTTTTCATCATAGCCAATCAAATCATTTAACCATCTTATCACTCTTAACTCAATGGCAGTTGCGGAAGGACCAATTGAATAAGCGCCTATATTCTGATTCAATGCGGAAGCGAGGAGCTCTGCCAAAATACCTGCAGGATTGGGTGAAGGCGTAATAAGCCCCATATAACCGGGATGATTGACATGCGTACAATAAGGAATTACTTTTTCTTCAATCAACTTTTGTATCTCAGGCAACGATTGAGGTGAATCCGGAATTTTTTCATCAAACATGTCATACAAATAAGAGGGCTCAATAGGATTAAAAAGGGGTTTCTTTGGAACATTTTGTAAATAGTCGGCAATGTAATCTACAAGATTATGCCCCGCCGTCTTGAATTCATCATAATTCATAATAGAAAATTTGGCGAAGGAAGTTACTAAACTATCAGTTATGAGTTATTAATTAAGAGTTAGGAATTAAGAATTATTAATTTATCAATCGTTAATAACTCACTCTCTTAACTCACTACTCAATCTCTAAATTCCTGGCTTATCATCAATCCATAAAAGCCACCATCTAAAATTCCAATACCCACACGGCCGAAAGCTGGATTCAGAATATTTGCCCGATGACCCTGTGAATGCATCAAACCATTATGGGCAATAGGAAGCGAATGTGCCATCGCAAGATTTTCACCTGCCGTTAAATAATGAATATCGGCATCATTCATCCTGTCGAAAGGAGATTTTCCTTCGGGCGTTATATGAGCAAAATATCCTCTTGCAAACATATCTCTTGAATGTGCCCTTGCCAAAGCTGTTAGCTGCGGATCAGCTTTCAAAGGGGCTATTCCTCTTTTTGTCCGTTCTTCATTTATCAGTTGAAGCATTTTTGCCTCAAGGTCGGCACGTACTTCCGGGTGATCATCTTTAAATGGAAGCTTTATTGATTCATTTGATTCGGGGTGAATCGTAAGATCATTGATGGTTTGATCAATAGCTTTATTAAATACAGGTGATAATTTTTCATTTACCCATTCTACTTCTGTAGAAAGTCTGTCAGCTATCTTACTGTCGCGGGTTTCCCTGGTTACTCCATCCCAAAGTGGCAGTGCAAGTAATAATGCCGC
This sequence comes from uncultured Bacteroidota bacterium, assembly GCA_963811645.1. Taxonomy (GTDB): domain Bacteria; phylum Bacteroidota; class Bacteroidia; order Chitinophagales; family Chitinophagaceae; genus VBAU01. The sequence goes on along the minus strand of CAWERU010000002.1, from coordinate 1,743,331 downwards.
AATGATAGTGGCATAAATAACACCATTAATAAACCCGGGAACGATACCCAGGAATCTGTTTACTTCGGTATCATTGACCCTGCCGGAAAGCCATGCTATGCGACTGGTGACAATGCCAATAAGAATTCTTGCCAGTATGATGGTGACAATAAAAGCAAGAGGTAATAACCATGCCCCCAGAGCTGGAAAAATAGATTTCAAAAAATTGGCGAGGTAAGGATAAAAAAGAAAGCCCAGTAAAAGACTTCCTATCCAATTTACAAGATCAAGAGTCCCTAAAATAAAACCCCTGTACCATCCGCCCCATATTGCAAGCAAAATAATGATCGTAAGTACCAGGTCCACCCAGTTCATATCATATTAATTACATGAATAATTACAATTAAAAACAAATAATATGCCCCGAAAATGGGGTATCAAGTTCCCCTAAGCGAATTGCTATGTGCAAGAATTTGAAGCCCAAGAAAATTTATAATTATGGACTTGTTTCGGAGATAAGTTTTAAAACACAAAAGGGTTTTATATTTCTACAAAAAATTTAGTCCATTTTTTTAACTGCCTCTCGTACCACCGGCTTTGTGCGGTCTTTGTGAAAATCCTCCGCTCTTGCCCGGACCGGGCTTAGGAATAAACTTTGAACCCTGAAGACTATTCTTTTGATTCTTATTTCCTTTTTTCCCTTTTTTGGGATTGTTTTGATTCTGTAACGACATAGTTGAAGTTTTAATAAAAAAATCAAGCTTCCTGTTCAGCATAACTGCTTGTAGGCTCACAAACGCAAATTAAATTTCTGTCGCCTGCAGTATTATTAACTCTTGCTACGGATGGCCAGAATTTATTTTGTTTTACATATTTCAATGGAAAAGCTGCCTTTTCTCTGCTGTAAATATGTGGCCATTGACTATTGATCACTGCTGTCTGCGTATGCGGCGCATTCTTTAAAGGATTATCTTTTTTATCTGCTTTCCCCTCTTCTATCTCTTTTATTTCTTCACGAATATTCAGCAAAGCATCGCAAAACCTGTCCAGTTCTGCTTTGTCTTCGCTTTCCGTGGGCTCTATCATAATCGTGCCGGGAACCGGGAAACTCATGGTAGGAGCATGAAAGCCATAATCCATCAATCGTTTAGCTACATCTTCTGCTTCGACGCCTGCTGAGTTTTTAAATGGCCTCAGGTCAACAATAAATTCATGAGCACAAGTATCATTATGGCCTGTGTATAAAATATCAAAATCTTTTTCAAGTCTTGCCTTCATATAGTTTGCATTCAGTATGGCATACTCTGTCGCTTTTTTCACACCCTCTTCTCCCAGCATGCGGATATATGCATAGCTGATGAGAAGAATGCTTGCACTACCATAAGGAGCTGCACTTACAGAATGGTGAGCGGTAAATTGTGAATTGCGAAGGTTATTTGTTAATTGATCATTGCTAACATAGATGTGACCCGGCAGATATGAAGCTAAATGTTTCTTTACACAGATCGGTCCCATGCCGGGCCCGCCACCTCCATGAGGAATAGAAAATGTTTTATGCAAATTTAAATGACAAACATCAGCACCAATGGCAGCCGGAGTCGTTAATCCGCATTGAGCATTCATATTGGCTCCGTCCATATACACTTGTCCTCCATGCTGATGAACAATATCGCAGATCTGTTTTATTTCTTCTTCAAAAATTCCATACGTACTTGGATAGGTGATCATGGTACCGGCAAGATTGACGCTATGTTGTTCTGCCTTAGCCTTGAAATCATTTACATCGATATATCCATTTTCCAAAGCCTTCACTACAACTACTTTCATTCCTGCCATTACAGCCGAAGCAGGATTCGTTCCGTGGGCGGAAACGGGAATGAGAATTATATTCCTGTTCTTATCGCCATTTGCTATATGATAATTGCGAATGGTGAGTAATCCTGAGAACTCTCCCTGTGCACCGCTGTTAGGCTGTAGACTGCAGGCATCAAAGCCGGTGATCGCATTTAAATAACGAGACAGCTCATCAATGATTTGTTTATATCCTTCGGTCTGTTCTGGAGGCACAAAAGGATGCAGGCGGCTCCAGTGCATCCAGCTAAGCGGGATCATTTCACTGGCTGCATTCAACTTCATGGTACAACTTCCCAGAGAGATCATAGAAGTGTTAAGTGAAAGATCTTTGTTTTCCAATTTTTTGATATATCGCATCATTTGCGTTTCACTATAATGCGTATTAAAAACTGGATGAGTTAAAAATGAAGAAGTGCGAACAGCAAATGAAGGAATATGATATAGTTCATCATCTTCATTTATTGAAAATACGACAGGATCCACATCATTTTCAAAACAATTGATCAGGTCATAAAGATCATTTATCATTACCGTTTCATCCAGAGAAATACCGATGTGGTTGTTATCTATATATCGCAAATTGATCTCCTGCCTTTCTGCCTTTTCTTTAAAAGGTTTTATATCCTTCACTTTTACAACAATGGTATCAAAGAAATTTTCAGAAATCAATTCAAAACCTCTTTCTTCGATAGCTTCTGCAACAATTTGAGTAAGGAATGCTACACGTTTTGCAATTTTTTTCAAACCATTCGGGCCATGATACACTGCATACATGGCGGCCATATTTGCCAGCAATGCCTGCGCAGTACAGATATTTGAAGTGGCTTTTTCTCTTTTTATATGTTGCTCTCTTGTTTGCAAAGCCATTCGTAAGGCACGATTATTTTCTGCATCAACACTTACCCCAATAATGCGACCCGGCATTGACCGCTTGAATTCTTCTTTAGCAGCAAAGAAGGCAGCATGAGGACCACCGTAACCAAGTGGCACACCAAAGCGTTGAGCAGAGCCTACAGCCACGTCAGCACCTAATTCGCCGGGAGGTGTAAGCAATGTCAATGCGAGAAGATCAGTGGCCATAGCAACATATCCACCCACATTATGAACTGCATTAATGAAATCGCGATGATCTTCTATAACACCCAGATTGTTTGGATACTGCACAATAGCTCCGAAAAATGTATTGTCAATGACGGCAGACTTATAATCACCAAAAACAATTTCAATTTCGGATGGCGTTGCCCGTGTTAAAATCACATCTTTTGTTTGCGGAAAAATTTCATTATCAACAAAAAATTTACGAGATTTTATTTCATCCGTTTTATTTACATAATGAAAAAGCATGCTCATCGCCTCCGCTGCTGCTGTAGCTTCATCAAGCAGGGACGCATTGGCAATGGGTAAAGCTGTAAGATCGCTTACCATGGTTTGAAAATTCAAAAGACTTTCCAAACGTCCCTGTGAAATTTCTGCCTGGTAGGGTGTGTATTGAGTATACCATCCCGGGTTTTCAAAAACATTGCGAAGAATAACAGAGGGAACTAACGTATCATAATAGCCCTGTCCAATATAACTGCGGAAAGTTTTATTGTGAAGCGATATTTCTTTCAGTTCAGAAAGCATTTCTGCCTCGCTGATTGCACCCGGTAAGTTTAATTTTGAATGAATGAGTATGGACGAAGGAATGGTTTTGTCAATAAGTTCATCAAAACTATTAACACCAATAGTTTTCAACATTTCTTTTTCCTGTCCAATTGTGCCAATATGCCTGGGTACAAATTCTGTGGACTGTTGCTCAAATAAATTCATGTGTGCCTGTATAGTTTAATTTTCATCATCAGCAAAACCAATAATTATAATGACTATTGATCTGCTGCCTATGAAAACTACAAAGTTACGGGCAAGACAGGAGAAAACAGGTGATGATGAAACCCACACTTAAAAACTAGTGGATAAAATCTTATTAAAAGTTAGAAAATACAATTACTTAGCCATCGAGCCCAGCGAAGCCATTTAAGACCAGGGCCAAAAATTAAACTGTAAAAGCCAGTCCGCTATCTCCACCTTCTTTTATACACATCGATATTGAAATCAATACTTGCGGGGGCTTGTCTGTGATGATGGTCGTACCATCTGCGGGAATGATGACGATAGTGATTATAATAATGTGTTTCGTAACAACCCGGTAAGAAGAAAACAACAATTAATAAAGCCAGGATAACCTTCAATATTTTTAATGATATCTTTTTCATATTAACTTTTTATACAGGGTATTCTAAAACCCTGCCAAAAAGCAATCTTAATTGTTTAACAACGAAGAAACATGGTAAGATTAATTAAATGATGCTGAATTTCCCCATTATTTGTCTTTATTTCTGATTAACCAATATATTTAACTATGAAAGTTTTTATAAGACAAATTTTACCAAAAGATGCATCCCCTGTTGCTCTGCTTTGTTTACAACTCGGTTATGATATATCAACAGAGCAGGTCGTAGAGAATATTGAAAGCGTACTGGCTAATAAAGATCACGATGCATATGTGGCAGTACATGAAAACGAAGTAATTGGCTGGGTTGGAGTAACCTGGATTTTTCAAATAGAATCACGACCGTATTGCGAAATACGCGGACTGGTAATAGATCGACAACACAGGAATAAAGGAATAGGGAGAATGCTGATAGAAAAGGCCCGACAATGGGGAAAGGAAAAAGGGAATAATAAATTAAGGCTTCGCTGCAATATAAAAAGAACAGAAGCCCATTTGTTCTATCAGCATCTCGGGTTTAAAGAAATTAAAGTGCAAAAAATTTTTGAAACAGAAATTTAAATGAAGGGGCTTATCAATATTTTATTTCTTCTACCCTGCCATTTTCGAAACCAATGATAGCTGTACTTGCCATATTGATAAACAGTCCTGTTTCTACCACACCTGGAATTAAATGTAAACTAACATTTAATGAGAATGCATCTGTTATTTTTTCACATTCGCAATCAAGAATATAATGATGATGATCGGTGATAAATATCCCGGCATTCTTTTTTCTCAATGTTATTTTTTTACAAAAACCGGAATCAATGATTTTCTGCCTGACTTGTTTATAGCCTAATGGAATTACTTCAACCGGTAATGGAAATTTTCCTAATTGCTGAACCAATTTAGAACTATCAGCAATAATGATAAGTTCATCAGAAGCAGCAGCTACCATTTTTTCCTGTAACAAAGCACCTCCTCCACCTTTTATTAAGTTGCCATTGGGATCAATTTCATCAGCACCATCGATTGTAAAGGATAAACTGTCAACTGCAGTTAGATCTAAAAGGTTAATTCCAACTTCTTTTGCTAATTGCGCTGTTTGCACAGACGTAGGAACTGCTGTCACCTTCAAACCTTCTTTAATTCTTCTGCCTAATTCTTGAATAAGTGAGTAAACAGTAGTACCTGAGCCAATACCGATGGTCATTCCCTGTTTCACAAAATCGGCAGCATAAATACCTGCGCTTTTTTTTGCTTGTTCCAAAAGTTGAATAATTATTTACAGCTAATGTATGTCAACTTTCCTGCTTTAGCTTTGTTATCTCATGTATAAAAAATAACATTATGAATAAAATTGCACTGGTTACAGGTGGAAGCCGGGGACTTGGAAAAGATATGGCACTTCGGCTTGCCGATTATGGTAATGATGTCATTGTTACTTATCATTAACAAAAGAAGCTGTAGATACTGTTGTTAAAGAAATACAATCGAAAAAAAAAGCGGCAACACTTCAATTTGATTTCCCGGATATTAAATCACTGGATGAATTCTTAAAAAAGTTAAAGGAAATCTTCAATTTACTGGCTTCTTAAATTCCTTAATGATGCGGATAATAGTAGGAACAGTTACGACCAAGATAATACCAATAATAATATATTTCAGATAAGGCTTTAAAAAAGGCATACTTGCAAGTAAAAAACCTGCTGAAACGAAACTTATTATCCAGAAAAATGAACCAATGAAGGTAAATAAAACGAATCGTTGAAAGTTCATTTTTATTATACCTGCTACAATAGGAGAAAATGTACGAACAATCGGGAAGAATAATCCTGCCGAAAGAGCTATCCATCCATATTTTTTATAAAAGTTTTCAGCCGTATTTAAATACTTTTTCTTAAAAAATTTAGTATCTCTTCTCTTGTACAAGAATGGACCGGCTTTATTTCCAAACCAATAGCCTGTTATATTTCCCAGCATTGAAGCCAGTATCAAAAGACTGCAAACAGTGAAAAGATTATAATGCATATCACCTGTGGCAATAAATACACCCGCTGTGAACATAAGCCCGCCACTTGGCAAAAAGAAGCAAAAAAATAAACCGGTTTGGCCATATACAGCAAGAAATACCAATAATAATCCACCATACCTGATCAGCGAATCAATGTCAAAGATTGACAGAAAAAATTGAAAGTTGTAAATGACTGATCTCATAAATCTATCTTCTTGAGTTTTTTTGAACTATCATGAATTTCTTTTTGGTTTGGTTGCAGCAATCCAAAAGCATAAAATCTAGGAATAAAGCTAAGTAATCTATAAGTTGTTCTAAAGTGAGAATATTAAATTGAGTAACTTTAATACCGTACGGCCCGCTGAAGATTTTTAGTCCTTTCCCACAATTACTAAATTAAAAATCAGCTTTATATGAAAAAGTTTTTTTTATTCACGATTGTACTTTTGTCTGCAACTCTCTTACTTCATGCCCAGAAAGATTATAAAGTAGTGCTTGACCTTACAAGCGGTGACAGCCTTTCACAACAAACAGCTGTACGCTGGGTTAGCGAAATAATAAAAGCGGAACCAACTGCCCAGGTTGAAGTTGTAATGTTCGGGAAAGGTTTGCCGCTTGCGATAAAAGAAAAGTCAGCGGTAGCAGACCAGGTTGCCAGCCTTGCAGCAAATATAAATGTTGCCTTTAAAGTTTGTGCCGTGGCAATGGCAAGTCAAAAGCTTGACAAATCACAATTACTCCCGGGTGTGCAAACTGTTCCGGATGGCATTTACGAAGTTATCAGTAAGGAAAGAGAAGGGTGGGGATATATAAAAGTTGCCCATTGATATTTCCTCATCTGCTAATTGGTATCGCTGTTTATTCAGGCATTCCCCCATCCCGCCACTGTGTAAATACAGCTATAGTGGCATCACTAAGTTTTGCATTTCTGAAAGGCATGAAACCCTTGTCAGTCGGATTCAACTCAATGCGGCGGATGACTTCGTCAATATGCGACTTTAAACTATCGTAAGTATCCAAAGCCGGTTTATTTCCACCCTTTTCCGGTATATGGCATGGCGAACAATTAGCAGCCACCACTGCCTTTACATCTGCTGAATAAGTTAATTTGGGAGTCGAAGTTTTAGCCATGCTCTTTTTTGCACTATGGCAATTTGAAAATAAAATAACAGATATGCAAATAATAACTGCAAGGATCAAATATTTTTTCATCGGTTTTAAATTTAAGGATAAATATATTTAATTAATGAATTAAAATATCTCCTGATCGCATTTTTATATCAGTAATTCTACATAAACGGTTTACCAGGCAATCAAATTAATTTAGATTTAAAAATTGACCTCATATGCAAACAATAGCAACTGAATTAAATGATATTATTGACAAACATTTGTCCGACCTGCAATTTATTTCTGAAGATGAGTACAACTTTAAACCATCGGCCACAAAATGGAGCAGGAAAGAAATACTTGGTCATTTGATTGATTCTGCTCAGAATAATATTCGCAGGTTTATAGTGGCGCAATATGATGAACGGCCAAAAATTGTTTATAACCAGGATAAATGGGTGTCAATTACAAATTACCAACACTATGCTTTGCACGATCTGATAAGTCTTTGGTATCTTTTGAATAAACATATTTGCCATATCTTAAATTACATGCAACCTGAGCTGGCCGAAAGAGAGAGCGAAACGGAAGCATTGCATACCCTCAAATGGCTTGCAAAGGATTATATAAAACACCTATTGCATCATTTGCACCAGGTATTGAATCTTGAACCGGTTGCTTACCCTTAAAGAGGAATAAACTTGCTAATCAGGACAATAAATTTATCAGAAAGTTTTTCATTTAATGCTTTATATCTCTGTATCTGGAATTTGTTTACTTTCAGCAGAGTTATGGATAATAATATAGAACATATTACCAATCATTGGCAAACAAACTATTGCAACTATCCATAGTATTCTCTCACCCCGGCTCAACTTCGAACTTGTAAGTACTTCCCGGAAAACCCGCAAATAAAAAATAAATCCAAGTAGCATACCCGCCATCACAAAAATTATATGTATCGGCCTGTTTATTCCGGGTATAGAAATCCCAATCAGAAATAATATAAAGGCTATGACTAATAATATCAACGCAGAAAAATTCTTCATACAAAGGTTTTATATGTCGTTTACCATAATTGTGCCTTAATTGAAGACAAAATCAGCCGTTTTAGTCATGGCATGTTGATTGCTTTTCAAACTGAAAAAGAAATATGATACGAAAATTAAAATCGGGGAAATACAGGCTGTATTCAAAAAAGAAAAATCCAAAAACACATAAAAGAAGAAATCTTGGAACCTTTGATTTATTTGAAGCAGCACAAAAACATGAACGGGATGTTCAGTATTTTAAGCATCATCAATAGATACGTCCGCTTTCTTCATTGTCAAGTAATTTTTTTGCAAGATTATTGTCGAATACATCCTGCCGGCTGGAAATAACCTGGCGAAGAAGGTCATGAATTGTTACTACACCCGCAAATTGGCGACCATTGTAAGCAAGGAGATACCTGCATTTATGTGAATTCATAAGGTTCATACAATATTCAACAGAGTCTGTCTGAGTAACAATAGGCAGATCCGTTGTCATTACTTCTTTTACCATTGTTGAACTACTTGCCCTTCCTTTCAATATCACATTCCGGGTATAATCCCTTTCAGAAAATATGCCTTTATATTCGTTGTGATCCATTACAACCAGATAACTAAGGTTTACTGAATTCAGAAGATTCAACGCATCGATAACAAGAGCATTGGGTTCAATATGGTTGAAAGCCTTAGTTTTTGTTTCGAGAATATCTTTAACTGTCTTCATTACCATTTTTTACTAATATCGCATTTATTTGTTTATAAAATTCTGATATCTCTCATTCTACGAACTTTACCTGACCTATTCGCCATTCATTGATTGTATCTATATGAAAATATATCTGACCACATTATTATGTTTTTTTTAAGATGCTGAAAACTAACAGCACAAATACAAATAGCCAAATTAATAAAAAAAATTGCTTAATATAAAAGGGAAGATTTGACCCTTTATTTCGATCGTAAACATCATACCATGATACGGGCAAAAAGTAACGTTTAATTCTGGAAAAAGAATTATACACTTTTTTAAGATTGACTTCATGATAATAGCATATAGGTTTCTCCTTTTTATAGTAATTCTTTATATACTGATCAGTAGTATCAATCTTTTTGATGATAACTGTATCTTCTGATGCTTTTAGCTCAAATAAAGGTTCTCCTTTAATAAGTAAATTTCTAAAATCAACCAGTGAAATAAATCTGTTGGTCTTGTTTTTAGTCAAAAGCTGATTGAAAGTAACGTCTACCATTACCCATTGATCATCTTCAGGGATATAGCATTCATTCAATACATGATGATCACCTTCATTGAATATTTCAATCACCCGGCAAACAATATTCTGTGACCAACAGAAAAAAGCAAACATTTCTGCATAATTACCGCACCAGAGTTTAGCGGAATTGTCAGAACTAAGAATACTGAACTGTTCGAGGGGTGTAGCTTTAAGAATATTCCCGTAAGGTGTACCGTCTTGTTTATGGAACTTATTATATAAAAACTTTCCTGTTTCTTCGATCGTGCTATAAGTAACCGCATCTTTATGTTTGATTACAGTATCCATAATCATTTTTGCTTTATCAAGTTCTTCCGGGCTATAATCCTGTATAAAATGTTTCCATGTTAATACACAGGGAGAATCGCACAAACTATACAAGGAAGAATAAGAGGCGTATGGTTTATAGGCAAAGTGATCACGAAAAAATACAATAACAAAGTTTATAATTGTTACTCCCAAAAAAACAATAAGGATCTTCTTTCTGCGCATGTATTAAAGATAAAAATTTCATTCCTTGATATAAAAGCAAAAGATAGTGAACTGAATAAATCTGTAGAGCGCCATCTATCTCATAGCAGATAATATCTTATTCGGGGGTTTACTTTTAATCAGAAACTGAACTATAAATTTCATCGAACTTTTTCCCTATAGTGGAATAATTGAACATTGCCAATGCTTTCTCGGATATTTTTTTTTGATCAAAAAAATTGTATTCGTTTATTATTTTTTGCATTGCATCTGCCAGAGAGTGTCTGACATTTGAATTGACAAGGATTCCATTGGTGTTGTTGACTATTTCAGGAATTCCGCCAACAGATGATGAAATAACAGGGATACCACAACAGAGGGACTCTATAATGACACATGGTTGATTCTCAAAATGACTAAATAAAACCAGCACATTTGATTGATGAAGTTCATTAGCCACTTGCTGATAAGGAATTTCTCCACGAAAAAAAACGGATTGATTTAAAAGGCCGGTATTTTCAGCAGCCTTAATCAGTTTTTCATCCGCTGGTCCCACTAAAATAAGTTCAACATTGGGAAAATTTTTCCTCACTATTACAAAATTTTCAATAATTGCCTCTACATTTTTTTGATAGCACATAGTTGAAATATGCACAAATCTGAATGTTGCTGAACTAAAAGGCTTGTAATTAAAAAAACTCTCATTAACCACATTGGAAACCACAATATACTTTTTGAAATATACCAGTTTTTGCAGTTGTTTGCCCAGATCGTTACTTACAGTCAGCAATACTAATGATCGCTTAACAATTTTTTTGACAACATTTTTAAAAAGAAAATTGCGTTTTACAAATTCGCCTGAACTTTTTGGCTGATAGATGGTCCAGTGTTCACTAATCAAAAATGGAATATTAAATTTACGATTTAGCCATACGGCAGGCATGCTGGCAAGTGTAACTACATGTATATGCACTAGAAAAGGTTTTCCGTTCTGTTTTATATACTCTCTGATTGCCATCCTGTAAATCTTCTTTCTTTTAAAATTCGCAATTATTCTTCCTAAGAAAGAGGGTGATTTTCCAAAGTAAATAATCTCTTCGGTAAGATTATGCTGATTATTGATCTCTGTTTTTAAACTTTTTGTAACGAGCCCTTTTTCGTCAGGTACCACTTTTATTATATAAATTTTATTGTATAGTGCAGCAGCCTGCGCATGCCTTTGTATAAAATCTCCCTCAAATGGCTTTAATTTATCAGGATACCAGGAAGGTAGCCATAATATTTCTCTATTCATCTTTTACAGCTAAAATCATTAATGAATATCCACCCCACAATTTTGCACTCAAATTTTCAGAAAGTGAAAAAGATATTTTTCTTAACAGCTTTTTTAGTTTCGATTTAATATTACTTGCTTTTCCCCTGTCAATTGCAGGGAAGGTATAAACCCAGTCAACGATTTTATATCCTGTGTCCTTCAATATCCATTCAATATGCTCTTTTGAAAAATAATGTAAATGACCCACATCATTTCTTTGCTGCAAAACAACATGTGGTTTTAATAAAGTTCTGCAGGAAAGATCAAGAGGTATGTGAAATATAAAATAATTACTTTTTGATCTTATTTTTTCCAATAAATCAAAATAATTTTCAAGATGCTCAATTACGTCAATTACCAGAACAAGATCATAATTCCCTGTTTCGGTTTCGGTAAAATCCTCAAGAAAAAAATTTACTTTTTTTGTTTTTAATTTTTGGGCTGCTGCTATAGCCTGGGGTGAAATATCAAAACCCTTTAACTCCTTTATCAATTCATTTCGCGTCGAAAGATAAAAAAGAACTTTCCCAAAACCACAACCAACCTCTGCCACTGATTCCGGTAGCAGGTTATTTTTTTTTATTAACCTATTTATTTCAATTGCCTTCCATTCACTGTCCTCACTTCCCCAGGTTGGATTTTTACGCAGGTACTCTCCGTTTGTATAAATATTTTTATTTTTTTCAACCATACACCTTCAATAGTGAATTACTGAAAAAGACTTCGAAATGAAAATTGATGTTTTATCCCTGCAAATATGAAATAAAGAATTATCATTACTGCGAATCCCACTGTCGTGGCTATTGCAGCCCCTATAATTCCCCATGTTGGTACCATCAAAAAATTACACATTATTACAACCACGAGAGAAAAAACGGAGATATAAATATTATAACTTAATTTTCCCTTACCGGCAAATGTAGGAGAAAACAGGTACGAGATAGCAAGAAAAAGTATACCTGGCATTGTTATCACTAAAGGCTCGTACATCAGGTTGTAATCACCTCCCCATAAAAAGGAAATTATCCACCTTCCAAATACTAAAACAAAAATTCCGGCTAATAAATAAACAAAAGCAACCCGCCAAATAAGTTTCTTAAATATGGTTGATTCGAAGGAAAAACCTTGTTTGGAAGATTGAGGGAATAATGTTCCGGCCATAATAATACTGGGCAGAATAAGCAATTGACCCACCCTGGAAACCTGTATATAATTTCCAAGCGCCTTTGGCGTGCAATAATATTCTACAAACCAATAATCAATTCTGTATAATATGAAGTATGCAATATTTCCAATAAGTGCAGCCAGGGAATATTTCAAGGCAGGAACTATTTGGGCAAAAGAAAAATTTTCAAAAATATTTTTTTGTCTTGATAAAACCCAGCAAAGGCAGATAACAATGCCTTGTATAAGGTTGGCGGCAAAAAAGATAATTAAAAACAACCGGATGTCAATAAACCCCAGCCAATTGGGGGTCCAGGGGACAAAAAAAAGCAGAATTATGTTCAGACTTCCTGCTACAAGGTTTGGTGTTCTATAATTATCATAGCTATAAAAAAAAGCATTAAAATACGTATTAAGCAAATTTCCTAATGTAAAACTCAGGCAGGCAAAAAGAAAAAAACGGTTTTGAAAAAAGATTTGATCCTTATTATAAAATAGTAAAAAAAAAATTGCAATTATGATCGAAATGCTAATTGACCAGATAATAGAAACCACAGAAAGCATATTTTCCGGCATCCCGCCCCTGCTCACATAATAGGTTATCCCTGATTCAAAACTAAGGCTGCCAATAAGCAAAGCAAGAGAAACATTGTTCAGGAAAAAATAAAGCTTACCGCTAAATTCAGCTCCCAGTATGCGTACCAGGGCAATGTTCAAAGCAAAAGAAGTAAAATAGAAAAACCCTCTCCAGATAAGATTACTATATATAAGCTTGTTCAAATGCACTTCAAAGGAAATGTAGATTTATCAAATATACTATTTGAAAAATTTGAAGCACCTTTGTCTTGCATATAATTTTGTCATTGCTTTTTGAAGGAGATGAATCAAGGGACTAAAATTCAAATGAGACAATTTCAAAATTGCAAACCCGTCTTTTAAATTTTGAGTTTTAAATGAAAGGATACCAGCATTTAAAAATATTGGTATGATTCTTTTAAAGTATCCTTAGAACAATCAAAAAAAAGAATAATTGCTTATTGTAATACCTGCCCTATTATTAAAATGAGCTAATAAGTTTTGAATTTCTAAATAAATGTGGAAGTTTTTCCCTAAAACCGATTTTATTTTCTAAAACATTATCTCAGCCATATGAAATTTTTAATTTTTCTTTTAATGCCGGTGTTAAGCCATTCTCAAACAAAAACATTGACCTACAAATGGAGAAAGATATCAGGGCCTGAAAAATTCACAATAGTTTCACCTGATTCAGCTGTAACTAAAGTAACGGATCTTGAAGAGGGGGTCTATAAATTCGAGCTAACGGTAACCAATAGTCGCGGCCTTGCATCCCGAGATACCATGACCTTAACAGTATCTCCACCCGCCAAAAATCAAAAGCCCGCTAAACAAGTCATTAAACGATCTGGCAACAATTAAAGCAATACATGATCATTCAATCTGACTGCTAAAGGAAATTTATAAATTTTCCCTTTTACTATTTCAAAAAACTTTTAGCTTTAATAAGCTCCATTTTCTTATTAAAGTAAAATATAAACTTATATGGGTTTTGGATAGAAATTCTTTCTTTATCCGGTGTTTCAGTTTCTGTAATTATAAATTTATGTACAATAGCCCATGCAATAGCCTGATCATTTTTTTTAAAACGTTTAATTCACCAAAAGAAACAGGTTGATACGGCTGATCTTTGAATATTTTCTGTGTTAAGTATGTCTGTATATTTTCTTTTGCAAGTGCTGTGGCAGATCTTTTGAATTGAGCTTTCCCAAATACAGGCAGCAGCAAAAAAAAAAAATTTTTTCTCATAGTATAAGTTTAAATCGCCTTTCATTGTATTGAGTATTTTTAAAAAAGAAAAAGACACCTCATGTATATTGATAGACGGTCTTACAAATTCCTAATCGAATATGGGGCGGGTCACGAATTTTATATAACTTTCATCCGATAAATATTATCGAATAGTTCTCTTCCCGCATTTTACAACCTCATTCTTTAAAAAACAAGTTATTTATGTCTCTATTCAAAACATGGCATCGCCGTGACCTGGAGTCACGGTCTTTCGGACAGCGTCTTGCTGATAATGTAGCTAATGGCATGGGCTCCTGGCGGTTCATAATTTATCAAACCATTATTGTGGCCGTGTGGGTGGTTTTAAATTTTATTGCGTTCGCATATCATTGGGATCCTTATCCATTTATCCTGCTAAATCTTCTTTTCTCCACCCAGGCGGCGTACGCGGCACCCATCATCATGATGGCGCAGAACAGGCAAAATGATCGCGACCGCATGCAGGCACAGGCAGATTATGAAACTAATCTTGAGGCTAAAAAAGAAATTGAACAACTTCAAATAAAACTAAATTCTATTGAGGTTGATAAACTTGATAAAATCATTCGGATACTTGAAAAAATAATAACTGATTCGACTGGTATTGAAAAATTAGATTTATAACTATAAAATCGTTTTATACAAATCATTTAGAAATGAAATTATTCCTTCTGTTATTTTTTTTATCAGCAACATTAAATATATCAGCTCAAAAAGATATTCATCTTAGTTCGCCAAATGGTGAGATTGCTTTTTCATTTCATATAACCCATGAAGGTATATTTTACAATGTATCCTTTAGGAAAAAGCTCCTTATTAATAATTCATCATTAAGTCTTGATTTTTTAAAAAGTGGGGAATTCAAAAACAACCTCAAGACAGGAAAGCCTGTTTTTACAAACGGCGTCGAGGATTATGAATTGATTACAGGTAAAACAAAATGGGTCCATCAGCCATTTCATGAAGTTGTTATTCCGTTAGAAGAACTTAAATCTCCTTTTAGAAAAATTAATTTGGAAGTAAAAGCTTTTGACGATGGCCTTGCCTTTCGGTATCAATTTCCCGAACAACAAAACTGGTCGCAATTTTCACTAACAGATGAACACACTACTTTCAATTTAAATGGTGATCCGAATGTACTCGCATTGTTTCTTCCAAACTATACTACTTCACATGAAGGTGAATACACAAGCCTGCCATTCAGTAAAGTCAAAGAAGATACATTAATCGATATGCCTGCGCTCTTTGAATTTGCCGGCCCGGTATATGTTGTTATAACAGAAGCTAACTTGTTTGATTATGCAGGAATGTACCTATCAAAAGAAAAAAATGTATTAGTCTCTAAACTCTCGCCATTGCCGGGTCAGACTGAAATAAAAGTAAAAGCAGAATTACCTCATTACACTCCATGGAGAGTATTAATGATCAGTGACAGAATTGGCACTTTGTTAGAATCAAATATCCTTACCAGCCTGAGTGAGCCATGCAAGGTTAACGATGTATCATGGATAAAACCGGGTAAAACCACTTTTCCGTGGTGGAATGGAAATGTAGTGCCTGATACACTTAATGCCCCCGGGAATAATTTTGTTACCAACCAATACTACATTGATTTTTGTGCACGCAATGGTTTGGAATACCATTCTGTTGTTGAATACGGATTGCATCAATGGTACACAGATGATGGGGTAGGTTTTCAACCGGGGCCCCATTCTGATGTTACAACGCCGGTACCCGGGTTAGACATGAAGGAGATCTGTGACTATGGAAAAGAACATGGAGTAGGTATACGAGTGTGGGTTCATTGGGCCGCCCTATATCCTAAACTTGATACAGCTTTTGACATATTTGAAAAATGGGGATTGAAAGGAATGATGGTAGATTTTATGGATCGCGATGATCAGGAGATGGTGAATATGCAAACCGAGATATTACAAAAAGCAGCGCAACATCATTTACATATTCAATTTCACGGTGCATACAAACCAACCGGGGAAAACAGGACATACCCGAATGAACTTACGAGAGAAGGCACATTGAATTATGAAGTAAATAAATGGGATAAAAAAATTACTTCCGATCATGACCTCAATATAGTTTTTACACGTTCTCTTGCCGGTCCAACTGATTACCATCTCGGTGGATTTCGTGCGGTTCCTGATTCACTGTTCAGGGTACAATACACAAGGCCTTTGATGCTCGGTACACGTTGTCATATGCTGGCGATGTACGTTGTTCTCCAAAGTTCACTGGCTATGGTTTGTGATTATCCGGCAGCTTATGAAGGTCAACCTGGTTTTGAATTCATAAAAGAAGTGCCAACCGTTTGGGATGAAACAAAAGTACCCGACGCAAAATTCAATGAATATGTTGTTATAGCCAGGAAAAAAGGAGACGATTGGTTTGCGGGAGCCATTACAAATCATTCAGCAAGACAAATATCCTTCTCACTTGATTTTTTGGGAAATGGAGAATATACTGCGGATATTTATTCTGATGCCGACGATGTGAATATTAATCCGAATCGTCTGAACAAAAAAACCAGAATTGTTACAGGGAAAGATCATTTATCTGTTTATTTGGGTGCGGGAGGCGGGATAGCGATACACTTCAAAAAAAATAAATGAATTACCAATGATGATTGATAAATTATAAAATAAATAAATTATGGAATACAGAAAACTAGGAACATCCTCTTTTGAAGTTTCAGCCATCACTTTTGGTGCCTGGGCCGCGGGAGGATGGATGTGGGGAGGTGCAGATCACAACGACGCTGTGCAGGCGATAAAAGCCGCTTATGATCTTGGCGTCACTTCCATTGATACCGCACCTGCATACGGACAGGGAGCCAGCGAGGAAATCGTAGGTGAAGCCATAAAAAATATCCCCAGGGATAAAGTGCAAATATTAACCAAATATGGTTTGAGATGGGATACACACAAAGGTAAATTCCATTTCAAAAGCAAGGATAATGAAGGAAAAGATATCGATATGTATAAATATGCAGCCAGAGAAACTATAATAAAAGAATGTGAAGATAGTTTGCGAAGACTCGGCACTGATTACATTGATCTTTACCAAATTCATTGGCCAGATGAAACTACTCCCATTCAGGAAACATTGGAAACTGTTGCGCAATTAATAAAACAAGGTATGGTTCGGTATGCAGGTGTATGTAACTATAATGCTGAACAATTAAAGGAGGCTCAAAAATATATCGATCTCGTTTCAAACCAGGTGCCCTATAGTATGATAAAACGAAATATTGAAAAAGATGTGGTTCCGTATTGTATCAAAAACAATTTATCTATTCTTGCCTACAGTCCTTTGGAAAGAGGTTTGCTGACCGGAAAGATAAAGTCCGGGCACAAATTCGCCGAAGGAGATCACAGACCTGCTTTGAATGTCTATAAAGCGGAAAATATTGAAAGAACAAATGCATTTCTTGATAAAATAAGACCACTCGCAAAAGAAAAAAATGTTTCGCTTTCACAACTGGTCATTCGCTGGACAATTGAACAACCCGGAATCACTGTTGTACTTGTAGGCGCCAGGAATCCCAAGCAGGCTATTGAAAATGCAAAAGCAATAGAATTGAAATTGAGTAAAGATGAAATAGATTTTATAACTGAGCAGTTAGATGAACTAAGTCTTGTCAGTACATAATATTACAGTTTGAAAATATTCCTGACCATCTAAGAGTAATTTTTAATAGGCCCTGGCAAAAAGCACCCTCTGTTTTGAAGGTTTACCTGTCAAAATACATTTGCCATTCTCATGTTCAGCATCTAATGGTATGCAACGAATAGTAGCTTTCGTTTTCTCCTTGATGGCTTCTTCCGTTTCTGTTGTTCCATCCCAATGTGCGGAAATAAATCCCCCTTTGTCATCTAATATCCTTTCAAACTCTTCCCATGTATCTGCTATTGTGGTGTGTTCATCCCGGTAAGTTTTCGCTTTATTGAACATGTTCAACTGGATATCGGCAAGCAATGTGATAATGTAATCTGCCAGGCCATCCAATGATACGCTTCTTTTTTCTTTTGTATCCCGTCTTACTATTTCTGCCACATTATTTTCCAGGTCTCTTGCACCCAATGCAATTCGCACAGGCACTCCCTTCATTTCATATTC
Source organism: uncultured Bacteroidota bacterium (assembly GCA_963811645.1). GTDB lineage: Bacteria > Bacteroidota > Bacteroidia > Chitinophagales > Chitinophagaceae > VBAU01. Next base: position 1,724,889 of record CAWERU010000002.1, on the reverse strand, counting down.
AGCAAATTTCCATCCGGGGCGGCTGGTATCATCATCATCAAACTTTACAGATATATTAGCCGCTTTTAATTCTGCGATCAATTGATGAGCTTTTTCATTTATCTTTTTTTGCGCTTCAGCATCTTTACTTGATATAGGAACTATGACCACTTGTAATGGAGCAATTTTAGGTGGCAATATCAAACCATCATCATCGCTATGTGCCATTACAAGGGCTCCGATCAACCTTGTACTTGTTCCCCAACTGGTAGCCCAGACATATTCCTGTTGATTGTCCTTATTTAAAAACTTTACATCAAATGCTTTGGCAAAATTTTGCCCGAGGAAATGAGAAGTGCCGGCTTGCAAAGCTTTTCCATCCTGCATTAATGCTTCAATACAATAAGTATCTTCCGCCCCGGCAAATTTTTCGCTTTCCGTTTTCAACCCACGAATCACAGGCATTGCCATATATTCCTCTGCAAAGGTGGCATATACGTTCAGCATTCTTTTTGTTTCTTCAACAGCTTCTTCTTTTGTAGCATGAGCCGTATGGCCTTCCTGCCATAAAAATTCCGCAGTACGTAAAAATAGACGTGTTCTCATTTCCCATCTCACTACATTAGCCCATTGATTGATAAGAAGAGGCAGGTCACGATAGGATTGTATCCAGTCTCTGTAAGTATTCCAGATAATGGCTTCACTGGTAGGACGAATAATTAATTCTTCTTCAAGTTTGGCTTCCGGGTCAACAATTAATTTTCCTTTGGCCGATGGATCGGCTTTCAGGCGATAATGTGTTACCACTGCACACTCCTTGGCAAATCCTTCGGCATGACCTTCCTCTTTTTCCAAAAAACTTTTAGGAACGAACAATGGGAAATAAGCATTCTGATGACCTGTTTCCTTGAACATACGATCCAGTTGGTCTCTCATATTTTCCCATAGAGTATAACCATAAGGTTTAATTACCATACAGCCTCTTACTGCTGAGTAATCAGCAAGACTTCCTTTTATTACAAGATCATTGTACCATTGAGAATAATCTTCGGCTCTTGATGTAATTTCTTTACTCATGTTTTGTTACTGGTTATTTGTCTCTGGTTGCTTGTTTGGAAATTTTCCCCAATCTGTGGCAGCCACCCCTTTTATGAAAAGATTTATCTTTTTCCCTGGCGTTTCCAATTTTGCGTGAAGATAATTATAGGCTTCTTCATCCTGAAGAGATTTCGTTTTGAAAAGCGTTTCCAGGTGATCAATCGTCTCGTCATTGGATCCAAACGAATAAACAAGAAATTTTATGAATTCAGATTTGTAACGCTTCCTTCCGTAACCTTCCACAATAGTTGATTTCACCGATTTAACTGATCGCCTTATTTGACTTCCTTCTTCAAACATTTCGAATTTTGGAAGTTTTATGAGAGTCATTTCATGAATTTCAACTACCAATCCATCTGCTAATTTCCATATCCCAAGATTCCTATAGCTCATAAAGTATTTTTATAAAAACTAAATTCATGAAACAAATAACCAGCGACAAGTAACCAAGAACCAGTATTAACTTTAGTCTTTAGTTAACTTTAAATCACTCAATTTTATCATGCGATGGCAGAATATTTGTTGCTCAATCGTTTGTGTCACTCAAAAAGTCGCACAAAAGTAGTAACTTCAATTATATAACCGATTAAACTTGTTGCCATGAGATCTTCAATTCTACTTCTGGTTTTATCGGCTGCTGTTTTAGGAGGCTGCACTTCAGCTTACAAAACCGGCCAAACCCCCGATGATGTTTACTATTCACCACAGCGTCCGCAGCAGGATGAGTATGTGAATTTTGATCAAAAGGATGATAGCAGATACTACAATAATTACGATAATAATGATAATTATTATGACGACCAATACCTTCGAATGAAAGTTCGGAATCGGTTATTATGGTCAAATCTCGACGATTGGTATTACTATAACCCGGCTTATAGCTATAGCTATTATAATAGCTGGAACTGGAATAATCCATGGAGCCCATACACTTATTGGAATTATTATTACAACCCTTATTGCTCACCCGTGATTCTTACTTCCAAAACGGGCCTTGTTTATAATCATCCAAGAATGTTTAATCTGAATACTTATAACAGTTCGCAGTTGACCAACGATAATTACACAAGTCCCAGGAACTCGTTCTACAATAATTACAATACAAACAATAACAGGTCGTCTATAAGACTAAACAACAACTCATATACCCCGTTAAGAAGAAATAATAATACGGGGAGTTTCCTGAGAAATATTTTCAATGGATCAGGTAACAATAACTCTTCTTTTGGTAATACAAACAGAACTTCAGGAAGTGTCAATACTCCTTCCTCGTCAGGAAGCAGCAGCGGAAGTAGTAGTGCTCCGGTAAGAAAATTTTAATTTCTTGTGTGCTACACCCAGATTGCGAAAATAATTGTGTAACCAGCTGCGGTAATTCATTTCAGCTTTGTTGCGTCGCACTCCCGCCCGTACCGAACGGTACGTTCGGGCAGGCTTGTACGTTCTTATCTCTATTCATCAAATAATTTCCCTGATATGAAATCAATATCTTTCATAACAGTTATTCTTTTATCTGCACTTAGCTCTTTTTCCCAGGAACCGGCTGATGCTCTTCGTTATTCCTGGTACACTCAAAGCGGCACTGCAAGGCAGCAAGCCATAGGCGGAGCCATGGGTTCTTTAGGAGGAGACATTTCAGCCACTTTTGTAAATCCGGCCGGCCTTGGCTTTTATAAAACGGGTGACTTTGTACTTACACCTTCGTATAATTTTCGCAGTAACAAAGCGACTTATTTTGGCCGTACTGAAAAAGATAAAAAGAATAACATGGTTTTTGGAACAAGTGGCTTTGTATTAGGCGGAAGTAACGGTATGGAAAGCCGAAGAAATAAAAGTTCATCGTTTGCGATAGCAGTAAACAGGATGGCTGACTTTAACAGCAACATACTGTACCGCGGTGCAAACAATCAAAGTTCTTATTCGGAGAAATTTTTGGAAGAGATCAGGAATAACAATGTTACCGATGCCAATGCAGTAGCTCAAAACTTTCCGTTTGGAACCAGCCTTGCCTTTAATACATATTGGATCGATACTGTGGCAGGCGGCACTCCCGGCAACTATCAGTTTCAGACAAGAGCTCCGGTTGGCTCAGGATTGTTACAGGAAAATATGATAACAAGTAAAGGCGGTATCACCGAATTAGCATTAGCAGGTGCAGAAAATTTCCACGATAAAGTATATATCGGCGTTACTCTTGGAATCTCATTTTTGAATTATCAAAGAGAATCTACTTTTTCTGAGGCAGATGCCACCACCGATCCTGATAACAATTTTGACTTTGCTTCGATATATGAAAAGTTAAATACAAAAGGCAGCGGAATAAACTTAAAAGCAGGGATTATTTTTAAGGCTACAGATTTTCTTCGGCTTGGTTTGGCTGTTCATTCTCCAACTTTCTATCAATTAACCGATCATTATAATGCTTCGGTGACAACTAATACTGAAAATTACAAAGGAAACTTAACACAAAGTTCTGATCTTTTTACCAACGGGCAGGATGGTCAATTCCAATATTGGCTGTTTACTCCCTATCATATTATTGCCAGTGCTTCATACGTGGTACACCAAACTGAAGATGTAAAAATGCAAAGGGGATTTTTAACAGCGGATATTGAATACATCAATTATAAAGCTTCTTCCTTTACAACTGATCCAACTTATAATGACCAGGGTTCAAAAGATTATCTTAAATCGCTTAATAAAGCTATTGACAACGCTTATAAAGGAGGTTTGAACTTTCGCCTGGGTGGTGAATTGAAGTTCACGACTTTTATGGGAAGACTTGGTGTTGCGTACTACAGCAATCCTTATAAAGACCTTAATGGTGAGAAAGGGAACCGTTTTCAGGTAAGCGGTGGCCTCGGCTATAGAAACAAAGGAATGTTTATTGATCTTACTTATATGTACACAATGACAAAGGATGTAAATTTCCCCTACCGCTTACAGTACTCGCCTTTTTCAGCCGCAAACATCAAAGGAAACAAAGGAAATGTATTGGTAACTGTGGGATTTAAAATTTAGATAAGAAGTTTCATCTTTTCTATTTCTTCTGGTGTGTACCATTTTATCTCTTTATCCTTTCTGAACCATGTTAACTGCCTTTTCGCATATTGCCGGGTATTTCTTTTAATAAGCTCAATAGCTTCATCCGGAGAAATTTTTCCACCGAGATAATCAAAAACCTCGGAATACCCAACAGTTTGTAAAGCATTCAAATCTTTATAAGGCAATAATTTTTTTACTTCTTTCGCCAATCCTGCCTTAATCATTTTATTAACCCTTGCATTAATGTTCCGATATAACTCTTCTTTTGATAGTTCCAACCCAATTTTAATAATGTTAAAATCCATTTTTTCTTTTTTCTCCCTTTGTGCCGGATCGGACATGTTTTTTCGGAATTCAAGAATAGATCTTCCTGTAGCCTCAACCACTTCCAATGCCCGCATCAAACGTTGTGGATTCTTGATCTCCCCTACTGTATAATATTGTGGATCTTTTTCCTCAACTTCCCTTTGCAGCCAATCCAGTCCATATTTTTCATAATTTAAAATTATTGCCTTTCGAATTTCTCCGGGAACTTTTGGAATTTCATCCAACCCTTCACAAAAGGCTTTGATATATAAACCAGTGCCTCCTGCCATAATTACTATATCATGTGTTTGAAATAATTCATTCGCTTTTTGCAAAGCAAAATCTTCAAATGTGCCGGCATTTACATTTTCGTAAACGGAATGTGAAGCAATGAAATGATGCTTCACAGTCTGTAATTCTTCTTCTGAGGGTCTTGCAACTCCAATTTTCAATTCTTTAAAACATTGGCGACTGTCTGCAGAAATGATTTCAGTTTTAAAATGTTTAGCCAATTCAATAGCAACAGAAGTTTTCCCTGCTGCTGTAGGGCCAACTATAATGATGACTGTTTTATTTTTTTTGGCTAAAGGCATTTATTTTATTCATTTAAAAACCCCGACCTTAAGGTCGGGGCAATTCAGAATGGGTAATGCAATGCATGCCCAAAAACTATTCCTTCAATTTCGAATATTATTTCATAAAGGCTCTTCCTCACTGCCAGGCGCAGATTCTTCATCGGTGGGACCGGCACCTCCAAAATCAAAATCATCTTTTTCTTCCCCTTCTTCAGTAAAACCTTCCGCTACCTGCGTTAAGTCATATTTCTCTTCTACATCAGCAAATTTTGCCCCCAGTAATCCTTTTGTTCCATATTGGCTGGGTGCTATGCCCTCAACCCTTACAGTAGCCGGGTAGATCAATCTTGGGTTCTCTTCTTTCGAAACATTGATCAGCTCAACTAAAAATCCCCAGTTCTTATTAAAATCATACTGGTAAATAAACTTTTGGTTAGGATCACGAATTTCAGAACCAATAGTCGTATCCTTCATCAACAGAGGTGCAGCCTTGTATTCTTTATCATATACTTCCAGCGTGATCTCTCTTCCCCTCTGCCAATGGTCATTACTGCGAAAAAAAGTCGCCTTATGCTTAGTATCGAATTCATAAGCTTTTAAAATAGCTTCATGCAGATCATAAAATGTTTGCACGTGCTGTATAGCAATATCGCGATACACACTATCGTCCTCTTCCAAATAAATCCTGAATTTTAATATAGCCATTCAACAAATTTACGATTTACGTTTTTAAGTAAAAATTCCAAATAACAAGCACCGGGAACCGAAGAAATTTAAAATCTCAAATATGGAAAATTGGTTGTCGTTTCGTTTGTAATTTATTTGGTTCTTGTTATTTGGTTCTTGTTATTTGGTTCCTGAGATTTTGGCTTTAATCCCATTTCTTTCGCTTTTTGTAACATAAAATCATAGGCCGCATCGTAATTGTTATCAATCTTGCCGTCAAGTATCGCATCTTTAATTTCGTTTTTCAAAATGCCCACAGGTTTTGATGGCCCAAGATCAAATATTTCCATAATAATTTCACCGGTAATCGGTGGTTGCCAGTTACGAATGCGGTCTTTTTCTTCCACTTCTTCACAACGCTGACGCACAAGCCTGAAATTCTCCATGTATCTTTTTACTTTATACTTATTCTTTGATGTAATATCCGCCTCACAGAGTATCATTAGTGCATCAAAATCTTCACCTGCATCGAATAATAAACGTCGTATGGCAGAATCAGTGATCTCCTCCTTACTTAAGCCAATAGGACGCAAATGCAGTTCTACCAACTTCTTTACTAAGCGCATTTTTTCATTCAGAGGCAATTTTAGTTTTGCAAAGATCCCGGGAACCAATTTCCCGCCCACTACTTCGTGACCATGAAAAGTCCAGCCGTGATCTCCTTCAAATTTTTTTGTAACTGGTTTTGCAATATCATGTAATACTGCAGCCCATCTCAACCAGAGATCATTTGTCTTTTCAGAGATATTATCAATCACCTGTAATGTGTGATAAAAATTATCCTTATGCCCTACTCCATCTTTATATTCGGCCCCGGCCAAATCTACCATTTGAGGAAAAATAATATGCAGCAAACCTGTTTTATATAACAATTCGAATCCCACAGATGGCTTTGAGCTCGATAAGATTTTATTTAATTCATCTGTAATTCTTTCCTGGGAAATAATGTTGATGCGGTAAGCATTGTCTTTTATTGCCTGCAAAGTTTTTTCTTCGATTGTAAAACATTGCCTGCCGGCAGGCAGGTTTAATTGAGCCGCAAACCGGATTGCCCGCATCATTCGCAAAGGATCGTCACTAAAAGTTTGTGAAGGATCCAGTGGCGTTCTGATGATTTTCTTTTTCAAATCTTTGATGCCCCCGAAAGGATCAATTAATTTTCCAAAGTCATTTTTATTCAAGCTTATAGCCAGCGCATTTATTGTAAAATCCCTTCGAAGCTGATCATCCTGCAAACTCCCCGGTTTTACTTCAGGATTCCTGGAGTGATATTTATAGCTCTCTTTTCTGGCACCTACAAATTCTAAATCAAAACCCTCAGCTTTTAGGTGAGCAGTTCCATAGGTTTTAAAAACATTTACCAGCGGAATCGGGTTAAAACGTTTTGCTACTTCTTTCGCCAGTTGAATGCCATCGCCCACACACACCACATCTGCGTCTTTTGTATTACGGCCGATCAGTTTGTCACGTACAAAACCGCCTATCAAATAAGTTCCCGTACTTAATTCTTCAGCAGCATGAGCAATTTTTTTGAAAATAAATAACTCCTTTTCTGTACAATTGATTTCCATAAATACAAAGGTAATGAAGGCCTGCCGAGGTTTGAAGTCCGCTTGTTAGCAAAATGGTTGATGGGGTCTTATGAACGAAGAACTATCGGTTTCCCTTTTTGCCATTTAATGAGCATCGAAGGCCTGGCAACAGTAATATCATTTTGCCGGTATTGTACAATATAATCCACACCCTTTTTTACTTGTGCGTTGATTTCATCAAAATTTTTTGGGAAAGGTTCTCCTGAAATATTAGCGGAGGTAGAAACAAGGGGTTTCCTGAATCTTTTGATAAGATGTTTGCAAAATTCTTCATTACAGATCCTGATAGCAATACTTCCATCCTTGCTTATCAAATTATCAGCCAGCCCGATTGCCCCATCATATACTACCGTGGTAGGTCGGTTATTATTTTTTAAAAAATCAAAAACTTCCAGATCAGGTTGCGTAACATATCGCAATATTTCTTTCTCATCCGCAACTAATACAATCAAAGATTTTTCGTCCGGTCTCTTTTTTAAATCGTAAATTTTTTTCACAGCTTCCGGGTTTGTAGCATCACATCCAATTCCCCAAATTGTATCGGTGGGATAAAGAATAGTGCCCCCCCTTTTTAAAACATCAAGACACTTAAGTATATCCTTTTCGAAATTCATTGCTATAAATAAAAGGTTGATAAGAAAATATTTCCTGCGCAATTAACTGCCGGCTAATTTCTCATATATATTCATGACCGCTTCCGCACACTTTTTTTGAGTAAATTTTTGCGCCTGTTGCCAGCCTTTTTCCTTCATTTTGTTTGCAAGCTCATGATCCCCGTAAATTTTTTTCATTGCTTCAGCAATTTCTTCAGCACTCCCCGGGTTTACATAATAAGCCGCGTCGCCTCCCACTTCAGGCAACGAAGAAACATTCGAAGTAATTACCGGTAACCTGCTCCAAAAAGATTCTAATACAGGAATGCCAAATCCTTCAAAAAAAGATGGATAGATCATCGCAATTGCAGACTGGTACAGGGCCGGCAGATCCTCCGCATTCTGAAAGCTCCTGCTTGATTTTGCCGAAGCCTGTTCTGAAAGGAAAATAATTTTCTTCTCCAGGTTATTTTGTTTTATAAAATCTTTTACCTGTTGTTTATATTTCCTCCCATTACCAACTACCACCAAGGGAATTTTCAAATGATCTCTGCAGATAAAAAATGCTTTGCAAACGTTCATAAGGTTCTTTCTTTCAATAATGGAGCCCACATAAAGGAAAAATTCAGGCGGCAGGCTATATCTAAGCTGAACAATTTTTTTTTCTGCCTCTGTTAATTGTTTTCCGAAATTCGGATTACAGCTTTGACAGGTAACACTAATCTTTTCCGGAGGGATTTTGTAAAATTCAATAATATCTTTCTTTGTTTGTTCGCTAATAGCAATTATCTTATCGGTATATTGGCAGGCATATTTGAATTTTTTTTGGTAAATTTTTACATCAATAGGATTATATTGCTCAGGATAACGTTCATGAATCAAATCATGAATAGTAACAACGGATCTTATTCCTGTTTTTTGAATACCTATTGGTATCTCGTGACTTAATCCATGATAAATTTCAATTCGCAATTTTTTTAAATCCTTTTTTACCCAACTGCTTCGCCAGGCAGATGAAAAAAAAGTTGAAGGAAAGCTATGAGGCCAGACTTCATGGACATTTTCTTCATTAAACTTAAAAAGTGAAGAAGATTTCGGATTGAACAAAAAATATTCATGCTCAGGATAGTATTGTGCTAATGAATGGACGAGAGTGCGACTGTAATGCCCCAGGCCGGTTTGGTTGTGATAAGCTCTTTTTGCATCGAATCCAATATTCATTAATGTGGCAATTTATTGATCCCGAAAAATGAATTATGCAAATGTCTGATAAAAAAATGTGACCGGGAAAAAGCATGGATTGAATAGTCCCTGCTACCATGTCTGACTAGCTCTTTAAATAAGCCATTGCCACGACAATCCATGCTTTATGAAAACTCAAGCCGGAATCATACATAAAACCAACTTCTTTTATACTAAAAATTGAGTAATAAAAATTTAAGAACCAAATTTCCGATATTTGAATGTTATGAAAGTTTCAGGGTTCACATTTATAAAAAATGCTGTCAAATTCGACTACCCGGTAACTGAATCAATACGATCTGTCTTGCCTCTTTGCGATGAATTTGTAATTGCTGTTGGCAATTCAAATGATGGCACACGGGAACTGGTAGAAAGTATAAATGATCCCCGTATAAAAATAATTGATACCATTTGGGATGAAAGTCTCTGGGATGGCGGCAGAGTGCTGGCTGCCGAAACTGATAAAGCATTTAAAGCGATTTCATCCTGGAGCGACTGGGCTTTTTATATACAGGGCGATGAAGTATTACACGAAAAATATCTCCACACTGTCAGAGCAGCAATGATGAAATATAAAGATAATTCTGAGGTAGACGGGCTATTATTTAAGTACCTGCATTTTTGGGGTTCATTTGATTATACCGGCAACTCTTCTCACTGGTACAGGAATGAGATCCGTATAATAAAAAATGATAAAAATATTTTTTCATATCGCGACGCACAGGGATTCAGAAAAGGAGAAAACAAAAAATTAAATGTAAAACCGATTGATGTGTTTATGTACCACTATGGATGGGTAAGGCCGCCAAAAGCGATGCAGGATAAAGCTGTAAGTATCGGTAAATATTTAAAATATAAAGATTATTGCGAAAGGAAGGCTGTGTTTGATAAAAATGAATTTGATTATAGCAGAATTGATGTTTTAAAAAAGTTTACCGGAACACATCCTGCCGTAATGCAGGGCAGAATTGCTAATAAAAACTGGCAGTTTGATTATGATATATCAAAAAATAGAATAAAGCTAAAAGACCGCTTCAAAAATTCCCTGGAAAAAATTACAGGGAAACGTTTTTTTGATTACAAGAATTACCGGATTATCTAATTAGTATCGCAAAAAAAATAAAATGGATCTGCAAAAAATAATAATGGCCGCATGGAATAACAGGGATTTACTAAAAGAAAAGCAGTATACAGAGGCAGTGCATACAGTTATTGAAGAAATAGATAAGGGTCAGTTAAGAGTGGCTTTTTTTGACGAAGAAAAATGGTTGGTGAATGAATGGGTAAAGCAGGCGATACTTTTATATTTTGGTATTCAACAAATGAAGACATGGACGTTGGAGCCATTTGAATTTTATGATAAAATGCTTTTGAAAAAAAATTACAAGGATCTTGGAGTGCGGGCTGTACCGCACGCAGTAGCCCGATACGGCGCTTATATTGCAAAGAATGTTGTGCTAATGCCTTCCTACGTAAATATCGGTGCCTATGTGGATGAAGGTACAATGGTAGATACATGGGCCACCGTAGGGAGTTGTGCACAAATTGGAAAAGGTGTTCATTTGAGTGGCGGCGTTGGTATTGGCGGTGTGCTTGAACCCCTGCAGGCATCTCCTGTAATTATTGAAGATGGTTGTTTTATCGGCAGCCGATGCATTATTGTAGAAGGTGTAATTGTTGAAAGAGAAGCCGTACTTGGAGCTAATGTTGTACTAACGCAATCAACAAAAATCATTGACGTAAGTGGTGATGAACCGAAAGAATATAAAGGCCGCGTGCCTGCAAGAAGTGTAGTGATACCGGGAAGTTATTTGAAAAAATTTCCTGCCGGAGAATATAATGTAAGTTGTGCTTTAATAATTGGTAAACGCAAAGCCAGCACTGATTTGAAAACAAGTTTGAATGATGCGTTAAGAGACTTTAATGTAAGTGCGTAGCTGGTTAGTATTTACTGGTTTGTGGTTACTTCATATATTTGCAGCCCTTCTGGTTTCTGGTCTTAGGTAAACTTACCAGCAACAAAGAACCAAAGACCGGCAACCGGAAAGCCCGGGTGGCGAAATTGGTAGACGCACTGTCTTCAGGTGGCAGCATCCGAAAGGTTGTGCTGGTTCGAATCCAGTCCCGGGCACAAATTCTAACTTAAATAAGAATTTTTTTCTAAAGTTTCTTTAGCAACTGAAGATTTGCGAGCAACAATCCGCTAAATACCAAAATCATACTTAACAAATGAACCCACGAAAACTTTTCATTTAGTATAATCATTGCTTCAAGGCCGCTGAAAATAGGGATTAGGTTTCCGAATAATGCTGTTCGCCCTGTTCCCAGTATACTAATGGAAATATTCCATAGAAAAAAAGAAATAACAGATGCACCGATACCAAGATATAATATGGAAGTAATTACTTTATAATCCCAGCTCAAGAATATTCCGGAAGATTCCAATATAAAAAAGGGGAAAAGAAAAACAGATCCCAGGAAAAAACTAACAAATAAAAAACTCACAGTAGAAATGTGTGCAGGTTTTTTTCTTGCCAAAGTATTATAGACCGCAAAACAAAAAGCTGCTACCAGCATCCATGCGTCACCTGAAGAAAATTTAAGATTGATAAGATTATTGATATTGCCATTGGACAAAAGAAAAAGAATACCTGTGATACAAAGAAGAAGTCCTGCTATTTTCAACGTTCCGATCTTTTCTTTTAAAAAAATCCGGGCCAGGATAATTGACATGATTGGTGAAGAAGTAGTACCGATCAATGCAAGATTGATTGCCGATGTGTAGTGACCGGCAATGTATACAAAGGTGTTAAACAAACTTATCCCAAAAATGGAAACCAGGGCCAGGTATAGCCACGAACCTTTAATGACTGTCCATTCTTCCCTTACTTTTTTAACAGCAAAAGGAAAAATAACAATGGTGGCAAGCGACCAGCGACTGAATGAAAGACCGACCGGGGTTATTTCTTTATAAACTCCCCGTGCAATAATAAAATTACCAGACCAAATTAGCGTGGCGAGAACGGCAAATCCAACTCCTTTTATAACACTTTTCTTTTGCAAAATATTTCTAAAAAATTAATACAGATATAGTCGGCAATTTTTAGCAAGATAAATTTATATTTGACCTTATCAAGTCACCAAAACAAATAGCCAAATGGAAAATTCTGCTTACTGCCGCATTTGCTATCTTTTCAATTATTTCAGGTTGCACAATCTGCAGGTAACAATTGAGGAGATTCTACCTATATCCATGTCTACCGGGCCGGACAGTTTAATGGATCGCTGGCAAATTGGACAATATTTGTAGACGAACAAAAAATATGTAAGTTGAATAATAACAGGTTCATCAGAGTTCAGGTGCAGCCGGGTAAGCATGTTATTTCAGCCAAATTATCAGGGGCAAGTGTATTTAAAAAAGAAACAGAAGTTGAAATTGACGCTGAAAAAGGGAGCAATTACTTTGTTGCCTGCAACATAAAATCAAACATTACCAGGGCAAGGCTAGAAATGATCGAAGTAACTAAATCAACCGCAGTGAAGCAAATGGAACATATGGTATTGGACAATTGCCAGGAAAATGCTGAACAATAATTTTTAGTGGGCAAAATCCATTTCAAACCTGCCTTTTATTCTTTCAACCGGTGGATTAAAGTATCCAAATTTTAAATTGGGAAACTCTTCGTGCAGCAATTGCATTAATTGTTTTACACCCATGCATTCACCTGTTTCTGTAACTCCGATTTTTCCCAGATACCAATCAGGGTCAATATTAAAATTACGCCACTGGATCATTTTCAAACCTGTTTTCTTGATCAGTTTCCGAAGCGCTTCATATTCTGCAATGCTATCCGTCATACCCGGAAAAACAAAATAATTGATGGATGTCCAGCCGCCAAAACTATTGACCACTTTCAGGCTTTCAATGATATCCTCAAATTGATAATTATTAGGCCGGTAATAAGGCATGTAAATTTCTCTTCTTGCAGAATTGGTACTTACACGAATTGAATTTAACCCGGCTTCACATAAAGTTTTTACAACATCAGGTCTTGAGCCATTTGTATTAATATTGATGCTTCCCCTGGTGGTATGTTTTCTTATCTCAATAATTGCATCGCGAATGGTTTCCCACATCAATAGCGGTTCGCCTTCACATCCTTGTCCAAAACTTATGATAGGGAACGGTGCTGACTCAAGATGCGGCACAGTATATTCTACAATCTCTTCAGGGGCGGGTAAAAATGTTAAACGATTTTGGGTTGAAACAATAGGCTCTTCATCCGGTTGTAAAGAAATACATCCTACACAATTAGCATTACATGCAGGTGATACAGGAACGGGGCATTCCCATCTTTGCAAAAAATAATTTCTCGCGGCAGGACAATGGTAAGTAAGTGCACAGTTATTGGCAAGATGCTTTACTAAGCGATTATGTGGGTATACCTTCACTAATTTTTTTACATTGGATTCTACTTTTTTCTGATCATAACCTTCGTAATCCTGGCGGATATCTTTTTCAATTCGTATAGCTGGTACATAGAATTTTTTATTGTGCCAACCTGTTGCAGTATAACAAAATAATGGAAGTATAGGCGCATCCTTCTCGGTTTCATAAGCGGCCAGATAAAATCCAGTGTGTGCCGGAGGAATGAATGCTGCCACCGCCCAACCCTTATCACACAATCTCATTTCACCAGTTTTTACATCAATGCCAATTCCTCTTCTTTCCGGCAGTTCATATAGCTGACCGCCATTGGGTAATTCAATCCATTCACTTTTGGGTACAGGCACAGCATCCCATCCGCTTCTGCCTCCAACATACAAAGAAGTATCTTCAAAAATGTTTCCCTTTCCGTCAGAATAAAGTATGTATGGTGATTGATGAAGAGCCATATCTGGTATTAATCGAAATTAAAAGTAGGAGATAAATCTTTTAAATTTTGATTTTTGCCTTGCTATGCAAATTTCGTTTATTTATTTTTTTCTGATAATTGCTGCCGGCAAAACTGGTTGAATTCATCTTCATCAATATTATCAGCATTGATAACATGTACCTGCAGAAGTTTATTATTTTTAAAATCGATAGTCAGGAAATCATATTTTTTAATAACATTGGTTAATTCATTCCATTCGATGATCCTGTCACCCGACAATCCAGGTAAAACAATATTGACTTCAGAAATAATAATTCTTTCTCCGTCTTCTCTTTTTTTCAGATAGATCCAAAACAAAACAATGGTACCTGCAAGTATGCCATGACTAAAAGCAACTAAGGAAGCTCCTTTGCTCCAAAAATAAATGGCTCCGCAAAGAACTATGGCAGATTCAAATAACAATAAAGAAAGATGCCTGGATAAATTTTGCAACATTTTTCTTTGGAATAATCCAGCTACAAACAAAAAAACAATGCTGCCGATATATATTCCGGAAAAGATCCAATCTTTTATCTCTCCACGACGCACATGGGACAAATCGAGAATAAAAATAAGAGCAATAAGAAAGTGAAAGGCTGATAATATTCTTGACCTGTCCTTTTGTTTTACCTGGAAAGTATACACTGTAAAAATTAAATTGTGCTGAGTAGATTTATGATAGTAAAAGAGTAAGGCGTTGTTTCAAATATATGTTGAATTTATGAAGGATTTGATTTAACCAATAAATTGCAAAGTTTCCATAACACCCTGGCACCAACATTGGCATCCCAGTTTGTATCACCAACACCCACTTCCAGCAAATCGAAACCAATCAAATGCCTGCCGCTTTTTAACATTTTACCAAATAGATAAAACAGTTCTTCCATTTCAAAACCTCCAGGCACAGGCGTTCCTGTACTTGGACAAAGTTTACGATCAAGCCCGTCAATATCAAAACTGATATATACTTTTTGTGGCAGCTGGCTCACTATTTCATCCGTCAGTTGTTTCCAGGTTTGTCCTTCATACATACGGCATTTAATATCTTTATCAAAATAAGTAATGATCCTGTCATTACTGTTATCGATCATTTTAAGTTCACTACCACTGCAATCACGAACCCCAATTTGCATCAGTGTTTTCAAATTTTCAATTTCTTCCAGGGCATTATACATTATACTGGCATGCGAATAAGTAAAACCGCTGTATTCAGGCCGGAGATCACAATGTGCATCAACCTGCAATATTCCAAATTCATCATATTTTTCTGCAATAGCCTTAAAATATCCAAGCGGTGCACTGTGATCACCGCCAAGCAAGGCAACCAGTTTGTCTCGGCTTAAAAGAACTTTTGTTTGATCATATACCCATTTGTTCAGGTAAGCGCTTCCCTCATTCACATCATTTAATGTTTTCATCATAAATTGGTTATCTTCAACCCTCTGCCCCTTGGAAATATAATCAATATACAACTCAGCTTCTTTGCGCAGGTAATCACTCTTCATCAACAATTTTTTATCTACATCCCGCAGATAAAAACCTTCTTTCCAGCCTTCAGGATATTCAGGGTCAAAAATATCTACCTGCACGCTGGCTTTACGAATAGATTCCGCAGCCCTTGCTGTGCCTGCCCCAAAAGTGACTGTTACCTCCCACGGTACCGGTAAAATGATAAGTCTTGCGTCTTCTTCTGTAAAAGGCAGTCCGAAAATATTATTGTTGGGATTGCCGGCGCTATCAGGATCAAATTGTGAAAGATCAGCCATAATAAATTTTCAAAAACATGCAAATTAAATCGCTTTATGGTAGCATCAAAAAAATTTGAATAATTCTCACCAAATCTTTATTACTGATTAGAAAGTAATGAAAATATTCACCGTATAATACCCCGGAATTTAAGACCTTCATATCATTCATTCAAGTCATGGCAACATAGTAAATTTATTGTATGAAGATTCTTAATGCACAGCAAATTCATGAATGGGATGAATACACTATAAAGAATGAACCTATCTCTTCAAATGAATTGATGGAAAGAGCGGCGGGCAAATGTGTAAACTGGATCGACGAAAATAATTTTTTAAATACCAGGTTTACTATCTTCTGTGGCAAAGGAAACAATGGCGGAGATGGGTTAGCTATTGCAAGAATGCTTTCTGAAAGAGAATGCCCTGTTTCTGTTTATATCTTGGAGTTCGGACATTTGGGAACTGAAGATTTTCAAATTAATCTTGAGCGCCTGCATCAATACTTTCAAGTTGAAATAAAATTTGTTCAAACAGAAGAGCATTTTCCAACATTGGATGAAAAAGAAATCATCATCGATGCCCTGTTAGGTTCAGGATTAAATCGTCCGCTGGAAGGAGTAACGGCAAAACTTGTTGAGCATATCAATAATTCCGGGTGCAAAATAATTTCCATAGATGTTCCAAGCGGTTTGCCAATTGATCAATCTGCAAAAGGGAAAGTGATTAAAGCCCGTTATACTTTAAGCTTCCAGATATTTAAGCTTGCTTTTTTGATGCAGGAAAATTCATCGTTTATTGGCGAAGTTCATACTCTTGACATTGGCCTCCATCCGGATTTTTATAAATCAGTTGAAACGGATTTTGAAATGATTGATAAAGAAATAATTTCTTCTATTTATAAACCCCGCAACCGTTTTGCTCACAAAGGAAATTTTGGACATGCACTTGTCATTGCGGGCAGTTATGGAAAAATAGGAGCAGCTATTTTATGTACAAGAGCTTGTTTACGCAGTGGTGCAGGCTTAACTACCTGTCATATCCCCAAATGCGGATATGAAATTATGCAAGCAAGCGTACCTGAAGCCATGGTGATGACAGATTTTAATTCATCATTTGTTACAAAAATTGAAGAAGATGTGCAGAAATTTGATTGCATTTCTATTGGGCCAGGCATCAGAACTGCAACAGAAACAAAAAAATTATTGCGCGAAATTTTCGACAGCTATAAAAAACCAGTTGTACTTGATGCGGATGCGCTGAATATTATTTCCTCCGATAAAAAGTTATTAAAAAAAATTCCTGCAAATTCGATTCTTACTCCCCACCCAAAAGAGTTTGAAAGATTGTTTGGAAAAAATGAGAACGCCCGCCTGCCGGACGGGCAGGATTTTGAACGCCTGCGCTTAGCTCAACGCAAAGCAAAGGAATTAGATCTTGTGATTGTTTTGAAAGGTCATCACACTTCCATTGCTACCCCCGGCGGAAAAATCTATTTCAATAATACCGGCAATGCAGGTATGGCTAAAGGAGGTAGTGGAGATGTGTTAACAGGCATTCTTACTGCCATCGTCTGCCAGATCCGTGATACAATTGAAGCCGCAATTCTTGGTGTTCATCTTCATGGGCTTGCCGGTGATATAGCTGCTGAAAAATATTCTGAGGAAGCGATGGTCGCCGGGGATATTATTGAAAACCTTGGAAAAGCCTTTTTATCAATCAAAAAGAATAAAATATAAAAGATTTTTCCTTGAAATGCCCATTATGGCAAATTTGCTTTTCTCATTATAAATTTCCATCTTCTCCCCTATCTTTGCCGTCCTTCAAAGTGAGATTAAACTTTGATTAACAATCACTACTTATGGATAAATTGATTTACCTGGTGCCTGCCATGGCATTGCTTGGACTGGTGTTCATGTTTATCAAATTCAGTTGGGTTTCAAAGCAGGATGCCGGCACGGATCACATGAAAGAGATCAGCGCCCATATAGCCGAAGGAGCTATGGCTTTTTTAAGAGCTGAATGGAAAATTCTTACCTATTTTGCTATTGTCGTTGCCGTGCTTCTTGGTTTTATGGGCAGCCGCAGCGAAAGTTCTCATTGGTCAATTGCTGTTTCATTTATTGTAGGCGCTTTTTGCAGCGCACTTGCCGGTTTTATCGGCATGAAGGCTGCTACAAAGGCCAATGTACGCACAACTCAAGCGGCAAGAACAAGTTTTGCGAAAGCATTATCTGTTTCTTTTTCCGGAGGCTCTGTCATGGGTCTTGGCGTGGGCGGCCTGGCGGTACTTGGTTTAGGTGGAGTCTTTATAGTTTTGTTGAAAATTTTTGCTCCCGATGCCATTTCCACTTCACATGAAGTAGGCAGAGCGATAGAAATACTTACCGGTTTTTCTCTTGGTTCGGAATCCATTGCATTGTTTGCCCGTGTGGGCGGAGGTATTTATACAAAAGCTGCTGACGTAGGTGCCGACCTTGTAGGAAAAGTAGAAGCAGGCATCCCGGAAGATGATCCGCGCAACCCGGCAACTATTGCCGATAATGTGGGTGATAATGTTGGAGACGTAGCCGGTATGGGTGCGGATCTGTTTGGTTCATACATCGCCACTGTACTTGCAACAATTGTATTGGGTCATGAAGTGACCAATATTGATAAGGGCCCGCTGAATGATGGGTATATGGGTTTTTCTCCCATTTTATTACCGATGTTGATCGCGGGTATCGGAGTTATTTTTTCTATCATCGGAACTTTTTTTGTTCGCATCAGCGAATCTTCTCCTGTAAATACTGCTGTTGTACAGAGAGCATTAAATATGGGTAACTGGGGCAGCATTATTCTTACTGCCATTGCCAGCTATTTTTTGGTAAACTATATTTTACCTGATGGTAGTCTATATATTCGTGGATTTGAATTTACTAAACTACAGGTATTCGGCGCCATTGCATTGGGTCTGGTTGTAGGAACATTAATGAGCCTGATTACGGAGTACTATACCTCAATGGGCAAGGCTCCCGTAAATTCTATAGTTCGCCAATCAGGAACCGGGCATGCTACAAACGTAATTGGCGGATTGGCCGTAGGTATGCGATCCACATTTTTACCCATTCTTGTTTTGGCAGGTGGTATTTATGGATCTTATGCTTTAGCTGGTTTGTATGGAGTAGCTATCGCAGCAGCCGGTATGATGGCCACTACTGCCATGCAGTTAGCTATTGATGCATTTGGCCCTATTGCCGACAATGCTGGTGGCATTGCTGAAATGAGTGAATTACCAAAAGAAGTTCGTGAAAAAACCGATACACTTGATGCAGTTGGGAACACTACTGCGGCAACGGGAAAAGGTTTTGCTATTGCTTCTGCTGCTTTAACAGCGCTGGCTTTGTTTGCGGCCTATGTTGGAGTTATAAATAACAATGGTTTTAAAATGGATGGCATAAATATTTATAAAGCCGATGTACTGGCGAGTTTGTTTGTAGGCGGAATGATTCCTTTTGTTTTTTCATCGCTGGCTATACAAGCTGTAGGTAAAGCAGCGATGGCTATGGTTGAGGAAGTAAGAAGGCAGTTTAAGACAATTCCCGGAATTATGGAAGGAACAGGCAAGCCTGAATATGATAAATGTGTGGCTATATCAACCGATGCATCCATTAAGAAAATGCTGGCTCCGGGTGCCATGGCTATTATTTCTCCCCTGGTTATTGGTTTTCTTTTGGGGCCTGAAGCATTGGGAGGATTTCTAGCCGGAGCCACTGTAAGTGGTGTATTGATGGGAATGTTCCAAAACAATGCAGGCGGCGCCTGGGACAATGCCAAGAAAAGTTTTGAAAAAGGTGTTGATATTAATGGACAGATGTATTATAAAGGATCTGAGCCCCATAAAGCATCTGTAACAGGAGATACAGTAGGCGATCCTTTTAAAGATACTTCTGGTCCCTCAATGAATATTTTGATAAAATTAATGTCTATTGTATCTTTAGTCGTGGCTCCTACCCTGGCCCAGGTTTACAGTAAAAAAGAAGTAGTGGTAAACAAAACGGAAACAACTGTAAAAATTGCACAAACAACAAAAACGAATGGTCCCAATACTACATTTTATTTGAAATAATTAAAGAACTTAATCAGAACCATTACTTAAGTCCCGCTGTTTCCACAGGGGGGCTTAGTTTTTTATAGAAGTATAAACGATATTTTATTTCCTTAATACTTTCTTCTGGATCCAGAAAGAAAACAATACCCAGGCAAATCCAAGACAAAAACCTGCCAGCACATCACTTGCATAATGATAGCGAAGTACAATCCGGCTTATACCAATTGCAAGAGAAAATAAAAGGAGAAAACCGGCCAGAAAATATTTCCACCCTGTTATTTTATCTTTCCATATCAAGTATATCAACACACTGCAGAAGATAAACGAACTTACTGCATGCCCGCTGGGAAAACTATAGGTATCTAATTCTCTAAAAAAAGGAAGGTCAGGTCTTTGCCGATGAAAAATTCGTTTTAAAGCAATCATAATAACTGTGCTGCTAACAGCAATAATTGCAATATCAATAGCTTCTGAGTTTTTCTTTTTCAGAAATAAGAATATAATCAACAGTAAATAAGCCGGAATCAGGAAATAAGGCGTTCCAAAAAAAGACAACAATCCCATCAGGTGAATAAGTTTCGGCGTTGTATACGTCGCAAGGAATTGAAAAACTTTTCTATCAAACACATCCTCATTTTCGCCTATCACTTCATGAGCAATAAAAGCAAAAATGAAAGTTGTAACCAGGAAAAGTATAGAAGCAAGCAGTGTTTTTAGGGAAATCTCTTTAATTATTTTCCGGATAAGATCTTTCATAATCTTATTCTTTAGACTCTTTTTCTCATTCTTTTTTTGCTATTAGCCTCAGCATTGATGGCAATACAATTAATAAAAGAGGCAAGGCAACAAGAAACCCGCCAATGACAGCAATAGCAAGTGGTTGATGCATCTGGGCACCCGTCCCAATTCCAAGAGCCAATGGCATTAGTGCAATGATAGCTCCAAGGGCAGTCATTAATTTAGGTCGAAGCCTCGTGGAAATCGCATATACAATTGATTGATCAACATTATTATTTATTCTAAGAGATTCTTTGAATTGCAAAAAGGTAAAAATTGAATTCTCTCCTATTATACCTACGATCATAATTATACCGGTATAGCTTCCTACATTCAGCTCTGTGCCGGTGAGGTAAAGACTGAGAAAACTTCCGCCCACTCCAAGCATGGCAATAAAGAGAATGGCAAAAGCAACCAAATGATCTTTGAAAAGAAACAGAATCACAGTAAACACCAACAAGGCTGCCGTAATAAGTATGATCAATAGTTCATGAAAAGACTTTTGTTGATTAGCATAGTCTCCGCCATACACAATAGTATAGCCATGAGGAAGATTCACCTTTGCTGCTACCTGTTGTTGTATGTCTTTGACTGTACTGCCAAGATCACGATTTTCCAGTCTTGCACTCACTACACCCATTGATTGCATATCCTGTCTCTCAATTTCTGTTGCTCCAGGCGTAATCTCTATATCCGCCAATGAATTGAAAGGAATCAACTGACCATTAGGTAAAAAAATCTGCAATTTTTTTATTTCGTTAATCGTGAGCTTCCTGTTACCGGGGTAAACGATCCTGATATCACTCATTTGATTTGGATCAAAAACGGAACCCACAATATTACCTTCAAGCGCAGTTTGTAACTGGTATTGCAGATCAGCCGACGTGATGCCATACCGTTGAAGATTGACGCTATTAGGCCTGATATTTACAGAAGGACCTGCAATAGTAATTCCATTAAAGACATCTGCAGCTCCATGAACATTCTCTGTGACATCTGCTACCTGTTTGGCAAGTTGATGTAATGTTTGTATATTGTTTCCGAATATCTTTATCTCAATCGGCTGTACTGAAGTCATCAGATCTCCGAGCATATCTCCTATCACCTGGCCAAAATCTATACGAAGAGCGGGTTGAGTGCTCGCAATTTGCTGACGCAATTCATTAATTACTTCATCAGTTGATTTACTCCGATTCTTTTTTAATTCAATCAAATAATCACCCCTGTTTGGTTCAGTAATAAAGAAACCCATCTCGGTGCCCGTTCTTCTTGAATAGGCCTGCACATCGGGATGATGGATAATGATTTTTTCAACTTCCCCGAGCATCCTGTCTGTTTCTTCGAGAGAAGTCCCGGGAGGAGAATTGTAATCCAGTACAATACTACCCTCATCCATTTGTGGTAAGAAACCGGTTTGAAGTTTGGGAAAAGTAAAAATAACCGCCGCAACCAGGACACCTACAATTATAAGACTGATGTATGTTCGCCGGATAAAAAAGCTAACCCATTTCCGTTCTTTCACTTCGTGTGATTTTTCTTTTCTTCTTTTTTGTTTTGAAAACAGGAGATAAATAACAGGCAGCAAAAGCCAGGTAACAAAGAAGGAGCAAACAAGTGTAATGATCATCGTATTTGTCATTACCTTAAAATAGGCTCCCGCCACGCCTGACATTAAAATAAAAGGAAGGAAAATGACGATCGTACTCAAAGAAGAACCAACCATTGCCGGGAACAGATATTTAATTGCTTTTTGTACCAACGTCAACGAAGATTCATCAGGATGTTCTTCATGCGTCCGATGGATCTGTTCCATAACAACAATGGCATCATCAATGATCAACCCAATAGCTGCAGCAATGGCACCCAGCGTCATGATATTCAAAGTTTGTCCGGTTGCATACAGCATTATCGTGGTAAGACACAAAGTGACGGGAATCGTAAGAAGAATAACGCTACTTGCTTTGAATGAACGTAAAAAAATAACAGCGATCACTATTGCCAAGGCAAGTCCTATTAATACTGCATCAGTAACACTTTTTACGGCATTTTTTACAAAGTCAGCCTGCACATAGTATGGTTTAAGCACAACATCTTTTGGCAATAATTTTTTCATATCTTTTATCTTCTGCGCCATCTGGTCAGAAAGATTAATCAGGTTTGCATTCGGTTGTTTGATTACGGCAAGCAGAACACCTTCATGACCATTGGCATTGATTTTTATATATTGTTTTGCTTCCTGGATAGTAACCCTGGCGATATCTTTTAAGAGCACTACACGCTTACCGTTGTTACTCAAGACAAGATTTTCCAATTCATCTTTTGTACGTACCTGCGCATCTGTAACTGTCAAATACATCAACCGGTAATCAGAAAGATAGCCGTTGGATTGAATAAAGTTGGTATTGCTTAAAGCCGTATCAATTAGGCCAGGAGTAATACCCAGTCGGCTCATTTTTTGTACATCCAGTTCAAGCCAGTACTCTTTTGTTTTACCACCAATTACACGTACTTCCGACACCCCCTGCACCTGTGATAAAAATGGTTTGATAGTGTACAATGCCATCAACTTAAGTTCGATCGGTGATTTAGTATGGCTTTCTAAAGAATATCCTATAACGGGAAGAATAGAAGGATTCATTCTTTCCACGGTGATCTGTACACCCGGCGGTAATTCATTCCTCGCCTCATTGATCTTTGATTGGATCCTTTCGTATGCAACTTCTACATTGGCGCTCCAATCTAAAAATGCTGACAGTTCACAACTTCCGCGACTCGTTGTGCTGCGTATGGTCTGCAGATCGGGTATTTGCTTAATCGCATTTTCCAGGGGCCTCGTTACAGTGATCATCATCTTACCAACTGGCTGCTGACCCGCATCTGCTATTACTTTTATTTTAGGAAAAGTAATTTCAGGAAATAATGCAGTTTGCATTTTGGTATACAAAAAGACCCCACCGAAAAGAATCATTACAATGAGAACAGTTAAAGGATGCTTATATGTGACAAAAAAATTCTTCATTCTAGCGATTTCACTATTTTAACTTTGGCTGTATCTGGTAATCCGTAATTTCCACTCAACAGAATTTTATCCTGTGATGAAAGTTGTGGCTGAACTATTTCAACACGGTCATCAATTTCCATTCCTTTGGTCACAGGCACTTTAACGGCTGTTACAGAATCAATCAATTTCATGACCCAGAATTGTGATTGTGATTCGTTAGAGAGTACGGCCTGTTTGGGAACAGAAGCAACGTTTATCTTTTTTTCTTTCAGGATCATTATTTTGGCAATAAGGTTTTCCGGGATTTTGGCTGCAGAAGGAACCTTGACCAAAACCCGTTGCGTTTGCGATACTGAATCAATGACAGGCATAAAAGAAGCGACCACACCGTTCAAATGAGTTCCATCCGGCAACAACACATCAACAGGTTTATTAAGACTGACATATTTTATTTGCTCATAAGGAACATTTAATACAAAGCCAAAGCTTTTCGCATTGCTAATGACTGCCAGTTGTTCTCCTTCCTGTACATAGTCGCCTGCCTGGTGATCGAGCTGCGTAATGTACCCACTTTCCGGCGCGGCTATTTTGACCGTCCCCGAAAAATTAAAAGATGAATCCAGTTTATTAATAGTATTACCTAAGCTTTCAGCTTCTTTTGTTTTTAGTGTAAAAAGAAGTTTACTGGCATTGACATAGTCATTGACTTTTACGCTAATCGTTTTTACATACCCGTTGATATTCGATTTGACAATATTATCCTGCAAAAAATTTGAAGTGGCATTTAATTCTAAGGAGTCGGCAAGCGTTTCAAAACTTACTGTAGTAACAGTGACCGGCGTTTGCGTTTCCTGCCCCTCTTCATCGCCAGTTGATTCTTCTTTATTGTGACATGCCACGATAGCAGTTGCGACCAAAAGCAATAAATAGATTTTTTTTCTTTTCATAAAAAATTATTGGTTCCAGTAATTGATCTGGTTTATGATCTTTAAACGGCTCACAAAATTTTGTCGGTATGAATTCTGAGTGTTCATATAACTGGTTATTGCTGTTACAAAATCAACAACCCGTACATCGCCGGTCTCTAACAGCTTTTCATACGCCTCGATAAGAGTTTTGGAATAACCTACCTGTTGTTTTATCTTATTGAATAATTCATCCGTTCCTCTCAGTTGCATATACAGTTGACCGATTTGCTGGTTGTGTTGATTCAGGAAAAAACCTCTGTTGGCTAATCTTGTTCTTTCTTCAATATCGAGTTTCTGATATTTTAATTTTTTCTGATGCCCGTCATAAATGGGCACCTTAAGATTTATGCCTGCGCTAAACCCAATATTTTTATATGGCGTATTTTGCAATGAGGAATTAAAACCTGCATCCGTAACAGCAGCAATAGAAGGGCGATAGCTAAAGTTAATAAGCTTACGTTGATTGGAGATCCGGAGACTGTCTGTAATAAATCGCTGATAAAATACTGTGTTGTAAATATCATGAGGAAGGCTATCTGTTAATTGAGGTTCCTGTAATTTATTTATTGTAGTGTCAACAATGCCTGCAAGGTAATTGAGGGTGAGGAAATCTGTATTGTATTGAATTTGTGCCTGCAGGTAAGTTAGTTCCTGTTGCTGGAGAGTGATATCAAAAGAGAGGAATTCAGTTTGTTTGATCACGCCAGACTGAGCTAATTTTTTTAAAACATCCTCTTCTTTTTTCATCAGGTCATAAAGTTCTTTACTATAATCTATGGTGATCTGATCACCATAAGCTGTGATATATTGTTCAGTAATGGTTTTTATAAGATCTTTTTCTGATAAAAGCAAAGTATCTCTCAGCGCCCGGTTTTGCAAAGCTATCTGTTCATATTGCGCAGCAAGGTTTGCTTTTGATAAAATAGTGCGGCTTGCCTGCACCATAGCCGAAACCTGTGCAAGATTAGTGATGATTTCATCGTAGCCCCATCCGCCAATTACCGGAGCATACATATCATTGCTAACAAAGTTTACCTGTGTTTTTGTGGTAGCTTTCAGGATAAGACTGTCGATGTGATTTATAAGTATCTGGCTTTGTAGTTCATTAAGCTTTGCACTGTTTTCTTTAGCCAGTTGAATATATTGAGGAAGAGTCCGTGATTGACCTGCACAGAAGAATGTAAATAAGATCCCGCTCAAAAAAGAAACAAAACTTTTCATTCCTGTCTGAATATTACTGGAAAAGCCGCAAGATACTTACGGCCTTTCATAAATTTAATCCATTGCTGCTTTAATCTTTCGCCTCTTTTATAAACTTGCCTTTTGCATCAAAGATCACATCTTTATGATTCACTTCAGCCTCGTAATTTACTTCTCCGGTCGCTTTTACAATTTTTGCGGCCTCGCTGATCTTTATACCTGCATAATTTTTTTGCATGTATTCTCTGATCGCCACAGGTAAATCATTTACGGGAATATCAGTTTCAGTCTCAACAATTGTTCCATTATTATCAATAACTGCCGACATAGCTTTACCATTCTGTTTAAAATTAACTTCGTAGTTTGCGCCCTCTTTATCCCAACTCCCTTTTACACCCGGATATTTTTTTTCAAATGCAGTTTTTGTTGCAGCCGGTACCTGTGATTCCTTCAACCTCTGACCACATGCCGATAGAGCAATCATTCCCGAAACAATTGCCATGCAAAATATTTTTTTCATAAAATGGGTTTTAAAAGTTTAAGATGCAAAATTGAAGATCAATTCTGGTGAAAATCTGAAGGAATAATTTGTAGTAAATTTTGCCGCTGTTATAAAAAGGCACACTTTTTTATTATTTAGACAAAAGAAATATTTTGGATTATACTTTCGTTTGAAAACTTAAAAATTGTCAATGAGAAAAAGAGGAATTGTTATTGCATGCCTATTATTACCCGTAATTGGCTTTTCGCAAAAAAAAGATACCTTAATCACTAAGCTGGATAGCCTAAGCAGAAAAACAGATAGTGCAGGAGCTCAAAAAAATAATATCAACCCTGCCGCGTATAATGAAAATACAAAGATCACATTCTCCTCTTATTTTATTTTACTGGGCAGTGATTTGAAACAGGAAATTACGGCTCCCTTTCATTCCACAAAAAAAGACTGGGGACGTGTGGCAAAATTTACCCTTGTGGAAGGAGGCCTTTTTTTTGCCGATGAACCGCTCCAAAAATTTGCTTTTAATTTAAGAAACAATAATGCAGGCGTAAGAAATATTGGCAAATACGTTACCAATTTTGGGGGAGTTTATGAAGCATACCTGCTTGGATCGTTGGGTGCGTACGGTTTTATTTTTAAAAAAGAAAAAATCAAAACCACAACTTTACTTGCCACACAGGCTTACATAACGGGTGGAGCTATGGAAAGCCTTCTTAAATTTTTAAGTGGCAGGCAGCGTCCATCTTTTTATGATCCTAATGCTGATGATCCGGAACCGAAATTTCACGGCCCATTTAGCTCAGCAGGAAAAGATATTAACGGAAGGCGATTAAACAGTTCTTTCCCTTCCGGTCATACAACCGTTGCTTTTGCAGCTGCAACTGTATTTGCCATGGAATACAAAAATCATCCCCTGATATCTATCATTTCTTATTCTGCAGCAACTTTAATTGGCTTGAGCAGAATTACAGAAAACAAACATTGGATAACCGATGTATTGGCCGGTGCAGCATTAGGTTACTTAACGGGCAGACAGGTGGTAAATAATTATCACAGGTATGCGAAACTAAAAGCCCCTAAACAAAAGAAGAATTCTGTCTCGTTTAACCTGCAATACTATAATCATCAATTAATACCCGGTTTGATATACAGGTTCTAAGAAGAGCAATAAAAAATGGTTGACATCATAATTTCTTCAGAATTCTGTTTCAACTTGCATTATTTTTATTTCCGAAAAAATAATGAAAGTCTTAGTTATTGAAGACGAACGTGAATTGTCTGACAGCATTTGCGCCTACCTCGCAAATGAGCAATTTGTTTGTGAACGGGTATTGGATTTCCATTCTGCCATGGAAAAAGTTTCCTTATATGAATATGCCTGTATTGTTTTAGATGTAAACCTGCCCGGCGGCAGCGGCCTTGACATTTTGAACGAATTAAAAAAACAAAACAAAATAGACGGGGTATTAATCATTTCCGCAAGAAATTCATTGGATGACAAGGTATTTGCTTTAAAGGCGGGAGCTGACGATTATCTTACCAAACCTTTTCACCTTGCTGAATTAGCGGCTCGTGTTGCAGCTATCATCAGGCGCAAATCGTTTGAAGGAAAAAATCAAATTACCATCAATGAATTGACGCTTGATCTGTCAGAAAAAACAGTTCGGATTAATAACCGAGAGATCGATCTTACGAAAAAGGAATATGAATTGTTGCTTTATTTTATCAGCAATAAAAACAGGGTCATTGCGAAGAATGCTATTGCAGAACATTTATGGGGTGATAATATGGATATCGCAGGCAGTTATGATTTTATTTATACCCATATAAAAAATCTTCGGAAAAAATTGATACAGGCCGGCGCTGCCGATTACATAAAATCAATTTATGGCATGGGATATAAATTTACTGCATGAAACTTTTTACGAAATATAATCGTATTAATTTACTGGCAACGATCATTATCTTTCTTCTATCAAGTATTACTTTCTATATCGCCATCCGCTTTATTCTCCTGAGCCAGGTGGATGGGGATCTTAGAATAGAGCAACATGAAATTGAGGCATATGCAAAGGAACACAATATGCTCCCTGAGCCGATACCCGTAAAAGATCAAAAAATAAGCTACGTTTTGTCCAACGATTTTTTAAATAAAAGAAAGTTTAAAACAGTTGCCCGATTCAATAAAAACGATGAGGATAAAGATTCTTACAGGGTCCTTCAATTCGGAGTCATTGTAAATGGAAAACCTTATATAGCAACCGTTGGCAAATCATTGGAAGGCACCGATGATCTTACTCATTCCATACTTCTAATTTCCTCTGCCGCTATATTGCTAATACTTGCAGCATCCCTTATCATCAACAGATTTTTATTGAAACGGCTTTGGAAACCATTCTATGATACATTAAACACTATTAAGAATTTCAGGATTGATAAACCGGAGACAATAAATTTTCTACCCAATAACATTGATGAATTTACTTTCATGAACCAGACTTTGCAACGAACTACTAGCCGGGCAAGGAATGATTATATCACACTGAAAGAGTTCACAGAAAATGCCTCGCATGAAATGCAAACTCCACTGGCAATCATCCGGTCGAAACTGGATTTATTCATACAGAATGAAAATTTATCTGAAGATCAAAGCAAGACGATGCAAAGCGCTTACCTGGCTGTTGAAAAATTATCGAGGCTAAATCAATCACTATTGTTGCTTGCAAAGATTGAAAATAACCAATATGCCGAAACATCACCGGTAAATTTTAAATCAAAACTTGAAGAAAAGACTGAGGCTTTCCATGAGCTTTGGCAAAGTCAAAACATTTCTGTAAGCACATTGTTAACGGATGTAATCGTAAGTATGAATACTGAACTTTCTGATATTCTCCTGAATAACCTGCTAAGCAATGCGACAAGGCACAATTTTCCGGGAGGATTTATCAACATTGAATTAAAAAGCAGGCAATTAAAAATTACAAATAGCAGCCGGGAAAACCAATTAGACAAACAACATTTATTTTCCCGTTTTTATAAACAAAATGATAGAGGCAGGAATGGCCTGGGGCTTTCTATCATTAAACAGATATGTGATATTTCCGGTTTCAAAATTGATTATTTGTTTGATAATAGTAATCATACCTTCACACTTTCGTTCATGTAATTCAGATTTGCTACAGAATTTAAAATTAGCTTGTGTATAATATTAATTAAATTTCTATGAGAAAAAAATTTTTCGCCACTTTGATCGGCCTTTTCACAATCATTTCATTTTCTTTTTCACAACATGAGTATAAAATTGTAAAAACCTATCACATCGCAAGTCCCGGAGGTTGGGATTATATAGCAGTGCACGATGGGAAATTGTATGCATCGCATGGCACACAGGTAAATATTTTAAATGAAGAAACTGGCGATTCTCTCGGATACATTCCCAATACGACAGGTGTTCACGGAATTGCTTTTGACGATGAACTTGGCAAAGGATATACCAGCAATGGAAGATTAAATAATGTAACCGTATTTGATCTCAAAACAAATGAAGTGCTGGGACAAATAGCAACCGGTGAAAACCCTGATGCCATTATGTATGAACCATTCGCTAAAATGATCATAACCTGTAATGGCAGAAGTAAAAATCTTTCATTGATAGATCCAATGCAAGGGAAAACGGTTGACAGTATTGATGTGGGAGGCAAACCGGAAACGGCTACTTCTGACGGCGATGGGAAATTGTTTGTGAATATTGAAGATAAAAGTGAAATTGTTGAAGTGGATCTGAAGAACCATACTGTAACCAATCGTTGGTCATTGTCTCCGGCAGAAGGACCAACGGGTCTTTGCTATGATAAGGATACAAAAAGATTATTTGCGGGCTGTGATCAAAAACTTGCTGTACTAAATGCTGAAAATGGTAATCTTGTGACAACAGTTCCGATTGGCAGAGGTTGTGATGGCGTGGCTTTCGATAACGGAAAAAAAATGATTTATACTTCAAATGGAGAAGGAACAATAACTGCAGTTCTGGAAAAAGATGCGAATAATTATTCTGTATTGGGAAATTATCCGACAAAACGCGGGGCACGCACTATAACCATCGACCAAAAAACAGGAACACTGTATCTGCCTACAGCCGAATTCGATCCCAACAAAACAAGTTCAAACGGAAGACCCATGATGATTCCCGGAACTTTCCAGGTTTTAGTTATACAGTAATGGCTGACGTATTTGGTATTTGATCAGTAAATTAAATTTAAGAGCCACTTAGAAAATACTATTATCACGTACAACAATAAGAATTAAGGGCTGCGTTTTTTATGCATCAGGCATCACCTTAGGGAAATTTTATAAATCAGTTTTCTATTGGTGGGATTAAATTTCCATTGTCTCTATTATTATTCTCCTCTTTTTTAAATACCAGCTTTCCAAATTTCCATGTAAAATTGAGACCGAAAGACCGGAAAGGAATTTTGCGAATACTTATAACATTGAAATTTGGCCCGAATAAATTTGTTTTGAAATTTAAGTATTTGTTGAAAGGATCAATTGCTGTAAGTGCAAGACTGCCTTTCTTGTTCCAGAATTGTTTGCGTACAGCCATACTGTAAGAGGTAAAAGACGGGTATCTCCCCTGCGCCTGGTGCCGTGCTGAATTAAAATTGCAAAAGAATTCTGCTACCAATGTACTATTGAACTGGTAACTTGCATTCATGTTAAAACGATAATTAAAACTGTTGGAGTTGTAACCCTTATCAATTGCATTGATAGTATGCCTGTAAAAAAAGAAAAGATTAGTGCGAACATTTAATTTGGAAGTGAAATGAAGATCGCCGAAAAGAGTCATACCCATATTTTTTTCCAAACCTATGTTCTCCCGTGTAGTTACAGAAACGTTTGTATATATTGAATCTCCAATTTTTAAAGCAGGGTAATAAACAATGAAAGGTTGTATGTCATTATGATTTTCTCTATAAAATAAACTTACCATAAAAGAACCTGCTTTGTCAACATCCCTGTTGTAACTTAATTCGATCCTGTTGCCGATCTCCGGTTTTAAATAGGGATTGCCTGCAGCAATATTTTTTGGATCGCTTGTGTTAATGTAAGGATTAAGATCACGATAATCCGGCCTTTCTATTCTTTTTGAATAACTCAGTTTTAGGGTTTGTTTGTCAGTCAATTTTTTTAAAAAGAATATTGAAGGGACAAGAGTATTGTAGCCCGGAGTATTTGCCTGCTGGTTTGCATTTGAATAAAATGCGTTAATCGCTGTACGTTCATAGCGACCGCCAATTTTTGCATCCAAAAGATCAGCTACAGGAAAACTTAGTTCAGCATATAATGCGTACACTTTCTGATTATAATTGAGATAATTTGACAGGGAAGAATCAAACAAATACTTATAATTAGCTGGTTGGAACAGCATAACATTCGAAGTACTTTTGATATCATAAAAATTTAATTTTCCGCCAATACCTAACAAAACATCTTTCGCAACAGGTTGTGTATAATCAATTGCTATTTCCGTTTCCTTTTCGGTTCCCGGATTTGCGCTGTTCGTGCCATAGTATAATGAATCCTGCGGCAATAATAATTGCGTGTTCGATGCTGATCTATGATTTCTCCCAAAACTTGTACTGAAATTTATTTCCAGTTCCTGGTCATCTTTATTAAAAGTTCTTTTATAATTTAAGCCTACATCCGTACTGTGTTCTGAAAAGACACTGTTCGTATTGTTGATTGTATTTATCTCTGAAAAAATATTTGAGGGGTTGGATTGATCGCTTGATACCTGCGACTGATTTATTATGCCATTTCCATTGTTTCCAAAATTGTCAAATGAAAGAGAGCCTGAAAAATTATTCTTTTCCTTAAGTGTCCAATCGAAGCCAAAGCCGGTTTCAAAACCATGGCGTGTAAAATTGCTTGCTCCATCCTGCTGAAAATTTACTAAAGTTTTTGATGCAGTATCAGATGAAACCCTTTGAGAAGAGTTACCGGTTTTTGCATTAAGCCTGGCATTGCCGCTAAAGAATGCATTCACACCAAAGTTTTTTTTACGGGCATTAAAATTAAATGAACCATTTTCATTTCTTGTTCCCACAGTTAGTGAAAGATTGCCATTAACCCCTTGCGAGGTATTTTTTTTGAGAATAATATTAATGATGCCGCCCAATCCCTGTGCATCATATTTTGCACCCGGATTGGTAATTACTTCAATACTTTTTATCTGGCTTGCAGGTATTGATTGTAAAACATCACTGATACTGCTTCCAAAAAAAGTTGAGGGTTTCCCATTTATCAAAAAGCGTATGGATGGGCTTCCTGCAAGCTCAACGTTTCCGTCAACATCTACGGATACCTGTGGTACTTTTTTCAGTACATCTGTTGCCTCACCAGTCTGGGAAGTAATGTCTTTTTCTGCGTTGAAAACGAGCTTGTCAATTTTATTGTCTATTAGTTTTCCGCCCGCAGTTACCGTAACGTTTTGAAGGTTTTGGATTTTTCTCAGAAGCGAAATATTCTGAAGATTGACAACTTCATGTTTCTGCCGGACAGTAACATTATTTATTGTGAAAGGCTTATATCCTATGAACTCCACCTTAGCAAGAAAAGTGCCTGTTGAAACATCTGTTACAGTAAAATTTCCATCGTGATCAGTAATTGCTCCGTTAACAGTTTTTTTTTCTCCTTTTTTAAACAAACTAATCGTAGCATATTCAAGAGGGAGATTGGTTGAAGAGTCAATTACTTTCCCGGTGATCTTTGCATTTCCATCCTTTTCTTTTTTCTGCGCATAACCCGCAGATAGGGTACAAAAAAAAATAAAAACCAGCAAACTTTTTTTCAACTATAAAATTTTAATGGGTGCAAGTTATTTTACGATTCTGAAGGAATTTTGGGTTATTACAAATGAATTGAAAAAAGATACACAAGCAGCGGAATAAAAATTAATATAGATATATGGTGATCCTTATATGCTCCCGGGTTATTGTGATGCAGAGTTAACTTTTTGCAGCCACGCACATCCAGTCCCAGGGATAAGGCTCTTTCATCCAGCCAGGAGCATCTTCAAATTCTGTATTCCAGCTGTACTCTACTTTGGAAATGGTTTCGACAATCAAACCTTCTTCTTTTAAAAGAACTATCAATTCCTCACGAAGATGATGTTTCGTTGGCACATTGTCAATTTCCACAATGCCACGTTTCAGCTCATTAAATTTCTTAATAGCATTGGATGGTCTTGAAATAGTGAGCGGATCATTATCTTTTAATAACCACTGATCAAACATAAAAGAAGAATACAGTGCTGATTCGAAAGAAGGAACTACAAGAACAAGCGATCCGCCTGGATTCAGGCAAAGTGAAAGTGATTGAAAAAAATTAATTCTCTTTTTCAGTGAGTCAGTAAGTATTGCATTAATACAAATAGCAACATCACATGGAGTAACTGTGAGATTATTTGACGACATATCCATTCTTACATACTCAACGTTTTTATATTGCCTGCAATTCTCAGAAGCTATTTCAAGATTAGTGGCTGAAATATCTGCAGCAATCACATGCTTGAAATTTTCTGCCAGCAATGGTACCCATTTGCCCACTGCACATCCGATATCCATTATGGTTTTGTCGGGAGAGGCAAATTGTTTAATGGCAGAAGCAATTATACCGGAGGTATCATTGCGCAGAACGTCAAAAATTTCAGAGTTATAGTTAGGCGCTATCTCTTCCCAATATTTTCTATCCATGTTATGGGTTAGTAGTGATGGAAGTAAATATCTGTATAAAGTTATGTCATTATTGCTAAAGAATTTTTTGCAATGCATCTAATGCAATTTAAATAACAACGATTATTTTATTCCGCATACACATTAACTTTGGTAAATGCTAAATATTTCACATCGTGGCGAGATAATGCCACCCTCTCCTATTCGCAAGCTGGTTCCTTATGCAGAAGCGGCAAAGAAAAAAGGAATAAAGGTTTTTCATCTCAACATTGGTCAACCTGATATTGAAACTCCGCCAGCTATTTTAGATGCTGTTCGCAACGCAGACATTAAAGTACTTGAATACAGTCATAGTGCAGGTATTGAATCTTACAGGCGAAAACTGGTAAACTATTATAAGAAAGCAGGCATCAATGTTAACTATGATCAGATCATCGTAACTACCGGCGGAAGTGAAGCCATCCTATTTGGATTTTTTACTTGTTTTGATCCGGGAGATGAAGTAATAATACCGGAACCCTTTTATGCAAATTATAATGGCTTTGCAGTTGCTGCCGGTGTGAATGTAGTTCCGATCACATCACGAATTGAAAACGGATTTGCCTTGCCACCTATAGAAGAATTCGAAAAATTAATTACTCCAAAGACAAAAGGGATTATCATCTGCAGTCCGAATAACCCAACAGGATACTTATACAGCAGGCAAGAGATGGAAGCATTGAAAAAAATTTGTTTGAACTACAACTTATATTTATTCAGTGACGAAGCCTATCGCGAATTCTGTTATGATGGCGAATATATCAGCGCTATGCATTTACAGGGACTGGAAGAAAATGTTGTGCTCATGGATACCATCAGTAAACGATACAGCGCCTGTGGTGCAAGGCTCGGGGCTTTGGTAACAAAAAATAAGAAGGTATATGATGCTGCGATGAAATTTGCACAGGCAAGGTTAAGTCCACCGGGGCTCGGGCAGATTCTTGGTGAAGCGGCTGTTGATCTTCCTGAACATTATTTTGATGAGCCAAAGGCAGAGTATATGACAAGAAGAGATTTGCTTGTAAAGAGATTAAATGAAATGAACGGTGTTTTTTGTCCAAAACCCGGCGGTGCATTTTATGCAATGGCAAAATTGCCCATTGATGACAGCGATAAATTTTGCCAATGGTTGCTTGAATCTTTTTCTTACAATAATCAGACTGTCATGCTGGCGCCTGCTACCGGTTTTTATAAAACCGAAGGGCTGGGTAAAAATGAAGTGAGGCTTGCTTACGTTTTAAATCTTGAATCAATTAGTGCCTCCATGGATTGTTTGGAAAAAGCTTTACAACAATATCCAGGAAGAATTGAAAAAAATTTTGTGAGTAGTGTGAATGCTGCAGTTTGACTTAGCCATTGGCAATAGAATAATTTAAATCTTATAAATAAAAAAACTTCAATGTAACACACCGAAGTTTTTTATTCATTTTTAATAATTAAGATTAAATCACTTTTTATTAGTGTTTTCTATTTTTTTTCACTCTTACTCTTGTTGATTTTACCCGTGTTTTACCTTTTGGTCCTTTGACTTTAGTAGTAGTTTTAACTGCTTTGTTTCCCCGCGGGCCGGCTATAGTAGTTCTTGTTCTTGTTACCCTGTAATGATTAACAGCAGCCTGGTTACGTGTTCGTACAGTAACTGAAGTAATTCTTACAGGTGTATAAATTCTACGGGCAACCATTTCACGATGAACAGAAACTACAGCAAAATGACGAACATAAGTATAATGAAAAGGATGCCATACATGCCACGCAAAAGGCCTCCATGGATGCCACCAGGCAGGATAACGATGCCATCTCCATGGCGAACGCCAAATTACATAAGCAGGTGCATACACAAATCGGACACATGGCCAAAACCATACATTAACAATGATACCATCACTTCGCTGAACATTTCCGGCATTAGGTCCGCGAACGGCGTAGCTTTGATTCAAATCATAATCATTAAAAGTTCCTTCATCTCCTTCACTGGGTTCTGCTATTACCTGTTCCCCATAAATATCTTCATCACCCACAATTTGCAATGTAGCGGATTGATCACCGGTTTTTTCAAGTTCAATCACAGCTATATCCTGGCTTTCGGTTTCAGAGATCACATCCTGTACCACAAAAGCATGAGCATTATCTTTACTATTATCAATTACACGGATATAATCAATATCACCATCTCCATCCAGATCAAGATTATTTACATGATTGTCTTCGGCGTTAAGCATTTTTTCAAATTCTTCAGGTGAACCTGCTTTTTGAAACATTTCCAAAGCTCCTTGTAAACTAAAATTATCACCGGGCAAGCCTGTAGAATCTACGCCGGATTGATCCTGCGCTTTTAAACTTCTAAAAGAAAGAAAGCTGAAAACCAGCAATAGAAATAAAGTATGAGTCGGCTTCATAACGAAAATTTTATATCAGACATAAAAAGATGCAACAAGTTTAGTGAAGAATATTTTTTTCTTGAACAGTAATTCCTGCATCATGAAATTCTTTTTAGTCAATTGCTATTGTTACTAAGTAAAAACTTCCGGAGGTTGTCCGGAAGTCACTTAATCAACTAATTATTTTATTTTAATTCTTCATTTCAAAGATCGAAGCATCCACCGGTTGGTTAATGTCTATCTTCTGAACTTTCATAGTCATAGAAAACTGGCCGCCAAAATCCAGTTGGATCGTGTTAGGTGCAACCCATCCATAGTCTGTTGCTTTATAATCGGAGTAAGTAGTAGTTACATCCATTTGTTGTCCCATCATTTCTGCCGTTCTCACGGCCTGGATGATATAATTCGTTGCAGGATCAAAATAGTAAGTAGTAGCCACGCTATCTTTATTTGTAATCTTTATTTTATATGCATTTACATCGCCAACTTTTTCCTGTCCCAACAATTCAGCTTTGCTGCCGCGAGCTGCATAATCCAAAAAAGGAATAACATATATCTGGTCTTCGCCTCCTTTGTATTGTTCATCAGGCAATGGCTGAGGATCGGCGCTGCCGGCTAAAGGATTAACACCCCAACCGCCTTTATCTGTATAAACCTGGATGATCTTTTGGCCATTGAATTCAGATTCATTTCTGAAACCTTTTCCATTTAGCACTATAGTAGTGCTGGGTAATTCATTGCCCATCATTTCTACTGAATTCTGTATACTTACTGAGTTAATACCACTCAATTTTTCTTTTCCGCCGGTTACCTCAATATATTTTGCAATAATATCATCTGCTGTTTGAGCATACACAGTAGCTGTGCCAAATACAACAGCAATCAAAAGCAAAGAACATTTTACGATTTTCATTTTATAGATGTTTATGTTGAACGATTAAAAGTTTATTGTTGCATTCCCTGCATTACGTCCTGGGTTCCTTCAGTTTCTCCTTTTGTGTTCTTACGTTTGAAAAGGGACATATCCATTTGCCCAAAACGGAAAGCAAATGTAAGGCGCATCATCGGAACATCGCTTAACCGGTGGTTGTTTTGAATATAAAAAACGCTTTCAGAATATTGGTCAAACCGGCGGGTGCGAAATATATCATTTACACTAAATGTAGCAGAGGCTGCATTCTTTTTTAAGAAGCTTTTCTGAAAAGCTATATCCACACCATAATTTGATTTAATATATCCCTGTGCCGCACTTTGAGAAGATCCCCTTGGGCCACCACCCCCGGGACCAAAACCTCCGCCCTGGTTTACAGGCAAATTGGTTTTAGATTGATAGGTCCCCGACAGTTGTATCTTAAAATTCTTTGGCAGTTTAAAATTGTTGTTCCATTTGGCAAACCAACTCCAGATAGCATCCTGCGAAGTGCCAGTTATATTGTCGGTATTGATTTTTGAATTATATATGTTGATATTAGCATTCATATCCCACCATTTTGTGACTGTATTTTGAGAAGTAAATTCTGCACCCATGGAACGGCTTGAATTTGCATTGACATAAGTATTGATGGGTCGTTTTATATTTGAACTAACAGTGATGGTATCCAAAAAGCGTGTAATCAGATCAGTAGAATGTTTATAATAGATCGAGGCAAGGAATGTATTATTGCCTTTAAAGGTTTTTGAATAAGAAGCTTCAAGTGAATTGGTGAATTCCGGTTTCAGACCTGCATTTCCCCGGCTCCAGTTCAATTGATCAGTAGAATCAATGAACGGAATTACCTGCATAAAAAACGGCCGGTTAATACGACGGGTATAACTTAATTGAATTTCCTGCCGGTCTTTTAATTTCTGGCTAAGAAATACTGATGGAAATAAACTGATCGGGTAGTTATTACTGAACTTTTGTTTGGTATCAGTTAATTCTCCATCATAATTTGAACTTTCCGCACGCAATCCAATTTTATAACCAAAGTCTTTAATGCTGTTTGTATAGGAAACGTAACCTGCATATACATTGTCCATATTTTTATAATTGCTGGTAGCAGAAGGTATCAGAACAAACTCATCATTTACTGGATCATAAAAATAATTTTGCTGATTGCTGCTTAAACTACGCATTTGAGCCCT
This sequence comes from uncultured Bacteroidota bacterium, assembly GCA_963811645.1. Taxonomy (GTDB): domain Bacteria; phylum Bacteroidota; class Bacteroidia; order Chitinophagales; family Chitinophagaceae; genus VBAU01. Next base: position 1,686,263 of record CAWERU010000002.1, on the reverse strand, counting down.
AAGTCCTGCTTCCAGTTTAGCTGCACCTTTAAATGGTGTTACGTAATCTGTCTGAACAGTGAAAAACCTGTTGGTACCCCCATTCAGGATCTGTTGTTGAATGTTACCTGTTTTTGTACCACCACTCGAAGAATACAGATCTGTATTGTACAAAGCACTTCCATTATTTTTTCCGGCAAACAGGGTAGCGTCGGCTGTGAGTTCTTCTCCTTTCTTTGGGAAAACATATTTAAAGCCTCCCTGTGCACCATTGGCATTAAACTCACGACTATTATGTGTTTCTCTTTCACTATAACTTATGTACGATCCGCCATCATAAGCACTGTCTGTTTGTAAAAAGTCATGAGGATTAAATGAACCATGCACTTTAATGTAACTTAAAGAATAGGTAGTGCGGTTAGTTGCAAAATAATCCACTCCCACCCTGCCAAAAAGAAAACCGCCACTCATCTGGTTTTTACCGCTTTGATCAACCAGTAAATTAGGTGAGGTCAGTAAGTTCCTGATATCTGTAGAACTTGTACCATGATTTCTCATTTGATTACCAAAAGCACTTATTGTAAAATTGAATTTATCCTGGCGGACATTAAAACTGCCACCTCCGTTCAAACCTCCTCTTTTATCAACACCTGCAGTCACAGTTCCGTTGTAACCGCTTTTTTTATTTTTTTTCAGGATGATATTTAAGATCCCTGCATTACCTCCCGATGCATCATATTTGGCAGAGGGGTTTGTTATTACTTCCACACTTTCTATAGCATCTGCCGGTATCTGGTCGAGTGTAAGAGTGGTAGGACGACCATCAATATAAATTTGTGGTGTGGCATTTCGCAATGTAACATTCCCGTCAATATCTACATTTACCGAAGGCACATTCTTCATTACATCTACAGCAGTACCACCGGCTGTGACAATATTCTGATCTACATTAAAAACTTTTTTATCAATATCCATTCTAAGCCTGGTATTGGTAGCAGTAACCGTTACTCCCGCTAATTGCTGTACATCTGTTTGCATACTTATCTTTCCCAGGTCTTTTTCAAAGGCTCCTGCCAATGAAGAAAGATCAGGCATTTGTCCACTGGTTGGTTTCATTGCTTTGGCATCAAACTTAGGCTGAATACTTACAGTTTGTTTTACAGGCTCAAATCCCAAAGCTGATATTTGCAACTTCAAAGGTTTGAAAACAGGCAGCTCTTCGAAGTTAAAATCTCCATTGGCCTGAGTAGTCATCCCTTTTAGCAATACATCTTTGCTCTTTTTTGTGGTGCTGTCGTATTTGCTTTCAAGCAAGAGGACGGAAGCATCGCCAATGCCTTTGCCTGCACTATCCACCAGCTTTCCATATATACGGCCCATATTGGGAATAGTCCTTTGCCCGCCACTACCAAAAGGCATTTGTGCAAAAACAGCAGAGGATAAAACAACAGCGCCAAAAAGAAATAAAAATTGTTTCATAATAAATGTTTGATAATGTGTTACAAAATTATTTATAACTCACTACCCCTGAAGGTAAATGAGACGATTGTCTAAAATGTTGCGACGAAAAGAAGTCTAAGTAGTCTTATTAATAAGCTGGGTTAGTGCATCCTTGTAATTATCGCCAACCGGAAGCTCTGCCTGTCCAATGAACAGGCTGTTTTTCCGAATGGAATGGATAGAGGCAATAGAAACGATAAATGATCTATGAATGCGGATAAATTTTGATGATGGCAGCTGGTCTTCCAGGGACTTCATGCTCACACGTGTGATAACCGGTTTGGAGGAAGATCTCAGATTTATTTTTACATAATCTTTTAATCCTTCTATCCATTGAATATCGTTGAACTCCAGTTTCAGTAAACTATAATCAACATTTACGAAAAAATAATCAGGTGCTGATCCCGTTATTTCAGGTTGTTTTGTTCGCAGGTTGTACAATTCCGATGCCTTATTACATGCCTTTATAAAACGATCGAGTGAAACTGGTTTTACCAGGTAATCCACTACATCCAGTTCAAAACCCTGCAAGGCAAATTTTTCATAAGCAGTAATAAGAATGATCATTGGCTTTTGCGGAAGACTTTGGATAAACTGAAGTCCTGTTAAGCCCGGCATTTGTATATCAAGGAAAATAAGATCGACTGCCTGTTGCTGCAAAAATTTCAATGCATCTAATGCACTGCTGCACTTACCTGCGAGTTGCAGAAAAGGTACCTGTTTTATATTATCCTCTAAAAGCTCGAGGGCCAGAGGTTCATCATCAATTGCAAGACAGCGGATCATTAGTGTAAAACAATTTGTAGTGAGACAACAAACCAATCGTCATGCTTTGTTATAAGCAAACTATGCTTATTGCCATACAGCAAATCTAAACGTCTTTGCACATTTACCAATCCAATTCCCGAACTTTTATCTTTTACTTCGTCTGTCCCGTCATTAAACTTATTGCGAACTGAAAAATAAAGAAGGTTTTTTTCTGTTTTCAGATCAATATCTATTTCTGCATTTTCAATCAGGCCGGTTCCATGCTTAAAAGCATTTTCAACAAAAGGTATTAAAAGCATAGGCTCAATTTCCAAATGATCTTCCGGTTTTTTTATACTCGTTTCTATTTTTACCTTATTTCCAAAACGCTGGCTTTGAAGATCAATATAACTTTCCAGGTATTCAATTTCTTTTTGTAGGGGCACTTTCTCCTCCGTTTCATACAACATATATCTTAACAGAGACGATAACTTAATTAGAGAAGGTTCCAGTATTTCAGATTTTTTTCTTGCCAGGGCGACCATATTGTTCATAATGTTGAACATAAAATGAGGGCTTACCTGTGAGCGCAAAAGAGAAAGCTCAGTTTTTAAATTTTCATTCTCTTTTTCTTTGGCTCGCTGATTTTCCTCAACCCTGTCCCTGATGATCCTGAATGCTGCACTGGAAATAATAAAAAAGAAAAACGGGAACAGGTTAAATACAAAAAAATTCCACACCTGGTATTGTTTGCCCGGAAACATCAAACGGAAAAAAGACCAATCCCACCCCAGCATCACTAAAAGCGAAAGCAAAAGCACAACCACATATTGACCGTATTTTCTTTTATAAACCAACTTTGGAATAAAGAGATAGGCATTGGCGTAAAAAAGAGCCAGCCTGATAATGGTGTTTAGAAAATAGAGGTAATAAAATGACCGGAAGTCTATAATTGGATGCCGTGAAGCATTTGAATTCATTACCGGCCTTAATAAATAAGGAGAGATAAAAATAAGAGCCCAAAACAATACATGCAAACTGACGGTTACCCATTTTTTTGTATACCACTGGCTGCTCATAATGCAAAGTAGGCAAGTAAAAACTTTATCTGGAAATGTTATGCGACGAAAAGGAAATATTCGTCTACCAATTCCCAAAAAGCATTCAAAAGACCTGGTTCATTTTCTTACCACTGTCAGTTGTATCTTTATCAAAATTTTTTTATGAAAGCAACTATTGGATTAACAGACAAAAATGCAAAAACAATTGCCACGATATTAAATCGTTTACTGGCTGATGAACATATTCTTTACACAAAAACAAGAAACTATCACTGGAACTATGAAGGCGATAATTTCATGGAGATGCATAAATTTTATGAAGGCCAGTACGAAGAACTGGCAGAAATGATAGATGAAATTGCTGAACGCATTCGTATGATCGGTCATCATGCCGAGGGACGGCTGAAAGATTTTCTAAAACTCACCAATTTGGAAGAAGAAGATTATACAATAAAACAGGATGAACAAGTAAGAAATCTTACAGAAGATCATGAAACTATCACACGGATTATCAGGAAAGACCTGGCTACGATCGAAAAACTTAAAGACGCAGGCACAATAGATCTTATTACCAAGATCATGGAGCAGCATGAAAAAATGGCCTGGATGCTGCGTTCGTACCTGCCTTAATCCTGGTACTTGCCGAAAAGAAATATAAAGAAGAATTTTTTTGCAGAATTGGTATGCGGATCGAAAAAGTTCTTTGGCTTCTTCTTTTAAAGATCAGGCGCCAATATGAACTAAGTCATTTCTTCTACTTTTATAAGTTTGTAAGAAATAGATTCTTTTGAAAAAGAGATAAAAAATTCAATCCCTATGTATTCCCCGCGGTACTCATATAAAAAAATGAGGTCTCGTTTTTCCATCACTATCCCGGTAATTGTTTTTACCTTCTCATTAAAACTATATGTGATCAACTGTTTTTGATCCGGAAAGGATGCAGTTTCAAACTTCGAATAATAATCAAAGTGCTTATCGTGCATTAGGTATGATTTCATAAAGCAAGGTAAAGCATTCAGGCTAGCCGGCCTTTTATTATTTTAAAGCGGCAATAATATTTAACAGCCTGTTTATTACAATGACTATGAAGAACCAATAATTGATGGTAAATTCACAGGAATAAGCTAGGGTATATATATTTTTTATTGATATTTCTGTCCGTTTCTTTTCATCATTTTTTGATGCCTTATCTTGTTTATAAAATAAATTCTATGTTCCAATACGAAAAATATCTCATTAAAGATAATGACCCGTTTGACCCTGAATTTTTTCCATTTGTCGTTGATGATATGAAAATGATCCTGGAACAAACGGAACATGTTTTACCAAATTTTAAGGCAGATATCATTGTTTCCTTTCTGAAAAATCATTCCCTTGACGCGGAGTGGCAAAAAGTAAATCCTGAATTATCAAAACTGATTACTTCCGGAGTTTTATCAACCCGAAATATTGAATCTTTATTTGACTCTTGCCGTAAAAAACCATTTTTCCGGGAGCAAATGGAAGCATTTTTAAAACAAGGATTTTCAGAATAAGTCTTATGATAAACAGATTCCCTGTCAATTAAAAATATTTCGTTTATTCTTCTTCAGCTTCGATCACTGTTTTATTTTTTCCGAAATCAAAACTTCGTTCAGCTTCAATTGTAAGTTTATTATCATTAAAATGACAAGTGTATGTTTCTGTGTGCGGGCTTTCAATATACCGCAATACGAGTTCAAGAGTATTAGCATCTTTCCATGTATAACTGCCGGCAATTTTTGAAGGGTAGATCATACTGGTATTTTCAATGGCCCCGGTGGTTAGGGAAGGTCCCGGCATATTGGTTTCAGCTTCCTGCCACATACCTGCGCCAAAAATGATGGGATATACCCCTGTATCTGTTTGAAAGGTTACTCTGCAGAGATCATTAGAAAAAGTGAAGGAGATATTTTGCAAATGCATATCATTAGAAGTCACTTTGAAATTTTTGCCATTAATGCTTGTTGCCATTGCTTCCGTATTCTTTTGTGGTAATGGTAATGCAAGCGAATTGATCTTTTCCTTTAGTCTTGCTTCGGCTGCAGCATCTGCCGGCAATTTATCTTTTTTAAATGCCGGCAATAAATATTTCCAAACAAGGTTTATCTCATCCTGCATATCGGATGTTTCTGCTGTAATAGCCAATGCCGCATCCTGCTCCGGCATCACGATCATAAATTGTCCAAAAGCACCATCACCCCGATAGGCATTATGCCTGCACCGCCACATCTGGTAGCAATAGCCCTGCAACCAGTCACTGGAATCTTTTACCGATTGTGGTGCGTCAGGATTCTGCATTATTTTCGTCGTGCTTGCCTCTTCCACCCATGATGCAGGCAGAACCTGTTTACCATTCCATTTCCCTTTCTGCAAAAACAATTCGGCAAACTTTGCCATGTCTTCTGTTTTTACTCTCAGTCCCCAGCCGCCTGTATTAATTCCCTGCAGATCCGTTTCCCAATCCTCTCCATTTATTCCAAGTGGCTCAAACAATCTTGGCTTCAAATAGTCCAGCGTATTTTGTCCCGTTACTTTTTGAATGATTGCAGAAAGCATATAAGTTCCCAAAGAATTATAAAGAAATACGGTACCCGGTTCATGTAAAATAGGAGTAGCCAAAAAACCTTTTATCCAGTTGGTATCTTTTCCTGCAACGGCAAATGACGGATCGGGTTCCATGCCATCGGACATGATCAACACATCCTTCACTGTAAGCTCCGAAAGATATTTGCCCACCGTACCCGGCAGATCATTGGGGAAAAAAGATGTTACCTTATCATCCAGCGAAAGCTTTTTCTCCTGCACAGCAAAACCAATGGCCGTAGCCGTAAAACTTTTACTGCAGGAATACAACGTATGTTTAAGATTTGAACGGTAAGGATTCCACCATCCTTCTGCAATTACTTTACCATGCCGCAAAAGCATAAAGCTGTGAAACTCTGTTTTACTTTTTGAAGCCGCATCAATAAACTGGATGATATTATCGGATGACACCCCTTCTGCTTCCGGTACAGAACGTGGAAGCATCATTGTTTTTTGAGCATCAACATTTACGAAAAAAAAGAATGCAAACAATAGTGATATTGCCAATGATTTTCTGAAAAACATAAAAGACTTATTAAGAATGATCGATTGATCTTTAAAGCTATGATAATTTTCACAGTTCGGTTACCATATATACTTTGACTTTCCTTTTAGCTAAGTACAAGAAGCAGTATATATCCCAGCTTTCAAATACATCGAACCTATTTGCATTTTTGTCGAAATAATTTATCCGTTCCGGCAGTGTCATTTAATTTTAATTACCATAATTTCTGCGAATGGAATATGATAATGACAAACTGATAAGGCCCGTTACCAAAACTGAGATAGTTTTCTGGATACTGCTTTTTCTATTTTATCCCTGTATAAACTTTCTGACTTTTTTTTCTGCACGCATTGTATTCTTACCCGTATTGCTTGGGATAAGTGCATTGCTTTTCCCGTTTTACTTTTTTTATTCAAAACTCGTTATCCCGAATTTTCTATATACAAAACGCTATGTGTGGTTTTGTATCATTAGTGTTGCTTTTTACGGAGCCGTTCATTTCCTGCTGATGCTTTTATATTCTTTTGTTCATTTGGATCGAAGTGAAGTGGCTGTTCTCCGGTCTTACCAGCCTTATTTTACCTATTCAACTGTGACATTTATGCGGGAGGGCCTTTGGTGCCTTATCAATATGACCTTTGCCGCCAGCATTTCTTTTTTAAGAAAACATTTGGATGACGAAGAACTCCTGGTGGTCATGGAAAAGGACAATAATAATTATAAATTAAAATATTTGCGTTCACAGTTAAATCCTCATTTTCTATTTAATACCCTGAACAGCATTTATTCGCTTAGTTTACAGAAGGCTGACGAGGCCCCGGAAATTGTTGTAAAGCTGGCCGACCTGATGCGGTATATGATATATGATTGCATTGAAGAAAAAGTGCCGCTCAACAAGGAAATAGAATTTATCAGGAATTATATAGAAATAGAAAAGATAAGGCATAAAGCAGATATACGAATTATGGTAGAAGGTGAGACAGACGGCATCATGATTGAACCATTATTGTTTATCCCGTTTATTGAAAATGGTTTCAAACATGCTTTTGAAAACACGTATTCACATGCATTCATTTATATCACTTTAAAAATTGAAACGGGCAAAATTTCTTTATCCATTATAAACAATACCAGCATTGACCTGGAAACACAGGCAAAAAGGATCCAGGGCAGCAGTATTACAAACAGTAAAAATGTCCTCGAAATGCTGTATCCAAGTTCTTATGCGCTTAATATTATCCAGACAGATACAGAAGAAGAGCGTAAAAATGAGCTAAGGTTAAGGCATGCACGGGAACGTCTCGAAAGCTTATATCCCGATTCTCATGCGCTTGATGTAATTTTAAGTAACAACGCCTTTACGGTATCCCTGATACTTAAATCGAAAAAACTTGATAAAATGTCTCATAGTTGAAGATGAAATTCTTGCCCAGCAGGTCATTCAAAATCATCTTGAAAAGATAGATTCGTTTGAACTGGCTGGCATTTGCAGCAATACTCTGGAAGCAAAAGAAATATTGGACAGGCAGCACATTGATCTTATTTTCCTCGATATACAATTGCCGGGAATGACAGGGCTGAATTTCTTACGTTCACTGCCCACTTATCCGCCGGTAGTACTTACAACGGCTTATTCAGAATATGCACTGGAGAGCTATGATTTTAACGTGATAGATTATTTACTGAAACCCATTTCTTTTGAACGTTTTTCAAAAACCGCCAATAAGATTATCAATGAAAAACTGCTGGCACAACCCAAAGAAAAAACAATCAATGATCACATTTTTGTAAAAAGCGCCGGTAAATTTCTAAGGATAAATTTTTCAGATATAATATATATAGAAGGCATGAAAGATTATCTGAAGATCCATACCGACGATCATACCATCATCACGCACCAGACCATGAGTGAAATGGAAAGAATATTGCCGCCCCGGCAATTTATCCGTGTACATAAATCCTACGTTGTAGCTGTTAAATACATAAAAAGCATTTACGGCAACAGCATCGAAACAAAAAAAACAACCATCCCTATTGGCATTAACTACAAAGAAAAAGTAATGAGCTTAACTGGCAAAAGATAGCCGAAGCTTCAACAGTTTTCAACTTACATAAAGATGGTTTTTTCTATATTACCTTCTCTTTAAATTTTTCTTCATTAATTTCTCCAATTTAATAAGAAGATATTTTTATATCCTCGTTATTTTTACAACACTATGAATACAAGAAGAGAATTTATTAAAAAAGCTGGCTTACTGGCAAGCGGAGCAGGTTTGCTGAATGTATTGCCCGCATCACTGGCAAGAGCGCTTGCTATTAACCCGGCGCCCGGCAGCACCTGGCAGGATGCAGAACATGTTGTGATACTGATGCAGGAAAACCGTTCCTTTGATCATACCTATGGAACACTGCAAGGCGTACGCGGTTACAATGACCCGCGGGCTATTACTTTACCTAACAAAAATTCTGTCTGGCTACAGTCAAACAGGAAAGGTGAAACCTATGCACCATTTCATTTTGATATTAAAGAAACAAAGATCACCTGGATGAATTCTCTGCCTCATTCATGGGCTAACCAGGTAGACGCAAGAAATAACGGTAAGTATAACCGCTGGCTCGACAGCAAACATTCGGGGAATAAAGAATATGCAGCCATGCCGCTCACCCTGGGTTATTATACCCGTGCGGATATTCCTTTTTACTATTCACTGGCAGATGCATTTACTGTTTGCGATCAGAATTTTTGTTCTTCGCTTACAGGCACTACGCCAAACCGTTTGTTTTTCTGGACAGGAACTATCCGTTCAGAACAAAATGAAAATGCACTTGCCTGCTTATGGAATGAAGATGCCGATTATAATACCATGGTGAACTGGAAAACCTTTCCCGAACGGCTGGAAGAAAACGGCATTGCCTGGAAGATTTACCAGAATGAACTCACTGTGGGTGTAGGCTTCCGGGGAGAAGAAGACCCGTGGCTTGCAAATTTTGGCGATAACGCTATAGAATATTTCACTCAATATAATGTACGACTGCATCGGGAACACATTAGAGCACTTCCATTAATAGCGCAACAACTTAACGAAGAAATTAAAAAACTAGAGCTGAAATTAACATCGCTAAAAGCAAACAGCAGGGAGGCCAGGAAAATAAAAGCAGAAATAGAAAAGATAAAAAAACTTATTGCTGTGAATGCCGAAGATCAGAAAAAATACACGTTAGAAAAATTTGATCAGTTATCGCCTTTTGAAAAAAATATACACAGCAAAGCTTTTGCTACAAATCGAAAAGATGACTTTTATCATGACCTCGCTTCTTTAACGTATAAAGATGATAACATAGAAAGAGAAGTAAAAGTTCCGAAAGGAGATGTGCTTCACCAGTTCAGACAAGATGTTGAGAGCGGACAACTGCCCACAGTATCATGGTTAGTGGCTCCTGAAAATTTTTCAGATCATCCTTCTTCGGCATGGTACGGCGCCTGGTATATCAGCGAGGTAATGGATATACTAACAAAGAACCCGGAGGTCTGGAGGAAAACGATCTTTATTCTTACCTATGATGAGAATGATGGCTATTTTGATCATGTACCTCCGTTTGTAGCGCCGCATCCGTATAAAAAGGAAACAGGCTTCACCTCCAAAAATATTCATACCGGTGTTGATTACGTCAGCAGCCCCGATCAGCAATCAATAAAATACCTGGCAAGAGAAAGTTCTATCGGGCTTGGTTATCGTGTGCCGATGGTGATCGCTTCGCCATGGAGCCGCGGCGGGTGGGTAAATTCAGAAGTGTTTGATCATACTTCCTCTATTCGGTTTCTTGAAAAATTTCTGAGCAACAAGTTTGGAAAGAAAATAGAAGAACCGAATATCAGCGCATGGCGCAGAACAGTGTGCGGTGATCTTACATCTGTATTTCGTCCTTACAACGATGAAAAATTGAATAAGCCTGAGTTTTTAGACAGGGAAGAATTTATTGAAAGCATTCACAAAGCGCAATTCAAAAATCCGCCTTCTAATTATAAGCGTCTTACAAAAAAAGAAATAGCGGCGATCAATAAGGATCCGCAGTCTTCTCCACTGGTGGCTGTACAGGAGCAGGGCATCCGTTCATCCTGTGCCCTGCCTTATGAGCTATATGCAGATGGTGCAATAAGCGACGATAAAAATTCATTTGAAATAACAATGAAAGCGGGCAATAAATTTTTTGGTGATTTATCGGCCGGCTCTCCGTTCAATGTATACGCCCCGGGTAAATATTTGAATGAACATGTAAGAACGTGGGCCTATGCTGTTGTTGCCGGTGATGAATTAAAAGACAGCTGGCCCATCAGCGATTTTGAAAACAATCATTATCATTTGCGGGTGTACGGGGCCAATGGTTTTTTCCGTGAATTCAACGGCAGGAAAGATGACGCCGATGTTGACGTAAAAATGGATTACGAGAAAAATAATAATAAGCCAACAGGAAATATTATTGTACGGGTAACCAACAGGGATAAACAACCCCAATCGGTTCTTATCACCGATAATTCATACAACACAGGTACAAAAGAACAAATGCTTGGAGCTGCCGGCTCAACAGATGCAACAGCAAATATTGTTTTAGATACTGGTAAATCTTTTAACTGGTATGATGTAAGCATAAGAATAAAAGACGATACAATATTTGAAAGAAGATATGCAGGTCGGGTGGAAACAGGCGATGCAAGCAAAACAGATCCTTTAATGGGAAGAGCAGTGTGATCAAAAAATCAGAAAGCAGGGGGATAAAAGCTTTTTTTCTTTATTAAAAATGATTATAGTTTTATACTGAAATTTTAATTAACAGAGTATGAAACGAACCCTGCTCCCACTGGCCTTTATTCTTTTTATTCAACTTGCCGGTACTCATCTGTATTCGCAATCGCTTTACGAAATTAGGTTTGCTGACAAACAAAAGAATTCATACACTGCGTTTCTCGTTTTTTTTAACGAGAACAACGCTTATATGCGCATTGCCTACAAGAACAACAATGCTTACAACGTAGTAAATGTTAACTATACTTCAAAAAATGGAGTCAATAGCCAGGGTACTCAATATTCCATGCTTATTGGCTATCACCCGGTTTACATTACGGATAACAAGGCGGGGCTCAGGTACAATCCTGATTATTTTATCTGGTTCTTTGATAGGCAGACGCAGAAATGGGACACTCCTTATACAACGGATGATTCTTTGCTGAACCCAAACAATTATATCCGCGTCAGCTCCTATACAAAACTGGATCCAAAGAGTATTAATGATGAATACCTGCGCCAGTTCTTTGGAACGTATGAGAAGGAATACGCTTCCATGAAAAAAATGTGTGGCCTCACCCAAACAGATGTGACGACAAGAGTAAATAACAGTAATAATTCATCCTCCACTTTGCATCTTGTTCTTATTGCCAATACATTCGATCCTGCCATTGGTATGGGTTGTACTACCGATGAAAAGAATTTAAGAAATGAATTCAGCCAGGTGGCAGATGCGCTGGGCGTTTCTTTCAGGGAGCATATTGTAGATGGCGCTTCTTTTTCAAAAGTAAATGTGATCGCTACATTAAACTCACTGCAGCCAGCCGGCAATGATATTGTTTTATTCATATACAGGGGGCATGGTTTCCGGTGGAAGAATCAAACGGAGGACTGGCCACGCATGGATCTGCGCACTTCATCTTACATGGATATTAATGATAACAGTTCAATGAATCTTGCTGAAGTGTATAGTACCCTTAAAAGCAAAGGTGCAAGATTGAATATTATCCTCGGCGACTGTTGCAACAGCGAGATAGATGCCTCATCAGTTACCACCAGTAATTATCTCACCTTCCAGGTAGATAACAATTCGGATGTATCCAAACTGAAAAAACTTTTTATGGACAGTAACGGTATTATTCTTTCATCTGCTGCACAAAAAGGAGAAGTATCATGGAATACCCCGCAGGGTGGTTTGTATTCTATGAGTTTTTTACAAGCCCTACGTGAAAATATCAGTTACCTGAGTAATGATCCCTGCAGTTGGGATAATATTATATCAAAAACGATCAACCTTGCACGCAATAAGTCCACTCCTACTTACTGCTCCAATTGCACCCTACAGGATGGTATTAAATATGTAAGTGTGGCGGGTGATTAATAGGAGTCTATTTTCCTTACCCTGTATTGCTACTTGGCCCCTTTCCCGAACTATTTTGTACTTCAGGCGGCAGCCTTTTCCGCAACTATTCCGTTCTTTCAAAAAACGCTATCCCTGGTTTGTTATTATATTTTTTGACTACCTTTCTAAATAGCCCGCTTCATTCATGCACATCAAAAAATTTTATATTGCCTGTATAATTTTTGTCCTTCTTCCTTTATGTTGGGTATTACATTCAGGTTGTGCCAAAGAATACAGTTATGAAGGTGGCGATACAGTTGTCGTCAGGGATACGATCGTTTCAGGTGGTCCCGGTAATCCCTCAGGTCCCTGGACCTGTCCTGCCTGTATTGGGCAGGACCAGCAAATAGAATCCAGGTGGAGCTTTCACGATGGAGACTTTTTTACTTGCGGCATGATCGATACCGCTATCGTAAACCCAGAAAGAACAGCGTTTACTTTTTTCGGACCTTATGGTTGTTCCAGGGACACAGGCATTATTATCGATGCATTTCTTGGCAGCGCAGTTCTGAATAAAGATGTTCATAATATTACCAGTAAAGAAGGTGCTTTTTATTATTACGATAATATCGGCCCTTCCTTTATATTAATCAGTCATGTGGCTAATTTTACTGTAAAAATCGAAAGCTATATTCAACAAACTCATCTTGCAACCGGTACATTTTCAGGAACCGCATATAAGCCGGACGGTACACCTATTACTGTCAGTTCAGGAAAATTCAAAGTCAGGTTGTATTAAAGTTTTTATTTTCTCGTTTCATTCCAACAAGTTCTTTTCTGCCGGGTCAATAAAAAAGAAATCAAACATTCTCTTAAACAATTTCCTTTTCAATTTTTATCCGGAAAAGAAATGCAAACATCGTAACTTAATGCTGGCACTGCAGGGCCGGGTGATGATATCCTTATCAAAATTAAATTCATCGATCAATAAATATTGCTGTATGGAACAAAAAACAATGGCGGCCACTATGACCCCAACCATGATGCCGGATAATGCTCATAAAGATATTCCCGGTAATCCCTCCACCGCTAAAAGCAGTGTTACTAAATTAAACGACAGGAGTAACGGGAAGCCACTTCGTGTATTAAGTGAAGAAGATTGGAATTTCTGGATAACCAATGGATATGTAGTCATAAAAAATGCAGTTCCCCGTGAACGGGCATCGGCTACTGCAAAATTTCTTTGGGAGTTTGAAGAGAAAGATCCCGATGATCCCAAAACATGGTACACACTTCCCCGTGCTGAAATGCAGATGAAGGAACTTACCAATACGGGCATGGTAGAAGTGTACAATCATCAGCAATTATGGAATAACAGGATGACACAAAAAATTTATGATGCTTTTGTGGATATATGGGGAACAGAAAAATTATGGGTTACTATCGACAGGGCCAATCTGAATTTTCCTATAAAGCCGGGCTTCGAATATAAAGGCTTTATTCATTGGGATTATGATCCTGAAACAAAACCGGTAAATGTACAGGGAGTACTGGCACTGGCTGATCAAACTGATGAAAATATGGGGGGCTTTCAATGTGTACCCGAATTGTTTCGCAATTACGATACATGGAAACTTAGCCAGCCGGAAGACCGTGATCATTTTAAACCTGATACAACAGGTTTTGATTTGGTAAAAGTAAAAATGGAGGCAGGCGACTTACTGATTTTTAATAGCCTGCAGCCACACGGTATACGTCCGAATATGAGTGGTAATAAAGTTCGTATTGCCCAATACATCTCCATGATGCCTGCACAGGAAGATAATGAACCCCTGCGTCAATGGAGAATTGCTTCCTGGAAAAACAGGGTTGCGCCTGAAGGTTATGCTTTTCCCGGTGATCCGCGCAAATGGGAACAAACCAAATATCCCGCTGCTGAATTAAATGAATTGGGTAAAAAATTATTAGGATTGGAAAAATGGTAAGCAGTTTATTATTTTTTTCAATGCTAATATTGCATCATGAAATATAAACTTTCACAGGTTGTCATTGTTCTTTTCCTGTTTTGCACCAGTTATAACTCTTCCACGGATTTAGTAAAGAATAATGATATACTGCCTGCTTCATCTTTACATCCTTTTGGAAGGTATGCATGGAATGATAAAAAAGATTTGGAGCTTATCAGTTCTGCCGTAAATTTTGGTTTTAGTTTTTCAGGAAAGGAGTGTGAAGTGTTTACATATCTCACTGATGCAACAGCGCATAATTACCTGCAGTATGAATTAGATGGAGTTTATCAAAAAAGGATAAAAATATTTGGGAATGAAAGAAAGCCAATTGTTATTGGTGCAAACTCAGAAGGAATGCATACAGTTTGGATATATAAAGCCACTGAAGCACAAACAGGCCCCATCTTTATTGAAAAAATAACAGGAGAAGAAATAAAACCACTCAAAAGACCAGAAGCCCCGTTGATCGAATTTATAGGCAATAGCATAACCTGTGGTGCTGCTGCGGATGCTTCTGAAACTCCCTGCGGTACCGGGGTATATCATGACCAGCACAATGCCTATTATGCTTATGGACCGAGAGTAGCAAGAACACTGGGAGTTAATTTTATTCTCAGCAGCGTGAGTGGTATTGGAGTTTACCGCAACTGGAACAGCAACGGGCCCACTATGCCGCAGGTATATGAGAAAACAGATTTCGAAGATCATAGTAAGCGGTTTTGGGATTTTACCACTTACTCACCGCATGTTGTCAGCATTGCACTTGGCACAAATGATTACAGCAATGGAGACGGTAAACATGAACGGTTGCCATTTGACAGCGCCATTTTTGTAAACACGTATATAAAATTTGTGCAACTGGTAAAATCAAAATATCCGGATGCAACGATCGCACTTTTAAGCAGCCCCATGGTGAATGGTGACCGTGGAATTACTTTGCAGCACTGTTTAACGGCTGTGAAAAAAAATATTGATGCACTTTACCCGGAGGATAAACCTGTTATTGTTTTTTTCTTTCAACCCATGAATGGAAGAGGATGCGGTGGTCATCCAAGCGTAGAAGATCATGCAATACTTGCAGAAGCACTTGTTCCTTTTTTTAAAAGCCTGTTGTAAAACAGAATTGAACATTAATAGTTGCGAAAAATTTTACGATTGTTCCCCTATTGTTTTATCAATTAATTCAAACTTCCGACCAGCAACAATCGGAACTAAAAACCAGCAATCGTTAAAGAATTTTTTCTTTGTACACCCATTCCCATGCGTCACCAATATCATCATCCTGAACGATCCCGGTAAATTCAAATCCGTTCCGTTGTAAAATTTTTGTTGAAGCATTGTGTTCAGGTGATGTCTTTGCGGTTATAATAATTTCCGGGTCAGCTGTTTTGGCAATAGAAATTAGTTGTTTACAGGAAAATGATGCAATACCCTGTCCTTCATACTCCCTGAATGTTCCATATGCAATTTCTACTCTGCCATTTTTTGGTTGTCCTGTAAAACCACCTACACCAACTATTTTATCATCACGAAATACAAAATATCCAATCCAGGGAGGATTGTAACCAACCTTGTAATAATAGTCAGGATATGATTTAAAGATTTCCTGGCAATCAGGATTTGCATAAATTTCTTTGGTCTTGTCTTCATCAATGTATATTGGCTTAAACGTCATATCGGTGAAATGATCTGAATTGAAATATATGAATGCCTGCTACAACATATAAATATATGTTACCCATCTTCACCAAAGTCGCCGCCAGCAATACCACTCTGTACTTTTTCTGTTGATGACACAGAGCAAATCTTCAACAATAGTAAAAAAGTACAGTAAATTCTATCGTACGTATATTTCATATAAAGATCAGGTATATTTTCTCTTGTTCTGCATGATCAACTGATCTATGTTTGTGTCAGAAGTTGATTGATATTTCAATCAAATAATCCAATATCATAATGAAAGATACAAACCAATTCCTTGTAAAAACCAATAGGCTAAATGCCTAAGATCCAGTATCGGTCAACTTCTTCTTTTATTCAATTATTTATAATGTACAAACCCTGCTTTTAAAAGCGGGGTTTTATTTTTTGGGTGATTACCGGTTTAAGATATACGATCTTTAGCTCTTTCAGTAAACCTCAAAATGTTTTCTCATTGCTTTGGGATAATCCGCAAGAGCTATTTCCGGTTCGTCAATTTCAGGGTGCCATAATTTTTCCCATTCAAAACTGTAGTAGCCCTTGTAACCCCCTTTATATAATATATCAATAGCTTCAAATATGGGCACTTCCCCCCTCCCAAGCAATGTGTAATGCGGAGTGCCATCAACAAGGTCCGCATCTTTTATATGTGTGTGATGAATATAACTCTTCAAAATGGCATAAACCTGCGCAGGCGGCTCTTTTGATACTGTCCACATATTGCTAACGTCCCAAACCAGTCCCACATTAGGATGATCAACCTTATCCATGATCTGTTTTATTAAAGCACTTTCAACCAATTCCCCATGCGTTTCCATCAGCACCATTACATTGCTTCCTTTGGTATAATCACCTGCTTCCTGCAATCCTTTTACAATTAATTCAATTGTGGCATCCCGATCCTCTTTCGGTAATTTGTTGGGAAACACCCTTACATACGGGCAATTTAATTTGTGGGCCAGGTCAATAAATCTTTGGGCTTCATCCAGGTTCTTTTTGCGTTCAACCGGATCACTGTGATGCATTTCAGCCGACGAACCAAGATCAACAAACTTTAAGCCTTTATCCTTCATAAGCCTCATTGTGGCTGCAATACTTTCTGCAGTATTAAATTCTTTACATTGAGGAAGATCCATTTGCCTCTGTATACCGCGTATTTCAATACCCGAATAATTATTTTCCACGGCAAAATTTACAATCTTTTCAAAAGGCCAGTCGGGGCAACCCAGAGTAGAGAAAGACAACCTCATTTTTTCTTTTTTAAAATCAAAAGCTGATCCTGCAAGAGCAAAAGTCATGAATCCGGCTGACGTTTTCAGGAATTGCCTGCGCGAAGAATAATGTTTCATAAAAATCATTTCATGAATAACAATACTGACAACTTAAATTCTTACAATTCCCGAAGCGGATTGAAGAATTATTTCGACCTCGTTCTTATTTATTTCAGAAAATTTTACAGGTGGTTCCGGTTCTATGGTATATTCATTCAGCTGCAGTTGCCACCAACCCACATTTTTCCATCTTCCCAATTTATATCCCACATTTTTGTACATAGCAAAGAATTCAAACCCCATTCTTTCATGAAAGGCTACACTATTATCATTGGGTAAATTGATTGCCGCATATACATTCCGAAACTGCTGAAGTTTTAAAATATCTATCAGGGCAGTATATAATGCTTTTCCTACTCCTCCACGTTGGTAGTCATCATGCACATACACTGAACTTTCAAGACTCCACTGGTATGCAGTTCGTTCCCGATGCTTCGTTCCATATGCATAACCTGCAATTACTTCATCCACTTCACAAACCAACCATGGCCAGGTTTGAAGATAAGTATTGATCCTTCCCTTGAATGCATCAACAGTCGGTACTTCTGTTTCAAAAGTGTAGGAAGTATTTTCAATATAAGGAGCATAAATATCCAGCATAGGAGCAGCATCTGCCGGCGTCGCAATGCGAACAATATTCATAGAATTCAATTGGGCCAAAAATTATTATTTACAATTTACTCTTTATAAAGTAAAGCTGCTCCAAAAACTCCGGCACTGTCACCCAGTTCTGGTTTGCAAATGGGTGTTGTAAGTTTGCCATTGTTAAATACATATTTTTTTATTCGCTTATATCCTTCTGTATATAAAAGCTCAATATTTCCTACCCCACCTCCTATCACGAAAAGATCGGGGTCAATGATATTTACCAGCACGGAGATTGCCTTTCCATAATTTTCAAGCAATCGTTCAATAGTAGCAGTGGCATGTTCGTCACTCCCTTCGAGGTGTTTTTGAAGAATCTCTTTTAACGATAAAACCTTCCCGCTAATCTTTGTATAATATGTTTGCAAACCGGGTCCTGAAATTACTTTTTCTACACAGCCACGTTTGCCACAATAACATGGATCACCGTTTTCTTCCAAAATATTATGACCCCATTCTCCACCTAATCCATGCCTTCCTTCAATAATTTTTTTATTCACTATCAATCCGCCACCCACTCCAGTTCCCATGATCACACCAAAGATCACTTCTGCACCAGGATATTTTTTACCCGCACCCATTAATGTTTCAGCCAATGCAAAACAATTTGCATCATTAGCCAATTTTACCGAGAGATTTAATGTTTTTTCAAGATCATCTTTCATTGGCATTCCATTCATACAAACGGTATTGCAATTCTTCATCAGCTTAGTTTCAGGCTCTAAAACTCCCGGGGTGGCAAATCCAATTGAGGAAGGCTTCTCTCCTGATTCATCCACGACCTGGTCAACCAGTTTTTTTATTTGAGAAAGAATGTGGGGGTACCCTTTATCGGCTTCTGTGGCAATTCGCTTGCGAATAATTGTATTGAGATTCGTATCTAATACGGCGCATTCTATTTTAGTTCCTCCAAGGTCAATTCCCCAGAGTTTGGCATTGCTCATCGTTATAATAAATTATTGAATTAAGGAATAAGGCAACGAATATAAAATAAACAGGGAAATTACAGGAGAAATTCACATGGGCTTCAGATCATTAGTTCTTATTTTTTTATAGTCCCTCTGCATTGTGCTGAATAAAGAAGTCGTATAGCTTCATAAATATGTATACAAGCAAGTCCTTTATATAATGAAATTCGAAAAGAACAATGATCAATACTAATACCCAAATAGCAGTATGTACATCATGAACACCCATATAGATCTTTTCTACTGCAAAATTATCAAATCCTGTTCCTATTTTTGGTTGACGCCGGTCATTTGAAAACATGATTACAAATTGATTAATCTCAAAAGACTGATTGATGGGTATCATCTGTAAAAATCAAACGAACAGATAATTTAGGAATATGCTAGTGACTGATAAACCAGTAATAAAACGCAGGCGAAAAATTGTTCCGAATGATTTTTCTGAGAACCATGTTCAACTGATACATGGGGGTCATGAATATTTTAACTTGTTAAAGCTAATGATTGGCGAAGCAAGAGAAACCATCCATTTACAAACATATATTTTTGATGATGATGCCACAGGAAGCGAAATCGCCGAAGCATTAATAGACGCAGCAAACAGAAATGTAAAAGTTTATTTACTGCCGGATGGCTATGCTTCTCAATCTTTATCGCATTCCTTTATCAACCATTTGCGCAACGGCGGTGTAAACTTTAGATTTTTTCAGCCAATTTTTAAAAGCAAATACTTCTATTTCGGGCGCCGATTGCATCATAAACTATTAGTAATTGATGGAAAAGCTGCGATGGTCGGAGGTATCAATATTTCAAACAAATACAATGATTGGAACGGAATTCCGGCGTGGCTGGATTTTGCATTATACGTAAAAGGGCCAATAGCCAGAGAACTTTGTATTCTTTCCTGCAAAACATGGAAAGGTTTTCCAAAAATAATGGGGCTAACTCCATGCGAAGCGAAAGAAATTGATTTTGACATAAACGGAGAGGAAAAAAGTCTCGTACGTATGAGACGAAACGATTGGGTACGGGGAAAAAAACAAATTTCAGCAAGCTATATTGAAATGCTAAAAAAGGCCAAAAAAGAAATAACGATTTTATGCAGCTATTTTTTGCCTGGTCATGAGATACGAAATCAATTGGTGCGTGCTGCAAGCCGGGGTGTAAAAATAAAAATTATTATGGCGGGCAGGTCGGATATAAAAATTGCAAAGCAGGCCGAGCGATTTATTTACAAAGACCTCCTGGAAAACAAAATAGAGATATACGAATATCAAAAAACGATTTTGCACGGCAAGGTAATGGTGTGTGACCGTGAATGGGTAACCATTGGTTCATACAATGTAAATAACATCAGCGCCCATGCAAGTATTGAATTAAATCTTGACGTATATGATCCTATTTTTTGCGGGGAAGTTAATGATACACTGCAGAATATTATCGTGAAGGATTGTATTCGTATTACAAAGGACTGGGTAGAAAAAAAGATTCATTTCCTAGAAAGAATAATACAATGGGCATCCTATGAAATCATCAGGTTTACTTTATACCTCTGTACATTTTATTTTAAACAACAAGTTTAGTTTACCAGAATTATCTGTAGAGGGGTGAAGGGTGTGAAAATGATTTCACTCTTTACTTCATTCTTTATATTTTTGCAACCCTTATAACGGCGGGATAGCTCAGGCGGTTAGAGCGTTGGATTCATAACCCAAAGGTCTCGGGTTCAACTCCCGATCCCGCTACTAAATAAAAGGTTCTTAAAGGGGCCTTTTATCCTCTATAAAATGTACACATTATTCTCTGATAAAGACAAAATAAAAACAATTGAAAAGACCAAACGGAGAAGGGAATTTGGAATAAAATGAAAATGAAACCCGATTTAAATGGATTCGTATCCACATAAGGCGGACCCGGGTTCAACTTCCGATGCCGGTTCTAATATTTCTTCTCTGTTTCAAGATTTTTTTTAATAACTGGTCTTGCTCTCAAATCCCATGTTACGTCTCCATTTCTTGGTGGTTAATGAAATTCACAAGAGCTGCAGAGTTTTTAAGGTCAAGTTTTTTCAGAATATTATATCGGTGTACTTCTACCGTTCTTACTGAAATATTTAATGTAGCAGCAATTTCCTTGGAAGGAACCCCTCTTTTTATACATTCAATGATCTCCATTTCACGGCTTGACAAAGTGTGAATTCCATTCGGCTTATCTTCATTCAGTAATTGATCAGATAAAATATTTTTTATTTCTTCACATATATAAATTCTGCCGTTCATTACCGCTGCAACGGCTTTGAATACTTCTTCGTTCGAGGAACTTTTGGTAATATAGGCTTTGGCTCCAAGGCGCAGCATTTTTTTTGCATAAGCAGGACTGTTGTGCATGGATACAGTAATGATCCTGGTGCCGTGTGAGTATTTGAGAATAAGCGGAACAGCATCAAACCCTGAAACTCCCGACAGGTTAATGTCCAATGATACAATATCAGGCTTTTTGTCTCTAATCATTTCAATTACATCATGAAATTTGCCGCCTTCCCCTATTACTTCTATTTCACTATTGCTGGACAACATTTTCGACCACATTTCCGTATTAGTTTATGATCATCTACAATAACAACAGTTATTTTTTTCACATTAAATGATTTTTTCTATTGGTACACTGAGAAGAATAGATACTCTATACTTACTTTTTATGCGACCGGGCATCCATTACAATTAATAGGGTATTGTAATATCTATTTTGCAACCATGGCCTGGTGAGCTTATTATTTTCATATTTCCGTTAAAAGTCTCGATCCGGTTCATCATATTTAAAATGCCGATCCCTTTTCTTGTTTTATTTAAATCAAATCCCTTACCATCGTCAGTTGTAATGACCTGGATGCTGTTATCAATTGCTTGCACTGAAATACTGACATTTTTGGCGGCAGCATGTTTTAAAATATTATTTACCTGTTCCTGGATGATGCGGTAAATATTTAATTTAAGATCATCTTCTTCAATCTCACCATCCAAATCAAATTTTAGAACCGTTTTTAAGGTTGTGTTTTCTTCCAGGTCATTAATAAGCGATTGAAGCAGGTCCATTAAATTAATATTTTTCTGTGGCGTCACATTTTTGTGGCTTATTAACCTTATCTCATTAATGGCATTATCGATCAGTTCCATCGGGTATTTGATGTCTTGTTTTGTTTTATCATCTTTCCCAATCATTCCGAGGTATAATTTGGTACCGGCTAATATCTGGTTCACATTATCATGTAGTTCCTGCCCCATATGATTTCTTTCTCTCTCCTGGGCTTTAATTATAGCCCTTGCTACATGTTTTTGCTCCTGAATTTTTTGATCCAATATTCTCTGCTCCATTGAAATCATATCTGCTTCTGCTTTTTTGCGTTCAGTAAGATCCCTTGCAATGGTTGAAATATATTCAGGCCTGCCATCGGGTGTTTTATGTACAATGGTTACCGACCATATTGGGATTTCTGTTCCGGTTTTAGTAAGAAGTGTAGTTTCACCACTCCATTTACCGGTCTGCATGGCGGTGGGTATTGCTATTTCACCAAGTATTTTTAATGTGTCTTCGGTTACAAAATCGGTTATCGATTTTGAAGACAGATCTTCCAATTCACCATAGCCAGTCATTTCACGTCCAGCTTTGTTCATATATACAAAATTTTGGTCTATACCAGCGATAGCCACAAAGTCTGAAGTGGTTTCGATTATATGAGCAAGTCTTGAACGTTCTTCTTCAGCTTTTTTGCGTTCGGTAATATCCCTGGAAATACCAAACGTGCCAACAATATTGCCTGCTTTATCATGGAAAGGCATTTTTGTAGTTGTTACATACGACACGGAACGATCGTGCAGGGTTTCCTTTTCTTCTATAGTCAGTGATTGTCCCGTCTGGATTATTTCTTGTTCATTCTTGTATGCTGCACTGGCGTGTTCCTTATCGAAAAAGTCAAAATCCGTTTTGCCGATTGCCTGAGCAGGATCATCCAGGTTGAAAAATTCACTATGAGACTTGCTGATTCTCAGGAATCGGCTTTCGTTATCTTTAAAATAGATATGATCAGGAAGATTATTCATTAGAGTTTGCATCAGGTATTGTTCATGAAGCAGGGCTTCCTGTACATGCTTTCGTTCGGTGATGTCTTCTTTAACAGCAAGAAAGTTGATGATTTTACCAGCTGCATCGAAGATGGGAGATATTATAGCATATTCCCAATATAGCTCACCATTCTTTTTCTTGTTATGAAGCTCACCCCTTCATTCAAGTCCAGAAGCAATTTGCTTCCACAGGTTTGCATAATCAATTGCAGTTGTGTGACCCGATTTCAATATGCGGGGATTTTTTCCCATAACCTCCTCCACAGAATAGCCGGTTACATTCAGGAATTTTTGATTTACATATTGAATATTTCCCTTTGTATCGGTGATCACAACTGATGTGGGGCTTTGTTCTACAGCCTGGGAAAGTTGATTTAGTTTCTCTTCTTTATTGTTTAATAGTATAGCGTTACTAAAAATTATAACAGTAAAAACAATAATTATACTAATGATTAAAATGGTAACTCCGGAACGGGTGTCATATAAACCAGCCAGCTCACCCTGGAAACGCAGCCAGCCCATGATGATAATAAGCCCTATGATAATTGGAAAGGAATTCCGAATCAGCCGTCCTCCCAGTGTATTGCTACTTGGCAGTTTCATAATGCCTTTATCGGGATGTATTAACAAACTGGCCTCCATCAGGAGCAAGAAAGTAAAAGAAGTGTGGGCGGCCATTGTGGTATATTCTGAGATGCCCGATAATTGCTCAACTCCGAACAGATAACCGAGTAGTCCAATTAATGCAATGAAACCGGCAGCAATATTTAGCCATTGAAAAATGAGAAGGTATGATCTATTGATTCCCCCAAAGAGGAAAGAAAGTCCGAAGAGAATAAAACAAAAAGCAGTTTGTATGGCTGGTCTTCCGGGAGAGGCGGTACCATTTGCTACAATATCGTCTTTGAAAAAAAATTCATCAATCCCTGCATTGAAATGAAAGATGTATTCAAGCAGAGAAACGGTCCCTATCAAAATTATTATTAAAGAAAGGGCAGGAATCAGAATTTTTCTGATCCTGCCCGGTCGTTCACGGATCAATAATATGAGGGTAATGCCAGACAGCAGGAAACAAAGGGCTGTATCGACTTTCATACTTATCCAGTTGGGTAAAATGCTTTTAAGAATGGGAATATTGCCGATCCATCCAAGAAGAACGATGAATCCAACCATTGCAACGATTATGCTGAAAAACAGGGACAGTTTCTTTAACTTCCGCGGGAGGGATATGTTACTATTACTTTTCACTTTAACAATTTTGTTTTTTGTCACTGTTTTTTGTCTTGACTATATCATTAATAATTGCTGGTATTTTTTCAAACTCATGATACTTGTCTAAAAAAAAGTCTGCTCCATGCAGTTTGCATTACTGCATTATATTATTCTCTTTAAGAATGAATAAAATAATAATGCAGGCTTTTATGTCTTTGAATAGGCCAATTTCCCATAGCTGTTTGCCAATAAATTCATTATACGTATACCCAAGCATCTCCATCATGAATGGGTTCACATCCTCTATCATGCCTGTCTGTGCGTCGAGAATAAGGGTACCATCCCGGGCCGTTTCAAAAAGCCTGCGATAATATAACTCAGAATTGATCAGCTTCTCATAGATTTTTTTGCGATCACTAATATTGCGGATAGAAGCAATAACTAAAATCTCCTTGTCTGTTTGTAAAGGAGAAATGCTGATCTCAACCGGGAATTGTGTTCCATCTTTTTTAATTGCTTCCAGTTTAATATATTCACCCATAGGTCTGGCACGAAGAGTCTTAATATAGTTTTCTCTAAGCTTTATATGGATTTGATGGAAAACTGCCGGTATCAAGACCTCAACGGCTTTACCAAGAAGTCCATTTTTCTTATACCCGAATAATTTTTCCGCTTGTGAATTTAGGAATTGTATGATGCCATGAGTATCCACTATCACCGTAGCATCAGGAGCGGCTTCGAGCAGAGCTTTAAAAAGTGATTGCTCATTATTGAGAAGAGAAGTTTGAATTCCCATACCCAAAAATTTAAGACAAGGTTTGTTTCGCAGGGTAAGTGGATTTTGATCAAACCCGAGGCTACGTGAAGTTCTTAAGGAACCAGCCTTGCTACCAAACAGAGGGAAAATGATATTATATTAATCTAAGCTCTTTAAAGATAATTTTTATTTCCAGAATAATTCAGGAAATATTGACTTGGGCCAGGGATATGGATAAAATCAAGAAGAGGAGTGTTCCCAAATTTTTTTACAAGAGTAAAGAATTACTATTCAAATGCCAAAGCCCATCGCAGTTCTATTTCTTCACAGTGGTTAAACCACTCCATTTTAAATTTGTACAATCTCCTACTATAACTCCGAATTTTTTTCCTGTTGTTGCAGCAGCTTTTTTAGCCCTTTCAATTACTTCTTCAATATTTTCACTGGTCCTTTTATAATATTCGGAAACAGGTAATTCATAGACAATACTTTTATCGTCGGTAATGGTCCTGGAAAAGCCCTCTCTTGCCATAGCCGAATGAAGCTTACTAATATTGTCATCAGGCGATTTAGCATCATGAAATTCAACTCTTGTCAAATAATCGCTCATAAAATAAATGTTTATTAGTTATTAATTTTTTTTATTGGTATATCTATGTAACAAATTGTTTCAATGCAATAAATATATGACTTCTTAATTCATGGTTATAAATATTCCAAGGCGCAACTTATTGCACATAAATGGCATTTAACTTTACATTCTCTGATAATTATAACCCCTCTAAAGCAATAAAAATTAAAAAGAAAATATTTGCTTCAATCGCTCTATAACTTTTTCTCCATTGGGTAACATGCCTTTTTCTAATCCTAAATTCAATGGAACAGCAGGAAGATTTAATGCACCTAAAACATCTACAGGTGCATCCAGCCATTTGAAACATTGTTTTGAAATACGACCTGCCAGGGCTTCAGCAAAAGAATTGTTTTGCTGTTCTTCGGTCAGCACCAAACATCTTCCATGTTTTTTTACAGTCTCAAACACCAACTCTTCGTCAAGAGGAAATAAAGTTCGCAGGTCAACAATTTCAATTTGCCCTGGAAAACTTTTAGCAGCAGCTTTTGCCCAATATACACCCATGCCATAGGTAATAATACAACAGCTCTCACCATTTTCAATCTTATCAGCGTTGGCTTTTAAAACAATATTTGCTTTACCAAATGGAAGAACATAATTTCTTGAAGGCTCAATGGCTCTTGCCTCATCAGTTCCCAGTACCTTACTCCAGTACAAACCTTTATGTTCGAGCATTACGACAGGATTTGGATCAAAGAAAGCTGCCTTCATCAACCCTTTCATATCTGGTGCATTTGATGGATAAACGATCTTGATTCCCTTGATCGATAACAACATGGTTTCGATACAACCGCTATGATAAGGGCCTCCGCCACCATAAGCACCTACAGGCACGCGGATAATTGTTCCGACGGGAAATTGTCCGATGGTCAGGTAGCAGGATTTTGAAATTTCACTTACAAGTTGATTAATTCCGGGAAAAATATAATCTGCAAATTGTACTTCAACAATGGGTTTCACTCCTACGGCGCTCATGCCAACTGTTGAGCCAATGATGTAGGCTTCCTGTATGGCAGTATTAAACACACGGTGATCACCGAATTGTTCAGCCAATGTTGCTGTTTCACGAAATACACCGCCTAATCTTCTTCCTACATCCTGTCCATACAACACTGTATTGGGATACTCTTCCATTATTTCTCGAATAGCAAACAGTGCCGCATCGACCATCATTATTTTTTCTTTACGGGCAGGTTTTCTTTCTCCCTTTTCTTCTGTAACTGGTGTAGGTAAGAAAATATAATCATAATTTTTAGCAGGATCTGGCTCAGCTGCATTCACTGCTTTTGAAAAAGTTTCTTTTATTTCTTTTTCAACCTGTATTTCAATTTCATGTATCGTATTTTCTTCAATCCCATTTTGTAATAAAATATTTCTCAGTTTTGGCATCGGGTCGTTTTCGAAATGCTTATCAAGATCTTGCTGCGTTCTGTAAAATTCTTTTCTTACTCCGCTGGTATGATGATTGAGTAATGAAACCTTTGCATGAACCAGCCACGGTCTTCTTGTTTGCCGCACATCATCAATTACCTGTTGCATTATTTCATAGCTCCGAATAAAATCCGTTCCATCCACACGAATTTTATTCATGCCTTTAAAACCCCCTGCATATTCATATGCATCCATGGCTCTTGACTCTTCTGCAGAAACACTAATACC
Source organism: uncultured Bacteroidota bacterium (assembly GCA_963811645.1). Taxonomy (GTDB): domain Bacteria; phylum Bacteroidota; class Bacteroidia; order Chitinophagales; family Chitinophagaceae; genus VBAU01. The sequence goes on along the minus strand of CAWERU010000002.1, from coordinate 1,658,710 downwards.
CCAATGATTATCCTGAACCAAATAAATAACAGGCAATTGTTTTAATACTGCAAACTGAAAAGCTTCACTTACTTCTCCTTCTGTAATTGAAGCATCGCCTAAAGAACATATCACTATTGGTTTTTCATTATGACTAGCCGACGATTGATCACCACTCTTTTCCAAATATTGAATTCCCTGTGCTGCACCAGTAGTAGGAATTGCCTGCATACCAGTGGCACTGCTTTGGTGAATAATTATTGGTTTACCTGGTTTATTATTCGCAGGATGAGAATAATAAGAGCGACCGCCAGAGAAAGGATCATCTGCTTTTGTAAGCAATTGAAGCATTAATTCGTAAGGAGAGTATCCCATTCCAAGGAGCAAACTTTCATCCCTATAATAAGGACTCACATAGTCAAAAGACCTTAGCTGAAATGCAGTGGCTAATTGTATTGCCTCATGTCCTCTTGAAGTAGAGTGAACATATTTACAGATCTGACGATTAGCCTCATAGGTTTCAGCCATCATTTTCGCCGAGTACATTAACCGATAAGCTCTCAATAAAATTTCCCTGTCCATAGCAAGCTTTGAACGGACAAAAATAGGAATTTGAAAACAGTGAATTGTTGAGTTAATTGGTTTCAAACCAAAACCTTCGGAAAATCCTGTTCAGTTTTTTTAATTTCTGGTTAAATATGTATCATCTGTGTGAATCCTCTTTGGAACAGAGTCTTATCAGAAACAGTAAGATTGTAATTGTCTGCAAAAAGTACTTTATAGTTGCGTCTGCTTTTTTGCCTAAATAAAAAAAGAACCCCGACTGAAAGTCGGGGGCCCTAATCAAAAACCATTAACCATTAAACCTTATCCTATGAAAATTCGGGTCTAATATCGGAATAATTTCTTAACAATTAAATTTATATGATATTTTTTTTGGAATATCTTATTTAAAAAGACGTACTTATGAAAAAAAATTGACAAATTCGAACTTCATATCGATGAATTTGCTTTGCAACCGTTTGCGCAAGATTTGTAACTTAAAGTATCAATGAAAAAAATTGTAATTGCCATTACCGGTGCCAGCGGCTCTATTTATGCCAAATTGCTACTGGATAAATTGGAAAAGCTAAAGCAGTGGGATGAACTGGCGACAGTCATGTCGGATAATGCTAAGCAGGTGTGGCAAACTGAATTAGGTAATGAGAACCATAAGAAATACCCTTTTAAAAATTTCGGGACCTCTGATTTTACTGCACCTTTTGCTTCCGGGTCCGGAAAATATGATACAATGATCATTGTTCCATGTTCAATGGGAACACTTGGAAGAATTGCCAGCGGGGTTTCCAATGACCTTATCTCAAGAGCTGCTGATGTTATATTGAAAGAAAGAAGAAAACTGATTTGTGTTGTTCGTGATACGCCTTATAATCTTATTCATATCCGCAATATGGAAACCGTAACATTAGCCGGAGGGATAATTTGTCCGGCTACTCCCTCTTTTTACAGCAAGCCTTCAACCATCGAAGAAGTGGCATCAACTGTTGTGGACAGAATTCTTGATCTTGCAGGCTTTGATATTAAAACATTCAGGTGGGGAAATGATCAACAAGATTAAAATATAAAATTGATTATTTTCTGAAAGGCTTTATGTCGATTGTAAACAAAATACCTCCGCTGTTTAGATGTACTTTGCCAACCCCAATACCCGTTAAGGGAATTTCAACATAAGGTTCTGCAGATACAGATAAGGTATGATTTATCTGGCGTTTATAACCAGCAGATAAATCAAGAACAGAAAAGTAATGTTTATTCTCATTTTTAGCCTGGTACGGATAATAATAAATTGATGACGCAGACTTGTAGGTATAGACATATTTTTCCATTTTCATCAGGTAAGAAGAAAGGCCAACGCCGGCAAACCAATTGCTTTTATTTTTTACATCAAAAGCATAGTTAAGTTTTAGAGGTATTTCAATTACCCGGCAATTTGCATCAGCTCCTTCAAATTTTGTTGATGGCGGAGGCGAATATGAAAGTTTATAATCATTAGGACCTGCCCAATAAATTTTCTTAGATGCATATATCCCGGTTTTCACAGTGAATCTGTTAAACGTATAGCCGATTCCTGCTCCATACACCAGGGTGGTTTTACCGGTTTTACTGGCACCCGCTTTGCTTACATCGGGTCCAATTGAGACTAAAAAGCTAAATCCATTTTTATTGCTTATGGCCTTTTTGGATTGAGTTTTTGTCTTCGAATCAGTTTCTGATATTTGTTGACTCTTATTTGTTTTTATCTCATTTGTATCAATTGGAATAATGCTGATCTTATCATCATCATTATTTTTTTCCTGGGAGTTTAAATTCGCAGTTTGTTCTTTTATCTTGCCGGAGATTATCTTTTTATCATCTCTTTTACCGTCATTATTGATTCCTATATTATTATATTGATCAGCATTATTGACCAGGAATGAACTACTTTTAATTGTTGCACTCTTATTTTTTTCAATCCCCTGGCCATAAGAAATATTAGGCTGTGATTTCTTATTAACAGGTGAGTTACCAACTATTTTTTCAGGATTAAATTTCTTTTCTTCGGAAGATACCTTGATTGATTCCTTGCTCCTCGGTTCATCTATTTTATCAGACCCGGAAATAGAAGTGCTTATATCATTTTTATTCGAATTTTTGCGGGTAGCGTCCTGGATTCCAGTTTGATTTTTTTGAACAAATTGAGAAGAACCAGGTTTTTTATTCCATGGCTTTGATATGGCAATATAAGTTACTCCACCTATCAAAAGCAATAACAGTAGGAAAAACAGAATTCTTCTCCTGTCATCTTTTTGCTGAGGAAGATGCTGGTCAAGCAATTTTTCCATCTTCCGCCATGCTTTTTCATCATATGGAGGATGGTGCTGATCTGCAGCCTCTTTAATTTTTTTATCAAAATCTTCAAACAGCATTTTTGGTCACTTGTATTTGATTTTGCTGAAATAATATTTTTTGAAGCTGTCTTCTTGCCTTTGCCAAATTTGATTTTGACGTGCCGATTGAAATACCAAGCTGTTCCGATATTTCTTCATGGCTTAGTCCTTCAATTATAAAAAGGTTCAAAACAGTTCTGTAACCAGGTGTCAAATCCTGGATAGATCTTATTATCTCTTCATAAGAAATTCTATCCAGCGCATCTTCACCACCCGCAGAAACTTGTATAATTCCATTATCCAAATCTGTTGTAAACTGGTGCTTCTGATTTTTCCGGAAATGATCAATGGCAGTATATACCATTATTTTTCGTAACCAGCCTTTAAAGGAGCTTACTACATCACTGTAGGCCGGTTTATATCGGTGGATTTCTTTAAATATTTTCAGAAACCCATCGTTTAGTATTTCAACAGCGTCCTCCTGGTTATTTGTATATCGGTCACATACTGCCATGGCATATCCGTAGAAAGAGCTATAAATTTTTTTCTGGCTCTCCCTGTTATTCATTGCACATCTTTCTACGTGCATACTTAATTCCTCGGCAGACAGCAAATTCCTCGATTTAATTACTGAATACTAATCGAAAAGAAAATATTAATGGTTGCTTTATCGTAAGTTAGTGCTATTTTGAAAAAGGACGGAATTTATGGCGCTAACCCGAAAAGAATCCTGAAAGAAACTTAGTAAAAATGAGATAGAGCGATACAAAACTTAAAAGATTCATAACAAAACTGGTGATAAGTATTCGTGCCCAATTCATTGTTGTATTCAATAATTTTATTAACCAAGCTTCAAAAACAGATGTAATACAATAAAGTATGAACAGTTCTGACATCTGGGAAATTGCAAATTCTTTCTTATTGAAAATTAAGAAGAGAAGAATAGCCAGTAACAGTGACCCAATATTTGCCATAATAGAATCAACAAGGCTTTTTCCAAATCGATCAAATTTAAAAAGCATCATTACTATGGTCTCTATGATAACCGTAAATACTCCCATGCCTAAGAGCACCAAACCCACCCTCACAAGGCTCCAGTCAATAGATAGCAGAAAGATTTTCATAACATCTATTTATTTCCTAAAAGTAAAATAAAAGAAACTAATGTTGCTTCCTACTTAATTACCGGCAGTTCCATATATGTAGGAAATTGTGAGCTGAAATAAATTTTTTGAGTAGCTTTTATAAAATCGGTGTTTTTGGCTTCAAAAATGTTGGGAACGAATTTTTGAGGATTACGATCAATAACCGGGAACCAGGTGCTTTGCACCTGTATCATAATTCTATGCCCCTTTTTGAATGTATGATTGATTTCATGAAGATCTATCACAAACTCTTCCGGCTTATTTGGAATAAGTGGTGTGGGATTGGAAAAACTTTTTCTGAATCTTCCCCGAAATGCTTCCATTGCTACCGGGAATTGATAATCGCTCATGAGTAAGTTTTTTGAATCAAAATTTGGATATACATCAATGAGTTTTACGATCCAGTCAGCATCAGTGCCGGTGGTACTTGCAAACAAATGTGCTATAATTTTCCCGGTAACAGTTAAATCTTCAGTCAGTGTATCCATTACGAAGCTTATAACGTCAGGTCTCGTGTAAACAAAACGTTGATCTTCCACTTGCCATGGCCTCCAGCGACTGCCCGGTCCATATGTAGCTTCAATAGGGAGGGTTCTGTAAGGAACTGGTTTTGTTAGATCGCTCACATAACTTATGCTTCCCGTTGTTAAAGTTGGTTTTGCAAATGAACATGTATTGTTTGCACCTGCATATAATTTCATAATTGTTGCTTCCCCGGGCGGCCATGAAGAATATGTTTTCCATTGATTATTGCCGGTTTGAAAACAAGTGGCTTCATCAAATTTTCCATCACCAATTCCTTTTAACCAGTAGTCAAACCATTTCTTCTGCAATTCCTGGAAATATGCGGCGGTATTTGTTTCAAAAGAAATTTTACCGAGGCTGTCGGCCACAGGCCGGCTCCATTGACCATGAAACCATGGACCCAATACAATATAATTTCGATTGAAACTGTCTTTCTTCTCCATCTGATCATACATTAATTGCGGCCCATTGATATCTTCCTGGTCAAAATACCCACCTACATGCAGCATAGGAATCTGGGGATAGTGCACATAGTTCAATGGAGAATTTTTTTGCCAGTAAGAGTCATAATCCGGATGTTGAACAAAACTGTTCCATGTAGGAATTCTATTATGAAAATATTTTTCGTTTACATTTTTTAAAGTGCCGAGTTTTAAATACCAGTCATACAAATCAAATTGAGGGAAAGGAAAATCACTGTCTGTCGTTTTATCATATTCTACTTCATAGGTGTATTCCATTCCATAGCTGAGTCTGAAAGCTCCGTTATGATGAAAATCATCACCTAAAAATAAATCCCCCATACAAGCCTGTTCTGAAGCAGCTTTCAATGCAGGATGCGGATCAACGGAACCAACTAATGCAAGCCAGCCTGGGTATGAAATGCCAAAAATTCCCGCTTTGCCGTTGTTGTTTTGAACATTCTTTACCAACCAGTCTACCGTGTCCCACGTATCAGTACTTTCGTCTACAGCTCCTTTTTGCGTTTCATGAATAAGAGGCTGGTGAATCTGCATAGTGCCTTCGCTTTTATATTTTCCGCGAATATCCTGCCTCACAAAAATGTAACCTTCTTTTGCCATACCTGCTATATATGGGACATCTATGGGATTGTAATTACCCGGCACAGCAGCCCCGTAGGGAGTTCGCTGAATTAAAATAGGAGCAGGTTTTTTAGCACCAATAGGCGTTAATATGACAGTAAATAGCCTGACCCCATCCCGCATAGGGACCATTGCAGTCGTAAGCTTATAAGAAATAATGCTATCTGCTTGTGAAATAGCTTCGCTAATGGAAAAAATAAAAAACAAAAATGAAAAAAATACTTTTCTCATATTTTAATTGCAATAAAAATTAAAAAGAATTACGAAAGCGTATAAGCTGTATTTTTTACAAATATCTATATCTGCTGATAAAGCCGCAATAAACTTATCAGCGTAAACAGATATCAAAAAAAGATTTTTTATTCTGGAATAAAAAAACCGTGTTATGAAACACCTTCATATCACGGTCTGAAATATATTTTTGATAGGCAGATTATACTACTACTTCAGCAGTACCATTCTGCTGTTCGGCCATGCTATTTTTTACAGCTTTTATTTTTGTTGGCTTTTTTATTTTTTGTTTTTGCCTGGCAACCGCCTTTGCTATATCCGCAGCAAAAAGTTTACTTGCTCTTTTAAGATTAGTTGCAAATTTTTTTTCTTTAACACTGCTTCTGTACTCAGCCAAAGCAGTTGCAATTTTTTCAGACACTATTTTTCTTGCTTCTTTTTTAGATAACTTTTTTTCAGAGGTTTTTTGGGTAATCTCGGTCATATCATTTTTAGTTTAGTAACATAAATTTAATTGTAATTTAATATTCACAATGTTAACTTTTTTACAACCAAGCCGATTCTACAATTAAGATAAGGCTAAAACAGATTTGACCATCATAATTCTTTTTTTATAAACCCATTGATAAACAAGGCTTCCGGCCATTATAAATTAAATTGATGATACTAAAAAAGCCTATAATTGGTTTTTTCACTTTCGTCGTGAGTCTTACTTTTACATCGTCAAACTGAATCAAAACCACCGCACTTGCCTTTCCGGATAGGAATCTAACTAATGCCCCATTTGCTTATTGCTTTTTTCTCGATTGCATTATAACGTTTGTGCCTTTCTTGTTTAATAATTACTTGTCATAGTTCCACGGTTGTATTGCTTAGTAAGTATTTAGTAAACCCATTCTTAACAAAAAATGAAGTATTATGAAAACAAAAATTAGAAATTTTGGAACTGTCGCTTTATTATTGGTTTTTAGTTTGATTGGAACTGCAGTATTTGCCAACAACGGAAATGGAGATACTCCTGCAGCTCAACTGAAATATATAGGTAGTGTAGAACATCAACCTTTATTTCAGCTTGATCTTAACGGAGCTAAAGAAGAGTATTATTCCATTTCGATCAAGGATCAGCAAGGAGAAATACTGTATAATGAAAAAGTAAAAGCGAAAACGTTAACAAGAACATTTCGCTTAGATACTGATGATCTCGGTGATGCTGTATTAAGAGTTGAAGTAAGAAGTTACAATAGCAGCAAGCCTGAAGTGTTCACAATTAACAGGAAAACCCGTTTTATTGAAGAAAACAGTGTAAGCAAACTTTAATTTTAGTCTGTAAACAAATATAACAGTCAGTTTGCAATGCATCCCGAAAAACCGGGATGCATTTTTTTGGGATTTATCTTCAATGACATCATTATTCAATTGACATTAACTCTGAAACTGCTTCCTGATTAAATTCAGTGCACTACCGGCCTTGAACCATTCTATTTGCTGTTTATTGTATGTATGATTGAGGATTACTTTGTCTTCAGATCCATCCCGGTGATGAAGAACCATGGTTAATTGTTTGCCGGGAGCAAATTTGGTGAGGCCAACCAGATCAATGGTATCATCTTCCTGTATTTTATTATAATCATTTTTATCAGCAAATGTAAGAGCCAGCATTCCCTGTTTTTTCAAATTGGTTTCATGAATTCTTGCAAAGCTTTTCACTATAATTGCACGAACTCCCAGATGCCGCGGTTCCATAGCTGCGTGTTCTCTTGATGAGCCTTCACCATAATTTTCATCACCTACAACTACTGAACCAATGCCTAATTGTTTGTACTGGCGCTGTGTGGCAGGTACGGGGCCGTATTCACCTGTTACCTGGCTTTTTACAGAATCCGTTTTGTCATTAAAAAAATTAATAGCGCCTATAAGCATATTATTACTGATATTATCTAAATGGCCGCGAAACTTAAGCCAGGGACCTGCCATAGAGATATGATCAGTTGTACATTTGCCTTTTGCTTTTATTAATAATTTCAAACCCGTAAGATCGGTTCCTTCCCATTCCCGAAAAGGTGCCAGTAATTGCAAACGCTGGCTGTCAGACTTTACTACCACTTGTACTTTGCTTCCATCCTGTGCGGGCTTTTGGTAACCGGGATCATCTACATCAAAACCGAGTGGCGGCAATTCAAAACCTGTAGGTTCAGCTAATTTCACTTCTTCACCTTTTTCATTTTTCAAAGTATCAGTAATAGGGTTAAATGCAATGGTTCCTGCCATTGCCAAAGCCGTTACAATTTCAGGTGAGGCAACAAACGCATGTGTACTTGCCAAACCATCATTTCTTTTCGCAAAATTTCTATTGTAAGAAGTAAGAATTGTGTTCTTCCTGTTCGGATCATCAATATGCCTTGCCCATTGACCAATACAGGGACCACAGGCATTTGCAAGTACTACACCTCCTACTTCTTCAAACTCTTTAATGAAACCATCTCTTTCAATAGTATAACGAACCTGCTCGCTTCCGGGTGTAATGGTAAACTCACTTACAGTTTTTAATCCCTTGTGCAATGCATCTTTTACAATGGAAGCAGATCGGCTCATATCTTCATAAGAAGAATTTGTACAACTGCCGATCAATGCTACTTCAAGTTTTGCAGGCCAGCCATTCTTTTCAACTGCTTCTTTTATTTGTGAAATGGGAGTAGCAAGGTCCGGGGTGAACGGGCCATTAAGATATGGTTCAAGTTTATTAAGATCCAAGTACAATACCTGGTCATAATATTCTTCAGGATCATTATATACTTCATTGTCAGGACGCAAATGTTCACGAATTCCATCGGCCAGGGCAGCAACTTCCTCACGACCAGTTGATCTCAAATATGCACTCATTTTTGAATCATAGGCAAACAATGAACAGGTAGCTCCTATCTCTGCTCCCATATTACAGATTGTTCCTTTGCCGGTTGCACTTAAGCTATCCGCTCCTTCTCCAAAATATTCTACTATGGCCCCTGTACCTCCCTTTACAGTCAACTGACCAGCTACCCACAGTATTACGTCTTTTGCACTTGTCCAGCCATTTATTTTCCCGGTAAGCTTAACCCCGATAATTTTCGGCATTTTTAATTCCCAGGGAAGGCCAGCCATAACGTCTACGGCATCTGCACCGCCCACACCAATGGCAATCATTCCCAAACCTCCGGCATTTGGAGTATGTGAATCAGTGCCTATCATCATTCCTCCGGGAAAAGCATAATTCTCTAATACCACCTGGTGGATAATTCCCGCACCGGGTTTCCAAAATCCAATTCCGTATTTATTGGAAATACTGGCAAGAAAATCATACACTTCCCTATTCACATCCATAGCTGTTGCCAAATCCTTTGTGGCTCCCACTTTTGCCTGTATCAAATGATCGCAATGTACAGTTGACGGCACAGCTACTGTATCACGGCCGCAGGTCATAAATTGTAACAAAGCCATTTGAGCCGTAGCGTCCTGCATCGCTACCCGGTCCGGTGCAAAATCAACATAGTCCTTTCCCCGCTCATAGGCTTTCGAAGGTGTTTGGGATAAATGAGAATATAAAATTTTTTCGGCGAGGGTTAATGGTTTGCCTGTTAATTTCCTGGCTGCTTCAATTTTGCCGGGCAATTTAGCATAGACATTCTGAATAAGATCAAGATCGAATAACATGACAAAGAATTTTAGATTTTAGATTGCTGATCGCAGGTTTTCAGAATTATCTTTTCTTAATACCAACCGAAACCGGCGTCGTATATCTGCTGTTAAAGAGGTGCGAATTTACTTAAATAACAATCTTGAAAAAAATCAGTTGTCTTTGTCTGTAATTTCTTTTGTCAGGAAAACGTCTTTCAAAATATTAGTGGATTATTTTGATTGCAGATAAAGTCAAAACTTTTTATATTAGCCTTATGAATCGGTTCAAAAATTTTATTGAGTGGCAGGCGTTTGGTGTTTGTTCTGCCATCGGTGAAAAATTAGGTATCGCAACCAGCCGCATCCGCATGTGGTTCATTTATATTTCCTTTTTGACGGTCGGCTCCCCTATTATTATTTACATGGTGATTGCCTTTTTGATGAACCTGAAAAAATATGCAAAGGCTGCCAAAAGAAATCCCTGGTACTATTTATAGTATTATTTTAAAAACTAACTATGGAATTCCAGGATTAAATTAGCTCGTTCAACCTCTCTACGACCGTATCAATTTCATCCTTTGTGTTGTACTTACTGAAAGAAAAGCGAACTGTAACAAGATTGGGGTTATTATTGATTGCATGAATAACGTGAGAGCCCTGATCCGCTCCGCTGGTACAGGCACTGCCTCCTGATGCACAGATATGATTAATATCGAGATTGAAAAGTATCATTTCTGATTTTTCAGTTTTTGGAAAAGCAGCACTTAGAACAGTGTACAAGCTTCTTCCTTCTGCATCCCCATTAAATAAAATGCACTTGATATTTTTTTTAAGCTGCGCAATCATGTAGGTTTTCAAAGATTGAATATAAGAGCTGTCTCTTTCATAATCCTTTGTCGCCATCTCAAGCGCTTTAGCAAACCCAACGATACCATACACATTTTCTGTACCGGCACGCATGTTACGTTCCTGGCCTCCGCCTAAGATCAGAGGATGAATTTTTACATTATCATTTATATATAAAAGGCCTAAACCTTTCGGACCATGAAACTTATGACCTGAGCCTGAAATAAAATGTATCGGTGTCTTCCTGAGATCAACCGGGTAATGACCAACAGTTTGTACACAATCGGAATGAAAAATAGCATTGTATTTTTTGCAAATTTTACCGACGGCATCTATATCAAGTAAATTACCTATCTCATTATTAGCATGCATCAGGGTAACCAAACAACGGTTTTCATGAGAAGCCAGTTGCTCTTCCAGGTCTTCCAGGTCAACATGCCCGTTAGCTAATAGTTTTACAAAACTGCTGGTTATTTCTCCGAAACTATAATGCTCTACCGTATGTAATACAGCGTGATGCTCGATAGGTGAAGAAATGATATGCTTACAACCAAGATCATGAACCGCAGCGGAAATAGCCGTGTTATTGCTTTCTGTTCCACCACTGGTGAAAAATATTTCACCGGGATGAGCATTTAATAATTTAGCAACTGTTTTTCTGGCTGTTTCAATCGCCAACCTTGTCTCACGGCCATAAGAATAAATTGAGGACGGATTGCCAAAATGGGTGGTCATGTATGGCAACATAGCATCAAGTACTTCTTTAGCAAGAGGTGTAGTAGCAGCATTATCGAAATAAATTCTTTCCATTCAGCAGAGAACTTTGAGCTAAAAACTGAGAATAATAAATTGCGGCGCAAAGATAAGGATTGAAAAGGCTTGATTCACAGATTAAAATCATTATACAATCAATTTGAAAAAAATGAAAATGAAAAGAATTATCTTAACGGAAACTGTTGAAATAAACTGGTAAATCACAACTCCCAAAAATTAAAAGTTATGATCAAAGGCGTTCATACAATGTTTTATACTTCAGATCCAAACGGTCTCAGAAAGTTTTTGCGTGATAAACTTAAACTAAAAGCGACAGACGTTGGCGAAGGATGGTTAATCTTTGATTTGCCTGAAGCCGATATGGGTTGTCATCCTGCCGATGCTGAACATGGTGCTTCATCGGGGACTCATGATATTTCTTTTTACTGTGATGATATTGAGCAAACGGTTAAAGAATTGGAAAAACGGGGAGTAAAGTTTAAAAGCAAAATTGAAGATCATGGTTATGGGTTTGTGACCCATTTTGAAATGCCGGGAAATTTTTACGTGCAACTCTACCAGCCCAGGTATAAAAAATAATTGAATGGCCCGGTAGAATAGAGTAAGGCGATAATAAAAATTGCTACATAAATTCTTTTATATCCTGCATTAGTCTTGAGGCAATATTATCAGCTTTTGTTTCAAAATCGCTTTCGGCATAAATACGAATGATCGGCTCTGTATTAGATGTTCGTAAATGAACCCAGTCGTTGTCGAATTCTATCTTCAATCCATCTTCTGTGTTTACGGGATGATCCTTATATTTCTTTTTTATCTTCTCAAAAATATTTTTTACATCGAACCCATTTTCAAGTTCAATCTTATTTTTTGAAATGAAGTAATCGGGGTATGACTGCCGTAGCGATTTGATGGACTTGTTTTGCACAGCAAGATGGGAAAGAAACAGTCCAATGCCGATAAGTGCATCCCGGCCATAATGGAAATCCGGAACGATGATCCCGCCATTTCCTTCACCGCCGATCACCGCATTCACTTCCTTCATTTTATTTACCACATTCACCTCCCCTACCGCAGAAGGAAAGTATGCACCCCCATGTTTAAGAGTGATTTCTTTCAATGCTTTGGTGCTGCTCATATTGCTGACAGTGTTGCCTTTCTTTTTGTCAAGAAAATAATCAGCCACAGCAACCAAAGTATATTCTTCGCCAAACATGCTTCCGTCTTCACATACAAAACATAAGCGGTCAACATCAGGATCAACCGCAATACCAAGATCTGCTTTATGTTTTATCACTTCGTTGCTAAGTTCTGTCAAATGCTCCGGCAATGGTTCAGGATTATGAGCGAATTTTCCATTTACCTCTTTGTTCAAAAGAATGATATCGTTGACACCCAATGCTCTTAATAATGCCGGCACAAAAATGGCGCCTGTAGAGTTAATTGCATCTACTACAATTTTAAAATTTCTTTTAGCAATCAATTTTGTATTTACCAACGGGTAGTTCATAATTGCATCCACATGCTTTTGCAAATAAGAATCATCGGCAGTAATGCTCCCTAACTTTTCTACATTGGTAAAAACAAAATCTTCCTTAGCAGTTTTTTCCAGAATTTTAACTCCCAGTTCAGCAGAAATAAATTCACCTGCTTTATTTAATAACTTTAAAGCATTCCATTCTTTTGGATTATGGCTGGCTGTAATAATAATTCCACCGTCAGCTTTTTCCATTTTCACGGCTATCTCCACCGTAGGTGTGGTAGATAATCCAAGATCGATCACATTAAATCCCAGATTTGCAAGAGTATAACAAACAAGATTACGGATCATTTCACCGCTGATGCGTCCATCACGGCCCAAAACAATCTTTAAAGGAGTAAAATTGTCATTATGCTGCTGCTGAAGAATACTGCCAAATGCCGACGTGAATTTTACTATGTCAACCGGGGTCAGCGATTCTCCGGGTTTTCCTCCAATCGTTCCCCTGATACCCGAAATACTTTTGATGAGAGCCACTTTTAAAGTTTAAGGTTAAGGCGACAGTATTGATCTGGACATCAAAAATAAGAATAGAACGATGATAAGAACGATTCCGGCATAAATAAATATTTGGCTATCACAAATCAAAAATTTATCAATGAAAATCCATGATATTTGTTAATGAAAAAAATAAAATGACAAGAATCACTGCAAGGGAATGGTACAGGGATTGGTTTAATTCGCCTTTCTACTACAGACTCTATTTCGAAAGGGATGAAAAGGAAGCAGCAAGCTGTATTCAAAAACTGGTGAGTTTTTTACAACCCCCTGCGGGCAGCTGTATGCTTGATGTAGCCTGCGGGAGAGGCAGGCATAGCCGTTTACTGGCTGAAATGGGATTTGATATAACCGGCTTTGATCTTTCCATGAACAGCATCATGTACGCAAAGCAGTTTGAAAAAGACAACCTGAATTTTTATATCCACGATATGCGCCTTCCTTTCTGGATCAATTATTTTGATTACGCCTTTAACTTCTTCACCAGCTTTGGATATTTTACAACGAAACGTGAGCACGATGATGCTATGAGGACCATTGCGGCGAGTTTAAAACCGTCAGGTGTTTTTGTGATTGATTACCTGAATGTGCATTTCGCAGAAGACCATTTGGTTCGAAATGAATTAAAAAATATTGCAGGCACTTCTTATGAAATCCATCGATGGGATGATGAAAAACATTTTTATAAAAGAATTGTTATTACGGATGCTTCACTCAAAATGCCGGAAGAACATACAGAAAGAGTTGCCAAATTTTCTTTAGGTGATTTTACTGAAATGCTCGCTTTTCAAAATATGCAGGTTCTTGAAGTGTTTGGAGATTATAACCTGATTCCGTATGATATCAGGAAAACTCCAAGACTCATCATAGTCTCAAGGAAAAAAGGAAACAATAATGAAAATGGTGAAAAGAAAAGACTATATAACGATGGGCGCACAACAGATGCACTGACATAGACCCCGGTATCAGCAGCTATTTTTTATTATTCATTATCATCCATCTTGCTGTTTCATAATAAGCCGTTGTCACTTCAGACATTTTTGTTTTAACAGCCTGTACATCATGCCAGCTTAAATTCAAAGTGTTGCCATTGATAGGAAAAATTTTTTCCTCCGGGAAGTTTATATTCCTGGTAAAATAATAATTGTTGGTTACCATGCCAATCGTACCATCCTGGTTAATCGTAAAAGCATAATCATTTTTAAGAGAAGTATCCAGCAAATCTCTTCCTAAGGTCGTATTTACATAAGGTTCCTCTACCATCCCGGCAATGGTTGGCAATACATCAATTTGAGAAGCTACTTTTTTTATTCGCTGTGGATGCAGTAAATAAGGAGCATAGAATAAAAGTGGCACATGCTCATCCGTTAATCGTTGATCTGTCCATGTGTGAGGATAAATGGCATTTGCATTGCCCGAAACTCCATGGTCGCCAATAAAAACAAAAATTGTATTGTGAAAATAATCTTCTTTTGAAGCGGCATCCATAAATTTCTCAAAGCAATAATCTGAATAACGAAAACTGTTGAATTCATTTACCGACTCAAATCCGTATTTCTCGAGTGTATCAGCAGGCAATTCAAGTTTTTCAAATGCACTGTCTTCCTGCGGAATCATAAAAGGGCGGTGATTATCTGCTGTCTGGATGATAGCAAAAAAAGGTTTCGTTTCTTTTTTAAACCTTTTATTGGCTTCCAGAAAAAGATTTTTATCACTGATACCCCATACGTTAATTTTTGGAGAATGAAATTTCCCTTCAGTGATCATTTGAAGACCGTCAATGTTGTGAAGTAATCCTTCAAAATTGTTGAATTCAGGATTGCCTCCAAGAAAATAATATTTATCGTAGCCCTCAAAACTGTTAATGATAGTATGTTGCTGAAGTGCCTGGGGATTTCTCGTAGAAAATTTATATAGTTGTGCATCAGGGATGCCGGTTACAATAGCAAAAAGTCCACGTGCCGTTCCGTAATGAGGAGAAAAACATCTTTCAAAGAAAATTCCATTATCGCACATCTCACTAAAAAAAGGAGTTGTATTGAGCGGGTTGCCGCTCATGCTGCTTTTGTACATGCTAAAAGATTCACACAAAACAAGCACGACGTTAGGATGACTTTCCGAAGCATTACTTCCGGGCATGATCCGTCTCTTGTAATTGAATTTATTTTTATCGCGTAACTGCATCCAGTCTGCCAACACCGGAAAATATTCCCTGGCCTTGCTTTCATTGAATGCAGAATGACGAAACTTAAGAGTAGCGAAAAAATTCTGCAATGGATTTAATGCCAGGTACGATTTAAAATTGTCCTGTAGTGCAAATGCACGTTTCCAGGTAAGGGGAGAAAAATTTAAACTTCCGTATATAAATAATCCAAGCAACACAGTGGCGGCAACAAACCATTTACGTTTATATATAATACCTCGTCCTTCTGTTTTATTTATTACCGTCCAGTGACTGCGTCGAAACATCCACCTGAAAAACAATACGGCCACCACCAATCCAAGCAACATCCATGTCATAGGATAAGTTTGCCAAAGCATTTGCAAAGCGATCCTGCTGTCTTCGTAAAAATTTAAAGCTCCTGCATCCAGGCGTGTGTTGTTATAAGAAAAATTTCCAAAATCAGCTGCAAAAAAGAAAAAAGTCAGAAAGGTCATTACAGCCAGGTACCATGTCCACCATTTTTTATTCTTTGTTGAATAAAATGGAGAAAGCTTTGGAATAAGACTAAGAAAAATTATAGGAGAAAGAATAACAGCTATCCAGCGAAGATCGTAACGAATACCCAACCCAAATGAAGGTATCAGATCACCGAAAGAAAGATCCCGCGGCTTAAATGCAAAAAATGTAGTTAATCGGAATAAAGTAAAGATCAATAAAAAAATAAAAAACAGGTTGATCACCCAAAGTATGGTCTTCGGTATTTTTAATTTTACCAGCATTGTTGCCTGTGCAATTGGTTACTCCCCAAAAAAGGACTACAAAAGAAGTGTTTTTCATTGGTTTCAACAATGATTACATGTTAATTTTTACATCCTTTACATTTGCAGATAACCTTGTGAACAGCCTTTTGACCATATTAAAAGATCTTGAGCAATTTGATCGCTGGTTATTTCAGAAGATCAATGGGCAATGGACAAATTCATTTTTTGATTTTATTTTCCCTTTTTTAAGACAGGCAAACTTCTGGATGCCTTTGTATCTGTTCGTGTTTGTTTTTGTAGCCATTAATTTTAAAAAAAACTGGGGATGGTGGATAGTGTTCTTTGTTTGTACTGTTGCCATGACAGATATGGCGGGTACACGCATTTTTAAACATGTGTTTGAAAGACTGCGTCCCTGTAATGATCCCGGCTTTGTTCAATATGTACGCCTGCTTCTTAAAAATTGCGCCGGTGGCTACAGTTTTGTTTCAAATCATGCAGCTAATCATTTTGGATTGGCTACTTTTTTTTATTTCACGCTCCGGGACTATATCCGGGGATGGGCGTGGATCGCATGGTTGTGGGCATTTGCAATCAGTTATGCGCAGGTATATGTGGGTATACATTACCCGCTTGATGTAACAGGCGGCGCAATACTCGGTATTTTGTTCGGCCTGTTCACGTCTGTGTTTTTCAATAAAAAGTTTGGATTTGCTAACTTCGGTACACAACCAACTGGTACTCCTTAATGGATATTGTTATTCTGTTATGCCTCATATTGTTGAATGGATTGTTTGTGATGTCAGAAATTGCGTTGGTTTCTGCACGTAAACCCCGCCTTGAAAGCCAGGCAGAAAAAGGTGACCGTAAAGCAAAGCAGGCACTCGACCTTTCTAATAATCCTGAAATATTTTTATCTGCAGCACAAATCGGCATCACACTTATTTCCATCCTTACCGGCGTATACTCTGGTGAAAGATTCGGAAAAAACTTTCAACCGGTTGTAGAAAAAATTGAAATACTAAGACCTTATGCAGCCACTATCGCAACGACTATTATTGTAATTATTGTTACTTTTCTCTCTATCATTTTCGGAGAGCTGATTCCAAAAAGAATTGGATTGCTGAAGGCAGAAAGAATTGCCAAACTTGTGGCCGGGCCTATGCGTGTATTCGCCAGCATTACTCACCCTATTGTATGGCTGTTGAGGCTGGTAAGCAATCTTTTCTTTACAGTTTTTAATATTAAAAAATCAAAATCTGATGCAGTTACTGAAGAAGAAATAAAAGCAATGGTGACAGAAGGAACCGAAGCGGGAACAATTGCCGAAGAAGAGCAGGAAATCATTGAACGTGTCTTTCATTTGGGCGACAGAAATATTACATCCCTGATGACGCACAGAAGTGATATAGTTTGGTTTAATCTGGATGATAATGAAGAGAAGATGAAAGAAAAAATAATTAAAGAACGGCATTCCATTTACCCGATTTGTGACGGAGATATTGATCAAATGAAAGGAATTATTTCTATTAAGGATTTGTATGTAGCCGATGATTCTATTTTATTTCAAGACCTGATGAAACCAGCCCTGTTTGTGCCTGAAAATAATTCGGCTTACCAGGTAATGGAAAGATTTAAAGAAACGAAACTGCACTCTGCCTTTATCGTTGATGAATACGGAACAATTTTAGGAATGATCACCCTGAATGATATTCTTGAAGCCATTGTAGGTGATATCCCGGAACCTGATGTACAGGACTATGGAATTAAGAAAAGAGACGACGGATCTTACCTTGTAGATGGACAAATCTCTTTTTATGATTTTCTCTCTTATTTTGATAAAGCGGATTGGATGAATGAGGGTGAACATGAGTTTGATACTCTCGCCGGGTTTATTCTTCACGAATTAGAGCGTATTCCCAGAACAGGTGACAAGATGGAATGGAGGGGGTTTAGTTTTGAAATAATTGATATGGACGGTCATCGCATTGATAAGGTATTGGTTACCGCAAGCAATGAAATAAAGAATGAAATGGAAGAAGAATAAAATGCATAGGTCAAAAATCAAAACTCGCATTGGTTTTTGGATAGTCAAGCTTTGTACTTTGCCTCTTCCCTCCTACTATACAATGAATAATATTTATCTGCTGATCTGAAAAATCATGAAGAATTGAATTTATTACATCGATCTTTTTTACACCGGCAATATTGTCAACCTCGAAATAACTGTAAACAGCTTCATCCTCTTTTTCAAAACCAACATAAGAAAAACTTACCGGTTTATTATCTACTTTAATAAATAATCGCCTTTTAATATAATCGCTTATCAATTTATCCATAGCTCCTTTATCAGTCGGATTCACCAGGTCAACTTTTGTTTTGTAGTTTTTTTCCAATGTGTTTTCAAAATCATTCGTAAATATTTTACAACTGATCTCCAGGATTTTATCCTTTGCATTGTGATTTATTTCCACCACGCTTATATAGTAAGGATGCTGGTGATCTTTTGAAAATGTATTAAAAGACCTATCGGATTTGGTATTCTTCGCCACGAGCCAAAAAAAGGAAATAAGAAACCATTTAAACACAGATGCTGCCATCAAAAGAAATATTTGTTCATTTACAAAACTCTGAATTATTTTGAATTATTGTTTATTGAAAATATTAAAATTACTGCTATTCAATAAACAGTAGTGAGAAAACTATGACTGATTTTTGGTTTTACTTCACCCTGGGATGGGAACATATTATAAGCTGGGATGCATTGGACCACCAGCTTTTCATATTGGCATTATCTGCCATTTATTTATTGAAAGACTGGAGACAGGTCCTGGTTCTTGTTACTGCATTTACCATTGGTCATTCACTTACGCTTGCTTTAACGGTTTTTAATGTTATCCATTTCCCTTCTAACTGGACCGAGTTTTTAATTCCTTGCACAATTATTTTAACAGCTGTATCCAATTTGTTTCAAAAGGATTTCACTGCAAAATCAATACGCATTAATTATTTTTTGGCTCTTTTCTTTGGATTGATACATGGGATGGGATTTGCCAATAAATTACGCTACATCATTGCCGAAGATCAAAGTATTGGATGGAGTTTATTTGGATTTAATGTTGGATTGGAAGCAGGACAAATAGCGGTTGTAATTGGAATCCTGCTGATATCATTTTTGTTTGTGCAACTGATCAAAGTGAGCCGTATGAAATGGGTGATCTTTACTTCGGCCGCTGCGCTTAGTGTAGCTTTGCAGATGGCATTGCAACGAATTCCTTAACTATAAAAAGTTGACCACATAAAATAAAATCAAAATGAAAAAAATCCTCTTAGCCTTTACCTCACAACTTATAGCCTGCTGTTTTTTATTGGCACAGAACATTGAGAATAATTCTGCTTCGAATCACGGCAATAAGTTTGAGCAATTGGGAACCATATTACCAACTCCTAATGAATACCGCACAGCCAGCGGTGCTCCCGGACCAAAGTACTGGCAGCAGCGCTGTGATTATGATATTAAATGCGACCTGGATGAAAATAAATTAAAACTAACCGGTAGTGAAACGGTAACTTATTACAACAACTCGCCGGATGTGCTCAGGTATTTATGGCTCCAGTTGGATGAGAACCAGCATAGCACTATTAATAATGCAAATTATCAGAATAGCAGTACGCTGCCGCGACAAACTACGGACGGAATGCTTGACAGACTGGAAACTGAAAAAGACGATAATGGTTACGGAGACAAGATTACAAAGCTGACTGATGCTGCCGGCAAAGCTTTGCAATACACCATCAACAAAACAATGATGCGTGTAGAATTACCTGCTCCATTAAAACCCGGCGAAAAATTTGTTTTTAATGTGGATTGGAATTATAAGATTCCTGATCGCATGACAATGGGCGGACGCGGGGGCTATGAATATTTTCCTGAAGATGGCAATTGTCTTTTTACAATGACGCAATGGTATCCGCGTCTCTGCGTGTACAGTGATTTCCAGGGTTGGCAAAATCACCAGTTTACCGGTCGTGGAGAATTTGCATTGACGTTTGGAAATTTCAAAGTGCAAATGACAGTTCCTGCCGATCATGTGGTAGGTGCCACTGGTGAATGCCAGAATTATCAGCAAATGCTGACTCCAGAGCAATATGCACGCTGGCAAAAAGCGCAGACCTCAAAAGAGCCTGTTGAGATCGTAACGCTTGATGAAGCCATTGCAAGAGAAAAAAATAAGAGCACAAAAATGAAAACATACATTTTTAAAGCAGACAATGTTCGTGATTTTGCATGGGGTTCTTCACGTAAATTCGTTTGGGATGCTATGCCCGCTTATGTAGATGGCAAGAAAGTAATGTGCATGAGTTATTATGGTAAAGAAGCGTATAATCTTTATCGCAAGTTCTCCACCAAAGTGGTGGCACACACTATAAAAACTTATTCAAAATTCACCATTCCTTATCCCTATCCTGTTGCGCAAAGTGTGGAAGCAGCCAACGGAATGGAATATCCCATGATCTGTTTCAATTTTGGTCGCACAGAAAAAGACGGAACGTATAGCGAAAGCACTAAGTATGGAATGCTTGGCGTAGTGATACACGAAGTAGGACACAACTTTTTCCCGATGATCATTAACAGCGATGAACGTCAATGGACATGGATGGATGAAGGCCTGAATACATTTGTTGAATACCTGACCGAAGAATTGTACGATAACAAATTCCCGGTAACAAGAGGCCCTGCATACACTATCACAGATTATATGAAGTTGCCAAAAGATCAGTTGGAACCAATCATGACGAATTCGGAAGACATAGTTGGCTTCGGTCCAAATGCATATTCAAAACCGGCAACGGGGTTGAATATTTTAAGAGAAACGATCATGGGTCGCAAACTATTTGATTACGCCTTCAAAGAATATGCAAGACGCTGGGCTTTCAAACATCCAACTCCTGCTGACTTCTTTCGTACGATGGAAGATGCCAGTGGTGAGGACCTCGATTGGTTCTGGAGAGAATGGTTTTACGGAACGGATGCATGTGATATTGCTATTGACACAGTAAAATATTTTAAACCTGATGTAACTGCTGTTCCCGGGATGACAAACGATACAACAGTAATGAGGAATCTCGACAAACCAAAAGTAAACTCCTTTGAAGATCTTTCGAAGATCCGTAATCGTGAAGATAAGAGCATTACTTTTTTAACTGATGCTGATACTTCATTAAGAGATTTCTATTGGAAATATGACAGGAACATTGAAAAATATGATACTACAAAATATGCGGTGAATATTTCCCCACGAACAGAAGCGCTGGATGATGAAGGAAAAGCAAAATATGAAAATAAGAATGTGTATGAAATCACCTTCAGCAACAAAGGCGGTTTGGTAATGCCGATCATTATCGAATGGACCTATAAAGACGGAACAAAGGAAGTGGACAGGATACCCGCACAGGTATGGAGATTGAACGAAAAGAAAGTGACAAAAGTTTTTGTAAAAGACAAAGAAGTGGCGAGCATCAAACTTGATCCTATGCATGAAACGGCAGATATTAATGAAAGCAACAATAGCTGGGGCAGTATTGCAGAGCCTACGAAATTTGAATTATTCAAAGCGAAGCAGGCGGCTGCACGTGGGCAAAGCCAGGGAGGCATCAACCCAATGCAAAAAGCAGCAGAGAAAAAAGCTTTTTAAAATAGAACCATCTTAAATTTAAAAACCACTTTCATAATGAAGGTGATTTTTTTATTTGAATAATAATTCGGTTTGATTTTCCTAACAACAAGAATTGGTTTTTAGATATTGAAATTCTTTCACCATTACATCTAATATCATAAATTAGAGTGTTCTCTGTAATCTTAGACCGACATTCTGGAAATGAATTAGTTGATATGGGGACGTTAAAAAATATTAATGCAGGAGACCTTTGCATTGCTTATGAAGAAAGTGGAAATGTTGATGGACCGGCAATTATACTTCTGCACGGATTTCCCTACGACGTAAGAGCTTACGATGACGTAGCAAAACATCTGTTGACTGAAAACTGTCGGATTATTGTTCCATACTTACGTGGGTTCGGACCGACAAAATTTCTATCTCCTGATACTATCCGTTCTGGTCAGCAAGCTGCATTAGCAAATGACTTAATTGCATTAATGGATGCACTATCTATACAAAAAGCAATTGTGGGTGGGTATGATTGGGGCGGACGGGCTTGTTGCATTGTTTCTGCGCTTCTTCCCGAACGTATTATTGGCCTAGTATCAATGGCGGGATATAACATTCAAAACATAGCAAAATATTCAGAACCTGTTGCACCGGAAATTGAAATGCTAAATTGGTATCAATTCTACTTTCATAGCGACCGCGGACGTCTGGGATTAACAAAATACCGGACAGAACTGTGCAGGCTATTATGGCGCAACTGGTCTCCAACCTGGAAATTTGATGACGACACTTTTGAAGCAACAGCAGTTTCATTCAACAATCCCGATTTTGTGGAAGTAGTTGTGCATTCATACAGGCATCGATATGGATTAGCAAATGGCGACCCTAAATTTGAAACGATAGAACAGTTGCTGCAAAAGCAGCCAACAATAAAAGTGCCTGCTATAATATTAGATGCAGAAGCCGATGGTGTTGAACCGTTTTCGGGAACGGGTAAAGATGCCAGTTATTTTGAAGGCAGTTATGAAAGAAGAGTTGCTAAAGGAATAGGACATAATCTGCCTCAAGAGGCGCCTGCTGAATTTGCCAGGGCGATTTTGACATTTGTTAGATTGTGAAAGACTGCTTCGCTCACGTTGGCGTCCGCATTAATGTGCAAATAAAAAAGAGAACAAACACTATTTTTAATTCAAATGGCTTAGTCATATAAATGAATGAGCCGTTGGCGAGGACGCCAAAGACAGTACGAGACAATATCTCCCCGGACTTTAATACAATAAAATCTTTAACCCTCCCCAACCGACTAACTGACCAGACTTACCGAAGCCGAAACCTTTCTCATCGGGCCTTGATATTTCATCTTTGCATTGTTATTCAAAAAAATAAAAAACAATGGAAGTGACTATTATTAAAATTGTTTTAGCAGTAATCTTTGCTTTATCGGTCATAGGAAAGCTGACAGGCAAAACAAAGTCAACATTTGAAAATGCCGGTTACAGCCTTACAATAATGTATGCCACTGCTATTGCAGAAATAATATTTACAGTTGGACTGTTTACCAGGTATGAATTGTTCTCAACAATTTGCCTGCTGGCAATAATCGGCGGCGCTGTTTTCACTTTGATCCGTCAAAAGGCAAAGCCGGCAAAATATACATTGGCGTTAATTGCGGCTATTTTATTGTTGGGATTACTTTTCCTGCAAATTTCAAAATAAACAATCCTTAACCGGGACATTACAAGGTTAGATATTTCTTTGTTCGCAGCATAAGCATAAATTTGAATAATTTCTGATTATGCCGAAGCGACCCACCAAAACATTCTTGTATAAACATGCAGAATTTTTGTCTGGTCCTGGGTTTAATGCGAATTTGAATGTGCCCGGCTTTTCGGTGAGATACAATCAACCTTTTTATGAACATGACCTGTTCAAATTTCATTTCCGGTCCGATTTCCTTACTGTTCTTCTTATAGTAAAGGGAGAACTTACTTTTTTATTAAACCTCGAAGAATATACGGCAAAGCAAAACAGCCTGGTTATTATCGCTCCCGGTGCAGTAAAAAAAGTTGAAGTCGTTTCAAAAGATACAATTGTTTCAGGCGTCAATTTTACTATTGATTTTTTAACGGCTATCGGGGTGCCGAAAAATGCTGTTGAATTACTGGATTATTTTTCTTCACAGTTCTCGCCACACTGGAAGCTTGACAAAAAAGACGCTGCAGTTGTTCAACTGCTCATAAAACAACTCAATAACAGAGTTATTTCATTGAATGATCAAGTGTATGGCAAAGAACTCCTGTTCCATACTTTTTACATTTTTTTATATGAAGTGTACGGTCTGAGTAAAAAATATGCGGTGCCATTCCATCATCATGTTACGAGAAAAGAAAACCTTGTTAAGAATTTTACGCAACTGCTGCAAAAGCAATTCAGATCGCAACGAAATGTAAACACTTATGCAGAACAGCTCAACATCACTCCTAAATATCTTACCGAAACAGTAAAGGAGATCACAGGCAAAACAGCCGGCGAAATTATTGATGATTTCGTTTTGCTGGAGGCAAAACTGCTATTGGATAATCCTGCATTAAGCATTGCAGAGATAGCTGATGAGCTTCATTTCAGCGATCAATCGTTCTTTGGCAAATATTTTAAAAGACAAACCGGCCTGTCGCCAAAGGAATATCGTCATTCAATGTAGGGCCGTTTCATGATTCAGTAGAGAAAAAAATTCCAGCCACCTATAACCGACTATTTGACCAATCTTGCCGAAGCGCCAACCTTTCTCCGGAGGCTTTCCCGTTTCATCTTTGTGGTGTGAAATTAAATTAATATGAAAGACAAGACGAACAATATAGTTGAGAAGGCGATAACACTCTTTATGCAGAATGGTTTGCACTCGGTTACAATGGACGACATCGCTTCCTATTCCGGTATTTCCAAAAAAACACTGTATGAAACTTTTCAAAGCAAAGAAATGTTGGTGAAAACGATCATACAGAAATTAATCTCGAAGACCAGTAAATATATCGGGCTATGTCCGGATATTTCTCCAAATGCAATTAAGGAGATAGAAAATTTCTCTGATCACATTCTTGATATGCTTGAGATTTTAAGGCCGAATGTTATCAGGGATCTGAAAAAATATTACCCGGAGGTTTATACCCAGTTGATTGTTTTCAGAGATAATTCGGTAATACCTTATCTCGAACGTTGTTTAAACCGAGGAATAACAGAAGAAATTTTCAGACCAGATATTGATAAAAGAAATACCGGATGGCTTTATTGCTGGCAAATACAAAATGTATTGGAAGGCGATACTGCTCACGTAGATGTAAACACGATTATCGAAAATGCAAATGATTTGTTTTTGCATGGCATTCTCAATTCGAAAGGGCTGAAACTGTTAAGGATGAATAAAAAAAAGGAAAACACCGGGCAAAAAGAGAAGCCGCGAACAGGATGACCCCAGTTATTTTTTACATTAACTATGGTCATGTGAACAGGGCAATATTTACAGGTAATTGTATTCCTCTCCCCTTGAAATCAATTGAGTCATTTCCGTCAAAAGCTATTATTCACAATTAAAACTATATAAAATGAACAAGATGTTAATTGCGGTTTTCGATACCGAAACAAAAGCCTATGAAGGCTTAAGCTCTTTGAAAGGTTTACACAAAAACGGGGACATCACCCTCTATGCAGCAGCGGTAATTAATAAAGACCAAAGTGGAAAAATCCATGTAAAAGAAAGCGCCGACCAGGGCCCTATTGGTACTGGCGTTGGTCTTCTCACCGGCAGTTTAATCGGGTTGTTAGCGGGCCCGGTTGGAATGGCCGTTGGAGCAGCCACCGGGGCAATGGCAGGATTGGTTTTTGATGTTAGTGACAACGACATCAATACACAATTTATAGATGAAGTATCCGATGCCTTAACAAACGGCAAAACTGCTGTTGTTTGTGAAATAGATGAAACGTGGACCGTTCCGGTTGATACAAAAATACAGGCTCTTGACGGACTGGTGTTCCGGCGTCTTCGGTATGAAGTGGAAGAGGAGCAACTCAACCGTGAAGCCGAAGCTATTTCAAATGAATACAAGCAGTTGAAAGAGGAACTTAAAGAAGCGAGGGAAGCTGATAAGGCAAAGATCAATGCATCCATCGAAAAATTGCAAGCCAAAGCAAAGATTGCAAGTGATCACCTGAAAAAGAAAATGGATGATTCGAAAAGCCAGTTTGATGCAAAAGTGAACTCAATAAACGGTCAGTTGAAAAATGCAAGTGACAGGAGAAAAGCAAAACTGCAAAAAAGAATTGATGCGTTAACAGAAGAGTATAATGCGAGAACAGCTAAATTAAAACAAGCTGGAAAATTGGTCGGTGAAGCTTTTGAGATCAGGAAGAAAGAAGAAGCTCATCTGGCATAATTGAGTAGAGTAATGGATCAAATGCATCATTACATAACAACATTCTGCCTTTCGGCAGAATGTTGTTCGGAAAAGATATCCTTTTAAAAATTTAATTTTCCCGCACCTCGTTGGAATAGAAATTTATAACACTTAAAAACATTTTTTATGGCAACAACAATTTTTAAAGAAATAAAAGAAGCGGTAAAATACTGGTGGCTTCTTTTGCTGACCGGGCTTATTCTGGTAGCGGTAGGGATCTGGGTTTTTGCTTCACCTGCCACTGCTTACTTATCCCTAAGCATTCTATTTGGAGCAGGTATTCTCACCATCGGATTTTTCGAAACAGTATTTGCAATATCAGCCCGTAAATCACTGGAAGGCTGGGGTTGGACATTAGCAAGTGGATTACTTGATATAGTGATTGGAACTTACCTGTTGACATATCCTGCTGTTACCATGGTAATATTGCCGTTTATTCTAGGCTTCTGGTTATTATTCCGTGGTTTTTCTGCTATTGGCTTTTCATTCGACATGAAATCTTACGGTGATTCGAACTGGGGTTGGTTTTTATTATTTGCAATAGGAATTATTTTCTTTGCTTTTATGATATTGGCGGTTCCCGCTTTTGGAGTTGCAAACATTATTGTATGGACAGGACTGTCATTTATTTTTGCAGGAGTGTTCAGGATTATTCTTGCATTCAGGTTGAGGAAATGGAAAAGTGCAATAGGTAGATGAGCTCTCCGTAATCATTGAATAAATTTGCGAAGGCACATGCAGTCAACAAGCGATTTGCTTTGAAAAAAGCAGGCTGCGGCTATTATGCGATTTACGAAATATCAATAACTTCACTATCAACGTTTCTTTTTTCAAAGCCCACTGCTTCGCATACTTTGCATCTCCCGAATAAATTCGGGATCTGCTGCCTGCTTTCGCAGTGGACTTCGCAAATCGCCGCGTAAGGCGAAATTTACTTTACACAATTCCAACACACACGGCGGTCGGTTTGCGGCGATTGTTTATCGCCTGGCGTGATCCGCAAACCTCTTTCCGCCTAAATTTCGCCTTACGAGCCGGTTTCACCGAAAGCTGCCACAAGAGTATATAAGTTGATGTTTTCCTACTGAGCAAACTTCGCCTTACATGGTGTTTGCAAAATGGCAGCTTTCCGGTGTTGCTCCCGTGTCATGTTTGAAAAAAGCCATTAACTTCAACTGAAAATTCAACTAAAAAAATATGCCAATCAACAACGGGCTTTTTTCAAATGCCACTTCGCAAACACCCGGCTCGTTAGCGGTCATTGCATAGCGACATACTACAAACAAACTTGGAATATTTTGAAAACAGATAACTCTTTAAAATCAAAAATATATGACTCTTAAAAACAAAAATGCTGTTATTTATGGAGGTGGTGGATCTTTAGGTGGTGCAGTTTCAAAAGCATTGGCAGATGCTGGAGCTAAAGTTTTTTTGACTGGAAGAAATATTAGTTCTGTTCAAAAAGTAGCAGATGAAATTTTAAAATCTGGCGGAATAGTAGAAGTTGATGAACTGGACGCTTTAGATGAAAATGCAGTAAACAAACATATTGAAAGTGTGGTGAAAAAAGCGGGTACAGTGGACATTTCGTTTAATGCTATTGGAGTTGATATAGTAATGAATGTTCCTTTGGTGGATATTTCGGTAGATGATTTCGTGAGCCCAGTGACTATGACATTGCAAACTCGTTTCATTACAGCTAAGGCATCAGCAAAAGTGATGATGAAACAAAAATCTGGGGTCATTTTAACCCTTACGGCAACGCCGGGTGGAATTGGCTATCCTTATACTGGTGGCTTTGCACCAACTTGTTGTGCAGTAGAGAGTTTTTCAAAAAATCTTGCTATTGAGTTGGGTATATATGGAATTCGAGTAGTAAACATGCGTTCGGGTGGTTCGCCGGATTCTAGAGTATTTAAAAATGCCATTGATACGCAACCAGAAACAATGGCACCCATGCTTAAACAGATGGAAGCAGATACGATATTAAAAAAATTGCCGCTCATGGCTGACATAGCTAATCTTGCAGTATTTCTATCATCAGAATTAGCAGGAAAAATTACAGGAGTGACGGTTGACGTAACTAGCGGCACAACTGTCGGTCTAAATTATAGAGTTGCTCCATTGACTGCTGACAATTGATCAATAGAAGAACAATGAACCGCTAACATGCGATTTGTTTTGAAAAAAGCAGGCTGCGGCTATCATGCGATTTACGAAATAATTTTACCTTCACTAACAACGTTTCTTTTTTCAAAGCCCACTGCTTCGCATACTTTGCATGTTCCGAATAAATTCGGGATCTGCTGTCTGCTTTCGCAGTGAACTTCGCAAATCGCCGCGTTGGGCGTCATAGCAAAACTATCTACATCGCAAAACCAAGTTATTATGAGAAAAATAACACTTCTTCTGACGCTCTTTGTTTCACTTGGAGCTGTTGCCCAAACAGAAAAACCATTGCCTATAATTGATATGCACCTGCACGCCTTACCTGCGAACTGGAATGGACCGCCCCCTTCGGGAATTTGTTCACCCTTTGAACATTGGAACGTACGCGACCCGAAAGAGAGCGGAGAACAGTATTACATCAATACCATCACCAAAAACCTTTACTGTAACGGAACGGGATTTAATTCGCCCTCTACGGACGACTCTTTGATATACGAAACCGTAAAGATGCTCGACAAATACAATGTATATGGCGTAACGAGCGGAACTTTTTCAATGGTACAAAAATGGAAAAAGGTATCGCCCGACAGAATTATCACAGGGTTGATGTTTTCTCCAGAAATGAAAATTTCAGTTGAACAGCTAAGGAAATGGTTTGCCTCCGACAGTATAGAAGTCTTTGGTGAAATCGTTGGGCAATACAATGGTGTTACATTGTCCGACAGCATCATGGAACCATATCTTGCACTAGCTGAAGAATTGGATATCCCCATCAGTGTACATGTGGGTCCCGGGCCGCCGGGAATTGCTTATGCGGGAGCGAAAAACTACCGTGCAAAGTACCACAGTGCATTGGTTATTGAAGAAGCGTTAATGAGACATCCCAAACTAAGAGTTATTGTAGCACATGCAGGTTGGCCTATGATAGACGATATGCTAGCTGTGCTATACACGCATCCTCAAGTATATGTGGACTTAGGTATAATTTGCTACGCATTTCCCAAAAAAGAATTTTACGGCTATCTGCAACGATTGGTTGATGCAGGCTTTATTAAACGTATTTGCTTCGGTTCAGACCAAATGATTTGGCCACAAACCATTGAAGCAGGAATTGAAACCATTAATAATGCGACCTTCCTTACCGAAGAACAAAAAAGGGATATTTTATATAATAACGCTGCAAGATTTTTAAGACTGACAGACGAACAAACAAAAAAACACCACGAATAGAAAGCTACGACCGCACCACAGTGTATCCTATGCAATATGGCAGCCTGACGTTAAAGGCTCAACAGTCGTGCTACTATTGAACTTTTGTCGCACATTCGGCTTACGGATTTCTATTGCCACCACATCGCAAATACATAATACGTAGGAGCGACATTCAAGTTCCGCCAGAATATTTTCCTATACGAGCAAAACCGTTTCCGAAAGAAACAATTTGTTGCGTGACAAAAGAAAATTTTATAGTAATTACGGGTGGCCCTGGCTCCGGAAAATCGACAATTTTGGATTCCCTATCTATGTTGGGCCATAAATTCGTGGGTGACACAGCACGAACAATCATTAAAGAGAGAGTTAGAAGAGGTTTGACTCCCAGACCGGATCCAGACGAATTTTCACGACAAATATTTGACATAGATTTTAATAATTACATCAATCATATTGAGATAAGTCAGCCGGTATTCTTTGACAGGTCCTTTTTAGACAGCGCAGCAATGATATTTGAAACAAATAAAACTGATATGCTTAGGGTAACAAAAATCCTAAACGACTATAGATTCAGAAAAAATGTTTTCATCGCTCCGCCTTGGAAAGAAATTTATCGTAATGATAGCGAGCGTGATCAATCTTACGAGGATTCTGTCGAAATCTATGAAAAGCTTCACAAATGGTATGAATTACATAATTATGCGATGATAGAGATTCCGAAGTGCGATATTAATAGTCGAATACATTTTATTCTGGACAACATTAAGCAGACATTTTTAGAGTGACAATGAACGGCACACAACATTTGGCTTGCGCAAGTTGGGCTGATGAATAAAGGCAATCAGCATTTGCAATTCTAATCAACTTCAGTAATTTGGCCGTGATAAAATAAAGTTGCGACCAAATGAGCGACAAGAATTATAGTTCCTAACCTTCGCAAAACCCCGGCCATTACCGGCAAAGAAAAAACACCATACTGTTAGACAATGAACTACTTTAATCCAAAGACAGCAGCAGAACGATATTCAAAAGGGCGACCTGCTTTCCACAGCAACACCATAAAGTATATCAAGGATTATTTGCGTCTTGACAAGAAACTCGATAAAGCATTAGACATTGCTTGCGGGACAGGACTTTCAACAAAAGCACTTTTAGAAATTGCAACACATGTTTACGGGACAGACACGTCACAAGAGATGTTGAATTTTGCATTGCAGTCTGACAAGATTCATTATTCAATTGCTCCGGCAGAGCAACAACCGTTTACAGATAATTACTTTGACTTAATTACAGTTAGTTCAGGTGTTCATTGGTTTGACATTGATAAGTTCCTGGCAGAAGCGAACCGCCTTTTAAAAAGTAAATCATGGTTAGTGCTTTATGAAAACCATTTTATTTCTGAAATGGCCGGGAAT
The DNA here is from genome assembly GCA_963811645.1 of uncultured Bacteroidota bacterium. Taxonomy (GTDB): domain Bacteria; phylum Bacteroidota; class Bacteroidia; order Chitinophagales; family Chitinophagaceae; genus VBAU01. Next base: position 1,627,656 of record CAWERU010000002.1, on the reverse strand, counting down.
GACAATTTCAGCAATTGGTTTCCGGATGTTTATTTAAAAAAATATCCTTCCTCACCCCGTAACAATTCCTATTCATGGACAAATGAAAATCTAAACCCAAAGAATTTCATTTTTGTGACAGAAGAAAAGTTTAAGAATGCTATTATTTTCAATAAAAAGCAATTGGCTTTATATTTTACGACGCAGAGTAACATCATTTCAGCCGTAGAGAAAGGTGAAACAACATACGAACAAGTTGAAAGTTGGTTAGATAAAGAACTTGCTTCATTTTTTGCCAATGACAATACTGAACAAACCATTCACTATGGCAACTGGATTAAATTTATTCAGCGGGCAAACTGACAACAACTGCCCGGCCGCTAACACGGATTTGCGCAACCGGCGAATATCAATGACCCTCACTGCGCCAGGCCGTGAACGTTAGTGCAAGCGTAGCAGACCTCACATTTATAATACCAGAAAAATTTAAAAAGGGTTTTTATCAGGAGCGACAATTTCTAAATTAACTGAACTTTAATTTTCAATATTAAGTTTATGCAGGCAACCTTTTGTTCTTTTTAACCGTAATTACTGTCGCTCTGTTATGTAACAATAAAAAAGTACACCATGAAAAAGGCAGTTATTGTTTTTTTTATTTCATCCATTTTATTAGCTGCATGTCATAAATATCAAACCGATCCGTCAAATCATGCACAGCCTTCCATCGTTGGCACATGGAATGTTGATACTCTAACCACTTACTTTTATGATTCTGCCGGTTTACATGAAATGGGTGTACATGTTTATCCTGCCGGTGCTCCGGATCACCCATACCGTTTCCGGTTTAACGATGATTATAGCTGGGTAGAATCATTACATTCGCCTTCCGACCCTGATTATATCGCAGCAAACGGCACATATACCATTACATCCGATAGTACGTTTACGCTCATGTATGTAACAGCAGTAGGAGGTAAGGAAATCGAACCTTGCAAAATACTTTCCTTAACCGGCACCTCATTTGTTTTCAGCAAACAGCTTACAACCGTTTTTAACGGCACAGTGCCGGGCTATATTAAATATGTTTTCCAGCTTACCAAACTATAAATGCGGCGATCCTGTCTCACGAATCATAATATAGGTTATCCATACGAAACCGCGGACGTGTATAAAGGCCATCTGCAGGTGGCCTTTATGGTTTAACAGAATTTATATTGACACCACGACACTTGAAATGGTGAATACTAATTGTGTGAAAACCCGGAAAATATATAGGACATTTGGGAATACCTGATCTGCACAGTCTAATGGCTCAACTAGCATCATAAAAAACAACACATGCCCGTAACCCAAAATTTATATTAAAAACAATTCAAAATGAAGAAAGAAAACAGTTTAACAACAGGGGTTTCTGAATCTGAAATGGTAGAGGAATTTATGGACAAACTGAAGCATCCCTTGTTTGATCTCATACAGTATTTACGAAAGTATATTTTAAGTATTGACAAAACCATTGGAGAAGGAATTTATTGGAAAGCGCCTGCATTTTATTATACCGGCAAGATGAAACCATTTAATCCTAAAGAATACAAAAGATATATAGTGGGTTTGAACTTTTACAGGCAGGACACAATCCGGCTTATTTTTTTAAGAGGCGCAGATGCAACAGATACAGCAGGTCTTCTTGAAGGGGACTATAAAGATGGCAGGCGAATCGTATCGCTTAAGACTATTGACGAATTGAAAAGTAAAGAAAAGGAATTGAAGAAAATAATAAAGCAATTACTGAGATCAATAAAAAACAACAAAGATGGATAACTATCAACAGATGAAAATTTTTTCCGCAGCACAGCCTTATGATGAGCCGGGACACAAAGACGCATGAGGAAGACACAACCTGCAATAAAAAAACATCCTTTGGCATCAACGTAAGTTTAAATTCATTAATCAATCTCCTTTTTCCAGTTCAAAAATATCATGAACAGAAACCTTAAAAATCTTCGCGATCTTCAATGCAAGCACCGTTGAAGGAACATATCTTTGGGTTTCAATGGCGTTAATGGTTTGTCGTGAAACACCTATTTTTTTTGCAAGTGTCTCCTGCGTCATATTATTCTTTGCCCGCTCGACTTTAATAGTGTTTGTCATAAAACTTATTTTATTCGTGACATTTCATACCTGAACCATACTGTATGAATGAACAGTTGCAGGCAAATAATCTGAATTGCATTGATGTAGTTTAAACTACCATCCAGATACATGATGAGATCGTAAGTCATTACAAAAGCAATGACCCCGATAGTTGAGATCAGAAATGAACGAAGGCGAATGCTCTCAATCATTTCATCTTCCTGTTTTTCCTTCGACAACGCGAAAACAAATAGACCTGTTGCAATAATATACCAGCCAGGAAATGAAACTATCAGGCCAAGTGGTTTGGCAATAAAAAATAAGATGATGCCTGATAGTATCGTGACAATTCCAATTGTTTTCATCCCGTTTGGGAATAAAAAATTTGCGCATGTTAATTTTCTCTTTTCCATATTTTTAATTTTTTATGTACATTATTCATGACATAAAGATATTCATAATTTACAAATTGACAAATTTGCTTTACATTTTGGGACACTATATTATTCTGAGATTTTCGTGCAAGCCGTGCCTTCGCAACATGACCTTGTGATGGCCATGGGCACGGCTACAGAATAATTTTTGTTATTGATACGGTGTTTATCCCGATACTAAACACCAGCGACAGCAAAAAGATCAGTTATTTTATTATCATTCCTTAAACAGGCAATCGAATACTTTTTACCGAACTTGTGTCGCAGAAGCTGTTGGTATGAAACAAGGGATCTTATTTTTTATCTGGTGGTTGCCAGTTGTGACGGCGAATGCACAGGGTGAAAAACTATTGGAAAATAACTGGCGCGTTGTACTGGAAAGACAAGATGGAAAGCAGGTTGTATTTCAGCTTCAGCAGCAAAAAGAGGAAGAGGGTAAAATGGTTTTAGATGTTGTAAACGGGGCTGAAAAAATCAGAATCACAAATGTGAAAGAGCTGGGGGATTCTTTGTTCTTTTCCATGCCTGCTTTTGAAGCATCATTCAGGGTACGGGTGCTTGCCGGTGGTGATCTAAGCGGAACATTTATAAAAGGTACTGCCGCTAAAACACAATACTGGCCATTACACGGATACCGGAGCATGCCCGGGAGATTTAATGCAACCATGGGCAATGCAAAATATACTATCGCAGGAAAATGGGATGTTACCATTACAAGGGCAAACGGCACCACCCGCAAAGCAGTGGCAGAATTTGAACAGGAAGGCAATAAATTAACCGGTACTTTTCTAACGCCTTCTGCAGATTACCGTTACCTCGAAGGAATTGTAACAGGCGACTCGTTAAAGGCTTCCAGTTTTGATGGTGACAATGCACGCTTATTTGAGGCCCGCATTGACAATACCCATGCGATCTCAGGAGGTGTATTTTACAACGGTTATTCAGGTAAGGAGAAATGGACCGCACAAAAAAGTGATACCGTTCCTTTACCCGTAACCATTGACCAGCCATCATTGCGGAAAGGTTTTTCAAAATTAGATTTTACTTTCAAAGACTTGGATGGCGTACCTGTTTCCATAAATGATGCGAAGTACAGGAATAAAGTGGTGATCATACAGATTATGGGAAGCTGGTGCGCCAATTGCCTGGATGAAACAAAGTTCCTGACGGATTATTATAAACACAACCACGCAAGAGGTGTGGAGATCATTGCATTGGCTTATGAATTAACAACTGACAGAGAAAGATCAAAAAAAAGCATTGAAAAATTTAAAAAATTATTTGATGTACCATACCCGATGCTCATTACAGGAGTAACAGCAAGTGATGAACAAAAGACAGAGAAAACATTACCACAACTTACCCCTTTCAGATCTTTCCCGACAACTATTTTCATTGATAAAAAAGGAAGAGTAAGAGATATACAGACGAGTTTTTACGGGCCTGGTTCCGGCGAATATTATACAGCCTATAAAAATGAATTTTATAAAACAGTAAATGATTTGCTGAATGAATAAGAGCCTCCACTGGCTTACCAAACTTCTTTGACAATACTGAGACGCATGAAGCATTGCATCACGTAAATGATTACAGCCAATATGTGATTTTTTGCTGTATTGGTTCAAGAATATATTCTCACCGTCGGTTCGCCACCGTGCTGAATGATCACAGAATATCAGCAGAGCCGAAAGCCCCAATGCGTTGGTGGTAATATTACAAGCAGACACCCAAACAATTACCTGAGTAGCTAATTTTGTTCTATTAGTTAAATTCAAAAATCAAAGTAAGATGAAAAATGCGGTTAATTGGTTTGAAATTTATACTTCAGACTTTGACAGGGCAAAAAAATTTTACACAGAAGTATTTAAATGCGAACTGACGGATATTCCTATGAGCAGTGACAGACATTCGCAAATGAGATATGCTGCTTTTCCCGGTGATGAAAATGAAAGGGGTGCAGGTGGCGCATTGGTTAGGATAGACGAGGCAAAACCTGGTATGGGGGGAACTTTGGTATATTTTACTACCGAAGAAATTAATGAAGAGTTAGGTCGTGTGGAAGCTGCCGGCGGCAAAATTATCCGTCCGAAGCTTGACATAGGTAATTTTGGTTTTATTGCTTTGGTAGAAGATACAGAGGGAAATATAATCGGTTTACATTCAATGAAGTAATTTTCTTCAATAAGACTTATAAATTTAAAAAAACCATCGCCAATAAAAATATTTGCAAAAGCCGGGATGGGCAATGTAGCATCAGCAATAATTCGGGGCGCAACGGATCACAAAATATCAGCACTTCACCAGGCCCTGGCCCCACTCTAAACTTTTATGATTCCCAAAAGTTATACAACCCAGGCAACGAAACAAGTGTATCGCTCATTTATACATATATTGGTACAATGAAGCGATTCTTAATGGAACCTGTGTAAAATCATTGCAATTGACCACGCATAAATTATTTATTTATTTCCTGTTTCTTTTGCTCGCTGCTTCATCTCTACATGGGCAAGACAAACAAATTGAACAAAAACTCGATGAGCTACTGTCAAAACAGTTTGAGCCCTCACGACCGGGTTGTGAAGTACTCGTCGCAAAGCATGGAAATATAATTTATAAAAAAGCATTTGGCAGTGCTGATCTTGAATTAAATGTTTCTCTACAGCCTGATATGGTTTTTAATATTGCCTCCGTTACAAAACAATTCACGGCCGTAGCCATTCTTCAACTGGTTGAACAAAATAAGATCTCGCTGCAGGATAGTTTACAAAAATTTATTCCGGATTTTCCTTCAAAAGGTTATGCCATCACCATAGAAAACCTGCTGACGCATACTTCGGGTATCAGGGATTATATGCAGATCGATTACCCGCCGTCTTTGTATATGGAGCGGTGGGATTTCAAACCAAAACAACTTATTGACAGCTTTAAAAATTATTCTTTACAATTTGAACCGGGCACAAAATTCTCATACAGCAATTCCGGTTATTATCTCCTCGGGTACATTACTCAAAAAATTTCCGGTAAGCGTTACCAACAATATATCCGGGACAATATTCTTAAACCACTGGGATTAACACACACTTATTTCGATAGCGCAGACATTATTATTCCAAATCGTGTAAACGGTTACCGGCAGGAAGATGGGACATATAAAAACATGGAATACTGGAGCCCGACCATTGAATATGCTGCCGGCGGACTGATCTCAAATGTCGAAGACCTGTTTAACTGGCACAAGGGCTTGTACTCTTATAAAATACTTAAAAAAGAATCGTTACAAAAAGCATTCACGCCTTACCAACTAAAAGATGGAACGTCCACGAACTATGGTTATGGTTGGTTCATAAAAAATTCCAATGGCATTAAATCAATAGAACACGAAGGAGGTCTGCCGGGATTTTTATCTAACGAAATATACTTTCCTGGCGAGGACGTTTTTATTGCCATATTATCCAATTGCGGATGCGTACGTATTGATCAACTATCTACAGATATTTCAGGCATTGCATTAGGCAAGCCTTTACAGACCGATGTAAAAGTGGATACAAAAACTCTTGATGAATATGTGGGTGTGTATCAGCTAACCATTGATACTTCGAGAACCATTACTATCTCCAGGGACAATGATCATCTTATTGCCAAAGTATCGGAAACAGAAACGATTCCGCTGCTCTTTCAATCCGAGACAAAATTTCAATTCAGGAATATACTGGATGCCCACTGCGAATTTGTAAAAGAAAATGGCAGGGTCACAAAATTCAACGTAAGTCAAAACGGGCATTTTGAGTGGATTAAAATAAAATGAAAATAGCAGTACTGAGAAGGCAGAAGAAATAGGTTTCCCAATTCAAATTAAGCGAATCAGGTTGTAGTCTATAAATAAATTGCCATGCAGAGGATCAGCTTATTCTTTTTTATTTCATTTTTCTCTCTCACATATTGTTACGGGCAACCTGACATACAATTGGAAAAGTCCATTGATTCTTTTGTGACGCCGGAATTTAACCAAACCGAACCGGGCGCCTCCATCCTGGTTGCCAAACAAGGAAAAATCTTATATGAAAAAGCTTTTGGCAGTGCCGATATTGAATTAAATGTACCCCTCAAACCATGGATGGTATTTAAAATTGGCTCGGTGACAAAACAATTTACTGCCATAGGGATCTTACAACTTGTTGAAAGAGGCAAGATTTCCCTGCGGGACAGCATACAACAATATCTGCCGGATTTTCCCCACAAGCGTTATACCGTTACTATTGAAAATTTATTAACCCACACATCAGGCATCATGGATTATGGCAATGCCGATACCACTCACAATCCTTATATTGAAAGAGAAGATTTTACTCCTCAACGATTGATCGGTTATATTAAAATTCCGCCCCTGGAATTCAAACCCGGAACAAAATATAGTTACTCAAATTCAAATTATGTTTTACTGGGACAAATCATTGAAAAAGTAACTGGCGAAAGCTATCACCGGTACATGGAAGAAAAGGTACTTAAACCCGCCGGGCTGACGCATACGTTATATGCGGACGAGCATGCTATTGTTCCAAACAGGGTAAAGGGGTATACAAGAGACGAAGGGTTTTATGAAAACTGCGAATATCAATCCATTTCACTAGCCTATGCCGCTGGAGATCTATTGTCAACTGTCGGGGATCTGTACAAATGGAACAAAGCCCTGTTGGAATATAAACTGGTAAAAAAAGAAACGTTGAACAAAGCATTCACACCCTTCATATTAATAGATGGTGATCATACCCATTATGGATACGGTTGGTTCGTTGACACTCTTGGAGGAAGCAAATGTATTCATCACGAGGGCCAGATAAATGGTTTTATTGCCGAAGAAAAATATTTTCCGGGTGAAGATATTTATGTTGCCATTATGACCAATGTAAAATCAGATGAAGACAAAACCGCTTTCAGTGACAACCGGTTCCGTTTGTTTGAAAAAATTGCTTTACTGGCAATCGGCAAACAATTGGTAAAGGAGGTAAATGTCACCGATGCAATATTGAATTCGTATGTGGGCAAATACGAAAATATATATAAGCACCGTAAACAAACACTGACAATCTATAAAAGAAACGGAAAGTTATATTGCGACTTGTCAAACGGCACCGGGAAAAATATGTATTTGGAGCCCTTATCAGGAACAAAGTTCTTTCTTCCGGATGTGCAACGTATTAAGACAACCTTTGAGTTTATAATAGAAAATGGCAAAACGATAAAGTTGATTGCTACACAGGGCAAAGACTCTGAATGGAAGAAAATTGAGTGATAGAGATACAATGAAGAATAAGTTTTTTAATACCATAGAGTACCTTAAATAAAATTATTCTTCTTCAAAAAATACCACCATACTAAATTGTCAACACCCGAACTCTTAATAAAGTTCACAGGAAAAAATATAGTCGTAGAAATTGTCATTCACTGAAGGGCTGCCGCCGCCGGGAAAGGAAACCTTGCGGAGACAAATCCTAAATATTTGTTTTTTTGTTTATTGGATCATGCCGCATTCTTTCTCAGGAATGTTTTTGCAAAAATCAGTGCCACGCAACTAAGCAGGGCTCCACCGCAGAGATAATAACCAACATATACCAGTCCATAATGTTTGGCGATGCTGGTAGCAAAATAAGGTGTGAGCGATCCTCCGAGTATGCCGGCCAGTGTAAATGCTAGCGATGCACCTGTGTAACGGACCGGCGCGGGAAAGAGCGAAGCCAATGCTGTTCCAAGCGGGCCATAGTTAAACCCGATCAGGAACATGCCGCATGAAAGGAAAGTAACCAGCAGCGGCCAGTTGCCTGCGATGAACATTTTAGAAACAAACAAACCAAAAAAGAAGATAACGATGGACGACAGCAAAAGCATATTAAGCGGGGTATAACGACCGGCAAGAGCCGCCGACAGGATGATACCTGCCGCAAAAGAAATCATTGATATCAATTGTGCCTCAAGAAAACCAGAACGGGAGTACGACAATACCGTCGTTCCCCAGCTCAGCGTAAACACCGTAATAAGATAAAAAAATAAAAAGACCAGGATGGTAATGAGTGTGCCGAGCACAAGCGGCTTACTATATTTTGTGAACACATCGCCCAGCGGAAATTTTGCACGCTGATTATTTTCCATCACCTTCACGAAATCGGGTGTTTCTACAATTTTCAGCCGGACATATAAGCCTATTCCTACCAACAGGATGCTGAATATAAAAGGCAGTCTCCATCCCAAAGAAAGAAATTGTTGTCCTTTATAGGCACTTCCGATAAGTAAGAACACACCGGATGAAAGGGTGAACCCTAACGGAGCACCTAATTGTGGAAACATGCCATACCATGCTTTTTTACCTTCGGGTGCATTTTCGGTGGCGAGCAATACGGCACCACCCCATTCACCGCCAAGGCCTACACCCTGTCCGAAACGAAAGAGACAAAGTAATATCGGTGCCACAACCCCGATAGAAGCATAAGTTGGAAGCAACCCTATAGCTACCGTGCACAACCCCATCGTAATAAGAGAAGCCACCAGTGTGGCTTTGCGGCCTATCCTGTCGCCGAAATGCCCGAACAAAGCCGATCCTACAGGTCGGGCAAAAAAGGCCAGCGCAAAGGTAGCCAACGACTCAAGCATACCCGATGTGGGATCGGAAGTAGGAAAAAACAATTTGGGGAATGCCAGCACAGCTGCGGTGGCATAAATATAGAAATCAAAAAACTCGATGGTAGTGCCGGCAAGACTGGCAACAAGAATACGAAAGGCAGAGTTGGGGTTTTTTTGTTGGCTCATCGTATATTAAAGGCAACCGGCAGACCCTATTTTGTTTACTCTCTTATTGAAAGCTTATGATTGTATTGCACAAAGTAAACAGAAAACTTCATTTTCCGGCAAGCCGTGTTCTGCCACTGCGCATAACCTGGTGTAGAAACATGGTCCCGTGAGAAGTTGCGCCTGCACTAAAATGGAAAAACCGTAAGTCTTTCGGCCGGCATACCTTTGTATACAAAATGTTCTAACATGAAAGCATTTTTAGGAACAGGATTATTAGGCGCCGGCTTTGTAAGAGCCATGATCAAAAAAGGAGAACAGTTGCAGGTGTGGAACCGCACAGCTTCCAAAGCAAAAGAACTGGAACAGTATGGTGCAAAAGCTTTTGAAGATATTGCCGACGCTGTACGGAATGCTGATGTCGTTCACCTGGCCTTGAAAGACGATGCAACTGTAGATGAAGCATTAGAGCAAGCCGAAAATGGTCTTAAGCCGGGAGCCGTTATTATAGACCATACTACTACCTCCATAGAAGGCGCAATAAAGAGAACAAAGGAATGGCAGAACAAAGGCTTTTTATACCAGCATGCTCCCGTATTTATGGGCCCAATGAATGCATTGGAAAGTACAGGTTATATGCTGGTCTCCGGCAACCAGGATCTTATAAAAAAACTTGAACAGCAGTTAGCTGCTATGACGGGTAAGCTGATCAATTTTGGTGAAGAGGTTGGGAAAGCTGCCGCGATGAAGTTAACCGGAAATTTATTTCTCGTGGCATTTACCGCTGGTATTGCCGATACACTTTCTTTTTCACAAGCTATAGGTATTTCCGTTAGCGATTTGCTGCAATTGTTTGCTGAATGGAATCCGGGTACATCCCTGCAGGCAAGACTGAAACGCATGTCAAGTGATGATTTTAGTGAAGCTTCGTGGAGGCTGGAAATGGCAAGAAAAGATACGGGGCTTTTTCTGCAAAAGGCAAAACAAAAAGGTATCAGCCTGAGTGTAATTCCCGGTGCGGCCAGGCTCATGGACAAATGGATTCAAAAGGGGCATGGCAAGGATGACTGGGCAATTATAGGAAAGGTGGATCTTCAGTCCCGGAGTCTTCCACACACGACGGTGTGACAATAAAGATGAAATCACCTGGTAAATTTGATTGGTCAAATACGACTGTAGCCGGATAATGATTCAGTAATTATAGAAATGAAAAAATATGATCTGAATAATTTTCGCCTGGTAAGCCGCGGGTTTCACTGGGTCAACGAATATCCGTTTAACATGGGTTTTGTTAATCCGTATGTGAGCCTCGCAATTATTTTTCGAGCGGCTCTCTTCCGGGGCCCCGGAAAAACATATTAAAGTTTAAAAAATCACTTGACTTTCCCGACATATAAACCTGAATCTATCATCGCGATAATTTTTGTGTCCGTTGTGCTTCGTTGTGTACTTCTTGTCCTGCATTTTTGGTCACAAAGGCCACAAAAAATTACACTAAGTTCACCGATGAATATATTCTACTCATCGCATTGCTTCTTTTCCAGTTGTTGCTGCGAAGAACTATGGAGAAAAATATTCGTCTGTTGCTGCGAAGAACTATAGAAGAAAGATGTTGATAACGGACTTGACAGCTTTTGCAAAGCTGATTCAAAGTCACAGACTTCGGATAACGATTGAATATTTTTATTTAACAGAACACTAAGCACAACGGAGACCAACAACACAGGCATAAATTATTTGTAACCGTGATAAACCAAATTTGCATTTCAAAATTATACTCAATTATTCTGCTTCAATATTTCCTCCTTATTACTGATGATCTGTTTACCTGAACCATCTTCATTGGTTACAGCAATCTCTGATTTCGGCCAACCACCGTTAATGGATGCAATTTTTTTCCCGTCCGGTGAATAACGGGAAAAAAAACCTTCGACTTTTACTTCCTCAAAATTCCCTTCCAGGTTAAACGTTTCTTTTTTAAGTGATTTGTTATTCACTTGTGCATATACCATCCTCTTTATATTCTTACCAGTTTCCTGAAAATGAATTTTTCCATCGTGTGACCAGCCCGGATATGTATTGTTCAAAGTATCACTGGTGATTCGGATAGTGTATAAACCATCTGTGCTGGTTACAGAAACCTGGTCATGACTGTCGCCTTTTTCATAATAGTAAACAATATATTTACTATCCGGCGACCAGCATGGATTATATTCTTTATACACAGAATTAGTGAGTCTTTTTTGACCTGATCCGTCTGTATTCATTCTGTATAGCTCAGGATTTCCATCTCTGTCGCTAATAAAGGCAATCCATTTACCATCCGGCGACCATGCAGGCGATACATCCCTGAAACCATTAATGGTAAGCCGTACAGGATCACTTCCATCAGCATTCATTTTATATATCTCAGGTTGTGCTTCGTCACGTTCCGACTCAAAAACAATTTTTTTCCCATTTGGGGACCATGATGGCCACAGATCTGCCGAATTGTTATTAGTGAGTTTTTTAAGATTACTCCCATCCGCATTCATTGAATAGATATCCCATTTTTTGCCATCAAATTTTCCGCTGTCAATAATGATGGCACTGAAACAAATTTGCTTGCCATCGGGCGACCATTCCACTGATTGATAGAATATAGTCTTTGCATCAGCCTGATAAGTTTTGTTTTCCTTAATGCTGTTTGTTGAAAAATGTATGATGCCAAGGGAAAACGAAATGAATGGAAGCAGGATAATCGCAAATCTCATGGCTATTTTGTTTACAGGAAAGTTACATTATTTATTCCATGCATCTTTAAGTCAACCCGGGATCTTCACAGCCGGGCCTTGCGTAGAGCGAGACCCCGGGATTTGATTATTCAAGATATTATTTATGTGCATCAACTTTTCATATTTCTTTATTCCTTTCTCATAAAAACCTGCACTGGAATATTCATAATCTGCAAAATCATTGACCAATTGCCATTTTTTACTAACAGGATTGTGATGTATGTAATCCAATTTCTGAAAGATAAACTCTTGTGAGTAACACTCTTTAGCATCAAAACTGTCTTCAAAGACTTTGTGAATCTGTCCTTTTTTCGCTTCTCTTTTCTTCACCCCGAATGCAGCAATTGTAACAGATCCTCTTTCTTTTGTGCCTCCGGCCTTTTAATGATTTCATAAGCAAGAAATCTTTTTGCATTTCCAATTACTATGTTCAATGATCTCGATATTTCAGAAAAATACAATAATGCGTGAAAATGGTTTGGCATGATAACATAACCGGCTAAATGAATGTTGTTCTTATAAAGACTATCGAACCATTTGTAAACAGCATCATAAGCATTTGTTTCCTGAAATAGCGGAAGCCATTTATAGCAAGTGAATGTTACAAAATAAATGCTGTTGCCTTGTTGATCGTGCTGAAATCTGACAGGCATAATTAAAATTAAACAACATCAATGAAAGTCCCGGGGTCTGCCCGCTGCATTCTTCAGTTGGTAATGGCTGCAGGGCAAAACCCCGGGCGGGCATGAAAACTAGCAGTTCATATTTATGCTGTTGTTGACGCTACGAAGAATCATGGAAGTGAAATTTTAAATTATGCCAAATCCCTGTAGAGACCCGGGTGGAAAAAAATTAATTAATAATATCTCCCCTGACATTAGCCAACTTTTCCCGCCATTGCTGAAGTTGTCCGGGTGTTATTCTCACCCATTCTGTTACTTCGCCAGTGATCTTCAATGGTGCATCGGTGCGGTATGAACGTGTCGGGTTGCCCGGAAATTTTTTGTTTGTAACATTCGGATCATTTTCAAAGCTCCCTGTCGGTTCAACTATATAAACCCGTTCCGGTCCATCGCCTTTAGCTAATGCCGCAGCAAGTCCTGCTCCATTAACCAGGGCTGTGAAATAAATATGATTCATTACGAGATCGGATTTGTAATTCGAGCCGTAGCCGGCAGTGAGCAGATCGCCAACCTTCATATCTGCTCTCGTTCCGTGATAAAATGGACCCTTGTCGGATGGATTGCCTGTGAACGAGTCAGCCAATTTATAATTCTTTTTTGCATTGCCGGTGTCGTTTAAATCTTCATAGCATTTGGCAATGTTTGAATATAGAGAAGGAAAAGCCGCCTTAACACTGTCATCATTTATTTTTAATGCAAACTGCAAGGCTGTCTCAAGCCATTTTAATTTGTCGGAAATATTTTTTTGATGCCGGGCCACATAATAAGCAGCAATATATTTTTCAAAGTCGTTTGACGCTTCGTTCCAGGCTTGCAGAAATAGTTTGCCTGCATCTTCAGCATTTCCTTTTTCTTCCATGCCCATGGCTTGAATACAAAGTTTGACAATAGGGTTGTTTGGGTTGAATTCCATTTTATGAATTTTGAATTATGAGTTATGAATCGATGAACTGAGTTCAGAGTTTAGAATTAAGAGTTATGAATTATGAATGTGGCGTGATGTTTTGTAATTCATCATTCTACATTCATAATTCTTGAGCAAGCCCGATAAGAAGCCCTCCGATCCCGCGAATATAACACAGCCGGTACGAGTTCTCATACTGAACCACTTCACCAACAAGCTGAGCACCATGCCTGTTTAACCTCAATACCATTTCATCGATATCTTCAACAGCAAACATAACTCGCAGGTAGCCGAGAGAGTTCACAGGAGCACTGCGGTGATCCGAGATGATTGACGGAGTGATAAATTGCGAAAGTTCGAGACGGCTATGACCATCCGGGGTAACCATCATAGCTATCTCTGCGGATTGATCACCCAGCCCGGTAACACGGCCGACCCATTCTCCTTCAACTTTCATTCGCCCTTCAAGTTTCAATCCTAACTCAGTGAAAAATGAAATGGCATTATCGAGTGATGCTACAACAATGCCGACATTGTCCATTCTTAGTAATTTGTTTTTTGCCATGGTAATGTATTCTTGCAAATTAAGTTCCAAAATCTCAGTTCACCAGCCCTGAGACATCGGCTCACAAACTTTCATGTATCGAACACTCATCGAGGAAAAAAAATAATTTTTATGGGACAATTATTCTATTTGTACTGTTAGTGAAGAAATGGGTTTGAGGCTTTCTTATTTCCCCGTTCTGCCGGATACTCGTCTCGCTGCCAGTATAGCTATCACAATAAGTATCCATGAAGCCAGCGGAATAACAAGATAAATAAAAGCAGGTTTTATGGTAAGAGGAATAAGTAAACCACTATAACCAATCAAAGAACAAATGACCAGGATTATTACAAACCAGTAAAATAGTTTTTGAGCATTAGATGTCCAACGATAAGAAATTTTAAGTGCAATATAAAGACCTGCAAAAGGTGAAGATACCCAGGCTGTGAAAAGCAGAATTAAGATAATCGAACTTTGATTCCGGCCATCGCGGTACATGAAAAAGAGAGAGCCGATTGCCCCTGCAAATAAAGCTATGAGAGCCGTATTTCGTAAACCAGTTTTATTATTATTTTGTTTCTCTGTCAAGATTTACATTTTCGAGCTTAATTTTTTATCAGGGGTTGCTGTCAACTCGCAGCTTCACGCAGTTTTTGTACAGAAAGTTAATTCATTTCCACTTGTTGCTGCGAAGAACTTGGAGAAGAAAGATTGTTTCGTGTGGACACGAAACATGGCGAAAGTTTAATTTTTTATCAAGGGTTGCTGCCAACTCGCAGCTTCCCGCAGTTTTTGTACAGGAAGTTACTGATTCTTTATTTGTGCTGTTAGTGAAGAATACCAATAACTGCATCAAAATTTCATCATTCGTAAAACGACCAATTCAATTTAAATTCTTCTTTCTTTTCGTATTCATGTATTTTTTCAATAATTGATTTTCTATGTGCGGCACCACACATAAAAATTGCTGAACTGAAATGACTGTTGTTGCAATATGAGTATATATTCCGAATCATTGGGCTTTCGTAGGCGTCTATGTCGGCTTTAACTATTTTGTCCAAGCTGCTATCATTTAAAACCTTGCTTTCCAACAATCGCATTTCTTCTTGAAGTTTTATACTTTCTGAACTATTGAGGAATTTAAATCCATACTTCGCAGCCAAGGAAATCGAATTATCAATTAACTTTTGTATGTCTTTATTTTGACAGACTATTTTATTCTTTCTGTGAAAAGCTTCGGATAGTCCATTCTCACACACAGGAACATATTCGAAAGGGGTATCGCAATTATATTTCTGGATTGCGGATATTTCCAATTTCTTATGATATACTCCATATGTCGAAAACAAGTAATTTTCATAATTTGAATAAGTTTCATCAACGGCCTCCAAAAAAATAACTTCCGGATTTAGTTTTTTGATAATCTTATATAACTCTTCAGTGTTGCATTTTCCAATTTCCTTATGAATTGTGCTAATAAAAGTGATATTATGCATAATTGTCAACAATCTAGTAAGTAAACCAATGATAACTTGCCTAACGCTCTGCATTACACAAGTTCTTGTACAGAAAGTTACTGATTAAATCGGTTGTTGGTGCGAAGAACTATGGAAGAAAGAGTTTGTTATTTGAACACCAACCTTTAGATTTGCTTTGATAGGTTTTTAATAAGATTATTACTATTACTACCTTTCTTTTTTGCTACTTTTTTCTTTGTTATTAACTCAATTTTGTGAACAACACAATCACAAAGGGCCTGTGAACTAACACACCAAAAGTACGTAATGGTACAACCGTTGATGTAGACAGGCTCTTTCTGATATGAGATGCTTCGAATAGAAATTAAGGCTAACCAGGCCTATTATTAAGGTTATAAAGAAGCTCATATCATTGATTGTGCAAATTCTTTTTTATGAAGCAGTACAATTATTTTTTTGGAGTTGATGTTTCTAAAAAAACAGTTGACATCACTTTGTTTGACCAACGGCAATCCATACACCAGCAGTTTATGAATAATATGCCAGGTATGGAAGAGTTGCAACAATGGCTAGCACAGCTAAGTCAGAACAAATCTGAAGTACTGTTCTGTATGGAAACAACAGGACTGTATTGTTTTCCGTTAACCCGGTTCTTAGCTGAGAAGGGGATTGATATTTGGATTGAACATGCTGCTCAAATTAAAAAATCCAGTTCACTGAATCGGGGCAAGAACGACAAAATAGATTCCTATCGCATCGCTTTGTATGCATCAAAAAATTTAGATCGCTTACGACTATGGAAGCCGATGAGTACTACATTGGAAAAGATCAAGCATCTTTCTAGCTTAAGGGAGCGACTTGTTGAGACCAAGAAAAGATTAGCTATACCGATCAAAGAATTTGAAGAAATGGGTAACGTAGCAATGGCTAAGCTGCTTACCAAAACAATTAAACACTCACTGTCGGCGGTTGACAGGGATATTGTCAATATTGAGGTAAAGATTGTTGACATAGTCAATGAAGATGATAACCTGAAGCAATTATTCAGATTGATTACTTCAGTTGTAGGAATAGGTTTTGTAACGGCAATTAATTTATTGATCTATACAAAAGGGTTTACCGTATTAAATGAAACCAGGAAGTTGGCTTGCTACTGTGGAGTTGCACCTTTTGAATACTCATCTGGAACCAGCATCAGAGGAAAAACTAAAGTTCATTTTATGGCGAACAGAAAACTTAAATGCAACCTTCATATGGCTTCATTGAGTGCAATCAAACTTGATGTCGATTTAAAAAACTATTATGAAAGAAAAGTAGCAGAAGGAAAAAACAAAATGAGTGTGTTGAATGCAGTCAGAAATAAATTGTTAGCAAGGATCATTGCAGTTGTGAATAACAAAAGAGAATATGTGAAAAAGATTGCCTGAAATTGATTTGTTTTGTCATAGAAATCAACGGCGTAAATTATGTGGTGCACCGCTGGAACTTGAAAAAACAATAATTGAATTTCCGTTTCTTGCTTTGAAACTTCTTAATTCAAACGACACAAAAGCGTTTTGCCCTGTTTCATAACTCATTTCAACACGAAGAAAATTATTTTTTAAATCTAACTCTTCCAATTTATAAACTATAACTTCTTCACTATCGTTATTTGCAGGATAATAATTTTTGCCTTGTAAAAGAGAATCCTTTGCCGGGCTATTTAAATCTTCTATATAAAATGCGGGAAGTATTTTGAAAAAATATTTAACATCCTGCGCAGATAACAATGAAAAGAAAAGAAGTAATAACGGAAGAAGCAAGAATTTTTTATGCATATTGTAAAGTAAGATATTTCTCAGCTTTGTCAAAGCCGATCCGGAGATACAATCTCCGGATAATATTCAAGATTTTTTATTTTATTGCTTGCCCTGGATTATTGCGGAGAACACTAAGCCCAACTGGGGAAAAAAATCTCTGTTTTATTTTTTATTTTGAGCCTTCTGTTTATTGGATAAAAAACCCAAATCAAAAATCTCTGATTCCACGAAAATGCACTATTTAAAAAGAACCGGTTTTTATTGCTTGCTTTTATTCTTCATTTCCTGTAGAGAGAAGAAAGATGGCCAAAGGATAAATACTTCTGTTGCCACTGTAAAAGACAGTACTGGTATGGAAACTGAAAAAAAATCGTTCGATTTTGATCGATATGAAGAAAAAGGACATCTCGATTTGAAAAATTATTTTATCAGCATCCAGGCCGGGATTTATAATTCGGATAGTATTACATATTCTAATGAGCTTTACCCACAACGAAATCTTTTGATAGTCAATAATAAAGCAACGAATAGAACTGACACAATAAAGATTGAGGCTGACGATTATCTTGATGGCGTAACAATAAAAGATCTGTCAGACAGTCTTCATTTCAATTCACTTTTTCTTCAAATAGAATGGACAGGAGATAGCGATGCACCCTGGTCCGAATTTGCAGGATACTGGAATGACACACTAAGGAGTTTTTTTACATTGGCATTTGTTGAATCTCTTCAGAGAAAAGATAAATGGACTCTCTCCGGATTTACCGGTGGCAGGGATGAATTGGTTGGAAATTTTCAGGATGATTATCCTGTTGCCATTTCATTAAGAGACTTCAGCGTTTTCGACGAACAAGAACCTGCGGTGCAATACATCGGCTATCAAACTATCACACTTGCTGCTATAAAAGGATACAAAATGATCACTCAAAAAGATTCTATCCCTTACACTTTAAAGAAAGGAAAGGAAGTATTTGTAGACACACTTTATCGTGCAGCAGGCGGAGTAAGATTGATCATATGCGATTCAATCGTTTTTCATACAAATATTGATGAAGCAAAAGGAAAGTTGCAGGAGAACACAGCTGGATAAAGTTCAGTAACGTATCGTGCTGTTCGTAGTTTGTTCTTACCTATGAAATGCTTCGATGGAACATGGTAGAAATGTTTTGCTTGTTGGTCGGAGCGACAAACAACAGCCAATGGGTATATAGTCTCCGTTGATCTTACTTCGGAAACAAGGAAAGTTTATTGGAAGTTTTCAAGACAAGGCATATTCTCGAAGACTTTCCATCTATAATTCTAAAATTGTTTCGTGAGGACACGAAACATGGCGAAAGAGACTTTATTTCCGGGGTCAAATTTAATGAACAGTATCTTGTCATTGATCTGCATCCGCAGGTGTGATGTTCTTTGCGGGCTTAAAAATTTTTACTCTTGTTGCTATAAAGCGTAGTGTCAGCATCTGCGATAACTCAATTTTAAGTCAACCCGGGGTCTTCACAGCCGAGCCTTGCGTACAGCGAGACCCCGGGGTCTGCCTGCTACATTCTTCATTTCATAATGGCTGCAGGGCAAGATCCCGGGCGGACATGAAAACTGGAAGAACTAATTAAACTCCGACAGCCTTCATTCAACAATTCTACCCTTAACATCTTTAGTAATTATCCGCTTGTTGCTACGAAGAACTGGAGAAGAAAGATTGTTTCGTGCGGACACGAAACAAGGCGAAGTTTTCAAGACAAGGCATATTCTCGAAGACTTTCCATCTATAATTCTAAAATTGTTTCGTGAGGACACGAAACATGGCGAAAGACCCCGGGCGGGTATGAAAAATCTCATTCAAATTGAAATGGGAAATTAATTTCTTTCAAATCTTCTTTTAATTTATCCCAATCTTCCAGATTGTTGATCAATGAAAGAACCATTTTCTTTGTTAAAACATTTTCACGATAAATGTTCGATACAACTTCAAAAGTATGTTCGCTAACTTTAAAACCGCCCTCATAATAATCGGTTGCCCAACTAATGTAGGTTTGAGGATTACTATCAAAAATTTCAAGCATTTCGCCAGAACCATCATCAAAATTTTCCAGTTCTCCAATCTTCCATTTTGAATTCTCTACTGTCCATAAACAGAACGTTGTTCCTATAGAATTAACTGGTTCGCCAAAAATAAACTCATTATAGAATTCAGGTAATCCTTTAGTCAACTTGCTTTTATCCCTAGGATAATATTCATGAGTCATTCCATTTATCACACAACCTTCTTTACGAAATAAAATAAGCATGTGATCACCTTGACCATTTCGCATTTCACAGAACTCTTCATTATCTGACCATTTTGATTGGTATGAGTAATAACGGTATTCCCATTCTGGTGATAAAATTGCATCAAGCACTGAAATGGCTTTGCATATTTTTTGTAAATGAAGTTTATCCGGAAGAGATGAATAGTTTGACGTTGAAATCATATTAGAGAAAGATAAAACAATTTCATTTGTTGCTGCAAAGAACTATAGAAGAAGGGCGTTGATACTGGACCAATAACGGCTCAAAAAGAAATAAATTTGCTAAATGGAAACATGCCCTTTTACAAATCAAAAAATAAATCTTCATATGCCAAACCCAGGGCAAATGATGTTTTATTATGAAACGCCCATGACCGGAAAAGTAAAAATTACAGATGTCGCTTTGGGTGCTGTCGATAGCTTAACTATAGAAGAAAAACAAATTTTGGTAGGAATTTGCAGAAATAGGACTATGAGAGGCGAAGATCCTTTAACCATCACTTATGCATTTTTTAGCCAATTAAAAACACAACCAATACCATACACTTTTGAAGATAGAGCAAAACATTTGCTTCGATTTCTGTATGACAATGGCGGAAAAGAATACAAAAGCTATAATTTAAATTCTGACAAAGATTCGCCAATCACTTATTCGTCCAAAGATGAATTCGAAAGAATAATCAAGTATTTGCTGGATAATGACTGGATTGGTTTCGAAAAAGAAATACGAACAAAACAATGTATTTTCTATCAGGAATTACAAATCAATAAAAACGGAATTGCAAAAATCGAAGGGATACTAAACGCAAAAAAAAATGCCAAGAATGAAGGTGACCTTAGTAAAGTAATTGATGATGTAGAGGTGGAACTAAGAAATGTAATTGTGAAAATTTTGACGCAACAAACAGGACAAAAAGATTTTGAAATTTTAATTACCGGAGATGCCAAACAACAAGTAAGAAAACGAATTGAGCTTTATTTGGAGAAGCACCCCAATAAAAGCAAAGAGGATTTCAGGACAATAGAAAAATCAATTCAATTTTGCGACATCGAGCATTTAAAAAGATGATATTAAAAACGGAATATTGGCCATTTTTTGAATCAAAATTTAAAGACAAAACTAAAGTTGATAAATATTTTGATTATTTCAGTGAACTGCGTCATACTGTTAAGCACAAAAGAGAACTAACAAGTTTGATCTTGCATGAAGGCAAAGCTGCAATTGAATGGTTTCGGATGGCGATACAATAAAAAAAATGAAATTAGCTCCTCAAAAGTGAGTGACACAATAGACGATGCTATGAAAAACTGATGCAGCCAATAATAATTTACTTTTTCTCATTCGTTGTTAACAGCAACACCCAATCATTTTCACCTTTGCTGTTTTTGTGCGGAGGAGTAAATTCAATCGTTGGTTTGCCTGTAGTTAATTTTTCAGTTACCGGTATGTATTGCGCATTAGTGGGGTCGAGCCAGTAACCAAATAATTTTTTCTGTAATGGTTGCGTGTACACTATAATGCTGCCGCCGTGCGCGGGGGGAATGTAAGCAACGAACAAAGAGCCATCACGTGTCGCATCGGCAGAAACAAATGCATCGGCAGTGTCCGCAGTGTTGTTGAGAATAAGTTCCGGCATTTTATTTAAACCACCCGGCACTAATTGCCACCAATGAATGGAACGGATGAATGCATTCATGCGCATCATATCTAATGCAGCCTGTGTATTGATGTGTTGCTGCCATATACCATCTACAAACTGCCATACATAACCGTTGCCGCTCATGTAGCCACCCACAGTGTTCAGCCACCCCCACCACTGGAACCTGCGCACCGGCTGAATGGCATTGGGATTATAATCATTGCCGTCAGGGCCTTCTTCATCATAAGGTTCTTCCAGTAAAAAAGAAGGCAGCACCGGTTGATGAGCATAGGCTTTTCGTGTAATGTAAGGAATCGGTACATGCCTGTCCCAACTATAACTTCCGTTCATTGTCATCTCATTTCCGAACTGCGGGTTGTCTGCTGCATTCTCACCGCTTTGCGATTCCGCTGTGTATTGCGTTGACTGTTGCTGCTCCACACTCTTCAAACCTTTTATCAGCGCTGCTTCAGCAGCCGCTTCTTCGGGAGTGAAACGACCTTTGTCACCCAGCAGCATCCACAAAATATTTTTCCTGTTTTTATAACGGTTGGCAAACCATGCCCCGTAAGCGCTGTCTTTTGCGGGACCATTCGCCACTAATTCTTTCATCCATCCCTGGTCCTCTTTGTCGCTGGAATAACCGACATAAGCGGGAAACATCAGCACCAAAATTCCTTTTGCTTCGCAGTAAGCCAGCAATGAATCCACATGTTTCCAGTAAGCTTCGTTAGGTGTGAGCAGATCAGGGCTTTCTGTTCTGAAATCTTTATAAACAAAATTGCCGTTCCAGTTATCGCCTGTGACCGTTTTTAAAAATGGGAGTTGAAAGTTCGCATCATAAGGTGCATGATTGCCCATGAGCCAATGTGTGATCACACTCATTTCAATGGCATTGTGGCCATGCGCAATTGTATTATCAATAAAATGATGCAATGAAGTATCGGGCAATGAAATGATGAACCATGCTGTGCGGCCGAGAATGGGAAATGGCTGATCGTTTTGATCAACCAGGTAACGTTTGTCTTCACTTTGTTTTAATGGAAAAGCCACCTGTGCCTGTAAGAAAATACACTGAAACAAGCAGAGAACCGTGACAGAGAATATAATTATATTTCTAATCGCATACAGTTTGATCATAGTATAGCTGCTAACATGCTGCATTGCGTAAGTTTTATATAGAAAGTTACTTTATTTCCCGGTTGTTGCTGCGAAGAACCAGGAAGAAAGATGATATCGTAAATTGGTTCGTGCGGATATAAATCGAATAAGGTGAAACTTTTCCTGCAAGCCGATGTCACGGTATAATTTCCAGCCTCCATTTTCTTTTTTATATACTACAAGATATTTGCTTTTCCATTTAGGGTTTCCCCGGTCGTCCATGAAGAAAGCCATTTAAAATTCAGCATTAACTTTATCTTCATTGAAACGCTAAGAGATTGCCGGCATTAAAATATAGTGTTTATGTTATTGAGCTAAAGAAGCGGGTATTTTCAGAAAATTACCGGTTTCGTGCAGCCAATCCGCAATTCAATGGAGTGCTCGAATGTCTTTATGTGGGTATGACGAGTAAGACACCTGCCGAACGATTCAAACAACATAAAACAGGATACAGAAATAAAAAAGGTTATAATCTTTCGTCTTCTATAGTCCGGAAATACGGTTCTTATCTTCGCCCCAGTCTTTACGATCATTTGAATATAAAACCGATGACAAGACAACAAGCATTGGAAATGGAAGAAAAACTTGCCTGGGATCTGCGAAGACAGGGATATGCAGTTTGGTTTAACTGAACATTCCCAACTTTGCCGTGACCGTATATTTAATTGATCATTCTAAAAAATCCGGCACATGAATTTATCAGGAGTATTGCACTAAAAAAGAATAAAACATATCGGTGATCATGGAACATAAAGCTCTATCTATCCGGCCATTTATCGGCGCCAAAGATTTTGAACTTTCAAGAAGTTTTTACAGGGACATGGGGTTCCGGGAAAAAGTATTATCCGCGGATATGTCTTTATTTAAAATAGGAGAATTGGGATTTTACCTGCAAAACGCTTACGTGAAAGATTGGGTGGACAATTCAATGATCTTTTTGGAAGTGGAAGATGTTAACGATTACTGGAACCAGCTTGTAGCTCTTGACCTGCCGGGCAAATATAAAAATGTAAGGCTAACGCCGATCAAGAAATATGATTGGGGCAGTGAATGTTTCGTACATGATCCCTCCGGGATTTTATGGCACTTCGGAGAACTTAAAAAATAAGATTGTCTGCGGGTCCGGCAATGCCCCGTGTTTTTTATAGAATCAACAACAGGCAAAGCCGTGTCCCGCCAACGCACAAGCCTTTTTACGGAGACACGCCTGCAATAAAAACACCCAGCCCATTTATCAGGCAATTACACCAACCATGCAATTTCTCTCCTGTTCACATTAGCAAATACCGGCTATTCATTTAATTTGTATCATTAAAATTAGTTTTTATGAAAAAGCTATTGATCATTTGCATGCTTATAACCACAGCCGCCACTTACGGACAGGACAAAAACACTCCCACACTCAAAAGTATTTTATTAGCTCAATTACATTCAACGCATGATGTGAAAGACTGGTTTGTACCGGTGAATGTAGCGATCGACGGAATTACTGCAGAACAGGCACAATGGACAGACGGCAAAGGCAATCACTCCATCGGGCAACTGACCAACCATCTTATTTTCTGGAACCTGCAGCAACTTGATAAATTTAAAAATCTTCCCCAACCGGCATTTGACGGAAACAATGATGAAACATTCAACAGTTTTAACGCCGGCAACTGGAAAGCCACTGTTCAAAGAATTGACAGCATACTTACAGCATGGGAAACAGAAATAGAAGCAGCTGATGATGCTAAATTGCAATTGTGGTACAACACTATTGCACATATAAATACACACAATGCTTACCACATCGGGCAGATGGTATACATACGTAAACTGCAGGGTTCCTGGGATCCCGAAAAAGGTGTAAAGTGATAAAGTATTTTTTATGATCCTGTGAGATAAATTAATAAGGATACCAACTAAACAAATTTTTTTACAATAGATATCAAATCGCTGATGAGCAATACAAAAAATCTCTCTAAAATTGCCACCTTTATTATTTTCCTGGCATTGATCCGTTGTATAGTTGAGCCTTTCCGGTTGCAGTACTATTCTGCGAGGAGTTTAACGCTTGTTGAAATAAAACCCTTTTTAGTTGGTTCCTTGGTATGTGCACTAGCACTTCTTATTATGACCGTCCTGTTTTATGTTGGCAGATACAGAATGAATATTGCCATCTGTATATTGACCATTATTATTCTATTAATTGTTAAATGGATTTATTCAACAACATAAAAACAAGTGCTGTTTAATAACATCACTTTCTGTATTGCTCGTCGGTTACTTTTTCCATCCAGTCAACTACTTTGTCATTTAGATTTTCCTGGATAGCTATATGCGACATACTTGTTGTGGCTGTAGCACCGTGCCAGTGTTTTTCATTGGCTGCAAACCAAACAATATCTCCCGGGTGAATTTCTTCAACGGGCCCGCCTTCACGCTGCACCCATCCACAACCTGCAGTAACGATCAATGTTTGACCCAGCGGATGTGTATGCCATGCAGTTCTTGCACCGGGTTCAAATGTTACGCTTGCTGCCGCTGCACGCCTCGATTCATTTGGCTGGAACAAAGGATCAATGCGAACAGCACCCGTGAACCAATCGTCCGGTCCTTTAGCAGATGGCTGTGAACCTATTCTTGTAATTTCCATATTTGAATTCTTTTACTTTTTTATTAGAACATTAAAGGTAGGAATGCATCTTATTGCCAGGTGATAATTCCTCATGGTTTTTTTATGCGCAGTTTAAGTTAGGAGATCTTCCCGTCGGCAAGTATGAACTAAAAGTATCTCAAACAGATTACACAGTAAATGATCCGTATACAACTTATGTTGAAATGGGAAATCCTTGACAAGTTACAAAACAACAAGTGCAAACCATCAAACAAAAAGATAATGATGCACTCATCATTCAAAAAACTATTGTTATTGATGCAGGCAAAACATTCAGCGAAACTCTTGACCGGGAGAGAATGACGTGTTTCTGGTTACAATTAATAAATTATGAACATCACAAATCCTGCGTCAAAGCAGGGTCTTTGATATAACTACTAATATATTGCCCGGCTTTTTTAGTATATGATAAGGAGACTATAGAGAAAAAATTTTTCACTGCACTTCGATCGGTGCCGTCCACCTGAAGGAACCCCATTCCATCACTAGTGTTCCGTGCCTGGTATCCTGTGGTACGATGGAAATAGTGAACTCTTCCACCGGCGCGGAGAGTGTTTCAGTGTTCATTCTTTTTATACTCAGGTTGCGTGAGCCGTTGTATTCTGTACCCCATTGCCCGGTTTGCTTGTTCACAATGAGATCAACTCCTCCCGTATGCGGAGCCGTCCATAACGTGTACTTTCCGGCGGGTAATTGCATGCCGGCGAGCTTTATGGGCACTGATGTCGTGAACTGTGTCGCCGCATTGGCGCCTGTTCGCCATACACGGTCGTAAGGAATCACATTACCCAACAACGTTCGTCCACGCAGCAATGGTCTGCTATAATCAACAGTAAACATCGCATTACCAATTTGTGCCTGCATAATATCCCGCACACTTAACGACTTTACGTTACCAGTTTTTGCCTCCTGTTCCTCAAACCGGTCAGCAATATTTTTTACGTCAGGTGGCGAAGCAAGACGACTTACCTCTACTTTGTATGTAGTCCGGGTGCCCGAATAGTTGAGCATATTATAGTTGGAGTCCATCATCGCCTCTCCTGTTCCGGACAACCAGTCGTGTGTAATTTCCACCTTGCCATCGCCA
Source organism: uncultured Bacteroidota bacterium (assembly GCA_963811645.1). Lineage (GTDB taxonomy): Bacteria > Bacteroidota > Bacteroidia > Chitinophagales > Chitinophagaceae > VBAU01. Next base: position 1,601,319 of record CAWERU010000002.1, on the reverse strand, counting down.
AGCGGTGTTACATGGACTCTGCCCAACGGAAACCGGTCGAACTCCCGGTCAATATAAAATTGCCGCATCTCCACAGGACTGCCAGTAGCAAGTTTTGACTCTGCTGCGTGTTTTAATGCAGCAGCAAAGTAAAGTTCATAGAGACTATACATCTGCGGCACGTGGGCCACTACTATGCTGCCACCTGTTGCGAAATCACGATTCACCGTGCCCGTACTGTCTGTTTTGGAAATGTGCACTTTATTATTAGCAACATCGGCAATCACGTTGCGTTCACGTTCATTTGCCGGTTCACTGGGCGTATGAATGCCCATTACAAGATGGCGGATACTGCCGTCGTCGTTAAGATTGATTACAGTATGCCGCACCCGTACACGTGGGAACCGGTCAACTTCATCGCTTGTTAAAGTGTTGCCCTGCCGGGTCACACTCTCTACAGAAATCGTATCGTTACCGAGCAGCGTAAGAAAACCGTAATGATCAGCGGGTGGCTCATGACTGCAGGAAACCAGCAAAATAACCGCACTGAGAAAAAAAAATATTACAGGCGAATTAAAAGGGTAAAAATTGCTTGACCTGATAGCTTTATTATACATGGAACAGATATAAATAGTTTAAAAAGGAAAAGCGTTGAACATTCAGTTTACAGCCGCACTTTCATCATATTTTATAACTCCTTACTTGTGGCAATGCCAACAAGCGCAAGAGCATACATTTATTTTAGTTGTCGTTCTCAAACTAACGAATTACTTCATATCATTTTTAAACAATGGAGCCGTTAATGCACAATTTTATTTGAATGGTTTATTAATAGGTTAGAAGGCGGCATGCAATCAATGTTGGCAGATTGTAATTCAATCGCAGATCAGATAAGATTTATTTACGCTTATCTTTTAACAGGGTCTTCATTTATTCTATTCTTCATTTCATTTTAATCAGAGCCCCGTTGTCTTTTCCAATGCTTCCGTATAGCGGGTACCCGTTATTTTAATTTGTGCCGAAGCCGCTTCCATCTCCTCTAATTCTTCAGCAGATAATTGTATGGAAACTGCACCAATGTTTTCAGTTAAACGATGGAGCTTTGTAGTACCCGGTATCGGGACGATCCATGGCTTTTGTGCCAATACCCACGCCAGGGCCACCTGGGCAGTAGTTGCATTTTTTCTTTCTGCAAATTGCTGCAGCAGATCTAACAATTCTTTATTAGCAATGCGGGCTTCTTCGGTAAATCTCGGTAAGCGATTACGAATATCACTTTCGGCAAACTTTGTTTGTTCATCTATTTTCCCGGCCAAATAACCTTTACCGAGAGGACTGAATGCCACAAGTCCTATACCTAATTCTCCTATCGCTGGAATTATCTCATTTTCATGTTGCCTCGTCCATAATGAATATTCACTTTGCAATGCAGAAACAGGTTGCACCGCATGAGCTTTACGAATTGTATTCGCACCTGCTTCAGATAAACCGAAGTATTTTACTTTGCCTTCTTTGATCAGATCTTTTACCGTACCGGCTACTTCTTCTATTGGAGTATTGGGGTCCACCCTATGCTGATATAACAGATCAATAACGCCAACCCTGAGTCTCTTTAATGAACCTTCAACAGCACGACGGATTACTTCCGGTCGGCTGCTTATTCCAACTGATTTTCCATCCTGGATATCGAAACCAAATTTTGTAGCGATCACTACCTCTTTGCGAAGTGGTTCCAGTGCCTCTCCTACCAGCTCTTCATTATTATATGGACCATATACTTCGGCAGTATCAAAAAAGTTTATGCCTTGTTCAACTGCCTTTCGGATAAGAACGATCATATCTTTCTTTTCAGGAAATGGCGCATAGGAAAAGGTCATTCCCATACAACCAAGTCCGATAGCGGAAACTTCAAGGCCGCTGTTTCCTAATTTGCGTTTTGGAATTTTGGTTTCCATATTATTCATTATTATTCATTTTAAATTATGAGACAAAGCTAAAGTGGTGGGAGTTCAGGAAATAATAAAAATGAAATAAGTACTTACGAAATTCAAATATTCGTAAAGTTTAAAGAAAAATATTTTTTGAATCAATCAGCCACGAATATAACTGTTCAGTTGTGTAATGTACGGCTGATCATAAAAACGTTTGCCGGTAGCTTTGTACAATGCATTCGCCAATGCTCCAAAAATGGGAGGAAATGGCGGTAGCGAACTTGCAATGAACAATGAAATTCCCAATAATATTTTTTTCATAATTCTTTATAGAGTTAGGCTATGCGTTGGTGTTTCATCCTGATCTGATTCATGGCACTTCGCTTGGCAAGCATATTCATGATTATACTTTTTTTGGTTATCAATCCAATGAAGCACTCCATTTATCAGAGCGGGAAAGAAAAATTGTGCTGGATTGTTTTTCCAAGATTCAGTATGAACTTTCGCATGCAATTGATCAGCATAGTAAAAAATTGATCGTGTCGAACATCGAACTGTTCCTGAACTATTGCATTCGGTTTTACGACCGTCAGTTTATTACCCGTGATAATCCGCATAAAGGCATTTTGGAAAGGTTTGAAAATTTATTGAACGAATATTATCAATCTGACAAACCACAGACAATCGGTTTGCCTTCTGTTGCTTATTGCGCCGTCGAATTAAATTTATCGGCAAATTATTTTGGTGACCTGGTAAAAAAAGAAACAGGAAAAACTGCCCAGGAATACATTCAGGCAAAGGTGATTGATGTGGCAAAAGAAAAAGTATTTGACCAAAGCAAATCGGTAAGCCAAATTGCCTACGAATTAGGTTTCAAATATCCGCAACATTTTACCCGGCTGTTTAAGCAGCGGGTGGGACAGTCACCGAATGAATATCGGGTGATGAACTAAAAAGCCATGAATCAAGTATTCGTCAAAGAGGAATGAACTCCATCGTTCGGGCTACTCTTTCAGGTTGGATAAGACCATCCACCCATTTTTTGTTATATCCTTTTACAAGGTATTTTTTTTCGTAAGCCTTATTGATCGCTTCGGTAATGATGTTGATGTCTGCAGGCTTCAAACCTTTAACGGGTATAATTTCCTTTTTGCACCTGATATCACCACTGTTGCCTTTTAAAAAAGCGGTATACCAGCTTCTTTCCGAAAGGTTGTAAGAGCGGGCAAAGATCCTGCCTTCGACCACAACCATCCATATACCGGTGAATTTTTCTCTGTCTTTTCCTGCTCTCACGCTGGTGATCTGTGTTTCATGAATGCATTTTAGAAATGCCTTTGAAAAATGTTTCATGTCAATTCAAATATTTCTAAACTTCAATGGGCTTAATTGTACATGTTTTTTGAAGAAGTTGTTGAAATGAGTTGTTTCAGTGAAGCCTAATGCATAAGCAATTTCAGAAACATTCCAGTCACTATGCTTCAACAGGATCTTTGATTCCCGTAAAATACGATCGGCAATGATCCGTGAAGTTGTTTTATCTGTTGTTTCTTTTATAGCTCTGTTCAAATGGTTGACATGAACATTCAATTGTGCTGCGAAGTCAGAGGCTGAATGCAGGTTCAGTGTTTGATGATTGTCATCGATCGGGAACTGGCGTTCCAATAATTCCAGGAACAAATTTGAGATCCGTTGAGAAGCATTGATCGGTTGCTCTTCAATCTTTCCTGTTGGCTGAGTCTTCATGGCGAAGTGCAATAATTCCAGGACAAGATTGCGCAGCACATCGTATTTATGTACGTAACCTGAATTGATCTCTTCAAACATTGAATGATAGATGCCTGAAACCTTTTTAACCTGTTCATCTGAAAGTTCAAATACATGTGACCCCCCGGGTTGAAAAACAGAATACTGATCCAGGTTCCCATATTGATGAAAAAAGGCCGGAGTAAAAACACAAAAGAAACCACTTTGAATTCTATCGGTATATTCACAGCTATAGGGTATCTGTGGATTGGAGAATGCTAATGCCTGCTTTTGAATTTCGACAGCTTCATCAGCATAGTGCATCCTGTAGTTACCTATTACCAGCATGATCTTAAAATAATCTCTCCTGCTGTAAGGAACCGGTTTAGCATTTCTTCCGACAAAAGGGTCTAACTTAAACACGTTGAAATGCCCGATTTCTTTACTAATATCCGCAGGCACTCCTCCGAATTTCCTTGTGTAGAATTCCTCTATGGTTTCAATATTCCTCATCTTCCACAAACTTACAGATTTCATAATATACGCTATAGTTTGAAATATCTATTACTGAAAGAGTAAACCAGGCTCGCATTCCAGATCAGGTTTTTGCTTCCCGTAATATTTGAATTAATTTCTTTGTTCACGATGCCTGAAACAGAGAGCGGAAAATTTTTCCTGGCTACTGGAAAAATTAGTGTTCACTGTTATGAAATTTGTGTTCTTTATGGTGCCTGCATCGAGCCCATGTGAATACAGGTAGTATATCCCAATACTGATATTTTTTATTAGCGAAATTCTGGGAAAAAGCTCACCAGCTAAATAACGTCTTGTAACTGTTATAGTTCGTGTATCCCCGTTGATTAGTTGTGCTGAAGTTTTGAAATTCAAACCAAGATGCGCACCAATATTCATGTTAAACTTATTGCTGGTTATTACGTTGTACCTGCCCCAGAAAAGCATAGACCAGGGCTTTCCCGCCAATGAAAACCGAAGGTCTGGGTCAAAGCTAAACCTGTTTTTCCCCAACGACAGGTTGAATATCGTTGCAGGTTTATTCAAGGAAAAAGAAGGTATAATTGAAATGCCATTGTTGGTAACGCTGATGGCACCTGAAAGATGACTGATACTTTTTGTACTGTCTGTCCTTTGCGAGTAAGAAAAATGCACAAGATGTAAAAGCACAAAAAACAATAATATTTTTTTTATACTATTTTCCATTAACCTGAATGTTTACATTTTCAAGCTGCAAAGAAATTAGAATATCAAAGGCTTTTATAACGAAATTCAAAGCAATGATTACGATTTTCAAATAGTTTGCTATTACTGTTTTGTGTAGTATATAGCAGAACATAATGAGTAAAATGAAAACCAGTCGATTGTACGCCGGCAAACGATGGAATAAATTTTTATCTTTAGCAGCAGCACGACCTGCCGGAAATGCCCGGTGTTAGTGGTAACTATTATGTAACCCTATTTTTTGAATAAAACAAACGGACAAACTAAATGAGAAAATTGGTTTTAGTTGCACACATTTCACTGGATGGCTTTGTAGCTGGCCCCAAAGGAGAATTAGACAGTTTCCCAAAAGGGGAAGAAAACCTGGATTTTATATATAAGTTGACAGAAGGAAAAATACTGTTCAAATAAAACAGTAACCCGTTGCTATGAGCGAAACAAATACTCTTATAGTGGGAGCAAGTGTGTCGGGCCTGGCATGTGCGGCATCTCTTAAAAAACATGGAGTAGAGTATATCATCATTGAAAAACAATCGCAGGTAGCTACTCCCTGGCGAAATCATTATGACAGGCTTCACCTGCATACTAACAAAAGCTTATCAAATTTACCTTACAAAAAATTTCGCAAAGATATTCCCCGATACCCGGCCCGCCAGCAGGTAGTTGATTACTTAGAAGAATACCAGAAATGGTTTAACATAGATCCTGTTTTCAATACAGAAGCAAAATTGATAAAAAAGGAAGGCGATAAATGGATCACTGAAACCAACAATGGTATTTTTAAATCTAAATACGCCATTATAGCTACGGGACCATTTGCCAAACCAAGGCCTGTCAGCTTCAAAGGAATGGAAACATTTCCCGGTAGAATATTACATAGTTATGGTTATAAAACCGGCAGGGATTTTAAAGGACAACATGTGCTGGTAGTAGGTTTTGGAAATTCAGCTTGTGAAATTGCGATCGACCTGTATGAACAGGGAGCCATTCCGTCCATGTCAGTGCGATCTGCAGTAAATGTAATACCGCGTGATGTGATGGGCATTCCCATATTGCAGTTAAGTTTATTGATGAGCCGTTTGCCTCCGAAGGTGGCAGACAAGATCAATGCACCTTTAATGGGATTGCTGGTGGGTGATATTACTAAACTGGGATTGAAAAAGTTGCCGTATGGCCCGCTGGAACAAATTCAAAAGGATGGGACAGTGCCTTTGCTGGATATCGGCACTATTAAACATATCCGGCAAGGTCATATAAAGATCTATGACGACATTGATCACATCTCCGGCAACATCATTCATTTTAAAGATGGCACCAAGAAAGATTTTGAGGTGATTGTTGCGGGCATTGGTTATTATCGTGACTATGCAGAAATAATTGAAACAGATAAAAATCGGTTTGATGATTTAAAGGTTAGCATAAGCAAACAAAAATATTTTGGAAAAGACGGCTTATACTTTTGCGGCTTCCGGATTGCACCTACGGGACAGATTCGTGAAATTGCTTCAGATGCCCGAAAGATAGCAAAGGATATCAGGAGAAAAGAAATTGCTGTTCTAACTGCATAATTTTTTATGTTTATCATCAAATTTAGATGACAAAAGCCTTTAGTTATTTCTATTAAAAACTCTCAAAAAAAATTATCACTATTGAAAGAAACTATAATCATTCTGTTGCTTATCACAAACCTAAAATCTATGTCGCAAACAATTATAGAAGGAGAATATTATTTCAGAAAAATGGAAATGGCCTCCGGGTTTAATTTTTCTAAAGATGGCAAATTCCAGTTTTTCTATTCTTATGGAGCTGTGGATCGCAGCGCTACGGGTAGCTTTACAGTAAGTGGCGATTCATTATTGCTAAAAAGTAATAAAGAGCCAGGAAAGGATTTCACCATAACAAGCCAGTCAAAAAAAGGGAGCGGGTACAGTATTACATTTGACCATCAAAACAGATATTTAATAAAGAATATTGTATGCATTTTTGTGGTAGATGGAAACCAGCAGCAGGCATATTCTGATGAAAATGGAGAAGTGAATATACAACTGGCAAATTGCGATACGATCTATGCACTGCATACTCTTTTCCCCGATGTACCTACCCTGGTAAAAGATAAAAACAATATTAACAACAGCTTTGTACTTGGATTGAATCCATCACTGGAACAGGTGAGTTTTAAAGATATTCATTTCAAGATAATCGATGGCAAAACGATAGAATGTTCGAATAATTATTTTATGGAGGCGGCCGACATCAAATTCACAAAAAAATAAGAACAACAAATTTGTGCATGTAAATATGCTTCATTATTAAAAACCCGGATGATAAAAATGAAAGCAATAGGAAATACACCGCTAATAAAGCTGGAAAGATTATCAGAACCCGGCTGCGCCGAAATCTATGTAAAGTATGAAGGCGCTAATGCTACTGGCAGTATGAAGGATCGTATGGCGCTTTCAATGATTGAGGGAGCTGAAAGACGAGGTCAACTGAAACCCGGAGGAAGAGTTGTTGATTATACAGGAGGAAGTACAGGAAGTTCTTTGGCCATGGTATGCGCAACAAAAGGGTATAAATCGCATTTCGTTTCGTCAGATGCTTTTGCAGAAGAAAAGCTCCAAACGATGAAAGCATTCGGAGCCGAGCTTGAAATATTTCCAAGTGAAAACCGCAGAATAACCACAAAGCTTATTGACTCGATGATAGAAAGAGCAAAGGAATTAAGCAAGCAACCGGATACTTTCTGGACGGACCAGTTTAACAATGTGGATAACCGGAATGCCTATCATAATATGGCCAAAGAGATAATGACAGATCTTGGAAATGATATTGACGAATTTATTATGGGTGTTGGCACCGGCGGCAGCTTCTCGGGAAATGCTGAGGTATTGAAAAATGAAATAAAAAATATTAAATGTGTTGCTATAGAACCCCTGCATGTACGGGCTCTTTCCGGTGGTGATATATCAGGGTCACATAAATTGGAAGGTATCGGATCAGGTTTTGTACCATCAATATGCAGGTTAGATCTTGCTGATGAAATCATGGCTGTATCCGATGAAGATGCATACGATACAGCAAGAAAACTGGCGAGGACGGAAGGAATATTCGGAGGAACTACATCAGGTGCAAATGTGTGGGCAGCTATTCAAAGAGCAAGAATCATTGGCGCCGGGAAAAAGATTGTCACCATTATCGTGGATTCCGGATTAAAATATCTTAATGGAGATTTGTACAAATAATAAACAACATTATTGCCGGTAAGACCCGAATCGCTAAATAACAATCAATTCACATTTTCAATTTTCAGGTTGAAGGATATTTGTTGCCAATTTCAACTTCAGCAACAAATTCAATTAACATGAATCAGCAAACAGACAAATCCCCTCACATTTTAAATACATCTTCTAACCTGTTGGGTATTTGTTTCCTTGTCTTAACCTCACTTAAAGTGTTGGGGAAATCAGAAAAAACTATCATTGATGAAATCACTTTTGTGGCCATTATTCTTTTTATGGCAAGTTGTCTTTTGTCTTTTTTATCTATGCGAAAACAATCGAAATATAGCCAGACAATGGAAAAGGCTGCCGACTTTATTTTTCTTACAGGGTTGTTCGTTCTATTTATCACAACAATTCTTTTCTCATTTAATATTATTAAATAGACCCCGGGAGGTTTTATCATATTGCCGTTTATAATTTTCTGCAAATGCTTTTTTTCTTTAGGATTATATTTATTGAAATAACCTGTATGAAAAAAGGAATTCTATTTTTATTAATTGCTTTTCTGTTTATACAACTCCGTGCACAAAAAGAAGGTTTTGCAGAAAGTACAGGAGTTAAAATTTATTACCGCACATTTGGAAGCGGAATACCGGTACTTATTATCAATGGAGGTCCGGGTTTGAACAGTGATGGATTTACAGACCTCGCAAAAGCTTTGTCGGTACACAATCAAACTATTATTTATGATCAGCGGGGAACAGGAAAATCAGTAATGCAAAAAATTGATTCTTCTACTGTGACAATGCAGTTAATGACAGAAGATATTGAAAACCTGAGAAAGCATCTGAACATCCACAAATGGGTTGTATTGGGACATTCATTTGGAGGAATGCTGGCTTCTTATTATGCTGCCATCCATCCCGAAGTAATAATTTCAATGATCCTGTCTTCTTCAGGTGGTATTGACCTGGAGCTTTTATCCGATGTCGGTAATAATATAAATTCAAGATTAACAAAACAACAATCAGATTCTGTGAATTTTTGGACACAAAAGATCAATGAAGGCGATACGAGTTATTTTGCAAAATTTCAAAGGGCAAAAGCATTGGCTAATGCATATGTGTTAGATAAGAAATATGTTCCGGTAATAGCAGTAAGGCTTACACAATCAAATATGCAAATTAATAATTTGATATGGGAAGATCTGCGAAAGATAAAATTCAATTGTGCTCCCAAACTTTCTTCCTTTAATAAACCCGTTTTAATTATACAGGGTAAAGAAGATATTGTTGACCCTAAACTGGCACAAAAAGCGCATGAGATTTTGAAGAACTCCAAACTCGTTTTCGTGGATCATTCAGTGCACTACGGATGGCTTGATAATAAAGAACAATATCTTGGTGAAGTAGAGAAATTTGTTTCGGAAAATTAAGATTACGCTATTTTAAAAACTCTGCAATAAATATGCCCGCATAAGTGCCAATGGCATTGCCTACCGCGCCGGCAAGTATACCCGGCAACTGAAGATCATGGCGACCCAAACTGTTTGCGCATACAGCCGCAGTTGCTGTACCCCCGATATTGGCATTGGAGGCCACAGAAACAATATCCCAATCCTGTTTAAACAAACCGGCAATAGTAAATAACAATACTGCATGTATCGTCACAATAATAGCTACCCATAATAACAAAGTGACTGCAATTTCACCACTCTGGCTGAGTGCATGAATATCACAATAAGCACCGATAACGGCAAGGAACAACAGGATAAGAAAATAACCCAGCACTTTCCCGCCTTTTAGTTTCTGTACCGCAGGTATTTGAGCCAATACCAACGCAATAGTTGTAAGCGTAAGTATAGAAGGGATCTTTGGAATATAAAAGGAAACAATAGCTGACATTAGTAATGTGGCCAGACCTAAAAAAAGTAGAATAGAAATCCCCTGCACGTCTACCGATTCTTTTTTTGAGATGATCTGCTGCATTAATTCTTCATTGGATACATTAACTTCCTGTGAAGAGATCTTTCTTTTCCTGGGGAAGAATTTTTGTAATACGGATGGAAGAATGAGGGTAGCCATTATCCATAACGTTGTGATAATATTATCTACTGCATTGATAGCAGCAAATAAGGTCCCGTTTTTTGTAACACCATATTGAAGAGCAACAGCCTGCAGGTTAGCACTGCCCCCGGTATATGTGCCGGTGTACATACCAGCCACGGCGTTTGCCTGGCTAATGTGGTGGGTTTGCGGAGAAACAATATAATAACTGACAAAGGCCCCAATAACCGAGCATGCTGCCCCGAGCAAAAAAGTACCCAGCATGGGTATGCCTGCGAAACGAAGATTTTTCAATTTAACATCAAGTAATAAAAAGAAAATACCCAGTGGTGCTACATATTGAAAAACCTTGTTGTACAGGGGTGGCGCATTTTGTGAAGAAGGAATGAGATGGACATTAGCAAAAATAGCGGCAAGGATAATTACAATTAACGCTGAACCGACATGACGAAATCCCTTCTTCTGGCTTAGCCACTCGGAAACAATTATCAATAACAATAAAAATGCGAAAACATAAACAGGATCGGAAAGCAGTTGCATATTTTGGTTCGAATAAAATAGAAATGTAACAAAAGTTTTTTATTGCATGGTAAAGGACGTCTGAAGAACTGGTATCAACGGCTGAGGTGAGCATATTCCTGCTTAGCGGCATACCGCCGGGGAATAACCGGTCTAAACCTTCCACAAACCTCTTATCAAAAAAAATCTTCCTAAGTAAAACTACTGATTAATAATTCAGTAAATTGCTTACTTTTCGATTTCAATCCTATCAAAAAGACCTTACAATGGAGTATTTTTTACATCGATTGAACAATAGTCTGCACCAACTTCTAAAGTCTTTTGACCTATCAGATGGGCTTCGATTTCTTAGACAAAGGATACTTCAATTCTTAAAAAAAATAAGCGCTATTGGTTACACTTCAGCCCTTGATGACTATGAAAAAAGAAAGCTGGGTGTTTTTAACCAGCTAAATTTCTTTCAACTTATTACGGGTATTATTGTACCGATAATAGCCATTCTTGCCAATAAAAATTTTCCTGTTAGCGGTATATACTTTGCTATCCTGCCAGCCTTTATAAGTCTTCTTGTGTTAGGGCTCAATTTTTTTCATAAGTACCAGTCTGCATTGCTTAGCTATTTTATTTTGTACCCGGTTTTTACATGCGTTATTTATATATATGGTTATAATCTTGGCATAGAGCTATCTTTTGTTTTATACGGAATTCTTTCTGTTTTCTTTTTGCAGGATATCGGTTACATGCTTTTTGCTGTCAGTCTTTCCATGGTCAGTTATTTTATACTTTCTATTGCGTGGAAAGATTACCGCTATCAGCTTGAATTATACAATTACCAGGGTTATTTGATCAATCATGCTTTATCAATCATTTATATTTTTTATGGCTTGTATTTGATAAAACGTGAAAATTCGGAATATCAACTGGGCATGAACAACCGGAACATTGAACTGCGCAGGAAAAACTCTGAAATAGAAGACCAGCAAAAAGAGATCTTGTCTAAGGCGAAATTGCTTGAAAAACAAACCTCAGAACTTAATGAACTCAATAATATAAAAGACAGGTTATTCTCTATTATTTCGCACGACCTGAAATCGCCTATGTATGCACTGCAAAATGTGTTCACCAATGCAAAAAATTTCGATCTTCCTGCTGAGGAAATAAAAGCTATGATCCCTGAAGTAGTGAATGATCTCAATTATACAACCACGTTAATTGAAAATTTACTTCATTGGGCAAAAAATCAAATGCAATCCGAGGTCATCTTTCCGCAGGCACTTGATATAAGCCAGCTGGCAAATGAAACAGTGCAACATTTGCATTTGCAGGCAGAAGAAAAGAAAATTTCGATTGAAGCAAGAACAGATGTTCCGGTTCGTGCCTGGGCAGATAAAAATATGACAAGCCTTGTTATCCGTAATCTTTTATCCAATGCTATTAAGTTTACTTCTGAATACGGACATATTGCGATTGGCACTTATGAGTCTTCCTTAGGTGCAGGATTGTATGTGAAGGATACGGGAACAGGCATCAGCCAGGAAACAATTAAAAAAATAAACAGCAATCAGTTCTTTACTACTCATGGTACTCACAATGAGAAAGGCACGGGGTTGGGGCTTACATTATGCAAAGAATTTCTGGAAAAGAACAACGGGCATTTGATGGTTAAAACTGAATTAGGAAAAGGAAGTATTTTTTCATTTACTTTACCTCACGTAAAATAAAAGCAGGTTTTGCCTGCTTTTATAGTTGCTTCCTTACGCAATTTCTATTTTCTTTGCCGGTTTTTGTTTTGCTTTTTCTTTTTTGGGGATTGTAAGCTGCAGCACTCCGTCCTTATAATGAGCTTCTATCTTATCTTCATCTACTACTTCTTTGGGCAAATTAAAACTCCGCTGAAAAGATTCATAGCTGTATTCTCTTCTGCTATATTTCTCCTTTCCGTTTTCTTCCTTTTCCTCAGTCCTTTCTGAAGAAATGGTAAGAATATTATTTTCAAGCTCAATTTTAAAATCCTCTTTCTTCATACCGGGTGCAGCCATTTCCACTTCATAGCTTTTATCGGTTTCCCTGATATTCACAGCAGGCATCGTAGTACCTGCGTCAGAAAGATTTGAAAGATTCCAATTCATCGGGACCCTGTTAAAAAAATCATCTTCATCCCAAAAACGGCTAAAAGAAGGAAAAAGATTTCTGTTCCTTTTGATTAATGACATAGTGACCTCCTTTTTTAAATTGTTGATTTTAAAAAAGCAGCAATCTAAATGCCACGATATTGAAAAAGGCCAGAGTAACATTAAATAATTATTTATTAAAATGAAAGGAATATTTGCAGGAAGAGTGGAAGAATTTTTAATTTAAATATTTACTTCGGCCACTAAAAATATGCTGCCGCATACAAGAATTAAATCTTCTTTTAATGCTTTAGCAAAAGCTGCTTTCATAGCGCTGTTTACATCGGGATAAATTTCCCCACTTAATTCAAAACTTTCTGCTTTTTTTCTCAGGATCTCAGCATCCAGGGCCCGCGGGATATTTGCCTGTGTAAAATAATAGTCGGCAAGCTGGGGAAGCAATGATAGAATTTTTTCAGTTTCTTTATCCTTTACTATTCCAAGTATGACGTGTAAATGTTCGTATTCAGTAACCTCAACCTGCTCCATTAACATTCTTATTCCATCTTCATTATGTGCCACATCAAGTATAACGATTGGATATTGATGTATCATTTCCCATCTTCCATGAAGACCGGTAATTTTTTTTGCCTGCTGCAGGCCAGTTTTTATTTTCTCTTCCTCTATATTCCATCCCTTTTGCTGAAGCTGCGAGCAAACTTCAAGAACCGTTAAAAGATTTTTTGTCTGGTAAATACCCGGTAAATCCAGGCGATAAAGCTGATGATCTGTTCTGTGTTTCTGCGCTACTTCAACTATCAACTCATGTTTTCCCCAATGCCAGTTAACAGCCTGCCTGTTTTCCGTGGCTACCAGGCAAGGTGCTTTTTTTTCTTTACTAACCTGGCTAAATATTTCTTTCGTTTCGGGTAATACTTCTCCAATTATAACCGGTATGCCAGTTTTTATTATTCCTGCTTTTTCAAAAGCTATTTTTTCAAGAGTATCGCCTAAGATATTCATATGATCCCATCCAATATTCGTTATTACACTTAACTCAGGAGTAATAATATTAGTGCTGTCAAACCTGCCTCCAAGCCCGGTTTCGATAATAGCAATATCAACTTCTTGCTCAGCGAAAAGTTCAAAAGCCATGGCGACAGTGATCTCAAAAAAACTTGGATCAATTTCTTCAATAACCGGTTTTATTTTTTCAGTAAACGACACAACAAATTCTTCACTAACCATTTCGCCATTGACTTTTATTCTTTCCCGGAAATCTTTCAAATGAGGCGAAGTATATAATCCTGTTTTATATCCTGCCGTGTGTAAAATGGCGGCCAGCATATGACTCACTGATCCTTTTCCATTGGTTCCTGCAATGTGAATACTTTTAAATCTTTTATAAGGATCATTTAAATAATCACATATTTTTTTGATGTTGGTAAGATCTTTTTTGAAAGCAGCAGCGCCTATGCGACTAAACATTGGCAACCGTGAAAATAAATAATCAATCGTTTGCCGGTATGTCATCGGTTGCGTTGTCTTAGTTTGAATCATCTTCCGGAGGTTTGAGTAAAATGAACTTTATAATTATCCATACAATGGCAATTCCAATCATTGCATAACCTGTTGCCACAAATTCTTCTGAAAGTGACCAATGACTGTTTCTCGAAAAATTGCCCGTCAAAAAAATAAGATAGCCGGCAAGAAGAAGAATTAAAGGCCATCTTAAAAAATGCAATGCTTTCATTACAGCAATTTCCCAAATTTAGTTTTTAACCAATGATTGATACAACATAAAGTTTTCCTCATCAAAGCAAACAAAATAAACTTTTGTAATAAATAGATCAGATAATAAAAAACTTGTTACAGTTTGTACAGCGATTTCTGCTGCTTCATTTTTCGGATAGCCATAAATTCCCGTACTGATATTCGGAAATGCAATTGTCTTTAAATTATTTTCAACAGCTAATAATAAACTATTTGTGTAGCAGTTGCTAAGTTTTATTGATTCATTTCTTTTTCCTCCATTCCATACCGGGCCTACAGTATGTATCACAAATCTGGCAGGTAAGTTTCCCCCGGTCGTTATCACAGCTTCACCTGTTGGGCAACTGCCTTGCCTGGCAATGATCTTTTTGCATTCCTCCAATATTGAAGGTCCCCCTGCACGATGTATAGCTCCGTCGACTCCACCACCTCCCATTAGTGAAGAATTAGCAGCATTCACAATCGCATCCGCTTCTTGCCTGGTTATATCACCCTGAATAATTTCTATTTTACTCCAGACAGATATCATTCTGCAAAATTAAAAATGCCCGAATGAATCACTCATCCGGGCATCCTTGAAAATTTATTTTAGTTATCCCCTTAATTTAAAATCGAAGATCACGGTTCCTTTTTGTCCTGTGTTTGATGTCCCAAGCTTTAATTCAAATGCTCGTCTTTCTGCAATATCTATCAGCTTTCTGTTTGAAGTAGTTGAACCCCTGGGTTGAAATGTGGCTGACAAAACTTTGCCACGTTCATCTGCAACGATGTCCATTGCAATTTTTGCATTTTCGTTAAACTCGTCTTCAAAACTTTGATCACTTATTTTTAGAACTTTTGTTCCAAAATTCTTAGGGCCGCTTCCCAGTCCATTGCCGGTACCATTACCTCCGCCGGCACCATTACCGCTTCCGCCGTATAAACCATTGCCATTGCCTACCCCACTCCCATTTCCTTTTCCACCACTCTTGTCATAGTTATCAGCCACACCTCCCCCGTTTCCTGACCCTCCCAGCGTTTTACCTAAAACAGCTTTTGGTTTTGGAGGAGCAGGTGTTTCAATAACCGGCTGAGGCTTTGTTTTTACTACAGATTTGTTGCTATTAATTTTTGTAGCAGTCGGTTTAGGCTTATCAGGCTTTAATATGGCGGGGCTTTCCTTATCATTATTGTCATCAATATCTTTCACATCTTCTTTTTCGCCGGGCTGCGGTGGAGAGTAAGCAGTGCCTTTAGGACCTGTAGCCTGTACATTATTACCTCCACCTCCGCCACCCCCACCTCCTATCACAGGAGCTATTTCGTCCGGCAGGTTTATTTCAACAGCAGTATCGGGCACAGGGATTTCAAAAGTGGGGAAATTCATTTTTACAAGAAAGAAAATGAGCAGCATAAGACATGCCACTCCGAGTGTATACATAGAGGCCTGGGTATTTTTTCTCGTTTCAAAGGAATCAGACATGTAGGAAACAGAATTGTTCATACAAATTTACATTTTATGATGAGAAAACAAACACCGGCCTTTATTCACACGTGTTATTAACGCACAAATGACGTACAGCTTATCCGGTTTATATTTTATAAAATGTTAAAGATTATTGTGAACCTGTAATTATTTCAATTCCCAAAATTGAAAGCCACCAACTTATTATTAAAATCAATCAGGCAAATCGTTTAAGAATTGAATATGGGATCCATTTTAATATCCATGCAATAATACCCCAACGGTGAGTAATATATGTTTTTCTTTTTTTCTTTTGAATAGCTTTAAAAATTTGTTTGGCGGCCTTTTCAACAGGTGCTTCCCAAAAGCGGGCTTTTGCCATGGTTGTGTGCACAAACCCTGGTTGAATATCAGAAATATGGATATCGATCTGTGGATTTTTCTTTTTGATTCTTCTTGCCTTTAAATGAAGACCAGCCATATACATACTTACATAAGCTTTACTGGCACTGTACGCAGGCGCAAGACTATTTTCCCGTATAGATGCAATGGATGAAGTAGCGGCAATTTGCCCGTAATGTTGTTTCAAAAAATAATTAAAGGCATAGTTTACAATTTCCACAAAACCATTCACATTGGTCAATGTAGTCTGTTTATCAATTTTCCAGTCGAGAGCTTCACTTATTTCACCATAGCCTGAATTATATATCAACAAATTGAGGCCGTCCAATTTCTTAATTAAAGATTCAAGATGGGCGATATTTTCAGTTCCCATCACATCAAAACATTCCGTTCTGACCTGTGAAGGAAATTGTTGATGAAGAGTTTCAAGTAAGCTGCATCTGCGACCTGTCGCTCCCACCCTATCACCATTTTCTATATATAGTTTTGCTAATTCCAGGCCGATCCCTGAAGTAGCTCCTATTATAATAACTTTTTGCATTCAAATTTTATGAAGCCCTTGATTATACATTAAAAAGCGGGCGAAGATTGGAAGTATGGATCTATTTCGAAAGTTTTTTTAACCGGCTTATTAAATCATCAACGGGCGTTTCCTTTATGTAAGAGTGACTCAGGTTCCCTTTTTTATCATATAAAGCAGTAAACGGCATAACCATTAAACCGTAATAATCTCTCAGATAGAAAGCGAGGCCCTCAGTTCCTACAATTATATTGTTATATTTTTTTGTGCTATGCATTTTTTCAAATGCAGCTACTTCATTAACCGGTTTATAAGTTACCATTACGATTTCCGCCTTTTTAAATTCATTTATCTTCTTGAAGAACTCAGTCATTAGTTTCTGGCAATGTTCACACTCAGGATCAAAATAAATAAGAATTGTTGGCTTTCCTTTTGGCAGTTCGGTTGCACTAAAAATTCTATTATTTGAAAGCGTCATTTTGAATGGTGGGATTGCCTGCGAAAGTGCCTGCCCGGGTATGCATAAGGTTGCTGAGATGAAAATGATCAAAAGAGGAAATAATTTTCGTTTCATGCTAATAAATGTATTTCATTTGTTTACCAAAATTCCCGACATTTTTGAGATCCTGAAATATTCTTTTTTTATTTTACATCAAACAAAATAGATTTCTCCCCTGCCCTGCCATCCGCATTCATGCCCTGAACAATCACAACGTATTTCCCTTTAATGTCTGATGTAAAGAAATTTATTTCCGCTTTGCCCCGGGCATCTGTTTGGATATCGGGTGACCAATATAAAACATTCCTGAAATCTGGCAGGCGGCTGGATACCTGGTCCGGGGTATCATATACGGGGGAATAAAATTCACGCTGGTATTGCAGCCCTTCATATTCCATCACCAATGGATTCAGATCTGCTAACATGGAAGGATCAGGAG
This sequence comes from uncultured Bacteroidota bacterium, assembly GCA_963811645.1. Lineage (GTDB taxonomy): Bacteria > Bacteroidota > Bacteroidia > Chitinophagales > Chitinophagaceae > VBAU01. The sequence continues at coordinate 1,583,433 of CAWERU010000002.1, read as the reverse complement.
AATAAGAAATGAAGTTTACGATTCCATTAAATATAAAAGGACCGTAGAAATATTTTTTTAATACCACCTGGATTTCTTTAACCTTCAACGGATCATATTTAATTATTTTATTTGGATCAAAAACCGGAACACCGTTAAACAGGGTAAGAGGGTCATCAAGAAATATTTTATTGGCAACATCTGCAATTATTAAACGAAAATTTTCTTTTTGCCTTCGAACCAGCACTTCATATACATACTCCTTCAATACCTCCTCCATGGTGGAGTAACGAGTATAGTTATCCAACAGGTACTGCCTGTCGGGTTCGCCAAAAAATGCACTGCTATCAATAACCGGTATATAAAAGTGTTTTAATTTTTCACCGATAAAACTATTTTGAACCTGCATGCTGACGTTATAATCTGAAAGCAGGCTTTTCATATTCTCCGAAAGATCAAGACCAGGCAGATTTCCTGACGAGAACTTGTCTGAAAAAGGGCTGATTATTTCTAATTTATAGGTTGTATCAGTGCGGCTGCCGGTTTGTAATACAATTTCATTGGATCCATAAATGTCTTTTGTAAAAAAAAGAACTCTTCCGGCCGAATCGCTTTTTGAACCATATAGCTGAACGTTGGAACCAGGGATAGAAAGATATGCCAGAACATCCGCTGCAGGTAAACCGGTTTTTATATCTGTGATTTTTCCGTAAACAATTTGCCCTTTATATTCCGGTACAAAAGAATAAACTGGTTTTGTATGTTGTAAAACATCTTGCCAGGTAAACTTTCTCCAACCGTGTGTTAACATAAGATTGTCTGTCGCCTCATCAACTTCAGGACTTTTTTCAGAAAAATAATAGCCAGGGGATTCTATATTTCCTTTCAAATCAGAAGTCAACCAAAAATAATTATCTACCGTTCCGCTTTGTACTTTCTGAAGAGAGTCTATCTTGTATACGGAGACAGACATATCAGCAGGCACAGCTTTTTTTAATTCATCTGCAGAATTAATAATTATACTTACTTTCTTTCGTGAAGCAAGCTGCTCCTGATCTATTGCAGGCTGAATAATGAGTTTTTGAGCTGGTTGAATAAAAAATAATCGCTCGCATACCGGGATATTGTCACTGTTAAAAATGGTAATGTGCGAAATACCCTGCCCCAGTCGGGCTTTATCGATAATAAACCCGGCAGCCCCATTTGTAAAAACGCCTTTTTCTGCTACCGCGGGAGTTTGTCTTGTATGAATAAACAAGTAAACCATGCCAGCGGATCTGATATTCGTGGTGACTTTTATTCTCAGTTTTTCTTCGTCTGCGGGACTTACTTCCATAACATACCCCTGGTCCAGTGCTGTGGGCAATTCCTTTGTAATGACTGTATCACCGACGCTGATAATCGACCTGTAATTATTTCCTGCTGCAGGAGTAAAAACAAAATTACCTATGCCGAATTTTAATGGCTGGAATTCTGCTACCGTATCATTATTGCTATTTAAAACAATACCTTTGCAATCTACTCCTTTACCTGACTGATCAACAATTTTGAATGCTACCTTACTTTGTATTCCCTGCACAAGGTCACCGCCTTCCGGGAAAAATTGAATATCATAATTCCGTGAGACTGCTGGCTGAATATCCAGGCTCTTTAATGAATTGATAACAGTGATCGGTTTCTCAAAAAAATAATCAGCACTGAAATTTTTCATCCAATTGGTATAGGCTCGTAACTCATAAACGCCGGAATTGAGTGAAGCAGGTAAGTATAGTGAGCCGCTGCCTCTTCCTTTATCCAGCGCTATCTTGGCTTGCAATACTGATTTTTGATCTTTATCAAGAATTTCCACGTAAGCTACTTTACTCAGGTCAACGGGTTTGTTATTGTTAGCATCAACAACATATAATTTGAACCATATGATCTCCCCTGCCAGGTAAAAATCTTTATCGGTATGCGTAAATATCTTTTCTCTTACATTGTGATTTTTGTATTCAGTAAAAGCAGCTTCGATATTGTTTAGATTTTGCTGGCACAGGGCAGGCAGCATAAAAAGCAAATAACCTGCAAGGATAAAATTCTTTTTGTTCGTTAGTCTTTTCATTTTAAAAATTATCAATTTTCAATCATTATAATTTTAAGGCCAGAAGGAAGGCTTTATATTTGTTCCCCGTAACGTACAATCCACGCACACCGGAACGGCAGCATCAAAAGTTACGACCATTAGACCCCGGAAGGTAACTCCATGCAGAGGAATATAAATATCTCCATACGGTTTTACGCTGTCCGGATCATTATAGAGTATTATTTTTGAACAATTAGTGGGGGTTACCCATGGTGCAACTTGCTCATTGGTGATAAACAGATGCGCTTTCTGTTCTTCTGATATTCCGACATAACCAATTACTACTTCATCGGGGTTGCTGGTACAATGGATATTGCCTGAAAGTTCTGAAGGTTGCGGATCAAAGATCGATCCTAACTCCTCAGTATTCTTTTTCAGCCTTTGATAAAAAAGATATTCTTGCTGCCCAAGTGCATATTGTGTTAATTCGATATAATAGCGTACACTTAATTCTTCACCCATTGGCTCAATATACCTGATAGGTAAAAAAATTTTATCTGTACTCAATTTTTCGGATGATCCTAAAATTAAATTCGTTGAGTTTTGTGTTTTCCAGCATTTGTAAAGGCTGTCAGTATTGGATCTCCCCTTCACTTCTATTGCATCATGGGTTACCGGGTCTCTTGTCCAATCAAGATAGCTTAAGTAAGCAGAATGAAACTCCCAGGTTTCTGAATATGCCCACCGGTAATACCCGGTATCGTGCTGGTCATTATGCGTATTCACATAGATTTGTACTCCTCCATTTTCCTTTTGCCATGTTATGCTGTCAATAGGCGGAGTTTGTTTTACAGCAGCATAATCTGAAGCGTACTCTCTTCCATCACTTGTTTTTATATGCAATTTGTATTTTAAATTATTGTCAAGTGCCAGTTGCGAAATGCTGTATTCACCGATTGCTGTCTCCGTTAAGGCAACACTGCCGCCGTTTTCATCTTCTACGTTTACCTGCGCACCCGTTTCAGGGCTTAGCATCGTATCCTTAAGGTTAACGGTGCGTGACAAATGAATAACCGTAGGGTTCTGACCGCTGTTAATAAACCCTTCCACAACCAGCAACCTGACGTTTTGTTCTTTTACCTGCGGATCATATGTTTGCTTACACCTTGCAAACAGCAACATTCCCATTGCACAGCCCGCAAATATTTTAAAACAGATCTTCATCAAAAAATTATCGGTTTCGGGTTCATTGATAAATTTTATGGCCAAAAATCCGGTTTTCGGTGTACCCCTCTTAATGTACAATCAACACAGTTAGGTGTTGATGCATAAAATGAAGTGTCATTAATGACAGTAGTCGGTATCAAATCAAATCCATATTCACCTATATTACTTGGACTAACTTTAACCAAAACACAACCGGGATCATAACCCCAGTCAGCAAGCTGGCTATTATAAATAAATATTCGTTTTGTTTGTTCCTGTGTTATATCTACATATCCTACTACAGCTTCACTGGTATCGGAAAGGCAATGTATGTTACCTTTTAATTCTGAAGGCTGGGGATCGAATATAGTACCCAACTGCTCCGTATTTTTTTTCATTTTTTGAAGAAAAAAATATTCACCCTGGCTGATCGCATATTGAGCAAGGAACAAACTATACAATACACTTAGTTTTTCCGAATGGGGTTCTATATATTGAACCGGGATATAAACGACATCAGAAGTTAGTTTTTCTGTGGATCCTAAAATAATGGATGTAGAATTTAATGTGTTCCAGCATCTATAAATTGTCGTATCTGCACTCTGGTCAGGGTTTCTGAATACCACAGAGATTCTGCCTGACATGCTATCCCAAATAAATTTTAGTGCACTATGAAAAGCAGAATGGAACTCCCACGTTTCGGAATATGTCCACCGGTAATACTTAGCTTCATTTTGCGGATCATGTGCATTTACATAAAGTCTTAGCCCGCCATTTTCCCGCTGCCAGGAAATACTGTCTATGGCCGGAGTATATTTTACCGATGTATAATCCGAAGCATACCCTCTTCCATCACTTGTTTTTATATGCAACCTGTATTTTAAATTATTGTCCAGTACCAGTTGTGAAATGCTGTATTCACCGTTTGCATTCTCTGTCAGTGCAACTCCCCCGCCGTTTTCATTTTCTACAATTACCTCCGCACCGGTTTCAGGACTTAAAACGGTATCCTTAAGATTGACTGTCCGCGAAAGGTGAATAATGGTAGGCCCTGTTCCGCTGTTCAAAAACCCTTCCACAACCAGCAACCTGACGTTTTGTTCTTTTACCTGCGGATCATATGTTTGTTTACACCCCGCAACCAGCAACATTCCCATTGCATAACCCGCAAATATTTTGAAACAGATCTTCATCAAAAAATTATCGGTTTCGGTTCATTTATAATTTTAAGGCCAGAAAGAAGGTTTTTGATTTGTTCCTCTCAATGTACAATCCGCACAGTAGATATTTGTTGCATAAAATGCAATAATAGTCCCAAGAGGACTGAGTTTTGAAGGAACAGTCGGGGCCAGGTCAGATCCATATTGTGCAATGCTGTCTGTATTATTATCAATTTCAATCTGGACACAACCGGGATCATAATTCCAGTTACCGACCTGGCTATTATAAATAAATATTCTTTTCGTTTGTTCCTGTGTAATATCAACATATCCCACTACAATTTCATTTGGATCGGAAAGACAATATATGTTCCCTTTTAATTCGGAAGGCTGGGGATCGAATATGGTACCCAATTGCTCGGTATTCTTTTTCATTTTCTCCAGGAACAAATAAGCTTCATGACTAATGGCATACTGTTTTAGATTCAAGCTGTATAAAACGCTTAATTTTTCCGACCCCGGCTCTATATATTGAACAGGTAAATAAACCACGTCAGAAGTTAAGTTTTCAGTAGAACCCAGGAGAATAGATGTTGAATTGAATGTGCCCCAGCATTTATAGATCGTTGTATCAACACTATGATCAGGATTTCTATACGCCAAACCTGTTACGCTATTGGTTACGGGGCTTCTTACATATACCAGGGAGCTGTAATAAGGAGAATGGAATTCCCATGTCTCTTCAAATTTCCATTGATAATAGTTTGCAGTATTTTGGGGATCATGTGCATGAACATAAAGTTGCACACCACTATTTTCTCTTTGCCAGGAAATGCTGTCAATAGGTGGCGTATATTTTACGGAGGTATAATCAGATGCATATTCTTTTCCGTCACTCGTTTTTATATGCAATCTGTATTTTACATTATTATCAAGCGCCAGTTGTGCAACATTGTATTCACCATCTGCATTATCAGTTAATATAAAATTGTCACCGTTTTCGCCCTCGACATTTACCTGTGCGCCAGGTTCAGGGGTCACCATTGTATCTTTGAGATTGACAGTCCGCGACAGGTGAATAACGGTGGGGCCTGTTCCACTGTTAATAAATCCTTCTACTACCAACAACCTGATATTCTGTTCTTTTATCTGCGGATCGTATGTTTGTTTACAACCTGCCAACAAAAATATCTCTGTTATAAAGCCTATGATTGCTATAAAATAATTCTTCATCAAAACCTGATATTAAAGTTTACAAAAGGAATCATGCTGCCAAAAATGGAAAGCTTATATCCTTTGATCTCACCGTTCTCCGAAATAAAATAAACGGAATAAGGATTTTTCCTTCCGGTCAGGTTATATACGCCGATCGTCCACGAATTATGTGTTCTCTGATGCACCTTAGCATTGCCTTCTATATTCATGGAAAAATCAATCCGGAAATTATCGGGGATGCGGTATGCGTTTCTGTCGGAATATAAAACACGCTGTGCTCCTGCATAATAATATCTTCCCACCGGGAGAGTAATCGGGCGGCCTGTACTGTATGCCACGTTTGTTGAAATACTGAATCGATGAGAAATTTTAAGATTCCCGACAAAACTTACATCGTGTGGCTTATCATAGTTGCTGGGATAATATTCACCATGATTGATCACTTCACCTGCAAGGGGATCATCCATCTTTAATAAGGTACGCGAATAAGTATAACTAAGCCAGCCATTCAGTTTGCCTGCAGTTTTCTTTATCAGGAGTTCTACACCATATGCCTTTCCTTTTGTATTGATCACATCTGTTTCAATGTTATGGTTCAAGACCAATATAGCGCCGCTTTTATAATCAAGATAATGTTTCATCCGTTTGTAATAAACTTCAACAGAAGTTTCAATCGTGTTTGATTTGAAATTTTTATAAAGCCCAAAAGAAACCTGCTCACCTTCCTGCGGCCTGATGTTCGGATCGCTCAGTTTCCAGATATCAGTAGGTGCAATAGCAGTTGTATTGGACAACATGTGTATATACTGCCTTAACGAATTATAGCCTGCTTTAATTGAAAAATCGTTAGTAAAGGCGTAACGTAAAGCTAAACGGTATTCCGGGCCACCATACGTTTTGATGAAGTCTCCTCCGCCATAACTTTTGGTACCAATCCTGCTTGCTTCTTCTTTCGGTAAACCAGGCGTATACAGGCTAATAGTTTGAGGGCCTAAATACTGGAACATAGAATAGCGAAAGGCATAATCTATAGAAAAAGCCTCATTAACATTATAACGGTCACCGAGATAAAGGGCTGATTCAAGTCCCTGCTCAGAAGGAATGATATCGGCTTTCACCAGAGATTCTGATCCTAACGGGACGTAGGATCCGGGGTGAAGTTTATAATAAATAGTATTGAGCCCGAATTGAATTGTATGTTTTGCATTCAGGTGATAATTAAAATCTGATTTCAGGCTTGCCTGATTAATATTGAAGTGGAGGTCATACGCATTGATCTTGTTCGCCTCACTATTAATATCATATTTATAGAAATCGTAACCCAGTGATATCAGGTTGTTTAGTCTATTATTGAATGTTTGTTTCCATTGCAGGCAAACATTTCTGTTGCTGTATCCATAAGTGGTATCATTGTTAAGGCTAAAATGATCATTACTTAAATAAGCCGTCAGGTAAAGACTATTCTTTTGGTTGAGGTCATGGGTGGTATGCAGGGTAGCATCATAAAAAGAAGCTTTGCTTCTCTTATACTGGCTTGGCAATAAATTGAGAAGCCAATCAGCATAGGTAGCACGGGCGCCCAGCACAAAAGAAGAAGATGAATCTTTAAAAATGGGGCCTTCTATATTCAGCCGGCTTGTTACAGGCCCTATTCCCGCAGAACCTGAAACATTCTTTTTATTACCTTCTTTGGAAGTAATGTCAAGCACGGATGATAAACGTCCGCCGTACTTAGCGGGAATACTGCTCTTATACAACTGCACATCTTTTATGACTTCAGGATTAAAGGCAGAGAAAAAACCAAAGAAATGTGAAGGATTATAAATGGTAGTACCATTAAACAAAATCAGGTTTTGATCGGTAGCACCGCCACGAACGTTGAAGCCTGTACTGGCTTCCCCGACTGATTTTACTCCGGGAAGGTCTAATACCACACGTAAAACATCCGCTTCTCCAAACAAAGTGGGGATTTGTTTAATAGTGCTGATATTTAGTTTTTCAACACCGAGCTGAACGCTACGCACATTGTTTGTTTTTCTTGATGAGATGACTACTTCTCTTAATGAAAGGATTTGGTCATGCAGATATATGTCCAGCTTACCATCGGAATATATTGCAATATGACGACGGACATCTTTTTTACCCCGGCTCTGTATATTTAAAGTGTGAAGACCTTTTGATAAAGTGAGTGAAAAATACCCAAACTGATCGGTAACAGTGCCAATTCCCGGGTTTTCTTCGAGAAAAATAGAAACACCCGGTAATGGCTCATTCGTTTTATCATCGCGAACATACCCTGCCACAGTAGGGTTCCCTCCTTTTGTTCCACTTTTCTTATTGCCTATCTCATACAATTTGTTTTCGAGTGAAGCTGAGATAGCTTTGTCATTATCGGGTAGTTCAACGCTGGAAATATTGCTTGCTGCTGAATCTGTTGGGCTTTTTGTTATCGCAAAAAAATCTTCTGGCAGATCAGTCCTGATAATTTTATCTTTTGTCAGAAATAGATTATCATGCTGATCCATACTAAAATGAAAAGTAGTATTGGCTAAAGCCAATCCCAATGTTTTCTGTAAGGACAGATTGTTCACTGTGCAATTTATCCTCACACTATCAAATTGCTCCGGATCGTAATAGAAATGGAACCCTGTTTGAGCTTCGAGCTCCTGAATAAATTGTTCAATTCGTAAATCTTTAAAATTCCCGGTAACCACGGTATCTTTCTCTTGTGCTGATAAATGGGAACAAAAAAGTGTAAATGAAATAACAAGTAAAAAATACGTATGGCGCATGTTAGTTTGTTGTCTTGTCGTAATATTCAGCAACCAGTTTCATTAAAGTTTCAGGATCCTTTTTAAATTTTATACTGATCTTCTTCAAATATTGCTGTATGTCCTTTTTTTTGTCTTTTAACACATCAAGCAGATTGCGTTTATTTTTGATGCTATAACAAATACCATCTTTTTTGATGTAATAAATATCCTGTTCGATAACAATATTGGCAATTTGAAGGTTTATGTTTTTCTCTATAATTTTTTTCTCTCTTTTAGCCAGCACTTCAATCTTTCCTTTATACAGTAGATCATAAAACCCGGTTATGATTTGATCGGAGTCATTCTGCACCAGCCGGATGAAAGTGTGACCTGATAAGTTGAATTGCTGTACCCCGTCTGCAAATAGGTTTATTTTAAATGCTTTCTGAAAATCGGGAATTATGACCTGGTCTTTGACTATATCATAAAGTATCGGCACTTCGCGAAACTCTATTCCTTCAAAATTAATGTTGCCGTTTACCCAGGTATCCGATTCAAAAAAAGGATGTCCTCCCTGCAGAGTAAAGGCATATTCAATGTATTCACTGCCATTATAAAGAGGGGATTCTTCACCTAAAGCCTGGTAATAAATGCCAATAGCATTTGCGAGTGCCTGGTCAAACGCACTATCATTATCAGCCTGGGCTTTTACATTTATTGAAAAAAAACAAATAAGCAGTGTATAAAATAATCGTTTTGGCACTATGTTCAATTGGGAATTATCAACTCAACCAGGATAAACTTAAATTTAAGGAAAAAATAGCATGGAAATAAAATTCAACAGTAAATATGTCAGAACTTTTACTAGAAATCAAATTTTTTATTTTTAGTATCGGAAGTCCTTGATTTTAAAGTTTCAAAAATCGCCTTATCAAATCATAAACGAAATTTCCTTTCTATAAGAAAAATCCAGATTGTTTTATTGTAATGATTAATACATATCCCATGTTATTTCTTTCCTGTATTTTTTAAAACAATAAATGGTGGAGTTTGCTTCCAATTATTAGTTGATTTCATTACGGGGCCAAGAAGAGAAAAATTTCCCAATATGATATCAACCTTTCCATCTCCATCGATATCACCCGCATCCATTGTGAGCCATCTGCCTGATTTTGCCTGTGGAAAACTAAATGGTCGAAAATCAAAGTCCCCGTTGTTTTGCAAATACACAAAACTTTCTTCAGGCTGATGCGCATAATCAGCAAAAAATGAAATAGCTGCAATATCCAGATCTCCATCCCCGTCAAAATCTTTTGCAATAGCCTTGTAGCAACCATTGATCGGGAAAAAATATTTTTGATTAAAATGATTGGATTTATCATTCAAAAAAATATATACTCCATGATATGGTTTCAATACAGGGGAAAAATCAGCATTATCACCGCAGGTATAAACAATATCCGGGTAGCCATCATTATTAAAGTCTGCAAGTTCAAAATATGAAGAGCCGTACGAAGGTGGGAACCTCAAAATTTCTTTTGTTTCAAATTCACCGTGCCCTTTGTTAGTAAATAAAAAAACCCCCTCCTCACCTTGGGCAAATAAAACCCAAATATCGGGAAGACCATCATGGTTATAATCATTGATATACGCCTTGATAGCTCCGGGAGCAGGTCGCAATACATGCCGTTCAAATTTATTGTTTCCCAGGTTTTCCATCCACGATAATTCCCCTATCAGGTTGCCAAATTCACATACCAGGTAATCAATTTTTCTATCCTTATTCAAATCCGAAGAAGTAATTTGAACCGGCCTTCGTAAGCTATCGAACAATAGTGTGCTATCTGCCTTCAATTTCCCATTTGAATTACAAATAAATTGAGCTTTCCCGAATTTTCCGTTATTGGGGTTTAAAACCCCAATATCACAGGCAAGCATTTTCTTTTGCGAGAAATCAATATTTACCACAGGACCGCTGCAGCGAACCGAATCTTTAATTTCCAGTTGGTGATTGAAAAAATATACATTTTTTTTAAGTACGTCACTAACGATTACAGGATATATTGAATCTCCATTATTTATTTTTACAAACGAGGTGCCCGCGTTCTCGTATGTAAACTTGGGTACTTGTACAGTAAAAAGCGGCAAGCCAATTTGAATCGGGTATTTCCGATGTTGTTTTGGTAAGCTATCCGGCGATGTAGCAGAATAATAATCGATAATATTTTGCCATTCGCCCAACTGCATCACAGGTTGTGAAGGATAGAAGTTTGAATCAAGATTACCATCATGTTTGAAGGATGGATACGCCTCAAAGCCATAATGAAAAATTCCAAGCCTGGGCCCCATATTCGGCAACACGCCTTTTTCCCAGCTTTTTGCATCCAGCAGTGATGGATCAGGTAATAAATGACAGGACTGGCAATATTTAATAGCTAATGCTTTCCCTTTTTTTATACTTGATAAAGAAACATTTTTATGTTCATTATTTCTGTAATAGTTCTTACAAGAAGAGAACAATTCAAAAAAGAAAGTTGAAAATAAAAAGAATAAAGAAAACTTTATGTTTATCATTTCAAATACGGATAGTTTACTGCAAGTTTATCCGACGAACTTTTCCGTTGAAATCTTTCACGTCAAGAGACACTACATTTTTATCTACAAGCAGAAAGCGACTGGATTGGGATAAAAAAGAATTACCAAAATACAATTCCTCCATTCTTTTTTTCCCATCAGCAAGTGTGATTAAAACTGTTTTGTCTGTTTGTTGCAGTGGGATCAATTTTTGAGATTCACTTTTATGACTGAATAGTTTCAGAGGGCCCCTATTTTGTGAGGCAGCTATAAGGTAATTGTTGTCAGTACCTTTTAACTTTACAATGGCTTTTGCATCACCCGGAATAAAAAGCCCTGTTTGTGATATTGGTTCAGTAGAAAAATTACCTTTCCCATCACCTAACAAAACAAGGCCGTCCATGGCATCATATCTGCCATTTGAAACTTCATTTCCATAATCATTGCCGGTAATGGCTACATCAAGATATCCATCGCCATTAAAGTCATCTACAACCATTCCATTCAGTGGTGCCATTTGCGCTAAATCGGGCAAAGGGATTAGGTCAAATTTTCCATTACCATTATTTTTTAAATAACAGCTCTTAAAATTATTAGCATGCAGGATCAAAGCTCCTTTCATTTGATCTTCAGGGAAAATCTGATGAACATCTGCACTTGCAAATTGTTTATAGGTCAAAAACCTTTTTCTTAATCCCGGCAGCTGATTAATGATATCATCCATACTTAATGCCGTATACTCTTTTTTAACTCCTTTCTGATCTTTTAAATAAAGGGAGACTATTGCATCAATACTACCATTGCCGTCAAAATCTTTTGCATATATACTCACAGGATATTCATCACTTGCACGAAAAAAAGAATTTTGTCCAAGATTGCCAACGATATAATCTATGTCCCCATCATTATCAAAATCCCCTGCAGCAATACTGTTCCACCAGCCTACTTGATTACTGATGCCTGATTGCGCCGTGACGTTTTCAAATTTTCCATGATTATTTTTCAAAAATGTAATAGGCATCCATTCGCCAACAATAATCAGATCGGTCCACCCATCATTATCAAAGTCTGTCCATACAGCATCGCATACCATACCAATATTCTGAAGTTCTTTTGCAACGCCTGCAGTGACATCTGTAAATTTTATTTGCCCATTCTTTGAATCATTACGATAAATAAACGAACTAACAGGCAAAGGATATTTGCCGGGTAAACATCTGCCGCCTATAAAAAGATCGAGATCCCCATCATTATCAAAATCAACTGCCTTCACACAACTTTTACTTGTATAATTAATTGGCAAAGCCAATGAGTCAGTGGAAAAGTTACCTTTCCCATCATTTATAAATATTTTATCCTGATAATTTTTTGAGCCTGCTGGAAATTCATTGCTGCCGCTTGCACAATAAAGATCAAGATCGCCATCATTATCCGCATCAAATAACAAAAGACCCAGTTCTTTTTGATTTGGTATGTCCCCTCCGCTCTTTGGTTCAGGCAAGTTCTTTATTATAAATTTACCATTGCCCTGCTGAAGAAAGAATTTCCCCGGAAAATTAACTGATCCTCCTATGTAAATGTCGTCCAGGCCGTTTCCGTCAATATCTCCGGCAGCTAAACCCGGGTCATATTGTGATAGTTTATGAGGTAATAACCGTTCTTTATCAAAATCAATGTTGTCCTTTTCGTTGTGGGAGTAGTTTATACCTGAAGCAGCTGTTATGTCAGTAAATAAAGTATTACCTGCGAAAGCATTCCTGCTCCATGAATCTTCAAGATTTGCGTCTTTTATATTGATCGTTAATAGTTGATTAGCTTTCACATTTGTCAATATTTGTTTTTTGTTTCCAGGCCATCTGATAACTACTGAATCAACTGCTGAAACATTTCCTAATCCGAAAAAAGGTCTCATATCAATGGTGGAAAGATAACCGCGATATGGTGAGTTTTCATAGGCCTGTTTTTGATTTTTGTTGTAATAAATTTCAACCCATGCCCCCAGACCATTTAGGTTATTCTTATCTCCGATAAATTTTATTTGCAGATAGTTTGCTGTAATTTTTTTCTTTGTGTTTGTTGTGTTTTCATAAACAAAAGCTTCGTCATTAATATTATTTACAATCACATCCATATCACCGTCATTATCAAGATCAGCATAAGCAGCGCCGTTAGAAAATGATGGCTTTGTGAGGCCCCATTTTTCAGTTACATCGTCAAACCTAAGATCACCTCTATTATGAAAAGCGTAGTTATGTACTTTAACCTGCGGTATCTGGCTTAACACATAATCTTTACTTGCGATTGAAGAAGACAGCCTTCGAAAAGCAGTAAAATCATGATCGGTAACATCCCGCGGATACCCGTTGGTTACAATAATATCTCTATAACCGTCATTATCAAAATCTGTAACAAGCGGTGTCCAACTCCAATCTGTTTCAGCAATGCCGGCGAAAAAACCTTCATCGCTGAATACGGGATCTCCTATGGAATCATTAGCATTTAATCGTGGTCCCTGGTTTACCTGCAAACTGTTTCTTACGTATTGATATTGGTATCCGAAATAGTCGCTGTTTTGATAAGTTCGATAACTCCCGGATGGCATCATAGTTTTCTTTCTGTAATTATCTTCCGGATTCATATCTAATTCCACAACATCAGATAACCCATCATTGTTAATATCTATCACATCCTGGCCCATTCCGTTGGCCGATGTGTGCTTAAAATAAGAATCGGCCTTATTTGTAAACGTACCATCATGATTGTTTATATAGAGAAGGTCATTTGAAATAAAATCATTTGTAACAAAAATATCTTTCCATCCATCATTATTAAAATCTGAAATATTAACGCTATGACCGTAACCTTCGATAGTAACCCCCGCCTGTTTGGTAACATCTGTAAAAACAGGATGATTTAAAGCAGGACTCCAATCATTCCTGTATAATCTTCCCGTACTTGGAAAACTTCCGTCTTTTATTATTGGACGAAATATTGAAGGGTTACTGCCTTTTACAATCTCGTTCACGACCAAATAAACATCCAGGTCACCGTCATTATCATAATCAAAAAATGCGGCTGTTGTTGTATGGGTCGTATCATCCAAACCATATTCTGCTGCCATTTCTTTAAAATGAGGAATACCATTTTTATCCACGCCCTGGTTAATATATAAAAGATTCTTTCTTTTATTGGGATCGGGCAATATACAGGCCGAAACATATATATCCTGCCAACCATCATTATTGATATCAACCACAGAAACGCCTCTGCACCACTTTCCTTCGCCGTTCACGTTTGCAATATCAGTAACATCTTCAAATTTAAAATCACCCTTATTAATATATAAACGATTGGATACCTGGTTGCCCGTAAAATATAAATCCTGTAACCCATCATTATTAAAATCGCCTACCCCAATACCTCCGCCATTATAAATATTGGTAAGATCAATAGGATTGACGGAATCATTCTCAACAATGGAATTTGAAAAATGAATTCCTGAGTGTTTTGAGGATACCAGGTGAAATAAAGACTGCTTGTTTTGACAGGAAACGAGACAGGTTATTGCAAAAATTAAGAGTAGGATATTAAAAAACTTCATTAAAAAGGCTTTGAATAGAAAAATGCTATTGAAAAAAGAGGCGAAGTAAATATACTTCACCTCTTCATAAAAGATCATTAAACCTTTACTAAATTATTAATAGCCGGGGTTCTGTTTTAACCTTTCTGTTCCATCGGCATTCATGTTATCAATTTCATTCTGGGGAATAGGGAAATATTCATTTTTACCTGCTGTAAAATGTGCGTTTAATTTTAATGGTCTTAGCGCTTTTTCCCTGTTAATATATGCATTTATTGTTGGTTCAGCTATACCCCATCTTACAAGATCAAAGAAGCGATTACCTTCCATTGCCAGTTCCAACCTTCTTTCAAACTGAATAGCCTGGATAGCATAATCTTTCGAAGGGAAGGAAGTATAAAGTCCAATTTTGTAATTAGCAGCAGGAGTGGTTTTGTCTTTGTATGTTGATGTAGCAGGATCATAGTTTGAAAGATCATCATCGCCATTACCCAGCTTTGGATATTTATAAACCCATCCTGTCGGGTCAGCAGCCCTGGCGCGAACCATGTTGACATCATTCATAGCTGTCGGCAAATCATTAGCCTGCGCTGCACACTCTGCCGCCCACAGCAAAACATCAGCATATCGTATGATATTCACATTATTTGCAACCAATTCTGTAGGCCCCCAATAAGCACTACCAACATCAGAATATGTATCTTTTTGAGCATCAGCATAGACATTTTTTATAGGGCTAAAATGACCATCATTTACCGGATTTCTTATCCATGCATCACCGGGATGATAACCCCAATCCAAATATGGAATGTTTAGCCTGCCAATGGTCCAGTCAATTCTTGGATCTAATGTACCCGCATAAGGTGTAGTAGGATCGCTAACATTATTACCCTGGAACCATGTATCCAGTAAAGGAAGACCGTTTGCATCTGTTTTATAAGCATTAGCAAGATCCTGTGAGGGATTATTAAAACCGCAACAGGCACCCGGACCGCCTGTATACGGGAAGTTCAGGATATCACCATAATTACCATTGGGTTCACCATTCCAGGTAACAGATGATCCGTCCTGAACCGAAGTCTGTGCAGCAAAAACTGATTCAGCGCTATTTTTCTGAGCCGGATTAAAGTTTGAAAAAAAGTGGGTATTCAATGCATATTTTACGCCCCCTGAAGTTTTCCCATTGGCAATTATATCCTGTAATAAAGTGTATGCATCTGAATACTTTTGCTGAAACATATAAGCTTTTGCCAATAATGCTTTTGCCGCCCATACATTTGCTCTTCCCGGTTCGCCGGGCCATGTGTCAGGCAAATTAGCAACAGCGAATGTCAGATCTTCTTCTATTCTTGGCCAGGCATCTACTGTATTGGTAACATCAATATTCTGGGGATTTACTGTTTCATCAACAAAAATAATATTGTTGAACACTTTTTTTAATTCCATATGATAGAATGCTCTTAAAAAGCGGACCTGGGCAGTAATAGTTGTTGCCACATCAGCCGGTACGTCTGTTGCAAGAGCTAATGTATTTAGTACATCATTGCAACGTTGTATCGCACCGTAACAAACAGTCCATTTTTGCGGTATGGCCGAATTGGTTGGTGTTAAATCTACAAACCTTTCAAAAGGAGCTACTTCAGCCACATCAGTCGGATCTGATCCTTTGTAAGCATCATCAGCTGCTACGTTGCCGAACGTCCAGTTAGATGCTCCTGAGGCAAAACCATCACCGGGTATCCCTTCCCCGTCAACAATAGAATAAGCTCCGATCAATAAACCCTGAACACCCTTCTCAGTGGCTAATATCTCAGGGCTTAATGTTCCCAATGGAGGTTTGTTTAAAAAATTTTTACTACAAGCCACAATAACCACAACGATCACGAAGCTTGAAAGAATTAGAAATTTATATTTTATCTTTTTCATAAACTTGATAATTTAAAATTAAAAATTGAGGGTAAGACCTACAATATAGCCACGGGTATGCGGATAGTTACCCTGGTCTATACCGTACTCAAACGTACTATTAATATTTCCATTCGAATCAGGCTGGCTTTGCAATTCAGGATCCAGGCCATTATACTTCGTGATCGTAAACAAATTAGTAGCCTGTACATAAACCCGCAAACGGTCAATTCCAACTTTTGATAACAGTTGAGTAGGCAGTGTATAACCGATCTGCATTTGTTTGTTTTTTAAATAAGATCCTTTACTGATAAAATAACTATTAGCATAACCACTTGCATCGGTACTGAATCCACCGGTAGTACGCAATTTAGGTATACTGGTATTGGTATTGTTTGGTGTCCATGAATTAACGGCTGCTTCTCTCCGGATGGCTCCTTTGAAAAAGTCAGGAAAATCAGTAAAATATAATGTGTTATTGAAAATATCATTTCCGTGCGTTCCATAGAAGAAAGTTGAAAAATCAAAATTCTTGTAGGTGAATGAAATATTGAATCCGTAAGTAAAATCAGGATTAGGATCACCAATATACGTTCTGTCATCGGCATTTATCTGGCCATCACCGTTTATATCCTTGTATTTAAATAATCCCGGCTCGGCGTCGGCTTGTGTGGGAGATTTTGCAACATCTTCATCACTTTGGAAAAGCCCGACTACCTGGTAACCAAAAAATGCTCCAACCGGGTGTCCTTCCTGGTTACGCTGAACAATAACATTTCTGATTACAGGACCATCAAAATAGGGAAGCCCCGGTATACTAACAATTTTATTGTTGTAGGAAGTAATCATACCATTAATATCAAATTTAAAATCCTTGCCTATCTTACCATGATAAGTAGCATTAAAATCTATCCCGGTATTTTGCATATCGCCTATATTAACTGCAGGAAGACTTGCATCACCTGTAAATATTATATCGTATTGAGTTCCCTGGGCCGTGAATAATAACCCGCTTACTTTCTTTTTGTACCAGTCAATAGTGAAATCCAGTTTATTGTTTAGTATGGTTGCGTCTAATCCTACATTTGAAATAATGTCTCCTTCCCAGCTCGTTTCAGGGTTACCGATATTACTTCTGTAAAAACCGGCTGCTGGGTTATTACTGTTGCCGGCAAGATCATAATAGGAGCGGCCTGCATTTTGATCATAAAGATTAAAAGGGTTTGTAGAATTAACGTTAGCTGCAGAACCAAGCTTACCCCAGCTATACCGTAATTTCAGGTCGTTTACAAAGGTCACTGTCTTGAAGAAACTTTCTTCCGAAATTCTCCAGGCGGCAGAAACAGCTGGAAAATATCCAAACCGCACATCTTCGGCAAACACAGAAGAGCCATCTCTTCGTATGCTTGCGTTCAGGAGGTATTTTCCCTGGTAACTGTATTCCAGCTTGCCGATCTGTGACCAGAGTGAGCCCTGGTATGCTCCACCTGAATTCGCCTGGCCGCTTGGTGCGCCTGTGTTAAGTGTCCAGTAATTCGGGTTCTCCGAAAAATAATTGCTCCGGGTTGCTCCCGAATAGCGACCATAATATTTAACCGCTTCCGTACCCACAATGACTTTTACACTATGATCGCCGAATGTATTGTTATAAGTTAAGGTGTTGACGTATGTCCAATTTGTACTATAACCGGCTCCTTCACCAAAAGAATTGGCACCGGTATTTCCTTCCGCATTTTCATAACCGACATAATTAAAATTATAGTAATAATTATTATCCATAACACCCCCAAAACTGGTACGGGCAGTAAAATGTCTTAAGAAATCAACTTCGGCATATACGTCTCCCGTAATATCCCAATTATACCCATGGTTATCCTTGGTGCGATAAATATTGGCATAAGGATTTTGTGAATTACCCAAATCCTGGGATTTGGTTCCTGCAAAATTGCCCATAATATCGTAAACGGGTATAATTTCATCCTCACGTAAAGCAGTGGTAAAAGGACTTCCTTCACTCTGGTTGCCAAACCTGGGGTTGTCTTTGTAAAATACATAAGCATTTTCACCAACACGTATCTTGTCTTTGATCGTGAATTGGGTATTGGCTCTTACAGAATATCTTTTTAAATATTGATATCTCAGGATACCTTGCTGATTGAGATAATTCATGGAAAAGAAATAGGAACTTTTATCAGAACCGGAGCTTACCGAGAGATTATGGCTCTGCACCGGGGCATTCCGGGTTATTACATCATACCAATTTGTACCAAGCTTATTTGCCCTGGTAATTTGATAACTATTTATATCATAAAGTGAAGGATCTGTGCCAGGATTAGGAACGCACAGAGTGCAGGGAGTTATATAGTCAGGAATGACTGGGTTGGCACCGTCTCCGTACTGCTTACTGCTTGGATTGGCAATACCAGAATTTCGCTGTTGCAGCCATATAGCATTTGCTTCCTCCTGCGTGTTTGCCATATCAAATCCGGGACCCCGTGTTGTAACACCGTAATAAGCATCGTAAGTTACTTTTGCTTTACCAGGCCTGCCTCTTTTGGTTGTAATAATTATAACACCATTTGAACCTGCCACACCGTAAATAGCTGCTGACGCATCTTTCAGCACCTGGACAGATTCAATATCATTCACATTGAGATCATGAAGCTCGCCTCTTGCGCCATCAACAATAACGAGAGGCGCATTATTACCAAATGCTGTGATACCCCGGATTCGAATATCACTTGCTGCACCCGGCTGGCCAGAACTGATAATTGTAACCCCCGGAGCCTTTCCCTGTAAAGCTTCTTCACCTGTTCCCACAGGTTGTTGCTTCATCTCATTTACATTCACTACAGATACAGAACCTGTAATATCCTTTTTACGCTGGGCAGAGTAACCTGTTACCACAACCTCGTTCAGGGTTGTACTTTGCAATTTCATAGAAACATCAATTACATTATTGCCCTTTACATTCACTTCAGAAACCTCGAAACCGATATAGGAAAAAATAAGCACATCGGCATTGCGGGGCATAGCAATGGCGTAAGACCCGTCCGTAGTAGTAGTAGTAGCTATATTGGTTCCTTTCGCAGAAACTGTAGCCCCAAAAACAGGTTTTCCATCGGGGCCTGTTACCTTACCCGAGATTCTCGTCTGCGAAATTATCGCAGAAGAAAGAAGAAGAAAGAGGGCAAAAAAGAATAATTGTTTTGAACTCTTAATTAAACAAGCAGCAAAATTTCTCATAAAGCATAGCATTTTGGTTATGAAAATTACTATTTATTGAAAAAATATTTATCAACTAGGCAGTCATGTATTCTATTTTTAAAAAAATCATACAATTGTATGCGCTTAAAGAAAGGGCACTACAATCCCAGTGCCCTTTTAAAACTAACGATTGCTATATGAGATAACAGCTTTAGGCTATTTTCGCAAATGGTAAAACAGCACAACCCTTGTGGCAAATCATTAACTGTTCGTTTTTCCATTTTAAACATAGCATTCAGACCTTTAAATGATATATGAAAACCCCTTGTCAGCAAATACAATTAATAGTCTAAAAAAAATTCTCAAAATTATTATTGTTGCATTTTGATAAAGATCGATTGCGAATAACGTCCAAACTCAAAAAAGGGAAAACAGAAAAAAGGATTAAGGTAAATGCACTGAGCCGGCAATAAACAAAATTAAAGTCTCTGAAGTCAAATCTCATACGGCAATCGTTCAATAGTTTATTATCAAAAGCAAATCGTTAATACTTTATTTGTTACCGACAAACTAAAAATAGAGCCGATAAACAAATATGATAACCAAATTTATCATTTATTTTTTTTTAAACAATAATATTTTTTTATCAATTGCTAATATTTTTTCAAATCCTCTGTGTGCCGAAAACACGTTAGTTTCCCCATTCACCCCATTGAAACGCATTACAGATCCCCAATTCCAGTCCTCTCAATTCAGCCAACCCTCTCAATCTTCCTATCGCACTATATCCGGGATAAGTGGCTTTATTCAGATCATCCAGCATTTGGTGTCCATGATCCGGTCGCATGGGAATAGATATATTTTTTCTTTTTTGAAGTAGTGAAATTTCCCTGACAACTTTATACATATCCACGTCGCCGTTTAAATGATCTGCCTCATAAAAATTTCCATCCGTATCTCTTTTGGTACTGCGTAAATGAATAAAATGAATATGATCTCCGAATCGTTTTATCATATCGACAAGATCATTGTCAGATCTTACTCCGAATGAACCTGTACAAAAACAAAGACCATTTGCCGCCAAAAAAGCTGCATCCAATAATTCTTTTACATCTTGAGCAGTGCTCACGATTCTTGGCAAACCCAAAAGGCTATACGGAGGGTCATCAGGATGAATTGCCATTTTAAGACCAGCTTCCTGAGCAACCGGAATTACCTGCTGCAAAAAATAAAAAAGGTGTTGCTTTAATTTTTTTGCGTCAATATTTTCATAAGTTTTTAAAGCACCAAGAATTTCTTCAGGAGTAAAATGTTCTTCACTGCCTGGTAAACCCAGCAATGCATTACGATAAAGAGTTTCTTTTTCATCATTTGTCATGATAGAAAATCTTTTTTCCGCTTTTTCAATTTCTTCTTTTGTATAATCGTTTTCTGCGGCAGGTCTTTTCAATAAAAACAAATCAAAAGCAATGAAAGCAAATCTTTCAAATCGCAGTGCTTTGCTTCCATCAGGCAACGTATAAGAAATATCCGTCCTCATCCAATCCAGTATCGGCATGAAATTGTATGTTACTACCTTCAATCCGCAAGCAGCAACATTGTGTAAACTCTGCTTATAGTTTTCAATATGTTCAAGATAATTTCCGGTTTGTTTTTTGATGTCTTCACTCACCGGCAAACTTTCAATTACAGTCCATGTCATACCCGCCTCTTCAACTTGTTTTTTCCTTTTATTAATCTCATCGGTTGTCCATATTTCTCCAACCGGAATGTGATGTAACGCAGTTACAACTCCACTACAACCTGCCTGTCGGATATCTGGCAAACTAACAGGATCATCAGGCCCGAACCAACGCATGGTCTGTTCCATCATCATAACTATAATATTGAAAATTTACTCTAAAGTTAATATTGCTTTGGCTGGCATGGAAGCTCCTAATACTCCATTTAATTTTGATGGCGAAGACCCACCAATCAGAACTTCGATTTTTCCTGGTGCAAATACGGAATTCCCTTTATCATCAATCAATTTCAATAAATCAGGAGTAAGCCTAAAATTTAGCTTTTCAGATTGCCCGGGCGAAAGTGTAATTCTTTTAAATCCTTTCAATGCGCATATGGGTGCATACGAGACTCCTTTATGCGAAATATAAAGTTGAACCACTTCATCCCCTTTTAATTTACCCGTATTTGTAATAATAATTTCTGCCTGCACTGATTCATCTTTTCCTGCTATTGATTTTGATAACTTGAGACCGCCATATTTAAAATTCGTATAGCTTAATCCGAATCCAAAAGGGAACAGCGCCTGTCCGGTGAAATAGCGATACGTTCTGTTTGTCATCGAATAATCCTCAAAGGATGGCAGGTCATTATCACTTTTATAAAATGTTACAGGCAATCTTCCTGAAGGATCATAATCGCCGAATAAAACATCTGCCACTGCAGTACCTGCTGCCTGCCCACCATACCAATCATTTAGTATAGCAGGAATATTTTCTGCTTCCCAGGGAATAGCAATAGCACTTCCCGTCATCATTATAAATACAACCGGTTTACCTGTTGCTTTTAAAGCTTTTAGGAAATCAGTTTGAACGGATGGCAAGGCAATGGTTGTCCGGTCTCCTCCTTTGAATCCAGGTTGAGTTACTCTCATCTCCTCTCCTTCAAGTCTTGGAGATATCCCACCTACATAGATCAACACATCAGCATCTTTGATACTGTCGATCAGTTTACTGAAATCAGGTTGTGTGGTATCTACAAAATTTGTAGCCCGTGAATAAAATACATCAGTACTGTTTCCCAGTTTATCCTTTATACCTTGCAATACAGTTGTAATTACAGAAGGCTGGCCATTATAATTCCCCAGTTGAGTATTTGCATTGTCAGCATTGGGTCCAAGCACCGCAATTTTTTTTATGTTTTTACTGAGTGGCAATAAATTATTTTGATTACGAAGCAATACTATTGACTCTCTTGCCATTTTTAGTGCATGAAATTTATGCGGTTGACTTTCCAAAGCAGTAATCAGGATCTTCGCATACTTAACCATTTCCGGTGGATCGAACATTCCCAAACGAAAACGAATAATAAATAATCTTTTTAATGAAACATCAATTTCTTTTTCCGTTAGCTTTCCATCCTGCACTGCTTTCACCAATGTTTTATAAGTTAGATTCCCACATTCAACATCTGTTCCGTGAAGCACTGCATCTGCAGCAGCCGACTCCGCATCAGGAGATGTTTTATGTCTTTCCCAAAAATCATCGATCGCTCCGCAGTCTGAAGTAACATACCCGGCAAAATTCCAGTCATCACGCAAAATTTTTATCATCAGTTTATCGCTTCCGCAACATGGCTGACCTGCGTACGCGTTATATGCACACATTACACCTGCAACTTTTGCATCAGTAACCAATGTTTTGAAAGCAGGCAAATAAGTATCCCAGAGATCATAACCGCTTACACTCACATCGAACACATGCCGTGAAGGTTCAGGGCCACTATGGATAGCATAATGCTTTGCGCAACCTGCGGCTTTCAAATATTTCGGATCATTTCCCTGCAAACCTGTAACAAAAGATTTTGCCATCGTGCCCGTAAGAAAAGGATCTTCTCCGTACGTTTCTTGTCCCCTTCCCCATCGCGGATCACGAAAAATATTTATGTTAGGCGTCCAGTATGTCAATCCCAAATATCTGTGATGGTTATTATTCCTCATACTTTCATTATAAATAGCCCGCCCTTCTTCGGCAGTATAATCTCCCATTGTTTTCATAGCATCAGTGTCAAAAGTTGCAGCCATGCCAATTGCCTGGGGATAAGATGTAACATGAAAAGGCGTCCTCGCTACCCCATGTAAACATTCATTCCACCAATCATAGGCAGGAATACCCAAACGATCGATGGCCGGAGTTGAATTCAACATCTGAGAAACTTTTTCTTCCAACGTTAACCGCGAAACCAGGTCATTCACACGTTGATCAATCGGCAATGAAGGATCCTGGAAGGGATAGTCATACTTTCTTTGTGCAATAGCGGATGAGATAAAAGCGATAGAAATAATTGAATAGAAAAAAAGCTTTTTCATAATTGAGAGTTTATTTTTATGAGCTTCCCCATTTCTATTAATTGTTCATTGCTACGCTCCGTTCAACTGCAGGAATTCTTATGAACATGATAAATAGAATTACTAAATATATAAGAGTGTAACACTATTGATGATAGTAATCATGCAGATGACTATATAATAATATATAATAACAACTATTTTATTTTGTCGCTGTCAGTTTCACACTTTATCTAAAGATTTTTTTATAGGAAGAACTTATTTAGCTACTCCCAACGGTGAGAAATAAATAAAAATTGATATAACAATCGCCAATACTATCAGAGACAGGATTACATCCCATCTGTTCCAGCTTGCCCGGCTTGCCGCTTTATCCTCGGCTACTGTGGTAGCAAATGTTAATCCTTTAATATGATCTTCATTCGGTTTTGAACTAAGCAAGCTCACCATAATCATTAAAATAATTGAGAAGATAAATAAATAGATACAGAAATAAAGAAAATTCATAGTAGCAAACTGATAAAATATACTACCATGAGGTAATTGTGTTTGTAATAGTTCAAAAATCAGTTTCAATATGCCAATGATGAAGCCGCATACCATTGCTGTAAAAGCACCTTTTCCATTAATTCGTTTCGAAAACACACCTAATAAAAAAGCAGCAGCAATGGGAGGCGCAAGATAAGATTGTACACTTTGCAAATAACCATATAGACCTTTAGAAATAAATTTCATCAATGGTATCCATATCATGCCTAGCAACACTACTATTGCCGTTGCAATACGACCCACTCTTACTAATTCCTTATTACTTGCCAATGGTTTAATTTTTTGATAAATATCCATTGTAAATAGAGTGGAACAGGCATTATATACAGAAGCTAACGAACTCATTAGTGCAGCAAGCAATCCTCCTGCCAATAAGCCTCTTAATCCCACCGGCATAATGGTTTTTACCAAAGTTGGAAATGCAGTATCAGTATCCGTCATATTTAATTTACCTTGTTGATGCATTACAAATGCAATCAAGCCCGGAATAAGAAAAATAAAAAATGGCAACAATTTTAAATACGCAGCGAAAATGGTTCCTCTTCTTGCTTGTTGCTCATTACGACCAGCAAGACATCGTTGAACAATATGTTGGTCCGTACACCAATACCATATTCCAACAATTGGGGAAGCAAATAAAATTCCAAGCCAGGGATGAGGATCATTCAAAGGGGGGAACAGATTAAGTTTTTCTTTCGGAATAGAACTAATCAAACCATGCCACCCCCCTACCTTATCTAACCCAATAAATAATAATACAGCTGAGCCAAGCAACAATACGATAGCCTGAATGGCTTCAGTATACATTACTGCATGTAATCCTCCCAATACGGTGTAAATTCCGGTTATGACCACAAGAATGATGGCCCCAGTCCAGAAGTCAACACCTATCAGAGAATGGAATACTATTGCTCCCGCGTAAATTGTAACAGCGGCTTTTGCAATAACATAACTTAATAATTGAATGATCGATAGCAATCTTCTTGCCTTAGCATTAAAACGTCTTTCCAGAAATTCAGGCATGGTATAAACCATACTTCGCATATAGAAAGGAACAAATACCCAACCAAGTGTCAAAATTATCCAGGAATGCAATTCATAATGTCCAAATACAACCCCACTGTCTGCAGCTGTTCCTGCAAGGCCTACAATGTGTTCCGATCCAACATTTGATGCAAGAATAGAAGCGCCAATTACCCACCATCCAAGATTACGGTTCGCAAGAAAATAATCACTTGGTGAATTTTTACTTTTTCTTATAGACCAAATAGATACTGCTGCAATAATAATAAAGTAAAGAATGACAAAAATCCAATCGTTAATTCCAAGAAACTTCATACAGTTAGTTTTGTATTATGAAAGTCAGAAGTTACGAGTTATTTAAATTTATAATTGCGATTTAATCATAAACTTAAGAAACGAAATATTAAATAAACCTGTTAATGATATTTTCAAAATATTCCTGTTTACCGCTTTTTATTTCAGGTTCACCTTCTTCTATTGCATAGTTTCGCAAATCTTCAAGAGATAATTTCCCGCCTTCAAATTCTTTTCCTTTCCCGGAATCATAAGAAGAATATCTTTCCTGCCTTAGTTTTTTATAATCTGATTTTTGAAGAATATTGTCTGCAATGATCAACGCTCTTGCAAAAGCATCCATACCGCCGATATGCGCATAAAAAAGATCAGCAGCATCTGTTGAGTTGCGCCTGATCTTTGCATCGAAATTTATTCCGCCGCCCTTGAAACCGCCTGCTTCAAGAATTATAAGCATGGCTTCGACTAGTTCATAAATATTATTGGGGAACTGATCTGTATCCCAGCCATTCTGATAATCGCCGCGATTGGCATCCATGCTGCCAAGCAGACCTGCATCAGCAGCTACCTGTAATTCATGAGTAAATGTATGACCAGCTAATGTTGCATGATTCACTTCAACATTCAATTTAAAATCATTCAGCAAATCGTATTGTCGCAAAAAACCAATGACAGTTTCTGCATCATAATCGTATTGATGCTTGGTTGGCTCACAGGGTTTGGGCTCAATAAAAAAAGTTCCTTTGAAACCATTCTTCCTTGCATAGTCTTTTGCTGTATGAAGAAATTTTGCAAGATGCTCTTTCTCCCTTTTCATATTTGTATTCAGCAAACTCATATAACCTTCCCTCCCACCCCAGAACACATAATTTTCTCCATTCAAAGCAATGGTGGCATTCAGTGCTGCTTTCACCTGTGCACCGGCGTGAGCCAATACATGAAAATCAGGATTGGTAGCAGCACCATTCATATATCTTTTATTAGAAAATAAATTGGCAGTGCCCCATAAAAGTTTTACTCCGCTTGCAGCCTGTTTTTGTTTTGCATATTCTACCATCGCGTGCAACCGGCGATCATTCTCTTTTACATCATTTGTGTAATCGACTACATCAACATCATGAAAACAATAATAAGATAAATTCATTTTAGTGATGAACTCAAAAGCCGCATCCATTTTATCTTTGGCTCGTTCTATTGCATCTTTTTTTTCATTCCATGGAAATAAATGAGTAGGCTCACCAAAAGGGTCGGCGCCACTACCACAGAAGCTGTGCCAGTAAGCGCAAGCAAAGCGCAAATGATCTTTCATCTTTTTACCTGCTACAATTTTGTTTTCATCGTACCAATGAAAAGCGAGAGAATTATCACTTTCTATTCCTTCATATTTTATGACTGGGATATTTTTAAAGAATTCTTTATTGCCAACTGTAAGATCCATGTTTAATTTTTTAAAAGGTAAATATATATTTTCAAAGTCAGAATCATAATTTTAAAAGAAAGGAAGGATGATAAACACCCTCCCTTCTGATTATACTAACGATTGCTGGTTTGCGATTTTAATAACCGGGGTTCTGCGGAAAAGCGGGCCCCTCAGTTACCAGATCAATTTCCTGCTGCGGAATAGGTCTTAAAAGATGAAAAGGCTTAATGTAAGGAGCTGCTTCAGGATTCCATTCAGTTACTCTGCTGACAAGTGATTGTGTTCTTTGCAAATCCCACCACCTCTGCCATTCGCCATAAAACTCACGGGTACGTTCATCTAATATGAAATCAAGAGTAACATCCGAAGGGGAAATAGTAACTGCAGCAACTGCTGCGTCATTTTGCGGCTGGGTATTGGTACTTCTATATGCAGCTCTTTGTCTTACAACATTTATCATAGCAGCTGCATTCGTAAGATCGCCGAGTTTAAAAGCTGCTTCCGCTGCAACGAGATAAACATCGGAAAACCGGAAAATAACTACCGGTCTTGTTGATGGATCATTGACACCCGTTCTGTTGGGGTCATCAAATTTTTTTACAACAGGGAAATAACTATTTGACCATAAACTTGGCGGAATAATGATCCCTTTAAATGGAACCGAACCATTGAATTGGGGAGATCCTGCAACTTCATGATCAGGCATCCAAACAGCAGTATCTACACCTACGGTCATAGTATATTCTATTCCGCGGGAATTATTAGGATCATGCACACCCCCGGGGTTAGTAACCACATTTGCAGTATTTGCAATCCATACGGTTTGAAAAGTTTTATCATAACGAGAATCGTTAACTCTGTCTGCAAAAGCTTCATCAAGAAAATAATTTTTCCCGGCATTGGGCCCACCTGGCCAAACATAGCTGTTGGGCCTTATACGAATATATGGACGACCATTCGCAACATCTCTTGTCATCATAGTAGGGCCAGAACTTTTTAGAACACCACCATCTACATAAGAATTTATGTTACTTAAAGAAGGATAGTTCCACCTGTTAAACCAGGGAGTAAGATTTTGAGCCGCCCCACCTGAAGCTCCTGGTGAATACTGACCATACTTTGTATCATTGCTATGATCACTGGTAAAAAGTGTTTCTTTTCCATAGTCATTAGCAGGTTTAAAAGCATCAGCATAATCCTGCCACAGATCACATCCGTAAGTAGCTTTATTATTTATAAGATTAGATGCTATCGAATATGCCTGCGTAAAATCAGCCGTTGTATTATTCAACCATCCTCTTGTTAAGTAAACTTTCGCCAGCAAATACAAAGCGGTTGCCTGGCTTGCGGCCTTGCCTCCAAAAGGTTGCGAAGCTGTTGAGGTTGCTGGTGAAGTAACCTGCAATTGTGTAGAAGCATCGGTAAGATCCTGGATGATTTGAGTATACACGTCCGCTACAGGCTGTCTTGAATCGGCTGCTGAGGGTGCAGTAATGAATGTAGTATGCAATGGCACATCACCGAAAGTCTGAACAAGATAGAAATACCAGAATGCTCTGAGAAATTTTGCCTGTGCAAGATACTGCTGTTTGGTGGCATCATCCAGAGCTGCATCTGGTCCAAATTCCAAAACGCCATTTAATGTATTTATATCCTGGTAAGCAATATTCCAAAAGCTTCCATTCATATCCTCACTTGCTAATCCATTGTAGGTAAAAAATTTCGGTGCACTATTGCTGGCACCCATAAGATGTTCATCTGTGCCTCCAACCGTAAATTCTGAAAAGCCTTCGGTTCCCCATATACCTCGAAGA
This sequence comes from uncultured Bacteroidota bacterium, assembly GCA_963811645.1. Taxonomy (GTDB): domain Bacteria; phylum Bacteroidota; class Bacteroidia; order Chitinophagales; family Chitinophagaceae; genus VBAU01. Next base: position 1,554,623 of record CAWERU010000002.1, on the reverse strand, counting down.
TCATTATACACACCAGCAATCCCTGCCAAAAGGCCTGAAGGTGTACTTAAAAAGGACGGCACTATTAATGATCTTGGCTGCTCTTCCAATAATTTTTTACAACTATTGGCAAAAACAGCTATCACGAAAAGCAGTATAAAGCTTATTTTTTTATGACTCTTCATATAGAGAATTTTATAAGTTTAAAATTTCAGATTGATTCCAAAATTAAATTGGCGTGTTGATGGGTTATTTGCATTTACAGAAATAACACGACCTTGCCCACCAGAGCCTCCCGGACCTACGCTAACTCCGGCTTCACGCGACGAAACAGCACCTCCATAACCGTTACCTTCCGGATCAGGTCCCAAACCATCTTTAACAAAAGGAGAATAAATTATAAATGGATTCAATGCAGTTAGGTAAACTCTTAAATAACTTATGCCGGTTTTCTTTAAAACTGAAACAGGAATTTCATATCCTAAATTAATACTGCGGCATTTTACAAAAGAGCCATCCACATAACCAAGCGTTGATGCAAACAAGAATCTATCTGTACCGGCATCAGGTGCAGGAAAACCATTTGTAGGGTTTGCGCGGGTCCAATAATTAACTTTTAGTTGATTTGCACGGCCCTGCATAAAGAAAGGAAATCCGTTTGCGCCACCATCATCTGTAATATATGGAACAACTACTTTCATTCCCATCCTTGCATAGATCACAACCGACAGATCAAAATTTTTATAACTTACTGTATTAGATATACCCCCTTCCCACTTCGGTTGAAAATTGCCAAGTATCTGGCGATCGTTCTGATCAATTTTTCCATCACCATTCAAATCCTGCACTCTTATTTGACCGGGAAATTGAACAGGACTTGTCTGTGCTGCAAGAACTCCTTTCGCGGAATCTTCTGTTTGCCAGATGCCAATTTTCTTTACATCGTAAATCACAGTTAATGGTTGTCCCACAAACCAGCCATTTCCGATATCAAACTGTTCACCACCGGGTAAAGCAGTAATTTCTTCCCTGTTGAAAGAAAAATTCAAATCAGTAGTCCAGGTTACACCACTCCTGGATTGTACATTAACACTGCTTAGGTTAATTTCCAATCCATGTCCTTTTGTTTTTCCAAGATTTTTGGTGGTAGAAGTTGCACCATTACTTGGCGGTAATTGATAAGGTAAAAGAATGTCTTTGGTTTTTTGATCATACACATCAATTGTACCACTGAGACGATTTTTAAACAACCCAAAGTCCAAACCAACATCCCATTGTGAAGTGGATTGCCAGTGTAAGCTGGCATTTGCAAGTGACGTTACAGTATAAGCAGCTTCTTGTCCGCCAGTGCCTTGCCCAAAATTGTATGTGCTGGTGCTAAGAGCACCCAATGTTGAGTAAGGAGCAACTCCCTGGTTAGCCGTTTTTCCCCATCCACCTCTTAGCTTTAAATTATTGAAAAGAGATTGACTGCTCATGAATTTTTCATTGACAATATTCCAACCTAATCCAAAAGCAGGATAATTAAAATACTGATGACCTGGCGCTAAAACAGAAGAACCATCTCTTCTTAAGGTTGCTGTCAATAAATAGCGGTTATCATATACATAATTTAAACGACCCATAAATGATATCAGGCCCTGTTCATTAAAGAAATTTTGAGGAATCCCATTAATGGGAGCCACCGCTGTAACGGTGTTTGCCAAATTCAGGTTGAAGTCCTGTACATAATTGGCAGGGAAACCTAAGCCATTAAAGCTGCTTTGTTGATTGTGATTCTTTCCGGTAGCGAATACACCTGTGAAACCGATCTTATTTTTATTTATTGTTTTGTCATAGTATAAAAGATTTTCGATAGTATAAGACCACGCTTCTGCATTGGTAACATTTGCATTGGCCTGCGAAAATGAAGTGGCTGAAGCATTGGTAAAGGTATTTGGCCCGTTATAGCTATCTGATTGTTGTTGCCCGTAATCCAAACCAATATTTATTCTGTACCTCAGATCCTTCGTGAACTGAATCTCACCATATAAACTATTGAATGTTCTTATTCTTCTTGTCCTGGCCAATATGGCATCACTGCTTGTTTTTAGTGTTAGAGGACTGACGAGGTTGGGCTCATCTATAGAGCCAACAGCCGGTCTTAAATTTATACTGCCATCAGGATTATAAGGAGCAGCTAATGGGGTTGACCTTATTAAACCACCCGGAACACCACTTCCGCCAGGTGTATTTGAATACGTTAATGTATTCAATGAATTGAGCCCAACCTTTATTCTGTTATTTACTTTAATATCTATTGTTGCCCGTAATGAATATCTTTCAAATTTTTGATGTGGAATAATACCCGTTTCATTATAGTAACCTCCGCTTAAACCATATTGAGCGCTTTCGGTACCGCCGGAAACTGTTAACTGATTATTTGTTGTAAATCCGTTTTGGTAAATCAGATCCTGCCAGTCAGTAGATATGCCTGCAGTAAGAGCAGCTTGTTCAGCAGGAGTAAGAGGATAGGCTGTAGTTCCCGGACCCGAACGGTTATAAGTTGCAGCATCTTGTTTGAATTGAGCATATTCAGTACCGTTAAAAACTTTTAATTTCCCAAGAACACTTGAAATACCATAATAAGCATCATAGCTTACGGTGGGTTTACCAATTCTGCCCCTCTTAGTAGTAACAAGAATAACACCCCCGGCGCCTCTTGAACCATAAATAGCAGTGGCAGACGCGTCTTTCAAAATCTCAATGCTAGCAATATCATCAGGATTAAGATCATTAATGCTTCCACCAAAAGGAATACCATCCAATACAAGTAATGGTTGATCTAAGGCATCACTTGTACCCTGAGAATTTGTTATTGTTCTGTTTCCCCTGATGCGTATCTGACCGCCGCCACCAGGTGTAGCACTATTACTTACAATATCTACACCGGCCGTTCGTCCTTTTAATTGTGAAATCAAATTTGGAGCCGGTACCTCTTTTAACTTTGCTTCATTTAGTGAAGCAACTGCTCCTGTAACATCCCTCTTGCGTTGCGTACCATATCCTACCACAATTACCTCATTCATGTTACCTGCCAATGAATTTAAGGTTACATCAATTGTAACACGGTTATTTATTGCAACTTCTGTGGGACTATATCCCACAGATGAAATAACCAATGTTCCATTTGCAGGTGCCATTATTTCAAAATCACCTGCATCATTCCCTGTGACACCGGTTGATGTGCCTTTGACAACAATGGAAGCTTTTGGTACAGGCTGGCCATTTTCACTTGACACATGGCCCTGCACCCTGATCGTTTGGGCATTGGCTGAAAAAGAAAAAAACAGCATGAACAAAGCAGCAAATGCAATCGTTAAACATTTTTTCGTGTGCTGCCATCTGCCCTGATTTAATTTCTTCTTTCTTTGGGGAATTGAAACTTGCATAAACATTAGTTTTTTAGAATTTACTTTTCAAAAACTGTAAACAATAAAGCGCTGCCTTTCAGACAAGCTTTTTAAATTTCACAGGACTTGGAGACATTTGCAATTACTGCGTTGTAACACTTTTAATTTTGGATTCAACTACAGCTTGCCATTACAAAAAACAAAATACCGGTCCCTGATGAACCGGCAAGGATTACATAATTATCGAAATAAATACCCTTTGAAGGTTTTTTATTCGGTTCCAGCCCTGAAATATGAAATGAAAAAGACAACGTTGACCAAAACGAAAGAAAAGTAAAAGGCCCGAAAACCTTTACTGCAAAGCGTTGTAGCAAATCCGAAGCAATTTTTTTTCTCATATAGCAAGGAGGCAAATAGTAAATTACAGTACTAATGTAAAGAGATTTTTCAAAATGTAACCGATTACAATAATTTTTTTTAAAATTATTTTTTTTTAGCTTTACGAATGCTATGTAACCGATTGTATGTTTAAGGAAAGAGAAGTCACCATATACGATCTTGCGAATAAGCTTAATATTTCAATTGCCACAGTCAGCAGGGCTCTTAAAGATGATCCTGTTGTAAGTAAGAAAACAAAGAAAAAGATCTTTGAACTTGCTGAAAAAATGGGCTACAGGTCCAATCATTTTGCCCGCAATCTCCGCAAACAGCAAACCAATACAATTGGCATAATAGTTCATGAGCTGAACAGTAATTTTATTACTTCTGTTTTGGCAGGTGTTGAAAAAGTAACAACGGAGGCAGGCTACGATCTTATTATTGCCCACTCATCCGAAAGCTATACAAAAGAAGCTGCCAATGCAAAGAATTTGTTTCATAAAAGAGTGGATGGCCTGATAGCTTCTCTTTCTTTCGATACTAAAGACCTGGAACACTTCAAGCCATTTGTAGATAAGGGAGTGCCGGTGATCTTTTTCGACCGTGTAGAACAGAATAATGAAAATACTGTTGTCATTATTGATAATTATAAATGTGGTTACCAGGCAACTCAACACCTGGTTGAGCAAGGCTGTAAAAAAATTGTGCATGTTACTTCAAGTCTCAGGAGAAATGTATATGCAGAAAGATATAAAGGTTATCGCGATGCCCTTTTTGATAACGGGATTCCGTTTGATGAAAGTTTGCTTATAATAAATGATCTGAGTGAAAAAGCAGGTATTGAATCTGCCACACAAATACTCAGTATGAAACCATTGCCTGACGGAGCTTTTATAACGAATGATTTTGTGGCTGCTGTTTGTATGCGTACTTTAAAGGAAAATAATATTGTTATACCAGATGATATTGCGATTGTGGGTTTTAATAATGATGCCATAGGTAAATTGATTGAGCCGGCCCTGACCACTATCAATTATCCGGGAAAAGATATGGGTGAAATTGTAGCACGGAATCTTATTAATCACCTAAAGGGCATCAGTAGTATTCAACTCACAAATACAATTATAGTTAGTTCAGATCTTATCATACGAAGATCATCATTAAAAAAAGGGGATCCCTTTTATAAAGAAACAAAGAAAAAATAAATATAAGAGCTTTAATGAATTTTTATTTATGACAAAGGAAAAAGAAATTACTATCTACGATATTGCTGATAAGCTGAATATATCTATTGCAACTGTGAGTCGTGCTCTCAAAGATGATCCTGTTGTAAATAAAAAGACCAAAAAAAAGATTTTTGAGCTGGCAGAAGAATTAGGTTACCGCTCTAATCATTTTGCACGCAACCTTCGTAATCAAAAAACGAATACAATTGGCGTAATAGCTAATAGGCTAAATAGCTATTTTATGTCCACCGTCATTGCGGGTATTGAAAAAACCCTTAATGAAGATGAATATAATTTAATCATTACTCAATCCGCCGAATTGTTTAAGAAGGAAATTGCAGCTGCGAAAACAATGTTCAACAGCAGAGTAGATGGTTTGTTGGTGACATTGTCGTATGAAACCGAAAATCTCCACCATTTTGATCCTTTCATAAAGAAGAATGTACCAGTTCTTTTTTTTGATCGTTGTGAAGAACATGACAGCATCACCAGGGTACTTATTGATAACCAACAATCATCTTACCAGGCTACATGCCATTTGATAGCACAGGGATGCAAACGAATCTTACATATAACTGCTCCGCAAAAAAGGAATTTATATGTGCAACGCATGAATGGCTTTCGCCAGGCTTTGCGGGAAAATAATCTTGAGTTTAATGATAATCTTGCTTACATCTGCAATCTCAGTATGGAAGCAGGCATTGAATCTGCCCAATATATTTTAAATCTGGAACAAAAGCCCGACGCTGTCTTTGTTGCTAATGACAACTGTGCTGTTGGCTGTATGCTTTCATTAAAGGAAGCGGGTATACGCATTCCGGAAGATATTGCTGTCGTAGGATTTAATAACGACCCAGTTTCGAAAGTCATTGAACCAAATCTTACCACCATCAATTATCCTGGTTACGAAATGGGTGAAGTAGCTGCACGCAATCTTATTAATCATTTGAACGGAACGCATCTTATTCATTCCACCAATACTATTGTATTGAGATCAGAATTAATTATCCGTGCCTCGTCACAACGGATAAAATAAATAATAGGTCATCAATTGGCCTTCGGATTGCTTAGTTATGAAAAAAATATTGTGCATTGTTTATTTTCTTTCTGTCGCTCTTTTATTAAGAGCTGAGGATGGTTACAGGCTTTGGCTTCGCTATGATAAGATTGCTGATCCGGCGCTTTTACAACAATACAGAAATAATATAGCGGGGGTACAATTTGAATCCTCCTCTCCTACGCTATCTGTTGCAAAACAGGAATTAATAAATGACCTGCAAAGTTTGCTGGATAAAAAAATTATCACCCAGGCAACGGTTGGCGAAAAATTCATCGTAGCGGGCACTTCATCTACGTCGCAAATAGTTAAACAATTTCTATCGTCAGGCAATTTTAATTTAGGAAAGGAGGGTTTTGCGATCAGTTCTCAAAACATTGGCAAAAAAAATATTATCGTTATTGCTGCCAATAATGATATCGGCGTTTTATATGGAGTATTTGCATTCCTGAGACTGATGCAAACACATCAAAGCATTCAACACATTAACATTGTCAGTGTTCCCAAAATTCAAAACAGAATTTTAGATCATTGGGATAACCTGAACAGAACAATAGAAAGAGGTTATGCAGGCATCTCCATTTGGAACTGGCATTTGCTTCCTGATTATATTGACAAACGCTATATCGACTATGCAAGAGCAAATGCTTCTATCGGCATTAATGGAAGTGTGCTGACCAATGTGAATGCGAACGCACTTGTATTGACAAGACAGTATCTCGTCAAAGTAAAAGCGCTTGCAGATATATTTCGCCCATACGGAATCAAAGTTTATCTCACGGCAAAATTCAGCGCTCCTGTTGAGATTGGCGGATTAAAAACGGCTGACCCTCTTGATGCTGATGTACAAAACTGGTGGAAGAAAAAATGTGATGAGATATATTCTTATATTCCTGACTTTGGTGGTTTTTTGATAAAAGCAAATTCTGAAGGACAACCCGGGCCACAGACTTATGGAAGAACACATGCTGACGGAGCAAACATGTTTGCAGATGCATTGGCTCCTCATGGGGGAATCGTCATGTGGCGTGCCTTTGTTTATGATGTACGACCACAAAAAAGCAGTGAAAATTTTGACTCGCTTAAAATTGATCACGATGAACCAACCATTGCATCGGCTGATCGTTTCAAGCAAGCTTATAACGAATTCAAACCGTTTGATGGAAAATTTAGAAAAAATGTTTTGATACAAGTAAAAAATGGTCCGATAGACTTTCAACCGCGTGAGCCATTTTCTCCGCTCTTCGGAGCAATGCCTCAAACTCCTTTGATGATAGAGTTTCAACTAACGCAGGAATATCTTGGACAAGCCACCCATCTTGTTTATGAAGCGCCGTTATTTAAAGAATGTCTGGATGCTGATACTTATGCCAAAGGCAAAGGCTCTACCGTAGCTAAAGTGATTGATGGTTCATTGGATAATTATTCAATCACCGGGATAGCAGGAGTTGCTAATATTGGTAATGCAAGAAACTGGACAGGTCATCCTTTCGGCCAGGCCAACTGGTATGCATTTGGAAGATTAGCATGGGATCATGATCTTTCTTCCGCACAAATTGCGGACGAATGGATACGCCAAACATTTACTAACGATCCTCACTTTGCCGATGCTACCAAAAAAATAATGCTGATGTCGAGAGAGGCTTTGGTGGATTATATGACACCGTTGGGTCTTCATCACATCATGGGTACCAGTCATCATTATGGTCCTGGACCGTGGATCGATAATGTTGGTAGAGCCGATTGGAACCCGGTTTATTATCACAGGGCAGATTCTATTGGAATTGGATTCGACAGAACCGCTACAGGCAGCAATGCATTGGCACAGTATACAGAACCTGTGAGAAAGCAATGGGAAAATGTAAATACTTGTGATGAAAAATATTTGCTGTGGTTTCATCATGTGCCATGGACTTTTAAAATGAAGTCGGGAAGAAATCTTTGGGAAGAATTATGCTATAAATATTACTCTGGTGTTGACTCAGTAAGATGGATGCAACAAACATGGAACTCGCTGAAAAAATATATAGATGATGAACGGTTCGAACAAGTGAAGATGTTATTGAACATCCAGGAAAAGGAGGCAGTATGGTGGCGCAATGCATGCCTGCTTTATTTTCAAACGTTTTCAAAAATGCCAATACCACAGCAGTATGAAAAACCAGATCATGATCTTGAATATTATGAATCATTAAAATTTCCGTACGCACCGGGAATCAGGGGAAATATGTAAATGTAATAATATGCCAATTTGAAAATTTGGAAATGATAAGTGAGTTAAATAGCCGAAGTGCGATATACGCTGTATGGCTTTTGATAAGAGCATAAGTTTTATAAAAAACTGAACCTTGACTAAAGTAAAAAAACCAAAACAAAAGGAAATAAACAATTATGAGCAACAATAACTCCCCTTTAGGGGCCGGGGGCAAAATAGCAATTGTTACGGGAGGTGGATCGGGGATCGGATTAGCGATCACAGAAAAATTTATTCAGAACAACATCCGGACAATTATCATAGGCAGGGATCAAAAAAAACTTGATTGCGCGAAAGAAAAATTAGGCGAGCTGTGCGAGCCTGTTAGGTATGATATAAATAATCTGCAGGGCATTCCGAAACTTGTTACCGATCTCACCGGGCGTTTTGGAAAGATAGATATACTGATAAATAATGCCGGAATAAATCAAAAAAAAGATTTTACAGAAGTAACCGATGAAGAATTTCAAAAAATCTTACTCACAAATGTCAGCGCGGTATTTGCGATGTCGAGGGAAGTGGTGAAATGCATGCTTGAGAAAAACACACCGGGAGTCATTATCAACATCAGCTCAATGGCTGCACAATACGGCCTGCCAAGAGTAATCGGGTATTCTGCTTCAAAAAATGCGATTGATGGAATGACAAGAGCTATGGCAGTTGAACTTTCTCCCAAAGGAATAAGAGTGAATGCGATTGCACCCGGTTTTATAACTACCGATATGACCGCTAAAGCATTCAGTGATGATCCCGAAAGAATGAATAGAGCTATGAGAAGAACGCCAATGGGAAAATTTGGTACGCCTTCAGATATTGGAGATGCCGCTTTGTTCCTCGCCTCTGATGCTGCAAAATATATTACAGGAGTAATTCTTCCTGTTGATGGAGGTAATTCGATAGGATTCTGAACCATGATTTAAAAGATTTAATGGGTTATGATGAAAAAACTTTTTTGCCTTGTAATTATTTTTCTCACTTTACATCAATTTCTCTTTTCACAAAATTTCGTTATCGAAAGAAATGAAGCCGGTGCTTTCCCGGTTGTTACAGCTTCGCAAACGACTTTAATATATGTAGATGAAAATGATGACTGGCTGGTTCATAAGGCTGCTTTATTACTTCAGAATGATATTGAAATGGTGACAGGAAAAAAACCGGAAATCATTTCCACGGTTCCCTCATCAATAAAAAATATTATCATTATTGGTACAATTAATCAGTCTTCTCTTATTCAAAAACTGGTTAAAGAAAAAAAACTGGATGTAACCAATATAAAAGGTAAATGGGAAACTTTTAAACTTCAAACGATAAATAATTCGCTTAAAGGGATTCAAAATGCGTTTGTGATTGTTGGAAGCGATAAACGTGGTGCTGCGTATGGTGTTTTTGAATTATCGCAACAAATAGGTGTGTCGCCATGGTATTGGTGGGCGGATGTACCTGTGAAAAAAGAGAATGAGATTTTCATAAAAAAGGGTGCTTATAAATTCGGACCTCCTTCTGTAAAATACCGCGGCATTTTTATTAATGATGAAGCGCCTGCATTCAGCGGATGGACAAGAGAAAAATTCGGCGGTGTCAATCACCTGGTTTATGAAAAAATGTTTGAACTGCTTTTAAGATTAAAAGCAAATTATCTCTGGCCTGCTATGTGGGGAAATGCATTTAATGATGATGATACCCTCAACCCGATCCTTGCCAACAAATATGGAATTGTAATGGGTACGTCTCATCATGAACCCATGTTGCGTGCACAACAGGAATGGAAACGTTATGGAAAAGGTGCATGGGATTATACCACGAATGATTCAGTGTTAAGGGCTTTTTGGAAAAAGGAAATCGAGAACATGGATCACCATGAAAGCATTGTGACGATTGGTATGCGTGGCGATGGTGATAAGCCAATGACACAGGGAACTGCTATCGATCTATTGGAAAAGATAGTTGCTGATCAGCGAAAAATTATAGAACAGGTGACAGGCAAACCGGCATCGCAAACGCCGCAGGACTGGGCTTTATACAAAGAAGTACAGGATTATTATGATAAAGGGATGAGAGTGCCTGATGATGTAACACTATTACTCTGCGATGATAACTGGGGAAATATTCGCCGACTTCCAAAACTGACAGACAAACCACGGAGCGGCGGCTACGGTATCTATTATCATTTTGATTATGTAGGCGGCCCAAGAAATTACAAATGGATCAACACAAACAATATTGCAAGAGTATGGGAGCAAATGCACCTGGCTTATGAATACGATGTGAAAAACATCTGGGTTGTTAATGTTGGTGATCTGAAACCAATGGAATTTCCCATTTCATTTTTCTTGGATTATGCATGGAATGTAAATAAATGGAATGAAGATAATTTGAGGGATTACTACACGCAATGGGCAGAAAAGCAATTTGGAAGTGCTCATCCGAAGGACATTGGAGAAATTCTTGAAAAGTATTCGCAGTATGCTTCAAGAAGAAAACCAGAATTACTAGACGCAAAAACTTATAGTGTGGTTGATTATAATGAAGCTGAAAAAGTAACTGATGATTGGAATGAACTTGTATCCAAAGCTGAAAAATTAAATAACGAATTACCTGCAGAATATAAAGACGCTTTTTTTGAATTGGTGCTTCATCCGGTAAAAGCAATCGCCAATCTTCAGAATCTTTATACTGCCGTCGCATGGAATAATTATTTGGCTAAAGAAAATGATTCGACAGCAAATCACTTTGCTGATGAAGCGAAGCAACTTTATAAAAATGATTCATTGCTTTCCGCAGAATATAATCATTTAGCAAATGGCAAATGGGACCACATGATGGACCAGACACATATCGGATACAGGTATTGGCAGGAACCAAGACGTCAAACGATGCCCGAAATAAAATATGTGGCAATTCAAGACTCATCACTTATTCAGAAAGAAGAAGTGGATAACAGAGCGATGGCATCTGTTGTACCCTATACTGCGAAAGGAAACGTTTTTTACGAAGAGGGAGATTACGTTTCTGTCGAAGCCGCAGATTTCACAAGAAAAATTAATGCGAATGGAATTGAATGGAAAGTCATCCCCGATATTGGCAGAGATGGAGATGGCATCACAACATTTCCTGTAACAGCAAAAGAACAAGCAATCAGCAAGAACAGTCCTCATCTTGAATATGATTTTTATACCTACGATACAGGTTCATTAAAATTAGATGCATACTTCTCTCCCACTCTCAATTTTCATAATGATCTGGATGGATTGAAATATGGAATCTCGATTGATGATGAACAACCACAGATCATTTCCATCAATAAAGACGATAACAACAATCGTGAATGGAGTCAATGGGTGTCAGATAATATTATTATTAAAACTACAAACCATGCAATTAATACAACCGGAAAGCACACGATAAAGTATTGGATGATCAGCCCGGCGGTTGTGTTGCAAAAAATTGTAGTTGATTTCGGCGGAGTAAAACAAAGCTATCTCGGGCCACCGGAAACAATTTATAATAATGATAAAAAATAAATTATGTTCAATAAATCTTTAGTTCATCTTACAATTATCACCACCGGTCTTTTGATAGCAGGTAGCTTGTGCGCACAAACAAGTAATTCTTCCTCTAATATTCCTTCGCTTAAAGAGACTTTTAAAAATGATTTTCTTATTGGCACAGCGCTGAATGCACAACAAATAGAGGAAAAGGATCCAAAGGCTACTGAGTTAATACCTCAGCAATTCAACGCTGTTACACCGGAAAATATCATGAAGGCTGAAGTAATACATCCGCAATGGGATAAATACAATTTTGATCTTGCAGACAAACTGGTTGAATACGGAAAGAAATACAATATAAAGATCAATGCACATAATTTGATTTGGCATAGCCAGCTTCCCGCATTTATGCGTCACGTGCAGGATGCTGATTCAGTAAGGCAGTATTTCACAAATCACATCACGACTATTGCCAGCCGGTACGATGGTAAGGTTTATTCATGGGATGTAGTAAATGAAGCTTTGAATGAAGATGGCACGATGCGCAGATCGATCTTCGAGCAAAAATTGGGTGATGATTATATCGTTGAAGCATTTCGCCTGGCGCAAAAAGCAGCACCGCACACCGAACTTTATTACAACGATTATAATATTGAACAACCGAAAAAGCGAGCCGGCGCCATTGAATTAGTGAAAAAGATACAGGCTGCAGGTGTGCGAATTGATGGTATCGGCATACAAGGCCACTGGCGGGCAAATAATATTCCGCTGAAAGATATTGAAGAAAGCATCATTGAATTTTCAAACCTTGGCATTAAAGTAATGTTTACTGAGCTTGACCTTAGCGTACTTCCAAATCCGGGAGATGTGCAAGGTGCAGACGTGAATCAACGATCTGCTTCTAATCCGGTAATGAATCCTTATCCAAACGGCTTGCCTGATTCTGTAGAACAAATTTTGACGAAAGGTTATGAAGATCTGTTCAAACTTTTTTTGAAATACAAAGACAAGATCGGTCGTGTTACATTCTGGGGCGTTGATGACGGACAATCCTGGCTGAATAACTGGCCCATTCGCGGACGAACCAATTATCCTTTATTATTCGACAGGCAATTCAAACCTAAGCCAGCTTTTTATAAAGTCATTGAGTTAACGAAAAACATGAAGAGCATTAGGGACGGGAAAAAACCAAGTGTCACAAATTAAAATATTCTCAACCACTATTTATGCAAACGACCTCTCAGAAATTATCAGTCCTTGAAAAAATTGGTTATAGTTTTGGAGACCTTGCTGCTAACCTTGTTTTTCAAACACTGGTAACATACCTCGCCTATTTTTACACAGACATTTACGGACTTAAAGCAGAAGATGCTTCTGTTATCATATTAGTAGTTGGACTTGTAGCTGCGTTTGGATTTAATCCGCTCATAGGAGCACTTGCAGACAGAACAAATTCCCGTTGGGGAAAATTTCGGCCATGGATATTATGGACAGCTATTCCGTTAGGCGTTGCTGCATTTCTTGCATTTAGCACTCCTGATTTTTCTTATAAAGGAAAAGTGATCTATGCAGTGGCCACTTACACTCTTTTGCTCTTGCTTTATGCAGCTAACAATCTTCCCTACGGCGCATTGAGCGGCGTAATTACCGGCAACATGAAAGAGCGTAACAGCATGTCGGCTTATCGTTTTGTCGCTGTCATGTTTGCGCAATTCTTTGTACAGGTATTTATGCTTCCCATTATTTTATATGTGGGCGGAGGTGATAAAGCGGCAGGCATTGAAAAATTAATGATCTGGTTAGCCGGCATCGGAATAATATTGCTGCTTATCACATTCCTTTCAACAAAAGAGCGTATCGTTCCAAAACCTGAACAAAAATCAAGTCTTGGCCAGGACCTAAAAGATCTGAGCAAGAACAGGCCTTGGATGATCATGCTCGTGCTCACACTACTTGTATTTATAACGTTGGCTTTGAAAGGCGGCTCCTATGTTTACTATTTTGAAAATTATGTAAACAAGGAAAGCCTGACAGTGTTCATCAATCCTGTGTTAAAAGCATTTTCAAATGCAGGTATAAATTTCTTTGGTAGTGACCCCGTATCTGCAGGTTTGGGTTTGTTTAACGCAGGCGGGATTATTTGCATGATCATCGGGATCACTTTATCGAAAAGATTTGCTGATAAATATGGTAAAAGAGATGTGTTTGGTATAGCCTTATTTATTTCCACTTTATTCATTCTTGCTTTTTATTTCTTTCCGCCAACATCGGTCAGGTTAATCTTTGCTTCTCAAATTTTGCATGGCTTCTTTTATGGTATCACTATTCCGATACTCTGGGCGATGACTGCCGATGTAGCCGATTTCAGCGAATGGAAAAATAACAGGAGAGCCACTGCAATTATTTTTACTGCAATGATGGTAGGATTAAAGGCAGGATTAACTCTTGGCAGTTCTATACTAACATGGTTGCTTGGATTATATCATTATGTTCCAAACAGTACAAGCCAGCCACAGACCGCTATCACCGGCATTAAGATGCTGGTGAGTGTGTATCCTTCCATTCCTTTTTTGATAGGCGCTGGTTTACTTTTCTTTTATGCTATCAATAAAAAGATGGAAGACCGGATTGAAACCGATTTGCAAGCCAGAAGAATAAACTTAACAGTTTAAATATGCCTGAAGATCCTATTGCACATATTGATTTCGATGAATTAAACTCGAGAGCAATTTCGCAGCCGTTAGTTAAACATATTTACACCGCTGATCCATCAGCCCATGTATTTAATGAAAAAATTTATATCTATCCTTCTCACGATATAGAAAACGATATTTCATTCGACGATCTGGGAAGTCATTTTGCAATGGAAGATTATCATGTATTATCGATGGATAATCCCGATGCAAAAGTCATCGATCATGGCGTGGCATTGCATGTAAAAGATGTTCCGTGGGCGGAAAAACAAATGTGGGCACCGGATGCTGCCGAAAAAGATGGCAGATACTATTTATTCTTTCCCGCAAAAGATCACAAAGGAATTTTTCGAATTGGAGTAGCAACAAGCTCATCACCAACTGGTCCATTCAAAGCAGAACCGGAAGCAATTAAAAAAAGTTTTTCTATTGATCCCGCCGTGTTCAAAGATGACGATGGAAGTTATTACATGTACTTCGGTGGTATTTGGGGCGGACAATTGCAACGTTGGAGAACAGGAGAATTCAATGCAGAAGGCGAAGGTCCGTTTGTACATCTGCCCAAGGAAAACGAACCTGCATTGTGTGCGAAAGTTGCCAAATTATCGGCTGATCTGTTGCAGTTTGTCGAAGATCCAAAAGACGTGATCATTTTAGATGAAAAAGGAAGTCCACTTTTGCAAGGTGATAATGAGAAAAGGTTTTTTGAAGCATCATGGATGCATAAGTATCAAGGCAAATATTATTTCTCTTATTCCACCGGCGATACTCATTTAATCTGTTATGCAATCGGTGACAATCCTTACGGTCCCTTTAGTTATGAAGGTGTTGTTTTAAGCCCGGTTGTCGGATGGACAAATCACCATTCTATAGTTGAGTTCAATAATAAATGGTATTTGTTTTACCATGATTCAAGTCTATCGAAAGGAGTAACACATCTCCGATCAGTAAAAATGACGGAATTGAAACATAATAGTGATGGAAGTATACAAACCATCGATCCGTATGCCCCCAACCCCTAAAGGGGGTAATGAAGAACTCGAATGCATGAATTGTACATTAAATATTAAGCATTAAAAAAGTTTTACAAAATGAAAAAGAGAAGCATCGCAATTTTTGTCATTTCCTTACTTTTCAACAACGTATTGATTGCGCAAAATAAAATCGTACTTCACGCCGAACAGGCAAAAGACACTATCAACAAAAATATCTATGGACATTTTGCTGAACATTTGGGTCATGGCATTTACGGAGGATTCTATGTGGGTGACAGCAGCAAAATTCCTAACAAAGATGGTGTTCGGTTAGATGTAATAGCGGCTTTGAAAAAATTAAAAATTCCCGTGCTGCGCTGGCCGGGTGGATGTTTTGCTGATACTTATCACTGGAAAGATGGCATTGGCCCAAAAAATAAAAGACCATCCATGGTGAATGTGTGGTGGGGGAATGTGAAAGAGGATAACAGCTTTGGAACAAATGAGTTTCTGAATATGTGTGAAGAATTGGGAGCAGAACCTTATCTGTCCGTGAATGTTGGAAGCGGTACTGTGCAGGATGTAGATGACTGGGTTAAATATGTAGACTATAAAGAAGGCACAGGACCGATGTCTGATCTGCGTGAAAAAAACGGCAGAACAAAACCATGGCACGTAAAATACTGGGGCATTGGCAATGAAGCATGGGGATGCGGCGGCAATATGACTGCTGAATATTATGCAAATGTGTACCGGCGTTACGCAACGTTCATGACCAATTGGAACAACAGCGATCGTTTATATCGCATTGCTTCCGGCGCCAGTGACAATGATTATCACTGGACAGAAGTATTGATGCGGGATATTCCTCACAATATGCTTGATGCAGTGGCATTACATCATTATTCTGTTATCGATTGGAGCAACAAAGGTTCCGCTACCAAGTTTACAGAACAGCAATATTTCGAAACAATGCAGCGGGCATCTCTGATGGAAGAGTATGTTACCAAGCATAGCGAGATCATGGACAAATATGATCCAAAGAAAAAAGTTGCCCTGGTTGTGGATGAATGGGGTGGCTGGTATGATGTGGAACCGGGAACAAACGGTGCTTTCCTCTACCAGCAAAACACGATGCGTGATGCGATGATCGCCGGTTTAACGTTAAATATTTTCAACAATCATTGTGATAGAGTACGCATGGCAAATCTTGCTCAATGCATTAATGTATTGCAGGCAGTGATATTAACGAATAAAGAAAAGATCATCCTCACTCCTACCTATCATGTGATGGAAATGTACAATGTTCACCAGGACGCTATGATGATACCGCTTGAAGTTACAAGTAATGACTATGCTCTCGACAATAAAGAACTAAAAGCAGTTTCGGCATCTGCATCAAAAGATAAAAATGGCGCCGCGCATATTTCATTGGTAAATATTGATGCAGATAATGCGCAGGATGTAAGCATTGATCTAAATGATTTGAAAGTAAAAACAGTAACAGGACGGATACTTCGTTCAGATAAACTACAAGACCATAACACATTTGATAACCCGGAGAAAATTAAGCCGGCAATTTTTAATGGTGCAACTCTTTCAGGATCGACCCTTACCTTAAAAATACCGGCTTTCTCTGTTATCGTACTTGAGCTGAAATAGACAACCATGAAACTAAAATTCAAAACTCATCCCCCGTTAATTGCAGGGTTGATTTTATTTTTTATTTTATTTTTTGAAAAAGATATTCTTGCACAGTCTTATCCGGAAGTGCAAATAGCGGGATCTGAAATAAGAAAGATCACTTCGTCGATCGTAAACGGACAAGAATATGTTTTGCAAATTTCATTGCCCGCCGGCTATGCAAACAGCAATAAAAAATATCCTGTCGTTTTTCTTATGGATTCACAATGGGATTTTCCTTTGGTATCTGCTTTATATGAACAGCAATACTATGATGGCTTCATTCCTGAAATGATCATCGTGGGTATTACATGGGGAGGTGATCATCCCAATCCTGATAGTTTAAGAGCAAGAGATTATACTCCCACCGTAGAAAAAAGATTGCCGCAAAGCGGTGGTGCTGATAAATTTCTTTCATTCATAAAAAATGAAGTGTTTCCTTTCATTGAAAAAAATTACAGGATTGATGACAATGATAAAACGCTGATGGGTTGTTCACTCGGTGGATTGTTTACGATGTACACGCTATTCACACAACCGGAAATGTTTAATCGCTATATAGCGGCAAGTCCTGCCTTCACATGGGGTAATTCAGTACTGTATCAATATGAAAAAAAATATTATGAAAACAAGTCCGATCCTGCGGCTAAATTATTTATGTGCGTGGGCGGAGTGGAAACAAGTGTTCCCGGGTTTCAGAAGCTGGCAAAATTTTTAGATGATCGTCATTATTCTTCATTACAAATTGAAAGCAGGGTTCTGGAAAATACAGGACATTCCGGCACAAAAGGTGAAGGCTATGCAAGAGGGTTACAATTTGTTTTCAAACGTCCTTCGCTGCAATTATCTTCAACAGTCTTAGATCAATATACCGGCACCTATAAGCTTCATGATGGAACAACAGTCAATGTGAAACCGGAAAATGGAATGCTCGTTGCATATACGGGCAACATGCAATTTACGCTGCAGGCTGCGTCGGAAACTGATTTTTATATAACGTCGTCCTTTTTAAAGATTCATTTCAAAAAAGATGAAAAAGGAAATGTCACAGGATTTCAATTAGACAGGTATGGTTCCAGCGAATTTGCCGGCAAAATAAAATGATACAAAACCAAAAGAAATGAAATTATTTATCACCCTTTGTTTTTCCATATTATTATTCGGCACTCCGAAGGCTCAAATAAAACTTCCCCAATTGCTCAGGGACAGCATGGTGTTGCAAAGAGATATGAAAATAAATATCTGGGGTTGGGCTTCAAGAGGTGAAAAGGTTACCGTAAAATTTAATGACAAAACTTATAAAACAAAAACTGCAGCCGATGGTAAGTGGATGCTTCAATTAGCTTCGATGAAGGCAGGCGGACCGTACACAATGGAGATCAGTGGGAAAAATAAGATCACGCTGCATGATGTACTGATCGGTGATGTTTGGTTTTGCTCGGGACAATCGAATATGGTGCATCAAATGAAATTGCACAGCGTAAAATATCCTGATGAAATTGCAAATGCAAATTTTCCCGAAATAAGACAGTTCTGGGTTCCAAACGTTACTAATTTACAAGAACCACAGGATGATCTTTCTTTCGGTTATTGGAAATCGGCAAATCCACATGATGTGCTGGATTTTTCTGCTGTCGCTTATTTTTTTGCAAAAGCGCTTTATGAAAAATATCATGTGCCGATTGGTTTGATCAATTCAAGTTGGGGCGGTGTGCCCATCGAAGCATTCATGAGTGAAGATGCTTTGAAAGATTTTCCGAACATTCTAAGTACGGTTCAAAAAAATAAAGACACAGCTTACATCAACGGTTTTAACCGTAGAAGATTTTCAGGAAATGGAAATATACCAAGACCACAAGACAAAGGTCTGACCGGGCCTAAGCCCTGGTATGATCCTTCATACATTCCAAAAGAATGGAGGCAGATCGGTATTCCCGGTTATTGGGAAGACCAGGGATTAAAAGATCTGAATGGCGTTGTGTGGTATCGCAAAGAAATTGATGTTCCTGCATCTATGACCGGCGTTCCGGCAAAAGTTTTTTTGGGAAGAATTGTTGATGCGGATGAATTATACATAAATGGAAAAGAAGTCGGTAATACAACGTATCAATATCCGCAAAGGCGATATACAGTTCCTCCCGATCTTTTGAAAGCCGGAAAAAATTTATTTGTCGTTCGCGTCACCAACAATTTTGGTAAAGGAGGATTTGTTCCCGATAAACCTTACTATTTGTTTGCAGGAAGTGATACTGTTGATCTGAAAGGTTATTGGCAATATAAGGTAGGTGAAGTATTTGCCCCGCGACGTGGATTTGGTGGCTTTGGTTTTTCTGCGCAAAATGCACCAACTGCATTATACAATACAATGGTAGCGCCGCTGACAGATTATACCATTAAAGGTTTTGTGTGGTACCAGGGTGAAGCAAATACAAATCATGCCGCTGAATATGCAAAACTGCAACCGGCTATGATCACTGATTGGCGCAACAAATGGAAAGAAGGCGACATCCCTTTTTTATATGTGCAGCTTCCCGGTTTTATGGATTACAATTATTTGCCTTCAGAAAGTCAGTGGGCGGAGCTGAGAGAATCGCAATTAAAATCATTATCCGTTCCCAATACAGCAATGGCAGTTGCGATCGACCTGGGCGAGTGGAACGATATTCATCCTGACCGGAAAAAAGATGTGGGTGATCGTTTGGCATTGGCAGCAGAAAAGATTGCTTACGGAGAAAACATTGTTTACTCGGGGCCGATCTATCAATCATCAACAATTGACGGGAATAAAATAATTATTTCATTTACGAATGTTGGAAGTGGATTGGCCACAAATGATGGTGAAGAACCACAGGAGTTTGCTATTGCCGGTGCAGATAAAAAATTCGTTTGGGCAAATGCAAAAATAGAGGGCGATAAAGTGGTGGTCTGGAGTGATGAAATAAAAGACCCGAAATATGTTCGTTATGCATGGGCAGATGATCCTGTTGATCCAAGCCTTTATAACAAAGAAGGGTTACCGGCATCGCCATTCGAAACAGAATAAACAAACTTAAAAATTGCAATGCCAAAAAAATTATTTGTTGCTATAATCATCATTTGTTGCCTGTTGCGTGCAAAAGCACAAACTACCACTGCGCATACACCAAGGCTTATTAGAAATGGAAATGTTATACAATTAATAGTTAATGATAAAACTTATTTGATTCTCGTGGTGAGTTGGGAAATTCAAGTGCATCGAATGATTGAAAAATTTCAAAAAAAATTGACCGATGAAGAAAGTCATTTTTTCACTGTTGGTCTTCTGCTTCACTCAAATGTTGGTGGCGCAAACTTCAACAATAGACAGCAGTAAATATCCGAAGCTTACAACATTTACTGCACAGCAGGATCATGAAAACATGATGCAGCGATTAGGCATAACAAAATTAAGACCGGGTCCAAGTGGAGATCCAAATGCTCCCAATCATGCAAACTATGATGAATCAAAAGCAAATCCCTGTCCTCAGTTACCGGATATACTTACCACGAAAGCAGGTAAAAAGGTAACAACTGCTGATATGTGGTGGAAAGTGCGTCGTCCTGAGATCGTTGAAGATCTCGAAGAGGAAATGTATGGGAAGATTCCGAAAAATATTCCGAAAGTGACCTGGACAGTAAAAATTACCGACAGGGAATTTGTGAATCGCATTCCTGTCATTGCAAAAATGCTGGTTGGCCATGTTGACAACAGTTCCTATCCATTGATCAATGTTGATATAAATATGATGTTGGTTGTGCCAATGAATGTGAAGGGACCTGTTCCTGCATTGATGATGTTCAGCGGCTTCCCTTCATTCCCTTCTCCTGCACAACCATCACCGGGCGATATG
Organism: uncultured Bacteroidota bacterium; assembly: GCA_963811645.1. GTDB lineage: Bacteria > Bacteroidota > Bacteroidia > Chitinophagales > Chitinophagaceae > VBAU01. The sequence continues at coordinate 1,533,630 of CAWERU010000002.1, read as the reverse complement.
GAAAAACTGAATAATGCTTTTAAAGAAATGATGATAAAAGCTGATCCTTCTGTAAAAGAAATTTTTGATAAATATCCTGCATATTCACCTGTGACAAAATTGCCCGGTCCTAATTTTTTTGCCCCGCCAAAACCTGAAGAAGAACTTACACCACAAGAAAGATTATTAGCAGCAGGCTGGGGATATGTAACGATTGAAACGAACAGCATACAGGCTGATAATGGTGCAGGATTAACAAGAGGAATTATTGGTTTGGTCAATAAAGGTCAACCCCGCAAACCCGACGATTGGGGCTCACTAAGAGCCTGGGCATGGGGTGCGGCAAGAGGATTGGATTACCTGGAAACAGATCCTTTAGTGGATGCAACGAAAGTGGGTATCGAAGGAGTATCCCGTTATGGGAAGGCTGCATTAGTTACGTTGGCATTTGAACCACGATTTGCAGTAGGATTAATCGGTTCATCTGGTAAAGGTGGCGCTACATTGGAACGTCGTGTATATGGTGAAGCAGTAGAAAGCCTCACCGGTAGTGGTGAATATCATTGGATGTGCGGGAATTATTTGAAATACGGAGCAGAAGAATCTTCTTTTGGTAAAAAAACAGGTTGCGATCTTACTGTTGATTCGCATGAACTGATTGCGCTGTGCGCACCGCGTCTCACCTTTATCAGTTATGGTGTTCCGGAAAAAGGAGATGCACACTGGCTCGATCATGAAGGAAGTTATATGGCAACGGTAGCAGCAGGTGCAGTGTATAAATTATTAGGAGCAAAAGATCTTGGTGTTTCTAATGACTACATGAAAGAAAAAATGCCGCCTGTGCTTACAGGTCTGCTTGATGGTCAGCTTGCGTGGCGGCAACACGATGGCGGACATACTGATGCTCCCAACTATAAATATTTTATACTATGGGCAAGCAAAATGTTAAACTACGAAAGGACCCCGGCACAATAGTAATCATTTGAAATGAGTCAGACCAGGATATGATCCGAACAACCATACAGTACAAAGAATGGAGAGCGAAATAAAAATTAATATTTGATTAGATAGCATTTAAAATAAAAAGAATTTTAATTAATATGAAACAGCTAACTACACTCATTACTGCCGTTTTTTTATTCAGCATTTCTTTATGTGCACAAAATATCGTTAAACAGGCTCCGCCGGGTTTTGATTCTTTGCAAGCAAATATTCCCCATGGAAAAATTGATTCGTTCAATTACAAATCCAAAACCGTTTCCACTACACGACAGTCATTAATTTATACACCGCCTGGTTATTCAAAAAAGAAAAAATATCCTGTGTTGTATCTGCTTCATGGCATTGGAGGCGATGACAAAGAATGGCTGCATGGCGGTAACCCTCAAATAATCCTGGACAATCTTTATGCACAAGGCAAACTGGAACCGATGATTGTAATAATGCCCAACGGAAGGGCTATGAAAAACGACAGTGCCACAGGAAATATTTTTGCCCCGGATAAGGTACAGGCTTTTGCCACGTTTGAAAAAGATTTATTGAATGACCTTATTCCTTATGTACAAAAGCATTACCCGGTTTATACAGACAGAGAACATCGTGCCATTGCCGGTTTATCAATGGGTGGCGGACAATCCTTGAACTTTGGTTTAGGCAACCTAGACAAGTTTGCATGGATCGGAGCCTTTTCTGCTGCTCCCAATACAAAAACACCGGAGCAATTAGTACCTGATCCTGATAAAGCAAGAAAAGAATTAAAACTGCTTTGGATCTCCTGCGGTGACAGTGATCGCCTGATCACATTCAGCAAACGGACACATGAATATTTAGAAAAGAATAATGTTCAGCATATCTATTATATCGAACCGGGAGTACATGAATTCAAGGTTTGGAAAAATGGTTTGTATATGTTTTCCCAATTGATCTTTAAACCGGTTGATGTTTCAACCTTTTCGCAATATAAATATGACGGATAAAATATACCTGCATTCATGTTGTGTAAAAAAATATCAGACAAAGAATCAAACCTAACTACTGATCTTAAATTATAACAAATGAATATTAAATCTTCAGTCATTGTTTTAGCAGCCACATTATTAAGTGGAGCCTGTTTTGCACAAAACCAAACTGCACCACTCGAAGATTTCAAACCTTCAACTCTTAATCAACCGGGGCAGGAATATCCTCAGGTAAATTCTCAGGGGTATGTAAGGTTTAAAATTATTGCGCCCGCTGCTGATAGTGTTATAGTAAGCCTTGGACTTGGTGGTACGAGGGGCGGGACTCCTCTTACAAAAGCCGCAGACGGAACCTGGATGGGCACGACTGCCGGACCTATGGAAGAAGGCTTCCATTACTACCATGTGAATATTGATGGTGGCATATTTAATGATCCCGGCACTTTGAACTTTTATGGCTCTACCCGTTGGGAAAGCGGCATTGAAATTCCGGCCCATGACCAGGATTTCTATACTATGAAAGATGTTCCTCATGGTAATGTTCAACAAATTCTATTTCCTTCAAAAAGTACAAACACTTCACGCCGTGCATTCGTCTATACTCCTCCCGATTATTATAAAGACACTAAAAAGAAATATCCAGTACTATACTTGCAGCATGGCTGGGGCGAAGATGAAACGGCATGGAGTAACCAGGGCTATGCCAACCTGATCATGGATAACCTGATCGCTGAAGGCAAGATCAAACCTTTTATTATTGTGATGACCTATGGCATGACTAATGATGTGAAGTGGGGCCATATGAGAGATTTCACGATCGAACCATTTCAAACTGTTCTTATTGATGAACTGATCCCTTACATTGATACACACTTCCGCACGATTGCTGATCGATCTCATCGTGCTATGGCAGGTCTTTCAATGGGTGGCATGGAAACTCATACCGTCACATTGAATCGTCCTGATGTATTCTCATACTATGCGCTTTTGAGCGGAGGTATCTATACACCTGCAGAGATCAAAGACAAATCAAAAGTAAAGCTCATCTTTATGAGCTGCGGCAGTTTCGAACGTCCCGATGTAGTCAGGAATGCAGCAGACACTTTAAAGCAGGCAGGTTTCAATGCTGTTTCTTTTGTTTCAGAAAATACACGTCACGAATTTCAGACATGGCGCCGCAGCTTATATGAATTGGCTCCTTTGCTTTTTAAAGAATGATCATGACTTATAAAACTGATACATTAATTGCTTTTTTAGCAAATATGTAGCAAATCCAAAAAAATTAATTAGACAATGTCCTCTTTATATTCAGTAATTCACAATTCAATTAAAAATCGAGTCTTAAAAAGATCTCTACAATATTTTAAAGAGGATCTATTAATAATTCTAATCATTACATTTTCATCTTTTAGGGTTGATGCACAATTGCCTTATCAGGATCCGGGCCTAAGCTCTGAAGAAAGAGCAAAAGATTTGATATCGAGACTGACGCTGGAAGAAAAAGCTTCGTTAATGCAGGATCAGTCTCCTGCAATTCCACGTTTAGGTATTAAAAAGTTCAATTGGTGGAGCGAAGCCCTGCATGGATTTGCAAATAATGATAGTGTCACAGTTTTCCCTGAACCAATCGGAATGGCAGCTTCTTTTGATGATTCACTGGTTTACCGGGTATTCAATGCTACTTCAGACGAAGTAAGAGCTAAATACAACCAGGCAGAAATGAGAGGGCTTGACAACAGTCGTTTTCATAGTCTCTCCGTCTGGACTCCCAACATCAATATTTTTCGGGATCCCCGCTGGGGTCGCGGACAGGAAACGTATGGGGAAGATCCTTATCTGACATCCCGCATGGGCGTTGCTGTAGTAAACGGCTTGCAGGGTCCTTCGGATTCCCGGTATAAAAAACTATTGGCATGCGCCAAACATTTTGCCGTTCATTCCGGGCCGGAATGGAGCCGGCATGTTCTGAACCTTACAAATATTAATCCCCGTGACCTATGGGAAACTTATCTTCCTGCATTCAAATCGCTGGTCCAGGATGCCGGTGTTCGCCAGGTGATGTGTGCTTATCAAAGTATAGATGATGAACCCTGCTGCGGAAATAATCGTTTGTTACAAACTATTCTTCGAAATGATTGGGGATTCAAATATGTTATCGTTTCTGATTGCGGAGCTGTAACCGATTTTTATACCAGTCATAAAGTTTCGTCTGATGCGGTGCATGCTGCTGCAAAAGCTACATTGGCGGGCACTGATGTGGAATGTGTTTGGAATGGATATGCATTTAAAAATTTACCCGATGCCGTTGCCGGGGGCTTAATAACCGAAAAAGAAATTAATGAACATTTGATGCGGGTCCTAAGCGACCGTTTTGACCTGGGCGAATTTGATAATGATTCATTAGTCCCCTGGACCAGGATTCCTGCATCAGTTATTAATAGCCCCGGGCACCAGGAGCTGGCGTTGAATATGGCCCGTGAGTCGATGACGCTTCTTCAGAATAAGAACAATATTCTTCCGCTAAATAAAAAAGTAAAAAAAATAGCTGTCATTGGTCCCAATGCCGATAATGAACCTATGCTATGGGGAAATTATAATGGCAAGCCAATAAAAACAATAACAATCCTGGAGGGCATTAAGTCAAAACTTGCTTCAAGTGCAGTTGTCTATGATAAAGCATGTGACCTTGTCGAAAGCAAAGTGACACAAAGTTATTTTTCAAAAACACAGGTTGACGGCAAAAAAGGATTTAAAGCCACCTATTGGAACACTCCTAATATGAGTGGCAATGTTATTACAACCGATCAAATTACAAATCCCCTGAAGTTAACAACTGCCGGCGATCATGAATTTGCCCATGGCGTAAACCTTGTTGGTTTCTCTGCAACCTATGAAACCGAATTTCAGGCCCCTGAGACAGAAGAGATCGTATTCAAATGCGGTGCTACCGGGCATTTTCAACTTCTTGTAAACGGACAATCACTTTCCACTTATAATAACTGGCGTACACTTCCTTCAAGAATTCCTTACCAGGTAGAAAAAGGCAAGAACTATAAAATTGAAATCAAATACGCTCAATTAAATAACTGGCAAGCTGATCTTGAATTTGATTTCGGTAAGGAGGTCGACATTGATTTTTCTGACCTGATAAATAAATTAAAAGGAACAGACATTGTAGTTTTTGTCGGCGGTCTTTCTTCATTGCTGGAAGGAGAAGAAATGCCGGTCAATTATCCGGGATTCAAAGGTGGAGACAGGACCAATATTGACTTGCCCGAAGTACAACAGAATTGTTTAAAAGCATTAAAAGCTGCGGGTAAAAAAGTAGTGTTCATCAATTGTTCCGGCTCCGCTATTGCTTTGACTCCTGAAACAGAAAGTTGCGATGCCATTCTGCAAGCCTGGTATGGTGGAGAATCAGGAGGGCAGGCCGTCGCAGATGTTTTGTTTGGAGATTATAATCCTTCGGGAAAGTTGCCCATTACATTTTATAAAAGCTCGAATCAACTGCCCGACTTTCAGGATTATTCAATGAAAGGCAGAACCTATCGGTATATGTCTGATGCGTTATTCCCTTTCGGTTTCGGCCTTAGCTATACTACCTTTTCTATAGGAAACGCACAACTAAACAAGACTTCAATTAATGAAGGAGAGGATCTGCAGCTAACAATACCTGTTTCCAATACCGGCAAACGTGAGGGTACAGAAATAGTACAGGTATATGTAAGAAAAGCAAACGACAACAGTGGCTTGTTGAAAACTTTAAAAGGCTTTGAAAGAATTAACGTGCCTGCAGGAAAAACAACAGAAGCGATCATTGATCTTCTATATAAAAGCTTTGAGTTTTATGACGAAAAAAATTTGCAAATGGCAGTAATGCCGGGAGAATATGAGCTATTCTATGGCAGTAGTTCAGCGGAAAAAGATTTAAAAACAGTAAAAATGAAGATTCAATAATAATTTTCTTAAAGACTGATGAAAAAATTAAATATTTGGTTTGCTCTGTTGGTTTTTTTCCCTTTCGCAATAAAGGCGCAGGAGATAATTAATTTATATCCTGGCGCAATTCCTAATGCAAAACAAACCGCTATTACCGATACCATAGAGAAACCTTACCCGGCACTTATCCGAAGATCAATTATTCCAACGCTGGAAATTTATTTACCCGCAAAAGAAAAAGCAAGCGGCGCCGCAGTAGTGATATGCCCCGGTGGAGGCTATAGTGTTATTGTTTACCAGGGAGAAGGAGTTTCTACAGCAAAAGAATTCGCAAAAAACGGAGTGACTGCATTTGTTCTTAAATACAGATTGCCGAATGATTCTTTTGAAATAAATAAAAGCATCGCTCCTTTGCAGGATGCGCAACAAGCTATCAAAACAATAAGGGATAATGCGACAAAGTGGAACATTGATACAAACAAAGTTGGTATAATAGGTTTTTCAGCCGGTGGCCATGTCGCTTCTACAGAAGCTACTCATTTTAAAAAAGCCCTGATCGAAAACAACAGCAACACTAATCTGCGCCCGGATTTCCAGGTGCTGGTCTATCCCGTTATAAGCATGCAGGATAGTTTAACGCATGCAGATTCAAGAATGAAGCTGCTGGGTAAAAGTCCATCGAAAGAAACCATTGATGAATTTTCTAATGAATTACAGGTTGATGAAAATAGCCCGCCGGCTTATATCACCCAGGCGGCTGACGATAATGTGGTTGATATAGATAACAGCATTCAATATTTTGAAAAGTTACGTCATCATAAAGTTTCGGTTGAAATGCACATCTACCCGAAAGGCGGGCATGGTTTTATTTTTCGCCAAAAAGGTTGGATGGATCCATTGATACAATGGATGAAAAATAACAAATGGATAAATAACTGAACATTAAAATGGTTTTGAAATAGAAATTATGCGGCGATTGATGTTGTCATATATTCTTTTAGTTTTCTGCGGTGTCTCGTTTTCTCAACAAACGCCGGTAAAGATTGAAGTGAATGCTTCAATTCCAGTTGGCGATATGAAACCATTTTGGTCTTTCTTTGGTTACGATGAATGTAATTATACAATTACAAAAGATGGTGGGAAATTATTAACTGAATTAAAAAATTTAAGCCCGGTTCAGGTACACATAAGAACGCACAACCTGCTTACATCAAAAGGCAACAGTGAAGGCCCTGATCTGAAATGGAGCTTCACCGATGCTTACAAAGAAGATGAAAAGGGGAATCCTGTTTACAACTGGATAATTCTTGACAGCATTACCGATGCTTTCATACAAAGAGGCATTAAACCATTGATGGAAATAGGATTCATGCCAAAAGATCTTTCTACTAAACCCGATCCGTATGAACATCACTGGAGTACTGGTGGAAACTTATGGACAGGTTGGAGTTATCCTCCCAAAGATTATAACAAATGGAGAGAACTGGTTTATCAATGGGTAAAACATTGCATTGATCGTTACGGAAAACAAGAAGTAACAACGTGGTTATGGGAAGTGTGGAACGAACCCAACATCGGCTATTGGTCCGGTACATTTGAAGAATATTGCAAATTGTATGACTACGCTGCGGATGGATTAAAGCAGGCCTGCTCCGAATGCATCATCGGCGGTCCGCATACAACCAGCCCGAGAGATGAAAAAGCTTACAACGATCTTACAAAATTCATAGAGCATTGCCTTCACGGAAAAAATTATGCGACCGGGAAAACAGGTACTCCATTACAATACATCGGCTTTCATGCGAAAGGTTCACCGGAGTTTGTTAATGGTCATATACAAATGAATATGGGTGTGCAGCTAAAAGACATTCAAAAAGGATTTGAAGCAGTTAATTCTTTTCCGGAATTGAAGAATATACCCGTTATCATTGGAGAATGCGATCCTGAAGGATGTGCCGCTTGTTCGGAAACAAGAGATCCTAAATATGGTTACCGTAATGGCACCATGTATTCCAGTTACACTGCTGCATCTTTCGCCAGGATATATGAATTAATGGACAAGTACAAAATAAATTTGAAAGGAGCAGTCAGTTGGTCTTTTGAATTTGAGAACCAGGAATGGTTTGCTGCTTTCCGTGATCTTGCTACACATGGTATTGACAAACCCGTGTTGAATGTATTCCGCATGCTGGGTATGATGAATGGGAAACGGGTAATGGTAAGATCAAATGACGAACTCAACGCAGAAGATATTATTACTAATGGTGTCAGGGGGGAAAATGACATCAATGCAATTGCCAGTAAAAATGGCAATGCAATATCAATTCTTGTGTGGAATTATAATGATAATGATGTTAAAAACAATGTTTCGCCGGTTATGCTGACTGTGAGTGGCATCAATAAGAACAAAGTATTGGTACATCATTATCGCATTGATGACAAGTTCAGTAATTCATTTGCAAAATGGAAAGCAATGGGCAAACCGCAGCAAATAAGTAATGAACAATACAATGAATTGGAAAGAGCAGGGCAATTGCAATTGTTTGATTCACCGGAATGGAAGGAAGTAAATAATGGGAAAATGGTTTTAAAATTTGATTTGCCACGGCAAGCGGTATCATTGATTCAAATAGCGTGGTAAGCTTAGCATGTTAAGGGAGAAAAAGATCCTTTCAACTTCGATTGGTGGCAATTCATAAAGTAATTGTTTTATAAAAAATATCTTAAAAAAATTCATTAATGCGATTACATCTGTTTTTATTGCTTCTTGTTGTAACAGTTAACAGCCAGGCACAAACCTGGCAAAAAACAAATACCGGTATAAGAACAACAGCTAATAAGGTAGCAATTGAAATTGAATTTTACAATCCGTCAACCGTAAGAATAATTAAATCGCCTTCGGGTACTTCTTTCACTAAAAAAAGTCTTTCGGTTATTGCAACACCTCAAAAGACAAATTTAATTTCAAAAGAACAGAACGGTGTGCTTACTGTAAATAGCGAGGATATAATTGTAAAATGTAACCTTACATCCGGAGCAATAAGTTTTTATAATAAAGCAGGAACCGCACTTTTACGTGAAAAAGAAAACAGCACATCATTCACGCCTTTTAATGATGCCGGCAGCAATACCTACAATGTAGAGCAGGCCTATATTTTAGATAAAGATGAAGCCATCTATGGTTTAGGCCAGCAACAACAAGGTAAAATGGTGCAACGCAATCTTACCTTGAATATGATTCAGGGAAACACAGATGACTATGTTCCGTTTTTCCAGTCAGTAAAAGGCTATGGATTGTTTTGGGATAACTATTCGCCGACAGTATTTACAGATCATACAGAAAGCACTTCCTTTAAATCTGATGTGGGCGACTGCATAGATTATTATTTTATGTACGGTGGTAATGCAGATGGTGTGATTGGATGTATGAGAAACCTTACCGGGCAGGCGCCTATGTTCCCTTTATGGACATTCGGATATTTTCAAAGCAAAGAACGCTATAAAAGCCAGAACGAATTAGTGGATGTGGTAAAAAAATACCGTGAGTTAAATGTACCCCTTGATGGTATCATACAGGACTGGCAGTACTGGGGAAACAATTATTTATGGAATGCAATGGATTTCTTGAATGAAGAATTTCCAAGACCAGAACAAATGGTAAATAATATACATAATTTACATGCGCACCTCACTATATCCATCTGGAATTCTTTCGGCCCGAAAACAAAACAATACCGTGAGCTGGACAGCATGGGTGCATTGATGAATTTTGATACCTGGCCACTGTCGGGCTCTACACTATGGCCACCACGGCGTGATTATCCATCCGGTGTAAGAGTATATGACGCTTATAATCCGGTAGCACGTGATATTTACTGGAAGTATCTTAGTAAAATGCATTCATTGGGAATAGATGGTTGGTGGATGGATTCATCGGAGCCGGACCATCTTGATTTCAAACCATCCGATTTGGATAACAAAACTTATCTCGGTTCGTTCCGCAAAGTCCGTAATGCATTTCCGTTGATGACAGTCGGTGGCGTGTATACGCACCAACGGGCTGTTGATTCAAATAAAAGAGTATTTATTCTTACCCGTTCTGCATTTGCAGGGCAGCAGCGTTACGGTGCCAACACCTGGTCGGGAGATGTTACCGCATCATGGACAGCTTTAAGGAACCAGATATCTGCAGGTTTGAATTTTTCACTCACCGGCATTCCTTACTGGAACGCAGATATCGGTGGATTTTTTCTCACACGATTTAGAAAAAAATTGGAAGATCCAGAATACCGAGAACTGTATGTTCGGTGGCTGGAGTTTGGCACATTTACTCCGATGATGCGTTCGCACGGTACAGATGCACCAAGAGAAATTTACCAGTTTGGCAAGCCGGGTGATAATGATTTTGATGCCATAGAAAAATATATAAAACTGCGGTATAAGCTACTGCCTTATATCTATGCAGCTTCCTGGGATGTGACCGCCAATCACTCCAGCATGATGCGTGCTCTCGTAATGGATTTTCCAAAAGATAAAAATGCACTGGATATTAATGATGAATATATGTTTGGGAAATCATTACTGGTAAATCCTGTAACGGAACCCATGTATATAAAGAAAACAGGTGAAGGGAGAAATGCAGTAGTAACAGAAGATTTCAGCGCTGTAAAAGCAAAAGAAGTGTATTTGCCGGCAGGAACAGATTGGTATGACTTCTGGACTGGTGAAAAATTTACCGGTGGCAAAAACATAACGAAAGAAACCGCATTGGATATTATACCCATGTATGTAAAAGCAGGCAGTATTTTACCACTAGGGCCAGATGTGCAATATGCTACAGAAAAAAAATGGGATAGCCTGGCGATTCGCATTTACCCGGGCGCCAACGGAAAGTTTGTATTATATGAAGATGAAAACGACAACTACAATTATGAGAAAGGGGCTTATTCCACCATCACTTTTACATGGGATGATAAAAAGAGAACATTAATCATTGAGGATAGAAAGGGTTCTTTTCCCGAAATGCTGGATAAGAGGAAATTCCATATTGTAATAGTTGCAAACGATAAAGGCATCGGCAATAACTTGGTTGACCGATCGGATAAAGCAATAACCTATACAGGAAAGAAACTGTTAATAAGATTACCATGAAAATAAAAGGTTTTATAGCCGTCATATTACTGTATCTATCGCCGGAAGATAAAGTCTGGGCAAATTAATTATGCCATGAGCATTCTATTTAGAAATTATAATAATTAAAAACCAGTCATCATTTTAATTATATGACAAACAGCGTATCAAAATTTAACCATAAAAAAAATAAGTTCGTATTTCATTTTTTCGGTACACTTTTTTGTGTTTTTTGTTTCAATCATAATGTTCATGCACAGGAAAGACTTTATCATAACGAATTTCCATTAAGTGATGTGAAGTTGCTGGATAGTCCTTTCAAACATGCCCGTGACCTCAATATTAAAACACTTTTGCGATATAAAGTTGATCGTTTGTTGGCTCCTTATCGCAAAGAAGCCGGATTGCAACCTAAAGATTCAAGCTATAAAAATTGGGAAGGGTTGGATGGTCATATAGCTGGTCATTATTTGTCTGCATTATCAATGAATGTGGTGGCAACCAATAATACAGAATGTAAAAAGCGAATGTTGTATATGATCACAGAGTTGAAAGCTTGCCAGGATGCAAATGAAAAAAATCATCCGGATTGGGGAATTGGATATGTTGGCGGAGTTCCGGACAGCAAGGCAATATGGTCAACATTAAAGACCGGCGATTTTACTGCATTTCATAAAGCATGGGTGCCGTGGTACAATGTTCACAAGATGTATGCTGGCCTGAGAGATGCCTGGTCCTATACCGGGAACAAAGAAGCCCAAACCATGTTTTTAAAATTCTGTGATTGGGGGATCAATATCACAGCTGTGTTGACCGATGAACAAATGCAATCCATGCTGGATACAGAACAAGGCGGCATGAATGAAGTTTTTGCTGATGCTTATCAAATGACTGGTGATAAAAAATATTTAATAGCTGCAAAACGGTTCTCACATAGAATGTTGCTGAACCCAATGTCAGAAGGAATAGACAACCTTGATAATAAACATGCCAATACGCAAATTCCGAAAGCAATCGGCTTCGAAAGAATAGGCGAATTAAGTCATAATGATAAATATGAAAAGGCCGGAAGGTTTTTCTGGCAAACAGTAACCACCAACCGCACTCTTGCATTCGGTGGAAACAGTAGAAAAGAATTTTTTCCAGGCGCTGCTGAATGCGTTGATTTTGTCAATGACGTGCAGGGACCGGAATCATGCAACTCATACAACATGCTGAAGCTGACAGAAGATCTTTTCAGAACGAATCCATCAGCAAAATATATTGACTATTACGAAAGAACATTGTACAACCATATTTTATCAACACAAAATCCTGAGACTGGTGGTTATGTTTATTTCACTCCTGTTCGTCCCCGTAGTTACAGGGTTTATTCCGCACCGAATGAAGCCATGTGGTGCTGTGTAGGCAGTGGCATGGAAAATCATAGCAAGTACAATGAGTTTATCTATACACATCAACACGATTCTTTGTTTGTAAACCTGTTTATCGCATCTGAATTGAATTGGAAAGAAAAAGGAATAAGAATTACACAACAAACTCAATTTCCCTTTGAGGCGCAAACCAGGTTGATGATAACTGATGGTTCTTCACATTTTAAATTAATGATCCGTTATCCATCCTGGGTAGCAGATGAAGCATTGAAAATTCTTGTCAACGGGAAAAATATTTCATATACTTCTCATCCTTCCTCTTACATCGCTATTGATCGGCAATGGAAAAAAGGAGACGTAATACAGATCATGCTGCCGATGCATAATGAAATTGAACAGTTGCCCAATGTTCCTGATTACATCGCTATTCTTCATGGCCCTATTTTACTTGGCGCAAAAACCGGAACAGAAGATCTGAAAGGATTGATCGCAGATGATAGTCGCTGGGGTCAAATTCCCAGCGGTAAAAAGCTTCCGTTGGATAAAGCTCCGATCATTATTGAAGATGATAAATCAAAAATTGCGAATGAATTGGTTCCTGTTAAAGGCAAGCCTCTAAATTTTACAGTGCCTGATCTAAAAATGATGAACCCGATAAATGTTGTATTGCAACCTTTTTACCAGATCCATGATTCAAGATATATGATATATTGGAAAACATTGACCAATACTCAATATCATTCTTATATAGATTCGGTATCCAATGCAGAAAAAACATTTATTAAAAAAGACAACTGACGCTGATGAAACAATTGAAATATCTTTTGCTCTCTGTTAATGTCTTATTTGTTTCCTGTGTATACGGACAACAAAACACAAGTGATAAAACATTAAAAGACGTATATAAAAACGCTTTCTTAATAGGTACTGCTGTTACTCCTGATATTACTTCCGGCGAGGATAAAGCGACACAAGAAATAGTGATAAAACAATTCGATGCGATCACACCTGAAAATGTAATGAAAGCGGCAGTGATCAATCCGCAACCCGGTGTTTACAATTTCGCCCCGGCAGATGACTATGTCGCATTCGGGGAAAAAAATCACATGTTCATTATGGGCCATACACTCGTATGGCATAACCAATGTCCTGATTGGTTTTTTACCAATGCAAAAGGTCAGCCCAACACAAAAGAAGAACAGATCGAAAGATTAAGAAGTCATATTCAGGCAGTCGTTGGAAGATATGCGGGCAGAGTAAATGCCTGGGATGTGGTGAATGAAGTAATAGATAATGACGGCAGCTATCGTCATACCAGTTGGGTGAATGCGGTTGGGAATGGTGATACATTAGTAAAGTATGCTTTCCTTTTTGCATCCCAATCCGATCCTAAGGCTGAATTATACTATAACGATTTTAATGCATGGCGTCCTGAAAAACGAGAGGGCATTGTACGCATGATAAAAATGCTACAGAAAGAAGGAATTCGCATTGATGGTGTCGGAATGCAGGGACATTGGGGCTTGGATTATCCAAAGACAAAATACATCGAAGACGCCATTGATGCTTATGCAGTATGTGGTGTGAAAGTAATGATCACTGAACTGGATGTGGATGTATTACCATTAACCAAAGAAGGCCAGATCATCGGGCAGGGAATGGCGGATAAACAATTTCAATTGGAAGAATTTAAAACATTTCTCGATCCGTATCGGAACGGATTGCCGGATAGCATGCAAAGAGTCCTGGCCAATAGATATGCAGAACTATTTAAAATCTTTTATGAGCGTAGAGATAAGGTCGCAAGAGTAACATTTTGGGGAGTGCATGATGGCATGAGCTGGAAAAATGGTTACCCGATTCCCAATAGAACCAATTATCCTTTATTGTGGGACAGGCAACGTAAACCTAAACCCGCTCTGAAAGCAGTGTTGGATGTGCCGGGTAAAAACTAAATGTTAAACTAAAATAGATTCAAAACAAAAAAATGAAGTATCAGAAAAAACAATTTCAAATATTCAATTAATGCCTGCGTGCAACAGATATTTAATTAAACAATAATTATGAAAAAGAATGCCTTTCGTCAAAGTCTTTCAAAAATAAGTTTTGGGATATTGGTATCATCATTTCTGATGATTTCCAATATAAATGCTCAAACAACAGCGAAGCTAACATTGGATCTAAGCAAACCTGGCCCTGACGTGAGTCCTACGCTTTATGGATTGATGACAGAAGAAATCAATCACTCTTACGATGGTGGCTTGTATGGCGAGCTAATTCGTAATAGAATATTTAAGGACAATAAGACCAAACCTGAAGGCTGGAGCCTCGTTAAAGATAATGCTGCCGATACCGCATCCATTCAGCTCATTCCTGCAAACGAAGATCATATTCCATACGACGAACGTGGACAGGCGATCAACGGCGCACTTTCAACCTGCTTACGGCTTACAGTTGAAAAAGTTTCGGGGAGAGTGGGCATTGCAAACGAAGGTTTTTGGGGCATACCGGTAAGACCGTCCACTACTTACAGGGCATCATTTTATATAAAAGGTACAGCACGTACAGAACCTTTCCGCTGGCCATGGGAACCAAAACCCACAACGCCTCCGCTACCGGATATTGAAAACAACACGCCGGGCCCGATAACAGTTTCCATTGAAAGTAATGATGGTAAAACGGTCTATGCTTCAGGCATTATTAATCTTGAAAAAAGTAATCTTTGGAAAAAGTATGAATTAACATTAACCACGGCCGCTGATGTTCAACCAACAAAAGATGCACGTTTTGTCATTTCAACTGATCGCAAAGGATTATATTATTTCAATCTTGTTTCTCTTTTCCCGCCAACATACAATAATCGAAGTAATGGCAACCGGCAAGACCTGATGCAAATGTTGGTTGATATGAAACCAAAGTTCCTGCGTTTTCCCGGCGGTAATTTTTTAGAAGGCCCGTTAATTACAGATGCCTTTCCATGGAAATCAACATTGGGTCCAATTGATGGCAGGCCCGGGCATAAAGGTTCATGGGGTTATCGCCCTTCGGATGGAATGGGCTTACTTGAATTTTTGGAGTGGACAGAAGATATGGGTGCTGAACCTGTGCTCGCTGTGTATGCCGGTTATTCTTTGCAGGGCGATCATGTTGATGCAGGCCCGTTATTAAAACCTTATGTAGATGATGCGCTGAATGAAATTGAATATGTGACCGGCGATACAACAACCTACTGGGGCGCCAAACGGGCTGCTGACGGGCATCCGGCGCCATTCAAACTTCGCTATGTAGAAATTGGTAATGAAGATTGGTTTGACAGGTCAAACAGTTATAATGGAAGATTTACACAGTTCAGAAATGCAATCAATGCAAAATATCCGCAATTAGAATGCATCTCTACTATTCCCGGTACACAATATCCTTCTATGCAAGTCACAAGTAAAGAACCGAAGGTCGTTGATGAACATTATTACCGCAATTCGTGGGATATGTGGGAGCATGCTTCGCAGTATGACAACTATGATCGCAAAGGGCCTAAAATATTTGTGGGTGAATGGGCAACTCGTGAAGGTGCGCCAACAACGAATATGAATGCAGAACTTGGCGATGCCGCATGGATGACAGGAATGGAACGCAATTCTGATTTGGTTATCATGTCTTGTTATGCACCGCTTTTTGTAAATGTGAATAAGGCTACTGCAACGGCACCCAAAGCATGGCAATGGGATTCTGATTTGATTGGCTATGATGCGTTGAACAGTTATGGCTCACCATCTTACTATGTACAAAAAGTTTTTAATCATTACCTGGGTAACAAGATCGTTCCTGCAACATTCGGGAACGTTCCAGTTCAAAACATGCCGCTTACAAAAAGAGATAGCGCAAATGGAGTCAAAGTAAAAACAGTTCCTACACTTTTTTATTCTGCTACAATGGATGATGCAACAGGAACTATTTACCTGAAAGTGGTAAACACTATCGGCAAAAAACAAACAATACAAATAAATATTGATGGTGCTGGAAAGGTTTCGCCGGAAGCGACTGTAGTTACTGTAAAAAGTGATGAACCAACCGATACAAACACCATTGACGATCCCAAAAAAATTGTTCCGGTAATATCTACAATAAAAGGAGTCAAGAATAATTTTAATCAAAGCTTTCCACCATATTCTGTAACCGTTGTTCAAATTCAAACGAGGTAATTTTTTTATAGAATGATACAATGATGATTAAAAAAATATAAAGCATATAGGATGATGATCAGGAAAAAAGTAAAGTCGATTTTGTTGTTTCTAACACTTTGTTTATTTGTGATAAAATTATCTTATGCACAAAACGTACATAGTGATAATGGAGATGGCACTTATACCAACCCGGTAATTCCTGCTGATTTTCCCGACCCGGATGTCATACGTGTGGGTGATACTTATTACATGGTCAATACCACGATGTTTGTTTTTCCTGGTGTTACTATTTTGAAATCACATGACCTGGTGAACTGGGAATATTGCAGCAACGCAGTTCCAAGATTTGATTTCAGTAAATGTTATGATCTCGATAGCTGTAACCGGTATGGACATGGCCAATGGGCAACAAGTATAAAATATCATAACGGAAAATTTTATCTTCTTTTCATTACGCTTAATGAAGGAGGATTCATGTGCACCGCAACAAAAGCAGAAGGTCCCTGGCACATCACACATTTGCCCAAAGGATTTTATGACCCGGGTCTGTTTTTTGATGATGACGGAAAAGCATACGTAGCACAAGGGTATAGCAATATTTCCATCACTGAAGTGAATGACAGCCTGGTTGCTGTCGGCCCGGATTCATTGGTGTTTACAGGAGACATTCGCAAAGGCCTCGAAGGGACGCATGTCTATAAGATCAACGGCTATTATTATTTGTATTGCACATACGGTGGAAGAGATGGTATGCAGGTGGCCCTTCGTTCAAAAAATATTTATGGCCCTTATGAAGAAAAGCTGCTTATATATGATACTACAAAAGGCATCAACTACGGTATTCACCAGGGCGCATTAATTCAAACGCAAAGTGGTGAATGGTGGACGATATTATTTGTAGATAGCGGACCATTCGGAAGATTTCCATCGCTTCAACCTGTAACGTGGAAAGATGGATGGCCAATGATTGGTGAAAATGGCAAAGCTGTTACCACGTATAAAAAACCAAACGTCAGGAACACCTACCCGATAAAAACATTGCCTACCTCTGATGAATTCAATGAAAAGACATTGCCTATGCAATGGGGATGGAATCATAATCCGGATCCGTCGAAATGGTCGTTAACTAAAAGATCAGGCTATCTCCGCTTGTCAACGGCAAGAGTAGTATCCAATCTTACAGAAGCGGTGAATACACTTACACAAAGACCTTTTGCAAATCATGATCAAACGATTCCAACAACTGCAACTACAAAAATGGATGTGAGCAATATGAAAGATGGCGATATAGCGGGTCTCGCTATTTTCCAGGATCCTTATGCATATATAGGCGTGAAGCAAACAAATGGTTCTAAATACATCATTATGGTAAATAACGGTAAGACTGTTGATTCAGTGGTTACTGATCAATCTACGATCTACCTGCGAACTATCGCTTCCAATTCATCAAAGAAAGCAGGCTTTGAATATAGTTTTGATAATAAAAATTTCAAATCACTGGGAAATGAATTAACAATGCAGTTCAGTTTGAAAATATTTACCGGGAATAAATTCTGTCTTTTCAATTATGCAACCAAAGAAACGGGAGGGTTTGTTGATTATGACTGGTTCAGGGTAAACGAAAAATAATTTCTGAATATAAACCAAAATTAAAAGAATAAAATACAATCATTAAATATGCAAAAAACTTCAGTAACAGTTTTTGGCCTGATCACATTTTTTTTATTTGCCGTCTCTTCCTATGGTCAAAAACTACAGATCAACGATTCCGGTTATTTTGAAACACGAGGCGTGAATGTATTTGTGTTCAGTAGCCAGTACAATGGTATGTTCTTCGATGAGAAAACTGCCGGTATTGAAATCATACATCATGGAGTAAGAACGGCTACCGGTGGCGCAATAAGATTGCAAAACACTCCTGAACAATGGGACTTGATACCAACGTTGATCAGTCGGAATGTTGATAAGAAAAATAATAGTATAAATGCTGTTTTAAGATACAAGGATTATGATTTTAATTCCAGAATAAATGTCTCAGCAAAAGACAAAGGCGTTGAGATAAGCGTGTATCTCGATAAACCGATACCTGAAAAATTGGTGGGAAATTCCGGATTCAATCTTGAATTTTTACCTGCTGCTTATTTCGAAAAAACATATTTGGCGGATGGAAAACCCGGCGAATTTCCCTTATACCCTTCCAGCCAAACAAAGATGGAACCGTTGAGTAAAAAGATACCGCAGTTTGCAAGCCACACAACTTTTGATGATAGAGGAAGAAATGAATTCATTGTGCCCGAACCGATGGCAAGCGGCAAAACAATAATATTAGCGCCGGAAGATCCGGAACGTTATGTAAAGATTGAATCCGATGCAGACCTGATGTTGTTTGATGGTCGCAATCTTGCACAGAATGGTTGGTTCATTGTTCGCAGTTTACTTCCCGCTAATAAAACCGGAAAGGTGTTGACCTGGTATGTGGAACCAAATGCAATTCCAAACTGGATAAGAAAACCAAATATCGGATTCTCCCAGGTTGGTTATAATCCACAACAGGAAAAAACAGCAGTTATTGAATTGGATAAAAATGATACACCATTAAAAACAGCATCATTGTTCCAGGTAACAGCAGATGGCAAGTTTGTTGAAAAATTAAAAGGCGATGTAACCCTTTGGGGACAATACCTGCGGTATAAATATGCAAAGTTCGATTTCAGTTCTGTAAAAGAAACCGGTCTTTATTTTATTCAGTATGGGGATCAGAAAACAAATACATTTCCGATCGGCGCCAATGTATATGATGCTATCTGGCATCCGACATTGGATGTCTGGTTCCCTGTGCAAATGGATCATATGGAAGTGAATGAAGCATATCGTGTGTGGCACGGCGCCCCTTTTTTGGATGATGCATTGCAGGCGCCAACGAACTGGCAGCATTTTGATAATTATAGCATGGGCGCATCAACTGACACAAAATATAAACCATATGAACGTATTCCCGGTTTAGCTGTCGGCGGATGGTTTGACGCAGGTGACTTTGATATTCAAACTGGTTCGCATTGCGACGCTGTTTTGAGTTTGGTAGACACCTGGGAAAAATTTAAACCAACACGTGATGAAACTTTTGTTGATTATCCAACGAAGTATGTAGACATCCATCGCCCTGATGGCAAGCCTGATATTTTGGAACAGATAAAACACGGCACTTTAAACATGGTGGCGCAGGTGAAAAATATTGGTCACCCTGTGCGTGGTATTGTAGTTCCGAATTTGCATCAGTATCATCATCTCGGAGATGCCATCAATGAAACAGATAATCTTCCTTATAATCCAAACCTCAAGCCTTACGAAACAGATGGCAGATCAAGCGGAACGATGGATGACAGGTGGGCATTTACAGGAAGAACAACCTTTCTCGATTACTATACTGCTGCTGCATTGGCTGCTGCAAGCCGCGCATTAAAAGGCTTTGATGATACATTGTCTGAACAAAGTTTATTCTATGCAAAACAATTGTGGAATGAAGATGACAGCATCGGCAAGCTGGATACTTCAGGATTTTCAAAACGTTTTGGAAATAGTTTAAAAATGTCTGCAGCATTGCAATTGTACATCACTACAAAAGATGAACAATATGCAACCGTATTTAAAGATGCAGTCTGGCAATCGCTCAATCGCTTTATTCAATTTGGGATCGAACCGGCATTGCAAGCCATTCCATACATGGATGAAGATTATAAAAAGAAGCTGCGTGATTATGTTGTAAAGTATAAAGCCACATGCGAGGATTATGCAAAACAAAATCCTTATGGCGTTCCGATAGCAACAGGCGGCTGGGGTGGCAGCGGTGGCGTGGTAAATTTTGCTACCACAAACTATTTTGCCAACAAATATTTCCCCGATGTGATCAATGCTGAATATGTGTATAAAGGATTGAATTATATTTTCGGTTGTCATCCTTATTCCAATATTTCATTTGTTTCTTCTGTAGGGACAAAATCAAAGAAGATCACTTATGGAAATAACCGGGCGAACTTCAGTTTTATTGCAGGCGGCATTGTTCCGGGCATATTGGTAATTAAACCTGATTTTCCGGAAAATAAAGAAGACTGGCCTTTCTTCTGGGGCGAAAATGAAGTAACCGTTGGCGGCTGTGCTGATTACATTTTTCTAAGCGCTGCAGCCGATCATTTGGCAACAGGTAAGTAAAAAACAATTTGATTTATGAAACATTCAAAATTATATTTCATATTTTCTATATCATTTCTATTATTGATAAATATTGCATTTTCTCAAAATCCGATCATCAGGAATATGTATTCAGCCGACCCGAGTGCAAGGGTTTTCAGAGATAAAGTTTTTCTGTATCCCTCTCATGATATTTTGGCTACCCCGGGCAAAGGAAGAGTCGGTTGGTTTTGCATGGAAGACTATCATGTATTTTCTTCATCCGATCTCACTGATTGGACGGATCATGGTATCGTTGTTACCCAAAATAAAATTCCGTGGGTGAAACCGGATAGTTACAGTATGTGGGCGCCTGATTGCATTTATCGCAATGGAAAATATTATTTCTATTTTCCTACTGCGCCGAAGGACAGTACCTATGGAAGAGGTTTTGCCATTGGTGTCGCCATCGCAGATAAACCGGAAGGTCCATATGTTCCTCAGCCAACACCGATCAAAAATGTACATGGTATAGATCCGAATGTTTTTATTGATAAAGATGGACAAGCATATTTGTATTGGGCAGGCGGAAATATTTATGCAGCAAAACTGAAAGACAATATGCTCGAACTTGCATCTGAGCCCATTATTCTTAAAGATCTTCCGAATAAAGGATTGAAAGAGGGTCCCTATTTGTTTGAACGAAATGGAATTTATTATTTGACTTATCCGCATGTAGCAGATAAAACCGAACAATTAGAATATGCAATTGGCGACAATCCGCTGGGGCCATTTAAAGTTACGGGAGTGATCATGGATGAATCGTCTGAATGCTGGACAAATCATCAGTCAATCATTCAATTCAAAGATCGATGGTATTTATTTTATCATCATAATGACCTGTCACCAAATTTTGATAAGGCCCGGTCAGTCCGGATCGATAGTTTATTTTTTAATAAAGATGGCACCATTAAAAAAGTAATACCAACATTAAGAGGTGTTGGTGTAACTGAGGTAACGAAGCAAATACAAATAGATCGTTATACTGCAAAAAGTGATGAAGGTGTATCAGTAGATTTTTTGGATACATTAAACAGGTTTGAAGGATGGAAAACAACATTTTCTAAACAAGGTGCGTGGATCCAATACAACAGTGTTGATTTTGGGAAGAAGAAAATAAGGTCAATCAACGTAAATGCCCGATCAGGAACAGGCGGTGTTTTGCAAATAAGATTAGATGATCCTAAAAGTTCTGTTATAGCTGAGGTGAAAATTCCGAAAGAAGATGAATGGAAGATCATTAAAACACCTGTGTCATTATCCAAAACCGGCATTCATAATTTGTTTGTATCAATGAAAGATGATTCTAATATCGAAGTTGACTGGATAAGTTTTGAGTAACAAAATTGATTGCATAAAATATTAAACAAAAAATAAAACGCCTGATATGAAAAAATTACTTTCTGCATTATTGCTTACCCTCCCCTCCTTATTATTTGCGCAAACAGCACAGATCAAAATTGATGTTACAAGGACAGTTGGAGAAATTGATCCGAAAATTTACGGTGTGTTCATGGAGCCAATTCATTTTAACGGAAGAAGAATGGGTTTACCCGATACTGTAAATTTCAACACCGTCTATGGAAATCTATACGATCCTTTTTCACCACTTGCTGATGAGAACGGGTTTCGGAAAGATTACATTGATGCTATGAAGGAATTAAAGATTGCTGACATGCGCTGGCCCGGCGGAAATTATGTGATGGGTTATAACTGGCAGGATGGTATTGGGCCGAAGGATCAGCGACCTTCACGCATTAACCTGGCCTGGGGTGGAACAGATAATAATCATGTAGGCACTGATGAATGGATCGAATTGAATAAATCAATTGGAAGTGAAAATGTGATGTGTGTAAATCTTGGTCTTGATAATATAATTGATGCAGTTCATTGGGTGGAATATTGCAATTATAAAAAAGGAACATATTATTCCGATCTGCGGGCAAAGTACGGACATCCGCAACCGTATGATGTAAAAATTTGGGATCTCGGAAATGAAGTGGACGGCTATCCCTGGGAATTGGGTCATAAAGAGGCTGATGGTTATGTCAAGATCGCAAGAGAAGCTGCAAAAGCAATGAAGGCTGTTGATGACAGTATAAAATTTGTTGCTTCCGGTTCTTCGTGGTATGAACCGACCGGTCAGTGGGTGGAATGGAACCGTAAAATTCTTACAGGAGTTGGTGACCTGATCAGTTATATTTCCATTCATCGTTATTGGGAAGGTGGTTCTCCAAACGATTGGAATACTTATATCGGTGGTGGTGCAATGGATTTTGAAGAAAAGATCAAAGTAACCGCGGATGAGATCGAAGCTGCAAGAGCCATGAAAGGCTTTAAGAATCCAATTCATATTTCAGTAGATGAATGGGGATCTTTCGGAAGAAATTTTCAATCTGTTTTGCCAATAGCTCAATGTTTAAATTCTTTTGTACGCCATGCTGATGTGGTGAAGATGGCGAACTTTACCATGATGACATCGCTTTTAGCAAGTGATCCTAAAAAAGGAACTTTTAAAGCGCCGTTGTTTTATACATTCAAATTGTTCTCCAATAATTGTCGTGGCAACTCTGTTGATACATATGTTGCCTGTGATACATTCAATACAGAAAAATACAAAGGCATTCCTTATCTAGATGTCACAACTGTTTATTCAAAAGAAACTAATACCGCATTTATTAATGTAGTCAACAGAAGTAAAGACAAGGCAATTGCTACCGATATATTCAGCAACTCAGGAAATTTCGCAGGAAAAGCTGAAGCGAGTATCGTAAACAGTGAATCGCCCACTGATCCTTTTGTATTTGACAAGCAATCGCAGTATGTACCGGTAACTAAAGAAATACAGATCAGTAATAATAAATTGTCGTATACATTTCCGCCGCATTCCTTTACACAAATAAAAGTGGTGGTAAATAAAAAGTAAATGAAAAAGGAAATCATGAATTTTAATTACCGTTGTTTATATTATTTGACTTTCTGTTTTCTAATGTTGCATCAAGAATATCGGTAACACCATTCTTCCCGGCTTATCGAATCTACAAATTAAAATAAATAGCAAATGAAAAATAGTTTCCTTTTTCTATCTCTTCTGTCCTCGCTGGTTTGCTTTTCACAATCTAACCAGCCATGGCATGGAAAAAAATGTGCCGTTGTTCTTACCTATGATGATGGATTAAACATCGATCTCACCAATGTAGTTCCTGCACTTGATTCAGTTGGATTGAAAGGAACTTTTTATATCTCCGATTATTTCGACGGATTAAAGGACCAGATTTTTAAATGGAGAAAAGCTGCTGCCGAAGGACATGAATTAGGCAATCATACTATCTGGCATCCTTGTGAGGGTGGGCGGCCGGGGAGAGAATTTGTAACAGCCGATTATGATCTCAATAATTATACTGTGAGGCGAATGGTGAATGAAATAAAAACAATGAATAATATCCTGGAAGCAATTGATGGAAAAAAGGGAAGAACATTTGCTTATCCCTGCGGTGATATCAAAATTCATGATACCGCCTATTTGGACGGGCTAAGAAATGATTTCATCGCTGCCCGGGGAGTTCAGTTTGAATTACTCACCGTTGGCAAAATTGATCTGTACGACGTGCCGTGTTTCGGCGCCAACGGGCAGTCGGGGGATCAATTGATTGACCTTGTAAAACAGGCAATGCAAAAAGATGCTCTTCTCGTTTTCCTGTTTCATGGCGTTGGCGGCGAACATTCATTAAATGTTTCTTTGCAGGCGCACAGTGCTCTTCTTCATTATTTAAAACAGCATGAAAATGATATTTGGATAGCGCCGATGACCGAAGTGGCTGAATATATCAAAACGTGGCAAGCTGACAAATGAAGAATGCAGATGATCAGGATTATGAGAAAAAAATCTTTTTTGAATCTATTCTTTCATACTTATTGAGTTTTCAATAAGGTTTATGGCAGCTTCTATCTCACTTTCGAGCAGCGGTAATAATTCAAGAGAGATTTCAAACCTTTTCTCTATTATCGATGTTTCCAATAAGTTAGCAGTGGATGCGGCTTTCTTCATTTCCATAGTTAGCAACATGCCCCTTAAGCCATGACAGGAATTTTTTGCTTCCTTCACCTCTTTATTTTTCAAACCGGTTTTTATTATCTCTAATGAGGGGGGAAGATCATCCTTAAAAATTTCAAGGCACCTAAGCACCTGTTTATTGTTCCCGCCTAATTTGTCAATTAAGCAATCCACGTCAACCCTCGGTTTATCGGAATCCAGGTTAGCAGAAACCAGATCGTTCTCTTTTTTCATAGCGTTCTAATATTTAATTGACCTGCTGTCAAAGTATATTCAAATAAAACTTTTCAAAAAAGGATGAGTAAGTTTTGAAAAAAATATTGAATAAATAAATGATTGGCACCTCAAAAAATGGTTAAATAGGATTATCTACTTATCAGAATAACTAAAAACTATTAGGGATTATGAAGAAACTCAGGGGTTAGGTTTCGATAAATATTAAATTGCAAAAACCTACCGTAAATAATAATTACCATAAATTCGGGTATGAAAAAAATTATTTGGTTATTGTCACTGGTAATATTTCATTTTATTACCTATGCTCAGAAAGAAAATTACCTTTTAATCGGTACCTACACAGGTGGCAAAAGCGAAGGGATTTATGTGTACCATTTTAATAGTGATTCAGGCAGTTTTGATTCTGTAAGTATGGTTAAAACAACCAATCCTTCCTTTCTTGCTGTTTCCCCGGATGAAAAATTTGTATATGCTGTAAATGAACACGCCGACAAAGGGAACGGGGGTAAGGTATCTGCATTTTCATTCAATAAAGAAAACGGCCAATTAGCTTTTCTTAACCAGCAACCTTCTCACGGAGATGATCCCTGCTATGTAGCTGTCGATAAAACAGACAAATGGATAGCTATAGCCAACTATACAAGCGGAAGTTTATCCGTATTGCCTATCGAAAAAGATGGTGAACTCGGTTCTGCAAAAACTGTTATTCAGCATACTGGCAAAAGTGTTGATATGGAAAGACAGGAAGGCCCTCATGTTCATTGCACTATTTTTTCAAAGAATAACAAATATCTTTTTGCAGCAGATCTCGGATTAGATAAGATAATGATCTATTCATTCAATCAAAGAAAAGGAACCCTTAAACCAACTAAACAGGGTTTTGTAAAAACTGATCCCGGCACAGGCCCAAGACATATTGCCTTTACTCGTGATAATAAATATGCTTACCTGCTGTCAGAAATGGGTGGAGTTGTTTCTGCCTATCGTTACGAGAAAGGAAAACTTGAATGGTTACAGAATATTTCCTCTTTACCTGCAGGATATAAAGGCGCCATCGGCAGTGCAGAAATACAAGTTTCTCCCGATGGTAACTTTTTATATGCATCAAACAGGGATGAATCCAACACAATTGCAATTTTTAAAATTGATCAGCAAACAGGTATGCTGACATTGGTTGGACATCAATCTACTCTTGGAAGAACTCCCCGCAATTTTAATTTTGATCCATCAGGCAACTTTTTATTGGTAGGCAATCAAAACAATGACGAGATCGTAATTTTTAAAGTAGATAAAAATACCGGCCTGTTATCAGACACGGGAAAAAGGATTGAGGTTGGGCAACCTGTTTGTATTGAATGGATCAGTGAAAAATAATAGTTAATGGCAGTCTAAAGACTGCCGTTGGTAACTAATAAATGTTCAGTACAAAAGAATTAAGGCACTGTAATTGTGATGCTTTTTGTTGTAATTAATCCATCCCTGTTGGTTACAGTAAATGTATATTTTTCGGTGCCTGCTGTATTACGAGTAGTAAAAGAATAATCTTTTGTAAACTCTCCAGCCTGTGCTGATGTCAGCGTTTCATTATCAATAGTAGTTTCAGCCCCCCCATCATAAGATCTTGTTACTACAAAAGTTTTCAGATCATCTTTATCTTCTGTCCTTTTTGCATCTACACCAATCATAAAATCTATGTCCAGGTTAATATGCGCATCTGAAGAGGTGTAACCAGCTCCTGTAAGAAAATCAATTGTCGGTGGAACCATTTTGTCTTTTTCACAGGATGAAAAAGTGGTAACGCCAAACGCTATGATAAAAAATAAAATATTTGACTTAAATAAAATTTTCATAATAATCAGTTATTTTATGAATGAGTAAAAAAGGGAATGTTCATATGCAAGACAATGTTCCTGCCGATATTGTGAATACCATAATCTTTAAATCGTGAAAGGTGATCGTAATAATTTTTATTCAGTAAATTATTGCCGGTGATACTGAAAATAATTGTACGGGTCTTCGTTTCCCAGTTCCCGTGAAAACCGGCATTCAATAACCAATATGCTGCCGTCGGCGTTTCAAATTCCGCCGGATGATCCTGCGCAAAATGATTTTCTGTCAACACAAAAAAATAAAGATTGTTTGCTTTTTTCCCGTTTTTGCATTTCAATCTCAATTCCTGTGTCCATTTCGCCGGGGGAATAAAGGGAAGATAAGTCCCGCCTGTTAATTGACCAGTGACGGTAGAAAAATTTGATTCAAATCGCAATCTTTCATAAAAAGGAAAATTAATGGCCACCATCATTTCACCGCCATAAAGGTCAGCGTCGAATTGCTTAAATCTAAATACATCAAAACCTAAATATTGAGTACCTGTAGGTGCCAGGTAGATGTAGTTCAGAAAATGATTCAGATAACCCGAGGTTGAAAATTGAAAATATCTTGAATTATAATAAACAGATATCTCGCTATTGATATTTTCTTCGACCTTTAAATTCGGATCACCAATCTCGTAACGCAACGTTCCTTCGTGCAATCCGTCCGAAGATAACTCTGCAAGATTGCCCGAACGGAAACCAGTCCCCACATTTGCTTTAAGGTTCCAGTTATTAGCCGGATTCCAGGCAATGCCAATTGAACCATTCACACCGGGAAGCGTTTTATTGAATGGTTCAATGGATTTATCCGGTGTGTTCACTCCCGCCGTTAAAAACGTATGAATGTTTCTTACGGAAAAACCCACCCCCATTTCAAAAATCAATTTATTCCTTTTGCTTTTAATAAATGCAGCAAAACCACTCTCGGCCATATTAGCATCGGGAATAATGATTCGTGAACCATAGTTGGTGTTGTTTTCAAATTGAGAATTATTACTGAGTATAAGTTCTGTTTTTGACGACAACTGTTTGTTCCATAATACCCGCCAGAGAAAAGTAGTGAGCAGCATATTCAGGCTGATGTGATTGTCTCCTTCATCTTCCAATCGAAGATTCGATTGCAATCCCACATTTACATCGAGTGTGGAATGTTGCAAAAGAATTTTGTTTTGCGAAGACAAAACATTGAGCAATACAGCATGATGCGGTCCTTTCATGCTCCGGCTAAATCGCCCGTCATCATGAAAACTGTTGGCATTGTCAGCTGTAATAAAACCAAACTCGTCAAGAGAACTGGTGAAATGATTTGTACTTGTCCATTTCGGTTTTATAAAACCATACGAACCTTTCAGATAGTATCCGGCAAACCGGCTATTCCTGATCCTGTTGTTATCACCATCTGAGTAATCAGCATTAGAATTGACTCCTGCTCTTATACCCCAGTTTCGTTTTTCAGTAGCTGCTTTTAAACCTGCATCAAATGATAAACCATAGGTATTGGAAAATAATCCCAGGCTCATATCACCTGTTTTTTCCCCTGGCTTAGCCGGCGCTTCTTCAATGATGTTTAAAATTCCGCCTATTGCTTCTGAACCATAAAGAAGGGATGCTGGTCCTTTGATCACTTCAATGCGGTCAATCCCAACATCAGTCAATCCAAGTCCATGCTCATCCTGCCATTGCTGGTTATCAAATTTTAATCCTGATAAAACTGCCAATACACGATTACCATATAGTCCCCGTATAACAGGTTTTGAAATAGCAGGACCTGTGTTCAACTGGCTTATGCCGGGTAACTTTGACAAGGCATCTGAAACATTCAATGCACCGCTTTGTCTCATTTTTTGAACAGACAGCGACTGGATGTTTAAACTCGTTTCACTTACAGTCGAAGAACGAATACCTGAAACAACAACTTCTTTTAACACAGGAATCGTGTCCTTTTGCTGTGCAAAACAATTTTTATTGAAACCAATACACAGGGTTATGCAGACAACCCATGCCATTTTATGATGCATATGTAACAATAGTGTTCTGAATAAATAATTCTTTACCAAAGAATAGATCAGGAAACACCAGGCTGCGGAGGAGGTGTAGGGATTCTTTTTACCTGCAACGGTAGCTTCATTAATAGGAAATAAAAATCATCTCTTGAAGGTTTAATAAATGTAAGTTCTTCTGACCTTGAATTATGAAATAATGTTTGCAGCAATTGTAAAAGTTCATTGGCTATTTTATTTGATCTCTCATTTTCCTTCCAGCCTTCTTTTGCTTTTTGCAAAAGAGTTGTTTCTTTTTTATCACTAAAGCACCTAATGATGAGTTTATTATTCTCTACTTTCTTTTCTATCACGTCATACATTTCACCATTCAAGCTAAATTCATCATCACCCTCCCATTTCAGTTGTGCCGCAGCGGTTTTATCGTCAAGCGAAAACACGAAGTCATTTTCGTTTTCATTGCTCTGCTGGGTGCGAATGAGTTCTTTCATTTCCATTTTTATCGCCTGCTGGCGGAAATAAAAAACAAGATGATATCCTATAATGTTGAGGAGTAAACAAAAAAGAAGCGTTATAGCAAATAGTTTCTTCAATACAGCCGGTAATACCCGAAATTAAGGAATAATCAGATTGGAGAATTACTCTTTGGCTAGAGTAATCTGTTCTAATAGTATATAACCACGGAGGTACGGAGAAATAGAGGAACACGGAGAACCTCTGTGTATCTCTTATGCCCTTTTGTGTCTCTGTGGGAAAAATATTAAGCAGGAGTATCGACCTTCTTTTGTAACCGGAGCTTTCTTGATTTGGATTTATTAAAAACATTTCTTCCTTTATCAACTCCTGCTCTTAATCTCTTTTGTTTTTCGACCGGCAAATGAATAAACTCCCGGCACTCCTCACTGCAGCAACCTTCATATTTATCTTTACATTCATCACATTGAATAAACAAAAGATGACAGGCATCGTTTACACAATTCACATGCGTATCCGCCGGTTTGCCACACTGATGACATCTTGCGATCACTTCATTTGTGATCTTTTCTCCCAGCCTCTGGTCAAACACAAAATTCTTTCCATGAAATTTATTGTCCAATCGCTTTTCCTTAACCTGGTTTGTATAGTGAATAATGCCGCCTTCTAAATGAAAAACATTTTTAAACCCTTTATGAAGCATATAGGCAGACGCCTTCTCACAACGAATACCACCAGTGCAGTACAAGATAATATTTTGATTGCGGTTCTCTTTCATCATATCCACTGCCATGGGTAATTGCTCACGAAATGTATCACTCGGTACTTCAATGGCATTTTCAAAATGGCCTACTTCGTATTCGTAATGATTACGCATATCAATTACAATCGTCTCGGGATCGCTCGATAGTTTATTGAATTCTTCCGCATTAACATATCTTCCCCTGTTAGCCATATCAAACCTGGGGTCTGTAATACCATCGGCCACAATTTTCTTTCTCACTTTAATATCCAGTACATAAAATGATTTGCCGTCGTCATCAACAGCAATATTCAGTCGCAAACCATTTAAAGGCTCAATAGAATAGAGGTAAGTTTTGAATACTTCGAAATTTTCTTCAGGTACACTTACCTGTGCATTGATACCTTCATGAGCCAGGTAAATTCTTCCCATCACCCCAATAGCATTGAAAGCCCTGTATAAAGTATCACGGAAAATTTCCGGATCAGGAATTTTAAAATAGCAATAAAATGAAACAGTAGTACGCGGAGCAGGATCGTTGAGAATACGTTCCTTCAATTCCTTTCGGGAAATGCGGTTGTGTAAAGAAGCCATGTATTTGAATTTTAATCCGTATTAGAACCCCAATTGCAGGTTGGGCAAAATTCTAAACCGCCGCAAAGGTAATTAAGAGTTGAGAGTAATAAATGTCTTATTTTAATACTAACTCTTAACTCTACACTTTTAACTCTTAACTCGATCTCACCTGCCTGTAAACAATCCTCTTAATCCAATCCGAATTCCGGTAACAGGTCTCCTGCCCTCTTCAAATCCCCAGATGAAATCAACACGCAAAGTCTTGAAGATATTTTCAAGTCCTACAGAAGCTTCGGCATAGTTATTCTTTCTATTTACATAAAATGCATTTGCTGCTCCAACGAGATACCAGTTAAGCTTTCTGAACAATGGAATTTTATTTGTGAGAAACCCATTAAGATGATACTCTGCATGCAGCGTGGAATAAAAACTTTCTGTATTGCTGTATTTATAATAAGGAGCTAACTGGAAACTATTAAGATAGGGCGCCGCAGTAATGATCTGGTTGCCGTTAAAATGCGTATAATCAGGAATATTGACACTGTCTTTGTTTAAGAAACCTCCCACAGAAATGGCATAGCTGAAAAGGCCGCGCAACTTAAGATTAAGATTATCGGTAACGGCAAATTGCCATTTGTCGTATTTAATATCACTGCCAAAAATATTTTTAATTCCCTTTGTATAAATAAGATTGAAATGAGGATATTTTGAACCAATGCTAAATTTTCTGCCCGGAAGTTCTACATATTTATTTCCCGGCTGCCAGCTTACTCTCATCGTAGCAATAAAAGCCTGGTGACGCAACATATTTGAAGCAGTTAGCTCTGTTGGATAATTGGGAGTATAACTCACATTTTTCTTGTTCCTCCACGTATAATCAGTTGTATTATCCAAAGGCATCCTGTCCTGGTATTGCAAACTCATAGATGCATTAAAACCTTCATCAAGACTTTTTGAATAACTAATGCCCCCGAACCATGCCTCATAGATCTTCATATAATTTTTTTCCCACTCCAGGCTAGCGAAAGTATTATCAAGAGGTCTTATGGGCGAAGCATTATTGAATTGAAAAACTTCCTTACCCCCTGATACAGTAAATGCATTGAAATATTTCGTTCCGAAATTGTATGTTGAAGAAAGCGATGCATTGAAATGATGATTGCTGAAACCATACCGCACAGAAGGGTGAATAGAAATGCTTTCTCGACCAAGCAGTGTAGTATCTAATCGTTTTGTATAACTGCCACTAAGATTTACCACCAATCCTTCTACAGTATTAAAATTAATCGAATTGATCAAAGGAGAAACAGAATACACAGATCTTGTTTTTTGCCGGCTGATATTATACCCTGAAACCACAAGTCCCATCAGCGTTACTTTGTTTCTTTTCCTGTCAATAGAGTCAAGATATTTTGGATCTTTTCTCAATTGCTCCAAACTATCTTTCTTTTTATAGTCTGCAATTTCATCCTTCCGCAAAGGAACAGGTCGTACATCCTGCCAGTATGCTTCTGTTTTTTTATTGGAGCTGTCTTCATACTTCAGTACGGTATTACCGAAAAAGTTCTTATCAAACCTGGGGTCAATATTGAACTTCGAATAGACATTCACAAAACTGCCATAAGCATCAAAACCGAAAAATTTTATCGAAGGATAAATGACCTGGCTCTTGATAACCCACACATCTTTATCAAAAGGAACATATAACTGGTCAAGCTTCAATGTATCTACCAGTTGCATCTGCGATTCTTTGGTGAGTTGTAACTGTACAGAATGAATGCGCCAGTCATCTATTACAATATTTATATAGCCGGAAAAAAGCGGCTCATATTTTCTTTTAGGTATCACTTTAATATGGCTGATCTCCTTTCCGTCCTCAAAAAAACTGCCTTCAAAATGATAGTGATAATAATTTAAGGCGTTATCAGAAATGGGAGAAATAAATCCCCTGGGATTCAGATTGTTACCAATCTTTATATTATTATCATAAAAAGAGTATATCTCAGGTGCACTGAGTCCGTAGCCATCACTCTGCCCGCTTACTTTTGTGGAGACCACTTCCACCTTTCTTTTATTTGGTTTTTGCACCGAATACCTGGCGATAGTCTCTGATAAATAAATTGTTTTCTTTTTACTTGTATCGGCATCTTCAAAATCCACTTTTTGCCCCATGAATTTTTTAGGGAAATCTCTCAGCTTCAGTTGACCTTTTGTATATACCTCGCATTGAAAATCGGACAACTGTTGCTGGTAGTAAGTTCTTTTCTTCATCGCCTGCCGTATGATTTCGTAAGCTGGGTCCTCTCCTTTTTTTACGATCACTTCGCTCAATGTTAGCTGCTGTAACTGCAATTGAAAATTTATTGTCATGTTTTCATTGGTTACAGTAATTTGTTTTTCCTCACGCTTGTAACCTACGTACTGGCAAACGATGGCATAATCACCCGGCTCAAGATTTAAAAAATATTTTCCTTCATTGTTGGCAGTGGTACCATGAGTAGTTCCCTTTACAAGTATCGAAGCATAAGGAAGAGGCTGGCCTTTTTCATCAGTAACAGTACCCGAAATTCTTCCTACAAAAGAAATGTAAGAAGTAAAAATAAAACAAAGGATAAGTACAATTCGTCTCATAACATCATTAGTGAAACGAAAATAAGTTTTGAAATGTTAGCGAAAGCAAAAAATAAGCCTCTGTCTAAAAAACAACTCATCTCCGATCGGTTTAACCACATAGAAACATAGACAGATAGGAACACATAGATTAAGCAGGCAATGCGGAGTAATATTCATTCACAAATGTTTTCTGGCCTTCTTTGAAAATATTGGAACAATTAAAATTGATGAGAATACCTTTTGGCTTTTGCAACAGCTTCATATAGGTAAGAAGCTGTGCTTCATGAACTGGTAAAATGCCATCTATTGCTTTTAGTTCAACAATAATAAGATCTTCCACTAATACATCAAGACGTAAATCTGCCCCAAGAATTACTCCTTTATAATTGACAGGCGTGATTAACTGACTTTTAAAATTCAAGGACCTGGTGAATAATTCATTGGTTAAAACACTTTTGATAAACACTCTCTAAAAGTCCCGGCCCTAAATGCTTATGAACTTCAATTGCACAGCCAATGATTTTATACATCAATTCGTCTAAAAGCTTTTTAGTAATCATACTATGTGCTTCTATGTTCCTAATGTGCCTATGTGGTGAAATTGAGTATCACAATAAAGATATATAGAACAAAAAAACTCACGTATGGAGATGAAGATGAGGTTTTAATTTTTCCTCAAAAAACTTGCAGTGAGTGCTGCTACACCGCCTACTAATGCACCAATGAATGCAGTAACAAGAATAATGACAAAGGATGATCCGCCAAGTGGAAATATTTCAGCGACCTTGGCAGAAAGCAGATGCTGATTCTTCATATCGATCAGCCAGGCAAGAACTGCCCATAAAATAAATACACCGATGAATCCTGCAAGAAAAGCTTTCCCGCTTTTCATGGGTACCAGCAAAACAGAAATAAATGCAGCAATGGCAATACTCCACCAGGGTAAGTATAAACCACCAATCAAAGAAAGTAAAGCAGTCAGAATGATCGCGACAAGAAGTTTCATTATTTAAAATTAATGTTCAATATTCAATGTTCAACCCTCAACAACCAATTTTTATTTTTTAATTTTTCATTTCGCAGCAAAGTTCATGATCCATTTCACTCTTTCATCATCTGCCTCATTTTTTTTCATCACCCACAATTTGTAATACTTATTGGCTACCCAATCGTCAATAAAGTTATCATAATACTTGCTGCCGGGATTACCACTCTGCCCGCCATCATAAATACCATAAGCCTCTGTTGTGTCCGTGAGTTGTACAATCATTCTCCAGCTGGGACCACTGCCAAACTCGGTAACCGCATTGATTATATCTGCGCCCCCTCCAACCGGAATGTGAAAACGGCTGAACGGTTCAATGCCAATCAGGTGACTGATCTTAATATCCCTGTATTTCGCCCATTCAAGTTTGCCTTCCTCCTCTTTCTTTTTTAAAATTGAAGTAGTCTTTTTTAAAGATGCCACCAGCATGTCCTGCAGCGTTTCTTTCTGAGGAGTGTTGATATTATCGATAAAAGAATAAGCTGTGTCCCTGAGAAGACTTTCTACCAATGTGTAATCGTCAGGATGACCTATATATTCCTGCGGTATTGAACTGCGGCCAAATTCATCGTTCCATATCGTGTCCTGCAGCGCCCGCCACCAAACATGAAAAACAGTGGCTCCCTTTGAACTTGCATCGTTGCGGTTATCCCACTGCTTATAAATCTCAAAATATTTTTTTTCATCGTCGCTGAGCCGGCTTTCATCCGTTTTGATTAATACACTCCGCGAAAACTCTGCCTTAAGATTATAGTTGTCGGCCTGCATTTTTTTCATATCATCCACAGTAATATCCTGCATACTTTTGAGATAGCGGTTAATAACATATCCCCGGTAGACATCATAGCTGCCACGCAGGTAATAAGGATAAGTTGAATCGGCCGGTAACTGGTTAGCACTGCTCACGAAGCCACGGGCAGGGTTTTTCATGTGCGGGTTTTCTTCCTGTGGTATCATTCCTCTCCACATATAACTGCTGTCTGTTCCGGGCATAATAAAATCGCCTTGCCCCTTCCATTTGGCTGGAAATGCTCCCTGGTGCCAAAGGGCAATATCACCGGATTTAGATGCAAAAATGCAGTTGAGACCAGGACAGTTTAAAAATTTTATAGCATGGAGGTAATCATTATAGTTTTTAGCCCTGTTCAACAAATAAAACATGTAAGCCTCATTGGAAGGATCATGGGCTGTCCATCTTAGTGCCGGATAGGTTTCCTTCCTGGAGTCGGGTAGTGGCCGGGATCTATCCCATTCAACCGGCCCAAATACAGTATAAGCAACTGTATCAAAAAATGTCTTTTCTCCCCTGATCTTAATGGATTCAATTTTTTTGGTAGATTTAATCCATTTCCCATTGAACCAATATTCGTTCATTGTGGAATCGCGAAAACGGATGTTGTAATAATCTGCTACATCCCGCTGGGAATTGGTAAATCCGAAAGCAATGCTATCGTTAAAACCGAAGACGATAGATGGAATGCCAGGAAATGAAGTGCCATATACGTTGAATGAGGGTGTTACAATCTGCATCTCGTAATAATAGGCCGGCAATGTTAAATTCAGATGGGGATCATTGCACAGAATAGGCCGGCCGCTCTGCGTTTTTGAAGGACCAACTGCCCAGTTGTTGCTCCCAATTCCTTTATGGCGTTTATCATCATAAGTGAAATCCGCGCTGTCTTTCCCATAAGTAAAGTATAAGGAGTCTGCACTGGCAGGAATGGACAGATCAAATGCTGGTTTCCGGGGATAAGGGTTTTCTGCTGTATTGGGAATCACCGCACTCAATGAATCAGGAAAAACAGGAACTAGCTTTTTAAAATCTTCTTTGGTAAACAGGTCACGGGTATTAGTTCGTCCCATATCCCAACCGGGACCGGCTTGTTGGTAAGCCATGTATTTAACAAAGAGAGCGGTTTTTAAGACAGACCAATGCTCCGGTTTATAGTTCAATAATTTAAACTCCAACGGATATTGGCTCTCGTGCAGCTGATCAATATATGCATTTACTCCTGCCGTGTAAGCCTCACACTCCATTTTTGTATCCGGGTTTTTATTTATTTCATCCTCCATTCTTTCGGCGGCATAAACCATACCCTCCCTGCGTATGGTTCTATCCCATTCCAACGGACCTTTACCCAATACTTCACTAAGCCGGCCGGCCGGGGCACGAGCAGAAAGATCCATTTGCCACAAGCGGAATTTGGCATGCAGATATCCCTGGATAAAATAAGCATCCTCTTCATGCTCCGCAAATACATGTGGCACCAGGCGTTCATCAAAATAGACTTCAGCCTTTCCTTTTAACTGGGGAAATTTTAATTCGGCATTGAAACTCTTATTGATGGGCTCGGCATTCTGCCAAAAACCTACCTGCGGGCTGAGGAATTTTCCAATGGGTGGAATAGTTCCCCATTGCCTGTTTAACGCAATTACTAAACCAATAGTAATAACGGAAGTAATGATAAATGGAATGATACGCATGGCAGTTGATTGGAATTATCATTTATTTTTTCTTAATAAAAATGTATGAGTGTTCGGTCAGATCAACATCATTGCTGATGCTTGTGGCCTTAACATCCCCTGAAGCAAGCATTTCGAATTTAATTCTCCAGTAGATACCCTCGGGCATGCCTCCATATTCAAAAGTATTATTCCCTATATACTCAAATCTGTTTCCGAAGACCTCGTTTTTAATCCACAGTGTATTGTCCCTTTTGAACACATTAAGTTTCATATTATCGTTCTCAACATTTTTATAAACCCCAACCAGCTTTTCGATGGATGCAGGTTCAACCGGTAATATCTCAGCCATGCCTACGTTGTATGAAACTTTTTTTGTTCCGTCATTCAGATTTTGAACATCAAGAATTCTTTTCAGCGCTTTAGGTGACGATGCGTAAGGATCCGAATTTATGTAACGATCTCCGGAAAAATACAACTGGGTTACAAGTGGCTGATATTCTTCGGCGGTAATCATCAGGTGAAAATGTGCAGGACGTATTTGTCCATTACCCGCATTATAAGGCACGGGCATAATGGTTTTGAATAAGTAGTTTCCGTTTTTATCTGAATAGGTTGTGCCGCGATGCCGGAATTCTTTTGATACATCGTATACACCATAATTATTGCAATGCCATAATTCGATTTTGGCTTTGTTATATGGAGTCACACAATCTTTGTGACATATAATTCCACTTAACTCAACAGGATCTCCATGTTGTCCTTTAATTAGTAAGTCATTTCTTTCCGGGCTATCCGGAATATAGAATGGTCCGAGTATGTCTGTAGTGGTTTCACAATCGCCGATATATTTATTCCCGTCGAACCGGATGAAACCATACGTACTGACTGCAACAGCACAGAGACCCGCATTTTTTATAAATGTTCTTCGTTTCATTGTTTTATTCCTTCTTTTTTTCCATCGAGAGTTTGCTTAACACTCCCTCCGGAGAAGTTTGATCTGTCACTTCTTCACAGAATGCTTTTACAGAGGATCCCAACACGTCGCTGAGGTTTGCAAAGAGGTCGGCACATTCCTTTTGAGAAATGCTCAGCAATTGGTATGCACCACAAGGCTGAAAGAATACAAAAAAGATTTTGACCCTGCCATACCACAGCATTTTCCTGAATTCTGTAATCTGTCCACCAAAACCTACAGGTTCATATCGACCATATTCTTTCAATAGAATGTGTCTGCATCCAACAGCGATGGGTGTTACCACGGAGCCTGCAGGAGCTACACCAGCTGGCGTCCATTCGTTGGTCGTTCCCATCTCACAATATGCATAATGGCGGATATAAGGTTGTAAAGCAGGGTGTGGTGTAAGGAAAAGCGGTCTCATTGGTAGTCAATTGGAGTTATTAAATAAATATAAACCCACAGAGAATTAATAAACCTCCCTTTTGATAATTCTTTTTTCCAACTCTTGCTGGATATTTGTATTCCTGTATTATTCTTTTACCCTGTATTTACTTGCAGTAATAATGAAACTTTCCCTTTACTCCCCCGGCTTTGCTGAATCTTTGAAAACTATCCCGGTGTTTTCATAGTTGAAAGGATCATCATGATTGTGAAGGTGTGTTATGGAATGTTGTATTACCAGAACAGAATAAAAATACGACAATTCAAATCTTAATACGAAACTTTTTCGGGTCATTCCAATCCGCCTCAGGCGGGCTTAAGAATTTTTAATTGTATATCTTTTTTATAATTAGATCAATATTCAATATCAATAAACATTTTCATTACTCCCCTTTAGGGGTTGGGGGCAAAATTCATCGTCCACTTCACTTTAATATCTCCTGTCTCTGTTCTTTTCATCATCCATAAAGGATAATACTGCCCCTTCACCCAGCTGTCTACAAAATCATCATAATACTTACTGCCGGGGTTACCACTCTGCCCGCCGGGATATACTCCATAGGCTTCTGTATTCTCTGTCAGCTGCACTATCATTCGCCAGCTTGGGCCATGTGTAGTAGTGGTGGCATTAATAATATCACCATTGCCGCCTACAGGTATCGCTTTTGAAAAAGGCATCAGGCTGCTTCGCAGCAAATGATAGATGCGTGGTGATTTATGTTTCGTCCATTCCAGCGCGCCTGCTTTATCTTCCTTTGCTAATTCAACAGAAGCTTTTTGAAAGGCAATGGTAACATCATCATACAGAGTTTCTTTTAGCGGAGTGTTTACATTGTCTGCATATTTAAATGCAGAATCTTTCAGCAATGCTTCCAGTAAAGTTTGCTTCGTGGGCCATACTGCCACCGGCTTTACTTTATCCAGTTCATCGCTCCAGATCTGTACAGAAAGACTGTCCCACCAAAGCTGGTAAACAGTTTGCCCTTTTGAATCAGGACTTGCCTCCATGTTCCATTTTTTAAATATGTCTAAGTATTTTTTTGTGCTATCCGTTACCTCATCCTCTCTTATATATTTTAAAAGCAATGGTCTTGCATCTTCTGCCGTGGCATTAAAATAGTTCGTCTGCAGTTTCTCCATATCATTCACCGTAATGTTCTGCATGTTCTTCAACTGCTCATTAATAGCAACCGCTCTTCCATTAATATATGCACCGGGGATAAAATAAGGATAGGTAGAATCAACGGGTCGCTGGTTAGCGCTTACCAAATATCCCTGCGTCGGATTTATAGCATGCGGATTCTCATCCTGCGGAATAAAACCCTGCCACATATAACTGCTGTCCTCACCCGGCATTACCATTAAACCTTGTCCGTACCAGCGTGCAGGAAATTTTGCCTGCTGCCAGATGGCGATATCACCACTCTTGGCTGCAAATACAAAATTCTGCCCCGGGCAGTTAAATGTTTTTATCGCATTCAGGTAATCATCATAATTGGTTGCACGGTTCAGTTTATAAAAGGTCATGCCTTCATTACTCGGGTCGTGTGCGGCCCAGCGGCAGGCAATAGCCTTTCCGGGCGACAAGGTATCCGGAAAACTTTTATCAAACTCCACAGGGCCAAACACCGTATATGCTACTGTATCATAAATATCTTTTGCACCACGCACTTTTATCGTGTCAATATGCAATTGTGTATTCTGCCATTGATCATTGAACCAGTATTGTTTTTTGCTGTCATCTTTAAATTTTATCTCGTAAAAATCTTTCACATCACGCTGGCTGTTGGTAACGCCCCAGGCTATATAATTATTAAAGCCAATGATAACATTGGGCGCACCGGGAAAGGTAGCGCCATACACATTTACATCGGGGCTGTTCAACTGCATCTCGTACCAGATGGATGGAAAACTGAGATCCAGGTGCGGATCATTGCAAAGGATAGGCGCACCGCTGTTTGTTTTAATACCGGCAACGGCCCAGTTATTACTGCCGTTATCAGGATCCTGCTTTATCATTTCCGCCACGCTCATGGTATCGCTTTTTCCGAAATAAAGCGAGTCGGCGCTGGCAGGTTTTACAGGCACTATCCCCGGCGGTGCAAATTTGGTTCCTTCCGGTATTATCGGCGTCAATGAATCAGGCACCTGGGGATATAAAATATTGAATTCAGAAAAAGGAATAAATGCTTTTTCATTTGTCAATGGCAGATCATCCACTTCGCCCGCCAGTGTGCGGCTCATTTGTTTTAAGAACAAAGCTGTTTTCAGGTTGCTCCATTTTTCAGGATGGTAACCAAGCAATTTATATTCAATCGGCAATTGTGATTCGGTAAGGCTTTCAATATAGGCATTCACACCGGCGGTGTAGGCATTACAGGTAGCCTTGCTCACCGGGTCGGCTTCAAATTCTTTCAATGCATTTTCGGCGGCATACACCATCCCGCTTCTTCTTGTTTCCCTGTCGTATTCAATGAACCGTGGATCGTTTCCCAAAAATTCACTGATCCTTCCGGCAGCCGCAAATGTTTGAAACTCCATTTGCCACAAACGGAATTTTGCATGCAGCCATCCCTGTACAAAATAGAGGTCCTCATCATTGTCCGCAAATACATGAGGCACCAGCCTGTCATCAAAATATACATTCACCTTTCCTTTCAGGTTGGGAAACTTCAGATCGGCATTAAAATCGGCATCGGCAGGTTCGGCATTTTGCCAGAAGCCCTGCTGCGGACTTAAAAATTTTCCCAATGGAGGAATAGAACCCAATTTAGTATTCAACACCCAAATAAGAAGAATAGTTACAACTGTGGATATCGCAAAAGGAATATATCTCATGTTGATTGAATATTAGTGAAAGATAAAAAACAAGACGGAAAGTAAATAGGATTTTTGTGCGGGGCATTTTTAAATTGTTTAATTGGGAAACTGGGAAATTGTATTTACTTCTCACTTACCGATGTCAGCAACTATACTCTCACAAATTCTCTCTCCGCGTGATGTCATTCTGAGCCCTGCCTGCCGCAGGCAGGGAGGCGAAGAATCTATACGGCAAAAACCTGTCACATCAGCAAAACGGTTTTTTGCTCAGGCTGCAATCCAAACATGATATATTTGTCAGCTCACACACTTCATTATACAATACACATGAAAAGATTTGAAAAACAGGTAGCCGTTATCTCAGGAGGCGCAGAAGGATTGGGAAAAGGAATTGCTGAACGGATCGCATCCGAAGGTGGCATTGTTGTCCTGCTTGATGTAAACAAACAACTCCTCGATCAAACAGTCAATGAATTTAAGAGTATGGGTTTTGAGGCATCAGGTTATTTAACTGATGTTTCTTCTGAAGAAATGATCAGCAAAACTTTTAGCCAGGTAGAAGCAGCTTATGGCAAAATTGATATTGCAGTCAATTCTGCCGGCATCACAGGGCCAACAAGTACAAAGATCACCGACTATACAACAGAAGCATTCAACAATATTTATGCAGTTAACTTAAGAGGCGCATTCCTGGTGGCAAAGTATGCACTTAAAGCAATGGAGAAAACCAACTACGGACGCATTCTCCTGATCGCTTCCATTGCAGGCAAGGAAGGCAACCCGGGCATGGTGGGCTATTCTGCTACCAAATCGGGTGTTATTGGTCTTGTAAAAAGTATTGGCAAAGAGTATGCAGAAACCGGTATTACCATCAATGGACTTGCACCTGCAGT
This sequence comes from uncultured Bacteroidota bacterium, assembly GCA_963811645.1. Lineage (GTDB taxonomy): Bacteria > Bacteroidota > Bacteroidia > Chitinophagales > Chitinophagaceae > VBAU01. Next base: position 1,491,653 of record CAWERU010000002.1, on the reverse strand, counting down.
CATCAATACCAATTTGAATAAAAATACGGCGCCCGAACAAATGGCTTATATGATGGCGAAGATCCCAATGAAGCGCCTGGGAACAATAGAAGAAGTAGCGGCAATCAGTGCGTGGATCGTATCAAAGGAATGCAGTTTCTCTACAGGCTTCGTATTTGATATTTCCGGTGGAAGAGCTACATATTGATAAAGCCCATATTGTCATCCTGAGCCTGCCTGTCGGCAGACAGGCTTGTCGAAGGACTGTCGAAACGTTGTGGGGTGTGGTTATGTACTCAACTGCATTGTTATTATTGAGTCGACAGTTGCGTCGCACTCTTGTACGTTCGGCAATCCTATTCAACTTTTATCGTTGGTAACGCTGAGTTTATCCCGATAAAAATCGGGAGTAAACACCAACGATGCCAAAAATTTGGTTCACAATCTAACTTTCACCCAACATTAAACCGATTAAATTAAAAATTTTTATTTTAAGTTTTTTTTCAGTTTGTTTCCATTGTGAAGTGGTTTGTTCATTAGTTTCAAACGATAATTTATAGTTATCTGGATATAGTACTGAAGTCTCTTTAATATAAGAAAGACGGTTTAAACCTTTACTTTCATCCAAGAAGCTAATACGAAAAAGAAGCTTACCAATTAGAATCGAAGCTTTGAAAAACCCTTTGCTTATTTCAAATGCCTCTTTAGAATCCATTTTTTTTAACTTGACAAATCCTTTGATTCTAGGAACGCCGGAGCTACATTCATATTCGAAATCGTAAAAATCTGCATCACAAATTTCAACCAAAAAATTTTGAGGAATAATGCCACTCATAAGCAAGAGAAATGTGTTACTGGGAATTTTAGGAATTAAATTTAGCCGAATAGTCAACAATAAAGTTTTAATGAGAATCCAACGAGCTAAAATTTCTTTTTCACCTTTATTTAGACCAAGAATATTTTTATTTTCTTTTAAATTGCCCAAGTTATCAACCAGTAATTTTTTCGATTTTTCTTCCAATTCAGACATCCAATTATTATTACAAACCGGACAAACCACATGAGTGACGAGGCCAAAAAGATCTTCTTCTTTAAGCTTTAAACTCGAGCTATGTATTGATTCTATCTCAATCTCTTCCGTTTGAAAGTTTGCAACATAACTTAATTTTTTATTTGAGAAAAAAGATCGCAACCATTTTGAAAAAATATGTTCCTGACTCAGACTGTCTGCTCCACAAAAAATACATTTTATTTTTTCACTTTTTGGAATAATCACAATCTTTTGTAGAGGTTGAAGATTTGAAATGACATTTATTACATACTGAAAAGGCTTTCTGTAAACTTTCGGTATCTCTAACTTCTTCTCGTCAAAAATCGTCTTTGTGTTTGTTGATAAAGTATTATTCCTTATTTCAAAGTTATTGGCAGGGTTTAATATACTCAACTTAGTTTTACCATAAGGGTTAAGTGATTTAGTAACATTGTATAGAAATGTATACCACCCCGTAGGAATTTCTATCTCAATTGTTTCTATTTCATAAAGCCAAACATAGTACATGTTGTTGTTTATTGCAAATGAGTAATAAGTTTCAACATGATTAATCTGCCCAGCATTTTCTTTGTAAAAGACAACGAATTCACAAGGAATCTGTTCATCTTCCATAATTTCGCCTAATTGGAAGGGGGATTCAACTTTTCCTATAATTTCCTTGGAAGATTTTTCAATAAATTGCCCTTCTTTTTCGCCTATTCTAATTAAACATCCAAACCTATCCGTAAAACGTTTTAATACATCTAAGAGATTTAAATTTTCATTCGCAATAAAATCCGGAATCCAATATGCAAAAGCGAACAATTCTACTTCATTTACAATTTGTGAAGCAGCTAATAGAATCTGAAACTTTTGATCAGAGAATTTTTTTAGATATAAAGTAACATTATTTTCCAGACACATCTTATCCAAGGGAAAAGATGTACATTCAATTACATTCCTTTCCGAGATATTAAGCTTGTCTTCAAAAATGGCATGAAATGAATCACCAAAATGCATACAAAACCTTTGGGGAATTTCTCTAAAATTACTTTGACTATCCTTCTTGCAAGCTAAATATTTATTTGTTAAATCATAAATTCACTTAGCCAGTTCATGTTGGTCACCCGACCAAAATAAAAATAAAAAGCTTCGATGAATATTGTATTGGAGTTTTTCGCATAAGTAGGACAAAGAAACTTAGTGGCGGTTTGCAAAACTGAAAAAATATTTTTGTTATTGATCCCTAGCAAAATTAACAGCGTTATAATTTCAATTCGATATATTAGCAATTTGCCACGAAAAAGCAAGATCATGTACAAAATATTTTTTTCTCTGCCGGCACTTTTTTTCTTCTTTTTGACGAAAGCGCAACTCACAAATACATCAACTGAACGAAAAATTGAATTCAGCGGGTATACCTGGACAGCCAGGAATAGTTTTAATAAACAAGGGCCCGGCCCAAATTATTTCAAGAGCGATAATGTTAGCGTTGACAAAAATGGCTACCTCCACCTGTTCATTAAAAAAGATCCTGCAAGCGGGGAATGGTCATCAGCAGAGATAACGGCTGATAATTTATCAGGATATGGCACTTATCAATTTGTAATAGAAGGCCGGGTAGATAAGCTGGATAAAAATGTGGTGCTGGGTCTTTTCAATTATTCAGGAAATGACGGACTTGATGAAATGGATATAGAATTTGCCAGGTGGGGTAATGACAGTTTCCCCAACCTGAACTATACCATATGGCCGGCCCTGGCAACATTCAGAAATGCATCGGCAGTAAAGGAATTCACTCTTGAATCCGATCTGAGTACACACTATTTCCGGCGTAGCGCAGATTCTGTTATTTGTTCCAGCTTTAATGGTATGTTTCCTGATCCCGGTAAACTCATCTATTCTTATACTTTTACAGGAAGTAAAGTTTCCATCAGCAAATTACCCATGCCTGTGCACATTAATTTCTGGTTGTTCAACGGCCACCCTCCCGCAGATCAAAAAAACGTGGAGATCATCATCCGAAGCTTCACTTACAAACCATAGCACCCTATGAGCATGTCCTGGTCGCCCGACCAACATGCAAATAAAAAACTTCGATGAATGATGGGCTGAATTTTATCCCTAATGCGGACAAGTATAACTAACTACACGTCCACAGCACAACTACGCAATAGATATATATTGGTAAATTCGTGTTATCTAAATGTATTTGTATGAAAATGACAAGTACGATGCTGCTGCTTCTGTTCGCCGGTTCGGTAACTGCTCAAAAAACAACAATTCTCACCGGCGAAATTAAAAATACCCATGAACTAAAAGTTTATATAAGAAGAGAACAACAGGTATTTAATGCTGACATCCATAACGGAAAGTTTATCATGCAGGTACCTGTAAGAGATGAAGCCTTTTTTGATTTTATATGCGGAGACAATGATGCCGACGTATATATTTCTCCCGGTGACAGTGTAGTGCTGCAATCTGATGAAAAGGATTTTTTTAACAGCCTGAAATTTTCCGGGGATGAAGTTCAGGAAAATGAATACCTGAATTATAAATCTTACCGAAGAGCAACCCTCTATTCACCCATGCTTTCACAAATACGGAAATACAAGGAAGATGCTTTTGTACCTTCGCTTGATTCTGTAATGGGCCTGATAAATAAAGACTGGCTGAATTTTCAAAAAGAACATCCCGGACTTAATAAGAGATTTGTTCAGCTCGAAAATGCAAACAATGAATATATATGGGCAAATCAAATGAGCCTTTATGCATTTGTATACGCAGATAATCATCACGACGGAAGCACCCTGGGCAGCACATTTAATGATTATGAGAAAAAAGTAAACTTCAATAATCCTGCTGTATTGCCTTCTGGACGATACCAGGATTTTATAAGAAACAATAATTACAACAAATCTGTTGAGCTCGTGCAGAAAGATCCTTCACTGGAGGATACAACGAACGGAAATGCCCGGGCTGTGTTTTTAGCAATTGACCGGTTATACAATGATAAGGAAGTAAAAAGCTATGCAATGTATATTGCGCTAAAGCAATTGCTGAGAGAATATGGTTTGGCTGTACCCAAAGAACTGGTAGAAAAATTTTATACTGATTGCACCGATACCTTATATCTGAATGAGATCAGGGATAATTATTATCAATGGACGGTTCTGTCCCGCGGCAATCCTGCACCGGAATTTGCTTTGCCCGATATTTCCGACAGGACATATAGTTTGAAGGACCTCAACGGAAAATATATTTATATAGATGTGTGGGCAACATGGTGTGTACCCTGCCTGCAGGAGATGCCTTATTTTGATTCACTCGCCGGGAAGTACGGAGAGAAAATAAAATTTGTCAAAATATCCATTGACATCGATAAGACAAAGTGGAAAAATAAAATAAAACCGGCTCATAGCAATTCGATACAACTTTGGGCCGCTGAAGGTGCCAACTCAGCATTTGGCAAAACCTATTTAATAAAGGATATTCCAAGATATATTTTGATTGACAGTAAAGGAAAAATAGTTAATTCAAATGCTCCTCCGTCTTCCTCTGTTGAAATTGTAAATTTTTTCAATAAGGTAATTAAAGGTTAACTCCCTTCTCATAATGCCTTTCTGCCATGCCAGGTGTTTCTTTAAAATAAAAAGCTTCGATGAAGTTGTATTGAGTTTTGCAACTAAAACCATTTAAACAATAACAATCAACAAAAATCAGCAACTGAAATAATTATTCAAAGAAGAGGCGGTCCTTAGATACAAGTCAATAATAAAGAAACAAACCTGAAACATGCAAATAGTACGGTGAAGTCTTCTCAATTGATCCCAAAGATGAACAGTTATCATCTTCCCTGCCGTTCAAATAAATCTTTCTCCGGCTTCCGGAAAACGATATAACTTATAATAGTAATCTGCCTGTAATTAATAAGAAATCATGAAAAAGCTTTTTTTTATCTCCCTCATTTGCATTACGGGAATCTTATTCATTTCGTTTGCCGGCCGGGGAAACAAAACTGTTTCTTATAAAGCACCACAGGATTCATTGGCGGTTGAACGTGGAAAGTTTATCGCTGCTATTTTGGATTCATTAAAAGGTAAAGAGAAAATAGCTGCCGATTCCGTTTTTAAGAACCTGCAGGTATTTACATTGGCTGAAAACGTTCCGGTTACCCATTTCCTTGCTATAATGGATTATTGGGGAGAAGCCTTACATGTTAATTGTACATATTGTCATTCTTCCGCAGACTGGTCCTCTGATGAAATGAGAACAAAGAGAATTGCCCGTGATATGTACATGATGAGGCAAACGATTAATCACCAGATTCTTTCTGCCATGAAGGACATAGACCGGGATCGTGCGGAAGTCAATTGCGTTACCTGCCACAACGGAAAAGCTTTGCCTGAAAATTAATGCCCTTGTTCATGTTGGCTGCCCGATGATGTTGTAAGTTTTACAAATCAGTACCAGCTTGTAAAAGCTGATAATTTAAATTATCTTCAAAAAATTATTAAAGAAGGAATTATGGAGTCAACATCTAATGTCGGCGTTTCTGTTATCTTTTATTTGTTTTCTATAATTGTTTCAATCTTTATAACAGCTGCTGTCACAACAATTATTGTAAGCAGAAAGAAGAAAAATAAATAAGAGACTCTGACGGACATAACAATTTCAAATCAACATTGTGAATATTCCGGATATTACCGATCATCTCTTCCGGCATGAATCGGGAAAGCTAATATCGGTTCTCACAAGAATTTTTGGGCCGGAGAATTTAGATATGGCTGAGGACGTTGTGCAGGATTCTTTTTTGGAAGCATTAAATCAATGGTCAAATAAAGGTGTACCCGAAAACCCTGCCGGGTGGCTTTTCCGGGTGGCAAAAAATAAAGCACTTAATATTGTTAACCGCGAGAGATATAAACAGCAGTCTTCATCGGATGTAGCCCATTTTCTTTATTCAGAATGGACGGCAGAGCCGGCACTGAATCATATTTTTTCTGAAAAGGAAATTTTGGATGACCAGTTGAGAATGATGTTTACCTGCTGCCATCCCTCCATATCTGCAGATTCGCAGGTGGCACTAACACTTAAAACACTTTGCGGCTTTACCATTCCCGAAATTGCAAAAGCATTTCTTACAACGGAAGAAAACGTAAAGAAACGCCTGGTAAGAGCAAGACAAAAAATACGGGAAACCCAAATCTCTTTCCAGGTGCCTGAAGGAATCCAGCTTGAAGAGCGATTGCAGGTTGTGCTTGAGACCATCTATCTTTTATTTAACGAAGGCTATAGCGCATCAAAGGGGAATGAGCTGATACGATATGAGCTTTGTGGAGAAGCAATTCGTTTATCAGAAATTATTGCTGCCTATGAAAGATTGCAAAACAAATCAGGTGTGTATGCCCTGCTGGCGCTTATGTATTTGAATGCGTCAAGATTCAAATCCCGGTCGGATGAAGCGGGGAATATTTTTACAATGGAACAGCAGGATCGTTCGTTGTGGGATCGTTCCTTGATGCAAAAAGGATTTTACTACCTGGAAAAATCAACGGCTTATAATGATCTTTCCATTTATCATATTCTTGCCACTATTTCAGCTTATCATTGTGCCGCGCCTGACTTTGAGTCAACTGACTGGGAGAAGCATCCTGTCACTTTATGATAAACTGGCTCAAATTGATCGTTCGCCACTTGTATTGTTAAACAGGGCCATTGCTCTTTCAAAAGTAAATGGCGTATTGCAGGCACTTGAAGAGCTTGACAAAATAAAGAATGAGCCGGCGCTGGCATCCTATCATTTATTTTATTCCACACAGGCGGAATTTTATTTACAAGCTGAAGATTTCCAAAAAGCTTCTGAAAGTATTGAGAAAGCGATCTCGCTTTCCCCGCTGGAAATTGAAAAAGAGTTATTAAAAAAGAAACTGGAATTATGCAAAAAAGTGTAATGATCATGTCCTCTTTTCCAAACTTGTTTGTCTTATAAAAGAATCTTCATAAAAAATACAACATGCAAGATTTTTTATTACTCATCCGCACACAGGGCGATGTGTGGTCAGATCTGTCTCCCGCGCAGTTGCAGGAACATATTGCAAAAGGTACTTCGTATATCGGGAACCTTATCAAAGAAGGGAAACTTAAAAGTGCGGCGCCATTGGATACTTCAAGTAAAACAACCACGGATGGCAAAGGAATTATTAAAGACGGGCCATTTAATGAAACCAAAGAAGTGATCGCAGGTTATTTTCACATTGTTGCTGAAAATATGAAAGAAGCAGTAGAGATCGCAAAAGCGAATCCTATCTTCAGCGATATTCCTACTAAAATTGAAGTACACCTGATGAGACCGATAGGAGGATGAAAATAAAAATATTTTTTAAAAAAGTCCCTTTATTAAAAGGCCCTTTGTCTTAGTACATAAAATAATTTATTCATTAAAAAAATGAAACTATGAAAGAGTTTATGTTACTTATCAGGACAGAAGGCGATCATTTATTGCAACTATCGCCCGAAGAACAACAAAAGCATATTCAAAAGGTAATGGTTTACATGGAAGACCTGATGAAAACCGGAAAGCTAAAAAGTGCACAACCGCTGGAACAGGAAGGTGTATTAGTTTCAGGCACAAAGGGAAAACTTAAAGATGGGCCATTTAACGAAACCAAAGAAGTGATCGCGGGATATTTTCTTATTGAGGCAAAAGATTTGAATGAGGCAATTCAAATAGCTAAAAATAATCCTGTATTTAAATCTGCGCACAATGCAAGGATTGAAGTGCGCCCAATTAAAGTTATGCAAGGCATTAATGATTAGAGTCCTTCAACAAAATCTCAAAGAATGCCGCCCTGTTTTTTCTCTTATCAGGATAAGTAAAGCCAGGGCGGCTTTTTTCAAAAGTTAACCTCTATTATTGAAGAAGCAGCTAAATAGTGTAAGCAGAGATGTTTTCAACATTTTTATCCATTCCAGGCATCACCCCAACAACTCCTGAATAAAGTCAACTGTTCTTAAGATAGCAGGGTTGTCGCAGTATTATGAGTGTTCATCTCATTTCTTAAAATCCCTGCTTTACGGGTTCTACCTTCACTAAAATTATTTAATCACTATCAAACATACAACCATGAAAAAAAGATTGACCGCTTTATTCGCCGCCGCGATATTAAGCATGAGCGCCTTTGCCAACATCCATATTGATCCTTCTGCCGCCGTGCAAAATGAATTTGATCATTTGTTCACTCAACCCACAGAAGTGAAATGGGAACTGGTTTCTGATCTTTACAAGGTGAGTTTTGTACAAGGAGGACAGCACCTCGCTGCTTTTTTCGATCAATCAGGTAAAATAGAAGCCTTGTCAAGAAATATCAGCACAGTGTCCCTGCCTATGATCTTACAAAAAAGACTACAGGACAAACTTTCTTCATCCTGGGTTTCCGAATGTTTCGAACTCTATGGAAAAAACGGCACCGAATATTATGTAATGATCGAAAATGCAAATGAAAAAGTTCTTTATGTATCCAACAGCGATGACTGGAGCAGGTATAACGAAAGCAGCGCTTTATAGAATTTCGTCTTGCCGGCATTTTGTAAAGCTTCACTGAGCGGGTAAAGGGGAAGCTTTATTTATTTCGAATTATTATGTCAGAAAGAAATTTTTCAATTTGCTTAGCCCAAATGGGGGATGGTTCGCTTAATTTCCATTCGTTTGAAGAGTGATCCCTTACCATTTCAAACATAAAATATCTTCCATCTTTATTTACATCAACAATAAACTTATTTCCATTATGCGAATACATTGGGTTAAAGTTAAAGGGAAGTTTCTTACCATCTACTTCAATGTTTTTGATAAAGCTCTTAGGGATAAGGTGGTTCATACAATTATGGGCAGCACTTCTGGCAGTTCATGTATCATCATCCTGCCCCTGGTGCAATAACCCAGGTAATGCAAGGTAATCTTATTTATAAACAAAAGTTTTGATAAGTGTCATTAGAAATCATGATTGGGAGTAAATAGCTCTCACCGGGTTCATGTTGGTTACCCCGTCAACACGCAAATAAAAAATTTCGGTGATGTTGTGCTGAGTTTTTGTCTGCGGATCTTTTCCATGTGATGTGGATACAAATGTTATTGGCAGATTATGTCTTTGTTATAGCAAAATAATTTTCAACTTGTAAGCCAAAAAAGAATTACCTTATAGGAATTTAATATCTCTTCACCCTATCAATTCTTCTCCTGGTTTTGTAGCAAGACAATAGCTGTATCTCTCTGATTTCAATAAATAACTAAACTTAAATACCATGCGGTATAAATCTGACAAACAAAACGGGTACACCGTCTATGCTGTAGCCGGCATCGATGTAATTTCATTTGCTATTGATTTTACAGGTGCAGATACAAAAGGATTATTGGGTTTTGCTGTGGAAAGGCACGATATAACCGAAAATGAAAAATACTTTATGAAAGGGTTCAAAGTGTTTAAAGATATTTTCCCTGATCCTGCAGAAAATGTGCTGGTAAGTACCAATGAACATCCGGTACAAAGTTTTGTGTGGGATGATTTTACTGCAAAACCTGAACACGAATATGATTACTCGTTTATTCCGCTGAAAGGCAAACCCAAATTCCTGGAACGTGGTCAGCCGGCAGTAATAAAAGTAAAGACCGAAAAATTATTTGCTGATCTGCCGGAAGAACATGATGTTTTCTTTAACAGAGGAGTGGCAAGCAGCCAGGAATATGCCCGGCGATTCTTTAATCTCAGGCCGGATGATATCCACAATCCGCAGCTAAAAACAGAAGCTTTTAAATGGCTTACCCGGAATTTGAAAGATGCCTTCTATAAATTCATTGATATGGCTATACAGGGCGATTCTCTGTTTGGGTGTTTTTATGAATTTCATTTTGCAGAAGCGGTACAAAAATTCAAAGATGCCATTGACAGGGGCGTGAATGTAACCCTGATCATAGATTGTAAAGACAACGAGCAGGAGGTGACAGATAAAAAAACCGGGGAGAAAAAAAAGATTCCAGCCTTTCCGAAAGAGATCAATCTTAAAACTCTCTCGGATTGTGGAATAGATGTAAACGGCAAAAATATAATTCAGCGTACCGCCAGAAAGAATGTGATCTCTCACAATAAGTTTCTTATTTACCAGTCTAAAGGCAGCGCGGTGCCCACACAGGTGTGGACAGGATCAACCAACATTTCTGAAGGAGGCATTTTTGGGCAAACGAATGTGGGGCACTGGATAAAAGATAAAGGCATAGCTGAAAAATACAAACAGTACTGGGATGTGCTTGCAAAAGATCCGGGGGCAAAAGAAGATACTGAACATAAAGTAACTGAAAATAATAAATTTAAAAAAGATGTGGAAGCCATAGCTGAAAATGTATTGGCAAATGATATTACTGCCAGCACAGACAATATGATTCCCGTATTCAGTCCCAGGACAGGTCTTGAAATGCTTGATACTTATTTTGACCTCGTTGACAACGCTACCCTATCAGCCTTCATTACTCTCGCCTTTGGTGTAAGCAAAGAATTAAGAGAAAAGCTGCTTGACAATACATATAAGAACAGCATTGTGTTCATGCTGCTTGAAAAGAAAGACCAGGCTAATCCCCGAAGCAAAAACAAAGATGCCTTTGTTACTTTGAATGCAAAGAACAATGTGTATGAAGCTTATGGCAGTTTTATCAGTGACCCTCTGAATAAATGGGTAAGAGAAACGAATACTGCAAGACTCGGCATCAACCTGCATGTGATGTACATCCATACCAAGTTCTTGCTGCACGATCCACTGGGAGCCAACCCTGTTATTGTAACGGGGTCAGCCAACTTTAGTGATGATTCTACAAAAGAAAATGATGAAAACATGGTGGTGATCAAAAACAGCCTGCGTGCCGCAGATATTTACTTTACAGAATTCAACAGGCTTTTTAATCATTACTATTTCCGTTCTATATTACTCGATTTAAAACTGGCCGGGATAACTCCGGATGAAAGTGAGTTATTTCTTGCTCCTGATGATAGCTGGCTTGACAAATACAAACCGGGCAAGCTAAGAATGAAAAGAGTTCAAATGTTTATTGATATGAAAGGAACGGTTACTTTACCTCTGGTATAATAACTGTGTCCCAAAACTTTCGCTATTACAACATCAGTGGATGGTTGTTTCCAGAATTGGTGAAGTACTCCGGGTAACATGAAACGGTCAATCAGCTTACTTTCCTGAACTAAGTTCAGGATAATTTGCTCAGCTTCTCACAACGATGGGATATATGGTTCATGCATGTAATCCCGAATAACATGAGTTTCGTCATGCAGAATAGCCGGTTGGTATATAGTTACCCCAGGTGCATGTATTATTACTAAGATGGGTATTGCAGATATCAAAACGAATATCTATTTTCGTGGGTTGATGTATCAATTCTAAATATCCCGAATATCCCGAATATCCCGAATATCCCGAATATCCCGAATATCCCGAATATCCCGAATATCCCGAATATCCCGAATGTCCCAAATGACTCAAACCGGCCTTGTTTAAACTAATCCTGAAAACTATAAGGCATAATGAATGTAAAAAAATTTAACCATGGGCAGAACCCATAATGGTCATATAAGTCACATGTTATGAGATTAACTCTCCCCGATAAAAATTTACTTAAAAAAACAGGGGATATCGATTATTTTTATTGGAATTACAAATTCCCCATAAAATATATTCAGCTTTACAGGTTCAAAAAAATTATAAAGCTTTTGAATGGACGAAAGTACCCGACCTTACTTGAAGTGGGCACCGGAAGCGGCATATTTTTACCTGAGTTATCGAAACATTGTGACAGCATTTACGCATGTGATATTCATTCTGACTTTGAAAATATTAATTCGCTTTGTGAGCATTATAGTATCAATAGTTATAACATCAGCAAGCAAAATATTGAAAGTACTAATTACCCCAACGAATATTTTGATGCAGTGATTGCAGTAAGTGTTTTAGAATTTGTGCCTGATATTCAAAAAGCAATGACAGAATTAAACAGGATCTTAAAAAAGGATGGAGTATTTATTACAATATGCCCTATGGAAAGTAAAGTACTTGACTTTTTTCTCTCATTTTATACCTCTAAAAAACCTTTGACAGAATTTGGAAATGCACGACAAAAAGTTTCTAAATTATTAGAAGAAAATTTTGTAATAGAGAAAAAAGGATACATGATACCGTTTATAGGCAAACTATTCCCCGTATACACATTTTACAAGCTAAAAAAAATACAACAAGTCATTTAAGAAGTTGTGCCCACTAGAGGGTCTTGTTTCAAAATTACTCCCGGTTAACGATAAAGAACATTATCAATATTAAAATCTCACACCATAAAAGCGAGGTGTATGTTACCTATATTGCACCCCGGTACTATTTTCTCTCTCAACAGCAATATTCGATGCTGAGAAAGAAGATTATTTCTTTTTAAAAGCACCCATATACAAATAGGTTTTACAAGAGATGATGATAAAAGGGTGAACAGGTTTATTCTGCACCAGAACAGCAGCAATATAAAATGCAGTAAAATAAAATAGCCCCCTCGTCCTGATTCATGTTGACCACCACCTGTAATCCCTGTTTATCACCACTTAGCAAAAGGAGGACCTGATAGTGCGCTTCATTGCTTAATTTTCATTTCACTTATCAAATGCAGAACAAAAAATAAAAGTACATATGGCCCAATTTTTAATTAAGCTGCCAAATAACAGGCAGGGAAATGTAAAAACAGGAATAAGAAAAAAGGACAAAAAGAAATTTAAAGATTTTTTCTTTCCTTCCGGAAAATTGAACAAGGAAGAAAAAATAGCCTACATAGTAGAAGTAGAACCGGTGTATGATTTAAGCGAGTACCGCTTATTAAAAACCAAAGAAGGAAAATGGCTTAATGACGGGGAAGACAAATGGCTGCGTCATGGAGAGTCTGACTTCAATTCAGCTATTAAAAAAGCTATTGACGATCATGAAAGATTGAATGGTAAGCCTGTTTGATTTTGTTCAAGAAATCAATGGCCTAAAGGTAATAGTCATTTCATTTGAATAGTATGCCATTCGTACTCTCTAGTCTCGCTATTATACCCCACCCGTAAAAATAATTCGCAAGGGCTATCATAATTTCATTGTCACCTTCTTTAAGGCCTCATATTATCTATCAACCTACAAATAAAATAAAGATGAAGTTGTACTGAATCTTCCTGTAAAAGGGGAACAAGATTTACAAAGAATAAATGTCATTGTAAAAAAAATCGCCCTTTTTATTGACGAATTCTGCCCTATTGACATTGAAATATTAAATTGCATAAAGCTGTATGAAGATTCCGACAATAAAGATATTTATCTTATTCCTGCTCGCCTGCAATCACTTGAAAGAAGAGAGAGGAGCATCCCTACCGGAAAAAAAATTTTCGATTGAAGGAAAAAAATTGATCATTTATACTACAGCTGACAGTACTAATTACAGGTTGTCGCCAACAGATACTTTAACCCTTACTGATCTGGAAGAACCGGAAGAATCACAAGCCTGTATATTCGTTGATCCTTCGCATAATTTCCAAACCTTTTTGGGAATCGGTGGCGCATTGACAGATGCCGCTGCCGAAACTTTTGCTAAACTTCCTGATGACAAGCAGAAGGAATTGTTGCAGGCTTATTATGATACAACAAGAGGGATCGGTTATACTATTGGCAGGACCAATATGAACAGTTGTGATTTTTCAAGTGATATGTATACGTATATAAAAAATGGTGACAAGGAACTTACATCTTTCGATATAAGACATGATGAAAAATTCAGAATACCTCTTATTAAAAAAGCGATGAAAGCAGCAGGCGGAAAACTGCATTTGTTCATCAGCCCGTGGAGTCCGCCGGCATGGATGAAATATAATAACGATATGCTGCAAGGAGGTAAGCTGAAACCCGAATACTATCAATCATGGGCAAACTATTATGTAAAATATATACAGGCGTTGGAGAATGACGATGTACCCGTATGGGGATTGACTGTACAGAATGAACCCATGGCAACACAAAGATGGGAGTCTTGCAGGTATACAGCAGCAGAAGAAAGAGATTTTATAAAAAATTACCTTGGGCCAACCTTGCAAAAAAATGGTCTCAGCAATAAGAAACTTATTGCATGGGATCATAACCGAAATTGGTTATATCAGCGGGCTTCCACTTTGCTGAACGATGCAGATGCAGCCAAATACATATGGGGCATCGGTTTTCATTGGTATAGCGAATCACAGTTTGACAATGTCAAAAAGGTAGCTGAAGCTTTTCCGGGTAAAGAGCTTATGCTGACCGAAGGAGGCAATGGCGATTTTGATCCAAAACACATCAATGACTGGAGCCTGGGAGAAAATTACGGATTGAATATGATCAGTGATTTTAATAATGGTGCAGTGGCCTGGACAGACTGGAACATATTACTCGATGAAAAAGGAGGTCCCAATCATGTAGGCAATTATAGTTTTGCCCCTATACATGCCAATGTAAAAAAAGGAATTCTTCAGTATACGAATTCATATTATTATATCGGGCATTTCTCCAAATTTATCCGGCCGGGTGCAAAAAGAATTACCAGCTCATCGAATATATCGCAACTGCTCACTACTGCTTTTATGAACAGCGATGGCACACTTGCCATAATAATCATGAACCCTACCAATGAAAAAATTACATACAATATCTATATCAACAGTAAAGCCGTTGAAGTTACAGGTTTGCCTCATTCCATTGCCACACTGGTCCTTTGAATATTTGTTGAGTTTTTCACTTGCTGCATTTTCATCCCGTAGTCAATGCATCTTTAAATTTATTTTTTACAATTTGCTTAAATGCATTTTCGTCATCACCTTAGGCAAAAGAAAAGCATAGACGATTTTTTAAAACCGGGTAAGGTTTCTTCTACTGAAGAGTAAATTTTTCCCCTTCAGTAATGCCTTTCCAGTGATCTGTTCTGAAAGGTGAAGCTGGAAATCCTTCTTTATTAAATAAATTATCTTCACCTGCATCATCCTTCCATCCAAAACGAACAGCGGCAGGATATTTTATTTCATCACTGTGCACAACCACATGATCTCCTTCGATGGTGGCAACGGCAGGAAAAAATTGTCCGCCCAACCCTGCAATTTCAAAACCTTTTAATTCACCATTCTTTGTCATTAATCCGCCACCAATATTTGTAAAATTGATAATGATAGAATTGCCGTTAACTTTCATTGACTTATACATAGGACCGCTGCAAGCAATATTTTTATTATACACATTGTGCAAAGCAAGAGAAGCAAGACGCTTGCCTACATCCTGTTTATCTTTCGGATGAATGTCAGTTGAATTACCTATGTCTGTCGTAACGACCATGCCTGTGTTAGGTAATGACAGAGCCATCGTCTGTGCTTCACGCAGTTCGGCCCATGTGCTTCCTTTTTTACTGTTGCCATTATCGGCATTGAAACTGGCGAGTTGTACAAAATAAAAAGGGAAAGTGCCAGCATTCCAGTGTTTTCTCCAATCGTTTATCATCAGCGGAAATGCTTTTCTGTACTGGTAGGCACGTTCTGCATTGGCTTCTCCCTGGTACCAGATTACACCTTCAAAGGCATAAGGAATAAGCGGGTTTACCATGGCATTGAATAATAATGTAGGATAACTATTGGGCCCGACAGAATTCGCATCTCCGTAAATCCGTTCCACTTTAAATGTCCAATTACCTGCCAGCGAATTGACATTGTTATCAATGGTTAATTTCATGGCTGTACTGTCACCATAGATACCGCCGCCGCCGCCAGTATCTTCTACACGAACAGCGATAACATTCTTTCCTGTTTTTAAAACTCCCGCGGGTATTGTATATTTTCTGTGTGTATTATAAGAATTTGTTTCACCTGTTTTAATTCCATTTACATAGGTAATATCGTTATCATCAATCATAGCTAATTCAAGTGTGGCCTCTTTGCCGGCATCGTTTGCAGAAACATCAATTGCTTTGCGAAACCACACTATCCCATCAAGATCGCCAAGTTGTCCCTCTTCCCATAGCGATGGTAATTGCATTTGCGGCCACTTGTTATCATCCAGATCAGTATTTTTCCAATCTTCAGCTTCGCTGAGTGAAGGCAATGAACCCTGCAGCTCCTCTATTTTTTTCATCAATGCTTCCCTGCGAACTTTTGCCAATGAATCCAGGTCAAGCAAAGGCATTTGCGCTATCATGGCTTTAAATTCACCACTGCCCTCAAATGCTTCGCGACTTGTCCATGTTTCTACATGTGTACCACCCCATGAAGTATTTATTAAGCCAATAGGGATTTTTAACTGATTGTATAATTCTCTTGCAAAAAAATATCCCGCTGCAGTAAAATCACCTGCTGTTGCCGGGCTGCATATTTTCCATTCTCCCTGCGGAACGTCTTTCTGAGGTTTTGTATTGACAGTATTTGGGATTTTGACATGACGTACCTGCGGATAACTGGCTGCGGCAATTTCCTCTTCGTAATTATTTACTTTGCCCCATCCTTCAATGGGCATCTCCATGTTTGACTGGCCACTGCATATCCAAACCTCACCAACCAATACATTTTTGAATGTAACAGTATTGTTACCCTTTACCACAAGTTGGTACGGTCCACCTGCTGTTTCTTTGTCAAGGCTGACTTTCCAGTTTCCTTCTTTATCTGCTGTAACAGATTTGATCTGATGATCGAACCTAACAGTAATCTTTTCATTGGCATCTGCCCAACCCCACACAGGGATTGGTTTGTTACGTTGAAGCACCATATTGTCGCCGAAGATTTTTGGGAGAGTAACATTGGCAAAAATTGGAATAGATACAATAAGGGAAAAAAGGAGAAGAAAATTTTTGTTCATATAAAAGCAATTGAGAAGATAAAAGTAATAAAGTGAAATTTATTATAGACTAAGTTCAAAAAAATCCCGGAATACAGAACAATACATCCATGGATGCTGGTTGTGCAATAATGAGTCAAAATTTTTTTATATGAGTTAAAATTGTAGTTTTAAAAACAAAAAATTGTCATGAAAAAAATTATTGCTTTTGCTCTTATTGTTATTACATCGCTTACAATAAATGCTCAATTAGCCAACACAAAATGGAAAGGTACCCTCAATCTTGATAATCCGATTGATGCTTTCTTCAACTTTAAAACTGACACACTTGAAGTATTAAACACAGAGGATAACTCGAACATTGAATCAATGAAATTTTCTGTGAATGATTCTGTATTGGTTATTCAAAAATTATTTGGCCAGAGCCAATGCGATAACTCAGCTATCGGCAGATATAAATTCCAAATCAATGGTGATGAAATGACATGGGAAGTAATGACTGATGATTGTGATGACAGGTCACAGGTAATTGGAAGCATGAAATTGAGCAGGGAAAAATAGGGTTTTATTACTTCGCTCCTTTGCTTTATTCTTATTAAACATCCATGTTCCCTATAATCTAATATGTTCATTGTAATATTTAAGTCTTTAAGCGATCTTTCCAGGCAACGTTTCAGATAGCAAATGCATTTATATTTTTAAAGCCTCTAACATTCCTGATTTTTACATGAATACTTTAGAACTTGTTAAAGAAGCAAAACGTGGAAGTGCGGCCGCACAAAAATGCCTGTTCGATCAGTTTGCAGAAAAAATGTTACTGGTGTGCCGGCGGTATGTTAAAAATCAGGAAGACGCAGAAGAATTGCTGTTAAACGGCTTCTATAAGTTCTTTGCAAAGATCTCTTCGTTTAATTACCAGGGTGAGGCCGCATTATATGCATGGCTAAAAAAAATAATGATCAATGAATGCCTGATGTTTTTACGAACAAAAAATGTATTCACCATTTTTACCGATGCTACAGCTGAAGAAATTCCATTGCCCGAAGAAGCACTTGATAATTTATCTGCTGAAGAGATTTTTAAACTGATCCTTCAACTGCCTGTAGGTTACCGAACAGTTTTTAACCTGCATGTAATAGAGGGAATGACACATGTAGAAATTGCTGAAATGCTAAATATTGCGGAAGGAACTTCGAGATCGCAATTCAGCAAAGCAAAAATTCTGTTACAAAAATTATTATCACGAAACGATGAAGAATATGCAAGGCGAAAATCCAAATAAAAACTTACACTGGAAGAATAAACTGGACGACCTCGGAAATATTCCGGGAGAAACATTCGGTAAAGAAGTAGCGTGGAATAAGCTATATGAACGCCTCCGGGGAAAAAAAGAAAATAAAAAAGCGATTTGGTATTGGATCGCTGCCGCCTGTTTGTTGTTTGCGTTCATAACAACACTGATAAATCGTTACAAAAATAATCCACAACCTCCGGCCTCTGCTACATCCTTAGGGGAACCAAAAACTTCGGCCAGTCCGATTTTCAGTCCTGAAAAAAATGATCAAAATGAAACCGAGAATATCAATATAACCACTAAAAATAAAACTATCAATGCCTCTCCTCACATTGAACAGGCTGATCACAGAATTATGACACGACCAATGATAAGTAAAATGATTCTAAATGACACAATTAATTCTTCTTTAATTACAGAAGCTGCCACGAAATCTTTACAAATTCCGAATACCAGCTCCAATGCAACAGTTGGGCCTCTTGCAAAACAAAAATTAAAAGTGGTTCACATAAATGAATTAGAGAGCCCGGTTATAGGATCGCCACCCGATATGGTTAGAAATACTGATAAACATTCTTTCAAATTTATTCATCCTGATGAAGAGGTATTTGCCGGCCCACCGGTCAATACACAATCACATGGATTTATAGTAATCTCAAAACCATCTTCAAACTAATATAAAATGAAAAGAACATTTATTGTACTGATGCTTTTTATAAGCATCCTGCCAGAGCTTTATGCTCAATCCAACAATGATGACAAGGCTTTCCGGGTTCCCGAATACATTGTTCTTACCGATAGGTTTTATATCGAGCTCGGAAAAGGCAATAAACTTACTATAGAGCTTACTGATAAATCGGATTTGCAAAGACTCACTAATATTGATTCTTTGCTAACTGTGTTCATGAATGATATAAAGTTTTTCAAAGATTCACTTTCTGACCCGCTTACTACAAAGCGCATAGATTATGTAAAGGATGCGCAAGACAGAAAAAAAATAAGGATTCTTCAAAATCCACCCAAAGGAGACAGTTATCTGCTGAATGACGGTGAACTTTCATCATTGAAAGTAACCCAGGATACAATAAATATTGTCGGCGTGATCGCTAACCCTCCAAAACCACAGCAAAAGATAAGTCTTACCCATCAGCGTTACTACCACATTTTATTTTACCTGAATAATCTTGAAGAATTAACCGATTATCTTGACGGTACCTTAAATGAAAAAGTGGCAACGATAAAAAATAATGTAAATGCCAAATGGCCTCTGCTGAAAGGAGGCGGTTCTCATTATCTTAAAAAAGATAAAACTATTACTTCGGACAAACCGGGAGGTGTCATTCCGGGAAGAGTAGGTGATGTACTTGAAACTATAATAACTGTAAATATCCAAAACTATAAGAACTATTTCCTCCCTTCATTCAGTACAGGTATCCGGCTTTCCATTACCAACCGGGACAGAACATTTAAGTGGGAACCGGGATTGTTTTGGGAGCCTCATTTCTTATTTTTAAAGGATGCACAGGGTAAATTGAAAACGTACAGAAACGATTTTCTTACTCTTACGTATGGCCAGGGTGGTACAACTGATCATGATCCCAGAAAAGATTTTTCATTCAGCGCTGTCTTTTCATTAGGCTATCTTATACACAGGAGCGGAGATTTTATAGAAAAAAATACTTTTCGTTTGGGAGCAGGCAAATTGAAATTATTAAAAACAACCATCGAACCTTCTATCTATTTTAATAATTTATTTAAAGGAGTGACGCCGGGTATCAGGATAAGCCAGAGCTTCTAAAAATGTTTTTCCCACTGTTAAATTTTTTGTTAACATGGTTCATACAACATCCGATAAAAAGAAAACATATCGAACTTAGGGTAACATCAAACCTTTAATCATGAAAAACATTTACACTATCAGCATTTTTTCTTTATTGATTTTATTCGCAAGCTGCAGCAAAGATTTTTTAAAAAAATATGATAAAAGAATAATCGGTACATGGCGTATTGCTGATGTAGACCGTTTTGGGTTGGGAGGCGATATCGATAACCTTCCATTTACTGAAGGCAATTTTACTTTTTATGAAGACGGAAGCCTCGACTATGTAAATAACCTCAATGAAACCTTCCAGGGTAGTTGGGATATTATCAAAAAATTTGTTGACAACGAAACTTTACACAGCTTAAAGATAACCGCAGTAAATTATACTAACATGGAAGCGCTTTCTGAATACTACGATGATATAAATTTCAAAAGTACAAATCACTTTAAGGCAAAAAAGAATTCGGGTCTGCATACATATGTTACCAACTTTCGCAGGTGATATATCAAAAGCATACTGTGTGCTCACAAAAAAAATGCATTGGCAAGTTTCTATATAGAATGCCCATCGAAAATCCTTCAACTGCCTTTAAAAATCGTCGTAGATTTTTCGGTTAGTCAATAAATCTTATCTCCCACTTTGAGGTCTGCCTTATTTTTAAGATTTTAGCACCTGAATTTCGATTCGCAATTTTAACCTAAACCCTAAACTTGAAACGATGTGTGGAATTGTTGCTTATATAGGACCCCGTGAAGCATATCCTGTTATCCTGAAAGGATTGAAACGCTTGGAATACAGGGGATATGACAGTGCAGGTGTGGCTTTACTTAACAGCGGATTAAAAGTTTATAAGAAAAAAGGCAAAGTGACTGATCTTGAAGAATCTCTTATAGGAAAAGACCTCCACGCAAATATTGGCATTGGGCATACACGATGGGCCACTCATGGTGAACCCAGTGATATGAATGCTCACCCCCAGACTTCTACAAGTGGTAAACTAGCCATCATTCACAATGGTATAATTGAGAATTATTCCCAGATAAAGCAGGAACTTGTAAAGAAGGGGTATAAATTCACCAGTGAAACCGATACTGAAGTTCTCCTCAATTTTATTGAGGATATTCAACAAAATAATAATTGCTCCCTTGAAGAAGCTGTACGCATTGCCTTAAGAAGAGTTGTGGGAGCATATGTAATTATATTGATAGACCAGGACAATCCTGATACATTGATCGCCGCGAGAAAAGGTAGCCCATTAGTAATTGGAGTAGGCAAGGGTGAACACTTTTTAGCCAGTGATGCCTCGCCCATTGTTGAATACACCAAAGAAGTTGTGTATGTGAACGATTATGAACTGGCTATTATCAAAGCTGATGAATTAATATTAAAAAATCTTGGTAATGATAAACTGACTCCCTATATCACTAAGCTGGATATGGAACTGGCCGCCATTGAAAAAGGCGGTTATGATCATTTTATGTTAAAAGAAATTTTCGAACAGCCAAATACAATTCATGATTGTCTTCGGGGAAGACTGGATGTGGAAACCGGCACGATAACTATGAAGGGAATTGAAGAATATGCAGAACAGATCATGAATGCAAACCGGATAGTAATGGTTGCATGCGGAACAAGCTGGCACGCCGGCTTAGTAGCTGAATATATTTTTGAAGAGCTCTGTCGTATCAATGTGGAAGTAGAATACGCTTCAGAATTCAGGTATCGCAATCCTGTTATCAACAAAGGCGATGTGATCATTGCCATTTCCCAAAGTGGTGAAACAGCCGATACATTAGTCGCTATTGAAAATGCAAAATCAAAAGGTGCCATAATACTGGGCGTAGTAAATGTAGTGGGATCATCTATTGCAAGAGTTAGTCATGGCGGAGCTTATACACATGCAGGCCCTGAAATTGGGGTGGCATCTACAAAAGCATTTACGGCACAATTAGCAGTGCTTACAATGATCGCTTTAAAAATAGCAAAGAAAAAAGGAACCATTGGCGAAGATCGTTACCAGCACCTGTTGGAAGAACTTCATGCGGTCCCTGAAAAAGTTTTTAAACTACTCGAATCGATTGATCACATAAAAGAATTAGCCGAAAAATATAAAGATGCCGGGGATTTTCTCTATCTCGGTCGTGGATATAATTTTCCGGTGGCTTTAGAAGGAGCACTAAAACTCAAAGAGATTTCTTACATACATGCCGAAGGATATCCTGCCGCCGAAATGAAACACGGTCCTATTGCATTGGTTGATGAAACATTACCTGTTGTATTTATCGCTACAAAAGATGCTCATCACCATAAGGTAGTAAGCAACATGCAGGAAATAAAAGCCAGGAAGGGAAAAGTGATTGCAGTCGTTACTGAAGGGGACGATACCACAATTGACATTTGCGATGATGTGATGATCGTTCCCGAATCTGACGAAATTGTAGCTCCCATGTTAAGCGTAATACCACTACAATTATTGGCATACTATATCGGCATTGCAAAACACTATGATGTAGACAGGCCAAGAAACCTGGCAAAGAGTGTAACAGTGGAATAAGTTTTCGGTTCTGCATTTTACGTTTAAGTTTGCACGGTTAAGCCCTGATCTTAAAATACAGAGAGCAACATTTTTTCATGAACGAAATTCAGAAAACTCCTATCGGTTCCCTTGGTTATAATTTTATTGCATCACAATACATTCCTAAAGGGAAAGATGAATATTATTTGCGGAATCTACAGAACCGTAATGGAATTCATTACAGAAAACTAACAGCTTATGAAATAGAAGTTTTGGTTCGCAATGCGAACACTTCTGATGACTGGAACAATGTACTGGTGTCTGATGCCTTTGATCCGGAGCTTGTAAAGAATTGCAAATTTTTTGGCCTTGTCCGTATTGGAAAACTGGAAGCTCTCTATCTTTCCTTCCATGATATCAGGCTTCCTGTGGGTTTATACAATAGTACCATTATAAGTTGCGATTTTGGTGATAATGTAGTTGTTGATAATGTAAACTACATGACGCATTATATTGTGGGTAATGAAGTGATTATTGTGAACGTAAATGAAATCGCAGTATCTGATCACTCAAAATTCGGAAACGGAATAATCAAAGACGGAGAAGATGAATCCGTAAGAATATGGCTTGAGGTGTGTAATGAAAATGCGGGCCGTAGTGTGATACCTTTTAATGGTATGTT
Source organism: uncultured Bacteroidota bacterium (assembly GCA_963811645.1). Classification (GTDB taxonomy): domain Bacteria; phylum Bacteroidota; class Bacteroidia; order Chitinophagales; family Chitinophagaceae; genus VBAU01. Next base: position 1,468,430 of record CAWERU010000002.1, on the reverse strand, counting down.
ACCGGGCGATGCATACCTGTGGTCAAGATACAGAGATGATGAAGTAGTCATGGAAAAATTTAAAGAATTCACCCAAAAAAAATTCGATAACAAACGAGGCTATTATGGAAAAATAGGTGACAGAACAGTTATAAAGAATACAAGAATCGTTAAGGATGTCTGGATCGGTAGTGATGCCTATATCAAAGGTGCTAACAAGCTGAAGAATCTTACTATCAATTCTTCACCGAAGGAGAAATCTCAAATTGGAGAAGGTGTTGAACTGGTAAATGGCATTATTGGTTTTGGCTGCAGAATATTTTATGGAGTAAAAGCTGTTCGTTTCATTCTTGCTTCCAACTCCCAACTAAAATATGGGGCAAGGCTTATTAATTCTTATTTGGGTAATAATTCTACCATTTCGTGCTGTGAAGTTTTGAATTCATTGATCTTTCCGGCGCATGAGCAACATCACAATAATTCTTTTCTCTGTGCCGCGTTGATAATGGGCCAGAGTAATATTGCTGCAGGCGCCACACTCGGGTCTAATCATAATAGTCGCGGAGGTGATGGCGAACTGATTGCGGCCCGTGGTTTCTGGCCGGGACTTTGTGTAAGTCTCAAGCATAATTCAAAATTTGCCACATTTACTTTAATTACTAAAAGCGATTATCCCTACGAATTAAATATTCCAATTCCGTTTTCTCTGGTAAGTAACGACATAAGTAAAGACAGGCTTGTTGTGATGCCAGCTTATTGGTTTATGTATAATATGTATGCACTTGCCCGTAATACAGTAAAGTATGCTGACCGTGACAAACGAACAGAAAAAATACAAACGATAGAATATGATTACCTGGCGCCTGATAGTATCAATGAAATCTTTTTGTCGCTGGAATTATTGAAAAAATTTACCGGCGTTGCGTTTGCAACGAAGAATAAAAAAAAACTAGCGGATAAAGAAATTTATACAACAGGTGAAAAATTATTGGAAGAAAAAGACCCGGTGATTGATGAAATGGAAATTTTAGCGGAAGATTTTGAAAACAGTCGTCGCAAAACTGTGTTAGAAAAAGTATTACCAGCTTATAGCATTTACAAAGAACTTATTACATACTATGGAACATCACAACTGGTAAATTTTTCTGTGGAGCATAAAATAAATTCCTGGGAAGAATTTAATCAATCGCTTCCATTCCGGGCAAAAAGAAACTCATGGATAAATGTAGGTACCCAATTACTTCCACAATCGTCTGTTGACTCGCTTATAAAACAAATTCATTCCGGAAGGATAAAAAGCTGGGACGATGTTCACAAATTTTATCAAAAGAATGGTGAATTATATAAAGACCAAAAATTACAACACGCTTCTGCTTCACTACTCGAAATAAATAAACTAAATGCTCAAAAATTTAATAAGAAAGTTTTTCGGTCTCTTCTTGAGCAGGCTATTGCCACCAGGGAATGGATGACAAAGGCTATCTATGATTCAAGAGCGAAAGATTATCATAATGATTTTCGCAAAATGGTTTACGACACCCGGGAACAAATGGATAAAGTATTAGGCAAACTTGAGGATAATAGTTTCATCAGGCATCAGGAAGAAGAGTTCCTGAGATTTAAAAAGCAGGTAAACAAACTGGTAAAAGTATTCAAATTATAGTAAGAAGGGTTAACTTCAGAGATATACTTTTTTGTGTTATTTTTTACGGAAAAATATTCGAACAGGCACACCGGTAAATTTAAATTTCTCACGCAATTGATTCTCAAGATAGTTTTTATATGGTTGTTTAATATCATCAGGAAAATTGCAGAAAAAAGCAAAAGAAGGTGTTGTTGTGGGCAATTGTGTGATATACTTGATTTTAATGGGGTGGCCCCGTACAACAGGCGGATGGTAAGCCTCAATTGCTTTCAATAGAACATCATTAAGTTCAGAAGTGCCAATTTTTTTCTGCCTATTCTCATATACTTCTATTGCCGTTTCAATTGTTTTATAAATTCTTGTTTTGTCTTTTGCTGAGATAAAAAGCATGGGTACGTCATTAAAAGGAGCTAACCTGTTTTTTAATTCTTTTTCATAATCACGGGCGGTATTGGTTTGTTTTTCAACAAGGTCCCATTTGTTTACAAGCAGCACAATTCCCTTCCCTTTGCGGACTGCGAGGCTATAAATACTCAGATCCTGTGCTGTAATCCCTTTTTGTGCATCCAACAACAATAAACATACATCTGCTTCATCTATTGCCTTTATAGCGCGGATCACAGAATAAAATTCAAGGTCTTCGTGCACTTTTGCTTTTCGCCGGATGCCTGCAGTATCTACCAGGATAAACTCTTTTTTATAAAGCTTGTAATGTGTATCAATCGTGTCCCTTGTTGTACCGGCAATTTCACTTACTATAGTTCTCTCCTTTCCTATCAATGCATTTAATAATGACGATTTGCCCACATTGGGTTGACCTATGATAGCAAATCTTGGTAAGTCTTCATGGGCCTCAGAAATTGTTTCTTCTTTTATCAAATCTGTTATCGCATCCAACAACTCGCCTGTGCCACTGCCTGTCATTGAAGAAACAAAAAAAATGTTTTCAAAACCCAGACCATAAAATTCTGCTGCTTCCAGCATCCGTTCAATATTATCGACTTTATTTACAATTAGAAAAACCGGTTTTGATCCCCGGCGTAATATATCAGCCATTGCATCATCAAGATCAGTCCGACCCGTAGCAGCGTCAACCATGAAGATAATAGCATTTGCTTCTTCAACCGCTATAATAACTTGTTTCCTAATTTCTTTTTCGAAAATATCATCACTATCGGGAACAAAGCCACCGGTATCAATTACATTAAAGGTTTTGCCGTTCCAATCTGCTATACCGTACTGTCTGTCGCGGGTCACGCCACTTATATCATGCACAATCGCTTTTCTTTGCTCCATCATCCGGTTAAAGAAAGTACTCTTTCCCACATTCGGTCTGCCGACGATTGCTACCGTAAATCCTGCCATAAAAAAAATTGTTACCTATAAGTTGTTTTAAAGGCGAAAGCTAATTTGTTTTATTCAAATTTCAATAAAGAGGAAATCCTGAGGAGCATTTTTCCGAGAATTTTTGATCATAAGCTATTATAGTATTGAATTACCTTTTCAATACCTTCCTGCGATTTGCATTTCATAAAAGACTATTTATCCAAATTTGAGATTTTAGCATCGATATCTTTTGGAGAAGTAGTTAATAGCCATACTCTTTTAATTGCAAATCATTTTCTCTCCAATTTGGTTTTACCTTCACAAATAATTCCAGGAAAACCTTTTGCTGAAGAAATTTTTCAATCTCCTTCCGGGATTCTGTTCCTAATTTTTTAATCATTCTGCCTCCTTCCCCAAGAATAATTGCTTTTTGTGTTTCTCGATGCACAATAATTTCTGCTCTTATTTTAATTAGTGTTGATTTTTCTTTGAATTCCTGAACAACTACTGCTGTATGGTAGGGAATTTCTTCTTCAAACAGATCATAAATCTTTTCACGTATCAATTCACTAACGAAAAATCTCGTTGACAGATCACTTATTTCATCCTCTTCATAAAATTTTTCTCCCTCAGGCAAAAATTCAAGAATATCCTTCAAAAGTCGTTCTCTATAAGTTCCGCTTAATGCAACTATAGTGGCAGTCCTTTTGCTATAACTTTTGTCTCCAAAAAAGCTAATAGCCTGCTCTATTTTCTTCTGGTTAACCGTGTCAATTTTATTGATAACAACTATTGCGGGCACTTTAAATTTCAGCGAGGAAAAAATTTCATCACATTCTTTCCAATCATCATTTACATCCACAATCAGTAAAGCCAGATCAGCATCTTCTAAAGAATTTTTGACTGCCTGCATCATTTTTTTATGCAACTTATATTTTGGTTCAATAATTCCCGGAGTATCAGAGAAAATGATTTGATAAGCCGCTTCAGTCAAAATTCCCTTGATGCGGTGGCGGGTAGTTTGAACCTTAGGAGAAACAATGGCTAATTTTTCGCCCATTAATAAATTGAGCAAAGTACTTTTCCCGGCATTGGGACGACCAAAGATGTTGACAAAACCTATTTTCATAAACCGTTTCAAAAATAGCAATAAAAAAACCCGCCACTGACGGGTTATTGTTGCGAAGGGAAGATTCGAACTTCCGACCTTCGGGTTATGAGCCCGACGAGCTACCACTGCTCTACTTCGCGATGTGGAGCGCAAAGGTAACCTTATAGCCTTTATCAACCAAACAAAATCAATGTAAATAAAAAGCTCTCTTCGCAGAGAGCTTTTGCTTTTTGTTTTTCTTAGTTATGATCGTTTGGAAACGTTACTTGCCCCGCTTGTTCTAATCTCTCTTATCAATCCATCTCCTTTATAATGGACATCACTTGCACCACTTGCATGCGCCGATAATTCTTTATTCACAGTAATATTTATCGAGCTGGCTCCACTTGCCTTCGCATTACAATAATCTGCTGCAAAATCAAACCCCTTAAAATCGCTGGCTCCGCTTGCCTCTATATCCAGTTCGGTTGCAGACCCTGATATTCTCACATCAGAAGCACCGCTTGCATTTACTGTTAATTTTTTGGCATTTATTGTTCCTTCTTTAAGATCGCTTGCCCCCGAAAAATTCATATGCAAATCATCGACATTTATATTTCCCTGTACCCGTACATCACATGCACCTGAAGCTATTAGCTTATCAATATTTTTGAAAGAGATATAAGCCTTTAATTTCATTTTATCACCATTTAATCCATGCCAGAACTTTCCTTCCTTGTCAAATGATATTTTTAAAACACCATTTTCAACTTCCACTTTAATATCCTGCCTGTATTTTTCTTCTGAAGCACTTACTGCTACAACTTCTTCATTGCCCTGCGATATGAACACGTCAAACGCATTTGATACTGAGATGGCATGAAAGTTCTTTGCTTCCCTGACTTCTGCATTGGGGTCATTTATTGTAAGCTGTGCATTAGAATAAAGAGCAAATAACAGCACAGTAAATATTGAGAGTAATTTTTTCATGACTTCAAGTTTTTATTGTTATTGCACTCTTTTGAATTTTCCAGAACCAGATGCACTGTAATCTCTTATCAATCCATCACCTTTGATAAAAATATTTCCCGAGCCACTAATATGAGCTGATAATTCCTTGCTGACCGTAATTCTTACGTTTCCAGAGCCACTAATGGACGCTTTGCAAAAAGCTGTGGCAAAATCATAACTGCGTATATTTCCTGAACCGCTGATATGAAAATCAGAATTTTCAGCATTCCCGCTAAAGTCAACATTTGCAGAACCGCTTAGTCCTACTGAAAGATCTTTAACCGCCAATCCACCTTCCATGTTACCGGAACCGGAAATATCAATTTTCAATTTGTCCGACTTTAAATTTCCATCGATATGAACTTTACCTGAACCGCTAGATGACAAATAATCGATATCCTTTATTGAAACATATGCTCTCAGGCCCCTCGAATTCTTTCCCCAGTCAATTTGAATTTTACTCCTGTTTTCAAGATAAATGTGCAAAATTCCATCTCTTACTTCGGTAACAATTCTGTCACGCCATTTAGGATCGTCAGCACTCACCACAACACTCTCTTCGTTTCCTTGGGTAAGAAATAGTTCAATACTGCCTGAAATTGCTATCCCGTGATATCCTGACGCTGCACGCTGCTGAGCATTGGCATCATTTATTGTTTTTTGTGCAACAGCGAGGGTGGTAATTCCGGCCAATAAAAGGGACGCAAATATTTTCTTCATAATAGTTCAATTTGATGTAATACGAAGAGAATAGTATAAAAGTTACAATCATTAAGAATTTTCTCCCTTAATTTTGTGGCTGTAAAGTTCCCGGGGTGTCCCATTCGTCCAGGACGGATTGGGGCTGAGATTATACCCGCAGAACCTGATCAGGGTAATGCCTGCGAAGGAAGGTGACCACCGACTGCTCCCTTTTCTCTCCTGCATTTCCCTCTCATTTATTAATCAGAACCATGATTTAATTGATTAAAAGGATTTGAAGGAAACCTGGAATGATCCTCCTTTATTTAATTATGGTTCAATAAAATTTAAAAAATGAAGAGGATCTGTCTTGCATCATTCTTGATGATTACTTTTCATCTAAGTTTCAGCCAGGAAAAACCTGCTGAGAAAGACAGCTTCTACAATATGTCGCCGGTAGAAGTAAAAGCTGTCAGGGCGGCTGATCGTGCACCGGTTACAAAAACAAATCTTTCAAAAAAGGAAATTGAAAAACAAAACCTGGGTCAGGATCTCCCATTTCTTTTAAATCAAACCCCATCAGTGGTCATTAACTCAGATGCAGGCAATGGAGTTGGCTATACGGCTATGCGCATCAGGGGCACTGATGCCACCCGTATCAATGTTACATTAAACGGGATTCCCTACAATGACGCTGAATCCCAGTTAACCTATTTTGTGGATCTCCCGGACTTTGCTTCGTCGGTTAGCAGTATACAAATTCAACGGGGAGTGGGAAGTTCTTCAAATGGCTCAGGGGCATTTGGTGCCACGATAAATTTCAGCACCAATGAAGTTAACAGGCAGGCTTATGCCGAACTCAATAATAGTTATGGCTCATTTGGCACGTGGAAAAATACTTTGAAAGCAGGAAGTGGTTTAGTAGGTAAATATTTCACTTTCGATACACGTTTATCAAACATAACCAGTGATGGCTATATTGACAGGGCTTTTTCAAAACTTCGATCATTATACTTTTCCACTGCCTACATTAGTAAATCAAATATTCTTCGATTCAACCTGTTCAGAGGTTATGAAAAAACCTACCAGGCATGGTATGGAGTTTCTGAAGATGATATGAAGGCTGGTAATAGAAAGATAAATTATGCAGGTACTGAAAAGCCAGGCGAGCCATACGATAATGAAACCGACAATTACTGGCAGAACCATTATCAATTATTTTACACTCACAACTTCAACGACCATCTTTCTTTTAATACAGCTATATTTTTTACAAAGGGAAAGGGCTATTATGAAGAATACAGGGCAGATCAATCTTATGATACCTATAATCTTCCATACCCTATAGTAGGAACTGACACCATTTTCACTTCTGATTTTATCAGGCAACTCTGGCTCAATAATAATTTTTACGGAGATATCTTTTCTCTGCAATACCATAATGCAAAAACTGAATTCACATTCGGAGGTGCTTATACAAAATATGAAGGCGATCATTATGGAAAATTGATCTGGGCGCAAAATGGCCTGGCAGGTCCGGATATATGGTATGATCACGACGCATTTAAAAATGATTTTAACAGCTACGCAAAATTGTTACAAAAGTTTTCTGGCAACTGGAATGGATATATTGATCTGCAATACCATCATGTAAAATATAACATAAACGGTTTTGAAGATAACCCTACCCTGTTAATAAAAAATGATTACGATTTCTTCAATCCAAAAATTGGTCTTAGCTATACTCATAATGGGTGGAACAATTACTTATCATATAGCATTGCTGGTAAAGAACCTAATCGTGATGATTTTGAAGCAGGAAAAAATCAACAACCCAAACCTGAAAAATTACATGATCTTGAATTCGGGATTGAGAAAAGAAAATTCAATTATAGCTGGGGGGCTACATTTTATTACATGAAATATAAAGACCAATTAGTCTTAACAGGAATGATCAATGATGTGGGTGCTTACACAAGAACAAATATTCCAAATAGTTTTAGAGCGGGGATAGAATTACAGGGAGCCATACAACCTGTTGAATGGTTTAAAGCAGGTGGCAATCTTGCTTTCAGTAAAAATAAAGTCAGGCATTTCACTGAATACATTGATGACTACGACAATGGCGGTCAAAAAATCAATAATTATTCTTCTACTGATATCGCTTTATCACCTGAAACTGTAGGTGCAGCCACTATAAGTTTTTTGCCGACAAAAAGTTTTGAACTAAGTTTATTAAGTAAATACGTGAACAAACAATACCTGGACAATACACAAAATGAAGGAAGAAAATTAAACCCATATTACGTACAGGATATAAGAGTCATTTATACTTTTCATAAAAAATTTCTAAAAGAAGCGAATGTTGTCTTGCAGGTAAATAATGTTTTCAATAAAAAATATGAACCCAACGGATATACTTATAACTACATTTCCGGCGGGGAACTGGTAGTGAATAATTATTATTTTCCTATGGCAGGTACAAATTTTATGGCAACAATAAATTTAAAGTTTTGACAGTATTGAAAAGTTGTTAATCCGTAAACTATCTTCCGAATTTTTCTTCCCAGACCAGCATACCTCCTATCAGGTTTTTTGTATTTTGAAAACCCATTGCTTCTAAAAACATAGCAGCCTGCCCACTGCGATTTCCGCTTCTGCAATAAAGAATCACTTCTTTCTCTTTCAGATCTTCTATATCGTCTATTTGCATACTTTTTATCATTCCTAAGGGCAATAAAGTTCCGCCAATATTGAAATCTGCATTTTCATGAGGCTCTCTGACATCAACTAAATTCAGCTCTTCACCTGCATCAATTCTTCTTTTTACTTCATCAACTGTAATATTATCCATAAAAAATCTATTAAGGGATTGGGCTATTGTTTGTACTATCTGCCATAACAGGTTTATCAGGGCTTAACCACACACTTATCAATTGGCCGCTACGAATATGTAAAGGAAACCCTCCCTGATCAAACTGAGGTGGATCCTGCCTGTAGATATATTCATTCAGGGTATCTCTGCCAGATGGATCAGCCTGCACCACTAAAAGGTTTATACCACGTTCCCCAAGCCTTTCTTTTGCCTCACCGTAGGTCCAACCGACAAGATTGGGAACATTATACTGTGTTTCACCGACACCTGTACCCAATATTAATGAGATAGTAGAACCCATCTGAATCTTTGTACCGGGAGAGATATGTTCTCCTTTATACAATTGATCAAGAACCGAATTCTTTGCAAAATCTGCTTTATAAATAGTGTCACCCAATCGCAAACCTGTGGTGGCAAGGCTCATTTCCGCATTGCGAAAACTATACCCAATTAAATTAGGCATTTCCATCATAGGCGCCACAGCCCGATTAATAGTAAGATAAACCGTCCGGTTAACTTTTACCACAGCATCACTCTCCGGTACTTGTCTTATAATACTTAATGGAGGCAAAGTATCTACATAAATAGAATCCTGGATCACAATTTGAAACCCCCCCCTATCTAAAATTTTTTTTGCTTCTGTAAAACTTTTCCCTACTACCATGGGGACATTACGTGAACGCCCATGATTTGTAATAAAATTTAATGAGAGATAGAATAACACAAAACAAGCCATTGTCAGCAGAATGGCCGTTATCAAATTTACCCAAAAAGGGCGATGAGTGATGAATTTGAACATGCTATGAATTTTGAAATGTGGAGACCTGAATATTTTAAATTACATGCTCCAAAAATTTCAAATTAAATAATTAATGCTTCTTCAATTAATTTAGTATAAAATTCTTTTAGGCTCCAACCCATTGCCCTAACCTGCTGTGGTATAATACTGGCTTCACTCTGACCGGGAATAGAGTTTATTTCGAGCATAAAAGGTTGCTTTGCTTCTTCATTATAAATAAAGTCAATTCTGACCACACCGCGACAATTAAATACCTGATAAATTTTCCTGGCGGCATCCCGAATTTTGTCTGCAACTACTTCATCGATCTCAGCGGGAGTTACTTCTGAGGATGCACCTTCATATTTTGCTTCATAGTCAAAAAAATCTTTTTTGCTGATTACCTCTGTGATTGGAAGCACTATAACATTTCCATTTGTTTTAAAAACACCGACTGTAAATTCTCTGCCTTCAATAAATTCTTCTACCAAAACCTGGTTATCCTCCTTAAAAGCTTTTTCAACAGCAGCACCAAACTCATCAGAAGGTTGAATAACTTTTGACATACCTATACTCGATCCCCCGTTATTTGGCTTTACAAAGACAGGAAACTTAAGTTTCAAAGCAACCTCATCAGGACTTTGAAAATTATTTTTTATTAGTATGGCTGATTTAGCAACGCTGATGCCGGAAAAAGCGGCTACCGCAACTGTAAACCGTTTATTAAAAGTAATTGCTGAAGTAGCGGCATTACAGGAAGTATAAGGAATATTCAGCGTATCAAAATAGCCCTGTAATTTGCCATCTTCACCGGGTGTGCCATGCATCCCTATAAAAACAGCATCAAATTTTATTTTTTGATTACCTGAAATCAAAGAAAAATCGTTTTTGTCAATTTCAGTTTTTTGTCCATTTGATTCATAAAACCAGCCTTCCGGCCGAACATCAATTGTATATACATTGAATCTCTCACGATCAAGGTTATTGTCGATAGTTACAGCGCTTTTATATGAGATAACAGCTTCGCCGGAACAACCACCCGTAACAAGAGCAATATTTCTTTTCATGAATTTGAATTACAGCGCAAATATTGAAGAAAAATTGTTTAAGCAGAAATAAAATTCTGTTAGAAACAACAGGATTAGCAATAAATAATAAATTATTAAGCGAATGATTTAAAATAAGAAAGGTGAAGGATGCATTTGCCTTCACCTCTTTACGACGGGACATATCACCCGCCACTCCTTGGCAGTTTAGAAACTGCGTTTATTTATTAATGTTAAGGTAGAAAAAAAACAGGAGCATTCATAAAATAACCACCTCTTTTTTTCCACAACACAAAATTTCCTATATATGTAACCTTTCTTTTTTGGACATTAATTCTTCTACCGTTTCGCGGTACATTTCATCCGGCACACAGCAGTCTACCGGACAAACGGCAGCACATTGCGGTTCTTCATGAAATCCCTGGCATTCGGTACATTTATTTGGAGTTATATAATAAATATCTGTAGCAATAGGTGCATTTTTTTGTTCTGAATCTACTACGGTACCATCCATTAATGCATATGAGCCTTTTACAGTGGTGCCATCTGCAATCGCCCACTCTACACCTCCTTCATAAATTGCATTATTCGGGCATTCCGGTTCACAGGCACCACAATTAATACATTCTTCGGTTATCTTGATTGCCATAATTTTAATTTTGGATTTATAAAATAATTTTTGATTTAGGTGTCACAAATATAAAAGTATAAAATTCTTATACAAATGATTTTACAACAGAGAATTGATTGGTTATGCAAGTTAGGGGCTTATATGCAGAGCGATGAGCCTGCATGGACTGAGACAAAACAAAAGGCCTCGTTCCAAAATGGCTGGTTTATTCCTGAATTTATTGAGCTTGCTACAAGAAATATTGTTGAAAATTTTCTAAAGAAGGAATTATTGGAAAATTGGGGTGCTGCTTATCGTTTGCCAGCTGCTAACGACCATCCAAAAAAAATGGGTATCACAATGGCAGGCAATATACCTCTCGTGGGATTTCATGATCTTTTATGTGTTTTTATCAGTGGTCATCAGGCCGTTATTAGACCTTCTTCAAAAGATGAAATGTTAATTCACCATCTTTCAGACGTATTAAAAAATTGGGAACCGAACATAAGTAAATTTATCTTTTTTTCAGAAACGTTGAAGGGTTGTGATGCCTATATTGCCACCGGCAGCAACAACACCTCACGGTATTTTGAATATTATTTTGGTAAGTATCCGCACATCATCCGGCGAAATAAAACCTCAGTTGCTATACTGGATGGAAACGAGACAACTTATGAACTAACCGGGTTGGCCGATGATGTATACCAATTTTTCGGATTGGGTTGTCGAAACATAACCAAGATCTATATACCTGAAAACTATAATTTCGAAACTCTGCTGTCAGCCTTTGAAAAATACAATTACCTGGCAGACCATCATAAATACAAGAATAACATTGACTATAACCTTGCTCTCCACATTCTGAATAATAAATTCTACATGAGTAATGCTTCTTTGTTATTAGTTGAGGACGTCCCGGTCTTTTCTCCAATCAGCCAGTTAAACTATGAAAGTTATTCAGATAGAAATTCTCTATTGTCATCTCTCCATGACAATCAGGACATTCAATGTATTGTTGGACACAACCTGATTCCTTTTGGTAAAGCCCAAAGCCCAACGCTATTTGATTATGCAGATAAAACAGACACTATGGCCTTTTTAAATTCCCTTTAGAACTTATTCATTTCTTTTCTGATTAATTGTTTTTAAATTTGTATCTGCAATGAAGTACGAAAACCTTAGTAAATTTCTTGTTAAACTAAACCAACGGTTCGTAAACTATTTTCCCTCTGTATTATTTTTGAAGTCGGGGCACAAACTTTGCCCGGTATACCTTATAATAAATTATTTAAAAACTAAAAATTTGAATACGCCATGAAGTGGAAACAACTATTGCTGATCGTTTCTATAAGCGCAGGATCAGCGTTAGCCAGTGTGTGGGGCTATAATAAATTCACACATCATCAAACTCCATTTGTTCAAACTCAGGGAGGCCTGCCCGTAAACTATGCTGGTTTCTTTGACAAAAATACGTCCGGAGACCCTGTCGATTTTTCAAAAGCAGCCAATTCTTCAGTTCAGACTGTAGTGCATATTAAAACAAAAATTCCCGCGAAAAAGGTAAGTAACGATCTTCCAAACAAACGAGGCAATGGTTTTGATGATTGGTTCAATCAATTTTTTGATTTTGGCCCAACCATTATACCGGAACAAAGAGCCTCTGGCAGCGGTGTAATCATTAGCGAAGACGGATATATTGTTACAAATAATCACGTAATTTCTGATGGTGATAAGGGTATTGCTTCTGAAATTACCGTAACGCTTCACAATAGAAAAACTTATAAAGCAAGAGTGATTGGTAGCGATCCCAACTATGACCTTGCAGTTTTAAAAATTGATGGAAATAATTTTCCCTTTATGCTCTATGGCAATTCCGATGATGTACAATTAGGTCAGTGGGTACTGGCTGTGGGTTATCCTCTTTCCCTGGAAACTACAGTCACTGCCGGTATTGTAAGTGCAAAAGGAAGAACAATTGGAATTAATGCCCGCCAGGGGCAAGCTCCTGTAGAATCATTTATTCAAACAGATGCAGCCGTAAACCAGGGCAACAGTGGTGGTGCATTGGTAAATACAAGTGGTCAACTTATCGGTATCAATTCTGCCATCCTTGCCCCTTCAGGAACATATGCCGGTTATTCTTTTGCTATTCCTGTTAATCTTGTAAAGAAAGTAGTAGGTGATATTATCCAATATGGTAATGTGCAGAGAGGTTATTTAGGGGTTAGCTATCCTACCCAGGATCTAAGCGAAGAACAAATGAAACAAATGGGAATTAGTGATACTGATGAAGGTGTTTATGTCTCTGCCGTTGCTCCTGATGGAGGTGCAGAAGCCGCAGGAATCAAAAGAGGTGACTTCATTACCAGGATCAATGGTAATGAAGTAACAAGTGGCCTTGAAATGAGTTCCGTACTTGCTAACTTCAAACCGGGCGATAAAGTGGAAGTAACTTACAAACGTAAAGGATCTGAACATACAGCCCTTGTGACATTAAAAAAATCTCCGGGTAATTATAATGCTGTATATACAGCCAATGTAGAAGATGAATTAGGGGCCGACTTAGAAACCCTTGATTCCAAAAAAGCTGGTGAGTATGGTGTTGAAGGCGGTGTAGTTGTAAAAAGTATTAAGAAAGGTGGCGCTATAAGTAAAACAAGAATGGAAGAAGGATTCATTATTACAAGTGTAAATGGTATGGATGTAAAAAATGTGGAAGAACTTGGAAAAGCATTATTAAGTTCAAGAGGCACTATAAAACTTGAAGGAATGTACCCGGGCTCGGATATGTATACTTATCCTCTTAATTTGAATGGAGAATAAAAATTTGAATTAACTAAATAAAAACCGTCTCAATTTCGGGACGGTTTTTTATTTTCGGATGCATCCGGGAGTTTGGTTGTCAGGTCAGATAATTTGTTTTTCAAAAACCAAATATTCCCATTCTTTCATTTCTAACCCTTTATCGGAGGAAAAATTTTTCTCTTTACCTGAAAAAACTTCTTTGAATTTTCCATTCACATTATCAATCGAAAACTTTACATCCGCATTTGAAAGATTTAAAATAGTCAGCACTACATCATTTCCTTTTTTTCTCAGGTAGCCAAATACATGCTGATCATCATTTGTTTTTATTTTTATTGCTTTGGATTCCGGGTTGCCGGAAAGCAAAGCAGGATTACTTGAATGCAAGTCCAATAATTTCTTATAAAAATGCTCCAGTTCGTTTTTACCTGTCCAGCTAATTTCATCTTTCTCAAAAAATTTCAGTCGTTTTAAATTTGGTAATTCTTGCCCACTATAGATAAGCGGAATTCCGTTCCATGTACAACTGAATACGGCAAGGACTTTGACCATAGCACCATATTTTTCATATTCAGTGCCATTCCAGCTATTTTCATCATGATTGCTGGTGAACCATACCCGCATGGATGTATCCCCGATTGCATCATATTCTTTTAATACTGTTTCAAGAACATTTATCGAAAGATGTTTTTTATAAAATTCTTCTGTTTTGTGCATCCATGTCCATGTATAAGCAGCATCAAAAGCGCCCATGTATTCAGGATGTTCGATGGGGTCTAATTCACCCAGCCAGAAAAGTGGTTTAATTGCATCCAGTTCCTTTCTGGCTTTTAGCCAAAAATCGAGTTCCACCCAAAAAGCAAGATCGCAGCGGAAACCGTCAATATCACATTCGTCCACCCAAAATTTCATTGCATTTGTCATTGCATTTACCAGCCCCGGGTTGTGAAAATCGAGTTCAATGATATCATCCATTCCGGCTGCTTTTTTAAAATCGCCGGTTGAATCGTCTTTTTTATAGTATTCAGGATGTTTCCTTGTCCATTTATGATCCCAACCTGTGTGATTGGCTACCCAATCAATGATCACTTTAAAACCCAGCATGTGAGCTTCTTTAACAAGAATTCTGAAGTCATCCAATGTTCCAAATTCAGGATTAACAGACGCATAATCCGATGCAGCGTAATAACTACCTAATGTTCCCTTTTTATTTTTTTGTGCAATAGGAGTGATGGGCATGAACCATAAAGTTTTTACTCCCATATTTTTCAGTCTCTGTAGTTCCCGGCTGAATGCTTTAAAGCTTCCTTCACTGGTGTATTGTCTGGTATTTACCTCGTAAATATTTGTGTTATGAGTCCATTCAAGTGGTTTGAAATTATAATCCATACTTAATGCAATTCTGTGAAAATAAGGACTTGAATGGTGATAAGGAAATTATGTTTTTAACGATATCGACTTTAACTTCTATAAGGTATTCGGTAACTTGCGAGTTAATTTCCTTTCTAATAAAGTCTGAAAATACTTTTTTGATGAAGCAATTTAAAGTGCCCATTATTTATCGCAGTCCATCAATTACTGCCATTAAAAACAAGCGAAAAGAAATGGACAGAATGAAAAAGGATTTTACCCCTACCCTGCTTGATTTCGGCCCCCTGCAAATATATCTTGCCAGGTATTTTGGATTTTGCTATGGCGTGGAAAATGCTATTGAAATTGCCTTTAAAACTGTAGAAGAAAACCCCGAAAAAAGAATTTTTTTATTGAGTGAAATAATCCACAACCCACAGGTAAATGCTGATCTGAAAAATTATGGAATAAATTTTTTACAGGATACTTACGGTAATACGTTAATTCCTTTTGATGAGTTAAATGCAGATGATATTGTTCTTATTCCCGCCTTTGGCACTACACTGGAAATTGAAAAAAAACTGACTGATATCGGTATTCAGACAGGAAAATATAATACCACTTGCCCGTTTGTAGAAAAAGTTTGGAACCGTTCAGAAATTATAGCCCACCAAGATTATGCAGTTGTTATTCACGGTAAACCTAAGCATGAAGAAACGAGGGCTACTTTTTCACATGCCTCAGTTAATTCCCCCTCAGTGATAGTAAGAGATATGAAGCAGGCAAAAGAACTGGCAAAATTTATCCTGGATGAAAAACCTTCTTTTCTTTTTTATGAAGAATTTAAAGGCCAGTATTCAGAAAACTTTGATATCACAAAAGATCTTAAAAGAATTGGTGTAGTAAATCAAACTACCATGCTTGCCAGCGATACCCAGGCTATTGCGGATTATTTGAAACAAATAATAATACGCAAATACAACCTGTCTGAAAAAAATAGCGAAGCACATTTTGCTGATACCCGTGATACCCTTTGTTATGCTACAAACGATAACCAAAGTGCAGTAATCAATATGCTTGAAACTAATGCAGATTTTGCAATCGTTGTGGGCGGTTATAATTCATCCAACACATCGCACCTTGTAGAACTCTGTGAGCAAAAGCTTCCCACTTATTTTATCAATAGTGAAGAAAAAATTCTTACCCGAAAACAGATTCTTCATTACAATTTTCATACAAAAGAAGAATTACTCAGCAACAATTTTTTGCCTAAAAAAAACCCTGTAAAAATTCTACTTACCAGCGGAGCTTCTTGTCCGGATGCATTGGTAGAAGGTATAATAAATAAATTAATGAGCTTTTTTGAGATCACTAAAACTACTTCCCAGCTTATTGAGGAATTACATAGCTGAGCTAATTATTCTAAGAAAACAATCCCTAAATTGAAATTAATTAGACAAATGATTCACAAAAGAAACTTTTACTTGTACAGCAACTCGTAATATTCTCTTGCCATTCGGTTACTGTCAAATTGAAGACGTACATCGTTCATTCCATTTTTAATTATTCCGCGCCATACTTCATAATTATCATAGTAAAGAGATAAGATTTTAGTGTTTAAGATTTCGTATAAAGAATTCAAATCATACTCGTCCTGGTCGTGTACCGTCATAGTTGAATAATCCGTTTTAGGCACTACAAAACCGTTCTCTCCATTTTTAATAAACTCCGGTATCCATCCATCAGAGGTTGAGAAATTTACAGCTCCATTCATGGCAGCAGTCATTCCGCTTGTTCCCGATGCCTCTCGTGGCACCCTTGGATTATTCAGCCAGCAATCAGCACCTTGTTTCAATCTTCTTGAAAGCATTAACTCGTAGCCAATAAGTACCGAAACATTGCGATATCGTCTGCTTAAATGTACCAGGTTATTGAACTCAGTGATAGCAGGATAATCGACCGGGTATGGTTTACCCGCCCAAATGATCTGCACAGGATATTTTTTGTTATTCAGCAATTCTTCAAACCGCTCTTCATCTGAAGCAATCAATCCGGCACGCTTGTATCCCGCAAAACGCCTGGCCCACACAATTGTAAAAATTTTTATATCAAAAATTTTTCCGGTTTGATCAGCCACAATTTCAAATGTTCTTTTTTTCAAAAATCTTTTTCTGTCATCAAATTCGGTATTATCATTTTTTTCTTTCGCATCATACAACTGTTCATCAGCCCAATATTTCCAATTTTGGGCATTGGTTATGGAAATGATCTTACAAATACCATCATATTTACTCCACATAGCCCTTGAAACATTCCCATGAAGTTGAGAAACACCATTGGCAAGCCTGGCAAATCGTAAAGCAGCCAATGAATGATTAAACATATCATCGGGATTGCCGGTAAGTTTTTTTACCTCATCAATGGTCAATCCACAGAAGTAGCTCATTTTATGACATAAATGGATGTCGTGTTTTTCATTACCAGCTTCCTCAGGCGTGTGAGTTGTAAATACTAATCTTTTTCTTACCTCCTCAATATTATTATTAAATTTTTTATACAGATAAAATGCAGATGACAACCCATGTGCTTCATTTAAATGATAAACTTCAGGTTTAAACCCTAATTCATCAAGCAACTTTGCTCCGCCTACACCCAACAAAATGAATTGAGCAACTTTAGTGGCTACGTTTGCATCATACAACCGATGAGTTATTGTTTGAGACACATAATCATTCTCCGGCACTTCGGTTGTCAGCAAAAATAAAGGAGCGGTATTAAATGTTTCGGGATTCAGGTAAAACACTTTAACCCACACAGGATGCTCATGAACAGTGATTTGATATTTAATCCCAGTATCTTCCAAAAAACTATACTGCTTTTCCATCCAGGTTACCTGAAGTGTTTGATCCTGGTTACGGATCTGGTCATAATAACCATACTTCCATAAAATTCCAATACCAATCAGATTTTGTTTTAACTCATAAGCACTTCGCAAATGCGAACCGGATAAAAATCCTAAACCGCCGCTGTAAATTTTCAATGGCTGGTGAATAGCATACTCCATCGAAAAATAAGCCACTCTTTTAGAATAACGCTGATCAACAGAATACGGTACTTTGTAATTTTTAAAACTCATAGTGTGTGAATTTTACACAATGTGTGCGAATATACAGGCAAAAAATTTATTAGTTAAGTATTGTCCACAATTCAGGTGGAAAAATTAATTTGTATGCTATATCACAGGATCAAAATAATTACGGTAAAATTATTTATCAGGGTTTTTTTTGTATTTTTTTGTTTCTTTCTTTTTAATCTCCTTCTTTTTATGAAAAGTACCTTCAAATACACAATTCACCTCCCGGTGAGAGCCACAGCCCTGCATTTCAGTCATAGTAACCGCAGTTGTTGTAAAACTAAATTGCAATTTGCATAAGTCCCCATCCGCCCTGTACATAGCCGTATTATTAGAAGTGAAACTTGCCTCACCCTTTAATTCACCAGTGCAGCCATTTTTCATTTCAAAATGTACAAAAAATGTTATATGGTTAGGTCTCTTATTGTCCCTTATAGAAACCAGGTTCCTTTTATCTTTTACATAATCTCCTGCATATTTGTTTTTCTTTGAAAGGGATTCGATTGGATTTATCAATTCCACTTTGGTCTCATCAAGAGCATCGGTCATTATAAGCAAAAAAGATTTTGCAGTATCATTTAATACGTAAACATTTTTTCCTTCACTGGTTGTACCATCCGCATTTTTGCGGGTTATATTTTTTGAAAGAATAAATCTTTTATCAATAGTAAAAAACTGATGGGTTGAGGGCCTGGTATCAGGTTGAAGTGCCATCATGGCGGCTATAAAACTATCTTTTTTATTGAAACAAAGCAGGAAAACTGCCCTGTGTGCGGAAGATAGAGCTTTAACTAAAAGATAATTATCCTGTCTTTGGTCCGATGCTCGGCCAATCGGATAAATTTTTGGCCTCTCATCTTTTCCAAATACTTTGCGTAACACACTGTCAGGAATAAGACCTGAAAAGACTTTATGGCTTATCAGCACTGTGTCTCCCCGTTTTTTAACAACCGAAGTGTCGGCAATCTCATAAGGAAGTTCTATTGATTGAAATGATTCAATGAAGTCTTTGGCATCAACAGATTCTTCACCTGACAAAGAGATTTTCTTTTTATGCCTGCAGGCAAGTAAAATAAAAAAAGAAATAATTACAATCAACCAATACTTTCCTTTCATATAATAATTCCAAATGAACCCCGAATTTACTTCTTTCTTTTTTAGCCAGGTTTCCAAATTTTTGTTTTCTCTATCATTTTTTTTAGATTTGTCTAAATTAAAATTTAGGTATGCTGAATTATTCAACAAGTGAGGAAAACTATATCAAAGCCATCTTTCACTTGCAAAGTGACCAAAATCCTGTAACTACGAACGCTTTAGCAGAAAAACTAAAGACAAAACCAGCATCAGTCACTGATATGATGAAAAAATTAAAAACAAAAAAATTACTTCATTACCAGCCTTACCAGGGCTTTCGGCTAAGTAATGAAGGAAAGAAAGTGGCTCTGGACATTATAAGAAGGCATAGGTTATGGGAATTCTTTCTAGCAGAGAAATTAAAATTCAAATGGGATGAAGTACACATGGTGGCAGAGGACCTTGAGCACGTTAGCAGTAAGAAGTTAATTGATAAGCTTGATGAATACCTTGGGTATCCAAAATTCGATCCGCACGGAGATCCCATTCCCGATAGCCTTGGAAAAATGGAAACAAATGATTTGGTAAATCTTACCGAACTACCGCTTAACAGGCTGGCAGAAGTGTGCCGTGTAATTAATCAATCAGATAAAATGCTTGAATTATTACAACATAAAAAAATCAGTATTGGCACAAAGCTGGAAGTAAAAAGAAGATTCAGTTTTGATCATTCTATTGAAATCAAGTTAAGGCAACAGCCTTCTTTTTCTATTAGCGAACAATTAGCTAAAAACATTTATGTAACTCTATGAAGGATCACCACCCACATATTTCCTTAAGTGAAGTGCATGAAAGCGTGGATACCACCTTAGCGTCGAGACCTGTATGGAAAAAAATACTTTCTTTTTTTGGTCCCGCTTATTTGGTAAGTGTAGGTTACATGGATCCCGGTAATTGGGCAACAGACCTTGCAGGGGGCAGTAAATTCGGCTATTCACTTATCTGGGTTTTATTAATGAGTAATTTAATGGCCTTGCTACTACAAAGCTTGTCTGCCAGGCTTGGAATTGTAAGAGGGCGAGATCTTGCACAGGCCAATCGCGAAACTTATCCCAAATACATAAATCTGGTTTTATATGTGCTGGCAGAAATAGCGATAGCCGCTTGTGATCTTGCTGAGGTTCTTGGAATGGCTATCGGCATTCAGTTATTAACAGGGATTCCATTGCTATATGCTGTTCTTATCACAGTTTTTGATACATTTCTTTTTTTATTGCTTCAACGACTTGGAATCAGGAAGATGGAAGCTTTTATTATAGGTTTAATAGGGATAATCGGTGTTTCTTTCCTTATAGAAATAATTTTAGCCAAACCTGATATAGGCCAGGTGGTCACGGGTTTTATACCAAAAATACAAGGCGATGAAGCTTTATATATTGCTATTGGAATTATCGGTGCCACAGTAATGCCTCATAATTTGTATCTCCATTCCGCCCTGGTACAAACAAGAAAATTTAAAAGAAATACAGAGGGAATAAAGAGAGCACTTAAGCTGAATTTACTCGATAGCACCATTGCATTAAATCTCGCATTTTTCGTAAATGCAGCTATCCTGGTACTAGCAGCTTCGGTTTTCTTTTTCAGAGGCCGGACAGATGTTGCAGAAATTAAAACAGCTTATGAACTATTGAATAATTTTTTAGGCACTAACCTGGCGCCTACATTATTTGCCATTGCATTAATAGCAGCCGGACAAAGTTCAACCATTACCGGCACACTTGCAGGGCAAATTGTAATGGAAGGATATTTGCGCCTTCGCATTAATCCATGGATAAGAAGATTGATGACGAGATTAATTGCTATTATCCCTACCGTGATAGTGATCCTCATCAATGGAGAGAATAATATTGACAACCTTTTAATATTAAGCCAGGTTATTTTGAGTCTGCAATTAAGTTTTGCTATCATTCCTCTTATCCATTTTGTAAGTGATAAAAAAACAATGGGTGAGCATGCTATTAAACCACTAACAAAATTCACAGCATGGATCGTTACTGCTATTCTTGCTTATTTAAATATCCGCATGGTCATTGAGCAAGGGAAAGATTATTTTGCTACTTCAGACAATATTTTCTGGAAAACAGTAATTCTCCTGAGCGGCTTGTTGTTTGTAGCTTTACTCATTATTTCTTTTGCTTATCCCCTTATGAGTAAAAAGCGCAGAGATATGCCTGAAGTTCATCCTGGTGTCAGGGAGCTGCAAAAAATTGCAGTACCAGTATTCAAAAAAATTGCCATAGCTCTTGAGTTCAGTGAAAAGGATGAAAAACTTCTTTCCTATGCTATCGGGCAGGCACAAAAGCAAACATCATTTGTACTTATTCATGTGGTGGAAAGTGCCTCTTCAAAAGTTTTAGGAAAAGATACTGATGACCTGGAATCAAGAAGCGACCAGGAGCATATTGATTTTTATGCCCAGCGATTAATTCAAATGGGGTACGAAGCAAAAGGAATTCTGGGGTTTAATCAAAGAGCAAAAGAAATAGTTCGCATCATAAAAGAGAACAATGCGGATATGCTGGTAATAGGCGCCCATGGGCATACGGGTATTAAAGACTGGTTTTATGGACAAACTATTGATTCGGTTCGGCATGAATTAAAAATCCCTGTATTGGTGGTGCATGTATAGATGAGTCTACCGACTATTAAAGACAGAATTTCTGCTGCCGAATGTAAACGTTATTTCAAGCCTGTAAGATTTTCTAAAATATCTTTTATTGGAGCCTGCTTTTTGTAATCTTCATTAAAAAAGCGATATTTAATTTCTCCATCTTTTCCAACAATATACGCTGCAGGCACCGGCAGATATACTGCATCAGGCTTTTGTCCATTGTTAGCAGCCAGATCAATACTCGCCATTTTATAACGTCCTATCGTTTTTTCATCAACTCGGTAAGCCACATCATATGCTTTCATAATTTTCATATCATTATCGGTAATGATAGGATAGCTTGCTTTTGTTTTTTCAATAGTCTTAATAATTCCTTCCCGTCTTTCAGGGGTTATAGCAATGAGTTGAGCACCTTTTTCCTCTATGAGAGATAATGAGTCTTCCAGTTTTTGCAATTCCCTGCTGCAATAAGGGCACCAATAGCCACGATAAAAGATTAGAACGACCGGTCCTTTTTTACGAAGATCCTTCAATTCTATTTCATTTCCATTCTGGTCTTTCGCTTTGAAATCCGGAGCCTTTGAATTGATAAAAAGTCCTTCGGGTTTTTCCTGCGCATACAGATTTACAGCAATGATCATAAAAAAGGCCCCTAAAAACTTCGACATGGTTTCAATTATTTGATCAAAAATAAAAATTTGGTTTTTGTTGTAAGTTGCACGCCGGTCATATTAACAAAATCTTCTTTTACTATATATTTACACCTCCACTTAAAATTTAACTATGGCAAATAAACATTATAAAAAATGGTGGCTTCAAATGCCCGTGGGTTTTTTGTTTGTAAGCGCCGGCATATTAGCGATTGTATATTCTCTTGACACAAGGCCAAACGACGAATGGCCAATATGGGTAATAATTTCAATTGTTGTTTTTAATATCGGTTTAGCCCTTTTAGGAAGTGCATTTATACACAAAGTAAAATCAGATTTAATCCGGAAAGAACGATCAAAATATCGTCACCAGGAAGTAGAGGTAGAAGAAATCTGATTTATTTCTTAAACATAAATGAGACAGATCCTTCGCTATTCTTATATCTGACTTAATTTTCAGCAGCAGCCAGGCTTCTGAAATCAACACTGACCAATTTACTAACGCCTGGTTCCTGCATGGTTACACCATATATAACATCCACACTACTCATGGTCATTTTGTTGTGTGTAACAATAATGAATTGTGAGTTTCCACTGAACTGGCGTATCATGTTGGTAAATTTGCCCACATTGGCATCATCAAGTGGAGCATCTACCTCGTCCAAAACACAGAATGGTGCAGGCTTGATAAGATAAATGGCAAAAAGTAAAGCCGTTGCGGTTAATGTTCTCTCTCCTCCACTTAATTGTGTTAATGAAGTGGGGCGTTTGCCCTTAGGCTTTGCTATTACATCAATTCCACTCTCTGCAAGATTTTCAGGATTTTCTAAAATAAGATCGCATTGATCATCATCTGTAAATAATGTTTTAAAAACTCTCTGGAAATTGTCGCGAACCAGGTTGAAAGTTTCCAAAAATTTCTGATTGGCAGTTGCCTCAACTTCCTGTATGGTTTGCAGTAAACTATCTTTTGCAGTTACAAGGTCATTCTTTTGTTCAAGAATGAATTCATATCGTTTCTTCATTTCCTGGAATGCTTCGATGGCTGTTGGATTTACTTCACCCAAATTCTCCAACCGCTTTTTCATTTTATCAGCCTTTTCCTGCAATTCTTCAGTAGGAATGTCACCGGTCCGTGGCTGATCCAAAATATCTTCCAGTTGAATCTTAAATTCCACATTAAGTCTTTCCCTTGTTCCTGCCAGTTGAAGTTTCAGTTCATTCAGCTTATCTTTTATTTCACCCTGAATATGTTCTACCTGTTCTCTGTCTTTTATCTTCTGTCTCAAGAGACTTTCTTTTTCATTTAACTGGTTACGCAAATTATAATAAGCCTGATCAGCTTCATTTAATTTTTTTTCTTCTTCTTCTCTATTTTTCATCAGGTTGATCAAAGCTTCTTCTGTTTCTTTCAGAAGTTCTTCTGATTGCAAAATATTTTCCGCTGTTTCTAAAAGTGTGGTTGCATTGGTTCGGATCTGGGCCTGAAGATCACTCAGTTGATTATTTTTAAATTCAAGTTCCTGCTTCAAAGCATTGATCTTGCTTTGTTGCTTAGTTACATGGAGATTGAATTCATTATATTGAGTATTGACGCCGTTATAATTTTCTTCTTCAGTTTTGTATGTTTCTTCAGCTTCTTTCAGACGGTTTGCATTCAGTTGCAAGTCCTCATTCAAGTGCTGCAGATCAATCCGAACGCCTTCTACAGAACTTTGTGTTTGCTGAAGTTGCATATTTAATTCTTCCATCCTGTGCTGTCCCTGGCTCTGCATGGCATGCAGATTCTCCAGCTTATTATGCAATGAAAAAACCTGGTTGGTTAACTGCTGGATCTCAAATTCAGTATCACTAATAGCACTTTCCCTGAGATCCTCATTAAAAGCGATCACTTCATTATGCCTTGCCTGTATCTTTTCTTTCAATTTTTCAACTAAATAATTCTGGGAAGAAATTTCTTCTTTTAGTTTTTCAAGGTTTTTTACACGTCCTATTTTCTTTCCTTCAAATAATCCTACACTTCCTCCTGTCAGAGAATATTTACCTTTTACATACTTCCCACTTTTTTCAAGCACTATAAACCCATTGCTGTTTTGCAATGCTTCTTCTGTGTCTGCGATGAAAACATTTCCCAATAAATATTCAGCAAGTTTTTTATACTTATCCTCTACATCAATTACAGATAAGGCCGGAATAGCTCCCGGCAATTGATGGATAACATCTGTACTGTCGATATAATCTGCGGAAGAAACTTTATCAAGCAAAAAGAAATTCGCTTTTCCCTTTTTATTTTCATCCAACAAGTGAACGGCTTGCAGACCTTCCTGTAAATTGTTTACAACATAATAGCTCAAATAGGGTTCTAATACATTTTCCAAAGCAGCACGATACTCTTCCTTTACATAAATAATATCTGAAAGTATCGGCGCAGTGTAATTCCAATTTGTATTGTTATGCAAAAATTTTACACTTTCCGGGTAGCCTTCCATTGAATCGATCAAACTTTTCAGGAGGTCATGTTCGTTTTTCTTTGCATCCAGTTTCCTGCTTTCCTCAGCTAATTGATTTCTTAACTCCTCAAGGATGGTTTGCGTTTGTAAAATCTGATCCTTGGTGTATTCATGGTGCTGCTGCAACTGTACCATGTCAGTTTGTTTGATCTTTAATTCTTTCTCTTTCAAAAAAAGTTCATCAGCCAGTTGCTTGCGTTGAAAATCACGCTGTGATCTTTCTTCTTCAATTTGTTGAATAACCCTTTGTAAATTTTGAATAGAGGTATCCGCTACTGCCACTTTTTTCTCCGCTTCAAATTGACTGCGTTGTACCTGCTGAAAATCGGTACGAAGAATATTCACAACTGCACGTTTCTCATCCAGTATCGATCTCTTCGCATCCACTTCATTCCGCAATTGCTCTAATTGAGAATGTAAGCCATTCAAAACTTTTTCTTCCTCTCCAACCTGCAACTGGGTAAATTCAATGCTTTCTTCAATTCCTTTTATTTGCCCTTCCGCTTTCTGCAAAAAATCATTCAGGCCTTCTTCTTTCTCTTTTAAATGTTCCAGCTTCTGTACAACAAGATTTTTATCATTTTCTTTACTTCTCACAGATTCTACCAGTTCATTAAAAGCATGCTGCATGCTCTGCAGCTGCTTTTCTTTTTCAATAAATCCAAGCTTTTCTTTTTCCAAAGCAGCTTCTTCATTAGCGATCTCTGAATCAATCTTTATTACTTTATCCGTCTCAGCTTTCTGTTGTTCATTCAGTTCTTTATAAGCAAGATTAAAACCTTCAAGTGCAGCCTTTGCCAGTTCAATACTTATTTCACGATAATCCTTTTTTATTTCGTAATATTTTTCAGCCTTTTTAGCCTGGCTTTCTAAAGTCTTAAGCTGGTTATTTATTTCAAACAACAAGTCTTCGATCCTGGCAAGGTCTTGTTCTGTTGCATCCAGCTTCAGTCTCGCTTCTCTTTTTCGGGTCTTATAGATTGAAATACCTGCAGCTTGTTCCAGCATGCGGCGGCGGCTACCCTCTTTATCTTTGATCAAATCATCTACCATTCCCAGCTCGATAATAGCGTAGCTATCTGTGCTAATGCCTGTATCCATGAAAAGATTCTGTATATCTTTCAGCCGGCATTGTACGTCATTAAGACGGTATTCACTTTCGCCACTTTTATAAAATTTACGGGTGATGGTTACTGTATTGAACTCTATCGGTAGTAGGTTTCTTGTATTTTCAAAGGTCAGTGTTACTTCGGCAAGACCGCTGGCAGAGCGGGTTTTGGAGCCGTTGAACACGAGGCTTTCAAGGTTTTCACTGCGCAGGTGACTGATTTTTTGTTCACCAATTACCCAGCGAATGCTGTCCACGATATTGGATTTACCACATCCGTTAGGTCCTACAATGCCGGTAATGTTTTCATCAAAATTTACGACGGTTTTATCAGCAAAGCTTTTAAAACCCTTGATCTCAAGACTTTTTAATCGCACAGTGTACAGGTTTTATCAGCGGCGAATATAACGAACACAGCCCATAACGAAGATTTGGATGTCAGGCATTTATTCACAAAAACATGCTAAATGTGGAGAAGAAAATGTTGCTATCAGCAATGGAATTTATTATTATATTCCATTGCGTTATTCCATTCATCGTTCAATCCTGAAGGAATTCGGTTCAATCAAATATAATTTCACTTTAGGTTCGTGTCACACGAATCAAAACATTTTTCAAGCCAGATTCTCCAACAAATTCTGTGAAATGCTTTATGGAAAACTAGACCATTGAATGCACTTCCCCTAAAATAACATTGTGCACTTCCTGTATATCTGGTTTGCCGGGATCAAGACCTAATGAATTCATGATAGGTAAAAGAGTTAGGCCAAAGGCCTGGAAATCTTCCATACTATCCCAGGTATCAGTTACATTAAGGTTGTCAGGATCGCCATAGCAAACATGATAACTTCTTCCTTTGGGAGATCCGGCGCCAGCGGCTTCGAGTTGTTTAATTACTTCAGCATACTTGGCAGCAGTAAAACCCGAGGGGGTAAATCTTAAAACAAATGACATAATAGTCGATTTATGAATTAGAAAATAAAACTTGAGACTAATAAAGTTCGATCATTTGCATCAATACTGGTATTTTCTTTTTTGCAACAGATTTTCCTTTCAGCATGAATTCTCAAATAGTGTTGCTAAGTAATCGCTATCATTTATTCAAAAGATATTTCTTCAATAACTCAATCCCTTTTTTTATTTCTTCCCTTCCTTTTGATTCAATGCCATACCAGCCCCGATAACCGGAATCATGACTAAGCTTTATCATTTTAGCTGTTAATTCTTCAGTCGGTTGATTTCGGTACGACATACCTTTGGCATATGGCGCTGTTTTTTGCAAATAAGCATAATTATCAAATTCAGGAGAAGGATTTCGCCAATCAGGAAATGCTCCTAATGAGGGGTTGTTCATTTTCTTTAAAAAAGTCACCATCCAGTCCGGATCATTTGATACGCCGCCATGATTCTCTATAACAATGGAAATATTTGCTGGTTTTGCATATTCCAGAAGCATATTGTACGATACTGCAGCCCATTCAAGAGTTTCCCTTTTATCTGCATTTTCCGGCCCCCGGCAATTTGTGCGAATAGCATGACAACCGAGATAATGCGCAATATCCACCCATTTCCTGTGATTAATTTCAAATTGCTTTCTTCTTTCCTTTGTGTCTGCACATCCGTCGCCTTCTTCATCTACCATGATCAACACCATTGTCACACCAAAATCTCTTGCATTTTGTTTTAATTTTTTTAAATAAGTTTCTGTGGGAGATTCAAAAAGAGTGTTCACAAATTCAATTCCGTTAAGTCCAAAATCTTCACGGGCTATTCGTGGGAAATCAAGATTTTTCCATTTGCCCGCCCTGATCTCCTCCAGTAGTGCCCATTCAGCAAGGGATATGTCATCTTTTACAAATTGCGTTGATGTCATAGTGTTTTATTTTATACTTAAAAAATGTGACCATTAAAGTAATTTATAGTTCTTTCGACAGAACGGTCTTTAAGAGCGTAGACAAAATTCTTTAATTCTCCTGCGTTCTCTCGATCTTGTAGTAATACGCTTTTTTGCTTAATTGCATATGCCAGTGTTTTTTCTGAGAAAAGATTACAATAAAACAAGCGCCATAATACAGGATAAAAGATGAATAAAAAACAAATAGTAAAACCAATACAAGGGAAGTTGAAGATCCGTAGAGGCGACTCATATTACTATCAACAAGCAAAAAGCGCAGCAATAATCTTCCCGCGGTGAATAAAATGCCTGTTAGCAAACCGCCGCTGACGGATGCTTTCCAGGAAGGCTTTCCATCTGCGAGGAAGCGGAAAAGGAGAATGAACCAAACGGACACAATGACAACACCTACTATTTCATTCAGCACACTTTTGAAATAAAAGCCACCACCTTTCCATATTTCATCCACATAATGACGTGCCATCGTACCCAGGCTATCGAAAAGAAGGTCAGCAAAGAATAAAATTCCGATTAGCATAATTACTGCAAAAGACCGCAATCGGGACTTTAATGCGAAAAAAAATCCTGGTCTTTCCTTTACACCAATCTGCCAGATCTGGTTCAGAGAATGTACAATAACAGAGAACAAGGTTGTCGCTACAAAAACAAGAAAAATAAATCCTAAAATAATGATATACCAATTGTCAGTAATGCCGCGGATATTTTTGATTACATAACTTACCTGTTCAGCTCCATCTTTGCCCAGTGTATTTGAAATTCGATCGATCAGTCCCCTGCCAATAATACGCCTGTCAATGAATAAACCAAATAACTGAGCCAGTATGAAAATAATGGGCGGCAAAGCAAATGTGGTAAAAAATGCTGTGGCACCCGCCATGCGCAGGGGATCGTTTTTTCTAAATAAAATTAAAGCACCCCGAAGGCTTCCGGTTAATAACAGCAGTCCGTTAAACAATCTCTTTTTTGTTAGCATGAGTATGGCAAATATATACTTGCTATAGAATGATTACATTCTTGCAAGACAAACCAGATTAAGGTATTAATTTGTTTGTCTTCATCCATTCAATACAATTCGCAAACCAATCTTCGTTTGTGGATAAGTTATGCAAACCAAAGCCGTGACCACCGTGTTCATATAAATGCAATTCAGCAGGCACTTTGTTTTTTAGCAGAGTCTGATAAAAACGAATGCTGTTTTCAGGATTTACCGTGTCATCATCAGAAGCATGAACCAAAAATGCAGGCGGTGTTTGCGGCGTTATTTGCTCTTCATTCGAAAATAAATGCACCAAACTTTTTTCAGGATTTTTCCCAAGCAAGTTATCCCGGGAACCTATGTGACCAATGCTATCATCAAAACTTATAACCGGGTAAATGAGTAACATAAAATCCGGGCGCACATTGGCACCGGTCAATTCTTTCCTTAGAGGAGTAAAATGTGTTCCTGCGGTTGAAGCCACATGTCCCCCGGCGGAAAATCCCATGATACCTATTTTATGTTCATCAATGCCGTATTGCTTTGCATGGTTGCGCACAAACCAGATTGCTTGTTGAGCATCTATTAAAGGAACAAAAGCTTTGTTGACCATGCATTCATCGTTCGGTAAACGATAGCGCAGAACAAAAGCAGTGACACCTGCCTCATTAAATTGCTTTGCTACATCTGCACCTTCATGACCTGCGGCAAGCACGGAATAACCACCACCAGGGCAAATTACCACTGCAGTTCCGTTTCTTTTTTCTTTAGGAGCTTCATAAACAGTTAACGTCGGTTTAGTAATATGGTCAACTACCAGTATACCATTCTTGTTCCATGAAGTATCAATAAATTCATGATCCTTTTCATCACAAGGCTTTGAATTCGGAGTTTTTCCTTCATACAAGGGTATGACCCGCTGGGCCGATAAAGTGAAAGTAAGCATCAGTAAAAAAATAGCTGTTATAAATTTCTTCATAGTAAGATACTGCAATATAAATCTATATATTTATTATAATATTAATATCCTCGATAGAAATCCACATAAAATTATTTAAGTCTAAAAATATCTTTCTAAAGTTATTCCATAAGTAATAAGAAGATTTTCTCTTTTTGTACGACTGACCCTGTTATATACAACAGAAGCGGTTATACTTAACCATTCTTTCAGCTTCACTGAAAAGCTACTTGTCGATTGTATGATATAATCGCTGACGTTTTTAAAAGATGGCTGATAAAAATGAACGCCATCTATAATCAACCTGTTTTTCAAAGACCAGCGATACAAAAGCCTGAAAGAATTCCTTGGAATCTGGTACACATCATGCCCAAGGTTTGCATCAATAAGATCTCCCTGCTCAAACAGGATGCCATCGCTGATGTTGATCTTAAGAAAAGGGCTATCGATAATATTATAAGCCGCTCCGGCTCCGGCCTGCAAGCGATGATTGATTTTTAAAGAATAACTTTTTTCATAATTGAGTAAGCCCCAGTAATACAATTTACGGACATTTTTACCGAGATCAAGGGCCCCATGAATCGCAAAATCATTGTTGGTAAGAATTTTTTGCTGAGCACCATAAATCCAGCTTGCTCCTGTATTGAATGATACCTTTTTCTTTTTTGTATCAAAACCAAGTGAATTGCTCAATACATAAGAATTACCGTCATTCGTTTTATTTATCACACCGTTAGAAGCAAAGCGCAAATGATAATATATCGAATCATTGAACTGAGAAAAACAAAATGAAGAAACAGCCAGCAGCAGTAATAGAAGGTTAAGGGTTTTTGGCATACGCAAAAATAATTTGACTTCAACGAACATAATTAACATGCCGGACACATTATCATAGTTATGAATATTCCCGGCTTAAAAGATAAGTCAAGATTCTCTCATATGCTTTAATCAATACCTTTGTTACGAAGATGACACAAAAAAAATATACGAATGATGACATTACTGTTATCTGGCAACCCGGGATTTGTCAGCAGTCTACTCTTTGCTGGAAAGGTTTGATCCAGGTGTTTGATCCGCAAAAAAGGCCCTGGATCAATATGGATGGGGCAACTACTGAGAGAATCGTTGAGCAGGTAAAAAAATGCCCGAGTGGTGCCTTGAGTTATGTTCAAAATTCAAAAACAAAAAAATCAAATACACAGTCATAAAATTTTTATTCAAATCTTATTTGTATTTTTCAAACTCATATTCCAATACTGCAAAAATCAGGCACTCTTCGGATTAAAATCATTTTATTTTGAAAAAGCCGGGATTATCTTTCTGCGATAATTTTCAGCATGCTTCGCAAAAAGATTTTTGGTACTCGGTACAACGAAAAATTCCGGCACCGAGGAGATGAAATTGTAAGAATAGAAGCACTAAGTGATGCTGTTTTTGCATTCTCTGTTTCTTTATTAGTAGCTTCACTTGAAGTGCCCCAAACGTTTGATGAGCTCAGCGTGATCATTAATGGAGCATTGCCTTTTTTCGCTACTGTGGCCATTTTATTCCTGCTTTGGTACCAGCAATATGTTTTTTTCAGGCATTATGGAATTAATGATTTTAAAAATATTGTTTTGAACCTGATTTACCTCGCAGTTATTCTTTTTTACCTTTACCCTTTAAAATTTTTGTTCTCACTTTTACTTTCTTCATGGACAGGGGTTAATCTTTTTCCGAAAGCGATTGGTAAAACAATAATAACAGCAGAACAGTTTTCCCGCTTGGTTATTCTTTATAGTATAGGTTATTTTGTTATCTGGATGCTTCTTTATATAATGCATCAGCGGGCAATGCATTTTTCAAAACAACTCCAGTTGAACAAGTATGAATTATTGTTTACAAAAAAAGAAAAAAGAGGAGCATTTATAAATGCAATGATAGGTGCATTAGCTGCATTGATTGCATGGGCAGGTAAAGATTTGCTTAGCGGATTTTGTTATTTACTCATACCCCTCGTCCTGATCCTTAATGAAAGGATTTTCAGGCATCAGCTTAAAAAGGCAGGAGCCTGATAAGGCTAAAATTTCAAAAAGGCCTTCGTAAATTTAACTGCTAATACCATTCTATAAAATATTTAGCAGTACCAATAACTAATGGAGAAGAAAAATTTAGAGCTTGAACGGCTTATATTCTTCTGCGATGCAGGGGTAGCCATTACAATCACCTTATTAGCGCTTAATCTTAAAATCAACGCTGATGCTTCGGGTCACTTAAAGTTTTCAGATATCGGTTCATACTGGCAACCAAACAAGCCTATTTTATAATTTTATCACCAGGAGTTTTATTATGCTTTTATTAAATTTCAAACCCTTTCCAAATCTTTTTACTGAACGTTTAGATTTGAGAAGGACCCGTGAAGCAGATGCAGAAGAAGTCTTTTTTATTCGTTCCGACAAAAAGATGCTTCAATACCTGGATCGGGATCCTGCAAAATCAATTCAGGAAGCGATACAATGGATCCAAACTATAAACGAAGGCATTGACAATGACCAATATATTGCCTGGGCCATTTCTTTAAAAAATGAAACAAAACTTATCGGGTCTATTACATTCTGGAACATAAAAAAAGAACATTACAGAGCAGAGATAGGATATGCTTTGCACACTTCTTACCAGGGCAAAGGGCTTATGCAGGAAGCCATTACAGCAATTCTTGATTATGGTTTTAAAACTATGAAGCTTCATTCAGTAGAAGCCAATGTAAATCCTGCTAACAAAGCTTCGATAAAACTTCTTGAGAGAAACAATTTTATCCGCGAGGCATATCATAAAGAAAATTATTACTACAATGGTAAATTCCTGGATTCAGTGATTTATTCGCTCATTACACCTTTTAAAGAGCTGTAGCAAGAGTTTATAATCCCGGATAATCATTCATTCCGATGTGTTCAAAATACATTTAAAACAAAACCTTATTTTTGGTGGCTTTTTTTAAGTAAAGGATGAATTTTCTGCTTGTTATATGAAAGAATAGAAGATTATTTTAAACAAAACTTAATAAGATTTGAGAAAGGTTGAAAAAAAAGTAACAAAGATTGGGGTAATGACCTCTGGCGGAGATGCGCCGGGTATGAATGCGGCAATAAGGGCCGTTGTGCGTACAGGTATTTACTACGGGTTAGAAATCTATGGCATTATGCGTGGGTACCAGGGAATGATAGAAGATGATATCACTAAACTCGAATCCCGCTCAGTTGCCAATATCATTCAACGGGGCGGAACTATTTTAAAAACAGCCCGCTGCAAAGAATTTTTCGAATACGAAGGCCGCAAAAAGGCATATGAAAATCTGAAGAAAAAAGGCATTAATGGCCTTGTAATAATTGGCGGGGACGGTTCCTTTCGGGGAGCTGTAAGATTCAATGAAGAATTTAATATTCCTTGTGTGGGCATAGCAGGCACCATTGATAAAGATATTCATGGCACCGACTTTACGATTGGTTTTGACACTGCCGTCAATACTGCAGTTGAAGCCATTGATAAAATTAGGGATACTATGGATGCACACGACCGTATTTTTGTTATTGAAGTAATGGGTCGTGATGCCGGCTATATTGCCTTGCATAGTGGTATTGCCACAGGTGCAGAAAATATCCTGATCCCTGAGCGCAAAACAGATTTCGATGAACTGGTAAAAGGATTGCAGGAAACAAAAAGAAGAAAAAAACTTGTCAATCTTATCGTAGTAGCTGAAGGGGAAAATTTTGGTGGTGCTGATGAAGTTCAAAAGAAAATACTGGAAGAAATACCAACTGCTGAGATCAGGGTTTGTATATTGGGACATATTCAACGTGGAGGTTCACCTTCCTGCCTTGACAGGTTATTGGCAAGCAGAATGGGATATCATGCTATAGAATGTTTGATTGAAAGAAGACATAATGTTTTTGTAGGTATACTAAACAACAAAATGCATTATATACCTCTTGAAGACGCAGTAAAAACAAAAGGCAAAATCGCTGATGAATGGATGAAGATTGTAAAAATTTTGGCAAGCTAAAAAGTTACACTTTACTGGTACAGAGTAGTTAAGCTAACCAGTAACCAGAACCAGGAACAAGATTATGACACGAAACTTAGAAAAGTACCTGTATAAGGAAATGGACAAAGAGGCGGCGATCGAGCACACTTTTCACCGCACAAAAATAGTAGCAACCGTAGGACCCGCCTGTGATACTTACGGAAAACTCCTGGAGCTTGTAAAGGCAGGAGTAAATATTTTCAGACTGAATTTTTCTCACGGAACTCATGAAAACAAAAAAATGATCATTGATTTCATTCGTGAGTTGAATGAAAAAGAGCCTTATAATATTTCTATACTCGGCGATCTGCAGGGCCCAAAATTAAGGGTGGGTGAAATTGAAAATGGATCGTTGGAAATAGAGCCCGGCGATGTTCTCACTTTTACAAATGAAAAACTGGTAGGCACAAAAGAAAGGATATATGTTTCTTACCCTGATCTCTATAAAGATGTAAAGATTGGAAATACAATTATGATTGATGACGGTAAGTTGGAAGTAAAAGTGTCAAAAATATTAAAGAATAATGACGTACAGGTGGTTGTTACACTGGGGGGACCTCTTTCTTCAAAAAAAGGAGTTAATCTGCCTGATACAAAAATTTCTCTGCCAGCCTTAACGGAAAAAGATCTTGTTGACCTTGATTTTATAATAGAACAAAAGTTGGATTGGCTAGCGCTTTCTTTTGTTCGCAGTGTTAAGGATATTATGATTCTTCGAAATAAATTGAATTCAGCAAAAAGCAAAACGAAGATCATGGCAAAAATTGAAAAGCCCGAAGCTCTTCAAAACATCAGGGATATAATTATTGAGTCAGATGGAATTATGATTGCACGCGGGGACCTTGGTGTTGAGCTGCCGGTTGAACAGGTACCGCTTATTCAAAAACAACTTATTCGTAAATGCCTTCATCGTGCAAAGCCTGTAATTGTGGCCACTCAAATGATGGAAAGCATGATTGAAAGAACTAAACCAAATCGTAGTGAAATAACAGATGTAGCAAATGCGGTACTCGAAGGCGCCGACGCAGTCATGCTTAGTGCAGAAACAGCAACAGGAAAGCATCCCACGCTCGTAGTTGAAACAATGAGAAAAATAATTATGGAAGTGGAGCGAACAGATTACAGGTATAACCTTGAAGAAGTTTTGCAACCACAGCCTCACTCTCCTTCTTTTCTCAGCGATGCTATTTGTTATAACGCCTGCAATCTTGCAAAAGATTGTAATGCAGATGCCCTAATCGGTATGACACAAAGTGGTTATACAGGTTTCATGCTTAGCAGTTACAGACCAAAATCTCCATTATATATTTTTACTAAAGAAAAATCTCTCGTCAACCAGTTAAGCCTGAGCTGGGGCGTTCGTGCATTTTACTATGCGGAAGAAGAAAGTCTTGACGATATTTTCCAGGACCAGATCGACATTTTGAAAGAACGCGGTTTTCTTAAAACAGGAAATGTAGCTGTAAGCACTGGTAGCAC
This sequence comes from uncultured Bacteroidota bacterium, assembly GCA_963811645.1. Taxonomy (GTDB): domain Bacteria; phylum Bacteroidota; class Bacteroidia; order Chitinophagales; family Chitinophagaceae; genus VBAU01. The sequence continues at coordinate 1,432,700 of CAWERU010000002.1, read as the reverse complement.
TCCTGTTCATTTGCATTTACCTACAAATGTGTTGAAGATTACAAAAGTTGAATAGTGTCCCAAAGCTTAAATGCAGGAACATTGAAACATCTTTAATTATTTCGGCCAAACTGAAATAATTATTCCGGCAATTACACAACCAAATATGTTGTAAAAACTATTGACTGCAAGGAGAGCTATAGGCCTTTTTTCATATAAGTATGAATTGCATATAGTAGCTGCAGAAAAACAAATTCCGGCAATCAACCCTACTTTTAAACCTGACATCCATGCGCCGGAGCCACCGATACGGGTAATAAATAAGGCAAGGCCAACACTCGTAATTACTATTGTGATAAATGATGCGATCATCATTGTGGCAACGCCCTTCTTGGCATTTGGATCATTTACGTTCACACCCGAAGATTTGATCCAGGCATTTCTGAATAAGAAAGAATACCAAATGGCGCCCAGTAAAAAATAAGCTACAGCTGCTACCAGTACAGCAAGCCAGTTAATGTGTGAGAAAAGATCTGTATTCATGATATTAGTTTTGGTTATTTATTAATAGAATCAAATTGAAAGGATTCCTATCTCCAAATCACATTCACAGTTTCATACAATTAAGATCAATAGAAAGATACAAAAGATATTTATAATTGGAATCTCAGAGCTCTTTTATTTTAATGTTACGGAAAGAAACCATGAAACCATGATCTTGCAAGCCTATATGTCCTTTTTTAAAAGTTCCGAAACCCGGCATTGATTTGAATTTACTTCCTGCTACTAATTCATTCCAATTATCATCCCACATGGTAGCGGATACAACATTTTCTCCGTTCAGATAAAAACCGAGTATGCCATTTAGTACTTTGATCTCAACCAGGTTCCACTCACCGACTGGTTTTACTGTTTCTTTTTTGCAGGCGATGAGATCGTATAAATCTCCTGCATGATGTTTATAGATCTTTCCGTCTTCGTTTCTCTCATTATCCAGCACCTGCATTTCAGGTCCTGTGTTATAAGTGTCCTTATATTTAGCCGGATCTTCGTTCACATCGAACATTATACCGCTATTGCCACCTTCTGATATCTTCCATTCGAGTTTAAGATCAAAATTTTCATACTCTTTATCTGTGACTATATCTTCGCCACTCCTTGCTGCAGGATCAAGATATAAAACTCCGTCAGTTGCCTTCCATCCCGAACCAGCAGGGCCGCCTCCATACTTGTGCCAGCCATTTGTCGTCTTTCCATCAAATAAAGAAACCCATGCGCCGCTCTTTTGAGAGAAAGTTGTAATGGCCATAAAAATAGTGGTCGCAGTTATTAAAATTTTCTTCATGGAGTTGTCTTTTTAAGTAAAAGAATATAGCGAACGATAGCTTCTGCACTATCTAAAGACAGGCCTGGATGTGGCGTCATCATTATTTCACCCCACACGCCACTTCCTCCGCTGATAACCTTTTTTGCAAGATGAGCTACAATAGTATCCGGCATACCCGCATATTTATTGGCTACCTCACGGTAAGCTGGCCCGGTAAGTTTATCATCAACCTGGTGACAGGTAAAACAATCATTCTTTGATGCTATTTCCAGCCCTTTCTGATAAACCGGGTCTTTGGTAATGTCAGTCGCTTTTGTTTCCTCAGGTTTTGTTTTCGATTCATTTCCCCCACAGGCTGCAAGTACGCAAAGAGCTAAAAAAGAAAAGAAAATTTTTTTCATTAAATAAAATTTGGTTTTTTGTATAAAGTTATTTATCCAGTCCTAAAACCATACGATTTAATTTTTCATCTTTTCCGGCGCTGGCAAAATCATCAAAAGCCTTTTCAGTGACCCGGATAATATGATCTCTAATAAATATTGCTCCCTCTTTTGCGCCATCTTCTGCATTTTTAATACAACATTCCCACTCTAAAACTGCCCAGCCTCTGTAATTATATTGGGCCAGCTTACTGAAAATAGATTTGAAATTTACCCGCCCGTCGCCCAATGAGCGAAATCTTCCTGCACGATCTATCCAACTTTGATATCCTCCATATACTCCCTGCTTCCCTGTTGGATTAAATTCCGCATCTTTTACATGAAACATTCTGATGCGTTCATGATAGTTATCTATGTATTCAAGATAATCGAGACATTGTAAAACAAAATGAGACGGATCATACAACAAACATGCTCTCGGATGCTGGTTGACTTTTTCTAAAAACATTTCATAAGTTATTCCGTCATGAAGATCTTCACCGGGATGTATTTCATAACAAACATCCACCCCGTTTTCATCAAACACATTTAGTATTGGCAACCAGCGATTTGCCAGTTCTTTAAATCCTGTTTCTACAAGACCTGCCGGCCGCTGTGGCCATGGGTATATGGTTGGCCAAAGTAAAGCACCACTGAATGTGGCATGTGCATCTAACCCAAGATTTTGCGAAGCTTTTGCTGCCCAATTCAGTTGCTGAACGGCCCATTCCGTTCTTGCTTTTGAATTTCCATGCACTGCGGCAGGAGCAAATCCATCAAATAAACTGTCATACGCAGGATGTACAGCAACCAATTGCCCTTGCAAATGTGTGGACAGTTCAGTAATCTCCAATCCACATTCGTTAACCAATCCTTTTAATTCATCGGCATAAGCTTTACTTTCCGCGGCTTTTTGCAGATCAATACATCTTGCATCCCAAGTGGGAATTTGCACACCCGCAAATCCAAGACTTTTTACCCATTGGCAAATTGATTTCAAATTGTTGAATGGCTCGCTATCGCCCATAAATTGCGCCAAAAAAATTGCAGGGCCTTTAACTGTTGTCATTTTACTACGTTTATCAATTATGAATTATGGATTCTGAATTAAAAATTATGAATCATAAATCGAAGTGTTTCTTCATTCATAATTCGCAACTCTAAGCTTTTAGATCCATCCACTTTTCTTTGCTTTTTCCGCTTGCAATCACAGTTTCTATAAATGCCATTCCTCTTACGCCATCTTCAATTCCAGGGAAATCCAACCATTCTGGTTCGGGTTGTTCACCTTTCATTTGGGCTTGCACGCACAGAGCAAAATTGCGATAGTGATTGGCAAACGCTTCTAAATAACCTTCAGGGTGACCGGCCGGTGTTCGGGAATTATGTTTTGCAAAAGAACTTAGATATCCTGTTCCGGCACGCCAGATCTCCACAGGTTTATCAAGCCACTTTAATAAAAGCGTATTCGCATCCTCCTGTTTCCATTCTAGTCCTCCTTTTTCACCATATACTCTTACTTTAATATTGTTTTCCTCTCCCGCTGCAATTTGCGTGGCAAACAAAACGCCGCTTGCTCCATTATTAAATTTTAAAAGGGCAGCTCCATCATCATCCAGCTTTCTTCCTTCTACTACAATATTTATGTCAGCACAAATTTTTGTTACCTGTAATCCTGTTACATATTCAGCAAGATTAAATGCATGTGTGCCGATATCACCCATGGCTCCTGCAGCACCACTGCGTGCAGGATCAGTTCTCCACCCTGCTTGTTTATTGTCTCCACCTTCTAAAAATGTACTTAGCCATCCCTGTGGATATTCAACATATACTTTTCTGGTTTTTCCGAGTTTTCCACTTAGCACTTGCTGCCTTGCTTCTTTTACCATCGGATATCCTGTGTAGGTATGAGTAAGACAAAAATATTTTCCTGATTTCGCAGCAATTTCTTTTAATTGTTTCGCTTCTGAAAGATCGAATGTCATTGGTTTATCAAGCACAACATGAAAATCATTTTCCAATGCAAGTCTTGAAGGTTCGAAATGAAGATGATTGGGAGTAACAATACTGACAAAATCCATTCTTTCATTTGCAGGCAGTTCACCTTCTCTTCTTATCATTTCTTTATATGAACCATAAATTCTTTGCAGGGGAAGATGTAACATTTCTCCCTGTTGTTTTGATTTCTCCGGATCGCTGCTGAATGCGCCACAAACCAATTCAATCTCTCCGTCCATATTAGCAGCTATGCGATGGACAGCGCCAATGAATGCACCGGGTCCACCACCTATCATTCCCATTTTTAATTTTCTGTTTGTCATCTTTATGGTTTATGTAAATTTATTTCATTATGTCAGGCAAAAATGTATTTTTAAAAATAGTACATTTAGTTTTTCTAACCACACTTACAAAGTAACGATATGCAAGCCGTAAATCGCAAACAACTGTTTTTAGCCAGTTGCCTGGCACTCCTTGTAACATCACTTTCATTTGGTATACGGGCAGGTATACTTGCCCGCTTAGGTACACAATTTAATTTAGACAAAGCTGAATTGGGGACAATAACTGCCACTGCTTTTTGGGGATTTCCATTAGCGGTCATAATTGGCGGCATGATCGTAGATGCAATCGGGATGAAACGTTTACTCATGCTTGCTTTTATTTTTCATATAGCAGGTATCATACTCACTATTTTTGCTGGAAGTTTTTCAAATCCATTCTGGGCACTTTTTATTTCAACTCTTTTAATTGGAATTGCCAATGGAACAGTGGAAGCAGCGTGCAATCCATTGGTTACTGCGCTATATCCTGGTAATAAAACAACCAAATTAAATCACTTTCACTTGTGGTTTCCCGGCGGTATTGTTATCGGAACACTGATAGTCTACTTTTTTGATAAGGCTGCCATCAGTTGGCAGATTCAAGTTGCAATGATGATCATTCCCGCAATTCTTTACGGATTCATATTTGCCCGTCAAAAATTTCCCGTTACGGAAAGAGTTGCCAGCGGCGTATCCACTGCGGAAATGTACAAGTCATTAGGGAACCCGCTTTTTATATTTATGATCATTTTTATGTTCGGTACTGCCATTACTGAATTATTTACCGGTCAATGGATGGATGTATTACTTAAAAATGTTTCAGCCAACGCAATTTTATTGATCACCATTTATACTGCCGTGCAAGCTATCGGCAGGGCATTTGCAGGTCCTGTGGTCCATCGCCTGGCGCCGCAAGGTGTATTATTAATGTCCGCGATTTTATCTGCATTTGGTTTGTACCTGCTCGGACATACTACTGGTAATATCATGTTTGTAGGTGCTATTGTTTTTGGAATGGGAGTTTGTTATTTCTGGCCAACCATGCTTGGTTTTGTTTCTGAATATTTACCAAAAACAGGTGCTGTGGGAATCAATCTTATGGGAGGAGCGGGAATGTTTGCTGTTTCAGTTTATATGATGTTCATGGGAGGTGTTTATGACAATTTAATTTTAAAAAGATTGCCTCCCGGTGCCGATTTGAAAATCTATAATTCAACAGAAGCTACTGAACAAATGAAAACAGCTTTGGGTGAAGCTAATAAGGGTGCAGGACCGGAAATAATTAACACTACATTGATCATTCCTCTTATCCTGATTGTAGCATTTGCCGCATTATACCTTTATATGAGAAACAGAAAAAAAGTTGTGTTGCAGCCTGCATAATTTTTAAATAAACACTTTGAAAACAACCACAAGATTTCAGCTATCCGCTATGATGTTCCTCGAATTTTTTGTTTGGGGAGCATGGTATACGACCATTGCGGTCTATATGTCAAAACACGGCATGGCTAATTTAACGCATTGGGCATTTACTGTGAATCCGATTGCAGCTATCATCGCTCCTTTTTTTATAGGATTGATAGCAGACAGGTATTTTGCTTCTGAAAAAGTACTGGCCATTTTGCATATACTCGGAGCAGTATTTATGTTTTTAACTCCCTTTGCCGTCAATAATCCTGTAGTCTTCATTCTTTTGTTGCTGGCATATAATATATGTTACATGCCGACAATTAGTTTGGCAAATACTGTTTGTTTCCATATCATGCCCGACCAGGAAAAACAATTTCCCATAATACGTGTATTCGGAACTATAGGATGGATCGTTGCGGGATTAATAATAAGTTTTGTCCTTAGCAACTTCGTTGAATCAGGGTTAAAAGCAGAAGAAACTGCGATGCCGTTATACTTAACCGCAGCCGGCAGCTTATTGTTAGGATTATATAGTTTTACATTACCACATACTCCACCACCTGCAAAGGGAAAAAAAGTGTCAGCAAAAAGTATTATTGGTGTGGATGCATTCAAACAACTTGGCAGTCGTTCTTTTTACATTTTTTTACTTAGTTCATTTTTGATATGCATTCCGCTTGCAGCGTATTACAATTTTACGCAGGTATTTTTGGAAAGCGCAAAATTTAAAAATATTGCTGCGACACAAACTATCGGCCAGGCTTCGGAAACTTTATTTATGTTATTGATGCCATTATTTTTTATCAGGCTTGGTATAAAATGGATGTTGGCTGCCGGTATGTTTGCCTGGGTATTGCGATATTCACTTTTTGCTCTGGGTGCCCCTGATCTTGTTACATGGATGATAGTCACAGGAATTGCATTGCATGGAATATGTTATGACTTTTTCTTTGTAGCAGGACAGATATATATTGACAAAAAAGCAAATGCGCAGATAAGAGCACAGGCGCAAGGCCTTATTATTTTCGTTACGTATGGTGTAGGAATGCTTGTGGGTGCGCAAATTGCCGGAACAGTCTACGATAGCTTCTTAGGAAAAGCTTTTTCCCTTACATTAGCTCAATGGCAAAGTTTCTGGTGGATACCGGCAACATTTGCTGCGGTGGTACTTATAATATTTGTTTTACTTTTTAAAGAAAAGCAAAAAACGCTTCCTCTGAAAGAAGAAACTGTGGCAATGGTGTAATTGTGATGAGTTTGAAACGAATATTTAACTATATTCATACTGTTTTTTAAAAACCTATCGATACAAATAAAAAAATTAAATAAACTTTTATTAATACCCTGATTTTTCTAAACGATTGCTGTCCATGAAAAAAACAAATCGTAGGGAGGCTTTGAAATATCTTGCATTAAGTTCTATTGCTATGGGCGCCGGGAGTTCTACATCATTTGCCGAAACTATAAATGAAGATCACAAACTAAAAGGCAACATTAACCATTCTGTTTGTCCCTGGGCGTATAACTTTTTAACTCTTGATGAACTTTGCCAGCTAGTAAAAAAAATCGGTTTTAATGCAATCGATCTTCTTGCACCAAAGGACTGGCCTGTAGTTCAGAAATATGGCATCGACAGTTCTATGTGCTATATAGCTGGTAAAGTAAGTTTGACAGATGGTTTTAATAATAAAAAATACCATGAGCAGTTAATAAAAGACTATTTGGAAGTAATTCCGTTGATGGCAAAAGCCGGTTATAAAAATCTTATTTGTTTCAGCGGCAGCCGTAATGGTATGGATGATGAAACAGGTTTAAAAAATTGTGCAGAAGGTTTGCAACAAGCACTGCCTCTTGCAGAAAAAAATAATGTGATCCTTCACATGGAACTTTTGAATAGTAAAGTGGATCATAAAGATTATATGTGTGATAAAACCGCCTGGGGTGTAGAACTCGCAAAAAGGATCAGCTCGCCAAATTTTAAATTGCTATACGACATATATCACATGCAAATCGACGAAGGGGATATAATAAGAACAATACGGGAAAATCATCAATACATCGGACATTATCACACAGGTGGAGTACCGGGAAGACATATTATTGATGAAACACAGGAGCTATATTACCCGGCAATCATGAAAGCAATTGTAGAAACAGGATTTACCGATTATGTAGCACAGGAATTTGTACCAACCGGAACTAATGATGAGAAAATTGCACAACTAAAAAAAGCAATTAAGATCTGCGATGTATAGCTGATTAGAGGTCAATCGCACAAGAGTGCGACGCAACAGAAGCTAAATAGAATTGCTGAAGCCGGTAACAAAAAAATCAGCAAGAAGAAAAAAGAAGCGAAAACAATAACGACAAATTCTCACTATGCCAGAAAACTATGATGCCATTGTAATTGGTTCAGGAATTACAGGCGGATGGGCCGCTAAAGAATTATGCGAAAAAGGATTGAAAGTTATAATGCTGGAACGTGGCCAGGATATTCCGCACATTTCAGGTTATGCCGACGCAAATAAACCAGCCTGGGAATATCCTCACCGTGGCAGCCGTACCCAACAAATGATAAAAGACTACCCGGTTCTGAAAAGAGATTATCCCCTGAATGAAAGAAATCTTTCTTATTGGGCAAGCGATAAAGACTGTCCTTATACAGAAATAAAAAGATTTGACTGGTTCCGTGGCTATCATGTCGGTGGTCGCTCACTAATGTGGGGAAGGCAAAGCTATCGATGGAGCGATTTTGATTTTGAAGCAAATGCGAAAGATGGAATTGCTGTGGATTGGCCTATCCGGTATAAAGATATTGCGCCCTGGTACGATCATGTTGAATCATTTGCAGGTATCAGCGGATCGCTTGATGGATTGCCTCAGTTGCCTGACGGAAAATTTTTGCCGCCAATGGATATGAATTGCGTGGAGAAGGATGTGGCAGCAAGAATAAAAGAAAAATACGAACACAGAAGAATGATCATTGGCCGTGCCGCCAATCTTTCTACGCCGAAGCTCGCAGAAAATCGTCAATGTAATTTCAGGAATATGTGTGCAAATGGGTGTCCTTTCGGTGGCTACTTCAGTACACAATCATCTACATTACCTGCAGCAAGAAAAACCAACAACCTTACACTTCGCCCTTTTTCCATTGTTACAAAAATTATTTATGATAAAGACAAAAAGAAAGCAACAGGTGTCGAAGTGCTGGATGCTGAAGCCAATAAAACTTATACTTATAATTCAAAAATAATTTTCCTTTGCGCCTCAACTCTTAATTCTGCATGGGTGCTGATGAATTCTGCTACTGATGTTTGGCCTGATGGTTTAGGTAGCAGCAGCGGCGAATTGGGACATAATTTAATGGATCATCATTTGGGAGTAGGCGCAGGCGGCGATGTAGAAGGTTATGAAGACAAATATTTTTATGGTTCCCGGCCAAATGGTATATATATTCCCCGTTACCGCAATTTATTTGGCGATAAAAGAGATTATATCCGCGGATTTGGTTACCAGGGGGGAGCCAGCAGGCAGGGTTGGAGTCGCGGAGTGGCTGAATTAAGTATCGGCGCTGATTTGAAGGAAGCAACATCACAACCCGGACATTGGAGCATTGGCATGGGAGGTTTTGGTGAAACTCTGCCCAACCATGAAAATAAAGTAACGCTTGATAAAACAAGAACAGACAAATGGGGCTTGAATGTACTCGCCATTGATTGTGAGCTGAGAGAAAATGAACTGAAGATGAGAAAAGACATGAAGAATGATGCCATTGAAATGCTTGAAGCCGCGGGTGTAAAGAATGTGAAAGGCCGTGATGGTGATGGAACGCTGGGTCGGGGTATTCATGAAATGGGAACTGCAAGAATGGGCAGAGATCCAAAAACATCTGTTCTCAATGCACACAACCAGGTATGGGACTGCAAGAATGTGTTTGTAACAGACGGCGCATGCATGGTTTCATCAGCTTGTCAAAATCCATCACTCACATATATGGCATTAACAGCAAGAGCTGCAGACCACGCAGTTAGTGAATTAAAGAAAATGAATCTTTAAATTATAAATAAATGCCGGGCAACGACACAACTATAGTAAACATTAACAACAAAGGAATTGATCAAAATACTTTTGATGCCATTGTGATCGGATCCGGCATCAGTGGCGGCTGGGCTGCAAAAGAATTATGTGATCACGGAGTAAAAACTTTATTACTGGAAAGGGGAAGAGATGTAAAGCACATAAAAGATTATCCAACTACCAGTACAAACTTATGGGAGTTTCCTCATCGTGGTAGAATACCACTTGAGGTAGAAAAGGAAAATCCTATTGTTGCCAGGTGTTATGCATTTGGAGAGTCAACGAATCATTTTTTTGTAAAAGATAAAGAGCATCCTTACGTACAGGAAAAACCATTCGACTGGATACGCGGTTACCAGGTTGGTGGCAAATCATTATTATGGGCACGGGCCACTCAACGCTGGAGCAAATTTGATTTTGAAGGACCTGCAAGAGATGGTTTTGGTGACTGGCCTATTCGCTATGAAGATATTGCCCCCTGGTATTCTCATGTAGAGTTGTTTGCAGGAATAAGTGGCAACTATGATGGGCTGGAAACAATGCCTGACGGGGAATTTCTTCCGCCATGGGAATTGAATTGCGTAGAAAAAGACATGCAACAAAGGATCAATGCAAATTATAAAGATCGTACAGTGATCATTGGTCGTTGTGCTCACTTAACACAACCCAAAGAAATTCATTTTCAACAGGGACGTGTGAAATGCCAGGCAAGAGTTGTATGCGAAAGAGGCTGTCCTTATGGAGGTTACTTCAGTTCCAACTCTTCTACCCTACCCTGGGCAGAGAAAACCGGTAATCTCACTCTTCTTCCTCATTCTGTAGTCCACTCTATAATTTATGATGATAAGAAGGGAAAAGCAGTTGGAGTCAGGGTAATTCATTCCACAACAAAGCAAGCTACGGAGTATTTTGCCAAAATCATTTTTGTAAATGCAGCCTGTCTGAATACTAATCTGATTTTGTTGAATTCTATTTCCAATCGCTTCCCCAATGGATTTGGAAATGATAACGGATTGCTGGGAAAATATGTGGCATTTCATAATTACCGCGGAACTATTACAGCAAGCATGGATGGATATCTGGATAAATACTATTATGGACAGAAACCAACCGGTGCCATGCTTCCTAATTTCCGCAATGTATATAAACAGGAAATGGATTTCCTGAGAGGTTATATGGTACATTTCGGCGCATCAAGAGGAAATGCAGATGTGAAACAAGGTGAAGATGAAATGGGAGGCGCATACAAAGATAAACTTTCTGAAGCAGGCGGATGGGGGGTGTACATGATGATGCAGGGTGAAACGATTCCGAAAGAAAGCAATCATGTGCGACTAAGTAAAGATCAAAAAGACGAATGGGGCATTCCTCAACTCATTACCTCGGTAGGTTATGATGATAATGATGAAAAAGTATTGAAAGATTTTCTTGACCAGGGAGCGGAAATGCTGGATAAAGCGGGTTGCAAAAATATTACGCCTCATGACAGCAAACAGGCACCGGGACTAGATATCCATGAAATGGGAGGCGTAAGAATGGGAAAAGATCCGAAAAAATCCATGCTGAATAAATGGAACCAGTTCCATAATTGTCCCAATGTGTTTGTAACTGATGGATCATGTATGGCATCTACCAGTACTCAAAATCCATCAATAACCTTTATGGCAATTACGGCGAGAGCGGCAAACCATGCAGTGGAAGAATTAAAAAAAGGAAACGTCTGAACCATGATTTATAAGATTGTGAAGATTATGAAGAAAGAATTTCGAATAATTAACCTTACGTTTTAGTGTAATAAAAAAATAAAAACATATGGATAGAAGAGAACTCTTAAAAATGATCGCTGTATTAACAGGGGGTGCTGTGGTAGGCGCTGAAGCATTTCTTACTGGTTGTAAAAACCCTGAAACAAATACTGGTTTAACATTCAGCGAAGATGACATCCCTTACCTCGATGAGGTCTCTGAAACTATTTTGCCAAAAACCAGCACACCGGGGGCAAAAGATGCCAAGGTTGGTCAGTTCATGACAGTGATAGTAAATGATTGTTATGATGAGGATGATCAAAAGACTTTTCATGAGGGTATGAAACAACTCAAAGATGCGTTTGATAAAAAATATGGTCATTCGTTTATGAAAGGCTCTCCGCAAGAACGTCATGATTTTTTGGTAGATCTTGACAAAGAAGCAAAAGATTACCAGAAAAAAAGATCGGATGCAATGAGTGATCCAAATCAAAAAGATAAAATGCCCAATCATTATTTTACGCTAATGAAACAGCTCACTCTTTGGGGTTACTTTACCTCGAAAGAAGGAATGGAACAGGCACTTCGCTACAACCCTGTACCGGGGCATTATGATGGTTGCATAGATTATAAGCCAGGTGAAAAATTATACGTTGGACTTGGCGGTTAAAAATTTTTATTATGAATTACAAACGAAGAGAATTTATTAAAATGGGCGGAAATCTTGCAGCAGCCTTTGCATTAGCACCTGTTGCGGGAAAACTCTTTTCAACCGTAACAGGATCTGCAAAACTGGATAAGTTTGGCATGCAGTTATGGACGGTAAAAAACGCACTTGCAAAAGATCCGCAGGGAGTACTGAAGCAATTAGCTGAAGATGGTTACACACAAATAGAAAGCTTTGAAGGAAGTAAAGGAATGTTCTGGGGAATGACCTCCGCTGATTTCAAAAAATATGTGGATGGCCTCGGAATGACTGTTATCTCGAGTCATTGCAATGATATTTATAAAGACAGCTTTGAAAAAAAAGCGGCCGATGCAGGTTCTATTAGCCTGAAATATTTGATCAGCCCTTCTGAAAGCAGTGCCAAAACAATTGATGACTTTAAAAAACTTGCAGACAGGTTTAACCAATGCGGGGAAATTTGCAAAAAAAATGGTCTCCAATTTGGCTATCACAACCATTCTGCTATTTTTAAACCAATAGATGACCAGGTACCACTGGATATTTTGCTGGCGAACACAAATAAAGACACTGTAACTTATGAAATGGATATTTATTGGGTGATAACTGCAGGTCAGGATCCTGAGGCATGGCTAAAGAAATACAAAGGTCGTTTCCGTTTATGCCATATAAAAGACCGCATTAAGGGATCAACGGAAGAAGATGCTTCCTGTATTTTGGGTGAGGGAAGTATTGATTTTAAAAAAATATTAGACACGGCAAAGGCAAATGGCATGAAATATTATATTGTAGAGCAGGAACGTTATGACAATACTACTGAGATGGACTGTGCAAAAGCGGATGCTGAGTATTTGAAAAAATTTAAGTTTTAGAACCAGGATTGGGGTAGATCGGAACGATTATGAAGAAATGAAATATTGGAACACCTTGATTCGTTTTAAAACAGCCAGGTGTTTTTTTTGCAATGATAGATTATTTCCAATTGCTATTAAGCTATAGATTTTTAGAATAGAATTTTCTTTTTGATTTTAAAAGATAATTTACTTTCCATTTTAAATTTTAAATTCTTTGTTCATATTCCTCGATATACTTCTTACCATCACACATTTTGTTTTAATCAGCTTTAACCTCTTTGGATGGATATGGAGAAAAACAAGAAAAGCACACCTGGTCACTGTGGCCGCTACGACGTTCTCCTGGTTTATACTTGGCATTTGGTTTGGCTGGGGCTATTGTCCCATCACAGACTGGCAATGGAAAGTGAAAGAAAAATTAGGAGAAACGAAACTTCCAAATTCCTTTATAAAATACTACGCGGATAAGATCAGCGGAGGAAATATTGATCCTTCTGTTGTCAACGATGCAACTCTCACTATTTTTTTAATCATTATTGTTATTACCGTTTATTTAAATTTTTTCAAGGGGAAAAAAATATCAACTCTTAAATTATAATTCACATTTTATCATTTCTTCTGGCAATGATTTTGCTGTATCATACAAAAAAGAACCTCTTCCTTATGCAAACATTAACTCCTGATATAAGGTTGAAACAGGAATTGGTGAATAGTATTATGCATGGTTTTGGCATTCTCTTTGGCATTATCAGCATCCCAATTCTTATTACTCTTTCTGTGAAAGGTGATAATCTCAATGCAGTTGTAGGTTCAGGTATCTATGGATTTACTTTTTTAATGGCATTTACATTTTCTACTTTATATCACGGTTTTCAGCATGAAAAGGTAAAACGGGCTTTAAAAATAATGGATCATATCAGTATCTATTACCTGATCGCCGGAACTTACACTCCCCTGATTCTTATTTATAACTACAATAGTTTTGGAATCACTCTTCTTTGTATTCTTTGGTCGCTGACAATTATTGGAACTATCTTTAAAATTTTCTTTTGTGGCAAGTGGGAGATTATATCTACTGCCATTTATTTACTGATGGGATGGAGCATGCTGGCCGGAGGTAATTCCTTCTTTTCAAGAATGCCTGGTTCTGTTTTTCAAATGGTAATTGCCGGTGGAATTGTTTACAGTTTCGGTGTTGTTTTTTATCTCTGGGATAAGTATACTTACAGTCATGCCTTCTGGCATTTATGTGTATTGGCGGCAGCTATCTGTCACTATGTAGCTATCCTGTTATCAGTATAAACAGATCCGCTCAAATATACAGCCTGAAATAAGTATTTAGCTTCTATGCATTATCGCTTTGCATGATTTTTATTATGCCTGCAATTGAACTTCGTCATGTTCTGCCTTTTTGACCAGGTCTACCTTTAACTAATTAAAAAATTTTTTCTATGAGTACTCCCGATACACTGGACCTTCGAAAAGAAGTGCCTTCAATAAACAAAGAAAAGCCCAACAAAAAATTCGTCTTCTCATTTAAAGAAGGCGATGGCAAAAACAAACAATTACTGGGGGGTAAAGGCGCCAATCTTTGCGAAATGACCCAGATTGGACTGAATGTTCCTCCGGGCTTTGTTATTTCTACAGAAGCTTGTCTCACTTATCTTGCCACTGACGACCATTCCTTACCTCCTGGCGTTCTTACACAGGTTAATGAACACATGAAGGAAGTAGAACGGGCATCCGGTAAAATCTTTGGTGATCCGCAAAACCCGCTATTGGTTTCTGTTCGTTCCGGTTCAGCTTTATCAATGCCCGGCATGATGGACACTATTCTTAATCTAGGATTGAATCAGAAAACATTGCAGGGCCTTATCGCACAAACCGGTAATGAAAGGTTTAGTTATGATGCTTATCGTCGCTTCATCCAGCTTTTTGGTAAAGTAGCATTAGGAGTGCCTGATGAAAAATTTGATAAAATATTTGAAGATGTAAAACGCAAAGCCGGTGTAAAACTTGACATTGGTTTAAATACAGAAAATCTAAAAGAAATCAGTCAGCGTTTTATACAAGTTGTAAAAGATCATACCGGCAAGCCGTTCCCTGAAGATGTTTATGAACAATTAGAAATAGCCATCAAGGCCGTTTTCAATTCATGGATGGGAAAGAGAGCCATTGACTATCGCCGTGAGTTCAACATTACTCCCAAACTGGCAAATGGTACTGCCGTGAATGTGGTGGCAATGGTATTTGGTAATATGGGTAATGACAGCGCAACAGGTGTTGCCTTTACCCGTGACCCGGGAACAGGTGAAAATATTTTCTTTGGTGAATATCTTGTAAATGCACAGGGCGAAGATGTAGTAGCTGGTATCAGGACACCGAGACCTGTTTTACAATTACAGGAAGAAATGCCTGACCTGTATCGCCAGTTAGAAGAGCTTCGCGATAAATTAGAAAGCCATTATAAAGAAATACAGGATTTTGAATTTACTATTGAAAAAGGAGTTCTTTATTGCCTGCAAACACGTAATGGTAAAATGAATACCATTGCCATGGTTCGCACTTCAGTTGAAATGGAAAAAGAAGGTTTGATCACAAAACCAGAAGCGCTGTTGAGAATAAAACCCGAAATGCTTGAACAACTATTGCACCCCCGCTTGGATTCATCACAAAAAATAACACCATTGGCACAAGGTCTTCCTGCTTCACCGGGAGCCGCTTCAGGTCAATGTGTTTTTGATGCAGACAGAGCAGAACTTTTAGGTCATGCCGGTCAGAAAGTAATTCTTGTTCGTGAAGAAACAAAGCCGGAAGATATTCATGGTTTTTTTGCTGCGCAGGGAATTCTTACCAGTCGTGGCGGAAAAACTTCTCATGCAGCTGTAGTAGCCAGAGGAATGGGTAAACCTTGTGTAGCAGGAGCAGAAGGAATTCATGTTGATGTAAAATTGCGCCAGGCAAAAATTGGCGAAAGAACTTTACATGAAGGAGACTATATTACAATTGACGGTGGAACAGGTAATGTATACCAGGGAGTGATACCTACTGTTGAACCAACATTCAGTGAAGAATTAAGAACATTATTGCAATGGGCAGATGAAGCCGCACAGTTGAAAGTAATGGCGAATGCCGATACTCCTGAAGCAGCGCTAAAAGCTTTGAGCTACGGGGCTATGGGTATTGGTTTGTGTCGTACAGAAAGAATGTTCAATGCACCTGAACGTTTGCCAATCGTAGTAGAAATGATCCTTGCTAATACAGAAGAAGAAAGACTTGCTGCTTTGAATCAACTATTGCCAATTCAAAAACAGGATTTCAAAGAAATTCTTACGGCAATGGCGCCTAGGCCGGTTACTGTTCGTTTACTCGATCCTCCAATTCATGAATTTTTACCAACAGAAGACGAGTTGAAAGAAGAACTGATTCACTTGCGTCATCTGAAAGACACAGCAAGCGGTGTAAATAATTTATTCAACAGTCTTCGCCTGCTCCATGCATATGATGAAAATGCAAAAGCTAAGCTTCCATTTAATGAAAAAGGTGTAGAACTTATCGACCAGGCTATTATGAAGAAAGAACAAATGCTGAAGAAAAGTCATGACCTGTATGAAGTAAACCCGATGCTGGGCCACCGCGGAGTAAGGTTAGGCCTCACATATCCTGAAATTTATAAAATGCAGATACAGGCAGTGCTTGAAGCTGCTGCAGAATGCCAGAAAGATGGTATCGAAGTACGTCCTGAAATTATGGTACCGCAGGTTTGTAACGCGGAAGAATTGAAACAGGTAAAAGCTTATGTAGAAGAAATAAAACAAAAGATCGAAACTGAAAAAGGAATCAAGCTTGTATTCAAGTTCGGAACCATGATAGAAGTGGTAAGAGCTTGTGTAACTGCTGATGAATTGGCAAAAGAAGCACAATTCTTCTCATTCGGTACAAATGACTTAACGCAGGCCACCTTCTCATTCTCCCGAGAAGATGCAGAAAATAAATTCCTGCCTTTATATGCAGAAAAAAATATCCTGCAGGATAACCCATTTGAGATAATTGATATAAACGGAGTAGGCAAGCTGATGAGATTTGCAGTAGAATGGGGTCGCAAATCAAATCCTGAACTAAAAGTTGGAATTTGTGGCGAACATGGTGGTCAGCCTGATTCAATTCGTTTCTGTCATGAACTTGGCCTGACTTATGTTTCATGCTCCGGACCAAGAGTTCCTGTAGCCCGCTTAGCTGCAGCTCATGCCAAATTAGGAGAATCTAAAAACAGTTCTTTATAAACCGTCCCAGGCACAATTCCTCACAAACTGTCCCGACAAGTCGGGACAGTTTTCTTTTCAGGACTTTCAATTTTAATTTCCGATATTAGAAATTAAAGTGTGAAAAAAAACTTTGCAATACTGATTATTTTATTTTTTTCAATTCCTGTTTTTTCACAGGAGATAGACAGTATTTCTTTTCATTTATATACTGACAGCCTGAAAAAGGGGCAACATAACTATATAAATATTGATGGAAAACTTTCAAATGGGCATTGGCTTCCGCTGACAGCAAAAGAAATCCAGTTTTCTTCTTCTGCAGGAAAGTTTATGGGAAACGATCTTATTCTTCCGCTTGATATTGAACAGGAAAAAATAATAGTGAAAGCTATACTTAGAAGCAATCCACAAATCTGGAAAGAAATTTCAATCTGGATAAAAAAATTGCCGGATCCCACGTATCTGCCAACAATTAAAGAAATTCTTAAAAACAGGCCTTAATGATTCTACATCAATTATTCTGCAAAAAATGACAGGGAAATTTATTTCACATAAGCTCAGCAAAAAATGTAGACAATTAACCCATTTTTTATAATAGACCTTTTCTTTTTTTAATGTGATATGTTTAAAATCCAAGAGATCGCTTCGGCATAATATTTCCACCTTTCTTGCCAACTCAAAAAAGATACTCAACCGGGTAATCGCAGTAGTGATATGGAAAATCAAAACCAGCAAAGGGAAACTGTTTCAGCATGGAACAGGAAAAAAGAAAATATTTTTTTTGGTGCGATTTTTAAAAAAGCCGGTAAAAAAGCCGGTTTTTCCTTTTAATTGAGGTATTAAAAGTTTTCATCTTCAATAGTTTAAGATGCTTATTTCATCTTATTAAGGTGTAAAGGTTGAGGCAAGGACTCACTGTGAAAACATAATTGCAGTAATAAAGTTTGTTAGCCATAGATCATCATTTTGACGCAGTTTGTTTTTTTCCTTATTTTCATTCCCAGAAACCAATCAACATGAAAACAGTTGTTGTCCCGGTCGATTTTTCAACTACTTCTTTGAACGCTGCCGCTTATGCGGTTAAAATGCTTACAGGCTCATATGATACTGATCTTATTTTATATCATATGTTTGAAAAAAAGCATGAAGAATCGGTCGTAACTGACCAGTTATTGAATTTGCAAAATGCTTTGTCAAAAGATTCACCTTTAAGAATGGAAAGCATTGCGGTACATGGTGATGATCTTATCAGCGAAATACAAAGAGTAGTACATCACCGTCAAGCAGATATGGTTGTAATGGGCATAACCGGGAAAACAGGGCTTGAGCAAGTTTTTGTAGGGAGCAATACACTGAAACTTATTGACAAAAATGTGGTCCCTGTATTGATAGTGCCGCCTGATGCTAATTTTACTGAAATAGAAAATGTGGCTCTTGCTTCAGATTTTAAAGATGTGCGACTAACGACTCCTTCAGTTCCCATCAAATCATTGCTTGAGCTCTTTCACCCTTTATTACACATCATAAATATTGACAAGGATCACTATATTTCTATCACTGCCGAATATCAAAAAGAACAAGCTGTATTGGAGCAAATGTTTGGAAATTATAACCCTGAATTCTATTTTATAGGTATGAATGATTATTTTGAAGCTATTGAACAATTTATTATTGATAAAAGTATAGATATCCTGATTACAATACCAAGACGCCATTCGCTTTTAAAAGGAGTTTTAAAAGAAGGGCATACGAAAAAGCTGGCTTACCATACACAAATACCCATTCTTGCTGTTCATGAATAATGAATAAAGCCCTCATTTAAATAATCAACCAGGATTATAGCCTCTTTAGTATTTTTGCCGAACGATTGCAGAGGTTATGCTTCCAGTCTTTGTCATACGTGATGTCTTTAAGTTTGCCGACTTACTCCCGGCTAATTTTTATATCCCTGATTGAGCTTTTTATAAAAACTTATTTCCGCCAGGTTTTAAATAATTAATATGTCAAAATCAAAACAACAAATATCTGTTACATCAGAAATAGGAACATTACGAAGATTGCTGGTTCATAGCCCTGACAGCGGCCTGGGAAAAGTGGTTCCCTCAAAGGCACAGGACTGGCTGTTTGAAGATATTGTTCACCTTGATACAATAAGACGAAAAGAATACGATTATTATACCAAGATCCTTTTGTATTTTCTCGACCCTTCAAAAATAAAAGGCCGGCTTTCTGAAATTAATGATGAGAAAAACAGGAGAAATTTTTTCAAACCGGATAATGAAAAATTTTTCAGGTCTGAGAAAGTGATTGAATTGCAATGGCTGTTGGCTGATATATTAAATGATCATGAAATAAAATTGAAACTTGTTGCCGCTGTTTGTGCCATTGAAGGATGTTCCTATTCTATACAAACAGCACTGTTAGCTCTTCCACCTAAACAATTGGCAAAAGTTTTTATCAGTGGGACAGCCAATGAAGATGAAATGGTCTTTCCCCCTATTCCAAATTTCATTTTTACCCGGGACATAGGCATAGTTATTAATGACTATATTCTTTTGAACAAACCTGCAAAAAAAGCCAGGACAAGGGAAGCCATGTTAATGAAATATATTTTTTTCAATCATCGCCTGTTTGCAGGTCAGCACGATAAAATCCTGGAAATCTCAGATTCTCCCCACCACTTCCTGATCCCAAAAGACATCGATGAAAAAAAAGTGACCCTGGAGGGAGGTGATGTAATGGTCATTACAAAAGATCATGTATTAATCGGTGTAAGCGAACGTACAACTATGGAAGCCGTACATCAGGTATCTAATCTGCTTTTTGAAAAAAACATTGTAAAAAAGATCACAATAATCAAAATACCCAAGAAAAGAGATTTCATGCATATTGACACGATTTTTACCCAGGTGAAAAAAGACGTATGGGTGATGCTGGGTAGTTTTTCAAGAAAAAGAATTAAAAAGGAAGATGCAGACCCGGTTCAAAAAGTTTTAGAAATAGAAAAGAAAGATGAAAAAATAAAGATCATACAGTTCAGGAAAAAAAATATCGATTCTCCTGTTTATTTTGATAACCTGGAAGACCTTTTAATTGATATCAGCAAAAATGACCTGGGTCGTACGGGGAAAATAAAATTTATCTATTCCGGCAACAATGAATTTCCCTTTGATGCGAGGGAACAATGGACTGATTCTTGTAACCTGCTGGCAATAAAAGAAGGTGTCATATTGGGATATGACCGCAATGATAAAACTGTTGAGGCTTTCAGAGAACATGGGTTCAAAATTGTGAATGCTGATGACCTGATTCAAAAAATAGAAAACGGGAAAATTAATACTGAAGAAATTGAAGATACTATGATATTGATACCCTCCGCAGAATTGTCAAGAGCCAGAGGCGGTTTTCATTGTATGAGTATGCCACTGCTACGAGATGAAATTTCATAAGAATTCGAATTCAAAAATAAAAGCAAAAAATCAAAACTGTGAGACGCATTTTTACTTTCTACTTTTGACTTTTGATTGTGCAAACTACTTCACACATACTGATGATACGTCCTGTAAATTTTGCCTTTAACAGCGAAACAGCACGGAATAATGTTTTCCAGGTTGAAAAGGATACTATGGACACTCAACCAAGGGCATTAGAAGAGTTTGACAGGTTTGTTTCGCTTCTCAGGAAAAATGATATTGATGTTACTCTTGTACAAGATACTCCACTCCCCCACACGCCTGATTCTCTATTTCCCAATAATTGGGTTTCTTTTCATGAAGATGGAACCGTGTTATTGTACCCAATGTATGCGCCAAACAGAAGATCAGAGCGAAAAGAAAATGTACTGGAAGAAATTCATAAACGTTTCTCAGTTAAAAATCAAATTGATCTCAGTTTTTACGAAAAGGATAATTTATTTTTAGAAGGAACAGGAAGTATGGTTCTTGACAGGGAAAACAGAATTGCATTTGCCTGCCTGTCGGCAAGAACAGACAAAAAGGTCCTTGAAGAATTTTGCAAAAAAATGAATTATGAAGCTGTTGTCTTTTCGGCTGTCGACAAAAATGGTCAACCGATCTATCATACAAATGTGATGATGTGTGTGGCGGATAAATATGTAGTTATCTGCACAGATTCAATACCAGGTATGGAAGAAAAAAAGAAAGTGATTATAGCTATTGAAAAAAACAGGAAAGAAGTGATCGACATAAATTATGACCAACTAAACCATTTTGCCGGCAACATGTTGCAGGTTGAAAACAGTAAAGGAGAAAAATTACTGGTAATGTCAACCCAAGCCTATCAATCTTTGACAAACGAACAAATTGAAAAATTGAGTATCTATAACAGGATCATACATTCTTCACTTAACACTATTGAAACAAATGGGGGTGGCAGTGCAAGATGCATGATGGCCGAGATCTATTTACCTGTCCTCTCTTAAAAAGTTTAATGATTAAAATGAAAATATTTATTGCCGCAGTGTTCATTTTTTTATTTTCAAATGCTTTCGCCCAAAATTCCTATAAAGATTCTTTGCAAACTTTTATTGCTCACTACGTCAGGGATCACGAGGTAGTGAAAGGCGATGACAAAAAATATTTGCGGTTCTTCCCAATTAACGAGAGCTATCGTGTAACAGCCGGTTTTAAAAAAGCAAATAACAGCAACTGGTTCTTAATAGAAACTTCGGGACAACAAAAAAAAATGTACAGAGTTTTTGGCACTGTTACATTTACCATACATGATACGCTTCTGAAAGCAAATGTGTACCAGGCGCAGAATCTACTGTCTGATCCCGGCTATAAAGATTATTTAGTATTAATGTTCACAGATAAGACAACCGGAAGCGAAACTTACGAAGCGGGTCGCTACATTGACTTTACAATTAGTGATATAAAAAATAACAAACTTGTCATTGATTTTAATAAGTGCTATAATCCATATTGCGCCTATGTAAAAAATCAATATAACTGCCCGATTCCTCCGGGAGAAAATAGCTTACCTGTTGCTATTAAAGCAGGCGAAAAAGTTTATGGCAAAAAGATAGAATGATCAAAAAGCTTTCTTTTCGGAAATGCCTTGTCCTATATTTTTAAAATTCATCCCCAAATTATACATTACAAAACTCCAGATATCTGTTGTTAATTCAATTCGTTTACTGGTTGGCATTCCACCTCCATGACCTGCCTTCGTTTCAATGCGAATCAGTGTCGGATTATCACCTGCATTATCTGCTTGTAAAGTAGCGGCAAACTTAAATGAATGTGCAGGTACTACACGGTCGTCATGATCTGCAGTTGTTACCAATGTGGCAGGGTATTTTACTCCCGGTCTTAAATTATGCAATGGAGAATATTTGTAGAGGTATTTAAACTGATCAGGATCATCGCTGCTTCCATATTCAACAGCCCAGGCATAACCTATGGTGAATTTGTGATAACGCAACATATCCATTACTCCAACTTGTGGAATAGCTACTTTAAAAAGATCCGGACGCTGAGTCATACATGCGCCAATTAATAATCCACCATTTGAACCACCCTGAATCGCCAGCTTTCCGCTATTTGTGTATTTATTTTCTATCAGCCATTCGCCGGCGCCAATAAAATCATCAAATACGTTTTGTTTTTTATCAAGCATTCCTGCTTTATGCCATTCTTCACCATATTCACTGCCACCGCGCATGCATACACTGGCATATACACCGCCCTGTTCCAAAAAGAAAATAATAGAAGGATTAAAACCCGGTGTAACCGGGATATTAAATCCACCATACCCATACATTAATGTGGGATTTTTGCCATTTAATACGAGGCCCTTCCTGTAAGTGAGAAATACAGGAATTTTTGTTCCGTCCTTACTCGGGGCAAACGCCAGCTTCACTTCATAATCTTCAGGTTTAAATTTCACTTCTGTTCTTCTGAATAAAGAAGATTGACCCGTTTTAATATCATACTTAAAAATGGTAGGCGGATAATTGAATGAAGTGAATGTATAAAAGAAATGATCATATTTTTTTTCCGTGCCAAATCCGCCGGCCGTCCCAATCCCGGGCAATTTTATTTCACGAACCAGTTTACCATCATATGTATACTGATACACTTTTGTAGATGCATCTTTCAGGTAAGAAGCAAAAAGATAACCACCGCCGGTGCTAACGCTTTCCAATACTTCTTTCTGTTCAGGAATAATGGTCCTCCAGTTTTCCTTTCCGGGACTTTTAGGATCAATAAGCACTACGTTATAATTTGGTGCGCCATCATTTGTTTGAAGCAGTAACTTATCTCCCACGTTGTCAACAATGCTGGGTTGTGTTTCAAAGCCGGGTATTAATAAACTAAAATTTTTTTGTGCAGGATCCTTTGTGTCCCAAATCCAAACTTCTCCTCCGCTGGTACCTTCTGACGTACCGAGAACCAGGAAACGCTCATCTTCTGTCAATCCAATTCCGGCAAAACGTTGTGGATGCTCTTTGTCTTCATATACTAAATTATCATCTGATTGGGAGGTTCCTACTTTATGAAAATAAACCTGCTGATTTATATTTTTCCCTTTTAAGCTGTCTCCTTCCTGCGGTTCCGGATAGCGGCTATAATAAAATCCTTCATCCCCTTTCCAGCTAAAGCCTGTAAACTTCAGCCAATCTAATTTGTCGTTTAAAAGTTTTTTTGTAGCTACGTCGATAATATAACCTTCCTGCCAGTCGCTTCCGGACTTTTGAAGAGTGTATGCCGCATATTTACCGTTTAACGAAAAACTAATTCCACCTAATGAAACTGTGCCGTCATCTGATAGTTTATTAGGGTCAATAAAAACTTCTGGCTTGCCCGTTAAGCCTTCTTGCTGATACCACACACTTTGATTTTGCAACCCATCGTTTTTTGTGAAATAATAATATTCTCCTTTTTGAAACGGAGCTCCGTATTTGGGGTAATTCCACATTTCTTCAAGTCTTTTTTTGATCTTATCCCTATATGGGATCTTTGATAAATAGTCAAAGGTCACTTTATTCTCTTCCTGCACCCAGGCTTTTGTTTCTGCACTATTATCGTCTTCAAGCCAGCGATAGGGGTCCTCTACTTTCACACCATGATAATCATCTACTGCATTTTCTTTTTTAGCAACAGGATATTTCAACTGAGCCTGCAATAAAGCCGGTATCAGCCATAATAAAACAAACAATAACCGTTTCATGGTAAACAATTTAATGAATACTAAAATTAAGGCATTGAATAAATTTCCTGAATCCAGTACAAATAAAATTTATGCTCTTCATGGATCACTAGGTCTTGTTGCTATAAGTTTCTGTTACCAATCCATACTTGTACGGCGGACATCACACACTTATATTTTCTGCAACTATGCAGCATGATAAAAAATCTTAAACTATCGTCATACCGCCCTGGATTAAAAGAAATTAGTTAACCACATTTTCTTCACACTTTGCAATTGAAAAAGTGTAGTGGAAAAGCATTTTAGTAATTTTATCCGTTCAAGCAAAAATTTTCTTCCATGCAACATAGGTTTAAGCCTTTTTTATCCGTTAGTGCGTTTCTTCTTTTAGTTTTTGTATTACATGCACAAAATAGTTTTAAATTAAAATACAGCAACTCAACAGTATTTGCAGGTATTGAAGTGGGTTCAAAAGGTGTAAAGATGAGTGTACTTGAAATCGGGAAAAATGCCCAAAGCCGGGGAGCATTCAATATTTTAAAGGATAGCTCTATAAACACAGATATTATTTCCTTTACCCCGCCAACCTTTCATTCCACTTTGATGGCCATGTGCGATCTGTATTCAACTCTTGTCAAAAACTATAAGATTCTACCAAAGTTTGTGTATACTGTCGTAAGCAGCGGCGTACAAATGCAGGCAAAAAAAGAAAATAAAATGCCCTGGATAAATAACCTGATCGATTCGTTTAAAATAAATATAAAGGAACCGGACCGCCAGGTGGATGTAGTTGATGTGTTAGATGAAGCAAGACTTTCCCATTTAGGTATTGTGCCGGAGTCCAGGCGCTACAATACTTTTTTAATTGACATAGGCAGTGGTAATACAAAGGGTGGTTATTTTCCCAATGGCAATACAAAGGATTTTAAACTTTTTGAGCTTAACTGGGGAACAAAAAGTGTGGCAAATGCCACAGAAAAAAGATGTGGTGATGATGATGGACTTTCCAATTTCAATAAGCAATTATACCGGGTGCTTACTGAAGCGGAAAATAGCGAGATCATTTATGCTGTAAATGAAAGTGGCTCTTATCCCAAAACTGATAATGTGGCATTTAGCGGTGGTATTGCCTGGTCTGTAGCTACTCTCATGTTCCCTGAATTAATTGATAATTCAGTCGTAGGAGTTACGTATGAGCAGATGTTGAAATTCAATGAAAGATTATCAGATAATTTTTCTTCTGTATCCGGAACTTACCTTGTCAAAAACATTATGGACAAATCACTTGACAAATCCGCTATTGCCAATGAAATAAGAAAAGTGCACAAGGTATTTGATCAAAAATCATTAATGGCGGGTACAGGGCTTTTGCTGAAGATAATGAGACAATTTCAATCCATCTATGAAGGAAAACAATTTTACCTGGTAAAAAATGGACAGGTAGGATGGATATCGGCCTATGTTGATCAAACTGTAGGAAATAAATAAAATGAATAAAAGAATTTTGTCCACTTTACTATTTATGAAGATCAATATTTAACTGCCCTGCTTTCACCTTATGAAGGACTCCAAAAATCTTTTACTTCTTTTAGTGTCTATAGCCTTAATGGCGACTTGGGTATATCACCTGTATGATAAATTACATTATAGCAGGCACCGGCTTGAAGTGCTGGTAAAAGATACACTGGCCACCCAGGAAGCCGTTAAAGATTCTCTGCAAAAATTGTTTGATAAAAAAACTGCCGAGCTGGATACCACAAAAATTATTGAAGATTCACTGAAAGGAACTTTGGATTCAACCATGCTGAAGATTTACGATCTTAAAATACAAATAACGAATATTCTCAAAAACAGGAGTGCCACGAAAACAGATTTAAAAAAAGCAAGAGAGCTGATCAGCGAATACAAAGAAAAAATTGAAGAATTGAAAGCTCAGAATAATGATCTCGAAACTGAACGAACACGCCTGAATGGAGTAATGACACAGTTGAATGATCAAATGAAAGGTCTGCAGGAAAATATTCAAAAGATCACAAAAGAAAATAAAGAGCTTACAGAAACCGTAAATGAGGCATCAACCTTTGTTGCCTCTGAGATATGCTTTTCAATTGTAACTGTAAGGTCAGACAGCAAAGAAATAGAGGCTACATCGGCAAAAAAAGCGAATAAACTAATTTTTTCTTTTGCACTACAAAATAATATCGTTAAAAACTCAAGTTATGATGTATATGTAGTAATAACTCAACCAGACAAAAAAGTTTTACAAACTGATGTTTGGGGCTCAAATTATTTTGTTTCAAAATCAGAAGGCAATAAGGCTTATACTGCTGAAATACCATTTGAATACACTAAAGGAGAAAAGAAAAAAATCATTTACACCATACAGCCGGATAATTTTCTTCCCGGCACTTATGTTCTCCAGATTTATCAAAACGGGGTTTTATTGGGTGAAAAAACAAAACAACTTGAATAGAACTATTTTATCCGGATCAAAGGAGGACTATCATACATAAAAAAATACGGAATAAAAATTATCCCGTATTATAATGTAATTACAATTATTGTTATTATTCTAAATTATAGCCGTAGCTTATATAGTATAATCCGCCAACATCAGGGTTTCCGAATGCACTTTTATAATATTTATTCAACAAGTTTGAGGCTCCAATCTTAAACTGACCTTTTGTATTTGTAATTCTCCAGCTTATTTGTGCATCAAGCGTTCCATAAGCAGGAATAGTTCCTGTTCCAAATGTTCCTTCCCATAATAATTCATCCTGCCATCTCCATTGTATATTAAAACCAACATGTTTAGATAAGTGATCGTTACTTAATCCGATATTATATCTGACTTTTGGAGTATTAAAAAATGTGATCAATCCTGCCGGCACATTTTGAAGCCG
The DNA here is from genome assembly GCA_963811645.1 of uncultured Bacteroidota bacterium. Classification (GTDB taxonomy): domain Bacteria; phylum Bacteroidota; class Bacteroidia; order Chitinophagales; family Chitinophagaceae; genus VBAU01. The sequence continues at coordinate 1,405,545 of CAWERU010000002.1, read as the reverse complement.
GTCCCCCGAAACATTTGCAGAAAGATGATAACCAGAGCCACATTCATAATCACCACTTATTCCCCAGCCAATACCTTTTACACTGGTAGATGAGTTCACTACAAAGGAATAATTGGATGTAGTGAACGGACTTGCCAATTCAAGCAGTTCAGTACCGGGATTAGAGCTTGCAGATTGTCCTCTGCCAACAGCTACCCTGGCAATAAAGTCCTCATATTTGCTGAAATAAACATAGGCATCAAATAAAAATCTTTTTGTAAATAATCCCCGATAACCAATTTCGTAAGAATTCATTTTCTCAGGTTTCAGGTCAGGATAAGATGCATTAACCAATACAGCCGGGTTGAGAGTACTTCTGTAAGCCACTACACTTTCTGCTGTCTTTGCAGGTTTGGTATCAAATTGAAAATAGGATCGGAAGAACTGCCCCATCCCAATCAGGCGATTAACTCCTCCTGTAAGAAGGTTTATATATTGATCTTGTGTTGATGGAAAGCGATAAGCCTCCTGATATGAAAATCTGAAATTGTTATCTTTTGCAACTTTTATCAGAGCAGTGGCACGGGGAGTAAATCGTCCATCAAAATTTTCATCTTTATCATATCGCCCGGAGACTGTAAGTTTTAAATGCTCATTAATGAACCAACGCTGTAACTGTAAATAAGAGCCAAATTCATTGATTGGAATAGCACCGGATGTATCTGCAAATATTGTCCCGTGAGAATTAAGATGAAATCTGCGAAAACTTGCACCCACTAATACTTCAGCAAACTTTACATATGGAGTCAGGTTTAGCTGTCCTTCATAATGGTACATATCTGTTCTGTCAAAGAATTTCGCACCTCCATTACCAATGGTCGTATTCTTAGCATTCTGAAAAGCAGTATTGAACTGAGGGGTTCCCGGTAAAAACCGGCCTGCATCTGCAGCGGCTCTTGCCGTCTGGTGTGCCTGAATAGGTGTGTAGCCAGCTGCTGCAACCAGATTCGCATAGGTTCCGACGTAAGTTTGAAACCAGGCCTGGTCACTCTTCCATGCACGATCAATATAAATGGCGGCAGTTGTTGCAGTATATGCATCGCCTGAATTTTCCTGTACAGTATATCCTCTCAAAAACCAATTTTTCCCTTTCAGCTCGGCTTTATATTGTCCCATTTTCAAATTCTGGATCGCATACCTGTCTGCACCTGTATATACAGTAGTACCAGTGCCCCAATAAGCCAATAATGAAGCTTCAATATTGTTGGTGATCTTATAATTTACACCTGCATTCAATTTTAGATCATAAGTATGATAATCTACCAGGTATTTTTCTTCATATCCTGTGCGGCTAACATATTGATTACCGAAATAGTTTTTATTTACTCCATAAACAAAAGGCAAAGCCGGAACCAGGGGGGCTGTTGAGGGGTCCCCGGCTAATGTAGATCCAATTTGCGGATAGGTAAGACCTAAACTGATAAGGTAATTGATATAATCTACTGCTCCGGTAGGCAACTGTGCTTCTACTGCCTGGGCAAAAGCGGACATACTTGTACTTACTTCATCACCAAACACATTTACACCGTCGTAGTTAGGGTCTAATTGCCTGTCTCCTGCTTTTAGACCGCTAAAAACATTATTCCTTTCAAGGTCTCTATGATCCTGAGCCTGCCAATCATTAGCACTTACTAATTGGGAACTGAGTTTAAATGCAAATCTTTCACTTACCTTTTTACTCCAGCGAAAAGACCAGTCATAATAAGGAGAAATAGATCTTTCTTTCCCGTCTACATGCATAATGCCCTGCTTTATCTCATAACTAAATCCCTGGTACTTAAATGGATCTTTACTGTTAATTAACAAAGTTCCATTCATGCCCCCTGAACCATATAAAGCAGAGGAGGCTCCCTGCAGTAATTCCATATTATCCACATCCAGTGAAGTAGGTCCTACAATACTACCTACTGCAAAATTAAGTCCGGGCGCCTGGTTATCGATCCCATCTATCAATTGATTAAACCGAAGGTTGCCGCTACCATTAAAACCTCGGGTGCTTGGTGTACGAAAAGTTAAGCTAGATGTAGTGAGATCAACCCCTTTCAGGTTTGCAATGGCATCATAATAACTTGGGACCGCTACATTGCGAATATCCCGGTTATTCATTCGCTCTATAGAAACCGGTGATTCTAAAATACGCTGAGGTGTTCTTGTAGCTGCAACTACCACTTCCTGGCCCAATGTGGAAGTGGGTGTAAGATCAACAGACATTTCCGGTGAAGCAGTTGTCGCTGAAATCTCTTTGTCCTCATAACCAACAGAGCTAAAAATAAGTGTTACAGGAAGCTGGCTTACTGTAATCTTAAAATTTCCATTATCATCAGTGTAAGTGCCCTGACTGGTTCCTTTTACGAAAACCGAGACGGCAGGTAAGGTTTCTTTAGTGGAATTGTTGTGAACGGTTCCTGTAATTGTAATATTTTGTGCAATGGCGGCAATCGAGATGGTCCCAGCTATAAGCCAAGCAGCAAAATAGCGGTAGCTTTTTCTCATAAACAAGTTTTTTGTTAGGTAATTCAATCCGAAAAATAAGCATTGCTTTTTTCAAATGAAAATTTAATTTGCGTAAGGCAAAGGTTGAGTTGTAAAATCTCAATCTTTTTTGCTGAAGTGTTTACTATATTCGAACTATGAGTTCATTTATTTTTCCCGACCAGACAAAGTTCTACCAGGGCAAGGTAAGGGATGTATATACCATTGACAGCCGATGGTTGGTAATGATAGCCAGTGACAGAATTTCTGCCTTCGATGTCATTTTACCTAAATTAATTCCGTACAAAGGGCAGGTGCTAAATCAGATTGCAGCCTACATGCTGAATGCTACAAAAGATATTTGCCCGAACTGGCTTATGGATGTCCCAGCCCCAAATGTTTCAGTGGGCAAAAAATGTAATCCTTTTAAAATTGAAATGGTAGTACGGGGCAATTTAACGGGACACGCCTGGAGAACCTACTCTTCCGGCAAAAGAGAATTATGCGGAGTGAGTTTGCCGGATGGTCTCAGGGAAAATGATTATTTCTCATCGCCAATCATTACTCCATCCACAAAAGCAGAGGAGGGACATGACGAAGATATTTCAAAAGAAGAAATCATTAAAAGAAACATAGCTGCTGAAGACGAATGGGAAATAATAGAGAGTTATGCTTTAAAGTTATTTGAAAGAGGAAAAGAAATTGCAGCAAAGCGAGGTTTGATCTTAGTTGACACAAAATATGAATTTGGAGAAATTGACGACAGTATTTATTTAATGGACGAAATTCATACCCCGGATTCATCAAGATATTTTTATGCAGACGGCTTTGAAGAGAGACAACAAAAAGGAGAAAAGCAAAAACAGTTGAGTAAGGAATTTGTGAGGGAATGGCTCATCGCAAACAATTTTATGGGGAAGGAAGGACAAACAGTTCCTGAAATGAGTGATGAGTGGGTGAGTTCTATTTCCCAACGGTATATAGAATTATACGAAAAGGTAATAGGATCTAAATTTATTCCTGAACCATTACCACAGGAAGAAATTTATGATCGGGTTATTGAAAGTCTTCAAAAATTACAAAATGCTTAAACTATTTCAGATTTAAAACTTCAGCAGATTTAACGATATAACGGTTATATAACCAATAGCATCTGAAGAAAATCCCGTTAAAAATCAAAGTTGCTAATACACTGCCCCGTAAGAATGGCAAACCCTGAGTGAAACAATTTATTAACCCATTAACTGTTTTGGGATAGGGCTGATTATTTATATCCAATCCTCCACCAATCCAAACTAAGAAATTAGAAAGCATAAAATAGAAAATCACACCGGCTAAAGATCCTATGATAATGGAACCGATTTTATTCTTTTTAATAAAAAAACCTATAACAGTAATTGCAGTAAATAAGATATAATTAGTCAGCTGACCCTCATAAAAACCTTTGATATCTGTTAATCCCTGTGTATATAAAAACTGATACAAAAGATCAGAAATAAGCATAGAAAAAAGAGGTACTAAAAACGAAAATTTCTTATCCTTAATTACAGAGCCTGCAAACAAAGCCATAGCGATTTGTGGTGCAAAACCCAGGGGTCTGTTGTCCCATACACGATACAGAGCTGCTGCTACGATCAGTAAAATGAAAACGAGAATAGTAGTTTTTTTATTTGTCATAACTCAGCAATTATTAATTTTTTCAGGAATTACAAAAGTAAATAAATTGAAGCTAAATTTATTTGTTCTTTTATTCACTGCTGTGAACAGGAACTGATGCCCTGTACAAATCCGCATCCACTAACGCTTCCAGGAAAATTTTTTGATGACTGATGATAAAAACTGCTTCGCCTTTATGTATTTCAAGCTGATCAATATCCGAACTAATCAATACTTTTCCACTAATTGCCAATATAATTTCCCCTGTCACAGAATGAAATGAAAAATCATCATCTTTCTTTAATAATATGCGGCTTAATCTGAAATCAGGCGCGGCAGTTTTATATAGTTTTTCTTTCCCGGTCTTTTCCGAAAAAAGAATATCGGGTATCGTTTCTTCAAACTTTATGTTTTTCATTAATTCTTTTACATCAATATGCTTAGTTGTTAATCCACCTCTCAAAACATTATCGGAGTTGGCCATTATCTCCACATTCTGACCCTCAAGATATGCATGTGGCAGCCCTGCATCCTGGAAAATCCCTTCACTAGGTTTTAAATGAAGAAGATTGAAAAAATAAATAGAGAAAATGCCTCTGTCTATTTTTTGTGATTGGTTAAACGTTATGGCTGCCCGTGCGGCCCAAAAGTTTTCGTCATCTTTCTTCAATTCGTTTTTATAATACAGTGGGATAATCCGATCAAGAACTGGTTGCAGGGTTTCATTAACAGTTTGCTGAGGCATTTCCATTACCGTTTTATACAATTGATCATAACCGGTTGCATCAAAAATTTTCATTAATGATCTCAATTCAGGAATTGATTGCAAGGTGGTTCTTAATTTTTCAACCGGTTTAAATCCATGCAAAAGCCAGAAATCACTTAAAGCAACCATCAACTCTGGTTTGTGATTATCATCTTTATAATTTCTGTGTGTCGCTTTTAAAGAGATCCTTTCTTTGTTTTCTCTTGCAAACTCAACTTCAGCTGTGTGTTTGGAAGGGTGCACCTGGATAGAAAGCATGTCCTTTACATCAAGAATTTTTAAAAGAAAAGGCAATCCATCAAATTTTTTTGTGATGGTTCTCCCTAAAATATTTTCTTTATCCCCGGCAATAAATTGATTTAATGGAATGTCACCATCCTTTGTAACAACTACTGACGAATCAGTTTCATGAGCACCCAGCCAATACTCGGCCATGGGTTTTTGTTCCGGATTTGGAACTGACAATAATTTTGAAAGAAACTCTGTTCCTCCCCAATCATAATTCCTGATAACACCTTTTAATTTATAGATTGCGGGTTTATTACTGGCCATTCTTAAGTTTTGTATTTTAAAGTAAAGATAATATATGGCATCACATAACCAGTTAGGCAAAGAAGCAGAGCAGATGGCAGTAAGCTACCTCATTGAAAATAATTATGAGATTCTGCATTGTAACTGGCGACATTCGCATTATGAAATTGACATTATTGCTAAAAAGAATGGCCTGCTCAGAATTATTGAAGTAAAGGCATTAAAAACATCCGAAGTCAGGTACCCCGAAGAAAGTGTAACGAAGAAAAAGTTTAAACACCTGCAGAAAGCAGCAGATGAATTTCTTTTTCAAAATCAGCAATACCGGCATGTACAGTTTGATATACTTTCTATAACAATGAATCCTGAAAAGGAGACAGAGTTTTTTTTAATTGAAGATGTCTTTTTATGATGAAGACAGAATAAGAAAAGTTTCTTTCAATCATAACTCATATTTCACATTACTTAAGCTTCTCCATCATTTTTTCAACCATTCGATAAGTAGCAGGGCAATATTCCAGGTTTTGCTTATGGACATGCATATACTCTACCATCTTCTTTTTTGGTAAATGAGGAAATCCTGCACAATCAACAGGCCTTATTTTATAAATAGTGCACATATTAGTTTTAAGATCAAGAAACTGGCAGGGAGTATTTCGATTCATCCAATCCCCAGTACCACGTTCTTTATAAAGCCACTTATCTTTAAACTCACTAAGCGTCATCTCAAAATGAGATGAAATTCTCTTTATATCTTTCATTGTGTAGGTAGGCGTCATCGTTTTGCAACAGTTGGCGCAGGTAAGACAGTTTACTTCTTTCCAAACTTCTTTTTCAACAGTGGCGGTTAACTGATCAAGCTTTTTTGGAGGGTTTTTTTCGATTCTGCTAAGAAATCTTCTGAAGGCTGTTTTTCGGCGGCGGACTCTTTGCTTAAATGATCTTAAATTGACGATAGACATATTCCTGTGTTAATATCGAAGATAAAAGAAATAATCATTACAATAATATATCATTACAATTTTTCATCATTAAGTCTATTTTTGCGGTACAATAAAAAGTACTCACATGCAATTAAAATCAATCATTATCTTTTTTCTCATTTTATTTACAGTTTTGGCTTGTAAGAATAAAAACTCTGCTTCGGGGAAAACTTCTTTTTGTGATACTGTTTGTATGAAAGACAGTCTGAATTTTATTGACAGCAGCAGCAAGCTGAAACCTTATGTTTTTATCAGTGTAAAAAACTGTACCGGCGATACGCTGACGTGGGGATATACAGGGCAAAACAAAAATATTGAATTCAACTACAGGTTAAATAAAGATTATACAAGATGTTATTTTAAGGATACTGCATTTGCACTGCTTGTGTTTAATACATGCGAAAATGGGCGGGGATATTTTATGAAGTTTTCTTTCGGGAAAAAAGCCAGTTATAAAAAATCGACAGGTGCTATAAATAATTTTGATCCGAAATTTTCTGTAGCGGATAGTCTACTGGCTTATACAGACAAGGGAAATCTTTTTGTTGAAGATATCCCTACAGGTAAAGAAGCACTTATGACTTTTGGTCAACCGCTGGATTTTGATTTTGATGCCATTCATGAAACATTGGATTCAGTGAATATAACCCGCAACAGGATTTGGGCTAAAGTGAAAATTGACGGTGAATGGAAAACGCTTGAGAAGGATATTACACCCCAGTAAAAATTATTAAGGACCAAACCTTAGAATCCAAATATATTAAAAGCAAAAAATGGGCTGCTATTTTAATTTTAAATATTGAATTTTATTTGAACTTGTTTTTTGCAATTTGAAATTTATTCAAACATGTGGGAGCCTTACAAAAAAGGATTTAAAGCCTATTTGCAACTGGAAAAATCCCTATCCGGTAATTCAGTTGAGGCTTACCTGCATGATATTGAAAAACTGACCGAATATTTTCAACAAAAAAAAAAATTAAAGACACCTTCTGAAGTCGAATTAAAAGACCTTGAAAAATTTTTAAAATGGATCACTGAATTAGGAATGACGCCTGCTTCGCAGGCAAGAATCATTTCAGGCATCCGGGCATTTTACAAATATTGTCTGCTTGAAAATATAGTTACAAAAGATCCGGCTCTGCTGCTGGAAACTCCAAAATTGAAAAGAACCTTGCCGGATGTATTAAGCTTTGAAGAAATAGAAAATATAATTTCACAAATTGATCTTAGCATACCCGAAGGGGGGAGAAATAAAGCTATTCTTGAAGCGATGTATAGTTGCGGATTGAGAGTAAGTGAGACAGTAAATTTGAAAATATCTCATCTGCATCTTGATGTAGGTTTTATCCGTGTTATTGGAAAAGGTGATAAAGAAAGATTAGTCCCCGTTGGCAGAAGTGCGATAAAGTATATCAATATTTATAAAAATAAAATAAGAGTCCATTTATCTCCCACACAGGGAAACGAGGATATTCTTTTTTTAAACAACCGTGGAAGCAGATTGTCAAGGGTAATGATTTTTTTAATTATAAAAGATCTTGTGAAAAAAGCCGGTATTAAGAAAAATATTTCACCTCACACCTTTCGTCATTCTTTCGCAACTCACCTGGTAGAAGGTGGGGCCGATTTGCGGGCTGTACAAGAAATGCTTGGACATGAAAGTATCACCACAACAGAGATCTACACTCATCTTGATCGTGAGTTTCTAAGGAAGACACTTGAAAAGTATCATCCTGCCTTTAGGCATTAATTGTTTTCAGATGGTTCTATTTTTTTTGATCTCAACAACTTGCCAAAACTGATGCCTATTAAATGATTACGAATCGTTGGTCCCTGATCCTCATTGTCCATACTAAATAAATACTGGTCATAATCGGCATAGACGATAAAGCCTCCCGAAGTTTCATAACCAAACTGAACAACTGCTGCTGCATCATACCGTCCATAACTATTTATAACACTAAACTTCATATTCCGGTCAACCTGTCCTCCTGTTTGCAGGTTAAATTTTTCTTTGCCCGTAAGAATAAAACTAAAAGCAGGTCCTGCTTTGATAAAAAAATGACCTGGTTTATTAGAAAAATCATATTGCAACAGAACGTCCAGAACTATTTCGTGGAAACTGGTATTATTATCTTTTGCGAGAAGATCCGGAGGAAAAGATGGAGTATTAAAAACAACTTTGTATCCCATCATTTTGTATGAAATAGCGGGATCGAAAGATAATTTATTTTCGAATGGAATTTTGTAGCCAGCCCCAATATGAAATCCAAATTTATAATCAGTCGATTGCTGGGTACCTTTCACTGAATATTCAGCCGTAGACACATGAGGCCCGGCAAAAATTTCAAATCTTACCTGGGCATGGCTGGTTAGCACACAAAGGGTTACGGAAAAAATAATAATTCCTTTCATGATGTATGTTGGTCGTTAGATTGAAATGCTAATTTTTTTTCTTCACAGGCTTAAGGAAGGATAGCTATTGCATAGGAAAATTACTAACGGAAACTTCAGAGTTTTAAAGGCGGTAAAAATATAAATAAATCCCGGTTAATCAAATTGAAGAACTATATCTTTATTTTGAAAAATTCTTTGCAGGGTCTTTCACCTGGTCTCCCCGGCTATATTGCTGCGAAGTACCTTTCGGTATAGACAAATTTTGCCAGTTTTCATTTCTGATCATGCGGCCAATATAAACTATCTGCCCGATATGGTATGGGTAATGCGCTAACTGGCGATTGATGGCATCGATTGCTGTCAATGATTCTTTACGGATATAAATGGTTTTTAAAAGATCATCTGCAGTTAAAGATTCAAGAGCATCAAGAAAACATCTCCATCCATTGTCCCATATTTCAATAAGCTGTTGCTTTGAATATGTGTGTACTTCAAATTCGTCATCACGATTGCGCCAATCTTTTTCACCATCTTCCGTCAAAAAATTTGTCCAGCGACTGATCATATTACCTGCTATATGCTGAATAATCACCGCAATGCTGTTCGACTCTGATGAAGGCTGCCAGTGGAAGTCTTTTTCTTCCAATTGCGAAAAAGTTTTCTCCCCTAACTCTTTGTAATATTTCAATCTCCTGGTTACTGTATTTAAATATTCTTCCCCGATATCCATAACAATGTATTTTTAATCGTTAATTATTTAATAACCTTCAGCATCATCTTCTCCCCTGTTATCTGCAACAGATTCAAGTTTTCCATCTGGCAATACTTTGATCACTTCCGTTCTACCAATCCCACCGCGTTGTGCTATCTTATATCCCATCTTTTGCAAGGAATCCCTGACGTTTTCATCAAATCCCTTTTCAACGTTCAAAATATCTGGTAACCATTGATGATGAAACTTTGGTTTATACACTGCATCTACAGCACTCATATTAAATTCCAATATGTTCACAATGGTTTGAAAAACAGAAGTTGGAATAGTTGTTCCGCCAGGTGTTCCTACTACGATGTAAGGTTTGTTATCTTTCAATACGATGGTGGGAGACATTGAGCTTAGCATTCTTTTTCCTGGCGCAATGGCATTAGCCTTTCCTCCCACTGCTCCATATAAATTAGGTACGTCCGGCTTCGCACTGAAATCATCCATTTCATCATTCAAAAAAAAACCTGCCCCGCCAACTATTGTTTTACTGCCATAAGAATTATTAAGTGTCGTTGTTATCGCTACAGCGTTCCCATCTTTATCCATGACGTCAAGATGTGTAGTTTCTTCACTTTCCTTTGCTGGCATTTCACCGGGTTGTACTTGTTTACTATTCCCTGCTATACCAGGTTGGTAATCCTCCATTCTCTGCTTCAAGTATTCATCACTGACCAAAGTTTTCTCAGGTACTTTATAAAAATCTTTATCACCCATGTATTCAGCTCTGTCTGCGAAAGCTCTTCGTTCCACTTCTGTCATCAGTTGCACAGAAGCAGGAGTTTCAAAACCCATTGCAGCAATATTTTTATCTTCGATCATCTTCATCATCTGGTGAATTAAAATACCTCCGCTGCTCGGCATGGGCATTCCTACAATTTCATATCCTTTATAATTGAAAACATGAGGTTCTCTGAATTTCGCCTTGTAATTTTTCAGGTCATCCAGTGTAATGATACCTCCTCCCCTTTTCATTTCATCCACTATCAATTTTGCTGTTTCTCCCTCATAAAATCCTTTTTCTCCTTTATCCCGAATTCTTTTTAAAGTATTTGCCAAGTCGGTTTGAACTAATGTATCTCCCGCCTTCCATTTATATTTCATAAAAACAGGCATAACTGTATTGAATTTTTTCAGATCAGTCTGAATACTGTTAAGCGATGCTGCTTCGCTTTCGGTCAATACAAAACCTTTTTCAGCCAGGTCAATGGCAGGTTGTATTAATTTTTTAAAAGGGAGTTTTCCATATTGAGCTGAACCAAACAGACCAGCAACAGTTCCTGGTACGCCGGTCGAAAAATGTCCGTTAATACTTTTGCCCGACACCACATTTCCATCTTTATCAAGATACATATCACGACTTGCATGCATTGGAGCCATTTCACGATAGTCAAGCGCCAACAATTTTCCGTTACTCAATCTTGCCACCATAAATCCCCCGCCACCAATATTGCCCGCACCAGGATAAACAACGGCCAATGTCAGTTGAGTAGCGATTGCTGCATCAATAGCGTTTCCTCCCTCTCTTAAAATTTCAACTCCCACTTTACTGGCAAGAGGATGAGCAGATACCACTGAGCCATTTTCACAAATAATTCTTTTCTGAATTGTATATTGATAAGGATGAATGTTGAGAGATTCAAGGGATAATTTTTTTGAAGAATGACAAGCAACCAGGAAAATACCAGCCCATAAAATGCCAAGAAATATTTTTTTCATATTTAAAATTACTAAGCTGGTTTAAATCAAACCTGAAAAACTTTATAAACATGAATGTATATAAATCAGTTGTCTTTCCTAAATTGCTCTATAAACCTGAATTAACATGAGAAGAGTTTTCATTTCCTTACTGTTTGTTTCATTATTTATTTCTATCAAAGCGCAAATAAAATCACCCGAAGAATTTTTAGATTATAAGGTGGGAACGCATTTTACTTCTCATTGGAAGGTGGTCAGTTATTTTCAGTATATAGCAGCTAATGCCACTTCCATGGTAAAGCTGCAGCAATATGGGGAAACTAACGAAGGAAGACCATTGATGGTTGCCTTTATATCTACGCCGGAGAACATGCAAAATCTTGACAACATTCGCCGGAATAATTTAAGACTGGCAAACTTAAGTCTTGATAAAATGGCGGCCACCGAAAATACTCCTGTTATCGTATGGCTCAGTTATAATGTCCATGGTAATGAAGCCTCTTCTACCGAAGCATCTATGTTAGTATTGTATGCACTTGTTGATCCTTCCAATACAAAAACAAAAGAATGGTTAAAAAATATAGTAGTGGTTATCGATCCGTGCATTAACCCTGACGGAAGAGACAGGTATGTTAATTGGTACAATACAATGGTTGGCAAAGATTATAATCCTTCACATAATGCAAGGGAACATTATGAACCATGGCCTGGTGGCAGAACCAATCATTACAATTTTGATCTTAATCGTGACTGGGCCTGGCAAACTCAACTCGAGTCACAGGAACGATTGAAATTATACAATGAATGGTTACCGCAGGTACATGTAGATTATCACGAACAGGGAATTAATAGCCCTTATTATTTTGCACCTGCGGCACAGCCTTATCATGAGGTTATTACACCATGGCAAAGAGAATTTCAAATCACCATCGGGAAAAATCATGCAAAATATTTCGATGAAAAAGGTTGGCTCTATTTTACAAAAGAAGAGTTTGATCTTTTCTATCCATCCTACGGCGATACATATCCTATCTACAATGGAGCCATTGGAATGACCTACGAACAAGCCGGTAACGGATTTAGCGGACTTGGCGTGACAAAAGAAGATGAAGATACACTTACATTGGTTGATCGTGCCTTGCATCATTATACTACTTCATTAAGTACAATTGAAATATCGTCACAGAATGCAGAAAAGCTTATTAAAGAATTTCACAAATTTTATAATGATGCTGTATCAACCGGTGTGGGAGATTACAAATCTTATATCATAAAAAATAATCCCGGCGATGAAGAAAGAATTAAATCGCTTTTGAATTTGCTTGATAAAAATAAAATTCATTATACCGTTGCCAAACCCGGAAATGCAAACGGGTATAACTATAACAGTCGCAAAAATGAAAATTTTTCAATTGATGCAAACGACATTCTTATCAGCAGCCTTCAGCCCAAATCCTCGATGGTAAAAGTTTTGTTTGAACCGAATGGCAAACTGGTGGATTCCATTACTTATGACATCACTGCATGGTCATTGCCTTATGTATATGGATTGGAAACTTATGCTACCAAACAAAATCTTGCTTCGGCAGGAGCATTTACAATGACAGAAGAAAAGGCAAACGATGCATCAAGTAATTATGGTTATGCATTGAGATGGGAAGGATTGGAAACTGCAAAAACACTTGCTCAATTGTTAAAAGAAGGAATTAAACTGCGCTACACTGAAGAACCTTTTGAATTAAGCGGAAATAAGTTTGATCGTGGCACAATACTAATTTTAAAAACAGGAAATAATTCCAATGCATGGGACCTTGTGAAAAAAGTTTGCAATAAGAACAACACACCACTTTATCCTCTTGCTACTGGTTTCGTAGACAAAGGATATGACTTTGGAAGTTCCAAAATTCATTTTATTAAACCTCCAAAAGTTGCTCTTGTCACAGGTCAGGGAGTTAGTTCAAATGCAGCCGGTGAAGTGTGGTACTTGTTTGAACAGGAATTGAACTATCCCATTACACTTATTAATCTGAATAATTTGTCCAGGGCTGATTGGAATGAGTTTGATGTATTAATCATGCCCGATGGCAATTATTCTTTTTTAGCTGATAAGAACAGTGCTGAAGAATTTCATAACTGGATAAGCAAAGGAGGAAAAGTGATTGCGTTGGAAAATGCAGTAGCGCAGTTATCAAAATTGGATTGGACTATCAAAATGAAAAAAACGGATGATGATGAAAATAAAAAAGATTCAACTTATGCCGATCTGCACAAGTATGAAGATCGTGAACGTGAGCCAGTAGCTGATATTACCGCTGGCTCTATTTATAAAGTAGAACTCGATAATACACACCCTCTCGCTTTTGGTTATCCTAATTATTATTATTCATTAAAACTGGATGAGAATATTTATGAATTCATGAAAGAGGGTTGGAATGTTGGTATTGTAAGAAAGGATGATCCTGTGGAAGGGTTTGTAGGGTATAAACTGAAACCAAGATTAAAAGACGGATTGCTGTTTGGTGTACAGGATGTAGGAAGAGGCACTATCACTTATTTTGCCGACAATGTTTTGTTCCGTGACTTCTGGCAGAATGGAAAACTGATGTTTTGTAATGCGGTTTTTTTAGTAGGGCAATGAAGAAATATAATTAAAAAAAGATCATCCCCAATTTTATTTCGGTTTTTCGATTCCGATATTGATTGCAATCAAATCCCGTTTGACTTTATACTTTGATTCCAACTTGTATGTAATTTTACATCATTAATATTTCCAGTATGGAATCCGATCGTTTTATACCAATTCTTTCTGAGATCAAATTCACGATCTACAATACTTCTCCTCCCGGTTTACTCTAAATAATATCCGCTAAACATTTTTGTTTATCGCCAACCTGTAACCAAATCCTGGTGTGGTATAGCTATATGTTGCTTGCCCCGCAGGAGTGACCGGTTATTCTATTACAAAATTTCAAAACAACATTATTTAAACTATAATTTTTTAAGTCACCGTGACAAACTCTGAAATCATTCGTTGGGGACTGATCTTCGGTCTTCCTATCATCGTCTTATTTTTATACAAATTCATTCTTCGGTTTTTCTTCGGACTGGTCATTGTTCCGGAAGACAAGATTGGATTAGTTACCAAAAAATTTGTGTTGCTGGGAAACCAACAACTTCCGGAAGGTCACATCATCGCTACCAATGGCGAAGCGGGTCTCCAGGCACAAACATTGGCACCGGGTGTTTATTTCGGTAAATGGATCTGGCAATACCAGATCAGATTTCAACCGTTTATTGTTATCCCTACAGGCAAAATCGGACTTGTGCTCGCAAAGGATGGAGCTGAATTGGAAACAGGTTCAGTTCTTGGCCGTAAGGTGGAATGTGATTCATACCAGGATGCTGAAGCATTTTTGAAAAATGGTGGAAGAAAAGGTCGCCAGACAGCGATCATGACGCCGGGTTCTTATCGCATCAATACATTTTTGTTTGATGTGGAGATCACTGAAATGACAAGCATTCCTGATAATGCAGTAGCCATCGTTACCACACTTGAAGGTAAGCCTTTGGAAGAAGGACAAATTGCCGGAAAAATTATTCAAAGCCATAATAAATTCCAGGATGTTGATGCCTTTCTAGACAAAGGCGGTTATAAAGGATTGCAGGAACAGGTAATTCTTGCAGGTTCTTGTTTCATTAATCCATGGTTTGCTAAACTTGAATTGGTGAAGATGACGGAAATCCCGATTGGCTATGTAGGTGTCGTCATTTCTTATGTAGGTGAAGAAGGGAAAGATCTGAGTGGAATTGAATTCAAACATGGCAACATTGTGGCCAAAGGTTTCAAAGGTGTTTGGGCAGAACCGTTGGGTCCGGGAAAATATCCCATCAACCCCTACATCATGAAAGTGGAATTAGTTCCAACTACCAACCTTGTGTTGAACTGGGCTTCGGCCAGAAGTGAAGCACACCAGTTGGATAAAAATCTTTCAACCATTACGGTGCGCAGTAAAGATGGTTTCCCTTTCAATTTGGATGTATCGCAAATCATTCATATTCCAACTACCGAAGCGCCTAAAGTAATTGCTAGGTTTGGAAATATGACCAACCTGGTGAGCCAGGTTTTAGAACCAACCATTGGTAACTATTTCCGTAACTCGGCACAGGATAGTGATGTGATCGCTTTTCTTGGCTCAAGAAAGGAAAGACAGCAATCAGCAAAAGATCATATCGGCAGAGTGCTGGATCAGTATAATGTATATGGAGTAGATACGTTGATCGGTGATATCGTGCCACCGGAAAGTTTGATGAAAACGCTGACTGACCGCAAACTGGCAGAAGAGCAAAAGATCACTTATGAAACGCAGAAGAAAGCGCAGGAAACAAGGCAAACATTGGAGAAAGAAACTGCCATTGCTGAGATACAAAAAGAAATTGTAAAAGCAGACCAGGGTGTGTTGATCGCTGAACGCATTGCCGATGCTTCGGTAAAGAAAGCGACAGGTGATGCCAACAGTGTTCGCCTGCAGGCGAATGCTGATGCAGACCGTGTGAAATTATTGGCAAGTGGTGAAGCAGAGAAAACAAGACTTTTGGCTAAAGCCGATTCTGAAAAAATAGAATTGCTGGCAAAAGCTGATGCTGAAAGAATATCTCTTACCGGTAATGCGGAAGCAGAAAAAATTCTTGCTGTTGGCAAATCAAATGCGGAGGCGTATAAACTTTCTGTAGAAGCAATGGGTGGAGAAAATTTTACACAATTGAAAGTGATGGAGTCCATCGCAAGTCAAAATGTAAAGATCATGCCCGATGTATTGATCAGCGGAAATGGAGATGGAGGTAGTATTGGAGCGATCAACGGTCTTTTAGGCCTGCAGATATTACAACAGCTTGGAAAAAAAGTGAACAGGAACGGTAATGAAATCAATGATCATACAAAGGAGGTGTAATCCGAGATTGTTAATATTTTGAACAGCCCGTGTTTAAACGTGAGCTGATTTACGTAAGCGGTTTTATCTACTTCCCAAATAGCTATTATATTCGCTGAATAAATCCCTGTAATGATACGAAAACTCATTCTTTTTGTTTGTTCACTATTTTTTATTCAATATTCATTTTCACAGGCTCCGGTCACATGGACATCAGCTGACATGTATTTGGCTCTTCGCAAGCTGAATGTATTGGGATCTGTTTTATATGTAGCTGCTCATCCTGATGATGAGAACACAAGACTTCTTGCTTATTTTTCAAAAGGCAGAATGTACAGAACCGGTTATTTGGCACTTACAAGAGGTGATGGCGGGCAAAATCTTATCGGCGATGAACAAGGCATTGAGTTAGGGCTGATAAGAACACAGGAGCTATTATCGGCAAGAAGAATTGACGGCGCTGAGCAATTTTTTTCGAGAGCTTTTGATTTTGGTTATTCAAAAAGTCCGCAGGAAACTTTTACAAAATGGGATAAAGAAAAAATTTTGAGTGATGTGGTTTGGGTGATCAGAAAATTTCAACCCGATATAATCATCACACGCTTTCCAACAACCGGCGAAGGCGGCCACGGACATCATACCGCATCTGCAATTTTGGCTAATGAAGCATTTGCTGCTGCGGCAGATCCCAATCGTTTTCCCGAACAATTGAAATATGTAAAACCATGGCAGGCAAAAAGGATACTCTGGAACACTTTCAATTTTGGAAGTGTGAATACTATTAATAATGATCAGTTCAAGTTTGATGTGGGTGGTTACAATCCTTTGCTGGGAAAAAGTTATGGTGAAATTGCAGCCGAAAGTCGCAGCCAGCATAAAAGCCAGGGTTTTGGAGTTCCGGCGTCAAGAGGAACGGCGATGGAATATTTTAAAACGACCGGCGGCCCGGCTCCTGAAGATGATATCATGGACGGAGTTGAGTTGACATGGAAACGAGTGAAAGGCGGAGAAACAATTTCAAAAGTTGTGGACAGCCTTGTATCATCATTTGATCTGCTTCATCCGGAAAATTCGGTGAAGGGCCTGGTAAGATTATACAAAGCGATAAACGCTTTACCTGACGGCTACTGGAAATTCCCAAAATTAAAAGAAGTTCAGCAACTCGTCGAACTGTGCAGCGGTTTGTTTATGGATGCAACTTCTTCGGACCAATTTGCCGTACAAACCGATTCAACGAAAATAAATTTTTCACTGAACAATCGTCTTGGAGTAAATGCTGTTTTAAAAGATATTTCGGTTGATGCGATGGATTCAGCTTTTAATCTGCCCCTTTCGAAGAATATAAACGTATTCATGGGAAAAGAATTTTTTGTTCCTCCTTCAAAACCTATCACGCAACCATATTGGCTGGAAAATAAAATGGAAGAGGGGTATTATAATGTAAAAGATCAGCAAAAGATAGGACAGCCAGATGTAGATCCTGCTTACATAACTCATTTTACTATAAATATTGAAGGGGAGGATTTTAATTTTGCAGTACATGTAAAATATAAATTCACTGACCCTGTGAAAGGAGAAGTGTATGAGCCTTTTGTTGTAATTCCCCCTATTACATTCGAACAATTCAATCCTCTGTATATAAAAAATGATAAACAGGAAGGCGTAGAAGTTTCTTTCACGGCTAATAAATCAGTAGATATTCCGGATGCTCCGCTTAGCTTTCATTCACTTAACTCTAAACCTGATACCTTATCGCTGACGATCGGCGGAGTCTCATTGAATAAAAAACAGATATACACTGAATCAATTCCTGACAAAGAATTGGATCCAAGGATTTACAAAGTAAATATCGCTCCTGATTCTGCTCATGCGGGTCTTATCGAAAGGTCAATTTCCTATAACCACATTCCTTACATCACTTATTTCAAAAAGGCTTTATTGACGGTAAAAAAATTCGATCTGAGAATTGTTGGTAAAAAGATCGGTTATATTACAGGCGCGGGAGATAAAGTGCCAGAGGCGCTTGATCAAATGGGCTATGATGTCACAATACTTGGTGATAAAGAACTCTCGAGGGAAAATATTAACCAATTTGATGCTATCATTACAGGAGTAAGAGCATACAATACAGATGTGTGGCTGAACAATTATTATGATAAACTGATGAAGTATGTGTATGACGGAGGTAACCTGATCGTTCAGTATAACACCAGCAGTAACATCGGCCCGGTAAGAGCAAGGATTGGTCCTTACAACTTCGACATTTCAAGAACAAGAGTAACCGATGAAAATGCAGATGTAAAATTTCTGCATCCTGACCAACCTGTACTTAACTTTCCGAACAAGATCACGGGAAATGATTTTACAGGATGGATACAGGAGCGCAGCATTTATCATGCTGCCAATTTCGATGATAAGAATTTTGAAACTGTCTTTGCCATGCACGATGCCGGTGAGGCGGATAATGATGGAAGCCTTATCATTGCCAAATACGGTAAAGGAACATTTGTGTATACTGGCCTGGTTTTCTTTCGTGAATTGCCGGCCGGTGTAGAAGGTGCATACAGACTGATGGCTAATTTGATCGCATTAAATAAACAAAAAGCGTTTTAAAAGCCCTCTCCTTGGGAGAGAGACTGGGGAAAGGTTTATGGATGAACAAAAAAGAGCAGATAATTTAAGAAAAGACATTGCAGGTGTTGTTGCCATTGTGCTTGGACTGGCAATTGGTCTTTTCATCAGGAGAATTAAAGTTGGATTATTGATAGGTATTGTGTTGGGCTTTATTGCGATTTCTTTGCTTCGGAGAAAATAATTAACGGCTTAGTCACTGAAGTTTCCGAAATATAGTTCAGCATCATATTTTGAATTATGAATAATAACAATGATAAAATACCTGTATTCAAAACCTGGGCGCAATGGTATGCGTTCGTGATCATATTTTTAATCCTGCTCATTGTGTTTTTTTATTTTTTCACAAAGTATTTTTCGTAAAAAATCACAAACAACAAATCACAAATTCCAAATAAATTAAAAATTTGAAACCAAAAACGGGAAAACGAGCTCTGGTTTGAAACTTATTTGAGATTTGGAACTTGATATTTAGAATTTTCATACGAGCTAAACAACAACATCATTGATGAATTCTCTTGATTGGATAGTTCTGATCGTAACGCTTGCCGGGATTGTAACTTACGGACTTTACAAAAGCCGCACCACTCACAATCTTGACGGTTATTTTCTTTCCAATCGCAGCATGCACTGGGGGTTGATCCTGCTCAGCATTATGGGAACACAAGCCAGTGCCATCACGTTTCTTTCTGCACCCGGCCAGGCATATACTGACGGTATGCGTTTTGTTCAATATTATTTTGGGTTGCCATTGGCCGCAATTGTTATCTGCATCTCGTTCGTTCCGATATTTTCAAAATTAAAAGTGTACACTGCTTATGAATACCTCGAATCAAGATTCGATGGGAAAACGAGAACATTAACTTCCTTTCTTTTTTTATTACAACGTGGATTGTCAACCGGCATAAGCGTATTCGCCCCTTCCATTATTCTTTCATCGCTTTTGGGTTGGAATATATATTGGACAAATCTCTTAATGGGCGGTTTGCTCATCATCTATACAATGAGTGGCGGCGCAAAAGCTGTGGCTTATACACAGAAACTACAACTGATCATTATTTTCTTAGGAATGTTTTTAGCCGCATATATGGTAGTGAACATGCTTCCAAAGGGAATTGGTTTTTTTGATGCATTGCACGTAAGCGGAAAACTGGGAAAATTAAATGTGATCACAACCGGTTTTAAAAATGGAAAATTCAACTGGAGCGATCAGTACAATTTGTTAAGTGGAATTTTTGGCGGGTTTTTCCTCCTCCTATCCTATTTCGGCGCTGATCAGTCTCAGGTAGGAAGATATTTAACCGCAAGATCAATAAAACAAAGCCGGCTTGGACTATTGATGAATGGAATTGTAAAAGTGCCGATGCAATTTTTGATATTGCTCGTGGGCACATTAGTTTTTACATTTTACCAGTTTAATCGTGCTCCTATTTTTTTTAATGATACACAGATCGGCAAACTTCAAAATTCTGCTTATAGTGATTCTTTTAGTGTAGCGCAATCCCAATACCTCGTTCTTGCAAAAGAAAAAAGAGAAGCGGTTGCTCAATTTACTGAAGCTCTTCACAGGAATGATAAAGAGTCAATCGACGGAAAAACAAATGAACTCCTGCAATTGCAGAATAGTTCTGACAGCCTGCGCGGAAAGGTAAGTGATTGGATCAATAAGTCTGGCGGAGACGGTAATGATACCAACTACATTTTCCTGAGGTTTGTCGTTGACTATTTGCCCGCAGGTTTGGTTGGACTTCTTATTGCTATTATTTTTCTTGCTTCCTGGGGAAGCATTGCAGCTGCATTGAACTCTCTTTCTTCCTGCACCATGGTTGATTTCCATCGGCGGTTTGCAAAAAAGATCACTCCTGAAAAAGAATATCAATGGTCAAAATGGTACACGCTTGCATGGGGTGTCTTTTGTATTGTGATTGCTATGTTCACCTACAATATCGGCAACAGTTTGATTGAAGCGGTGAATGTGCTCGGCTCTTTATTTTACGGAGTAATACTGGGAGTTTTTCTTGTCGCTTTCTTTTTAAAAAATATTAAAAGCGGCAAAGCAGTATTTTGGGGAGCCGTGTTAGCTGAATGCTTGGTGCTTGCTGTTTTTATTTTTGCAAGATTAGGTTATTATAAATTGGGATTTCTCTGGCTGAATCCAATCGGTGCATTTGGTGTGATATTTTTTGCAATTCTGTTTAATTCGATGATGAAAAGAAAGGCATAAATTTATTACGCCAAATCTTACCGTTCATGAAAGTTCTGCTACTTAGCCTTGTATTGGTTCTTTCCAAACTATCTTTCTCCCAGCTTAATAAGGATACGATTGATATAGAGATGATAGATCAAATGAAGCGGCAAAAAATACTTGGAACAGAATTAAATGAATTTTACGCCGAATCCGATAAAGAAGTTATTTACAATAACGATTCATTGAAAGGCAAAGTAACCCTGGTTAATTTTTGGTTTGAAGGATGTGAACCATGTGTTGTTGAATTCGATGAATTAAATAGCATCTATGAGCAATTCAGAGGGAATAAAAATTTTCAACTCTTAGCATTTACCTTCGAAACAAAGGAAGCGGTAAAAAGAATCAGAGAGAAGTATGGCTTAAAGTATGATATTATTCTTATCTCAGGAAAATTATGTCAAACCTTAAACTTCGGTTTAGGATTCCCGGTAAATATAATAACAAACCAATCCAGTAAAATAATTCATATAAATGATGGCGGCTATATTGAAAAGGCAAAGGTCAAAGAATATTTTGATGAGGTGATAATTCCCAAGATAAATAAGCTTCTCACAAGTACTAATCCAAGATCAAAATAAAATTTGATAACTGGGCCATTTATTTTATCTGCGCTAACAACTTTTCATTCAGACGAACGTAATCATCATTCTTCGCCTGCTTTGCCAGTTCAATTGATTTATTAGAGGCAGCGATTGCTTCCTGTTTCTTTCCCAATTTGGCAAGTGCTCTTGCTTTTTGATAATAAATAAAAAAACCGTCAGGGTTTTGAGCAATAGCTTTGTCAAGCCATTGAACCGCCTGGTTTAAATCCTTACCGTTATCCATGTAGTATAATGCCGCCTGGAAATAAGGACGATTATCTGTTTCCATTGTTTCCTTTATTTGCGCCATCACTTTACTGTCAATATCTGTAGTAATCGGCACGTGCACATATACACTATCCCACATCAGTTCCAGTTTGCAACTGTTGCTTGTAATATCATTAAAATCCATCGTAAAGGTTTCAATGGAAAAAGGAAGTTTATATGCTTCCACCGGAACACGAACCACGTCCTGATCCTGTTTGTAAGCAGCAGGGCTTGTTACATCCAGTTGTTTTGTAAAGATCACAGTCCATTCATTTTCGCCGGGAATGGTTAACAAACCATATTTACCTGCCGTAATTTTTTTATCTCCAATCATTACATCATCACCGAAAGTTATGGTAGTAGCCCCATTGGCGCCGGTTCTCCAGACTTTTCCGTATGGAACAAGATCGCCAAATATCTGACGGCCTTTTACACCCGGCCTCGAATAAGAAAGTTCAATAGATGAAATTCCAAATTCCTGCTCTATGGTTTGAGTAGGACTAGGCGCAGGTGTTTTGAGAGCTTGTGAATTTGATAAATATGTTATTGTAACAGCAATGATGCCCAAAATAAATTTTCTCATAGCAAATTGTTTGTAGGTTGAATTAATAAAAGTCAGTTTAAAACGAAATTATCGAAAATTATATCCATCTGCGTTTGTGCCAGTTATCATATCCTATTTTGAGTGCCTCTTTTATTTGAGAAAAAATTTCCTTGTCATATTTTTTTATATGAAAGCATGCTTTGCCTTTTAAACATTTAAGCAAATGCTTTTGTCAAAAATAGGGAAACTCAATGACTACTATCAAAAGGGACAGTGATAGTCACCCGTTTTGATTTTTTGTCCTTCTTTTTCCATTTCGGTCCCTGTTTAATAAGACGTGCCGCCTCTTCGTCACATTTCTGGCAAAGTGATTTTTCAACTTTGACATCGACCGGATTGCCATTTTGATCAACATCAAAGGAAAGTTCTACCCGCCCCTTTACTGGGTTGTCAGGCATCTGGATATTATTAGCGATATAAGTATTGTAGTTGATCCATCCATCAGCGGGTTCGGGTTCTTCAAACTTCATACTGCCTCGTGAACGACTAGTATCCGGTTTCTGGTAACTGATGATCCTGTCCGGAGCGGCTTTGTCTTCCTGCAAAATTATTTTATTGAGTGGGACGTTATTTTTTAAATGCGCAACATCATTTTCAAATCCGATAGAACGAATTTTTACATTCAAAACAGAATCGGTTGATATGAGTGTGAAGTTTCCATTTGCATCAGCATAGGTTCCAACATTATTGCGAACGTTGGTAATATTGGCAAATGGTAAAGGGTTATTGTTTGCGTCAGTCACAAGTCCATGAAAGTAATTCATCTTCTCTTCGCCCCGTTTTAGAGCAACCATATCCTTTTTCATTGGAGAATATCCTTCCACTTGATCGTTTTCCGCTTTAAATGATTTGGCAACGGGTGAACTCAATGCGATCGTCTTATTATTGTTCGTGTCAACATTTTCTTTTTGTAAAGAAAAAAGATTTGAGTTTTCTGAACCGGCAATAGAAGAAACAATGCTGTTTGAATCAGCCTGTTTGTGCAATGATTTTGGCGTCAGTTTTCTTTTCGAAGGTGTAATGACAGGTAAATTATTTACAGCGATATCCGTCGACTCTGGTTTTTCAGATTTTACAGAATCAATGATTGGCGCCGGAGCAGGTTGAACTTTGTTCTTTTCCAGTTGGGCAACAGATTTATCTTCCTTATTATTAAAAAATTTAAATGCAAAAAATCCGAGTCCCCCGATGATAACCACGGCTGCTGCCGCTTTCCACCATTGAAACGAACCTTTTAAATTCGCCATGGAAATAATCTTAGCACCGGAAATTCGTTCAGCTAATCTCTTCTCAAGATCAGAAACATCTTTTGTTGCGTTTACTAAAGAAATTCCATAACCTTCTAATGCATCTGCAAGAAAGGGATCATCTAAAGCAGCTTTCTCAAGCTGGTGCATTTCCTCAGAAGATAAAAGTCCCTTATGATATTTTTCAATATCCGCTGCTGAATAATTATATTTTTTTTGGTCGGGCATAAATTTCAAAAATCACAAAAACAAATTCCAATTAAACCTGAATTCTAAATCCAAAATCTAAAATTCATTCTTCTTGCTTTTTACTTCATTTCTTTCCATACATAATTTTAAATTCCTTCTCCCATTCTGTATAAAACTCCGAACCTGGTTCCACTCCTGCCCCATCAGTGCCACGATCTCATTGTAGCATTTACCTTCCAGATAAAAAAGCTGTACAGCTTTCCGTTGTTCATCAGTTAAAGTAGTTAAACAATATTCAAGCCGTTGCAGGTTCTCCTCCTTATCCAGCATACCATCAAGATGCACATTTTCTTCGCTTTGCATAATAGATTCAGGAATATCAACAGTTTTCAAATTCCTGGGAGTTCTCAGTTGCATAAGGCAGTGATTTTTGGTGAGCTGGTAAAGCCAGCTTTTGAAGTTTTCTACTTCGTGCTTTTTTAGCTTTATAACCAATTCTTCAAAGATCTGCATTACTGCATCTTTTGATCTTTCAGACTCTTTGAAATATTTCAGGCAAACACCATAGACGAGGTCCATATATTTTTGATAAAGCTGCCCTAATATTTCAAGGTCTTCCGTCTTTTTATAACGCAGAATCAGTTCAGCATCAGTTAATGAATCAGCAGGTATTTTCTTTAAAAAACTCACCGGGCTAAAATTAGCAAATAATATTTCAGGAATGACTTATGTAATTCTTAAAACAGTTGCATCTGATTATTAAAAACATTTATGAAAAAGATAATTTTTATGTTCATTCCGCTGCTTGCAGTCTTCTTTGCGTTCAGTCCCGTAAACAACAGAACTATTACAGGTAAGGTCATGGATGAAAAAGGTCAACCTGTAGTGAATGCCTCTGTTACCATCAAAGGCACAAAAGATGGAACTGTTACAGCCAGTGACGGAAGCTTTCAGATCACAACCAATAAGGAAAAGCTAATTCTTATTATTTCGGCTGTCGGCTATGAAACAGTTGAAGTAAAAGTTAAAGATCAGAGTTCAGTAAATGTTTCATTAAAATTCGCAGAAGCAAACTTGGATGAAGTAGTGGTTATGGGATATGGTACAGAACGTAACCAAGATATCGCCGGATCGGTATCTACTTTTAGCAACCAACTTCCATCCCCAAATAATGCCAGCCGGTATCTTTCAGGAAGAGTAGCAGGATTACAAGTGAATGGCCGCTACAGAAATTCCAGTTCGAACAACGGGCATCACTATAACAACACACAGAGTTTTAATACTGAAGAATATGATGAGATAACAGAGAATCCATTCTTAAAAGTAACAGACAACCCGCTTTCTACTTTTTCAATTGATGTGGATGCAGCTTCGTATAGCAACATTCGTCGTTTTTTAAATAGCGGTGAATTACCTCCTGCCGGCGCTGTTCGCATTGAAGAAATGGTTAATTATTTTCATTATGATTATCCTCAGCCAACAGGCAATGATCCTTTTTCAGTAAACACAGAAATTTCTGATTGTCCGTGGAATAAAGATCACAAATTGGTTCTCATTGGTTTGCAGGGAAAGAAAATACCGACTGAAGATCTTCCTGCTACCAATCTTGTTTTTCTTATCGATGTTTCAGGTTCTATGATGGATGAGAACAAACTCCCATTGGTAAAAGCATCTATGAAATTATTGGTTGATCAATTACGTGAGCAGGATAAAGTGGCACTTGTAGTATATGCGGGAAATGCCGGGCTTGTTTTGCCTTCAACAAATGGTGCTGAAAAAATAAAAATCAAAGATGCAATTGATAATCTTGAAGCAGGTGGGTCTACAGCAGGCGGAGCAGGGATTCAACTCGCATATAAAACAGCAAGAGAAAATTTTGTAAAGGGAGGGAATAACAGGGTTATACTTTGTACCGATGGAGATTTCAATGTAGGCTCCAGCAGTGATGATGAACTGGAAAGAATGATCGAAGAGGAAAGAAAAAGCGGCGTATTTCTGACAGTGCTTGGATATGGAATGGGAAATTATAAAGACAGCAAGATGCAAAAAATGGCAGATAAAGGAAATGGCAATCATGCATATATTGATGGATTAAATGAAGCAAAAAAGGTGTTGGTAAATGAATTTGGAGGAACACTTTTCACTATTGCGAAAGATGTAAAGTTGCAGATAGAGTTCAATCCTGCAAAAGTGCAAGGCTACAGGCTGATCGGTTATGAAAACCGTTTACTCAATAAAGAAGATTTTAACGATGATAAAAAAGATGCAGGTGAACTCGGAAGCGGTCATACGGTAACAGCTTTATATGAAGTAATTCCTGTTGGAGTGAAAGACAGTTTCCTCAAAAAAGTAGATGACTTGAAATACCAAAAAAATAAAACAGCTTTAAACAAAACATCAGATAATGGTGAGATCATGAATATAAAACTGCGTTATAAACAACCCGACGGCGATGTGAGCAAATTAATCGAGCATCCTGTGTTTGATACACAATTATCTCTTGCTGCAACAAGTAATAATTTTCGCTTTGCAGCATCGGTAGCTGAATTTGGAATGCTACTTCGGAATTCAGAATATAAATCAAATTCAAGCTTCAGCAATGTCGTCGCACTTGCAAAAAATTCAAAAAGTGATGATGAAGAAGGTTACAGGGCTGAATTCATCAAATTAGTAACGAATGCTCAATCACTGGCAAAAAGAAAAAATATAGAAACAGATAAAGACGATGTTGTCGGAAAGAATTAGTCTTTAAATCAGTTATACAGCCGGTTAATAGAATGGGGTCGGTTTTACCGACTCCATTTGATATTCCCGAAAATTTAATCTCGCTCAATAAAACTGTTAAGTAATAAAAAAATTACATGCCGGTTTGCTAAAGTAAGTATCTTCAATTCTTATGAAAACCCGGGCCACCACTACTTCCCTGTTACTCACTATTATCTTATTTTTTTCGCCATTCAATTCTTCATCTCAGCAAACAGATTCTTCAAATAAACCAGCAAAAAAAGCTTTCTACTTTCAGGCAAAGAAAAAAAACTACCTGTCTGCTAAATCTTTAATTATACCTGTATCTTTTATTGGATATGGTTTCGCCACGTTAAAAAGTGAAGAATTACAGGAAATAAATAAAAATATCGCCACTGAAGTTCAGGAAGATGCCTCAGACTTTAAAACAAAAGCGGACAACTATTTGCAATATGCTCCTGCTGCCGGTGTATATTTATTAAATGCTGCAGGTATATATGGAAGAAATAAAATTTTTGACCGCACTATTATTCTGACTATGACAACTATTGTATCTACTTCAATGGTAACAGCTCTTAAACATGTTACACACCAATTGCGACCTGACGGGTCCACTTATAATTCTTTTCCCTCAGGCCATACCACTACTGCTTTTATTGGGGCGGAAATGATGAACCAGGAATTCGGTTGGCGTTCACCATGGTATAGTGTGGTGGGGTATACTATGGCTACCGGAACGGGTGCCTTGCGCATTATGAATAACCGGCATTGGCTGAGTGATGTGATCGCCGGGGCCGGTATCGGTATACTTTCCACCAAATTTAGTTACTGGCTATATGGTAAATGGGGAAACAGGAAGCATCCTAATCAATTGGTCTTTTATTAACCACTTTTCTTTTCATAAAATAATTAAAGTTGCGTTATATGTAAAGGCTTGGTATTGTATTTGCGTAGAGTCGTCGATTGTCTATTTTTGCACTTATTTAATTGCCTGACCCTGAAGAAATTCCTAAAAATATTGTGGAGGTTTACGCTGGTAATTCTTTTGCTGATATTGGCAGTTTTTATTTTTATTGAAACGCCCTTTGGACAAAACTGGCTTGCAAAAAAGATTACGCAAAATTTTTCCCGTAAATTAAATACAAAAATCAGCTTCGACCATATAAGCTTTTCATTACTCAATAAATTCAATCTCGAAGGTCTTTTGTTGAAAGATCAGCAAAATGATACTCTTCTTTATGCAGGCAAACTCCAGGTCAGAATTACAGACTGGTTTATTTTTAAAAATAAGACTGAGCTTAAATATGTAGGGCTGGAAAATTCTATTGTTAAACTTCAAAGAAAAGATAGTGTATGGAATTACCAATTTATTGTAGATTATTTTACGCCTTCTTCAAAAGGAGAAAATAATAGCAAATCAGGGGTTGAATTCGATTTAAAAAGATTGTCATTAAAAAATGTAGTGTTAACTCAAAAAGATGAATGGACAGGCCAGGATATCATTGCAGGTGTTGGCGATTTGCAGCTTAATGCACGTGAAATAAATCCGGATAAAAAAAATATTGACATAGCTTCTTTGTACTTAACCAAGCCTTTATTTAGCTTATATACTTATGCTGGAAAAGAAAATCCTCCGCAACAAAAGGACGCGGCCACTATTAATTCTCCTGCGTCAGTGGATTCTTTGCTGAAATGGAACCAGGCTGGCTGGACAATGAATATTGCTTTACTTAAAATTGACAATGGCAGTTTTAAAAACATAAAACAAAGTGATCAACCTCTAGTTTCTTATTTCGATCCGAACGATATGGAGTTTTCATCTATCAGCGGCAAACTCAATAATCTCAAGCTAAACAAGGATACTTTCTCCGCAAGAGTGAATGATCTGCGCACTGAAGAGCGAAGTGGATTTTCTGTAAAATCGCTAAACTCTGATGTGAAGATCAACCCGACAGGAATGTTTTTTAGTGATCTCGATCTCAAAACCAATAATAGTACAATAAGAAATTATTTTTCGATGAGCTATGATGATATGAGTGATATGGCTGATTTTATTCATAATGTTCGTATGCGGGCCGATTTTGATAACTCACAATTAAATAGTGATGATATTGCTTATTTCGCACCCGGATTAAACACATGGAAAAAAAATATCAGTATTTCAGGTACCGTAAAAGGAACGATTGCAGATTTGCTGGGAAGAAATTTGGTGATAAATGCAGGCAATAACACCTATGTAAACGGGGATATAACATTATCAGGTCTGCCGGATATTAATCAAACTTTTATCGATTTTAAATCTAATGATACAAGGACAACCTATAATGACGTAGTAAGATTTGTGCCTTCCATTAAAGGAATTACGAATCCCGATCTTGCAAGTCTTGGTTATATTCATTTCATTGGAAGCTTCACTGGTTTTATGCATGACTTTGTCACTTTCGGAACCATTCATACCAATCTTGGTACCATTAAGAGTGACCTGAATATGAAATTACCGTTGCATAAAGAACCAATATACTCCGGAAACATTGCAACTAAAGATTTTCAATTAGGGCGATTTATTCATAATTCCCAGGTTGGTATTATTTCTTTTTCAGGCGTTGTAAAAGGGCATGGCTCTACTGCAAACACACTTGATGCAGATTTAAAAGCAACTATAAGTGAGTTTGACTTTAACGGGTACAAGTATCATAATGTTATTGCCAATGGAACATTAAAAAAGCAATTGTTTAATGGGTATGCTTCTGTAAATGACTCGAACCTGCAGGCTACTCTGAATGGTTTGATAAATATCAATGGCGCCAAATCAAAGTTTGACCTGGTCGCAGATGTGCAAACAGCAAACCTGAATGCATTGCAGCTAACGGAAGATGAGATCAATTTCAATGGAAAATTTAATTTGAATTTTACCGGGAATAATATTGACAACTTTTTGGGTAGTGCAAAAATCACTACAGCAAATCTTGCCAGGAATAACCAAAGACTTTCTTTTGATTCATTGGTTTTATACTCTGATTACGCAAATGGTATCAGAACACTCACAGTCAGTTCAAATGAATTTGATGGTACTATCACAGGTGATTTCCATATTGATGATTTACCCCATGCCATTCAATTATTCCTGAATAAATATTATCCCGCCTACATTCAGGCTCCTTCTGAAGTAATTACTCATCAGAATTTCAAATTCAGCTTAAGAACCCGGAACGTAGACACCCTTATGCAGCTAATTGATAAAAGTTTAAGAGGATTTAATGATAGTAAAATAGAAGGATCTCTTGATCTTGCACAAAATCAACTTCAGCTTACGGCAGAAATACCACAGTTTACTTATGATAATCAATACAACTTTAATAATACAAATATCAGGGCCAATGGAACATTGACGCAATTAAACCTGAATGGAAATATTCAGAATGTGATCGTGAATGACAGCATTAGTTTGCCCAATGCTAATTTTAGTATACTCGCACAAAACGATTCATCCAGGATCAGAATGTCGGCATCAGCTAACCAGGCAGTCAGTAAAGCCAGTTTGAATGCGAATGTGATCACTTATGATGATGGAGTAAAAATTAATTTTGACACTTCTTCATTTGTTTTGAATTCTAAAACATGGACAATTGATAAAGGCGGCGAATTAAGTTTCAGAAGAAATACTAATGCAAACGGTGAAGTAGTTCTTCACGAAAGTAATCAACAGATAAAATTACGAACAGTGCCCTCAGATATAGGCAACTGGAATGATCTGCTTATCGATCTTGCCAATGTAAATATTGGGGATATATCTCCTTATATCAGCAAAGACAGGTTTGAAGGCCTGGTATCAGGTTCTGCAAAAATTGAAAATCCGGGTCCTAAAATGACTGCAGACGGAAATTTAAATGTTCAATTCTTCAGATACAACGAAGATTCTATCGGAGAATTAAGTATTCATAATATCAGCTACGATAATCAAAAAGATGGCAATTTAAAATTTATAGTTGCAAACCCCGACCCTGTGCATGTTGTTCATGCTACAGCAAACATTTATTTATCCGGAGATCATAACGACAATCTCATTGCTGTGGAAACAAAAGAATACCAGCTTAAGTTTCTTGAAAGTTTCCTGGGCGATCTATTTTCTGACATTCGGGGATATGCGACAGGAAAGGTGGACATAAAAGGGAATTTTAATGCCCTTGATTTTGTTGGAAAAGCTCATCTGCATGATGCCGGATTGAAATTAAAGTTTACCCAGGTATTCTATAAGCTTAAGGACACTGACATAGAACTGATGGAACATGAGTTGAATTTAGGTTCAATAAAATTGATCGATACACTTACAAATGGTACCGCCACTCTTTCGGGAAGTATTTATCATGATTCCTGGAAGAATATGAACTTCGATCTGGACGCAAAAGTGGATAATAAACCTATGACATTATTGAATACAACCGAAGCAGATAATAACAGCTTTTATGGTCATGCAGTTGGAACCGGTTCTATGATCGTGGTAGGTTCTGAGAACGATATGTATATGACAATTGATGCAAAATCATCAGAAAAAGACAGTTCTCATATTGTAATCCCCCCTGAAAAAAGCAAGGCTTCCGGGTTATCAGACTTCCTGGTAGAACGAACTCATGGTCATACATTAAAAGATACCCTGGCTGTTGCTTCAACTCATAAAATGACTTTTGACATTGATTTAACTGCTGATCCACATACTACCATTGAAGTAATACTTGATGAAGTGACTGGTGATGTGGTAAAAGGCAGGGGACGTGGTTCATTAAATATTCATAGTGCCACGGGTGAACCTCTCACTCTCAATGGCAACATTGATATTGAGGACGGAAGTTATCTTTTTACTTTTCAATCATTTTTCAAGCGCCCATTCGAATTAAGAAAAGGGGGCAATAATTACATAAAATGGAACGGTGATCCTGACAAGGCTACTATTCATTTTGATGCTCAGTATACTGCAGAAAATGTAAGTTTTGCTCCCCTGGCAAGTTTTATAAATGATTCAAGAATACAAACTCTTCGTGACAATGTGTACGTAATCGTAACAATGTCCGGCGAATTGTTTAAACCCAATTTTAGTTTCAAGCTTGAATTTCCACCAAGCAGTATTGCTACAAACGATCCAATCCTTCCATATAATATTCAGCAAATCGAAAATAATCCCAACGAGTTAAATAAACAGGTTACGTATCTTATCGTGTTCAACAGTTTTGCTCCCGTGGGTGGCCCGGGCACTTCGGGTTCAAATGCTTCAACAACAAACTCCGGCGGTTTTGGAAATGCAATCAATGAGCTTGCTTACAATACTATCAGTAGTTTATTGTTTAATGAATTGAATAAACAATTCAGTAATATCCTTGCACAAATATTTAAGGATGATAAATTGAAAGTAAATCTTACTGGTTCTGTTTATAACCGCAATTTGATAAATACAACCAGCAGCAATAATTTTAATATTAATACGGGCAACGTAAATCTTACTTTGAGCCGTGCTATTTTTAATGATCGGATTGTAATTACTGCAGGAAGCACTCTTGATATTCCATTTCAGAATAATCAAACGACGTATGAACAAAAACTTCAGTTTTTACCCGATGTAACAACTGAGTGGCTCATCAATGAAAAAGGAACTATTCGTGCTACCTTTTTTTATCGTCAAAACTTAGATTTTGAACCGGGTTCTACTTCAACTCCGAATAAAAATAAAAGAATCGGGGCAGGTCTGGCTTACCGGAGAGAATTTAATCATCTTGGCGAATTATTTCGCAAAAAGAAAGAAAGAAAAAAACAAAATACTACCAGCATTCCTACCTCTGATACAACAACAGACCAGTCACAACAGGAGCAAAAGAGTTCAAATCAGCAGGAATAATTCGAAATTTTATATTTCTGGCTTTTGCTTCATTTATTCATCATCTAGTATCTCATGCCCAAGCTTGTCTCTCTTTGTTTGCAAATATTTTTCATTGTATTGATTAGGATGAATTTCTATTGGAACATTTTCTACTATTTCCAAACCATAACCAATAAGACCTACACGTTTTTTTGGATTGTTGCTAATGAGCCGGAGTTTTGTAATTCCAAGATAGCGGAGTATTTGCGCTCCTACTCCGTAATCCCGCTGATCCATTTGAAAACCTAAATGAAGGTTAGCCTCCACAGTATCCATTCCTTCTTCCTGCAAGCGATATGCTTTTAATTTATTCAGCAGACCGATACCGCGGCCTTCCTGATTCATATAAAGTATGGTGCCCTTCCCTTCTTTTTCTACCATTTGCATTGCAGAATGCAATTGATCACCACAATCACAACGAAGTGATCCAAGTATATCACCCGTAAAACATGATGAGTGTACACGAACTAACAGAGGTTCATCTTTTTGCCATTCTCCTTTCACCAAAGCAAGATGTTCATTTGATGTATTTTTTTCCTGGAAAGCAATTAATTTAAAATGACCATACTTTGTCGGCATATCTACTTTCACAATTTCTTCAATCAATGAATCTTTTTTAAGCCGATACTCAATAAGATCTCTAATTGATATTAATTTAAAATCAAATTTTTCTGCTACTTTTCTTAATTGTGGTAACCTTGCCATCGAGCCATCGTCATTCATGATTTCTACGAGGACACCAGCAGGTTCAAAACCTGCAAGGCGGGCCAGGTCGATAGCTGCTTCAGTATGGCCTGCCCTTCTTAATACACCGCCTTTTTTGGCTCTCAAAGGAAAAACATGACCGGGTCGTCCTAAATCTTCAGGTTTCAGCACCGGGTCAATTAAAGCTTTTATGGTTTTAGCTCTGTCATGAGCCGAAATTCCTGTGGTACAACCATGCCCCAGCAGGTCAACTGATACTGTGAAAGCCGTTTCATGAAGAGCTGTATTATTATTTACCATCAACTCTAATCTTAATTCATTACATCGCTCTTCAAGTAATGGTACACAAATTAAACCGCGGCCCTGTTTTGTCATAAAATTGATAACATCAGGTGTTATATTGTGTGCAGCAGTAATAAAATCACCTTCATCCTCCCTATCCTCATCATCAACCACAATTACCAGTTTGCCGGCTTTAATATCTTCAATGGCAGCTTCAACTAAATCGAGCATATATAATTTTTTACAAAGGTAGAATATCGGGTAAATATCAAAAAAGGAAGCCACCAAAAGGAATAATAAAAAGAGCACGTAACAAAAAAGTAACATTGAATAAGGCAGCTTGCCGCAATTTTTGTTGTCTTTGTAAATGTTTATCTTTCAGCAACAAATTTGTTACCACTTGGACATTGTTGTTTTGGAATATTCCTTTTCTTTGCACCGGAAACTAATAATTAAACTATATGCTTAAGAGATTAACTATTCTGCTTCTTGCGATTACAGCAAGCATTTTTTCGTTTTCGCAGGTTACTACCAGTAGTATAACAGGTACGATAAAGGACAATACCGGCCAATTTTTGGCTGGAGCTACTGTTACTGCCACCCATTTACCATCCGGAACTGTTTATTCAACTATTTCGTCAAAAGATGGTGTGTTTAATCTGCAGGGGCTTCGCGTCGGCGGTCCTTACCAGGTCAAAATTGATTATGTAGGATTGAAGTCAGCGATCTTTGACAATATCACCCTTCTTTTAGGAGAACCCTACAACATTACTGCCCAGTTAAACATAAGCGAGCAGGTAATGGAAAATGTGATTGTAGCTACAAAATCCAGAAAGGCAGGTTCAGAAAACCAGGGTATGAGTACCGTAATCAACAGCCGGTTGCTTAATACCATTCCTACTATTTCACGAAGCATTACAGACTTTACAAAATCCACACCACAGGCGAATGGCAATAATTTTGGTGGTCGCGATGCACGGTATAACAATATTACTGTGGATGGAGCTAATCTGAATAACAATTTCGCTTTAAGTTCTGATCCTTTGCCAGGAGGAGGAAATAATCCTGTGTCTTTGGATGCTATCGAAGAAGTTTCCGTTAGCCTTGCACCTTATGATGTGCGACAGGGAAACTTTACGGGAGGCAATATTACTGCCATTACAAAAAGCGGTACAAATACTTTCCATGGAACTGCTTATACATATTGGCAAAACCAGGGCCTGGAAGGATGGAAGGTAGCCGGTGCCACTGCTGCACATCCCGATTTCAAAAGTAAAATTTATGGTGCCAGCATTGGTGGGCCAATTCTAAAAAACAAATTATTCTTTTTTGTGAATGGTGAATATGAAAAGAAACCACCTGCTTCCGGAATTACTTATTCACCAACGGGTGGTTCAGGAACCGGAAATATATCTTCTGTAACAGTTGCAGACCTGCAGAAAGTAAGTGATTATTTGAAAAATACTTTTGATTATGACCCCGGCGTTTATGACAATTTCCCTTCTTTCAAAAATGAAAATCACAAACTGCTTGGAAAAATAGACTGGAACATTAGTACAAAACATAAGCTGACTTTAAAATACAGTGATTTTAAAGGAACACAGGATTTTCAGCCTTCAGGAAGTGGTAATATTGGGGGTACCTATTCCGGGGCATCTTATGGTTCAAAATTCTCACCCTCTGCAATGGGCTTTAGCAGTGTGCTCTACCAGCAGGAAGATATTGTTCGCTCAGGTGCAGTAGAGTTAAACAGCCATTTCACCAATAAATTTTCTAACCAATTCCTGACAACTTTTACTAAAATTCGAAGTGATAAAACCCATAGTGGTGCTACATTTCCCTTTATTGATATTTTAACAGACGCACCTACTGATAAACGTAATTATATCAGTGTGGGCAATGAGCCTTTCAATGGTAATAATAATAAAGTGCATAATGATGTATTCACGATCACTGATAATGTTTCCTATTATACAGGTAAACACAGTTTAACAGCCGGTGTTTCTTATGAATACCAAAAAGTAGGGAACATGTTTATGAGGGGGTCACAGGGGTATTATGTCTTTGCCAACGTAGATGCTTTTATAAATAACGACGCCCCTCTTAAATATGCACAAACTTATTCCTTGTTACAGGGTCAGGATGCTGTGTTTTCTGCACAGCTTAAAATTGGACAGTTGTCTGCATATGTGCAGGATGACATAAATGTCAACCCAACTTTGAAATTTACAATTGGAGTAAGAATGGATAAACCAATCTTCCCTGAACAACCATTGGAAAATCCTGCTAATACGGCGCTTACATTCCAAAATATAAAAGGTCAACCGGCAAGTTTTAACAATGGAAAATGGCCCAAGGCAACTGCATTGTTTTCACCGAGGGCAAGTGTCCGTTGGGATGTTTACGGAGATAAATCACTTATCATCCGTGGAGGGACAGGTTTGTTTACAGGACGCATACCCTATGTGTATTTAACAAACATTCCTACAAATAGCGGCATGTACCAGTATTCGGCCAGCGTGGATAATACAACCGCAGGTATTGACATGAATAATTTCAAGTTCAACCCGGACCCTCACGCATACAATCCTTTTTACAACAGCAGCCTGCCATCTAATAAGTTTCCTACCCAGGCAGGCACTGTGCCCTCCAGTGATTTTGTAGTAGCAGATCCTCATTACAAATTCCCGCAGATATGGAGAACAGATTTTGGAGTGGACAAACAATTGGGTAAAAACTGGAAAGTGACTGTAGAAGCATTGTACACCAAAGATGTTAATGCAACTTACATGTATGATGCCAACCAAAAAGCTCCGGATGAAACGGTAACGACGGGAAGCTATACAAGAGGGCATTATTCCTCATCTTCAGCCAGGAAAATTAATTCAGTTATTACGGGAAGTGCAATTGTTTTAGCAAGCAATAATAAAGGAAGTTCTTTTGTGTTCACCACACAAGTTGAAAAATCATTTTCAAAAGGCTGGTACGGATCCTTAGCCTATACTTATACGTTCGCTCAAAATCTTACAGAAAATCCCGGATCACAAGCCAGCTCTGTGTATGCCTTTAATGTAACTGGAAACACTCTTAATGATCTTCAATTAGCATATTCTCAGTATGCCGTACCTCATCGCATAGTTGGCGAGGTTTCTTACCGCTTTGAATATGCAAAACATCTGGGTACTACAATTACTTTAGTCTATGAAGGAGCTGTTAATGGTAAATATAGCTATATATATAACGGAAGCGTAACTAACCAGGGCTATAATTCTGCCAACCTGATGTACATTCCGAAAGATGCAACAGATCCTTCAGAGATACAATTTGTAGATCATACTTATGGTACTCAACTTTATACGGCAGCGCAACAAGCACAGATTTTCGAAGACTATATTAAACAAGATCCTTACTTAAGTAAGCATAGGGGCCAGGTAACAGAAAGAAATGGTGCAAACCGCCCGTGGTACAACAGGCTTGATATGAAATTTATGCAAGACCTCTTTACCAATATTGGCGGCCGCAGAAACACTTTGCAATTTAGCGCTGATATTTACAATTTATTAAACCTTATACACCCGTACTGGGGTGCCCGGAAGATCTATACGATTAATAACCCATTGACAGTAGCCAGTGTAACCAGTGGTGTTCCTTCTTTCTATATTAATTCTTATAACGGGGTACCGGTTACACAATCATTCGTAAATTCAATTTCTACATCCAATACCTGGGGTATGCAACTTGGATTACGTTATATCTTTTAGTAATTGAAATAAGTTGAATATTTAAATAAAAAAACCTCTCAAAATGAGAGGTTTTTTTATTTGGAAAATTTTATTCGAATAGTAAGAAATCAAAAAGTTAGGATGCCAGATCTTTGCCCCATCCCCATTTTAAAAATTCCGGCATCGCCCTGGCCCATGTTGCAATGTCATGCCTGCCGTCATCATAATTGATATAACGAATATCTTTTTTATTCTCATATCCTAAAGATTCGAGGTCATTAATCAAAGCAATCGTATCGTCAATAGAATCTATTATTCCATTATTGTTTCTGTCATGTGTTTCATCAAATGAACCTGTTGTCAGAAAAAATTTTAAACCGGGGTGATATTTCCCTTTTTTTATTTGCTGATGCATGATGCGATGAAGCTCATCCTCGTACTCGTCATGTGTATGATCCAGGCTTCTCCACCACAAAGACCCTGAAAAAACGCCAACTCGATTAAATTCCTGAGGATAATTCCAAACAATATCAAAGGCCATCAAGCCGCCCAATGAAAATCCTGCGAATGCTTTTTCTTTAAAATGAAATTGGTGGAATCTCTTGTTTATTAAAGGAAGAAGTTCTTTTATGACAAACGAAGTATATAGGCCTGCTTTTGCACCACGTCCAAGATAATCTGATTGAATAGCTGTTCCATATTCCATTTTTCGTTCCTGCCCTGCATATATTCCTGCACAAAGTATGGGTGTGATTTGATCCCTTCTATACAGCTCTTCTAATATTTTTTGCAACCCGAGCTCTCCCATACTTTGGCCATCATTAATCAATAGTAAACTTAGTTCCCCCGCCCCTGCAATTTTATCCGGAAGAAAAAAATCAATTTTAATTTCTCTCTTCAAAAATCTGGAAGTAATCATTATATTTTCAATAAGGACATCGGGCGCATTCGCAGCTTGCATACATTCAAATTAAAATTTAAAAGTAAAAATTAAAACCCGATTTTAGTTAAACTATATCTGATCGAAAGCTCTGCAAGAACGAAAAATAAATTAATAAGCAAGCCTACCCGGACCTAAGATTTTTCATTTTTACTTTTGACTTTTTACTTATCCGGTTCTTGGAAATTTAAAATACATTTGACTAACCCAACTATGTTATTATGAAAAAAATCGGTATTCTGTTTGGTAGGGAGAGAACCTTTCCTATGGCCTTTGTTGAAAGAATAAACAGCAAAAACATCTCCGGTATTATGGCGGAACCTGTACATATTGCAAAAGCAGTACAGGGAGAACCAAGCGGGTATTCTGTAATAGTGGACCGCATATCCCAGGATATTCCTTTTTACAGAACATGGCTAAAAAATGCTGCATTAGCCGGAGCTGCAGTCATCAATAACCCTTTCTGGTGGAGCGCTGATGATAAATATTTCAATAATTGCCTGATGACACAAATTGGAGTACCTGTCCCAAAAACAGTCATTCTTCCTTCAAGAGATCTGCCCACAGATACTTCTGACGAATCATTCAGCAATCTTGAATATCCTCTTGATTGGGATTCTATGTTCAAATACATTGGCTTTCCTGCTTACATGAAACCATTTTCCGGTGGCGGCTGGAAAAATGTTTACAGGCTTGAAAGTGCTGAAGAATTTTTTGAAAAACATAATGAAACAGGACAACTCGTAATGCTGCTGCAGGAAGAAATTGAATTTGAGGAATATTATCGCTGCTACTGCGTCGGAAAGAAATATGTGCGTATTATGTCTTATGAACCTCGTCATCCTTACCACCTGCGCTATGTAGCTGATTTCAAACCACCACAGGAACGATTGGAACAAATGGAAGAAATTGTTCTTCGTATCAACCAGTATTTGGGATATGATTTCAATACTGTGGAATTAGCTGTTCGTGATGGGGTGCCGTATGCAATTGACTTTTGCAATCCTGCCCCCGATGCAGAACGAAGTAATGTGGGGGAAGAGAATTTTGAATGGGTCGTTGAAACAATGACAAAC
Organism: uncultured Bacteroidota bacterium; assembly: GCA_963811645.1. Lineage (GTDB taxonomy): Bacteria > Bacteroidota > Bacteroidia > Chitinophagales > Chitinophagaceae > VBAU01. Next base: position 1,366,173 of record CAWERU010000002.1, on the reverse strand, counting down.
TATGCTATTGAAAGAGCAATGGAAAACGAAGAAGGAAAAGATAATCTTATATGGGGTGAATATGTGAAGCGCAGCAGTAACAAAATGAATTTGGTTTGATAGAAATTATTAATTAATAACTACTAATTAATAATTAAAAGAAATGGCCATCCTCAACTATAAAAGTTTTACTCTTGGAGTCGAAGAAGAATATATGGTTCTTGATCCTGTGACGTTTGAATTAAAAAGTCATGAACAAAAGATTGTGCATGAAGGTCAAAAAGTGATAAAGGATAAAGTAAAAGCAGAAATGCACCAGGCTGTTGTTGAGGTGGGAACCGATATCTGTAACGACGTGGATGAAGCATATAAAGATGTTGCCACCCTGAGAAAAACCATTTCGAATATTGCAGAAGAATTGGGTTTTGCCATGGGAGCTGCCGGTACTCATCCTTTCAGTCATTGGGAAAGCCAGTTAATTACTGATCATGCCCGTTACAATGAAATTGTAAATGAATTACAGGAAGCCGCCAGGAGCAACCTGATTTTTGGTTTGCATGTACATGTGGGTATGGAAACAAGGGAAATGGCAAATCATATAGCTAATTCAACAAGATATTTTTTACCTCACATCTATGCTCTCAGCACCAACTCTCCTTTTTGGGAAGGAAGACAAACCGGTTATAAATCTTTCCGCACAAAAGTATTCGACAAGTTTCCCCGTACCGGTATCCCCGAAGCCTTTGAAAGCATTGAGGCCTATGAGAATTATGTGAAACTGCTTGTAAAAACGAATTGCATTGATAACGCAAAAAAAATATGGTGGGATCTCCGGGTGCACCCCTTCTTTAATACAGTTGAATTCAGAATTTGCGATGTACCAATGACAGTTGATGAAACAATCGCTCTTGCATCATTATTCCAGGCAGTGTGTGCAAAGATTTACAAGCTTCGTTCACAGAATATGAATTTTATTCAATATCCACGACCGCTTATTAATGAAAATAAATGGAGGGCCAGCCGCTATGGTATTGACGGAAGGTTAATTGACTTTGGCAAGGAAGAAGAAGTGAATACACGGGTATTAATTTATGAACTATTAGATTTTGTAGATGATGTGATTGATCACCTGGGTAGCCGCCACAGGTTAGCTCATATAACTAAAATGCTCGAGAATGGCACAGGAGCAGACAGGCAACTGGCCGTATTTGAAACCACAAAAAACCTTGTTGATGTCGCCAGGTATATAAAAAGTCAATACCTGGAAGGGATATAAATAAAAAGCAAAGCCTTGCTGTTAGGACTTTGCTTACATTGGGCATTAAAAACTTAATCTAATCCATCTATCTTCAGTACGATCGATGATAATTTCTTTCAACATCCCGAATACCTCGATCTCTCTGTGACTTTAATTCATGAATTTCTTTTTTCCTTTCACTCCTTGAAAGTTTTTTATCATGTCTTACAGACCATATCCTGTCTTTATAGTCGCTTCTTATATCTTCAATTTGTAATGCTAACCTTGAAGGCCGGGCATAATGTGGGGGATAACCCAAATAATAATCATATGGAGTCAAAGGATAATAAGGATAGAATCCTCCCATCCCGACAATTATTCTTGTTCTTGGTCTATAGTAACGATGATAATGCCCCCCTATGGATTTGCGTTGCGCCGAAACGCTAATGGCCATTATCATTGATAACAATATTACAAATAGCTTTTTCATGGTTCAATATTTTTACTATTCAGATGGCAAAAAGCAGACAAAGTAAAAAATGACTTTAAGAAATAACTATTCGCTAACAGTTCTATACATTATATGACAGAAGAAATGACAAAAAATTAGTGCTATGTCATTTTATTCATGCACTTTTTAGTGAATATTGAATGATTAAAAAGTATACAAATATAAGTGCACCATACGGCTACTGGCAAATACCATTTAAGGTATTCATAATTTTTTTCTTTATTAATTTTATAAACTGTTTCCCCATATGTGGAAAAACATTTTTATGTGTTTCTTAAAACTGTAACGATATTGAACAATGTTTTGAAAATAAAGACGGATAAAGACAAGGAAGATCGTTAAGTATGCAAGAATCAAAAGAAATATCTGCTTTATTCCACCTGATTGATGACCCTGATGAAGAAGTATTCGACGCTGTGAGCAAGAAGATCGTTGATTATGGCAAACCTATCATTCCAAACCTGGAACATTTATGGGAAACTACTCCCAGTGAGCAAACTCAAACCCGCATTGAACTGCTGATCCACCGGCTGCATTACCGGGATCTTACTGAAGATTTTCATCAATGGAGTGTCTCAGGTCATCATGACCTGATGCTGGGCGCATTGCTTGTTTGCAAATTTCTTTATCCTGAACTTTCGACCACACCCGTACTGCAGGAAATTGAAAAAGTACGACGCAATATCTGGCTTGAGTTAAACAACTACCTGACACCGTTGGAACAAATTAATATTGTAACAAGCATTTTATACAGTTATTACGGATTAAAAGGAAATGAAACCAATTACCAGGATTCAAATGAGTTTTTATTACATAAAGTTCTGGAAGCAAAACATGGAAACCAGATAAGTAATGGAATTTTATACCTAGTGCTTTGTGAATTGCTTGACATTCCTGTAAAAGCTATTGGCGTACCAAAACAATTTGTAATTGCCTATTTTAAACCCGGATATTCTGAAGAAAATCTTCCAAATCCGCTGAAGAAAATAGAATTTTTTATTGACCCGACCTCCGGACAGGTGTTTACACACAAGGATGTAGAAAACTATTTTAAAAGGATCGGAGTGCCTGCAACAGGAACATATTTTAAACCTCAGACCAATAAGCACATTATTCAGCAATTGCTCCAGGAATTAAGTAAATGTTTTGATGATAATAAGAATAGTTATAAAAAGGCTGAATTAAACGAGCTGGCAAGACTTTTAGATTAGTTTCTCTTCTTCCTTTATTTTTGCTCCACTTTTTAAATAATCATTTTCCCTTTCAATATGAGTAAGGATACAAACCATGATGATATTTTCAACAAGCCACAAAAAGCTTCTGACTTTAAATTTGGTCAAACTGTGGTTTCCGTCTTTGATGATATGGTGGTTCGTTCGGTTCCATTCTATTTGGAGATACAACGAATGATGACAGAACTTGCCGCTGATTTTGCTTCGCCAGGAACAAATGTGTATGATCTTGGATGCTCTACAGGAACTACTCTTATTAATCTTGATAAGGCTTTAGCTCCTGATGTCAATTTTGTTGGCATTGATGAAAGCGAAGAAATGCTGAAAAAATGCAGAGCTAACTTCGAATCCTCCGATGTAAAAAGAAAGTTTGATCTGCAAAGAGTTGATCTGAACCTTGGAGTAAAAATTGAGAATGCTTCAGTAGTGGTTATGTGCTTAACCTTACAATTCATTCGTCCTCTTTACAGGGAAAAATTATTAAAAGAAATCTATCAGCAAATGAATGATAACTCCTGCTTTATCCTCATCGAAAAAGTGCTGGGAGAAGATTCATTGTTCAATCGCCTTTTTATTGATTACTATTATGATTTCAAACGCAGAAATCATTATAATGAAATGGAAATAGCGCAAAAACGTGAAGCACTTGAAAATGTACTGATACCTTACAAACTTTTGGAGAATCGTGAACTGCTTTTAAATACCGGCTTTCGCTATGTCGATACGTTTTTTAAATGGTATAACTTCAGTGGAATGATTGCGGTGAAATGATGATAAACAACAAACGATAAACAAATAAACTATAAACCAACTTGGTCAAACTAGGTAATTTTTTATTTCGCAACCGAAACGGAATTTTCCCTTTTTTTTATTTAATGCTGTTTGTTCCTTCCTGGGAAGTATTTAATAATCCCATTACAGCAATGATCATCGGATTTACCGTGACTGTCACTGGTCAATTGGCACGAATAATTACAATTGGGTTGGTTTATATTATCCGCGGCGGGAAAGACAGAAGAGTATATGCAGAAGACCTGGTAACTACCGGAATTTTTGCACATTGCCGCAATCCCTTATATGTAGGCAATATTCTTATTTTAGTTGGATTAGGCATTGCATCAAACTCATTACTGTTCATGGCTGTATTTACTCCCCTGTTTTTATTCTTTTGGCAGGCCATTGTATTAGCAGAAGAAAATTATTTGCGAAATAAATTCGGCGAGCAATACGATGAATATTGCAAAAAAGTAAACCGGTGGCTGGTCAATTTCAATGGCCTTGGAAAAACGTTAAGCAGTATGCAGTTTAAATGGAAAAGAGTGATCATTCGTGAATATAATGCTACCTATATCTGGATGACAGGCGCGGTACTAATTGTAATGAAGCACTTTTATTTTCACAAAGAGCAATTTGACTTTCATAAAAATCTCCCGATTTTCATTTCTATTTTGATTGCATTGATGATCCTATACCTGTTTGCGAGATATCTGAAGAAATCAAAAAAACTGGTAAGTGACTAGTTTACTCGTTCCAAAAGCTCAAAAAGTTTAAACTACAACTCTGGGGAGCCTCTGAAATTTTTTAAACCTCTTAAACTTAGAAAGCCAGCCCCCAACCTTCTCTATACTCTCTTTTCACAAATTGATTTGCTTCATCAAAATTGGTGATCTTCATATTGGCACCATCCCACAATAATTTTTTCCGTCCCGTGTAATCATAACCACCACCATTACTTCTGTTTACTCTTACATTATAACTGCGAATAGCAAGATTACCCATCAACACAGTTTCAGTTAAAGGACCTGAATAATCAAATGAAGAAGTAAGTGCTTTATGTTCTTTGCTTTCGAAGCCTGCTTTGCATGCACGCACCCACGCAACCTGGTGACCGCTTTCAGGCATTTTCTGCAAGTCTGTTTTTTGATTACTTTGTTTAAGTTTGGTACCATCATCCAAATAAACCTGTGGTTCCATTCCGTAAGTACCGAACGTCATGATCCCTTTTTCGCCTATCAGTATACCGCCGTTGGCACTGCCGGGTTCTCCAATAAAATCGTCAGCCGGTATCAGGTCAGGGTGGAATGGACGAATGCCGCCATCATTCCAGATCATTTTTACTTCTGAAGGATTTTTTTTGGATGCCGGAAATTTTAATTGTACATGTGATGAAGGCGGGCATCCTTCAGGGATATATTCAGGTTGCCATTCGCGAATGAAAACCTGGCCAACACTGCATTCGACTTCAGTGGGATAACCTAAGCCCAATACTCTGAATGCCGGGTCAATCAAATGACAACCCATATCGCCCAAAGCGCCGGTGCCAAAATTCCACCAGCCTCTCCATTTAAAAGGATGGTATAAAGGATTGTAATCAACATAAGGTGCAGTGCCTATCCAAAGATCCCAATCTTCCTGGCTCATGCCTTCAGGTAATGGCGGTTTATCGGTTGGTACAGGAATACCTTGTGGCCATACCGGTCGGTTTGTCCATATATATGCTGTGTGCACTTTCCCGATAATTCCCTTATCATGCCACTCAACCAATTGAGCAGAACCATCACTCGATGCGCCCTGGTTGCCCATTTGCGTTACCACTTTGTATTTGTGGGCAGCTTCCGTTAACATGCGTGCTTCATAAATATCGTGGGTCAAAGGTTTTTGCACGTAAACATGTTTGCCCAGTTGCATGGCAGCCATCGCAATAGGTGCATGCATGTGATCAGGAGTAGAAATGGTAAGCGCATCAATGCCGTTTTTCATTTCATCCAGCATTTTGCGGTAATCATTATATTTTTTTGCATTGGAAAATTTGTTAGCAGTACCCTTTGCATAATTCCAGTCAACATCGCAAAGAGCCACTACATTTTCGGCGCCATTGTTCCATGCATTCGAAATGTCAGAAGCGCCCTTGCCACCTATACCTATTCCTGCAATATTGAGTTTATCACTGGGAGGAATAAACCCTTTGCCCAATACATGGCGCGGAACAATAAAAAAACCGCCTGCTGCAAGGGATGTGTTTTTAATAAAAGAACGGCGGGAAAGACCTTTGTTTTTCTGATTTGAAGTCATCTGGCAAAAAATTTCTTCAAGATAAGTCAAAGTGAAAGATGAATAAAATAAAAAATCCAATTTCAGAAAAATTTGCTGAATAGCGATAAGAAAGTATAAGAGTGCGACGCAACAACAGCCAAATAGTAATACAAATGCTGGCTACATAATACCCACATCTTATATTTGCCATTTGAGATAAGAATAAATGCAGGAAATTAAAAATCGCTCCGCTTATTTTGAATATTTCATCGACAATAAATACGATGCGGGAATTGTATTAACAGGTACGGAGGTAAAGTCGCTGCGTGAAGGAAAGGCCAGCTTTAATGACAGCTATTGTTTTATTCATAAAGGCGAAGTTTGGATAAAAAATTTGCATATTGCCGAATATTCTCATGGCTCTGCCAGCAATCATGAGCCCATGCGTGAACGAAAGCTATTATTGCAAAAGCGTGAGATAAAGAAAATAGAATCCAAACTTAAAGAGAAAGGTTATACATTGATCCCTTTGCGAATCTTTTTCAATGAAAAAAATTTAGCGAAAATGGAAATTGGCCTGGGAAAGGGGAAAAAAATGTATGACAAAAGGGAAGCTATAAAGCAAAGAGATACAGAAAGAGAAATGAAGCGCTGGCTGAAATAAGTTTATATATTGAACGTTTTAAACTAAAGCATGGTTTTTGCTTTTTTTATCGACTTATGAAAAAAACCTCCGTATTAATTTTTATATTGATTTCGCTGCAAACTTTTTCACAAACAGTTTCAGGCTACTGGTACGGCACAGCCAATGTACAATCAAACAGTTCCACTAACAATTACCTGGTTGAACTGATCCTGCACCAAAACAAAACAAGGGTGCAGGGAATTATTAACTATTATTTCAAAAGAAATTTTCGGAGTTTAAAAGTTAATGGCAACTACGATTCCCGTACAAGACAGCTTACCCTTTTTGATATCCCCCTTACCTATCACGGTTCTTTAAACGATATGGAAATAGATTGCATAATGGATTTTGTTGCTAAGCTTAGAGTAGCCAAGGTGGGCTCAAATCTGATTGGTGCTTTCCTGGGCAAACCGGGTTATAAACATACTTGTGTCGACGTAAATTTTGATCTGAAGCTGAATGGAGATATAAGCAAAGAAGATTCAATCATGAATGCGATCAGGCTTTATAAAGAAACCAACCAGGTTTGGAAACCAACTTTCCAGGATACACTGGTAGCGGTAAACATAATTCCACGCAAAGTAGAGAATTATGTAATAGACGCTGAATACAAACAAAGAGAAAAAGTTTTGTCAAAAGAAATTGAAGTTTCTTCCGACTCACTCAAAGTGGATTTTTATGATAATGGAGAGGTAGATGGTGATTCGATCTCTATTTTTTATAATGATAAATTAATTGCATTTAACCGCATACTCAGTACCAAGTCTGTTCATTTTGATGTAGTGCTTGATTCAACAAGAGAAGTAAATGAGATCACTATGTTTGCCGATAACCTCGGAAGCATTCCCCCCAATACGGCGCTGATGGTTGTTACCGACGGCAAAAAGCGATATGAAATTTCTATGAGCAGTAATCTTTCTCAAAATGCAACGCTGAGGATACGAAGGAAAAAGAATTAATTCTTACTACGCCAAATATTGCAATTCAGTTCAGCAATTATTTAAAACAACTCAGGTTGTTGGCTGTCTTTTTTCTTTATCCACTCCATTTCTACACTCTTGCTGTAATCAACAAGCTTAGCACCTACTGCTTTCCATCCCATTACTTCAACCACCTTTTCTAATTTGAATTTTGCTCTTCGTATTTGAGAACCTCTGCCCTGTTGCACAGCAAGGATAGGCTCTGTGTCGGTTGTTACTACTTCAAGATGATTATTTTCCCCTTCTTTAATAAAAGAAAATTTGTTGTGCAAAGTGGTTGTTTCGATTTTGAAACGCTTTACGTTGTATTGCTTTTTTTCATCATCAAGATAAACGGCAGTAATTATTTTTTCGGAGTCAAACTTTTCGATCAGTAAAATATTTTCCGCATCAAGGCGTTGGGTCATTTCCTGGTCGGTGATTTCATAATTCCCATCACTATAAATGATCAATATCCGGTCTTCCGGTTCAAAACTTCCCAAATAGATTCCTTTCTCTTCTGCACTCAATCTTCCAAACTTATCATCAAACCAAAGTTTGCGGCCACTCAGTGTTGCCTTCCCTGCTTCTTTAAATTTCACCGAGCGAATAGGGTATTTGGTCACCTGGTTCCCCATGCTGCTGCGGCTCTTGATCGCTAATTCTTCAAAATAAAAATCAAACTCTTTTATTCTTGCTTTACTGCCGGGAGTAAGTACGATCTTTACCACTTCAGCCTCCCCATTTGGATTTACACTGAGATAATGAACTTTACTTTTCTCATCTCCCCTGGTAAGATCATATTCCTTATCTCTTGTAATTCCTGTTACATTGAATCGTTTAGCATAACTCAGCCCACCTTTCCCATCCGTATAGATCATATTATAAGTAGTACGATCATCATTCTTCTGAAAAACCGCAGCATGCAAAATATCTTTCCCAATAAAAACTTTATCCTGCACTTTCACCACTTTCATAATTCCCCGTTTCGTAAAAGCAATGATGTCATCCAGGTCAGATACTTCAAATAAAAATTCATCTTTCTTAAGGCCGGTCCCAATAAATCCTTCCTCTTTATTGATATAAAGTTTTGTATTGGCTATCGCCACCTGTTTGGCTTCTATAATTTCAAATTGTTTGATCTCTGTTTTTCTTTCTCTTCCTTTTCCATACTTTTTTAACAGATTTTCATAATAAGCCACAGCAAAATCAACCAGGTTATTCAAATCGTGCTTCACTTGTTTGATCTCTGCTTCCAATCCTTTTATCTGAGCATCCAGTTCCTCAATGTCCAGTTTATAGATTCGCCTGACAGGTTTTTCTGTAAGCTTAATAATATCTTCTCTTGTTATATCTCTCTTCAATTGCTTTCTATATGGAGCAAAAGCCTTCGCAATCGCATCCAAAACTTTCTCCCATGTTTCATGCTTTTTCTCTAACTCTTTATATATCTTTTCTTCAAAGAATATTTTTTCAAGAGAAGTATAATGCCATTTTTCCTGGAGCTCCTTCAATTTTATTTTTAATTCCTGTTCAAGCAGATCCTTGGTTTTATCAACAGAAAGTTTCAACAAATCATTTACGCTAAGAAATTGCGGTTTTTCTTCGACGATCACGCAGGCATTTGGTGAAATAGAAACTTCACAATCGGTAAATTTATAAAGTGCATCAATGGTAATATCTGGTGAAATGCCGGGAGCAAGGTCAACCTGTATCTCAACTTCTGCTGCCGTATTATCTGTTACTTTCTTGATCTTTATTTTCCCCTGGTCGTTAGCTTTCACAATGGATTCCATCAACTGTGTGGTAGTAACTCCATAAGGAACACTTTTGATTGCCAAAGTTTTTTTATCTACTTCCCCGATATGGGCCCTGACTTTTATTTTTCCACCACGCTTTCCTTGCGAATAATCAGCAACGTCAATCATTCCGCCTGTCTGGAAATCAGGATAAAGATCAAATCGCTTTCCTCTTAAATGTTTTATCGCTGCGTCAATCAGTTCATTAAAATTATGAGGAAGAATCTTTGTGGAAAGCCCTACAGCAATTCCATCGGCGCCGTGTGCCAAAAGCAATGGAAATTTCATTGGCAGAGTAACAGGCTCGTTCTTTCTGCCGTCATAACTCAATTGCCATTCAGTTGTTTTTGCATTGAATGCAACTTCCAATGCAAACTTGCTCAAACGACCTTCAATATATCTCGCTGCTGCTGCATCATCACCGGTTCGTATATCACCCCAGTTTCCCTGTGTATCAATCAGCAGATCCTTTTGCCCCATATTCACCAATGCGTCACCAATACTTGCATCACCATGCGGGTGATATTGCATCGTTTGTCCAATGATGTTGGCCACTTTATTAAACCGGCCATCATCCATTTCTCTCATAGCATGCAGAATGCGGCGCTGCACTGGTTTTAATCCATCTTCTACTGCAGGTACAGCACGTTCTAAGATTACATAGGATGCATAATCTAAAAACCAATTCCTGTATTGTCCATGAAGACCCGTACCATTATTCTGCACTTCTGATATTTTATTTTTTGCGGCACTCATTTTTTTATTTCTTCCCAATAATTCCTAAATGCGTGTATTTAAACCCCTGATTTAGTTTTAGACCATAACCAAACATTCTGTCCATAGATGAATGGCCGAATAAAATAATTCCAGCGACCTGGATCCATTCATTTTTTAAAATGAACCCGGCGAAAAAAACAGCTATGGCAATTCCCTTGTGATGAAACAAATTATAACAAACTGCACCGATTGTATTTCCTCCTGTATAGCCAATGAAACTAATATCAGGAGCAATCAATACTAATAAATAAACCCACCAGCTAACATGATACAAACTCAATGCATAAACACAAAAAACGAGCATGGCAGCTTCTTCCAGCTTTAAAATATTTTTCATGATAGTGGCTTTACACTGTTACTTCTTCCGATTCTTTCGTTTCTGTTTGCTGAACTCCTGCCAATCTTACATCGAATTCTTTCCACCCCCTTTCCATGTCTCCCAATATTTCAATTTTTCCCTGTGCAATTAATTGTTTCATCCGCCACATAACAAATACATCTCCTGTTTTTATTTTCATCCTGTGCAAAGTGTTCATCAATACCCTTGTTGCTTTCTGCCAGTCCATTGTAAGATTTTTTAAAATTTCATTATCATAAAAAGTCTCATCCTTACTCACAATTTTTTTTCCTCCTTCCAATATTCTCACCATCGAATTTTCAGTACATAATTTCTTCCACTCATCAGGATCAACTTCAAACTCACTCATTGTAACAGGTCTGGCCAATTTTTTTGCTTTCAAAAGTTCTTTAGGTAAAATTTCATTTATCCAGGAAGGATAAAACAATTGCCCTTTTTCATTGATGAACGGAAGGTTGTTTAAATAAACAACCATTATTCTTCCCTGGTATTTCCTGAATTGTTGCACCAGCCAATAATAGTCACATACATCATGTTGATTCTGCCCCATCCAGATCCAGATTAGCAAACCTGGCTCAGTATTCAGTTGCTCCTCTAATTTTTTTACAGTTTCTCTGTCATCAAAAAAAGTATTCGGATCTTTTTCATAAGGGGAGTTCTTTAACAATTCTCTCCACCAGTGTTTTCTTGCATCCCATCTTTCCTCAGTTTCTATTTCTAATAACGGACCAACTGCAAAATCATCTTTTATTTGTATGACGCGCCCTCTTAAACTCTCGTCGAGTTTAATCACTTCTTTCATCAGGTTTATCTCCGGACCATTAAAAACTATGTGGATTATCATCAATTGATAATTAAAAATGAAAAATAAAAGATAAGTTTTTTTAGTTTTTATCTTTTCACTTTTATCTATGTCTCAGCTAACTTCTTCACACCTTCCGCGGGAATAGGGATATCGATTTCCACTTTCAGATTTTCAATAATAAACTCCTGCCGCTCCTGTGTGTTCTTTCCCATATAATAGGAAAGAAGATTTTGAATATGATCTCCTTGTTCAAGCACTACCGCCTGTAAGCGGATTTCTTCTCCTATAAATCTACCAAACTCATCCGGCGAAATTTCTCCCAAGCCTTTGAATCTTGTGATCTCCGGCTTACCCCCTAATTTTTTTATGGCCGCCTGCTTCTCAGTTTCATCGTAACAATAAATCGTTTCTTTTTTATCTCTTACACGGAACAAAGGAGTTTCCAACACATAGACATGTTCTTTCTTCACCAGGTCAGGAAAGAATTGCAAGAAGAAGGTCATTAATAGCAAGCGAATATGCATGCCGTCTACATCAGCATCTGTGGCGATCACAATATTTTTATACCGAAGACCCTCCAAACCTTCTTCAATGTTCAATGCATGCTGCAACAAATTGAATTCTTCATTTTCATACACCACTTTTTTTGTAAGGCCAAAACAATTTAATGGTTTGCCACGCAAACTAAATACAGCCTGCGTTTCTACGTTCCTCGCTTTGGTAATGGAACCACTGGCGCTATCTCCTTCCGTAATAAAAATTGTAGTTGCCTGTCTTAGTTCTTCAAACTCGGCTTTATTTTTTGTGGGTGGTTCATCATTCCAATGTACCCGACAGTCACGCAATTTGCGGTTATGAAGATTAGCTTTCTTGGCTCTGTCATTAGCTAGCTTTTTTATCCCGGCTAATTCTTTTCTTTCTTTTTCGCTTTGTTCAATTCGTTTTTTTAATGCATCCGCAATTGAAGGATTTTTATGTAAATAATTATCTAATTCTTTGGATAAAAAATCTCCAACAAACTGCCGCATGCTTGGACCGCCTTCATCTACATTCGCCGAGCCAAGTTTGGTTTTTGTCTGTGATTCAAATACAGGTTCAACTACTCTTACGGAAACAGCAGCTACAATCCCGGTTCTTATATCTGCTGCGTCATAATCTTTTTTATAAAAATCACGGATCGTTTTTACATAAGCCTCACGAAAAGCCTGCTGGTGTGTACCACCCTGTGTGGTATGCTGGCCATTTACAAAACTGTAAATATCCTCACCGTAATCATTATTATGAGTAAGGGCTGCTTCAATATCATCTCCCCTCAAATGAATGATAGGATAACGAATTTCATCAGCATTCGTTTTTCTTTCAAGAAGATCAAGTAATCCATTCTTGCTGACGTAATTTTTGCCATTAAAAATAATTTTCAATCCTGCATTCAGAAAACAATAATTCCATATCTGGTTCTCCAAAAATTCAGGGTGAAATTTGAAATTTTTAAAAACTGTATCATCAGGAATAAAAGTAACCAGTGTTCCATTTTGTTCGCTGGTTTTTGCTTCTTTATATTCTTTGATCAGGAAGCCACGTTCAAACTCGGCTGTTTTTTCTTTGCCCTCGCGAATTGCGGTTACTTTGAAGTAATTGCTTAATGCATTCACGGCCTTAGTGCCTACCCCATTCAGGCCAACACTTTTTTGAAATACTTTGCTATCGAATTTTGCACCTGTATTTACCTTGCTTACAACATCAACCACTTTGCCAAGAGGAATACCACGTCCAAAATCCCGGACAGTCACCTGTTTCCCTTCCACAGTAAGTTCAACAGTTTTCCCATAGCCCATAGCAAACTCATCAATACAATTATCAATTACTTCTTTTACAAGAACATATATCCCATCATCAGGGCTGCTGCCATCACCGAGTTTGCCAATGTACATGCCGGGCCGCATACGAATATGCTCTTTCCAGTCAAGCGACCTGATGCTTTCTTCCGTATAATCAAAAAGATTTGTTTTCGCAGATTCCTTTGTAGTTTCTTTCACTTTTGCCATTGTGAGCGGTACGAAATTGTTGAATGTTTTATAATAACGGGCTCAATTCTGCGAATATACCAAAACAAGCCCTGTATCTGAGTTTGGGAGTTGTTAACTGGTGTGGAAAAAATTTCTTCTTTTATTTACTGAATAGCAATAAGAACTTACAGGTGATGAGACAATAAAAGCTTCATAAAATTTATGTCGTCTTTGCCAAAAGTGGTTTTTTTTCTGATTAATCAAAAAATATAACTTTAACTATGCCTTCTTCTGAACTTAAAACTTATCATGCAAAAGACCGGGAGGCCTGGCGCAAATGGCTGGAAAAAAATCATACAACATCTTCTGGCATTTGGTTGATCTATTATAAAAAAACCAGTGGAAAAAAAAGATTGGAATACAATGATGCAGTTGAAGAAGCCTTTGCTTTGGCTGGATAGATAGCACATCAAGGCCACTCGATGAGTTAAGATATATGCAGCGCTTTACACCACGTAAACCAAAAAGCGGATGGAGCAGTTTGAATAAACAGAGAATTGAAAGAATGGTTGAACTGAGTTTAATGACTGCCGCCGGTTTTGAAAAAATTGAGATTGCAAAGAAAAACGGGAGCTGGGAAAGTCTTGATAAAGTTTATGCACCCGCTGATCAGCTTCAAATTCCTGATGATCTCGCAAAAGCCTTTTTTAAAAATAAAAAAGCGAAAACCAATTTTGAAAATTTTCCTTTGTTTACGAGACGACAATTTTTATACTGGATCAATACAGCTAAAAGAAAAGAAACAAGAAAAGCAAGAATTAAACAAACCGTATTAATGAGTGCGGCCAATAAGAAACCAACCATCAAAGGGTTCAAATTAGATTAAGAATTTCAAAACCTCTTCATCAAAAATTTACGTATCTTCTCCCGGCTACCAACAACTAACATGAAAAAAACTATTTTACAATCATTGTTTTCTGTTATAATAATTTCTTCTTTCGCCCAAACATCTCCAGGTACAACAGCAAATTCAAAAAAAGATAGCATCAGCCATGCTAAAATGATTCAGGACTCTCTTAATATGGAAAAGTTTTTTGCAGTAGAACAATTTCCTTATATAAAGGGGAGCAAATGGAGCGGCATTATCCCTGTTGATGGTGTAACAGAAATTCCCGATCCAAATCATGATTACAAATTGCTTTTTGAAGTATTTATGAATAATCCTGATTCAATGTCAAAAGAGATCAACCAGAGCCCTGATGAAGTAACGAGAATTCTAAACCTTCATTTTGCTTCCGGCATTCCGGCAAAAATAATTATTCCTGTTATTGTAGTACACGGGCCTGCTCTTAATGCGATCAATAACAATGAAAACTATCAGAAAAAATATAAGACAGATAATCCCAATCTTAAATTAATTGATGATCTTGAAAACGCCGGCACTAAATTTATAGCATGTGGCCAGGCTATGGCTTTTTTTGATGTAAAAAAAGAAGAGCTTTTGCCGGAAATAAAAATTTCACTTACAGCTCAAACTGTTCTGTCGAATTATCAAAGCAAAGGTTATGTCCTGTATGTAATAAATCCTGAAAAATAACAAGGTTATACTTCCACAGTAATAAGATTGCCTGCCGCACCAAGTTTTTGTAAAATAGTTTGTACATCATTTACCATGGCGTCAGGGCCGCAAATATAAAACTGCTGCGTGAAATCACTGACCTTTTGTTTTAGATATTCTTCATCAATTTCATGATGATCATAACCGGCTACTGTTTCTTTTGTCAAGGTATTGATGAAATTGTCTCCAAGCATGGCTGCAAATTCATCCTTCAGAATAATATCATGATGCGTTTTATTTGAAAAAATAAGTTTATTATTCCCCAGCTCTTTATCTTTTTGCAATTGGCGAAAGATGGCAATAAATGGAGTGATACCTGCGCCACCGGCAATAAATATTCCTTCTTTTGTATAATGAATAGCTCCCCAAACATCATGTAACAGTAATTCATCTCCTGCTTTAAGCTGCCTGAGTTGATTTGTAACTCCATCATGATTAGTATAGCTTTTAATTGTAAACTCAAGATGGTCCCATTCATTCAGGCTTGTAAAGGTAAAAGGCCTTCGTTCCTCTCTCCATCGCGGTTTGTTGATGGCCACTTCGGTTGCCTGCCCGGGTACAAAAGAATAACCATTTGGTTTTTCAACTTTGTAATGATTTACATTATGTGTTACCGGCTCGATGGCTAAAATTTTTACGACATATTCTTCCATACATTTAGTTTTAAATACCTGTAAAATCTTTTAAAACAAACGGCGAAAACAATTGTTTGCGATATTCACTCTGCAAAATTAGTTTTGCCGGAAAACTTTTAAAGCTGTAACTTTTAGTTATAAAATTTACGGCTATGAAACGATTAATTATTGTACTCGTTTTACTCGCCTGCGTAGCAGCTGTTGCTTATGCAAGCCTGCGAACAACTAAACAAAAAGCCGCTGCCAAAACAGAAAAAAAGGCCATTAAAAAACATCATCAGTGCAGTCACACCTGCCCGTTTTCTTAACGAACTAAGCCCCGACTTGTCGGGGCTTTTATCTTAATTGCTTTCCGTTTAACATGTTATAACATTCAATAGAAAATTATAAGTAAGATAATCGATGCCTGTATAAATCATGATTAAAGTCTTATGGGCTGAATGGTTTTAACTTTTATCTTTGCACCTCGCAAAAAACTCACACACATGTCAAAAAAAATTACAGAATTACTTGGTGATAAAGCAGAGTATTTATTGACCCATCAATCAAAAACGATTTCAAAAGATCAGTTGCATTTACCGGGGCCCGATTTTGTTGACCGCATTTGGGTCAATAGTGACCGGAATGCGCATGTTCTTCGCAATCTTCAGTTAATGTATAGTACAGGCAGATTAGCCAATACCGGGTATCTTTCTATTCTTCCTGTTGACCAGGGAATTGAACATAGCGCCGGTGCATCGTTTGCAAAAAATCCTATTTATTTTGATCCTGAAAATATTATTAAGCTCGCTATGGAAGGCGGTTGCAATGCAGTGGCTACTACATTTGGCGGACTTGGTTTTCTTTCAAGAAAATATGCACACAAAATTCCTTTGCTTGTAAAGATCAATCACAATGAATTTCTAACTTATCCAAATAAATTTGACCAGGTAATGTTTGCTTCTGTAAAAGCAAGCTGGAATTTAGGTGCGGCAGCTATTGGCGCAACTATTTATTTCGGAAGCGAAGAATCAACAAGACAGTTGCAGGAAGTAAGCAAGGCATTTGAGATGGCCCATGAATTAGGAATGGCAACTATTCTTTGGTGTTACCTGCGCAACCCGGCATTTAAAACAAAAGAAAAAGATTATCACGTTTCGGCTGATCTGACAGGGCAGGCGAATCATTTGGGTGTTACTATTGAAGCAGATATCATCAAGCAAAAACTGCCTGAAAACAACGGCGGTTATCTTGCACTCAACACAAAAGAATCTGCTTACGGGAAAAATGATCCCCGCATTTATACAGAGCTTACTTCTGACCACCCCATAGATCTGTGCCGCTACCAGGTTGCTAATTGCTACATGGGTCGTGCAGGATTGATCAATTCCGGCGGCGCTTCTTCCGGTGCCGGCGATTTGGCTGAAGCTGTTACTACTGCAGTTGTTAATAAACGTGCAGGTGGTATGGGTCTTATCTCTGGCCGCAAAGCTTTTCAGCGACCAATGAAAGAAGGTGTTGAAATTCTGAATGCCGTTCAGGATGTGTATTTGGATAAAGATGTGACAATAGCCTGACTTAATTCTCTATCCCTCTCCTTTGGAAAGGATATCACGTCGAAGACATGACGAGAGAGGTAAAATAATTTAACCTACACAAATTAGTTGTAGGTTTTTTTATGTAGCCAGCTTCCGTATTCTATTGAGCTGCTGTTGCCTCGCACACTTCGGCAACAACAATTCTATTGTGCAATACTTTTCAGAAATCATCTCTCTGTTCTGTAAATCCTTTCCAGCATTTCAAACAATTCAGGATGATTTACTTTTAACTGGCCGGGTTGCTCAAAAAAATATTCAGAGATCACTGCAAAAAATTCTGCGTGGTTGATAGCCCCATAGATATCAATATCAGAGCCGTAGTTTTTCATTTGCTGAATAGTTGCATTCATCAGGTTCTTCCAATGAGAAATATATTTTCGTTCTAAAATTATTTCGGGAACACCATCCATCGTTCCATCCATTTTATCGATCAAATGCGCAAACTCATGAATAGCTGTGTTACGGTTATCTGCATTATTAATAAATCCCTGTCTCAATAACCATTTGGAAATGATCATTACATTTTGCATGGCACCCGAACCAACCATTCCAGTAATATTTCGATCGGTTCCTGCCTGGTCAAATTCTTCATTGAAAGTCCCGGGATATAATAATACTTCATGCAGGTTTACATATTGCCAGTCAGGAAAAGAAAATACAGGGATAATGGCACCTGCAGCAATCAGTATCCTGTCAATATCCTCAACAACAGCATTAACGCCTGTCACATGCACAGCAGAAAAAAAATGTTGTATTCTGTCTTCGAATTTAATTTTGTTTTCTTCACCAAGCTCCCGGTAAAATTTTACATAATCACTCAATAATTCTTTGTAATTATCCGGCAAGGGAATAGTTTCTCTTGTTCTTCTCGTTTCGAACACAAATAAAATTATCAGCACTATCAATCCTAAAACAAAAAGAATCTGGAGAATGGTGATCATAAGAGGATGAAATTAAGCAACCATCCAGGAATTACTTTAATATAATTCCACCAAGCGGCGGCAAATTCAGAGTAAGCTTATAAAGTTTTTGCTCCTCATCAACAAGTTCTGAACGGATGTCAGGATTAAACACATCCCCGCTACCCCAATATTTTTTGTCATTGCTGTTAAAGATTTCGCTGGTAAATTCTTTTTCATTTACATATACATCCCAGTCATTTCTCACAACCGGTGTAAGAT
Organism: uncultured Bacteroidota bacterium; assembly: GCA_963811645.1. Taxonomy (GTDB): domain Bacteria; phylum Bacteroidota; class Bacteroidia; order Chitinophagales; family Chitinophagaceae; genus VBAU01. The sequence continues at coordinate 1,347,781 of CAWERU010000002.1, read as the reverse complement.
TTAAAACGATCAGCAGGTCATCTTCCTTATTTTTTCCTTTTCTCCTGTATGATACTACTGTTTCCGTGCGATGATTCAGATCTACCCACTCAAATCCATAAATGCTGAATTGATTTTCGTATAATCCAGGTTCGTTTCGTAATAGTTTATTCAGGTCGGCTACACAGACTTTTAATTTTTGATGAGCATCATAATCAAGCAAATGCCAGTCAAGTTCCGATTTATAATTCCACTCGGATGTTTGTCCAAACTCATCGCCCATGAATAAAAGTTTAGCCCCCGGATGTGTCCACATATAGGTGTACATTAATCGCAGGTTTGCCATCTTTTGCCATTCATCTCCCGGCATTTTGTAAAGCATCGGGCTTTTGCCGTGGACTACTTCATCATGACTGAAAGGAAGCATGAAATTTTCATCATAATAATACATCATACTGAAAGAAAATTTGTCCTGGTGAAATTGACGGAAGTAAGGATCCATTTTAAAATAATCCAGCGTATCATGCATCCAACCCATCATCCATTTCATACCAAATCCTAATCCTCCCTGGACTGTCGGCCTCGAAACACCGGGCCAATCCGTAGCTTCCTCAGCAATAGTTTGTACATCGGGAAAATCTCTGAAGATCGTTTCATTCAGATCTTTTATGAATGCCATTGCCTCCAGGTTTCCTTCACCACCGAATTCATTAGGCTCCCACTGCCCATGCTGGCGACTATAATTTAATTTAAGCATGGATGAAACGGCATCCACACGAATACCATCAATATGAAACTTATCAAACCAATATCTTGCGCTGCTGATAAGAAACGATTTTACTTCTCCTCTTTTGTAATTAAAAACATAACTGTTCCAATCGGGGTGAAATCCTTTCCGCATATCTGCATATTCATAAGTATGCGTACCGTCAAACATAAACAAACCATGTGCATCATAAGGAAAATGCGAAGGCACCCAATCCAGGATCACTCCAATGCCTTCCTGGTGCAAAGCTTCAATCAATCTCATCAATCCCTGCGGATCACCAAATCTCGATGTGGCGGCAAAAAACCCTGTGCATTGATAGCCCCAGCTTCCATCAAAAGGATGTTCCATTACGGGCATTAATTCCACATGAGTAAAACCCAGTTCTTTGACATACGGAACTAATCGTTCACGTATCTGGTCATATGAATTATAAGATTCCTCATTGTACTTGTCGGGCCGCATCCAGCTTGCTAAATGAACTTCATACACACTCCAGGGCGCTTCGAGTGAGTTGTGTTCTTTTCTTTTTTTCATCCATTCATCGTCCTTCCATTCATAATATATATCCCATGTAATGGAGGCAGTCAATGGTCGTTTTTCCCAAAAGTTAGCAAACGGATCGCCTTTATCCTGAGCTTTGTTTGCATACCCAACGATGTAATATTTGTATGACTCACCTAAATTAAAATTAGGAATAAATCCTTCCCATATTCCGCTCTTATCCCAACGGGGATATAACTCATGCTGGTGATTCTTCCAATCATTAAAATTGCCGATGACAGAAACAGAAGTTGCATTAGGCGCCCACACACAGAAATACATTCCCCATACATTATTTACCTGTATAGAATGCGATCCCATTTTTTCATAAAGACGATAATGGGTTCCTGCCTGGTAATTTTTTACATCGTCATCAGTAAGTAATGAATAATTCCACACAAGTTTACTCGTATCAATAAAATGCTCTTCCTCATATTTTTTTTGCCGTTCATCTTTGTGTATGTCTTCATTTACGATTTTTTTCGTATCTGGTTTTTTGTTACCGCTTGTGGAATTTTGTTCTGAATGCATCATATTTTTTTATAAAGTTGTTTAACCTAAAATTAAGAGACCAAATTTTCTGTTTTCATAAAATTCTAAAGAAATTACAGGAATAAGTAGTGTACCCTGCATTATTTTGATAAACCAACAACCATTAACCATGAGAAAATTCCTTTTGGTTCTTACAATTATCCTAACAATAACTGCCGCTTCACATTCCCAAACAGCTTCTATTAAAGGTACGGTGACTGATACAGTTGAAAAGAAAAATCTTTCCAATGCTGTTGTTGCATTACTCCGAAAATCAGATTCGGTCTTAGTTACATTTACCAGGACCAATACAAAAGGAGAATTCTTAATATCAAATATTTCTCCAGACTCATTAGTAATTATGATCACCTATCCAAAGTATGCAAACTTCGCCGATAAAATTAATCCCAAACCTTCTGAAATACTCGATCTCGGAAAAATCTCCCTGATCCAAAAAGCTGTTTTATTACAGGAAGTTATTGTTCATTCCGTAGGGGCCATCCGGATCAAAGGTGATACAACAGAATTCGTAGCTGATAGTTTTAAAGTAAGGGAAGGCGCTACCGTAGAAGATCTTTTAAAAGAATTGCCCGGCTTATCAGTTGATAGCAAGGGGCAAATTACTGCCCAGGGGAAAAAAGTAGATAAGGTATTGGTAGATGGGGAAGAATTTTTTGGAAATGATCCAACCATTGCTACACAAAATATCGGGGCCAAGCAGGTAGATAAAGTACAGGTGTTTGATACAAAAACTGAACAGGACGAGATCAAAGGGATAGGAGGAAACAATGATTCGAAAACAATAAACATTAAACTCAAAGAAAATGCTAAAAAGGGATACTTTGGCAAAGCTGAAGCTGGGTCTGATTTCAATCGACTTCACAATGGGAAACTCCTGTACAATAATTTTGTTGGGAAAAGAAAATTTTCTCTTTTTGGCAATAAGAGTAATACAGATGCGGGCAGTCTCGGCTGGGAAGATAGAAACAAATTGGGAATTGAAAACGACTATGAATATGATGAGATAGGAGGTTATTATTATAGTTTCGGTACAAATGATGATTTCAGTAATTGGGGCTTAAAAGGTCTTCCAAATGCATATTCTGCAGGGGCTTTATATAATAATAAATGGAATGAAGAAAAAAACAATCTGAACCTTTCTTATCTCTATAACCGGCTTGGTACAACTAATGAAAGTTCTACATTAAAACAAACCTTGCTTCCCGACACAATATTTTATAATAATCAAAATACCCGTACAACAGGCTTAAAACAACAGCACATTGTATCAGGTAAATATGAATGGAAAATAGATTCATTGGCTTCTATAAAATTTTCTACTGTCAATACTTATAAAACTACAGAAACATCAAGCACTACGCATAGTGAGGCACTAGACGAAAATTATCAATTCGTCAATACGGAAGACAGGATAAATACACAGGATATTACTCATAAACAATCAGACAATCAGCTTACCTACAGGCAACAATTCAAAAAGAAAGGAAGATTACTAATTGCTACCTTCCGTTATGGTTATATCCATGATGACAATAATGGCACTTTAAATGCAACTGATCAATTTTACAGAAACGGTAATCCTGATTCAGTATCGACCACCGATCAGTTAAAGACCGGAACAGGTCAATCCCAGACTTATGGAGGAAAAATAACTTACAATGAACCCTTAAACTCCAAATGGAACTTTGTAACGGAGTATAGTTATAATGCCAATAATTCTACCTCGCACAGAAACACTTTTGAAAAAGATCTGAATGGAAAGTATACCATTTTAGATCCTGTGTACAGTAATAATTTTGATTTAAAAGCTTTTGCCAACACCGGAATCCTTACTCTTCGCTACCTTGGCAAAAAAATAAAATCTGCTTTTGGAGGTGGTATCTCTGCGGTGCAGTTGAGGGTTAACGATCTTGATCAAACCAGTAAAAGTATTTATAATTTCACCAACTTTACTCCGCAGGCACAATTTAGTTATACAATCAAACCCCAGACAAATATCGGTTTTAGATATAACGGAACAACCCGACAGCCAACTATTGACCAGTTGCAGCCGATTAGGAACAACAATGATCCTTTGAATATCTATATTGGCAACCCAAATCTAAAAGTTGGATTTAATCACAACTTTAATATTTATTATAACAGCTTCCAGATGCTTAAAAGCCGTTACATGTATACGGGCATTGGATTTAATCTTCAGCAAAATGCAATAGCGAATTATAGTACCGTGGATTCATTTGGAAAAACAACCACAATGCCTGTAAATGTACATGGAAGCAATAATTATTTTATGTATGGTGGCTGGGTTTCCGGACAAGGCGATAAAAAATTAATCCATGAGATCAATACGAATATAAACGGAGGCAGGAACGTAACATTTATCAATGGACAGGAAAGCATCAATACTTATGCAAATATTCAATTTTCATATGGACTTAGATATTCTGTCAAGGATAAATATAATATTGAAATCCAGCCAAGAATTGGTCGTAATATCTCCAACTCTTCGCTCAGGAAGGATATAAATAATAGTTACTGGACTTATGGTGGTGAGGCAAACGGATACGTAATGCTGCCATGGAAACTAGAGCTGAACTCCGATATAAACTTTGATCTTCGCCAGCGTATCGAAGCGTTTGCCGGAAACACTAATATTATACTTTGGAATGCAGAATTAAGTAAAAAAATCTTTAAGGATAAATCAGGAAAATTTATTTTCAGAGCAAATGACATTTTGAATCAGAACAAAGGCTTTAACCGGATCATCAACAGTAATTTTGTAACTGATCAACGCGACCAGCGTATTGCACGTTATTTTATGTTAACCTTTCAATGGACATTCACAAAAATGCCTGGTCAAAAATAAAATTGTATGAAAAAAAATATTTTATTTTTTATTTTTTGTTTTGTAATACTAATCGCAAATGCGCAAACCCAGTTTTTTTCTACTATAAAAATTGAGTTTGAAAAAACCGTAGCTACACGTGCCTTGTATAAGGAATTATTTCCTGAATGGTATGATAACTGGAAGGATCATATACCACAAAACACAATAAGCTATTTTGATTTTATTTCTGATAGCACTCATTCCATTTATAAACCCGGTAGAGAAGTAACGGCAGATCCGCGTATGTGGGATGAACATATCGCAGATAAAAACACAGTATATACTGACTATAAAACAAATGAAAGTATCAGTCAAAAACCAGTATATGAAGAAACATTTTTGATAGAAGACAGCCTCCTGAAAATAAAATGGAAGATAACCCCTGATACAAGAGACATCGCTGGCTTTGAGTGTCGCAAGGCTATAGGCATTTTATTTGATACAGTTGCTGTATTCGCATTTTATACAGACCAGATAATGATCCCGGGTGGACCCGAAGGAATTCATGGATTACCTGGAATGATACTCGGAGTTGGAATTCCAAGACTTCACAGCACATGGTTTGCTACAAAAGTCCAGGTGGTAGATGTCCCAGTGTCACAAATACAACCGGAAAAAAAGGGAAAAAAATCAGACAGGAAGGGATTGTTACAACTGCTTGACCAGGCAATGAAGAATTGGGGAGATTGGGATACCTATGGAAAGAAAATGATATTAGCTATCCAGATATGACTATTTTCTCAATTCCATCACCAACAAATATTTTCCACCAACAGTAAGTGTAGGTTCCAGATCAAATGTAATTCCTGTTGCCACGTTATAGGCTTTTGTAAAATCTTTTATTCTTTCTTTGAATCGCGAAAGATCTATAGTGGATGATGTATCGTTTGTATTCATTACACACATTACTGTTTGCTTATCATCATAACGGAAGTAAACATACACTCCATCCACAGGAACAAATTGCATCAGTTTGCCAGTAGTAATAGCGGAAGAATTTTTACGGAAGTTTGCAAGTTTCTTTATATACTCAAAAATATTTTCTTCTTTTTCAGTTCTCCCTTCTTTGGTGAACTCGTTTACAGAATCTCCAGACCATCCACCTTTGAAATCAAGCCGCACATTTCCATCGGGGTTTGTAAAACCTGTCATTAAAATTTCATCACCATAATAAAGTTCAGGAACACCTCTGAAGGTAAGCAACCATGCCAATCCCATTTTATATTTTGTTGTGTCCTCTCCCACCACTGAATAAAATCGGGGAAGGTCGTGATTGTCCAGGAATATTGTTTCCCGCATGGGATCTTTATAAACAAAATCCTGTGCAGCGGTAGTGTATAGTTTATTCACTCCTTCTGTCCAACCAAATTTTTCAGTAATAGCAGGTTGAATGCCGTAAAATAAATTTTGAAAGTCAGTAGTAGCCCAAAGATTGCTTTTGAATGGAATGCTATAATTGTTCTCGCAGAAATAGCTTTGATTAATCACACCATGCACCCACGTTTCACCAAACATAGTCATCTTCGGATATTCGTCATATAATGCTTTATTGCATTTATTCATAAAAGCAAGATCATTATACGGATAAGTGTCAATTCGCCATCCATCCACTCCAAATTCTTCTACGCACCAGATGGCATGCTGAATTAAATAATTGGCTACATAAGGGTTGCTTTCATTCATATCCGGCATCTGCCGAGTAAACCATCCATCGGTCATTTTTTTTGTATCGGATGGCGCCGCATGGAGATCAAAAACAGTTTGATCTTTGTAAGTAGTTTGAGTATATGTTGGCCATTGATGCAGCCAGTCTTTCATTGGCGGGTCCTGCACGGTGAAATGATAAAGACCAACATGATTGTACACTGCATCCTGTATCAACTTCATTCCACGCTTATGAATTTCATCACTCAATTTTTGATACATCTCTGCACCGCCAAGTCGCGGATCAATTTTGTATTGATTCGTAAATGCATACCCGTGCTCAGTTCTGTTGGGCATATCATTTTCCAGGACAGGTGTCATCCAAACTGCTGTTACTCCCAAATCTTTTAAATAATCAAGATGATTAATGACTCCCTGCAGATCGCCACCATGTCTTGCAAAAATATCATTACGGTTCAATGATTGATCTCTCATTCCTGCAATGCGGTCATTGGATGTATCGCCATTGCTGAAACGATCCGGCATTAATAAATAAATAAAATCTTTTGAGGTAACACCCTGTGCATAGGCAGTCCCTTTACCTTCCCTTCTTTCTTTTAATTCAAAGTCATACGATAAAGGCTGCATATTGCTGCGATTGAATTTAATCTTTACAGTCCCTGTTTTTGCTGATGGAGATATAGTCAGGTCAAGGAAAAGATAGTTTGCGCCCTCCACTTTGTTTGTCTTTTCCAATTTTACACCGGGATAACTAACATCAACATTAGTAACAGAATTTTTAATCCCATCACTATGCACCATCAACTGCACCTTATTCCATTTCATCCCGACCCACCAATTAAAAGGATAGACTTCGACAGTTTGCGAGAATAAAAAAGTAAAAAGTAAAAATGAAAAACTAAAAAAAAGAAATATTTTTTTCATAGTATTATACTGAACGTTCTTCAAGAATTTCCAATTTGGTTGTTAAAGGTTCATCCACTGATTCAACTTTCTTTTCCCTGATAAAAAGATAACAAACCAATGCGGCGAATACCATTAAACCACCTCCTACTTCTACAGCAAGAAGCCGGTCATTATTCAAAACATTTTTCATCAACCATCCAAAACCCAACGAAGCAATAATTTCAGGAAGAACAATGAAGAAATTAAAAATACCCATGTAAATCCCCACCTTATCTTTCGGCAATGATCCGCTAAGCATCGCGTAAGGCATAGAAAGAATGCTTGCCCATGCTATTCCCACACAGGTCATGCAGCCGTATAGCATATATTTATTGGTCACCCACCCTACGCTTATCAATCCCACACCACCAATTATTAAACACAAAGAATGGGTCAACTTTCTTCCGAGTTTGTCAGCGATAATCGGCAGGACCAATGCAAATAAAAAAGTGATCACACTGTAATAGGCCAGTGTCAGGCTTCCGAAATCGGCACCCTTTGCATAAACAGGGTCGCTTGCATCTTTGCCACCAAAAACATTTACGGCTACAGCTGTTGTATAATAAAACCACATTAAAAAAAGTCCGGGCCATGTGAAAAATTGTACCAATGCAACAATTCTCATTCTGCCAGGCATATTAGCCAAAGCGCTGAATATTTCTTTTGCTCCTCCTCCAAACCCTTTGCTTGATTCTTTTACTTTTCGTTTATAGTCGAGATCAGAAGGCGGATATTCTTTTGTTGTAAATACAGTGTATAAAACCGCCGAGAAAAAAAAGAAAGCGCCGATATAAAATGATAGTTTCACATTTTCAGGAATGAAACCTTTGGCTGCTGTGTTTTCAAAATGAAAAATGTTTTTCATGATCCACGGCAAAGAGGACGCTATACTTCCACCAAGCCCGATCATAAAACTTTGCATAATGAAACCACGGTTTACCTGTGAGTCAGGAAGCTTGTCTGTAACGAAAGCACGAAAAGGTTCCATTGAAACATTTCCAAACACATCCATTACCCAAAGCAATCCTGCTGCCATAAACAAACTACTACTATGAGGCATGAATATTAAAGCAATCGAACTCAAAATAGCACCGATCATGAAATAAGGTCTTCTTCTTCCCCATCTTGGGTGCCAGGTTCTGTCACTTAAATATCCAATGACCGGTTGAACGAGAAGTCCTGTAAGTGGTGCTGCCAAAAAAAGCAAAGGAACCTGGTCAGGATTAGCACCAAGATTTTCGTAAATGCGACCCATATTCGCTCTCTGGAGATCCCATCCGAATTGAATACCAAAAAAACCAACGCTCATATTGATGATCTCAACAATAGATAGTTTTGGTTTTACCCCGGTGTAAGCACTTGACATAAACAATCGTTAAACCCCCATCCCCAAAAGGGGAGTAGAGAAAGTTGTAAATAATTTTGAGTTTCGAATATAGGACAAACTCACGAAAGCCCTTTAGGGGTTTGGGGGATTAGATCACGTATCCATTAGGAATCACGGCACCTTTCTTTAAAACCACAACTCCGTCTTTTATTGTATATAAAGAATGGTCACTGTTTTCAAGATGTGTTCCTCCATTGATACGCACATCATCACCGATGCGACAGTTCTTATCAATAATAGCATTTTTAACATAGCAGCGTGCACCAATACCAAGTAAAGGAATTCCACTGCGCTTTGTATTTTCAATATCCTCTAATGTTTCATAATAATCATTACCCATCACAAAACAACTGACAACCGTAGTGCCGTGGCCAATTCTTGAGCGAATGCCTACTACACTGTTTTCAATACGTGACGCATTAATAATACAACCTTCCGTAATTAAAGTTTTTTCAAGCGTTGTACCGCTGATCTTTGCTGGTGGCAACATGCGTGCACGGGTATAAATGGCCCTGCTGTTATCAAACAAATTAAAATCAGGAATATCAGCAGTGAGGCTGAGGTTGGCTTCAAAAAAGGAATAAATATTTCCGATATCTGTCCAGTAACCATCATATTGATAACTGGCCACTTTAAATTTTTGGATAGATTGGGGAATGATCTCTTTGCCAAAATCGGTACCTTCTTTATATTCTGATTGCAACAGGTCAAATAACATTTTACGGGTGAAAATATAAATACCCATTGAGGCCAGATAGACTTTTCCCTTTTTCTTCATTTCTTCACCTGTATCACTTTCCCAATCATCCAGCATATCTCTTTTTGGTTTTTCCGTGAATGAAGTGATGTAGCCTTCATCATTTTTTTTCATGATGCCAAAATCAGAAGCATCTCTTGCATTCACAGGAATAGTAGCAATAGAAATATCAGCATTCATTTTTTTGTGCACGTCCAGCATTTCATTAAAATCCATCTGGTATAACTGATCGCCTGAGAGTATAAGTACATATTCACTTTCAAAAGGACCTATGTGCCGCAAACATTGGCGTACTGCATCTGCCGTACCCTGGTACCATGTAGGATTATCCGGCGTTTGTTCTGCCGCCAGTATATCCACAAAGGCAGAACTGAATGCACTGAAATGGTAAGTGTTTTTGATATGCCTATTCAGCGATGCAGAATTAAATTGTGTTAATACAAACATTCGGCTGATGCCGCAGTTGATGCAGTTGGAAATGGGAATATCTACTAAACGATATTTACCTGCGATGGGAACGGCAGGCTTTGAGCGGCTTGCGGTAAGAGGATATAATCTCGTTCCTGCCCCGCCTCCTAATATAACTGCTAAAATTTCCTGGCTCATAATATTTTTAGATATGATTTTATGTATTCAACTAAGGTACTACTATTAAACTTTTGTTGTGCCACTCACTTCTACATTCGGTAATTTTATTCAGCTTCTATTCCGGTAATATCTCAAAGAATTTATTTCAGTGACTGGTATAACTGAATATACTCTTTCGCAGATGTTTCCCATGAATGATCGATCCCCATCATATATTGCTGCATCCAGCTCAATAAATTTTTTTTATGATAATAAAGATCAATGGCACGACCGACCGAGTATGTAATATCCCAAACAGAAGGCTGGTCAAAGCGGATACCAAAACCCTGGTACTCACCAAAATCTTTTACTGTATCAATCAATCCACCCACACTTCGAACCATTGGCACTGTTCCATATCGAAGGGCATACATCTGGTTAAGCCCGCAGGGTTCTACACGGCTTGGCATTAACAGAAAATCTGCACCTGCATATAATAAATGACTCAACGGCTCACTGTAACCGATATAAGTATTCATATATCCGCCAAACTGGTGTTTAATATGTTCCAGCCTGTTTTCTACTTCCGGTTCACCGGAGCCAAGCACAAGAAAATTACAATTACCATGATGCTGATAAATAGATGAACTGATACTATCGGGCAACAAATCGGCAGCTTTTTCCCCAACTAACCTTCCTACAAAAACGATCAATGGTTTCTCAACATCCAATCCAAACTGTCCGCAGATTTCTTTTTTATTTTTTTGTTTTCCCTTGTCTACTTTTTCAACATCATAGTTTTTTGCAATAAAATTATCAGCTAAAGGATTCCATACATCAGTATCAATTCCATTTAATATACCCGTACACTTTCCTTTTTCATATTCAAACAAACTTTCGAGACCATTGGCCATATATTTTAACTCACCAAGATAACTATGACTTACTGTGGTTACTTTCCAGGCACTTCTTACAGCAGATGCCAACGGATTGATTGTATTATTCCATTCAAGCAACCCGCCCTTCCATGTGTCCCATGCCGGCAAGTAATAGCTTTTATCCCAGTCCATCCATCCCTGGTATTGGGCGTTATGAATAGTAAATACAGTAGGAATATCTGCAAGATGTTTGAAAGCATAGCAATATTGAAGCATGAAAGGAATGAGAGCTGTATGATGATCGTGCACATGGATTACGCCAGGTTTATGCTGCCACTTACTGAGCCAATCACAAACTGCTATCTGGAAGGAAGTGAACCTTTCTGTGTCATCGTCATATCCATAAACCCTTTCACGGTCTAACAATCCGTTTATATCAACCAGGTAAAGATCGAAGCCAAGCTTATTTGTTTTTTCTTTAATTACATTATAGTTAAACCAGTGAGGCCCCAAATACTGGCTTGACTGATGAACAACTTCCCATTCATTCTCATATAAAAATTTTGTACGGTACATAGGCATTATTACTTTGGCAATATGCCCTTCTTTTGCCTGGTATTTAGGCAAAGCCCCCACAACATCCCCAAGACCACCGACTTTTGCTACCGGATAACATTCTGCAGAAACATGAATAATCTCCATTTTCTAAAAAAATTCTATTCTTCAAATTAATTAAGATTTTATTATTTGCCTTATTATTTTATTCTTTCTCTTATAATATTATATATCCTTAACTCACCTATATTTGTTCAACTCTTAAGTCAATAAGTTTTTGCATTGACGAATTCTGACTATTTTGAGAAATAATTTTATAATTAAACGATTGCATTTATGGCAACAGCAATGGTAAGCAGCCGGCCGGTAGCAAGTTCCGGTAAAGGCCATGTTCCAACTAATTACGGAGCACTTAGTACACTGGTGGTCGTATTTTTCTTTTGGGGATTTATTGCGTCAGGCAACAGTGTTTTTATTCCGTTTTGTAAACACTTTTTTCATCTCGACCAATTCCAAAGCCAGTTAGTTGACTTTGCCTTCTACACTGCATATTACATAGGGGCTTTGTTATTATTTATGTATGGAGCCTTTGGCGGGAAAGACCTTGTAGCCAAATGGGGTTATAAAAAAAGTATTGTCTATGGTTTATTATTTTCTGCATTAGGAGCTGCCGCAATGATCATTGCTGTAAATGCAAATACTTTTGCAGGAATGCTGGCGGGTTTGTTTATCGTAGCTCTCGGTTTTTCACTTCAACAAACTGCAGCACAGCCATTCGCTATTTCTTTGGGAGATCCGTCGACAGGTATGGGCCGTGTAAATCTTGGCGGTGGGGTCAATTCGTTTGGAACAATGATCGGACCCCTGGTGGTTGCTTTCGCTTTATTTGGAACTGCAGCAGGCGCAGCAGCTATCCCTGATGAAAAAATTGCTGCATTGAAATTATCCAAAGTAATTCTTTTATACAGTGGTGTAGGAGCATTATTTATTGCTGCAGCCGCATTGTTTTTTTTCTCAAAAAAAGTTCCGGCAGGCATTTCTACTGAAAAAACAGAGAATGCAAACAAGGCTTTATATTCTTTATTGATAATGACAGGGCTGCTTATAATTATGTTTGTCCCCGTTTTTAATAGTTATAAAGACGATCCTACCATATTGACCGATGTTCAAAAACACGACCTGGAAACTTATAGGATGAAATGGCTGTTCGGCGCGTTAGCCATTGTTGTTGCCAGTTTGCTTTTTTCAAATTTGAGGGCAAGAAAGAATCCTGATGGATGGGGTGCAATGAAATATCCGCAATTGGTTTTGGGTATGCTTGGGATCTTTGTGTACGTTGGAACAGAAGTAACTATTGTTAGCAATTTTAGTGAACTTCTGAAACAACCTGATTTCGGAGGGTATCAATCATCTCAGGTTGCTCCTTTCATTTCCATGTATTGGGGAAGCTTAATGATCGGGAGATGGACGGGAGCTATTTCGGTCTTTGATTTTAAAAAATCGACAAAGCAACTTTTAATGTTCATTGTTCCATTGGTTGCGTTCGGTATTATCATTGGGGTCAGCGCCATCTCACAATATGATGTAAGACCATTATATTACTACATTCTTTGTGTGTTTGTACAAATGATCGCTTTTTATATCAGTAAAGACAGACCCGCAAGAACACTTTTGATCTTTGCAATTTTGGGGTTGGCTGCCATGCTCATTGGGTTATTTACAACAGGAAAAGTAGCTATCTATTCCTTTTTAAGTGGCGGCCTTTTCTGTTCTATCATGTGGCCTGCAATTTTCAATCTGTCAATCCTGGGCCTTGGAAAATATACTACACAGGGCTCTGCATTTTTAATCATGATGATCCTTGGCGGAGGTATCATTCCACCTATACAGGGTAAAATGGCAGACTACATCCAGTCAAAATCTGATATTGTGGGTTATGGCATTCATCAATCTTATTGGGTGCCTGTTTTTTGCTTCGCTTATTTAGCTTTCCTTGGATTTGCAGTAAAGGGAATTTTGAAAAAGCAAGGCATTGATGAAAGTAAAGTCGATGAAAACCCCCAAATAATTGAACCCGTTCCTGAAGGCACTCCATAGCAACTCAAATAAAACAATTTAGTGCCAGCCTGTCAGCAAATTTCATTTGGTAAACCTTTTGCCTCACTGTTTTACCATGAAAACAATTTCTTTTATCAACCACGAAGATGAAAATTTACTGGATGCTTATTCAAAAACAATAACAGGAGTTGCAAGTGAAGCAGCACAGGCAGTATCACACATCCAGGTGCAAAAAAAGATAGTTGACAGAAGAACTAACCGGGAAAGAACACAACCAGCTTCAGGTTCAGGTTTCCTGATTTCTTCAGACGGCTATATCATCACCAATAATCATGTAATTGAAAATGCTGTTGATATTAAGGTGAATTTTAGTGATGGCAGAGGGGAAACAGCAGAATTAAAAGGAGCCGATCCTTCCACAGATATTGCAGTACTTAAAATTTATGAATCGGGACACAAAGCATTGTCATTTGCCAATTCAGATTCTTTAAAGGCAGGGCAGATCGCTATTGCAATCGGTAATCCTCTTGGCCTGCAACTCAGCGTAACGGCTGGTGTAGTAAGTGCTCTTGGCCGTACGCTAAGAGCCAATAACGGAAGATTGATCGATGATGTTATACAAACAGATGCAGCTTTGAATCCTGGTAATTCCGGCGGACCACTGGTAAACTCATCTGGTCTTGTTATTGGGGTCAACACTGCCGTTATTCCTTCGGCACAGGGGTTATGCTTTGCGGTCTCTTCAAATCTTGCAGCATATGTAGCGGGCAAACTAATTATTGAAGGAAGAGTAAAACGTGCACAACTTGGTATAGCTGGTCAGCTGGTAAATCTTACAGAAAGAATGATTGCTGCTAATAAACTCTCTGCAAAGACCGGAGTTTATGTTTTTGAAATTGTTCCGGATTCACCGGCATATAACAATGAAATAAAAGTGGGTGATATTATTGTAGAATTCAATAATTCTCCTATAAGCACCGTGGATGATCTTCACAAACTATTAAACGAAAAAGTGATCGGAATAAATTCACAATTAGGAGTGCTTCGTGGCGGGAGAAAGACAACCTTCCATGTTACACCCGCTGAAATGAGGTAAAGTATATTATTGGTTTACTGCAGGGCATCCATATCCTTTTTTTCTACCTCCGCGGAAAAAACCACCTCCAAATACTCCGTTACGATTGGTATTGTCCCCACTGCCTAAACGATATGTCAGGTGTAGGCCCAAAAAATAATACCAGTCATTGTGTTTTGAACCACCGCGTTGTGCTCCCTTTGTCGGGTAATTGGGATTACCACCCGGTAATTCGTCACCACGATAGGACATATCAACGGCTAACTGGCCCTTAGCAGCCAGCAGATCATTCGGGTCAGCATAGGTAGTACTAACATCATCAAGATAATCGGTAAATAGTTTTCTCATTCCTAGTTCCAGACCCAGGCGCAGTTTATCTGTGAACGCATATTTTATTCCTGCACCAAATGGCAATGCCATTTGGGTAAGCGAATAGGGTTTTCTGTCGGGATAACCTGAAAGCCCTTCGCCTTCTGTACTCAAAGGTTTTAAATATATTTTTTGGGTGTTTCCGTTATATGCATAAGGATTGAAATGGAACACGGCCAATCCGCCAAAGAGATAGGGAGAAAATTTTTGATCATATAAATTGAACAAATAGTATTCCCCGACAAGGCTGAATTCGGTTATTTTAGTTTCAAAGGCAAGATTACGGGCACGTAATGAATCATTTTTGCTAAACCGGTCTGCTCCACCTATAATCGAATATGTAAAACCTCCACGTAACATAACCTGGGGTGTCAATTCATAGTTAATCGTAACTCCAATTGCTCCATTAATCACTTTTTTGGGAAAGAATCTATCAGTAAGGTCGCCCTGGTAAGCTGAAAGGCCACCAAAAAGGCCCACATGAATATTTTGTGAAAACGCAGAAAATCCTGATATCAGTAGGATTATAAAAAGATTGATAGTTTTCATAAATCAATTTTTAGCGTCATTAGCAAAATTAAGCCAGAATAAGGTTTTTAAATCAACGATTAAATCAGGAAATAAGTATATGAGAGCAGATAAAAATGAGGGGGGGTATTTAATTATATGTCCCTACTCGTTTATTTATTCATTTTTTTTTGTGCATTTATTAACCCGGCAACGATTATACATTCGATTTCATTACTTTTAAAAATAATTTTCATCAATACGCAAGCTATGCGACCACTCTATTCCATTATCACAATCAGCCTGATTTCGTTAACAATACTTTCGTGCAAAACGAAAACAGAGACGGCTGCAACAGGTAATTGTAACCTGGAGACTTTTCTGAATGATTATATTGATTCGTCAGTAAAACCTCAACAGGATTTTTTTCTTTTCTCAATGGGAAAATGGGTAAAGAATAATCCTATTCCCGCTGCTGAAAGGTCGTGGGGAATCTGGAGCAAAGTAAATGAGGAAAACTATTTACGGCTTAAAAGCATTAATGAAGAGGCCGTATCAAAAAAAGCAGAACAGGGAACAAACTGGCAAAAGATCGGAGACTTTTGGTACACGGGAATGGACACGACTTCCATTGAACAGCAGGGATTGAAGCCACTTCAACCTGAACTTGATAAAATAAATGCTGTCTCCGATGCAAATAGCCTGGCAATCGAAATAGGCCATCTTCAATCGATCAATGCATCACCGTTTTTTGGAGAGTACGTTGCACAGGATGAAAAGAACAGCGAGAAAATGGCATTGCATGTGGTACAAGGAGGAATTGGTTTACCTGAACGTGATTATTATTTCGATAATGATGCACGAACCAAAAATATCCGTGATGAATATGTAAAGCATTTAGAAAAAATGTTTGCATTGCTGGGAGATAACGAAACACTGGCAAAGAAAAATGCAGCAACTGTAATGCGGCTTGAAACCGCAATGGCAGAAAAATCAAGAAAACTTGAGGCACTTCGTGATCCTTACAAGAATTACAATAAGGTTAATCTTTCCGGCTTGTATCATCTTACACCTTCTGTTGACTGGGGAAAATTATTTGTGGCAAATGGGATTAATTCTATTGATACGATGATTGTGGGGCAACCTGAATTCTTTGTTCGCATGGAAGAACTGGTAAAAAAGAACGGGCTGGATGATTGGAAAACATACTTACGGTGGAATCTCGTAAATACTTTTGCAGCTTATTTAAGCAAGCCGTTTGATTATGAAAATTTTCACTTCTATGGTACAATACTTAACGGAACAAAAGAACAGCGGCCAAGATGGAAACGGGTACTCGATACAGAAGGAAGGCTGATGGGCTTTATGCTGGGTCAACTATACGTGCAACGATATTATTCACCGAAAATAAAGGCACGGTATGATACAATGGTTGACAATGTTATCCAGGCGTACCATGAAAGAATAGATCGTCTTGACTGGATGAGCGATTCTACAAAGAAAAAAGCTCATCAGAAATTGAATACAGTGATGAAGAAAGTAGGATACCCGGATAAATGGAGGGATTATTCTTTACTAACAATCAGCAGAAATTCGTATCTCGAAAATGTAATGAATGGATACAAATGGTTCAATGATTTTGAAATTGCAAAACTTAATAAGCCAATTGACCGCTCCGAATGGGGTATGACGCCGCAGACATGGAACGCATATTACAATCCATCGAACAATGAAATTGTATTGCCGGCAGCCGCATTTATCGTTCCGGGAATGGCAGACTCATGTGTTGATGATGCTATCATGTATGGGTATGCAGCAGGCTCCACTATCGGGCACGAAATAACACATGGTTTTGATGATGAAGGAAGCCAGTTTGACGAAAAAGGAAATTTAAAAGAATGGTGGACACCTGAAGACAGAAAAAAATTTACTAAGAGAACAAGTGAAATCGTTCGCCAATTCAATAGTTATACAGTTCTTGACAGCCTTCATCTTAATGGTGATGCAGAACAGGGTGAAAATATTGCTGACCTGGGTGGAATGTTGCTTGGCCTTGATGCATTCAAAAAAACAAAACAATATAAAGAAGGAAAAACGATTGGCGGATTTACTCCTGCTCAACGATACTTTATCGGGTTTGCATTATCATGGTATGGGCAGGTCCGTAATGAAGCTCTTGCAGTAGCTGTAAAAACAGATGTACATGCCCCCAACTTTTACAGGGTAGATGGTCCTGTTGTGAACGTGGATGAATTTTATTCAGCATTCAATGTAAAACCAGAAGATAAAATGTACAGACCTGATAGTTTGAGAGTTCGAATCTGGTAGTTACTGATAATTTTAATTAATAATTTAATGGGTCTTTCGATTGAAGGGCTCATTTTTTATACAAGCCGGTAAAATTAATTCCTAATCCGGGTTCATTAGAATAGATAATTTTTCCATAATCGTAATTAATTCCGGTTGCAAGATCTTCTTCGAGAAGCAAAGGTCCATCCATATCAACATAATCAATAAAAGGAAGTAAATGAGCAATGGCTGCAGTACCAATAGTTGATTCGTTCATACAACCGATCATAATTTTTAAATCAAGTTCTCTTGCCTTTTTAATCATCCGCAAAGCAGGTGTAATGCCGCTGCACTTGGTAAGCTTTATATTAATGCCATGAAAATTATCTTTACATTTTTCTACATCCTGTTCGAACACGCAAGCTTCATCTGCAAATAATGGCAAAGAAGATTCTTTGTAAAGAGTTTTCATTCCTTCCCAATTATCTTTTGCCAGCGGCTGTTCCACAAACTCAACGCCCAGTTCCTTTAATTGAGGAATCAATTTTAAGGCTGTTTCCAGATTCCACGCCGCATTGGCGTCCACCCGCAATATTGCATCCGTATTTTCTCTTAAAGCTTTTACAATGGCAATATCATTTGCTGTTCCTACTTTCACTTTATAGATCGGCCACGGTTTTTCTTTCATTTTGATGATCATGTTTTCAATACTGTCAATGCCAATAGTATAATCAGTCAATGGATTTTTAGAAATGTCTCCTTTCCAAAGTTCATATAACGGTTTGCGTTTCATTTTGCCAACAGTATCCCAAGTGGCAATATCCAGCGCACAAACCAAAAATGGATTTTGAGGAAAAACATGATGAAGATGGTGCCAGTAACGTTGAGGTTCAGTAAAAGCAAATTTTTCTATAAAGGTTTTTTTGGCTTCGAGGTCTGCAATCATTTTCTCAACTGGAATATTATAATAACTGATGGCAGGTGCTTCGCCATAACCTTTCCATCCAAAATTTTCCAATTCAACAATGAATGTAGGCTGGCGAGTTTTTGTCCCTTTTGAAATCGTGAAAGGATGACGGAATTTGAGATTATAAGACCAGTAACTAACTTTCATCATAAGCAAAACTAGTTGACGAATAGAAAATCAAATGTACAAGTGTGCGACGCAAGGAACGATGATAGCAGCACTACAGCTAAGTGCAAAATAAAATTATCTGCCGCTATGCACTACATATCCCTTTAGCTCTTCATTAAAATCTTTTTGTTTCAGCAATTCTTCAAGCGTAAGATGCATTCTGTAACGCCAATAGTATTTTGGAACAGCAGGAATATTTATTCTCTCTTCACCTGGATTTTCACGTCGGATCTTTTCATTCATACCCAAAATATCCTGTAACTGGAAAATGCTCCACATTGCCGGGCAATATAAATGCTGTAACACAATCGCACGATCTACCCATGCTTCACAGAAATAGGGAGCCCCACCGTATTGTCCCAAAATATTATTGTAAAAACGTTGTGTGCGGGCACGGTCTTCCTCCCACCACCCTCGAATTGTACTCATATCATGAGTAGATGGAGTAACGACTGATAAGTAGGGTGCATCATTAGGATGAAAAAATTCTTTGGTAGTTTCCTTCGGCATACGCTGAATTTCCAAACTCAAAATTCCCAACTGTTTCATTACATCAGGAACACAATGGGGCACCATGCCCAGGTCTTCGCCACAGATGAGCATATTGGTAGCTCTTTTTAAATACGGAAGCTTGTGCATGGCTTCTCTTTTCCAAAAATCATCCTGGCGGCGATAGAAGTAATCAATATAAAGGTCTTTTAGTTTTTGTTGCGTATGCCATTCAAGATATCTGAATGAAAGTGTACTGTCCATTCCGAAACGGAAATGAAATTTCTCGCCTTCTGAATCCTCTTCTTCAAATAAAATAACATTTGAGATAAGGTCAAACAAACCCTGCTTAATTGTTCTGTTTTCGTCCGTATCATCGAGGCTTGCAAAATAATCCTGTACCTGTCGTTGTGTGGCTGTTCCCATTTCAAGTTCGTACGTCCCATATTCATTCGGTATTACAAATTCATCTCTCACTCTCTGAGCATAAGTACCAAATACCTGGTTGATGATATCATTATTAATATAAGGTTTGCAGTAACGGTAATAATCAAACCAAATTCCTTTTTCGCCAAATTCTTTTATATCAACAGGTATGGCAGGAACAAAATAACCCATTATACCTTCTATAGCGTCCATCGGTATACTCCATATACGAAAGAAACCAAGAATATGGTCAATACGAAAAGCATCGAAATAATTGCTCATTTGTTCAAACCTTTTTCTCCACCATGCAAAACCATCCTGCTGCATATGTTTCCAATTGTAAGTTGGGAAACCCCAGTTCTGACCTTTCACTGCAAAATCATCCGGTGGAGCGCCGGCCTGCATGCACATACTGTATAACCCAGGTTCTACCCATGCATCACAACCATAACGATAAATACCAATGGGGATATCACCTTTAAGAACAACTCCTTTCTGGTGTGCATAGTCTGCTGCTTCTTTTAATTGCAAATGCAAATGAAATTGTATAAAATAATGTAATGCCAGGTCCCGGAAACTCTTTGAACCCGGAGCTGATAGTTTTGCAATGTCCCTGGGATCATAAATGCCATTTGAATCCCATTGCTGAAAATCAGAAGTGCCATATTTATCCCGGAAATAGCAAAAGGCGGCGTAAGGAATAAGCCAATGCTTATTGTTTTCAAAAAATGATTGATATTCCTCTTTTTGAAAACAATCATTTCCTGATAATTCATACAACTCTTTTAACATACCAAGCTTGAACTTCATTACTTCTTCATAATCCAGTTCAGCCAATTCATTCAACTGCTTCTGTTTTGTCTTTAAGGAACGGAGGATATCTGCCTGTTCCTTACCGGCAACTTTGGTAAGATTTATGTAAAGAGGATGCAGCGCAAACGCTGAGATAGCAGCATAAGGATATGAATCTGTCCATGTATGTGTAGCCGTTGTATCATTTACCGGGAGAATTTGTATCAATTTTAGTCCCGTGGCTTTTGCCCAATACACCAATAATTTCAGATCAGTAAACTCCCCTACCCCAAAACTATTTTTACTGCGCAGGCTAAAAACGGGAATCGCTACTCCGGCTCCTTTCCATGTATTATTGGCAAGATAAGCGAAGCCATCATGTATTATTGTGATCTTCTTCTTTGCAGGCTCGCTATAAATAAGGCGGTTATTTTCTCCTTCATAATAAAGAAATTTTTTTTCTTTGACATTGTAAACGCCATATTTATAGGCAACCGGAAAATTTTCTTCAGAAAGATCCATTTTAATAGTCCACCAATTCCCTTCTTTCCTCATCAAAAAAGGTTTTTCAGTTAACCAGTTGTTTAAAACCTTTCCGGCGCCAAGCAGGCAAAGTGCCTCATTCTTTTTCAGGAGAGGAGCCTTTACTTTAAAAATATGTGTGGGTTGTTTTACTTCTTTTGTTTTTACATTCGGTGCATTTTCACTTAGTAAAGTCTTTTGAAATGGTGCAGTAAAAAAAGCATTTTCATATTCACCGGCATGATTCCATGTGTCTGCGAATAGTATTTCATTTATATTACTTTTAGAAATATCAAGAGTACGATCATTGCCAAATTCAGGAATAATTTCTCCGTCTTTTGTTTTCAAAATGTATTTGTATTGAAGCTGGATGAGTTTCTTTGGTTTCAATTCAATGGTAGCTTCCCAAAATTGATCATTGAGATAGGTCATAGCCAATGCGTTTGAGAAATTATCATTGCCCAACTCGTCCGTATTACCGCTTATCAAAAGACTTTGCCCAAACTCTGTATGAAAACGTAAATAAAACTGAACTTTCATTCGGCAGCAATTATGTTGATTGTTTTTAGTCGGTTACCTTGTAAACGTTGTGTCTTAAAAACACAATGGTCAGCGAAAATAAAAAAAAGCCTCATTGAGTGTATATTTATTTATTCCTGATTAAAATATTATATGCAAACTTCATACACAAGATGGCGCAATCTTTTTTTGTTTTGCCTTGGAATATCTTTATCCACAGCATTCATCATGGAATGGCTTGCAAGCGATTTCCGGCTGGATGATGAAAAATTCTCAATCATAGGGCTTGAATTATTTTATCCCAAAAGAGAAGTTTTAACTGTACTCACACAAATAAAACAGCCCGCAAAAATAGCATTGAACTACCAATTAATTTTTGATTTCGTGTTCATGGCCGGTATATATCCTGGTATTGCCTGCCTTTGTATGATGATAAAAGAAAAATTTCGGGGAAAAATTCTTCCGAATATTCTGTTTACTTTGGCAATGCTGCAACCCATTGCCTGGATATTTGATATTGTTGAAAATAGTTTTTTATTAAAATGGTTGGCGAAACCTGAAATCGGTGATGAGTTCAGCATCTATCATAATATTGTTGCGGCAAAATGGTTGATTGCTTTGACAGGACTATTATTATCCTCCTTGTTGTTTTTGATGCCAAAGCAAAATCAGCGAGCAAAAAAATCTAAAAATTAAATTTCCCTTTAGTCCCTTATTTTTGCGGAAACTTTTAAAGATGCATCAAAAAAGAAAATACCGTGGCATTGCGTGGTTGATATTTTTTCTTTCTGCAGGAGCGCTTGCATTTGCTATTTTTAGTCACTGGCCCTGGTTAACACTTATTCTTCCCTTTGTAGCCACCTCTTTTGTGTATGCCATGAATATAGTATAGTGAATAAAATCCAACAGGCAAGAAATTTTTGCTAACCCGCAAATAGAAGTCCCTCCTGCTTTTTAACAGAAGGGATTTTATTTATCGCTTGTTCAGTTTATCAGATAAGAATCACAACCAGGACTATTGCCAGCCAAATCAACAAACCGTATAAGGACCATCGTACTACATCGGTTCCCACATCCCCCGTTTCTTTTAAAATAAGAGCAATTACTACCCCAACAGGTCCTAAGATGAGTCCCAATAAAAAGCCAAGTACATTCATTGAATTAAGATCATCAAATTTCTTTTGTACATCGGCCATTGTAACCACTTCACCTCTCTTCACCATTTTTTTTACTTTATGCTGAAGCATTTTAAATTCTATCCTTTTAACCAGGTTCATTTTTTTCCTGGTGAGTTCTTCGAATTTTTGAGGAGTAAGACTTAAAAATTGCTTAGCTGTGATCAGTGACAGCGGACCAGGATTTTTTATGGTAGTAACAGCAGGTTTCGAAATTACAATTAAGCTTGTAAAAGCTTTTGCAGAGTTAAAGAATAAAAGGGCAATAACTCCCAGCAGTGCGGCATAGATTTTTAGTTTCATAAACTTTGGTTTTGTAACAAATGATTTTATGCAAAAATAAGGCGTGGAAAAATATAAATGCCATTACAAAAAATCATGCCGCAGATGAATTCAGTTTAATTCCTGAAAAGTATAAGCGAAACGGGGAATGAAAGCAGCAATGTGAGAAAAAGCATTTCTAATAATGGTTATGATCAAATGTTCGACTGAAGGAGATTTCATCAAAGAAAATAATTATCTTCAATTTATAATCATTTCTATTCATTTAAAAACCATTTGTTATGAGAAAATTTGTTATTCTCACTATTTACTTTTACAATTGCGACAATATGTTTTGCTTCTAATAGTACTGTTCTCCCTGCGAACAATTCTTCAAACATATTTATTACAACTAATAATGCCACTCATAAAATTTCAGCACAAGATCTCTCCCATATGAGAGTGAAAGATTTTGAACAAATGACCGGGAGACGAATGAAGTTGGGTGACAAAATTATTTTTAAGATCGTACAAAGGAAGTTAAGGCTTAGCCTCGATGCAAATGGGAAAGTCAATAATAAGAAATTCGAAAAATTATTACTAAATCAAAAGCACAAATATTATGATGGAGATAGCCATCGCTGGTTGATGCTGACCCTTCTCACGCTTGCCCTGGCAGTAGGCTTAAGTATTATAGGCATATTTGTTCTTTTGTTTGGGTTTTAGCCGCCATCGCCGGGCTAGCTTGTGCCGTGTTCTTTATTCTTTGGCTGGTTAGTTTATCAGGATCTATGTAAAAACCATGTCTATAAATGAATCGAAAATAATTTTCCAAAAAAGAGTAAATAATAAAGCCCCGCATTTCTATGCAGGGCTTTTATATCATCAACAACTTTTAATCCTATAAAATCGGGAGCCAAGTTATTTCACTTCTTCATAAGGCACATCCTGTACATTATCCCCGGCATTAGTGCCTGCTTCAGAATGTTGTTGTCCCGCTCCTCCTTCACCTCCCGGTTGCTGCTGCGCACTCTGCGCACCGCTTTGCTGAGTAGCTTTGTATATTTCTTCACTTGCTGCTGTCCATGCACTGTTTAAAGAAGTCATTGCCGAATCAATTGCAGCAATATCCTGGTTCTTGTGTGCTTCTTTCAACTGTGTAACCGCATTTTCAATAACCGTTTTCTTATCAGCAGGAATTTTATCTCCGTATTCCTTCAGTTGTTTTTCAGTCTGGAATACTAAAGCATCGGCTGCATTCAATTTATCTACTTTTTCTTTTTCTGCTTTGTCTGTTGCTTCATTTGCCCTGGCTTCATTCTTCATTTTTTCAATTTCTTCTTTTGTCAATCCACTACCAGCTTCAATACGGATCTTCTGTTCTTTTCCTGTGCCTTTGTCTTTTGCTGTTACATGCAAAATTCCATTGGCATCAATATCAAATATTACTTCTATCTGCGGCACTCCGCGTGGAGCAGGCGGTATTCCATCAAGGTTGAAAATACCCAGGCTCTTATTATCTTTTGACATTGGACGTTCTCCCTGCAATACATGTATCTGTACGCCGGGTTGATTGTCACTTGCCGTTGAGAACACTTCTGATTTTTTTGTCGGGATCGTTGTATTACTTGGGATCAATGGAGTCATTACGCCACCTAAGGTTTCAATACCTAATGAAAGCGGTGTAACATCAAGCAACAACACATCTTTTACTTCACCGGTCAATACGGCACCTTGTATAGCAGCACCCACAGCAACCACTTCATCCGGGTTTACACCTTTATGGGGTTTTCTTCCAAAGAATTTTTCAACTATTTCCTGCACTTTGGGCATACGTGTACCGCCACCCACCAAAATCACTTCATCAATTTTTGAAGCATCATAACCTGCATCTTTCAGTGCAGCTTCGCAGGGCTTCAAACATCTTGCAAATAAATTATCGGCTAACTGCTCAAATTTTGCACGGGTTAATTTCTTTACCAGGTGTTTTGGTACTCCGTCAACTGCTGTGATGTATGGAAGATTTATCTCTGTTTCTGAAGAAGAGCTTAATTCGATCTTTGCTTTTTCAGCAGCATCTTTTAAACGTTGCAGAGCCATCGGGTCCTTGCGCAGATCAACTGCTTCGTCCTTTTTAAACTCAGCAGCCAACCAATCCATAATTACTTTATCAAAATCATCACCACCAAGGTGGGTATCTCCATTGGTTGACTTCACTTCAAACACGCCATCACCTAATTCCAGCACTGAGATATCAAACGTGCCACCCCCCAGGTCAAATACAGCAATATGATGATCTTTACCCCCCTTATCCAAACCATATGCAAGAGCGGCTGCAGTCGGCTCGTTCACAATACGGCGAACATTTAAGCCGGCAATTTCACCAGCTTCTTTTGTAGCCTGGCGCTGTGCATCATTAAAGTAAGCAGGCACTGTAATTACAGCCTCGGTTACTTCCTGGCCCAAATAATCTTCAGCCGTTTTCTTCATTTTTTGAAGAATCATAGCGCTTATTTCCTGAGGCGTATAAAGCCTTCCATCTATGTCAATTCGTACCGTATTATTGTCACCTTTTACCACTTTATAACTCCAGTGACTGATCTCTTCAGTCACTTCATCATAGCGGCGACCCATAAAACGTTTTACACTCATAATAGTATTATGAGGATTTGTAATGGCCTGGCGTTTGGCCGGGTCACCAACCTTGCGCTCACCATTTTTCAGAAAAGCCACTACTGACGGGGTTGTACGACGTCCCTCGTCATTGGCAATTACTACCGGTTCATTACCTTCCATAACTGCCACACAGCTATTTGTTGTTCCTAAATCTATTCCTATTATTTTTCCCATTTTTAATTGAATTTTTGGGTTCTCTGTATATTCTCAATGATAATGCCATGGCTTGAATAAGTGCAAAATTGACAGAAACTTGGTTCAGCTAAAGCTAAATAAGCAGTAAATACCTTAATGTTGCCCATTACTGGTAGCAGCAAGTCACCTCAGCTAAAAGCAACATTCAATAAACTGTTTTTAATTCGGCCGATTAACTTTGAACCAAATAAGATTTATAATGGCCAATTCAATTGCTCAAAAACTTAGAATTAAAGAAGGTAATAATTTATTAATCATTAATGCTCCAGTAGAATTTAAAAAAGATATAGGCCCGCTGCCGCCCGGTGTAAAAATTTCCGATGAAGTAAAAGATTTTCACCAGGTACATTGGTTTGTAACGAATAAATCACAGGTGGACAAAGAATTGAATAAGATTTTGAAGCTTATCAAAGATGACATTGTACTTTGGATCTATTATCCAAAAGGAACATCGAAGTTGCAAAATGATCTTACCCGGGATAAGGGCTGGGATAGCTTATTAAAACACGATGAATTTACCTGGATCAGTTTAATTTCATTTAACGACATGTGGTCTGCTTTCGGAGCCAGGCTAAAAAATGAAAGTGATAAAAAGAAAGAAGGGGGAAAAAAAGAAAGAGAAATATTTAATTGGGTCAATCCGCAAACGAAAGAAATAAGGCTTCCCGAAGATCTTGCATCTGTTTTAAAGAAAAATAAAAAACAAAACGATTTCTTTAACAGCCTTTCTTTCACTAACAAAAAAGAATATGTTGAGTGGATCGTAACAGCAAAAAGAGAAGAAACAAGAAATGAAAGAATAAAAGGAACAATAGAGAGATTAGGCAAACAATGGAAAAATCCAAGAAACATTTAAATGAAAATGAACCTTTCAACCAACTTATACCAGAGAATAGCTGCAGCCAAGATCTATATTGATGACAATTATCATGAATCAATTGACCTGGATGAAATTTCAGGAAAAGCTTTTTTATCTAAATTTCATTTTCATCGTTTGTTTCGAAAAGTTTATCATCATACTCCCCATCAGTATTTAACCAGAAAAAGATTAGAAAAAGCAAAAAGCCTTCTTGCCGAAAATAAATCCGTTACAGAAGTTTGCAATGAAGTTGGCTTTGAGAGTATTGGAACTTTCAGTATTCTTTTTAAAAAAGAAATTGGTTTTGCTCCGACATATTATCGCAACATGGCCTGGCTAAAAAGACAAAAGCAAGAAGAACAACCTAAAAAATTTATTCCGCATTGTTTCATCGAATCATACAATCTTGATAAATAGAGCAAGATTCAAGAAAGACTTTTTTCAGCTCTCTTGTAGATTTGTTTCCTAAATTAAAAATTATGATCACCAAATTATCTCATGCTTCTTTATTCGTAAGCGATCAAAATAAAGCTTACGATTTTTATGTAAATAAACTCGGCTTTAAAGTAAATACAGATGCCACAATGGAAAATGGTTTTAGATGGCTTACTGTAAATCCCCCTGATCAGGCAGATATTGAAATCATTCTTTTTCCTGTAGGAGCGACAAACGGGTTTGATGAAGAAGTAAATAAGGCATTAAGTTTTCTCCTTGAGAAGGGTGTGATGGGTGCAGGAGCATTCTATACTTCTGACTGTCGTGCTACTTATGAAGAATTAAAAGCAAAGGGGGTTCAATTTAAATCTGAGCCCAAAGAACAATTTTATGGTATCGAAGCAATTATTACGGACGGTTGTGGAAACTGGTTTAGTATGACACAACCCAAAGAAAACTAAGTAATATTTCGAGATGGTGAAAGTATAAAACCGAAACATGGGTATATGGTTCGACCGTCCTCTACCCTATGTTCCGGTTAGTTCAATGGTTAATGACGAATAATTAATGGAGTAACCCGGCAGAGCCGAAAAAGATGAAATTGTAAAAATTTAGATCGTGTTATTATTCCAATAATTGCGATTGTAATCATAATACGGATTTAGGTGAAAGAAGGGTTTTGGGTAAATTAATATTATATCAAATCAAAGCTATTGAAAGGAAAAGCTGTTAAATACTTACACGAATGAATAAATGGGAAACGATAAAAGAAAGTAAAATTTTTTTTCATAGCGGATGTTTTTTTATAGTGGCTTTCATCAGGATCAGGTAATTAAAAAGAATTTGGTAACCGATGGTAATTATAGGATAGATTGGGAGCACAAAGTATGTAATAAAATTTTGTCCTTACAATAGGAAAATTACGGTTTTGGAAAAGAAAAACCCTTAGAACCTGATTATTAATTAAAATTCTTTGAAATTTTTTTTCAATAGCATCTTTATCCGGTGAAATCTTTTACTTTGAAAGGTTATGAAAAGCCTTTTAAAGTTTTGGTTAGCTACATTTAGCCTGTTCGGCTTTTTTATTTCCTGTTCAAAGAAAATTATCCCAGACCAACCCTCTCTGGCAAAAACAGACTTTAGGATGGATTCTCTGCCAGAATCTGAAATTAATATTCCTGTTCAAATTGACCTCAAGCCCATTTACGATCTTGCTGAAAAAACCATTGATACAATTTTTACTTCACCAAACTGGCCAGACGGATGGGTACAGGACGGATGTGATACAAGATATAAATACACCTTCCGGCGGAGTTCATTACAAATGAAAGCCTCAGGAACTACACTCACTTTAGGTTTTACAGGATATTATAAAATTATTGGCTCAACCAGAGTTTGTGTAAATGGAACCGCCCTTTCCCCCTGGACACCCGCTTGTCATTGCGGCTATGAAGAAGGTGAAAGAAGAGTAAATGTAAACTTTCAGAATTCAGTTTTAATAACTCCCGATTTAAAAGCAAGGCTATTAATAAAAAGACTGGACCCGCAGCCAATTGATAAATGCACTGTATGTTTTTGGGGGCAGGATATAACAGACGATGTAATGAAAGGTTTAAGTGAACAATTAGATGACGCCAAAACTGACATGGAAAAAAACTTTGGCAGTTATGATCTGCGACCAAAATTCCAGGGAATATGGGATCAGCTTAATAAAATCTATGATCTCTATGGATTGGGTTGGTTACAAATAAATCCAACTAAGATTCGCATCAATAATTTATTCGCGAGTAATGATTCTCTGATTGTATATTTTGGTCTTGCAGCAAAACCAAGAGTAAGTTTTGAAAAACCACAGGAACATTTCACCATCGCACCCGGTATAACTGATTTTAATTATCACCCGGGATTCAATATTTTTTTAGATGCCGTATTGAATTATGATTCACTTACAAACATTCTCACTTCACAGTTGACTGATAAAAGGTTTGATCTTACTTCAAACAAACATATTATCGTGAAAGATTGCTCTCTTTATGGAATGGACAATGAGAATCTGATCATCAAAATAAATTTTGGAGGTTCTGAAAAAGGATCTTTCTATTTGATCGGGAAACCTTCTTATGATACGACCAGCAAAATTATTGAGATGAAAGATCTTGATTTTGACATTAAATCAAAAAGCATGCTGATAAAAACGGCAAAATGGCTATTCAACAGGCGTATTATAAATGATCTGAAAAAATATACAAAGTTTGACCTGTCATCCTATATAAACTCAGCTGTAACTTCCATTAACCAGCAACTAAATAAAGAATGGATAAAAGGTATACAAAGCAATGGGAAAATGGAAGAAATCAAAATTGAGAATATCTATCCTTTACGTGAGCATCTCATCATACGAAGTAACTGCAGTGGTAACTTATCCATAAAAATAGATGCAGGCAACTTTAGCCTGTAATTTCTTCACTAACCACTACCCGGAAAGTATAATGCTTTTGAACAAGATAGCTGAACACAACAACAACAATCGTAGTAAGAACCTGGGCAATAATGGCATAAATGTGTAAATATTCAACAAATAATTTAAGGAGAACATAATTCAGAAAAAGGCAAACAATATAGAAAAAGAAATAGCGAAATAATTGAACTTTGCCTTTGATGTTGGATTCACTGAACACGACAAACTTCATCAGAAAAAAGCCAACACAAAAATTAACTAAAAAAGAAATAAAAAGAGCGGCAATATGTGGCTTAAATGCATAAAACCCCAGATCCAGGTTCTCCTCATGCAAAATATATTTAAAACTGATAAAATACAGAACCAGGCCGAGTAAAGTATTTGCTCCGCCACAGGCTGCATAGCGAAACGTTTGCAGATCCATTATGCCTTTGAACGGCGGGTAAAAAAAATCAATAATTGGAATTAGAAAATCTCTAACAGAATGAATATGTCTGCGCATAAAAATGCAAAGTAACTAAAGCAAAGCCCAAATAACAAACTTCAATTCCAAATAAAAGCTAAAAACTAATTTTTCATAGGTAAATTCGCGGCCTAACCGTAAAAAAATGAGTGTCGTTAGCGAAATAAAATCTCTGGCCGTTAAGGCTCTTAAAGAATTATGTGATTTTTCCTTAAATGAAAAGGATCTCACTGTCAATTCTACAAAACCGGAATTTGAAGGAGATTATACTATTGTATTATTTTCATTGATCAAATCCTTAAAAAAACCTCCCGAACAAATCGGGAAGGAGTTGGGGGATTATCTCACTGTGCAGCATTCTACAATTTTTCAGGCATATAATGTGATCAAAGGATTTCTTAATCTAATAATCACAAATGAGTATTGGATAAATTTTCTTCAAACAAATTTCTTAGCTGCACAATTTGGAATAAAACCTGCCAATAGTCAAAAAGTAATTGTGGAATATTCTTCTCCCAATACAAATAAACCTCTTCATCTCGGGCATTTAAGAAATATTTTTTTAGGTTGGTCGGTAGCAGAGATTTTAAAGGCAAACGGCTATCAGGTTTTTAAAACCTGCGTAGTAAATGACAGGGGTATTCATATTTGTAAAAGCATGCTCGCCTGGCAATTATTTGGAAATGGCGAAACACCAGAGAGTACTCATACAAAGGGTGATCATTTTGTAGGTAGTTACTATGTAAAATTTGATGAAGAATATAAAAAACAGGTAAATGAATTAATGAATAAAGGGCTGGATAAAGAAAAGGCTGAAAAAGAAGCATCCATCATGAAAGCGACTCAGAAAATGTTACTTGAGTGGGAAGCTGGCAAGCCTGAAGTAATTAATTTATGGAAGAAAATGAATGAATGGGTATATAAAGGTTTTGACGTCACTTATAAACGAATAGGTGCTGATTTTAATAAAATATATTATGAAAGTGACACTTACCTTCTTGGGAAAAAATTTGTGGAAGATGGTTTAAACAAAAAAGTTTTCTTTAAAAAAGAAGATGGGAGTACATGGATTGACCTTACTAATGAAGGTCTCGATGAAAAATTGGTATTGAGGAAAGACGGCACTTCGGTATATATAACACAGGATCTTGGATTAGCAGACGAGAAATATAAAGATTTTGGGTATGATCAAAGCATTTATATAATCGGTGATGAACAAAACTATCACATGAAGGTGTTGAAATTAATTCTCCAAAAATTTGAAAAGCCTTATGCAGACGGTGTTTATCACTTAAGTTATGGAATGGTGGATTTGCCAACCGGGAAAATGAAAAGCCGGGAAGGAACAGTTGTAGATGCGGACGATATTTTAGATGAAATGATGATAGAAGCGGAGAAAAAAACAAAAGAACAGGGAAAAACTGAAGGTTTCACAGAAAATGAATTGAAAGAATTATATGAAGTTATTGGAACGGGTGGGTTAAAATTCTTTTTGTTAAGAGTAGATCCCAAAAAAAGAATGGTTTTTAATCCTGAAGAATCTGTGGATCTTCACGGCTTTACAGCGACGCATATTCAGTACACTCATGCAAGAATAAAATCAATTCTCAGAAAAGAAAAAGCAAAGCCAACTTATACACTACAGTCTCATGAGTTATTACCAGGAGAAAAAGGGCTCATTATTTTACTGGAGCAGTTCCCGGCTATTTTAGAACAAGCTGCAGATGAACATAATCCCTCTGTCATCGGCATTTATATTTTTACTGTTTCCAAAACTTACAATACATTTTATGCGGAACACTCGGTAATGAATGCCGAATCAACCGATAAAAAACAGCTTCGACTTCAGTTGTCAGAAATGACCGCCAATATTATTACTTTTGCCATGCATTTATTGGGAATTAAAGTGCCTGAAAGAATGTAAGAGTTTTCCAAAACAAAAAGCAGCTGAATTATGACAGCTGCTTTATATCATTATTTTCTTTGATTTTTTTAAAATCCTGCCATCTCTTTTTTCTGCTTGTAAATGGCGAGACTTGGATCCATTTCAATTGCTTTATCGCAAAGTTGAGTTCCTTTCGCCTTATCACCTTTTTTCTGATAGCACATTCCGATCATGTACAAAGCTGAAGCATTGGTCTTATCATATCCTAAAATAGCATCCCAATTGTTCATTGCATCATCATACTTCCCTTTTTCATAATAAGACTGGGCTATCATATCCAAAAGGTTAAGGTCGCTGGGGCGCTTCTTCAATACATCATTTAAAACAGAAATCCCTTCGTTAAATTTTCCTGCATCAATATAGGCAATGCCAAGATTTTGCATATAACCATTATCCTTTGGATAACCTTTATCTCCGGCCATTAATATATATTTCAAAGCATCTGCATTATTATTATTTGCATAGCAGATCAGGCCCAGTTCATATTCCCAACCGTACTTACTATCATCCATTCCAATCGCTTTTTGGTAAAAAGGAGTAGCTTGTTTATAATTCTGCATGTCAGCATAACTGCGACCAAGCATATACTGTATATCAGCATTATTGGGTTCGTCTTTTGCTGCAGCATTCAGATATTTAAGAGCATCCCCATAATTTTCCCTGTCATAGTTAATCTTACCAAGGTAATAATTTACTTTTTCTGCGGGATCAACTTTTTTCAAATCATCCGCATATAAAATCGCTTCATCGTAAGATTTTAAATTAAAACAAAGCTGAAGTAATTGTTTATAATTGCTGGCAGAAGTTTCTCCAAGGTTTACAAGTTTTTTGTAAGTTTCTTTGGCCTGGTAATATTTCCTGAGATCCATATAGGCTGAAGTCAGTTCTGTAAGTACAGCTTTATTAGTTGTGTCGTATTTAATAGCTTTTTCAAAATTTTTCAGGCTCTCCATACGATGGCCTTTTTGCTTTTCATCAAGACCTTTTTGTAAAAAATATTGAGAGCTGTCTGTTTGAGCAAACAAAAGTGAAGAAGCAAATACAAAAAGTATAGCTAAGATCAAACGTGTCATAGAATATGGTTTAATAATACGGTTTCCGGGCTTTTCCATTGCAAAAAAATTTATAGGATAGATAAATCGGTTATCGCTCAAGGATTTCCAAAGTAATAAATACCTTAAACTTTTGCAACCTTATAATAAAAGAATTTCAAACGGTCCACCAAATCTTTCCTTAAAATCTTATATGATGCGCTTTATATTAACGTGCAATATTGAAGTCATATTTTATTTTTTATTAAAAGGGAGCTGTGGGTGAAGGTTTTCCATTAAGCAGGTTTTATAACACTGCTTAATGGTATTTTTAAGGCATCCCAGCTATCTTTTGAGCTTGTAATTCCTGCCAGTACTACTAAAAGTTATTTGTTGCTCCTTGATTTTCAACCCCTGAATTTTTGAGGAAATTTTATCAAAAATTAATGCTCAAACTCTATGTCAAAACACTTAAATTTGATGTGATGCTTCGGGCTATTTATTAACCCCTTCCGAAGTCTTCAAGAATTACTCAACCTTTTAAATTCACAACCCATTACCTTCTTGCTTACAACCCGGCGTTAATTAATTGAATGAACCCCAAAAAAGGAGGAAGTATGTTTTCCTACGGATTGCTGGAGCCCGGCTGTCATTACCTGGTACAGGAAAAAGAAGGCTCAAAAATTAAACTGATAAAAGTTACAGTTGAATCTGATCATTGTTTGTTTATAATGAGCTATAATGATCCAACGGAAACAGAATGGAAAAGAAAGACCGATTCGCTGTATGATATTGTAGAATGTCTTACTGATGCAACTGTGAAAGAGTGGGAAACTCAGTATCCCAGTAGTGAAGATGCGTATTACGAAGAAGAAGATGACGATTAATTATAATTTAATTGATCTCTTTTTAATTGCATTTATTTCCGGCTGTAGTGATTTATATCATGTCGCAGCCGGTTTTTTCATAATGTAGATTTCTGCAAAGTAGTTTGGTATATTTTTATATATAAGATTAACTATGCTGCATTACTGCAAAACCCTTTTTAGCATACTTTGCTTTATGGTGTTTGTATCCTGCCATTTCCCGGTACACATACTCACTGATGAACAGATCGCAAAGCATTATTCAAATCATACCACAAAGCCACAATTAAAATATCTTAATTACAAAAACTTTAATGTTCATTATGCAATTGTGGGAGATTCACTAAAACCCCTGCTCTTGATTATACATGGTTCTCCCGGAGCCTGGTATAGTTCTATGAAACTGCTGGATGATCCGGGTTTGCAAAAAAACTTTAGGATCATTTCTGTTGACCGGTTGGGCTATGGTAAATCAGATTACGGAGTTTCTGAGCCTTCCATCCAGCAGCACGTGAACTATATAGAAAAAATAGTACATCAATATAATAATAATGATGGTAAGATCTATATTATCGGCTCATCATATGGAGCTCCTATTGCTGCTTCATTTGCCATGCAGCATCCTGATCTTGTACAGGAACTTTATCTTATTTCACCGGTAATCGATCCTTCAAAAGAAAAAATGTTTTGGTTTTCATACGTAGCCAAACTTGCTCCTGTAAGTATGCTGATACCGGAGTATCTAAATGTGGCTAGTGATGAAAAATTTGCACACCGCGGCCAATTGCGAAAACTGGAATCACACTGGGATGAAATAGCCTGTAAAACATATGTATTTATGGGAGAAAAAGATCATCTTGCCAGCCTGGATAACCTGGATTTTGCAAAAAAGAAACTAGTGAATGCCAAAGACCCCGAATTTTATTTACTGCCAAATACAGGTCATGCTATTATATATCAGCATACTGATTTACTCGTTTCCCTCCTGCTAAAAAGAAATGATCCTTTAGTCTTACATTAAAATTTGCTTTATTATCTTGGCAAATATTTTAAACACTGGTAAATGAAATTGAGCCCAATTTTCCTTTGTACAGTAATTTTTTTTTGCTTTCACACTAACATCCATGCGCAAAAAGGACTTCCCCATATCGAAATGCTTACTTCAGGCGCCCAAACAAGTTTGCGTGGATTAAGTGTAGTAAACGATAATGTAGTTTGGGTAAGCGGAAGCAATGGAACCGTTGGCGAAACAACTAATGGTGGAAAAAACTGGAAATGGTTCACGGTAAAAGGTTTTGAAAAAAGAGATTTCAGGGATATAGAGGCATTCGATGCATCAACCGCAGTAATTATTTCTGTGGATGAGCCGGCATATATTTTAAAAACAATTGATGGTGGCGAAAGTTGGAAGATTGTGTATGAGAACAAAACAAAAGGAATGTTTTTGGATGCTATGGAATTTTGGAATGAGCAAAGCGGAATTGTAGTTGGCGACCCGATCGATGGAAGATTTTTTCTCACCAAAACTTTAGACAGTGGTGACACCTGGCAGGATATTCCTTTTGAAAACCGTCCTGTTGCTGACCCCGGAGAGGCTTGTTTTGCCGCCAGCGGAACCAACGTTCGGGCATTAGACAGGGATGAATCAGTATTTGTGAGTGGGGGAAAAAAATCAAGAATCTTTACAAGGAATAGCATAATAGATTTGCCAATTAGCCAGGGCAGGGAAACTACGGGAGCTAACTCAATTTCTGTCTATGATGATGATGGGCAAAAAAGAGGAAGACGAATGATAGTGGTGGGTGGTGATTTTAATGCAGACAGTCTTGCAGACAAAAATTGCTTTTTTACAGACAATGGCGGCAAAACATGGATAGCGCCAAGAATTCCCCCGCACGGGTACAGGAGTTGTGTGGAATTTCTTTCAAAAAAAATTATTCTTACCTGCGGACTTACAGGAGTTGATTACTCACTTGATGGTGGAAAAATCTTTACACTGATTAGCAAAGAGGGCTTTCATGTATGCCGTATTGCCAAATATGGACCCAGCGTTTTTTTAGCCGGTAATAATGGAAAAGTGGCAAGATTAATTTGGAAGAGTTACTGAGCGTTTATTCCTTTTCTCTTCATTAAGTCCACAAGAAATAAAACATCATTTCAGAGAAAGAAAAATCGATATGGTTTTTTACTATTATTATAACTTAACAACCTCATTTTTTGAACCTGCACGTATCAAATGTTTAAAACGACTGAATGTTTCAGGCTTGATATTAAGATAAGAAGCCAGATATTTCTGAGGCACCCTCTGCAACAATTTAGGGTTATTATTTATAAAGCGTATAAATCTCTCACGGGGGTCATGGATTACTTGTTGCATTTGCCAACGATCCTTAATAACCATTGTATAAGTTATAATAAGCCTGCCAAGATGCTCCATCTTGCCCGAACGTGCATAAATTCTTTCAAGATCGTCATAAGTTATAGAAACGAGCGTGGTAGGTTCAATAGCTTCCACAAAATATTCGGACGGTGTACGGCTATGAAATGATTCCTGGGAATGGATGATATGCCCTTCAAATGAGATTTGAGTATTGATCTCTTCTTTTCCCTTTTTGTAATATTTCCTTGCAAGCCCTTTTACGATGAAATTGAAATAATCTTCAATTTGACCTGCCTCAGTAATGATTTGTTTCTTGGAATATTTTCTGACATCAATATATGGATATATATTCTGGCGGAATTCCCCCTCAGATATATCAATAAATTTTTGCAAGTAATCAAAAAAAGGACTCACAACATTCATATGCCTTAACCCTCTTTCTAAGTTACAAAAAATTGATTCAAATCAATCATCTTGTTTGAATCGCTATCATCTATCTTCTTACAGGTAAATGTGATAACGCTGAAAATGAGAATTATTGCATCTTCTTTCACAGAGTTTAGAAAATCTTAGTTTTGCCCCCCGTTAGAGATATTCTTCGCAATGCTGATATAGAAATTTTTGAAAACTGATAAAATTCAACCAAGACAATGTCACAAAAAATCAAAGTAGCCAACCCTGTAGTGGAACTTGATGGAGATGAAATGACAAGGATCATCTGGAAATTTATTAAAGACAAACTGATTCTCCCCTACATTGAAGCAGATATAAAATATTATGACCTGGGGATTGAACATCGCGATGCGACTAATGACCAGGTGACCATAGATGCAGCCAACGCCATTAAACAATATGGTGTAGGAATAAAATGTGCCACTATAACTCCGGACGAAGCAAGAGTAAAAGAATTTAATCTGAAACAAATGTGGAAGAGCCCGAACGGAACTATAAGAAATATTTTAGATGGAACTGTTTTTCGTGAACCAATCGTTATAAAAAACATTCCCAGATTAGTTACTACCTGGGATCGTCCCATTATTGTAGGTCGTCATGCATTTGGCGATCAGTACCGGGCTACTGATTTTGTGGTGCCGGGCAAAGGCAAGCTTACAATAAAATTTGAAGGCAAAGACGGTAAGGTAATGGAGTATGAAGTATTTCAATTCAAGGGTGGCGGTGTAGCGCTGGCTATGTATAATACAGATGAAAGTATTCGTGGTTTTGCAAAAAGTTGTATGAATATGGCTTTGCAAAAAAGCTGGCCTTTATATATGAGTACAAAAAATACGATCCTGAAAAAATATGACGGCAGATTCAAAGACATTTTCGAGGAAGTATATGAAACCGAATTCAAAGAAGAGTTTAAAAAGAACAATATTACTTACGAACACAGGCTGATCGATGATATGGTAGCAAGTGCATTGAAATGGAACGGTGGTTTTGTATGGGCCTGTAAGAATTATGACGGCGATGTACAAAGTGACTCTATTGCACAGGGTTTTGGTTCGCTTGGATTGATGACAAGTGTGCTGGTAACACCCGATGGAAAGACTATGGAGGCAGAAGCAGCACACGGAACAGTAACGAGGCATTACCGCGAACATCAGAAAGGAAATTCCACCTCAACAAATCCGATCGCAAGCATTTTTGCATGGACAAGAGGCCTCGCCTTTCGTGGCAAGCTCGATAACAATCAACCACTGATCGATTTTTGCCACAACCTCGAACAGGTTTGCGTTGAAACAGTAGAACAAGGAAAAATGACAAAAGACCTTGCAATTACCATCAAACCAAAAGTAGAGCACGGCAAGGATTATTTATTTACTGAAGAATTTTTAGATGCAATTGATTCGAACCTGCAAAAGAAAATGAAATAATAATTTTTAATTTGAAATACCGGTAAAGCGTTCTTCTCAGAACGCTTTTTTGTTTGAGTGAATTCCGGTTTGGTATTTGTGGCATATTGAAAAATTTTTCCAAATCAAAAAATCAATTGACCTTACTTATTCACCAACTTTAAAAACTTGCTTTATGAATCATCAACAACAGGAACAATTAGAGCAGCAGAGAAAAATATGGAACCTTTATTCCGGCGGATGGAAGAAATGGGATGAACGCATTGCTACAGGAACAAGCCCGATCACCCAAAAGCTGATAGAGACCCTTAACCTGAAAGGCACTGAACATGTATTGGACGTAGCATCGGGACCGGGAGAGCCCGGCCTTTCCATAAGTGATCTGCTGCCGAAAGGAAAAGTTACCGCTATTGACCTGTCAGAAAAAATGGTTGAGATAGCCAACGAAAATGCAAAAGCAAAAAACATTCTCAACTATCATAGCAAAGTGGCTGATTCTTCAAATATCCCATTTGAAGAAAATTCTTTTGATCATGTTGTTTGCCGGTTTGGGATCATGTTCTTTCCTGACCTGGAAGGAAGTTTAAAAGAAATGACAAGAGTGCTGAAGCCTGGCGGGAAGCTGGCTGTAGTAGTTTGGGCAGCTCCTGAATTCAATTCTTTCCTTGCCCTGTTGGGCGGTGTTGTAACTGAAAAACTCAGTTTGCCCAAACCTCAGCCGGGTGCGCCGGGAATTTTCAGATGCGCCGAACCCGGCTTCACAAGCCGTCTACTCACTAATGCGGGATTAAAGGATGTAACTGAGATGGATATAAACGGGAAAATGGTTTATGATTCACCCGAACAATACTGGCAAGTATCGACAGATCTTGCGGGGCCGATAATGGAAGTTTTAAAGAGTGCACCGCCTGATAAAGCAGAAGATGTGAAGAAAACTGTAATTGATAAATCACGCAAGTTTGCCAGTGACGAGCAACTACTTTTCCCATGGAAAGCTATTATTGCTGCAGGAATTCAAAAATAAAAAACAGCATAAATGTAAAAATGTAAGGGCGGTCTTTGCAGAACGCTTTTTTTGCAAAAACATAAATTCATACGTTCGCAATTATTAAAATCTTCAACACGGTGCGAAGTAGTAATGAAATAAAAAAATTGGTTCTTGACTTCGCTACTGCAGATGAAAGAGTCAGAACCGTTTTATTAAATGGCTCAAGAGCAAATTCAAAAATTGTTCCCGACAAATACCAGGATTTTGATATTGTTTTTATCGTAAATGATCTTGCAGGTTTTATTTCCGATCATAGCTGGACAAGTATTTTTGGTGAACAACTGATCCACCAGTTACCGGATGAAATAGATCTCGGATATGAGGAAGAAAAGAACAAAACTTCTTTTCATTGTTTAATGCTTTTCCACGATGGCAACCGGATCGATCTCACTCTTTTTCCCGTTGAAAATATGAATTCATTTCATTTGGATAGTCTAACAATAGTATGGCTCGATAAAGACAATTTATTTTCTCACATTGCCGAACCCAACGATGCAGACTATCTAATTAAAAAACCAACGGAGAAAGAATTTCTATATACCTGCAATGAGTTTTGGTGGGTAAGCACCTATGTTGTAAAAGGACTTGTAAGAAGGGAAATAACTTATTCAAAAGAAATGCTTGAACGGGTTGTAAGGCCCATGTTCATGAAGATTTTGGAATGGTATATCGGGATAAACACTGATTTCTCAGTATCGTTCGGTAAAAGCGGAAAGTTCATGAAAAAATATTTATCCGAAACTCTTTATAAAAAAATACTGAATACTTACGCCGATCATCATTTAAAAAATAATTGGAAAGCTCTGTTTATAATGATGAAGTTGTTTGGACAGTTAGCATCTGCAATTGCTGATGATCTTAGTTTCCATTATAAAACAGATGAAGAAAATAAGGTAAAAAAATATATTACACAATTATATAAAGAACAGAACTGATCTGTCTTTAACAGGTTATTTCCAAAAGAGAAAGAATGATCATAAAATAGATAATGACAATCCGCTAAATTTGTCCGAAACAGATTTCTAATATTAATTTCTTGCCATGTTTTTACATAGATATCGGGCTATTTTCTTTTTGGCATTTAGCTCATTGATCATTGTCTCCTGCCATTCCAATACAGAAAAAAACACCGCTGCTGCCAGCGCCGATTCACTTAACAGGAAATGGTGGAAAGAAGCCGTCGTGTACCAGGTGTATCCGCGAAGTTTTAAAGATGCGAACGGTGATGGCATCGGCGATCTGAAAGGAATTATTTCAAAACTCGATTACATCAAAAGCCTGGGCATTGATGTAGTATGGTTAAATCCCATCTATGCATCCCCCAATGCAGATAATGGTTATGACATTAGCAACTATGAAGCCATCATGAAAGATTTTGGAACAATGGCCGATTTTGATTCATTGCTTGCAGGCATGCACCGCAGGGGGTTGAAACTGGTAATGGATCTTGTTGTAAATCATTCCAGCGATGAGCATGAATGGTTCAAACAATCACGAAGCAGCAGGACCAATCCATACCGCGATTATTATCACTGGTGGAATGCAGAAAGAGGAAAACCTGCTTTTCGTCCCGGCGCTTTTGAGGCTGATGGCAGCGGATGGCGTTATGATTCTCTAACAAAGGCATATTACCTCCATTATTTTTCTTACAAACAACCAGACCTGAATTGGGAAAATCCAAAAGTCCGGCAGGAGATTTTTGATATGATGAAGTTTTGGTTCAACAAAGGCATTGATGGTTTTAGAATGGACGTGATTTCATTCATTGCCAAAGACACTACATTCCCTGTCATTACACAAAAGGAACTTGATGAAAAATACAATGGTGACTGGAGTCAGTACCTGGCCAGCGGACCACACCTGCACGATTACCTGAACGAAATGAATAAAGAAGTACTAAGCAAATATGATTGCATGTCTGTGGCAGAAGGTGCAGGTGTTACGGCAGCAACAGCTCATAATTTCGTTGATGAAGACAGGCACGAATTAAATATGCTTTATCATTTTGAAGGTGTGAGCCTTGGTTATGTACCCGGCAAGTTCAAAGAGATGGATCCTAATGGATATAAACTTACAGAGTTTAAAAAAATTTATTCCAAATGGGATAGTGTATTTGAAAATAAAGGATGGGGAACGATCTATCTCGGTAATCATGACCAACCGAGAATGGTGAC
The DNA here is from genome assembly GCA_963811645.1 of uncultured Bacteroidota bacterium. GTDB lineage: Bacteria > Bacteroidota > Bacteroidia > Chitinophagales > Chitinophagaceae > VBAU01. The sequence continues at coordinate 1,306,297 of CAWERU010000002.1, read as the reverse complement.
ACGGTGGGGTAATGACAGTCCGCAGTGGAGAGAGGTTTCATCAAAAATGCTTTCTACATTTTTATTGACAATGAGGGCAACGCCATATTATTATGCAGGCGACGAATTGGGAATGGATAATATCAAGTTTGATAAAATAGAAGATTATAAAGACATTGAATCAATAGGCATGTACAACCAGATAAAAAATAAAGGCGGCAATCTTCAGGAATTCATAAATGATCAGAAAATTTCTGCAAGAGATAATGGCCGCACTCCTTTTCAATGGGACAATACAAAGAATGCCGGCTTTACCACCGGCACGCCATGGCTAAAAATAAATCCTAATTATACCACGCTGAATGAAGTGGCCGAAGAAAAAGATAATAACAGTTGCCTCAATTATTTCAGAAAACTGGTGAAACTGAGAAAGGATAACCTTGTGCTTGTATATGGAAAATATACATTGCTTGACAAAGAAAATCCTGATGTATATGCTTACACAAGAGAAGGGGATGATAAAAAATTATTAGTGCTGTTGAATTTTACCACCCATCCTGCTTCAGCGAATACGGGCATTGATGTTAGCCACGCAAAGGTTTTGATCGATAACTACGGTAAAACTTCTTCAACAGGTGAATTACAACCTTACGAAGCAGTTGTATTAGAATTATAAAAAAAATCATTGAAACCACATAGGCATAAAGGACACAATAGAAACACATAGTCTATGTGCATACTATGTGTCTATGTTCCTATGTGGGGAAATAAAATAGCCACGGAGGCACTGAGAACATAAGAGGAACACAGGGAATCTATCTGGTTAGAAAATATATCCCGGATCATGTCCAATTTTTAATTTCTGGCTTGTTATTGATATATACAACATATATTAATAACCTAAAAAATTTAAAAGATGGAAGAGTATGCATTAATCATGAGGCACCAGGATGGTACCAAGATAGCCTCACCTGAACAAATGGAAATCTGGATGAAACAAACCATGGACTGGATCGGCGGTATTGCTGCACAAAAGAAATTCGTGAGTGGTACAGGTTTGCTTTTTGATGGCGCCAAAGTAGTAGGCCACAAAGGTGTAGTAACAAATGGCCCTTTTGGTGATATTAAGGAAACCATTGGTGGTTTAATTATTGTAAAGGCTGAGTCCGTAGATGAAGCTGTTGAATTTGCAAAGGGCAGTCCTGTTTTGCAGGGCGAAGGCAATACGATGGAAGTAAGAAGGATCGCACAGAAATGATAGCACTTTCACAAATGAAAAAAAGATCTGCAAAAATGTCCGGTCGAAGAAGATCTTATTTGTTAGCGGATGAACCATTGTGAATCGTGAATTGCCGGTTATGAATGGGAATTATTTTATTGCTATTTTGTTTTCATCTTTGAATCTGAACATTTGATTTACAATTCACGATTCACCACTCACGACCATGACGCAGCAGGAACTCATACCGCATTTATTCCGTACAGAATTCAGAAAGATCACTTCTGTGCTTTGCAAGCTTTTCGGTATTGAGCATATTGAAACCGCAGAAGACATTGCCAGCGAAACTTTTTTATCAGCAGTAGAATCATGGAGCTACAAAGGAATTCCTGAAAACCCTGCGGCATGGCTCTATGTTGTAGCCAGGAACAAAGCAAAAAATCATTTGCAAAGGCATTCTGTTTTTGAAAACAAAATTGCTCCCACTTTAAAAAACAATTCTTCTTCCATCGATATGGATGAAATCGATCTCTCTGCACAAAACATCAGCGACAGCCAGTTGCAAATGATGTTTGCACTCTGTCATCCTTCCATTTCAATGGAGGCGCAGGTGGGTCTGTCACTTCGCATACTCTGCGGTTTTGGCATCGAAGAGATAGCAGATGCATTTCTTTCCAATAAAGAAACCATCAATAAAAGATTGTTCCGGGCAAAAGAAACACTGAGAAAAGAAAATATCAAAATAGAATTACCTCCTGTTGCTGAAATTGATGAACGACTCACTACTGTACTCACCACTATCTATCTTCTTTTCAATGAAGGTTATTATTCCATCAGCCAGGACCAAACGCTGCGTAAAGATCTTTGCTATGAAGCCATGCGTCTCTGCACCATGCTGACAGAAAATAGTCTTACCAACAAACCGGAAGTGAATGCCCTGCTTGCTCTCATGTGTTTTCATGCTTCACGGTTCGATGCACGGTTCAATAACAACGGTGAAATGATCCTGTATGAAGACCAGGATGAAAATCTATGGGACCATGAACTGATCAGCAAAGGCGGATATTTTTTGCAATGCTCTGCCAGCGGCAATAAACTTTCCAAATATCACCTTGAAGCCTGCATCGCTTACTGGAACACACAAAAAGCAGATTCAAAAGAAAAATGGGAGAATATTTTACAGCTATATAATCAATTACTGCAATTACAGTACTCTCCTATTGCCGCACTCAACAGAACCTATGCATTATCGAAAGCAAATGGTAAACAGCGAGCCATCACCGAAGCAGAAAAAATAAATCTCGCAGATAATCAATTTTACTGGACCCTGCTCGGTGTACTCTACACTGATATTGATAATGAAAAAGCAAAACAACATTTTCAAAAAGCGCTTTTACTTGCCAAAACGCAACCGGATAAACAAACTATTCAGAAAAAGATTGATACCCTGGATATATAACTCCTTTGTTTCACTTTGTGCCTTTGCTTCTTCGTGGTTTGATTTCACAATTTCACCGTGTTCCTCTTGTTTCCTCTATGCCTCCGTGGTTATCTCTCACCAGATAGCCACATAGAAACATAGATCACACATAGATTTTTCTCGCCTAATATTTTTTATAAACTTAAAACCTCCATTCTTCACAATAAATTCAGAACTTCAATCTGTATTAAAAAAACCAACATGAAAAAAATGATTGTTTCTCTCGTATGCATCTATTTTCTATTTACTTCATGTAATAACAACAGCGAACAAAACAGCAGTAACACAGATTCAACTTCCACAAGCTCAGTTGATCCGTCTAAAGACTGGAAATTCGGGGTGGCTCTATGGACCTTTCACCGTGTAAGTTTTCCCGGTGCATTGGATAAAGCAGATAGCGCCGGTTTGAAATACATTGAACCCAACACTTTTCACAAAGCAGGACCTGAACTTAAAGATTCAGTGATATCACAATTATCACCCGAAGGAATTGACAAATTAAAATCAATGATCGCACAGAAAGGGCTTATTTGTGAAACACTTTATATAGTCGGCGATTCCACTTTATCATCATGGGTAAAACAATTTGAAATAGCCAAACGGTTCGGCGTTAAATATGTAACTACCGAACCACCACTGAATATGTGGGACAGCGTCGACAGTCTTGCTGGCGCTTATGGAATGAAAGTAGCGATTCATGAACACTGGAACGGCTTTAGCCATTACTGGAACCCGGACACAACATTAATGGCATTAAAAAATCATCCCAATTTTGGTGTATGTGCTGATCTTGGTCACTGGCCAAAAAGCGGAATCGTTCCGCTGGAAGCAGTAAAGAAACTGGCCGGTCATATTCTCGTTATTCATTTAAAAGATATTGCTGCTTATAATAACCCGAGATTAGTGGATGTACCGGTTGGTACAGGTGTGGTTAAATTTCCGGAGATCTTTGCTGAACTAAAGAAACAAAATTTCAATGGTTATATCTATATAGAAAGAGATGCAGAAGATCAGCCTACTAACCTGCCATCAGTGATCGGTGAAGTAAAATATTATAATGATCAGATCAGTAAGTTGAAATAATTCTTTTTTTAACCACATAGGATCAATAGTAACATAGATACACATAGACCTGTGTTATTCTATATTCCTATGTGTCTATGTGGTGAAATAATCTGTACAAACAATAGAACATACAAAAACAATAATTTCTTAAATTCACTCTTACAAACATTATCGGATAAAAAGAATTTATTATTGAATGAAACGAATTGCCCGGGTCACCTTCGTCACAATTATCATTACATTTTTAATTTCCTGTAAGAACAATGAACCGCCTTCCTACAACGGCTGGGAAAAAGCACATGGCAATGATGACGGCAATAAATATTCTTCACTTACAGAAATTGATACCAGCAATGTGCAGCAACTGCAAATAGCCTGGGAGTTTCATACCGGTGATGCTGATACAGCCGCTCATTCACAAATTCAATGCAATCCCATTATTGTAAATGGAGTAATGTATTTCACTTCGCCGGAATTAAAATTATTTGCCGTGGATGCGGCCACAGGAAAACAAAAATGGGTCTACTCTCCTTTCGACAGCATACCCGGCTCTCAGAAAGTCAGTCATTTCATCATGAATAATAATCGCGGGGTTACCTACTGGAGCGATGGTGAAAATGATCAGCGCTTATTTTATACAGCAGATTCTTACCTCGAAGCCGTTGATGCAAACACAGGAAAAATAATTACAAGCTTTGGCGACAGTGGCAGGGTTGATCTGCACAACGGCCTTGAAATGGAAGGCGTAAAAAGCTTATTTGTTACCGCCACCTCTCCCCCATCCGCTTATAAAGATCTTATCATTACCGGCACAAGAGTTTCCGAAGCCATGGATGCAGCGCCGGGTGATGTACGTGCCTATGATGCAAGAACGGGAAAAATAGCCTGGCAGTTTCATACCATTCCTCATCCCGGCGAAGCGGGTTATGAAACATGGGAAGATCCCTATGCATGGGAAAATGTAGGCGGTGCTAACAACTGGATGGGCATTACCATTGATAAGCAGCGGGGCATTGCCTATATTCCTCTCGGCTCATCATCTATGGATTTTTACGGGGGCAAAAGAAGAGGCTCCAATTTATATGCTGATTGTTTGCTTGCACTCGATGCAGCTACCGGCAAACATCTCTGGCATTTTCAATACATACATCATGATACATGGGACAAGGATCCTTCGTCTCCTCCTGTTTTAATTACCGTAACTCATAATGGTAAAAAAATAGATGCCGTAGCGCAAACGTCGAAGAACGGGTTTGTGTATTTGTTCAACAGGGAAACCGGTGAATCATTATTTCCAATAATAGAAACGCCAGTTGATACCACCACTGAATTAACGGGCGAAAAAATGTGGCCCACACAACCTATTCCGCAAAAGCCTGCTCCTTTCGTTCGCCAGTCATTTACAGAAAAAGATCTCAATCCTTATTTGAGCAAAGAAGAATATGAAGATGTAAAAAAACAATTGCGATCTTATCATACCGGTAATATGTTCATGCCGCAGTCAAAAGAAGGAACCATTATTTTTCCTGGCTTTGATGGCGGGGGTGAATGGGGCGGCCCTGCTGTGGATCCCGAAACAGGAATTTTGTATGTGAATGCAAACGAAATGGCATGGATACTGAAAATGTTCGACATTGACCCGGCAAAGAACCAGGAAACAGTGGGGCAGGCAGGCGAAAGGCTCTATCAGCAAAACTGTGTGACATGTCATGGTCCCGACAGGAAAGGCGGTGGCAACTATCCTTCTATTGCGGATGTGAAAAACAAATACAGTGTTGACAGCCTTATTGAATTCATCAATACAGGAAGAAGAATGATGCCCGCCTTCAAACATTTAAGCGAAGAAGATAAAAATGCCATTACTGCTTATGTGCTTGATCTAAAAAACGAACAGCAAAAAAAATATACGGGTAAATTATCCGCTCTCGATTCCTTCCGCAAAGTGCCTTACCAGATATCGGGCTATAATAAATTTTTAACCAAAAGCGGGCTGCCTGCACTGGCGCCGCCATGGGGTGTGCTGAGCGCCATTGATTTGAACACGGGAGAGTTTGTATGGAAAACTCCGCTGGGTGAAGATCCCGTATTCAAAGCAAAAGGTGTGAAGCAGTCAGGCACCGAAAACTATGGAGGCCCCGTAGTAACCAAAGGCGGCTTGTTGTTTATTGCCGCTACTAAAGATGGAAAGTTCCGTGCATTCAATAAGCGAACAGGAAAATTGTTATGGGAAACCGATCTGCCTGCGTGCGGCTTTGCCACACCTGCGGTGTATAAAGCAAATGGCAGGGAGTTTATAGTAATTGCCTGTGGCGGCGGCAAGTTGGGGACGAAAAGCGGCGATAGCTATGTAGCACTTGCACTGCCTGATGTTACTAAGTAAAAATGAAACCGTCATTGCTGTAAAGGTTTAGCAATTCGGTAACGGAACAAGGTTTTTATTTTTCATTTTTAAAAATCATTTCCACTGGTGTTTTTCCTTCTATTCCCTGATGTGGCCGTTGATGATTGTAATAATACAAATACTGTATTAATTCATCTTTCAGTTCTTCTAGAGAATCAAAATCTGTTTCTCTTATCAAGTCTTCCTGCAATGTTCTCCAAAACCTTTCCACCTTACCATTAGTTTGTGGTCTGTATGGCTTGGTATAACGATGTTTAATTCCCAGTTCAATGAGCATTCTTTCGAAGGGATGTCCGCTTTTTTGTTTACTTTCTTTTGGTCCAAACTCAGGTCCATTATCTGAAATGATCTCTTCAAACTTTAGCTTGTATTGATCATGCAACATATTCATGCACTTCAACGCCGCAAACATTACTGTTAAACTGGTAATATCTTCCACTACTTCTGCCCAAGCCAACCGGCTGTAATCATCTATCAGACATACCAGGTAAAGTTTTCGGCTTTGTGATCTGATAATGCTTTTACTCAAATGATGACAATCAATATGACCTAACTGACCCATTCGTTCTTTAATGATCCTACGCTTACTCTGTTTCATTTTTACTGTCAAACGATTCATGCCATATCGTTTACAGATATTATATACTCCAGATGCAGACGGCGTAAATTTATGCAAAGACGGCCTCAGTATATTGACTATTTCTAATTTGGAGTTCCCCTTCTGTCTTAATTCTATTACCTTGTTTTCAATGAACTTAACTGGCCTTCTCGTTTTATACTTTGGTCCTCGTTTTCGTGGCAACAAATCTGATTCATTTCCATATTGCTTGTATCGATTGTAATACTTCAGAAAACTCTTACCACAAGTATCATGAGCTTTATAAAAATCTTTAGCTAACCTGTAGAGAGGATGCTCCTTGCGTTTGACCTGCTCATATTCTTTTATCAAAAAAACATACTTCTCTACATAGTTCCTCCAAATGGTAGTGTCTTTTCTATTGTCTCTCATAGTAACAAAATTTGAACCCTAAAGATTAAATTCTGTTACCGAATTATCTGACTTTTACAATTGCGAACCCCATTCATCGGGTGAAGCAATCTGCCTTTTACCTCTTTGTTACCAGCTTCAGTAACTCCGATTGAACTTTCGTTGCGACGCTCCGTCTATTGTTAAATAATTCTATTGAGCTTTTCTTAATTTCGTTGAACTTCAAACTACTTGTATAAGCTTACTGAGGAAAAAAACTGTGAAGATGACAGTGTTCACCGATGAAATAGAACATAAAGCAAATTTACTTGTTCAATCAGCACTGCAATCACTTTTTCAGGAAGCAAATTTGAAATTGAAACCGTATGAACTCAACAAAGAAAAAGGAATAGATTTCAATTTTGAAATTGAGACTAGAACTGAGATTCCGGATACTATTGGGATGTTTCATCTCCAAAACAAAGGCAAAGACTCAAGCATTGACGTTTTAAAAGTAGGAAAAAATAAGGATAAGATTTCGTTTAAGCTAGACGACATTCGGCTTATTGATTATTATTGTTTGCAATTAGATTTACCAGTTATTCTTACGGTATGTGATCTTGTTTCCAAAACTATTTACACCCCGACGAGTCACCTCCGAATTTAAAAAATAATTGTTCTAAAGACATTAAGAGGGACTCGTCGTTGTAAAACGTGCTTCGCATTCCAGCAAAGATCTTTTTATAATTGCCTCGCCACTCCCGCAAAATGATTGGGATTTCTTGTCACCTGATAAGTATCTTTTGTCAAATGTTTGGCTTTTCATCATAGCAGTGAAGACCCTGATTCGGCGGAAATCAAAAAATTGTAACTGATATTATTTCAAAACCATACCTTCCATTTTCATTTATCCCAAAATCATCTAACTGCTTTTTTATGAAAAAGTTTCTTGCAGCCTCTTGCTTATTATTTTTTTATGCAACGGCATTTACACAAACAACAAAAAAACAATATCCCGAAATAGATATTGCGTACAAAAAATTTGTATTGGATAATGGACTTACACTTGTTGTACATGAAGACCATAAAGCGCCCATTGTAGCTTTCAATGTATGGTACCATGTTGGCTCAAAAAATGAACCCGTGGGTAAAAATGGTTTTGCCCATTTATTTGAGCATTTAATGTTTACCGGTAGTGAAAACAACCGCGATAAATTTGATATACTGATTGAATCTATCGGCGGTACAGATGCAAATGGAACAACGAATAATGATCGTACAAATTATTTTGAAGATGTGCCCACCTCTGGATTAGATAAAATATTATGGGCTGAGAGTGACAGGATGGGTTATTTATTAGGTTCTGTTGATTCATCACGATTGGAAGAACAAAGAGGAGTTGTTGAAAATGAAAAGCGGCAGGGCGAAAATCAGCCCTATGCTATTGCCGAAGAACTTACAGCAAAAAGTACTTTTCCCGCAGGGCATCCATACTCATGGACGGTGATTGGCGAGAAAAAAGATTTGGATTCTGCATCGCTTGACGATGTGAAAGCATGGTTCAAATCTTATTATGGACCTAACAATGTAACAGTGGTGATAGCGGGTGACGTAAACACAGATGAGGTTTATCAAAAAGTAAAAAAATATTTTGGCGCAATTCCCGCATGCCCGCCAATTGCAAGGCAAAGTGCATGGGTTGCAAAAATGAGCGGTATTCATTATCAAACTGCACAGGATCGTGTACCGCAGGCACGTTTACAAAAAACATGGAACACACCGGAATGGGGTACAGCCGATAACACTTATCTTAATTTGTTAAGTGATATTCTTACCAACGGAAAAACTTCACGCTTATATAAACGACTCGTGTATGATGACCAGCTATCGAACAATGTTTATTCATATGTTGATGACAGGGAAATTGCAAGCCAGTTTAATATTTTCTGCGATGTAAAACCCGGTTATACTGCGGGTAAAATTGATACAGTAATTAATGAAGAGTTGCAGAAAATTCTTACGCAGGGTCCCACGGTTGAAGAAGTAGAAAGAGCTAAGACAAATTATTTTGCCGGTTTTGTAAAACGCATGGAACGCATTGGTGGTTTTGGAGGAACATCAGATATTCTTGCCCAAAGCGAAACATTTGAAGGCACTCCTGATTATTATAAAAAGATACAGGAATGGATCAAGAATGCAACGCCTGTTGATATAAAAAAGGCTGCTGTTGAATGGCTAAACGATGGTGAATACGTTTTGGATATTGAGCCGTATGGAAATTATTCTGTCGGTGATTCTACTGCTGACAGAAAACAACAACCTCCTTTAGGCGCACCTGCAGTTGTGAAATTTCCCGAAGTAAAACAATTCACATTAAGCAATGGCTTAAAGGTGGCATTGGTTGAAAGAAATTCCGTTCCTGTTATTGATATGTCTTTGATGGTTAATGCCGGTTATGCAGCGGACCAGTTTGGCAAACCCGGGCTTTCTACATTAACCATGACCATGATGCAGGAAGGAACGAAAACAAGATCTGCTTTACAGTTAAGTGATGATCTGGCTAATGCAGGTGCAAGCCTTTATGCTTATTCTGGCCTGGACAATTCATTTTTGTATATGAGTGCGTTGAAGCCGAATTTGGATGAGTCACTCAATTTATTCACAGATGTATTATTCAACCCGTCTTTTCCGGAAAAGAATTTTGAGAGAGTACAAAAAGAACAATTACTTACCATTAAGCAGGAACAATCACAGCCTTTTGGAATGGGGCTGCGAATCCTTCCGCGTTTATTATATGGTACGGGTCATGCTTATAGTAATTCTTTTACAGGATCAGGTACAGAGGCATCGGTAAAAGCAATTACACGCAATGACCTGGTGAAATTTCATGACACATGGTTCGCACCCAATAATGCCATCCTTGTTGTTGTAGGTGATATTAAAGCGGATGAATTAAAAACAAAATTAGAAAGCAGTTTTGCTTCATGGAAGAAGCAAACTGTTCCTGAAAAGAATTTAAAAGATGTTGCCCTTGCTGCTCAACCTTCAGTTTATATTATTGATAAACCCGGTGCATTACAGTCAATCATTCTTGCAGCAGAAATAAGCCCCTCTGCCAAAGATCCTGATTATGAAAAAATTAAAATGATGAACCGTATTTTGGGAGGAGAATTTACTTCCCGCATCAACATGAATTTGCGTGAAGATAAGCACTGGGCTTATGGTGCGGGGTCTGTTAATGTAGATACAAAGGGTCCTGGTTTTTTTGTAGCGTATGCTCCTGTTCAAACAGATAAGACAAAAGAATCTATGCAGGAAATACTGAAAGAGCTAACGCAATATGTTGGTGATAAACCGGCAACAGAAGAAGAGTTTGATAAAGTACAAAAAAATGCAGTAATGCAATTGCCAGGTGTATGGGAAACAAATGGTTCTGTATTAAATGCTCTGCAATCTGCTATTGAATATGACAGGGGGATAAATTATTTGAATAATTATCCGACCATGCTGCAGCATTTAACATTGACCGATATACGAAATGCTGCAATGAAAGTAGATAAGCCAAAAAATCTTACCTGGGTTATTGTTGGAGACAGGTCAAAGATTGAACAGGGAATAAAAGAACTTAATCTTGGCCCGATTAAATATATTGACACCGAAGGCAACGAAATAAAGTAGCAGTTGCTTAATTGAGAAAGTGAGATTATATAAGCGATTGCTTCCCTGACGAGTCTTCTCCGAATTTTCTTGCAAACCGTGTCCCCACAGCATAGTCTTGTGATGAGCATGGGCACGGCTCTGTAATAAGTAACATTCATCCTCGCTAAAGCTTCGACAGCTGATAAAATAAATTTCTTCATGCCGCCCCGTGTCTTCACCAGGCAGCCTTTGTGTGAGTAAGACCCTTAACTAACAGGAAGAACGCGATAAAGATATGAACATAGAAAAAGTGTTTTGATTCAGTATTCCCTCAGTATTTAGGATTATCAGAAGCTGTAAAGCTGGAAAACCCATAATCACCATTGTATGAGCGTTCATTAAAACCAATGCCGGGATTTCCCGATGTAAAAGTATTGTCGGTAACCTGTGCCATCAACACCCCATTCTTATAGGCTGAAATAACATTCCCCACAATAGTTGCTTTGATCACATCACCGGTTGTTGCGTTATATTGTATCCCTTTTTGATTGAACAGATAAGTAAAGTCACCCAAAGGCCCATTCCACCTGACAATGATCAAATAAGCCCTGCTATTTGGCAAAAGTGAAAAAGTAATTTCATAACCGTCACATTTATGCGGCGATAGAGTCGAACGCAAACGAAGTTCTACTTCGGGCCAGCAAGTATCACTGAAGCATGCTTTCCCTATGCTTCCAACTGTAGCTATAACTACCTGGTCGGGACCCCATGTTCCGGTCAGTAAAGCCGTTGCATCTGCATAAGGTGCCGTTCCGGGATGAGTATGTGTTTGTCCTCCGAACGTAGACACATATCCCCAGTCTATTCCTGTTGTACTGCCATTGATCCAGTTACCTCCTTCAGAAATGGGACTTTCGGTCAGCTCAAAATGTGTTGTATATGTTTTGCCTGGCTCAACCTGTTTAGCTTCGGTAGTGGTATGTTGTGCATCGATATGAATGAATACAATAAACAAAGCAATTAGTACAAGCGAGTTTTTCATATCATTTTCTTTGCAAGCCGTGTCTTCCGAACCGGGGGTCTTTTGCAGAGGCAAAACACGGCACTTTACAATTTAAAAATATTTATCGATAGTAATGCTGGTTAAATGAAGCATCACTGAAAAAGAAGGAATCTATTTCATCACTTTCACCTTTAATCTTTCCTCAGTCGTGCTTCCCCACGAGCCAGTACTAAAACGGAACAAAGCCATGAATCAATAAGGCTTCCTGTATTATATTTCGTATTTACAAACATACCAATAAGAAGGAATCCCGGCTGAAACAAAAATGAATAACGCCTTTAACATCTTATCTCTGATATTTCTTAACTTACAAAGCCCATCAAAGAACAGAGATGCCAAAGGTCAGATTTACCTATGCACTAAAAAGATTTTTTCCCGGCCTGAAAGAAGTTGCAGCAGGTGGAAAATCGTTTCGTGAAATTTTCATGGAACTGGAAAAACATTACCCCGGTATCTCGTCGTATATATTGGATGAACAGGGCAGCCTGCGTAAACATGTCAACATATTTATTGATGGTAAAATGATCAGTGACCGGAAGGCATTGAGCGATCCGTTTACCATCAGCAGCGAGATCTACATCATGCAGGCATTATCGGGTGGATAAATCTAAATCAGTTATATGAAACCGACATTGCTTCTCGGCACCCGTAAGGGATTGATCTCTTACCGTTTTAAAAATGGTTATTGGTCAGCAGAAAATTTATCCTTTGAAGGTGTTCCTGTTTCCATTGCATATGCCGATGAACGGACAGGAACCTGGTGGGCTTGCCTGGATCACGGTCACTGGGGAGTTAAACTGCATCGTTCTTCCGACCGTGGTAAAACATGGGAAGAACTGACTGCGCCTGCCTACCCTGAAGGAGCAGAAGTGAAAGATGGTGTGTCCGCTATCACAAGGTATCTCTGGGCTATGGCACACGGGGGCAAAAAATTTCCCTCCCGGTTATGGATCGGAACCGATCCGGGCGGATTATTTATCAGTGAAGATAGTGGTAACAGTTTTCAGCTCGTAGAATCGTTATGGCATCACCCAACCCGTAAAGAAGGATGGTTTGGCGGTGGCCGCGATATGCCGGGTATACATTCTATTGTTGTTGATCCGCGTGATGAGGATCATATTCATATTGGAATTAGTTGTGCGGGAGTGTTTGAGACCAATGATGCCGGCAAAACCTGGAGCATTCGTAATAAAGGAATGAGGGCAGATTTTCTTCCCGATCCCAACGCAGAAACGGGATTCGATCCGCATATCGTAGTGGCAGCACGCACTAACCCGGATGTATTGTGGCAACAGAATCATTGCGGAATATTCCGTTCTTCCGATGGAGCGAAGAACTGGATAGAAATTGATCAGACAGGCGGTCCTGCCTATTTTGGATTTGCCATTGCTGTGGCTGATGATAACGCCGACCAGGCATGGGTGGCACCGGCAAACAGCGATACGACACGTACCGCGATAAAAGGATCACTTTGTATCTGCAGAACGGATGATGGAGGTAAAACATGGAAAGAACAAAGAAATGGATTGCCGCAGGAAAATTGTTTTGATATTGTTTACCGTCATTGCCTCGCCACCTCAGGTGAAGCAGTTGCATTTGGTACCACTACCGGTAATTTGTTTTACTCACCGGACCGTGGCGAAAGCTGGCAGGTACTGAATAATTATTTGCCGATGGTATATTCGGTACAATTCGCAGATTGATCTGCATGCTGATTATTGAGAGGTTTTGTATCAATATTTTTAGATTTCTTTTTTATACAGTTTTGTGTTGTTTTTTCCATTGCACAATGCCTCCTTTCAAACTGTATATCTTTTTTGTATTTCCAAAAATACCGGATAAGATCCTTGCTGCCTGTAAACTTCTTTTACCACTCTGGCAAAACAAAATAACAGTGTCTGACTGAATCAAATCCGTTTGCTTGTTCAATTGGCCCATCGGAATTTTTATCGTTTTAAATTCAGTTACAACAGGGATTTCACCAGGTTCACGTACATCTATGATGTCTGCCTTTTTTTTATTTGCAAGAATTGTTTTAAGTGCGTCTGTATCTATTTCTAATTCCGGATGTGAGGAGGAACAAAGCCATACATAATCTGTCTTTAAAAATTCTTCTTTATTCTTTGGTATGAGTAATCTTGTTTCTTCAGTGGCCGACAGGCTCAATATATAAACCTGGTTATTCAATGCATTGTACGTAAACAACTGGCCGGCCAGCAGCTCTCCTATCCCTGTGATCATTTTTATCGTTTCATTGGCCATCATAGTACCTATTATGCCTGGCAATACTCCCAGCACACCTGCTTCAGCACAATTCAGCACTTCATCTTCGTTAGGAGGATGAGGAAAAATATCACGATAATTAATTCTTTCCGGATTTTGTTGAGAAGAATAATTGAATACGGTTACCTGGCCTTCAAATTGTGAAATGGCTCCGTAGACAAGCGGTTTATCGAGCAATACACAGGCATCGTTGATCATATACCGGGTTGAAAAATTATCAGTACCGTCTATGATGATGTCATATTCATCAATCAGGTCAAGTGCGTTTTCTGTTGTGAGTCTTGTATGGTAAGGAATTATTTTTATTTCCGGGTTCAGTTGACCTAATGCCCGGGTAGCTGTTTCTGCTTTTGATGACCCTATATCCGTTACCGAATACAGCACCTGCCGGTGCAAATTGTTAAGCGCCACCACATCATCATCCACAACGCCGAGAATGCCTGTTCCCGCTGCTGCGAGGTATTGCAATACGGGGCAACCCAATCCACCTGCACCAATCACAAGCACCTTTGCCTGCGCCAGTTTCTGCTGGCCTTCTTCACCAAATTCTGCCAGGATGATCTGGCGTTGGTATCGTTCATATAATTGACTATTCATTATCGTTGCCTGCATTTTTTTGCACTAAACCTGTGGAAATGCCCGGAGACAAACACAGGAAAAAAAGAACCGATGAAAGGTACATAAAACCCCGCGGAAGTTTTTTCTCCGAGTCTCCCGGACAAGGGCTGGGATTCCATATAATCAGGAATATGGCAAAGGCAATAGGATGTAATGTGAATATTCAAAGCCAGCCAAAAAGCGGGGCAGTTTTCATTCTTAGTATATAAATAACCCGGAGGTTGCCGGAAATTTCAATTTTGCTTCTCCTACTTTATTGGTAGCTACCCAACCAGTAATTAAAACAGCAGGAAGAATCCATGCCAGGGCATATATTTGTCCTGCTTCGGTACCATATCCATTCTGCCTATACGCTAATGCGATAAATTTGAATTATGCGAACCTTGTTGAATGCTGATAAAAAGAAAAAAATTCTCTTCCTGGTTGCTACATTTCTTCTTTGTAAATTTTTATTAGCGCAAACTTCTTCCGCATGGCCTACTACTAATTTCGGTCCGTACAAAGTCGGTTTTAAAAATATGCATGAAAAAACCAAAAGTGGAAAAGATATACTTGTTAGTATCTGGTATCCGGCCGGGGCCGGTGGTCATCGAATGAACTTGCAGGATTATATCGTTACTTCCCATGTTGAAAAAAACGAACCCGATTCAATTGCGGTGAATGAATTCAAAAGAGTTTTAGAATTGCCTTTTCTATTTCATCTTCCACCGATAGCAACCGGTGAATACCAGGAAGCATTGTCCACCGTTACCAATACTTACAGGGATGCCGGGATGTTGGAGAAAAAGTTTCCTCTTGTCATTGCTTTTTGCCCGCCGCAAAACTATATAACGACCTTCGAGATACTGGCAAGCAACGGCTTTTGTGTAGCCTCCATGACAGACAAAGAAAAAGACGAGACAAATGACTCACTATACTATGTAAAGCCGACTGCTGTCTTTGCGGAGTTTCTCGATTACATGTTGCAGCAGCCCTTTGTTGATACAGATTGTATTTCTGCCATGGGGCATGGTTGGGGAATCCAGGCTCCCTTCTATCTTTCTATGAAAACTTCAAAGATCAGGTTACTGATAAATTTAGACGGCGCTGTTTTTGGTCCGCGTTCTAAAACTTATTTATCTCCCGACTATCGCCCATCCCAACTTACCATACCGATGCTGCATATCACTTCCGTTTCTACGCGCAATGATGAAGATCCGCAACAGTTTTCTATTTTAGGCAATCCAAGATGTCGTATCAACATTCTATCCGATTCTGTTTCGCATCATGATTTTAGCACCTATGGAAGAGTAGTTGGCAATATACTGAACAAAAGACCTTGCATAGACATGATCAACAAAACTTATAATGAAGTGCATAAACTCATCCTCTATTTTTTGCGTAACGGAAAAATAGATTCATCAATAGTGAACAAAGAGCTTGTAGAATTTCAGCAATTTTAAGTCTGAGTGCAATTGCAACACTAAAAAGAAAAGGCATTTTTTCGCTGAATTCTGATCTTTGACCAGGCAAAAAGATTTAAACCCCTTTTACTCATGAAACTAAATTTAGATACTATCATTCTCTACGTTCAAAACGTGGACAGTCTGAAATCTTTTTATACAAATATTTTAAATCTTAAGGTCGTTGAAGAAGATCCATCAGTATGGGCGCTCTTTAAAACAGGCAGTGGCAAAATCGGGCTTCATAAAATTAGTGACGAGTACTCAGCTAAAATTAAAGATGGGTATAAATTTGACAATAACGCAAAAATTGTTTTTAACATCGATGAAGACATAAATAAAGCCAGAGAGTATCTCATTTCAAAAAATGTAGCTATGAGAGAAATAAAAACATTTGATAATTATGATTACTGGCTTTGTGATGGAGAAGATCCCGAAGGAAATGTTTTTCAACTGAAACGGAAAAAGATACAATAACTTTTTTGTCTTTGCAGTATTAATAAAAAAGGCAGCCATTGCCAGGCTAACTTTTCCTTCCCTGACGGTCTCCTCCGGATTTTATAAAATAAGTTCTATATACACTAACAGGAGCTCTTCGCTGTAAAATTTCACTACATTTTTGACGCTGCAGTGCTGGCATTTGACTAACCGGCAAACTACTTTTAAAAAAATTCAGCCGGTTTGTGATTTTTTCCGAAAGTTGTACACTAATAAGACAGGAACAAAGCTTTAAATTTATTCGTGGACAGAAAAGATGATTTCATAACAGCAATAACCGCAAACCAGGGGTTGATTTTCAAAATAGCTTCAATTTATACAACCAGTAATGAGGATAGAAATGATTTAACGCAGGAAATCATTTATCAGCTTTGGAAATCGTTTGACAGCTTTAACCAGAGATCCAGTTTAAGTACCTGGATGTACAGGGTAGCAATGAATGTAGCCATCTATCATCTGAAAATTGCCAGGAGAAAGATTCAAACAGTGCCGTTAGATGAACAGGTTTTAGACTTTCACGAATTTGATAATAATGAAATGGAAGAAAAATGGCAACTGTTTAAGCGGCATATTGACAGCTTAAATCTCCTTGACAAGGGCATTGTTATATTATACCTGGAGAATAAAAGCCACGAAGAAATTGCACAGATCACAGGTATTTCTGTAAGTAATGTAGGGACAAAACTTTCCCGGATTAAAGAAAAAATAAAACAGCAAATTTTAAAGCAACAATAATTATGGAACTCGACGATTTCAAAAGTACCTGGAATGACATGAGTAACCGGGTAAACGAAAAACAAAAATTAAACCCTAAACTGTTTGATAAAATGAACAAAAGAAAATTTCATTCACATCTCAAAAAAATAGTATTACCGGAAATACTGGGGAGTGCCGTTTGTATTGGCAGTGCTGTTTTTATCGGATTTAATTTTGACAAGTTAGATAAAACTTCTTTTCAGATAGTGGGCGTGGTGGCTGTTTTACTTTTTTTGATTCTCCCGGCAATAAGCATAATGAGCATTCAACAGTTATACAGGGGTGTGGAGATCAACAAACCCTATGCAGATGCTTTAAAAGAGTTTGCATTTCAAAAAATAAAATTCTGCAAATTGCAAAAACTAAATCTTACATTAAGTTATTTGCTGTTGGTGGCAGTAATACTTTTATCAACAAGGCTATTCGGGAAAAATGAAATTACAGAAAGCAAATATTTTTTTGTATTTGCGTTTACTTTCGGATACAGCCTTTTTTTATTGTTTTCAAAATGGGTTTTTAGAAGTTACAACAAAACAATCCGGCAAACGGAGAATTTATTGAAAGAGTTATCAGTTTAAAATAAGAGTAAATGACGGGAAAAAGTTTTGGCAAAAACGCGGTACGGGGGATAAGCCTTTGCTTCCTTCCATGGCTAGTCTCCCCCTGATTTTAAAAAATTATTTTAAGCACATTAAGAGGAACTCGTCGCAAAAGAAATTTGCCAATACAGACACAGGAATAAATTTTTATCTTTAGTAACGACGTTCGGCATGAGCGAAAATAAATAAAAACTCCACGTTCATGCTGGCGTCAGCACCGACGTGAAATCAATTTAACTGTTTACGCCTAGCAAACTATGAGAAGACTATTCGTACATTCGTAATTGGATTGTAACTACCTTTCCAAATAAAGGGTATGATGGATAAGCAAGCCAAAAAGACAAGTGGATTTAAAAAATTCCTGAGATGGCTGTTGGTTATTTGTATTGTAACCCTTGCTTTTGCTTTTTGGTGGAAATATTATTTTGTATTTGGTGAAGGAGTAAAATCGGGAGAATTGAATTACGTGGTAAAGAAGGGTAACCTTTTTAAAACGTATGAGGGTAAGCTAATACAATCAGGGTTTCGCTCTAAAACACCTGGCAGCATCCAGTCTTATGAGTTTGAATTTTCAGTAGTAGACGATAGCATTGCCAACATATTGATGAATAATAGTGGCAAACATTTTGACTTGCATTATAAAGAATATAAGGGAGCTATACCATGGAGAGGTTACAGTCCGTTTATAGTAGATAAAATTATTTCAATGAACCCTTAAGGGAAGTGAATATTTCGTCCTTTCCCGAGTCTCCACCGGGTTTTAAAAAGCGTGATTAACTTTGATGCCCTACTACCGCAAATACACGGAACGTTATGTGCAATGCCTGGCAACGCTGCAACTTTCAATCGAAAGACCTAAATATTAACTTTGACCAAAAATAAACATGGGCGGAATCAGAAAAACAAATCAACAAATACTTGACGAGTGGCAACGAATTATTGACAGTAAAGTGTTCGACGACCTTGAAACCGTTGAGGCGGCCGATGTTCAGAACATCAATCCTTCAGGTACTTTTATAGGCATGGCTGCCCATAAACAAATGTTGACGGCTTTTGCGGTTGCGTTTCCCAATTATATACACGATTACTTCAACTTTATGGAGCAGGGTGAATGGATCGCAATGGAAGGAAATTTTTCAGGTGACCATTTGGGTCCTTCGACAATGGCGGGGCAAACACTTGCTCCAACGAAAAATAAAATTATATTCCCATATGCAGGTTTCATAAAAGTAGTAGACGGCAAAGTAGTTGAGAGCCGTTTGTATTACGACTCAAAAATATTTTTAAGTCAGTTAGGGTTATCATAATTCAGCAGCCCCTCTTAATTTTCCTCAAATGAATGCTCATGTAATTCGGGGAGACTCGGGGAAGGATCGAACCCAAACAAATCCCAAAATTAGGAGGTATTTACTGCTAATTGAAAAGGCTCGCAGAAATAGAGTTGGCGATTGCCGTGTACCCGGTCGTATTCGGATGAACATAATCAACCGTCATATTAGCCTTAAAGCGTAATGGGTTTTTTGTAATGTCCCTAACCACAGATTCAAAGTCGAGTACCGCATCAAAGTTTCCCGGTGTGCGGATCCAAGCATTCACAGCCTGTCTTGTTGCCTCATTTGCGGTAGTATATTTTATAGAATTTCCGATCGGAAGCAATGTAGCTCCGTAAACTTTGATGCCTGCAGCGTGAGCCTCTGTCACGAGAGTTGCATAGGCACTGGTAATTGTTGTAGCGGAGGCATGTTCATAAGAAATATCGTTGATGCCTTCGAGGAGGAGAACATATGCGACATTCGGCCGGGCGAGCACATCATCAAAGAATCGATGAACGCCTGAAGGACCGGCGGCGTCCGCAGATACCACCCGGTTCGAGCTAATTCCCATATTGATTACGGCAAACGGAACACCGGAAGGCAAAGAAGGCAAACGATTAGAAAGAATATCCGGCCAATTTTCGTTTGCATTATTTGTCGCGCCATATCCGTCAGTAATTGAGTTGCCATATGCGATCGCAACCTTACTTGTTGATGGCGCCCACACTTGCAAACCCGAAACTATCAAGACTTCGGTGGTGGTGGTGTTGGTGAAGGTTGCTAATGGCAGAGTTGTTGATGCAGTAAAATTTCCCGTTCTTGATATGTAGCTTGTGTGCAGTCCGGTTGAGTGAAATGTCGTTGGCTTGAAACTTCCGGGTATGTAAACACTAATCGAAACAGTAACATGTTGTGCTACTGTAAGTGTAACGGAATCGCTCCAGATTTCTTCACCCGGTGCAAGAGTAACTCCAGGCTTTCCACTGAACATTAATGTTCTGTCGCTGGAGGCCACAATTGAGTTATTCGTCGAACGTAGTGCAATGTGTACGGCTCCGACCATTAAAGTGTTTGTAGCAAACTTATTCATCAGTTTCACACGTACCTGCGTGCCACCGAGTTTCGAAAAGATATTGAGCCGGAATGTTTGGTTCTTAAAGGATGGTGTGGCCTGTGCTACGCCATTTACCTTCGTCGACAGAAATGACGCTGCCCAACTATCGATCCATTTTCCAGTCGGTTCACTGGCAGCAACCTTAAGAGCGATAGGCGGAATAGAATCTCCTTTTATACTGTCATTTTTTTTACAAGTCTCAAAAATTGTTATTAACAGTACAATAATCATTGAGGCTGTAATTTTATTTGCGTGGAAATTTTGCATCTTATTTATTTTAATGATGGTTTAACTAATTATTGATAATTATTTATCCACGGTTCATCACCTGCAATTAAGAAAGATCCGTAAATAAGGTGCGAAAAATTTAATAAAAAGATGCTCTGTAGTTGTCCGGGTAAACGATTAAACCAACTCGAACGAACGAATTTGAGTAAATTTTATGGAACTTGCAAAAAACTCTTTTCCTTGCGAGTCGTGTCTCCGCATCCCAGACTTGTGATGAGCATGGGCACGGCTCTGCAATAAGCCACAGAATCTATTTGAAAGCTTGAATACTTGTACATACATTTATGTGTCGGTGGCAATTATTTAATGACACTACAATGGCTTACAAAAATCAAATCATCGAACATCCGGTCCTTGGAAACAGAATAAAATTTTTAAACACCGCCGAAGAAACTAAAGGAGAATTTTTAAAGTATGAAGGGACTGCGAAAGTAGGTGCTTTACCACCTCCGGAACATTTTCATCCGGCACAAACAGAGACATTTTATATTTTAGATGGAGAGGCAAAGTTTAAAGTAGACGGTAAAGTGGTTATGGCTAAAGGGGGAGAAATCTTGTCTGTTCCACCAAATGTCCGACATACTTTTCAGCAAACAGGTACTAAAGAACTTTTAATGCAGGTGGAATTTCGTCCTGCATTTCGGACCGAATTTTTTCTTGAAACCTTTTTTGCCGTTGGTCATAAGGGGAAGGCAGGTAAATCAGGACTGCCCAAAAATTTTCTTCAATTCGCAGCAATGATGAATGAATTTCGCGGATTTCAATTTATCGTAGGTCCTCCAATTTTCATGCAAAATTTTATAGCGATCGTAATCGGCGGGTTTGCTAAAACAATAGGTTACAAAGGCTATATTCCATACGATTAATTCTTTTTCCCTGGTTATCCGGGCACAGTTCTTAGCAAAGCGGAACCCGGTGATTTAATTCAGCAAAACGTCGTTCAAGTTTTGAAAGTCAACGTAGCAATCCGGCAAATGATTACAAAGCCATGTGGCAAACAGCACTTTCAATGAACAAGGAAGAAAGAAGTAAGAAATTAAAGCAATTTTTAGCTGAACATGAGTAACTTTTATTAGTACAATAGCAGGAACACAGATCTGTAATAGACAACAGACACCTTCGCTAAAGTTTCAGCGGCTGATAAAATAAATTTTTATCTTTAATAACAACATTCTATAGTTGTAATAAATCCTCAACAGAATAAATGCCTACAACGGCAAATACCTTGAATTTCTTAGAAAAATAAATTCTGTCCAGGTTTTTCCTGTCCACACAACATCTGCCGCCAAAGGCAGAGGACTCTGTGATAACAGAAAAAGAAATGACAGAGAAAAACTGGTGTATATTTAATAGTTGCCTGCAAGTTCTATTCAATTCTCGCTTTTATATAAATTATAAACCAAAAGGAGATCAAGATGAAAAGGAAAATTTATCCGTTAATAATTATTGTTGTCCTGTTATTTCTTACTGTGGACAGTATACGGGCGAACTCAAAAAGCCAATTCCGGGCAGCGCCAATCCTGGGAGTATAAACGAATAGCGATAGTTCGTTCCTCTCAAAGTAACTCCGGGTTTTCCAACTGGTCTGAAAATTCGGGGGGGTAGCGAAACTACACTTCCTCCCCCGGTAAATATCTCGAAAAGGCTGAATGAATTGGAAGACCAGGGATGGGAACTGGTTACGGCGATCACCATCTCGAATGATGTCAGTGAAAATTCCGATTATGCCGGTTTTACAAACCAAATAAATTATTATCTTAGACGGCCGAAGTAAGCATTTTATTCCTTTGCCGAAGAATCTCCACCGAACTTAAAAAATAATTGTTCCAGGTACACTAAAAGGGGCTTGTCGCTTTGAGATGTACAAAGCAATCCAACAATATATAAATTCCCACAAAAAAAATTTGTGTAGTTAAATAACTACACATATATTTGTAGTCAAATAGCTACACAATGAATTTAAGACGAGATGTTTTTCAAGCCATAGCCGACCCAACAAGAAGGGCTATACTGCTGTTGGTTGCGGCGCAATCCTTAACAGCAGGCGCTATAGCCGCAAACTTTGATACAGCAAGACCAACAGTTTCAAAGCATCTGCAAATACTTACCGAATGCGAATTGCTTAAACAAGAGCAAAACGGCAGAGAAATTTATTATCACATCAATGCAAAAAAAATGAAAGAAATAGCTGACTTTATTGAACCATTCCGCAAAATGTGGGATGACAGGTTTAATAAATTAGAAACCGTAATGAAAAAATATAAAACCAAAAAATAGCAAAAAAATCAGTGCCGGCAACGACTAAAAATATTGTGGAGCAGAAACCACTACAAAAACGGGAAAAACCGAAAATCCAGAAGAGTAGGACAATAAAATAAAACTATATGAATAAGGGCATTAAAATTGTTATTTATCCTGTTAAAGACATGACCCATGCAACGACACTATTTCGCAAGCTTTTAGGGGTTGAACCTTATGCGGATCAACCTTATTATGTTGGTTTCAAGGTAGACGACCAGGATATTGGATTAGTCCCTAACAATCAGGAAGGAGGAATGGCGGCATTTTTTCGTGTTGATGACATTAAGAATAGTTTACAAATTCTTGTTGATGGCGGTGCGACAATCATCCAGGACGTAAAAAATGTTGGAAGAGAAAGATTAATTGCGAGTGTAAAAGATAAAGACAGTAACATCATCGGACTTGTTCAAAATTAATTAAGGACAAAGGCCTAGTTGCCAATAACAATATGGAACGAAAAACAAAAATCAATGCCGAAGACGGCAAACAGGAATTGGTGATCACAAGGGAATTTGATCTGCCCCTGGAATTATTATTTAAAGCATATGTGGAGCCTGACATAGTAGAGCAATGGATGGGAACGAACGTGCTGAAACTGGAAAGTAAAAAGCACGGCAGTTATCAATTTGAAACAACCGATCCAAAAGGAAATAAACATGGGTTTAACGGGACAATCCATGACCTTATCCCGAACCAAAAAATCATTCGCACATTTGAAATGGAGAATACGCCTTTTGGCGTTCAGCTTGAGGTCTATGAATTTGAACAACTTACTGACGACACCAGCAAACTCAATATGCATGTAATATATGAGTCGGTTGCACAAAGAGACCAGGTGCTGAAGTTGCCTTTTGCTCAAGGCATAAACTGGGCGCATAACCGCTTGCAAGACATCGTAAGCAAACTAAAATAACATGGTATCCGAAACAATTAGTCAACGAACAGATTTGATTATAAGAAGACACATTTTAGAACGGGGGGAGACTTTGCCCTGGCATTCAGATTTATGCCATCGTTTTTCTGTCATTGTTCACGGAGAAGCAATTGCTATTGAGTATCGGGACTCTGAAGAGATCAAAACTATTACCATGCATCCCGGTTTAGCGGAATGGGACGTGCCTCAACCGAAAGTTCATCGTGCAATCAATATCGGAAAAGTTCCTTACGAAGAAATTATAATCTTTTTTATTGATAGACCCAACATGGAGCCACAACCAGAAGCGGATAATGAACAGGATAACGCAGGCCATACATAAAACTTACAACGTAATAGTAAGAAAATTAAAATAACACACTATGACAAAGAGCAACCTGCCTGCCGGCAAAGCAGGTAAAATTATCTATTGGATTTCTACTATCTGGCTTGCATTAGGAATGCTGGCAACCGGAACAGGTCAGGTAATCAAAATGAAAGCGGGGCAAGGAGGGATAGATATGATTACACATTTAGGCTATCCTGTTTATCTTCTAACGATTCTCGGTATCTGGAAAATTTTGGGAGTGGTAGCAGTCCTCGTTCCTAAATTCCCCTTGCTAAAAGAATGGGCCTATGCAGGCTTTTTCTTTGTGATGTCTGGAGCCGCATTTTCGCATATCGTCATAGGCGACCCGGCAACTGCGTTGATTCCTTCGTTACTGTTGCTTATCCTTACCGTGATATCGTGGTATTTCAGGCCTGCAGGCAGAAAAATCATTTTTGCTAATTTTAATAAATGAATAGAATGAAAAAAGAATTGTCAACAAAAGAACCTTCCTTGCCGGCAGGCAGGCGTGAAGAATTACTCAACACACTAAAAGCCCGTTTTGAGAAAAACACGAACCGCCATAACAGTCTTGAATGGGCTAAAGTACAATCAAAGCTGGAGGCGAATATTGAAAAACTTTGGTCACTCGATGAAATGGAAAGAACCGGCGGTGAACCGGATGTTGTCGGCCATGATAAAAAAACAGGCGAATACATTTTTTATGATTGTTCAGCGGAAAGTCCTAAAGGCCGCAGAAGTGTTTGTTACGACAATGAAGCGCTGGAGGCAAGAAAAGAATTTAAACCAAAAGATTCTGCTATTGATATGGCAGCGGCCATAGGCATTGAGCTGTTAACGGAACAACAATATCGTGAGTTGCAGAAACTTGGAAATTTCGATTTAAAAACGTCGAGTTGGATAATGACACCTCCTGATATCAGGAAACTCGGTGGTGCTCTCTTTTGTGATTGTCGCTACGATACTGTCTTTGTGTATCACAACGGCGCAGATTCCTACTACGCTGCCAGGGGTTTCCGTGGCTCGCTAAGGGTGTAATTTTGTAAAACAGCTGTTGATAAATGAACGGAATGAATCCAAAAGTTGATTTCTTCTTTAGTAAAGAAAAAAATTGGTGGAACGAATTTGAGCAATTGAGAATGATTATTCTTGACTGCGGACTCACCGAAGAATTGAAGTGGGGGCAGGCTTGCTACACGTTCCAGAAAAGGAACATCGTTTTGATGCATGGATTTAAAGAATACTGTGCACTTCTGTTTTTCAAAGGTGCCTTGTTACATGATGCCAATGGTATTCTGATCCAACAAACGAAGAATGTGCAGGCGGCCCGCCAGATTCGGTTCACCAATGTTCGGGAAATAGTTAAGATGGACTCTATCCTGAAAGCTTATATCTATGAAGCCATTGAAGTGGAAAAAGCAGGTTTGAAAGTGAAATTAAAAAAGACCTCAGATTTAAAAACCCCTGAAGAATTTCAAAATAAATTAAATAAAATGCCTGCCTTGAAGAAAGCTTTTAATGCATTAACACCGGGGCGGCAAAGAGCATACATTTTTTATTTTTCTCAACCCAAACAATCCAAAACCCGGGAGTCAAGAGTAGAAAAATATATGCCGCAAATTCTAAAGGGAAGGGGGCTAAATGATCAGTAATTCCCTGCCTGCCAACCTTCGGCTGATAAACCGGCAGGCAGAGATGAGAAAATAAATTAATCAAACTTTCTCCCTTGGCGAGTCATCTCCGGATTTTAGAAAATAATTCTTCTCTATACACCAAGAGTAACCTGTCGTCGCTGTCATTAATGGTGCTGCAAAATGAAGCTATCAACTTTCTCACGAGGTGTGTCTTCGTAATACTGTTTCCACTTTCGTTAATTTTTATGTCCGTAACAAAAACCCGGACCCCCATAAACAACTTTCATTATTTGGGTGGTATCGTAGAGTTGTTGCCATCCCTTAACGCTTTGTAGTGTGGTGACATAATTTCTACGCCGGCTTTGTTAAATTCATCCTGAATGTGCTGGTGAAGTTCTGAATAAATAAAAGCCTGTTTGTTTGCTTCATTGGTATAAGCATTTACCTGGTAACTAACATAAAAATCGTCAAGGCTTGTTTGCAAAACAAATGGCGCTGGTTCTTCCAGTGTAAAGGCGGTTTTCTTTGCGGCATCAATAAGCAACTGGTGAACCTGTCGCCAGGGTGCATCATACCCGATAGTAACAGTTGTATAAATAATCAGCCCATTATCCTTTGCTTCACTGCTGAAATTGATAGTATGACTTGACATAACGGAAGAATTAGGAATAGAGATGATCTCGTTCTTAATGGTCCGGATGCGTGTTACCAACAATGATTTGGCAATGATATCACCGGTAACTTCTCCAATCTTTACACGATCGCCGATTTTAAAAGATCGCATGTATGTAATAACAAATCCTGCAACCAAATTTGATAAAGAGCCGGCGGAGCCGAATGTAAACAGGATTCCAAGGAAGACAGAAACACCTCTGAATACAGGTGAATCAGAGCCGGGCAAATAAGGGAATATAACCACCAGCATAAATGCGTACAGCAATACCCTGATGATCTGGAAAGTCGGATTGGCCCAATCAGGATAAAAGCCTTCGATCTTTAATTTCCCGTTCTCAATTTCGTTTTTAAAGAATCGCAATCCTTTTAATACATAATGAAAAATGGCAACGATGACTATGATAGTAATAAGGTTCGGCAGGTAGCCCCATATCGCTGACAGAGCCGCCTTCAATGGAGTAAGTACATAACCCAATAATGTATCGGCAAAATTTTTAGTCCATGGAAAAATGCTGAATAAAACAGGGAGTGCCAGTGAAATGGTTAAAATGATCAGCAGCCATTTCAGAATCGTATTTACTACCAGTAAGAAACTTATCTGTCTTTTTGCATCAAGCAACTGGTATTTCCTGATCCTGTACCCTTTGAATAATTTTCCTTTGTGTCCAATGATCCACCGGGCTAGCCACCTGAACAATTTACCGAGGTAATAAATGATCGCTGTTAGTATTGCGATCACCAGCAAAGCAAGCCCGATCTTTTTTAAAATGGAAATAAAACTGATGCTGTTTTTATATTTAAGTATTGCAGTGCTTATAATATTTTTATAGCGCAGGGCCGTTTCAGTAACCGTGGAGTTTTCCCAGAGTGCATCAGTTTCTGAAATGCTCATTACAATAGTTTCGCCATATATGATATCTATTCCCTGCTCAGAAGCAGCTGTCTTCAATGAATCTGCAGTAAACTGAAAGTTCTTTGAGAGTTTTTCAATTCTTTCACTAATACTTGCTGCCCTGTCGGCGGGAGTAAAACTTCCGATCTTATTATAAACGCGAAACAAGGTATCGCCAAAAGGAACAACAGGAAAACCTCTGACAAACCGGCGAAGGGAATCGATTTTTTGTTTTTGCTGTATTATCCTCTCTGCTTCTTTGTTATTGAGTTCTCCTATCTGTTTCTGAAGCTCTGCTTTTTGCAGGTTGTCGGTTGACTTTAACTGATCCAGTTGCTGTTGCAATTCCATTCTCTTAATAGAATCCGCATTACGCTGTATCTGCAATCTTTGCAATTCGTTTGACTGTTCCTGGAGAATTTCATTTCTTATTGAATCTTTTTTCTGAGGTAAGGTATCTGTTTGTGCCCGGAGAAAAAAAGCAAAACATATAAATGAAAAAAAAAGAGAAACATTTTTCATTGAAACACCAGAATTAGATAAAATGAATATACATTAAATTATGATTTTTTTGTTTCCGGATTTAGCACACGCCATCCTATGAAAACCTTTTTATTCTAATGCTATTTTCCCTGTGAATCATATTTACGCAGCCCGGCCTCGTAATGAGCCGGGACACGGCTAACAATAAAACTCAGCGGCATACAATCAAATATGAAGGATCAGGTAACCCGGTAATTCCCCTAAATAGAAATCAGGTCAATATTTTCAGGACTGTGCTGAAATGATTTTGAAGTAATTCAAAAAAAATTATACCTTCAAAATAATTTGCTTGTCTCACTCCACCCCTATCAATTCTCCATGGTTTTATAGCTCTGAAATCATTAATAGTATGAAGAAGAAATACTAATTCTTTTGTTGGTAATGGCCTCGCTTTAGATTGGAAGGCAACCGGGCAGTTGGCAAACAAAAGGGCATGATATGTATGAATTTAAAAATTCTTAAATGATAATTTTATGAAAATCTTTTTTTCAACGTTCTTTATTTTTTATTTTATGCATATTTATGGACAAAAAACTTTGTTCGGAAATTATCAAACTATAATTGCACCCAAAGCGCCAAAGCAACAGCATTTAATGGAGCAGCATGGTGATGTTCGTAATGATGAATACTACTGGCTGGGTACAAGGGACAGTGCTGCTGTTGTAAAATACCTGAACGATGAGGGCGATTATTTTCAGCAGGTAATGAAGCCTGCTGAAAAGCTGCAGGAAACATTATACAATGAAATGCTTGGAAGGATAAAACAAGATGATAATTCTGTACCTTATTTGAAAAATGGCTATTACTACTATACACGTTATGAAACGGGAAAACAATATCCTATTTTTTGCAGAAGGAAAGGAAATGAAACGGAGCCTGAAGAAATTTTGGTAGATGCAAATCTCATTGCCATCGGCCATGCCTATTGCGTGGTGACCGGTATCAACGTAAGTCCTGATAACCGTTATCTCGTCTATACCGTTGACACAACGGGGCGCTATCTGTATCATGCTTTTATTAAAGATCTGCAAAGCGGGAGCTTGCTTGAAGATAATTTCCCCAGCGCTTTCGGTAACACTGCATGGGCAAACGATTCTAAAACTATTTTCTACGATACCAAAGATTCTGTAAGCCTGCGGACGGATAAAATATGGAAACACCTGCTGGGAACGCCCATGCAAAATGATGTATTGGTGTTTGAAGAAAAAGATGAAACTGCATATACCGGTATTTATAAATCAAAATCAGAAAAATACATTTTTATTTCTTCGGGTTATACTCAGACTTACGAAACGCAGTTCATCAGCGCAGATCATCCGGAAGATAAACCGCAGGTGATCGCTCCGCGGGAAAAAGATTTTTATTATGAAGTAGAGAATGCAGGCGATAGTTTTTATATAAGAACGAATTATAAGAATGCTCCCAACTTTAAACTGGTCTCTGTTCCTGTGAATAATTATGCCAGGGAAAACTGGAAAGATGTAATAACTCACAGGGATAGTGTTTTGCTGCAGGGTCTCGATATTTTCAAAGATTTTCTTGTACTGAATGAGCGCATTGATGGTATTTCCAAAATCCGGATCATTGGCTGGCACAATGGCATTGATAAATACATTTCCTTTGACGAGCCAACTTACGTTTCTTCCCTGGATTATAATCCTGAATTCGATACAGATAGTCTCCGTATTGATTATTCATCTATGATCACACCCACATCGGTAATAGATTATAATATGCAAACAGGCGAAAGAGTCGTAAGAAAAGTTCAGCCGGTGATTGGTTATAACAAAGAGGAATATATTAGTAAATATGTTTGGGCAACGGCACGTGATGGAGCTAAAGTTCCAATATCTGTAATGTATAAAAGAGGTATGCAAATGAATAGCAACAATCCCTGCCTGCTGTATGCCTATGGTTCGTATGGCTCATCTACAGATCCTTATTTCAATTCAAATATATTGTCGCTTGTAAACAGAGGTTTTGTTTATGCTATTGCACATATTCGTGGTGGCATGGAGATGGGTTTTCATTGGTATGAAGATGGAAAAATGATACATAAGATAAACACATTCACCGATTTTATTGACTGTGCAGAATACCTTGTTAAAAATAAGTATACATCGGCAAACCAGCTCTTCGCAAATGGAGGCAGTGCAGGTGGCTTGTTAATGGGTGCTGTTGCAAATATGCGTCCTGATCTGTTCAAAGGAATTGTAGCAGATGTACCTTTTGTAGATGTGCTGACAACCATGAGTGATCCATCCATTCCACTTACTACCGGGGAATATACCGAGTGGGGGAACCCGGCAAACAAAGACGAATATTTTTATATGAAGAAATATTCACCTTATGATAATGTTGCCAAAAAGAATTATACCAACATGCTTATTACAACCAGCTATAGTGATAGCCAGGTACAATACTTTGAACCGGCAAAATTCACTGCCAAACTGCGGGAATTAAAAACAGATAACAACTTGTTATTGCTTTATTGTAATATGCATGGGGCCCATGGTGGTTCTTCCGGTCGCTTTGATAAGCTGCATGATACAGCAAGAAGATATGCGTTTATCCTTGGCTTATTAAATCTAAACAATTAAGTACGATGCTCTTAGAAATCTGCTCATTTTTCGGGAGATTAGCCTAATTTAAGAAAGCTTAAAATTTGCAATATGCATTCTTTCTCTAAACACGTGTTACTAGTTTTTTTGCCGGCCACCATAATGTTTGCATGCAAAGAAAATAATTCAAGGCCTTCGCTGGCATTGATCAGCGAATTGCATTTAAAAAGAGGTGATGTTATTTCCTGCGGTCCTCCTGGTAAAGAATTCGGTGTTGTTGATTTTGAAATGGCCTGCAGTGAAAAAGTAAAAAATGATTTCAATATTGCAGTGGAGCTGTTGCATTCATTTGAATATGACGAATCTGAAAAGGCGTTTGCAAAAATAATTGACGAATCGCCGGCATGTGTCATGGCATATTGGGGTATAGCCATGTGCAGTTTTCATCCTCTTTGGGAACCTCCAACAGAAGCTGATCTTAAAAAAGGGGCAAAAGCTATTGAGATCGCCAATACCATTATTTCAAAATCAAAAAGAGAATCAGGATACATAAATGCTATAGCCGCATATTATAAAGACTGGAATAAAACAGACCCACGCATACGAAGCATCAATTTTGAAAAAGCAATGGAGCAATTGCACAATACCTATCCTGATGATCGTGAAGCTGCCATACTCTATGCTCTTTCATTAGATGCAGCAGCAGATCCTTCAGACAAGACATATGCAAATCAGAAAAACGCAGGTACTATTTTAAATGCTTTATATATTGCCGAACCCAACCACCCCGGCATCATTCATTACATCATTCATACCTATGATTATCCCGGCATTGCAGGTCTCGGACTCTCGGCTGCCAGAAAATATGCCGAAGTGGCCCCTTCATCTGCACATGCATTGCATATGCCTTCACATATTTTTACAAGACTCGGTCTTTGGGATGATTGCATCAGTTCAAATATCCGATCCGTGGCTGCTGCCAAATGCTATGCTGAATCAGCCGGCATTAAAGGCCATTGGGATGAAGAACTGCATGGCCTCGATTATCTTGTTTATGCTTACCTGCAAAAAGGTAATAATAATGAAGCCGAAGAACAACTGAAATATATAAACACCATCAATGAAGTGTACCCTGTCAATTTCAAAGTGGCCTATGCTTTTGCTGCTGTGCCCAGCCGCATCGCTCTTGAAAATAAGAATTGGGAAGAAGCGGCCGTTCTGCAATTGCACCCGGTAAATTTTCCATGGAATAAATTTCCATGGCAGGAAGCAATCATTCATTTCGCCCGTTTACTCGGATCAGCTCATACTGGAAAATTGCGAGCTGCAAAGTTTGAATTATCAAAACTGAACCAGCTTTATGATACCCTGCAAAAGCAGAAAGATCTTTATAAAGCAAAACAAGTAGCTATCCAGGTGAAAGCTGGTGAAGCCTCGATAAAATTTGCGGAAGCTAAAAGAATGGAAGCATTAGATTTAATGAGGATGTCTGCAGATATGGAATACAGCACTTCAAAACACCCCGTGACGCCGGGAGAAGTTTTACCCGCAAAAGAATTATACGGAGATATGTTGTTTCAAATGAAGCAATATCAAATGGCTTTGCAGGCTTACCAGGCAGTGCTGCAAAAAAGCCCCAACCGCTTTAATAGCTTATATGGCGCCGGTGTTTCAGCTGAAAGATCAGGCAACATTTCCAAAGCTATAGATTACTATAAGCAACTCGGGGAGATCGCAAGCTTATCACACTCAAACAGGCCAGAGCTTTTTGCTGCGAAAATGTTTTTACAGAAACATTAAAGAGAGTTGCCAATACAATCAACAATAGGTAGTAAATCGTTATTAAAAAGCTACCCGGCATTGAAATAACGAGAGAATCTTTTACTATATGCTTATCTTTCTTTTCCTGCACTACTATTGGCATGATTATATTTCTCTCCGATAAATTATCATTTCCTTTCATGAAGAGTCTCTTTCGAATTTAAGAAATATTGTTTTAATGACATTACTTGCGAGCCTGTCTTTACAACACAGCTCTACTATCCTGGGTCTGCACCCAGGGCAAAGACTTCATTGATCAAATAATCCGGAATTGAAACCTTATTTCCAATAGAGTTCACAACTTTTATTTACATTTAGATAAGTCATTGCATATTCTGTAATTTTTCTTATAAACCAAACCAACTATTTATGAAAAAGATTATTTTTTGGGTACTACTGCTAATCCCTTCCACCGGCTTATTTAGCCAGCAAACGGATACCAAACACCCGGTAACAAAACAGGATTTTCTTCAAAAAAGTAAAAACCAAAAAACGGGTGCCTGGGTTTTACTGGGAGGAGGAATTGCATTAATTGGAACAGGATTTTTAATAGGTGACAGGAAAGAAGCCAGTTTTAGTGATGCAGGTACAGGAGTTGTCCTTGGTGGCCTCGGTTTTCTTTCTGCTGTAAGCAGTATACCTCTTTTTATCGCATCAGGACGAAATAAAAGAAAAGCGATGAATGTTACTACATATTTCGAAATTCAGCAAAACCCTATTGTAAAACAAACAGGATTAACCTGCTTTTCTTCTCCTGCCTTGTCAGTAAAAATAAATTTTTAAAGCTGTTAATAATAAAACAGGGTTTTTATCTCTTCACGACACGTATCTTCCGAATATTAGAAATATTGTTTAGGATACCAAAATGGGTGTATCTATTTGAAGGATTGATAACAAAAAAAATCAGTTTGAAGGCTTACCCAAAAAAAATTCCAGATAGTTTATAACATGTTTCCCATCATTTTGCTTTGCAATTAAGCCAATATAACCATCTGGTCGAATTACAAACAGGGCATCCTGGTTTCCATAAACATTGTATATAATATTGAACCTGTCATCAATAACATTTAAATCTTTTTGCTGTTGACCAGCTACCAGGTAAATACTTACTTTTCCTTTGAATAGCTCATTAATGTCGTTTAATAAATTAACATATTCTTTCCCAAATGCGAGAACTATAAAGTTTGTACCCATGTAATAATCAAATAACCTTAATTTATAACCTGCAGCTTCATCAGAAAAAATTATATCAGGTGCACGATCACCTGCGTGCAACGCATTTTTTTTCCCGGTAAGATCTACACTCAGGGAACTTGACCGGTAATTAATATTTAACTGGGTGGTATCTTTACTGGCGCTGGTTTCCATACCACTCTGGCCCTGTCTTGCTGAATTCACGACTATCTTTTGTCTCTCCGAACTCATATTTAGCGTCCAGGCAGCCACAGGTAGCCTTTCCTCTTCATAGGTATCCAGTAAAGTTACATTTGCATGGTTATTGAAAACGGCAGCTATTTTCCATCCTAAATTGTAAGCATCCTGTATCCCCGTATTCATACCCAATCCCCCGGCAACAGAATGTACATGGGCAGCATCGCCTGTTATGAAAACTCGTCCAATATTGAATCTGTCGGCCATGCGGACATTAACTCTGTATAGTGATTGCCAGGTAAGATTTTTTAATTGTACATGGGGCATGCCTGATTGTTCTTGGAAAATTCGTCTAAAATTTTCAAGTGTAGGCTCAGGTATATTACCATTTTCATCCGGTATTGCTGCAGCCTGGAGCTGCCAGCTGTTCGTACCCGGTAATGGACACAAGGCTATGCTCATACCATATTGTGAATGTATCCACACATGCCACGCATCAGCCACCAGGCCCTCTACTTCCACATCTCCAATAAGCATCCGTTCATCTTCATGAGTTTCACCGTGGAAATCTATATTTAAAATTTTACGCACAGTGCTCTTACCTCCATCGCAGCCTGCTAAATAAGAACATTGCACAGACTCCATGGTTTTATCCTTGAGGATATTTGCGACAACATATTCACCAGTTTGTGTAATACTTTCTAAAGCAGTGTTGAGTTCGACCGTAATACCAAATGAAGCCAGTTTTTCACGGAGTAATTGTTCTACCTGCCATTGTGGAATAAAAAAGAAGTGATGATATTTTGTATCGGTACGCAGGTTACTTTTATCCGGACCCGATTCACCTATCAATTTATCTTTACTATAGCGCCTGAATATAATTTCATTGCTTCCTGATTTCAAAACCTTTTCTCCTATACCTATATCGTCAAATACTTCAAGACTTCGTGGTTGAAGTCCTTTTGCACGGGACCCAACAGGAAACCGGGGCAGGTGATCAATTATTCGTATAGCCACATTACGCCTTGCCAGTTCGCAAGCTAAGGTTAAACCTGTTGGACCTGCTCCAACGATCAAAACTCCTGTTTTATTCAAAGTTGTATTTTGATGTAAAAAAATTTATTGAAGAAGAATCACTGAAGTATTTTAGAATCCGTAAGTTACTTAAAAAGCGTTTCTTCGTCGCATTGCTTTGTGATGAACAGAGATGCCTCTTTATAATAAGCAACTGAAATAAATTTTTATTGTTAACCCAATTGGGGCTTTAATATTCCTTAAGTTTTATTTTACCTGTCATATATTTTTTGACAACCCATTGAATGAGAAAAGATATTTATCTTGAGCCTTTGAAAATCATATTCACTATTCAAACATGAAAACAACAGGATTATTTCTTTTTATTCTTTTGACAAAGGTTGCTATGCCGATAAAGATTTTATTCATATTGTTGCCTTTAAACGATAAGAAGCATGCAATTAGTAAGAACCAATTCCGATAATCCCGATTTTATATCGCTTGTAAAATTACTGGATGCTGACCTTGCAAAAAGAGACGGTGAAGATCATTCATTTTATCATCAATTCAATAAAATCGATACAATCAAACATGCGGTCGTGGCTTATGAAAACGGTAAACCTGTTGCCTGTGGAGCAATAAAGGAGTACAATAAAGATGCCGTGGAAGTAAAACGCATGTACACCCTGCCTAACATGCGGGGTAAAGGGATCGCTTCAAAAATTTTAAATGAATTAGAAATATGGGCAGCTGAATTATCTTATAAAAGATGTGTATTGGAAACTGGCAAAAGACAACCCGAAGCCATTCAACTTTACAAAAGAAACGGTTATAAGCCCATTCCAAACTATGGCCAGTATGCCGGCATTGAAAACAGTGTTTGTTTTGAAAAAAAGTTAAATATTTCCTGACAAGAATTGAAGTATAGCTTAAGAAGTAATGAAAGCATTAGACAATTTTTATATTCAGCAGGAGGAGCTAATCAGAGGGACATTGCTCGCATTGAAAGAGATCATTTTATTAAAAGACAAACAGATAACAAATGAATGGAAATATGGAATGCCCTTTTTCTGTTATAAGGGAAAAATGTTTTGCTATATATGGGTTCATAAAAAATACAAACAGCCGTATATAGGAATTGTGGAAGGCAAATATTTTGACCAACCTTTTCTGATACAGGAAAAGCGATCACGAATGAAGATAATGCTGGTTGATCCAACGAAAGATTTGCCTGTTAAAACAATAAATTCAATCCTCATGCAAGCACTGAATTTGTGCAAATCATGATTTATAGAAATTACTCAATCAAGTGATGAAATTACAATGACAGAAAAGAAAAACATTTTTGCAATAATCGGGAGTGCAAGTCATAATTCAGCAAACGAAAAACTGATTGACAATTTTGCTAACCTTACCAGGGGTGATTTTAATTTTGTAATCTTCAAAGATCTAAAAACACTTCCGCCTTTTGATCCGCAACTTTCTGTCAAAGATCCTCCAAAAGCAATTACAGATTTCAGGAATCATATTGAAATAGCAGATGGAATACTGATATGTACACCGGAATATATTTTCAGTATCCCGAGCGGCTTAAAAAATGCAATTGAGTGGTGTGTATCAACAACCATTTTTTCAGAAAAACCAATCGGACTTATTACTGCCTCGGCAGATGGTAAAAAAGGACACGAAGAATTACAACTGATCATGAAAACAGTAATGGCGAAATTTACCAATGAGACCACTTTGCTGATACCCGGAATCAAGGGAAAATTAAACGACCAGGGCGAAATAACAGACGCTAAAACAAAAGATGATCTGGATAAATTTATTGACGCATTCAAACTCTTTATAAAAAAAAGGGGCCACTAATCGGGTTGGTAAAATTTTCTGAAATAAATATCGTCTGACTAACATATTAGCCCGTGTGCAATCAATTTGAAATTTTCAAAGAATGGGGACACCCATATAAAAATCTTTACCTTAGTAAGAGCAGCGACTGTCACTGTAAGAGAGACTAAGGAAAGATTTAAAAATCAATCAAACCTTTTTTTATGACCCACACTCGTCTTTTTGTCTTTGTATCATTATTGTTTATTATTCTATCCTGTAACCAGCATGAAGAAAGTGCAAAAATGCCAAAACAATATACCAGTGAGCAATTGAGAAACAACATGGCAATAGAGGCAGCGGGATTTAATAAAGATGAAACCAAACTACTTGTGGATGATAACAGCACAGGTATTTTCAATGTATACCTGCTGAACATTTCTGATACCAGTCTGCAGCCTTTAACCGCTTCTAAAAAAGAATCCTTTTTTGCTGTAGACCTTTTACCGGGCACTGATAAATTTATTTTTACACATGATGAAGGTGGTAATGAAAACGACCACTTGTATCTGATGAGCCAGGGAGATACGGCAGCAAAAGACCTGACACCCTGGTCAAACAGCAAGAATAGTTTTTTTGACTGGAGTGCTGATAAAAGATCAATGTATATAAGCAGTAACCGTCGTAATCCAAAGTTTTTTGATATATGGAAATTGGACACTGCCACATGGACACCTACTCTATTATATCAAAATGATTCCAATCTCACTGCTTCGCTTATCAGCAAAACTGAACGTTACATTGCATTGCAAAAAAACATCACAACAGACAAAAACGATCTATACCTGTATGATCGTACGAACAAAAGAACGAAACGCATCAGTAACGATAACGAGGCTACCTGGAACGCTGCTGCTCTTGAAAAGAATGACAGTATTTTTTATTATACTACTAATGATGGCAGCGAGTTTTCTTATATCGTCAAATACAACATCAATACAGACAAGTCAGAAAAATTTTATGAAGACAATTGGGATGTACTGGGCATGAACCTGAGTGAAAATGAAAAATATCATACCCTGTTTGTAAATGAAGATGGGAAAAATAAAATTCTGCTGTTTGACCATACAACCAGTCAACCTATCAATTTCCCGGATATCAGGGACGGCGATGTACAAAACATAATTATCTCTCCTTCCGAAACAACCCTGGCATTGTCAGTCGGCAGCAGCACCAGCCCTACAAATATTTATACGTATGACCTTGCTAAAAAAGAATTAAAACAACTTACTTCAACTCTTAATAAAGAAGTAGATGAAAATGATCTTGTAAAAGCAGAAGTCATTCGCTTCCCTTCATTTGATGGAAAAGATATTCCGGCCATTTATTACGAGCCTTTGCAGGCAAGTAAAAACAATAAAGTCGGAGCATTGGTTTGGGTACATGGTGGTCCCGGCGGACAAAGTCGTGTAGGGTTTAGTAACAGCATTCAATATCTCGTTAATCATGGATATGCAGTACTGGCAGTAAATAATCGTGGCAGCAGTGGCTATGGTAAGACATTTTATAAGTTAGATAATAAAGATCATGGTTATGGCGATCTGAAAGATTGTATCTGGGCAAAAAATTGGCTTGCATCACAAGCCTATATCGACAGTAATGCGATTGGTATTTATGGAGGAAGTTATGGAGGTAATATGGTCTTGAATGCGCTCTGCCTGCACCCGGATGAATTTAAGGTAGGCGTTGATTTATTTGGAGTGGCCAACTGGCTACGTACCTTAAGAAGCATTCCTCCATATTGGGAAAGTTTTAAAAAAGCTTTGTACGAAGAGATGGGAGATCCGAATACTAAAGACAGTGTTTTGCTGAAAGCAACTTCTCCTTTATATAATTATCAAAACATCAATAAACCACTGATCGTATTCCAGGGTGTAAATGATGTACGTGTACTAAAAGTGGAAAGTGATGAAATTGTAGATGGTGTAAAGAAAAATGGAGTGCCGGTTGAATATATAGTATTTCCAGATGAAGGACATGGATTCACTAAAAAAGAAGACCTGGTAACAACAGATACAAAAACGCTTGAGTTTCTCGAAAAATATATGAAACCCAACCAGGCAAAGAAATAATAAAGGTCTTTTAAAAAATATTAATCATTCCGTCCGACAAATACTTTTCTTAAAAGTGCCATGATAAGTGTAAATACAGCTGAGCCAATTATTGCCCACAAAACAGGAAACGGTTTATGATCAATCGTTATCTCAAAAAGCTTGGGAAGTCCCATCTTACCGGCTATCCATAAGCCTATATAAGCACCAATAAAACCAACAACTATTGAGACAAAACATCCGCCCAGGTTATAACCGGCCAGCGATTGGCCTATTCCTCCACATATGGCAGCAATCAGCAGAAGAACTAAGAATCCTATTAAGGTCATGTTTTTAAAATTTAATTAAAAATAGGAAATATTATTCTCAGGCATTTTAGAATCTCTGCAACGAAAAAGCATTTTCATTAAACTCGAGAATAAATGCAATATACTTGCCATAAAAAAATATTTAAAAAAGTTACACATGCTTTGACGAAATAGAAAGAAAATTTTCATGACAGAAACAGATCGAATACTAAGAACCGGGTAGCAATTCTATAATACCCTTGTTTGGAATAGCCCTATAAAGAATATAATTTCCTTTGTCATCTTTTTGCACCTCTAATTGTTGCAGGTCATTACCTTGTTTTACTTCCACCCTATTCCATTGTGCCGGCACATAAGTTTTTAACGTAAGCGGTACATTATAGGTGTTTGTATCCAATGAATGTTGCAAATGCACAAGAATATGATTACCTGATTTATCACTGTTCACAGAAGCATGCATTCGCTCACGCATGTATTTTGCCACATCACTGAAATTGGCTATCCACAAATCATCTTCATGCTTTTTGATATAATGAAAATATGTATCCAGTAATTGATGCGGCAAAGCTTCATACCCCAAACCATCTATTCCATGAAAAACCAATACCAGCCAAATATTATCACGAACTAACGTAGTATCAACCCATGATTTCATTAATGACAAAGGCGTTTGGGTAGTGCCACCACGTTGCCATTGTACATATTCTTTATCGGATGAACCCGGTTGCGTTCTGTATCCTCGGTTTATTTCCTGCATGTAAGGATCTGTCATCAGGTTACGAAGCGCCGGATAAACAGGCAATGAATATTTCATGGCCCGTGGATGTTCAATGCCAAAAGGTATTTCAGCAGTGAAACAATATTTTTCTCCCAAATGATCTCTGATATCTTCTTTACTCTTCTCAAGCTCATAAAACATATTTGTTGTATCAAGCACCGCCATGTGTGCATGAGTTACAGTGTGACTGGCAAACTCATATCCCTGCGAAGCATATACTTTAATACTATCCCAGGTAAGACCTTCTTCACCGGCCACTTCCATAGTTAATTCCTCTCCTTTTTCAAGAGAACCATCTCTTACTTCTTTGTATAAAAGATCCATTGCTTTGTATGCCTGTTCTTCTTTGTCGTCTTCATACAAATTAGCCGTGCTGTCATAAAGCGCATCTGCACCGACGTAACCGAGATATTTTGCAGCCG
The DNA here is from genome assembly GCA_963811645.1 of uncultured Bacteroidota bacterium. Classification (GTDB taxonomy): domain Bacteria; phylum Bacteroidota; class Bacteroidia; order Chitinophagales; family Chitinophagaceae; genus VBAU01. The sequence continues at coordinate 1,266,053 of CAWERU010000002.1, read as the reverse complement.
ACTCCCGTTCAAAAAAATTATCAACGTTTGTAGGTGTGGTAGCCGTTTCATCAATGATCTCCTGAATGGGTCTTCCAATAAATTTTCCCTGGTATTTTGAGCCTGGAATAGGACCTGTAATAATATAAAAAGTTGCAGGAAGTTTTAACCTCTTCATCACAGGAAGTGCATATTTGAATTGATTGATGGAACCATCATCATAGGTAATGGAAACAGCACCCGTTTTACCATCCTGCCATTTAGTGATCTCTGTTTGTGCGATTATGTCTGTACAAATGAATAATAAAGGAGAGAAAAATAAAAGTTGAAAGATTAGTTTGTTCATTCAATGAAGTTATCAATTTTATTTTTTGGTTATCATTTTCCTCATAGTTTATTAAAAACCATCGATAAAATTATATATTGGTTCTGACACTGGTTTTATTTGACCTGACTATTGAAGTAAAAACATGAATTCACTGTATTGATTCCTAAATTTGCAGCAAATTAATTTCCTCACTTTTAAACTAAAACTTATGGAAGAGCTTATTAAAATGATCATTCAAAAAGTGGGTATTTCTGAAACACAGGCACACTCATCAGTAGATACTGTTGTATCTTTTCTCAAAGATAAAATGCCAGGGGGAATCGGTGGCCAGGTAGAATCATTTCTTAAAGGTGGATCACTTGGAAATGTTGCAGACAATCTGAAAGAAAAAGCCAGTGGTTTTTTCAAATAACAATGACAAAAAAAGCAGGGAATGAAGCCCTGCTCTTTTTTTAATCAGCAGCTATTTATTCATCCATCCTTACTGCAAATTTTTAAGCCGAAAGAATTAACTTAGAACTATAAACCCAACACCATGAAGTTTGCATTGCTTACAGTTACCTACGGAGGACTTTTTTATAAAGGAAACGCCTTGTCCCTGGAACAGCAAATACATAAAGCAAAAGAACTTGGCTTTGATGCATTGGCTATTGAAACAAAACGACCTGTTGCTTCTCCGCTTGATCTTTCAAAAGCTGACCGTGACCGCATCAAAAAAATAGCAGAAAATCAAAACATTGTTCTATGTGCCATTGAAAGCATGTCAAACTTCGCCGGCAGGTACATGGAAGAAAGAGAGAATAATCTTGCTATGATGCGATTGATATTGGAACTCGCAAAAGATCTTGGAGTTGATCTCGTAAAAATTTTTGCAGCATGGCCTGGCATCATCAATGATGAAGAAGAAGTAGCTGTCTACGGGCAATATGAGCGAACAAATTATTATAAACGTTTAAATCCGTCAGAATTGCGGCGATGGAATCACTGTGTAAAAGGTATTCGTGAAACAGCCAATATGGCTGCTGACATGGGCATCACGCTTGCGCTTCAAAATCACGGGCCGGTACTCAGCAAAGGTTATGAAGATGCGCTGGTAATGATGCAGGAAGTGGATCGCAAAAATGTAAAACTCTGTCTTGATATGCCACTGTTCTACGAAAGACAATCTGATGAGTATATTCATGAAGCCGTTCAAAAATGCAGAGCCTATCTAATACATACACATTACGGAGCATGGAATTTCAGTCAAACCGCTGATGGCGAAATTATACAGGAACCTTCTCCTTCTTCAGGAAGCCTGATCAATTATGCTGCCTTCATTGAAGAGCTGCACAATATTGACTACAAAGGGTACCTTACTTCAGAGTATTGTCTACCTGTTTGCAAAGATCACCAGTTTGCTGGAACTGAAGAAATCGATCATGCTACACGCATAAGTTTACAATACATGAAGCAGTTAGTGCATAATACCATCCTTGCATAAACATGCCAATCATCAAAACGGAAAGATTAGTTCTGAGACCATTCACAATTGATGACACAAATTTTATTTTAGAATTACTGAATACGGAAGGTTGGATAAAATATATTGGCAATAGGAATGTAAAAACAAAAGAACAGGCAACAACGTATCTTGAAAATGGTCCTTTGAAAAGTTATCAAACAGATGGCTTTGGTTTAAGTCTTGTACAACTAAAAGCTGGCAAAACACCGATTGGTATGTGCGGGTTGGTCAAAAGAGATTATCTCGATCACTATGATATTGGGGTTGCTTTTCTTCCCGCCTTCACAGGTAAAGGTTATGCTTATGAGATAGCTACAAAAATTATTGAATATGGGATGAATGAACTTAAACTTGAAAAGGTACTAGCAATCACTCTCCCGGAGAATTTTTCCTCTGTGAAACTTTTAAAAAAAATCGGGTTCAATATTATTACAAACTTCATTTCAAAAGACACCAACGAAGAACTTTCTCTTTACTCCATCGAAAAAGAAAATTACATCAACCATCATAAAGCACAATGATTGCAGATCAAAATAAGTTGGACAATCCTGTTTGGCATTCTTTGTCAGAAGTTCATCAAAATTTTGCAATTACACATACTAATATAAAGCTCTATCATCCCGATTATTGCCCTTTTGGAGGCTATGAGGTAAATAAAAACATCTCCGATTTCATTGACGAATATTCAAAGTTGACGGATAACTTTTTTATCGTTGGAGATAAACCTACCTTTTCAAATTCGCTGAGTCTAAAGAACGAATTAGTTTGCAGGCAAATGATACTTGAGCATAAAATCGAAACAGGTGTCAAAAACGAGATCGTAAAACTTGGAGAAGAGCATGCGAATGAATTGTTTCGCTTAGTGAATTTTGTTCAGCCCGGTTATTTCAGAGGAAAGACATTTTTTTTGGGCGACTATTATGGGATATTCAGCAACAGTGAACTTGTGGCAGTAACCGGGGAAAGAATGAAAATGAATGGATATACTGAGATCAGTGCCGTGGTCACACATCCTGAACATGCAGGAAACGGATATGCAAAACAATTAGTAGCTTTTACAGTGAATAAAGTTTTAGGTCAAAAGAAAACCCCGTACCTGCATGTGGCTGAAACTAATACTCTGGCAATAAAATTGTATGAAAAACTGGGTTTTAAAACAAGAAGAAAGATCAGCTTCTGGAACTTAACAAGCAATTGAATCGAAAATTACTTTTAATAATTTATGCTGGCAGATGAGATTAAAATAAAATATATCGGAGGTGCAACTGCCTTATTTGAAGTTGCAGGCTCAAGGTTTCTGACGGATCCGACATTTGATCTAAAAGATACTCGATATAATACCGGCTTATATACATTGCATAAATTAACAAATCCCGCTGTTAGCGCTGAAAAGATCGGGAATATTGATTTTGTTCTGCTCAGCCATGATCATCATTTTGACAATTTGGATAATTCAGGCAGAAGTTTTTTAAAGAAGGTCAATAGTGTCTTTACCACCCCTACAGGAGCTGAAAGACTTGGGGGTGATTCAGTAGGTCTGAACAATTGGCAAACGGTTGAGATGCCAACGAAAGACGGGAGATTCATTACAATTACAGGAACTCCCTGCAGACACGGCCCGGTTAATGGCGACCGCGGACCTGTAACAGGTTTCATACTGAACTTTAAAAATGAAGTTCAAAATGCAATTTACATTACAGGAGATACTGTTTGGTATGAGGGTGTAATAGAAGTAGCTAAACGATTTGATGTAAAAATTGTAGCTGCATTTATGGGTGCTGCAATAGTAAAAGAAGTTGGGAATGCCCACCTGACAATGACAGCAGACGAAGGCATTCAGCTTGCAACACTTTTTGAAAAGGCCAAGATTGTTCCGCTGCATTGCGAAGGTTGGGAACATTTTAGTGAATCCTGCGCCGAAATCGAAAATAAATTCAGAGATGCTCATCTCTATGAACGACTGCAATGGGCAGAAAGTTGAATGAAGTCCGGACGAATAAAACTCACGGAACACAATGATCCTCACAAAACAGGACCAGGAATTTTTTCTCTTGATTCAGATAAACAAAAATTTAAAGACACAACTCAAAATTTCCAGGAATCATTTAACTATCTCCTCAATCACATGTCCAATTGAGCCATTAGGCATTTGTATATGAAGCAGCGCCGCAAGAGTCGGAGAAATATCAGTCATATATACTTCGCGATTCAGTTTACCGGGTTTTATATTCCATCCGTACCAAAGCAGAGGAATATGTGCATCATACGGGTTCCAGCTTCCATGAGTGGTGCCTGTTTTCAGATAAGCATCAAACCATCCGGGGTCTAAAATAATCTGGACCTGGCCGCTTCGTTTAAAATAGTATCCATTGATCATCATTTCCTGCAATCGCTTTGGAATAGGATACTTCCCGATCGCAGACATATCAGCAGCAAATGAGATTCCCGGTTGTAGTTCCAGGTATTCAACAGTTTCTTTTTTTATGGCATCAAAATCTAAATTCTTGTCGGTTATTTTAGCAAGATCAAAATCAACCTGGTAATTTATCACGGCACGAACAAGACTTGGTGTATGAAATTTTTCATTCAGCATTCTATTCAATGAATCGGCTATACGGCTGGCAAACCAAAAATCTGCAGGTAGTTCATGTTCCTGCATAAATCCAATATTGTGTGCTGCTCCGTGATCGGCTGTTAAAAAAACCAGATATTGGCCTTTGCCAATCTTTGCATCAAGCATCTGGAAAAAATCAGTAAGATCTTTATCAAGGCGCAGGTAGGTATCTTCTATTTCAATTGAATTAGGTCCAAACATATGACCCACATAATCAGTGGAAGCAATATTAATAGTTAAGAAATCAGTGGCAGGTCCTTTGCCCAGTCGATAGCCGTCTATTGCTTCCTTTGCAAATTCAAGAGTGAATGTATTACCAAATGGCGTTGTGCGGAAACTACCCTTGTTTTTAAAATATATTTTTTCTATATCATGTGGAAACGAAGAATTCTTTTCCCCGGGAAATAGTCCTTCATATAATTCTTTATCCCCATCGCTTTCTTTATAGGTACTGAGGGGATATAAGGTAGTCCATCCCTTTTTTATCAATTGAGAAATATGATTCTGATTGTTGAATTTTACTGCCCAGGGCGGCAATTCTTTCATGTAATAGGTACTGGTAATAAAGTGCCCGGAAGCATCATCAAGCCAGAATGCGGCATTCGCAGTATGCCCTGCCGGCAAGATGGAAGCCCTGTCTTTTAAAGAAACTCCTACCACTTTCGATTGAAAATTTGTAGCAAGCCTTAACTCATCAGTAATGGTAGATACCAACAAATTCCTCGGCGACATACGTCCGTCGCTTGCGTTGGATGCACCTACTGATTCAACCGTGCTATCATCCGTACAATAATAACTTTTGCCGGTCATCTGATCAATCCAGTCATTTCCGGCGATGCCATCGATAGCAGGAACCGAACCGGAAAAAATAGTACTATGCCCAACCGCGGTAAAAGAAGGAATATAATTGATCATTGTATTGTCGCAGGAAAATCCTTCATTAATTAACCTCTTAAAGCCGCCGCTACCATAGCGATCATAATAACGATATAAATAGTCCCATCGCATCTGGTCAACCACGATGCCGACAACCAGCTTCGGCCGTTGAACAGAAGTAGTTTTTGCTGCAGTTTGAGAATGAGAATAAATTATTGACAAGCAGAACAGAAATAGTGGTCCAATCTTTTTCATATTCGGTAATTGAAGACGTAAATTTAATGGCATAATGCGTAATGAAACTCAACGGTCACTATTTTTCTTGCACTTAATAATTAAATAAACTTTTATGCAACGATATTTTTTTCTTGTCACTTTTATTTTTCTTTCATCAAGTGCGATTTCGCAGAGATCTATTGATGGAATGATACAAACTGAAAAAAATTTTGCAGATACATCATTGATTGTAAGCACAAGAGATGCTTTTATAAAGTATGTTGATCCTGCAGGAATTGTTTTTGACAAAGGCAAACCGGTAAATGGCCTCAGCTTTTATAAGGATCACGAGAGGATTCCTGGCATACTCACATGGAAGCCTGAATATGCTGAAATATCTTCCACAAATGATTTTGGATATACAACAGGGCCCTGGAAATATTATGAAAATACACTGACAGAAGATCCGGAGGCACAAGGCCACTTTATTACGGTTTGGCATTTAACAAAGGAAGGAGAATGGAGATTCTTAATTGACTTTGGTATAAGCTATAATGAAGAGCAAAAAGCAATGCCCATAAAAAAAGTCAACACAAAGAAGGTAAAGGTTAAAAACAATGAACTGGAAACATTAAAAGAGGCCGAACAAAGATTTATTAAATCATATACTGATAAGGGCATCAAAGCTTATAAAGATTTTCTTTCTTCAAAAAGCAGGCTAAATTATAAAGGTTTCTTACCAGCAATAAATTCAAAAGAAAGAAAACCCTTACTTGAATCACTTCCGGCAAATATTCAATATACTATTCGTGGATCAGGCGAATCTTCAGACCAGGATCTGGGTTACGTATACGGAACAGAAAAAGTCAATGATGAAGAAGATGGGTATTTGCGCATCTGGCGAAGAGAAAAAAAAGGCTGGAAGATTGCGGTTGAAGTTTTGCATTTTAAATGAATGTTTTATGCTTAGACCCGTTCTTCGTTCGCCTTAAAAGCATTACATTTGCGCCGACTTTTATAACTGCACGATTAACATTAAATAAATAGAATTCAGAACGCTGAAGTGAGTGATCCTTCGACAAGCTAAGGATAAACTCCACAGGCGATGATAATGGTAATGCAGTTGACTACAATCAATAGTTCCTGTAACTAAACTTATACCCAATATGGCAGATATTTTTGAGAAATTATTAAAACATTATGGAAATATAGGGCAACATCGTAAACGGGCTCATGGTTATTTTACCTTTCCAAAACTGGAAGGCGAAATAAGCAGTCGTATGAATTTTCGCGGAAAAGAAATGATCGTGTGGAGCCTGAACAATTATCTTGGCTTAGCCAATCATCCAGAAGTAAGAAAGACAGATGCAGAAGCTGCAAAAGAATTTGGATTGGCATTGCCGATGGGTGCCCGTATGATGAGTGGAAACAGTAATTATCATGAACAATTAGAAAAAGAATTGGCTGAGTTTGAAAAGAAGGAAGATGTGGCATTGTTGAATTATGGTTACCAGGGTATGGTGAGCATTATTGATGTGCTTTGCAATCGCCATGATGTAATTGTGTATGATGCCGAAAGTCATGCATGCATCATTGATGGCTTGCGTTTGCATCCCGGTCACCGCTACGTTTTTAAGCACAATGATATTGTTGATTTTGAAAAACAATTGCAACGTGCTACTGCACTCATTGAAAAACAAAATGACGGTGGAATTTTGGTGATCACTGAAGGAGTTTTTGGAATGGCGGGAGACCAGGGAAGATTAAAAGAGATCGCTGCATTAAAAGACAAATACGCATTTCGTTTACTTGTAGATGACGCACATGGTTTTGGTACGCTTGGTAAAATAGGTGCAGGTGTCGGCGAAGAGCAAGGTGTGCAGGATAAGATAGATCTGTATTTCTCCACATTTGCAAAATCAATGGCATCTATCGGAGCTTTTGTGGCAGGGGAAAAAAATATTATTGATTACATACGCTATAATATCCGCTCACAAATTTTTGCAAAGAGTCTTCCCATGCCTGTAGTAATTGGTAACCTCAAAAGATTAGAATTACTTCGCACGCAACCGCAGATGAAAGAAAAATTGTGGCAGAATGCAATTAATCTCCAAAGGGGGTTAATTGAAAGAGGGTTTGATATTGGCAAAACAGATTCAGTAGTAACTCCTGTGTATATGAAAGGGGGTGTTGAAGAAGCCACTGCTATGGTAATGGATTTGCGTGAGAATTATAAAATATTTTGCTCTATCGTAGTGTATCCGGTAATTCCAAAAGGTCATATTATTTATCGCCTCATACCGACTGCTGTACATACTGACGAAGACATTCAACTTACTTTGCAGGCATTTAGCGAGACAAAGAAAAAACTGGATGCAGGCGCATATAAAGTAGATCATATTCCTGACATGGCTGAGGTTACAGGGAAAAGGTTTGACTATATGCTTGAGAAACCAAAAAATAAATAATTCAGAAGCCGGAATAAAGGGTATTAAAGCCCTCTTTCGTGGGGTTTTTATTTTGTAACAGAAATTTGTAATACTATTTAAATCTTGTGGAATTTATCCTGAGCTTGTCGAAGGCATGCACACTCGCACTTTCGTATCGCTGTTCATCAGCTATCTTCTGATTTTATATAAATATTTTTAAAACATCATTGGGTTTTTTTAATTTGATAAAAACTTCTGTTTATGAAAAAGATTGCATCCATTTCATTTTTCTTTGCTCTCTTCTGTTACTCTGCACATAGTCAGCAGGATAAAAAACCTGAAGATCAAATTCGTCAATATTGGTTCGTAATGCTAACAGCAGGTAATAACCGCACCCAGGATTCTGCGACCGCAGCTAAAATACAGCAGGGGCATATGGCTAATATTAATCGCTTATATAATGAAGGAAAACTTAAAGTGGCAGGACCTTTTGGTGATGAAGGAAAATGGATAGGCATTTTTATTTTCGATTGTGAAACAAAAGCAGAAGTAGAGAAACTCTTGAATACGGATCCTGCTGTTGCTGGCGGGCGATTGGCTTATGAAATTCATCCCTGGTGGACATCAGCAGTAGGAAGTTTTACACCAGGAAAGCCAGTGAAATCAGAGAAGTAAATTTATTTTGAACCAAAATCCTGCGTCCAGTAATTTCCCATACGCCCCACACCCATATCTTTAAATCCTGCATTCATAATATTTTTGCAATGACCTTCGCTGCCAAGCCATGCATTGATGACGGCTTGTTCATTTGTGTAACCTTTGGCAATATTTTCACCATATGAATTCCAGGCATATCCGGCAGCAGTTATTCTTTGGCCGGGGCTTGAACCATCCAAACCGGTATGGCTGAAATAATTATTTACATTCATATCCACGCTATGATCATACGCTGCTTTTGCCAACTGGTCGTTCCACACAAGTGTACCCACAGAAGGCATTGCAGTTGTACCGCAAGTGCATCCTTTTGTACGTACACTATTCACGAATTGTAAAAGTTCAGTTTTATTTACATTGTAAACAAGGCTTGCAGAATCATTATTAGTTGGCGTGCCGGAATCCTTATCCGTAATAACATCGCTTTTTTTACAGGAAAAAAAGAAGATTGAAGCAAGAAAAATCACGGGTGGGATACGACGACACATAGAATCGTTGATTTAAATAATAACGAAAAAAGTTGATGCAAATTGCCGTCAGGATCTCAAATATGAGGACATTTCGGTTTGATATTGTTTAGCTACATCCCTTACTTTTTCAGCAAAATTTTTTTTATCAGAAGCATAAATAATTGCCCTGCTCACATTCACTATAATTCCACATTCCTTTATCATTGCTTTTTCAGAAATTTCTTTCAGGCTACCGCCCTGTGTACCCACACCCGGTACCAAATAAAAATTTTCAGGAGTTATTTTCCGAATATTTATAAATTCATTGGCTTGTGTGGCACCTATTACAAACATTAAATTACCGGGGCTTCCCCATTTTGAAACCTCTTCCAAGATCATTTCATACAAAAATTTTGTATCCTCTCTTGTAATATGAATATCATCATCAAACAGATCGGTTTTGGTAACAAATTTTTGCAACTCAAAATCTTTTGCACCGGTGTTCGAAGTAAGCCCAAGCACAATAGTCCATTTATCTTCATACTCAAGAAATGGTTTCACACTGTCCTCTCCCATATAGGGTGCAACGGTGATGGCATCGAAATCCAAAGTTTCAAAAAAAGCCTTTGCATACTGTGAAGAAGTGTTTCCTATATCTCCCCGCTTTGCATCCGCAATTTTAAAATGATCTTTTGAAATGTAATTCACAGTTTTTTCCAGGCTTTCCCAGCCCTTTACTCCTATCGCTTCATAAAAAGCTGTGTTGATTTTATAGGCCACACAAAGATCTTTCGTAGCATCAATGATCTGTTTGTTGAACTCAAATACCGGATCGTTATGCGAAAGGAGATGTTTTGGAATTTTGGTTATGTCGGTATCCAAACCAACACAGAGATAAGATCGTTTTTTGAATATTTGTTCAACGAGTTGTTGGCGGGTCATGAAGCGAAGATAAGTTGAGCTTTGAGGTTTTAATTGAGAATTTCCTTAATTATCTTCCCGAATTTCCACACTTCTTCAAAATTATTGTACAATGGCACCGGGGCTATTCTTATCACATTGGGTTCTCTCCAGTCTGACATTACCCCTTGTTTTATTAATTCATCAAAAATCTCTTTTCCCCTTTCAAGCATTAACATAGAAACCTGGCAACCTCTTTCTTCTGCATTGCGCGGTGTAATGAATTCAATAACTTTCTGAGAAGATGAGTTATTTATTTCATCCAGTATAAACCACAGGTAGTTATTCAATAATTTTTGCTTGGCTTGTAAATTCTCCCAGCCTGCTTCTTCAAAAATTTCCAATGCTGCTTTGTGTGAGGCATATAATAATAAGGATGGTGTACTTAATTGCCACCCTTCTGCAGACTGAACGGGGTTAAATCCTTTTTTCATTTTGAATCTTGTTTCTTTATCATAGCCCCACCAGCCTGCAAAACGCTTAATGTTTTTATCAGTATGAAACCGTTCATGAATATACACGCCACCTACACCTCCCGGACCAGAATTGAGATATTTATAGCTGCACCAGCAAGCGAAGTCAACATCCCAGTTATGCAATTTTAAAAAAATATTTCCTGCAGCATGAGCAAGATCAAAGCCTGCAATTGCGCCAACTTTATGAGCTGCTTCAGTAATTGTTTTTATATTAAAAGCCTGCCCTGTATAATAATTTACTCCGCTAAATAAACTAAGTGCAAGCTCATCTTTGTTTTTATCAATAGTCTCCAGGATATCTTCTGTTCTAATTAAATATTCTCCTTCACGAGGTTTCACCTCTATCAAAACGTCATCAGGATTTAATCCATGATTTTTGATATGAGTTTCAAACATGTACTGATCACTTGGAAAAGCTTTGGACTCACATAAAATCTTATTTCGTTTTCCCCTGGGTTGATAAAAACTCACCATCATCAAATGCAAATTGACTGTGAGCTGATTCATTACAGTTATTTCCGAAGGAAGAGTTCCTGCAATTTTTGATAATGGTTTTATTAGTTGGTCATGATATTCCATCCATGGATATTTGCCTGCAAAAAACCCCTCCACTCCATAGCTGGACCATTGATCTAAAATTTTATCGGTCTCTTCTTTTATATTTTTTGATTGAAGACCTAAGGAATTGCCGAGAAAATAAATTTGGTTGCCATCCTTATAACGAGGAATAAGAAAGTGGTCACGAAAATTCTTAAGAGGGTCCCGGGCATCTGATTCTTTTGCAAATTCTATTGAGTTCTTAAAACTTATTGAGCTAAAAATTTTGTTTGCCACAAAAATTATTAATGATTAATTACTGTTATTAATTGCCTTCCCTTATCTTTGCTTTAGTTGCATAAACAACTAATTATATCCAGCAAATGAAAATCTTAGTTTGCATCAGTAAAACGCCTGACACTACGGCAAAAATAGCCTTCACTGACAATAACACGAAATTCGATACGAATGCTGTGCAGTGGATCATCAATCCATATGATGAATGGTATTCATTAGTCCGTGCAATCGAATTGAAAGAAGCAAACCCTTCTGTTATAATTCATCTAATTACTGTTGCCCTGGCAGATACAGATCCGATCATACGCAAAGCTCTTGCCCTGGGTGGTGATGAAGCGATTCGTGTAAATACTGAGGGCCAGGATAGTTTTTATATAGCTTCACAAATTGCAGAAGTAACAAAACATGGTGTATATGATTTAATTTTTACCGGAAAAGAAACTATTGACTATAATGGTTCTTCCGTGGGAGGAATGATTGCTGAACTGTTAGATTATCCTTTTATATCATTGGCTACAAAATTTGAAATAAGTGGTAATAAAGCAACTGTTACCCGTGAAATAGAAGGAGGTGAAGAAGTTTGTGAAGCAGAACTTCCCCTTGTTGTCAGCTGTGCAAAAGGCGTGGCAGAGCAACGCATTCCAAATATGCGTGGCATTATGGCTGCACGCACCAAACCGTTAAAAGTCGTTGAACCTGCAACAGTGGAGGTGTTGACAACTATACAAAACTTTGGCTTACCACCGGCTAAGGCAGGTGTAAAACTTATTCCTGCCGATAATCCTGAAGAGTTGATCAGGTTATTGCATGAGGAAGCAAAAGTTATTTAGATGCAGGTTTGCCTTATATTCCAGTTATCAATCAAAATAATTTATGCCAGTTTTAATTTTTATTGATGTTGCTGAAGGTCATGTAAAAAAATCTTCGCTAGAAGCATTAACCTACGGAGCAAAAATTGCTGAAGAGTTAAATACAATTGCAGAAGGAGTTGTATTGGGTACTGCGACAGATGATCTTTCCGTTTTAGGAAAATATGGAGTGAAAAAAATCAATCATGTAAATAATGAAAGTCTGGATCACATGGATGCCCAGGTATATACAAATATAATCGCACAAGTTACTGAAGCTATCGGCGCAAAACTAATTGTGTTTTCAAACAATATGGATGGAAAAGCAATTGCTCCCGGACTTTCTGTTCGTTTAAAAGCAGGCCTTGTATCAGGCGCCGTAGCATTGCCCGATATTACTAATGGATTTGTTGTAAAGAAAAATGTCTTTTCCGGAAAGGCTTTTGCAAATATTTCTCCAAATACAGATATAAAAATTATTGCTCTCAATCCTAACGCATATAAAATCGAGGAAAGCGGCAGCGCTGCTGAAGTCATTTCTTTCAATGCAACAATTCCTCCTGCAAAAGTAAAAGTGATGGCCACAAACAAAACAAGTGGAGAAGTTCCCTTGACTGAAGCAGAAATTGTAGTAAGCGCCGGTCGTGGACTGAAAGGACCTGAAAATTGGGGAATTATTGAAGACCTTGCGCATGCACTTCATGCAGCACTTGCATGCAGTCGTCCGGTGGCAGATGCGCACTGGCGCCCGCATAATGAACACGTAGGTCAAACAGGAATTGCTATTGCTCCCAACCTCTATATTGCTATTGGTATCTCAGGAGCTATCCAGCATCTTGCCGGTGTAAACAGAAGTAAAGTAATTGCTGTCATTAATAAAGACCCTGAAGCCCCGTTTTTTAAAGCAGCTGATTATGGTATTATAGGCGACGCATTTGAAGTAGTTCCCGGGCTTACGGAAGCGGTTAAAAAAATGAAAGCCGTGTAAACTTAGGAATAATTAAATAACTTTGTTCCATAGCCTTTCAGGTATTTGAAAGGCTTTAATTTTTATATTTGTAATTGACAACAGGGGAAATAAATTCTCTCATAAAGAACCAGGTACATGAAGAAAATAGAATTGGAAATAGTTGCACTTTCTCATAGTATCACTCAAACTCATTCATACGCCGTTGTACTTGGAGAAGTGAATGGTCTTCGCCGCTTGCCTATTGTAATTGGGGGTTTTGAAGCACAGGCAATTGCGGTAGCACTGGAAAAAATGCAGCCAAGCCGCCCTCTCACCCACGACCTGATGAAAAATTTCATGAATGCATTTGGAGTAGAATTAAATGAGATCATCATAAATGATTTACAGGAAGGCATATTCTTTTCAAAACTGGTTTGTTCTACAGAAAATGATACGGTAGAAATTGATTCACGAACTTCTGATGCCCTGGCACTGGCTGTGCGTTTCGGATGTCCTATTTTTACTTATGAAAATATCCTGGAAAGTGCCGGTATTATGATGGAAGAGACTTCAGGAAAAAAGAAAAAAGCAACAACCGAACCATTAGAAGAAATGAGAACCGGTTCTGAAGATTTAAAAGCTATGACGATGGAAGAGCTTAATACGTTGCTGAACGAGGTGCTGGAAAGTGAGGATTATATCAGGGCCATAGCCATAAGAGACGAGATCAACAGCCGGAAAAAAAGCCGTTGATTAAATAAGATTAATGATCGTAATAAAAATTATTAGCCCGGCTATAAATCTTTAAGCATCTTTCATTGCGTCGCACACTTTTACTTTCTGTAATTCTACTCATCTATATTTAACAGATAAATCAATCTAACCAGTGATCGCCTTTCCTAACTGCAAAATCAATCTTGGTCTCAATATTACAGGTAAAAGGAGTGACGGGTATCATGATCTTGAAACTGTCTTTTACCCAGTTGCTATAAAAGATGCGCTGGAAATTATTAAAACAAATGAGGCGAACGAAAATATTCAATACTCAACAAGCGGATTAACGATTGAAGGAAAAAAAGAAAATAATCTCTGTATTAAAGCTTATCAATTAGTAAAAAATGATTTTCCCGAACTGCCTCCTGTTGAAATGCACCTGCACAAAACAATTCCGCAGGGAGCCGGTTTGGGAGGTGGCAGTGCTGATGGCGCCTTTACTTTAAAACTCCTTGACCAGAAATTCGGATTCGGACTTTCCACAGAAAAATTGATCGAATATGCATTGCAACTGGGAAGTGATTGTCCTTTTTTCATCATTAACAAACCATGCTTTGCTACCGGGCGGGGAGAATTCCTGGAGCCGATTAAACTTGATCTTTCCGATTACAAATTTTTAATTGTTAATCCGGGAATTCATATAAGCACAAACGAAGCTTTCTCATCAATTACTCCCACACCTATGTTAAAATCAATAAAAGAAATTGTCCAACAACCCATTCATACATGGAAAAAAGAATTAAGAAATGACTTTGAAGAAGCTCTTTTTAAAAAGTATGTAGAAATAAAAAATATCAAAAACAAATTGTATGATGCCGGGGCGATATATGCTTCGATGACGGGCAGTGGCAGTACAGTATATGGAATATTTAAAAAAAATAAAGCCCTTCAGCTTTCTTTTTCATCTCACTATTTTGTTAAAGAATTACCCGGCCAGTTGCAGTAAACTTTTCAGATCAAGTGGTTCAGTAACCATCAATAAATTTCCCTTTTCACCCACAGGCCATTCTTCTTTTGGTCTGTCCCAATAAAGTTCAACGCCATTTCCATCCGGATCGTCTAAATAAATCGCTTGCGATACACCATGATCCGATGCGCCGGATAATGGATATTTCGCATCGATCAACCTTTTTAAAGCAACTGCCAGGTCTTTTCTTGTCGGATAAAGAATAGCAGTATGAAATAATCCTGTTGAATGCGGCGGTGGTGGGGGGCCATTTTTGCTGTACCATGTATTCAATCCAATATGATGATGATAACCACCAGCCGAAACAAACACGGCACTGTTTCCGTAATATTCCATCACTTCAAAACCAAGAATGTCCCGATAAAATTTTAAAGACTTTTCCAGGTCAGCTACTTTCAGATGTACATGACCTATTCTTGTCTGTTCCGGAATTTTGTAACTCATATTTAATATTTAAAACAAAATTAAGCCGGGATTCACTCACCGGATAATTAATCGTATCTTGCGGATAATGAATAAAAGTATTTACATACAAAACTTCCTCTCTTTTAATTTAGATTTCCTCAATCATCGAGGATAAGTCCTTATCAGCCACAAAGAATATAATCATTCTCATTACCTCATTATTCATCAATCATTATGCAATCCACTTTATCTATGTCATCAAAGACACAATATTATATAGACCTTGAAGAAAAATACAGTGCTCATAATTACCATCCTATCCCGGTTGTGATAAATCGTGGTGAAGGAGTTTTTGTTTGGGATGTAGAAGGAAAACGCTATTATGATTTTTTAAGTGGTTATTCAGCTTTAAATCACGGTCATAGCCACCCGAAAATTGTACAGGCTTTCATTGAGCAGGCTCAAAAACTAACACTTACCAGCCGTGCATTTCATAATGATTGGTTCGGCGAGTATGCAAAATTTATCACTGAATTTTTTGGTTATGACAAAGTATTGCCAATGAATACAGGCGTAGAAGCTGTTGAGACTGCCATTAAACTTTGCAGAAAATGGGCCTATGAGGTAAAAGGTGTTGAAAAAGAAAAAGCAACTATTATAGTTTGTGAAAACAATTTTCATGGAAGAACCACCGGTGTTATTTCATTTAGCAGTGATGCTGATTCAAAAAATAATTTTGGCCCTTACATGCCGGGATTTATTTCCATCCCTTACAATGACACAAGTGCTCTTGCTAAAGCCCTTGAAGATAAAAATGTGTCCGGCTTTTTAATTGAACCTATACAAGGTGAAGCCGGAGTAATTGTACCGGCCGATGGTTATCTTTCAAAGGCAAAAAAATTGTGTGGGCAGGCGAATGTTCTTTTTATTGCCGACGAAATTCAAACGGGTCTGGCCCGCACCGGAAAAATGCTTGCATGTGATTATGAAAATGTGAGACCTGATATTTTAATTCTTGGAAAAGCTTTGAGCGGAGGAATGATACCCGCAAGCGCTGTACTGGCCGATGATGAAATCATGTTAACATTAAAACCTGGCGAACATGGTTCAACATATGGTGGTAATCCTTTAGCCAGTAAAATTGCTATAACTGCATTAAAAGTTTTACAAGAAGAAAAAATGGCCGAAAATGCATTATCAATGGGAAACCTGTTGCGGGAACAATTAAATGCCCTGCATTCAAAACATATAAGCATCATTCGTGGCAAAGGGTTGTTAAATGCAATTGTTATTAATCACATTAATGATGAGGCTGCCTGGCAGTTTTGTCTTGAATTAAAAAGAAATGGCTTGTTGGCAAAACCAACTCACGGTGATAAAATAAGACTGGCACCTACTCTTACTATTCAAAAAGAGCAATTGCTTGAATGTGTAGACATCATAAAAAAATCTTTAACTTGTTTAGATTAAGAAACCAATAACCGGCAATCAGCATGGACACACACCTGCATCATGAGGAGCAACATTTAAAAAGCAGCGACCTTATCACTGATATTGTAATTGGAATGAGTGATGGACTGACAGTTCCATTTGCATTGGCTGCAGGATTAAGCGGTGCCGTATCATCCACAGGCATTATCGTAATCGCTGGCATCGCTGAAATTTGTGCAGGATCTATTGCAATGGGATTAGGCGGTTACCTGGCAGGCAAAACAGAGCAGGATCATTATGCTGCTGAAGTAAAGAGAGAATTCTACGAAGTAGACAATTTAAGGGCCAGGGAAATCCAGGAAACGAAGGAATTTTTCGCAAACATCGGCCTGAGTGAAGAAGTGCAGAATCAAGCCACCGATGAAATTGCGAAGGATAAAAAACAATGGGTTGATTTTATGATGAAATACGAATTGGGACTTGACAAACCGGATCCCAAACGTGCCACCAAATCAGCCATGAATATTGGTGTATCATATATCGTCGGTGGTCTTGTTCCCCTTAGCCCCTATTTTTTTGTCGATCACCCGGTAACAGGCTTAAAAATATCAGTCGTTGTTACTCTTCTCTGCCTTTTCACTTTTGGTTTTTTTAAAAGTAAGGTCACGGGAGTTAATGCATGGGGAGGAGCTTTGCGTGTAATGCTGATTGGCGCAGTAGCTGCCGGTGCAGCATTTGGAGTAGCTAAACTATTTGAACGCTAAATTTATTTTTTTTCAGCTTGTAATTCTACTTTGGGAAGTAAAGCGGCTACCAACATCACCAATGAAGAAATAAGAACAATGTAAAGTGCTGCTTTTTTTTCGGGACACTCTCCGGCTGCACAAGCAGAAATGAGAAAATAATTCCTGACTGCCCACCCAATATTTAAAGCTACTACCAATAAGTTGGCTCTTTTGGCCCAGACACGGGAAATAAAATTGAAAACGAGATAAAAGGCTGCAAGAAAAAAATGAAAATATCCCGGCTTGCCAAAATTCGTTCCGACAGAACTAACTCCCGTCACTGTGATATTTTTTGATTCAATATAAACCCAGGGAAAAAAACAGGCAATTACCAATGCAATTGTAGCTAAGAGTCCTATCCATTTCATAAAGTAAAAATAGTTGTTGTCAGTGGTTTGTTATTATCAGTTATTAACTTATGCGTTATTATAAACTTTGATTACCGGTTCTCTTATTACTGAAGCCTCTTGTGCGCAATAAAAATGAACAATGTCAGCAATATCTTCCGGTTTTACCCATTTATTCGGATCGACATCTGGCATGGATCTGCGATTTTGCGGAGTATCAATAGTGCTGGGTGCAATAACAGATGTAACCACATTATGGCCCTTTGCTTCTCCGTTCATTAATTCCGCTAAACGAAAAATAAGCGATTTAGAAAGACCATAGGCGATCATCCCTTTGCTGTTTTTCATTTCGATTCCTGTTCTTGCACCCGTTAAAAAGATTCGCCCATAGTTTTGTTTCATCATTTTTATAAATACAGGTCGGGCTATGTGGTAAGTAGTTTCAAAATTCAATTTATATTGTTTTAAAACATCGGACATTTTAGTTTCGGCAATTGTTCCCATAGCAAACCCTCCTACTGTCAACACAGCTACATCAATTGTTTTATATTTTTCAATCACTGACTGAACAAATTTTTCAGATTCATCTTCATTCATCAAGTCAACAGTCATCGCTTCGAAATTAGAGTCATTGATATTGATTACTGACTTATCATTCGGAATAATGGTTCCAATAACTTTATACCCTTCACTTAAGAATTTTCTTACCACAGCTTGCCCAAGATTACCGGAAGAACCGGTAACGATTATTGTCTTCATCATTGTGTCTTTTTAAGTTTGAAGTTAGTATAAGAATAGTATATTGTAGTGATGGCAGTATAAAAACCGATTGCACCCTAATAAAACAAAAGATCAGCTAAGAATAGCTGATCCGGAAAATACCAACTTATGGGTGATTCTAAATTATGCAATTCCAATTGTGGATGTCTTCTTCCCTGCCTGTTCGTATTCGTTCAAGTTTCTGTTTCAATTTGCCTGATATATTTTCATGGCTATACACAGGTAAATGAAAATCTGTGCCATTAATATTTATTATTTCTACTGGTGCCACTACAGCAGCAGTTCCAACACCGAAGGCTTCAGTGATCTTTTTGTTCAAAAAAGATTTTTCTAGCTCATCCAGACTAATTTGTCTTTCTTCAGTTTTTATTTTAAGATCATGTGCAAAAGTTAATAAACTGTCCCGTGTGATTCCATCTAAAATTGTGTCTGACAAAGGAGGAGTAATCAATGTACCATCAATAACAAACATTATATTCATCATCCCTGATTCTTCGATATACTTGTTTTCCGCAGCATCTGTCCAAAGCAATTGGTCATACCCCTGCTGCCTTGCCAGGAATGTCGGATAAAAAGCGCCCCCATAGTTTCCACCACATTTTGTAAATCCTGTACCACCACGCGCTGCACGAATGTATTCAGTTTCCACTTTTAATTTAATGGGCTTTGCATAAACAGACTGAACAGGAGAAGTGAAAATAATAAAACGGTATTCTCCTGAAACTTTTACCCCAAGACTTTTTTCAGTTGCAATAATAAACGGGCGAAGGTATAAGGCGCAATTATCACTCCTCGGTATCCATTGTTTATCCAGTTCCACTAATTTCATCAAGCCCTGTATAAAAATCTCTTTTGGCGGCACGGCCATGCTCATTCTTTGCAGTGACTTTACAAAACGATCATAATGCTTATCAATTCTGAAAATATTCGCGCTGCCATTATTCATATAAAATGCCTTCATTCCTTCAAACACTGTTTGCCCGTAATGAAAAAACAGCGTAGCCGGACTCAGTGACAGATTACCAAAAGGAACGATCTGCGGTTCATGCCATTCACTATTGTGATAATCACAGATGAGCATGTGATCAGAAATATGTTTTCCAAATTCAAGATGACCGAAATCCACTTCGTTTATACGTGACCGGGCAACTTTTCGAATCTTAATTTCAGTAGTTAACTCCATATTATTTATTATTTAATCATATTCCTTTCCGAGTTGAAAGAAAAAATTAGTTTATTGCTATTTCAAAGAGACAGCAATTGGGTTCTCTCTGATAATGTGCCGGCAGATTTTTTGTGTTTCTTAGTTTAAACATACCCAGGAAATTAAAACCTGCCGATACATAGTGTTCAATTAATCGTGTATTATTACCCAGCGTATCAAGCCTTACATATTGTTTGCCTTTTGATATAGCATAAACTTTTGCCCAGGATACAATTTCATTAATAAATCTCCTGCCTCTGAAAGCGGGGTTGGTTGCAATCCGATGAATGTAAACCGAATCATTATTATCTTTTTCTTCCCATATTTCTTTGTCTGCAAATGTAACTGCCCAGTTGCAGGCAATTTCATTATCCATAACCAGCTTCCATTGTTTTTCTTCCTGTATTTCTTTTTCAACAAGCGATCTTTCAAACACGGGCCATACCACCATGTTTTTCCTCGTTTGCAATTGCCTGGCAGCTTCGTACAGTTCCAAAATTTTGTCTGTATCAGAGAAGGAACAGCTTTTTATTTCCAGCTTTAGATTAATTTCTGTCATTTGATCCATAGCCTTTGTATCTTATTAAGCAAAATGATTTAATTACAACATGGTTCTTCGATCGCTACCGGCAAACACATTAAATGGTATTCAAAAGTTTGTGTACCAATTGTAAAATAGTATTTGCCTATTTTCTGGAATCCATATTTTTCATAGAAATGAATTGCTTTGGCATTGCTTATATGTGTATCAAGCCAGATAAAATCAGGGCAAACTTCATTAGCCAGATCAAGCACTGCTTCCATCAATGCTGCCGCAGCACCACTCCCATGATAATAAGGGAGCACATAAATTTTTTGTAACTCCATTTGTGCAATTGATTCTATCTGTTCGTTTAGCGAGTATTTTTTTACTTTGGCAAAACCAACAGGAACCTCCCCGACAAATGCCAGGAAAAATATATTGTTTTCCTTCTCAATGCTTTTCGCAATCTTAGCCGGCTTATATGCATAATCCAGGTATTCATCCAATTCATTTTTATTATTAAAAAGATGAGCAAATGATTTTCGAAACGACTGCCTGCCGATGGAAGAAATTGTATCGGCATAGAATGAATCAGCTTTGATCACTTTTATATTCATACCCAAAAAATTTAAACTAATTATCAATTCATGTTTGTTTCATTTTTTTTGATTCACGGTTTACAAGCCATACTCCTCCCAGCGTAATAATTGTTCCCAGTATCATATTTGCATTCATCTTTTCCTGTAACAAAAGCCATCCAAACCCTACCGCCACAATTGGATTGATATAGGCATAAACAGAAACCAATGCAGGTGGCAGTTTACAAATAGCAAATACATACGCAGAGTAAGCGATGAGTGAACCGAAAACAACAAGATAGGCAAGGGCAAATAAAGAATTGTAACCAGCATTAGCAAGATTTACATACTTACCGGTCAATCCGCAAATGATCAGCATTACAATGCCGGCAATGAGCATTTGTAATCCTACACCAAACAAAATACCAGTTGATATTTTTTGTTTTGAAGTATATACGGTGCCGAATGACCAGCTAACAGTAGAAAGTAATGCCAGGATAACGCCTAACAAAAACGATTTATTATGAAGTTGACCTGTATAATCATAGAAAATTGTAACAACGCCTGCAAGACCAATAAGCATTCCAATGATCATCCACCTGGAAATTTTTGTGCAACTTGAAAGCCATATTGTAAAGATGGTTACGAACAACGGAACTAATGCAGCGATGATAGCTGCTAACCCGCTGCTGATATATTCAAGTGACCAGGTAAGTAATCCGTTGGCAACACACAATAATAAAATACCCTGCAGGGAAATTTTTTTCAGCACATCCCAATTCGGTAATGAATATCCTCTTAATAAAAAGAAACTTACCAATATCAATCCTGAAGAAAATTGTCTTACCCCGGAAACAAACAAACCGGGTATATGCTGTGCACCTATTCGTGAAGCAATATAAGTTGTCCCCCAAAAAAAGCTGACAACTCCTAAAGCGACATAAGCCTTACTCAATCCTGTTTTCATTTCCGTTTTCGTTTAATAGCAAAAATCCTCTACAAAATTCTTTCGAACTATTTGTAAAAAACAGATTCAGTTTTTGTATTTTTGACTATATCAGATTTTTTAACATTGCAGATTTTTAATTTCAAAAACCAAAAATGAAATCCACGAAAACTAATGAGCATCTTTACCTGCAGATAGCAGGAGGCATTGAAAAAATGATCAATGAAGATGTATTGAAGATCGGCGATAAGCTTCCCTCCGTTCGAATGCTGAGTGAAGAATATGGCATTAGTATGGGCACTGCATTCCAGGCATATTATCACCTGGAAGGGAAAGGATTGATTGAGTCAAGACCAAAATCTGGTTATTATGTTCGCTTTACTCATAAACGTTTCCCTTCTCTGCCAAAACAATTAAAGCCAGCACCTGTGTCGCATGATGTGAGTATAAATGAAATGATCAATTCCATTTTCTTTGATATTTCCGCAAATGACGTCATCAATTTTGCTGTGGCCGTTCCGGATGCTTCATTATTACCGGCTGCCAAATTGAATAAATCAGTGCTGCATGCCCTGCGAAACAGTAAAGATCATTGTATTAATTATGAACATACACAGGGAAATATTGAATTAAGAAACCAAATCGCAAAGCTTGCATTTAACTGGGGAGGGAAAGTTGACGCAGATGAAGTCGTGGTGACATCGGGTTGTCTTGAAGCCATTACTATGTGTTTAAGATCTGTTACAAAACCCGGTGATACGGTCGCAATCGAATGCCCGACTTATTTCGGCATTTACCAGGCAGTAGAAAATCTTGGATTGAAAGTAGTAGAAATTTCTTCCTGCACGGTAAATGGAATTGAATTAGACAATTTGCAGAAAGTAATTGATCAATGTTGTATTAAGGCTTGTATTGTAGTTCCTAATTTTAATAACCCATTGGGGAGCTGCATGCCTGAAGAGAATAAAAAGAAACTGGTTGATATGATCACCAAATATAATATTCCATTGATCGAAGATGATATTTATGGTGAACTGTATTTTGGAAAAAGCAGGCCGAAGACCTGCAAATATTTTGATAAAAAAGGATTGGTAATGCATTGCTCGTCCATTTCCAAATCACTTACTCCCGGTTATCGTATTGGCTGGGCTATCCCGGGAAAATATCTTGAACAGGTAAAACAAATAAAGCGGATATCGAACATAAGCAGTCCAAGTTTAACACAAGCTGCTGTGGCACATTTTTTAAAAATTGGCCGCTATGAATATCATCTGAAAAATCTTCGCAAAGCCCTGCACACACAATGCCTTCGTTATATGCAGGCTATTATTGAGTATTTTCCGCCTGATATAAAGATTTCACGGCCTCACGGTGGGTTTGTTTTATGGCTCGAATTGAATAATAAAATAAATTCTTTCAAGTTGCGTACTGAGGCGATGCAATATAAAATTTCAGTTGTGCCGGGAAGCATTTTTTCTGCTGGATGCAATTACTCTAATTTTATCAGAATTAGTTTTGGAAAATCCTGGAATGACGATGTAGACTATGGATTGATGATGCTTGGGAAACTAATTAAAAAAATGATTTAGCAAACTACATCTCGTTATACTTCCTGAACATAATCGATCATAAGATTATCTAAAGAAAAACTCCGTCAAAGACGGAGTTACAAATACTTTTTTACATGTTTTCTGCGGCTTCAACCCGAATGTTCCGATGGTTCGGAATATATGCTACAGCCCGGATACACGAGTTTTTCCCATAGCAATTAACAGGTAAGTAGGAAGTGGATTTTTTTAACCCAGGGAGTTAAAATTTTAGACAACGCTAATGTAGAGAAAAGAAGTATTTCCGTCAAGGGCGAAGCTGATTTTTTGCTATAGAAAATTGTAAGCCGGTATGAAATAATCGCTAAGTATTTGCCTGCTTTTTCGAGCTGTTTCAAAAAAACCGCGGAATTCCAATGACTGTCAGCAACATAGAAAAGATTAAAAGAAGTATCTTGATGAAGTAAGGGGTGACGAGTAGATCCACGTATTTAAAAAAATATCCCGCTTCTGATAAAAGAGAGCGGGATTTCCAAAAAGTTTACTAATCACGATGCGGCAACCGTTTTTTTGCTCATGCTCATTACCCAACCTACGACCGCACCTACAATGGCAGACATTACCGCTGAAGCAGCCACATCAGCCGCAACTCCTTTCAGTGAACTCATCGAAGTGGTAGTGGCATACATTATCAGATCAAACCCCAGGCTTACTAAAAGCCCGAGTACAAAACCGGTACCGGCGCCTCCGCCAATTGATACTGAACTTCCTTTGCCAATAACGTAAGCTAAAAGAAAACCCATGGCAAGGTTTCCTACTATTAAAGCCCACCAAATCATATCTGAATCAGCTCTCATAAGGTTGGCAGATGAATTGCTGGACATAAAGTCCCTCAACAACATGCCGTAAATTACCCACCCAAGAATGAAATAGGCAATGCCGCCGACAAAACCGCCGACGATGAATTTCTGTGAATTCATAACAGTTGATTTTGGTTAAAAAAATTGTTTTGGCTATCCCAATGTACTCACTTCCCCGCTCATTTAAAAATAAATATCCCCACCTGTAAGCAGGTTTTAAAAAATTATATAGGGGTTATCCACCCAGCGATCTTCGTCTTTTTTCTTTCTTAACTGAAACCATTGCCTGATTCTCTGAATTAGTTTATTAGAATGAATAGAAAAAAGACGGGTTTTCATAACTATTCATTTTAGAGATTAATAAATGATTTTTTCAAATAAAAGCCCCTACCGAAAAAGAGATAGAGGCTTGTAATATTTGTAATAACTATTTTCCCTTTCAGGAAATATAATTGCTTAATAATCCATTCCACCCATACCTGGTGCACCAGCCGGCATATGAGGTTCTTCTTTCTTAGGTTTATCTGCTACTACACATTCAGTAGTCAGCAACATACCTGCAATTGAAGCAGCATTTTCCAAAGCAATACGGGTAACTTTTGTAGGATCAATTACACCAGCTTTGTAAAGATTTTCGTACTCTTCATTTCTTGCATTAAATCCAAAATCACCTTTTCCTTCTTTTACTTTTTGCACCACAATAGAACCTTCAATTCCTGCATTTTCTACGATCTGTCGAAGAGGTTCTTCGAGGGCTCTCTTGACTATGGCAATTCCGGTTGTTTCATCTTCATTACTGCCTTTTAATTTATTCAATGCTTCTACGGCACGAATAAAGGCCACGCCGCCGCCGGGAACAATACCTTCTTCAACAGCAGCCCTTGTAGCATGCAATGCATCATCTACGCGATCTTTCTTTTCTTTCATTTCCATTTCTGTAGCAGCGCCTACATTCAATACAGCAACACCCCCACTTAGTTTGGCCAGGCGTTCCTGTAATTTTTCTCTGTCGTAATCAGAAGTTGTTGTTTCTATTTGTGCCTTGATCTGGTTTACACGACCGTTAATATCTTCTTTCTTTCCTTTACCACCGACAATTGTAGTATTGTCTTTATCAATTACCACTCTTTCCGCACGGCCGAGATAAGAAAGATCTGCATTCTCCAATTTATAGCCCTGCTCTTCACTGATCACAATACCTTTTGTAAGAATAGCAATATCCTGTAGCATTTCTTTGCGGCGGTCACCAAAGCCGGGAGCTTTTACAGCGCCTACTTTAATAGTACCACGCAATTTATTTACAACAAGAGTTGCCAGGGCTTCGCCTTCAAGGTCTTCAGAAATGATAAGTAACTGGGCACCCTGCTGAGCAACCTTTTCAAGAATGTGAAGAATATCCTTCATATTACTGATCTTTTTGTCATAGATCAGGATGTAAGGTTTATCAAGCTCAGCTTCCATTTTTTCGCTGTTGGTAACAAAATAAGCAGAAATGTAACCACGATCGAATTGCATACCTTCTACTATTTCAATGCCTGTTTCAGTTCCTTTAGCTTCTTCTACAGTGATTACGCCATCTTTACCTACTTTACCAAATGCTTCTGCTATAAGCTTTCCAATATTTTCATCATTATTGGCAGAAATTGCAGCGACCTGCTGAATTTTTTTACCGTCGGTACCTACAGTTTGTGATTGCACCCTGAGATGTTCAACCACTTTTTCAACGGCCTTTTCAATACCTCTTTTCAGATCCATGGGGTTAGCACCGGCAGCCACATTTTTTAATCCTTCACTAATAATTGACTGAGCAAGAACAGTAGCAGTGGTAGTGCCATCGCCGGCAATATCAGCAGTTTTTGAAGCTACTTCTTTCACCATTTGTGCGCCCATATTTTCAATGGGGTCTTCGAGCTCAATTTCTTTCGCTACCGTTACACCATCTTTAGTAATCCCGGGAGCGCCAAATTTTTTTTCTAAAACAACATTACGACCCTTGGGGCCCAATGTTACTTTCACTGCGTTTGATAAAATATCAACGCCCTTTTTCATCTTATTTCTTGCTTCAACATCGAAGAAGAGTTGTTTTGCCATAACTTAAATAGTTTAGTTTTTGATTTAAAATTTTGTTTTGCATCCAACAGAAGTAATTCTATCTTACTCCTGTTGCGTCGCACTCTTGTACTTTCTGTTCATCATTGAGCTTTGCGACTTAAGCCTGGGAATGATTACACGATTGCCAAAATATCACTCTCTCTCATTATCAAATAATCTCCACCTTCGATCTGGATCTCTGTTCCGGAATATTTACCGTAGAGAACCGTATCGCCATTTTTTACAGTTACCGGCTCATCTTTTTTTCCCGGGCCGGCAGCAATCACTGTACCTCGTTGAGGTTTTTCCTTTGCAGTGTCTGGAATAATAATGCCGCCTGCCGTTTTTTCTTCCGCAGCGGCTGGTTTCACGATTACCCTGTCATGAAGGGGGGTAACATTTAACTTCTTAGCCATAGTTTTATTGATTTTTTAGATTTTAAGAATGTGACAAATCGTTTGATTTGGGACGGCAAAGTTAGGCTAATAATGTGCCACTTGGTGAGATACATGAAAAATTTTCAGGAAAACGGTTGATTATTATTAATGATGGGTTCCGACAGGAAATTTTTTCAAGCACAGATGTCAAATTTTCATTTAAGACAATACTCTTGGTATTCTTTGCTCCAGCATCATCAAATCAACCAATACAATTGCAGTCACTGCTTCCAAAATGACCGGCACACGAAGAGCAATACAAAGATCATGACGGCCTTTTACCGAAGCATTCTCAACCTTGCCTGTTTGCCAGTTCAATGTATTTTGTTCTTTTGGAGTAGATGATGTAGGTTTTATAGCAATGCGGAAAACCAATTCATTTCCGTTTGTCAATCCGCCAACTATACCACCTGCGTGATTAGTTCTTGTTTTCCCTTCCATGTTTTCAATAGCGTCGTTGTGTTCACTGCCAAACATTTTTGCAGCGGCAAAACCGGTTCCGAATTCAATGCCACGAACAGCTGGAATGGCAAACACGATATGGCTTAAAAGAGATTCAGAAGAATCAAAAAAAGGTTCACCTAAACCAACCGGCAAACCATTTACCCGGCATTCAATAATGCCACCGACAGAATCTTTTGCATCAATAGCGTTTTGCAATCCTTTGTCCAGGTCTTTTTCACCACCGATTTCAAGAATGGAGGAAGTGATCTTTATTGATAACAATATTTTTTTTGCAATCACTCCGGCCGCCACCAATGCAACCGTCAATCTTCCGCTAAAATGTCCGCTGCCACGATAATCTTCAAACCCGGCAAATTTTTTATGCGCCACAAAGTCAGCATGTCCTGGTCTTGGTACATCTCTTTGTTTTTCGTAATCACCACTGCGGATATTTTTGTTTTCAAATAAAATAGTAATGGGTACACCCGTAGTTCTGTTATTGAAAATGCCGCTTTTGAAAATGGGAAGATCTTCCTCCTGCCTTGGTGTCGTTCCTTTCTGAGTCCCTCCTTTTCTTCTTTCAAGATCAGGCAAAAAATCATCAACTGTTAATGGCATACCTGCAGGGCAACCATCCACAACAATTCCTACCGATTCGCCATGCGATTCGCCAAAGATTGAAATCCGAAATAATCGTCCGAAACTATTCATGAAATTTGATCTTAGAACTTAAAGATACGTCAGCACCCAGCTTTTTCAAGTCATCATAAAAATCCGGATAGGATTTTCTTACAGCGTTTGCATCTTCAATGATTGTTTCACCGCCTGCTTTTAAGGCTGCCACTGAACAGGCCATCGCAATACGATGGTCATGATGTGAATGAACTTTAGCCCCATGTAATTTGTTTCCACCCTGTATGACCATTATATCGTCATTAACTTCAATCTTCACTCCCATTTTTCCAAATTCTTCCTGCAATGAAATCGCCCTGTTACTTTCTTTATGGATTAACCTGCTCACTCCCTTAATTTTTGATTCCCCTTTACAATATGTGGCTAATGCAACAAGCGGCGGAAAAAGATCCGGGCAATCCGTTGCATCAAATTCAAAAGCTTTCATTTCCGCAGGTCGTATTTTTATTCCTTTAGCTTCAATGGCAAAACCTGCATTCCCATTACTTAATACCTTTATAATTGCCCTATCAGCCTGGGTTGACATCATACTCAAACCTCTTATTGTGATTGGGCCTGAAATGGCACCTGCCACCAACAGAAATGAACCGCCGCTCCAGTCGCCTTCAACAGTATATTCGTGGGTAATCAGTGGTGAATTGTGAGCGTCTGGCGAAAAAATAAACTCTTTATAATTCTTATTCTCCGGCAATTTCAGTCCAAACTGTCGCATTACATCAAGAGTAAGATCAATATAAGGTTTGCTGGTTAAGTTATTCACTTTGATTGAAACATCTTTTGCATCTGCTGCTGAATAAGCCATTAATAATCCGGTCAGGAATTGAGAACTCAATGAACCATCAATTTCGATATTCTTTGATTGCAATGGTCCCTGTACGATTAACGGTAGCTTCCCATTTTGGCTTTTAATTTTTATATTCAATTTCGGTAATATCTCATCGAAAAAATCCATCGGTCGATTCAATAAACTTCCTTTACCATTGATAGTAATTTCTTTATCAGACAATGCAATGATGGGTGTAAACATTCTGATACTTAAACCACTTTCGCCACAATTAGCTTCATTATCCGTGGGATGAATACCCTCATTATTAATTATTAATTCTTCATTATTAATTTCAGCAGACGCTCCTAATCTTTTAATAATTTCTATTGCTGCTTTATCATCATCTGAATGACCGGGATTATGAATAATTGATTTCCCTTTGGCCAGTAATGCTGCTGCACAAGCTCTTTGCATCGAACTCTTTGAAGCAGGAGCCTGTATATTTCCTGAAATATTAGATGGTTTTATTGTTGCGATCACAAACTTTGAATAATTTTTTCTAATTGATTTAAGGGAATTGTTTTTATTACTCCTTTTCCTATTTTTTCTAACAAAATATAATTGATCTCTTTTCTTTCTCTTTTCTTATCCATTTTCAATACATCAAAAACCTTTTGTTTATCAAATTCTGCATAAGTTGGTAGACCATATTTTTCCAAAATGTTTACTACTCTCTCAGTCTCTTTAAATCCAGTTATTCGATTGGAAATATGACAGGCGTAGGTCATGCCTATTGAAATAGCCTGGCCATGTGACAATTCATATTGATTCTCCAATGCATGTCCAAGAGTATGGCCAAAATTTAAAAGCTTTCTGTCTCCTTTTTCAAATTCATCCTGCTGCACCACTTTTGTTTTCAGAATAGCATTACGCTGTATGAGTTTACACACCAATATCTTTCTGCCCTGGTATTTCTTAAGAGAATTTGATTCAAGGCCCCTGAACATAGATGCATCTTTTATACAGGCATGCTTAATGATCTCAGCAAATCCATTGATCCATTCAGTTTCCGGAAGAGAGTTTAAAAAAACAAGATCATGAAGAATAAATGAAGGTTGACGAATAGTTCCAACCAGGTTTTTATAAACTCCCACATCAATTCCATTCTTACCGCCGATTGAAGCATCTACCATTGATAATAATGTAGTGGGAATAAACCCAAATTTTATTCCCCGCATATATACGGAAGCAGCATAGCCTGTGATATCTGTAACCACTCCTCCCCCCACTCCAATGAGAGTTGTTTTCCTGTCCGCTTCCATGGCAATGAGTTGTTCAATGATGGAATCAACCGTACCCTGTACTTTGTATTCTTCACCCGGCTTGAGGATGATCACGTTCCAATTCTTAAACCGCTTCTGATGGTTATTGAAAACATTTTCATCTGTAATGATGACAGAATTCTTTTGGTCAACAATTTCCTTGAGATGACTGATGCCATAAGCGAGATAGTAATCGGTAGATGAATTGGAAAATTTATAGATGAGTTTTTTCATGAACTCTTCTCCGCCTCAGGCGGATATTTGTAAAATGTACAAAAGAATTGTTTCAGTACAAGTGTGCGACGCAACTAAAGTTCAATCAGGGAACTGAAGCTGGTAACACAAAAAATATAACAACAATTAAAAAATTAAATATAAAAAAGTTTGACCGACCTAAGTTCCCCCTTTTAGGAACAGGGGCTTAACTGTTCATGATCTTATTCTGATGATTGATGCTTTCCATGTGCATGGCATCAAAATATTTTGTGATGAATTCCTTGCTTAATCCCAGTGTTTCGCCTTTTTGAATGGCCCTGTGTAATATCTCGTTCCAGCGATTGGTTTGAAGGATCGTGATATTATTATTCTTTTTATACTCACCAATCTTTTCTGCGATCTTCATTCGCTGACTAACTATCTGCATCAGTTCATCATCAAGATGATTGATCTGCTGTCTTAATTTTTCCAATGCCGTATGATATTCTTCGGAGTTCACATCTTCCCTGCGCCAGGTAATGGAATCGATCAGTTCAGCCAGTCTTTCCGGCGTTACCTGTTGTTTAGCATCGCTCCAGGCATTGTCAGGATCAATATGCGCTTCGATCATCAAACCATCATAATCCAGATCAATCGCTTTTTGTGCTACATCTAATAAAATATCTCTGCGGCCGCAAATATGCGAAGGATCATTGATGAACAAAAGTTCAGGATAACGCAGTTTCATCTCGATAGCAAGATGCCACATGGGGGCATTGCGATATTCTGTATTCCCGTAAGAAGAAAACCCCCGATGGATCAAACCAATTTGCTTTACGCCGGCTTTGGCCACTCTTTCCACGGCTCCCGTCCATAATTCAAGATCAGGATTGATAGGATTTTTTATCAGCACCGGTACATCCGTTCCCCTAAGGGCATCGGCTACTTCCTGTACACTAAATGGGTTCACTGTTGTTCTTGCACCGAGCCACAACACATCTACTTCAAAACTCAATGCATCTTCCACCTGCTTGCCGGTAGCCACTTCCACTGTGGTAGGCAAGCCGGTAAGTTTTCTGGCCTGTAACAACCAGGGTAATCCCTTCACGCCAATTCCTTCAAAACTGCCGGGTCTTGTGCGTGGTTTCCAGATGCCTGCCCTTACCATATCTACTTTGCCGGTGGCAGCGAGTCTTTGTACGGTCTCAATAACCTGCTCTTCAGTTTCAGCACTACAAGGACCGCTGATGATCAATGGACGTTTGCTCCATTTCTGTTGCACGATCTCTTTCATTGTTTGTGTCGCTTGCATTTTGCGAAGATAAGTTTTTGCGTTAAAGGAGAATGAATGTCAGCCTGATTTTTGAAAGAATTATTATGTAGCCGGCAGTAGGAATTCTATTTGGCTTTGGTTGTGTCACTCACTTGTACTTTCACTTCTCTATTCTGCCTGTGAATTGTCATTTCGAGTGAGGCGGGGGAATCTATATGCAGTTTAAACAATCGTTCTTCTTCAGTATTTTTCACTTCTTCAACACAGTATTATAATACTGGCAAACAGCCCTCATCAAACAAAGCTCACACTTGGGCTGCGGTCTGCAAATTTCTCTTCCCAAAAAAGACATCGCCATTCCTGCATCCCAATCTTTTTGCAGAAGCTGTTCCATAATTTGTTTTTCAATCTTTTTAGGATCGGCTCCTGTAGCAATGCCAAGTCTTGGTGCTACTCTTACTATATGCAGATCTACAATGACACCTTCCGGTTTCTGGCCTGCTTCCCGCAAAATAACATTAGCTGACTTTCTGCCAATGCCTGGAAGCGCTGTCAATTCATCCAGCGTAAGCGGAATGTTTTTATCTGCCTTCACTGTTTGTGCAATCACCATCAGCCACTTGGTTTTGTTACCAAAGTTGCGAACCTTGCTGATGAAAGGCTGCAATGTTTTTTCAGTTGCTTCGGAAAGAGCCTGCATGTTAGGAAAAATTTCAAATAGTTTTGGAGCAAGCGAATTAATATTTCTGTCGGAATCCTGTGCCGACAAAACCACCATCACCACAAGCTGGTAAATATTTTTATACTCAAGTGGATGTCGTTTGCCTTTGTATTTTTTTAATAAAGGTTGAATGGCTTCTTTCCAGTTAACTTCTGCAGACATGATTAAAATTTTTGGTAATAAATATAGTTAACAAATGATCTTGTATCATTATGATTTCACGCAAAGAATCGCTAAGAAAAGATAAGCTCTTTGCGACTTTGCAAACGTTGCGTCTTTGCGTGAAATACTTGCTCATACCAAATAACTTTCCAACTCCTCCATCATATTCTTACTGCCGATATAGAACGGAGTACGCTGATGAAGTTCAGTAGGCTGTATGTCGAGAATCCTTTGTTTACCATCTGTTGCCTTTCCACCGGCCACTTCTGTAATAAAAGCAAAAGGATTGCATTCGTATAACAATCGCAATTTTCCTTTTGGCCTGTCTTCTGTACCCGGATACATAAAAATTCCTCCTTTGATGAGATTACGATGTACATCAGCCACCATGCTGCCAATGTATCGTTGTGTATAAGGACCTCCATCTATTTTCGTTTTCTTCTGGCACACATCAATATATCGCCTTACTCTTTCTTCATACTGGAAAAAACTACCGTGATTTACTGAATATATTTTTCCATCCTCAGGGCATCTGATATTCGGATGACTTAAACTAAATTCACCAATGGAAGGGTCAAGAGTAAAACCATTTACACCCCTTCTTGTTGCATACACCAACATGGTAGACGAGCCATAAACAATATAACCTGCTGCCACCTGTGCATGGCCCGGCTGCAAAAAATCTTCCCGGGCTACTATACTTCCTTTTGATGTTATTCTCCTGTACACACTAAAAATGGTTCCTATGGAAACATTCACATCAATATTGCCGCTGCCATCCAGCGGATCGAACATGCAGATATATTTTGAATTCTTGCTCACATCGTCATCGAAAGCTACATAGTCATCAATCTCTTCACTCGCTATGCCGGCGCAACTGATCCCATGGTGCAGCACACCGGTAAGTTGATTATTGGCCAGTATATCCAGTTTCTTCACATCTTCGCCCTGCACATTAATTTCTCCGGCATCACCGAGAATATCCACAAGACCCGCTTTATTGACTTCTACATTTATTCTTTTTGCGGCAAGACCGATATTTCTAAGCAATCCGCTTAGTTCACCCGTAGCCCGGGGGAAATTTCTCAATTGCTGAATGGTGAACTCGTCAAGAGTCAGAACTTTTCGGTTGACAATATCCATGGCAGGAATTTAAATCAAAAATAAAGAATTGAATCCCGATAGTTATCGGGATTGAATATTTTTGCTTCCTTCTAATCAAAATCTAAAATTGGATGAAGGTTTTCAAATTCGGTGGCGCTTCTGTAAACAGTGTTGAAAGAATTCTAAAGCTTGGAAATATTCT
Organism: uncultured Bacteroidota bacterium; assembly: GCA_963811645.1. Classification (GTDB taxonomy): domain Bacteria; phylum Bacteroidota; class Bacteroidia; order Chitinophagales; family Chitinophagaceae; genus VBAU01. The sequence continues at coordinate 1,232,320 of CAWERU010000002.1, read as the reverse complement.
CAAACAATTTTCGAGAGAAAAAATTTTCATCGTCATCTCTGCCATGGGAAAATCGACGAATGCCCTGGAGAAAGTGACCGAAGCTTTTTACAGTGGGAAGAAAGATGAAGCCCTTCAATTATTTGATCTTGTAAAAAAACAACACCTTAACATTGCAAAGCAATTGCTGGTTACTCATTACCTGGCCTGTGAAGAACAACTCAGAGATTTTTTTACTGAAGCAGAGTGGTTGTTGCATGACAAACCGCAAAGAGGTTATGATTATTATTATGACCAGGTTGTTTGCATTGGTGAACTTTTATCTACAACTATTATCAGTTTTTATCTCAATGAAATGGGAATAAAAAATAAATGGCTCGATGTGAGAGACATTATCAGGACAGATGACAATTTCAGGGATGCAAATATTGATTGGGAATTTACAAGCTCAAAAGTTTCTAATTCTGTTATCTCTCTTTTTACAGATCAGGATATTCTTTTAACACAGGGCTTTATCGGTGCCACCGATGAAAATGAAAGTACAACGCTTGGAAGAGAAGGAAGTGATTATACGGCTGCTGTTTTTGCAAACATGCTCAATGCAGAAAGCCAAACTATCTGGAAAGATGTGGAAAGTGTGATGAATGCTGATCCAAAAAAATTTCCAGATGCACAACCAATCACTGAACTCAATTATAATGAAGTGATAGAAATGGCTTATTATGGCGCACAGGTCATTCATCCCAAAACAATAAAGCCTTTACAGAATAAAAACATTCCGCTTTATGTAAAATGTTTTCTAAACCCTTCCCTGGAGGGAACTGTTATTCATAATAAAGCTGTTCATGATTTACCGCCTATAATTGTATTGAAAGAAAAACAGGTATTGGTTGAAATGAGATCGAAAGATTTTTCTTTTGTAGGCGAACATCATGTCGCCACTCTTTATAGTCTGCTGGGAAAATTAAACATTAAACCAAACCTTACACAGAATACGGCCATCAGTTTTATTTGTGTGTTAGATGACAGAACCGAAAAAATTGAAAAGCTTGTTTTTGAAGTGTCTGAAATTTTTGATGTGCAGGTGATGAAAGAATTAACGCTGCTTACCACCCGCCATTACAATAAAGAAATTTTTGAAAAACTGACTGAAGGGAAAACAATCTTATTACGGCAACAAACAACTGACACGATACAACTGCTCATGCAATAATCTAACCTGCAACAAGAACCTGCTTTAATATTTTATTCACCTCCCCTGCCTTATTCATTACCATTAAATGTCCGCCTTGTTGAATAACATAATCAGCTTTTACATAGCGGCACGGAAGTAAATGGTCATTCGATCCATGTATATGAATTAAATCAGGAGGCCGTTCATCATGTAACCAGTGAACAATCACATTTAAAGCCCAGCGAATATATTCCGGGTCAGCGTTTCGTACATAATTGTACACAATAGCTTTCATTTGTTTATCACCTACACCCATAAACCTGTTCAGCAAGGTGGCCTGCTTATATATTGCAGGAGTAAGAATTCTATGTACCCCCAGTTTTCCTGCAAGCTTAAAATACCAGGGCAATTCTTTATAACTGCTCAGGCCTGAGATAATAATCAGTTTTTTAGGAGGAATGATCCTGGCAATTTCGCTGGCAAGCATGCCACCAAATGAAAGCCCGATCAAAATAAATTCTTCATTTGAATCTATTAAAGCTGAAAACCTTTTTGCGTATTCAGGAAAAGCCTCATCCGGTAGCGGTTTTATCCAATCAAGATAAACCGGTTGATAATTTTGAGGTAATTGAATTTTGTAAAAAGCTCTTTTATCTGCACCCAAACCACTAATGAAATATGCCTTCAAAAGAAAAGGAAATTTACAATGTATTAATAGCAGGCAAAATTAAAAAGAAAGTTTTAAGGAGACAGTTCTTCTGCCGAAATTTCTATGGATTGTTTCATTTTTTTTGCCACAGGCTTATCATTTAGCATAGCCGGTTTCCAAATCGGCATCTTTTCAAGCTTAGTGATAAGTTCGTCATTAAAATCCTCATCCACCCCTTTTACAACCTTAAAGTTCACAGGTATTCCATCTGAATCTATTATAAACTCAACCTGTACGAATGCCTTTTTTGCAGAGCCCGGTAAATATCCTACCATTTCTTTTCCCAGTTTTTGCAAATAATCAAGAAAAGCCTGTCCCCCTCCCGGATATTGCGGCCATTGCTGAACAACCTCTGATACATCAGCAATATTCCTGGTACGATGAGCAACATGCTGGTGTGTGGGTCTTTCGCTTTCCGCAACAACAGGTTTGCGGACAATTCCATCTACTACATAATCTCCTTTTTCATCCACCATGATCACCGGTATTTGCCTGTACTTTTCAAAATAATCAAATACCTGTTCCAAATTAAGAGCGAATTGTTTTAATGAAGGGTCATTTTTTTCAAGTGTATTTAAATAATCCGCACTTCTTTTCACATTATAGCGAATTGGGAAAATATGAACTGGAATAAAATCTTCACCGGCATTTTTTGCCAGTGCAGCAAGAATATATAATTCGTCAATTTGGCCATCCGTGATCGGGATACAGCCTACTGTTACACAACTGCCATGAATGTAAATGCCACTGCCAGGCTGCAATGAATCACTTAATACTCTGTCCGAAACGTTTGGATAATTGATCCCCAGCGATAAATAATAATCACTTTTGGGATTAAATTCATTGATATAATAAAATCCTTCAGGCACCTGGAAATCGCCCGCCATTCTTTTTGGACCAAGAGTTCCTGCCAATGCACAAATTTTATAGGTCTTAAAAAGCTGGAAAGGATCTTTAATATCATTCTTTACCCATACTTCCATTTGACTGTCGTACTTAAAAGAACGGATGTAAATATATTTAGCCGGCCAAGCCAGTTTTTTTGCTTCAAACTGTTTGCGAAGAGTATCTTCTTTGCGGGCAATAGCTTCAGCGGGGCGAGGCAATGTTCTTTGATAATCGAAGAAAGAGGTGGAAATAGTAGAAGCGAAAGAAGTTCCATTTTTCTGAGCAGAAACCGACAATACTAAACCACAAAATAAAAATAGTGCACAGAGGTTTTTCATTCCTGAATATTTATCAAATTAAAAACGAAAAAATTTGATGCTAAGTATTAAAAAAACATTAATGATTTGTAAAGATAATTCAGAAACCCATAGGCTGAAATATAATAACAATGAATTTTATACAGCTATCTTAATAATTTTCCCTTAGAGATTTCCCCTCTTTGCCTGTTCTCTTTCTATTGCTTCAAATAAAGCTTTAAAATTCCCTTTCCCGAAACTTTTTGCCCCTTTCCGTTGAATAATTTCAAAAAATAATGTGGGCCTGTCTTCAACAGGCTTGCTAAATAGTTGCAATAAATAGCCTTCATTATCTCTGTCAACCAATATGCCTAATTCTTTCAATGGTTCAAGATCCTCATCAATATGACCAACCCTGTCCGGCAGATCATCATAATATGTAGTAGGCACTTGTAAAAATTCTACACCCCTGCTCATCAATTCTCTTACAGTACCTACAATATCATTTGTTGCCGCAGCAATGTGCTGCACGCCTTCTCCATTATAAAATTCAAGATATTCTTCCACCTGGCTTTTTTTCTTTCCTTCGGCCGGTTCATTAATAGGAAATTTTACAAATCCGTTTCCATTGCTCATTACCTTACTCATCAGAGCTGAATATTCTGTAGATATATCTTCATCATCAAACGTCAGGATATTTCTGAAACCCATCACATCTTCATAAAACTTTACCCATCGATTCATTTGATTCCAACCCACATTGCCTACACAGTGGTCAACATATAGCAGACCTGCTTCCTTAGTTTTGAAATGCGGGTTTTCCCACTTTATATACCCTGGTAAAAAAGCACCGTGATAACTTTTCCTTTCAACAAATAAATGAACGGTGTCTCCATATAAGTGAATCCCGCTCATCACTACCTCACCGTCATCATCCTTTAATGAAGTGGGCTCCATATAACTTTTGCCACCACGGTTTGTAGTTTCTTTCCATGCCTTTTTTGCGTCATCTACAAGAAGAGCCAGCATTTTTACTCCGTCACCATGCTTATATACATGATCTGCAATTGAGTTATTTGTTTTTATAGGTCCAGTCAGCACAAATGTCAATTTATTCTGACGAACTGCATAACTTGCCCTGTCCCTGGCTCCTGTTTCAGGGCCTGCATAAGCTAATGGCTGAAAGCCAAAAGCATGAATATAATAATGTGCTGCCTGTTTTGCATTACCCACATAAAACTCTACGTAGTCTGTACCCAGCAAAGGCAAAAAATCTGCCTGAGTGGTTGATTTATTTTCGTTAGCTATTATTGACATGGATAAAAAGTTTTTTGTTTTTATGTTTTGTTGCCAGCTTAAGAATACATATTTAGCTTCGGTTGCGTCGCACTCTTCAACTCTAACAATTCTATTGAGCAAAAGCAAGCGCAACTATTATTTTTCTTCAAAGCATTAGGGCATCATTGCCAATGTCTCCATCAGCAGAAAAAAATGATTGCGGAAATCAGGAAAGATTTTATGTGAGTAATCCGGGCGCATATAACAAAAATAAAAAAGTTTAAAAGGTCTAAAGGCTTAAATTTTGAGCCTTTGCCTGCCGGAACAAAAATTTTGCCTGTCAATCTGGCGAATTTTCCTGCTTTGGAACAAGGCTTGTTATCTTGCGCCTGAATTAAACTAACTATACCTATGGTACAGGAAAAAGGAACTATTTCGATTAATACAGAGAACATCTTCCCTATTATTAAAAAATTCTTGTATTCCGATCATGAGATCTTTTTACGGGAACTGGTGAGTAATGCTGTAGATGCTACCCAAAAAATAAAACGGCTAAGCTCACTTGGACATTACAACAAAGAACTTGGCGATCTGAGAATAAAGGTTTCTGTGAATGCAAAAGCAAAAACGATCACTGTTTCCGATCACGGGATCGGCATGACTGCTGAAGAGATCAAAAAGTACATAAACCAAATAGCTTTTTCCGGTGCCACTGAATTCCTTGAAAAATTCAAAGAAGCCAATGATGCCAATGAGATCATTGGCCGGTTTGGTTTGGGATTCTATTCTGCCTTTATGGTAGCCGACAAAGTAGAGATTCAAACGCTCTCTTACCAGGATGATGCAGAGCCTGCCAAATGGACCTGTGATGGAAGCACTTCATTTGAAATTACAAAGGGCAAGCGCAAAGAAATAGGTACGGATGTTATTCTATATCTCAATTCAGAATCTGAAGAATTTCTCGGGGAACATCGCATTAATGAGATATTAAATAAATATGCTAAGTTTCTTCCTGTGCCTGTACAGTTTGGTACAAAGAAAGAATCTGTTCAGGATGGCGAGGATAAAGATGGTAAACCAAAATACAAAACCATTGAAGTTGATAATATCATCAACAATACAAACCCGATATGGACAAAAGCACCTGCAGATCTGAAAGATGAAGATTACCTCAATTTCTATCGTGAATTATATCCTTTTTCTGACGAACCCCTTTTCTGGATCCATCTGAATGTTGATTATCCTTTTAACCTTACAGGTGTATTGTATTTTCCAAAACTGAAAAATGATTTTGAGATACAAAAGAATAAGATCAAGCTTTTCAGCAGGCAGGTATTTATCACAGATGAAGTAAAAGATATAGTTCCTGAGTTTCTGATGCTGTTACACGGTGTCATTGATTCACCCGACATTCCCTTAAACGTAAGCCGGTCTTTTTTACAATCTGACAGTAATGTAAAAAAGATCAATAGTTATATCTCGAGGAAAGTAGCTGATAAGCTACAGGAATTATTTAAAAAAGACAGAAAAGCTTATGAAGAAAAATGGAATGACATAGGATTGTTTGTAAAATTCGGGGCCATCTCTGATGAAAAATTCTATGATAAAGCAAAAGAATTTTTATTGCTCACCAATACAAAGAATGAATATTATACCCTGGATGAATATAAAGCCAAAGTAAAAGATTTTCAAACCGACAAAGACGGCAACCTGGTATATCTCTACACTTTTGATGCAGAACAGCAGCACAGTTATGTTCAGGCTGCCAACAAAAAGGATTTTGATGTACTGCTGATGAATTCGCCTATTGATACTCATTTTATTCATCATCTTGAGATGAAACTGGAAAAAACTCAATTGAAAAGAGTAGACGCAGATGTGCTGGATAAACTGGTTGTGAAAGAAGATGCGGTAAAACATGCTTTAACAGAAGATGAAACAAAAAAACTAAAAGAAATATTTGATAAGGCTATTAATAATCCGAATATGAAGGTGGAAGTGGAGAATCAGTCTGCTGAAGCCATGCCGGTAACCATCACCATGGAAGAATGGATGCGGCGTATGAAAGATATGTCGAAGTTGGGCGGAGGAATGAATTTCTATGGAGCGATGCCTGACAGTTACAAAGTATCGATCAATGCTAATCATAAGGTCATTTCAAAAATATTACAAGCCGATGAGGCTAAACAAACCGAAATGGCGAAGCAGGCATTTGATCTTGCCTTATTAGCACAGGGAATGCTGAAGGGAGCAGATCTTACTGCTTTTGTGGAAAGAAGTGTAGAGGTAATCTGACCGATGAACCCTATTTATCAATAAAGAATTCATCGCCTTCAGTATAAATGCTGAATTGAATATTCCTGAGTTTGATCAGGCCATTGGAAGTTATTTGTAAATGTTCAGGCTTGCTCATTACGATTACCTGGCTCTTTCCTGCTACCTTTATTTTGTTTCCCAGTACTATAATTGCTGTGGCTTCATCAATACCAATGCAGCAATAAGCAGGATATTTTGCTATGGCAGAAAGTAAACGATTATAGCGACTACGCACAATAAAATGTTGGTCAATGATAGCAGATGTTAACAAACCCAGTCCTTCCTCTATTTCAATATTATTATTTTGAAGTTTTGCAAAAGTGGCATGATAAGTTGTATCTGTCAACTCATTTCCTGTTATCATATAACGGCTCATTACTGCAGCACCGGCACTTGAACCTGCAATAGTTGCGCCATTCATATAGGCAAGGTGAATGGAGTTGTATATTGGAGTATTCAAAACAATATTCATAAACCGAACCTGGTCACCGCCCGTGATAAAAATAAGCTTTGCATATTCCAGGGAATCAAGCCAGCTTTTTTTGTTACTATTTTCTTTTGTAAAGTTGAAATTGACAATCGGGCAATTAGAAACCTGTTTAAGATCTTCTTTAAAATAATAATAGGAAGTATCCGGTTCTTCGCTGGACATAGGCAGCACTACGACATAATCATTTTGTTCTAAACCTGCAGTTTTGACCAGCATCTTCATCAACAAAACAGCCCTGTCGCCTCCTCCAATAATAAATAATTTTCCTTTAGGTAATGCAGAATGCTTTTGCGAAGTGGCCTAAATAAAGAATAACAAGCTTGTAATAATACAAATTATTGCCTGTTTCAATTTTTCTTGTTTTAGATCCTCCTTATTGTAAAGTGCCTTAAACCAGCTATTTCACAAATTTTAATTGAATGCCTATAGCAGCTTGTCGAATTGAATTAAGATCAGCAAAAACTCCGAAATTGTCACTTATGTTATAAATTACTATTCCTCCAATTCCAAACACGGTTTTCGTTTTATATACTACATGGTAACCACCCTCCGAATAACTGTTATCGCTGTAATTATGATAATATTTCTTTTCACCAACGGATATTTCTCCACCAACAGAAAAATTCTCATTTAATACCCTGGTATATCCCGCATCTGCTGTAAAAAAATAATTACCATGTCCAATTATAAAGGTTGAAGTTGTCTTATTAACCTTATCACCCAATGCATTATTAAAGAGTTGATAAGTGAATCCTAATGAGAAAGCATTATCATCAAGGTAATATTTTATAGCTGCCATGGGCGATTTAGAGGTCGAAAACCCAACATCAAAACCAAATCCTCTTTGCCCGTTAGAACAAGTCGCAAAAAAAATTATAGCTGATAGAAGTAAAAATTTTCTCATTTGTCTTTGTTTGCGAATGTTTACAATTATTGTATATAACCACTAATTTATGATATTATATGCTTCAACACTTTTTTTTCAGTTTACGGTCATAAGGTTTTATCTAAAAGTCCCTACCTCGGGTCATACTCAGAAAAATAGATAAAAGAAGTGCGTCAAATTATTTAGTTTACTACTATCTCGTATAAATTTTATTTCTTCCTGATAGCTTCTGCAATTGCTTTTTGCACAAGAGGCTCCATGACTTTATAGCCCGTAAGATTTGGATGCACACCATCTTTTGAAAGTGATTCCGGCAATCCTTTTCTGCTATCTCCCATGGCTGAAAAATAATCAACGTACACTATATTATTTTTATTAGCATAGTTTTTCAGCATGCTGTTTAGCTTTACCACCTTTTCTGCAGGTTCCAAACCCCGATGCCATGGAAAATCAAAAGCAGGTAATACGGATGAAATTACAACATGAATGTTATTTGTTTTAGCAAGCTCTGCCATTGATACAATATTTCCATAGGTTTGCTCCAATGTCATCACACCTGTATTTTGAGCAATATCATTAATGCCTGCAAGGATCACCACCACAGCAGGCTTCAGGTTTATCACATCCTGGCGGAAACGTAATAACATTTGCGGAGTAGTTTGCCCGCTGATACCTCGATCGACGTATGGGTTATCTGCAAAAAAAGCGGAATCCGTTCTTATCCATCCTTCTGTAATTGAATTTCCCATGAATACAATACGTTTTTCATTGGATGCAGGTTCTAATTTTTCATTATCATTTTCATAACGATGTAAGTTTGGCCAGTCACTCAGCATCTTCTGCATACCTGCTACCTGTTGTGCATTGGGTGAACCTGCTTTTGCAAAGCCCTGTAACTGCAGCCAGTCACCGAATCTTTCGATCCATGTATCAGTAGGGATATCCTGTCTACGCATACCAAAACCATGTCCGCCTTTTGCATATATATGCAGCTCTGCAGAATGTTTTGAAGTCACCCAATCCTTATACAGGTCAATGCAATGAATATTAAACCCAAACTGATCATCACTTGCCGCAACAATAAATACGGGAGGTGCGTCATCGGGCACGGGACCCTTTGTAAAACTTCCAATATAAGGATAAACAGGGGCCACAAAATCAGGTCGATTGTTTGCATCATAATTATACGCAACACCTGTTGCAAGTGTTCCACCTGCAGAAAATCCCATAATGCCAATATGATCGGGGGAGAGATTATATTCAGCAGCATGGCTCCGGACATACGTGACAGCAGTTTTTCCATCTGCAATTTCCATTGCAACAACTGGCTTTATTTCTTCATTGAACTTCTCTGTATTTGGCTGCTTGGAAATAAATTCCGTAAAAGGGTCATCTGTTAAACTATGTGTAAGCCTGTATTTGAGGACAAAGGCTGCAACACCCTTTTTATTTAGCCAACGTGCAACATCGTAACCTTCACTCTCAATTGATAAAAACTGAAAACCACCGCCGGGACAAACAATTACAGCAGCACCTGTTGCTATGGAAGAGTCTGGCAAAAAAACAGTAAGCGTTGGACGCGAAACATTGTACACAATTTTTAAATGCATTTGATCGTAGTCTTTTTCCTTTTCATCCCAGTTCCAATTTTCTGAACCGGGAGCAGGGCCATTATAAAGCTGAATTACTTTTTGTTGAGCATGTACTGTGAAGATTGATAATAAAAAAGCAAAAAGAATTATTCTCCTGTTCATATTGCAAGTATTTTAGTTGGGAGCCCGAATGAACTTTAAAGATAACCAACATCATTAAAATAGAAATTACACACCATTGACTTGCTCATCTGTGGAGAACAACTTATAAGGAGACCAGACAGCTTATACTATCAATGAAGCCAGGTAGCTTAATAAAATTGTCAGAAAAGAAATAAGAGTCTGGAAGATTAAATAGTAGAGAATTTTTTTCATAAGGGGTACGTGGATTTTTAAGGATATTGTTACTAATGAGAAATTCTTTCACTACACTATTTTGCAAAAATGATGCCACGCATTATTGTAAATCTTTATTTAAACAATGATTCAAAAAATCAAAATGTGGAATAATCAAACTTTTGCCCGCCGATAGATGCTTCATACATTAATCCGCCTTTTTCCTGCGTAAATACCATCACCCCATCCGCATATTTCACATTGGCTGTCGCGCCTTTATTGACAGCTACTGCTGATGCCCCGGGCAGTAAATTCCAATTTGTCTTGTTTAAAGCGATCCAATGCCGCCGCATTCTCAAAGAATATGACTTCACGATATGTCTGGCCACCAAATTGAAAACCCACACTGACCTGTTTCATGCTGGCACTGCCTACCGGTTCCCCATTTTGAAACACAATTCCATTACCGGCTGCACCTCCTACCCCTATTGCGCCTTTGCCTACATTTGGAAATATTACATAGGCATAGGAATTATCAAACAAATTTTGCATCAGTTTATCTGTTTTAATAAATTCAGTTTTTGCATATTTACAGTCTGCCATAAGTTTATCATCTTTGGCATTTTGTGCAAAAACATGTGCAGGTAAAGCAATAACTCCGGTAAATAATAATATAACCGAAATGTGAATCAGATTTTTCATAACTATTTTTTTAATCTTCAATGATTTTAAAACACGGAACACATTGTGTTCTCCTATTAATTACAAAGACTTTGCCAGCAATCTAACTCAGTATCCAACCGGGGTCATCATTGATTAGGTAAAAAAGAAGCTAATTGAAACCACTATCACTTACCTCTTGCTTTCAAAAAAAATGAGAATGAACAGTATAATTCCTCTCTGAATGCCAATACACACAGGAGCCTTTTGATGGCGGTAGATGTTAAATTTTTATCTTTAGTTACAGTAGTAAATGACAAAAGTTATATAATGCAAAAATTAGTTTTTCTTTTAACCCTTTATTTTCTGCTTGCCTGCAACGGGCAGACAATTGTCAATTCGCAGAAAGATAAAAACAATAATTCTTCTATTTCAGACACAGGATATATCTGGACACAGCTTACTGACAATGCCGCATTTCAAAAATCTTACAACTTTCAAATGTTCAATATTAGGGATACTCTCTGGGTATTGCATCATGATGTTGGCTGGTATTCCTTAAATGGTAAAGAATGGACAAAATCGTCATTGACAAATATCATTAAGAACAACGCCTTTCTTGACTATGTATGGTTTAACAATGCCTTGTATGGCCTGGGAACGCTGACAGGTAATATTGAGCATTATAGCCTGACGTCTGCTATTCACAGAACTTCGGATATGAAAAATTGGGAACTTTTGGCTGAAACCAGCAACCTTCCCAAAAGATTTTTTTATCACCCTTTTGTTTTTGCAGACAAGATCTGGATCATAGGCGGAGGTACTGAAAATGAGAAATTCTCTGACATCTGGAATTCAAATGACGGGATACATTGGATAAAACAGGCAGATGATTTGCCCTTTGGCAAAAGGCAGGAAAGCCAGTTCGTTTTTTTTCATCACAAAATTTTTATGCTGAATAATGATGTGTGGAGTTCTGATGATGCTGTTCACTGGACAAGAGAAGCAGAACGTTTTGTTCCCGAAGATATTTTTGGATACTCTGCTGTAGTGTATGACGATAAAATCTGGCTCCTGGGCTGCAACAGGAATAATTTGTTCAGGAGTGAAATGCTCGTGAGTGAGGATGGTAAAAGATGGACGGCTATAAAAGCTCCCTGGAGTCCAAGAGGCGGAACAACTTCCTGTATCTTTAAAAATAAAATTTTTATGACCGGAGGTAAATATGGCGGAACGCCGGATAGCCCGGATTTTATATACAGCAACGACGTTTGGACACTTGAAAAGAAATAGCTACAACCAACAATGGAACTATACAGATCAGAAGTTTCTCAGCAATTCATTGACCTGTTTCTTAAAAAAATGAAGTTTACAGAAGATGAATTCAGCTTGCTGCTTTCACACTTCAGGCGGGAATATATTCCACGGAAATTTTTTTACCTGAAACCCGGGCAGGTGCTTAAGCAAAGAGCTTACATTAACAGAGGCAGCACCCGCACGTACACAATGGATGAAAAGGGTGGCGAACATATTTTATACTTTTCTTTTGAGGATTGGTGGATCGGTGATCTTGAAAGTTATTATACGCAACAACCCACTGCATTGTATATCCAGGCCATGGAAGATTGTGAATTGCTCTGCCTTGCCAAAGACGACCTGGAAACATTATGGAAACAGATTCCTAAACTGAAAACAATGTTTGAACAGAAAGAACAAAGGTCATCTTTCGCCAATTTGCACAGGCTCCAGGAGGTAAAATCTTTATCTGCCGAAGAACGATACCTTAACCTTATAAAAAAACATCCCGAAATATTTCAACGTATCCCTTTACAATATATTGCCATGTATCTTGATATTGAGCCTCCCTCGCTTAGTCGCCTCCGCAAACGTTTATCAGGAAAGTAATTTTCTTAACCATGGTTAATTGGTTATTTAACCCGGGTTATTGGAAACAGGCCTGCATTCTTCGCATCTTTACAGCCTAAACCAACGAAATATGAATAATCTTCAAACTCCTCCGCCGCATGTACAAATGCTGCAACTGATCACTGGTTTCTGGACCTCCTGCTGTATTTATTCAGCCGCTAAACTCAACCTTGCTGATCATTTAAAAAAACCTCAAACAGCAGATCAACTGGCTGAAGCTACGCATAGCCACGCTCCTTCCCTTTACCGCATACTGAGAGCACTTGCAAGCGTAGGCATATTCAGTGAAAATGAAAAGCATGAATTTGAATTAACGCCATTAGGTGCCACGCTGCAAAGCGGCATACCCGGCTCTATGAAGGCAATGGCCATTGCACAGTTGGGCGATCATTTTAATGCATGGGGCAATTTGATCTATAGTATAAAAACAGGCAGCACTTCTTTTGATAATGTAGAAGGCATGTCCGTATGGAAATATTATGAAACGCATCCTGACGAAGGATTGAATTTTATGAAAGCAATGACAGGTGTTACCAATGCGGCTGTTGCGAATGTATTGCCTTGTTATGATTTCAGCACATTTAAAACTATTGTGGACATTGGCGGAGGAAACGGCGCTTTGATGATGGGTGTATTAGATAAAACGCCGGGTGCCACAGGTATTGTGTTTGATGAAGAGTACGTAGTAGAAGAAACAAACGGGCAGTTAAAAGAAAAAGGGTTTGATAAAAGATGCAGCACGCAGGCGGGAAGTTTTTTTGATTTTGTTCCTAAAGATGCCGATGCTTATTTAATGAAAATGATATTGCATGACTGGAACGATGAGCAATGTTTAAAAATTTTGAAAAATTGCAGCCATGCCATGAAACCGACAAGTAAGCTGCTGGTAATTGAAGCAGTTATACCCGAAGGAAATGTGCCTCATCCAGGCAAGTTCATGGATATTAATATGCTTGCCATGACGGGCGGAAAAGAAAGAACTGAAAAAGAATTTAATGAGCTTTTTGCAAAAGCTGATTTAGAACTTTCAAGAGTAGTGCATACACACTCCCCCATGTTCAGTATTGTGGAGGTGGTTAAAAAATAAAATCCGGATGACTATTCTGTGAAGCACAGTGCCGTCGATTTCTATGACAAAACAAATCAATTTCAGGCAATCTTTTTCACATATTCTCTTTTGTTATTCACAACTGCAATGATCCTTGCTAACAATTTATTTCTGACTGCATTCAACACACTCATTTTGTTTTTTCCTTCTGCTACTTTTCTTTCATAATAGTTTTTTAAATCGACATCAAGTTTGATTGCACTCAATGAAGCCATATGAAGGTTGCATTTAAGTTTTCTGTTCGCCATAAAATGAACTTTAGTTTTTCCTCTGATGCTGGTTCCAGATGAGTATTCAAAAGGTGCAACTCCACAGTAGCAAGCCAACTTCCTAGTTTCATTTAATACGGTAAACCCTTTTGTATAGATCAATAAATTAATTGCCGTTACAAAACCTATTCCTACAACTGAAGTAATCAATCTGAATAATTGCTTCAGGTTATCATCTTCATTGACTATGTCAACAATCTTTACCTCAATATTGACAATATCCCTGTCAACCGCCGACAGTGAGTGTTTAATTGTTTTGGTAAGCAGCTTAGCCATTGCTACGTTACCCATTTCTTCAAATTCTTTGATCGGTATAGCTAATCTTTTCTTGGTCTCAACAAGTCGCTCCCTTAAGCTAGAAAGATGCTTGATCTTTTCCAATGTAGTACTCATCGGCTTCCATAGTCGTAAGCGATCTAAATTTTTTGATGCATACAAAGCGATGCGATAGGAATCTATTTTGTCGTTCTTGCCCCGATTCAGTGAACTGGATTTTTTAATTTGAGCAGCATGTTCAATCCAAATATCAATCCCCTTCTCAGCTAAGAACCGGGTTAACGGAAAACAATACAGTCCTGTTGTTTCCATACAGAACAGTACTTCAGATTTGTTCTGACTTAGCTGTGCTAGCCATTGTTGCAACTCTTCCATACCTGGCATATTATTCATAAACTGCTGGTGTATGGATTGCCGTTGGTCAAACAAAGTGATGTCAACTGTTTTTTTAGAAACATCAACTCCAAAAAAATAATTGTACTGCTTCATAAAAAAGAATTTGCACAATCAATGATATGAGCTTCTTTATAACCTTAATAATAGGCCTGGTTAGCCTTAATTTCTATTCGAAGCATCTCATATCAGAAAGAGCCTGTCTACATCAACGGTTGTACCATTACGTACTTTTGGTGTGTTAGTTCACAGGCCCTTTGTGATTGTGTTGTTCACAAAATTGAGTTAATAACAAAGAAAAAAGTAGCAAAAAAGAAAGGTAGTAATAGTAATAATCTTATTAAAAACCTATCAAAGCAAATCTAAAGGTTGGTGTGGCTTGACACTTACCTCTGCGCAGCACCAACAACGGCGAAAACAAGTTTATTCTTCAATTTTCCACGCTGGATTATGACCAATTTCCCAAAGATGTCCGTCTATGTCCTGAAAGTAACCTGCATAACCTCCCCAAAAAGTCTTTTGCGCCGGTTTGATAATTTCTGCTCCTGCTTTTTTAGCTTGCCCCATTATCGTGTCAACTTCCTGGCCACTGTTGACAAAGTATCCAATTGAGAATTCCGTTGCACTTTCCGGTTGCAATTTTAATTTACTGTCCCATGCTAAATTTTTTCTTTCATAGAGGGAAAGCTTCATTCCGTTGTCAAGGTCAAATAACACTACTTCGCCGTTTTCAAATTCAGTACCTATAATGCCTTGTGTTTCCCAACCCAATCCACCCTGAAAGAATTTCATGGATCTTTTTAAGTCGTTTACACCAAGTGTAAGAATATTTATTCGCTGTTTCATTTTTGCAGTCTTTTATTTGGAGGTTCATTTTATTCCCGGCAATACTACTATTGTCATAATGTATTTTTTATTCATAAGTAATAGCCGCAATAAAAGAGCCAACATTATTTTGTGTAATGTTGCATAGTTACCGCCAACCTTCCAATTTGGCTCGCCGGGAAGGCGGCTTATTTATTCCAATTGCTCAAAAATTCAAAACACGATGCAATAAAAAACAAAGGAACAGCAAGTAAATAAATATTAAAAACATCTTTTAAACTGGATTTGTCTAATTGGTATTTAAATAATTTTCGACCTTTATTCAGTTTATATGTTTTAATACCAAGAGACAGTCCTGACCCCATTGTTAGCGAATATGGAATAAATTGTAGAATAAGAACTATGAAATAATATAACGCTGATTTAGTTTTAATCAATCTGCTTCGATGCAAGTTGTCAACTGAAACAAGCCCTCCAATCCAACCTTGATATGAAGTGGTAAAGAATGGAAAAATTATTCCAAGTCCTAAAAACGTTTGCGGTATTGAACTTGTAAATAGATTTCCACCGAAATCAATTAAAGCTGCTTTAAACCTGTTGCCGTTATTATAGTTAATTGAGGCATTGTCATGGGTAGTAGCATTTCCAACTATTTTGTCCCCGTACGACAAAGCAAATGAATTACCAGAATGTACCATAATAATTCCAACCAAACAGGAAATACAATAAATAGAAAAAATTGTAAGAATTGATTTTTTACAATGTCTGATTGATAAACAAATGGAGTTAAAAAGCTTTATCATTTAATGAGGCTTTTGCCTGTCAGTTTGCACATAACGGCTCCGGCTTTTCTGTGCTGGTATATTTGATTCATCAGCCGAATACCGAACGAAAGATAATTAGAATTACTGATGATGGAGTGAGAAGTGTCAGCCGGCATAGAATTCAGCAAACCTCATTGATAGCTGCCGTTGTCGGGGCTCACTTCCCTTCTCTTTTATAATAGCTTCTCACAAGCCCATTAGACTGTACCTCAGTTCTTATATGTTTAAATTTAAGGTCGCCACCCAGAAAACCAAATAATGGAATGCCATTTCCGATAAGTACAGGAACCTTTGAAATTATGAGGTCGTCAATCAGGTCTTCTTTTAGAAAGCTTTGAATCACTTTCCACCGTCCACATAGATGCTTGAAAAGCCCATGTCTGAAAGATAGCTTAATAGTTCTTTGGGCTTCATTGAAAGAAGGGTTGCCTTGTCTCTTAGTGTATCAGGCAATTGTTTAAGCCTGGTACTTAGCACAAACGCTTTTTTTTCATAAGGCCAGGAAGGGAAAGTAAGTATTTTTTCAAAAGTACCCCTTCCAATAACAATTGCATCAATCCTATTGATAAATTCTTCATAGGCATGGATAGCTTCGTCATTAGCGAATTGGGTAAGCCAATCAAAATCTCCATCTGTTCTTGCAATAAACCCATCAAGGCTTGTACCTATGTAAACAATCGTTTTCATTCCCATAGTGCTTTTAAATTAATTTTTCAATGGATAGTTTCCCTTGATTACTTGTAATAGTAAATATCGACACTGTTTGTATCCTTAATGTGTCCATGTTTAATAGCCCAGTTTAAATAGAAAAGAGTAGCAGCAGTATCGACCTTAAACTTATCGAATGGTCTGATGACGTCTTCCCCTGTTATTTTGCTTAGGGCTGTTAACCGGCAATAGTTTACTGTCATTCCATAAAATCTTAAGTCGGTTGTCATTCTCGGATCTAAAGCCTTTACCAGTAATGGTTTGATCGCAGAAGTATCGTGTGCCTTACCTAATTCATAACAAGCCTGGTCAATTTTATCTATGTTTTCAGAAGACAAATCTTTTTTATACTCTTCTGTTGAAGTGCAAGCAAAAAGACAGGAGTTAAAAAGCAGAAATAATAAAATCTTTAAACGAGTCATTTTAATAATTTCATACGATTCTACATTCCCCCAAACCCAAACAATGATAATATTTTTAAATTAATTTTTCCAGTGTCGTTTCTGTGTTGCCACCAATCCTCAAAAAGCAATGATATAATCAATGTGAACAAAAGTGTTTACAGATAACCGATAAAAAATAAAGAATATGCTGACCTGGCAACAATATTTATGGAAAATTTCTATCGTTTACATCTCATTAAAAAAGTAAATGCGATCCTTTACGCTTGCATCTCTCTAATGAACAGCATTCGGTTGTTGATTTTGACTTTGTGTTGTTTCCCGGTGGAATATTGTAATTTGTAAGTACCAAACCGAACAACCTTCGTTATCATTTGAGTAAAATCATTCCCTTACAATCCAATACCTGCGTTTAGCCGGTCAACCACAAATATGCTCATTCATTAAACCAAATTTCCTTAACTGATGAAGCTTTCTATTTTTATCGTTTTCCTGCCGCTATTGATTTCCTGCGGTTTCCGCACCCTGGAAGGCAAAGTAAAGCCGGTTTATTTCTCTACTGATCCCGCTGTTTTTGCCGATACGCTTGTGCAGGTACAGAGCGTAACTTACCAGGAGGTAAAGCGATTGGACGTGCCGTGTCTTTCAATGGTTGACTTGCAAAAGGGAAAAGCGGTACAAACATTTATTGCGCAACCCACCATTTTTCATAAGGACAACAATGAGTTTCTCGTTTATCCGGGTGAGCACATTTTTATTACAGCCAATCCTTCCAATAACTATGCACCCACCTTTTCTACAATGAATCAAAACAAGGTCCGTGATGACGAACTGCTGGTATTGAAAACTTTTCAAAAACTGGAAAAACGGCCCAAAATACCCCTCTGGATACACTATGATTTTCAAACGGTCTTAGATGCGGAAAAAGCCATTAATGAAAAGATTGCTCCTTCGGAACGGGCTTCTCAACTGCTTTTTGATTCCCTGTGTGCTGCGTACCGGGTTAGCAGTAAATTCAAAAAACTGACGAAAGACTATATCCACAATCGGTATGACTTTGCTGTTCTTGCCCTGTACGCGGAATACCGCGATACGCTAGTTGCACATAACATTTACCAAAATAAAGTAAGAGCATTGCTGCCACAGGTTAATCAATTAACAAAGACCTCCCGGTTTACTTTAAATGTTGAAAGCAATACCAATGCCCTGTACCAATCCATGTTTCCTAACAACGGTATTCGAAACATGGCTATGGATGGACAATTTCAGGAGTGCTTTGACAGTATTGCAACCATTTTCTCAGGGCCTGCCAGGGATTACCTGCTCAGCCGGCTTATGCTCCGGGCATTGGAGCAGGGTTTTTGCATTCCTGCCAGCTACACAAGGCAATATCACCACTATTCAATGAACAGGAGTTACCGGGAAATTATTGCCCGTGCAGGGCGGGCTTATAAAAAGTTTCAGCACGATGATCCTCTGCTTCCCAATGAACTGTTGATGACTGATGGGAAAACAAAGGTCAGGCTTGAGAATGTTTTAGCACAGAATAAAGGTAAATATGTGTTGCTTGATCTGTGGGCAAGTTGGTGCATGCCTTGTATCGAAGAAATACCGGCTTTGCAGGCATTAAAGAAAAAATATCGCGCAGATAAAATTGCATTCATTAATGTATCTGTAGATACAAATATTCCTGCCTGGCAAACCCGCCTGGATCAACTGCGCAGTGACAGCACAAACAACTATTTGCTCTTGAATAAAGACAATGCTGCACTGGTCCGGCAAATCCGGCTGTATGCAATTCCCAGGTATTTGCTCTATGACAAAGAAGGTAATCTCATCAATATCGATGCCCCGGAACCGAGTGATCCGCAATTAGAGAAACAATTGGATAAGCTTCTTTCAGATTAGTGGAGACAGAACCCTTTTGAACGACATCAACCTGTAAGATTCTTGTTGTGTGCACACTAACACAAACTCATTCCCCCAAACCCAAACAATGATACTGTTTTTAAATTAATTTTTTCAATTAAGAGCAACCTAATATTCGCAAACACTTTACTTATGCAGGCCCCATCCAGACTAATAATAGCATAAGAAAATTAAGGCCTTCCAGAACTATTAAAATTATCATTGCGAACGGATAATATTTTGAAAAGTATTTAGCCTTCCTGTATGGAAGTAAACTTACCAGGAATGATAAAATAAAGGCGGCAATTGGAAGGGCAAAAAAGATCATCTCGTATGCCGTGGATATATAGTTTGAGCTTGATGCCAAGTCTCCTTTTTTATCATGCTCAACTTTACCTGTAGTTGCATAAGAGAAATATAAGTTTGTAAGCATCAATACAACTACCACCGCAGTAAGAACTATCTTTTTATTTTTTGAAAAAGCAACCTTTTTATTCAGTTGTAAATTTCCAAATAAGTCAGTTTGCCCTTCAGTAGAATTTACATCGGTAAGGTCCATAGTTTTCATTTTAAATTTTACATTCTCTCTCCCCCAAACCCAAACAATGATAGTGCTTTTAAATTGGTTTTTCAATCGTCGCTAATTTTCTGGAAGAGCCCACACTCCTCCACGATGCCCTAAAAAAGCGAATCCTTGAGAAAGAAACGTATTCGCAATATTGTTTATCTTCTAATCGTCCATCTATAAAAGTTAGCTGTCAGTGGTTAGCTTGTTATTCGCTTTTTTCCCCATGCCAAAGTTTCTTAAAAGCCTTTGTAATGAAAGCAACCGTAGCTCCAAGGAAAGATAGAAGTTCAACTAGACTCTGATGTTTGTCCCACCATGTGCTCGTATCGGCCGTCAACTTGAATCCGGGAAAAAAATCTTTCATTTCATAAGATGAAAAAAAATAAATACTCAAACCGATTACTATGATAACTGATATTGAAAATAAAATAGTAGTATGTCGGTCACTTTTCTTTCGCCATACTGCTTCAAGAGTATAACTGAATATGTAAATCGATAGAATAAAAAGCATAATAAACAATGTTGTAAAAATGGCTGGAAGATCGATTGTGGATAAGAAAACCTTTCGCTCATTGAGTTGTTCCGAAATATCTCTGTAAAGAGCATCAACTTTTTTGTCATCCTTGCTCGTAATTGACAATGTTCGCTCATAATCCCTCAATTCAATATCAACAGATGAAATCGGCTTTTTGTCCCAAGAGTATCTTACTACCGCTGAGTTAAAGGAGCCTGACTCAAG
Organism: uncultured Bacteroidota bacterium; assembly: GCA_963811645.1. Lineage (GTDB taxonomy): Bacteria > Bacteroidota > Bacteroidia > Chitinophagales > Chitinophagaceae > VBAU01. The sequence goes on along the minus strand of CAWERU010000002.1, from coordinate 1,211,771 downwards.
TTTAAAGTTTTCTATTTGCTTAAAAGAAGAAAATGCCAAGGACTTGTCTCTACCTGTTAATTGACATCTGAAAGATGGTTTGTCAAATATATCAGTTGTGTCTTTCTGAGTTTCGTTAAAATAATATTGAATTGAGCTAACAATACGACGAAAATCTTCTACAGTTAACGATATCCTGCTGAAATTTTTTGTTCTTATATAATCAATTCTGTCTTGGGAATAAGATAAAACTGCCGATGATATCCAAAGTATCGATAAAAATATTTTTGTCAGTTTTATTTAGCGAGTATCAAGAATAACCCGTAATAGTCGCACATTATGCTCGTGTGGAAATAGAGTCCCAAAGCTAGTTATGTCGCAACTTTATTTTATTACGTCCAAATTACAAAATCCTCCCTTCCCCTCCCCTCAATGCATATTCTTTTCCAGCAGGGCTGTTACATCTTTTTCACGGTAGTATATTTTGCCGCCGATCTTTGAGTAGGGTAATATTTTTTTCGTTCGCCATTTTTGCAGGGTGCGCTCACTTATATGCATGCGCTGCAGTATGTCCTGCTTATCCAGCCATACATCCATGTTGTTGGCTGTAGTGTTTTTTTCTTCCTCCTGTTTGTGTACAGAGTGCAGGTAATCTTCAGAAGTGTTGTAGGGCAGTCTTTCTTCGCTGCCTTGTTCAGGATCAAGGTTCATAAACAGTTTGGTTAATGGGTTTGAGTAAAAACAAATTCTGTAAATAAAAATAACGGATATTTTTATACGGTTTTAAAAAAATTATTGCGCTCCTGTGCACTTAGCGTTACCTGGTGATTTAACATCTTCATATTTTTTTTCACCACATAGAAACATAGACACATAGTGCACACATAGACTATGTGCACCTGCTGTGCCTTATGTGCCTGTGTGGTTATAGTTAGCAAAAGATTACTGCTGTATCTTCTCCCACGAGCCACACCGCCGGGGCAGAAACAGAGGCGGAGGACTATTCGCCGCGCCAGGTCTGTTACGGACAAGTAATTTTTATTTAAATTAGACCCCACATTAATCATTCTGTTCTTCAAATTTCATTTATGAAAAAACTTGCCATACGACTAACTGTCATTACAATTATTTTATTTGTTACTGTATTCATTCTCACTTCATGTAATACGCAACCGAAAAATACTTTGCCAAAAACTGTTACTGACGAATCATCCGTAATAAAAACTGAAAATGGTTACAGCTATCGTGACCTGAATAAAAATGGGAAAATGGATGTGTACGAAGATAGCCGGCAGCCCATTGAAGCAAGAGTTAAGGACCTTCTTTTGCAAATGACAATCGGGGAAAAAGCAGGAATGATGTTCATCAATGGCGCAAGAGTAAATGATGACGGGAGCATCCAGGATAAACCCGCCACAGGCATGTTTGCTTTCGCTCCCAATGCATTAAAGCTGATGAATGAAAAGAAAATGAATCACTTTAATCTTTGGGCAATCCCTTCCATTGAAGCATTAGCAAAATGGTACAACAGTATGCAGCGCTATGCCGAAGATTCCACAAGATTAGGAATCCCTATTACTATCGCATCTGATCCCCGCAATCATTTTAGCAGCACGATTTTTTCAATGAGTGCAAGAACATTTTCCCAATGGTGTGAACCATTGGGCCTGGCCGCTATTGGAGATGAAAAAATAACAAGACAATTTGCAGAAAATTCAAGAGAGGAATATTTAGCCGTGGGTATTCGTGAAGCACTGCATCCGCAGGTTGACCTTGCTACGGAACCACGCTGGCCACGCATCAGCGGCACCTTTGGAGAAGACGCGACTCTTTCTTCAAAAATGGCCACAGCATATATTTTGGGTTTCCAGGAGGATACATTAGGGCCAAACAGTGTGGTTTGTATGACAAAACATTTCAGTGGAGGCGGCCCGCAAAAAGAAGGACTCGATCCGCATTTTCCTTTTCAAAAAGGACAGGTATACCCAGGCAATAATTTTAATTATCATTTGATACCATTCGAAGCTGCTTTCAAAGCGCATACTGCGGCCATTATGCCTTACTATGGTGTACCGATGGGACAAACGAGTGAAGATGTGGGATTCTCTTTTAATAAAGATATCATCACAGGTTTATTGCGGGATAAATACCAGTTTGATGGCGTAGTTTGTACAGACTGGGGATTGATAACGGATGCACACATGGGAAGTACAGTATGGCCAGCCCGTGCGTGGGGAGTTCAAAATTTATCAACCGAAGAAAGAGTAAAAAAAGTAATTGATGCGGGAGTGGATCAATTTGGCGGCGAAAATATTCCTGAAGTGGTGGTACAATTAGTGAAGGATGAAAAGATTTCTGAAAATAGAATTGATTCATCTGTAACAAGATTATTGCGCCAGAAATTTGAACTGGGTTTGTTTGACGATCCTTTCATAGATGAAGCAAAAGCAACAGAGATAGCGGGTAATCCTGGTTTTGTAAAGGCAGGTGAAGAATCACAACGAAGAGCGATAACCTTGCTGAAAAATGATAACAAAACACTCCCTTTGGCGCAAAACAAGTTAAAGATCTATGTAAAAAATGTGGATCCAAAAGTTGCAGCGCAATACGGAACAGTAGTTGACAAACCCGGAGATGCTGATTTAGCCATCCTTCGCCTCAGCACACCTTTTTATCCTGTTGAATCACCCATTACGATGGCCCGCATGTTTCATCATGGTGATCTTAATTTTAAGGGTAAACAAAAGGACAGCATTTTGCAATTACTGAATACTGTTCCTACTATCGTTGATATCTATTTAGATCGTCCGGCTGTGATACCTGGAATAAGTGCAAAGGCAAAAGGATTACTGGCAGATTTCGGTGCCAGTGATGCTGCGGTACTTGACGTGATATTCGGAAAATATAAACCTGGTGGGCATTTACCCATCGAACTTCCTTCTTCCATGGAGGCTGTTCGCAATCAAAAGGAAGATGTTCCTTACGATTCAAAAGATCCTTTGTATAAGTTCGGCTATGGGCTTTCTTATTGATCGATGAAAATTTTATTGATGTAAAAATCCGACAGGCATTAACAAAACTTAACCCATTTATCTTTTCACCATACCGGTTGATAAATAATTGCTTTAATGCAGCTATCTTTTTTCAAACATTTGCTCCAAATAAAGATAGCCATGAAAAAAGCAATACTCGTTCTATTGGCTTCAGGAGTTTTTGTATTTACAAAAGCACAAAACGATCGCGGATCCATATCGGTAACCATTGTAAATGATCAAAAGTCGCCATTGGAAAATGCCACGGTAGAATTGCTGAAAAGTAAAGACTCTTCATTGGTGAAAGTGGCTCTCACAGATAAAAAAGGTATTGCTGAATTTGAAAATATTCCATTTGGAAATTACCTGGCAAGAGCAACGATGGTGAATTATTCTGCCATGTATTCCTCTCCTTTTGAGCTATCAAGTGACAATTCAACTATTTCTCTTTCTCAAATTTCATTGACCCAATCCGCAAAACAATTGAGCAATGTAACGGTTACGACTAAAAAACCTTTTATTCAAAAACTTAGTGACAGGATCGTAGTGAACGTTGAGAATAGTATCGTAAATGCGGGAAGTTCTGCTATGGACGTACTGGAGCGTTCACCGGGAGTAAACGTAAGCCAGGATGATGTGATCAGTTTACGGGGACGCAGCGGAGTGATTATAATGATCGATGGCAAACCTACTGCTATGTCAGGCAGTGATCTTACTAATTATTTAAAAGGTCTTCCTTCTTCAGCTATTGAAAGAATTGATATCATCACCAATCCTTCCGCTAAATATGACGCGGCAGGTAATGCGGGTATTATTGATATAAGAATGAAAAAAGATCAGCGCCTGGGAGCTAACGGAACTGTGACAGCCGGTTACGGACAGGGAATTTATCCCAAAGCAAATAGTGGCGGAACCTTTAACTATCGCAATAAAAAAGTAAATGTGTTTGGTAATTATAACTATGCATATCGTGTAGGATTAAATCATTTGCTTCTGGACAGGAGTTTTTATGACAACGGAGCGTACAATGGAGGTGATCTGAAAGACAATTATTCGAAATCGCCATTTAATACAAATTCATTTCGTTTTGGTACAGATTTTTTCCCGGGCAAGAAAACTATCATAGGCTTTGTTGTCAATGGAAATTTTAATCATTACCGGCGCTTTAATGACAACGGCTCCATCGTGATCGATCCGCAAAGACAGGAATCAAGCACTTTTAATTCTTATGCTACGAATAATGATCATGGCAATAACCTTGTAGGTAATATAAATTTCAAACATGACTTTGATTCAACCGGAAAAGAACTCACCGTTGACCTCGATTACGGCAGGTATAATTCTACTTCTTTAACTGTGAATGCTACTAAGTATTACAAGCTCGATGGCAGTAGCCTGCAACCGGATTATATTTTAGATGGTGATCAGAAAGGAAAACTAAATTTCAGAACGGCTAAAGCTGACTACGTAAATCCATTCAAGAAAGGAGCAAAACTGGAAGCAGGATTTAAATTTAGCTATGTTTCATCCGATAATGATGCAAAATTCTATGATGTCAGCAGCGGCACACCTCAGAAAGACGTGAACAAAACCAATCATTTTCTTTATCATGAAAAAAACAATGCAGCCTACCTGAACTTCAGCAAGGACTTTAAAAAATTTGACATACAATTTGGTTTACGCGGCGAGCAAACAATTATCAGCACCAAGCAGGAAATCGGTAATGTTACCTTCGACTCCAGCTATTTCCAGATATTCCCCAGCGCATTCTTTAATTATAAGCTGAAGCAGGATCAAACACTTGGTGCTTCGCTTAGCCGTCGTATAGACAGGCCCGGGTATTCTTCATTGAATCCTTTTCTTTTTTTGATCGATGTATCAACTTATGCGACGGGCAATCCGGGCTTATTGCCACAGCTAACATGGTCTTACGAACTAAGCTATACCGTAAAGAGCCTTAATTTTTCATTCAACTATAGCCACACTAAAGACGAGGAAAATATTACACTGGCACGTTTTCATGAAGTGTTTCCCAATATACCTTCCGATGAAAATGTTACGGTCCAGATCCCGATCAACCTAGCTTCATCTGATTATTTTGGATTGTCCATATCAGCACCTCTTAAGATCACAAAATGGTGGAACATGATCAACAATGCTGATCTCTATTATCAAAAATTCAAAGGCAATTTCAGCAGCACTGAACTGAATAATGGGAAACCGGCTGCAGATATCAGGACCAATAATTCTTTTATATTCAAGAAAGGCTGGTCGGCAGAATTGAATGCATCGCTTAATACCGGCGGACAGTACGGCTTCATGGTTCTCGATCCTCAATGGGGCGTAGGGACAGGTGTACAAAAACTTGTTTTAAAAAATAAAGGAACCCTGCGATTCAATATCACCGATATCTTCTGGACGAATTTGCCAAAGGCAGTTATCACTTACAACAACTATGTTGAAAAATGGCACGCCTTCCGCGAAACAAGAGTTGCTAACCTGACCTTTACTTACAGGTTTGGTAATAGTAAAGTGCAGGCAGCCCGCCGCAGAACAACAGGATCAGAAGAGGAAAGACAAAGAGCAGCCAATTAGAAGACAGAAAATAAGTTTTATTGTTTGTGCAATGACTCCAGCAACTTAAGATGAGGCTGGAGTTTTTTCAAAGTATCTTTTTGAAGAAATTGTTTCAGGTGTTTATAAAAATGGCTGTGGTCATAATATCCATACAAACTGAAATGAAAATCTTTCGGAGAATGTACAAGATGCGATGCAACCTTTCTTATCCGTAATATTTGCAAGACTTTTTTGCTGCTGATACTGGTAGTCTTTTCAAAATACCGTTGTAGTGTCCGTGTAGTAATGTTATAGTGCAAAGCGAAATCACTTATCGGTGTCGTGAAATCATTATGGCGGTTGCAATGATTTACAATAGAAGTAACCACACGGATCGGCTGCAAAGAGCCTGAATATTTTTTTACAATTGATTCAAAATAACTGCTTGCTATTTTTACCCTCGCTTCAAACGAAGATGATCTTTTGATCTTGTCGATAACAGATTGGTCGACTAAATAACTCAGGGGAAAAATATATTCACGGTATTCTGAAAAATTTATTTCCTTTTCAAAGATCACCGGTGATATCTTGAATTTAATTCCAAAAATTTTATTACCCGGCTGATGATAGCATTCAATCGCTTTATGTCTTGGCAAAAAGCCGTCAGTTTTCATTCTGAATTTCCTGTCCTCTACTTGCATAATAAATGGCGTGCCCAGGTTAATAAGATAAGTATAACCTATATTAGGGAATAATGCATCAGAAAATCCCTTGGGATGTTGTTTCCATAGCAATTCGAATTTCGTTTCCCAGAAGAAATCAATAAAATGCTCCAGTGAAGCCGGAGGAGCTACACGATGATATTGTTGTTCAAAATGGGTCTTATGAAAAAACTCTACATGCTGCACCAGTACTCATTTTGATAAAGATAAATTAAAGAGAAGCGGAGAATATTAAAACTTTATAAAAGGTACTCACTTTACTATGACATTAGGGCAGAATTTTATACATTTATATTTCACTTAATCGCCACCTACTATGAGGACGTTTTTTGCAACTTTTATTTTCCTGCTTTTAAGCACCTGTATACATTCCCAGCAATTAAGCCAGGTAACTTTTTCAGATGCATCCCATCTTTCATATTTTTCTTTTCTCGTGGATCAGACTGTGCTTATACGGGTTACAGATGAAGGTAAAATACTTGAATGGGGAACAGAAATGCAATCAGTGCGCTCCGCAAATTATTATGCACCCAAGTTACAGGCTTATATTGGCCGGGTTGAATATTACGACCAGGATGCAGATTCTGCATTCAGAGGAAAAGTAAAAAGTATTGGCACCTGCAACATTACATATTATGCCCATTATGATGAAGCCACTAAAGTGGGAAAAATAAAATCACTCGGAACTTTTCAAATGGATTATTATTCCAACTTTGACAATGCGGCCTTTAAAGGAAAACTTAGATTTGCAGGAACCCTGGTTTTGGAATATTATTCTTCACTCTCTGATGAAGCATACAAAGGAAAACTAAAAACGGTGGGCAGCACGCCGATTACCTATTATTCCACATTCGATGATAAACTGATCAAAGGAAAAATAAAAAGTATCGGCACCGTTTCGTACACATGGTATACTTCTTTTGATCGTAGTGAATTACGGGGTGCATTAAAAACCGGAGCCTACAGGCTGCCTGTAGGAAGTGTAACTTATATACTCAGATGATATAACATTTTACAGAAAATTTTATACCTCTTTTCCATATATAGAGCAACAACTATTGAACAGTTTTCTTTTACTAATTAAACAGGCGAAAATATTTATTTTCGTTTGCATGTACATCTTTTCAAATCCGCATATCAGTATTGCTGACATCGAAGATGCGACAGTGATCAAAGATCTGCTGAATAGTGCATACAGAGGAGAATCTTCGAAACAAGGTTGGACAACCGAAGCGCACCTGATCGGTGGCAATATAAGGACAGATGATCTGAATCTGCAACAAATAATTCAACAAGCCGGGAGTATATTTTTGAAATACACAAACGAAAAGAATGAAATAGTTGGTTGTGTGAATTTACAGCAACATGCCAATAAGATTTATCTCGGGATGTTCAGTGTATCTCCTGCATTGCAGGGCAAAGGAATTGGTAAAAAAATGCTTCAGGCATCTGAAGAGTATGCACGGCATTTAAAATGCACTTCCATTTTTATGTCTGTTATATCTGTTCGCTCCGAGTTAATTGATTGGTATCAAAGGCATGGATACCATGACACAGGTGAAAGGAACGCTTTTATTGAAGATGCTGTCAGCGGCAAACATTTACAATCATTGGAATTTATGATAATGCAAAAAATTATTTAATCAATTTTTTATTTAGCAGGAGTAAGAATAATGTTTCGATATTCAATAGGTTCATGATCTCCCTGCAACATCAGTGGTCCCGGTTCACCTTCATTACAGTCTAATGCGCCGCCGGTAATTCCCGGAATCTCACGATTACAGATAATAGTTTTACCATTCGCAACTACTGTAACCATTCTGCCTGCCAGTGTAATATCATAAGATTGCCATTCACCTGCCTTTTTTGCAACCATTTCAGCGGGAGCTAAAAATCCATATACTCCACCCAATGTGTTTTTCCTCGGTTCGTCCTCATTGTTATCTACAATCTGCACTTCATATCTTCCTCTCAAATAAACTCCGCTATTACCATTAGCCGAATAGCGGAATTCAATATGCAACTTAAAGTTTGTAAATTTTGTATCAGTAATTAAATTAGAACCGGGTTTTGAACTTTTCAAAATACCATTTTCAACTACCCATTGATTATTTTCACCCGAAGCATGCCAGCCTTTCAAATCATTTCCATTAAGAAGGTGAATGGATTTTCCCCATACGGGAGGTGATTTAATATCCAATGAGGGTGCCCTAACAGCAGTACAATTATAATTTTTCCCGTCAGGAAAAGTAATCGTACCTGCTAAACTATCAGCCTGCATGGTGGCTTCAAAAGTTAAATTACCGTTTCCTGCCTCCCATTGAGGTGGTATAGTAAAACTTATTTTTCCGTTGATAAAACCAACCTCTGAAATAGGACGGGCACTCCCTCCTGTACCAACAAATTCACCAATAAGCGTATGATTCCCGGAATGGGTTACTTCAAGCCAGGATGGGAATTTTTTCCCGCCCATATCAATGGTAATATCCCATCTGCCTTCAACAGGGGATTTGTCTGCTTTTGCAAATGAAATCAACAATAAAAAAAATAAGGAAAAAGTAGAATCCAGGAAAATACGGCGAATGGAGAAAAGTTTTTTTTTCATCTGGTTTTATTTATTTTGTTTAACGCAAATTAATATTCAAATTGGCAAATTCATCTCAATAAATAAGATATTGCTTATTTAACAGGTTTTTTTACCTCCTTCATTAAGATAGAACCAGCGGCTGAATTAGAAAAAATTGCCTGGTAAAATGACCCGATTCCGGGACCTTCGTCTGAAAATCGAATTCTGTCTCCGGATACATAAATTTCTTTTCGTTTTTTAAAAAAAAATCTTTTGTGCTGACTTTCAAAACAAATAATGCTGCCGACCTCCCACCCTTCCGTCCAGCCTTTTGGCAAATACAAATTGATAACTTTATAGTGTTCACCTTTTTTAAGAATTAATTGAGGGTCGGTTATCTCACCCCAATTCAAAATATTCGACCAAATCCTTCCGAGCAGCACACATGCTACTGCTATAACGGCAATAATGAACCACGTATTCTGGCTAAAGAAGGACATTGATTCTTTCATAAAAATTTATTTGATAATTAGCAAAAAAGTAGAAGCCGCAGCTCAACAAATATAAATAAATAAAAAACCGCTTGGGTAGTATTATACACTGTTGTACTTCCGGAAAGAAACTACGATTCTTAGAAAATAATTTTTAAATTGAGCTAAGAATTATGAGGCGCCACCAATTCTCAATAACGCCACTCGCCTATATTCTGCAAAAAATTCTTCATTCTATAAAAAATCAACAAACCGGCAGGCCGGAAACAGCAAATAAAGAAGCGAACCCTTTATTATTTACGTCAGTTAAATAATACTGCAATTAATATGACATTAAGAATGAAACTGCGCAATGAGGGGAAAAAAAGAATGTTATGCTGGTTGGCAGTTTTTTCAATAAATTGTTTGTTTTGCCAGGATCCTGTATTGGTTTTGCCCGTTGGTCATACAAGTTCGGTTAGCACTGCCGCTTACAGCCCCGATGGAAGATATATTGTAACAGCTTCCTGGGATAATACTGCCAAAATATGGGACGCATCAGGAGGAAAACTTCTTAGTGAATTGAAGGGGCGTACAGGTTCTCTAACTTCTGCCATATTCAGTCAGGATGGAAAATATATACTCACAGCTTCATGGGACAGTACTGCTAAGATATGGGATGTTGCATCCGGCAATCTTATTTTTAGTCTAAAAGGTCACAATGGACCGTTGAACTTAGCAGCGTATAGTCCTGACGGAAAATATATCATTACCACCTTGATGAACAACCCAGCAAAAATCTGGAATGCTTCCAATGGACAACTCATCAGCAATCTTGAGGGACATGAGCAACCGGTGATCTCAGCCATATATAGTCCCGACGGGAAATTCATTGTCACGGCTTCATGGGATAATACGGCAAGAATATGGAATACATTGAATGGAAAATTGGTAAAAGAATTAAGAGGTCATACTGCTTCATTAAAATCTGCGACATGGAGTCCGGATGGAAAATTTATCGTTACGACTTCTGAAGACAATACATTAAAAAGATGGAATGGACAAACGGGAAAATTTCTCTATACTTTTTTTGCCGTTGACAGTTCAGATTACCTGGCCATTGATAAGGATGGTCGTTATAATGGAGAAGATATCGTAGTTATTTTCTTTGCCAATCATGGTGTATTACTACAGGGGCAAAAAAATCTTTATCTGCTTACGGCTGAAGCTTCGTCTGATGCACTCAACGGAATGGAAAGCGAAGTAGCGATCAGCACAGATGAGCTGAGAGAATGGTTGCGAAAAATAAAAGCTAACAAACAAATATTGATCATTGATGCCTGCAATAGCGGGCAGATAGTGCAGCAATTACAGCAATTGATCAAACATGAAGTGCCTGCCGACCAGCAACGGGCATTAGAAAGTTTAAAAAATAATAAATTCATTGACGTAACCAAGTGGTTCAATTTTGCGGCGGACTATGTAAAATCATTGGCAAAAAATCTCGGCGGCAGACAGGATCCGCAGATCATCGGGAATGCAAGTTTTGTTGTAGGTCTTGTTGACAAAGATGTAATAGATGGCATCAAGCTATCGATAGAAAAGAAGATCTTTAGCCGTTCCATATTTATAGAAGATGAGGAACTGCTTAATGACGATTTGAAAATTTCTGATTTGGTAGACAAAGCATTCAATGATCTTTCTGAATCAGGCGAACAAAGCCCGTTGGTGTTTGTCGCCGATAATAATTTACTGGATTCGTATTCGATCCGTGGTAAATATGCAATTAAGGACAATGTAATAGCAGCCAAAATATCTCTTTTTAAAGGAAGAAAAGACCGTGTAGCACAATTTGAGCTTAGTGAAACAGCAGATAAAAAAGATATGCTGGCCCATGAGATCGTGCAAAAGGCAGTTCAATATTTACAACAATCACAGAAATAATTTTGAAATATAACAGTAATCCCTTGCAAATAAAAAATGAAATATGAAAACCAGATCAGCCGGAATTTTAATAGTTATAAGCACAACGGTTGTATTTTATGCATGTTCAACTTCTAATGTTGGCTCTGCAACAAAAGATGAAAGTTTGAACATAAAAATAAAAGAGCAACACAACCTTATTGATCCGGAAAAGTTACCGGCACAACAACCTCTTACCATAGGTGAAAGAGCTTTAGCGGATAAAGGTGAGAGCCGGGGAGTATTATCCCCCGTTGCCGGTAGCCTTGTATCGCTTGCTACAAATGCCGTAAAAAAAGTAATTGCCAATAAACAAAAAAAATATGTGGCGGATTACCAATTCGGTTTAACTGATCTGTATTTCTATGACCAGCTCTCCAACGAAAGTCCTTTCGATCCGGTAGGACTGCAATTCAGCGGATTTAAATTATTGAGAACGTTTGCTGATAAAGAAGATAACATTGACACGGCACTTATAGCCGATTTTGTATTGGATACAGTACGCATGTCCGAAATGATCAATAATTCCATTTTTCGCATGCGATTAAAAGATTTCCAGTTGCGATATGCAAAAGCAAAAGTGCCTAATAACCAGGACAAAAAACTGAATCTTGACTTTGAAATAACTTTTACCACCTCCTATGTAAGTGATGAAGGAAAAATATACGACAGTGTGGTGCTGGGAAAATTCTATTTGTTTTTAAGGGATGCACCGCTTGATCAGCAACAGGCAGATTACAAGCCTTATTACGATAAACTGAAAGACAGTTTATTGATCGGTAAATCATTTATTGTACCAAGATCATTTGGCTATCATCGTGAAGTGAGCGGAGAAATGAAAGCAGGTTATAGCCAGGGAGCTTATTCCATACAGGTACGGGTAAAAGAAAGTTCCAAGGATCATTTTATCACCAAGCTGATTTTTGAAAACGCCAATGTAATGATCGATGCCGGCGGCAGCCAACTTAAATCGACATTGAATAAAAAACTTTAATTGCAGTCATGGTAAAAAAAATTATCCTTTCTGTCCTCTGCGGTTTCGCTGTTATGTCCGTTACCTGGATCTACCAGAATTATGATTTCTCTTTTAACGTGGAAGACTCCTTTTTAAAAAAAGTTTTTTTTTGGAAGGATAAAATATACTCTTCGCCTCCCAGGCATAAAGCCGATTTTATATTTATCAATACAGGAAAAGACCTTGCGCTGGTGGATGACACACTTGACTACGGAAATATCTCTGTATCGGACCGGGAAAAAATTTACAAGTTTGTTCACTGCATTGATACGATCGCAGCTAAACCTTCTTTTACTGTACTCGATGTTCAGTTCTATTACCCTTATAGCATTAATCCTGTTATTGATTCCTTATTGGGAAAGGAATTAGAAAATAATGATCGAATACTGATACCGTTAGTAAAAGATGATAACGGCAACTACAAACAACCTTTATTCCGGGCACATTACGCTTACGCCGATTACCGAACATTTGGTCCCGCTTTCAATAAGTTTAGAATACTAAATGAAACATCAATGCCTTCTATCCCCATTGCCTTGCATGAGGCTATAAACAAGGCAACCTATAAGGATCATTTTTTTTATTCAACTTATAATAACAGGTTGTGTCTTTCATCAATCTGGCCAAGCTATTATATCAAGAATGAGGATGTGATCACAAGTGTTGTTGGCGATGTGCGGAAGGTAAATGATGTTAAGGAAGCAGTGACACAAAATGAAAAGAAGCAAAGAGTAAACACTCAATATTACAATATCGGTGAAATATTACTGGATATGGAGGCCGAGCCGAATAAGTACACCGATTTTTTTAAAGACAAGATCATTTTTATTGGCGACTTTCTTCAGGATGTACATGTTACCCCCGTGGGAAAAATGTCGGGATCTGTGCTATTGGCAAATATTTACCTGTCTCTTTTAAACGATCAACACAGGGTTAGTATTTGGTTCTTTCTTACATTGTTGATAGCATGCTCTGCTTTAAGTTATGTTGCTCTTTTTAAAAAGATACCCGAGATAAAATTCAATTTTAAATTTCTTTTTTCATCGTACCTGCTAAAATTCATCCGGGGGTATATATCTTATTTTGGGTGCATGTTTTTCTTGTCATTGATCATGGTCATTGTGTTTGATGTGCAAGTAGGTTTGTTTTTACCATCGTTTATTTACACCGGCATCGAATACATACGTCAAAAAAAATATAAGAGCAATAAATAATCGGAGAATCCTATACCCTGAGCTATTATTTTTTTTAATTTACGGAATACCGAAGCACTGAATTTAATGAGAAAATTGAATCTGCGAAGTAGCATCCTGATTGTGTTGATCGTTGTATGCACAAAGGCATTGTGCCAGGATGAAAGCCCGGACCAACGCATCGCCAGGTATAGTTTGAAAATTCAAACGACTCCTGACAGCGCTTCCGGCTACATCAATCGTGGCATTGCTTATAAAGATAAAGGCAACTATGCATCAGCATTGACAGATTGCAACACCGCACTTTCACTCGAGCCGCACAATTATGAAGCTTTAAAAACCCGGGCAAGCGCTTATTATTATCTCCAAAAATTTGATTCATCCGTCACCGACTTTTCTGAAGTATTAAAACACGATCCAAATGATGCAATGTTGTGGAATAGCCGTGGAAATGATTATTACTATCTCAATAAACTGGATCTTGCGATCAAAGATTATAGCGAAGCATTGCTTCTTAAGCCTGATTATGCAATGGCCTGGTTTAATCGGGGCGATACTTACTACTGGCTAGAAAAATATGATTTGGCTATTGGTGATCTGTCTGAATCATTAGCTCATGATCCAAAATTTATAAGAGCCTGGTATATCCGTGGTATGTGCTATTACTACCAGGGAAAATATGAACCGGCGATCGCCGATTTCAGCCAGGCATTGTTGATCGATTCCACTAATACAGATGCGTTAAATGCAAGAGGCTTGAACTATTATCTCAGTAAGAAGACCGATCTGGCTTTGGCTGATTATATGCAAACCCTGCAACTTGATCCTGAAAATATCTATGCATGGATCAACCGTGGAAATCTTTATGACAGTCAGCAAAAATTTGATCTCGCTATCACTGATTACACGCAGGCATTATTATATGATCCTAAAAATGCAGATGCGTTGTACAGCAGGGGCAACATCTACTATACGCAGGGCAAATACAAGGAAGCATTAAATGATTTTGATGAACTATTGAAATATGATTCAACGGATGTAGTGGCAATCGGTCGCCGCGGAGATGCATATATTAAAATGAACAAGTTTGACGAAGCTCTTAAAGATTATTCCGCCGCTATTAAATTAAATCCTAAAAATAGTGATGCATTTGCCGACAGAGCCGACTGTTACCGGTTTATGGGAAAATATGATCTTGCTTTGACTGATTATAATACTGCATTGAGCATTAATCCAAAATCTATTTTTGCACTTAATGGCCGCGCAAATCTATACACTCAATATGTGAAATATGACCTTGCCATTAAAGACCTTACCGATGCGTTAAATGCTGACCCTAAAAATTTCGAGGCCAGGAACAATCGTGGCAATGCATTTTATTACCAGGGGAAATATGATCTTGCTATCAGTGATTACACCACTCTTCTCTTGCTTAATCCAAAATACACGATTGCCCTTTTTAATCGCGGTAATGCGTATAAGTTTACTGGCAAACCAGAACTGGCAATTGCTGATTATTCACAGGCTATTGCAATTGATCCTTCTTATATCCAGGCATGGGGTGAAAGAGGAAGCGTCTATGCATCGCGGCTCAAATATGATTCAGCTATTAGTGATTATAATGAAGTATTACGCTTGAAACCCGATGATACTGTTTGCCTGAATAATCGCGGACTTGCATTTTCTTATCAAAAAAAATACGACGCAGCGATAAAAGATTTTAATGAGGTATTAAGAATAAATCCCGGCTCACTAATCGCAAGAAATAACCGCGGAAATGCTTTCATAGGGCAAGGAAAGTTTGACGAGGCTATGAATGATTACAATGAAGTATTGCGCCGTGATCCCAAAAATGCAGAAGCGATGGACGCCAAAGGAAATGCGTATGCAGGTAAAGGCATGTATGACGAAGCGATGAAAGAATATAACAATGCTCTGAAGATAAATCCTAATTCTATCAATGCACTTAACAACAGGGGAAACGCATATTTTAACCAGGGTAAAGACCAGCTTGCATATGATGATTACAGAAAAATCTTATCTATAGATCCGAAGAACCTTCCTGCCTTATTTAATCTCGGGAATGGATTTAATCAAAAAGGCATTTACGATTCTGCGATGTATTATGCTCATGAAGCATTGCGTATTAACTCAAAATCTGTACTTGCAATAAATCTGCTCAGCCTTACAAATTTTTACCAGGGTAAGATACCGGAAGCAACAGATTATGCTGAGCAGGCACTTAAAATTGATTCGAAATCTTCGGCATCGTTCAACACGAGAGGATTGATATACGCATGGCAGGGACAATATGATTCGGCGGTACTATTCTATAATGAAGCTCTTGCACTGGATAATAAGAACACAGATGCACTCAACAATCGGGGACTCGTTTATTACAACGAGGGTAAATATGAAGCAGCCATAGCCGACTATTCAAATGCACTTCAATTGGTGCCAACCAATAGCCGGATTATTATAAACCAAATACTGGCTTATATCGCTGCCGATGAATTTGACAAAGCAGCCGCACAATTTAATTTGTACCGACAGAAAAATCTCAGCGGTTATATGGAACAATACAAGGCCTTTGCTTTTTTAAAGAAATACATAACCGCATGTACGGATTTTCTTACAAAAAAAGACTATGCGGGGGCATTGCCTCTTCTGCAGGCATCGCTTGAAGAATATAAGCAATCATCGGAAAATCAAAACACCAACAAGCTGCTTGCAAACGAATATTCAAACATTGTATATCGAACCGGTTGGGTATTGCAAAACCTGGATGAAAATGATAAAGCACTTGAATACTATAAAAAAGTAAAAGTGCTTAATCCGTCGTTTGCCAATATAAGTTCTGTTATTGAAAGCCTTGATCAGAAGATCAGCAACGAGGCAGCAGCTAACAACACACCTCCGTCCATTCGGTTATTGACTCCTGCCGTTGAAAGAAACAATATTATACAGGGAAATTCAAATGATCTTTTTGTAAGCGGAGTAGTAAAAGATGCGGCCGCTGTTGATTGGGTAAAAGTAAATGGTGAAAATGTAAGCATCCAGGCAGGAGGTTATTTTTCAACGAATGTAAAAAATGCTTCTGCCCTCACGATCCAGGCTTCCAATAAAAAAGGGCTTATCAGTTCTGAAACCTATCAATTACCAACAGAGGGAAACGCCAAAGCTGATGAAATAGAGATCCAGCCGATACCTGCCGATCAAAAACCGGTATTCCATGCTGTATTAATTGCATGCAGCAACTATAGTGGTCAATGGAACAAGCTGCCAACAACAATCGATGAAGTAAAACACTACAAAGATCTACTGGTCTCGAAATACGGATTTAAGGAAGAAAATATAGTGGAACTCTATGATAAAACATACGGTGAAATATTATCAAAACTTTTTTCAAAGGTGCAGTCGTTGACGGATAACGATAACCTGGTTATCTTATACGCAGGGCATGGTACTTATCGCAAAGCCGGTTCAGAAATAATTGGATATTGGGTGCCGATAAATGCCACTTCACCGGAAACGGATTATATTTCCAACAATAAGCTTGATGAAATTTTATCTGGTTGCCAGGCCAGGCATATCTTAATGCTTTCAGACGCCTGCTATAGTGCTGCAATGCGTGGAAGCGGTGATGACCCAAATGCGGTGCCACAGAAATATGAATACAAATTTAAAAGCAGGCAAATGCTTACAAGTGGTGGTCTTGAAAAAGTCCCCGGGGAAAGCGTTTTTATAGATATGGTGATGAAAGTATTGAATGAAAATGAAGACAAATATTTATCGGCAAAAGTGCTGTACAATCTTATTTTTAATAGTGTAAGAAATCAAACAAATAAAGAACCGGAATTGAATATTTTTGGGAAAGACGGCAATGAAGGAGGGCAGTTTTATTTTATAAAGAACAAATAAAATGATCATGAAGAAAATAATAAACCTGTTGGTTTTGATTGTCATTTGCCATTCGATTTTTGCGCAATACACAGTAACAAAAGTTATAGGCACTGTAAAAAATGTGACCTCCGGCGAAACACTGAAAGCCGGTAGCATATTAAGAGATGATGATAAAATCGGATTTTCTTCAGATAAAGATCTTGTCAGGGTAATTGTACCGGGAAAAGGAATCTATTTGATCACGCCAACTGAAAGAGACGAAAAGGAACAAAGTGGTGCGCTGGTAGAAATGGTAAAAGCAGCATTACATATAAAATATAAAGAAGGCTATTTAAGCAGTCGTTCCAAAGATGATGAATCAATACCGGCCGTATTTGAAACGGAAGCGCAGGTAAATTCAAAAAACCTTTTTGTTGAAGAAAATAAATACGTGTTTGATTCTCGCCTGTACAATACATCCAAAGGAAGATTCTTCCTGCAAATCGAATCGCCGGGATCAAAAACATTTATTCACCCATTACGCACAACTTCAGATACTCTTATTTTATACGCTTCTGATTTCAAAACTGAAACCGAAACCGATCCTGTAAACACTACTTACAAACTTGGATTTTTTTCAAAAGAAAAAAACAGCAGCGAATCTCTTGCTGTGCTACAGCCTTACATAGATTCATCCGGAGAAATGGAAACAATCATGAAACTGATTATAGAAAACGTACAAACGGATAATGAAAAGATGCAGGATGCCTGCTATGAAGAAGTGTATACAGATCTTGGAAAACCACCCGCCATTCTTTTTAAGAATACTTTTAACATGTTAATAAAGGGAGTTTCAAAAAAATAAAAGTAATAAATATCACCACCATGAAACGGATTGTTGTCTGCTGTGACGGAACCTGGAATAAACCGGGCAATAAGGACAGGGGCCAATTAGTTGAAACAAATGTTGAGAAAATTTATGAAGCCATTAATACTGAGTCGCCCAACACTCGCCAGGTAAAATATTATGGGGAAGGCGTAGGTACCAGTTTTTCGATAAGCGATGAATTACTTGGAGGCGGAATGGGTGCAGGAATTGACCGGCATATACAGGATGCTTATAAATTCCTGATGTGGACCTACGAGCCAGGCGACGAGCTTTATTTTTTCGGTTTCAGCCGTGGCGCTTATACCGTAAGAAGTCTTGCAGGATTGATTCGCAATTGCGGCATTATGAAACCGCAATACCTTCACCTGGTAAACGAAGCATACCATTTATATCGTGACCGAACTCCTATAACTCATCCCGACAGTGACCTGATGAAAGCTTTTAAAAAATCTTACGGAATTGAAGAAGAGATCAGTATTAAACTTTTAGGCGTATGGGACACTGTAGGTGCACTGGGTATTCCTATTCCCTGGTTTAAATGGTGGAACCGGAAATATCAATTTCATGATGTGAAGCTTAGCAGCCAAATAAGATATGCTTACCATGCTGTGGCAGTAGATGAAAGAAGAAAACTATTTGCCCCCGCATTGTGGGAACTTAGCAGCGCCGCTGCCGATCAGGTTTGTGAACAAGTGTGGTTTTCCGGAACACACAGCAACATTGGCGGAGGTTATGTTGATTCTGGTTTAAGCAATATCACATTAACCTGGATGATCGACAAAGCAAGAGGAGCAGGACTGGAGTTCGATGAAAATTACATATCCAAAATTGAATGCAACAGTGCCGGTGAATTAAGACACTCCGCTTCGTTTGCATATAAAATATTAGGCCTGTTACTAAGATCAATCAATCACAGCTTGCCATTATTTAAAAAACATGTTCAAACAATATCGACGGATTCACAGGTGAGCCGAAATGAACGCATACATTACACCTGCATAGAACGCACACATAAAGTCAAAACTTATAAACCGCGAAATGTGCCACCGGCTCTGAAGAAAGGTACGGGATTTGATCCGGATCAGGACAAGTGGCAGCCTGAGTGGATGCAATACCTGAAACAATAATCCCTTTATAATTGAATTCACTGCGATGTATCGGCCATCTTACTTGTGAGATGAGTGGAATTTCTTTTTCCCAGCCAAAGCAATCCATTAATGATAAGCTGATTTTGTATATCGTTGTCAAACTGAAAAGATAGTTCCTCATTCGTTTTGTTTTCGTAGTCAATATCATTATGCCCCATGTTCAAATAAAGCATCCTGTATTTTTTGTTTGTCCATACAACAGGGTAGTAACCGCTGTGCCATATTTCACTTTGTTTGGGGCCGGTGCCAAGAGGGAAACTGGTGGAATCAATGGATAACAAAATATCAATGTCCGGATTTTCTCTCAAATCTTTTTCCCAACGGTACCACTCGTTGGGAGATGATTTGAAAGTCGTGGGTAAATTTTTTGTTACAGGATGTGTACTGTCTTCTACACGAAGTATAGCGGAAGTTGGTCTCCATGTATTGCTCACATACTGACCCGCTCCCAAAAATTCATTGTGGTACCAATCCCAGTTTTGAGGGAAATCAGAAGGCGTGAGTGCGAAGCCTGCAAAATGAAAACCCATCCAGCCACCACCGTTTTCCATGTACTTTTTAAAAGCATTTCTTTGTTCCGGTATATCCGGTCTTGTATCAAAAAAAATCACTACCTGGTATTGAGAAAGAAAAGCAGCGTTTAATTTATCCCAGTCATTGGTTGAATCATAAACAAAATTATATTGAGCAGCTATTTTCGGGAACCATTTATTGGCTTCATGAACAAAACTTATATGTGCAAGATCATTTCTTTCAGTATAGAAAGCGATCACTTTAAATAGTGGAGATTTTTTTTGAGCAGGAGCTTCAGAAATAATTACAATTGCAATAACTAAAAAAACGAATCTTCTATAAACTACATGAATTGCTTTCAACATACCTGCAATGTAACATTTAAAAATGTAGTTTATGTTAATTCATATTCTTTCCCGACAAAGGGGTGAAAGAACTGCTTTACTTATGCAGCAGATATTAAACAGTTATAAAACTTTAATTAATGTACAGCCTGTGGAAGTAAGGCTTTAATGGATTTAAATAATTGTTTTTTTGTAAACGGTTTTTCTAAAAAAAAGTCCGCGCCATTTTCCATGGCAATATCTTTTACCGCTCCATCATACCCCGTAATCATTATGATCTTTATAGCAGGATGGTTCTTTTTTACGTAGCTGATAAAATCAACTCCATAACCGTCCGGTAATTTGTTATCCAATATAATGAGTGCAGGTTGTTTATTCTCCAGGTATTCTGCCGCTGTGGATAAATCTTTTACGTGTTCAAGTTCTACATCTTCTTCATTGAGTAAAATATTCAACACTAAACACATTTCACCTTCATCTTCTACAATTAAAATTTTCTGGGTTGTGTTGGTTTCTATAGCGGAATTTGTCATGATTTATCTGTTAAGCGTTAGACAATTTTATCGGCAGGTTTCCTTAATAATTATTAGAAATAAAAAACCGTTCCAGTTTTTAAACAGTATTCAACTTATATAAAGCTTTCATTTAATATTTTAATAAATACAAACCGTGTTATAATAATTTTTAGAATTATATTTTATAGGCGCTGAAAAGAAAGGGTTTGTTATTCATTATTTTATAACAGTATGTCAGTTCAGGCAAGTAGTTTTACATAGATTATGATACCAGCAGTTCCTGCATGATCATTTTCTTAAATTTTACAAAAATCCTGGGGAAAAAGTTACGTGTGCTAAACGGGAAGCGTTAAAAGGCGATTACTGTTATCAATTATTGTTATCTCGTTGCAATTTGATCTGCAACTAACAAAGAAGTAAATAAAATAGATCCGGCTATTTTCCCACAACAATTGAAAAATTTTTGCCATCCGGAGGCAAACATTCATAATCATTGCAGACCATAAATTCAACATGACCAGACACGTTTGTTTTAGCATTGTTTTTTAACTTTACTACCTGCACAAATTCTACTTTACCTTCATAATAACGGACATCAGATCCGAAAGCTTCTTCATACTTTTTTATCATTTTACCAATTTCCTTTGGTTTTCCAATTATTACAATCAAAGGGTTTTTTGAAAAGGTAAAAGAAGTAGATACGGGGCCGTCCCCTCCCTGCTGCGAATACATATGCCAGTTACCGTTAATCTCAGCCGTCATATGAAGCTCATATGTTTTAGGAGCAATTTTTTTTGAAGTGTAAGTCCACTTTACCTCTTTACCAGATTGAGAAAATAGCGCTATGCTGTAAAAGGAAAAGCCCGAAAGCAAAATTATTTTTTTCATATCTGTGAGCCCAGGTTGTTGCAACATCAAATATCCGGCAAGACCAGTAAAAATCAAAACTATTATATTTTATAACCCAATTACCAAACATTATGATTCAAGTGAAAAAATTTTAGTAAATTTGTAAGGTAAACTTATAAGTTTACTTTCATAATGGCAATACAAACCGATATACAATTAGCTTCTGAACTAAGAACGGTGGTAACCCGGCTCATTAAAAAGCTTCGGAAAAAATCCGCTACCGGCATGATGCTTTCTCTTACAGAAAGATCAACGATGGGCTTGCTTGACCAGCATGGAGAACTGTTGCCCAACGAGCTGGCCGGTATGGAAAAGATCACCAATCAGTCTATGTCGCAGATATTAAATCATCTTTCTGAACTGGGATATATCAACCGGCGTATTTCCAAGGAGGATAAACGAAAATCAATTATCTCGCTTTCGGCAAAAGGTGCTGCTATGCTTAAACAGGTACGCGGTGAACGTGACAGTTGGTTATATGAAGCAATCAATCAAACCTGCTCTGCTGAAGAGATGAAAATTTTAAAAAAAGCTATTGAGCCACTGAAACGGCTCGTCGAATTTGGAGGCGTATGAAAAGAATACGAGTGATGAATATATCTACGTTTAATGCATTTAAAAGTCGTAATTACAGGCTGTATTTTATCGGCCAATCTACTTCACTTATCGGTACATGGATGCAGAAGACAGCAGTAAGCTGGGTAGTCTACTCTCTTACTCATTCAAAATTTATGTTGGGGCTTTCACTTTTCGCCAGCTTGTTCCCTTCATTTGTCTTTTCATTTATTGGTGGCGCCGTGTCTGATCGCTATAATCGTTATCGCGTTCTTTTGATAACACAGGTAGCTTCTATGCTGCAGGCTGTATCGCTTACATTACTGATCTTGTCAAAACATTATACAGTATGGGAAATACTTGCCTTGAGCTTTGTGCTCGGCATCATCAATGCATTTGACGTACCGGCAAGGCAATCGCTGGTGAGTGAACTGGTGGATATAAGTTATCTTGGAAATGTGCTTGCTCTTAATTCATCGATGGCGAACCTGTCAAGATTAATTGGCCCTGCCATCGCGGGACTTATTCTCGAAAAATTCGGAAATGTATTTTGTTTTGGTTTGAATGCGGTGAGTTTTATAGCCGTGATAGGTTGTTTACTCATGATGCGCTTGCCGAAAGTTCAACATAAACGAAGTGAAAAAAATATACTACAGGATATGAAAGATGGATGGAAGTATTTGAATGAAACACCTTCCATCAAATTTGTTATCACCATGCTGGGACTTATCAGTCTTTTAGTACTGCCATTCACTACACTAATGCCTGTTTATGCAAAAGATATTTTTAAAGGAACAGCTTCAACGTTTGGTATTATTGACAGCATGATAGGATTGGGAGCTTTTGGCGGAGCCATATTTCTTGCTTCGTTAAAACCGGGAAGGAATCTGAGAAAAATTCTGGCTATAAACACATTGTTCTTTGGCGCAGGGCTGGCTTTATTTTCGTACATACATTTTTACCCCGCTGCGTTAGTGTTCGCAATGGTTGCAGGCTTTGGAATGATGTCGCAGATAACCATCAGCAACACATTAATTCAAACTACAGTTCAACCAAATATGCGTGGAAGAATGATCAGCTTTTTTGCAATGGCCTTTTTTGGAATGCAGCCTTTGGGAGGATTAATTATTGGTTCCGTTTCTCAATGGATGGGTGTGCCCGGTACAGTAATGGCTGAAGGTTGTATAGCATTACTCATTGGCCTGTTACATTTCCGCTTTTTAAAAAGACACAAGCATAAAGCTGTTTTAAAAAATATTCCTTCGCCTGCACAACAAGTAGAATCCGCTGCACTATGATCATCTTAAACAAATCAAAAAGCCTTTGGTATTTTGGTCTGCTGTTCTTTGATGGAAGTTTCATCGCCTACCATCACAACAGTCATCTTTTCAGGAATGATATATTTTTTGTAAGCTCTGATACTTTTTTATAAGTGGAAAAGAATAATGACGCAATTCAGTGATACGCTATATATTTTGAAGCTTAGTACAAGAATGATTTCATCTTTAAAATATTCTCATTAATCGGGTCAACATAATTAAAACAGGTAAAGATTTCTGGCTATACAAATGTTATGGTGTTTCTTTGCAGTTAAATTTTCATATTCTAGTTTTTCCAGGATCCGCACATACCTAAATTTTTCCTGATGGATGATTTTACAGCGGCACGACTTCAAATGGCGGTTTCTCTCGGATTTCACATTGTGTTTGCATGTATTGGTATGACGATGCCTGTGTTAATGGCATTCAGTGAATGGCGATGGTTAAAAACAGGCAAGCAGGAGTTTCTTGATATTACCAAAGCATGGAGTAAAGGTGTGGCAATTTTTTTTGCAGTTGGGGCCGTTTCAGGAACAGTCTTATCTTTTGAACTTGGTTTACTCTGGCCCGAATTCATGAGGCATGCCGGTCCGATCATTGGTATGCCTTTTTCATGGGAAGGAACAGCATTTTTTATTGAAGCCATTGCGATCGGTGTTTTTTTATACGGATGGAACAGGTTGAATAAATGGGTGCATTGGCTATCGGGAGTTTTGGTCAGTATATCAGGAGTCATATCAGGCATCTTCGTTGTATCAGCAAATGCGTGGATGAACAGTCCTTCCGGTTTTGATTGGGTAAATGGCAAAGCAATTAACATTAACCCTGTTAAAGCAATGTTCAACGGTGCTTTTTTATCCGAAGCCATTCATATGACGCTGGCTGCATTTGTATCCACTGCTTTTGCCGTTGCAGGTGTACATGCATTTTTATTATTAAAAAACAGGAGCAGGCTCTTTCATCAGCAGGCTGTAAAGACAGCATTGATATTTGGATCTGTAGCAGCTTTGTTACAACCGATCAGTGGTGATTTTTCTGCAAAAGATGTAGCGAAAAGACAACCTGCAAAACTTGCTGCTCTTGAAGCTTTGTATAAAACGAGTAAGCCGGCAGATCTTGTGATCGGTGGCATTCCCAATAACAAAGAGCAAAGAGTAAATTATGCTATAAAAATTCCAAAAGCATTAAGCTTTCTCGCAAAAGGTGACTGGAATGCAGAAGTAGAAGGATTGGATAAAATTCCGGAACAAAATCAGCCACCTGTACTGATTACTCATATCTCATTTCAGTTAATGGTGATGATCGGATTTTTTCTTGCTTTTGTTTCGCTGCTGTATTTGCTATTTACAATTAAATGGCGGCATGTATTGATAAAAAAATGGTGGCTCGGTATTGTAGCTTTTTCTACACCCTTAGGCTTTCTTGCTGTAGAAGCGGGATGGACAGTTACCGAAACAGGCCGACAACCATGGATCATTTATGGCATCATGCGAACAAAAGATGCAGTATCATCAATGCCAGGGTTACGATATTCATTCTTTGTTATAACAACGGTGTATCTTTTGTTGTCGCTGATAATTGTGGGGCTGATGCGCCGGCAGGTCAATACGATTCATGAATTTTACCCCACTGCAAAAACATCATAGATGCTTATTCTTGTCGTGATCATATTAGGAGCTGCATTCTTGTTATACACTCTGTTGGGTGGTGCAGATTTTGGAGCAGGCATTGTAGAAGCATTTGCCGGCAGAAGAGGAGAAGTAGTAATATCAAAGGCAATGGCACCTGTTTGGGAAGCCAATCATGTTTGGTTGATTCTTGCCGTAGTTATTCTATTTACCGGCTTCCCTTTAGTATACGCATCGTTGTCCTGGGTATTGCATATTCCATTAATGATTGTACTGCTCGGAATTATTATGCGGGGCACTGCGTTTACCTTCAGGCATTATGATGTACACCAGGGCCGTTCACATAAATACTACACTATCCTGTTTCATATCTCAAGTTTTATAACTCCCGTTTTCCTCGGAATGATACTCGGGGCTATGATATTGGGAAGAATTACTTTCAATAATGCAGAAGGTTTTTACAGCATGTTCATTGCACCCTGGTTTAACTGGTTTTGTTTTACCATGGGTGTATTCACTGCCTGCCTGTTTGCTTACCTCGCATCTGTTTTTTTAACAGGAGAAACAAAAATTGAAAGAGAAAGGATGAAGTATGCAAAGTTTTCAAAACTATCTATGATAGCTACAATGATACTTGGCTTGCTGGTATTCATCATTGCACAGGCAGAAGGTTATTCATTAACAAAAGCGTTTTTGCATTCCATTCCAAGTATCATTATGCTGCTCATTGCTGTACTTCTTTGTCCTGTGATCTGGCATTTTCTCAATAAAGAAAAAAACAAAACTGTTTATCTGCGAATCGGAACAGGCATACAGGTAACCGCTATTCTTTTAGGTTGGTTCTATATCCAGTTTCCTGTATTGATAGAAGTAAAGAATGCCGGCGAACTTACATTCTACAATACACAAGCACCCATAGCAACCCTTGAACAATTACTCATTGCATTAATAGTGGGTCTGTTGTTGATCATCCCCGGTTTTGTTTTTCTTTTCAGGGTGTTTAAAATAAAAGTGCCTCAATAGTTTTCAACTTCAATACCGGGAGATTAAATTCGATTTTTGAAAATCAAAATTCCATAAGACAAACAATGTATCTTTAGCACATGTCAAAACTATTTCTATTTTTCACAGTTGCTTTTTCATCTTTAATAACAACTGCACAGGTAGCGGTAAGAAATGAGCCGCGGCATCATAATGTTTTTGAAAATGACTGTGTTCGCATTCTTGACGTATTTCTCGCTCCTCATGATACAACTCAATTTCATGTTCATAACACTCCGTCTGTTTTTGTAATCTATACTAAAACGGCCACCGGTTCGCAATTGAAAAGCGGCCAACCAACAAAAGATCTTTCTAAAGCCGGTTCTTTCTGGTACGACAGCCTTGCTACTCCCCGCATTCACCGTGTATGGAATGAAGACAGCGTATGGTTTCATGTAATGGATATAGAATTAGTGGGAGGAAAATCACATAACAATCCACCTATATTACACGACCCTTTGCTGAAATTGTCTTTTAACGAACAACAGGCAAATGGATACAGTTCACAAATGAAGCCCTTTGAAAATATAGAATTGGTTGCTTCCACAGCAGGTTATTTGTTTTTGAGTTTTGGAGAGGCTGCTATTGAATATAAAATAAACGGATACACACAACACCGTACTATGAAAGCGGGACATTATATTTGGATAGACCCGGGTAAAAAATTCTCAATAAAGAATAAGTTTACAAACGGCAACTTTTTGCTTTTACAATTAAAATAAAAACCAACATGAGACTGCAAGCCATTTTTATTTTTATCGCTTTAATTTTCATTTCGTGCAACACTTCTGTCCAGGTCAAAGAAAATGAGACTAATGATCTCCCGATAGAAGGAACATGGAAACTTCTTACAGGCACATTAATAGAAAAGGGTGATACTACCGTCACTGATTATACAAAAGACAAAGAATTCATCAAGATCATAAACGGTTCGCATTTCGCTTTTTTACTGCATGACTTAAGCAAAGGAAAGAATGCAGATTCAGTTTTTTCAGCAGGCGGCGGCAGGTATTCATTAAATGACAGTTCCTATACCGAACACCTTGAATATTGTAACGACCGGCAGTGGGAAGGCAATGATTTTAATTTTACTGTTACTGTCAATGATGACACTTTAACTCAAAAAGGTATTGAAAAGATTGACAGTATCGGCGTAGACCGATTGAACATTGAGAAATATGTACGGGTTAAAAAATTATAAGATCAACTTTGTTTAAAATAAAAATCATTTCATTTTATCATGGCAATTAAAAGAAGAGATTTCATTAACCTTTCAGCAATGGCCGCTACAGCAGGAATTGTAAGCGGCATCAGTTCCTGTACTTCCGACGGGCAAACAAAAGAAAAGAAAAGTGGTACAGACGAACTTCAATCAATGACAGCCGACGTTGTGCCGATCAGTTTGGAAGAACGACAATCGAGAATCGACAAGGCACAACGCCTGATGGCGGAACAAAAAATGGAAGCATTGATACTTGACTCCGGGACTTCTTTGAAATATTTTACAGGTATAAGCTGGTGGCCAAGCGAAAGACCGATGGTAGCTATTATCCCCGCGAAAGGAGAACCAAAATATGTTTGCCCGGGTTTTGAAGAAAGCCGTTTCCGTGAACTGATCAAAATCGGCAAAGATATTTACGTATGGCAGGAAGATGAAAGTCCTTACCATCAAATGGCAGTGGCCTTGAAAGACGCAGGGATACAATCCGGAGATATTGGAATGGAAGAAAGACTTCGGTTTTTTATTTTCGATAGTTTACGAAAAGAAGCGTCGCATCTGAATTATGCAAGTGGCACACCTGTTACCATGCAATGCCGCATGATAAAATCATCCGCTGAGTTAGCGCTTATGCAAAAAGCAAACGACATCACATCTGCAGCCATTAAATATGGTATCAGCCAGTTGAGCGAAGGCATGACGCAGGGTGAACTTTCAGACATTATCGCTGGAGCACAGGAAAAAATGGGAGGAGGAAATGCAGATGCATTGGTTCTTTTCGGTGAATCTTCCGCGTTTCCGCATGGAAGCATCAAACCACAATCATTAAAGAAAGGCAATATCGTATTGATGGATTGCGGATGCACTGTACAGGGTTATACATCTGATATCACGAGGACAATTGTATTTGGTGATGAACCAACTAAACGACAACTTGAGATATGGAATCTTGAAAAGCAGGCGCAGGAAGCAGGGTTCAATGCAGCTAAATTGGGTGCACCTTGTGAAAATGTAGATGCTGCTGCACGCAAAGTGATCATTGATGCAGGTTTCGGCCCGGGATATAAATTACCGGGCCTACCTCATCGTACTGGTCACGGTATAGGCATGGACGGTCACGAATGGGTCTACATGGTAAAAGGGAACAAACA
Source organism: uncultured Bacteroidota bacterium (assembly GCA_963811645.1). Lineage (GTDB taxonomy): Bacteria > Bacteroidota > Bacteroidia > Chitinophagales > Chitinophagaceae > VBAU01. Next base: position 1,183,163 of record CAWERU010000002.1, on the reverse strand, counting down.
ACCTTTGGAAATTGGTATGTGTTTCAGCATAGAACCTACCATTTCAATTCCGGGAGAATTTGGTATTCGCCTCGAAGACTGCGCTTATATGACTGAAGAAGGAGTAAAATGGTTTTCAAAAACCAGTAAATCCATAAACGAACCTTTTAGCTGAGAATAGTAAAAGAATATAGAAAACATATTTGCCGGGACCGTGTACATTAAAGTTGAAAACGATTCCTGAAATTCTTATTATTACCTGGAAAGTTTATTGCTTAGGTCCATTGTGTCATACTTCGCCGCAACCATTAATGTAAGAACTTTAATTTTTTAGCCTGTCTTTAATGTTCTGATTTGCCAATCTTGCTGTCTGGCATCCTGATTGTAATAAAGACCGGGTATTACAAATCATAAAAATTATGAAAGATAAAATCTTTTTGTTTACTGTTTTTATTCTAACTGTATTTTCTGTTTCCTTACTTTATGCACAGCAAAATGCAAAGATCTTTGTTCAAAAAATTATAATTATACGCCATGGTGAAAAACCTCCGAAAGGAGATAATCTTTCCTGCGCCGGATTTAACAGGGCGCTACGACTGCCTGATGTGCTGGATAAAAAAGTGGGTTCAATAAACGCAATTTTTGTTCCGTCTATTAACCAGGGAAAATCAACAGGCGTAGCAAGAATGTATCAAACAGCAATTCCTTATGCAATAAGGAATAATCTTACCGTCAATACAAAATTTGATGAGAGCGATGTGAAGAAGCTGGCAGATGCCATTAAAAAACAAACCGGAACTGTGTTAGTTATATGGGAGCACGATCACATTAATAATATAGCAAAAGAGCTGGGAGTAAGAAATGCTGACAATTGGGATAATGACGATTACGACAGCATATGGATCATAAGTTTTAAAAATAAAAAAGCAATTTTAAAAAAAGAAAAAGAAGGTATATCACCTTCCGGAAACTGTCAATAAAACTGTAACCATTGGGATTTATTTATAAATAGTAGGAAGGTCGTCATAAGGCATTGCAACAATAGTATCAAAATACAATTCATTAAGATTTCTTTTCAGCTCAACATAAAAATCCATTACCCTGTAAAGAGTAAACTGGTATTGATTAAAAGTTACCAGTTTATGCAGTTTACCGCTCTGGTTAAGAACTCTCAATTTGTCCTTATATTCTAAAGTGGTAAAATCTTTAAGTTGCATTACTTTAAACTTCTATGGTACAACATTAATGCAAGGGGCCTGTTGTTTTTCTGACCCTCATCAGTAAACTGCCTAATCTTTGTCGTGGTTTGATATGAGTTTGATTACGAATAGCTGGCGTGCCGTAAGAAAACGAATGTATTTTAAGGGGACAAGTCTGCTCAGTTTGCAGCCATCTTTTTGTCAGTGATAGTTATTTGCCAATTCGATTTTATAAAGTTATTTCTTCGTTTTGCCAGGAATAAAAATAAAGCTCCTGTAAGTAAGCACAGAATTAGCGACTGTAGTGAATCCTGTGGTCCTGCCGAGCCACCGGTCAATAGAGTGCTGCCTGTAATTTTATTTGTAAACAAACCTTGTGCAATTGAGGTGCTGGAGTTTATTCCACCAAAGATCCCTGGTTCTGCAAAATCCCAGCTAAAATGTAAAAAGATGGGGAGCCATAGATTGCGACTAAACACATAAGCAGCAGGAAGCATAAAGCCCGCCTGCATAGCCGTTGCCCCGATAGATACAAATGTAGCTCCTTTGGTGTTTATATGTAAAACGGCAAACAGTATTATAAAAACAACCAGTGCAATAACAGTTCCTGATTGTTCTTCCAACAAACGAAATGCTACTCCAACGATCAAAATTTCAGCTGTAAACCCAGCTGTCAACGCAAAAGCAAATGGAGTTATAAGAGTTGAAGCCGGATTTACATGAAGAACCGAATAAGTGCCGGCCACATAAATAACTAAAATAAAAAATGATTGCAGTGCAAGACCTATGATGCAGCCTGCAATTGCATTCTTTACAAATGATGATGCACCTAATTCTTTGATCTTTCTTTTTTCATATACTCTAAAAAACAGAACATAACCTGATACAACTATTACCGATTCCAAAATGGCTACAATTATATTTTTTGTGTTATCGGTCAAGCTGGTTTTGTCAAGTGATAGCTTGCGTAACCATTCTATTAATACTACCAATCCGCTGATTACCAAAATACCGATGATAATTTTCGTTAAAAAGAAATGCAGTACTTTTTGCAAGACCGTTGGCTTATCCATTTTATACAGTTATCAAATCTTTCTCTTTAGTAGCAATATTCGACTACTCCCCTATGAGACGGAACAGCTAATGTTGCTAATGAACATCATTATTAAAGATAAAAATTAAATCTGTTGCTTAATAAATGTTGACCAATTGTTCTGCCTGACACAAAATCGGATTGGGGAAAATAGCAGGCAAAGATCAATTAAACAGGCATCAATTATTCTTGAAAGAATAAATATACATCACCATGCTTTTTGCATCAGCAGCCGGTAAACCTGTATGCGGTAACATGGGCACATCACCCCACACACCGGCACCGCCATTAACTATTTTTTGAGTGAGAGTATCCGTATAAATCTTACTGAAAGTATATTTATTGGCGATGTCAATATAAGAAGGGCCTATCAGTTTTTCAGCCGGTTTATGACAACCGATACAATCTGACTTCACCACCAATTCTTTCCCTTTTTGATAATCTTCCCTGCTTACAAGATCATTGGGTTTAATATCAGCAACGGTGGCGCTAACTGATGACATTTGTGCTGCTTCTTTTTGAGAAGCAATCCCTGCAGGAACTTTTCTATGGTTGCAGCCACATGAGAATAAAAGCATAACTGCTGTGGCACCAAGCACCGTTTTAAGTATCATAAAAAGCTTTTAAGAGAGCTGAAAATTTAAAGCAAAATAATTACAAAGCAGGGAGAAGCAATATGATTTTTGACAGTTGTATCTCTGATCTTAATGGTTTAGAAGGAGTCGAACAAAGGATAGCCGGATTGACTACACGTTTGAATACGTTAACCTGAGTAAAACAATTACAAGTGTTGCAAGCTATTAGTTTATAAACATTGGCTGCTTCACATTTTTTATATTAATACTTCTCTCGACCACACCATTTATTTTATTAGTTTGTCCCGGTACCGTGGTTTCACTGATCACCATTTCATGCAAAGTTGCTTTTTGGATCCACCCGGAACTGAGGTCTTTATAAATATCTCCCCAGTAATGGGAACTTCCTTTAGTCGTCACTTCCATATTTTCCAGGGGTTTGACTACCATATTAAAAGAACTTTCTCCCGAATCGTACTCTAACAAAGCACAGGTTTTTGCGTTCACCAAACTCAAGCCTTTAAACGCAAGCGTCACTTCCCCATTTTTAAAATAGGAGCCTTCGGCAACCTGGTTTCCAAGATTTACCGGTGCTTTTGAAAAAGAGGTAGGATGTACAATTTTATCTCCTATATGTTTTAGATCCTGGGCTCCATTCCCTCCCATTGTTCTTTCACTAAATACGCTCATGGAATGGAAGTCAATAAAAGCATTGTACACATGATATACATTTCCAACCGGGATCATTTTCCCATTCGCATCTATTAGTTTTTCAAACTTGCCGTGGTCAATCCCAAACACCTGGCCTTTTTCATCTTTACCATTAGCCGTCAATAAAAAATAATATTTCCAGTTAGTAAGCGAGGGTATTAATACTTCAGGAGAATTATTTATCTGAACTGTAAATCTCAGGCAGGTATATTCATCTCCCTTTGAGGCGTCCGGGGAAGGCACACAGCGAAGGTACAAACGGTACACATCTAATCCCTGAGGCGTTCCATCAAGTGCATGATTCTGCAATTTAGATTCCATTTCATAATACTGCGTGTCCTTTGCATGTACAGGGGCTACGTTATACTCCTGTCTCAATATTTTTTTTGCATTTGAAAATGGCTGGGCTGATAAAAAAAATGTCAGCATACAGACGAAAATCAATACAGGTGCCGTTTTATAAATTCTCTTTTTCATACCCGGAATGTTTTGGCAAATATCATGAGAATAGCCTCTTTCAAAATATGATAAAGGTCATACACTATCACTAAACCGTCCTTTTCTTTATCAATTCATCAATGTGTTATTCTGTTGCGTCTTTTACAAAGAGACCTCAACAAAGGCGAAAAATATAATTGAAGTAAGAAGTAAAAATTCATTGTCATTAAATAATCTGTGATGCATAACAATGATTTTAGGGAGAATGGAAAGATTGGATATTTGTTTTATTATTAGTTTTGGTTGGCTATCTGAAGTTGAGCATGCGACCACAATAAAATGTTAAAAAAAATCTCGGTAAAGAAAATACCCGATGCGAACTTATTCGATATTTACAATTGCTTTGCTATGCCTGGCCATACTGCTTGTAGACTCATTCGCATTTTATTGGCTTCAATCCATCACACACCTTATTACTTCGGCAGTAATAAGAAAGGCAATTAATATTGTTTTTTGGGTATTTACCATTGGGCTTATAACATCAATCTTAGTATTAAAAGTAAGATTAGAAACCATCTCTCCGCAGCGAAGACATCTGCTCGTATCTTCATTATATGGGCTGACAGTATCTTCTTTTATTCCCAAACTGATTTTCGTAATCGTTATTTCTGTGCTCTATTTTACAGATTATGTTTTTGCCAAAAAAGAATCATTGGTCGTGATTCCCCTGGCAGGCCTGGCTTCCGGTTTTATTCCATTCTTTGTCATTATGTATGCAATTTTCAGATCATTGTACAGATTTAAAGTCCATCATGTTAAAATAAAATTTGAAAAGCTTCCCAAAAGTTTTAATGAATTGAGCATAGTCCATATATCAGATATTCATTTAGGAAGTTTTAATGCTCGCTATCACATATTTGACAGGGCCGTAAATTTGATTAACCATTTAGAGCCCGATTTTATTTTTTTTACCGGCGACCTTGTAAACAATTTTTCGCACGAATTAAAAGGCTGGGATTCCACATTCAATCGATTATCCGCAAAAAGGGGAAAGTATTCCGTTTTAGGAAACCACGACTATGGTGATTACCATCAATGGGACTCACCCGATGACAAACAGGCAAATTTTGAAGCCATCAAAAATTTTCACAGCAGCATCGGTTTTGCGCTTTTGCTAAATGAAGCCAGGGTTATTAAAAATAACAATGAAACTATTGCCATAGTCGGCGTTGAAAATTGGGGGAATCCCCCTTTTAAACAATATGGCAATTTGCAAAAGGCTTTGCAACAGGTGGCAGATATTCCTTTTAAAATATTGCTTTCTCACGACCCTACACACTGGCAAAAGGAGGTGGTAAAAGATACTAATATCGCACTTACTCTTTCCGGCCATACACATGGAATGCAGGCAGGAATAAACCTCAGGAACAAAAAATGGAGCCCTATAAAATATAAATACAAACACTGGGCGGGTTTGTATAATGAAGATGGGCAATATCTCTATGTAACCCGTGGTTTGGGTTGGCTTGGTTTTCCGGGCAGATTGGGGATGAGACCCGAGATAACTTTAATAAAGTTGTTGAAAAAATAACTGTATCCGGTAGGCAATTTTTTCAAACGAAGCTATTTGCAAAAAACTGGCAAAGGCAAAAAGATAATGGCTAAATAAAATTCAGGTAAACGGTTACTCTATTTTATTGCAGGAATAATGGTTCATTACAAAAATTGAATCAAAGCACAGTTCATCGGCTTTTCTTTTTAGCTCCACATAAAAGTTTGTGAGTTTATAAATTGAATAGTGGTACTCGTTTGAATTGAAGGATCGCAGGAACTTGCCGTTTTGATTGAGAACATGCAATTTTTCCCTGTATTCCAGGCATATAAATTCATTCTGTTGCATATCATTTAAATACAATACAACATTACAATAATGAAGAGAGGTAATAAGCTGACTTTAATCAGTGGCCCGGCTAATTCTTAACATCCCACATGGGGTGATTTATTCTCAGGCTGTTATGGCAGTTCAGCCTTTAAATGATTAGTTGGCGAAGTATATTCGATTGCCATGTCGGTGTTTATCTTCCCGCAAACGGGTTTAAGTGTGAAATGCCATTTCGCGAATCGTCTTCTTGGCAATAGTTTTTCTTTATCCCTTTTTTATAATTTCAGGAGGTAATGAAGATTCGTGGGAGTGAATTATTTTCCACCAAGTTTTGCATGAACCGGCTTAGTTTCTTCAAAATCAAAAATGATCTCAACGACCCCTTTGGGTATGATAGTTTCAGAACTAATTTCATTGTTGTCTTCCACCTGCCAGATGGCATGTATGGCAGAATGTAAAAGCGCTTGTTGTGGTATATGAAAAAGGGTGTTCAACTTTTTATTTCTTTAATTTTTTTTCTCCTCGTCTCCATCACTAATCAAGACCTGGCAGAATTAGTTGTCGGAAAAGAAAAGTTGTCAGTGTTTTAATGGTCGTTTCTTGATCATTCCGCCTTTTATATCCTTTACACTATTCATTACTACAAAGGCTGCCGGTTCAATTTTTTCAATTTCAATATTCAACCTGCTCAGTTCAAGCCGGGTGATAACTGTATAAATGATGTCAGTTTCCATGGTTTCTCCATGTTTACCATGCCCACGTTTGCCGCTGTAAATCGTTACACCCCGTCCCAGTTTGGTAATTATCATTTGGCGTATTTCTTCGCTGTGAGAAGCAACTATTGTGACACCGATATATTCCTCAATTCCTTCAACAATGAAGTCAAGTGTCCTGGAAGCAGCTAAGTAGGTGATCATGGAATAAAGCGCTATCTCCAACCCCAGGAAATAGGCAGCAGCCGAAAATATAAGGATGTTGATCAAAATAATGATGTCGCCAATGGTTGTTTTCAACTTTCGGCTCAAAAAAATAGCAAGCACTTCTGTCCCGTCTATGACGGCTCCCCCGCGAACGGCAAAGCCGATCCCTGCTCCAAGAAAAAAGCCACCAAATATGGCAACCAATAAATTGTCCTTCGTAATGTCCGGAAAGCTGACCGTCGCCAGGCAAATGGCTAATCCTGTTATTGCCAATGCAGTCTTAAGCGCAAAACGCCTGCCCAATACATGATAACCGAGAATAATGAAGGGAATGTTTATACCAATAATCAAATATTGTAATGGAATTTTTGTTAATACAGCAATTAATAACGAGACCCCTGTTGCACCACCATCAATAAAATGGTTGGTCAGCAGGAAACCTTTAAAACCAAAAGAAGCTGAAAAAATACCAACAACAATTAAAAAGAATTCTTTTAGATATCGCTTAACTGCACTGAAAAATTCCTTATACCCTTTAGCCAGTTCATCATCTGAATACTCTCTCTTCTCACCGGGTGTTTTGTTTTTGTGCCGGAGAGTTGTCTGGATAATTATCGTCGTCCAAAATGGATTCATATTTCAATTTACGCAATCCTTAATTCACTGTATGACGGGTTAAAACATTCCTTCCCTGGCGAGACACTGCGTTGGACTCAACGACGGATTGCGATATTATACATTCGGCTCTGCTTCCGGATTCACATAATGACTCGCAGAAGAAGAAAAGAAAAACCACCTGTTGGCAGCAGTTATTTTTTCTGCCAGGTCTGTATACTGACGGAGTCACTAATTGAAAAGCTCATCAAATCTTCACCCATAATTAACGGCCCTGAATATATTGTTTTGGTTCGTTTCATTATCTCGTCATCAGTGTTTCCGTAAGGTTTTGCAATATGCGAATAGGCAGCAAGTTTTGGTTTTACCTGATTAAAAACTTTGGCAGCCTGTTCAGGAGTTGTGTGAAGCGCTACTATATGATACTTAGGGTCTGATTTAGTTAATGTGTCAGGAGAAATGACTACTTCATGTATCAATAAATCTGTTCCTCTGGCATACTTAATTAAGTTTTCTGAATAACGTGTATCACCTGATAATACAACGGAATGTCCATTGTATTCGATGCGGTAACCGAAAGCTGGTTTTACAGTCCCGTGGTCTACTTTAAATGAAATTACTTTAACGCCGTTTTTTTCATAAACAACGCCTTGCTCTATTTCCTTAACCAGAAGTTTACTTCCTTCCTGCTTAAGCCTTTTATCATCCTCTATTCTTATGTTGATATCATACGAAAACGCTTTTTGCAAATAGTTGATCATCGCCTGTGTACCTGTGGGTCCATATACATTCAGGGGGGTTTTTCGTCCTGATACAAGCCATCCGGTAAGCCACAAGTCGGGCAAACCAACTATATGGTCTGAATGAAGGTGCGTTAGAAACAACGCATCTATTTTATCATAAGAAACATTTATTTGACGCAACCTTTGCAAGCAACCACGCCCGGCATCAAAGAGTAAGGTTTCACTGCCTGCCTGAACAAGAATACCTGGTCCAAACCGTTCCATAAGTGGTGGTGGAGTACCCGTACCAAGTAAGGTAACTTTTATACCAGGAACATCCTTATTTGCTATGTTTTGTCCAAAGGAAAACAGAACAATTAAAAAGAGAATTATGGTTAAAGAAAACCGTGTCATTATTTTCTGTCAGGAAGTGAATATACCAAGATCGGCGCATTAAGAGATTTGTTTCATTAAGAAGTGCCCACATACTTGTTTTGAGGAATGTGTTTTATTTCAGAATGCCCCACAAAGCGTTCTGAACCGGAAGCCCACTCATAAAATTTAATGACCACCACCTGATCAGGCAAATATTAAAATTTAGCTAACAGTTGATCATACACATTGTAATCTCAAAAAACAAAATCGCTCAGAGCTTTATTCAGCTCTGAGCGATATAAGTGAAGCAAGACCCATCAATTTGTTCGATCAAAGCTTATCAGATGTTTCTAATAAAGCCAGGGCTGATATTTGATCATCGATTTCTTTATCGTTTTTAACTTTAGCAGCTATGTTCGCATCTATCTGTTGCTGGTTGCTGATCTTTCTTTTTAAAAGTTTAGCAGCTTTCCGATCAGTATTATTGGAGAACATATCTTGAGCAATTTTCATTCTATTTTGCTCGAATTTCGTGCCCTGAGTAGTCAATGAAAGGCTTTCTTCCTGAGCATTTTTCAAATCTTCTTTTTGGAGCTTTATCTGCAAGTCTGTAGCATAAGGCTTTATGGCAACGGATAGATTATCCAGATAGCTTTTTGCATTGTTCATATCAAAATGATGTACTGTATAACCTCCATTGTTACTGTTTTGAACATCCGAATTCAATTTCAAGTAAATCACGGTTTCATTTGGATGGGAATAATCTTTTGGCCCGATTTCAAAAACCATATCAGCCTCTTTGAAATTGTTTTTAACTAACAAAGTATTGCGAGAGAGCAAAAAGCCTGTTGCAGTTTTTTGTTCTTCTTTAGTGGTCTTGGATAAATAATCGGTTAAAGCCTGTTTTACCACTTCGGGGGCATAAGGTAAATCAATCATAACTGCCTGTTCAGCTTCACCAGATTTTTTAAGATCGGCAGTTCCATCTCTTGCCTGGCCCATTGCAAAAGTGTACGACAGAAAAAATGCTATTGCTGCAGCGGATTTGCTTAATGACCTGGTACTGCCATTTTTTGAGCAACAGGACATTCCATTGCTTAGAATACTTACCAACAGAGGAGCCGAGTACAAAGGGAAAAGGTGTCAATTGGTTTTTATGAATTCTAAATAGTCAACAAATAATTCTGTGTCCTTTTTTTTACCGCCAACGATTTTTATTAATGCGGAGTCAGCTATAGCTGTTGTTTGAGATATGGGGATTTCAATTTTCTTGTAGCCCGCCGTTGACGATGTCTCATAAAAATCCCCTTCATCAACAATATTATTGCCTGAAAACAGGTCAATATGAATTGTCGCGGTGTCACCTTTTGTGATACTTGATTTTATGTATCCCCTCAACAAATTAGGATGCAATGGAATTGCGAATTTATTTTGCGCCCAACTGCTATAAACATCATTGTAAATGAACTCGGCTGCAAATTGTCCGTGAGCTGCATCGGTCACCTTTTGGACAATATAAGTTTCATATGGCGGCACGCAAGCGGGACAGCTATTTGTCTGCCAGTCGTATAAATTTGGCATATTGTCCCACAGTTCAAAGTCCCCATTTGGTATTGATATTATTTGTTGATTATTAGAAACACTTTTTTTGCAGCTAAAAAGGGTCCACATAACAAAAATTGTTATAAACAATTTTCTTGCGTTCATAACATTCATTTTTGTGTTGACACTACTTTCCAGTCTTTCGTTGCATTGTATCATGAGCTTACCCATAGGCATTATGCACAACTCATAAATTTATGATATAAGGCGCTAAGCTAAAAAAATGCCCTTACTCGAAATCAATGGATTGATATTATACATTCGGCTCTGCTCAGGTTCAACAGAGTGACTTGTCAGGGAATAAGTATTTGACCATATTATCTTCTTTGATTGCGTATATACATAGGATGCAATGTTAGTGGCATGTGTTTCTTTCAGTCTGTTGGAAAGTTTCTAATCTTTTTTTATTTCATACCATAGTTCCACCATTCCGGTTTTGTAAGCTGTCACGTCTTTTAAGTGTAATACCTGTTCATGTCCGATATGGTCAAAAAAAAGTGTTCCATCACCCAAAATAATTGGCAAAACCGATAACCTTATTTCGTCCGCTAATTTTAAACGAATGAAATCTTTGACCAGCATTGGTCCGCCTACAAGCCAAACATTCTTGTAGTTTGGTTTTAGTCGCTCATTCACAAGCTTGTTCAGGTCGCCCGTATAAATTTCAATATTCTGTCTGTCAATCGGCAGGTTTCTGTGAGTTATTACAATTGTAGGCACGTCTCCATAAGCCCACCCATAAGATTTTGAAAGTTCCAGGGCGTGTTCGTATGTCCTTGCACCCATTACATAGCAATCTATTGTTTTAAGAAATTCCCCTGTGTTTTGTTCAGTAACTCCTTTCTCGTAGTAGTCGGATGTCTCAAGCCACGAAACGCTATTGTCTTTTTTGGCAATAATGCCGTCAAGACTTGAAACCATGTGTATTGTCACTTGAAATAGGGTTGTTGGCATTTATGTGTCATTTGTAAATATGCGGCCTGTCATTTAACATTGCCGCTAACTTATAAATTTATGATATAAGGCGCTGTCCTCAAAAAATGCCCTTACTGAAATTCAATGGATTGACAATTATACATTCGGCTCTGCTTCAGGCGTAGCGGAGTGACTAGATCTTTCTGCTTCTTTTATCTTAACTTTCTGTTCAAACTCCCGAACAATGTCTCAATCACGCCAGCTTGCAGCAATTATGTTTACCGATATCGTTGGTTATACTGCATTAATGGGTGATGATGAACAAAAAGCGTTTGAACTTTTACATAAGAACAGGCAATTACAAAAACCGGTCATTGAAAAATTTAAGGGCAGATTAATAAAAGAAATTGGTGATGGGATGCTTTCAACTTTTCATACGGTTACAGATGCAGTATTATGTGCCAGTGCTATACAACATTCCTGCAAGGATATTCCTGATCTTAAACTTCGAATTGGCATTCACCACGGCGAAGTAGTATTTGAGGGTAATGATGTTTTTGGGGATGGAGTAAATATTGCATCAAGAATTCAGGCCATCGCAACCCCCGGGGGAATTTATATTTCTGAATCGGTACGTAATAATATTTCCAATAAAAAAGAAATTACAACCCGTTTTGTAGCGGAGGAAAATCTGAAAAATGTAAAAGAAGTGGTAAGAATTTACGAGGTGCTTCCTGAAGATATCCGACCGGCAGGTGAAACCAATTCAATTATTGGTTCACTTGCTAATGGAAATCGTGGAAAAAGTATTGCTGTATTGCCTTTTGTCAATATGAGTAATGACCCTGAACAGGAATATTTCTGTGATGGGATCTCTGAGGAAATCAGCAATGCTCTTTCGCAACTAGACAATTTGCGGGTTATAGCACGCACATCAGCATTTTCATTTAAAGGTAAAAATCTTGATGTGAGGGAAATCGGGAAGACGCTTAATGTTACAACACTTTTAGAGGGCAGTGTAAGAAAAGCAGGCACCCATTTACGAATTACCACAAAGCTTCTGAAGGCTTCGGATGGTTCTCATTTATGGTCGAACCGCTATGACCGTGTTCTTGAAGATGTATTTTCAATACAGGAAAATATTGCAGAAAATGTGGCAACGGCTTTACAGGGTGTTTTAACCATTAAAGAAAAAGAGGCCATACGCCGTCCTGAAACAATCGTTGAAGCCTACGAATATTTTTTAAAAGGTCGTGAATTATTTCATCAACTTGCATTGTATGAAGCAAAGAAATTGTTTGAAAAAGCTATAGAGCTGGATCCTGGGTATGCTCCCGCATATGCTGGTCTCGCAGATGCACATGCCTGGCAATATCAATGGGAAGGTTCAGATGAATCTGATCTTGAAGCAGCAGAAAGAAATAGTCAGAAGGCTCTTTCGCTAGCTCCCAATTTACCTGAAAGTCATTCATCGAGGGGGTTTGTTCTTTCACTCGGTAAAAGATATGATGAGGCCGGGAAAGAATTTGAAAAAGCCATCCGGTTGAACATAAATTCCTATGACGCCTACTATTATTATGGCAGGTCCTGCTTTAGTCGTGGTGAGATTGAACGATCTGCCGAATTGTTTCGCAAAGCATCTGAGGTCCGGCGGGAAGATTATCAAAGCATGCTTCTTTTTGCTCAGTCTTTAACCATAATGGAAAAACCTGAAGCGCATGAAGTAATGGTGGAAGGTATAAACAGAGCTAAAAAACAATTAGAACTTAATCCAGCAGACAGAAGAGCACTTTCCCTAACGTCAGGATCGCTATTTGAGACAGGAGAAAAAGAAAAAGCTTTTGAGTGGATAAATAAAGCACTTGAATTATATCCGGATGATGCAGGTGTATTAATTAATGCTGCTTGTCTTTATTGCAGGGATCACAACAAAGAAAAGGCACTTGAGTTCTTAGAAATTGCTGTTGGGAAAGGATTTGGAAATAAAGATTGGATTGAGCATGATCCCGACTATAATTGTCTCAGGAACGAACCTCGCTTCCATGCATTACTCGATAGATTGAAATAAAAAATTATTAAGCGCAGGGATTCTTGCGCCGCAAATGATCCGGGTGAGTAAAAATCTCTTCTTAGTTATTGAACACTGCAAACATTGTATAAGATGTATAAGAATTAAGTGGTCCACTTTCTTAATTTTTTATTGCAAGCCGCGTCTCCCATGTAAGCCTTTGTGTGTTGGCGGGGACACGGCTTTATTTAATCGAAAGGTAGATGTCAACCGTAGCGTTTTGTGGGTTTTTGCAACCTTCACCATATACATCAAAATCTGCGAGATAGGCTCGGTCGATAGGAGATTGCCAAATGCTCATCCAGCTTTGAACAACACAATCGGGTAGTTTCCCTTTTGATTCAATCTTTAAATATTTTCCCTTGAGGATGTCTTTTTTTGTGAAGCCTTCGGGAATGTTGTTTGTTGAATTTACACGACAGCCAATTAATGTTGTGTAAGCACCATTAAAGTCACTTTCGTAGTCTGTATAAACACAGTAGGTGTCGGTAGAATTCTTCTCGGGGATTTTGGCAATTAAATTTTCTTCGATGAATCTTTGCCAAAGCTGGCCGATGTCTGTCTGAGACTGTCCATCTTGATTGGTCGTCCTGACGGAGATCCCCACGATTGAGAAAGAGTCCAGTTCGATGTTTTTGCCGTTATTCATTGTTAGTCAGGTTTGCCGGGTTTCTGGAAATACTTGCCACTCATAAATTTATGATATAAGGCGCTATGCTCAAAAATTGCCCTTACCGAAAATCAATGGATTGATATTATACATTCAGCTCTGCTTCAGGCTTGGGAAGAAAACTTTTTTTGTCAATCTTTTCTTCTCAGTGGCTTTACCAATTGCTATAACATCAAAAATAAAGATTACAAACGCAAAAAAACTACATCAAAAAATCAACAGGATTTTAAATTATTATTTTTTGAAGGGAGAGGTTGCGCATCAGCCACCGATATTGGGCGTAGTTTTTCTTTGGCTTAGGCTTATCTGAATGCCTCCCCTGCGGCGTAAGTGTCGAAAAATTCTTGGAATTTTCGAACCTTTTGGTCTTCTATTACTATTAGATGTACGAAATCGGATTGATATTCCTTTTGCGTCTTAAGGGCTTTGCATTTCATGTGTCCAACTACCGCTACAGAATTGTTATCCGTCAGAAACTTTTGAGGGATTAGTTCCAAAATTTCTTCGGCCTCCTTACCTATATTTAGCCATTCCAGAAAGCCACTATGCCCATTTCTGGTTCCACCTGCCGGATTATAGGGGTTTTCTGGTTCTCCCCATTCAACATTTTCATGCAACAATTCTAGCATCTTACTTATGTCCTTTCTGGAAAATGCTTTGTAGAGAGCTCTCGTAATACTGAGATTGGTTTGAGTATTGTCCACTAGGTGAATTTTAGGTGGAGCAATTTAGTCGTTTATGGAAGATCATTTGTACTGAACCTATAAAATTCTGACTAACGTCCATATTATTAAGTCATGGATAATCCCAGTTGTTCATTAGTCAATTCCTTCCCCGACGAGTCACTCCTATAGGGCGCTGTGCAGGGGTGGAGGACTCGTCGCAACATGGATTTCTGTATTTTAGATCGATGCTTCACAAACCGATAAATAAAAAAGGAATTTACTTCATAACATTCACCTGTCATAAATGGCTTTTACTTATTGAAAAAACAAATTGCTATGATGCCATTTATAATTGGTTTGATATTTTGAAGAAAAGGAGTCATGAAGTGCTTGCCTATTTGATCATGCCAAATCACTTGCATCTACTGATATATTATGCCGGGAGTAAAACCGAAGCCTGAATTTTGAGATTTGTGAAGCAAAGCGTTTTATTGCTTCTTCCCCAACGAGTAGTATTGACCTGGGAAGAAAGCGAAAAGATTAATGACGATGAGTCCTCCGGCTCTGCTCCAGGCCAGGCGGAGTGGCTCGTCGGGGAAGAATAAAAATTACTATCTGCGTTTCAATAACCGCTCTCCGTTTATGTATACGAGTATGTGATAAACAATAGAAATAATGCCCAGGATTAAACCGGGTAGATGAAGACCCGTTGTATATAATGCAAACGCTGCGAGTCCACTTATAACTAATTCCTGTATTAAGCGAAGAGTTTCTGAAAAATGACCAAACTGGTGAAAATCCACCAGGCCCCAAAAACCAAAACCAATTAATGGCGTAGCTATGCAAAATAAGATTTTTAAACCTTTGCTGCTGCCTGCATGATAACCCCAATAACCAAGCGCTAACACAATACCCGTTTCCATAATAGCTCTTAGGGTCAGATTAATCCATTGTAATTTCAGCATTTGTTTTTTTGAAGTTTTAAAAATTAAGCGTACCGGTTCTGTTGATCAATAACATGGGTGATAAATGTTTATGCCAATGCCGTGCGATTTCTGTCAACCCAATAAGCCCAGATAACAAATACCCATTGTAATTGCGCTGCCCATGCAATTGCTTTTACATTAGTGGGAGGAGGACCGAACAAATTGCTGAGATGAACAAATACCAGCAAAATAATTAATGGCCAGAATGCATACCTGCCCACTTTATTTTTTGCTTTGGTGGTTTGCAGGTACAGCACCAATCCCAATATGAAAATAAAGCCCTCTAATACTATTTCAACAATCATGTGATTCCATAATCCTAATCCAACCAATGGAGAATTACCGGGATAAAGAGGCAAATCAGGACGATGAACCAATAGATCAAGCACCCAATGACTCACAACACATAGAACCAGAACGAAAGCTCCCTTAGAATTGCGCTTGATCACATAATAAACTAACCCAACCAAAATAGCCCAGGCACAAGCCATCAGGAGACTATGAGAATACGGATAATCAATAAAATCCAGCGGCGTCATTTTAGTGCTACCATGAACTATTATTACATGTTCCCAGCCCAAGAGTATGAATGTTGGCCAAAGAAGATCTAATAGCTGGGATGCCAGGAAAAGAGTTCCGAGCGAAATAAAAGGGGCAGCTTTTTTAGCCCCAAGTCCAATACCGTAGTGCCCTATAAACATAATGGTAAAATTTAAAAGTCATCAGTATGATTTAGTAAATTACTGAAGTTGCGAAACTGAAAACTGTAATGAAAAAAACTATTTTACAGGTGGAACTGCTGCATTTTCAAAAGACTGTTTTATGCTGCCTGCAAATCATTTCGGCTTGTAGAGAAACAAAGTTAAAAATTAATTTCTTACTGGAGGCCCCTGATGTGCAACGATCCCGGTGGACTTACTATACTGATCATTCAAAATAAGATCCGGGAATGATCTTCCACATGTCATAGGCATGGGGAATCACTATGCATTTTTTAGTACAAACAGTACCTCAGATATCTCTTACTTTCTGTAACTTTTGACTCGTCGCATCGTTTAGCTGTGCAATTGATCAACTGATGATACCAAACTATTATAATGAATGCAAAACAAAAAACAGGGAGAAACCTTTGGGTAGATTATTTACGAAGTTCAATAACTGTGCTGGTAGTAGCACATCACTCATCATTGGCCTACACCACATTTGCAAGATTTGATAAACCAGCCTATATAAACTCAACACATCCCATTGTAGATACGAAAAGATGGCTGGGACTGGATATCTTTGAAAACTTTAATGACATATTTTTCATGTACCTCATGTTTTTTATCGGAGGATTATTCCTTTACAAAAGCATTGAGAAAAAAAGCACATTTACTTTCATTAAAGACAGGGTTTACCGGTTATTTTTCCCATTTATTTTTGGTGGCACATTGTTAATGTTAATTGCTTATTTCCCGTCATACTATATTGCGCACAATAGTGCAAATATTATCGGTTACGTCAGAGATTTTTTTACAACGGAAAAATGGCCTGTTGGCCCGCCATGGTTTATTTGGGTTCTGTTCTTTTACAACGCCGTTTTTGCAGTCTCATATTCTGTATCACGGAATTTATATAAGAGACTTGCTTTAACGAATGTCGTTTTTCAAAACAAACTTGTTTTAGTAGTCTTGTCCGTTTTCGCATTGACATGGATCTTATATGTCCCAATTGCCTACAAAGTAGGTGCAGGAACATGGACAGGAATAGGACCGTTTGATTTTCAGTTAAGTCGCTTTATTGCATATTTTGGATACTTTATACTTGGAACATTAGTTGGAGCCACCGATTTTAACCATTTCATATTTTCAGAAAATTCATTACTGGTAAAAAGATGGAAGTTGTGGGCGATATTATCCGTATTGTTATATACAGGTATTACTCTCAACGGAGTATTTAAAATACTGCACAAAATGGTTGAGACTGATAAAGTAACTGAATTTAATGCATGGATGATATATTATTCCATTTATGTAGCCTGTTGTACGATAACCTGTTTCGCTTTTATTGGCTTTTTTCGTTCCGTAGTTCACACACAAAAAAAATGGTGGGACTCACTTTCCAGGAATGCCTATTTAATTTACCTGACTCATTTTGTTTTTATCGTATGGACACAGTTTGCACTATTAAATGCAAACATTCCTCCATTTGTAAAATTTCTGGTAGTTTTCTTTACATCACTGGCACTAAGTTGGGCATTAAGTATTTTATTGAGAAAAAACAATATCATCAACAAATATCTATAGGATTATATTCCACAGGAGCCTGATGAAATGTGTGATTTCTGTCATTGCCGTCCTCGTCAATAACTTATTTTCTGACGAAACACTGCTTCCGGCTCAACGGAGTGACTCATCGGGGAAGAAAGAAAAACCATTCACTTATCTCTTACTTTCAAAAGAAAAAAAGAAATAAAATATTATTTCTCTCTAAAGGCTTATATACATAGGATGCAATGTTGTGCGTTCGTTTTTCATCTTTACTTGCCGAAAGTAATTTCCTTAATTTCCGAAATGGGGTAAGCCGTTGTGACATTCTTGTCTTGATTGTAAAAGAACAGATAATTTTTTGTCTGGCCAATGTAATAATGCAAGCTATCTGATTTGACTATTCCTTGGTTTGTTGTAAAAGAGGTATGAATGAGTCTCTTATTCACCTTGACGTCATGAATTTCGTCATATGTCCGGTTTATTAGAAGTCCGCATATTATCAGGAAATAGAGCATTAAGTTATAGAGCGAGCTGTTTAAAGGCTTTTCGAACAATTCGTAATATTTTCTTTTGTATTCTAGGAGTAAGAAAGATAAAAAAATCTGAAGGTTAATGAGAATCAACGCACTTGTGAGGTAATAAGTATTCTTACTGCGTGTCCATAATACAATTAGGTATAAAACGATGGAAATAATATCAACCAAAATAAGTGGGCCAAAGTTCATCGCAACATATCTTATTCTCTTTTTTAGGCTTTTTTCAGACAAGTAGAGATCATGGAATTGGCTGGTTCGCTGTATTTCACTATTACTTGTCAGCAAAAAATTAGCAAATGAAATTGCTATGAAGAAACAAGATATAGAAAGAAGGTCACCTAGAAAGGAGGTGATTGTTTCCGAGAAATCCAGAAAGTGATTTATCTGAATGTTGAAGGCATGATAGTAAATTGTCATCTTTAGGATGCCAAGAAAGACCAACAAAATACTGCCATATGGAACTAGGACTTTGAGAGTTTTTGTTTCTACGTTTAACATGAAATTGGTCTAATTCAAAATGACGCACAACGGCAGTCTGTGAAAAAACTATTCACAGATGTTGAAATAAAAATACAGAATTATGCGCAACTATAAAATGAGACTGCTTGTCTGAATCAGCATGAAAATTATTCAAGGAACATCACGCCAACAAATGCAGTTTACAAGCTTAGACGACTTTATCACTGCAGATAATGCTGTTCGTATCATTGATGCCTTTGTGGAAAAACTGGATCCGATAGCTATCGGATTAAGACAAGCTGGCATTCAGGATCAGCTTACCATCAAACAGCAGTCGTCAAAAATAAATCCGGGCGGTGCGCCACGGTATGATGATAAGCTGATGCTGAAACTTTACCTCTATGGCTACCTGAACAAAATCCGCAGCAGCCGCAAATTGGAGCAGGAATGTGATCGCAATGTAGAGTTGCGTTGGCTAATGCAGGAACCCGTTCCTAATTATCATACCATCGCCGACTTCAGAAAGGATCATGCAGAAGCATTAAAAAATCTTTTTAAGCTGTATGTGCTTTTTCTGGATGAGCTGAATTTGTTAGGCAAGCAAACCATTGCAGTAGATGGCAGCAAATTCAGGGCCGTGAACAGCAGCAAGAATAATTACAACCAGCGAAAGATAGACAAGCACCAGGCAATGATCGAAGAGAAAGCGGATAAATATTTAAAAGAGTTAGATGCACTGGACAATCCCGATAACCATCGGGATGAAACTGATGACAACGGTCCGGCTTATCGTAAAGAAGAAGTAGAAGCCGCATTGCAAAGATTAACGGAACGAAAAATAAAATACGGTGAACTGCAACAACAATTAGATAATACAGAACAAAAACAGGTCAGCACCAGCGATGCAGACAGCCGGGCACTCATCATCAATAAAAATATTGTGGAAGTAAGTTACAATACACAGGCCGCCGTAGATGCGAAGCATAATTTATTTGTACATGCTGAAGCTACCAATACCAATGATGGTAAAGCGCTGCATCGTGCAGCCACATATGCTAAAAAGAATATGAGTTTAAAAAAGGAAGACACCATTGATGTGCTTTCCGATAAAGGTTATCATACCGGTGCAGAACTACAGCAATGCCATGATGATAACATTCAAACTTATGCAGCATTCAAAGAACAACCTTCGGTAAAGCATCTGCAAAAAGAGTTTCTGTCCACACAGTTCATTTATAATAAGCAAGAAGACAGCTACACTTGTCCTGCAGGCCAAACATTGACCTCGCTGGGCACCTGGCATCATAAAAAAGGAGATGCAGGAGAAACAAGTTATCGTTTTAAAACTTACCGGACAGACGGCTGTAAAAGGTGTTCATTAAAAATACACTGCACCAAACTGAACAAACGTATTATTCATCGCAGCGAATACCAGGATGCTGTAGAAAGAAATAATGAAAACATCCGAAACAATCCGGATTATTATAAACGCAGACAAAGCATTTGCGAACATCCCTTCGGTACCATCAAACGTCAATGGGGCTATACCTATACGTTAATGAAAGGATTGCAAAAAGTCAATGGAGAAATGAACCTGATCATGCTGGTGTATAACATTAAAAGAACCTTATCAATACTTGGGTTTGAAAAAATGCTTCAGGCTATACAAACCTGGAAACCGGATTATGGTAAAGTTCCCGGCCATTATTTATACAGGCAACTAAGACTTTACCTGAGGCCATTAATGGAAATATTTTTTTCAATGCAAAAAATCACTCCATTATTAAGAGCAGTTTAAAAAAAAGATGAGTAAACAAAAAAGCCTTTTTATAAAATGTCAGCAAGAAGAAAGAAGTTTTTTCACATTCTGACGTACACGGCTTTGCGCAGGTGGGAAATTCAACGTCCCGTCTGCCCGAACCGTTAGCCGAATGTAGAATAAAAAAGTTGATTATTTGTTCCATTGCTGAGAGACTTCGGTCAGCCCGGACTGCTGTTGATAGCAGCACCAATGCTGATGTTTATTCCGTCTGCCCCACTTGCGCAAAACCCACTGTTGTGTGCATTTATATCTAAAATTTCATTAGTTTATGTTGGAGCAACTTTTTAAAATCTTGAGAAGTGTCTATGAAATTTGTCATAATCCTAACGTCTTTTGGCGGGGCATAAATACTAACCAAATTACCGTCTAAGCCTTTCATATTTTGATAAAAAAATGGTTTGTATAGTTCTCTATTGGTTAAGGGGTCTTTGTAATTAACAATGATTGAAAGAAAACAGTTTATAAAAATACTGTCTAGAATTTTTTGTTTCGGTATAGAAATATAATGAAAGTTCTTAGAGTTCGGTTTTAGGTCTGTTGTATTTCCATCACTAATATTTGGAGTGAATGTTGCTAAATAGTAAATCGAATCTTTTACAATTCGCGTTGGTAAAAATATCAAAACCCTAGAATGTAAATCCTTTAGACTCCTTCCGCCAATATTACTAAACTGATAACTTAAAATGTTTTCGTCTTTCTTCATATTGCTTTTCGAAAATGAAATTTTGTCAAGATTAATATCAGGCGCATAACTGTCCTGCAAAAAACTAGTCTGCTCTTTTGTAGAAGATATTTGTTCAGATAACTTTTTGGAAAATTCTAATGATGTGGATTGTATATCTGATAATTTTTTTATGTTCTCATCCTGATATCTATTCTGTGTCGTCATTAAACTCAATAAAGAATCCATTTTATCAATCTTCGTTGACTGCTGGCTTATTTTAACTGTCAGAACGATTGAAATAATAGCCAGAACGGTTGAAGCAATAGTTCCTAAAACGGTAAAATACCATAATGTTTTTTCCTGCTTCTTTGATAAAGCCGGTGGCGTCTCTTTGCTTTTTGGAAGGATAACGATTGGTCTTATAAAACGCCTATTCATTTTATATAAGTTAGAGAGATTTTAGTTGTTAGGTATGTCTTTGAAATTTCATTGAATAGATTTTGGCAACCAATTGCACACAACGCGGCGATTTGCGAAGTCCACTGCGAAAGCAGACAGCAGATCCCGAATAAATTCGGGAGATGCAAAGTATGCGAAGCAGTGGGCTTTGAAAAAAGAAACGTTGATAGTGAAGTTATTGATATTTCGTAAATCGCATGATAGCCGCAGCCCTTCTTTTTTCAAAGCAAATCGCCGCGATAGACCGCAAAGCAAAGGCAAAGGACACAGGAGTTTTGAATGAAGCGAAGCGTAATGAAAAACGGGTGGACTTTGACTCAAAGGGTTGCGGTCTATCGTTCAGGTATTGCCGATGGTTGGGAATTAGTATTTCTTCCGACCGGAACTGCTGCCTGGATTTTGATAAAGATAAATATTAAGAACTAAAGCCGGGCTTTGTTCATCGCGCCCGAACCGCAGTACAATAGAATTACCGCTGCTGATTGTTTCAATGTCACGCCCCACTATTGGCAATACCCATGTTGTATGCCGTTCATTGATATTTGCCAATTTCCTTTTTTAAATAATTGTCAGAGCTATCATAAGTAGTTTTCAGGCTAACAAATGTCCCGATACAGCTACTTGTCGTTACGGCTTCTTTGTTGTCCGGATAAGAGTACTTCGTATTGTCGTGAGTTGTCACAATAATTTTCCCTTCATCAATCAGGGCAGTTAGCATATTTCTCTGTTCAGAGTATTGAACACCTGGGCTTGCAGGATTGTATAAGTATTCAAGGAGCAAGGTGTCTTTGTTTGTTTTGTAGATACCCCAAAACCCAAAGGCTTTATTTTCGACAATTTGGTTTCTAATTTCCTCTGGCGATTGAAAGAAGCCATTCCACCAACCAAGCTTGCAAAAGCCGTCGGTGAAAAACCGTATGTAACCATATGTTGGTTTGTTAGGATAATAGTCCTTGCCATTGGTTGTATAGCTACCAAATACTTGTTGGATCTGGTAGTACCCGTCAAGTCGAAGCTTAGATGTAGTGTCCAACTTAAAGTGAGGATTGTAATAAAGCATTTTTACTGAGTCTCTGACTTCTGTTTGAGATACTTCTTCGGAAGATTTTGGAGTGTCCCAATTGCAGGAAATAAGACATAAAGTCAAGGCACTTAGAAGTAAAGAATGGTTCATCTCGAATGGCATACAACGGCTCTGCATTTGTGCTGTTGGGGAAATAGAATTCCAAAAGCTTGCTTGGCCGTAACTTTTTTTTTACCACGGCCAAATTACTAAAGTTGAGTAGAATTACAAATGTTGAATGGCTAAATTCATCAGCGTCAATAGCACAAATGCTAATGTTGGCTGCCGTAATTCCTTGTCAAGAAAGAATGTTTATTGTTTTGTCAAATTGTAAATGTCCTTGAATGCGCCATTGTAATCTCTTGATATTTCGAGGTCACGACCAATGAACTTGATTTTATAGTCTTGGGATAAAATAAGTGTCCAATCAAATTCTGCTGTCCAGGGACAAGCATTCTCAAAATTTACATTGTCTGCACCAATTATTTTATATGTCCCATGACATAACGCTGGATATTTTACAAACTGACCTTGCCCTGTCCAATTATTCCCTAAAAAAATGATTGTCACATTTGAGACTTGTCCGCCTGTTGATGTTTGCCTTTGGAATGTTCCCATATAAGTTCCGTCTGGGATTGCAAGTGTTGAACTTGTTTTTTCGCATGAAACAGTAAGACACGTCAAGCATAGTAGCACTAAATGCATGCTTCGCATATTGGGTCTTTAATGTCTGACAAGAATTTAGATTGAAACGTTGCAGTATTATGGCAGCCAACACATAAATATACGCCACTCAGGTTTTTTTTAAAAAATAATTGACCTTGTAAATGAATAAATTAATGTTCGCCTTTTTGTATTGTCGTAGCGTCAATACAACATTCCCAGTTGATGTTTCTCTTTTTTTGCCTTTGTCGGTGTTTAGCCCCAATAGTATCGGGATAAATTCCGCGTCTCCAACGACAAAAGCTAAATAGAGTTACCGAAAGTACTCGTTCAATACGGGCGGGAGTAAAACAACAGGAGCCAAATAGTAATTCAAGAGTTGGTTTAATAATTTTTTTCAATACTAAACGTGCTGCCTTTCTTAACTTAGGTTATTCTTTGTACACCCTTAAAACCAATTGCCGGTATGAAAAAATTATTTGCCTGTTTATTATTTTTTATTGTTTTCCTCTCCCCTGTTTTTTCTCAACTGCATAATGAAGATGCCCCGCAGGTAAAAACAGTCAACGGAATTTTAGAAGGAAAAAATGAATCCGGGATCTCCGTATTCAGGGGTGTTCCTTTTGCAGCGCCGCCGGTAGGTGATCTGCGCTGGAGAGAACCGCAGCCCGTAAAGAACTGGACGGGTGTTCGCAAGGCAGATAAATTTGGCCCCCGTGCCATGCAACTGCCCATATTCGGCGATATGAATTTTCGTTCAGATGGCGTGAGTGAAGACTGCCTGTACCTGAATGTATGGACCCCCGCCAAAACAGGAAATGAAAAGCTTCCCGTGCTTGTATATTTTTTTGGCGGCGGTTTTATGGCAGGCGATGGATCGGAGCCAAGATATGATGGTGAAAGCATGGCCCGCCATGGCATAGTGGCGGTAACCGTAAACTACAGGTTGGGTTTGTTTGGTTTTTTCTCCTATCCCGGGCTTACCAAAGAATCACCTCATCATGCTTCGGGTAATTATGGATTGCTTGACCAGGCGGCTGCCTTAAAATGGGTGCAGCAAAATATTGCGGCCTTTGGCGGCGATCCGAAAAAGATAACGATAGCCGGTGAATCGGCAGGATCATTTTCTGTAAGTGCACAAATGGCTTCACCTTTATCCAGAAACATTATTGCAGGCGCCATTGGCGAAAGCGGCTCATTACTCGGCCTTAGCCCTACGGCCAGCTTGCAGCAGGCCGAGGAAGCAGGTACCAGTTTTGCAAACAGTTTGGGAGCAAAATCACTGGCCGATCTGCGTGCCATGTCAGCAGAGACTTTGCTGAAAGCAACAGCCAATACAGGGTTTGGAAGATTTCCTGTGGATGTGGATGGTTATTTTTTCCCGAAATCACCGCTTGAGATATTTGAGAAAGGAGAACAGGCGCATGTGCCTTTGCTGGCAGGATGGAACTCACAGGAGAATAATTACCGCTCCATATTAGGACCCAATAAACCTACAGTAGAAAATTATGAGAATGCCGTTCAGAAATTATACGGAGAGAATGCTGAGGAAGCATTGAAAGTGTACCATGCGGATAATGATGATGAAGTAATGGAGGTGGCTACGGCTCTTGCAAGCGACAGGTTCATTGCCTTCAGTACATGGAAGTGGACGGATGAGCAAACCAAAACAGGTGGCAAGCCGGTGTACAGGTATTTCTATTCCCGCCCGCGGCCCGCCGGTCGCATAGACAGTGCTAATGCAGTTTCCATACCGGCAGCTACCGGCGCTGTGCATTCTTCCGAAATAGAATATGCCATGGGCAACCTGCCTACCAACCGGGTGTATGACTGGCAGCCCGAAGATTACGATGTATCCGCCATCATGCAAACCTTTTTTGCCAACTTTATTAAAACAGGAAATCCAAATGGTTTGGGTGCGCCCGTATGGCCCGCCGTTAATAACAGCAAAGCTGTGAAAGTAATGAATATAGATGTGAATACAAAAGCAGGGGCTGAACAGCATCATGACAGGTACCTGTTCATGGAAAAGCTGGTGAAGAAATGAAAGAGGCTTTCATTATTTTAAATTTTGAATGATGAAAGATGAATGAAAGAGAATTCAACATTCATTATAAATATAGTTTTTGCAGAAACTATTTGTTTCTATTATGTCCTTTATGGGTGCCTTATGCGGTTAAAAAAAATCGCAGGTTGCTTCATCCGGATCATTATTCATTTTTTAATTTCGAAAGCAAGTAATACGTTTCCTGCTTTTTCACCAAATTGCGCGTAGCCTGAATTTACATACAACATTCCATCTGCAATCACAGGTGCGGGACTATCGATAGATCCGCCGTTACCTTCTATTCCATTAATAGTTTGATATTTTTTTATGGTATTGTAACTCCATAAAATATGGCCATCCCGGGTTGAATAGGCTCTTATGCGGCCATCATTACTTCCGGCAAACACAATACCCGGAATTACTGCAGGAGCAGCGGAATTAGCGCCCAGATAACTTTCTTTACCCGGCACATTGGGAGATGCCGCCATCCAAACGACTTTGCCTGTAATAATATCCAGTGCGTAGATACCGGGTGAAGCATGCATGGTTGAATTATCAGGATCAAGTGCAAGTTGGTTGTCGGCATTTGCTGCATAAATATTTTTTCCATCTGTAGCCATGCCCCAATGTATGCCACCCAACGCCCCTCCCTTACCGATCCTTTTTTTCCAGAATAAGCTGCCATCATCCGGTGATAAAGCGTATACAATACCCGCTTTTTGACCCGCAAGTAATCTTTCTTTTCCATCTGGTCCCGTTACTAAAACAGGAGCCATGCCGAAATCAAGATCTCTGCCTTTGTTACCGGGACAATTAACAAGTACAGGGCATGCAAGGTTCCATGCGTCATGTTTTGTTGCCTGGAAATTCCATACGAGTTTGCCAGTTGCGATATCAATCGCCTGGATAGCGTCGCTCGTATTGGTTGCAGGCAAACTATAATTTTCGCCTGTGCCTATGTATATAAGATTTCTTTTTGTATCAACAGTAGGGCTACACCAAACAGGTGCACCTGATGGTCCATAAAAAGGCTTGCCATTACTCTTGCTGCCCTGTGGATTAGCTGTATCTGTAATAATACGATGATACCAAACGGGGTTGCCTGTTTTACAATCGAGAGCTGCCACGCCGCCGGAAGAAGTGCAACAATTATAACTGGTATCGGCAGCTACTGCCACCTCAATGGAACTGATGGGTACAAACACTTTTCCTCTATACACTGCAGGAGTGCCGGTGTTCATCGCCAGCGGATCTGCTCCAGCTCTTACACTCCATAATATCTTACCTGTTTTTACATCCACTGCATATGTATATGTAGCTCCATCAGCAAAGTAAGCTGTAACAGCATTGCCTTCTTTGCTTACTACAATGCCGCTTCGTATGCCGTTAGCAGCCGTTACATGCCAGCCTATTTTGCCTGTTTTTCTGTTTAATGCATATACTTCACCGGACTGGCTGCCAACTATCAACCAATCACCAATAAGAGCTGGTTTGCTGCGTACATCACTTTGATCAGGAAAAGCAAAGGCCCATTTTAATTGAAGTGTGTAAACATTTTGCGGTGTTATGCCTGCCTGTTCTGCCGTTCTGAAACCGGTGCCTTCAAGATTGCCGCCCCATCCGGAATAGTCATGCAATGAATCAGCACCGTTAAATAAAAAACTGGTATAAGCCTCTTTGGGCATTACCGTTATCTTCAGCATTTTATTTGTGATAAATTGTGCCACAGCTTCTCTTTGATCTTCGGTAAGCTTGCTTGCCTGTTCACGCATTTTGCCGTTATCCAGTGCATTAAGAATTACTCTTGGTTCCATTGCAGAAAGTGCTTCCGGTGAAGGAGCTTTTGGATAGGCAGGATTTCCATGACAGACCTTGCAATTACTTGTAAATACCTCTTTGCCTATTGCTTTGATCGCAGCAGTATCTTTCTTTTCAGCAGAAGTGTTAGCTGTTTCCTTTTCATTTCCATTCCCACATGAATTTAAAACAGCAATAAGAATAATTGTTGCCAAAAAGCAAAGGATAGTATTTAGTTTGCACATCATGACTCAGATATTATTTTTTAGTAGGAATGGCAATTCTGAGACACCTGCAAGCTAATTTAAATAAATATCAGCAACAAGATAGTGTATCATTGCCTGCTGCAGGAATGGTTCGGGGAATTTAGTTTGAAACCATAATTAATAAAATTCAGGGATTTATTTCAAGCCATTTCATTATAGCGGCGCCAACATCTTCAGTACCTCTTGCGCAGTTTGATAAAATAACAACGGCAAATTTCTTTTTTGGATTTATGGCAAGATAGCTATGATAGCCACCGGTTTCACCATTATGAAAGATCAGGTCATCAGCGGCCGGTTTTATATAATGCCAGCCTAAACCAACCCGGGTATTGCCTTCGGTAAATGTAATATCGTGTGTAAGCTGTATAGCCTTCCATAATGGTGAAGGAGCATTCCCAAGGTTTGCATTGGCATATTTTAAAAGATCAGATGCGGTGGAGCGAATAGCACCCGCTGCCTGCAGGGCGTCAAAATCCCATTGCGAATTATATGCCCCATCTTCATTGTATCCTTTGGCAAACTTTGATGAATCCTGTTTTTGCAAAAACTCCCTTGTTTCATTCATACCAAGAGGCCTGCAGATAAATTCGGTAAACAATGTTTCATAGTTTTTATGATATACTCTTTCCATTATCACTCCCAGTGTACCTACTGCCAGGTTTGAGTATTCATATTTTTCTCCCGGCTTACGCATTAATTTAAAATGTTTATAGAAACTGAAAAGGTCATGCTGGTTATAATCCTTATAGGGATCATTCACATCCCCGCTTTTGAAATTAGAAGGCATCCGGGGAATGCCTGATGAATGATTGCTCAGCGTTTTTAGTGTTACATCAACGCCATCATACTGAAGCGGTGGAATAGAATCTGGCAAATATTTATTTACAGGGTCATCAAGTTTCACCCTGCCTTCATTTACTGCATTGGCAAGCAAAATAGCTGTAAACGTTTTTGAAAGAGAGCCTATCTCAAAAATGGTATGTTCATCTGGGATTTGTTTGTTGCCTTTTTCTGTTTCACCATAACCATAGAATTGCATTTTTCCATCTTTCAAAATTCCAATACTGAGGCCTGCAGTTGCCTGCAAGCTTATATAAGGCTGCACTGCAGAATCTATTTCTTTATCAAGAGGAGAAACCAAAGAATTGGTGGAAGGCACCCTGTAATTTTTCTTTGCTG
Source organism: uncultured Bacteroidota bacterium (assembly GCA_963811645.1). Taxonomy (GTDB): domain Bacteria; phylum Bacteroidota; class Bacteroidia; order Chitinophagales; family Chitinophagaceae; genus VBAU01. The sequence goes on along the minus strand of CAWERU010000002.1, from coordinate 1,154,541 downwards.
TTTCATCCACATAAGGTTTAAAAAGAAATTCTTCTATCTTATCATTTTTATCAAGACTTAAAAAAAGTGTAAAGTTTATTGAATTGAATATCGCTTTGTACCTGCACACACCGTTCTCATAATTTTCCAGTACGGTTTCTTTTATTTCTCCCAGGGGAAATAAATTGGTATTGCAAATATTTTTAAATGCCTCTTCTGTAAGTGCATTTCGGAAAGCTTCACCCACCAGAGAATATATTTGTTCAGAGTTTTTTTCATTAAAATATTTTTTTACAAGTATGCATACCGAATCTGTTTTTTGTTGCTGCCTATCCTGTGCGTATATAAAAATACCTGTACCTAAAAACAACAGGATAAAAAGTAGTTTACGCATAAAGATTGCTTACTATTCTCTTTCTGTTCGTAAGAAGTATTAGTGATCAAAAGGTCACCGGATCTTTTTGTTATTATACACCGGCACAAGGTTCATTAATTCAGAAAGCAGCGTGTTGACTCAATCTACATCGAATGAATATAGGCAGCACTATCCTTAAATTTATCAGGATTCATTTCTACAAAAAAGTTTTTTACTCCTCCCGTTTTGGCAGCAGCAAAAAACTCCTTCCAGTCAATTACACCCTTCCCTATGGGCACTTCTTTTTTATCGGCCGTCCAGTCTGATAAATGTGAAGAGATAAACCTTCCCGGGTATTTATTAAAATAATCAGCGGCTTTATAACCAAGATTGATCACTTCCGTCTGGAACTGCATTTTTACCAGCTCAGGATCAAAGCGACCCATTAATGCATCATAAATAAGTTTGCCGTCCAGCGTGGCAAATTCAAACTCATGATTGTGAAAACCGGTCTGCATACCCGCCTGTTTTATTCTTTCAGCAGCTCTGTTCAGTTTGTCCGCAGATTCAAGGTAATCGTTGAGCGTGGAAGTTTTTGGCAGCCAGAAAGTGGAGCAAATCATTTGTGTAAGTCCTAACTGGTGTGCCCATTCAATGCGGCCATCAAGATCATCCGTCAGTTCCCCAAAACCAAAATGGCAGCTTGGGCAATTAAGACCTGCATCAGTAATAATGCTGCGCATGTCGGCTGTCTTCATATCTACCAGCGGGCCAAAGCCACTATCCACATATCCTTTGGGTGAGCACATTTCTACAAGCTGGTAACCCTGGTCAGCCATCATCTTTAATGTACCGGCAAAATCTTTCACTAGTACATCTTTTACAGACCATGTTTGAAAACCGATAGGCATATTATTGACTGCTGCTGCGCGGGCAAGCATGGGTAATTGTGATAAAGCAATGGCAGCACCTGCACCTATTGCAGTTTTCCCGATAAATTCCCTGCGATTCATTTTTTTCATGATAAATTATTTTTGTTGTTTGTTTTTTTAATTCTTTGTTAGTGCGTTTTATTGAAAGCATCAAAAAATCAGTTCTTTATTTTAAAACTATACTGTTGTTGATCTTCTCAAGCTATCCAAGTCGGAGTTCAGATAATTATATAGTTGCCGGATCCCAGCCCTGCCTGTACTCACGGCTTAAATATTTGTTGGCATCAGCCATATTGCTGATAGTATGACTGGATGCATCATATTTTAAAAGGCTGCTTGCTCTTAACGCTACTGCATACAGATTTACTGCTTCGGTCAAAAATTCCGCTTCCCAAAAATTACCGGGATATTGTTTGCCGGACTTACAGGCATCCGCAAATAATGTTAAGGCCTGCAAATTATGTTCGCGCCGGTTTTGATTATCTGCATTTTGATTGGCAAGCTTATCCATTTTTGTTCCTGAAATTATTTGCGGATCCTGTACATTGAAGCCAGCCAGTATTTTACCCTTGTCTCCTACGAACATCATTCCTTCAGGTTGTAATACTTTGTTTCCAGTCAGTAATTCTTCAGGTATTGGAGGACGCATGCCCCCATCATACCAAATAAGATCAATAGCAGGCCTGTTGCCATTTGCCGGATACTTAAAACGAACAGAAGAAGCCATAGGAAACGAAAAATCATTTTCAATTTCATATGGCACCGGGTCATGCATGGCGCAAACATGACTGAGGTTTGGTTCAACAACAGTTGGAGAAGTTAATTTCAGTGCATTGAAAACGGTCCACAAACTGTAATGACCCATATCTGCCATAGAACCTCCGCCGAAATCATACCAGCCACGGAATACCATATTAGTATAATGAGGATGATAGGCTCTTTCTGCTTCAGGACCCAGCCAGAGATCCCAATCCAAACCATCAGGCACAGGCGGTGTGTCGGTGGGTATTTGAGAATATTGCGGCCACACGGGACGGTTGGTCCAGTTATGCACTTCGGTAAGTTTCCCGATAGCTCCTCCGTTTATCCATGCCATTACCTGCTCCATAGAGCCGTTTGAATCCCATGGTATCAGGTGTGTGATTACTTTACTGTTGCGGGACATTTCAATTACTTTCTTTCCTTCCATTAAACGGTTGGATATCGGTTTATGTACCAGCACATGCTTGCCCTTTTTCATGGCAGCGATGCAAAGAATACCATGCAGGTGATCTGGTGTCATTATCTTAACAGCATCCAGATCTTTTTCTTTATCCAGCAATTCACGGGCATCTGCATAAGCAGTGCATCCCTTATATTTTGATTCGGGATGAACGTTTGCATAAAAAGTATCAACAATAGATTTTCCATTATCCCTTCCGCCGGGAATAGAATTATCTCCGCCGGGTTCCCAGTCAGGTTTCTTAATGGTACTGCGTATTTCATTTTTCAATCCATCAGTATCCCAGTCTTTATAGCCGATAGCATTTTTATTGGGATCACAAACGGCAACTACATGAAATTGATCACTGGCGAGCAAGGGCAATAGTTCTCTTGTACCCTGTGTACCACAACCAATATAGGCCAGCGTAACTTTATCACTGGGTGCCACATAATTTTTTCCTCCAAGTACATGACGGGGCAGAATGGTAAAGCCAATAGCAGAAGCAGCCGTCATTTCAACAAACTTTCTTCTGCTGATGCGTGATCTTTTTGGAGTATTATTTACCGGGTTTTCGTTTTGAGTATACAGGTTTTCAGCATCCTGATTTGATTCTTTTTTCATATGCAGTATTTTATCGTTAGAGTGAGTTAAATAAAATTACTGCATATAGCTCAATTAAAATTAAGAATGTGCATAATCTGCTGCTGACAGCAACAGAAATAATAGTTTATTGCCCGGAGTAATAATTAAATCCCGATTGGTGTTGACAATATTACCTTCTATTTAATTTTTACCAGCTTATTTACAATATGCAAACCGTTTGCATAAAGCGGGTTTGGAATATTATCAGGAGAAAAAACACCCAGTCCTGTGAGGACGAGTGTATCCTTATTGAAGGAACATTTGAATCTTGCGATACCGTTTACAAACATGGGATTTAATGCAAATAATGCCTTTGTGGTAAGGATAGAATCTTTTATTACATAAGTGCCCGAATTAACAATGGTCTGGTTAAGACGCTCCAGGCTCACACTGTCCGGAATTTTCCATTGGTGAACAGGTGAAGTATGACCGGTCCAGCAAAAACTGTAATAATTCTTTGTAAAGATAGCTACGCTTTCTTTTGGATAAGCGGATGTAAATGTGCCATCAGGTTTTACAGTCTGAACTTCAACAATTGACCAAATCCCGTCAACAGATAATTCATTTCTTGTTTTAAAACTCAAAATGATAGTTATGGTTATAACTGTAATTAAAGCATAAATGTATTTGCTCATTGTTTCTTTTTAAGATGAAAAGTTAAGTATTGTATTAGTTGTATTGAATAATAAATGACGAGGCTTAAATAAATAAGGATGAGCAGTTATAAAAAATGTTAGTCTGTATCAATAACTATTTGCCCTCCGGTTAACCCTTCTCCTTCTGCTTTTAAAATTATTTTTCCAGCTTTTCCTTTTGGGCGGACAATGATCAATGCTTTTCCCCGAAAAGTTTTATGCCACGGTTGTTGGAAGCTTTCCATATCCGCAGGGTTTGCATTAGCTGTGGCAGCAATTTCTCCATTGCCTTCAATGGTAAAATGCAATGATAATACTGCATCGGGAACAAGTTGCCCTTTATCATCAACAATCTCTGCAGTAATATAAGAAAGATCATTGCGATTGGCTTTTATAGTTCTGCGGTCAGCGATAAGTCGTATTTGTTTTGGTTGACGTGCCGTGCGCAACATTATGGAATCAACTGCTTTGTTGTTTTCAATTCCAATCGCTTTCAATTCACCCGGCTCATAATTTATTTCAAAACTTGCTGTGAGATTTACAGGTGAAACATTTTTTTCTGCCACAATTTTTCCATTCAATAACAATTGAACAAGAGGATAACGGGTGTACACATTTACCTGTAAAGGCTTGCCTTCTTCTCCGGCAAAATTATAGGAAGGCAATTCATCCGGCCAACCCCAATAGCTTACTTCTTCTTTATGTCCGGCAGGAATAGGTTTATGCACCAGCATATTCATTTTACTTCGTCTCCAAACTATATCACGATAATATGATTGTGGTTTTTTACCACCGGTAAGATCAATATCACCACACCATGCATTGAACCAGGGGAATGTTTGCAACTGATAGGACGAAGCACTGTCAAGCTTAGTATGGCCAATTCCTGTCTCTCCCAGGTAATCCATAGCTGTCCACACAAAATCACCAATCACATAAGGATGTTTTTCTACCTGCTGCCAGTTGTCAAAAGCTTCAAGCGGAACAGATTCTGTGCCCATCATAATGCGCTGAGGAAATTTTTCGTGATCGGGTTCATATTCTTTCCATTGATAATTGTAACCACCCACATCGAGCAAAGCAAAGGCAGCAGCCGTAGTATCCCATGGGTACCCCGGATGATCCCAGAAGTGACAAATAGCTTCGGTAACGGGTCGTGTATCATCATTGAACCTTATTTCACTGATCAATTGTTTTGCAATAGCAAGGCCGGCAGCATCTGCTCTTTCATTGATCTCATTACCAATACTCCAGAAAATAACAGATGGATGATTGCGGTCCCGAAGCACCATGGCATCAATATCTTTTTTCCATGAAGTATCGAAGTAAAGATGATAATCCTGCGGATTTTTTTCACGTTCCCACTGATCGAATGCTTCATCAATAACAATAATACCGAGACGATCACAGGCATCCAGGAATTGTGACGAAGGAGGATTGTGGCTCGTACGCACTGCATTAAAACCAAATGATTTCAACAGTTCTACTCTTCTTTCTTCAGCACGGTCAATAGTTGCAGCACCTAACGGGCCATTATCGTGGTGCATACATCCGCCCCTCAGTTCAATGCTTTTACCATTTAATAAAAATCCTTTTTCTGCATTCACTTCAATGGAGCGAATACCAAAATTTGTAATAACATGATCAATAATTTTATTTTCCTGCATTACATCTGTTACTGCATAATAGAGATAAGGTGATTCGGGCGACCATAATGAAGGATTGGAGATATTAATAACCTGCGATGCCTCCATATTACCTGTTGAAAATGGAGTCTCTTTAGCTGCAACCTTTCTATTATTTCCATCAAAAATTGTTGTCTGAAGTTTAAGGTTTGATATTCCGGATCCGTTTATCAATGTCGTATTCACATTTACGGTAGCCGCATCGGCAGATACTTCAGGAGTAGTGATATATACTCCCCATTGTTTTATATGCACAGGATTCGCGGTGGTTAACCATACATGCCGATAGATACCTGAACCACTGTACCATCTTGAATTCCTTCCTTCATTGTGCACCCTCACTGCCAAAACATTTTCTTTACCGTTTTGATCGAGGTAAGGAGTAATATTATAATAAAATGGTGTATATCCATAAGGATGATTACCCAGGTGATGTTCGTTGATCCATACATCTGCATTCATATACACACCGTCAAAACAAACAGAAACTTTTTTTCCTGTAATATTATTCAATCTAAAATGCTTACGATACCATGCCGTACCACCAACCGTATAACCTGTTGATGTAGCGCCAATACTTTTTGTAGTAAAAGGACCCATCACGGAGTCAGATTGGTTAGGCAGATCTTCAATACTCCAGTCATGCGGAAGTTCAACAGTTCGCCAATCTTTATCATTGATGTTTTGTTTTTCTCCATCATTAACATCTCCTTTGTAAAATTTCCAGGATGAATCAAATAAGGTTTGAGTTCGCTGAGCATTTACCAATAATGTCATTGAAAGAAAGAGTAAGAGGAATGAAGCTGATTTTTTCATACCGGCAATTTGTGCAGCGAAAGTAAAGTTTATATGAATTGTAACACAAAAAGGACTGGTAAATACCAATCCTTTTTAGTTTCCCAAGTGTACCGGATCAGGATAATTAGTTTGAAAGAGTTGTTTGCTCTAAAAATTATTTTTAATTCCTGACGGGGAGTAAGCCCCGAAGAATCGGGGCTTTGCCACCTTAACCAACTAACAGGTAAAACGCTTCTTACATTGAACAAACAATACCAGCCAGGAACTAATTATTTGAAGAACCATTATCAATCCAGCATATGATCGTATTCTTTTCCGAAGCAGTGAGACTTCCTGTTTTTGGCATTACCCCTGATATAACTGCTGCACGGATGTTTGCACTGGCTTTCGCAATTTCTGAATAGGTGAGCAATTCACCCGGTCCATTTACACTGCCGGCAGCATGGCAATTTGAACCGGTAGCACAGGTTGATTGGATTATCGGGTTTACGTCAGCAGTAAAAGACTTTGCTGCCCCGGTGCAATCAATAGTAGTGGTGTTGCCGCCGGTAGTATTCGTCATATTACTAACAGATTTGCTGCACGCAAATAAAAGGATACAAATTGCTATAATAGCAAGAGTTTTTTTCATAAATGAGGTTTTAAAGACTTATAATTTTTTAATGCATAAATGTGATCTCAGTTTTTCATTTGTGCAGCATCTTTTGTAAACACTGTGAAAAGAAATATTTGTTAATGAATTTATAATTCAAAAGACCGGGCATCTCATTGGATCGTTCTTTTTTATAAATCGATAAATTATGCCGATTGTGTTGCCTTGATAGCTATCTTTTTTTGAAGCACCTGCTGCTTTGCTGAATCCATCGAGATAGTCGGTGAAAGTAAACCTGTATAACGTCTCAACACAGATCAAAATCTTTTGAGTAAGTGCATATCTTACTCCAATTCCCATCGGCAAAACAGGGATTAGATGCGGCGGTGAGTGCTGGGCATCGGCAGTCAATCCGTTAAGAGTGGCAGTTTCAGCTGAAAAATATTCTCCGTTAAATCTGCTGTAATCCCGTTTAATATTGAGCACACTCAATCCGGCGCCGGCAAATAAATAAGGTGACAAGCCCGGGTGTTTTGTCATATTATTTTGTAAAATATCGGCCACAACTAATTCTGATAATTCAAAAACAGGCGACCTGAAATTGAAATTTCTCTGTAGCCTGTATGCAGGACTTGAATACTTTGCATCATCTCCTTTTAATCCCCCCAAAGCAAGATTTGTACGCAACAAAAACACAGGACTAATGATCTCATTCATATAAATATTCAATACAGGCTTCAGTGTTTTGTATGAACCCATGTATTGTGGTGTAAGATCTCCCTGGTAAACAAAGGTGCCGGCACTTATTCCCAATTCATATTTAAAAAAATTGATTTGTGCATTCAATGCGATACTGCCCATGCTGATCATTAATAAAATAGTGCCGGCTGATTTGGCAGCTTTCATTGGTTTAGTTTTATTAAGCAATAAGATTTCCCTGACAAAACATTTGTCAAAATTTCATGGGCCGGAGAGGATAACTAAAAAAAAATAGAAAAATCAGTGTAGAATTAAAATGATAAGCTTATTATATCAACCTGTGACAAAAAATTTATTCAAAAGTTTATTTTGCTTCAAAAAAGTATCGAAGGAATGTAGTCCTGTACAGACTAAAGTTTTATGCCGGCGAGTTGTCTGCTTTTTTATTCTTTTTTTTCGATAAGAAGTTATTTTACTTTAACATTTCAATTAACAATTCCATTTTACATTTAAAGATGCCAAGATTGCTTATGATATTTTTTCTTATCGCAATCACGCTCTCTTTATCCGCGCAGGTATCTGACATCATCTCAGTAAAGAAAAAGAATGGGCTAACAATAAAAAGTTTTTATGAAGACTCCCGCATTCTGTTTCAAACAAAGGATGGTGAGTATATTGAAGGCCCGATAGCAAAGATCTATCACGACAGTATTTTTGTAAGAATGTATGATATTGAGAAGATACCCTCCTCCTATGGTTCTTACATTTTTGATACATTAACCACTTATATTGTTAGTGAAAACTATAAAGATATCAGTCGCATAAGTGTATATAGACATCATGGAACCGTCCGACAAAAGATCGGTGTACTGATGATGATAGGAGGAGCATTTTATGCAGCTCTTAATTTAATAAACGGTTCACTCTTCAATCTTCCCATCACAGATAAAAAAAATCTAAAAACTCTCGGTATATCAGCAGGTGTATTTGGAGCAGGCTATATTAACAATAAATTTTTCCCTCCAAATCTATTCAGTACAAAAAAAGATAAGATCGTATACATAAGTTTGAATGAGTAATTAAATAATGTTTGACATTTGCAAATGCTATATCACTTCACCGTTTGCCCTAAGTACCAACGATAATATTTGAAGCCTGTTTGTTTGAGTCTTATTATTCGTTTCGGAAACTGAGAGTTTTATAAATAAGATCACCATTAACCGTAATGCCCCGTATGATCACTTTATAAATACCCGGGACATCCGAAGTAAAAAATGAACATTTGATCCTTCCCGTCGAATCGGTCATAATATTTGGGTTCCAATATATAGTAGAACGAATGTCAGGAAACTTATCGGACTTAATTTTTGAATTGTCATAATCAGGCATCGTAAAGAATGCGGGATTCTGATATCCTCTTGCAAAAAATGAATTCATTTTTTCCTGTGTATTGCTATTGTCCTTATCACCATACCTGGAGTTTATAAGGATGACTCCATTCCCTCCTCTTACACCGTAAGCCGCAGCCTGCGGACCCTGCAGTACTTCAATAAAGTCAATATCCTTTGCATTCAATTGATCCAGGTAACTAAGCACGGGACTTATTGTTTCCATGTTGCCGCCTGACAGGGCAACCGGGACACCATCTACCAAAACAAGTGGCTCAGACCTTTCACTAATCGAGTAGCTGGGAAGTCCGGCAGAAATAAAGAATCCGTTTGCAAGGTGAAAACCTGCCACTCCAAGAACAGCGTCTTTAACACTTCCTGCTCCTTCCTGGAATTGATCAGAAGTAATGATTTTTGAATACTGGCTCACTCTCCTTGTTTCATCATAATTTGCTTCTTTTTTCTTACGTGTTCTTACTGTTACCGGCTTCAATACTCTTTTCCCGTCTATAAAATTTGTATCCGGATGTGATCGTAAATAACTGTTAACAGTAAATGTGCTCACAGTAAACCTTTTCTTCGGCAGGGAGAGAGGGGGAATCTTTGGAAAATTTGCCGTATCCAAAAAAACCGCTGGCTTTTCCGCCATATCTTTCAAATTATTTAAACGGATAACAAAGCTTGTACTGTCAGGATACTCTTCCAAGGGAAAACAAAATCTTCCTTTTGAATCCGTCGTATCTACATCAACGAACATATTCCCTGAGTTGGAAAAAAGCGTCACTATTTTTTCTGATGAAGACTCGCCATTGGGGCCGGCAATGCGGCCTCTTATATAAAGCAAGCTGTCTTCAAACGCCGGCAGAACATTTTTTACAGATCTATTGTCAATGTCGTTGTGAGTATTTGTTCTTTCAAGCATTAAGATATCCAGTTGGTCATCTGAAATATCTTCCGCATTTGCCAACATCCAATTATTCATACAGGGCTGCTGTTCGTTTTCAAAATAACCAGCCATCATTTCATCGGCATTTTGAAAATGCATCAGGCTGCTATCAGCAACATCAATATATAATGATGAAATAACAGGGTTATTCCCGGCATCAGTAACAGAAATATTAAGATCTACCTTATCCCGTTTATGATATTTGATCTTGTCAACAGCAGCTTTGATCATTAAATTATTTCCCTTAAAATAGACCGGCCTCTCGCTTAAAATATTAAGATCCTTGTCCAACAAATAAAATATAGCAGGTCCTTCAGGAAATTTTTCTTCCGGGATAGTTGCCTCATACATGCCTGTACCTATACTGGCAAAATAAATTTTTTGTCCGGCAATTCCTATTAAGTAGGTTTTAAAATCATCTTTATAAATCGAATCTTCAAGCAAAACTCTCAGTTTCCTGCCGCCATTATTTTGCCTTACTACAGATAGTTGACCTGAAAAAAAATTAAAAGCCGGAAGTTGATATACATATTTTTTACCCTGCCGGTCAATCTCGGCCTTATACTGCAAATATCTCCTGGGATAAAATTCAAATTTTCCCAACCCATATTTATCGGAGGTAAATTGAGTGACAATTGAATCACGATTGTCTTTTATATAACCGGATAAACTTACAGGTTGGTTATTCGCATTAAAGATCTCAAAAGCTATAGTTGAATTTGTACCCGTAATGATCGTTCCTCCTTCAGGAAAGAATTTCATAAAAAGATTTTCAGGCAAGTGTTTTTCTCTCTCTCTGAAAAATTCTTTGGTAGAGTTACTATTAATTACATATATAGGGCGCATAAAAATTTTGCTTCTTTCATATTCGGCCATGAATTTAGTATACACCCGTAACCAATAAAACCCCGGATGCATGGAGGGAGAAAGATCTAATTTGCCCTGCAACTGCCCTCTGCCCGCATTTAACAGCAATGTAGTTAATGCACTGTCACTTTCGTTAACCACATCCACGAAAACTGTCTTAGTATCAAAACTGGGCAATTGAGAAATTGAATGCAAAAGAAAAGCACGAAACCATATCCTTTCCCCGGCCTGGTAGATCGAACGGTCTGTGATCAAATAGGGTTGTTCTGATTCACTGACCCTGATCTTTTTCAGCAGTTCATTGGAAACGGAATCCAACAAATTTATCTGGGGCTGCTGGGCCGACGTACTAAGAATAAAAAAAAGCGAGAATATAAAAATTATATTTTTCATCCGCATATAATTTTAATCTTTAAAAAAAATCAGCGAATTGGATAAACCTTAAAGTTTTTATAAATGAATATGCACATAAGCCTATAAAAAGCTGACTTTGTCTCAATTCAAGGTAAGACAATAATAGATAATAAATTGAAACGAAAATCTTATGCTCATTGTAATCAGAATAGAAAAACTGTTTTATCTAATCTGCCAGCAAATGAAATCAGTCATTAAACTGATATTCTTTTCAAAAATCGATCACTGGGCACTCTCCAAAAGCTCTTCTTTTTCCATGAAAATTTTAGGATGAGTAGCCAAAAAAGGAAGAAGAAAAGAAATAATTAAACCGGTTATTGCTTCTATACCTAACAATAAACCCTTGCTCCCAGACATTACAGGTCCGTCTTTAAACAGCAGATCAAAAACAATGGCACCGCCTGTCAGCAGCAGAGCCAAAATTGTAAAATACAATTCTCCTTTTTTGAAAACCTCAACCATACCCAAGAAAACAAAGCCGGCAAAAGTTAACAACAACGGACAGGCAATAGACACGGTAAAAGGTTCAATAATGCCAAGCCCAGTAAAACCGGTCATTCTCCTGTATTCAAGAATATAAACAAAAACGAGTAGCGCAGCAATAATACCGCAAATTAATCCTGCAATTAACGCTCTTGAAAAGCTTGATTGTTTTGCATGTTTATCTTTTATTTCCATAACCACAATTGATAAGTAATTTTTTTTACTATCGCCTATTAAGTTACCTGGATATTCTTTACAGTCCTATGACCCTGGTCATTTATGGTTGTGAGTGCAGGAGACAACTATACGTTTTCTATTTGAAACTTATGTTTCTTATGTCTCTGTGTGGTTTAATTAATGAACTCAGGAAACAGGGTGTCCTATTTCCCAATGAAGACCAAAAGGATCGGAAAGCCGGCCCAACTTCCAGCCATGATCTTCTTCTATCGGGAATATTTCTGACGCACCTGCATCCAATGCTTTCTTAAATATCATATCGGGATTGCTAACAGTCAATATCATTCTGACAGTACCACCACCTACCGGCTTCATATTGTAATCATCATTTTGAGCACTGCTGCCGCTTACCCAAAACTCTGCACCGTCTACCGATAGTTTCACGATCAATCCATCCGGAGTTTCCAAACGATATGTTTCCACAGCATCAAAAGCAGATTTATAAAAGGCCGCTGCCTTTGCACCATCAGACACTGTGAGCCATGGTGCAATAGTAGTTTGAATGGAAGCTTCTTTCTCTGTCATTAATAATATTCTTTATAAAGTTAAAAGGAATAGTCAATAAATAAATTTATACTATTTGTGACGGATGAGTAAGATCCGGGCCTGGAGTAAAATTGATCTACGTTTTTTACATACCAGGAAAACATGATGGAAAATGTTATTCACTTGTCCAAAAATTATACGCATCGAGAATAAGACTTTCCATGGGATTTTCAGCATCCAAGACCAGCTTAGTAAGATTTGAACGTTCAATAAGTTTTACCATTCCTGTTTGTTCTTTGATGTAATATTGATGAATTTCTTTTAAACTCTTTCCGTATTTCTTTTGAAATATTTCCATATACCGCTTATCGGTTTTGTTTCTCATCTCAATCCCCTGTGCAATATGGTTTCTGCATTAGCTCTTAAAAAAAGAAGCTTACAATTAATCTTCGCCAATCTTTTATCAAACTCTTCCACATCATTCCATTTCATATTGCCGGGGTGAAAACAATGAGTAATATGAAGCGTATCGATTATACAATATAATTTAAACAGTTCCTGCGTTTTACCAAAAGAAATACTCCAGTCAAGTAGCCCCAAAATATTTTGTAAATGATCTGCATTTTCTTGCACAGATGCGTAATAAGAGTTTTCTTCTGAATTGACGGGGAAATAAGTATGAGACTGACTTAAGCAAAGAAAAGTTCCTGTTTTTTCATTTTCATTTACGTTTTTCTGAATCAATCCTTTTATCAAAGTTGTTTTACCTGTTCCCGAAACTCCTTCAACAAGAATTATCCTCGTTTTCATTTGCAATATTTTCTGAAACAAAATAGGTATAATGTTAACTCTATATAGGGCTGGATGCATGTAAATCCCTCATGAACTGGGAAAAACAGTTCAAACTTTTTTCACAGAACACCAGAAATATCTTGCCATCATTCCCCGCTAACATATTTATAGATCAAAGAAGAAATGTTCACCATTGTTTGCACAGCAAGCTTTTCATCTTCCCAATCTTTTGAAAGCAATACCAATACATATTTTCTTCCATCGGGAAGAAAGACTATGCCTGAATCATGATGTACATGAGTAATGAACCCTGTTTTATGAGCCACCTTCACACCCGGCGGCAACCCTGCCGGTATAATGTCATTAAAATGCTGGTCGAGTAAAATATTTATCATTGCGTGTGAAGTTTCCGCATTCACCGCTTCTCCACGAGCGATCCTCTCAAAAATCACCATCAGGTCATGTGCCGTAGTAGTATTATTCAATCCCTCATCAAATGCTTTATTGTCTTCCACTCCTCTTAATACTTCTATTTTGCAAGCACCCATTTGCCTCATTGTATGGGTTACGTTTTTGGCGCCAAGTTTTTGTATAATAAGATTAGTGGCAAAATTGCTGCTTACAATGATCATCTGGTATAGCAAACTGTCAATGGTTCTTTTTTCGCCGATATGTTTATATAATTCATGCTCGCTGTCGTCAGCAGAATCCAGGCTAAAGCTACTGCTGTCCACAATGCTTTTAAATTCATTTTTTAATTCGATGGAATCGGACAGGGCTAATTTTCCTTCGGCAGCCTGCTTATACACCTCTATCATCACAGGCGTTTTCATCGTACTTGCGGCATGGTATACAATTTCATCATTTATTTTTATCTCCTTGCCTGTTTGCAGATCTTTAAAGGCCACAGCAAACGTTCCTTTCTTTCCGGAGATCTCTTTTTCAATGCCTGATTGTAATTTGTGTAAAGTCATTTTTGATGAAGTGCAGGAAGAATTAAATACAATGACGGCAGATAAAATTATGTGCAGTTGTTTCTTCATTAAATAAAACTAAAGAATGCTGATGCAAACCGGGAAAAGAAAATTGTTCACAGCCTGCATTCATTTCATTTGAGTTACCTTATACACTTTTCCATTCTTATCATAAGTGGTCCACTCACCTGTCTGCCTACCGTTATCAAAATATCCGGAACGCATAATAATCCTATCTTTGCGGAACCATTTTCAGTATCCTGTAGCCACACCATCTTTCATCTTTCCTTTTGCCCAAATGGTTCCGTCATTATGATACTTTATAAAGTTCTCTGTTTTACTCTTTACTGCTTTTGCTTTGCTCATAATCTAAAATTATTGATTAGATAAATTTATGCTATTTTCCCTCACTTCTACTTTTACCAAGCCTTGTACCCAATCGGGAAATGGTATAGCCGACCACTGACTAAATTTGTATTTTTATCTTTAACAACAGCAGCACAACCACACTACCCACTTGCCGGAAAGTGATTGGATGTTGCAGGTAACTTTATGAGATTGTTTCTAACATTAGCACTGCTTTTAAGTTTTAAATCCTCATTTGAACAAAACTTTACATATCCGACCATTACTCAAAAGGGACAATCATTCAAAGACTTTGTGCCTGCCGGGTGGATAATTATCGATTCCGCTTTTGGGGATTTAAACAAAGATTTTCTTGATGACTATGCCCTTGTATTGCAACATACGGATAGTGTAAAAATGGTTGAGGCAGAAAGTGATGATAAGGACACCATCCTGGCACAGCCAAGGGTTCTCCTTATACTTTTCAAAAACTCATCAGGCGACTCACTATACCTGGCAGAACAAAGCAATTCCTTTATATTAGTACATGATGATCCCCAAATGGACGACCCTTACCAGTCGATCAAGATTGAAAGGCATGTACTGCAGATTGAATTTAATTTGTTTTATTATTCCGGCAGCTGGTATGTAAATAATGCTATCTATAAATTCCGCTATGAAAGCAATCAATTTACTCTTATAGGTGCAGAGTATTCATCATTTCACAGGGCGACCCATGACTTTGAACAATATAGTTATAACTTCCTGGTAAAGAAAAGAAGTTTAACGAAAGGGAATGACAACACCGGGATCCAAAATACAAAATGGAAGTCACTCAACATTAAAACCTTAAAGACTTTAAAAACTTTTTTAAAACCTTTTACATGGGAGGTTGAAAAAGATATTTATTTATAGAAAGAAAGTTAGAGTTTGCCGCTGCTTCTTCTTCAATGGTCTCCTTAGAACTTTTAGGAACATTGTTTAATGGATATATCACGTAATACATGCGGTGCTATCTTTGATTTGTATTTTTATCATATGCAGGTTCACCTGATCTATTGCCAACACACAAAGCGAAGAAGGGAATCCGGTGAGAAAAAGATTGGCAGCTTGTGTGACACTGATAAATCTATATTAATTCAAAAAAAATAATTTTAATGATACAATCAATATTTTTTTTATGAAAAATATAGAGAACAAATTAGCTGAATTGGGAATAATTATCCCTGACATTCAACCACCATTAGCTAACTATGTTCCGGCTAAAAGAACCGGGAATTTAGTTTTTACTGCCGGGCAGGTTTGCGCTTTTGGAAACAAGGCCATTAAAGGTAAGTTAGGCAGAGAAATTGATATTGAGACGGGTAAGGAAGCAACCAAAATTTGCGTTATCAATTGTTTGGCAGCCATCAAAAAACTTTTGGGGTCATTGGACAATGTAAAGGAAATTATTGCGGTTCATGGACTCATCAATAGTGCTGCGGAATTTACCGGGCAGGCAGATGTTATGAATGGCGCTTCAGATTTTATTGTGAAAGTTTTTGGTAAACACGGGCGACACACCCGGACTGCTGTAGGAGTGGCAAGTTTACCCCAGGACTTTTCTGCCTCAGTATACATCATAGCTGAAGTTGAATAATTTATTGACTAATGGGAAATCATTTTCCCTTTGCCGATATCCCTGTAAAGCTTTATGCGCAGCTTATTTGTTGATCTATTTAATTTGTATTTATATTTAGTACCGGTTCGCAAAAATCCAGGCTTAAGATACAAGCAATAAAACCGGCGATGAAAAAAGTTTTATGGAACAAATACCGTTTGAATTTGCAAAAAAATTTGCTAATGAATGGATCCGGGGTTGGAATTCACATAACCTGGAAACCATTCTAAAGCATTATTCCGAAGACTTTACTATTGAATCTCCAATGGCAGAAAAACTTATGCCGGAATCAAAAGGAAAAATTAAAGGGAAAAACAATATCAGGGAATATTGGAAAATGGGGCTGGAACGAAATAAGGATCTTGAATTCGAGATGATCGATATTTTTTCAGGCACAGGGTATATAACTATCTACTATCTCAGTAAATCTATCGGAAAAAGAGTTTTAGAAATATTGCATTTTAACCAGCAAAAATTTGTGGACAGGGTGATTGTAAATTATTCTGAATAAATTTTTATTCAGGAAGCCGTTAATATATTTCATCTTTGATCTCAACATATCTTCAGCCATGTTTATTCTTATACTTCGGTTTGCCGGTAGCAGATTATGCTACTTTCCAGAAAGAAAAATCAGGTTCTCTAAAATATCCCGGACTGAAAGTTGAAGGAATTATATGGTAATATAACAATTAATCTCAGATATGATAATAACACAAAAACTTTAATGGCATTAACACCTGTATTTCCCACCACGCTTCACCGGGATGTTGCAGAAATTATCCGGGAATACTTTTTATCAATTCCGGGTGTTGACACTATCCTGGTTGTAAACTCATGTGCACGTGGCCAGGCAACCAGTGAAAGCGATCTTGACATGGCTGTACTGGTAAATCCCGAAACCTCAAATCGTGAGATCACAGAGATGGATGCTGCATGGCAAACTTATTCAGATAGCCAATCCACTATTATTAAATTCAAACAATCAACTCCCTTTGCTCATTTGCATTTGGATATTATTGAGGCTAAATATATTCCACAAACTATAGAAGTGGGTGAACCTATAGATACATTTGAGATTGAGATAGGCAATCAAATTTGTCACTCTGCCCCATTTAGCGATGAGGGAATATATTTCGGACAATTAAAAAACAAATGGCTGCCATATTACCCAAATGAATTACGAATTGAGCGTTTTCAAAGGCTACAAACTGCATGCAACTATGATTTGAACCAGATACCATTCCTGGTAAAAAGAGGCCTGCATTATCATGCATTTTATATTCTGTACAAGGCCTTCCGGGAATTCTTACAATTACTATTCATTGCGGAGCAAACCTATCCAATAGCTTATAACAAATGGATCAAATATCAAATTACTAATTGGCTCAAAATGCCTGAATTATATCCCCTTCTTTCTCCAATTCTTTCTGTCAGCAACATTGATTCCGGTGAGGTCAACCAAAAGGCCATATTACTAAAGAACTTATTGGATATACTTGACCCAGGCTGATATAAGGGTATCGGCAGTTGACTCTGCGTTTGTATTCTTTCCTCATTGAGTCTCCCGCGATGAGCTAATGAGTACAAAGTACCTGATACTACATGTAATTTGTATTTTTATTTAAGGCATGCAAAGAAAAAATTCAGACTTATCATATTGCATATTGTAAGCTAAAAACAAATATATGATCACAGGGGAAATGTTTGCAGACATGGCACTTTCTTTTCCCGGTACGGAACAAACAAAACATTTTGAAAGGATCGGTTTTAAGTTAATAGGCAAGCGGATGTTTGCCACCTACCTGGCCGGTAACAATACAGCTAATATTTTTCTAAACCCCAAAGAACAATCCGTTTTTTGTGAAATAGATAGCATGAACATTTATCCTGTTCCCAATAAATGGGGTGAAAAAGGGGCCACAACTTTTGAGCTTAACAAAGTTTCAAAACAATTAGTGATGGAAGCTCTGCTTTCGGCATATGATGAAATACTAAAATCAAAACATTAAAGCCATAGGATTATTTTATTAACCTAATCCAACTAGATCAATGTTTTTTAGAGGGGACCTGATATTCTGTATCGTCAACAAAAATTAGTCAACACTCTAAACTCTACGCTCTTAATTTTCAACTCATCACTCACCACCCTATTCCATAATCTTCTCCATTATTACTGCTACCGCCCCAGAGAGTTCCGTGCTTCCAATCAAAATAAATGGCATTGATAGGGCCGGAGGTTCGCTGACCGAAACTTAACTTATATCCCATCTTCTTTAATTCAAGGCGGGTAAAATCAGGAGTATTTATATCAAGCAAAATATTTCCGGGTTTTGGTTTGCGGTCATCCGTTTTTGTTCCTCCCAATGATAACCAGAGTTGATCGGTGTTTATATTTGGCGCTTCGGCGGCTTCCTGCACCGTCATTCCAAACTCAACCATATTCAAAAAGAATTGTAATAAATTCTGATCCTGTGTATCGCCGCCCTGGACAGCAAATGCTAAAAATGGTTTACCATCTTTCATAGCAAGCGATGGTGTTAAGGTAACTCTTGGTCGTTTGCCCGGTTCTACCACATTAAACGGATCAATAGATGGATCGAGAACAAAACTTTGCATACGCTGGCTCATACCTACACCTGTGTGCCCCGCAATGCAGGCAGGCACCCATCCGCCGCTGGGTGTTACACTTACTACCCAGCCATTTTTATCAGCCGCTTCAATGGAAGTTGTTCCCCGCCACAATTCATCCATATAGTTTGCATCAATAGGTGCATCGCTTTTTGCAAAGCCGTGTTGCTTTAAATAGTCCATGTAAGGATTTGTTTTGCCTTCGAAGGGATAAGGATCACCCGGACTAACATTCGGATCATTCCTTTCCCAATTAATTTGCTTTGCTCTTTGCTTTGCATATTCTTTTGAAAGCAATCCTTTGATTGGTTCCTCAGGAGCAAAGTATGGATCGCCATAATAAAAATCACGGTCGGCAAATGCGAGGTTCATAGTTTGATACAAAGTATGAATGTATCTTGTGGAATTATATCCCATGCTTTTCAGATCAAAATTCTCCAGTATGTTGAGAGCCTGCAGCATCACGGGTCCCTGTGACCATTGCTGTAGTTTGTAAACATCAATTCCCTTGTAAGTTGTCCTCAGTGGTTCTTCTTCTATTGGTTTCCATTTGACAAGATCTTCTATCGTGATCAGTCCGCCCTGTTCCTGGCAACCCCGTACAAATTCTTTTGCGATATCACCTTTGTAAAAGCGATCATACGCAGCATAAATAGCTTCCTTGCGGCTCTTTCCTTTTTTCAATGCATCCTGTTCCGCATCTACCATTTTTTGTAATGTTTGCAAAAGATCGGGTTGACGAAATATTTCTCCTGTTTCCGGCGCTTCCCATTGCTCACCCAAATGCGGTAAGAAAACTGTCTTTGAATAAGGCCACTGTTTGATGCGTTCTTTATTTCTTTCAATACTTGAAGCAGTCTCCTGTTCCATGGGATAACCATCTGCCATTTGCATAGCAGGCCCCAGTACCTGTTTCAGACTCATGGTTCCATATTCAGCCAGCATAAAACATAAGCCACCAGGTGTGCCGGGAGTTACAGCTGCAAGCGGACCCCACTCTGGAGGGAAATTATATCCCCTGCTTTTAAAAAATTCGGCAGTAGCACCTGTGGGTGCCACACCAAGAGCATTAATGGCAATCACTTTTTTTGTTTTCGGATTATAAATGATTGCCTGTGTTTCTCCTCCCCAACTCAATACATCCCACATAGTACACCCAGCCGCCAGCATCGCACAGGCTGCATCTACTGCATTGCCACCTTGTTCAAATATCATTGCGCCTGCATTAGCCGAAAGTGGTTTACCTGTTATCGCCATCCAATTCTTTGCATGGAGAGGCGGCTTTTGTGTTTTTTGTGCCATAGCTGAAAGAGTAAAGAGTAAGAAAAAGGTTAAGGAGAAGCTTTTCATAAAAAATACTTTTGTATTTAAAGTTAATGTAGTTTCATTACTCTGTGCTCCTCATTGCCTGTGCCTGGGGAGGACAAAATCAAATTTCCAGTACAGAAAAAGAGAAACCGGATCTGGTTATTGTAGGTGAAGTGCGTGAATGGGAAATGGCAGAATATATAAGAGATGCGAAACTATTCGGTTCAAAAATCTCATTAGTATTGCTGGGACATTCAGTAAGTAAAGAGCCGGGAATGGAATGGCTGGTAGAGTGACTGCAGCCAAAAATAGGAGATATAAAGATCACTCACATTGCTTCCAACAATCCTTTTAGCCGGGTATAAAATTCATTGCTTCGCAGTTTTTGCTAATCAAAAAAGTAGCAACCCTCAATTGCCAAAGGGGAGTTCTTAGGATTTGTACGAAAACAATAAAAATAATCTAAGCACAACTACTCACCCTGCAGGGATCGCCGTTTTTTCTTTCTATTTTAGTGAACAGAATCCGGTCTATGAAAACAAACTATTTTTTAAGCATTGCATACCTGTTTGCACTTTTCATCTATTCATGCAAAGAAAAAGAAATAAAAACTTCCCCGGTTCAATTTTACCTCATAGACAGTCCTACCGATTTTGATTCAGTTAATATTCATATAAAGAAAATTGAGGCCAATATAGTGAGCGATAGTACAAGGTGGATACCCTTACAGACAAAAGATACCGTTGCTAACCTTTTTCATTTACAGGACAGCCTTACACTGATGATTGCGCAGGATATTGTGCCTCTTGGTATATTAAAAGAGATTCGTTTTGTATTGGGAGATGATAATACAGTTGTGGTGAACGGAGTTTCGTATCCATTGCAACTAGCGGATGATAATTCACAAGCATTAATGATTCAGATTGGTAAAAGATTAAATGAAGTATTTAATGGATTTATACTGGATTTTGATGCATCACAATCCATCGTAGCAGAAAACGGTGAATATAAGTTGGAGCCTGTGGTAAGATTAATACAATAAAAGATTTGGCCCACGCATCCATGAAGACCTGGAAAAATTTCAGTAAGAAATTAGTACTATTTGTGCCAATGCTTATTTTTTTATTGGCTCAAATGTTAATCTTTAATACCGCTAATAAATACGACTTAAAATTATTTTCAGCACTTATTTTACAAAAAAGAACGGCAATAGTCCTGAAAAAACAATTGCAGATAATATTGTCAAAGTTCCAAATTCAATTCTCAAATCAAATAAAAAAAATAAAAAGTAAGGTTAACAGAATCTAGACTAACTGCTTAATTAATTTTTGTTCTTCCGTTTATTTTCTAACAGAAAAAAAATCATACTTCATTTTCAAAGGATAAGAAAACTGTCAAAATAGTCTGCCTAATTTTCAGTAACTTTTTTTTCATTCCTATCAGGTGATTACCATTCTATTAAACATCACACGTATAATCCCGTGTTACAAAATGTGTGTTATGACTGCATGTAAGAGTATTTTTGTGGTTGCTTTTTAATTAGCGACAACATAGAGTTCCGGACAAACTGAGAAACCCAAACGTCCGCCCCCCGGTAATCTGTTCGCTGATTACTTCCAATCCATGATAAATCTTTATCCCTCTTTCCTATGTTGAATCATTTGTAATAATCCAAACCCTTAGGGTCGGCATTGCTTAATTAAAAATTAAACGATGTTGAAAAGAAAATTGGTAAGAGCCAGTCTGTTTGGTAACGGATTAGTTCTTTTTATTGCCAGTGTGTATGGAACGAACCATCAACAAACTTTTAATGGCACTACAACCGTATCCACTGATCCCATTATTCGTCAATTACAAGCTTTTGATTCATCCTTTACAGAGCTAAATGAATTGCCGGCAGATATTTTAATGGATGTTCCGAAAATTCATTTGAATTCTCACATAATAAAATTTGTGAAAGATTATAACCAAAAAAACTGCGAAGCTTTAGAAAAGATAAGAGAAAGAGGCAAGCGATATTTTCCTATGATGGATTCTATTTTTACCCATTATCATTTGCCTGTTGAACTAAAATATCTTGCCGCCGTAGAATCTGAATTAAAATCCTCAGCAATTTCGCATGTGGGAGCAGTAGGCCCCTGGCAATTAATGCCATCTACTGCCCGGGATCTTTCTTTAAAAATTCAAGGCAGATACGACGAACGTACCAATTATTATAAAAGTACTATTGCCGCTGCCAAATACCTGAGAGATCTGTACAACGAATTTGAAGACTGGCTATTAGTGGTTGCTGCATACAATAGCGGTCCCGGCAAAGTTCTCTATGCAATTAAAAGCTCAGGGAGTCATAATTTTTGGATTCTTCAAAAATTTTTACCTGCAGAGACCAAAGGGCATGTAAAAAGATTTATTGCAACTCATTATTATTTTGAAGACTATGGCAGTATCACTACATTAACGAAAAAAGAAGTTATTGCATACCGGAGTGCAGTTAACGATTTTATTGCCAAACAAAAAACAGAACTGTTGAAAGACGTGGTGGCAGCCGACTAAAAACATAACAAAAAAGAGCTGCCTGGCTGGGGCAACTCTTTTTTCTATCACTCATCAGAACTTTCTGTTATGTCCGTAATTACGATCTTTTTCTTTACCAAAATCATGAACATTTCCTTTGTTATGTTCACGATCATTTACACGGCTATTGTTATGCTCATTCCAGTCACGCCCGAATTTTGATTCAGCAATCTTTATTTGACCAAAACGAGTAATGTTAATCTGGATATTGTCATATCCCAGCTCGAATACTGAAGAAGCAACTAATTTTTTTGACTTTGTAAAAAATCCTGATCTTACTTCATATACTTTCACGCCATACCTCCCACCAGGTAAGTTTGAAATGTTCATTACATCGCCGTTTGTAAAATAATGATTGCCTCCAATTACAATTTCATATTTTTGGGCTGAGTTTACTGTTACTATTGGTCGTCTGCCAGCCGCAAACATGGCGACTGTTAACATTAAGCCTAAAGTGAGTGTAAAAATCTTTTTCATTTTATTAAGTTTTATTGCTTTGTCCTGCAGAACTAACCGGAGAGCACTACAAGACTTTTATTTTTAATTTCCGGTTGTCCTGTATTATTCAAAGCAAATGCCATCATGCCTAAAAATTGAAAAGGAATCGCTAAGGCCATTGTTATTTATGGTTAATGGAAATTCCTGAATGTTAATGGGTCTGTTTGGACTCTTGGCATGTGTTTTTCTTTATATTAAAAAACCATGAAAACGAGTCAAAATAAAAAAGCTAAAAGATGGTCTAAAAGGAAAGAAAGTCTTGAAGAAAGGGTTCATCGCCATCTCAATGACAGAAATAGTGAAATAACTGATGAGGACATTAAAAATGTAAGAACTGAATTGGAGATAAGAGGAGAAACTAATCCTGAATCTGCACAGGAAAATGCAAAAAAAGATAAAAAAAATCCAGGGGCACCTTCAAAAAATAAAGGGGAGAAAAAACAAACTACTCCATGGAACCTGTTAAGTGATGGTTTTGACTAAATCTTAAAAAACAATGTAAAAAAACTGTGTATAACTTAACAAATTACTATAAGGTTTTTAGAAGGTGTAATATTAAATTGCATAAGCGTAAAAAATTCGCCAACGATGCGATCCATTAAACAGAGCCAGTTTTCCAACTCAAAAAATATTCAGTTTTCAAAATTAATTAAGACAGAAGGAAGATTAAGGGAATTTAATTTCAGAAAATCAAATCCAAATGGAACAGTGTTATTTTTTGTCGATGTTACAGACGACAGAAGTAGCCGCATTCTTTTCCAGATGCAAAAGGATAATGAGTTATGGAAAATTCAGCCTCAACTTCTTCCAGACTGGATATTAAAGAATGAAAACAAATTACACGAGCTTATCGAAGATGAATTAAAGTATAACGTTTCATAAATCTCAACCTTCCAGCGTCAATAACTTTTCACCACTGCTCTTGCCATAAAAAAAAATAGGCTCAGTCGAAATATTGCCAACTTCTATGCGTAATTCCTTTTCGTCTGCAATTGGAATATCGGGAGCAAGAAAAAAATTTTCATTTTCCTTATAAATATTGAATGGAATATAAGCACGCCGGTCAATATGAATTGAATTATCTATAAAACTGAATTTGCGCATGCCTTCTTTTTCATAATAAATTTTACTTTCCAAAAGTTCATAAACCTCTTCAAGTGTCATAATTAATTTTTTAAACTAGTTATACGATCAATATATTCCTTTTATCTGGTATTTTCGCATTTTTCCCCTGTTTATTCACAAAGATTTATTTCATCAATTGTTTTAGAACTAAATCTGATCATTCTTACTCTTGATGCAGCATTGTAATACAAAATCAGGCAGCCATATTGGGTTTCAAATGCATCCCAATTATCATCTTTCAATTTGGGGAGACCCAGCCATTTAAAAAAACTTTCTCGTTTTCCTCCCATTAATGGAAGGCTAAGTTTACCCTTAAACGCAGGACCAATCTCCACATAATCCCTGTCGGTAAAAAATTTCACGTCTCTATCCTTGTAATTAATTACATCTCCACATTTTGTCGTGTCTTCGCTCGTAAAACAAGGTAGCTTAGCTTTGATTTGACCAACTGTATAATCAGAGTGCACTTCATTTATTTTTCCATCCAGCACATCCACTGTAAATACATCACATTTGACCTTTACCTTCAATTGGGAATGAACAGGCAATAAAATACCCATCAATAAAATAAAAAGAACAACGGCTTTCATAAAAGAGAATTAAGGGGACTTCTTTACTATAGCAAAATCCTTGCTAAAAATTTATTATGTGTTTAAATAACAGAAAGCAACTACCAGTGCTAATATCCCAACTGTATAACCAAGAAGGATTTGTCCTGTTGCATGCGCCCCTAATAACCAGCGTGCAATACCCAACATTGCTGCCGCCAATAAAGAATATAACAAGGGAAAAATATTCATCACATTTTCATTTATCATAAGAACGATACACATACCCGGTAAAACTGCACGCCTGTAGTATGCATACTTACTTTGTAAAAAATAATTATTGAAAAATCAAAAAAATTAGCAACAAAACTTCCGATCATCAATGAACGCATCAGTAAAGGCAAAGACACCGAATAGTCAGTGATTAAAATATATTAGGCCAGGAAATAAAAGATCATGCTGGCCATGAGGGGAAGATATCGATCCCGTGGTTTATGCATTTTTGCATTGGAAATTAATCCTGATATCTTGAGTAATAAAATAGAAAGAAATGGAAAAAAAATAGTAAATAGTAAAACTGTGATTATCCATTTGTCCAGGGAAAAATTAACAAAATCTCCAGGTACCAGTTCATAAACAGCCAAAGCCATAGTGGCTGTCATAAATAATGGTTGCAAAATGATTGTTATCACACCTGGCAAAACAATCAATAGCCCTGACTTTGTTCCTGGTATTGGCTTACTCTCATTTCGTTGTTTTATAGAGTTCACAATAATATGTTAATACCAAATTGTATACCTTGTTTAAATTTTATTCAAATCAAGCTGTATCTTATAAAACATAGTATGCAATTTGGTGTTATAATTAAAAAATGATACGCTATGAAAACAATAAATAAATCTTTCGGAAAAATTTATCTTCTGTCATTCCTTGCTATTGTTTATACAACCTTTACATATGCACAGACCAAAGAATCGAAAATAAAAAATATGATTGAAGAAAGACGGTTCATATTTCATGCTCAAACTGCCCTGCCTTTAACAGGTTCGAGCAGACAGTTGACTTCTGAATACGATCTAAGGGTTACCAGAAACTATGTTACCTCTTATCTTCCTTTTTTCGGCAGGGCTTATTCTCTGCCTTATAATCCAACGGAGGGAGGATTTAATTTTACTTCAACAAAGTTTGATTATTCAGTATCTGCAAGGAAAAAGGACGGCTGGGAAATAAATATAAAGCCAAAAGATGTACCTGATTTCAGGGAGTTTTCACTATCAATATCTGAAAATGGATATGGAACTTTGCGGACAATGAGTAATAACCGGCAACCTATATCATTCACAGGGTATATTTCTTCTCTTAAATAGTTTTAATTTGACACAATAAAAAGAGGAAGGAGAAAAGTATACGATTCAAGCAAACTTGTGTATTTTGCTCAAAAATTTCTGTTCCTATGAGTTCAACCATGAAAGAATTTGCATATATACTTTCCTTCGCAACGCTTTGCAATTTGACCGTTACGTCCTGCACTGAAGTAAGCGATGCGAGGCAACCAGCTGCCGACACCTCATTGCCAAAAAATAAAACTGAAATATTTTTTAATAAACCGATTACTGATACGGCAACTTACATTGCTTTACTCAAGCATATCAGCAATGGAGACAGTAGCGGAAGATGGCCGGTAAAAGATTCTTTGCCAAACGAAGGGGCCATGCTTCCATTTCAACGTATAGTTGCCTACTACGGTAATCTATACTCAAAAAATATGGGAATATTAGGCGAGTTACCTAAAGATAGCATGCTTAATAAACTGCAAAAAGAAGTGGATAAATGGCAACAAGCCGATACAATGCTGAAAGTTGTTCCGGCTCTGCATTATATTGCTGTAACGGCACAGAGTAGTCCGGGGCCTGGCAATACCTATCGTTTAAGAATGCCCTTTCAGCAAATCGACAAAATAGTTAGCTGGGCATCCGAAATAAATGGGTTAGTTTTTCTTGATATACAGGTTGGGCTAAGCACTCTTGAAAAAGAAATTCCTTTACTGGAAAAATATTTAAGCATGCCGAATGTGCATCTTGGAATCGATCCTGAATTCTCCATGAAAACAGGTAAACGCCCCGGAACAGTTATCGGAACATTTGATGCAGCAGATATAAATTATGCTATTAATTATTTAACCACTATTGTTAAGAAATATAACCTGCCTCCGAAAATTTTAGTTGTTCATCGTTTTACCCAGGGTATGGTAACAAATTATAAACAAATTAAGCCAAATCCATCAGTACAGGTTGTAATGGATATGGATGGATGGGGCTTCCCAGCAAAAAAGGTGAATACTTACAGGCAGTTCATTTACCCGCAACCAGTTGAGTTCACCGGCTTTAAAATATTTTATAAAAATGATACTAAACGCGTTGGCCAGGCAAAAGAAATGCAGCCAGAACAAGTGTTAAAATTAGTTCCACAGCCTGTTTATATCCAGTATCAATAAATAAATTTTAATCACATCAAGCTAAAATTTCTGACACTATTATTTCACCTGGTCCTTAAAAACTTTTGCATCTGCAGTTAGTAAATGAGTAAAACATTACCCATATATCCGAAGTATTTCAGTAAACTTTGCAATAAATTTTACAAAAAAATATTATATATATCAGTCCCTCGGTCGTAAAAATTAATAAACCGGGTTGGGAAATGAATTTAAATAGCGACGCTGATTATCTTTGTAACATTATGAAAAGAATTTTATCATTTGCTTCCCCTTTGAGAAAATATTTTACAGAAAAAAATGCATTAACAGTAACTACAAGTACGTTCTGCTTTATAATGATGATCGTCTCATTCAGCAAACGAGACTGGTGGGAATGTATTGCGTTTGCTCTTGCTTTCAGTTTTTCAATAGAAGTGATATGCCACAGGGCAAAAGAAAAAAATTAGATATAAAGAGGAATAAATGAAGATCATTTATTCCTCTTTAGTACTGTCAATCCACTGTGCGCCCCCGAATCAGTGAAATGAGAAACAGTACAATGAAAATAAAAAATAGGATTTTTGCTATTCCTGCCGCCCCGGCAGCAATACCGCCAAAGCCAAAAACTCCGGCTATAATAGCAATGATCAAAAAAATAACTGTCCACCGTAACATAATCTATAGTTTAGGGGTGAATAATTCAATTTCTCCATATCAGTATAAAAAAATTATGCCAACTAAGAATTTCAGAAATATTTATCATTATTTAAATAGAGTGGAAATAAGTTTCTCACAAATAATCAATAATTGTTTGCGGCATATATATTGTTTGAGTAACCCTGTAACCTTCGAAAATTTCAGTACAATGAAAACAATTTTAGTGATGGCAACTGCGATCCCAATATTGGATTTATACAGTTGCCCAGGTCCTCGTGAACTTCAGGCAGAAATGGTAAGTGCTCAACTAATAAAAATTGACACGGCTTTTCACTATGCAACTCGTTCCGAACAAATGTTACCCTGGCGTAATGAAAATAATGTTGACTATATTACTTATGCACCCATGAGCAACTATTTTTTATTCTGATCCGGGATGGTGGTATTGATAAAACGCTGATAATATTAAAAAAACTAGCTTACTGCAGAAATTTCTTCGCCTCAGTCATAATACAATTAACAAGGTCTTGAAACATTTGTTCCTGCACCACTGTAAGGCTGATGCCGGTTTCTTTATTAGTGTTATCCTTAAAGCGGAAAGAAGTAACTTTTTTTGTGGCTAAATTTTGTAACGCAGATGGAAAGGGATTCGTATTTCTGAATGTAAAATGAAATAATCCTTCACAATTCATAGTACCGCTATTCCGGAAATTGGTTCTGAGCCGTGATCCTTCAAAATAAACAGAAGCTGTAGAAGCATCATCAAAGCATTTGCCCTGGAGTGAAAACATAAAATCGATCCCGGTTTTTGTGGCTTCAATGGAGAATTGACCTGTGTTCAAAGAAATAAGGCCCGTAGAGATTCTTATCTCTTTTGTATACGGATCTTTTGCAGTTTTTAAATCGCAGTCCTGTGCTTTTGAAAAAATTGGCAATAATATAAGCAGAAATAAACTCTGTTTCATAAACATAAAAATAGTAGTTGTTATAAACATTTGGATACTCTGCCTGTTAAAATCATCAAGTAATTGGAAACTTATCTCACATCAGGTTATAACATACCATTGGTTGTTATTGCCTCACATCATTGCTAAATACATTCCATAATTCTTTCTTCAGGCTTGATATAAATTTCAACAAGCTTCGTTTTTTCTTTCATAGCTTGGAGCAACTAAAACTCTCTGTATGAAAAAACTAATTGGTCTTTTATTGGCTTTTGCAATTACTCTTTCTTCATCTACTCAAATTCCATTAACCGTTTTACCAAGTGGGGGGAATAAAAAAGCCTCGGTGAGCGAACGTGTTGGTTTAACTGATATAACTATTCATTACGACAGACCAGGCGTAAAGGGACGTGAAGGAAAGATATGGGGACAATTAATTCCGGTTGGATTTACTGATCCGGGTTTTGGAAGCAGCAAGGCTGCTCCGTGGAGAGCCGGTGCTAATGAAAACACAACCATTGAATTTACCAACGATGTGAAAATTGAAGGCCAATCTTTGGCTGCAGGCAGATATGGATTCTTTGTTGCTTATGATCCGAACGAATGCACCCTGATATTTTCAAAAAATTCTACTTCATGGGGGCATTTTTTTTACAATGAAAAAGAAGATGCTTTACGTGTAAAAGTGAAACCCCAGCCATTGGATAAAAATGTGGAGTGGCTGAAATATGAGTTCACAAATCAAACTGAGAATTCTGCTATCGTTGCTCTTGAATGGGAAAAACTAATGATCCCATTTACTATTGAAACCGATTATATCAAAGATCAGCTTGAATCATTTCGAAATGAATTGAGAAACAGCAAAGGTTTCATCTGGCAAAGCTGGAACCAGGCTGCCGGCTGGTGCCTGCAGCGTAATGTAAATCTCGACGAAGCTCTGCTTTGGGCGGATTCCGCTACCAGTACAAATTTTGGAGGTGATCAAAGTTTTACTGCATGGAGCACGAAGGCAGGGATTTTAGATAAACTGGGACGAAGTGATGAAGCCGCTTCTATTATGAAGAAAGCATTGCCCTATGGCAGCATGGGCCAGTTGCATCAGTATGGGAGAGCATTGATCGCATTAAAAAAACCTAAGGAAGCATTGGATATTTTCAAAATGAACTATGATAAAAACCCAAACCAGTTTACAACATTGATTGGTTTGCTGAGAGGTTATTCCGCAAATGGCGATTATAAAACAGCTTTAAAATATGCTACCCAGGCTTTTCCGCTTGCTCCTGACCAGCTAAACAAAACGAATGTGCAGATGATGATCGATAAATTAAAAGAAGGGAAGGATGTAAATTGACAGATGATTGATGACAATAGTATTTGGGCAGGTTTGAATAACAACCCAGACTACAGCAATCTAAAGAAGCAATTATGAAAACAAAAAAATTTATCAGCGTGAATCCTCATTTACCGGTAAGAAACCTTAGAGAAACGCTTGACTATTATTGTGAAACTTTGGGTTTCTATCAGGAATGGACATGGGCAAATGATCATGAAAAGGTCACTGATGGCGGTATAAGGCGAGACGATATGCGACTCCTTTTCGGAGAGGACCCGGAGTTTGTTGATTTAATTAATGGTTATAAAGGTCGTTTGCCACTCATGTGGTTTGTTGATAATGTTGAGGAAATATTTTCAGAATTTCAAAGCAGGCACATTGAAATTGCAGATACATTAAAAACTCATTCATACGGATTAAAGGAGTTTGCTTTTATAGATATTAATGGGTATTATATTCGTGTAGCTGAAGGAAAAGACGAAGAAAAGAAAAATAAAAGTAAATGATGAAACGATGTTTTTCCCTGCAGAAATATTTTGTGTTGAATAGAATTGTTGCAGTACAAGTGTGCGACCTGCTTACCGGCAGGCAGGCGCAACAGGTGCTTTATAGTAAATATAAAAGCTGGTTACAAAATAATCTTTCCCGCCTGTTATTAACTATTCGCTTTCTAATTACACCCCAGTACCTCACATAATTTTGAATGGAGCAAATCGCCGCGAAGATTTTTTGCAATAATTTTTCCGGAAGGATCGATCAGCATATTGAAAGGTATACTTTGCACACGATATAACAGTGCAGCAGCATTATTCCAGAACTGCAGGTCGCTGACATGAGTCCATGTAAGATTATCGTGATGAATAGCATTAAGCCAGTTATCTTTCGCACCGGGTTTATCAAGAGAAACACCCAATACCGTAAAGTTTTTTTCCTTGAACTGGTTAAAATTTTGAACCACATTTGGATTCTCTGCACGACAGGGGCCGCACCAGCTTGCCCAAAAATCAACCAGCACATATTTACCGCGGAAAGAAGATAATGCTACCGGGTTCCCGATTGTATCAGGTTGTGTAAAATCAATAGCTTTTGTCCCCACAGCTCCTACTTTATTATATTGAATATAAGAGTATAGGTTTTTGCTGATAGTGTAATTCTTTACTGAAGTATCAAGCGCATTATATCTTTTTTCCAGTAATAAAGGATCGTCATACATTTCTGCTGTAACAAGTAGCACAAACGATGTTACAACAGATTTAGGTTTGGCGGCAACAAACTCATCAATTTTTGTCTGAATAACCACTCTTGTAGAATCATACACCTTCATCAGCGCATCAAACTGAGATTTGTCCCTGGCTTTATTAATTGAATTCACTGTAGTGTTCAATGAAGCTATCAACGGATTAAAAACTTCCTGGAACTTCATAAAATCACTATGAGAAGCAGAGCCCGTTATTTTGAGATGCTGAATGTTTGATTTGTTTCCCGTTACTGCTATCTTTTTGTCTTCTACATAAATAAACTGTGGGGCCTCCCTACCAACTTCCAGTTTGCAAAGTGTGGGTTCATCAACAGAACCTTTAATGATAAACTTTCCATTGCTGACTTTTGCAGAGGCAATGTCACTGTTGTCATTTGCATTCGCAATTTTCACAGGAGTTCCTTCAGGAAAACCGGTGATCGCACCATCTATTTCAAAACCCGTAGTTTTCTGGGCGGAAACAAATAATGGCATTAAAAACAAAAAAAGAAAAAATCGTTGCATATTATTTATTATGATGTCGTTCTTTTAAAATGCGTGTCACATCATCCAGTTTATAACCTTTAGCCTGGAGCAAAATTAAAAAATGAAAAAGAAGATCGGAAGCCTCATTTAAAAATAAGTCATCATTAACATCTTTGGCTTCAATTACAAGTTCTACAGCCTCCTCTCCCACTTTCTGAGCTATTTTGTTAATACCTGAATGAAACAATTTTCGCACATATGATTTTTCATCATCACTGGATTTCCTCAACTCAATAATATGTTCGAGATAGCTTAAAAAATCTTCCGAATGATTTTTTTCGCTCCAGCATGTATCCGCTCCTGTATGACAAACGGGACCGGTCGGCTCTGCTTTGATCAAAAGGGTATCCTCGTCACAATCACTCATGACTTCTTTCAAAATCAGGAAATTTCCACTTTCCTCCCCTTTCGTCCACAAACGCTTTCTGCTGCGACTATAAAACGTCACTTTACCCTCCTTCATTGTCTTTTGTAAGGCATCTTCATTCATAAAACCGAGCATCAATACTTTTTGCGTTTTATGATCCTGGATAATCGCAGGCACCAACCCGTCTGAATATTTTTTAAAATCAACTTTCATTATATTTTGGAATTTTGAAACCGAGAAATTGGGAAATTGCAGTTTTTAAATTTCCCATTTCCACTTCTTCTCATCTTCTATATTCTAACTTCTATTTTCTTATCATGCAAATATCGTTTCAAATCAGGAATTGCTATTTCTTTAAAATGAAATATACTGGCAGCCAACGCAGCATCAGCCTTGCCCTTTTTAAATATATCAACAAAATGATCCATAGTACCTCCTCCCCCCGAAGCAATTACGGGCACGGGAAGATTCTCTGCTAACTGCTTTGTTAATTCAATAGCAAAGCCTTGTTTAGTTCCATCGTGATTCATTGACGTAAGCAGAATTTCACCGGCACCCAGCATTACTCCATGCTTTGCCCAATCAAAACAAATTTGGTTAGTTTTTGTTCTTCCTCCATTTAAATACACATACCACTCTTCATCTTCTTCCTGTCTTGCGTCAATAGCAAGCACTACACACTGACTGCCGAATTCATTGGCAAGATCGTTGATCAATTGGGGATTTTTAAATGCTGACGTATTAACTGAAATTTTATCAGCTCCATTTTGCAAAAGCACACTTACGTCTTCCGCACTGCTGATGCCACCCCCAACAGTAAAAGGGATATTGATATGATGAGAAATTCGATTCACCAACTCACTTAACGTTTTTCTCTTCTCAATGGTTGCTGTAATGTCAAGAAACACTAACTCGTCCGCTCCCTGTTGTGCATAAAACGCTCCCAATTCAACAGGATCGCCGGCATCACGAAGGTTTATAAAATTTGTTCCCTTCACTGTACGGCCATCTTTAATATCAAGACATGGTATGATTCGCTTAGTGAGCATATTATTTTTTTGAACTCAGTGCTACTTTAATTCCTAATCCAATTAAAATAATTCCCGTAACTCTTTGTTGCCATTGAATAAACACAGTAGAATTTGAGAATATGTAACCGATCTTTCCAAATAATATAGCGACTAAAACATTTACAACTGTTCCGCCAACATCGAACCAGCTTCCCAGGAAAAGAATTTGTCCTGCTACATTTCCATGATGAATATTAATAAACTGCGGCAGGAATGCAAGAAAGAACAAAGCCACTTTGGGGTTTAAAACATTTGTAATGAGGCCCTGCCAGAAAGTCTTTTGATAGGAAATTTTTTGGATCTTTTTATCTATGGTCAGATTGTTCCTTTTATTAAGAATAGATTTTATCCCAAGGTAGACAAGGTACAAAGCGCCTGCATATTTAATAATACTAAATGCCCATGCAGATTGTGCAATAAGTGCGGATAGGCCAGCAACTGCAGCGAAAATATGGATAAGAC
This sequence comes from uncultured Bacteroidota bacterium, assembly GCA_963811645.1. Lineage (GTDB taxonomy): Bacteria > Bacteroidota > Bacteroidia > Chitinophagales > Chitinophagaceae > VBAU01. Next base: position 1,120,658 of record CAWERU010000002.1, on the reverse strand, counting down.
ATCCTGCTCCAATTCCTAATGCAGAAATAACTCCTGCTTTTATTCCTTGCCCCGAACTCCTGGCAATAACATAAAGCATATCATTGCCCGGTGTAAGATTTAATAATAAAGCAGCCAGGGCAAACACCCATAAATTTTCAACAATCATATAAATAATTTTAGATCTCCCATTGTAATACGGTTTTCATAAATCGCTTTGCCTACAATTGCTGCTTTGCATCCGATCTCTTCAAGTCTTTTTAGATCATCAACAGAGCTCACACCACCACTGGCTATAAAGTACAATCCGGGAAACTTTGAAATGATGTTTTTATAAAGATCAATTGCCGGTCCTTCCAACTTGCCATCCTTACTTACATCAGTGCAAAAGATTTGCTTTATTCCCCTATCGCTCCATTTCTGAATAAAATCATAGACCCAGATCTTTGTTTCTTCCTGCCAGCCGCTTACTGTTATTTTTTCATTTTTAACATCAGCACCCAATAAAAATTTATCAGCGCCAAACTTCAATAACCACTTTACCAATTCTTCTTCATCCTTTACCGCAATACTTCCAACCGTTGCCAATGCGGCTCCAGAATTAAAAACAATTTCAACATCATTTTCAGCTTTAATTCCTCCACCAAAATCAATGATCAAAGAAGTTTTGCCTGCGATCCTCTCTAAAACCTTCCAGTTTTTTACTGAACCCACCTTCGCTCCATCCAGGTCTACCAAATGCAATCTCTTCAATCCTGCATATTCAAATTTCTTTGCCACTTCCAATGGCTCTTTATGATATAATGTAACCTTATCATAATTACCTTGCTCCAATCGCACACACTTTCCGTCTATAATGTCTATTGCGGGAATAACAATACCCCCCCCTGCCCCTAAAGGGGAGCTTTGAGCAGTATCAATTTTGAGCGATTCCTTAATTTTCAATTTTATTTTATCTAAAACTTTGTCAAGCTCTTTTTCAACTTCCCGGGTTGAAAAACGTAAAAATTGAATTCCCAACGATTCCAGACGTTTCTGCCTGTCTAAATCATTTCTCTTGACATCTTCTAAAGAATGAATATCGCCATCTATCTCTATTGCCAATTTTATTTTATGTGCATAAAAATCTAAAACATAAATAGATGCCGGATGTTGTCTTCTAAATTTTATTCCAAATTGGTTTTCCCTAATATAATTCCACAACAAACTTTCAGAATATGTAGGGTTATTTCTCAGTTCCTCTGCCTTTTTAAAAATTAGTGGATGGGCCTTATAAAACATATTTTCTTTCATGCGTAATCTTCTAAAGTCCATTTAGGGATTTAGGGCAAAATTTTTCAAAATTTGCTCTCCCACCTCCGCACTTTTCTCGGGGTGAAACTGCACCCCATAAAAATTATCTTTCCGTAATCCTGAACTATACGGCTGAATATAATTTGTCGTGGCGATCGTATGTTCACCAACAGAAGCATAATAGCTATGAACGAAATAACAAAAGCTATTTTCTTTTATATCTTTAAACAAATCTGTTTTCAAATTATAAATACTGTTCCAGCCTGTTTGTGGAACTTTGAACTCTGAACTCTTAACTCTAAACTTCTTCACTTCCTCATCAAAAATTCCCAAACAATCTGTAGCATTTTCCTCTGAATACTTACACATTAACTGCATCCCTAAACAAATTCCAAGCACAGGCTGTTTCAAATTTTTGATTGCCGCGTCCAGACCTCTTTCTTTTAAATAATTCATAGCGGAACTGGCTTCACCCACACCGGGAAAGATCACCTTATCTGCCAGCCTGATCTTTTCAATATCATCAGTTACTTCCGCTTTTATACCGACCCTTTCCAAACCAAAAAGAACTGACTGAATATTGCCTGCGTTATATTTTATGATTACTATGCCCCCTCCGCCCCCTAAAGGGGAAACTTCGAAAGTCTCTTTATTTTGAATCAGGCTCATTAATAGAATTATTTTCTCAACGAATTGATGCCAAAAATTCTTTAGTCGTTTTATTTATATCGCTTGTATTCTCTAAAGCCTTTATAAATGCTGTTCCAATGATTGCACCATTTGCATTTTCGCAGGCCGCTCTAAATGTTTGTTTATCTTTTATCCCAAAGCCAACCAATATTGGATTCTTAAGTTTTAAGCTTTTCAATTTTTGCAAATACATTTTTACATCATGCATGTTCTTGTCTTTCCCGGTTGTAGAAGAAGAAGACACTGCATATAAAAACCCGTTACTTAACTCGTCCAGCTTCCTCACTCTTTCTTCAGAAGTTTCAGGAGTTACCAGGAAAACAAAATCCAATCCATATTTTTTTATAATGGCTCCATATTCTGTTTCATATTCATATTCTGGCAAATCAGGAAGAATTAATCCATCAATTCCGACAGCAGATGCATCTGAACAAAATCTTTCAAATCCATATTGAAGTATCGGGTTCATATAACCCATCAACAAAACCGGGACAGAAATGCCCCTATCCCCTAAAGGGGAGTCAGCATTTCGTAAATCCTTCAATTGCCCAAACATTTTCTTTATCGTCATTCCATTTTGCAAAGCGATTGTGCTGCTATGTTGTATCACGGGACCGTCAGCCAACGGATCGCTATAGGGCATTCCGAGTTCGATCATATTTGCACCACTTTCCTCCAATGCTTTCATTACAATTACAGTATTATCCAATTGAGGGAAACCTGCCGTGCAGTAAACACTAAGAATATTTTGTGTTTTACTTTTAAATAACCTGGCAATCCTGCTCATGAATTAATCCTTATTTGGTATCACTTCAAAAGTTTCTCCATCCACTGTTATAAAATTGTATCTGGGATAACTGTCAATATCTACGGTCATTTTGTACAAAACCTTTTTGCCCTGTGAATTTTTAAATTTTATAAGCACTGTATCTCCCTTCCTCTCAGCTTCCATTTGTTCTTTTACAAAATTTTCAGACAGACATTTTTCAAATTCATACCGTTCACCGGCAAAGTTGGAAACCATACGAAAATAACCCTGCTGTTGCCCGCAATCATTTGAAATTTTTTCGAATTTCAATTTGGATTCGACAAAGGGTTTGCGATTGCAGGCAACCACTAAAACCATCAATAAAAAAATAATTCGTTTATTCATTTTCCATTTTTTTCATATAAGCCGCCAAATCTTTATCTCCTCTCCCACTCAAACAAATTACAACCACATCACCCGGTTGAAACCGATAGCTACTCAGCGCTGCCAATGCATGCGCACTCTCCAGCGCCGGTATTATTCCTTCCAGTTTAGCTAATTCAAATGCAGCAGCCAAAGCTTCTTCATCTGTCGCACTTAAAAATTTCGCACGACCACTATCAAACAAATAAGCATGCAATGGACCGATACCGGGATAATCCAACCCTGCTGAAATACTGTGTGGTTCTACCACCTGCCCATCTTCTGTTTGCATCACCAGGCTTTTACTTCCATGCAAAATGCCGGGCTTACCTAAAGCCGTTGTTGTTGCGCTATAACCACTATCAATTCCCAAGCCCGCTGCTTCGACTGCTATCAATTTCACCGAAGGCTCATCCAGGAAATGATAAAAGGCACCGGCTGCATTACTGCCTCCACCCACACAGGCAAGAATATGAGTCGGCAATTCACTTCCAATCTTTTCCTTCAACTGCCGGCGCATTTCTTCACTGATCACCGATTGAAAACGTGCCACCATATCGGGATAAGGATGCGGCCCTACCACACTGCCAATAATATAATGTGTATCGTTTGGATTATTGATCCAGTCGCGGATCGCTTCATTGGTGGCATCTTTCAGCGTTTTACTTCCGCTGACCGCCGGTATCACGGTAGCGCCAAGCATTTTCATTCTTGCCACATTCGGAGCCTGCCGCTCAATATCTTTTTCACCCATATACACAATGCACTCCACCCCTTTCAACGCACACACGGTTGCCGTAGCCACACCATGCTGACCGGCGCCCGTCTCCGCAATAATTCTTTTTTTCCCCAGCCGCTGTGCCAGCAAGATCTGCCCGATCGTATTATTGATCTTATGCGCACCGGTATGACAAAGATCTTCCCGCTTCAAAAAAATATTCGTACCATATTTCTCACTTAACCGCCCGGCAAAATACAATGGTGTTGGCCTGCCCGCATAATCTCTCAGCAATTCACGAAACTCTTCCTGAAATTTCTTTTCATAAATAATGTCAAGATATTTTGATCGCAGCTCCTCCACATTGCGATGCAACATTTCCGGGATATAAGCGCCGCCAAACTTTCCGTAATAGCCTTGCGGTGAAACCCCAAACCCCTGAAAAGGCTTATTTATTTCTTGTGTTTTCATTTTATTTGTTTCTATCATGAGATTCCTCCCTGCCTACCAGCAGGCAGGGCTTCGTTCGGAATGATAACACTCCTGTGCTTGATTATCCCTCACATTCAAACTAAAACATACAACTCATCATTCATAACTCATTATTCATCATTCCTAATTCCTCAGCACCTGAGCAAACATCTTAACCAGGTCCAGGTCCTTCACTCCGGGGCTTATTTCAAACTTGCTGTTAATGTCCACTGCAAAAAGATCAGGGTGATCGAATGTTTTCACTTTCACCACATCCGGTAATCCTATTCCACCCGCCAAAAAGAACGGTTTCTCAATTCTGCTTTTGTTAAGCAATTTCCAGTCAAACTGCACTCCTGTTCCGCCCAGGGTTTCTTTTCGCACCCTTGCATCAAACAAATAATAATCACAGGCATCATCATATTTTGATATCAGTTCTTCAATACTTTCTGTTTCACTATTTATCCGGAATGTTTTTATCACTTCCCTTTCTTCTGATAACTGGCTGCAAAGAGAAGGTGTTTCATCTCCGTGCAACTGGACGATATCCAAACCATATTCTTCAACCGTCTTCATTATTTCACTGAAACTTTCATTTACAAACACACCCACTTTTTTTATATCAAAATCCCCATCTTTAATATCCTCACCGGAAATCTTTCCCACCACATACCTCGGCGAATCTTTATAAAAGTTCAATCCGGCAAATTCGATTTCGATCGCATCGAGGTGTTCCAATTGTTTTAATTCTGTGATTCCGCAAACTTTAATATTCATGTTGGTTCGGTTGTATTGTTTAGTTCTTCCCTTTCATCAAAAACAAATCCCTGACCACACTAAGGATGACAATTCATCATTCATAACTCTTAATTCTTCACCTTCCGACAAAATTCTCTCACTTTTTCAATGTCCTTTACGCCCGGGCTTATTTCAAACTTACTATTGATATCAATTGCAAATAATTTTTTTGCAATCGGTTCATTCATAAACTCCTCCAACTTTTCCTCATCGCCGGGTTCAATGCCACCGCTCAAAAAGAACAATTTATCAATAGTTGAGTTCTTCAGTACACTCCAATCAAATTTTTTTCCTGTACCGCCATAACCAGCGCCTAGTGTATCGAACATATACATATCGCTGGCATCATCGTAAGGTTTCGCCATCCAATCTATCGGGTCATTCTCTGATAGCCTGAAAGCTTTGATCACCGTAATATAATTCGCTACCTGCTCGCAATACCTTGGGATTTCATCACCATGCAGCTGTACCATCTCCAAACGATAATCTTCTACGGTTCGCATCAATTCATCATAAGGCATGTTCACAAACACTCCTACTTTGACGATCTTTCCTTTGAATCTTCGCAGATACTCAGCTGATATCTTATTCACCATATACCGCGGCGACTTCGGATAAAAAATAAAACCCGCCAGCTCAACTCCCATTTCATCAAATGCTTCCAATTGCGCAGGCAGAGTGACACCACAAACTTTGATACACAGACGCCCCCGTCCCCTAAAGGGGAGCTGGGCAACGGATTGCTGATTGAGATTGCTTTCTTCACTCATACAGTTTGTTTTTAAAACACCCCTTTAGGGGAGGGGGGCAAACCATTTACAAATCTGGCAAAAGCAATCGCAGGGTCAGCTTCTTTCATAAAAGCCTCACCGATCAAAAATCCTTTAAATCCATTTTTCCTGAACAACAAAATATCATTCACTGAATTTATGCCACTCTCAGCAATTTTTATTTTACTATTCGAAATTTTTTCTGCCATTTCCAAGCTTCGTTCAATTTTTACTTCAAAAGTTTTAAGGTTACGGTTGTTAATTCCTACCAGTTCTGTTTCATCACAAATATGTTCCAGTTCCCTTTCATCATGCAGCTCCAACAATACCTCAAGACTCAAACTTTTTGCAAACGACGCCAACCGTTTTATTTCTTTTGGAGTTAAACAAGCCGCAATAAGCAATATTAAATCAGCACCAATGCTCTTTGCCTCCGTTATTTGATACTCATCGATAATGAACTCTTTTCTTAAAATAGGAATGTTATTTACTCTTGCTTCGATCAAATCATTATTACTCCCGCCAAAAAAATTTTCATCTGTTAATACTGATAGCGCCGACGCTCCATTTTCAGCATAACCCTTTGTAACATCAACGACATTTACCTCATCATTAATAACTCCTTTAGACGGCGATCTTCTTTTGAATTCAGCAATGATTCCAGTTCTGTCCCCTTTCTGCAATGATTCTTTTAATGATAAAGTTTTTCTATCGAAATAAAAACTTTTCTCCAGTTCAGAAATACTCACTTCCAACTTTCGTTTTTCAACTTCTGATTTTTTGTACTCTATTATTTTGTCGAGAATATTCATAATGTCATACTGTGCGCAGCGAAGCATCTGCTCTTCTACACTTCATCATTTAAAAACTTAAATTCAGGGTTAAAAGATCTTATTAATTCCAACTTCTTTTTTCTGGTCCATCCTTTGATTTGTTTTTCCCTTGCTATTGCATGATCTGCATATTGAAATCTCTCCCAATAAACCAGGTAAATACAGTTATATCTGCCTGCGAAACTTCCCTTCTCATTTCTCGAATCGTCTTCGTGCTCAAATGTCCTTCTTAATATATTTATTGGTCACGCCGGTATATAAAACCTGCCGATGTACATTAATAAGAATATAAACAAAAAAGTTATAGTTCATACTCGGAAATCAGATCCTTCGCTTCGCTCAGGATGACATAATAATCATTGCAGAGCAATCAGTTTATCCAACGCTTTCTTTGCTCTTCCGCTTTCCAGGCTCTTCACTGCGGCATTATAAGCCTCATCATAATCTCTAAAATTACCCGTACAATGCAAAGCCATCGCTGCATTGGCCAATACCACAGCATTCTGTGCCCAGCTTCCTTCTCCATTCAAAATCCTCATAAATATTTTTGCTGCTTCTTCAACGCTGCTTCCTCCCTGGATATCTGAAGCTTCAACCATTCTTTTTCCTAATTGTTCCGGTGTCATGATCTTTTCACCTTCATTGCTGATAACTTTTGTATCATTCGTCAATGAGATTTCATCATAACCATCCAGGCTGTGAATAATGGTGAAAGCACTTTCTGTTTGCTGTAATAAATAGTTATAAATCCTTGCCATTTCTAAACTAAACACACCCACTAACTGGAACTTTGGCGTAGCCGGGTTTACCATTGGCCCGAGCATATTGAAGAAAGTCCTCATTCCCAAATTCTTTCGGATCGGTCCCACCGTTTTTAATGCCGGATGAAACATTGGCGCATGCATGAAACAAATATTAGCTTCATCAACTTCTCTTTTTAATTTGTCTTTATCATTTTTAAACTTATAACCGACTTGTTCCATTACATTGGATGCGCCGCTTATTGATGAAGCGCCATAGTTGCCGTGCTTGGCTACCTTTTGCCCTGTACCTGCTACAATAAAACAACTGAGCGTTGAGATATTAAAAGTATTTTTTCCGTCACCACCAGTGCCGACGATATCAATCACATCATACCCATTCAGATCAACAGGTACGCAAAGTTCAAGCAGCGCATCCCTGAAACCCTGTAATTCTTCAATGGTAATGCTCCGCATCAGGTACACGGTCATGAAAGCTGTCACTTCGTGTTCATTGTAAACACCTTTACCAATGTTCACCAAAACTTCTTTTGCAGTTGCCCTGTCAAGAGTTTTGTGTTCGAATAATATTTGTAGGATCTTTTTCATGCCCCTGTCCCCTAAAGGGGAATTTTTAAATTAATAATAATTTATGCCTCACTCCCCTTCAGGGGATGGGGGCATAACCAGTTTCTTAAGATTGTTTCTCCCATCGGAGTTAATACACTTTCCGGGTGAAACTGCACTCCCTGCACATCATACTTTTTATGTTGCAACCCCATGATGTAATTATTTTCATCTCTCGCTATCACTTCCAATTCTTCAGGGAAATTCTCATCACTGACGATCCAACTATGATAACGGCCCACTTCCAAACTTTCAGGCAAACCCTGAAACAAATCATTTTTTCCTTTCGACTTTTTACTTTTTACTTTAACTGGTGTTGCCACTCCATGATAAACAGTTGAAAGATTTTCCAGCTTTCCTCCGAATGCTTCGCCAATGGCCTGGTGTCCCAAACAAACACCTAGTATTGATTTTGATGAAGCATATTCTTTGATTAGCGGCAGCAATAACCCTGCTTCTTCAGGAATACCGGGACCGGGTGATAAAATGATCTTATCGTATTCTTTCACTTTTTCCAAAGGAATCTGGTCATTACGATACACCTCCACTCTTTGGTGCAAAATTTTTTCTACCAAATACACCAGGTTGTAAGTAAATGAATCGTAATTATCAAAAACAAGTATTTTCATACCCCAAACCCCTAAAGGGGCTTTATAGTTTATAATTTGTTTTGTTTTTTCATTGTGAAAACTTTTTTACCAAGTCTCCCTTTAGGGAGATTTAGAGGGCCTCTGCCATCTCTATCGCCTTTTTCAATGCTCCCAGTTTATTATTCACTTCCTGCAATTCACTTTGCGGATTGCTTGCTACAACAATGCCCGCCCCAGCCTGGTAGATCAAAGTATTGTTCTTACTTAAGAATGTCCTTATCATGATCGCATGATTACAACTTCCGTCAAAACCCATAAAGCCAATACCTCCTCCATAATAACTTCTTGCAGTCGGTTCATATTTATTGATCAATTCCATTGCTTTAAATTTTGGTGCGCCACTTAATGTCCCGGCAGGAAAAGTTTTTGCCATCAATTCAAACGGATTACTGTTCTGCCTTACTTTCCCCTCTACTTCACTTACCAAATGAATAACATGAGAATAATACTGCACTTCTCTGTAATGAGCTACCTGCACATCATCACATAAGCGGCTCAGGTCATTTCTCGCCAGGTCAACCAGCATCACGTGTTCAGAATTTTCTTTTGCATCTTTCAATAATTTTTCAGTTTCTCTTTCATCTATTTCATCATCACCAGTTCGTTTATACGTTCCGGCTATGGGATGTAAAACTGCTTTCCCATTCTGAATGACGAGTTGTGCTTCAGGTGAAGAACCCATCAGTTTATAATCACCATAATCAAAAAAGAATAAATAAGGAGAAGGATTGATATTTCGCAATGCCCTGTACACATTAAATTCATCTCCTGTAAATCCCTGGTCAAATCTTCTGCTCAGTACAATTTGAAACACATCGCCACGCTGGCAACTTTGAATTCCTTTCTTTACCATTTCCATATATTCTGCATCACTCATGTTCAATCCTTCGCTTCCTTTTGTTTTAAAAGGATAAACAGGAACATCTTTACTTTTTATCAGTGATTCCACAATTGCTGTGTCGCTTTCCAATCCTGCAATCTTATTTTCACAAATAAAAAGTTCATCGCGGAAATGATTAATGGCGATCACATACTGGTATAGTCGATATCTCATTAAAGGTATCGTGAGTGGTGAGTCGTGACTTGAGAGTTTTATTGTGTCAAAAAACTGAACCGCATCATACGTTGCATATCCAAATAATCCCTGTGCATATTTCGCCTCTTTTGTCCCGCTTTTTTTCACATCAAAATTTTGCATGAAATCCCAAAGCAGCCCAGGCACCTTTGTTACATCTTTAATAGCAACCCTTTCAGGGTTTCGCTTTGGCAGTTTGAATTCGATACTTTCTATTGAGGTGATCTCAATTCCCCCAATTGCATTAATGCAAATGAATGACCAGCTGTTTTCCGCTGCATGGTGGTCAGTACTTTCTAATAAGATCGTATCCCGGAAACGGTCTCTTACCCGCAGGTAAATTCCTACCGGAGTGTATACATCGGCCAGTAATTTTTTACAGGCAGTATTAATTTCTATTTTCTTCATAAAGCCCTCCTAAATCCTCCCTAAAGGGAGGACTTGTAAACTCTTGTAATTCTGTTTAACAATAGTACAAATGCAGAGCATTGATTTTTTATTTAAGCCCCTTTAGGGGTTTGGGGCTTAACGAAAAAGCCCCGAAACACTTCGGGGCCTTTGAATATATTATTACAAATACAGTAATGACATTACAAACCCCGTAAAACGTTTGTATGCCACCACCAGTATTTATTTTGCTGTTTCATTGTAATGCAAATATGTAGATGAAATTTCAAACGAGCAAAAAAATTTCTTTTTCAGTCTCAAGAAAAACATACTTTGTATTGCCAAAACTTATTGCTTATGCAATCGACGGTTGCCGATCCAAAAGTTCCGCAAGACTCTATCTTAAGCGGTAAAATATCACAACGGCTACTTTCCCTTGACTTCATGCGTGGTTTTATTATGGTTTTACTGGCACTTGAGAGTACCGGCTTATACGAACATCTATTTGATGCCACAAAGGGGAATGTACTGAATAATTTTTTTCTGCAGTTCTTTCATCACCCGTGGAATGGTTTACACTTCTGGGATCTTATTCAACCCGGTTTTATGTATATGGCCGGTGTCGCAATGGCTTATTCCCTAAACAAACAATGGGAAAAAGGAGTTTCATGGAACCAGTCTTTCAAAAAAATATTGAAGCGTTGTTTTTGGTTGTTCTTCTGGGGTGTGCTTGATTACGCCGTGCGTAGAAATCACCTGTCATTTGAACTGTGGGATGTATTAACTCAACTATCATTTACAACACTTGTGGCTTTCCTGATCTTTAAATGGAGTACAAAAGCACAGATCGGAGTTTGTATCGGTCTTTTGTTGCTGACAGAGATATTATATAGATTTACCCATGTTCCAGGTTTTGATCAGCCGTTTACGGATCAGCACAATTTTGGAAATTATATTGATACCATTTTGATGAACAAAATAAATCCGGGCGGATGGGTCGCTATCAATTGTATTCCGACAGCAGTTCATACAATTGCAGGTGCGTTGACAGGTAAATTGTTATTGAGCAATACAAAAAATAAATTGAAACCTATGTTGACATGGGCTGTTATTTGCCTCATTGTTGGTTTTGGATTAGACTATGCACATATAACTCCGATCATAAAAAGAATTGCCACATCTTCGTTTACCCTTGCTTCACTCGGTTGGTGTTTACTGGGACTTTCATTTTGTTATTGGTGGATCGACATTTTAAATCACAAAAAGAATCTGAAGTTCTGGACCATTGTCGGAATGAACTCTTTATTTATTTATTTATTTTTTGAGATCGTGGGTTCAAGATGGTTTAATGAATATATCAGTACGATCGCAACATCATTAATGGGATTCATTCATACTCCTGAAATGCTGGGTAATATCATTGCATCGCTCTGCATCTTTGCACTGGAATGGAGTTTGTGCTATTTTCTTTATAAGAGAAAAATATTTTTCAAACTTTAGTAATGCTGATACAACAAAAGCAAACAGGCAATAAAGGAATGTTCTATGCAGAAGATGATGGTGAAGTGAAGGCTGAAATGATCTATCACATGACTTCTCCCAATAAAATGGTAATTGAACATACAGAAGTAAATGAGGAACTGCGGGGACATAATGTCGGCTACGAATTAGTATATGCTTCTGTAGAATATGCAAGAAAGCATGATATAAAAATCACAGTCTGGTGTCCTTTTGCAAAAAAGGTATTTGATAAAAAGCCCGGTTGGCGGGATGTACTGGATAAATAATTTTATAGCATCCCGACCGTTACGTTGTCATCCTAAGCGTAGCGAAGTATCTCAAACCTTTTAAAGTTTGAGAAGTCTCTCCGCCTTCGGCGGGTCGACATGACAAACAGTTTTAGTTAGCACCACTCTCCTTTTCGCTATCTCCTCAGCATATTTTTTATACAACATCTTGCTTATTGCAAGAGTATTTCCCTGCGGTTTACTTGCAAATTTTTTATTGCTCTCCGCCCAGTTTTCTTCAAAGTTCTCTACCTGTTCAGTAAATTCTTTATCGTCGAATGGCTTATTGTTTTTTACATCATCAATTATTTCGTTGATGAACATTTTCCATCTTTCTCCATAATAAGTTTTCGTCAATCCTGCCCATGCACGGTTGGCATAATCAACCAAATGCCCGCCATTTTCTCCCCAAACAGTTACGATCTTCCTGGCATCCTGTTCAAAATATTTCTTTTCAGCAGGCGTAGCACCTAAGGCCATGGCGTTTGCTATCCAATCACCAACCATGCTGTTTTTATTTGTTCCTAATAATGTATCCATATCATTCATTAATGCGATCATTTCATTTCCCTTCGTTGTCAATTGCTGAAGATCTTTCTTCTCATAGGCGTCTGTAAATTCATCCCGCACGTTTTTAAAATAATTACCCAATACCTGTCTCGCTACATTTACAAGATCGTAACGATATACATCTGTTGTCTTGCCCGAAACCTGGTTCATAAAATTCCATGCTTTGAGCAGATCACCATTATCATATTTAATTGTAGGATTCGTTGTCCAGCTTTGAAATTCTTTCAACACAGGTCTTGAATTCGTTAATGTGGCTCTTCCCAAACCTGCCGGCTCAGCATAGCAGGTATTCAACAAAATACTCCATGCTTTTTCTGCATTTTCATTTGCACTTCCGTATCTACGTTTTGCCCAATTGTCCACCCATTCATCAACATCCACTTTACCATTACTCCATGCTTTTTCAAGAACATATTCGTAAGCGATCGGGTTGATGCCAAATCCTTCAAGCGTAGACCCAAGCCCCCACATATTATTACCACCATTTTGAAAAGTATTTTCCATTCTCGCTTCTATTTCCTTCAAATCGCCGCTCATCATTGTATTGCCTCCAAAATTTCCGAGATAGCACCATAAATACGGCTGACCATAAAATGATTCGGTCGTTTTCCAAACTTCAGTATTGTCGCAATAATAATCAAGCAATATCAATTTATCCTGCGGCACTGCTCTTAAATAAGCTTTTATTCTTTCATCCGTCCAGTTCTTCCGGTTGTAATAAAATATCCATGTCATTTGCAGCCATTGTGCATTGGGATCAATTTCTGTCATCGAAGTATAAATTATCCTCGCTACGCTGGCAAGATAATCCGGCTCCCAACTCGGCGGTGTTACTTCATTAAAAGGATCTGTTCCGTAAATATGATCGGTGCCAAATAATTTTGTTTGCTCTTCCAAGAATGCTTTTTGAATCGGAATGAATAATGAATCAAACGGATCAAGGAAATAACTATAATATCGTTTGGCAAAGCCACTCCATTCACCCAGAGATGTAATTTTTGCATTCGGAAAAAATGTTTTCAATACTTCCGGCACATGTCCGGCAAAAGCAGGAAGAATTGGTTTCATATTTAATTCCCGTTCACGCTTTACTATTTTCTTTTGCAATGCTACCTGTCCCATTATCCATGACATAGGCAACGGTCCTTCCCAATGATCGATATTCGCCATACGGTGCCAGGGCAAATAAGCGGGACCGGTGAAATAACTCCTGATCTGTTCGTCAGTCAATCCGAATTTTTTCCATACTTCATACCAAACATATTCCTGTCCTGTAATGGCGAGTGGCATATTCACACCATTCAATGCCATCCAGTCAATGAATCGCTCCCAATCTTTCCATGTCCACCATGGCATGGTATAACCGAATGTGCAATAATTAAGCATGAACCGGCTCTCACATCTTGCATCATGATGTACAGGTTCAGCGACCATAGGCATTTTTGCAGGCAAAACAATTTTATCACTGCTGTACCATGAAACAGAAGTGTAACAGAAATATTTTAAATAATAGTTCAAACCGACCGCCATAGAGTTGGCATCATTGCCGCTAATGATGAGTTTATTGTTTTCCCATTTCAATTCAAATTCATCTTTGCCAGAAGAATGAGGAAGAACGTTAAAAAAACAATTCTGTCAGCAAATGCGGGAGCAATTCTTTTTGCAAGCATTTTCGCTGCATCCACATCATTTGAAAAAGCAACGAGGCGAATAGAAAGCAAAAGAATGAAAGAGAAAAAATATTTTAACATAGCAAGTTCATTTTTGAAGGAGACCGAAAGTACAAATTTTATAAAGCAAAAAATGTGAGGCCGGCCATTACCTTGAGTATAAGTGCAGTGCCGCAGGGACAACATTTTGGTAGAAAAAGTCATAATTTGAGATGGTGTTTATAAAGACAGAAAGGGCTCGATATAAAAAGACATTAGTAGAAAAATTGCCCTGTAATGCAACAAACCTTATTCTAAACCTTCGACAAGATGAAAATAGAATACAATAATCTATACACTCATTTCATCTTTTCCACCCTGCACCGCCTGCCTGTTATTAAGGAAAAACATCGTCAGCGAATTGAAAAATATATCACAGGTATTGTTAACAATAATGACTCTCAATTATATTCAATATACGCCAACCAAGAGCATGTCCATTTTCTCATATCCCGATCTCCAAAATTATCGGAAGAAAGTATTGCTACTATAGTCGCTGACAGTTCTCAACGTTTTATAAATGAAAATAAACTTTGCGCAACACCTTTTGCCTGGCAGGAGTCGGCTTCGGCCTTTTCTGTATCAAAGAAAGATATAGATAAAGTCTGCAAATACATTTTGAATCAGCCCGAACATCATAAAAAAATAAGTTTTAAGGAAGAATATGAAGCATTTATAAAATTTTATCAGAAGACCTTACGACCTTTTGAAAAATTTTCAGTGAAATGAGGTAATAAGGTAGGAACGATAGATGATCCGATTCTACTAAAGTTAAATACAAAATGGAATAAGGTTTTTAGAATGTATGCATAATATCAAATGGATCTCAGCATCTCAAAATTGAATTGATAAAACAAATCTTTAGTTACCTTCATTTTATTAATAAAAGACAATGAAAAGAATCTTTCTTTTTTTACTTGCTGTCATTTTTTTTACCGCGTCTTATTCACAGCAAACAGACAAATGCATCTTACTAAAGCCGGACCGTGTATTTGACGGAGAACAAATGCATACCGGTTGGATCGTACTCATAAAAAATAATAAGATCGCTGAAGCGGGAAGTATGCAATTCAAATTGCCGGCAGGCACACAGGTCATCGAATTAGAAGGTTGTACTGTTTTGCCGGGACTGATAGAAGGTCATTCGCATTTATTTCTTCATCCCTACAATGAAACAAGCTGGAACGACCAGGTATTGAAAGAATCCAGGGCTGAACGTACGGCAAGAGCAGTGACACATGCGGCAGCTACATTGATGGCAGGTTTTACAACTGTCCGTGATTTGGGAACTGAAGGTTCGATGTATGATGATGTGGGTTTGAAAACTGCGATTGAAAAAAGCGTGGTGCCCGGCCCAAGAATGATATGCGCTACCAGAGCCATTGTGGCAAGAGGTGCTTATGCTCCGCGTTCAGTTTCGCCTGATGTGACCTATCCCCAAGGCGCCGCTGAAATTTCGAGTGTTGAAGAAATGGAAAATGAAGCCAGAACGCAAATCAACAGGGGTGCCGATTTAATAAAAGTGTATGCTGATTATTACTGGAGTCAAAATGGTGAAGCAGCTCCTACACTCACTACGGAAGAAATTGCAATGGCGGTAAAGATCGCTAATAGCAGTGGTCGTCCCGTTGCCGCCCATGCTACATCGGCACAGGGAATGATGAATGCAATTAATGCGGGAGTAACCACCATTGAACATGGTGATAATGGAACTGCGGAAGTTTTTAAATTGATGAAAGAAAAAGGTATTGCACTCTGCCCTACTCTTGCGGCCGGTGATGCCGTGATGCAGTACCGGGGATGGAAAAAAGGAATTGACCCGGAACCGCAAAGCATTATTAATAAAAGAAAAAGTTTTCAACTGGCATTGCAGGCAGGAGTTACTATTTGCATGGGTGGAGATGTGGGTGTATTTACACACGGCGACAATGCAAGAGAAATGGAAATGATGGTGGAATACGGAATGAAGCCGATTGATGTATTAAAATCTGCTACGTCGATCAATGCAGATGTGTTTGGATATGCAGACAAAATAGGCAGAATTAAAAAAGACCTGTTTGCCGATATTATTGCTGTTGATGGTGATCCTTCTGCCGATATAAAAAATATAAGGAAAATAAAACTGGTGATGAAGGATGGAGTGATTTATAGAGATGAAAAATGATTAAATTACTCAATGCCCGATTCCGCTTCGGAGACATCGCACACAACAATTTTTGAAATTATGGAATTTTCAAAAATACTTTTAACCGCGGCCATTGGCGGAATATTTACAGGTATTGCTATTCCTATCGCACAGTATTTCATACCAAGATTATTTAACAAACGAAGGGTTAAAATTAGCCTTGATACAAGAAAGGAGTCTAATTACGTTGTCTTTAATTTAAGAATTCATAACAATTCATTTGCGTCATTAAAAAATGTTTATGCATACGTAGATATCAATAATGACGTAAACGACATAAAAAAAGAGGAATCAAGAATTAAATTCTATTGTTCAGATTCAATAGTGAAAAATGGGTTGCTGTCTTGGTCAAAAGAGACAAATAACGCCAACAATCCTAACGCTGACATTAATCAAGGAGAAGCACCAGATCTTAATTTTATTAGGTTTCACAATAATGATGCAATTGAGATAGCGTCTGAGCAAGGCTTTTTTGATGAAAACAGGAAAAATAAAGCCCGAGTCGTGTTGAAGGCTAACAAAAATTTTTCTTTTCAAATTTTAATAACTGCAGATAATCTATGGCCAATTCGCGATGAGTTTGTTTTTGACAACGTCTCAAGAAAAGTTTATCGAAAAGGCAATTGAGTCATCAAAAATTTTAAGAAGCTATTGCACCGAACTGAACTGGTACTTCCCCGAACCGACTTCAACTACGACATAATTATTTTCTTTACCAATTACTTTCAAATCACTCACTGAACTTAAAGCAACGCCATTTTCCTTTATCGCATCCGCTGATTTTGCCGGAATATATACTGTTGCTTTTGTGTTTGCAGGAATTTCAACATCCAATTCCAACTGGTCATTATCCTTTTTCCAATGGGAACTGATAGTTCCATAATAAGTTTTCAGATCAGCATTGGCATAAGTGAGATCACCACCGATGTGCGGCATTATTTTAATATGCTTATAGCCCGGTGCATCTTCATAGGTATCAATTCCTGCAACAGTTCTGTACATCCAGTCGCCAATAGCGCCGTATGAATAATGATTGAATGAATTCATTGACGGAGCTTCAAAACTGCTGTCGGGTTTTATTCCGTCCCATCTTTCCCAAATTGTAGTAGCACCCATTTTTACCGGATATAACCAGGATGGATATGTATCCTGCAATAATAATTTATACGCCACATCATCATAGCCAAAACGGGTCAGCACATGACACAAATAAGGCGTACCCAAAAAACCGGTGGTGAGATGATTGTTATAACTTTTTACATTATCCGCCAAACGTTGCGCTGCCTCTGCTCTCATCGATTCCGGCAACATGTCAAAATTCAACGCAAGCACATACGCAGTTTGCGTGCCTGACACCAGTCTTCCATTTGGCGTTACATATTCTTTCATGAATGCATCCTTTATCTTTTTAAGCAATTCAGTATATGTGGCCGCATCATTGGTCTTGCCCAAAA
This sequence comes from uncultured Bacteroidota bacterium, assembly GCA_963811645.1. Taxonomy (GTDB): domain Bacteria; phylum Bacteroidota; class Bacteroidia; order Chitinophagales; family Chitinophagaceae; genus VBAU01. Next base: position 1,102,751 of record CAWERU010000002.1, on the reverse strand, counting down.
CATTGGCGGCATCAATAAGCAGTTGCGTGGAGTGCGCATAAAAACATTGTGCGATCAAGTATTTATCGGTCACGGCAGAACGGCCATCGTTGTCATCAAACGGGCGATAGAATAACCAGTCACCAAAATGAAATCCTGTATTCCACAGATCACTTTTACTTTGATGCTTCATATACTCCACCCACTTTTTCATGCTGCTGTATTGTTGCTCCAGAATTCTTTTATCACCATAAGCGAGATACATATTCCACGGAATGATCGTGCACACATCTGCCCAGCCTGTAGAACCGCCTGCACCCGGACCCAATACATTGGGAATAACAAAAGGTACGCTCCCGCTTTCAAACTGGTCGGCAGCTACATCTTTCAGCCATTTTGCAAAAAAATTATTTACGTTCATATTAAATGAAGCCGTTCTTGAAAAAACCTGGGCATCACCTGTCCATCCGAGTCTTTCGTCACGCTGCGGACAATCGGTGGGTACATCCAAGAAATTTCCTTTTTGCCCCCATTGAATATTATGTTGCAGTTGATTGATAAGCGGATTGGAGCAACTAAAACTTCCTGTAGGTTGCATATCCGAGTACAAAGTAACGGCTGTAAAGTTTTCCGGTTTTATTTCACCGGGGTAACCTTCAATCTTAATGTATCGAAATCCATAGAAAGTAAAATGAGGTTCAAAAACTTCCTCGCCGCCACCTTTTAAAATGCAAACCGTCTGCGCTTTTGCCGCACGAAATTATCTGTATAAAAATTCCCTTCTTTATCCAAAACCTCGGCATGTGATATTGTGATCTTGTCTCCTGCATTCCCGTTCGCTTTCACAACCACCCAGCCCACAAGATTTTGCCCGAAATCGATCACCTTCTCTCCTTTCGGTGTTGTTATGACCTGCACAGGTTTGAATGTCTCATGTTTTTTGATCAACTCATTTTGTGTAGCAACAAGATTTGAATTATCAAAGTCTTTTACAACAACATTACTCCAATCCGCATCATTATATGCCGGTAAACACCAACCTGTCTTTTCTTTTCTTGCATCGATCGTTTCACCATTATAAATTTCATCACTAGTGATACTTACCGGTAGATGACTTCCATGAATTGTCGGACACAACTGATTGTCTACTTCCATCTGAATAAGTAATATCCAATTGCAATAACAAACCAAGATCTTTTCCCCAAACATCTTTATTACCGCCCCACGCCAGGTAACCGCGATACCATCCATTGCCAAGCGTGACACCAATTGCATTATTGCCCTGGCTCAAAAGATCAGTAACATCAAAAGCCTGGTATTGCAATCGATTAGTGTAACTCGTCCAACCAGGAGTCAAATATGCATTCCCTACTTTCTTTCCGTTTATACATGCTTCATACATTCCATGCGCTGTGATATACGCTACTGCTGATCTTATTTTTTTTGATGTATGAAATTCTTTTCTGAACAAAGGGCTTGGCCTGTTAACAGAATCTTCAGTAAACCCAACCTGGATCCATTTGCCTTTCCAATTATCAGCATTCAACAGACCGGTTTGAAAAAATGCAGGTTTGCTCCATGAAGAAGCTTTACCCGAATTATCCCAAACTTTTACCTGCCAAAAATATTTTTCACCCGGCTGAAATGACGAACCTTTATATGCCACGTGAACTGAAGAATCGGAATCAACTTTCCCGCTGTTCCAAACCGTTTTCTTTCCCGCCATCACTTTTATTTCATAAGCCGTTTGCATCACATCCCTTTTATCGCTTGCAAGTTGCCAGCTAAACCTTGGTTCAGCCACATCTAAGCCAATTGGATTAACCAGGTTTTCACAAAGGAGGTTGGATACCTGTGTCTGTGCAATCACAATTTGGCAAACAAGACTTAAGAATAATGGTAAGGTGATCTTTTTCATTTTTGAAATTCTATTTTATTAAGTGATCTATCTCCATATTTGGATAATATCTTAATTCAACCAAATTATGCGGTAGTGGTTTTTTGTTCCATGATTGGTGAATGGCAAGTGCTGCACCGAGTGCAGATGCCTGCGGAACTGTTGCTCCATACACCTCAATAGCGGGAAACATTTTGGCGAGCAAATTCATATATATTGAGTTTTTACCAAAGCCGCCATCCACAAAAATTCTTTTGACTGCGGTTCCCTGCAATACAAGATTGGTAGACCTGACTTGTTGTTTTATGATATTCCACATTAGCCTGTGATAAGCCTCTTCGTAAGTTTTAAATTTATCTAAATCTATTTCCGAAAAAGAGTCCTGCCTGTCATTTGCTCTTTGGATGCGGTTTATCAATTCATTATCGTATTCGACCTTTTGGTAATTGTCAATTGGCTTTTTATAATATGCAGCAAGTCTCTTCACCTCCTGTTCATGTCCATATCCTGCAAACAATCGTGACGCTTTTACAGGATTACCTTCATAAGAAAGATAGCACAAACAATCATTTCGTAATTCACTATCGGTTAGTTCTGCATGATTGAACGGATTGAGGCTGATACACCATGTACCGGTAGAGATCAAAACAAATGGTTCATCAAAGAAAGTAAGATAAGGTATCAAGGCAGCAGATGAGTCGTGCAAACCAATTCCAACTTGTATTTTTTCTTTGTCTAACACGGCGATTATTTTATTTCCGTTGTGAAGAGGAGCAAATTTTTTGTCCAGTTCTTCTTTATACACCCAATCATGATATTTATTCTTTTTGAAATCCCACAAATTTGTGTGACACCCCACACTTGAAATATCTGTTGATGGCTGGTGGGAAATAATAAAACTTAAATATTGTGGAAGATGCAATGAATATTTTATCCTGCTGAATATTTCCGGTCTTTCATATTTCAACTGGTATAACTGCATTCCCGAATTAAGTAAGCCCAATACAGGTGAAGCAGTTTCCTTGGCAATTAGTTTCTCGCCTCCATAGGTATCATAAAATTTTCTTTTGAGATCTTCAGAAAGTGGCTTTAAATAATTATACAGGGGAGTAACCGGTTTCAGATTTTTATCCAGGTGAACAAAGCTTGCACCATAGGCAGAAAAATTTACTGCTTTTACATCAATGTCCTTCCTCAACAATGCCTCAGAAAATATTTGTTCGATCCAATGGGTTAACGCATCCAAATCTTCGCAGGGGGATCCGTCTTCATCAATCGTTTCTGCAAGTTGTACACCTTCTTCATGTAAAAGTTTGTATTGCTCATCAAACAATAAAACTTTTTTGTTCGTTTTCCCTACATCAAATATCAGGATAACTGGAATTGACATTATTATTTTTTAGTTGTCGTCCGGCTAATTAGGAAACGTTCTTTTTTTTATTTTTCAAATCTCACTATCGGCAATTGAATTGTCATATCATAACCCCCTTTAGTGGATTTGGGGGCTCACAGTCCTGTTGCTGCAGTTTTACTTCCTCTTTGTTTAATTAAATTTTCCCTTACTTTTTCTTTTCGATAAACAGACAAAGGATCGATTGCTCCGCCGCTTCTTATTCTTGCTTCTGCAACCAACGGTCTTAGATCTGTGCGGAAAACATCTTGCAATATTTCCTGTGCAGTTACAACGTCATTATTATTTTGTACTTCGGTTAATTTTTTCCTGTCCACCAGCAGTGCCTGTGCATAAGAGATCATAATTGCTTCTACCGATTGCAATAGATCTTCCAGCGGATCCTTTACATTATGGCTCGCATCGATCATCCATGCCAGGTCTGTCGCATGATTCATTCCCTTTGTGTCCATTCCTTCCACAAGCTCATTAAAAATTAAAAACAACTGGTAAGGTTTTATGCTCCCTACTGTCAGATCATCGTCCCCATATTTTGAATCATTGAAATGAAATCCTCCGAGTTTCCCTTCCATCAACAACAAGGAAACGATCTGCTCAATATTTGCATTTGCCAGATGATGTCCGAGATCAACTAAAGTAAATGCTTTCTTCCCAAGCTTTGTTGCATATAACAAAGACTGTCCCCAATCGCCAACGCTCATTGAATAGAAATTTGGTTCATAGGCTTTATATTCAACAAACATTTTCCATTGTTCCGGCAAAGCTGCACACACTTCCTGCAGGCTCTCCAAAGTATTTTGAAAAGCATTTCTGAAATTCAACTGGCCGGGAAAACAGGAGCCATCACTTAACCACACCGTTAATGATTCCGATCCAAGTTCAACCCCATATTTTATTACTTCAATATTGTGTTCTACTGCCTGCCTGCGGACGGCCTTATCAACATGCTGCATGGAACCAAACTTGTAACTCAATTTCTGATCAGGCTGATCCTGGAAAGTATTTGAATTCATCGCATCAAACCGTAGTCCGTTTTCTGCGGCCAATGATTTTATGCGTGAAGCATTGGAAGGTATGTCCCACGGAATGTGTAAAGAGATTGCGCCGCTCGACCTGTTCAGTGAATGCAACAGACCGATATCTTCAATTTTTTCTTCAAGATTACGTGGCTCGCCCCCGATGCTGAATCTTCCAAATCTTGTTCCGCCGGAACCAAGTGCCCAACTCGGAATGGCCACCTGGAATTCAATTAACTTTTTAAGAGTAGCTTCAACGTCGTTTATCCCGGAAGAAATATAGTCGAATTCCCTCTTATGCTCTTTTAGTAATGGTTGATTGTGTTCCTCAATCTTATATTTTTCAACTTGCATAATCAGATTCTATCAGGTTTGAAAAATTATTTCACAACAAATTACTTTTCTCCAAAAATATTTTTTATCGCTTCCAGATATTTTGTGCCTGTTCTTTTTTCAGGTAATAAATAACTTCCTTCAGTCCATTCATTCCATGCATTCAGAATTACAATTTTATGTTGCATGTTTGAATTATCCAGAAATTGTTTTGCTTTCGCCAAAGCAGATTCAAAAGCCTGAGGTGTGTTATCTCCGTTAAACACGGGCGTCCACGGATATCCTTTATAGGTATCAAATTTATCAGATTGTATTAAACGTGGTGTTACATCCCAACCCATTGTAACATTTGGAAAATAGGTAACATCACGAAGTCTGTTACTGATCGTTGTCCAATACGAAACGTTTGCATCAATTGCCTTCTGGTAAATCGCAGTTGGCCAACCTGCTTTTGATAAATCAAAAGCATACGAAAAATTATAAGAGGTAATACTTGAGGCATGCAAAGCATGTAAAGCATCTTCTGTAGTTGCCGAAGAATGTAAAATTTGCTGAAGCTCATTGTCCGTTATTCCCTGGTCGATACAATTTAAATGCAACCCCGGAAATCCCGCCTTTTTTACTTTTTCTTCAAACATTTGCATTGCTGCTGCCGCTTTTTCAAGACTTCCGAAACTCTCAATAAAATGTGCCGTTAAAAAAATAGAGAAATATGGTTTGCCATCTATCTTCCAATAATTCGGCTGATTGAAATAATGCGTGATAATGTATGTCGTTATTGTATCCCACAATCCTTTACTCACTCTGCCATCGGTTAATTTCTCCTGCACATTTGTATAAGGAGTAGGATGAATATTCATCCAATCATGATTAGCCCACATCAATGCAAACTTCAAACGCTTATTGTTGGGCACCTTTAAAAAACCTTTTTCCAAACCTTCCTGCAAATACTGACCAATACCTTCATACCAATACCAATCGTAAATAAAAACATCTATGCCGTGATCGGCTGCAAGATCAATTTCTTTCGCAGTCCACTTGGGATCAGCTTCATCAAAATATCCCCATGCAGGAATTTTTGGTTGCAGATGTCCTTTAAATTTTGGCTTTGCTGCTTTTACCAATTCCCATTCTGTCCAACCTTTCCCGTGCCACTTTTCATTTATAGAATCGGCATGGTAATTTGGAAAATAATAAACCGCAACCTCATAATTTTTTTTCGATGATTGCGCCCAACAACAAATATTTATTGCCAACAACAATAAGGCGAGAAAGCCTTTAAAACTATCATTATATATTTTCTTCAACTGCGATTTAATTTATGGCAAGTAAAAAACTTCTTTCAACGGAATAACAACAGGCGAATTATCTTCATTCGTTTCCATGATATCTTTCATATAACTCCACCACTTTTCCATTACAGGTTCACCCGGCAACCCATCCAGTTTTTTTCTGTCTTCGACAGTAAGGTAAGCAAACAAATCATTTGATTGCTTGTCGAAAAAAATTGAATACTCAGCAATACCGCTTTTTTTTAATAATTCTTTCAAATCGCTCCAAATTTCATTGTGACGTTTTTTGTATTCTTCTTCATAGCCCTTAAATAATTTCATTTTAAATGCGATTCGTTGCATTGATAAAATTTTAGCGATGAATTAAGAAACAAAGCCTTTCTATGCAATCGTCCCTATCTTAAGAACGCCGTTGCCAATCCTCCATCCACATTTAGTGTATTACCTGTTGATTTATTAAGGAGTCCGCTGACAAACGCAAAACAAGCATTGGCAATATCAGCAGGTAAAATAGTTTCGTTTAGCAAAGTGCGTTTTGCATAATAGCCCGGTAACTCTTCTACTTTTATACCATAAGCTTTCGCCCGGCCTTCCGCCCAACCGCCTGCCCAGATATTTGAATCCGCAATAACTGCATCAGGATTCACTGCATTCACCCTGATCTTATCAGCACCCAGTTCAGCTGCCAGTAACCGCGACAGATGGGCCTGCGCCGCTTTTGCTGAACCATAGCCGGTATTATTGGGTCCTGATACAACAGAATTTTTTGATACAATATTGATGATATCGCCACCAAAGCTTTGTTTCCGCATTATTGCTATACCCGCTTTTGATACAAGAAATTGTCCTCTTACTAAAATATTATAAAGTTTGTCCCAATCTTCGGTAGTATGATCAGCGATAGGTTTGGAGATACTGATGCCTGCATTGTTCACGACAATATCAACGCCGCCGAATGCAAGAGCTATTGCATCAAATGCTTTTTCTACCGTTTCTTCCTTCGTTACATCAAGAGTGGTGGAAGCCACATTGTCTTTTCCAAATTGTTTTTGAAACTCACCTGTTGTTGCTGTTATTCTGTCTTCATCAATGTCGTTGATCATCACGCAGGCTCCTTCCTCTGCAAATTTTTTTGCGATGGCTTTACCTATTCCGCCACCACTACCGGTGATCAACACTATTCGTCCGCTTAACGATTTTGGTTTTGGCATTCGTTGAAGTTTTGCTTCTTCAAGCAACCAATATTCAATATTAAAAGCTTCCTGCCTGGGCAATGATGCGTATTCACTGATCGCTTCCGCACCCTTCATTACATTAATGGCATTGACATAGAATTCAGCAGCTACCCTCGCAGTTTGTTTGTCTCTCGCAAAAGTGAACATGCCAACGCCGGGATATAAGATCACAACCGGGTTTGGATCACGCATCGCAGGGCTATCGGCATGTTTGCATTTATTATAGTAATCTGCATACATTTTTCGATAAGCTTCAAATTGCGGGTCCAGTTTTTCCTTTATTGCTGCACTGTTTTTTACATCGTCATTTGGCAAAAGATTTAAAACAAGAGGAGAAATTTTTGTGCGGAGAAAATGATCGGGACAGCTTGTTCCCATTGGGGCCAATTTGGAAAGATCATTTGAATTTATAAATTCAAGAACTCTTTCATCATCGGTAAAATGACCAATTTTGCCCCCTTCCCCCAAAGAGGTGTTATGTAGGTCGCTGTTTGAACAGAAACCTCTCAATATAGGCATGAGTAATGCAGCCTTTTTTGAACGTTCGTCTTTTTGCAGTGATGCAATCTTAGAACCGCCAAATGTTTTCTTACCCCCTTTAGGGGCCAGGGGTAAATATTCAGCGCATCGTTCAATTACTTCAAGAGTGTTGATATAACTTTCATAAGCCGTATCGCCCCAGGTAAATAAACCATGTGAGCCAAGCATGATGCCACGTAAATTAGGATTCTCATCAAGGCATGCCTTTAGTTTTACACCAAGATCGAAACCTGGCCTTTGCCAATCAACCCAGCCAATTGTATTGTTAAACAATTTTTCGGTGATATGCTTCCCATCTTTGGCTGCCGCAATTGCAATAGCAGCATCAGGATGCAAATGGTCGATATGTTTAAAAGGTAGAAAGGCATGAAGCGGGGTATCAATAGACGGAGCTTTTGAGCTCAGATCATAAATGCAGTGATTAAACAATCCTACCATTTCGTCTTCGTGTTCGATACCGCGATATACTTTTTTCAAACTGATCAGCCGGTCCATATATAGTGCAGCAAGTCCATTTTTCTTCAATGTTCCCAAATCCCCTCCGCTGCCTTTTACCCACATTACTTCAGCTTCCTTTCCTGTTAATGGATCCTTCTCCATCACTTTGCATGAAGTATTGCCACCTCCGTAATTTGTTACTCTAAGATCGGCTCCCAATAAATTTGACCGATAAATAAGGAGAGCCGCTTCATCACCTTTCATTGAAGCAGCAACTTTCTCGTCCCACAAATAGCTCACATGCTTAAACTCTGTTGTTTTATTCATGATTCTTTTCAGGATTTTATTTTAACGCATTACCATAACCCACCAACATCACTGACAATATGATGGTAATTACGCCGGCTACTATTGTTAGTCTTGTTTTTGTTGTAACACCTTTCCATTCTTTTAGTGCAAAGCCCCACATATTGGCAACAAGTATTATGAATGCCATATGTAATATCCATGAACTTGCCCCGTTGCCCAATTTACTTTCTCCCATTCCGTAAAAAAAGAATTGCAAAAACCAAGTGGTGCCGGCCAATGCCGAGAAAAAATAATTCCTTGCTAAATTGACCTTGTTGTTTGTATAATCACCGAAGCTTTTGTTTCGTGCATTCAATATCATGCACCATATAAAATTTGTCGTCAGGCCTCCCCACAGTAATACAACATAAGTTACATTGTTTCGATATAAAAAATTTATTGTTTCTGAAGGATGAGCGGATTTCCACAATTGATTTGCTGTTTCAGCCATGGGCGAACCCGTTTCAATTCCATAGTTAAAACAGGCGCTGAGAATACCTGAAACAATGCAAACGATCAATCCTTTTGTAAGATTGAACTCTTTTATACTCTCTTTCTTTTTTTCTTCCGAAAGCTCACGTTCTTTTAATACACCTGCTTTGCCGCAGATATAAATTCCGGCGAGACACAATACAATTCCAACAAGCACAATTCTTCCCCACGAAGTATGAAGCAGATCATTAAAAGTTGTTTTACCAGCTACGGGATGAAAATTATAATAGATAGAAGGAACCAATGCACCGAATGCTGATGTAAAACCCAGCAATACTGAATTACCCAATGACATGCCAAGATAACGCATACCCAGGCCATACATCAATCCTCCAATACCCCAAAGCACTCCCCAGAAATATGTCCACCAAAAAGTTGATGAAGACGTTTGTGAAATGATCTCTGAAAAATTCGGAATCGTAAGCCATGCTGCTATTGGTGGCACAATAAGCCAGGAAAACAAACCACCGATGATCCAGTAACTCTCCCAGTTCCATCCCTTTACTTTTTTAAAAGGAACATAAAAACTCCCGGAAGCAGCACCACCAATAAAATGAAAAATAATTCCGAGTATAATTTGCATTCGTTAAGATTTTATGGCGAAAAATCAGGCACTAAAAATAGCTTACGATCGAATGATAACCGTCATGCACTGTCGGCTACCCTTTTAAAATATCGAAACAATTCTTTTACGAGTTAAAGGAAATGTTTCTTCATTTCGCACTGAACTGAAGCGAAACAACACCACCTGAAATAGGCTCATTCCCTTTATAAACAAAATAGAGTGAATGGAAATTATTGTGTGTTACCCCTGTCACGGGTATCCTCACGATTCCAAACTGCTGGCTTTTTCCGGGTGCAGGTAACCTCCCAACCCCCAATACCATTCCATCCGGTTTATCCATTCTTATTTCAAAACTAAAGCCTGTTTTGGGTGGAGCCTGCCAGCCTGCTACAAGGTTAACCGAACTCACACCTGTGAGATCAATGCTGTCTATTGCAAACCAACCTTCTTTGGGAGGGAAGATCATAATGTTATTTCCATTGTATTTAAATGTAGTGAACTTATCTACCTTTTCACCTCCTGTAAAAGACCAGTTATTACTGCTCAGTGAAACAGTACTGCTGCCTGTCAGAGCTTTAGTATTATTGCTGCCTTTATCCGTATAGCTGGCTGATAAAACCATTACACCCTCTGGCTTTTGGTTCAACATCGATGCTAAAGAACCCCTGCCTTTCGCAAAGGCAGGCACAGGAGGAATAATAGATCCTGATGCAGGCAGTGATTTTTTTACAGCTGATTTTTTAGCAAGTGATAAGACCCATGTTACGATCTGTTGTAAATCTGTTTGCGAAATGTTTGGATGAGCAGCCATCGCCACATCACCCCATACTCCACTTCCCCCTTTTATTATTTTTTCACTTAAATAAGTAGTCGCTTTCGGGTCACTCGTATATTTCTCAGAGACTTGCATAAAGGATGGGCCAATTGATTTTTCTGCTTCTTTATGACAGCTTTTACAATCCAGTGTCTGTGTTAAAATTCTGCCACTGATATTTGCCTGGCCTTGTTGATGGCCTGCTATATTAGCTTTATCAAAGTCAGCAATATAATCAACGGAAACGTAAAGATTAGCAGGATCGAATTGTGCCGTATCATTTTTGTCCTCTACTGATACATTATATTTAACGGGTATCCCCGGCATGTAAAATGATCTGTTGCCGCCGTTAAGAATTATGTTTACTGTCGGAGCTTCATTACCTGCATATACATTCATCATGTTACTTTTAGCGGAAGCCCCTTTATCATCTTTTGCCTCCACAGAAATGTTATAATCACCGGGAGTGTCGTAAGTATAACTGACCTCAGGCTTTGTTGTCTCGGCCGTTTTTCCGTTGCCAAAATTCCAGACATAAGTGATCTTGTCTCTCTCTAAATCTTTTGCATCAACAGTAGCTTTTACAGTAAAAGGTAGAATGCCCGAGGTTTTATCAACATAAATACCAGTGATCACAGGAGGACGGTTACCGCCGTTATAATCTATACGGGACAAACCTGCGTCGGGATTTTTAGTGAACCAACCCGTACCATATTCCAACAAGTATAATTTCCCATCGGGTCCCACTTCCATATCGATCAAAGAATTTAATTTGATATTACTGAAGAAGGGCTCCATTTTATCAAAATCACCATTGGGCTGCAGCGTTACTACTTTTATCCACCCACGGATCCAGTCATAAATAAACAATTTGCCATTGTAGTAATCAGGCAATCTTGTTTCCTTTGGAAACATGTCAGTATAATAAACGGGACCTGCCATCGCATTTCTGCCGCCTGTACCTACCTGCGGAAAATCGGGAGATACAGCATACGGATACCATATAAATGCCGGCTGTGCAGGAGGTAATTCCCTTAATCCCGTGTTGTTTCGTGAATCGTTTATTGGCTTGTCAGGATCAAATGCAGGGCCGCTCTTACCAGTAGCATAATCATATTCATGGTAAGCAAAATTGTTTCCGACAAACAATGGCCATCCAAAGAAACCGGCCTTGCGTGCCTGGTTCACCTCATCATAGCCACGGGGCCCCCGTGTGGCCAGGCTATCATCCTGTGCATCCGGACCCACTTCGCCCCAATACAAATAACTGCTTTTCTGGTCAACCGAAATGCGGTAAGGATTGCGGTCACCCATTACATAGATCTCCGGTCTTGTCTTTGCAGTGCCCTGCGGGAAAAGATTGCCTTGCGGTATGCTATAGCTCCCATCTTCATTCAACTTAAGACGCATGATCTTTCCACGCAGATCATTTGTGTTGCCAGCAGATCTTCTGGCATCGTATTGCTCATGACCAGGCAGATCATTCAACGGGGCAAAACCACTATTCACATATTTCGCTCCTTTTTCATCAAACGGAGTGGAATTATCCCCCGATGAAAAATATAATAATTTATCCGGACCAAAAGCTATGGAACCACCGGTATGGCAGCAAATTTCTCTTTGTGATTTTACTTCAAGTATTACTTTCTCTGTCGCCTTATCAACTGTGTCGTTTTTAAAAGTGAAACGTGACAGACGATTGACAGAACTATCGGCCGGACTGTAATAGATATAGATCCAATTATTTTTTGCAAAGTCGGGATCCTTTGCCAATCCCAACATTCCTTCTTCAGCATTTACATCGGGTGTATGCAGGGTTTTGTAATAAACATCAAAAAAACCAACCTGCTTTACCTGTTTGGTTGCATTTTTATAAAGCATGATTCCCCCTCGCCTTTCCAATACGAGCACATCAAGATTCGGCAGGATCGTCATTTCTGTTGGCTCATAAAATACACCCTGGACCAATTGGGTCTTTGTAAAACGATTATCGTCAGGAGGGATCTGTGTTCTGGCCTTTGAATAATCTAACTCCTTATTATCACCAATTGCATATTGAATACCGCCCAGAATATGTTTGAGATATAGTTCATCAGAAAAGGATTCTTTGGTATGACCTAAGTTGGTATAAAAAGCTCTTCCGCCATCATAATCATGATACCATGCCATGGGATGATAATTCCCGTTTACACCGCCATGATAAGTTTTTTCATCAATCGTTATCAGTACATGAACATCTTTATTCATTTTTTTAAAACTGTAAAACTCATCTGTTTTCTTCCATTGCTTAGGCAAATGCTTTGTGGAAATATTATCCTGGTCTACTACATTTAATACACCCTCCTGAATATTTGGAAAAGTGTCGTTAATTCCGGGATGACTTAAAAAATAAGCGCCTGTTAAGCGACCATACCAACCCCAGTCATATTCACAATCTGCCGCTGCATGAATACCCACGTACCCGCCACCTGATTGTATATACCGCTCAAATGCAGCCTCCTGGAAATTATCCAGTACATCGCCTGTTGTACTCAAAAAAATGACAGCCGAATATTGTTTCAAACTATCATCATTAAACAACTCAGCATTTGTTGTTGTATCCACATCAAAATTGTTTTGGCTTCCTAATTTTTGTATGGCTGCATTACCATCAGCAATAGATTCATGATGATACCCAGCTGTTTTGCTGAACACAAGAATCTTTGGTTTTCCGGAACGTTTGTGCGAGCAGGAGAAAGTTGAAAAAACGAGAGCTATGACAAGCGAACTTAAAAAGACATTTTTCATATTCGTTGATTTAGGAGCTGGCAAATTTCTATTAATTGTTTAAAAATATATTTTTTTACGTATTGAATCACATTGTCACTTTACAAGTAATACCAAATGTTTTCGGATTACCTAAATGCACGGCTCCAAAGTCATATCCATAAGCTATATATTTCGCATTTGTTATGTTTCTTTCCCAGAAATATAATTCTGCATGTTTTATTGCAACTCCCAGCCTTGCATTCAGTAAATGATAAGGTGATTGAACAATGCCGTTGGCAAGATCAAAATATTGTTTTCCCAAATAGAACCATTCTCCACGAACTATCAATTGAAATGTGTGCGATGACATCAGTGAAATACTGTATTGCAAAGCGAGTAATGAAGTTATATCCGGCGTAAAAATTTGATGATTGCCTGAAAGATCAGCTTCTGAGCCATTTTGAGAAAGTTCCAGGCGGGTGTATTTAGCATTGGTATATCCGAAATTATAGGTTGCTTCTAAACCTTTCACAATGGTTGAAGCAAGTTCCACATCAACACCCTTACTTGTTAAACTCCCTGCATTTTTTGTAACGGTGATCGCAGCGGGTAACACCAATGTGGGTACCTGCGCATTGGTGATGGTTGTATAAAAGAATGAAAAATTAGCTCTTATTTTATTTTCGAGGAAGGTATTTTTTATTCCCAATTCGAAATTATTACTGTACTCAGGTTTATAAGCATATAACGGAGGTTGCGAAGGATCAGCACCCAATTGAGTCAATCCACCTGTACGATAACCACGACTATAGGTAGCAAACAAATGAATGTTTGACACAGGATGGTATGTAATACTTAACATTGGGGAAAATGCGCTGAAAGAAGCATTGGCCGATGTATCAGGTTGTGTTTGAAAGACAGGAGTTGGTGATGAGTCAGGCTGATATTCGCCGAGCACTTCTTCTTTTGAATATTGATAATCGTAACGAATACCAGCTATGAGATTTAATTTTTTTGATACGGCATATTCAAACTGTGCATAAAAGGCAGCACCAAGAGACTTTGCCGTGGTTGTGTTGATAATCGCATAGTCAGAATCAGGTGAACCAACCAATGCTGCATCTTTACCAAAATGTGTCGCCTGTTTATTCGGAACGTTTTGATAAAACAAATAACTGCCTGCAGTCCATTTCAACGCCGATGCAGAAGATGCAGGAGAAGAAAATCTGAATTCTTCAGTAACAACTTTTATTTTATTCCACTTATTTCCGTAATTATTGATAATCGTTACTGCATCTGCTGGTGAAAAATCTCCATCAATAGGTGTTGCATAATACCGGTAATTTGACTGATAAGAAGTTTGCGAACTAAAACTAAAATGTCGGCTGATATTATTTACCTTCAGGGAAGTGTTGAATGTATTATCAACTAAACGGGCCACTGCATTCTGATTTAATATGAATGGATGTGCAAAGGCTTCATTGACGTTACCTGCGAGTGGGAAGGATCCATAGTTTCTGTTTGCAAGATGTTTTATATTGAGTGTAAAAGTCCATTCATGATTTGCAAGGTATTTTAAATAGTAATTTCCACCGATGCTGTGTTGTTTGTCAAATTTTGAATGGTTGTACTCGTTGGTAAAATAACCATTCAGCCCTTCATATAAAAAAGAAGCTCCAAAAAACAATTTATCTTTTACAACAGGTGTTCGGGTCGCTGCTGTGTAACGGTGTTGCCCATAATTGCCTTCATTGATCTCAATGAAACCACTCGTTTTATCAGAAGGCTGTTTTGTAATAATATTAATAACACCACCCATTGCATTCCTTCCATATAAGGTTCCCTGGGGACCCCTCAGCACTTCTATACGTTCCACATCGAAAAGTTGCGGTATATAAGTATCCAATGTAAATTGATTTACTCCGTCAATGTAAGTAGTAACGGCCGGGTCGTAAGATGATGAAGTGATACCCCTGATAGAAGTAACATTTCTTCCATCGCCGGGATTGGCAGCATATAAATTAGGTATGATAGCGGTCAGGTCTTTGCTATTCCATAACCTGTAATTATTAATATTTCTTGCATTCAGGGCAGAAATGCCTGAAGGAATATGTTGCAGATTTTCTTCCTTTTTTTCTGCGGTTACGATCACTTCATCAAGTTTCTTTGAAATATCTGTCAACTGAAAATCATAAGATGTTTTCTCTCGTTCTGTTATATGAATGCTTTCGCTGGTCGTGGCGTACCCTATAGCAGAGACAATAATCGTATAATAACCTTCCGGGATGTTTTTAATTGTAAACCTTCCTGACTCAGTACTTATAGCGAAAAAATTAGTGTTCAACAAATAAACAGAAGCATCATTTACCGGGTTAGAATTTTTGTCCCTGATACTCCCTTCCATAGTGATCAAATCCTGGCTATACACAGAAAAGTATATGAACATGCCCATAAAAGAACACCAGATTCTCTTCCTCATTATTTTAATTTTTAAGCTTACTTGTTTAATAAAGCACTAAGCTATTTATATTTTGAAATCGCAAAAAGAAAAAATATTTTTATAATAATCCCTGCATCTTAAGCCAATCTTCAAATCTATCCATCCACGTGTCAACAGGAAGACCTTGTTTCCTGGTGCCAAAACCATGCTTGCCTCTTTCATACATGTGTAATTCTGCAGGTTGACCGGCAGCAAGCCATTTGAGGTAAATATGAACACTATGGGTTGCAAAACCTAAATCATCATCGCTTGCGGCGCAAATAAAAATCGGTGTTTTTACTGATGGAACTGTTGAACCGATAATCGCACCTTCATACGCATAAATGGGCGCTACAAAATTTGGGCGTATATCATCAGTAGCACTATATACAACAGACATCGTCAATGTTGCGCCGGCAGAGAAACCAATAAAACCAATCTTATTTGTATCGATATGATATTTGTCTGTATGTTGACGAACATATTTCATCGCCGTTAAACCATCTTGCAAAGCAAGCGGCACAACAGAATTATTAATTGAATCAAGCTTTTTATAATTCTTTGTTTCCAGCAATTTGCTGAAGTTATTTTCAGGATGTGCAGGATCATCATGAGCAAGCCGGTATTTCAAAACAAAAGCAGTTACGCCTTTTGCATTTAAACGCTTTGCTAATTCTGTTCCTTCATGGTCGAACGCAAGTGCATGAAACGCACCGCCCGGCGCAATGATAACCGCTGTTCCATTAGGATTTGCGGGAATGTAAGCCGTTAATGTTGGATGTGACACATCCAAATAAATTGTTCCAATATCAGCCTTGATTTGCTGTTCCTGCCAGTTCCAGTTTTCAGAACCAGGCGCTACGCCATTGTATAGCGGAATAACTGTTTGCGCATTAAGAAACCACGAAGCGAAGACACACAATAATACAGTGAATATGGTTTTCATTTTAGATAGATTACGTTTGAGATGAGCATTCTTTATTTATTGTTTTGATTAAACAATGCAATCTTTGCATAAAGATCATCAAATAATAATCGTGAATCGAGTTGCGTATAAACACGAATATTTCTACCGTTATGATTTACTTCATACAAACCTTCATTATTAATAAATGGCGATTGCCGCAACACATAAGCACTTGAAGAAGGATCTGCTTCGAACGACGATTGTAATGCAGTTAACAACACCAACGGACTATCACCAATAATATATACTTCACCCACATTGAAATTATATTTAATAGACATCTTCATAACACGTTCAGTATTGTCTGCCAGATATTCTCCAATCTTTCCCAGCGTTTTTACTTTCAATAACAAATCTGAATAAGGCATGATGATTTGACGATATGCATTTCTTGGAACCTGCCAGATTGGAATTGACGATTTATTAAATATTACCTGTCCTGCTTTAAGATCGATGGCTAAATTATACTCAAGACTTGTGTAATTAGGCGGTGGTGTTGCAAGCTCAGGATATTCTGGCCCGCCAATCCAGATCAGGGTTAAACGATCTGCAATTTTTGGCTCCATCAAATAAGCACTTGCGAGATCAGTTAATCCTGCACCACAAACAATATACAAAGGCAACTTGGTATCATCACGCATTGCTTCTTTTATAATCGCATTCGCTGCATCTGAAGGCTGGGGTATACTATCATTTTGCAAAGCAAAGTTTGAACCCTGATAGACATTGTATGTGTTGCCAAGATTCATAATGCTTAATACTCCTTCAATTTTCTTTTTAGCATTCGCCGCTGTTTCATTTGAGCGGTCAAAGCCATCGCCTTCTCTCAAATGCGAACCAATGATGCCGCGTATTTCAACCGATGGTGATAAAAGATGTTGCACTAACTCAAACAAACCATCAGGATCGCCGCCAAAATCGTTATCAATAATAATCCGCATACGCGGCTTTATAAGACTATCCGGAAAAATCTGCGCCGCTTTTTTTTGAGCGAATGAAGAAGTGCATGTAATTATTATCAGCAATAAAATATTTAGAATCTGTTTGGTCATACTATTTATTATTTATTTGATGGTGATAATTATTCTCTGGTATCTTGTAAGTGAAGACGGGCCATTGTCCGTTGCCTCAAGAATAACGTGAATCGTTTGACCTGCAACTGCATCTTTCGGAATAAGCACTTTGGCCCGCGATGTGTTCGCACCTGAAATATCAACTTTGCCAGTATAAGTTCCTGCCATGAACTGCCACCATTTGATTGCAACCTTATCTCCATCGGGATCTGAAACATTTCCATTTAATCTTATGGTTTGTCCCGCAGATGCTAAAACATTCAGCGGTCCTTCGATTGTAACGACAGGTGCATGATTTGCATCAGTGTATTTGGGCGTGACAGACCATTTTAGGCGCGCTGCAAAATCCTGTTGAGCTGCAGGAAAAAAATCCGGGTATACATTGGCATTTTTACTTAATTGACTATTTACTGAACTCAGCATGGAAGCCATAGCTTGTTGAGAGGTATCACTTGATGGCAAAGAAAAAGCTTGCACGTTCCTGTCGTTCACTTCGCGACCTCCCCAACCGCCGTAGGAACCTTCTTCATAAGCACGGAGTCCATTACCGAGCATATTCATAAAAGTAAAATCATCACCTTCACCGAGCCAGGAACCTTTTTGCTGAACGGGCATCCATACAGCATATCCCATGCTTCTTAATTGTTCATTAGTGTAGCCTGAAAAACCGAAATAATCCATGACGTCGCCTTTCACCATTTGTTTTCCATCACCCCAAACTCTGTATAACGCTCCTAACGGTCCGCGGTCTGATACATTTTCCCTCATCCATGATGAGGTTAAATAAATGGAATCCTCCGGCTTTGCACGCAATTGCGCGCCATATCCATAATTAGGTCCATTCCGGAATTGGCGGTATTCAATATCGGGCCAATTAGGCTTGATATATTTTGTATAAGTGTCATCCTGGTCGCCGGATGGCAGCAACACTACTTTACGCGATATTTTATTTTTGATCGCTTCCCATTCAGTTGTGTTTTCGTATTGATCCTGGATTGATTTAAGCGCTCTTGCTATCGTACTTTGCCCACCCCATGCTGTGATAAAAAGTTTTCCCGGCTTGTCATCGAGCATTAATGATTTGATGAGATCTGAACCTGGCGAGTCTTTCGAAAAATCTCCATCGAATTCAATATTCCCAAAACGAATCTTCGACTTCAATACATCGGGTGATGGATAATCCGGTTCATGCACTTTCAGATTCGGATATACTTTCGCATAGGCATCAACCGCGTTATCAATAAAGCGTTCATCTTTCGCCCATCGCCACGATTCACACGGACAGGTATCCAATCCAAAACGCGAATATTCTCTTCCGGGAACATACCACTTAGTTCCCTTTCCATCGCCTTTCCAATGATAACCGCTGCTGGCATAGATGAGTCCTTCTATATCTACATCACAACTATACAATAAAAAACGGATGAGCGAATTATTATCGTCAAGTTCCGGATCACAAGTGACCACGATGCGTGGCCGAATTATTATATCGGAAGATTGTGCTTTTATGCTTTTGGAAGAAAGACAGAACATCATTAGCCCGATAACAAACAGACTAATCTTATTGCGTAACACTTGTTTATTTAAACTCATTGACTTTCGTGTTTAATGATTTTGAGATCTGGATTTAATCGTGTTAATTTCAAGCTCTGTTACTTAAAAAATCGGGAGCGAGTTCAGTTAAGTACAAACGCCATACGCCCCGTGTGTTATCGCCTTCGCTTTCATAATATGTGTATTTGAAACCGATTTCATCATATAAAAAGCTCACAAGAAATTGTAAGAATTGGTAAATCAATTCAATCCTGCCCCGATCACAGTTAAAGAATTCGGTTTAACAGTAATATTTATTTGTTTGCCTTTTGTTTGAATTGATTCCGTTTTCGGCCTGACTGCAGTTGGCGTATCAATTAAATTTTCTACCTCCGGAGAATTGCCTGCTAATACTTTAACCACAGCCGGCGATTTTATTGTTTTTTTACTATCAATAACAAAGCTTATTGTTTTTTCTGTTGATGCACTGTTTACAATTTTGATGATAACATCATCGGTGTTCTTATCAATCACAGCAGATGCATACAAACTATCCTGGCCTGTAACGGGTTTATTATCCATCAATGCAGGAACTACGTTTGTACCTTTGTTATTGGAAAAAAGTTTTTGCACATAATAATCCGGTGTACCATATGCATGAAGATTATCAAACCAGATTAAATCGGGTCGCCATTGCCATTCATTTATACGTGCAAATAACGGTGCGTATGAAGCCATGTTCACAACAGCTGCATTACGTTCAAGCCCCGTCACAAAAGCTGCTTCAGCAATCGCAGTTTGCAAGTCATTTTTGTTTTCTGTACTTACGACATGATCACTTTGTGCTGCATATTCACTGGCAAAAACTTTTGGTCCGCTTCTATCATAATTATCATAGCGTATAGCATTTCGTAAAAACCATTCAGGCTTGTTGTAATAATGTTCGTCTACAATATCAGGTCTTAATTTTTTGTACTGATCATTCAGATACGCAAATCGTTCGCCCTGGTATTCTGCACTGGTGCTGGCAACAATCTTTATATCAGGATATTTGTCTTTGATTGCTTTTTGAAAAACTTTCAAACGTTCAACATATTGGGGTCCCCAATTTTCATTTCCTACACCAATCATTTTTAAATTAAATGGTGCAGGATGACCGAGACCTGCACGCACTGCGCCCCATTTTGTAGTTGTATCCCCGTTAGCAAATTCAATTAAGTCTAATGCATCGCGCACGTATGGGTCAATCTGTTGAAGAGGTACTACTTCTGCCGTATTGAACTGACATGCCATTCCACAGTTTAATATTGGCAATGGCTCTGCACCAATATCCTCTGCTAACTGGAAGTATTCAAAAAAGCCAAGACCAAATGTCTGAAAATAATCAGGTGCAGGGCGTGCAGCAATTTCAGTATTCCACCTGTTAATGATCAATTGCCTGTCTTCAATCGGTCCAATTGTTTTTTTCCATTGATATCCCGTTGCAAGTTCACGGCCTTCCACAATACAGCCACCGGGAAAACGAATGAAGCCAGGTTTTAGATCAGCTAAAAGCTGTACCAGGTCGGCACGTAAACCACCAGGCCTGCGTTTCCAGGTATCTTCTGGGAATAATGATATCATATCAAGATCTATCACTCCATTTCCTTCAAGCCATATATTCAGTTTTGCTTTTGGTTCTGTAGCATTGACCGTGAATTGAACTGATTGTTTATGCCAGCCTGTATCACTTTCAGTTGGAATAAGTGTCGCAGCGCCTAATATTTTTTTTATTGAATCAACCAGCTCAACATACATTTTTATATTGCCACTTTGCATGTGATACATCAATGAAAAATTATACTGCACATTTTGCTTGATGCCCACCCCAGCAAAACCTTCATTCGTTAACCCAAGTCCACCTTTGGAAATATTATTTGCCGTGATGCGAATGAAGCGAGGATTAGCGATGTTTTTTCCCTGCCTGTTGATAATCATAACCGTTCCTTCACCAAATCGTTTTTGAAAAGGCTGATACGGAATGTCAACAGGTTGAACTGTCCAGCCGGCCATCGGTCTGGCAAATTCGAATGAGCGATTTTTTACAAGCTCTGCATAAATACCCCCATCTGCAGCCATATTGATGTCTTCAAAAAAAATACCCCACATAGTGGGCTGCACTTCCGCTACTAGCTTATTTGCCTGTATGGTAATAGTACATTTATCCTGGGCAATAACTACAATACAAAAAATCGAACTGATGACTAGTGCTGAAGGGAATTTTGCCTTCATTATATTTTTTAACCTGAAAAGTAAATTTTTTAAAGATAACTATCCTTACCTGTCATTAAATATTATCGTGCTATTCAGATAATTCAATTATCCAGTGATACATTTTGCCTCTCGCAATCTTTGCCATTTGTGTAGGGAAAAGATCAACTCCATGTGGTGATTCGGGATAAACAGCGAGATAGGTTTTATTACCTGCCATGCGCCAGCGTACCTCCATAAAATAAGTATCATCTGCTAATGGATCTATTGCACCTACCGTAAACAATGCTGGAGGTAAATTATGAAGGTCGGCAAATAATGGTGAATATTGTGGACTTTGTAATCTGTCCATACTCCAGCCACCAAGCACAAGCTGCATTATATCCTGCATATCTTTTTTAGAAAGAAAAGTAGAATCATTTGCAAGTCTCTGTGAAGGAGTACGACCAAGATCATAAACACCATACACCAGGTTAACCCCTTTTACTTTATCAATAGCATGTAAAGAATCGCGAAAATAAAGAGTTGTTACAGCCGCAAGATGGCCACCCGCAGAATTGCCGGAAATAAATATTTTTTCTGTACCAAATTCTGTTTTACAATTATTCAGTAACCATTTAGCCGCAGCTTCACAATCATAAATACATGCAGGAAATGGATTTTCAGGTGCTAACCGGTAATCAACACTTACTACTGCAACCTTGCAGCTTCTTGCAAGTTCATCATTTAACTGTGCGTCATTATCAGGAGAGCCTTGGTACCAGCCGCCACCGTGTATATCGAGTACAACAGCACGAATGGTATCCGGTTTAAAGATCGTCAATGGAATATTTCCTGCAGGTCCCTCGATATTTTTTATATATGGTTTTATTAGAGTATTGGTATTGATGAATTTTTTCATATTGTTTCGTGATGCCCAAATGCCTCCTTTAGTTAATATTGAAGGTGATGGTGGAAACTGCCGAAGTATTTTATTAAAATTTCTCACCTCCTGCAAATAAGCGGAATAATCTTCGTTAAGGTTTGATTGCTGTGCAAACGACACTATAAAACAAAATTGCAAAAGTGTTGCTGCGATAATGTATTTTGCTTTCATATACTTTCTTAATAGGTTATTTTTTGGTTAATCAACTTTTATTCTTTATTCATCACCTGTTGCGTCGCGCACTCGTACTTTTTTTGTTGAACAATGAACAAAAACCTTGTATGTACGACGCAAAGAAAGCTTCAAACTGATTCAACAGCCATGTCCATAAAATCCTATTTCCTGTTAACAGCCATTATCCTCACAGGTCCTAATAAACCGGAAGGCAATAACTTTGAATTAGCCTGATAAAAAGGCATTGTTGTATAAGTGATTTTATTGGTGACGTCAGGTTGCGCATCGCCAATTAAACGATTTACCCAAAGATTGGTAACTTTTACAACCAACATATTCTCACCCGGCTTTAATGCACTTGATATATTTGCACGGAACGGATGTTTCCAAAGAATGCCTAACGATTTTCCATTCACAACTACTTCTGCAAGATTTTTTACATCACCAAGATCCAACCATAGCTCTTCATCTTTTGTAAACCACGCTTTATTCGCTGTAATTTTTTTTGCATATATGGCTGTGCCCGAAAAATATTTTATGCCAGCATCTGCATTTTCGGTGTATGAAACCAGTTTATCAAAAGTTGCACTCGCCGGTGCGCCACGGTCTTGTTGAAAATCAACTTTCCATTCGCCGCTCAATGTTGTTAGCTCTTTTACCTTAATATCAGGTAATTCAACAGATGGCTTTGTTGCCTTCTCTTTGAATACGATGAAGAATGCATCATTCGGCTCAAAATGCAGTTTAACTTTTGTAACACCATCAGCAATGTTATAAGATAATGGTTCAGTTTGCCCTGTTTCTGCAAACCATAACTCAGGCACTTTTCCACTCACACGAAATGTTGCCTCAATATCTTCAACACCGTTCTTGCGGTTATCAACCCAATATATTTCGCGATCTGGCAATGTGCGATGCACATACATCAGCTTAGTATCAGGCTCAGGTTTTGTATAAGTAAAATCAGGAGCAACATTCATTGCATTTAATACATCGCTTATTGACTTTCCTTCTGTAATTTTTGTATTTGATGAAGACCAAGTTTTACTTACCATTTTATTAAATTCATTTGCATCATCTGATAAGCCTAAAGGCGTTGTTGGCTTTATGCCCGTTACTGTTGCACCAGCTTTCACGAGCTCATTTATTTTGCGCAATACCGCCAATGACATTCTTGTTACGTTGCTATCGAGCACCAATACTTTATACTGCATGCCGCTTGGTGTAACAAGCATTCCATCTTTCACAGTTAGTAAATTCACCAGCGCATCTGCATTGATGAAATCATAATTGCAGCCTTCAGGAATGTCTGGTAATTTTTTTCCGAATAATGAAGTGATGTTGTTGCCTTCACCATAATAATAAACAACATCAGCAACAAACTTTCCCTGTTGTAATAAATAAGAACTTCTCGCCAGGTAATCAGTCCATACTTTTGCGTCTTCAGCCCATGTTTCATGACGAGTGAACCACTGACCAAAAGGACCTAACCCAAGACCGGGAATTTTATCATCTGTTGGCTGATGAACCGAGCAATGAATGACAAACCTGTTTAAACCACTTGCCATTTCAAGGTCTGCAGTAGGTTTTAAAATTTCTGGTGAGTAAGACCATGCAGCGGCAGGGATACCCAGTGCAGTTAATGATTCAGCTGCTACGAGATTTTGTCCATAGATATGTGCAACAGAAGCAGATTCTTTTATATCAGCCTGGTAACCGGTTTGATCGCCACCATTAATAAATGGATTGGGAGTCCACATGGCAGACATGGGAACTGCTGCTTTTCTTTTTACATCCATCCCATCTGCAATCAATGCGCGGCCGCTTTCATGCGATTCAGAATATCTTTTCATTCCATAATCAGCGAGTATTTTTGTCAATTGATCGTAATGATATTCTGCTACCATTTCACTCAAGGTTTTCCTGAAATCAAAGAGGAATTGTTCGCTGGCTTCTGCACTTTTTACAATTTGACCCGTGAATACAGGCAACCATGGAATGATGCTGTACCCACGACGTTGATGAAATTCTGCAGGAAGATTACCTGTCCAGTTTTGTGCACCCGCTTCCCAGCTATCAGTTACCATGTATTGCAGGCCACCTTTATTCCCCATCAAACCACCTGTCGCATTTTTATATTGATCAAGATAATTGGTAAAATATTTTTTCACAGCCACAGGATCAAGTTTATCTACTTCAAGGCCTGTTGCTTCAGGTGATGCAGGATGGTTATCTATACCCAGCAAGGAATAACCAAAACGTATTACTTTCCATTCTCCGTCTGGAACGGTCCAGTTGAGTGTACCATCCGCATTCATCTTACCTGTAAGATCGATGATGTCATTTACAGCCACAACATCATGTGTTGGTGTGGTCATTTTTTTATCCAGATCACTAACGGGTGCAAAAGCATCTTTTTCTTCAAAGCGATTGATTACATCAGCGGGATGTAAATATATTTCTGCAATTTCGGTACCCGGCGGTGTTACGGGTTTTACATTCAAACCCACCATCGCTGCTAACCTGTTGAGCTGAGGAGGAGGGTTCTTTACTGTCACACGAAAATATTTAGCTCTTGTTTCAGGTATGGCAATGGTTTGCTCCAGGATAGTTCCGGGAGGTATATGGCAGACTAATGTAAAATACAAACCATCATCACTGGCTTCCAGTGTGCGGGAATCAGCAGCATCTGCCCCCTGGCCAAACATCCCCGGATTACCACCACCAACGATAGTAATTGCTTTTATTGTTTGTGGCTGCGGAAATGCAAACTGTATCCATGCATAGCCTGCAACAGAATCTCTTGGCAACAGAATACTGGTATTAAGGTCCCCATCAGTTAATTGCTCCAATGTAAAATCACCACCACTTGAAGTTACAGTCGCACCCAGCTCTTTCAAAGATTTATCTGCATCGGGCAATTTATAGGCAACTACTGCTACATCTTTATAAAATGTTGGTTGCTTTGATGCATCCACAGTTTCTCCAAAACCCGGTTGCAATACAATATTTTGAAAAGGGCCTGTAACACCTGCCGGCGCTGCAATTTTTATATTGGATGCTCCACCATTTACACGTGTTGTTGTCCACACAATTTTTTTCATGCCATCTTCCGGCTTCACCCATGGGCCGCCACTTTCGCTCCAGCCCGGAGAACCTGCAATGGCCATTTCAAGATGTAATGAATCTGCAAGCTTTGCAGTAAACCTGAATGCATCTTTCCATTCAGGCGTCATATATGTTAATCGCTTCTCAACAATTTGCGGTGTCATTAAGCTGGCATCAAAATTCTGAAAGCCGCCAATACCCTCACGATGCATCCATTCAAGATCTTTTTCAATACCATATTTGGTGATGTTGCCATTCATCCAGTGCCACCACACACGCGGCTTCGCTGTATTGGGTGGTGTTTCAAAACCAGCATATATACTGTCTTTTAACGAAATATTTTTTTGCGAAAATGCTGTATAATAAACCACGAATACAGCAAAAAAAAGAAGAACTTTTTTCATTATGACAAGTTTAAAGCTTGTATTACATTACACCTTTTGTTGATGGTAAATAATTACTCATGGGGTCTCTTTTCACAGCCATGCGAATAGCTTTCGCAAATGCTTTGAATATCGCTTCAATTTTGTGATGCTCATTTTCTCCATGGCACTCTATATTCAGATTACATTTGGCTGCATCAGAAAATGATTTGAAAAAATGAAAAAACATCTCAGTAGGCATCTCTCCTATTTTTTCCCTTGTAAATTCTGCGTTCCAGACAATCCAGTTGCGACCACCAAAATCAATTAATACTTTAGCATCAGCTTCATCCATCGGTAAAATAAAACCGTATCGTTCAATCCCTTTTTTATCCGCCAATGCTTTTGCAAATGCTTCACCCAATGCAATCCCGGTATCTTCAATAGTATGATGTTCGTCAATATTTAAATCTCCCTTTGTTTGTACAATCAGATCTATTTTTCCATGCCTGGCAATTTGTTCGAGCATGTGATCAAAAAATCCTATACCTGTTGAAATGTTTGCATTACCATTGCCATCCAGGTTCAATTCAATGTAAATTTGAGTTTCATTCGTGTTCCTTTCATGCACAATTTTCCTCAAACCAAGCTTGAGAAAATTGTAAATATCCTCCCAATGATGAGTTTCTAATGCAACAACTTTTTTCAATTCTTCCAAACTATCACTCACCTCTGTGCCTCCTAAGCCGGGATGATTATTTAACCAGATGGCTTTGCATCCTAAATTTTTTGCAAGCTGAACATCAGTGATCCGGTCACCAATGACAAATGAATTGGGGATATCATAAGCCGGCGTACCCAGATATTCTGTAAACATGCCAATTCCCGGTTTACGATTAGGAGAATTTTCTTCAGGAAAACTTCGGTCGATATGCACGGCATGAAAACTTATTCCTTCACCCTCAAAACTTTTGATCATGTGGCGATGAATGGGCCAGAAATTTTCTTCCGGAAAAGAAGGTGTACCCAATCCATCCTGGTTGCTGACCATGATCAATACGTAATCAAACTCTTCAGCAATTTTACCCAGCCATTTAAACACTTCAGGATAAAATTCCATTTTTTCCCATGAATCAACCTGGTAAGAAGGAGGAACTTCTTTTAATAATACCCCATCGCGGTCTATAAATAAAATGCGTTTCATTTAAACGAGAATAAAGAATATAGAAGTCAGAAGTAAGATTTAGCGATTGCCAGTGAGATGTAATTCATTCTTATAATCCTTATAAAAAAATGTAATTGTTTCTCCAGCATTCTATATTCTAACTTCTATCTTCTATCTCCTTGCTTTCGACACTCACTTGCCTTTATAAACAATTTTCCAAATAGTTCCTTTAACATCATCCGAAATATACAATGACCCATCCGGGCCAACTGCCAATCCTGTAGGACGGTGCTTGGCTTGGCCGGGACCTTTTACCTCTGCCAACCCGGTAAAGCCATCGGCGAATATTTCATACTTGCCAGAAGGTTTTCCATTTTTGAAAGGAACAAACACCACATTATAACCAGCCTGTAGTTCTGGAGCACGATTCCATGAACCATGAAAAGCAATGAATGCACCATTGCGATAACGTTCGGGAAATTGTTTGCCGGTATAAAAAATTAATCCATTAGGTGCCCAGTGACCGGGGAATGCCATGATCGGAGGGGGAACATATGCACAACGACCTTGTTTTTTTCCATCGCCTCCGTATTCGGGATTCAATAGCTTTTTATTTTGAAATTCATCATAATAACAATATGGCCAGCCAAAATTTGAACCTTTTTTTACCAGTAACATTTCTTCGGCGGGTAATTCTGAACTCTGCTCTTCAGTATACAGATCAGGGTAAAGTTCATGCAATTGATCACGACCATGCTGCATGGCATATAATTGCCCTTCTTGTTCGTTCCAGTCAAGCCCGACTATATTACGAATGCCGGTGCAATAACGAACACCCTGCGCATATGATTGATTTAATTTGTTTGCCTTGAATTGCCAGATGCCACCAGCATCCTGCAGTATCGGGCAGGGATCCTGCCCGGGAGAGCCTTTTGAGCGATCCTGCACCTGGCAGGCATTAGAGTAAGCACCAATATTCACATAGATATTTCCGGCATCATCCAATGCAATGGATTTAGAATTGTGTTCCCCATGATCAGCTAAACCTGTAATAATTTTTTCAGGATTATTTGGATCCACCACTTCATTATTTGCATTGAGTTTGTACCGAAATACTTCAGAGTTTGATGAAGCATAGAGGTACCCACTTTTTATAGCAATGCCCGTTCCGCCATAGTTACCAAAACCTGTTGTTTCATCAGCAATTCCGTCACCATTTTTATCTTTCAATTCCATAATGCCTTTATCACCTTTTGCATTGGACATTTTCACGAAAATGTCTCCGTTGCTGTTTACAACAAGATGACGAGCCCCACCAATACCCGGTGTTACTTCAATGGCAACAAATCCATCTGGCAATTTTAATTGTACATCGCCTGATACAGCAGGTCGTTCTGATTCATCTGTACTATCCATCTTGGTTTGAGCTGTGCTATCCTTACCTGAATTGCCGGCCTTAGATGTGTCATTACCACAGGCAATAGCCACTGTCATCATCAGGGAAAGTGAGAGGCCATAAGAAACGATCTTTTTCATAAATCTTTGTTTAAAATTGGTTAAGAGTTCTTCAAATGGTAGCCAGTACGTATAATAGAGTTTTGTTTTCCTCCGGTGTCCCGACTGTAATCCGCAAACAACCTTCACATAATTCCACCTTGCTTCTGTCTCTTACTACAATTCCCTGTTCCAACAATTTCTTATATACGCCTACAGGATCACTCATTTTGACCAACAAAAAATTTGCATCTGAAGGATATACTTTTTCAACAAAAGATAAATTTACTAAAGCCTCAGCTAAAACCTCTCTCTCTTTTACAATCTCTTTGATCATATTATTTACCTGGTCTACTTCATTTAATGCCTGCAGTGCAAGTTCCTGGGATGCCTGGTTAATATTATACGGAGGCTTGATCTTATTCATTATATCAATGATCTCTTTCGAAGCAAGTGCAATACCAACCCTGAGCGCTGCCAATCCCCATGCTTTGGATAAAGTTTGCATTACCAAGAGATTCGGATACTCATTCAACTGAACACAAAAAGATTTTTGCCTGGAAAAATTAATATAGGCTTCATCTATTACAACCAATCCAAAATAATTGTTCAGGATAGCTTCAATGTCTTCATGATACAATGAATTTGCAGTAGGATTATTTGGCGAGCAGAGAAAGATCATTTTTGTATGTTCATCAATAGCTTGCTCAATTGCCTCAAAATCCAATTGAAACTCTGAAGTAAGTTTTATTTTTTTTACCCGTACATTATTAATATTAGCGCAAACTTCATACATCCCATAGGTGGGGGGGCATATAATAACATTATCGATGGCGGGTTCACAAAAAGCTCTTTGCAAAATATCAATACATTCATCGCTGCCATTTCCTAAAAAAATGTTTTCAACCGGAACGCGTTTTATTTCACTTATTCTTTCTTTTACTTTCAATTGATGAGGATCAGGGTAGCGGTTATACCATTTTATAAGCGGCGAACCAAGACTATTTTCATTTGCATCTAGAAATATTTTTGCTTCCCCCTTGAAATCATCCCGGGCGGATGAATAAGGAATCAATTTTTTTACATTTTCTCTGATAAGTAGGTTTAAATCAAACACAGAATATTGAAGTTAGGAGTTAGAAGATAGAATTTTGGAAATGTATAATTCGAGCATTTTGCTTATTTCATCAAGCAAAAAAACTAAGTTATCATTTTTACCATAGGCGAGATCATTGGAAAGAATTAAATAATATTGACATTCCTCGATAGAACCCTGAGCGATATTCATCAGCCTTGCTTTATCAGCCTTCCCTTTCTTTTTATATCCTTCAGCAATATTTGCTGCTATAGAAATGGCAGCTCTTTTAAATTGAGAAGTCAATGCATATAGTTCCGTTTTAGGAAATAAATTAGTGTATTTATAAACAGCAAGAACAAATTCATGTGCTTTCTGCCAAACTAATAATTGTTTAAATGATTGAGTAGGCATATATAAAGTTTTAATTCTAACTTCTATCTCCTAGCTTCTGTCTCCTTATCTTCACGGCATTCTTATGAGCGATCAGCCCCTCCGCTTCTGCCATTAGTTCAACTGTCTTTCCAATATTTTTTAATCCTTCTTCCGTTAATTTTTGAAATGTGATCTTTTTTACAAAACTATCCACACTTACACCACTGTATGCTTTTGCATAACCATTTGTAGGCAAAGTGTGATTGGTTCCACTGGCGTAATCGCCAACACTTTCCGGAGAATAATTACCCAGAAAAACAGAGCCTGCATTTATGATCTTTTCAGCAACATTATCTGCCTGTGCACAGGCAAGAATCAGATGTTCAGCAGCATATTCATTTAAAAGATCAATAGCTTCCTCTTCATTCTTTACCAAGATAATCTTACTATTTTCCAATGCTTTCATTGCAATACCTTTTCTTGGCAACTGCACCAGTTGTTTATCTAACTCTTTCATTACTTCATCAATCAACAGTGAATTGACTGTAACAAGTAAAACCTGCGAATCAATTCCATGTTCAGCCTGGCTCAAAAAATCGGCAGTCACAAATGCCGGGTGAGCCGTTTCATCAGCATAAACCGCAACCTCACTGGGTCCTGCAGGAAGATCAATGGCTATTCCTTCTTTTTGTACTAATTGTTTTGCACAGGTTACATATTGATTCCCTGGTCCAAAAATTTTATACACTTTCGAAATTGATTCTGTTCCGTAACTCATTGCAGCAATAGCCTGTACACCCCCGACTCTGAAAATTTTTGTAATGCCAATAAGCTTTGCAGTAAACAGAACGGCTACATTTAATTTTCCTTCTCTATCCGGCGGCGAACATAAAATAATTTCATTACACCCGGCAAGTTTCGCCGGAATTCCCAACATTAAGATCGTTGAAAATAAAGGTGCGGTCCCACCCGGAATATACAAACCAACTTTTTCAATCGCAATAGCTTTGCGCCAGCATTGAACGCCGGGCAAAGTTTCAATTGTCTCTTCTGTTTTTATTTGTGAGGCATGAAATTTCTCAATATTGTTTTTGGCATTAAGAATTGCCTGTTTTAATTCATCATTCAAAAATTTTTCAGCTTCGTTAATTTCTTTATCATCAACCTGCAGATCAATGATATCAGCTTTATCAAATTGCAAAGTGAATTTTCTAACTTCCTTATCGCCACCTTCCTTTACCTCCTGCAAAATATGCTTCACCGTTTCTTCTAATAATGAAGAATCAAATGAGGGTCGTTTCAAAATCCCGCTCCAATCTTTTTTTTGAGGATATTTAATGACTTTCATTCAAAATTTTATTTCTTATATCCATTAAATCATTTCAATCATGATTCAGACAATCATTTTCTCAATTGGTACAACCAATATTCCCTGTGCTCCTGCTTCTCTTAATTGTTCAATCTTTTCCCAAAACTCATCTTCACTCAATACACTATGAACACTGCTCCATCCTTCTTCCGCCAATGGCAGTACGGTCGGGCTTTTCATGCCGGGCAGTAATTCAAATATTTTTTGCAACTGATCATTAGGTGCATTGAGCAATATATATTTATTTCTTGTCGCTTTTTTTACCGAACGAATACGGAACAACAATCTATCGACCAATTTGAGCCTATCTTCATTTAATTCTTTATTCCTCACCAGCACCGCCTGTGATTCTAAAATTGATTCCACTTCTTTTAGTCCATTCATAAATAAAGTGGAGCCGCTGCTCACTAAATCACAGATCACATCTGCCAAACCGATACCCGGCGCAATTTCCACTGAACCACTGATCTCATGTATCTCGGCATTGATCTGATTTTTATCAAGATATTGTTTTAATAAAACAGGATAGCTTGTTGCAATTCGTTTTCCCTGCAGGTAATTAGTACCATATTCCTCATTCTTATTGATGGCAAGCGACAAACGACATTTTCCAAATCCAAGTTCTTCCAATACTTCTGTTTCTCTGCACTTTTCATACAACACATTTTCACCTACAATACCCACATCGGCTACGCCATCCTCCACATATTGCGGGATATCATCGTCACGTAAAAAGAAAACTTCAAGCGGAAAATTATCGCTTTCTGTTTTTAACCTGTCTTTTACATTACGCAAATCGATGCCACATTCTTTTAATAAAGAAATGGAATCATCATACAAACGACCTGCTTTCTGAATGGCGATCTTGAGTTTCATTTGTTGTTCTTTTATCAAATTGGTAAATACTAACCAACCATTAAATAAAAAGGCTTACATAAAGTAAGCCCGTATATCATTGCACATAATTTCACCGGCTTACCTTCTCGGGCAAGTATGATGAAAATGGATGTGTATTTTTTGTTGCATTGTTTCGCCTGCCCTCTCGGCAGTCACGCAAAAATAAATGGATATATCAGAAATCAAAAATAAAATTCGTTATTATAAATTTTAGCCAAAGGAAGATGCAGCAGCCCAAAAAAGAATGCTCTATATTAGCGAACCATTTTACTATAAATACTTCATCATGTTTCTTCTCGGCAAGCTTTTCCTTTTGTTACTAAAACCACTAACGTGGATCATCGTTATTTTTTTACTTGGTCTTATTTCTAAAAATCCTAAAAGAAAAAGAAGATGGCTGTTGTCTTCGTTTTTTATGCTCCTGTTTTTCAGCAATCCTTTTTTCTTCCGCATATTGGCAAAAGAATACGAAAAAAAACCTGTCGTTTTAAATGAAAATGAAAAATACCAGGCCGGAATCGTATTGGGTGGTTTCGTTGATTATAATATCAAAAAAGATAAAGCCTATTTTAACGATGCATCGGACAGGTTTATAGAAACTGCTTTACTGTATGAAACAGGGCATATTGGTAAAATAATTGTTTCGGCAGGTAATGGTTATCTCGCAGATGATAATTTTCAGGAAGCTGTTTTTGTAAAAGACCGGCTTGTGGAGTTGGGTATTCCAAAGGAAGACATCTATACTGACGGCCTCTCCCGAAATACTTATCAAAATGCAGTAAATACGAAAAAGATCTGCGACTCTTTACATTTCATTAGCCAGTTTCTTTTGATTTCATCAGCGATACATTTACCCAGAGCGGAAGCTTGTTTCAAAAGACAAAAACTGAATGTTCGCTCCTATCCCTGTGATTTTATTGCACAAAGTGTTATGAATAATTTCTGGGAGGATTATTTGCTTCCTTCTTCTTTCACTCTGCATGCGTGGGATATTTTTATAAAAGAGATCAGCGGCTTGATCATTTATAAAATGCTTGGCAGGGCATAAGTATATTTCACCACTAATGTTTTAGTAACTTTCATTTTTAAACTATTGTTATGCGATCATTTATTTTTTTTATCTGCCTTATAATCTTTTGCTCCTATTCGATTGCTCCGAAATCGTCAACTCATTTCATTTCGTCAAGACCAACGACTAAATACCAACTGGTATGGAGTGACGAGTTTAATTATTCCGGTCTTCCTGATTCTACAAAATGGAATTACGAAGCAGGCGGAAACGGGTGGGGTAACAATGAACTGGAATATTATACAAAAAAACGTCTGGAAAA
The DNA here is from genome assembly GCA_963811645.1 of uncultured Bacteroidota bacterium. Taxonomy (GTDB): domain Bacteria; phylum Bacteroidota; class Bacteroidia; order Chitinophagales; family Chitinophagaceae; genus VBAU01. The sequence continues at coordinate 1,069,066 of CAWERU010000002.1, read as the reverse complement.
TGCAAGAGTGGAAAATGGCAATCTTATTATTGAAGCAAGAAAAGAAAAATGGGAAGGCAAGGATTATACTTCCGCAAGATTAGTCACAAAAAATAAAGGCGACTGGCATTATGGAAAAATTGAAGTAAGAGCCAAATTACCAAAAGGCAGAGGGACATGGCCTGCAATTTGGATGCTCGGCTCTACTACGCCACTTAAATGGCCAGATGACGGCGAAGTAGATATTCTGGAACATGTGGGTTATGACCAGGGAAAGATCCACGGAAGCATTCATTGCAAAAAATATAACTGGCCGATGAATACTCAAAAAACCGCTATAGAATCAGTGCCCGATTGTTCTGAAAATTTTCATTTATACGGTATGGAATGGAGTGCCGATTCAATGACCCTCTCGATTGATGGACATAACTATCTTTCTTTTACCAATGAACATTCAGGCTATGCGGCGTGGCCCTTTGATAATAAAATGTTTTTAATATTAAATATTGCCGTGGGTGGAAATTGGGGCGGACAAAAGGGCGTAGATAATTCTATCTGGCCACAAAAAATGTTAATTGATTATGTAAGAGTATGGCAAAAAAAATAATAATTGTAATAACCTCAACTCATTTTAACAGTAGTCTACCAATTATATTTGTCCAATGAAAAAAAGCTCAGTCTCCATTTTTTGCATACTTTGGTTCTTTGTTTCATTTGCCCAGCCAGACACTCTACAAAAAATAGTTGAAGGACGAACAAATAGCATAGAGCAGCAACAAAAACCCTATGTCTTATTAATCTCAGCAGATGGCTTTCGTTATGACTATGCACAGAAATATCAGGCTGCGAATTTGCTTGCTCTTAGCAATGAAGGAATAAAAGCCGATGGAATGATTCCTTCTTTTCCTTCTCTTACTTTTCCCAATCATTATACTCTTGTCACAGGTTTGTATCCATCACATCATGGTATCGTTAATAATTATTTCTACGATCCGAATCGTAAAGCATTTTATGGAATGCACGATATTGAAGCTGTGAGAAATGGAAGTTGGTATGGGGGCACTCCTTTATGGGTATTGGCAGAACAGGAACATATGCTTACAGCCAGTATGTTTTGGGTAGGCTCAGAAGCAGATATCAAAGGTATTTTGCCAACGTATTACTACAATTTTAATGATGCCATACCTATGGATCATCGCATCCAGGTCGTTGTTGACTGGTTAAAATTGCCTCCTGAAAAGCGGCCTCATTTAATTACATTCTATATATCGCAAGTGGATCATGCAGGGCACACTTATGGCCCTGATGCACCAGGGACTGCTGAAGCAGTACGTTGGGTTGATTCCTCAATTCGGAAACTTACTGATGCTGTAAAACAAACAGGCCTGCCAGTAAATTTTATTTTCGTTTCTGACCATGGTATGACCAACATTGATGCGGATGATCCATTGCCTTTACCGGATGCCGTGGATACATCTAAATTTATTATCCCTCGAGGCTCTGAACTGATCGAATTGTATGCGAAGAACAAAGACGACATTACTACTACTTACGATAATTTGAAAAAAGAAGAAAAAGGATTCACTGCATATTTAAAAACTAACATGCCCCTATATCTTCATTATGGCGAAAAAGATGATTGGATGAACCGGATTGGTGACATAATATTACTGCCAACATGGCCAAAGGCTTTTAATTTTTCTTCACGAAAATTGAACCCCGGCTCACACGGTTATGATCCGTCTTTAGTAAAAGATATGTTCGCCACATTTTATTCATGGGGACCTGCTTTTAAAAACCATTTGGAAATTCCCGCATTTGAAAACGTGAATGTATACCCAATAGTTACATCAATACTTGGATTAAACTACACTGAAAAAATTGATGGTACTAATAAAGTTGCCGAAGAAATATTAAGGTAATCTCAGGAAAATCTATAAATATGAATTTATCAAACAATAAAATTCTAATTACCGGCGGTGCTACCGGTATTGGTTTTGGCCTTGCAGAAAGATTTATATCAGAAAATAATACAGTGATCGTTTGCGGAAGACGAGAGCCTGTTCTCGAAGAAGCAAAAAATAAACTTCCTTCATTGATAACTAAAGCGTGCGATCTCTCAGTTGCAGCAGAAAGAGAAGAATTGTTTAACTGGGTTTTAAAAGATCATGGCGATTTGAATGTAATTGTAAATAATGCAGGCATTCAACAATGGATGTCTGTAACAGATGACAACTTTTTTCAGCGGGCAAAAGAAGAAATATCGATCAATATTGAAGCACCTCTTCAATTAACTTCTCTTTTCCTGAATCTACCTTCATTGAACACAATCATCAATGTTACTTCGGGTCTATCTTTTGTTCCGCTCGCAAAAGCGCCTGTTTATTGCGGCACAAAAGCCTTCTTTCATTCTTTCACTCTTTCTCTCCGGTATTTATTAAGGCAAAAAAATATAGAAGTGATCGAATTGATTCCTCCTGCTCTGAATACAGACCTGGGAGGTAAAGGAATTCATGATTCTGCCCCGGTCGTAAGTGGTTTTATTGAAACTGCATTTGAACAATTGAAACAGGGAAAATCAGAAATTACTTATGGGTTCAGTGAGGCCATGATCAAAGCCGGACCTGAAGAATTACAGAAAGCTTTTTCAAGAATGAATCCTTAAAGAAATTTCACTTCTGCCTGGTTGAGAAAGAGTCTTAATTTAGAATCTCAAAACTTCTGTCATGAGAAAAATTTTTCAGAAAAAAACATTGCTGCTTATACCCGTATTGATCTTCTCAGTAAAACTATTAGCACAATCACCTTCAACTCTCAAGGAAAAAATTACAGACAGCATTTCACAATTGGTTTTCCGATTTTTTAATGACAAGAATGTAGATGGCATTTATTCACTTTTAAGTGAAGACTTCAAAAAGGAATTACCATATAGCACTTTTAAATCTATTGCTCAAAATCAGATTTTTTCAGAAACACCATTTTACAATATCATTTATAAAAATGGTAAAGATGGAATCAATAAATACCAGGCAAAAACAAAAAACGGATTGTACCAGATGCTAGTCGGGCTCGATAGCAGCCTGAATAAAATAAAAACTTTAAATCTGAATACATGGAACGATGATGAGCCAGGTGCAGATAAATACAAACGACAGGAAGTAATGATACCTATGCGGGATGGAATCAAACTTCACACAATAATTTTCACACCGATCGCACAAACAGAAGCCCTGCCTTTTTTGTTGGAACGAACACCGTATGGAGTTAATGATTACCCAAGCCCTGAAAAAAATGGATATGTTAAAGATATGGCCAATGATGGTTACATTTTCGTATACCAGGATATTCGGGGTCGCTATTTATCGGAAGGGAAATTTGAAATGCAACGCTTTACCCGTGATAAAAAAGATGCAAAAGCCATTGATGAAAGTACAGACACCTACGATACATTTGACTGGTTACTGAAAAACATTCCAAACAACAATGGCAAGGCAGGAATGTATGGAATTTCTTATGATGGATGGACAACGGTGATGGGCGCTATTGATCCGCATCCTGCATTGGTAGCCGTTTCAGAACAGGCAACACCGGCAGATATGTTTTTAGGTGATGACTTTCATCACAACGGTGCTTTTCGTTTAAGCTATGGATTTGAATATGCATTTATGGAAGAGGCATCTAAAACTGATACTTTATTTCCATTTGGTGAACATGATGTCTATAATTGGTATTTAAAACTAGGGCCTCTTTCGAACGTTAATAAAAAATATTTTTTCAATAAACTTCCTTCATGGAATGATTTTGCAAAACACCCTAACTATGACGAATTCTGGAAAAAGCAGGCATTGGATACAAGATTAGATTCCCCCCGCGTTTTCATTATGAATGTTGCAGGCTGGTGGGATCAGGAAGATTTTTATGGACCACAAAAAGCCTATGAAACCTGGGAAAAAAATGATAAGAACCATAAAAATTTTATAGTGATCGGTCCCTGGAATCACGGCGGCTGGGCAGGAGGAGCAGGTAACAAATTAGGAAATATAAATTTTGATTCTGCCACATCCCAAACATTCAGAGAAAAAATCCAGGCCCGTTGGTTTGCTTATTATTTAAAAGGTAAAGGCGATGGGAAATTTGCAGAAGCAATCACTTTTCAAACGGGATCTAACAAATGGAAGACATATGATAGCTGGCCTCCAGAAGAAGCAGTAAAAAAGAATCTTTATTTCCATTCTGATGGAAACTTATCTTTTAATAAACCATCAACCAACGAATCAACAATATTCGATAGCTATATCTCTGACCCTGCTCATCCTGTTCCTTATCGTAGCCGACCGATAGAAGAAACTTATGGGGCTGGCTCAAGATGGTATACCTGGCTTACAGAGGACCAACGCTTTGTTGATAACCGACCCGATGTAGCAAGTTGGAAAACAGATATCTTAAACGAAGATGTGACAGTAACGGGAACTATTTTTGCAAAATTATTTGCAGCTACAACAGGAAGTGACGCCGATTGGATCGTAAAATTGATAGATGTTTATCCTGAAGATAATCCTGATGACCTGCAAATGGCAGGTTACGAATTTATGGTGGCAAACGATGTGTTCCGCGGAAGATTCAGAAAGAGTTTTGAAAAACCTGAAGCGATAATTCCAAATAAAGTGGAAAAATATTCAATCGATCTGCACAGTTTGAATCACGTTTTTAAAAAGGGACACCGGATCATGGTGCAGGTTCAGAGTACATGGTTCCCGATCATTGATCGCAACCCCCAGAAATATGTTCCTAATATATTTGAAGCTTCAGAAAAAGATTTTCAGCCGGCAACGCAAAAAATATATCATTCAATACAGTTTCCTTCTTCTATAGAATTGTCAATAATGGAATGAATGTAATTATCAACAAACAGAAGATGTAATAAAATTATTAATCTCCTTCTTTTTTCATACCCTTCAGTAAGGCATAGATAGCCATAGAATGACCATGCCCTAATTTAAATTCTTCTTTTAGCCACTTTACAATCTCGCCGGCTTTTACTTCCGGTTTGAGTTTGCCTTTCTGTGTAAAACCTTTCTTTTCTGCAAGCTTCCTGAAGTCAGTGGGACTCTTTCCCGTTTTAGCCTGGATGTTGTCGAGATAGGCCTGGAATGACATAAATCATAATTTAATTTAACTGGTGCGTAGTTCAGTAAAACAATTCCACAATCAAATGAAACTGATTTTACAAGTTTAAGATTCCGTTTATCATTAACAGTCTTAAAAATGGAAAGACCCGCACCGATTACAACAGGGTTTACAAATAAATAATATTCGTCGATCAAATTTATTTTCACCAATGAGGAAACAAATGTAGCTCCTCCGTATACAATAATATCTTTACCATTCTGTGTCTTTAGTTTTTTCACTTCTTCCGATAAATCACCTTTAGCAAGCGAAGTATTTGTATCTTCCCAGGGTAAGTCATCCAAAGTCTTTGTAAAAACAACTTTTGACTTATCCATCATCTTTTTAGCAAAAGGGTAAGACTCATCTTCCGGTTTATTATTTCCAATATTTGACCAATGGCCAATAAAACCATCGGTCATCTTGCGGCCTAAAAGAATTGCATCCACCGAATCAGTTAATTCATTTACATATTTTTTCAGCTGGTTATCCCAGTTCCATGTCATCCAGTCAAGTTCGCCATTAGGCCCACCGACAAAACCATCGACGGACATCTGTACCTGTAATTTTAATTTTTTCATTGACGTTTGATTTTATTATTTATTTTCTTTTTCATATTGCAAACAGACAACTCCGGAAGAAAAAGAATTGCTGGAAACGAGCTTCAATTTTATGCGATTGTGTATGTGGCTTAAATAAGACATTCCTTTGCCCAGGATTATAGGATTTATAAATAACCAAAATTCATCAACCAGGTTTTCCTGTAATAAAGAATGCACGGCACCCGGGCTTCCGAACATGATGATATTCTTTCCTGTTTTTTGTTTCAGCTTATTGATTTCTTCGGCAACCCCATCACTTATAATTCTTGCATTTTTTACCTGGCCGTTTTGCAGAGTGTGAGACAAAACTATTTTTTCAACACTGTTATACCATGTTGAATGTTGAATATCGTGTTTTGTGGCACCCGGCTTATCGGCAGCTGTAGGCCAGTAAGCTTCCATTAGTTCATAAGTAACTTTTCCATATATAGCCGTATCGGCATTATCCGTTTGATCGCCGGCAAAATCAAATATTTCATCATCCACATGTATCCAATCCATTTCGCCATTCGGCCCGGCAGCAAAGCCATCCACAGATATATGCATAAATGAAACTAATTTTCGCATTGGTCTTATTTTTTGATAATGCAAACATAACAAGAGGTTTCAGAAAAAATAATGTGCAAAAACGACAATTGCAGGGGTAAATTGCGGCAGAATGATCATATACTGCCTGTGCAATCAGATATTATCAGAATCTCAATTTCGGTAAATTGCAAAAAACATTTTTTTCATCGTACTTATAAACCAAAACCATGAAGAGAAGAGACTTCTTAACCACGGGGACGCTCGCTGCCGCCGGAGTGGGTTCTTTGCTGTCATCCTGCAAACCCGATTCTTCAAAAACAGTAACACCGGCAACTACAGGTACAGTTCCTGATTTCGAATTGAATGAAGAAAATATAAGCAGTCTCCAGGATAAAATGAATTCCGGCAAATACACCTCCGAAGAGATCACTAAACTCTATTTAGATCGCATTGATGCAATTGACAAGAATGGTTCATTGCTCAATTCGGTTATTGAAATAAATCCTGATGCCATTTCAATTGCTAAAACAATGGATGAGGAAAGAAAAGCAGGTAAAATAAGAGGGCCTGTGCATGGTATTCCTGTGCTTATAAAAGATAATATCAATACAGCAGATAAAATGCAAACAACAGCCGGAGCGTTGGCCATGGAAGGGCACATCGCAGCTAAGGATTCTTTTGTAGCAAAAAAATTAAGAGAGGCCGGGGCAGTTATTCTTGGTAAAACTAATTTGAGTGAATGGGCTAATTTCCGATCCTCGCATTCATGCTCAGGTTGGAGCAGCCGCGGCGGACAAACAAAAAATCCTTATATACTCGATCATAATCCCTGCGGTTCAAGTTCAGGCTCCGGTGCGGCAGTTGCCGCTAATCTTTGTACAGTAGCAATTGGAACCGAAACCGACGGATCCGTTACATGTCCTTCATCAGTAAATGGTATTGTAGGGATAAAACCAACAGTGGGTCTTATTAGTCGCACCGGGATCATTCCCATATCTGCCACACAGGATACGGCAGGACCTATGGGTCGATCGGTAAAAGATGTAGCTATTCTTTTAGGAGCAATAGCAGGCATTGATGAGCACGATGCTGTTACAAAAGAAAGTGAAGGCAAGTCACAGCCCGATTATACAAAGTTCCTTGATACAAATGCATTGAAGGGGAAAAGGATCGGTATTGAAAAAAAACCGCAGGGAAATAATCAATTCATGCATGCATTACAACAAAAGGCGATTGATATCATGAAACAACAGGGTGCAGAAATTATTGAAGTAGAATATTTAGAAAAAATAAATAAACTTGGGGATGCAGAATTTCTGGTATTACAATATGAATTTAAAGATGGATTGAATAAATATCTTTCAACAGAAAATTCAACTATGAAAATATTAACTGATATAATTGAATTTAATAAAAAAAATGAAGACAAAGCAATGCCCTATTTCAAACAGGAAACTTTAGAAAGTTCTGATAAAAAAGGCGGTCTTGACAGTAAAGAATACAAAGATGCGTATCACAAAAGTCATATTGAATCACGGCAGATCATTGATGAGGTTATAAAACAAAATAAACTTGATGCAATTACGGGTCTTACTATGGGACCGGCTTGTAGTATTGACGTGGTTTATGGAGATCGCTGGGGAGATGTTTCACTAACACAACCAGCTGCCATTACAGGGTATCCTCACATTTCTGTTCCCTGTGGCATGGTGTATGAATTGCCGGTTGGTCTTTCCTTTTTTGGGCCTGCTTACAGTGAAGATGTACTGATCAGCATTGGATATGCCTATGAACAGGCTTCAAAAAGCAGGGTAACTCCAAATTTCAAAAAAGCTTTTCTTTCTTAAGCTGCTTAAATTTGATCAATGAAAATAAAAGCGATATTGACCGGTGCCACAGGCATGGTAGGTGAAGGTGTGCTTCATGAATGTTTGTTGCATGAGGATGTGGAGAAGGTATTGGTAGTAGGAAGAAGATCTTGTGGAATCACTCATCCAAAATTGAAAGAAGTTCTGACTGCAAATTTTTTTGATGTCAATGCTATTAAAAGTCAGTTAACGGGTTACGATGCCTGTTTTTTTTGCTTAGGCGTGTCTTCTGTTGGTATGAAAGAGCAAGAGTTTTATAAACTTACTTATACACTCACACGGAGTTTTGCAACTGTTCTTGCCCGGCAAAACCCGGATATGGTTTTTTGTTATATTTCAGGTGCAGGCACCGATAGCACTGAAAATGGAAGAAGAATGTGGGCACGGATAAAAGGAAAAACTGAAAATGATCTTATGCAATTACCCTTCAAAAGGGTTTATAACTTCCGGCCGGGAATCATCAAACCCACAAAAGGTTTAAAAAATACACTTAGCTTTTATAAATATCTTGGCTGGCTTATTCCTTTGATAAAATTGATTGCGCCAAAATTTGTTTGCACTTTAAAACAATTAGGGCTTGCTATGATTAATGCTGCCTGCAAAGGATATGAAAAGCAAATATTAGAAGTGAAGGATATTATCATTTTGTCAAAAGAATAACTGGCCTTAGGATGAAACAAAAACTGAATCATCCGCAAAATGAGAACAAGTCCCTTTAATACATTTTGCCCCGTTTGTCTTCTCATTTTGTATCTCAAATAAAAAAATTTCTGAAATAAATTTTGCGTAACCAAAAGGTTTCATATATATTTATGTAACCATTTAGTTACATAAATAGTTTAAATGAGAAGAGATGTATTCCAGGCCATAGCAGATCCGACACGCAGGGAGATCATTAACATGATCGCCCACCGTTCATTACACCTGAATTCAGTAGCAGAGAAGTTTGATGTGAGCAGGCCGGCTATTTCCAAACACATAAAAATTCTTACTGAATGTGGCCTTATCACTATTAAACAGCAAGGCAGGCATCGTTATTGCGAAGCCAAATTGGAAAAATTAAATGAAGTATCGGATTGGGTAGAACAATACAAAAAATTCTGGACACAAAAGCTCGATGCCTTAGAAACTTATCTTGACGAATTACAATCAAAACAAAAAAAACAAACTCAAAAAATTAAAAAGCATGCTACAGGAAAAAGAAAAAGTTGATACCCCATCGTCGACTGCAGACAGAGAACTTGTTATCACTAGAACTTTAAATGCTCCTATTGAATTGGTTTGGGATGTATGGACAAATCCAGAACACATCAAACATTGGTGGGGACCAAATGGTTTTAGCAACACAATCAGTAAAATGGATATGAAACCCGGCGGAGAATGGGATTTAATTATGCATGGACCAGACGGAACCGACTTTAAAAATAAAAGTGTATTTAAAGAAATAGTGAAATACAAAAAAATTGTTTACAAACATGTTTCCGGTCCAAAGTTTACCGCGACAATAGAATTCGAAAAACAGGGCACTAAAACTTTTTTGAAATGGCACATGCTTTTTGAATCGAAAGAGGAATTTATCCGTACGGTTAAAACCTTTAAAGCAGATGAGGGATTGAAACAAAATGTTGAAAAGATGGAAAGCTACCTTGAAAAGGGATTTGCAGGCGATGAACTGACTTTAACACGGACCATTAATGCGCCTGTTGAATTAGTGTTTAAAGCCTGGACAGATGCAAAGATGCTGGCGAAATGGTGGGGGCCAAATGGCTTTACCAGTCCCGTATGCGAATGGGATGCAAAACCAGGGGGAAAAATTTATATAGATATGGAAGCTCCTGATCGAAATATATATCCCATGGATGGAGAAGTGCATGAAATAATTCCCAATCAAAAACTTGTTTTTACCAGCGGAGCCCTGGATAAAAACAATAAACGGCTTTTTGAAGTAATGAATACATTGACATTAGAGGAAGATAACGGGAAAACCAGATTAACACTTTACATTAAAGTATCCAACATTAAGCCGGGTGGTGAACAACATGTAAAAGGAATGAATGAAGGTTGGAGCCAAAGTCTTGAACGACTCATTAATCTTGTCGAATAGAATCATTCAATATAAAAAATGATGACAGATAAATTGGGTGTGAACTGGGTGGTTAACTGCGCTGAAAAATAAAACGAATAAAATTATAAGTAACTAAATCCTGTAAAATGAAAAAAATAAATATCATCTATTGGGTATCTACCATTATTGCTGCCGGGCTAATGATTTTTTCAGCGATTCCGGATGCTCTCGTTATTCCGGATGCATCCAAGTTCATGAATGACTTTTTACATTACCCGGATTACTTCACCCGTTTTATAGGTATAGCTAAATTATTAGGAGTAATAGCCATTCTTATTCCCGGGTATCCCCGGATCAAAGAATGGGCTTATGCCGGGTTATTTTTTGATTTGACAGGGGCAATCTATTCACAGGTGGCTGTTGATACTCCTTTTATGGGTCCGCAGGGCGGCTGGATATTTATGTTTTTATGGGTCATCCCGCTTGTTGTATCATACATTTATTATCATAAAAAAATAAAAGCGTCCTTATCTGCAAATTGATCAAACTTATTTTATGGATACCAATGAACCGCTTATAATAGAAAGATGGTATAATGCTCCTGCTGAAAAAGTCTGGAAAGCAATAACTGACATAGACCAGATGAAGGAATGGTATTTCCCCCAGCTTGAAAAATTTGAACCTAAAAAAGGCTTTGAAACCCAGTTTAACGTTCATCATGAGGGAAAGGATTTTCTGCATAAATGGAAAATAAAAGAAGTTATTCCTTTAAAAAAAATATCTGTTGAATGGAGATATGGTGGCTACTCCGGAAATTCATTGGTAAGTTTTGAATTATTTGCGCAGGAAAATAAAACTAAGTTGGTATTAACACATGAAGGAATTGAAACATTTATGTCCGAAAAACATCCTGAATTAGCGAAACATAACTTTATCCAGGGCTGGACCCGGTTTATGGATAAAGGATTGAAAGAATTTTTGGAAACAATAAATGAAAAATAAAGCCGCGGAACATTTAATGTCACTATAATATCGAAACTATAGATTTATTTAAATCCTATTCCGACAACAAACTCACCGGGCACTGCATAGCTTCTCCCCTGTTGAAAAGATTTTATGGAATCGAGGTATTCTGCATGTACTTCCTTTTTTATCTCATCAGAAAATTTATTATAGGCAAGTGCTACAGGCCCGCCTGCAAATGCTGCACCGCAGGCTTCTTCATCTGATTCATAAATGAGTTTTGTATTCAACCGCTCAATTGTAATATTTGAAAACCCGACCCTCTCAAAACTTTTTTGGAGAACACCTGTGTTACCAAGATTAAAAAACATAGGGCATACTTCAGATGCAACTCTTCTGTCAACAATTTCAAAAATCTCTGCCCAGCCACAATGATTTCTTTGCCCCCATACTGCTACAACCACACGTCCGCCAACTTTGATTACACGATACATTTCACTTAAAGCTCTTAAAGGATCAGGCACATACATCAAACCTAATCCGCACAAGGAAACATCATACTCATTATCCTGCTGCTTCAGCTCTTCCGCATCCATTCTTTCAAACTGAACATTAAGAATGGCCTTTTCTTCTGCCTGCTTTCTGCATATCTCCACCATATTGTCCGATATATCTGTTCCTAAAACAAAACCAAGGGGTCCTGTTTTTTGAGCAGCAGCAAAACTTACAAGGCCTGTACCACAGGCAACATCTATCACCCTTTCACCGGGTTGCAGATTTGCGATCTCCAGCAACCTATCCTGGGCAGGTTTAAGTTGTCTCTGCCAGAAATTTTCGTAATGAAGAGCAGCCTTATCCCAGCCATATCTTTGTATCCGGCGTTGCAGATCAGCATCCATTATGCCCTGGTTTTAGGAGAAATAATATGAACCTGCCGTTTGCAATTTTGTGCCCGGCTAAATACATCGAGGTATGGACTGTGCTGGTCGGCCTCATTAATTAATTTCAATATGTCCTCTTCAGCTGCATCGCTTTCAATAATTATGGTGTAACGAACTTCTGAGTAACCTGCATTTTTTTCTACAGTGCCAAACAAAGCTCCGTCATCATAATCCGCCTCTACTTCCACTTCCAAAGATTCAATAACGATCCCCATTTTCGCAGCCCTCATCATATACCCAATAGCAAGACAACTGCCAAGGGCAGCACGGCCATATACACCCGGCGTCGGGCCTTCCGCATTGCCGCCAACCGAGGTCGGCATGTCTGCTGAAAATTTCCATTTACCTTCTTCAATTTCACAGGTCAATCCATTTTTGATGCGGGTTTTTGAAATTCCTGTTCCATTTCCTAAAGAAGGTTTTAATGAAAGGGCTTTTACAGTTCTTCCAAAAGCCAGTTTTATTTTTTCAGTTTCACTCATACTATTCATTTTTATGAATGGATTCTCTCACTAAAGTTAAATCAATTCCCGGCGAATTTTTATTTCCAAAAGGACGATCAATATGAAAAGGAGATAACAGGTATTATAAATACCTCAGAGTTTTTCCAATGTAATATCATAGCGAACCTGTGTCCGGATCTTCATTATACTTCCTTGCAGAGTTATAATGGATGGCAGGCAGGGAGTAGCAGATTGCAAATAGCAGGAATTTAATACTGATAAGAAACTCCCACCCCATTCATCTTCGGCAATCTTTGTCATAGAGAAATTTTTAAATACTATTTCATCTCCGTTTTGTTGGTAAGCACCATCCGTCAATGCATTTCTGAGAGTGTGACCTGCAAACCTGCTCCCATCCAGGAAAGTGATTACAACATTCATGTCTGATCCGGCAGGGGAATGCGTAAAAGTATTTGTGGTCTTATCATAAACTTCTACCAGTTTCCAAGATCCGCTTATTTCACCAGCATCATTTCTTTTTGAACAGGATGAAAAACCAAGGATGGAAATAAAAATTACAAAGAATAAGATTCGTTTCATAATAAAAGGTTGCGCTAAATTACTGAAATTTAGTACTACACCTCTTTATTTAATTCCGGAAGATTTGGCGATATGTTTGTTTCAAAAGCAATTCAACGTTGTGTGAATCGTTCTTCTGCATTGTAATTATTTATCTCAGCAATTTATCTCTTATCTCACGCCAGGTTATTAAATGAATATTTTGCTCCTGCAAAAGTTGTTTGCACTTATCGCTTGTAAAAAAATCGAAATCTGCTTGCCTCCATTTTGCCCCCCAATCTTCGTGGCCTATTGTAGCAGCCTGCATTTCGCTATCATCATATCCTACATGGAATATAAGTTCACTTACACCGGGTTGTAAAGATTTCAAAACACCGGTATAATATTTTTCCATCCCATTTTTATAATCCTGGGGGCTTGCAGTATAGAGCATGTTCAAAGAAACATCTTTGTCACTTATCAAGCTGTCAATGTTAACACCAAAAGCAAACATAAAGCCGGTTTTGCTTAGTAATACAGGCACCTTGTATTCTCTTCCCAGTTTAATTAAAACTTTCAGGTAATCAGACCTGCCAAATAAAGTACCCATATGTGAATCAAGATGAGTAATATCAATTCGGAGTGATTTTGCTTTTTCAATTTGTGCTCTGAGCTCTTTTTCTACTTCTTCGGGAGTAGCACTCCGGTAAACCGAATCCACAGCAGAAAATAAAAATCCATTTCTATTTAGTAACCCGGGCACACCAGATGCAGAGGCTACCGAACCCCATTTTAAATAATTCCATTCACTGGTAAGTGTAAGATGCAATCCGAAATCGGCTGTTGGATGATCATGCTGATAGTCGGCAGCTTCGGTCACCCATGGAGTGGGCATCATAATACTGGCAGAATTCACCGAACCGTGTTCCATTGAATAAAATGTAGCGGCGTTTTCAGAGTGCGACATTCCCAGGTCATCGGCATGAAGAATGAGCAGCTTGGTATCTTTTGAATAACCTAATCTTTCCTGCAAGGTTTTTTGTGCATTTGTTTTGATGACAGCAAATAAAAAAACAATAAAAAGTATATTTTTCATATAGCTCGTTTGTTTCTGATAAAGTTATAGTAGTTTAAGACAAATGCTTATAAAAAAAAGCCGCCCTTGTTACAAAAGCTTTTTCATTTGTAATTTTGAATTTATTATGCGTATTCTTCTTTCGATAACTTACTATATTCATCAATGAGTTTACGTTGTAACTCAAACGGCACAGGAGCATATTCAAAAAACCGGCTTTTAAATTTTGCACGGCCCTGCGTAATAGAACGCAGTGAAGAGGAATAACCATCCATTTCTGCGAGCGGCACTTTAGCAATTACTTTTTGAAAATTGCCTTCCGTATCTATTCCTTCCACAATAGCCCTGCGGCTTTGCAGATCACCCATCACTGCACCGGTAAGATCGTCGGGGCAAAGAACTTCAACAGTATAAATGGGTTCAAGAATTTGCGGATCGGCTTGCTGGAATGCCTGTCGAAATGCCTGCAATCCCGCAATCTTAAATGATATATCATTGCTGTCAACAGGATGCATCTTTCCGTCATATACGCAAACACGAATATCACGGGCATAAGAACCAGTAAGAGGTCCGTTCTGCATTTTCTCCATCACACCCTTTAATATGGAAGGAAGAAATCTTGCATCAATAGCGCCACCCACGATGCAATTATAAAATACAAGTTTACCACCCCAGTCAAGATCGTAAGTGTCTCTGCCACGAACAGTGAGGTCCTTTGGTTCAGGCATTCCTTCATACCACGGTTCAATTCTCATATACACTTCTCCAAACTGGCCTGCACCTCCACTTTGTTTTTTATGGCGATAGCTTGAGTCAGCGGATTTGCGAATTGTTTCACGATAAGGAATCCGTGGCTTTGCAAACTTTACTTCCAGTTTATGAATGTGCTCAATCTTCCATTTTGCCACGGCCAAATGCATATCGCCCTGGCAATGGATGAGTGTCTGTTTTAATTCCGGAGACACTTCAACTAATAATGTAGGATCTTCTTCACGCAGCTGGTGGAGTGCCTGTGAAAGTTTTTCCTCCTCCCCTTTTTTAGTTGTATCGATAGCAACTGTAACATTTGGCGGAGGGAATTCTATGGGTGGTAATTCATAATTCTTTCCTTTTATATGAAGTGTATTATTAACATGCGTATTCTTTAATTTAAGAGTAGCTCCAATATCACCAGCCATTAACTCGTTCGTCGGAGTTCTTTTATTGCCTTCCACCATGAACAACTGGTTTATCTTTTCAGTAACACCGGTACTCTCATTTTCCAATTCCATTCCGCTTTTTATTGTTCCGGAATACACTTTAAAGAACGACATTTCGCCCACGTGGGATTCACTCACCGTTTTATAAATAAAAATACAGGCAGGTCCATTTGCATCACATGGAAGTTCATCTCCTTTCTTTGTTTTTTGTGGTGGCATTTCGTTGGCGCTGGGGCAAACATTATCAATAAATCCCATCAATCTTCCGCCTCCCATATTTCTTATGGCAGATAAACAAAAAAGCGGGAACAGATCATGATTGATCATTGCCTTTTTCATTCCCTCTTTCATTTCATCTTCATTCAGTTCACCTTTTTCGAAATATTTTTCCATCAGGCTTTCATCATTGCTGGCAACTGCTTCTACCAGCTCTTTATGCAAATCTTCAGCCTTTGCTTTTTCATCATCCTGTATGGGCAACTTTTCCGGCTTGCCTCCGTCATCTTTAAACCTGTACATGGTCATTCGCAGCACATCAATGATCTCATGAAAACCCACACCTTGTTGCCTCGGGTATTGCACGACAACTACCTTATTTCCGAAGTGAGACTTTGCTTCAGCAACAGTTTTATCAAAATCAGCCTGGTCATCGTCAAGCTTATTTACGGCAAATATCATTGGGGTTTTAAATTTCTCTGTGTATTCCCAAATAATATCAGTGCCTACTTCCACACCCATGGCCGCATTCAGCAACATTACCCCCGTATCAGCCACACGAAGAGCAGAAATAACTTCGCCCACAAAATCATCATATCCGGGTGTATCAAGAATATTTATTTTATATCCGCGCCATTTTGTGTGAAGGAGCTTGCTAAAAATAGAATTACCACGATCTTGTTCCAGTTCGTGGTAATCCCCGGTAGTATTTCTTTCGGCTATGCTGCCGCGGCGATTTATTATGCCAGCTTCAAAAAGCATGCACTCCGCTAAGGTGGTCTTACCGGAACCGGCATGGCCCAGCAAGACAACATTTTTTACGTGAGAGGTATCAAATTCAGCCATGGCAAGAAAATTTATAAATGATAAATTATTTTTTCAATTACAAAACTTCAGAGGAATAAGATTTATATATATGAACCTCATTAGCTCATATATTGATTAATATCATAGAAAGTTTGATGTCGTTGGCTAAAGTGTAAGGAAGAGGATGCAGGTTATAACCCACAAACCACGCCTTAAACCTTAAACCCTTATTTCGCTCGGTCTAAAAAACCGGTAAACTCTTCCCTCAGGTCGAGTAATCTGTGTTCAAGACTTTGATACTGGTCGTACAGATTTTCATGATCGTTAACAGTCTCATCATTCAATTGCCCGTTATGAACTCCTGTTTCGAAGTTCACTTTGCGTTCATGATTTTTGATGGATTGCTTAAGATCGTGAATGTTGATGAGTTGGATGTGAAACTGGTTGTGATAATGTTCTACTTCTGTAAGTTCTTCTTTCGAGAGTGGGCGGCTTGCCAGTTGCTGGAGTTTGCTTTTGCAATCAGTGAATTCATCACGAAATGCACGCAATGCATCTCTCCAGGTGTTGCACTCTCTGGAAAGCTGCGAGATGTCTGCCTGAACCATGGGATTAAAATTTAAAAAGTGAAGTAATCGTTTTGCCTCTTCCCTAAGGTCGGTTAGGATACCATTATATTTTGGTACACTTGTAATTTAATAAAGATTTCTCAAAAAAAACAGAAGTTTTTCACTCAAAACAGGTTTTATTGGAATTTTTTATTATGTCGCCAGCTAATCAATTCTATTGGGCCCCTGTTGCGTCGCACTCTTGTACTTTCATAACCCTATTCAGCTTTTGGGGAAAAATAAATGAAAGTAGAAGCGTGAGCATTTGAAGGAAATAAATAGACGAAAGTTATATTTGTTGTTCGCATGATCTCTCAAACTACTATACAGGAAATCTTAAGCAGAATTGATATTATTGATATCGTCGGTGGCTTTGTGAAATTAAAAAAGCGGGGAGCAAATTATCTTGGTCTTTGCCCTTTTCACAATGAAAAAACACCTTCTTTCACCGTATCACCTACAAAAGAGATATATAAATGCTTCGGTTGCGGTCGCAGTGGTAATGCCATCAGCTTTGTTATGGAGCATGAGAAATACAGTTATGTGGAAGCATTAAAATGGTTGGCCAATAAATACGGAATTGAAATTGAAGAAACATTTGCAACCGACGAACAGCGCCAGCAAATGCAGGCGGCAGACAGTCTCTATATTATAAATGGTTTTGCACAACAGTTTTTTACTAAACAATTATTTGAAACAGATGAGGGCCAGGATGTTGGTTTGAGCTATTTGAAAGAAAGAGGATTCAGGGAAGAGATCATTAAAAAATTTCAATTGGGTTATGCACCCGAACAAAGAGACGCATTTACAAAAGAAGCCATAGCCAAACAATATAATCCTGAATTACTTTTAAAAACAGGATTGGTTGTGAACCGAAATGAACAACTGCAGGATAATTATCGCGGCCGTGTAATTTTTCCGGTACATAATCATAGTGGAAAGGTTCTTGGCTTTGGAGCAAGAATTTTAAAGAGTAATGATAAAGCGCCAAAATACATTAATACACCCGAGAATGAGATCTATGTAAAGAGTAAAATTCTTTATGGTTCGTATTTCGCAAGACAAGCCATAGATAAAGCAGATGAATGTTTACTGGTTGAAGGATATACGGATGTCATCTCTCTTCACCAGGCAGGCATCGAAAATGTAGTAGCAAGCGGTGGAACATCTTTAACAACAGACCAATTGCGACTGATAAAAAAATACACCAACAATCTCACAATAGTTTATGACGGAGATGCGGCAGGTGTAAAAGCTGCTTTGCGTGGCTTGGATATGGCCCTGGAAGAAGGCTTGAATGTAAAACTGGTTTTGATCCCTGGCAATGAAGACCCTGACAGTTATGTAAACAAGGTCGGCTCTTCAGCATTTCGTGAATTTGTACAAAAGAATAAAAGAGATTTTATTTTATTCCAGCTTGATGTGGCATTGAAAGATGCGGGCAATGATTCAAACAAAAAAGCAGAAGTTGTCAATCAAATTGCTGAAACAATCTCAAGAATCAACAAGGCTGAAGATTTTACAAAACAACAGGACTATATCAAGCAATGTTCTGAGATTTTGAAGATTGATGAAGGTGGTCTGCATGCATTGGTAAATAAATTCATCCGGAACAGGATTGTAACCCTAGAAAAAGCATTCCCCTATGAAGAAACAAAGCTGCATGAAGAAAATGCCAAAAAAGCACAGGAAACAGATTATGATGATGCCACTTTTAATTTATTATTTAAAGATGAATTGCAGGAAAGGGAATTAGCGAGAATATTATTGGAGTATGGCACAAGATATTGGGATGAAGAACAACTGGTAGCTGATCATATTTTTTCTGAAATGATTGACGAAAGTTTGCTGGATAATCCTGATATTATCAGCCTCGTAAATTCTTTTAAAGAACAATTACAAACCTCTCCGCAGCGGGTAAATAAAAATTATTTCATTTATCATCCTGACACAAAACTTAGTTCGCTTGTCATATCGCTTCTTAATTTTCCCTATGAAGAAAGCAGCCACTGGAAAAGAGAATATAGCCAGGCGACAGGTTACCAGAAACAATTGTTTGAGCAAGACTATAAACAATTTATTAAAACCGTTGCCAGGAATAATGATGATCAATTGATGAGTTATTTAAAAATGGATGAAGACAAAACTCATCTTGAGGTTGAATCAGCATTAAATTACCTGAAACTCAGAAAAATAAAAAGAATGCTGAATGAAAATCATTCCGATCTTGAAAAAACTCATTCAAAAGAAGAACAGGAAATATTGTTCCGCACACATCAGCATTTGAAACAAATGGAAAAATCTATCACTGAAAAATTGGGAACAGTTATCCTTAAATAAACTCTTATCTATCAAGCAACATATCGCTATAAGAAACAGCTATCAAATCACTTTCGTTTATCTTAAACTCTTCTAAATAAAAATTACATTGCCTTTGCAATTCCTCTTTAGAAACATCCGCATAGAGATTGCTTGCTTCTATTTCCATAAAATTTCCTAACCCGGCTACTTCGTCAATATGAAATTTTACATTTTTAATAAAATAGATTTCCCTTTTCTTTTTTACAATTATTTTAATGCCTAACGATTTTGTTAATACTTCTTTCAACCCTTTTGCATCCGTTATCATTACTAACTGGAAATTTGATTCCTTAGCTCTTGCCTCATTACTGCGTTCATAATAAATAAGGTTATTTTCAATGTTTCCTTCTCTTAACTTCAATCTTCCGTTTGAAACATTAAAATATGTGTCTGTTTGATGATCAGTTCCCTTAAACTCAGCGTGATTGTTTTTAAGATATTCCTTTACATATTTCGGATCATTACATTTTGCCTTGATCTCGATATTCAGATGAGCCATTACCAAAAATAAAAAACCACCCCAATACCTTTTTTAAAAACATTAGGATGGCTTAAAAAATTAATGAGTGAAATCTTAAGCTTCTTCCATTTCCATTAGAGTCTTATGACGTACTTTTTTGCCATTGGGCCTTTCAAACCGGGCGGCACTCCATACATGATCCAGTGTTACTTCGTTTACACTTGCATACCCTGCTGACGTCAGCTTTTGCCAGCTGCTGTCGCGATTCAGGTCTGTAACGATTTTGGAAGTAATCTTTGGATAAGCTACCCAGAATTTTGACTCGTCTTTTAAGGCTGGCATAACATCCTTCAGAATACCATTTAACTGATTTTCATTTACGGCAAACACAAGAGCAAAGTCTATTTTCCGGCTTTTGAGTAGCGGGGTCATATTCTTTGCAAACGAGAGCTTACAAAACTGTTTTTCGATGGAAGAAGGCAGACCCTGAATTAAGAGATTTTTTTCGTCTGCAAATTCCAGTTTTTCAAATAACGTTTGTGACATACTTTGAAAGAATTTTTAAAGTGTTATCAGCAATGGGCTTTGGCTTGATTACCCATGCTGCGTTCACAAAGTAGGAGGTGCAAAGGTACAAAAATCCGGGCTTAGTTGAAACATTTTTTCAAAAGAAGTAGATAAAGATGGCTATGGATGTTTTTTTTGACCTAAATCAAACTATTATCCTTCAATTGGTTTGTAGTATTTCAATGCTTCAGGCATGTATTTATTTAATTCATCAATTCTTTTCCCTTCAGAAGGGTGTGTACTCAAAAATTCAGGAGGTCTTTGACCATTGCCAGCTTTTTCCATTCTTTCCCAAAGAGGAATTGCTTCTTTTGGATTATACCCAGCCATGGCAGCCCATATCAATCCCCAATGGTCCGCTTCCAACTCATGTTTGCGTGAAAAGGGTAACAAAACCCCAACTTGCGCACCTGCACCATATGCCCCTAAAAAAAGGTTTCTCGTTTCTGTAGGTTTATTTGCTAATGCCACCTCTAATCCAAGATTAACCGCTTGCACTCCTAATGCCTGGCTCATCCTTTCATTTCCATGTTGAAAAAGTGCATGTGAAACTTCATGCCCCATTACTACGGCCAATGCAGCTTCATTTTGAGTATACGGAAGCAAGCCTGTATATACAACAATTTTTCCTCCAGGCATGCACCACGCATTAGCTTCATTGTTTTCTACCAAATGATACTCCCAATGATATCCTTCTAATTGTTTTGATAAGCCTTTACTTGCATAATAAGATTCTACGGCCTGCCTGATTCTTTCACCTACCCGGGTTACCATTTCAGCATCCTTATTAATACTGTTAGCTACTACTTTACTTGATGATAAAAATTCCTGGTATTGTGAAGTAGCCATTGATTGCAGTTGTGATTCCGGAAGTAATTTGAACTGGCTGCGACCAGTAATCGCATTTCGGGTACAGGCAATAACTGTGGAAACTAGAATTGCACTTAAAATTATCTTTTTAATCATTGTAAAAAATTTGACCTGAAAAAATCAATGACCATACCAAATAAACAATAAGTAAAGTTAAGTTGAAAACTCAATTTGAATGATGAGATGAAGAACGACGGCGCTGCCTGCGACGATCACGATATTTGAAAATTGGCACTTTGCTTTCACTTCCTTTCAGAAGACGGCCAATATTTTTTTGATGGGTAAGTAACACGAGTAAGCCAACTGCAATAGCAAATATCCGGTATAAATGTTCCGGTTCATTAAAAATAACTAATATAAAAACCGGGAAGGCAACACTAGCAAGAATTGAACTTAAAGAAACAAACCTTGTAAGATACAAAACCAAAAGAAAAACACCGACGCAGCAAACAGCTACAAGAGGTTGAATGCCTAACACCATTCCAAAAAGAGTTGCTATTCCTTTACCGCCTCTAAAGTCCGCCCAAATGGGAAATATGTGACCCACTACAGCTGCAAGACCAAGACCGATTTGAAGATTAATGAAACGGGTTTCAGTATCTATGTAGCCCGGTAACAGCAAAGCTAATTTAACTGCAACTAAACCTTTCAACATATCGATAACCATCACAAGGCTACCCCACGTAGGTCCAAGAATACGATAAGTATTAGTAGCTCCGGCATTACCACTACCATAATCCCGAATATCGAAATCAAAAAAATACCTGCTAACCCACACCGACGTAGGAACGCTGCCAATCAGATATGCGAGAACAATGAGAAGTAGTTCGTTCATAGAACCAGGGTTGAAGTTGGAAAACAAAAATACAATAATTCAGCTTTTTTTCTAACGTTAATTTAATTCTTAGATAATAGCCGATTTACAAGTCATTTTCAAACACATCCATTCACCTATTTCTATTTTTTTATCGATAGAAAAAACGTTTTGCGTAGCTGCTCGTAAAACCTCTTCTTCATCACGTTTTAGAAGCCCACTTATCAGAATAACACCACCGGGTTTTAACTGTTTAATAAACGCTTTCAGGTTATCAAGTATTATAATTTTAATAATATTTGCAAGAATGATATCAAACTCCTGATTATCTTCTGAGGAAGAAGCTTTTATCAATTGAGTGTTTGAATAATTATTTGAATTAAAATTTTTGATGACGTTCTTAATAGTTTGGTTATCAATATTAATAGCAACAATTTTTAAAGCCTATAATTTCTCAGATAAAATAGAAAGACTGCCTGTTCCTGTTCCCAAAATCCAAAACAGTTTTACGGAAAAATTTATTTCACTCATCATTTTAATCATTATCAAAGTGGTAGGATGATGACCAGAACCAAAGCTCATTTTGGGAGTGATTACAATTTCATATTGTACCTTCCTGGTGGGCTCATGAAATTGTGCACGAATTCCAATAAACGGAATATGTTGAGTAGGGTGATTTATAATAACCGGACTAAAAAATTGATTTCCATTATTTATTCCAATTAATATTCTTAATCTTTTCAATAGAAAAAGAAGGCTTATAATCATTCGCATTTTTTTATATCCTCATTATACAAATCGGAATAAATATATGCTTTGAGTAAATCTCCTCCTTTTTCAAAACCTTCAAAATTTATGTCATTGAGCAAAGTGATGACTATTTCTTTTTGCTTTGTGTTCAAATCTTCAAATTCAATCTTTAAATAGTCGCACATAATTAAAAACCCCGATACAATCAGGGCTTAGATTTATTTAATTCGCCGGCTTATCCTGTGGTTTGTCTTGCCTTTCGGGTTTCGGCAACAATACCTTTCTTGATAATTTAAATTTACCTGACTTCGGATCAGTTCCAATTAATTTCACTTTTACTTTATCACCTTCTTTTAATATACCTTCCAGAGTTTCCAATCTCTTCCAACTCACTTCTGAAATATGTACCAATCCCTGTTTACCCGGAAGAAATTCTACAAAAGCCCCAAAAGGCATGATTGATTTTACAGTAGCTTCATATACATCACCCACAACAGGCACCGCCACGATTCCCTTTATCCATTGCTCAGCTCTTTCCACTCCTTCTTTATTTGTTCCAAATACACTCACTTCACCCATGTTATTCTTTTCTTCAATATTGATAGTTGTTCCTGTTTCTCTTTGCATTTCCTGGATTACTTTTCCACCAGGTCCGATCACTGCCCCGATAAATTCCCTGTCAATAAACATCTTCAGCATTCGTGGTGCATGTGGTTTTACTTCGCTCCTTGCTTCTGCAATGCAATTATACATAGCATCAAGAATATGTAAACGGCCCCGCCTTGCCTGTTCCAACGCTTGTCTCATCACCTCCATCGGCAATCCATCTACCTTTATATCCATCTGCACACCGCAAATCCCATCTCTTGTCCCAGTTACTTTGAAATCCATATCACCTAAATGATCTTCATCGCCCAAAATATCTGTGAGCACAGCAAACTTTCCTTCTTTTGTAATTAAACCCATTGCTACTCCAGAGACATGTTTCGGCATAGGTACACCAGCATCCATCAATGCCAGTGAACCGGCACAAACAGTTGCCATAGATGACGAACCATTTGATTCAAGAATGTCACTCACCACTCTAACGGTGTAAGCAAAATCACCACCCGGCATCATTTGCTTTAAGGAACGCATAGCCAAATTTCCATGACCTACTTCACGACGGCCCGGACCTCTCATCGGTTTTACTTCACCAGTAGAAAAAGGGGGGAAATTATAATGCAATATAAATTTTGAGTATTCTGAAGTAGCTGCACTCTCAATCAGCAATTCATCAAGCGGTGTCCCAAGCGTGACTGTTGTCAGTGATTGTGTTTCACCTCTCGTAAATAATGCCGAACCATGCGGGGAGGGTAATATATCCACTTCCATGTCAAGCGGCCGAACATCTTCCAAACCTCTTCCATCTAAACGAACTTTATCATTTAAGATCATATCACGAACTACATAATACTGCAGGTCGTGATAATATTTAATCGCTAATTTTTTAATTTTTTCATCTAACTCCTCTCCTTCAGCTACATTGTATTCTTTCTCCAGATATTCAACTAATGCTTCCTCAATTTCCTCAAACTTATCACTACGTTCATGTTTACTGAGTGCTCCCTTAGCCACGTCAAAAATCTTTGATTCAGTAAAAAAATTCACTTTTGCTTTTAATTCTTCATTTTGCTCAGGCTTTGTAAACTCCCGTTTTACCTTAGAACCTGCCATTTCCCACAGTTCTTTCTGAGCTTTTATCTGGATACGGATTGCATCATGAGCTATTTCCAATGCCTGGATAAGATCATCTTCGCTACACTCAGATGCTTCTCCTTCTACCATCATAATATTTTTTTCCGTAGCTGCAATCATAAATTCAAGATCAGCATTGGCTAGTTCGCTCCTGTTCGGATTCACTTTAAAGTTTCCGTCAATTCTTGCTACTCTCACTTCGGAAATTATTTCCTGTATGGGAACGTCCGAGACAGCCAGTGCAGCTGACGCAGCAAGGCAAGCCATTGAATCAGGCATCACTTCGTTGTCACTGGAAATAAGAGTTACCAACACCTGCACATCGCATAAATAATCTTCGGGAAATAAGGGACGCAATGCACGATCAATAAGACGGCTTATCAATACTTCGTAATCACTAAGCCTTCCTTCTCTTTTAAAGAATGAACCCGGTATGCGGCCGGCAGAAGCAAATTTTTCCTGGTAGTCTACTGTCAGGGGAAAAAAACTTTGTCCTTCTTTCGGTTCGTTGGCGGCAACTACTGTTGCCAGTAAAATACTATTGCCCATGGTAACAGTTACTGAACCATCGGCCTGGCGTGCAAGTCGGCCCGTTTCAAGAGTTATCTGCCTTCCGTCGTCTATATCAAAAGTTTTGCGAATTGGTTGTGTAAGCATAAAATGAATTTGTAATAAATGTTGAGAAAGTAATAAAAGGAATTAGAGTAATTTTTAGCTGGCTTGTTTGCTATTTTCTAGTTTTTGTTGCGTCGCACTCTTGTACGTCTTTATCGCCGTTCAGCAAGTTATGCAAGTAAACGACCGCTCAGAAAACTAAAAGTCCTCCCCTTGAGGAGGATTAAGTGAGCTATTTTCTAAGTCCGAGTTTTTCGATCAATTGGCGATAACCGCTTAGGTTATGCTTTTGCAGGTAATTCAATAAACGCTTACGTCTACCTACAAGCTGCATTAATCCGCGGTGAGTGGAGAAATCTTTTTTATTTTCCTGCAAATGACCTGAAATCTGGGCAATACGCTCTGTCAATAAAGCTATCTGCCCTTCAATAGACCCGGTGTTGGTTGCTTTACCACCAAAGTCAGTAAAAATTGTTGATTTTTTTTCTTTTGTTAATGGCATCTTTGATTTTTTTAATAATTCATCCGATTGTTATCCGATTATTGCGGCGGCAAAGGTAGGGTTTACGGGCCTAATGGCAAAGCCTTTTTGTAGCTGGCACTACCTTTAACTTATAACAACAAAACAACAATTATTTTTACATCATTATGGAGCTTTCACAGGATACTAAGAATATTCTTGGCCTTCAATTGCCTACTGATCCCCGCTGGGTAAACCTCGCAGAAAAATCTTTGGAAGATGTTTTGACTGACCATGCTTATTGTGAGCAGAAAGCTGCCACTTCCTGTATTTCCATCATTCAACGTTATAGTGATAAAGAAAAATTGGTAAATGAACTTTCTCCTATTGTTACAGAGGAATGGGGACATTTTCGTTTAGTATTGGCAGAACTTCAAAAAAGAAATTTAAAACTGGGCAGGCAACGGAAAGATGATTACGTAAACGAGTTGTTGAAATTTGAAATCAAAGGTGGCAGCGAGGAGGAAAGAATGCTGGATAAACTTCTCATTTGTGCACTGATTGAAGCAAGAAGCTGTGAACGATTTAAAAGATTAAGTGAAGGTCTGTATGATGAATATCTTCAAAATTTTTATCGCAGATTTATGGAAAGCGAAGCAGGGCATTATACTCTATTCATTGAACTGGCCGAAACCTACATTAACAAAGAAAAAGTAAGAAACAGGTGGAAGCAATGGCTGGAGTACGAAGCAGGGATAATGCAAAAACTAGCCGTTCGCGGAGACAGGATGCATTAAAAAGTAAAAAATTAAAAATCAAAAAATCTCTCTCACCCCTTCCCCAATCTCCGAAGCAAATACAGATGGCTCGTAACCGATCTTATTTTTATAGTATTCAGTAAGCTTCTTTTCAAAATCTCCCAGTTTTTCTTTTTTTATCAATGCAATTGCGCAACCACCAAAGCCTGCACCGGTCATCCGTGCACCGATGCAATCACTGTATTTTGTACAAAATTCAACGATAGTATCCAGTTCAACACCTGAAACTTCATACAAATCTTTTAATGACTGATGTGAAGCAAACATCAATTGACCAAACTCATTCAGTTTGCCTTTTTTTAAAACTTTTGCAGCTTCATTTACGCGAAAGTTTTCTGAAATAACATGCAAAGCTCTTTTCTCCAAAACAGGATCATCAACCAGGTGTCTGTGTGATTGAAACGTTTGCATTTCGATATCACACAGATTTTTTGCATCAATTTCTTTTTTCAACGCCTTTAAAACAGCACCGCATTGAGCAAAGCGTTCGTTGTATTTTGAATCTGCAAGTGATCTTGACTTATTTGTGTTGATAATTGCAAGCACATAATCACCAGTATCGAATGGCAATAATTCATAGTCGAGTGTATCGCAATTCAATAAAATTGCTTTGCTCTTTTCCCCAAAGGTCACAGCAAACTGATCCATGATACCGCAATTCACACCGATAAATTCATTTTCCACCTTTTTTGAAAGCAATGCAATATCAAGTTTTGAAATATCTAATTGAAACAATACACTCAAAGCATAAGCAGTCAGTACCTCAATGGATGCGGAAGATGAAAGGCCGGCGCCAATGGGCAAATTTCCGTAGAACAACATATCGAGACCAGACAAAGCATGTCCCTGACCAATAATATAATTAATCACGCCAAGCGGATAATTAAACCATTCCTTTCCTGTTTTTGAATAGGAGTTCTGCAAATGAACTTGTGCCGTCTCGGGAAAATTGAGACACTCAAAACGAAAAACTTTCTCAGTGTTTTTGGAAACAGCAAGATAAGTTCCAAGACTAATGGCGCAAGGCATTACTCTTCCCCCATTGTAATCAATATGCTCGCCAATCAGGTTTACCCTGCCAGGACTAAAAAAAACATGTTCGGGTTTTTTTTGAAATCGTCTTTGAAATTCTTCTTTAATATCAGTCATTGTATTTTAAATTCGTTTTTTTATTGTATGAAAGAACCTATCCAATACTGCTTTACTCATCCATCCGGTAAAGATGTTTACGTTTACAGTTTGCGCAATATAAACAAAACTGAAGTCTTAATTACTAACTATGGTGCCATCATAATGGCATATAAAATTCAAATGCCTGATAAAACTATAAATGACATTGTCCTCGGATTTGACAAAGTGGAAGATTATCTCACCGCAGATTATTTAAAAACTTATCCGTACATGGGAGCTGCCATTGGCCGCTATGCAAACCGGATAAAAAATGCTTCGTTCAAAATTGATGATAAAGAATTTTTTGTTTCAAAAAACTGGGCAAACGATCAGCTTCACGGAGGTTTGGAAGGATTCGATAAAAAAGTTTGGAATCTTATTTCGTTTGATGAAAACAATAATATTCTTCAATTAAAATATAAAAGCCCTGATGGAGAAGAAGGTTTTCCGGGAAACCTTTATGTTAGCATTTGTTTTGAATTAACGGATGATAATGACCTGATCTATGAATATACGGCAAGCTGCGATGAACCAACGGTTGTCAATCTTGCACACCACAGCTATTTTAATCTGAATGATGGCAAAGGAACAATTACGGATCACGAAATAAAAATTTATTCAGATAAAATTCTCGAGCAGGATGAAAACCTTGTTACCACCGGAAATTATATTGAAGTGGAAAATACGAGATACGATTTCAGGGAATTTCATTCAATTGGTGAAAGATTGAACGGGGGCTATGATCAAAGTTTTGAGGTAGATAAAAAAAATGATCAGCTTTTTATTGTAGCAGAAGCTTTATCTAAAAAATCAGGTTTGAAATTACAGGTCTTGACCACTGAACCGATGGTTCATTTATATACAGGGCAGGGATTACCCAAAATAAAAGGAAAGAATAATACTGTATACGGACCTTACTCAGGATTTTGTTTGGAAACACAAAAGCATCCTAATGCTATCAACATCTCTCATTTTCCAAATACAGTGCTGAGGCCGGGAGAAAAATACTACCAGAAGAATGTCTATAAAATGCTGCCGTTACCAAAATAATTTATCTCCTCCTGCAGATTGAGAAATGGATATTTAATTTTCAAAGCTTTTGTCTTTTCAAAATGAGTTTTCAGAAATTGCTCATGTGCTTTTGTTTTGGGCTGAAAAGCTTTATGTTTCCTGGCGATCACGATATTTTTCACTTCTTCCATAAGCATCTTTGTATTTTCCGAGAAACACGCTTCAGAAAATTTTTCAAGTACAAATTCTGTTGCCATATAATTTGGATGAACAAGATCTGCATCGTAAAAACGATAGTCCCTTAATACATCAATTACTAATTCATATGCAGGGAAATAAAATATCCTATTATATTTATTAACAAAATGATGAACTGACTCAATCAATCTTGACTTACTGTGATTATTGTCCACTACCCCATCTCTTATGTGCCTCACGGGGCTCACTGTGAAAATGATGTTTATGTTTGAATTGAATTGAAATAACCGTCGCAGCAAATCATCAAAATCAGAAATGATCTCATCGATAGTCATTAAATGTTTTTGAAACCATTGAGCAGGTGCTCGATGACAGTTTGCAACCCCATTTTCTGTCAAAGCAGTCTTAAAAAATCTTTCGGTCTTATTTGCCTGTTCAGTTAACCTGTATGAAAACGAAGATCCGAGAGTAATAATTAGCCAGTCAGTCTTCATTAAAAATTCATGAGCTATTCCCTGAGAATCGTTGACTACCCTGACCGCTTCCTGTAAATTAATATTTGAATAGCGGCTGTGATGTTCCCAACTATGCCATACTTCATTTAACTGGAAAAAATCTTTTTCTGAGAATTTTTTGTTCTCTATATATGATACCAAACTTTTACAAACACTATGCGGATCAAAAAGAATTCCGTTTGGATTTTGCAAAACAGGAAACTTTAATTCTTCCAACGAATTACCAATATGTTCCGTAAAGCAAGAACCGATCAACAAGATCTTACTGTTGTAATCAATCGGTTCGGGCAAAGGCTTAACAGAAATAGATGTTTGAAACTCCACTTTTAAAAATTAATTGATAAAAACATTTTTCCCCCTGAAGGCAATTCTTTCCACTGTTGTAAAAGCGTTCTTAAAAAATTCCTGATCGAACTTATTTCTTCTGCGGTAAGAACAGGCGGATCATATAGCCCTTCCATTTTTTTGAAAGCTTCACCTGACAAGTTATTGAAGTCTTCAGACTCTCCCTGGGAAATTTCTATCAAAAATAAATTCGCCATGTTTTCTGAATACCATGCCTCCTTGCTTATTTTCATTTGTTTCCTTTTCTCACGATTCTCAAAATCTTTTATATCCTAATTGTTTTTCAATGACATAATGGCTCAGGTCATGCCGCACAAAAAAATCATCAGAATGCATCCATGTTATTGTTCCGTCATCCCTCGCATACGAAATGATATGAGGTTTACCCTCATTCTTTGTGATCTCCATTAACATTACACAAAAATTTGTTCAGCTGTTTGTATACTTTTTTCTAACTGATCTCTATTTATGTTGCTCAACAAATTCTTTTGCTCAAAATACTGGATCATCCATTCCATATTCATATTCCCCACTAATTCATCGTTTGCCATCGGGCAGCCACCTATCCCTTTTAAAGCACCATCAAATCTTTTGCAACCGGCATTTATTGCTGCATCTAATTTTTCCCTCCAGTTGTCAGGCCTCGAATGAAGATGAACACCAATTTCAGCTTCAGGCAATAACTCAATTAAGTAACGGGTCATAGAATACACCTGTTCCGGCTTTGCAATTCCAACCGTATCAGCTAAAGAAATAGTTTTGATTCCTAAATCAACAATTTTTTTTATCCATTCAAAAACACTTTCCTCTGAATAAGGATCTCCGTACGGATTACCAAAACCCATTGAAATATAAATAACCAGTTGCTTGCCTGTTTTTACACAAATGTTCTGAATCTCTTGTACTCTAGTTAAAGATTCATCAATAGAAGAGTTCGTATTACGTTGTTGAAATGTTTCCGAAACTGAAAAAGGAAAGCCGAGACAGGTAATTTCCCTATATACACCTGCTTCCTCTGCGCCACGAACATTGGCAATAATCGCAAGTAACTTAGATTTACTAATTCCTAATTCCAAATTTTTAATCACTTCTTTTGTATCACTCATTTGAGGAATTGCTTTGGGGGAAACAAAACTTCCAAAATCAATTGAATCAAACCCGACCCTCAACAATGAATTGATGTACTCAATTTTCCTTGTTGTTGGAATAAAATTTTTCCAACCTTGCATCGCATCACGGGGACATTCGATAAGTTTAATATTTGCCTGATTCATAATTCCGGCAAAGGTAAATCGCGGGGATATTATCTTCTTAAATTCTGTACCCGTTCCTTTAATGACCGGAAAAATTTATTCCTTTCTTTTTCACCTGTGCCACTGATTAATGTAGAACGACTAACAAGAGTATTAAAAGCATTGAATGCACTTTGGTTAAACCGAACATCTCTAGTAAGCATATAACTAAAGACATTGTAAGGAATAAAAGAAAGTTTTTGTTCATTTAGCTCCGCAAGAATAGTGTTGTTACCAATTACAACTTCATTTATATACAATTGCACCGGCGATCTATAAGAAACATCTGTGTCACCTGGCATAAATTTTAAACCTATTTCAGCCTGCCGCTGCAAATGATCCAACGACCTTTCAAATGAACTGATGACTGCCTCCATATCATCATTGTTCTTAAAAATGCACGAATCCTGATAAAATTTTATCTGGCTGACAGTACTGTTAATACTTTCATTATTCCAGAGCTCAACACATGGTATTCGATTATATTCTTTGATAATCTGCTGACCGATGGTAAAACATTCGTCAAAACTAAACTCCGATAAAGAGAACAATTTATGGCTATAATCGGGATGATTCTGAATGGTCCTAATCCAGAGAAAGGTTTTAAAAGCTCCGATCTCAGGAAAAAGATAAAAATGCCAGATGGGAAGATCCTTGCAGAGATAGAGCATCTGTTTTTTTTCAAATGAATTAAAATATTTAAGCTGCGCGAGCATGCCTTTGAGATAGTCGGCAAAAGGAAAGCTATTTTGATTTATGTCCGGGGCTTTGAAAACGACAGTATCGTTTTGTAATTGAAGAACCTGGTCCAAAGCGATATTATATTTTTCGCAGACTATTTTTAATTCGGAAAGTGTAAGAGGTTTTTCTCCCCTGATACGACGGTAGGCACTGTCGTGGCTGATATCCAGCAAGTCGCAAAGTTCATCAGCTAATGACATATGAGGCTGTGAATTTTTAATAAAATTAAACAGTTGTTGCTGAAGGTCGGTGGCGGCAGTCATTAATTGAAAATTACGGATTTTCCGTAACAACTTTTATCAGTTTTACGAAGAAACAGTTTTTAATTCTTAAAGAAAGTTAAATCAAACCTATTCCCTATGCCACTTTTCGGGTATTTGTCTCTCATTTACTATTTATTGATACACATTAAAAACCCACAGGCATAAAGCCGTTATGAATCGCTTTGGAGTGATAATAGGTTTGTGGTGAAACAAAACCGTCGACAGTGAAACGAACTAACTTCTTCCCGGCCATTATCGCCATATTGATCGGCACAGCGGCTTCATCACAACAGGATAATGCTTTAGTAAACAGAGAAAATAATTACAGAGTGGAAGCGGGTGCAACTGTAAAAACAAAACATCTTAATTTTTTTATTGTCTCCAAACGTAAAAAGGGTAAGCTTGACCCGGCTTCCCGCTTCGATGTATTAAGAGCAAAAACAAAAAGTTTTTTCCGGCCAAAAAGATTTGCTGCCATTGTAGCAAAAGACGCAAGTCAAATGGCCGCAAAAGTATTGTACCACTTAAGGAAATACAATGCCATGATCGGGACAATTTGGTTTGATTCACACGGCATGTATAAAAAAGGATATTCACTATTCTTTATTGGTCATGACGAATACAATTATCAAAACATAAGCGACACCTTTTCTAATGTTCCTTTCAAAATGCTGGCTCCATATTCAGATTTCCAAACAAAACTAATTATCGGTTCTTGTTATGGAGGCGCTACCTATTACAGGGCTTCGATTGATTATAAAGACACGACGCGCATGAACGGCGATTCATTAATGATCAGAATGGGTAAAATTTTTAACCGTGCAAGGATATATGGCTGTGAAAGCTGGGTAATGTCAAGACCGGGACTCTTTTTAAAAAAACCTGCCGTAGCAGGTTGCCCGGGGCGCAAATTGTTCAGGGATGTTTGTTACAGACCCGCATGGGAAAATATGAGCACATGGAATGAATACAATGCGGTCTCAAATAGTTTCAATCGCACCGGCCCGGTATCATTAGATATGTATGGCAACCTGGTCCTCCGAAATTCATCATATACATCAAAAAAAGAAGTGAAAAGGGAAATTGCAAAAAACATCCAGAAGTTAAAACCCGGATTATATAAATAAAAAATGATTACAAAATAAAAAATAAAAACTAATTGTATGATAGCAAAATTGTTTTTAAGCCTGACCGACTACCCGGTTTTTCGACGGATCATGTGGAAGCCTATCTATGAATGGTTGGCAAAACGATTTAATTATAATGAATGGCATTTTATGAACTATGGTTACTCTCCTTTTGAGTATGAAAAAAAATTAAGACTCAACCCGGAAGATGAAATTCATCGCTATCCCATACAACTATACCACTATCTCGTAAATAAAGTAAGTATAGAAGATAAGGATGTGCTGGAAATAGGAAGTGGTCGCGGAGGAGGTTGTTACTACATTAAAAGATATTTCAATCCCCGAAAGGTTACAGGGCTTGACATCGCTGAAAATGCTATAAGCTTTTCAAAGAAAACACATATTCAAAAGGGTCTTTATTATAAACAGGGTAATGCTGAAGCACTGCCTTTCGAAAACGATTATTTCGATGTAGTGATCAATGTTGAATCTTGTCATGCATATGGTTCGGTTCCAAAATTTCTTTCTGAAGTAAATAGAGTATTATGTGAAGGCGGATATTTTCTCTGTACTGACTTGCGCAGTCGCGATGGCATGATCACTTTAAGAAGAAACCTGTTAAACTCAAGTTTGAAATTGATTGAGGAAGAAGTAATAACCCAGAATGTAGTAGCCGCTATCGTAGAAGAAGACGCTTTCAAACTAATACGTATACAGAAATTTATACCCAAAAAAATCCAAAAAATTTTCAAAGAATTTGCGGGAGTAAAAGGATCAAAGATCCACGAAGATCTGAGAGCCGGAACTCTTGTTTATCATCGATTTGTTCTTAGAAAATCCTCCTCATAACATCAGTTAAAAAATGAATCTGCCTTCAAAACGCAACAAACTTTTCTAAAAAATATAATTATGAAACGTCTGCTTATTTTAATATTCATCATATGCTTTTTAATCAAAGCACATGCACAAAAAGAAGAAAACAAATATTGGAGCATTGCTGTATATAACACAGAAAATGCAAAACCATTCGGAAAGTTTGCAGGATTGTTTGGAGAAATTCTTCATCCAGGTATTGAAGCAGGATACGGAAAAAACTTTTCTATCCGGGAAAAACATGAATGGTTCTTAGAATTAAAAATTGCTTGCTTTTATCATCGCTTTGTGCAAACTGGAATTCCCCTATACCTGAATTTTGGCTACAGGTATAAATTTAACAATCATTTTTCCGGTGAAACATCATTAGGAGCGGGATACATGCATTCAATTCCTGCTACTGCCAAACTTAAAATGAATTCAGATGGTGAATACACTAACAACAAAGGGTTAGGTCGAATGCAATTCATGGCTTCCTATTCACTTGGATTTGATTATACTCCTAATCCATCTTCATCGAAGCCTGTAAGAATATTCACAGGCTACTGGCAAAGCATTCAAATGCCATTCGTAAAATCTTACGTGCCTCTTTTACCTTATAACAGTTTTGCAATTGGTATAAGCAAGCCAATAAAATAAAACAATCAAAACCTTTAATATGAGAAAAATAATCCTGATAGCATTCGTAGTTACAATACTTGTCGCATGTCGCAAACCCCAAATTGTTCAAACAAGAGTAATTGGTGAATCCAGCCCATGGGCTGATACGAGTAGTATCCATCCAAAAGATGCATCACTCAAAGCTCTTCTTGAAAAGTATCGGCGTAAAGGTCTGCCGGGGATTTCACTACTGGTAAATGATGACAAAGGAACCTGGATAGGAGCTACAGGAAAAGCTGACATTGAAAACGATATTGATTTTGTTCCCGGCACTGTTTCAAAAGCAGCCAGCATTACCAAATTTTTCATGAGTACTTTATTATTTAAGCTTATGGAAGATTCTGTGCACAGTGGTATTGGCTATAATGCGATTCATGCAAAAATCTCTGCCTGGATTCCTGCAAATATTATCGCCAAATTGCCCAACGGGAATTTGGTTACCCTAGGGCAATGCATGAACCATGAGACCGGTATCCCGGATGTCATTGAACAAAACGATTTCTATCTCGCAGTCCTTAATAATCCAAATAAAAAGTGGCAGCCAGAAGAATTACTTGAATTTATTTATAACAAACCGCCACTTTTTTATCCTTCAGACACTGCCATTTATTCTAATACCAACACTATTCTTATAAAAATGGTAATTGAAGTTGCAACTGGAAGAAGCCATGCAGACCTGTTGAAGCAATATATTTTGAACCCACTTGATTTGCAACATACGTATTATCAGCCTTATGATGAATTGCCCAACAGCGTCGCCCAGGGTTATTTTGATCTGTACAATAATAACACGATTGTAAATGTATCCAACCTGGTAACGGGAAGCGGAAATGGTTATGGTGGCTTGTACAGTAATGTTTTCGATCTTTTTAAATTCATCAATGCTCTCTTTATTCAAAAAACATTATTGAATTCCAAATCCCTGGCAATTATGCAGACCTATGGAAAAGAGGATGATCCTAATTATTATGGATATGGCATTCAAAAAACTTTTCTTAATCATGGAAATGATTATGGCATTGGTCACAAAGGCAGGGATCTCGGCTATACAGCCAACCTTTTTTATTTCCCAAATAAAGGGGTGATACATGTATTTTTTATCAATTATGGAACAGACTCAGACAGCGGTTTGAAAAAAGTCTTTAATGATTTTCAGGAAGAGTTGCTCGACATTACCCTTAATTAATCTTTAATAAAAAATCATTTTTCATCGAGGGTTAATCTTTTTTGCAAAAAATACCAGTTACAATGATTTCGTTGGATTTTATGCAATGAAACTGGATAGTTGTGTCTAACGAATTCCCTATTTGCAAAAACTATCAATCCTACTTAACTATCTGCAAACTTCAATTATAAACCGGTTTTGCGGCAGACTATGTTTGAATCATTAATGAAGATTCAAGAGCCGGTGACCGGGATTATCAAAAAATCTTTCTGTTGGCCACAGGGAAGCAGGGATTGCTGAAAACCTGGAAAAGAGTAGGCAAACTTTAAATTTTAAAAAATGAAAAAACTTCTAACGCCAGCCATTTTAATGCTGCTTGTACTATCTGCCGTAGCTCAAATGGATTCCCGTAAGGATTCTGACAAGGATTCAGAAAAAAACTTCCACCTGGGCTTCGGTATAGGTTTTGGCTCAATGGTGCAGGAACCAAAGATTCTTAATGCCACTTTTGATATACAAAGTGAATTTAAACCTGTATCTGCCTTTTCATTATTCAGCTCACTTGGTTACAGTCGTCTCTTTGCTGCAGGAGAATCTGGCTCCGCTGGTTATGCGACTCTCATGGCCGGGCCTCGTGGTTATATTTCTCCTAAGTTTTTTGTTGGTGCAGGTGGAGGGATAGCCTTATTCACAGCCTCAGGCTATTCCAGTACTGTTTTTGCTTACAATCCCCATCTTGGCTTCAATGCAAAAGCAACACAAATCACTTTAGGCTACAATGGAATAAGTGATGCTGGGTTTGTACAACTGAGAGCTTTATTTAACATCAATGGAAAAAAATAAAAGAGCAACGAGTCCGTGCCCTATTTAAAATTATTCCCCTCCTTGTTTCATTACTTCATATAGTATCATTCCTGTTGCCACTCCCACATTCAGCGATTCAAAATCCCCATGACTGGGGATTTTTAATTTTGCAGAAATAATTTCTTTATGCACTCATAAAATTTATTTTTCTATTAATTCCCCACCAAATAAAAATAAGTGCCCCTAAAAAAACTATACCTGCTATCCATTTCCATTCAATTTTTTTTGACAAAGGAATAGCATCTGTTTTGCCAACTAAAATAGATGCAGCCCAATAATAGGGCAATTTATTCTCACTAAGAGTAGTAGTTTTTATAAATTCTTTTTTTGCTTTTTGTAAGGCAATATCCAAAGGCATGCCATCCGATAAGTATTTATAAAAAAATTCTGTGAGCCTGTATGTTGATTGATTATCTATCTGCCATAAATTAGAAACACAGGAAGGAATTCCCAATGTAGCAAATTGCCGATTAAAACTAAACACCCCCTCTCCATTATATAACTTTCCGTCGGCTGTTTCGCATGCAGACAGAACAATGAGCCTTGTAGAAGGTATATTTTCATAAAATAGATCTGACAATGATAATACAGAATCTGAAAAATATATCATTGGCTCACCTGTATATCCGCTGTCCGTTGCGTGGGTATAGAGTTGAATAATCTTGTACTTATAATATTGTTGAAGAAAATTATTTCTAGATGCTTTCCTTCCTATAAGAGTGGTAGCATTACTGAAATAGGCTTGCATTCTTTGTACCGATTGATCACTTCCCGGTAAAGCA
Source organism: uncultured Bacteroidota bacterium (assembly GCA_963811645.1). Classification (GTDB taxonomy): domain Bacteria; phylum Bacteroidota; class Bacteroidia; order Chitinophagales; family Chitinophagaceae; genus VBAU01. The sequence continues at coordinate 1,031,590 of CAWERU010000002.1, read as the reverse complement.
GGTAAGCCATTAGCATATTGTACAGGAGCAATACCCATAAATGTGTAGGAATCAGAAGCAGAATTTGTAGTAAAATTATTCAACAAATAACGTGCTGAATAGGTATAGCTCACTGCATAATCTTCTACGAAATAGGTCAAAGGTTGTGTGTTTGTTACTAACGCCTCAAACGGAAAATACTTATCATCAGGAGAAATGATAATACGTCCTTTGGGCAAATTGATATTTTTAAATATCAATTGATAAAGCTGGCTCGAAAGTTTGATGCAGTTAGAAGAATTTTTATTAAGCAGATTAGGATCAGAAATATATTTAGTATAAACGTGAGATAAACTATCAAAAGTTGTTTTATTAACTTTGTCCAAATAAGATTTTTCCTTTGTAATAACTAAAATGTATGTAGCGCTGTCTCCTGCAAACAATTCAACTAATGCCTTGCGATCTTTTAAAAGATTTTGTTTTACACTTTGTAAATAGATAAAAGAAGTGTCAACAAAACTTTGATAATACAAAGGGTTTTTTTCTTTAATGCTCTGTTTTAATCGATCCAGTTCCTGCTGGTTTATAAAGATTTCTTCAGCATTTTCTGTTGATACTTCTAGTTGGTGATTTTTTTTTATTAACTGTGTTTGCTTCATAATGTCCTCTTCATCCATCAATCGTTGCTCATGAAGCTGATCTTGCAAAAGGACTGCTTTGCTTCTTTCAAAAAAATAAAAAGCATTTTCAAAATTTTTTTGCAGGTAGCATGCTTCAATTGCATTTTCATATAAACGTTTGCAATCATTTCTCCAGAAAAGCTTTGATTGTAATTCAGTTTGTTCAGATTTGATCCTATCGAGTAATTGATCGGTCATTTTGTAAACTTTCACTGCCTCATCAAGAGAGTTTATTTTTTTTTCAACCTTATATTGTTGCTCAAGGGCGTCCCCTTTGTCAATTAAGAGTTCAATTAAATAATGTATGTGCTTATAGGATGAAAATTCATTTATAGAGCTTTGCAATAAAGTTGCCTCAGTCATACCTGGCTTGATTTGATTTAGCGCTTCTTGAAAATAGAAAAAGGAGGAGTCAAAAAGATTTTTTCGAACATATAAATCAGCTATATAATTAAATATTTTTAATGATTCAAAAACATTTGAAATATTTTCTGATTTCTCTACACTATTGTAGGCAAGAGCTTTTCTATAATAGCTGATTGCTTTGTTAATATCATTAAAATGTTTAAAGTAGATATTATAGCCTATATTACTCAATATTACTTTGCAACTAATATTATCAGCAGCTTCCTGTTCATATTTAAAAGCCTTATTATAATCAAAAATTGCTTTTTTATAGTTTTTTTGTTGCAGATCCAATTCTGCAAATAGCTGATAAATTGTTCCCAAGTATTGTTTAATGCCGGTTTTCTTACACTCTTCCATTTTATCACCAAGCAAATCCTCCGCAAGCTTATAATTTTTGAGTTTTAATAATGCATTCACTCTCCAAAATAAACTGATTAAAGCAAATTGTAGTCCGGTCTGGTAGTCATCGTGCACATTTCTGTGCGAATATTTTTTTGAAATCATTTCACATATTGTTGCATAACTGATACAACGATTGTAATCACCAATATCAAAAAAATATTCAACTCTTGTATTGAGTGCTTGCATACAATATATATCTATAGAGTTTGACCTTATGGCAATAGCTGCACAACTATCCAAGGCTTTCATCTTTCCCGTAACATTGTTTAATGAATCATAGATCCATGCAAGACTATAGTAATTCCTAATGTTATCTTTTATGTTTACATCAGGACTTCCTATATGCACAGTTATAATATTAATAGCTTGTTGCATATAACGGGCTGCCTTTAAATAGTCTGCATCATAGAAATACATTGCTCCGATTCGTTGCAATAATAATGCATGTGTTGAATCAAATCTATAAGAACAATTTTTCATTCTATCTTCATAGGTTAATAACTCATTTAATTTTTCTGTAGGAGGTGATGTTGTTGAATCTCTTAAGAAAACCAATCGCTTCCATAACCAGTCCCTGTCAGGGCATTGCCCGCTCAAAAATGTCCCGATGGAAAAGCTTACGCAGGTTAAAAAAAATAATTTTCGGCACATCAGATTGAACTATTTTTTGTGATTTTGTGGTATGCATTTTCACATCGTTCCTTAATGTATTTATGGCCGTAAGCCAGGGATAACTTTGTCAATTATCCTTTTTAAATCTGGCATTATACCAATTGTACTTCTTGATGAAATACCATTGTTGCTTAATAGATCACGCATCTCCTTAGGACTAAGACGTGACCTGCCAGAAGACTCCAATATACTTTGAACTGCTATCGCTACTCCAGCAATGATAGCCGAGGCGCTAGATGTACCTCCGAAATTAGAATTATATGGAAAAAGTGGGTTGGCGGCAGATAGAGGATCATCAGTTGTAAAAACATTCGAGCCCCATGCGAAACAATCAATCCGATTGCCATAATTTGAAAATCTTCTTCTTCCATGAGCAGCTGAATCTGATGCGGCTGCAACCATAATAGCACCTGAATCTTTAAAATCTAAACTTGTGCGGTCGAGAATTCTTTTATTATTTCTATCTATAAAGTCGTCAAGATTATTTCCCTGTCTGTCATCAAAACTTCCATTCCCCGCGGGTTCAATTACAATAATTCCTTTGGCTGTAGCAAGTTCTATTACATCAAAGGTCATCTGTCTAATTTCAACAGGCCATTGTTTACGGGGAAAGTCCGTTTCGGTGACTTGCGCTTCAAGTAAAAGGATGTCCCCATAATTCAGCATATCAATTGCTTTCATAATAGCATCATTGATAATATTGTGCCCTGATTGACTTATTTGGGGTATCAATGTTCCTTTGGCTTTTGGAGTAATACCAACGCCACCAAAATTATTATCTTGCATCAGAAGTGTTCCCAAAACAGCTGTGCCATGCCCGAACCAATCTGACTTATTGATTCCACTATTAAGTAACACAACTCCTGCTCCTTTTAGATCTTCATGATTTAAATTCCAACCTGGTTCTATATCAATAAATTGAACCTTACCCTCTCCACAGCCTCCTTTAATTTTCCAGGCATATTTGGCATCAATTCCTTCAGGTGAGGAATTCAAATAACCTTGATTAACCATCATTGGATTTTGCCCAGTGATTGTACATATGGGTGGAATAGGATCGCTCTCTATATATGCAATCTCTACAATTTCATGTGCAAGCAGTTCAGAGAGTAATTCATCTATATTCGTTATTTTATACGGGCAGTCGATGGCACAGTGGTTAAGAAAATTAGAAGGGGAATACTCCGGATTTAACTCTTTTAATTTAGTAACCAACTTAATTATTTGGCCTGAAGTGACAGAAGTGTACAGTTTGGTTATTTTTATACCTTGAAACCTTTTAATCAATTCTCTCCATGAAATAAGATTATTTTTAGAAAAATACGCTTGGAGCTGTGCCTCATTTTGATAAGGTATTTGCAAAGAATCCCGAAACTTAATCACTATTCTAGATGGGACACCTCCCTCATCAGATTTGTCTTTCTTTTTACTTTTCATAGCTGACTCTAATTAAAATAATATTGAGACCAAATTTTAATACTGAATATTCCTACAAATTTTATGACTGGCTGCTATAAAAAATTACATGCTTTTTGGCTGTTTTGGTGGAGGTGGCACTGTCGGGTCGTTTGGGCCTATAGGACCAGTAATTTTCTTTTTCAATTTTATAAAAATTACTACACGATATTTCATTGATGGCTTTAAGGGTCCGCTCCATTTAAAACTACTAATTTCCCAAAATCTTCCATCCCGGCTATTTCTAAGAAGTTTCTTCAAGACATTTTGAATTTTTCTCTTTCTTTCTGAAATTTTCATTCCAGTATTTTTTTTATCCAGAGAGATAGAACGTGGAAACCACACCTTGACGCGACGTTTGTCTTTTTGCAAATCTTCATTTGTAGTACTCATAACAACAGTTTTAATTGTGAAAAATGGAGCTAAAAACTTTTCAACCATCATTGCACAGTTTCCTTTTCTTCGAGATCATTATCCACTACTAGCTGCAACAATTGCCGTGCTTTTTGATTATCACCGGGCAGGTTGCGTTTTAATAGAGTGAGGGCCTGATTACGATATGGTCGGGTTGAAAGTCTGAATAATTTCCAGTTACCGGAAATATAGAAGTGATTAGTCGTAATTACCTAACCTAAGGTAAACAATTCCCACACATTTCTCTGTTAAATAATTTACGGTGTCATTTTGAATGATTGTTTCAACATTTATGTAGTCATTCCAATTTTTAAAAGAACCTTACCCAGGCTTTGGTTTTGAAGATCTGCTTCTCCATCTGATTATCCATCCACCAAGAACAATTGATGCCAGGATTGATATGCCAGTTATCGGCCACCAGGCATATTTCTTTTGCAGCGATATTGCGTCTGTTTTTCCCACTAAAATGGAAGCGGCCCAATAGTAAGGCAATTTATTTTCATCAAGAGTTGTTGTTTTTATAAACTCTTTTTTAGCTTTTTGCAATGCAATATCCAAAGGCATTCCCCTGGACATATATTTGTAAAAAAGTTCCGTGAGCCTGTATGTTGATTTGTTATCTACCTGCCATAGATTAGAAACAGAAGAAGGAATTCCCAATGCCGCAAAACTCCGGTTAAAGCTAAAAACACCTTCACCGCTGTATAATTTACCTGAAGCGGTCTGGCACGCAGAAAGAACAATAAGATCAGTAGCAGGCTTTTTTTCGGGTAAAAGATCTGATAAGTTTAAAGGCGAATCTGCAAAATAGATCATCGGTTCCCCGTTGGATCCACTATCAGTTGCATGTGTATATAATTGAATGATCCTGTATTTATAAAATTCATTCAGAAAGTTATTTTTTTTAGCCTTGCTTCCGGTAAAGCTGGAGGCATTACTGAAATAATCCTGTATTCGTTGTATTGATTGATCACTACCGGACAATGAAGGCAGCCCGTTTGTGTATTGCACCGGCGCAATACCCATAAATGCATTTGCATGAATAGCTGAATCAGTTCTGAAATTATTCAAGAGGTACCGTGCTGAATAAGTATAACTGGCAGCATGATCCTCAAGAAAATAAGTCCGGGGTCTTATACTTGTTACTAGCGCTTCAAACGGAAAATACTTTCCATCGGGTGAAATGATGATGCGACCTGCAGGTAAATTAATGTTTTGAAACATTAACTGATAAAGTTGGTTTGAAATCTGTACATAGTTATCAAAATTTTTGTTCAGTAGATCCGGGTGAGAGATATAATTTGAATAATCAGCAGATAAGGTATCAAAAACTTTTTTATCGATCTTATTCAAACGAACCTCCTGTGTTGTAATCGCCAATAAATAAACAGCACTATCCCCCGAAAGAATTTCAATGACTGCCTTGTGATCCTTCAAAATTCTATTCTGAACATCATGAATAGAGATAAAACCTGAATCGATGAAAGTTTGAAAGTACAGCGGGTTCTTTTCTTTTATCCGGTTCTGCAGCACGGCTAACTCCTGCTTGCTGCGAAATACATCCTTTTCCAATTCGCCATACTGGAGTGTGCCTTTATCCATACTTTTTAATTCCCGCTCTTTTTCAAGTATTTTTTCTTTAAGTCGCGATTGCGCAAGTATATCAACTTCTGCCACAAATTCTCGTTCATTCAACTGGTCATTTAAAAGGACGGCCCTGCTTTTTTCGAAGAAATAAAATGCATCGGTATAATTACTCTGCAGATAACAGGCTTCAATAGCATGTTCATATAAGCGCACCGCATATCCACGCCAAAATAATCTGGAATCAACTTCTAATTGCCTGGATTTGATCCTGCTGAGAAATTCATCCGCTTCTTTATAAATAATATTTGCTTTAAGAAGAGCGTTCCTGATATTTTCTGACTTGTATTCGTGTAAAAAAGCATCACCTTTATCCAATATCAAACGTGTCACATATTCTGTGGTTTTGTTTCCGAGATTTTCCTCCAGTTTATCATTTAATAATTCTGCCACATCCATTCCGGGCTTAATTTGATCAAACGATTGCTGGAAAAAATAAAATGCGGAATCAAACATTTGTTTGTTCACATATACATTTGCAATATTATCAAGCGCGTAGATGGAGTCAACTGCATCTGCATAGATAAGAGCCTTTCGGTTAGATAATAATGCCTGACCGCCCTGATGAAAACCCTCCAAATAAAGAACACCAATATTATTCAGCGCCTCAGCACACCCTTTCCGATAGCCTGTCATGAGATTATACTTATAACATTTCTTAAAGTAATAAATCGATCCATTATAGTCTTTTTTAAATTTATTCGTGAGTGCCAGCAATCCATAGATGGTTCCCAGAAACTTTATTTTCCCCAAAATTTCACACTCCCTGACTTTATGAACCAACAATTTTTCCGCATTTGTGAAATCTTTGAGAAATACCAATGCGTCAACTTTATAAGTTAGTACGTATAGGATATTTTCTAAGCTGTCCGGATAATGATAATATTTTTGTAATAAGCTCTCTTCCAGATCTGCATACTTTATACAAAGTCCGTAGTCCCCATTGTTAAATAGATACCTGATTTTCTTCTCTATCAAAATGCAGGAATTGTAATAGTCTGAATTTATTCTCAAATCGATCGCGATGCAACTGTCTATTGCTTCAATTTGCAGGGAGACCTCTTTCAGAGAGTCGTAGTAAATTGTTAAGTTGTAATAACAATCTGAAATGTGTTGAAGATTTGTCGTATTTTCCCCAATACCGCGCAGAATATTGGCAGACCGCAAGGTATATTGTACCGCACTAAGATAATCTGCTGAGTGATAATAAACTATCCCGATTTTGCGCAACAAAAGTGAATATAACGAATCATGCGTTTGTGAACAACGCTTCAGATAATCCTCAAGCTGCAGCAGTTCTTTCAGCTTATGCTGATTATTTATCGAAGCAGAATTTTGCAAAAAATTTATGCGCTCAAGCACAAAATCTTTGTCAACACATTGGGCTTTGAGGGTTGAGCTATGGAGCAAAGCAAAAAATAGGATCGTAGCCAACCTGCTATGCATAGACCCAAATTATACGAACACTTATAAAGAAATGAATCATTATTATTATTCAAACATTGCAGGGGATAGATTGGCATCACAACGTAATTTGCTTATTTAGTTCTTAAAAGTTGTTATCCTGCCTACCCCACTGGGGCTTAGAGCTTGAAAAACTTATTGGGTATCATTCGTTAATTTGGGACCGTCATGTACAGGAGCCGGTGGGGTTATTGAATCTGCAGCATTATATCCCAAATCAGCAGAAAATTGGTGATGCAAAGAATCTCCAGTTTGGTCATTTCTCCAATTAAAAGCTTTGTAATGATATTTTTTGTTCGGATTACTATTGTTGAGGGAATCCAGGTAACCCGCAATATATGTTTGGACTTCCTCGAAATCTTGTTGTTGCGTTTGATTATTGACACCAGCCTTGAAAACTAAATGCCAGGAAAGCCAATTATTCAAAGTATCATTTGCGGTAGCTTGAACAGCCGAATCATTATTGGAAGAAGTATTATTACAAGAACTGCCTGTGATAAGCATTGTAAAAAAAACCATGACTCCGTTCAAATAAGATAAACAGCTTATTCCGTAAAATCTTTTTTTTCTCATAAAAAATTTATTGGTGAAAGAATTGGTTTACAATTTCTTCAGCCATTGTTTTGCAGTTTCTTTTCCCTCCAGATCTTTATCTACAACCTGCTGCAACAATTGCTTTGCTTTTTGTTTATCACCGGGTAGATTCCGTTTCATTAGAGTGAGGGCCTGATAAAATATGGCCGGATTTGAAAAAAGTGAATAATTTTCCAGTTGTCGGAAATACAGAAGTGCCTTGTCGTAATTACCTAACCTAAGGTAAACAATTCCCAAATATTTTTTTGCTGAAAAATTTGTGGTATCATTTTGAATGATGGTTTCAAATTGTTGTATTGCAGAATCATATTTCTCTTCATTATATAAACGTAGTCCATCCTGGATACTGTTCCGTTCTATCCCCATGGTAACAGGTAGCGGTTTTAAATTTTCATTTATAAAGCTGTCTGCCATTTGCTGCGGTGAGGCAGATTTTGAAAAGAAGAAATGCCAGGCAAAAAATACACAAATCAATACAGCCGCAGCAGCAGCAATTCTGTACACCCACATTTTTTTCACACGCCCATTCTGCCCCATGTTGGTAAAAGAACTGTTTTGCTGAAGTAATTGTCTGAACCATTCTTTTTTCTCAGCCATTACCTCTTCTTTTAAAGCTTGTTTTGCCGCCAGATAAAAAGCCACTTCCCCGGCAAAATTTTTGTCTTCTGTAATTTTTCGTTCAAATTGCATTGCTTCTTCAGCACTCAGCTTTTGATTGAAATAGTTATCAATATATTCGTAAGAATTGTCCATGTTTTTTTTAGCTAGGATGCATGATATAATTGTTTCAACTTCTCAAGACATCGTAACCGGCTTGTCTTTACTACATCAGATGTTTTATATTCCATTAAGCCCGCTATCTCTTTATCGCTATATCCATCAGCCCATAACATCAGCATTCGCCGGCAACTTTCTCCTATCTGTGCCAGCTTTTGTTTTAAAACCTCATGGTCTGTTTTATCAACCAGTTTTTGAATGACCGATTTTGTGTGATCAGAAATCTGCAAAAGCAGATCGGAGATCGATAAAGTATGATGGATGCTGTTCTTATTAGTCGATCTTTTTCTTAGAAGGTCAACATATTTATTGTGAAAAATGCTGTACACCCACGTTTTTAATGAAGAGCGGCCCTGGAAAGAGCCACTTGCAATTTTTTCAATAGCTGATATAATTGTATCGCTGTAGAGATCAAAAGCGTCCTCATGAGATAAAGAATACTTATAGATGGCTTCTTTTATAAAGTAAGCATAGCGGTTAAAAAGACGCTCCTCCCCTCTTTTTCTCTCCGTTCCATTTTGAGCAATGCTGTCAATTATTTCCCGCTCATCAGACGGAAGAAATGGTTTAAAAAAATTCACTGAAGGTTGTTCATCTCCTAAGATAACAAAAACAAAAGGTAAAATAAAATAACAGTTATTGTTTCCCTGTTATTTTTCCATTGCGACCAATTCTTATATCCTGTCAAATTCATCCAAAAAATGAGAGGATTCATCCTGAAAAAAATAAGTTATGAAACCGAAAACTATACACAGGGAAATACTATTGTTTATTGATACCTCATTCGCAAAAAAAGAATGGTGCGAACCGGGTAATTTGGGTCACAATGAAGCAAAAAATTCTGCCAACCAGTTAGAAAAAGCCTGCTGGTCAGGATTGATCTTTGAAGTGTTACCTGGCATCTTTAACAGCGGCGATCAAAAAATCATGTATATATGGAAAGTAACCCAGGCTGAAAAATTTATACATGTATCATTGGGGAATGTTCCCGGTACTGCCGAATATGAAACATCAATCGATCCCTACTTATTCCTGAGGTCGGTATCCTACAACAATTAAATGTCAGAACATTGTTTCCTTTTTATTCTTCATTGCGACTAAATTATCAAACGTTTTAAAAAAATCATTCGTACAAAAATTATCCAAGTTCTTTTTGTTGATAAGGCGCCCTTGATCTTTTTAATCATACTCTTTGAAAATTTGAACATACTCTATTCCATGAAAATGTCACCAATTTTTATAACAATCAAATTTTACAAAATGAAAAAAATAATTTTTGCAGTAACAGTATTAGCTTACTGCCTGCTGATAGCAATTACCGGCCATGCTCAACATGGCATCGAAGTTCCTCAACCTGTAAAAGAATCTTTCCGTAACAATTTCAAAAACTCGGAATTTGAAAGATGGGTAAAAGTAAAAAATGCATATGTAGCTACTTTTGAAGTAGGTGATAAGTGGAGAGATGCTTATTTCACAGAAGACGGAGAATATAAAGGAATCGGAAAATACATAACCAGTGATCTTCTGCCCATATTTGTACAGCAAACAATCAGCACTAACTATCCTAAATATGAAGTTTCTGAACTGTACCAATATGAGTGCATGGAAAATGGCCTTAGCTTTTATGCGGTCCTGAAAAATGATACCCATCAGGTTATCGTACAACTTACCCCTTATGGCGATGTGGCTTTTACCCAAAAAACCAGGATAAAACAAAATAAGCCTTCCGCCACTGATATAGCAGTAAGTAAAACCAATTAACAGGAAAAGATATAATCACGCCTTATTCCTTTGCCTCATCGCTTCATATAATATCATACCTGTCGCTACTGACACATTCAACGATTCAAAATCCCCAATCATGGGGATTTTGAATTTCTCATCGGCCCCTTTTATTAGTGCAGGATAAATTCCCTTCTCCTCACTGCCCATTATTATTGCAGATGGTTCGTTGAAATTGCAATCAAAAACATTTTTTGCCGCTTTCATCCCACTGGCAAAAACTCTTATTCCATTCAAATGCAATTCATCTGCTGCTTTCAGTAAACTGTTTACTCTGCATACGGTAATCTTTTCCAAAGCCCCCGCTGAAGTAAGTATCGCATCTTCGTTTAAGGCCCCCACTCCTTTGTCGGGAATAATCAGGGCGTGAACACCACAACAATAGGCGGTCCTGGCAATGCCACCAATGTTTCTTATGTCAGTAATCCCATCTAACATCAGAAATAAGGGCGATTCTCCTTTTTCAACAACAAATGAAATAATTTCCTGCAGATCATGATAGTGAACTCTTGCAAGCTGCGCAACCACACCATCATGATCGCTTGTATTAAACCCGTTTAATTTTTCCACCGGAACTTTATTGATAGGAATATGATGTTGAAGCGCCAGCGATTTTATTTCTTCAACCAGTTTTCCATGAACAGTATTTTGAAGATAAATTCTGTCCAGAGGTTTTCCAGACTCAATAGCTTCCTTCACTGCATTTCTGCCAATTATAAGAGAACTCTTTTTAGGACGATGTTGCCGGCGAAAATTTTTCACTTGTCAAAATTAGCTTTAGTTATTAAATGATAATGCCACGATTTGTCATCGTGGCATCCGGTCTAAAAAAGAAATTAATTATTTCAGTCCAAAAACCTTTTTTACTTTATCAACATAGTCCAGTTTTTCCCAGGTAAATAACTCTACTTTTCTCTTCACTGTTTTTCCTTCAGGAGATACGAAAACTTTTTCAACTGTTTTGGGCTTGCGACCCATGTGACCATAGGCTGCTGTTTCGCTATAAATGGGATTACGCAATTTTAAACGTTGTTCGATAAAATAAGGACGCATATCAAAAATGCTTTTCACTTTCTCGGCGATTTTACTATCGTTTAATTTAACCTTTGAAGTTCCGAATGTATTTACGTTTATACTCGTGGGCTCTGCTACACCAATTGCATAAGAAACCTGCACAAGTATTTCATCACACACACCGGCTGCTACAAGATTCTTGGCTATATGGCGCGTAGCATATGCAGCACTGCGGTCAACCTTGCTTGGATCTTTGCCACTAAAAGCGCCACCTCCGTGTGCTCCCTTACCTCCGTAAGTATCAACAATAATCTTTCTTCCTGTCAGCCCGGTATCACCATGTGGTCCGCCAATTACAAATTTGCCGGTGGGATTTATATGATATTTGATTTTGTCATTGAAAAGGCGGGCATATTTTTTATACTTTTTTTTCACCCGTGGAATTAGAATTCCAATAATATCTTTCCTGATCCTTGCCTGCATTTTTTCTTCAGTGTCAAAATCATCATGCTGGGTGGATACAACAATTGCATCAATACGAACAGGTCTATTTCTGTCATCGTATTCCAAAGTGACCTGGCTCTTTGCGTCGGGCCTTAAATATTTTATTTGCTTATTTTCTCTTCTTATTGCTGCAAGTTCCTGTAATAATTTATGTGCGAGATCCAGAGCCAGCGGCATATAATCTTCTGTTTCATTTGTTGCATATCCAAACATCATTCCCTGGTCACCTGCTCCCTGCTCTTCTTTTTTTGTTCTGTCCACCCCCTGGTTGATATCTGCTGACTGCTCATGAATAGCAGAGAGAACTCCACAGGAATGCGCTTCAAACATATATTCGCTTTTTGTATACCCAATGTCACGAATCACCCCCCGTGCAATATCCTGTACATCCAGGTAAGCTTTCGATTTTACTTCGCCGGCAAGTACTACCTGCCCTGTTGTCACTAAAGTTTCACAAGCTACTTTTGAATCAGGATCAAAAGCCAGGAAGTTATCGATGAGGGCATCAGATATTTGGTCTGCTACTTTATCCGGATGGCCTTCAGAAACGCTTTCAGAAGTGAACAAATAAGACATATTGATTTCAGATTTATAAATTTAATTTCAGATTAAAAATCTTTGTTTGAAAAATGCAAATATAATTATCGGCAATCAGAGGTTTGAATATATTATTCTCAATCGTAACCGCATTGTAGAATCGGCATAACTACCCCCTCCTAAAACAACCCTGCCTTTGGCAATTGCTTCAAGAATGGATAAAGAGAGAGGTATGTTGAAATTAGAATTGAAAAGATTTGTTCGCAAAGGCGCATATATTCTTAAGGTATCATTAGGCTCATGTCTTGTGATAATACCCTGTACATATCTCGAAATATTAAATCGAAAGGTATTATCGGAAAGCAAAGTTCCTCCAAAAGAAGAAAATCCAACACTTCCGGACACATCTGCAATCAGGTCATTTTGCAACATAAATGCTGTATCGGGGTTTCCTTTATTCTTTCGGTCAAGTATCAATTCCGAAGGAACTGTAAAAATATCATCTGATGCAGAAGGAATTTTAGTTGCAACAATTTCAGCCCTGTGAATAACCTTGTTACTAAATGTATCCAACGCCGGGATTTTTATCGATACATAGGAACCCGGTGCTGACTGCAAATAAATTTTATCTCCTGCCCCATTATTAAGATAAGCCAGGTAATTGCCGCCATTCTGCCTGTCAATGTAATTTGTCTGACCTTCTAACGCATGATAATAATCAAATGAAGTCGTGTCATTTTTGCCATACCTGAAATAGACAGTTAGTTTTGTATTGGTAAAATCAGACAAATCAAAATAGCTTAAAGCATTGCCGACAGGATCGGCCTTAATTGCAAGACCGGCAAAAAGCGTTCTGAACAAAGAATCATTTTTATACCCATTGGTAGTATCATATTGCGCAAAGCGCACCCCCAGAGAATTGTCTAATTTTATCCTGACGACATTGTTTACCTGGGTTGTATCAGTTCCTCTTATCAATGTAACGGTATCTTGTAAATTTTTAATTGAAAATGTGGCAGAACCGAGATCAGGTCCTGTGATTGGAAAATCAGAAGAAGGATCACTGTATTTATAAAGAGTAGTATCATTAAACCCGGAATTTGGAGCTACTTCATAAACGTGCAAAGTTTGTATTCCGTTATTCAAGGTATCCCCGTAAGCAGCCTTATATGACAAGGAAAGAACAACAGAATCTATATTTAATGAGTCAGTCTTTACAAATGGATAAGTGCCAAATGCAGAAGGACTAATATTAAAATCTATATTGGCATGAGTATGTCCAAACTCAGGATCATCAATATCACCTAAAGCCAAAAGATCATTGTACAAAACTTTTGTGGAATCCACCAGCAATGCATTGTTCGTGATTGCATTTAAAGACACCTCAAAAGTATGCACATTGTCTACAGCCGGTACTAATTTGTCGCCCAACTCGGTAGCTTCATTGATTCTTCTGCACGATGAAAAAAATATAAGGAAACTTAAAAAAACTATGCCGCTCGAAAAGACAGAAATTTGAATCTTCACAAAAGTTTGATTAGGGATATGTAATTAATTTTCGTGTGTTGTCAGTTTATTTATTAATTAATATTTTTATTTGCTCGCAAGATCGCCATACAGTTGTAAATAGTCTGTTAAATCTGACTCAGCATTATAAGGCAAAGTTTTCTTACCCTTGACTTTTGAAAATTCTTCAAGCAATTTCTTTTCAATTTTTTCAGCGCCAAAACTTATAGAATCCGCATAGCTTGCACCACCGCGAAACATGGCTGTATTATTTGCTTCCTTATAAACTTCCAGGTCCTTTTCTTTTAATGAAGGATGTATAAGAGCTTTCTTTAAAAAATCGGATCCTAATTTTTCTTTGAAAGTATTTTGACCTATAGTAAAAAGGATTTTGCTGTGCGAAAACACCGGTTCCTTTTTATATACGGTTTTTAAATAGCAAGGAATCAGTCCGGTCATCCAGCCACTGCAATGAATAACGTCAGGCGGCCAGCCGAACTTTTTTACGGTTTCCAGCGCCCCCTTGCAGAAGAAAATGGTACGCAAACCATTGTCATCAAACCACTTTTCATGTTCATCATGAAAAATAAATTTTCGTTTAAAGAGCTCTTCATTATCCAAAAAATATACCTGCAATCTTGCATTTGGCAGGGAAGCCACTTTGATCTGGAGAGGATAATCTTCATTATCTATGGAAACATTGATGCCGGAAAGGCGGACTACTTCATGTAAACGATGCCTCCGTTCATTAATAATGCCAAACCGGGGCATGATACACCGCACTTCAAAAGCATTGTCATTAGCCTTTATTGCCAGCTTATTTACGATTTCCGAAAATTCTGTAAGTTCAAGATAGGGGGACATTTCGTTGGCAATAAATAAAATTCTTTTCTTTGCTGACATGTTAGGAGCTTTTAGTGGTCCGTATTTTTAAAGACCGCAAAATTAGCCATTTTATTGTGAACTTTAGTTCAACAAGGCATTTTGTATTAATAACCGGAAATGGTCATATTTAAAAAAGCAAAAGACCTTGAACATCATTTACATGTTTCAAGGCGGAAAGGGCTAAGTATTGGTTTTGTACCTACTATGGGAGCACTTCATGACGGGCATATTTCTTTATTAAAATCTTCTATTGATGAAAATCAAATCACTATCTGCAGCATTTTCGTCAATCCCGCACAGTTTAATGATTTAAATGATTTTAAGAAATATCCATCCACACTGGAAGAGGATATTTTTAAATTAGAAACTAATGGCTGTGATATTTTGTTTCTTCCGCATATTGAAGAAATCTATCCTGACGGTATTGACCATAAAAAACAATATGACCTGGGCTATATTGAAACCATACTTGAAGGAAAATTCAGACCAGGGCATTTCCAGGGTGTATGCATGGCAGTTGAGCAACTTCTAATTATTGTTCAACCTGATAAACTTTATTTAGGTCAAAAGGACTACCAGCAATGCATGATAATAACGAGGCTAATCCATTTAATGGGGTTGCAGGAAAAAATTCAAACCAGGATATGTCCTATCCTGCGGGAAAAAGATGGGTTGGCAATGAGCAGTCGCAATATGCGATTGAATGAACTACAACGGGCACAGGCACCCGCTATTTACGAAACTCTTTTTTTTCTGAAACAAAATTTTGGCAAAGAATCTATTGAATATCTGAAAAAAGATGCCACTAACCTTCTACAACAAAAAGGATTTAAAACAGACTATATAGAAATTGCAGATGCCAAAACTTTATTACCGATAAAAGAATATGAATCTCAAACAAGTATTCTCGGGCTCGCCGCGGCATATATCGACAGCGTTCGCCTGATTGATAATATAATAATCAGTCAGGCAAATACAACAATTTTAATTACATGATTCAAACGATCAACCCTCACCTGATAGTTATTTACTTTTGTTTTATGCAAATTTAAATTTTGAAATCTAAAATTCATCGGGTTGTTATAACAGAGTAAAATTTAAATTATATAGGTAATCTTACTCTTGATGAAGACCTGAGGGAAGCAGCAAATATTATTGAAAATGAAAAAATACAGGCGTCCCGACACTTATGTTGTCAAAGGAAAAAGGGGTTCGGGTATATGCCGCCTCAATGAACCTGCAGCAAGGAAAGGAATGGCAAGTGATATAATCATCATCATTTCTTATGATAGCATTTTATTGGAAGAGGCGAAACAATTTAAACCTCATATAGTCTTTTCCCAAGAAGGGGATAAACTTTAAGTAATAAACCTAAGTTTATAGTATTTGTTTTGAGAATTGAAGTTGTAAGTTTATTTTCGGTATCGTGAAGAAAAAATTAACTACAATACTTCAGTATCTTATTTTCCTTGGATTGGGAATTTTTCTTGCCTGGTGGTCGCTGAAAGATCTTAACCATGAAGAAAGGGTTCAGATAAGAGTCGCATTAAGCCATGCAAGATATTGGCTTATTATTCCTGTATTTACTGTTCTTATTTTAAGCCATTTAGTAAGAGCATTACGATGGAAACTTCTTATTAATTCTATTGGCTTTCATCCAAGAACTGATAATACTTTTTTTGCTGTTATGATTGGCTATTTAACCAATATGGCTGTACCCAGGCTCGGCGAAATATTAAAATGCACAGTACTGGCAAAATATGAAAAAGTACCGGCGGATAAGCTGGTAGGTACTATAATACTTGAAAGGGTTATAGATGCTTTGACACTGCTTCTTATTTTTGCCATTACTTTCGCTATACAACCAAATTTATACACTGACCTGATAAATGCGTTTTTTCACTCTCCCCATGAACATACCCAAAAAAGAATTTCTGGCTTTTTAATCGCTGCTATTCTTATAGGAATTATTGTAATTGGAATTCTTTTATGGATGGTGATCAGGAAAAAAACTATAGATGATGTAATCGTGTTATTTAAACAAGTTGTAAGAAGCATCTGGCAGGGCATCAGTGCTATTGAGCACTTAAAAAAACGAGGTCTTTTTTTAGTTTATACACTTGCTTTGTGGTGTTGTTATTTCTTTAGCACATATCTCGGTTTTTATGCCTTTCGTGAAACACAACAATATGGAGTCAAAGAAACTTTTGCTCTTCTGTCTGCCGGCAGTATCGGAGTAATTGTTACCCCCGGTGGTATCGGAGCCTATGCATTGTTAATAAAAAAAACCATGGAACTATATGGGCTGGAAGAAGGTATCGCTCTTGCTTTTGGGTGGATTCTCTGGTTAGTTCAAACTTTTGTTATTCTACTGGGAGGAATTTTTAGTTTTGTAGCTATTCCTTATTTAAACAAAAGAAAAAATATTTCTGAAGCAAGTTGAAATCATATCGCAAAAAATTTTTACGCTACCCGGGCTTTTACAAAAAATTGCACAGTGGAAGGTATTAGAAAGAAATATTGCATTTACAAATGGAGTATTTGATATTATTCATCCCGGACATATCTTTTCTTTATCACAGGCAGCCAAAGAAGCTGATTATTTAATTTTAGGTGTAAATTCTGATGATTCTGTAAAAAGATTGAAGGGAAATGAAAGACCCGTCAATCAGCAGGATTCAAGAGCCTTGATACTCGCTTCGCTTCTGATAGTAGACGCTGTAATAATTTTTGAAGAAGACACTCCTCTTGAATTAATAAATGCAATTAAACCCGACGTATTGGTAAAAGGAGGTGACTATACCATTGAGCAGATAGCTGGCGCCGAAGAAGTAATTGCAGATGGAGGAAGAGTCGTAATAAACCCGATTATCGAAGGATTTTCTACCAGTTCAATTCTTGAAAGGATCAGGGCAAAATAATTTAAAAAAATATTTAGCTGTTTTTGTCTGCGTCAAAAAAATTAATGTTTCTTGTCACACTTCTTAATAATTATCGTTTCTATAAAACCATTCCGTTTTTTATTCTGTTAAATAATTCGAAAAGATGCTTTTATGTCCGGAATGACTCTGAAGAAATGTAGAATTTACAGTTTGAAGCCATCGTGAATGAAACGAAAATATAGTTCGTTAATATTGTTTTTGCTGTTGACTTTATGTGGACAGGGGCAATTATATAAATTGTCAGGCCACATTATAAATGACAAAAATGAGCCTCTGCCATTGGCAAGCATCCAAATAAAAGAATTGAAAAAAGGATCAGTAAGCAAGGATGATGGGTCATTTGTGTTCTTCATGGAAAGAGGAAAATACGACATCGTTGTGAGTATGGTAGGGTACAAAACAAAAGTAGTTACCGTTTATATCAACAATGAAGATCTTACTGAAAACATCGCGATGGAAGATGAACCTACCGACCTTTCAGAAGTAATAATAAAAGCAAAATCAAAGGACAGGGCAGAAGAGATCATTCGGAATGTGATCAGGAATAAAGAATCGATTTTAGATGCCGTCGGTTCATATTCATGCAATGTTTATATTAAAGCTCTTCAACGTGATTCGGGGTTTGTCAAAAAAAAGAAACCGGTGGAAATAGATAGCATTGACCAGGAGGGTTTTGGTAACATGTCACTTACAGAAGTATCCCTGCACCTTGACAAAAATGAAAATGGGAAAATAAAAGAAGAACGTACCGGTGTAAATAAAAGAGGGAAAACAGAAAGCCTTTTTTATTTATCCGCTACCGAAGGAGATTTTTATTTGTATAATAACCTGATTCAAACGCCACCTGTTTCCAAAATACCATTTGTATCACCACTCAGCTACAGCGGACTGGTAGCATATCGTTTCAAAACAATAAAGATAGATCGCACACAGAAACCTAAAGTGTATACTATTGCCATCAAACCGAGACAATTGAGTAATGCAACTATTGAGGGAGAAATAACTATACAGGATAGCACATGGGATGTATTCAGTGCTGAATTCCGACTGCCTCCGGCACATATGCCTGAATACGACTATATGGAAGTAAAGCAGCAATATGAAAAAGTGGGAGACAGCGCCAGGATGATCAGCCGGCAGCAATTCAATTATTATATTAAATCAAAAAAAGGAAGACTATATGGTGAAACCATTGCTGTTTATTCTGATTACCAGTTAAAGAAAGAATTCAAAAAAGGATATTTCGGAAATGAAGTAAGCTCAACTTCGCAGGATGCTTATGAAAAAGACTCCACATTCTGGAAATCTGTACGCACTGAACCATTATCTAAACAACAAGAGTTGTATGCGAAGTACCAGGATAGTATTTATAAATACATGCGCAGTGAATCTTACCTCGACTCAATGGACAATGTGTTGAATAAAATTACCTGGAAAAAGATGCTGATCTTCGGGCAAATATTTAATGATCATGCAAAGGAGCGAATGTGGATCTTACCACCTATCACTTCATTAATACAACCCATTGCTTTTGGGGGAGCAAGATTGAAGCTTGCAGGTGCATATCGAAAAACATTCACTTCCCGAAAAGATTTGTCGCTGGAAGCAGATATTAGCTATGGTTTCCGGAATCATGATGTAAATGGAGCAGTGGAAATGAAAAGGATGTATAATCCTTTTAATCATGGAAAATACAGTTTAAAAGCAGGACGATATTTTGAATTCATTTATCCTGGTGATGCCTGGGTAAACGTGCTGAAGCGGAGCAATATCTATTTAAACAATTCTTTAGAGATAGGACATGAACTGGAAATCTTTAACGGTTTTACCGTTATGAATGAATTTGAAATTGCGTTTCGCCGTTCCGTGGCCGATTACAAAGTGGGAAACAATGCAGATAGCATTTTGGGCATATCGAATGAACCTCCGGTAAAATTTGATCCGTATAATGCCACATATAACCAAATCAAACTCTTTTATACACCCCAACAGAAATACATTCGGGAACCTAAAGAAAAAATAAATCTTGGTTCCAAATGGCCCACCTTTTATGCAACATGGAGAAAGGGGATCCCTAAATTATTCAACAGCAAGATAAATTTTGATTACCTGGAATTTGGCATGATGCAACAAATCAATCTGGGAGTAGCTGGAAATACCTCATACAACATCAAGACCGGTGATTTTCCAAATACAAAAGACCTGCGGATAATAGATTATAAGTTCATGCGTCAGGGGGATCCGATTTTTTTTCAGAATCCACAAAAAGCTTTCCAGGCGCTGGATTCTACTTTCCCTGTATTTCACCGATATTTCCAGGGTAATTTGCTTCATGAATTCAACGGTTTTTTCATTAACCGGATTCCGTTCATGAAAAATTTAAAACTGCAGGAAGTAGCCGGTGGCGGATTTTTAATAACAAAAGAAAGAAGCCTTCGTTATTTCGAATTCTTTACGGGGCTTGAAAGGGTTTTCAAATGGCCCTTTAATCCTTTGGCCAGAGTAAAACTCGGCGTATATGTTGTAAGCTCTGTAGCAAATAAATTTAATAATCCTGTGCAATTTAAAATAGGTCTGACTACATGGGACCGGTTCAGGAACCAGTGGAGATAGGGTCTTTAATAAATGTTTTTATTATATAAGGTTCCGGGGTTTTATAAAGTTTCAATTTTCCGGGAAAACATCAGGATAATGACTGAATATCTCCTTTAAAATTATTTTAAGAGGTTTTCATTTGGATGTTTGTAACAAGGATTAATATTTTTATACTGACTTGGAAGCAACCTGAGCAACTATTATAATATCTTATCCAGATTAAATACAGGATCAGTTGAAAATTGAATAATGAATTGTATATTATATGAAAAGTTGTTCGGGTTATCCAGTTCTATCTTTTAAAATCTGTCTGCTGAAAACATAAATAAATGAAATCATCATTTTTTATAGCAGTTTTATTTTTATTCGGGATAAACACCAAAGCACAGGTAATAGCTCAGGATGGTAAAAGCTATAAAACTGTAAAAATTGGCAACCAGACCTGGATGGCTGAAAATTTAAATGTAAGCACTTACAGGAATGGTGATACTATACCCCAGGTACAGGATCCTAAAATCTGGGGCAATTTAAAAACAGGCGCATGGTGTTATTATGAAGGCAAACCACAAACTGGCAGCAGCTATGGGAAGTTATACAATTGGTATGCCGTAAATGATCCTCGCGTACTGGCTCCTGAAGGATGGCATATTCCTTCCGATACAGAGTGGACAGAACTTTCAACTTTCCTAGGAGGAAGAATGGGATCATCTTCAAAAATAAAATTTTCTAAAGGATGGGCTGATGGAGGAAATGGCAGCAATGAAACAGGCTTTGCAGCTGTTCCCGGTGGTACCCGCAGCGTTGAATTATTTTCATTTGCAGGTAAGTACGGTTATTGGTGGTCTTCAACTGAATTTGATTCATATAGCGCATGGAATCGTTACCTCGGATACAACACCAATGATATTGGCCGCAGTACCGGCTGGAAACAATTTGGAAACTCAGTCAGGTGTGTAAAGGACGAAGGTGAAACGAACATCTCCAAATCAATAAAACCTCTCCCGGAAAACGAAAATTCTTCTTCAAAAAAAGATTTAGAAAAAAATGAAGTAATCGAAATTAAAGAAACCAATAATTGGCCGATAACTAAAATCGGTGACAAGATTTGGATGTCACAAAACCTTGATGTAAGCATATTTCAAAATGGTGACCCTATACCCGAGGCAAAAACTAATGAAGAGTGGCAAAAGGCAGGCAAATTAAAACAGCCTGCCTGGTGCTACTACAATAATGATACAACAAAAGAAAAGTATGGTAAGCTGTATAATTGGTATGCTATCAATGATAAAAGAGGGTTGGCCCAACAAGGATGGCATATCCCAACAGAAACAGAATGGTCGACCCTGGCAAATGAATTGGGTGGTGAAAAAACAGCAGGCACAAAATTAAAATCAAACGATATCGGGTTTAAAGCTCTCTTATCCGGCTTTCGGGATATTGATGGACAATTTCGAAGTATGGATATTGTTGGCTACTGGTGGGGTGCACCGGAAAATTTATCTACAAATGTTTGGTGCTACAGTATTAACTATTTTAGCGATTCTTTTAATAGCGATCATTCAGGTGATAAGGAAAAGGGATTCTCTGTTCGTTGCATAAAAGATTAAATTATCTATACACAGGAAATTATTTGTCTTTCCTGTTTAAATAAATTTCTGAATGCTTCTGCCCTGATGATCTTTTGAATGTGTACTGTTCAAATACTTTATAAGAATTGTACGGTCTACTCCTTATTTGTAAAGAAAAAAATCTTCAGCTAAAAAACTTTCTTATTTAATTTTCAGAAAAAACCTTTTTCTAAAATTCTTTTTAAAACTTAACGTCACACATTCACATCCTTTCTTAATTTTATTCCTCACTATAATGTTATGGATTCTACGAAACGTAAGACGATATTTCGTGATGTAAGCTGGCTTTCATTTAATGCAAGAGTTTTACAGGAAGCAGTTGATCCTGCTGTTCCTCTTCGTGAACGAATTCGCTTCCTGGGAATTTTTTCGAATAATCTCGATGAGTTTTTCAGAGTACGTGTAGCAACGCTTAAACGCATGGTAGAATTTAAATCAAAAGCAATGGCTACTATGCATCTTGAATCAGAACCCCAAAAAATTTTGGATGAGATACAGATGATTGTTCTAAACCAGCAAAGCGAATTCAACCGCATCTGGGAAAACATGCAGGAAGAACTCAAAAAGGCAAAAATTTTTTTGGTAACAGAAAAAGAATTAGACAAAGAACAACAGGAGTTTGTACACCGATATTATGAAGAAGAAGTTAGCGCCAATGTGATTCCTCTGATGATCGAAAGTATTCCCAACTTTCCCTACCTCCGCGACAAATCCATTTATCTTGGAGTAGTAATGTGGAAAAAGCAGGCTCCACTAAAAAAAAATTATGCGCTGATTGAAATACCAAGTCGGGTGTTGGGCCGGTTCATACAATTGCCTTCGCCGGATGAGGAGCATCACATTATTCTATTGGAAGATGTGATCCGGTTTAACCTCCCGGAAATTTTTTCTTATTTCGACTATGACCAATATAGCGCCCATGTTTTTAAAATGACACGTGATGCTGAAATTGATATTGATAATGATGTGTCCACCTCATTGATACAAAAAATTGAAAAAGGATTAAAGAATCGCCGCAAAGGGAAACCCGTTCGGTTTGTATATGATCGCGAAATGGACCCTGCACTTCTTGAATACCTGATACGTAGAATGAATTTATCAAAAAGAGATAATCTCATTCCGGGTGCAAGAATTCACAACTTCAGGCATTTCATGGATTTTCCAGAAAATGTTTTTCCTAAGAAAAATGATCGCAGAAAACCATTTGTTCACCCATTATTGGTTGACAATCGTATAACCGACATAGTGATGGAAAGAGATGTAATGCTCAATTTTCCCTATCACTCTTTTAGTTCAGTAATAAATTTATTACGTGAAGCGGCAGTGGATCCCGGCGTTACCAGTATTAAAATCACATGCTACCGTCTTGCTTCCCAATCAAAGATCATTAATGCATTGATCAATGCAGCAAGAAATGGCAAACATGTAACCGTAATGCTTGAATTAAGAGCCAGGTTTGATGAAGAAGCTAATCTTGAATGGAAAGAACGATTGGAAGAAGAAGGGGCGAGAGTACTTACGGGTATACCGAACATGAAAATACATGCCAAGATATGCACTATTAAAAAAAGAATTAACGACCGGAGTACCTATTATGGTTTTGTAAGTACAGGCAACCTGAATGAAAAGACAGCCATGGTATATGCTGACCATTGTCTGCTTACATCCAATCAAAAAATTATGGCCGATGCTAACAGGATTTTTAATTTTTTAGAACAGCCAAAAAGTGGCGAGCATTTTCTAAAAGCCTGCAAAATGCTAATCCCAAGCCCTCTTATACTTCGTAAACAATTGCACAAGCTCATTAACACTGAGATCAAAAATGCAAAAGCAAAGAAACCTGCATCAGTTACTCTTAAAATGAATTCCCTTTCTGATGGCGACACGATTGAGCGGTTATATGATGCAGCCAAAGAAGGAGTGGAAATAAAACTCATCGTCAGGGGAATATTTTGCATGCTTTCTGAAAATAATAAATTTAAAAAACCTGTTACTGCCATCAGCATTGTAGATGAATACCTCGAACATGCAAGAGTGTGGGTATTTCACAATAATGGTAAAGAGAAAGTTTATATATCTTCGGCAGACTGGATGATCCGCAATCTTGATCATCGTGTAGAAGCTACTTGTCCTATTACCGATGAATCGATAAAAAAAGAACTCAAAAACATTTTAAATATTCAGCTAAGTGATAATGTAAAGGCAAGATGGCTAAACAATGAATTAAGTAATAATTATGTTTCCTATAAGGGAAAAAAGAAAATGCGTTCACAGGTTGAAACTTATCATTTTCTTGCAAAAAAATTCTGAAGCATAGTGAGATTGGCAGCCATTGATATAGGAAGTAATGCAGCAAGACTTTTGATCAGTGATGTTGTTCCTTCAAAAATGAACAATACACCTAACCCTGAGTTTATAAAAATGGCATTGGTCCGGGTACCTCTTCGTCTGGGTTTTGATGTATTTGGCAAAGGAGAAATCTCCCCTGAAAAAACTGACAAGATCATCAAGACCATTAAATCTTATAAATATTTATTAGAAGTATATGAGGTAAAACATTTAAAAGCTTGCGCTACTTCTGCCATGCGTGATGCGGCAAACTCAAAAGACATTATCAAAAAAATAAAAACAGAAACCGGGATCGAAATAGAAATCATCAGTGGCCAGGAAGAAGCGTCTTTCATTTATGAAAACCATATTGCGGAAAACCTGAATAAGGACGAATCCTATTTATATATTGATGTGGGGGGTGGTAGCACTGAACTTACCTTTTTCAGTGATGGAAAACTCGTTTTTAAAGAATCTTTCGATATCGGTACAATTCGTTTACTGAAAAACCAGGTAACCGAGGAGCATTGGGATGAGATGAAAGAATTCATTAAAACAAAATCAAAAGGCTATCATCATGTAACTGCCATTGGTTCCGGAGGAAACATCAATAAAATTTTTTCTCTTTCAAAACGAAAAGAGGGTAAGCCTCTTTCTCTCGAGCTTTTGCGGGATTATTACAAGGAGTTTAATAATCTTTCAGTCTCGGAACGTATAGCTTATTATCGCTTGCGTGAAGACCGTGCTGATGTGATAGTGCCGGCTCTCCTTATTTA
This sequence comes from uncultured Bacteroidota bacterium, assembly GCA_963811645.1. GTDB lineage: Bacteria > Bacteroidota > Bacteroidia > Chitinophagales > Chitinophagaceae > VBAU01. The sequence continues at coordinate 1,006,604 of CAWERU010000002.1, read as the reverse complement.
TATTAATGTAATGCGTTGGGTTGATACGGAAGAAATATTTGTCCCCAAAATAGGACTGGCAGATGGATTGATCCATACGCTATATGAACAGGTAAGAAAATCGGGTAATTAAGAAATAGAAAATTTGGATATGAATTACTAATCATTGCTATATTGTGCCATTATTGTAATGGATATGTTTTATTCTAACGCAGGGACATATTCATAAAACTTCTTACCAAAGCCTGCGTTTTTATGAGTGTTCAAAAAGAAATAAAGAAAATCACGACCAATACGCTGCAAAAAATGAAATCAACCGGTGAAAAAATTTCTATGATCACCGCTTATGACTTTTCATTTGCAAAAATTTTTGATGAAGCGGGTATTGATGTAATTCTTGTGGGTGATTCAGCTTCCAATGTAATGGCCGGGCATGAAACTACTTTGCCGATTACATTAGATCAAATGATCTACCATGCTTCATCTGTAATCCGGGGAATAGACCGTTGTCTTGTAGTTGTAGATCTTCCTTTCGGCAGTTATCAGTCTAATTCTGACATCGCACTGGCTTCGGCAGTACGCATCATGAAAGAGACCGGCGCACATGCAGTAAAATTAGAAGGAGGTGAGGAAGTACTTGATTCAATCCGCCGCATCATTTCTGCAGGCGTACCTGTAATGGGTCATCTGGGATTGACCCCTCAATCAATTTATAAATTTGGAACATATGCAGTTCGTGCCAAAGATGAATCCGAAGCAAATAAATTAAAAAAAGACGCCAAGCTATTGGAAAAGGCGGGGTGTTTTGGTATCGTTCTTGAAAAAATCCCTGCTAATCTCGCCAGGGAAGTTTCTGAAAATATTCATATCCCCACCATCGGTATCGGTGCCGGTAATTATTGTGACGGACAAGTATTGGTTATGCACGATATGCTCGGCATTAACACAGAATTTAAGCCCCGTTTTCTTCGTCAGTATTTAAATATTCATGAGCAGGCTACTGAAGCAGTGCAACAATATATAAAAGATGTTAAATCAAAAGATTTTCCAAATGAACATGAACAATACTAAGCAGGTAGAATAACGGATCAAAAATATTGGACAAAATACATTACCATGTAACATGGTAAAACAAAAAAATAAAAACTCCAATAACACTGTTTACTACCGCCTATTATTTTTCATCTATCCTCTATCTTTGCTTTCTCAATATTTTTTATAATGGATTTTTTTGAAATTCTCAACCTGCACAAAGAAAATCAAGGTGCAAGCACTGGCAACAACTGGTTAAATTCAAAAGGCGAACTATTACACTCCTACTCACCCGTTGATGGTAATCTTATTGGCTCTGTCAGAACAACCGGTCAAGGGAGTTATGAAAAAATAATTCAAACAGCACAACAGGCATTTTTATATTGGCGAACGATGCCCGCCCCTGCCCGTGGCGAAATCATAAGGCAGATCAGTGAAGCATTGCGTGATTATAAAGAACCCCTGGGAAAATTAGTTTCTTATGAAATGGGAAAAAGTCTGCAGGAAGGTTATGGTGAAGTACAGGAAATGATTGATATCTGTGATTTTGCAGTAGGACTTTCAAGACAACTCTATGGCTTAACCATGCATAGTGAACGCAGAGGTCACAGATTGTATGAGCAATGGCATCCATTGGGAATTGTGGGAATCATTTCTGCTTTTAATTTTCCTGTTGCCGTGTGGAGCTGGAACAGTATGCTTGCGTGGGTTTGTGGTGATGTATGTATATGGAAGCCATCAGAAAAAACACCGCTTTGTGGAATAGCATGTCAGCACATCATAGCAAAAGTGCTTGCCGCCAACAATATTCCTGAAGGCGTTTGTAATTTGATAATTGGTAAAAGAGATGTAGGAGAATGGATGGCAAACGATAAAAGAATTCCATTAATATCAGCGACTGGCTCTGTAAGAATGGGTAAAGCGGTGGGAGCTGCAGTAGCTGCACGGCTGGGAAAAGCATTACTTGAATTAGGGGGCAACAATGCTATTATCATTTCCAAAGAAGCAGATATCGATATTGCTATTCGCGGCGCTGTTTTTGGTGCCGTGGGTACAGCAGGTCAGCGGTGCACAACAACCCGTCGTCTCATTATTCATGAAGAAATTTATAATACAATAAAAGAAAGGCTTGTTTCAGCTTATAAAAAGCTTACGATCGGTGATCCATTAACAGAAAAAAATCTGGTGGGACCATTGATTGATAAAGATGCAGTAAAAACGTACCAGGAAGCTATTGACAAATGCAAAGCGGAGGGAGGGAAATTTATTATTGAAGGAGAAGTATTAAAAGGTGATGGTTATGAAAGTGGTTGTTATGTGAAACCATGTATTGCTGAAGTAGATCATGATTTTAAAATTGTACAGCAGGAGACCTTTGCCCCCATTTTATATTTACTTAAGTATAAAAATATGGATGAGGCCATTGCTATACAAAACGGTGTACCCCAGGGTTTGTCGTCATCCCTGATGACTCTCAATCTTCGCGAAGCGGAGCAATTTCTGTCTCATGCCGGCAGTGACTGTGGCATTGCGAACATAAACATTGGCACAAGTGGTGCTGAGATCGGTGGGGCTTTTGGAGGTGAAAAAGAAACTGGCGGGGGAAGGGAAAGCGGAAGTGACGCCTGGAAAAACTATATGCGTCGTCAGACAAACACGATAAACTATAGTTCAAATCTTCCTCTTGCCCAGGCCATCAAGTTTGATTTATAAAATTTATTTTCAATTTTTACGTTAAATATTCATCCCGACCTGTCGGGAATCCTTTGATAAACCAAATTCATACTAATGAAAAAATCAGGACTTGTTCTGCTTATCCCTATTCTTGCAGCCCTATTTGCACATTCACAGGTCAGGATTGGCATCGCAGGTGGCCCAAGTATTTCTTCTGTAAAAGAAACCAATGATCTTCCCGGTTGGGATTCTATTCGTAATAATTATTCCTCCAGAAACGGCCTTCATATCGGCATTATTGCAGATATAAGATTATCCACGAAATCCAAATTTTATTTTCAGCCGGCAGTCTTTTTTTATAATAAAGGAAGAAAATATACAAGCCCGTTTGATACAATAGGCGCAATAAAAACTTATACTTTTTACCAATATATAAACTACATGGATATGCCCCTGAATCTTGTTTTAAAGCTTCGATTGGGGGAAAAAGTAAAATTTATTCTCGGAGGAGGTGTTTATTTTTCATTTTTTTATAATGGAAAAGAAAAAACAGAAACAAGTTATAATGATGGTACGTTTGAGACAACAGAAGACAATGACCTGCCTGTAGGCAACAAACCTGGTCAATACAAAACATTTGATTATGGTTTAAATGGTTTGGCGGGCTTTGAAATCGGACGCATATCGCTTACCGGCAATTACAGTCGTGGTTTAGCAGATTTTTACACTCCATCTTACCAGGGTCATTTAAATCACCAGGTTATTGGCGGCACGCTCGCGATCTACCTAAATAACCCTGAAAAAAACCAGATAGTTGTCAAAGACAAGGATAAAGATGGGATTGCTGACACGGAAGATGCCTGTCCAACTGAACCTGGAACAGCAGCCACGAATGGCTGTCCTGATAAAGACGGCGATGGCATCGCCGATAAAGATGATAAATGCCCCAATGAAGCTGGCCCTATAACAAATCATGGTTGCCCGATCCGTGATACCGATAAGGATGGAATACCCGATGACAAGGATAAATGCCCGACAGTGTCTGGTGTGGCCAGATATTATGGATGTCCAATTCCCGATACGGATAAAGATGGAATAAACGATGAAGAAGACAAATGTCCAACAGTTCCGGGTGTAGCTAGATACTCAGGATGTCCTGTTCCTGATACTGATAATGATGGTGTAAACGATGAAGAGGACAGATGCCCGAATGTTCCCGGCACGAAAGAAAATAACGGGTGCCCTGCAATAAAGAAAGAAATTGTGCAAAAGGTAGATTTTGCAGCCCGCCGTATTCAGTTTGAATATGCAAAATCAAACCTTTTACCGCAATCACTAAAAGTTTTGGACGAAGTAGTAAAAATTCTTAAAGAAAATCCGGAACTAAAATTATCAATTGAAGGATATACAAGTAATAATGGAATATATGAGGAAAATATGAAACTTTCCCGCCAGCGTGCAGGCAGAGTACAAGAATATTTTATAACAAAAGGAATTGATGCAAGTCGTTTGCATGCCGAAGGATTCGGACCCAACAAACCGTTAAATAAAGGTAAAACTCCTGCAGAACAAGCATTAAACCGAAGAGTAGAATTAAAATTGAGCAACCAATAAATACAAGCCACCGTCCTGAAAATTAGTCCCGACAAACAAATCGGGACTTTTTCATAAAAAAGTTATGAATGGTTTTATAAAAAAAAGCTTTATTGCTTACTTGCGGCATAAAAGATGCTCAATTCTCTTAACTTCGCCAACTTTATTTTTTAAATCTCGAATAAAAAACAGCAAATGAATATAAAAATCAATCGCCTTTTAATGCTCTCGCTTGTAGCAGGCTTCTTGTTTACAATACCTGGATTTGCGCAGACATCGGTAAGGGGGCAAGTGCCCAATGGTTGGCACCTGATGAGTAAACAAACAAGCGGGTATTATGGAATTGGCCTTGACAAGGCTTATGATTTCCTGAAAGGCAAAAAAGGTACGCCGGTGATTGTCGCAGTAATCGATTCCGGTGTGGATACTACGCATGAAGATCTTAAACCCATATTATGGCACAATCCTGGAGAAATACCGGGCAATGGTATTGATGATGACAAAAACGGGTATGTGGATGATGTTTACGGATGGAATTTTATTGGGGGCCGTGACGGAAAAAATGTAAAAGAAGATTCTTATGAAGCAGCTCGTGTGTACCATGCTTATAAAAGTCAATTCGAAAACATTACTGATACATCTTCTTTATCTCCTGAAGATAAAGACAAATATGAAATGTGGTCAAGAGCAAAACAGGAAGTGGTAGGTGAAGTGGATCTTACCTTACTTGAAAAATACAGGCAAATTGAAACCGATATGATCCTTGGAGATTCTATTATCCAAAATGATTTAAAGAAAAAAGAATATAACTGCAAAGATCTTGATGGTTACAACCCTACTTCAATAACTGCCCAAAAGCTTAAACAAACAATGACATATATCTGCGGGCTTAATAAAAACACAGATATCACCAATGAACAGATCATCGAGGACCTCCAGGGAGAAATCAGGAAAATGGAAGCTGCGGAAAAAGCTCCGGAAGATTTCCGTGGTGAAATTGTCAAGGATAACTATAATGATTTCAATGATCGCTTTTATGGAAATAATGATGTAATGGCCAATACTCCTTTTCATGGAACTCATGTTTCAGGAATTATTGCGGCAGCCAGAAATAATGGACTGGGCATTGATGGCATTGCAGACAATGTAAGAATAATGATGGTGCGTGCTGTACCCGATGGCGATGAACATGATAAAGACATAGCATTGGCAATTCGCTATGCAGTTGATAACGGAGCCAAAGTGATCAACATGAGTTTTGGAAAAGGTTTTTCGCCTCAAAAAGATTGGGTAGATGATGCCGTTCGTTATGCACAAAGCAAAGGTGTATTGCTTGTTCATGCTGCCGGTAATGATGCGGCAGATGTTGATACAGCCTGGAATTTTCCTACACCCATTTATAAAAGCGATGGGGAAAAAGCCACCAACTGGATAACTGTTGGAGCAAGCGGAGATCCCCAATTAGGGGGATTAGTTGCAAATTTTTCAAACTATGGAAAAGAGGATGTAGATGTGTTTGCACCAGGCTTACAAATTTATTCGACCATTCCCGGGGGCAATACTTATGGTGATGCACAAGGTACAAGTATGGCATCCCCTGTTGTGGCAGGTGTGGCAGCACTGATACTTGAATATTTTCCTGATCTTACACCTGAACAGGTAAAATTTGCTATCGAAAAATCCGCAGTAAAGCCGGATATGAAAGTAAAGGAGCCAGGTACAGGAGACGAAGTTGATCTAAGTGATATATGCAAATCCGGCGGAATAATAAATGCTTATGAAGCTGTAAAACTCGCTTCAACTTTAAAAGGAGAGAGAAAACAGGAAATAAAAACTAAATCAACTGTAAAGCCAAATAAAAAAGGATAATCCAAATAAATAATCAAAAGAGAATAGAAAAAGTTCCGGCAAGCGGAACTTTTTGTTTTGCCACTCATTTGTTTTCCTCATGTATGACACTATATATACTGCCAGCTTGCAGACAAATGAACATAAGCCATCAATGCTGGAAAACAACCCCTTATATTTAAACCCGAAACCTTCCCTATATTTGTGATTCACCAATTTTGAATTGATGACGAAACAATTTGAAGACTTTGATGCAAATTTGACAGGTGAAGAAGGAAAGAGCGAGGAAACAAAAACAAGTTGGTTCAAACGCATCAAGAAAGGTATCAATACCAAGACTTCAGAAAAGAAGGAAACGCCGGAAGGTTTGTGGACAAAATGCCCCGAATGCAATTATATCTGCACTGTATCAGAACTGCGTGATCATTTATTTGTCTGCCCCAAATGTGGTTATCATCATAGAATCGGCAGTAGTGAGTATTATGATATTTTATTCGATAATAAAGAGTTCATCGAGCTATTTGATAATATCCGAAGTGTGGATTACCTGGAATTTACAGATCTGAAGCCTTATAAAAAAAGGCTTGAGGAGATATGGACAAAAACAGACTTAAAAGACTCCATGCGTGTAGCCGCTGGAAAGTTAGGAGGAAACGACATAGTCATCGCTGCCATGGATTTTGAATTTATAGGCGGCTCCCTGGGCAGCGTGATGGGAGAAAAATTTTCAAGAGCTGTTGATTATTGTGTTCAAAACACGTTGCCTTATCTGGTAATCTGTAAAAGTGGTGGTGCCAGAATGATGGAAAGTGCTTTTTCATTACTGCAGTTAGCTAAAACAAGCGGTAAACTTTCACAACTCAACGATGCAAAGCTTCCCTATATCTCTTTACTAACAGATCCAACATTCGGAGGCATTTCTGCCTCATTTGGTATGCTTGGCGACCTAAATATTGCTGAGCCCGGTGCTCTGATCGGTTTTGCAGGACCAAGAGTCATTAAAGAAACCATTAAAAAAGACCTGCCTGAAGGATTTCAGCGAAGCGAATTTATTCTTGAGCACGGTTTTCTTGATTTCATTATTGCCCGGAAGGATTTGAAAGAAAAATTATCTACTCTATTGAAATTATTCAAAAATTAATTTTTATAAGCTGCTTTCTGCAAGTTCTTCCTTCTCCATAAAAATTTTTGGGTGAGTAGCCAAAAATGGAAGCAGGAAAGAAATCAAGAGACCACTTATAATGATCATCCCCAACAAAAGCCCGCTCATTTCACTGGTAACATTCTGTCCGAACAAATCAAAAACAATGGCTGCTAGAGTAGCCAGGAAAAATAATATAGTAAAAAGAAATTTTCCCCTTTTATATATTCAACCAGTCCTAAAAATATCATTCCTGTAATGACCATTAACAAAGGAAAACCAATGAAAATGGGAAATGGACTAATTAATTTATCAGTATCAAAACCAGTTATCCTCCTGTAATAAAAATCATAGATAACATTCAATAAAGCGGCAATAATACCACAGATCAAACCAGCTAACAACGCACGTGAAAAACTTGTAGTTTTTGCATATTTATCTTTTATTTCCATAAAAATTTAATTAATGATCTGGTTATGAAGAATCATCTCTTTATTTACCACAAAACATGTGCAAACTATTTAACAGAGGAGATTTTTTCTACAATGAACAGGCAATTTTATTTTACTAATCGAATGCAGGTTTTTTCTTAGCTTCATTATTGCTTTTTAAGTAATCGTTTATTATGAAAAAAACTTTTATTACCTGCTTAGCAGCCTCGGCTATACTTTTGGGTTGTTCTGTACCGCAAAAAAAAACTGATCGCCTGGCTAAGGCTTCAAGAGAAAATAAAAATGGGTGGGTATATGTGCATTTGGAAGGATCTCCATCAGATATTGGGTACCAGCATGGCTACTTATTGGCAAATGAAATTGATACAACTATCCAGGCAGTAGCTTACCTGTTACAGCACGAAACTCACCGCGACTGGCAATTCTATCGTTTGGCCGCAAAAAATTTTTTATGGGATAAACTTGAACCTGAGTATAAGCAAGAGATCAATGGCATTGCAGCAGGCCTGCAATCACAGAATAAAAATTACGATAGTCTTGATATTACTGCATACAATGCACTGGAAGAACTGGCCTATTACTATGTGCCTATGATTGATGATAAACAGAGACCTGGCAGTGGAGATAATAAGGCACCGGGTAATTGCAGTGCATTTATTGCCACTGGCAGTTATACAAAAGATGGAAAAATAGTTATTGGGCATAATAACTGGTCAGATTATATTGTAGGTCAGCACTGGAATGTAATTGCAGACATAGTTCCTGAAAAAGGCCATCACATGCTGATGGATTGTTTGCCTGGCTATATTCATAGTGGTGATGATTTTGTGATCAGCGACACAGGAATATTAATTACAGAAACAACTATCACGCAATTCAAAGGTTTCGATACATCAGGAATACCTGAATTTATGCGGGCACGTAAAGCCGCACAATACAGCAATAGCATTGATGATGTGGTAAATATTTTTGCTGCCGGAAATAACGGTGGTTACGCAAACGACTGGCTTATCGGCGATACAAAAACAAACGAGGTAGCCAAACTTGAGTTGGGGCTGAAAGATTACCGCGTATGGCGCAGTAAGGACACTGCCATGATCGGTTCCAATTTTCCGAGTGATCCAACACTAATTAAAGATGAAACAACATTTGATGTAAACAATCTCACTTCCTCGCCCAATGCAAGAAAGAAAAGGATGGAGCAACTTGTGCTTGTTAATTTAAAAGGGAAAATAGATGCACAAACCGGGATGCAGATAGAAGCTGACCATGTGGATGCACTGGATGGAAAAGACGCCAACAATCGTTGTGTAATATGCGGACATGTTGATGAAGACCCACAAGGCTGTGTCGAATGGGATGAACCTGCGTATTACCCCATGGGCGCCGTACAGGGGAAAGTAACCACTTCGGATCTTGCTGCAAAAATGCAGTTCTGGGCGCATATGGGTCATCCGTGCGGTGAAAGTTTTATTGGTGCTACATTTTACAAAGCACATCCTGAATATGCCTGGCAATCGAAATATTTGAACAATATGCTTGCCTACCCATGGACGTTGTTTTCAGCAAAAAAATAACTGTTCACTTATTCATGCTCAAAAAACATTTGCTGATGTCATAAATTTTTTCAGATTATTTTTAAATATACTAGTACGAAAGTTTTATTGCAGAAGTCATGAGAATCTTTTACTTTAATAGTAAAGAAACGAAATGCCACTTCCTCAAAACCAATTTGCTGTTCCGCTTCAGCCACGTTCTCATTTGCAAGTATATACAGGTGCTGCAAAGTTTTCCTGGACATCGGAACTGCGGCATTTAATTTCTTCAAGATTTTTGAATATCCTTTGGTGGCCGGTTTTTAAATTTCATCAACGATGGTTTACACACTCACCTTTTTTGATTTCATGCAAAAAATTACCCGGCTTCACTCAATTATTGAACACAATTCAAAAAGGGGCGTTTGCATATAATAGTTTATTTCTCAGTTTATCTCCTTTGCGCCGGCAGGCAACAGATCTTGCTGATATTACCACTCTGTCTCTTTTTTTTGGCGATGAATTCATTGATGGATTAGCAGAAACTGCAGGGAAAAATTTCATACAGGAATTAATAAATAACCAGCCGGAAAGGTTTTATCTGTGTAAAAAAACAGAAAAAAACAAAGTATGCCTGTATTATCAATTTGATGTAAGGCAGCTGCTACCAGAAAAAACCCTGTTGCAGGTAAATCCAAAATATAAAATCAATTACCAGGAATTCTATGAATTGCTTCTGCATTTTTTGGAATTTATAAATGAATGCCTTGATGAGCTTCCATTAGAAAAAGCGGAAAAAGCGGCTGATAAGATTGCTAACGCCTGTAATACCTGCTTTAAAAGTTTTTTACACGATCTGCGGGATTGCTACTACCAAAGCAATTTACAGGATGTAGCAAGTGTTCTTCATTTTCATGAAACAAAAACGGCATATATGCAGGAAAAACTTCTTGAATTAAGATGTTTTCTTGCCGGTAAAGAAGAAATGATGCAAAGTGTTCAAACAAGAGGCTGGTTAAATATTATGAGAGTGATACAGGTGTATGACGATATCCAGGATATGATCATTGATGAAGGCTTGCAGGATAATATTGTATTAAGTGTAGCTTGTCATTATTTCCCCGGGGAATGGAAATGGTTTTGTGAGAATAAAAACCTGCTTTTACATAATAGGCACAGGTTAATGCTGCTATCCCTTTACATGCCATGCAGCATGGAGTATTGTATGCAACTGGCCGGTGAAAAGATAAAAACAATGAATTGGGAACAACAAAAGATCATGCATTATCTTGTTCTCAAAAATAAATACAATTTGTACAACGGGCAGGATGCCGCTGAATGCCGGTCATGTGATTTTTTCCCGAAATTTTATCAGCAGGTAAAGAATAAAATATCACACTTGCCCGAAGAAGATATAAAATCATTTGTAGTAGACAGCTTAATGCATGTAAACGAAACAAGAAAAGAAATTCTCAAAAAAGTTAATTTCTCAAACGCATACCAGCTTAGGTATAATCTTTTTTTACTTTCTGCATCAGCCAAGGCCGCCATTTTCGATAGCCTGGTGAAAAATTAATTTCTATGCAATTCCTTTTTCCCCAATCAAAATTATTCCTGTTGATTTTCCCTTTCGTCAACGAGGTTTGCTCTGCGCAATCCGGAAATATCATTACAAACTTTTCTTCTTATTCTTTTTCTCCGGGTACAGCAAAAAATAATACTATTCAGCAGGTAGATTCTATTTCACATTCAGAATGTGCGGCAAATCATTTTTCCGCCATTTATATTGAAACAATGAATGCCATAGAACAAAAGATTGAACCTATGAATAAATCTGCGCAAACTTTTATAAGAGAATTCGAAATAAGTTTTGCCAATTATTTTTTAGATGCCTGTTATGATAACCGCGATGGAAAACTTTCACCCGCATCGGGATGGAAATGTTTTTTTACACATGCACATTTTCAGCCCTGGCAATTAATAATATTCGGCGCAAATGCGCATATCAATACAGATATGTGGCAGGCTCTTGTCAATAATTTTTCCGAAGATGAGATCAGGCAAAATAAAAAACAACTTCTTTCGGTTCAGTCTGCCATAGCCAAAGTTTATCATCCTTTTTTTGAACAGGTAATGGATCAAAGCAGTTACCTGAGGTTTATGAATTCCTTTACCAAAGGGTTTGCAAAATTCTATGCAAAAGAGCTTATTTATAAATGGCGTCGCAGAAATGTACACCTTGCTATTTTATTTTACCATAATCCCCAAAAATTTAAAAGGAAGCTAGCTATTGTAAAAAGGAAGAAGCAAAGGATCGACGAGATCGTACTGCGGACCAAACCGTTTTGATTTTCCTCAATACAGTTTATTTTTTTTGGAATCAGCAGGCATAAAATCAATAATTTTTTTCACAGTAGCGCAATCTTTTTGACCATAGGGGTTTTTTGACTGTTCCAATTCGCTGATCCAATTGCCAGCCGTATCATCTCCAAAAGCAGAAGAACATTCCTGCCAATAGAGTTTAGAAAGATCATAATGGATAGTAAGCAGGAGAGTAAATAATTCATTCGAAAAAAGATTCAATGATTCTCTCTTAGCCTGCAAAGAAGGATCTCCCTGCATTCCGGCTATCTCTGTTTTTGTATCCTCCCAAATAGTAGCGGCAGTTTCATATATGTCAGAATCATTTTTTAATTCTTCCATCTTCAGGCTGTCAAGAGCTATTTCCATATTGACCGCATCAGTATTAATGGAAACAGTATCTCCTTCCACAAAAGATCCTGTTAATTTATAATAACTTCCCATGATATTTTCCATCGACTGATTAAATTCAGGACTATGCTTGCTTACTTTCAGTGCTTTAGCTTTTGAATCATCAAACACCCGTTTTTCTTTTCCCACTCCATAATACCAAATTATAATACTAACAATCAAAACGGCATAGATCAGCAAAACCTTTTTCATCTTTTTGAAAAATTTGATCAAAGATAATTCAAAGTAAAGGAGTTGTTATTTTTGTCAATTGTTAATGGTGAATTGTGAATATTAGAAACTTTTAACCAAAACCTTTCTGTATGTTTTTAACATTAAATCATCAAAAGTTAGATATTTATAAAATATCGACACAACTTATATCAGAATGCTATGCATTCACCAGGAAATTACCGACTGAAGAAAAATTTGGAATGATTACCCAAATCAGAAGAGCGGCTCTTTCAGTTCATTTAAACATTGCGGAAGGAGCGTCTCGCAAGTCAGAAGTGGAATGAAAAAGATACTATGAAATTGCAAGAGGGTTTGTTGTTGAAATAGATGCAGCTTTAGACATTGCCCTCACTTTAGATTATTTAAAAAATATTGAAACAAAAAAATTAGGCAGGTCAATAATAGATTGTTTTAAAGTATTGACTGGCATGATCGGATCAAAATAAAAATAAATTGACAATTTACAATTGAGAATTCACAACTATGCTGGCAGGACTTCAGGATGTAACATTTGAATTTGGTGCCCGAACGCTGGTGCAGGATGCTACCTGGCATATTCAACCCAATGAAAGAATAGGTCTGATAGGTTTTAATGGTACAGGAAAATCCACTTTATTAAAATTATTGGTGGGGGAATACCAGCCTTCAAAAGGAACAATGGAAAGAAGCCGCGGACTTACCATTGGCTATCTTCACCAGGACCTGTTGAGTTTTGATACAAATGATTCTATTTTAAATGTGGCACTGGGTGCTTTTGAAAAAGTTTTACAGTTAGAAAAAGAGATCGAAGAATTAGGAAAACAGATGGAGAAAATATCCCCCTCCCTGGGAGGGGGTGGTTCGAAAGAACCGGGGGAGGCTTTACTGCATGAATACAGCGATAAACTTCATGAACTTGAAACACTTGGCGGGTATAACATTCATCACAAAACTGAAGAAGTATTGCAGGGTCTGGGCTTTGCCAATTCTGATCTTCAACGGCCTTACCGCGAATTAAGCGGCGGATGGAGAATGAGAGTGCTGCTGGCAAAAATGATCCTGCAGCAACCCGATCTTTTGTTATTGGATGAACCAACGAATCACCTTGATCTTCCTTCCATTGAATGGCTCGAAAAATATCTGCAACATTACCAGGGTTCGGTGGTGATAGTCAGTCACGATAAATATTTTTTAAACCGGATGGTAACAAAGATAGTAGAGCTTTACCAGCAGCAATTACATATCTATACAGGCAATTATGATTTCTATGAAAAAGAAAAAGCGGTCCGGTTAGATCTTCAGCAAAAGGCTTACGAGAACCAACAGGATTATATTCGTCAAAACGAGAGATTAGTGGAACGATTCAGGGCAAAAGCCAGCAAGGCTTCTATGGCACAGAGCCTTATTAAAAAACTGGAAAAACTCGACCGCATCGAAGAACCTAATGTGGAAAGACCGAATATCAAAATAAATTTCAGAATCGACAAAACCCCCGGCAAAGTTTTGGTGGAACTGAAAGATGTATCCAAGTCATTCGGAGAAAATGTGATCATCGAACATGCTGATGCAGAAATTGAACGCGGCGATAAGATTGCATTGATCGGCGCAAACGGAAAAGGGAAATCAACTCTTTTGCGAATTATTGCGGGCACTGAAAAATTTAAAGGTGAGAGAAAATGGGGACATAATGTAGAAGAAAGCTTTTATGCCCAGCACCAGCTCGAAGCATTGAATGTAGAAAATACCGTTCTTGATGAGATGAAAGAATGTGGCAGCCAGAAAACAGAATTGGAGTTAAGAACGCTTTTAGGATGCTTTCTTTTCAGTGGAGACGACGTTGACAAAAAAATTAAAGTGCTGAGCGGTGGCGAAAAAGCAAGAGTGGCATTGGCAAAAACAATCATTAGTAAAGCAAATTTTTTATTGCTGGATGAACCGACGAATCACCTCGACATGCACAGCGCAGATCTTTTGATCGAAGCGCTGAACCGGTACGAGGGAAGTTATATTCTTGTCAGTCATGACCGTTTCTTTATTTCTAAAACCGCAAACAAGATCTGGGAAATAGTGGATCATAAAATAAAAGAATTCAAAGGCGGCTATGAGGAATATGTGGAATGGAAAGAAAGAATGCAAAAAACGGAGATGGAAAATAGAAAAGAGAAGGAAGCCAATGAGAAGATAGAGGACAGGATGCAAAAGACAGAAGAAAAAAAATCAGCAAAATCCCCTAATCAATCCGTGCAATCTGCGATCAAAAAAGAATTGCAGAAACAGCAACGAATTTTTCAGCAGCTTGAAGAAAAGATCGCAAACCAAAATGAAATGAAATCACAATTGGAAAAAGCACTCGCTGATCCGTCTACCTACTCAGATAAAAATAAGTTTCTTCAAACAGAAGATGATTACAAAAAGGTTTCGGATGAACTGGCTGACCTGAATACTAAATATGAAATTATTTTTGAAAAAATAATAAACCTTGAGCAGCAGGGGTTGAAAATTATATAAAAGACCATTCGCCTTGTAAGCTATTCTTCTAATTTCTCCATCTTGTCGCAACTTTGCTTTTTCTTCGATTGTCGATTTTGACTACATATACAAAAACTTTTTTGGGCGTGCATGATCAATGTTCACGATCTCAGTTTATCTTTAAATGTTACTTTACGATCTAGCTATAAGAATCGTAAACAAAATACTCGTGTAAAAAAGGAGTTCATAGAGAATTTCCTGCTCGAATGGATTTTTCAGGCAGGCACCTGATCAAATTAAAACACTAAAAAATAAACGGATGAAAAAACTAACTACTTGTTTGCTGGCTGCAGCCATTCTTGTTAACGTTTCGGCACAACTAAAAACCGGTGAAAATGTTGCTGTCACCAATACCGATGCTGGTAAAATAAGGGGCTATATTCACAACACGATTTACACTTTTAAAGGAATTCCTTATGCAGAAGCCAACCGGTTTGAAGCAGCTCACAAACCAAAACCATGGCAGGGAATTCGTAGCTCTATGACTTATGGCCCTGTTGCTCCATTGACCGATCCAACAACAACCGTACAGGATGAAAGTGAGTTTGTATTTCATCATGACTGGGGTTATACAAGTGAAGATTGTATGCGGATAAATATCTGGACACCCGGAATCAATGACGGAAAGAAGAGGCCGGTGATGTTCTGGATACATGGCGGAGGATATACAGCCGGCTCATCACAGGAACTTCCATCATATGATGGAGAAAACCTGGCAAAAAAAGGAGATGTAGTAGTTGTTTCAATCAATCATCGTTTGAACATCCTTGGGTTTTTAGACCTGTCAGCCTATGGGGAAAAGTATAAACATTCGGCTAATAACAGTATTCTCGATATAAAGATGGCGCTTGAATGGGTAAGAGACAATATTTCAAATTTCGGTGGTGATCCAGGCAACGTTACCATCTTTGGTCAATCTGGTGGAGGTGCTAAAGTAAATAATTTAATGGCTATGCCGTCCGTTAAAAGGCTTTTTCAAAAAGCGATCAATGAGAGCGGTGCTTTCAGATCAGACATGCTTGATAAAACGATTACTCAAGCCATCGCGGCTGAAGTTTTGAAAGAATTGAATATTCAGCCCGATGAAGTTGACAAGATACAATCAGTCCCTTATCAGGAATTGAGTAATGCAGGTAAAAAAGCATTGAAGACTGTTGCCGATAAAATGAAGGCAGAAGGCAAACCGATCCCTGGTTTTGGTTTTGGTTTAAGTTGGGGGCCAAGTCTTGACGGTGAAGATCTGCCGTATCAACCTTTTTCAAAGGAAGCATTTGAATTGTCAAAAGATGTTCCGTTGATGATTGGTACCTGTAAAAATGAATTCATGCCTTCTTTGTTTTCCGGGCTTTCTGACGCATCGCTTGACAAAATCATGGAATACATTAAAAAACAACAAGGTGATAAAGCGGATGCATTTGTCGCTGCGGTAAAAAAAGATTATCCCACCTATAGTAAACCTTCTGACCTTATTGATGTGGATGCTCTTTTCCGTCCCGGCGCAGTATACCAGGCAAATGAAAAATCATCTTTAAAAGGTGGAGCATCAGTTTATATGTACTTGTTCGACTGGCAATCGCCCGTAATGGATGGAAAATATAAAGCAGTTCATTGTATGGAACTGGCATTTGTATTCAATAATATCAATCGTTGTGAAGAAATGACTGGCGGGACCAAAGAAGCATATGCACTGGCAGATAAAGTGAGTTCGGCCTGGATTAATTTTGCGAGATACGGTAATCCCAATCACAAAGGACTTCCAAACTGGCCAGCATACAATACAACGAATACGGCAACAATACATTTTAATAACCAATGTACCGTTGAGCCACAAAGGGATAAAGAATTGCTTGCCCTGGTGGCTCAAAGACCAAACGGTATGTAAAAAACTAACTATTACTATATGAAAAAGTCAGGACTGCTTTTCATTGTTTTCCTGTTGGTCATTTCTGCAAAAGGGCAGGATGTTTTCGGTAAAGTAGTTACCCGTATTATAAACTCAACTTACCTGCAGAATAATGGCGGAGAAAATCCAAATCGAAGGATCTCTGTTTACCTTCCACCAGGTTATGATAATTCAACACAACGTTACCCGGTTATATATTACCTGCACGGTTTCATGGGAACTGACAGTATTTACCCAGGTATGAAAAACATACTGGACATGGGCATCAGTAAGAAAAAGATCAGGCCTTTTATTTTAGTGATCCCCGATGAATATACGTTATATGAAGGAAGTTTTTATACTAACTCATCACTTACAGGTAACTGGGCCGATTTTACTGCAAAAGAACTGGTAGAATATATGGATAAAAATTTCAAAACGATTTCGGACAGGAAAAGCAGGGGTATCGCCGGACATTCCATGGGTGGTTATGGTGCAATAAAAATGGGAATGCTTTACCCCGATGTCTTCAGCTCAATGTATGCTCTTAGCCCTGGACTGTTGGCATTTGTAAAAGAATTTGGACCCAACAGTGATTCGTTTAAAGAGATCGGGAATATTAAAACGCATGATGAATTAAAAAAGACGTACTATCCAAAAGTATTGATAGCGGTTGCAAGAGCCTGGTCACCCGATCCGTCGAATCCTCCTTTCTATTGTGATTTCCCATTTGCATATAAAGGTGATAGCCTGACCATAAACAATGACGTGCTTCAAAAGTGGTACGATAACATGCCGGTTTATATGGTTGATAAATACGCAGACAATCTCCGAAAACTAAATGCGATAAAACTTGATTGGGGAAGGAATGATGCAAGTCGTTTTCCTCTACAGTGTAGTATGTTCAGTCAGCGATTGGAAAACCTGAGTATAAGTCATTACGCTGAAGAATATATCGGAACCCATATCAATAAAATCTGGACTTCCGACGGCAGAGTTTTAAATGAAATGCTCCCTTTTTTTAATGATTATTTAGGGTTTGAGAAATAATAAGTTTTTTTATTGTTATCATAACTCCGAATTGCAAACAATAAATTATAAAAAGCAGAGAGTATACTTTTAGAAGCTGAAGTTTAATGCTAACAATTCACCATCTAACACCAAAATAATGCTTGCATTCTTAGGCTTTGCTACCATTGTGGTTTTTCTGATTCTTATTATAACCAAACGGCTATCTGTTGTCACTGCCCTTGTATTGGTTCCCGTTGTTTTTGGTTTCGTTGCCGGTTTCTCTTATAAAGAAATAGGCGAAATGTCCCTGGCTGGCATAAAGCAAGTAGCTCCAACAGGTATCCTGCTCATGTTTGCCGTTTTATATTTTGCTACCATGCTGGATACAGGTTTATTTGATCCGGTAATCGCCCTAATCATTCATTTGGTTAAGGGAGATCCGCTTAAAGTAATTGTAGGTACAGCTATTCTTACCATGATTGTTCATTTGGATGGCGACGGTACAGCAACTTTTATGATCGTACTTTCCGCTTTTCTACCGGTGTACAGGGAATTGAATATTAACCGTCTCATTTTGCCCGGCATTGTTGCTATGGCTGTCGGACCTATGCATTTAGTACCATGGTCAGGACCATCTGTAAGAGCTATTACTACTCTGAAATCCGACGCCGTTCATATTTTCAATCCGAATATACCGGCTATCCTTACCGGAATTGCCTGGGTACTTTTAGTAGCATATATTTTTGGCAAAAGAGAAAGAAAGCGCTTAGGCGTTATTCATTTTGATTATGATCACAAAGACAATCTTAGTAATGAACAAACTAAACTACGACGGCCTAATTTGATTTTCTTCAATGCATGTTTAACCATCACATTAATTACATTATTAATGCTTGGTTTGATTCCCGCGCCGGTATTGTTTATTATTGCAGCCACTATCGCATTAGTTGTAAATTATCCACGGTTAACAGACCAGCAAAAGATACTTAAAGCACATGGTGCAAATATTTTCCTGGTATCAAGTATGATATTCGCTGCCGGAATTTTTTCAGGCATTCTCACCGGCAGTAAAATGATTGAAGAAATGGCAAACAGCCTGGTAAGCCTTATCCCAAATCATCATGGATCATTGTTACCTGTGTTTACTGCTGTCACTTCTATGCCTTCCAGTTTATTTTTTACACCCGATGCTTACTATTTCGGAGTAGTTCCTGTTTTAAGTCATGCATCAGCACAAATGGGTGTAGACCCTCTTGAGATCGGTAGAGCTGCACTATTGGGGCAAATGACTGTTGGATTTCCTTTGAGTCCCCTCACAGCTTCTACATTTTTATTGGTCGGGTTATCTGAAGTAGATTTGGGACAACATCAGCGGTTTATATTCAAGTGGGCATGGGGAACAACTATCGTGATGACAATTGCAGCATTACTAACCAGTTCGATTCATTTATGAAACAGAAAATCAGGATAGGTTGTGGCGCAGGCTTTTCAGGTGACAGAATTGAACCTGCTCTTATACTCTCTGAAAAAGCCGACCTGGATTACCTGGTTTTGGAATGCCTGTCAGAACGTACAATCGCATTGGCACAAAAAAGAAAATTGGATGATCCCACCAAAGGTTATGATCCATTTTTAGAAAAAAGAATAGAATCTCTATTACCTGTTTTGACAAAAAATAACATCAGGCTTATCACTAATATGGGTGCTGCTAATCCAATTGAAGCAGCCAAAAAAATAATTGAGATCGCGACCAAAAAAAAGACCAAACTAAAAGTTGCCGCAGTTTCCGGTGATGATTTATTCTCAACGTCTCAGAAAATGAAATTCGATTTTGGTGATTTTACACTTTTTCCCGACGATGAAGAAGTTGTATCAAATGAACAGGTGGTTTCTGCTAATGCCTACCTTGGTGTTGACGGTATTCTTGAAGCATTGAAAGCAGGTGCACAAATCATTATCACCGGGAGGGTTGCCGATCCTTCATTATTCTTAGCACCCATGATCCATGAATTTGGGTGGAACGCTGACAATTATGACCTGGTGGGTAAAGGAACAGTAACCGGTCATTTGCTCGAATGTGCCGGCCAGATAACAGGGGGCTATTTTGCGGACCCTATAAAAAAACCGGTTGAGAATATGGATACTCTTGGTCATCCTTTTGCAGATGTCTTTGCAGACGGATCATCCGTCATTAGTAAAGTAGAAGGCACAGGTGGGATAATCAATTTACAAACTGTAAAAGAGCAATTGCTTTATGAAGTAATTAATCCACACGAATACTTTACCCCCGATGTAATTGCTGATTTTACAACAGTAAAATTGGAAGAAATTGGCAAAGATAAGGTGCAGATATCAGGAGGAACCGGCAAAAAAAAGCCTGCTACATATAAAGTAAGTGTTGGCTACAAGGCCTTTTACCTGGGGGAAGGAGAGATTTCGTATGCCGGTCACTCGGCTTATGAAAGAGCAGTTTTAGCAGGCAACATAGTAGAAAAACGCTTGAAAAATATAGTCGAAGATATAAGGATTGATTACATCGGTTTGAATTCAACATTCAGAAATAAAATTTCAGTTAATAAGGATCAGGTCAACGAGATTCGTTTAAGGATTGCTGCGAAATCTCAGTCGTTAAATGAGGCGGCATTGATCGGCGAAGAAGTAGAATCACTTTATACAAATGGACCCGCAGGTGGAGGTGGTGTAAGAAAATATGTGAATGAAGTAATCGGAATTCTGCCTGTTTTAATCGAAAGAAATAAAATCTTTCCGCAAGTAACTGTTTTTAATTTATGAAACTTTATGATATAGCACATAGTCGGGCCGGGGACAAAGGAAATACATTAACGCTTTCGTTGATCCCATACAATGAATCAGATTATGATTTGCTTTGCTCAAAGGTTACAGCAGCCAGAGTAAAAGAATACCTTAAAGAAATTGTCAAGGGCGAGATCATACGTTACGAATTACCAAATATATCTTCATTTCTTTTTGTTTGTCATAATGCCTTAATGGGCGGAGTTACCACTTCACTAGCATTAGATACACACGGTAAAGCTTTGAGTTACGCGTTGCTTGAAATGGAAATAAACTAAGGGGCAAAATCCTGAATCCTCTGAATTTATCCTTCATTTCTTCCGGAGGACAGAAGAAATGAAATAAAATTTCAATTGGAAGCAGCCCTTGTTGATCCGTCTACCTACTCAGATAAAAATAAATTCCTTCAAACGGAGAACGATTATAAAAAAGTTTCGGAGGAACTGACCAGGCTGAATTCCGAATACGAAAAAATATTTGACAAGATTATGGAACTAGAATCGGGGAATTAATTCTTCTAACTTCTATCTCCTGAATTCTATCTTCTCACCTTACTTACACTCCTATCTTCTCGTTCACGATCTTCAATATCTCTTTTTCTTTTTCAATCGCATCTCCTTCTATCTTTTTTCCCTTAGCAATAATATCATTCACAAAATTCTTATCCTCATAACCACTTGCATTAATGCGAACATTCATAAACGCACCTATCACCGCTGCCCTGGCACACAAGGCTCCTACCCCCGCATCAGTAACCGAATTCGGGTTTCCTTTTTCCACCATGGCTTTTATTACTTCCATGCTTGCATAGGCATTCTGCATCACGGAAAACGGAATTTCAATCGCCGTTTTTGTGGCAGTCTGTATTGCTTTTTTACGGACAGCCTTTTCTTCGTCGGTTGATTTTGGCAAAGCAAATGCATGCATGATCTGGTTAAATGCTTTTGTATCGGCATCAACCGACTTCACCAGTTCATTTTTATATTGCTGGCCTTTCTCTGCCCAGTTGCTGAACTCTTCCCATCTCTCATCCCAACCTTTTTTATGGGAAGAAAGATTGGCTACCATCGTTCCGAGTGAAATTCCCAATGCACCTACATACGCTGCCACAGAGCCACCGCCCGGTGCAGGAGACTCACTCGCTGTTTCGTCAGCAAAATCAGAAAGACTCATGCTGATCAATTTGTTTTCCGATTTATCCATAAGCATGTATTCAATGATTTTTTCTTCCGGTTTGAAAGGCGTCAATTCATCTAACCCCATTGATTTCACAGCAATTCGTATCAATTCTTTTTCCGAAACTCCCACTGAACGTTTTTGTTTTTTCAGAAAATATTTTCCCGCATCAATCATCGCTTTCAAAGGAATTAATCCAACCAACTCACTTCCTGTAACCCGTATCCCTCTTGCATCTGCTTTTTTACAAACTTCATCAAAGACGACATGTAACGGCGTCACGTTGATGTTGGTAAGATTAATGGATATCTGTGCAATGCCATATTCTTCAATAAACCATCCTATTGCTTTGACGCATTTCAGTGATCCCGGCTTTACGACTTCCTCTCCCTTTTCATTTTTTATTTTTCTTCCTGCTTCACGAATATCAAAGGCGATCGCATTGGCACGGCGTGTGGAGGTTGTATTGAGGTTCACATTATAAGCGACCAAAAAATCTCTTGCACCAATAACAGTGGCGCCGCGTTTGGCATCAAACACGACAGGACCAAAATCAGGTTTCCATTCCGGCTGTAATATCTTCTTAGAAAATGCTTCATACTCTCCTGCTCTTATCACTGATAAATTGCTGCGTTCTTTATTGGGTTGCGCCGCTTCATACAAATACACGGGCAACGACAATTCTTCGCCCACACGTTTTGCAAGTCGCTGCGCCCATAATGCCGTTTCTTCCATGGTAATATTCGCCACAGGTATCAGCGGGCATACATCGGTGGCTCCCATTCGCGGATGTTCGCCTTTGTGTTTGTTCATGTCTATCAGTTCACCGGCTTTTCTAGTGGCCCTGAAAGCCGCTTCCACCACAGCTTCCGGCTTACCCACAAAAGTCACTACCGTTCGGTTGGTAGCCTTACCCGGGTCCACATTCAACAAGCGAACGCCATCTACCATTTCTATTTCCCTTGTAATTTGCTGAATGATATCCAAATCATTTCCTTCACTAAAATTGGGGACACATTCTATGATCTGCATAAATCCTTATAATTTGAATAGCTAAGATATTGCTTGTGCAATTAAATGGTTCTTATATCCCACTTCATCCCAAGCAGGAATAAAAAAATTAGTAAGTCAAGATGAAAAAGAAGGTAAAGAAGATGAACGATCAGGAAGTGGAGGAAAAAAATACTGGGAGCTGCTAAAGAGTTTGGAGAGGTAAGAACGATTTGTGAGATCGTTATCCCTTTCCCCTCCCGTCAAACTCAACAGTGCAACGTCCGGTTCATAAAGGTTGTCAATGAAAAAAATGTGGTTATGAAGAGTATGAAAGGTAGATTAAACCCAGTAGTATTTGCATTTATGTTCCTGGTTCTTGTATCCTGCAAAAAAAATTTCACTCATCTGAGCAATGCAGAAATAATTGGATTCGACAAACGTGAATGTATCTGCTGCGGGGGGCTTGAAATAACCATCGAAAGCGTTACCCCTCCCGGCGGAGCTCAATTTTTCCTGGTATCTGAAATGCCCTCTTCGTACAAAATCGGAGACAATACCACCTTCCCGATCTTGGTCAAAATCGACTATACCATCGACACCATAGCATGCTTCGGGAATTTTATAAAGATCTCCAGAATTGCAAATCGCTGATAATTTTCTCACCGTATTATCTCCTGGAATAAGGAGATGGATCTTCTTTTTCTTTAAGATAGCTTTCAATCTCCTCCACTATTCTTTCATATAATCCATTATAAAGAACATTTCCTTCTATTAATTGCCACTTGGGCTTTTTATTCTTGAAATTTTTTGCTTTCAGAAATGGCCTGTCGCACTGAAATACTAATTGCCTGTTCCTGGCAATTACTCTATACTGCTCTATTTGATTGGTGGATCTGATTAGCTCGACCCTTAACCGATAGTCTTTATCCTGAAAATATACTTTGATGTAAAATACCATTGCCTTACAAGTTCGACAAAACCTGGTACATTCAAAAATGTATTGCCTGCCCTGCAATATCAACCAAACTTATAAAAAATAGCCTCCGCATTTTTGCAGGAATATTACTGTTTTATTGATCGTACGTAAGAGTAACCCTGCATTCAAAATCCAAAACTTTCAATTAAAAACTTTGTAGTTTTAACAAACTAAATTTATCACTATGACCATCAAACAAGCCAATGTAACCATCAATGTAAAAGACATGGATAAGTCTGTTTCTTTTTACCAGTCGCTTGGTCTCGATGTAAAAAATCGCTGGGGTAATTATTATGCTCAGCTCACTGCCCCGGGAATCGTCATTGGCCTGCATCCCACTGGCGATGACAACCTGAAAGGAAATTCAGGCAATGTTTCTATTGGATTTACAACTGATAATATAGAAGAAACCAAAACATCTTTAGAGAAATTATCAATCGCAGTAACTGAAAGAAGTGAAGAAGGCGGGCAGTTTATTCATTTTACCGATCCTGATGGTACAGCATTGTATTTTATTGATCCAAAATGGAATTGAACCCGGGGGCAATTATTAAAAGCATTAATATTATATCGCTGTGTCCCGAAAATTGTGGTTCATCCACGATTTACCCAGACATTCTTTGGGATGATTGACTTTTAAATCAATTTTCGAAAAAGATCCTTTGTAATAACATGATTAGAAACCTTTATTAACAATGTTAAAGCTTTTTGCAAATTAAGAGCAAAAAAACTTTTTCAAAAAAGCTTGTGTAAATCAAGATCAACAATTATTTTTACTATCTCTCTTAATTAAAGACCCCAAAATCCGACCATCCCCGAATTCCATTTTTCCTATCTGTGTAATTACCGAGAATTTTAATCCCTGACTAACCACTGGTATAGTTATTACACAATCTTTAATTCGAAATATGAAAAGGATTTTTACTTTCTATCTTTTATTAACATCTCTTTTTTCAGGTAAATTAATTGCGCAACCCTCCTGTATAGCATTAGGATGTGCATCAAATTATGGTTCCATAACTGCCAATACCTCTGGCCCTGATGTAAATGATCCTAATTTAGGTTGTTATGGCCCTTATAATTATAAACAAGTTTACTGGCAATATTTTTATGCTCCATCCGGTGGAAACTTTACTCAAACTTATCATCAAACCAGTATCGGTGCACCGATAAATTTAAACTTTGTTGTCTTTGATATGGGAACAATAGCACCTTCCTCTTTTAGTTGTCCCATTGATGCTTCAGCGTGGACCGAGAGTTTATGTGCGACAACTGATCGTGGATCTGCTGACGTAGGTCCCGGACTTAATGGAGACATACTTACTACTGATGCTGGACATTTTTATGCTATTGCAATTATAGTTTGGGATGGAACTGATCCAAGTTATACATTCACAATAGGCACTCCCCAGCTGGTAGGAGTTAACCTAACAGCAGCTAATTGTAGTGCTTTCCCACGGTCTTGCATCCCATTGGGATGTGCAGCAAATTATGGTACTATTAATGCAAATACATCAGGCCCTGATAAAAATAATCCTGATTTAGGATGCTATGGATCCTATAACTATAAACAAATTTATTGGCAATTCTTTTATGCTCCTACCAGTGATAATTTTACTCAAACATATCACCAGACAAGCACGGGCAATCCAATCAACTTAAATTTTGTCATTTTTGATATGGGTATTTCTGCGCCCCCTCCTATTACCTGCCCTATAAATGTTTCAGGGTGGACGCAAGCTTTATGTGCAATAACAGACCGTGGGTCTGCTGATGTAGGACCAGGGCTTAATGGAGACATATTTATTACGGATGCGGGACATTTCTATGCCATTGCTATTATTCTTTGGGATAACACTGACCCGGCATACTCATTTACTATCGGTGACCCTCAATTGGGGGGCAGTGACTTAACCTCAGCCAATTGTGTTAATATAGCTTTACCTGTAAAATTAATTTCATTTGATGCCAAAATAAATAACTGTGCTGTTGATCTTAACTGGAAAGCAGCCAGTGAAATTGATTTTAAAAACTACGAGGTTCAATATAGCACGAATGGAACTGATTATAAAACAATTGCTACAATATCGGGCAATGGTTCAAATCAAACATATTCATACAGGCATACAAGCCCGCCACAAGGCAAAATCGATTATAGATTAAAGATGGTAGACATTGACGGTAAGTTTGAGTATAGTAAAACTATCTCACTAAAAGTCGATTGTAACAACAGCGAAATTAATGTGTATCCCAATCCTGTAACTGATATTTTAAAAATAAATATTAGGAATACAGACGGTAATACAATAATTGCAAACCTGTTTGACAATAACGGGAAATTGATATATAGTGGTAAAATGGTAAGCGGTGTCAGTACCATTAATATGGCAGGTTTTGCAAAAGGTATCTACCTGTTACGACTAAAAGGCAATTCAGAAGCACAAAATATAAAAATTATTAAATAAGCTTTTTCTATTTATTTTTTTAACGTCCACTGACTTGCTATCTTAAAAAGATACACCTGTATGCAATAAAGGAAACATTACATCAGACTAAAAGCATTTATATAATATCGCTGTGTTCCGAAAATTGCGGTTCATCGACTATCTGTTCAGGTTTCTTTTTATAAAATATCATTCCTAGCGTCATGATAATACTTGTAGTTACAATTACAAAAAAAAGAATACCGTCGTTAAAATTGCTTAATCGCAGGTTCTCAGGGATTTTATAAAACAAAAGAATAGTGATCAGCCCCCGGGGAATAAAAAATACTTCGGGGATAACATTTGTTTCCAAAAAATAACGCAGGTACAAAAACCGGGAAATAAACAAAGCAAAAACGATCAGCCCTCCAACGACTGATACTTCTGTTTCGCTGAGAAATCGCAAAGAGATTAAATATCCGAATAAAAAGAAAAAGAAAGTTCTAATTAAGAATGATGACTCTGCAGTTATTGAATGCAGCAATCCTTTTAAAGACTCCACATCAGGAGTCGGGAAAATGCGTTGCAGTATGCGTATACGAAATAGTTCCCAATTATTGATCATTAAACCAAAAACAAGAATGATAATCAGCGAAGGAAGATTCAGAATTTTTCCTGTTGCATAAATCAATATCAGCAAAGCAAAGATGAGAAAGAATTTGATATTGAGTTTAGTTTTGGCCAGAATAACGAAGAGAACAAAAGAAAGCACCAGCGAAAGGATGACAGACAACAAAATGCCTCCGCCAAAGATCAGCGCTGACTTACCCGTAAAACTTTCGCCGGAAACAAAATAATTGAAAAAAAGAATCCCTAATATATCAGAGAAAGAAGCTTCATATACGAGAAATTCCTTCTTTAGTTCAGTGAGATGATGAATGCTGGGGATCACAATTGAACTGCTCATGATGGAAAGCGGGAGCGCATAAGCCACACATTTTTCGATGGGCTCTTTCATCCAGTAATAAAGAATACCCGATACCAATGCGGTCGAAAAGACAAGAATAACGAGAGCTGCAATAAAAGAATTACGGATAAGTTTTAGCTTGTCTCTTCCCAGTTTAAGATCAAGCCCGGCTTCCAGCACAATCATTATAAGACCCACCACTCCCAATGATTCGATAAGTTGCGGAGGAAAAGTAACGTTAAGATTATAAGAATTCGTGATCTCCCGAAAAGCCATTCCTGCAAATAACAAAAGCAATACGGAAGGAATACGAATATACCTGCTGATTATAGTAAACAAATAAGAAACTACCACCAGTGTACATACAATGATCAATAAAGTTTCTGCATTGATATTGCCCATGCGATGAAATTAATGGAAAAATCATTACAGCCATTCTCCTGCTATCATTACTTTGTCAACAAGGTTTGACCCGAAGGAATAAGGAAGATAAGCCAATGAAGAAACAGGTTTGGTAAAAATAATGCTGGCTTTTTTTCCGATTGTAATGCTTCCCAGTTCATTTTGCAATTCCATGGCGTAAGCACCATTTATCGTGGCAGCATTGATCGCTTCCCCAGGAAACATTTTCATTTGGATGCAGGCCATAGCTACTGCTAAATTCATATTTCCTGATGGTGATGAGCCTGGATTATAATCTGAAGCAAGTGCGATAGCACACCCTGCATCAATTAATTTTCTCGCCGGAGGGTAAGCCATTCGGAGAAAAAATGCAGCGGTTGGCAATAAAGTGCCGATGGTTTTGGAAGCCGAAAGTGAATCAATTGTTTTATCATTCATAGTTTCTAAATGATCAACAGAAAGAGCATTTAATTTCACGCCTGTTTCTACCCCTTCTGATAAGTTCAGTTGATTCGCATGAATCTTTGGCTTTAGCCCATAACTTATTCCTGCTTTGCAAATTGTCTCTGTTTCTTCCGGCGAAAAAAATCCGTTTTCGCAAAACACATCAATATAATCAGCCAATTTTTCTTTTGCGATTAGAGGCAACATCTCATTTATGACAAGATGAATATAACCTGTGTGATTTTCTTTATATTCCAATGGATAAGTATGAGCGCCGAGAAAAGTTGCTTTAATGGAAAGATTAGATCTTTCTTTTAATTTTTTAATGACACGCAACATCTTTAATTCACCTTCAACTGTCAATCCATAACCGCTTTTTATTTCTATCGCTCCTGTTCCCTCTTTACTTACTTCTACTAACCTCTTCCATGCAGAATTGAAAAGCTCATCCTCAGAAGTCTCATTCAATTTTTTTGCAGAATTTAAAATGCCCCCACCTTTTGCAGCGATCTCTGCATAACTCATTCCTTTTATTTTATCGACAAATTCTTCTTCACGGCTTGCAGCAAAAACAAGATGCGTATGACTATCGCACCAGCATGGTAATACAAATTGTAAAGAAGCATCAATCTTATTTTGAGTTTTGAACTTTGAACTTTGAATTAAAGACATTTCTCCATATTCTGCAATTACTCCATCTTCAATAATTAAATAAGCATTTTCAATGACCGGCAATTCGTTCAATTCCCTTCCTCTTAGAAGTTTGCTCTCACCTCTTACCCCAACAAGTTGCTTTATATTAGTAATAACAGTTACCATTATATATAAACATAACGAAACTATTAAAACAATTCTGAAATAAAATAATCACATGAAATCTGCCTTGTCTAATTTATGGGCAACACGAAATGCCGCATTAATTAAACCAACATGGCTGTAGCTTTGAGGAAAATTTCCCCATTGTGCTCCATCCACATCTACGTCCTCACTAAAAATGCCAAGGTGATTACTGAAGGAAAGCAATTGATCAAGATTTTTAATTGCATCATCCAATCTGCATACACTGGCAAGGGCATCTACATGCCAGAATGCACAAACAAGAAACGTACTTTGAGGAAATCCAAAATCATCAAAATGCTTGTACCGATAGAACAAGCCTTTGTCAGCTAATAATTCTTTTTCAAGAGCTGTAATCTGATCCTTCGCTCTTTGAGAATTATTGTCCAGGTAATGCATGGTGATCATGGAAAGGGTGCTTGCATCAAGATCTTTACTACCCAAAGCATCAACATACACCTTTCTATCCGGGTCCCAGGCTTTTTCGATTAATTCGCTTGCTTTCTTTCCAATTTTGAACGCTTCATCCATTAATGAAGTGTCGTTAAAAAATTTGCCGATCTTATAAGCAGCTTTAGCCCCTGCCCAGTGAAAAAGTGATGTGTACGTATGTACTTGTATTTTATGCCTAAATTCCCATAATCCTGAATCAGGTTCTCCAAGAGTTCTTTCAATTTGTTTCAGTAACCATGGAACAATATTTTTATAGCTGTGCTTTTTCAAAAAGATCAACCTACGATCAGTGTACAGAGGTAATAAACTCACCAACACCTGCCCGTATACATCATGCTGAACCTGCACATACGCTTTATTCCCGATTCTTACCGGCTTGGTATTTTCATATCCTGCCAGCGGAATTTCATATTCATCTAATTTAGCTTCTCCGGTGACGGAATATAATGGCTGTAAAGAATTTTCAGCACTATGAAGAATATTTTGAATGAAATCAAAATATTTCTCGAGTTCTTCAAAGTGGCCGATCCGGTTAAAGGCCTTTAAAGTATAGTGAGCATCACGCAACCAGCAATAACGATAATCCCAGTTGCGGGTACTATCGTGAAATTCAGGGAGACTGGTTGTACCGGATGCAATAATTCCCCCGGTATCTTCGTACTGATGTAACTTTAAAACTAAGGCCGAACGAATAATTTCTTTCTGGTAAATGTCGGGCAGGTATGCACTCTTAATCCAGTTCTGCCAATATCTTTCTGTTTTTTTAATAAATTCTTCAACCGTTTCCTCAAGGGGAGCTTCAAGCGGTTCGCCATATGTAAAAACAAGATAACGGTCCTGATCAAGTACAAATGGCTTTTCATCTATAATATATGACAGTGGCACATCAGTAGTTAACCGAACCTGGGCCGGAAAACCGTCATACCGGATATGATTACTGGCAATATAAGCTTCAGGAATCATTTTTCCGTAGTTGCCCCGCGGACTACAATATACTTTTATATAAGGATCACCTTCCAAGAGTTCTATTTTTCGTATCACCATCATGGGCCTGAACCTTCTTTCAAATCTCATCATGCGGGGAGCACAATCTTTAACCAAAAATTTTCCTTTAGGAGTGGTGAACTCAGTACAAAGTACATTCGTATTGTGGATATAATATTGTTTCGAAGTAAAATTTTCTTCAGCGGGCTGAATAAAAAAATGACCTCCCTTTTTCTCATCCAGCAATGATCCAAAAATAAAGCTACTGTCAAAGCGGGGCATGCACATCCACCTTATATCAGCTTTCAGGTCAATATATGCCATGTAAGAGCAATTGCCTATCAGACCCAATTTGTATTTATGTACTGACATTCTTACCTGGTTTTACACAAGTTTGTAGTCTTGTTAATAAGGGCAACACCTGTTGCTGTGAAGGCAAGGTATATTTTGCAGAAGTGCCCCTGCTTCCGACTTTGATTGTATATGCTTTTAAAGTAAAAGCCGGTTCTTCAAGAACTTTAAACATATCTTCATCGGTTGTATCATCACCTACACACAATATAAAATCCGGTTGAGCTTCATTTAATATCCTCAATGTTATTGTTCCTTTATCAAATCCTGCCATTCTTACTTCCACCACCCTGTTTCCATCAATCACCTGCAGAGGAGTATTTTGAATGAGTTGTGAAAGATTGTTAATCAGTTCACGTGAACGGGCAAAGCCAAGATCAACCTGTGTATTGCGATAATGCCAGGCAAGCGTACTTGTTTTTTCTTCGATAAATGAGCCTACGCATCTTGTTACAAAAAGTTGCATGATGCGACGCACCTGTTCTTTCGATTGCCCGGAAAAAGTTACAAGTTGCTGCCATGACTCCTGTCTCATTTTCAAACTGGCACCATGTTCTGCTACTAAAGTGATTGGTAAATATCCAAACCATTTTTCCATAGTGTTTGCATCTCTTCCGCTCACAATAGCTACATGATTTGCCGGATCTGATGAAATAGAAGTTAAAAACTCTATTATATTTTCCGGGGGTACAGCTTCTGAAGGCATCGGTGTAATTGGCACAAGTGTACCGTCATAATCAATCAGGAAAAATCTTTTTTTCGATCCGGCATAATGTGTGCAAATAACATTGATTGTTTTTTCGTCTAATGCTTTCACATTTAATTTTTGTTGTTCTCTTTTTGATTCTTTTAATTGTTCCAAAAAATCGTTTACCCATTTTACCACATCATATTCCTGGAGGCGTCGCTGCATCAATACCATCCTGTCTCTTTGTTCCTGCAGAGGCATTTTCAATGCCCTCTCTATACTGTTTGCAATATCATTTATATCCGTAGGATTCACTAAAAGGGCTTCATTCAATTCAATGGCGGCGCCGGCAAGCTCGCTTAAAATTAATACTCCTGTGCGAGAAACTGAACTGGCAACAAATTCTTTTGCTACAAGATTCATTCCATCACGCAATGGAGTTATCAATGCTACATCGGCAAGTTGATAGAGTGCCGATAGTTCATGAAAAGGAAGATGCTGATAAGTTTAGCAGAAACGGTCAATAAAAAAACCGTCCCAAAGTTTCGGGACGGCCTTATACATATTTTATCGCTAAAAAATTAGTAGGGCATAATAACAGTAAGACTATTTCCATTAACTCCCGTCCAGACAACTTTAAAGTAATAATGACCACTGCCCGGGCACGAGGTAGGGCTACCAGTTGCATCCAGACCAAACGTTGCAGTGGCAGTTACAAGTGGTGTAACATGTTTTATTTCACCACTCACAATTCTGAAATCACAATCCTGCCTGATCACTATTGGCTCAACAGTCGAACTGGCAAATGTATGTCCAAAACGATTTGTACCCCATTCAGCAATATTAGTGTTATTGCCATCAGTATGAATGCCGGAAGTTGTAATCACAACACCATTGTCAAATGTAAACACCCGTTGTTCTGCTACCTGCCAGGAACGTTGTGTGTTGTTATCAAAAGTTACGGACATGTCACTGCTAGTAAATGTATGGGTAATTGTTCCAATTGTTGCTAAATTAATCAGGAGACCGCTACTTACATTAGTATATGTTTGTGTACCATTGATTGTGATACTTTTATTGTCACTAAGACGGGTAATTTTTAAATTTTGATAAGTTATCGTGATCGAAGCGCCAGCATCTTTCCAATGCACACCTTGTGCCATTGAAAGCACAACTACACCAGTACGAGTACGGCTACCCCAGCAATTAGTACCATTATAGGTAATAGTCACAGTTCTCGGATTGCTTACGCTATCAAAAACTACAGATGCATCACAAATAATAGTTTGAGCCTGGTTTAAACGGCCGGAAAAACTGGGAGAAACTTCAAGAGCTACATCTGCGTCATTTGCTACAGCTTCTGTTTCAGATGAAAACCTTGCCTGGTCATCAGATTGAAGTGATGCTTCTTCGGTATTATCGGTAGAAGTACCATTTTCTTTTTTACAGGCAGTAAATATGGCAACAAGGAAAAGAGTTGCAGTTGATAAAAGGAGAATTTTCTTTTTCATGTTATACAGTTTGTTTTTATTGCATGCATAGACCGCAACAATTATTCAAGGTTTAAAAATCCCTTTTATGTTTTTCCAATGCATACTAATAATCATTGGCACAAACGCTGATACGCAACTTTTATTGCAGATGAAAATTTGGGAAATCTACTAAGTAATTTTTTGTAGCAAAGTCTTAGGAAATTAATTTTTATTAGCACTATAACAATAGCCTTTGTCAGGCAAATACTGCCTTTGGCCTATGATTCACTTTATCATCGAAACTTTTATCTTTTTCAGGTAAATCGATTTTTCCATTTATCAATTGTCATTTCAAATTTTATTTCTCCTTTCCCGTGTATACCCACTTCTTTCCATCCCGCCTTTCTGTAAAATTTTTCAGCCCTGGTGTTGGGTGCAGTTCCTAACCAAATTGTTGAATTGATTTTATTGAAGTACCAATCAAGCATGTCATCATGCAATCTTTTTCCAATACCTTTCCGTTCAAAGCCTGGTTTAACAAATAATGCCCAAACATTATGTTCAACCTTATCTGCAATAGCAAAACCCACTATCTCATCTTCTGTTTCACACACCCACCCTTTACCGCGATGGAGTAAATAGTTTTTATAATCATTTGCAGTTACCAGATCAGGGTTTGACAATCTATTTTCTTTTACAGAAAACCTGACCCTCATCATTTGTTCAATATCATTTAACCCAGCTTCGCGAAAGATCATTTAAATTTTGATTATTTATTTTCCCGTAAAATCATCAATTAGCCTCATTACTGCTACTCCTTCTTCACCACTGCATGGGTTTGGCGCATTACCCAGAAAATATGCAACTACTTTCTCTATCATAGGTTGTTGTACATGTGGCAGAGGTTCAAACAAAATATTCTCTGTTTTGCCATTTACAGTCAATGTAATCAGCTTATGTTCAAAAAAACTAAAACTTATCTTTCCCTTTTCCCCGACAATTTCACAATAATCTTTTTCATCTTCTTTTGAAACACTGAAGCACCAAAGCCCGTCGAACACCACTCCATTTTTAAACAAGATATTACCTACAACCAAATCATCAGCGTCATAAAGACCTGCCTGGTTAATTGCAATGCCTGACGCTTTCTGTGGTTCTCCAAAAAAATAATATATAATATCTATTTGGTGTGGAGAAAGATCATGAAACAAACCTCCGCCCGCAATAGCAGGATCTACTCTCCATGCAGTTTTTGGAACTAAAAGCTCTTCCTGTGAAAGAGATTGTTTATATAATTCACATCTCACAAACAGTACCTCACCAATAACTCTTTCATCCAATAATTGTTTTATTTTTTTAAAAAGAGGTTGTGCCCGACGATAATGAGCTACTACGAGTTTCTGATTCTTTTCTTTCGCTGCTTTTGCCATTCTGTTTGCTGACGGAGAATCAACCGATATTGGCTTCTCCACATACACAGGCTTACCGACATTTACCGCAGCAATTGTGTATTCTTCATGTGAGGAGGGTGGCGTCGCAATATAAATTGCATTCACGTCAGGATCATGAATAAGATCCTTTGCATTTGCATACCATTTGGCAACATTGTGCCGACAAGCATAATCTTTTGCCTTCTCACCATCCCTTCTCATTACAGCTATAAGCTCTGAATTTTCTACTTTATTAAAAGCCGGGCCGCTTTTTATTTCAGTTACATCACCACATCCAATAATGCCCCATCGTATCTTTTTCATGAAAAAGTTTTAAAATCATTTTTTGGCTCAAGTAAATCCCAAAGGTTATCATACAAATCTTTAAACACGGCTACCGTCCCATAGGATTCTGCTTTGGGTTCCCTCACAAACTCTATCCCTTCTTTTTTCATATCAGAATAATCTCTCCAAAAATCATCTGTATAAAGAAATAGGAAAACCCTTCCTCCTGTTTGGTTACCAATCCTGCTCTTTTGTTCTTCATTGGCCGCCCTCGCTAATAGCAAACAGCACTCTTTCGATCCCTTTGGTGAAACCAGCACCCAACGTTTTGTTTCACTTAATACAGTGTCTTCAACAAGTGTAAACTTAAGTTTCTCAGTATAAAACCGAATAGCTTCATCATAATCTTTAACCACTAATGCTATATGTGCAATATGTTGTTCCAATTTTTTATCAGAGATTATAAGGAAAATCTTGCATGATATCACTATTTTCTATCCAGCCACTTATTATCTTTCAGCCAATCGACAAGACGCTGAGGCCATGTTTTAATCGTATTTAATGAAGAGCGGGTTCCCATATTGAAAGCATGATTACCTTGTTCATACAAATGCATCTCTACCGGTACTTTTGCTTCCCGATGCATTTGAAGTAATCTTACAATTGTTTCTGAGCAACATGTGTCATCGTTAGCAGCTAATAAAAAAGTAGGCGGGGAAGAAGATGGTACCAAATCAGGAACTGCTAAGGGACCAGGATAAATTAATATCTGGAAAGCCGGCCTTGCTGAAAGTTTATCTATTTCATCTGCCTCTGCAAAGTTTTTGTCTGTGTAATGATACGATACCCAACCAGCCACTTCCCCGCCGGCAGAAAAACCCATTACTCCTATCCGGGTAGTATCAATATTATACTTAACTGCCATGCTTCGCACTAATCTCATTGCACGAAAAATATCCTGCTTTACATTTTCTTCTTTGTAGGGAGAATTTTCTTCTCTGAATAAACGATATTTTAAAACAAAAGCTGCTATACCCAGACTATTTAAAAATTTTGCCGGGTCTTTACCTTCTGAATTATAAACCAATGCACGATGACCGCCACCCGGGCAAATGACCACGGCTGCACCTGTTGCTATTTCTTTAGGAGGAAGAAAAACCGTGAGTGAAGGATTATGAATATTCTTTACCCACCAGTCTTTGGCTTCTTCCTTTTCATTTTTCCTGTTTTCAAATCCGGGTGCTCCATTTTGCCATAAAGGAATTACAACTGAACTATCCTGGGCAAACGCAGAAACAGAAAAGATAAGGAAAGAAACAATGAAAAAATTACGCATGATTAAATAATGTTTATGAACACCTGCCGGTACAATTACTTTTTTCCTGTGGCAGCCCAGAAAATACCGGCATATAAATGATTCAGAAATGCAGGATCGCTAAAATTAGTTGGTAAATGGCCCAGCGCTGTATAAAAAGAATGACCTCCGTCATATTCATGATACCATGCAATTGGATGCATTTGACCCATCCCCCCGCCCTTTTTTGTTCCCCAGTCTGCTTTGGGATTATATGTTGATTCATCAACTCCTAATATATAATGAAGATCTGCAACCTTTTCAGGGCCGAACTCATACCATTCATCGGTCCATAATCTTCCATTTTCAAATCCCTGTAGTCCGGGAAATTTATCATCAAATACTTTTAGTTTCGCGGTTTGCACAGCAGGATGTATATGAAACATCCGGCCTACAAGTTTTGTGTACCAGTCCCAATCATATTCTGTATCAGACGCACTGTGAATCCCTACGAATCCTTTTCCTGAACGAATAAATCTTTCCATAACCTTTTGCTGGGTCGAATCAAAAATATCGCCGGTTGTATTTAAAAATATTATTACCTGGAATTGCTCCAAATTTTTATCAGTAAAACTGTTGGGATCTTGGAACAAGACTACATCAAAAAAATTTTTGACCCCCATTTCCTCAAGAGCCACTACGCCATAATGCAAAGATTCATGGTGCCAGCCCCTGGTAGTAGTCACCAGGAGAGCCTTAAATTGTTTTTGTTGAGCCATCACAATAAAAAATGAAAATAATTGTGCAAAAAAAAGCAATAGAAATCTATTGGGTTTCATAAGCAAATTTTGGTGCTGATGAAGATAGTGAATATATATATCAAAACCCCAGGGCAGTTTGCTTAAAAATCGTTTTGTTTGAAAGATATATTCTATGAAAACCAGAGGGTTTCTTTTTCCGAAAACACATGAAAAAAGTTGTTGGTTGAATGCATAAGGAAAATTATAGGATTAAAATAAAACATATTAAAAATATAACAGGCAAAAAAATGAATGATAATCGTAATTTTAAAGCTTCGTTTTAAAAAGTGGGAAGATTTTATACTTGAAAAAGAATAAATTCTTATCTTAAATTTCATCTTATTTTTACCTATCCAACATCTTATACTAACTGTAACATTCCAATATAAAAAAAGGAAGCCCTGATATATGAAGCCCTATTTAATTTCATTTCTATTCATTTCAAACTTATGTGCTGCTCAAAGTTGGATGGGAGAAGTAATGGCCGGTATATCCGCGTACAATGGTGATCTTACGCAACAAGCGTTTTTATTTAAAAGGTTAAATCCCGCAGTAGGTCTGAATCTAAAATATAACTCCGGCGATTTTCTTGATTTTAGAGTAGGGGTTGCATTTGAAAGAGTATCGGCAAATGATAAGGATAATAAATTTTATGCTTTAGTAGAC
Source organism: uncultured Bacteroidota bacterium (assembly GCA_963811645.1). Classification (GTDB taxonomy): domain Bacteria; phylum Bacteroidota; class Bacteroidia; order Chitinophagales; family Chitinophagaceae; genus VBAU01. The sequence continues at coordinate 969,509 of CAWERU010000002.1, read as the reverse complement.
CGAAACCTAAACTTTAAATCCAACATCCTGGAATTTAATGTGTGTGTTGAATTGAATCTACTAGACCCACAGATATATGACGAGATGCCTTATATTTTCACGGGATTTGGCATTTTTCATTTTAATCCCTACACTTACGATGATAATAACAAAAAGACCCACTTACATTCACTTAGCACAGAGGGAGAAGGTTTACCTGAATATCCAAGCAGAAAGGTATATTCACTCACTCAACCCTGCGTACCCATAGGTGTGGGTTTTAAATGGAAAGTAAATAAAAACGTAGAAATGAGTTATGAGTTTGGATATCGTTGGTTGTTTACAGATTACCTCGATGATGTGAGCAAGACTTATGTATCAATTGAAACATTGAATCTCGAGAAAGGTCCCGAATCGGCAGCATTATCATATAGAAAGGTTGGAGCTCCATTTGTTGAGGAGGGCTACCCTAGGGGCAATCCCAAAGTAAAAGACTATTATTTTTTTACCGGGTTAAAACTCGCTTTCAACCTGGCTCAGGCAAAAAAGAAATGATCCATCAAAAATGAATGGCTCAAATCCTCAATGCACAATTTTCTTATATAGGATTGGTTGATAAGAACTGAAGACAACGTATAATCGAAATTACCCGATAACTCAATTAAATTTTATCTTTATTTCTGAAACCTGGCGTGTGAAAAGTGTAAAGACCTTTTATAGAAATAAAAGGCGGTTTATCCGTTTGCTCGCAAACTTTTTATTATCCTGCTTCTATTGTTTTATTGCTAAAGCACAAAATTGTCCCCCCAACATTGATTTTGAAACAGGAACTTTTCAGGGATGGACCTGCTATACAGGTACCACAGCCGATGTAAATGGCATAAATGTGATCACTATTTCTCCTTCCGGGCCTGTTAATAACCGCCATACCATGTATTCTTATGCTGCTAATTCAGGAGACGTAGACCCCTATGGAGGCTTCCCGGTAGTTTGTCCCAATGGAAGCGGTTATTCGATAAGGCTAGGAAATAATTCTGCAGGTACTGAAGCCGAAGGCATATCATATCAGTTTACCATTCCTGCCAACCAGAATGTCTATTCCCTTATTTACCATTATGCAGTTGTGTTCCAGGATCCAAATCATTTACCTGAACAACAACCGAGAATGGAAACTGAAGTTATGGATGTTACTGATCATAAAATCATCAGTTGTTCTTCATTTACTTTTATTCCATACGGAACAATTTTGCCGGGGTTTTTCTTTTCATCCAATCCTCAGGGGGATACGCCTGTTTGGTGCAAAGACTGGTCAGCTGTTACAGTGAACTTAAATGGTCTTGCCGGAAAAACAATCAGGCTTTTTTTTAAAACAGCTGACTGCACCTTCAGAAAACATTTCGGATATGCATACATCGATGTTAACTCTGAATGCAGCGATGAATTTGTAGGCGCAAAATTTTGTCCTGACGATACGGCGGTAAATGTAACAGCTCCTTTCGGCTATCAGAATTATACATGGTATAACAATTCATTTACCCAGGTGCTCGGATCACAGCAAACAATACGTTTTTCGCCTCCGCCCAGTACAGGTACTGATATTGCAGTTGAACTGCAACCTTACAATGGCTATGGTTGTATTGATACTTTATATGCTCAGCTTGTAGATACTTTGACAATAACTGCGAATGCAGGGCGTGATACTGTTTCCTGCAATCACAGCCCTGTTGTTATTGGCTCTAATGCAATACCAGGCTATGTTTACAGTTGGAATCCTGCTGCGGGACTAAATAATTCAACTATTGCAAATCCGATAGCCACCCCTGATATAACCACTTCTTATGTTGTTTTTACAAGGCATGATGGAGGAGGATGTCTTAATAAAGATACCGTAGTTGTTAAGGCTTCTATAATAGAAAATTCGATGCAACTAATTGGAAAAGCAATGTATTGTTTGGATAATGGAGACAGTGCAGTGTTAGTTGCTCAACCAACAGACAGCATTCAATGGTATAAGGATAATCTTGCTGTCAATGGTGCCAATCAAACAAGATACAGAGTTAGTAAGAGCGGGGCTTACTATGCTATGCTTTTCAATAAAGATGGCTGCAGTATCGCCACAGATAAACAGGACATATTAATTGATCAGGCCAAACCGGGCATTACTTATCCTGTTCAATATGCAATAATTGATTTACCCATTACTCTGCAGGCAAGAGAATTTGGAGCCACTGCAGAATGGAGCCCGGGAATTAATCTAGACGATCCTTCAAGCTTCACCCCTGTTTTCAAAGGCTCAACAGATCAATTGTACACAATAAAAATAGTAACAAATACCGGCTGTGAAACCGTCGATACACAATTAGTAAAAACAGTAGAACACGCAGATATATTTGTACCTGGTGCTTTCACTCCTAACAATGATGGTTTAAACGATTTACTTCGACCCACATTAATGGGCATGAAGGAACTTCGCTATTTCAGAATATACAACCGTTGGGGACAATTATTGTTCGAAACAAGGACAAGCGGTACCGGATGGAATGGGAAATATAATGGCACTGCTTTGCCGACACAGGTAGTTGTGTGGATCGCAGAAGGTATAGGTGTTGACGGAAATGTTTATTCCCGCAAGGGAACAAGCACTTTAGTAAGATGATTTTTTCAACTTTCGAGTACCTTCTTTTTAGCTTGCGCCGATGTGATGACGGGAATAATTTCAAAGTCTGCAAGATCATTCCAATGACTAAACCATGTATGAAGTTTTTCTACTGAATCAGTTTCCATTACCTGGTAACATGTTGTCACATTCTCATCGATCCAACTATCAATATAATTCAGTCCTTCAGGCATCATTCTACCCTTTTCTTCAAAACGTTTATAAAGAGTTTTCACTTTACCCATGTGGAATCTTTCTACAATCATGTATACCATAGTCTGTTATTGTGTTTGATGCTTGCAATTATTCCCAAAAAATTTCTTCGTCTATGCCGGAAAACCTGAATAGATTTGCTGTGTACTTTAATATACTTCCTTTTCTTTAATCAAAACTATTACTGTTTATGAAAAAAATGATTAACCGGGTGGCAATATGTTTACCCATTTTTACTTTTTTACTGTCTCTTGTAACAGATGCCCAAGGTCTATCCGAAGCTGATATCCAGGCACAGATGGTAAAGGACTGGGAAAGAGCAAAAGCATATACTGTAGCATATCTGAATACGATGCCGGCGGATAAATATTCATTTAAAGCGGTGGACAGCATTCGGAGTTTTGCCCAACAAATGTTGCATTTGGCGCAAGACAATTGTTATATAATGTCAGTAGCTACCGATCAAACACCGCCCGCATGGGCAATGTCTGACATGGAACACAGTGCTACTGCTCAACAAAAAGATTCTGTGATGTATTATGTAACCGCCAGCTATGATTTTTGTGCGAATGCAGTCAGGAACACTAACACAAATAAATGGGGTGAGAAGAAAAAAATGTTCAACACTTATGAAGAAACAAGATTTGCGTTAATGAATAAAACTTTCGAACACCAAACGCATCACCGGGGACAAACCACCATATATATACGCTTACAGGGCATAAGACCGCCGCAGGAACAACTATTTTAACCCCCATGGTTAGCAAAACAAAATTTCTTTCCTATATTTCAATACATCACCCACGATTATATAATCGTGGGTGATGTATTTTTATAGCTTAATAAACTCCACTCTTCGATTATTTGCTTTGCCTTCAGCTGTAGTATTTTTATCAACAGGCTCCGATTCTCCTTTACCATCGGTTGTAAGCCTCGATTCATCAATTCCAAAATCTTTTACAAGACTGTTCTTTACTGATTCAGCTCTTCGTTTTGAAAGAGCTAAATTATCGGCGTCGCTTCCATCACTGTCCGTATGTCCAATTATTTTCACTTTAACAGATGTATTTTCGGTAAGAACACTTGCAATGTCTTTTAATACTCCATATGATTCTGGTTTGATCTTATCACTGTTCACATCAAACAAAATTCCTCTTGTAACAAATTTGCCTTCAGTAATAAGTTTGTTTCGTGTATCAGGTGCACCCACTGAAAACTTCATGTTGCCTATAAGATAACGATCCTTGTCATTATTCATATCGCCCCAGATCTCAAATAACACAGCACTGTAAGTTTTATTTGACGGGAAGGCACGGGGAAGATCAAATGCCTTTTCTTCATTTAAATAAACACGCAGTCGTTGTTTTTGTCGCCAAACTGAAACCCGCAACTTTGTTTTCCCTGCGTTGCTATTAAATTGAATCGTATTTACTTCGTTTTTCATAATGCTTTGCCCGTCTTCAAAACTCTCTTCAAGTGCTGCTCCCCCATTCGATCCGGCATTGGTTGGATGTACTCCAATTTTTACTCCTGATCTTTTTTCCCAGGGTATAAAGCTATAATCAAATACTTCTTTGCCATTGTTCCCGGTTAAAAAATAAAGCAGAAGATGAGGAGAATAATAGCTGAATTTTTCGTTACAAACAACATCATATTCGAAGGTGAAATTATCGGGCAGGTCTTTAATGTATTCAGGAATGAATTTGCCCGGTTTTCTGACCATAAGCCAATGGCCTTCCTGATCTGAAACTGTGACAACCTCACCTCCCGAATTAGTATTCCATGCTACAGGAAAATCACCGATGGCATCTTTTGAAAAATCATCATATGCAATTATTTTATCACCGGGAATAAAATCGAACTTGCTATAGGTTTTGAATGTTGGAGAGCTGTCCCCATTATCCTTTTTTGCATCGGTGTTTTCTGTTGTGACTACTGAACCGGATGTGGCGCTGTCGCTAACCTCGTTGTTTGTATTCTTTTTCTTTTTTTTGTCAAATAATTTACTCAGTACCTTATCGGTTACTTTTTCGCCGGCTTTTTCTGTCACAACCGTGGCTCCCTGCTTTACGCCTTCGCCGGCCTGCTGCTTAATTACTTCACCGGTTGACTGTGCATATATCATTAGTGTAAAAGCTATAAACGCCACACATAAAAATAAAGTTCTCATACAATAAAATTTAAAAGATTTGTAAATCGTTTACCCTGTTTCCCATATCTTTTAAAATCCGACCGATAGTAAATTGATAGCACAGCCAGCCTGTTATGCATATCAGGGATTTTACAGTTGGTTTCATTTGTCAGGATTTTAATGCTGTAAGAATATTTCAATAAAACAATGGTTAAAGGGCACAGATATAATATTCTTAGGAGGAGATCAGAACCGGAACAATTAAGATAGGTTTTTTTAACGAAGTAAGAAATTAATTTTTATTTACATCAAAGAACTCAAGGGTACAACACAAAAGCCGTTTTAGAAAAAATCTTCGTAACTTAAGAGTATTAAAATAAATGGCGATGAATCAACACATTCTTTCCTAATTCGCCATCTTCCTCTTAGCCGCTGTGCTGCTTGTTTTCGCTATCGAACATTTTGTACATCCCAGAAACATGCTCATTTATGTACCAACATGGATTCCCGGGGGTATTACGTGGGCTTATGTTGTAGGTGCTGCCTGCATTATTGTGGCAGTATCGTTTATTCCAAATCGCATGGTTAAGGTAACAGCGTATTGCTAGCCCTGTTACTCTTTTGTTTTGTTTTGGTGTTCATTTACCAAATTACCTCAACACAACCGATATTGAATACCGGCAATTGGCCTTCTTAAACGTTTTAAAAGACACAGCTCCGGCTGCATTTGCTTTATACATAGCGAGCAATGCCAGGCATCAAAAAGTGTTGGAAGAAACAGTTATTGAAGAAGAGGTGAAAAAAACTGATCACACGACGATCGAAATTCAAAATCCCATTCTTTTAAAAGGGCATGCCTGAGGTACTGCCGTCCCGAATAATCGGGACGGTTTTTTTGCCCATTTTTTAGTTTAAATTTTCCAAAAGATACAATGAGTCCATTTCTCCTACCTGATTAAAGTTATTTGCGTTTGATTTTTTTATAAATATCTTCATCGGCTAAATTGACAATCATGCTTCGACCCTCTTTACTTTTCGGACTATGTTTTTATTGTCTTTTTGTTCTTGCTTCCTGTAATCCTGATACATCAAATAAAGAAAACGACAACAGCGGATCTGCTATTACTGAGGTAAAGCTTGTTGACGGTCATCCGGCCTGGATCATGCAGGGAAACATTTATGAAGTAAATGTCAGGCAATATACTCCTGAAGGAACTTTTAAAGCCTTTGAGAAAAATCTGGACCGCCTGAAAGAAATGGGTGTGCAAACTTTGTGGTTTATGCCCATCAATCCTATCAGTAAAGTTGATCGCAAAGGATTATTGGGCAGTTATTATGCTGTGGCTGATTACACAAAAACAAATCCTGAATTTGGAACGATTGAAGACTGGGATGAACTGGTAAAGCATGCACATGACATGGGTTTTAAAGTGATCATGGACTGGGTTCCTAATCATTCAGGTGCGGATAATCGCTGGATAAAAGAGCATCCTGATTTTTATGTCAAAGACAGTGCAGGCAAACCAGCAGTTCCATATAATTGGACAGATACTCGTAAACTTGATTATGGAAACATGGCCCTGCAAGACACTATGATCAATTGTATGAAGTATTGGATCACTGAATCGGGCATTGATGGCTTTCGTTGTGATGTGGCCGGTGATGTACCTGATGATTTCTGGAAAAAATGTATTGCGGAATTAAAAAAAGTAAACGAAAATATTTTTATGCAGGCTGAGGCAGATAAACCTTCTTTGAACGAAGATGGTTTTGATGCTACCTATGCCTGGGGAATGTTTGCCATGATGAAGAAGGTTGCAAAGGGCGAACGCTCTGCTAATGCATTGGATAGCGTACGAAATTATGTGGATACAACCTTTCCTGCAAATGAGTTGAAGTTGTTTTTTACCAGCAATCATGATGAAAATAGCTGGAACAGGGCGGACTATGGTACTATGCCGGGAGCAATCCATGCTCCGTTTGCTGTGTTCACGCTAACAATGCCTCACGATGTTCCTCTTATATACAGCGGACAGGAAGAACCTGTTCTTGACAGTATCAGCTTCTTTTATAAAGACACCATTCATTTTAAAAATTTTGCCCGTGCAAAATTTTACAAGACCTTGCTGGAGCTTAGAAAAAATAACCCAGCTTTAGCAGCAGATGCAAATTTTAAAAAAACAAATGCTGGTAACGACAAAGCCATCTATGCCTATGTTCGTGAAGCGGATGGGAAAAAGATAATGGTGATATTAAATCTTTCGCCTAAAGAACAGAAAATTAAAATAACTGATCCCGGCCTGTTGGGTAACGCTTATAATGTTTTTATGGGCACTAACGAAAGGCTTACAAATAAAGAGTGGAAAATTGAGCCTTGGGGATATGCTGTGTATGAATATTGATGTTTTGTAAAATCTTCCTCTCATAAACTTTCAGGGCTGCATTGCAAAAAATAAAGCTTTAAAAAAGAGACGTTTTTTCTTCGTGTCTGCTTAAGACAAAAAAACATTATCTTCATTGATATAAAAAATTATTATGCCTCTTTATATGGATGTTCATATTGTGCCTGGTGCAAATGCCAGAGATGTGGCTGAGGCACATCAAATGGACCTGAACATACAGGAAGAGTACAAGTGCAAAGCCATGACCTATTGGGTAGATGAAGGAAGAGAGACTATATTTTGCCTTATAGAAGCATCCGAAAAAAATGCAGTTGAACAAATGCACAGAGCTGCTCATGGTCTGGTGCCTAACAAAATAATAGAAGTAAACAGTGCGGTAGTAGAATCTTTTCTGGGACGAATTTATGATCCTGCGGATGCGGAGATTTCAGACAGTGGTATGAAAATTTTTAATGACCCTTCATTTCGTACCCTCTTGGTTACAACTATTATTGACCCGGTTTTGCTACAATACAAATTAGGAAAAGAAAAAGCAAATGAACTATTGAGTAATTATAGTAGAGTTATGAGGACAAATCTAGCCCTTTATGATGGTAGAGAGGCTGAATATGAAGGAAGTAGTTTTATTATTTCGTTTTCATTAGCGGCCAAAGCAGTTTCCTGCGCTTTGGCTATTCAAAAAGATATGGCAGATGCTGATGCATTTGGTTTCAGATTAGCTGTTAATGCAGGTGAGCCGATAGAAGAAAGCAATAGTTTTTTTGGAGACACCATTGGGTTGGCAAAGTATATGTGTTCAGTAGCCGACAGATCACAGATAGCTATTACTTCAAGGGTTAGAGAGCTTATATCAAAAGACCTTTTACAAAATAAAAAGAATAAATTCTTAACTCTGTCCTCTCAGGATGAAACGCTGCTGAAATTATTGCTTAGTAAACTTGAAGAAAATTGGTCTGATCCGGACTTTGATATTTCGGATTATTGCCATGAAATGGCCATGAGCAAATCGCAGTTGTATAGAAAAACTGTTTCTCTTACGGGCCTTTCACCTAATTCGCTTTTAAAAGATTTTCGTCTTGAAAAAGCAAAGGAATTAATGAAAAAACAACGATATTCTATTTCACAAATAACCTTTGAATCAGGTTTTACCAGCCCCTCTTATTTTACTAAATGTTTTAAAAAAAAATACGGCCTGTTGCCCATGGCATATCTTGATCTCCTTCATTGATTCCAATTCGCCGCGATTCAATTTTACCATTTATTGAACGATTTGTTCTATATAAGTTGCTATTTCCTGGATGATTTGTTACAGCCTTTGGGCATTTGTCAACATTAACTTTAGATCATCTTATCACTTTTAAAAATAAATGTTATGAAAGCACTCACCAATCAACGCAGCCTGCTCATTGCAATTTTATTATTTGTAGGTTATGCCTCCACAGCTCAGAGCACAACGGCATCCAGCAATTCAAAAACAACAAACGCTACGAAAATGAAAACCTATTTAATTGAAAGAGACATTCCCGATGCGGGTAAATTGACCCCGGAACAATTAAAAGCAATTTCTCAAAAGTCTTGTGATGTACTCAAAGACATGGGTCCATCCATTCAATGGATCCAGAGTTATGTAACAGGAGATAAAATTTATTGTGTTTACAAAGCCGAAAATGAAGAACTGATAAAAGAACACGCTAAAAAGGGTGGGTTTCCGGCTAATTCGATTATGGAAATTGCAACAGTAATCAGTCCTGCTACGGCAGAGAATTAGGAATTAAGAGCCGGAGGCATTCTAACAAAAAACCCGCTTTATGCGGGTTTTTAATTTTTATCTTCATTTTAAAGTTTTATCCAAGGAATGGTATTGTATCTCCACACCTACTCCCTTGGTCAGAGTTTGATAAACCACACAATATCTTTCAGTGAGTTTTGCAAGACTAGCCATTTGCTCAGCAGTAGCCTCAGTGTCCAGGTTAAATTTCAAACGAATTGCCTTAAAGCCCACAGGTACTTCTTTTGAAACGCCAAGTGTCCCTTTAAAATCAAGGTCACCCTCTGCATTTACAGTTCCGCTTTTTATTTCAATTCCGATAGCCGTGGCTACTGCCTGTAGAGTAACTCCGGCACAAGCCACTAATGCTTCAAGCAGCAGATCACCCGAACAAGCAAGCGAACCGTTTCCACCTGTAGCCGGATGAAGTCCTGCTTCAACGAATGCCCTGCCTGTTTCTACTTTACAGGATATTCCTTTGCCAATATTGCCCTGTGCTTTTAAAGTGATGATCGCAGAGTCAGGATCGTCGCGATATTTTTCTTTGAGAGGTGCTTGTAAAGCCCTAAGTTCCGTTGAATTCATAAATGCAATTTAATGATTTGATGATATGAAATACTACAGATAGCAGAAAACTTACTTCATGCTGGAAATAGACAATATGGAAAATTGCAGGAACGGTTCCTTGCTTGCAAACGAATATCCTGTTTACTAAATCAAGTAACTTGCCTTGGTCAGTTACCGGAAATAACTGGATAATTAAATATCACCTGTTCGTAAATCTTTTGAAAACAGGAATCCCCGACAATGAGCCGTTAATGCCTGCGTTCACTCTCTGCCTCTTTTCTAATGGCTTTTCGCAAACTCTGTGATATACTTTATCAAATATTCTTCAATAACTTTTGTCTCAAATTCCCAATTATAATGCAGTTGAAATATTCTTTTTCCAATTTATCCTGATTAAGTTTACAAATGCGTAAAACAATTTTAGAACGAAACAGGATAGGTAGAATTACATATAATTAAATATAATTTGCTTTTCCATTTGTATATAGACCCTTCTTTGATTACTTTAGTAAAATTTTTTCGATTTTATCTAAATCCGACCTATGTCAAATCACTTCAGGGTGGCGCTGTTTTTTATTGCGCTACTTGCTGTTATATCCTCTTCTTCATACTCTCAAACAAGCTGGAAAGGAACTATAAGTACAAACTGGAACAATGCGTCCAACTGGACTAATGGAGTGCCATCTGCTACGGTGGATGCAATACTTGGCGATATCAATTTTACCGGTAGTTTTCAACCGACTGTAAATGCATCTGCATCCTGTAAATCACTAACCATTGGTGGCGCTGTGGCTACTACTATTACGTTAACAAAAAACCTGGTGGTATCCGGAAATGTTACTAACAATTCCAATGGCACTATCACTCACCCGGCTTCTACGCTGACACTTTCGGGAAACTGGGTCAACAATGGTATTTACACAATTACGAGTGGCAACGCAAGAATTATTTTTGGCGGTGTTACCCAATCCATCGGTGGTTCTTCGGTGACCACATTCCGGAGGGTAAAGATCAATACTGCCAGTACGGTAACATTGGCGAATAATATAATCTCTACAGGCACCAACAGCTATATCTATGTTTATGGAGTATTAGATCCAAGTGAATCACCAGGATATACAGTTACTTCAACAGTGTTATTCAAAATTTTTAATAATGGCAAAATAAAAGTGAATGCTACAACATTTGCAGGTAACTATATTTTATCTGGCACCACAACACTGGCGGCGGGTTGTATTGTAGAATACTCCTCTACAACTACCAATCAGACTATCAGTAATAGTTACACTTATTCTACACTTGTAATCAGCGGAACGGGTACCAAATCACTGGCAGCTAATCTTCCTTCTCTGAATTCTTCTAATTCAACAAGAGGAAATATTTATGTGAACAGCGGTACGCTTGATCTGTTATCATTTGCTGCCAACCGGGGAACAAATAAAACAGGTGGTACAATAAGTGTTGCTAATGGTGCTACTTTAAAAATTGGTGGAACCAATACTTTTCCATCAAATTATAATACCACAACTCTAAGCCTTAACGGTACAGTAGAATATAACGGTACCAATCAAACCATTTCTGATCAGACATATGGTAATCTTACATTGAGCAGCTCTTCCGGTACAGTGACCAAAACAATGCCGGGAACTACCTTTACAATTGAAGGAAACTTTACCAGCAACGTTGGAGCTGGGACATCCGTTTCATATACTTCGGCTTCAGCAATAACCTTTAATGGAAATGTAACTATAGGCGCATCTACTACTTTCAATGGCAATAATAATTCGCATATAGTCAGGGGCAACTGGATAAACAACGGAACTTTTACCGGGAGCCTCGGTACAGTTACATTTGACGGGGCCAGCACAACTATCAGCGGATCAGGTTCACAGAATTTTAATAACCTCTCATTTAGCTCTACCGGAATAACTTCAGCGGCAGGAACAACCATCAATGTATCAGGCAATCTTTCAACCACAGGTGCCGGTCAGTTCACACATAATTCAGGAGGTTTGCTGACCATGACCGGAACTTCAAAAACAATTACGGGTGTTGATATCACCCTGAATGATCTTACAGTAAGCGGCTCTGTTACTGCCAGCACTTCTTTTATTGTAAATGGAAATATGTCTGTTTCAGGAAGCTTCACAGGAAGCTCCGGCTCAGTGACAATGGTCGGCAGTTCTAAAACTATTAGCGGGGCAGGCACTATTGTATTCAGTACTTTGTCAATATCCGGAACTATAACCACAGCATCTAATTTTTCCGTTTCTTCCCTATTGGATGTAAGCGGAACCTTTACAGCCACAGCAGGAACAGCCACATTTACTTCTTCGTCTGTATTATCGGGAACCGCTAATTTGTATAATGTTATCATCAATGGAACATCTTTGCAATTATCATCAGGTTCTGTTCTTGGAATAGCTAATAATTTTACGATTACTGCAGGCACTTTAAATGTAACCGGCGCCACACCTAATACTATTAATTTTAACGGAACCGGCGCACAGACCGTAAACGCAATTACCTACCACCATCTTACATTATCAAATGGAAATACAAAAACAGCGGCTGGTGCTGTCACTGTAAACGGGAATCTTACTATTTCGTCTTCCACCACATTTAATGGAAGTACTTACACGCATACGGTGTTAAGAAACTGGATAAATAATGGAACATTTACTGCTTCCAGCGGTACTGTTCAATTTACCGGCGCTTCTAATGCTACAATAACAGGCGTCACCACATTTAATACTCTTACATTAAATAAATCTGCTTCCACTACTACTCTTTCATTATTGAATAATGTAAGTGCTGCCACTGCTAATATGACCAGCGGAACGATGTTAACAGGAAGTAATACACTTACCATTACTACTACCCGAACAGGAAATGGTATTATACTCGGTACTATTACAAGAACGCATTCGTTTACTACAGCAGTTGCCTATGCATTTGAAGGGCCGGATAATACAATTACATTTTCAAGTGTATCAGGTGTAGGCTCTGTTACTATCACAGTTACATCAGGCAGTATAGGCGATTTTCCCAACGGATCTTCCATCAACAGGGAGTATAATATTTCAGTTCCTTCCGGAACGTACAATGCAACATTGAGACTTCACTATGAAGACGCTGAATTAAATGGTAACAATGAGTCAAATATTTTATTGTGGAACTATACCGGAGGTGCCTGGATTGTTTATGGCAAAACCGCAAACAGTACCACTTCGAACTACGTTGAGCAAAGCGGGTTGACCAATATTTCTTACCGGTGGACTTGTGATGAACTGAATTCCGGTATTGTGCTCTGGAATGGTTCTGTAAGCCCTGACTGGAATACCGCCGCAAACTGGACAACAGTATCGGGTGGTCCTACACTACCACCGTCTTCAGTTGATGTAGTTCAGATTGGGACTGGCGCATTCACCAACCAGCCAACTATTTCCAATGCAGTTACCGTAAAAAGTATCTCTTTTGGAAGTGTGCAAGCGGCTACTCTCACGATTGCTGCCGGAGGTTCTTTAACTACCAATGGAAATATAACTGGTTCGTGGACGGCAGATGCTACTCATACTATCAATACAGGAAATCAAAACCTGACAGTAAATGGGAGTCTTATATTGAGTAATGGAACCAATAACCGCTCAATTAATTTAAACATAGGTTCAGGAACAGCTACTGTCACCGGATCATTAACGGAAACCGGAAATGCTTCCCTGGTATTCTCGGGAGCAGGATCATTGAACATCGGCACTGATTTTAATTATACTTCCGGAACGTTTACTGCAGGGAGCGGAACCGTCGTCTATAATGGAGCCGGTGCTCAGGTTGCGGCAGCCGTTACTTATAACCATCTTACCGTAAACAAATCTGCAGGTATTGCAAGTCTGGCAAATGCTATATCGGTTGCCGGAAATCTTCTTGTTTCATCCGGATACTTTGATGTAAATGCAGCAACCTTAATCGTTGCGGGGAATGTAAGCATTAATTCAGGTGCAACGTTTGACTGTGACAATGTAACAATTAGTGTAGCCGGCAATTGGACAAACAGTGGAACATATATTTCCTCAACAGGAACAGCAATAATGAATGGAAACGGCGCTCAAACTATTTCCACCGGTAATTTTAATAATCTTACTATTAATAAATCTTCCGGAACTGCAACATTAACAGGAAACAATACCATAAAGGGAAATATATCTCTTCAGGCAGGTACTTTAGACCTGGCGGCATTTACTGCTAACAGAAATGCTTCTGGTGGAAGTATAATCATTTCAAATGGCGCTGTCTTGCTGGTAGGAGGAAGCAATAATTTCCCTTCAAATTACACTACGCAAACTATAAATGCCGGAAGCCTTGTTCATTACAATGGTTCTGGCACACAATCAGTGGCCGGCGTTACATATGGTAATCTTACATTTAGTAACGGTGGGGCAAATGCAAAAACATTATTAACGAGTGCTACTGTTGCCGGCGACATTATCATTAACAGCGGGGCAACATTCAATTCCGGAGCTTATACCATTGCATTATCCGGTAACTGGAACAACAGCGGAACATTTGTTCCTTCATCAGGCACATTAGTACTAAATGGATCTTCAAAGACTATAACCGGCAATACAACGTTTAATAAAGTCACGGTAAATGGTTCTTATACCGTGATAGGAAGTAATATAATTTTCAATGGATTGCTTTGGGTCACTACCGGGGCATCCTATATTTCATCCGCTACTACAACCTTTAACGGAGACCTTACAAATAACGGAACATTGGTTGGGAATGGAACTACCACTTTTACCGGTACTTCGGTACAGACCATCAGGCTTGTAAATGCACTCCTCTCTGCATCAACCGGTATTGTTAATTTTAATGGAAATGTATCCCCCGTTTTGAATTCAAACTCGTCGCCGCAATTTGCAACATTGAATATTAATAACACTGCCGGACTTAATCCAACTGTTGGCTCAACCGTTTTTGTTGCATTAAATATAAGTTCAGGAGCGATATTAAATGCAGGGAACTCCACTCATACAATCTTCGGTTCCTTTACCAATGCAGGTACCGTAACAAGTACAGGAACATTGAACTTCACGCCAATTACGCCTAAAACTATCGACTTTGGGAGCTCAGGATTCTCGAGCGATGGAATTGTAAATTTGGGCGGTTCAGGTCAGATAACACTTGCAGGTACTCCAACTGCGTTAAATAATGTAATTATTTCCAACACAAACAGCGCCGGGATTTCACCACCATCGGACTGGAATATAGATTCAAATTTCGTGATCGCAAGCAATGCAATTTTTAATGCCGGCTCACACACATATACGGTGGGAGGAGATATTCAAAGTGACGGTACACTCAACGGAAATTCATCCACATTTGTTATGACATCTTCTGATGGAGATTTATCTGCGAGTGCTACTACAGAGTTTAATCATTTTACTGTGTCGGGAGGATTAGTTACTCCTTCAACAGACTTTAACGTGGCAGGAAACTTTACCAACAATGGTACGTATGATGGATCAATTGGTGTTTTAATTATGACAGGGAGTAATGCCGCTGCTATCGGCGGAACAACAGTGCCGTCTCCTATTGATCAGCTTACTATTCAAAAAACCGGAGGCGCGATTGTTACGCTTAATGCTAACATCAGCAATCTGTCATTTTTAAATATTTTTAGCGGGATATTATTTACTTCTAATAAAACAATTACCCAGGACGCAGGGGGAGGAATTTTAATTATTAGTGATGGAGCAACATTACGTTTAGGCGGTACAAATTCTTTGCCCGGATTTAGTGGATATGATCTGGACTATAACAGTAATGTTGATTACGCAGGAACAGGAACACAAGCAGTGGGAAATGCCTCAGAGTACGGAAATCTTTTAATAACTACTGCCACAACAAAAAATGCTTTTGTACCTTTTGTTGTTCATGGAAATCTATTAATATCAGCAGGAACATTAGCGACGTCCACAGTTACGGAGACACACAGCATTGAAGGAAATTTTATCATGACAGGAGGTTCATTAACCGGAACTGCAAGTACTTATTTGTTGAACGGAATAACTGATCAGACTTTAACTTTATTGAGTAATCTTGTAAACCTGACCGTAAATAAATCTTCAGGATTAGTCGTACTTGGATCAAACGCAACAGTGAATAACACTACCAACCTCACTGCGGGTAAAGTGAATCTTGGTGATTATAATTATACAATTGGGACAACCGGAAATATTACCAACTATAATTCTTCCAGGTATTTCATTGCAACCGGAAACGGCACATTGATACAACAGGTAACAAATGGAGGAAGCAAAATATTTCCTGTTGGCCTTGTAAATAATTATTTGCCGGCAACAATCGCATTGACTGCCGGATCAACAACAGATAATTTTAATGTAAGATTGTTAACGGAAGCATATTCACAGGGAGACTTTGGAACAATTATAACTTCTAATGTTGTTCGGGCAACATGGCTTATAGCAGAAGGCATAGCGGGAGGATCTGATGCGTCTGTTACGCTGCAATGGCCAGCCTCATTGGAACTAACCGGTTTTGACCGAACAATGAGCCGACTTGCACACTATACAGGCGGTGCATGGGACTATGGTTCTTCTGACATTTCCGCAGGAGGATCAAATCCGTATTCAGTAACCCGCAGCGGGTTTACCAGTTTTTCACCTTTTATGGTAAGTACATTTGATCCACTGCCGGTAACATGGCTGAGTATAAGTGGCCATCATGAAAACAATAACAATTACATCTACTGGTCAACAGCCAGTGAACAGGACAATAGTTATTTTGTTGTTGAAGCGTCGTTAAACGGAATTGATTTTACAAAAGCGGGACGTGTTGGAGGCAGCGGAACTTCATCTTCTGTTCATGACTATAATTTTATTCACTATAACATTGTAAACCCTGTAATGTATTATAGGATCAGGCAGGTGGATTTGGATGGCAGGTACAGCTATTCAAAAATTATTAAAATAAATGCAAATTCAATTTTGTTGAATTCAGTTTCACTGGTGCCGAACCCGGTAGTACAAAATGCAACAGTTCAGCTGCAAGCTGTCAAACCCACTAGTTTTCTTCTTACAATTTCGGATGTCTCAGGAAGAATCGTTTATTCAAAAATAGTGGACGTACATGAAGGGACAAATAAAATAGAAATCAATATGTCGGAAAAAGCTAAAGGTTTGTATATTTTGAAAATAAGTGATAATGATTCGTATATGGCGATAAAACAATTTATAAAGAAATAGGTTTTAAATTGCTCTGGCCAGTCTTTTCTGTCAATTAATGTTCTCTTCAATTTGATCAGGAACTCGCAACTTACATTTCCATGATAAAACAGATCTGTTTAAGTTTTTTTCCATATTCCCTGTCATTCTTCACAACCGCATTTTTCCCTTGAATCAGAAACAGGTAAAATAAAAGAGCAAAGCTTTTAGTAAAATAATTATTTTCGATAGCCAATTCATTACAACAAATTTCTTTCCACTTTTTTCCAAAAGAAAAATGGATTGAAATAAACTTTAAACAGCTGCTGTATGGAACAATCATCTATCATCACTATCAAAGACAGTTCTGCCAATCCTGCACCTTTGGGTTTATTCGGCTTTGGTATGACAACAGTACTTCTTAACCTGCACAATGCAGGTATTTTTGAAATGAACTCTATGATACTTGCCATGGGTATTTTTTATGGCGGGCTTGCACAAATCATTGCCGGGATCTTTGAATCAAAAAAGAACAATAGCTTTGGCATGACGGCCTTCCTCTCCTATGGCTGTTTCTGGCTTACGCTTGTGGCCCTTATTGTAATGCCCAAACTGGGTTGGATGACAGCCGCTTCTTCCTCTGCCATGGTAGCTTATCTCATTATGTGGGGCATATTTACTTTCCTGTTATTTATCGGCACATTTAAAATAAGCAGGGCTTTGCAAATTGTATTTGGTACACTTACCATTCTTTTCTTTTTATTAGCTGCAGGCGATGCTACCGGCAATGAATCATTAAAAACTTTTACCGGCTATGAAGGCATTGTATGCGGCGGCTCTGCTATTTATGCAGGCATTGCATCGCTACTGAACGAAGTGTACGGAAAAACCGTATTACCTCTGGGCCTGGTAAAAAAGTAGATCAGTAATTTAATATTCTCTCATAAATGAGGAATGAAGGTTCATTCATCATTTAAAATATAAAAATTAAAATAACCAATAGTTACTGTGCTGTTGTTTGCCGGAGATTTTACGTTGTGCAAATTTTTGAAGCAAACCAGGTAAAGCACCGGCAATAGCCCCGTTACCATTGGCGATAAACCAAACTTGCTCCCCAGGCTGCCTACAAGACCGCCCTCAATGGCATTTACCAAAGGACCACCGGATGCCATGCTTCCTTCCAGCATGGATAATAATCCACTCGAACCAGATTGAGTAGTTGTTTGATTGATTAATCCATTGTGTATATATGTGGCAATTTCCTGGTGAACAGCATCCTGCTGGTCAGCAGGTATAGCGGAAGATATCTGCGGATTGTTGCCCAAATGTTCCTTCACCGCTTCTAAAATTGATCGAACATGATTATTCGATTTTTGATCGGTTAAAAATAAAAGCTTTCCAATATGATCCGGGGACAAATGTATTTTATATTTTATAGCAATAGCTACTTCATTTCTTAAATCTCAATGAAGATTTCCCATGGAATCAAAGAAAAAAAGGACAGGCCTCTTGAAAGAGGCCCGTTAACCATTAAACCTTATCCTATGAAAATTCTGAAATGAATATAATAGCTTTTTTACTGCTTGCAAATATTTTTTTCTACTTCTTATTTACCTGGCATCATGCGCCCGGAGACCGGTGATTTTTACAAACAACTTTACTGCCACTGTTAAATGATTGGAATTGTTTAGAAAACACTAAGCTTTGCCTGGCAAACAATTTGCGTCAACTACCCTGCCTTGCAACAATTATTTCAATTTCTTCTCTTAGAAAAGATATGTCTTCTTTGAATTTTTGCTATGAAGTAAATGAAACGGCCGCGATCGGTCTGCCTGAAAGAAAGAAAGATGCAATACTCAACTGATCTTCTTTTATGTTATTAAATAAAAAGAGCTGCGTAGGCGGCTCTTTTTATTTACCGGACATTCCGGAAAAAAATCAAAACAAAATAGTGCTGGCAAGTTTTGGCCAATAACAGCGAAGCCGATCAAATAATTAAAATAACGCCTTAACAAAATAGGGCCCTGGCCCTATGGATGTCGTGATACCAGCATTACAAATCCTGCGATCAGGAATACGGACAGGATAATAAGTGTGCTCTGCACGTTTTCGTTTGCTAACAATGAGTGGATTTTTTTCATAACAAAGTTTTTCAATTAAAAAATAGGATTTGGACGGTTCCAAAGCAATTCGGAATAAAACAATGCAGTTTTCTAAAAACAGGTAGGGCAGGACTAATGTAAATCTATCTAATTAAAATGGTCGTGTCAAGTACAGGGTCCTGAGTTTTTTATTGTGCAGTTCCGCAAAAATATTTTTGATACCGCAGGCTGCCACTAAGAAACCATCGTTAAGCACTTAGCTTTTTTAAGCAAAAGAAGGTCTGCATCGTTTGAGGCCATAACAATTTTTCCGCCTAACAAATTTAATGTGACCTCTTCCAAAGTACTCTGTCCGCTTCTTACTACAAATGATTTCACTGGTACACTAAAATAGATTTTTTTACAATACTTTCCGGGAATTGTCCCGGTCTGTACTATTGCGTAATTTTAGAATCCTATCATCAAACAATGCTGAATTATTATGAAACGGCATTGAGTCAACCGGATCTTTTCCGACAGTTTCGCTGCGGGGAATCGTTGATCACTATTTACAATTGCCCATTGAAAAAACGATTTGTAGATATATGGGCAAAGTATAACTATATCACTTATATCATTGATGGAAGAAAGACATGGCACACCTCACATGGCTCTTATGACCTGCACAAGGGCAGTTGTGTCTTTGTAAGAAAAGGCGCCTCCATCGTGGAGCAGTTTTTTGAAACACCGTTTTGCGTGATGGTTTTTTTTATTCCTGATGAATTTATTTGCAGTACCGTAAAGACAAGGTCAATCCCCATCGGACTTTCTGCAAAAAAGAAATACTACCCGGTGATTCCTATTGACCCTACCGGGCCGCTTGAGGCTTTCTTTCATTCCATGTTTTCTTATTTTGCCAATAACATAGAACCTGATCCCTCACTCCTGGAACTAAAGTTCAGGGAACTGATCCTGACACTCGCAGACAATACTGCGAATGCAGAATTGCTTTCTTATTTCTGTGCATTAATGAACGAGCCGCAAACTGTAGCTTTGCGGCGGGTGATGGAAGGCAACTATTGTTATAACCTCAAACTGGAGCAATATGCGGAACTGAGCAACCGTAGTCTTTCTGCATTTAAAAGGGATTTCAAGAAACTATTCAAGATTACACCGGGCAAATGGTTGCTGGAAAAAAGACTGAACCATGCTATGCACTTACTGAGCAATATGGATAAAACGGTGAGTGAAGCCGCCTTTGAAAGTGGCTTTGAAAATCCTTCTCATTTTAGCCGCTCATTTAAAGAACGGTTTGGCATTACACCCACAGCAGTAAGATCACTGCAATCAGCCTGAACTTTTAAGTAACAACTCTGGCCTTTTAAGTAAAGTCTTCCACTGTATGAGCGGCTACTTTTGTGTTGTCATAAAAAAGTTCATCACCAAAAAACAATTCTATTATGAATGCAAAATCAGCAATAGACCTGGTGAAAGAAGCCAAGACACAGATCGAAAACCTGACACCAGAACAAGTTAAAAAAGAATTGTCCAGGGGCAGCGTGACACTTATAGATATCCGGGAAAGTGAAGAGTTAAAACAAAATGGAACCATCCGGGAGTCTGTACATGCACCAAGGGGTTTGCTTGAATTTTATGCAGACCCTTCCCAGCCATATTACAAACCTGAGTTTGACAAAACAAAAAGGATCATCTTACACTGCGCTTCAGGTGGCCGTTCTGCTTTAGCTGTCAAAGTGCTTCAGCAAATGGGCTATGAAAAGGTTGCTCACCTTGACGGAGGTCTAAAAGCATGGAGAGAAGCCGGTCTGCCGGTACAACAGTAATGATCAAAAACAATTACAGTTAAACACAAAACTTATAAGAGAAAATTTCTTGCCAGCCCGGTGTCGTTTACAAAAGATCCCGGGCAGGCTTGAAAAATTTTGCAACGACTAATCGCTTTTAATATCCTTAAAAAATTGATTCCAAGAATCGAAGGAGATTTGTCGGAGAAGAAAATGAAAATGACAACCAATGAGACTAATTTTACTGTCAGCCACTTTTAGTATTGTCTTCAGTTTGTGTGGAGTTAACTCCCAGGCGCAATCCCAGCAGGCTCCGCCCGCCTTTAATCATGTATACCTGGCCGTGCGCAACATGGATTCATCACTTCAATTTTACACAGAAGCCTTTGACCTTAAAGTTTCTGACCACTTCAATCTATTGGATATTACTCAACCAGACACCAGTTTTAAACGCCCGGTAAATGTTGTCTTTCTAAAATTTCCCCACCAGGATTTTGTTTTTGAATTAGCAGAACGAGCCAATAAAAGTGATACAACCAGGGAGGGAGATTTGTATCAGCATGTGGGCGTTGAAGTAAAAGATATAAATGTTGCTTTGCAACGTGCTGTGAGTGCAGGCGGCAAACTGGTAATCCCCATACGACGCGTAAGAACGAACAGCGGCCTCGAAATAAAACAAGCCTATTTAAAAGGACCGGAAGGAGAAACAATTGAGTTAACCGAAATCATCTCCGGAGGTTATTAATAAGATATTTTGGTTAAAACCATTTTCTTAGCTTCATATACGATTGCTCGAAAGTATTGTTTACAAACTCGATACTTTATTTGTCCAGATAAAGAATAGATAAATTAAAATTGCAAGCTTGTCATTAAAAAAACCCCACGCTATTGTTTCTAAAATTCGGAAGAAACTCGTTGGGTAAGAAATTTGGGAAAACAGTCTGCGCAGAATGACTAAATACTTAAATTCGAAAACTCTTCGGCAAATTTGAATCTGTGGGCTTTTATAATCTTTTGTTCGAAACAAACTATTATGAATAATAAAAAAACTATCACTGCAACTATTAACGCCGATGCTAAGAAAGTCTGGAACTTTTGGACAAACCCTGAACATATTACCAAATGGAACTTTGCCTCTGACGATTAGCCATGCCCAAAGCCGATAATGATTTACGCGTTGAAGGGAAGTATGGTGCCAGGATGGAAGCTACGGAAGGAAGTTTCGGATTTGATTTTGAGGTAATTTGTGATGAAGTGATCCAACAAAAGAAAATTTCTTACACAATGGGTGATGGCAGGCAAGCCAGCACTATTTTTGAAGATCTTGGTAAACAGACCAAAGTTACTACAACATTCGATGCAGAAAATTCTAATCCCATCGAAATGCAAAAGTCAGGCCGGCAAGCCATACTAGACAACTTCAAGAAATATGCAGAAACAAATTAAGTTCAATAACCAGTGCTAACAAAAATATCAGCATAAGCGGGGCTGATGAATATATTGTGCGCTGTAGTAATTCTATTCTTTCCCGATGAGTCTTTTCCAAATACCACAATAATTCATCTAAGGAAACTAAGAGGGAAATTTTACAGCGACGAATCCCTATTTTTTACTACTTACTTTCTTATTTTCATCAATGCACCGCCAGACAATACTATTGCCGAACTGTCCGTTAACTGCACATCAAGATTTTTAATTTGTGCATGACCAACGTCCAATATAGAATGATCTTTAATGGTGGCTGTCACAGAAGTGATCGTCATGCTTTCATCAAATATCTTTTGTTCCTGGGGTGGTCTGAATGTTATTACCCCACCCTGTTTTGAATTAACTGAAATAGTGGGCTGCTGATCTTCGCTGGAAGCATCCTGGTAAAAATCAGGCGATATTTCAAACTTCACTGACGACGAATCGCCTTGCGAAACATTGATGGAATCGAGGTTACGATCCATTGTCTCCACCTCAAAACTGGATCTGCCCCGCATGGACACGGTAATATTTTTCTGTTTTACTTTCAGCATCTCAAAATGAGTATTGTTTCCCGTTACTGATAATAGCTCAGGTGAAAATATCCTTACAGGGGTGGCATTTCGCAACCAGTATTTTTCATATTCATTGGCCGGCTTGTAATCAAAATCTAAATAGAGGGTATCATTCTGAACATGTGCTTTTATTTCTCCGCCATGATATTTTACCCATTCCTGCAAAATACGCACAGAAGGCTTTGCGGACGGCTCATAATAAATATTGGTGCCGTTGCCACCTGTAATATTTACATATTTAAAGGGTTGCTCCATTACTTTATTATAGGTCCAGTATATATCACTTTTATCAATGGCATCATATTGCTTTTTCAGGATCAGGTTGGATGCGAGCAATCCGCCTGCCATCAGAACCGCTATTAAAACCAGTATTCCCGTAGTCAGTTTCATACACTATTTTTTAAAGTTGTCTTTTACAAATTTTTCATACATCGCTTTTATTTCTTTCATATCCATTTTCAACAAATAAATGTTTCTCAAAAAAACAGGCAATTCATTTTCTATAAACTGTTCTCTTCTGAAATTCAATATGCGTTCCATGGCATCATCTTCAGTAAAATATCCAATACCTCTTTTATTAGTGATAATATTCTGTTGCTGCAATAGATCATAAGCTCTTTGCACGGTGTTCGGGTTCACTTGCATTTCAACAGCCAGATCCCTTATGCTGATGATCCTGTCGCCCAACTTCCATTTCTTGAGTAAAATCTGCCCGCAAACATATTCTGCTATTTGTATATAGATCGCCGGATTTTCTTTAAACTCCATGCTCTTAATTTAAAATTCTTTTTCCCTCAATCTTTGCAACGGTAACAGCCATAATATGGCCGGTATTACAAATGCATCAGCATAATGAAAGATATTCTGGATGTTCGATGGCAGTATTAAAGTACCCTCCTCCTTGCCAACAGCGAGTGTTACATGATCAAAAGGGCCTGCATCATTTACATTATGGAAAAATATACCGGCTATTAGCCAATTCAAGCCGATAACGATGAAAGACACAAGGCAGAGTGCAATAGCGGTTTTAATAAATGGAATTTTATTGAAGTACAAACCACCGGTAAACATCGAACCTGTAAGCAGCAGGAACAATGAATATATTTTCCAGGCAACAATACCATTCAGATCAAACGTGTACACCATTTCATATTGCTGTTTATAAAATACGGAAGTGGGATCAAGGCTGTTGTGATAAGCCGCCACAAACAGCATATCCATAGCGTGATAAAAAAACAGGAATATGACGGGGAAAATTACACCCGCAATAAGAATACCACAGAGCCATTTTTCGAAAGAAGATGCCGGTAAGGTGAGGTAAGAAGAACCGTTTGCCCTGTTGCTGAAATAACCAAAAACAAAGGAAGCTAAAAAGCACCCCCCGCCGGAAAAGCCCCAGATAAAACTAAGGTGTTGCGCAGGAGCAAAACCGACCAACTTCTTTGCCGCCACATAGATTATAAATGAAAGAAACAGCACCAACACTGTAACGCCGATCGTTTGTACCGGTCGCTCTGCAAACGTTTTCCTCATTAACTGTGCAAACCTTTTACCGTTGAATATTTCACTCATAATCTTAATTTTTATAAAAGATCGATTTTGCTTTTGCAGGATTTTCAGTAACCGCATTGAACAAAAACTCAAGGTTTATTTTTGTCTCTTCGTTCGTGTTATTTTGCATTACTACCTGATAGCCTTTCAATGATGATTCGGAATACAATACTTCGTCCTCACCGAGTATAGTATCTACCACCTTAAAACTTAACTTCTTCTCGATCTCCGCCAATGAAGCCTGCAGCAATAACTCACCGTTATCAACAATGATCACATTGTCGATCAGGTTGTCAAGATCCCTTATCTGGTGCGTTGAAATAAATATCATCTTATCTTCTGTAAAAACAGATGATAGCAGTTTCCTGAATTTTATTTTGGAAGGAATATCGAGGCCATTGGTGGGTTCGTCCAGTAATAAGATCCTCGTATTGCAGGCAAGGGCAAAGGCGATCACAAATTTTTTCTGCTGGCCAAATGAAAATGTATTCAGTTTTCCTTTATCCTGCACATCAAGCAGGTCAAGATAAATGTAAAACTGTTCTTCATTGAACAAAGGATAGAACGGGGCGAATAATTTTTTATACTTATTTATCGTTAACGAAGGAACATATACCTCTTCCGGTATAAAATAAATGGTCTGTAAAAAAGATGGCAATCTTTTTTTAGGCACATAGTCATTCACCACCAAGTGGCCCTGCGTAGGGAACAATAAACCGATAAAATTTTTAAGCAATGTTGATTTACCGGCACCGTTTTTTCCCAGTAAACCATAAATGCTTCCCATCGGTAAGCTAAGGTTTAAGTTCCTGTATAAAAGTTTTCTTTTTTTATAGCCAAAGGAAAAGTTTTTGACCTCGATCATTAGTGTATTAGTTTAGTAGTACACCGTAAAGATTATTCTTTTTTCCTGCAGTACAAAATATTTTTTAAAGATCACCGGCATAAATGAATGGCAGCAACTGGTCGCACACCCGAAGTCTCTTTGCAAAAAGACTCCGGGTTAACAAAAAATATTTGTGCAACGTTTCTCATGCCAGCCATGTCAATGGTTGGGTTGACAATTTATTTTATGAAACATATCCGGCCATTAATCGTATTTGCCTTGGTTATATTCACCGCAGGTTGCAAAAAGAATAATACCGAGACTGTGTCCAATAGTATAAAAGGCACATGGGAATTAAGGTATGTTGTGGGAGGATACAGGGCACCCGGCGCAAACCCGGATTATGCTTCGGGTAATGGAAACATTTGGGAGTTCAGTGATTCCACATATCAATACTATGCAAACAGCCAGTTATTAGGCCAGGGATCATACTCCATAACTAAAGACACATCTCTTGCCACAGGGCGATATATGGATGCTTTGATTCTTGATAACAACAATTCGGCGAAACTCTTTTTCGAAATTTCAAATAATGAGCTTACATTATACCGCGGGGTTATAGCTGCAGATGGAACTATTGAAACGTACCGGAGGATTGGAAATTAACGCTAACATGGTTTAGAGCAATATGGGCTTTTCATCGTCCACGTCGAATCTTCGTTCCCATCGAATCACTTTTACTATTCTTAAAACAATGTTTCTGAAATTCGGAGGATACTCGTCGAGGAAGAAAGTTGATTTTCAACTTCCATCTTTGCAACAATAGCATCTAATATCATAAATTAGAGTGTTATGTGTCATTTAGAAAAACATAACTCCTTGTAAAATGAAAAAAATAACCAGAATTTGGCACGGAATGACTAAAGCAGAACACGCTGATCAATATCTTAAATATGTAGAAGATACCGGAATGAAAGACTATAAAACAGTCAAAGGAAATATATCGGCGAAAATATTAAGAAGAATTGAGGGAGATATTTGTCATTTCTTAACAGTAACAGAATGGGATTCATATGACAGTATTAAAACATTTGCGGGAAATGATTTTCAAAAAGCCAGGTATTATCCGTCCGATAAGAATTATCTTTTGGAGTTTGAAGAAAATGTTAACCATTATGAAACATACGAATATTAACTGCAAAACCCCGTAAAAATAATTGTGTGAAAATGGACGTTCTCATTGAAAATATATTTAAAATATCAGACTCAATTAGGTATATATGTCTCTATGTAGATGAAGTGCTGACTATTGAAAAGCGAGAGGGAATTCAGGATGCCAGTTTAGCTGATTCAGATAAATATGAAGAACTATTTGTAAACCCTGCCATTTTGAAGTTAGCAGGTCAAAGAGGGCGGTTAGATTGCGGTGGCTTAAACTATGTTGTCATAAGATATGGGAATTTTTATCAGCTTATTCGTGATTATAAAAACGGACATCTTTCCATATGTATTGACAAGAAGCAAAATCCTATTGGCATCGCAGGGAAAATTGAGGAATTATTAGGTAACCCGTAGCAGAAACAAATGATTACTGAACACAGACGTTTAATGACTGGTAACAGAATTAACATTTTCGAGTTTCCTTCAAACTTAGGTCTCAAAAAAAATGACTTTGAAATTGAGCCGGGGGGTTAAACTGTTGCCTTCATGGCTTAGAAAAAATAAATTTCATGATCGTATTAAGCCGGAACATGTCTATACCATAGAGCCGCCTGATTATTCGATGGATTTAGATGAAGAATCAGGAGTAAGAAATGCTGAAAAAATAATTCATTGCGCATTAGAACAAGCCAGACTTATATCCAAACATCTAAAAGAAGACAGTTTCCAAATTATTATTGGTGGAGACTGCAGTATTTTAATCGGAAATGCAATTGCATTGAGACAAAAAGGGAAATATGGGTTATTTTTTCTTGACGGTCATACAGATTATATTTTACCGGAGCTTTCCCGTTCAAAACAAGCTGCGGCAATGGAATTAGCCATAGTTACAGGATATGGCCACGAAAAACTTACAAATATTTTATCCTTAAAACCCTATTTCAGGGAAATCAATGTTTGGTCTGTGGGCAACAGAGAATATGATTCAGAAATTATAAAAACTATTTTAGATTCCAACATAACCTATTTTGATTTAAATAAACTAAGAGCAACCGGCATTGAGAATTGCACCTTGCAATTCCTACAAATGATTGAAGAAAATAAACTGGATGGTTTTTTCATTCACCTGGATGTGGATGTTTTGAGTGATGAGATTATGCCGGCTGTTGATAGCCGGGCAAAGGATGGCCTCACTTACCCTGAATTAAACACCATACTGAACAGGTTACTTTCCAGCCCCATGGCCATCGGAATAGAGATAACTATACTTAATCCTAATTTGGACCGGGAAGGAAAATATACAGCAGAGTTTGTTTCTAATTTTGTTAAAGCAATTGAATTACAGGAAACCAATGCATAACAAAAAGATTAAAGAAATAATTTTCTTTCCCGACGAGTCTCCTCAAATAGCAAAATAATTCATCTAAAGAAACCCAAGAGGGACTTGTCGGGGAAAAAAATTATGCCCTTTTTGCAAATACGTAAGCAGAGATCTTTTTATGCAGTTCGTCGGGACGGAAAGGTTTTTGTATAAAATCAGTAAACCCTTTTTCTTTCAGGTCAATTTGCATGTTCTCATATACAGCAGCGGTAAAAGCTATGATAGGAACATCATTATCCATTTTGCGTACTTCTTTCAGGGCGGTAGCTCCATCCATTTCAGGCATTTCAAGATCAAACAATAAAAGATCAAAACCTCCCCTGGTAAAAAGATTTACAGCAATTCTTCCATTCTCCGCCTCGCTGATCTCTGCACCCCATTTTTCGAGGAAACGTTTTATTACGGCCATGTTCACTTCGTTATCTTCAGCTACCAACACTCTGATGCCTGCTAAAGAAGTAAGTACTTTATCGGTTTTACCGGTAATGTATACTTTTCTGTTTTCATTTATTGGCAATTCAAGAGTAAAAGCAAATTGACTTCCTTTGCCTTCTTCACTTTTTAATATCAGCTCTGAATTGAATACTTCGAGAAGCTCTTTAGTGATTGTAAGACCCAAACCGGTACCTCCATATTTTCTCGTGGTTTCCAGGTCCGCCTGTGTAAAACTTTCAAATATTTCTTTTCTCATATTTTCGGGTATGCCAATGCCCGTGTCTTCCACTACAAATTGTACCGAAACAGTTGTACTCGATGACATTACTTTACGAACAATAAATGTGATGCTTCCCCGGTGTGTAAATTTGATGGCGTTAGATAAAAGATTACTTAAAACCTGGTGAAGTCTTGTTTCATCTGTAAGCAATTCAATATTGAGTTCGGGATCAATAGTAGTTTTAAAATCAAGACCTTTAACTTCTGCCTGCTGGCTGAATTGATTGATAACACGCCCGGCAAACAACTGCATATTCACAGGAGCTTTTACTAATCCCATTTTGCCGGCTTCCATTTTTGTGTGGTCAAGAATATCGTTTACTAATGTAAGCATGTGCTCGGAAGAATATTTCAGAATATCAAGCTGTGGTTTTTGACCAGGGAGGTAATTTTCCTGGAGCAAAAGATTAGATGAACCGATGATCCCATTCAAAGGCGTTCGAAGTTCGTGGCTCATATTGGAAAGAAAACGAGTCTTCATTTTTGCTGCAGATTCGGCTTTCTCCTTTGCTTTTATCAGCTCAAATTCTGTTGATTTCAAATTCGTCATGTCCAGGATACTTATTTTCCGGTATTGAATATCCCGGTAAATAAAAGCAACTGCACTGGCATATGCGTAAAATAATTTTCCTTTTTTTGTACGCACGGTTAATTCACCCTGCCATGATTCTGCATTGATTTCATAGCTATGGAGTAATGATTCTGCATTCTTCTTTTGAAACCAGTTAGTAAGATCAGTTCCGATGATTTCCTTTTTATCAGTAATATCAAATAACTGGATTGTCCGCTGGTTGCAATCTTCAATAATGCCTGTACCGGCGTTAATAATAAATACTCCGTCAAGTGAAGTGTTATAAATAGAATCGCTGAACCGCTTTTCCTCCAATATCAGGCGTTCGTTATCCCGGTTCACCCGAAGTATGAGAAAGGAAATATATACAGTAAGTATCGTAGCTATTACCAGGCGCGAGGCATGGATGGTCTGAAGTGCACTTTCAGGGATCGGCTGTAGCCCGGTACTGTGGGGAATAAATTCAAAACAAAAAAAAGCAGCCAGGATCGTAGCGGCATAGGTCATCACCAGTTCGCTGTAATCCCTGGAAATACGAGCCATAAAAGTGATCGAAACAAATGTAGGAAAATAAAAAAGATACTCCCCGGCGCCTAACCCTTCCACGATACTTATCACGATCAAATAAAAATTAATACCGACTACACAAAGTATTCTTGCCAGCCTGAATTCATGGAGGCGGTTGCAATAAATCCCCGACATGAAAATAATGGCGGTGATCATGTTTACCAAACAACTCAATGAAAGTTCACTGAAAAAATAAAAGACGAATGCAAAAAAATTGACAGCAACGGCAACAAGGAGGATCTGGTTCGTAAGAAGAATGGTTTTTCGCTGATCAGGTGAAAGTGAAGAATCAACCCCGGCAAATGCAAGTGTATGATATATGTGTCTGAAAAAATACAGGATTCTTTTCATCAAATATTGGATTTGTGCTGTTATGCTATCAATAACGATAATAAAAACGAAAAATATGCGTTCCTATTATTTATTATGTAACTAAGTATCATTTTTAATCCAAATGTCCGGCTATACATCCTTAAACACATTCGTTTTCAGCGATAAAATTGATGCCGCCTATATTTATGATATGTACGAAAATGATTATCCGTACATAGAGACCATGTTTAAAATGGTACTTGATAGTCTTAACGAAGACATGGCGGTCATACATGATAATTACCGGAAAAAAGACCTGGAATTGCTCAGAAAATCGGTCCATAAAATAAAACCTTCCTTTGGTTTTGCAGGCATGCCTGCAACACAGGAAAAATGCAGAGAGTTTGAAAATAGATGCCAGGCAGCAAAATTTGTCAGTGAACTTGAAGCGGATTTTTCTGAGTTGATAAAATACCTGCAAGAAGCTGGAACCATTTTAATGGAAGAATATAAAAAACTTAAATCGTTTAATCATCCCGGTTCATGAGCCTGTCATGCGTTATAGTAGAAGATTCGTCCGTAGCTGCGGAATATCTTAAAAAATGCTGTGAAAAAAGCAACATTCAGGTATTGGCGCATTGTATGACTGTGATAGACGCTATCGGTTTCCTCGGCAAAAACAAAACAGATCTTATTTTCCTTGATGTCGAAATGCCGGAAGGTCGCGGGTTTGATGTGCTTGACAATATTACTTACTCGTCCAAAGTTATACTCACCACTTCCAAAACAGAGTATGCCTACAGCGCTTTTGAATATAATGTCACTGATTTTCTAAAAAAGCCTTTCACCTATCAACGTTTCATAGAAGCGATCAAAAAAGTTTCGGGCCCTGCAACAGAGGTACAAAAAGAAAATTCAGGAGAAGATCATATTTTTATCAAAAGTAATGGCAAACTGGTTCGCCTGAAAAATGATGATATACTTTATATTGAAAGTATGGGAGATTATGTAAAATTCGTTGCACAGGAAAGAAAATATATTGTACTCAATACGATCAAAAACTTAGAAACCAAAATAAACTCTCAACTCTTCATGAAGGTGCATCGCTCCTATATTATCAATGCAAGTAAGGTAGACAATGTTCATGACAACAGATTATTTATAAGAGATTCACAAATCCCTGTCAGTAAGGCTTTCAGAGCAGACGTTGCCCGCCGTTTTCATAGCATCTGACGACATTTCCGTCGTCTGAAATTTCCAAAAATCGAAGAAACCAATCCTCTTGTCGAATAAATTATGCAGGCACTGAAATCCTTTTAATATTTGTATTGTCAAACAATGACACAATATCCAAAAACCAAAAAGATCCAATTCACAAAAAACCAACGGAATCCAAATCTCAGAAAACCGTGATCCAATTATCGAAAAGCCAGATCCAGTAACTTAGAAAAGCTATTAAAATCCCGAACCGCCTGTGAAAAGAAATCCAATGAAATGAAAACCAAACCATCAAAATCTTTACCTTAATGAAAATCTAAATTTACCCTCCATTACCGTCCGACTCATAAAGATTTTGAAAGCCGCTCTGAGAAGCGGTTTTTTTATTTGCAAAGTGTAATGGTACGCGAAAAGTTTTATCCGCAAATTATTTGTAACCAAGCCTCTTAGTTTTCCAAAATAAATTGTCTTACTTTTTTAGAGAAGGCCGCCAGGGAATAATTTCCAAAAATCGTAGAAAATAATCCTCTTGTCGAATAAATTATGCAGGCTCTGAAATCCTTTTAATATTTGTGTTGTCAAACAATGACACAGTATCCGAAAAACCAAAAAGATCTAATTCACAAAAAACCAACAGAATCCAAATCTCAGAAAAACCAAGATCCAATTATCGAAAAGCCAGATCCAGTAACTTAGAAAAGCTATTAAAATCCCGAACCGCCTGTGAAAAGAAATCCAATGAAATGAAAACCAAACCATCAAAATCTTTACCTTAATGAAAATCTAAATTTACCCTCCATTACCGTCCGACTCATAAAGATTTTGAAAGCCGCTCTGAGAAGCGGTTTTTTTATTTGCAAAGTGTAATGATATGCGAAAAGTTTTACCCGCAAATTATTTGTAACCAAGCCTCTTAGTTTTCCAAAATAAATTGTCTTACTTTTTAGAGAAGGCCGCCAGGGAATAATTTCCAAAAATCGTAGAAAATAATCCTCTTGTCGAATAAATTATGAAGCCTCACAAATCCTTTTAATATTTGTATTGTCAAACAATGACACGATATCCGAAAAACTAAAAAGATCCAATTCACAAAAAACCAACGGAATCCAAATCTCAGAAAAACCAGGATCCAATTATCGAAAAGCCAGATCTAGTAACTTAGAAAAGCTATTAAAATCCTGAACCGCCTGTGAAAAGAAATCCAATGAATGAAAACCAAGTCATCAAAATCTTTACCTTAATGAAAATCTAAATTTACCCTCCATTACCGTCCGACTCATAAAGATTTTGAAAGCCGCTCTGAGAAGCGGTTTTTTTATTTGCAAAGTGTAATGATATGCGAAAAGTTTTACCCGCAAATTATTTGTAACCAAGCCTCTTAGTTTTCCAAAATAAATTGTCTTACTTTTTAGAGAAGGCCGCCAGGGAATAATTTCCAAAAATCGTAGAAAATAATCCTCTTGTCGAATAAATTATGAAGCCTCACAAATCCTTTTAATATTTGTATTGTCAAACAATGACACGATATCCGAAAAACTAAAAAGATCCAATTCACAAAAAACCAACGGAATCCAAATCTCAGAAAAACCAGGATCCAATTATCGAAAAGCCAGATCCAGTAACTTAGAAAAGCTATTAAAATCCTGAACCGCCTGTGAAAAGAAATCCAATGAATGAAAACCAAGTCATCAAAATCTTTACCTTAATGAAAATCTAACTTTACCCGCCATCACCGTCCGACTTAAGAGATTTTGAAGCCGCCCTCAAAAGCGGTTTTTTTTATTTACAGAAGTGTATTAATCCGGGCAAATTTTTACCAACAAATTCATGTTAGCCCTGAATCTTTTCCCCGAAGTCTCCTCAAGATAGCGTGACAAGCGATAAACCAATTAAACAGAGCAATGAAAGAAACCGCAGAGAAAAAACATCTCAAATTATTGCAAAGCGCATTTTGCGGGAATCAAAAATACTGTTCAAGCACAGTGCGTGGAATGTATCTGAAAGATGAAAAAGCAAAAGAGGCAGAAACAGATCCCTCCTGAACACATAATAAAATTTGGAAAGTAATTTTAGATCAGGGATCATACATCCACGACACATCGAAATCCCATGTTAGATGTAGAACTATCGGGTGTGTTGGAAGAACGGGCCGCTACGCGATACCTGTTGCAATAAGAATGATGACACAGAAATGAACCACCCCGCATTACTTTTGCCTGGCCCTGCAGGGGACCTTTGGGATTGTTTCTTGTATCTGTCTTATGAAAATCCGGGCTAAACCAATCGTTGCACCACTCCCATATATTTCCGGAAACATTGTACAAACCATAGCCATTTGGTCTGAAACTTTTTGCCGGTGCGGTTCCGAGATATCCATCTTCGAGACTATTATACTCCGGAAAATTTCCCTGCCAAATATTGCAATGATGTTCGCCATCCTGCATCAGATCATCACCCCAGGGAAATTTTTTCTGCAAAAGTCCACCTCTTGCAGCATACTCCCACTCCGCTTCTGTCGGTAATCTTTTGCCGGCCCACTGGCAATAGGCCATTGCATCATTCCACGAAACGTGCACTACCGGATGATCCATTCTTTCGTTGATATCTGATTTTTTCCCTTCGGGTGCTTTCCATGTTGCACCTTGAACCGCATACCACCATGGCGCCGATGCGGCCACCCGGTGATCTTTCTTCCTGTCTTCTTCTGAAAGTAACTGGTAAAAAACAAACGACCATCCAAAGCGTTCTGCTTCGGTTATGTAATTGTTGGCTTTTACAAATTCATCGAACCGGGCATTAGTGACGGTGGTGGCATCAATATAAAAAGCACTCAAAGTTATTTCTCTTACCGGCCCTTCTCCGTCAGCGGGAAATCCTTCATCATCATCCGTACCCATTAAAAAACTTCCGCCCGGCATTCGTATCATATTATCGCGGGAAACTGCTTGCGAGCTTGAAACGACTGGCTGATCGGAACCCTTTGAAGAGTTTTCTCTTGACGCTGCGCAACAGGAAGAAGAACTTCCTTTCTCCATAAAATACAATTATTGATAGTTAACTAACCCATATGCCTATGCAAAAAAATACAATGATCTTTTAAATATAATCATTTAGTTATACGCATCAGGAGGCCAGAATTTTACCGGTAATCCTGTATTGTCTTTATACGCTTTTCTCAACTCAGTAAGCTGCTGCAACAAATCTTTAAATACATCTTCATATTCCGGACGTATTTTATACCCTGCTTCTATCATCAGGTTATCCATTTCATCCGGATCTTTCTCCATATCAAACATTTCCCATTCATTGATGGTATAATAATTTATCAGCTTATATCTCTCCGTACGAATGCCATAGTGCGGCACCACCCAATGCGGGGCCTGGAATTCATAATAATGATAGTACATCGATTTTCTCCTGTTTTCATTTTCTCCTTTGAAAACAGCGAGCAAACTTTTTCCCTGCATATCGGCAGGCACTTCTATTCCGGCCATATCCAAAATAGTCGGGGCATTATCGATGCTTTGCACCCATTCATCACTGGTAGTTGCTGGCTGTATCATACCGGGATAACGGATCATCCATGGAACCCGCAATGCCTGTTCGTACATAAATCTTTTATCAAACCATCCATGATCGCCGAGGAAAAATCCATGATCGCCGGTAAATACAACAATCGTATTATCTGCCAATCCGCTCTTATCTAAAAAATCGAGTAACAAACCAACATTATCATCCTGTGATTTTAAAGTGCCGAAGAAATGACGCATGAATGCCTGGTAATTCCACT
Source organism: uncultured Bacteroidota bacterium (assembly GCA_963811645.1). Taxonomy (GTDB): domain Bacteria; phylum Bacteroidota; class Bacteroidia; order Chitinophagales; family Chitinophagaceae; genus VBAU01. Next base: position 934,548 of record CAWERU010000002.1, on the reverse strand, counting down.
GCTTGCGCTGACGTGGTGACAGATCATTCGGCGGATTAAAATCTCTCATATCTTCTATGGTCATGTGAGAAATGGCAGCAGCCTTAGAACGTGTTTTATAATCATCCCAAAATGTTCCAGGTTCAGCGAAATGCCTGTCGTCATAGAGGTGCTCATACTTATGCGGCGGATCGAACGGACGGTGATCATTAAAAAATTGCATGGCAAGGAAAAATGGTTTGCCGCGTTGTTTAAAATCTTTCATCCAGTCGATAGCCTTGCTGGTGAAAATATCGGTGCCATAACCTTCGTAGGTTTTATCCTGAATCTCATTACTGCCAAAAGATGGGTTTTGCAAATAACCCGTGGCCTGGTAATAAGGACCACCGGCTCCTTCTTTATAAATAAAATAATCAAACCCAACTTCACCGGGATTGGCGGGCAAATGCCACTTACCCACAAGAGCCGTATTGTAATCATTATCTTTTAAAATGCGTGCAACATTTTCCTGCCGTGCATCGAAGGTGCTTGCGGGCTGCCCATTCGAAGCAAACGCATAATTGGAGTACATCCCATTAATATGATCATATTTTCCCGTGAGCAGTGTTGCACGGCTGGGAGCACACAAGGCATTATTGCAAAATGAATTTTTGAATAGCATCCCGCCTTTAGCGATCCTGTCTATATTAGGTGTGGGAGCTACCTGGCTTCCATAACACCCTAAAGCATGCACAGGAACACCTTCTGTAGTAATCCAGAGAATGTTGGGTTTTCCTTTTATTTTGTTTTTTCCGGACCATCGTTCGCTTTCCGTTTTTGCTTCAATAGAAAGATTATTCATAAAAGATGGCAGAAAAGGCAGACCGAAAGACAATCCGCCCAATCTTTTTAATGCGCTTTTGCGGGAGATGAAATGATTAGTTTTATCCATCGTTCTCATTTATTACAAAGGAAGGTAATTTTCAACTTTTACCAATACACAAAGCACAATATGTCAGGGGAACATCTATCGACAAACATGGTGACAAATTTTTATAGTTAACCAGGATGTAGTTCTCAATTTTAAGCCCACCTGGGGGTCTTTTGCAAAAGATCCCGGGCTAACGCGATCTTCAACATTCATATTTTTTCAACATTAGCATCTGATATCATAAATTAGAGTGTTAGCTGCAACTTTCTAAACCAATGCATTCCTTTCTAACATGACACTGGAACACGCTGCAATTTGGACAAACGACCTTGAAAGGTTAAAAGACTATTATGTAAAATACTTCGACGGTACCCCAAATCAAAAATATTCAAACTCAACAAAAGGTTTTGAAAGTTATTTTTTGGTTTTCCACTCTGGTGCACGTTTGGAACTAATGAAAATGCCGGGCATCCCGGAAAACAAGAATGACACAATTCAAAACCAGCATTCCGGGTTAATTCACCTGGCATTTGGTGTAGACTCTATTGAACAAGTCAATTCCAAAGCAGAGCAACTGTTGAAGGACGGTTGGAAAATTCTAAGAGGCCCCAGGAAGACAGGCGATGGCTATTACGAATTCGAAACATTAGATCCCGACAACAATAGGCTTGAAGTGACATGTGTCTTTCCTAATCCGTAGAGGTATATAGTTCATAAAGTTCCCGAAGAGATTGACTTTGTCAATCGATGCTTTTTCATAACACAATACCAAAGTTAGATGAATAGATTACCGATTGATGAAAGGGTTACAACACAGGAAAAGTTCAATGGCATTACAAAATGCGGGCTACAAAAAATACTCTTTCCTACCAAATTTTTATCCGCGCAGAATCGGATAAAAACATTTTATCTCCAGGTTGCACATGGAATGCTTGATAAAAATGTGCGTTGTTCATCAATGGACCATTCACACGCCACATGGGCGGCGAATGTGGATTATTATTGATCCATAAACGAAGAAACTCATCTTTCATTTTTACTCTCCATATCCGCGCAACGGATAAAAAGAAACGCTGGTCGGGTATAAAACCTCCGATTTTTGTACTGTCCCGCCCTTCCTTAGTCATTTTAAAAGCATCATAAGCAACAGCTACGCCGCTGATATCTGCCGTGTTTTCCCCTACTGTCATGGCACCTTTAACATGCAAACTATCCAATACCGTAAATGAATTATACAGATCGATCACCTCCTGCGTCTTTGCTTTGAACTTTTCATAATCATCTTTTGTCCACCAGTTTTTTACGTTGCCGTCTTTATCGTACTGCGCTCCCTGGTCATCAAAAGTATGGGTCATTTCATGCCCTATTACCATTCCAATGCCACCATAATTAAGAGCGTCGTCTGCGTTGTTATCAAAATAGGGAGGTTGTAAAATGCCGGCAGGAAAGACAATTTCATTTGCAGAAGGATTATTATAAGCCGTAACCGTTGACGGCGTAGTGAACCATTCTGTCTTATCAACAGGCTTGCCCAATTTTGCCAGTTGATATTGATAGTTGGCAGCGGCAGCCGATACCACATTCTCAAAATATTTATCCCGTACGATAGTCACATTGCTGTAGTCTCTCCATTTATCCGGGTAACCTATCTTCTTTGTAATGGCAAATAGTTTTTCTTTGGCTTTTTGTTTTGTGCTGTCACTCATCCAGTCGAGGTTATCTATTCTTGCTGCAAATGCCTTTTGTAAATTATTCACCAGTTCCAGCATTCGCTGCTTGGCATCTTCGGGAAAATATTTTTTTACATACAATTGCCCCAGCGCCTGGCCCAGTGTACCATCCACAGCGCTTGCCATTATTTCACCGCGTTGTTTTTGCACAGCCTGCCCGGACAGAACCCTGGTAAATTCAAATGCAACATCTGTAAAAGGTTTGCTCAGCACATTTGCATAGTTACTTATGGTATTAGCTTTCAAATAAACTTTCCAGTCACTGACCGGAATGGATTTTAAAAGTGTATTGAGCTTTTCATAATAGGCAGGCTGCCCAACATCAATTGAGTCTGCTTTGGCGCCTAAATTATCCAATAACTTCATCCAACCAATATTGGGCTGTTTTTTTTCAAGGTCTGTAACAGCGATCTTATTGTAATTCGCTTTTACATCCCGCAGTTCAATTCTTGTTCTATGTGAAGCGGCAAGTTGCTTGTCAATGTTGTACACCAGGTCTGCATCCCTTTCAGCATCTGCAGCACTGCTGCCCGTTAGTTCAAATAAAGAAGCAAGATATTTTTTGTACGCTTCCTGGATGGTAATGGTTGATGAATCAGACTTAAAATAATAGTCTCTGTCCGGCAGACCGATTCCTGTCTGGTAAGTGTGGGCAATATTTATGCTGCTGTTCTTATCATCGGGCGAAACACCAAAAGCCATGATAGAAGAATTGCCGACCTTTTCCTCATCAGTCACAAATTTCATTAAAGAAGGAACATCGCTGATGGCCCCAATCCTGGCGAGTATCGGCTTGATGGGATCATAACCGCGTTTGTTAACGGTGGCTGTATCCATGCCCGATCCATAAAAATCACCCACCTTTTGCCCGATGCTTCCTTCAGCATTATTAGTTTTTGAAACACTATCCAATATATTTTGCAACCGTATCCGCTGCGGGTAATTCATAAACATATAAGCGCCAACTCCCGCCTGGGTAGCTGGTATCCGGGCAGTATCGTACCATTTACCATCCACGTACAGGAAGAAATTATCTCCGGGTTTTAGCGTGGAGTCTATTCCCTGTATGTCGACAAATCTTTTGTCCTGTGAAGTTTTGCATGCTGCTAATGATAGCAATGCCATGAAAAGGAAAACCAAGTTTCTCATAAATGAAGCTTTTCTGTGAAAATGAAATACTCGATTGGTTAAAGATAATTATCCTTTGCTGATAAGCAGCGTCGTTTAAAAAGTTCCCATTTCGCACAGTCTCCTCAAAGTACGTGCATGAATAAGGGCATTGTGGCAAATAAAAGATGCCAACGCTCAAATCTTAAGTCCACCCGGGGTCTATATAAAGCTCTTCGCTCTTGTTGATCGGTAGGCAGGATGTGAATGCCCGAAAGAACGCCAGCTTCCAGATATCGTGCAACCGCACGACTATCATGTAAATCAGTTTTGTTTTTCCTGTGTTTATCTGACTGAGGCAAATCTGCCGGATGAATAATCATGTTTTTAATTCCAGCTTTGCAAAGTGCATAATGAAATGATGTGCCACAAAATCCCGCTTCATACGCACTGAAAAAATTACCTTCTGGAAATCGGGTTTGTAAATACCACAGTAACTGGTCGACATTCGGCGCCTGAGAAAAATGTGCTAGTTCAATGTTCAATGCACGAATGGTAACTGCCCAGGACTTTTTGTGTACATCAATACCGATGTAAAATGATTGCCCCGCAAAATTGATAGATTTGTTAGTAGCTGGCATGGTTGACTGATTTAAGTTGAAAAAAATTACGAAACCTTCTGGTTATCGTCTCTCTTCAACTTTTGCGAAAGTTTTTCTATCGCTTTTCAGCACCATGCCTTTTTACATAGAAACTTTTTGCCTCATGCTTTTGTACATTAATCAAGTTAAGCAAAAGACCCCGGGCTAACAAAAAGGTAGACGATTTGTATTGACGCAATAACAGTACAAGTTGTATAATATTAAAACAGCGATCTTCAAGATTCATTTTTTCCCAACAATAGCATCTAATATCATAAATTAGAGTGTTGTGTGTTATTATAAACAGACCATGAAAATTGACACTTTCTATCCAGAACATCCACTTCTTAAAAACTATATTGAATATTATTATTTTCAAAAAACGAACTCACATAGTTTTAGTACAGAGTATTATGCCTTTCCCAATACGCTGCAAGCACTAAATATTCATACAAACATTTTGTGTGAAATAGATGCTTTTAAAGTTAAAGTAACAGGAGTGAAACAGAGTAACTACACTATTATTTTGCAAGGAAGATTTGAGCTGCCGCTGCATGTACTTCAAAAAGGTAAAATAAATAAGCTAACAATAATTTTTAAACCGCTTGGATTAAACCATTTCATAAGATCTCCTTTCTTCAAAATTGCATCTGAACCAACACAAATTTTTACAGAATGGGACAAAGAGAAAAATTACCAGGCTTTTTTAAACTTATTTTACAAAGAACAAAACAACAAAAAAAGAATTCAAATCTTGGAAAACTATTTAGTGACGCTGCATACCCCCTGCAATGAAGCCGCCATTCTTAAAGATACTTTGGACATGTTGGGTGATTTTAATGAAGAACTTTCTATTGAAGAAATTGCGAAAAGAATTCAATTAAGTGTTCGAACGTTTAGCAGATTATTTTCTAAACACTTAGGCATTTCTCCTGTAGGATTCAGAAAAATTGCACGTTTCAGGCACTCTCTTACAAACAAGGTTTTTGACACGCACTTTACAAGTCTTACTAAAATTGGCTATGAAAGTAATTTTTACGACCAATCCTATTTTAATAAGATATATAAAAAAGTTACAGGAGACAATCCTTCCAAATTCTTCAATTCCATAGAAAAACTGGCAGACAGACAGCTAATCTTCAAGTTTGTTAAGAAATAGCCATTGTCCGAAAAGTACAATTTCAAGTAGTTCAATTCATTTTTATTTGTAGAATTATAAACGTGTCAATTTCTCAAAAATGAAACAAATACTTTTAATCTTATTTTCTTTTTTAACAACAGGCAGCTTCTGTCAAAAGATAGACACGATGTCTATAAATTCTCAGGTTTTGAATGAACAGAGAAAACTTATTGTTTACACTCCTGCTAAATACGACTTTGCGGAAAATCAAAAATTCGAGGTAATATATGTATTTGATGCGCAGGCAAGAGAAATTTTTGATATGGTAACAGCTACAATGGCATTTAAGAATAATAACATCTGCCCGATGATAGTTGTTGGCATCATTTCAAATGATAGGAATCAAGATTTTTTACCAATATATGATTATAAAGAAACTTCAGATCAATATAATGGACATCTTGGAAATGCTGACAAATTTTTAAGCTTTATTAGTGATGAACTTATGCCATTTATTGATAAAAATTACAGGGCATTACCCAAAAAAATTGCAGTCGGGCATTCAAATGGAGGCACGTTTATAACCTATAGTTTTCTACAAAAGCCGGATCTATTCGATGCGTATATTGCAATTTCACCAAATTTTGGTTACGATAAAATGCAGTTTTTAAAACGATTTAAAAATTTTAAACCAGGCAATCTAACTTCTGACAAATTCTTTTATATGTGTAATTCAGGAGGCTACCCTGAAGAAGGAGATTGGATTACAGCAAGAAATCAAATAACAGGCATTTTTAAAAGCGAAGCATTCAGGAACAAGATTATTTTTAAAAGTCAGGACTTTTCTGCCTCAGAAACTCATTGGTCAGTCTTTCAAATCGGTGTATTAAATGGATTGCAGGAATATTTTAATTATCAATATTTCAACCCTGATAACCTTTTAAAATATTATGATACTCTGTATAAACATAAATTGACAGACTTGAATCCACAAAACACAAATCAACTTGCATATGATTTCTTTTACATGGGAAAACCAAATGATGCCTTAAAAATATTACTTTGGGCACATCAACTTTTTCCAAAAGACCTTAATCTTTTTGACAGTATCGGCGAGATGTATCAAAATTTAAATAAAAAAGATGAGGCAAAAGAATATTATCTTCTATTGGATAAAAATATCGAAGAACAAAAAGGAACTTTGAAAGCGGACGAATATGAACAATTAAAGAAAGGTGTAAAAGCACGACTAAGTTCATTAAGCGACAAAAAATAACTGCGCCCAACCAAAGTATCTGCAAAAGCAGGACCGGGCATTTAAGTCCACCGGGGGTTTTTGCAAAAGACCCCAGGCTAACATGAAGTTTGAATGTTATCATCATGACACCGCTGCAATTGATGATCTTTATCTCTTTTACCATAGTTCACTTCACGTATTTTAGATACCTTCACCCTGCACAGCGGCAACGCCGGTTCCGTTGTAGGCAACCTGTTTGAAATGATAACATCCTAACACTTAAATTCCATTGTTAAAATGAATCACACGCTGACATTTTTTTTAGCCTTTTGTATATCGGGGAGTTCTGCCTTTTGTCAGGCTGTGCCACTTTGGAAAACGCTTCCAGATGCACCTCCTATGCCACAGGCTGACGAAAGCGGCCTTGCACCGGCTAATGATATTAAAATGTATTATGCCATATTTAATAAAAATGGTAAAGAACCGGTCATTCTGCTTCACGGTGGATTCGGCAGTTCGGATGTGTGGGGTTTTGAAGTGCCGCTTTTATCTAAGACACACAAAGTGATTGTAATTGACAGCCGGGGTCATGGACGAAGTTCAATGTCGGATAAACCATTTGGGTACAACTTAATGGCATCTGATGTAATCCAGCTTATGGATTACATAAAAATAGAAAAAGCCTCAATAGTAGGCTGGAGCGATGGAGGTATCATTGGATTAATCCTTGCCTATAAATATCCGGGACGGGTAAATAAACTTTTTACCTATGGCACCAATTATAATCTTTCCGGATATAAAAATGAACCCCTTGATTCTGCATTGGCAGCCCGTTTTATGGCAAAGGCACAGGCAAATTATCGTAAGCTTTCGCCTACGCCTGATAGTTTTGCAGTATTTCGAAAAGCCCTTGGGAAAATGTATAATAATGAGCCGGACCTAAACCCTGCAGACATTAAGACTATTAAAGCACTCACAGTAATTGCTTGTGGACAATATGAACAATTTATAAAACTTGAACATTTTCAAGACCTTTCACATCTTATACCAAATGCCAAGCTTGTTATTCTGCCAAATATAAGCCATATCGGTCCGCTGCAAGATCCAGTCCAATTTCATCAGGCTGTTGTGAACTTTCTTGATGATAATTAGTGTGATGTTACTCAACCTAGATAGTAAAATATTTCTAATATTACTCCCTGGTTAAAAAATTTAATCTTTTGGCATTGGGTCCGCCTGCAACATAAGTCGGCTGATGTGTAATTTCTCCCTTCAAAAAATAATAATTTAAAATCTTGTTGATTTTTTGATTTAGTTTTTTTGCGTTTCTAATCTTTATTTTTGATGCTATAGCGATTTCTTTCTCAGACGAGTCTCCTCCAAATAGCAAAATAATTCATCTAAAGAAAACCAGGAGGGACTCGTCATATATTATTTTTTACAGCGACGAGTCCCTCTTACTATCCTTGAAACAATGTTTCCAAAATTCGGAGGAGACTCATCGGGAAAGAAAAAATGTTTGTTTATGGGTTCAGGGGCATGCGGAAGGCAGGCTTTAACTCCCCGCGGTGACAAGTGATACAGTTAACAATTGGGTTTTCACTTAACCCGTTTATTGTTTTCAATTTTTCGCTTATCATGTCGCCCATAGATACCATTTCTCTTGCTATTCCCTTCTTTTGCTTCGTGTCATCCGCAAAATTTTCTGTGTTATGACAATACCCGCAACTGACACCCAATGCACGGCTCCATGCTCTCATAGCAAAAACAAGATTCTCCGCCGGAAAACCACCAAGCACTTTCAGATTAGAGAAAACAGAGTCAACAGGCATCTTCTCTTTTCCCTTTATACTTTCACTGACAAGAGCAATGTATTTTGCACGATCCTTTTCCAATGAATCATTAAATGAGTCAGTATTGATACCTGCAGATATTTTTACATCGAAGGATGTGAATACTATTATCAATATAAAAACTGAAACAAGTATAAAGAGCTTTTTCATAATTATTATTTTGTTGTAAGCTAAAACAATTAAGCTGTTAGATTCAACCATTCATAAAAGTGATTACTGTTAGCCCGGGGTCTTTGCAAAGACCCCCGGGTGGACATAAAATGGCGAAAACCTTGTTGGTGACGCTCCGCTAAACACTAACAAAAGCAAAAAAATTTCTTACCTTCAGGAATATCCCGTTTCTCAACTTCGGTATCGGTTGTCGTAATACTATTATCCTGCTATTGTTCCAATACCCAAAAGTTATGTGTACCTCAGCCATTTTAAAAAGAAATATATAATGCGATCTATCCATCAAACAGCCGTTATTTTCTCACTTGTGCTTGTTGTTAATTCTGTAAATGCACAGCAAGTGGACACTTTCCCAGTGGTTTCAATTCCTAATACGCAAGTCAGGTACATACAGTCTTCAATTGTTGGAAACGAGTACAGAATTTCGATTGCATTGCCTTCGGACTACTCGTCGTCCGACACCACTTACCCTGTTCTGTATGTCACAGATGCTAACGCCAATTTTGTCGTAGCGACTCAAATCCTGTGGGGCCTGCAAGCGGTGCATGAGGTGCCTCAGGTTCTTATAGTAGGAATCGGATACCGGACAGATAGTCTGGCCCATCTTCTGCGCAGCAGGGACTTAACGCCTACTCCGTTTACTTTTAGGAATCAAAAGTTCGGGAGTGGAGGCGGCCCTCTCTTCCTGAAATTCATGAGAGAAGAACTAAAACCTTTTATCAGGAAGAATTACCGGGTGTCTTCAGAGGCTGCATTCGCAGGATATTCCTATGGCGCCTTATTTGGGCTATATACACTTTTTCATGCGCCTGAAACATTTCAGCGTTATTTTATCGGGAGTCCATCTCTTTGGTATGATAGCCTTATTACATTTAAATACGAAAAGCAATACGCATCAACACATACTGATTTGCCGGCAAAGATTTTTATGTCGGTAGGCAGCCTGGAAGAAGCTATTCCTCTTGCACACATGGTGACCAATATGAAGAAGTTCGCCGATACACTACAAAGCAGGCATTACCCTAACCTTCATTTAACAACCCATGTATTCGAAGAAGAAAAACACTCTACAGGTGGGCCAGCTGCATTCAGCCGTGGCATGCGTGTAATTTATCAGAAAGAGCCTAAAATAATGTAAGCAAGAAATCATTATTCAGTGCGGAATACCCTGCCATCGTGAATACCTTAAATGCACCCGGAGTCTTTTGCAAAAGACCCCGGATTAACACAAACCAAACACAACAAGCAGAGTAGAATTTTAAAACAATTAATCGACAGGAATCTCCTTTGCATTTTTCTCCAAACATTCATCAAAGTTGTGCAGTACTGGATTCAATTCTTTTGACCGGTAACAAGAGGCAAGGCTGATACGAGTAAGTCTGATTCACCTCAAGATTTTTAATGACCACTATCATTGACCACACTGCTCATCGTGCCTATTTTTAAAAATGATTCTTAAAGATCTTAAAACAAATAAAATGAAGAGAATATTGATAATGCTTGGCATTACTGCATTTATTACAACTGCATTTTCATTTATCCTGAACCAGAAAGATCCATGGAAAGTGCCTGAAAAGTATCAAAACCTGAAAAATCCTGTTATTGCGGATGAGGCTTCAATAAATTCAGGAAAGGAAATTTATACTTCGTACTGCCTCTCCTGTCATGGAAAGGATGGCAAAGGTACCGGGCAAAGGGCATATAAGCTAAACACTCCGCCTGCTGATTTCACTTCAGATTCATTCCAAAAACAAACAGACGGCGCATTACTTTATAAAATTTATTCCGGTCACCGGGATATGCCGGGATTTAAAAAAAGGATCCCTGGTAACAAGGATGCCCTCGAAGGAGGTTTTGGTAAAACACGTATGCCAGGGGACCTGGTAAACTATGTCCGCAGCTTTTATAAAAAATAGCATTGCGGAAAAAACATTAATATACAAGCACTGCCGGTTAGGGCGGTAAATTTTTGTATTGGGAGCAGAGCAGTGTCACATCGCAGATTGGGGTCATCAAAAAACCTGCCTACCATCATTTGTGCAATATCATTCATCCACTTTATTAACTCCATTATTTTACACGTCGGCGTGGACGCCAACGTAAGCGCAGAGCAAAAGCCGTTATCTTTAAACTTAATTTTAAGTTCGCCCGGAGTCTTTTGCAAAAGACCCCGCGCTAACATGAAATTTTTGTGCCTATAAAATATTTAAAGTGTATAAAAGAATTATCATAATAACTGTTTCAATAGGTCTGATATTATTACTTCTTTATTTTACACTTTATGATTTTAAAAGGAAAGAAAAAATGTCGGTTGCAGGAGATTATGAAAGCTTAGCGCCTACTTTAATTGAAAAAGCGAAGTTCGCTCTTTCGGATGTAGAGTGTTTCTATTCGGGAAGGGAGCTTAAATTGTTGGCTGATTCAACTTTCACATTGACCGATAAAACTAACATCTTAACGGGAAAATGGCATCAAAAACGAGATTTAATTGACCTTCATTTCTTATCAAATAAATATGTTAGTGATAGTTTATTCAATAAATTGGGATCCACAAAAATTCCTTTAAAAGATCTCATTTTAAGATTTAGCAGCTCCAGCTTGTATTATTTTTTGACAGACTCCAATAGGAAATGTGTGGAGATTTTTAAGGCAAAATCTTAAGGTCTATGTCTTCACCAACTACGCCCAACATTTAAGTCCACCTGGGGTCTTTTACAAAAGACCCCGGGATAACACGATTTTCAACATTCATATTTTTTCAACAATAGCATCTAATATCATAAATTAGAGTGTTAGCGGTAACCCTAACAGACCTCACGCAATGAAAGCGATCTTTGACAATGCCTGCAAATAATTTCAACATATTAGGTTTGACAAACGAGCAGGTAATTCTTGCAAGGGAAAAATTTGGACAAAACAAATTTGACTACAAAAAAGAAAACGGTTTCCTAGATACCGTAAAACGCATTGCCAAAGATCCAATGATGATTTTATTATTGGCGGCTTCTTCCATCTACTTTATTAGTGGAAAAACTGGTGACGGAATTTTTCTTGCCGTTGCCATTGTATTTCAAACCTCTATTTCATTATATCAATATTCCAGAAGCAAAAATGCTTTGGAAAAACTGAAAGATTTTTCACAACCAAATTGCAAAGTCATTCGCAATGGTAATGTGGAAGAAATAAAAAGTGAAGATTTGGTAGTCGGTGACAGCCTGATGGTGGAAGAAGGGACTTCTATTACGGCAGATGGCACTATTATCCATTCAAACGATTTTTCAGTTAACGAATCAATACTTACTGGTGAATCGTTTTCGGTTTATAAGGATAATACAAAAGAAGATAAATTTATTTATAGTGGCACAACTGTCGCCAGTGGTTTAGCTATTGCAACCATAACCGCCATAGGCAACGAAACTAAATTAGGTAAAATTGGAACGAGTTTAGAAAGTATCAGCGAAGAAAAAACACCGTTAGAAATACAAATTGGAAATTTTGTAAAGAAGATGGCAATTGCAGGTGTGGTAGTTTTTGTAGTTGTTTGGGCAATTAATTATTGGCATTCTCAAGATCTGTTGAATAGTTTGCTGCAGTCGCTCACTTTAGCCATGAGCATTTTGCCGGAAGAAATTCCTGTTGCTTTTACCACTTTTATGGCTTTGGGTGCATGGCGATTAATGAAAATGGGCATTGTGGTGAAGCAAATGAAAACTGTTGAAACATTGGGCAGTGCCACCGTTATTTGTACTGACAAAACAGGAACAATTACTGAAAATAAAATGAGTTTGGCAAAACTTTATTTGCTATCATCAAATAAAATTTTTCAACCAAATGACTCACTAACCGAAGACGAAAAAGAGCTTATCAAAGTAGCGATGTGGGCAAGTGAGCCTATTCCGTTTGACCCAATGGAAGTAGCATTGCACCAAACTTATAAGGACATTATCCAAAATGATGAACGAACAAATTACAGACTTATTCACGAATACCCATTAGGTGGTAAACCACCTATGATGACACATATATTTGAAAACGATAAAGGCAATCGAATTATAGCAGCTAAAGGTGCACCCGAAGCATTAATGAATGTTTCAAACCTTACCGAAACAGAAAAGCAGCAAATAAATGAAGCCATTCAACTTTTAGCAAATGATGGTTATAGAATATTGGGGGTAGGTGTATCAAATTTTACAGGTGACAATTATCCTGCAAAACAACAAGATTTGCCATTTCAATTTAGAGGCATTGTTGCCTTTTATGACCCGCCCAAAAAGAACATTCAAAAAGTATTAGAAGATTTTTATACCGCTGGTATTGCTGTAAAAATTATAACAGGTGATAATGCAGCAACTACCGCAGCCATTGCTAAGCAAATTGGATTCAGGGGTTATGAAAATAGTATTACAGGTGATGAACTGATGAAATTAAATGAAGCTGCACTACAAACTTGTGTAACGAACACTTCTATTTTTACCCGTATGTTTCCCGAAGCCAAATTAAAAATTATTAATGCCTTAAAATCCAACCATCAGATAGTGGCCATGACTGGCGATGGTGTGAATGATGGCCCAGCCCTTAAAGCAGCACACATTGGTATTGCGATGGGCAAAAAAGGAACAGAAATTGCCAAACAGGCAGCACCATTGATACTATTGGAAGATGATCTATCCAAAATGGTTAATGCTGTTGCGATGGGCAGAAAGATTTATGCCAATCTAAAAAAAGCAATTCAATACATCATATCCATACACATTCCAATAATTCTAACCGTATTTATTCCTTTGGCTTTAGGATGGATTTACCCCAACATTTTTTCGCCAATCCACATTATTTTTTTAGAAATAATAATGGGACCAACTTGTTCTATTATTTATGAAAATGAACCGATGGAAAAGAATACGATGCTACAAAAACCTAAAGCATTGACAACTACTTTTTTTAATTGGAAAGAGCTATCCACAAGCATTATACAAGGATTGGTGATAACCGCTGGAACATTATTTGTCTACCAGTATTCTGTCATTAATGGTTATGATGAAGCACTGACCAGGACAATGACCTTTACAGTTTTAATAGTTGCAAACATTTTCCTGACTTTAATTAACCGCTCATTCTATTATTCCATATTTACAACTTTGAAGTACAAGAACAACATGGTTTTATTTATCATTTTTGCAACCATCGCCATAGTATGGCTTATCCTTTATATAAAACCTTTGACAACTTTTTTTGAATTTGAAACATTGAATTTTACTCAACTATTAATTTGTGTTGCTATAGGTTTCATTACTGTAATTTGGTTTGAAATTTCAAAACTGATTAAAAGAGCAAAAACGAATGCCGACAGACAAGACTGGAGCTAACAAATTATCGCTGCAAGTGAGGCTGGATATTGAAACATCAGCTATGTATTAGTATCAGCAGCAGTTCTGGCTCAACATTCATATTTTTTCAACAACAGCATCTGGCATCATAAATTAGAATATTGGCTGCAAGCCTTCGGTGACACATTCAAAATAGCTTATCTTCAGTTTTCATCATTTGTTAATGGCATAGCAGGTCACTGTCTAAAACTCCTTTTTTGAAACTTACGGGGCAAAGTAAAACAACAGAAATATCAACTACGGGCCAACCCAGACAATTATACCTGCTTTTCTTTGCCGAAATGTGGGAGCGCTTTTCCTTTTATGGTATGAGAGCCCTGTTGCTTGTGTATATGACAAGCCAGTTACATTTCGACGATCCAAAAGCATATGCAATACTCGGATCTTATGCGGCCCTTGTATATACCATGCCTATGTTTGGTGGCTTTATGGCTGACCGGTTTATCGGTTACCAGCGCTCAATAATATTCGGTGGCGTTATGATGGCATTGGGACATTTCATCCTTGCCATTCCCAATGAGTGGAGTTTCTTTTACGGTATGGCCTTCATTATTTGCGGCAATGGTTACTTTAAACCAAATGTGTCCAGCCTCGTTGGAACTTTATATAAAGAAAATGATCCAAGGAGAGACAGCGGTTTCTCTATCTTTTACATGGGCATTAACATCGGCGCAGCCGCTGGCGGATTTTTATGCGCTTATGTAGGTACAGAAATAAACTGGCACTATGGTTTTGGGCTGGCGGGGATCTTCATGGTGCTTGGGCTTGGTGTTTTTTTATTGGGAAAAAAATCACTTTATAGCCGGGGACTACCACCAAATGCGGAAGCTTTGAAAAAGCCGGTATTTACATTTATCAAACCTGAGCACCTTATTTACGGAGGTACTTTGCTGATAGTTCCATTGATTGTAACCCTGTTTAATCAATACCAGGTAATGAATTATATCATGTTTGGGCTTGGCTTTATTGCATTGGCCTATATTCTTTCCGTAGGCTTAAAACTGGAAAAAGAAGCAAAATTGAAATTGTTCGCCGCACTTACCATGATCATTTTCTCCATTGTTTTTGGGGCAGTTTATGAACAAAGTGAAGGCTCTATGAATCTTTTGGCCGAACGGAATTCTAAAATGTTCTTATTTGGTATTGATCTCCCTGAATTATCTGTTAATAATTTTTTGCCCCCCGGATGGGTGGTTGCACTTACGTTTATTGTTGCGCCACTCTGGCCATGGCTCAATAAAAGAGGCAAAGAGCCCAGTACGCCATTAAAATTCGCATTATCTTTTATTTTAGTCGGGACAGGTTTTCTTGTTTTCTATTTAGGTTGCCTTACAAATGAAACCACTGGTTTCATTCCCTTATGGCCTTTTGTATGGGGATATTTCTTTTTTGTTCTTGGTGAACTTTGCATATCGCCTATCGGATTATCCATGGTAACAAAATTATCGCCCCAAAAAATGGTTGCCTTAATGATGGGCATATGGTTCTTTGCTACGGCTACAGGAGAATTTTTTGCAGGAAAAATAGGTTCGTTAATGAGTGTTCCCAATGAGATACTTGCAAAAAATGACCCGGTACTCTCTTTACCGTATTATGCAGATGTAATTTTGAAAATAAGTATAATTGCATCCGTAATAGGAATAGCACTCATCTTTACAGTTCCTTTCCTGAAAAGATGGATGGGAAATGTGAAATAGATCTATATAAACTTCTGCTCCTGTTTCCAGATGACTAAAGTACATTTTAAGCCCACCCAAAATCTTTTGCAAAAGACTGCGAGTTTACATGAAGCCCATATATAAAAATCACAATTGCTTCAGGTAACTTATTTTTATTATTTCATGATCCTCGGTTTGCTTTAACTGCTGAAGAGTATTGAAGCCAGCATGGTTGTAAATAAATAAATGTAAGACAGCGGCTGGTAATCCCATGAAAAGCGGATATTATAATTAGTTTTTGATTAACCTTTTTAATTGCAGGTATAGGTAATTACGAACAGATCGGTTTTCATTTTGTGCCCGTTCAATGTTTTAGAACGGCTAACCGTAACTGGCCGGCCCGCAGAATCATAAGTATAAGAAAAATCCATACTCATTTTAACCGGTGGTAATTTTTTACCATCTTCTGTCAATACTGAGCTGGCTTCCATATGAGCCGGCAAATGCTGTTCCGGTATGATAGAGCCCGTAGGTACCCCGATTGTAAAGGGGGATACACAAATGAATCGATTTACGGGATTAGAATTGTACATAATAATTTTATCTGGTACATAGGTAATAGAAAACATGTCATCAGAAGTAGTTTCATGTTTACCGTCCCGGTAGGTATCTGTTTTCGATTGGATAGATATGGGGTCATTGCCCTTCGGAGTTTTGTTTCCATACGCATATACAGATTTCGTTATGCTGTAAACACCTGCATCTCGCTTATCCATGCTGGTTACCAATTCAACATCATTATCCACAAAGGTGAATGTATCTGTGTTGTTATTATAAGTAACTATTACCTGGTCCAGTTCGCCATTCTTATTATTATACGTTGCCTTTAGTATGCCGGGTATATCTTTTAAATGCCCGTTTGCATCATAACTGTAGTTGTGTTCTGTTTTATTGTGAGACGTGGAGTTGATAATGTGTGTGAGCCGGCCGTCATCATCATAATCGTATGAAAAGAGAAAGATGTCGTTGGCAATCTCGATGTGTTTGCATATTGGGCTGCTCACAAATGTTATCGGGCTGTTCTTTCTAAAAGCTGGAAGACAAATCAGGCAGGCGGCCGTCAAAAACAAACAATTTATTTTTTTCATAACGGTGTATTTACGATTTGCAGAAATGGAAATATCAGGCAAATTATGCAAAATGGAAGCAGAGCCATGAAGAAATTCTCTTTCCCGAGTCTCCTCCAAATAGAAAAATAATTCATCTAAAGAAAACCAGGAGGGACTCGTCGTATACTATTTTTTACAGCGACGAGTCCCTCTTACTATCCTTAAAACAATGTTTCTAAAATTCGGAGGAGGCTCGTGGGGGAAGAAAACAGTTTTAGTGCCGAATAAAGGAACTCATTCAGAAAAAAGGTCGTTAGCCTAGCTATGCTGATAGGTCTCCTTCTCTACCTTCAGAAATTTAATAAGAATTTCCTGATGTAAACCTAAGGGCTATGCTGGCTGAACAAAATATCCTCAACTTTGTACTACTATCACCTGCAGCCCGGGCTTAACAAAAAAATCTCAGCAAAAGAATATAACTTCAGATTCAGAATAAAAATCGGCTTCTGCCCCGCTGACGGAACACAAATATCATTACAGCTGAAAGCCCTGGCCATTAGGCGCAACCATCACACACCAAACATGATTTACAAATATGTCAAACCAAGTTTTATTCTTCACGACTTTGTAAGAGATTACTTAGTAGCGCATTTAATATTTGAAAAAGGCAAACCCATCCCCTTTAAGCCCTATGCACCTAAGCCAGAACAGGGTATAACATTCTTCGTTAAAGGATTTGTAACTATCGCTGATGATATTACCGGGCAATTTGCAGAGGCGCCTAAAGTCTCAATTTTCGGACAACAGGTATCGCGATACAACTTTCATTTAACCCGGGAGTATTTAATGTTGCGGGTGCATTTTCAGCCTGGCGCACTTTTCCGTTTGCTGGGAATTCCGCTTTCTGAATTTACAGACCAATATTCTGATGCAGCAGCTATTATAAACGGCGAGGTAGAAGATGTAAATGAACAATTAGCTGAATGTACAGATTATGCTCACATGATACAAACTGTGGAATTATATCTAATCAGAAAAATTAAACAGCTTAGAAAAGAAAGCGATCGCATTGATAAAGTAGCTGCTTGTATGCTTGCAGAACCGTCTAAATTTTCGCTTGACTATTTTGCCAATCAAGCCTGCTTATCGC
The DNA here is from genome assembly GCA_963811645.1 of uncultured Bacteroidota bacterium. Classification (GTDB taxonomy): domain Bacteria; phylum Bacteroidota; class Bacteroidia; order Chitinophagales; family Chitinophagaceae; genus VBAU01. The sequence goes on along the minus strand of CAWERU010000002.1, from coordinate 916,499 downwards.
CCAGGCAATTTAATCGCAAATTTACGGAGCGAATGGGCATAGGACCAAAGCTATATAGTCGCATCATCCGTTTTTACAAAGCCTATCAATACAAAGAAAAATATCCCCAAACGGATTGGCTATCCATAGCGGTATTATTTGATTATACAGACTACCAACACCTCGTAAAAGACTTCAGGCAATTTGCAGGTGTAACGCCTAATTTCTGGATAAATGAAGACAATGATTCTCCCGAAAGAATTTTAAGACTGGAATAAAACTTGTCTTTTTTTTACCAATGCCGTTGTTTAGTAAAAATTACGTTTGTGTTCTAAATTGTTATGACATGAAACGAAAACAATTCTTACTGACCACATTAATAGCTATGCCTGCATTTGCTTTAGCCAAAGAGACAATCAATTCAGCCAACACAACGGACCCCTTCATTGTGCGTTCTGGCAATAACCGATCTGGTAAACCGATGATGAAGTTTATGGGCTTATATCCAAACGATGTGATAATTTCCAGGAAAGATACTAACGAGGATTTAAGTGTGTTTTTATTTTATGGCCAGAAAAATGCCGCTACACCACTCCATGTACATTTTTATCAGGATGAATTGTTCTCCGTTACAGAGGGAAAATACCGTTTTGTCTGTGGAGAAATGATAGAGGAATTAAATGCAGGAGATACGATTTTTTTACCCCGGAACATTCCACACCAATGGCTACAACTTTCTGATAAGGGTGCATTAGTGTATGCTGTCAATCCTGCAGGTACATTAGAAGACATGTTTCAGGAACTAAACAATTTCAAGTCACCGCCATCCGAAGATGAATTAAGCAAGCTCCTTTTAAAACATGGACAGCAACTTCTTGGCCCGCCGTTAAAATCATAGACATTCTTGTTGTCTAGAAAATACGCCGGCCAATAATTGAGAATACACATCTTTTTATTGCAAGCCGTGTCTCCCTTATGAGCTTTTGTGTGCTGGCGGGAACACGGCTGCATTTAATTTTATTCCAGGTTTCTCATTGCTTAGATCAATATCTTTTAAGAACCCATAATTAGTTACTTCATAAATTCCCTGCTCCCCGGTTGTATAAAACCTGGCGGAACTATGTAAATAATCAACAGGACTTGCTGCAAGATTCCATTTCCCCCTGCATGGATTATTATGGATGCAGTAAAGTTTCTGTTCAATAAATTTATCGGTTCGGCATTCTTTCCAGTCAAATGATTCTTCAAATACCCGGTGAATCTTTCCTCTTTTTTTATCAGAGCCTGTTACAGCTAAAGATAATTTATGTAAGATCTGAATTTCATTTTTTTGTTCTAAACGTTTTACCAATTCATAAGCCATGAAACGTTTTCCATTGCTTACAATTGTATTTATACTTGTTTCATTATTCTGAAAAGCAATCAATGCATGAATATGATTTGGCATAATAACATAGCCAACCAAATAATGATTTTTCTCTTTTAAAAAATCAAATCATTTATACACTGCATCATAACTATTAATTAGCTCAAACAATGGGATCCATTCACAACAGGTAAAGGTGATAAAGTATATACCGTCTTTTTCGGTAATGGCCCTTTTGACAGGCAAATTTAAAGGCAGAAAATTAATTTATAGAGCCGTGACCCGGCTCACCCCAAGGCAATGCTGTGGAGACACGGCTCGCAAGGAAAACACCCGGGACTAACACGAAAAACTTTGTCTTCCCAAAGACTTACGCTGAATAGAATTACCGAACGATGAAAGGATTGCGACGCAACGGCAGCTCAACCGGAGTTACTATAACTGGTATCATAAAAAATCATAACTGCTTGAGGTAACTTATTTTCATTATTTCATGGTCCTCGGTTTGCTTTAACTGCTGGGGAATATTGAAGCCCGCATGGTTGTAAATAAAATAAATGTAAGACAGCGGCTGGTACTCCCACGAAAAGCGGATATTATAATTCTGCGAATGATCGATCGAATTTTTTTGATAGAAACCTGTAAGCTGCAACCGCGGATTGAGTGCAAAGCGGCCCTGGATAATATACAGGTCAACCGTTTCATTGCTTTTTGGCTGGCCAACATCCATAAAATGATTGCGGTTGAATTCCGCCAGCAAGGAAATATTCGGAATGGGTGCAAATTGCAGCTTCCAGTCAGCCGATCTTATCCGCCCGTCAAAATAACTTCCCCATTTATAATCGCCTGCAAAGGCAATGATCTTTGAAGGATCGGTAGTGAAATAGATCCACTGCTGCCAGTAATGATATTTGCCGGGAGCAATGTGCACACCCAACGGTTCAAACGCATCGGTAAGATTTTGGTAGATGGGTGAAATGGAATAACCGAAATAGGCGCCGCTCTGAAAATTGAACCAGATGGGCCAGAAGTATAAACTCCGTTCAATAAATTTTCCTGTAGAGGCCTGCCAGTAAAATTCAGGAAGAAAACCCGGCTCGAAAGCACGGAGTATTTTTTTGAAAGGAAGCTTGCTGCCGCGGTAATACCAGTTCATTCCCGGCGTAGTGCCCACCACATCTTTGCGGGAAACAAATCCCATCTCAGGATCGAAATCTTTAGTAACGATGGATTGCGTAAACCATATTTTATAATGAGTGCTGGAATTATAATACTGCGCAAAACCTGCAAAGCCCTGTTTGTTTGTATTGGTATTGATGCTGTGCGTGAAAATAGTATTAAGCGATTGCGCCTCACCAAGACGAAAGAAACCATCAATGGTACTTTCGATGTTGGAGCCAACAGGTGTATTCTTTACAGACATCAATGCACCGATGCGGTTTTGCTGACCAAAGTTTTGCGAATAGCGGCCTACAAAAAAATTAGTGGCGGGGCTGTTGTCCGTTTCTTTCTGCCGCATAACGATGGCACCGTAATTTCTTTTTACCGAGCGGTTCACAAATCTTCCGCCCGCTACAATGGGAATGGGATTGCCGAGCGTATCCAACCCGATGGTGCGGCTGAAGAAAGGTTGTATATGCATACTGCCGCCGGAAGCATCTATTGCCATTTGAATAACAGGACTGAACAGCGACGCATTCTCCAAAAAAAATTGCCTTTTTTCAGGAAAGAAAACAGAGAATCTTGTAATGTTATTTACCTGCAGGTCCGCATCGGCCTGTGCAAAATCGGTATTGCCAGTAAGATCCAAAACGGCATTGGTATTGATGGCCCATTTTATATCGCCGCCTGCTTTGTACTCTGTTTGGTGTGGCTTGACAGAAGGATCAAAATTTTTATAATGACCGTATGAACTTAGAAAATACGGTTCAAAACGGATATTGGTTTTTGGCGGAGGCGGTTGCAGGTTTTTTAAAACACCTGCATAGTCCATTCTTGAAACAGTGAACACCCGTGGAAAGGGAGACAAAGCATCAATTTCATTAGTGAGCCTGCGGTTGCGGTATACGTTCAATCCCCAGTTCTGCGTACTGTCAGTTGTTTTGGGATAACGAAGCGTTTGCCAGGGAATAGCTATTTCTGCATACCATCCCGAATCGGTTCTTGTTGTTCGCACCCGCCATAATCCGTCCCAATTCTCATCAAAATAAAGATCATCAAAACTGAGATAGTCACGCTGCACGCCATATGCATTGGCGCCAAAACACATGGCGTTGCGCTTATCATTGAACCCGTCAAAAGTGAGGGTGATATGATCATGCGTCTGTGGATTAAAATCTCTTTTAAAATCAGTAGCACGTATAGCTTTCCTGCCAAGAGAATCGTGAGAAAAAATTCCGAAATATAAATACTGGCGGTTATAAAGCACTTTTACATCTGTTGCAAAATCTGCGGGCCTGCCCTGGTAAGGTTCTATTTCAGTAAACCAGGGAGAAGGTTTTGTAAGCTTCCACTCAGGCTCATTCAGCATACCATCAATCTTTAAAGACGAAGAGATCTGTACGGCATCGATCTCTTTTCTTATCGAATCGGGTTTGAATATTTCCGCATCCTGGGCAAAAGTGTTTAATGAAATAAGCAGCAGTACCGGCAATCGTTTAAACATGCATTCAATATACAGTAAGAAAGTTGAAGGAAATTTTCTTTTGCAAAATACAGGAAACTATTTTTCAAAATATAATGCGGGTCATGATTTTTATCAGGCCGCTTTTTTATCTTTTCAGTTTGAATCAAAACTACAGGTTATGCAGAAGCTATTATTACTCCTCTTTCTTTTGTCGAATTCCATTATTGTTTGCGCACAAAAGGATACTACGCAAAAAATTCCTTTAGTATTTGAAAAAATGATGATGGAGTTAAAAACATTTGCTCCCGACACGTCCAACGCTCCCGATGATAAACTGACACGTGAAATAAAAAAGTTCAGGCAGCTCAGGGAAAGCTTTAGTATTAATGAAGTGATCCTTTATAAGATCAGTGATGATAAAAATAAAAAAGAAACATCTGCGGGAATGGCCGATACTTTAATGCAGCAGTTTACAAATGGCGATGGCAAGCGCCGGCTTACCAATGCCATCACCTGGATATACCGGAAACATTTTACGTATAAGGAGATGAAACAAATGGTGAAGTTTTCCAAAACAAGTGCGGGTAAAAAAATGGCGGGAGAATTTCCCATCATCATACTGCAATCACTGGCCTCTTTGCAGAACATTTATGATGGAATAGCCAGGAAACCGAAGGGCAAATAGCGTTGTGTTGTTATGAAGTGTAGTGAAATTAAGAATTATGAATTATGAATGCAGAATGTAAATTGAAAACAGAACAGAATAAACATTCCTAACTCGTGAATGAAATTATGAATGATGAATGCAGAATGATGAATTGAAAATAGAATAAACATTCATAACTCATAATTCATAATTCTAAAATTCAAAGGTTCTGTTTTTTCAGTTCGCTCACTGCATGATCACAGGCCCTTGCGGTAAGCGCCATGTAGGTCAAGGAAGGATTGAGGCAGGCGCCGGATGTCATACAGCTACCATCGGTAATAAATATATTGGGCACTTCGTGCATTTGATTAAATTTATTTAATACAGAAGTTTTTGGATCATGGCCCATGCGTGCCGTGCCCATTTCATGATTGGCATTGCCGGGAAATGAGATGCTGCCGCTTACTTTAATATCTTTAAATCCTGCTGCTTCCAGCAATTCTTTTCCTGTAACTTTCATATCCTCATGCATAGCTTTTTCATTCTCCCTGAATTCACAGTCAATGGCTATCACCGGCCTTCCCCAGTTATCTTTTTTATTATGATCCAATGTAACACGGTTATCTGCATACGGCAGGCATTCACCAAATGAATATAAACTCATTTCCCAGGGTCCCGGTACACTCATGGCTTCTTTCAGGCCTGCACCGATGGTTGCACCATTTTGTTCACTTGTTCTGTATGCACTTGCTCCAAAATGATAGCCACGAAGAAAACCGGGAGTTTTTTTATTTACATTCACGAACCTCGGAATGTAAGCAGGTTGAGGTCTGTAGCCATAATAATATTTGTCTTTAAAACCATCTACACTTGCTGAAAATGATAAACCCTTGTGATGATCCATCAGGTTGCGACCCACCTGGTCGCTTCCATTACCCAGTCCATTTGGAAAACGGGATAAAACGGAATTAAGTAAAATGGCAGCAGTGGCCACAGTGGATGCATTCAAAAAAATAATTCTTGCATAGAATTCTTCCGTTTGTTTTGTTTCCGTGTCAATGATCTCCACTCCTGCCGCTTTTTGTTTTTGTTCATCATAAATTATTTTATTCACCAGCGAGTTTGGTCGCAGCGTTAGATTACCTGTAGCATAAGCAGCGGGCATAGTGCTGGCATTGGTACTGAAATAAGCTCCGTAAGGACAGCCGCGATGGCAAAGATCGCGGGCAAGGCATTGTCCCCTGCCCTTTACAGGCTGAGTAAGATTAGCCGTCCTTCCCATGATCACATAACGGTCAGCAAATGTTGTTTCTACTTTTTGTTTGAAAAATTTTTCGACGCAATTCAGTTCAAAAGGCGGCATATATTTTCCATCGGGTAAATGAGGCACGCCATCTGCATTTCCGCTGACACCAATGAAAGATTCTACATAATCGTACCAGGGAGCAAGATCTTTGTATCGTATCGGCCAGTCTACGCCAATACCCTCTTTCAGGTTGGCTTCAAAATAAAGATCGCTCCAGCGATAGCAGGCTCTTCCCCATAAAAGAGAACGGCCACCTACGATATCCCCTCTTATCCAGTCAAAGCGTTTGATCTCATCATATTTATTTTCCTGGTCATTGATGTAAAAATGTTTGTTGTCTTCTTTAAAAGAATAATGCCTGCTTTGCACAGGATGCGTTTCTGTATCTTCTCTTGATAAACGCAAGCGATGTTCAAACTCCCATGGATTTTTTAAAGCAGTGGGATAATTGGGATGAACCACATTGCGGCCACGTTCAAGCAACAGCACCTTCAATCCTTTTTCACAAAGTTCTTTGGCTGCCCACCCGCCGCTGATGCCGGAGCCGACAATGATGGCATCATAAGTATTTTGCTTTTGGGGATCCCCGGGCATTATTATTATTTTAAATGATAAATGATGAAAGTTGAACGAAAGTCATTCAACGCCTGCCGGCCGGCAGGCAGGTTTAACATACAACATTCAACATATCTACTTCAATCTGTCATAAATATCGAAATTATTCTGAAGCAAATACTAAATTAAGTTCCTGCACCTGGTTTTTGAATCTTCCTTTGAAATGAAAGCGCTATCGGTTCTGAATCTGAAATACTTTCATTCGTCGTATTTTAGTGCACCCCTCTAATACATGCTGTAAAAAAAAGAGCATACCACACAACATGCTTTTAATAAATATTATAAAATATTTTCTATTCTGCAGACTGACAATAAAAGAAGATCATATTTTATCTTCGGCCTTCCATGTCACTGTTTATTACATCGCTCAATTCTGGCAGCAATGGCAACTGCTATTATATCGGGAGCAATACCGAAGCTGTATTGATCGATGCAGGCATTTCGTGCAGGGAAACAGAAAGGAGAATGAAAAGGCTTGGCCTTTCGATGAAGATCGTGAAAGCGATATTTATTTCTCACGAGCATTCCGATCATATCACCGGCGTTTGCGGCCTGTCTAAAAAATATCAATTACCCGTTTATATTACGCAGGGCACGCTGCATTCAAGTGGATTGCCCATTGAGAAGAAATTTATTTATTCATTTACGGCGCAACAGCCGGTCACCATTGGTTTGCTATCGGTAACTCCATTTACAAAATTTCATGATGCCAGCGATCCGCATAGTTTCATAGTATCTTATAATAAAATAAACATCGGCATATTTACAGACATCGGTTTACCGTGCAGAAATGTGATCACCCATTTTAAAAAATGTCATGCTGCTTTTCTCGAAACAAATTATTGTGAGGATATGCTGATGAAGGGAAGATACCCTGCTTTTTTAAAACAACGCATCAGCGGTGATCATGGACATTTGTCCAATTCACAGGCACTCGATCTTTTTTTGAAACACAAGGGAAAACATTTGAGCCATTTAATTCTGTCTCATCTTTCAAAAAATAATAACAAACCTGAATTGGTTGAAAGCATCTTCAATGAACACAAAGGAGGTGTAAAAATCGTAGTAGCGTCACGGTATGAAGAGACTGCTGTGTATTCAATTGATCTTTCAAAAACCGTTGAAAAGAAAAAAGATCCATCATTACAACTTTCACTTTTTTAAACTTCTTTTATTCTCCTGTCAATTCATTAGCCAGTTTGAGCAATTCATGTCTTTCGCATTGGTCATGATTTGTGATGCGCCCTAATATTGCATCATAAACCTTACAGTCATAAAAAATTCAACGAAACATTTACAGGACCCGCTTACAGCGGAACAGGAAACCTGCAGTGAAAAAAAGTGTATCACTTGTTTTGAGAACCGGGGATGCATCTATGACCGGTACTATACCGATACACAATCATTCAGGGCAGAAACTTTTAAAATGGAAAAAGAAATAACCTCGTCAAATGCAAATGAACAACTGAATGTATAAACATTACTTAATAAGTGTAGAGTACAAAAGCTACTGCCGGAGTTTTTCATCAAACTTCTTTTGCAGGTCGTTTAGCGCGGCGTCATAACCGGGCCGGTCAAAAAAGGCAGCCGGGTTGTACGCATCTCCGGGCTGATGTTTTGCATGCAGGTTAAACTGGCTTGCATGAGAAGCCAACCATATATCGAACGAAATAGTTTTCATCACCCTGAACGTATAAGCATAGTCATCCTCTATTCCGGGATAACTCGTGATAGCAGCAAACGGTTTATCCGTAATGATGCTGGGCAGGTTGGCAATAAGCACCCTGTATGATCGGCGTTCATCGTTTACAGTAAATAAAAAACTACAGGAACCTTTTGTATGGCCGGGATGATGAAGCATGATGAGTTTCATATTGCCCAGGTGGATCGTATCTCCATCGTGAAGCAACCGGTCAGGAGTTACGGGTTCATAGGTGCTGCCATTCCCACCCAGTGCATAATCTGAACTGCCGCCATCTTCCGCAATAGCAGCGTCCTTCTCATCAACCATAAATTGCGCCCCCGTTCTCTTTTTAATGAAAGCCATGGCGCCCATATGATCGAAATGCGCCTGCGTGGTTAGCAATATTTTGATATCGCTGAAACGAAAGCCCAGTGTTTTAATGTTCTTCTTTATCTGTTTGGCAGAAGCCGCAAGACCTGTATTGATCAATATATTTCCCTTTTCGGTAACGATGAGGTAACAAGCGAGGTCGTATGTGCCGACATAATACAAGTTTCCGGCAATGCGGAATGGAGGGAAGGGATTCACCCAATCTTCGACTGATGGTTTAGGCTCTTTTACTCTCTGCGCCGCGGCTGTTATTACTGTCAACGATACAACAACACCCAGTGCTATATTTTTTAAAGAACGGCTGAACATATATCAATAAGGCAAAGCAATTGTTATTCAAATATATTCTTTTGATCGCTTTGTTCATGCAGACATTGTATATTCCTTTGACTGCTTTCAAATAAACACCATCATTTTCCACGTCGACGCGGATCCCAATATAAATCAGGACAGGCTGCCAACATGAGCATAGGCTATAGCATTATTGAAGAATTAAATTTCACTTTTTAAAACTTCTTACCTTCATCAGTAATTAATTCCATTACTTATAAAACTGCTTAACATTGAGAAAAACAAGTTTTATACTGCCATTCATCGCTCTTCTTTTTTTATTATCGGCGTGTTCTGAAAAAAATAAAAAGCAAATGAGTTCAGCAAATGAAAACTGGCTCCACGTTTCCGGAGATAAGATCGTGAACCAAAAAGGCGATACGGTTCTTTTACGTGGTTTTGGATTAGGCGGAATGCTCCACATGGAAAATTTCATTGATGGTTATACCGGCAATGAAGAAACCATGCGTGAAGGATTGAAAAATGTGTTGGGAGAAAAGAAATATGATCTGTATTTCGATACGTTTCTCAAAAGTTATTTCACAGACCCAGACGCCGCCTACATCCAGAGCCTGGGATTGAATTTGGTTCGCATCCCGATCAATTATCATCTGTTTGAAGATGATATGAATCCTGGCGTCATTAAAGAAGAATCATTCGCGTATCTCGATACAGTAATAGATCTGTGTGCACGGCATCATATTTATACCATTATTGATCTGCATGCATTCCCGGGATCGCAGAATCAGCACTGGCACAGCGATAATCCTACACATATAGCAAGGTTCTGGATCTATAAAGATTTCCAGGATAGGGGAGTTCATCTTTGGGAAGTCATTGCTCAGCGCTATAAAGACAATCCATGGGTAGCCGGCTACGATGTGATGAACGAACCGGCCGATCCTACCGGTGAAAAACTTTTTCCTTATTACAAAAGATTGTGTGATGCCATCAGGAAGATAGACCCGGATCATATACTCTTTTTGGAAGGTGATAAATATGCCACTCAATTTGACAAATTCACCGGGATATGGGACAATGTGGTCTACACCAATCATGATTATGCAATGCCCGGATTTATTTTCGGCGGAGATTATCCCGGCATCACCCATGATCATTATTATGACAGAGATACATTGGAAAAAGATTTTTTGAATAAAAGCGAATTCATGTTTTCTCATCACATACCGCTTTGGGTAGGTGAGTTTGGACCTGTTTATACCGGTGATCCGAAAAAAGATGAAATGCGTTACCAGGTATTAAAAGATCAACTGGCTTATTATAATAAATACAAAGTAAGCTGGTGTATATGGTTGTACAAGGATATGGGCCTGCAGGCTATCATGCATCAGGATCCAAACACACCATATATGAAATTGGTCACACCATTTCTGCACCGCAAAGATTCTCTCGGAGCGGATGCATGGGGAAGCACAGATAAAAATATCAGGAATGTGATAGGCCCGTTGGAAGATTTTATTACTAAAGAATTTCCAACTTATGATGCGTATCCACATGGAGCGAAAGGTGAAATAGCATTACTTGTAAGGCATATACTGATCTCCGAAGCGCTGCTGCCTGAATATTGCAACCTGTTCAAAGGTTTGCCCGATGACCAGTTGGTAGCGCTTGCCCATTCATTCCGTTTTGAAAATTATGTGAAGCGAACCCGGTTGGAAGATATATTGACCGGTCGCGAAAAGTGAGCAAAAGTTGTAATAAATTTTTCTTGTACTGCAAAGTTATGCTCTCAAATAAATTAAATTGGCTGTCATTTATCATTTCAATAAACACGATCATGAAAGGAAAAATAGTTGTAACGCTTAAGCGATTATCCATACATATTCTTTGTTTACCAGTTATCCTTTTTAGTTTTTCTTTTTCTTTCGCACAGACAGATGAAGCAACTGTGGACAGTGCTTTACGAACACTACAAGATGTCAGGATCATCAGCAAAACAGTAACATATATTCCTTATAGTCTCGAATACAAACTTGCCATAAAACAGCCTGTTGATCACAATGATACTTCAAAAGGATTTTTTTATCAGCAACTGCAACTGTTGCATAAAGATTATTCAAAGCCAATGGTGATGGAAACGGAAGGCTATAACGGCAGGCCGCCCACAAACGAACTGCAAACCATTTTAGGTTGCAACGACATGAATATTGAGTTCCGATATTTTAATAAATCAAGACCCGATTCGCTGGAATGGCAGTATTGCACATTCGAGCAGGCCACAGCCGACCTGCATCACATCAACCAGGTGTTTCGCCCTTTATATCATTCCAAATGGATAAGTACCGGCATCAGCCGCGGTGGCGAAACCACATTGATCTATCGTTATTTTTATCCCGGTGATGTAGATCTTTCCGTGCCGTATGTAGCGCCTATGCCCAATGATATTGAAGACAAAAGAATATATGCTTTCCTGGATACGGCCGGCGGACCATCCTGCGTAAAGAAGATAAGAAACCTGCAGATCTTTTTGCTCCAGCACGAAAAAGAAGCGATACAAAAAATACCGCTTCCTGAGAGACAGTTACACTATTCAGCAGTTGGAGGCGTGGGACAGGCTTTTGAATATACTGTTCTTGAATATCCTTTTTCTTTCTGGCAGATCAGTATGCTGAAAGAAAAAGACATCCCGACCAATAATGATCTTGACAGTTGCCTGGAAAGTATTTACAAAGTTTTTGGAAGCTACATTTCCAGCTTCTCCGATGAGGAGAATGAGGCATTCTATACTCATTATTATATGACCTACCAGACAGGGTATTATAAGTATGATATTACGCCTTTCAAAAAATATCTGCATTATTTCAGGGAAGCCAATCCTACTGCCGTCATTTTGCCATCAAAAATTCCGCATCATCCTTATGATCCCGTGTTTGAAAAAAAGATAAACGCCTGGCTTGCCACCAGCGGCAATAATATATTATATATCTATGGCGACAGAGATACATGGACCGCCTGCGAAGCTGATTTTACCAACCAGGTAAATGCGAAAAGGTTTGTAATGCCGGGAGCCAATCATCGTTATGCACGTATCAGGTATATGTCACCATCAATGCAGCAGGAATTTGCTGATGCATTAAAAAGCATGACCGGGCTTACCGCAGATTTTTCGGAATTGCATAAGTAGAAGAGTAAAAAATTTATCCCCACAAAAGCTGATGTCGGCGCGGACGCCAATGTGAGCATAGATTGATGTTATTAAAATATTACACTTATAAAGCCAATTTTCATTGGCTTTATCTTTTGCAATGCATCTTCATTAAATCGAAAAAAAAGTTTCGTTAATTTAGTAGCGCTTCACAAATGAACCGCATTAATGAAAATCGAATTTAATCATATTGAGCCTCATAATTTGCTTAAGCCATACATTGAAAAAATGTGGGTGTTTGAATGCAGCGGGAAATTGCCATCTGATGATCTGAAATTAGTTGTTCCAAATGGTAATATTAAACTCACAATTTTTTCTGTTAACGGCATAACAGCTTCCGTTAACGGGAAAACCATTACGTCCAACGAGGGTAGTATCAATGTGACAGGAATTGCAGATGTGCCGGTAAATTTAGATACAGAGAAAGACGTATATACACAATCGATAGGAATAGAGTTTAACCCCAGGGGAGCCTATCGTTTTTTTCAATTTAATCTTGGTGAAATTAAGAACCAGATCTATCAACTCGACGATGTAATGGGCCCTGTCGGTAAACAACTGGAAGAACAGATCGTAAATGCAGCATCCTCACAGGAAAAAATCGATGCATTGCAGCAGTTCCTTGTTAAGCAACTTATGCGGCATAACGGAGATCTGATATTTGAGTTCTGCGTTGATAAAATAATTTCATCCTGTGGAAAAATTACAGTGAAAGAGTTAGAGAAAAAAACGGGCTTCAGCAGCCGGTGGCTCAACATGAAATTCGCGGACAGAATTGGAGTAAGCCCCAAAAAATTATCTTCCCTCATCCGGTTCAGAGAATGTTACCGTGCATTTACTGCAGAGAACCTTAATGAACTATTGAGAAATGATTTTTATGATCATTACTATGATCAATCCAACTACATAAAAAACTTCAGGTACTTCACGGGCCTTTCACCTTCCGGTATCAAACGAAGTTCAAACGATTTCGGCCGGAAATTTTACCAGGTTTAAATACTTCCGATTTGTACAATTCCGGATAAATCCTGTGTCTCATTTTTGTGTTGTCAAAATAATTCAAAAACGGGAAATGTTTTTACAAGAAGCTTTCAAAAAAATATAATTGTAAAATGAATTACAGGAATTATCACAAAAAATAAATCAATAAAAATGGAAAATAAAAATTTTCACAGAACAATCACGGTTAATGCTTCAGCCGGAGAAGTAATGAAAAAAATAAGCCAGGTAAACGGCTGGTGGGCAAAGAATTTTACCGGTAAAGCCGAAACAGTTAACGACAGATTCAGTGTTCACTTTGGCGAAACATTTGTTGATTTTCAAGTCAGCGAATTTATACCCAACCAAAAAGTTGTGTGGAAGGTAACTGACTGCAATTTGCATTGGATCAAAGCCAGGAAAGAATGGAACGGGACGGAGGTGGTTTTTAAAATTTCAGAAAGGAAAAATTCAACACAGATCGACTTTACTCATGTTGGTTTGGTACCGGGTGTTGAATGTTATAATGATTGTGAAGCAGGATGGAATGGCCATGTTACAATCAGTTTGGTAAAATTTATCAATGAAGGAAAAGGAATGCCCCAATAGTTTTTACCAATAAAATTTTAAAAAATGGAAAACAAAAATTTTGAAAGCACTATCTCTGCAAATATTAGTGCTGATGAAGCGATCAAAAAGATCAACAATGTACCCGGGTGGTGGGGAGTAAGCTTTAGCGGGAGTGCCGGAAAACAAAATGATCAATTTATAGTAAAGATGGGTGGAGATTCTTTCTTCAACTTTACTGTAACGGAATTAATTCCCGGTAAAAGAGTTGTTTGGTTGGTTACAGATTGCAATATGCCCTGGTATGCTGACAAAAAAGAATGGACTAACACAAAATTGATTTTTGACCTTTCTGAAAACAATGGCGAAACCACGGTGAATTTTACACATGACGGTCTTATACCAGGCATTGAGTGTTACAAAGATTGTGAATCAGGTTGGACGCATTGGATAAAAACAAGTTTGTTTTCTTATCTTACTACAGGAAAAGGTGTTTTCAGGCCGCCTACTAAATAAAGAAACCCAATCCACATTTTTATTGTAAGCTGTGTCTCCTTTATTACGGTTGTTGGTGACGCGGAGTTTATCCCGACACTATCGGAGCTAAACACCAACGGCGTAAACACCGTGTCTCGCAAGCGAAGACATGACCCGGACATACCTTCCCGCAGTTCGCAATTTCAATTTACTTTTACAATTACGATCACAAATACCCGGGAAGGAAATAAACAGATGGAAACAAAAGTCGGGCAGTATATATCAAACCAGCTTTCAGACAGGCAAAGTATTATGACAGCCATTCATTCAATAATTGTTCAGGAGGACAAGACTGTTGTCCCGGTGGTTGAATCAATGATGGGAAAAGAAATGATTGTCTATAAAGGAAAAGGCATAATGAAATACGGACTTGCCGGCGTGAAAAATTATATGTCTTTACACGTCATGCCCATATATGGTTCAAAGACATTATTCGCAAAATACAAAGCACTCCTGCATAAAGCGAATTTTCAAAAGGGTTGTATCAACTTCAGATCTGCAGACGAAATGCCTTTGGATTTAATAAGACAATTATTTATCGACTGTTCTAAAATTGATTTATTGAAAATCCGGGAAGATTATTTAAAAGAAAAAAAGTCAAAGGGTAAGATGAGGAACTGAATTACTAATTCAATTTATGTTGTTGCCGGACGACCAACAACATGGTTTTCAGACCACCTGCTAAATAAAGAAACCCAATCCGCATTTTTATTGTAAGCTGTGTCTCTATTATTTTTTCACGCCGGCGCGGACGTCAACGTGAGCATAGTAGCGATCATTTATTTTACGGATACGAACCTTTAGGTTTGTTTTGAGATTAGTATCTAAATTTAGCTTACTATTATTATTACTCAAGCCCTTTTCAAACAACGTCTCTGCACAGCGGGACGTTGTGTTATACTTTACGCAGCGTCCCTGAAGGAGACGTTGCTGATAAAAAGGTTTGTACCTGCAATTGCTGCTTACTACCACCTGTCAAATTATTTCATGGCTTCTACACTTAGTTTGTAGCTTCATACTTCTAATGACTTCCACCCCCGTAAAAACAAAGCCATCAATCATAGCAGCGGGCATACTGCTATCTATTCTCTTCTATATTTTAGTCTCATTCATAAGAACAAAATTTTTAGCTCCGCCGGGAGCAACTGAAGTTTCATCCGCAAAATCCTATTTCATTTCAAGACTGATATTATGGTTTTACCTGTTGCTGATATATGTCTATGTATTGAAAGCGGAAAAACAAAACTTCCTTTTGTGGCAAGAGAAAAAATCTTCCCTCTTGTTCTATGTAATTTCAATTGTGTCAATACTGGCCGGTATCATTATTATAGCAGGGCTTCTTCATAAAGTCGAATCATATTATGGCTGGGACAATAGTGACAAGCTGAAAACAATGTTGCAGCTTCTATGGAAAAATAAACTTTTACTCCTGTTCACTACCCTGTCAGCCGGTATCATAGAAGAATTGCTTTTCCGTGGATATCTAATGCCCCGATTACAGTTGCTTCTTAAGAAAACCTGGCTCACCATAATTATTTCATCGCTTCTTTTCGGATTAGCACATTATTCGTATGGTAGTTGGGCACAAATAATCAATCCTCTTTTTATAGGGCTCATTTTTGCATGGCATTATCAAAAATACAGGAACATAAAAGTGCTGATGATCTGCCACTTTTTAATAGACTTTATATCTGTTCTTACCACACATTGATTTTGTTGTTGGTAACACTTCACTTAACAGTAACAACCGCGGGAAAGTAATATTGAAACATTAGGCAACGTCCCTGAAGGAGACGTTGCCGGGAAAAAAAATGAGATGCCGATCAGCGAAAGAATATCTATTAAGTTTTTTTACGGACACGAACCGGGGCGAAAGCCTTATTTGCCGGAGATACTAACATGTCAGTTAGAAGAATCGATTATTTTTTACATCAATATTACTTTAACCTATCAGTCATCATTGCGTTTACGCAATATCTCTTAAGGGGACATTGCTGAGAAAAAATCACCGAATACTCACTTGCCCATTATCAAACCTCACGGTAATTGATCTTGTTTGAGCAGGTGTGCCATTGATGGCAGGCAAGGTTATTTCGGCATGTATGGCAGATTCAAAAAGTATCTGCCCGATCTCTTTCAATTTTTCTTCTGCCTGGCGAAGACTTTCCGTAGAGATCTTTGATTTTTCCCCGTAGTCAAGCATTTCATTGTACACTTTATAAATTTTATCTGCCTGCTGAAGATTATAATTTTTTGCTTCACCATTATATTCTGTCAGCAGCTTGTTATATTCTTTTTCCAGGTCATTTTGTTTTCTTCCATATAGCCGTGACATTTCAGTGAGCTCAATGTAATCAGTGATGATCTTACTGATCGTTGAATGATTGTTTTCTTGCATGGATAGGATTTTATTTGTCTTTATTTCAACAAATAACGTACCCGGGCACTTATATATTTGGCAATTAGTAATTTTTCATCCGGGCAGTTGTAAAATTGCAGGAAGATAAACTTTATTCAATTCGTTTTTACGAAAGGAACCCTGTAATAAAGTTTTTTTGAAGCCAGCTTCAGGTTTTCATGGCATCGCCTGTTGTGTCACTTTTACAACGCCGTGTCTCGCAAGCGAAGACAGGGCTTGCAAGGAGAAAGTTTGTTACTTCATAAATTCCTTGTTCTCCAGTTATCGTAGCCGTTTGTAAGAGCAATCAGAAGTATCCATTCGCAACAGGTAAAAGTGATGAAATATATTTCATCTTTTTCATTGATGCTTCGTTTAACCGGCATTACTAAAGATAAATATTTTTGAATAGCAAAGCGCCGTATCCCGGCTCTGCAAGAGCCTGGCCCCAGAAGACACGGCTTGCAAGGAAATTTTTTTGTACGCTTTGAAGTGTGACTAATCACTATCCTCTGAGGATTTCTTCAGCTTTGGCCAGATCTCTTTCAAATACTTTTAATTCCACTCCGGCGATCGGGTCCAAACCCATTACATTCTCATTATTCAGAAAAGACCCGATACCGTTTTCTTTTAGTTTATACTGCATCATTTCAGCCTGTGATGCATCGGTATAGGTATGCAGCGTTACTGTTCTTTCTTTTTCGTTTGACATAACATCTTAATTTGATAATGAAAAAATAATCAAACCATATATCATCCGGTCAGTCAAGTTTAAGTCGGGATATCTGTGGCTGATGATAATGTCTCACAAACTTAAATCTTTTTCACGTCGGCGAGGATCCCGATATGAACCGGAACAGGCTGCCAACGCGGGCATAAAAAAATTATGTGGCAGCGACCCTTTTTATAATTAAGTAAATAAGATACCCAATCAATCCCCCGGCTGTATTTAAAATAAGATCATCCACATCAAAAACACCTAAGCCTGTCAGCAACTGCGTTGTTTCAAAAAAAAGACTGATGCAGAATACTATGAAAACAGTTTTCCAGATCTTTCTTAATGAAAGAAAAATTATGGGCAGCAAAATTCCGAGCGGAATAAAGCCGATAATATTTCCGCCGATATTATCATACTTATATTCTTCTCTCATTCGCCTGCTGTTATAAAATAGGGAAATGGTTGCAAAAGGTTTTAGATTAGCATGCTTCCAACCTTCCTTAATTGTGTTGCGGCTGTATTCATGTGCAAAATAGATTTTGTAGTAGTGAGGCGATCTTTTGAATAAAATGAATTTGGTTTCTACAAGCAGGCAGCCGAGCAGTAAAATCCAAAGTACTGTTTTTTTCAGTCCGTGCTGGGTATCCATATTGCCCCGATTTTGTGATCAAAGTAAAGGGCAAAAGAAATAACTATCAAACTATTGTTACCGATGGTTCCCTGGGATTTATATGACGCCGTGTCCCGCAGGCTTGCCTGCCGTTAGGAAGGCGAAGACATGGCTTGCAAGGAAAAATTATTATTTAAAGCTTATGTTGGCATCTCGTCGGCATCTTTTATTTTCACGCCGGCGATCCTGGCGAAATGAGTATCGCAAGTCGAAGCGAATAACTTATCTTGATGGGAGTTTGAATCTTTTCATCCCTGATTGCTCTATTTTATGTTTCGAGTTAGTGAGTTATATATTTACCCCGTTAAATCTTTGGGAGGAATTCCTGTTTTATCTGCACGGGTAACGTCAAGAGGATTTGAACATGATCGTCGCTGGATGCTGGTCGACCACGAAAACAAGTTCATATCACAAAGGGAAAACTCTTCTCTTGCCTTATTGCAGGTTCATATTGAAGATAATGGTTTAGTCATTCAACATAAACACTCTTCCGGCTCGTTGCATATTCCATTTCAACCAAAAACAAATGAAGAGATCACGGTTGAGATATGGGATGACAGGTGCCCGGCACAATTGTTAAGCGAAGAAGCGGATCAGTGGTTTTCAAAACAATTGTCTCTTGAATGCCGGCTTGTTTATATGCCCGATTCAACACGCCGGAGTGTTGATCCAAATTACGCTTTCAATAATGAGATCACAAGTTTCTCAGATGGTTATCCATTTTTGCTGATAGGACAATCTTCATTAGAAGATCTAAACTCACGAATGCCGGTATCACTTTCAATAGATCGTTTCAGGCCAAACATTGTTTTTACAGGAGGCCAGGCTTTTGAGGAAGATGAATTTAAGAAGATCACAATTAATAAAATCAATTTTGCTGTTGCAAAACCCTGTGCCCGCTGTACTGTTCCAACTATTGATCAAACAACCGGGGAAAAAGACAAAGAACCCTTGCTCACACTTTCAAAGTATCGCTCGTTGAACAATAAAGTTTATTTCGGTCAGAATTTAGTGCATGAAGGAGAAGGAATGATCAATGTGAATGACCTGCTCACCGTGGTAAAACGAAAGCAACCTCTTTTTTCTGAATAAGGCTTCGTCCGTTCGGTTGTTGGTATGCTTGACACAAGGCCTTGGCGACATACCAACCTTTAGATTTGCTTTGATAGGTTTTTAATAAGATTATTACTATTACTACCTTTCTTTTTTGCTACTTTTTTCTTTGTTATTAACTCAATTTTGTGAACAACACAATCACAAAGGGCCTGTGAACTAACACACCAAAAGTACGTAATGGTACAACCGTTGATGTAGACAGGCTCTTTCTGATATGAGATGCTTCGAATAGAAATTAAGGCTAACCAGGCCTATTATTAAGGTTATAAAGAAGCTCATATCATTGATTGTGCAAATTCTTTTTTATGAAGCAGTACAATTATTTTTTTGGAGTTGATGTTTCTAAAAAAACAGTTGACATCACTTTGTTTGACCAACGGCAATCCATACACCAGCAGTTTATGAATAATATGCCAGGTATGGAAGAGTTGCAACAATGGCTAGCACAGCTAAGTCAGAACAAATCTGAAGTACTGTTCTGTATGGAAACAACAGGACTGTATTGTTTTCCGTTAACCCGGTTCTTAGCTGAGAAGGGGATTGATATTTGGATTGAACATGCTGCTCAAATTAAAAAATCCAGTTCACTGAATCGGGGCAAGAACGACAAAATAGATTCCTATCGCATCGCTTTGTATGCATCAAAAAATTTAGATCGCTTACGACTATGGAAGCCGATGAGTACTACATTGGAAAAGATCAAGCATCTTTCTAGCTTAAGGGAGCGACTTGTTGAGACCAAGAAAAGATTAGCTATACCGATCAAAGAATTTGAAGAAATGGGTAACGTAGCAATGGCTAAGCTGCTTACCAAAACAATTAAACACTCACTGTCGGCGGTTGACAGGGATATTGTCAATATTGAGGTAAAGATTGTTGACATAGTCAATGAAGATGATAACCTGAAGCAATTATTCAGATTGATTACTTCAGTTGTAGGAATAGGTTTTGTAACGGCAATTAATTTATTGATCTATACAAAAGGGTTTACCGTATTAAATGAAACCAGGAAGTTGGCTTGCTACTGTGGAGTTGCACCTTTTGAATACTCATCTGGAACCAGCATCAGAGGAAAAACTAAAGTTCATTTTATGGCGAACAGAAAACTTAAATGCAACCTTCATATGGCTTCATTGAGTGCAATCAAACTTGATGTCGATTTAAAAAACTATTATGAAAGAAAAGTAGCAGAAGGAAAAAACAAAATGAGTGTGTTGAATGCAGTCAGAAATAAATTGTTAGCAAGGATCATTGCAGTTGTGAATAACAAAAGAGAATATGTGAAAAAGATTGCCTGAAATTGATTTGTTTTGTCATAGAAATCAACGGCGTAAACTCAGGACAGCGAGGAGATTCTACCAGTCCTTAGCTAAACGACTACCATTTTCAAAAGCCTTTTTATAAGTGATAGCAGATTCGGCTACTTGTTCTTTAATTAGGTTTTCAGCATTGGAAATATCAATATAGGCACCATCACACAATAAACAATAGGTAATTGCTTCATGTGATAATGGGGTTGGGGTTAATACTCTGTAATTTTCAAGAGTTGGACGTACTATTTCTGTGTAAGTAGTTTTGATATGTGAGATCTTTCCATTTTTTGTCCATTGAATAAATGGATCATATATAGCATTAATATACGGGTCTAATGCACTATCAACTTGAACACCATTTAAGTTGGCTGGTATTGAGTCTTTGAGTCTCTCCAGATTATGGAGATTCTGATTATAAACAACTAAACTTTTTTGATAGGAGGAAAGAGCCATGCCAATTGTTTCTTTTAAAGCAACTTTAGAGTATTTTACAGATTCAACGATTTCAAAAAAGCTTGAAATTTGCCTGGCTCGACCTTTATTAAAGAATAGTGAAAAATTTTCAATAAAAATACTTACATCAATACCCGATAAATAATTCTGGTTAAAATTTGGAACCACTTTAATATTAAAATTACTTCCTTCTATAAGTCCCTTTTCAGTAGAAAATTGTTCAAATACTTTGGATTGTTTTTCACATAAGCTCAGAAAATCTTCTATTATTATTTTAAGGGTTCTTTTATAGTTTGTTTGTTTCTTCCATCTGGCAATAAATTTGATTATTCCAGTTATTAAATATCCGCAAGCAAAGGTTAGTAACGTAAGAATGACAGTAACGGCAGTATCTCTCTCGACACCTAAATCATTTACTAAATAATCTATTAATTTTTTAAGCACAGTAGTTTATTCAATAAGTGTTTTAAATTATTTTCGCCGTCGTCGGTGTTTAGCGTAGCGTCACCAACGACAATTGGTGAATAAAGTTACCAAACGTACAAGTGAGTGACACAACAGAAGCTGATAGTAGTAATGTCGCTGGTTACTCAAAAAATTAAGAATTAATCCTATCGCTCAAATCCAAACGGTTTTGTTTCGCTACTTCCTTTGCAGTTTCATAACCGGCGTCTGCATGTCGTATCACTCCAAGACCGGGATCGTTTCTTAATACACGACTGAGACGGGCATCAGCATCTGCTGTGCCATCGCAAACGATGACCATGCCCGCATGAATGCTATAGCCCATGCCTACTCCGCCGCCATGATGCAATGAAACCCAACTGGCGCCACCGGCTGTATTTACCAATGCATTTAAGATGGGCCAGTCAGCCACTGCATCGCTGCCATCCATCATGGCTTCTGTCTCCCTGTTTGGAGATGCGACCGAGCCTGTGTCCAAATGATCCCGTCCGATTACGATCGGGGCCTTTACTTTTCCTGTTCTTACTAATTCATTAAATGCCAGTCCCGCTTTTTCCCTTTCGCCCTGCCCCAGCCAGCAGATGCGTGCAGGCAAACCCTGGAAAGCAATTTTTTCTTTGGCAAGATCGAGCCAGCGCATGAGGGACCTGTTTTGAGGAAATAATTTCCTGATGGTGTCATCAGTAACTTTTATATCATCAGGGTCGCCACTGAGCGCTGCCCACCGGAAAGGGCCCTTGCCTTCACAAAACAGAGGACGAATGTATGCAGGCACAAAGCCGGGAAAATCAAATGCATTCTGCAGTCCTTTTTTCTGCGCCATGGCACGGATATTATTGCCGTAATCAAATGTGATTGCACCCATGTTTTGTAATTGCAACATGAGCCTGACATGAAGAAAAATAGAATTGTAGGCATATTCAAGATACTGTTTCGGATTTTCTTCTCTTAATGTTTTTGCATACTCATAGCTCATTTCATGCGGCCAGTAACCGATCAGGGGATCGTGAGCCGAGGTCTGATCTGTCAGTGTATCAGGAATAATTTTTTTTTCAACAAGTCTTTGTAATAAATGAACAGCATTACATTTTACTCCAATGCTGCGTGCCTCACCCAGGGCTTTGAGCTCTAAGGCACGGGCAATAGCCCTGTCAATGTTTGTAAATTTTTCATCGAGGTATTTTGTTTGAATTCGTTTATCAATTCTCGATTCTTCTACCTCTGCAATGAGCGCTACGCCTTCATTCATGGTAATAGCGAGTGGTTGTGCGCCACCCATGCCGCCCAGGCCTGCGGATACATTCAGGGTGCCTTTCAATGTACCATTAAAATATTTGGCGGCAATGGCGGCATAGGTTTCATAAGTTCCCTGTACAATTCCCTGGCTGCCGATATAGATCCAGCTGCCGGCAGTCATTTGTCCATACATCATCAATCCTTTTTTTTCCAGTTCATCAAAATGATCCCAGTTAGCCCAGTTAGGAACGAGTTGCGAATTGCTTATTAAAACCCTTGGTGCATCTTTATGTGTTTTCATGATGCCGACAGGTTTACCACTTTGTATAAGGAGGGTTTCATCTTCATTCAGTTCTTTGAGTGCCTTGATGATGAGGTCGAGGGCTTCAAAGCTCCTGGCTGCTTTTCCGCGACCGCCATATACAATCAACTCATCGGGGCGTTCGGCTACTTCAGGATTGAGATTGTTGAGCAGCATTCTCAATGCGGCTTCCTGTATCCATCCCTTACAACTGAGTTTTGTACCCGTTGGTGTTTTGTATTTGACGGGATCGTATGTCTGTTTTGTTTGCTGTATCATATAATGAATTTAGAACTATAGTAATAATTGTCATGCCGACGCAATGTTATGTTGAGCAATGTCAACCTCGTCAATGTCATGCTGAGCTTGTCGAAGCATGACCTCCATTTGATTTAAAAGAAGAAGATTTAGAAAGCCTTTTAAGTTCATCCCAATCTTCTCTGAATAATGCCAGTTTCTTTTTTCTTGACCAACCCTTTAATTGCTTTTCTCTTGAAATAGCCAGGTTGACATCAGTATAGTGTTCATAATATTTTAATTTCACTGGTCTCCTTTTGTATGTATAACAACCGGGATCATTCCCAAGCAAAGATAAGACAGAGATACACGGAGAACCTCTGTGTAACTATGTGTCCCCAGTGCCTATGTGGTCATTAAATTAAAATGAGAATTCTTCAAAGCCACTATTGAATCCGCTCCATTCAATCCGTAAACTCAGTCACCCTTCGACAATAGTTCGACAGGCTCACTATGACATTGCTCAGGGTGACAATAAAAATTTGTGCCTATGTGGTTATTGAATTTAAAATGAGAACTCTTCAAAGCCTGCATCTAAATTCACACTATTTGATGCAGCAAATTCATTCACTTTTTCTACAAAACTAAAATCAGCAATAATGTTTTTTATCTTTTCAATATCATCAGCAAAGATCCTGTCTTCTTCTGCAAAGCTTACAAACTGCCGGACATGTTCATGAGCAAATTCAAGTATCTCGCTGCTTTTTAACGGGCGACGGAATTCAATAGCCTGGCAGGCAGTCAATAATTCAATTGCCAAAATGTATTCAAGATTATCCAGTACTTTTTTCAATTTTCTTCCGCTGATGCTCCCCATGCTTACATGATCCTCCTGCCCCAGTGAAGTGGGAATACTATCCGCACTGGCAGGAAAGCAGAGTGTTTTATTTTCTGTAACCAGCGCTGCCGTGGTGTATTGAGGGATCATAAACCCACTGTTCAATCCCACATTTTTCATCAGCAACATCGGCAAACCCCATTTGCCTTCCAGTAATAAATAACAACGCCGGTCTGAAATATTTCCAATTTCTGCAGCAGCAAAACAGGCATAGTCAAGCGGGAGAGCCAATGGCTGCCCATGAAAATTTCCACCGCTGATCGTATCATCAGAAGAAAAAATAACCGGGTTATCAGTTACTGCATTCAATTCAATTTCAGTTAACTCTTTCAGATGCAGCCATGCATTGCGGCTTGCACCGTGCACCTGCGGCATGCAACGCAGTGAATAAGGGTCCTGTACTCTTCCGCAATCAACATGACTTTGCATGATAGCAGAATCTTTCAACAATAATCTTAATCGTTGCGCTACTAATTTATTTCCTGCAAATGGTCTTAACTTATGCAATCGTTCGTCGAACGGCGCTTTTGTTCCTGTCAATGCTTCGAGGCTCATGGCGCCAATGATATCAGCCGCCTCCAAACAATTATGCATTCTTTGTACGGCCTTTACTGCAAAAGATAAAATGAATTGAGTGCCGTTGATAAGGGCAAGACCTTCTTTGGGTCCGAGTTGAATGGGCTTAAGGCTTTCTATTTGAAAAACTTCAGCAGTCGTTTTTTTGTCACCCCTGTAGAAACATTCACCCAACCCGATCAATGGCAAAAACAAATGTGCAAGCGGGGCAAGATCACCGCTTGCGCCCACACTTCCTTTTTCCGGCACTACGGGTATCACGTCATTTCTAATATGCCATACAATTCTGTCAATAGTTTCCAATCTTACCCCGCTATAGCCCTGTGCCAGGGCATGCACTTTTGTAATGAGCATCAATTTTGCGATCTCAGAAGGAATAGCATCACCGACGCCTACGCTATGGCTTTGTAAAATTTTATGCTGAAGAGTGGCTGTATCGTCTTCTGAAATTTTTGTATTGGCTAAGATGCCAAAACCTGTATTAACGCCGTAAACTGTTTTATTATCTTCAACTATCTGCCGAACGTATTGATGCGAGGATTGAATTTTGTTAATTGCTTCCACATGAAGAACACCTTTTACTTTTCCTGATGCTATATCAATGGCCACGGAAGCAGTAAGTTTTTCAATCCCGTAATTAAAGTTTTGAGGCATACTTAAAAATAAGATGACTCAAAGTAAATGAATATGCGCCACATGAAGATTTGAAATAATAAACCAGTACCGCCCTGAACGAAACCGTTTTAACCCGCTTTAAAAAAACTCCACATGTTTTCTTTACCATATTTGATTATCATTATGCCTGCGGTTGCCCCCGGAAGATTGACCACCCTTTCTTCCTATTTCAGACATATGTTCACGGTCCCTGCTTACAGCTTCGCCACCCTTACGGCCAGCTTCCCTGGCTTCACTTGAATCAAATTCATGAGCTGTGCCTTTTTCATGGGCAGCTTTCCCACCTTCTCTTGCTATTTCTCTTTGCTTCTCGGGATCCATTGATGCAAAACCCCTGTAGGCTGTGTTTACTTTTCTTTTCATATTTTCCTGTTCCTGGCATTCCATGTTCTTTTCCATGATTTAATTTTTTATGTTATAAAATAAATTTTATCGGGGGCTTGTTCCTTCGTAAAATCTAAACTGTGTTCTATATAACAAGAGAATTCATCGATAATCGTACCGATAATAATTAAACTAAAAAAACTTTTAATTGAATAAATAATGGGAAATAAATACACAGACAAATAAAAAAATTTAAAAATTATTTGAGTATCAATAAAAAACTGAAGAATGAGCTAAAACAAAAAAACTCTTAGAATGAAGAGTTTTTTTGTGATCCGGACAGGATTCAAACCTGTGACCTTCCCGACATATCGGGACGCTCATTCAGCGGAGCCAATCAGGGCTTCAATAAATTTTCTGCTTTTCATTTTTTTGATGTAATGTTCCCGACGTCTCGCCTGCAAAAGGTTTTCGAATTTCTCTATATATACTAATTTCCAGGGTAATCCCAAACGGGTAAATTTTTCTTTCCCTCTGTTGTGTTCTTCCAGTCTTCTTTCGATGTCTGGCGTTGAACCAACGTAATATTTATTTAATTTAAAACTGAAAAGAATATAACAACATGCAGACGACATAAAATAAAAAAAGCTCCCGATTCATCGGGAGACTTTAATTAGTGATCCGGACAGGATTCAAACCTGTGACCTACAGCTTAGAAGGCTGCCGCTCTATTCAGCTGAGCTACCGGACCTGATAACACTATACTATTATTATATCATAAGAACTTTTTTTCGTGCTCAACCTGTGACCTTCCCGACTTGTCGGGACGCTCTATTCAGCTGAGCTACCGGACCTGATAACACTATACTATTATTATATCATAAGAACTTTTTTTCGTGCTCAACCTGTGACCTTCCCGACTTGTCGGGACGCTCTATTCAGCTGAGCTACCGGACCTGATAACACTATACTATTATTATATCATAAGAACTTTTTTTCGTGCTCAACCTGTGACCTTCCCGACTTGTCGGGACGCTCTATTCAGCTGAGCTACCGGACCTGATAACACTATACTATTATTATATCATAAGAACTTTTTTTCGTGCTCAACCTGTGACCTTCCCGACTTGTCGGGACGCTCTATTCAGCTGAGCTACCGGACCTGATAACACTATACTATTATTATATCATAAGAACTTTTTTTCGTGCTCAACCTGTGACCTTCCCGACTTGTCGGGACGCTCTATTCAGCTGAGCTACCGGACCTGATAACACTATACTATTATTATATCATAAGAACTTTTTTTCGTGCTCAACCTGTGACCTTCCCGACTTGTCGGGACGCTCTATTCAGCTGAGCTACCGGACCTGATAACACTATACTATTATTATATCATAAGAACTTTTTTTCGTGCTCAACCTGTGACCTTCCCGACTTGTCGGGACGCTCTATTCAGCTGAGCTACCGGACCTGATAACACTATACTATCATAAGAACTTTTTTTCGTGCTCAACCTGTGACCTTCCCGACTTGTCGGGACGCTCTATTCAGCTGAGCTACCGGACCTGATAACACTATACTATTATTATATCATAAGAACTTTTTTTCGTGCTCAACCTGTGACCTTCCCGACTTGTCGGGACGCTCTATTCAGCTGAGCTACCGGACCTGATAACACTATACTATTATTATATCATAAGAACTTTTTTTCGTGCTCAACCTGTGACCTTCCCGACTTGTCGGGACGCTCTATTCAGCTGAGCTACCGGACCATTTTCTTTTCAATGGGGACGCAAATTAATTGAAAATTTCACCTCGGACAAATCAATAAAATCAGACGACTTTGAAAGCGGCAAAATAGTAATTGTTTGAGGCCGCAATCAATTCAAGATTTATATAGTAGGAAAGAGTAAAGTCATAAAATGCTTTGAACTCATGAGTGGGTACCGCAAATTCATCAAAAAAAATTATATCGTCTTTTTTTAAAAAAGGTGCCATACTCGTAAGAGCATAAAGAGTTGCAGAATATAAATCCGCATCTAACATTATAACATTCCTTCCTTTGTTATTTAACTCTAATAAAAAACCAGGAACGGTTTGTTGAAATAATCCCTGATAAAATTTTACCCTGGTATCAGCAATTTTCGGGACCTCATTATTCGTATTAAATTTTCCTTTTTTATAAACACCGAAATCTTCAGGCAAGCCTGTAAATGTATCAAAGCCATAGAATTTACTTTCAGTATTTAGATTTTGCTGAAGAAACCAACGAAAGGACTGTCCTGCCGCTACTCCAAATTCAATATAATTAATAATGGTATTGGCAAGGTTTTCTTTTTTGATTACCCACTTGTACAACGGATACCTTTTATTATAGTCCCATTTACTGGGAAAATCATTGTAAATAATTTTCTTATTCTTTTGTACCCATGAAGAAAATTTGCTTAAATAAAAGAGATTTGAATACAGCCCGGAAAAGAAACCAAAAATTATATGTAATCGTAAATAAGTAAAAATGATCTTAGTGTAACGTATAATAAAAAGTTTCATTTAATTGTTTTTAAGAGGATATTTAAACTGGCTAAAAATATAATTTAACAAGACGAACAAAAGTAAGAGTTGAAATCTTGTTTTTATTAAAATAGTTTCTATTTTGTCGTGTCATCATCCAAGCATCCTGAATTGGTAATCGTTTATCAATAATGTCTTTAACCTACGGATTAAAAAATTAAACTATAACGCAGGCGTAGTTATCTAACCGAAACTAATCAAAGTACGGATGATAAGCGGGCTGCTTTCGTTAGAGCTACTATTGAAAATAAACAAAGATGACGTTATCCTTCATCTGTTATCAGCATCATTATTGCGGAAGTATTGTAAGGAAAATATGATTTTAGTCAATTTAATAATTCATAGATTTTTGACTCTTGTACCCAAAAAAAAATTGACCTATATTGTGCCGATAAGTCATTAATCCTCAATACCACAACTATGAGATTATACATGAAAACTATTGCCTTTTTATTATTAGGCACTCTTCTATTATTCAGCTGTAAGAAAGATGCACCTCAGCCACAGCCTCCGGTAGCTAATGCCGGAAACGATCAAACTGTACAGCTGCCTGCAGCTTCATTTACATTGTCAGGATCCGGAACAACTCCCCAGGGAAGTATCACAAATTACACATGGAGCCTGGTTTCAGGGCCAAATAATCCTGTAATTAATAATGCAAGTTCGGCGACGACCTCCGTTTCCGGGTTTATTGCAGGGACATACGTGTTTCAATTGCAGGTAACAAACGATGATGGATTAACAGCCACTGATGACGTTTCAGTTACTGTTGTTGCTGAGGAAACAGCAATTCCGGTAGCCAATGCAGGAGCAGACCAGACCTTACAACTGCCGGCAGGCTTTTTCGTTTTATCCGGATCCGGAACAACTGAAAAAGGAACCATTACTGATTATAACTGGACACAGATTTCAGGGCCAAATAGTTCAATAATTGATAATCCCAGTTCGAGTACCACCTCTGTATCCGGATTTATCAATGGAACATATAAGTTTCAACTGCAGGTAACAAATAGTTTTGGATTATCGGCAAAAGATACAGTTATTATAAACGTCGTTGGTGGTACCCAAACGTTAACAATACAGCCTGCTAATAATTCTAATGAGTTCCTATATTTAAATTGGAACGGGGTCGATAACAGCGGTGTAGGACATGAGGACATACCCATAGAAGCCTGGACGAATGGAGGTACTCCATACACTGTAAGAGCAGCCATTAAGTTTGACCTTAGCAGCATCCCGGCGAATGCAACAATAGTAAGTGCCAATCTTTACCTGTATTCATATCCGAGTCCTACACTTAATGGTAATTTCACGGACGCAAATTTCGGAACAGATAATTCAATGCTCGTACAACAAATTACTTCTGACTGGTCACCCGGAACTACCAATTGGTCTAACCAACCCTCGACCTCGACAACAAATCAAATAGTTGTCCCTTCCACAAATCAATCAAGTTTAGACCTGAACCTTGATGTAACGAGCATGGTAAGTTCAATGGTTAACAACAGTGCTAATTATGGTTTCTTTTTAAAGATTCAAAATGAGGTGACTTACAATAGCCGCATTTTTGTTTCAAGCTATACTACGTCATATACTGACAAACATCCGAAATTGGTTGTTGTTTATCAATAAAAAATTAAAAGATTATTATAGCCGAGGTTAACACCCTCGGCTTTTTTTATTTAAAAATTACTAGCAGAAAGAATCCTGCCTAACTTAATAAATCGAATTTAGTTTTCATAACTTCAAAACTTTGAATCGCCGGTCAAAATTTCAAGTTTATGGATGTAAAAATTGATGAAAGCTGGAAAAAAATTTTAAAGGAAGAATTTGACAAACCTTATTTTGAAAATATTGTTCATCATATCAAAGTAGAAAAATCACAGGGCAAAACTATTTACCCGCCCGGTGGTTTAATTTTCAATGCATTCAATACAACTCCTTTTGATAAAGTGAAAGTGGTAATACTTGGCCAGGATCCTTATCATGGCCCGCGGCAGGCACATGGTCTTTGCTTTTCTGTACAGGATGGCGTGCCCCCGCCACCATCGCTGATAAATATTTTCAAAGAATTACATGAAGATATTGGCGTGCGATTTCCTGCAAGCGGCAATCTTACTAAATGGGCAAAGGGGGGAGTATTTTTATTAAATGCCTCTCTCACAGTTCGTGCCGGTGAGCCTATGAGTCATTCTAAAATTGGCTGGGCAGAATTTACCAATACGGTGATCAAAAAAATTTCTGACCTGAAAGAAAATGTTGTGTTTCTACTTTGGGGGAAATTTGCACAGGAAAAAAAGGTTCTGATTGATGAAAGCAAACACCTGATCTTGAGAGCAGCTCACCCTTCCCCCCTTTCCGTTACGGGGTTTTTAGGTTGCAAACATTTTTCAAAAACAAATGAATACTTAGTAAAGAATAGAATCGATCCGATTGACTGGAGTTTGTAAATGATAGAAAGTAAGAAGTAAAAATGAAAAAATAAAAATGAAAATTATTGAAGCGGGATTGATATTGGAAACAAACAAGGTTCTTTTAAGACCCATACAGGAGACAGATTTTGATGCATTTCAAAGTCTTGCCCAGGATGAAGAAATGTGGGAGTATTTTACTCTCAACCTCTCTTATAAAACAGACCTGCAAAAATGGATGGATGCAGCTTTTGCTGATAAAGCCAACGGTACAAGAAGGCCTTTTACTATTATTGATAAATCAACGAATCAAATTGCCGGAAGCAGCAGTATGGGAAATATTTCTTACCATGATCTGAGACTGGAGATCGGATGGAGCTGGCTTGGAAAAAATTTCAGAAGCACGGGTGTCAATTTCCATGCAAAATATTGCATGATGCGCTATGCATTTGACCAGCTAAATTTTGAAAGAGTGGAATTTAAAACCGATGTGTTAAATGAACGGGCAAAGCAGGGATTAAGAAAAGTGGGAGGAAAAGACGAAGGTGTACTTCGCAGCCACATGACCATGTGGAATCATCGTCGCAGGGATTCTGTTTACTTCAGTGTAATAAAAAAAGAATGGCCGCCATTAAAAGAAACTATTTTTAAAGATATTGAGGGTTATGAGTTTTATTAAAAATATCCTGGGAAGAATTTTTGCACTATGGGCAGCCATTATTTTTATTTCTACAATGCTGATCGTTTTTTTTCCAATGTGGGTCACAGGTTTGTGGAAAGAGCCCAAACGATCTTTCATGATGCACAAAATTTACCGCAGCTGGATGATCTTTTTCTTTTTTGTCACCGGCGTCCGGTTACGGGTAAAAGGAAAGGACAATTTTAAAAATGGAGAAAACTATGTAATTGTGTACAACCACAATTCCCTGATGGATGTTCCCATTTCAGTTCCTTTTATGCCGGGTGCCAATAAAACCATTGCAAAAATTGAAATGTCAAGAATTCCTTTATTCGGCATGTTATATAAACGGGGTAGTGTGCTGATAGACCGGAAGAATGAAGAAAGCCGGAAGATGAGTTATGTAAAAATGAGAGAGGTATTGGATATGGGCCTGCACATGTGCATATATCCCGAAGGAACAAGAAATAAAACTTCTCAACCTTTACAGCGATTTCATGATGGAGCTTTTCGACTTTCATTTGATTCCGGCAAATCCATTTTACCGGCTTTGATCTTTAATACATCCAAAGTATTACCAAGAAAAATCTTTTTTTTCTGGCCCGGAAAAATTGAATTACATTATTTAAAACCCATTTCCCCAAAAGATTTTCCTTCATCAGAAAAATTAAAAGAACAGGTATTTAACCTGATGAAAGAATATTACACTTCACACCCGGATTAAAAATTAGTGAACGTTCTGGTGCGGTTTATTTTTAAATCCTGCAGAATAGAAGCTTTAGGACTGATGTTGACACTGAAAAAACGATAAAGTCCGACAGGAGTAACACTGATTGACATTTGCCAGCAATGCATATCTCTTGAAATATTCATCGTGAACATTTGCAATTTTTTTGTACTCAGATCATAGTATCCGTTTGCATTGAAATTCCATTTTGGAGAAAGCAGGAAACTACCTCCAAAATTTATGCTTGAAGTCAGCAGTTTTTCAAAACCGCTGTAATCAGATTTCATCCGCTGATAAAATGATAAACTTAAACTCAGATTCAAACTCCAGGGAATATTGAAATCAACAAAGTCAGCTGGATTTTGTCGCATATAGTCCATCAGGTCCTGTTGATTGATAAGATTAGGATCCTGCATTATATCATTCATTTGTTTATTTCTCTGTTCTTCCACTTGCTTGTCCTTAGGCTTGCTTTTAAAATTTGTTGATACAGAAACACTGCCATTGGTCAATCTTCCCCAGTAAAATTTACCGTTACGGGAAAATAATTTGTTTACAGGAAAACCCCTTGCATCATAATCATAAGGATTTAATGTTGCATTAGCTGTAATACTGATTTTTTCAAAAAGATTGCTTCTGAAATAAAAGGAAGGATTACTGAGAGCAAAAGAATCCGCCAAAAGATTATAGTTAGCTGACAACCCAAAACCATCTATCAGTTTTACTTTCTTTATTCCATTGTCGGTTGTATCCTTTTGCGATTTTACTTTCATTTCAAGATTATTATCCAGTTGAAAGTTTATCGAAGCAGCCCGGCTGCCGCTGCCGGTATAAGAAAGTATACCTCCTGTTGCTTCATTGTACAATATTTTTCTGCCCGTTGTATCTACCTGCGCCTGCTGTATAAATCTTTTATTAAGATCCGGCGTATAACTAAAGCCAATTGTGGGCCGGATGGTGTGGCGAATAGCTACTATTTTAGAATTCTTGAATTCGTACATTCCATAAAGGGCTGTATTTACAGTCAATGAAAAACCTGCCTGGTGCTGAAGAAACAATCCTCTGCGATAAATAGTATCCACTTTTTTAGCAGCAGTGTCCCAGTGATACGTAGTAAGTTTCTGTAAAAAATTCGGACTATATGAAATGCCGGGTGTAATGATAACAGCTCCACCCATAATGGGTGGTGTGGGTAAAGCAAGCGTCATTGGGATGCTTTGGCGATATGACCATTGTGCTGTATCTAATAAATATTTGAGTAAAGGTTTAACACCATTTTTCCCATAGGTCAGTGTATCATAAAAACTAACTGAATTGTTGAAAGTCCCATTATAACCAATACCGATTTTTTCATACCATTTTGGGCTGCCTATGGCTTCTTTTCTCTGGAAAGGATAAATGGTGTTTACGGTAAATCCTGCATTAGGCAAATTCAATGATATATAATGCAGGTTATTATTCTGGTTGTGATTGGCGCTTAAAGTAAGATTAAACCTGTTACCCCATGTTTTTGAATAAGTGATAGACGATGTTTGCTGATTTTGAAAATTCAGTTGGGGATTATTTGATACATACCGGTTGAACTTGGTAGAACTGGCGTTAACACTTGCGCTGAAATTTGTGCCCGGTCTTGCACGGGTATCCATAGAATGATGCCATGTAAAAGAATAACTGGTGTTCTTTGAATAATCAGGATCTCCTTTAAAATTCAATTTGGTGGACTGAGCGGTAAAATTAAATCCACCATTGTATTTATATCGTTTTTTATACTCTGGTGAAATGGTAGCCCGCCAACCACCGTAAGAATAAACATCGCCGCGAAGAATCACATCCCAATAATCATTGAGCACTTTATAATAACCACCATTCACAAGACCCAAACCATATTGTTCATTGGTTTCAATGGAAGGACTTAAAAAACCGGAATGTCTTCCTTTTGTTAACGGGAAAATTCCAAAAGGGAGATAAATTGGAATGGGTACACCTTCAAACTCAGGATGAATAGGCCCGGATATAGCGAGCTTGTTATTGATGATTTTTATTTTATTGTAATGAAATCCAAAATGAGGATCATCAAGGTCGCAGGTAGTCATCACCCCATTTTTTGCATACATAGTGGTAGGGTTTACCTTTTTCGCCAGCGTAGCATGTATAAATGCCCCGCCACTTTGTGTATAAGTATTTTTGGTCAATCCTTTTTGCGTTTTAAAATTGAAATGAATAGTGTCGCTTTGGAATTCACTTTCGCCTTGTTTGAAATTTGCCCTTTCCACAATATCGCCTGTGCTATCAACACTGTTATATGCCGTTAAAATTTCTGTTTCCTGGTTTAGTTCAACTTTAGGAGCGGTAAGAGTTATGTCTTTATAATCAGTTTTTGTTTTGCCATAAAGCAAGATCTTTTTATCCTGGACCAACACTACTGCGGAATCTTCTGCTTCATAGTTTATAGGAGCATCCAGTGAATCTTTTGATACCTTGAAAGAAAAAGTATCAACTTTTTCAGCAGGCAGTGTATCAATTTGAACCGGTAACGTATCAATTAATGTACTTGCAACCGTTGAATCATTTAAACTATCTTTTTTAATTTGCAGAGAATCATTTTTCAGATGAGGTTTTACTGTGTCTTGTTGACTTGTTAAAGTGGTGTAAAAATATTTTGATGATACACGGGCATCCGCAGTTTTCCACGTTAGTGAATAAAATAAAAAGATAATAGCAGCAGTTAGTGTCCCGGCTGAAAAATAATTTAATCTAAATTTGCGCAGTTGCTTCATACGGGTTAAACAAAAATAGCTCTTTATAGGTAGGAGTTATTTTAACAACTCTAAACAATTTGTGAAGATTCAGACAAAAGTCTCTTTTTAGGTGAGTATTTCATAAGTAAAAAATAATTTTCCGGCATGATAAAAAAAATCATTTTGGTTGTTCTTTTTGCTTCATTTGCGGTTGCCTTGTTTTCTTTTATTCCCAAAAAAGAAAAAAAACAAAAAGTGCTGCGAACCATCATTGTCGATGCTGGTCATGGTCTTATGCCTGATGGAACACATAATGGTGCAAAAGGAAGCTATTCCTATGAAGATGATATTTGCCTTTCCATATCAAGGGAACTTGTATCACAATTGCATGAAGCATTGCCTGATGTAAACATTGTGGAAACAAGAACTGATGAAAATATAGTTGAACTGCACCGCAGGGCAGAGATCGCGAATGAAAATCATGGCGATCTTTTTATTTCTATACACTGCAATGCAATGCCTCCTATATATCATAGTGAGAGAATTGGAACAAAAACTGTAACATCCTATATAGGTAAAGGAAGTAAAAGAAGAAAAATCACCAGGAAAGTTCCTCAATACAAATACTGGACAACTCCTAATCCAAGAAAAGGAACTGAAACCTACATCTGGGGAGCTCATAAAAATGATGACAAACAAGTAGCCGTTCGGGAAAACGCACCTATGATGCAGGAAGAAAATTATAAAGAGAATTATGGAGATATTGATCCCAATTCACCTGAATTCATTGCACTTGCCCTGGTAAAAACAAAACAATTTTTTAAGCGCAGTGCGACACTGGCTGGTTTTGTAGAGGATGAATTTGTAAAAGCAGGCAGAACTAGCAGCGGCCAGCAGCAGCGACAGGTTGGCATTTGGGTGCTCCAGGCTACTGCCATGCCCAGCATACTGGTGGAAACCGGTTTTCTCACTAATCGTGAGGAAGAAGATTATTTGAACAGCAAAGCAGGCCAGCAGGAAATTGCAAAATGCATTACTGAAGCTGTCACGAATTATATTGACTGGCTGGGCAAACAGCAACAATCATTAAACAGCAGCACACAAAACAATATTCCTTCCTCTGCAAATGATTCTAAAGCTTTTCTTGATATGATCGCAATGAAGGAAAAAAATAATTTTTAATTTATTTTGTTCTGCTCTTAATCCAATCCAGATGATTAAAAAAAAATCACTTGCTTTAGTTCTTTTATTGGCATCGATTCTCTTTTTTTCTTTTAGTTTCAGCCAAACCACAAATAAAGTACTGAAAACAATTATCATCGATCCCGGTCATGGTGGCCTCGACCCGGGTGCACAAGGTTCTTATTCAACCGAAGCAGATGTAAGTCTTGCCGTTTCCTTAAAACTGGGAAAGGCTATTGAAAAAGAATTCCCTGATATGAGAATTGTATATACACGAACCACCGATGTTTTGCCGGGAAATAAAATCAACAAAAGCGACGCACTCAGGTACAGGGCGGATTTGGCTAACGAATCAGGCGGGGACCTTTTTATTGCTATTCATTGCAATTCGGCTCCTCCAATCAAACACAGAAGAGTTGCTGGGTATAAAACAATCACTGTAAGAAGAAACAAAAAAAAATATACCAGAAAAATTCGTCAATATCACTACTGGACTACACCTAATCCTGCAACCGGAACTGAAACATATATATGGGCAATAAGCAAAAGTGACGATAAAGTGAATTCTGTTTCAAAGAATGATGATTATTATGGCGAAATTGATTCCACTTCCAACCTCACATTACCTGACCCTTCAGATCCTGCAGAAAGAGCAAGAATGCTTGTGTATGCTCAGAACTATTTTCGGAAAAGCCTGACCTTCGCCGATCTTATTGAAAAAGGTTTTCAAAGTCAGGGAAGAGTGTACCGTGGCGGAGTAAAACAACGAAATGATAAAGGAATCTGGGTATTGCAGGCTACGGGCATGCCAAGTGTACTTGTTGAAATCGGCTTTATTTCAAGCAAAGAGGAAGAAAATTATATTAACAGCAAAAAAGGTCAGGATGAAATCGTTTCGAATATTGTGAACGCCTTAAAGGATTATGAAGAAAAACTTGAGTCCCGCCAGATAAAAGGACAAAAGAAAGCATTTTAGCAATCGAAACATATTGTTTTTAAAGGGTACATTTAGTGGATTGTAAATTTACACCTTCTCAAAATAATTAGTTAATTTGCCACTTGCATCTTAGCTATAAAGCCTTACCCGAAAATAACAATGCATGAAGATCAGTAATGAAACGAAAGTAGGCCTCCTGACTATAGTCGCACTGACACTTTTAATTCTTGGTTTTAATTTTCTGAAAGGGAATAATGTTTTTGAAAGAAGTAAAAAAATTTATGCTGTATTTGACGAAGTTGGATCACTTGAAAAATCAAACGATGTAAAAATAAAAGGCAATGCTATAGGTAAGGTATACAACAAAGAATTTACTGATAAAAACGCTTCGGGAATAGTTGTTACCATCAATATTACCAGCATTGTGAATATTCCTGCAAATTCCGTAGCATTCATTTCATCACCTCTTACCGGTACTCCTTATATAAATATTCAACTGGGTACCGGAAATACATATCTCAAAAACGGCGATACCATTGAAACAAAATTGACAAATGGTCTTCTGGGGGACCTTACTTCTCAGGTTTCTCCCACGCTTGAAAAAGCCCGTACAGCTATTGATTCTTTAACGGGGGTATTAGGATCAGTTAACAGGTTATTTGATCCCACAACAAAAGGTAATATACAGGGTATTATCAATAATTTGCTTGTTTCCTCTGCCTCTCTTGAAAAATTGCTGAATACTGAAACCGGCTTACTGGCAAAAACAATATCGAATCTTAATGACGTAACAGGTAATCTGAAAAACAATAATGATACTATCAATAATATTCTCCGTAATGTGGATGTCACTACACAACAACTTGCCAGTCTCAACCTGAAACGAATGATGGATACTATACAATCAACCGTGAACCAATTGAACAGCGTTATGTATAAGATCAACCATAACAATGGGACGCTGGGACTATTGATGAATGACAGCAAACTTTACGATAATCTTAAAAACACTTCATTGGGCCTCGAAATACTGATTGATGATTTTAAAGCGCATCCTAAACGCTACGTTAATTTTTCTGTATTTGGGAAAAAGGATAAAGGTGGATATTTAATTTCACCGCTTCCAAAAGATACTCTTGCAGAAAGAGCCAACAGATAATGAATTCAAAACTGATTTATTTTTTTTTGGTGTGCTGCTTTTTTTCCGGCATTGAAAAGGCCTGGTCACAAAATCCTTCCACACCTGCCACTGATACAACAAAAAAAGTAGAAATCTTATCAGCCAAAAAACTTGAATTCCTAAAGCCTAATGATTCTACTGAACTACAAATACTCACGGGTAACGTAAAATTAAAACAGGCAAACACCCTCTTTTATTGCGATAGTTGTATAATTAATAACAAGAGTCATGTGCTTGAAGCTTTTGGTCATGTGCATATCAATGATGCAGATACAGCGAATGCATATTCTGATTACCTGCGTTATTTGACGGATAAAAGAATAGCATATTTACAAAAAAATGTGAGTCTCACTGACGGTAAAGCATTACTGACAACCGATAACCTGGAGTATGATGTGGATACAAAGCTGGGTATTTATACTGACGGTGGTAAAGTAGTGAATAACAAAAAATCCGTATTAACAAGCCAGGAAGGGTATTATTACACTGATCTGCGGGATATTTATTTTAAAAAAAATGTAGTGCTGAATGATC
The DNA here is from genome assembly GCA_963811645.1 of uncultured Bacteroidota bacterium. GTDB lineage: Bacteria > Bacteroidota > Bacteroidia > Chitinophagales > Chitinophagaceae > VBAU01. The sequence continues at coordinate 877,969 of CAWERU010000002.1, read as the reverse complement.
CGGCATATTCTTTAAGATCAGATTCACTTTTATATAACACCGAATCTGAAGTTGCAAGATTTATTGCAAAAACATTTATTAAAGACAGTAGCAACAGGACAATAATTACCAGCGAAGGTTTTTATGATACCAGGAATAAAAAAGCTGAATTTGGGAAAAGACCCATTATACAAGATGGAGCCAGAAGATATACCGGCGATATGATATTTACGAATGACAGCACTCATATTTCCCAAATCAAAGGAAATGCGATCATTGTTGATACTGCACAAGCCACTACTGTTATTGCGGGGCAAATTATTGCAAACAATGAAACGGAGACCTTTCTTGCTTTTAATAAACCGCTCATGATCGTCAAGCAGGAAAATGATTCAATTTATATTTCGGCTGATACTTTATTTTCAGCAAGGCTAACAGATCTGTATTCAAACCAGGATTCAATTAAAAAAGATACGATCACCACAACAAAAGCGACCGATTCGACAGCAAAAGACAGTACAAACCGGTATTTCCAGGCTTTTTATCATGTAAGAATATTTTCCGATTCTGTACAATCAATTTGCGACAGTATGTTCTATTCGTTTAAAGATTCTGTTTTTCGTTTGTATAAAGATCCCGTTGTGTGGTCAAGAGGAAGCCAGATCACAGGAGATACAATTTTACTTTTTACTAAAAACAAAAAAGCAGATCGCATAAAAGCATTTGAGAACAGTTTACTGGTAAATAAGGTGGAAGAAGACTTTTTTAACCAGATAAAATCTTTACGAATGGATGGATACCTTACTAATGGTTCCATTGATTCAGCAAGAGCAAGGGGTTTGGCTGAATGCATTTATTATATACAAAATGAGGATAGCTCATTCACCGGTGTAAATCAGTCAACATCTGATATTATTGACATTTACTTTTCGCCGGATTCAAGTGGAAAGGAAAGGACTCTGCAAAAGGTGGTTTTCAGAAGTGCAGTAAAAGGTACACTTTGGCCCATGCACTCAAAATCTTCTGAAGAATTACGCCTGCAAAGCTTCAAATGGCTTGATGACAGAAGGCCAAAGACGAGGTACGAATTGTATGAATAAAAATGTAAGTTAACCTGCTAAAAAGCCCATCCCCATCAATAGAAAAAGTTTTTAGAAGATTTTCACACTTTCATATTTGTAATTTCTTTTACATTTTGTTTAAAATTTGGTGGCACCATTTTCGTTAAAAACGAAATAAACATCACCATGAAAAAAATATTTCTCTTTTCTCTTTGCATCAGCTTTGTTGCAGCGCTCAATTTATTATCTGCTCAACAGGTAAATAATACATCAGCTAACAGCACAGATTATAAGACGGCTATTGGTATCAGGCTAAGTAATAACATGCCTATTGTCAGCAATGCGATCACTATCAAACATTTTATCAACGAAACCTCGGCAATTGAAGGTTTTTTTTCGTTCAGTGATCCTCTTTCGCTGGGGGCACTTTATGAAATACACAAACCATTCAGTACACCGGGCCTTCAATGGTACTATGGTGCCGGTGCTTATCTTGGTTTTGGAAAGGAATATGATGTAAACAAAGCAAGAGATGTGAATACAAATTATTTTGGCGCCCAGGGTGTCGTGGGGCTCGATTATAAATTTGCAAGCGTCCCAATTAATATATCTCTTGATTGGAAACCTGAATTGAATCTTATCTCTGACATTAACTTCGAGCCGGCTGCTATCGGGTTTTCTGTGCGATTCACCTTTCCAAAATAGGTTTAAAAATTCTTTTCATATCACCACCTGTTAGTTGACAAGGTGGTTTTTTTATTTCCACAATTGCAGGTTTTTTTCTGGCTTTTGCAGTTTTGTGCTGGAATTTCTCCTATTTTTATTATGCAATATTGAAACTGACAAATGCTTAAAAGAGAAAGACACGCTTATATTCTGCACCAGGTAAACCTGCACAATAGGGTTTTGTCATCTGTTTTATGCCAGGAAATTAAAGTTTCAGAAGATACCATCAGGAGAGATTTACAGGAACTTTCCGAAGGAGGCAAACTCATTAAGGTCCATGGAGGCGCCTTATCTCCGTCATTCAACCAGCTATTTTATACTCCGAAAACTGTTTATTCATACCAGCAAAAAACCGCAATTGCAAGAAAGGCGATTTCACTGATAAGGAATGGGATGTTCATATTAACCAGTGGTGGCAGTACCATTCTTGAATTGGCAAGATCTCTTCCTCCGCAGTTAAAGGCAACATTTATTACCGGCAGCATTCCGGCTATTCTTGAATATATGGATCACCCGAATATCGATGTAATTGTTATTGGTGATAAGATTTCAAAGAATTCAAAAATTACAACCGGTGGAGATGCCATCAACAAAATAAAACAGATAAAAGCCGACCTGTGTTTTTTAGGAATCAATGCAATTGATCGTGCACATGGAATAACAGACAACGATTGGGAAGTAGTGCAAATAAAAAAAGCTATGATTGAATCTTCGCAAAAAGTTGTTAGCCTCACTATTTCGGAAAAGATCAACACTACTCAGCCAATTAAAATATGTGATGTGGGTGAGACAGACGTACTCATTACGGAATTGCCTGCGGACGATCCGATTTTGAAACCTTATTTGAAAACCGGAATTGAAATTATATAATCCTGAATCAATATGAAAAGTAAAGCAGCAAAGTCCTAAAATAAATGCTCTAATATTTTTAAAAACTAAACACATTGCTATGAGAAAAATTTTGCATTTAGTGTTCTTTCTGTGCATCGGTATTCTGTGTTCCCTGCAACTGCGTGCACAAAAAACGATAACCGGAAAGGTTATTGGTGAAAATGACGAGCCTCTTATCGGTGCAACTGTTAAAGTGCAGGGTACAAACAGATCAACTTTAACCGGTTCAGATGGTAGTTTTCAAATCCAGACTAAAGAAGGTGAAACGCTTGAAATTACCTACGTAGGGTATGAGGCACAAAAAGTAAAAGTGGGTACCGATAATTTAATTGGGATTTCCCTTAAGAAATCGGACGCTTCACTCAATGAAGTTGTAGTAACGGCATTAGGTATAAAAAAGGAGCGAAAGGCGTTAGGGTATTCGGTTACTGACCTTAGTGCGCAGGAATTGATGAAAAATAAAAATACTAATATCATCAATTCTTTAGTTGGTAAAGCGCCCGGTGTAAATGTTACGCAGTTTAGTGGTTCGGCAGGTGCCGGTGCATCTATAACTATTCGTGGTGGCAATTCAACGTCGGAAAGCAGGCAAAATCAGCCGTTATTTGTTGTTGATGGCATTATCTATGATAACTCAACTACAGTTACGGGTAATACGGGTACCGATGGTCTTTCGCGCAGTAATACAACTTACTCAGACCGTATCATGGATATCAACCCGGAAGATATCCAGAGCTTGTCAGTTTTGAAAGGTGCTGCGGCAGCTGCATTGTATGGATCGCGTGCAGCCGACGGTGTTATTATTATTACCACCAAGAGAGGGGCGGAAGGCAGAGTAATAGTTGATGTCAATAGTAAAGTAAGCACCTCATGGGCGAATAAATTACCTGAAGTTCAAACCGGATTTGGTCCGGGTGTATATTCGAGTAATGGTGTTTTAAACGATGTGACATATAACTCATGGGGACCAAAAATTCCGGCTGACAGTACAATATATAACAATATCGGTAATTTTTTCCAAAATGGCATTGTGTATGATAATAACGTAAACGTATCCGGTGGTACAAAAAATGGTACTTTTTATTTATCGGGATCTAACTTTAATCAAACAGGGATCATTCCCGGAACAGATTATGATAAAACTACTTTTCGTTTTAATGGTGAACAAAAGTATGGGCGTTTGATATTGGATGCAAATGTTGCCTATTCAATTGCGAAAACCGATAGAACCTTAACTACTGCTGGTTTGTATGGCGGCGGCGGTAACGGAACAATGGGAGCGGTATATAGCTGGCCTCAGACGTTCAACATGAAGAATTATATAAATCCTGATGGCTCACAATATCGCAAATTCGCCGGAATTCTTCCATTGGAAAGCGATATTGACAATCCTTACTGGATCATCAACGAGGATAATTTAACATCAAAAACCAATCGTTTTACAGGAGGCATAAACGGCAATTTTAAGATTACAGATTGGTGGGATATTACAGGACGTGTGGGTTATGACCAGTACGCTACTAATGACTATACTTTTATTGCCCCGGGTTCTGCCGTGATTCCCTTGTATCAAACCGGACGTTTGAGCAAAGACCTGTATGATTATTCTTACCTCTCAACAACGGTGATGAGTAATTTTCATAAGACGTTTGGAGATTTTGATACGCACCTGATGTTGGGAACCACTTCGGAAAGTACTGAATGGAGGAATCAGAATCATTGGGGATACAACTTTATTACAGCTGGTACCATCAGCTTTAATAATATTTCCACCGATAATAAATTTTTTACGGATGGCACCACAAAAAAGCGTCTGGTAGGAGCTTACGGAGAATTTGGCGCATCTTATAAAGATATTGCCTATATCACTGTAACAGGGCGCAATGACTGGTCGTCCACACTTCCCATACAGAACAGATCGTATTTTTATCCTTCTGTAAGCGGATCTTTTGTTTTCACCCAACTATTACCCAGGAATAACATTCTTTCTTTCGGAAAGATTCGATCAAGCTGGGCGCAGGTGGGTAAAGACGCCAATGCTTATGCAACGAATACGTATGTAAATCCCCCGATCTCCGTTGGCTCTTTTACCGGGGTGGGTAATCAGTACTATGCCGGTAATCCTATATTGAAACCTGAAATTCAAAATTCCTGGGAAGTTGGAGGAGAGTTTAGATTTCTGAACAATCGTATTGGTTTGGATTATACGTATTATCATAGTCAAACAAAGAATCAAATTGCGCAACCGCGTTTAGCGCAATCCGGCGGCTTTATTTTCAGCTCTCTCAATACCGGCTCGGTCATTAACAAGGGCATGGAAATAGCCGTTACAGGTAAAGTGGTATCCCAAAAGAATTTCGGATGGGATGTCATGCTGAATTTCTCCTATAACAAAGGCAGGTTAGGCGATTTCCTTCCGGGCATAGCTTATTTTTATCCAACAGATGCTCAATTCGGAACAGTAAAAGCAGCATCCATTCCTAACGGTGGCTATTTTTTGGGAATGACCGGTCAATCTTATTTGCGTGAAAACGATGCTAACGGGAAGGAAATTCCAAATGGCCCCTACCAGGTAGATCCTACAACGGGTTTATATAAACTTAACACTACTAATCCAGTTGTAGGTAACCGTGAGCCGGATTTCATCGGTGGGTTCAGTAATACTTTCCGATACAAAATGTTCACCTTATCATTTCTTCTTGACATTCGTAAAGGAGGAGATGTGTTCAATGGTACAGAGTATGCTATGGTCGTAAATGGCTTAAGCAAAAAAACTTTACTGAATGACCGCCAGTCGGTGACCGTAACCGGAGTGAACAGCCAGACAGGAGCTGATTTTTCTCAAACCTATGAGGCAAACCAATCCTATACCATCGGTAGTACAACGGTTGCAGGTGTAGATATGATTCAAAGGTATTGGGCAAACTATGCGGCCAACTCTTATAATTTTATTACATCGGTAAATTGGCTGAAACTGCGTTCCGTGTCATTGACTTATGATTTTACAAGTTTGTTGAAGAATCAAAAAGTTATTAAAGGAATTTCAGCAACAGCAGTAGGCACTAATTTACTTACATTGACAAACTACAAGGGACTGGATCCTGAAGTAAGCGCTGCAGGAGGAACAGGAGGTTCGGGTTCCACAGGTATTGATTACCTGGGAGTACCTGCAGTAGCAAGTTTCACATTCGGAATAAACCTTACTTTTTAATTATTGAAAAAAATAGATTATGAGAAATTTAAAATATATTTTCCTGGGTTGCATACTCATATTGGGTTTGACATCATGTAAAAAATGGCTGGATGTTAATACAGACCCGGATAATCCAAACAATCAAAGTGTATTAATTCAAAACCGGTTGCCCTGGATCGAACACTTTTACCAGTACACATCTGGTGTTACTGATTTTCGTACTTCATGTCTGGCGGGAGTTTTTTATAGTAACTCTGCTAGTCCTAATACGTTAAGCACAACATGGCAATGCTCTACCGGCAATGTGACGACGCCGTATCAAACATGGTTTATAGAAGTATCTTCCAATGTGGTTGATATGTATAATTCCGCCGAGAAACAAGGCGCCTATCATTATATGGCCGCGGCTGATGTATTCCATGCTTTGGGTTTTATGGAAATGCTGGATCTGTATGGCGAAATGCCCTACACAGAGGCAGCAACGGGGAATCCAAGCCCTAAACCTGACGACGGTAAGACCATTTACAACGGATGTATGGCAAAATTGAATGAAGCTATCAGCCTGTTTAACCAAACACAGGATGCCGGAGCACCTTCACTTGCTACAGGAGATTTGTGGAATGGCGGTGACGTAAGCAAGTGGATAAAATTATGCTGGGGATTAAAAGCCAGGTATATGCTTAAGCTGTCAAAAAAATCAGACCAGTATAATGCGGATTCTATTCTATACTGTTTGTCCCAGGGTCCACAGTCTAATGCCGACAACACAATTGGACCAGGCTATAACAATAGTACCGTAACCGATTATTTGTACGGTGACCCTGTTGTAACAAATGGCATCTTTGATTATGCGGCTTATGGCAGCGCCCAGCGTATTTCTCAGTATTATTACAACTTGTTGACGAATATGCGAGGTTCCGGTATTGCGGATCCCCGGATGAGCAAAATTGTGCCTGCTATCATGTCCAATATTCAACTTGATGGCAGCGGTAAAGTGATATCTTATACCTGGAATCGTTCAAAGGGCGTTGATTCTTATGGTCCGTCAACCCGGTTGCTGAAAGGAGGTCCTACTTCTATTGCGCTGACAAGTTATGCCACTTCGAATACTAATAAAACATATACTATTGCCGATGCGACGGATCGTGCAAATTTTATTGCTGATCAGGTTTCGGCAGGGCGGCCTTACACAGTTAATGGGAATGATGTAACAGTAACCTATGTTGCTGGCTCCATGTATATAAACAGTACTAATTACATACTTGCGGGAGACACTGCTTATGTAAATCTGCGCAGTTTTGCGCTTGCAACGGGTGGAGTAGATCCATTAGATGTTGACTGGTATCCTTCAACAGACGCAATGACTGCAGGAGCTGTTGGCTCTACGGGTTCATTCCAGACTCGTCCTGTTTCAGACCAGGAGATCTTGACTTATCATGAAATGTGCTTTATTAAAGCTGAGGTTTACATGAGAAAAGGTGATAATGCGAATGCTTACACGGCATACATTGCAGGTATACAGGCGCATTTGAGTATGATGCAAGCTAAGCTAACCGAATGGCAATCCTCCGGCTATACTAATACTAATCCTGATATGGCGCCTATGGATCAAAATGATATTACTACCTATCTTGCCAGCAATGCGGTTGCCCAGGATGCAGGTTCTTTAACAATGTCGGATATCATGTTACAAAAATATGTTGCCATGGGTTGCAGTATTGAAAATTGGAACGATATGCGTCGGCTTGATTTTAGCGCCGGCGATATAGGTGGCTTTGGAGTAGTTTATCCCGGGTATGATCGGGGACCTTTATTTACGGGCCAGGCCCAGTTGACGGGCGGTTCTCCAACAGATCCGAGGTATTGGATACGCCGGTTTGCGTTACCTCCAACCTATGAGATAAATTACAACTCGGTAAATACGCTTGCTCTAAATCCCCATGCTGCTGATCCAAATATTTGGAGTATGCCTGTTTGGTGGGATTGTGCAACAGATGATGAATATTACGGATACCTTAAATAATAGGTATATGGTGAGCTAGTTGATAATAATAGTAAATTCAATAGGATAAAAAAGACTGCACCGTGGCAGTCTTTTTATTTATATAGTTTATCCAAAAAATAAATAAGCAAGAAAGATAGAAGTAATGATACCGACCAAATCTGCAAGCAGCATAGCGCCGATTGAATAACGTGTATTTTTAATTGAAACAGCTCCATAATAGAGAGCAACCACATAGAATGTGGAATCTGATGAACCTTGCATTATACTTGACAGTCTTCCTGCAAAAGAATCGGCTCCGTAAGTGGTCATTGTGCTCACCATCATTCCTCTTGCACCACTGGCACTTAACGGACGAACCAATGCGGTTGGCAATCCCTCAACAAATCTTGTATCAGTACCGAGCCACGCAAAGAAACTTTTCATTCCATCCATAATTAGATCAAAAACGCCGCTGGTGCGCAGCATACTAATGGCTACCAACATTCCAACGAGATAGGGAATAATTTTTACAGCCGTCTCAAATCCTCCCTTTGCACCTGTTACAAAGGCATCGAATATATCTATCTTTTTATACAAAGCGCCAAGTATGATCAAAAGGAAAATGAGTAGTATCAACCCATTACTTAATAATCCCGAAAAAGATTGAAGACCTGCTGCGTCAAGTGAAGCAAGATATGATACTAACAAAACGATGATAGCAGAGATAGACAATACCCATAGTAAGATTACAGGTTGAAAAAGATTTATCTTTTGTTTTACAGACACAACGCTCATAGCAGCAAGCGTTGCAGCGAATGTTACGATCATGCAGGGAATAAAGATATCAGTTGGATTGCCTGCACCTGCAGAAGCACGAACTGCAATAATGCTTACAGGTATTAAGGTTGGTCCGCAAGCATGCAAAGAAAGAAACATGATCTGTGCATTCGATGCTACTGCTTTGTTAGGGTTAAGTTCCTGCAGACTTTCCATCGTCTTTAATCCAAAAGGAGTGGCTGCATTATCCAGGCCCAATAAGTTTGCAGAAAAATTCATCATCATATGACCCATCGCCGGATGTCCTTTGGGTATTTCCGGAAACAATTTCGTGAAAAAAGGACCGATAATCCTTGACAACAGGCTGATACCGCCGGCTCTTTCGGCAATGCTCATAAACCCCATGAAGAGTGCCATGATGCCAATCAATTTCAATGCAATGTTTACTGCGATCCAGCAAGTTTCAATGATACCATCAACAGGCCTTTGAATTCTTTTCAATGCCTGGCTGTATGTCATCGTAATCAGCGAAGGATTTTGACTTTTGAGAATTTTAGAAGAATCTGAGAAAGGATCATTTGTAAAAAGATATTTGCTATCACCAACTTCTTCTTTCCGCGAGAGACCGATGAGATTCATTTTTTTTACAAAACTGTCTTGAGTCAGATTACCAGGGTTCGGCTGGCCAACAATATAATAGCCGTAAACATCATCTGCCTTGCCTACAACTATCCGGTTGAAAACATCGTTGTCTTTCCATGCGATCCATTTGAAACAGGCGACTCCAATAGAAACAATAATAAACGCCGCCCAGATTCTGCTTAAAGACATGTAGGATAAATTTGAATTTAGGGTTTGAAGTTAATGTTTTCCTTTAACTGTTCATGTAGGCAAAAGCCCTTTCATCAATTGCAACAACCCGATCCGAAAAATTGAAATACCTTGTAAAGAACCAAATCATTTTATATGCGCCGTTTACTTTTTATCGCATGCTTGTTTACTATAACAACAACTCGTGCACAATTCAAGGCGGACAATGTAAAATACACAACAGTTTTTCCGGAGGAACTTTGTAAAACTTTAATGGCAAACCACGATTATACTTTACTGGATGTACGCAGCCAGGGAGAGTTTGATGACACGCTTTCTTCATCTGAAGATCTGAATATCGGTCATCTCAAAAATGCATTGCACATTGACATTCGGGAATTACCAAAACGCTGGAAAGAATTGCTGGCTTATAAAGACAAACCTCTTTTTATTTATTGTTCGCACAGCCAACGCAGTCGCAGGGCATCAAGATTGCTTGCAGACAGCGGCTTTACAAAAATATTCAACGTAAACGGTGGCCTGACTAATTTTTACAACCAGGGAATTGAATCAAATCCCTGCTCGGGGTTTGAAATTGTAACAACCGTTCCTTATAAAATCATTTCATCAAAAGAGTTTGCTGTAAATAAAAAATCTTATTATGTAATTGATCTCAGAAGCGATTCGATATTCAACGGAACCTCGACCGTAGAAAGAACAAAAGCAGAAGGTCGTTTTGATGGAGCAGTAAATATTCCTTTTGAAAATCTTTCTTCGGCAAACATTCCGGCAAAATCTATTTTACTCGTTGATGAATTTGGAGACGTTAGCCCTAAAGCTGCGAAATTATTAATGGATCAAGGTTATAAAGATGTAACGATTTTGTTTACTGGAATGGATGGCTGGATAGATTATGCAACCAATACGGTCGAAAAACCAAAAGTTAAGTGGACAAAGTTTATTAACTATAATTTGCTTCCTGCTGATGATCTCCATAAAATGATGGTCGGAAAAAAAGACTTTGTGTTAATTGATTTAAGATCTAAAGATGAATTTGATAATACTTCAAAAAATTACTGGCAAAATATCGGGCAGGTAAAAGACGCTATGAATATTCCTTATACTGAAATAACAACAAGCAGTTCACTCCCTCTATCAAAAGATATTCCCATAATAATTTACGGATTTAACAGTCAAAACAATATTTTTGAATCAGCAAAATGGTTAAAGGATCAGGGGTATAAAAATGTTTCTGTCTTACAGGGAGGTATCTGGAGTCTTCGCTGGACAGCTCATAATATTAAGGGAAAATCTTACCTGAATGATCTTGTGGTGAATGTTCCTGAAGAGAACCAATAAAATTTCAGATTTACGATTTGGAAAAAAATTCTTCAGTTATCTTTGCGCGGCAAAAATCAAAAATCGCAAATCTAAAATCTGAAATCATAGAATGGCATTACAAGCAGGCATCGTGGGTCTTCCTAATGTAGGCAAATCAACTTTATTTAATGCGGTAAGCAATAACGCAAAAGCACAGGCGAGCAATTATCGTTTTTGCACCATCGAACCAAATGTAGGTTTGGTAGATGTGCCCGATAAGCGGTTGTATAAACTGGCTGAATTGGTTCATCCGCATCGCATCGTGCCTACACAAATTGAGATCGTTGATATTGCCGGTTTGGTTCGTGGTGCCAGTAAAGGCGAGGGCCTTGGAAATAAATTCCTTGCAAACATTCGTGAAGTGGATGCAATTATTCATGTAGTTCGTTGTTTTGAAGATGAAAACATTTTACGCGAAGAAGGGCCCATCAATCCTGTTTCGGACAAAGAAGTGATAGATACCGAGCTCCAGTTGAAAGACCTCGATAGTGTAGATAAAAAAGTACAACGCACAGAAAAATTAGCTAAGACAGGCGATGCAAAACTGAGAACAGAACTGGAAATACTGAAACGATGTTATGCTCATTTGGAAAATGGAAAAAATATTCGTGAATTAGGCTTAACAAAAGAAGAAAAGACTGCAATTGCAGATCTGTTTTTATTGACTGATAAATCTTTACTATACGTAGCCAATGTAGATGAAGCTTCCATGCATACAGGAAATAAATTTTCTAATCAGCTAAAGGAAGCTATCAAAAATGAAAACTCTGAAATGATCATTATGAACAATTCCATTGAGGAACAAATCTCATCCATGGAAAGCCCGGATAAAGAATTATTCATGGAAGAATATAAAATGGAAGAACCTGCATTGGATAGATTAATTCATTCAGCTTATAAGCTGCTCAATTTATTTACTTACTTCACCGCCGGAGAGCAGGAAGTTCGTGCATGGACAATTCACCAGGGCTGGAAAGCTCCGCAGGCAGCCGGCGTTATTCATACAGATTTTGAAAAAGGATTCATCAAAGCTGAAGTAATTTCCTATGATGATTACATACATTATGGCTCAGAAGCAGCTTGCCGCGATACGGGTAAATTAAGAATCGAAGGAAAAGAATATGTAGTAAAAGATGGAGATGTAATGCATTTCAGGTTTAATGTATAGAACCAGATTAACGGGATTAATTAGGATTATGAAAAAATATTAAATTTCATTTTCCGATTCTTTGCTTTATCGCTTAAATCAGCTCTCTGTATTTTCCTTATAATCATTTTAAATCCAGAAAATTGTGGTTCTAGAAAAGTGCATTTAGTGAGGTCGTTCCTCTATGCACTGTCCTGGAATCACCTGCTTTACGTCCTTCATATTCTACACGCAATTCAAGATTATGCAATAAAGTTTTGGTAAAGCTTAAATTCCATATATAATTTTTTCCAGGCAGTAACCCGTTGAGCATAGTATAGCCTACTGTGCTGTTAGCATCATTGGGATGTGTAGAAGTAAAATCAATTGTATTAAGAGTAAACTTTGCAGTGATAGAAGCGCTTCGCAGTACATTATATTTTGTTTCAAAGTTAAAAGCGTTTGAAATCGCTTTCTGACCACCGTTAAAAGCTGTATCATTTTTTTTATTATCATATGAATAGCCTGTTGCAAAACGAAAGCTTGTGCCTCGAATAAAAGTTATTTTTGGCTCAGCAAGATGTTCATTGATTTTGTAATTCCGATTCTCGAACTGGGGATTCGCTGTACTTAAAGAATTGGTTTCTTTTTTTGTATTGACCTCAAATGTGATCGATCGGCTTAAATTAATTCTCAGCTTAAATATCCAGTCATTTAATTTCCTGCTTTCATATCCATACGTCAGCAATGACTTTCCGCTATTCTGCAAATTACTTATATCAAATCCCCATCTGCTGCCAAAGCGGTTGAATGAAAAGGTATTCAGCAACACAGTACTGAGAGTAATAAGTGCCGTATCATTCAAACCATATTTAAAAGGATTAAACTGAAAATCATTTTTAGCAATCGATTTTTTTGATATCTGCATCGAAGATTGCCAGTTGGTTTTCGAGATCAGTTTTGGAAAACCTTGCAGCCCTGAAACATTCATGGCAGCACGTGGATTTAAAGAAACACTATAGTTCAATGTATTGTAATCGGCTTTTACAAATTCATTGGTGGGGGTAAAAATGCGAATAAATTTTGCCTGGTCGGGAAATGCAGCCAGTTCAAATTCATTCAACTGTTGTACGCCATCATTATTATAATCGATCCATGCGTACTGGCCCGTTCCTGCAGGTACTTCAAGATATGCAAAATCTCTTTTCTGCTCCTGCCCTGCCCCTACTTCATATAAAACATTCCCGGTCAGCAATCCCTTCCATTCATTCACTATATATTCTGCACGGCCCAAAATGGTATTATCATCCTTCTCTGTTGAAACCTGTGAATTCAGCACTTTAAGTTTTCGATATGTCGCATTCAATAAAAATTGATGATGTTGATTGCTGACCAACTCCGTCTGTATATTTATATTGTAACTCTTATCTCCCTTAACAAGACCTTTGTAAAATGGGTATTTATCCGTTCTTGTAAAAAAAGTTATTCCATATTTATTTTTTCTTCTTTGATTTGACTGCAGGTATACAGAATAGGTATCAAATGAAAAACTGGTCAGATCCAGGGTATCTGTTAGTTTATTTTTTGTCTGGTTTTGTTCTAATGCATAAGTGGCTCCCAGGCGAAGTCCCCAAAGTTTATTCAACTCTTTACTTACATCAATGGTCGGTCTTAAAAAATAGCCTGTCGTATTTAACGTTTTGAAATTGGTAATGATAAATCGGTTATTGAATCGCCATCCCTTTAGGTTGGCGGTTTGTAATATTGAATTTTGAAAACCGTTATAATTATCGCTCCTGTGATAATTAGTAAATTGATACCCGATAGAATTATTGAATTTGTTTTTCAATTCGGCTGATGCTTTAATGATATTTTCTGTAGCCGGATTCAAAACCAATGGCAGCCCCCAATCCCTTGTAAATTCAACCTGCCTCAATCGTTCAAGAGGTTTGAATTTATCCTGTACATATTCATAATCAAACCCCGTAATCAATTTCAACTCTTTGGAATTATTGGTTCGCAAAGGCGATATGTGATTCAAACTAAACTTTGTTGCGTAGCCGGCATCATCTCCATTATTTATCCTGGAAAAAGTATTGGCATCATAGTTACTCATTGCCACTTCTGTTTTTACTGATGTGTTTTTACTTATCGCATATTCAAGTCCTAAATTGAGCAGTTGCTGTTTCTTGGGTGTTACCAGGAGCAGCGCCGGTTCATAGCTTCCTTGTTTTACGCCATTTGCAGGTGCTACATATTTGTATACTTTTCCATTTGCACCGTTCAAATCAGGAATGTAATTTCCTTTGCCATTTCCTACATTGGCAAATGAAAGATTATACATGGCACTATCAGGGTTTGTGGAATATTGATAAAAAGAATCAACGCTTGTTCCGTTATTGACATAAATTTTAGTGTATAAAATCTTATCAGCAGCGAATGTATCTATCGAGGCATTCGGGTAAAACGCATTTTGAATACTGTCTCCCACACTGGCAAGGAAAAGTTTCTGATTTGCATCCAGTGTCTGATTGATCTGTGAATTCTTTGCATCGCTATTATTAAATGCTCCCAGGTGAAGTTTTAGTTTTTTGTTAATCTCAAAATCCTGCGATAAATACAAGTTAGCATTCAGAAAATTCCTGTCGGCATATTCAAATTCTACCTGTATCCTTGTATCTTTTGTGATCATTCTTTTTGGGGTAAAAGTTATCTCCGCTGTGTTATAGTTGATCACATAATCCTGGTCTTCGCCACGCTGCATTAATTCTCCATCTAAAAAAACCCTTTCCGTATTTGCCAACACAATGAAAAAGAACTCATTGTTGGCACCAGTCAACCTGTAAGGGCCCTGGTTTCCTTCAAGACCCTGGAAAACATTTCTTGTAAATTTTCCTTTGGCAATAGAGCCACTGACAAGAGTGTTTGAATTTACAGAACGTGAAATCTGATTTTTTGTCTCAAATGAAATGCCTTCAAGACGTTTATAAAAATTCAAAAAATAACTTTGGTTTTGGCGTATATCTATATCTCCCAAATTCAATTGCCAGTTTCTTTTTTTGAATTCAAGAAATACCTGGTCAAATTCATTTAGTTGCTGAGTATTCCCATCAGGTTGTATCGGGATATTGTTATCAGTGATGGCTGCATGAATCTCTATGCTATCACCTAACATTCCCTGCATTTGAAGATTAAGAGTAGAATTAAGTACTGCATCCTGGCTGTTACCAAAAGATATTTGTCTGCCAAACGATCCCTGGGTGTTCAGATTGCCAAAATCAAACATTCCTTTCACCGAACCATATTGATTTCCATTATTATTGAAACTCAGCGGGATTACAAATGGAATTTTTGAAATACTGTCATAGTTTAGGTGTTGAGCAACAGGATTTAGTTTAAAAGGGAATACTCTATAAGTAATAGTAATAGAATCAGTCTGTGGCCTTTTATTCCAATACAAAATTGCGTTTATAAAATCAAGATGATAATCAGAATCAGGAAGGCCTGCAATTGAAAAAGTTCTTGGAACAATACTTATAGTATCGAGTAGAATTGTGTCAGCAACAGCTAATTTCTTTACACGAAGATTGGAGAGCCTGTTTTCATTTTGAGAAGGTAGTTGTCCATAACTCCAAAGGGTTGGAAGCAGTATCAACATCAGCAATAATATCCGGCCCAATTGCTTCAATAGCAGTGAGTTTATGGTAAAATCGTAAAATTTGGGCTTTTATTGCCTTTTAAGTTATTACCAGCTGTTAATTCAAGCAAAAAGCAGCAAATTTGAAATTAATTTACTCTTTTATCAACTCATGTATCATAGGAGACTGTCAATAACTGCAATCTTTCTTAGTATCTCATTCTTTTGTTGGACCCAGCAATTTAATACATGGTACTTTGGCAGAGCAGCCGGATTAAGTTTTAATCCGGGCGGTATTACTACTCCGCATGCCATTACTGATGGAGTTAATTCTTCATACGAAGGTAATTCGGGGATTTGTGATAATGATGGAAATATCTTATTTTATACAAATGGTGAAACAGTCTACAATCGCATACACCAGGTAATGCTGAATGGAAATGGCCTAATGGGCCATCAATCTGCAGCGCAGTCTTCAATAATAGTTCCACTTCCAAACAGCGATAGTATCTACTATATTTTTACAACAGATGCAGTTGAAGACTATTTTGCAAATGGCTACCGGTATTCAATAGTAAATATGAGTCACGATGGAGACAAGGGTGAGGTTATCAAAAAAAATATTTTATTAAACCCTTCCTGTACAGAAAGATTAACGGCAGTACGGCACGCAAACGGTATAGATGTATGGATCGTAGGCAATGAGAGAAATTCCAACGTTTTCAAATGCTGGCTGCTTACCTGTAACGGATTGCAGACAACTCCGGTTGTTTCTACTATTGGTATTGTGCTAAACAACCAGGACCTTGGTGTGATGAAAGCCAGTCCCGATGGAAAATTTATTTGTCAAACCAATTATGCTGATGTAGCTGGAAATTTCTTCCAGCTTTTTGATTTTGATAATGCAACAGGCATCATTTCAAATCCGAAAACAATCTCCAATACAACGACTTCTTATTTTGATTGCGAATTTTCTCCGGATTCAAAACTTTTATATGTCACAAGAGTTTTTGAAGAATTTATAGACCAGTTCGAAGTTTCATCAGGTTCTTCTGCTGCTTCTGTCAATACCACAAGAGTAAGCATCCCGGCTACATATGGTTTCTATGGCATCCAACCAGGACCTGAGGGAAAAATTTATCTTAACCGCTATAAAACCAAACTGTCAGTACTTAATAACCCTGATATAAAAGGTACTGGTTGTAATTTTGTATTAGACCAGGTCGATCTGGCAGGTAGATCAGGCGTTTTGGGTTTACCCAATGCCATTAATGATGAGCCGTGGGACCCTTACAACAATTTTACTTACCACGTGACAGATACTTGTAAAGGGACTATTCAATTCACTGCTTTTACCAATCTTAACGGGGCTGTTCAATGGTCATGGGATTTTGGCGACGGCACTACATCTAACCTCCAAAATCCTTTGCACACTTTTCTATCTTCAAATAAAATATATAATGTTAAGCTTGTTATTGAATCTCCTTCAGTATGTGGCCATATCAGCAAGGGAAAGTATATAGCAGCAGGTGGAACTTTATCAAATGCTGATTTTGATTTTGTACCAAAATGTGATTCGGGGTATGTGCGGTTTGTAAACAGGTCAAGCATTTATCCTGACAAAGCTGTTTCATACGAATGGGACTTTGGCGATGCTGAAACTTCCGGAGAAAAAGATCCCATTCATGTTTATGCAAACTCCGGAATTTTTGCAGTGAAATTAAAAATAGAAACCGGGCTCTCTTGCCTGGATGATTCCACGTCAAAATCGTTAGACCTTCAGCAACTTGATATACATGCTTTTCCTGAAAACACACAAATAGATGTAGGCCAAACGGTGCAACTGGGCGTTACAGGCGGAGGTACGCATTTTAAATGGACACCATCAATGTGGTTAAGCAATACAACAATTGATGATCCTGTCGCAACCCCTCTTGATAATATCACATACAAAGTAGTAGTTACAAATGATGCAGGTTGTGTAGATGAAGATTCCGTTTCTATCAAAGTGGCTGCACCAAATAATATTTACGTTCCTTCTGCTTTTACACCGAATGGTGATGGAAAGAACGATGTATTTAAACCATACCTGGGAACAAATTTTATTTTATTGAATTTTACTATTTACAATCGCTGGGGAGAAAAAATTTTTACTGCAAAAAACAATAACGGCTGGAACGGAACTTTAAATGGTCAGGATCAAAATAGCGGAGTATACATTTGGACTTTAGATGCAAGGGATAGACAAGGTACCCTGATCAATAAAAAAGGAACAGTTGTCCTTATACGATGAATTATTTTTCTTCACTGAAACCACTTACTAAATATTCCTTATTCAATCTGGAAATGTTAGTAATAGAAATCTCTTTAGGACAAACAGCTTCACAAGCTTGTGTAAAAGTGCAACTGCCAAAACCTTCTTTATCCATTTGTTCAATCATGGCGACCACTCTCGTTTTTCTTTCCGGGTCTCCCTGGGGTAATAAAGAAAGATGAGCAACCTTTGCAGATACAAATAATAAAGCAGAAGAATTTTTACAGGCTGCTACGCAAGCTCCACAACCAATACAGGCAGCCGCAGCAAAGGCTTTATCCGCATTTTCTTTTTCAATGGGAATGGCATTACCATCTACGGCACTTCCTGTATTCACTGAAATAAAACCACCGGCCTGGATAATTCTATCAAACGCACTTCGATTAACTATTAAATCTTTGATCACAGGAAAAGCTTTTGCACGCCAGGGTTCTACTATAATGGTATCACCATCTTTAAATGCTCTCATGTGAAGTTGACAGGTTGTAGTAGCATGCCAGGGACCGTGCGGACGGCCATTTATATACATGGAGCAGGTTCCGCAAATTCCTTCCCTGCAATCATGATCAAATGCGATGGGTTCTTTTCCTTCACGGATCAATCGTTCATTCAGTACATCAAACATCTCCAGGAAAGACATCTCTGAAGAAATATCCTTTACTTCATAAGTTTCAAATCTGCCCTTAGTATTTGCATTTTTCTGTCTCCACACCTTTAAGGTGAGGTTCATTGTATAGTGCTCCATAATTTGTTCTATTCAACAATTATTACTTATAACTTCTTTGCGTCGGTTTCACTTCTTCATACTTCAGTTCTTCTTTGTGCAATTCCCATTCATGCTCGCCTTTATATTCCCAAGCTGCTACATACATATATTGGTCATCCTGCCTCAATGCTTCACCCTCCGGTGTTTGATATTCGTCCCTGAAATGGCCACCTGCACTTTCGTTACGGTTCAGAGCATCAATACACATCAACTCGCCTAATTCTATGAAATCGGCAACGCGTTGTGCTTTATCCAACTCAGGATTCATTTCATTTATTTCCCCTGGAATTTTCACATCTTTCCAAAATTCTTCTTTCAATTCCCTGATCTCTTTTATTGCTTCCTGCAGGCCTTGTGCATTGCGGGCCATGCCGCATTTGTCCCACATAATTTTTCCCAATTTTTTATGAAAGCTTTCGACAGTTTGTGTGCCTTTGATATTCATCAACTGAGTGATACGGTCTTCAACTTTTTTTTCTGCTTCATCAAATGCTTCATGAGTTGTTGGTGGAACAGCATTTCGTATTTCATCTGCCAGGTAATTTCCAACTGTATACGGGATCACAAAATAACCGTCAGCCAATCCCTGCATCAATGCTGAGGCGCCTAAACGATTTGCTCCATGATCGGAAAAATTAGCTTCGCCTAATACATACAAACCTTTCACGGTGCTCATCAATTCATAGTCTACCCACAAACCACCCATTGTATAGTGAACCGCAGGATAAATTCTCATAGGTACTTCATACGGATTCTCACCTGTGATCTTTTCATACATGTCGAAAAGATTGCCATATTTTTCTTTTACTACTTCTATTCCATGATGACGAATTTGTTCATCAGTCGGGCTTTCAATTCCCAGTTTACTGCATTCCATTTTGCCGTAGCGGGAAATGGCTTCTTTATAATCAAGATAAACAGCCTGCTTTGATGTGCCTACTCCGTAACCTGCATCGCATCTTTCTTTAGCTGCTCTTGATGCCACATCTCTTGGAACCAAATTTCCAAACGCCGGATATCTTCTTTCCAAATAATAGTCTCTTTCTTCTTCCGGAATTTCATTTGCTCTTCTTGTCTCACCTTGTTTCTTTGGTACCCAGATACGACCATCGTTTCTTAATGATTCTGACATTAATGTCAATTTGCTTTGATGATCGCCTGTAACAGGAATACAGGTAGGATGAATTTGAGTAAAACAGGGATTACCAAAATAAGCTCCTTTTTTGTGAGCTTTCCATATTGCTGTAACATTACAGCCCATCGCATTTGTAGACAGATAAAAAACATTTCCATACCCGCCGGTGCAAAGTAAAACTGCATGAGCTGAATATCTTTCAAGTTTTCCGGTGATCAAATTGCGAACAATGATGCCGCGACATTTTCCATCAATAATAACCACATCAAGCATTTCATGGCGGGCATACATTTTTACTGTGCCCAGCGCCACTTGTCTTTCCAAAGCCTGGTAAGCACCAATTAATAATTGTTGACCCGTTTGCCCGGCTGCATAAAATGTTCTCTGCACCTGCACACCACCAAATGAACGATTACTTAATACACCGCTGTATTCTCTTGCAAACGGTACACCTTGTGCCACACATTGATCAATAATATTTACGCTTACTTCTGCAAGTCGATGAACATTGCTTTCTCTTGACCTGTAATCACCACCCTTTATGGTATCATAAAACAAACGGTATACGCTGTCGCCATCATTCTGATAATTTTTGGCGGCATTAATCCCTCCCTGCGCAGCAATAGAATGTGCACGTCTTGGAGAATCCTGGAAACAAAATGCTTTTACATTATAACCCAACTCACCAAGGGATGCAGCAGTAGAAGCTCCTGCTAATCCTGTGCCTACTACAATAACTTCCATTCTGCGCTTATTGGTAGGATTTACCAATTTGCAATGCCCTTTGTAACTCGACCACTTTTCATTCAACGGCCCTCCTGGAATTTTTGAATCTAACATAGACCACTGATTACTCTGATTAACTAATTATCTAAGCTTTATTCATTATTCGCCATTCGCTATTTTATCCATCCTAAATACACACTTATAGGCATCAGGGCAAACAACAAACAAACAATTATTGAAAAAGCCCAACCTGTTCCATTTAAAATAGCAAGATATTTTTTGTTCGATACACCTAATGTTCTGAAAGAACTCTGAAACCCATGTATCAAATGCCAGGCAAGAGAAATACATCCAATCACATACAGAATCACGATCCATAAGTTTTGGAAAACGATCATCATCTTTCCATAAAGATTATGATAAACTTTTCCCGGCGTATCATCATAGAACGCTTCATTCAAACCACCGAATCTTGAAGGAATCCAGAAATCGGCAATATGAACAATAAGAAACAAAAAGATCAATGTTCCCAGTAATCCCATTGATTTGCGATACCATGCACTTCCATTTGATCCCATTTTTACTTTGTATCCAATTCCTCGTCGTTGCCTGTTTTGTACTTCGAGCACATAACCCTGCACAATATGAATAATAATAAAAAGAAACAAGCCTATTTCGAGTATACGTGGAACAAGGGTTTGGCCCAACCAGTGGGCAGCTTTGTTAAATACCTCTCCATTGTCGCCTGGAACAAAAACCACAGCCCACATGCAGGCATTTACAGTTACATGAACAATTAGAAACAAGATCAGGAACAAACCTGTTACTGCCATTATGAATTTTTTGCCGACCGAGGAAGTAAATAATTCAGACCATTTCATAATATTCTGCGGGGAAGTGTAAAAAATTTGCCGCAAAAATACTATCGGATCGTTAAATAAGCAGGAAAAGTTTTATGATTCTCATCACATCTTTAGTCTCGCCATTAATTCATTATCTATTTTTTTAAACAAATGAAAGGGTTTGTAAGTACGCCAATCAGGAAGGTCGTATAATTCAATATACTGGTTAAGTTTTGCTTTTTTGAAATCATGTTGAGTAGCTTCAGGCATATCAAGCATCACTATCCAACCATTTTCATCAGTTACTTCTTCATACCATTCCTGGTAATATTCCTTTCCATCACTATGAAAATTCAACACGTTCTCGGCTATCAAAACAAATTTATAGATACCTTCTCCTTCAAACACATCAATCACTTCACGCTTCAATTCCATGATATCGTTTTCAATAGCATCATTCCATTCTCCCATCAATTCTATCACAGCATATTTTTCATCGTAATCAGCTATCAATACTTTAAGGTAAAGTGTGTGTGAACCAAAATCATCCCATTGAGGATGGATATAATAGTTGTAAATGGTTTGTGAGTATTCAAATTCAGAATAAGCTCTCCCATAAAAAGGTGATCTTTCATCCTCTTCACTTATGTATACATGTCGCCAGTTATAAAAAGGTTCAATGTCGTGCATAGGTAATTTGCTAATATGGCAACTATACAAATGTGCAAATGACACACTTTATTTTTAAACAAACTTGTACATTCCAACATTTGCCCACAATTATTTAATTGAATCTGCTGCTTTCTTTACACTTCCAAATCTCAGTAGTATTTCTTTTGCTTTATGATAATCATTCATGCCAGTTCTTTCCATTACCATTTTCGTTCCCCTGTCAACTAACTTTTCATTTGTCAGTTGCATGTTCACCATCTTATTATCTTCAACACGGCCAAGTTGTATCATTACTGTGGTGGATATCATATTTAATACCAGTTTTTGAGCCGTACCACTTTTCATTCTTGTACTTCCGGTAACAAACTCAGGTCCTACTATTACTTCAATGGGATAATCAGCTGCAGCACTTATTGGCGAATTTGGGTTACATGCAATGCTACCTGTAACAATATCTCTTTTTCTGCATTCTTCTAATGCGCCGATCACATAAGGAGTAGTACCACTTGCTGCTATTCCTACCACTACATCTTTATCGGAAACATTATGAGCTTGCAGGTCTTTCCATCCCTGTTCTTTATCATCTTCCGCAAATTCAATAGCCGTTGTTATTGCTTTTTCTCCACCGGCAATAATGGCTACTACCAGCCCATAGGGAACACCATATGTGGGCGGGCATTCACTGGCATCTACAACTGCCAATCGACCACTTGTGCCGGCCCCGATGTAAAATAACCGGCCACCCATCAGCATTTTATCAGTAATTGCCTGCACTAGTGCTTCTACTTGTGGTATTGCCTCCTTTACAGCAAAGGGAACTGTTTTGTCCTCCTCATTGATGTGACTCAGAATTTCAAGAACAGCCATTTTCTCAAGGTGGTGGTAATCGGAAGCCTGCTCAGTAATTTTTAAAAATTCTTCCATATCTTTTTTTCAACTATGAAAATCAATCAGCCCTCCCATTGGGTTTTGGATTATTTTTCCCAATTCAAAATTATAAGTTTGACAGAGTTCCTGCAATATATCTTTAAAAGTGTAAGCTATACTTCCCACAAAACTAACAGGCACTGATGAGGTTTCCTTATATTTTTGCAAGTGAGTAAAGAAAAAATCATTCAACCCATCTTCTAATATATTTTCGATCATGTAATGGCCCCTGTTTTCTGATAAGAAAAAAGAAAATGCTGCCATATACCGGTTTGCCAGCGGTTTTCGGTAAACATTCTCAAGTACCTCAACAGGATTTGTATTATATTTTTTATCAAATTTATTCCGGAGGTCCTCATCAAATATTTCGTACAGGTAATATTGAATTACTTTTTTCCCCAGGTAAGCGCCACTTCCTTCGTCTCCCAATATATAACCAATGCCCGGAGATCTTTTTACAATTTTTTTCCCATTATAATAGCAACAAAAAGATCCTGTGCCCAGGTTACACGCAATAACTTTTTTATTACCCGCCAGACCCCTGGCCGCAGATAACATATCATCGTTTATATCTATGCCTGCATGGGGAAAAACCTTTTTTAATGACCCTTTCAGCAAAGTCACGTTTTTAGGATTACGCATTCCTGTACCATAGTAGTAAACTTCATCAACAGAAATATCTTTCAACTTTGGGAACAATTCTTTCAATAGCAGATTTTGAATTTGCTCTTCATTTAAAAAATAGGGGCTGATGCCCTGGGTAAATATTGTTTTTTTATGAGTGCTGGTAAGCAGGCACCACTCAGTTTTGGTAGCCCCGCTATCAGCTATTAATTTAGTTACAGCCATGTTTGAAACAATAACACCAAAAATTTTGTTGTAATAAATCAATACCGGAAGTCGTTAAAGACAAATCCAGTATTTTGCAATCAAATTACAAAGAAAGGAAAGAGATGAACAATAAAAAATTACAGGTTTGGTTGCCGCTTGTTTTTTCTGTTGTGATGATTGCCGGAATGTTTTTCGGATTCAATCTTCACAAACAAACAGACTCTACCAAAGGATTTTTTGCAGTCAACAAACAAACTTCAATTGAAGAAGCGCTTGAACTTATTAAATCAAGATATGTTGATTCAGTTCATATTGATACCCTTGAAGAAGGTGCAATTCAGCAAATGATGAATGGACTTGATCCTCATTCGGTATATATTCCTGCCAGCAGCCTCAAGGAGGTAAATGAAGATATACAGGGAAATTTCGAAGGCATCGGTGTTGAATTTAATATTTTCGACGACACCGTTAATGTTTTATATGTATTACCGGGAGGGCCGAGTGATAAAGCAGGTTTACAGGTGGCTGATCGCATTTTAAGAGTGAATAATCAGTCAATCGTAGGAGACAAAGCTACAACCGATGATGTAAAGAACCTGGTAAGAGGTCCTGTTAACAGCCAGGTCGATCTGACCGTGTTACGAAACAACCATCCAATAAATATTTCCGTAATCCGGGGAAGAATCCCTGTCCCTTCACTCGACGCTTCCTATATGATCGATAAAAATACCGGTTATATTAAGTTGAATAAATTTTCGGAGAACACATATGCAGAATTTATGGAGGCGATGGGAGATCTGAAAAAACAAGGATTGAAAAAATTAATCCTTGATCTAAGGGGAAATGGAGGAGGCTTAATGGATGAAGCAGTTCAGATTGCAGATGAGTTTCTGGATGATAATAAATTGATAGTTTATACTGAGGGGATAAACACACCAAAAAGAGAATATACAGCAAAACGCCCCGGCGTTTTTGAAACAGGAAAGTTAATAGTACTGGTAGATGAACTTTCTGCCAGTGCCAGTGAAATTCTTTCCGGCGCTTTGCAGGATTGGGACCGGGCAACCATAGTTGGCAGAAGAACATTTGGGAAAGGATTAGTGCAGGAGCAATATGAACTAAGCGATGGATCGGCAATAAGGCTGACAGTAGCCAGGTACTACACGCCTGTCGGCAGAAGCATCCAACGGTCATATGACCAGGGTAAAAAGGTATATATGGAAGACATCTGGCAACGATATAAAGACGGAGAATTGTTATATGCAGATTCCAATAAAATAAACAAAGGCCAGGTTTACAGAACTATGATTGATAAAAGACCGGTTTACGGAGGAGGTGGCATTATGCCCGATGTATTTGTACCTATTGACACAAATAACATCCAAAAAAATGTAACTGAACTATATCTCGAAACAACGTTTAATAATTTTGTATACAATTATTATGTTCACAACATGTCAAAATTCAATCAGTATAAATCTGCAATTGATTTTGCACAAAGATTTCCGGATATAAATAATGCGTGGAATCAACTGGTAAACTATGCACTCAAGGATACTATCTATCTGAAAAATATTCCGCCAAATGACCAGGAGGGAATCAAAGAAAGATTGAAAGCTTATCTTGCCCGCTATAAATGGAGAAACGAAGGTTTCTATGAAGTGCTCAATATGAAGGATGACGTGATAAAAAAGGCCATTGAGCTAACAAATAACTAATCTGATTACAACAGGGCGAAGGTTTTTGTATTTCTCAAAATTTGCAATGCCACAATAGCACAAGGAATAAACAGGCATACGTCTGCAATATGAGCTACCCATTCAATTCGGGGAATACGACTTAAAGGAAATGCAATCGCACCCAGGCAGAACATCAATCCAACCCATGGATGCACCGCTCTTTTAAATAATAAAACAATCCCAAGTATCAATATGCTTAAAGGAAATAAGGGTCCAGACGCAAACAATAAAATTTGAGAGGTAACAGGATTCTTTGATAATGAATCCAGGTACTGCTGGTGTGAAATATTAAAAACAGTGGTTAAATATCCCAGAAAAGCAAAACAAACCCCACTAATACATCCAAAAACGGCTATCCATAAACCCCAGACTGCATAGCGAGGCATATTATTTTTAACAAGGGAAAAAAGGCCGATAAGTGCAGGAATCCAAAAGAACATTGAAATTACGATCAAAGTCGCTGCCTCTACTCCATATTCACCATTTTCCAAAAGAAAGTAGAAGCACCAAATAACAGGGGAGCAAAAATTAAACAAAACCCCTCTACTTTTTTTTCCAGTTGAGAAGATTTTGTTGACTCATGTGTCTTGAGGTCTGCCTCCATTCCTGTTATATTTAATATGGAATGCTACAGTTGTTAAAGGTTGCTCTTTTCTAATTCCTTTTTGTCTATCCTGTAAGATGCTACCAGACCAAGCCCTCCGCCAATTGCGATCAATGAAAAGTAAACAGCTACAGGTTCTACTTCACGAGGGATCATCAGGGTATCTATGAGGAAGGCTAAAAGCAATCCTATTCCTGCCCCAATAAGTAGCATACCCCATTTAAGGTACCCCGGTGCTGATCTCTTTACATGTTCTTTGGGGTTCATTCCTTTTTCTATCATCGCCAAATTTTGACGGGTTTTCAGGTAAACAATGCCAAATATCATAGCAAATCCCCCTGCAAACATTACAATCGGTATTAAAAATTCGCCTTGCATAAAATAAATTTTTTATTATTAATGTATTTTGTTCGTTTTGTTCTTTGACTACCTTCTTTTTAATCAGGTTACAATCTTTAAGAACTTTTTATCGAATCGGTTTACAATATCTTAGACCACAACTTATTTAAACAGGTTACATAAGTAAAAAACCCTGTTTTTAATCATAGCCATTTCGCCTTTTACCTTGTAACTTAGTTGTGTAACCCCACAACTAATATTGTAGTCATATAGGTAGAATGTCAACCGGACCTTCAGATATTGAAATCATCAGCCAGATACTGAAAGGTGACCATGATGCCTATGCTTTACTGGTGGAGCGGTATAAATCATATGTTTTTACACTTACATTACGTTTTACCAAAAGCCGGGAGGATGCGGAGGAGGTGTCGCAGGATATTTTTGTTAAGGCTTATCGTTCTTTGGCAGATTTTAAAGGGACAGCGAAATTTAGTACATGGCTTTACACAATTGTCAATACTACCTGCATCACCTTTTTAAGGAAGAAACGATTGCAGGTTCAATCGCTTGATGATGAAAGGACATTTGAGATAGCTGATAGCCAGGGTTCCGGATTTAAAGCCAACCAGATAGAACAAAAGTCGAGAGTGAACATGGTAAACCAGGCGATTGCCATGCTAAACCCTGATGATGCAGAGATAATAACCTTGTTTTATAAAAACGAACAGAGTTTAGAGGAGATTGGCCAGGTACTTGGACTCGAAGTAAACACTGCAAAAGTAAGGTTACACAGAGCAAGGGCGAGGTTAAAAGAAAAAATGGAAAAATATTTTGCGGAAGAGGTAAGAGATCTTTGAGCAGGGCTTGAAAATCAAAATTTTTGAAATTATAAATAATGAACAAAAACTATTTAATTATAAATTACCCGGTATGAAAGAAAATATAAACACTCCGTCGGGAGACAGGGGCATTGATGAAAGATTGTGGGAATATATTGATGGGATAAGTTCCGCTGAAGAAAGAGTTTCTATTGAAAAGTTACTGGAAACAAACCAGCAATGGAAGCAGAAATATCAGGAGTTGCTGGAGCTTCATAAATTGGTACAGTCCTCAACTCTTGAGGAACCTTCTTTAAGGTTTACGAAAAATGTGATGGAAGAAATTGCAAAATATCATATTGCACCCGCCACAAAATCTTATATAAATAATAAAATTATCTGGGGCATTGGGGTCTTTTTCGTTACAATGATTATAGGATTTTTAATTTATGGTTTCGGGCAGGTAAACTGGAATGCCAAAGGTGATAATAATTTACCTGTAGACATCAGCAAATTTGACTTCAGCAAGTTTTTTAATAATACCTACGTGAATGTTTTTATGATGATAAATGTAGTTCTTGGATTAATGTTGCTCGACAGATACCTGGAATCAAGAAAGAAAAAGATCCACAAAGAAGCTTGATGATTCTTTCATCAGGTCCGGTAAGTCCCGACAATTTTGTCGGGGCTTTTCTTTTTATAAGATGAACTCATTAAAACTATCCCTGATAGACGATTGGAATATTGGCTTGTACATATCAGGGAAGGCTACAAATGCCTGACGCTGGCTGCCAAATTCTTAACTTTACGACCATAAAGCGAGCTATGGATATTAAAAACAACATACTTGAAACAATTGGCAATACTCCGGTGATAAAACTGAACAAGATTACTAAAGATTTTCCATGTACAGTGCTGGCAAAGGTGGATTATTTTAATCCGGGCAACTCTATAAAGGACCGCATGGCGGTAAAGATGGTTGAAGTAGCAGAAAAAGAAGGAAAATTAAAACCAGGGGGAACCATTATTGAATGCACTTCGGGAAACACTGGGATGGGATTAGCACTTGCCGCTTGTGTTAAAGGATATAAATGCATTTTTACAACTACCGACAAACAATCAAAGGAAAAAGCTGATATTTTAAAAGCATTGGGCGCACAGGTAATTGTGTGTCCGACAAATGTTGAACCTGAAGATCCAAGAAGCTATTATTCAGTTGCAAGGAGACTGGAAAAAGAGATTCCAAATTCTTTTCTCTGCAATCAATATGATAACCTGGCAAACAGGCAGGCACATTATGAAACAACAGGGCCCGAGATATGGAGACAAACAGATGGAAAGATCACCCATCTTGTCTGCACAGCCGGTACCGGAGGAACAATTACAGGTGTGGCCATGTTCCTAAAAGAAAAAAATCCAAACATCCAGGTTTGGGCGGTTGATGTGTATGGTTCATTACTTACAAAATATTTTCGCACCGGTGAAGTAGATATGGATGAAGTACATCCTTATATAAGCGAAGGGTTTGGGGAAGACTTTGTTCCCAAAAATTATGATATGAGTGTCATTGATCATTTTGAACAAGTGACTGATAAAGCCGGAGCAATAATGGCAAGAAGATTGGCTAAAGAAGAAGGAATATTTTGTGGATACAGCGCAGGAAGTTGTTTGCAGGGATTAATGCAATTAAAAAACAGGTTAAAGAAAGATGATTGGGTTGTTTGTATTTTTCATGATCATGGAAGCAGGTACGTTGCCAAAATTTATAACGATCAATGGATGATAGAAAGAGGATTTTTAGATGTAAAGACTTTCAAAGACATAATTAATGCAAGGGGTTTACAAAAATTAGTAACTGTCGAAGCAAAACAAACAGTTTCAGAAGCTGTGCTATTAATGAAAAAATATGATATTGAGCATATACCTGTAATGAATGGAAACGGACCAATAGGCGCCATCAGTGAAAATGGTTTGTTTCAGAAAATATTTGATAATCCTGAAATAAAAAATTCTACAATTGAATCTGTACTTGAGCCCTCCTACCCCGTTGTTGATTTTGATACCCCTGTTGAAAAATTAAGTTCACTTATTAATAAAGAAAACGGTGCTGTGCTTGCAAAAGATGAGATCGGTAACTTTCATATTGTGACAAAATATGACGTAATACAGGCTCTCGGTAAATAACTATGAAATTTCTGACCTTATTGTATTAATTGTTTTTTTGTTTTGAATTCTAAATATTAAACAGAAAATAGTAATTATACTAAAATAAATTTAGTGATATTCCTTTCGTATACATCGCCGTTCTACTCGAAATGCGGTAAATACTGACACAATAAAAAAGGGCAATTCTGCTCTATACAATTTAACAAGGCGTATATACTTTTGTGCCAGAAGTTGATTGATATAGCATCAATCTGTCCAATGTCCAAACCGTCCTAAGAATTTATCCAAGTCCCTGAAAAACTAAAACCAAAAATCCAATATCGATCAACTTCTTCCTTTCCAGGAAATGAAAACCGAAACCAGTCCAACTGAAAAACCATAACATATCCTTGAAAAGCGTAGTTAAGATCCAACGTCCTTAGAACATCCAATCCAATGGAAAACAATTTAGGTTAAAGCCAAAAATTGAGTGTCCAGCCGCCGAGTCCAAATCCATTGAAAAGTTAAACAATCCGACCCGCCTGTTAGCTTTGTCTAACAGGTGGTGTCACGGTGGCCTAAAATCTTCAAGCAATTTTCTTCAATTTTTCCCAAATACTTTTTTCTAAAATATTTTGATGTGGTATAATTTCAAAGAAGTAATGCTATTAACTGAACATTAATCAGTATAACACGTTTGAAATAGTGACCCTGTAGGGACTCGAACCCTAGACCCGCTGATTAAGAGTCAGCTGCTCTACCAACTGAGCTACAGAGTCAAATGGATGGCAAATGTAAACACAAATGAATTTGCTATAAAATCTCTTTCGCAAACATTTCACTTTTCACCTCACAACTTTCATATAAATTTGCGGCGCAAAAATAAATTATGAGCAATCAAACATTTACTATGATAAAACCGGATGCTATGAAGAATGGTCACGCCGGTTCTATTATTGATCGTATCATCAAAGAGGGTTTTAAGATAGTTGCTTTGAAGATGACAAAACTTTCACCTGAAAAAGCCGGTGAGTTCTATATTATTCATAAGGAACGACCTTTCTATGACGAACTTATTCAATTTATGAGCAGCGGCCCGATCATAGCCGCCATTCTTGAAAAAGAAAATGCTGTTACCGTTTTTCGGAATCTTATTGGTGCTACTAATCCTGCACAGGCGGCAGAAGGGACTATTCGAAAAATGTTTGCAACCTCTGTAGGGGAAAATGCAATACATGGAAGCGACAGTGACGAAAATTCAAAAATCGAAAGCTACTTTTTTTTCAATAACCTGGAAAGAATTTAAAATAAGTTTCAGGGAATACTCTTTTTAAAAAGAACAATTTTTTAAGCAACCCAAATAGTTTTTGCGGAAGAAATCACCAAAAAAGCTTGGTGTACATTGAAAAAATTAATCAATAATTGAAGATTATATCTGGGTTGACTTCCTGATTAAATTCGGGACGGGTCTTACAGTATAGCCGGCTTTTTGCAATAAATTGATTACTCCTTTATCCCCAGGCAAATGCCCTGCACCTACAGCAACTACAACAGAATGATCAGGCATTATAGTCTTTAATTTTTCGACCCAGTTTTTATTACGATTATATAACAGGATATCAGTAAAATTTGCAATACCCAAATCAGTAGACTTAGTAAGTTCTTCCAGTTTTGAAAGGTTCTGATCTCTGTAAGCCTTCATTAACTCATCGTATTCCTTTTTATCTGAGCTGTCTTTTCCTTCCTCATCTATATATTTTACCAATTGCATGGCCTGCATTTTATAAGGAATAGTATCAAAAATGCTCATCTGGTAGGCCATTGTTTCAAGTCCTTTAATATCTTTTCCATTTTGTTTGGCTTCCTGCATAATAACTTCCTCCATTGCCTCCGGAGTTTCACATTCTGTACTTCCTTCCATTAACATTGAAGCAGCCAGTAAAGGCTTATAAGTTTCCAATATGGAAAAAGGGAGCATTGTTTCATTGCTTTCGAAATATTTTTTTACTTTCTGATAATCTTCTTTGTCAAGGAGATCAGCCAAGGTTGTATCGTTGCGCATTTTCATTTTTCTCATCACTCCTAACATTTCAAAAAGATTGTCCATGTCTACCTCTAAATAAACCTCATCACTATTCTCAATGGCTGCCTTAAGACTATCACTTAACCGGGCATCATCAGAACAGATCATGTGTATCGTTCCAAACAGGTAGGATGGTTTTTGTAATCCATTGCCACTTATCTGCCATAACAGTGTATTGAAGTTTTGCTCATTTTTTTCCTGCGAAAATGTGCATAATGACGTCATGGCTACCAACAAACTAACACTCCATTTCTTCATATCTGAATTTTATGCAAATTACTAAGACGGCTGTGAAATAATCACAAATAAAATTGGGTTTTTGATTACTGGTTCAGTATTAGTCAAACATATCATCCGCTTTCTCTTCTACATTTCATCAATCATCTAATAACTATCTTTGCCAGCTATGGCGGAAGCAAGAACGGTAGCATTTCATACACTAGGCTGCAAGTTAAATTTTTCAGAAACTTCTACTTTATCAAGAATGCTTGAATGTGAAGGATTCGAAAAAAAAGAATTTGAGGAAAAGGCTGATGTGTATGTGATCAATACCTGCTCTGTCACTGACAATGCCGATAAAGAATGCCGACAACTAGTTCGTCGGATTCAACGAAAGTCTCCGGAAAGTTTGGTTGTCATTACCGGTTGTTATGCCCAATTAAAGCCAAAGGAAATTTCAGAAATCCCCGGCGTTGATTTAGTATTAGGTGCAGCAGAAAAATTCAATCTTACAAAACACATAAAAGAGTTAAGTAAAGGCGACGCTGCAAAAATTTGTAGTTGTGATATAGAAGAAATTTCAAACTTTCACTCATCTTATTCCATTCATGACCGCACAAGAACTTTTTTAAAAGTTCAGGATGGTTGTGATTATAATTGTTCTTTTTGCACCATTCCATTAGCCAGGGGAAAAAGCCGCAGTGATACTATTAAGCATGTAATAAAAAATGCCGTATATCTCGCTTCACAGGGAATAAAAGAAATTGTATTGACAGGTGTCAATCTTGGAGATTTTGGAAAGAATAATCTTAAAGAAGATTTTTTAGAACTCATCAAAGAGTTGGAAAAAATTAAAGACATTCATCGTTATCGCATTTCATCCATTGAGCCTAATTTACTTACCAATGAGATCATTGAATTTGTTGCCAACAGTAATAAATTCATGCCCCATTTTCACATACCTCTTCAAAGCGGAAGTAATAGAATCCTTGGATTAATGCGAAGAAGATATAAGAGAGAATTGTATGCCGACCGAGTTCATCTCATTAAAACATTAATGCCGCATTGTGCAATTGGCGTTGATGTAATTGTCGGTTTCCCTTCTGAAACAAATGAAGATTTTAAAGATACTTTCGATTTCCTTCATTTACTCGATATTTCTTATCTCCATGTTTTTACTTACTCGGAAAGAGACAACACTCATGCACTATCAATAACGCCCGTTGTCCCAATGAATGTTCGTCATGAGCGAAACAAAATTCTTCGTCATCTTTCTTATATGAAAATGCAATACTTTACCGAACAACATGTTGGTCAAACACGCAAAGTATTGTTTGAATCTCACAATAAAAATGAAATGATGGAAGGATATACAGATAATTATATTAAAGTTACTACGCCTTACAAAACTGAATGGGTAAATGAAATTATTGATTGGAATATCTGATTCCGTCTACAATCTCTCACTAAGCAATTTATATAAGAAAATTCTTCTTAACTTTTCAATTCGTTAATTGTAAGGATACTCTTTTCTTTAAGAGTATCCTTAGGATCTTAATAACTTCCAATTCAATAAATACAATATGAAAAAATCACGTCGTTCTTTTATTAAACAAACAACACTTGCAGGTGCAGGCATCATAGCTTCAAAGATGGGATGGAGTGCGCAAAGTTATAACAACATCATCGGCGCTAATGACCGAGTAAGAGTTGGAGTAGTGGGTTTCTCTGACCGCCACCGCAGTTCTCATATCCCCTGTTTCATGAATCATTGTAAAGAATTGAATTTTGACCTGGTTGCCGTTTCGGATATATGGAAAAATCGCAGGGAAGAAGGTGCAGCGATATGGAAAGAAAAAATGCTGCATGATATAACAGCTTGCCGGAATAATGAAGAGATGTATGATAAAAAATTAGTTGATGCTGTATTTATAAGCACGGCTGACTTTCAGCATGCACTGCACGCTATTGAAGCAGTGAAGGCTGGTTGTGATGCATATGTTGAAAAACCATTTGCAGAAACAATGGAAGACAATCGGGCTGCCTTAAAAGAAATTAAAGCAACTAACAGAATAGTACAAATAGGATCGCAGCGAAGAAGCGGGGCAAATTATCAATCCGCATACGAATTCATACGGTCAGGAAAGTTTGGACCGATAACCATGGTTGAATTGACCTGGAATGTCAATCAGCCAGGTCGCTGGCGCAGACCTGAGGTTGTACCCTTGTTGAAAGAAGAAGATACTGATTGGAAAAGATATTTATTAAACCGGCCTTTTGAATCATTTGATCCGAGAAAATATTTAGAGTTTCGTTTGTTCTGGCCCTATTCATCCGGTTTACCTGGTCAGTGGATGAGTCACCAGATAGATACTGTTCATTGGTTTAGCGGTTTGCAGCATCCCCGGAGTGTTGTGGCTAATGGCGGAATTTATATGTGGAAAGATGGGCGAAGAAACTGGGACACCTTAACAGCCGTTTTTGATTATGGTCCCGAAGATGACCCATCTACAGGTTTCCAGGTAACCTTTTCATCACGCATGCACAATGGTGATGAGCATCCTGCAGAAATTTATTATTCAAATGGAGGTGAATTAAATCTCATTACCAATAAAGTTTCCCCAACAGGGGGGCTCACAAAAAAATTCGCTGATGAAATGAATATGCAACCAAACCTGTTACCTGAAGTAAACTTAACCCAGGCTGAACAAGTAGTTGCATCTGCCAATACAGGAGGTGATCAGCTTACATCCAATCATATTCGCAATTGGATGGAATCTGTCAGAAGCCGTAAACAACCTCATGCACCTGTTGAAGCAGGTTACAGTCATTCTATTGCTACTATTATGACCAATGCCGCCGTGCACACAGGTTTCAAAATAACTTTTGATTCTACAACCCATGAAGTAATGACCGGTGATAAAATCTTTAAATATCATTAAACAAAATTTGGTCTATAATGAATGTGTGGAAGCGTTATACTTCTTTAATAACAGGCCTTGGAATGTTTTACATAGCAATGGCCCAACAAACCGAAATGGTAAAAATTGTAAAAGGAAAAAATGAAAATAAGATCAATGTTTTTGTAGGACAAAAATTATTTACCAGTTTTTTGTACCCTGACACTTTAGAAAAACCAGTTTTATACCCGTTATATGCATCAAATGGAATAATGGTAACAAGAGGATTTCCTCTCCATCCTCTTCCCGGTGAGCCCACAGATCATCCTCATCATCTTGGTTTATGGCTTACTTATGAAAATGTAAATGGCTTGGATTTCTGGAATAATTCTTATGCTATTCCTGCTGACAAAAAACATTTGTATGGATGGATAAAGACGGATCGGATCCTTAAAACTGAAGATGGTGCTAAGGGTATTTTATCATATCATGCTAACTGGACTAACAAACAAAATGATGTATTGCTGGAAGAAATTACGAAATTCGAATTCAGTGGAACACTTCACCGACGCATTATTGACAGAACAACTGTTTTGAAAGCAGATGCTGATGTTTTGTTTAAAGATGCAAAAGATGGCATGTTAGGATTGAGAGTTGCACATGAACTTCAAATCCCTTCAACCACAGATCAAAAATTTACTGATGACAAGGGAAATGTAACAATAGTAAAAAAGAGTACAGATAGTATTGCAAACGGTAATTACCTCTCAAGTGAAGGAAAAGAGGGAGATGATGTATGGAGCACAAGAGCAGTTTGGTGTAAAATGTATGGCAAAATAAAAAGTGATTCAATTACTATTGCTATTATTGATCATCCGGATAATCCGAACTATCCTACTTTCTGGCATGCAAGAGGATATGGTTTGTTCGCCGCAAATCCTTTAGGTGAAAAAATATTTACCAATGGGAAAAGTGAAAAAAACCTGCGCCTTAAAAAGGGCGAATCAGTAAAATTTTTCTACAGGATAATCATTTACAACGGTAAACAAACAATTTCTGCAGATCAACTAAATAAAATAGCCGACAAATTCGCAAAAATAAATCCGGATTTTCAATGAAACAGAACACAATTGTTAAGTCAGAAAACTAATTTTCATACTTTGTTCTGAAACTTCATGCTTCAAACAGATATTTACATGCCTCAATGCAACTTTATTATACACATAGTTTGCAACAGCTTTTCTGCCACTTATTTAATATACCCTGCCAGTTACGCAATAGGAATTCACAATTACACAATTGGTTAATAGCTTTAGGATAATATTTTACAAAACATTATTTATCGGACAACTGCGATTTCTTTGATGCTTTTAGAAAGGCTATTGCAAATATGATCGCCCCGTAAAAGATTTTATAAGCGGGTAAATGAAACATGATCCTTTCAAAAGTTTTCACCTAACAGGCCCTTAGAAATATTATTCCTGCCCCTATCCAAATCAATGAAACGATTTTTAAATCTTTTAAATTTTATTGTATGAGAACTTTATTGTTATGCGTGTTGTTGACAGGTTCCACGTTAATAGCCTATACACAATCAACAAGTGATATTCTGAAACAGCAAGCCGGGCAGGGTGTAAAAGAAGGAGCGAAAACTGTAACGGAAAATGCAGGTGAAAAAGCCACTGATAAGATATTAGGTAAAATATTTGATCACAAGAAGAAAAAGAAAGGAAACAATTCTGATGATAAAAACAATTCAACAAACACGGCCAGTACAAATTCTAACCAGGCTAACACAACAAAAGAAAGCAATAGTTCTAAAGAAAATAACTCAGTAGAAGATACTCCGGGCTTTAACACTTACAGCAAGTTTGATTTTATTCCCGGTGATAAAATACTTGCTTATGATGATTTCGCAAAAGATGCCATTGGTGATTTTCCTGCTACCTGGAATACAAA
Source organism: uncultured Bacteroidota bacterium (assembly GCA_963811645.1). Lineage (GTDB taxonomy): Bacteria > Bacteroidota > Bacteroidia > Chitinophagales > Chitinophagaceae > VBAU01. The sequence goes on along the minus strand of CAWERU010000002.1, from coordinate 841,386 downwards.
CTCGTCTGGCGAAGTAGTTACTTCATCGACTCGTGAAGGTCACTGGCTTATGCTTACAAAACCGGGAAAATTTATCCCGGATTATATTAAGAGCCTTCCGGACAATTTTACCTTAGAATACGACATTACCTGCAACAAGGATTACAACGATTATTCGCCGGCTCTTTCTGTTTACTTTCTTACAGGGCCAAACGACGGTAAAGCAGTTCTTGATAACTGGTTTATGGCCGATGGGCAAAGGGACGGAGTAAAATTCAGTGTACAGCCAACCGGGGGCGCAAATACCGGTTATGCCTTTGCCGAAAGTTTTGAAGATGGAAAAAGTACAATGAGAAACCAGGTTGCCATTACACAGTTCAATAGCAATGAAGGCAAAGGAGACAGGCATGTTCATGTTTCCGTTTGGAGGCAAAAGCAGAGAATAAGAGTTTATTTAAATGAAGCTAAGGTATATGATCTGCCCCGTGCATTTCCTGCCAATAAACCTTACTCAACCTTGTTATTTGAAATAGGAGGAGACTTTAAAAACCAGGATCGTTGCCTGCTTAGTAATATCAAATTTGCCGTAGGTACACCCGATACAAGGAATAAATTGATCACTGAAGGAAAATTTTCTACCACAGGGATTTTGTTTGATGTGAATTCGGCAAAGATCAAACCTGAATCTTACGGTACTCTCAAAGAAATTGCTGACGTACTGAAAGAAAATTTATCAGTCCATGTTTCCATTATTGGCCACACCGACAGTGATGGCAATGCAGATTATAATTTGAAACTGTCAAAGGAACGTGCACAAGCTGTGAAAGACGCTTTGAGCAGCGAATTTGGTATTGACGCATCCCGCATAACTACCGATGGCAAAGGAGCTACTCAGCCGGTAGCTGATAACAAAACGGCCGAAGGAAAAGCGCAGAATCGCAGAGTAGAGTTTGTAAAAAACTAAACTCAATTGCCCACGAAATAGCATTGTGACGGCTTCTGTAGTCAAAAAAGATTCTATTAACGTCAAATTGAAAATGTCATGAAAAAAAATTTCTTTCTTATGACCTTGTTATGTTCATTTTTTTACGGCTGTCAAAAAGATTCAAAATTTGTAACCCATGTTTTTGCTAAGCAACAATGGATTGGTGGCCTGCTTGAAATTTTTAACGGCACCAAGTTGCATCTTAATAATTACACTGCCACCGCCTATCAATTCGAACAACAGGATATTTATGCTTATGAAAACCCAAAATCAAGTTCACTATCAATCCCGTCCTTTAGCAATGTACCGTGGACATTTGATGTGCCTGTGACACGTCAGGATCCGTATTCTGTTTACATTAACGATGTAAACTCGACAAGGCTTACGGGGGATGCACATGATGGGGAAGCTTTTCTGACTGTAAATTTTGAAAGTGATGGCACCGAGATTATCGGTGACTGTGTGAACAATGCCCTCTGTCTCTGTGGCTCTCCTAAAATGGATCTGAGTAACATACAATCAGTAATTCCATTGACCTTTGCGCCTGCCAATGATGGATCAGTAAGCGTTGCCTCAGGAGATGTTTCTTTCACGTCCGATATAAATGAAACAGGTCCTTGTGTAAACAATCTCTGTGCAATTTTTTGCGACATTATCGCTCCCAACCGGCAAAGCGACATGCAAACATCCATAGAAAAATTTTTCGAAGATTTTATTGACCAAAACAGCAGCCTGATTTCTATTCCATTTACTCAATACTTGAAATCGCTGGGAGTGAACGGACCGATAATATCAATTCAGATAAAAAGCAATGGGGATCTGAGTGTTGAGGACAAAGAATGAGTTTTTTTCAAAAACAATTCAAAGAATTATTTTTCTCTAAAAAATAAACTTATGAAGCAATTTAAAATTCTTTTGCTCTTTTTGTTCATAGCTCTTTACTCAGCAGGCCAGATACCAAAAGGGAAATCGAAAAATAACAAAATTGATTCATCAACCCTGGTGGCATCCAAAGGGATATCAAAGGGAACCACGAAAAATACCAAATTCGGAGTTAAAGAAGGAAATGGCGTATTACTCGTATATACTGGAACCATGAGTGGCGATATGAATTTGGACATAGGCATACATGTTGAAATAGACACTCTGATCGGTCTTAGGTGTGATATAGTTTTTGGAAGCGGAAGCAATGTGATGAGTCACATAGGGGTGTTTTATAAATTTTCTTCACCTTACCAGACTATTTATTTTAATTTTCTAACACATAGTTCTACAGTAAACAATGGGGAAGGATCAAACAATACCCAACGGGTGGCAGTAGTAGATTCTGGGGTTGTTAATTCTTTTCAATGTGCCCACCTTAAGGACCTTATGAAGTCCGATAATGAAATGAATGATTATTGGATGAGCAAAGATGTTCCCGGCTTTTCAAAATTAATCAACACACTGGGCAGCATTAGCTCTGATCTGCCGGGAATGGCTATAAATGGAGATATATTTCAATGGGGCGGGTTAGTAGAGTGGACATATCATTATCAAAAAAGTGGTAAGAAGATAAATGTAAAAATAGACCTAACGGAGCACAATTCAACTATGAATTTTCCCGCCAGTGATTTCGATGTTCCGTCAAAATAGAAAGAAGTTGTATAAAATTTCTTTGTGATTTGTCATCGGGTTAGCATAAATTTCATGAAGATAAAGGGTTCAAATTTTTTTTATATTTATTATAAACAAAAACTTTTGAAAGCCCGGTGGCTATATATGGCCCTTGTTTTTTGGTGGAATGTAGTGTACTCACAACAATTTCCAAACATCCAATTCAATTATCTCACTGAAAAGGAAGGTTTGTCGAACAACGAGGTGGGTTATATTACCCAGGATCAGCAGGGTTTCATCTGGATCGGCACACTGGATGGATTAAATCGCTTTGATGGTTACCGGGTAAGGCGATTTTATCATAATCCTGCAAATGAAAATTCACTTATTAATAATAGTGTTTACCACATTATACCCGATAGAGAAAACCATTTATGGATCACCACCCGTGAAGGGCTAAGCATCTATAATAAAAAGACCGGCGCTTTTAATGATCTTGTGCTAACTGTGGATACTTATTTAATCGGAGAGTATATTCATTACAGGGTACAGGACAATGGAGTCAGTCGAAAGCTTTCCACCTTGTACAATCATAAGAACAAACCGAACCATAAAAGCCCTGGACTGGCAATTACGGAACAGCGCATCCATATTTTTAACCAGGAAAAAAACGCCAACGGACGGGTAACTATTACAGATTTGTTTGATGAAAACAACCATCCTTCCGGAACAAAAGTGGAAATAATGATAAAAGCAGTATAATGGAAATATTAAAAGCTATATTGGTGGATGATGAACTGAGCAGCCTGCAGAACCTTAAACAAAAGATACTCGAATTCTGCCCGGAGGTAAAAGTAGTTGCCACATGCCAAAAACCTGAAGAAGCCATTTTCCTGATTCGACATCATAATCCCGATGTGATATTTCTTGATATAGAAATGCCGCGGATAAATGGTTTTCGCATGCTTGAAGAGCTTGGAGATGTGCATTCAGAAATAATTTTTACTACTGCCTATAATCATTATGCCATCGATGCAATCCGCATTAGCGCATTCGATTATCTCATCAAACCCATCTCCGTAGAAGATCTACAAAACGCAGTGAACAGGTTGATGGTTCAGCATAATCAGCAGGTGCAGGAAAAACTGAATATTTTAAGGAAAAGCCTCCAGGAAAATAAATCACAGGAAGATAAAATAGCAATCCCAACCGGTGAAGGCATGGAGTTCATCAATATAAAAAATATTGTTCGGATCGAATCAAGCTCCAACTATTCCAAATTATATTTTACAAATGGTCATACACTGCTTGTGACCCGATTGCTAAAAGATTTTGAAGAAATGCTTCTGCCCTATCGGTTTTACAGGGTTCACCATTCACACCTTATTAATCTTTCCCAGATAAAAAAATACATTCGGGGAGAAGGCGGCCAGGTTGTAATGTTGAATGGCGACGTGATCGATGTGGCAAGAAGAAAAAAAGATGAATTTCTAAAACTGATCGCTCCCTAAACTACGGTTAGCCGCTCATTAACCCTAATTACCTTTCAACAAAAAATAGACTGTCACAAAAACAAAAATTTGCCTATCTACGAATTTTATGTAGATTTACGAAAATTTCGTAGAAATGGAAAAATTAACTCACGCAGAAGAAAAAATAATGCAGGCGGTATGGCGTACCGGCGAGGGTAATGTAAAAGCATTCATGGATAATATGAATGAAGCTGCTCCATACACAACTATTGCCTCTATTATTAAAAACCTGGAAAAAAAAGGTTATCTCACAAGCCGGTTGGTTGGCAATGTTTATTTATATAAGCCGCTTATCAGTGATGCTGAATACAAAAAAAAATTTATGGGCAAGGTAGTAAAAGAATATTTTGATAACTCCTATAAAGAGTTGGTAAATTTTTTTGTTAAGCAGAAAAAGATCTCTGCAAAAGAATTAAAGGAAATCATTGAGCTGATTGAAAAAACGAAATAGCTAATCTCAAAACCTTGTTATTATGCCATTTTTTTTCATGTATATCCTTAAGCTATCTGTAAGCCTCGTCGCCATTTATCTGTTTTATCATCTGGTTTTACGCAAGCTCACTTTTTATACGTGGAACCGGTATTACCTGTTGGGTTATTCCATTTTATCTCTTTTAATTGCACTCATCAATATCACCCCACTTTTGCAAAAAAACTTACTGGAAGATAACAGCGTCATAAAACTGATACCACATATTGGACTTTACAGCAATGGTTTACGAATTGATCAAATCGCAATAGCACCTGTCAACCCGGGCACATGGAACACATGGGATTGGGTATTGTCTGTTTTTGTTTCTGGTATGTTTATCCTGTCAATAAAATTACTGATCCAGTATTTTTCTTTTCTAAAAATTCGCAGCAAGGCCAGGTTGATCTTACAGGAAGAAGTAAAGGTCTACCAGGTCAACGACGACATTATTCCCTTCTCATTCGGAAATTCAATTTTTATAAATCAGCATTTACATTCTGATGAAGAATTAAAGGAAATCATTCGCCATGAATTCGTTCATGTGAAACAAAACCACAGTATTGATATCTTATGGAGTGAGATCCTTTGTGTAGTAAATTGGTATAATCCCTTTGCCTGGCTGCTACGCAATTGCATACGGCAAAATCTCGAGTTCATTGCTGATCAGAAAGTACTGGAAAATGGCATTGATCGAAAAGAATATCAATATCTCTTGTTGAAAGTAATAGGGAACAATCAATTCAGTATAGCCTCAAAATTCAATTTTTCTTCACTTAAAAAACGTATAGCCATGATGAATAGAATGAAAACCGCCAAGGTGCATATTTTAAAATTTCTTTTTGTACTTCCGCTGGCAGGAATTTTAATGGTTGCCTTTCGCAATAAAAACCGCGAAAGTATTTTAGTGAACCAGCAATTAAATAATAATAAAAAGATAAAACCATTTACATATGAATCCTCCCACATTGTGTTTTCAGATACAACTCCTACCGTAAATACAACGAATAATGTAAGGCCAGATCATGGGAGTGACGATTTTGAAATAACAGATAAGAAAGCAGTGATTCATTTACGAAATGGGAAAACTGAAGAATATGACCTTACGGACTCTGCACAACGACAAAAATTCGAGAAGAATTATGGCAAAATCATTTCTGTAGGATCAACTGATGAGACCGCCCCGGTTGCAGTTGTTACAGCTGAGGGAAGTAAAACGATAGCGTCTGTCAAAGTAATAGATGGTGTAACTGCCGAAGCTGTAGCACCAGTTGCAGTCAGTTCAAACGCAGGAACCGCCGTAGCAGCCATCACTGTCACGAATAGTTCAGGAACTACCGTAGCTACACCAGAAGTTGTATCAGCAGGTAATGTATCAGTCGTTGGTGATTATGGATATACCATTACAGGAAATGAAGATGTTCTTCTTACCATTACAAAAAATACTACTGCACAGCAACTCGAAGAATTCAAAAAACAAATGAAGGAAAAAGGAATTGAATTAAATTTTGACAAAACAACATATAACAGCAAAGGAATACTGACATATATAAAAGGAACAATGAAATCCGCTGACGGACACAGCAATTTCGTAGCTTCTGATTTTAATAAATTAATCCTGGCAACAGTAAAGAAAGGCAGTCGCACTTATTTCAAAGTGACGATAGAAGATAAACCAAAAGTCGTGATCTGATTTTCGGCAACGAGTGTATGGATCAATAAGCAAATCTTTGTGACGAAATTCTTCGCAAAAGGCTATTGATCCATACATTATTTACAGGTACTACCCTGATGCCCTTTTTTTATTATGCCAACTTCAATTTTTATTATTCTACACTTCCTGGTTCGTTTTATTATTTATTATCCAAAATATTTTGGATGGTTAGCTGAAAACCTAAAAAATTCAGTTTCGAATTACGCATAACCAACTATTCACTAATCATTCAAAATTTTTAAACAACTATAAAAATTTGTTTCGGTTCTTAATCATAGATAGAATAACTTTCTTTTTATTTTAAAATGTTTTGAAGGAAATTTCAATTTTCAATTAAACTTCTCCAAAAGAATAAATGTGAGTAAAAATGAGTATGATGCTGTTGTGGTCGGTTCAGGTCCGAATGGTTTGGCATCTGCTATTACTTTGCAGCAGACAGGACTCTCTGTATTGTTAGTAGAAGCAAGAAAAACAATAGGGGGAGGTTTAAGATCTGCCGAGCTTACATTGCCTGGTTTTGTTCATGATGTATGTTCAGCGATACATCCATTGGCAGCCTGTTCTCCATTTTTCAAATCTCTTCCTTTAAACAAACATGGATTAGAATTTATTTATCCACCGATAGCCGCAGCACATCCATTTGATGATGAAAATGCAGCCGCATTGTTTGGTTCCGTAGAACAAACTGCACAAGCATTGGGTAAGGATGAAAAATCTTACTTGGAGCTTATGAAACCTCTGATAGAAAAATGGCCACAACTTCTTACAGACATATTAAGCCCCCTGCATTTTCCGAAACATCCTATTGAGATGACTAGTTTTAGTTTGAAAGCAATTACATCTGCTCAACATTTAGCCAAACGTTTTCATTCAAAAGAAGCAAGAGGTTTGTGGGGAGGAATGGCAGCTCATTCGATACAGCCTTTCTCGAATGCTACCACTTCTGCTACAGGATTGGTATTGATGGCTGCAGGGCATTCAGAAGGATGGCCTTTGACGAGAGGTGGTTCAAATGCAATAGCTAATGCCCTGGCTTCTTATTTTGTTTCACTAGGGGGTAACATTGAAACTAACTTTTATGTTCGTTCGCTTGATCAACTCCCTTCCTCTCAAGCCATATTATTTGATGTTTCACCCAGGCAGCTACTGCAAATAGCAGGATATAAATTCTCTTCGTTATACAAATGGCAAATGAAAAGATATCGATATGGAATGGGTGTATTTAAAATTGACTGGGCTCTAGATGGGCCGATACCTTTTACATCACCAGCATGCTGGCAGGCCGGAACAGTGCATTTAGGAAGTACTTTCGAAGAAATAGCATTATCTGAAAAATTGGCATCACGGGGAAAATATCCTGAAAAACCATTTGTATTATTAGCTCAACAAAGTTTGTTTGATTCCTCGAGAGCACCGGAAGGGAAACATACAGCCTGGGCTTATTGTCATGTGCCGAATAGTTCGGATGTCGATATGACTGAGAAAATTGAAAAACAAGTGGAAAGGTTTGCTCCTGGTTTCAGAAACCTGATAATAGGAAGGCATGTTATGAATACAGTTCAATTAGAAGAGTACAATCCTAATTATATTGGAGGAGATATTACAAGCGGAATAATGGATATGAGACAATTGTTTACTCGTCCTGCATTACGACTGTCACCTTACAAAACTTCAGCAAAAGGTATTTACATTTGTTCTTCTTCAACACCTCCCGGTGCAGGTGTTCATGGCATGTGCGGATATTACGCAGCCAAAAGAGCTTTGAGAGATGTTTTCCATAAAAAGCCTTCACTTATTTACTAACTTCATTCTATGCATTATTAATTTTCTTAGGCTTTCAGGCATTCGAATTGCTGCAATGTAGTACTTACTTCAACTACCAAAACAAATGAAGTGAATTACGAAAAGGATAATGAATTAGAAGAATCTTCTCATGAAAAAGTCACACGTTCCACTTACTGGCTTACCCGCTTCATGATTCTTCGCTTGTTGGGAATAGTCTATGCTATAGGCTTTCTTATGGCAATAAATCAAATCATTCCCCTGATTGGCTCTCATGGGCTGACTCCGGTTGAAATTTATCTTAAACAAGTCAGTGATGCACTCGGCTCAAATGGAGCTGGCTTTTTTCGCCTGCCTTCACTTTTTTGGCTATGGCATTCTGATAAATTTCTTCTGAGCGTGGCTTGGATCGGATTTCTGCTTTCCTGTATAGTAGCAGCAGGTTTTGCGAATGCGCCGATGCTTACTATTCTGTGGTTTCTGTATATGTCCTTTGTCCATGCGGGGCAAGAATGGTATGGATATGGCTGGGAAATTCAACTGACAGAAACAGGATTTCTTGCCATTTTTCTTTGCCCCTTGCTTGATATGCGTCCGTTTCCGAAACGGGAAACTCCTTTTCCCATCATCGTTTTATTTCGTTGGCTCATTTTCCGCATCATGCTCGGTGCCGGGTTGATCAAGATCCGTGGAGATGAAATATGGCGAAATGCGACAGCTCTTTATTATCATTTCGAAACACAGCCTCTTCCCGGCCCATTGAGCCGATGGTTTCATTTTATGCCACACATGATTCTTAAAATTGGAGTTTGGTTCAATTGGCTGGCGGAATTGGTAGCACCTGTTTTTGTTTTCTGGCCACGGCTTGGCCGTCACATTGCCGGGGTAATAATTATTTTTTTCCAGCTCACACTTATTCTAAGTGGTAATCTTTCATTCTTAAATTGGTTGACTATCATTCCTGCTTTAGCTTGTTTCGATGACGGTTTTTGGTCAAGGATTCTTCCGAAGTTTCTTGTTCGAAAGGCAAAACAAGCTGCTGGTCATGCTGTGCCTTCCAAACCCATGATGACTACTGCATGGATCGTGACGGCTGTTATCGCATTTCTAAGTTTTCAGCCTTTGGCCAATATGCTGTCGCCGGGGCAAATCATGAATACTTCATTTGATCCGTTTGATCTCGTAAATACGTACGGAGCATTTGGATCTGTAGGTGAGGAACGTCTGAATGTAGTATTTGAAGGGACGTTGGATGATGACTCTACCGACCAAGCCAACTGGGAACCCTACATCTATAAGGGCCTGCCTGTATCGCTTGACAAACGTCCGCCACAAATAGCTCCTTACCAATTACGTTTGGACTGGCAAATGTGGTTTGCGGCAATGTCTTCTCCGGATGAATATCCATGGACTCTGAAGCTGGTTTTCAAATTATTTCATAATGATCCGGGTGTATTAAGTTTATTTGCAAACAATCCCTTCCCCGGTAAACCTCCTAAATATATCCGGGCAGTTTTATATCGGTATAGTTTTGCTAAGCCCGGCAATCCGCAAGGGCTTTGGTGGAATCGAAAGCGGATTAATCTGTGGATGCCCGCTATGTCTGTCAATGAACTGCGGCTGGTTAATTAGAAATTTTCGAAATTCTCATTGAAAAAAGATTTTAATATCTATTCCCATCTGAACACTTTTACCGTGATGAAGCTTATAATAAGGGCCCAGCAAATCAGCCCCATGATTTGAACAGGCATTTGCCAAATATGTATTCCTTCGAAAGCTATCTTTCTCAAGCCATCAACAAAAAAGGTGAGAGGTAAAAGTTTACAAAAAGACTGTAGCCAATGAGGATAATTTTCTACCGGGAAAAAAAGACCACACAATAAAATTTGTGGTAAAGTAATAGTATTAGCTACAGGAGCAATAGAACTTTCACTCTCTGTCATTCCGCTAATAATAAAACCCATACCCATAAAGATGATCAAACCCAATACAGAAAACAACAGCATTTCTCCGAAAGTGCTCAGACCGTTTATAAGTGTGAAATCAAAAACAACATAACCAAGGGTTATCATAATAATAAAACCGCTGATCTGGAAAAGAAGACGGCTCAGCAATTCTCCAATTATGATGCTACTGCGTTTTACCGGCGTTGCAAAAAACCGTTTTAATACAAAACCCTGTCGCAGGTTAAACAACAAAAAAGCGGACCCAAATACACCTGCCATCAATAAAGAAAAACCCAACTGGCCCGGAAGAATGAAATCGATCTGCCGGTATACCCTACCTGGAATTTTTGTAACAGTGATGCCGGCAGTATTAAGGTTTTGCGGAAACATTTTTTCATTTAGCCTGCTTATTGATTCACCAATGACTGATTGCAGTAACGGCAGTTTATCAACAGAAGAATTGGAGGTAGTGAGTTCTATTTTGTAGTGTGCTACCGAGTTGGCTTTTGAATCATTTCTTATATTAAGTATGGCTGCGATCTGTCCTTTTTCCAAAGCCTTCTTCATTTCATTCCGGGACATTGCAGTTTGTGGCTCAATGATCTTTATGGAACGTATGGCTTTGTAAACAATATTGGCTGTATCGCATTCTGCAGGTATGCCGATTTTTATAGTGACAGAAGCATTATCGACCATCGCCCCAAAAACAATAATAAAAATAATAGGAAAGAGCAAAGAAAATACAACAGCCACAGGACTCCGAAACATAGACAAAAGACTGGCTTTGGCAATGGAAAACACTGCCCTGCTCTGACTGTATTTTGTAAGCATGAACCGGGTTTTTAACAAACCTACTCATTAGTTCGGAAACAAGAAGGAGATCTCCATGCTAACTCAATACTTCTACCCTTCTGCATTAAATGATTAGTTTGCTTTTACAATTCATCTTTCTCTCCTCATTCAACATTCATCATTCATAACTCTTCTCACGTTCACTCTGTCAGAGAAGACTTACCTTCAACAACGATTTTTATCCAAATAACAAGGGTAAAAAACTTTATTCCAAATATCATTTCAGTTTCATATTTGCAGAAAGATAAATATACACAGGTGGAAAACATTTTCTCAGCAATGATCCTTGTGATGATAAAGTAAAATGAACAATTCAATCTTATAAAGAAAGAAAATGATTCAAATAAAAAAACACAGTATTTCTTTTCTTGTAGTTTCGGTATTGTTGGGTTTCAATTGCTTTTCGCAGGATAAATATCAATATCCTTTCCAGGATCCAAATCTTGATGTGGAAAAAAGAATTGACAATATCATTTCATTACTTACACTTGATGAAAAAATTTCCTGCCTGGGTACTAACCCATCTGTACCACGATTAGGCATTAAAGGAACGGGTCATATTGAAGGTTTGCATGGAGTAGCGCTTGGTGGCCCGGGCGGATGGGGAAGAAGAAAATTAGTTACTACCACCATATTTCCCCAATCCTATGGTCTTGCTGAAACATGGGACACTTTATTAATAAGGAGGGTCGCAGAAACAGAGGCTTACGAAGCAAGATATATTTTTCAATCGGAAAAATATAATACAGGTGCACTTGTAATAAGAGCTCCAAATGCTGACCTGGGGCGTGATCCAAAATGGGGAAGAACAGAAGAATGCTATGGTGAAGATGCATTTTTCAACGGTTGTATGGTGCAGGCTTATGTAAGAGGCCTACAGGGAAATAATTCCAGGTACTGGATGACTGCTTCGCTCATGAAACATTTTTTAGCCAATAGTAATGAGAATGACAGGGAACGATCTTCTTCTGATTTTGATGAGCGATTATTTCGTGAGTACTATTCGGTTCCATTCAGAATGGGGATTGAGCAGGGTTCAAGAGCTTTCATGGCTGCCTATAACAAATACAATGGTATTCCGATGATGGTAAATCCTGTATTAAAAAAAATTGCTGTGAAAGAATGGGGACAGGATGGAATTATTTGTACGGATGGAGGCGCTATGCGGTTGCTTTGGACAGCACATAAATATTATACCGATAGTGCATGGGCAGCAGCAGAAGGAGTGAAAGCAGGCATCAACCAATTTCTCGATCGTTATAAAGGTTCTATTCAAAAAGCAGTGGAAGAAGGAATATTGAATGAGAAAGATATTGATGAAGTAATCAGGGGAGATTTTCGTGTGATGATAAAACTTGGTTTGCTTGACCCACTTTCGATGGTTCCCTACGCTTCTATTAAAGAGGGTGAAGAGCCATGGCTCTCTGAAAAAAATAAAGAATTTGTGAGAGAAGTAACAAGAAAATCTATTGTATTGCTGAAGAATGTAAATAATTTTCTTCCGCTGGATAAAACAAAAATAAAATCGGTTGCGATCATTGGCCCCTATGCAAACCAGGTTTTATTGGATTGGTATAGCGGGACGCCACCTTACACCGTTTCTGCATTGGATGGAATAAAAAATAAATTAGGAGATACTGTGAATGTTCAATGGACAACAGGCAATGATGCTGACAGCGTAACGAGTCTTGCAAAAAATTCTGATTATGTTATCATGGTTATAGGCAATCATCCCTGGTGCAATGCAGGCTGGGGAAAATGCCCTGTACCAAGTGATGGCCGGGAAGCTGTTGACAGGGAAACAATCTATTTGGAACTGGAAGACCTGGTAAAAAAAGTTTATTGTATCAATCCAAAAACGATGGTAGTTTTAATATCCAGTTTTCCATATGCTATTACATGGACAAAACATAATATCCCTGCTATTGTTCACTTAACTCATTGCAGTGAAGAGCAGGGTAATGCCCTGGCTGATGTATTATTCGGCGATTATAATCCTGGTGGCAGACTGGTACAAACATGGCCTCTTTCGATGGAGCAATTACCGCCCATGATGGATTATAACATTCGTGATGGAAGAACTTATATGTATTTCAAAGGCGAGCCTTTATTTCCTTTCGGATATGGATTAAGCTACACCACATTTTCTTATTCTAATTTTAGAACAAATTCTGTAGTCATTAAAGATAGTGGAATGATTACAGTAAGTGTTGATGTGATGAATACAGGAAAAAGAACCGGTGATGAAGTTGTGCAATTATATATAAGGCATTTGAGTTCAACAGTGGAGCGACCGCAAAAAGAGCTAAAAGCATTTCAAAGGATTACTTTAAAGCCCGGAGAAAAGAAAACAGTAACACTGCAATTAAAGGCAAACGATCTGAAATATTGGGATCAAGACCAGCAACAGTTTGTTCTTGAAAAAGATAAGATAAAACTGATGATTGGTAATTCATCTGAGGATATCAAATTTTCAAAAGAGATCAGTGTTATTAAGCAATAACAAGAACCCGGTTTGTTATCTGAAAAAGTTTCAAAAGTACGTCAGGCTGTAAAAAGCTTTTTAAATTAATTCTTTTTTACGAAAGATCTTTTTTCTTCTGATTCATCACTTAACGTTATAAAATGTTATTCAGTTTGATATACTGAAGTAAGATGATTGTCTTACCGTCTTATGCAGTCTTCTGCATTCTCTTTGTCAAGCAAACCTGCGCAGGCCTCAATCAGTATCCCGTCCTGATTGCCATTCATAAAAGTGGGGAGTCTGAATTGCCTTGTCAGAATGACCGTCCTTTGTTCTTTGTTGTAAAGTAATATGGTGGCCCCATTTCCTCTGTCATAGGTTTCCCGGCTTTGCGTTTGTCTTGTGCCATCCCTTTTGAGATACTCATAAGTTATCTTACGAAGTACATACCAATTATCCGATAAAATTACGGTGCCAAGGATTTTTACTCTGTCGATCATTGTCTTTCTCAATTCTTAATTTTCTTAGTATATACATTCCTGGCCCTGCCCTACAGGCAACACGGAGGCAATTATCTTTAAAGGACCCGTGGAACGTACCGGGCTCGAACACTCGCGAACCATGTTGCTGATTCAATCTGACGAAACATTCTTCCATAAAGGGTTTCGGCGATATTTGACAATATATTTTTGCAAAAAATATTCTTCGGAATCTCAAATGTCTCCGAAAGTACACCAACCTGAAAAGAACTACTTAAAGTTAATATTATCCGTTATAAAAAAATCTAATCACATTCCCCTTCACTTAAAAATAAAAGTTAAGTATTCAATTTGTAGTCCTTAATAAAAGTATCAACTTGATCCTCGCAGTAAAGAATTTTACCAGAAATCTGGCTAAATAGAAAGCCTTTTGAACTACCAATCTATATGAGTTGCCTGGTAATTAAGAATGCAACTGACTTCATTTATTCATAAATATGTTAAACAGATTTATGAACTAATTTTTTTTGAAAAGCAACTATTCAAAATCATTCCCCGTTACTGATGCATAAAATTATTTTATGAAAGAGTTTCTTATCCGAATCCTGGCAACATTAATTGTGGTAGTACTGGCAATGTCCTGCAAAAAATATTCTACAGGCGGCATGTATCTTCCCAACGACAGAAAATTTCGCTTCCAGCTTTATACTAATAAGGACTTTTCCGACGATACAACTGTCATTAATTTTTCAATATTCATCAAAAAAGCAAATAACATCCTTTTTGACTCAGTTTTAGCATCCATGCAAATAAAAGAAATCCCTGATTCAACCCACAAACTGACGATCGACAAAATAGTATCAGTTAATGACAATATAGACCTTGCCGCTGGGTTTCGTTATGAAATTGAAAATGTCGGTAACTCCTCATATACTGATACAAGTAAAGCCGGAAACCCATTTAAGATAATAGATTTTGCCTTTCAGTAATAGTTGTTCTCTGAATCTAGTCATTACTAATTTTAATCCATTGCGCCTTAATTAAAATATTTGGGTCGATGTCAATCTTCAAAATAAGTCATTTCAGCCACTTGGTTTTTGCTTAACCTAATTATGTTTCTCAAAATATTTTAAAAATAAATTCAGTCTTTATTACAGTAATTAATCAATAATGGTTCAACCCGAAATAGAACAAACCAACCCCGGAGGAACTGTTCAATTAGCAAATTCTTCCATTTCACCCAACTAAAGAATAAGCCAAATAACACTATCCTATTACAATCTTAGCTAATAATTTATTCGAAAAAAAATAACAGTAGTAATTAATCAAACCAAATAAAAAATGAAAAAACAATTTCAAAATTTCAGAATTCCGGTAACAGTTATCTCTTCTGCAGTCTTATTATTTGCCAGTTGTAAAAAAGATAATACTTATAAAGGTAACAGTGCACCTCCACCGCCGACAATAAACTCTGTTGTGAAAACTTCAAGTGGTGATAGTCTTGAGGTAGTAGCAAAAATAAATGAGTTCCGGCAGTTGGCAGGTGACCCGGTGAATACAGCTCCTGGTGCAACAACAGGTCGCCGTGAAATAAACTGGGACGCCGTGCCACCCGGTTTTACCAACTCTGACAATTTCCCGTCCGATTTTTTTGGCGCTAGTGACCCAATATTACCTAACGGTCGCAAACGTGGACTGATCTTGGAAAACACAGGTACCAGCTTCAGGGTGGATAGTACCAGTTTTGCGGATATTGATGATTCGTATGCAACACAATTTGAAGCCTTCAGTAAAAACAGGTTGTTTGCTTACCTGGGCAACAATGTAACTGAAATAACTTTTAAAGTTCCGGGCACCAATACAGATGCATTTGTAAAAAGTTTTGGTGTGGTGTTTACAGATGTTGATGATGCCAGCTCTACTTACGTAGAATATTTCAATGGAAATAAGAGTCTTGGAGTATTTTATGCGCCTGCAAGAACACTTGATGGCAGCTTCTCTTTCCTGGGCGTCAATTTCCCGGATGAAGAAGTTACCAGGATCAGGATCACTTCCGGTAATGGCATACTAGGGACCGGGGTAAAAGATATCAGCAATGGCGGAACTAAAGATCTGGTTGTAATGGACGATTTTATATATGATGAGCCCAAGCCACAAAATTAACGGGTACTATATAAAAATGATTTGCAGAGACACATGTACCTTGTCCTGCAAATCATTTTGCTTAAATCTATTTCCATAAATAGATTCTCTGCCGGTATCGTATTGGCGATTGGAAAAAAAGATTGTCCGTCCGGAAAATAGCAGATTTATAGGTTGGCGTTGTTTATATCTTTCTGTTCGCGAACTTTTTAGTTAATTCATCGACTCATTTGTGAATATAGCCGGATTTGTTATCAGTAGAAGAAATGACTTATCATAACGGAACAGCACCATGGAAAACTTTTGTTTCCTCTCTCAGTATGAAGGGGATAGGAATATAATACCCTGATCGGTAAAGATGCTCATACTTGTTTAATATACATAACGGGTGATTTATAGCACCAAACAAAAAATTTTCTAATGCAGATATTGCGATCAAGAGCCAAGAAACCCAGTTTGACAATTGCTCCGGAACGAATTACATGGAAGGTCAACAGTAATCAGTCCGGTATCAGTTTTTTTATCAACCATTTCTTTCACAAAATGACGGGAAATTTTGAGATATATGATGGTACCGTGATTACAGGTAACGATATGAATCTGGTAAATGCCGATATAAATTTTTCCATTTTAGTAAGAACTCTCTCTACTGGAAATAAAAGAAGTGATAAACGACTTCTGGGATCAGCATTTCTTCATGCAGCTAAATTTCCGGTGATTAATTTTAAAAGTTTTTGTATCGAACGACATGATACAAAAAAATACATGATGGAAGGTAGCTGTTTGGTAAAGGGGATTACAAAAATAGTATCATTTGAGGTTGTCTATGACGGAATGAATAAAGACAACCTGGGAAACAGATTGATCTTTTTAACGGCCACGGGAAAATTCAACCGTCACGATTTTGGATTCAGATCTAATGTGATATTGGATGCAGTTTTAGGCAAAGAAATCAACATAGCAATGAAACTAGAGTTTATGTAAAATATGTGAAAAAATAAACGAGTAATTGCTTTATTTCCCTAATAATCTGATTCTGATAATATTTTCGTATGGGGCATAAAAAACAGAAATCATGGCGGCTATGGGATTAAAAAAGGTTATAAACCCAGAGTTGGAAGTTACCTTTTCAAAACGTGCTCAACCTGTTTGGTTCAGGATTTTGGAATATATTTTGTTAGCAGGTTTGATATATCGTTTGGGGGAACCAAAAAAATTTTTGGATCGTATTACCTCTTATATTTATTTTTCCCCTGTTATTACATTTTTCGTATAAGTACAAAACTCATGGTTGGGCAGAAAGGTATAGTATGTGGAAACCTGACAATGACCTAATGAATAATTGACCCACTCTATTCAGGGATAATGTTTACACCTGAAACACTTTGTAATTCCGACTGCCACAGGGAAATTGCTTCATAATCCGATGGGAAGAAATGATGCCCCGATAGGGAAAGAACAGATTTATGCTTTTGCGTTATTTCTACCTTTCCTCATGAAATTTTTTGTATCGATTTCCCAATTTATTTATGAAACCTGATTCGAAATTGTTATCAGCGGAGGAACTGACTTATCATGTCGGAGCTTGCGCCCTGAATCGCCGGGAGAGTCAGAAGGTAATTTATAACTCCTTCTATAGCTACGCTATGGCTGTCTCTGATCGATACACCAATAACAACGAAGATGCGTTAGAAATTCTTAATGACGGATTCTTAAAGATCTTTAAGGAGATCCATAATTATAAACCGGCTTACGATGATGTAGTCAGTTCGTTCAAAGGCTGGTTGCGAAAAATAATGATTTATACCGCTATCGATCATTTTAGGAAAAATCATAAACACCAGATGACTACCGACCTGGATAATGTAGACTACCGGCTTTCTTCAGGGCATGAGAATGCTTTAGAAAAGCTGACTCATGAAGAAATCATCCGCACCATACAGCATCTTTCCCCAGGTTACCGGGTTGTATTAAACCTGTTCGCAATCGAAGGATTTACTCATGATGAAATCGCAAAGAAACTAGATATCTCTGTTGGCACTTCCAAGTCCAATCTTTCAAAAGCAAGAAAACAATTACAAAAAATATTATTAGAACAAAATAATTTTTACAACGAAGCGATCACACACCCTTACGGGGGAGAAAAAATGCCGGACGGTGAAAGAGAAGATTTATCCACAAGTGTTGTTTCTTCCTAGGTGTCTTTAGATTTTTTAAAAAAAGGAAATCAAAAAGGCAGACAAAAAAATCGTTTCCTCAGCGACCCAAAATAAATTCTAAGTTGACAACCATAAATTGCCCTCTTTGCCAAATTAATATTTGAAAAATTCTTTCACCTTTTCAAGAAATTGCTCTTTTTTGCGGCGGCTTATTTCGACTTCCATGCCATTGCTCATAATAACTGTGCCGCCTTCGCCCCGCAAATATTCCTTTACATGCATCAGGTTAATCAGAAAAGATTTATGCACACGAAGAAAAATTGTGTCTGCCAGTAATTTATCGTAGTCAAACAATGGTTTTGAAATAATAATCGATTTGTTATTAACAAGGCGAAATATAGTATAACTTCTCTGTGCTTCACAGTACACTATATCTTCAAGTTTTAAAATAGTAAATCCTTTTTGCGTGGGCAGGCAAAGCCTCATCTCCAAAGGATGGCCAACTTTATTGACATTGTGCAATAAAATTTCAGCCTGGTCTGAATTTTTTTTTTCTTTTAATCTTTTTTCCACTCTTAGTACGGCTTCCTGCAGGCGGTCTTCGTCTACCGGTTTAAGAAGGTAGTCAACAGCACTGAACTGTAAAGCTTGCAGCATGTATTCATTATGTGCCGTAACAAAAATCACTTCGAAATCTATCTCGGATAACTCAGCAAGCATATCCAGGCCCGTTTTGCCCGGCATCCTTACATCAAGAAAAACTAATTCCGGTTTTACTTCTTCCAGTTTTTGTAAAGCTTCGGTCGCGTTCTGGCATGTTGCTACTATTTCCACTTCGGGACAATTCAATTCCAGCAATTTTTTTAAAGTACGTATACCATCAACTTCGTCGTCAACAAGAATTGTTCTCATAATTGGGGTTTATTATTTATAATGTTAAATCGAAGGGTGACACGGGTTCCTGACTTGAGTTTATCAATATCCTTCATATCGGTGATTTCAAGTGTGCAGCCCGCATCATATTTTTCATTCATTATTTTCATCCGGTTGCGAATATTATTAAGACCAACAGATTGGTGTGATGGGTTTTTAAGCTGGTTCAGTTCTACAGAACGTTTTATTCCTATGCCGTTGTCTTCAATAATGCAGCAAATGGTTTCCCCAATAAGGGAAAAATGAATCGATAATTTTTTATCTCCTTCTTTGCACATCAGCCCATGCCAGATCGCATTTTCAGACAACGGTTGTATTATTAAAGTGGGAATGAGAGTTTCTTCTTTATCGATGCGATCATCGACTGTCACTGTAAAGCTGAAAGAATCATCAAAACGAAGTTTCTCCATCAAAAGATAATTTTCAAGATGCTCGAGATTCTCATAAAGCGTGGTAAAGGTTTCTTTTGACTGATTGAGTGTGATGCGTATCATCTGGGCAAACTTACTCAGGTACCTTGAAGCCTTTTTTGATTCATCATTAAGTATCATTCCTTTGATACTGTTAAGCGAATTAAAGATGAAATGAGGGTTCATCTGTGTTTGTAAAGCTGATAATTGTGCTTCGGCAAGTTGCTGGTTGATAAATGCAATTTCCTTGCGTTTTATTTCCAATGATTCCTCTGATTCTATTTGTTTTATTTTATTGCCAACAAGTGTGGCTATGGTCGTTAGTATTTTAATATCTCTTTCTTTAAAATGATTCTCATCCGGGTGTTCTGAATCAATAATACCGATTAATTCATTATTATGAATAATAGGAACGCATATCTCACTCAAGCGTTCTATATCATCCACCCTATAACGGGGATCTTGTCTCGTATCAGGAATTAACAGCGCTTCCTTAGATTTTATCACGTGGCCAACAATTCCCTGTCCGGGCAATACATCGAATATTTTTGACGTAATTGCCTGCAGATTCCCTTTCGGACCATAAGATGCTTTTTGAATCATCTTAGTTTTATCGGCATTCCAGAGATATATCATACAATCCATATAATTCATTCTGCCGATCAGGTTCTTTGCTACATCCCACAACACTTCATCCACATTTTTTTTCCCTGCCAGTGAAAAAGAAAAATAGTTGCTGACCTGTTCCAATTCAAACTGGTTTTTATATTCTTCTGCTTTTAATGTTTGTATGTGGGTTTTTGCCTGCTCCTGTTTTCTTATTGCTCCTGTCCTCCATTTGAATAATAAATAAACACACAACATTAGCACAGTTATTTCGGCTACTATAAACCATGTTCGTTTCCAGAAGGGAGGTAATATAATGATATCAATTTCTTTTACCTGTTCCGGCCAGCGATTGCTTGCAGAGAATAATTTTACCTCAATCCGATGACGGCCGGGAGAAAGATTTGATATGCTGAACACATTTTGCGTACCTAATTGCTGCCAATCAGAATTGCCATCCGTTATAAGCCGGTAAGCAAAGCGCTGACTATTATTGGTAAAAAAATTAATACTGCCTATGGATATTGTTATTTCACTATTTCGCCATGAGGTGGTAAAATTTTTTTCAGGAAAAAGAAATTTCTTTTGATCTCCCGTGATAAGGCTTTCAATAAAAAGACGCGGAGCCCGGCTTTTTTGAAAAATTATACCCGGATCAAACTCCACGATTGTGTTAATAAACCCGATATACAATTTATTAATCGTGCTGTCATAAAAAAATTTAGAGTCTTTGGCAATGGGAAGATCAGGGAATCCATCTTCCTTTCCAAAGCTGCTGAACTTTAAACTTTGCAAATCAAGACATGAAATTCCTGAAGTACTGGCCATCCAAAGTTTATTGTGAACAACGATCATAGATGAGATATCATTATCGGGCAAACCATCATCCCTGGTGAAATGATGGAACGTTTTTTTCCCGATATCATAGCGGGTCAATCCATTATTATAAGTGTTGATCCAGAGATTGTTAAACTGATCCGCCGTAAAAGAAGGAATCTGGTTGTCAGGAATCCTGATAAAAGGAAATGAATCGACAACCCGATCAATTGTATTTGATTTGACATTATAACGCAGCATACCATGACCCGCTATCCAGATATTCCCGGAGGCATCCTCTTTAATTCTTGCGGCCCATTGAATTTTGGGGGAAATCTCCTCCTGATTTAACACAATAGAGGTTTTTTTTGTTACTGCATCGTATTTATAAATATTGTCAGAAGCTATCCATATATTGTGATTTCTATCCTGACATAAATCTGCAATCCAGCCACCTGACTTATTCCAGTTATCCAGAGATATTTCTACAGCATGATTCGTCTTTAGGTTCAACGAGTAGAGAGGCCCATTAGTACCCACAAATAAAGAACTGTCATTACCCAATGTAATTGAAAAAATTCCTGTCGGGTTTCTTGAGAGTTTTTCAAAACTGAGCCGATGGATAAATTGAAGTCCGCCCTTGTCAAATATTAATAACCCTGTTTTCCCTTTGGTAGCAACGTACAATCTTTTTCCCACGCCATATATATCATCGATTACAGAGTTGGGAAAAGAATCCTGAAGGGAAGTGGGGATTGCAGATTGCCGTATATGCAACTGCCTGTTATCCTGCTTGAGTAACCCTTTATTAGTCGCAATCCATAGATCATTGTCTTTATCTTCCAGGAGATAACTGCAGAAATAGAAAGGGAAATATTTTTTTGGATAAAATTTTATTTCTCCCGATTCCTGATCAAGAGTCAGTTTATAAAAACCGGATGTACTCCCCGTAAGGTAAAGTAAGGAGTCCCCCACAACTAAAAGAGTTGACCGGTAATCAAATTCAGATCTGGCCGATGGCAAAGGTATTCGCGTAACCGTTCTTTTATTTTTACTGATATCAATGTAACTGAGACTATCAGAATCAGGGTTCAATATTAGAAAGCAACCAGGCTTTAGTTGAAAGAATTCATAATTCGTCCGGGGATAGTTGGTAAATTCACTCAATTCCGGGCAATCATCAACACCTATTCTCTTAAATTGTTTTTTTGGTGTATCATAAATATAAATCCCAACACTCGTCAGAATAAGGAATCTCTGATCATCAAGACTTAGAAGATTTCGTCCGAATGCGAAAGGGGTTCTGGCTACTTCTTCTTTTGTATAATAGTCAAACCGGAATACCAAATTATAATTCTTATCATAATGATAAAAACCTGAGCGTGTAACCACGAAAATATCTCCGGCGGAGTTGTTTTTTACAGCCAATATTCCGTTGAATTTATACTGGTACTGTTTGTCGCTGTAAGGAATCAATAGATTTCGGGTTTCTCCAGTGCGGGTGTCAACAATATGCAGGCCTTCTAATGTATAAGTTGCAAGCCTGCGATTGCTGAGCCATACCAATCCCGAGATATATTCCGAAGGCAGGGAGAGGCTATCCTTACTGCTGTGAAATTGTACAAAATTATTTCCATTAAAGCGGTTAAGACCATAGCTGGTAGCAAGCCATAAATATCCGGTTGAATCCTGGGCAATCCCAGTGATATTATTATGCGATAATCCATGCTGTTTCGTGTAAAGAGTGAAATTATTTTCGTTGATATCCTGGGCATACAGGCGGTTGCATGCTTGCGTCACAAACAAGAAAATCACTGTAGAATAAAACAGTTTTTGCAGGTTCATTGGCGCAGCTATCATTTAATTTATGATTAAAGTTACTTACACCGTCAATATAATCGACCTCTGAAAATATGATGCTTCAACAGGACACCTCTGGGAAACCCAAGCCCTCATTTCATCATCTAAAGTATGCCGTTGGGAATATCGAAATGTGAAATATTTTTTAATTACGGATATTCCACTGGATGAGTTTTGGTGCAACCTTTCTATATTCAGGCCGGTAAGCCTTTACTCCAGAAATCGTTTTTATAGTAACTTCCTTTCCCCAAACAATTCTTTTTACTCAGTTTGTTATCCTTGCTCTTTCCTCTTCCGATGCGGATTTCAATTTTACCGATTGTAGTTTATTATTACCAAAATTCCGTGTGTAACTAAGCCGGATAAACTGATTATGAAAATCATACTTAAAATATGCATTCAGATTATCCTGCGGCACATTCGCTTTGATTCTCCACTTGTTGGTATAAAGAATATCATCCATTGCAAATCGCCAAATTCCTTTTCCCAATTTTTTTTGAATACCTGCATTGAGAGAACCAGCTGGTAAATACTCTGATATGCCTGCCAGAGATTTGGATTGATACATTCCTGAAACTTCGATCGTAAAATCTTTTGGCAATTTCAGTAAGTTTGTCACATTCAAATTCATTGCATACATGTGCAATGATAAATTATTCTGAAGGGTCAGGGTTTGTGCAACCTGGTATTGTTCAGTAAGATTAGTTTGTACTTCCCACCATGGTGCTGCATTAAATGACCAGGAATTGGTCAATGCCAATGAATTTAAATATTTAAGATTCTGCGAACGATCTATCAGGTTCGACTGGCTGTCTATCTCCGGGATAGAATTAATTTCATTTTTCGAGTGATTTATCTGAAATGAGATGATCCATCGGTTCACTTGATATGCTGCTTTAACTGCATCAGAAATAGCTGGCAATAATGCGGTGTTCCCGGCTGAAAATGTATTAGGCCCCCAGAAAAATACGAAAGGCGCTATATCATTATAAGTGGGTCTTGTTATTCTTTTTGAATAGGAGAACTGCAAATCTTTACTCTTGCTAAAACTTTTCTTTATAGAGATTGTGGGAAACAGATATTTGTTCTTTCTGTCCACAATATCTTTCTGCATCGGTGTTCCTACAGAAGTGTGGGCGTACTCATACCGAAGTCCTCCATTAACTTGCCAATGCTTTAAAGGCTGCCATTTTGCGGAAATATAAGCGGCAGCTGATTGTTCGTTGAGAATTGAGTATGATGTAAAAACCGGATCTATTGTCCATATATTATTTTCTAACCGCTGAACCAATACATTGTTACTAAGATTTGATGTTACTCCTTTAAGACCTCCTTCCAATGAGAATGAAGAAGTAGAAAAGTATTGGTAATCTGCCGATGCTATAAAAAACCTGATTGGCGTTGTCTTTTTCAGATCAATTTTCAAAGCTTCTGATACATTTCTTTGTTCAAAAAGCAGTGTATTGTCATAGTCAGACGGATTGCTGTTATGATAATACAGGTAATCCAGGTCAAAACTCAGATCAGTTTTTGAATTTATTTTGGTTCGAAATTCTATTCCACCCGTTGCGCTTTGCCAAATATTTGATTCGTGAATATTCATTTTTGCAATAATCGTAGAATCAAGGGAAATATGATTATTGTCATCAGTCAAAGCATTCAGATCCCAGTTACTTCTATAACCTGTAAAAGACAGATTTAACAACGTATTATTCGTAAGTTTCCATTCTAAGCCTGCGTTTAAATTTTGTTGTGTCGTTATATTTTCCCGGTGACTATAGTCATCTACAGTTTGTGCAAACCCGGAGTAAAGTGATAGCCTGTTCATTTTCATAATATGAAGATTGTGATTTCTTAGGATAGAGTAATCAAAAAAGCATGCAACTTTTTTATTCCGGTGATTGACGTTAAAATTTCCACCCAATGTTTCTGCCCATTTGTAGCCAAGCATAAGACCAAAAGAACCATTGGTTCCAAAGTTTGCATTCCCCTTCATGATAATATGAATAATTCCTGCACTTCCCTCCGCGTCATATTTTGATGGAGGAGATGTAATCAGTTCAATTTTTTCAACATTGGATGAATTCATCCCATCCAGCATTTGAATGACAGCATCCATTGGCAATTCCGTTAATTTTCCATTGACCATTATCCTGACACCGGTTTTTCCATTCATGGCAATAGTATTATTTTGCTTGTTTACAACTATTCCCGGAGTTTTTTGAAGTATATCAAGAATAGTATTGCCGGTTGAAGTGATATTACCCTGCACATTTACTACAAGCCTGTCTATCTTTTGTTCAAATAAAGGTTTTTTGGCTTTTACTACTATTCCGCTCAGCTCTGTAGTTACTTGTTCAAGAACAAAATCAGGGAGAACAATATTTTTTTCTTTTACAGAGACAGGCTGTGAAAAAAATTTGGCATATCCAATCAAAGAGGAAGAAACCATATAATGCCCTGGTGCAACATTCTTGAAAATAAATTCACCTTTATTATTGGTCTGGACGGACTTTATTAACGCTGAGTCTGAGCTAAGAAGAATTACCGTAGCTGATTCCAGATCTTGTTGCTTGTCTTTTATTCTACCTTTAATATATACCTGGGCAAAAGAATGCATTGCCGAACAGGATAAAATTAAAATGAGTAGCTTGATTTTCATAATTGTGTTGATTTAAAACTTTATTTTATACATAGCCAACCACCCTTGTGTAGAATGAAAATGAATCCTAAGCACACTGCGTAAACAGTTTTGAAAATTCTATTTTCTCACATTACAAAATCATCGGGGTTAAGCGGATGGCTTGTATTTTTCTTCGTAAAAGATGGTGGGTATTAAATTCGGGGTCGTTTTAATCTTTCTTTTTGAATAACTACTATGTCCCCAAACTCATTTGCTGAAACAATAGTGGAATAACGGGGAGTTATTACACGGACATAATAACTGGTAGGAGAATCCTTTGTTTTAAATTCATAGACAGTTTGAATAATTCCTGAATCGAATTTTGTCATGATTGCTCTGGTTACTGTCTCTGGTAAGAAATTTCTTCTTAGATTTTTCCCAAGACCTATAATCTCTCTATCACTATCATAAAACACTTCCTTTTCCTCACCCTGATCTGTGAACGCAGCTATTGATACATCATTGACTACTTTCCATGAAACATTTACTGAAGAGCCAAATTCTTTTTTGAATTTCCTTTCAATAAGCGGATCGACTTTTTCTCCATTTGGACTTTTTGCATACAGGTTGAGTGTTATTAATGTCAGCAATAAAATGATTACATTTTTTTTCATCTGATAAAATTTAAGGTTAATGATCATTGATTTGTGAGAGCAAGATAGAGAGATTGCGGGGGTCTAAATACTGACTTTTTTCTAACGGCTGCCACGTTTTTCCCTTCGGACATTAATATATGTCCCGACCGTGTTCTTTTTTGTCTTCAAGCGAGTTTGCCTTCAATAATACTAAATAGAGATTTGGTCGCATGAATATTTGTCAAATGAAAGCCAGCTGAGTTTAATAAATTTTGGAACTCATCTTTCGTTCGCTCCTTTCCACCTTCCATAACCAGCATTTGTAGGTCCAGCATTTTAGCGGGGCTCGGTATATTTATTTCCGGAACAGCCATTTCAACGATCAAAACTTTGCCTTCTTTGTTCATAACAGCCAACATTTGCATTAAAATAGCCCGGGGAGTTGGTCCAGTTTCATTAACTAATTGATTGTTTTGGATTGTGTCCATTGATTTGTGAAAGGAGGTTAAAAAAATGCGAGGGTATAAATAATCTTTTTTTTCTAACGGTTGCCATTTTTTTCCCATCTTACTTATGTAAATAGAGGACAGATAAGGAAAATGTTGATGTCGCAAAAAAAATAAGGTGAAGCTGAATAGAAATATCTGCGAGTGACATCGAAAAAATGCAATAATGTGGGGAAGGTTCCCTCAGCTGAAATTTAAGGGCTTATCCATTACGTATTTGCTGCCCCTGCGTTTTCCTGCATTCATTAAAGTGGAACGTACTGGGCTCGAACCAGTGACCTCTGCTCTGTCAAAGCAGCGCTCTAAACCAACTGAGCTAACGTTCCTTACCGATAAAATTAACGAACCCCGCGAAATTAATTTCTCACAGCAAGCAACTATTTTAGTTTTACTTTGTCATTTATAATAATGGCCAAATATCATGTAACCATACAATTTGAAATAGGCGAAGAATTCAAGGACCTTATTCCACCTCATCGTACTTATATTAATTATCTGATTAATAAGGGTGTCATTGATCATTATGCCGTTAGTATGGAGACTCAAAGGGCATGGATCACTCTGAATGCTGATAATAAAAAAGAGGTAAAGAAAATTTTAGCAAAATCTCCTATTTATAAATTCTGGAAATGTGAGATCGATGAATTGTTTGTATTAGACGGACAACATTATCGGCTTCCTGCAGTATTACCGAATTAAATTGAGGTTTTACTTTATTAACCACATCGGTTTCATCTTTATCACCTTCTTATAAATGGGACATGATTCAATATGTGCCCCGGGTAAATATCCTGTACTCATTAAAAATTCGTTTACAATTTCTCCGCCCGTAAACCTAAAGTTTTGTTTAAATAGCTTTACCCATTCTTCTTTTGTTTTAGGATGATGCTCATTGAGCCAATTTTTGAATGACCCAAATTCCTTTTGAATATCTTTAATTTTTTTCGCATTATGAATAGCAGCCTCAATCTTTAACCTGTTCCGGATAATGCCTGCATCCTGCAATAGTTCTTCTATCTTCTTTTTTGAATAGCTGGAAACCTTATTAATATTAAAATCATCAAAAGCTTTGAAAAAATTGTCTTTCTTCTTCAATATTGTTTCCCAGCTCAGTCCTGCCTGGTTAATTTCTAAAATCAATCTTGCAAATAATGCGTTGTCATCATGCAGGGGGAAACCATATTCTTTATCATGATACAATTTATGAATGGAATTTTTCCCGGATCCCGCAATATATTCACAGTAAGACATACTAAAAAGAAAACCCCGAAAACGGGGGACTTTGTGGGAGTTGACGGGATCGAACCGCCGACCCTCTGCTTGTAAGGCAGATGCTCTGAACCAGCTGAGCTAAACTCCCTTTTTTAAGGAGTGCAAAGATAAGGGCTGCATTTCGCTCTCCAAATTTTTTCTAATCAATGACATATCAAATGGCAAGGCTTTTGAATTTCTTTCATCCAAACTATTGGAGGTAGAAATATAAATTTTTAATTTTACAGAGATGAGTCAATTTTCAAACGATACTAAAAATATCACATCGGAAGTAACAGATGTTCTCACTTCACTGGATGAACCGTGCAGCCTGATTGTATGGAATGATGATGTAAATACTTTTGACTGGGTAATTGAAACACTCGTTGAAGTTTGCGGCCATACTGAAGAGCAAGCAGAGCAATGTGCTTACATGATACATTTTAAAGGAAAATGTGATGTAAAAAAAGGCGAATATGAAAAACTAAAGGGAATGTGTGATAAAATAACTGACCGGGGGATAGGTGCCACTGTGGAAATAACAGCCTGATAATTTTGAATAATTTTAATGGCCCTGGATAAATTCCGGGGCTTTTATTTTTGAGCTAAATGTAAATAATTGGCCTTTTTTGCATTAGAAAAAGATTTGTATTTCCCACCGGCAGAATTTGCTGAGCCCGATGGCTTACTTGCTGTTGGTGGTGATCTTTCGCCGGGGAGATTACTTCTTGCATATCGCAGTGGGATCTTTCCATGGTATGAAGGCCAATATATTTTGTGGTGGTGCCCTGATCCACGCTTTGTTCTTTTCCCGGGAGAAGTAAAAGTTAGTAAAAGCATGAAAGTATTGTTGAAAAAAAATACTTTCGATTTTACCATTAATAAAGCTTTTGAAGAAGTAATTCATGCATGCAAGGAAATCAAAAGGTCGGGGCAGAATGGAACCTGGATTACCGATGAAGTGGAAGCTGCATACATACACATGCATAAACTTGGATACGCTATAAGTGCGGAAGTATGGCAAAATAATGAACTGGCGGGCGGAGTCTATGGAATCAGGCTTGATAAAGTATTTTTTGGTGAAAGTATGTTTAGTAAAACCAGCAATGCATCAAAGTATGCGTTTATAAAGCTGGTTGAAAATTTAAAACAACAAGGCATTCAATTAATAGATTGCCAGGTTTATACAGAACATCTTGAAAGCTTAGGCGCAAGAATGATAAGCAGAAAAGAATTTATGCAAAAACTTAGCGAACTGATTAATAATAAAGAATAAACAATTAATGATGAACAGCATTATTGAATGTACAGGTGTGCGACGCAACGAAAGTTGATAATAATACTGAAGCCAGGCACAAAAAATCCTGTGATCAAAACCTTGTAGCCAAATATTGAGGTAGCATGGCCCTCCATGTATTCCATTCATGCGGCCATTCGGGTCCCCAAATATCTAATTCATACCAAATATTTTTATCGTATAGAATTTTTGCAAAACGGCCACTGCTTGAAGGATCTTCGTAAGAGCCACTCCCGGTTAAAATATGAATGTGGTGACTTTTCCTGATCTGTTCAAGAATATTATGATCGGCAAGATTAGGCATATAGTGTATAGGACTGTTGAAATATACATCATCATCAAAATATCCCTTTGTATATTCAGTAAGATCATAAACTCCGCTCATCGAAATAACACCGTTAATAATATCCGGTCGTCTTAAAAATAAATTCATACTATGCAAGGCACCAAAAGATGCCCCGCAAGTAATAATGGGTGTTTCCTGGCTTGTATTATTGCGAATGAAAGGAACTACTTCATCAAAAACATATTGATTGAACTGCTGGTGCCGAATGGCTTTATGTCTTGGATCCATGTGGTTATTCAGCCAACTTTCCATATTAATACTATTTATGGAAAAGACTTTCACTTTGCCGCTATCTATATGGGATTGTATTGCATCTATTAACTGAAACCTTTCATATTCCAGGTAGTCCGCAGAAGCTGTAGGAACAAATAACAATGCGAAACCGTAATGACCATAAATAGCAACTGGCATTTCCTTATTCAAAGCCGGGCTCTGCCAGCCTGTTAACTGTCTTTGCATCAGAAATTTTTTAATTAAATGTAAGCCTGCAAATTAAGAAAGGATAAGTAAAAAAATCAAGGGAAAACTCTTAATTCAATTATGTTATATACAATAAGAAGTTACTGCTTGAAAATGATGATTATCTTGTGAAACCGTACTCCTGTCAAATAGAAACCACCTAAATCTTTTCCCGGGAAAATATCTAACAAGTGTGCAAAAACAAAAATAAAATTTTAGAAACGGGCCATCAATTCTCTTTATCAAATTTGTCCTTAGGTAAGAAAGAAATATCTGAGAAAAAAGATGGGAGCTCTGAACAGAGCTTTAAGTTTCTTTTTGAACACAATCCTATTCCTGCCTGGATATTTGACCTTGATACATTGCAGTTTCTGAAAGTAAACAAATCTGCTATAGAATTTTATGGCTATTCAGAAGAAGAATTTCTTTCGATGAAATTAACAGACATCCGGCCGGAAGAAGATATTCCTTTAATAGAAGAAAATTTAAAAAGAATCCAGGAAAGAAGACCAGCATTAAAACGAGCCTGGAGACACGTGAAAAAAAATGGTGAGTTGGTATATGTGGAAGTAAAAGGAAATAACTTCATTTATAATAATAAAGAAACCCGCCTTGTATTAATAAATGATGTAACTGCAAGAATCAAAACTGAAGAAGATTTGATAAGAACAAACGAGCAATATCGGCTCGCGAATGAACGGTTTCATTTTGCCACCCAGGTTGCTTCAGATATTATCTGGGACTGGGATATAAAAAATGAAAAAGTTGAATGGTCAGAAAATTTTTATAAAATTCTTGGTCATAATTTGTCCCCTGATTCAATATTACCTTCCAGCTTTCTCTTTGATAATTTACATCCTGATGATAAGGAAATGGTATCTGAAAGCCTGGAAATGGCGATTAATCATCCCATCCAAAAAAACTGGGAATGCGAATTTCTTTTCAAAAAAGGAGACGGCAGCTATGCATATGTAGAAAATAAGGGATATATTATAAGGGATGATGCCGGTAAAGCCATAAGAATAATTGGTGCTATGCACGATCATAGCGAAAAAAAATACCAGCAGGATCTCCAGTCTCTCGAGCTTAGAATTTTAGGAACTAATTCAACTCCGGGCATTTCATTCTCCGAAATTGTAAATAATCTTCTTGAAGGAATGGAAACGATTCATCCTGAAATGTACAGTTCTGTTTTGCTACTAATGAAGAACAATACAGTTAAAAATCTGGCCTCGCCCCGTTTACCGAAAGAATATTTACAATTGATTGATGGTTTAACAATTGTTCCAAATGCAGGCTCATGTGGCACAGCAATGTACCGTAAAGAAGCGGTCGTTGTATCTGATATTGACCTGGATCCTTTATGGGAGTCTTACAAATCAAT
This sequence comes from uncultured Bacteroidota bacterium, assembly GCA_963811645.1. Taxonomy (GTDB): domain Bacteria; phylum Bacteroidota; class Bacteroidia; order Chitinophagales; family Chitinophagaceae; genus VBAU01. Next base: position 810,161 of record CAWERU010000002.1, on the reverse strand, counting down.
TGCTCAACAGTTTGGATTAAAGGCATGCTGGGCTGTTCCCATCATTCATAGCAATGGCATAGTAATGGGAAGCTTTGCCATTTATTATTATACTCCCAAGTCTCCTTCTCCAAAAGAATGGCATACTGTATTACGCATTTGCAATCTTATAAGATTGCTTATGGAAAATAATAGCTACCTGGAGCAAATAAAACTAACAAATGAAAGATACAATATCATTGCTAATGCCACACATGATATGGTTTGGGACTGGAATCTTGAAACGAATGAGCTTTACCGTGACCCTAAAGGATTATTAGAAGTATACGGTATTAAAAATAATGAACTGATAAAACATATTAATCACTGGCTAGAACGGATACACCCGGACGATTTACTCAAAGTCCAAAATATCATCACAAATATTGTAGAGGCAAGAGAACAAAACGTTTTTGATATTGAATACCGTTTCCAAAGAGAAAATGGAGAATATGCAAATATCTATGACCGTGGCTATATTTTAAGAAATTCAGAAGGCAAAGCGTACCGGATGATAGGTGCAGCACAAAATATCACAGAAAGAAAACAATTAGAGCAGGAAATATTAGATCAGCAGAAAGCGATTAGCCAGGCTACTATCAATACACAGGAAAAGGAAAGAACAGAAATAAGTAAAGAACTTCATGATAATGTAAACCAGGTTCTTACGACTACAAAACTTTATCTTGATCTCGCGATGACAAACCCTGAATTAAGAGATGAATTAATTAAAAAAAGTTCTAACAATATCATAAACGCCATTGCAGAAATACGCTCCTTATCTCAAACCTTAATGATACCAAGTCTGGGGGATCTCGGATTAATAGATTCTATTGAAGATCTTGTTGACAATATCAATGTAACAAAAAGGATCAATGTTTTTTTTAAGCATAAAGAAATTGATGAAAATAATTTTGACGAAAATCAAAAACTAACATTATTCCGGATAGTACAGGAAGCTTTAAATAATGTCATTAAACATGCAGAAGCTACCAGCACAATTATTGAACTTTGGGAAAAAGAAAAAATAATACAGCTAAGTATAAAAGATAATGGGAAAGGATTCGACTCTATGATTCCTAAAAAAGGCTCAGGTTTGAATAATATCAGGAATCGGGTATATTTGTTAAACGGTATTCTAACCGTTGAGACCCAACCTGGAAAAGGCTGCACATTAGTAGTTGAATTACCTCTTCATTCAGTTAATCATTTTTGATTGATAATTTACTCTTATGGAAAAGATAACCATTCTGATTGCTGACGATCATACATTAGTCAGAGAAACATGGAGTTTTATTTTGAATTCTGATCCCCGCTTTTATGTGGTAGCAGAATGCGGCAGCGGTGAAGAGGCTGTAGAAATGGCAAAAAATCTAAGGCCGGCAATTGTGATAATGGATATTAATTTGCCTGGAATTAATGGTATTGAAGCCACGCAACTTATCAGGAAATTCTCCCCGGGTTCAAAAATTCTTGGAGTTTCTCTTCATACACAACCTACCTATGCCCGCAAGATGATGCAAAAAGGAGCCATGGGCTATGTTACAAAAAACTCTTCTAGAGAAGAAATGTTTAAAGCTATCCTGGAAGTGTACAATGGCAAAAAATATGTCTGCGAAGAAATAAAAAACATTCTTTCAGAGCAGGTGATTTCAGGAGAGGATCAACAATCCGGAGTAAATGCCTTGTCTCAAAGAGAAATTGAAATCATTTCATTTATAAAAAAAGGAAATTCTTCTAAAGAAATTGCCGAGGCATTAAATATCTCCGTCAAGACCGTCGAGGTCCATCGCTACAATATTCTTAAAAAGCTGAATCTGAAAAATGCAGCGGCGCTGGTAAATTTTATCAACAATAGTCAATTAGATCTTGGATAATTCACTTAGTAATATTACTTTCGTAAATCAGTATTTTTACTAAGTACATTATCCTTTAAAAACCTCCCGTCAATTTCTATATCTCTGAATTAAGCGTCACTTTAAAACCAGTAACTCCATAGAGTATTTTGGGAAAAGAAAGTGTCACGGCAGAATTTTTGAGATAAGAAAAACTCCTTGCAATGGTGGTCAATTGCGTTGATTAAATATTAAAACTCAATTGCCACCATGGAACAAGACAAGATCAGGATAATCATTGTCGATGACCATAAAATTGTAAGAGAAACCTGGAAGCTTGTGCTGGAACAGGATGAGCGATTTGTGGTCATAGCAGAATGTGCCAACGGAGCTGAAGCTATTACAATAGTTGGCAAAATTGAATCAGACATTGTGCTTATGGATATCAATATGCATCCGATAAATGGTTTTGAAGCCACAAAAAAAATATTGAAGCAAACTCCCTCAGTCAGGATAATTGGAATATCAGTTAACAACCAGCCATCTTATGCCCGTAATATGCTTCAATTGGGAGCCAAGGGCTTTGTTACAAAAGACTCTACAAAAGAAGAAATGATAAAAGCTATAATTACTGTTCACAACGGAGGAAAATTTATTTGTGAGGTAATTAAACGAAAAATGATAGATAAGGACGATAACCGTCTTTTCGAAAATTGATACAGGATTCTGCCAGACCATATCGCTTTTATCTCCCAGTCCAATTACCGTTTGAATATCTTCACTTGGTAATTATGTAAAGATCAATACACATAAAATTCCATGAATATAATATGATAAATTTGCGGCACTTAATCATAAGTCATTCAAAATGCTAATGAATTGCCGAAAAGATGATTAAAGAATCGATAGTTGATAAAAAAATATTTTATTTCTATACATGGAATTGACAAAAAACTTTGAACATAGCTCTGCTGAACAGAAATGGTACAAGCATTGGCTTGAAAAAAAATATTTCAACAGCAAACCTGATGACAGGGAGCCATATACCATTGTTATTCCTCCCCCAAACGTTACAGGCATACTGCACATGGGACATTGCCTGAATAATACCATCCAGGATATTTTGATCCGCCATGCAAGAATGCAGGGGAAAAACGCATGTTGGGTACCTGGCACCGATCATGCCTCAATCGCAACGGAAGCGAAAGTGGTGCAAATGCTTCGTGAAAGAGGAATTAATAAATCAGCCTTGAGCCGGGAAGAATTCCTGAAATACGCTTGGGAATGGAAGGAACAATATGGAGGTATCATTCTTCAACAATTAAAAAAGCTGGGCTGTAGCCTGGATTGGGATCGAACAACCTTTACCATGGATCCCCATTATTACGATTCAGTGATCGGTGTATTTGTGGATCTGTTCAAAAAAGGCTATATCTACCGGGGTAAACGAATGATCAATTGGGATCCCAAGGCAAAAACTGCATTGAGTGATGAAGAAGTGATCAGGAAAGAAGTGCAGAGTAAACTTTATTTTGTCCGCTATCAATTGGCGGATGAAAATGGATATCCTACCCCCTTCACCCCTTTAGGGGATGGGGGCATCACCATTGCTACGGTTCGCCCTGAAACAATTTTGGGCGATACAGCTATTGCCGTAAATCCGAAAGATGAACGATACAAAAACTTACAGGGAAAATTTGCCTTTGTTCCCCTTATCAATCGCCGTATTCCTATTATAGCTGATGAATATGTAGAAATGGATTTTGGAACTGGTGCTTTAAAAATTACTCCGGCCCATGATAAAAATGATTATCAAATCGGAGAAAAACATGGACTGGAGGTAATTGATATCCTGAACGATGACGGCACTTTGAATGAGGCTGCTCAATTATATATTGGTGAAGATAGGTTTGAAGCCAGGAAAAAAATTGTAAAAGAATTAGAAGCCAAAGGACATCTTGTAAAAGTTGAGGATTATACCAATCAAATCGGGTTTAGTGAAAGAACGGATGTAGTAGTGGAAGATCGTCTTTCGTTACAGTGGTGGGTTGATATGAAGAAACTTTATAAACCGGCTCTGGATGCGGTGATGAAAAATGAAATAAAATTCTATCCCGCCCGCTTTAAAAATCTTTATCGCAACTGGATGGAAAATATCAGGGATTGGTGCATTAGCCGCCAGCTCTGGTGGGGACACAGGATTCCCGCATGGTATTGCGTGGGAAATGAGTTTTGCAAGCTGGAATGTAAAGAACCCATTGTACAAAAAACAAAACCAGAAAAATGTCCGCATTGTGGTTCAAAAAGTTTAAAGCAGGATGAAGATGTCCTCGACACCTGGTTTTCTTCCTGGCTATGGCCTATTGAAGTTTTTAAAGGCTACAGTTACCCTGGCAATAACGATATCAAATACTACTATCCCACTAACACATTGGTGACTGCGCCCGAAATAATTTTCTTCTGGGTAGCGAGAATGATCATGGCAGGATTTGAATACATGAAAGAGAAACCGTTCAGCGAAGTTTATTTTACAGGCATTGTTCGTGATGAGATGGGAAGGAAAATGAGTAAACAGCTTGGCAATTCGCCTGATCTTCTTGGATTGATTGATAAATATGGAGCCGATGCAGTCCGCTTTGGAATTATGATCTCCTCTCCTGCAGGTAATGATCTTTTATTTGATGTAAAAGAAGAAAGTACGTTAAAACAGGGAAGCTTTTTTATCAATAAGATCTGGAATGCACTGAAGCTGGTGAAAATGTGGGAAGGAAAACAAGCTACAACCGACAAAGAGCAAAATACAAATTTCGCTATTGAGTGGTTTGAAAACAGGTTAAACCAGGTAAGATCAGAGATCGAAGAATTATACAAAGACTTCAGGTTAAGTGAAATTTTAAAGACAGTTTATTCTTTGATCTGGGATGATTTCTGCAGCTGGTACCTCGAATGGATAAAACCTGGATTTGACGAACCGGTTGATTCAACTATCTACACAAAAACAGTTGAATTCTTTGAAGAGCTGATGCAATTGCTGCATCCATTTATGCCATTTGCAACAGAAGAAATTCATCATCAATTGAAGGATAGAAAAAAAGGGGACGACATATGTATAAAACAATTTAGTCCACGCAAGCCACATGATTCACTAGTATTACAATTTGGCTTGAGGTTAAAAAATGATATAACAGCTCTTAGAGAAATTAGATTTAAAAATGGAATAAAGAATTCTGAGAAAATTCATTTTTTTGGGAATAGCTCAACACAAAATTTCTATAATTTTCAACCTAACATAAAAAAACTTTTAGAGAAACAAACTAACAGCATTAATACGGATTTTTATGAAAGAAAAGCATTTGAGACTGGCGAATTTAAGAAACTCCATCAAAACGAAATCTTAATTGTTTCCAATGATAGTAAATTTTTTATTCATTTAAATAAAGAGATTGATCAATCAGCTCAAAAAGAACAACTAATAAAAGATCTTACTTATTACGAGGGTTTTCTTGCCTCAGTCGAAAAAAAACTCAGCAATGAACGCTTTATTCAAAATGCAAAACCGGAAATCGTAGAAACTGAAAGAAAGAAAAAAGCAGACGCTGAAGCAAAGATCAAAGCAATTAAGGAAAGTTTGGAAAGCCTCAACTAATCATTGAGGAATTACAATAGGCACCAATATTTCGAAAACATTTTTCTGAGTCGGTCCGCTTAATTCATTATTGAGCAGATGGCTTAGCCTTATTCCAAATGTAAGTGGATACACATTCCACCATTTTGTATCAAAATAAATTTCTGCTCCCACACTTCGCAAGTCTCTTGTCAAAGTTTTATTATTTGAATACACTCTTTCAAAATCAAAAAAAGCATTGCCGCGAATTCTCTGAAAATATAAAAGATTGGCAAAGCCCCAGTCAGGATATACAATAGGAAAATGATAATTGGCACTCAGCCTCCACATGCGACTGAGATAATAATCATTATAACCACGGGCATTTGCAAAACTATTGCTGAACAAAATATTTGCTGTATCACGCTGCTGAAAAGAACCACTGAGAACTATATTATGCGTTGAAAAAAATCCAGGTAAATAAATAGAGGCACTGCCGATAAGCTGATAACTATCATATAAAGTAATGGCATGACGGTCATTTAACGATATACTATAACCAAGCCTTGGATAAATATGCTGCACTGCCTGTTGAATATACTGGCTCCATAAAAAATAATGATGCAAATAACTAAAATCAGGGTTGCCGATTGAGTCTTTATAGGCACCTTTGAAATACTGTTGCTCAAAAACATAGTTTGTCCCTATGTTCAAAAACTTATATGTACGTCCGCTGGTAAAATTAAGAGGAAGACTTAAACCAATCCTGCTTTCCAGCCTATTGATCTGCGACTGATTACCATTAATTGTCACCGGCTGATTAAAAGTATACTCTACTCCACCATTGATATATGGATACCCTGCTCCGTATAAAAGATTCACTCCGGCTCCGTTTGTTTTGTCATCGCGGTTATAGTGATAAAACAATTCAGTTGAAAATGTATTTAGAATATTATCACTGTAAAGTGAATACGTAAAATCAGGATCCGCGAAATAAGGTCGCCAGCTATGAAAATGAAAAAGATGACCGCCTTGTTTATATTTTGTTTCAGGAAATTTTCTACCCGGGATTTCATTCTGTAGAATGTCATGCAGTTCGTTTGAAAAAGCCACAGGAAATTCAATAATTGGGTCTTTAATCTCCATATCGCTCACTTCGACCCATTTTGCATCTTTTATATTCATTTCGTTCAACTGATATCCATTCGCTGTAAAGCTGCTCCATACAAGTTTATCACCGGATGCATTTACAAAATAATTTCCCAAAGAAGTTTTAGTTAGCCTGAAAATCTTTTTGTCTTTCAACTGTAAAGCATATAATTCATCATTACCTGAAAAAGATGCAGTGAAATAAACAATACCATTATTTATACTTAAATAACCCATCACTCCATACGAGGGCACTGTCAGTCGTTGTATTCTTCCGGCGGTTATATCGACAAGAGCAAGTGACATCTGGCCATTGCTTAATCTCACCGCTGTCACCAATGAATCATTATCAATAAATTTTGGATCCGTAAACAGGTTGATCATTGCAGAACGAAATCGCCGAATTATCTTTCCATCGGTTGCTTCCAGTATATGTAATTCAGATCTTCCGCCCGGCAATACTTGTATAACAGCTATCTCATTCCCGTTTGGTGAAATATCGGGCGTAAAATATTTTGTTCGTTGTGAAAGAGTTTGCTGTTCACCGCTTTTCACATCCAAAACTTTTATTACACTAAAATCCTTCCAGCCCCAGCGGGCATCAGGTACATATGCTGCATACACAATCTTGCCGTTACGATAACTAAATTGCTCATCAATCGAAATATCTCTTGTTCGCAGGCGATGCTCCCCGCTTGCATCTCTCACAAAAAATGCACTTCTCTTTCGATAACTGCGTTTTAAATACAGCAGCGAGTCATTACCTATTTGATAAGGAAAATAATAATTGGTAATAAAGTGCTTGTTGAGAGCGGTAATATTTTTAATACCAGCTTCGCCGCCCTGGTTGATCCGTTGTAGCTTGTCCCGACTTGCCGGGATCGCAATCCCTGCCTCACCGGCAGGCAGGACGTTATCACCTGTAACTCCACTCAGCTTTTTATAATAATTGAATGCGTTTTCACGAAAAGTTTTATAATCAACCCCGGAATATTTTTTTATTGCTTTCTGAAAAGGATAAAACAATCCCTTAAATGCGCTGGCATCATGAGTAACTTTACTCCAGAAATCCAATCCATATTTTTCTCTTCCATAATTCACCATCAAATACCCAAGCGGGTAATGATCAGGCACATAATCTTTCAAAGAGCCATTGCGCAGTTTCATCCAGCTATAATGTTTATTGTAAAGCCACAAGCTTTTGTATTTATTTAAAAAAAAAGGAATTCTGCCCCTGCCCTGGTTAGTAGTTATCGTTTCATTATACACAGCGTCTCCTTCATAAAACCAGTTGGGAATAGCAGCATCAGTTAATAATGCCAACCCTTCTTCACCAAATAAATAGTAGGCAGCATTGCTAATACCATTTCGAAAATTATTGAACTGTTCTACATGCCTGAATTCATGAACAGCCAATTCCTCCGGCCAGCTAATACTGCCAAGCTCAAAATTATTCAGTGAAGGAGTCAGAAAATATTCACTCCGAAAAGGAGCCAGTGAAACATAGCCGTTGGAAATGATAGTTTGAGTCTGTAATACAATATTTATTTTATATAGCTGGCTGCCTAATGGTGCCGGGTTATTTTTCGCCAGCCAGTGAACAATACTAGAAACACGCTGGGCTGTAGAATCCATCCCCCCGGGAAAAATAATTCTTGCTGTATCTGTATTGATCTGCTCCCATTTTATTGAAGGAGGATTACCGCCAAACACCTGTGCACGGAGGTAACAAGTAGTCCATAATAAACTGAAGACAATCGAAAGTCTCTTCATAGATGGAAGATACGGAGGAAAAAATTTTCACTGCTTAATAACCATTCACACAAGCACATAAAAAAATCCCGCAAATGCGGGATCAATTTTTTTATTATTTCTGTTTACCCATGCCTCCGCCATCTTCAGGCCTCTTACAACATTTAGGCAAAGCTTTATACGAGTCAGGATTAGCAGGAACATCATCAGCATCATAACCTGCATTAGCAATAGCTGTTTTTATATTCTCAATATTTGTGCGGTCAGTAAGATATTTGACTGTAGTTTCTTTCCTTTTTACATTCACATTTACATAGGTTACTCCATCGTATCTTTTTAAATAAGTTTCAATTCTCTCCTTACACATATCACACTGAACAGTTGGAGTTTTTATTTTGGCTGTTAACACAGCTTTCGTTTGTGCGGATGCGAAAACAGAAAAACCTGCGACAGCGATCGTCAAAAAAAGAAGTTTTTTCATATACAGGGTTTTTATTGGAATGCAATTTACAAAATGCCTTTCCAGTTGGCAGGATCATTTCGCCATTTTAACAAATTTTCCTCTTCATCTTTTGATATAATTCCTTTTTCAACGGCCAGCTGAATTAATACCGGGTAATTTGTAAGTGGCTCATATTTCAATCCTGCATTTTTAAATGCTTCTGCAGCCACAGAAAAATCATAAGTAAAAATGGAAACCATGCCGATTACATCTACACCTGCCACTTTTAAAATATCCACTACCTGTAAACTGCTTTTTCCTGTGGAAACAAGATCCTCTATCACTACTGTCTTTTGCCCTTTTTCAAAATAACCTTCTACCTGGTTTCCTAATCCATGTTCCTTTGGTTTTGGGCGAACATACACATAGGGAAGTTTCAGCTGGTCAGCAACCATTACTCCCCATGCAATTCCGGCAGTAGCCACACCTGCCACCAACCCCGCCTCCGGAAATTTTTCAAATACTACATTGCTTAATTCTGATTTTATAAAATCCCTGGCAAAAGGAAAAGAAAGTATTCTCCTGTTATCACAATAGATCGGGCTTTTCCAGCCGCTGGCCCACGTAAAAGGTTCTTTTAAATTTATCTTTACGGCGTTTACCTGCAAAAGTTTTTCAGCGATAGCCTTCTCATTAGTCATGGAGCAAAACTAAGTTGAAAATAATAGTTATGTTACCGGCTGCAGAATTATTTTCACCGTCCCTTGCGTCGCACACTTGTACTGCATAACTTTATTCAGCATTATTGTCATCCATTATGTATATCAAGATATATTTTAACGACAGGCCATTATTTCTTTGCGACAAGGTTGATGAAACTATCGAACCTTTTATTCATCATGATGACAGCATTTTTATTGATGAACTAAATGCTCATACCGTAAAAGCAATGATACATGAAATGCAGCAGTCGCAGGTACATGCGGGCATTTTTTTTCATCCTGACCTCGAAGAATTAAAAAATAATTTTCAAAAGAAGTTTACACTTATTCAGGCTGCCGGGGGTTTGGTAAAAAATGATGAAAACAAAATCCTGATGATCTTTCGTCGTGGCAAATGGGATTTGCCAAAGGGAAAATTAGATAAGGGTGAAAAAATAGAAGATTGTGCTCTCCGAGAAGTAGAGGAAGAGACAGGTTTACAAAAAATAAAATTGAATTTCCCCTTGACGGTTACTTATCATACTTATCATGAAGGCACAAAATATATTCTTAAGGAAAGCCACTGGTTTATGATGAATGTAACAGGAGAACAAAAACTAATTCCACAAACCGAAGAAGATATTTTTGACATACGATGGATTGAACAGAGTAGCATCACCTCATATCTTCCAAAAGCTTTTCCGCTTATTTCAGATATCATGGAATCAGCAAAACAGAAAGGATTTATTTCTTAGTAATAATAGCAACTGTCAGCCGGCTTACACAAACCAATTTTTCCCTGTCATCATAAATTTTTATATCCCACACATGAGTCGTGCTGCCTAAATGCAGAGGTGTAGCAACGCCTGTTACAAAACCTTCTTTTACACCCCGCACATGATTTGCATTAATTTCAAGGCCGACGCAATAGAATTTTGAATGATCAATTACCATTGCAGAAGCCACACTTCCGATTGTTTCAGCCAATGTACAGGAAGCGCCGCCATGCAGCAATCCGTAAGGTTGAATAGTTCGGTGATCAACCGGCATTTTTGCCTTGAGGAAATCCTTCCCTATTTCTGTCCATTGAATCCCCAAATGTTCACTCATAGTACCAACCCCTAATGGCTTCATTTTTTCAACGGATAATTCTTTATCGAACCAGATCATTATTTTTTTATTGATTTAAAAACTATACCAGGTAAAAAATGACTCGCATCCCCGCCATTACGAAGAATATCCCTTACAATGGTTGAAGCAACTGATGTGTATTTCGGTTCACCAGTTAGAAAAATAGTTTCAATGCTTTTATCAAGAGTGCGGTTGGCATCAGCAATTGTTTTTTCATATTCAAAATCGCTTACATATCGAATACCCCGAAGGATAAATTTCGCCTTTACTTTTTTACAAAAATCAACGGTCAGTCCCTCATAAATGGCACCTTCCACATGCGGCTCATTTTTATAAATTTCATTTATCCAGTTAAGACGTTGCCTTGCAGAAAACATAGGGGCCTTGATTGTATTTTTTCCAATGCCGACAATGATTTTATCAAATAATGGAACCGCCCTGTTGATGATATCCACATGCCCCAATGTAACAGGATCAAATGTGCCGGGAAATAAACAAATACGTTGCATACTGAAAATTATAAAATCATAATTATTAATTAGTGTCCGTGCTTCTGCCCGCGAGAAGATATAATACTGCCATTCGCACTGCGACTCCGTTTTCGACTTGCTGCAAAATAATGGATTGCCTGCTATCGGCCACGTCACTGTCAATTTCGACACCCCGGTTGATCGGACCCGGATGCATGATGAGAACATCTTTCTTTAACCCGTCCAGCATCTGGCGTTTAATACCATACACAAGATTGTATTCTCTCAAAGAGGAAAATAAAACCTGGTTCTGTCTTTCGAGTTGAATACGCAATACGTTCGCTACATCACACCATTCCAATGTTTTTTTCAAACTATAATTTACCTGCACTCCGAGAGCTTCTGAAATATATTTTGGGATTAAAGTAGGTGGTCCGCAAACTGTTACTTCTGCTCCCATTTTTTTGAGAAGATAAATATTACTCTGTGCCACACGACTATGCATAATATCTCCGATGATAGCGATCTTTCTTCCTTCAAGACTGCCTGTTCTTTCTTTAATTGAAAAAGCATCCAGCAACGCTTGTGTAGGATGTTCATTAATTCCGTCACCTGCATTAATAATAGCAGCAGGTATATGCTTTGCTAAAAAATGCGGTGCACCTGTTGCACTGTGCCTCATCACCACCATATCCACTTTCATGGACAAGATATTGTTTACTGTATCAAGCAAAGTTTCGCCTTTGGAAACAGATGAACCGGAAGATGTGAAGTTTATGGTATCAGCGCTTAATCTTTTCTCTGCAAGTTCAAACGATATTCTTGTCCTCGTTGAATTTTCATAAAACAAATTCACAATTGTTACATCGCGAAGCGAAGGAACTTTTTTTATCGGTCTTTGTAAAACTTCTTTGAATTGCTCTGCCGTTTGAAGAATAAGAGAAATATCGTCCTTGTTCAGATCTTTAATGCCCAGCAGATGTTTTGTAGACAGGCTCATTAAAGGGCGAAGATAAATGGTTTCTTGTTACCGGTTACCGGTTTCCTTGTTATTGGTAATAAATTGTTTTAATCTGTGAATTGCTTTTCCGGGAACAGACAACGGGAAATTATTCTAAAATGACCACTTCTTCTTTACTATCCCTTTTTTTCCAGAACACCTTTACTTTTTGTGAAACTATAGAATCGATGGATTTACCAACATAATCAGGTTGAATGGGAAGTTCCCTGCTATAACGACGATCAATCAACACGCATAATTCTATTTTTTCCGGCCTGCCAAAATCCATTAAGGCGTCAAGGGCAGCACGGATTGTCCGCCCTGTATAAAGAACATCATCAATAAGAACTACATTTTTGCCTTCTATTGAAAAAAGAATATCTGTCTGACTAGCCACATGCAGTTCGTTGCGAATATCATCACGATAAAAAGTAATGTCTAGTTTACCATATTGTACCTTGTCTCCTGCAACTTGCTTTTTTATTTCTTCCACTATTTGGTCAGAAAGATAAATACCGCGTGGCTGAAGCCCGATAAGAACGGTATTTTCAAGATTGATGTGATTCTCCAGCACCTGGTGAGCCAGTCGTTTTATCGTAATTGCCAACTGCTGTTCTGTAAGAATTGATTTCAAATGATTGAAATTTTAAATAAAAATAGTAAAGCCCGGGGAAACGAGCTTTACTATTCTCAAATACTTTCAGTCGAACTGTTGTACCTGTTACTTCTTTGTCGTCGAAAATTGGTAAAATAAACCAGCCTGGAAAACCCTGTTTCTTACTTCAGGGGTGCTTGCATCATTTACATTTGTTATCCCAATATTATATCTTGCATCAATACCCAAACCAGAAGGCAGGATATAACTTGCACCGATGGCCCATGAAAAATCAAGCGTGTTTACATCATGATTCTCCACTTCCACATCACCACTTTTTATTTTTGATGCGGTCTTAATCCCAACCTGTGGACCTGTTTGCACACGAAAACCATTGCCAGTCATATATTGAAGAAGTACCGGTACGTTTACATAATTTATTTTCCATTTGTCATTACCGTCTTTTCCTCCCTGTTCCGAATAAGATATTTCAGGTTGTACACCAAAATGAGGCGATAAGTGTATGTGAGCAAGAGCATCAATATTTAATCCTGCTTTTGAATTAAAATCAACACCATCCTTTACATCAAGTCTGGAAATATTCAATCCCGCTTTAATTCCGAAATGAGTGTCTGTCTATTGGGTTTTCGCAAAAAAGGTGGCAACTGAAAATACAATGATTAAAAGAGCTGTTTTCATATTACGTTTTTTTGATTATTCTGAGATAATCTTAAAAACGATGCCAGTCGCCGAATACCATAAGAAAAAGAAAAAGCCGGAAAATCCGGCTTCAATTAGATTTAATAAATGATAAATTATTTTAACCAGCTAAGGCTATCAACCAAAGAATGAAGAATATAAGTGCGCCCAAACCTGCAAGAGCACCAAATACCCAGATAATTGGAGAAACTGCTGCTACCGCAATAATATCAAGCACTATGGAAACACCAAGTAGTATTAACCATAGCGTCAAGTAATGCCTGCTCTTATCATTCATTTCTTTTGCTTTGGCTGCAACTTTCGCAATCTTTTTTGCATTGATAGTTCCATCAGCATTAATGCTGTTGCGTAATTGTTTTTGTCCTAAAGAAAACTCTATTTTTTCGGTGAGTTTTAATTTCTTTCCGGATAATGCTTCGAACTCTTTTACTTTCATCTGTGATAAATCCATCAAAGAAACTTTTTGTCCAGTCTTTCCAACAGGAATGTAAACTTCGTTCGCATTAAGTTTTTTGGGAGTCAATAGAGTGCTCGTTCCAAATGAGCTAGTAATAATGAGAACTCCAGCAAGAAAAAGCAATATTTTTTTCATGACAGTCAGTTTTGGTTTAATAATTAATGAACATATTAAAGTAATGCATTCGATTAAATTCTCCAAATGAGATTCTACACACAACTGCATTTTTCTTAAGATTGCAATCCTATCAAATCCAGATAAAGGCTAGTTTTTAAAAAATTATAAAAGTAAAGCCGGGCAATGCCCGGCTCTTATTTACCTAACCAATTGTTTAATTATTTACCACCAAAAACATAAAGACCGGTAAGACCGATAAAATTATTTGAGGCACCATCTTTTGTCAGGCCGTTAAAACTTAGTGCAATTTGTACAGGCCCTGCATTATACCCAATTTCAGGGCGATACTGGAAAACAGATGTACTGTTTCCACTTCCTGTAAAAATGCCTAATCCAGCTCTTGCTCCAATAAAAAATTGTTCGGAAGGATAAACACGAACACCGGCAAGAATTGGAATTAAGCCAACAGCCGGAACTTTGGAGCCGCTCACAGTTTTACCGATAAAACTGGTATACCCAGAGTTTAAAACTGCTGAGACTTTTTCTGTGAACAAATATTCTCCTTGTGCCTCGCCACCAATACCAAAAGAATATCCATCACCAAAATCGCCAATGGGAAGACCCATACTAACGCCGGCCCCAAAGCGAAAACCAGATCCTTCAGATTGTGCATTTGTTACTGTCAATACTGCAACTATAAACGTCGCCGTGAGTAGAAGTTTTTTCATACAATATTTTTTTAGGTTAAATCGAGCGGCGTAAACATATAAAAGGTGTTACCCTCTTCAAATCAAATTTGCAAAAAACGAGTTTAAATTGAGTAAAACTGCTCTTATTGAATTGGGGGAAATACTCTTGATTAAACAAAGGGTAACTCTTAAACAACAAAAAAGCTGTCTCAAAGGACAGCTTTTCAAAGATGAACAATCGAATAAATTATCTTGGTCCACCGCCAAGGCAGACACCAATTTTGATACCGATATAACTGTTATTAGAGGATAAGCCGCTTGTAGGATCACCATTATTATCATATCCGGTAAAAGTAGTTTTAGGTACAATATTATACTCCACACCAAAACGGAAGTGTGATAATTCAATGCCAGCTCTAATCATTCCGCCGAATTTAGAGCCTACCGAAACTTTGTCTGAATTTGAATTGGATTCAATACCTGCTAATGTGAAAATACCGGCACCGGCACCTGCAAATGGGCGAACAGAATAATTGTCTGTGAAATAATAATCAGCGGTAGCTAAATAAGAGCCGGATGCTTTTACACTTGCATCCACCAGGTCACCGTTTTCATCATAACCATTGAAGCGGGCAACTATTGCACCTTCCATACGCAAGCCAATCGCTACACTGGGAATAACAGCATACTTCGGTTCAACTGCAAATAGAATACCGCCTTTGGAGCCTGTGCCACCAGGTATAGCATACCCAAGACTTACATCGACTTTAAAAGGTTTTAAATTCGATCCGGATTGTGCAATAGCAGAAAAGCAAATAACAACCAGGAAGAGGAATAAGTAAATTTTTTTCATAAGGCTTGTTTTTCTTTTAATGGATTAATTTAACGACACAAACATCGAACATCAAGTTTGCATCTTCAAGCCTTTCTTAAAAGAAAATATAATATAAAGGATAAGTACTCTACAACTATTCGTAAAAATTGTTGAATAGCCGTAGAACTCCCACTGATCATTAATAACCTGAGATAAAAATGCGGTGTGCATTATGGTTCCAGCATAAAAGGATAACGATAATCCGTAGGAGGGTTGAAAGTTTCTTTAATAGTTCTTGCACTTAACCATCGGTATAAATTCAAAATACTTCCCGCTTTATCATTTGTACCGCTTGCCCTTGCTCCGCCAAATGGCTGCTGCCCTACAACTGCTCCTGTAGGTTTGTCATTGACATAAAAGTTACCCGCCGCATTGCGAAGTTTACCGGTAGCTAATTCAATCGCTGATTTATCCTTTGCAAATACAGAGCCTGTTAATGCATAGGGAGAAGTATTGTTAACCATTCCCAATGTTTTTTCAAATTGATTGGCATTATAAACATATACGGTCAGCACAGGACCAAATATTTCTTCGCACATGGTTACATAATTTGGATCTTTTGCTTCGATAATAGTAGGTTGAATAAAATACCCCTCACGTTTATCACACTTCCCTCCTACCCATATTTCGGCTTTCTTATCATTCTTTGCACTATCAATGTAAGATTTGATCTTATCAAAATTTTTTTCATCTATCACTGCATTAATAAAATTGGTAAAATCTTCCGGGCTGCCCATTTTAAAACTTTTCACTCCTCCGATCAATTTTTTCTTTACTTCTTCCGCCATGTTTGATGGAATATAGGCTCTTGATGCAGCTGAACACTTTTGCCCCTGGAATTCGAATGCACCGCGAAGCAATGCCGTTACAAAAGCATTCACATCGGCACTCTTATGTGCTATCACAAAATCTTTCCCTCCTGTTTCACCTACAATTCTCGGGTAAGATTTATACATACTCATATTTTTTCCAATCGTTTCCCAAATATTATTGAAAACACCCGTTGAACCTGTGAAATGAACGCCTGCAAAATCCTGATGATTGAAACAAACTTTCCCAAGAGTAGGGCCATCGACATAAATCAGGTTAATGACGCCGTCGGGCAATCCTGCTTCCTTTAAAATTCTCATAAACATTTGCGCCGAATAAATCTGAGTGTGGGCACATTTCCAGATCACGACATTACCGCACATAGCAGGCGAGGTAGGAAGATTAGCCCCAATGGCTGTAAAATTGAAAGGAGTAATGGCAAGTACAAATCCTTCCAGCGGACGATATTCCATTCTGTTATGCACCCCGGCACTGCTTATCGGTTGTTGTTTGTATATCTCCGAAAGAAAATGAACATTGAAACGAAGAAAATCAATCACCTCGCAGGCACTATCTATTTCTGCCTGGAAAACATTCTTGCTTTGACCAAGCATAGTAGTTCCATTCATATACTCACGATATTTTGTAGCAATAAGGTCGGCAGCTTTTAAAAAAATATTTGCACGGTTTTCCCAGCTCATGCTTACCCAGTTTTCTTTTGCAGCTAAGGCAGCATCTATTGCCTGCTCTATATTCTTTTCATTTCCTGCAGAATAATAACCCAGGGCATGTTTTATTTCATGAGGAGGATAAATCGGAAGTTTTTTATTTGTCCGAACTTCCTTACTACCGATATACATGGGTATATCGAGTTCTTCACTTTTTAATTTTTCCAGGACAGTTTTCAATAATTCTCTTTCTGTACTTCCGGGAGCATAAGAACGAACTGTTTCGTTAACTGGCATGGAGTATGAAAATGTTCCAAGACTCATGTGCTGATCGTTTTATTTTCGCAAAGACGCAAAGTTAACGCAACCATACAAAGTATATAATGACCGCTTCATGAAATAAAGAAAATAGTATCATAAAGAAAGACGAGCCCCTGGAAACTCGTCTAATGAACCTCAAAGGTCTTATTCTATTCTGACTTCCAAATTCTATCTTTTTGCTTACACATGCCCTTCTGCTAGCATAGCATTGGCTACACGTACAAAACCTGCAATATTTGCTCCTTTCACGTAATCAATCATTGAAGTAGAAATTTTTCCAAATTCAAGGCATTGCTGGTGAATATCCTGCATGATCATTCTTAGCTTGTTTTCTACTTCTTCTTTTGTCCAGAACAGGCGTATGGAATTTTGCGACATTTCCAAACCGGAAACGGCTACACCACCAGCATTAGAAGCCTTACCCGGCGCATATAACAGGCCATTGCTTTGAAAAACAGAAATAGCCTCCGGTGTGCAGGGCATATTGGCTCCTTCAGCTACCAGCATGCAACCATTGTTTACAAGATCAACAGCATCCTGTTCATCAATTTCATTTTGAATGGCACAGGGCAATGCAATATCACAGGGTATGCCCCATGGTTTTTCGGCTTCATAATATTCGCAACCTAAATGTTCAGCATATTCAGATACGCGGCCTCTGCGTTTGTTTTTTAATTCCATCAGCCAGACCAGCTTTTCATGATCAATGCCTTTTTCATCATAAATAAATCCATCGCTGTCTGATGCAGTAACGGGGATACCCCCCAGAGCCAGCGTTTTTTCAATGGCATATTGTGCTACATTACCACTGCCGGATACCACTACCTTTTTACCTTTTATAGTTTCTGATCTTGTATTCAGCATTTCTTCTGTAAAGAATAAAAGACCATAGCCTGTTGCTTCCGGCCGAATCAGGCTGCCGCCAAACGCATGCCCTTTTCCTGTAAGTACTCCATTAAATTGATTTTGCAAACGCTTGAACTGTCCGAATAAATAACCGATTTCACGGGAACCCACACCTACATCACCGGCAGGTATGTCTGTATCCTTACCGATATGATGAAAAAGTTCAGACATGAAGCTTTGACAAAAGCGCATTACTTCATTATCCGATTTTCCTTTTGGATCAAAATCGGATCCACCTTTTGCTCCACCCATAGGTAATGTAGTGAGTGAATTTTTTAACACCTGCTCAAATGCCAGGAACTTTAAGGTGTCAAGTGTTACATCGGGATGAAATCTCAATCCACCTTTGTAAGGGCCTATAGCGCTGTTCATTTGTACACGATAACCCCGATTAATGCGGTACTTACCTTCATCATCTATCCAAGGTACGCGAAAGATAATGATACGTTCGGGTTCAGTCATTCGTTCTAAAATGGCAGCTTTTTTATATTCGGAATGTTCTTCAATAAAAGGAATAACAGTTAAAGCTACTTCATAAACGGCCTGGCGAAATTCAGGCTGGTTAGGATTACGCCGTTCGACATAATTCATGAATTTATCAACGGCAGTTTGTTTTGTTGTGATCATATGGAATCAATTAATCGTTAGAAAATTTGCCGTTGGCTGAGACAGTAAATTGAGGTGTTAAACTTAAAGAGTGTAAAGAAGGAGTATTATGATGTTAATCAGGGAAGAAGATGATTACGGGATAGCTTGCACTTGACTCGGATATCACATCGAAAACCTAAGAAGTCTTTGTCAATACAGCCGCTTTCGGCAGGGCAATTGAGACTTGAAAACTAAAATTTGCCAAATTCTTAAACCACAGAATAGTAAAAACCCTTGCAGCGATTATACATTTGCTGTTGTCAAAATTTGTCTATGAAAATAATTGCTTATGCCATTTTGCTTTTCACCTGCAGTAGTTGCGTATACCAAAAAGCTTATTATGTAAGCCCTATGAATGGATTGAGTAATCCTTATACAACTATTCCCCTGCAATCTGATTCATTAAAATCTGCTTACTATTTAAATGCAATCGTTACTGACGGAAGTGCAAATGACAAAGGGCATGATAATATTTTCTCATTCCAGACAAATTTTTCAGCAAGCAACAATTTTAAAAATTTCCAGGCTCATTATGGCATCGGCCTCGTAATAGGCAATTACAATTTGCATCCATATAATAACGGGAATTACAGTGCTACCATAAATCCGCAAATACTTAACCAGCATACAGGAGGGAAATTTTTTGGAGCCGTAGGTTTTAATGGCGGAATGGATGTAGTAATACCTTTTTCAAATAAAGGAGAATGGAGGGTCATTGGCTTTGAGACGTCCATGTACAAAGAATTTGGAGATTACCTTTCCGTAAGAAAACAATTGCCTGATTCAGCCGCAACTTTTATTAACAGGAGTAATAGTTTTACCACACTTGGCTGCTACACTGAGATTGTAGGAAAAACAAAGTCTGGATCTATCGGAATAAAGTTCAGCGGGGGTATTGTTCCTGCAATGAGTTATCAAAATGTGAAACATATTGGCAATTATGGATATTTAAATTTTACTCTTGCCACTACGGTTAATAAATGGTCTCCCTATTTTCAGATCGATTTTGCTCCAAAAGCATCCAGTGCATTATTAGGGGTTAGTCTGCGATTAGGAAAATGATTGATCTCAATTTCAACTCATTCTATTTTTTAAACCCACAGTGATCTCAGAAAAATAAAAATCAATTGACTTCATTTTTACTTTTCCTCCCTAAAAAATAGTTTACCCAACTAAAATTATTTCTCCGGTATCTTTTTGTATAAGCAGGCTAAACCTTATACCCACACTTTGTAAATCAATCCGGTTTTTAAATGTTTATATCTGTAAACAAGTGGAGATTATTTTTTGTAATCTTCATTACAATCCTACTTTGGATAGCTATTGATCAATATCTTTTTTGCCCGTCTTTTTCATTTCGTGTACCACAGCCTTTTTCAGGAAATTTTCTTTATAACCCCTACGATTCTGTAAACGCAAATAACTGGATGAAATGTAATTTTCATGCCCATACAAACGCATGGCACGGAATTACCAACGGCAAAGGCACTGCAAACGATGTGTATCATATGTATGACTCCATGCACTATGCCATTCACTGTGTATCGGATTATCAAAGTATAAACAGAACTTATGCAAATACTCCGGGCTATATTCCCGCGTATGAACATGGATACAATGCCGGCAAAACTCACCAGCTTGTACTTGGAAGCAATGAAGTAAAATGGATCGATTACCTGTTTCCTCAAACATTAAGTAATAAACAGCACATACTTAACTGTCTGAAGAGTGCAGGTAACGCGGTGGTCATAAATCATCCTTTATCTTTTCATGGCTACCGTGTATCTGATTTCAGATTTCTCTCAAATTATAATTGCATAGAAGTATTAAGCCCTTATGCCAATTCATCCGCCTGCTGGGATACAGCTTTGTCGCATGGCAGACCTGTTTTTATTGCAGGAAATGATGACGAGCACAATATATTTTCAAAAAAAAGTCTGGCAAGAATGTGCACCTGCATTAATGCAGGCAGCACCGACCGGCAAACCGTTCTGGACGCATTTAAAGCCGGGAAAAGCTACGGAGTGCGTATTGGAGATCATTCCGCCGTGTTGCCGGTGTTAAATTATTTAAAGCTGAGAGGTGATAGTATGTTTATAAAAATGAGTGAGTCTGCCAGGCAAATTTCTTTTATCGGGCAAAATGGGAAATTATTACAACGCAGCAGGAATACTTCTGCAGCTACATATGTAATAAAACCGAATGACCACTATATAAGAACTGTTATAGATTATGCGTCTGGCACAAGTATTTTTTTAAACCCGGTATTCCGATATAACAGAACGAAGAAAGTTTTTGCTTCCTTCCATATTAATTTTTTAGAAACTGATATTAAACGAATGCTGGGAATACTTATCCTGATTATTTGGGCAAGGGTCGCTTTCTCCTTTGTCACAATAAGATCAAAAGGGGAATATATTTTGAGGCCTGCAGCATTTAAAGAATTGCCGGTTAATGAAAAAGCCCGGCCACGGGAATATTTTTGACATTTTTTTTCGAATTCACCCAACTATTTTTGCGAACGATTATATCTATACCTCTAGTTAAAAAATCTAAAAACATTTTGAATGATTGGAGGCATCCTGTTTAACCCGCTAATGAAAATAACAACCCTTTCTTTTTTATTTCCTTTTTTATTAACGGCCAAAATATCATGGTTAAACAACATGGATGAGGCCATGAAACTGGCCAAAGAAAAACACGAATTCATTATTCTCACTTTTTCAGGCTCCGACTGGTGCGGCCCCTGCATTAAAATGCATGACGAAATTTTCGAAAGTGATGTTTTCAGTCAATATGCCGATAAGCATTTAGTGCTTGTAAATGCTGATTTTCCACGTCTCAAAAAAAATCAATTGCCTGCTGATCAGAAAAAAAGAAATGAGGCCCTTGCTGACACATACAATCCTAAAGGAAATTTTCCTTATACGCTTTTATTAGATGCGAATGGCAAGGTGCTGAAGGTGTGGAATGGTTTTTTTGAAGCAGGAGCTGAAAGCTTCGTCGAAGAAATAACAAATGAACTACTTGGCAGAACAGACTAAACGGATGCAACAAAGCATATTTAAAAAAGAAATGCTGCTGATGGGTAATCAGTTTGAAATTACTGTAGTATCCGAAGAGGAAGACTGGGCCTATAAAAGGATTGATGAAGGCGTGGAAGAAATAAAGCGTATTGAAAAAATTCTGACCACTTATAAAGATGACAGTGAAACCAATCTTATAAATAAAAATGCAGGTATTCAACCGGTAAAAGTGAGTGCTGAAGTTTTTAATTTAATTGAACGTAGCATCCGTATTTCAAATTTTACCCAGGGATCATTTGATATTACTTATGGCTCTATTGATAAAAGGCTGTGGAATTTTGATAAGAATATGAAATCGCTGCCTGATCCCAGGAAAGCAAAAAAAATGGTAAGACTGATCAATTACAAAAACATAATTCTTGATTATACGGAGCAAACAATTTTTTTAAAAGAAAAGGGAATGCGCATCGGGTTTGGTGGCATCGGAAAAGGTTATGCCGCAGAGATGGCAAAAGAAGTGATGAAGAAAAATGGTGTGAAAAGCGGTATTGTAAATGCCTCAGGCGACCTTACCGCCTGGGGCTTTCAACCTAACGGATCACCATGGACAGTAGGTGTTGCCCATCCTGATGCCGCTCACCTGCCCTTCTCATATATGAATATCACAGACATGGCAGTTGCCACTTCAGGCAACTATGAAAAATACGTCATCATCAACAATAAAAAATATTCTCACACTATTAATCCACGCTCAGGTCTTCCTGTATCAGGTATAAAAAGTGTAACCATAATATCTCCCAATGCAGAACTATGTGATGCACTGGCAACCCCTGTTACCATTATGGGAATAAATGCAGGGCTTAATCTTATTAACCAGCTAAAGCAGGTAGAGTGTATTATAATAGATGATAACAATAAACTTTATATGTCACGAAATATTCATTTATCATGGGTAAACCTTTTTGTATGACGAAACAAATAGCGTCGATTTTTATTTTTTTCTTATTGTGCCTGTTGGTTGCGGTCTGCACACCCGTTAAAGAATACCAAAAGAACCGCCTCAACGATTCCGAAATGCAACTGTCTGCAAGAAAGGTTGAAAAAATTGAAAATAGTTTTCAAACGTATCGTGAAGCTTCTTCAGGAGCTAATGGCGGTAAGACCGGAGGCGGATGTGGTTGCAATTAGAATTCAGCAATTCATTAGTAAATACCTGGTTGATCTTAATTAAAAACTGTAAATATTAAAAATGAGGTGGGTTTGTTTATCTGTTGTCGGAATGTTTTTATTATGTTTTCGAGCGTGGGCTCAAAGTCCGGTAAATCCTGCTGATGAATACAAAAGCATGACCCTGAAAATGGAGGACGTGAATATTGTATCAGGATACTATTCGCAAACGGGAAACCATTCACCGGTAACAGGTGGTACCGGCACCCAACAGTTAACGGACGTGTCAAATGCAATTGACCTTAAGTTTTTTAATTATGACATATTCGATCACAAGCATACTTATAATCTTGAATTAGGAATTGATCATCACACAGCGGCATCATCCGCATATGTTTCAAAAACCGGTGCATCCAGAACTGGTGGTACAAGAATTTATCCCTCTTTTAACTGGCAGGTGGAAAATGAAGAAAGAAGAACCACATTTGGTTTGGGCGCTTCTTACTCTCATGAATATACTTACCAGTCATTTGGTTTCAATGCGCTTTTTGCAAAAAAATCAAAAGATAACAGCAGGGAGTTTGATGCCAGGGGAAATCTTTTTCTCGATCGGGTAAAGATGGTAGAGCCAAGTGAATTAAGACCAGAACCTATTATCATTACTTCAGCAAGCGGCAGAAATTCCAAAAGCTCAATACCCTCAAATCCGCGAAATACTTTTGATGCTTCCTTTTCACTTTCGCAAATCATTAATCAGCGTACACAAATATCTTTTTTAACTGATGGAGTAGTGCAACAGGGATATCTTGGTCTTCCTTTTTACCGTGTATACTTTAATGATAACAGTGTACATGTGGAAAATCTGCCGGACCAGCGTTTAAAGCTTCCGCTTGGCATACGATTAAATTATTTTCTCGGGGATAAAATAATTCTACGGTCGTATTACCGGTTTTACATTGACAACTGGGGAGTCACTTCACACACTGCAAGCCTTGAAGTTCCTTTTAAAATAACACCTTTTGTGTCAATCAGTCCTTTTTACCGATACTATATTCAATCGGCGGCTAACTTTTTTGCTCCTTATGCAGTTCATACCGCAGCCGATAAATATTATACCAGCAATTATGATTACTCTGCATTCTCAGCTGATTATGCAGGTATTAATTTTAGAGTAGCTCCACCCAAGGGTGTACTGGGTGCAAAAAACTTTAGTGCTCTTGAAATACGATATGGCTATTACAAGCAAACTACAGGGTTGCTGGCAAATAATATTTCATTGAATTTAACATTCAAGTAAAATCCTTTCCCAGATTGATTTTCAGCTATTATTTGGGGAATAAATCTGCAAAATTGTGAGTCCGTGACAAGAGTTACCAAAAACAATAATACAGTCCTTTAAATTCGAAACGTTTATCAATCAAAGGATAATTGTTAAACTGTTTTTAAGAATTTACCCAACCAAAGTTTTACCTCTGTATGTCTTTAAATAAAACATACCAGGATTTGCCAGACGGCCAGCAGCTTATAATCAAAGGATGTATTTCCGGTGACAGGGCTTCTCAGCAGAGGCTATATGATCTGTATGCCCGCAAAATGATGGGAGTATGTATGTGGTATGCCCACAACAGGGAGGAAGCAGAAGAAATTTTGCAGGATGGATTTATGAGAGTGTTTACTTATATAAATACATTTAAAGGTGAAGGATCTTTGGAAGGATGGATAAGAAAAATTATGGTGAATGCGGCCTTACTTAAATACAGGAATAAATCCCACCTGAGAGCAGTTGTGGAATATAACGCCGAAGAACATGATATAAAGGGAACTAATTCAGTTATTGAAAAATTGGAAGCAAAGGAATTGGTGAAGCTGATACAAACGCTGACTCCGGGTTACCGCCTGGTATTTAATCTGTATGTAATGGAGGGCATGAGACACAGGGAAATCGCGGAATTGCTTGGTATTTCAGAAGGTACTTCGAAATCAAACCTGGCAGACGCAAGGGTTATATTACAAAAAGCAATAGAGGTTAAAAAAAAAGTAGCAGGTCTTTAAAACATTTGGCCCATGAATAAAAATCTACACAACATGGATGATATCTTTAAAGACGCATATAAGGAGTTTGGCGAAGATCCATCGCCGGATGTGTGGGAAAAAATTAATGCCGGCCTTGATAAAAAAGATGCGGTTTCCTATAAAATAATATCAAGGAACTGGAAAAGAATTGCCATTATCCTGATATTAATTGTAAGCGGGTTTATCATATACGAAGCAGGTATTGTTAAAACTAGTTCTCCTCATTCAAAGCAAAACACACCTACAGCTACAGAACAAAAAGGATTGAATAATGATATAGTAACCCAGGATGAAACCACTAAAAGCAACCAATCATTACAAGAAAAAACCGGTGCTGAAAAATCAAAACCTCTCATTAAAAAAAATAATGACAATATTGAAATAAGCCGGGAAATGATGACAAGTGGAAATAAGAATATTACATCCGGTTTTCGACAGAAAAAAGAAAAAAATATCTATACTTTATCAAATAAAAAGCCAAAGACAGTTGAAGAAAGCAACCAGGATGAAACAGCAGTTGCTGCACCTTCTTCTGTTGAATCCAAAAACAATCTGCTGACGAGTCAGAAAGATGTATTTAGAGAAAAAATAGTCATCCCTTTATTTGAAAAAGTTCATGCAAAAGAAATGCTTGCAGGACTTAGTTCTATGCACCAGGTCCATTTGGGAATTTTGAACAACTCTATTGATGTGAACAAAAAACAGATGTGGAATAATAAATTCAAATCTTACTGGACTATCACGGGTTTTACATCTTATGATTGGGCAAATTACAGGCTGGAAAATGATTTTCAAACTGTAGAAAGAATTAAGCAACAGGAAACTCATGAGCCTTCCCTATCAACCGGAATTCTGCTAACAAGGCAATTAACAAACAAATTGGGAATACTTTCAGGGCTTATTTATTCTAAAACCTCAATAGGCATAGATCCGCAAAAAATATACGCATCGAATGACCCGGCCGGAAATATTTCTTACAAATATGTTTCCTCTTCCGGTTATGGATACGTGAAACCAAATTTTGGAGCTCCGCCTGCCGTGGGTGACAGCCTTAATGCAGCGGAAGCAAAACATACTGTTGCACAGGTAAGCATGCCTCTTGAAGTAAAATATACAATTAGAAAAAATAAATTTTCCTTCATACCGGGCATTGGCATTGCAGCCAATTTTTTAACAGGCGAAAAAATTACAACGGAAGTAGAAGATGCTTCACATAAGGAAATGGTTTCTATCAATAAACTTAACGGAACCCGTTCCTTAAATCTGTCTTTTGTGGCAGACGCAGAAATGCAATACAGACTTGCCGATAGAGTGTCAATAAACTTTCGACCGGCTTTCCGTTATGCATTATCACCCATTACAAAAGGTAACGTAGTTGAAACCTATCCTTATAATTTTGGAGCAGGCCTGGGAGTAACTTATCGTTTTTAAAATTTCAGGTTTTCGGATTTATCATAATATTACCTCACAGGGTAAATTCTTGCAGCCCATCCCCCGCCATTTGACAAATGAATTTTTAATTTATCGTTTGCAGAGATATTTATTACTTTTCTTTTATAATCTGTCGCATCTTTGTCTGCATTGATACCGTCTTCAAAAATCTCTGCTTTATAATTGCCATCTTTGAGAAATGACAGATCGATTGATATATCTCTCGCATCCCAATTGCTCATAGCAGCCACATACCACGTATCTCCTTTTCTCCGGGCAATGGCAGCATATTCACCTACTTTTCCATCGAGGGCTATGGTTTCATCAAACGTAGTGGGAACTGCAGAAATAAAATCTACACTTTCCTGTTCACGCATATAGGCAGTTGGATTATCTGAAAGCATTTCAAACGGCGCTTCATACATTATGTACATAGCTAATTGGTGACAGCGTGTACCCTGGCTCATCGGCATAGAATTAATGGGACGAAAAGCCTGTTTGGTTGCATTTCTTATCGCACCCGGAGTATAATCCATAGGACCTGCTACCATGCGAATAAAGGGAATGCTTACATCAAATTTTGGCATATCGGGATTGCTCCATTTTAATTGCTCCATACCATGCACACCCTCTACATTTACCACATTTGGATAAGTACGTAGCAAACCTGTTGGCTTATACGCTCCGTGAAAATCGACCATGATGTGATAAGCCGCCGCATTTTTGGCTACACGATAATAAAACTCCACCATGTTCTGATCATCACGATCCATGAAATCAATTTTAAAACCCTTCACTCCCATTTTTGAATAGGTTGAAAAAATTTCATCCATCTTCTGATCAAGAGGATAAGAACCCATCCATAACCAAACACCTACATTTTTTTGTGTAGCATAGCCAATGATCTGCTGCAGGTCAATTTCAGGAATAATCTTCATGATATCCCTGTCATCGGACCAACCTTCATCCAATAAAATATAATCAATATGATTGGCTGATGCGAAATCCGTATAATATTTATAAGTTGCTGTATTGATGCCTGCACGGAAATCAACATGAGAAATATTCCAGTCGTTCCACCAGTCCCAGGCTACTTTACCGGGCTTGATCCACGAAATATCCTGAACTCTTGGTGGGGAAGCGAGGCGGTAAACCATATCATTATTCAAAAGATCTTTATCCCTTATACTAACAACTATAATGCGCCAGGGAAAGCTACGTGTGCCATTAGTTTTCGCAATATAGTCTGCTCTCTTTGTAATAAGCGCCTGCACAGGATTGCGTTCATTTTGCAATTGCGCTAATACATAGGGAGCAAAATCACCGCTTAGTCCATTTGCTGATCTTCCATTGGTCAAAAACATGCCGGGATATTCTTCCAGATCAGCTTCAGTAATAACTGCTTTCTTATTGTTTGCCAGTTCAACCAGTACAGGCGCAAAAGCAACAGTGTCTTTTATGAATTGTGAAAGCTTGATGTGCTGATACGTATTTTCAAAAGAACATTCATATTTATCATGATTGTGAGGGTCATTTGAATAAGGTATATACGCAGAATCATCATCAGCAAAATTAAAATTTGCTTCTTCGGATTTGATAATGAGACTGTCTTTCCTTTTTGTAAAGAATCTGTATGCCACTCCATCATTGTAGGCTCTGAATATAACTCCGTAATCTCCTTTGCAATTCAATGTAAGCTGACTGTAGTTATCATCCACAGTATCTTTTTTATAATTCAGTGCAGCTATTTTATTATTTATTTTTTCAGATTTTGAATTTTTTATTTGAGGATTACTTCCAAAAACTTCACCGTTTTGTAAGGTTAATGAAATTACGGATGGCGCAATAATTGCTTGTTCCTGATGGGTGACAGTCCATTGCAGTTTATCATCTGCTACTACTTTTAATTGAATATTTCCGTCTGGTGACGCAAGAGTAAAGCTTTTACTTTTTTGTGCTTGTAGCTGAAAGCTTAAAACTACCGGAAACAGAAAAGAAATTTTTTTCAGATGCAGCATGTTATTTTGGGTTTTAATATATTTAAGTTCCTGCCAGGCAATAAAAAAAATTTAATTCCCGGCAGGTTGAATTTATTCTATGAATAATTTTGCAATATATGTGTGAATAAGAACAAAGGACGGAAAAATATCCTTTAAATTTAACGTTATTGAGATGAAATCATTTGAAGAATTGAACC
The DNA here is from genome assembly GCA_963811645.1 of uncultured Bacteroidota bacterium. Taxonomy (GTDB): domain Bacteria; phylum Bacteroidota; class Bacteroidia; order Chitinophagales; family Chitinophagaceae; genus VBAU01. The sequence continues at coordinate 781,360 of CAWERU010000002.1, read as the reverse complement.
CCGGAGAGAAAACAATGCTGTTAAAATTCCCGGTTTATATTTCCCTGCTTGCCGCAAACAACGATGACAGCCTTGATGAAATTGAAAAAAAAGCTGCCATTAAATTCTGCCACATCAAAACTTTTTCCTGTAATCCACTTCTTACAGAATTCTATCAACAGGCGGAAAAAACCTTTGAAAAAAATATAAACGACCTGGATAAAAATCTTCCAACAAACAAGTTTGACCGAGAAGAAATAATAAAAACGGAATTAGCAAAAATTGAATCTGTCCTTTCAAAATTAGGAACAGACTTTGCATCAGCTATGTATCGCAGTATGATATCTTTCAAAAAACACGTTTCAAAAGCTCACCGCAATGCACTTGAGTATTTTATATTTCCCCTGCCGATAAAAGGCATTACTGATTAATGAACACTTGCTTCAACTTCTTCCCAAGACCACCTTATTTTCCTTCACGAACATCACCATATTCAACAATTTTAAAGTAATGCGAATAAAAAAATTGGTTTATTAAAATTTAGCATTCTTCTTGCTATAAGCAACCTTGTTCATCCTAAAAATGAATATCAACCATTACTTCCTGCTACTTAAATAAACCTTTATCGGGTTTTTGGGTCTCTGTTTATTTAAAACACCCAATTAATCTTATGAGATCAAAGTATAGCCATGTCTTATGGCCCCTGTCATTGATTGTTGCATTCATTTCCTGGCAATGTCAAAAAAAAGATTTAGCCGGTCCAGGGAATAATAGTTCCGGCGCTAATATCCGGGTAGATAGTTCCCTGTATACGATATCAGGCAGCGGCGGCCAGGATGATGGTGAAATTTTAATATCACTCAATACAAATCCAAATGGCGTCCTTGCCATACTGGACGCAAAAGGCAATTTGCTGAAAGAAAAAACGATCAATACAAACAGGATAGAGAATTTTCAAAAATGGAACACAGATGGGAAAACACGATATACTTATTTCCGTGCTGACGGAGATTATGCTATTGAAGGAACAGCTACTGAAGAAGGTTATGATATTATTTGTGATTCTCATCTTAACGAGTTGAGTCGTGCAAAATTATTGCCTTTCGAAAATCTTGATACGTCTGGCGGCAATGACAGGCTGGATGCACACGATTTTATACTGCTTGGCGATAATCATTATATGGCTATCAGTCAGCGTGCGGAGTCTCCCAAAAATATCCCTGATAGTTTACACCCATCAACAAATGAAAGGGTAATTGCATGTATAATCCAGGAAGTAGATAATGGACAAGTAGTGTTCCAATGGGATGGCACTAATTATCCTGAATTCTACGCTTCAAGCGTAGAAAACAATGATTTTTCCGATTCTTCCAAAACGATGGATTATATGCATATGAATTCAATCTACATAGATCCGCGGGACAATAACATCATTTGTTCTTTCAGGAATTTAGACCAAATCATAAAAATAAATCGAACAACGGGTGCTGTAATGTGGAGACTGGGGGGCAAAAACAGCGATTTCTCCTTAACACCGGACCAGGAATTTCTGCGTCAGCATTTTGCAAGATTAACAGACAATGATCAGACATTGATATTTGTCGACAATGGAGATAAGAATCTTCGCAGCTTCAGCAGGATCTTAGAATTTCAACTTGACGAAAATGCAAAGACAGTAAGTAATTTTAAATCATACAGGATTCCTGACAAATTCATCCAGTTTACAGGTTCAGTTAAAAAAGAAAACGGGAATTATTTTATAGGCGGGGGGTCAGGGAATTACACATTGCAGGTAAATTACACTACCGATGAGGTGTTATTAAGATTGAATCAAAAATATTCCAGCTACCGTTCTTTAAAATATTAATCTGATCCCAATCTGCTTTTACCTCCTGCTAAAGCCTGCAGAAATATTTATGTATTCCTAAGGTGTAGTGCTATGTTAATATCTCCCTTCCATTCTTTTTCAGTAATTTCAATAAAACATCTTTGCCATGCCTTTGTTAATTGTTCTTGGAATTATTTTAATAATCGTCATTTGGATGACGAGCCTATATAATAGCCTTGTGAGATTGCGTAACCGCCGCCGGAATGCTTTTGCTGATATTGATGTGCAATTGCGCCAGCGTCATGATCTTGTTCCGCAACTTGTAGAAACTGTAAAAGGCTATGCAGGCCATGAAAAAGAAGTGTTGTACCATGTTACGGAAGCCCGTGCTGCCGCCATGAATGCGACCACCATTAATGATAAAATCGAAAAAGAACAGCAACTCACTGCTGCACTGCAGGGTTTAAAAGTATCGCTGGAAGCTTACCCTAATTTAAAAGCCAATGAAAATTTTGCAAAGCTGCAGGAAGAACTCAGCGACATTGAAAATAAGCTGGCAGCTTCACGACGTTTTTTTAATGGTGCTACCACTGAATACAATAATGCAGTGCAAACATTTCCCGGAAATCTTGTAGCCAGGAATTTTGGATTTAACCCTGAAATGTTTTTTGATCTTGGTACCGAAGGTCGCAGGCAAATGGAAGAACCCCCTACAGTGAAATTTTGATTTCAGATTTAGGACTTCATATCTATGCATTACGTCGGGCTTCAACATCAAATCAGTCGCAATAATCGTAATTCATTTCTTTTATTGATAGCATTTCCTGCCCTCCTGCTGGTGATGCTATATGTTTTTCTTTTCCTGGTTGACAGGCAGGGTACAGAATTAACCCAACAACATTTTTTAATGACCATGCCCTTCGTGCTTATTGGAGTAAGTATTTGGTTCTTGATTGCCTGGTCTTCTCACGCTGCCATTATCCGGATGGCAACCCATGCCCGTCCCCTGGAAAGAATAGAGAACAAAAGAGTATATAATCTGGTAGAAAATCTTTGCATCGAAAAAGGAATGAAGGCTCCAGCCATTTATATTATTGACGATGATTCGCTCAATGCATTTGCAAGCGGCATAAATGAAAAAACTTATGCCATTACTTTATCGAAAGGCATTATTGAAAAATTAAATGATGAAGAACTGGAAGGCGTCATTGCACATGAGCTCACGCATATTTGCAATCGTGATACGAGATTACTCATCATAGCTATCATCTTTGTGGGCATCTTTGCCTTCCTGGCACAAATGGCCTCACGTTCATTATATTTCGGCGGAAGAGGAAAAAGGGGAGGCGGATACATTATGCTTATTGCCATTGTGGTAACTGCACTGTGTTATTTTCTTTCTTTATTTTTAAGATTTGGTATTTCAAGGTCAAGAGAATATTTGGCTGATGCGGGGTCTGCAGAATGGACAAAAAAACCTTACGCTCTTGCAAATGCTCTGCGGAAAATAGATAATGATCCATTGATAGAAGCCGTACATAGTAAAGATGTGGCACAGCTTTTCATTGACAATCCGCAGGCACATAAAAAAAGTTTTTTTGACAGTTTGTTTGATACTCATCCCCCTATCAAAAAAAGAATAGAGCTGCTGGATCAGTTTGTCTGAAAACAAGAACTATTAAGATGATAGATTACAGCTAATAGTGGATAATTATCTGTTATCATCTATAAATTATTATCCTACCTGATTATTCAGGTTGCAACCCCCAATGTGCAGGTGAACGCCATAATCCGGAAAGAAGCAGTTGCCGCATGAATAAAAATTCTTTGGGTAGTCTATCATACATGCGTTCAAACAATTCTTCATGAGACAGAAGTTCATCTTTCCATTTTTCCCTGTCAATTTCCATTAGTTTTCCAAATGAGTCACTGCTGAAGCCTTCTAAACCTGACCAGTCTATATCTTCATAGCGGGGCATCCAACCAATAGGACTTTCAACGGATGAAACTTTACCATTTATTCTTTGCACTATCCATTTTAATACCCGCATGTTTTCACTAAAGCCCGGCCACAAAAATTCGGGGTCACCATTTTTTCTAAACCAGTTTACACCAAATATGCGGGGCGCATTGGGAAGGTCACGGCCAAATTGCAACCAGTGATTTACATAGTCGCCAATATGATAACCGATAAAAGGCAACATCGCAAAAGGATCCCGGCGAATTTTTCCAATTTCACCAACGGCAGCAGCCGTCGTTTCACTGCCCATTGTCGAAGCCAGGTAAACTCCAAAACTCCAATTGAAAGATTGATATACTAATGGTACCGTTTTACTCCGGCGTCCGCCAAAAACAAAACCTCCAAGAGGTACACCTTCCGGATTATCCCACTCACTATCGAGAACAGGATTTTGAATAGCAGGTGCTGTAAATCTGGAGTTAGGATGAGCTGCAGCTTTACCGCTTGATGCATCCCAGGGCTTTGCCTGCCAATCGATCAAACCTTTTGGGGGTTCAGGAGTAAGACCCTCCCACCAAACATCTTTATCAGGAGTAATGGCTACGTTTGTAAAAATGGTATTAGCACTCATGGTCTTCATGGCATTGGGGTTAGTTTTATAATTTGTCCCGGGCAATACACCAAAATAACCTGTTTCAGGATTGATAGCATACAAACGTCCATCTTCTCCTTTATGGATCCATGCAATATCATCACCAACAGTTGTCACTTTCCATCGGTCAAATTCTTTTGGCGGAACTAGCATGGCAAAATTTGTTTTGCCACATGCGCTCGGAAATCCTGCTGCGATATATGTTTTCTCTTTTTCAGGGGACTCAATTCCCATGATCAGCATATGTTCCGCTAACCAACCTTCTTCACGACCAATAGAAGATGCAATGCGCAAAGCAAAACATTTTTTACCCATTAATGCATTGCCACCATAACCGCTACCGTAGGAAATAATTAATCTTTCTTCCGGAAAATGCGAAATATATTTTGCATCCGGATTGCAGGGCCATGCAGAGTCCTTTTGTTTATTTTCTAACGGGGCGCCAACTGTATGAATGCACTTTACAAATCTTTTGTGCTTAATATAGGGAAGCACTTCTTCCCCTATGCGTGTCATAATATGCATGCTAACCACCACATATTCCGAATCTGTAAGCTGCACTCCATATCTTGAATAGGGAGAACCAAGTGGTCCCATGCAAAAAGGGATTACATACAACGTTCTTCCCTGCATACTGCCCATCAGCAGGTTATTAAGTTTACGTTTCATTTCATCCGGCTCCATCCAATTGTTAGTCGGGCCAGCATCTTCTTTGCGACGGCTGCAAATAAAAGTGCTGCCCTCTGATCGTGCCACATCACTGGGATCACTAAAACAAGCAAAGCTATTGGGACGCTTTTCCGGGTTAAGCCTGATGAACGTTCCCTTTTTCACCAGCAAATTGCAAAGACTATCATATTCTTCTTTCGATCCATCACACCAATGAATTGAGCTGGCTTCGCATTGCTGTGCAATGCTTTTGACCCAGCTCTCCAATTCCCTTTTTGCAGGTGCGTCTTCGTATGCAATAAAATTGGTCTGTTGTAACATAATCGTATTTTGAATTGGTTAGAATAATAAACAACCACCTCTCTTACCAAAGTTGAACTCCATCTTTACAAATAAAAATGGCTTATGTCATCCCTATGAATGATTTTTGTTAGTTTTTAGACGTATTTAAAGGAGATTTAGCGAATAAAGGAATTGAAGAAACTATTTTTTTCCTTCGAGCATAGGCACAAATGAAAATTGATCAAAGACTTCTTCTTTTAATGCACCATTTTCGAGTTTTGTAATGCGCATCATGCGTTGAACTTCACCGGTACCTACAGGCAAAACCATCATGCCTTTTGGTTTCAACTGCTCAATTAATTTTGGAGGAATTTCCGGCGCTGCAGCAGTAATTAATATTTTATCAAACGGCCCATAGGTAGGTAATCCTTCAAAGCCATCGCCGTAAAAAAATTTTATGTTGGGATACTTTTTCAGATAGTCAAACTTTTTGTTCAGCTCAAATAGTTTTTTTTGGCGTTCAATAGTATATACCTGTGCTCCCATTAATGCAAGCACCACTGCCTGGTAAGCACTGCCTGTGCCAATCTCCAAAATTTTATCAAAAAGTTTTACTTCAAGCAACTGGCTTTGATAAGCCACTGTGTAAGGTTGAGAAATAGTTTGACCTTCGCCTATCGGAAAGGCACGATCGGCATAAGCCGTTTCATCAAAAGCTGAATCAAGAAAAAAATGTCGGGGAATATTATTGATAGCATTCAATACATGTTCATCAGTAATGCCTTTGGCCCGTATGCCTTCTGTCAATTTCTTTCTTAGTCCTTTATGCCGATATGTATCTTCTGAGGGCCGCATAGGATTTGCAATTTAATAAATGAATCATAGTTAACAGGCTTTTATAATATCTTACAAATTCATCGCCAAATATTGCCTGTTGAACGAAAGAGAAAGAAAAACAATTTTTTCAGATGTTACTTTGTGCCGCATTCAAAAAAAATACTAACCCAACATTATAAAACAACCTGATTAAGACCATCCACCCATAGAGAGCGGCACTGATGAAGTGCCTTTTTTTTGTCCCATACTTGCAGCATCTGAAGAGAGTTCTGAAAACTCTCTTAAACAATAACATACTTTTGTAATTGCTTTATACTATTTCATGATTACATCAAATATTATACTTGCAGCAGGCTGGATTTTATTTTGTGTATTTCACAGCGTTTTCGCTTCTTCAAAATTTAAGCTAATCGCCAGGCGATGGATGAGTAATCATTATACATTTTACAGGCTTTATTACACCTTCTTTGCTTTTTTAAGTTTTATTGCAGTTATGCTTTACCTGTTTACAATGCCTTCTTATAAACTTTTTACGATCAATAAGAGTTCTGTGATTATTGGAAGTATTGTTTCCGTTCTCGGACTTGGCATCATGAGTATTTGCATAATAAAATACTTTATGCAACAAAGCGGGCTAAAAAAACTATTTGAAAATAAAATGAGCGATGAATTAATGACTTCCGGCGTTCATCGGATAGTGCGTCATCCCTTATACACAGGAACTTTTATTTTTATCTGGGGATTATTTATTCTTTTTCCTTATGCAAGCACCCTGGTCACCGATGCCATCATCACAGCTTACACATTAATCGGGCTGCGTTTCGAAGAAAAAAAACTGGAAAAAGAATTTGAAATAAAGTATAGTGAATACAAAAAACAAGTACCAATGCTGATTCCAAAATTGAGTCACATGAGGTCAAATAAGTCATACTAGTCAAACCTGCATGACCATTATGACTCTTATGACTGTAAATTTAATTCCTGTATAATTCTCTGAATTTTATCCTGCAAATGTTTTTGCATGGCATCAAATTCATCTGCTGAATTCAATTTTGCATTTACACTGAAATAAAATTTGATCTTAGGTTCTGTACCCGATGGCCTGGCTGAAATTTTTGTTTCATCGGCCAGAATAAACTGAAGCACATTCGACTTTGGTAAGCTGATAGTCCATCTTTCATCAGTAGCCAGGTTTCTGCCTACTCCTTTTTCATAATCCAATAATTCAATTACCGGTGAACCGTCTATAATAGAAGGCGGATTATTTCTAAATTCTTCCATCATGGCAGCTATTTGCTTTTGACCGTCCATTCCTTTTTTTGTGATGGAGATCAATTCTTCCAGATAAAAACCATATTGCAGGTAGAGGTCAACTAATTTTTCAAATAAACTTTTCCCCTTTTCTTTTTCATACGCTGCCATTTCACAAAGCAATGCTACCGCACTTACAGCATCTTTATCACGTATCTTGTCTCCTATCATCAAACCAAAACTTTCTTCCCCACCAATCACATAATTTTCTTTCCCTTCTTTTTCGCGGATCAATTCAGCTATCCATTTAAAACCAGTGAGCACATTATAACAATTCACACTATTGTGCTGTGCGATTTTATCAATCATATCAGTGGTCACAATCGTTTTGATCACCATATCATTTGGCCGGGCAATTCCTTTTGCTTTTCTCGCTTCTATCATATAATTAAATGCCAGTACAGCTGTTTGGTTTCCGTTCATCAGCACCCACTCATCATGATTATCTTTTACACCAATGCCAACACGGTCACTGTCAGGATCAGTTCCTAACAAAATATCTGCATTCAGTTCTTCTGCATTCTTCAGGCCAATACTCATGGTAGCTTTTTCTTCCGGGTTAGGATAACCGACAGTTGGAAAATTTCCATCAGGTTCCATCTGCTCTTTAACAATATGTACATTGGTAAATCCAAATCGCTTCAGCACTTCGGGAACCAATTTTATGCCGCTGCCATGAATGGGTGTGTACACAATTTTCAGATCATGCTGTTTTTTAATGATATCAGGATACACACTTAATCCTTTCACCATTTGCATGTAGGCTTCATCCACATCTTTTCCGATGATGATAATATTTTCAGAATTACCACTCCATTTCACATTATCTACCGAAGCGATCTTCTCCACTTCTTTGATCACATTTTTATCATGGGGAGGAACTAACTGTCCGCCATCATCCCAGTATGCTTTATATCCATTATATTCTTTTGGATTATGAGAAGCGGTACACACTACCCCACCCTGGCATTTCAAATAGCGGATAGAAAAAGAAAGTTCAGGTGTTGGCCGTAAACTGTCAAACAGAAAAACTCTTATTCCATTGGCAGCAAAAACATTTGCGGTAGTCTCAGCAAAAAAACGGCTGTTATTGCGACTGTCATGTGCGATTGCCACTCTCACTTCCTTATTTGGAAAACTTTGTTTTAAATAATTCGCATACCCTTGTGTGGCCATCCCTACTGTATATTTATTCATCCGGTTTGTGCCCACACCCATTATTCCCCGCAGACCGCCCGTTCCAAATTCCAGGTCTTTATAAAAAGCATCGGCCAGCAGATCAGGGTTTTCTTTTTGTATCCTGGTTATTTCATCTTTCGTTTGCTGGTCAAAATTTCCGTTGAGCCATACATTGATCTTTGCTTGAATTGCCGCATCCATAACCTGTGTAATGTTGAATCTGCCTATCGGCAGACAAGTTTTAAATGTTAAATGAAGATAAGAATTTCAAAAGCAAATCTACTTCAATCATTCAAACGTATTTTTGTTTTTATGAGGTCTGCATTTGTACAAAGCTCTGCTCCTGTTGTGTCACTCACTGCATCGTTCAGTAAAAAGCTCAGCATTCTCGTACTTTTCTTAATGTTACTCAACAATTCTTTTTCACAGGATACAATTTTGACCAAAATAGAAATGGTTCCGGATACCGATCTTAAAAAGAATCTAACTGAAGGAGGATTTTATAATCCGGCGATAAAACCACCCGGTAAAAAAAGAATTCTTCTTATTTCAGGAATTAATATAGCCGGTTATGGCGGGTCTCTTCTTATCTTAAATAATAGCTGGTATAAAAATTATCCGCATACATCCTTTCACACATTCAACGATGATAAAGAATGGTTACAGGTTGATAAAATAGGTCATGCATGGACGGCTTACAATACAGGAAGAGTTTCTGCAGCCATGTGGCGATGGGCAGGTTTACCTGAAAAAAAATCTGCGATCATTGGCGGATTGAGCGGTACAACCTATCTCACGGTTATTGAATTCTTAGATGCTCATTCATCTCAATGGGGATGGAGCTGGGGAGACATCGGCGCCAATATTTTTGGCTCAGGTTTTTTTATTTCACAGGAATTGTTATGGGGAGAGCAAAAAATCCAATACAAATTTTCTTTTCATCATAAAGATTATGGTGAACAAGCATTAAATAAAAGAGCTGATGATCTTTTCGGTAAAACATGGTATGAAAGAATGCTGAAAGATTACAATGCACAAACTTATTGGCTCAGTGCAAACCTGAAATCATTTTTTCCAAAAAGCAGTTTACCAGCTTGGTTAAATGTTTCTGTTGGCTATGGTGCAGATGGAATGTTTGGTGGATTCAAAAATAGCTGGACTGATAAAAACGGAAATGTTATAAACAGGTTTGATATTCCACGTAAAAGACAATTCTATTTGGCTCCTGATGTTGATTTCACAAAGATCAAAACAAATAAAAAATGGCTACGAACTATTTTCTTTTGTCTGAATGCATTTAAGTGCCCTGCCCCTGCATTAATGATAGACTCAAAAGGGAAGATGAAGGCTTACGCTTTATATTTCTAATCAACCTTCCACTCACTTAATTTTAAAATCGCATCTAAATGGTCCGGAAAATCAGGGTTCATCCAAACCTGGATAAATCTGCCTTCGTTACTATATTTTTTTGCAAAAGCAGAAACAAAACCATTTTCATTTTTTCCAAGCACTACATCTACCTGGTCAGCACTCACCTGTAAAATGGAAGTCCAGAAATCCGGCAAGTCAAATTGTTTTCCTTTTTCAGTTGAAAAACAAGAGAACTGCCCCCCGAAACCGCGGGTATCATTCGCTCCATAATTTATACTTAACACAGAATCAGCAGCAGGAACATTAAAAGCAACCGGAACTTTTTCCTTTTCATCAATTTGATATACCAGTGGATCAGTACCTGTCAATATCACTCTGCCTCCGGCATCAAGAAATTTTCGCAGTAAAGAATTTGCTCCATTCTGAGTAATTGTTTTGGGGAAATAATCGGAGGCAAAAACAATCACAATATTTTCATCTGCATTACCCGAAAGCAATGCAGTTAATGAATCAGAATTAAGAACTTTATATCCACTGCCTGCGAGGTAGTCTTTAATTTTCAGATCGCTGCCATTCCGGAAATAAACATTTATTCCCTGTTCATAAAAAACATAACGCCTTTGTTTATCAGGATTGATGCGATTATCAGGATGACCATTCAAAGAATATAAATAACCATCATCGGAACCAAAATATAAATGATCACTATTCCAAACAGCAGAAGATAAAATAATGCTGCCTGCCTGGAATTTTGAAATTCCTTTGCCGGTAAAAAGATCTAGGCAATATTCGTTTCCATCAAATCCACCAACATATACTCTATCGTCAACAATCAATGGTGATGACCAGAACAAAGTAGTTGTCTGCGTTTTCCAAATTTCTTTCCCCGTGTTCAAATTCACAGCCTGCACAAAATGCCCGTCAGAAGTACCCGTAACCACAAATGAATCCTTAACGGCTACCGTAGAAATTACCCACGAAACATGATGATCCATCTTCCACAAAAATTTCCCATTTGTATTAACGCAATATAAGAAGCCATCCCGGCAACCAAATATGATCTTGTTTCCACTTACAACAGGACTTGAAAGAATTGCCTTCCTGTCAAAACCAAAATCTTCGTTGTTCAAACTATCACCCAGCGTTCTGAAATTCCATTTTTCTTTACCGTCTTTCACGTCGACAGCGTATAAAGTTCCATCCATATCACCAACAACTACTGTCTTATCAACAACAGCAGCAGAACTTCTTACAATTCCTTTGGTTTTAAACTTCCACAAAACCTTTCCATCCTTTTGGTCAAGCATGTATACATATCCATCATCACCACCAATAATCAATTTATCTTCATACAAGGTTGGCGAAGAATAGAAATAATCAAATCGCCATGGATATGGTCGTTTGTTCCCCAATTCAAATTTCCAAAGCAACTGGCCCGTAATTTCTTTCAATGCATAAACTGTTTCTTTATTATCAGCGAAAAAAATTCTTCCATTCTGGCTGGCAGCTGATGAATTAACAGCAAACCCGGTATTATATTGCCAAAGCATTTTACGTGTTGCCCCGTTTAGCGCATAAAAATTTCCTTTTGTGTTCCCGAAGAAAATATTGTTGCCGTCTAACAAAGGAGTTGACCGAATTGGTGCGTCAGAAAAGAAACTCCATGTTTTTGTATCATAAATAAGGTTTTTTGAAGAACCACCCGGTTCATTATGCAACAGATTACCCCTGAACATTTTTGCTTTTACATTTTGCTGAGCCTGGCATGAAATAACAAAAATCAAGTTGCAGAAGAGGCAGAATCTATACATATAAAAATTTTGAAATCAATTTTCGCTAATCCATTTGCGGAAATAAGGAGCCGTTTCCTGGCTGATTACGATTAAATGATTTAACTCACTATAATTAAGATCAACTGACAACTTTACTCTGTCATATGACTTATAACTTTTGATGTAGTTAATGTTGACAATGTATTGCCTGTTCGCCCGAAAAAAATCATGACTATCCAACATGTCCTGTAAATCAGAAAGTTTTTGGTCACTTATATATTTCTTACCTTCTTTATCAATTACGTATACAATTTTGTCTTCCGTATAAAAAAGAATGATGTCTTCCACTTTTAAGAGTACATTTATCAGGCCCTTTTTTACAACAAGTCTTTCTTTTCTCTTTCCGAAAAAATTCTTCAGGTTCTGTTGTTGAATAAAATGTTTTTCTAAACTTTTATATTTCTCCAGTACCTTAACCAGGTCTTTTTGATCGATTGGTTTTAATAAATAGTCAATGCCATTATGCTCAAAGGCGTTCACCATAAAACTGTCGAAGCCGGTAATGAATACAACAGGTGTGTCGCATTTTATCTTTTCGAAAATGGAAAAAGATAATCCATCGGGTAATTGTATATCAGAAAAAATCAGGTCGGCATGGCAACCATTCGAAAAATAGTCCATACTTTCCTGTACAGACCCAAGAACTGCCATTATTTCAAGTGGCAGGAAAAGTGAGCTTAATCTTTCCTTTAATTCTGCTGCTATCAATTTTTCGTCTTCGATGATCACTATACGGATCATAGGCTAAACTTTGTATGTAAAGCTATTTACAAAACTGTACAAGCATTTGTCAGAATTTGCTTAATTCTTAAAAGAAAACTAAATATGAGTATTCTGGAATTGAGAAGGAGAAATTCCAAACCTGCGTTTGAAAGCTTTACTGAAAGTAAATATGTCAGAAAAATTACAAACAGAAGCAATCTCTGTAATTGATAAATCCGCATTAGCCATCATTGAGCTGGCAAAATCAAGTTTTTTATTCAAGATGTATTGATAGATAGGGGTCCCAAAGGCTTGCTTAAAAGATCGAAAAAAGTGAAACTGGGATAAATTACTTATCACCGCCACTTCACTAATCTCATTTATCCTGAGAAAATTTTCGTCTATATATTGCTTGCCACTGTATAATCTTCGTAATAATTCTTTACGGGTCTCCAGTTTTACAGATTGGATACCATTTAACGCAAGGTAATTTCCATATGAATGACAAATGATCTTTTCTGCCAGGTCGAGAAACCATTCCCTATTGATTTCGCCGGTATCACCATTATAGATCATTGCGACCAGTGAATCCAGTTTTTTACCGAATGATGAAGAACCGACCGGGCAGGCAGACTCGAAAAATTCAGGATAGCGAAAATATTTTGCCAGGTAATTATCAAATTCCAGGTCCTCTTTTGCAGACATTATCGTAAAAGCTTCTGCAACAGTTTCTGAACAAATATCAATACAAATACTTTTTACAATTTCTTTTGACTCAAAATAAGCTTTTACATAGGGCTGTCTGCAGGCCAGCAGAAAATTCCCGCTCTTTACTTCATGTTCTTTATTCCCCACTTTATAGTAAATACATTTATCAACTACATATTTTAAGCTAAAGCTCCGAAAGGCATTAGAAGTAAACCATTCATTCAGCTCTGAATAATAAACAGCATCACAATCCCCGCCTTTATTAAGCGTAAGCTTATTTGCTTCCGTTATCGTGTTGAAGAGAGATTTCATTTAAACCGCAATATGAATGATTAAAAGGCAAAAATTAAAAGTTAAACGCTGCTATAGAATGAAATTAGCAAGAAATGACAAGCAGAAAAGCCATATTCTCTTAATGGAAACTTTAAGTTATAAATGGTATTAATAGCATCTATACGAGATAAGCCCCGGTAACTTCATCACCTTTTACTTCAACAAATATATGTTCCTGTAAAGTAGTTGAAATAGATAACCCTACATAATCGGGTCGTACAGGAAAATTTTTATAACTTCTTTCCACCAGCACCAGTGTCTGAATTTTTTTTGGTTGAAAATCAAGAAAGGGTTTTATAGAGTACAATAAAGTTCTTCCACTGCTCACTACATCATCAATAATAATAATAACATGGTTATTAAAGTCGGGTTTTTTACTAAGAATAACCTCTTTGGGATTACGTTTATTAAGCGAGATACTGATGATATCTGTTTCGAAAGAAGAAATACCTGAAAGAATTTTCTGAATGCTTTTTGCGATCACACTTCCATTCTCGGGAATGCCGGCAAGAATAATTTTCTTTTCATCAATATTATTCTCCAGTATCTCATAGGCCATCCGTTGCAGTTTCTTTGCAGCGACTTCTTTATTGAGTATATATTTTTTATTTGCCATTTTGAACTACCTCAAACAAAACTAATTTCTTAATACTAATAAACCTATAATCCAATAAACTTTATCTTAGACCCGTAATTCGTCAATATGCAGATCGTTCCTCAAATCTTATTCATTGTTCTTGCATTCTTTTCAATATGGCTTTTTAGTAAAAATATTAAAAGAATCAGGAGAAATATTTTACTCGGGCACGACGAGAATTACAGCGACCATCCTTCACAACGATGGAAAAATGTTTTATTACTTGCCTTTGGTCAAAAGAAAATGTTTCGCAATCCTTTAGTTGCCGTCATGCATTTTTTTATTTACGCGGGGTTTATCATCGTCAATATTGAAGTATTGGAAATTATTCTCGATGGAGGCCTTGGCAGTCACCGGTTATTCGCTAAAGCGCTTGGTGGTTTTTATACTTTCCTGATCGATGGTTTTGAAATACTGGCTGTGCTTGTACTTGCAGCCTGCGTCATTTTTCTTATACGAAGGAATATTTTAAAAATAAAACGCTTCACCAGCCACGATCTTGACGGCTGGCCACGAAGTGATGCCAATTATATTCTCATCACAGAAATTATTTTGATGACCCTGTTCCTTACCATGAATACCAGCGACAGGGCTCTACAGCTTCGCGGTTACGAACATTACACCGACGTAGGAAGTTTTCTTTTCTCAGGTAGTTTTGCTTCCTATTTTCATAATATAAGTTCGACCAGGCTAATGGGAATTGAACGAACTTGCTGGTGGCTGCACATTACAGGTATTTTCGCTTTCTTAAATTACCTGCCTTACTCAAAACATCTGCATATCCTTTTTGCTTTTCCCAACGCATACTATACAAGACTGCTACCGAAAGGTGAAATGAAAAATATGCCGGCAGTGCAAAATGAAGTGCTGTACGCCATGCAACCTGAACTTGCACCAACCGATGTTGCCACTCCTTCAAAATTTGGAGCAAAAGATGTATTTGATTTGAGCTGGAGAAATTTACTGGACGCTTATAGCTGCACTGAATGCGGAAGATGTACCGCTGCTTGTCCTGCCAACATCACAGGTAAATTATTATCGCCAAGAAAAATTATGATGGATACGAGAGACCGGGCGGAAGAAGTGGGAAAGAATATTGACAAAAATGGTGAATTTAAAGATGATGGGAAAAATCTTTTGAGCTATATAACTGTGGAAGAGTTAAGGGCCTGCACGACATGTAATGCATGCGTGGAAGAATGCCCTGTCTCTATTTCTCCATTAGAAATCATTTTGGAAATGCGTCGTTCATTAATCATGGAGGATAGTAATGCTCCTCAGGAATGGAATGTTATGTTCAGCAATATTGAAAATAATTTTGCGCCGTGGAAGTTCAGCCCTGATGAGAGAGATAAATGGATTGAACAATAAAGTAGTTATCACCGGATCAGCATCACATTCCCTTTCTTAAAAATAATTTTTCCTGTAAAATCAATGCCCTGCACTATATATACAAAATTCCCCGTGGCTTGTGGCTGACCATTGATAGTGCCATCCCAACCTTTGCCAATTTCACTTGTACTAAAAACCAATTCTCCCCATCGATTATATATCCTGAAATAATTCAGTTGTTTGACGCCTACAGGAATAGGACGAAGTACATCATTGAGACCGTCTCCGTTGGGAGTAAATCCGCTTGGCACAAAAATATCAGGGCCCGTTTTAAATAATTTTACAGTGATGGCATCTTCACCATAACAACCTGCTGCATCAGTTGCACGAACAATATAAGTAATGCTCCCGTTCACGATACTTTGATTTAGTATAGCAACCGGATCTGAAATGTTTGTGAAATTCAAACCTGTATCAGGTGACCAGGTATATTGGTTTGCCGCAGAATCATTCGTTATTGCATTCAGTTGCAAGGGCTGATTGGCTACCACCGCAGTATCATTTCCGGCAAAGACAACAATGGGTGGAGATACATTCACATGAAAAGTGTCCGTCAATACATTGGGACATCCTGAATTGGTGATTGTAAGCACATAATCTGTGGTTGCAGAAGGCGTAGCTATTGCATGGATATCGAAAGGATTTGAATTTACATTCCCGTTTCCCTGGTTCGTCAATGTGTTTGAGGGACTCCACGTATAAGATGTGCCGATGTCAATCGTAGCATTCAAATTTGCAGATTTACCATAGCAAATAGAGGAAATATCTGGATCTGTAACAGCACTTGGAAAAGGAACGTTGATAAAGTGCACAGAAGCAACCGCGCTTGTATCTGCGGGGCATACACCACTTTTTACAATAACACGGTACTGAACGTCAGTATTTATGTTGTTTATGTTATAAACAGGATCATTTTTAACAGGAGAAAAATTCGACCAGTTTGTATTATCAGTTGACCGTTGCCAGTTCACGATGTCACCTGTATTTCCTGTAAGAGTAAATGTGTTGTTCTGGCTTTGGTTCAAACAAATATTTACATTATCGGGAGACAAAACCCCACCTACCGTTTTCGGATCAACTACAATTGTTGCAGCATCACTGGTATCAATACTGCAAGAACTCCCATTTTGTACTAATGCCCTGTAGATGGTAGTAGTATTCAGGTTTTGTGCTGTATAGTTTGTGCTTATTGAAGGAACAGTGTTCCATTGCTTGCCGTCAGTAGAAGATAACCAGTTTAGTACATTTCCAACAGATCCATTTAAGGTTAATGTAGTATTGTTTGTTCCGGCACACACTGTGTTATCGCTTAGTACTTGCCCTGCAACAGTCGGCGGTGTTATAGAAACAGAAATAGTATCTTTCAAATCGGCGCAGCTGTTTTTTTCATTTACCGTTATTATTCCGCTGGCAGCACCGGGAGTTACATTAATTATATTCGAAGCGCCTCCCGAATTGATAGTCCAGCCTGCCGGTACTGTCCAGCTATACAAAGCACCAGCCAATGCAGGAACAGAATAGGTAGATGTGGTATTTATACACGCCACTGGATTTCCACTTATTTCCAATCCTGCACAACTATTTCGAAGAGCCACGTAAGCGTAAGCAAAATGAGCACCCGGTGTGCAATTATCTGTTTCAAACGTAAGAGTTACCTGCTGGCCCCTGTAAGGAGACAGATCAAATGTAACTTCAGTCCAGCCTTTTGTCCATACATCTCTCAGGTATGTTCCTGTATTGCCTGCCTGTCCGGCATGAGATAAAAATAAAACAGAACTATTTGAAAATCCATTTGCCAGCGCTGCAGCAGTATCAAGGGTAGCTCCTACAGAACCAGTTCCACCGCCCGCATTATTAAGTGTAGGCAGATAATAATGTGGAGAGGCACAACTAATAACAGTTCCATTTGCACTTAAAGTAGCTTTGAACATGGGCTGCTCATTAGAATTATGTGTACCATTTTCCAAAACCATAGCATAAGCATAAGTCATAGTATAAGGAACTGCAGGAGATCCTGCAGGAACATTAATGATATATGTCGCGGACCTTCTAAAACCGCCGGGGTTAGCCACGGAGCTGTGGAGATCATAAGAATTGGCAGTAGATCCTATTTTTAGAGAATACCCGTATGAATAACCATTGATCACCGGAATTGTTGGAAACCCTCCATAAGGATCACTGGTCGAAGAAGTGATTACCGTTATACCCTGCATTGAAATGCTATACTCAGGTATTACAGTAATGCCATTATTGGGAGCAGGATAATTTTTGCTTGCACCATTCACAAGTCCGGTTTGTGCTGACCAAAAAGACAAGTCTCCTGTTGAAAAATTAATGTTTGCAGGACAGGATTGAATTTGGGAATAAACAGGAAAAACAATACACATACCTACCGCGCACGTCAAAAATACTAACAATTTATGACACATAAGTATTAAGGTTCGAACTCGTTTTATTTTAGAGTATAAATCATAGCCTGAGTTTAATAACTCATCCATATTTAAAAACGATTGGCTGCTTTACTTATTTTACAATTATCCATTAATAACCTTAATGTGAACGGCAATTTTGTTGAAGGCTTATTTCATTACCTGATTGTGACGACGAAATATTTTTTTGAATCGAAGAATATAATTTTTATTTTTCATCAGCACTTGGCCCATACATTCCGGGTACAGGCACATCACACAAACGAAGATATACAGAGAGCTGCCCACGATGATGAATAAGATGACTAAATCCCCAACCCCTGATAGCTGTTTTCTTAAGTAATTCTCTTCGCATTTGATTACCGTTTCGTACTACCCAGATTTTATCGAAATCTTCGTCCTTCATTGAATTAAGATCGGCAATCGCTGTGTCAAGCTTATCATGGAAAATCTTCAGCAATTCATCATTGGTTTGTGCAATCTGCCTGCTAAAGCCTTGTACAGCAAAATCATAATCATCAATAGTAATGATCCTTGATATCCAATGCGGTATTTCAGCAACATGAGTGGCGAGTCGTCCAAGCGTGAATGATTTTTCATGAGGTTTCCACTCCGATTTTTCAATCGGGACCCTTTCCAGCATTTTTTGCGTGGAGCTTGATTCGGATTTTAGTTCGGCGATCAAAGCATCTTTATAAGCCATAGTATTTAGTTTTAAGAAATAAATTTATAATTCTAATTTATTTTCATCCCGTGAGTCATTTCTTCAGCATGCTCAAGTTGATGTGCAATATCTTTTTTTCTGAAAATTATTCTCCATGCCTGGATCAAAGCCGTAAGAGCGAAGATTCCACCAATCACCCAACTTAAGATTTGTTGATTTGAATCTAACTTTTCAGCAACCAGTTGTCCCCCAAAAATAAAAACACAATTACCGGCCAAAGTACCGAGCCCGATTCCAATAATGTATAAATTATAATGACTGTTTTTAGGCAACAATACTTTTTTTGTAAACAATACTGTACTCCATCCAAACCAGAAAGGAATCTGTACCGGATTTACTGCACACATCGTGGCTCCTAACACAAATCGGGGTAAAGTACTGCTTAAAATCACATTCCCCCCCGTTTTAGGATGAAGGGCAGAATAAAAACTTGAAATAGCCAGGGCCAGTACAATAAGTAAAGTAACCCATTCCAGTATTCTGAAAATTTTTGTCTGTTTTCCTATCCAGTCAATTCCTACAAGAGAAACCCGAACATAAATCATTTCAACAAGCAATGAACCAAGAGAAAATAAAATAGCCTGTGTGTAGCCATCAGTGATTGCTATTTGCATTGCTGCCACATTTAGAGTTCCCAAAGGCAGCGTACCCAGGAAGCTTATGAACATGCCTGTAATAAAAATTCTTACCAGGGGGTGCATCGGGCAAAAATAAGTGTATAAGCGTAAATCCTTAAGATATTCTGCTGAAGAAAACATTGAAAATTATGGATTGAAATGAAAAGTAAAAAAGCAAACTAAACTAATCGTTGTATATCATAATGGCAAAAATTCTTTTTAATTTGCTTTTGCAAAAATGGAAAGTGAAACAGTGAGATCATCAGCAAGAGAAATACTTCTGCCACCCACACCAAAGTCCCGCCGATTCAATTTAAAATTTCCTTCAAAAAGATAACCATCCTCCTTAGCAGTCGCTGTAAAAGGGAACTTTACTTCCTTTATAACACCTTTAATAGTTATGTTCCCAAACATGAACAAATAGCCGTCTTTATTTGTTTTAGTGATCCTTGAAGATTTAAACAATATCCTGGGATAGTTTTTTATATCCAGATAGTCTGATTTGCGTAAATGATTATCCCTTGCTTCAATATCCGTATCTACTGTGCCTGCATCTACGCTTACATCAAAATCAGCAGAAGTAAGATCAGCAGGATCAAATTTTATAGAGCCGGCTACTCCTGTAAAATCGCCTCCGGTAGCTATTCCAAAATTATCAATGACAAAATGAATTTTCGATCCGTTATCTACAGGTGTATAGGATTGCGCAGATATTAAAAATGAAAAAATAAAAAAGGAACAAATAAATAACAGCTTCTTCATAATTGTTCTTTTACCGGGTATACAAAAAGCAAGAACGTTTTTTATACCTTAATGGTTGCTTACAAAATACTGACTTTATAAGTTTTCTTTTCCAAAAATGAATAGCGAAAAATAAATTTTATTTTCCTTAACTTTTTGCAGGGGTTTAATCAAATTTTTCAAGCATTTTAAAATGGCGCTTTGCATCATTCAAAAATTTTCTACCCTGTTGAAATTTCCAATATGGAGTACCATTTTCATGGTTGTACCTGCTTATCTCGTATAATGCTTTCCAGTGTTTCAAAAGCTCGAGATAAGCCTTGCCAAGCTTCATCCCGTTATCGTAAATATGGTTTGGCTCCGCACCGCACCCGTTGAATTCAAGAATAGAATAATTTCCATTCTTTAAATCCCCGATTGATCTGCATTTTATATCATACCTGCCATAATAAAATTTATGGGTATAATGGCTTAGATCATCGAATACTTTTAATAACCTGTCATCAATCTCATTTTGAAGATTGATAAATCTTGCCCCGCGATTGTGATTGCCTGCATATGACAAATAAAAATGCTGACCACCAGGCAATATCCTGGTCAGTCTGTGCTCATGCCGGTGTTTCATTTCTTCCAGGCGGTACTTAGCCCTGGGATGTTTGCAGATCAATTCCCACAAAGTACTTTTTCCATCTCCATATACTTCAAGCAATTCTTTTTGAATAAACCCGGTAATGACTCCTTTTTCTGCAGTGGGATGCCTGTAATAAAATACACTTACTTCAACAGGCAGATCCACAAGATCCTGCACAATATATTCAACAGGTATACGCTCATGATATTTCTCCAATTGATTTTCATTTTCAATTTGACGAAATAATATACCCTTCATTCCTACATCCGGTTTTACAATAAAAGGATAATTAAATTTTGCTTCACATATTTTCTTCTTTACTTCCTCAAATGGAAGATTATGCAGGATATAAATCGTCTTAGGATGAGAATTCGGTGGCAACTGTTCATACATTTCCCGTTTACTTTCTCCTTCAAAGCCGCCGAATGTAATCGTAGGATTAGATGAACTGAAAAACCAGAACGATCCTGAACGAAAGCAATACCAGAGCCATACAGGACCAATGGGCGCATACAAAATATAAAAGGGCCATAACTCCCAATTAAAGACCCGCTGAAAAAAATTTTTAATCCTCATAGCTTACAGGCAAAAATAACTTTATCATAAACAACATGCGGGGTTTTTATACTTAATTAAGCTTAAGTGCTTATTTTTAATAAACAAAATAATTGTTATGAGAAAAGTAAATCTTATTCCGGTTCTTACATTCATTTTCCTGGTGTTTTCAACTGAAACTTTTTCATCTTCTGTTGTTACCCTGCCCGGCAGAACTAAAGTTCAATCAATAGAAAATAGTTTATCAAATATCCTCTCTTTAAAGATTAAAGATCTTGAAAAGATAACAGGCAAAAAATTATCACTAAAAGAAAAAATAGAATTAAAACTCTTAAAATTCACTCTCAATAAAAGATTACGGAAAATTGGTCTGCAAAAAGAAGAAACTAATAAAGGCCAGCTGGCATTAATTTTTGGAATTATTGGTTTGGCTTCACTACTAATTCCTTATGTGGCATTGATAGCTTTGCCCTGCGCCATTATCGCCATTGTACTTGGTTATTCCGCACGAAGGGAAGATCCGAATAATAAAAAAGCAAAAACAGCTATAGTACTTGGCTGGGTCACCATAGGAATTTTTATAGTCGCACTCATTATTGCAGTGGCTATACTGGCAACTTTTGCATGGTATTAAACAAGGATTGTAATTATTATTTAGTATTATTTAAATGAAAGTTCCAACCTTAGCTGAATTATCTTCCTCAGGTGATGCTCCCGAAATTCTATTTTGGGTAGGATGTTCCGGAAGCTTTGATCAGAGGGCACAAAAAATCACAAAAGCATTTGCCACTATTTTAACCAAAGCAGGGACCAAATTCGCTATCCTTGGAAAAGAAGAAATGTGTACAGGCGATCCTGCCCGCAGAGCCGGCAACGAATTTCTTTTTCAAATGATGGCTTACCAAAACATCCAGACATTAAATAATTATGGAATAAAAAAAATTGTGACTGCCTGCCCCCATTGCTTCAATATTTTTAAAAATGAATACCCCGGCCTTGGAGGAAATTATGAAATTGTTCATCACACTGTCTTCTTACAACAATTGATTGATAAAGGAAAGATAAAACTAAAGGAAGGCGGATCCTTTAAAGGAAAAAAAATTACGTATCATGACAGTTGTTATTTAGGAAAGGCAAATAATATTTATGAAGCACCGCGCAAACTATTGGAAGAACTGGATGCTGAATTGATTGAGATGAAGCGCTGCGGCAGTAGAGGCTTATGCTGCGGGGCGGGCGGTGCACAAATGTTTAAAGAAGAAGAAAAAGGATCAACAAGAGTAAACTTTGAACGAACAGAAGAAGCAATTTCGACAGGAGCCACGGTGATTGCCGCGGCCTGTCCATTTTGCAATACAATGCTTACTGATGGAGTAAAAAATTCAGAAAAAGAAGCGGAGGTAAAGGTTATGGATGTAGCCGAGTTGATTGTTGAAAACATTTCAGATTAGAAAGCAATTAAGCACTCAATAATTTTGTGTGTAATTTTGCAGCATGAATCTTGAATATAAACATCTTCTTAATAATAGTTTTCATCCCGACTCAAGAGTATGGGTCTATCAATCCAATCGTTTGTTTAGCATGAGTGAGGCTTTACAGGTTGAAGAAATATTGAACCGGTTTACCGATAACTGGCTTTCACATGGCACACCGGTAAAAGGAGAAGCTCATTTATTCTTTGAACAATTTATTATTCTGATAGCTGATGAAACAGCAACAGGAGTTAGTGGTTGCAGCACCGATAGTTCGGTAAGAGTAATCAAAGAAATTGAGAAAACATTTAGTGTAAATATGTTCGACAGAGCAACACTTGCTTTTATTATAAAGGACAAAATTCAGTTATTACCGATGTCCCAATTGCAATATGCTACTGAGAATGGTTTTATTTCCGGTGAAACTTTTTATTTCAATAATCTTGTACAATCGAAAAAAGAATTAGAAAGTAATTGGATCATTCCTGCAAAAGATAGCTGGCTGACAAAAAAGATTTCTTTTGTTAATTCTGTTTCCTAAACTAAATTCACTTACATCAAGCGGAAGTAGCTCACCTGGCAGAGCGACAGCTTCCCAAGCTGTAGGTAGCGGGTTCGAGTCCCGTCTTCCGCTCTTTTTAAATTATATACTATACTCTGAACAATAAATCAAATCGCTAAAGGGTGAAATACAATAGTAATCAAGACCAATTGGGTTGACTGCATCTCAACTACAAACCACAAACCTGAAACTATAAACTAAAGCTGCCAGGCTGTCACAGACTAAGGCCTTTTGATTATCTTTGCAATCCCAATAAATTTTGGAACGAATTCCTGAA
This sequence comes from uncultured Bacteroidota bacterium, assembly GCA_963811645.1. Classification (GTDB taxonomy): domain Bacteria; phylum Bacteroidota; class Bacteroidia; order Chitinophagales; family Chitinophagaceae; genus VBAU01. Next base: position 757,680 of record CAWERU010000002.1, on the reverse strand, counting down.
ATAATGTTTGATTTTGTGACTAATAAAATGCATGATGAAAGCCGGCAGGGGGAAGCATTTGCTTCTTTTGAATCGGACACAAACGAGTATCGAAAGAGATTCTATATTGAAAGCTATGGCTGCCAGATGAACTTCTCTGATAGCGAGATCGTTGCTTCCATTTTAAACGGTGAAGGATTTGGCGCTACCCGAAATTTTGAAGAAGCTGACCTGGTTTTATTAAATACCTGCTCTATACGGGAAAAAGCTGAACAAACTATTCGCAAAAGATTAACTGAATTCAAAAAAATAAAAAACAACAGGCCGGGAATGCTTATCGGGGTACTGGGATGCATGGCTGAGAGATTAAAATCCAAATTCCTTGAAGAGGAAAAACTGGTGGATATAGTGGTGGGACCCGATGCTTACCGGTCATTGCCTGCTTTGGTGGAAGAAGCAGAAACAGGACAAAAAGCTGTAAACGTTTTGCTAAGCAGGGATGAAACCTATGCTGACATTTCACCGGTTCGTTTGGATAGCAATGGCATTACCGCATTTGTCAGCATTATGAGAGGCTGCAATAATATGTGCTCATTTTGTGTAGTTCCTTTTACGAGGGGACGAGAAAGAAGCCGTGATGCTGCTTCCATCGTAAAAGAATGCCGCGATCTTTATGAAAATGGATTTAGAGAGGTTACTTTACTTGGCCAAAATGTAGATAGTTATTATTTCATTGATGAAGTAAATGATGAAATAATAACATTTGAAAAACTTCTTGAAAAAATAGCACTCATTTCTTCACAGTTGCGGGTTCGTTTCTCTACTTCGCATCCAAAAGACATTACGGACAACGTACTGCATACTATGGCGAAATATGAGAATATTTGCCGGTATATTCATTTACCTGTGCAAAGTGGTTCAACCAGGATTTTACAATTAATGAACAGGACTTATACAAGAGAATGGTATAAAGCAAAAGTGGATCGTATTCGTGAAATAATTCCTGATTGCGGAATAAGTTCTGATGTGATAGCCGGATTCTGTACGGAAACGGAAGATGATCACAAGGATACATTAAATATAATGCAATACAGCAGGTATGATATGAGCTATATGTTTGTGTACAGCGAAAGGCCAGGAACATTGGCACAAAGAAGATATGCAGATGACGTGCCGGCTGAAACAAAAAAAAGAAGATTGACTGAAATAGTAGAACTGCAGAATCGTCTTTCATTAGAAAGCAATAGAAATGATCTTGGGAAAATATTTAAAGTTTTGATCGAAGGTGACAGTAAAAGAAGCTCGGCAGACTGGATGGGAAGAAATACACAAAACAAAGTGATTGTTTTTTCTAAAAAAAATGCGAACTACCAGAAAGGCGACTATGTTATGATTAAAATAAAAGATTGTACACAGGCAACATTATTAGGTGAAATAGATGAATAAGTAAGGAGAATTAAAATGACAGATATACAAAGTATAAAAAACAGGTTTGGAATAATTGGTAATGCGCCGGAACTGAATTATGCACTCCAGGTAGCAGCACAGGTGGCCAATACGGATCTTACGGTTTTAATCTTTGGTGAAAGCGGTGTAGGCAAAGAAGCTTTTTCTTTGATCATACATTCGCTTTCTGCAAGAAAGCACAATCCATTTATTGCCGTAAACTGCGGTGCTATTCCTGAAGGAACCATCGATTCGGAATTGTTTGGTCATGAAAAAGGTTCTTTCACCGGGGCCGTAGACAGCCGTAAAGGATATTTTGAAACGGTAAACGGAGGAACCATTTTTTTAGATGAGATCGGCGAAATGCCTTTAGGTACGCAGGCCAGGTTGCTGCGTGTATTAGAAACTGGTGAATTTATTCGTGTGGGTTCCTCAAAGGTTCAAAAAACAGATGTAAGAGTGATTGCTGCAAGTAACAAGGATCTTCTTGAATTAGTGAACAATGGTAAATTCAGACAGGATCTCTATTACAGGCTGAACACAGTTCCTATCAGGGTTCCGGCTCTGCATGATAGAAAAGAAGATGTTATTTTACTATTCAGAAAATTTGCTGTTGACTTTGCTGAAAAATATAAAACAGCTCCGGTACAATTGGATGACGACGCTAAAAACCTGTTAATAAATTATAGCTGGCCGGGCAATGTAAGAGAATTAAAGAATATTGCAGAACAGATTTCAGTTCTTTCACAGGACAAACAGGTGAGTGCAAGGGAGCTTACAAAATTTTTACCCGAACATCCAAACCGGTTGCCAGTTCTTGCTCATACAAACGGACAGGGTAGCCATGAATTTGCAAACGAACGGGAAATTCTTTATAAGCTTTTCTTTGATATGAAGAAGGATGTAACAGAATTAAAAAGAATGTTTCTTGAAATTTTGCAAAACCCAAATAGTGTAGCTCAAAATCAAACCCTGCTTAATCAATTGAAAGAATTAAAGCCGCAGGAATTGATGCAGCCTGTAACCCAACAGGCGTTACAACCCGCACAGCCTGTGTTAATGCACCACGATCGCATACAGGAGCATGAGGTAGTAGAGGAAAGTCTGAACATTATGGACAAGGAGAGAGAACTGATTATAAAAGCGCTAAAAAAACATAAAGGCAAACGCAAGGATGCCGCGCTTGACCTTGGGATCAGTGAAAGAACTTTATATAGAAAGCTGAAGGAATATGATATAGAAGAATAATAATTTGTCAATTGTGAATGGCAAATATTTTGAGACTTTTATTATCAATTGTAAGCTGCACAGAATTACTGAACGTACAAGTGAGTGACACAAGGAAAGCACAATAGAAATACACATGCCTGCTAACAAAAAATATTTCTCACCTCACTTAATCTGTATTCTAAGCCTGCTATTCTTTTTAAATAGTAATTGCCATGTTTCGTATAGTCTGCGCAATGTTTCTATCCCGCCCGATGTAAAAACAGTAAAAGTCAACTTTATAGAAAACAGGGCCCGATATGTAAACCCCCAGTTAAGCCAAAATCTAACGGACAAATTGCGTCAAAAAATAGTTGGCCAAACAAGGCTTACACAAACCAACGAAGATAATGCAGATTGGGAAGTTAGTGGTTACGTGAGTGATTATTCAGTAAGCACAGCAGGTGTTTCGCAACAACAATCTTCTATAAATCGATTGAACGTTGCTGTGCACATAAGTTTATTTAAAAGAAAAGATAACGATCAGCAGGATTTTGATGTCAGCCACTCCTTTGATTTTTCGGCTAATTTAACTTTGCAGGCTGCAGAGTCGCAATTAAACGACGCTATCATACGAGATATGACAGATGAAATATTCAATCATATTTTTTCCAACTGGTAGTTGTATTTTGCATACATGAATATCGTTGACGAACTGGTAAGATCAATATTTCAAAAAGAATCGCTGAATGATTGCAGTGTGGAAGATCTTCAAACCATTGCAGCGCAATATTCTTATTTCACACCGGTTCAATTTCTATTGGCAGAAAAATTAAGACCTGCGAATGAAAGTTTGTATAAAGAAAAATTACAGACCCTCTCACTGCATTTCAATAACCCTCTATGGCTTGATCTTCTGCTAAACGGTTATCAAACAGATAAAGAATACCAAAAGGAAACTCAAATTAACAGTGAACAAATTGCTGAACCTGCTAAAGAAGAAGTCAATGAGACTCTGTATGAAAATGTAAACGTTCCTGCCGCCGAAACTAATACTGGAGGGGAACAAGATCATATTGAATCCCCTGTTGAAGAGACCTATATAGAATCAGAAATTGCTGAACCCATTAATGAAGAAAGCAATGAGTCGCAGGATGAAAGCCTGAATATTTCTGCTACTGAAGTCGAGACTGAAGCAAAACAGGATCATATTGAATCCTTTGTTGAAGAATCTCATACAGAATCAGAAATTGCTGAATCCATTAATGAAGAAAGCAACGAGTCTCCGGATGAAAATCAGAATGTTCCGGTAGTTGAAGTTAATACCGAAGAAAAACAAGATTATATTGAATCCTTCGTTGAAGAATCTCATATAGAATCAGAAATTGCTGAATCCATTAATAGGGAAGTTAACGAGACTCTGAATGAAAATGTAAACGTTCCTGCCGTCGAAACAAATATTACTGAGGAAAAACATGACCATATTGAATCCTTTGTTGAAGAATCTCATACAGAATCAGAAATTGCTGAATCCATTAATAAAGAAGTTAACGAGACTCTGAATGAAAATGTAAACGTTCCTGCCGTCGAAACAAATATTACTGAGGAAAAACATGACCATATTGAATCTTCTGTTGGAGAAGCTCACTTAGAATCAGAAGTTACTGAACCCGTTAATGAAGAAGTCAATGAATTGTTGAGTGAAAACGCTGTTATTGCTGAAGAAAAAGAAGAAAATATCGAAACCTCCACCGAAGAAGCCGGAATAGAAACCGAATCCGAAGCTTCATTAGAAATAAATGAAGAAAACAATGAATCTCCTTTTCCAATTCATCTGCCGGATCTAAACCAGGAGCCGACAGAAACTGAACTTTCTTTTGAACCTTACCACACAGTAGATTATTTCGCTTCACAGGGAATAAAATTCATTCCTGAAGAAAAGCCCGCAGATCGCTTTGGTCAGCAATTAAAAAGTTTCACAGAATGGCTAAAATCCATGAAGCGATTGCCCGAGACCGAATCAATAAAACTACCTGATTTACCTACTGAAGAAAAAGTGCTGCAACTTGCTGATCATTCTCTAAACCAGGGTGAGGTAGTTACCGAAACCATGGCAGAAGTGTGGCTGAAACAGGGAAATAAAGAAAAGGCAATTGAAATTTATAACAAATTAAGTTTGCTCAATCCCCCTAAATCTGCTTATTTTGCATCCCTTGCTGAACGTCTAAAAAATAGTTGATATGGTTATTTTATTTGTGATATTGATCATTATTGCTTCTGCTATTCTTGGTTTTATTGTCCTGGTACAAAATCCAAAAGGAGGCGGACTGACAGGAAATATTGCAGGTTTCAGCACTCAATTTATGGGTGTAAAGCAAACAACCGATGTGCTGGAAAAAGGAACCTGGTTATTTGCGGCTATTATTGGTGTGCTTTGCCTTGTTTCCAGTCTTTTTATTTCTGGTTCAGGCTCTGTTGAAGACAGGACCAATGATATTGGCACCCCAACTCAACAAACCACTCCGGCTGCTAACCAGGGGAATACTCCTCTTCAGCAACCATCAAAATAAATTTTTATAAAAGATTATTTCAATACCCTGTCAATAGGCAGGGTTTTTTATTATTTTTCGGACGCTGAATTGCTTCGAAACGTTAGGAATGCCAATTCTGTTAGCCATTCAGCACAAACTATGTTGATCTAATTTGATTCTATGAAAAAAATTGTTGTATTGCTTCTCCTTGTTCTTCTTGTTGCAGCTGCTATTACTGTATGGAAAATATTCGGCCCCACAATAAAAGAGCCAGAAGGAGAATTCATTTATATTAAAACAGGTTCGGTTTATAAGGATGTAATAGCCGAACTCGAAAACAAAAAAATTATCAAAAACAAAGCCTCGTTTAATCTTGTAGCGAAGGCTTTAAAATATAAAATCATTAAACCGGGTAAGTATGAGATAACAAAAGAAATGAGCCTTCTTAATCTTGTACGCATGTTAAAAAACGGGAAACAAACCCCGGTCAATCTTGTCATCACAAAATTCAGGACCAAAGAAGAATTTGCCCATAGGATAGGTAAAGAGTTTGAAACAGATTCATCGCAAATGATGAGTTTTCTGAATAACAATGATTCACTGAGGCATTACGGATTAGACACCAATACATGGGCCTGTGCTGTTATACCAGACACCTATACTTATTTCTGGAATTCCACCCCAACAAGAATTTTCACTAAGCTCTATTTGACTTCTCAAAAATTCTGGACAGAAAGCAAATTGCAAAAATTAAAGGATAAAAACCTGACCCCGGAACAGGCTTATATTCTTGCCTCCATCATTGAAGAAGAAACAAATCTAAAAGATGATAAAGGCAATATTGCCAGTGTATATATCAACCGCATTTCCAAAGGTATGCCCCTCCAGGCCGATCCTACTATAAAATTCGCCATGAAAGATTTTGGATTGAAACGTATATATGAAAAATACTTAACAGTTAAGTCCGCTTACAATACTTATTCAAATAAGGGCCTGCCCCCCGGTCCTATTTGTATCCCTTCAGTCGAAACTTTAAATGCTGTTATTAATGCCCCAGAAACGGATTATATTTATTTCGTAGCAAGCAGCGATTTGAATGGCAGTTCTGTTTTTACATCGAACTATACAGAACATGAGAAATACGCCAGGCTATACCAACAGGCATTAAACAAGCAAGACTCAATCAGGAAAGCCAGGCAAACCAATTAATAATGTTGTCATTTACTCACATACGCCAAAAGTTCAATTCATCTTTCCCGATAAGCTGGATTGTAAAGCAGAGTAAAAAAATCCGCTTGCCTGGTTTTCATGGCATTCCTCTTTATGATGTAGTAAATTTTTTCTTTAAACAGGTTCGTAAGGTGGGGCTTACGGAAAGGACAGCCGCCATTTCATTCAACTTTGTAATGGCTGTCCCTCCTATCATTATTTTTTTGTGTACCCTCATTCCCTATTTACCTATTTCACGGCAATTCGTTTGGCAACTTCATGGCCTTATCAGGGATATAGTTCCGGGCAAGCAGAACAACACTGCAATTATTAAATTCATCGATGACTTTATTAAAAACCCAAAGAACGGTTTGTTATCCCTCGGGTTTTTGCTCGCAATTTTTTATTCTTCGAATGCCATGATGGGCATTATGCGGGCCTTTGATAAAAGCTATATCGGTTTCAAAAAAAGATCACCGTTTAAGCGAAGAGTGATCGCCCTTCAATTAACATCCATTCTTTTTGTTTTGATGTTTGCTTCTCTTTTACTTCTCATCATGCAGAGTTCAGTACTAAAATGGTTTGGTGTAAAAAATGTGATGGTAAGACAAATTATTGGAAATGTACGATGGGGTGTAATTGTACTTCTGTTTCTTGGTTCTGTTTCATTTATTTACCGCCATGCACCCTTTGTTCACAAAAGATGGAAATTGATCAACCCGGGTTCCATACTGGCGACGACTTTAATGTTTCTTTTTACTATCTTTTTTTCCTATTGGGTAAACCACTTCTCAAATTATAATAAGTTATACGGCTCTATCGGTACCATTCTTATTCTTATGTTACTTATCTATTTTAACTCGCTTGTACTTCTTATCGGGTTTGAATTGAACGTGAGCATAAATTCATTAAAGCATGAAGCGGATGAAAGGAATAAATTGGAAATAAGCGGTAACAAATCAGCCTGATTTTTACAGTAAATTAGATATATAAAATCTTTAATCATGAAAAAGATCTTCTTTGCCGTATTGCCACTTGGAGTGATTTGCCTGTTTGCATTCAGGTCTTTAATTGACCCCTTGCCTATCGGTGCGTCTCTCCCCGATGCAGATAAAAAAATGAAGGACATTTCAGGAAAAGAGATTTCATTTAAAGATATGATGAATAAGAACGGGTTGTTGATAATGTTTAGTTGCAATACCTGCCCTGTTGTGAGAGCCTATCAATCACGCACCATTGAAGCCTGCAAATATGCAAACGAAAAACAGATCGGGGTTATTCTTTTAAATTCAAATGAAGCATCCAGGGATAATGGTGATTCATACAGTGACATGAAAGATTATGCGGGTGAACAGGGATATAAGTGGCCGTATGTAGTGGATAATAATGCTGATATGGCCAATGTCTTTGGAGCTTCACGAACACCGGAATGTTTTTTATTTAATGCAGATGGCAAACTGGTTTATCATGGAGCTATAGATAATAATCCGAATGGACCTGGTGGAGTAACCCGGAAACATTTAATGGTTGCAATCGATGAAATGCTGGCAGGTAAAGATGTTTCCGTAAACACAACGAGATCTGTCGGATGTACAATTAAGAGGCTCAAATAATTCTTTAAATAAATGAATAACAGGAATCCTGCTTGCGGCAGGATTTTTTGTTGGATAATACCGAATAATTTTGTGTCCTCCCGGTTAATAAAATGAGTTTAAACTATGAAACGACTAATAATATATGTTACAAAATGTACTGTGGGTGTATTCATCGCTTTCTTATTGGCACAACTGCTGCATTATAGTGATTACATCTGGTGTCTTATCTCCATAATGCTGGTCCTGTCACCAGATGGAACTGACGCACTGACCCTTTCAACAAATCGCATGAAAGCAAATCTCATTGGAGCAGCTGCTGGCTTAGTTATGTTATTGTTGCACCCAATTACGGTAATTACTGTGGCCGGTGCTGCTGTCATAACTATAGTCGTTTGCTATTACACTAAATTGGAAAATTCTAGCCGTACTGCTTTAGCCGCTAGCATCATTGTTACCCTGCATGAAAGCGGAAAACATATTTGGAATGTAGCATTAGAAAGAATAATTGCCGTGATAGCAGGATGTATCATCGGGATCATCATAACTTATGCTTTTCATTCCCGTTTTATAACCAGGCCCGCAGAAATTCCTACACAAGGCGAAGCATGAACTGAAATTTTTTTCACATTTTTGTGGAAATCTTAAATGGTTGCATCCTGATAGTGTTTAGCACCCCATTACTTAACCTCAAAAAACCGGCTTATGAAGTTTTCTTTATTTGCACTTCGCCTGCTTGCAATTATTGTATTTGCATTTATAAGTTATAGTCTCACCGGGAGCATTGCAGTGAAAAGTACAACGGGCATTACACTGGCCATTATTAGTTTAGGAGCAACAATCATGTTTCTTTATTTTTTACCCAAGCTTTATCAACAGTCCAATGAAGAGGAAAGATAAAAAAGGATAATCATTTCACTCAGGCTTAAGCATAGCCTGTATTTCATTTTCCAATTCTTGTCTGGAAAGTTGCCCGTCAAAGAATTTGTAAAACCCGGTAGCATTGTTTACGAAAAGACTGGAAGGCATATTTCCCATCCATTTGCTGTCTATTTTCGGACAGAAATAATCAGCATTTTCTTCATTAAGCCAAACAACGGGTGCAAAAATTTTATGTTTTTTTACAGAAGCAGTTATTGTATCAGGATAAGAATTCTTCAGATCAAGACTTACCAATAATAATGAAACTCCCTCCGGCTCATACTTTTTTGCCAACTCTTCAAAATAAGGAATCTCTTCCAAACAAGGCACGCAAAAACTTGCCCAGAAATTTACGATCAATGGTCCTCTACTTTCTTTGATCGTTTTAGTAAGATCGGTGATCTTGATTGATCTGATCGGCTGAGCATTTATGCTAGCAGCGAAGAATAAAAATGCTATTATAAAAATTGTTTTCATATTGTACTTCAAAGATACACAGCTCTGTTAAGAAGTTCACATGCTGCAAAACTTTTATAATTTGATTATATTTATAGATGCTTTTGCCGAATAAATTTTGACAAAGCCTTACTAATGAAATACCCTGCTATCCGCAATTATATCAATGGCTCGTTCGTTGATGCCTCTTCAGAAAGAAAACTAGATGTGATATCCCCGGTTGATGGGAACCTTCTTTCTACTGTTCCGATGTCAACTGCAAAAGATCTCGATTCAGCAGTAAAAGCAGCTAAAAATGCTTTCCCTATCTGGAGCAAATTTCCGATCAAAGAAAGAGTACAGGTTTTCTTTCGCTATAAATATTTGCTGGAAAAAAATCTGAAAGAGCTTGCTGAATTAGTGCAGGAAGAAAATGGTAAAACTTATAATGAAGCCGTCGCGGAAATTGAAAAAAGTATCGAGCTCACTGAATTCGCCTGTTCGTTACCTCAATTGGTAACGGGTGAAGTTTTGGAAGTTAGCAAAGGGGTTGAATGCAGAACAGAACATATACCTCTTGGAGTTGTTGCATCTATTGTTCCATTTAATTTTCCAAGCATGGTTCCTAACTGGACGATACCGAATGCGATCGCACTGGGAAATTGCATGATTCTAAAACCTTCGGAAAAGGTTCCGTTGAGTTCAGGAAGATTAGCTCAATTATTAAAAGAAGCAGGTTTGCCCGATGGAGTTTTTAATATTGTGAATGGTGACAGCGAAATTGTAGAAGCCATCTGTGATCATCCTGATATCCAGGCTGTTTCATTTGTAGGCTCAACAAAAGTTGCCAAAATAGTTTATCAAAGAGGAACGCATAACTATAAGCGGGTTCTTGCATTAGGAGGAGCGAAAAATCATTTGATGGTGTTGCCGGATGCAAAAGCTGATATGACCGCACAGAATGTAGCAGCCAGCATGAGTGGTTGTGCCGGTCAGCGGTGCATGGCCGCCAGTGCCATGGTAGGTGTTGGAAATATTGATCACATCATTGATAAAATTTGTGAAGAGGCGAAGAAGATTGTTCCCGGAAAAAACCTGGGCGCCGTGATTAGTAAAGAAGCAAAAGAAAGAATTGAAAAATATATTACCGAAGCTGAACAACAGGGAGCAAAAATTTTGGTGGATGGCCGCGGAGTAAAAGTGGAAGGAAAAGAAAACGGAACTTATGTAGGTCCTACAGTGATTGATCATGTAAAACCAAATATGTCTGTTGCCAAAGAAGAAATTTTTGGACCGGTGCTCAGCATTATGCGAACAGAAACGGTTGATGAAGCCATTGCGATTGAAAATGCAAATCCTTACGGCAATGCTGCATCTGTCTTTACACAAAACGGAGGTTATGCAAGATATGTAATGGAAAAAGCCAGTGCCGGAATGATCGGTGTGAATGTAGGCGTGCCCGTGCCAAGAGAGCCATTTTCATTTGGCGGATGGAATGAAAGCAAATTTGGTGTGGGTGATATTACAGGAAAAAGCTCCATTGAATTCTGGACGAAATTGAAGAAGAGTACAACGAAGTGGAATCCTGAATCGGGAATTAACTGGATGAGTTGACCCCCCTGACCCCCTAAAGGGGGAACTTAGAATGAGCAGTTTTTTATAATTGATGCGGTCACAAACTGTGACCTTAAAAAACCAGAAAATGAAGATCATCAAAAGTATCCAGAATAGAATTTATGAAATAAGGGGAGAGAGAGTGATGTTGGACAGGGATTTGGCTGCTTTGTATGAAATTGAAACAAAGGCATTGAATCTTGCTGTAAAACGAAATATCAAAAGGTTTCCCAGGGATTTTATGTTTCAATTAACGAAGGAAGAGTGGGAAGTTCTAAGGTCACACATTGAAGCCTTAGAGATCGGCAACACTTCGAGGTTACAAAATGAAACCTCAAACAATTCGGGTCTTTTGAGGTTGCAAAATGAAACCTCAAAGAAAGGTCGGGGCGGAACAAGAACAGGGTGTTGCTATGTTAAGCGGTATTCTCAATTCAGATAAAGCAATTGCTATGAATATTGCCATTATGAGAGCATTTGTGGAGATCAGAAGAATCCTGATCCATGAAAATGATTTAAGAATACAACTAAAAGAAATAAAAGAAAGGATCGGTGAGCATGATGCACAACTGAACCAGATTTATGATGCCATGGAAAATTTATTGGATGAAAAAGCCGCACAAAGAAAATGGGATGATAGAAAAAGGGTTGGATTTAGAATAAGCTGAATAAAAAAAACCGGGCTAAAAAACAAAAGCTATCAAAATATGATTTCTAAAGAGGACCTCATTAGTTTATTTAAAAAAGAGTTTGCGACAACGCTAAGAGTAATGCATGCATATCCAGACTATCAAATGCAATTTGCTCCACATGAGCGATCACAACCGGCAAAACGGCTGATGGCAACCTTTGTGTTTGAGATGTACCTGCTGCGGTCATATATACTCGGCGAGACAATAGATCGTTCTGTATTCCAGCAATACAAAAAGGAAACATTGGATGAACTCATTGCTGATTTTGAAAATGAATCAAATGTAGTTATTGATCACATACACAATCTCAGTGAGGATGATCTGCGCAAAACAGTTCAGTTTGGTGGCGCTACGTTCACTGCCGATCGTTTTGCAATGATGATGTTGTTCGACCAGGTCCATCATCGTGGTCAATTATCTGTATATGTTCGTCTCGCAGGGGGCAAAGTGCCGTCTATTTACGGACCATCTGCTGATGACTCCAGTACCAATCTTTAGAAATAGTTGAATAGAATTACAGAACGTACAAGAGTGCGACGCAACGGAAGATCAATGGAATTTCAAAAGCCGATAACATAAAAAATATAAAATGTCTGAAACAAAAACTATTTCAAAGTCAAAAGAAATTCAAAACTCCCCTTTAGGGGTTGGGGGCGCTATCATTCAGGATAACCAGGATTACACGTTGTTTTCATGGAGCAGGCAAAAGGGAACGAATCCGATTGCTATGAAACATGGCGAAGGAGTTTATTTGTATGATTACGATGGCAAACGCTGGCTGGATTTTTCTTCGGGGCTGATGAATGTGAACATCGGTCACGGCGACCAGCGGGTGACGGATGCCGTGGTGCGACAAATGCAGGAAGTAGCGTATGTAACACCTAGCTGTGTAACAAAAGTCCGTGGTGAATTGGGAAAGAAGCTGGCGGAAATTTGTCCCGGCGACCTGAATAAAGCATTCTTTACGTTGTGCGGTGCATCATCTATTGAAAATGCGATCAAGCTGGCAAGACTTTATACCGGCCGTCACAAAATCCTGAGCCGTTATCAATCTTATCATGGTTCTTCAAATGGGGCAATGACAGCGAGCGGCGATCCCCGGCGAATTCCTGTTGATGCACAGCAGGCGCCGAACTTTGTCCATTTTGATCTGCCGTATGCATACCGCTATGAACATGGTGAAGAAAATTTATTGAAAGATTCCATCACACAATTGGAGTGCATCATTGCTTATGAAGGTCCCAACAATATTGCAGCTATTTTACTGGAAGGTCAATCAGGTTCTTCGGGTTGCTTTTTATATCCTGCCGGTTATTTGAAATCTGTAAGAGATATTTGTAACAAGCATGGCATTTTATTGATCATGGATGAAGTGATGAGTGGCTTTGGAAGAACAGGAAAATGGTTTGGATTTCAACATCACGATATTGTTCCTGATATGATCGCTATGGCGAAAGGATTGACCTGCGGCTATCTGCCACTGGGTTGTTTGATGGTGAGTGATAAAATTGCAGCTAAGTATGATGATGTGGTTTTGCCGCTGGGACTCACCTACTCTGCTCATCCTGTAAGTTGTGCGGCTGCCCTGGAAGTATTGAAAATTTACGAAGAGGATAACCTGATTGAGAATGCAGCCACAATGGGAAAATATATCGATGGACAAATTGAAAAATTAAAACAAAAACATCCGAGCATTGGTGACTGGAGAAATACAGGATTGTTGGGTTGCCTTGAATTGGTGAAAAATAGAAAAACAAAAGAACCCATGGCTCCTTTCAATGCAAAGCCCGATGAAATGGTGGTAATGAATAAAGTTGCTGCTAAACTGAGAGAACTGGGTATGTACACATTTGTAAGATGGAGTTTTATTTTTATTGCGCCACCACTTTCCATTACGAAAGAGCAAATTGATGAAGGATTGGCGATGATCAGCGAGGCGGTTTCTATCGCAGACCAGCATGTGATTTAAACTCCGCAGGAGTTTAATATTTACAGAAAAATTAAAACAAAAAAACCGACTCCATAGGAGTCGAAGAATTCAAACGAAAACAATGCCGAATACGTATACGCAATTGTATATTCAATTTGTCTTCGCCGTAAAAGGAAGAGAAAATTTGATTCATTCCTCATGGAAAAACGAGTTATATAAATACATTACTGGTGTCGTTCAAAATAAGAAAAGCAAAATGCTGGCTATAAATGGGATGAGTGATCATATACACATCTTCATTGGTTACAAACCTTCGACATCTATTCCGGATTTAATTAAAGACATAAAATTAGCCAGTGGTCAATGGATAAATAATAACAGGTTTACAAAGCAAAGATTTAACTGGCAGGAAGGCTATGGCGCCTTTTTATACAGTGCAGAGCATATAGATACTATCTGCAAATACATACAGAACCAGCAATTATATCATCAGAAAAAAACATTTCGGGAAGAATACATTAATTTCCTTAATGAATATCAAATAGAATTCGAGGATAAATATTTATTTGAATTCTATAATGACGTTTATTCAACTCCTGCGGAGTTGAAATCATCTTTAAAATTATAATGCTATAAATATTGGTCTCCTACGGAGCCAAAGTACAGTATGCAAAAAGAAGAAATAAACAACAACCATTTCATTAACGAAGACCTCGCTCCTATTCCGCAGGATAAACGGACATGGGGAACATGGAATTATGCAGCACTCTGGATCAGTATGAGTTTGTGTATTCCTACTTACATGCTGGCAAGTTCATTGATCGAAGGGGGGATGAACTGGTGGCAGTCAATTCTTACAATTTTCCTGGGCAATACTATTGTTTTAATTCCGATGATACTAAACGGTCGTGCAGGAGCAAAATACGGAATCCCTTTTCCTGTTTTTGCAAGGGCAAGTTTTGGTGTGAGAGGTGCAAACATTGCGGCGGTGCTTCGTGCTATTGTTGCCTGCGGCTGGTTTGGTATTCAAACATGGATCGGGGGTTTTGCTCTTTATCAAATGCTGCGACTTTGGATCCCATCATTACAAACTCTTCCTGAAATTTTTCCTAAGTGGACAGGATTAACAACTGGTCCGGCTATTTGCTTTTTTCTTTTCTGGTTGCTGAATATGTTTATTGTTTATCTCGGCGTAGAAAGTATTCGAAAACTATTGGTGTTCAAAGCCATCTTTCTCCCGGTTGCTGCACTGGCATTATTATTCTGGGCCATCAACGCAGCAAAAGGATTAGGCCCGATACTTAGTCAGCCTTCAAAATTTTCAAATGGTTCTCAATTTTTTAATTTCTTTTTTCCTGCATTAACAGGCATGGTTGGTTTCTGGGCAACACTATCACTCAACATTCCTGACTTTACACGGTATGCAAAAAGTCAGAAGGCCCAGATTAAAGGACAGGCAATCGGCCTTCCGCCTTCCATGACATTGTTTGCTTTCATTGGCGTAGTTGTTACTTCCGCCACAACTATCGTTTATGGCACCACTATCTGGAATCCTGTTGATCTTGCCGGAAGATTTGAAAGCAGGCTTTTGGTAAGTTTTGCTATGATCGCGGTAGTGATTTCAACACTGGCCACAAATATTGCTGCAAACATTGTAAGCCCTGCCAATGATTTTTCAAACCTCTGGCCAAAAAAAATAAATTTCAGGATAGGCGGATATATTACAGGAATCGTTGGCATTTTGATTTTTCCCTGGAAATTAATCGAACTTCCCGGCTCGTATATTTTTACCTGGCTGACAGGTTATTCAAGTTTGTTAGGACCAATTGGTGGGATCCTGATCGTTGATTATTTTTTTATCCGGAAACAAACCCTGAATGTTGATGATCTTTACAGCAACCGGGGAGCATACAATTACAGAAATGGATTTAACAGGTCAGCCATCATTGCATTGCTTTGCGGCATCATCCCAAATATCCCTGGATTCCTGCTACAGATAAATGTGATCGCTAATGATGCTTTTCCTGTATGGGTTTCTAATCTCTATCATTTTTCATGGTTCATTGGTTTTCTGATCAGCGGGATTTCATACCATTTATTAATGCGGTCCTATAAAACAATTATTGATACAAAAGAAGAAACTGCCTATGTCGCTATTGATTAAAAACGGAAGAATTATTACTGCCGGTGCAGACCAGTCAGCTGATATCTTCATTGAAGATGAAACGATCAGCGCTATTGGGAAAAATTTACCGGTAAAAGCAAATAAAGAAATTGATGCCACTGGAAAATTTGTTTTCCCCGGAGGTATTGATCCGCATGTACACCTCGATATGCCATTCATGGGAACTTTTTCCAGTGACAACTATGAAACCGGAACAAGGGCCGCTTTATTTGGTGGAACAACAATGGTGATCGATTTTATTTTACAAAAACAGGGAAACTCTTTACAGGCTGCATTGGATGAATGGAGATCAAGATCAGATAACAATTGTGCAGGTGATTACAGTTTTCACATGGCGGTAACTGATTTCAATGAAAATACAAAAAAGGAAATAAAAGGAATGATCGAAAAAGAAGGGATCACTTCTTTTAAAACATTCATGGCTTATAAAGGTGCATTGATGATCGATGACAGGCAAATGGTTGGATTGATGGAAGAAGTAAAACAACAGGGTGGCCTGATCAATGTTCATGCAACCAATGGAGATATGATCGATTATTTAATTGCGAAGCATAGAAGTGAAGGAAAACTTTCACCTCTTTATCATTATTTATCACAGCCGGAAATAACAGAAGCAGAGGCTAGTGAACGTTTTGCTGATATGGCTTTCTACACCGGTTGTCCCGGTTATATTGTTCACTTAACTTGTGAAGGTGCATTGAATGCAATCCGCAATGCAACAAGAAGAAATCAGAAGGTTTTTGTGGAGACCTGCATTCAATATTTACTTCTCGACGCCTCTTTGTACGAAAAGAATTTTGAAGGAGCCAAATGGGTGATGAGTCCCCCGCTGCGTCAGAAAAAAGACCAGGAAACATTGTGGGCCGGGATCAACCAGGGACTGGTCCAGGTGGTAGCAACAGATCATTGTCCTTTTAAATGGGAACAAAAGCTGATGGGCAAAGATGATTTTTCAAAAATTCCCAATGGTCATCCTGCCATAGAAAACCGGATGGAACTTTTATTTAGTGAAGGGGTTAATAAAGGAAGGATCACTTTGAATAAGTATGTAGAAGTGGCCTGCACTAATCCTGCAAAAATATTCGGCATGTTTCCCCGCAAAGGAACGATCGCTGTGGGTAGTGATGCCGATATTGTGATCTTTGATCCGAATGAAAAACATACACTATCAGCTAAGACGCATCATATGAACGTTGACTATTCAGCTTATGAAGGTTGGGAAGTGACGGGAAAAGTAAAAACTGTTTTATTGAGAGGAAAAGTTGCCATTGAGAATAATCACTGTTTGGTGGACAAGGGGTACGGGAAGTTTATTAAGCGGTCTAAAGTGTCTCAGACAATTTAGAATTATGAATTCTGAATTATGAATGAAGAGAAGGAAAATATTATTGTACAAAAATCTTACGCTTTTGCGTTGAATATTATTCAGCTTTACAAATTACTGGTTGAAAAAAAAGAATACGTTTTATCCAAGCAAGTTTTACGAAGCGGCACATCAATCGGAGCAAACATTCATGAAGCTGTTGCGGGGCAATCAAAGAAAGATTTTATTCATAAACTAGGTATTGCAGTAAAGGAAGCCAGAGAAACCTCATACTGGTTGAACCTTCTAAAAGATAGTGAGTATATTTCCAAAGATGAGTTTAGCAGATTAAATAATTCTTGTGATGAGCTAATTAAAATATTAAACAGCATTATTATTACGACGAAAGAAAGATATTTTCCAAATTCATAACTCATAATTCTAAATTCATAATTAAACAACATGCCCCGAATAATCAAATCAGCACTGATTCAAATGTCTCTTCCAAAAACAGAAGGCGAAGGAACCATTGAAGAGATCAAAGAAGCCATGGTGCAGAAACATATTCCGTTTATTGAAGATGCTGGCAAGCAGGGTGTGCAGATACTTTGCCTGCAGGAAATTTTCAACACGCCGTATTTCTGCCCGGGGCAGGATAAAAAATGGTATGCATCAGCGGAACCTGTTCCCGGTCCTACCACTGAACGCATGGCTGTGTATGCAAAAAAGTATAACATGGTGATGATCGTTCCGATATATGAAAAAGAACAGGCCGGAATTTTATACAATACGGCAGCCGTCATTGATGCTGATGGAACGTATCTCGGCAAATACAGGAAGAATCATATTCCGCATACATCAGGTTTCTGGGAAAAATTTTTTTTCAAACCGGGAAATCTCGGCTACCCTGTTTTTCAAACCAAGTATGCTAAAGTTGGCGTTTACATTTGTTATGATCGTCATTTCCCTGATGGAGCAAGATGTTTGGGATTGAATGGAGCCGAGATCGTTTATAATCCTTCAGCAACTGTTGCAGGTCTTTCTCAATATTTATGGAAACTGGAACAACCGGCTCATGCGGCTGCGAATGGATATTTTATGGGTTGCATCAATCGTGTCGGCACGGAAAAGCCATGGAATTTGGGTAAATTTTATGGCAGTTCTTATTTCGTTGATCCGAGAGGACAAATCTTTGCGCAGGCCAGTGAAGACAATGATGAATTGCTTGTTGCGGAATTTGATCTGGATATGATCGAAGAAGTAAGAAGCGTGTGGCAATTCTTCAGGGACAGGAGACCGGAGACTTATGGAAAGCTGGTGGAACTGTGAGCCCCCTGTCCCCCTAAAGGGGGAACTTAGAACAGGCAAACATTTTTTCATTGTAAGTTCTTTTATTAAATAGTTGATTATCGTGCAGCTCAACTTAGTTGCGCAGCACTCTTCAACTTTTTATTTTGTAATCACAAAAAGTTAACTCACTACTATCAGGTTTGTGAGTGGACTCCTCCCCTTTAGGGGAGGCCGGGAGGGGCATTTATGGCTATTCAAAACAACAGACTAACATCCGAACAGTACGAACAAAACTTTACTGACATTCGTCCGCCGTTTGAAAATAAAACTGCGGCAGTTGTCGAGGCCAATCGTTGCTTGTTTTGCTACGATGCTCCTTGTACTAAAAGTTGCCCGACACATATTGATGTTCCAAAATTCATTAAGCAGATCACAACAGATAATGTAAAAGGTTCTGCTCACACCATTTTTGTTTCAAATATTATGGGTGCCGGCTGCTCCAAAGTTTGTCCTGTAGAAAAATTATGTGAAGGAGCCTGTGTTTATAATTTATTGGAAGAAGAACCTATTCAGATCGCCAGGCTGCAACAATATTCAACTGACCAAAGCATTGGAAAATAACTGGCAGTTCTTCGAAAGAAAAAAACTTCCTAACCCCCCTTTAGGGGATGGGGGCGTCAAAGTTGCGATCGTTGGCGCCGGCCCTGCGGGATTAAGTTGCGCTCATGTTTTATCAAGAGAAGGAATTGATGTCACCATTTTTGAAAAAGAATCCAAAGGCGGTGGATTGATGACTTATGGCATCGCTGCATATAAAGTCACCCCACAGTTTTGCGAAGATGAAGTAAACTATATCACATCAGTCGGCGGCATTGAGATAAAATACAACCAGGAATTGGGAAAAGACGTTACACTGGCCCGGTTGAAAAAAGAATTCGATGCGGTGTATCTCGGTATTGGTGTGGGAGTGGCCCGGCAATTAAATATTCCCGGTGAAAAGCTCGAAGGAGTGGTTGATGCGATCAGTTTTATTTATGATCTCAGGGACAAAGGTTATTCGTCAGTTCCGGTTGGTGAAAAGGTAGCCGTGATCGGAATGGGGATGACAGCGATCGACGCCGCTACGCAGGCAAAACGATTAGGTGCAAAAGAAGTAACGATGATCTACCGCAGAACACAGGATGAAATGCCCTGCACCGAATTTGAATTGAATATTGCGAAACAGGACGGTTGCAATATCACATGGCTGGCAGCGCCTGTTAAAGTAAAAGGTTCACAGGGAAAAGTAAAGCAACTCGTTTGCAGTAAAATGAAACTCGGTGAACCCGATGCCAGCGGTAGAAGAAGTCCTGTTGATACTGGTGAAACATTTACACTGGATGTGGATATGGTCATCAAAGCAGCAGGACAAACGCCTTTTGAAAAACTCATTAAGAAATACAAACTCGACAATAAAAACGGAAAAATTTCAACCAACGAACATGGCGCAACTAATATTAAAGGAGTATTTGCGGGAGGAGATGCGGTGAATGGAGGTAAAGAAGTGGTTGATGCAGTACAAGCTGGGAAAGACGGAGCGGCTTCGATATTAAGGTATTTGCAATTATGAATTATGAGTTTAGAATTATGAATGGGTTCCCTATTAATAAAATCGCTGTTGATATTGTGGCATTCATAATTCATAATTCTAAATTCAGAATTAAACTCTTATAATTAAAAGAACATGGCAGACATATCATCAACCTTCCTCGGCATAAAATCGCCCAACCCATTCTGGCTAGCGAGTGCCCCGCCGACCGATAAAAAGTATAATGTGCTCCGTGCATTGGAAGCCGGCTGGGGCGGTGTGGTTTGGAAAACATTGGGCACACAAATAAAAAATGTATCCTCACGATACTCTGCTGTTGATTACAATGGAGGCAGGTGATGGGCTTTAATAATATTGAACTCATCAGCGATCGTCCGCTGGAAATTAATCTCAAAGAAATAGCTGAAGTAGTAAAAGTATTTCCTGACCGTGCCATGATCGTTTCGCTGATGGCTGATAATGATAGCGAAGCGTGGCATGAGCTCATCAAACAAGTGGAAGACACCGGAGCACATGGTACTCGAATTGAATTTTGGTTGTCCGCATGGAATGACGGAACGTGGAATGGGCGCCGCCGTGGGACAGGATCCTGAGATCGCCTGCATGGTAGTTGAATGGGTGATGGAAGCAGCCACCATTCCTGTCATTACCAAACTCACTCCCAATGTACATTCAGTTGTACCAACAGGCCGTTCGGTGGTCAAGGCAGGAAGCAATGCGTTGTCATTAATTAATACCATTCAATCGGTCACAGGAATTGATCTCGATACGCTTGTTCCCAATCCGAATGTCGGTGGCAAATCTGTTTTCGGTGGTTATTGTGGCCCGGCAGTAAAACCGATTGCATTAAAAATGCTCACTACCATTGCGCAGGATGAGATCACAAGCAAAGTTCCCATCTCCGGCATCGGCGGCATCAGTACATGGAAAGATGCGGCGGAGTTTATGTTGCTCGGCGCCACCATACGTACAGGTATGCACGGCAGCTATGAAATATGGTTTCCGCATCATTGATGATCTCTGCGAAGGGCTCAGCAACTGGATGGATGAAAAAGGTTTTAAAACGCTCAATGATTTTATCGGCAAGTCGGTGCCCACCATCACGCATTGGGAAGATCTCGACATCAACTATCACATTATTGCAAAGATCAACCAGGATAAATGTATTCATTGCGGCCTTTGTTATATTGCCTGCGAAGATGCCTCGCATCAATCCATCAACCTTGCTTACGGCAAACCTTACAATACTTACACGGTAAAAGATGAGGAATGTGTGGGCTGCAATCTCTGCAAGATCGTTTGCCCTGTTGATGATTGCATTACCATGGAAGTGCACCGTGTAGCGCCGGAGTATTTGAACTGGGCAGAGTTTCAGAAACGGGGGCTACCTTTGAACGACCATTAAGTTGAATTTAGAATTATGAGTTTAGAATTATGAATGGTTTTGCTGTCATTCTTAATTCTGCATTCATAATTTGTTTCCCATTCATAATTCTTAATTCTAAATTCATAATTATTATTGTCCCGGCTGCAGTGCTACTATCATCGCCTGTTGCGCCTGCCCGTCCGCAGCGAAGCAAAGGCGGGTCGCACTCTTGTACGTTCTGTTCGCTATTCAGCATTCGTGAAATTTTTTGTTATTCGTGTGGCTATTGGAAGAAATAATCAACTGCTTAAAGATCATTTTAGAATCCTATCAAAAAAAACTGTTTTTTCATCAAATTCTACTGGCCTATTATTATCATTTTTGAAAAAATCAGAAAATCTACATTCAGCCTTATTATTAGTAATAAATTTTACAATACCTCTTACTCTATTTTTTTCAACATTTGTTCCTTTTTCATAAAAGATTATATCTATCCATATTGGGTTTTTAGAATAGTCTATTTCATATTTGATTTGCAATTTAGAATTATAATAGTCTTTACTATCGTCATCATTATCGAATATTGGTGTTATGGAGTTATCTTCATCTAATACTAAGCTACCTCCTCCCTTTTTATCTGGTTTGTCAGGAATTTTCCATTCTCCTAAATGAAGTTTTGTTTTCTGATTTATATTATTACATGAAAATATTATTGACAAAATCGATAATAAAAAAATACTTAAGAATAGTTTTTTCATATTTAAGTTTTGGTAATTAATCGACAGTTTAGCAGATATCGCAAAACAAAGATAAATTAACAATCATTCATCTGTTTTCGTTCCATAACAAAATAAAAGAATGCTTAAAGGATGTCTCACTGATTGAAACTATAAAATAAAGTGATGCGTGGTGACACGCATCATGGCATTAGCATCTTTCTTCCCGAGTTCTTCACAGCAATAACTAATAATAACTAAATTTATAATATTATTTACCTGTGCTCAATGGTTTCTTTTGCCGATATTAAGCCAGAATTTATTACTAAAATTAAACAACTATGCTTAAAGCATAACTTAAGTTTATTTGACAAAATCAGAAAAAAACAAGACGAGTTACAACTGAAATCTTTTCTTACTGAGGCACATTTTGGCCTTTACTTCGATACAATAGCTCAAGATTTAAAATATAACAACAAGATAGTCGGTACCAAGTTGACACCTGATTTTCTTTTTAAAATGAACACTCAAGAGATAATTGCCGAAGTCTGTCACATTAATCCAGCGCGAAAGGATATGAATATACAAAGAGAAAAAGAGTTAGCTGTTGCAGAGTTCAAAAATAAAAACCCAGACGTACTAGTAGTACCAAATGTTCATTCTATTACTTGGCAACCGGATAAGCTTTATGGACAAAACGGTGCAATCTCTCAAAAAGCAATAAGATATGGTCCGTTATCTGAGCAAGCAAAAAAACCTATCATTCTCTGTATATACTTAGAATTTATCAGTGCATTAGATTCATTAGATTTATATCATAGTTTGTATGGAAGTCCTACCGAATACATAGGCGAATTTGAATTCGAATATTATTTTCCAAACACAAAATTTCATGATTTAAGTACAGGGCTTTTTTATAACAATGAACAAATGCGACGTAACGTAAGTGGTGTACTGTTAAGAAATAATAACGGAGAATTTGTTTACTATCATAATTATTCTTCAACAAATAGGCTTTCAGTTCAAAACAGAGATTTCTTCTTAGAATTTCAACATCCATACAAATAAAAACAAATCCTATTAGTTCTTCGTAGTAAACAAACAGACGAAAACTAAATTACAAACCGCAAAACGATGGAGTTTACTTTTCAAAATTTTCACGCTGAGTATCAATCTTACAGTGAAATTGAAAATCACTTTATGGAGCAGCGTCATAATAACCATGCAAATGCTCAGGTGACTGCTCATTTAGATAATATCACTAGGGAATTTGAAAACTTAGACGTCAAGATGCGATTAGCATTTGGCATTTCAGAAATACAACTGAATAATGATTTTGTCTCTGACAAGGAAGGTGATTTAAAACTTTGCCATCTTCTTTACTACAAATTAGCTGACCTTTGGTTTGCCTACGAGACCTATATAAAGCTATTTGAAATTGTAACAGGCACAGGAAAACATAAAATCGTTTGGCTTGACGGAGCAATTCACAATTCCTATGCAATATCACCGACAATAGTAACAGCATTGAGTTTGGTTAATGAAGGCTTTACGACCGCCTATACTTCCGAAGCTAAACAAACCGAGTTGACAGCATATTTAGAGTATTGCCAACAACAAGCAGTAAATCCCCAAAAACAACGATTGACTGAGATTATTGGGAAAGTTAAACAAGCTCCATTTACTCTCACTCATTCGGAAACCATGACAATCATTTATGCCATTAGAAACAATTTCGTTCACAATGGTGAGACGACCGTTGTTCCAAACATATTTGGTTATAGAAATAAAAGCAAACTATTGAAAATTCTTTACCCGTATTTATCTCTTGTATTATTGAAAACGACTAACATAACCTGTAGAAGAGTATGAAATAATTAGTCCCCTGTTGCATTTAGTGTTCCCCGCAATACTGAGGGTAGGCAATAAAATAAAAAAATCAGAACTCAGCATCAATTTACAGCCGCTACCTGCGTTATTGCTGTATCCCCTAAAAAGACTACCTTAATACATCAACCGAATTTTTCACCAAAATCATTTTATTATGAAGAGATTATTTTTTCTTTCATCAGTAGTTGTGCTGCTGATAGCCTGCAACAATGAAAAAAAGGAAGCCGACACCGGCAACAGCGATGTTAAGGCGTTGTATGAGCAAAACCTGGCGACTGTTAAAAGCAATATTGCCTCCTTCGAAAGCAAAAACATAGATGCTATGTTTGCCAACGTGGCCGACACGGTAAACTGGACCTCAGCAATGTATGGCGATACGATGCATACCAAAGCGCATTATAAAGAGTCGTTGCAATACTGGGTGGATAACTGGGATAGTCTTCACCTGGTGAATCCTATTTTTTTACAGGGAGTAAATACTGAAACCAGTATGCCTGATGGCAGTGTGCGGTATTACGGTGAATGGGATGGTGTGCACAAAGCAACCGGTAAACATACCAAGGTGCAGGTCTATGAATTTTACAATTTCAATACCGATCATAAAATCTCTGCGGCTGGTTCATATTTTGACGTGGGTGGCTTGATGAATGCAGTGAAGTAAGTTGGTCTAAACTCCCGACTCGTCGGGACAAGCTATGATTGGAGTCTGAAAATTTGAGTCATTGTTTTAGTCCGCCCGGGGTCTTGCCCACAGCCAGTACAATATAATTGAATGAGGAGGGCAGACCCCGGCAAAAGATAAGCAACCAAACCCCCGCCTTGTTTCGTGTCCGCACGAAACAATTTCCTCAATCATCATTTTTCTTCTATAGTTCTTCGCAGCAACAAGCGGAATAATTTTAAGACAAGATTCCGCAAACAACTCCTCCAATTATTCCAAATCCGAGAATAGGCGCATACTTCTTTGTAACTATCGCAGGAGGAAGACTTAAAATTAAACCCACTAAACCACCCTTTAACCAACCGGCAATCGGAAGACTAAGGTTGAATATGATAAAACCTATTGCAAACCTATCTATGAACGATGCTACCATTGCTCTTGGCTTCTCATCAATGGGCATGAACATCATTGGGATGATAGAGGCAATACCGAATATTACTCCGGCAATCAGTCCTTTTGTAATGTTATCCATTTTATTTTTTTAGATCGTATGCTTCTTTCAGCCAGCCCAGCAATTCCCTATCAATGTCTTTCACTGAGGAAAGTTTGATGGTATGATGAAACCGGTTTGGCGATGCCTGTTCAACTTTTAAAATTCGTTTGCCTGTCAGTTTATAGTTCAAATGCACTTCAAGATTAATGTAATTGCTACGGGTGTAAACCCCGGCAAAACCAAACCTGTTTCCTAAATGAATACTGGTTTTCTTCGGCTCAATTTTTAGTTGCCCGAATTTTTCAAGGTTATCAATTAACTTTTTGTATATGGCACTTACTACGGGTTCTTTGTCTTTTAAATGATCTGTTTCGTTATAGATCATAAACTATTTTTTATTAAGATAAATAAAATAAATGAGCTTATGGATTTTCACGACCTGGCTGGCCCCGTTGTTCTTAGTTTTCTATGAAATAATAAATGTTCGAACGTTATACGGAGTCCCAATAGCCCCCGCCCTGTTTCGTGTCCGCACGAAGCAATTTTCTCAATCATCATCTTTCTTCATGTTGAAGTTGCGGAAGAGTCATTCAGTCAATTTCAAATATATTTTACTTTAAAGTTTGTTTCATCCTCTAGGCTTTCAAACTCATCGTCACCTGTAATTAAAGTTGCCTTTTTAGAAATTGTCAGTGCCGCAGCAAAGGCATCAGCATAAGATAATTTATGATTTGCCTTAATTTTTGCTGCAGCAAAC
Source organism: uncultured Bacteroidota bacterium (assembly GCA_963811645.1). Lineage (GTDB taxonomy): Bacteria > Bacteroidota > Bacteroidia > Chitinophagales > Chitinophagaceae > VBAU01. Next base: position 731,876 of record CAWERU010000002.1, on the reverse strand, counting down.
GAAAGCTCAAGATTGGCCTCAACAAAATGTAAAGGAAATTTTCGCATGGCCTCCCAAACCTGGTTTGCTTTAGATACACTGTCCTTACGGCAACTCATATAATAAACTTCACCAGCGTTAACAACAGTTATATATAACTCATGTTTATCTTCTGCTGCTTCATTTAAAAGTTTTTCTACAGCATCAGCTCCTGGTTCATCACGAAAGAAGGCAAGCAAAGAATAACTATCTAATACGAATTTTGCCATAACTATTATTTCCTTTTATGTAGATTTAATTTTCTTTCCTCCAGTTTTTTCTCCTCTGCTTTATGAGCTTTCATTTCCTCCTTCAACTTTCCGGTTGACGATAACATTCCTCGGAAGGATTTAAAATATTGCTCATTGATAGGTCTGATTACTACTCCCCCTTCTGTTTCTTCAAACAGCACCTTTACGCCCGATTTAATGCCATATTTATTGCGCAACCGCTTAGGTATTAACAATTGTCCTTTGGATGTCAAAATTGATGTTTCCATACTTTTATAGTTTTATGCCATAAATATATAAAGTAATACTTAATAACAAAAGTAACACTTTTTTTTATTTTCCCACAAATTGTTAAAAATCTTTACGCTGTTGGTGGTATTAAGAGAAGCAGACCAACAATACATCTTTTCCCCCAAGTCCCTAAGGCTACTCCCGTTGGCCTCCAATCACCCTTATTCTTACTATTTTCCGCCTTGGTAGGTATTCCAATAAAATAATATGCCGTGGTCGGTGTTTCGTCCTTCCGGGTCTTTCTTCCCCCCGCCTTGTTTCGTATCCGCACGAAGCAATTTCCTCAATCATCATCTTTCTCGCTGTCCCGACGGGGTTTGGCCCAAGCCAACCCCGGCGAATAAGAAACATCTTTCTTCCATAGTTCTTCGCAGCAACAGCGGAAAAATAAATTTCACGCCAAGCTACCAGGGAGCAAAGACGCAAAGAATTTCCTTGGCGTCTTAATCACTTTGCGCCTTTGAGTAAATTTATTATTGCATAGTTCTTCGCAGCAACAACGTATAAATCTTTAACTTTCTGTACAAGAACTGCTGAAACCAATAACATGAACTATGTGATTATACTCGTGGTAGTTGTTGTAGTAGTATTAGTAATACTGGCATTTAATTCTTCGGGTTCTCAGGCGAATTATAAACATCGTCCTGACTATTACGGAGACGAAGATTTTATATCGGACGCTATATTGCGGAATCTTAAAAGTCGTCGCGGCTATTACAGGGACGTATATCTTAAATCGAAAGCATGGAAACGGAAGCGTTATGTAGTGTTAAAACGAGATAACTGGCGATGTGTATACTGTGGCGGTCATGCTACTCAAGTCCATCACTTGAAATATGCAAAAAGAAATATTGGAAAAGAACCAATCGAATGGCTTGTCTCAGTCTGCGAGTCTTGTCATAACTCCCTACATCATTAAATAAACTTTCTTCCATAGTTCTTCGCAGCAACAATCCGGAAATAGTTAGTTTTCATACATTCGTGTTGTTGGTGCCATGAGCTAAAGTTGAAAGCGAATAAAAACAGAACATCAACAAAAGCGTAAATGTTAAACTCTTCCTTCAGCATAATTTGGTTTAATAAAAAAGCATTTTTAATACTGGGCTTTTTCTTGATTCTAAACACAGAGGTTTATAGCCAGAATCAAATACTTGCAGATAGCTTTGAAGCCATTTATTTGAAGGGCGACTATAAAAAACCTGATAAAATTAAGATCCTGAAAGAACTTGCAGTAAATCAAACTGACTACGAGAAAAAGCTGCGTTATAGTGAAGAGCTAATAGAAATAGGGCGGGCATTAGATTCCGCCGATTATTTATTTCAGGGATTTTTAGAAAAGGGAAATGCACTTAGGCTTAAGAGTGATTTTAATGAAGCTTTGAGAAGTTATCTTCAGGCAGCAGATATTGCTGAGTTTAAAAAAAATATAGTCAGATTAGGTTCAATCTATGCTTCCATTGCTGATGTTTATTCCGAAATGGAGAATTACAATAATGCCGTTAAATATCATCGATATGCAATCGGTATTCTCAGGAAAGAGAATGATTCCCTGACGTTTGCCTCAGTGCTATTGAATACAGGTGATGATTACTTTCGTGCCGGTAAATTGGATTCGGCACTTTTTTACTCAAAAGAGGCATTGGAAATATTCAAAAATATAAATTCACTTATTGGAATTGCTTACAGTTTGGGTAATATCGGGATGGTTTTTTCAAAACAAGGTAATTATAAGGGTGCGGAAGAGAATATTAATAAAGCAGATTCCATTCTGGAGAAATATGAAGATTACTATCCTATATCTGTTTATCTCACTTATATGTCAGATATCTACAAGGATAAAGGGAATAATGAAAAGGCTTTGAATTATGCAGAAAGAAGCCTCTCTCTTGCCAAACAATATGGGTTGAAACAACAGATCAGTGATGGCAACCTGAAGCTTTCAGAGATATATGAAGGATTAGGTGATTATCGTAAATCGTTCAGTTTTTATAAGGAACATATTGCTTACCGCGACAGTATAAGCAACATCAAATTGGTAAACGAAATGGCTGATCAACGTACTAATTTTGAAGTTTCCAGGAAACAGATAGAAGTGGATTTGCTCAACCAGCAAAAAAGAAACCAGAAGATTATTGGTATTGCAACAGCTATTGCATTAGTGCTGGTGGCCTTACTCGCAATAGTTTTATACAGGCGCAATAATTTTACAAAAAAAACGAACCGTATTATTGAAGAAGAAAGGAAACGCTCCGATAGTCTGTTGTTGAATATCCTTCCGCAAGAAACAGCGCAGGAATTAAAACAAAGTGGTAAGGTACTGCCCCAAAAATTAGAATCTGTAACTGTATTATTTACAGACTTTAAAGAATTTACCCATTATGCAGAAAATTTGTCTCCGGAAAAAGTGGTAGAGAGTATTGATTTCTATTTTTCAAAATTTGATAAAATAATGGAAAAGTACGACCTGGAAAAAATAAAAACAGTAGGTGATTCTTATATGTGTGCGGGGGGACTACCTTTTCCTACAGATGATCATGCTATTAAAATGGTACAAGCAGCTTTTGAAATAGCTGAATTTGTAAATGATTCAAAAAAAATAAATTCTGAAAATGAAATTCGCTTTGATATACGTATCGGAATTAACACAGGTCCGGTAGTAGCAGGAGTTGTTGGGTTTAAGAAATTTGCTTATGACATCTGGGGGGATACAGTAAACATCGCCTCACGGATGGAATCTAATTCTGAACCGGGAAAAATTAATGTATCGGAAAATACATATACATTGATTAAGGATGTATTTGATTGTGAATATAGAGGTGAAATTGACGTCAGGAATAGAGGAAGAATGAAAATGTATTTCGTAAATAATTGTAGAGTGAAAATATAAATTAAACTCTGCTTTTGCGTTCGTGTCTGTTGCAAAATAAATGAATGCCCTTTTGTCTTCTCTCCAATTGGGACCTTGCCCCACAGCCAGTACAACATAATTGAATGAAGAGGGCTCTGATCTTTTTTCCATAGTTCTTCGTAGCAACAAGCGGAAATGATGGTTTAATAAAACACCACTTCCCGATTGATTTATTTGAACGGTCTTGTGACAATAGAACCTTTACTTAAATTTAAATCATGAAACTATATCGAATGGTAGTGCCGGGGAATACAATGCGACCATTGAAGAAAATTCTGATGATCCCGCTGATATCTGCTATACCGTTTGCAGTAATAGTTTATAACAACTTTATCTATTATAGAAGAGGCTGGCACTCGATGCTTATTCAATATCATACTTTTTTCTGGCTTGCCAGGTTGTTTGTTTCCCCGATTCTTGTTTTAATTATTATACAAGCCTGGAAGAAAATAGATCAACTGTATAAACTTTTCCTGTACCCTGTTACAATTTTTTTCATTTATAATTTTCTATGCTGGTTCATTTCATTCATCAGTTGTCGCTGGCTGGCTGCGGCCTTTGATGGAAGAAACAGGAACTTATACAATACTATAATATATGAGTCAACGTTGCTGAACCTGGTAGTATGCATCATTACTTTTTTATTGATTTTTGGTTGGCTCTATTATGAAAAGGACAGGATATTAAAACAAGAAACTCTTTATTTAGGAACCTCACTAAAGGAAGCAAAATCTGAATTGACGAAAATCCAAAATAGAATAACCAACGACCCTGATACTCAAAGAGCGGAGAATATAGCAGTCAGGAATGGACACAGAACGACATTGATACCGGTTGAAGAAATTACCTATATCAGGTCAAAAGGAGCATATATAAACATTGTCACAGGAACCGGGAGCTATTTATTAAAGAGGCCTATTTCTGAAATAGAGAAAACTTTACCGGCATCGTTTCTTCGTGTTCATCGTTCCAGCATCGTAAATATGAAATTTGTCAGGGAGTTCAGATCGCTGCTCAATGGAGATGGCTACCTTTTACTCAAAGATGCGAAAGAGATACGGTTGAGCAGAACTTACAGGGAACATGTTACCAATATATTGAGCAGCTTGTAAACGGTTCATGCTATAAAAACATCGGCTGGTCAATTATTTTTTGAAACTCAATTCTTCCTGGCTGATTTTGCATAAAAATCATAAAGCCATGAAATCTTTCTTAAATCATTCCATTCTTTTTTGTCTGTTATTAATAGCAGGATCATCCTCTTATTGCCAGGCAAAATCTGCAAAAGACAGCATTCATTTTTTTCAGGGAAGTTGGAAAGATGCTGTTGCAAAGGCCAAAGCTGAAAAGAAATGCATATTCCTGGATGCTTATGCCAGTTGGTGTGAGCCCTGTAAAACTATGGAAAGGGAAGTGTATACGGATCAGGAATTGGCTGGCTATTTTAATAAGAAATTTATATCCGTTAAGATTGATATGGAAAAAGGCGAAGGTCCGGAATTGGCCAAAAAATTTCCATCCATTGATGGCTATCCCTCTCTTTTGTTTTTCGATCCGGATGGTCACCTGGCTAAAACGATATTGGGATCAAGACACATTGATGATTTTTTAAAGGAAGCCAGGTTGGTCGCTAAATAAGCTAATCTTTTCAGGTTGTTTTGCTGTTAAAACCTCTGCGCCTTGTTTCGTGTCTCCACGAAGCAACCTTTCTTCCCGGTTCTTCGCAGCAACAAACGTAAAAAATATTTCACGCCAAGATACCAGGGAGCAAAGACGCAAAGAATTTTCTTGGCGTCTTAATCACTTTGCGCCTTTGCGTGAAAGACTCTCTCCCCGTCTTGTTTCGTATCCGCACGAAACAATTTCCTCAATCATCATCTTTCTTCCATAGTTCTTCGCAGCAACAACAGATTAAAGAATAGGAACTGTAATAATTATAATGGATATTTGGGACCAGCAAGAAAACGGTTTTAGCATGAATACTTTTAGAAAATTCCTATCCACTTTCATATACTTTATCATTTTTCATAACGGATATGCGCAGCAAAATGATCTTTACAAAAAGATCGTTCAATTAGACAGCATTTTTTTCAAAGCATATAATGAATGTGATATTGCCAAACAACAGGAAATCTATTCCGATAGTATTGAATTTTATCATGACAAAGGCGGACTTTCAACTTCAAAATCTGACATCATCGAGTCTACAAAAAAAAATATATGCGGGAAAGTAACCCGGGAATTAGTGAAAGGGAGCATTGAGGTTTCTCCCATCCCCGGATATGGTGCAGTTGAACTGGGGTCTCATATGTTTCATAATAATCAGGAACCGGGCCAGGTTCCAAAACCCAGCAAATTTGTAATTATCTGGCGGAACAAAGACAATAAATGGACAATTACACGAGTTATCAGTCTGCACTAACTATATGCTGCAATCTCCAGGACTTGTTTTGCGTCCGAACGAAACATTTTTTTTCTCCATAGTTCTTCGCAGCACCAACTGAAAGATTTTATTTCACGCAATGACGCCAGGGAGCAAAGCCGCAAAGATTTCTTAGCGTCTTATAATCTTTGCGCCTTTGCATGACATCTATTTCTCCGCCTGCATTCGTGTCCGTTAAAAAAAAGCCCCGTGTGATCATAAATATTTATCGGCAAGATATTATGAGTTGAATAAAAAGAATTTTTCATTTTTGAAGGACTTGTGGGAAGTAGTTTAGTGAAATGGTTCGTGAGACACGAACCTTTAGGTTTGTTTTCAATACTCAGTATCTTTATTTTTTTTGGCACTAAAATGATTGAATATGAAGTTAAAAAGCTTGATTGTTGTAGTTTTTTTATGGATCGGGTTCAAAGCATTTGCACAGGAAGCATCCGGACTGGACAGTGCAATGCACAGGCTTGCAGAAGAAAAAGATCCTCAAAAAACGGTGGTGATGATGAACCAGGTCATTAAAGACTACAAACTTGATAAAAATAAAGACGCCGAGACACTCGATGCCCTGTACGGAACCGCGGCTGTAAATTTTGCAATGGATCGCAACTACGCTCTGTTTGAAAAATATATTGGTTTAATGCGTAATAAATTCAATCAAACTTCTTTCATGAATATGGCCGCAGGTAAAATGCTGAATGATACCGTGGATGTGGCCCATGCAAACCTGATCGCCAAAAGAACATTGACGCTTTACCAATCGATCAAAAATGATACAACTGCACGACCAAAAGATTTTTCCAAAGAGGATTGGGAACGCTTTATGAATTTTGCCCGGTATCCTTATTACGATACGTATGCGCAGTCATTATTCGCATTAAATAAATACGAAGAAGCGCTTCACTATCAAAAAATGGCTTTTCCCGGTGATCCTGAAGAAGGAGTGCCGGCATCGGTGGAACGATATGCTAAACTTTTGGAATTAACAGGCAAAAAAGATGAGGCCAAACAAGTGCTTTTAAAAATGGCCAGGCGTGGAAGATTGAATAAAGGAATGACAGAACAATTGCAATCTATTTATATTTTTGAAAAAGGCAGTGATGAAAACCTCGGTGCTTTTTTAGACAGCCTGCAGAAAAATGTGCAGGCGACACTGGCGGAGGAACTAAAACCAAAAATGCTGGATGAAACGGCCCCGGCTTTTTCTCTAAAAGACATTAACGGCAAAGAAGTAAAGCTTTCCGATTTCGCAGGTAAGATTGTGGTGTTGGATCTTTGGGCTACATGGTGCAGGCCATGCATTGCATCTTTTCCTGCCATGCAACTAATGGTAAAAAAACATCCTGAGGTAGCATTCCTTTTCATTGACGTGGAGGAACAAGACCCCAATCCATTGGCCAAAGTAAAAAGCTTTATTGAAAAAAGAAATTATCCTTTCACCGTATTGATCGACGAACCTGCAGAACCCAACTCTCCGAAGTACAAGATCACCTCTGCGTATAAACCCAACGGCATACCTGCAAAATATATAATTGACAACAATGGCATCCTGAGATTCAAAACCAGTGGCTTCGATACCGATACAGAACTAATTAATGAACTGGAAGCCATGTTTTCGATCTTAAAATTATCAAAGCAGGATCATACTGGCACCAATTGAGGTCGGGCGTTTCTTAACTTTAAGAAATAAAAAAGTAAAATGACAACCAATAACGATAAATCATTTTTTGCTCCCCGGCTTTTGATCAATAATGGCATTAAGGATATTTCTTTTTACACCAATGCATTTGGCGCAACAGAAAATCTTTGTTTATACAATGATGATGGCAGTATTTTGTCCCCCCGCTATGCTTAGTGTTCCATAAAATAAAAAATGATCGAATCCTGCCTGCCGGCAGGCAGGGCTATCCGGAGATTATATCCCGGATCAGCTTTGAAAAGCTGTAGGTATTTCTTCCATAGTTTTTCGCAGCAATAACTGATTAAAAGATATTGCATCAACAATCTGGAGTAATTTTCTAAATTTGGTTTGTACCGCAAACTAAATTAAATTTGTATCGTCAACTTTTAAAAAAACAACAATGACTACAGAAGAAAAATCCCTTTCGCCGCAAGAAAGTTTGCAAATCATCACCGATGTAATTGCATTGACAAAAGAAAACATCAGGCAAAACAGTTTCCCATTTTTACTTTGGGGGTGGCTCATCGCTATTGCAAGTTTTTCTTTTTTCTTATTGCATCAATACACAGCTTTTCATTATTATTTTTTACCGTTTCCGGTTTTGGCACTTGCAGGCGTTATTGTCACAATCACTTACTACCGCAAAAATGTTTCCAGTTCCACCGTCTCTTACCTCAGCAGTTTTCTTTACAAGATGTGGTTAGTATTAGGTATTTCCTTTTTTGCAGTAGTGTTTATTAACATTTCACAAAACCATCCGCCATTCACTTACACTCTAATCGTTGCAGCAACAGGAACATTGGCATCAGGGCTTGTAATGAAATTTCAACCCTTAATCATTGGGGGCATTTTATTTTTTATGACAGCAATCGCCAGTGTGTTCATAGCAGACGATTACAAAGTGCTGCTTCATGGGGTGGCAATCATTTTCGGATATCTCGTTCCAGGCTATTTATTGAAATCAGCAAAGGCATAACACACAAAATGTATAATGAACTTGACCCAATATTAAATGTGCCGGTACGGTTGGCAATCGTTTCGGCTCTTGTTAAAGTGAAGCAAACTGATTTTAATTACTTAAAGGAAATTACAAAAACAACACAAGGAAATTTAAGCCATCAGATAAAAAAATTAAGTGAAGCAAATTATATTGAGGTGGAAAAAACATACAAGGGAAACTATCCGCAAACAATTTGCAGGCTTACTGCAAAAGGAAAGAAAGCATTTGAAAATTATGTTGAAACGATTAAAAAATACCTGCACCTATGATAACAATATATTTTTTGACGATTTGGTTTGCATGGCAAACAAGATTAAATAAACAAACTAAAGAATATCAAGATGAAAAATAAAATAGCTCTTATCACAGGCGGCAGTCAGGGTATCGGTTCTGCCATTGCAGAAAATTTAGCAGCAAAAGGAATCACTGTAGTTGTCAATTATTCAAACGATACAAGTAAAGCAGAAAAAACGGTAAATCGCATTAATGAAAACGAAGGTCATTCAGTAGCATTTAAAGCTAACATTGGAAACACCGAAGAAGTAAAATTTCTCTTTTCCGAGATAAACAAAAATTTCGGTGGTCTTGATATAGTTGTCAACTGCGCAGGGCTTACATATTTTAAACCAACATCCATCGCAGAAACATCAGATGAATTCTTTGACGAGATGTTTAACGTCAATGTCAAAGGGACTTTACGCTGTTTACGTGAATCTGTAAAATACATCCGTCCCGAAGGAAGGATAATTACTTTTTCGTCCACCGGAACAGTTGCATCTCATACAGGATATGGAGCTTACACCGCATCCAAAGCCGCTATTGAAATATTATCACGGGTGCTTTCAAAAGAGTTGAAAGGGAAAAAAATTACAGTCAACTGTGTTTCACCTGGGGCAATTGCAACTGAAAACTGGCTGAAAGGAAAGGCGGAACAAACATTAAAAATGATTGCCGACCTGTCGCCATTTGAACGGCTTGGAACGCCTGCTGACATTGCCAATGTGGTTTCATTCTTAATCAGCAGAGAAGGAGAATGGGTGAATGGACAAATCATCAGAGTAAACGGTGGATTTATTTAAAAGAAAAAAATATGAAATCTAAACTTACAGAATTCATTGCCTTAGTTACAGTCATTAATTAAAAGATGCTTCATTTAAAACAGCTGAACCCAAAATAAATGAATACCTCATCAATTTTGCATATTGCGCTTGTGATTCATTTCATCGCCTTAGCAATGGCAGTTGGAATCACAATTGTAAACCCTGTTGCGTTCCGGCAATTTTGGAACCTCTACGACAAAAACAAAAAACAGGGCTTAGCAGCTTTCCGGGCGACAAAAAATTTTTTACTGGTCGGAATGATTGGCTTGGGACTTTTAATTATCACTGGCATAATTATGCTTTGGTGCTACCAATGGACATTAGCAGACCTGCTTTGGTTCAAAATAAAAATGTCATGTGTAGTGCTTCTCTTTTTAAATGGATTATTAAGAGGAAGAAAACCAAACATAAAGTTGCTGAAATTATTATCAGAAGAAAAATCAACTAATGAAGTGCAACCCGAAACCATGCATTTAAGAAAACAGTTGCAAATTTTTCACCTCACTCAACTGGGAATCTTCATTATCGCTATCATAATGGCTGTATTTAAATTCAACTAAACAAATTTTCATGGCGTTCTTATTATTCCACTATCAGCGTCTTTCTTCCATGGTTCTTCGCAGCAGTAACCAGAAAATGAATTAACTTTCTCTGCAAAACTTTCGCAAAGCGGCGGGTTATCAGCAATTTTATGACTACCCTCTAAGCCGGCAATTCCAACTGATTTTCTTTGAACCTGAAAAATATTTGTGCAACCAATTTATTGCACATATATTTGCAACCGATTTATTGCATAACAAACCATAAATAAAATGAGACGAGATGTATTTCAGGCGATAGCCGACCCAACAAGAAGAGCCATACTGATTTTAATTGCTACACAGGCGATGACACCTAACGCTATTGCAGAAGAATTTCACATCAGCAGGCAAGCCGTTTCCAAACACATCCGGATGCTGACAGAATGCGAACTGGTGAAACAAGAACAAAAAGGACGGGAAATTTATTACCAGCTTGAGATCAAAAAAATGAAAGAGATTGACAAATGGTTGGAACAATTCAGAAAGATTTGGGAAACCCAATTTAATCAGCTTGACAAAGTATTATCCACAATTAAAAAACAGAAAAAATGAACAACTTGCTATTTGATTTTACCGTTGACAAAGCAGCAAAAACGGTATTCATAAACAGGGAATTTGCTGCTGAACTTTCTCTGGTATGGGACGCTTTTACCAAACAGGAAATTCTTGACCAATGGTGGGCACCTAAACCCTGGGTATCCAAAACAAAATATATGAATTTCAAAGTTGGTGGACGAAGATTTTATGCTATGGTAAGCCCCGAAGGACAAGAGCATTGGTCAATTCAGAAATATACCTCCATTACTCCGAAAACCAATTTTAAAATGTATAATGCTTTTGCAGACAAAGATGAGAACCCTGAATTGCCGGGTTCTGAATGGGATCATACTTTCAGTGAAAAAAACGGAACGACAACAGTCAGTATTACTATTTACAATGAATCCCTTGCCCGCATGGAAAAGATGATTGAAATGGGCTTCAAAGAAGGTTTTAAAATGACAATTGATAACTTAGAAAAATTATTGGCAGCTTTATCCCAAAAATGATTTTCGCTTGGAAAGACTTTGGATAAAATATTAAGAAAGTAAACAATTTTAAAATCTAAAAAATAAAAATTATGGCACTTATCAATCCTTTCGTCTTTCCGGGGTCTTCCCTAATCCCCGCAAATAAACAACTGCCCCGACGGGGTTTGGCCAAAGCCAACCCCGGCGAATAAGAAGGCTTCTTACATTTATTTTGTACAACTTATTTTTCTTTTCCTATCCGAGTCTCCACAGGGACCCGGCGTAATTTGAAACAGTGTCAATCTTTCTTCTATAGTTCTTCGCAGCAACAACAGGAAATTTTATTTCACGCAAAGACACCAAGGAGCAAAGACGCAAAGTTTTCTTAGCGCCTTAATCGCTTTGCGTCTTTGCCTGATACTTACGCAAGGCATTCCTGTATTGGGTACAATTTACAATTGAAAATCATTAACTTTCTATACTTCAACCAGCCGACATGAAAATTGACAATTGATTCAAACAAAATGAAATGAGAAAACTAATTGCAGCAATCAATATGACACTTGACGGGTTTTGCGATCACACGTCAATGATTGCAGATGAAGAAATACATCAACATTATAATGAGCTATTAAGTAATGCAGACACCATTATATTTGGAAGGATAACATATCAACTTATGGAAAGTTATTGGCCATCTGTCGTAAAAAACCCTACTGGTAACAAAGCAATGGATGAATTTGCGGTAACAATGGACAACATTCCCAAAATTGTTTTTTCCCACACGCTTCAACATGTTGAATGGAAAACTGCAAGGCTCGCAACGAGAGATATTAAAGAAGAAGTTTTAGAACTCTGGCAATCCCGCAATGGCGGGAGTAAAGACATTTTAGTTGGCAGCCGGAGTTTAATTATAACCTTACTGAATCTTGATTTAATTGATGAATTCCAACTCTGCGTTCAGCCAATTATTTTAGGAAGCGGCTTACCATTATTTAAAAACATAAACGATAGAATGGATCTTAAGCTCTTAAAAACAAAAACATTTGGTTGTGGTGCCATAACTCTTTACTATGAGCCGGCAAAAAAATGAGCCTGCCTGCCGGCAGGCAGGTGCATAGTTAAAACGACAGATCCTTGTCGCATTCCGCCACTATGATTGTCGCACCCATACCGCAAGTGGCATGAAATTGTTGTTGAGATTTGTATCTTAATAAAACGGAAATAATATGAGAAAAATAATCGTCTTATCAATGATTACATTAGATGGAGTCATGCAGGCACCTGGTGGACCTGAGGAAGATGCATCAGGCGGTTTTAAATATGGCGGTTGGACTGCCCCGTATGGTGATGAAGTTTTTGGTAAGCTGGTGCAAGAAGAGCTGAAACCCGCCGATTATCTTTTGGGCAGAAAAACATTTGAGATCTGGGAAGGCTACTGGCCTCAGCATGCAGACTTTTGGCCAGGCATCAATGATGGTACAAAATACGTCTTGTCAAAGACCAGGAAAAGATCAGATTGGAAAAATTCAGTTTTCATCAAAAGCGTAGCAGCCATCAGGAAGCTCAAAAATTCAAAAGGTGGAGACATTCAGGTTTGGGGTAGCAGTGAGCTCATTCATTTACTATTGAAGAATGACCTGGTTGACGAACTCCGGGTCAAAATTCACCCGTTGACGCTTGGCAAAGGAAAAAAGTTGTTTGACAATGGCACCATCCCGGCAGCATTTACATTAACAGGGAGTGCCGTTACAACAACTGGTGTTATTATTGCCAATTACAAACGAGCTGGAAAAGTCAGGACAGGGACTGTTGGAGTATAAGGAGAAATAAAATGAGAAAACCCCTGCCGGCAGGCAGGTAATTGTTTAAGCAACAACTTAAAATTTATTTCCCGCAAAGACGCCAGGGAGCAAAGACGCAAACGTTTTCCGGGCGTCTTAATAATCTTTGCGCCTTTGCGTGAAAACTTGTAGCATCTTTCTTCCATATTTCTTCGCAGCAAAAAATGGAAAATGAATTAACTTTCTCTACAAAACTTTCCCAAAGCAGAAATTAGCTTTGATAAATAATAACAACTAAAATGAAAAATGAAAGAGTATTTAAACTGATATTTGCAAGTGTCTATCCGCATTATCTTAAAAAAACGGAAACAAAGGGACACACCAAAGAAGAGTTAGATACCATCATTTGCTGGCTGACAGGATATACTCAAAAAGCATTGCAGCAACAGATCGACAGAAAGGTTGATCTTGAAACCTTTTTCGCCGAGGCACCACAACTCAATCCCAATGTTTCAAAGATCACAGGTGTAATTTGTGGCTATCGTGTGGAAGAGATCGAAGACAAACTCATGCAAAAGATCCGTTACATGGATAAGTTGATTGATGAATTGGCAAAGGGAAAGACAATGGAGAATATCTTAAGAAAGTAAGGATTAAGTTGAGAGTTAAAAGTTTAGAGTTAAGAGTGTATTGAAAATAAATTTATACTCTGAACTCTAAACTTTTTATCAGCATCTTTCTTCCCTGGTTCTTCGCAACAACAACCGGTATTGATACACTGTTATTTATTCTGAACAACTTATAATTAGAAATCATTAACTTCCTGTACAATAGCTATCGTAATGCAACGAATTGTGCTTCATGCATATAGCATTCTAATGATCTGACAATACATACAAGGCTACAGGTTTACAAGGAAACAATCAAAACAAAAGGAATGAAGAAAATATTTGCCTGTTTATTTTTTTATTTAGTCTAAAAACTGCTTTTTCACAAGATTTGTCCAGCCAAAGCAGGAACAAAATTGCAGACAGCTTAAAAGCTGTGTTATCCAAAACCACCAAACCCATTGCCCGGTTCAACCTGATCAATAAGATCCTGGAAACCGAAAACGGAACTTCAGGAAATATTGATTCTGCAAATTGTATGGAGTTGTTGCAAATTGCACAGCAGCTCAATAACGATTCATTGCTTGCCACAAGTTATAATTGGATAGGCGCTTATTTTATAGTTCATAACGGCGAAAACGCAACGATCCTGGAATATTATTTTAAAGCCCTCCCTTTGGCCGAAAAAACAGGAGATAAACGAAGGATCAGTTCAATTTATTTCGATATCGCCGTGACGTTTCTTAACCTTCAAAACAAGGAAAATATCCTGAAATATACCCGCAAAGGAGAAGAGAATTTGCCTGACAGATCGCATCCATTGTATTATTATATGTTGTGTCAATACCAGCGAAACATGGGTAGTTATTTCCTCTTGACCAATCAACCCGATTCAGCTCTTCATTATGCCCAGGCATTAACTGAAACAAGCCGTAAAGCAAAAAGCCAGCTGTTTGAATATTACAGTTTTCATCTGAATGGAGCGGCACATGCAAAAGCGGGCGAAACAGACCTGGCAGAAATTTATTTTAATAAGGGCCTTTCGATGGCAGATCTCATCTCAAGTAATTCCGCAAAATTCAGATTTGCTTCAGACTACATTCCTTTTTTAATTAATAACGGCCGATTCGCCGAAGCTAAAGCACAGGCCTATCAATTATTGAATCTTGGTAAGAATGCTGACAATAATAACCTGATTCTCGCTGGTGCCCGGTTTTTAAGGCAGGTGTTCGATACTTCACATAATAAAGACAGCGCTTATTATTATTTAAAGATGGAGTCAGATATCAATGCCCGAATCTTCAGTGAGAATAATAATAACAGGATACAGGCACTGGCTTTTAATGAGCAGATAAGAAATCTGGAGGAAGCTGCCAGGAAAAAAGAGGCTGAACAACAACGCAAAGAAAATATTCAATACGCTTTATTGGCTCTGGGCATCATCACATTCCTTATTTTGTTTTTGACACTGAGCCGGCGTCATATTACCAACGCAAAAGCTATTCAGTTCCTGGGTGTGGTAGCTTTATTGGTTGTATTTGAGTTTTTGAATTTGCTACTGCATCCATTTTTGGAAAGCATAACCAATCATTCACCCGTTCTTATGTTGCTGGCATTGGTTTGCATGGCAGCATTGCTTGTGCCATTGCATCACAAATTAGAAAAATGGGCCACGCATAAATTAGTGGAGAAGAATAAAGCGATACGATTGGCAGCGGCGAAGAAAACGATTGAAAAACTGGAAGGAGAAAAAAATCAAACCGAAGTGCGATGAAAAAAATCACGCCGCGGTCGGTGTTCTCCTATCAGCATCTTTCTTCTATAGTTCTTCGCAGCATCAGACGAATATTTTATTTCACACAAAGACGCAAAGTAAATAAGACGCCAGGGAAACTTTGCGTCTTTGCTCCTTGGCGTTCTTTGCGTGAATTTTTTTCTTCATCGTTCTTCGCAGCAACCACCAGAAAAGTTATAACTTTCGCACGCTACTTTTATTTAGCCGTTCATTATCCACGTATTTCAAATAAAAAAACATGAAGAAAACTCATATCAGCGTGATGCGAATATTGTTATTGCTTTTCATTCTTTTCAGTAGCAGGAACAGTTTTGCTCAATCTGCAGAGCAACCGGTTGTTGATGTACAAAAAGCGAAAATGATCATTAGCAGCATCATCAAACAGTTTGCTGAATATTTCCTGCAGGGAGATTCTGTTGCCTTAGCCGCGATGTACACAAAGGATGCATCGCTGGGCTCTGTAAAAGGCAAAGACATTCCTGCGGCGATTGGAAGAATGATACGCAGTTCAATTAAAGATAATTCCCGGCATATTACCTATATAACCACTTCTATCTCTGTCGACTCAGAATTCATTATTGAGGTTGGTATTGCTGAAGCAAAGGATGACCAGGGGAACTCAAAATGGAAAAGCAAATATCTTGTAGTATATAAACAAGAAGATGGAGTTTGGAAACTATACCGTGATATGGGCTTGTAGAATAAGCTTTCACGCCGTGGTGTTTTCTTCCACCCACCACACGAACTAAAGATAATCTTCAGTCATATTACATCTTCTCTGCCTGTCCATTCAGTCGGGGCTGTTGGGGCAGCAAATTAAAGCAGCAGGAGAACTGATGCCGACAGCAAAAAGAGTGAATTATATAAACTTCTTCAATAATTATGTAAACTCTATTCAAATGCCTGACTGAACTTTACATCCTAAAATTTACATTGACGTAGTAAACCCCTATAACGATTTCAAAAAAAATAGATTTATCTGAAGCAGAGAGAACAGATTTACCTGAATGACTTAAATCTTTACAGAATTATTTATATAGAAGAGCCATAACAATTATCTGAAACCGGGAATTAAAAACCGAACAAATGAATACAAATAATAAATTAGCGAGAGCTGCAGGATTTCTTTACCTGATCACGATAATCGCTGGCGGTTTCGCCGAAGCATTCGTCAGGGAAGGATTAACCGTGTCGGGTGATGCAGTAGCTACTGTACACAATATCCTGGCTTCCGAACAAATGTATCGTTTGGGTTTTGTGGCTGACCTTGCTGTTATTGTCTGTGGTACTTTTTTGACACTCATTTTCTATATCCTCTTTAAACCGGTCAACAAGTACCTTTCTTTACTTGCCTTAATATTCGGCAGTGTAGCTGCTGCAGTTATGGCTGTCAACTTGCTCAATCAACTTGCACCTTTATTGCTCTTGCATAACAGCAGTTATCTAAAAGAATTTAATACCGGACAGATGCAGACGCTTTCGCTATTTTTTCTCAATTTACAATCACAAGGCTACGGCATTAGCCTTTTATTATTCGCCTTTTATTTTCCCATTATAGGATGGCTTGTTTATAAGTCAAATTTTCTTCCCCGGTTTCTGGGTATTCTTTATGCTCTGGCAGGGTTAGGTTACCTGGTTAATAGTCTTGCGATGTTTCTTTCTCCTCGTTTATCCTCACAGCTTTTCCCCTATGTTTTACTTCCGGCCTTCATTGGAGAAACTTCTATGAGCCTATGGCTTATATTCAAAGGTGTAAAGCAGTCTGAAATAAAATCTTAAAATGATTTCATGCCGTTGTTGCTGTTCCGGTATCAGCCTCTTTTTTCCATAGTTCTTTGCAGCAACAAGCGGGAATTTCTTACCTCTCCGAAAAGTCTTTTCAAAGGCAATGTTGTTTACCGTGCAATTTTATATCCCCTGGAAGAAAAATAAAAAATGAATAAATACAAAGGAATCAAAACAGCATAAGCAACGTGAGCATTTGAGGCATCGCTGATGACACCGTATAACAGTGGTATAAGCCCTCCTCCAACAACTCCCATAATCAATAATGCCGACCCTTTGCTTGTTGATTTACCGAGTCCTTCCAAAGAAAGCGGCCAGATGCTTGGCCACAATAATGCATTTGCTAATCCGAGAAATGCAATAAACCATACAGATGCAGGACCTTTGATCAGTAAGGCGATGACAGAAAGAATAACTCCAATGACAGATGAGAACATTAAAGCTTTTCGTTGTTGTATAATTTTTGGTATCAGGAAAATCCCAAGGCAATAACTAAAGATCATGATGAACAAGGTGTAGGTTGCAAAGTATTTTGCATCGCGAAAAGAGAAACCCGTATATTGAGCATAGTTAATAATGGAATCAACAGCAAGCACTTCGACGCCAACACCGCAGAATATTGCAATTGCACCTAAAACAAGATGCTTGTGTTGAAGTAATCTTTTATTTTGTTGACCCTCTTTCAGTGAAACTGCATTTGCCCTTTCATCATTTATATCCGGCAGATGCGTGATTTTAATCAATAACCCGAGACAGATCAAAACAATGCTGGTGACAATGTATGGCAGGATAAGACGTGAAGACAATTCATCCAGCACACTACTTTTTTGTACTGCCGTCATGAATACCAATTGTTGCTTCACCTGGTCGATCTCGTCGGGATTTTTTACTATGGCACCCACCAATAATATCGGGGCGATCGCACCCGCAACTTTATTGCAAACGCCCATGATGCTGATACGTGATGCAGCACCTTCTATTGGTCCGAGAATAGTGATATAGGGATTGGCGGCAGTTTGTAAAAGCGTTAAGCCGGACGCCTCAATAAATAACCCGATCAAAAAAATTGCGTAGGATCTTGTAGCTGCCGCAGGAACAAAAATTAAAGCGCCGGCAGCCATCACAAACAAACCCAGCATCATCCCTCTTTTGTAGCCTGTTGTTTTGAGAATGAGTGATGAAGGAATAGCCATTATGAAATAGCTGATATAAAATGCAAATGCAACGAGCATCGCTTCCTTTACACTTAACTCACATGTTAGCCTGAAATAAGGAATCAACACTGAGTTAACCCATGTTACAAATCCAAAAACAAAAAACAATGATCCGATAATAAGTATAGTCCTGTAATTTTTTGACGGACCTGCTTTGGTAATTGCTTGTGCCATGAGTAGAATTTAAATACTGATCCTGTAAGCGTTATTTTTTTGTTTTTGTTCGCTTCAATAATTCTTCTACCGGCATATTGATTTGTTTGCCGACAGCTTGACCATCTCTGTAAGTAATCACCTTCAAATGCAATGCATCTTTCGGAATGATCAAAGGTTTCTCATACCTGGGATAAAACTCATCAGGATTTGTTTCATCAAATGAGTAATAAATATTGAGTGGTATTTCTGTTTGCAATTCAACTTTCAGTTGGCCATTCTCATCTATCGAAGAAGTAAATGAAGGATCATACATACTGCGTGAGTATTTGATCTTCGCAATATCCATTCTCCCGAACTGATGTTCCACTCTTGTCACAAAATCTGCCCAATTCTTTTTTTCCTTCGGCGACCAAACTGATTCGGCTATTGCCATTGATCTTGGCCACAAAAGATATTCGCCTGCCCGCATGTTGGTATTATGTTCACTCCATAAACAAGCTTCGCCGCCAAGGATCAAATCAGGATCGATGCCCCCGGGCACAGGTTCAAACTTATAACTCTGATTTAAACGCAATGTTCCAAACTCAGGCGGCTCAACATAAGGATCTCCCTGCATCAGATCAACATAAGTGTAATCGAGCGGCGACATCACAATATGATGTCCTTGTTTTGCCGCTTCTATTCCACCAGCCATTCCCCGCCAACTCATTACCGTGGCATCGGGCGCCAAACCACCTTCTAATATTTCATCCCACCCTATCATTTTTTTCCCTTTCGATTCAACAATTTTTTCAACACGCTTCATAAAATAACTTTGAACTTCCTCCATATTCTTTAAACCTTCTCTTTGAGCGAGCGCTTTTACGGCATCACTTTTTTCCCAAAAGTTTTTAGCAGCTTCATCACCGCCAACATGGATGTATTCAAAAGGAAATAACTGCGCAACCTCAGTAAATACTTTATCAAGAAACTCATACACTTTTTCATTGGCCGGACATAATGTATTATCTATCAGTGCACGATTGCCTGTACTGTCCCATATCTGAAACTCTTCCCCAACATTAACTGCATACGTACCGGGAGTACACGATAATTCAGGATAAGAGGCGACAGCTGCCATGCTGTGTGCAGGCACATCTATCTCCGGCAGAATTGTTACAAACCTATCTTTTGCATATTGAATAATTTCCCTGATATCATCCTGCGTATAAAAGCCACCGTATGCTTTTGGTTCGCCGGGATCAGGTGCAGTTGTGTTGCCCCATGCCCCTTTCCGATCCGGTCTCCATGCACCTACCTTAGTAAGATTTGGATAACTCCTGATTTCAATTCTCCAACCCTGGTCGTCTGTAAGATGCAGATGTAACAGGTTATACTTGTATCGAACCATGTTATCAATAAAAGTTTCTACATCTTCTTTTGTAAAGAAATGCCTGCTCACATCAAGTAACAATCCTCTCCATCCGAAGCGTGGATAATCTGTTATTGTTACACATGGAATTACCCACTTAACGTTGGTCACTGCAGTTTTGTTTTCAATTTCTTCAGGTAATAGTTGTATCAGTGTTTGCATTCCGTAAAACAATCCTCCGGATTTATATGCTGATAAAGAAACAGAATGCTGAGTGACTTCCAGTTTATAGCCTTCATTTTTGAGTGATGCATTATTAACGAGATTAATTGAAATATTATCGCTTGAATTTGATGAAACATTTGATTTTACAGGCATTTCAAATCCCGTTGCAGCAGTTAATTTTTTTGAAAGAAAACCGGCGATTCTTTTTGCACCGGCATCATTTGTTTTCAGTTCGATCACTGCATTTTTTAAAAGCACAAAATTTCCCTTTCCGCCTTGTACGGAAACAGGAATAGGAATTACTGATATGCTACTTTCACTAGTTTGACTGAAAGTGCGAACAACAATTAAAAAAACTAAAACTGCAATAGAAAGTTTTTTCATGACTGGTTTTTGTTAAAAGAAGATGAAATGGTTGATATTTTTTCAGTGCATTACCACAGAACAGGTGCCAATGCCGTGACGATAAAAATTAAACTGAACATTTGGATGATCTGCCAACAGGGACATCGGCACGGAACTATCTGCAATTTTTTTTGAGATCATATAAGTAGTTAATCTTTGGCCAAAAGGATTATCATGCGTTCCTGCATGCCAGATAGAAACTTTTTCAGCCATCCATGTTTCAACAGGTCCGACACTGATCGCTTTAGTAGGAACCAACGTTATATTTCCTCCACCGGATGTACGTGCATTTTGTGCGATGGTGATTGGATGAAGATCAACAACACGTGTAGTAAGTTTGCGATACTCTTCCGGCGAAGGAGGAACATCTTTGTATTTAGCTTCTCGTTTTAAAGGATCATTGAATGCCCAATGTTTGATGTCTCCCTGCCCGCCCTGCATCACAGCACATCGAACACCGTTCCAGCTCTCACGATAAGCTTTTGTATCTGCTTTTGGAAAATGCAAATTTGCATCAGGCATTACGAGTTCTTTTTTTATACGATTGAAGCATAGCGCCCTGTCTGCTTTTTCAAATGATAAAGGATGCGCGGTTGATACTTCTTTACCATCCATGAACCACTCATCCATCCCCCAAAAATGAGCTGACCTGACAGGGATATTGAGCTCATTTACGATTTGTGCAATCAAAGGCAATTGTTCAGTCGGACCGATAGGACCGCAAATTCCAACAGGATTATCTTCTGTTGATTGTTTCCATGCATTAACGTATTCAAGCGCCTCGGCGAGATAAAATTCTTCGAGTGTATCATACATTACCACTTTAAATCCCGGTCGTGAAAGCTGCAACATTTTTTCGGGTGTTAGTTGCGCTGCTTCTTTAATAATATCATTATCAAGCGTTGTATAGTCCCACCAATCGGGTGCAATAGAACTTAATTTACGCGGCATAGTTTTTTGTTTAGAATGATGAAAAAAGAAAATTATTCTGCAATCGTTTAAGATGTTTCTATTTAGTTTTGGTACTTATCCCATATCAAGTTTTGCTTCATATTCTTTATTGACCAGGTGATCCTCACCCAGATCCTTTAAAGGATCTGCATCTTCTGAGCAAAAGCCCGCATGTAAATGCCTTCGCCAACCTTCTGCATACCTAAATATTTTTGACATTTTTCCTATTTCTAAAGCAATATCTTCCATCGTTTGTAAATAAGAGTTCATTTTTTGACTTACATCTAACCAGTTTTGCTGACTCTTATGCGCTTTCAATGCTTCTAATTTTTTTTCCTGTACTGAGCTTGTATTTACAAATACACCCGGAATAATGCGCCGGCGAAAATTATCCCTTAGTGTATGCGGCAAAGAATGGTAAACGGTACAATCGTAACTACCGGACAAACGAGCCGGGTTTGTAATAAAATTAGGCATCCCACGTCCAAATACAGCGGTAACAG
Organism: uncultured Bacteroidota bacterium; assembly: GCA_963811645.1. GTDB lineage: Bacteria > Bacteroidota > Bacteroidia > Chitinophagales > Chitinophagaceae > VBAU01. Next base: position 709,849 of record CAWERU010000002.1, on the reverse strand, counting down.
CTAATCGCGCAGCGTTGATATGATCTTCCATATAATCTTCCGGTGAATGTGTCAACACAACAGTTGGTCTTACCTCTCGTATTATTGAAGCGACTTGCTTTAATTTTTGCAGATCATAAAATATTTCGAAATCATTACAAATGGGAGGATGAAAATGCGCTCCAAGAATTTGCGCGGCAGTTTTTGCTTCTTCGGAACGTATTCTTTTTGTTTCTTCGGTGTTATATTCAGTGCTGCCCAAATTCCCTGATGCAACATTCATATAGTGAATTTCATACCCGGTTTTCTTAAGCAACATCAATGTTCCTGCCATCATTAATTCTATATCATCGGGGTGAGCGGCGATAGCAATTGCGCTTTTCATATGACTTTATTCTGCAGGAAAGGTAAAGCTAATTTTTGCTTGAATTGCTCTCTGCTTTCTTTGCCCTGATGTAAAGAAAGCAGCAAAGAAAAATTCACTTATTAAGTAAGAACAATGTATTATGGAATTATTCAGGCGAATTAACAGCAGCATATAAAAATAGTCAACAATCAAACCATGATCCATTTGGAATGTCAATGCTATTCAGAAAAATAAACAACAAATGGAAGGTCGTTTTCCTACAGTAATCAACCCTGGAACCTGCAGATACTGCTAAACATTAATTAGCCGTCGTTTGATATTCCAATATTAGCATCTTTCTTTCACAGTCCTTAGCAACAAAAAAGGGAAATATCCGGATAATGAACAATATTTGTATTAAATAAACAAACAAGATGGAAAATGTAATAAATGTTGCAGAACTGGATCAATCGCTCAAACAATCATCTGACCAGGTTTTTCTTATTGACTTAATGAGTAAAGAAGATTTTGCAAGAAATCATATTCCCGGGGCTGTTAATATTCCGGCAGAAGATTTAAGAAATCGGTTTGCTGAAATTCCTAAAAATAAAAATATTGTCGTTGCATGCAGAAAAGGTTTGATGAAATCAGATAACGCCTTGCGGCAATTGCGTGAATCAGGATTTACCAATGCAAAAAAACTGAGCGGAGGCATAGCAGGTTGGTTTGAATCTTTTAAGTAGAATGATCCCTTAAAGAATCATATAAGCAGATGTTGGCATTTATGCCGCAGTTGGTGCCTGCCAGCCTGCAGGCAGATTCCGGTATCAGCATCTTTCTTCCATAGTTCTTGGTAACAAACAAAAAATTCTTACCTTTCATTTACTCACACTATGTATAACCTGTCCATTGAAACTCAACATCTGTTGGCATCCACATCACGGGTAAATGAATATATGCGGATCAAAGACGTGTGCGGGGACGCAGGCAGCAGCAGAGCTGATAATTATTAATGAATTTTTATTTGAACCGGATAATAACAGCGATTTTATAAATAAATTCAAGAGGCAACCCGGACTTGCCATCCAAAGTTTGCCATGCGAAGTCGTCAAAGCCGAACAACGACACCAAATAAATAATCAGGCCAGGGATGCTGAAAACTGTTTAGAGTAAGCAATAACATTAAATTTTTTATAATGCCAACAGTTATAGCTCGCCATAAGGTCGGGAATTTTGACACATGGCTGAAAGGACACCAGGACAGGATGGAATTATTTTCAAAATTTGCATCAGGGTTCAAAACGTTTCGGGACACCGACGATCCAAATGCAGTTGTTATAGTTGCCGAGGTTTTTGACATGGATGGGATGAAGGCTTTACTGAGCGACCCGGAAGTAATGGAAAAAGTTGCCAAGCAAAAGCATACGGTCATCGAACCTATTACCGTTTCGATGCCTGTAGAGGTATAAGATTGCATGTCGGTTATGAAAAAGATCTTAGATCAAAAAAGCCAGTGTTTCATTGGCTTTTTTCTTTCATGCCGGGCTAAAGAAATTTAATGGGTAACAGTTTTCTTTTACAGGGGCTCCGGGGCATCTTTAAACTTTTTATACTTCCCCAGCATGACTCCGATTTGGTAAGTAATTGGAATAATAACTTTTTTTACAAATGGAGGCAACTCAGTTAATGCATATTCATTCTTATACCTTTTTGTAAGATATGCTGCGTCGAAGAGTTCAGGTCTATGTGAGCCTGATTTTTTTCGTGCATCGTACAATGTTGAAAGAAAAAATATGATGCTGTTTGCAGGCTTTATCCAGCTGGAAATTACCATTTCCTCATCGCCCGCATTCCAGAAACGGTGTGGGGTATTCCTGCAAAAGGTGACCGATTGCCCTTCATCCAGGTATTGAATTTGTTTTCCTGCAATTTGATAGCACATTTTTCCTTTGATTACCTTAAAACCTTCGTCTTGTTTATAGTGGACATGCATAGGCGGGCCTGCTTTAGGTGCGCAAAATCCATCAGCAATTACTTTTTCGCCGTCGGGTTCATGAATAATTTCTTTAAAGATTATTTTTTCTCCTTGCCCACTGTCTATAGTATATGGTAATGTGAATTTCATAATTTATTTTTTGAATTAATTATTCAGTATAAAATGTTCAGTATGGTTAACCTGGTGCTGGCTGACTGTTGCTCCTGCTGAGTGCTATCAACAGTAATACAAAACCAAGACACATAAAGCACCCTCTTATGATACTTAATATGAACCAGGTTTGGCCTTCGTACAACAAAGCAGGAGTGTGGGGGGAATGAATGTCGAGAGCAGCAAATCTTAATAATTCGGGCACGAAGTAAATAGCAGTTGCTATGATCGTTAACAGATAGATACCCGAAGTCATGAGCAGTAACTTTCTTCTTGCTTTTAAACGCCAGTTCATTACCAATGTGATGATCGTTAAAGAAACTGCCAGTGGATGTATCGCCTTCCACACAAGGCTGTCGTTCATACCATACTCGCTTTTTATCAGGGCATTTGATTGAGGAAGATTAAAGAGGTAACCCGGGAAATAAGCAATGTGCGACCAGACGAATGCGCCAACAATAATTGCCCAGCAAAACAGGGTAGCCATTAAAAAAAATTGTCTTGTTTTTTCCATCTTAATGATTTTTAATGATAGGTGCCGGTAATTTTTAATCAGCTTATTTCAAAAGTATATAATTTTGGACAATGTCCAAATTCATATTAAACACCGAAGAAAGGATCGTATCAAGGGCACTTGAATTATTTAATGAGCGAGGCATAGAATATGTTGGGTTAAGAGAACTTGCGGCAGACCTTGGAATGAGAGTGAGCAACATTACGTATTACTTTCCCACAAAAGATGATTTGGTTTTTCGGTTATCCGGAGATCTGACAAAGCTAAACTCCCGAACGATTTTTGAAAATAAGAACCTTACAATAGATGCCTATTTCAAATCCCTTGAAAAGATGCTGACCAACCAAATGCGATACCGTTGCCTGTTATTAAGTTTCGTGCATTTGTTGGAAAATAATAAAAGAATGTTGGCCCGGTATAAGAAAACCGAGAAGAACAGGTATGGCGCACACCGGGTAAATCTTACTGTTCTTGCCCAATCAGGATATCTTTTGATTAACGAAGAAAAAGTATTTGATTTTTTAACATCTTCACTGGCGATCATCCTGCGATTTTGGATCTCTGAGGCCCGTGTGTCATTTAAGCATTTGACAGGTGAGCAACAAAAAAATCATTATTTGTCACTGGTAGGGCAATTGCTTTTGCCATACGCCACAAAAAAGGGGAAACAACAATTGCAGACCCTGTTAAAGAAGCTATGAGTCACATGCCTGTTTTCTTAATGACTTATCGTGAGACGTTTTATGGAGAATTTGCCAGGCATCCATTATTTTTTTTCAGGTCGTAAGTTCATACCCTGTTGTTGATTTCTATGGCAAAACCAAAATAATTTTTCTGATAAACAGAGCCTCTGTTCGCAACGGCAAAAAAACGGAAAATTTATTTCATGCAAACCTGCCCTGCCGGCAGGTTTGCGCTTTTGCGTGAAGTTCTTTCTCCGCAGTTCTTTGCAGCAGCAAACTAAAAAGTCTTATCTTTCATCAACCAGGACAAATACATCGTATTCCAAACACACAATACATCCTGCTCTAAGCGATCTGCCCTTTGAAAGTCACCTGCTAAAAATTTACCGTTTAATTATAAATACATCACTATGGCAGATATAGATACCGTGAAAAATATGCTTTCGCATTTTGCACAACTTGATGAAGACGATTTCGATCTTTCGCTTCCCTGCTGGAAAATACAGACCTATAAAAAGGGAGAGATATACAATCCTGTAGGAAGCATTTGCCGGTATCTTGGTTTTACCATGGAAGGTTATTTCAGATCTTACCTGATCGGTAAGAATGGTGAAGAGATCAACCTGTTTCTTTTCCCTCCTCAGGGAGTGGTGGTCACTTACAAAAGCTTTATTCATCAAAGTCCCTGCGAGTACAATACAGTGGCCATGACGGATGCCCGTGCTATTTGCATTACGCTGGCAGATCTGCAAGCGCTGTATAAAAAATCACATGGCTGGGAACGTTTCGGAAGACTGATGGCTGAAAAAGCATTTGACATTGCAGTTGACCGTGCCGAAAGTTTCGTCTTTAAATCAGCAGAGCAACGTTATATAGAGTTGGTCGAGATGCATCCTGATATCATTGACAATATTCCTCTTTATCATATTTCTTCTTATCTCGGTATTGCCGGTCCTTCTCTTAGTCGCATACGAAAAAGAATTTCCGGGAAGTGATATGATTTTAACCCAGGTTAAAGTTTTTACGGATTTATTGACCCACATTTATCCAGTCAATTCATCCTTCATAATTAAACCAATAAAAAATGGAAACAGCAGTAATGACCAACAAAGAAGCCGCCCAGGCAATCTATGACCTTTTCGGACAGGGTAATGTTCCCGCTATTCTTGATCTTGTTACCGATGATATTAAATGGACCTGCCCGGGGCCCACTGAGATACTCCCATATGCCCAGGTTTATCACGGGAAAAAAGGAGTAGCGGATTTTTTCAGGCTTATTTATGCGAATAAGGATTTTCCCAAATTCGAGGTGAAGGAGCTTATCGAAGAAGGCAATAAGGTCGTTGCACTGGGGCACTGGGATGCAAAATCAAAGAAGACTGGTAACCCTTATTCAGGAGACTGGGCCATGGTGTTTTATTTCAGAGATGGAAAATTATATGAGCACAAAGAATATTATGACTCGTATGGAGAGGCTATGGCTTCCAAAGGATAAAAATTGATTCACATTACTTTGAAAACCGTTTCGTTCATCGGTTATATTATATTGGCTGATTCACGAAACGGTTTTTTTATATCCTTCTATGTGTTCCGCTGCCAGCGACTTTCTCTTCTGGTTCTTCGCATCAACAACCGGATATTGTATCTCATTCAAACCTGCCTGCCGGCAGCAATGAAGAAAAAACGCAAAGTTTTCCCGGCATTTTATTTACCCTATATTGCTGGTATGTTCTCTATTCATTTATAGAAGGTGTTGGTAAGGCGATCAACAAAATATCTGGTATAAATTAAAAATTATTCGCCGACATTATTTTTAAATACTTTCTCCATCATTTTCCGCAATGCTCCTGCCTGTTGTAAAGCAGCGATATATTCCTCTTCGGAGCCATTTGCTTTTAATTCAAATATTCTCTTTAGCAACTTTCTTATTTTTATAATGCTTCTCAATTCCTCCCCGTCATTGAGCAAGAGGATGCTCCAGTTTTTTAAAACAAACTGAATAATCATTTCATGATAATTTTTTATGCCCAACAGTTTAGCCAATTTTTTTAATGTGATCTCTCCAGATGGTTTGCGCTTATTGTTATATTTTTTTTTCAATATGCCTGCATAAGCAAGGCTAAGATCAGTGGCATCAAACTGTACCCCATTTTTTTGAAGGCATAACTCAAGCCTGGAGTCAGCCAATTTTTTTAAAACATTAGCAGGTGTCCTGTATCCGGTTAAGGATTTTATTTTCTTAGCTTCTTCCTCAGCAATTTTCTTTTGTCCTTCACGGATGGGACGAAACCCTGCATGATAATATACCCAGAATGCACCCGAATGAATTCCATCGCTGTTGTCTTTTCCGATCTGGTATGGGTCTGTACTGAATCGCTTTAAACGGTAAACAGTCTGATGGAGTTTTAATACCTGTTGAAAAATATATTGTGATTCACCTCCGCGGTATGCAGGAAAAATATTGAGCCCTATGCGTGCACTGTCAAACAATACCCAGGAACCTGCATACGCGACTGGTAAACCGTTTTTAAAAACAACATAGCCCATATAGCTGTCTATGGGATTTCTCCTTTCAGGCACCATCCCCATCAATGCCACTGAAATTCCACGAGATAACCGGTAATAAGAAACCAGACGGGGAGATGTAAAAGTAATGGGATCAATTTCACGAAGATGACGCACAAGAATCATCCTGCTGCAATCTATGATATGCTCTGCTTCTTCCCCGGCAAGTGAAATTTTTTTTGGTTTAATACCCCTTAGTTGCCGGGTGACTTTCTTCCTTATCAGGGAACGATGATAGTAAGAAACAAGTAATGAATCCGGCAGAAGATCAAATGAGATAAAATCAATTTCAATATTTATACCAATAGCTGACCAAAGCTCATCTCTCACTTCGGGACGTATATCTGTTTCATCAAAAACTGCAAGGAGTCTGTCCAGCAAATCTTCTCCGTTTCCCATTGACTGATTGAGCCATGATCTCCAATCCGCATTGCCATCCTGCATTATTTCTGATTCCACTTTAGGCATAACCACTGAAAGTATGGATTGGATTTGTGCCTCACCGGCTTCAAAGGAACTGAGCCGGATATTATTTTTATATTTTATTCTCAGCCACTTTACGATATCAAAACTGAATGCTGCGCAAAGTTGAGTGTTCGTTATTCCTGAATTGTATAAACTATCTTTCAACTTTTTGTTGGATTGTATATACTGATGCAATCGCTGCAGGGAAAGACAAGCGTTGCTGCAAACTGACCGGTTGTCGGGATGTGCAATGAGGAAAAGTAATATAGTATGGAAAATTTGTACATCTTTATTGCTGATCAGTTTTTCGTTGCTGATGGCTTTCAGTAATCGGAGTTTTTTCAATAAAGTTTCTTTTCCATAATGGTTTCGGATAGAAAACAGTTGTGATATCAAAGCCCCGGATCTATTCATTAATGAGCTAGATTTAAGAAGAAGGTCAATATAATAAACGAAAATATATCATTCAGTCCGAACCAGTGCTGTGGGTAGAACCCCATGTTGTTTATGTCGTTGTTAGAGCCTGCCTGCCGGTAGGCAGGTTCCACTATCAGCTTCTCTCTTCTATAGTTCTTCTCACCAACAACCTAATAATTGAAATTCGCTAACTTCCTGAATTAAAAAAGCTCATCTAAAAACAAATCGTTACATGAAATATAAAAGTTCAATTGTGCTCCTTTTTACTTTGATCTTTGGAAAAAGTGCAACAGCTCAGTCATTTGAAGGTATGTGGAAAGGAACATCTTTGTGTCAGGTAAAAAACTCTCCCTGTCATGATGAAATTGTCGTTTATCATATTTCAAAGGATAACACGGGTGAATCCTATGAAATGATTGCGAACAAGATCATTAACGGGAAAGAAGAATACATGGGTACTATACCTTTTACCTACAATGAGCAGCAAAAAGTATATGTTTCTATTGACAGTGTAGCAAATGCCAGGTGGGAATTTAAGATAACCGGCAATGCAATGAAGGGAACGCTGGTTTATAAAGGTGATCTATACAGGGTTGTAGATGTCAAAAAAGAAAATTGAATCATCACCGTTGTTGCTGGTGACACTATTCTTAATACCAATAAGGGTAAAAAAATTGGGGTTTGCAAAAAACATCACACCTGTGGATAGAGAACAATGACAAGATCCTGTTCATTAAATTTGACTCCGGAAATAAAGCCCCAAAATGCCCGAACAGGTAAAATACAATGATGTAAAATTTTTCCTGATTGCTATTGCATTGATCAGTGCATTCAATTATTATCTCACCTATTCAAATATAAAACTAAACTGGTTTCTTGCACTTACTTACAGCATTGATACGATCCAGGGTTGGCTTGCCTGGTGGGCGGTACGGTCAATTATAATTTACATGGATAAAAAAATGCCTTATGGTGACCACCCCCTGAAAAGGATCATTTGGCAGGTCGTAATAACCACTTTCACAGGCATGCTTATTATCATTTTGCTTACGGAGTTGGAAAGCTGGATAGCCAGAGGCAGGTCTGCTGTTATGAGTTTTTATTCGTTTGATATATTTATCATCCTGATATGGTTTTTTGTTATAAATGGTATTTATATCGGGATGCATTATTACCATGAGTCAAAAATGGCGGAGCGTCATCGCAGGAAAGAAAAAATATTGCTGGCCGGGGGTTACCCGGTCAGGTTTGGAAAACAAAATCTGATGATACCATTTAACGAGATTGCCTGTTTTTATATCGAAGATGGTTACAGCATCATGCTGAACTGGCACGATAAAAAATTCTTTCCGGATAAATCGCTCGATAAGATTGAAAAAGATCTGCCTGAAGAATGGTTTTTTCGTGTAAACCGGCAATACATTATTCACCGAAATGCAGTAGCGGGTTTTAAAAGAATTGCTGACGGGAAAATTGTGATACTCATTAAATCTATAGAAAGCATGCCCGGCTCTATTCCGGCCAGTCGCTTAAAAGCGGCGGCATTTAAAAACTGGTTTCAGCCCAATGAAAGCTGATCGCACCAGCATTTCATCCCCTTTTTTATAACACTTCAGGCTAATTCAGTAGTTAATTTGCTACATCTGAGCGGAATATGACTTCTATTTTGATCTCACCACGGAATTTGGCTGGTAGTTTTGCTCTCAAAAAAAAGATGAAAAGGGTTTCAATTTTTTGCTTGTGTATTTTCTTCCTGGGCGTTTTGAAGGCCCAGAAAAGTGAGAGTTCAGGACATAGAAATTTCCCGGTTATCATATCTCTCCAGTTTCATTCGATCTCGATGCCGTTTAAGAATTTCGGTTCAAATTTCTCAAACCTCGGTATTGGCATAGGTACAGAAGTAAGTTATAATGGCCGCCAGAACTGGGTGCAGCAATTCATGATTTCATGGCACCGAAATGCACCGGTGGGAAACAGCCTGCTTTTATATACGCAAACAGTATGGCGACCTACCATCATTGATGATTTTTACACAGAATTGAAAGCAGGCATCGGTTATAATTATTCGTTCAGGCCCGTTGAATCTTATAAACAAGAAAATGGCAAATGGATTTCTGTAGGTCATCGTGGTAAAGGCATGCTGGCAATACCCCTTGGTATCGGCACAGGCTATAACAAATACTCAAACGAAACGTATGTCTCAGCTTATGCTGACTATCATCTGGTGATATTGAAAGATTATAATAAAAGCATTCCACTGGTTCCTGAAACCATTTTTGAAACAGGAACCAGGATTCATTTTAAAAATAATTAGTATGAAAAAAACTTTGATTGGACTATTCATTGTATCGGTTTTGATCAGCAGTTGCGGGGTCTATAAAGCTGATTTCCTTACAGAATCATGCGTAAACCCGGAACCCGCAAAAACATCTTTTTCAAAAGCTGCAGAGCTTGAGAAAGTGTTGGAGGAATTAACCCAAAACGGAGCTCCCGGAGTAGCTTTAGCCGTCTCATCGGACGAAGGTTCCTGGTCAATGGCAAAAGGATACGCAAGACTTGAAGATAAAACGCCGATGCAGACCTGTCATTTGCAATACCTGCAAAGCGTTTCAAAAACATATATGGCAGTTGCCATTTTGAAATTATATGAGCAAGGTAAAATTGATCTGGACGAACCCATGACAAAATACCTGCCGCAGAAATATCATCATTACATAGCCGGCGCAGATAAAATAACTGTGAGGATGCTGCTCAATCATACGTCGGGAATTGCCGAGTATAATTTTGATCCCGTTTATGTGAGTACACTTTTGCAGAACCCTGAAAAAGATTTTACTCCGGAAAATTATCTCCGGTTTATTAAAAAAAAAAGTTCGCAATTTGAGCCTGGCAGCAAACATGTCTACATCAATACCAATTATGAGATCCTGGCGTTGATAGGCGATGCGCTTACCGGTGATCACACAAAATTTATCAGCGAAACGATCTTTAAACCATTGGGGCTTACAAACACTTTTTACAGAAGCGAACCGGGATATCTTCAGTATAAAGAACTGGTGAATTCCTATTGGGACAGGTACAGTAATTCAATTCTTGAAAATGCTTCGGAACTGGAGAGAAACAACGTGGAAAACCTGGTTGGAGATGATGGCATCGTAACTACACCTGAGGATGCAATAAAATTTTTGAAAGGTCTTGTCGAAGGCAGATTGCTTGCCGATTCTACCATGCAGCAAATGAAAACCTGGGTATACGATGAAAAAGGGCACCCCATCTATGGGCTTGGGTTGGCCCATCGTGAAACGGAAGGCTTTGAATCATTTGGGCATTCAGGGGGAGGCATCGGGGCAGGATGTGAGTTGTATTATTTTCCGGAAAAAAACGTATACTATTTTATTGCGATCAATCTTGGAACGGTTACTGATAGCCCGTTACATGTGAAGCTTCTTGAGATACTATCCAAATTTTATAAAATACTTTTAAGATAGTTTTCCTGATAAAATTATTGTGTTAGGCAGTTGTTGGTGATGCGCGGAGTTTATGCCGATTATTATCGGGGGCAAAACTGAAATATGTTTATTTGTTCGGTACAACTTAAAACCAAAAATCATTAACTTTCTGCATAAGAACTTTCAGCAAGAGTTAGCCTAAAATATTTATGGACAGTTTCCCGCTTCTGCCAAAATAATAAATGCAGCCAACCCTCCTGACATCGGAAAATTAAAGTTGGTAATGGCAAAACACGGATTGATTCCTGTGATGCCAACAATCCAAAACGCATAGTATCGTTAAGTCGATTATACAAATTAAAAACAAAAGTCAGTCGTATTACATTTTCAATGGCCGCATAGCCAATTTAAAATAACAGGAGAAATCACATAAGTTTATATTTGTCTATGCGGCGTTTCATTTTTCTTTTTTTCATTTCCTTTTTAAGCCTGCATTCACCGGCACAGTTGTCTTATACCTTAACGTATAAAGACAGTTCATCAGCAACGGTAAAAGTTTTTATACAATTACCAATCCCTTCCAGGGGCTTGGTAAGTTTTATTATGCCACGTTCTGTACCGGGCAGCTATGGTATTACGCTATATGATAACTTTATTCAGAACCTTTTTGCTATCGGCAGTCACGGCGAAAAAATGGTTATGATAAGAGATGACCGTGCGGCACCCAGTTGGTATTACAATGACAGCACTAAACCAGTGAGCGGTATTGAATACGAGGTCAACCTTGATGAGATGGAAAGAAAAAACGCTCCATCAGATGCTTCTATAATCAGACCGGGATTTGTCAGTATTCTTAATTATTCCGTTTTTGGATGGATAAATGGAACTGAAAACCTGCCGGTGCAATGCAGTATTGAAACATTTGATAACTGGCCCATATTTTCTACCATTACTCCTAAGACGCCTATGGAAAAGGGTTTGTTGAAATTTACAGCAACCGATTATTATCAACTGGAAGACGGACAACTTTATATCGGTCCTGCATTTCGTGTAAAAGAATTCACTGGCATCGTTCCGCTTTTTGTAGCATCTTATTCACAAGCCGGTGATGAATACCTCGATGATTATGGTTTGCAGGGAACCATGAGTATGGGAATATTAAATGATTACTTTGGTGAGATACCCTTTAAACAATATTCCATTTTGCTGCGCCATGCTATTCCGCCGGAACCGGGCAACTACCCTCCTTTTGGAATGGAGCACTTGCAGAGTTCTACATTTTTGGCGATACGTCCGGCATAAGAAGAACACTAATGAGAAAAGAAGATGTGGTAAAAACAATACCTACTTACCTGCATCATATGGGCCATGCATTTATTCCGCTTCGTTGTTATGGTGACACCTACCGTCCTCATGTGCTTGAAATACCTCCCGTCATTAATAATATATGGTTCAATGAAGGGTTCATGTGGTTCCTGCCTTACGATACCCTTCACATAGAAAGAATGAAAAATAATTTTTACAATAATGTATATAACACTTCTGCTATTATTAAAAAAATGTCGTTACAGGAATTATCGCAATCGGCTTCCACCATGTATGCTACAGATTTCAGGTTGGGATTGGCAGTTTATTCAAGAGGTGCTTTGATGGCTGTTGAAATGAATAATTATCTGAAAGAAAAAACAGGTGGCAAGAAGTCTATGAAAGATGTTTTACGTTACCTCTATAACTGGTCAAAGGAAAATAAGCGGCCATTTACCATGGAAGAACTTCCGGTACTTATTAATAAAGCCTGCGGGATTGATCTAACTGCGATCTATAAAAAATGGCAGTTACCGATTGAATAAGTTTCGTCATCCTGGTATTGTCCCGTTGTGCCTGCTTCTATAAATTAAATGTTCGACTTTATTCTTTAATAACCCACACTACCGAAACGACGGGAAGCATCGGTTTGTAAAAAAGAAGAAGAATAAAAACGCTTACATTCACATCATGCATGCCCTGACATTCGGCGGAAAAGAAATGATTGAATACAACTCTGTTCAGGATCCTGAATTGCTTCAACCATCTGACGTCATTGTGAAAATAACCATGTCAGGCATCTGTGGTTCCGACCTGCATGTATATCATGGAAAGGAAACGGGGTTGGATCACGGAACGGTGATGGGACATGAGTTCACCGGCATTGTGGAAGAAGCAGGCAGTGATGTAAAAAAATTTAAAAAAGGCGACAGGGTATTGAGTCCCTTCACCACTTCCTGCGGTGAATGTTTTTATTGTCGCATCGGTCTTACCTGTCGCTGCGAAAAAGGGAATTTATTCGGATGGGTACAGAAAGGTTATGGTCTTCATGGGGCACAGGCAGGTTATATCCGCGTGCCAATGGCCGACAGTACACTCTTGCCATTAAGCAATGATCTCAATGAAAAAAAAGGATTGCTGCTTGGTGATGTTTTTTCTACCGGTTACTTCTGTGCAGACAATACAGGGATAAAACCCAACGCTGTTTATGCAGTGATCGGTTGCGGACCTGTGGGACTGATGACCATCATGGCGGCAAAACATCTTGGCGCCTCCACATTATTTGCAATTGATATGATACCGGAACGACTAGCGATCGCTGAACAATTGGGGGCCATTCCACTGAATCCATCTATTACTGACATTAAAGAAAAAATTCTTAGCAGCACACATGGTCGTGGCGCGGATGCAGCGATGGAAGTGGTGGGTATTCCGCAAACATTGAAGCTGGCAATTGATATTCTCCGTCCCGGCGGAACGATATCTTCTGTGGGTGTACATACGGCAACAACTTTTTCTTTTTCCCCCGGTGAAGCTTATAATAAGAATCTTATTTACAAAAGCGGCCGTTGCCCCGCACGATATTACGCTGAAAAATTGCTAAGGGAAGAAGTGATACACCGTTATCCTGTAGAAGATATCATCACTCATCAATTTCAATTAAGCGAAGGTGCAAAAGCTTATGAAGTGTTTGACAAAAAAATGAATAATTGTATCAAAGCCGTTTTGCTGACTTCATAAATATATTTTTCAAAAAAAACTATTATATGAACAATATCCCAAAAACAGCTTTCGTGCCACAGTTGATCATTCCTCATGGTACAATGGATCTTGAATTTTACAAACATGCTTTCGGCGCCACAGAAACCATACACCTTACTAACGATGATGGCAGCATTCATGTTTCAGAAATGTACATTGACGGCGCTATGTTTCATTTTCATGAAGAGAGCTATGACGGCAGTACTTTCAGCCCGGATAAACATAATGGTATTACCGCAATCATCGGGTTGATGGTAGCTGATGTGGATACAGTTATGACCCGGGCCATAGCAGCAGGTGCAAAGGAAATTTCACCTGCAATAAGTTATGATTATGGTTACTGCCAGGGTGTAGTAATGGATCCGTTCGGACATCGCTGGTTGATTGAAATGGTGATATAAAGAATTAGTGGGTTTTTCTTTCGTTATTGAAGAGGCGAATTAAAAGAGCATTTACAATCAGAAACCATTAACTTTCTCCAACGGAACTTTTGTTAAGAAAAGAGTTATGTATAGGGATTAAAAAACAATATATGGCCAATTCAAAAGCAAAAACTACAGAGACAACAAATAATGTCTCAGTCTTTGTTAAGAAAGTTGAAGACAAGGAAAGACAAAAAGATTGTCTTACTATAATTGAAATCATGAAGAAACAGTCAGGCTTCGAGCCTAAAATGTGGGGGCCTTCCATAATAGGTTTTGGAAGTTATCATTATAAATATGAAAGCGGGCACGAAGGAGACGCTCCCCTAGTTGGATTTTCTCCGCGAAAAGCAGAATTTGCTCTTTACATTGCAAATTTTGATGGAAAGGAAGCGTTACTTAAGAACTTTGGAAAGCATAAGGTGGCCAAGGCTTGCGTGTATATTAAAAAGGTGGACGACATCAATGTCGAGGTTTTGAAAAAACTAATAACAGGCTCTGTTAAACATTACCAGGCAAAGTACCGATAAAGCTATTGCACAGAACAAAGGCCCCGGCTGGGCTAAGCGTTCTAAAAAAACAAGCCCAAAAATGTCAGAAACAAACCCCAACTCACGGTTAGAAGCTTTTTGTGATGGCGTATTTGCGATAGCATTAACCTTATTGATCATTGATATTAAGATCCCTTCCACAGAAAAAATTAATACCACTGCTGATTTCTGGCTTGCATTGAAGCATATTCTTCCGTCCGTATTGGCTTTTGTTTTAAGTTTCGTCATTATCCTTATAACCTGGGTTAATCATCACAACGCTTTAAAACTGGTAAATAGATCATCCGCTCCATTTATTTACTCAAACGGTTTTATGTTGCTTACCGTTGTTTTTATTCCATTCCCCACCGCCCTGATGGGTGAATATATTTTAACGGACCATGCCGCCCCTGCTGTAATTCTTTATGATTCTACTTTGGCGATCCAGGCTATCAGTTGGATACTGGTAACCGGTTCAGCACTGAAAGATCATTTATGCAAAAATGAAAAATCAATTTTGCAAACCCGTGCTAACGGCAAATTTGGATATTTTGCATTTGCACTTTATTCGTTGTGCGCAATCCTGGCAATTTGGTTCCCTCTTTCCATTGCCATCATTACTATCATCACCTGGATCTTTTGGTTGATATGGGGTATCAGAATTAAGCATGAATAAATCTTACTTTCCGTTGCCTTTAGTTTTCTTTAAAATAAAAACTCTGCGATTGCAGAGTTTGTCGGGCAGACTGGATTCGAACCAGCGACCCCTACGTCCCGAACGTAGTACGCTACCGGACTGCGCTACTGCCCGAAGAAATTTTATCCTATAGCCCAACTACACTTCCGATCAGTCAAAGTAGGCTATTCATTTAAAAAATATTCTGCATACGCTATCGCAATAAATTGTTTGTTTCGAAGTAATTTTAATTTCTTCTCAAAATTTAAAGCCTCTTTCCTGCTTTTAAACTTTCTATTGAAGATTAATTTCCCTGGCCCTTTGTTAGCTGTAAAATGGTGATGGTTACCATTGTGTTCTTCTAATCGTTTTTCCGGAATCCTTTCTGTGAACCCATAATATCATTTTCCCGTTGCTTTAGATTCTATGATGTAAACAAAAAAACATACAAAATTCTTCTGTCAGAACTTTTACCTGTCGTAATCACAACGAGTCGTGTGAACCAGCGACCCTCCCGACCTATCGGGATGCGCTACCGGGCTGCGCTACTGCCCGAAAAAAGGTAATCAATCTAAAGTGATTACCCTTTCATCAGAAAAGTCGGGTGGACTGGATTCGAACCAGCGACCTCTTGCACCCCATGCAAATGCGCTACCGGGCTGCGCCACCACCCGAACACCCATCAAGAGCGGGCTGCAAAACTACGGCATAAATTGTCATTTCTGAAATGAAAGCAAAACCAAAAAGCCGGCATTAACGCCGGCTTTGAAAAAATCAGAACAGCTTTCTAAAACTGTATTCTTAATTACTATTTACAGCACCAACTGCAGAAGCCTTATGTGCATTTTGCTGCAGCGTTCCGTTTACAACAAACCTGATCTGCAAACTGTCACTTCCGGTTGAGCCCGGAACGCCTGCCAGAAGAACTGTATAGGCTTTCTGTTGTTCCAGCGTAATCGTACGGCTTTTATTAATTGTGTTGCCATTATTCACCTGTATATTGACATCTCCCGGTGCAACAGCTGTAAAATCAGATACAGAGGTAAAAGTTGCATTATTGTTCACTACTTCATCGCCATTAGCTGTAATAGTGACCATGGGTGAAGATGAATCAGGAATCGCATTTACATACCGGATATATGCCTGCGTTGTGTTGAGGCTGTCAAAATTATCATTCACAATTACATTTTTGTAACTGCCATTGTTACCGATCACAAACAAAGAATAATATTTCTGCGGTTCAAAATTATAATTGGACGAATCAATTGAACTATTTGAATTGTAATCGAAGCTTTGAACAAGTCTCGGGCCTGAATAAATATTTAAATAATTCCCGGTATAACTTGTAAACGATAAAGGCAGGTTGGTAATTGGATTTCCTGACAAAGTAATACTAACAGCCTTATCCGGCGCAAGGTTAAATGCCATTAAACCAGAAACAGAGGTGTTGTTGTTATTGTTATCATTATTCTTATCACAGGCAACAAACAAAATACCTGCAAAAAAAACAAAAGCAACGGGTAATACATAACGAAATAATCTGGATTTCATACGGTATATTTTTTTGATTAATAAATAGAGTGATTGCGTGGAATGAAACAGACAGCTTTGGAGGAAGAATAGTTTATAAAAATTATGCCAGCATTATGAAATCAGGTACTGATAAAAAAGCTTAAGCCGGCCTTAACAGTTTTAAGACCATATATTAAGCTATTTTTTCAAATCAAAAAACAACCTTTATCTTCGCCCCTTAATGAATATCCTCATTAAGCAGGCTTACATCGTTGATCCCACGTCTGCATTCAACGGACAAATCAGAGATATTTTTATTGAAAACGGAATTATTAAACAAATAAGCAGCAATCTATCTGCCCGGGCTGACAAAGAAATTCATATCGAAGGACTTCATGTTTCAGCCGGATGGATGGATGTGTTCGCCAATTTTGCCGACCCAGGCCATGAGTTTAAAGAGACCCTTGAAACCGGCGCACAATCAGCAGCTGCCGGTGGATTTACAGATGTAATGATAATACCCAACACAAACCCGGCAATACAAAATAAAGCAGGTATTGAATACATTATTCAAAAAAGCAGGTCATTACCTGTAAACATTTATCCCATTGGGGCTATAACAAAAAATACAGAAGGAAAAGAACTGGCAGAAATGTATGATATGCAAATGAGTGGCGCTATCGCTTTTAGCGACGGGATCAATTCAGTTCAGTCGCCTGGATTGCTTTTGAAAGCTCTTCAATATGTAAAAGCTTTTGACGGTGTTATCATTCAATTGCCCGACGATAAAAGTATCAACCCGCACGGCGCCATGAATGAAGGAATCGTTTCCACTCAGTTAGGTTTGCCTGGTAAGCCTTCGATGTCAGAAGAGCTAGTGATTGCAAGAGATATTAAACTAACGGAATACGCAGAATCAAAAATTCATTTTACAGGTGTAACGACAAAAAGATCGCTGGAATATATTCAGAGAGGAAAACAAAATGCATCGATTACTTGTTCAGTAACACCTTATCATCTGTTTTTTTGTGATGAAGATCTAAAAGATTATGATACCAATCTTAAGGTCAACCCGCCGCTGAGAACAAAAGAAGACCGGGATGCCTTACGGGCATCCGTGCAGGATGGAACAGTGGATTGCATAGCTACGCATCATCTCCCGCACGAGTACGACAGCAAAGTAGTAGAATTTGAATATGCAAAATATGGAATGATCGGTCTGGAAACAGCTTATGCTGTTCTAAATACATGTCTCGAGAAAATAACACAACAAAAAATAATTGAATTACTTTCGGGTAACCCAAGGAAAATTTTTCAAAAAGAAATTCCGTGCATCCGTGAAAATGAAAAAGCTAGCCTTACTTTGTTTCATCCAACGCAAAAATGGACAGTGAAAGAGCCAGATATAAAATCCAAATCCGGAAATTCACCGTTTATCGGCAAAGAGCTAACCGGGAAAGTCATTGGCATAATTAATAAAGAGCAATTATTTTTGAACCAATAAAATTTTTTTTATGGAAGAAAAAAAAGTAATGACTCATGTAACCAAAGGTTTGCTTGTAGCCCTCATTCTGATAGTTATTGGAGTGATCGCTCATTTCGCGGGCATTGAAACGCAAAGCTGGTATAGGTGGCTGCCTCTTCTTATTTTGTTTATCGCAATTATATGGGCATGCGTAAACTATTCAACACAGATGAATAGCCAGGTCACTTTCGGGAATTTGTTTGCACATGGTTTTAAAATGGCCGCTGTCATCACTCTTATTTTAATAGTCTGGGGCGTACTTTCGATCATTGTGATCTTTCCGGAAACAAAAGAAAAAGCAATAGAAACAGCCCGTCAGCAGATGGAAGATCAGCAAAAAATGAGTGATTCACAAATTGAGCAGGCATTGGATATCACGAGAAAATTTTTCTTAGTCTTTGTTATTGGATTCACTTTATTAGGTACTCTGATAGTAGGGGCAATTGCTTCTCTTGTAGGTGCTGCCGTTGCTAAAAAGAAACCTGCTAATCCTCTTGATCAAATGAGTATGTAAATGGATATCTCCGTTGTTGTTCCTTTCCTGGATGAAGCTGAATCATTACCTGAGTTAGCAGAATGGATACAGCATGTGGTTGATGAAAATCATTTGTCATATGAAATAATTATGGTGGATGATGGCAGCAGTGACAATTCCTGGCAGGTAGTTGAAGAATTACGAAAAAAAAATCCGAATATAAAAGGTATAAAGCTTCAACGTAATTACGGAAAGTCTGCTGCACTCAATGAAGGATTTCGTGCAGCACAGGGGGATATAGTAATAACAATGGATGCGGATTTACAGGATAGCCCGGAAGAAATTCCGGAATTGAGGCGTATGATATTAGAAGACGGATATGATATTGTAAGCGGATGGAAAAAAAGGAGACATGATCCCCTTTCAAAAACTTTACCTTCCAGGTTTTTCAATTGGTTTACTACAAAAGTTTCTAAAATAAAGTTGCATGATTTCAATTGCGGATTGAAAGCATATAAACTAAAAGTTGTGAAAAGCATTGAAGTCTATGGCGAAATGCACCGCTATATTCCGTTACTGGCAAAATGGTCAGGTTTTAAAAAAATCGGGGAAAAAGTAGTTGAGCACCGTGCAAGAAAATATGGCAAATCAAAATTCGGAATGGCCCGATTGATCACCGGAGGCCTGGATCTTGCTTCTATTCTTTTTGTAGGTAAATATGGGAAACGTCCGATGCATTTTTTTGGAACCTGGGGTGTATTTGCATTTTTTCTCGGTCTTGTTATTTTTATTTACCTCACTATATCCAGATCCTTTTTTGATAAAACAGGAGTAACACAACGACCTCTTTTCTTTTTTGCTATTCTTGCTATGATCATCGGGACGCAACTTTTTGTTACAGGTTTTGTTGCTGAATTGATCTCCCGAAATGCTCCCGGAAGAAACGCTTATCTTATTGAAGAGAAACTGGGACTGTAATGCAGAAGATCATCATCATAGGGCCTGCACATCCGTTACGGGGTGGATTGGCTACATTTGATCAGAGACTTGCAAAAGAATTTATTGAACAGGGAGATGAATGCTCTATCTATTCCTTTTCTTTACAGTACCCGGGTTTTTTATTTCCTGGCAAATCGCAATACAGTGATGAACCCGCTCCAAAAGACCTGAAAATTTTTTCTGTTATTAACTCCATCAATCCGCTGAATTGGATAAAAGTTGGAAACCACCTGAAAAAAGAAAGAGCGGATATTATCGTAGTGCGCTATTGGCTTCCGTTTATGGGACCTGCTTTAGGAACCATATTAAGAAGAGCCAGGAAAAACAAACACACAAAAATTGTTTGCATTGCTGATAATGTTATACCTCATGAGCACAGACCGGGCGATAAAAGTTTTACAAAATATTTTTTAAAGAGTTGCGATGCATTCATTACAATGAGCGCAAAAGTGATGGATGATCTGAAAAAGCTTCAGAAGAATAAACCCATCAGAATAGTTCAGCATCCTTTGTATGATAATTTCGGAGAACCCGTTTCAAAATCAGAAGCAAGGAAAAAATTAAAAATTAATAATGAAGAGAAAATAATTCTTTTTTTCGGATTTATCAGGAAATACAAAGGGCTTGATATTTTACTGAATGCAATGAAAAAGTTAAAAGAGAAAAGTGAAAAGGTAAAAATTAAAACACCGAAGCTACTTATCGCGGGGGAGTTTTATGAAAATGAAAAATCTTACAAAGAACAGATAGATAAATTGGGGATTCGTGATAATCTGATTCTCTATACTGAATTTATTGCTGACAGCGACGTGAAATACTATTTATGTGCTGCGGATGCAGTGATACAGCCATACAGGAATGCTACACAAAGCGGAGTGACGCCGTTGGCTTATTATTTCGAAAAACCAATGATCGTAACAAATGTAGGCGGGTTACCATCACTTGTTCCTCATGAAAAATCAGGATTAGTTGCAGAACCAAATGCTGAGTCTGTTGCCAATGCGATTCTTCAGTTTTACCAATTAGGAGAAAATTATTTTATTCCTCATCTTCGTAACGAAAAACAAAAATATAGTTGGACAAATTTGGTTAATGTAATAAAAGAATTAAGCAAAAGTTTTTAATTTCTACTTTTGAATTAATCATGATATATAGAAGTAAAGCTCCATTAAGGATAGGGTTGGCAGGCGGTGGAACAGATGTAAGTCCGTACAGCGATTTGTATGGGGGTGCCATATTAAATGCCACTTTATCATTGTATGCACAAGCTACGATTGAGCCAACAGAAGAAAATGGAATTGTGTTCAATTCAATTGATCAGAAAGAAGAGGAAACATTCGAATGGAATGAGAAGCTGCCTGTAAATGGAAAGTTGATTCTTTTGAAAGGTGTTTACAACCGTATCCAAAAAGATTATGGTATTCCCTCAAAAAATTTTCGTTTAACAACTTTTGTGGATGCACCTGCCGGCTCCGGGTTGGGAACTTCTTCCACCTTGGTTGTTGCAATCATCGGGGCATTCGCAGAAATGTTGCGCTTACCTCTTGGTGAATATGATATTGCACATTATGCTTATGAAATTGAAAGAAAAGACCTGGGCCTCGCAGGAGGAAAGCAGGATCAGTATGCGGCCACATTTGGTGGCGTTAACTACATGGAATTTTATGACGACAATAAAGTAATAGTAAATCCCCTTCGGATTAAACAACAATATTTATTTGAGCTTGAAAACAATTTACTGCTGTATTATACTTCCAAAAGTCGTGAATCGGCAAAGATCATTGAACTGCAGGCGAGCAATGTAGTTGCTAAAAAAGAATCATCGATTGAAGCCATGCATCAATTGAAACAACAGGCGCAGATGATGAAAGAAGCATTACTGAAAGGCAGGCTGAATGAAATTGGCGAGATACTTGATTTCGGCTTTCAGCAAAAAAGAAAAATGGCTTCAGGTATTAGCAATGAATTGATGGAAGAGTTTTATGATGCAGCAAAAGCTGCAGGAGCGACAGGTGGCAAAATATCCGGTGCGGGTGGTGGTGGATTTATGATATTTTATTGTCCGGGAAACACAAAATATGATGTAGTAAAAAGCCTGGAGAAATTTGGCGGAGTTCATCGCAGCTATCAATTTGTTGAACACGGGTTGACGACCTGGACAGCTTAGTCAGAGCAGCAATTTATCAGATCAAAAAAGATTAAGAAAATATGGACAAGATCAGAGATATTATACAAAATTCAATAGATGTCAAGCAAAAAGTTTTGCAGAATGAGGACCTAATTTCGATAATTGAAAAAGTAGTCGATATAATTGTCACAGCTTTTAAAAATGGTAAGCACGTTTATTTTTGTGGAAATGGCGGCAGTGCTGCGGATGCCCAACACCTGGCCGCTGAATTTTCAGGAAGATTTTATATCGACCGAAAAGCCTTACCAGCAGAGGCATTACATTGCAACACGTCGTACCTGACCGCTGTAGCGAATGATTATAGTTATGACGTAATTTATTCAAGAATTATTGATGGCATTGGAGAAGAAGGTGATGTACTTGTGGGTCTTTCCACTTCAGGCAATTCAAAAAATATTGTAAAAGCTTTTGAAAAAGCAAGAGAAAAAAAAATGGTGACCATTGGTTTTACAGGAAGCAGTGGCGGGGCTATGAAATCAAGCAGTGATTATCTCATCAATATCCCTTCTTCGGATACTCCACGGATACAGGAAAGTCATATTCTTGTGGGTCATGTTATTTGCCAACTGGTAGAGGAAAAACATTTTGGATCGTAGTTCATGGAAGCCAGGGAATGCATCATATTAGCCGGCGGCCTGGGCACAAGACTTCGTTCAGTAATTTCTGATCTTCCGAAATGTATGGCACCTGTTGCCGGACAACCTTTTCTTAAACATGTTATCCGTTATTTACTTTCACAGGGAATTGAAAAATTTATTTTTTCACTGGGATATAAACATGAAGTGATCGAAAAATTTTTGAATGAACAGTTTCCAACTCTTGATTACCAGCTTTCGGTAGAAGAAGAATCGCTTGGAACAGGTGGCGCCATACAACTGGCCTGTAAAAGAATTATTGAAAAAAATGTTTTTGTTGTAAACGGAGATACACTTTTTAAAGCTGATATTGAAAAAGCCTCTGTATTTCATATCGGGAGCAATGCGGAATGTACTTTGATGCTAAAACCTATGAGAAAATTTGATCGCTATGGAGCAGTTGAACTTGACAATGATTTTTCAGTTAAAAAGTTCAGAGAAAAACAATTCTTTGAAACGGGGGATATCAATGCAGGAATTTACGTTTTGAATGTTGAAAGTTTTCTTGATAAAGATCTCCCCGAAAAATTTTCTTTCGAAAAAGATTATCTCGAGAGGTTTTACCCTGATAAAAAAATTTACGCGATCATCCAGGACAATTATTTTATTGATATTGGTATACCTGAAGACTTTCAGAAAGCGCAAATAGAATTAACTCAATTACCACTGCGTCTTGAAAATGTGGATGCAAGTTGGACATTGTTTCTTGATCGTGATGGGGTCATTAATTATGAAAAAGAAAACCATTACATTTTAGACTGGGATGAATTTGAATTTTATCCCGGCGTTATAGAAGCTATCCGAATTTTTTCAAAAAAATTTAATACCATAATTGTAGTCAGTAATCAAAGAGGCGTGGGCAGAGGGTTGATGACTGAAGAAGACCTGTTGAGTATTCAACAGCGAATGAAAACTGAAATTGAGAAAGAGGATGGTCGTATTGATAAAATTTATTATTGTATTGCTTCAGATTCCAAACACTTCTGCAGGAAACCCAATCCCGGCATGGCTTTGCAGGCCACAAAGGATTTTCCGGCAATTGATCTTGCTAAAACAATAATGGTAGGTAACAAACTCAGCGATATGCAATTCGGCCGTAATGCCGGAACTTATACTGTATATTTAAAAACTACTCATCCTGAACAACCACTTCCTCATCCGGATATCGATCTTGTCTTTAATTCTTTGATCGATTTTGCCAAAGCTTTGTAAAATTTTACCGGCAGGTAATTTTTAAGTGCTTTTACCGTTATTTCCATCTGAATTCTACAGTAACTTCGTTTTAATTATGTTCTCACCCCAAAATCCTTTTAAATTTTCTATTATTTTAGTCGTAATTATTTTGTTCACTCAAATAACCAGCGCTCAAAAAATTATTTCCGCAGATAGGAAAAAACTGGAGATAAAAGAAGATTCTTTAAAAAAGCTGGCTGCCGATATAATTCTGGATAGCCTTACAGAAGGCCGCATGCGTTCAGACAGTCAATTTATAAGAACATTAGTTCGTTCCCTGCAAATAAAAAACTCATTCTATTATCCTTTTGATTCCGTGCAGGGTGTTTCAAAATTATATGCTCCTGACAGCACATTCAGGATTTTCACATGGAATATTTCTTTCGATGAATATTACTCAAGACAAAGAGGCGCTATTCAAATGAAGACAAATGATGGCTCTCTGAAATTAATTGCGCTGCGGGATTTTTCTGAATTTACTCCCGATGCAATAGATTCGGTCCGAACAAAGGATAATTGGATCGGTGCGGTATATTATGACATAATAAAAACAAGTTATAACGGTAAAAACTTTTATACCCTGATCGGTTTTGACAACAATAGCGTTATGAGCAATAAGAAATGGATCGAAGTATTATCATTCGATGAAAATAATCAACCTGTTTTTGGAGGTAAGTATTTTAGTTTCGAAAAAGACAGTGTAAAAAGAAACCCGCAGTATCGTTTTAGCCTGGAGTATAAAAAACAAGCCCGTGCTATTTTGAAATATGATCCCGATGATAAACTCATTGTTGTAGATCACCTGATATCTGAAACTGATGAACCAGAAAATAAATGGACATATGTTCCTGACGGAGACTACGAAGCTTTTAAATGGCAAAATGGAAAATGGCTGCATATAGATAAATTATACACCTTCAAGTTACAGGAAGGCCAGGCGCCTGTGGGTGATCCGCTTTTGGATGTAAATGGAAACGTGAATGAGAAAAAGCTGGAAGATAAATCCGAACAGAATAAAGTAAAAAAGAAAGACAACGAATAGAATCAACAATCTATTCATCCAGCTTCAGTACTGCTAAAAATGCTTCCTGCGGAATTTCCACATTTCCGACCTGTCTCATCCGTTTCTTTCCTTCTTTTTGTTTTTCCAGCAATTTTCTTTTACGGGTAATATCGCCACCATAACACTTTGCAGTTACATCTTTTCGCAGTGCAGAAATAGTTTCTCTTGCAATGATCTTTGCCCCGATTGCAGCTTGTATGGCAATCTGAAATTGCTGGCGTGGCAATAATTCTTTAAGTTTTTCGCAGAGTTTTCTGCCGAAGTCCTGTGCACGGCTTCGATGAATTAATGCACTTAATGCATCCACTTTATCGCCATTTAGTAAAATATCCATTTTCACAATATCACTTTCCCTATATCCTATTGGATGGTAATCAAATGATGCGTAGCCGCGGGTCTGCGATTTCAGTTTATCATAAAAATCAAAAACAATTTCCGTTAGTGGCATTTCAAACATTAACTCAACCCTTGTTTGAGTAAGATAATGTTGATTCAATAAAATACCACGTTTACCCAGGCACAGGGTCATAATATTGCCAATATATTCCGGCTTACTGATGATCTGTGCTTTAATAAAAGGTTCTTCAATCCTATCTGTTTTTACAGGATCCGGAAATTCAATTGGGTTATTGACTATGACCTTCTCGCCTTTCGTGGTATACGCAATGAAACTTACGTTGGGTACTGTTGTAATTACTGTTTGGTCAAATTCTCTTTCCAATCTTTCCTGGATTATTTCCATGTGCAGCATTCCCAAAAAGCCGCAACGAAAACCAAAACCGAGAGCCTGGGATGTTTCCAGTTCAAATGTCAACGAAGCATCATTTAATTGCAATTTGTCCATACAATCACGTAATTCTTCAAAATCATCTGTATCCACAGGAAAAATTCCTGCAAATACCATTGGCTTCACTTCTTCAAAACCCTGTATCATTTGTGGATCAGGATTGTTTGCCAATGTAATAGTATCACCTACATGCACCTCTTTGGCATTCTTGATACCTGTAATAATATAACCCACATCACCGCAACCTACTTCAGGCTTTTCTGTCATTTTTAACTTTAGAATTCCTACCTCATCAGCAACATATTCTTGTCCTGTAGAAACAAATTTTACTTTATCACTTTTTTTAATGCTCCCATTCAAAATGCGATAGTAAACAATAATCCCACGAAAAGAATTAAACACACTATCAAATATTAATGCCTGGAGAGGAGCACCAGGATCACCCTTTGGTGAAGGAATTCTTTCCACGATAGCTTCCAGTATTGCATCAACACCCATACCTGTGCGGCTACTTGCCAGTAGAATCTCTTCAGGTTTGCAACCAATCAATTCAATGATCTGGTCCTTTGTTTCCTCGATCATCGCCCCATCCATATCAATTTTATTGATCACAGAAATAATTTCAAGATCATTTTCAATAGCGAGGTATAAATTGGAAATTGTTTGTGCCTGTATACCCTGTGTTGCGTCTACCAGCAACAAAGCACCCTCGCAGGCAGCAAGAGCACGACTTACTTCGTAGCTAAAATCTACATGGCCCGGCGTGTCGATCAAATTTAAAATGTATTCCTGACCGTTTGCATGTTTATAGTTTATTTGTATGGCATGACTTTTAATGGTAATACCCTTTTCACGTTCCAGGTCCATATCGTCCAGTACCTGGTCCATCATTTCACGTTCACTGATTGTATGGGTAGTTTGCAGCAAGCGATCTGCAAGGGTAGATTTTCCGTGATCAATATGGGCAATGATGCAAAAATTACGAATGTTCTTCATGTACTAAACTCTTCGATTTTGTAAGTGTGCAAAGGTAATCAAAAGCTCCGAGCATTTTGGAATTGACATACCGCTATGCAATAGGCATTAGAATGTATTTTACCTGATTGAAAAATTAAATGGCAACCTGGTTTTCTGTTTCATTTATTGTTGCTGGTTGACCATTTTCAAGCTGGCGAAGTTCTTTACTTGTTTTCCGGCTTCCATCATGGCTCCAGCCCGGAGGACCAAAGAGGTAAAACAATTTTTCTTTCCAGCCGATATCATTTCGCAACAAATCTTTACGAAGTGTGCTCCACTCATGAAAAACAATATTGAGCGGTGTTTCTTTTTCAATTGGTTTAGTGAGACCATATTTAAGCGGCTGATATTCTTTAACAGGGAGTTCCGGTTGAAATGTTCCGAACAATTTATCCCATATAATAAGAAACATGCCCATGTTCATGTCAAGATATTTTGGATTGGAAGCATGGTGTACACGATGATGAGAAGGAGTAACAAGAATATGTTCCAGCCATCCCATTTTATTGATGAGTTCTGTGTGAACAAAAATTCCCCAGATCTGAGTAGCTGAGTAAATGAATGCAATGTCAATTGGTTTAAAACCCAGCAATGCCAATGGAATAAAATAAATGAACCGATATAATGGCTGAAATACAGACGAACGGAAGCCCACAGAAAAATTTAGTTGTTGAGAAGAGTGATGTGTTACATGCACAGCCCAGAATAATCTTATTTCATGATCGAAACGGTGCAACCAGTAATAAAGAAAATCTTCCGTTATCACTAAGACTATCCAGTACACAGCCACATTTGTAAAAGAAAGAATACGGTAATGATAGAAATAACTTAATACGAGCAGGTAGCCGCTTCTTACGAAAAGATCAAGACAGGTATTAAGCACCATCAGGTAAACATTTGCTGCTGTATCCTTCCATCTATATATTTTTTTATGACGATAATTGCTTAATAACAATTCTGCCCCAATGATAATTATATACAAAGGAGTGGAAATAAGAATAAGCAGTTGCTCGTAAACGGTGTGCATATTAACAGTAAAAATAGCATTCGCCCTTTAAATGTTATGTACCTTTCCTGACTTTTTCATTACAAAATTTTATGAATAAGGGTTTACTACATAACTGGGAAAAAAAATCGGCTGAGCGGCAAAAAGCTTATAAAGAATATTTGGAGAAAGCAGATAAAAATAAAGTACTAAAACAATTACCCGATCTTCACGAAGAAGCTTTTTCAAAAATTGATTGCCTCCAGTGTGCTAACTGCTGTAAAAATTATTCGCCCCGGTTTAAAACTCCTGACATTAAACGCATCAGTAAACATTTGAAAATGCGGGAAAGCGATTTTATCGAAACTTATTTGAAGGTGGATGAAGATGGAGATTTCGTAGTGAAATCAACACCATGTCCTTTTTTAGGAGCTGATAATTCTTGCAGTATTTATGAACAACGACCGTCCGATTGCCAGAGATTTCCTTATACAGATGAAGATGTTTTTGTTAAACGCAAACAATTAACACTCAAAAACTCTACTTTCTGCCCAATTACATATTATGTGATTGAAAAACTTATGGAAACTGGAAAAGATAATTTGTGAAATCAACCTGTAGTCAACTCTTCATAGGCCGCCTGCAGTGGTCTTTGTAATCCGTCACCCTTCCATTCTGTTGCAAACGGTAATTCGGTTGTTTTCAAAACTTCGTCCTTGGTTTTGCCAGCCTTGATCTCGCCATCAACAAAATCCAACACCTTACTGAGATATTCTGCAAAAGCTTTAAGATCGTCCTTTGTACCTGTCACTTCATAACCATCGCCTGCATGACCAAAAACAAAAATAGTATCGTTGCTGAACTGATTAGTGGCCTGGTTCAATGCAACAATCCAGTTTTTCATGCTTGCTCCGGCACTTCTGTCTACAAATGGATGACGGCGATTGAACATCAGATCGCCCATATGTACAATATTGGCATGTTCAAAATGAATAATGCCATCTCCGTCAGTATGCCCTGTACCATGATAATAAAGACATATTTTCTCCTTTCCTATTTTTTCGCACCATGTATCAGTAAAAGTTTGGTCAGGGTACATTTGTTTGTCTTCAATTTTTTGAGCAACAGCTACATTCTTTTGATTCTTTAAAGAATTCTCGTGCGCCAGCACATTTTCCACAATTCCTTTAAATGAAATATTGCCGGCTGTATGATCCATATGATGATGCGTGTTAATGAGAAGTTTAAAAAGTTTATCACTTCTCTTTTTCAATTCTGTAATTAAATGCTGGGATTGCTCTGGAAATTCTGCATCCACAACTACTATTCCCTTTTTTGAAAGCAGGAAAGCAATTGTGCCACCCCGTTCAGTAAACACACCAATATCATTCCGAAGCATTTTTATTTTCCAGGGATCATCAAATATGCCGGCAAAAATTTTTTGTTGTGCAATGGTAAGTGCTCCTAAAGTGAGAGCGGATGAGGAGATAAAGTTTCGACGGTTCATAAAAAAATTTATTGGTTTTGGTTTATTTTTTTCAAAAGCCGAATAGAATTAAAGAACGTACAAGAATGCGACGCAACGAAAACAAAATAGAATCACTAATGCCCGGCAACACAATCAATACTCTAATTTACGTAAACTTGGGGCTTTGAACCACGTAGTAATTACAACAAACAGGGTCATACAACCTCCAAAAACCACAGAAGGGATCACTCCCATTATCTTTGCAGCAACCCCGCTTTCAAATTGTCCCAGCTCATTACTTGAATTAATAAAC
The DNA here is from genome assembly GCA_963811645.1 of uncultured Bacteroidota bacterium. GTDB lineage: Bacteria > Bacteroidota > Bacteroidia > Chitinophagales > Chitinophagaceae > VBAU01. The sequence continues at coordinate 680,391 of CAWERU010000002.1, read as the reverse complement.
ATAGAATTGACCGACATAACACGGCCGCGTAATTCCATGGGAGTTTTTAATTGGAGAATAGTTCCGCGTATTACCACACTTATACCATCCAGTATACCTGCGATCATTAATGCAGCAAACGAAAGCAGGAACCATTTTGATAATGCAAAAACAATAATACAAATTCCAAAACCTGCCACAGCAAAAAATAATTTTCTTCCATGTTTTTTTTGAAATGGTGCAAGGGTAAGCAACACAACAATACAGATAGAGCCAATATCAGACGCGGCATTCAGCCAGCCGAAACCCTGCGGACCTACTTTCAAAATATCTTTTGCATACACGGGGACCATAGCAACTGCACCACCGAATAAAACGGCAAAAAGATCAAGGGTCATGGCTCCCAATACTTCCTTTGTACGGAATACAAATCTCAATCCTTCTTTTACACTTTCCCAGGTTCGCTTTTCAGCAGCCGGTAATAATGCTCTTTGTTGATTTAATTGAGTAAGAACAATAAATGCCAACACAATAAGACTGCAAATGGTTATCAATGTCCCTGAATTACCAAGCGCTGCAATTAAAAAACCTCCCATCGCATGGCCTGTAACAGATGCCGTAAGCCAGGTTCCCTGGCTCCACGTTGTGGCATTCTGCAATGTCTTTTTTGGAACGATAAAAGCAAGTAATACAGTAAATGTAGGCCCGGTGAATGAGCGGGTAACACCGCTGCAAAAAATAACACCGTAAATGCAAATAGCGATCCAATGATTGCTCAAATGTCCCTTTGCAAAATTTGATGAAAGAAAAAGAAGAACAGATGCACAACAGAAGTAAAGGAAAATACCAGTCAGCATCAATTTCTTTTTTTCACTAATATCTATCACGTGTCCGGCGTATAAAGCCAAAGAAACAGCAGGAATGACTTCTGATAACCCGATAAGGCCAATAGCAAAGGGATCCCGCGTTAGTCCATACACCCACCAGCCGACAAGTGTACTCATCATTCGCAAAGCCATAATGAAAAAAAATCTTCCCAGCATTAAATTTTTAAATTCTGCAATCCTGATTGCTTCAAAAGGGGAACTTTGATTTACCTGGTTGGCCATGTATAGATTTCAGCAGCGACGCAAAAATAAAAATTACAAAGCAGATTATGGCAATGTTAAAAAATGCTGCCCCTCATCATATTCTTTTTCCAATGCGTCAGTAATTACTTTCAAATGTTTTTCATTGCCCAGGAAGTCAGCGTTAGAAGCGTCAATAAAAATTGTTTTCACATTATGTTGTTTGATATAATGAGTGTATGTTTCCTGGATATCAAACAAATATTTATCAGAAATATTTTGCTCATAGGAACGATTTCTTTTTTTAATATTAGCCTGCAGTTTGGAGACAGGCCTATGGAGATAGATCAAAATATCAGGCTGAAGCAATTGCTGATGAATAATATCAAAAAGTCGCTGGTACAAACGAAACTCATCATCCGGTAAGGTGACTTTTGCAAATAAAAGACACTTTGTAAAAAGATAATCTGAAATGGTAATATTTTGAAAAAGGTCTTTTTGCTGAATCAATTCTTTCATTTGCTTAAAACGTTCAGCCATAAAAAAAAGTTCCAGCGGAAACGCATACTGCTGTGGGTTTTCATAAAATTTAGGAAGAAACGGATTGTCTGCAAATTCTTCCAGTATAAGTCTTGCATTATAATGTCGTGAAAGAAGATGTGCCAGTGTTGTTTTGCCTGCGCCTATATTTCCTTCGATTGTAATAAAATGATAATCCATTATTAACGGCGGTTAGTCATGGGTTATAGCTTGTTCTACGAAAGCACAAAATAAATTAAATGATGTCACATAAATTTTGTTTTGAATAATTGTGGAAAAAATCAGGAATATTTTTTTACTCTCAGTTTATCAGGGCATTCTTTCAATAATTGTGAAATTGATTTCTTAAAAACAGGATGCTGAAATCCAGAAGCAATCTCTGCAAGTGGGGTCAATACAAATCGCCTGTTTTGCATTTCAGGATGAGGAATTTTTAAAAATGAGTCATTATATTGTTCATCGTTATATAATAATACGTCAATATCAATAACCCGGGGGCCGTATTTTTCTTTTCGTTCACGCCCCATTTCTTTTTCAATTTCCAAAATCTTTTTCATCAATTGTTTTGCATCTAATTCAGTTTTTATTTCAATAGCCTGGTTCAAAAAAACAGGCTGATCAGTTTTTCCCCAGGCCGCTGTTTCGTATAACGAAGATGATCTGATGAGAATTCCGCATTTTTCCCCGATTCGTTCTCCTGCTTTCTTAAGGTTTTCTTTCCTGTCGCCAAGATTACCACCTAACAGCAAAAAGGCTTTATTCATATTTACAATTCAGAGCATCAAATATCTTTATTTTTGGAAACTCAAACATTTTCATCATGAAAAGCTTTTTCAAAATATTTTTAGCTTCATTATTATCATTGGTAATCTTTGCCCTGATCATATTCTTTCTTTTTTTGGGATGGGTGGCCGGTCTTGCTTCAAAAGAAAAACCCAATATAGAAGCCAAATCGGTTTTAGTACTCGACTTAAGCCAGAATTTTAATGAACAACGTGTTGAAAGTCCTCTTTCTCCTTTTAGCAGTAAGGATGAACTGGAAGTGCCGGGTCTATTTGATGTGGTTCGGCTGATAAAAAAAGCGAAAAATGATAAAGATATTAGCGGTATTTACCTCGTGGCAAACTCTAATCCAAACGGATTTGCCAGTAGTGAGATGATCAGGAATGCCCTGATCGATTTTAAGACAAGCAAAAAATTTATTATCGCTCATGGTGATCTCATCTCACAAAAAGCCTATGACATTGCAAATATTGCTGATAAAGTTTACCTTAATCCAACCGGTAGTTTAGAATGGGTTGGTTTTAGTGTAAGCTATATTTTTTTGAAAGGCACATTGGACAAGCTTGATATTCACCCACAAATTTTTTACGCAGGTAAATTCAAAAGTGCTACGGAGCCTTTTCGCACTGATAAAATGACGCCTGAGAACAGATTGCAAACAACAGTATGGCTGAATGAGCTCTATCACCATTTCCTTTTGAATACATCTTCTGCAAGGAATATCGATACGGCTACCCTTTTTCATTTGGCGGATGAGGGAAAAATTCAAACAGCACAGGATGCAATGGGCAGCAAATTTATAGACGGGCTAAAGTATGATGACCAGGTAAAAGATGATATTAAAAACAAACTGGGAATAGGCAAGTATGACAGAATTAATTTCATTTCGATCAATAAATATGCAAAGGCCGGTTCATTCAAAAGAAATGGCAAAGAAAGTATTGCTTTGATCTATGCACAGGGTGATATCGTGGATGGCAGTAGTGATCAACCTGGTATAATTGCAAGTAAAAACTATGTAAGACTGATCCGCAAAGCCCGGCTTGATCAATCAATTAAAGCAATTGTGTTTCGTGTAAATTCAGGTGGAGGCAGTTCACTTGCAAGTGAAAACATCTGGAGAGAATTATCTTTAGCCAAACAGGAAAAACCCGTAGTAGTAAGCTTTGGAGACGTGGCTGCATCCGGTGGCTATTATATTTCCTGCGCGGCTGACAGCATTTTTGCTGAGCCCAACACTATTACCGGCTCCATCGGGGTGTTTGGAATTATTCCTAACATGGAGGAATTTTTTAAAACCAAATTAGGAGTAACGTTTGACGGAGTAAAAACGGCACAGTATGCGGACGCAGGTATTTTTCATCCACTGAACGAAAACGAAAAGAAAATGATTCAGCAAAGTATTGAAAATACTTATAGCCAGTTCAAAGAACGCGTGGCAGAAGGGAGAAAAAAAGACACTGCTTATATTGAAAGCATCGCACAGGGAAGAGTATGGAGTGGTGATGAGGCAATAAAAATCGGATTAATAGACCGCTTTGGCGGATTGCAGGATGCTGTGGATTGTGCGGCACGAATGGCAAAAACGAGTGATTACCGGTTAAGAGAATTTCCCGAACCTCAAACTATTTTGGAACGGATATTTGGTTCTTCTTCGGATGATTATTCCTATAAAATGAAAGAAACCCTGGGAGAAGATAATTATAAAATCTACCGGGAGGTAATGCACATCAGGCAAATGACCAATGCAACACAGGCACGTCTGCCCTTTCAATTTTTAATTCATTAAGCAATACATTTACACATTAATTAAGATAAATGACACAACGATATAGTCAACGAAGAGCTTTGTTTGCAATCACAAAAGCAAGCTTTAAATCAATTTTCAAAAGTCCATCTTCCACTTTTTTTAGTTTATTTTTTCCAGTTGTACTTATTATTATTTTTGGTTCGCTTGGCAGTGGCGGCGGTGTTTCATTTGATATAGCTATCGATAAAAAAGCAGATACCACAAACAACGTTTACCAGGCTATCACACATTCCTCCATATTTAATATTGAAAAAGGAACAGAAGCTGAAATTGAGGACCAGTTGAAAAAAGGACGTTTATCAGCGATACTTAATATTCAAAAAACAGACTCAGGCAAATATGATATCCATATCAAATCTTCATCTGCCAGCCAGAGAGAATTACCACAGCTGCAGTCAGTTTTAAATGGAATGATCAATGATTTAAGCCAGCAGAAACATCCTGTTGAAAAAATTGCTACCCTTTCCAATGAACAGGTGGAAGGCCGCATTTACAGGCGAATTGATTTTTATTTACCCAGCATGATAGGGTTTTCCCTGATTGGTTCAGCTGTGTTCGGAGTAGCATTTTTATTTTTTGCGTTAAGAGAAACTCTTGTCTTAAAACGAATGTATGCTTCACCTGTCAGTAAGACAAACATCGTTCTTGGAGAAAGCCTTGGCCGTGTATTTTTTCAACTGTTAATTGTAATAGTATTGATACTATTTGGCAGGTATGCTTATCATTTTACCTTAGCCGATGGTTTTATTACATTTATTGAATTACTGATTTTAAGTGCTCTTGCCTTGGTGGTATTCATGGGTTTTGGGTTTTTCATCAGTTCGGTTTCGAAAAACCAGAATGTAATTCCAATTTATGCCAACCTGTTCATGTTTCCCCAATACTTTTTATCAGGAACTTTTTTTCCAAAGAACGTGTTGCCACACAGCATCAGTTGGCTCATTGAAGCACTGCCATTAACAGCCCTCAATGATTCACTGAGAAAAGTAGCATTCGAAGGTTCGCATTTGAATGATTGCTGGAAACAAATAGGAATTATGGGAGCATGGGGCGTAATCATCTATGTATTTGCAATCTGGGTTTTCAAATGGGAATGATTTTTTTGAAATCATTTTTTAAAGGTTCTTTTAATGCGAATCATTAAGCTAATAATAGTAAGTATTGTCTTTCTTTCTATTGTTATCACCATCATTTCTCTTTTTATTCCCCCTGATATCAGGATATCAAAAGCTGTTCAAATCAATTCTTCAGAACAATCGGTGATGAAACAAATCAGTGATCCCGAAAAGTGGAGAAACTGGTATCCTGGTACAGACTCTTCAAAATTTTACTATGAAAATGGTGTGATCAAAGGGCTGATATTAAATGAAACAAAACGACAATACCTCGTTATTACAGGAAAAAAAAGTAATGAAGTGACTGCAGTTTATATGCTGCTAAATAAAAAAATTCCTACCGGCTGGCAGATAGTACCGGCTATTGATTCAAATTCAGTCACTGTTCAATGGTATATTGATTTTCATTTACATTGGTACCCGTGGGAAAAATTTACCAGCTTTATGTTTGAGAAAGTCTATAATCCGCAATTAAAACAGGGACTCGACAACTTAAAAGCATTTGTAGAAAAATAATCTTACCCTTTCTCTCCACCTAAGTGGGGAGAAAGAATCATACTAAAAATTTTTCTTTCATTCCGGGACCTGGTATCATACATTCATCTTTTTTGCCAAACCATTTGTACCTGTTTTTTGCAATAAAATTATAAATGCCATCACGAATGAATTTTGGAACTATCCAAAAGATTTGCGTCCATTTCCAGTACCATGGAAGTTTATTACACAATCTTAATCCTGCAGTAGAATACTGATAAGCTTTATTGTTTTCTACCAACACAAATGAGTCAGTATTTTTCCAGTCGATATTATACTGTTCAACCAATTTTTTCCCTGATTTTGATTGAAGTGCAGCAAAAAGAAAAACATTCTTTTTATCCTGCCTGATGATAAAATTTACTATTGCATTGCAGAAGTTACAAACACCGTCAAAAAGAATTATTGGATGGTCATTCACCCAGCAAAGGTACCGAACGATCTCACTGGAGATTATAAAACACTTTCTGCACATCTTCGTCCTGCTCAAGACGGTCAACTAATTTTAAAACATCCTGCGCCTGGTCCTCAGGCAACTGAACTGTGGTGGTGGGTATCCACTCCACTTCAGCACTGATGGGTGTAATATGTTTTTCTTCCAATGCTTTTTGCATGTTACCAAAATCAGTAAAGCCGCAGCGGGCCACTAATATTTCTTCGCCGTTTTCACCGGTGCTTTCACCCAATTCTTCCAGGCCGTGATCGATAAGGTCTAATTCAATGTCATCAATATTGATCCCTTCCAGCTTTAATTTAAACACCCCCATTTTTTTAAATTGAAAGGATACGCTTCCGCTATTTCCAAGTGATCCACCTCCTTTATTAAAATGAGATTTTATATTCGCTACTGTTCTTACATGGTTGTCGGTTGCTGTTTCAACAAGTATGGCTACACCATGCGGCCCATAACCTTCGTATAAAATCTCTTCATAGTTCTCCATCTCCTTCCCCATCGCTCTTTTTATCGCCGCTTCCACACGGTCTTTGGGCATATTAACCGCCTTTGCATTTTGCATGCAACGACGAAGAGCAGGATTGATATCAGGGTCAGGACCGCCTGCTTTTACGGCAATAGCGATTTCTTTTCCAACACGGGTAAATTGCTTTGCCATTCTATCCCAACGGGCAAACATCGTAGCCTTTCTTACTTCAAAAATTCTTCCCATTCTGTTGAATATTGATTGTTGTCAATCGACAATTGAAAATATTATTCGGGCTGCAAATTTACAGCAATGACACTAAAAGAAAAACCGTCCCGATTCATCAGGACGGTTTATAAAAAATTAAATTGTTTTATTCTTCGAAAGGTTCTTTTGGTTTCTCCGGATCTACCGGCAACACTACTTCGCCATGCCTGAGTTTACTGTGATGACGACTGTACCCAAAATAGATTACCAGTCCAATAATCAACCATACAATTAATCGTATCCATGTATCACCGGGTAAGAATACCATCATAAACAAACAGGTTCCTATCCCAAGAATCGGAACAACAGGAACTAATGGAGTTCTGAATGCCCGTGGTGCGTCGGGCATCTTTTTTCGCAGAATCAACACGCCAAGACAGACCAGGATAAATGCAAACAAAGTTCCAATACTTGTCATTTCACCCACTACTCTTGCCGGAATAAATGCAGCAAACAAACTCACAAAAACAAGAAACAGTGCATTGCTTTTTGCAGGTGTTCTGAATCTTGGATGAACGTTTGAAAATACTTTTGGCAATAAGCCATCCTGGCTCATACTAAAGAAAACTCTTGATTGGCCTAATAACATTACAAGAATTACCGAAGAATACCCGGCAAGAATGGCAACGATGATTGCCCTGTTCAGCCAGGGATAGTCCGGCAAAAGAATTCCATTTGCACCTACCTTTCCCATATGATCAATGGCAACCGCTACCGGGGCGATTCCATCTTTCCCTCTAAAGGATTGGTAATTTGCAACCCCTGTCATCACATAAGCAAATAAAATATACAACACGGTACAAATGGCAAGTGATCCTAAAATGCCAATGGGCATATTCTTTTTGGGATTTTTTGTTTCCTGCGCTGCAGTAGATACGGCATCAAAACCAATGTAGGCGAAAAAAACTATAGCGGCCGCCCGAATAATGCCACTGAATCCAAATTCGCCGAATGTGCCATTGTTATCAGGTATATAAGGATGATAATTGCTCTTATTGATATAACCCCAGCCAAGAAAGATAAAAATAAAAACAACAGTCACTTTTAATGCAACTATAAATGCATTCACTTTTGCACTTCCGCTGGTTCCTCTTATTAATAATAAACTCATCAGCACAACTATAAAAACAGCCGGAATATTTACCATGCCGCCCTCCCAGGGACCACCCATCATATTTGCCGGCAGATGTACACCAAAACCTTCGAGGAATCTTCCAAAATACCTGCTCCAGCTTATACTTACTGTGGCAGCTCCTACGGCGTATTCCAATACCAGATCCCATCCAATGATCCAGGCAATAAATTCTCCCATCGTAGCGTAAGAGTAAGTGTATGCACTTCCGGCAATAGGTATCATTGAAGAAAATTCTGCATAACATAATCCGGCAAATGCACACCCGATACCTGCTACAACGAATGATAAAGTAATAGCGGGCCCGGCATTATTTGCCGCTGCCATTCCTGTTATAGAAAATAATCCTGCACCAATGATTGCTCCTATTCCTAAAGCTATTAAAGACCAGGGGCCTAATGTTTTCTTTAAACCCTTTTCCGTTTCAGAAGCTTCGGCTAAAAGTACTTTAAGAGGCTTTTTGACAAACAAACTCATAAGTTGGTAATTAGAATTTAGAATAGCTCGTAAAGTAAACAATTATTTAATTCGTGCATCAATTCTTTTGCAAAAGGTATTTTAAGTTGAAATGTTTTTGCTCTTAAATAATTTTTCCGATTTTCGGCATTCTTACATGTTTGTATATGGCAAAAAAAAACCGGCTAACTGTTTTTATTCTTATTGCAATGATTTTGGGAGTTGCAATAGGGTATTTTGTTCATGAAAACAGTTCTGAAATCTACATTATAAAATTTTCTGATAATATAAAACTTCTAACAACTATTTTTCTTCGCCTAGTACAAATGATCATAGCTCCCCTTGTATTTTGTACGCTTGTGGTTGGTATAGCAAAACTTGGGGACCTGAAATCTGTTGGACGTGTAGGGGGCAAGGCACTTCTTTGGTTTGTATCTGCTTCATTGGTCAGCCTGCTGCTTGGATTATTTCTCGTAAATCTTTTTCAACCGGGACATGCCATCAATCTAAGTAATGCTGATGTGAACGGTGCGAAAGATTTACTTGGCAAAACCCAGGAATTTTCATTATCAAAATTTGTTGAACATGTTTTCCCTAAAAGCATTTTCGAAGCTATGGCTAATAATGAAATCCTGCAGATCGTTGTCTTCAGTATTTTTTTTGGAATAGCTGCCACCGCACTTCACGATTTTGCAAAACCTGTTGTAAAAGCTTTAGATGCAGCCTCACACATTATCCTAAAAATGGTTGGATACGTAATGTGGTTTGCTCCTTTGGGAGTTTTCGGAGCTATTGCTTCTGTAATTTCAATTAAAGGCCTGAAAGTTTTTAATTTTTACGGTCAATACCTTTTTTATTTTTTGATTGGAATACTGTTACTCTGGTTCGTTTTACTATTGGTTGGTTTCCTGATTTTACGCAACAGGCTACCTGTATTATTGAAAAGAATTGCCCAACCCTTGTTAATCGCTTTTAGTACCACCAGCAGTGAAGCTGTTTTTCCTAAACTGACAGAAGAATTAGAACGTTTTGGCTGTCGTGATAAAATTGTTGCTTTCATTTTGCCGCTTGGTTATTCTTTCAACCTTGATGGCAGTATGATGTACATGACATTCGCAAGCATCGCTATAGCCCAGGCCTATGGGATTCATATGGACCTGGCAACACAATTAACAATGTTATTGGTACTGATGCTGACAAGCAAAGGCGTCGCAGGTGTGCCGAGAGCGGCATTAGTCGTAGTTTTAGCCACTTGTTCAATGTTTAAAATCCCACCCGAAGGAATTGCATTAATATTGCCTATAGATCATTTTTGTGATATGCTAAGAACATCAACCAATGTCATTGGAAATGCGTTGGCAACAAGTGTAGTAAGTAAGTGGGAAGGAGAACTGGCAAATTCATGATTTAAAAATTGATTATGCTTTTTTTATTAGATAGTTTTCGCTGGGAAGAATTATTACAACCACAGTTTTACGTAGAAAATGGTGGCCTCTGGTTGTTGTTGTTTGTAATATTCGCCGAAACAGGTTTATTTGTAGGTTTTTTTTTACCAGGGGATTCACTTCTGTTTGTGGCAGGAATTTATGCCCATAAACTTGACAATGGTGCTCCCGGCCTTACTCATCAATTCTTAAAACTCTTTGGCCTGGGTGGAATTCAAAATGAATGGGTAGACCTTTTTGTACTCTGGGGATTGATCTCATTTTTTGGTGTGCTGGGTAATTCAATCGGTTACTGGACAGGCAGAAAAATAGGTCCAGCCATGTATCATTGGAAAGATCGTATTCTTTTCAAAAAGGTTTATTTATATCGGGCGCATGAATTTTATGAAAAACACGGAGCCGTTGCTATTATTGGTGCCAGGTTTCTTCCATTTATCAGAACTTTCGCGCCCATTGTAGCCGGTATTGTGAAGATGGAAAGAAAGAAATTTCATCTTTGTAATATTATTGGTTCTGTGGCCTGGGTTTTCACTATGATATTCGCAGGTTATTTTTTACAGAAATGGATACTTAAAGAATTTGATTTTGATCTGAAAGATCATCTTGAAATCATTGTTCTTGGTATTGTATTAGTAACCACTGCACCTATTATTATTAAGCTGTTTAGCCGTGGAGGCAGGTCTTCTCAAAATGAATCTGCCAATACTAATTTGTAAATGAAAAACACCGGGGGGCTTATCATTTTTTTTTGAAATAAAGCTTGCTATGAATAACAGACAATTGGGCATTTTATCATTTCCTGTTATTGTTGCCGCACTTGGTTATTTTGTAGATATCTATGATCTTCTTTTATTCAGCATTATAAGGATTCCCTCATTGCGATCACTCGGTCTGAATGATCTTCAAATTGCCAAAAAAGGGCTTTTGATTATCAATGTGCAAATGGTCGGCCTGCTTGTAGGAGGAATAATATGGGGCGTACTGGGTGATAAAAAAGGAAGATTGAAGGTTTTATACGCTTCAATCATTCTTTATTCAATTGGCAATATTGCAAATGGCTTTGTACATACTGTTGACCAATACGCTTTGGTTAGATTTATAACCGGAATTGGATTAGCCGGTGAGTTAGGTGCAGGCATTACTCTTGTAACCGAGTTGCTGCCAAAAGAAAAAAGAGGTATTGGCACTTCTATGGTAGCAGGCATCGGTTTAACAGGAGCTGTGGTCGCATTTTTTCTGAAAGAAGAATTTCCCTGGCGAACCTGTTATTTTATTGGCGGCGGTTTAGGATTCGTTTTATTATTACTTCGTGTCGGCGTTTTGGAATCAGGCATGTTTAAAAATATTGAGCATGCAAATGTTTCCAAAGGGAATTTCTTTATGCTTTTTTCGAACGGCAAACGATTAAGAAAATATTTAAGTTCTATTCTTATTGGTTTACCTACCTGGTATGTGATAGGTATACTGATCACATTTTCCAAAGAATTCGGAACAAATATGAATATCCGGGGTACTATTGACCCAGGTAAGGCTGTGATGTTTGCATATGCGGCCATTTCAGTGGGAGATGTCTTAGCCGGCTTTGTCTCCCAATGGTTCAAAAGCCGGAAGAAGGCTTTATATGTTTATTATGTGATCACTGCACTTAGTATACTTTGGTTTTTTAATTTGAGGGGTTCAAGCGTAAATAATCTTTACATTGTAAGCGCCTTACTTGGTTTTGGAACAGGTTTCTGGGCAATATTTGTTACAATGGCTGCTGAACAGTTTGGGACAAATATCAGGGCAACGGTGGCCACTACGGTTCCCAATATGGTTCGGGGTTCTCTTATATTTGTTTCATTACTGTTTACACAATTGCAAAAAAAAACAGATTATGTAACAGCCGGATGGATAACAGGTGTTGTAGTAATGATAGTCGGTATTATTTCAGTGATGCTTGTAGAAGAGACCTATCATAAGGATCTTGATTATATAGAAGGGGAATTTGCAAGCTCTCCATAAAATTTTTTCATCGTTACAATAACTATGAAATTTCTTATCATTCGTTTTTCCTCCATTGGTGATATTGTGCTCACAACACCTGTTGTGCGTTGCCTGAAAAAACAAGTAACCAATGCTGAAGTTCATTACCTGACAAAAGAAAGTTTTCATTCTATCGTCGAACATAATCCCTATATAGATAAAATTCATTTGCTTTCACACAGTTGGGAACTGATGACCCATGAATTAAAACTGGAAGAATATGATCAAATCATTGATCTGCATCACAACCTGCGTACTATGAGGGTAAAACAAATATTAAGTAAGCCATCGCATTCATTCAATAAACTAAATATTCAAAAATATATTTACGTTAATTTGAAATGGAACATTATGCCTGGTGTTCATATTGTGGATCGTTATTTAGAAACTGTTGAAACATTTGGAGTAAAAAATGATGGAGCAGGTCTTGATTATTTTATTCCGGAAAAAGATGAAATAAAAAGGAACGATATACCCGCTTCGCATCTTGCCGGGTATATAGGTATTGTTATTGGCGCCGCACACAACACAAAGAAATATCCTGTTCACAAATTAAAAGAATTATGTGCAAGGCTTGATCATCCTGTCATTCTATTGGGAGGGAAAGAAGACAGAAAAAATGGAGATGAAATTTCCTCTGTTGATACCATAAAAGTTTATAATGCCTGTGGTAAATTCAGTCTTAATGAAAGCGCTGATCTTGTAAGAAAAGCAAAACTCATTGTAAGTAATGATACCGGCCTGATGCATATTGCAGCAGCTTTTAAGAAACCGGTTATTTCCTTATGGGGAAATACAGTTCCTTCGTTTGGGATGTATCCTTACTACGGTGAGAATTTTTTATCAACCCAGCAAAACCAATCTTATGATATTCTCCAGGTAAATAAATTAAAATGTCGCCCCTGTTCAAAAATTGGCTATGACAAATGCCCGAAAAAACATTTTAAATGCATGGAGAAAATAGAAGTGAACAAAGTATTAGAGACAATTAACTCAAGATTATAAACATAGATGATAGTTCTACAGATGACAGATGATAGTTTAGCCTATTAAACCTTCACAATTATCATCTCTCAGTTCTCATCTGTCCTCTCACTTAATTCAAGCCAGCGAAGTTCTTTATTATCCAGCAGGCTACTTATTTCGCCGATTCTTTGCGAAAGTTGCTGTAACTCTTCAAAAGGCAAATTACCTTCATTGAATTTTTTATTGATCACTTCTTTTGCCTTGTTAAGTTCACTGATCTCCTTTCCCAGGGTTTCAAATTCGCTTTTTTCTTTGTAAGAAAGCCTTTTCCTCTTGCTGGCTTCTTGTTGCTGGTTTCCGGTCACAATTTGAGATGCTTGCTTTTCTTCTTTATTCTGTATTCTATCTTCTGAATTCTCCAAACGATACTGCGAATAATTCCCGGGAAAATCTTTTATCGCACCTTCCCCTTCAAAGACAAATAAATGATCAACCAGCCTGTCCATAAAATAACGGTCATGGGAAACAATCAAAAGACAACCAGCAAACTCGCTCAAAAAATTTTCCAATACACCCAATGTGGGCAAATCAAGATCATTGGTGGGTTCATCCAGCACCAGAAAATTTGGGTTGCGGAATAAAATCGAAAGCAAATGCAGTCTTCGCCTTTCGCCACCACTTAAATTGCTGATGTAGGTATATTGCTGATCGGGAGGAAATAAAAATAAATTAAGAAACTGCGAAGCACTTAAAGAACCACCACCTGCTAAATGAAAATTTTCAGCAATATTTTTTACAAACTCAATTACCCTCATATCTTCCTTTACCTGTAAACCCTGCTGGGAATAGTTTCCAAAGATCACTGTTTCACCAATATTCACTTTTCCGCTGTCTGGTTGTTCCAGACCTTGTATAATATTTAGGAATGTGGATTTTCCAACACCATTTTTTCCAATCACTCCAATTCTTTCTCCTTTTTTGAAAGTATAATCAAATCCTTTTAAAATAATTTTGTCTTCGTATTTCTTATATATCCTTTTTAACTCAACCACTTTCCCGCCCAGCCTGCTCATTTTTGTTTGCAATTGCATTTGTGCATCTTCAATTCTTTGCTTTGCCTTCTTTTCTATTTCATAAAAACTATCCTGCCTGCTTTTACTTTTTGTAGTTCTTGCCTTGGGCTGTTTACGCATCCATTCCAGCTCTTTCCGATAAGTATTTCTCGCTTTATCAATACTGGCAATTTCGCTTTCCACTCTTACTGCCTTTTTCTCTAAATAATTTTCATAATCCCCTTTATATGCAAATAAGCTGCTGCCATCCATTTCCCATATTTCTTCGGAGACAGAATCAAGGAAATACCGGTCATGCGTAACAAGCAATAAAGTCACATTTTCTTTATTCAAATAATGCTCAAGCCACTCTACCATCTCTACATCAAGATGATTTGTGGGTTCATCCATTATCAGTAAAACATGTTTGTGGTCAAAGCCTATATCAATTAAAGTTCTGGCGAGTGCTGCTCTTTTTCTCTGGCCTCCGGATAAATTTTCAACAGGTTGATGAAGATGGTTAATATTTAATTTGCTTAAAACCTGTTTTACTTTTGCATCAAAATCCCAGGCTCTTAATTCATCCATTTTTACGATAGCCTTATTTAATGTATCCGGATTATTCTCTTCACTTGCTGCTTCATATTCTTTAATGGCATTAATAACAGGATGATCGTGATCAAAAATATTGTCAAGAATAGAAAGCCATTCAATAAAGGAAGGTTCTTGTTCAAACAAGGCTATGTCGACATCTTTATGTACCCATACTTTCCCATCATCAGCAGTTTCTTTTCCGGCCAGTATTCTTAATAAAGTGGATTTACCTGAACCATTCCGGGCCACTAATGCAATTTTATCGCCTTCCTCAATATGAAATGTAATATTTTCAAAAAGAGGCTTAATACCATATGATTTTGTTAAGCCTTCAACCGTAACATAATGCATATCCGCAAAGTAATTTTAAAATGTGACAATTTGAAAATGAAAGTGATGCATTCAATCATGTTTGCTATATATTGAATTCACTGGCACAGTTTTTTCGCTCATATTATTAAAACTGTATTTATGGTCTCAAATATTGTTGAAACCATACAAAAAAACCTTGGTTACCCGGCTTTGGAGAAAGTAGATCCAAATACACAGGAAATTAAGAATTTGAAAATATTACCATCCAAACAGAAGTTGACACAGGCCGCTATTCCGGCAGTGCTTGCAGCAATGATAAAATATAGTGACGGAGAAAAAGCGGTAAACTTATTATCAGAAAATAAGAATAACGGTTGGCTGGCAACAATCTACCAGGACAAGGAAATTGATGCCATAAAAAAAGTAGCAGAGTATGCCGGCGTAGGTAATGATGAAGCAAAACAAAAAATGACTGACATTTCTAATGAAGCGATAAAAATAATAAAGGCGCAAGTAAAAACCCCTGATGCAGAAAAATTAAGATCGTTTATGAATTCTCAAAGACATAGTATCCTTTCGCATTTACCCGCGGCTATGAAAATTGGTGATATTTTAAATGAAGAAACTTTTGATGATCGCACCAACAAGATGGAAGGTCCTGTATCAGGTTTTTTACACAGGATAGAAGATATTATTTAGTTTGATATTAAAAGGAATTTTTACACATTTTTTAAATAGTCATCAGGCTGCACCCGCGTATGTCGCTGTTATCAAGACGCCCAAGTACTTCAAAGCTTCCGTCATTGTAGAGTTTACCGGCATCATCTGTAGCAATAAAGGAGCATGAATAAATATTTGCAAGATCAATGATATTGATTGCTCCTTTATTATTTTCTATGCCTTGAGAGTTTGATAATATCTTCAAAGGATCTTCTTCATCCCTTATTAATATTTTCATCCAGGGTGGACAATAAAAGATTCCATTTTCCTGCGAATAAGCCTGTGATAAGAGTTCAGTCATTCCATATTCTGAATGAATATTATTCACCTGGAATTTTTTCTTCAAAATTTCATACAATTCTCCCCTTACCATTTCTTCTTTTCTGCCCTTCATCCCTCCGGTTTCCATTATAACTGTATTTTCCAAATGCAATGAATACTTTTCAGCAAAATCAAGTAAAGCGAAACTTACGCCAATAAGTAAAGTTTTTTGTTTTTCTGCTTCGAGTTTCTTTAATACAGCATATAATTTATCATGATCATACAAATAAAAATCGCTTTGTGAATGCCGGCTTTTCCGAATTAATTCATCCACCATAAAAACAAGGGACGAATTTTTTCTTTCCAAATAAGAAGGCAACAAGCCGAGAATACACCATTCATTTATTGGTCCATAGAATAATTCAAAACCTTTTAAAAAACTTTGCCTGTACACTTCGACATTTCTTATCAAATGGCGGCTATTTATAGTTTGTGTAGTACCACTGCTTTCAAAAATAATTTGAGGATCAAATTCAGTGGTTTTTACCAAGTGGTTTTTATAAAACCGGATAGGAAGAAACGGAATCTGTGAAAAACTATTTACCTTTTCCGGGTCGATCTTTAGAATATCGGCATAGGCCTTATAGATTGAATTATACCTATATTGAAAACGGAATATTTCCCAGGCCAGGTCTGCAAAATCTTCCGAAGTAATGTTAAAAATTTTATTCCATTCTTTACTCATAACTTAATTGTAGACGTAAAATCTTAAATTTGAACAAACAAGACATATGAAGCTCAGACCGATTTACTTAATATGTGCCTTCTTTGCAGCAATATTCATTTACGGTTGTCACAAAGATAAATTTCAAACTAAACCAACAATAAGAGTAAAAGACATTAATACTACCGAAGTAAATGCTCCAATGGGCACATTAAAAATTACTCTTGAATGTACAGACAAAGAAGGCGATGAAGGAAATGGCGAACTGACTTATATAAGAATAAGAACTAACAGTATTCCAATACCTGACCCGCATAATAATGATAAAGCAGATACTGCTTTTGCTACCGTTCCTGCTTTCCCGAAAAAAAATATAGTGGATATGGACCTGGAAATTCCCTACAGTTTTCTTGATGAAGACCCGAGCAGGAATGATACAATGTTTTTCAAACTAACCTTAAAAGATAGTCAAAATAATCAAAGCGACACGATAACCACAAAATCTATTGTAGCTAAACAATGAATTAGTTTTGCTAAAATTTTCAATCTCCAACCTATTACGTTTTTTTGTTTATAGTAATCTATTCATTGCTGTTTGTGCCATTTTAATGGTAAATCAAACTTATGATCTTTTGCTTCACTCATCAAATGATAAATATTACCTGGGTTTCGTTTGTTCAGCTACTATTTGCAGTTATAGTTTCCACTGGTATCTTACCTCACAATCATTGGTTGAATCGCCCAGGATTGAATGGCTGAAAAAACATAGAATCGTTCATCTTATACTTTTCTTTATCGGTTCAATTGGCTCGGGCATTTTCTTTTTCTTCCTGCTGCCTCATTGGTACTGGCTTTTGATATCCGCTATCATTACTTTTTTATATTCTGCACCTAAAATTCCGCATCCGTGGTTCAGAGCACTCAGAAAAGTAGCAATTGGAAAGACCATTTTCCTTGCCCTGGTATGGACTTATGTAACAACTGTAGTGCCTGTGATAATAGGCGGCATTCATTTTACTATACCAATCCTATTGTTTATAATAAGTCGTTTCTTTTTTATTTATGCCATTTGCATTATGTTCGATTTCAGGGATAGGGCTGATGATAAAGCTACCGGTATTCGCAGCATGGTAACATGGTTCAGCGAGAAGAGTGTCGATAGATTATTTTTTCTCTCTCTTCTCATTTCTGCTGTCCTGACTATTTTTTTGTTTCGTTATAATTTTTCTGCAGCCGGTGTAATTGCATTATTGATACCCGATATTATTGCTGCGGCGATATATGAATATGCCAAAAGAAATTTTTCGGATTATTTATATTATTTCGTTATAGATGGATTGATGATGTTTTCAGCATTGCTGATGCTAATCTTTCGTATTTGAGTAAATTTGACAGGCATTGAAGATTGATGTACCTGAATAGAGATAAGATGTACAAGTATGTGACGTCAGCCCGTGCCGGTACGGACGGGCAACAGGAGGCGATAAAAGAAACAAAAGCTGATAACATAAACATAAAAAAATGGCAAAAGCAAAAACCACAAAATCGAAACAAAGAATTCTGACAGACGAATCCATGCAATTTTTCCGTCAATACATCAATAATGCATCCCCGGTTGGTTTTGAAACCTGGGGGCAAAAACTATGGCTCGAATATTTGAAGCCATATGTTGATGAATCGTATGTGGACCCTTATGGAACAGCAGTGGGCATTGTAAATGCAAAACATGATTTTAAAGTAGTAATAGAGGCCCATGCGGATGAGATCAGTTGGTTTGTGAATTATATAACTGACCAGGGATTGATTTATTTAAAACGCAATGGTGGGGTTGACCCTTCTATTTCTCCGGCCCAGCGTGTATTGATACATGGTAAAAAAGGTCAGGTAAAAGCGGTGTTCGGCTGGCCTGCCATACATACAAGGCACGGCAATGACCAAAAAGATCCTCAACCTAAAGTAGAAAATCTGTGGCTTGATTGCGGTGCACGCAGTAAGAAAGAAGTTGAACAATTAGGAATTCATATCGGCGCTGTTGTCACTTACCAGGAAGGTTTTGATGAACTGGCCAATAATAATTTTATTGGTCGTGCATTTGATAATAGAATTGGTGGTTTTATGATTGCAGAAGTAGCAAGGTTGCTGAAAAAAAATAATAAAAAATTGCCTTATGGTTTGTATGTAGTCAATGCAGTACAGGAAGAAATAGGTTTACGTGGTGCTGAGATGATCGCAAGAAGAATAAAACCTAATATCGCCATTGTTACCGACGTAACTCACGATACCACTACTCCTATGATCAGTAAAAATATTGAAGGTGATGTGAGTTGTGGTAAAGGTCCTTCTCTTTCATATGCTCCTGCCGTACACAATAAATTGTTGGCCTTAGTAGAAAAAGTAGCAACTGATAAAAAAATTCCCGTCCAGTGGAGAGCATCAAGCCGCAGTACAGGAACTGATACGGATTCATTTGCTTATTCCAATGATGGATGTCCCTCAGTGCTTATTTCTATTCCGTTACGATATATGCACACACCGGTAGAGATGATTCACAAAGACGACGTGGAAAAAACGATACTGCTGATGTACGAAACTTTATTAACTCTGACACCAAAAACAAATTTGAACTATATGTAACCTATTTAGATGATAATATTGTTTTCGATAAAGTAGTGCTACCATCCGATTCTTTCACCGAATTTTCCAAGTCCGAAATATTTATTCAGCTGAAGATTTAATCCAAACTGGTTATATGCTGTATTGTTTTGATAATATGCCCTGGCATAACGGATCTGTATCTTATTAAACAACGCCCCCACTTCCAAAGAAAAACCATTCAATCCATTTCCGCTCTTATCAATATTTAATTCTTCGCGACGAAGATGATTATACCCCAGTGAAACCTCTAAATGATCTCCGACATAAATTTTTGAAGCAATTACAAAATGACGGAAAATTTTATCAAACGTGAATTTTTTGTGATTGTTTGTCGAACCAAAATTGTTGTCATTATTAAATGTTGTGTCATTGTACCGGATATCAAATTGATGAAGGTGATCTGCCGTAATTGAAAATCCGAAAGGTGCATGTGCCAGTCGTTTTGATATGCCTGCTATTAAATCAAAAGGTAAATCCTCAACGCTTCCTTCATCATATTTCTTCAATTGAAACCCCATATTTCTTGCAAGCACAGAAGCAGAAAATAAATTCACTGTATCATGATATAAAACACCGACATCTATAGCAATTCCATTTGAACGATATAACCCATAATTCGAATTAATAAATTTCATCGCAGCGCCGTAATTCCATTTTTGCAAATAGTTTCGCGAAGCAGAAATCTGCATAACCCAATCAGTAGGATGCAATGAGCCAAGAATATTACCACTTGCATCTGTTTCACGAATATCACCATAATTGAAATAATGCAAGCCCCACAAAAAATTTGTATTTAAAGCATTACTATGATATGCCAGCGATAAATGATAAGCGTTAATCCCTGCATACAAACTATTGAATACAGTATTCATTTGTGTATGCATAGATGAAATAAGAAGTGCAGGATTATAAAACGCCATACCTACATCATTTGATGTCTGGGAAACATTCACTCCCCCCAGGCCCGTTAATTGAGGTGTATTCGGCAAGTTTAAAAAAGTAAATGCAGAACTACCTCCCAGAGTTTGTCCGTTAATAATGAATGAAATCAACAATCCGAATATTAAAATTGGTAATCGCACAGATCACGAATATGAGAAAAGTTTCTGTAAGATGGGAAGATTAATACGTCCCTGTTATATTAATTCTATCTGTTCACTATTCGGCAGGAGTCTTTTTTAAAGCTGAAACTCCTCCATAAAAATAGAGGAGTTCCTTTTTAACCCTTAAAACAACCAACATGAAAATTCTTACTATTAAAACATCATAAAAAAATCGGTTTTGGTTGCCTCCGGTACAATTTTTTTTAATCTCCTATCGCAATTTCCAATACTTCTTTCATAGTTTTTACATAATGAAATTTTATCCCTTTAATAAAATCAGCATTAATTTCTTCTACATCCTTTTCGTTTTGCTTACAAAGAATAAGTTCTCTCAAACCTGCCCTTTTTGCAGCCAATACCTTTTCCTTAATTCCCCCCACCGGCAACACTTGTCCGCGTAATGTAATTTCACCGGTCATCCCAAGATAAGGTTTGATTTTTTTGGCGGTTACTGCCGAAGCAATTGCGGTAAGCATAGTTACTCCCGCACTCGGGCCATCTTTTGGTATTGCCCCTTCTGGCACGTGAATATGTATATTCTTCTTTTCAAAAATTTTTGAGTCAATGCCATATTTCTTTGCATTGGATTGAAGGTAAGTTAATGCCGTACTGGCGCTTTCTTTCATTACATTTCCCAGGTTCCCTGTTAATCGCAATTCACCTTTACCATCACTCAAACTGGTTTCAATAAATAAAATATCGCCGCCGACATAAGTATAGGCAAGGCCCACGGCCACTCCGGGCATATTTGCATTTTTATAAAGATCGCTGCTGAATCTTGATTTCCCCAAAACCTTTTCCAGGTCTTTTCCGCTCGTTAAATTGAAAACTTTTTCATTCATGGCAAACGCTTTTGCCTCATATCGCATAATGCCGGCCAGGTGACGATCCAATTCCCTCACACCACTTTCCCTTGTATAATCCTGTATAATCTTTTTAATTATTTCATCACTGATCTTAAACTCCATATTTTTTAATCCATGCAATTCTTTTTGTTTAGGCACAAGATGACGTTTGGCAATTTCAACTTTTTCTTCAACAGCATACCCACCCAATTCTATTATTTCCAAACGATCACGTAAAGCCGGTTGAATGTTCTGAATATTATTTGCTGTGGCAATAAAAAGCACTTTACTCAAATCATATTCCAGTTCCAGGTAATTGTCGTAAAAACTATTGTTCTGTTCGGGATCAAGTACTTCAAGCAAGGCAGAAGACGGATCACCCCGAAAATCATTTCCCACTTTATCTATCTCATCCAGTATCATTACCGGGTTTGATGATTTCACTTTCCTGATAGATTGGAGAATTCTTCCGGGCATAGCACCAATATAAGTTTTACGATGACCACGTATTTCACTTTCATCATGAAGACCGCCTAAACTTAATCTCACATATTTGCGTCCAATCGCATTGGCGATACTGCGTCCCAGTGAAGTTTTACCAATACCCGGAGGTCCGACGAAACAAAGTATAGGGCTTTTCATATCCCCTTTCAACTTTAACACTGCGAGATATTCGAGAATCCTTTCTTTTATTTTTTCCATTCCGTAATGATCGTTATCCAATATTTTCTTCGCCTTTTGTAAATCATAATGATCTTCAGTATATGCTTCCCAGGGCAGATCAAGCATTAAATCAAGATGGTTATACACTACTGAATAATCAGGTGTGCTTGGATGCATCCTTTCTAATTTCTCAATCCCTTTCTTGAACATTTCTCTCGCTGCTTCAGGCCACTTTTTAGAATCAGCCTTCTTTTGCATATCCTTTATCTCCCTTTCATTTGTATCTCCGCCCAATTCCTCTTTAATACTCTTTAATTGTTGCTGAAGAAAATATTCTCTTTGTTGTTTATCAATTTCTGTTTTTGTTTTATTGGTTACTTTATTTTTGAGCTCGGCAAATTGCAGTTCCGTTTGCAGCAGTTTCATCAACAGGTCTGCTCTTTCACGAATATTATTGAGCTCAAGCAGTTTCTGTTTGTCTTTGATATCAGTATTCAAATTACCCGACACGAAATGTATAAGGAAAGACGGGCTTTCAATATTGCGAAGAATGATTGCTGCTTCAGAAGGAATATTTGGTGAAAGCTGAATTATTTCTGCAGCCATTTCTTTTATGTTAGCCACGTAAGCTGCAAAATCCGGATCTGTGGGGGGGTCTTCTTCAATCAATGCTTTAATGCTTGCCCGGAAATAAGGATCTTCACTAACTATACTTTCAATAAAAAAACGGCTTTTCCCCTGGATGATAACTGTAGTGCCCCCGTCAGGCATTTTTATCAGCTTAATAATTTTTGCAATCGTACCTACAGCTTCTAAATCTTTTTTTTCAGGGTCTTCTATACCACTGTCTTTTTGCGCTATAACTCCAATCAATTTGTCAGTCTTGTAGGCATCATTTACTGCTTTAATGCTTTTATCGCGGCCTACAGTTATGGGCAAAACCACACCGGGGAAAAGCACTGTATTTCGAAGGGGTAAAAGAGAAATTTCTGACGGAACCACAATCCCATCCATACTTTCACTATCATTCTCATTTAAAGGGATAATAGGGATAAAATCCATTTCATCTTCGCTCTTCTGAAAAAAATTCTCAAAACTCATTTATTTTTCTTTAGACAATATGACACCCCGAAAACCGGGAAAGGTAAAAATAATACAGGAAGGTATAGTAGTCAAGTATTATGCCTATCATAATCAAAGAGGTTTATGTACCAGCTCCCATGTTCAGGATAACCATTCTTATCAGTAATAAAAAAGTCCCGCTAATTGCGGGACCAATTCAGTAGGCGATTGGATTTTAAAGGGCTATTCCAACGGATAATTGCACCACCTGATTTTTCCATTTATCCTGGTTATCGATATCATTAATGTTATTAAGACCGATGAGGTACCGACCAGTGACTCTTAACTGGGCAAGTTTAAGTTGTACACCGGCAATCATTGAAAAATCGCCGTTCTTGAAAGCATTGCCGCCATTTTGCAGAAAGTTTTTGTCCTGGCTCATTAAAACAGCGAATTGGGGGCCAGCCTGTATGTGGATAGGACCGAGTAACTTATAGTCAAGTAAAAGAGGAATGGAAAGATAATTGAGTTTAACCTTACTTTGATTAGAAGAAATTACATTTTCATAAATTGATTTATAGCTACTGTCTAATGTAGAGGAATATTGATTGAATAAAACCTCTGGTTCAAATGCAAATCTTTTTCCTAAACCGATTTCTGCAAAGCCACCTACATTATAACCATACCTGAACTCTTGTTTAAAAGATTTCCCGTCTACTTTCGTAATGTTGGCACCGGCTTTAATACCCAGGTGAAATTGTGCCATCATGAATTGTGAAATGAGAAGGGCTGCGGCAAGACTAACAAATTTTGTTTTCATATTTATTTTTTTGGTTCGTAAAATTTGACCAACTATAATGCCAAAGGAAAATTGATGTAGTTAAAATCCATTAACTGATTTTCTTATTTCTAAAAGAATAAACTTCAGTGAATAAAATATATTGCATAAAGCTTGTGAAGGTTTTGCAAAACCAGTTGTATTCCTCAAAAAATAAAACCACCACTGACAGAAATAAGGCTGGTAAATTGCTGATCAGTAGCCGGAAAATAATAGTCGAGTATTAATTGAGGTTGAATATAAAATTTACCTATAGAATATTCAGTTTTTAAATAGAAAGTAAGATCAAGTGGCTGAAAGTATAACTTACTATCGAGGTACACATTTTCACTATTGTATAAAATATTCGCACCTGAACGCTGCAACGTTGCATAGCTATTTGAAGTTTGGTTAAATCCAAATTTTTGAGAACCACTTGTAAAAGTTAATTGTGGGGAAACACGAATATGGTCATTATATGTTAACACATCAAGCCAATAAAAATCATGACGTATTGAAGCAACCACTGAAAAGTCACTCACGGATTCCTCAGTATTGATTCGTGTAAAACCATTACGGCGTAATTGCAATGAAGTAATATATTCCTGGCGATCCTGGTAGTCTGACCGGCTTCCCCATCCATAACTTACACCTATCATAGGTTTAAACCACAATCGGCGATAATTAAAATAAGCATACAACTCATTCTGCAAAGGCGATGTATAGAAGGGTAAAGAATCTTTTGTAAAATATCGTGTATAAGAAATACCAACTGCAAAGTTTCTATTTTCAAGATAATCATAGGATGGACTAACTGCCAATTGATAAAATCTGAAATTTTTTTGATCATTTACAAAAGAACCAATACCGGTTATTCCCAATCCATTTTTATTGTAGTACCCGATAGCCGGGGTGAGAGTTATTTCACGAATTGGTTTAAGAAAAACATCGCTCTTACTTTCATAATCATAATAGCCTTTCTGAATGGAAAATGCTGTCAATACATAACTGTGGGGGGATAATATAGAATCTAAAAATTCTTCCAATTCGTCAAAAGATATATCAGCATAATTTATTGATGTATCTATTACCGGGGGCTCAGGTTTATTTAATAAAGTATCTCCCGGATTAACTTGTGCAAATACAGTTATCCCAGCCAGGTAAAAAACCAGTATTAAACTCCATTTTTTATACATTCCGCAGCTGAATTATGGCAACACAAGATATCGGATGGCGACAATTTTTGACCTAAAAACTGAAAGCAAGTTTAATGATAAGAATGTCGCTGTATGCCTAAAACGAATTGAATCTCAATTTTATTGAGCTCACCTGAAACATCAGACTAATTCTATAACAGTTATTTCAGGAAGAATACCAACCCTGCCCGGATAACCTATAAATCCATAACCGCGGTTTACATATAATCTTTGTTTTTCTTCCTTGTAAAGACCTGCCCATTCTTTATAAATATATTGAACAGGACTCCATTTAAAACCGGGAATTTCCACACCAAACTGCATTCCATGTGTATGACCTGCCAGCATTAAATCAATATCATTATACAATGGTATTACCTGTTCATCCCAATGTGAAGGATCATGGCTCATTAAAATTTTAAAAGGATAATTTTCGGTGCCGGTATATGCTTTCTTCAGATCTCCGTACTTAGGGAATCTTGCCTTCGAACTCCAGTTTTGAACGCCTATCAGTGCAATTTTATCATTGCCCTTTTCCAGTATTACATGTTCATCAAGCAATAATTTCCAGCCAAGTTCGGCTTGTATATTTTTTAATCTGTCAAGATTAGCCTGTTGCATCGGAGTTAATAAATGTTTGCCTGCTTCCTGTTCCTTTTTTCTATGTGCTTCATTTCTATCAGGCCATGAAACATAATCGCCATAATCATGATTTCCTAAAATAGAATAAACACCCATCGGAGCTTTTACCTCATTAAAAACATCCATATAGTCATTCATCTCTTCAGCAAGGTTGTTTACCAGGTCGCCGGTGAACAAAATAAGGTCTGCATTCTCTTTTAAAACCATATCCACCCCTCTCATTACGGCTTGTTTGTCTGTAAAACTTCCGGAATGAATATCTGATATCTGAACAATCTTTAATCCCTTAAAGCCGGCAGGTAGATTATCGAAAGCCATTTGCTTACGGTGAATCCGGTAACGGTATTTGTTGCTAAATCCATAAATGAGAGAGCCAAATAACCCGCCACCCACAAGCATTCCTGCCCAGCTTAAAAAAACAGAACGTGAAATTTTAACTCCCTGTTCCATCGTTTCACCTTCAGTGTTAGAAAAAAATACTTTTCCCACAGCCCACTGAATGCCCCGCCGAAGATCATCCACAAGAAAAAAAACGGATGCTACTATTTTTGAAAAAAATAAGCCCACAATAATCGCAAAAAAAGTGTTGCGCAATAAACGATGTTGCTGTGCAAACTGCAGATAAGGCAGAATAATTAAAATAGTGATGGAAAGAGCCGAAACGGACCAATAAGAAATATGAATGATTAGCTTTGTTTTAGAGCCAGCCGATTGCGTAAGCAACTTTACAGCCTGGAAAACATAAAAATCCAGTGCTAACATAAAACAAATCAATATCCACCAGAAAGGAGAATTACGCATCACAAAGCAAGATTATGAAGAATCAGACGAATGAAAAAACAATATATTCTAAAAAATTTCATTTAAGGAAACTCAAGCATCTGATCGTAAATAATCTTTTGCAATTATAAAACTCATGAAGTCTTATTTTTGTTAACATTGATAAAAAATATATTATGAAGTTTACATATTATGGCCACTCATGTTTTTCGGTTGAAGTAAAAAGTAAAAAAATTCTTTTTGATCCCTTCATTACACCTAATGAATTGGCAAAAGATATTAACATTGCTGATATTGAAGCAGATTATATATTGCAATCACACGGTCATGTCGATCATATCACGGATTGTATGGCCATTGCACAGGCTACGAACGCTTTGGTTGTTTGCAGTTGGGAAATTCATGAATGGCTTTTTAAAAAAGGAATCAACAATACACACCCAATGAATACAGGAGGCAGTTGGAATTTTGGCGATTTCAGGGTAAAATGTACAGTAGCACAGCACAGTAGTGGGCTGCCTGATGCCAGCTATGGCGGTAACCCGATGGGTTTTATTGTTTATACAGACGAAGGCAACTTCTATTACAGTGGTGATACTGCATTGACACTCGACATGCAACTTATTCCACAATGGGCAAAACTAAATTTTGCCGTATTACCTATAGGTGACAATTTTACAATGGGCTATGAAGATGCAGTATTAGCAGCTAAATGGATCAATTGCAAAAATGTTATCGGCGTGCATTATGATACATTTGGTTTTATTAAGATCGATCATGAAAAAGCGATAAAGGCCTTCAAAGATGAAGGCATCAAATTGCAACTGCTGAAAATTGGGGCAACAATTTCAGTTGATTGAAAGAATTTATGTATCTGGCTGCAGAATAAAATTTAGCTTTCGTTGCGTCGCACTCTTCAACTGCAATAACTCTGCTGAGCAGTGTTCTGAACGTACAAGTGAGTGACACAACGGGTGTTGAACAGAAATACAAAAGTTGACATTATAATAATTAAACTTCAGAGATAAGTATATGGGAAGAGTAATTGGAGTTGCCAATCAAAAAGGTGGAGTAGGAAAAACTACAACAGCAATAAACCTGGCTGCAAGTCTTGCCGTGCTTGAATTTAAAACCTTGTTGGTTGATGGAGATCCGCAGGCGAATAGTACCACAGGCGTGGGTTTTGACCTGCACAATATAACTCATAGCCTCTATGATTGTATGGTGAATGAGGCCAGCGCCAGAGATGTGATCTTAAAAACAGAAATTCCTAATCTTGACCTAATCCCCTCGCACATAGACCTGGTGGGTGCTGAAATTGAAATGATCAATTATCCGAACCGTGAAATGGTATTGAAAAATATTATTGATCCGGTAAAGAATGACTATGATTTTGTCATCATTGATTGTTCTCCCTCACTAGGATTAATAACAGTAAATGCATTAACCGCAGCTGATTCTGTAATTGTGCCTGTACAATGCGAATTTTTTGCTTTGGAAGGTCTTGGTAAGCTTTTGAATACAATAAAAATTGTACAAAGCAGGTTAAATACGTCATTAGAAATTGAAGGAATATTAATGACGATGTATGATGGTCGCCTGCGTTTATGTAACCAGGTAGTAAGTGAAGTACGCAGGCATTTTGAAGATATTGTTTTCAACACAATTGTTCACCGTAATTCAAAATTAAGTGAAGCACCCAGTGTGGGCAAGCCCGTAATTCTATATGATGGTAACAGTAAAGGCTCGGTAAATTATCTGAATCTCGCCAAAGAAATTCTTCAAAAGAATAACATGACAAAAATGAGGCAGGAAGAGAGAATTCTTGAATTGTAATCTTAAAAGCTAATAGTTCAGAGTCGGAAACTGATCCATAACTTTGAACTCCTGACTCATAACTCTGAACTCATGAACAACCCGCAAAAAAATAAAGATGCTCTCGGAAAAGGAATTCGCTCCTTATTGCAAAGCATTGATGAAGATTTAAAGACAAGCAGTGGCCATTTAAAAAATACAGTTGTTGAAACGGTTACCAGCATAAGTCGCATTGCTGTTAATGACATTGAGGCTAATCCTAAACAACCCCGTCATGATTTTGATGAACAAAGTTTGCAGGAATTGGCAGTTTCTGTTAAAAGACACGACATTATCCAGCCTATAACTGTTTCAAAATTACCTTCAGGTAAGTATCGATTAATTTCCGGAGAACGCCGTCTGCGTGCTGCTAAAATGGCTGGGTTAAAAGACATCCCGGCTTATGTAAGACAGGCTAATGATCAGCAATTACTTGAACTTGCCTTGCTTGAAAATTTGCAGCGGGAAGATCTGAATGCCATTGAAATTTCGCTGAGTTATAAACGAATGATGGATGAATTGGATCTAACGCAGGAACAGGTAGCAGAAAATATGGGAAAAGACAGAAGTACTGTTACCAATTATATTCGCTTATTAAAATTACCACCAGATATACAGGTAGCTGTTCGGAACGGTGAATTAAGCATGGGGCATGCAAGAGCTCTTATTAACGTGGATACAATTGACAAACAGATCTATATTTTTAATGAAATAAAAAGCAAAGGTCTTTCAGTCCGGCAAACTGAGGCATTGGTGCGTAACCTGTATAAGCAAGGTGGCGGTGTTAAAAAAACAGCAAAAAGCTCGATGCCATATGGTTTCCAGAAAATTGAAGATAAATTAGCGTCGCATTTCAGTACACGTGTAAAACTTAAACTCAGCCGCAATGGCAGCGGACAAATTAATATTGAATATTACTCGGTGGATGAACTTAATAAGATCCTCAGGCAAATGGATATTTCAGTTGACTAAAGCAGAGTCCAAAATTTTCATGCAACAAAAACAAAAGTTTTTTTCCCCTTTCTTTTTTATTTTATTTTTTTTGGCAGGTTTATTTGCACAGGCTCAGCAGGTAGATACTCTTAAGGTAAAAGATTCAATTCCGGCGGCAAAGGTTGATTCATTGATCAGTATCCAACATCGTCCCAGGAAGGCCGCTATTCGATCCGCCATCCTTCCGGGATGGGGACAAGCATACAATAAAAAATACTGGAAAATTCCTATCGTTTATGCAGCGCTGGGAATTACCGGTTACATTTTTATTGATAATATAAAAACCTATAAAGACCTGAAATTTTCCTATACTGCAAAATACAAAGCTTCTCTATCTTCTCCGGATTCAACTGACTATTTCAAAATAAAACCGCAATATTTGCCTCTCAGTCCCGAATCACTGCGACAATACCGTAACCAATACAGGCGATATATCGATTATTCTGCAGTATTTTTTGTGATATTCTGGGGGCTGAATGTTGTAGATGCAGTAGTAGATGCACATTTGAAAGCATTTGATATAAGTCCCGATCTGAGTATGAAGATCAAACCTGCTTATAATCCACTGGCAAATTCAGGAGGAGTAAGTTTCGTTTTTAATTTTCGTCATTAGCCACTGGTAGATTTATTGTCTGATAAATCTTTACTCTATCAGTTTCTAATATATGTTATTTCATTAATTACATTTGCAGCAAATTAATTTCATGAAAATCGCTTTGCTTGGTTATGGCAAAATGGGAAAGGCAATCGAAGAGATAGCTGTTCAACGAGGACATGAAATTATTTTGAAAATTGACGAATATAATCTTACCGATTTTACTAAAGAAAATATAAGCAAAGCAAATGTAGCCATTGAATTTACAGGCCCCCATAGCGCTTATGAAAATGTAAACAAAACTCTGGGGTTTGATGTTCCTCTTGTTTGTGGTTCTACGGGCTGGCTTGAAAAGATGGAAGAAATAAAAAAATTATGTATTGAAAAAAAAGGAAGTTTTATTTATGCAAGTAATTTCAGTGTCGGTGTAAATATTTTTTTTGAAATTAATAAAAAGCTTGCCTCGTTAATGTCTGCGCATAAAGATTATGAAATACAGGTAGCAGAAATTCATCACACATCGAAAAAAGACGCCCCAAGTGGAACAGCGATCAGTATCGCAGAACAAATTCTTGAAAGTATTCACAGCAAAAAAAATTGGGTTAATCACATCAGCGATAATCCTGAAGAACTTGAAATTATCAGTGAAAGAATTGACCCGGCTCCCGGTATTCATAAAGTAAAATATTCATCAGTCATTGACGATATTGAGATCATTCACACTGCCCATAATCGCCTGGGATTTGCCCTTGGTGCAGTATTGGCGGCAGAATACATTCATGACAAAAAAGGCATCTTTACCATGAAGGATGTACTGAATTTATAGATCGCCCGGCCAAACAATTTGATCATTGACTGATTTTAAGGAAACATGATTCAAACCAATTTATACAGGCAAAAATGCAAGAATAATTTCAACACCACTTTTTTGAGGATCGTCTCAGAATAGTATTAACTATTAAAGGATTTAATTTTTTATGACTCCAGATTCTGCATCATATCGTTTGTCATAGCAGCCAGGTCATACTCTTCCTTCCATCCCCAATCCTTCCTGGTGACCGAATCATCGATGCTCTGCGGCCAGCTTTGTGCTATGGCAAGACGGTAATCAGGGTTATATTCAATTTCAAATTCGGGGATATGTTTCCTGATCTCGGCAGCAATTTCCTTTGGTGCAAAACTCATTGCAGAAAGATTATAGGAAGTACGGATAGAAATTTTTTCGGCAGGTGCTTCCATTAATTCTATCGTTGCTCTGATTGCATCGGGCATATACATCATAGGCAAATAAGTATCTTCTTTCAAAAAACAATTATATTTTTTTTCTTTCATGGCTTCATGGAAAATTTCTACTGCATAATCAGTAGTGCCTCCTCCGGGTGCTGATTTATAAGAGATCAAACCCGGATAACGAAGACTGCGAACATCCACTCCGTATTTTAAATGATAATAATTACACCAGAACTCACCTGCATATTTGCTGATGCCATATACAGTAGTAGGTTCAATTATAGTTTGCTGAGGGCAATTTTTTTTTGGAGAAGTAGGGCCGAACACGGCAATTGAACTGGGCCAGTATATTTTTTGAAGTTGTTCCTCTTTTCCAATTTCAAGCACATTCAATAATCCCTGCATATTTAAATGCCAGGCAAGATTGGGACTTTTTTCGCCAGTAGCCGAAAGAATGGCTGCCAGTAAATAAATCTGGGTAACATTTTGCCGTATCACCTGCACATGCAGCATTTCCTTATTCATTACATCAAGGCTTACATAAGGGCCCGTTCCGTGAAGCAATTCATTTTCTTCCCGAAGATCTGATGCCACTACAGTTGAAGCACCGTATATTTTTCTCAGTGCAAGAGTTAGCTCCACTCCTATTTGCCCTGAGGCACCAATTACAAGAATTTTTTCTTTTGCCATTTTATTCAATAATTTTCATTTGAACCTGATACCATTGATAATATTTTTCAATTCCTCTTTTTGTTTATCTCCAACAAAGGAAATTATTATACTAATTGCAAAACTCTTATCAATTGCGGAATAATAGGATTGCTCTGCATCCGCCCCCTTTAAATTCATTGAAATATCCATACCGCTAAATACTTTATTACCCAATGTCTCCGAATAAAAACCTGAAGGGAAGTTGTACGAAATCCCGGATTCCTGCATCATGGCTTTTGCATGCGCCAGATATTCAACACCCGTCTTTATTCGAGATGTATCACCCAGGTTCTCCACTAAAATGGTGAATGAAGGATTAAATTCATTAACAGTAGTATCTGTTCTGTATTTAAAAACTGTCAGCAAAATTGCAGAGCTTATATCACTCTCCTTTACTTTTATTGCCAGCTCTTTATTTATTTTAGTAATAGAATCTTCACCTTCTTTTTGAATCTGCTTTACCTGATCCCTGCTTTGCACTATCCATTTATCCGGGATTGGAATTTCAAACTCAAAATATTCATTAGTGTATTTTCCGTCTTCAATTTTTCCATAGTCAAATTTTTCAGGAATCTTTGAAGACTCTTTACATCCATATATTACAGCCAACAAAAAAATATATACAACCAATCTCATAATGGAAATTAATGGAGTAAAGTAAACTAATTTTCAAATAAGCAACTATCTGGGATTAAAATAATTTACAGTACGTTTGCGCCATGAAAAAATTTTTGGAAGATCTGTTTTTAGATCAATCTTACAATGAAAAAAATTTTTTTCTAATTGCCGGGCCCTGCGTGGTAGAATCAGAAGAATTAGTAATGGAAGTTTCTGAAAAAGTTTCCGGCATTTGCAAAAATCTTGGCATTCCTTATATTTTTAAAGCATCCTATCGAAAAGCTAATCGCACAAGTGGGTCTTCTTTTACAGGCATTGGAGATGAAGCAGCCCTGGCAATTGTTAAAAAAGCGGGGCAACTATTTCATCTACCGACTATTTCTGACATTCATTCTCATGAAGAAGCTGCTATGGCAGCAAAATATGTTGATGTATTGCAGATACCTGCTTTCCTCTGTCGCCAGACCGATCTTTTAATTGCTGCGGCTGAAACAAATAAAATTGTGAACGTAAAGAAAGGACAGTTCCTGAGCGGTGAAGCCATGAAGTTTGCTGTTGATAAGATCCGTAATACAGGAAATGAAAAAATCATGTTAACAGAACGAGGAACCACGTTTGGTTACCAGGATTTGGTAGTTGATTATCGCAATATCCCGATTATGCAGTCTCATCATGTACCGGTAATAATGGATTGCACGCATTCACTTCAACAACCCAATCAAGCAGGTGGTGTTACTGGCGGTAATCCGCAAATGATCAGTACAATCGCAAAAGCTGCCGTTGCTGCAGGTGCTGATGGTCTATTCATCGAAACACATCCCAATCCAGCCACTGCAAAAAGTGATGGAGCAAATATGCTTAAACTTGAACTACTCGAAAACTTATTGCAACAACTTGTAAAAATCCGCGAAGCCATTTGCTAACATTGACAGCGAGAGTGAAATTTTTATCTAAAGAGGCTTATCTAAGATCTACAATCTCCACGCCCGGATAATCATTTTTATTAAAAACGAATTTTGAATCAGGGATGTTGATCTTAGTATTTAAACTAGTTACTGTATATGTATAACGATTGCCTTCTTTTTGTAACACCTTTGTACTATAAATTGTCTTTGCCTTTTTATCAATCATCAGGTACACTTTATGAAAAGGTTTCGTTTTATCATTAGGTGTCATCTCAATTTCCTGGATAATTTTACCTCCAATCTTCGTTTCGCCGTTCAGTTTATACAAAAAATCCTTATCATAAAAATCAGTAAAGAGCTTTTGAGGAGTAATGGTAGTGTTAGAACCATCCAGCGTTGTAATAGTTACTTCGTTGGAAGATTGATCGTATGTCCAAACAGTATTTCCGTCACAAAAAATTTCCTGCCCTACAAAACTAACCCTATACTTAGGTCCTTTCATATATATAGTTCCCTTTTTGGTAGAGATCACTTTACCATCTGCATTTTCCACCGTATATGTAAAACTGGCCTGGACAGCCTTATAAGATTTGAATTTTGCACTTACAGCATCAAGAATTTTTTTTGCCTCCGGATCATTACCGGGTTCTTTTTGTGCGAAAAGCGGGGCCGCAATCGTTGCCAATAACACAAGCAAATAAAAATTTTTCATTCGTATGGAAATTTTTACAAAATATTCTGAACATTTATTATTCAACATTATTTGGCGGACAAAGATAGGGTTAATTAAATTTTAAAGATGCTGATTAGCTTAGAAAGGTTGCGGATAAGAATGAATAATTGAAAATAAAAAAACCTTAACAAGTACTTCACTCTATAAAGTTTGAAGAATTTCATTCAATTCTAATTCTGTTTTTACCAACACATCCCTCGCCTTACTTCCCTGGCTTGGACCTACAATCCGAAAAGCTTCAAGCTGATCCATCAATCTGCCAGCCCGATTATAGCCAAGTTTCATTCTTCTCTGCAATAATGAAGTTGAGCCAACCTGGTTTTGAACAATTAATCTCGCTGCATCTTCAAACAATGAGTCACGATCATTCAAATCAAAATCTTTGCCTTCCAACTCTTTTTCATCAATATATTCCGGTAGTAGAAAGGCTTGTGGATAACTACGCTGATCGCCAATAAACTCAACAATTTTTTCAATTTCAGGCGTATCAACAAACGCACATTGCAAACGTGTTATCTCTCCATGATGCGAGATAAGCATATCGCCTTTTCCGATTAATTGCTCGGCACCTCCCATATCCAGGATAGTTCTCGAATCTATTTTGGAAGTTACTTTGAATGCGATTCGTGATGGAAAGTTCGCTTTGATAGTGCCGGTAATGATATTTACAGACGGACGCTGGGTAGCAATGATCAAATGAATGCCAACCGCACGGGCAAGCTGCGCCAGTCTTGCAATCGGCATTTCAATTTCTTTTCCCGCCGTCATAATCATATCGGCAAATTCATCGATTACAAGGATAATAAAAGGAAGATATTGATGTCCCTTTTGCGGATTTAATCTGCGTTTGATAAATTTCTCATTGTATTCACGAATATTTCTTGCTCCTGCCTCTTTAAGCAAATCATACCGGTTATCCATTTCAATGCAAAGCGCATTGAGGGTATTGATAACTTTTTTTGTATCCGTAATGATAGCATCTTCTTCACCTGGCAACTTGGCAAGAAAGTGTTTCTCAATTTTATTATACAGGCTTAATTCAACTTTCTTTGGATCTATTAAAACAAATTTTAGCTGAGAAGGATGTTTTTTATAGAGTAATGAAACAAGAATGGCGTTAACTCCCACAGATTTTCCCTGCCCGGTTGCACCGGCCATTAGCAGGTGCGGCATGCTTGCAAGATCAACAATAAAATTTTCATTGTCAATTCTTTTACCTATAGCAATGGGAAGACTATAGTTATTATGCTGAAATTTTTCTGAAGCCAACAATGTTTTCATGCTCACTACACTCTTTTTCACATTGGGCACTTCAATACCAATAGTTCCCTTCCCTGGAATAGGAGCTATGATACGAATACCAAGAGCCGCCAGGCTCAGGGCAATATCATCTTCCAGATTTTTGATTCGTGAAATTCTAACACCTGCCGCGGGAACTATTTCATACAAAGTGACCGTAGGCCCCACTGTGGCACTGATCTTTTGAATGGAAATATCGTAGTTCTTTAATGTATCGACGATCTGATTTTTATTTTCTTCCAGTTCTGCGGGATCCTGAACTATCTTTTCGCTACCATGTGTCTCAAGCAGATCAAGCCGGGGATATTTATAATCCCGGAGGTCAAGCGTCGGCTCATACGGAGGAAGATCCTGGTATGTTTTTTCTTTTGACGCTGTTTTAATTTCTTCTTCGGCAGAAGATTTAATTTCTAATTCCAACTCTTCAGAAGATTTTTCTCTCTTTTTGATTTTAGCTTGCCCGGTCATGGATTCGTCTCCTGAAATATCATGTTGATGCATGATATCTGCTACTACTTCTTTAGTAACTACCGGGTCTTCAAAAGCCTCCTTTGCCTCCTCTTCGTCCTTCTCTATTATTTTTAGATCATTGTCTGAATGCAGTTCATCTGCTTCATCTGTTATAATAAAAAGTTTTGCATCTCCTCGTAAAGAATTGCCTTTGTTTGATTCGGCATATACATCATTAACTGTTTTTCCGGTTGTTATCCCTTCCTGCTGTTCATTGTTCTGTTCGTCTTTATTGTCTGGTTGTGATTTTCGGGGCAATTTAAAAACCGGATTGAATTGCCAGATGACATAAGCAAGAAAAGCCACAAGCAGCAATGCCGCAGTACCAATAGTTCCCAACATCGTAACAAGCCACTTACTGATCATTGTTCCTACTGAACCTCCAAAAGCAAAATCATTCTTTGAAAACAAGAAAGCCAAAGACACAGAAATCACAAGTACACCCACTACCACGTATCTCAGGTTACGCCAAACTGAGAACACCTTTTTACTAAAAAGAAAATTTATACCAACCACAAAAAAGAAAGAGCAAATAAAAAATGAGGCAATACCAAAACCTTTGTCAATAAAAAAATAGGAAACAAAAGCCCCTACGACACCTAACAGGTTTTTAGCTGAAATGGAAGTATCAAAAATCGAATGATTCAGTACCTGCGACTGATCCTCCTTCCATGTAAAAAAGTAGGAGATGAATGAAATAAATAAAAATAGCGCAACGAGAATAAAAAATGCTCCTGTTATTTTCCAGGTACGCTCGTCCCTTGCCAATTTCTTCAGGTCAATCTTTTCTTCCTTTTCGGGTTTCAGATTAG
This sequence comes from uncultured Bacteroidota bacterium, assembly GCA_963811645.1. Taxonomy (GTDB): domain Bacteria; phylum Bacteroidota; class Bacteroidia; order Chitinophagales; family Chitinophagaceae; genus VBAU01. Next base: position 643,666 of record CAWERU010000002.1, on the reverse strand, counting down.
TGGCTGCTTTTTTTGGCTTGTCCGAAGGATTTTTTTTGGATGTTTTCTTTAGCTTATTAGCCATAAAACAAAGGTAATTAATTAGCAGGCATAAGGAATAGTAAGATTGGTAGTTTCCAATCGAACTTCAAATTTTTCGCTTCTTACTTACTTGCCAGTTGCGATTTAAATACCCGGAAAGTTGTATGAAAGATGCTATTAAAACCAGAAGCTATATATTATTTTTGTTAAAAAGGGCTTTCAGTTTGTTGGAGAGACTTTTAAACACTGCTATGAAAAGGAAATCTTCGGCCATTTTATTTTTAAAATCTTTTCTACTGATTTTCTTTATCTTGGTTTGCTATAAGATTTTTTGCCAATCAATTCCTGATTCTTCAGTTATTAATTTAAATAAAGTTGCCACATATAAAATGATACGTGACGAAACACAAGTGGCATTTTTATCCTCTGATGCAGCGTTGGATACGTCATATTTCAATTTAAAATTTCAGAATGGATCATTGTTTAAAAAGGATGTACCTGCGAAATTTATAAATCACAAATTAATTCTCCGCTTTTATTTAGCAAATGAAGCAGACGTTACTGACTCAGTCTGGTTTTTCCCGGGCTTTTATTTTTCCGCCATACAACTTTACAGACTTTCCGGCAATCAGTTAATCAAAATTCCGAACCGTGAACCTGATTTTTCTGACAGCATGGGTTACAGGCTGATAACCCTGGTACCTCATGATTCATCCATATTTTTAGCAGAGCTTCATTTTGTAAAAACTTACACAAATAATATCAAGCCAAGAATCATTCAAAAACCATATTTCTCAGCTTTCCTGTTCGAACTTTCTTCCACCAATTTTTATGTAAATATGATTACCTACATTTTTTGCGGGTTGTTATTAATGATGATTCTTTTTTCAGGGGCTAATTATATTTTGGGGGCTAACGAAGAGTTTCTCTATTATGCCGGCTATGCCTTGTTTTTGGGTGGAATGTTGTTTACAAAAACCTATTATGATTTTAAGATAAGCAAAAATGTATTTTTTATGGAAGCTTATCTTGATTTTGTAATGCAAGGCACAGGCATTGTTTTTTACATGATCTTTATGCAAAAATTTTTATCTACCCGTGTAAAATATCCTTTTTTGAACAGGTTATATAATGCAGGGATAATTGGCTTGTTTATTTCCATCACTTTATTTTCCTATTCCTATTTTTTTACAAACAATTTTGTTTTCCTGAACAGAGTAGAAAACACCACAAAGGTGATATTACTACTCCTGATGATTATTTTTCTTGTATACTGTGTCAGGCAATGGGAAGATAAATTACTACGATATCTTTTCTGGGGTAATCTTTTTTATTTCTTTTTTGCTTTGCTTTCTCAATCCCTGATATTTCTTGGCCACATATCCAGGCATTTGCCTTTTGTATTTAATTCTGCACTTTTTTATTATGAAATAGGATTATTTCTTGAACTTGTATTTTTCCTGGCAGGTTTAAGTTATAAAAACAGAAGACAAATTATTGAACAAACAAGAGAAAGAGAAAGACTAAAGTTGGAAAACGAACGAAAAGAATTTGAAAAGCAAATGGCCGTAATAACTGCACAGCAGGATGAGCGAAACAGGATTTCAGAGGATATGCATGATGAGTTAGGTTCAGGCATGACACATATACGATTAATGAGTGAGATAGCAAAAAACAAAATGAAACAAAATACTCCCGCAGAAATAGAAAAAATTTCCCAATCTGCAGATGATGTGTTAAATAAAATGAATGCTATCATTTGGAGTATGAACAGCAAAAACGATTCTTTAGGAAACCTGGTTTCTTATATCAGGGCTTATGCTACAGAATATCTCGAAGGCACATCAGTAAGGTGTGAAGTAAATATACCTGATTACATTCCTGAACAGGAACTAAGCGGCGATAAACGAAGAAATATTTTTCTGTGCGTAAAAGAAACGTTGAATAACATGCTGAAACATTCCCGGGCACATCAATTGACCATTGATATTACAACAAAAGATGAATTGATTATTAAAATTGTTGACGACGGAGTAGGAATTAAACTCCAGAATATCCGGCAATTTGGAAATGGTCTTCAAAATATTGAACACCGCATGAAAAGTATAGGAGGCAATTTCGAAATAAGAAATAATCACGGAACAGAGAGTATATTAACCCTCCCCTTGCAATCAGTTCTTCCTTGATACGCCAATCAAAAAACTAAGCCAGCCGCAAATAAAAAATAAACCACCAACGGGTGTCATTACGCCCACTAGGTTAGGTGTTGTTTTTTCAGATGCAAGCAAAGCTGTAATTAAATAAAGTGATCCCGAAAAAAAGAGTATTCCAAAAGAAAAAAAATAAGCCGCCCATTTTATCCAGTTATTTGGTCTCCGCTCATAAACAATAGCTACTACAAGTAATGCAAGTGTGTGGTACATTTGATATTGCACTCCTGTTTGAAATACTGCAACTGCATCTGCAGAAACAATTTTTTTTAGCCCATGTGCTCCAAATGCTCCCAAAGCCACAGCGACTGCCCCAAAAAAAGCACCTAATGATAAAAACGGTTTATGCATGGAAAATTTTTTCAACAAGATCTTCTACTCTTACAGGTTCCTCATCTACAACAATATCAGCTTGCTCATAGTAGATCTTTCGGTCAGAAAATTTCTTTACTATGAATCCCTTTAATTGTTCATTGCTGAGATTCTTAATTAAAGGCCGGGTTTCTTTTTCTTTTATCAATCGTTGGAAAAGCGTATCTATAGGCACATTGATCCAGATACTGGTTCCAGACCGGTTCATATACTCTATATTATTGTAATAACAGGGAGTACCGCCACCACATGCCATTACAAAATTTTCATGGCTCTCTGTAATAATATGAAGTATATCTTTTTCAAGAAGCCTGAAATATTCTTCTCCATTCTCTGCAAAAATTTCTGTTATTGTTTTTTCTTCATGAGAAACGATCTGCTCATCAAGATCAAAGAAAGGAATATGAAGTTTTTCACTGATCATTTTTGCCCAATGCGTTTTACCTGAGCCCATAAACCCAATAAAGAAAATTTTCATTAATCGTTAATTTAGTAACGCTTGTGCCAAACTTTCAAATTATAAATTACGCAAATGCATTAAAGCCAGTTATATCCTGACCCGTTATCAGTAGGTGAATGTCATGAGTGCCTTCATAAGTAATTACACTTTCTAAATTCATCATATGACGCATTATACTATACTCGCCGGTAATGCCCATGCCGCCTAATATTTGACGTGCATCACGACAAATATTTGTAGAAATCTCACAACCATTTCTTTTTGCCATTGAAACCTGTTGCGGGGTGGCTTTATCTTCATTCATCAATACACCCAATCTCCAATTCAGCAATTGTGCCTTGGTTATTTCTGTGATCATCTCTGACAGTTTCTTTTGCTGCAATTGAAAACTTCCGATGGGCTTATTGAACTGTATTCTTTCCTTTGAATATCGCAGGGCCGTATCATAACAATCCATGGCAGCGCCAACTGTTCCCCATGCAATACCATACCGGGCCTTTGTTAAACAACTCAAAGGGCCTTTCAATCCTTTCACATTCGGAAGAATATTTTCTTTAGGAACTTTCACGTTGTCAAAAACCAACTCACCTGTTGCAGATGCACGAAGACTCCATTTACCATGAGTTACGGGTGTTGTAAAGCCCTCCATTCCTCTGTCTAAGATCAATCCCCTTACTTCACCCTGCTCATTCTTAGCCCATACAACAGCTATCTGTGAGTATGGTGCGTTACTGATCCACATTTTTGAGCCGTTCAAAATCACATGATTACCGGCATCTTTAAAATTACTTAGCATCCCGGCCGGATCACTTCCATGATCAGGCTCTGTTAAGCCAAAACATCCGAGCCATTCACCTGAAGCCAGTTTGGGCAAAAATTTTTTACGCTGCTCCTCACTTCCATATGTATAAATAGGGAACATAACTAATGAACCCTGCACTGATGCCGTAGATCGGACACCACTGTCGCCACGTTCCAGTTCCTGCATCATCAACCCGTAGCTTATATAATCCAAACCACCGCCGCCATATTCAACAGGGATGGTAGGGCCAAAACATCCTAACTCACCCAACTGTTTAACTATTTGTTGCGGAAATTCTGCCTGCTGTGCATAGTCTTCAATAATTGGAGAAATTTCTTTTTTTACGTAACTACGAACAGCCTCACGAATATGTTTTTGTTCTTCAGTGAGTAATTCATCTAACTGATAGTAATCCGGGCCAATAAAAAGATCTGTACGGGCAGCCATAATTAATTAAGATTGAAGCACCGCAAAGGTAAAGGATAAGAAAAGATAAAAAAGAATTGTAAATCGGCAAATGACGGGTAAGTAACTTATCAACGCAATTGCAAAACAGTTTACAGAAATCCTTATTTAATATCTAACTGCAGCAGGCTTTCATCTTCTATAAATCCTTCCAGTTCATCACCAACTACTAACTCTCCTACTCCTGCCGGAGTTCCGGTAAAAACAAGATCACCAATATTGACAGAAAAAAAAGTGGAGATATAAGAAACTATTTTATCAAAATTATGAATCATTAAATTGGAGTTACTCTGTTGCACCAACTCTTTATTTTTGTAAAGGCAAAAATTGATGTCCTTTTTATTTTTAATATTTGAGAAAAGTATCCATTTGCCGATAGCTGCTGAATTATCCCATGCTTTCGCTTTTTCCCACGGCAATCCCTTTTCTTTTAATTCATTTTGAATATCACGAGCTGTAAAATCAATGCCTACAGTTACAGCGTCATAATATTTGCCGGCAAACTTTTCCTGTATATACTTTCCGTTCTTGCTAATTCGCAAAACCAGTTCGCACTCGTAATGAAGTTCGTTTGTAAACTCCGGGTAATAAAATGGCGTATGAGGTTGCAATAATGCACTTTTGGGTTTCATGAAAATAACTGGTTCATCAGGTATTTCGTTACCCAATTCTTTGGCATGTGCAACATAGTTACGGCCTACGCAGAAAATCTTCATAAATCAGGTGGTTTTAAGTAAATACATCGGATACCTTATAGGGTTGCTATCCCATATATTCAGGCTTTCATCAGCAAAAATTGGATTCTAAAGAAAGAATTTTTTGGGTTGGGGTGCTAAAATAAGTAATACCTCTCATTAAACATAAAAAAAACTTAAAAGACCAGAAGACAATAATAACCGTTATTCAATTGAAAATTCCTTATTATTCACCTGGTTCATAGCCACTGTAATACCTGCAGTTACAAAGGTTTCGATTACTTCCACAGATTTATCAATTTTCAATTTTACAAGAGGTTCTTCCTCTTTATACCATTTACCAAGAACAAATTCTGATTGCATTCCTTTTGGATAATTATTTCCTATTCCAAAGCGTAGTCTTGCATAATGGGTAGTTTCTAATGATTCGTGTATACTTTTTAATCCATTATGACCTCCGTCATTGCCTGATGGACGAAGACGAAGTCTATTTAATGGCAAAGCCAGTTCATCTACAACTACCAAAATATTTTCCAAAAAAACCTTTTCTTTATCCACCCAGTACTTAACTGCATTACCGCTTAAATTCATGTAGGTAGTCGGGCAGATACAAAAAAAAAGTTTGCCTTTCCACTTTATTTCAGCTGTGTAAGCCAACCTGCTGGTTTTAAAAATACCGCCATGTTTTTTTACAAATGCATACACTACGTCAAAGCCAATGTTGTGACGGGTATGAGCATATTCATTTCCGGGATTGCCTAAACCAATAATCAGGAATTTCATTTTAAATTTTCCAGCACTCAAATATAAAGTTTGCTTAAAATTAAAAAGAACTGATAAAAACAAATGTCTTGATTTGCAACTTAAACTATAACATTTAAAAACCCCTGTCGTTACTGACAGGGGTTTCTTACTGAATCTAACAGGGTTATTTTTTGGCGGATGCGGCAGGAGCAGCTGGGGCAGCAGGTGCTGCAGTGGCGCCAGCAACAGGAGTTGCAGCGGCCGCAGCAGGTACAGCAGCTTCTTCCTGCTTAAGCTCACGGGTAAGTGTAACAGATGCAATAGGGATACGAGGTGAATTCATGATCTCGTAATTTTCTATCTGGACATCATGCACTCTTACATTACCATTTAATTCAAGATTGTCAATATTAACTTCAATGTGTTCCTGTAAGTATTTTGGATAGGTCTTTACTTTAAGAGCCTTCATCTTAATATGCAGTTTACCTCCTTCTTTTACCCCAACAGGACTACCTACAAATTTTAAAGGAATGTCTGCAATCACTTTTTTATCTTCTATGAGCTCGAGCAAATCCACATGAATCAGTCGATCAGTTACTTTATCGAACTGAAGATCTTTCATAATACATTTATATGTATCGCCATTCAGTTTTACTTCTGCAAACTGAAAATCTGGTGTATATACCAATGGCTTAAATGCCATAGCCGGAGCGGAAAAATTGATCTCCTTAGCACCCCCGTAAATTACACCAGGCACATTTCCCTGAGAGCGAAGCTGGCGGGTGGCTCCTTTGCCAAGTTCGGTCCTCAGTTGTCCTTCGATTGTAATCGTTTTCATTTTATGTTGTTTAATAATTAATTAAAAAGTCAAGAATAAAAAACAGTATTCGGATTATGTTTTACTTTTTTTTCATCCCTTTCTCTGCGAATGAATAAATAAACTTGTTATGCTCTTATTTTCATAAGCATTCCTGATAGCTATTGCAAAAAGTTCGGAAACAGAAAGCACTTTGATTTTAGTAGCAAGTTTTTTATTAATGGGAATTGTATCACAAACCACCAATTCTTCCAGTACACTGTTCTCAATATTCTCATAGGCATTTCCGCTCAATACAGGATGAGTAATCAAGGCTCTTACGCTCCTGGCACCTTTTTCCTTTAAAAGAGCTGCACTTTTTGCCAGCGTGCCGCCTGTATCGCAAATATCATCTATCAGCACCATGTCCTTTCCTTCTACATCTCCGATCACCATCATACTGGCAATTTCATTTGCCCTCTTACGATGTTTATCACAAATTACCATCTCAACTTCAAAATAACTGGCAATCTCCCGTATACGATTGGCTGCCCCTACATCAGGGGCGGCAAAGGTAAGGTTTTCCAGTTTTAGATTTTGTATGTAAGGAATAAAAACTGCTGAGCTGTCAAGATGATCTACAGGTATATCAAAATACCCCTGGATTTGAGGAGCGTGAAGATCCATGGTAATTACCCTGTCAGTTCCTGCAGCCACAAGCATATTGGCAACCAATTTACTGCCAATAGCAACTCTCGGCTTATCTTTCCTATCCTGGCGGGCATAGCCGTAATAAGGAATTACTGCAATTACTTTATAAGCTGAGGCCCTGCGGGCAGCATCAGTCATCAGCAATAATTCCATTAAATTATCGGTAGGAGTATGTGTACTTTGAACCAGGAAAACATAGTCCCCCCTGACGCTTTCAAGAAAAACAGGGCAAATTTCCCCATCACTGAATTTCTGAATATTGACCCTCCCCAATTGACAGCCATATCGCTTACATATTTGTTCTGCCAATTGCTGGGAGCCGGTACCTGAAAAAATTTTTGCGGAAGGTTGCATGGCTGAAAATGTGAAGGGATTCTCAAACAGAGTCATTAACCTTCAGTGCGGCGAAGATATAAATTAACAGCCATTCAGACCGGGAAGGTCTAAAAATTAATTCCTAAAAGATCTGTCGAATAGTTTATTTGACGACAGTAATACTGGCAGTTGTTGTATAGCCAGTTGTAGGAGGCACTTTTTGTTCTGATTTTTTCGCAACTTCTGCTTTATTAGCGTTACAGCTATAAAATATAGTTGAGCAAATAAAAATTGAAAAAAGAAGTACTACTACGTATACACCTGCAAAGAAAAGAATGGGATGTAATGCTCCCATAGCGGTTGAAGTTTTGTGTCTCATAAGGATTGAATTTTATAATTTTTCAAAGGGTTAGGACTTCAGTTATTCAATGTGAAAAATTCCTAATAACTCAGACTCTATAACGTGCAATTTAATTTTCAAATTGCCCTATTTTCACATTTCAAATTTTCAGTAATAAAAATATTTACTTACCCTTATCAATGCAAGAGAATAAGTACTCAATTAAACAATGGGCAAAAGACGACCGCCCCAGGGAAAAATTACTAACTCATGGAGCAGCCCATTTGAGTGATTCAGAATTAATCGCCATTCTTTTGCATCATGGGACGAGAGACAAAAGTGCGGTTGACCTGGCAAAAGAAATAATACAGTTAGGAAAAAACAATCTGAATGAGCTTGGAAAGCTTACGGTAAAAGAATTAATGAAAATCAAGGGTATTGGCGAGGCCAAGGCCATTACAATAGTAGCTGCGCTTGAGATAGGAAGAAGAAGACAAGCCGGAAGTTATCTTCAGAAACCCGTAATGTCTACCAGCCGTGATTTTGCTAATTATCTGCAAGTACTTTTCCAGGACCATAACAGGGAAATATTTGCAGTCGCTTTTTTAAATCAGTCAAACAGGATCAACCATATTGAAATCATTAGTGAAGGAGGAATAACAGGCACTGTTGCCGATCCAAGAATTATTTTAAAAAAAGCTCTGGAAGAAAATGCTGTAAGCCTTGTGCTTTGTCACAACCATCCTTCCGGAAGCCTGAAACCAAGCAAGCAGGATGAAGAAATAACAAAGAAAATAAAAGAAGCAGCAAAGTATTTTGACATAAAAGTTCTTGACCACATCATAGTAAGTGATGCAGGCTACTTCAGTTTTGCCGACGAAGGAATTTTATAAAATGATAACCCTTGATATGACAGTTAAAACCGCCAAAACGGTGAGCTACTTTTCACTGATTATTTTATTTGTATCTATGCTTGCGCCGGTGGACCACCAAAATTAAAAGGTATCTGCACTTCTTCAATATCTTTTATAGGACCGTTTGCAGATTCATAGCGGCCAATATTTTCTGTAAGCGCTTTCATCAACCTTTTGGCATGTTGTGGCGTGAGTATTATACGAGATTTTACTTTACTCTTTGGAGTACCCGGCATGACATTTACAAAGTCAATTACAAATTCTGAATGTGAATGCGTGATGATGGCAAGATTAGCATAGTTACCTTCTGCTACTTCTTCGGAGATCTCAATGTTGAGTTGATTCTGGGTTTGAGGTTGATCTGGCATAAAGTATTTATATTACTGTAAAAGTAAGAACATGCGAACACTATAAAAAAGAGCCATCCTTTCGGATGGCTCTTTTTTATTTTTTTATCAAAGAACCTTATCTCGGACCTTTGTAAGTATATAATTCATCAAAGCTAACTCTGTGAGGAGTGATTACAGATGGTTGATCCATCCAGTATTTCACACTCAGATTTTTAGTAGGTGCATCCCACACATTTGTTCCCGACGGGTCAAGTGCTGCAGACCGCCCATTACCCGATGGTTGCCCATAAGGATTAGTAACACTTACAACTTCATCTGTGTTAGGATCAAAAGTAAATTCCATTCCAAAACTACCGTAATAGCTCCAGTCTGTTCCATTTAATATTTGGTGTAACACATAGTCATTAGCCACATCCCATACAATTACTGAGTTAGGACCAGAGGTACGAAGTTCAACGTCCCATGGATAATTTCCCAAAAGACCAGCATTAGAATAATCTACCATTGTTCCTGTAACAGTATATTTCCCGTCGTATTTATTTTTTACACCAATTTGGTAAAGGGCATTTTCCAAACTACCATTAGCAATAGAGTTTGTTCCTGGATCCACAATGGAAATACCAAGCGCATATTGCTCCGAAAGATCTAATTGACTTTGATCCACACTAATTTTAACTTCCTTTATTGCCTCTCCCGGTGCGAAAGTCATATTGCTGATATCAGATAAAAGAGTGTACGCATTCGACGGCATTTCTACAAAAGCGGTTCCGTTTGCTGTATTATAATCATCAATCAAAGATGGATCAGGTTGCAATTTCACAGTTAATGATTGATTTAACTCTGCCTCGGTATTGGGATACCGGCGCAAATCAATTAAAATAAAAGTGTCATTGGTGGGTTTCACATCCCTCGCAAACGAGATCAAATCATCCGCCCCGATAATTTCAACGACCTGCTTTCTATTAGATTCTGTAGAATCCTTTTTATAATAATCATCTTTCTTCACGCAGCTCACAATGAGCACTGCAAGCAGTAAGAATAACAGAGATGAATTAATTAAACGCTTTAAATTTTCCATATTGAAATAGTTTATAAGTTTTAATTTTATTGATCCCACCATATTCTTCCCCATTGAGAATCTGGCAGGCCATTAACTGTATATCTTGCTGCAGCATCTGCTACATTATTTGCATTATAGCTGTAATCATTTGCTCCGTAAGTTGTCCTTCTTGGAATACCTGTAGTTGTACCTGGTGCTGGTGTAAGAGTAGGAAAACCGGTGCGGCGATACACATCCCAACCTTCTAAACCATTAGGAAACCATCCCAGCCATTCCTGTACAGCTATTTTTTGATCATCCGGAGTTCCCTGACCGGCAATATATGATGCTGCACTTCCTAATCCCCATTGGTCATAACTTGCCTGTATACCCGCAGCAAACAAAGTTGCTGCATTTTCTGATGTCCATCCTAACTGGGCAGCCTCTGCCCTCACCAGGTCAATATTAGCCGCTCCAATAACAATCAGGGATGCGTCTTGTTTTTGGTATATATGATCAGGATCTCCTGGCGCAAGCTTCAATATCCTGGCCCAATCTGCATTTGCCCCGGCAAAAGCAATAGCATCATCTCTTGTTAAACCATAAGGAAACCCTACATTAGAAGTAGCATAGACATTCAGTCTTGCATCGCTCGTAGAGGATAACTGATCTATCATCGTTTTGCTAACTGCAAAATCGAGACGTTGAGTTAACACGTAATAGTTATATGTGGGGTGAGGAAAGCTCCCTCCAGGATAAGCTATAGCCACATTATCACTATTACTTGAAATAATTCCGGCCGGATCATTCAAAGCCGCCAGGAATTCAGTTTTCCCGGTTGCTGCATCAGCTTTTCGCATATTTAAAGCAAGAAGCAGGCGCAAAGAATTCGCATATTTCTTCCAGTTGCTGACATTTCCGTCAAAAATAATATCCCCCTGTACAGGCGTGCCATTATCATCAAATTGAGCAACGGCCTCCGTCAGTTCTTTAAGTAAATCCTGGTAAATGGCCTGTTGATTATCGTACTTAGCTGAAATAACTCCGCTGTTCCCTTTTAAAGCATCAAAATAAGGAAGATCACCCACTGCATCAGTGAGCATCTTTATATAATGTGCCTTAATAATACGGGCTATAGCGATTTGATTTTGGTTTGAACCATACGCTGATGCAGCATCAGCAGTTGCCGGATCAGAATTATAATCGATGATATTCTGCAAATCTTCTAAAGGGCCTGCATAATAACCGTCATAATTATAAGTAGGCTTATTGTAACGGGAAACTTCAGTATACTGAGTTTCTGAAAAATACTGTGCATAAAGCCCCGAACCTGTATTTATGCCACCTGCGTCAAAAACAAGTTGAGCTCCCATAACTGCTTCCACATTCGTCAACAATGCAGAAGTAATTGGAGTAGTCGTTTGATTGGGATTATCATTCAGATCTTTAAAATCTTTGATCTTATCACAAGATGAAATGGCTAATAGGGAAGCCATTCCTAAACCCCAAATAATTTTATTATAGTTCATTATTTTGAATTTTTAAATTAAAAGAGGAATTTCAAATTGAAGCCAATTCCACGGGTACCCGGAAACTGACCATCTTCACCATAATTTCCTGAGATTTCAGAAGGATCAAAATTTCTGCTTTCTCTGTATATGATTACAGGATTCCTTGCCACTGCAGTAACTGTAATTCCTTTCAACCAGTTTACTCCAAATTTATCTACCGGCAGATTATAACCAAGGCTAATTTCCCTAAGCTTTACATAAGTAAGGCTGTGAACAAAATAATCTGCAATAGCATTACTACCACCCAGGTTATGGGAATAGCTTTGTGCGTCTACATACATGTCTACCGGAGTTTTTTCATCTGTGGAAGAAACTCCTACTACATGCACACCCCCGCCAATTGATACATCGTCTCTTACATTCCATCCTTTATCATTGGTTGCTGCTGTGGGAGCTAAAAGTCCGGAATATGTTCCCCACATTTCAGACAGGGAGAAGAATTTACCACCGACCTGGTAGTCAATATTAAAATTCAAAATAAAGTTTTTATAAGTAAATGTATTTACAAGGCCGCCTGTTACTTTAGGAACAACTGATCCAAAATCGTGATTCTGTTCACCTACATATAAACCTGTGGCAGGATCAACTTCAACTACTCCATCAGCATTTCTTTTAATAGCTGTACCTACTAATTGTCCCCATGATCTCCCTTTTACCTGGTAAACTTTAGGAGGTACAATACCGCTGAAGGAAGCACCTCCGCCGATCTGAACCCGATTACCGGCCGTATCAGTTTCTTCAACAGGATTTGAGATCAGATAACCAAAAGTTTTGGTAATATCCCAAGAAAAATCTTTTCTTGCCATTACCCTTGCATTAATAACCACTTCAATCCCTGTTCTTTTGATAAGCGAGATATTGGTCAAGAATGTAGTGAATCCACTATATCCGGAAATAGGAACATTGAATGGTGCATCTTTTGAAGTTTCATTGTAATACAAAATATTTATGCCATAGCGATTATTCTTAAATTTCAAGTCAACACCGGCTTCATAAGTAGTTATTAAAGATCCCTGGATACCTGGATCAATGGCAGTGTTGGGAGTAGCTGTTAAGAAATTATTCCCCCATTTGTTCTGGTTAATAGTATAGGTGAAATTAGATGCATAGGGATTTAAACCCGAAGTTGGTTTTTTACCCCAGCTTCCATATACTTTACCAAAGCTTAGCCATGGTAATGCATCTTTAGTCAGATCACTGAAGAAAAAGCTCAAACCTGCCGAAGGAGACAATAATTTATTGTTCGTAGGAAGGAGAACCGAATACCAGTCATTACGGACTGCAAAGGTTGCATCCACTAACCTGTTCCACTCTACATCACCCTGGGCAAATACAGCTCTTGTTTCCCACTTATAACGGTTATTTGTTATGATAGGCTGATCTTTTGAATTAGAAATAGCATATAAATTCGGAACATTCAAACCGTTTTTAGTTTCCATTTCAGTACTATAAAACTTGTTACGTGTATCAGATGCCCCTGCATTTACATTTACATTTAGCCTGTTATTTAAGAAGGAATGCGTGTAATTAGCCAACACATCAAAAGAAAAACTATTTGGAACTCCAAGAGATTGACCCGTCAAAGTACCTGTATGATAATCTCCTTTTACACCGGTTTGGGTGGCACCAGCCTCTAATACAGAAGGAATAATATTTTCATAAAGATTATTACTTGAATTCTTACGAACCGAACCGGTAATTCTGAGATCATTGATCGGTTTATAAGTAAGAGAAACGTTTCCCACAAGATTATCGCGATTTTGTTTTTCATTGATCTGCTGAAAATAGGTATAAAAGTTATACCAGTAATTTCCTTTATAGGCGTTATTGACAACACCTACTGAAGCCGGGTTAGAACCGAGGTTCCAGCTCTGGTACGTGCCTATTGGAGTAAGAATGTTTGCATATTCTTTCAGCTTATTCATATCAAGGTCACGATGGAACCATGAACTAAATGAACCTGAGGATTGGTTGGCATATCCATCATCAAATTCTCCCTTAATGATATTATTAGTGTAAGTCAAATTGGTACTTACACTAAAATGTGGATTTAATTCCATTGAAAATGTTGTAAACAATGTATTCCTGTATGACATTGAGTTTGGAATCATACCCCTTATAGATTGATTTGTGTACGAGATCCTGAGACTTGAACCTTGCCAGCCTTTTGAAAAAGCAACATTGGTATTGGAAGTAATACCTGTGTTATAAAAATCGCGGGCATTATCAGGTTGTGGAACTAAACTGGCAGTTTTCCCTGATTCAGGATTATTAGGATTCCAGGCGTACCAGGGAATATACTCCTGCCCAACCATACGAGGGCCCCAGCTTGCATCATCTGTATATTCAGGATAATACTTTCCATCTAAGGATTGCCATGCATCAGGCATACCAGGTTGCCAGGTAAACCTGATTAAATCAGAGGAAGCACCACCGGCATATTTATTTTGATAAATCGGTAAAATATAGACTTTATCAAATGTTACTCCCTGGTTTACTTCAATGGAAGTTTTACCAACTGCAGCTTTTTTTGTGTTAATTACAATCGCACCTCCTTTGGCAACATCACCAAAAAGTGTAGTAGCATTTGCACCTTTTAAAACAGTTACATCCTGAACATCGTCAGGATTAATATCAAACGAACCGGTAACCGATCCGTCGATCACATATATAGGTGCTACATCACCTGTAAGATCCAAACCACCACGAATACGCAAAGAACCCTGCGAATTCAATTTCATAGGTGATTGCCCCCTGAATTGGACACCGGCAATCTTACCCGCTAAAGCACTATTGATATTGGTTTGCGGAATAATGTGCAACTGTTCATCTCCGATAACCTGTGAGCTGTATGGCGTTACTCTTTGGGAACGCTTTATACCAAAGGCTGTTGTCACAACGACTTCTGACAGCTGAGTAGCGGTAGTTGTTAAGGTGACACCAACCACATCTCCGGAAGGAGTAATTGTTTGTGAAGCATGGCCGGCTGCCGTGATCAATAATTTTGAACTTTGCCCAATTTTAATAGAAAAGGAACCATTGGCATCGGCTTGTGCGGCATTTTTGGTTCCTACTTCCTGAATAGTGGCAAAAGGAACGGGATCTCCTTTTTCATCTTTAACTACGCCACTAACAGTTCGGGTTTGACCTAGTGCGAACGTGCATAGCAGCATCAGCACTGGAAGCAGTGATGCAAGTTTTCTCATGTGAAAGTCAATTTTTAATTAATAAAGCAATAATTTTCAATGTGAACCGTTCCTTTGAAAGGAATGGAACTTTGAAAAAAGACAGTCATACCCTTTGAAATGCTGCGCAAAAAAAAGAATTTTTTAACAATTTATAAAAAGAAAAAAATTCTCCTGCTTTTAAGGTTGTAAAGAAAAAGTCGATTATAGCTTGTTGGAGGCAACAATTTGGTAGAAATAAACATTAATTACAAACTGAAGTTCATTATTTGTGCATATAGTTACCTAAGCAATAAAGAACCAAGGAGATTTAAAAGCTCATAAGCAGTTAATTCTGGTAGATAATAAGCAGTTAGCAGTGGATATAAAAGAGACAAAACAATAATTGAAATTGCTGCGAGGCATTGAAATTTTTTTTGTCAATCACATTAGGACAAATTAAATTTCATCAAACTAAAACTGCCACCTGGCCTCCGCTATTATTTCACTGCGATGGTGGCCAGGGATCTCATCTAACCCGCTTCCACTGCTGCTTTCATTAGTATAAATTGTTTGGGCCCATCGTATCCATATTGATACATTTCTCTTTAAATCATAGTTTAGATTAATATAATATCGATACCCTTTATTGAAAAAAGCGGGAATTGAATAACCGTACAATACATCATTTTCATAAGCATATATTCGCGAATCGTAACCATCCGTTTCAAAATATTGCAGCCTGATATTTCCAGAATACTGTTTCAACTGTGGTTTATAAATAAAATCGAAAAAACTAAGAAACCCATTTTCGCTGTTATCACCCTTTTCACCATACCACAGCATTTCAACCCGTTCACGAACTGTGATAGCAGGATTGATTCGATAACTTATTTGTGTACGCCAGTTTTGCTTTGGAATTAAAACAAGATAGTTTGTAACGGTAGAGTTACCACTTTGATTCTTTTGTTTTGATTCACTTCTGAACCGTGAGTAAATTTCCAACTGCCTGTCAGGTGCAAATGTAAGCTGAACTAAAAAGTCTTTTCCATAACTGGGGGCATCCACTAAATACTTAAGCCATGGAAATCTATAGAAATCAGCATACATATCGGCCCTCCATCCTGCCAACGGTCTTATGCTTACGCCTGTGTATATACCATTTTCGTTTGTAGGGTAAGTATTTTCAGTAAAAGCATCTCCATAAACCGCCTGATATTTTTTATCGATCGCTCTTTGTACAACAGAAAGATCAACCTTCGGATCCACACTTATCAATAATCCGTTTATGGTAGCTTTATCAAAATTTTTATCAATAGCTGTTTCTCCAAAAAAATGAAGGTTATGATGAGTATAGCTATAATCGATACTGAAGTTGCTCCAGTTCTTTCCGCCAATAGCAAATAAGTTATAGGGTTCTGTTCTTTTTACTACCGGCAAAGAAAAATTATATGCCACGCCATTAATACTTACATGCCAATTTCTTTGCCTGTAAGTCAGGTTGCCCCCAAAAGCAAGTTGCCTCAAATTGTTTCTGTCATCAATTTCATTTTGGGTACGATGGTACCCTGAATTCAGAAATGAAGAAATAAAATCTTCACTATTTACTGTGTCCGCCACAAAATTTGCACTTAGCTTTCGAATTGAAACGAAAGCCGTAGCTTCAATTTTACCAAATTGCATGGTTATACCTGCCCCCCGGTGAAAATAAAATTCACCAGAAGAAGTATATGGTCGGAGTATAGCCGATTGTCTTTTTACATCCATTACATCAGAACTTTTTGAAAATGCAAGGCTTTGCCATTGAATTAAACCCTGCCCCATATTTACTGTAAAATCTCCCAGTGCCAGAGCCTGTATCTTACCAATCTTTCTTGCAAACAAGTGAAAAGAATAAAAATCAAATCCATATTTATCAGTACCCCCAAAAAATTGTTCACCGGCATCTTTATCACCTAGAATGCCATATTGCAAAAGATTTTTATACTGATACCGATAACGTAAAAATAATTTTTCCCTGCTGCCCATGTATTTTGTACCTGGTGTGCTTTTATCAAATCCTTTAGACTTTTCCAGGGTTTGAGAATAGCGAAAGAGTAAACTTTTATCTCCTTCTTTGAATCTTGTTTTTAGATCTTCAGCAACATCTACAGCATTATTTATTGTGATATAAGGAAGAACTTTTTTTATAGTTGCAATATCCCATGTCGGAATGGATTGCAATTCGTAAATGCTGATAAACTTTCCGAGAAGATTGCGATAAGAAATAAGATTCTCTATTTGCAAATCATTGAGAAAGATCAGTTCTTTTAATTCATTAGCATAGGTAACATTTAAATTAAGCGGATGTTTTTTAAAATGTTCCAGCTCCTGCAAATAAGAATCATCCTCTGTTTCAGTTTGCTGGGCATCCGTCAGGTTTTCCAACTGTTCTTCTGTCGTCGGAGGAATATTTTGACCCATTGCAAATAATGAACTATGAACAATGAATAATATGATCAAAAAGAATTTCAATTCTCCTTTTTATTAAAATTGTAAAGCAGCAGTAATCCGGGTGTAATGCCTAATTGAGGATGATAACTGGCTGTTGCATCAAGTCTTATTGATTTCACTCCCAACCCAATCCCAAAGTACATAGTTGATGTGGCTGCCGAGACACCCGCTCTTGCCAGTAATTGAGGAAGAAATTTATATTGCAAGCCAGCATTTACGTTTACTGGTTTGTCTTCTTCTTTTTCTATTTCTACGCTGATGAAAAATTTTTCTGATGCTTCATAACCAATGCCTGCAGAATAAATAGAAGCCAGCTTTTCGTCTTCATCTTTACCCAGTTTCCCCGCTATAAGATTGTATGCATGCAGACCTGCATTCAAATTATCAGTAAGATGTAAAATAGTACCTATTTCAAAATTTACAGTAGATGCGTTTCCATAACCCGCCACACGAACATCGTAATAATTAAATTGTACACCTACATCAACCTTGCTGCCTAAACTCCTGGCATAAGCAAGTCCAAGCTGGCTTTCGTTATAATCAGAAAATCCATAATAACGGGCATCGAATCCAAAATTCCCTGAAGAGGTTGGTACAGCCACCGCTGCATCATACAAACCCAGTTCATTTAATAAAAATCTTTTTTCACCATAAACACCTGCAGATATATGGTTCATCCTGGCAAGTGCTGCCTGGTTAGAATGAAAAGAAAAAACATCAACATGATTATTACTATAAGCACCCAACCCAATATAATCGGCTGATATAGGACTACGAACCGTCTGTGAAATGACAATAAGGGGCACGCAGAAAAAAAGAATAATTACAATTCTCCTCACTTGCAATTAGTTTGATTTTCAAGATACATTTTTTAGAGCAAGTTGCGAATCATAAATATAATAACTTGAATCTACTTTCACCATTCACTATCAGCTATTGAGATATTAGTAACTACTATCTTTGCGCCATGCAAATTTTAGATGGAAAAAAAGCGGCACAGTCTATTAAAGATGAGCTGAAATTAGATACTGCACAATTGTCTGTTGAAGGCAAAAAATTACCACATCTCGTTGCTATTTTAGTAGGTACCAATGGTGCCAGTGAAACATATGTGGCGGCAAAAGTAAAAGCTTGTGAAGAAGTTGGTTTTAAATCAACGCTGATACGCTTTGAAGAAAGCATTACTGAAATAAAACTATTGGAGCAGATAAGAGAGTTAAATAGTGACCCTGAAGTAGATGGCATTTTAGTTCAGCTGCCTTTGCCCAAACATATCTCAGATGAAATGGTTATCAATACCATCGACCCGGATAAAGATGTAGATGGATTTCATCCTGTAAATGTGGGTAAAATGGTGCAGAGTCTTCCTTCATTTATTTCAGCCACACCTTATGGTATAATCTTGCTGTTGCAGCATTATAAAATTGAAACAAAAGGAAAACATGCCGTTGTGCTTGGGCGGAGTAATATTGTAGGAAGACCTATCAGTATTTTATTAAGCAATAATTCTGATTCCGGAAATTGCACCGTTACCATTTGTCACTCACAAACAAAAAATATAAAAGAGATTTGTCTGCAGGCAGATATTATTGTGGCGGCATTGGGCAGACCTGAATTTGTAACGGCTGATATGGTAAAAGAAAATGCAGTAGTGATTGATGTTGGAATAACAAGAGCACCTGACGCAACTAAGAAAAGCGGGTTTAAATTAAAAGGGGATGTTCATTTCGACTCCGTTGCACCAAAGTGTTCATGGATAACACCCGTACCCGGTGGTGTGGGTCCTATGACTATTGCTGCACTTCTTAAAAATACTTTCCAGGCATGTAAAATGAAAAATTAATTCTCAAATAACAAGCAACAAATCACAAATAAAATTCAAATAAGAAATTTAAAAGTTCGTTATTCAGCCGATTTTATGGTTTTTAGTTTTTAATTTATTTGGTTCTTGAAATTTGCTTTTTGGAATTTAGACTTATGATTTCCACTCTTCCGGTCATGGAACATTTCTACACTTTGCAGGGTGAAGGCTTTCACCAGGGAAAAGCAGCTTATTTTATTCGTCTTGGTGGTTGTGATGTAGGTTGTACCTGGTGCGATGTGAAGGATAGT
The DNA here is from genome assembly GCA_963811645.1 of uncultured Bacteroidota bacterium. Taxonomy (GTDB): domain Bacteria; phylum Bacteroidota; class Bacteroidia; order Chitinophagales; family Chitinophagaceae; genus VBAU01. The sequence goes on along the minus strand of CAWERU010000002.1, from coordinate 624,092 downwards.
TGGGATGCCGAAAAATATCCGAAATATGAAGTAAGAAGCCTGAAAACAGAAGTAAGAAAAACGCCGGCAAAAATTGTTGTCATTACAGGTGGTGAACCATTGATGCATGACCTAACTGAACTCACAAAAGAGTTACAACAAGCAGGGTTAAAAACTCATCTTGAAACTTCAGGTGCATATCCACTCACGGGCAATTGGAATTGGATCTGTCTGTCGCCAAAAAAATTTAAGGCTCCTTTACCTCAAATTCTACCAAAAGCAAATGAATTAAAAGTTATCATCTTTAATAAATCCGATTTTGACTGGGCCAAAAAATATGCAGCACAGGTATCTGAAGGTTGTAAATTATATCTGCAACCCGAATGGGATAAAGCTGCTCAAATGACCCCCCTGATCATTGATTATATTAAAGCTCATCCCGAATGGGAACTGAGTTTGCAGATACATAAATATATTAATGTACCCTGAAAAGCTGTTAAGTGCAGGTGAAAATCGATTCCATTGCGCTAATTTCAATTGTCGTGGAATAAAAATTGAGTATTCACGTTTTAGTAAATCGATCTTTTTTCAATGAAAACTATTCGACATTTTTTTAGTCTTTTTATTTTCCTTCTGCCGGTTTTCAACAGCCTGTTTGCACAATACGATCCCCTGAAAGTAAATAAGAAGGCTTTTACCTTATATACCCAGGCTATACAAAGAGCAGAAGCTGGCAATTTTAATGAAGCTATCAATTTACTTAACCAATGCATCAATATAGAGCCAAAATATGCTGATGCCTTTTTATCATTGGGTGGCGTGTACGGGCAAATGAAAAATTATAAAAGCAGCACTGACAATTATGAAAAAGCCTTTATCATCGATTCAAATTACACAAATGAATACAAACTACCTTATTCCATTAATCTTGCGGGACAGGGAAGATTTGAAGAAGCCTTAGCAGCGATAAATTCTTTATTGATCAGTGAAAAAATATTACCTGCTACCAAACGTGCGGCCGAATACAGGAAAACAACTTACGAGTTTGCTGTTGATTATGCAGCAAAACACACTAATTCGTCTTATCAGTTTACTCCCATAAATCTGGGAGATAGTATTAATACATCAAGTTCAGAATATTATCCATCCATTACGATCAATGATAGCTTATTTGTTTTTACCAGAAGGGGCGAGGGTATTCGCGAAGATTTTATAGAAAGCACTTTGCTTCCAAATCATCAATACGGGAAAGCAAAAATTATCAGCGGTTCTATAAACGAAGAACCATCGAAAGGGGCAATAAACATTTCACAGGATGGACAATGGCTGATCTTCGCCGGAAACTTCCCGGGAAAAGGAGCGGGTGGATTTGATCTCTATATTTCTTATTCAACTCCGCAGGGCTGGAGTGAGCCTATTAACATGGGGCCTGGCATAAATACTGAATTTTGGGAAAGTTCTCCGAGCCTCAGTCCTGATAAAAAGACTCTGTATTTTAGTAGCAATCGCCCCGGTGGTTATGGAGGCAAAGACCTGTATGTTAGTTACCGTGGTGCAAATGGAAAATGGAGTCGTGCAGAAAATATGGGCCCGCTTGTGAACACGAAAGGTGATGAACTTGCACCATTTATTCATGCCGATAATAATACTCTTTACTTCACCTCCGACGGTTTACCTGGTTATGGAGGAAGCGATCTGTTTATGATGAGAAGAAAAAATGTTACGGAATGGAACGCTCCCGAAAACCTGGGTTATCCCATTAATACGATTGCAAACGATGGAAGCCTTTTTATAACTGCAAATGGTGTGGATGCCTACTACGCAAGTGACCGTGCCGACAGTCGCGGAGGATTGGATCTGTATCGTTTTGAATTGCCACCCGGTGACAGACCCGCCAAAACGCTGTATGTAGAAGGCACTGTGTTTAATATAAAAGACAATAAGGGCATTCCGGCCACAGTGGAGTTGACTGATAATGCAACTGGCGAAACTGTTTCAAAAGTTCAGACCGATGAAACAGGATATTATTTCATCACTTTGCCTGTGGGGAAAGATTATACATTTAGCGTGAACAGGAAAGGATTTTTGTTTTACACTGACCTGTATGAATTAAGTAAAGAAAGATCGGATAGCACTTACAAAAAAGATATTGGTCTGCAGCCTATAGAAATGGGAGCTTCACTTGCCTTTAAAAATATCCAGTTTGAAACAAATTCTTTTGAATTAAAACCGATCAGCTTTATTGAATTAGATAAACTGGTAGAATTATTAAATGATAATCCAACACTGAAAATTGAGATCAGCGGGCATACAGATAATGTAGGATCACCGGCAGATAATCTCGCTCTCTCAAACAACCGGGCAAAATCTGTTGTCAATTACCTTATCAGTAAAGGCGTTGCTTCATCGCGATTAGTGGCAAAAGGTTATGGCGAAACAAAACCGATCGCCGATAATAATACTGAAGAAGGAAAAGCAAAGAACAGGAGAACAGAATTGAAAGTCATAGGTCAATAATCCGTAGTTCAAAGTATATTTGATTTACTGACTTTGAATTTGGATCTATGAACTCTGACCTATTATATCAATTAGCTTTAACTGATGTTCCAAAGGTTGGCTGTGTGGAAGCAAAAATTCTTTCACAACATTTTGGTGAAGCCGAAAAAATCTTCAAAACTAAACAATCAACACTCGAAAAGATTGAAGGAATCGGAACGATCAGGGCTAACAGCATTAAAAGTTTCAATGATTTTTCACACGCCGAAGAAGAAATAAAATTCCTTGAGAAATTTAAGATTCAATCTCTCTTTATCAATGATAAAAATTACCCGCAGAGATTATTGAATTGTTACGACTCTCCTACTCTTCTATTTTACAAAGGAACTGCTGATTTGAATGCAAAAAAGATCATCGCTATTGTTGGCACAAGAACACATACTGAATATTCAAAAAAGATAACTGATAAATTGATAGAAGAGCTTTCGTCACAAAACGTTTTGATAGTAAGCGGTATGGCATACGGAGTGGATGCAATTGCGCATAAAGCTGCCGTTAAAAATAATTTACCAACTGTTGGAGTGCTTGGTCATGGGCTTGATCAAATTTATCCGGCCGAACATTCTAATCTTGCAAAAGAAATGTTGAAACATGGAGGAGGATTGCTTACAGAATTTCGTAGCAAAACAAAACCTGATAAACATAATTTCCCCACCCGTAATAGGATTGTAGCGGGAATGAGTGACGCAACAATAGTTATTGAATCAGGCATCAAAGGCGGAAGTATGGTGACTGCAGAGCTGGCAAATGGATATAACAAAGATGTATTCGCCTTTCCCGGAAAAGTAACCGACAGTAAAAGCGCAGGCTGTAATTATCTTATAAAAAGCAACAAGGCAATGCTCCTTACAGATGCACAGGAACTGATTGAAATAATGGGATGGGAAGAAAAGAAACAAAAAACAAAATCCAAAACACAGAAGGAAATATTTATTGAATTGAGTAAGGATGAAAAGATAATTATAGATATTCTGAATGAAAAGGAAACTGTTCACATTGATGAGATCAATTTACGAAGCGGCTTAACCAGCAGCGCTATTGCGGCCGCCATCTTAAATTTAGAACTGCAAAATGTGGTAAACGGATTGCCGGGGAAAATCTACAAACTGTTATAAAATTTGAGAAAGTTATCCCATATAACCTGCAACCGTACGATCTGGCCAAGCTGGAATGAATGCAATCATTAGATTCTCCCGCCTGGAATCAATTGTCTGCAAACCACCATCCCAATACGTCAACCACTCAGTACCGCTTTTATTCTTTATTCAGAAGAGTAATTTTAAAAAAGACTATCATCATTACTTAAAATCAAAACTTCAAAAATGAAAAAAATTATGCTCGTCATGGCTATTCCAATTTTATTGCTGGCCGCATGTAAGAAAGAATCAGGACCGGTGACCAAGCCTTTAACCAATTCCCTGCAAAGTGATCCTATTCCGAAGCTTGCACCACTTCCCTGTGGAGCAGCCGGAGGAGCCATGTTCTATGGCACTATGACAATAGATGGCCACGTTGCCAATGTTCATGGCGAAACTATTAATAAAACCTGCTCCATTACCCCTGAGGGTAATTTGGCCCTCACATCCGACGATGTAACCTATTTTGATAATGGCGATGAACTTTGGACCAAAGGAAACATTGTCGTAATCATTCCTACGGATGGTTCTACTACCGCAACCATTACAGGAGGTTCAACAATTGTTGGCGGAACCGGCAGGTTTGCGGGTGCAAAAGGATATTTTATTTATGAAAATATGGTCGTTGACTTGATAACAGGCCACGAGTCTCACACGAGTCACGGCGAAATCACCTTTGCCCGTTAATTTGCTTCTTCTCCGACGAGTGCTTTCCCGCAGTTTTTATGAGTTGTAAGAATTTTTAGGAAGGGACTCGTTGGTTTTTTTATGGATGAAACATATGGACTGTACACTACAGGCGCTTCTATTCTTTACAGCATTGAAGATATTCAGTAAATAGAAAGAAGGTAACTTACACAGTGTAAAATGAATTCGCAGAGGCAAGAGAAAAAGCGGTGTGATGTATCATGCATTTACTCCTTCATGAATAAATCCAAGTTTAAAATTGACAAGTTGAGAAGACGAAATATCTTAACGGGACTTATTTTTATATTGCTTCCCATTCTCAGCAAAAGCCAACCTGTATCTATAACATCTATTCCCATATCAGTAGACAGGACCTTTACAAATATTGTAGGCATTTGCCAGGATAATAAAGGGTTCTTATGGCTTGCAGATAATTATAATGGTCTTCTAAGATATGACGGCAGTAATTTGATTTCATACAAATCAAATCCACGTAACCAGAATTCACTTATTTCAGACAATTTAGAATGTCTTTATGCGGGATCAAAAGGAAATATCTGGATTGGAAGTTATCAAAACGGATTAGATAGGTTAGACCCTGAAACGGAAACCTTTACACATTATCAGCATAACAATGCTGATTCTTCCGGTTTGTGCAGTAATAAGATCGGGGCATTGTTAGAAGATCACAACAGCACACTATGGGTGGGCACCGATAAAGGACTCGATACGCTTAATCGTCAAACGGGCAAATTCACACATATTAAAAACAATTCCGAGGATGGATTTGCATTAAGTAATGAACAAATAAGGGTTTTATATGAAGACAGATCCGGCATAATTTGGATTGGTTGTGGAAGCACTTTTGGTACTCAGGAGCCACTTTTGCATGGTTTGTATAAGTTCGATAAAACCAACAGGAAAATTACACGTTACAGGCATAATGAAAAAGATTCAACAACACTTATCGATAACACGGTGAGGGCAATATTTGAAGATAGCCGCGGTGTTTTTTGGATTGGCACAGCCGGTGATGGACTGCACATAATGAATAGAGAAAAAGGAACTTTTCAGCGTTGCCTTTATGACCCGAAAAATCCCCAAAAATTAAGCCGCCCGCCTGTAAATATTCATGCCTCTTATGCTGCAGATCATATTACTTTTATTAACGAAGATATGCAGGGCTGTATCTGGATTGGTACCTACGCAGGTGGCATCAACAGGTATAACCCCGCTACAAAGACGATGGAATATTTTGGAACATCTGCGAGCGGGTCGCATAAAATAAACAAAAACGATTTCTGGGATTTGTTTAAAACAAAAGATAATTTATTATGGGTTTCCGGTTGGGAGCCTTCAAATGACAGCCAGGTATTATACAGGATATCCACATTACCCAACAGGTTAAATTATTCGCATCTCGGGACAGAGGTACAAGCATTTGCGCAAGATGCTGATGGCAATATATGGTTTGGTACCAACCATGGACTCCTGCGAAATAATAAGGATAGTCTTTTTACAGATGCTGATAAAGCCAGCTACCATAATTTTATCTGGAGCCTGGAAAATGATTCACTCAATAATTTATGGATATCTACCCTGGATGGTCTTTACTATTTTAATAAGATAACCAATACAATTACCGCCTTCAGGCATGACGATAAAAACAACAATAGCATAGCTTCCGATGCAGTATACGTTACCCAACTGATCGGAAACGGAACCATTTTGATTGGTACATACCAAGGACTGGATGCAATGAATATCCGCACGGGCCTTTTTAAACACTATGCACACAATTCAGCAGATTCGGGCAGTATTAATGCAAATAGAATTACCTGTATTAAAAAAGACAGGGCAGGAAATATTTGGGTTGGAACGGCAAAAGGATTGAACCGTTTTGATCAGAACACCGGGAAATTCAATAGTGTTTTGGACATAAATGCATCTTCCATCTTTTTCATTTTTGAAAATAGTCGCAGCAACGTGTGGGTAGGCACGTACAGATCCGGCTTGTATGTGTACAATAAGCAATCAGGTATTTTTTCTTTGTTTAATGATTCCACTGGTCTCATAAATAGCAGCATGCTCGTTCGGGGAATGACGGAGGATTCAGCGCATTTGTTATGGCTAAATACAGATATCGGCTTTATGCGGTTAAACCCCGAAACTAAAAATGCTGTATTATTTGGAAAAAGTTGGGGTGTAAACCCGGAAGTTACCATTGGCAATGGATTTACTTCTTCTAACGGCGAAATATTTTTTGGCGACACAGCGGGCTATTATCACTTTTTCCCAAATCGGATAGAACAGAACACCGGGATATCCGCACAACCCTACATCAGTAAATTTTTTATCAGCAACAAACAATTGATACCGGGAACTAATAAAATCCTTCCGGAACCTCTCTCTCAAACTGAAAAAATAACCCTCAGTCATAACCAGGATAATTTCGCTATCGAATTTGGTAACATAGATTTTGTTACGGTCGAATCGGAAAAAAATATTTTGTATAAACTGGAAAATTATGACGATGCCTGGAGAAAAAGTAACGGCGTAAAAAAGGCCTACTATTATAATGTTGAACCCGGTAATTATATTTTTAGGGTGAAGGCGGTGAACAGCAACGGAAATTGGTCGGAGAAGAGCATTGCTATTATCATCAACCCCGCGTGGTGGAATACGTGGTGGTTCAGGATAGCAGCAAGTATTATTGTGCTATCACTTTTATATGGTGTAGTTCGCTGGCGATTGCATGAAAAATTTAACCGGCAACTGGAACTTTCTGAAAGAGAAAAGAAATTAGCCTTCCTGCAACAGCAGAAAACAGAACTCGAAATGCAAGTGCTGCGTGCACAAATGAATCCTCATTTCATTTTTAATTCTCTCAATTCTATCAACCGGTTCATTTTACAGAACAACAAGGCGCAGGCATCAGAATACCTGGCTAAATTTTCAAAACTGGTTCGGATGATTTTGCAGAACTCGCAGGCGCCGTTCATTAGTCTTGAAAGTGAGTTGGAGTCACTGAACTTATATCTTGAACTGGAAGCGCTGCGGTTTAATTATCATTTTGCCTACAAGATTACCATTCCAAAAGATCTTGATGTTGATGTGCTGAAAGTGCCACCACTTATCATTCAGCCTTACGTTGAAAATGCCATCTGGCATGGATTGATGCATAAGGAGGAAAAGGGGCAGCTGGATATAGAAATAACCCAGGAAAATGACTATTTATTTTTTAAAATTGCGGATGATGGTGTCGGGCGAAAGATCGCTGCAGCCGGTGCGGGAAAGTCGGCGACGCGTCATAAGTCTATGGGACTGAAGATAACCGCTGATAGAATAAGTAGTTTGTATAATTCGGATGAAAAGGCTCCCCCCGTTACTTTTATTGATTTAACGAACCCTGATGGAACCGGGGCAGGAACAGAAGTAATTATTAAAATACCTGTAAAGTATGATTAAAGCCATTTTAATTGACGATGAAGTTCACTGCCTTGACACGCTAAACATTTTACTTAGCGATTATTGTCCGGAAGTACAGGTGATGGAACAATGTATGTCTGCAAAACAGGGACTGTTGGCTATCAGCAAACACAACCCAGCCCTGGTTTTTCTTGATATAGAGATGCCCGTTATGAATGGGTTTGAATTATTAGAACAGTTTACAGATATCCCGTTCGCTCTCATTTTTACAACCAGCTATGATCAGTATGCCATTAAAGCAATCCGGTTCAGCGCCCTGGATTATTTATTGAAGCCAATAGTTCCCAAAGAACTGATAGCCGCCGTTCAAAAAGTGAAAGCTCAAAAATACCTGCCCGTTCCAGAGCAATTTCAAATGCTGATGAACCAAATGAATCATAAAGAAGCAGGTTTTAATAAAATTGCCATTCCCACATCAGAAGGCTTTGAATTAATTCCGGCAGAGCAGGTAATACGTTGCGAAGCTGATGACAACTATACGCACCTTTACCTGAAAAACGATAAAAAGATTGTTGCCTGCCGCACCTTAAAAGAAATGGAAGAACTGCTGCATGATTTTCCTTCTTTCCTGCGCGTGCATCATTCTTATCTCGTAAACCTGAACGAAGTAATGAAATATGTACGCGGCGAGGGTGGATATCTTATCATGAGTGATGGTTCTACCGTTAATGTATCCCGTAGCCGTAAAGAAACATTATTGAAATATTTCTGATTCTCAGTTTTTGCAAGCCACCTTGTCGAACGATCGTTGCACATTTGCTGTTCTCAATTTTTGAAAGACTATGAACACGAAAGAAAAGTTTTGGTGGCGGTGTAGATAGTCTCTCACCGCTCTTAGCTTCATAATGAAGATTATGAAGTAGTGGGCATTATTATGAAAACCGGGCTATTCAGGAAGTGGAGGAAGCGAGAGAGAAACCATAAATATTGATGAAATCAATTTAAAAGCGGCTTAACCAGCAGCGCTATTGCTGCAGCTATTTTAAATTTAGAACTGCAAAATGTTGTGAATGGGTTACCCGGAAAAATGTACAGGTTATCCTGAAATTGCAGCAAACTATCATTAAAAACTCTCCAACCGTACAATTAGACTAAATCACAAAAAAAGCAATCGCTAGATTGGTAACATGCTATCAATTTTTTTTGTAACTTCTCCAGTTAAACCCAAAACTTCACTGGCTCAATGAAACTTACGGCAAGTATATTGTCATTGATAGGCAGCCAGCTTTTTATTTATTCTTTCTGCATTGCTCAAACGAACAGGATTGACAGTCTGAAGAATATCCTCCCCGGTACAAGCGGGGTTACAATGATTGAGTGTTTGGACGACTTGAGCTACGCTTATATTCAGGTCATGAACAAAGATTCTGCAGAATATTGTGCAACCACCGCATTGAAGAAAGCAATTGAAATTAATTATGCGCATGGTATAGCGTTGTCATTGTCCCGCCGCGCCGAAATAGCGATGCGTTTGGAAGCTGACTTTAAGGAAGCAGAACAATTGGGCAAAGAATCACTGAGTTGGTATAAAAAAAACCCGGATATCAAAGGGCTCGATAACTTATATGGAATAATGTGGATATCCTCGTTTGCGCAAAGCAAATATGACGATGCCCTCCGATATGCTGAAGAAATATATAAACTATACAAGGACTTGGGGGACCCGGCCAACACTTGGGGTGCGTTAAACATGAAGTCAATCGTATATAAAGAATCAGGAAATTATGAGAAGTGTTTTTATTATAACAGGAAAGCATATGAGATCGCCATCGATAATAAGCTACCTGTCGTGTCTGAGTCTCTGTTCATATTTGGCGAATTGTATCTTCAGATCAAAGACTACGCCGCTGCCCTTGATCATTTTCGTCGCGGCTTTTCCCTAATGACGCAACCGGTAAAGGAAGACCTTCATAGTTCGGGATGGGAAATCTGGGTAAAAATGGAATTTGCGGAAATATTTAGCCAACTGGGTCAATTTGACTCGGCGTGGCACTACTATCATCAATTCAAGCCCACAGAAAAAATCTTTGATCGCATTTACCTTGTCAGCACCGGTGAATGTTATTATCTCCAAAAAAAATTTAAACCCGCGCTGGCAAATTTCTTAAGTGGCCTTGAATTTCACAGAAAATTTAATGATAACAATCAGGTAATGCGTACGTTACTTGATGTAGCAAAAACCTATGTCGAACTCGGCAATGACTCGGCGGCATTACGCTTTGCCAGGGAAGGCCTCGCAGCTGCATTGGCCAATAAGGCGAGGCAATTCACAAGGGATGGCTACCATATTATTTATATGATCTATGATCGCTCGCAAAAGATTGACAGTGCAAACTATTATTTCCTCAAGTTGACACAGATAAATGATTCCGTTGTCAATGATCAGACAAAGGCAAAGTTGGCCGCCTATAACTATGAGGAGAAAATTGCCCTTGTAAAAAAAGAAAAAGAAATTCAGCAAGTCAAGCTTGAGAAAGAAACAATTATGAAGAGGATTCTGCTTGCCGGAATGGTCTTGCTTTTGTTGATTGGATTAATAAGCTTTCGAACTATTGTACTGAAAAGGAAAATCGAAAAGCAACGACTTGAACATGAACTGGGAGTTCAAAAACTTGAAAGCGAAAAGACCAGAGCAGAGTGGGAGCGCCAGGCTTCGGAACTGGAAATGCAGGCCCTGAGATCCCAAATGAACCCCCATTTTATTTTTAATTCTCTGAACTCCATCAACATGTTTATCCTTGAAAACAATAGACTGCAGGCGTCTGAATATCTTTCTAAGTTTTCAAAGCTGGTACGATTGATCCTTCAAAATTCACAGGAGACATTCATTCCATTAGAAAAAGAATTAGAAGCACTTCAATTATATCTTGAATTGGAATCGCTAAGGTTCGCAGACAAATTCGAATACAAAATTGCCGTTGAAGGCAATATTGATACAACTATGCTGAAAGTCCCGCCACTCATCATCCAGCCTTACGCGGAGAATGCAATCTGGCATGGGTTGATGCAAAAAAAAGAAAATGGGCGTTTGGAGATTGTGATATACCTAGAGGAGGAAATATTGTTCTATAAAATAACTGATGATGGTATCGGGAGAAAAAAAGCCACAGAATTAAGAAGTAAATCTGCATCAATGCAAAAATCAATGGGAATGCGCATTACCGCAGACCGGATTGTTATGCTACAGCTGCAGCGAAATAAAACTTCTATCACAATAACCGATCTCGTACTTGCCGATGGTAACCCGGGTGGCACGGAAGTGTTAATCAAAATACCGGCTTCTTATGATTAAAGCCATTATTATAGACGATGAAATGCACTGTCGTAAAACATTAGGCATATTATTAAAAGAATATTGTCCCGATGTGCAGATAATAGAGCAATGTGATAATGGCGAAAGCGGCGCTGAGGCGATCAAAAAATTAAAGCCCGATCTTGTGTTTCTCGATATTGAAATGCCCCGCATGAATGGTTTTGAAATACTCGAGAAATTTTCAGAAATTTCATTTGCAGTTATTTTTACCACCGGTTATGACCAGTACGCCATTAAAGCTTTTAAGTTCAGTGCCCTTGATTATTTATTGAAGCCAATTGATCATGAAGAATTAAAAAAAGCCACGCAGAAAGTCAATAAGCAATCACCACATCCACTGACACAACAACTGGAAATCTTATTGCAAAGATTAAACCACCAGCCATCTGCCATTAATAAAATTGCGCTTCCTACCATGGAAGGACTGCAAATGATTCCAGTTGATTCAATCATCAGTTGCGGATCCGACCGTAATTACACTACAGTTTTACTCAAGGGTAACAAAAAAATCATTGTTTCAAAAATGCTGAAAGACATAGAAGAAATGCTCGACGAATATTCATTTCTCCGGGTGCACCATTCCTATATTGTTAACTTGAATGAAATTAATAAATACGTAAGAGGTGAAGGCGGCTATTTGATCATGAGCGATAATTCCTCTGTAGACGTTTCCCGCAGCCGCAAAGAAATATTGCTTCAAAAATTACAACCGGGCAAGTATAATTCCGCAGAGTAGTAAACAATTGTTTGCTGAAATCATTCAACTGTCAACCATTTCCCCCAGACTGTACATTGTAGCTGGCTTTTAATTGTTTGCTGAAATATGTTTGGTATAGAAATTTTATTACTCACTTTTTAAATACCAACACAATGAAAAAGATTTTATCAGCGCTTCTACTCCTGGCAATTGGAAACGGTGCCTTCCCCCAAAGCATAAAGAACAGTGTGGCCTTTGAAAACCCCGAAGTTTCTCCAGCCGTTTCAGTAAATGAGAACATGGCTCCTGCTGCCATGAGTAAGGCGGTAAGAAATTTTAAAAAAACATTTAAAAATATTACTGATGAAAAATGGTACGAGATGCCTGATGGATATCGGGTAAACTTTATTTTAAATAATATCCGCTGCCGGCTTGACTATGACAAAAACGGTAACTGGCTTCACACAATCAGGTACTATGATGAAAAACAATTACCTGTAGAAGTAAGACGTCTTGTTGTCAGCAGTTATCTTGACTATACTATTAGAACCGTTGAAGAAATTGAAGTTCCTCATAATACTATATTCTACGTGATCCATCTGGAAGGAGAAACAAACTGGATAAATATAAAAGTTGCCGATAATGAAATAAATGAGCTGGAAAAGATCAAGAAATCATAACAGCTTTTTAAAAGCATACTTACTATAATCCCGATTATAAAATAACTACACTAATCGTTAGTAGTGATGTTCACAAGTTCGAACATCGACCGGCCTTCTTCTTCAAGAAGGCTTTTCCTTTTATCATCATTTCAACGAAACTCATAATCATCGTATATTTGCAGCCCCGCCCGCCGAAATTATTGACGAAGGCGGGTTGCATTTTTTTATGAGTCAAAAAGGAAAAGTGTTGGTGGCAATGAGTGGCGGTATCGATAGTACTGTTACAGCTCTTATGCTTCATGACGAAGGTTATGAAGTTGTAGGGATTACTATGAAAACATGGGATTACTCGAGCAGCGGCGGAAGCAAAAAAGAAACCGGCTGTTGCAACCTCGATAGTTTCAATGATGCCCGCATGGCAGCCGTGCAGCATGGCTTTTCTCATTTCATTTTGGATATCCGCGAAGAGTTCGGTGATTTTGTAATTGACAATTTTGTAGAAGAATATTTAGCGGGTCGAACTCCCAATCCATGTGTGCTTTGCAATACTCATATTAAGTGGAGAGCTTTACTAAAACGGGCAGATGCCTTAGGATGTGATTTCATTGCCACGGGCCATTATGCAAAAATTCGTCAATATGATAGCGGAAGATTTGTGATAAGTAAAGCGGTGGATGAAACGAAAGATCAGAGTTATGTATTGTGGGGGCTGCAACAGGATCTTTTAAGCCGGACTTTATTACCGCTGGGAAGTTATCGCAAAACAGAAATTCGTCAAATGGCTTTTGATTACGGTTATCCTGAACTGGCAAAGAAAAGCGAGAGCTATGAAATTTGTTTTGTTCCGGATAATGACTATCGCGGATTTCTAAAGAGAAGAGTTGAAGGCCTTGAAGAAAAAGTAAGTGGTGGAAATTTTATTGATAAGAGCGGGAACATTTTAGGACAGCATAAAGGTTATCCTTTCTATACAATTGGCCAGCGCAAAGGATTGGATATCGCTTTTGGCAAACCTGTGTTCGTTACAAAAATTGACCCGGGCACAAATACAGTGATGCTGGGAGATGAAGAAGATCTTGATCGAAATGAAATGATGGTTGGAAAAATTAATTTGATAAAATATGAGAGCATCACACCGGGCATGGAAGCAGTAACTAAGATCAGGTACAAGGACAAAGGAACTCCGTCAAATATTTATCCTGAAAATGGCAGTATGCGTGTTCAATTTTATGAAAATGCCAAAGGCATTGCTCCCGGCCAAAGCGCTGTATTTTATGAAGGCGATGATGTGATGGGGGGCGGGATTATCCAGCCTTCAAACCCTTAAAAAAAGACAATAAAGCGTTCAGCAATACGTTTTTAAGCGGGGAACTATGACTCCCCGCTTTTTGTTTGTAGTTTTAAACTTCAAATTTGTACCGTAAAAACTTCTACCCCATCTTATGAGAATACCTCTGCTTCTCAGATACAGTTTCTTAATTTTTATAACCATTTTCATTTTTTCCTGCAAAAAAAAAGTGGAAAACTTTGATGATACTGATTACCAAAGACAGCGTTTGACTGAACTGATTATGCCGCTTGAAAAAGGAAGGTATATTACTTATCGCCTTGATTCCACCGTCTTCACAAATTTTGGCCGTACCACTGAAATACATAGTTACCTTGTAAAGCATGTAGTAGATACTCTGGTTACTGATAATTTGGGCAGACCCAGCTTTCGCATTTTTACCTATATCTCCGACACTACAGGAACTTTGCCCTGGCAGCCAAATGGTTCTTATTTTATTACTATGCTGGATGACAGAGTGGAATTAATTGAAGATAATATGCGTGTCATCAAAATTCATGTCCCCGTACATGATGGAAATACATGGAAGGGCAATACTTACCTGGCAGAGGACCCTTACGGTTCTGAATATAATTTCAGCAATGATGATAACATGGCCGATTGGGATTTTTATTTTGATGGAGGACTTCAATCATCAATAACAATACAGGACAACACGTATGATAATGTATACACCATTACAGAGAATGATGATGTAGACCCGGTTACTGACCCATCTGATTACGGTTCTGTAAGTGTTTCCCGGGAAATGTATTCACAAAATGTAGGGCTTGTTTACCGCGAACTTACTATGTGGGAGCAACAGCCAAATCCCTCGGGCAATCCTCCCAATATAACTTATGACCCTTATAGAATTGGCTTTGGAATAAAAATGTGGATGGTAGATCATAATTGATCAGCATCACGTTAAACGAAAATTAAATTTTCGGGTCTGTTCAATGACAATGTCGAAGCTTATCTCTTTCATTTCTTTTTAAATTTGAGCCCTGTAGTATTTTAAAATAAAGGCTGATGAAAAACATTTCGATTGCTTTTTTTATATCCCTGTTTTTTTCCAGCCATTCTAATGCACAATTCACACGTTACATAATAAAATTTAAAGACAAAAACGGAACACCCTATACATTTTCAGATTCACTTGCATACTTGTCACAACGTTCTATTGACAGGAGAAACCGTTATAATATTCCAATTGACAGCACTGATCTTCCCATAAATCCTTCCTACATCACGCAAATAAAAAATGTTCCGAATGTAACTGTATTGAATATTTCCAAATGGCTCAACGCAATTACCATTCAAACTACAGATGGCAATGCCATTTCAACCATAAACGGATTTTCTTTTGTACAATCAACTTCAGGAATTGCTGCTAGGATGAATGTTCCTGAAAAAATGAAGCCAAAATTTGAAAACGATTTTACTCCGGATGATAATTCAGTTTCAAGAACAACACAGGCATTGGATAATTATTATAATTACGGAATAAGTTCATTGAATGAAATTCATCTTCATAATGGTGAGTTTTTACATAATATCGGTTTAAGGGGGCAAGGCATGCAGATCGCTATGCTTGACAATGGATTCAATAATTATACTTCCGCTTCTTTTCATGCTTTTGACAGTGTGAATGCAAACCACCAGGTATTGGATACCTGGGATTTTGTAGTCCGTGATCAAAACGTGACCAACGATGGCAATCATGGTATGTCATGCTTCTCAGTTATTGCAGCAAATATCCCCGGGCAGTTTATTGGAAAAGCTCCGCAGGCAAATTTCTGGTTATATCAAACTGAAGATAACTCCAGCGAATATCCCATTGAAGAATTAAACTGGGCGTGTGGCGCTGAAAAAGCAGACAGCAGCGGCGCTGATATTATTTCTTCTTCTCTGGGGTATTCAATCTTTGACAGTACAAGCTTAAATCATACTTATGCAGACATGGATGGCAATACAACGATGGCTGCCATTGCTGCTGATCTTGCTGCAAAAAAAGGAATACTTGTGTTCATTGCAAATGGTAACAGTGGAAATGATTCATGGCATTATCTTATGACACCTGCGGATGGTGATAGTGTAATTGCTGTAGGAGCTGTAAACACAAACGGAGTGGTAGGAAGTTTCTCAAGCTACGGTCCTTCATCCGACGGACGAATAAAGCCTGATGTCGCGTCTATTGGCGTATCTGCGCTAATTCAAACTGCCGGTGGTGGTTTAGCTTTTAGCAACGGAACTTCTTTTGCGTGTCCTAACATGGCTGGTCTTGGAACCTGCCTCTGGCAGGGTTTTCCTGAATTTAATAATATGAAGATCAGGAATGCCATCTCGCAGGCAGGAAGTATTTCAAACACACCGGATGACAGAATTGGTTATGGTATCCCCGATATGAAAAAAGCATTTGAAAATTTGTTGACAGACTTTTCTTCTGCGAACGGCTCCGTCACAAATTGTAAAACCACTCTCAACTGGACAAGCAAAGATATTTCCGCCATGAAATATGAAATAGAAAGAAAAGTTTTTGGAGAAACCAGTTATACAAAAATTGCCGATGTTTCAACGCGGCCCGATATTGACAATCTTTCAAATAATTCTTACCAGGCAACTGATACATTGATTAATGTCCAGGCAGGAACAGTAAGTTATCGCATTCGGCAAATAATAGATTCATCCGCCGCAACATTCACTGCGGTGTATATTGATACAGTAAACCTTGCACTGGGAAACTCATGTGTTACCACGGGCATAAATCCTGTAGACCCAAACACTAAAACAATTACTATTATTCCTAACCCGGCACATGATCAGTTTACATTAAGAATAGAAACAAACGACCCGATTTCTAACCTGGTCATCCGCATTATTGACGTGAAAGGAAGTTCTGTTCTGCAATTTGTTCGTTCAAAGGGAAGTGGTGTACAAAGTTTTGACTTACCGGTATATCGTCTTTCAAAAGGCAAATACACGGTAACAGTATACAACGGCGATCATTTCCTTGCTTCGAAAGCATTCATCAAACTATAATTATTTCCTGAATAGAGCCGCAAACATCGTATCTGCTTTTCGATCATAACCTGCAAGCAAATCCTGTTTTAACAATCTTAATTTATAAGTATCC
The DNA here is from genome assembly GCA_963811645.1 of uncultured Bacteroidota bacterium. GTDB lineage: Bacteria > Bacteroidota > Bacteroidia > Chitinophagales > Chitinophagaceae > VBAU01. The sequence continues at coordinate 607,110 of CAWERU010000002.1, read as the reverse complement.
TTTATATACCTAACCACTTCTTCATTTTCTTTCTTAAAAACCGAACAGGTTATATAAACCAAGAATCCATTTCCTTTTAAGTGAGAAACTGCACTGGTAACAATTTTCTTCTGAAGAGTAGCATACTGTTCAATTTTTTTCTCATCAAAAAAACAAAGTTGCTCGGGAGTTCTGCTCCATGTACCACTTCCAGTGCACGGAACATCGCAGATAATAATTGAAAACTGATTATTAAAGATCGAAGATTGAAGATTTTTAGAAAGATCCGCTGTAAATGAAGTGAAATTTTTTATACCAGCTTTTACAAATCGCTTCTTTAAATTAATAAGAATAGATTTTCTTGCATCAGAAACAGTAAGCTCAATCTTAGGATGAATGTCATGAAGTAACAAAGATTTTCCGCCGCTGCCTGCACAACAATCCCAGGCCAAAATTGGCATTTGACAGTTGGCAGTTGCCAACTTTAAAAACTCCGCTGTTTGTTGTGAACTATAATCCTGGACAACTGCTTCTTTATCTAATTCAATAGCCTTATCAATTTTTGAATTGTTTGGTAATGACAGACATGAAAAATTGATTTCTTTCAAATCAAAGCCGGCATCCCGTAATTTCTTCTTCAATACATTTTCATAGCCCGGTCTTATCCGCAAAAAAAGGTTTGGCTGTATAAAAAACGATTCACAGAATTTCTCATGATCAATTTCTTCGCTTAATTCGTCTTTCCAGGGGAAAACATCGGTAATTAATAATGAAGAATTAATAATTAATAATTTTTTGTCGATGGGTAAAGCAATTTTTTTATTCCATTCCGGTTTTAATTGTTCAAGCATTTCGTTCGGTTTGCCAGAACATAAAAATAAACCTGCCAATATTCGTTTTTCTGTATTCAATTCAGGTAATGATCTCCCTAACCTGAAGTAACAATAACATAGGTGGTTGATTCCCTTTCTGTCCGTTGATCCGTGTTTTTTACTTTGAGCAAAATATTTTTTTACAAAAGAAGCGAAGGGCTCTTCTCCATTATATTGACCGACGATCTGTACTGCAGTATTCAAATAAGAATAAAAACGCATTTACAAATTTAGCAGCAGTAATATTTACAATAGCTATTCTGAAAAGATTATTGATAGTAATATGTTCCCGTAGCCGTCATATTTCCCGGCTGAATAGTCGATGAGGCAGTTAAGGGTCTGTTTGCAGAGTTATAAGTATAGGTTGTGGAATAATTTTCAGAAATTCCTGATGCACTTACAGAACTTTTGGTGGGATTATTGGCAGAGTACAATTCCGGGGAGTCAAATACGAAAGCCTCATTACTGATGCTCATAGGAGAAATTTTATTATCATATTCATCATAAGTAAAAGTTTCCTCCAGCGTATAAGATGAAGTGCCCGAATCGTAACTGTAATATTTTATGGTGGCAATATTATTGCCGCTGTATGTATATTCAGTCTTGGATGTTTCATCATAACTGCCCGCTCCTATATCATCGAATGTTCTTTCTGTAATGATCTTGCCGCTTCCATCAGAAATTAATGCTACGCTGTCTTTATAAACCAATACACCAAGATCAATGCTGGTTAACTTATAAGTATACTTTCCGGAACTGTACCCAATAATTGTTTCAACGCTATCCAAACCCACTTGTTGATACTGATCATCCTTGAGAATAAGTTTTTGAATAATGCCCTGGGAATTTCTCTCTGCTCTTTCTTGTGTTAAAGAATTTGTTCCGCCGCTTACAGCAAGAATATCCAGAGTAATAAGTTTTTTTGAAGAGTTATATCCGAATATTAAACTGGATGAATCTGTTCCTGAAACGGATACCAGTTTGGTCAACAGGGTACCTGAGTTTCCACCGTTTCCTCCATTGCCACCATTCCCATTATTGTTGCTGTTGGCAAAATCAACTTCTTTCTGGCATGAAAATAAAAGCAAAGTAGAGAGGGTGAACAGGGGTATTAAAATTCTCATAAGTTAGGTTAAATTTTTACTGGCAAATTAAAAAAATATTACAGCTCCAGCAAGGTTTTTACCGGGTCTTTCCCAAATAATAATTGATCGGGATTTTCGAGCAATTCTTTTACTCTTACAAGAAAGCTCACGCTTTCCCTGCCATCAATAATGCGGTGATCATAACTCAATGCCACATACATCATCGGCCTTATTACAATTTGCTTGTCAACCACAACGGGTCTTTCTTCTATTTTATGCATTCCTAAAATAGCAGATTGGGGAATATTGATAATAGGTGTACTCATTAATGAGCCAAACACCCCGCCGTTAGTGATTGTAAAAGTTCCTCCCTGCATTTCTTCAAGAGAAAGCTTATTTTCCCTGGCTTTAGTGGCTAATTCAACAACCTTCATTTCTATTTCTGCCATACTCAAACTTTCTGCATTCCGGATAACCGGTACCACTAATCCCCTGGGAGCGGATACAGCAATAGAAATATCACAAAAATTATGAGAGATGATCGAATCACCATCAATATAAGAATTCACGGCGGGCCATTCCTGTAATGCATAGCACACTGTTTTTGTAAAAAAACTCATAAAGCCAAGATTCACTCCGTGCAGCTCTTTGAATTTGTCCTTATACTTTGCACGTATGTCCATAACCGGTTGCATGTTCACTTCATTAAAAGTAGTGAGCATGGCCGTCGTATTCTTTGCTTCCACCAAACGGCGACTAACCGTTTTGCGAAGGTTACTCATCTTCGCAGTCTTCTCATCACGGCTAAACAATTCCATGCCTGGTTTTCTTCCGGGATGCGTTAAGGCTTCCATCACATCCTCTTTTAATATTTTACCGCCAATGCCTGATGGATTAATTGTTGAAGGATTTATTCTTTTATCAGTGATCATAGCTGAAGCAACTGGTGTAGCTTTAACTTCTGTCGCTGGTTGCTGGCTCCTTGCTGCCGGTCTTTGAACAACAGGTTTTTTAACTTCAATGTGCGGTTCAGTTATCTCTTCTTGTTCCTTATTCCCCGCACTTTGTTCTTTATTCATCGTTCCATTTTCTTTTTCTTCTCCTTTCGTACTTCTGACTCCCGGCTTCCCGGGCTTTGATGCATTTTCATCAATCGTCGCAAGCACTTCACCGATATTTAAAGTATCACCTTCATGGCCCACTGTTTTTAAAATGCCTGCCTGCTCAGCATTTACTTCGAAAGTTGCTTTTTCACTTTCCAGTTCAGCTATCACTTCATCTCTTTCAACATAGTCGCCGTCATTCTTCAGCCATTTTACCAGCGTTACTTCGTTGATCGACTCTCCTACCGTTGGAACTTTTATTTCAATCATAGAATGTTTCTTGTTTTTAGTTTCTGGTTTCTTGCCATCTTTTTGATCAGTCTTCTTATCCTACCACTTTTATCTATACACTATTCTCATTTATCTCTTTAAACTAAGCTATTATCTAAATCGTAAAGGCTGTTTCAATAATTTCATTCTGTTCCTGCTGATGTACTTTATTATATCCTGATGCAGTGGATGCACTCGGCTGCCTGCTGATGACTCCGTAATTCAAACTCTTCAGGTTCATCTGCAAAAAACTGGCTGCTCCCATATTCAACGGTTCTTCCTGCACCCAGAACCATGTAGCCCTGCTGTATTTTTTATATAAAGTTTCCAGTTGTTTAAGCGGTAATGGGTATATCTGCTCAAGTCTTACTATCGCAATATCTTTTTTATTTTCCTTTTGCTTCCTTTCTGCAAGATCAAAATAAATTTTACCACTGCAGAATAAAACTTTTCTTATCTGCAAAGCATCCTCTGCCAAAGAATCATCAATTACTTCTTTAAATCCTTCACGTAAAAATTCTTCCATTTTTGAATAGCTCCCGGGGTGCCGCAAATTTGCTTTTGGAGAAAAATTGATCAGTGGTTTGCGAAACGGCCAGTTCAATTGTCTTCTTAACACATGAAAGAAATTAGCCGCCATCGTCACATTTGTTATCACCATATTTAATTCAGCGCACATCTGCAGAAACCTTTCGATCCTTCCGCTGCTGTGTTCGGGTCCCTGGCCTTCATAACCGTGGGGCAGCAACATTACCAGCCCGTTCATGCGATTCCATTTTTGTTCCGCCCCTACAATGAACTGGTCGATCACGGTTTGTGCTCCGTTACAAAAATCACCAAACTGTGCCTCCCATAATACTAATGCATTGGGGTTGGCAAGAGCATATCCGTATTCAAATCCAAGCACACCGTATTCGCTCAGTAAAGAATTATAAATTCTGAATTCGCCTGTTGCGTGCGGAATCCGGCTTAAACGATTAAACGATTTATCTGTATTCTCATCACGCAGTACCGCATGACGGTGAGAGAATGTACCACGCTTTACATCCTGCCCGCTCATTCTTACATCTTTTCCATCAGCTAATAAACTTCCATAAGCCATCAGCTCTGCCGTGGCCCAATCGATCTTTGTTTCTGTTTCAAATAATTTTATTTTATCCTGCAAAATTTTCTCCACTTTTCTCAGCGGTTTAAAATCTTCAGGCCATTTCATGATAGCAGTAAAAATATTTTTGAAACTTTCTTCGCTAATCGCTGTGACAGGCGACTGATCAAAGTCTTCAACAGTTGCTTTTCGCAAACTTCTCCACCATTGTTCCGGCTTTTGATAAGTGTATGGAAGAGGATGTTGCTTTACTTCATCCAAACGCTCCTGCAGATCAGTCCAGAATTTTTTCTCCATTTCTTTGGCAAGTTCCTGTGCATCGGCTTCGCCATTTTCAAGCAAATGTTTCACATATACTTCACGCGGATTAGGATGTTTACCGATTACGTCATACAGATGTGGCTGTGTAAATTTTGGATCATCACCTTCATTATGTCCGTGACGACGATAACAAACCATATCAATAAAAATATCAGAATTGAATTCCTGCCGGTAACGTGTAGCTATCTCGGCGCATTTCACCACCGCTTCCGGATCGTCTCCATTTACATGCATCACGGGTGCCTGTATCGCAGACGCCAGTGAAGTACAATAATCTGAACTTCTTGCATCATCAAAATCTGTAGTAAACCCAATTTGATTATTGATGACAAAATGAATCGTTCCCCCGGTGTAATATCCATCCAGTTTACTCATTTGTATCACTTCATATACAATTCCCTGCCCTGCTAACGATGCATCTCCATGAATAAGTATCGGAAGAATTCTATCAAAATCGGATTTATACATCACATCCGCCTTGGCTCTCGAAAACCCGATCACCAGTGGATCTACTGCTTCAAGGTGTGAAGGATTGGGAGCAAGCTTTAAATAAACCTTTTTGTTGCCAGTTGTTTCGATTTCACTGCTGAATCCCAAATGATATTTTACATCACCGCTTCCCATCGTTTGATCAGGAATGGCATTGCCTTCAAATTCATTAAAAATTTGCCCGTATGTTTTTCCTAAAATATTTGCAAGCACATTCAACCTTCCCCTGTGTGCCATTCCCATGATTACTTCGTGTACATCATTATCTGCAGCAAGATTAATGATGGCATCCAGGGCCGGTATCGTTGTTTCGCCACCTTCCAGGGAAAATCTTTTTTGCCCAACGTATTTTGTATGAAGGAATTTTTCAAATATCACTCCTTCATTCAGTTTGTCAAGGATGCGTTTTCTTTTTTCAAGAGGTAAGGGATCGAAAAATTTCTTTTCAATTTCATTGGTAAGAAAATCAACTTTCTTCTGATCGCTGATGTACTTGAATTCAATCCCTACATTGGATGCATAACATTTTTTTAGATAGTTAAGAATATTGCGGAGACTGGTTGTTCCCAAACCGATAAGACTTCCTGCATGAAAATTTTTATCCAGGTCATTATCCGTGAATCCAAAAAAAGACAGATCAAGATTAGCCCCTCTGTCCTTTCTTTCTCTTATTGGATTTGTTGTAGCGATCAGGTGTCCTTTATTACGATAACCCAATATCATGCGATAGACCTGTATTTCTTTCATCCAGTCAACCTGTTCAGTTGAAACGGGCGCAGAAGTAATTTCTTTTTTTTCAGCTACTGCAGTTCCGTTTCCATTTGTAGGATGTATAGTGCTGATTGCAAAATCAAAACCTTCAAAAAATTTTCTGTACTCAGGGTCCACATTTTTTGGATCTTTCACATAATCCTGGTACATATTTTCAATAAATGCAGGGGACGCATTGGTGATATAAGAAAAATCTTTCATCAAAATAGAATTGGAGAAATAAATTGGACTGCAAATATCGTTCAAAACCTTTAAATGATAATATATGCAGGGTTGCAGCTATACTAAAATGCAGGAATGATTTATTTCCAGGGACAGGGAATACCGAACGTAGGCTCTTTGATGCCTCTGTATATTAGAGATAACTCAAAAGTTTTTGGTTTCATGGAAGCCTGGTCCAGTTTTGAAATCGTCAGATCATACGACAATCCTAACTGGAAATCTTTGTAGGCAAAACCCACATAAGGGATCACCGCATTTTTTGACCAATACCACATCCCCGCATTAAGAATTATATCAGGATCCTGCGGTAAATAATACCCCAATCCTGCACCAAACGAATAATAGGTAGCCTGGTCCTGGAATTGGTAAATAGCATTTGTATTCAGCACCACAGAATTATTCAGATAGGTTTCAAAATTGGCATGCACAACTTTTCTCATCGCTAAGCGTTGGTTCGGATCTTGCAAAAATGTTTGTTTGGGTGTATTTACATGAAAAATAGCTGCACCAAGGTCAAAATTACTGTTCTCAGAAGTCATGCTATAAACCAGTCCTGTGTTGGCAGAGAAAAAACCTTTCATATTTGTCAAAGCTGCTTCACCGCTGGGTAGATTTTTATCAAACCCGGAATAACCAACCCACTGTTCTTCCCATGTCAGCCTGCTGAAATCAACAGTTCTCTTTCCGTAGGTAGCTCCAAACCCGGCCCCGAGCCTGTGTACTACCGGCCCGTCTGCCAATACTATATTATAGGAAATATTTGCCGAGGCATAAGTACTCTTCATAATTCCATCCATCGCATAGTCATACATCAGCATTCCACCAATACCCAGTATGTTTTTTTCTTCATGAACATTCGGTATTTTATTTTGCAAAGCTTTTGTATCATAAGATATGGTTCCTGTAGCATACGGGCTGGCTGGTCCGATCCATTGATCACGAAAATTAGATATCACCCGCCAGTCAGAATTTATTCTTGCGGTCAGTGCCGGGTTTACATTTAAAGGCGAAGAAAAAAATTGCGAAAAATTTGGATCCTGCGCATGCAAAGATATTATTGCGCTCAGTAAACAAATAAGTAAAGTTGCTCGTTTCATAACCTGATAATTTAATTACCTCATTAAAATTGAATTACCCGCAAGTTGATAATGTACCCCGTCCAGACCGGTTGCATCTACTATCCATGTATATACATCCATTACCTGGGGTACACCATTGAAGGTGCCATCCCAGCCCTGGCCTAGCGTACTCGTTTCAAACATTAGCTGCCCCCATCGGTTGTAAACTCTGAAATATTTGAGTTCTTTCATATTGATGGTTAAAGGATACAATTTATCATTATGCCCGTCTCCGTTCGGTGACCATGCATTAGGCACAACCAGGCTTGATTGCAGGTTATTGGGACCATTGTCAGCAATTACCACAAGCAGTGTATCTGTCGTTGGACACTGACTATCTGGTGGCGTTATTGTTACAGTATATTCTGTCTGTTGATTATAATTGAATGTGGGTTTTTGTATATCACTGAAATTTAGTCCCACAGGTGGTTGCCATACATAAGTATAATTAACACCAAGGTCACGGGCACTCAGTTGTACAGGCGTATTTGAGGTAGCCGTTACAGTTGGATAACGCATACCCGGAACTGCTTTATTCACGTTGACATTCACCTGCACTGATTTAGTAGACGAGCATCCCCCCTGAGATGTGGCTGTGATGTAATAAATACCACTTTCACTGACAGCCCTTGGATCCGGAATAGGATCTGTGTTGGCTGCGTCTATCCAATATGTATAACTCAATCCCGGGTCACTGCCCGCAGTAATGGCCGGATTAGTAAGATCTACTGTAGCCGGTGCACACACTTCAGCCGGATCGGTTACAACCAGATTAGGTGCTCCTGTGCCTATCGTGATATGAGCCGTTACTGTAGAATCACATCCCAGCGTTGTCTGGTAAATGTTGGTGTAATCACCGCTTGTCGTCACTACGGTTCCCCATGGCAGTGTATAGCTGTCGCAGGCGCTGGCACTGAACTCACTCGTTGCCGGCTGGCCGATCGTTAAATGAAGTGTTACCACATCGGTACATATTCCGTTATTGATCGTAAAGTCATAGTCCCCGCTTGTGCTATAGGTTTGTCCGTTACGATCCCAGGTGAACGATCCGCAGGCGGTTGCCGTCGTGTCGGTATGTCCTCCTGTGCCTATCGTGATATGAGCCGTTACTGTAGAATCACATCCCAGCGTTGTCTGGTAAGTGTTGGTGTAATCACCGCTTGTCGTCACTACGGTTCCCCATGGCAGTGTATAACTGTCACAGGCGCTGGCGCTGAACTCACTCGTTGCCGGCTGACCGATCGTTAAATGAAGTGTTACCACATCGGTACATACTCCGTTATTATCGTAAAGTCATAGTCCCCGCTTGTGCTATAGGTTTGTCCGTTACGATCCCAGGTGAACGATCCGCAGGCGGTTGCCGTCGTGTCGGTATGTCCTCCTGTGCCTATCGTGATATGAGCCGTTACTGTAGAATCACATCCCAGCGTTGTCTGGTAAATGTTGGTGTAATCACCGCTTGTCGTCACTACGGTTCCCCATGGCAGTGTATAGCTGTCACAGGCGCTGGCACTGAACTCACTCGTTGCCGGCTGGCCGATCGCTAAATGAAGTGTTACCACATCGGTACATATTCCGTTATCGATCGTAAAGTCATAGTCCCCGCTTGTGCTATAGGTTTGTCCGTTACGATCCCAGGTGAACGATCCGCAGGCGGTTGCCGTCGTATCGGTATGTCCTCCTGTGCCTATCGTGATATGAGCCGTTACTGTAGAATCACATCCCAGCGTTGTCTGGTAAATGTTGGTGTAATCACCGCTTGTCGTCACTACGGTTCCCCATGGCAGTGTATAGCTGTCACAGGCACTGGCACTGAACTCACTCGTTGCCGGCTGGCCGATCGTTAAATGAAGTGTTACCACATCGGTACATATTCCGTTATTGATCGTAAAGTCATAGTCCCCGCTTGTGCTATAGGTTTGTCCGTTACGACCCCAGGTGAACGATCCGCAGGCGGTTGCCGTCGTGTCGGTATGTCCTCCTGTGCCTATCGTGATATGAGCCGTTACTGTAGAATCACATCCCAGCGTTGTCTGGTAAATGTTGGTGTAATCACCGCTTGTCGTCACTACGGTTCCCCATGGCAGTGTATAGCTGTCGCAGGCGCTGGCACTGAACTCACTCGTTGCCGGCTGGCCGATCGCTAAATGAAGTGTTACCACATCGGTACATATTCCGTTATCGATCGTAAAGTCATAGTCCCCGCTTGTGCTATAGGTTTGTCCGTTACGATCCCAGGTGAACGATCCGCAGGCGGTTGCCGTCGTATCGGTATGTCCTCCTGTGCCTATCGTGATATGAGCCGTTACTGTAGAATCACATCCCAGCGTTGTCTGGTAAATGTTGGTGTAATCACCGCTTGTCGTCACTACGGTTCCCCATGGCAGTGTATAGCTGTCACAGGCGCTGGCACTGAACTCACTCGTTGCCGGCTGGCCGATCGTTAAATGAAGTGTTACCACATCGGTACATACTCCGTTATCTATCGTAAAGTCATAGTCCCCGCTTGTGCTATAGGTTTGTCCGTTACGATCCCAGGTGAACGATCCGCAGGCGGTTGCCGTCGTGTCGGTATGTCCTCCTGTGCCTATCGTGATATGAGCCGTTACTGTAGAATCACATCCCAGCGTTGTCTGGTAAATGTTGGTGTAATCACCGCTTGTCGTCACTACGGTTCCCCATGGCAGTGTATAGCTGTCGCAGGCGCTGGCACTGAACTCACTCGTTGCCGGCTGGCCGATCGCTAAATGAAGTGTTACCACATCGGTACATATTCCGTTATCGATCGTAAAGTCATAGTCCCCGCTTGTGCTATAGGTTTGTCCGTTACGATCCCAGGTGAACGATCCGCAGGCGGTTGCCGTCGTGTCGGTATGTCCTCCTGTGCCTATCGTGATATGAGCCGTTACTGTAGAATCACATCCCAGCGTTGTCTGGTAAATGTTGGTGTAATCACCGCTTGTCGTCACTACGGTTCCCCATGGCAGTGTATAGCTGTCACAGGCGCTGGCACTGAACTCACTCGTTGCCGGCTGGCCGATCGTTAAATGAAGTGTTACCACATCGGTACATACTCCGTTATCTATCGTAAAGTCATAGTCCCCGCTTGTGCTATAGGTTTGTCCGTTACGATCCCAGGTGAACGATCCGCAGGCGGTTGCCGTCGTATCGGTATGTCCTCCTGTGCCTATCGTGATATGAGCCGTTACTGTAGAATCACATCCCAGCGTTGTCTGGTAAGTGTTGGTGTAATCACCGCTTGTCGTCACTACGGTTCCCCATGGCAGTGTATAACTGTCACAGGCGCTGGCGCTGAACTCACTCGTTGCCGGCTGGCCGATCGTTAAATGAAGTGTTACCACATCGGTACATACTCCGTTATCTATCGTAAAGTCATAGTCCCCGCTTGTGCTATAGGTTTGTCCGTTACGATCCCAGGTGAACGATCCGCAGGCGGTTGCCGTCGTATCGGTATGTCCTCCTGTGCCTATCGTGATATGAGCCGTTACTGTAGAATCACATCCCAGCGTTGTCTGGTAAGTGTTGGTGTAATCACCGCTTGTCGTCACTACGGTTCCCCATGGCAGTGTATAACTGTCACAGGCGCTGGCGCTGAACTCACTCGTTGCCGGCTGCCCGATCGTTAAATGAAGTGTTACCACATCGGTACATATTCCGTTATTGATCGTAAAGTCATAGTCCCCGCTTGTGCTATAGGTTTGTCCGTTACGATCCCAGGTGAACGATCCGCAGGCGGTTGCCGTCGTGTCGGTATGTGCGCCGCTTGCAGTGGTTACATTTAATGTTGTTGTCGAATCACATCCTGCCGATCCGGTTGTTGTATAATCATAGCTTCCGGCTCCTGTTATATTGATACCGTTCCATGTAAATGGAACTGCATTGGTGCATACCACTGTATCCACACTTGCTGTTACCAGTGATGATAAGGTTACATTCAGTGTCGTTGTCGAATCACATCCTGCCGATCCGGTTGTTGTATAATCATAGCTTCCGGCTCCTGTTATATTGATACCGTTCCATGTAAATGGAACTGCATTGGTGCATACCACTGTATCCACACTTGCTGTTACCAGTGATGATAAGGTTACATTCAGTGTTGTTGTCGAATCACATCCTGCCGATCCGGTTGTTGTATAATCATAGCTTCCGGCTCCTGTTATATTGATACCGTTCCATGTAAATGGAACTGCATTGGTGCATACCACTGTATCCACACTTGCTGTTACCAGTGATGATAAGGTTACATTCAGTGTCGTTGTCGAATCACATCCTGCCGATCCGGTTGTTGTATAATCATAGCTTCCGGCTCCTGTTATATTGATACCGTTCCATGTAAATGGAACTGCATTGGTGCATACCACTGTATCCACACTTGCTGTTACCAGTGATGATAAGGTTACATTCAGTGTTGTTGTCGAATCACATCCTGCCGATCCGGTTGTTGTATAATCATAGCTTCCGGCTCCTGTTATATTGATCCCGTTCCATACAAATGGTACCGCATTGGTGCATACCACTGTATCGATAGTAACATGTTTTGTCTGCGGTTGTAAATCTATCAGTATATCTGTCGTGGAAGAAATACAGTTACTGGCATTTTGAGCTATTAAGGAATGTGGTCCAGGAACAATTCCAACATAGCCTCCTGATGGATAGGGTGCGAATGTTCCTCCGTCAAGACTAAAGGTAAGGCCTGTTGTTGTCGAAGTGACCGTTATCGCTCCTGTCGCTATGGTGCAAGTCGGATCTGTTATATCTACTGTCGGTGCTAGCGGTGCAGACGCAACAGGATTAACAACAACCGGGACTACAACAGATATACAGCCACTGGAATTCTTTACAGTTACTTGATAGGTATTTGGAGCAACATTTGTAAAGATTCCTGTGGTATTGGTGTAATCGGTACCATCAATACTATATGTTAATCCTATACCAATAGGGGCTGCAATAGTAATCGTTCCGGTGGGCGAAGTACAGGTCGGTTGTACTGCAATAACGGTAGGTGCAGTAGGTATGGGAGGTTGATTATGCACTAACACTGATAAACTAGAAATACATCCACCTGTGTTCATTGCCGTTAATGTATATGTGTTCGGTGTTACATTATTGAAGTCTGTTGATGACTGGAAGTTCACTCCGTCTATTGAATAAGTATACTGTGCTCCCAGCGGTGCCGTCACTGTGATCGTTCCTGTCGCTACCGTACAGGTAGGATCAACAACATCTGCCGTCGGTGTTGGCGGTGCAGATGGCGCCGTGTTCACTGTGATGCCTGCAGATGATGAACATCCTCCTGCATCCTGTACTGTTAATGTATAAGTGTTCGGTGATACATTATTGAAGTCTGTTGATGCCTGGAAGTTTATTCCGTCTATTGAATAAGTATACTGTGCCCCCAGCGGTGCGGTCACTGTGATCGTTCCTGTCGCTACCGTACAGGTAGGATCAACAACATCTGCCGTCGGTGTTGGCGGTGCAGATGGTGCACTATTTACCACTATTGTTGAAGCAGATGAACATCCTCCTGCATCCTGTACTGTTAATGTATATGTGTTCGGTGTTACATTATTGAAGTCTGTTGAGGCCTGGAAGTTTATTCCGTCTATTGAATAAGTGTACTGTACTCCCAGCGGTGCCGTCACTGTGATCGTTCCTGTCGCTACCGTACAGGTAGGATCAACAACATCTGCCGTCGGTGTTGGCGGTGCAGATGGCGCCGTGTTCACTGTGATGCCTGCAGATGATGAACATCCTCCTGCATCCTGGACCGTTAATGTATAAGTGTTTGGTGTTACATTATTGAAGTCTGTTGATGCCTGGAAGTTCACTCCGTCTATTGAATAAGTATACTGTGCTCCCAGTGGTGCCGTCACTGTGATCGTTCCCGTTGCTACCGTACAGGTAGGATCTGTTACATCTGCTGTCGGTGTTGGCGGTGCAGATGGCGCCGTGTTCACTGTGATGCCTGCAGATGATGAACATCCTCCTGCATCCTGTACTGTTAATGTATAAGTGTTCGGTGATACATTATTGAAGTCTGTTGATGCCTGGAAGTTTATTCCGTCTATTGAATAAGTATACTGTGCCCCCAGCGGTGCCGTCACTGTGATCGTTCCTGTCGCTACCGTACAGGTAGGATCAACAACATCTGCCGTCGGTGTTGGCGGTGCGGATGGTGCACTATTTACCACTATTGTTGAAGCAGATGAACATCCTCCTGCATCCTGTACTGTTAATGTATATGTGTTCGGTGTTACATTATTGAAGTCTGTTGAGGCCTGGAAGTTTATTCCGTCTATTGAATAAGTGTACTGTACTCCCAGCGGTGCCGTCACTGTGATCGTTCCTGTGGCTACCGTACAGGTAGGATCAACAACATCTGCCGTCGGTGTTGGCGGTGCAGATGGTGCCGTGTTCACTGTAATGCCTGCAGATGATGAACATCCGCCTGCATCCTGTACCGTTAATGTATAAGTGTTCGGTGTTACATTATTGAAGTCTGTTGAGGCCTGGAAGTTTATTCCGTCTATTGAATAAGTATACTGTGCTCCCAGCGGTGCCGTCACTGTGATCGTTCCTGTGGCTACCGTACAGGTAGGATCAACAACATCTGCCGTCGGTGTTGGCGGTGCAGATGGTGCCGTGTTCACTGTGATGCCTGCAGATGATGAACATCCTCCTGCATCCTGTACCGTTAATGTATAAGTGTTTGGTGTTACATTATTGAAGTCTGTTGAGGCCTGGAAGTTCACTCCGTCTATTGAATAGGTGTACTGTGCTCCCAGCGGTGCCGTCACTGTGATCGTTCCTGTCGCCACCGTACAGGTAGGATCAACAACATCTGCTGTCGGTGTTGGCGGTGCGGATGGTGCACTATTTACCACTATTGTTGAAGCAGATGAACATCCTCCTGCATCCTGGACCGTTAATGTATAAGTGTTCGGTGTTACATTATTGAAGTCTGTTGATGACTGGAAGTTTATTCCGTCTATTGAATAAGTATACTGTACTCCCAGCGGTGCCGTCACTGTGATCGTTCCTGTTGCTACCGTACAGGTAGGATCAACAACATCTGCCGTCGGTGTTGGCGGTGCGGATGGTGCACTATTTACCACTATTGTTGAAGCAGATGAACATCCTCCTGCATCCTGTACTGTTAATGTATATGTGTTCGGTGTTACATTATTGAAGTCTGTTGAGGCCTGGAAGTTTATTCCGTCTATTGAATAAGTATACTGTGCTCCCAGCGGTGCCGTCACTGTGATCGTTCCTGTCGCTACTGTACAGGTCGGATCAACCACATCTGCTGTCGGTGTCGGTGGTGCCGTTGGTGCACTATTTACCACTATTGTTGAAGCAGATGAACATCCGCCTGCATCCTGTGCCGTTAATGTATATGTGTTCGGTGATACATTATTGAAGTCTGTTGATGACTGGAAGTTTATTCCGTCTATTGAATAAGTATACTGTGCTCCCAGCGGTGCCGTCACTGTGATCGTTCCTGTCGCTACCGTACAGGTCGGATCAACCACATCTGCTGTCGGTGTCGGTGGTGCCGTTGGTGCACTATTTACCACTATTGTTGAAGCAGATGAACATCCGCCTGCATCCTGTACCGTTAATGTATAAGTGTTTGGTGTTACATTATTGAAGTCTGTTGAGGCCTGGAAGTTTATTCCGTCTATTGAATAGGTATACTGTGCTCCCAGCGGTGCGGTCACTGTGATCGTTCCTGTCGCTACGGTACAGGTAGGATCAACAACATCTGCCGTCGGTGTTGGCGGTGCTGACGGTGCCGTGTTCACTGTTACACTTGCAGATGATGAACATCCTCCTGCATCCTGGACCGTTAATGTATAAGTGTTTGGTGTTACATTATTGAAGTCCGTTGAGGCCTGGAAGTTTATTCCGTCTATTGAATAAGTATACTGTGCTCCCAGCGGTGCCGTCACTGTTATCGTTCCTGTCGCTACGGTACAGGTAGGATCAACCACATCTGCTGTCGGTGTTGGCGGTGCTGACGGTGCCGTGTTCACTATTACACTTGCAGATGATGAACATCCTCCTGCATCCTGTACTGTTAATGTATAAGTGTTCGGTGTTACATTATTGAAGTCTGTTGAGGCCTGGAAGTTTATTCCGTCTATTGAATAGGTATACTGTGCCCCCAGCGGTGCCGTCACTGTGATCGTTCCTGTTGCTACCGTACAGGTAGGATCAACAACATCTGCCGTCGGTGTTGGCGGTGCGGATGGTGCACTATTTACCACTATTGTTGAAGCAGATGAACATCCTCCTGCATCCTGTACTGTTAATGTATAAGTGTTCGGTGTTACATTATTGAAGTCTGTTGATGACTGGAAGTTTATTCCGTCTATTGAATAAGTATACTGTGCTCCCAGCGGTGCCGTCACTGTGATCGTTCCTGTCGCTACTGTACAGGTAGGATCAACAACATCTGCTGTCGGTGTTGGCGGTGCGGATGGTGCCGTGTTCACTGTAATGCCTGCAGATGATGAACATCCGCCTGCATCCTGTACGGTTAATGTATAAGTGTTCGGTGTTACATTATTGAAGTCTGCTGATGACTGGAAGTTTATTCCGTCTATTGAATAAGTATACTGTGCTCCCAGCGGTGCCGTCACTGTGATCGTTCCTGTCGCTACCGTACAGGTAGGATCAACAACATCTGCTGTCGGTGTTGGCGGTGCAGATGGTGCCGTGTTCACTGTGATGCTGGCAGATGATGAACATCCGCCTGCATCCTGTACTGTTAATGTATAAGTGTTCGGTGATACATTATTGAAGTCTGCTGATGACTGGAAGTTTATTCCGTCTATTGAATAGGTATACTGTGCTCCCAGCGGTGCCGTCACTGTGATCGTTCCTGTTGCTACCGTACAGGTAGGATCAACCACATCTGCTGTCGGTGTTGGCGGTGCGGATGGTGCCGTGTTCACTGTGATGCCTGCAGATGATGAACATCCGCCTGCATCCTGGACCGTTAATGTATAAGTGTTCGGTGTTACATTATTGAAGTCTGTTGATGCCTGGAAGTTTATTCCGTCTATTGAATAAGTATACTGTGCTCCCAGCGGTGCGGTCACTGTGATCGTTCCTGTCGCTACCGTACAGGTAGGATCAACAACATCTGCCGTCGGTGTTGGCGGTGCAGATGGTGCCGTGTTCACTGTGATGCTGGCAGATGATGAACATCCTCCTGCATCCTGCACGGTTAATGTATATGTGTTCGGTGATACATTATTGAAGTCTGTTGATGCCTGGAAGTTTATTCCGTCTATTGAATAAGTATACTGTGCCCCCAGCGGTGCCGTCACTGTGATCGTTCCTGTCGCTACCGTACAGGTAGGATCAACAACATCTGCCGTCGGTGTTGGCGGTGCAGATGGTGCCGTGTTCACTGTGATGCCTGCAGATGATGAACATCCTCCTGCATCCTGCACGGTTAATGTATAGGTGTTCGGTGATACATTATTGAAGTCTGTTGATGCCTGGAAGTTTATTCCGTCTATTGAATAAGTATACTGTGCCCCCAGCGGTGCCGTCACTGTGATCGTTCCTGTCGCTACCGTACAGGTAGGATCAACAACATCTGCCGTCGGTGTTGGCGGTGCAGATGGTGCCGTGTTCACTGTTACACTTGCAGATGATGAACATCCTCCTGCATCCTGCACGGTTAATGTATAGGTGTTCGGTGATACATTATTGAAGTCTGTTGATGCCTGGAAGTTTATTCCGTCTATTGAATAAGTATACTGTGCTCCCAGCGGTGCCGTCACTGTGATCGTTCCTGTCGCTACTGTACAGGTAGGATCAACAACATCTGCCGTCGGTGTTGGCGGTGCAGATGGTGCCGTGTTCACTGTGATGCTGGCAGATGATGAACATCCTCCTGCATCCTGCACGGTTAATGTATAAGTGTTCGGTGATACATTATTGAAGTCTGTTGATGCCTGGAAGTTTATTCCGTCTATTGAATAAGTATACTGTGCTCCCAGCGGTGCCGTCACTGTGATCGTTCCTGTCGCTACCGTACAGGTAGGATCAACAACATCTGCCGTCGGTGTTGGCGGTGCAGATGGTGCCGTGTTCACTGTGATGCTGGCAGATGATGAACATCCTCCTGCATCCTGCACGGTTAATGTATAGGTGTTCGGTGATACATTATTGAAGTCTGTTGATGCCTGGAAGTTTATTCCGTCTATTGAATAAGTATACTGTGCTCCCAGCGGTGCCGTCACTGTGATCGTTCCTGTCGCTACCGTACAGGTAGGATCAACAACATCTGCCGTCGGTGTTGGCGGTGCAGATGGTGCCGTGTTCACTGTGATGCCTGCAGATGATGAACATCCTCCTGCATCCTGCACGGTTAATGTATAGGTGTTCGGTGATACATTATTGAAGTCTGTTGATGACTGGAAGTTTATTCCGTCTATTGAATAAGTATACTGTGCCCCCAGCGGTGCCGTCACTGTGATCGTTCCTGTTGCTACCGTACAGGTAGGATCAACAACATCTGCTGTCGGTGTTGGCGGTGCAGATGGTGCCGTGTTCACTGTGATGCCTGCAGATGATGAACATCCTCCTGCATCCTGCACGGTTAATGTATAGGTGTTCGGTGATACATTATTGAAGTCTGTTGATGCCTGGAAGTTTATTCCGTCTATTGAATAAGTATACTGTGCTCCCAGCGGTGCCGTCACTGTGATCGTTCCTGTCGCTACCGTACAGGTAGGATCAACAACATCTGCCGTCGGTGTTGGCGGTGCAGATGGTGCCGTGTTCACTGTGATGCCTGCAGATGATGAACATCCTCCTGCATCCTGCACGGTTAATGTATAGGTGTTCGGTGATACATTATTGAAGTCTGTTGATGCCTGGAAGTTTATTCCGTCTATTGAATAAGTATACTGTGCTCCCAGCGGTGCCGTCACTGTGATCGTTCCTGTCGCTACCGTACAGGTAGGATCAACAACATCTGCCGTCGGTGTTGGCGGTGCGGATGGTGCACTATTTACCACTATTGTTGAAGCAGATGAACATCCTCCTGCATCCTGTACTGTTAATGTATATGTGTTCGGTGTTACATTATTGAAGTCTGTGGAGGACTGGAAGTTTATTCCGTCTATTGAATAAGTATACTGTGCCCCCAGCGGTGCCGTCACTGTGATCGTTCCTGTTGCTACTGTACAGGTAGGATCAACAACATCTGCCGTCGGTGTTGGCGGTGCAGATGGTGCCGTGTTCACTGTGATGCTGGCAGATGATGAACATCCTCCTGCATCCTGTACGGTTAATGTATAGGTGTTCGGTGATACATTATTGAAGTCTGTTGATGCCTGGAAGTTTATTCCGTCTATACTGTATGAATATGGTGCCCCCAATGGTGCCGTCACTGTTATCGTTCCTGTTGCTACCGTACAGGTAGGATCAACAACATCTGCTGTCGGTGTTGGCGGTGCAGATGGTGCCGTGTTCACTGTGATGCCTGCAGATGATGAACATCCGCCTGCATCCTGCACGGTTAATGTATATGTGTTCGGTGATACATTATTGAAGTCTGTTGATGCCTGGAAGTTTATTCCGTCTATTGAATAAGTATACTGTGCCCCCAGCGGTGCGGTCACTGTTATCGTTCCTGTCGCTACCGTACAGGTAGGATCAACAACATCTGCTGTTGGTGTTGGCGGTGCAGATGGTGCCGTGTTCACTGTGATGCCTGCAGATGATGAACATCCGCCTGCATCCTGTACTGTTAATGTATAAGTGTTCGGTGATACATTATTGAAGTCTGTTGATGACTGGAAGTTTATTCCGTCTATTGAATAAGTATACTGTGCCCCCAGCGGCGCTGTCACTGTTATTGTTCCTGTCGCTACCGTACAGGTAGGATCAACAACATCTGCCGTCGGTGTTGGCGGTGCGGCTGGTGCTGTGTTCACTGTGATGCCTGCAGATGATGAACATCCGCCTGCATCCTGTACTGTTAATGTATAAGTGTTCGGTGTTACATTATTGAAGTCGGTGGAAGACTGGAAGTTTATTCCGTCTATTGAATAAGTATACTGTGCCCCCAGCGGTGCGGTCACTGTTATCGTTCCTGTCGCTACCGTACAGGTAGGATCAACAACATCTGCTGTCGGTGTTGGCGGTGCGGCTGGTGCTGTGTTCACTGTGATGCCTGCAGATGATGAACATCCGCCTGCATCCTGTACTGTTAATGTATAAGTGTTCGGTGTTACATTATTGAAGTCGGTGGAAGACTGGAAGTTTATTCCGTCTATTGAATAAGTATACTGTGCCCCCAGCGGTGCGGTCACTGTTATCGTTCCTGTCGCTACCGTACAGGTAGGATCAACAACATCTGCTGTCGGTGTTGGCGGTGCAGATGGTGCCGTGTTCACTGTGATGCCTGCAGATGATGAACATCCGCCTGCATCCTGTACTGTTAATGTATAAGTGTTCGGTGTTACATTATTGAAGTCTGTTGATGACTGGAAGTTTATTCCGTCTATTGAATAAGTATACTGTGCCCCCAGGGGCGCTGTCACTGTTATTGTTCCTGTCGCTACCGTACAGGTAGGATCAACAACATCTGCCGTCGGTGTTGGCGGTGCGGCTGGTGCTGTGTTCACTGTGATGCCTGCAGATGATGAACATCCTCCTGCATCCTGTACTGTTAATGTATAAGTGTTCGGTGTTACATTATTGAAGTCTGTTGATGACTGGAAGTTTATTCCGTCTATTGAATAAGTATACTGTGCCCCCAGCGGTGCGGTCACTGTTATCGTTCCTGTCGCTACCGTACAGCTAGGATCAACAACATCTGCCGTCGGTGTTGGCGGTGCAGATGGTGCCGTGTTCACTGTGATGCTGGCAGATGATGAACATCCTCCTGCATCCTGCACGGTTAATGTATAGGTGTTCGGTGTTACATTATTGAAGTCGGTGGAAGACTGGAAGTTTATTCCGTCTATTGAATAGGTATACTGTGCTCCCAGCGGTGCCGTCACTGTGATCGTTCCTGTCGCTACCGTACAGGTAGGATCAACAACATCTGCCGTCGGTGTTGGCGGTGCGGATGGCGCTGTATTGACTGTAATACTTGCAGATGATGAACATCCGCCTGCATCCTGTACCGTTAATGTATAAGTGTTCGGTGTTACATTATTGAAGTCTGTTGATGACTGGAAGTTTATCCCGTCTATTGAATAGGTATACTGTGCTCCCAGCGGTGCGGTCACTGTTATCGTTCCTGTTGCTGCCGTACAGGTAGGGTCAACAACATCTGCTGTCGGTGTTGGCGGTGCGGATGGCGCCGTGTTCACTGTAATGCTGGCAGATGATGAACATCCGCCTGCATCCTGTACTGTTAATGTATAAGTGTTCGGTGTTACATTATTGAAGTCTGTTGATGACTGGAAGTTTATCCCGTCTATTGAATAGGTATACTGTGCTCCCAGCGGTGCGGTCACTGTTATCGTTCCTGTTGCTACCGTACAGGTAGGGTCAACAACATCTGCTGTCGGTGTTGGCGGTGCGGATGGCGCCGTGTTCACTGTAATGCTGGCAGATGATGAACATCCGCCTGCATCCTGTACTGTTAATGTATAAGTGTTCGGTGTTACATTATTGAAGTCTGTTGATGACTGGAAGTTTATTCCGTCTATTGAATAAGTGTACTGTGCCCCCAGCGGTGCGGTCACTGTTATCGTTCCTGTCGCTACCGTACAGGTAGGATCAACAACATCTGCCGTCGGTGTTGGCGGTGCTGACGGCGCCGTGTTCACAGTCACGCTGGCTGTTGAACTGCATCCTGCCGTGTTTTGTACAGTTAAGGTGTAGGTATTCGGTGTTACATTATTGAAGTCTGCTGATGACTGGAAGTTTATTCCGTCTATTGAATAGGTATACTGTGCCCCCAGCGGCGCTGTCACTGTTATCGTTCCTGTTGCTACTGTACAAGTCGGATCTGTCACGTCTGCTGTTGGTGTCGGTGGTGCAGATGGCGCTGTGTTCACAGTCACGCTGGCTGTCGAACTGCATCCTGCCGTGTTTTGTACAGTTAAGGTGTAGGTGTTCGGTGTTACATTATTGAATGTAGTTGATGACTGGAAGTTTATTCCGTCTATACTGTATGAATATGGCGCCCCCAATGGTGCCGTCACTGTTATCGTTCCTGTTGCTACTGTACAGGTAGGATCAACAACTGTTGCAGTCGGTACAGGTGGTGCTGACGGCGCTGTGTTCACAGTCACGCTGGCTGTCGAACTGCATCCTGCCGTGTTTTGTACAGTTAAGGTGTAGGTGTTCGGTGTTACATTATTGAAGTCGGTGGATGACTGGAAGTTTATTCCGTCTATTGAATAAGTATACTGTGCTCCCAGCGGCGCTGTCACTGTTATCGTTCCTGTTGCTACTGTACAGGTAGGGTCAACAACATCTGCTGTCGGTACAGGTGGTGCTGACGGCGCTGTGTTCACAGTCACGCTGGCTGTCGAACTGCATCCTGCCGTGTTTTGTACAGTTAAGGTGTAGGTGTTCGGTGTTACATTATTGAATGTAGTTGATGACTGGAAGTTTATTCCGTCTATACTGTATGAATATGGTGCCCCCAATGGTGCCGTCACTGTTATCGTTCCTGTTGCTACTGTACAGGTAGGATCAACAACTGTTGCAGTCGGTACAGGTGGTGCTGACGGCGCTGTGTTCACAGTCACACCGGCTGTCGAACTGCATCCTGCCGTGTTTTGTACAGTTAAGGTGTAGGTGTTCGGTGTTACATTATTGAAGTCGGTGGATGACTGGAAGTTTATTCCGTCTATTGAATAAGTATACTGTGCCCCCAGCGGCGCTGTCACTGTTATCGTTCCTGTTGCTACTGTACAGGTAGGGTCAACAACATCTGCTGTCGGTACAGGTGGTGCTGACGGCGCTGTGTTCACAGTCACGCTGGCTGTCGAACTGCATCCTGCCGTGTTTTGTACAGTTAAGGTGTAGGTGTTCGGTGTTACATTATTGAATGTAGTTGATGACTGGAAGTTTATTCCGTCTATACTGTATGAATATGGCGCCCCCAATGGTGCCGTCACTGTTATCGTTCCTGTTGCTACTGTACAGGTAGGATCAACAACTGTTGCAGTCGGTACAGGTGGTGCTGACGGCGCTGTGTTCACAGTCACACCGGCTGTCGAACTGCATCCTGCCGTGTTTTGTACAGTTAAGGTGTAGGTGTTCGGTGTTACATTATTGAAGTCGGTGGATGACTGGAAGTTTATTCCGTCTATTGAATAAGTATACTGTGCCCCCAGCGGCGCTGTCACTGTTATTGTTCCTGTCGCTACCGTACAGGTAGGATCAACAACATCTGCCGTCGGTGTTGGCGGTGCAGATGGTGCCGTGTTCACTGTCACGCTGGCTGTCGAACTGCATCCTGCCGTGTTTTGTACGGTTAAGGTGTAGGTGTTCGGTGTTACATTATTGAAGTCTGCTGATGACTGGAAGTTTATTCCGTCTATTGAATAGGTATACTGTGCTCCCAGCGGTGCGGTCACTGTTATCGTTCCTGTCGCTACCGTACAGGTAGGATCAACAACTGTTGCAGTCGGTACAGGTGGTGCTGACGGCGCTGTGTTCACAGTCACGCTGGCTGTCGAACTGCATCCTGCCGTGTTTTGTACAGTTAAGGTGTAGGTGTTCGGTGTTACATTATTAAAGTCTGTTGATGACTGGAAGTTTATTCCATCTATTGAATAGGTATACTGTGCTCCCAGTGGTGCCGTCACTGTTATTGTTCCTGTTGCTACCGTACAGGTAGGATTCACTACATCGGCCGTTGGTGCAGGAGGCATTGTGTTCACAGTAACAGTCGATGCAGAGGAGCAACCGGCTACATCCTTTAATGTTAGGGTATAGCTGCCCGGCGCTACATTATTGAATGTAGTTGATGACTGGAAGTTCACTCCGTCTATTGAATAGGTATACTGTGCTCCCAGCGGTGCCGTCACTGTTATTGTTGCCGTAGTTGTTGTACAAACTGGCGCTACACCGGCGGTCGGTGGCGGTGGTGCTGACGGTACAGTGTTTACCGTAATATCTATAGATGAAGAGCAACCGCTTGTATTTTGAACTGTTAATGTATAATCCCCTGGTGGTACGTTATCAAATTCAGGATCCACCTGGAAATTGATTCCGTCAATACTATAAGTATACTGTACCCCAAGTGGTGACTGTACAGTAATTGTTCCTGTTGGCGCTAAACAGGTTGGGTGCACGACAAGAACGGAAGGTATTGCCGGCACTGCACTCACCACCACATCTATTTGTGCTCTCGGGCTTTCACATCCTGCTGCACTGGTCTGGCTCACCCAGTAGGAAGTCGTCCCTGGCGTCGTCGTCGACGGCGTCGGCGCAATGGCACTCCCTATGCCACCCGTTGCCGAAGTGTACCATAATAAGTTTGTTCCGATGGCTGTAAGAGGCGCAGCTGCCTGGCCCTGACAATAGTTGACATTATTCACACCCGGTGCGGCCGGTGTGGCCGGTTGCGGATTGATCACTGCATTAGTGCTGACAGGTGAGATACAACCTGACGCATTGGTAACAGTAAATGTATAGGTGCCTGCTGCAAGATTATTGATCGTGGTAGTCGTTCCTGTTCCTGTTGTTGTCACTCCTCCCGGATTCATCGTTAGTGTCCAGGATCCTGTATTAGGCAGACCACTCAGGGCCACTGATCCGGTGGCAACCGTACAGGTAGGTTGTGTGATCGCCCCGACTACAGGTGCTGTCGGTGTAGCCGGTTGAATATCGATCACTGCATTAGTGCTGACAGGTGAGGTACAGCCACCCGCATTGGTGACGGTAAATGTATAAGTACCCGGCGCAAGATTATTGATCGTGGTGGTAGTTCCTGTTCCTGTTGTTATCACTCCTCCCGGGTTCATCGTCAGTGTCCACATACCGGCAGCAGGTAAACCACTCAAGTTTATCGATCCTGTCGCAACAGTACAGGTGGGTTGTGTGACCGCTCCTACCACCGGGGCTGTTGGTGTGGCCGGTTGCGGATTGATCACTGCATTGGTGCTGACAGGTGAGATACAACCTGACGCATTGGTAACAGTAAATGTATAAGTGCCTGCTGCAAGATTATTGATCGTGGTAGTCGTTCCTGTTCCTGTTGTTGTCACTCCTCCCGGATTCATCGTTAGTGTCCAGGATCCTGTATTAGGCAGACCACTCAGGGCCACTGATCCGGTGGCAACCGTACAGGTAGGTTGTGTGATCGCCCCGACTACAGGTGCTGTCGGTGTAGCCGGTTGAATATCGATCACTGCATTAGTGCTGACAGGTGAGGTACAGCCACCCGCATTGGTGACGGTAAATGTATAAGTACCCGGCGCAAGATTATTGATCGTGGTGGTAGTTCCTGTTCCTGTTGTTATCACTCCTCCCGGGTTCATCGTCAGTGTCCACATACCGGCAGCAGGTAAACCACTTAAGTCTACCGATCCTGTCGCAACCGCACAGGTGGGTTGGGTGATCACTCCTACTATCGGAGCTGCCGGTACCAGGTTGATCACTACGTTCGTTGTTCCTGCCGCACTGGTACATCCTCCTGTTGTTACCGTTACACTGTATGTTCCTGCATCGGCTGCGGTCACATTGGCGATCGTCGGGTTCTGGCTGGCGGATGTAAATCCGTTGGGTCCTGTCCAGCTATACGTGGCTCCTGCTACTGCAGGTGTGGTTAAGTTGAGTGTCGTTCCAACGCACAGTGGCCCGTTGTTGGCGGCTGTCGGTGTCGCCGGGAGAGGATTGATCACTACGTTCGTTGTTCCTGCTGCACTGGTACATCCTCCTGTTGTTACCGTTACACTGTATGTTCCTGCATCGGCTGCGGTCACATTGGCGATCGTCGGGTTCTGGCTGGCGGATGTAAATCCGTTGGGTCCTGTCCAGCTATACGTGGCTCCTGCTACTGCAGGTGTGGTTAAGTTGAGTGTCGTTCCAACGCACAGTGGCCCGTTGTTGGCGGCTGTCGGTGTCGCCGGGAGAGGATTGATCACTACGTTCGTTGTTCCTGCCGCACTGGTAC
Source organism: uncultured Bacteroidota bacterium (assembly GCA_963811645.1). GTDB lineage: Bacteria > Bacteroidota > Bacteroidia > Chitinophagales > Chitinophagaceae > VBAU01. Next base: position 581,636 of record CAWERU010000002.1, on the reverse strand, counting down.
ATCCTCCTGTTGTTACCGTTACACTGTATGTTCCTGCATCGGCTGCGGTCACATTGGCGATCGTCGGGTTCTGGCTGGCGGATGTAAATCCGTTGGGTCCTGTCCAGCTATACGTGGCTCCTGCTACTGCAGGTGTGGTTAAGTTGAGTGTCGTTCCAACGCACAGTGGCCCGTTGTTGGCGGCTGTCGGTGTCGCCGGGAGAGGATTGATCACTACGTTCGTTGTTCCTGCCGCACTGGTACATCCTCCTGTTGTTACCGTTACACTGTATGTTCCTGCATCGGCTGCGGTCACATTGGCGATCGTCGGGTTCTGGCTGGCGGATGTAAATCCGTTGGGTCCTGTCCAGCTATACGTGGCTCCTGCTACTGCAGGTGTGGTTAAGTTGAGTGTCGTTCCAACGCACAGTGGCCCGTTGTTGGCGGCTGTCGGTGTCGCCGGGAGAGGATTGATCACTACGTTCGTTGTTCCTGCCGCACTGGTACATCCTCCTGTTGTTACCGTTACACTGTATGTTCCTGCATCGGCTGCGGTCACATTGGCGATCGTCGGGTTCTGGCTGGCGGATGTAAATCCGTTGGGTCCTGTCCAGCTATACGTGGCTCCTGCTACTGCAGGTGTGGTTAAGTTGAGTGTCGTTCCAACGCACAGTGGCCCGTTGTTGGCGGCTGTCGGTGTCGCCGGGAGAGGATTGATCACTACGTTCGTTGTTCCTGCCGCACTGGTACATCCTCCTGTTGTTACCGTTACACTGTATGTTCCTGCATCGGCTGCGGTCACATTGGCGATCGTGGGGTTCTGGCTGGCGGATGTAAATCCGTTGGGTCCTGTCCAGCTATACGTGGCTCCTGCTACTGCAGGTGTGGTTAAGTTGAGTGTCGTTCCAACGCACAGTGGCCCGTTGTTGGCGGCTGTCGGTGTCGCCGGGAGAGGATTGATCACTACGTTCGTTGTTCCTGCCGCACTGGTACATCCTCCTGTTGTTACCGTTACACTGTATGTTCCTGCATCGGCTGCGGTCACATTGGCGATCGTCGGGTTCTGGCTGGCGGATGTAAATCCGTTGGGTCCTGTCCAGCTATACGTGGCTCCTGCTACTGCAGGTGTGGTTAAGTTGAGTGTCGTTCCAACGCACAGTGGCCCGTTGTTGGCGGCTGTCGGTGTCGCCGGGAGAGGATTGATCACTACGTTCGTTGTTCCTGCCGCACTGGTACATCCTCCTGTTGTTACCGTTACACTGTATGTTCCTGCATCGGCTGCGGTCACATTGGCGATCGTCGGGTTCTGGCTGGCGGATGTAAATCCGTTGGGTCCTGTCCAGCTATACGTGGCTCCTGCTACTGCAGGTGTGGTTAAGTTGAGTGTCGTTCCAACGCACAGTGGCCCGTTGTTGGCGGCTGTCGGTGTCGCCGGGAGAGGATTGATCACTACGTTCGTTGTTCCTGCCGCACTGGTACATCCTCCTGTTGTTACCGTTACACTGTATGTTCCTGCATCGGCTGCGGTCACATTGGCGATCGTCGGGTTCTGGCTGGCGGATGTAAATCCGTTGGGTCCTGTCCAGCTATACGTGGCTCCTGCTACTGCAGGTGTGGTTAAGTTGAGTGTCGTTCCAACGCACAGTGGCCCGTTGTTGGCGGCTGTCGGTGTCGCCGGGAGAGGATTGATCACTACGTTCGTTGTTCCTGCCGCACTGGTACATCCTCCTGTTGTTACCGTTACACTGTATGTTCCTGCATCGGCTGCGGTCACATTGGCGATCGTCGGGTTCTGGCTGGCGGATGTAAATCCGTTGGGTCCTGTCCAGCTATACGTGGCTCCTGCTACTGCAGGTGTGGTTAAGTTGAGTGTCGTTCCAACGCACAGTGGCCCGTTGTTGGCGGCTGTCGGTGTCGCCGGGAGAGGATTGATCACTACGTTCGTTGTTCCTGCCGCACTGGTACATCCTCCTGTTGTTACCGTTACACTGTATGTTCCTGCATCGGCTGCGGTCACATTGGCGATCGTCGGGTTCTGGCTGGCGGATGTAAATCCGTTGGGTCCTGTCCAGCTATACGTGGCTCCTGCTACTGCAGGTGTGGTTAAGTTGAGTGTCGTTCCAACGCACAGTGGCCCGTTGTTGGCGGCTGTCGGTGTCGCCGGGAGAGGATTGATCACTACGTTCGTTGTTCCTGCCGCACTGGTACATCCTCCTGTTGTTACCGTTACACTGTATGTTCCTGCATCGGCTGCGGTCACATTGGCGATCGTCGGGTTCTGGCTGGCGGATGTAAATCCGTTGGGTCCTGTCCAGCTATACGTGGCTCCTGCTACTGCAGGTGTGGTTAAGTTGAGTGTCGTTCCAACGCACAGTGGCCCGTTGTTGGCGGCTGTCGGTGTCGCCGGGAGAGGATTGATCACTACGTTCGTTGTTCCTGCCGCACTGGTACATCCTCCTGTTGTTACCGTTACACTGTATGTTCCTGCATCGGCTGCGGTCACATTGGCGATCGTGGGGTTCTGGCTGGCGGATGTAAATCCGTTGGGTCCTGTCCAGCTATACGTGGCTCCTGCTACTGCAGGTGTGGTTAAGTTGAGTGTCGTTCCAACGCACAGTGGCCCGTTGTTGGCGGCTGTCGGTGTCGCCGGGAGAGGATTGATCACTACGTTCGTTGTTCCTGCTGCACTGGTACATCCTCCTGTTGTTACCGTTACACTGTATGTTCCTGCATCGGCTGCGGTCACATTGGCGATCGTGGGGTTCTGGCTGGCGGATGTAAATCCGTTGGGTCCTGTCCAGCTATACGTGGCTCCTGCTACTGCAGGTGTGGTTAAGTTGAGTGTCGTTCCAACGCACAGTGGCCCGTTGTTGGCGGCTGTCGGTGTCGCCGGGAGAGGATTGATCACTACGTTCGTTGTTCCTGCTGCACTGGTACATCCTCCTGTTGTTACCGTTACACTGTATGTTCCTGCATCGGCTGCGGTCACATTGGCGATCGTCGGGTTCTGGCTGGCGGATGTAAATCCGTTGGGTCCTGTCCAGCTATACGTGGCTCCTGCTACTGCAGGTGTGGTTAAGTTGAGTGTCGTTCCAACGCACAGTGGCCCGTTGTTGGCGGCTGTCGGTGTCGCCGGGAGAGGATTGATCACTACGTTCGTTGTTCCTGCTGCACTGGTACATCCTCCTGTTGTTACCGTTACACTGTATGTTCCTGCATCGGCTGCGGTCACATTGGCGATCGTCGGGTTCTGGCTGGCGGATGTAAATCCGTTGGGTCCTGTCCAGCTATACGTGGCTCCTGCTACTGCAGGTGTGGTTAAGTTGAGTGTCGTTCCAACGCACAGTGGCCCGTTGTTGGCGGCTGTCGGTGTCGCCGGGAGAGGATTGATCACTACGTTCGTTGTTCCTGCCGCACTGGTACATCCTCCTGTTGTTACCGTTACACTGTATGTTCCTGCATCGGCTGCGGTCACATTGGCGATCGTCGGGTTCTGGCTGGCGGATGTAAATCCGTTGGGTCCTGTCCAGCTATACGTGGCTCCTGCTACTGCAGGTGTGGTTAAGTTGAGTGTCGTTCCAACGCACAGTGGCCCGTTGTTGGCGGCTGTCGGTGTCGCCGGGAGAGGATTGATCACTACGTTCGTTGTTCCTGCCGCACTGGTACATCCTCCTGTTGTTACCGTTACACTGTATGTTCCTGCATCGGCTGCGGTCACATTGGCGATCGTCGGGTTCTGGCTGGCGGATGTAAATCCGTTGGGTCCTGTCCAGCTATACGTGGCTCCTGCTACTGCAGGTGTGGTTAAGTTGAGTGTCGTTCCAACGCACAGTGGCCCGTTGTTGGCGGCTGTCGGTGTCGCCGGAAGAGGATTGATCACTACGTTCGTTGTTCCTGCCGCACTGGTACATCCTCCTGTTGTTACCGTTACACTGTATGTTCCTGCATCGGCTGCGGTCACATTGGCGATCGTCGGGTTCTGGCTGGCGGATGTAAATCCGTTGGGTCCTGTCCAGCTATACGTGGCTCCTGCTACTGCAGGTGTGGTTAAGTTGAGTGTCGTTCCAACGCACAGTGGCCCGTTGTTGGCGGCTGTCGGTGTCGCCGGGAGAGGATTGATCACTACGTTCGTTGTTCCTGCCGCACTGGTACATCCTCCTGTTGTTACCGTTACACTGTATGTTCCTGCATCGGCTGCGGTCACATTGGCGATCGTCGGGTTCTGGCTGGCGGATGTAAATCCGTTGGGTCCTGTCCAGCTATACGTGGCTCCTGCTACTGCAGGTGTGGTTAAGTTGAGTGTCGTTCCAACGCACAGTGGCCCGTTGTTGGCGGCTGTCGGTGTCGCCGGGAGAGGATTGATCACTACGTTCGTTGTTCCTGCCGCACTGGTACATCCTCCTGTTGTTACCGTTACACTGTATGTTCCTGCATCGGCTGCGGTCACATTGGCGATCGTCGGGTTCTGGCTGGCGGATGTAAATCCGTTGGGTCCTGTCCAGCTATACGTGGCTCCTGCTACTGCAGGTGTGGTTAAGTTGAGTGTCGTTCCAACGCACAGTGGCCCGTTGTTGGCGGCTGTCGGTGTCGCCGGGAGAGGATTGATCACTACGTTCGTTGTTCCTGCTGCACTGGTACATCCTCCTGTTGTTACCGTTACACTGTATGTTCCTGCATCGGCTGCGGTCACATTGGCGATCGTCGGGTTCTGGCTGGCGGATGTAAATCCGTTGGGTCCTGTCCAGCTATACGTGGCTCCTGCTACTGCAGGTGTGGTTAAGTTGAGTGTCGTTCCAACGCACAGTGGCCCGTTGTTGGCGGCTGTCGGTGTCGCCGGGAGAGGATTGATCACTACGTTCGTTGTTCCTGCCGCACTGGTACATCCTCCTGTTGTTACCGTTACACTGTATGTTCCTGCATCGGCTGCGGTCACATTGGCGATCGTCGGGTTCTGGCTGGCGGATGTAAATCCGTTGGGTCCTGTCCAGCTATACGTGGCTCCTGCTACTGCAGGTGTGGTTAAGTTGAGTGTCGTTCCAACGCACAGTGGCCCGTTGTTGGCGGCTGTCGGTGTCGCCGGGAGAGGATTGATCACTACGTTCGTTGTTCCTGCCGCACTGGTACATCCTCCTGTTGTTACCGTTACACTGTATGTTCCTGCATCGGCTGCGGTCACATTGGCGATCGTCGGGTTCTGGCTGGCGGATGTAAATCCGTTGGGTCCTGTCCAGCTATACGTGGCTCCTGCTACTGCAGGTGTGGTTAAGTTGAGTGTCGTTCCAACGCACAGTGGCCCGTTGTTGGCGGCTGTCGGTGTCGCCGGGAGAGGATTGATCACTACGTTCGTTGTTCCTGCCGCACTGGTACATCCTCCTGTTGTTACCGTTACACTGTATGTTCCTGCATCGGCTGCGGTCACATTGGCGATCGTCGGGTTCTGGCTGGCGGATGTAAATCCGTTGGGTCCTGTCCAGCTATACGTGGCTCCTGCTACTGCAGGTGTGGTTAAGTTGAGTGTCGTTCCAACGCACAGTGGCCCGTTGTTGGCGGCTGTCGGTGTCGCCGGGAGAGGATTGATCACTACGTTCGTTGTTCCTGCTGCACTGGTACATCCTCCTGTTGTTACCGTTACACTGTATGTTCCTGCATCGGCTGCGGTCACATTGGCGATCGTGGGGTTCTGGCTGGCGGATGTAAATCCGTTGGGTCCTGTCCAGCTATACGTGGCTCCTGCTACTGCAGGTGTGGTTAAGTTGAGTGTCGTTCCAACGCACAGTGGCCCGTTGTTGGCGGCTGTCGGTGTCGCCGGGAGAGGATTGATCACTACGTTCGTTGTTCCTGCCGCACTGGTACATCCTCCTGTTGTTACCGTTACACTGTATGTTCCTGCATCGGCTGCGGTCACATTGGCGATCGTGGGGTTCTGGCTGGCGGATGTAAATCCGTTGGGTCCTGTCCAGCTATACGTGGCTCCTGCTACTGCAGGTGTGGTTAAGTTGAGTGTCGTTCCAACGCACAGTGGCCCGTTGTTGGCGGCTGTCGGTGTCGCCGGGAGAGGATTGATCACTACGTTCGTTGTTCCTGCTGCACTGGTACATCCTCCTGTTGTTACCGTTACACTGTATGTTCCTGCATCGGCTGCGGTCACATTGGCGATCGTCGGGTTCTGGCTGGCGGATGTAAATCCGTTGGGTCCTGTCCAGCTATACGTGGCTCCTGCTACTGCAGGTGTGGTTAAGTTGAGTGTCGTTCCAACGCACAGTGGCCCGTTGTTGGCGGCTGTCGGTGTCGCCGGGAGAGGATTGATCACTACGTTCGTTGTTCCTGCCGCACTGGTACATCCTCCTGTTGTTACCGTTACACTGTATGTTCCTGCATCGGCTGCGGTCACATTGGCGATCGTCGGGTTCTGGCTGGCGGATGTAAATCCGTTGGGTCCTGTCCAGCTATACGTGGCTCCTGCTACTGCAGGTGTGGTTAAGTTGAGTGTCGTTCCAACGCACAGTGGCCCGTTGTTGGCGGCTGTCGGTGTCGCCGGAAGAGGATTGATCACTACGTTCGTTGTTCCTGCCGCACTGGTACATCCTCCTGTTGTTACCGTTACACTGTATGTTCCTGCATCGGCTGCGGTCACATTGGCGATCGTGGGGTTCTGGCTGGCGGATGTAAATCCGTTGGGTCCTGTCCAGCTATACGTGGCTCCTGCTACTGCAGGTGTGGTTAAGTTGAGTGTCGTTCCAACGCACAGTGGCCCGTTGTTGGCGGCTGTCGGTGTCGCCGGGAGAGGATTGATCACTACGTTCGTTGTTCCTGCCGCACTGGTACATCCTCCTGTTGTTACCGTTACACTGTATGTTCCTGCATCGGCTGCGGTCACATTGGCGATCGTCGGGTTCTGGCTGGCGGATGTAAATCCGTTGGGTCCTGTCCAGCTATACGTGGCTCCTGCTACTGCAGGTGTGGTTAAGTTGAGTGTCGTTCCAACGCACAGTGGCCCGTTGTTGGCGGCTGTCGGTGTCGCCGGGAGAGGATTGATCACTACGTTCGTTGTTCCTGCCGCACTGGTACATCCTCCTGTTGTTACCGTTACACTGTATGTTCCTGCATCGGCTGCGGTCACATTGGCGATCGTCGGGTTCTGGCTGGCGGATGTAAATCCGTTGGGTCCTGTCCAGCTATACGTGGCTCCTGCTACTGCAGGTGTGGTTAAGTTGAGTGTCGTTCCAACGCACAGTGGCCCGTTGTTGGCGGCTGTCGGTGTCGCCGGGAGAGGATTGATCACTACGTTCGTTGTTCCTGCTGCACTGGTACATCCTCCTGTTGTTACCGTTACACTGTATGTTCCTGCATCGGCTGCGGTCACATTGGCGATCGTCGGGTTCTGGCTGGCGGATGTAAATCCGTTGGGTCCTGTCCAGCTATACGTGGCTCCTGCTACTGCAGGTGTGGTTAAGTTGAGTGTCGTTCCAACGCACAGTGGCCCGTTGTTGGCGGCTGTCGGTGTCGCCGGGAGAGGATTGATCACTACGTTCGTTGTTCCTGCTGCACTGGTACATCCTCCTGTTGTTACCGTTACACTGTATGTTCCTGCATCGGCTGCGGTCACATTGGCGATCGTCGGGTTCTGGCTGGCGGATGTAAATCCGTTGGGTCCTGTCCAGCTATACGTGGCTCCTGCTACTGCAGGTGTGGTTAAGTTGAGTGTCGTTCCAACGCACAGTGGCCCGTTGTTGGCGGCTGTCGGTGTCGCCGGGAGAGGATTGATCACTACGTTCGTTGTTCCTGCCGCACTGGTACATCCTCCTGTTGTTACCGTTACACTGTATGTTCCTGCATCGGCTGCGGTCACATTGGCGATCGTGGGGTTCTGGCTGGCGGATGTAAATCCGTTGGGTCCTGTCCAGCTATACGTGGCTCCTGCTACTGCAGGTGTGGTTAAGTTGAGTGTCGTTCCAACGCACAGTGGCCCGTTGTTGGCGGCTGTCGGTGTCGCCGGAAGAGGATTGATCACTACGTTCGTTGTTCCTGCCGCACTGGTACATCCTCCTGTTGTTACCGTTACACTGTATGTTCCTGCATCGGCTGCGGTCACATTGGCGATCGTGGGGTTCTGGCTGGCGGATGTAAATCCGTTGGGTCCTGTCCAGCTATACGTGGCTCCTGCTACTGCAGGTGTGGTTAAGTTGAGTGTCGTTCCAACGCACAGTGGCCCGTTGTTGGCGGCTGTCGGTGTCGCCGGGAGAGGATTGATCACTACGTTCGTTGTTCCTGCCGCACTGGTACATCCTCCTGTTGTTACCGTTACACTGTATGTTCCTGCATCGGCTGCGGTCACATTGGCGATCGTCGGGTTCTGGCTGGCGGATGTAAATCCGTTGGGTCCTGTCCAGCTATACGTGGCTCCTGCTACTGCAGGTGTGGTTAAGTTGAGTGTCGTTCCAACGCACAGTGGCCCGTTGTTGGCGGCTGTCGGTGTCGCCGGGAGAGGATTGATCACTACGTTCGTTGTTCCTGCCGCACTGGTACATCCTCCTGTTGTTACCGTTACACTGTATGTTCCTGCATCGGCTGCGGTCACATTGGCGATCGTCGGGTTCTGGCTGGCGGATGTAAATCCGTTGGGTCCTGTCCAGCTATACGTGGCTCCTGCTACTGCAGGTGTGGTTAAGTTGAGTGTCGTTCCAACGCACAGTGGCCCGTTGTTGGCGGCTGTCGGTGTCGCCGGGAGAGGATTGATCACTACGTTCGTTGTTCCTGCCGCACTGGTACATCCTCCTGTTGTTACCGTTACACTGTATGTTCCTGCATCGGCTGCGGTCACATTGGCGATCGTCGGGTTCTGGCTGGCGGATGTAAATCCGTTGGGTCCTGTCCAGCTATACGTGGCTCCTGCTACTGCAGGTGTGGTTAAGTTGAGTGTCGTTCCAACGCACAGTGGCCCGTTGTTGGCGGCTGTCGGTGTCGCCGGGAGAGGATTGATCACTACGTTCGTTGTTCCTGCCGCACTGGTACATCCTCCTGTTGTTACCGTTACACTGTATGTTCCTGCATCGGCTGCGGTCACATTGGCGATCGTCGGGTTCTGGCTGGCGGATGTAAATCCGTTGGGTCCTGTCCAGCTATACGTGGCTCCTGCTACTGCAGGTGTGGTTAAGTTGAGTGTCGTTCCAACGCACAGTGGCCCGTTGTTGGCGGCTGTCGGTGTCGCCGGAAGAGGATTGATCACTACGTTCGTTGTTCCTGCCGCACTGGTACATCCTCCTGTTGTTACCGTTACACTGTATGTTCCTGCATCGGCTGCGGTCACATTGGCGATCGTCGGGTTCTGGCTGGCGGATGTAAATCCGTTGGGTCCTGTCCAGCTATACGTGGCTCCTGCTACTGCAGGTGTGGTTAAGTTGAGTGTCGTTCCAACGCACAGTGGCCCGTTGTTGGCGGCTGTCGGTGTCGCCGGGAGAGGATTGATCACTACGTTCGTTGTTCCTGCCGCACTGGTACATCCTCCTGTTGTTACCGTTACACTGTATGTTCCTGCATCGGCTGCGGTCACATTGGCGATCGTCGGGTTCTGGCTGGCGGATGTAAATCCGTTGGGTCCTGTCCAGCTATACGTGGCTCCTGCTACTGCAGGTGTGGTTAAGTTGAGTGTCGTTCCAACGCACAGTGGCCCGTTGTTGGCGGCTGTCGGTGTCGCCGGAAGAGGATTGATCACTACGTTCGTTGTTCCTGCCGCACTGGTACATCCTCCTGTTGTTACCGTTACACTGTATGTTCCTGCATCGGCTGCGGTCACATTGGCGATCGTCGGGTTCTGGCTGGCGGATGTAAATCCGTTGGGTCCTGTCCAGCTATACGTGGCTCCTGCTACTGCAGGTGTGGTTAAGTTGAGTGTCGTTCCAACGCACAGTGGCCCGTTGTTGGCGGCTGTCGGTGTGGGTGGTGGCGAAGGGGGTGGGTTGATCGTAACATTGGCTGAAGGCGGCGATGTACATAATGTTGCTGTGCTAACCGTGAAGGTATATGTTCCCGGTGCCAGGTTGCTTATAGTGGTAGTACTTCCCGTTCCATTTGTAACCACAGCTCCGGGGTTCATCGTCAGTGTCCAGTTGCCCGCCGGAAGGCCGCTCAGGTTCACTGATCCTGTTGGCGTAGTACAGGTGGGCTGAGTAATTGCACCGACTACAGGGGCCGGGGCTGCCGTTGGTGCCGGGTTGACAGTAAAGTTTGTAGTTGGAGATGAACAGCCATTGCCATCCCTTGCAGAAACAGTATGAGATCCCGGGTTTACTGTATAGCCACCTGCCGGGTAAGGCGCATAGGCACCCCCGTCGAGGCTGAAAGTAAGACCGGCTGTTGGAGAAATTGTTGCGGTTCCGGTAGATATGGTACAGGTAGGTTGGGTAACAGTTACCGACGGAGCAGAAGGCAAAGGATTAACAGTAATTGTTACATTGCCAAATGTGGGAGTACAACCAGTAGTAATATTAGTTGCAATTACAGAATAAAAAAAATGTTCCGGCTGCGGTTTGATTACCGAAGATTTATTGCTCCGGGCCCGGATATTGGAGTTCCGATTGGTGTAACCATTAATAATAAGTTGATAACTTACTCCATGCCTGTGATTAGCGATAAGCCGATTGGAATCCCAGCACCTCCCTCACAATAGCTTCCTCCTCGCCGGAAAGGTTTGCGGAAGTGGAGGTGTGGCAATCGTGATTACGTTACGCTCCCTGTCATATTTGTGGAGCAGGCCGGCGTTCCGCTGCCAGTAGCAACAACAGTATATGTTCCTGCATTGGTCTGGTTGCACCGGGAAAATTAAAGCTGAACCTGTTCCCGCAACTGTTCCAAGAGCAGTTGCGCCACGGAAAAGCTGGTAAGTTACGCCGATTTCCGAGCCACTTAAGCCAACAGTAAAGAACCAGTCGGCGGACAATAAGTGCCCCCGCCTGTTACTGTGAATAATGCCGGTGGTTGGTTTATTTAAAAATTGTTGCCGTGCGGCAATCCGGGGTGTTGGAACATGCTGCATAAAATGGATAAGAACCCGGTGTATTCGGTTACCGCCGGGTAAAAATATAGTAGGATCGAAGGAAGAACCAATACCATTCGGAGTCCTCCGCAAGGGCCTGGTATACCATTGCTGGGTTCCGCCTCCCAGACAAGTGGAATTAAAGTAAGATTAACTACTGGACTCCAGGGCAAATGGTGATACCTGTCGTGGTCGGTGGATTGGCATTTGTCAACACCACATCATCTGTAGCTGCGGTACAGGGTGGGTTTGTCACCGTCCATCTTAATGTAACACTTGTACCGGCAGGAACACCAGTAACTCCCGAAGTCGGGGACGATGGATTTGCAATAGTAGCAGTCCCGCTAACGACTGTCCATGTACCTGTTCCGGCTGCCGGTGTATTCCCGGCAAGGGTGAAGTTTCCATTGCTGCAATTCGACTGGTCGGGTCCGGCATTTGCAGTGGGCGGCTGCGTTACATCTACTGTAACATTTGATGTAGCTGTACAGCCATTCACAGCCGTATAAGTTACTGTATAAGTAGTAGTTTGTGTAATGTTGGATGCAGTTCCCGGGCTTTGCAAATTGGAACTATACCCTGCCGGTGAGGAAGACCATGAATAGGTACCATTACTTGTGAGATAGGTTAATGTAATTGTCCAGCTGTTGAATACTCCAGTGAATCCTGTATTCTCCTTATCTACCATTCGGAGTGTCCAGCAACCATTGGGATTGATACCGGCATTCCCGAGAAGTGAATTCAAAGTTGCCTCCCACCGGTTTATACGAACCGGTAAACGGAGCCAGGGGACAGGGGTTGCCGTGAGTGCAGGGCACAACTCCTGCCGCAAGGTCGGAGAAAATAGTATTTGTAAAGTTTCGACCGGTACCACCCTGGCCGTTAACCAGCGGAACCACCCAAAGGGGGTTATAGTACCTGGCTATAAGCCGGATAGGGCGGACTTGGCGTATTCCTTATGAATTGAGCACACTGGCCGGAAGAATCTGGTGCAATAAGATACATTTCCACTTCCTGGTCACGCTGGTGATCCACATTGACCGTTACAGTAATATTGACAACATTTGCCCAGGTGATACCCGGTGGCAAAGTGATGTTCACGGTACGATCCAGGGGCACCAGCGTATCGCTGTTCTGGAATGTACCTCTCACGGAGTTCGTAGCTGACACGTTACCAAAGCCTGTTACTGGTCCCTGGGTAGTGCCAGGGTAACAGAACCACCTGAACATATTGTCGTAGTCTTCAAACCAACTGTTCCATTGAGATATGCGTTCACACCCGTGGGTGCAGTATTGACAGTGATCGGGTAATTGACAGAATTGGTACAACCGTCCACTGGTTACTGTATAAGTTATATGTTGCCGATCCTGTTGCCGTTGGCGAAGCTGTGACCTGCCCGGAACCATTGACAGTTACATCTCGGGTTATTGCTTGACCATGTACCTCCGCCAAGCCACCACTTACACTTAATGTTGATGGAATTGTTCTGGCAAACAGTGGTGGGCCCGCTGATCGTTCCTGCATTGGGTGGTGCCAGCACAGTGATAGTAGCTGTAGGGGTATTTGCGCAGGCGTTATTTGATAAAATGACGAAATTAACTGTTTGAGAAGTACCGGTATTATTTATCAAACCGCCATTTATTGTGGTAGATGGATCAAAGCCGGGACCCGTGGGATCCATGCCGAGAAGGTTCGGTATTATTATCTCTTATCCAGTTGAATTGTTGCCCTGCGGTATCTCCTCCGATATTGATCGCAAATGGCTGACCGGAGCATACAGTTGCGGGATTGGGTGTGGCGGTAATGTTAGGAGATGCATTAACAGTAACCGGTCCAAAATCGCAAGAGGTAGATCCCCCTGCATCTGTTATATCAAGATGAAGTGTATAAGTGCCAGCAGTTGCGCCAGCATTTACTGTGACAGATGCGGAGTCGTTTGTTGTGCCACGGGTTGGTTGCTAATGTGCTTGCATTGGCGCCTCCAATTAGTTTGGTTATGCTCCACGTGTATAGCTGTAAGGAGGGTGTGCCGCTTGAGATAATTGTTGACACCATATTTGTTTGTAGTTGTTCCGGCACATACCACGAGGTTGGTCCGGATATTCCATCACAAACAGGATCGGCGAGTGTTATACCGGTGAAATGCAATCAAACCCGTATTTGTGATCCCTGTTGCTGTCAAAGTACGAGTGACTGTATTGGCAGGATCGTATTTTGTCCAGCCTGGGCACCTGTGTATTTTCCCATTTTCATTCCCGCATCGCTGCCCACTACATCAGATGCCAGGTAGGTTGCCGTAACACTATAAACCGGGTTGTTGATGCCACTGGTATGTATGGTCCAGTAGCGGTTGAGATAACCGGTAGTGCTTGGATTATTGGGATGTTTTACAGGAACTGTTTTTATTCCTGCATAAGCCCCCGCGGCATAGCTGCCTGCCGTAAAACTTAAACTAACGGGCGCATACCCGGTAACAGATGAAGCAACAGGAAAGAAATAGGCGAAACTGAAAGTAAAATTCTTTCTCAGCTCCCCGTTGCCGTTTGTGATGACCATTCCGTTATTGGCGCCAAGCGTTCCCGAAATAGCGGGGGCCGATGCACCGATAACAAGGTTCTGGTCATTCAGGGTGAAAGGACCATTCAGCGTCAGCAGGTTTTTAATGGTCAGATCATAGGCATTGCCGTTGATCGTAACCAGTTGTGCAGAAACATTGGCGTTGAGAAGACTTAGGTTATAAAGGGATGTGCCCGCGTCAATTTTATAATTACCCGGGTTGGTGCCGAATTGAAAACTACCCCCGGTGATGGATTTGCTTCCACCGGAAATAATGTAGAGATCAACAGGTGTTGCAGCCGTACTGGGATTTTGAAAAACCACTGTTCCGTTGTTCATATTGAGAGTGGAACTGGTGGACATATCGAAGGAACCTGTATTGGAAGCATTGTTTCCAATAGTAGAAAGATTTATTGTACCTCCCGTAATGGAAGCACCTGTGGAAGGAATGCCTGCGAGTGCGGATCCGCTGGCTGTATTTTCAAGCCTACCGGCAATATTTACGGTTCCACCGGATACATCGAAATAACCTTTGTTCTGGTTATGGACACTGTTCCCTGAACTGTTTCCAAAATTTGCAATACCGGTGCTGACGCGAATCCATCCATCATTGGTGACTGTAAAATTTCCACCATTTAATGTGGCGCCATGTACCCAAAAGCCACCGGTGGCGGGTATGTCTGGCCCGGCAATTCCACCAAACTGGAAAGTACCGGTAGTCATTTCAAACAATCCGTTGGTAATAGTAAGCGTGCCGGTATTAGAAATAGCACCACTGCCTGTGGCTTCAACAACAAAACTTGGGTTCGTTCCTTTATTAATAATAATATCATTAAAAGCGGAAGGAGCACTTCCGCTGATCGAATTATAAGTTGACGATCCTGTAAAGGTCACCGAGCCGGTGCCTGCATTCAGGGTCCCGTTATTTATCCAGTTTCCATTTACATCGAGGTTAATGCCCGGGTTGAAAGAAAGTGTACCATTATTATTTATGGTAATATTATTACTGACCGCATCGGCATCAACCGTTACTGTTACGCCGCTTACAATCGTTACATTATCGCCGGCTGCCGGAACAGTCCCTCCCCATGTTAAGGGATCATTCCATGCTCCGCTGGCCACAGAAATTCTATTTGCAAACCCTGGTGTGCTGTAACCGGGGTTATTATTTTCTGCTCCGAAGTAATGCCGGAACTGGGAAATATTTTTTTGCAGTGTAAAATTTCCGGCTGGTAAATAAGATGAGGAGGAAGAATTTAAAAGAGGATTATCCTGAGATCGTGCAAAAGAAAAAACAAATAAAAAAATTGCACTTGAAAAAATAGTAAAGAGACTGCGTCGCGGAATTTTTATTTTTCCATGAGCACATAAATTTTCAGTCAGGCAGTAGTTGCGTATAAAATGCTTCATCAAAAACTCTTAAAAAATATTTTAAGGTTTTCGCAGGAAAAGATTGGGATCAGAGGGATTAGATTTTCAGGGAATCAATAACCATTTGCAAGCGATCAACCCGGCACAAAATCAAACACAAGATTCTTGGAAGGATAATGGAAAGAGAATTAAAAAAAAAATTACGGGTCAATAAAATTTTTTGGATTTATGGTTAAGACATATGAAGTTTTACTTCGGTGCTTCACGGTGTTAGCAGTTGTTAATGGTAGCATTATAATTCTCTTTAAGGTTTACAAAAAGTTTCGCTAAGAATTGGGCTTACACTGGTGGCTGTTAATGGATAGGATTTGAAAGAAGTTTCCCGTCGGCTTCATAAAAGGCAGGTAAGTTACCTGGTTATCCTTTAAATCTGTCCACAAGCTAAAAAAACTTTATGGAATTTTATACGAAAATGATGGGAAAAGCAAAAATATTTTTTTATACCGGCAGCCCGTTTTTTGCAACCGCAGGCCCTTTTTCCTCCACCACCCCCTTACTGCCTTTGTGAATGATAAACAGTTCCCGGTTCTGTCCGTAGTAAAATGAAAAAATATCCGGGCTGGTTTTCCATATCATTTTTACCAGGCAATAGGTTTTTGTCAATGGCCTGCCATAGCTGATAATAAGGTGATGATTCCTGCTCTTGTCCATAGGTACCCACAATTCAAAACAATCGATTTTACCTTTTTCAGTCATCAGGGTAAGCTCCTCAAAACGGTCTGTCCAGTTACCTTTAAAAAGATAGCAGTACACAGGGATTGTATTTTTCATGAAAAGGTTTTCGCAAAGCTGGCAATAAAATAGACAATCACATCTGATGTAAATAAGGGGTGAACCTGATTTTAGTTAGGAATAAACAGAAAGGAAAATCAACAATAAATGATGAATGAATTAAAAAAATCATTTAAAAATCAGGCTACGCCTTTCAATACTTTCGCAATGGCATTTAGTTCTTCCTGTGTATAATCCAGATGATCCAAACAGCCGAGATTATTTTCCAACTGCTCAACAGAACTTACACCGATCAGTACGGTAGTGATCCGTTTATCTTTCAGCAACCATGACAAAGCCATTTGTGCCAGGCTTTGATTCCTGTTTTTTGCTATCTCATTCAGTTGGCGAATCGCATTCAGCTTTTCTTCGGTGATCTCATTTGTTTTTAAAAATCCCCATGACTTTGCCGCCCTTGATCCTTCCGGTATTCCTGAAAGATAGCGGTCGCTCAGCATACCCTGTGCCAGCGGCGAAAAAGGAATGCAGCCCATACCATTTTCTTCCAGCACATCGAGTAACGATTTTTTTGTTGCCGTATGCGGCTCTTCCACCCACCGGACAAACATGGAATATTTGGGTTGATGAATTAAACACGGCGTTCCCAGGCTCTTTAAAATTTGAACAGCTCTTTCTGTTTGCTGTGCATCGTAATTGGAAAGTCCTGCATACAGGGCTTTCCCTTTCTTTACAATGGTATCTAATGCCATCATCGTTTCTTCAAGCGGTGTATCAGGATCGGGACGATGTGAATAAAATATATCCACATAATCAAGTCCCATTCTTTTTAAACTCTGATCACAGCTGGCCATTAAATATTTTCGCGAACCCCATTCTCCATAAGGGCCGGGCCACATTAAATAACCAGCCTTTGAAGAAATGATCAGCTCATCACGCAAATAACCGGGAAAATCTTTTTTCAGGATGCGTCCGAAATTTTCTTCAGCCGATCCCGGCGGAGGACCATAGTTATTGGCAAGATCAAAATGTGTGATGCCTTTATCAAATGCATAGCGTATTACGTTTCTTGCATCCTGGAAAATATCCACGCCCCCGAAATTATGCCATAACCCCAGCGAAATAGCAGGCAACAGCAAGCCGCTTTTTCCGCATCGGTTATATTTCATACTGGCATAGCGACTTTCTGAAGGTGTGTACATACAAACAAATTATGAATGAAAATTTTTATGAATAGCTGAAGGTATAAAACTTCAATTAAAAAAATATTGAGTCCGTTTTTAATTCGCACAGAATTCTTTTGATTTTCTGATTAAATTATATTTTGAGGTGCGGGAAAAAATCGGAAGTAAAAACCTGAATTTAAAACCTTATTATCTTAGTAACAAGAAACTCTTCTTCCAATAATAACCTTATTACCTTATAAATATCATTATGAAAATTGAATACAATAATCTTTACACGCATTTTATATTAATAACGCAGAACCGTCTTCCTTTGATTCCTGAAAGGAATCGGGAGAGAATAGAAAAGTATATTACCGGAGTGATTAATAACAATAACTCAGGGTTGTATCGTATTTATGCAAATCCGGAACATATTCACTTTCTTATTTCCCGTTCTCCCAGATTATCAGAGGAAGTGTTAGCGACCATTGTTACAGACAGCTCAACAAAATTTATTAATGCCAATAAGCTAAGTGCAGGCGTATTTGTGTGGCAGCAAACAGCTTCTGCTTTTTCTGTTTCCAAATCAGATGTGGATAAAGTATGTAAGTATATACTTAACCAACCAGAGCATCATAAGAAAGTAACTTTTGCTGAAGAGTATGATTCGTTTCTGAGGCATTATCAGAAAACTCTGAAATGGAACATAAACTAATAAGGTAGAATTTATTTTATCGGATCTGTTACTAAGGGAATAAGGTTAATTACAAGCATACCATAAAACTTTCGAACAACTAGAAGTTCATAAGCTTTGTAATGCCTGTTCGCATTTCAAAATATAATTTAGCCGATTTTCTTTCAGCAAAAAAAATTTTGCGAACTTAGTTTTCACTATTGATCAATGTATGCTATCGTTGACATAGAAACCACGGGTGGGTACGCAGCTGCACACGGCATCACGGAAATTTCCATTCATATTTTTGACGGGAATACCGTCATAAAAAAATTTGAAACACTTATCAACCCCTGCCAGCCCATTCCAAAATATATACAGGCCATGACGGGCATCACAGATGAAATGGTAGCCAATGCCCCGGTGTTTGAAGATGTAGCGGAAACTGTATATGATCTTTTGCATGATAAAATATTTATTGCACATAATGTAAACTTTGATTATTCATTTGTCAAAAGCCACCTGATGGCGTACGGGTATGAATACAATGCAAAAAGACTTTGTACCGTGCGATTGAGCCGAAAAATATTTCCCGGTTTTCCTTCTTACAGTCTTGGCAATCTCTGCCATTCCTTAAATATACAAATTGAAAATCGTCACCGCGCCGGCGGGGATGCTGAAGCTACGGTAAAAGTTTTTCAGAAATTATTACAAACCGATTCGCAGCAGCATATTGCCAAAAGTTTGCAACGCAGTTCAAAGGAACAAATGTTGCCACCCCATGTACCCAAAGAACATTTTGACAAACTTCCTTATCTGCCCGGTGTATATTATTTCCATAATGAAAAAGGAAAGATCATTTATGTAGGCAAGGCAAAAAATATCCGTTATCGTGTCAACAGTCATTTCAGCAATAACCTGGATACACGTCAGAAACAAAACTTTCTCCGTTATACTCATGCCATCAGTTTTCAAACCTGCGGTACGGAACTAATGGCCTGCATCCTTGAATCATCAGAGATCAAAAGACTATGGCCCATTTTTAATTATTCACAAAAAAGATGGGAAGATGTATACGGCATCTTTACCTACGAAGATCAGAACGGGTACCTGCGCCTGGCCATTGAAAAAAATAAAAAACGTCTTACCCCTGTTCATAGTTTTCACTACCTCGTAGATGGTCATTCTATTTTGAAAAAACTTATCAATGAATTTCATTTGTGCCCGCGGCTTTGTTTTATGCAAAGAGATAATGGACCCTG
This sequence comes from uncultured Bacteroidota bacterium, assembly GCA_963811645.1. Classification (GTDB taxonomy): domain Bacteria; phylum Bacteroidota; class Bacteroidia; order Chitinophagales; family Chitinophagaceae; genus VBAU01. The sequence goes on along the minus strand of CAWERU010000002.1, from coordinate 562,807 downwards.
CGGAGAAAATTGCTCCGGCGCCTGTGAACAAAAAGAAAAGCCAGTAGATTATAACAAACGCGTAGAACAGGCCATCAAATCCTTCAACTCACATCCTTCTTTTGCTATTGTAGATAAAGGCATCAATGGCAATGATCAATCCTGCATCCTGGTGCTGAAGGGAAAGCTCTATGGCATGGGTTATATTCCGGCTGAGGCACAAATAACCAAAACAGAAACTTTGAAAGAATATTTACAGCTTTACAAGGAAAACAGTTTTATCCGCAACCTGATCAATGGTTATGCAGCCAGGTATCCTTCCAGGCTTATCATGCTTACTCAAGCCATCGAAAATTTTCATCCACAGGCATTTGACTGAAAACTTTTTCCGCCTGCTGCGGTGGCAGCGTTAATTTTCGTTCCAGTGTATTGATCCAGGCACCCTCAACTGTAAGTATCGCTGAAACAGTGTCACCGTTTTTAATGATGTGATGCCTGATGCTCCATCGCGAATAATCTTTTTTTGCTTTCAATAATGTAAGATCGATGGTGATCTTATCCCCGTCACGAATTTCTCTTTTGAACACACATTCTTCCCTGAAAAGAATGGGACCGAAATGTAACTGCCGCATGATATGAGCAGTAAGGTCAAATTCTTTCAGGAATTCAATGCGGCAAAATGCGCCCCAGTCATAATACACAGAGTGCCGTAAGTGAAAATTTGGATCAAGATCTGACCATCGCAGCTGTATTTCTTTTATAAATTTTTCCATCAGCGGTAATGTTTTTTAAAATTATAAAAGCCAATGGAAGCGATCGTGCATAAAATAAAAACCGTATACCACAAAACCCGGTAGCTGGAATGTTGCACAACCTGTGAACCAAAAGTCGGAGCTATTATATTCGCACAGGCAAAAGCCATACTGTACAAAGAAGCATATTGCCCCCGGTTGTGTTCATTACTCCTGCTTACCCAAAAAGCATTGATAAAAGGAAACATCAGCATCTCACCTGCCGTAATAGTAAACATGGCACAAACAGCCAGTGACAATCCTGCCAGCGGAAGATTCAGCATAAGATAGGAAAGCCCCATCAGGAAAGCTCCTAACGAAATATATTGTACCGGTGATCGCCTGCCTTCCAGTTTAAATACCAGTACCATTTCTATAAGTACAATTACAAATCCGTTCATTCCTAACACAAGACCGATAACCGGTTTGCTGAGATCTAAATGTTCTTTATAAAATATTGGCAGCAAACTAAACATTTGCAGAAAACATAAAGCTGATAAAAAAACAAAAAAAGCAAATCGCAAATAGACTTTATCCTGCCAAACAGAAGAGCCTTTCTTTTCTTTATGCTCATGTTCTTTTCTTTCGATATTAACCGAAGGTAATGCTGCTTTCAAACAAACGGAAGCCAGTATGCACGTCAATCCATCTACCCAAAACAAATATTGAAAGGACAATAAACCCCCTACAGCGGGACCAATGGAAAAACCAAGATTAATAGCAAGACGATTTAAAGAATAGGATCTTGTCCTGTTTTCTGGAAGACTATAAAATGCAATCGCAGTGGCATTTGCAGGACGAAATGCTTCACCTACTACCCCGATCACAAACATGCAGCCGCCTATTTGCCAAAAAGTTTGCATCTTCCCTAAAAAAATGAACAGGATGCCATTTATAAGTAAACTCCAGAACTGAACCTGTGAAAATCCGATCTGGTCAGTAAGTTTTCCTCCCATGAAATTTCCAAGGATAGCGCCGGTTCCAAATAAGGCAATTTCCCAACCTGCTTCAGCAATGGAATAATGTTTTTGCTCACGCAGGTACACTGTCATAAACGGCAATACCATGGTGCCCGCACGGTTTACAAACATTACCAATGCCAGCCACCAGGTTGCTCCTGATAATCCCAGGTATGCATTACGATAAACAGCAATGGAAGATTTAATCATCATTAACGAAATTAATTGATCGAAGGCTGCAGATTTATTCGCCTAAACTTTATTTTTGCGGCTCATCAAAATTCTATTCATGAAGAAGATTGCTATTTGTGGTGTTTTAGGTTTTGCAGTGATTGCAGCACAGGCACAAAATGATGCGGCTAAGAAAACTGTGAAGCCGGCTCAAAAAACTACAACAACGGCATTTCAATTAAAAACCCTGGAAGATTCCGCCAACTATGCAATGGGACTTAGTGTCGCTAATTTTTATAAACAACAGGGTGTTACAAAAATCAACTCAGCTATTGTAAGCAGGGCTATTAATGATGCCATGTCCGGCAAACAAATATTGCTTAATGATATGCAGGCAAACAGTTGTATGATGACGTATCTGAACAAACAACAAATGCTTAAATCAAAACCCAATATTGATGCAGGTGAAAAATTTCTTGCCGAAAATAAAACCAGACCGGGTATTACCACTACCGCTTCGGGTTTGCAATATGAAATAATTACACAGGGTACAGGACCAAAACCAACATTAAAGGATACGGTAGTTTGCAACTACAAGGGAACATTTTTAGATGGATCCGAATTTGACAATTCATACACCAGGGGAGAACCGGTAGAATTTGCTGTGACAGGCGTCATCCGGGGTTGGACGGAGGTGTTGCAGTTAATGCCTGTGGGTTCAAAATATAAAATATATGTGCCTTACCAATTAGGTTATGGGAGCAGCGACTATAATGGTATTCCCGGAGGCTCTATGCTGACATTTGAAATTGAATTGCTGAGTATAAAAGGGAAATAATGTAACCCAAAAGCAACCGGTAGCCTGCTACTCAAGATTTCCTTTCATTTTTTCTATTTGCCATTTGGTTCCCAGCACAATTACTTTCATTCCCTCTTCAATAATTATATTATCAGGAGGGTTGATCACAAACTTTCCTTCCGGATTCTTAATGCCGATACAGTTAACACCTGTTCTTTTCCAGTTCATCACATCTTTTAATGTCTTGTCTTTAATTTCATCCGGCAAATGATTATAGGACACTGCTTCGATGTGAATAGGTTCGCCTTCTTCGCCTGATAAAAAATCAATGAATTCGATCACATCCGGTTTTGATACCAGCGTTGCCATGTGTGTTCCTCCTATTCTATCCGGCATAATTACATTATCAGCGCCTGCCTTTTTTAATTTTGACACTGAACTGTAATCGGAGGCCCTGCTGATAATCCGGATATTACTTCTGAGAGAACGTGCAGAAAGAACAATAAATACATTATCAGCATCATCAGGCAAAGCTGTTATCAATGCTTTCGCTTTTTCAATACCTGCTCTTTTTAAAACTTCATCATCTGTAGCATCGCCTAATAAGAAAATCAAATCAGGATGATCATTCGAAATTCTTTCCATTCTTTCTTCGTCTTTTTCTACCACCACAAATGGTACATTGTGCATTCTCAATGTAAGACTTGCCTGCTGCCCGTTACGCCCGTATCCGCAAATGATCACATGAGCATATAATTTATCAACAGATTTCATGATCTTTCTTGTTTTAAAATATTTATTAATCTCGCCACTGGTTACAAATTGCGTAATGCGGGTAATAACAAAAGCAAATGAAGCCCAACTGGCAATAAGAAGAAAAGTAGTAAACACACGGCCGGCATTACTAAGAGGCTTTACTTCTTCGAAGCCGGTTGTGGTTACCGTGATAACCGTCATATAAAAACTTTCTAAAAAATTATACTTCTCGATCAAAATGAACCCGATAATACCTGTAATAACAATGCCGAAAAGAATAATAAACGGTTGAAGCAACCTGTATGTCCAGCGTGTCAATTAAAATTGTTTGCTATAAAAATACAGAATGAAGTGAAGATTATGAGACTGTTTAACCCATACTATTAAGGTTTTATTCGCTATTGTGCTGAAATCATATTTAGTACTTCCTATTTATAAAGGATGATTACCTGTTTTTTATTTTATTTTCAGCCCATCCCATTGCCTGTTGAAATTGTTCCTTTATAGTAAGATTTGTATTATCCAGCAAAATAGAATCTTTTGCTTTTTTTAAAGGACTTATTTCCCTGTGAGAATCGATATAATCCCTCATTTCCAGGTTTGCTTTCACCTCTTCAATTGTAATATTTGGATTTTTATCAAACAACTCCTTAAACCTTCTTTCCACTCTTACAGAACTATCTGCCGTCATAAAAATTTTAAGTTCCGCTTTGGGGAAAACAACTGTGCCAATGTCCCTTCCATCCATAATGATCCCTTTTTGTTTGCCCATTCTTTTTTGTTGAGCCACCGCGAATTCCCTCACCTCTTTAATAGTGGCTATCTCGCTTACTTTTTCCGCAATTACCAAATCACGGATCACATACTCCACATTTTCTCCATTCAGGTATATCTCTGTTTTATCAGTTACCGGGTTATGTTGAAATTCAATATTGATCTGTTTTAAAGCTTTCTGTACTTCTTTTTTATTTGTCCAGTCTGTATGATTACGCAAAAAATAAAGTGTAATGGCCCTGTACATGGCGCCGCTATCTACATAAATATATCTCAGAGCCTGAGCAAGTTCCTTTGCCAGTGTGCTTTTTCCCGTACTACTCCAGCCATCAATAGCAATGATGATCTTTTTCATGGCTGCAAAAATGGAGACAATTCACCGAAAAAAAAACCGGGTAAGAAAAAAGCCATCCGTTTGGGGATGGCCTTACTCTAAAAACATGCTACATTATGCTTTTGATTTTTCTTCTATTTTTTTGAAAGAAAAAGTCAACTTATTATTTTCCTTGTCAAGATCGGCTAATAAAACATCGCCGGCCTTTACATGAAGGCTTAAAATTTCTTCAGCCAGCGGATCTTCCAAATATTTTTGAATAGCCCTGTGCAGAGGTCTTGCCCCAAACTGAACGTCATACCCTTTATCAGCCAGGAATGATTTTGCATCCTCTGTTAATTCAAGGCTGAATCCAAGATTGGTCAGTCTCTTCATCACTCCTTTCATCAGGATGTCTATGATCTCAAATATATTTTCTTTAGAAAGAGAATTAAATATTACCACATCATCGATCCTGTTCAAAAATTCGGGTGAGAAAGTCCTCTTCAACGCTTTTTCAATGATGGCCTTATTGGCTTCATCTTCATTCTGTACCCTCGATGAAGTTGCAAAACCAACGCCGGCACCGAAATCTTTTAACTGGCGGGCGCCGATATTTGAGGTCATGATGATCAATGTATTCTTGAAATCAACTTTTCTTCCAAGGCCATCGGTTAATTGTCCATCATCCAACACCTGCAAAAGAATATTGTAAATATCAGGATGTGCTTTTTCAATTTCATCCAGAAGAATTACACTATAAGGTTTGCGGCGAACTCTTTCAGTTAACTGGCCGCCTTCTTCATAACCCACATATCCCGGAGGCGCACCAATCAATCGGCTCACAGTGAATTTTTCCATGTATTCACTCATATCAATCCGTATCAGTGAATCTTCCGAATCGAACATATATCTTGCCAATGCTCGTGCCAATTCTGTTTTGCCCACACCGGTCGGACCAAGGAATATAAATGTGCCAATCGGTTTTTTGGGATCTTTCAAACCCACACGGTTACGCTGAATAGCTTTTACCACTTTCTGAATAGCTTCACTTTGTCCTACCACCATGCTTTTCATATCATCTGCCATTTTACGAAGCTTTTCACTTTCTGCCTGTACCATTCTTTTTACCGGAATGCCTGTCATCATGCTCACTACTTCGGCTATTTGTTCTTCACCGATCGGGTATCGTTTATGTTTACTTTCTTCTTCCCATTCAGATTTTGCTTTTTCCAGTTCTTCACCCAATCGCTTTTCTGTATCACGCAATGAAGCCGCTTCTTCAAACTTCTGGCTTTTTACCACCTTGTTTTTTTCATTCTTTACATCTTCAATCTTTTTTTCAAGCTCTACGATGTTTGGCGGTACATTAATATTTTTCAAATGCACCCTTGCTCCTACTTCATCCATCACATCAATGGCCTTGTCGGGTAAAAGACGATCAGTAATATAACGGTCACTCAGTTTTACACATGCATCAATGGCTTCATCATCATAAACTACATTGTGGTAATCCTCATACTTTGTCTTAATGTTTGTTAGGATAGTGATCGTATCCTCAACAGATGGCGGATCGACCATCACTTTTTGAAAACGACGATCCAGAGCACCATCTTTTTCAATATACATTCTGTATTCATCTAAAGTAGAGGCCCCGATACATTGTAACTCACCTCTCGATAAAGCGGGTTTGAAAATATTGCTTGCATCCAATGAGCCACTGGCTCCGCCAGCTCCCACTATAGTATGAATTTCATCAATGAAGAGAATCACATCACGATTCTTTTCCAACTCATTCATAATAGCCTTCATTCTTTCTTCAAATTGGCCCCGGTATTTTGTACCCGCAACCAATGCAGCCAGGTCAAGAGAAATAACTCTTTTATCAAAAAGCACTCTTGAAACTTTACGCTGAACAATGCGCAAAGCAAGACCTTCTACAATTGCTGTTTTACCTACACCTGGTTCACCAATTAATATGGGGTTATTTTTCTTACGGCGTGAAAGTATTTGTGATACTCTTTCGATCTCCGATTCGCGGCCTACAATAGGATCCAGCGCATTCATTTCTGCAAGCTTGGTAATATCTCTGCCGAAATTATCAAGCACCGGTGTTTTACTTTTTGCGGTTCCCTGCTGCCGCGATGATTTAGATTGCGAATATTTTTTTTCTTCATCAAAATCATCGTCATTTTCTTCGGAGTATTCTGAGCGAACATCATTTGATTTTACTATGCCCAACTCCTGCCGGAATAAATCGTAGTCCACGTCGAATTGATTTAATATTTGTGTAGCAATATTTTCTTTATTCTTTAAGATGGAGAGCATCAGGTGTTCGGTTTCCACAGTAGTGCTTTTTAAAGCTTTTGCTTCAAGCACTGTTACCCGGATTACTTTTTCGGCTTGCTTTGTTAATGGAAGGCTGTTTATGTTTGCGATATTTTTCCCCGTTTTATCCTTTACAGCTAATTCAATCTCTTTGCGTAGTTCATAGAGGTCGACATTAAAGCTTTTAAGAATACGGATGGCTGTATTATCTCCTTCCCGGATCAAACCGAGCAGAAGATGTTCGGTACCTATAAAATCATTTCCCAACCTCAACGCTTCTTCCCTGCTAAATGAAATGATCTCTTTTACCTGTGTTGAAAAATTGTTATCCATTTTGGGTTAATTGCTTGTTGTACAATAATAACGAATATTTTTGACTGTTCTAAATTTCTATTTATAAACGTATTGTTGATAATCTTAGTTTCATGAAGGTCAAAATAGATACCAAAGAGAAATTTCATGTCATCACGTTATTGCAGACCAATTTATCTGCTACTATGACAGAAGAACAATCCGGTAGTTTACTTTGTTACCTCCAATCCGGCATCAAAAACGTAGTACTCAACCTTAAAGAACTCCAATCCATAGACAATATTTCGGCAGAAACGTTAGTTAAGATTCAACAAAAATTCTACGACAGCCATGCATCTTTTGTAATATGTGAGCTACAACCGCAGGTGGAAGAGTTTCTTGATAAGGACGGATTACTGGAGCTTATGAATACTACACCTACCGAAAGTGAGGCAGGAGATATTGTGCAGATGGAAGAGATCGAAAGAGAATTACTCGATGGTGAATTGTGAGTTTTATGTATCAACTTAAAAATACTGTTGAGCTCTATTGAATAAAATTCCCCCGGATCAGACGGTTCTTTATTTAATTTAATATGAATACCGTTATTCAAAAATATCTTAATCAATTTCTCCCTGAGAAATTAAGCCTGCAAGCTTCTTCTCTGCGATTACATTCTGTTGGGGGCGGCTCTATTAATGGTACTTACCAGGTTACAATTAATCACAATACCAATTTTTTTCTGAAAATAAATTCGGCTAAAAAATATCCTGCACTTTTTGAGAAGGAAAAAAACGGGATTGAGTTTCTTGGCAAAGAAAAAGCTATACATGTGCCTGCTGTAATTGCCTGTGGTGAAATTGACAATTACCAGATATTATTACTTGAATGGATTGTGCCCGGCATACGGACAGAACAATTCTGGAAAAGTTTTGGAAAACAGTTAGCAGAATTACATTATGTATCAAATCCACAATTTGGTTTCACAGAAGCTAATTATATGGGTGCCCTTCCACAAGCAAATGATCCGAAAGATAACTGGATCGATTTTTTTATTGAGCTAAGGCTAAAGCCCCAACTAAAAATAGCAGAAGAAAAACGTCTGCTTCAAACAAAACATGTTACAGCATTCGAAAATCTTTATCCAAAATTGATTGGAATATTTAACCAGGAAAATCCATCTTTACTTCACGGAGATCTATGGAGTGGTAATTATATGTGCAATCAAAATTCTGAGCCTGTATTAATCGATCCGGCAGTTTATTTTGGTCATCGTAATATGGATATTGCTATGACAACTTTGTTTGGAGGATTTGATAAACAATTTTACGAATCATACAACTATCATTTTCCTTTTCCCAATAACTATTATGAACAATGGGAAATTTGCAATTTATACCCGTTGCTTATCCATTTAAACCTTTTTGGTTTAGGCTATCTCGGCCAGATTGAAAGAGTATTAAAAAAATTTGAGTGGTAACAGTTTTAAAAAATCGTAACAACGTAAATCGTAAATTCGTTCATGCTCGCGGTTACAATTCTTGGCAATAATTCTGCAGTACCGGCTTTTGATCGTCACCCTACCAGCCAGGTAGTTACCATGAATGGCAATCTTTTTTTAGTCGATTGCGGCGAAGGCACACAAATACAAATGATCAGGTATAAGATCAGGCGCAGTAAAATCTCGCATATTTTCATTTCACATCTCCATGGTGATCATTATTTTGGTTTAGTTGGTCTTATAAATAGCTTTGGCTTATTAAGTCATTTGCAGGATCTGCATATATATGCTCCATATCCTTTGCAGGAAATTATAGAATGGCAATTAAAAGTAGCAAGCACTACCCTGCCTTATAAATTATTTTTTCATACAATCAGCAAAGAAGAAGTACTGGTAGAAGAAGAAAAATTTTCGGTCAAATGTTTTCCCACCAATCATCGTATTGAATGTTATGGATTTGCTTTTCATGAAAAAAAAAGCAAAAGAAAATTACTTCCGGAAAAAGCAGAAGAATATGGTATACCCGTTTCATTTTATGACAGATTAAAAAACGGTGAAGATTTTGTTCAACTCAATGGCAGTATTGTAAAATTTGAATGGGTAACGGAAGATGTGCCGCCGGGTAAAACATACGCATTTTGCGCAGATACGAAATACGACGAGTCAATCATTCCACATATACAAAATGCTGATATGATCTATCATGAAACCACTTATCTTGATGCTTTGCAGGAAAGAGCCATTGCCCGCTTTCATTCCACTACCCGGCAAGCAGCATTGATCGCAAAAAAAGCCAACGTAAAAAAATTGCTGATCGGACACTTCAGCAGCAAATATGATACAGTTGAAGAATTTGAAAGAGAAGCAAGGGAAGTCTTTTTAAATACAGAACTTGCCCTTGAAGGGGTAACTTATACTGTATAATTCACTTTGTCATCAGCCATAAATAAAAAAGCGGGAACTCTTCTCTCCAAACTGATTCAGTGTGTTTCCCATCCGGCCTTATATTGCTTATCATTCTTGACCCGGAAATTTCCCTCATTTCTTCAAAAGCTTTCTCCATATCTGTTTCCATTGTTTCATTTTCCTGTCCGCCGCAATAGAAATAAATTTTTGAGTTCGCTTGTTTGCCATTTGATTTTATATCATCAAAAATTTTTGGCCCTATCCAGAATGCCGGAGAAAAAACTCCCGCACCTCCAAATACCTTTGGATATTTTAAAACAGCATACATCGAGATCAATCCACCCATCGAACTGCCGGCAATAAAAGTATTTTGCTTGTCTTTCAGTGTATGGTATTTCTTATCAATGAAAGGTTTTAATGTATTCACTAAAAAATCAAGATATAAGTCACCTTCCCCTTTTCCATATTTCTCCATGTCATAGGGACAATATTCATTTATCCTTTTTGCACCTCCATGATCTATAGCAACCACAATTATTTCTTTACTATGACTACTGATCGAATCCAGCGTTTCATCCACCCCCCATTCGCCGGCATACGAAGTTGAATCATCAAAAACATTTTGTCCATCCTGCATGTATAATACGGGGTATTTTTTTTGAGAACCAGCATAATCCGGCGGCAAATAGATCCAGATCCTTCTTGTTCGTTGCAACTGGGGAATTAAAAATGCTGTGTCAATTATGTGAACATTCCTGCTGGCTGTACTGACCTTTGGTTTTTTTACAAACCTGTCTGCCCATTGTTCAATAATTAATTTTATTGTGGTATCAGAAGAAAGTTTAAAAACGCGGTTTGCAATATCAGCACCATTTTTTTTACATTCCACCTTATTCCAGCTCCCCCTGGTAATTTTAAATTCATAATTACCTGCGACAAGTTTTGCTTCAATAAAATATTTTCCATTTAAGTCTCTTTGCAAGCGAAAATTTTTATCCTGCGGATTCCAGCCATTAAACGAACCGGCTACATATAAACTGCTGTCAGAGGAATAAAATGACGGAAGTGAATCAACTGAAATATGCACAGTATACTGAGCTAAAGAGAAAACTGCTATTGCTAAAAAAACAATTGAAAAAATTGCCCGCCTGATCATCATTCAAAGTAAAGAAAAGTTAGGTTTCATTATTTTTATAAGTTTTTAAATTCAAAGTAAACTCTTCTACCATTGATGCAACAGATACTCTATTCAGTTACCAATTTAAAAAAGTTCCTTCTCATGTGAATTTGGGAATTCTTTTCTAAGATCAAATAATTTTCATCAAGTCAATAATTCTTTTCAGATGTTTTTCACTAACGGGCCACACTGGTAAACGAACGCTATTGCTGCACAGTCCCATTTCTGATAAATAAGCTTTTACGCCACTGGGACTTCCTTCTGCAAACATAGAAGTAATAATGTCAGTGTATTTGTAATGCAGAGGTAATGCCTCATTAAATTTGCCGGCAAGACATAAGCGAACCATTTCAGAATATTCTTTTGGATATGCGTTTGCAATTACAGAAATCACACCATTAGCTCCACAAGCGATCATGGGTAGTGCAATCAAATCATCACCGCTTATAACCATAAATTCTTTCGGCTTATTCTTGATGATATGCATTATTTGATTGAAGTCACCACTCGCTTCTTTAGTTCCGAAAATATTATTACACTCATGGGCAATTCTTACCTGCGTATCGGCCGTTACATTTTGTCCCGTACGACTGGGAACATTGTACATAATTATAGGAAGAGGTGTCTGACTATTCAGCATTTTGTAATGCTGGAAAATTCCTTCCTGGTTAGGTTTGTTGTATGCAGGGGAAACAGAAAGAATTGCATCATATCCTTTCAAATCAAAAGTTTTAAACCCAAGTAAAACTTCATTTGTATCATTTCCTCCTATTCCGGCAACCAACGGAATGCGCCCGCCGGCAACCTCATTGACAAAAGAAAAAACTGTTTGTTTTTCCTTACCATGAACAGTTGGACTTTCACCAGTAGTTCCCAGAATCACTAAATATTCAACCTTTCCTTCGATCCAAAAATTAATAAGATTGCGAAAACTATTCCAGTCAATACTTCCATCAGCATTAAAAGGAGTAACGATGGCAATACCAGTGCCCCGAAATTTTTCCTGTAAAGACATCTTTATAATGTATATTAAGAATTAGTAATTGATGATCAGACGTACAGCAGTACATATCTGCGACGCAACAGAAGCTCAATAGTTATTCTAACTTTGGATAAAATAAATTTCAAAACACATTTTCACAAACACTACATCACTTCTTCCCAGAATCCCATGCTGCCAAATTTTTCTATTCGCCGTTTGACTCGCTCTTCGGCAGAAAATTGTTTTAACTCTTCCAAAACAGGCAGCAAAAATGATTTCAATATTTGTGCTGCCTGGTTATAATCCCAATGGGCCCCGCCGTCTGGCTCATCAATAATTCCGTCAATCAATCTGAAACTAAGCATTTTTTCTGCTGTTAACCGTAATTGTTCTGCAGCCACTTCTTTCTTTTCCCAACTGCGCCATAAAATGGATGAACAACTTTCCGGGCTGATAACTGTGTACCATGTATTTTGCATCATATACACACGATCACCTACACCAATTCCCAATGCACCCCCACTGGCGCCTTCACCAATAATTACACAAATCACAGGCACTTTCAGACGGATCATTTCATAAATATTTCTTGCAATCGCCTCTCCCTGTCCACGCTCCTCTGCCTCAAGACCGGGATAAGCACCCGGAGTATCGATAAGTGTGATAATTGGTTTATTAAATTTTTCTGCCAGTTTCATTAATCGAAGGGCTTTTCTGTAACCTTCCGGATTTGCCATTCCAAAATTGCGCATCTGCCTTGTCTTTGTATTAATTCCTTTTTGCTGGCCAATTATCATCACAGTCTGTCCGTCCAGAGAGGCAAATCCACCAACCATGGCCTTATCATCTCTCACATTTCTATCACCAAAAAGCTCTACAAAATTGGTTGTCATCTTTGCAATATATTTCAGAGTGTAAGGACGGTCAGGATGACGACTTAATTGCACTTTTTGCCAGGGAGTTAGGTGCCGGGTAATATCTCTTCTTTTTTCGAGGATGCCGGTTTCCAGTTTTTGGATAGCATCACTCATATCCACCTTTGTTTTTTCGGCGGTATGTTTTAATTTTTCAACTTCCTCAATAAGATCCTTAATTGGCTTTTCAAAATCAAGAAACTGCCTGTTAGCGTTAGAGGGCATATTTTTCTACAGATAAGCAGTAAAATTAGGGATTATGATATAAATAGATAGGGATAGTTCTACTGATAAATATTATCTCAGAAAAAATTTAAAAAAAATGTGGGCGACTAACGAATTAGTAAAATGATTGAAAAAAACAAGGTACTTAAACAAAAATAATAACCAAAAAAAATAATGAATTAGCCAGCTGCCTCTAATAAATTATCAACTAAAAATTCTTCTTCAGTTTCGGAATTCATTTTTTTAATGAGGTTCTGAACTTTTTTGCGGGTGCGCCAGTAAACATCTTCCATGAATCTATGAGCAAATTCACCATTACGTCCAATGCTCAAAAGATTGTCGATTTTGGTTGATTTCTCGAAATCCTGACGTTCCTTTTCGTATTCGTTTAGAAAAACAGGATAGGCTATCGGTGTACGCAAAACATTACTCCCCAGAAATCTTTTTCTAACATCCGGTATCACATACTTAATATGTTCAAGACAAAGTTCTGACAAGCCCTCTTCATTCATTGTCCAGACCTCATCTTCCTTTTGACAACCAATATCAACCGTTATAATTGATTTGCCTTCAGGGGCCAGCCATGGCATTGATCGTGTGACTTCTGTAAGACGAAAAAAAGGAAATTTTTTTTCAGGGAACCATAAAACGGTATCTGGCAAAAGCTTACGTCCCTTAAGACGCATATTGACAAATAACATTGGGCGAAACCGAAATCTGGAAACTCCTTGTAAAACATCAGTCCCTTTTACCAGTTTAGCCAGAATATTTGCAGGTGCCGTGCTAATGACTCCTGAAACTTCTTTTATTCCTCCTTTTACCCGCACAGCAACTACCTTTTCATTAACAGTCAAAATCTCTTCAACTGGAGATTGTAATTGTATCGAATCTTCTAAACCTTCAGCGAGTTTCGAACATAAAGTGGAAACACCCCCATTTGGATAAACATGCCAAACAGAAGGCATCTCAGGCATTTCACGATTATAACCACATGCTACTGCACGTCCAGAAACTAAACTGGCAACCTTTAAATAGAGAGTTTTCCCTATGTTGGCTGGTAAACTTTCGCCAACAGCCGGAGAAAGTTCTTCCGCTGGCACACCTGACCATGCCTCTACAAGAGGCAAAGCAATTTTTTTAGCAAATGAAATCCCATATCGTCTGGTAAACCACTCTGCTGCAGAACTTGACATATAATCACTATATAATGATTGGAGTTTTGTTTTTATGAAACTCAGAGGCACTTTCGGATTTTTCATTAGACCAAAAGGGTAAGCATAACTTTTGCCGTTAAGCCAAACAGCTTCTCCATAGTACTTTACTACCCGACAATCCGAACTTATATCAACAGCTTTTGCTAATCGGTTGGTAATAAAATGTGCTCCGAAATCATAACTAAATCCTTCTGAATCTTTAAAACTTGAGGCGAGTCCTGCAATTTTACTTCCTGCTTCGTATAGAATAAAGGGTACATTATTTTGTTTCAGAAAATTTGCAGCAGTTAAACCTGCCATGCCAGCCCCTAAAATTGCAATTGGTTTTTTTTCTTCCATACGGCACGGATTTACATTATACGATAGTTTTAAATCTATTTCTTGAATAACCGCCAGCTAACCAAGTTTTACAAATCCTTGCAACCTAAATATAGTTTCTCTAAAGTTATTCAAGGGCTCATTGACAAAATATAAACGCTAAATTATTCAGATTATTTTTTAGTATTAAGATATTGTAAATAAATGAGTCGTATAAAAATAAACTTTGAAGGCTATTTTATTTAGACTGTTTCAATTTTTAGCTTAACCAATTGGGATTTTAATGATATATGCAAAATCATGAACGGGAGCTTTTGCTGCTTTGAGAGTATATTTTTCTACAATAATCTATAAAACAAGAAGCTCATAAAAATATTAGGTCCCGGGTAAGATTTGAGGAAAAAATCTACAGGAATCTTATGGGAATAAATATGACATGGCCTATAAGAATTTTAACCAGTAAAAAGTCTTCAAAATGTATGCAAATCTAGACTTTCATTCATTCGGCACTTCATTTGCTGCTTTTTTATTTCTGACAATTTCATTAAAATTAAACCAAACGACTATTCAAATTCAAACAATCGAATATACAAATTAGCGTATATTTGATTTATATAATCCTCCCTATAGGATGGTCAGGTTGCCTACGAAACCATTAAACTAGTCTCAAAGGGGCAATTTTCTCCTCCTAAACAATACATAAATTTTGATGGCAATTTTTAATGAAGCATAAAGACGCTTCTATGAAAAAAATAGTTTATTAAAAATTTCAAACAATTTTTTATGAAAAGGATTTTTACTTTTTTGACGGCTTTATTTTTTCTGTCTTTTGGAAAAAGTTTTTCACAGCCTTCCTGCATAGTTTTAGGTTGTGCAGGAAACTATGGTACCGTAACTGTTGATGCCTCAGGTCCGGATGTAAATGATCCTAATTTAGGTTGTTATGGTGCTTTTAACTATAAGCAAGTTTATTGGCAATATTTTTATTCCCCATTTGCTGATGTTTTTACTCAAACATATCATCAAACAAGTGTGGGTAGTCCGATCAATTTGAATTTTCTTGTTTTTGATATGGGTACTTCAATTCCTTCTCCTCTTACTTGTCCAGTTGATGCTTCGGGTTGGACGGAGGTCCTATGTGCAACAACTGATCGTGGGTCTTCTGACGTAGGTCCCGGACTTAATGGAGATAATCTTACTACAGATGCGGGGCATTTTTATGCTATTGCAATTATCGCTTTTGATGGTACTGACCCAAGTTATACTTTCACGGTTGGTACTCCACAGTTAGGAGGAGTGGATTTAACAGCAGCCAATTGTACTCTTGTGCCACCTTCCTGTATAGCTTTGGGGTGTGCAGCAAATTATGGGACCATAACCACTGATGCCTTGGGTTCAGATGTAAATGATCCTAATTTAGGTTGTTATGGTGCTTTCAACTATAAACAAGTTTACTGGCAATTCTTTTATGCCCCCACTTCTGACATTTTTACTCAAACATATCATCAAACGAGTGTGGGTAGTCCGATCAATTTGAATTTCCTTGTTTTTGATATGGGTGTTTCAGTTCCTCCTCCCGTTACTTGCCCTGTTGATGCCTCAGGTTGGACAGAGGCCCTGTGTGCAACAACTGACCATGGTTCTTCTGATGTGGGTCCCGGGCTTAATGGAGATGACCTTACTACAGTTGCCGGGCATTATTATGCTATTGCAATTATCTTTTGGGATGCAACTGACCCCAGTTATACCTTTACAATCGGTACACCACAGTTAGGAGGAGTTGATTTAACAGGTGCCAATTGTAGTGGCATAGTTTTACCGGTAAAACTAACTTCATTTAGTGCTAAAGTAACCAACTGTGGCGTTGTCAATTTGGATTGGAAAACAGCTGCAGAGAGTGATTTTAAGGATTACGAAGTTCAGTATAGCACGAACGGTACAAGTTTTAAAACTGTTGCCACAATAAATGCTGATCAGTTAAATCAAACATATTCTTACCGGCATAATACTGCTGATCAGGGTAAAATATATTATCGTTTAAAAATGGTGGATATTGACGGAAAATCGGAGTATAGTAAAACCATTGTAATGAGGCTTGACTGTAATAAAAGCGTAATTTTTGTATACCCGAATCCGGTAAAAGATAAATTAAATGTCAATATTACAAATGCCCAGAACAATATAACAACGGCAAAACTATTTGACAATTATGGAAGGCTAATCTATAGCGGTCAAATGATAAGTGGGACTAACACAATTGACATGACCCGTTTTGCAAAAGGCGTTTATATGCTAACTCTGAAAAATAATACGGAAATGCAGAATATAAAAATTATCAAATAACTACCCAACAATAAAACTCCTTAGTTAACTAAGTAACTAAAAACAAATAAACCCCATTATCAAATGGGGTTTATTATTTATAAAACTTAATCTTCACTAACTACTTTATCGCATTGCTAAGGTTACAGATGGGCTATTAGTTTCCATACTCTAACTTTATAAGCTATCTTTTATTAGCATCAAAAAAATTTATTTTGATTCTGACCGATTTTTGGAAAATGAGAGCAAACCAAATAAATAATATGGGTACAATTACAGTAAACATTCGAACATAGGCGGTTACCATAGAGCTTTCGCAAAAATATAGCAAACTAAAAATCAGCATGAACCTGATAGGATAAATAAGCTTTCTCCAATTCAAAAAAGTGGGGATCAAACAGAATAAAATAAACGTAAGTATAATACCGTTAACCGGAAATACAAATAAGACCTTGGGTCTCTGGATAGCCATTGAAAAAGGGTAGTGAAAAATCATTCTGCTGGCATTGAAAAAACAATTTTCGAGATACTTAAGGGGATGGGTTAATATATTTTTTTTTGCAATTCTATAGAAAGCATCTTGTTGTTCCACTTTGTATTTGTAACTATATATTTCATCATAATCTTTTTGATGATGTGCTTTTAAGGAATCTCCTGAGCCGGGTATATCGTAATTCCCCATGTCAACCGGCCCTTGTTCAAGGGTTAATTTCCAATCTCCATACTCTCCCTTATATGGAGTACTCCCCCAATACAAAGATTCACCTCCATTTGTACTCCAGAAAAACATTCTTCCGGTTAAAGTATAAGTGTAAATTAAATAGGGTGCTACTGTAGCAAAAGCAATTAATGCAATAACAAATCCTTTTCTATAATTGATCGCCTTTCTCTTTGTTATCCATAATAAAGCATTACCAGCGAGCATAAACATCAATACATACCCGAAGGCAATCTTAGTTAAAACAATATATCCCATAATAAACCCAGATAATAAAATATATTTTTTGGCCTGCCTTTGAGTATCCGGTTTAAAAACTTTTACTAAAGCAAAAATGAATATAGACACCAGGAAGTAAGTAAACGTTTCAGTATGTATGAAGGGTAAATTTTGATACGCAAGATAATAACACGCCCAAAAAAAACTGAAAAACAAAGTTATCTTTTGGGAAACAAGAAGCTGTAAAGACTTATATAGAAAAATAATAGAAAAATAATAGAAAAAAGCATTGAGTATAGTTAACCAAATTAGCGGCAAGCCCAGTGCCAGGAAAGGAACGAGTATTAACGGAAACCCGGGACCATTTTGCAAAAGGACATCGGGGGGAGATGGTGAGAAAAAACCGTGAATAAGATTATGAGCATACCATAAATATCGTGGCTGATCCCCTTCAAGTCCGTTAGTCGGAAACATTAATACGTATATGATAAATACTACTAAAAATGGGAAAAATAATAAATAAGGATTTTGGAAAAATTTGAATCTTTTAATAAAACTTGTCATATAAATATTTTAATCTGTCAAAACTTTTTGTTTAAAAAATTAAAGAATATTATAATTAAACTTCTATACTTTTCCTTCATAAGTCTGCCGTTTGTTTAATTTCCTTTTTTAAAGAAGTGTTTAGATGAAAAAGTTCTTCAAAATATCGCTTATTTTGGAGAGATAAAAACCCCAGACTTAAAAATTGAATTGCAGCGACAAAAGTTATTCCGCCTACAATGAAAGATTGTGGATTCTTTTTGAACTGAAGAGCAAGGCTGAAAGAGAAAGCATCATCCGGAACTGGTATTTGTAAATGAGCAAACTTCATATCAGCTAAAGTGTCATGAAGCAGCCAAATCAGCTCATAAAGTGAAAGTAACATCAATATAATACCTATTCCTAAAAAAAAGAGATATGGCCGAAAAATAAAAGCGGACATGATACCTGAAAATAATCCCCTTAATACTCTAATACTCGAAGTGCGCTTACCGGCAAATTTATTTTGCTCAGTCCAGTCAAGATGAGCCGGAATTTCAACAATTCTTGCCCGCAATATCATCGCTTTATACATAATTTCAGGGCTCACTTCATAATCCCTTGTTTTAAGATTCAATGACTGGATGAAACTCGTACGATACGCTCTCACCATTGCCGTATATGTATGATATTTATCCTGGGCAGCCATTCGCATGATCCGGTTCACCCATTTACTCATCACTCTTCTTGAAAATGGCACACCTGTTACCTTACCCCCCTTCATATAAGGCGAGGCAAGTACAATATCTGCAGACTTCTCCAAAAGTTTATCTACCATCTGTCCGATATATTCAAAAGAATAGCTCAGATCAACATCCATAACAACAATTATGTCACCTTTTGAATGACGAAAACCCGTTTGGAGCGCTAAGCCCAGGTTAAGATTTACTGGGTGATGGATCACCCTGAGATTACTATACTGTTTTGCAAATTCCTCAGCTATTTCTCCTGTTTTGTCCTTACTTCCGTCATTGATCAATACAATCTCCCATTGATATTTGAATTTCTCACTCTTCAAATAGTCAA
Source organism: uncultured Bacteroidota bacterium (assembly GCA_963811645.1). GTDB lineage: Bacteria > Bacteroidota > Bacteroidia > Chitinophagales > Chitinophagaceae > VBAU01. The sequence continues at coordinate 543,542 of CAWERU010000002.1, read as the reverse complement.
TGACAGTGTTCAGATTGGTTTTTAGTATAGCTTCTTCGTTGTAACAGGGAATGACAATACTAACCAAAATTTTTTCGGGAGGGGTCATGTGGTATATATTTTATTGTAGGATGATGGATAAATTATGATCAAAACTACTAAATGAAAACAGTAATTAAAAGCCCTTATATTGAAAAAGTATCGTCAAGTTCGTCAATATATGTATGGCATCCAGAATAAATAATTTTGTTGATTTAATGACAATAATACCTAAAGAAATCAAATAAATAAAAATTGAAAAAGTGATTCACTCATAATTATTAAAATATTGGATATAGTTTAAGTCCAAGTTTTGGGGTCAAAATTTAAAAACTATAAATAATAAAATACCGCTACAATAGTTTTTTACCACGGCCAGATTTTTTTATATAATTTCTTCATAAACACTTGTCATTAACCAAAAAAATATAAATCAAGAAATACTGTCGCCTGAAAATTTTCTGCATGCTGGAAAAAACACTATTTACATATCATGTTGTTATATTTTTTTCCGGGCCTTTCTACTTTTTAATTTGCAAAAGGTAAAAACAAAAATATCTTTCTAATTGAAGACATTAGGTACTTTGTTCAGCAAAATATTTAATTTGTATTCTTAGCTTAACAATGCTCAGGCCAGGATTTAATTGTTACTGATGGTTAACCGCAGGATAATTCAGAAACTGTTTCAACCTAATTAATATTATCAAGTATTCTCACCATCTTTTCTGAGACGTTTGATCCAAATACTTCTTTTTGTTCTTGAGGAGGTTCAAAATCTACAATCTGCAATGCAATATCTTTATTCCCGGGGTTGATCAATAAATTCCATCCTTCTTCAACTGTTTCCACCCATTCTGTTTCTGTTCTCAATGTAATACAAGGCTTACACTGAATGTATGCTTCTTTCTGAATGCCTCCCGAGTCTGTAATAATTCTTTTAGAATAATATTCTAAGACGATAAAATCCAGGTACCCTTGTGGTTCTATCATTTCAATATTCCGGGGTACACAATAAGTAGCCGGAAGCATTTTTTTTGTTCTTGGATGTACAGGAAAAACAACTTTTTCTTCTAATTGCCCTAACTGATCGAGCAAATGTTCTAAAACATCAGTATTATCAACATTATAATTCCGATGAAGAGTAAGTAAATTGTACCTTTTATCTTCAAGCTTTAAATCATAAATTATCGTTGATTTCTTAAGAGCTATCGCAAGATTATTTTTTATTGTATCAACCATAATATCTCCAGTGAGATAAGAATTTTTTTCTAACCCTTCAGATTTGAGAATCTTCATTGCAGTTGGAGTAGGTGCAAAAAGATACTTAGAAACATGATCGGTTGCAATCCGGTTAATTTCTTCCGGCATGCTTTTGTTATAACTTCTCAATCCTGCTTCAATATGTATAATAGGTATATTTAATTTTGCGGCTGCAATTGCACCAGCGAGAGTTGAATTAGTATCCCCAAAAACTATGACCATGTTGGGCTTTTGAGTAAGCATAGCTTCTTCAAGCGCTATCATCATCTTTCCTGTTTGTGAAGCCTGACTGCCTGAACCAATCTCAAGATGAATATCAGGCTTCCTAATCCCTAAATCTCTGAAAATCTTTTCAGACATTGCATAATCATAATGCTGACCCGTATGAACAATATATTCTTCATGAAAAGGAGCGAGCCCAGTTGACAAGGGAGCCAATTTTATAAATTGGGGCCTCGCACCAACAATAGAAAAAACTTTCATTCTATATTAATTCAATTTTTACTGAGCCTTATTATCCTATGCTGTTCTGATAGACGTCTTGCGAATTCACCCATTGGAAGTAATTCGAAGTTTTTTTTCAGCATGCGCATAGATGTTTCAAAGATTTTTATCTTTTTGTCGCTTTGAACATTCATGCCCGGAAAAAATTTAAGCTCAGGTGCATAATCACTTCCTATCAGATCAAGCGGATGCAATAAATAACTGGGGGAAGTTCTCGTTAGTTTACACATGAAAATAGAAAACCTAAGATATATCTTCATTAATCCTATTGAGACACTGCTAATGTATATTAGATAACTCTGATGAAAAGGTATTTTGAATACCGGCATAGTGCTGACAGGTATTTCCAATAATTTTTTATTGCTTTTTAGTTCCCATTGGAATGGTTTAAGGGGATAAAATCCTTCTTTGAAGGACCCAAACAGTTCCTTCCTATTCTCTTTTTCTTCTTTAGAAAGTTTAGATTTCCAGAAATAGTACTGACGCATTAACGGAGAAATATAAGTCGGAAGAATAGAGGCGTCAAATATATAATCACGCTCCTCAAGTACCTCAAGAAGATCATTGCTCCAGCTAAAGCCAGGGCCACGAAACATATTTGTTCGTTTGCCTGTTGCCTTTAAAATAGCTTCTTCTGCAATGGCGATTTCATTAGTTATTTTTTCTTTTGAATACGTTTTTAACCAGGATTCATGATGAAAAGAGTGATTAGCCACTTCGTGGCCACGTTCTACAATGCTTTGAAGCACTTTATGATTTTTCTCTATTGCTGCATCCTGCCCAACAATAAAAAAAGTAATTTTAATATCTAATTTATCGAGTATGTCCAAAGTAATAGGCAATACAATGTCAAGGTATGAGGGGAATTTTTCCCATCCCTCATCCCCATGCACCTTCATGTATGACCATTTATCATCCAGATCTAATGAAATGGTTGCAGGTAGTTTTTTCTTTTTCATTGGGTCAAAATTTCTTCAAGTTTTGTTTCAGCAACACGAACAGTTTCATTAACGTTCAAAGTGCCGTCTTTAATATGTGAGGTGTTAATAATACTTACGCCATGCATAGATGTTTTTATAGCAGGTAAAATATCTGAATAGTTTAATTTTGCAACAGTGATAACATGTTTTGCACGTGCAACTCCTGCAAATTTGATGTTGTCATCTGTCAGCCAGGGATACATCTTTCTAAAATTATCTATGAAATACTTTCTAACATCTTCATCAGATTTATTGAACAAAGGATCATCCGGACCCACATATTTGGGGAGATATACTAATGAATGGCCTCCAAAATATTGCTTATCTACAAGTGCAGACATTTCAATAACGCCGGTAAAAGGAACCCATGTGTCAGTAATATTTGTTACATAAAATGAGCTGATAGGCTTGTCAAGCAATACTGCCACACAAATAACACCCAGGTATTCTACATTTCGCAATCTCTGTATTTCCGGTTCAGTAAGCCCTTTACATAGATTTGCCGCAATACCTGAAGGCAGGGTTACAATTACTTCATCAAACTGTTGATGGGTAGCATCATTAAAATATATCGCGGGTTGACCATTTGACGAAATTTTTACCTCTTTTGCACCGCAGCCTGTTTTAATCGTCACTCCTTCCGAAAGAAGTTTTTGTTTAAACATTTCAATTACACTCTTATATCCGCCTGGAACATAACCAAACATCTCTTTTTTCATGCCACTCCTTCTTGCCCCGTACAATCTTTGGATGGTTGCCCAAATAAAAACTGCTGAAGTTCTTTGATAACTTTCTCCCAATTTCGCTCGCAACAATGGCAACCATATTTTATTAAATGTCCTGGATCCTGACCAGCGTCTCAGCCATTTTGTAACGGGCACTTGCTCCAATCGCCGGTAGTTTTTTATTTTAGAGGCAATAATAATAGTGAGGCCAAGGCGAAACTTATCAATTAAGTTCAGGGTAGGGAATTTTAAAAACTCTATTGTATTCGACATGGAATAAAGTTTTCCATTCATGTAAAAACCCGTTTTAGTTTCAACCCATTGAATTTTTTCTTCGAGACCAATCTCTTTCAAAATATTTCTGGTCCGAAAATCTGATAAAAGAATTACGTGATAAAATTTATCCCATTCTATGCCATTCATTTTCCATGGGCTTACCAATCCTCCAACTTCGGAAGCTGCTTCAAATATTGTAACTTTTTGACCTTGCTGCGATAAGCGAAGTGCTAAGGTCATACCCATAATCCCACCGCCTACGATTCCCCAGTTTTTTGACTCCATTATTTCCTTTTACAATGATTTATTCAGTTATAAATTTTTTTTGCCATTCAATTGTAGTACGAAGCCCGCTTTCCAAATCCCATTCCGGTTGAAAATTAAAAGTGCTGCAAAGTTTTGAAATATCCGGAACCCTTCTCATTACATCCTCATAATTTCCAAACGCAGAATAAGGAATATAGTTAAGCCTTGGCTCTGAATGTTCGCCATTTATTAATTTCCATATTAGAATAGCAAGATTTTTAATTGATATCTCTGATCCGGGCTTTCCGCCTGTGTTAAAAATCTCATTGTCGGATTTTTCATTTTCTATACACAAAACAAGTGCGCTGACAGTATCATTAACAAATGTAAAAGTCCTTGTTTGAGAACCGTCACCATGAATATCAATCTGCTCTTTTTTAAAAGCTTTCTCAATAAAAACTGACTGTGGCCCCCCCCACCATGTAAGATTTTGATTCGGCCCATATGAGCCAAAAAAGCGGGTTATTGTATAGGTAATCCCATACTCTTCATGATTTGCAATGATAAACTGTTCTCCATACATTTTTGAAAGTGCATAGGCCCAGCGCTTTACTGTAGTTGGGCCCATTACCAGCGCTGAACTTTCGCTAAAAGGAACATCTGGGTTTTTTCCGTATACATCAGATGTGGAAGCAAAAATAATTTTAGATTTATCATGAATGCATTTCTGAACAACATTTCGCAGCATAAGGTAGTTTTCTTCCAGGGTTCTCAGGGCATTGGTATAACGGGGTATTTTTTGTGAAGCCAGATGAACCACAATATCAGCCTTCACGCTATTCAGGATAAGCGGATTTGCAATATCACCCATAATAAATTCAAAGTTGGGATTTGACCTTGCAAATTCAATATTTCGGAGAAACCCATAATTCAGATTATCAATTCCAATCACAGAATGGCCTCTCTCAAGTAATCTTTTAGCCAGATTTGACCCTATAAAACCTGCAACACCTGTTATTAAAATTTTCATGATATAGTATAAATATTTTTAAAAATTTTTAAGGAAAAATTTAAGTAATATATAATTCTTTTTAGAATTCTAATAGTAAATTTCAGATTTTAGAAAGCATTTTTATCTCCGGTCATTAACCTGTATAGAGTAAGGAAAATAATTCTGGTATCCAACCATAAACTCCAGTTTTCCATATACCATATATCATATTCTACTCTTCCTTCCATGTCCCATAAAGTTTTTGTTTCACCACGAAAGCCATTAACCTGTGCCCAGCCTGTAATTCCTGGTTTCATAAAATGACGTACCATGTATTTATTAATTCTGGTTGAATAATCATTTGTATGTTTCAGCATATGAGGACGGGGACCAACAATACTCATTTGCCCAATAAAAACATTTAGAAATTGTGGAAATTCGTCAAGGCTGGTACGTCGTAAAAAACTTCCCACTTTTGTGATTCGCGGATCATTCTTTGTTGCTTGCACTAAATGTGATTCTTTGTTTACCCTCATACTCCGAAATTTAATACAACCAAAAGATCGATTGTTTTCACCACTTCTCATTTGTACAAAAAAAATTGGGCCTTTTGACTCCACCCATATTAATAAACCAACGATTGGAATTAACCAGGAAAGAATAAAAATGATAACAAAACTGCTGAATATTACATCATAAAGCCTTTTTCTTACACGATTGCCGACATCGTCCAATGGCTCTTTCCGCAAGGATAATACAGGAATGTTTCCAAAATAATCAATGTGTACTGGAAAATTTGTCAAAGGACTAAAGCTGGGGATTAACTTAAACCTGATGCACGCCTGCTCAGCATTCTGAATGATTTCATATATAATTTCATTTTGTTCTGGCAATACTGTAGAAAATATTTCAGTAACCTTATATTGACGTGAAAGTTCAATGACATCTGAAATTCCTCCTAAAATAGGATAGTTGGACAATTCATGCACTTCTTGTGCATTTTCACAAAAGCCAATAATCTTTGTATCCAGTGCATCCTCTTCAAGCTGTTGTACCAATTTTTTTGCCATATCGTTATATCCCACAACTATTATTTTTCGCATCAGATAGTTCTGTTTTCGGAAATATTGAAGTACAACCAAAAAAACAAGTCGATTAACGAGAAGAACCAAGCCAAATGAAACGAACACTGTTATCATAAACCATCTGGATATGATATGTTCTTTAATAACAAAAAAGTATATCAGAATTATGGCCAAAAAATAAATATAAGCCCGCAATGTTCGACTACTAAAGGATTCAAATGAAGACATACTATTTTGGTGATAAATATTGCAGAGCCAACTTGCAGCTAACCATGCAACATTGAATCCCATCCACAAATAAATATATTGCACTTCAAAAGAGTCAGATATTTTGTCCCTGAGATAATACTTATCTATCAAAAAAGATAGATTGAGCATTAATAAATCTAAAAAAATAAAACTCAGCCTTAATAAACGAAAGAATTGCTGATTCATAAAAACTATTTTAAAAAAGCATGGGAGGACAGATAAATTGTAAGTTGATTAAAAATAAAATCATATAGTAAAACTACAACCCCATAACTTATAATGCAATGTTTAACTCTATACAATTTTTTCTGTTACTAAGAGATCATAATGTCGAATCAAAGAAACGGTCTCCTGTATATTTCCTTGTGAAGAGGCGCCGAACAGTATGGATTGAATGTTTGGCAATGAACATACATATACAATGGCTTCTTTTGCTGAAATAGATCCTCCGGCAAGTACTTGCATGGCAATAGCTCTTAATTTTTTTGTGCGCAGAATTTCTTCATATAACCCTTTTCCCCCTGACATTCTAAATCCGGCCTTGTTAATTGAAGTACAGATGATTGGGTTTTGAATTCCAGCTTCATTTAATATTGTCAATAGCTGTGGCATATTCATAGTAATAAAACCTGCTTCAGCATTGTACTTCTTTATGATATAATCGTGAAAAGCTTTTAAAACATCAATCATCCCTAACCCCAAAAGAAGATCGGTGACTACATTTTGAAGAAAAATAACCGGGGTTTTGATCCCTCTAAACATTTTCAATTCCGCATCTATCAATAATTCCATGATTGATAGATAATCTTTTGAAAGGTAAGCAACTCCTCCTTTTAATACTGATCCCAAAAAGTTACCGGGAGTATACTCTTTTAATGTACCAACAATACCCAGTTCTGTAACCGCATTGGCATATTTATGTGCATAAGGCATACATGGGTATATACAGAACTTTTCATATTTAGATGGATTCCCGCGGATAATATCACAAATATTTGAAATTCTGTCGTGCGTAGTACACATAAAAGTATTAATACCTGCTCCTATGGCATAATCCAATGTTTTAATAATTGCACTGTCCTCCTTAAATTTTATGGCTTGTGCTCTTGATCTTTCATCAGAAATATGATTAACAGCAAAGAATTGATTATCCCCAAATAGAATTCTTTCCATTTTATAAGAATGAGCTTTTTTTAATTAACGATATTGCTTTATCAGTATACCAGGCACTTTCAAAAGTATTGATGTTGTTCGGAACTTTTTTCAAAATAGCTTTAATAAAATAATCTATTTGCGCTGAATATTCTTCCCCTCTCAAATAAAAATCAACAGATTCGGTTAAATCTGTAACATATTTTACATTCCAACCACGTGTATATCCATCAGGAATATTATTTGAATTAAAGTACACTTTTAATTCATTAGCGTCGCAAATAATCTTGCCTGCACTTCCTTGTACTGTTAAGGAAGTAGACATCTTTCTATAAGTTACATCACTCCAATTAGCTAATATTACTCCTGAAAGTTTTGAAGAAAGTTCCAATAAAGCATAAACAGAATCTTCAACTTTTTTTGAAAAAAAAGGTTTTAATATAGAGGCTTTTACGGATTCGATTGGTCCAAGCGTATAGTTAATCAAATCGAGAATATGAGATGCATAGTCCATGAGACAACCACCGCCCTCCAGAGGATCACCTCGCCAGTTATCTTGCTTTGCCCTTACAACAACCGGCCCCGAAACCTCTCCTGTAAAATGGAAAAGTTTTCCAAGAAAATTACTATCAATAATTCTTTTTAATTCACGAAAAGTACCGACAAATTTATTATGATAACCTACCTGGTTAACCAATTTCTTCTTAGCAGCAAGATCAACCAATTCTTTTCCTTCTTCCGCGCTTAAACAAAATGGCTTCTCAGCAAACACATGCTTTTCCTGTCTCAATAATTCCCTGACTATCGAAGCATGAAATTTTGTAGGTACTGATACGAAAACAGCATCAGCATCGGTGTCATTTAGCATTTGTTCATAATCCTGATAGCAAGAGAATTTTGTAAACTTTTTGAGTACATCAATAACCATTTTAGATTTATCAGTTACACCTGTAACATGCACGTCAGGATGTGCTCCTAAAATAGATAAATGTGAAATACCCATTTTTCCGGCTCCAATTAATCCAACTTTAACCATGCTGAATTTTTTTTATCCTTGTAATCATTAATGCCAGATGCCAAAAGAATAACATTTGATTTCCAATATTTCTTCGAAAAATTTCAGGCCTCTGAAAAATTCTTATCAACCACCCTAATCGAATTTTAAACCAAAAAGGGTGAATAGCTTTTTGAGTTCGCGCATACCAATCAAAAACATTCCCTATACTAATAATTAAATTTGCATTTATCTTATTTTTGTTTTGTACTGTCCATTTTTCTTGTTTTGGTGCGGTCATTCCAACAAAAACAATATCCGGTTTAAAATCGTTTATCTTCGAGATTATTGTAATATTGTCGGCATCTGAAAATTCATTTTTAAACGGGGGTGAAAAATAGCCAACCTCAATATTTGAGTATTCCCTTTTGAGTCTTTCCCTTATCTTCATTAAAACCGTTTCGGATGATCCTAGGAAAAAAGCTTTCCCCTTTAATTGATCCAACCGATTTATAAAATGCTTGTAAATATCAGGGCCCTGATTTTTTTTAATATTCTTACCAAGCAGGAAAATTGAAGCAAAAGCAAAATATACTCCGTCCAACATCAGGTAATCTGTTTTCTGTAATGCTTGTTTAAATTCCTGATCTTTTACAGTAATTCCATAACTATTAGGACTTATTGTATTAATTACCCTGGATTTCTCACTTCCAATGGGTATTTTAATCAAATCATCCGAATAAACTCTGAATCCAATAACCGAAACTGATTTATAATTACAATCACTCATTCAATTAAATATAAACAATTCCTTTTGTTACTCTAATTTAGAGGTATTAGATAATGGAATCTCTTTAATTCCCAGGCAAGATAATATTCCATTTTTAAAATTTGTAACCATTGCCTCAACAGTATACTTTTCTGCAGATGTTCTGCAGCCCTTTATTAAATCTTCATACTTTCTTGTCTTCAACAAATCAATAACCGCCCGTGTATAAATATTTTGATTATCATCAGTTATTACACCATTAATGCCGTCCTCAAGATAGTCAATTTCAGGACTGTGAAATGGATAGGTAGTTGTTACAATGGGAGTCTCAAGAGCAAATGAGTCAAGGATCCCAAGTCCCACTAATCCAGGCATTAATTGAATGGAAGATATCCTGAAATATTTGACCCGGTCTTCACCGAATTTTGGTCCCGCATAATGAATCCAATCGTTATCATTTGAAGCCTTTATAACCTTGTTTGAGTCAATCCCCCCGCCAATAAATATCATATGAAAATCAGGAACCTGCTTTTTAATGCTTAAACAAGTATTTATGATAAAATCTATTCGTTTCTCAGGATACATACCTCCACAAAAAATTCCCACATTATCTCCCCGAATACCTAAGCTATCTTTCAAACATCTTATATCGTTATCACTGATTTCACAATAACTTTTCTTTAGGTTCAATGTATCAATTGCATTCTGAACGATAGTAATTTTATTTTCTTGAAAATGCAGATTTGCCACAACCTCTTTTACTCCCTTTGTATATGCAAACCACCAATTGCACTTTTTTAAGTACAAAGATTTAAACCTGTTCTTAAGGCTTCCTATAGGCGCCTGCATATTTCTTCCATGCCCCCAAAAACCTAATTTGTATTTAGAAAAATTTCGTGCAAACATTAAATAATAATTCAAAATTAGTTTGTTTTCCGGCTGAACAATTACTAAGTCCATGTTTTTGAGTTCTTTGAGACAAGGTTGCCAGACCAATTCATATTTTCCTATCTTAAAACTTTTGTTTGGAATGAATTTTCCCCACTCAATATCAATTTCGTCATTCTTCAAAGCATCTTTATTTTTAGATTTTCCGTAGAATAGAAATAATTCAACATTATATTCCAAAAGGATTTCTTTTAATCGGTAAAAGAAATCCTTTCTATATTGAGGGAGAAATTTATAAACAAATGCAACTTTCTTCATAACAAATTTTACCTTTTCGTGCGATTAGAATTATTTATATTATTTAACATTCGGTTTATTTCTTTGGCTATTTTTTCACTAAATTTTTCCCAGCTGTTGCCTCTAAAGAAATTGTCATATGTCTCTTTTGATGGTATCTGAAAAGACCGGTAATTATTATAAATGCTGACTATGTCTGTGTAGTCATCATATACCTTAACAAAGCAAAATGAACTTAAATCTTTAAATGCACCTGTGTTCGGGCCGATAATGATAGAATTCATCCTTATTGAATCCATTAAAGCTCCTGAACTCAGCACTGTAGGTGATTTATAAGTAAATAAAATAAATTTGGACAAATTTGCAAATCGGGCTATTTGCTCTATTTCAAGAAACTTGTCAATATGGACTATCTTTTCTGACAAATACTTCTTTAATTCTTTTTTTAATTCAGCATCAAAACACCTACCTACAATGAGAATTCTAATTCCCAGAACATTATTCGTTTTTGTTATAAACTCTAAAAACTCCAAAATTCCTTTATATGAATAAATTACTCCCCAAATAAGAAAATCATATAGTTTATCACTTTCGCTGGACGTTGGAAATTTTTCCAGTACAGGATGAATCATATATTTAATTTTCGTCGCTGCCCTGGGAAATTTCTCCTTAACGAAATCTATTCCACCCGTGGAATGAGTGAGAATTAAATCCGAATTTTTCATCATGATCCTAAACATAAAATCGGTCCACTTATTTTTAGCCTGGTCATGAGGATACTTGTTATGAAGTACCCAAATTACCTTTTTTCCCAAGAATTTAGCACAAAACAAAAAAATTGAAAAAACAATCGTTTGCGATTTTCCATATCGTTTGAAGGGCAGGTTTTCAATCCAATTAAACAAATATGCGTTTGCTTTAAACAAATACGGAAAAAAATCGAGAACTCCCTTATTATTATATGTACGATTAACAATAGTGAATTCCCTTGAAACGGATAATTCCAGATTGGAAATATAAGCATTTGGTGAGGCAGCAATTTTGTAATCTACTTTTGGATAAAAATAAATGTTATGCATACAATTTGAGTTGAAGTAATATAGCCAAGCAACAATAGCCTCTCAGCCATTCATTTTTCTAAAACTAATGAAGTAAGTATGTTTCTAAAATTGTCCCTTACATTAACCGAATCGTGATTCTTTATTGCAACCCTTTTTGCATTTTGAGCAATTTCTTTTCTTGTTGTTTCATTTTGAATCAAATCTTCGACTGCTTTAAAAAGCTCATCGGTTTTCATATTGGTAATTATCTTAGCCCAATTATATTTTTTTGCGTACTCCACTATTGCCGTTCCTTCTGGAGCGAAAACAATTATAGGAGTTCCGCTTATCATATATTCTGTGGCTTTCGTGGGCATAGAGTATTTAATAAATCGTAATGCCTTCGGGGAAAAATCATATGGCAAAATAAGAAAATCTGCTTCAGCAAATACCTTTGGTAAATCATCGTATGCAATAAAAGCACGGTGTTCAATGCAGGAATACTTATTAGCCCAAGCAGGTTTTTCATTTGTCTGCAAAATAAACTTTGCGGCAAGCCTAAATTCTTTGTTTAATTTCTGAATTGCGTTTGCAATTATTTCCAGTGAACCGTCGATACCCATTCCAATTCTGCCTGCATAAAGTATGGTCGGAGAAAGGCTTAAGGTGTAATCCTTCTTTTGGTATTTTTTCCAAAATTCAAAATCTATCGGATTATGAAAAGTGATAAAGCTTTTATTGTATCTGCGTTTGTATTCATAGGCCATTTGATCACTGATGCTTAACAAAATGGCGGCGCCATTCAATAATTTTCTGAATTCAGCATCTATTTTTTTTTGCCAGAATGTCTTAAAAAAACCTTTGCCTGCAATCGTCGAAGGCCAGTCATCCATCATATGAAACACAAATGGCTTTTTAAGATACGATTGCACCAAAGTACAAAACAAAACGTTTTCCCTGGAAGTAGCCTGCGCATATATGACATCGGGTTTGTATTCATCGAGCCAGTTGCAAAATTCACGAGAAAGTCGGGTTTTGGAAATACCATATAACACCCCGAAAAAATTAAGTATAGGGTAAAAATAATTCATTATCATTTTTACTCTACCTTTTGATTTGACAATCGTTGAATTGAACTTTTTCTGCTCATCCGATTCTATTAACCCCGAATAATATTTTCTTGCAAAAAGACTAAGCGGGAAAATCCATTTTCGTTCTTTGCAACCAAGTTGGTAATAGGTGTTACAGATATCCGTCTCAATATCATTTTGAAATAAATAAGCAGAGCATGCTACGGCTATTCGATCTCTTTCCCATCCCGAAAAAAGATTGGATAAGGTGATACCTCCTCCGGTATTGCGAGTAAATGGTTGCCCGAGAATTAAAACTTTAGGTAACGGCATAAATTTTGGAAATTTGAAGAATCCGCTCAGGGTAATTTTAAAACCTATATCCTGGGTCGGAAATATTCTTTGATGTCAGATTCGGTTATGTTTCGCATAACCTTAGAATAGCAAACGCCAATGGAAATCCATACAAGTAAATAATTTAATGTAAATGTAGTCACATTAGCTGGATACAGGCTGAGTATCCATAAAAGGATCCAAACAGCTGCGGCTTTTGAAAGTAAATTCCGGGAGTAAAACAATCCCAGGAAGATCGCCGGAACTGCCATTAATAATAATAAAGCGAGACAAATTACCCCCCCCTTTAAAATAATATTTAGATAATCCGTTTCTATCATTTTTCTATACCCAGTAAGATCGTCCGGATCTATATTGGGGCAAAAATATTCCCCTTGCATGCCCTTTCCGACGATCCATTCATTTGAATTCATGTCGGCATAAAAATATTCTTCCACTCCGGACCTAGTATCTTCATCTCCCCTTTCAATCAAAAAACCAAAAATGCTTTTTTTTCCATGATTCATTATTTCAGTCACATAATTAGCAATAAAAAAAGCAATACATAGAGATAGTAATATAATCAAAAGTTTTCCCTTAGTTGCATATAAATATAAAAGGTAAGAAAGTACAATAATGAAAAGACTGATAATGATTAAGGTCCGACGTGCCCTAAGTATTGAAAACAAAATTGTAATAAAAAGAATTCCAATTGCAAACAATCGCCTTTTAGGAGAATGATAGCTAAACGTAAGCAATAAAAAACCAGCTGGAATACTTAAGTTTTTTGCGAAGCTTTCTACCATACCCTGGCTAACGAGATCATCATGGTTGGCAGTTAGTAATTTCTTGATAAAAATGATGTCAAAAAAAAGATAGATAATACTTAAAATAACAATAACAGTAAATACTTTTTTAAAAAACCCAAGATCCAGTGGAAATAACAAAATCAGTGGTGCTAAATAAGCAAATATGCCAAAATAACCGTTGAAAAGCATATATTTTATAAACCCAAAATCATAGGGATATCCTTTGATGAGAATAAAGGCTAACCATAGCAAATAAAGGATAAATATAAATTTTAAATAACTATTTTCAAATCTGAACCGAATGAGACTACTCGCAGAAGGAATTAAAAAAACAAAGCTAATTAATTGAATAGCCTGGCAAATAACATAATTTTCTGTGAATGCGTAGGTTATTGCGAAATCGCTCGTATAGATTATAAACCCCAACCAAAAATAGTTTAGCAGCCTGTGAGTATTCGACGTTAAACCATTATTTGCTAGATCTCCAGCACTATATGGAATTTGAAAATTTTCATTCATGTTAATCTGCTTAAAGTACATTTTTGGTTGATCCGAAAATATCTTTAGTATTCATTTAAAAATCCTTTTTGAAAATGCTTATCCAGTAAAAGATTAAATTCTACCTGTAAAGTTATTTGATCTTAGATTTACATTTATTTCCTAACATAGGCAAAAGGGGGTTATCGGACCCAGATTCCTTTTCTGTTTTTATTAATGACCTGATGATATTGCAGAGGTGCCAAAAGGTACTTATTATAATTTGCAATGATAGAAGCAATAAATAAGGAATAGGCACCGAGATGATAATGTTTTATCAAAACAATCGCTACTATGGCGTATAAAAAGGGGCTTATAATACTCGCCAAAAACTGAATCCGCAAGGCACTTATTCCATTTAAAAAAGAAACATACTTTTCACCGAACATTGAGAGATTAAAAAAAATAAATCCCCATAATGACAAATGAAAGCTTATATCTACCTTGCCGGCACCCAGCCAAAGGCGGTACATTGTGGCAGAAAATATCAGCATGAATAATCCTATTAACACCAAAATAATATTTAACTGATTATATTTTCTCATCCCATTCCTGATCCATTGAATATCCTTTTTAAGATAGGCTTCCGTGGAAGCAGACCAAAAAGGGGCCAAAAAAATAGCAAATACCATTGCAAGCATATAAAAGTACTTATAAACAATATTGTAGGAGGTAACCTCCGCGGGGCCGAAGTTCCTGGCTATTATAATATTTGCTGTCTCAAATTGTATAACCCCAGCTAGTTGGATTACAAAAAAAATGAATCCTAAATTCAGGAGGCCTTTTGCATAGGAAAAATTGACTTTCGAGATTGAAGGCTTGAATTTTTTATATGCACCATTAAATAAAAATAAATTTGCGCCCAATAAAACGACAAGAGGAGAAAGGCACAGTGCTATGCCTAATTTAAGCAAAGAACCCTCCGTAGTTTTTACCAGAATAAAAACAAAAGCCAGTGACAATACTTGTCCTAAAACATCTATAACTGATACTTTAGCAGGATATTGATCTGCTATTAAAATCGATGTAATTATTTTTAAAATAAACTGCAAACAAAAATATGTAAAAACAATAACCGCTAATGCTGAAACATCGGCCCCTACGTTTGCTGAAATATTGAGAATATGAGCCCAGTTTAAAAAATGATTAACTACTAGAAAGATTACCCAGATGCTGAAAAAAACTATTGCCAAAATAGCATAAGCAGTACTGACATAGATCTGTGCAAGAGAATCGTCGCCTTTTGCTTTTGCTTCAGCGAATTTATTTTTTAATCCGTGTGTTAAACCAATATCAAAAAAGCTGAACCAACCAACAATTGAGCTTATAGTAAGCCAAATACCATAGCGGGATGGATTAATATAGTTGATTGTCAAAGGAACAAAAATAAGGCTGATGGCAATGCTAAATCCTTTCAAAAAAAAGGATGCCAGAATATTCTTTTTAGCTTTAACACTTCGGTGATGCCCTTTATTTATCAAGTTAATAAGCAACGAGAATCCCGAGAAAACCTTTTCTTTCATTCTTATGCCCAAGATTTTATTAAACCATTTAAAATATTTAAAAAAATATAATTTTATTTTTAATCAGGTAGTTTAGGAATATCCCAAACTGTTTTATCCCAAAGTATTTAAAGTATACAAAAAAATCAATATTTTTTTGTATACCAATCATATCGCTTGCGTTACCTGGATGCCAATAAAGGATAACGCATATTTATTTCTGTTGGAACTATATGCTTCACAATTTCGACATTTGCTGTTTCTACTTCAGCGAACATCATATATCCTAATGAAGGCAGTGCAACTTTCACAGTCTTACCCTTAATGGATAAAACTTGCCCTTCTATATTGATAAGTGGGCCTTTAAGAATCCGAATTTTGTCATCAGTAGAAATCTTTGTTTTCTCTAGTTTAACATTCACATGCTCACATAAAAACTTTCTGATCAGTTCAATTTCAGAATCGCGAATAACAGCAGGCTTACCTAACCAGTAAACAAGATTAATTATTCCGTGAGTTCGTTTCACTGATATCATCTCAGACATGGAAACCCTTACAAAAATATAAGAAGTAAATAAAGGCTCCTTAACTAATTTCTTTCGATCGCTCCATTGTCGAAGCATCCTATTTATTGGACAATAGCTTTCTATTTTTTTCTTGGTCAGAAGATCAGCAACCTTCTTTTCCCAGCGAGGCCGCGTATATACAGCGTACCAATTTTTGTTTTCATCCATAAAACCGGAGTTGATGTTAACTTTCTTTTCCATCGAAAAGAAAAAATTAATATTTACCGGTTTTTCACGTTTTGGAAACTTTTATTCTATATTAGTTTTTGCACGGAAATGGCTACGCCAATATCAGTTACATAAAGTACCGATTAACAGAGTCCATAAAAAAATACAAGAGTGCCATTAAAAAAAGGACACTATAACTAAATAATTAATTACGATATACTTGTTCTTCTAAGGAATTTCCTTTTTCTTTTTTCTTTATGAATATAACCATAACCATAGCCATAGCCATAGCCATTTTTGCCAAACCCTCTTGATTTTACTCCATTAAAAACAATTGCCATATTCTTAAGTTCATTAATTTTATTATTGGCATCCAATCTTTGTATAGATACTTTACGCGTATGCTTATGCCTTACCACATATAGTGTCGCGTCACAATAGGAAGAGATAACATAAGCATCAGATAAAAGGCCAACAGGAGCTGTGTCAATAATAATATAATCAAAAATACCTGAGAGATATGAAAGCAGTTCAGGTACTTTTGCACTCATTATTAATTCAGATGGATTTTCTGGTAACCATCCTGCAGGAACTATAAAAAGGTTTTCATTAATAGGAGTACGTTGAATAATATCGTCAGGTTCAGCTTCGCCTAAAAGATAATCTGTCAATCCTTTCTTTACTTCTGTAACATTCAATTTATCAACAAGAGTTGGATTACTAAGATCAAACTCAATTACTACAACTTTTTTTCCCGCCAGTGCAAGCCCAATACCCAGATTGGCAACAATAAAGCTTTTTCCTTCACCGGAAACTGTAGAAGTAATTTGTAATTTTTTTCTCTCTCCATTAAGACCAATATAAGGAAGAGTTGTTCTCAGGTTACGAAATTGTTCTGCAATAAAAGTTCTTTTGCCATTACCAATAACAAGTGGATCCTTTGTTTTTTCATAAACAATCTCACCAACAACGGGTACAGACGTATATGCTTCAATTTCTTGCCTATAGAGAATAGTACGTTTAAACAAATCTTTAATCCAAATCAAACCAATTGTTAATACAAAAGCAAGAAAAAAGGCACTAACATAAATAAGTGTTTTTTTAGGGCTAACTGGTGTCAGTGGCGTTTGCGCTTTATCTATAATCCTGCTGTCTCCTATTGAAGACAAAAGAGATAGTTTCGTTTCTTCTTGTTTTTGAAGCAAAAAATCATAATTACTACTTTTAATGTTATGCTCCCTTGTTATTTCAACAATGTCTTTTTCTTTTTCAGGAAAAGATTGTAAAATCGACGAATAACGGCTATTAGTTGAATTTAAATTAGTTTTACTTGCCTGCAAATTCTCACGTTGACTTTGTATATTCTGTAAAATACCTGGCCTGATCTTTTCAATCTCGGCTTCTTTATTAACCACTGCAGGGTTGTTTTCTCCCATTGTTCTCTTTAACTGTTCATACTGCAACTGATCATCATATAACTTTCCAAGCAGCTGAGGAAGTGTAGGATCATTAATACCACTTGTAGACGGCAACACACTTCCGGCATTATCCTTTAATTTCACATAATTTTCTACTTGATCTAAAATAGTGAGTTGGTTGGTAACATCACTTAATTTCTGATCATTTGCACTTACATTTTGTAAAAAAAGCGATCCCTGTGCACTGATATCAATAGCTCCGGTAGTTGATTTATATTGTTTTAATTTCTGTTCGATGGAGTCAAGGTCGTGTTTTACTATTCCTAATCTTTCATCTAAAAAGTTTAAAGTGTTATCTGCCAATTTATTTTTTTCATTTTCAGAAGCATTATCATAAACCGATATTAATTCATTTAAAATATCTTCGGAACGTTTTGGAATTTCATCCCTGAGCGTAATATCTATAACCGAAGAAAGCTTACTCGCAGCCTCTACTTCCAATTTTTTTTCAAGTGAAAAAACGATTTTCTTGGGGTTGATTAATGAAAAATATAAAGGATTTTCGCTTTTACCATTTTGAGGAATAAATTTCAAAATACCGTAGGGAGTATTCACCCATTCATTTAAAGAATATACTACTTTACCGATAGTTATTTTCTTCGTTCCAGGATTAAAACTGAAAAATATTTTATCTTTTGTTTCAATTAACGAATCGGGATTGGAAACTACAATGCTGAGAGGGGAACTAGCGTAAGCAGAAATATCCTTGATCTTTCTTTTTTCAAAAATAGGTGCATACAAGTGCAGTTTCCTGACAACCTGCATCATTAATTCTTTAGATTTAAGCACCTCCATTTCATTTTCTATAATTTTCTTTGTGGAAAGGAGATTTAATGATTCAATTATTTTTGAATCATCCTCTCCTTTTTTCTCATCTTTTATCAATATAGTAGCAGTTGACTCGTAAACAGGGTTTTGATATCTAAGATAAATCCATGCTCCTGCTCCTGTGAGTAACAGAAAAAGTAAAAATAAGGGCCAGTATGGCGCATATTTGAACCATAACTGGCGCACGGTATTCTCTTCCGCAAAGTTTCTTCTTATATTTGGATATGCCTGTTGCATAGGTCTATAAAATTATTTAACAACTCGGTCTAAAACAATTGCTAATATTGATAATGCACTCAAAACAGATGGAACCCATAGTTGTCCTCTGCCAGTACTTGCGACTTTTGATTTATTAGGCTCTACATAAACAACATCATTTGATTTTAAATAATAATAAGGGGAGGATAGAAGTTCAGCAGAATTTAAATTTATTCTTTTAATCTCTTTATCTCCATTTTCTTTTTCTCTGACCACAAGTACATTATCTCTTCTCGCATAAATGGTAAGATCCCCCGCAGCCCCTATAGCTTCCAACAATGATATTTTCTCACTTGGGACATCAATTGTTGTAGGATTCTTTACTTCCCCTAATACCGTAACCCGGAAATTCAAAAACCGGACGCTTACAATCGGGTCTTTTAAAAGTTGCTGATCCTTTAATTCTTTTTGAATAGCTAACCTTAGCTGATCCTTTGTTAATCCTTCAGCTTTTATACTGCCCAAAATAGGAAATTGTATAGTTCCATCAGTACCAACCAAATAACCCAATAATGTATTATTCCCTGAGGTGACAGGCAGAAGGTTTGGAGCATTAAAAACCTGAGAAGCCTGTGCGTCCAAACTACTTACTGTAATATTTAATAAATCATTTTTTTGAATAACCGTCACAGGAACGGGAGTAGCTGAAGTAATAGTTGTATTCTCTAAATCAGGGAAATAAACAGCCTTTCTTGTATTAACACAACTTGACATACAGCATGTTAAAACAACTATAAACGAAGCGTTCCGGCAATAAAAATTTAATTTCATAATTCTTGTAGGTCAAATCGGTAAATCAAACAATAGACATCCATTTCATTAAATGGCGTTTCACCGGAGGATTTAATTTAGCAGGAAATGACGGCTTTATAAAGGATCAGGAAGGAAACTATCAGAATTAGAACTATTTAAAAGGTAACAGGCTAATTCAGAAATTTAGCTCAAGATAGTAATTAAACTGAAATAAGAGTAAAATCTTACCTTTTTTTTTAACAACATATCTTCTTTTTAATATCAAAAATCGTAGTAAATACTTTTTTTGCCGAGACACATTAAACCTATGCCCATAGTAAACATTTACTAATTATTATTATTCAGAAATAAACCAAGAATTGGCTGTAATGACCTATTGCAGCTATTCAGCCCCTGTTTATCTGGACAGTATTAAAATTTCCACATTTTGACTTTACAGAATTAGCTGTCCCCCCAAAAAAGCAAATGCAGTTTGATTTTAAAATAATATCATAGCAATTACAAGTCAAGTTCAAAACTTTCATAGCTCACTACTTAAGAGTAACCTACTTGCGTAATGAAACCTGACCGATTAAAACCATTTCCGATTACATTAAATTTTTATAAGTTTTGAACACAATCCCTCAACAACTGAGGATAGCAAATGACATCTGCGTAATATTACGAAGATCTTATTCGTAATTTTCCTATTATTTCACAATTTTGGTAACTCTTACCTTAAAATTAGATGCTTATAATTGTAACAATAAAATATTTATTATCAAAAAGAATCTGAGCTCCCCAAAATGTACAAAAGTATTGCCGCAATAGTCCTGGTATTGAAGTATCGGCTAAATACTATTATATAGTTTTAGTTCTGTCAGACAATAGTGCAAATATTTTCGCAAACATCATTTGTTTTATCTTTATTGACAGACATAAAACAGAATTCCGATACATACACTAAGCTTTGATCCGCTTGGCAATAATTTAAAAAACAAAAAATGAGAAAATTAATCAAAAAAATTACTCCCAAATTCTTATTAAATGGATATCGAGACTATCGAAAGAAAAAAGAGATTAAACTTTATCAGGGAGATAAAGTGCTATGTCCAATTTGTAATTCAAAGTTCAGTGAATTTGTTCCATTTGGTTTAGTAAAAAGGCAAAATGCAAAATGTCCTTTTTGTAGTTCATTAGAGAGGCATAGACTGTTATGGAAATATTTAAATGAGAAGACCGATTTATTTAATTCTGATAAAAAAATACGACTACTACATTTTGCTCCTGAAAAAGCATTCTATGACATTTTTTCTATAAATCAAAACATAGAATATGTTGCATGTGATTTATTTCCCGAATCGTTTAGATACAGAGGAAAAGTCAAAATCAAAAAGGCAGATATAACAAATATTCCTTTTGAGGAAAACTATTTTGATGTTGTTCTCTGCAGTCATGTGCTGGAGCACATTCCTGATGATATACTGGCTATGTCGGAATTATACAGAGTTATGAAAAAAGGTGCATGGTCAATTTTACAAGTTCCCATTGATTATACAAGAGAGACGACATATGAAGATTTTAGCATAACAACACCTAAAGAAAGAGAAAAGGCTTTCGGGCAAAATGATCATGTCAGGTGGTATGGCCGAGATTATAAAGATAGGTTGAAAAGGGTTGGTTTTAGTGTGCAAGAAGATGACTATGTTAAATCATTTCCCCCCGAGGATTTATTTCGATATGGCTTAACAGAATCAGAATTAATTTATTATTGTAAGAAATAATCATCGCCAACAAACGCCATTAATACATAACGCTATTTTAAAAAATTAAACTTCACGGATATTTTCCCCAACCTTTTTGAAGTTTTATTTTTTCCTCTCAGAATGTCGCTGGCAGAGTAAATATGAAATAAACCTAGAATCTTACTCTATATTTTTGTAACATTCTATCCTAATTTCAAATCAACCGCCACACCTGCGGTATTATTTTAATTATTTCAATAAAGTTAAGCGATGAGCCAGCCTAAATCATTTTATCATCTGAAAATATAATTAATTGAAAGAGCCCGGCAAAGCATCACGATTATTGAGGCATGATACATTGATTCGAATATAGTCGGAAAAGAATGCAAGGGTAGATACGTAATATTACGATTCAACTACCTGTAAATATTCTTCATGTCCATAAATACTGAGTCGGACATGATCACAACAAAGGTTTAAAATAAATACTTATCACTATGAAACATAAACCCTTAATAAGTTAAATTTAAATCGCACCATCATAATTTACAATATAGGATGGCGTTGGTTAATTGTAATTAATTTTTTTGTGAAGGGATATTTGTTGAAAAAATCAATATTTAATTAAAAAGCACTAGGAGTTATGGCATTGTTTTTGTAAAAAATAAAGTGCAAAATTAAGAGTGCTTATGAGATAATCCGATTTCCATAACAATATCCTAAAACCAAATATTCCTTGTGAAAACCATCTTCCCCTTTTTAATTTCCCGATCATTAATTTTAGAAAGTGTTTCTGCATGTAGTACTGACAAATTCAGTGCTGATCAAATATTTATCATTGGCAATTCTCTCTATTCTTTTTTTCAATTTCATTATTCGCTATCAATAAAAAGATATTGCCGGGCAATTTTATTTCAAATTCAGAATAATAAAATTTATGAGGCTGTTTGTGACAAAAAAATACCGGCGAGATATCCACTTTCTTTTGTGGAAAAGATTTGGTTTAAAGTGGAAAAAATATTTTTTAAATCAATATTTTATAAACCCATAAACAATATCTTATCGTCTACAATATCTGCAGAGGTGTAAGATAAAACTGCTAATCTTCTATGAAAAACCTACTAATCTTATTGACACTGTCTATCAACCTTGTTTTATTTTCAGAAAGAGGGAATGCAACCAATTACTATTTCTCAAATTCTGGCAGTGATGCTAATTCAGGAACTTCTTCAAGTTCGCCTTTTCAAACTATTTCCAAGTTCAATTCTCTTAATCTTCAGCCTGGAGATCATGTTTACTTCAACCGTGGGGATGCGTTTTATGGAGCAATGACTATTTCTCATTCCGGTAATTCAGGTAGTCCTATTGTGATTGACGCTTATGGTAGCGGCGCCGATCCTGTAATTACAGGGCTTTCGACTATAAGTTCATGGACAAGTTTAGGTAATAACTTATGGCAATCATCTTCGGCAGCTTCTACATTGTCCTCATTAAATATGGTTGTTACTAGTGGAAATTTTCAGGCTATTGGAAGATGGCCTAAAATTACCAATGCAAATAAAGGATATTTAACTTACCAATCAGGAAGTTCAGGTTCAATAACAAGTAATGCATTAGGAGGGGCAGCAAGTTTTACGGGCGGGCAGGTAGCTATAAGAAAAAATCACTGGATACTTGATGTAGGAACAATAACTGCCCAAACTTCTACAACAGTAACTTTTTCGGGTGGAAGCAGTTATTCTCCAACTGGAGGTTATGGATTCTTTTTTCAGAATCATAAAAATGCCTGCACGCAACAGGGTGAATGGTGGTATGATGCTTCTTCTAAAAAATTGGGTATTTATTCCAGCTCTACCCCATCAGGTGTTCAGGTTGCAAACGTTGATGTGTTGGTTAATTTAAACTCCAACAGTTATCTCACATTTCAAAATATTGTGTTTAGCGGTTCCAATTCAAAAACTGTTTCAACGACAGGAGGCAATCATGTGGCATTTAATTCCTGCTCTTTTTATTTTGCAGGTGCAGATTGTTTCAATACTGCAGCAAGCAGCAACAATGTTAGCATCATTGATTGTACTGCTGATTGGACAAACGATAATTTTATATGGGCAAATGCAAGTCAAAATTGGACAATTACGGGGAATACAATTAATCACACTGGCTACACTCCGGGAATGGGTAGCTCCGGAGATGGAAAATATAATGCTATTTATGATGTTTCAACCGGCAGTGTTATCCAACACAATACAATAAAGAACTCCGGTTATTGCGGAATAGTTTTTAGAAGTACAGGCGGCGCAGGGGGAGGTATAAATGTTTCATACAATTTAATTGATACCTACTGTATATCTAAAGATGATGGTGGTGGAATTTATACATGGCAAGGGGGTAATTATTCGATAGCCCAAAGAACAATTGACCATAATATAATTCTTAATGGAATTGGAGTTCCTGAAGGTACTAATATAGGGAGTTATAGTTCCGCCCATGGTATTTATATGGATAACTTAACGAGCGATGTTACTATTACAAATAATTCAGGAGCAAATATTGGAGCGGCAGGATTATATCTTCATGCAGGAAGCAGGATTACTGCTAACAGTAATACTTTTTATAATTGTGCCGTTAATTCTTTTTATGGACAATTGTTGATAAAAGAAGAAACTAACGAAACAGCAAGAAACAATACTCTTCAGAATAATATTTATGTAGCAAGGGCAAACAATGTCTTTGTTGCATACTTTCAAGCTGGAGCAAGCGATGACCTGAGTCAATTCGGAAACCTTGATAATAATTATTATTGTCGTCCAATAAATGAAAGCAGTAATACAATTCAAATTTACAATGGAAGCGCTTATCAGTCTATAAATCTTGCAGGCTGGCAATCTCATACTGGATTGGATCTTCATTCTAAAAAAACTCCCGTTGCTGTTAGTGATGCAAGTAAAATCAGATTTGAATATAATGCTTCAACTTCCAGCAAAACTATCAACCTTGGTGCAACATATATGGATGTGACCGGAAAAAATTATGCTGGATCAGTCACTTTAGCGCCTTATACTTCTGCAGTACTCATCTATAGTTCGGGTACTATAGCGAACCAATCTCCTGTGGCAAACGCTGGCACTGACCAGAATTTTTTTTTGCCCACCAACTCAACAACGCTCAATGGGAGCGGTACTGATGCAGACGGGACTATCACTTCTTATCAATGGACAAAGATTTCAGGACCCTCTCAATATAATATTGCCTCTCCGTCTCAGGCAAAAACAACAATAAGTAATCTTATAGAAGGTGTATATCAGTTTGTATTAACGGTAACAGATAATCAGGGAGCAACTGGAACAGACACTGTGTCTGTAACAGTAAATGCTTCTTCCAATCAATTCCCTGTAGCCAATGCAGGATTAAACATAAATATTACACTACCTGTCAACAGCGCTACATTATCTGGTAGCGGTTCTGATCCCGATGGTACAATTGCTTCTTACCAATGGACAAAAATCTCTGGCCCTTCTCAATATACTATTGTTTCAATTGCTCAGGCTGTGACCGTGGTTACTAATCTCGTACAGGGGGTCTATCAGTTTGAATTAAAAGTAACTGATAATTCAGGGGCAACAGCAACTGATGATGTGCTGGTTACCGTAAATGCTGCAGCACCAAATCAATCTCCTACAGCCAATGCAGGTTCTGACATAAATATTACTTTGCCAACTAACAGCGCTACCTTATCAGGGAGTGGTTCTGATCCGGATGGCACAATTGCTTCTTATCAATGGACAAAAATTTCTGGTCCTTCTCAGTACAACATAGTATCCTCAACTCAAGCTAAAACAACAGTAAATAATTTGGCTCAAGGCATTTATCAGTTTGAGCTAAAAGTAACTGATAATTCAGGGGTAACCGCAACTGATGATGTACAGGTTACCGTGAATGCTGCTCCGCCAAATCAATCTCCTACAGCAAATGCAGGTATTGACATAAATATTACTTTGCCAACTAACAGTGTTACATTATCAGGAAGCGGCTCTGATCCGGATGGCACAATTGCTTCTTATCAGTGGAGAAAAATTTCCGGTCCTTCTCAATACAACATCGTATCCTCAACTCAAGCTAAAACAACAGTAAATAATTTGGCTCAGGGCATTTATCAGTTTGAGCTAAAAGTAACTGATAATTCAGGAGCTACGGGAACAGATACTGCAACCGTAACAGTTAATGCTGCTCCCAACCAAGCACCTGTTGCAGATGCTGGCTCAGATATAAATATTATGTTGCCGGCTAACAGTATTAAACTATTGGGTAGCGGCACTGATCCTGATGGAACAATCGTTTCTTATCAATGGACTAAAACTTCGGGACCTTCTCAATACAACATTGTATCTCCATCACAGGCTCAGACTACCGTGAATAATTTAGTAGAAGGCGTTTATACTTTTGAATTAAAAGTAACCGACAATTCAAGTGCAACAGCAACTAGTAATGTTCGGGTTAATGTAAATGCTGCACCCATAAATGAACCACCAACGGCTGATGCAGGACCTGATATAAATATTATATTGCCTGTGAACAGCGTATCACTAAATGGTAGTGGAAACGATCCTGATGGAACAATTGCTTCTTACCAATGGTCAAAGATTTCTGGCCCCTCTCAATATAGTATTGTGTCTTCAAGGAAGGCACAAGTAACTGTAAGGAGCTTAGTGCAAGGGGTCTATCTTTTTGAATTACAAGTGACTGATAATTCAGGGGTAATAGCAAGAGATACAGTTCAGGTTTCTGTAAACGCAGCACCAATAAATCAACCTCCTATTGCAAACGCAGGCCTTGATATAAACATCACTCTGCCTGTTAATAGTGCTATATTAAAGGGTAGCGGCTCAGATCCGGATGGAACAATTGTTTCTTACCAATGGTCAAAGATTTCTGGCCCCTCTCAATACAATATTGTTTCATCTACCCAGGCTCAAACAACAGTAAATAATTTAGTACAGGGTGTTTATCTCTTTGTTTTAAAAGTAACAGATAATGCCGGAGCAATATCGAGAGATACTGTACAGGTTTCAATAAATGCCGCACCAATAAATCAATCTCCCACTGCGGATGCAGGCCCTGATATAAGTATTACATTACCTACAAATAGTGTAACACTAAATGGCAGCGGTAATGACCCTGATGGCACAATTGTTTCTTATCAATGGACTAAAACTTCGGGACCTTCTCAATATAGCATTGTATCCCCCACACATGCTCAAACTACAATCAATAATTTAGTAGAAGGAGTATACACATTTGAATTAAGTGTGATTGATAACCAGGGAGCTACAGGAAAAAATAGCGTAATAGTAACGGTTAATGCTGCTCCTAATCAGCCCCCCATAGCGGATGCAGGCCCTGATATAACCATTACATTACCTCTAAACAGTGTAACCCTGAATGGCAGCGGTGATGATCCTGATGGAACAATTGTTTCTTATCAATGGACTAAAACTTCGGGACCTTCTCAATATAGCATTGTGTCCCCCACACATGCTCAAACTACAATCAATAATTTAGTAGAAGGAGTATACACATTTGAATTAAGTGTGATTGATAACCAGGGAGCTACAGGAAAAAATAGCGTAATAGTAACGGTTAATGCTGCTCCTAATCAGCCCCCCATAGCGGATGCAGGCCCTGATATAACTATTACATTACCTCTAAACAGTGTAACCCTGAATGGCAGCGGTGATGATCCTGATGGAACAATTGTTTCTTATCAATGGACTAAAACTTCGGGACCTTCTCAATACAATATTGTATCATCCACTAAAGCGCAAACAACAATCACTAACCTTGCACATGGAGTATACACATTTGAACTAAAAGTGACCGATAATGCAGGTGCAGTTGGAATATCTGTAGTAACTGTGACAGTAAACACGGCTCCTAATGAACCGCCTACTGCAGATGCAGGTTCAAATATAAATATTACATTACCTATCAATAGCATTACACTGAACGGTAGTGGGAATGATCCCGATGGTATGATTCTTTTCTATCTGTGGACTAAGATTTCCGGTCCTGATCAATATAATATTCGATCATCTAATAGATCAAGATCAACGGTAAGCAATTTAGTAGAGGGTGTTTATCTCTTTGAATTAAAAGTTACCGATAATTCGGGAGCAACCGCAGCAGACACTGTTCAGGTAACTGTTAATGCAGCTGTACAAATACAAAACCAGCTGCCTTCGGCAAACGCCGGACCCGATGTTGCAATTACCTTACCAGTAAATAGTGTAACGCTGAATGGAAGTGGTTCTGATCCGGATGGTACTATTGCTTCTTATCAGTGGACAATGCTTGCAGGCCCTGATCAATATAACGTTGTATCACCAGTCCAAGCAAGTACAGCGGTCAATAACTTAGTAGAGGGAACATACACTTTAGAACTGGAAGTAACTGATAACTCAGGTGCAACTGCGGCAGATACTGTTCATATAACAGTGAATGCAGCCCCAGTTCCAAACCAATCTCCGATAGCAAATGCAGGTAGTAATATAAATATCACTTTGCCGACCAACAGTGTAACATTATCAGGAAGTGGTTCTGATCCGGATGGTACTATTGCTTCCTATCGATGGACTAAAATTTCCGGTCCTTCTCAATATAATATTACATCGTTCAATAAGTCACAGACAACAATATACAATCTGGTTCAGGGAGTTTACACGTTTGAATTAAGAGTAACAGATAATTTAGGAGCAACGGGAAGAGACACTATTCAGATAACAGTAAATGCAGCTGCACCCAATCAATCGCCTACTGCAAATGCCGGTCCTGATATAAATATCACATTACCTGTGAACAGTGTAACGTTAAATGGCAGCGGTAATGATCCCGACGGCACAATTGCTTCTTACCAATGGACAAAAGTTTCCGGTCCGTCTCAATATATTATTGTTTCATCCTCCAAAGCAAAGACTACAATTAATAACCTGGTTCAGGGAGTTTATAAGTTTGAATTAAAAGTAACAGACGATTCCTCAGCAACGGGAAAAGACACAATTCAGGTAACAGTAAATGCAGCTGCACAGCCTCAAAACCAACCGCCGACTGCAAATGCAGGTTCTAATATAAATATTACATTACCCCTGGATAGTGTAACAGTAAATGGCAGTGGTAAAGATCAGGATGGAACAATTGCTTCTTATCAATGGACAAAAATTTCTGGTCCTTCCAGCTATAATATAGTGTCTCCCTCTAAAGCAAAGACAATAATAAATAGTTTGGTAAAAGGAACATACAAGTTTGAGCTAAAAGTAACAGATAATACAGGCGCAACAGGAACAGATACTATACAGGTAATAGTAAATACGGCTGTACAAACAGAAAATCAGGCTCCAGTAGCAAATGCAGGCGATGATATTAATATAACATTGCCGGCAAACAGCGCAATATTATCGGGCAGTGGTGTTGATTCTGATGGAACAATTGCTTCTTATCATTGGGCTGAAGTTTCCGGCCCATCAGGATTCACAATGCCATCCTCAAATGATGCCCAAATAACAGTAAGTGATTTGGTGGCAGGTGAATATGAATTTGAATTAAAAGTGACAGATAATTTAGGAGCTACCGGCAGAGATACAGTTAAAATTACTGTAAACGAAAAATTAAAATCAACAGCCAAAATTTTCCCCAACCCTGCTACTAATCAGATCAATATTAAAATCCATTCTGCCACAAAAACAGACAGAACAAGTATTCGGATATATGATTCCAAAGGCTTACTGGTTTATCAGGAAAGTTTTGCAAACGGCCAACAAACAATGATTAAACAGGTCGATGTAAGTAAATTAACAAATGGAGTTTATTATGTAGAAATGAATGTGGATGCTAATAAAATAATGACATTGATGTTTGTAAAGGAATAAGAATTATTGAGCCTGACAAAAAGCTGTTCAAAAAAATTGAACAGCTTTTTATTTATCTTTTCATTCATTGAAAAAAAATCTTGTTTCTGAAAACACTTTGACGTGATCCATTTATGATGGGATCTTAGTCCAAAAATGTTTTTACTAAAAAATCAAAACTCTTATCTTTGCCTCCCTTCTAAAAAGAAAGGATCGGTAGTTCAGTTGGTTAGAATGCTGCCCTGTCACGGCAGAGGTCGCGGGTTCGAGTCCCGTCCGGTCCGCTAAAATCGTTTAAAGGCTGAAACCCGCTATAAAGCGGGTTTCAGCCTTTTCTGAGGAAGAATATTAATACTTACTGTTCTTCATAAGTCAATATCAACTCATTGATTTCCTGTCAGCATGACCAAGATTTTTTTCCGGATTTACAATATCTCTTACAAGCTGCTTGATCTCTTTGATTTCAGGAAATCCATTATACTCTTTTCTATCAAATATTTTTTTCTCATCAATAAATATTCTATATGAGCCACCCGTTTCACTTGGCTGAAGTGTCACTTGCTTTATATCATCAGTAAATGTGGTAAGTATTTCCTGAGCCATATATGCAGCTCTTAATAACCAGCCGCATTTAGGACAATATTCAATAGTCACGGAAGGTTTCATTAGCAGTAATTTTTTAAGGATTATTCAAATTTACTATTTACAAACCTTAACCTGTTGGAAAAAATAATTTTCAAAAACTATATGTTTGCTATTAGTTAAAATCAAATTCAGTTTTCAATCACACTTTATCGAACGCTTATTAATGTTACATTTGCTTTTTTCAAAATCCAGAAGTTTTTTAATAAAATAACATAACAACAAACAGTTGATCCTTTTACCCCAAAGGCAAATTTGTATAACCTATTAAAAAAAAATTAACATTCTACTAATGCATCTTGTGAAAAAGCCGATCACCCTTTTTGTTATCTTAGCCAGTGCACTATTTGTTTTTTCTGCCGCCAGGAATTCCACATCCTTAAAAAAAAATCTTACATCCTCCCTTGCCGGTAAAACAAATGGTTTCAAAAATATTTCTGTATTATTTAATGAATTGCATCTACATCAGGCAGGAATGAAACAAACTGTTTTTAATTCGGCCATTCACGGTTTGCAAAAATTGAACGACGAAGGAACTATAAAAAGAAATGACATTATTACAATCATTGATTTCAGCCAACCAAGTAATAAAAAAAGATTATATGTCCTTGACCTGGAAAATAAACAGATCTTATTTAATTCACTGGTGGCACACGGAAAAAATTCAGGCAAACTTTGGGCAAGGTCATTCTCTAATAAAGCATCTTCATTAAAAAGCAGCCCGGGATTTTATGTGACCGGTGAAACCTATATGGGAGATAATGGGTATTCTCTTCGCTTAGCTGGTATTGAAAAAAATATAAATGATAATGCCCGGGATCGGTCAATTGTGATGCATGGAGCACCTTATGTTGATGAATCTGCTATTAACTCATTAGGATTTCTCGGCAGAAGCTGGGGGTGTCCGGCAATTCCCATGGTAAGTCACATTGAAATTATCAACACTATAAAGGATGGGACTTGTCTTTTCATTTTTAGTCCAAATAAAAATTATTTACGGAAGTCTGCCATACTCAACTCCTGATCTAAAACTATTTTCATGAGTGCATGAATATTTATCTTTACCGGCAGATAATTTTGCCCATGCTTAAAATAGGAGTTTTTGGAGTAGGTCATTTAGGAAAATTTCATTTAAACAACTGGAAAGAAATTGCTGAAGCTGAATTGATCGGTTTCTATGACCCTAATGATGATACAGCTAAAGAAGTTTCAGAAAAATATCAATTGCCACGATTTCTTGACGCCAATTCGCTTATAGAAGTATGTGATGCTCTTGATATAGTAGCTCCTACTAATTTTCATTTTCAACTTTGTGAAAACGCCATTCGCAAGGGCAAACACGTTTTCGTAGAAAAGCCTCTGGCCCATACCATGGAAGAAGCCCGCCAGTTAGTCAAGCTCGCACAGGAATCGAATATCAAGTTACAGGTAGGTCATGTAGAAAGGTTCAATCCAGCATTTCTTGCTCTGAAAGACACTGAACTAAATCCAATGTTCATCGAAGTACACCGCCTGGCACAATTTAATCCGAGAGGTACAGAAGTAAGTGTGATCCTCGATCTTATGATTCATGACATTGATATTATTTTAAGTATTGTAAAAAGCGGTGTAAAAAATATTTCGGCAAGTGGTGTGGCTGTAATGACAGATACTCCGGACATTGCCAACGTTCGCATTGAATTTGACAATGGCTGCGTAGCAAATCTTACCAGCAGCCGCATTTCAATGAAAAAAATGAGAAAGATGCGCTTATTCCAGAAAGACGCTTACATAGGAATAGATTTTTTAAATAAAAAAACCGAGATCATTAAACAAAAAGAGCCGAAAGATTCAAATGTTTTTGTTTTTGATATTGAAACGCCAAAAGGCAAAAAAACGCTTGCCATTGCCAATCCTATCGTAGCGGAAGTAAATGCAATTAAAAAAGAGTTAGAAGAGTTTAGCAATGCAGTCATCAACAATACAAAAACAATTGTGTCAGAAATCGATGGTTTGTTAGCGATGGAAGTAGCTCACGAGATCCTAAAAAAAATAGGCAACAATGTACTTGCTGATTGACAAATGAAGAAGAATAACCAGATACCAATAACCTTATACGCTGCTATGGATTTCATTATGGCTTCATTGGCCTGGGGCCTGTTTTATTATTTTCGTAAATGGCTACTTAAACAATATGCCTCTTCCGAATCTGGTTTACATATCAATGATAAATTTTGGGTGGGTATAATTTTTATCCCTCTGGGTTGGTTAATGCTTTATGCAATTGTGGGAGCTTACCATTCCCTATATAAAAAATCAAGACTGTTTGAATTTACAACTACATTTGTTTGCAGTATCATCGGTTGCATCATTCTTTTCTTCCTGTTTATTTTTGATGATACTCAAAATAATTATTCTTACTATTATTCTGCTTTTTTAAGTCTTTTAGGAATCCATTTCACACTCACATTTTCAGGAAGATTACTATTTCTTGACATTGCAAAAAGACAGCTGCTCAATGGCACTGTTCAGTTCAATACTTTAATGATTGGTAATTCCGAAAGCGCTAACAGAATTTTTCAGCAAACAAAAAAGAATCTTCGAAGTGATGGATATTATTATAAGGGGTATATAACACTATCTGAAATTGGGAAAAATGGTATACCTGATAGTTTGCAGGAGCTTGGAACAATTGAATCTTTAGAATCAATCATTGATAACAACAATATTCACCAGGTGGTGCTTGCCATAGAAAAATCAGAGCATGCGATGGTGGAAAATATTGTGAATCGCCTGAGTGAAAAAAATGTAGAAGTAAAAATCCTCCCCGACGCCTTTGACATTCTTTCGGGTTCTATTCGCACAAGTAATGTGATGGGGGCCATGCTCATCGATTTAAAAACAGGTTTGATGCCTGAATGGCAGCAAAACATTAAACGTTTAATCGATGTAATTGCAGCAATATTCGGGTTGATCATTTTATTTCCGTTCTTGTTGTATGTTATTATTAGGGTAAGATTTTCTTCTAAAGGGCCTATCCTTTACAAACAGGAAAGAATTGGATATAAAGGAAAGCCTTTCGTTATGTATAAATTCAGATCCATGCATGTAAATGCCGAAGAAAACGGGCCATTTCTTTCAAGTGATAACGATCCACGTATCACACGCTGGGGAAGAATTATGCGAAAATGGAGGCTTGATGAGTTGCCGCAGCTCTGGAATATATTAATGGGTGAAATGAGTCTTGTGGGCCCAAGGCCCGAAAGAAAATTTTATATCGATCGGCTTATAGAACGCTTTCCTTATTATAAGTATTTATTGAAAGTAAAACCCGGCCTCACCAGTTGGGGTATGGTACAATTCGGCTATGCCGAAAATGTAAATGAAATGATCGAGCGCAGCAAATTTGACCTTTTGTATATCGAAAACATTTCACTTGCATTAGACTTTAAAATAATGATCCACACTTTAAGAATTATATTTCTTGGCAAAGGAAAATGATTGTGCACCAGCCTTAAAAAATTTTTATGAATGAATTATAAACAATAAACTTCCAATACATTTGCACCTCAATACATAAACTAAATAAATTTTTACAAATGAAAATTACTGTTGTAGGTGCAGGTGCGGTAGGTGCTACTTGTGCCGATAATATTGCACGCAAGGAATTAGCTACAGAATTAGTACTATTAGATATAAAAGAGGGGCTTGCAGAAGGCAAAGCACAGGATATCATGCAAACAGCAGCCCTTCTCGGATTTGATACAAAAATTACCGGAAGTACAAATGATTATTCCAAATCTGCAGGCAGTGATGTAGTAGTTATTACGTCCGGTATCCCAAGAAAACCTGGCATGACACGTGAAGAGTTGATTGGTACAAACGCAGGCATAGTAAAAGGAGTGTGCGAAAACGTTTTGAAACATTCACCCCATGCGATCATTGTTGTCATCAGTAACCCTATGGATACAATGACATACCTCGCACTTACATCAACCGGTTTACCCAAGAACCGTATTATTGGAATGGGTGGAATTTTGGACAGTTCAAGATTCAGGTATCAATTGAGTCAGCATCTTGGTTGCAGTCCTGCCGATTTGAACGCCGTGGTCATTGGCGGTCATGGCGATACCACCATGATCCCCCTGATTCGGTTTGCTACATGGAACAGCACACCAGTTACAAAATTTCTGAATGCAGATCAACAAAAACAAATTGTAGCCGATACTATGGTTGGGGGAGCTACTTTAACTAAACTGCTCGGTACTTCTGCATGGTATGCACCCGGTGCTGCCGGAGCAATACTGGTTGAGGCAATTATCCGTAATGAGAAAAAATTAATCACCTGTTGTGTGTCTCTGAATGGCGAATATGGACAAAAAGATATTTGCCTGGGTGTTCCTGTTGTGATCGGTAAAAATGGATGGGAAAAAATTATAGAGTTTGATTTAAACGAAGAAGAACAGGCGGCTTTCAATAAAAGCGCAGATGCTGTAAGAAATATGAATAATGTACTGAAAACTTTATAAAGTTTACCCGCATCTGTTATAATCGCAATTCTATAATAGTGTATTTCACTATTAACAAAAGCTAAGAGTCTTGTGCTTGCACTTCTGGTCTGTGTTAAGTATTTTTACAGAATTATAATTGATTAAATCAAGTTATATCATAACTGAATTACTTGAGTCTGTCACCCACTAGCTCGACATTCAAGATAAATTTAAATAGATTATACATTAAACAGATTGCAAGTGGTTCTGGTTCCAGGCTTTTTTGATGATTTTTTGCGCTTGAAATTTTTACAAATAGCAATTTTTCTTCTTTTACCCTTTGCAGTCCGCTCACAAATTTGTAATGGAAGCCTCGGCGATCCTGTGGTGAACTTAACCTTCGGTAAGGGAACTACCGGTCCCTCCTCTTATGTTCCTACTTCTGGTTACACTTACACAGTTTCTCCCTGTCCCGATGACGGATATTACACAATCACCAATAGCATTATCAATTGTTTTGGTGATACATGGCAGCATGTATCATCGGACCATACGGGTGGAGGAAATTTTATGCTCGTAAATGCTTCTTATCAGCCTGGAGACTTTTTTCTTACTACAGTCACTGATCTTTGTCCTAATACTACTTATGAATTTTCTGCATGGATAATGAATGTAATGAAACCATTTAACAGCATCAGGCCAAATATTACTTTTCATATTGAACAACCGGACGGAACTATTCTTGCTGCTTTTAATTCCGGCGATATACCTGTCACAGGAGGTCCGGAATGGAAACAATATGGTTTTCTTTTTACTACCCCGGCTAATAATGCCACAATTGTTTTGCGTATGAGCAATAACTCACCCGGTGGAATTGGCAATGATTTAGCCCTGGATGATATTACTTTCCGACCATGCGGCGCAAAAATTACCGCTATGATACAGGGAAATGCTGACACCATAAACATATGTGAGGGCAATAATACCCAGTACACTTTTTCAGGGAATGCTTCTGCCGTGTATCAGTCACCGGTTTATCAATGGCAGCAAAGTATCGATTCAGGAACCACATGGAATAATATACCCGGTGCCACAGCCACAACTTATATTAGATTGCCCGTATCAACTCCGGGAAAATATTGGTATCGCTTTACTGTGGTAGATGCATCTGTGGCGGGAATCACTTCGTGCCGCATTTCATCCAATTCATTAATCATAAATGTACATCCCAAACCTATGGTAAATGCCGGACCTGACCGTGTGTATATAAAGGGATACAACCCCGTCACAATATCGGCAATAGCCGAAGGAGAAAATATATCATTCAAATGGACGCCCACTTTATATATGAACGATACCACTATACTTGATCCTACAATTACCCCTTCAAACGATATTACTTATTCTCTTTTTGCCCAGTCGGCTTATGGTTGTTCAAACGAAGATAAAGTGCATGTACAGGTAGTTTCAGGAATATATATTCCCAATGCTTTTACTCCAAATGGTGACGGGAAAAATGATTATTGGCGTATTCCCTATTTAGATATAGGTCTAAATGCCGATGTAAATGTTTTCAATCGTTGGGGACAACTTGTATATCATGTTTCAGGATCTGTTGTTTCATGGGATGGAAAATTAAATGGCATTCCGCAGGCCTCCGGGGTTTATGTATACATAATTACTTTTAAAAATGGGAGCTTTCCTGATATAAAAGGGACTTTTACATTGATCAGGTAAACATTATTGTTTTAAAAATTCAGAAGGAATCTCATCAAGCTTTTTTATTTTTATTTGTTTATAAAATATCTCAGCCCCTTCTGATTGAATTTGCAATTTTCCTTTTGTAAGTGGCCTTATTTCGTCGTCATCCGATTGTAGAGAATGATAAAGTACCATCATAACTTTCCCATTTATTACATGTACACTGGTATCACCATGGCAATAAAGATCAAGTACATTCCATTCACCTGAAGGTTTCTCAGCATCACCCTGTTTAATGCAATGCCTGCCCACATCACTGGTTGCGCTAAAAGTATGCATTTGACCAACCGCATTATAAACATATTCACTGTCTGATTTCTTAATCGCAGGAATATCTTCCATTCCTCCTGCTACACCCCAATAATCGCCGCAATTACCTTCTTCAATCTGGAACTCCTGTGATCGCATCCACGCTCCATAATCAGCTCCATTTTTGCCAACAGAAAAGTAAAGAAGCCCGCTATCTTTCTTTTTATTTTTCTTTTGTCCCCATGATAATGAACCCCACTTAAACATTAATTGCAAATGAAAATTTTCAAATTCTTTTTTTGTGGAAATAGCACCCCAGTTTTCCCCTGAAATACGAATAACATTTTCGCCATTATCTTTTACTACAGTAAAAACATGGTTGGGGTCATTGTTTAATCCGAGAGGTATATCACTTAACATTTTGCCAGCATCATTCAAAGGTGGCCCCAAATAAGTATTCCAGCCATTTAGGTCTTTACCATTGAATAAAAATTGCCAGTCATCGTTGTTTACCCCGTCGGAAAAACTTAAAATCGTTACTGCCGTTGATATTATCAAAAATTTATACACCCTCATAAATTCCTTTTATTAAAGTTAGAAAACAATTTCTCCAAAAAATAGATCGGGTTACTTTATAATGATTCAGACACCGGATTTGCAAAATATATTGCAGGTACATGATTGTTTTTATATAAAAAAAAATCCATGAAAACAATTCAGATTCGTACCACCATCCAGTCATTTTTCGTATGCAGTCTTTTTCCGCTTGCATCTTTAACCATAAATGTACAAGGTCTGCGTTTAGTTCAGTTAACTAATCTTAAAGCAGAATCAGGAAATGGAGATGTTAACCTTAGCTGGAAAACTTCTTCAGAAGAAAACCTAAGACAGTTTGAAATTGAATTCAGCAATGATGGAAGATATTACCATAATCTCGATTTTATACCCGCTACAAACAGCATCAACGGAAATTTTTATGAATTTGAATACCCCGTTTCTTATAATGATAGTGCTTTTTTCCGATTAAAAATTATTGACAATAACGGAAGTTGGCTTTATTCCGATCCGGTTCTTTATCATATCAATAAACTAACGCCATTCTTTGTAAATCCCTCTGTGATCAATACACATATCATAAATATTTTTCTCAACGATCCCTTTTATTCTCTTAAAGTTGTAAGTATGAATGGTACAGTTATGCTTAAACAAAATCTCAGCGGAATAACAGGAAGGATTAAGATTCCTATTTCACAATCTGTCAGTCCCGGTATTTACGTAGTACAATTAAAAAACTATACCAGGACGATAAGCCAGGAAATTTTCATCCAGTAAAAGAAAACACTGAGATTTCCTATAATTCCTCCATATTAAAGAACTTAAATGTTTCCTTGGTAATTATTTTACAATTTTCTGCCAGTTCATCAAGTGTGCAGCTTATCATTTGAATATTCTGTGGTAATTCGTATTTCGTTTCCATAAGCTCCATGTAAAGAATTGTGTTCTTATCAACTCTTTTAGATCCCTTTAATTTTTTAAAAATATTATCAGCAAGGTTTATATCGCTGCCAAGAAAAAATTTTCCAAAATGATAAAAATCTTCTCCTGTTTTAATATTCATAACAATATAAAAGCTGGAAGTTATCATGGGTTGAAACTATTTTATAAAAATGTATTCATACAAAAATAAAAAAGAGGTCGGATAGAAATCCAACCTCTGTGTAAAATCCAATATCCTATGAAAAATCAGGACAATATTAAACAAGGAATAGAAACAAGACAATACCACTTTTGTAGGATCTATTTCGCTCTATAGTCAATTGAACGTGTAAATTTCTTTATTCATTACTTCCTGAAGATGAAGCGTAGCTCTCTGTACGTTCTTTTTGTGAAAATCCCAATTGATACTGCATTGCTTCCATTGCATTTACAAGATAAACAACAGATGCATTCCAATCGATGGAGATAGAATTGCTTGAATAAGCCTGATCACTATCCATATATGAAGTTTCAGTATCTGTAGATGGATAATGACATTTATCTCCTCTATCCTGATTTGGTCCGCCAACTAACAAACCAGGGACAGGTTCACCAATTTCAGTGGTCTCAGAAATTTGGTAATAAGGATGCATGGGAGATTTAATACCAAAGCAACCTGTAACAAAACAGTAACCTGTTGCATTTCTTCCCAATAAATAATCGAGATTGGCAATGGAACCATAAACATATTTTTGATCACTGGTGACCAGGTAAGCATTGATTAATAAAATTGCCTGGTTAGCGGCCACAGAATTACTCCCCCAAACAAAATCATTTTTTGATTGCCCCATCACGGTAGCAAATGCATTGGATGAAATATGAACAAGATAATCATCAGCTATTTTTACCAAACGCCCTTCCATTATTTTAATTATATCAGCGGCATACCCGGGCAAATCATCCTTATAACGTAACATTGAATAATATGCAAGCATCCTCACATTATTCATTGATGGTAAACTTACGGAGTCGTCAATGTTTTGCTCAATAACGTCGAAGTAAATCCTATTTTTCGATGTTACAAACATTTCTGTAGCAGCCCACATCCACT
Source organism: uncultured Bacteroidota bacterium (assembly GCA_963811645.1). GTDB lineage: Bacteria > Bacteroidota > Bacteroidia > Chitinophagales > Chitinophagaceae > VBAU01. Next base: position 504,436 of record CAWERU010000002.1, on the reverse strand, counting down.
CATCCTCAAGCTGCCCATCATTTACATTAATAACCGCCACCCGTTTGAATTTCTTGTCCATTGATCCTTGTTCATATTCAACATCAGGATGCTTTAAAGCCCAGAACCATGCGTTCGCTGAAGCTCGTAAGCAGCTATCAGCCAAACCCGGAAGTTGAATTCTCATATGTCTGAATATTCTTCCCGCCTGTGCCATCACTGCAGCAAAATCGAGAGCTGCGGCAGTGCTCTTTTGAACAGTTTCCGGAGTTTCTGTTTGCCGGGATTTAATTTTATCACCAGCTTCAACATTTGAACATTTATGATACACTCCTCCATCAAAAGGATCCTGCATGGTAAACATCCATCTCAGGTTATACAGAGTTTCATTTAGAATATCAGGAACTCTATCGTTACTCTCCGGGATTTTTGTATTTAATGTATCGAAGTATTTTGAAAAATCTTCATATGCAGAAAGCAATGTGCTCATGGTCATGCCGCTGCTTACAATACATTTATTAAAATCGCCTTTATCATACCATCCGCCCGGAGAAGAAATAATCGTTCCCCTGTCATCAGAAAAGACCGAGGGACGAACAATAACTACATCACCGGAATGTTTTGCTGTACGTCTCCATTTGCCGGCATATGCATCTTCAAGAGGAATGGACGATCGTTGATAATAGAAGCTTTTCAATACAGCTTTTCCCAATTCAGCATATACATCATTTTTAATTTCAAAAGGGAACGATTGTTGATCAGAAATTCGCAAAACGTAATTGCCCGGTTTTTTGAATGAACTAAAATCAGCAAGACGGGTAATTGCAGATGAGTAAGCAGATTTTTTTTCGTTATCTATTGACCCTTCGTATAAAGTGTCTTTTCCATCCGCCGATACAATGTAGAAATTTTGAATTCTCATTCGACCCGTAATAACGGCTAATTTGGGAGAGTTAGGATAATAACCTACCTGGTTAAGTTTAACCTGGTCAGTATTTTCCTGGGCAGTTGCTGCCGAATTGTATAAAATAGGAACTAATAACAATAAAATTCTTTCTCTATAAAAAAATTTTATTCTTTTTCCTAATTGAAACAGCCACCTTTGAGCATGTAAAATTTGATCATCCACCTGATTATTCCTTTATTAAAAAAAACTTTTTGCAAATCATTGGAGTTTTTTCAAAGGAATCGCTAAAAAAATTTAGCAAATGCAATACCGTTTCTTCAAAGGAATACAAATTTCAGAAGTAGGATTAGGTACCTGGCAATTAGGAAATGCCGACTGGGGCAGGGTTAAAGATAATGAAGCACTTGCTATTTTGCAAGCATTTTCAGACTTAGGGGGTAATTTTATTGATACTTCTGATGTGTATGGTTTAGGAATTAGTGAAAGGGTTATAGGGAGTTTTTTTAAATCCATAAATAAGGAAATTTTTGTTGCCACTAAGCTGGGGCGCAGGCAGGACGGACCTTTTGGCTGGCCACAAAATTTTACATATGGGGTAATGAAGCAACATGTAGAAAGTTCTTTAAAGAATCTTGGCTTATCTCAATTATTTTTAGAGCAACTACATTGCATTCCTACTGAAGAATTACGTTCAGGAAAAGTATTCGACAACCTGAGAAAATTACAGGACGAAAAGCTAATAAAATTTTGGGGAGCCAGCGTGGAGACAAGTGAAGAAGCCTTAATCTGCCTGGAGCAGGAAGGTTTGGCCGCTTTGCAAATCATTTTTAACCTTTTCCGGCAACATGTAGCCAATGAAATATTTTCGAAAGCAAAGGAAAACGATGTAGCCTTGATCATTCGTGTACCCCTGGCAAGCGGTTTACTTACTGGAAAGTTTAATAAGGAAACCAAATTCCCTTCAACGGATCATCGCAATTTCAATGCAAACGGAGAAGCCTTTAATGCGGGTGAAACTTTTTCAGGAATTGAATTATCAAAAGGTATAGAATTATCAAAAGAAATATCCTCTTTTTTACCTGACGATCGCCTGTCACAATGGGCCTTACGCTGGATATTAGATCATCCTGAAGTGACTACTGTAATTCCGGGGGCTACAAAGGTTGGGCAAGTGGAAAAAAATATGGCTGCATCTGATCTGCCTGAACTAAGTGAATTCACACATCTTCAACTGCGAAATCTATATGATAAAAAAATAAAACCTTTAATTCGGGGACATTATTAATTCTATAAAGCTTTACTGCTTTTGAATTAATTCAAGAAGTTTTTTATCGAGCTTATATCCATACCAATCTTCATACGTCACATCTTCTCTACCGGAGTTTAAAATTCCAAAATCACCAACAAATTCCCATAGAGCAAAACCAATTTCATTGGTGGTAAGAATATTGAGCACATCGCCAAACCATGCAAGAAAAACATCATGAGGTGTTTTATTCCAGCAACCACATTCACCACAATGAACACCTACTCCTTTATTCTTTATATCGATCCATGGCTGATAGTATTTTTCCAGCATTTCCCTGTTTAACACCTGGCCACTGACCATTCCGGGATAAACGGGTACATCCATGTGCTCCGGATCTTTGTTTGCCCATGGTGCTTTATAATGTGAAATTAAATGAGGATAATATCCGCGACAACTCTGAGCAATGTTCAAATCTTCGAGTTCAGGAATGGGATCATTACCTACTTCATTTCCATCTGCGATCACGAGATGATCTTTGTTTTCTTTACGAATGGCCTCTGCTGCTGCTTTCGCTACCTTACGATACAATTCACCGGGTATCGGATGATTGGCTGAGTGTTGATCGTTCATATCATCCCGGATGCATGGTTCATTCAGCAGATCAAAACTTATTTTTTTTGAAGAAACATTTTTATATCGCTTTGCCCACATGTTCCAGTGAAAATAAAATGCTTTTTGCGCTTCTTCATCTTTCCATAAATTATACGGCTCGTTAAAACCTGCATTGATGCAATAGCCGGGTGCACGATGAAGATTTAAGCAAACGTGCAGATTGTGCTTCTGCGCCACCTGGACCAAACTTTCAATCTTATCAACCGCTTCTTCATTAATATTATAAACTTCTTCAGGCGTAATTTTTTTGCTGCGATCAAAATTTAAATAATAAGGATAAGAAATAGGCAAGCGAATAAAATCAAATCCCCAGTCACTCATCCATTTTAAATGATCTTCAGTTGTATTCCTGCGACTGAATGCAGGATTGGGTGTATTAAAATCAGTCAGATTAAACCCTTTCCACTTTGGCAATTTGTTTTTGGCCTTCGCTTCTGCAAAACTATTTGTGCCCGCAAGAACAATTCCTGCTGCGGTTACGCTTGTATTTTTTATAAATTTTCGCCTGTTCATACAAATTTTATTTACTGAGCCTCAGTACTAAAACATCATGCGATGCGATAGTAGCCTTCGATGGTTTCTTTGTGTTACCTGCATCTTTCTTTAACCACAGATCTCTTAAATTATAAGTTGTTTTGTTTGCATTTAATTCTCTTTTTGAAAGAGTATCATTCACAATTTCATTCTGCCAGTTGAATTCAATTTGCTTAGGCTGGGTGCCTCGATTTAAAAAGCAAAGCGCCCAATTTTCATTTTCTAAAGGTTTGCACCAAATTTCCAAACTGTCTTTGTCGCTGTACTTCAAAGCCTCGATGCCAAGAGGATCTTGGTCAAGAGCAATCACTTCCTTGTTTGTCAAAATGTTTTTTGTGGACTCATCCATTTTTCTCAGATCATTTCCGGCAATCAATGGAGCCGCCAGCATACACCAGATCGAAAAATGAGAACGATTCTCTGCTACAGTTAAACCATTTCCTACCTCGAGCATATCCGGATCATTCCAATGACCAGGGCCTGCATATTTGCGTATTGAATCCTGTGAATCTACAATTCGCATGATCCCTTGTTGTTGCCATGTACCATGATCAAGAATTCCGTCAAAAAGATTTGAAATATCTCCTGTTGTTCTCCACAAATGCCCTACAGGTGCAGCCCATTGCCAGGGTTTATTGCTGCCCCATTCACATAAACTAAACACGATTGGCCTGCCTGCAGTTTTTAATGCCTTGCTCATCGTAGTATATGCTTCTTTTGCATTCAATCCGTCTGAATAACACCAATCAAATTTTAAATAATCAATTCCCAGTGAAGCGTAGAATCTCGCATCCTGGTATTCATATCCCCTTGTACCCGGGTAGCCTGCACAGGTTTTTGTTCCGGCACAATTGTATAATCCGAATTTCAATCCCTTTGAATGAACATAATCTGCCAGCGCTTTCATTCCATTTGGAAATTTTTCCGGATCGGGAATAAGGTCACCGGTCTTTGGATCTCTTTCTTTTGCCATCCACCCATCATCCAACACGACATAAGTATAACCAGCATCCTTCATACCAGATGAAACCATGACATCGGCGATGTCTTTTACCAATTGCTCATTAATATTTGTTTGAAACGTATTCCAGCTATTCCAACCCATTGGCGGAGTATATGCAAGACCTTCGAATTTCTGCGAAAAAATTTTGCTGCTAAGAAATAACAGGCTGATGAAAAATATTTTTTTTATCATGTGGCAAGTTGTTTACAACAGTTATTGATTAGTTTTTATCCATCACTAAATATATTACTGATCTTGGTGGCAATGTAAGTTTAATTCCGTTTTGTGTTGTTGCAGAATAAGGCTTTATATTGGCATAATTTGACGACGGACCACCCGAAGGTTCGGTTGGCCCGTTTCCATTCACAAAAACTTTTCCTGAAAATTCGCCATTGTCAGTACCGCCCGTTAAAACGTAAAAATAAAAACGAGCACCTGGTGTTGCGTACTTCAATGTTACATTTACGGCTTGTAAAGAAGTTCCTTTATTTACAAGGATCACTCCTTTTTGTCCAGGTGTAAATGATGAAGCATAAGCAAGAATGTTAGTATTTCCTGTAACCGTTGAACTCAGTAAACGGTCACCGATCATTTTTTGGAAATAATACATATAGTAAAATACAGGCCGCGGGTTCCAAATTGCTACGCCGGGTTCATCACCTATATTAAATAAACCATGATCATTTCCATTATTCCATCCGTTTGCGAAGTCCCAACGGCTTGTTTCTCCGTAATTATTTTTCAATGCCTCTCCTAAAAGTATGGCTGCATGCATACCATTTACAAATGAAACCTGTTGCTTTGATCCTTGCGAAGTAATATTCCATTCAGTCAGCGCGACAGGTTTTACGGTGCCACCTGCATTTGCTATACTTGTCTTAACATAGTTCATCATGGCAGCTGTATTATCTACGGCTGTATTCAATACTATATCAGCTGTTGAGTTTTGCTGGTAAGGAGTATAATAGCTGTGTATAATGTAAAAATCAGCAGATGAATTTACCTGACTCAATACGCCTGCGTTCCACGTTTGATCTGTTGCAGTTTGCCATGATTGCGGCTGTGCCTCTAAAATATAAACACCGATATAAATCGTCTTTCCAATCTCCTGTGCCGCTTTTTTCATTGAATCTGCAAACACTTTAAAATGCTGGCCGTATAAAGTTCCCGTTATAATTTGTGGCTGACCGTCCTGATTAGTAGATGTGTTGATTCTGTAACCAGCTTCCCACGTGCCATTACACTCATTACCAATCTCCCAGTATTTTGTTCTGCCATTATCATAACGAACCCAATCAGCAGCAAGGTGAGCTGCAGCCGCAACAGGATCGGCGCTTGTACCATACCTTGCATAACCATAGTTAACGGTAATGATACCCGTGCTTCCCGATTGTTGTAAAAGCTGATAGTAATTATCTACTGATATCGTCCAGCTATCGTTTCTTTTTCCATACCAGTAAGGATCTGAAATTGTATTTCCGTCTGCATCAAGTAAAGTAGCAGGAGCATCAGCCGGTGATGCATTTGTTTGATTCCAAAAATAAACATCACTGATACTACCACCGGGAAAGCGAATTATTCCCGGATGAAGATTATCAATATGATTCATGAGAGTAGGCTGAGTAACGATCTGCGTCATCCAGCTATTTGCATTTTGTCCGAAAACTGTAGTCGGAATTTTTGTAATGATCTTTGATGCATCGACAGAAACTGTGACTGTTGGCGAAACAGAGGGAATAGTTGTATCGGTATAAGACGGAACGGTAAATGATCTTGCCTGCCAGTCATTCAAAAAAAATCCAATCGTGTTTGCTACGGGTGGATCAACAGCAGCAGTATCGGTACCATTGTTACCATTACCGTTACCGTTGCCATTCCCATTGCCATTGCTTCCACTGTCGGAGGGAGTGTATTTATCACAGCTTCCCATAAACAAAATGAGAGCGATCAGAAAAAACATTTTTCCTGTAGTTAAGTACGTTTTCATAGTTCACATATTATCACATCAAAAAACAATTGTCTTCGTTACTTTAAACATGGCGGATTGGTTAGCGATTTGTATCTTAAAATCTCCTGCTTCCAGGTGATATTTATTATCAGGCCCCACATAAGCCAGTTGTTTCATCGGAATTTTAAAACTCACTGTTTTTGATTCTCCTGGGTTCAATTCAATTTTTTCAAACCCTTTTAATCTTTTAACATCTGGAGTAAATGAAGCAATCAAATCAGAAATAAATAACTCAACCACTTCTTTTCCTTTTGCATAGCCTGTATTTTTAACGGTTACGGAAATAGTCGCTGTTTCATCCGGACCAAAACTATTTTTATCTATCGAAAGATTGTTGTATGCAAAACTTGTGTATGATAATCCATATCCAAAAGGAAATTGCGGGCTGAACATTCCTCCCTGTGGATTGCCACCGCCCTCGGAAGGTTTATGAATATAAGGTACAAGTGCATTGGTATATCGGGGATAGGTGATCGGTAATTTACCGGAAGGATTGACATCACCTGCAAGAATATCTGCAAGTGCATCCGCTCCATAATTTCCGGGCAGGTATGCATCAAGAATCGCAGCAGCACCCGGTTCTATTTTATTTATAATTCTTGGCCGCCCCTCATTTAAGATAAGGACTACCTGCTTACCTGTTTTTATCATCGCACTTGCCAATGCAACTTGATTATCTGATAAACTAAGATCAACAAGATTACCCGGAGTTTCTGTATAACTGTTTTCACCAATGCAAACCAAAATATAATCAGCATTTGCTGCTGCCTGTACTGCTGCATCAATATCAATAATTGAATCTTCAAAATATTGCCCTTTTTGTTTGTACTCAACTCCCGGTACGTAACTCACATTGCTGCTTCCAAACTTATTAGAGACAGCTTCATAAATAGTATTATATTCCTGGGCAAATTCGTCTGTCCTGTCCCCCTGCCATGTATAAGTCCAGCCACCATTTAAACAGCGCATGGAATTAGCATTTGGACCAGTGACCAATATCCTGGGAAGAGGATAAGATGTAAAATGGATGGGCAAAAGATTATTTGCATTCTTCAACAATGTAATTGATTCTGCTGCTGTGTTATAAGCTGCTTTTTGAAATTCAGGACTTGCAAATTTGGGATAATCCTTTGAGTAAGTAAGAGGTGTATTAAAAAGATCCAGTTCATATTTCACTCTTAGAATTCTTCTCACGGCATCATCAATTCTCGCTTGTGAAACTTTTCCTTCTTTTACCAATGCGATTAAATCAGTACAAAATTCTTTGTAATCATAAGGTATCATCGACATATCTATGCCGGCATTGATGGCAAGCATGATCGCTTCTTTTTTAGATTTTGCCATTTTATCCCTGCGATAAACATTTTCGATATCCTGCCAGTCTGTAACAACAAAACCGGTAAAGTGCAATTCGTTTTTTAAAATATCAGTAAGAATATGTTTGTTAACATGTGTAGGTATTCCATTTATTAATCCGGAATTCACCATTACTGTTCTTGCCCCGGCTTTTACTGCTGCTGCAAACGGAGTCAAATGATATTCACGTAAATAATTTTCAGGAATCCATGCATCTGTTCTGTCTTGTCCTGACTTGGGATCCGAATAAGCCATGTAATGTTTTAAACTCACAGCCACTTTTTCTTTACTGTTCAAAGGATCCTGCGCACCTTTTACAAATTGTACTCCCAATTCAGCAGATAAATAAGGATCTTCTCCATAATCTTCCCAGATGCGTGGCCATTCAGGATTTGTTCCTAAATCAAGAACAGGCGAAAATGTCCAGGGAACACCAACCGCCCTTCCTTCATAAGCTGTAACTACTGCTCCATCATAAACAAGCTGGCGATTCCAGGTAGCAGCCTGCCCGATTTCCTGTGGAAATAAAGTCGTTCCGGCTGCATAATTTACTCCATGAATATCATCAAGTCCATAAAGAACAGGAATTTTCAGTCTTGTCTTTTTTGCTGCCGTTTGTATGTCTGTCATCACATCATTCCACTGCTGAGCTGTGAGAAGAACACCCGGTGGTGTATTCAAAATAGATCCGGCTTTATAATTTACGACTACATCATTCAGTTTGGCGGAATCAACAGTAAAGGTTTGAGTGGAATAATCTACCTTACCGATAACATCAATAGCAACCTGCGCCATCTGTCCCACTTTTTCTGCAAGTGTCATTTTATTTAATAGCTGAGTGACTTTCGCTTCAATCGCTGGATTTAATTTTTGTGCATTAACTAAATCGAATAAGAATAGCAGGGAAAAAAGGGAAATAAAAAGTTTATCAAATTTCATAACAGGCATTTTAATTTTTAGTGGTATCTAATTTCATTTATTTCTTTAAGTTAAAAGCTGACACAGCTCATCATTCATCACTCATTTGATCTGTGTATTACTCACGAAAGCAATTTTCTTACTATCCGGCGACCATGATGGTGTATTGATCGTTCCTTGTCCTCCATACAAATAAGCGATCACTTTTAGTGGCCCGCCGGAAGCAGGCATCATTCTTAAATAAACATGCTTGTAAAAAGGATGATCGTCGGGCTTCACCTCTTCTTTTAAAAACGAGATACAAACAATCCATTTACCATCAGGTGAAACGTGTGCAAACCAGTTATTGTATTCATCATTCGTCAACTGTTCAGGATCGTTTCCATCTGGTTTCATTCGCCACAGTTGCATCAATCCGCTTCTTACCGAATTGAAATAAATATATTTTCCATCCGGACTGTATTCCGGACCATCATCCAAACCGGTTACGGAGGTAAGTTGTATTTCCTTTCCTCCTTTAGATGGAATTTTATAAATATCAAACCCTGCAGGTGTTGGATCATCATTTCGTTTGGCGGTGTACGTTAACCACTTGCCATCAGGCGACCAGCCATGGAAATAAGATAAACCAAGAAGCGGTGTAATTAGTTTGGGCTCGCCTCCTGAAATGGGAACTATGTAAACTGTAGAACTTATTTTCCCATCAGGACCGGCTGCGCTTATTCCGAGCATTTTTCCATCAAAAGAAATTACATGATCATTGTTGATATTTTTAATATTTCCTGTTGGAAGCAATTGGGGTTTATGGGTTTTAAGATCGAAACGATATAACGATCCATTAGAATTATAGATTAACGCCTTGCCATCTTTTGTCCAGTTGGGCGCTTGTAAAGAAACATTTTCAGAGTACAATATTTTCCTCTTTCCTGTCATGACGTCCATCGTTTCTATATTGCTTCCAAGATAATTTCTATATGGAACTAAATCTTTGGGCGCAGGAGCCACAATTCTCACATTTTCGAAAGTTGCTTCTTCAACCACATCTTTATTATGAGCGCAAATAAATAAGCCCACATAAACATCTCCATCAAGATTGACATCAGAAATTTGTTGGGTGACAAACGTTTCTCCAAAATGAGCGACGGACATTATGAAAGTATCTTCCTTTCTTTCCAACTGGATCACATCAGGCGCCTGGATGTCAAACTGTTTTTCTTCCACATTGGTATGCGGAGCTTTCCTGTATTGAAGAGAAGTAAGACCGTTGCCATGTATAGTTGCAGCCACCATTGCAGAACTGGTATCAAGACTTTGCCTGACCATCCAGCCATATTTGCGATGCTCTTCAACTCCCTTTCCCAAAAACTTTCCACGGGCACGCAAAATAAAATCGCCTTTTATTTTCTTCCAGACAAAATGAAATTCATCATGGCTGAACCAGATATTAGTTCCTGAGCCAGTTATTTTATAGGTGTCAGCAACGGCATCATAGTTTGCGGAACCTTTGTGAAGCACGTTGCCAACATCACTATGATTATCAAAAACACCAATATTCTGAGCAAAACAAATTATCGTTAAACAAAACAAGCAAAAAGAGAGAAAAACTGATTTCGAAGTTTGAGCAGTCATTGGATTTAATTTTTAAATATGGCAATTATAATCAAGCATTTTATTTTTTACCTACACTAATTTGCACATCCCAATCATCTGTACGAAATGGATTTACAGGTAAACCATCTTTGCTGAATAAGTTTGGCATCGCTGCATTGCGAAATCCGAAACGAACCGCAACAGGTTTTTTAATTCCATCATTCCAAACCACAACTGTGTTCCCTTCAATCTTCGCATGAGCAGGAACAAAATTCTTGTCACTATCCGCAATAAAAAATTCATTCAATGTATCGCCTCTACTCATCAAACCGTTTTCCGCGTTTTCGAAGCTAATTCGAATCTTATCCTTTTCTATTTTCATGCTTTTGTACATAGGGCTTTTATAGACAAGACCAGTTTTACCGTATGTTTCAGACAAAGCATAATTCGCCAAACGCTCGCCTACTTCTTTTTTTAGTTTGGGATGAATATCATTGATATCATTTACAAGATCAGTAATCACAATCATTCCTGTTTTAGGAACAGAAAGAGTTTGTGTTTGTGCTTCACGCAAAAAAGCGGATGAACTATTATCGCCATAGCCTGCAAATGGTGCGATCTGTACATAATAAAAAGGAAATTCCTTTTGCCAGGCTTGCCTCCATGCTTTTATCATCGTACTGAATAACTCATGATAAGTGGAAGCTGCATCTACATTCGCTTCTCCCTGGTACCAGATCACACCGGCAATCGAATATTTTATAATGGGATAGATCATTGCATTATAAGTAGCGGCAGGCGCTATTGGTCCCCAGGGAACAGGCTTGAGTTCAGCTGCAGCTTTTTTCAAAACCGGATTATTATTTATGGCATCGGCAGGTGTCCAAACTTCTGCGGGCGTACCCCCCCAGTCTGAACTGATCAATCCAACCGGTACATTCAAATTCTGACGAAGCGTTTTTCCAAAAAAATATCCGGCTGCACTGAAACTTTTCATTTCATCGGGAGTACAAACTACCCATTTTGCAGCTACATCATCCTGCGGATATTCAGATGTTGTGCGTGGAATGTAAAAAAAGTGAACTTCTTTATCAATCGCATTGGCTACTTCATCCTGGTAAGGCAATCCCCAGTTAACATTCATCTCCATATTACTTTGCCCGCTGCAAACCCATACCTCTCCAACCAAAACATCATCCAACAGAATTTTATCATTGCCTTCGATGATAATTTGATAAGGACCCCCGGCAACCGGTGTATTTAGTTTTATTTCCCACTTTGCTGACGGCGTTCCGGTAAATGTATATGTAGTAGTATCCCATCCCGCTTTTAGTTTTATTTTTTCTGATACATCGCACCAGCCCCAGATAGCTACCTGGCTTTTCTGCTGTAAAACCATATGCGATCCGATAATAGCAGGTAGCCTGATATTTGCGAGTAGCGAAATCGATGACAGGCAGGAAAGAACTAGAAAGAAAAACTGATAAGTTATTTGTTTCGCAAATTTCATGAGTGGTAAGAGTTAAAATTGTATAGTGAATAGTTCTAAATTACAAATTCCCATCCTGATCTGGCGCCAATCACAACTTACTGATCCTTTTTATTATTTCCATGCATGCACGACTATTATGATACGGGCACTTCCATATTCCCACTTTTTCTTTTTGCACCATGGGAGAATAATCTGCATTTACACCCCAATACCATTCTCCCAAATGTTTATCAACCATATGATCCTTTACAAACTGCCAACTGTTGACTGAATGGCTAAGAAATTTTTCATCACCCGTTATTTGCCAGGCGTTAAAGAAACCAACCATAGCTTCACCCTGCGGCCATGAATGTTTTTCATTGATCAAATGATTTTGCGCTACATCATATTCATACCACAATCCACCACCATGATCCAGCCCTTTTGCAGCAGCATCAGCGATCTTGACCGATATATTTTTTATTTCTCCTAATAAAGATTCCGCTCCAATAATTTCAGCAGCTTCCTGTATCAGCCACGCAGCTTCAATATCGTGACCATAAGAAATAATCTCTGACCGGCGTTTCCATTGTTCATCGAAAAACAAAATGAGATGATGAGTTTTTCTATCAATGATATGATCAAGAAAAATTTGAATAAGTTCAACTATCCTGTTTCTAAGTGACTCATCTTTCCATGCCTTGTAAAGGTTTGCAAACGCCTCCAGCAAATGCAAATGCGTATTCATCGATTTTTTTTCATTCGCATCTTTAGAACTCAGGCGCAGATCTTCAATTTCTTTCCAGTCTCTCGTCAGGGCTTCAATGTAACCGCCGTAGTTTTCATCGTAACTGTGCTTTATAATGTCATTATACATTTTAATTGCTTTTTGTTTTGCCTCTTCATTTTTTGAGGCGAGATAATATTCACTCAATCCATATATGGCAAAAGCAAGAGCATAGATCTGTTTTTTTGTGTCAAGAGGATTGCCTTTAAAATCAACTGTCCAGTAAACACCGCCGTGTTCTTTATCAATAAAATATTCAAGAAAATAATTGAATGCTCTTTCAGCAGTTTGTAAATATTCTTTGTTTCCTGTTTGATTATACGCCGCTGAAAAAGCCCATAAAATGCGGCTATTGAGCACAGATCCTTTTGGTGCTTCAGGATAAATTTTATTGTAATGATCGATCTTTCCAACAAATCCTCCGTTTTCTTCATCAACAGTTAATTGCATCCACCAGGACAAAATTTTTCCCAATTCAACTTCCATTTCTTTTTTATGCTGCTCAAGTTCTTTGATCATCTTATTTCTTTGAGAAAAAGGGGCATTATCCTTTTCCGGAACAATGCCCGCTGAGACTAACGACTGCCTATATGCGAATTCTTTTTTCAATTTTAATTTCTTCGTTGTTATCTTTTGGCAAATTTTTCAAATTACTATCAATTAGATGATTGAGTCTTTGCACGGATGCAGCACTTCGTAATCCATCTTCGGGAGTATTGATCACATAATCCAGTAACCTGTCAATCGTAGATATTGCCACATGCTGACGTGTATCGGAAGATGCGTAATAAATCAACACCGTTCCATCATCATTAGTTATCCAACCATTGGAGAAAACTACATTGGAAACATCGCCTATTCTTTCTTCGCTCTGTGGCGCTATAAAATATCCAGCAGGTTTATGAACGATCTTTGAAGGATCCTGAAGGTCGGTTAGGAATAGATATAATACGTAACGCAAACCTGCAGCTGTATTGCGCACGCCATGCGCCATCTGGAGCCAACCTTTTTCCGTTTTAATGGGTGAAGGGCCCAAACCATTTTTTGCTTCGTATACTGTATGATACTGTTTGTAATCTATCACAGCGTCCTTTTCGATAATGGCTTCTTCAATCCGATCGCACAAACCAAATCCAATGCCGCCGCCCTTTCCTGTTTCAATAAAACCATCCTGCGGTCGTGTATAAAATGCATACTTACCATGTATAAACTCAGGATGCAATACCACATTGCGCTGTTGAGGCGATGGAGTTTTCAAATCAGCCAGTCGTTCCCACTCCAAAAAATCTTTTGTCCTTATGATCCCGCATTGTGCAATAGCAGCAGACTGATCGCCTTCAGGAGCACCAGGATCATGATGCTCTGTACAAAATATGCCATATATCCACCCATCCTCATGCTGCACAATACGCATGTCATACACATTTGTATCATCACTTTCACCTGCAGGGATTATAACAGGCCGTTCCCAGAATTGAAAGTTGTCAATACCATTCGGGCTTTCTGCTACTGCAAAAAATGATTTCCGGTCAACAGCTTCCACCCTGGGAATTAATAAATATTTATCATTCCATTTTATAGCAGTGGAATTAAACACTGCATTGATACCAAACCGTTCCATTAGATAGGGGTTAGTATCTTCATTCAAATCGTATCTCCAGAATAAAGGAGTATGTTGCGCGGTCAGCACGGGGTATTCAAACCTTTCAAAAATTCCATTTCCTGTTTTTTTCTTTTTGTTCGTTCTTCTGATCAATTCCTCATGTGATCGTTGTAGTTCCTCCAATCGCTTATCAAAATTCTTTTTCATCTCGTCATGTTTTAGTTGGCTGAATAAGAGTTTTATAAAAACGAATCAAGCATTGTCTGTTAGTTTTCCAATTTGTCCCACCAGGTTCTTTTTAATATTATAACTATCACCGCTAATATCAAAACGGTTATCAGCAATGGTAGCTTGAGCCACAATACAACGTACATCGGCAAAATCGTGAGGCAACATTGAGCAATAATTCCCAACACTACATTAAACATATCAAGTTTAAATCTTCTGTTCGGTTGAAAGTTGGGATCTTCCGCCATTACTTCTTCGTGTATCGGTTTCCAAAAGCCCCATGGCCGCACTGTACTGTAAAATTTTTTCAAAACTTCTTTATCTGTAGGCGGTGCGCTGTATGTACCTGCAATGCAACCAACGATCGAAATTAAAAACAATAATGGCCATACATACAATGGTAATGTATGAGGAAAAATAAACGGAAATGCTAATGCAGCAATAATTCCTGCCGCCATTCCCCAGAAAAATCCATTTGCATTAAATCTCCACCAGTACCATTTAAGTACATTGGCAGCAATATACCCGCCATACAATGCACCTACTATCCATTGTAAGATGCTGTTGACATCCTTCACAAAAAATCCAAGAATGACTCCGATTGTTACCACCACAATTCCAGACAAGTAATTCATGGAAATGATTCTTCGATTGGACGCATGTGGATTTACATACTTTAAATAAATGTCATTAACAATGTAAGCCTGGGCAGCATTCAGTGTTCCTGAAAAAGTTCCCATGAAAGCACCGAGTAACCCTGTAAGCACAATACCTAAAATACCTGCCGGCAAAAAATCATTAATGGCAGCAGGTAATACTCTTTCAAAATCGACTCCGCCTGTTCCATTGGAAAGATTCATCCCGTTAAAATATAATAACCCTAATACTGTTAACCCGATGATCATGGAATATCGAACGGGTAATAATATGATTGAAACAAAACCCGTCATCTTTGATGCTTCTTTTGGTGAACGTGATGACAATATTTTTTGCATATCATAATTTGGTGCAGGTCCGGCCAGCGCTGCAAATACTCCTTTGAACAACATCATCATAAAAAAGAAACCAAATAGTCCAAAGCCATCGTCACTGATCTTTTTATTCGCTTCCGGAATAATATGCGACCAATCAAGATTCAAATGCCAGTTAAAAAATGGATTCGTCCATCCATGCGGCAAATTCAATTTATTCCCATCCAAATGGATCATGGCAATGACAGCAATAGAAATACATCCAATAGTCATAATGATGTATTTGATCAGGTCACCCAACACAATACTATGCATACCACCCAGTACAGAGTAGAACACTGCGAATAAAGTGAAAACTATTCCATAGAAATGTGCCACGTATTGCGGAGCAATATGAAAAGGCACATAGTCTTTGACAACATCCCAGGGAATAAAAATCTCAATGAACTTTCCAAGACCTACAAATCCATAAGCCAAAAAACCAAAGCAACCTATCAATGCAAAAGCAACAACTACCGTATGTGATGCTTTTACACCTTTACCAATAAATCCGAATCTTGTTGCCAGCCATTCCGCTCCTGTGTCTGCATTGGAACGTCGAAGCCATTTTGCCAAAAACATCATATTGAATACCTGGTTGAACACAGGCCAAAGCCAGGGTATCCAGATACTTTTCATTCCATACACAAAACAAAGCGCCACCATCCACATGGTACCACTGATATCAAACATATCCGAAGCATCACTCAACCCCAATAGATACCAGGGCAATTTTTTTCCGCCGAGTAAATAGCTTTCTTTGTTCACCCTTGCTTTCTTACGTAACAACCAACCGATCATTACCATGGCTGCGAGGTAAGAAATGAGAATGGCAATATCAATCGCTTGTAGTTTCACCGAGGTTTATTAATTATATACTGTTAACCAGGATCAGCTCGTTAATCCACTGATCATACAAAACATTTTTTCTATTGATATAGTTTTTCTTTTGTCACGTCTTTTTGAAAAAGTGTCTTTTTATTCTCATAAAACAGTTTAAAATCATCTGCAGAAGCAGCGCCTTTATAAGCAACATAGTATTCAAATTGCCCATTAAGGTGCTTACCCGCATTTCTCCATCCCAGTACATAGGATATTTTATGGCCATTTAAAGCTTCCAGGAAAGTTCCTGTCCACCAGGTTGAATCTGATAAATTACCGCCAAATTCTGTCAAAGCAGGTATTTTATTTCTTTCTGCAGCTATTGTTTCAAGCGCAGTTAACATCTTACCAATTTCCGGCAAATATTCTTCCCTTTTATTTCTTTGATAGTAATCAAACCCGATCAGATCAACCCATCCATCACCAGGATATCGTTCCATATATTCATCACTTGAGTAAAATTTATCGGTATTATAAGCGTACAAAAGATTATGCACATTTTTTGTGTCCCTTAAATAAGATTCTGTAAACTGGTAGAGCTGTTTCAATTCATCAGGCGTACAGTTTTTGCCTCCCCACCAAAACCAGCTTCCATTCAATTCATGAAAGGGACGAAAAATAATTGGAATACACTCACCATGTTTTCCTTTCAGACCAAGCATAAAAGCAGCTACTTTATCAAGCCAGCTTTTATATAGTTCATTCTTTTCTCTCCCCGGAAGAATGGAGGCAACAGTGCCGGGAGCCGGATCCCATGCAGTTTTTCCTGTAAGCGGATTATTAAGATGCCAACTCAATGTAATAACTCCACCACGATCGTAAGCTTCATGAATAAATATTTTCATTTTATCAAACGGCACACTATCGATATTTACTTTATGATCTAATTCCAAACGTCCTAATTCAAAACCATATACAGCAGGATAATCTTCCGTTACATCTTTTATATCGCTTCGTCCCGGTTCGTATTTCCATCCAACACCATAAGCGAGATCATCCTGGTGACCAAACATAACTCCCTTATTTAATAATTTTTTAAGATTGCTGTATAAGGCAATAGTTTCCTTAGTTGCATTTTTATCGCAGGGAAATTGCTGAGCAGATAAAGAAAAAACCAAATCAAAGAAGAAAAGTATACAGAGTATTTTTTTCATTACGTTACCTTAAAAATTAAAATTTCATTTAAATATTCACTAAAAAAAACTGGTTCATTGTTGGGATTGAAAATGAACCAGCTTATAAATGATTTCTTTTTGGGTAACAATTCTTTCAATCTCAAAAAGGATTTTGAAAACATTTGCGAATTCAGAACCATTGAAGCAAATTTTCATTCCTTTCAGAGTTATTAATCAGTTGTCTGAGCTTCCAATTATTCCCATTCACTTCAATGAAATACCCGGATTTTTCACAACAAACCAAACATCCTTTCGAAATTCCTGTTTACTAAAAAAGTAAGCAGTGGAAAACATATTTATTTAACCAATCAAACAGCTTAATAAATTCCGACATTGTCTACATAAATTGTAAAATCGCCATTAGTAGAATATTTTTTTAGGTACAAAAAAGATAATGTAGAAGCAGAAGAAATTTCGCTTAATGGAATCGTAAAATCGGTCCATTGACCTTCAACAATAGTTATTGTTTTACCATCTGTTTCGTTAAATCCAATATTCACGTTTTGCCCATCGCTACCCGTATCCCCATAAATAGCAAGTTTCAAAGATGTATATCCGGCCAAAGAGATATTAGCGCCGCCTAACTGTAAAGGAACACCCCAATCGCCAATGTAACTAATCCTGATTGATTTTGATCCTGACTGTACAGGAGAGGTGTTGTTTAAATCTTGTGTACCGCCCCACCCACCTCCGACCCAGCCATTCCACGCGGATGTAAGAGCATCATCATAAATGATGATTGGTGGAACGGAGGAGCCAATAATTGCCAGGTCATTGATTGACTTAACTGAAAGAGTAGAATTTTTCACATTCAACGTTAACTTACCTGTTACCGAACCTCCGGGCACGTTAACTACCAGCTGTGCTGCCGATTGACTAACAAAGGAAGTAACTGCATTTGGCACACCTACAAAGGCCACCGAAGAAACCAAGTCAAGATCAGTACCGGTAATGGTAAGATCAGCCAATGTGTCAACAGGATTCGGTGTCATAGAAGTGATAACAGGTAATACTACATCCAGATCTTCAGTTGATACAGTTTGTACTCCCGATGCGGCTTCTAATATCACTTTGCCTTTCGTTGTACTTGCAGGCACTTCAACTACTAGCTGCGCTGCCGATTGACTAACAAAACTTGTAACCGGGGTTGAGACACTGGTGAATATTACCTTTTTCACCAGGTCAAGATCGGTGCCGGTAATTGTCAGATCCGTTCCATGTTTGGCCGGGTTTGGAGAAAGTGAAGCAGCAACAGGTAATGTAACATGTAAAGTATCGGTCGTTTCTACATCGGCAGAGTCAGTTCCACCATAATGTAAAACCAATATGCCTGTTTGAGCATCATCAGGAACTCCTATCACTAATTGATCTATGGATTTACTGACAAAGTTTTCAACAATTATATCCTTGTTGAATGTTACTCTGTCTACCCAGTTGAGATAATTACCAGTAATAGTAATATTTTCACCAGGACGAGCCTGTGCTGTTATTGAAGAAATGGTAACTAATACATCTAAGTTTAACTGTGTCTTTGTAACGATATCTCCTTCGGGTGTTTTCAATGTTACATATCCTTTTTCTGCAGCCTCTGGCACAATTAACAGAATCAGGCCTGATGTCTGTTGTTTGAAATCTTTTTGATCGACAACTGCAGACTCTCCAGTGAACTGGATGGAAGTTACCTTGTCAAGATTATTACCAATAAACCGTAAAGTATCTCCATGCTTTGCACCTGTAGGCCCAAAGCTTAATAATTCTACCTTACCAGAATTGCTATTATTATCTTTCTTGCATGAGGTAAATATCCCAATCGATAGCATAAAACATATTATCGCAAAAAATCGGGAAGAAGATAGTTTAATCATATAATAGATTATAAACTTTAAAAATTATTTAGAAACTTTTGGTACTATTCTGAAACTATCAAAGCAAATATCAGCATCCAGATCGCCGGGACCCTGCATCAATAACATGGCCCAATATCCATTGGGATTTACTACAGGTTTTACTGAATAACTATTGAATACTTCTTCATAAGGAATAACTACAGTTTGCCATTGTCCCTTTGAATCATACGGAGGCTGCCATTGATAGTTAGTGTTGTCTTGTACAGTTGTGCCTGCATTTATTCTTATCATGCCATTGTTATACGGCTTAAGTGTATTTATCTCAAACTTTAAATAATAATTCTGTGGATTAAGTATAGCATCATCAGGGATGTTTTTGCTATGGTTAGGCATTGCATCTGCCGGACCATCCGCTATTTCATTCCAACTCCAGCTACTGAGAAGCTTGTTTACACGAATATAATTTCCGCTTATTAGTGGAGGGTCAGTTGGACCGGGGCTGCTTATTACAAGGGCTGCTTCATGCCATCCTTCATATGGATCGCTATCAATGAAATGATTTCTTGGATCTCTGAACCAGAAGTCTGATTTAGTTTCACCAAAATTGGTTTTTACTGTAATTTGACCAGGTTGTGCGCCAGCGGGAACTGTAAATTGAATTTCATTATCTTTCACAGAAACTAATTGACCCGTAGTACCACCTGTAAATGAGATTGTGATCGGTTCATAAAAATAGTTTCCCCTGATAGTAGCAACATCTCCATCATTTACGAATTCACAAACCATACTATTAACTTCAGGTGCACTAATTTGCACTTCAAAATCATACAATAGTACATACCCATCTTTGAAAATGATCTTCAGTTTATTAGTTATGTCCAGAGGGATTTGACTAGGGATTGATACAAGAATTGAAGTGTTATTAATATAGGTTGGAGTTAACCTTGCCTGTTGGTCATTGAACCATACTTCAACAGCATCTTGCAAATTGCTGCCAATAATGGCAATAAGCTGCCCCTGGTGTGCACCCACAAGTAAAGAATCCGATGACGCCGGGCTAGTTATTCTTACATAGCTTATAGAAGGTATGCCGGGCGAATTGTCCTTTTTGCAGGAAGTAAATACACTTGCTGCACTGACTGCCGTCAACAGTATTAGTAAGAATTTATTTATTGATTTCATTTGAATTTCAATTTCTTTATTTAAAAAAATTTTATCGTCCTCTATGGATAATCTACTGCTGGTTTTTGAAGATTAGGTGCCTGGCTCAATTCAACATTTGGTATCGGCAAAAGAAAGTTTCCTTCATTCGCATTAATCGTTCTTTCAGTAAACCATGATGTTTTTGTGAATGTCCATTGTGTTGGATTTGGCATCTGGTCTGGCTGAGCAAAAAACAATCCTCTGTCTTGTGAATTCAAAATAGAAAGTGCTTTTGAAGGGTTCCAATAGTGGAGATTAACCAGGTCATACCATGACATGCCTTCCATAGCAAACTCTTTAAATCTTTCAGAAAGAACCATATCGAAAGTAAGTGGTCCGCTGCCATTGGCACCTGATACAACGTATTCAGGTAAACCCGCTCTTGTGTGTACTTTATTGAAATATTCAATTGCAGTTCCATCTGTTGTAGAGGCATCGTTACCTATTGTTGCTTCAACATAGATTAAATACATTTCGGCAAGCCGCATCATATAAGTGTCGTTAGGATATCGTTGTTGTGATGCTACGCCTGCTAAATCTATAGGAGAACCAATTACATATTTTTTAATAGCTAAAAAATTTTCATCAGTCCCGGTAAACGGATAAATCAATTTCGTTCTATCGGTTACTTTTGTAATCTCCGGATAATATGCTCCCGGTAACATAAAGGTGGCGTGTAAACGCTGATCCAGGGTTCTTCCTTTTAAAGTACCATCAGGCTGCTCTTCAATACCATCATATTGTTTGATCATCCACCATGTAGCGCCTTTATCGCCGCCCCATCCCCCAAACGAAATATCAGGGCTGTAAGCAAGATATTCAGGCATACTGTTGTTTGTTCCCCATGTGTCGGGGCCTGAATAAACCCACTGTAATTCAAACAAAGATTCTGAGTTATTATCATAAGGATATCTAAACAGATCTTCGTAGTTTTTCAATAAACTTTTTCCACTGTTACTGATTACTCTTTCAGCATAATATTTTGCACTATCTAAAAATTCCTGCTTTCTCATTCCGTTTTCAGATTCAACACCAGCCCTTGTCAAATAAAAACGGGCTAACATTCCTTCTGCTGACCATTTTGTAAGTCTTCCATCCTGTACTGCTGTTTCGGGTAAATCTTCAGCAGCCGCACGCATTTCCCGTGTTATGAAACGCCATACGCTTGGTACTGTATTCCGGGAAATAGAGGTATCATAAAGATGATCGAAATTATTTTCAATAACCGGAACAGGTCCCCAATTCATGACTAAAAAGCGATAGGCTAATGCTCTCATGAACCTTGCCTCTGCAATGGCCATTTTTTTCACTTGGGGAGAAATCGCATCGCTTCCGTATTTATTTATATTATAAATGAAAAGGTTTGATTGAGCCACGACATTAAAGAATGCACGCCAGGAAGCTCCATTTTCTCCATTATCACCCGTAGTATTGAATAAAACATTTCCTCTGTCATTCCACGCCGAAAAAGCCGTACCCCCACGAAAATCCCCAAGGTTGTACATAGCTTTATCATTGTAGTCAAACCACACTTCGCTATAAAGCAAACTGGTAGCTGCTACTACCTGATCATCAGTTTTATAAAAGTTAGCGTCAACCACTGAACTTAATGGTGGCTTTTCGAGAAAACTTTTTGTACAGCCTGACAGGATTACAATAGCAAGCAATAAGCCAATGAAATGATTTATTCGATTTATATTCTTCATATTAATAAGTTTAGAAATTAACACTTACAGCGGCATTGTACATTCGGGTTAAAGGATAACGGCCAAAATCAATACCTATGGCCTGGTTTGAACTGCTTGAACCTGTACCAACATAAGCTCCTACTTCAGGATCAAACCCTTTATAATGGGTAAGAGTATAAAGGTTCTGGGCTCCTATAGTTACTCTTAATCCTTTTATAATTTTTGTATACCCTAAATATTTAACAGGCACATTATACGATAAAGAGACATTTTTTAATCTCAGGTAGGAACCATCTTCTACAAACCTGTCTGTAATTTTTCCATAGTTATTATCAGATGAGACAGGATTATTAGTGATGCGGGGAACATTTGTTCCGGGATTAGCCAGAATAGGATTTCCGCTCGCATCAGTGGTTAGTTTTGCATAATTCATTGCTTCGATCAATAAATTTCGGCTTAGGTTAATATTATTGGGATTACTATTGGCAGCGGCAATAAAATTATAAATATCATTACCATAAGTTCCAATAATAAGAATACTTAGATCGAAACCTTTATAAGAAAATGTATTCGTAAAGCCGGCAGTTAACTTGGGCCATGGGTTCCCAATATTGGTCATATCATTTACATCAATTTTGCCATCACCATTAATGTCTTTGTACTTTACATCTCCTACCCATATACCATTTTGCTGATCAGTTGGCCGCCTGTCACCATTGTTATCAACAGGTACTGCACTTTTACCAATTTCATCTATGGATTGAAAGATACCTTCTTCAATATATCCCCTGAATAACCAAGGTTCAGAGCCAATCGCTGCCCGTTGTGTCCAATTGTTCATCCACCATGATGTTCTTTCTATAAACGAATTATCGGAGTTCAGGGAAACAACTGTTGTTTTGAAATGAGAGAGATTCAGATTGGATTCCCATTTAAAATTTTTGGTGTTAATGTTAGTAGTGACGAATGTAATGTTCCAGCCTTTTGTTTTCAAAGAACCGGCATTTACCAGCGGTGCTCCTATTGAACCAGGACTTCCATTTGTACCAAGATACCAGGGCAGACTTGCGCCCAGTATCAGGTTGTCAGTATTTTTTACATAATAGTCAGCCTCAACGGTAAACCTATTTTGCATTAACCCAAGATTTACACCTACATTGTTCGTTTTAGTTTCTTCCCATGCTAATTTAGCATTGGTGAATGTGGACGGTAAGAACCCGGTACCCCAGGGTGTTGCACCTGTTGATAGTGGAGCATAAATACCAGAGCCTGTTCCCTGGTTACCTGTCAGGCCCGTTTCATATCTTAACTTAAGTTCGCTAATGAAAGGAATATTGAAGAATTTTTCCTTACTTACTCTCCATGCAGCAGAAACCGAAGGGAAATTTCCCCATCTGTTATCTGAACCAAAATAAGGAGAACCATCTCTTCTGAATGTTCCCGTTAATAAGTAGCGGTTATCATAATTATAATTAATCCTGCCAAGATAGGATTCCATCGACCATGGATAAGTTCCCCCACTATTTGTAGCCGAAGTAGGATCTCCTGCATTTACGTCAAAAACATCATTAGTAAGAAAACCGGTTCTTCCGGCAGAAAGAGCTTTCCACTCAGACTCCTGGGCTTCATGGCTTGCCATCAGCGTAAAGTTATGTTTGCCTATTTGCCTGGTGTATTCCAACAACTCATTCCAGTTCCAATACCAGCTTGAATAGGTCCCTGTCTGTAAAGAAGCGATAGTATTATAATGCCACTGATCAATATTATAAGTCGGTGTATAATAAGTGGAAGTACCGTTGCCTATATTACCATTTAATGAACTTCTGAGTACCAAGCCTTTCATCAGGTTTATACTAAGATTCAAACCTCCTAAAAATTGTTTTTTAATATTTTTATTCGTAATGAGGTTTGCAATAGCAATTGGGTTTATAGGTGCAAATTGATTAGCCCCATCTATCGGATCACTTCCACCCCAGGTTCCATTCAGATTTTTAACAGGTATCTGCGGAGTTAATTGCAAAGCACTTGAAATAAGAGGGCTTTGTGCATCTCCATAATTAGTTGTAGTAAGGTTTTCATTAGTTTGGTTGAAACTAAGATTGACACCAATAGTTGCCCATTCTCTTGGTTTGTTATCAAGGTTTAGTCTGAAACCGTACCTCTTAAACCCTGAACCTAAAGCAACTCCTTCTTGTTTCAAATATTCAGTCGACATGTAGTAAGTAGTGTTATTATTGCCACCACTCAAACTTAATTGGTGTTTATTCATCCCGGCATTATTAAACAATTCGCCCTGCCAATCTGTTCCTCTACCTAATAATGATGGATCTAAAAATTCACCCGGAGTTGTTCCTCCTGCAAGATCATGGTATTCGTTAACCATTTGTGCATACTGGGGTAAATTCATTACATCTAAGTGCTCTGGAGGTGTTTGAAGATTATATTGGTAGGTATAATTTATCTTAATATCACCGGCTTTTCCGCGTTTTGTAGTAATCAGTATTACGCCATTGGTGCCGCGGGAACCATAAATAGCCGTTGCAGAAGGACCTTGAAGAATCTCTATATCGTCTATATCTGCAGGATTTAAACCTGATAAAGGATTAGACGTACTTTGATTACCATAAGATACATCCTCACTCGCTTGTATCTGAACTCCATCAATTACATACAAAGGTTGAGTGCGGCCTAAGGAGCTAATACCACGAATATTCACGGATATGCCTCCCCCGGGTTGTCCGGAGTTTTGTGTGATATAAACGCCTGCAGCTCTTCCCTGGATGGCTTGTTCTAATGTGGTGTTTACTGTTTTTTCTATTTCTTTTGAAGTAACTGATGTTTGTGCTGTGGTCAGGTTAGCTTTTCTTGCTCTGCCGTAGCCAACCACTACTACATCTGTTAAACTAGTAGCCGTAGGAAGAAGAGAGATTTGAAATACGCTATTGCTGCCAACAGTAATTTCCTGCTTTTCCATTCCCACATGTGTAATCACTAATGTCTTTGCATTCTGTGGCAAATCCAGGTTAAAAACTCCATTTATGTTTGTCGCAGTAGCAATGTTTGCACCCATAACAGTAACTGTTGCACCGGAAATAGGTATTCCTTTATCATCACTAACCGTTCCTGAAATTTTTCTTACTTGTGCAGATGAAGTGAGAAGAGAGAGTGTACAAATTAATAATAGCACACCTCTGGAAGCTATCAATTTTCCCATATAGCAAGATTGTTTTGACAAAATTATTCTTTTATCATTCAAGCAAATGATACTTTTTTATCTATTAAGAATATTTTTTCTGGATGATAAAAATCATAATCCTTACCAGATAAGTTTCTTATCTATTCACTTCTAAATTTTTGTATGATACTTTCTTAATATAGTATTGCTCTTTTTTTATATATTCAATATCAGAAATAAGCTTATTGATGAATAAAAATATTCTAAGGGAAATAACCCCATTGACGCAAAGTGATTGCTTTACTGTTTTTTCCAGAGTAAAATATGAGTTTGACTTCCCTCTTCATTTTCATGAAGAGTTTGAATTGAATTTCATTCAAAATGCAAAAGGAGCAAAGCGGGTTATCGGTGACCACATTGAAATAATCGATGACCTTGAATTAGTATTCGTGGGACCGAATCTTCAGCATTGCTGGATGACTCATAAATCAAAAGGGAAAGAGATCAAAGAAATAACTATCCAGTTTCATCGGGACTTGTTCGATGAAAAATTTCTTCATCGTAACCAGATGAGCTTTATAAAAAATATGTTTGAACATTCAAAACGAGGGATTTTATTTTCTAAACAAACAACGGAAATGATCATGTCCCGCTTAATCAAGTTGTCACAAAAACGTGGCTTCGATTCAGTGCTGGAACTAATGTCTATTTTACACGATCTGTCTACTTCACGAAACATGCGGATATTGTCCGATGCATCATTCAGCAACACAGAAACTTTTTCATATAACAGCCGCAGGGTTGAAAATGTAATGAAATACCTAAATACGAATTTCGATAAAAACGTTTCATTGACTGAGGCTGCAAGAATAGCAACTATGACAGAAGTGTCTCTTAGCCGCTTTTTTAAATTGAGAACAGGAAAAACATTTGTAGATGCATTATGCGAAATACGCCTGGGCCATGCATCACGCATGTTGATTGAAACCACGCAAAGTGTAAATGAGATTGCTTATAAATGTGGCTTTAACAATATGTCAAACTTCAACAGAATTTTTAAAAAGAAGAAAAACTGCACGCCAAAAGAATTCCGTGATGCTTATAATTCATCAGGTGTAAGGACCTTTATTTAGCCAAAAGAATGCAGGCAACATTAAAATTAAAATTTATTGATAGAAATTTTTTTTCTGACCCTGCTTAATGTTTCAAGCGTTATGCCAAGAAATGAAGCCACATATTTTAACGGAATTCTGTTGACAAGATTACTGTGATGGGAGATAAAATAGCGGTATTTACTTTCCGCATTTGTAAGCCTTGCAATAAAAGCTCTTTTTTCTGCATCCTGGTAATATTGCTGAAGTAACTTACGGATCACAATATTAAATTCCGGAAATTGCCCATAAAGATTCTGAAGATCGCCATAACTCAAGGCAAGCATTTCGCATTCTTCAATAGCCTGCATATTTTCAATGGCAGGGTTTTTTTTATCAAGACCCGAAATGGAAGTGACCAATTCGTTTTCGGCGGTGATCCATGTAGTAATATCTTTTTGACCTTCTTTAATAAAGCCACGCACTGCGCCTTTTTTAATAAAATAAATATTTTCACAAACCTGGCCCGCTTTTAATAATAATTTTCCTTTATCAAAAACACAGGGATGAATATTCTTTTGCAAAAATTCTTCTATCCCTTTGCTCACCGGGTGAAAATAATTTAAGGTGCCGATCAGCGCTGAAATGCCTGCGGAAGTATCTACTTTTGTATGCAGAACAGTTTTCTCCATGTATTCACTTATAGAATACAAACATATTAAATATGCATTATTGAATTTTAATTTCTCAACTTTATAACAAAACAAATAATAAGATTGAGAAATATTTATAATACGAGTAAACAGAGAAATATTAATTTTCAATTTCAAAAAGGAAAGATGCCGGAGTGGTTGAACGGGACGGTCTCGAAAACCGTTTCCCGATGGAAATCGGGACGAGGGTTCGAATCCCTCTCTTTCCGCTGATTATTTCTCTTTTTGATTTATCACCAATCTGCCTTCAAGTAAAATCGTATTTTTTATCTCCCGCGGTGAATCCTTTGCTTCAATCAACTCCAATAAAATTGCAGTTGCCTTTTCAGCCTGCTGATGAGGAAATTGTTCCACCGAAATCACAGGCGGATCATTAAGATAATTAGTAACCGGAAGGTTTGCATAGCTGGCAAAATAAATATTCTTATTGATCACATACCCGGCCTCTCTTGCATACCTGATGGCATCAAACGCAACATAATCATTAAAAGCAATTACAGCGTCAGGAATTTCTTTCAAGGCAAGTAATTTTTTAATGGAATCAATATTTTGATTTTTAGTAAGATCAGTTTCTACTATTAAATTTCTGTCTACCCTGATATTATTTTTGGCAAGTCCCTGTATATAACCCTGTAGTCGCTCATCAGTGGAAGCCATGCTTCCCGGTCCTTTAATAAATCCGATACGCTTATGTGAATGTTTAATCAGCCAGTCTACCATATCCATAGAACTTTGCTTCAATGAACAGGAAACTTTATATACATCGTTTGATTCAGGTACCCGATCAAAAAAAACAACAGGAATTTTATATTTTTTCAGTTCATCAAAATGTTCAAAACTGTCTGTATTTTTTGAAATAGAAACAAGAATACCGTCTACTCTATGTTTACGCATTGTTTCAACAATCTTTTTTTCTCTCTCCTTATCATCATGAGACTGGCCGATTAACACTGTATAATTATTTTTCGAAGCCATGTCTTCAATACTATTAATAGCCATTGAAAAAAATTCTTCACCCAAATTGGGGAGAATAACTCCTAGTGTAAATGTTCTGCCTTTTTTAAATGAAATAGCCGCCTGATTGGGCTCATAATGTAATTCTGTTGCCAGTTTCTTTACCTGCATTCGTGTATGCAAACCAATGCTTGGATGATTGTGCAGAGCCCTTGATACTGTTGAGACCGAAACATTTAATCGTTTAGCGATCTCTTTTATAGTTGCTGGTTTCTGATCCATGAACGGTATCACAAGATAGTAAGAATAAAAAATGTTTTTGCCAATGGTGTATCTTTTCTTAAATTAACAACAAACAAATTAGTCTTGCCATGAATCGAGTATCTGACATTATAGCCCGCAAAGGCGTTTCGGCTATCGCCGTAACTCCCGATACCCCCGTTATCGACGCTCTTCAAATTATGGCTGAAAAAAATATCGGCTCAGTTCTGATTATGGATGCCGGTGAATATTTAGGAATTATTACAGAAAGAGATTACTCACGCAAAGTGATTCTAAAAGGAAAAAATTCCCATGATACAAAAGTAGCAGAGATCATGAGTACAGATCTGCCTCCTGTAAAACCAGAGGACAGTGTAGAACATTGTATGCAGCTAATGACTGAAAAAAATATTCGCTATCTGCCCGTTTTTGAAAAAGACAGGCTTGCAGGAATAATTTCAATAAGTGACGTGGTAAAGCAAACCATCCTTTCGCAACAGGAAACTATCAATCATCTCAACGATTATATTCATTTCAACAGGTAAAATTTTTGATAGCTATTTTTTAAACGCAGAGGTGGAGCCGGCATTTAGTTATTGAATTTTACAACTTCAAAATCAGAAGCTTTCACCTGCAATAATTCACGCAATTCATCATTATTCCATCTCTCATCCGGAGCGCCGCTTATATACATGTTGCTCCCGATGTCAGCAAGCATTAATCCATATTTTTTCATCGCTTTTAAAATAACCTGGTTGATAGATGAATAAGAACTTATATCAAAATTTCCCTTCAATCTTATTCTTGCACCAAATGGCAATGAATATTGCCCCCCACTGCTGTTTACTTTATGACGTGCCGGATAAACATATGCCGGTTTCACATTTGAACTTGTCAAAGTAAAACGAATGGCGTGATCAATCTGTCCTTTCAAAATCTCATCATATCGAACCAATCCTGCAAAAATGGGCAAACCAGCTGCATCAGCTGAAGTCCACGTTTCAGGACGCAATTGATTTGAGTTAAGGTTGAAAATAGCCCCGGAAGATGCATCCCAATGATCACCATTTACATGACCATTGAATAATTCATATAAAATTCCAGTTCCCATATCTAGCGAAATAACATGAGAATCTCCACTTCCATTTCCTTCAATGGGTGCATTTAGTGGAATAGCATAGGGACCCACATCGCTTTCATCTCCATAATCAGTAAAATTTACATTGATCCTTTGCTGATCACCGCAAACTATCACATACGGAATCCCTATTGGTGCGCCCTGCCACGTTCCACTTCCAAAATCAGCTTTGACAGGACTGCCTGAAAAGTTTGAAATGATCTGGTTACTGTAGGGATCAACTGGTTCACTTGAAATATCCTTGTTCCAGGGATTATCTGCAGGAAAAATCTGTATATTTTCAGCATTTGCTTTTGAAGCGTTGCAGGAATTCAATTGCTGCTGATCGTGTGTAGAAGTTTGTTTTTTAGTGCATGAAAGAAAGAAGAGTGATAAAAAAAT
This sequence comes from uncultured Bacteroidota bacterium, assembly GCA_963811645.1. GTDB lineage: Bacteria > Bacteroidota > Bacteroidia > Chitinophagales > Chitinophagaceae > VBAU01. Next base: position 474,613 of record CAWERU010000002.1, on the reverse strand, counting down.
AAGGGCCATTGTAAGAACAATATAGACAGCAGTGAGTAAAGTATTTTTCATAGATCAGAATTGGATGGACGTTATAAAAAACAAGAATTATACCATCAGCAGCTTTCAGGAATCTTTTTCCTTTTCTTTTACCACAATAAGATCATTCAACTCTACCTGCATAGGTAATAATCCTATTTGCACCACTGCCCTTTTACCTCGTAATTCCATCACCTTCCCTACCTGGTGATTTCTTTTCATCATCACCCTGTCACCTTTCTTTATTTCACCACCCACCTGTTCAAATTTTGATTCAATTTTCTTTTGCATTTTATTCTGCACCCTTTGTTCATTCTTTTTAAATAATAACGCATGGATATTTTTGATCACTTTACTTTTATCTTCTTCTTTTTTCCATTCACTTATTATCTGTTTTAATTTACGCTCCATGTCTTTTAAATAGGCAATTCTCTCTTCCGTAATTCTATTTTGATGTTTTAAAAACTCTACCTGCTGCTGATGCTTTTCTCTATTCATCACCTGCTGCATTTCTTTCTTTAACTTTTCATTCTCTTTCAATAAGCCCTGTAATTCCTTTTCTTTCTTTTGAAGGTTTTGAAGATCCTGCTCTGTACGGTTTAATAATTTGTCAAGCTGAAAATGTTCTTCATCTACCAATATTCTTGCCCGTTGAATCAATTCCTTGTTCATTCCAATTCTTTCTGCGATAGAAAATGTATATGAACTCCCGGGTTTACCAACAATAAGTCTGTATAACGGTTGCAAGTTTTTTTCATCAAAAGCCATAGCGCCATTTATGATCCCCGGCGTTTTGTTTGCCATTATTTTCAGGTTGAGATAATGCGTGGTCACAATGCCATAAGCATGTTTCCTTGTCAACTCCTCCAAAATCACTTCAGCAAAAGCTCCTCCAAGATTTGGATCACTCCCACTACCCAATTCATCAATAAAAAATAATGTCCGCCCATTTGCATTTTCTATAAAGTATTTCATGTTCAGCAAATGACTGCTGTAAGTGCTTAGTTCAAATTCCAAACTCTGCGTATCGCCGATATGAATCATTAATTGTTTGAAAATTCCAAATTCGGATGAAGGATGTACGGGCACCAGCAATCCGGCCTGCACCATTATCTGCAGTAGTCCGACCGTTTTTAAACTTACTGTTTTCCCCCCGGCATTTGGCCCGCTTATCAGCAATATCCTGTTGGCTTCATCAAGCTTTAGAGTAACCGGGATTGTTTGTTTATTTAATTTTTGATTATAAAGAAAAAGCAAGGGATGATAAGCCTGTACAAGATGAATGTGTGATTTGTCCATTATTAAAGGATATTCACCTTTTATCCCTATGGCCAGTTTTGCTTTGCCACGAATAAAATCATATTCACCAATAATAGCATGCCATGCAGAAAGCAATGGCTCATATTTTGAAATATTATAGGTTAATTCCCGCAATATCCTGTACACTTCTTTTCGTTCGTCATTTTCCAATGAAAAAATTTCATTATTCAATCCAATCGTTTCTTCGGGTTCTATAAATGACGTACGACGTGTATCACTTTCTCCATGCAAAATTCCTTTTATCATTCTTTTTTGCTCTGCAAATACTGCCACTACTCTTCTGCCATTCATAAAACTCTCTTCTATTTCCACCAGGAAACCTTGTTTGTTCAGCTTTGAAACAATCCTTTCAAAAACCCTTCTTGATTCATTTCTCTTTCTATATAAGTTCATCCGGATGTTGCGCAACTCGTTTGAAGCAGTATCTTTCACTTGTCCCTGCTCGTCCAACACATCATCAATCATTTTTATGATCGCCTTTTCGTAATGAACACCTTCAATTAACTTTGCAAGTCCGGGATAAGTTGTTTTCCTTTCATTGTCAAACCAGCGAAAGATTTTTTCCATGGTTTCAGCCAGCCTGCGTAGTTGAATGAATTGTTCACCAGTGAGCACTGCCCCAGGGATGCTTAATAATTTTAAATCTCTTGCCAGATTTAATATATAATCATTGGGAAAGAAAGTAGTAGTTTGTATCAACTGTTTATATTCGTAACTCTGCCTAAGTTCTGTTTCTATGAATTCCTTATTTGTATGAATCTGGAGCTCCTGTACCTTTTCTTTTGCATATTCGCTGGTACAATGTTCCAGCAGCAGAGTTTTTACTTTATCAAACTCCAATTGTGTGTGTGCCGATGATGGAAATAATTTCACTAATTAAAATTTGGGCAACGAATTTCGGATTTAATTTTTATGTATCGGCCTTTCGATTTTTCGAAATAATTTTCCAGTCAACTTTATCTCTATCTTTGCTTCAGAAAGCATCATTCACCTCATTTGAGAAGAAAGATAAGATACTACCGTCTTCTTTGGCTTAAATACGACCTGCCTGCAGGTCTTTCTGTTTTTTTAGTAGCATTGCCTCTTTGTTTAGGAATAGCTTTAGCATCCGGTGCTCCATTGTATTCAGGCATTCTTTCGGGCATTATCGGCGGCATTGTTGTTTCATTTATCAGTGGTTCGCAGTTAAGCGTATCAGGCCCCGCTGCAGGCCTTACTACTGTTGTTGCAGCTACTATTCTTTCTTATGGGGACTACAAGGTTTTTTTACTGGCAGTGATCGTTGCAGGAATGTTTCAACTCGTTCTGGGCATCCTTAAACTTGGTATCATTGCCAATTATTTTCCTTCTGCAGTTATTAAAGGAATGTTAGCTGCTATTGGAATTTTACTAATCGCCAAACAAGTTCCTTTTGCTCTCGGCTATGACAGGCCAGATTTCTGGAGCAGTGGTCTTCTTGGTTTTTTCTCTCCAAAAAATTTCAAAGGCAATATCCATAATTTTAATGAACATACTACAAGAGGAGCTATCATTATTTCTTTGTCTTCACTTGCCATATTGGTTTTATTGCAACAACCTTTTGCAAAAAAATTAAAAGTAATTCCTGCGCCCTTGATGGCTGTTGCTGCGGGAATTCTTATTAATTACATTTTTATAAAAACTACCTCCGGTTATTCGCTCAGGGAAGCACAATTGGTAAATATTCCTGAAAATATTTTTGGCCACATTTCTTTTCCGGCGCTTTCTAAAATATTTTCTCATGGGGAAATCTGGAAAGAAGGAATTATCATTGGTTTACTTGCAACGTTAGAAACACTGCTTTGCATAGAAGCAATTGATAAATTAGATAGTCACAACCGCATTACACCGGTTAATCGTGAGTTGATAGCACAAGGCATCGGCAACATGGCATGTGGTTTCCTGGGAGCTATTCCTATGACTGCCGTAATTGTAAGAGGCGCTGCCAATGTAGATGCTGGTGCAAGAACAAGATTATCTTCTTTTACCCACGGGTTATTTTTATTACTCACCGTTGCTTTTATACCCTTTGTGCTGAACAAGATACCTTTCGCCTCTCTTGCTGCCATTCTATTTGTTACAGGTTTTAATCTTACCAAACCTAAGCTTTATCGCAATATGTGGAGTCTGGGCTGGAAACAATTTCTTCCTTTCATCTTAACGATTGTGATCATTTTAATGACAGATCTTCTTATAGGGGTGACCACCGGTTTATTATTATCCGTTTACTATATCATCAGTCAAAATTTCAGGGCAGAGTATAAAGTACAAATCACTGAAAAAAACGGGCACGAAATTTTTTACATTAAACTGAACAGCAATGTTACATTCCTGAATAAAGTAAAACTGAAAGATGCCCTGGACAAAATCCCTGAAGATTCGAAATTAACGATTGATGGCAGCGAATGTAATTTCATTGACTACGATATACTGGAAATCATCAGTGAATTTGAGAACAAGGCCCGGGACCGTCATATCGAAGTACACTTACCCGGCATTGAAAAAGTAAATGTGACGGCGATACATTAAACAATAGCTATTTACCATCTTCGTAACTTGCATCCTCAATATTTCTTATGAATACAACTGAAACAGCAACCTTTGGCACTGGTTGCTTCTGGTGCACAGAAGCCATTTTTAAAGAATTGGACGGAGTGATCTCTGTAATGCCAGGGTATTCCGGCGGTCATACTATAAATCCAACTTATAAAGAAGTGTGCAGCGGTGAAACCGGCCATGCTGAGTGTACACAATTGATGTATGATTCTTCAAAAATTTCCTATGATGAATTGCTGGAAGTCTTTTTTAAAGTCCATGATCCAACCACTTTAAATCGCCAGGGTGGTGATGTGGGTACTCAATACCGTAGCGTTATTTTCTATCATGACGATGAGCAAAAAAGACTTGCGGAAAAATATAAAACAGAATTAGACAAAAGCGGAGCCTGGGATAAGCCTATTGTTACACAAATAGCACCAATGGAAAAGTTTTATCCTGCGGAAAACTATCATCATAATTATTATGAATACAATAAAGACAAAAATCCTTATTGCTCTGTTGTTATCAGGCCCAAACTGGATAAATTCAGGAAAGTGTTTAAGGAAAAATTGAAAATAAAAGTCTGATCAGTATTTACTCAATAACTAAAGGATAGTTCAATGATCTTTTTTGATCCTGGTTGTTGCCCATATCAAAAGAGAGTGCTTTGGTATATTGCTTAACCCCATCTTTCCCTGTTAATTGCAAACGATAAAAATAAGTTTTGTTTTTAGGAACATTGTCCGTGAAATGAAGGTCAGGAATATGAATATCCTCCGTCATAAAAAAATAAGCAACAGGTTTGAATGTTCCTGATCTGTCGGCCCGCTCTACGATACATTCATCAAGACCCTCTGTTGTTTCAAATTTCCAGTTCAACTTCACTTGCTTATTTGATGAATAACCTTCAAAACTGAGAAGCTTTGGAAGGGGCACAATTTGTCTGTGACACACACTTCCATAATGAGGTAAAGAAGAAGAGCTATTAACAGGCCTGCTAAATACCAGAAGGAAGTATAAACAAAGAAGTATCAACAAAATTGTTTTGAAAATAAAACCGCGGACTCCACTCGTTTTCATGAGTACATTTTTTAATTTGGAATTACGAATGGTCTTAAAAGGATAAAACCAGGGAATTGCTTTTGATGGGATTTTGGAGATGAAAGAAGCTCTGTAAATAAGCTTTAATAAGAATACACTAAATTAAAGGTCATTCCTCAAATATCCAAGCCTGATGGGGCTCCTGGATCAGGAAGTCAAAAAATATATTTGCAAATCAGTCAATTGCAATCAAAAAAATAAAAAATTATTTATTCACTTTTTTAACTCTTCTTAACTCAAGAAGATTGAATGCATCCACATCGAAATCTATTACATATGGTTGCACAAAATGGATCCATTCATCATACCACAATGGCACTACAGGAGCATCATTTATCATTACCTGGTCAGCCTGCTGGTAAAGCTTATATCGCAAAGTATCATTGGTTTCAGTCAATGCTCTTTCAAATAGGGCATCGAACACAGGATTTTTATATCGTGTATAATTTGGCGGTGCTGGGTTTTTAGAATAAAAAACGGATAAATAATTTTCTGCATCCGCATAATCGGCGATCCAGCTTCCGCGAAAAAATAATGCTTTAGAATTAGCAGTGAGATCGAGCAACAATGCTTTTTGTACCACGTCAACCTGCACAGGAATTCCTTCTTCTTCCAGTTGCTTGGCAATAAAACTGGCAAGGTCAGAATAGATCGGTATGGTCAGTAATTTAATAGAGGGCAATCCTTTGCCGTTCGAAAAACCAGCTTCTTTTAATAACTCCCTGGTCTTTGCCGGATCATAATAATATCCTTTTACTTTAGTTGAATCGAACGAAGGAAGACCCACAGGTATAAAACCAGATTCGGCAGGAATGCCGATCGAGTTCCGTAAATACATGATCATTTTTCTGCGGTCGAAACCATAATTGATGGCCTGCCGGATTTTCTTAAACCGGAGCGGAGAATTTTTTACCAGTTCATTTGTTGTGTCCATTAAAATTCCTAGATACTCAATGTTGAGATAAGAATGAGTTTTTAAAACGATCTTTCCCTCCCATTTTTTTCTCAACTCTCCCTTTTTAGTCAGCACTTCGTCTTTGAACGATGACTCAATATCATTCATAAAATCAAGTTGCTTTTCCCTGAACAATAAAAACTCTGTGGCTTTGCTGTCATAGAAACTTACTTTCACTCCATCCAAATACGGAAGACGATTTCCCAAACTATCTTTTTCAAAATAATTTTTATTTTTTTTCAACACCAGTGCCTGACCTTCTTCCCATTTCACAAAAGCAAAGGGACCTGAACCAACTGGATGTCTGCGAAAATTAGTTCCATACTTTTCTACGGCTTCTTCCGGAACAATGGAACAGTACTGCATGGAAAGAATTCCCAATATTGGTATGTAAGGTTTGATGAGTTTTAATTGAAATGTTGAATCGTCAATTGCCATAAATCCATCTGCACTGTCTACCTTACCATTAAATATCCATGCGCCGGGGCTGGCGGTTGTATTATCAATAATGCGCTTAAAACTATACACGATATCTTTTGCGATCACTCTTCTTCCTTTGCCGTTTGGAAAGGCATTATCGTCATGAAAAAAAACATCATTGCGCAAGTGAAAAGTGAATACCCGCCTGTCGTCCGAAATGTCCCAACTCTTTGCAACCGATGGTGCAATATGCAGGTTGTCGTCGATCTCAACCAATGTATTGTATAACTGGTGTACCGCCCACATTATGGATTGATTTTTGGCAAATGCAGGATCGAGTGATTCTATTCCCGTCTGTTCATTGTAGTAAAAAATGTTTTTGTTAGTTTCATTGTTTGAAGAGCAGGAATAAAGACACAGCGCAAAAAATACAAAACAAAAGAAACCAGAAAATTTTGTTAAGTGGTTTATTAAATACGATCTCACGGCCTAATTTAGCAACTATTCTTAACCCCCAAACGCATGAAGAAACTTTTTTTAGCAATAATTAGTCTTTCTCTATTCACTATTCATAGTTCTGCGCAACCATTAAATCATAAAGAAGTATTCACCCACCAGGATACGTTGCGTGGAAGTGTAGGCCCCGAAAGAGAATGGTGGGATGTTATGCATTATGATCTTCATGTAACACCGGACTACGATGCAAAATCAATCACAGGCAAAACAACGATCGATTATAAAGTAACTGAAGACAAGCACACGGACTACATGCAGATCGATCTTCAGCAACCTTTGAAGATCGATACCATTTATTATGATGGCAAGTTGTACATCAATTATCCAAAAAGACCTTACTATAATGAAGGAAATGTGTGGCATATCCCTCTGCCAAAAACTCCAAAGAATTCCGAACATTCCATTACCATTATTTATCATGGTAATCCGCGGATAGCAGTTAACCCGCCATGGGATGGTGGGTGGATCTTTACAAAAGATGCATTGGGCCGGCCGTGGATGACAGTGGCCTGCCAGGGATTAGGCGCAAGTGTTTGGTCTCCCTGTAAAGACTACCAGGGCGATGAACCCGATAATGGCGCGACATTAAACATCACAGTTCCCGATACATTGGTTGCAGTTGGTAATGGAAGACTAAAAGAAAAAATAGCGAATGGCGACGGAACCACCACATGGACATGGGAAGTAAAGTCTCCGATCAACAATTACAACATCATTCCCTACATCGGGAAATATGTTACATGGCATGAAGACTATATGGGCGAAAAAGGAAAACTGGATTGTGATTATTGGGTACTTGATTATGATCTTGATAAGGCGAAAGAACAATTCAAACAAGTAGACGATATGCTGAAATGTTTTGAATACTGGATGGGGCCATATCCATTTTACGAAGACAGTTATAAACTGGTAGAAGCGCCGCACCTGGGTATGGAGCATCAAAGCGCTGTGGCTTATGGTAATAAATTTATGAATGGTTATTTGGGAAGGGATCTTTCAGGAAGCGGTTGGGGAAAAAACTGGGATTATATTATAGTTCACGAAAGCGGGCATGAATGGTTTGCCAATAACATAACCACAAAAGACATCGCTGATATGTGGGTACATGAAGGTATTACGGACTACTCCGAAACTCTTTTTGTGGAGTGCAAATATGGAAAGGAAGCGGCTGATGCTTACACGCAGGGCTTAAGAAGAACTATTCGGAATGACCGGCCCATTATCGGGCCATACGGAGTAAATAAAGAGGGCAGCGGCGATATGTATAATAAAGGAAATAACATTATGCATATGGTAAGACAGGTTATTAATAACGATTCATTGTTCAGAAGTATATTGAGAGGGTTGAATGAAACATTCTATCACAAAACGGTTGATTCAAAAGATATAGAAAATTATATCAGCAATAAATCGGGAATAGATTTTTCAAAATTCTTTGACCAGTATTTACGTACAACAAAAATTCCTGTGCTTGAATATAAAATTGAAGGAGATAGATTTTCCTATCGGTGGACAAATTGCGTAGATGGCTTTGATATGCCTGTAAGAATTGCAAACTCTAATGAATGGATAAAACCAACAACAGAATGGAAAGAAATGAAAGCAACACGGGAAATGAAAGACAATTTTTCAATAGACAAGAACTTCTATATCACGGTAAAAAAAGTCTAGTAACCCACTCGGCACTTTCCTTTCAGAACTTACCTTTATGAAATGAGCACTATCCGCCGGCAAAGTATCATTTCTTCCATCGTGATCTATATTGGCTTTGCGGTAGGCTTGCTTAATATTTATCTTTTTACAAAACAGGGAATATTTACCGACACACAATTTGGATTGTATAATGCGTTCATCGCAATCGCCACAACAATGATGGCTTTTTCCAACCTTGCCATGCCATCTTATATTTATAAATTCTTTCCTTATTATAATGAACACCTTCCCCGCAAAAAAAACGACCTGATAACATGGGCACTTGTTATAAGTACTATCGGTTTTATCCTTGTCATTATTGCCGGTGTTGTTCTCAAAAAATTTGTTGTACGAAAATACATAGAGCACTCGCCGGAAATAGTTACCTATTACAACTGGATATTTGTACTGGGTTACGGATTAACACTCTATACTATTCTTGAATCATTTGCCTGGCAATATCATAAATCCGTATTCACAAATTTTTTGCGTGAAGTACAATGGCGGTTATTCACCACTGTCATTATCTTACTTTTTCTTTTTGGCGTTATTAAGAACTACGACCTTTTTATAAAACTCTTTGCATTTACTTACCCGGGTATTGCATTGATCCTTTTTTTATACCTGGTCTTTACGAAAAAAATCCATTTTACATTTCGTATTAGTAAGGTCACAAGAAGATTTTTTAAAAGTATAGTACGCTTGTGTTCCTATGTATATGCCGGCCTTTTGATATTGACAATATCGCAGGTGTTCGACTCCCTTGTCATTGGGGCGGTGCTTACAGATGCGCTAGGAAAACTGGCGATCTATTCTCTTGCGCAAAATGTGGCTAGTTTAATACAAGCACCCCAAAGAGGAATCATCTCCGCATCAATTGCTCATCTATCCAAAGCGTGGAAGGACAAAAAAATAGATACGCTTCAAAGAATTTATCAGCGGTCATCCATAAACCAATTGGTTTTTGCCTGTGGCATTTATGTGCTCATCGTCATCAACTTCATCGATGCAGTGAATACTTTTCATTTAAAAGAAAGTTATTTGAACGGCTTCTATGTTTTTCTTTTGCTGGGAGCCATGAAAATAGTAGACATGGGCACCGGCGTAAATTCGCAGATAATTGGCACTTCTACCTATTGGCGATTTGAAATGACAAGCGGCATCGTCTTATTATCGCTTATGCTTCCTTTAAATTATTTCCTGACGAAGCATTATGATATCGTTGGTACAGCATCGGCCGGTCTTATTTCCATAACCATCTACAATATTATCCGCATAATTTTTCTGTGGCGTAAGTTCAGATTGTTTCCTTTTACAATTCAAACGATCTATACCATTCTGCTTGCTGGCGCTTGCTTCGCCGTTTGTTATTTTTTATTTATGAACGTACATGGTTTACCCGGCCTTTTACTAAGAAGCATTGCTTTTTGTATTCTTTACGGCACCGGTTCCGTTTATTTTCAGCTTACACCGGATATTGCACCTATCTGGAATACAATTAAAAAAAGAATGGGCTTTAAGGTTTGAGAGACGCAGAGGCATTATTGATACCTTCTACCCTTCCTGCGGAGATAAAATGTTTTACATAGTAAGGCTCGAACATGTCACTAATCGTTACACCGGAAACAGAAGCATGAACAAACTTGTTGTTCGTTAGGTAAATACCCACATGCGAAACACCGCCTGTAGTATTAAAGAATAAAAGATCTCCCTCCTGCAACTCAGTGCGTGAAATGCGGCGTGTACTTTTGTATTGATCTCTCGCTGTTCTGGGAAGAGTGACTCCAAAAACTGAAATAAAAACTGTTTGAACAAAAGCCGAACAATCAATTCCTGTTTTGGAAGTGCCTCCGTATTTATAACGGGTGCCGTACCAATCATCGATAGTTTGGTAAAGAGGAATATCCTGTATTTCTTCTACGTCGGTATTCAACAACTGGGCATATTTCAATTGCAGCGAGGAAGCCCTTTCGACTTCAGGATTATTATCATTTGAGTACTTTTTTTCTACCGGCTTTGCTGCCCTCTTGGATGACGAACGTGTTTCTTTTTTAACTTCTGAAGGCGTTACGATATCTGTATTGTCAGAAGAAATATCAAGGAATTTTATCTCTTTTTTATTATTATTAGCAGAAGCTATGGCTTGTTTGCTGGCGGTAAATGCCAGGGGTTTCATGCTGGAGCAGCTTGCCAATAAGGTGATAAAAGCGATGGCCGGCAAAAATTTTTTGGTCATACTGGTTCTCTTTCGAAATATTTTATTGAAGAGCCCGTCCGGAGCCGAATCTGCAAATGTATAATTGTTTTTCTATCCTGTCAACCTAAACGGGTTCTCTCGTCAAAAATTGCCTTTATTAATGACTTTGATCAAGTGAAAAACTTGTGATAACATGTAAGCATGTCCAGGGCAGTATGAAAGGTTTATTTTTTTAACATTGCCATAGCTTTTGTGATTTAAAAGATAGCAGCAGGCTAACCGGCCGTTCCTGGTTAAATTTGCAAACCGATATTATGAAATTTTCTCACTTACACGTACATACACAGTTTTCTCTTTTAGATGGAGCTGCTTCTATCCAATCTCTTTATAAAAAAGCCATTGCTGATGGTATGCCTGCGCTGGCCATCAGCGATCATGGAAATATGTTTGGTGTGTTTGAATTTGTATCCGAAGCATACAAGCATAAAGATGAGAACGGAAAGCCAAAAGTAAAACCTATCGTTGGGTGCGAATTTTATATTACCACGGACCGTCATCGAAAAACTTTTTCAAAGGAGGAAAAAGATCCGCGACATCATCAAATACTTCTGGCAAAAAACGAACAGGGATATCGTAATCTCGTAAAGCTGACCTCTCTTGGATTCATTGAAGGGATGTACAGTAAATATCCGCGTATTGATAAAGAACTTATTTTAAAATTTCATGAAGGATTGATCGCTACAACTTGTTGTCTGGGTGCTTTGGTGCCACAAACTATTTTAAAGAAAGGAGAAGCAGAAGCTGAAAAAGAATTCAAATGGTGGCTGGATATTTTCGGCGAAGACTATTATGTGGAATTACAACGACATGGCCTTGCCGAACAGAATAAGGTAAACGAGGTGCTGGTAAAATTTGCGGTCAAACACGGAGTAAAGATTATTGCCAGCAACGATTCTCATTATGTAGACCAGTCCGATTTCAATGCGCACGATATTTTGCTTTGCATTAATACGGGTGAAAAATTAGCAACCCCTGCACTGAGGGAGTTTACAGATGATGATGTGCATATAAAAAACAAACGATTTGCATTTCCGAATGACCAGTTCTATTTCAAGACCACGGAGGAAATGAGCAAAAATTTTGATGATCTCCCTCATGCCATTGATAATACAAACGAGATCATTGATAAAATCGACCTGCTAAATCTCAAAAGAGATATTCTGCTTCCTGCCTTCCCGATCCCAAAAGAATTCCAGGTTCATGACGACAATAACCTGAATCAATGGGAATATTTAAAACATATTACTTACGAAGGCGCAAAGCGACGTTACAGCGAAATAACTGAAGATATCCGTGAACGAATAGATTTTGAACTGTTCACTATCAAAACAATGGGCTTTGCAGGCTACTTTTTAATTGTGAGTGACTTCATCAGGGCCGGCCGTGAGATCGGTGTGTTTGTTGGGCCTGGTCGCGGTTCCGCTGCAGGCTCTGTAGTTGCCTATTGCATTGGCATTACCAACATTGATCCTATAAAGTACAATTTGCTGTTTGAAAGATTTTTAAATCCTGATCGTAAATCAATGCCTGATATCGATACAGACTTTGATGATGTGGGACGGCAAAAAGTTATTGACTATGTAATAAAAAAATATGGAAAGAACCAGGTAGCACAGATCATTACTTATGGTACGATGGCGGCTAAGATGAGTATCAAGGACGTTGCAAGAGTAATGGATCTTCCCTTGCCTGATTCTAATGCGCTTGCAAAACTGGTTCCTGAAAGACCGGGTATTGAATTAAGAAGACTGTTGCAGGCGCCGATCTCGCCAAAGGATGGAGAAAAATCATTGATCGAAAAAGAAGGCCTGGGTGCAGATGATTTGGAAAATGTAAAAAGACTTCGTGAAATATATAATAGCAAAACGGTAGAGTCTACTGTACTTCACGAAGCAGAGCGACTCGAAGGTTCCGTTCGCAATACAGGCATTCATGCGGCGGGCATTATCATCGCTCCAAAAGACCTTACTGATTTAATTCCTGTTGCTACAGCAAAAGATTCAGATCTTTGGGTTACCCAAATTGAAGGAAGTATCATTGAAGATGCAGGTGTGCTCAAGATGGATTTTCTTGGGCTGAAGACGCTTACTATTTTGAAAGATGCGCTCGATCTTATAAAAGAAAATTATGGAGTAAAAATTAATTTGGATGAATTAACTCTTGATGATGAAAAAACTTTTCAATTATATCAGAGGGCTGAAACCAATGGTACATTCCAGTTTGAAAGCCCCGGCATGCAAAAATATTTGCGTGAATTAAAACCCGATAAATTTGGAGATTTAATTGCCATGAATGCTTTATACCGGCCCGGCCCGATGGCATACATTCCTCAATATATTGCACGAAAAAATGGCTATGAAAAAGTAACATACGATTTGCCTGATATGCAGGAGTATCTTGAAGAAAGCTATGGTATTATTGTCTATCAGGAACAGGTAATGTTGTTATCCCAAAAATTATCAGGTTTCAGCAAAGGCGACGCAGATGTATTGCGCAAAGCAATGGGCAAAAAACAAAAAGCCGTGCTGGACAAAATGAAAAAACAATTTATCGATGGCGGCATGGCAAACGGGCATCCGCAAGAAAAATTAGAAAAAATCTGGAGCGACTGTGAATCCTTTTCACAATATGGTTTTAATAAATCTCATTCAACCGGATATGCACTGGTAGCTTATCAAACCGGTTATTTAAAAGCAAATTACCCAAGCGAATACATGGCAGCAGTTTTAAATCATGCCGGCAGTATTGATAAGATCACCTTCTTTATGGAAGAGTGCAAACGCATGGGCATAAAAGTGCTGGGACCTGATATCAATGAATCATTAAAAGGATTTGCCGTCAACAAAGCCGGTGAAATTCGTTTTGGCTTAGGAGGAATGAAAGGAGTGGGCGAAGCCGCTGTAGAAAGTATTATTGAAGAGAGAAAAAAGAACGGAGCATTTAAAAACATTTTTGATTTCATCAAACGCATTAACCAGCGAACGGTAAATAAAAAAACGTTGGAGAGTTTGGCTTACTCGGGCGGTTTTGATTGTTTCCCGGAACATCATCGTGCACAATATTTTCATGTGCCGCCTGAAGAAACGATCACAGGTTTGGAACGCATCATCCGGTACGGCGGAGTTATTCAAACACAAAATGCAACGGCCACTAACACATTATTTGGCGATCTGCCTATCACAATGGAAATTCCGCCACCTAGGTTACCGGATTGTTTGCCGTGGCCATTGATCGTACAATTGACCCATGAAAAAGAAATCACCGGAATGTTTTTGAGTGGACATCCTTTGGACCACCACAAATTTGAAATGAAGCATTATGGTATCACTCCCATTGTTGACTTTAATGAATTCAAAGAAATCATTTCGAAGCAACCTAATCCTAACCGGCAGTTCAGGTTGCTAGGTCTGGTGACAGATGCACAACATAAAATTTCCCGGCAGGGAAATAAGTACGGCAATTTTGTCATCGAAGACTATTCAGGAAAAACAGACATTGTTTTATGGAGCGATGATTATGCAAGATTTTTTCCATTTCTTCAGCAGGGCAGCACAGTTTTCCTGACAGGTTTCTTCCGGCAACGGTTTAATCGACCTGAATTTGAATTTAAAGTTACTTCGGTGTCAATGGCGGAAACGCTTAAAAGAAATCTTACCAAACAATTGCATATTGAAATACATCCTAAACATGTTACGAATGATGTAGTAAACTTTATTCAAACAAACGTTAGAAATCATCCTGGTACAGCTACACTAAAATTTACATTGAATGAGCCCAAAAACAATCTGAAAATAAGTTTACTCACCCTGGATGGTGGATTTGAGATGAATGATGAAATGACAGAATTCCTCGAAACCAAACCTGAGTTTGGAGTACAGGTAACAACAGCTTAATATTTAAACCTTTTTACTCTCTCAAATGTTAAAGAAAACAGTAATTAGACAGATTAGCAGTTTAGGATTAATGGGCGACGTATTTATGACAAGTTAATCACATATTGATGTCATAACTTCGTATTATTATATTTGGGATTAAATTTGCAATCTTCTAAACGGTTCATGAAACTTGTAAAAACTTAAAAACAATTATAAAATGGCAAAAGAATTCAACGATTCAAACTTTCAAAATGAGGTGCTGGCCTCTGATAAATTAACTGTAGTTGATTTTTGGGCAGAATGGTGTGGCCCCTGCCGTGCGATTGGCCCCGTAATGGAAGACCTCTCAAAAGAATATGCCGGTAAAATAAACGTAGGCAAAGTAAATGTTGATTACAATCCGCAGGTGAGCATGAATTATGGGATAACCTCTATTCCCGCTATCCTGTTCATTAAAAACGGCCAGGTAGTTGATAAGTTGGTCGGCGCTCAACCCAAAGGAAATTTTGTAAAAAAAATTGAAGCGCATTTATAAGCTATTAATATTTCTGACTAACGAAAAACTCCATTCTTTTGAATGGAGTTTTTTATTTTTTAAATCTAATAATACTATCTGGCTTTTCGCCTTTAAAATCTTATAAAATAAACTGATCAATTTAAAGAAGTATTCATGTCAAGCTCTGTTATATCCATATTGCTATAATCTTTTATCTCATTGTACAAAGTATCCCGTTCGATTGGTTTTCTTTTTACTTGCTTAATTAAGGTAACCAATTCAGCAGTGGTCATGGAAGGATTTTGTTCCTCCGCTCCTGCCATTGAATAGATTTTTGTTGTATCATCAATCGTTCCATCAATATCATTTACGCCGAATGACAAACTGAGCTGAGCATTCTGCCTGCCAAGCATAGGCCAGTATGCTTTCAGGTGGAGAAAATTATCTAAATATATCCTCGCAATCGCATACATCTTCATGTCTTCCACAATACTGCTTTCAGGCACATTCCTCATATCATTATCCTTATTACGAAATTTAAGTGGAATGAATGTATTAAAACCGTGAGTCTTATCCTGCAAATGTCGCAACCGGCTCATGTGATCCATCCGGTGCCTGTATCTTTCAATGTGACCATAAAGCATAGTGGCATTTGAATGCATGCCGAGCTGATGAGCTGTTTCATGTATTTTTAACCAGCCATCGGCATCTACTTTATCTGCGCAAATTTTTTCTCTTATTTCAGTATCGAAAATTTCAGCCCCACCACCAGGTAAAGAATCAAGACCTGCATCTTTCAAAAATTTTAATCCTTCCACTGTGCTCATCTTTGCTTTGCGAAACATATAATCCAATTCAACAGCAGTGAACCCTTTTATGTGCAATTCAGAACGATGGGCCTTTATCTTTTTTAAAACATCAGCAAAGAATTCCAGATTCAGTTTGGGATGAACACCTCCAACAATGTGAACTTCCGTTATCGGTTTATCGTCATATTTCTTTACCATGTTCAGCATATCATCTGCACTTAATTCCCAACCTTCTTCACGGTGAGCATAGATACGGGAATAAGAACAGAAATTGCAACTAAAAACACAAACATTGGTTGGTTCGATGTGAAAATTGCGGTTAAAATAGGTTTTATCGCCATGCAATTTTTCCCTCATATAATTAGCAAGTGATCCTGTAAATGGAAGTGTGCCCTTTTCAAAAAGAAGCAATCCGTCTTCATCAGTAATCCTTTCACCGGCAAAAACTTTTTCAGCAATATTTCGAAGTTCAGGTGATACGTTTCCAGCCGAAAACAAATTTTTTTCCGCCATTCTATTCATAAAAATATTTTACACAAAGTTACACCTGAGACCCATGAAAAAAATAATGTTTATCAATAACTGAGCTGAAATCAGTTTATTGAAAGAAATAAATTGTCTGTACCCGGGCAAATAAAAACCCCAATTGTGTGGACTTATTTTCGGTTTAGTATTTTACAACCTTTACAGAAGTATCGTGATTGCTATCAGCATAACCAAGCCTGACTATATAGATTCCTGCGGATATTGTACTTAAATCAATGACCTCCTGTTTATTCGCATTTCCGTTAAATGGTTTGTACCATACTAATTGCCCAATTGAATTAAATATTGAAATAAATCTAAGGTCAGTTGGTGGCAGATAATGCCATACTGTAAATTGATTTCTGAACGGATTAGGAAGTACAAGCAAACCTTCCCGCTTTAACCGACCTGGTAGAATTCTTGTTTTCAGATTTACATTATCAATAAAAATATTATTCTTATTGTTGTTAGTATTTCTGAATACTATTAGTACAGGTCCATTCAGAGCAATAGTTGTCAGATCTATGGTCTCTGTTCTCCATTGTGAAGGTGAAGAGGGAGTAAATTCACCAGGCTGAGCACTGCCAACCGTCTGTAAATCCGTTCCCCATTTTTTATAGACAGAAGCAAATGTATTACCACAGTCTTTTGTTACCAGCACCTCCAGCGTATCTGTTGGAGAGCCTGTTGTAAAACTGGCTGCAGCTACATCAAATGAAAGAGATACTGAATCAACACCGGAATAGGTTATTTGTGGAGTATAGAGTTCATCTATTCTTCCTGTGAAACCATAATTGTAATTATTTATATACGCAGATGCTATACTGTTGTCACCTGGACTAATTCTTGCCCAGGTAGTGCCTGCATCGGAATTAACTTCTACCCAACCATCCGGAGGAAACCCTGTTGATTCAAACCCTTCTGTTAATGGTGCGGTCATTACACCGGCAATTCCAAATCCTTTGGTCAAAGTATCATTTGCTGTAACCTGGTCTCCGCTTCCCACTGAAGATATAGGATTAAAAGTATAAACAGTAATAATATGCTGGCCTGTTGTTAAATTAAAAGTCGCAGGTAAAGGCACAGACATCGCTGCATCTTTAGAAAGATTGATTCCTGTTACGTTCGTCGTTTGTGTAGTTCCATTGTCAATCTGGTAAGCAATACTGAACGCTGTAATAGTTTCAACGCCTTTATTTTTTATTGTTGCTGATGGTGTAATGCTGGAAGTACATTCCGCTCCTCTTGGATTTTCAATAGATAGTACTTGCAGGTCCCGGGTACAACTTGCACATATAGCAGAAATATCAATATCATCAAGATAAATATTGTTACCATATGCATTCACATTCCGAAATTTTACAATCATTTTTTGCCCGGCTAAAATATACGGACTCAGAATAATTGTTTCATTCCTCCATTTGGATGGTTGTGAGGGGGTAGCTGTAAAAACATCAGTTGTTACCGAAGCGGTTGCCAATTGATTTCCTGATTTTTTATAAACAAGATTGTAAGTTTTTCCACCGTCACCGGAAACATACACCTCAAGTGCATCCCATGTAGAAACATCAACCGCGTCAACCGGGGCATAAGCCACTTTAAAATTTAACTGTAGATTGCTATTAGTCCCGGGATCTAAAGCCGGGGTTATTAATTCATCCATTGTACCAATTTGGTTGATGTTGTAATCATCAAAAAAAGCAGAACCTGCATTTGTATAACCTGAAATTGCATCTCTTGTCCATGTGTTGGTAGCTCCACCATTTGGATTCCAGAGTTGCCAACCTGCTGGTGGAAACGTGGATGAACTAAAATCTTCAGAAAAAGGAAGAGTAGTTGTTGAAGCCTGGATGTTTATATAGGAGTAAAGCGTATCATTGTCTGTAAAGTCATCAGCAACTCCATTGGGTACTGAAGTGTATATGGTTAAGACATGATTACCTGCTGCACCCGAAATGGGGGAAAGATCCAATGTTGTATCGCTGCCAACTGCTAAGTTTAAAGGGAATACAGTAGTTACAGGAGCACCGGCATCTGTTGCAACACTTAATGAAACAGATGTAAGTGTGCTGGTTCCATTATTTCTCACTGTAGCTTCTAAAGGTGTGTTGTTAATAAAAAAACTTCTGCGTTCACGATTACCATAAGGAGAAACGTTTACGAGAAATGCATCTGTAACGGCAACCGGGGGAGTAGCACCATCTGTAGTTAATAAACCCGGCCTGTAAACATTTATACATCCTTCAACCCTTTTTCTCATTCCATCAGAAAACATAAACATGGCACGATCATCAAAATAGTTCATGAAACTACCATACATCATCCCAAAACTTTCGGAAGCACAACCATCTTTATAATTCATACTTGGATTACCATATACAAAATTATCAGAGCCGGTTCCTTTTGAATCCGGGGTATCATCACCTTCCGGACCGGCACCTGCCGGCAAAGGCCATCCCACCTGAATTCTAAAATCGTCATTATTACATTGCCCTTCATCTCCGAATGTGTGCCAGAGATAAAAATAATGACCTATTTCATGCGAAAGGGTTGAACCTTCAGAATAAGAAGGATAGTAACTGCGCGAAGTATTGCCAACATAGGGCAGGGTTTTTATACTTATAACACAACCCTGTGGCCCTTGTCCGGTTGTAAAAGGAAAAGTTGAAATACCCAGCAAACCTGCATCAGAACCGGTGAATGTACCGCACCACACATTTACATATTTACTCGTATCCCACGCATCAAGACCACCGGAAGAAAATGATTTAGTGCTTATATGATCAGGAGTCGTATGGACTCTGCGTTCAATACCTGTAGTCAATGCACCACTCGGATCTCTTCTTGCCAAAACAAATTTTATAGAGATTTTTCCAATTCTGGCTGCAATCTCAGGAGGAATTACATTGGTATAATCATTCATTTTATTGCCACCATAATCCCTGTTAAGAATTTCTACCTGCTCAATAATATCCCTATCTGATATTGATGCAACTGTTGCCGAATCATCCACCAGGTGAAAAACAATGGGAATAATGATTGGATTTGTCTGGGTTCTTTCGGCCCTGATACTTATTTGCTGTTGTCTTTGCAGATATAAATTGTATCGTCTTTGCCCTTCAATTTTCCATTTTTCGGGGAGTGTGGGATCTTTTTTGATGGCTTTCTGCATAGCCTCCATAGTGGAGCAGCGTAGAGGTCTGTTACCGCCTTTTTGCTGCTGCACGTTCAATATTTTCAGGGGATCATTCTGGGCATTAACGGTTGAAGTAATTACACTTAACAAAAAAAGGACGAAGGGGATAAGGATACGTTTCTTCAAAGGAGTTCCTTTTAGTTTAAAAATGCATGGCTCTGAGATATAATAACTACAATGATACTGAATAATTGCACGTTTTAGTAAAATTATTCCTAAAACACATCGACCGGAAAGTTTTTTTTACGTTTAAATGATAAATAATTTTTTATCGATGTTCCCGGTTAAATCGCCGATAGAAAAACTAATAATCTAAAATTCCTATCTTCCCTTATCGATTCAAAATTGTATTTGGTTGGCTTTAATTCTTTGTTTGCAGATGTTAAAGTAAACATCTGCGATTTTATTTTTTAAATAAAAAAGTTTTCATGAATATTAAGCTTCGTCTTACTTTTCTTAGCTTCTTACAGTTTTTTGTCTGGGGTGCCTGGTTGATCACGATCGGTACCTACTGCCTGAATGCAAAGGGATGGACATTCCCGCAATTCGGTGCTATATTTTCAACACTTGCTCTGGCTTCTCTTTTCATGCCAGCGCTGACCGGCATTATTGCCGACAAATGGATAAATGCTGAAAGACTTTACGGAATACTTCACATAGCTTATGGATTAATATTGTTCTATGTACCAAAGGTGAATGATCCTGATACTCTTTATTATGTGATTTTTGGAGCAATGATCTGTTACATGCCGACCATTTCTTTATCAAATGCCATCGCCTATACCATTTTAAAAAGAGGAGGATTTGATGTCATTAAAGTATTCCCACCTATTCGTGTTTGGGGAACGATAGGCTTTATCGCTGCCATGTGGACGACTAATCTTACCGGGAGCAAAGCAAACGGGAACCAGTTCATCATAGGTGCAATCGGGGCGATCGTTTTGGGAATATTTGCATTCACACTTCCGAAGTGCCCGCCTCCGAAATCCATTTCAAAAAATGCAGGTTTGATTGAACAATTAGGATTGAAAGCTTTTAAACTGTTTGCAAATTATAAAATGGCTCTATTCTTTATTTTTTCAATGCTTTTGGGCGCAGCTCTTCAGTTAACGAATATGTATGGAGATTCTTTTCTTGATAATTTCAAAACTGTACCTGAGTATGCCAATTCGTTTGTGGCTAAATACTCTACCATAATCTTATCTATTTCTCAAATGTCTGAAACCCTGTTTATTCTCACCATTCCATTTTTCTTAAAAAGGTTTGGTATTAAAAAAGTAATGTTGTTAGCGATGCTTGCCTGGGTATTTCGCTTCGGTTTATTTGCCTATGGAGATCCGACGATCGCCGGCACTGCATTGATTATTTTTTCCTGTATTGTCTATGGAATGGCATTTGACTTTTTTAATATTTCAGGTTCCTTGTTTGTGGAAACAAATACAGATCCTGCTATCAGGTCAAGTGCGCAAGGTTTGTTTATGATGATGACCAATGGTGTCGGAGCCTGGCTGGGCAGCACACTTAGCGGATATATAATTAATAAATACTTTGTTGGCTTAGATGGCAGTCGCAACTGGCATGGAACCTGGCTAACCTTCGCTGTTTATGCCCTGGTAGTTACTATTCTGTTCACAATACTTTTTAAACACGAGCACACAGTTACTACGCAAGAGATAGAAAAAGGAGAAGCCATTGAAATGACACCACATTAAACGATTTGGAAAAAGAATTTCATTCTCTTAGATATGAGTTTTTAATTATTTCAGCACTCTTTTAATCCAAGGGGTACATTTACAGCCAACCCACCTTCAGCAGTTTCTTTATATTTTGTATTCATATCTTTTGCTGTGTCCCACATAGTTTTTATAACGCCATCAAGAGAAACTTTAGCAAAATCAGGAGTACTTTGTAATGCCAGTTGTGAAGCAGTAATAGCCTTAATAGCACCCATTGTATTACGTTCAATACATGGCACCTGCACCAAACCAGCAATAGGATCGCAGGTAAGTCCCAAATGATGTTCCATCGCAATCTCAGCAGCCATCATTGCCTGACGTTGTGAACCTCCCATACATTCAGTCAGTGCGGCAGCGGCCATGGCAGATGAAACGCCGATCTCAGCCTGGCATCCACCCATTGCGGCAGAAAGTGTAGAACCTTTTTTAAAAATGCTTCCTATTTCTGCTGCTGTAAGTAAAAATTGAATGATCTTTTCTTCTTCATTATTTTCATTTACAAATACTAAAAAATATTGCAACACTGCAGGAACCACACCTGCGGCTCCATTTGTTGGCGCCGTAACCACTCTGCCGAATGATGCATTTTCTTCATTGATAGCAAGGGCAAAACAGCTTACCCAGTCAAGTGTATATTTAAAACTATTACCCCCGGCACGAATTGCTCTCATCCAGGCATCATAATCAGAAAATATTTTATCTCCCAATAATTTCTTATTGAGATCAGCAGCACGGCGTTTTACATTCAATCCTCCTGGCAAAACCCCCGTAGTATGGCAACCACGAAACATGCACTCTTGCATCACATTCCAGATATTGATCAGCTTCGTTTTCGTTTCCGATTCAGATCGCCATGCACTTTCATTTTCCATCACCACTTCATAAATAGGCATTCCTGTTTTACGACACCAGTGCAAAAGATCTTCAGCTTTTTGAATAGGAAAGCTAAGTTGTATGGCTTCTGACAATGGGGTTTCTTCGCCTTCCTTAATCACAAAGCCTCCGCCAACAGAATAATAAGTTTCAGCAATATCAGTATCATTTTTTAAATGAGCCAAAAATGTCAGCGCATTTGGATGAAAAGGAAGAGACTCAGTAATGAGAAAATCAATATCTTCTTTAGGATCAAAATTAATTTCATGAAGTCCTCCAAGAAGAATTCTTTTCATTAGAGCAATGTCACTTATTTTGGAATTAATATAATTGACATCAAAAGTGACCGGATCATCACCACTTAATCCTAACTGCACAGCTACATCTGTTCCATGACCATGCCCTGTCTTAGCCAGCGATCCATAAAGCAAAACCTTTACCTGTGTAACATTCTCTAAAAAATTCTTCTTCATCAGAAATTCAATAAATCGCTGTGCAGCCCGCCATGGCCCAAGAGTATGTGAGCTGGAAGGGCCAATGCCAATTTTAAAAATATCAAATACGGAGATTGGCTCATATGAGTCATGAGGATTCATCACACAAAGTTAGGATGGTTAAATAATTAGGATTAAATTTTGAAAAGACAGAACAGTATCAGGAACCTTGCAGATATTTGTTATTGAACATCTACCAATTGAATGTCGAAATAAAGTATTGAGTTAGTCGGAATTGTAGCCGTTCCCTTGCAACCGTAAGCGAGTGAAGAAGGAACAATAAGTTTTATTCTGCCTCCTTTTTGAATATATTTTAAACCAAATTCTAATCCTGCTATAAGTTGCCCAAGTACCCAGCCGGTTTGAGAAGAATTAGTTTGCTGATCGAAAACGGCTCCATTAAGAAAAGAAGCTGTATAAGTCACAAATACCCTTGAGTTGTCAGTTGGCGTAGGCCCGCTTCCCTGGGTAATTATTTCATAATATAAACCATTAGCATCTTTTGTAGCAAAAATACCGTTGTTTGAAGCAAAAGCTAGGATAGTCGGTTCTTCGCTTGCGATAGTATTAGGTGTACATGGTGAGGGGCTGCTGCTTTTCAGGCACCCGGTCAACAAAAATGTTGCACAAGCAAAAAAGAATATTGAAAAAGTTTTCACTAGTGTAAAATTTTGAGATTAATTATAACTATGAGCAATGACTGCCTAAGTAAATAAAGCGCTGCATAAAGAAACAAAAATTACAATTCTTTTTCTCCCCGGGCAAGCAGTTCCTGGTAGCGTTGCTCATTCAAATCCCACCGGTGCCTTGCCGAAAATATCACAATGAAGATAACAATAAGTAATGACGCAATAAGAAGAACAATAATCAGGGACGGATCTGTATTTATAATCATTTGAGCACGTTTATCCCAACCTGCAAAAAAATTGATAAAAATTGCTATAACAAGGACAACGGCCAATGGGAGGCCAACAGATAATTGTTTCAGAATTTTTCTTTTCCTGAAACGATTATGTTCCCAGTAATCAATAAATCTTTTTTCTTCTTGTGTCAACATACAATGGTAAAGGTACTTCTGAATTTATATTTTAAAGTTTATAAACAGAGAACCTGCACATCTTGTGACGGTAATACAATTTGTTTATCTTGTGCTGACCAAAAATCCAAGACCTTGAAACTCGCACCTTTATTATCTCAATACCTTTACGATCAAAAAAAATTGGACCTTGCCGGCATAGGCTCATTTCTGCTTGATGCTTCCTCCCGAACAAGTACTGACGCCCAGCATTTATCTGAAGGAATTAGTTTTAAATATGATGCTTTGGTAAAAGAGGATGCCAATCTTATCAGTTATATTTCCACCGAAACCGGTAAAATGAAGGCTTTGGCCGCTTCAGACCTTGGTTCATATATTGATTTAGCAAGAGAGTTTCTGAATATTGGAAAACCTTTCCAGATCGAAGGAATAGGCACCCTGGTAAAAAGTAAAAATGGTGACTTGGAATTTACTGCTGATCATTTGCTTATCGACAAAGTAAAAGAAACAGGTATAAAAGAATTATCAGCCACTTCTACTTCAGATGAATCTATTACTACCTATGAGTCATTAAGACCCCGTTCGGAAAAAACGCCCATTCTTAAAAGAATTCTATTTGGCTTACTTATTATTGCTACAACAGGATTAATTATCTGGGCAGGTTACAGAGTATATAAATACAACTCTCCAGCCAATAGCAATAATGAACAAACAACAGAAGAAACTATTCCTGTAAGTGATACTTCTAAATACATTCCTTCATTCAGTGATACTACTGCTTCAGAAAAAAAATCTGTTGAAGCAAATACCGGCAATTATCGTTTTGTCATTGAAGAGGCAAATAAGAGAAGAGCTTTTTATCGCTATGACATGCTAAAGAAAGGAGGGTTACCTATTAAAATGTCCACTAAAGATTCTGTTATTTTCAAGCTTTTCTTCGTAATGCAGGCAACACCTGCAGATACCGCAAGAATTTCAGACTCTCTCACTGTCTGGTATCCGGCAGTAAATCATAAAAGAGCTTTTGCCGAACAATAGAAGCAAATCATTGGTGAATCCATCTTGCTATGTCTGCCAGAGTGAAATTGATATAGCAATTGAAAACTTTATTTACCAATATTTATTCACTGCTGTGTTTTCCCTTCCGTTACAGTGTCTGGCTTAGTTCCTGTTTTCAAATCTCTGCAATCAATAAAAAAAATACGGATAAGGTGTAACTTAGAGAAATGAAAGAGATATGTGACATTGTCAAGGCCTTCGATAAAGCACAAAAATTGGGGAAGCAAACAGCTTTAGCCACGGTAGTTCACGTAGATGGCTCTTCCTACCGCAGACCGGGTGCACGAATGCTTATTACAGAAGATGGTCAACTAACAGGAGCAATAAGCGGGGGATGTCTTGAACGAGATGCTTTACGAAAAGCATTGCTGGTGATGACGGAGCAAAAACCCAGGCTGGTGACCTATGATACCAGTGATGAAGATGATGCAAAATTGGGAATGGGCCTTGGATGCAACGGTGTGATACAAGTGTTGATAGAACCGATCATCTTATCTGACCCGAACAATCCCATCCAATTATTGAAAGCGGTTGTCAGTACACGTCAACAAAACGTTTTGATTACTCTGTTTTCCATAGAAAGGAAACGTGATAAGCAATATGGAACTTGTCTACTTATTTCTGAAGATGGCAGTGTTTCAGGTAATGTACCTATTCTAAAAGACACTTTAATAAAAGATGCAAAGAAAGTTTTCTCTGGAGAAAAATCATCATTCAAAAATTATAATACAGATACCAATAATCATACAGCATTTATCGAGTTAATTAAACCGCCTGTTCATATAGTTGTGATTGGCGCAGGGAATGATGCCATACCATTGGTGAAAATGGCTGACATTCTTGGATGGGAAACGACAGTTGCCGATGGACGATCTGATTATGCGGATAAAAAAAGATTTGTTTCTGCCTGCCAGGTAATAGTTTCAAAATCTGAGCATGTACTTGATAAATTAACGATCAATGATCAGACTGTTTTTTTGCTGATGACACATAATTATAACTATGACCTCGCAATGCTTCGTGCTTTACTGGCAAAGAAAGTAGCGTATATTGGATCCCTTGGGCCAAGAAAAAAACTGGACCGGATGATCGAAGAGTTAAAAGAAGAAGGTGTATCATTAACCACAGAGGAATTCTCTTCGTTATATGGACCTGTCGGACTTGATATAGGTGCTGAAACATCAGAGGAAATTGCGCTGTCAATTTTAGCAGAAATAAAAGCCGTGCTTTCCTCAAAAAATGGACAGCCTCTGAGATCAAATACAGGAACGATACATTCCCGTTCAGCATTGCAGATTGAACAGGTTGATATTTCCAAAGAATAAATATTTTAAGCGATTTGGATAATGTTTTTGACATAAATAATTGTGCGGCCATACTGCTTGCAGCCGGCGCTTCTTCCCGCCTGGGTAAACCCAAACAATTGTTGCTTTATAAAGGAAAAACTCTTTTACAAAACGCTTTGTCAGCCGCAAAAAGTTCTCAGTTGAATCCGATCGTAGTCGTTCTGGGTGCTGATGCAACATTCATTGGAAAAAAGATTGAAGAAACGAACATTCACATAGTATATAATCCCGAATGGCAGGAAGGCATTGCTTCTTCGATCCGGCATGGTATACAGGAATTGGAAAAAATAGCTTCGGATGCTGATGCTGCTATCATCATGGTTTGTGATCAGCCGCATATTACATCTTCTTTGCTCAACGACTTGCTTACTGCACAGCAACAAACAAAGAAGCCAATAGTAGCTTCACGCTACAACGGTGTCGCAGGCACGCCGGCACTTTTTCACAAAACCATTTTTCCTGAATTGCTGTTATTAAAAGGAGACAAGGGCGCCGGTAAGATTTTGCGGGAAGAAACTAACCGGGTTACCACAATTCCTTTTCCATTAGGAGCAATTGATATTGATACCGCTGACAACTATGAAAAACTTATGAGCGATATTTAAAAGATTAAACTATTTCAGCAAGCTTATAAAAGAAATATTTTTGATAAAAATTTAAATCAAAATCTGCAAAGTTTTTTGATCAAACCAAGATGGAACGAATGATCATCGATAAATATAACCGCATTCATAATTATCTGCGTATTTCTTTAACGGATAATTGTAATCTCCGTTGTTTCTATTGTATGCCGGAGGAGGAATATCATTTTACGCCTGCACCGCAATTAATGCAGGCAAACGAAATTGAATCCCTGGCAAAAATATTTGTAAGTCTTGGTGTAAATAAGATCAGGTTAACAGGGGGTGAACCGCTGGTAAGAAAAGATGCGGATAAAATAATTCTCTCCTTATCCAAACTTCCTGTAAAACTTACACTCACCACCAATGGCTCCAGGTTGCATGAATTTATTAATGTGCTTGAACAAGCGAACATCAGCTCATTAAATATTAGTTTGGATACTCTTCAATCTGAAAAATTTCAATTGATTACCCGCAGGGACCAGTTTCAAAAAGTTTATGACAATATTCAACTTTTGCTTGAAAAGAATTTTCATGTAAAAGTAAATATGGTGGTGATGAAAGGATTGAACGATTCTGAGATCAATGACTTTGTTGAATGGACAAAAAATGAACCTGTTCATGTTCGCTTCATCGAATTCATGCCTTTTACGGGAAATCGCTGGACAAGCAATAAAGTTTTCACCATGCAACAAATGCTGGATATGATCAAAGAAAAGTATGAGATCATTCGGCTGCAGGATGAAAAACACGACACAGCCAAAGGATATAAAGTACCGGGACACCAGGGAACTTTTTCCGTCATTAGTACTATGAGTGAAAATTTTTGTGGCAATTGTAATCGCATGCGACTAACCGCAGACGGGAAAATGAAGAATTGTCTTTTTTCCAAACAAGAAACTGACCTGTTATCAGCATTAAGAAATGGAGAGGATGTGGCACCCCTTATTTATAAAAGCATCAGCAGTAAAGCAAAAGAATTAGGTGGACAATTTACCCACGATTTCAAACATCTTCATGCAGAAAATATTCATAACAGGAGTATGATCACAATTGGAGGCTAAAAGCCACTGTCCCCCGAAGGGTTGGGGAAAACAAATACACCAAACACATGATTTCCGTCACCGAGGCCAAAAAGATAATAGAGGAGAATACGGACATTCTTACTCCGGCAAAGTTACCTCTAACGCAATCAATCGGTCTAACATTAGCTGATGATGTATTCGCAATAACCGCTGTTCCTCCTTTTGATCAGTCATCTGTAGACGGGTATGCATTTTCTTTTAATGAATGGCAATTACACAAAACATTAAAAGTTTCTGGTGAGGTTGCAGCTGGAAGTAAAGATCCGGTTATTCTTTCCCCTTGTAGTGCGGCCCGCATTTTTACCGGCGCACCCGTTCCAAACGGTGCTGATACTGTGGTGATGCAGGAAAAAGTTACCATCAATAATGATGAATTGATCATTGATGATAAAGACCTGGTGGCCGGAAGTAATGTGCAAAAAAAAGGTTCTGAAATACAAGCGGGTTCACTAGCGCTTGAAAAGAACACTGTATTGTCTCCCGCCGCCATTGGATTTTTGGCAAATGTGGGATATCCAACAATAAATGTTTATCCCAATCCTTCCATCAGTATTATTATTACAGGAAATGAATTGCAGCAGCCGGGCAATACGTTACAATATGGCCAGGTATATGATTCAAATTCAGCTACGCTGATGTCGGCACTGGATCAATTAAATTTTAATCAGGCTGAAGTAGTTTATGTAACTGATAAAGCCGAATCAATTACTGAAGCATTAAAAAATGCGTTACAAAAAAATGATGTAGTACTACTGACAGGAGGTGTTAGTGTAGGTGACTATGATTTTGTTTTACAGGCAACAACGGCGTGCGGGGTTCAAAAACTTTTTCATAAAGTAAGACAACGGCCGGGCAAGCCATTGTATTTCGGCAAAAAAGGCCACAAACTTGTTTTCGGTTTGCCAGGCAATCCTGCATCTGTGCTCACTTGTTTTTATCAATATGTTACCTTGGCTATGGAAAAAATGAGCAGGAGAAAAAAATTTTTACAAACTATTCGTGCACCTTTAGCCGAAACATTTCAGAAAGCTGCCGGTCTCACTCATTTTTTAAAAGGTTATTATGACGGTGAAATGGCGAAGCCTTTGGGTGCACAAGAATCTTTCCGGCTTAGTTCTTTTGCAAAGGCCAATTGCCTGGTACAAATTAACGAGGAGGTAACAACATGTAAAGAGGGAGAATTAGTTAATGTACATTTATTGCCCGGTTAATATGAATCAGCATGGAAACTATTATTATTTTTTACATACTGCTATTCCTGGTTGCATTTTTATATTCATCCGTTGGGCACGGCGGCGCCAGTGGTTACCTGGCCCTGATGGCCATATTCAGTGTTTCACCGGAAGTAATGAAACCAACAGCATTACTGTTGAACCTGTTTGTGTCCATGACCTCGTTCATTCAATTTTATCGCGGCAAACATTTTAAATGGAAAATATTTTTGCCCTTTGCCCTTACCTCTGTGCCTATGGCTTTTGTAGGAGGTTTAATAACAGTAGATGCAGACATTTATAAAAAAATACTTGGACTTTTATTGTTGATACCTATCATCCGTTTCCTGTTCTTTGCAAATATTACCGTAAAAGAAAGAAAGAAATCAAATCTTTTTTTATCATTAGTCATAGGTGCAGCCATTGGTTTTTTCTCAGGTCTCATCGGCATTGGGGGAGGTATTATTTTGTCCCCTGTGCTTCTATTGTTGAAATGGACAGATATGAAACAAACGGCTGCTATCAGCGCCTTATTCATTTTTGTTAATTCATGTTCAGGACTGGCAGGTCAGTTTACCAAAGGAATACATTTCAGCACTGATATGTATGCGTACGTAGCGGTTGCATTTATCGGCGGGTTATGCGGAGCTTATTATGGTTCACTCCGATTCAGACATACTGTTTTAAAATATATGCTGGCCCTAGTATTGATGGCAGCCACGTATAAACTATTATTCACGGGAGCATAACCGAAGGTTAAGTAAATTTGTCATTCACCAAAATCTTATGGCTATAAATACTATCATATTCGGACAACTTACCGATATAACAGGAAACTCCCTGTCATTGGATAATGTTACAGATACCGATACTCTTGTAAAAGAATTGAACAAACTCTATCCGGCATTGGCTGATAAAAAATATGTGATAGCAGTAGATAAACAGGTTGTAACTACAAACACCGTTTTAACTGATAACAATACAGTAGCTTTATTGCCACCCTTTTCAGGCGGTTAAAATGAATAACATCAGTTCATAAGAAAGATATCAGCGCCAGATAATCCTGAAAGAATTTGGTGAGGAGGAGCAGCAAAAATTACTGCAGACAAAAGCAATAGTGATTGGTGCCGGCGGCCCCGGCTGACCTGTATTGCAGTACATGGCTGCGGCTGGAGTAGGCACAATTGAAAGAGAATTTACAGGATATTAGGAACAGCACTGTTGTATTATTTTGTCAAACCGGAATAAGAAATTTACAGGTAGCCCAATGGTTATTTGATACATTTGGTGAAACAAAAAAAATATACAGTCTCAGAGGAGGTATTTTACAATGGAAAAAACAGCAGGCCAAACAACGGGCATGAAAGAAAGAAAACCAAGAAATATTTTTGTTGAAGGACCTATTGCTGCTTCTTTAATTGCTGACAGTATACAGAAACACAGCACTAAAACTGAAATCGGTGGACACAGTATTTTCATGGGCCAGGTACGTGCTGATACAATTGATGGGAAAAAAGTAGCCTCAATAGAATATACAGCTTATAAAGAAATGGCTTTGGAAAAAATGCATAACATTCGTGAGGATATGTTTGCCAAATATGATCTCACATGTATGCATGTGTATCATAGCCTTGGAAAAGTGGCGGCCGGAGAGATTAGTTTATTTGTATTCACATCATCGGCTCACAGGAAAGCAGCCATTGATGCCTGTGAAGAAACGGTAGAAAGATTAAAAGCGGAATTACCGGTATGGGGAAAAGAATTGTTTGAAGACGAAACATATCAATGGAAAGAGAACCGCCAAACCCCCTAAAGAGGGCTTTCGGTTCCTAAAATTGGAGGAATATTATTACAAATTGAATCGGGTATATAAATACAAAACACTATTTCAATAACCGGCATCTAAAAGCCCCTTTAGGGGTTGGGGTATCATGGTTAACATCACACATAAATCAAACAGTCTGCGTATAGCCATTGTATCAGCGATCGTTTCTGTTTCGAAGCAAGAAACTATTGAGGCTATAAAAAACAAAACCGTTCCCAAAGGCGATGTTTTTGAATTTTCAAGAGCGGCCGGTTTATTGGCAATAAAAAAAACATCCGATGTTATCCCCGATTGTCATCCCCTTCCTGTTGAATATGCAGCTATAACACATAAGGTAGATGGAATGAGTATCATCATTACTGTTGAAGTGCAAACAATTTATAAGACCGGGGTGGAAGTGGAAGCCATGCATGGAGCTGCAATTACGGCTTTAACTATCTACGACATGTTGAAGCCTTTGGATAAAGGTGTGGAAATATCAACTATAAAACTGGAAAGTAAAAAAGGCGGTAAAACAGGTTTCAAAAATGAAGTACCGGATAATTTACGTTGCGCAATCACTATTTGTTCAGATAGCGTTTCTAAAGGAGTAAAACAAGACGAAAGCGGTAAAACAATTATAGAAAAACTGAAACAATTAAAATTATCAGTCGGAAATTATGAAATCATCCCTGATGAATTTTCTGTTATCCAGGAAAAAGTAAAACAACTTAGTGATGAAGGATACAATCTTGTTCTTTTTACCGGCGGCACGGGCCTATCACCAAGAGATGTGACGCCTGATGCGATCACTCCATTGCTCGACAGAGAAATTCCCGGCATTATGGAAGCAGCACGAAACTATGGGCAACAAAGAACTCCTTATGCGATGTTATCACGGGGTGTGGCAGGTTTTATAAAAAACACGCTTGTTATTACTTTACCGGGTTCTTCAGCTGGCGCTGCTGAAACAATGGATGCTTTATTTCCATATGTATTGCATGTGTTTCGTGTAGCAAAAGGTTTAAGACATGATGAGTAGTCACAAATTTTTGATATACAAAATCGAACAATAATTAAATAGATAAATCTCTATTGTAATCTCTCATTTTTTTTACAGGCAACATGCATTTATTGTAGTTCAGCAAAAAGCAATCGCTTGCTTCGCAATATGAAAAGTGGATAAAATTATCCTCCCGGTAATATAATTTCATCCAGGTCTATTCAGGTTTTTAGTAACTTAGGAAGTAATACTAAATGCTTCGTCATGGCTTCTTACACCCTTAACATTAATAATAAGAACTATGAAATAGAAGCGGATCCTTCAATGCCATTGCTCTGGGCTATCCGGGATCTTGCGGGACTAACCGGAACTAAATTTGGTTGTGGAATAGCTGAATGCGGTGCCTGCACTGTTCATTTTAATGGTAACCCGGTGCGGTCCTGTTCTATACCCGTATCCGCAGCTGCGAATCAAAAGATCACCACCATAGAGGGTCTTTCTACCGATAACAATCATCCTGTTCAAAAAGCATGGATAAAAGAACAGGTGCCGCAATGCGGCTACTGTCAGAGCGGGCAAATCATGGCTGCTGCAGCCTTACTGAAAAGAAATGCCAATCCCACCGATAAAGATATTGACATAGCCCTGCAGGGATATATTTGCCGTTGTGGTACTTATCCGCGAATAAGAAAAGCAATAAAAACGGCAGTTGAGATGATGAAGGTCAAAAGCTTTTAAACTTTAATTGAATGAAAACGTTGAATAAAGATTTATCCTAAAGAAATTTTACCTGGCTATCTGATGATCAAAACAAGAACAACGGAATAATGTATTGTATGAAATATAGACAGGACATATTTATTACAGGCATCTCAGGGTTTATTTTTTTTTCTCAATTCACTTTTAAGCCCCAACAGGAATTTGATTTGAAAGCCAGCATGAAAAGAGGCAAAGAAGTTTATATTGCACAATGCCTCACATGTCATATGGAAAACGGAGAAGGTATTGAGGGACTGTACCCGCCTGTGGCAAATGCCGATTACCTGATGGCTGACAGAAAAAGGTCTATTCAACAGACATTGTATGGTGCAGAAGGAGAAATGACCGTAAATGGGAAAGTATATAATACACCGATGAAAGGGATTGATCTTACTGACGAACAGGTAAGTGATGTTTTGAATTATATACGGAATTCTTGGGGAACCGAAGGAAGTGCAATTATGCCCGATGAAGTTAAAACGGCGAGGAATAGGTGAACTTGGTTCTTTGTAAAAACAATGATTGAATTTTAGGTCAGATACTTTAAGGCTTCCGGCAAACCATTTTATTTAGACTATATTCATTTTATATCAGTTCAACTGAAATTTAATTCTCCTGAGTGTTATGGAAACGACAAACAAAATACATCGCAGAAAATTTATTCGGCTTGCGGCAATGTCGGCCGGTGCTGTACTTGCAGTTGGATATCTTCCCGGAACCGATAAACAATCAAGGATAGTAAACCTCTCAACCGCAGATATACCTGGTCTGGGATTGAACCAATATATTTTTATCGATTCTTCAGGAAAAATTACATTATTCAACCATCGCCCCGAAATGGGACAGGGAACTTTTCAGGCTATCCCTATGATCCTTGCTGAAGAACTGGAAGTGGACATCAATAAGGTTGAAATTATGCAATCTCCTGCCGATCGTTCCAAATACGGAGACCAGATGGTGGTAGGCAGCCGGAGCATTCAAAGCCAGTTTACTGCAATGCGAAAAATGGGAGCGGCTGCAAAGGAAATGCTTATCAAAGCGGCAGCAAATAAATGGAAAGTTCCGGACCAGGAATGTTATGCCGAAGATGCAAAAGTGATTCACCGGCCTTCCGGAAACAAGTTTAGCTATGGTGAATTGGTAGAAGATGCATCCAAACTTTCAGCTCCGCAAAATCCTGTATTAAAAGATCCGAAAGATTTTAAAATTATTGGTCAATCCATTCCAAGAAGTGACATCCCTGAAAAAACAAATGGCTCTGCAAAATATGGAATTGATTTTTCTGTTCCCGGTATGTTGTATGCGTCTATAGAACGATCTTCTGTTTTTTTAGGAAAAATCGTAAGCTTTAATGACACGAAAGCCAAAGCTGTACCAGGCGTTAAGCATGTTTTCAAAACCCAACGTGATGTTATGGGTTTTACCCGAGAGGGTGTAGCGGTTCTTGCGGATACTTACTGGGCAGCATACCAGGGACGACAGGCTTTGGAAATTAAGTGGGATAATGGCGATCTCGAGTCCTGGTCAACAGAAAAAATTAAAGACAATTATAAAAAGGCAGCTGATCAGGAAGGCGTAGTATTCGAAAAGAAAGGAGATTTCAAACAGGCATTTGCTGATGGCAAGATAAAAGTGGAGGCTTCGTACGAAACGCCTTACCAGTCTCATGCACCCATGGAGCCAATGAATGCCCTGGTGTATGTACAAAAAGACAAATGTGAGTTTTGGGGTTCGACCCAAAATCCAAATGGCATCCGTTCTCAGCTTGCAAAACAAACAGGAATACCGGAAGAAAATGTAACCGTGAACTATACATTCATGGGAGGTGGTTTTGGTCGTCGCAGCATGACAGATGTTTCCGAAGAGGCAACGGACTTGTCCATGCAATCAGGAGCGCCGGTCAAACTAATATGGACAAGGGAAGATGATACAACACAGGGTCCGTTCCGGGCCTGTTCATTAAATGTCTGCAAGGGAGCAGTTGATGAAAATGGTAATGCTATTGCACTTGAACATAAAGTAATTTGCCAGGACATACGTAACCAAACGGGCAGTAATCTTGAAGCCACAGGTGGTATTGCAGGTGGCATTAATACGGAATATGAAATTCCAAATTATTCTATCCCAGGTGTGCTGCAGAAATTTTATATACCAGTCTCCTATTGGCGCTCAGTATATCATTCAACCAATTGCTTTGCACATGAATCATTCATTGATGAGCTGGCAAATGCCGCCAAAAAAGATCCGATTGATTTTCGCCTGGCTATGTTAAAAAACAGCAGGCGATATACACAGGTTTTAAAAATGGTTGCAGAAAAAACAAACTGGTATAAACCTCGTGCAAAAGATACCGGTAAAGGGGTATCGATCGTGGAGAGATCAGGTGCTTATACTGCCATGGTTGTTGATGTAGAACGTTCAAATGGTAAAGTGAAGATCGAAAAAATTACAGCAGTAATAGATTGCGGCACTTATGTAAATCCTGACACCGTACAGGCACAATGCGAAGGTTCCATTATAATGGGATTAACAGCAACCATTAAAAGCGGAATTACAATTGCAAAAGGAAAAGTAGTTGAGCAAAACTTTGACAGTTACAAAATGCTTGAAATAAATGAGAGTCCTGAAATTGATGTGACAGTTGTAAAAAGCACTGACCCGCCTGATGGTGCCGGTGAGTCGGGACTTGCCAATGTTGCTCCGGCATTAACTAATGCAATTTTTAATATGACCGGAAAGCGGATCAGAACATTACCATTCAACATTGCAGAAGTTTAATTCTTAAAATTGCAATAGACAACAAATGAATATTAATTGTAAATAAATGTATTTGAAATATGGCAGTCTTTCATCTTAATGTCAATAATCAAAGCTTTACAGTAAATGTAGAAGCAGATACTCCATTACTTTGGGTATTACGTGATGAGCTCAATCTTACAGGTACCAAATTCGGTTGTGGCATAGCAGAATGCGGCGCATGTACTGTTCATTTTAATGGTAATGCAGTTCGTTCCTGTTCCATTACGGTAGCTGTAGCGGAAAAAGGGAAAATCACAACCATTGAAGGATTATCCAAAGATGGTTCTCATCCAGTCCAGCAGGCATGGGAAGAAATGGATGTGCCGCAATGCGGTTACTGCCAGTCAGGACAGATCATGTCTGCCTCAGCTTTATTGTCAAAGAAACCAAATCCATCAGATGCAGATATCGATGCTGCTATGTCAGGAAATATTTGCAGGTGCGCCACCTACAAGAGAATAAGAAAAGCCATTCATCTTGCAGCAGAAAAAGGAGGTAACAAATGAAAACAGCAAATCTGAAAACCTCGAGAAGATCATTTTTGAAATCAACAGCGCTTGCCAGTGGAGCATTATTACTTGGATTTGATCTATTCCGGTCAGGCGGCTCTGTATTTTCAGTAAAAGATTCGTCAACTGTACCTGGTGATGTTTTGTTCCAGCCAAATGCATTTCTCAGGATTGGTAGTGATGGAATAGTCACCATTATGGCACCCAATCCTGAAATCGGCCAGGGAGTAAAAACATCTCTTCCCTTATTGGTAGCGGAAGAGCTTGATGTGGATTGGAATACAATCCAGGTAGAACAAGCCGGATTGAACACTAAGAGTTTTGACCACCAGGTGGCAGGTGGCAGCGGCTCAATCCGTTCCAGTTGGAAAAGTTTCAGAAAAGCAGGGGCTACAGCCAGAAAAATGCTTATAGGAGCAGCAGCCGGAACCTGGAATGTACCTGCTAGTGAATGTTATACTGAAAAAGGATTCGTTATTCACAAACCAAGCGGCAAAAAACTCAATTATGGGAAGCTCGCTGAAAAAGCTTCACAATTAGAAGTGCCTTCTGATGTAGAGCTCAAGGACCCCAAAGAATTTACTTTAATCGGGAAACGGATACATAATGTAGATAACAGGAAGATCATTACAGGTAAAATGGATTTTGGTATTGATACCAAAAGAGAAGGA
Source organism: uncultured Bacteroidota bacterium (assembly GCA_963811645.1). Taxonomy (GTDB): domain Bacteria; phylum Bacteroidota; class Bacteroidia; order Chitinophagales; family Chitinophagaceae; genus VBAU01. The sequence continues at coordinate 437,872 of CAWERU010000002.1, read as the reverse complement.
ATGTTGTATGCGATGGTGGCCAGGCCACCGGCATTTGGAAAAAAATTAAAATCATTCGACGATAAAGTGGCTCTGGCTGTAAAGGGAGTAAAAAAAGTGGTACAGGGCGATAATAAAGTTGCTGTACTCGCTACTTCAACATGGGCAGCAAGCAAAGGAAGAGATGCATTAAAAGTGGAATGGGAAGATGATGGGAAATTGGATAATACGACAGATCATCTTGAAGCGTATAGAAAATTGGTTACACAAACAACCGACAAACCAAAAAGAAATGACGGTGATGTGGCAAATGCTTTTCCGGGTGCGGCAAAAATTATTGAAAGAATTTTTATTGCACCGATCCTTCCTCATGTTCCAATGGAGCCGATGAACTTTTTTGCCGATGTACGTGATGATGAAGTAGAACTATATGGACCGACGCAAACTCCTGCAAGGGCACGAGGTGATGTTGCCAAACTTCTTAATATTCCTGAAGAAAAAATTAAAGTTGGTCTTTCAAGAATGGGCGGAGGCTTTGGAAGAAGATTACAATCAGACTATGCAGTTGAAGCAGCCGAAATATCAAACCTTGCGAAAGCACCTGTGAAAGTGATCTGGACACGCGAAGATGATATACAGGGAGGATTTTACCGGCCATCGGGAATGTATTCATACAAAGCGGCATTGGATAAAGATAATGAACTGATCGCATGGCAACTGAATGCTGCAGCCATCAATTCAGGAAATGCTTCAAGAGAAAATAGTTTTCCTGCGGGTGCAGTTCCTAATTTCAGAATTGACAGTCATAACCTCGAATCAAAAGTTACTGTAGGACCCTGGCGTGCACCTAATCATAATTTCATCGCTTTTGCAGAAGAAAGTTTGCTCGATGAATTGGCTCACGCAGCGGGAAAAGATCCGGTTGCGTTTCATTTGGAGCTTTTGGAAAAAGCCAAAACAAGTCCGACAGGAAGAGTGGAATATGACCCGGAAAGATTTAAAGGAGTAATAAAAATGGTAACGGATATGGCAAACTGGGGAAAACAGGCCAATGGAATTTACCAGGGATTTGCTGCGCATTTTTCTTTCAATACTTATGTGGCACAGGTAGCTGAAGTTTCTGTAATGAATAATAAAATAAAAGTACACAAAGTGCATTGCGCTGTTGATTGCGGACAGGTAGTTAATCTTAGCGGTGCAGAAACAGAAGTAGAAGGAGGCATCACTGATGGCCTGGGAGTTGCACTTCACGGAGCGTTGACAATAAAAGACGGGACGGCAGTCGAAAATAATTTTGATCAGTATAATCTTATTCGTATTAATGAAGCACCGGATATTGAAGTAAAGTTTGTAGAAAATAATATTGACCCGACTGGACTAGGCGAGCCGGGATTACCTCCTATTGCTCCGGCAGTTTGCAATGCAATTTTTGCAGCTACAGGAAAACGGATAACTAAACTGCCAATTAACCTCGCAAATGAAGGATAAAGAATGAGTAGCTTTTCCAGTAACGGTTTCCCCTGGATATTAAAATGTTTCTATTGGTAAACAAATATTCAACATTCAAACTATTGGAATTGCTAATAACCAAATAATTATTTTATATTACTGCAATAAATAAGGGTTTCTCCGATAAACTTTAATGATCAGCTCACCAAAAATTGTATTGGCCCAGGCGAACCATTTACGGGTAAATTTTTCAACATTGTCTTTATGAAATGATTCGTGCATAAATCCTGTTCCTGCATTTGAAACAATAAGCATGGAAATACATTTTTTAATCTCTATATCATTTGTACTTGTAAATCCACGAATAATAATACTGAGTGGCCAAATCATTTCAACTCCTGCATGTGGCCCGCCAATGCCCTCTCCCATTTTCCCTTTAAAGAAAAATGGATTGTATGCTGATAAAACCATTCTGCGTGTATTTTGATATATATCATCCGCTTTCTTTACTGCTTCCAAATATGGTAATGAAAGCAGAGACGGAACATTTGCATCATCCATCAAATTGTAACTACCAAAACCATTTACTTCGTAAGCGTAAACTTTTCCAAATTGTGAATGTGTGGTAATGGCATATTGTTTTAATACAGTCATTACTTCATTGGCCAACTGTGAACATTCATTGGCCAGTGCTGCATCGCCGCTTATCTTATGCACCATTTCCCCGGCCTGGTTCAACGAGACAAATGCAAAAAAATTGGAAGGGATTAAAAAAGGAAATATAGTTGCATCATCGCTTGGGCGAAACATTGAGCAGATAAGCCCTACAGGTTTTACGGGATAACCGTACCCGCCCAATGGTACTCCATCAGTTGCCCATGCAGTAGTACGTTGAAAACTATAGGGCCCGTTTCCATTTTTTCGTTGTTGCTCTTTAAATGTTTTTACTATGAGTCGAATGGCTTCTTTCCAATTTGCATCAAATAGAGTTTCATCACCGGTCTCTTTCCAGTATTTATATGCCAAACGAATAGGATAACACAATGAATCAATCTCCCATTTCCTTTCATGAATACCGGGTTTCATGTCTGTGATATCTGTCGTTTTCCATTCACTAACCCTTGAATCATCTTTATAAAAAGCATTCGCATAAGGATCCAAATGAATACAGTTTACCTGCCGGTTAATTACTCCTGCAATCAGTTCCTGTAATTGTTTATCTTTTTTCATTAATGGAAGGTATGGCCAAACCTGTGCGCTGCTGTCACGCAACCACATAGCATCGATATCGCCGGTTATTACATAGGTATCGGGCCTTCCATTTTGCATAGAAAAATCAACAGTTGTATCAAGAGTGTTGGGGAAACAATTTTCAAATAACCAGGCCAGTTCTTTGTTTTTAAGACCGGATTTTATTTCAGTGATCAGCGATTCAACTGCGCTACTTGTAAAATGTCTTTCTGCAACAGGCGGACGTTTCGTTTCAAAATCAGAAAATACATTTGCAAAAATATTTTTCTTATTTACTATCAAACCGGCAGTGAAAGCTGCGGAAGTTTTTATGAATGTTTTGCGGTCAGGCATGAACGAGAAATTATAGTTATCATTTTATCGCTGAAAAAGGTCTGTCACCGGAAGCTACGCCCCATGTTTTTGATGGCTGATTTCCCATTTCAATTTCCATTTCTCCGCCAGTCATTATATTCTTATACAGTATATATGACTTCAAATATTTTTCGCCATTAAGCAGTAAACTTTGGATATATTTATTCTCCTTACTATTATTTTTTACAATGATGTGAAATGTTTTTCCGTCATTTACAGCAAGAGTCGCTTCATCCATCACAGGGCTACCAATTACATACAAACCATTTGAAGGATTCACCTGGTAAATGCCTAATGAGGAAAGCACATACCAGGCTGACATCTGGCCAACATCTTCATTACCACAAAGACCGTCAGGTTTGTCAGTATAAAGACTGTCCAGGATGTACCTGACTTTATCAGCGGTTTTCCAGGGTTGACCAACATAATTATAGAGATAAGCAATATGATGACTGGGTTCGTTGCCATGCGCATATTGACCAATCAAACCTGAAATATCAGGTGGTGCTTCTTCACCCAGGTTTCCCTTCACAACGAAAAAAGAGTCTAACTTTTCACTAAGATTTTTTTCTCCCCCAAACAATTCTATTAATCCTTCCACATCTTGCGGCACTAACCAGGTGTATTGCCAAGCATTACCTTCGGAATAATCATGCTTTTCTCCCCCGCCAGAGAATGGATTGAATGGTGTTCTCCATTCTTTGTTACTGACTCTTCCCCGCATAAATCTTGTTGATTCATCAAAATAATTGCTATAGTATTTTGATCGCTTGCTAAAATATTCATAGTCTGTTGTGTTACCCATTCTTTTTGCCATTTGAGCAATTCCCCAATCCGCAATGGTATATTCAAGGCCCATTGCTACAGATTCATTCATAGTATCAGCAGGAATAAAACCATATTTTTTTATATACTTCAAACCTCTTTCATCTTGCATCGCTGTTGTTTTTACAGCCTCCCATGCAAGTGTTGTATCGAATCCGCGAAAACCTTTTAAATATGCATCGGCGATTACCTGGACAGCGCTATATCCAGGCATTGTATTCGTTTCATTGCCCATCAGGTGCCACACGGGCAGCTTTCCCTGTTGTTGATAAATTGCAAGCATCGAATTGATCATATCATTGACTCTGCCTGATTGAAAAATTGTAAACAGAGGATGAGCCGCACGATAGGTGTCCCACAATGAAAAAGTGGTAAGATTGGTAAACGAGGCTTGACGCACTATCTTATCTGTTCCCCTGTAATCACCATTATGATCATTAAAAATTGAAGGAGCCATCATAGTATGGTAAAGTGCTGTATAGAAAGTGCGAAGACGAGTTATATCATTAGACACAAATTTTATTTTATTTAATTCAACATTCCACGCTGCATCTGCTTTCTTTACTACATTATCAAAATCCCAGTCCGGGATTTCCGATTGGATATTCTTCATTGCATTTTCGATACTCACAGGTGATACTCCAACTTTTACTTTAATTTTTTCATCCTTCATCGAAGTAAATAATGCTACGCCTTTTATTTTCTTTCCGGTTGCAGAGTCCTTTTGTTGCAAAGAGGTGCTATCATATGCAAGGAATTTTTTGATTGGCTTTGAAAAAACAGCAGCAAAAAATATTCTCTGATCGTTTGCCCATCCCTTAGAAAAACGAAATCCCGTAACAGTAGAATCATTTACCAACTTTATAAACGTACTAACAGGAGTATCCCATCCAATCCCGGTTTCCAAATCAATAATAATTTTTGAATCATTGGAAGCGGGAAAAGTATATTGATGAAACCCTACTCTTTCCGTTGCAGTAAGCTCCACTTTAACAGCATACCTCTCCAGATATACTGAATAATAACCGGGGACCGCTTTTTCATCACTATGAGAAAACAGGGAATAATAGCCTGTTTGCGGGTTACTTGCAATTCCTTTTGCTATGGTAACATTTCCAACAACAGGCATGAAGCATATGTCTCCCAAATCACCAACGCCTGTACCACTAAGATGTGTGTGTGAGAAACCAATAATGGTGGAATCAGAATAATTGTATCCTGAACACCAGTCCCAGCCTTCTGATAAATTTACCGGGCCCAATTGAACAGCCCCAAAAGGAACATTCGCACCAAGAAAAACATGACCGTGAGAACCCGTTCCGATAAAAGGGTCAACCCATTGGGTAAGCCTTATTTCATTTTTGTCTGAATTAACTCTTTTAGATTGTTTACAAGAGTATAATATAAGACCAAAGCTCAAAAAGAAATACATTTTAAAAGAGAGAAAAAATTTATGTTTTGTGTGGTTCATAAAAAAATAAACTATAATATCTACCTAAAAATGATTCTTCCAATAATACAATTCATTCAACTCGTAAAGGAAAAGAATCTTTATCAAAAAAAGTATGAGATATTTTTCAAATCCGTCTTTCATTAAAATAAATGCATTGGCTAATTTACCCGTTCATGGTACTAAGTAAAAGCTGTCATATGCAAGTTGCTACAACAACCAAGATTAAAAAAACAGAACTTTGCAGCTGTTTGAAAAATCAATGGAAATATAATGTACGTCAGACAAATGAAGCGTTGTTCTCCACTACTGATTAAAGAATTTTAACTTTCACACTCAGCATCCAACACTCTAATAGCACGGTCATAAAATGATTTTGCCCGTTCGTGGGTGCTGCCAATGCATACTAATCCTAGTTTTCCAAATTCTGATAAAGCACCAACCAAATGAAACATTACACCTTCCTGGGTGGCGCCATCGTACATAAGAGAATGAAACATGGCGATATCCATCAGGTCACCCGGAATAAGTCCCTTGTATCGATCGTTGCTCACATTATCGGAAGCAAAATAACACCGTGCATTACCACTGGCAGTGATGAACTCACCGGCTTCTTCATAATATTTTCCGTCAGTTAAGAATTGCAGCATCAGGAAAGGGTGCGTCGTGCCTCCTTTTCTTAGGTTAATTTCGATGGCATAATGTTTCCAAGAATCATCATCTTGCTTCACAGAAATAAAATCTATCGCAAACCTGCCCATCGCGCCTTTTTCTGCCAGTGTCTTTGCTATTTTTCTACCTTCTGCACCAAGAGTTACACTGTATGCTTTGTCTGCTGGGAAAATTGCACCTAAAAATATCTGACCATCATCACCTCCAAGCAACTGGTCATGCGTACTGACAATATCAACACTCTTATTGGGATTAATTACACATTGCACAGAAGGCGACATTTTTACATCCCCTTCCAGAAATACTTCTACGATTCCACCCATGGAAGCTAATTTTTCGAAGAATAAATCTTCACTCAGGTCCTTTGCAACGGTTTTTAAATGCTGTGAGAATGATGCTGTAAGTTTTTCTTCAAGCTTTTCATTAACCGGAATATCAGGATAACGATAAATTGCATTCCCTTCACCACTGAACCCTTCGTTGATCTTAACCACTGCCTTTCGTAACGAAGGATTAGTTCTTTTCAATGCCGTAAGGGAGGCTATAACGCCTTGTTTGGTATACAGGTCCTCGTATCCATCCGGCAGGTTTACGCCGCTTTCCCGAAAAGTTTTTCTGCCGCCCGACTTTGACCCTTCATAAAATTTATCAGGGTCTGTTCCAAACAAAGGAATTCCCAACCGTACTGCAAGTGTTTTTTCCAGCGGTGTTATATTAAAACATGTCAGATGCGCTGTTTCAGTCTTAGTGATATTTTGTCTTATTGTTCCCATTAGCCTGGGTCTGTCAAGTATCTTTTGAGTAAGCGACTTTGGTGAAGAATCAAAACAGCTTAATAGAGTCAGGCGCTTCCTCGCATGATGACCGGTAATACCCGGCAATAGATTTAAATAGTAATCGACAATTACTTCCGGTACCGGTACACTGGTCACATAGATAAGTTTAGTCAATGGCATACGAAGAAGCATGAGCATACATAGTAGCCTTTCTTCATAATGCACTGCACCTTTGACTTTGGAAAGAATTTCAATGTCCAGTGTCAGCGAAGGGATGATCACCACGGTTCGTTCGGCAAGCTTATCGGGAAATACCTTCTCATACTGCATTTTCATGGCTCGTTGAACTTTATCGAAAAGCTTTTTTTCCGACTCAGAACCCGGTTCCGGAAAATGATTACTGCGAATGAAAGTTTTGCGGCTAATGTGCGATTCAGTCATTAGAAGACTTTCTGAAAAGTTAACATAATGCCCTGAGATGTGATTACTTCCGGTAAAGAATTTTCACATGAGCTGAAATTGGAGAGTTTAGTAAAGAAGCCCCGCAATAAGAAAAGAAAATTTTGAAATTCATGTTTCTGAAAGTACAACTGAAAATACAAAATTTTGCAGTACATAGTATTTTGAAAAAAATCAAAATTTCCTTCCAATAAGGATTGAGGGTTTCTGCAATTTTTTACATATTCTATATTATTAAGAGGTCCCGACCAGATTCGAACTGGTGTAGGAGCTTTTGCAGAGCTCTGCCTAGCCACTCGGCCACAGGACCTTTATTAATTTTTGATTTCAGATTTAAGATTTTAGATTTGAACCTGAAAGCGGCCAAAGATAAGTTTTTTGGCTGTTATTTTTTAATGAAAAAACAAGTATGAGCCGCATCGCCGAGTCAGAAATGATCATTAACAACCGTGGAGCTATTTATCATCTTAACCTTCTTCCCAAAGAACTTGCCACCAATATTATAGTCGTTGGCGATCCCGAGCGGGTGAACCTCGTAAGCAGATATTTTGATAAAATTGAAATAAAAACTCATCACCGTGAATTTATCACACACACAGGGTCTATCGGCAAAAAAAGAATCTCAGTTATTTCAACCGGCATTGGTACCGATAATATTGATATCACGTTAAATGAAATTGATGCTCTTGTTAATATTGATTTCCATACCCGCCAAATAAAACGAAAACTTACACAAGTCAATATAATTCGCATTGGTACTTCGGGTTCTTTACAAAAAGATATTCCTGTTGACGGACATGTAACAGGCACCCATGGTTTAGGTATTGATAACCTATTAAATTTTTACAGGCTTGAGCAGAATGAAGAAGAAAAACAATTGCTTCATTCATTCGTTACACATACCCAGTTGCTTGGGCAAATGAGTTACCCTTATATCGCAGGAGCAAGTGCTTCACTGATTAAACATTTTGTAAAAGATTTTTACCAGGGCATTACCGTTACCTGCCCCGGTTTTTACGGACCACAGGGAAGAGTATTGAGATTGGGTATCCGCAATCCTGAACTGATAAACAGTTTAACTGATTTTAGATTTGGTCAGCATCGAATTGCTAATTTTGAAATGGAAACCTCAGCTATTTACAGTTTGGGAAAATTACTGGGTCATCAATGTCTTTCATTAAATGCTATTGTGGCCAATCGCATTACAAAAGAATTTTCAAAAGATGCTGCTGCAGCTATAGATAGCCTGATAAAAAAAGTTTTAAATATTATTGCTGATTACTTTTAAACTATGAAGATTAACTTTTATAAATACCAGGGTACGGGAAACGATTTCATTATTATTGACAACCGGAAAAAAGAGTACCCCACTCTTACTGCATCTCATATCCGGCATATGTGCGACCGTCGTTTTGGCATAGGTGGCGATGGACTGATGATCCTGAATGAAAAACAAGGTTATGATTTCGAAATGAAATATTACAATGCCGATGGAAGGGAAAGCAGTATGTGTGGCAATGGAGGACGCTGCATGGTAAAATTTGCCTACGAGCTTGGCATTCATAAAAATACTTACCACTTTATCGCCATAGACGGAGACCATGAAGCAGAAATTGACACCGATGGAATCGTTTCATTAAAAATGCAGGATGTAAATCACATTTCAAAATTTCATGGCGATTTTATTCTGAACACGGGTTCACCACATTATATAAAAATGGTACCGGATGTAATGAATACAGATGTATTTAAAAAAGGCCGTGATATTCGACATAGCAAAGAGTTTGAAGAAGAAGGTATCAATGTAAATTTTGTTGAACAACTACAGGATGAAGATAAGATACTGGTAAGAACTTATGAACGCGGTGTTGAAGATGAAACCTGGTCGTGCGGTACAGGAGTTACGGCAGCAGCCCTTGTTTGTTATCATAATGAAAATGGTTTTAATGATGTGGAAGTGAAAACACTGGGTGGTTCATTAACAGTGGAATTTGATCGCATAGATGATAATCACTACAACAACATCTGGCTAAGCGGGCCGGCAGAAAAAGTTTTTGAAGGCTCAATAGAACTCTGATAAAATTTATTTAGCAGGCATTTACTATTCTACTCTGCTTTCGTTGTGTCACTCTCTTGTACCTCCATAATTCTATTGAGCATATCATCGTTTCAAAAAGTAAAATCCTATTTTAGCGCTGAAAAATTTAAATGGAAAATCAAACTCATTCCCCGGGAAGTTTTAATATCCGTGTATACGGCATATTAATTAATGAGAAAAAACAAGTGCTGGTAAGTGATGAGTATATACGCGGGAATTATTACACAAAATTTCCTGGTGGCGGGCTCGAAATCGGTGAGGGAACCAGGGACTGCCTGAAAAGAGAATTTAAAGAAGAAATGGATCTTGAAGTGGAAATTGGTGAGCATCTTTACACAACTGATTTTTACCAGGTCTCCGCTTTCAATCCTGCTCATCAAATCATTTCCATTTATTATTTTATAAAAGCATTAGAAGAAATTAAGGCCCCATTGCGCACAAAAGAATTTGATTTTGACGAACGACAAATGGAAGTCTATAATAAAACAAAAATGACAGAAACCTTTCGCTTTATCGATTGGGAAGATTTTTCAGAGGATAGCGTCACATTACCTATTGACAAGATCATTGCATCCCTGGTAAAAGAAAAATCTTAGAAAAATTTTCAATCTTTCATTTTTGCATTTTATATTGAATAGTGTTAGTTGAACATTGAGCATTTTCTCACCCCGCCGTCGGAATATTCATAAAGGCATCCTGCTCCTCACCCATCGCAGCCTTTTTCATTTTAATGGCTGTGGCATGACCTACATATTTTTCGATCCTGTGTTCGGCAAAATAAATAACGGGAGTAAGTATGATGGCCATGGTAGCTTTATAAATATAATTTACTACACCTATTGCTAAAATTTGCTGCCAGGTAAATGTTCCTGAAAAAGCAATAAATAAAACAATATAACTGTCTACGATCTGCGATACAAGTGTAGAACCCGTTGATCTCAGCCAAATCTTTTTTTCACCCGTCACTTTTTTTATTTTATGAAAAACATACACATCCACCAACTGGCTTACTAAAAAAGCAACTAGACTGCCAATAATAATTTTCATTCCCTGGCCAAAAATGGCTCCAAAAGCATTTTGCATATTGGCGATATTACTTTGCTGTGCCTGGCTGGTGATCCAGAAATCTGCAGGCGGAACACTAATCGCCGCGTAATACATGAGGAAAGCATAAGAGATCATTATTACAGCTGTAATTGAAATTCTCCTCACGGCTTTAGGCCCGTAATATTCATTTACAATATCTGTCATCACAAATTCAAGAGGCCAGAGAAGAACGCCGCAGGTAAGGCTAATGGATAAACCACTTTGTCCAAAAAGAGTAAAATGCGAGGGATTAAAACCAAACAGTTTTTCTAACGAAAAAATTTTTGTGCCAATAGCTTCCGCTATTAATGCATTGCAGCAAAAAAAAGCAGTAAAGCCCAAAAAAAGTTTGGTGGGTTTATCTTTAAGAATATTATGTATCATGAAAGGGTGTTGATGTAAAGAATATAAAACGCATCAATCACTAAAAATAAAACATTGGCAACAATAAGCCATGCAGGTATTGTCAATAATTTTTTCCTGGCAACGAGTGCCAAAAAAAAGTAACAGATATTTGTTGCAGGATTCAGCAAGAACCCGAACACATATCCAATTATTAGAATGGTGGAAGTGACCTGTTCGTTTTTGATCCAATCAGTAAGCCTCAATGAAAAGGCAAACAGAAAAAAAAGATTACAAATGAAAGCCAGGCGTGATAATGTTAAAAGCCAGCGCATAATGAATCTGGAGTCAGAGTTTAAAGTTCGAAGTTAGTTAACAGAAATAATTTGAAGAAAATCGCATGTTGAATAGAAAAATAAATATACAAGGGTGCGACGCAACCAAAGCAGAATAGTAGTATTGTTGACGGTATCACAAAAATTCTACCAGCTCTGTGTATTTCCCCGTAAAATAGCATTATTTTGCTGCTTAACTTATTCAACATTTTATGAATAGCGGATTGTTTAAAAAATTACTTCCTCATATCATTGCCATTGTCGTTTTTTTAGTTGTAACCGCCATTTTTTGTAAGCCAGCTTTAGAAGGAAATGTCCTCAATCAACATGATGTAAATGGATGGAAAGGGATGGCAGAAAACGCTTTTGAATACAAAGCACAGCATGTTCATTTCCCTTTATGGAACCCGAATTTATTCAGTGGCATGCCCAACTACCAGGTGGCGATGGACGGAAAAAGTATTCTTCCTGATTTCACAAAAATTTTGAGCTTGTGGTTACCCAGGCCAATGAATTTTTTCTTTTTGGCCTGTATTTGTTTTTATATTCTCTGTATTGCATTGCGATTAAATCCTTTTATCGGAATATTCGGAGCTCTTTCTTATGCTTTTTCAACTTATAATGCGGTTATCATTGGGGTAGGTCATGAATCAAAAATGTTTGCAATTGATTTTATGCCTTTGCTCTTGTCCGGAATGATTTTTACGTTCAAGAAAAAATACTGGCTTGGTTTATCTCTCACATCACTTGGCGCATATTTGGAAATTGCTGTCAATCATCCGCAGATCAATTATTATTTTTTACTTGTTGCTGCTGCGGTCACTATTGCCTATTTGATTTACTGGGTAAGAAAAAAAGAATGGAAACATATTGTTATTGCCGGTGCCATTACTATAGGTGCCGCTATAGTTGGAATAGCCGGATGTGCCGTTACTCTTCTAACCTCCTATGAATATACAAAAGCCACTATGCGGGGGGGAAAAACCATTTCTGTTGAAGGCAACACGGTGAAGCAGGAAAAAACAACCGGGCTCGATACCTCTTATGCGCTGAGATGGAGTCTTTCAAAACCTGAAGCCGCAGTTATATTAATGCCTGAAGCATTCGGTGGTAGCAGTAGTAAGCTTTTGGATGAAAACTCGCATGTTGTTGAAAAATTAACTGATAAAGGAATCCCGGATAATTCTGCTGTGCAGGTTGCCACCAACCTGCCTAAGTATTGGGGTGGTATGTCTGATCCAAGTGAAACTACTTCAGGCCCTCCCTATTTGGGAGTCATAGTTTGTTTGTTGTCATTAATCGGGTTTGTAATTGTAAAACATCCATTGCGATGGGGGTTGCTTGTAATAACAGTAATAGCAATACTAATGTCGTGGGGAAGATATTTGCCGGGATTTAATACGTTCCTTTTTACTCATCTTCCATTGTATAATAAATTCAGAGCACCATCGATGACATTGGTGATCGCAGAATTTACTGTTCCTATTATGGCAGTATTGGGACTTCAGTATATTCTATATAGAGAAAAAAGCAGGGAACTATTAAAAGCCGATTTCAAAAAAATATTATATGCCATCGGAGGATTATTTGCAGTACTGATTCTTATGTACCTGATGATGGATTATAGCTCTGCGATTGATCAACGCATTCTGCAAGCTTACACAGATCCAAAAACAGGTGATAATGAAATTGCCCGGGTTATTATTTCAGGAATGAAGGCAGATCGCAGGAGTATGTTTGGAGGACAGTTGCTGAGAACCTTTGCATTTGCGTCAATAGTTATTGGTTTTTTGTATCTGTATGTAAGAAATATAATTAAACCAATGCTGGTTATTGTTTCTTTAAGTATAATCAGTACGATCGATTTAATAGCTATAGATAAGGAATATCTGAACGATGATAATTTTGTTTCGCCCGACGAACTAGTTTCTCAAAATTTTACACCCTCGACTATTGATCAGCAAATTTCACAGGATAAGAATGCGGACTTCAGGGTTTTCAATGAGTCACCCGATTGGACACAGGAGTCCAGGACTTCTTATTTCCACAAATCCATTGGCGGGTATCATCCGGCCAAACTTCGTATTTACCAGGATCTGATTGACAAATATTTATTTGGTATACCCAATCAGAGTATATTGAATATGCTGAATGTGAAGTATGTTATTTTCACAGATCCCAAAACTAATCAGCAGCAATTGGAACCCAATCCCTATGCTTATGGACCATGCTGGCTTATAAAAGACGTAAAAATGGTGAATGGCCCTGTAGAAGAAATACAGGATATCGGAGAAACACATCTCAGGGATACTGCGATCGTTCAAAAAACATTCAGTAATGCAATAACCCAACCACAATGGGATTCAACAGCGACTATTAAACTCGCTAAGTTTGATAATGACACCATGCAATACTCCTTCAGCAGCACAAAGCCACAGTTTGCTGTGTTCAGTGAAGTTTACTATCCTTTCGGATGGAATGCCTATATAGATGGAAAGAAAGTGGATTATTGCAAAGCTGATTATGTTCTTCGGGGTTTATCAATACCCCCGGGGCAGCACAACATAAAATTTATTTTTGAACCTGCATCTTATAAAAGAGGAATCAAGATCGCTTACATAGCTTCATACCTGATTCTTATTTTATTCCTGGGAGGGTTATTTATGGCATGGAGAAGCAGATCAGAAGCTAATAACACAGCTTAACAACAGTTGATCACCTGCAGATAGAGAAATATTATGAGTTCATAAATATAGTTTGTCATCTTTTATCAATCATAATACAATTTGAAGAAAATTCTCGTAATAGCTTCATACCAGTATCTGCCCTATTTTTCAGGAGGACAAAAATCCATTGCTCAGTTTCTTGATTACCTTGGTAAAATAACTGATCTTACTGTTGTTGGAGTTGCTGAGAATAATGCTTCCTTAATAAAAACTTATAGGCACTTAGCATGGCTTAAAAAAAAGTCATTTTCAAGATACGCTGATATAAGCCTCGTATCAAGACTTACTTCTTTGATCAAAAAAGAAAAATTTGATCTCATTATTTGGGAACATCCTTACTATGCATGGCTGGCCGGTATTATAAAAAAGCGAACAGGTATAAAAACTGTACTTCATATCCATAACATAGAATACCAGCGTTTCCAATCAACAGGCAAATGGTGGTGGTGGATCCTGAAAATGTATGAGAAATGGTTTTTCAAAAAAGCTGACGAGATTCTTTTTGTATCCCCGGATGATAAGAAGTTTGCCATTGAAAACTGGAAAATAAAAAAAGAGAAATGTGTGGAAGTGGCATTTGGAATTGAGATCAGCAGATATCCGGATGATAAAGAAAAATGCAGGCAAATAGTAAAATCAAAGCACACAATTGCTGATGATGAAAAAATTCTTCTCTTCAATGGTTTACTCGATTATAAACCCAACCTGGATGCGCTTTTAGTTATTCTGGATAAAATAAATCCATTATTACTTGAGCATTCTTCTTTTATATATAAAATTCTCATTTGCGGCAAAAGGCTCCCGGCAGAATTAAACGAGTTAAAAGAGTATGCTGACAAGAATATAATTTATGCCGGTTTTGTGGAAGATATTGAAATGTATTTCAAAGGAGCCGATCTTTTTCTAAATCCTGTCCAGAGTGGCGGAGGCATTAAAACAAAAATGGTGGAAGCGATCGCTTTTGGTACAACGGTTATAACCACTGAAACAGGCGCTACCGGAATTCACCCGAATATTTGTGGTAATAAGTTGATTATATTATCAGACAATGATTGGAATGCTTTTGCTAAAGCTATAATTGAAAATGCGAATAATAATGAGATTACTCCATCGTCTTATTATGAGTATTATTATTGGGGGAGTATTGTGAAGAAAGTAACACAATGATCGCAATTTTCCTAATTAAGCTTAAATCCATCTTTTAATCCAGCTATCAATTTCTTCCGTTTGACAGAATCGTAGCGAATGTAAAAAACGATTCGTGAAAGGAGAGTGTAATAAAGAGCAAAGTATTTCCTTATACCACGGAAATTCTTTTTTATAAAATAAATTTTATTCCTGTTTGAATAATATACATAAAATGGTGAAGCCGTTCCGACAGATGAAGAAACCTTGTGCAGAATATAAATTGAAGGCTCGTAATAAATATAAAAACCGTTTTTAGCTGCCCGAAGAACGAAGTCCACATCATCATAATAAGCAAAATATTTTTCATCAACATAGCCTGTCGTTTCAAAAACCTTTTTTGCAATTAGCATAAAGCAGGTTGGGGCATAGCTAATATGCTTACCTATATTATATTTTGGCATGTCTTTCTTATTGTATCCATAATGCACACCGAGTGCCCGCCATTTGTCCATATATCCGCCAGCCATCCAAAGTCTCCGGGTGTCGTAGTAATAGATCTTGGGTACTACCATAGCTTCTCCCTTTTCTTCGCATAAAGAAATCATCTTACTAAAAACATAATCCTGTTCTATTTCGATATCATTATTTAATATCAGAATATAGTCACATTTATCTGTCAATGCCTGCTTCGTTCCTGTGTTATTGCCGGCAGCTACTCCAACATTTTCCGAATTTTTTATATGGTAATACCGTGTAACCGGAAAATTTTGTGTCAACTTTTGAATTAAACCATCGGTAATATCATTCACAGAGTTGTCAACGAGGTAAAGTATATAATTTTTGTGTGTTTGTTTGGAAATGCTCTTAAAAAAACCTTCCAACACTTCATCGCTTTTATACAAAACAGTTACCAAACCGATTTTTGTCATATCAATTATTTCATTAAGCCTTTCTCTTTCATTTCTGCAATAGATTCAATATACCGGCTTTCACTAATATTTTGGCTGTTGACCCAAGCAGTAAATTTTTTTATTCCTTCCTTAATATTTACAGCAGGAATAAATTCGAGTAAATTTCCAATTTTACTAATGTTGGCATAATTATGACGAATATCTCCTAAACGATAATTACCTGTTACCTGCAAAGGAACTTCAATGCCGTAGTTATCCATTAATAAACGGGCCACTTCCATTACAGATACGGGTACACCTGTTCCTACATTAAATATTTGGTTTTTTGCTTCATTCTTTTCAATACTTAATACTGTTGCTTTTACTACATCATCTATATAAATAAAATCACGGCTCTCCTTACCATCTTCGAATATATTAATAGGCTTATGATTTTTTATCAAAGCTGAAAAAATAGAAAGGATCCCGGTATAAGGATTACTCAGAGATTGACCCGGTCCATATACGTTCTGATAGCGGAGTATGACAGGAGCAATTCCAATTGAATTGCACACCACCATAACCATTTGCTCCTGGGTGTGCTTGGTGATTCCATAAACAGATGAAGGGTGTATCATCGATTCCTCATCTGTGGGGACTAATTGCAAAGGTTGAATTGTACCGGGATAAGTTACTTCAAAAATTCCTTTATTCATGTCTTCCGCTTTGCGATGTGAAGGATAAACTGCACCCAACTCAGGTGATAAATATTTTCCTTCGCCATATACTGCCCTGGAGGATGCCACGACAACTTTCCTGACGTTTGTTTTGTTATTTGTCAAAATATCCAGCATTATTGCTGTTCCTCCAACATTAGTATCTGTATAGCGGTTGATCTGATACATGGATTGGCCTGTGCCCGTTTCTGCAGCAAGGTGAACGATTATTTCATTTCCGGCTATCGCATTTTTCCAGTCATTCTCTGAGGTAACAGCTCCTTTAATAAAACGCATTTTATCTTTTATGGAATTATATAGTGGAGATGTCTGCTCTGGGTCCTCACCATGAATTTGTTTTGATAAATTATCCAGAATAGTAATTTCAAACCCTCTTTGCTGCAGGTGCAAAGCAAGATTAGATCCAATAAAACCAGCGCCACCGCTTATTAAAACCTTTTTCATTTGCATTAAATTAAAAACTCACCCGCCTCATTTGTTTTGATCCATTCATTTTTCTCAAAAGAATAGCGCCTGACTATTTTGGCAGGTGCACCAATTGCTACGCAATAATCAGGTATGTCTTTAGTAACGACAGAATTGGCACCAATGACTGTCTGCCGTCCGATACGGGCCCCAATAACACATACGCTTTCACCCAGCCAGGCTCCGTCACCGATAATCACCTCAGCTGTTTGCTCAACAGGCTGATCAATAATCGGGATCTTGATATTGGCAAATCCATGTTGGTTATCGGCGAGGTAAACTTTATCAGCGATCAATACTTTTTTTCCAATTTCAATTTTTGAGGTAGCATAAAAATGACAAAACCTCCCCACATAAGTTCCGTCCCCTATCGAAAGAGTGCAATTATTATTTCCTGCCACGGGCATACAAGCCAGCCATGTTTGACTATTAATATACACTTTTGAACCAATAGAAATCCTTTTATGTCCATCTACAGTAGTCTTTATGAGCCGCGATCGTGAACCCATTTTTGCAAACAATAATTTATAAAAAGGATATTTAAAAAAATAATAGAACAGCCGGTCAATTTTCTTCAGCATACAGTAAATATTATCGGGCCATTATAGAACGAGGGCAAAGTAACAAATTTCTAATACACAATTTTCAGAAGAATCATTGCTGTATGGGTAGAATGACTGTAGCCAAAAACCGCTATTTTTGAAAACGATTCCTGATAAACAGATTTATGAATGGCTTGAATATTTTTCAACGACTTTATATTGCAATAGGTAAAAGTAAAGCGAAGAATAAATTATTCACAAATGCACTGCTAAAGATCAAACAGCCTGATCTTTTCCCGCCAACAGCTAACAATGCTGTTCATTTCAGGCACAGCGGGTTAATTGGTGATATTATTTATGCTATTCCCGCCATGAATATTTTAGCCGCAGGGAAAGAAATTCATATGCATTTACTCATTAATCAAAAATCATTGTATAAAAAAAATATGAAGCATTATAACCAGAATAAAATCCTCACTGAAAAAAGTGTGCAGTGGCTGGCACCCCTGCTTCTTTCTCAACCTGGTTTTAAAGTTTGTGATATTTATGCTCATCAAAAAATAGATTACGATCTTGACGAGTTTCGAAAATTCCCCTTTGATTATAATATGGGACATATTTGCCGATGGTATTTTCTTACTTATGGTATTACTTCAGATCTGACCAAGCCATGGCTTTTTGTAAAACCCGATATTTCTTTTAAAGATGAAATTATTATTTCAAGAAGTTTTCGGTACAGGGCGCCGGGTATTAGCTACAATTTTCTGAAAGCTTATCCTCATATCACCTTTCTGGGTTTAACGGATGAATTTAATGACATGCAAAAAGCAATACCGCATTTAAAATATCATCCTGTAAATGATTTTCTTGAATTTTCCCAGATCATTGCCGGTTGTAAATTCTTTATAGGTAATCAATCATTTCCTTATTCAATAGCAGAGGCGTTAAAAGTCAAAAGAGCTTTGGAAGTTTGTTTTGAATGCCCCAATGTAATACCTGAAGGCGAATACGGATATGATTTTTGTTATCAGCCCCAGTTTGAAAAAATAGTGATCCAATTAAATAATTCATAAAACAGTTTAATTGGTTTCCTTAGTCAACTAATTTAAACCATAGTATGCTGAATAACTTTTTTGATAAATTAAAAAAAATATTATCCCTGGAAAAAATTGATAATAGAATTCAAAATTTATCACAAATTGAAATTGAAAATTATCTCAATGAAAATCTGTACAACAATTCAAAATACCTGTCATCAAAATATCTGAATAAATACGAATTCCAGGCATTTTCGCAATTTGGTGAAGACGGTATCATAGCTGAAATATTTAACCGTATAGGGTTTACAAACAAATATTTTGTTGAATTTGGCGTAGAGGATGGCAATGAAACCAACAGTACTTACTTGCTTTACCAGGGATGGAATGGACTTTGGATAGACGGAAGCAAAGAAAATAAGTTCTCTATAGAGCAATCATTTTCCAATCTTATCAAAGATGGAAAATTAAAAATTATTCAAAATTTCATTACTGCAGAAAATATTGAACCCCTATTTAAACAAGCGTCAATACCAGGCGAATTTGACTTATTATCAATAGATATAGACAGAAATGATTATCATGTGTGGAAGGCAATTATAAATTATAAGCCAAGAGTAGTTCTCATAGAATACAATTCTATATTCAGACCAGGAACCGATTTTATAGTAAAATATGAGCCAAGAACTCTTTGGGATAAGACGAGTAATTTTGGAGCAAGCCTTGAATCGTATTGTAAACTTGCAGAAGAAAAAGGATATAAACTGGTTGCCTGTTCTTTTGCCGGGGTCAATGCTTTCTTCGTTAGAGAAGATTTAGCCGACAAACATTTTGAAGGACCATTTACTTCTGATAATTTTTATGAACCTCCCCGCTACTTTTTATATTCAAAAAATGGTCATCCAAGAAAGGTTATCTTATGAATGTTCCCGGGAATATTTCCTTTCTATCTTTTGAAATTCATCCCCGATATCATCGTCCTGTTGGTGAAAGACACAAATATCATAATAACCCAATAGGTTGTTTTTACCAATTGCGTATTCATGCAAATAATTGATCTCTGTCTTATTTTTTATAGATGTAACCATTAATAGTCTCCCAATATGATCGAAAAAAAATATTTTATTGTACCCATAATTTTCAAAGGAAAGAAGAGTTGACAATCCATCTTCATCAATATCTTTCATTCGGTCTCTATTGTATTCAAAAAATAAAACAGGTTTATACTTTTCGATTGTATCATAGGCGCCCCTCAAAACAATAGTATCAAAACCTTCTACATCTGTTTTTAACAACTTGATTTTAGCTGTTTGAAATTTCTCCCCTTGCAGTACTTCATCTAATGTTTGGAATGAGATCATCTCCCCCCTGCCTGCAGGAATAATTGTTGTATTCCACCCGGCTTTTTTAAGTTCTGCTTTTATATCCTGTTTCTTTTCACCAAGAAATGTTTTAATGGTCGTAACATTCGTAAACTGTTTACAATTCTTTTCAAGAAATCGATAAGAAAGATTGTCGCCTTCAATACCAATAACCGGCAAATCAATAGCTGATTTAAGAACAGCGATGGTATCGCCCACATTAGCACCCACATCTACAACAGTCATATCCGGATATTTTTTTGCTATAATCAAAGCCAATCTGCTTAACTGACTATTTAAATCAGGATAGATCTTATAATGAATTAGCTGTACATTATTAGCAGGCATACTAATGCTGAATTTTCCCACCTGCACAGTTTTCTCTTTGCGGCTTTTCGACATGTACCGGTCATCAGTTTTAATAATATCATATCCGAATTGATTTAAAAAAAACCTTATGATCTTTTTCATTTATTAAAACACTTAAATATTAAAGGTGAATCAATAAAATTTATTTTCCCTTATGGTTTGTAAAAACAATTCCATCCCTTTTCTTTTCCTTTCATCTAACCTGTAGCTTAAATGAAGAGTATAATATTTTTTAAGATCAAACAAATCAAATTGCTGATCCGAAACTATCTCATCAAGATGATCTAAACCTTTTGCATTGGCTTCATTAAAACTTTGAACAAATGATTCCGGCAACTTTCTATTACTGATCCAGGCAGCAAAAACAAATGGCAACCCTGTAATTGATCTCCATTCAGATGCAAGATCATAAATAAAAGTAGAGATCTTTCGTTGCTCAAAAGCCCTGTCACCAATTACCAATCCTGCCGTTGATCCTTTAATTTCTTTTCGATAGCTATCATCATACGATTGTACAATCTCAGGATGAATGCTCCAGGATTCTTTCATTAACCATTTTAATAAAGCCACTGAGGTACGACTTTGATAATCTAAATAGACTCTTGTTATCTCATTCAATGGCATTTCACTAAAAAGGCAAACTGAAGCAACTTCTGTTTCAGTACCGATACAATAATTACCTGAAATAAAATACTCTTTCATCTGTGGTATTACGGCAACCGGAATAAGTCCAATATCAATCTGTTTACTTACCAGCAATTCTGCTAACCTGGCAGGAGTTTCTTCTATCAGTTCAATTTCATTTGCAATTGGCGGTAATTTCAATCCATAAACCAAAGGCCGGGTATTCAGATAGCTAACAATACCAACTTTTATCTTCTTCAATTAAGTTAATTTTGCGGCAGCAAAGGTAATGGACTAACGCACTTCTTTAAAATTAGATCATGGAATTAACTCCGCTTACTGCCATCTCCCCTATCGATGGCCGTTATCGCAAACATGTGCAGCAACTCGATGAATATTTCTCTGAATACGGTCTGATAAAATATCGGGTATTGGTTGAGATCGAATATTTTCTTTTTTTGGCGGAGAAGAAATTTTTCAACCTTTCAAATAAAACAATAAAACAATTAAAAAAATTAAAAGATGATTTTGGTCTTGAAGATGCACAGGAGATCAAGCAGATTGAATACAAAACAAATCATGATGTAAAAGCTGTCGAATATTTTCTAAAAAATGAGTTAAAGAAAACGGGCTCTTCGGAAAGAAAGGAATGGATACATTTTGGTCTTACATCCCAGGATATAAATAATACTGCAATCCCTTTATTTTGGAAACATGCTGTTGAATATGAATATCTGCCTGCATTGCTCAATTTGAATACAGAATTAAAATTGATGGCAAAAGAATGGAAAGACATTCCCATGCTTGCACATACTCATGGTCAACCTGCAAGCCCTACGAAACTGGGAAAGGAAATAATGGTATTTGTTGAGCGAATCGAAAACCAGATCGAGCAATTGATTAATATTCCTTTCACTGCCAAGTTTGGAGGCGCAACCGGAAATTTTAATGCCCATTATGCCGCGTTTCCAAAAATTGATTGGATAAAAATAGCTAATGACTTTGTCGAAAAAAGGCTTGGCTTAACAAGAGTTCAATATACCACTCAAATAGAGCACTATGATAACCTGGCCTCTCATTTTGATTGTATAAAACGCATCAATAATATACTTATTGACTTCTGCCGTGATGCCTGGGTTTATATTTCCATGGAGTATTTCAGGCAAAAAATAAAAAAAGATGAGGTAGGTTCTTCTGCAATGCCTCATAAAGTAAACCCCATAGATTTCGAAAATGCAGAGGGTAACCTGGGAATAGCCAATGCAATATTCGGGCACATGGCTTCTAAATTACCCGTGTCACGTTTACAAAGGGACCTGACTGATTCAACGGTGCTCCGCAATATTGGGGTACCTTTTGCGCATACTCTGATAGCGTTTAAATCAATTGAAAAAGGGTTGAGTAGTCTTATAGTAAACGATTCAAAAATTTATGCTGATCTTGATAATAACTGGGCCGTAGTCTCGGAGGCCATTCAAACTATTTTAAGAAGAGAAAACTATCCCGAACCATATGAAGCATTAAAGCAATTGACAAGAGGGAATAATCAAATCGATAAAAAATCAATTCATCAATTTATAGATAGGCTAAACATCAGAGAAGCAGTAAAGAAAGAACTAAAAAAAATCTCGCCTCACAATTACACTGGGAGTTCTCCAAAACTTTAATCGCCGTAACAGTTAGCAAAACTTCTATACAGCTTCTTTATGTATCTCGCTTGTAAAATGAAACTCTATGGCGGGGTTATTGGTACGTTCAGTATTTAAGAACCATTCGCTTTGTGCCAGGTAAACCAAATGACCATCTTTATCTTCAGCAATATTGGCTGGTTTGAACCTGGTAAATTCCTGCAATTTTTGCGGATCAACGCTAGTGATCCAGCAGGCCTTATAAAATGGTAAAGTATTAAATTGAACAGAGGCTCCATATTCATGCAGCAAACGATATTGAATTACTTCAAACTGTAATTCACCCACACAACCAATAATCTTTTTATTGCCACCAAACTGAGTAAATAATTGAGCTACTCCTTCGTCAGTCAATTGGAGCAAGCCCTTTTCAAGCTGCTTTGTTTTCATCGGATCCTTATTTACTACCTCTTTAAATATTTCAGGAGAGAAAGAAGGGATACCTGTAAAATAAAAATCTTCACCCTCGGTTAATGTATCACCAATCTTAAAATTGCCGGTATCAAATAATCCGACCACATCTCCCGGGTATGCTTCTGAAATAATATCTTTTTGTCTTGCCATAAAGCTGTAAGGATTGCTAAAACGTATATCCTTATCCAAACGAACGTGATGATAATATTTGTTTCGCTCAAACTTGCCGCTGCACACCCTTATGAAAGCAATCCTGTCCCGATGCTTGGGATCAAGATTGGCATGGATCTTAAAAACAAAACCGCTTAGCTTTTCTTCGCCGGGGCAAATTTCTCTTTGCGAAGTGGGGCGACATTGCGGCGGCGGAGCAATACGGATAAAAGTTTCCAATAATTCCTTTACGCCAAAATTGTTGATTGCACTTCCGAAAAAAAGCGGCGCTACCTTTCCTGCGAGATAGTCACTTACATTCAATGCGCCATGCACACCTTCTACCAACTCAATATCTTCACGAAGAACGGCGGCATCCTTTTCCCCTATCTTTTGATCAAGCAAGGGCACCGAAAGATCAGTTATTTGCATCGCATCTTCATCAGCGGCTTTTGTGTTTGGCGAAAAAAGCAGCAGGTCTTTATCAAAAAGATCATACACACCTTTGAATTCTTTACCACTGTTTATGGGCCATGTCATTGGGTGTAAGGCTATCTTCAATTCCTTTTCAATTTCTTCCAACAGATCAAAACGGTTTTTCCCGTCACGATCCAATTTATTAATGAAGACTATCACCGGAGTATCACGCATTCTGCACACCTCAACTAAACGCCGGGTTTGTTCCTCAACGCCGTTCACACTGTCAATCACAAGTATTACACTATCCACAGCCGTTAAGGTGCGATAGGTGTCTTCAGCAAAATCTTTATGGCCGGGCGTATCAAGAAGATTGATGAGGGTTCCTTTGTACTCAAAAGTCATTACGGAGGTGGCTACAGAAATTCCGCGTTGCCTTTCAATTTCCATAAAATCGCTGGTGGCAAACTTTTTTATCTTGTTACTCTTTACTGCTCCTGCAGTTTGGATGGCGCCGCCGAAAAGCAGCAATTTCTCCGTCAGGGTAGTTTTCCCGGCATCCGGATGCGAGATAATGGCAAAGGTTCTGCGTCGCTGTATTTCCTCCTGGTATTTCATTTTTTGATTCGGTCGTCTTACGGGTTTGAAAATTCAAAGATTTTTCTCTGTCCTTACGGCTTTTTAAAGTTTGCAAAGGTAAGCATTAGTAATTGGCGGAAGAAGTTTAAGAGCAACTTAACCGGGTTTTCTACCCTCTTTTACCTTTAACAGAATATTCGAAAGACCGCCAGCCTTCTGTCATAAAAATCTTTTAGTTCTCAAGCCACATAGCGTAAATTTGCACCATGCGCCGCAGTTTTGAAATTATAGCAAGTGGTTTTAGAATGGCCATGCAGGAGCTTTGGAAAAATAAGCTCCGTACTTTTCTTTCCTTATTCGGCATTACTATTGGCATTTTTTGCATTATTGGTGTGCTGGCAACTGTAAATAGCCTTGAGCATAATATTCAAAATGAAATAAAAGATCTTGGTACAAATACAATTTACATTGATAAATGGGATTATACAGCCGGGGGCGGTCCTGATTATCCATGGTGGCGATATGTAAAACGCCCCGAACCGAAATTTGAGGAAGTAAAAGAAATAAAAGAAAGAACAGGAAGTGCAAAATTTGTTGCTTTTAATATCAACGCCAACGACAATGTTAGTTACGAGGACAATATTCTTTCAAATGTGAACTTATATGGTATTAGCGAAGAGTTTCAGGATATTCAACCGGTTGAAATAGGATACGGCCGAAATATTACCACTTCAGAATTTGAACATGGGAATCCTGTAATGATCATTGGAAACGAAGTAGCGGAAAAATTATTCATTTCGCCGGAAATAGCTGTCGGTAAATTGATGCAAGTCAGAGGAAAGAAATTGGAAGTAATTGGTGTGATTAAAAAACAGGGACAGTCCATGATTGGCGGATGGCGCTTTGATGAGAGTGCGATCATGCCTTACAAGTTTGCCCGGAATATTATGTTTGCCCGCAACTCAAGCCCGGTGATCCTGGTGCAGGGTAAGGATAATTTGCGGAGCGTGGCATTAAAAGATGATTTAAAGGGGGCGATGAGGGCCATTCACCGATTAAGCCCGACGCAGGATGATGACTTTGCTTTAAATGACATAAATGATTTTAGTGAAGCAGTGAGCAATATTTTTGGTCCCTTAAATACCGGCGGTTGGATCATTGCTGGTATTTCACTGTTGGTAGGAATGTTTGGTGTTGCAAACATCATGTTTGTAAGTGTGCGGGAACGCACGAGCCAGATCGGGTTGAAAAAAGCAGTAGGCGCCAAGAAAAGAGTCATTCTTTCCGAGTTCTTGTTGGAATCTGCCTTTCTTTGTATTGTAGGTGGATTGATGGGATTACTTCTTGTGTTTTTGCTTACAAAAATTTTGTCTAGCGCTCTACATTTTCCTGTATTTATATCCAGCAGCAACCTTTTTACAGCCATTTCCATTTGCGTCATCGTAGGTGTGCTTGCCGGAATCATTCCCGCATCACAGGCCGCAAGAATGGATCCTGTTGCAGCGATAAGAGGCAAATAAAACCCCCTGTCCCCTAATGGGGTAACTTAAATCAATCAGTCTGGATCCTTTTGGTTTTCTATTATAAGAAAAATCAGACTGTTTAAATTTGCATCACACTTTTTAATAATGGTTCAAAACCAAAATAGCGGTAATAGTCTAAGTTCTCTCTTTAGGGGGGCAGGGGGAATCACAATTCTCGCCATAGAATCTTCATGTGATGAAACATCAGCCTCGGTTTGTCGGGATGGAAAAATTTTATCAAACATTACAGCCAGTCAAACAATTCATGAAAAATTCGGAGGCGTCGTACCTGAACTGGCAAGCAGGGCGCATATGCAAAATATTGTGCCCGTTGTTGAATCAGCTTTGCAAACTGCCAATTGCAAACTGGAAGAAATGGACGCTTTTGCATTTACCCAATCACCCGGGCTGATCGGATCATTATTGGTAGGAAGTCAATTTGCAAAATCATTAGCTCTTGCACTGGATAAGCCGTTGATCGCTGTACATCATATGCAGGCACATGTGATGGCTAACTTAATAGATGATCCAAAACCTGATTTTCCTTTTTTATGTTTAACAGTGAGTGGCGGCCACACACAAATTGTTTTATGTGAATCACCAACGAAGATGACAGTGATCGGTGAAACGATCGATGATGCCGCAGGAGAAGCGTTTGATAAATCCGCAAAATTGCTGGGGCTTCCCTATCCTGGCGGACCTTTAATTGATAAATATGCAAAACTGGGAGATGCAAAAAGATTTCATTTTCCCGAACCTCAAATACCAGGTTTGAATTTTAGTTTTAGCGGGCTAAAAACTTCTATTCTGTATTTTTTGCAAAATGCGGGGAGAAGCCATGTTTATAAAAAAGAAAATATTGCATCGCCGGAGGAACAAAAAAAATTCATTGATGAAAATCTGAACGACTTATGTGCAACTATCCAGGAAAGGATCATAAGTATTTTATTGAATAAACTAAAAAAAGCGGCTATTCAAACAGGATTGAAAGATATCTGCATTGCCGGCGGTGTATCTGCTAACAGTGGCCTTCGTGAAGCATTCGGGGAACTCGGAGAAAAAAATCGTTGGAATACTTTTACACCCGCTTTTCAATATTGTACCGACAATGCAGCAATGATCGCCATTACGGCGTATTATAAATTTCAAGAAAAGAATTTTACTGATCTGTCGGTGACTGCAAGTGCAAGAGCCAGTTGGTGAAGGCACACGATTCAAGCCTGAAATTTCTAATCCTTGCACCTTGTATCTTAGCATTTATGTCTAACTCCTATTTTCAATTCAAACAATTCACTATTCACCAGGATCGCAGTGCGATGAGGGTAACCACTGATGCATGTTTGTTTGGAGCATGGGTGGCGAATGAAATTAAAAATGCCCGCCTGACTGACACAGTCGGACAGGAAAAATTAAATTCCGAAAACTATCGGAACAAAAATGTTCTTGATATCGGAACAGGTACCGGTTTATTGAGCCTTATGTTTGCACAAAAAAACCCATCTGCAACGATTGATGCAATTGAACTCGATCATGAAGCCTTTGAGCAGGCCAAAGAAAATGTAGCAGCTTCACCATATGTTGATAGTATAAATATTATAAATGATGATGTAAAAACTTTCTCTTTTTCCCGGAAATATGATGCTATCATCAGCAATCCTCCCTTTTATGAAAACGAACTAAAATCACTAAATGAAAAAAAGAATATTGCTCATCACCATTCAGGTCTGCTACTTGAGGAATTGATCGATATTATTAAAATGAATCTGATTCCTCCAGGTGATTTTTATATTTTACTTCCTTTCAAACGAAATGAAGAATTCAAAAAAATATTACTAAAACAAGATCTCCATATTAAAAAACTTGTCCTCGTAAGACAATCAACAAGTCATGGCTATTTCAGAGTGATGATCTATGGAGGAATAACAGGTTCAAAGCAATCAGAAACGCTTATTGATGAAATTTCAATCCGGGATGATAATAAAGAATATACAAATGGATTTAAGGAGTTATTAAAAGATTACTATCTGAATCTCCAATAAGAGTTGCTATTTCTGTTCAAAATTTTTTTCTTCATCCTTTCTCTCTCTTTCATACGCCCTTAAAATTTGTTTAACAAGTTTGTGACGAACGACATCATCTTCATCCAACTCAATATGAGCAATGCCATCAATGTTGGTTAAAATGCGCACAGCAGTCCGCAATCCGCTTCGCTGATTACGCGGCAGATCAACCTGTGTTATATCACCGGTAATGATCGCTTTTGCATTTGCACCAATACGGGTTAAAAACATTTTCAACTGAAGATCGGTTGCATTTTGCGCTTCATCCAAAATAATGAAAGCATTATCAAGTGTACGGCCACGCATGTATGCCAGGGGAGCAATTTCAATAGTTCTTGTGCTCATGTAATATCCCAGCTTGTCTGCAGGGATCATATCATCCAAAGCATCATATAACGGGCGCAGATACGGATCAATTTTTTCTTTAAGATCGCCGGGCAAAAATCCAAGGCTTTCGCCTGCCTCCACGGCAGGGCGGGTGAGAATAATTTTTTTCACATGCTTATTTTTCAAAGCTCTCACCGCAAGCGCAACAGCGGTATAGGTTTTACCTGTACCTGCGGGACCAATGGCAAAAACAATATCATTTTTTTCCGCCTGTTGCACGAGTTTTTTCTGGTTAGCCGTTCTTGCACGAACGCTTTTCCCATTAGGACCAAACACTAAAATATCATTGGGATTACGCTCAATGAAATGATCAATGGTCTCAGCATCATCGCCGCCGAGTATCTGTTCAAAATAATTTTCACTCATGTGCCCGTTACGTTCAAGGTATTGCACAATGAGATCAATTTTTTCCCTGGCATTTTCTACTTGTTCTGGAGCGCCGCTTAGCTTAAGTTGTGTGCCTCGTGAAAGGATCTTTAACAGTGGGAATTTTTTTTTGAGGATGTCGAGCTTACCATTATTAACTCCGAAAAATTCTATAGGGTTTACGGTTTCAAGGTTGATGATCGTGTCTGTCAATTCAATTTAATTTAAGTTTTCATAATGCCGTTAACGTGGGTGGATCGCTACCGGTTTTCGCTATGTGTAGTAATTATTTCTTATAGTTTCTAAAATAACTAATTAAATTACTGAACGCCTAAAGTTACTTATTCACAACTGTTAATTAAAAATTATGCCTAAAATTTTTGGTTAATAAATGAACAGAAAATAAAATTTATTTTTCTACACTTCAGTATTTCTATTTAGCCTCCATTGTATCACACTTTTGTACTTCCAGGAATTCTATTCAGCTTAACTATAAACTTTCCTTCTTTTAATTTATTTTTGATTGAAATACCACCTGTGAGAAGATCATCTCTTGTTTTTTTTTCCACTTGCCTACTGACATTTGCCCATTGCCAATCGAATTACTGGCAGCAACAGGTTAATTATATCATTGATGTTGCCCTTCACGATAAAGACAACAGTCTCGATGCGTTTGAAAAAATTGAATATATTAATAACTCACCAGATACTTTAAAATTTATCTGGTTCCATCTTTGGCCCAACGCTTATAAAAATGACAGGACAGCTTATACTGATCAAACTCTGTTGAATGGTGATACACGGTTTTATTTTTCTGATAAAGAACAAAGAGGCTATATCAACAGGCTCGATTTTAAGGTAAATAATATTACCTGTGATATAGAAGATCATCCACTATATATTGATATTGTCAAAGTAATTCTTCCATTACCACTACTGCCTCATCAAAAAATCGTCTTATCTACGCCGTTTCACGAGCAGCTTCCTTACAACTTTTCACGTGGGGGCCATGACGGGCAAAGCTACCAGGTCACACAATGGTATCCCAAGCCTGCTGTGTATGATAAAAACGGCTGGCATCCTATGCCCTATCTTGACCAGGGTGAATATTACAGTGAATTTGGAAATTTTGATGTAAGAATCACTACTCCTAAGAACTATGTAATAGCGGCGAGCGGTGAATTGCAAAATGAAGACGAAAAGCAATGGCTGTTGACAAGAAATAATTTTTCCTGGAAGCCAGTCAAACAAAAAACAAAATCAAAAGGTGGTATTGTAAAAACAACCATTCAAAAATTTCCGGCTTCATCTTCTGAAATCAAAACACTTCGCTATACTCAAAACAATATTCATGATTTTGCATGGTTTGCTGACAAACGTTTTGTTGTTGATCATGATACTTGTCAGCTTTCAGATTCAAAAACTATTGATGTATATACTTATTATACGCCACAGGAAAAAGAAACCTGGGAAAACAGTTTGAAATATACAAAACAGGCAGTTCGGTTTTACTCTTCACAGGTTGGAGAGTACCCCTACAATATTGTCAGCGTAGTACAGGGCCCGCAAAGCTTTGGAGGCGGAATGGAATATCCCACTATCACCATCATTTCACCCATGCCATCAGCGAAAGAGCTTGATATTACGATTGCACATGAGATAGGCCACAATTGGTTTTACGGAATTTTGGCAACCAATGAAAGAGATCATCCATGGATGGATGAAGGTGTAAACAGTTTTTATGAGCACCGTTACCTGTCAAAATATTATAAAGAAGCACCTTCAGAAGAAAGAACTTTTTTCGAAACAATTGCAGCAGAAAAGCTGGATCAGCCTATAGAAACTACTTCAGAGAAATTTAATGAGACAAATTATGAACTCGTAGTATACTATAAAACTTCAGAATGGTTACGTTGGCTGGAAGAGCTGGTTGGAAAAGAAGCTTTTGATAAAGCAATGAAAGAATATTACGAACAATGGGAATTCAAACATCCTCAACCCGGGGATTTTAAAAAAGTAATGGAAGAAAGCACAGGAAAAAATCTTGACCCCGCATTTGCATACCTAAATAAAAAGGGGGTTCTTCCTAATCAACAGCGCAGCGGAACAAAAGCTGATTTCGTATTAAGACCGGGGTATTTTTCAAATCTGTTTAATAATCATTACCGAAATCTTATTACGATTAGTCCTGCTGTTGGCGTAAATAGCTATGATAAATTTATGGCCGGTCTTTTTGTGACAAATGTCAAACTACCTCTCAATAAGTTCAAATTTTTTGCTGCTCCTTTATACACTTTTGGCTCAAAAAGGTTTGCTGGCATTGGAAAACTGGATTATTCATTTTATCCAAATCATATTTTCAGAAGGATCGATCTGTTTCTGAATGGTTCAACATTTACAGAAAATGAATACACTGATTCAAGCGGAAAAAAGACTTATCTCGGTTTTCAAAAAATCGTTCCCGGTATTCGTTTTACTTTCAAACAAAAAGACCCCCGCAGTCATTTACACAGATACATCCAATGGAAAACTTATTTCATTGGTGAAGATGGGTTAAATTTTTCTAAGGACACATTAACTAATCCACCGGCAATAGTTACAAAAATTACCAAAACAAAAGATAACTGGAATCTTAACCAGCTTCTGTTAGTAATTGAAAACTCCAGGGCATTATATCCATACAAAGGAGAATTGAAAATTGAGCAGGCAAAAGATTTCGTAAGAATGGCTTTCACCGGAAATTACTTTTTCAATTATTCCAAAAATGGCGGATTAGACGTTCGTTTTTTCGCAGGTAAATTTTTTTACACAACTTCAAAAACAATTACAAAAGAATTTGCCACCGAACGTTATCACCTGAGTATGACCGGTGCAAATGGATACCAGGATTATACTTTCAGCGACTATTTCATTGGACGTAATAAATTTGATGGTTCCTCAAGCCAACAGATCATGATGCGTGATGGCGGCTTTAAAGTAAGAACTGACCTGCTAGCTGACCCGGTTGGCGAAACAGATGACTGGCTTTTGGCAGCTAATTTTTCCTCTTCCATTCCATCTTCCATAAACCCATTGAATATTCTGCCGGTGAAAATTCCAATGAAAGTCTTCCTTGATATTGGTACATACGCTGAAGCATGGAAGAAAAATGCAGAGGTAGATCGCTTTTTATTTGATGGAGGTTTCCAAATCTCTCTTCTGAAAAATATTGTCAATATTTATGTTCCGCTGATCTACAGCAATGTTTATAAAAATTACGTTCAGTCCATCCTTGAAAAAAAGGACCGGTTTTTCAAAAAGATTTCGTTTAGTATCGATATTTCGAATTTTAGTTTGAAAAAAATTGACAAGAATCTTCCTTTCTGATGAATGAAATCCACATACAATATCTGCCACATTCTAAAATTGACAAGGCAAGATGGGATAAATGTATTAGTGAAGCTGGGAACGGATTGATCTATGGCTATTCATTCTACCTTGATCATATGGCAAAGCATTGGGACGCATTAGTGTTGAAAAATTATGAAGCTGTCATGCCGCTAACATGGAATAAAAAATTCGGCATTCATTATTTATACCAGCCCCCTTTTACAGCGAGTCTTGGGATTTTCGGGAATAACCTAAATACAGAGATAATCAAAGAATTCATCCTTCGAATTCATACCAAATTCAGGCTTATTGAAATCTCGCTGAACCATGCAAATACTTTTAGCTCAGATCTGCTTTCCCAATTTACAATTTCAAGAACAAATTATATTTTATGGCTGAATAAAAATTATAACGAACTATACAACGGTTACCGGGAAAACCATCAGCGAAGTATCCGGAAATCGTTACAGGAGGGAATTGTTATTAAAAAAAATATTGAAATAGATGAAATAATCGAATTGAATAAAAACCAGATGAAGGATATCGTTTCGCTTAGCGATGATGATTATAACAGGTTTAAAAAACTCTATGGACTTTTAGCCGCAAAAAATAAAGCGATTACTTATGGCATAATGAATTCACAAAACCAATTGCTTTCTTCCTGTGTGTTCTTCTTTTCCCATAAAAGAGCTTATTATATTTTAGCGGGAAATCATCCTGATAGCAGAAATACGGGAGCTTCTCATACATTGATCGATGCATTTATAAAAGAACATGCCAACCAGGATATGATCCTTGATTTTGAAGGATCTGACATTGAAAGTCTTGCTTTATTCTATAGTGGTTTCGGAGCTACTAAAGAAATTTATCCTGCAATAAGATGGAACAGGCTGCCGTGGTATTTGAGATGGGCGAAAAGCTAATTTAGAATTATGAGTTATGAATTATGAATGGATACATTCTAAATTCATAATTCTGAAATCAACCGCTCTGCAATTAAAAGATCAATCGGTTTGGTGATCTTAATATTTCTCTCCTCCCCTTCTGTCAGCGAAACTTTTAATCCGTATGCTTCCACAACAGTTGCCTCATCCGTAAACCTGTCCTTATAATCTATATCGTAGGCAGGTAATAATATTTTACTATGAAATGTTTGGGGTGTTTGTACCAACATAACTTTATTACGATCAACAGGCCCACTGCCTTCTTCATTGATAATACGAACACTGTCTTTGGATAAGATAACCGGTATAGCACTTCCCGTTTTTATAGCTATTTCATAGCAACGTTGAACAAGTTCAACTGACACTAAACAACGTACAGCATCATGTACAAAAATGATTGATTCATCTTCCACCAATTTCAACCCGTTTTGCACAGATTGAAAACGGGTATCTCCGCCGGTTGTCATACGAATTCTCTCTTTATTGAAATAAGCATCAATGATCTCCTCTCCTAAATCTGTAAATGCTGCCGGCAAAACAAGAATTATCTGCAGATCATCATAAGCATTCAAAAAAGTTTTGAGAGAATAGTATAGTACCGGCTTCTCTTTAAGCAACATGAATTGTTTGGGAAGATTGCCTCCCATTCTTGAACCCGTGCCCCCTGCAACTATGATTGCATATTTTTTCATCAGCGAACTATGATTTATGGGAAAGATAAGAATTATGAAGAAAAATTAATTGCTGCATAGAATTCCCGAACGTACAAGTGAGTGACACAAGGGATGATGAGCAGAATTGCAAAAGCTGGTAACCAAATTATCATCTATCAACTATAAATAGCAATCTCACTAT
This sequence comes from uncultured Bacteroidota bacterium, assembly GCA_963811645.1. Taxonomy (GTDB): domain Bacteria; phylum Bacteroidota; class Bacteroidia; order Chitinophagales; family Chitinophagaceae; genus VBAU01. Next base: position 404,165 of record CAWERU010000002.1, on the reverse strand, counting down.
TTCCATCACTGCATCGGTAGCCACGATACATTCCTGCACTGTTTAAGATCATCGCATGATTACCTTGTGCATCTACACCGATCATTCCCCCTTCACCATCTAATTTTGCCAGTTTATCATTTACAACAATATTCATCGCCTCGTGAAGACTTAGCCCTTTATATTCCATTAAACAACTGACATCATATGCAGCCACCGCACGAATGAATGGCTCGCCATGACCCGTGCAACTGATGGCGCAGGTTTTGTTATTTGCATAAGTGCCAATGCCAATGATTGGACTATCCCCAATACGGCCGTATTTCTTATTGGTCATTCCACCGGTACTGGTAGCCGCCGCAATGTTTCCTTCATAATCGCAGGCTACTGCGCCAACCGTTCCGAACTTTTTATCCCGCATCAGCTCTTCCAGTCTCTGATGAGTATGATCAAGAGAATAATTGTCTGAATCACGAATAGATTTCCACTGATCATACCGGAACTGTGAGAAAAAATATTCATCCGGTTCCAGTTTCACTCCCTGTTTAATGGCAAAATCATTGGCACCTTTACCGCTTAAAAAAACATGATTACTGTGCACCATTACCTCCGTGGCAAGCTCAATAGGATTCCGAACATTACGAACTCCTGCCACTGCACCCGCTTCAAGTGTCGCTCCATTCATAATGGCGGCATCCATTTCCTGCACTCCTTTTTTAGTAAACACTGAGCCTCTTCCTGCATTGAAAAGAATATTATCTTCCAGCACAACAATTGCTGCCTTTACTGCATTCACTGCTGATCCGCCCTGCTCCAATACAGCATAACCGGCATCCACACCGGTTTTCAAACCTTCTGTGTAAGCAGCCTCCAGGTCAGGGGTCATGTGTTCTTTAAGAATAGTCCCCGCTCCTCCGTGGATGACGATCGAAAATTTTGACATGGTTCTGAAGAGAATTTATTTGGAGCCCAATTTAGTGACTTTAATAAAAAAAAAATTCCAAGTTTTCCGATTGATGTTTAAATGAACACTAATACAAGCTGAGATTCTTTTAATACTGGTAAATCTGATTTAAAGTGGAAATAACTAATCAGGAGAGCAATAACTCACACTCACTTTGCAATTTGCTTTTGTCGATCGCTACTGTACCAACTTCTTCACACACTAGTCCTCCTGCAATATTGGCAATCTCAGCCATAAGATGAACATTCCTGGTGACCGTATATACGAGTGCAGCCACTGCAATTACGGTGTCGCCGGCTCCTGACACATCAGCAATATTGCGAAGGTGAGAAGGAATCAAAGAAGCATTTCCATCGAGCTGATAAAAAACTCCCTTATCTGAAAGAGTAATAAAAGAAATCTTGTGATCAAGAATATTTTTTAATTCAAGATGGATTTTATTCAACAATGAAATATTTACTTCTTCCGAAAGAAGATTGAGTCCTTCTTTCACTTCTTTCAGGTTAGGTTTGAAAATATCTGTATTCTGGTAACTAAAAAAGTTTTTCCTCTTTGGATCAACCGCAGTTATCACTCCCGCTTCTTTGCAAACGGTAATTACCTCCTGAATAACTTTTTCAGTCAGAATTCCTTTGTTGTAATCTTCGAAAATAATCACGTCAGGGTCATTCGTTTGAATAAACAATTGGACCTGCTGCAACAATGCTTCCTCATTTTTTTTATCAAGATCAGTGGTAACTTCTGCATCAAGCCTCATCATTTGCTGATTGCGACTAATAATCCTTGTCTTGTTAGTGGTAATTCGTGAAGGACTTTTAACGAGATAAGAAGTATCAATCAAATTCTCTTCAAAAAGCTCCTCAAGCAACAATCCTTCCGTATCATCTCCAATAACTGATAAAATGAAAACCTGGGAACCAAGCGAATGACAATTGAGAGCAACATTTCCCGCACCTCCTATACGATATTCCTTTTTATCCAACGAAACAACGGGTACCGGAGCTTCGGGGGAAATGCGTTCTACTTTTCCCCAGATATAAGTATCCAGCATAACATCACCAATTACACCCACCCTTAGTTGTGTAAATGAATCGAACAGACTTTGAAAATCTTCCATGCTGCAAAATTCGGTGAATTATTTTTTCCGCGTGGCAATGGCAATAAAATAAAGCGGGATACCTAGCAGCACAATTCCCAAACCATACAATGAATATTTAGGTGCGGCTGATACAAGACCAACACAAAACACAATGGCGAGAATAATATACATTATGGGTAAAACAGGAAAGCCAAAAGCTTTATATGGACGCTCAATATTTGGTTGCTTTTTTCTTAATATAAAAATTCCAATGATGGTGAGTATATAAAATATGACCACTACAAACGAGATCATTGTAAGAAGGTTCCCATAAGTACCACTTAAACATAAAATGCTTGCCATCACTGCCTGTATCCATAAGGCAAATTCCGGAACTGCTTTTTCGTTTAACTCCCCGGTCTTTCTGAAAAAAAGCCCGTCTTTTGCCATAGCATAATAAACTCTTGCACCGGCAAGAATTAATCCGTTATTGCAACCAAAAGTGGAAACCATGATCAGCACAGCTATTACAATAGCGCCTTCACTTCCAAAAAAAGTATTGGAAGCTACTACGGCCACCCTGTCATTTTGTGCAAAAGCAATATCCTGGAGCGGCAATACATTTATGTACATCAGGTTTGTAGTAATATAAATGACGGTCACTATAAATGTTCCGAGAAAAAGTGCCAGGCCGATGTTGCGTTTAGGGTTTTTTATTTCAGCTGCAATAAAAGTTACATTATTCCAGGCATCGCTGCTGAAAATTGAACCTACCATCGATGCAGAAATAGCACCGATTAAAACAAATCCTGAAATAGATTGCCACGTAGTCGACTCATTACCTTCTCCATTTACGCCAAGGTTCTGTGTCGCATGAAATCCGGTATGCCAGTTCTGGTGCCAGAAACTACTTTTTACAAGAAGAAAACCAAACACAATCAATCCAAATAAAGCTAGCAGCTTAGCTGTTGTAAAAGTGGTCTGAATGATCTTTCCTTCTTTAATTCCTCTTGTATTGGTATAGCTAAGAAAAAAAATGAGTGCAATTGCCAATACCTGGGCCGCAGAAATTTTGATAAACCCAAGATCAAAGAGAATATTTCCTTCGCCCACGGAAGGGATAAGGTAAGCTGTATACCTTGCAAAAGCAACGCCAACCGCGGCAATTGTCGCTGTTTGTATCACCGCAAAAAAACTCCAGCCATATAAAAAGCCTGTGAAAGGATTATAAGCTTCTTTTAAATAAATATATTGCCCCCCCGCTTTGGGAAACATGCCACTTAATTCTCCATAGCTCACGGCAGCTGTAATTGTCATAAATCCTGTGATAATCCACACAGCAATGAGCCATCCTGCACTTCCCACATGTCTTGTAATATCGGCACTGACAATAAAAATCCCGGAGCCGATCATAGAGCCGGCCACAATCATTGTTGAATCTATTAAACCCAGCGATCGTTTAAAAGAAGTTGCGTGATGTGATTCGTTCACTATTTCTTCCGCCATGAAGAGTTGGTTTTGTATTCAAGATAAGTATTTTAATCTTTTTACAAACTGTAGCTATTTTATTGACATTTCTGCATTGGATACCGTTCTTACTGAACGATACTCCAAAAAGTTTAATGGAAGACCCGCTTATTCCTGGTGCGGGGCATTGTCATAACGAGAAGTCCGGCAACTATAATTGCAATATTAATTCCCATCGCCTTCCTGATTGGGGATGGATCATATCTGAATTCAACCTCCTGTCTGCCGTTTGACAGCGGTAAACCAATAAAAGTTTTGTAGGCGGTAAAATGTGATTTCTTTTTCCCGTTTAAAAATGTTTCCCAGTAAGGATAATTGTTTTGCAAAAAAATAAGGAAATTATAATGTGGATTATTTACTGTTACCCGCAAATGGCCGGGACCGAATTCATTTATTTTAATCCGGGATGAATCATAATTTGTCTCAGAACCAATAGTTGTATCCTTACAGAGAAAAATGAAAGCCTGTTTATTGATAAAATCGTGAAGAATTGTATCTTCAAAAAAGTCTTTTGTTGTATTTAGTTGAACAGGGTATTTTTCCTCTTCAGGATAGCCAATTTTCTTACTATAACTGCCAAGCAACCACAATTCATCTCTTAGTGAAGAATCAAGGAATTGTATTTGATTTAAAGAAACAAGTTTTTGAGGATAAAGACCATGCGGCAAAACGATCATTTTTTTATTCATCTCTTTTTTACTTGCCATTCCCAACCCTGTAAAGGGAAGATCAAGCCATGTAGTGAGAATAAGATTGCAACTCAAAATGAAAACTGATTTTCTATGAGAATATTTCCAGGTTAACAGAAACAAAGTGAGAAGTTGTATAAAAATATTTATAAGCAAAAGATCATTAAACTGTAAATTATCAAGTATATTCTTTATTGCTATTTCGAAGCTATTAGCAGAAAATCTTTTATAGATGATTGAAGAATGTTGCCCTAATACAAAAATGAGAGTGACGATACTTGTTACTATAAAGAACATGATCAAATACCGAATATATTTTTTGAGGAGCAACTTAAAATTTTCATCTCTTACAAAAGATTGTAATGAAAACGCCGCCACTAAAAGAATGATTAAAATAACAAAATAGGCGAACTCTCCGTTTAATCTCACATACCCAAGCAAGGGTAATGCATGATAAAAAATGTTTTTAAAAATTCCTCCTGCAGAAAGTAAAACAAAAAATAAAAAAGGAACGAATGCCGCGATCAAAATTTTTTTATTTACATATCTGAATAAAAAAATAAAGGCAGCTACAGAAGCCAAACCCGTATACATATTTCTCATCGAAATATCTGTAGCAAAAAAAAATGATTTATTTACCGCCAATGGAAACAGTAAGGAGATATAAGATTGAAAAGTTGTTGGATAAAGAAGTGATTGTGCTATACTAACTTTTTCTCCCCGGGAAATATGCTGCAAAACATTTATATCACTGACAATTACGACTGTTGAAAAAATACAGCTTACCAGGAGAAAAGTAATATTGATAAGCCAAAACTTCGGGTGATATAAGTTTTGACAATAAGATCTTCTGAAAATAAAAATGAAAAAAAGTGAAAAAATAAAAAAATAACCAGCACCGATGACAAGGCCAGGGTGCGTGGATGAAACAAAGAGAAAAACAGCCAATGATCCAAGAATAAAATTTCTAAGTGCCGGATCTTTATTTGTTTTCAAAAAAAATAAGCATACAAACGGGAAAAATGCCGTCCCTGTGATCCAGCAGAAGTGCTGGAGGTGGCCAGTTATGTAACCACAACTCATGTATGATAAGGCAATAAGAATTGATATGCCTTTAAAAATTTTTAATTCTCTCATTAGTTTATAAACTCCCCAACCTCCAATTAATATATAGAGCATTTCTTCAAAGGTGATTGTCCATATATTATAGCCAAAGATTTTTGCAATCACCCATAAAAAAGGATTCCAGAAACCATTATTCATATCACCATACTGCGGAATTCCAAAATGTATATATGGGTTCCACCAGGGAAAATATCCTGAATAAAGGCTTTCGCTAATGAAATACCTTGTAGGAAGGTTTTGTGTTATAAGGTCATTCTTTAAATGAAAAAAGGAAAGGAAAACAGGCAAGTATGCAACCATAACAAATAGCAGCAAGATCAAAATTGGATATTCACTTACTATTTTTTTTATTTTTTTCATTCTCAATAGACATAACTGTTAATAAAGCTACTGTCCGGATGCGGCTCCATACGAAAACCATCACTTAAATTTTGACCTCTTGCCTGTAGATATGGGTTTTTTTGGGTGATACAAGGCAGTGGTGTAAAATAACAACGGCAATCCCAGTTATTATCTATTTTATAAGGTAATTTAAAATTGATATCATCTGATCTGATAATTTCATAAGAGGGTTCCCGGAATGCAGATGGGTAAGTTATATAAGAAAGGTTATTAATTACAGGTTTACTTTTTTTAAAGATATATGTTGCTATAACAACGGTAGTAGCCAGTAAAATGAAAACGTATAATTTTTTCATTAAGGGGTAAATAAAAAGACTTATTGATAAAAAAGATGCGCTGAGAAGAATGCCATAACCAAAACGTCCCGGATCAGGAGCTGTAAAAAACCAACCGGTCAACATAAGCAAAAGGCAAGCAATGATCAATCGCAGTTGCCGGTGATCAATATCCAGGTTCGTTTTTTTAAAAAGGAAAAAAATGGATGAAAGAGCTGTGACAAGAATGATCTTATGTTTCCAAAGAATGCCATGAAACCAATAAGGGATCCAATTAAAGGACGTATGGTCAACCTGGTTTATGAAAGACCATTGGTAATTGTAAAATCTATTCGATAATATAATATACTTATAAAATCCATTTGCCATTTCTTCCGGAAAAATCCAGTCGGGGCTATTGATGGTGAAAGTTGAAGGAAATAACGGATAACCGGTGGCAATAAAATTCTTTGCCAATACCGGTAAAATAATAGCAAGGCCAAAAAATATCGCTACTACCCATTTGACCGTTTTCCATGAAATCAGTGTATGATATAAAACCAAAAAAAGCAGAAATATGCCGGATAATTTGAATGAAACAGTACATAAAACAAAAGATAAAATAATAAAGGAAAATTGATTTCTCGGCCTTTTGATAAAAACACCTTCTATAAAATAAGAAATAATAATAATTGTAAAAGCATTTACCGCAAAATCATAATTCGTTGAATTGGCAGAGTCCCGGAAAAGTTGCCAGTCAAATATGCAATAAAGAATAATAAGAAAATAAAATGCCGATAAAAAACCATGGCCTGAATTTGCATCCGGTTTTTTAAAATAAAAATGCCATTTGGAAGATAGCCAAATGAAAAACCAAATGACAAATCCTGCGTTCAGGTAAGTAAAATTTTCATTTTTAAATATGGGCCAGTAAAAAAAACTGATAAGATTGAACCAGTTTGATCCCAGTCCGAATCTCGGATAAAGATTGACAACCCCGGGAACCACTTTATATTCCGTTTGCCAACGGATTATCTGCATGTGGTATATCTGGGTATCACCATTTACTGGTTGCAATGAACTCAATAATATAAATAATAAAACATTGATAATAATAAACAAAAGAGGCATGAAAGAAAGTTTTATGTGAGGTTGAGAGCTTTCCTGAAAAAATTTAATGATCCTTTTCTTTTGGAAGAGGAAAAGAAAAATAACCAGGGCAACGGTTAAGAGTAATAAATAAAAAAAATGAAGAGGAACCAGGAGATATATCCATGAACTGAGAACACTTATAAAAAAGCAACCGCAAAAAAACAAAAAACATAACAGACTTATAGTTGAATGATACCAGAAATGATCTTTTTTTACCGAAGAATATAAGAAAAGCCAAACAGGAATTCCCCAAATTATACAAAGTGTAGAAAGTATAGTTATGTGTAAAATTTGCTGGAGCATTTCGTCATAAATCTTTTTTTTGTGCTATTACAATTACAGAAAGACCTGCTTTTCTAAACAGAATTTTGTCTATAAATTTTGCAAAAGGAACCAACCTGTTAAAAGTTCTCATTTTTCTTTGTGGAATGGAATGCAGTTTAAAAAAATTTCCATACGTCCATGCCATAACCCCCAAAGCGTTAAAATAAAATGCTTTTTTGATAATAAATCTTTTTTTACGAATTAAGGTAGTCAAACTTTTCGCAGTGTATCTTCTGTAATGTTCCAATTCCATATCCATTTTCGAAAAAAGAAAAGGATAAGCAGGCACTAATACAATTAAATATCCCCCGGGTTTCAAAAAAAGTCTGCAATTCTCAATAGCTGATTCATCATCGCCAATATGTTCCAATACATTTAAAAAAACAATAGTATCAAAAGTCTCAAAATATTGATTATACTCTTTGTCGAAATTTTTATGAACAAGATCTATTGAAAGAATATTTATCCCTTTGAATTTTTTTTTTAAGTAGTCAAAATAAAAATCACCTGTATCCGACAATGTAATAATGCTTCCTTCTTTAATAAAGAATTGAGATATATTTCCGATACCACTTCCAATCTCAAGAATACTATCATGACAATAGGGTCGAATAGTTTCGTACATCCATTGATTGAAATTATCGGCTTCGGCAATTACCTCCAGTGTTTGATACCCTGTATTCTCTGTCAAATTTGATTATTTTCTTGAAAAGATATTATACTTAAAGACACAGTAAAAAGCTCTTAACCCATCAGTCCATTTGATTTTTTTGCCTTGATCATACCCGCGGCCATAATAGGAAACGCCCACCTCATACACCCTGATATTTTTCATATGACTTATTTTGGCTGTTATTTCAGGTTCAAATCCAAAACGATTTTCTTTCAGCCGGATATTGCGAATGATTTCTGTTTTAAATATTTTGAAACCGGTTTCCATATCAGAAAGATTAAGCCCGGTAAAAAGATTTGACCAGAATGTAAGGACTTTATTTCCTATTGTATGCATAAAGAATAAAACCCGGTGGGCTTCACTGCCACGAAACCTTGATCCATATACTATATCTGCATGACCTTCGGTAATGGGGCGTAACAGCTTATTGTATTCGGAAGGATCATATTCAAGATCAGTGTCCTGAATAATCAATACTTCTCCGGTGGCATGCTGCAATCCTGAACGTATACAGGCCCCTTTACCCCTATTCTCATCATGATTAATCAGTTTTATTTTTTGCCCCGTATTATTGTCAATAAATCGTTCAATAGCGGTCCTCGTCCCATCTGTGGAACAATCATTAATAATAATTATTTCTTTTTCTACATCCCTCTCTAGAGAGGCCTGGCTCACCTTTTCTAATGTTTCAGTAATAAATTTTTCTTCATTGAAACAAGGCATTAATATAGTAAGCGTTTTAACCAGCATGAATATCAACAATAAGCTTTGATGTTATTATCTGAATTTCTCTTTTAATTTCAAAAACTTTATTTCAAAAGTGTAATAACTGATTATACTTAGTACAAAAGCCATCAGCGTTGCAATCACTGAAGTTACAACCTTGCTCATTGCCTCTGCCAGATGTATGTTCGCCAAAAAAAAACGATGCAGGCCGGGTTGGGCCACTAAATATACAGGCCAATGAAAAACATAAAAACCATATGAAACAATTCCAAAAAATTTTAAGACCGGATGCCTGAAAATGACATTAATGATTTTTGTATCACCGGTTACTGCTTCATGAATAAGCAAACCAAACATAGCGGCAAAAGTGGTATATCCCACAAATGCCAGGTAAGGAAAATCCCCAACCTTGTTTAAAAAATAAAATCCAAAATTCATAATGGCTAATATAATTACTATAACGGCCATATTATTTCTTAAAAAATTAAAATTGATCCTGTGTAACAGAGCGATAATGCAACCGATACAAATTCCATCTATTCTTGTAAATGTATAGAGAGTTGTATAATTAAGATGTGGAAATTTGCACATCCAGACTATTGAACGGCTGACTAATAGCAGTAAAAGAATACCTAATATAAATATCAAAAGTTTTTTTGGTTTTCGTAACCATAATATAATAAATGGCCACACTAAATAGAATTGTTCTTCTACCGCTAAGGACCAAAAATGATTTAGTAAGGCACCAGTCTTAGGAAAGTGGAAGGAAAGTAACCAATTTTGCAAATAAAACCAGAACCATAATTGGTTATCTACATAATATTGTAACTCTCTGTTATAAACACCAATCGATGGTAATATTATGATAAAAATAATAAGACATAGATAATAAAGCGGGAAGATCCGCAGTACTCTTTTTATATAAAAATTTCGAATATAGTGAGTACTCTCAAGGGAATTTAATAAAAGACCTGTAATAAGATAGCCTGATAAAACAAAAAATAAGTCGACACCTATCCATCCAAAAACAGAGTAGTTAATAAAACTAAAATTATGATACAGAACAACCAGCAAAATAGCTAATCCCCTAAGTCCATCAAGGGCAGGATAATAAGTCCTGTTTGCAGATAGTTCGGTCATATTTTTTTACAATAGTGTGTATTCAAACGGGAGAACCACTATTCTTTCAAAGATAATTTTCTAAGTATATACTTTCCTATTATATCAAATTCAATATTCACAAAATCATCTTTTTTCACTGTATAAATATTGGTGTGATCATAAGTGTAGGGAATGATTGCTACTTTAAAGCTTTTCTTTTTTACATCAAACGCAGTCAGACTAATTCCATTTACTGAGATTGATCCTTTTTCAATTACCAGGTCTGAAAATTTCCCGGGAAAGCTAAATTCATACTCCCAACTTCCTTGCCTTTCTTTTTTACCCACACATTTGACTATAGTATCTACATGCCCCTGTACAAAATGTCCATCCAGCCTTGATTCCGGTGTAAGGCTGCGTTCAAGGTTGATTACATCACTAATCCCTAGAGAATTCATGTTGGTTTTATTCAAAGTTTCTTCAATAGCAGTTACCAGGTGGGTATTTCCGATTACTTCTTCAATGGTGAGACATACCCCACTATGACTAACACTTTGGTCGGTTTGCAATTCTTTGGAAATATCAGATTCTATCCAAAAGGTCTTGTTGCTGCCGTTAATGGTAATGCTCTTAATAATTCCCGTTGTTTCAATAATTCCTGTAAACATATCTGCAAATTAGAAGTAATTTCTTTTATTCATCAGGCATTCTTTCAGGAAACTTAGCTAATTCTTGTTACCTGCTATTACTGCGTGGAAGAATGTCTTTTCTTATTTACTATTAAGCTTTTTTATTTCATATACACGTCTTATCTTTGCCTCCCTAAAAATTACCTGAGGAGGTATATAAAAATTATGCTGATAATCGATTCAAAAGACTGCGAAAACATAGACAAAGCACTCAAAAAGTATAAAAAGAAATTCGAGAAATCGAAAATATTGCTTCAGTTGCGTGAACGGCAGAGTTTTACAAAGCCTTCAGTAAAACGCCGTAACCAGGTGTTGAAAGCTGTCTATAAACAGAAGATCGCTAGCGGAAAAATCGAAGGCTGATATTGCCTTAAATATAATTTAAAGATAGCTGCAAAGTTTAATAGCTTTGCAGCTATCTTTTTTGTTGTAATACGTAACCTTTGAACGGGTAATATGCCTATATCAAACCAGTTAGCTATTCAAACTTTCATCGATTACCTGAAATATCAAAAAAGGTATTCTGCTCATACTATTCGTTCCTATCACGATGATCTCATTCAGTTTTTCGATTACCTGGAATTACAATATGGAAAAATTTCATTGGTAAACATCAGGCATAATCATATTCGTACCTGGCTGGCTTCAATGAAAGAAAAAGATATTAGCTCAAAAACTATTAACCGGAAAATATCTTCTTTAAAATCCTTTTTCAAATATCTTATTAAAAAGGAGGCTTTGGAAAATACACCGATGGATAAGATAATAAGTCCTAAAATCAGTAAAAGGCTTCCTGATTTCATTAATGTAGAAGATGCAGACAAATTAATTGATTCATTAAAAAATACAGAAGATTGGAAGAGCCTAAATACTAAAATGCTGATAACTCTTTTTTATAACACTGGCATGCGCCTCAGTGAGTTAATCAACCTTAAAGAAAACCAGGTTGATTTTTATAAAAAGCAAATCAAAGTATCAGGTAAGGGAGGCAAAGAAAGAATTATACCTGTCAGCAATGAAGTTATCATTAATATCAAAGAATACATTCAATATAAGAAAAAGGAATTTAAAAACACTCCTAATATTTTATTGGTAACAGAAAAAGGAGAAAAACTGTATCCTAAATATCCATACCTAATTGTAAAATCTTTTTTGAATAATGAGATTAAGACTCTTGATAAAAAAAGCCCTCATGTTTTAAGGCACAGTTTTGCTACACATCTTTCAAATAATGGGGCCGACCTTAATGCTATCAAAGAACTACTTGGCCATAGCAGTTTAGCTGCCACACAGGTATACACACACAATACAATAGAAAAATTAAAAAATGTGTATAAAAAAGCTCATCCCAAAGCATAAAGTTTTTACTTAATCACAATAAATAACCCGCAGTTATTTTTGGAAAAAAAAGCTATTCGCAGTAACTTCACAGAAGATAAAAAACAATATCCTACGCAAAAAAATATCACCTATCAAAAAGCTCTTTATTTATTGTTTCACTGTTAAAAATGCGATTATTATGAACGTTAACATTCAAACAGTACGCTTTGATGCGGACAACAAATTGGTAAGCCACATTAACCGCAAAATGAAAAAGCTTGATATCTTTCACGATCGCATCATTAAGGTAGATGTGTTTCTGAAACTCGACAATGTAGTACATAAGATCAAAGACAAAATCGCAGAAATCAGGATACAGGTACCCAGACACAAACTGTTTGTAAAAGCAACAAGTAAATCATTTGAACAATCATTTGATGATGCATTTGAATCAATCGTAAACCAGATAAAAAGAAAAAAACAAAAACAAGCCGCCTAAAAAATTAAATTTTTTAAGACCTCTTTCGAGGTCTTTTTGTTTTGATTTTCAGCATAAAAAAATTTCCAAAATATTTTTCAATTGACAAATTCCTTTACCTTTGCCTTCCCAAAATTTGGGGGTAGTTCTTTATTGTCTCATCCGCTGTAGCTTGAGCAAAGGCGGACATTTAACTAATGAAAAATGCCACTTTAGCTCAGCCGGTAGAGCAACTGATTTGTAATCAGTAGGTCGTTGGTTCGATTCCGACAAGTGGCTCGGCAATGGGCAAGTAGCCAAGTGGCCAACGGCAGCAGACTGTAAATCTGCCCTCTTCGGAGTTCGGTGGTTCGAATCCATCCTTGCCCACAGTTCTTTAAAGTTTTGAAATCATGGAAAGGCGAATTGGGAAATTGAGTTTTCGCTTTCAATTTCAAATTTCCCAAAGTGAACTTTTCCCAATTATTCTGCGGAAGTAGCTCAGTTGGTAGAGCGACAGCCTTCCAAGCTGTAGGTCGCGGGTTCGAACCTCGTCTTCCGCTCGATACTGAGCCGATTAGGCAAATAAGTCATAAGTTCAAAGACAATTTTATTCATATGACTTATGTGACCCACTGAGTTCAATGACTCGAAAACCGTTGTAGCTCGGTGATAGAGCATCCCGACGTGTCGGGAAGGTTGTGAGATAGATTGGAAAGGTTCTTATAATAAAAAAATGTGAGATTAACTCACAACTTCATACCAGCCGTTGTAGCTCAGTGGTAGAGCACTTCCTTGGTAAGGAAGAGGTCGTGAGTTCAATTCTCATCAACGGCTCAGCTGAATAGAGAATAAAACGTACAAGTGTGCGACGCAAGAGAAGCTAAATAGTAGTAATCTTGCCGGTAATATAAATTTAAATTGTAAAAACAACCTAAAACGGATAACAATGGCAACAAAAGAGACCTTTAAAAGGGACAAACCACATCTCAATGTGGGTACGATTGGTCATATCGACCACGGTAAAACTACCTTAACCGCTGCTATTACTTCTATACTTGCAAAAAAAGGTTTAGCGGAAGCTAAAAAATATGATGAAATTGATGCCGCACCTGAAGAGAAAGAACGTGGCATTACAATTAATACAGCTCACGTAGAATACCAAACAGCAAACCGGCACTATGCGCATGTGGATTGTCCGGGTCATGCTGACTACGTTAAGAACATGATCACAGGTGCTGCCCAGATGGATGGTGCTATTCTTGTGGTGGCTGCTACTGATGGTCCTATGCCGCAAACAAAAGAACATATTCTTTTGGCCCGCCAGGTAGGTGTGCCTCGTATGGTTGTATTCATGAATAAAGTGGACCTTGTTGATGATCCTGAATTGCTGGAATTAGTAGAGATGGAAATTCGTGATCTTCTTACTTTTTATGGTTTTGATGGTGATAACACTCCCATTATTAAAGGATCTGCCACAGGCGCATTAGCAGGTGAAGAAAAATGGGTAAAAGCTGTTGAAGAATTAATGGCCGCAGTGGATGATTATATTCCACTACCTCCCCGTCCGGTTGATCAGCCATTCCTGATGTCTGTGGAAGATGTGTTTTCAATTACTGGTCGTGGTACTGTAGCTACCGGGCGTATTGAAAGAGGAAAAATTAAAACGGGAGAAGCAGTTGAAATAGTTGGTTTGATACCACAGCCACTTAACTCTGTTGTAACAGGTGTGGAAATGTTCCGTAAGATTCTGGATGAAGGTGAAGCCGGCGATAATGCAGGTCTTTTATTACGTGGGATTGAAAAGAAAGACATTCGTCGCGGAATGGTGATTTGTAAACCTGGTTCTATTACTCCACATACAGATTTCAAATGTGAAGTGTATGTGTTGAGTAAAGAAGAAGGTGGACGTCATACTCCATTCTTTAATAAATATCGTCCTCAATTCTATTTCCGCACCACAGATGTAACTGGCGAAGTAGAATTGCCTGCCGGAACTGAAATGGTAATGCCGGGTGATAATACATCACTGACAGTGAAATTGATTCAACCTATTGCCATGGAAAAGGGATTGAAGTTCGCCATACGTGAAGGTGGACGTACTGTAGGTGCCGGACAAGTGACTGAAATCTTGAAATAGACCCTCAGCACTTGCTAAGCAATAGAAGTGGGTTTTTGCAAAAGATTTTTATCTTTGCTACATATTTCTAAAAGCTGCTCCTACTTGTCGGAGTAGCTTTTAGCTTTCTACGGGCATAGTTCAATGGCAGAATAGCGGTCTCCAAAACCGTTGATGGGAGTTCGAATCTCTCTGCCCGTGCTAAAATTTAAGATTTTAAACTATAAAGCTCAGGATCGCTTTGAGCCTTATAAAATTGAACATAGAATATCAAACAATATGAATAAGATTTCAACCTATTTCAGGGAGAGTTACAAAGAGCTGACGGAAAAAGTAACCTGGCCTACATGGGCACAGCTTCAGCAATCAACTATGATAGTTCTGGCTGCAACTTTAGTTATCACGGCTATGGTTTGGGCAATGGATTTTGCAGCAGGCAATGTTTTAAAACAAGTTTATAAATTCTTTTTTTAAAATGACGGAAGAAACTAATATCCAAAATACGACTCAGCAAAATGAGACCAAATGGTATGTCTTGCGTGTGGTAAGCGGCAAAGAACGCAAGGTGAAAGAATACCTTGACAAAGAAATTTCACGTGGCGGCTGGGGCGATGTAGTGAAACAGGTTTTCTTACCTGTTGAGAAAGTGTATAAAGTACAGAACGGTAAAAAGGTAATGCGTGAAAGAAACTATTATCCCGGCTATGTAATGGTAGAAATAGGAGAAGGTAAGCTCAGCGATGATTTGCGTGATACAATAAAAAATACAACCAACGTAATTCATTTCCTTGGGAAAGATAATCCTATTGCTTTGCGCAAAGCCGAGGTAAATAAGATGCTGGGTAAAATGGATGAAATGGCAGAGGCTGGTGGCGTAAGCATGAGTGAACCATTTATTGTAGGGGAAACGATTAAAATTATTGAAGGACCTTTTAATGATTTTAATGGTGTGATTGAAGAGGTAAATGATGAAAAGAAAAAACTAAAAGTTACGGTTAAAATATTCGGTCGATCCACTCCGGTAGAACTCAACTATATGCAGGTAGAAAAGATTAGCTGATCTTCAAATCCCCAATCAATATTCTGCCAGAAGGCCCCTCGTTAATGCTTTCCTAAAACAAATGTTTTACCTATAGTTTGTATAAGCGGTAACGAAAAACTTTGTTCAACGTCTAATTTAGTAATACAAAACCAGCCACAACCCGATCAATGAAAAAGAACTTTTCCGTGCAGCTATATACTGCAATATTGATCTTTGCACTCAGTGCACCTTTTTTTGTTTTATCGCAGTCCGCAGCCCCAAGAACTCTTCCCGCAAAAAGAACTACCCTTCCTGTAAAAATTGATGGCCTCCTTACAGATAGTGCATGGAAAGATGCCGCAATGATGACCGATCTGATTGAATTTCGCCCAAAAATTGGTGATAAGGAAGATTACAGTAACAGAACTGAAGCGTGGCTTATGTATGATGACAATGGGATCTATTTTGGTGGCTACTGTCATGAAAGTACTAAAGACAGTATTGCCCGGGAATTATCAGGCAGGGATGGCTTTGGTACTAATGATTATGTGGGGATCATTTTTGATACGTACTATGACAAGTTGAATGCATTTGAATATTTAGTTACTCCTCTGAATGAGCAATGGGATGCAAAAATGTCTCCACCTTCATCAAACGGAGAATCTGAAGATTTTACATGGAATGCAGTATGGCAAAGTGGTGCCGTAATACATAATGATGGCTGGAGTTTTGAAATGTTTATACCTTATTCTGCTATTCGTTTTGGGAAGAAGGATATCCAAACATGGGGTTTTAACATTACCCGCAGGCGAAGAAAGACTGAGGAACAGTTTACTTGGAATCCCATCGATCCCAATATTAATGGCTTTCTCACCCAAGAGGGATTATGGGCAAATATTTCTCACATTAAACCACCATTACGTTTACAATTTTCTCCCTATTTTTCTACATATGTCAATCATTATCCTTTTAACACACCCGGGCAAAAAAACTGGACATCTTCTATAAATGGTGGAATGGATCTCAAGTATGGAATCAGCCAGGCCATTACACTGGATATGACTTTGATTCCCGATTTTGGCCAGGTACAAAGCGATAACCAGGTGCTTAATCTTACCCCTTTTGAAGTAAAATTTAATGAGAACAGAAGTTTTTTTACGGAAGGAACAGAACTTTTCGGAAAAGGAAATCTGTTTTATTCAAGACGTATCGGAGGCACCCCTCTTCATTTAGATGATGTAGGCAATTATATGAACAGTAATGAGCATATAATAAAAAACCCAATTGAAACTAAATTGATCAATGCCACTAAAATTTCCGGAAGACTTCAAAATGGATTGGGTATTGGTTTTCTTAATGCAATCACAGCTCCTCAATATGCAGTAGTAGAAGATGATCTTAAAAATCAAAGAAAGATACAAACCAGCCCATTAACTAATTATAATATCATAGTGTTGGATCAATCCTTAAAACATAATTCAAGTATAAGCTTCGTGAATACAGATGTACTGAGAAGCGGAAGTGATTATGATGCAAATGTTTCAGCAGCTTTATTTGATTTAAACGATAAAACAAATACCTGGAATGCAGGGGGCAAACTATCAATCAGCAGCTTGGTAAATTATTTGCCTAACGGGAAAACACAAACCGGGTATAATCATAGTATTTATTTTGGTAAAACAAGCGGTAATCTCAATTTTCGTTTTGAGCAGGATCTCAGTGATGACGAATATAGCAGTAACGATCTTGGGTATTTTACTTTGCAAAATTATCTTGACCATTCATTCTGGATGCAATACCATTGGTTGAAACCTACAAGTTGGTATAACAATTTCCGGATTAATATAAACGCCTATTATTCCCGGCGGCTTCGGTCTTCAGCTTACCGCAATGCAAATTTTAATATCAATGCTAACAGTCAATTGAAAAATCTTTGGTATGCAGGGGCAATGATAGGATATGAACCAGATAACAACAACTTTGATGAACCCCACGTAAAGGGTCGTGTATTCAGAGAATGGGGAGACTTTCTTGTTGATGGGTGGGTTCAATCCAATCAGTCAAAAAGGTATTATGCTTATACAGAGTTTTTATATGTCAGGAGAAATATGTTCAAAAGCAAAAGATACTTACTGACTTTTCAGCAGCAGTTCCGATTTGATAAAAAATTTTCTGTGTCCCACAGTATGTCATTAGAACCTCAATCAGATAATGTTGGCTTTGCAACGATAGATGGTGTTACAAATGATATAATCTTTGGAAGACGAGATAGAAATACTATTGAAAATATTTTGTCATTGAAATATAACTTTAACGACAAAATGGGAATTAATACGAGAGTCAGGCATTATTGGAGTAAAGTAGATTACAAGGAATTTTTTACTTTGCAACAAAACGGAAATTTGAAGAATAATTCTTCATTTAATGAAAACCAAAATCAAAACGTCAACTTTTTCAATATTGATATGACCTTCACCTGGCAGTTTGCTCCTGGCAGTTTTCTGAATATTGTTTGGAAAAATGCGGTCGTTAATTTTGAAGATACAATAGAACCAGATTATTTCAAAAATTTCGGAAATACTCTTCAGTATGATCAAAATAATAATCTTTCACTTAAAGTAATTTACTTCTTCGATTATCTTAATTTTAAGAAAAGAAAATTAAATAAACCACAGTAAAAGCCGCTGAAGGACGACTTTTTGCAGCAGGTCATACTTATTTACCTGAAAAAATTACAAGCCGGCATTTATAAGGATATAACCTGTCCTGAATATGCAAGTGGTTCGATATAAAAAACTCTTAATTGCGGGATTGATTTTATTGTACTGCCTGTCTGTACTTATCAACCTCGGTCAGCTTAATCTTCGGGTGGAAGAACCACGTCGTGCTATTGTTGCAATGGAAATGCTGAAGAGTGGCAATTTTATTGATCCTCACACAATGGATTGGACATACTATAATAAACCGCCGGTTTTTAACTGGATAATGGCTGGTTTCATGAAAATTACCGGATCAAATTCAGAATTCATTTGCCGTCTCCCCTCCGTAATAAGTTTGCTTTTATTAGGTCTTTGTCAATATTTATTTTCCAGAAAATATTTAGGGAAAAACTTATCTGCCTTATCTGCTTTTTTTACGATTACATGCGCCGATATGTATTTCTATTGGTTATCGAATGGCGCTGAGATTGACGTATTCTACAGTCTTATAGTTTATTTACAGATCATTTCGATTTTTTGGTTTTATGAAAAGCGAAAATATTTTTTACTCTTTTTTTACTCATGGTCTTTGTGTGCAGTTGGGTTTTTTACAAAAGGCTACCCTTCAATTTTATTCCAGGTATTAACATTAGCGACTCTTTGTTTTTATGCACATTCAATCAGTATTTTTTTAAAACCACAGCACATTGCAGGTATTGCTACTTTTTTTTTATTAAGCTTTTCTTTTTTGTATATCTATAGTTTCTATAATTCACCAAGTATATTATTAATAAATCTTCTTAAGGAGTCACTTTTAAAATCAGCAGTTGGAAAAGAATCCGTAGGTAAGTTTTATAAAATTTTTACTTACCCGGTGGTTCTTTTGAGAGTCCTGGCTCCAGGGGGTTTTCTATTATTCTTCTTATTAAAGAAACATCGTTTTCATTTAAGCAATAATCCACTTGTAAAGTTTTCGTTATTATTTATAGTATTCAATATCGGGGTTTATTGGATTACAGGGGCTCAAAAAACACGTTATGTTATAATGTTTATTCCTTTTGTAATGAATATCTGTGTATATGTGCTCGGGCAAATGAAAAAAAATCATTTCAATCAACTCAATACATGGTTAAAATATTCGGGATTTATTTTTGTTTTGGTTTTAGCAGGGTTGATTGCTTTACCTTTTTTTGTAACTGTTGACTGGTGGAAAGTATTACTATTTGTTGGCATAATGCTGGTCTTTATGTATCAATATTTTAAACTAATAGATTACAGGGTATGGTTGTTTGTCACAGGGATCATATTCATGCGGCTGATATACGCTACTATCGGGTTACCAATAAAAAGACAAAAGGAATTTGATTACAAACTTTTAGCAACTACTCTTGCATCAAAAAACAATTTCAAAGAAGTTAGTTTTTGGGGGCCACCAGATCCACTTGATCTTAATATTGTACTTATTGACACATTATACAAATGGAAAAACAGGAAGGTATTTGTTTTACCCCCAACAATAAGTTACCAGGTGCCCTATTATTTTTTCAGAGCAACAGGCGCATTAATGCAATTCGATACAGTAATGAAACCTGGTAAGACCTATATCTCCTACCGTCCTTATTTGAAGAATAAAAAAATAAACATCCTTGGTTGTTACTTTGATAAACAATTTGGAGATAGCCTTATTCTTTTCAGGGCTAAAAAAGATTAGACAAATAAATTTTGACAGAATTTTTCTCATTGAATCAATGCCATTATCTTTGCGGCCCCAATAAGTTCTTTCAGAATCCCGGTTTTATCGGGAGAGGAATTTGGGAGACCAAGTAATCGTTTGGCGAAGAAAAGTCGTTTGAACCAATAAATCGTAAAAAATGGCAAAAGAAATCACTGGTTTTGTAAAACTACAGTGCAAAGGTGGCCAGGCTAATCCTGCGCCTCCAATTGGCCCTGCCTTGGGTTCCAAGGGAATTAATATCATGGAATTTTGTAAACAATTCAATGCCCGTTCGCAGGACAAAATGGGCAAAGTACTCCCTGTTATTATTACTGTTTATTCTGATAAAAGTTTTGATTTCATCATCAAGACCCCCCCCGCAGCTGTTCAGCTGATGGAAGCCGCTAAAATTCAAAAGGGTTCAAAAGAAAGTAATCGTACCAAAGCTGGTAAAGTGAGCTGGTCACAAGTAGAAGCCATTGCAAAAGATAAAATGCCTGATCTTAATTGTTTCACTATTGAAAGTGCCATGAAAATGGTCGCAGGCACAGCTCGAAGCATGGGCCTGACTGTTGAAGGTAAAGCTCCCTGGGAAAATTAATCCTTTACAATTTTAAAACGAATCGATTATGGCATTCATCAGTAAAAAAAGAAAAACTGCCGAGAGCAAACTTGAAAAAAATAAATCCTATTCCTTAAAGGAAGCATCTTCCTTAGTTAAGCAGGTTAATATTACAAAGTTTGATGCATCGGTGGATCTGCATATACGTTTAGGAGTTGATCCTAAAAAAGCCGATCAGGCTATACGTGGTACAGTTACGCTACCACATGGAACCGGTAAAACAAAAAAAGTTCTGGTGCTTTGTACTCCCGATAAAGAAAGTGATGCAAAAGCAGCCGGTGCTGATTTTGTTGGTTTGGATGAGTTCATTCAAAAAATAGAAGGCGGCTGGGTGGATATTGACGTAGTAATCGCTACTCCTTCTGTAATGCCAAAAATTGGTAAGCTGGGTAAGATTCTTGGTCCCCGTAACCTGATGCCCAACCCGAAGACAGGTACGGTTACTAATGATGTAGCTGCAGCAGTAAATGAAGTAAAAGGCGGTAAGATCGCTTTTAAAGTTGATAAAGCAGGAATTATACACGCATCAATCGGTCGTGTAAGTTTTGCGCCGGAAAAAATTGCTGAAAACAGCCAGGAATTATTAAATGCAATAATTAAGGCAAAACCTTCTTCGGCCAAAGGTATTTATCTTAAGGGCATAAGTATGGCGAGTAGTATGAGTCCGGGTATATCCATTGATACAAAAGCGTTTGTTCACTAATAATTAGCATTAAAAATATCTTTCATTAATTTTTTTATGAAAGATGATAAATAAAAAGTCATGACAAAAGATCAGAAAAATGAAGTGATTGAAATATTAAAGGGAAAATTTTCTCAGTACAATAATTTCTATATTACAGACACTGAATCACTGACTGTAGAACAGGTGGGTAAATTACGTCGTGCTTGTTTTGACAAGAGAGTAGAAATGAAAGTGGCTAAAAATACCCTGATAAAAAAAGCGCTTGAATCCTTGGATTCTCAGCGTTATTCAGCTGTATATGGTGCCTTGCATAATGTAACGGCATTAATGTTCTCTGAAAACCCAAAGGATCCTGCTCTTATCATTAGTTCATTCCGTAAGGATATTAATAATGATAAACCGGTACTAAAAGCGGCTTTTATTGATGGAGATGTCTTTTCGGGCGATAATCAATTAACGGCTCTTGCAACTTTAAGAAGCAAACAGGATCTTATCGGGGAAGTTATAGGATTGCTACAATCACCTGCCAGGAATGTTATTTCTGCATTGAACGCAGGAGGGAAACTGGCGAGTCTTGTAAAAGCTCTGGAAGAAAGAGCAAAGGCTTAATCAAATTGAATCCCAAGTCTTCGGGTGTAAGTGAAGACATTTATTATAAACCTTCCGCCGGATTCAATAATACGAATATGAAGGCGGTTATTAAAAATGTAAAAAATGGCAGACTTAAAATCATTCGCTGAACAGTTAGTAAGCTTATCAGTAAAAGAAGTAAACGAATTAGCAAAAATCCTTAAAGAAGAATATGGCATAGAACCTGCAGCCGCTGCTGTGGCTGTTGCTGGTCCTGTTGCCGGTGGCGGTGCCGGTGCGCCTGCTGCAGAAGAAAAAACTTCTTTCAATGTGGTATTGAAAGCCGCTGGTGCAAACAAACTTAATGTAGTTAAAGTAGTAAAAGATTTAACTGGCTTAGGTTTGAAGGAAGCCAAAGAACTTGTTGATGGCGCTCCGAAAAATGTGAAAGAAGGAGTTGCCAAAGCAGAGGCTGATGATATTGCTAACAAGCTGAAAGAAGCTGGAGCTGAAGTTGAAATAGCTTAACTATTTTTCTTCAAAAACTTTTAACCCTGGTTTATAGCCGGGGTTTTGTTTTAAAGGGCTAAATAAAATTTTATTTTATTAAATATATCATCTGTGATTAAAGAAATTTTTTTAATATCCTCCAATGAAGCATAGTTTCCATGTTGATTTCGGTATTCAACAATTGAGTTGGCAAGATTCCATTTTATATAAGGATGTAATTTCATTTCATCCTTTGTTGCAGTATTGATATTAATTCTTTTTAAAGAAGTAGTTTCAATTGTTAAAAAGGGTTTTATTTTTTGGAAAGTAGAATCGGGTAAGCCATAAGTTTCACCTAATTGTTCTATGGAATAAAAACCCCCAAGTTTATCTCTGAAATTTACAATTCTTGAAGCCAGTTTACTTCCAATACCAGGTAATGCAATGAATTCAGATGTATCAGCAAGATTAATATCAATCAAGTGATATTTCGAAGCAGTATTTGATTGTTCTTTTTTTGATTCATATTTTGAATAGTTCTGCTTTAATTCTTCTTTGCCGGCTATTTTAATATAAGGTTCTAATCTTGCATACTCTTCTCTATGAAGGCCATAAATTTTTTTCAAATCCTCATTTTTATAAAAATAACCGCCTTTGTTTAAATATTTTTGAATGGTATTGATGGTTTTTTGCTGTATCCCTAATTTTTTCCAACCTTCAAGCGATAAAGTGTTTGGATCAAAATAGGATAATTTAATTCCTGAATTACTGAGATAATTGTCTACAGATTTATCGTAGACCAGGTCATTAATATTTTTATCATTTTGTTCCGAACTATCTTGTGTCCTCTCCTGCAAGTGTTGCAATTTCTTAGCCGCAACCATCCAGGTCATATCAGCAGGAACAGCCGCGAGCTTTCCTGAAGAAATTAATCTAGGAGAGAACCAAATACACAGAATCAGGATTAGGACTACTATTAAACCAATTCTTTCTTTTCGTGTGAAAGTGAAGTACTCTCTTAATAATCGTTTCCAGCCCATAAGTAAGGTTTATCTAATCTACACTCAAATTTGCATTTTGAAAATGGCCGAAAAGTGGTATTTATGGCTTAATCTTTGTTAGGAAAGTTTTCTTGTTTATAAGTGCATATTCCTTACCTTTGCGTTCCTTTAATTTGGCCAAATACATTTTGACGTTACTAATCATGATTAAATAGTTGATTCCCAAAGGCTTTTTTCATAAAAGAAAAAGACTAAAGTGATTTGTGCGTCACTGACTCTTTAAAAAACCGGTTATTAAGTCTATGTCTTCAACAAAATTGAATCACAGGATCGACTTTGGTAAAATCAAGCATCTTGCAGATGCTCCTGATCTTTTAGATATCCAGATCCAATCATTCAAGGATTTTTTTCAGCTGGAAACAACTCCTGACAAAAGAAACATTGAGGGTTTATTCCGGGTATTCCGTGAAAATTTTCCCATAACTGATACTCGAAACATTTTCGTCCTGGAATTTCTGGATTATTTTATTGATCCGCCCCGCTATACTATTGAAGAATGTATGGAACGAGGATTGACTTATGCTGTCCCTCTAAAGGCAAAACTTCGCCTTAGTTGTAATGATGAAGAACATGTAGATTTTCAAACAATAGTTCAGGATGTATTTCTTGGAAATATTCCTTACATGACACCAAGAGGTACATTTGTCATCAATGGAGCAGAACGTGTTGTCGTTTCCCAGTTACACCGTTCACCTGGTGTATTTTTTGGTCAGTCTATACATCCAAACGGAACTAAGATTTACTCTGCAAGGGTAATTCCTTTCAAAGGTGCCTGGATGGAATTTGCGACAGACATTAATAATGTAATGTATGCTTACATTGATCGCAAGAAGAAGTTTCCTGTAACTACTTTATTACGTTCTATTGGATATGAAACGGATAAAGATATCCTGGAATTATTCGGAATGGCTGATGAAGTTAAAGGAGATAAAAAAGCATTACACAAATATATTGGCCGCCGTCTTGCTGCCCGCGTATTAAGAAGTTGGGTTGAAGATTTTGTGGATGAAGATACCGGTGAAGTTGTATCTATTGAAAGAAACGAAGTAGTACTTGAACGTGATTCTGTTCTTGACCAGGACGCAATTGATATGATTGTTGAAATGGATGTAAAAAGTGTTTTCATTCAGAAAGAAGATGTAGGTGGTGATTATGCTATTATTTATAATACATTAAATAAAGATACTTCCAACAGTGAACTGGAAGCTGTTCAGCATATTTATCGCCAACTGCGTGGTGCGGATGCTCCCGATAATGAAACGGCAAGAGGCATAATTGATAAATTATTTTTTAGTGATAAACGTTACGACCTTGGTGAAGTTGGTCGTTATAAGATCAACAGAAAACTTGGCCTTAATTCTCCACTGGATCAAAAGACATTAACAAAAGAAGACATTATTGAGATCATCAAATATCTCGTTCGCCTGACGAATGGCAAAGCTGAAATTGATGATATTGATCACCTGAGTAATCGTCGTGTACGTACTGTGGGTGAACAATTATATGCCCAGTTTGGAGTAGGTCTTGCACGTATGGCAAGAACAATACGTGAAAGAATGAATGTGCGTGATAATGAAGTCTTCACTCCTGTGGATCTGATCAATGCAAGAACTCTTTCTTCTGTGATAAATTCTTTCTTTGGAACATCACAATTATCTCAATTCCTTGATCAGACAAATCCATTATCAGAGATCACTCACAAACGCCGTATCTCGGCACTCGGCCCGGGCGGTTTAAGTCGTGAAAGAGCCGGCTTTGAAGTTCGCGACGTACATTATTCACATTATGGTCGCTTGTGTACTATTGAAACTCCGGAAGGACCAAACATTGGTTTGATCTCTACTCTTTGTGTACATGCTAAGATCAACGAGATGGGCTTTATTGAAACACCTTATCGCAAAGTAGAAGATGGTAAAGTAAATATGAAGGAATTAACTTTCCTCAGTGCAGAAGAAGAAGATTCAGCAAAGATTGCGCAAGCAAACTCGCCTCTCGATGACAAAGGAAATTTTGTTGAAGAAAAGGTAGTAAGCCGGGAGACAGGTGATTTCCCAATTTTGGATAAAACAGATGTGGAGTTTATGGACGTGGCGCCTAATCAAATTGTTGGTTTGAGCGCTTCTTTGATTCCATTTCTTGAACATGATGACGCTAACCGGGCATTAATGGGATCAAATATGCAACGTCAGGCTGTACCTTTGATTCGTCCTGATGTTCCAATTGTTGGAACTGGTTTGGAAGGAAAAGCAGCCCGCGATGCAAGAATTCAAATACACTCTGAGGGAAATGGAATAGTTGAATACGTAGATGCTAATGAAATTCATGTTCGTTATAACAGAAATGAAGGTCAAAAACTGGTGAGCTTTGAAGATGATCTGAAAGTTTATAAACTCACCAAATTTATTAAGACTAATCAGGAAACTTCTATAAATCTTAAGCCTGCTGTGAAAAAGGGCCAACAGGTGAAAGAAGGAGATTTTCTTACCGAAGGATATGCAACACAGAATGGTGAGTTAGCACTTGGTAAAAATCTTAAGGTTGCTTTCATGCCCTGGAAGGGTTACAATTTTGAAGATGCCATTGTGATCAGCGAAAGAGTGGTAAAAGAAGATCTGTTTACTTCTGTTCATATTTCAGAATATGAATTGGAAGTTCGTGATACAAAATTAGGTGAAGAAGAACTAACTCCTGATATACCAAACGTTTCAGAAGAAGCAACTAAGGATCTTGATGAAAATGGTATTATCCGCATCGGTGCGCAAATAAAAGAAGGTGATATAATTATTGGCAAGATTACTCCAAAAGGAGAAAGTGACCCCACTCCTGAAGAGAAATTATTGCGTGCAATTTTTGGTGATAAAGCCGGTGATGCGAAAGATGCTTCTTTAAAAGCGCCAAATGGTGTAGAGGGTGTAGTGATCAATAAAAAATTATTCCAGAGAGCAAAGAAAGATAAGAATGCTAAAGTAAGAGAAAAGGCTGCATTGGATAAACTGGAAAAGGTACATGAGAAAAACGAAACAGATCTCATGGAAGTGCTGTTGGAAAAATTACAGGTTTTGTTGAAAGATTATACTTCTGCAGGTCTTAGCAATAATTTTGGTGAAGTATTGATTGGAAAAGGAGTAAAATTCACTGCAAAAAATTTAACGGGTATTGACTATCAAAATGTAAATCCTTTAGGATGGACAGGAGATAAAAAAGTAGATGAGCAGATCAACGTTTTGTTACACAATTTTAATATTAAATACAATGAAGAGTTAGGGAGATACAAAAGAGAAAAATTCAATATCTCCATTGGTGATGAATTACCAGCAGGCGTATTGAAACTTGCAAAAGTTTATCTGGCAGTTAAACGAAAGTTGAAAGTAGGAGATAAGATGGCTGGTCGTCACGGTAATAAAGGTATTGTTGCAAAAATTGTTCGTGCGGAAGATATGCCATTTCTTGAAGATGGAACTCCGGTTGACATTGTATTGAACCCGTTAGGTGTACCAAGTCGAATGAACCTGGGGCAGATTTATGAAACAGTTCTTGGCTGGACGGGCCAAAAACTTGGAATGAAGTTTTCCACGCCAATTTTTGATGGTGCCACCGTTGATGAAATTGCCAATTATTGCGAACAGGCAGAAATTCCAACATACGGTCATACATATTTATATGATGGTGAAACAGGTGAACGCTTTCACCAAAAAGCAACCGTGGGAGTTATCTATATGATCAAACTTCATCACATGGTTGATGATAAAATGCATGCCCGTTCAATAGGACCTTACAGTTTGATCACTCAGCAACCGCTTGGTGGTAAAGCTCAGTTTGGTGGTCAGCGTTTTGGTGAAATGGAAGTGTGGGCATTGGAAGCATACGGTGCATCAAATATTCTGCAGGAATTACTTACTATTAAATCTGATGATATCATTGGTCGTGCAAAGACTTATGAAAGCATCGTGAAAGGTGACAACGTTCCCAGAGCAGGTATTCCTGAGTCGTTCAACGTATTGGTGCATGAACTTCGTGGTCTTGGACTTGACCTTAAGTTCGAATGAGAAATTCAAAATCGTCTTTTTTAACTCTTGAATTTTTACTTTGTTGAATAGCGAACAGAAAGTACAAGTGAGCGACACAACAGAAGCTGAATAAAGAATAAAAGCCGATAACAAAAATTAAAATCTAAAATCATAAATCGAAATATGGCTATTAAAAAAGAAAATCGTCCGAGGCCAACATTCTCTCAAATTACAATTGGTTTGGCTTCTCCTGATTCGATTCTTGAAAGAAGTTATGGTGAAGTTTTGAAACCCGAAACTATTAATTATCGCACTTACAAACCTGAACGTGATGGTTTGTTTTGCGAAAGAATTTTTGGACCTGTAAAAGATTATGAATGCGCCTGCGGAAAATATAAGCGTATCCGTTACAAAGGAATTGTGTGTGACCGCTGTGGTGTGGAAGTAACAGAAAAGAAAGTTCGCCGTGAAAGAATGGGACATATCAAATTGGTTGTTCCTGTTGTTCATATATGGTATTTTAAATCTTTACCAAATAAAATTGGTTATTTGTTAGGAGTTAGCTCCAAGAAACTAGAGAGCATTGTTTATTACGAAAGATTCGTAGTGATCCAGCCGGGTCTTCGTGCAGATAAAGGTCAGAATTATGGCGACCTTTTGACAGAAGAAGAATACCTTGACATTCTTGAAGCATTGCCAAAAGAAAATCAGTACCTACCTGATGATGATCCAAACAAGTTTATTGCTAAGATGGGGGCTGAAGCAGTGCATGATCTATTAGCAAGAATCGATCTTGACCAGTTATCATTTGATTTGCGTAATGCGGCTGCCACAGAAACATCACAACAACGTAAAGCCGATGCTTTGAAACGGCTAAGTGTAGTTGAAGCTTTCCGTGATGCCAATACAAGAATTACTAACCGTCCTGAATGGATGGTGATGCAATATATTCCTGTGATACCACCTGAGCTACGTCCCTTAGTTCCGCTTGATGGTGGTCGTTTTGCATCCTCTGATTTGAATGATCTTTATCGCCGTGTGATCATTCGCAATAATCGTTTGAAAAGGTTATTAGAGATCAAAGCCCCTGAAGTAATCCTTCGTAATGAAAAACGTATGCTGCAGGAAGCTGTAGATAGTTTGTTTGATAATTCCAGGAAATCTAACGCTGTAAAAGCAGAAGGTGGCCGTGCGCTGAAATCTTTGAGTGATGTATTGAAGGGTAAGCAAGGTCGTTTCCGTCAGAATTTACTAGGTAAACGCGTTGACTATTCAGGTCGTTCAGTAATTGTGGTTGGCCCTGAGTTGAAACTGCATGAATGTGGTCTGCCAAAAGATATGGCTGCAGAATTATTCAAGCCATTTATCATTCGCAAACTGATCGAAAGAGGCATTGTGAAAACAGTGAAATCAGCAAGAAAACTTGTTGATAAGAAAGAAGCTGTTATCTGGGATATCCTTGAAAACATTTTGAAGGGACATCCTGTAATGCTTAATCGTGCCCCGACATTGCATCGTTTGTCAATCCAGGCATTTCAGCCGAAATTGATAGAAGGCAAAGCGATACAATTGCACCCATTAGTAACCACAGCATTCAACGCTGACTTTGATGGTGACCAAATGGCCGTGCATGTCCCTTTAAGTAATGCCGCAGTATTAGAAGCTCAATTGCTGATGCTTTCTTCTCATAATATTTTGAACCCCCAAAATGGTACCCCAATCACTCTTCCTTCACAGGATATGGTGTTAGGCCTTTATTATATTACTAAGGGAAGAAAGTCAACCGATACAGAAAAAGTAAAAGGTGAAGGCAAAGTATTTTATTCAACAGATGAAGTGATTATTGCTTACAATGAAGGTGTTGTTAATTTACATGCTTACATAAAAGTAAAAACAAATATTCGTAACGCTGATGGCTTGCTGGAACACAAATTAATTGAAACTACAGTAGGTCGTGTATTATTCAACCAGTTTGTACCTAACGAAGTTGGTTTTGTAAATGCGTTACTTACCAAGAAAAATCTTCGCGAAATAATTGGAGATATTATCAAGATCACAAATATTCCGAAAACAGTGAAGTTTCTTGATGATATTAAACAACTTGGGTTCCGCACAGCATTCCAGGGTGGTTTATCATTTAATATTAATGACCTAATCATTCCTGAAATCAAAGAAGAACTTTTAGAAAATGCAAAGGGTGAAGTAGATGAAGTGTGGGACAATTATAACATGGGGCTTATCACAAACAATGAACGCTACAACCAGATTGTTGACATCTGGAGCCGTGTAGACACAAGAATAACAGAAACGCTGATCCGTGATCTGAGTAATGACAAGCAAGGTTTCAATTCAGTGTATATGATGCTTGATTCAGGGGCCCGCGGTTCAAAACAACAGATCAAGCAGTTGGCCGGTATGAGAGGATTAATGGCAAAGCCAAGAAAATCCGGTTCTACTGGTTCTGAAATCATCGAAAATCCAATTCTTTCCAATTTTAAAGGTGGATTAAATGTATTGGATTACTTTATTTCAACACACGGTGCCCGTAAAGGTCTTGCTGATACAGCATTGAAAACTGCCGATGCCGGTTATTTGACACGTCGTCTGGTTGATGTTGCACAAGATGTGGTAATCACTGAAGAAGATTGTGGCACATTGCGTGGTATTGCAACTACTGCATTGAAAGATAATGAAGATATCATTGAACCGTTGAGTGACAGAATTGAAGGCCGTACTTCATTACATGATGTATATGATCCTCAGTCAGATGAATTATTAGTAGCAGCAGGGGAAGAAATAACTCCGGAAATTGCAAGAAAAATAGAGGAAGCCGGAGTGGAGGTTGTCGAAATTCGTTCTGTACTTACCTGCGAAAGCAGACGTGGTGTTTGTGTAAAATGCTATGGAAAAAATCTGGCAGCGGGAGCATTAGCACAAAAAGGTGATGCAGTAGGTATCATTGCAGCACAATCAATTGGTGAGCCGGGAACACAGTTAACTCTCCGTACATTCCATGTGGGCGGTGTGGCAGGTTCGGCATCTGTGGAATCCACATTACCGGCAAAGTTTGACGGAACTATCCAGTTTGATGCTCTTCGCAGTGTCGTAACTGAAAATAATGAAGGAGGAAAAGTACAAACTGTAATTGGCCGCACTGGAGAAGTAAGAATCATTGATACAAAGAATGATCGTTTATTGATCACCCATAATATTCCTTACGGTGCTACTTTATTGGTAAAAGACGGACAGAAAATTAATAAAGGAGAAATAATATGTACCTGGGATCCTTTCAACAATGTGGTAGTTGCTGAACAAAACGGTACAATAAAATTTGAAAATGTAATAGAAGGTGTCACTTACCGGGAAGAAGCTGATGAACAAACAGGACATCGTGAAAAAGTGGTAATTGAAACCAGGGATAAAACAAAGATCCCTTCTATTCTTGTTGAAGGAAAGGAAATCAAATCGTATAACCTGCCAACAGGAAGCCATATAGTGATCGACGAAGCTGACGAAGTAAGAGCAGGACAGGTAATTGTAAAAATACCGAGAGTATTGGGCAAGTTGAGAGACATCACCGGAGGTTTACCGCGTGTAACTGAATTGTTCGAAGCAAGAAATCCGAGTAATCCAGCAATTGTTTCGGAGATTGACGGAGTAGTTACGATGGGTGCAATAAAGCGTGGTAACCGTGAGATAATAATTGAAGCGAAAGATGGTGTGACAAAAAAATATCTTGTGCCATTGACAAGACAAATACTGGCACAGGATGGCGATTTCGTAAAAGCCGGTTCTCCCTTAAGCGACGGACAAATTTCCCCGCAGGATATTCTTTCCATACAGGGACCATTTGCAGTGCAGCAATATGTAGTTAATGAAATCCAGGAAGTTTATCGTTTGCAGGGTGTAAAGATCAATGATAAGCATATAGAAGTAATCGTTCGCCAGATGATGCGTAAAGTTAGCATTGTTGATCCGGGGGATACCAAATTCCTTGAAGAAGACCTTGAAGATAAGTTTGAATTTGTTGCAGAGAATGATTTCATCTTTGATAAGAAAGTGGTAACAGAACCTGGTGAGTCCGCTAAACTTCGTGCAGGTCAGATTGTAAGTCTTCGTGAATTGAGAGAAGAAAATTCTATTCTTCGCCGTAATGATAAAAAACTGGTTGAATATCGTGATGCGAGACCAGCTACATCGGCCCCCACTTTACTGGGTATTACAAAAGCCTCTTTAGGTACGCAAAGTTGGATATCTGCTGCTTCGTTCCAGGAAACTACAAAAGTGTTAAGTTCTGCAGCCATCCAAGGTAAATCTGATGAAATGCTTGGATTGAAAGAAAATGTAATTACAGGTCATCCGATCCCGGCTGGTACAGGCTTGCGTGAATTTGAAAATATGATAGTTGGCAGCAAGGAAGAATATGAATTGTTGCAAACCACGAAAGAAGCAATGGCTTTTGATGAAGAAGAATAGTTGAATAGAAGAACTTATAATGTAAAGGAGTGGCAAACAGCCGCTCCTTTTATTTTTGCAATCGATTGAAAAAAATCATTTCATTGCCTCTACGTTAACGGATTCCTAAAGTGACGCAATGCTTATATTTGACCATCTAATCGTCATTACTTTGCACCAAACTGAAAAATGAAAAATGGAATACTCATACTGAATCTCGTGTTATTGATTGCTGTCGGCATTCTATTTTATTTTCATTTCAATTCCAGAAAAAAAAGTGTAGTTGTACAAAATAAGTCAGCGAAAAAAGAACCGGATGTTGATATGGCAACGGGTAGTTGTAACATAGCCTATTTTGAAATGGATTCTGTAGAAGCCAATTTTGAAATGGCTAAGGGATGGAAAAAAGAACTGGAGAAGAAGGAAGATCACATTAATGCTGAAATGGACCGTCTTCAGAATTTATACCAGGAAAAATTTGCCAGCTTCCAGCAACGCAAACCAACTATGAACAATTCACAATTAGAAGCAGCCGCTAATGAGTTATCCCAATTAGAAGAAACAATAAAAAACACTAAAACAAGCCTTGACCAGGATTATAAAACTTATTACGTTCAAACGCAGCAGGAAATTCTTTCCATGATAAGGAAATTTTGTACAGATTATAATAAGGACAAAAGATATGCAATTATCATTTCTGACGAACCCGGCATTGTTTTTTATAAAGACAGCACATTTGACATCACAAGCGATCTTTTAACAGGCCTTAATAAAATGTATTCAGAAAAAAAGACTGAAAAAAACAAAAAATAAAAAAGGTCTGCAGAAAGTAAGCCTCTTCAAAACTCAGATAAAAAGATTAAAAAATACCTGCTAACTCAAGGCTTTTCTTTTTCAATTTCAATATTTCAATATCTTCTATAATCGGATCTGGTGCCAAAATCAGTGATATATTATTTTGTCTCCACCAATCATTATTTTTCAGATTACCAAAGGCAATTACCCCTACAAGATATTTTCTATCCTGCTCCGCATGCCACTCCTCTATCCATTCAAATTGCTCCCTAGGAATGATGTCCCAATCATCGAAGCTAACATATACTTTTAGAAAAATATCATCATCCAACTGATTTGGCTGATGATGATATAATTTCTTATACTCGTATTTATATTGGTATCGTAGAGCTGAAATGTCACTCAAAACTGCTGAAGCAGTTGCAAAACTTCCAGCACCTTTTCCATAAAAAAATTGCTGGTCTGCAAAACCACTTTCAATTACCACTCCATTGTATTCATTTTTTACAAAAGCCAGGTGATCATCATGTTTTACAAACTGGGGTAATACAAATGCAGCTACTTTTCCATTTCGTAGTTTTTTGGCCTGTGCCACTAATTTGATCTCATAGTTTTTTTCTCGGGCTACTGTAGCATCGCTCAATTGAATATTCTGAATACCGTTGAATAAAATATTTTGAATGGTCTCAACTATACCATAAGCATGGGTAAGCAATAATGCCCATTTGTTTACTGCATCATAGCCCTCAATATCAAGGGAAGGGTTACTCTCTGCAAAACCCAGTTGTTGAGCCTGCAATAAAGCTTGTTTAAATTCAAGCTTATCTTCAAATATCTTGGTGAGTATGTAATTGGTTGAACCATTCACAATACCCTTAATGGAGTGTAACAGGTCATTGTCATAATATTCTTCAAGATTACGAATTACCGGGATTGATGCACATGCAGAGGCTTCATACAAAAAAGATCTTTCTGTTTGCTTTTGCAATTGCAAAATTTTATGAAGATGTTCGGCAATCATCTTTTTACTTGAACTTACCACATCCTTATTATTTCTGAGAGCCCTGGTTACAATGCGAAAAGCTGCATCCGCATCATCAATTACTTCAACTATTACGTTTATTTGCGGATCGTTCAATAACAAATCTTTGTTCGTGGTAAATAGTTCAGCAGGGGCGTTTCTTTTCTTCTCGGGATGTTTAATACAAATCTTTTTTATGCTGGCTTGCAGGGAAGGAGTTTGTTTTAGGATTTTGTACAGGCCCTCGCCTACAGTTCCAAATCCAAAAAGACCAATTACCAGTTTCTTATGTGTTTCCATTTTTTAAAAATATTAAAATATTTACTATGCAATTTCCTTTATCAGGAAAAACAAATTGTCAACTAACAGCCGTTTTTATGATTTATTTATCAATCAAAACTCACTCGTAAACCAGATGCTTTTTCCTGCTATTCATATAAAATTGCAGGGAAAGGCTGCAAAGGTGAAAAGAATTTTTTAATGATTTAGTGTTTTTAATAGCATTTTTAAATTAATTTTTCATTTTATATAACTTTTGGAAGTAGTGGGAAAGTGCTTCTATCAGAGGCAATAGAAAATTCAAAATTGTTTAGCAATGGTAATTGTATTTATTGTCATAACTTTCTTTTCAACCCTTATTGGTGGTTTGTTTGCATTGCGCTTTAAAGACAAATTACACCTGATCCTTGGCTTTAGTGCCGGTGCAGTTATTGCCGTAAGTTTCTTTGACCTGCTACCCGAAGCATTGGCGCTCGGTAACAAATATTATAGTTCGAATACGATAATTACTATTGCTGCACTTGGCTTTCTTCTTTACATGATCCTTGACAGGATGGCCTTGCTGCATTTTCATTCAAAAGAAATGCAAATGAAAAAACATGGCAATCTCGGAGCGGGAAGCCTGTCGCTTCATAGCTTTTTTGACGGCATTGCAATAGGATTGGCCTTTCAGATATCTCCTTCGGTTGGAATTTTCGTTGCAGTTGCTGTGATTACGCACGATTTTTCTGACGGTTTGAACACGGTAATCATTGTGTTGAAAGATAAAGGGGAAACCAAAAATGCCTTCAGGTGGCTTTTGGTCGATTCAATTGCGCCGGTAATTGGTGTGATCTCCACATTCTTTTTCAAAATATCTGAAACAACTTTTTCGCTTGTACTGGCGGCATTCAGTGGTTTCTTTTTGTATATCGGTGCAAGTGACCTGTTGCCTGAAAGTCAGCACGAGCATCCTTCGCTGGGAACAACTATTATGACCGTTTTAGGAATGGCCATTATTTATTTTGCCATTAACTTTTCAAATCTTTGATCTCGGTTTATATTACCAGATACTTTTTAGACTTACATATTCAAGTTGTTTTATCCTGACATTCTCAGTTGATTCAAGATTAATTTTACCATATGTTTTAGTAGGAAAGAATATTTCTGTCATAACTGTCAAACCATCATCTGCAAATAGTTCAACAGAACTCACATCTATGATCAATGAAATATTCATCTTACCATCATCGGTAAAACGTGGGGCCGTATGTACGGCCGCAAAGTCTTTTTGAAATTCTGTTTTACCTGATTTTGTTCTGTCACTAAAATACCTGTTCTCTTTTTTGTCAAACCCGATTGTCAACTTCTCTCCTTCTTCATTTGAAAGAACTACAGAAAAATATTTCAACTCAGCAATAGTAAAATTTAACTGGCACGGCAGCTTAACATTGCCGATTAACTTGGAAATATTCAGCTTCTGGGAAACAGAAATATTTTTAGTAACTGCAGGTTTTGATTGAATGGCCGACAATTCTTTGGCAGGTTCCGAAGCAACGAAAATTTTATTCCCCGCATGCTTCAATTTTAACTCACGTGGAATGGTCATTGCATTTCTCCACATTTCTGTGGGAACCTTGTTCGCATACAACCAATTGCTCATCCATCCTAAAAATATTTTCCGCTTGCCTGTATTTGACCACGTAACACCGGCATATTCATCCGGACCGTAATCGAGCCACCGTGTATCCGTATCAAAAGCAGAAAATTTGTGTCCGTCAAAATCACCAATAAAATATTGTGTAGCCGAACCTCCATTCGGCCCGCCAGGATTAAGATTTACAATGAGCACCCAAACATTTTTACCATTATCATCCAGCTGAAAAAGATCAGGGCACTCCCATACTCCGCCATGAGCACCTATTCCTTTTCCAAATTCACTTTCTTTTTTCCAGTTTTTCAGATCAGGTGATGAATAAAAGGTAATATCATTTTTGGTTGCAAGCGTCATTATCCATTTCCGTTCTGGCTGATACCACATCACTTTTGGATCACGAAAGTCAGTAATGCCGGGATTTTTAAGAACGGGATTACCGGCATATTTCGTCCAGGTCATTCCATTATCCAGGCTGTAGGCTAAACTTTGGTTTTGGAAATCATTTCTCCCTTCCTTTTCACCTTGTGCATTATGCTGAGTAAAAATAGCCACCAACGGGATCTTTCCATTTATACCAAAGCCTGATGTATTATTTTTATCAACCACAGCACTGCCGGAAAAGATCATCCCGATACTATCGGGATAAAGCGCAATGGGCTCACGTTTCCAGCGGATCATATCCGTACTTGTTGCATGTCCCCAATGCATAGGTCCCCAAACAGTACTATAAGGATGATACTGAAAAAACAAATGATAAACGCCTTTATAGTAAACCATTCCATTAGGGTCATTCATCCAGTTTTTTTCAGGAGAAAAATGAATTTGGGGACGATAGCTTTCAGTGTTGGTCTGGTTAGGTTGAGCCACTATTTTTTCATTACTAAGTAAGAAGAATAGGAGGCAAAAAATTAAACACATGTGTATACTATTTCTCTTTTGATTCATAGGAATGAAATGAATTAACAAATCATTTCCTTGTATAATTCGGCGCTTCTCTTGTTATTTCCACATCATGTGCATGGCTTTCTTTCATGCCTGCATTGGTGATCTTTATGAAACTAGCATTCTTTAACTGACCAATGTTTGCCGCACCGCAATAACCCATACCTGCACGAAGACCACCTGCATACTGATAAACGATTTCTTTAACAAGACCTTTATAAGCCACACGGCCTTCGATACCTTCCGGAACAAATTTCTTTACTTCATCTTCTACATCCTGGAAGTAGCGATCACTGCTGCCCTGGTTCATAGCGCCGAGAGAACCCATGCCTCGGTACTCTTTAAATTTCCTTCCTTCATAAATGATCGTTTCTCCCGGACTTTCTTCTGTGCCAGCAAAAATGCTTCCCATCATCACACAATCGGCACCGGCAGCGAGAGCTTTTACCATATCACCCGTGTATCGAATACCTCCATCGGCAATAATCGGAATATTAGCGCCCTTTAATGCATTTGCCACTTCCATTACTGCTGTCAGTTGTGGCACACCTGCACCGGCAACAATTCGAGTGGTGCAAATAGAACCCGGGCCTATTCCTACTTTCACCGCATCAGCCCCCGCTTCTACTAATGCCTTTGCACCTTCACCTGTTCCTACATTTCCTGCAATAACATTTATCTTTTTAAAATTCTTCCTGACATTTTTCAATGCGTTTATTACTCCTTTACTATGACCATGGGCACTATCCAATGCAATGATATCAACGCCAAGCCCCTGTAAAGCATCCACACGATCAAGCATATCTTTTGTGATGCCAACACCCGCCCCCACCAGCAGTCTTCCGAATTTATCTTTTACCGCATTGGGAAAACTATAGAGTTGCAGAATATCACGGTATGTAATTAAACCGATTAATTTGCCAGATCTATTTACAACCGGGAGTTTTTCGATTTTATAGTTTCTGAGAATTATCTCAGCTTTTTTCAGATCTGTGCCTTCAGGAGCAGTGATCAGGTTTTCTTTTGTCATCAACTCACTTACTTTTCTTTCAGGATTATCTTCAAATCTGAGGTCACGGTTTGTAAGAATTCCAACCAACTTTCCATTTTTGTCAATAATGGGAATGCCACCAATCTTATTTTCCCTCATCAACTTGAGGGCATCGCCAATAGTCGCATCTTTTTTAAGAGTTATCGGATCCAATATCAAACCACTTTCACTTCTTTTTACTTTTCTCACCTGTTCTGCCTGCATGGCAATGCTCATGTTCTTGTGCAGGATTCCAAGACCGCCTTCTCTTGCCAGCGCAATAGCAAGATTTGCTTCGGTTACCGTATCCATTGCAGCGGATAGCATGGGTACATTTAACTTTATATTTTTAGTAAGACGAGTAGTAATATTTACATTACGGGGCAGTACCTGACTATATGCAGGCATCAGCAGTACATCATCAAACGTAAGACCTTCACCAAAAAAATTGCGGGGATTGTTGTTGGAAGAGGAAGTATTTATTGTTGCCATGTGCAAAGATAGGCGGGCAGGTGAATATGGGCAAAATGAAATTTTTCAACTAATTTTCAATGCCCTGTTAGAAACTAACTTTCAGAAAGTTTATAAAGAAGAACAAAATGATTATAAAAGTTCATTTTTCATAGCAATTACAACTCTTTTTATTAGCTGCACACATGAAACAAAATATCCAATACTCGATCACGATAAATTAGCGAAAAAATATTTCAATGAAGATGCGCAATGGTACCTGGATGATATTCCTTTCTTCGAATGCTCAGATAAACAAATTGAGCAGGTATACTATTATCGCTGGAAAATGTACAAGGCACATATTCTTCATGTGGGCGATAACAGTTATGTCATTACAGAATTTATCAATCATGTACCATGGGACAGGGATCCCTACTGTACAATCAATGCAGCCACTATGCATCACATTTATGAGGGCCACTGCCTGAAAGATCCGCGATACATGGATAGTTATATTAATTACATGTACCAGGATGGTGGTAACAACAGGCATTATAGTGAAAGCATAGCGGATCCTGCTTATGCACGGTATCTCGTAAATGCTGATTCTGCTTTTCTCTTCAAACAATTAGACAGCATGCAGAGAATGTATAACGAATGGAGTGATCATTTTGATTCAACAAAAAATCTTTATTACATCCCGGCTATGCCCGATGCCACGGAGTATACCATTGCTTTCATTGATGCATCAGGAGGAAAAGATGGTTTTGATGACGGTGAAGCTTACAGGCCCACGATTAACAGTTATATGTATGCAAATGCAATGGCCATTGCACTCATAGCTGCTATAAAAGGTGATTCTTTAGTGAGCAGGGAATATTTACAAAAAGCCGCCAGCTTAAAAACAAATGTCGAGCACAGTTTGTAGAATGACTCATTACAACATTTTATCGACAGGTTCAAGGTAAGTAATCAATATGTGCACTATTGGGATTTTATTCGTGGCAGGGAGCTTGTAGGTCTTATTCCCTGGTATTTTAATTTACCGGCAGACAATCCACCATTCAATGCGGCATGGAAACATATAACTGATACAAGTCAATTGCTGGGCAAATTTGGATTGCGAACTAATGAGCCTTCTTATCAATATTATTTTAAGCAATTCGTTTTTTATATGGGGCAGCGGGGCAGTCAATGGAATGGTCCAAGCTGGCCGTATCAAACAAGCCAGGTACTCACCGGGATGGCTAACTTTCTAAACAATTATAAGCAGAACGTCATTTCAGTATCGGACTATTTAAAGATCCTGAGATTATTCACTAACCAACATTTTCTTCCGGATGGCAAATTAGATCTTGTTGAAAATTATGACCCCAATCTGGGCGGACCTATCGTTTATTATTACTGGACAATCACTACAATCATTCTTCATATAATAATCTTATCATCACGGGCCTTTGTGGTATTCGTCCTTCCAAAGGAGATACACATGTGATCAACCCGTTGGTGGATAGTTCCATTTATTATTTCTGCCTTGATGATATTCTTTACCATGGACACAAACTAACAATGATATATGATAAAGATGGCAATAAATATAAATTGGGAAAGGGCCTGATTGTTTTTGTAGATGGTAAGAAAACTGAATTGATAGAAAAACAAGGTAACCAAGAAGTTTTCATTGGCCCACCTGTTATTATTCATCCGGTCAAACAGCCTGTTGACTATGCCTTAAATATTTTACATTCAGGTTATCCGCTCCCGTCAGGTTCAATTAATTCCTTCCCGGATACTTCGCTTTACCAGGCTATCGATGGAAGGATCTGGTATTTTTCTGCGATCACTAATCGATGGACAACACTGGGATCCACTTCCAAAACTGACTGGTACGCCATTGATTTGGGACAACCCCGTGAAATTTCCAGTGTAAAAATTTATGTATTTTCTGATAATAAAACGTTTTCCTCCCCTGACAGTTTCTCAATTGAATTTCAAAAAGGGGATCAATGGTTGCCTGTAAATGTAAAACAACAAATGCCTGTTAAGCCTGTCGGTAATACCGTCTACACGATCGCCTTTGATAAGATATCTGCCACTCTCATCAGGATAAATTTCAAGCACGAAACAAAACAAGTGGCAATATCTGAAGTAGAGTTTTATTAAAAGGCAATTGTCAATAAGAATGATATCTCATTAACGTGCAAAAATGCCCGGGCTTAGAGTTGTGAATAATAAAACTTTTTTTCCGCTATAAATACTATACCTTTGCGCACTTTAAAAGTTCCCTAATGACCTGACCCGGTGCCGTAAGACCGGATTCGGTTAAACTCCTCCCGGTATTCTTCACTGGTCTTGTCACAAGGGCTGCATTAAATTAAGTCAAATAGAATTTCAAAAGTAAAACGGAGCGTCGCAACGAAAGATCAATCGGAGCGTTGCAGCCGGAACCCAAAAAAGAAAATTAATCCATGAAGCTCTCACAATTTAAGTTCGATCTTCCATTAAATCTTATTGCACAGCACCCTACTAAAAAAAGAGAAGACTCCCGGATGATGGTAGTTCATCGTCACACAGGGCAAATCGAGAATAAACATTTTCGTGACATTTTAGATTATTTCGATGACAAGGATGTGTTTATAGTAAACAATACAAAAGTTTTTCCCGCCCGCATGTACGGACGCAAAGAAAAGACAGGAGCAAAAATTGAAGTATTTCTTTTACGTGAATTAAATAAACCAAATCGTCTTTGGGACGTTATTGTTGATCCTGCAAGGAAAATCCGGGTAGGTAATAAATTATATTTTGGTGAAGGCGAAGAACTGGTAGCCGAAGTGATTGATAATACAACCAGCCGCGGACGTACTATCCGTTTTTTATGGGAAAACAGTGAAGATGAATTTCGTGCCATGCTTGAAAAGTTAGGAGAAACTCCTTTGCCAAAATATATCAAGCGTAAGCCAGATGAAGAAGATAAAGAACGTTATCAAACTGTATATGCTAAACATGAAGGAGCCGTAGCAGCCCCCACTGCCGGTCTTCATTTCAGTCGTGAATTAATTAAACGTTTAGAAATAAAAGGAATTCGTTTTGCTGAAGTAACTCTTCATACCGGTCTTGGAACTTTCAGACCTATTGAAGTAGAAGATCTCAGTAAACATAAAATGGATGCAGAATATTACCGTATTGATGAAACTGCCTGTAAAATTGTAAATCGTGCCAAAGAATACGGACATCGGATTTGCTCTGTTGGCACTACTACCATGAGAGCAGTTGAATCATCTTTTACAGCACAAAAACTTTTAAAACCTTCAGAAGGATGGACAAATATTTTTATTCATCCACCTTATGATTTTAATATTGCTGATGCTTTGGTTACAAACTTTCATTTACCAAAAACAAGCCTGCTTATCATGACCTGTGCCTTTGCCGGTTATGATCTTGCCATGGAAGCATACAAAAAAGCAATAAAAGATAAATATCGCTTTTTTAGCTATGGCGATGCCATGCTGGTTGTGTAAACCAGATCAATCTACTCAGTAAAGATTTTATAAGGCCTTTTCACCTGAAGGGGCTTTTTTACGTTACGACTTAACTATCTGCTAACACTATTCTATCGTAACTTGAATAAGGGGGAAAGAGAATATGAAAAAGATAGTTCTTTTAGTTCTCGCTTCACTTTTCAGCGTGGTAATATTTGCTCAACGATACAACGGAAAAAATTATATATCGCCACAGGAAAAATTGAATAACGAGTATTGCACAGGATTATTTAAAGCCTACGACGGTACTATTATTGATTTGTTAGATAATAACGAAAGTGCACTTAGTTATTTGAATATTTTAAACTGGCTGGATGGTCGTGTGGCAGGTTTGCAGATTTATTACACATGGG
This sequence comes from uncultured Bacteroidota bacterium, assembly GCA_963811645.1. Taxonomy (GTDB): domain Bacteria; phylum Bacteroidota; class Bacteroidia; order Chitinophagales; family Chitinophagaceae; genus VBAU01. Next base: position 362,215 of record CAWERU010000002.1, on the reverse strand, counting down.
ATAGAATTCCTGTTCCATTTATAAGGAATACAAGAGCCAGCATTTTTGTAGATGAAATACCTGTGAGCCCTCAATTCCTGAATGATCTGCCCATTGCGGATATTGCTATGATAAAGATCATTAAAGGTCCTTTCGCCGGAGACGTAGGTAATGGATCCGGAGGAGTGATCGCTATCTATACTGTGAAAGAAGGCGATAAAGACGGCGGCACGGAAGGATAATTATGATTTAAAATACTTTAATAGTCGCTAACATTAAAGATCAAACATTCCTTTATTCAATTGCTGAAGGATCTGTATTTTATAAGCAGCCGGCACTAATAAAGAGATATTATGAGGGCTGCCACCGTAAGAAACCATACGAACAGGTATACTCTGAATTGATTCAAACAACTTCTTTACAATATTTACTGTTTGTGCGATCTCATTGCCTACTACCGAGATAATGACCTGGTTTTCGTCTATCTCCAAAGCGCCAAAAGGTTCAAGCTCTTTTTGAATTTCTTTGAGATGAGTTGCATTATCGATTGTTAAGGATACTGCCACCTCAGATGTAGTCACCATGTCAATAGAAGTTCTGTATTTCTCAAACACTTCGAACACCTTTCTCAAAAAACCATAAGCCAGCAGCATACGGCTGCTTTTGATGCGTATAGCGATAATATCATCTTTTGCTGCCACCGCCTTCACTCCTACTGATCCTGCTTTTTCTAAGATCGATGTTCCTTTTGCTTGAGGCTGCATCGTATTCAGCAACCGCACCGGGATTTTATATTGTTGCGCCGGCCATATAGAAGCAGGGTGAAGAATCTTTGCACCGAAATAGGCAAGCTCTGCTGCTTCTTCAAAACTCAATTGCTCAACCGGGATGGTTTTCTTAACTATTCTCGGGTCATTGTTATGCATGCCATCAATATCAGTCCATATTTCACAAACTACAGCATTAATAGCAGCAGCCACTAATGAAGCTGTATAATCACTTCCTCCTCTTTTCAAATTATCTACTTCCCCCCTTGCATTGCGACAGATATAACCTTGTGTGATGAACAATTTCTTTTTTGAATGCTGTGCCAATAACTGTGTCAGTTTAACCTTTATACTTCCTATCTGCGGTTCATCATTATAATCAATGGTCATAAATTCAAGAGCTGGTAACAATACATGGTCAATTCTTTGTTCCTCGAGGTAAGTAGAAAATAGTTTTGTGGAGAGCAACTCTCCCTGTGCCAAAATATCTTTACTCAGCGCTTCACTAAAAGAAATTTTTAAAATTATATTTAGAAATTCAAAATGTTCTGCAATGATCGAATTTGCCTTTTGAACAGCTGCAGGTTGTTTCACCAGATCTTTAATGAAATTATAATAGTGCTCTTCCAGTTTATCAATATTTTGTTTAGCGGTAGTTCGGTCTCCCTTTGCTATATTATAAATGATTTCTACCAATGCATTGGTAGTTCCGGACAAGGCTGATAATACAACAATAGTCGGTTCTTCCTGAGATGTTACCAGACTCACAATGTGGTGCATCCGTTCAGGTTTTCCGACAGATGTGCCGCCAAACTTCATGACCTTCATATTGAAAGAAATTTTTGGGAGTGCAAAGATAGGATGTGCGAAGTTTAAAAAAATGAAGATCATGGAAAGCCGACTTTATTTTATTCTTTGCTATCAGGGCCCTTTATTGCTATCTCGTTATAAAAAGCTATACAAGTTTGACCTTAAACCTTTCCCCCAGAGATTTTAAATCCTCAATCACAGGTTGTAAAACTGGAATCCCATTTTTCTTTCTCAATACTTCCATTTCTCTCTCCGGGTCTCCAGGAATTAAAACTTTTTGATTGCTTTCAATCGTTTTTGCCGAACGAAAACGTTTTATCCATTTATCCATATTTTTTTTAAAACCATCAGCGGACCTGAACGCATCAATGCGCATCGCTCCAAAAAAATGCCCGATACCTTTCCCGGGCTGTTCGTCGGGCATGGGAACGTATGCAGGAAACGGAGGCACCCATGGGCCGTAGTTGGCACCGCTCAATATGGCGGAAAAAATATCAACGATGGCGCCAAGAGCATATCCTTTATGACTTCCATGTTCCCTGTCTCCCCCCAAGGGTAATAAGGCACCGCCTACTTTTAGTTCATAAGGATTGGTGGATGACTTCCCCCCCTTATCCTGGATCCATCCTAATGGGGCCACTCCTTTTTTGCGTTGCAGAATTTCGAGTTTTCCATTTGCTGCAGTGGTAGTTGCCATGTCCGCCACAAAAGGAGGTTCTTCGTCGGCAGGTATCGCTACACAAATCGGATTAGTACCCAACAAACGTTCAATCGAAAATGTAGGAGCTACCAGCGCACTTGCATTGGTAAGCGCAATACCGATCATATCATGAGGCAAAGCCATCATAGCATGATAGCCGGCAATTCCAAAATGATTACTATTTTGTACACTCACCCATCCTGTTCCAACCCGTCTTGATTTTTCAATAGCAATATTCATGGCAAACGGCGCTACTACAAGTCCCAGTCCTCTATCGCCGTCCACTACTGCTGTCGAAGGAGTTTCATGTAAAATTTTCATTAAAGGTTTTGGATTAATTCTTTTCACTTCCCAAAGCCTGACATAACCGCTTAACCTGGCAACACCATGAGAATCAATTCCGCGAAGATCGGCAGATAGCAAAACTTTGGCTGCTATATCCGCGTCCTCTTCAGTACAATCCATCTTTTGAAAAATGCTTTTTGTAAATTCAGACAATTGCTGGTAAGAAAATAATTGCTCAGGCATGAACAAAAGTAACAAACAGGACCAAAGACGCAAGATTCAAAAGTCATAAATCAAATTGATCCTTTTAAAAATTGTTTCATACACTTTGTGTTGAATCATGACTAAAAAGCCTCTCAAAATTTGAGAGGCTCTCCGTTGACATACATTGGTACAATTCAAAACGGCAGATCATCAATAGGTTCACTGATATCAGCCGCATTTGGAATAGTCGTTTTCGAAGAGGAATACGATTCAGAAGTTGCCATTGCCGGTGACGTTCCATTATTGTCGCCCCGACCACCAAGCAATTGAACTTCCCGGACCCTTAACGATAAAGAAGCACCTGCTGTTCCATCGTTTCTTGTAAAGGTTCTTACTTCAGGTGTACCTTCTACAAAAACCTGTTTACCTTTTGTAAGATAAGGGGAAATGCCTGTGCGATCTGTCCAATAAGCACAATCAACCCAGGTTGTTCTTTCCTGGTTATTGCCCTGGCTGTCGCGAAACTTCTCAGTGTGAGCCACTGTAAAGTTGATTACATTTTTTCCATTCACTGTGTTTACAATACAGTCTTTACCTAAGTTTCCGATAACTTGTAACTTAATCATAGTACTCAAATTTAAACGTGCGTAAATATTATTAACAGTTGCAAGATAAGACTATTCATGAAGCAAAGTCAATACTACTTTGTGGTAATAATTCAAATGTGACAGGGCTGTGAATAATCTAATAATAGATAGCAATTAATAGTCACAATCTTTCAATATCGTTTTTCGCACCCGGCAGAAGTTTATCAAGAGGGTGCCCCTACAGCACAAATTATTTAGGGGATGTATAATCTTTTGACCTCCGAAAGACGCCTTTAGCAAAAAAAAATGTTTTTTTCCAATAAAATTGGACTGAAATCGCTTTTATATTAAAAATTGGAATGATTTATGCTAAGAGTAAATCCCTAAACTTTGAGCAAAATGGAGAACAAGTATCTAACTCTTCAAACAATCTATGAGATTGTCAAGAATGATGCACACCCCACTTCAAGTATCGTTTATCCAAATGAAGTTATTGTACGTCAAAATCTCCCTTGGGATGAAAGCGTAAAATACATTGATGAACTGTGCTCTGAGCACCTTGTTGAAGTTATCCAGCATTCACCAGCAGTTATTTACCTTACCGATAAAGGCATTCAATATATCCTTTCAAAAAGACCGAAGCATGTTGCTTAATTGTCTAACCTATTATTTTAAAAGACGAGTTTTTAGAAACTCGTCTTTTTTATTTCAGATCAACAAAAGCGAGTATATTCTATGGCTTTTATATAACTTCCTTCATAGCCTTTTCACCAGAAACTAAATTAATCGTAGCCACGTTATATCAGAGGTTTTATTCCATTTCCCGGAAATTGCATCTTACATTTGCTGATTGATTAATAGTGAATAGTGCCATAGCTATGAAAAAAATTGTACTGCCTATCTTTGCATTGTGTTTTATTCTGCACCTGCAGGCCCAAACAAAAAATGATTCTAAAAAGTATCCCAGCCTTTTTTGGGAAATTACCGGAAATGGTCTTTCAAGACCTTCCTATCTTTTGGGCACCATGCACGTAAGCAGCAAAATGGTTTTTCATTTGCCAGACTCCTTTTACCTGGCTATAAAAAGTGTGGATATAGTAGCATTAGAAACTAATCCTGAATCATGGCAGGAAGATCTTGTGAAATATGATCTTGGTGATAATTCATCTTATTCAAGATTGCAATATCCCTTAAATAGTTTCAGGCAAATGCCTGATGATTATCTGAACATACGCACCCTGCAGTTTGACAGGTATGAAAAACAAATTGAAGCAGCTTTATACAGCCGCCCTTCCACTATCAATAATCTTTTATACCGCAACTATTCAGATTACTCGAGTGATTTTGAAGAGAACACATATTTAGACATGTACATTTACCAGGTAGGCAAAAAAATGGGTAAGAGGGTAACAGGCGTAGAAAAATATGAACAAAGCATGAAACTGATGATGGAAGCTTACCGTGACGCTGCAAAAGAAAAAAATCATAAACAAAAAAGTTACGATTCTGATAATTCTTATTCTGCAGATAAATTGCAGGAAGCCTACCGTACCGGCAATCTTGACCTGCTTGATTCTATCAACAGAATGAATAGTTTTTCCGATGCATTCGATGAAAAGTTTTTATACAGCCGTAATTTATTGCAGGCAAATTCTATTGATTCCATTTTAAAAAGTAAATCTGCCTTGTTTGTTGGAGTTGGGGCAGCTCATTTGCCCGGCAATCGTGGGGTAATAGAAATATTGAGGAGAAAAGGTTATAAGCTACGTCCTATTTATATGGGTGAAAGAGACGGATATGAAAAAGATGTAGTTGAAAAACTTCATGTGCCTGTAGTTTTCACTACCCAATCATCAGATGACGGATTTTTTTCAGTCGATATCCCCGGAAAATTTTATCGTTTTAATGAAGATGGCGTGCTTGATCAGCTTCAATATGCGGATATGGCAAATGGCAGTTACTACATGGTAACAAGGATACAAACCAATAGTTGGCTTTGGGGAAATAATGAAGAAACTGTAAGAAAAAAAATTGACAGCTTATTGTATGAAAATATACCGGGCAAAATTTTAAATAGACAGGAGATCGTCCGTAATGGTTATTCAGGGTTTGATATTATCAATCGCACACGCCGTGGTGATGTGCAGCGCTATAATATTTTTATTACGCCGTATGAAGTGATCATTTTCAAAATAAGCGGCAATGGTGATTATGTAAAAGACGGCGAAGAATCAAAAAGATTTTTTGGAAGTATCCAATTGAAAGAATATAATAATACAGATGAATGGAAAAGATTTCAGCCTCTCTATGGAGGTTTTGATGTTGACCTGCCTCATGAACCTTTTGTTTCAAAAAACGCAAATTGGGTATATGAAGCAGACGATAAAACAACCGGTATTGGCTATACCATTTTAAGAACAGAAATACACAATTACGGCTTTGCGGGGGAGGATACATTCGATCTTAATTTACTTGACGAAAGTTTTTCGGGCTCTGAGTTTATTAATAAGGAACTAAACCGAAAATTCATTACATGGAAAGGCTATCCCGCGCTGGATTGTAAATACAAACATAAAGATGGAACCGTGGTGCTGACCCGCTTCCTTATCCAGGGTCCGCATTATTATACATTAATAGCACACGGGCAAAAGGAAAGTGCAGATATGCAAAAGTTTTTAAACTCCTTTGAAATAAAGCCCTTTAATTATAAACAATCATTTGAAAAAAAAGATACTACTCTATATTATTCGGTAAAGACCACATTTTTCCCTGAAAGCAAAAAAATAAAAATATCCATCCCCGGCGGCAGCAATTATTCTTCCTATGCATCAGACGAAAATGACGGCGACGTAGATGATAATGATAATTATTTCCCCTGGGGAAGTTTCAAAAGCAATGTTATTGAAGATGACAGCACAGGCGAAAAAATATACGTATCCTTTTACAGGAACGGGCGATATTATTATAATGATGACAGCTCAGGACTAAATGAAAACAGGATTACAAGAAATGGTTCGTGGATCATTCGCAGTAAAAAGAAATATGAAATTCCGGGCAAATGGAAAATAATTGAATTCCAATTATCAGATACAAACAGCAGCCGCCTTGTATGGACAAAAACTTTTTATAAGAATGGTATAGGTTTTTTAGTAGCTACAGAAGGCGATACCCTTACAACTCCAAGCTCTTTTATAAAAAACTTTTTTGAGACTTTCTCACCTGATGATACTCTGAAGGGGTTTAATCCCTTTGAAAAAAAATCGATTGCATTCTTCACCGATTATTTCAGCAAGGATACGATGGCTCATAAAAGAGCTGTAAAAGCCATAGACCAGGTGACATTAGATTCAGCAGATTTGCCGAATCTTGAAAAGGCAATAAGTTATTTAAACTGGTCCGATAAAAAATATCTTGAAACAAAGAAATCATTGATCAGCAAATTAGGAGATATAGACACAAAGACGAGTGCCGATTTTTTGAAAAAGCTTTATTATATGGAAGAAGATACGGTGGAAGTACAATATACCATACTTGAAAGTTTATTACAACAGCAAACACAATATGCATTTGCCGTTTTTAAAGACATAATTACGGAAGAGCCACTGATCATTGAAACAAGTACTAATAGTTATAACTATTATCAGAATAATTTCAGCACAGGTCGTTTTAATTTGAATATAAATACGCATGTTTGGGATAAAAACAATTATGACAATGGTGACTTCTGGGATGAGTTATATGACTCAATTCAATTAACCCGAACTATTCTGCCAGATATTTTACCACTGATAAATTTAGATGATTACAAATGGAAAACGATGAGATTGTTGGGGAGAATGATTGACAGTGGTCTTGTACAGTCATCAGATTATGAGATTTATTTTAGTAAATTTTTTATTGAAGCGAAACAGGAATTCAGAAAACAGATCATAAATGAAAAGAAAAAATTGATCCTGGATGCTTCGCAGGAAAATATAAAATCCGATGAAGATGATGAGGACGATGATGAAAGCACTGATTTTGGTAATGAAAAATTAGCGCTGTATGCAAAATTATTATTGCCTTTCTGGAAGATAAACGAAAATGTCCCTCTTTTCTTTCAGCATTTGCTGCAATCCAATGATAAAAAATTAAAGTATAGCATCGTGGTACTGATGGTGCAAAATAAACAAAACGTGCCGGACAGTCTATTGAATTATTTTGCAGCCATGGATGACTACAGGTATATACTTTACAGCGACCTTGAAGAAATGAATCAATTAAACCTGTTTCCTGAAAAATATAATAATCAGCCCGATTTGGGAAAAAGTAAATTGATCGATTCAAAACCATATGGAAAGCCCGATTCAATTATATATCTTGATAAATTATCCACAGAGTTTAACTCAAAACAGGGTTATATATATTTTTATAAGTACAAAGAAAAGAAAGATGACCCTGTATGGAAACTGGCTACCGTGGGACTTTTGTCAAAAAATCCAAAACAATTTGAAATAAAAGATACCTCATCTGCCCCAAATGAAGATTACGATAGTGATGATGAAACGGATTATTATGACTTTACTTCATTTACCGATTCAAAATTGACCAGTGCTGAATCTGTTTCGACACAATTAAATAAGGAACTGAAGAAGATGCTTTACTCCCGCCGGAACAGCGCCAAAGCATTTTATGATGTTCCAAAAACCAGTACAGATGAAGTTTCTGCGATGCGATTCAGAAATTGAGTGATTCTCCTTTAGGAATAGAAGCAATGAGTTTTTTTGTGTATTCTTTTTGCGGGTTATAATATATATCATCGGCTTTTCCGCTTTCTTCTATCTTTCCTTTGTTCATTACCATAATCCTGTCACTAATGTAACGAACCACTGAAAGGTCATGAGAAATAAAAATTAGGGTGAGGTTAAATTCCTTTTTCAGATCATTGAGCAAATTTAAAACCTGTGCCTGCACACTAACATCCAATGCCGAAACAGGCTCATCGCAAACAATGAATCCGGGATTCAAAGCCAATGCTCTTGCAATAACAATACGCTGCCTCTGCCCCCCGGAAAATTCATGAGGGTAGCGATTAAAATATTCAGGTTCGAGATCCACCTTTTTCAGCAATTCGATCGTTTTTTCTTTTCTATCCTTTGCTTTGAGAAAAATGTGATGCACTTTCAGCGGTTCTGAAATAGCCGAACCAATTGTGATCCGGGGATTAAGAGAAGAATAAGGGTCCTGGAAAATGATCTGGATTTCTTTACGCAGTGATTTTAATTCATCTCCTTTCTTTGCAGTAAGATCATCATCTTTATAAATTATTTTCCCCGAAACAGGTCCGATCAATCGTAACAAAGTTCTTCCCAGTGTTGTTTTACCGCACCCTGATTCACCAACCAAACCCAATGTTTCTCCTTTATAAACTTCAAAGCTCACGTCATCCACTGCTTTTGTAAATTCAAGAGGTTTTCCTAAAAAATTTTTCTTAAACGGAAACCATACAGACAAGTTATTTACCTGCACCAGTATCTCGGATACTGGTTTACGATCTGCGATTTCAGATTTATGATCTAACACTTGCAAAACTTTATTCCTGTCTACTAAGTCATATTCTGAATTTAAAAAGTCACTTACTACTGGTAATCGCTCTCCTTTTTGGTGATTAACAGGACGGCAGGCCAGCAGAGCCTTTGTATAAGGATGCTGAGGATGATGAAAAATTTCTTTCATGGAATTTTGTTCTACTATTTCCCCCTCGTACATGGCTAATGTTCTATCAGCCACCTCGGCTACTATTCCCAGGTCATGAGTAATAAATATGACTCCTACATTCCGTTCCTTTTGCAATTCATGGATCAGTTGCAGAATTGTTTTTTGTACTGTTACATCTAAAGCCGTGGTAGGCTCATCACAAATAAGTAATGAAGGGTGACAGCACATTGCCATTGCGATCATTACTCTTTGTTTTTGTCCTCCGCTTAGTTGGTGGGGATACCGGTGGAAAATTTTTTCCGGTTGAGGCAATTTTACTTTTGAAAACCATTCGATGGTTTGTTGCCTCGCTTGTTGAATTGATATTTTTTTATGTGTAAGTAAGGCCTCCGATACCTGTTGTCCGCATGTAAACACAGGATTTAATGAGCTCATGGGTTCCTGGAATACCATACCTATTTTATTGCCACAAATGTTTTTTAATTCTCTATGACTTTTTTTTAGCAGGTTATCATCGGTTTCACCATTTTCAGAAAATAAAATTTTACCTGAGCTATATTTAGCAGGTGGAGAAGGAAGAAGCTGTAAAATAGAAAGTGATGTAACCGTTTTTCCAGAACCGGACTCCCCTACAATAGCTACTACTTCCCCGCGATTTACTATAAAAGAAATGTTTTTTACAGCTTTCGTTATTTCAGTTTCAGAAATAAAATCGACTGACAGGTTTTCTACTTGTAAGAGAGGTTTCATTAATGAATTACTATTAGGGACAATGTCCCGGTATAACTTTTATAGATAGCTTTTTAGACGGAACAGGATAATATATCAAACACACAAAACAATTTTGAACTGTGGTTGTGTCAATTTTAAAATAAAATTCATCGCCTACATTGATGGTGCCCGGAAAAGTACAGCGGCTGTTAAGTGCAAATACATTTTTATAAGTTTTGCCCGTAGTTTCGTCTGTCCAGCTTGTCACGACAAGTGAGGTGTCAAAATTCTGGCTGACTATGCTGATCGTATAATTCATGCAGGGCTCCTTTATCTCCAGTTTCCCTTTATAACAATCGGAAGCAGAAACGACATTACTTTTTGCTTTATTCTTACAACTGTCTTTATATGTTGCTGCTAAAATAAAAGACGCTACCAACAAAAAAAATTTCATCATAAACCTTTAATCTATTGAAGCAAAGATTGTGCAGAATTAGAAGCGGAGGTGCCTGACAGTTAACCCATCGTTGATGAGTTGTTTTAATGAATCAATCCCGATTCTTAAGTGTCGTTCAACAAATTCAGCCGTTATCTGCTTATCACTTTCCTCAGTTTTTACTCCTTCAGGTATCATAGGTTGATCACTTACAAGCAGCAATGCACCTGTCGGGATTTTATTATAAAACCCTACAGTGAAAATAGTTGCAGTTTCCATATCAATGGCATAAGCTCTTATCTCCTGCAAATATTCTTTAAAATCTTCATCATGTTCCCACACGCGGCGGTTGGTGGTGTATACTGTTCCGGTCCAATAATCAACTGCATTGTCACGAATAGTTGTGGATACTGCCTTTTGCAAAGCGAATGCAGGTAATGCCGGCACTTCTTTTGGAAAATAATCATCTGATGTTCCTTCACCACGAATTGCGGCAATAGGTAAAATGAGATCACCAAGTTTGTTTCTTTTTTTCAATCCGCCGCACTTACCTAAAAATAAAACAGCTTTGGGCTCAATAGATGTGAGCAGGTCCATTATCGTGGCTGCAGAAGGACTTCCCATCCCAAAATTAATAATCGTGATATCTTCTGCAGTGGCGCATTGCATAGGCTTATCAATACCCTTGATTTTAACACCATTCCATTCAGCGAAAAGTTTTACGTAGTTGCTAAAATTTGTCAGCAAAATATATCTTCCGAAGTTATCAAGCTTTTCACCTGTGTACCTTGGCAGCCAGTTATGTACAATCTCATCTTTTGTTTTCATTAATTTAAAATTCTGCTAATTTAAAAATTTATTTTTGGGAATGATTACAATTAATTTCCCTGAACCTGTTTTTAAGCTTAAAAAAGAGAATGGAATTAAATTGATCTTCGATGTTATTCGCAGGCAATGGCTGGTTTTAAATGAAGAAGAATGGGTACGGCAAAACTTTATTCAATACTTAATACAAACTTTGAATTACCCCGCCGCTTTTATTGCTGTTGAAAAAGAAATTATGCTGGGAGAATTAAAAAAAAGGTTTGATATTCTTGTTTATAATAAAGAACATAAACCATGGATGATGATTGAATGTAAAGCAACCGCCATCAATCTGAATGATTCTGTTTTACAACAAGTATTAAGATATAACATCAGTGTACCTGTTCCTTATATTGTAATCACCAACGGGCATTTCACTTATGGATGGGAGAAGAGAGGCGTTGATCTGAAACTTATTCAGCAAATGCCCTTTTGGAGCTAAGAATAATAATTTATGAAAATCCTCCCTGACTGATCACTATTCTTATTGTTTATCAAAAATTTTCTCATCTATCGGCACATCTAGCTCTATTTTATCAAAATGGAGTTCCTGTATTGCCTGTCCACCGGCTTTTACAATTCTTGACATGCTGAATCTAAGATTATTGAAATCTTTTACATCACTAAAAAAAGACTCCAATTCCATATCCTGGCCCATAATATTTCTTGTACCTACAAATTTTATGAGCATGAAAGTGGCAGGATCAATATAATAAGTGGACGTTTTATTATCTATCGAGGTTAATTGAATTTTGTAAGCTTTGTTTCCATCCACATCCTCCTGACCTAATAGTTCTGCCTTGTAGCCGCGATCTTTATAATCCATTAGTTGACTTGCCAGGAAACTTTGATTCCTGAAATCCTCCAACTCTGTACCGCTAACATCCGTGGCAGATGTTGCCCCGTTATAAGGGTTGATCTTCCAACCTGCGCCATCTCTATAGCAATTCACTATTGTTTGACCCATCACGTCTACATCCACACGCATAGCTTTGCCATTTACGATTTGCACAGTAATGGGGAATTCATTTCCCTGGGCAGTAACAGTACCAGTTAGTTTAGCTGTTTTTATATTTTTAAAATTGCTCAACCCTCCCATCGTGTCAGCATATTTTTGAATAATATCATCGACATTTTGTGCCTGTGCCTTTATAAATGCTAAAGCGAGCAAGGCAAAGAATATTTTTTTCATATAATAATTTTAAGAAAAACAAGGTAGGACTTTTGGATATGATACAATAAAAAAACGTTTAATTAAATCAATGATTTTAAAGATTTTTGAGTCAGAGATTCAATATTTTTATGGAAATATTCCAAGCTCGGCATAGCTGGTTCCTACCTTATTAATAGCTACTACAAATGCAGCCGTGCGCATATCTGGAATTTGAGGATTACTTTTCCATACTTCCACAATTTCGCGGGTCGCAACTATCATGGTTTCTTCAAGTCCGCTATAGACCAAATCCACTTCGTCGGCACCGTGCATAATGAATTCTTTTTCATCCGCATCCACCTTTTTCCCGCTAAGAGCTTCCATTTGCCCCAAAATGTGAGCATTCATGTTTTCTGTAAAACGTTTTTCCATACGGCCATACCTGACGTGACTTAAATTTTTCAACCACTCAAAATATGATACCGTTACACCACCTGCATTCAGATACATATCAGGTACCACTATAATTCCTTTTTGTGCAAAAACTTCATCGGCTTCCGGTGTTAAAGGGCCGTTAGCAGCCTCACCTATTATTTTTGCGTTGACTTTCGGCGCATTGTCCCCGTCAATTACATTTTCCAACGCAGCAGGAATCAAAATGTCACATTCCATTTCAAGTGCATCAGAATTTTTTTCAAAATTTTTTGCCCCATGAAAATTTAATATGCTGCCGGTGTTCTTGCGATGCTGAAAAACTTCATCTACATCTAATCCGCTTTTACTGCTAATAGCTCCTTCATACTCGGCCAGTGCAACGATTTTTGCACCTGCATCCTGAAAAAATTTTGCTGTATGGTAACCTACATTCCCCAATCCCTGCACAACTACAGTTTTCCCCTCTACACCCAGTGGTAATCCAACCTTGCTCATTATATCAGACATACTGCATACTTCACGCAAACCAAAAAATACGCCCAACCCTGTTGCCTCACGACGACCGCGAACGCCACCTTGTGTAACGGGTTTTCCTGTTACACATCCTGCAGAATCAATTTCCCCGGGACGCAGACTTGAATAAGTATCCAGTATCCATGACATTTCTCTTTCACCGGTTCCATAATCAGGAGCAGGTACATCAGTGCCCGGACCAATAAAATTTTTCTTGATCAATTCTGCTGTATAGCGGCGTGTAATTTTTTCTAACTCATAAGGCGAATATTTTGTCGGACTGATCTTAATACCACCTTTCGCTCCTCCAAATGGAACATTTACAATAGCGCATTTGTAAGTCATCAATGCAGCGAGCGCCATTACTTCATCCTGGCTTACTTCTGCAGCGAACCGAATTCCACCTTTACAAGGTGTTTTATGTTGCGAATGCTGAACACGATAAGCTTCAATTACCTCAATTCTTCCATCGTCTCTTTTTACAGGAAATTTCATTTGGTAAACCGCGTTACAGACTTTTATTTGGTTAAGAACTCCTGGGTCCCATTTGGTAAAACCTGCGGCTTTATCAAAACTTTTATTTACGCTTTCAAAAAAACTATAGTGTTTATCTGACATGAGATTTTGTTTGTATTTTTTAATATTTTGAACATTCTGATCATCTATTTTCTTTCTCCATTTTCGTTATTTTTTTATCGAGCCTTGCTATATACATTATTAACCCGATTAAAATCACCAGCACTACTGCTACTACTACATATATCCGGCCATTGCTTCGCATAGTGTCGGCCATGTCAGCTTTGTTTCTATCAGTTTGTGAACGACCGGCTATATTTATAAAAAACATGCTGATAAAAACAAACAAAGACTTTATTTTTTTCATTGTAACAGCCTTTTTTCTTTTAAAAGGTTCAAACGAATTTTTAAAGTAGTAATCCATACTCCCAATAATGTCCACCCGATAATAGCAGGATAAAAAACCAACCTCATCCGGCTGTCGATATCATTAGTATCCAATGCAGGATTTCCATTCTCACCACCCGGATGCAGGCTCGGCAGCAATCTTGGAATAATCCATATTGTAGGAAAAAGAAGGGCGTAAGCAAATATGTTATATACTGCCGTTATTCTCGCCCTTTTATCAATATCAGGAATCGAATCGCGGAGCACCATATAAGCAAAATAAATAAGCAGAGCAATGGCGGCGCCGATGAGTTTTGGTTCCCTTGCAACTGCACTGAACGATTGAAATGAACTGTTATTGGGGTCGGCCCAGGTGTAGCTCATCCATATTGCTCCCGTAGCGTAGCCAAGCACACCAAACACAATTCCCACGGCAGCAAACTGGCGGCTGTAAACATCGTTAACTAATTTATTGCTACGCAAATATTTTACAGCATAAACAACAGACACTGTAAAAAGTATCATCATGCTAAACCACATACAAACATGAAAATACAGATTACGGATCGTTTCAGACAAAGCTGGCAATCGTGGTACATCCATTATGAAACCTGCTATAAAAGTGTAGAGCAATAAGACCACACATAATATTTTCCACCATAATTTATGCATACTATTCGAGGCATTGGCAGCCACTGTTAAGAAAGTTCAGTAACAGGCCAGCAATCGTTTTTAAAAAGCGGAGCAAAAATAAGAAGGAAAAAATAATGAAGAAAGAATAATTAATTAGTGAATTATATATTGAATTTAATTTTTAGTCTTTCCACAAAAAAGGGAAGAGAATAACTGCAAGAAGAACGACCATGGCATCAAGTGCTACCAGCAATAAAATAGTAGCAACCGGGATTGCCATCCTTTCATTAAATGCAGCGTTGGACAAATGCATTAACAATAACAATTGTGGAATAATAAGAGGGAAGCCAAGTATTGCCATGATTGCTGCATTTTGTTGAGCCTTTGCTGCAATAGCTGCTAAAAAAGTAAATACCAGGCTCAGGCTCCAGCCGCCCAATAAAACAATACCGATAAATGCACCGGCTTTCTGTATCGGGTTACCCAGAAATAAACTAAATAAAATAAGACTCAGTGAACTCATCAGTAACATCAATAAAGAATTAAATAGAAGTTTAGCCAAAACAAAATCCCTGGGGCTTGAAATAGAATAAAAATAAAGCATACGGCCCCTGCTTTCCTGCAAAAAACTTTTTGCAACTGCATTAATAGAGATAAATAATTGTATCACCCAAAACAAGCCATTCCACACATTACTTTCAGGATTTTCAAGAGCCATATACAGCACAAAAATGGTAGCTCCGATATAAAGGATTACTCCATAAAAACTATACTGCTGCCTTATTTCAAGCAGAAGATCTTTTTTGAAAAGAGTAAATATGTGATTAATTGATCTCAATTCATTCCCTGGTTATAGCAAATTCGGCAACGTGGTTCATATACATCCATTTCACCCAGCATCACCTGGTCATCATTAGGAACTTTGCGATAGGAATAGTTGGCTATGTTTCCGCATTTTACACATATAGCATGTACCTTGGTAACATAATCAGCTTTGGCCATCAGGCTGGGCATAGGTCCAAAAGGATTCCCCAGGTAATCCATATCAAGTCCGGCTACAATTACTCTAACTCCACGGATGGCAAGTTCATCGCACACATTAGGTAATTCTTCATCGAAAAATTGTGCTTCGTCAATACCTATTACATCTGCACCCTGGGCAAACAATAAAATTTTCTGGGAGTTATCAACAGGTGTAGATTGAATGGCATTAGTGTCATGAGAAACAATTTTTACCACATCATATCTCACATCAATGGCGGGCTTAAAAATTTCAACTTTCATATTGGCAATCTTTGCCCGCTTTAATCTTCGAATAAGCTCCTCGGTTTTTCCGGAAAACATAGAGCCACAAACCACTTCGATCCATCCCCTGCGTTCACCCTTTATCTGGGGTTCGATAAACATTGTTAAATTAATTGTATTAATGGATTATGCTGTCTTTATTGGCAAACAGTTTGTAACTTTAAATACCTTTTTTAAAGACGCCAAAAGTAGCATAAATCAATGGAACGAATCCAGATCCTTATCAGCAAACTCAAAGAACAATCCGAACAAAATGCCAGTCCATCCCAAATGCTGGTAACTGTTCAAATGCTGCAAAATGAATTGTATCAGTTGCAGGTAAACGGTAATTCTTTCCTGGGCACTTCAAAGGTTGCGGTAATGCTTCCCAAAACTCTTAACATTTCCGTGTCGGAAGAAATAACGGTAAAAGCAAATGTTAAATCTGAAAAGCAAATAGTAGTTGAAGAAGAACCAGCCAATTCAAGGAATAGAACTGCTTTGCCTAAAAAAACAGAACCTTCCAATTTATTATTTGATCCGCTTTTTGAGACTCCAACTTTATCACACCAGCAGGGAATAAAAGAAATAAATGAATTGGTTAGTCATCAGACAGAATCATTAAATGACAGGTTAAAGCAAGAAAAGACGGAAGTAGTAGAAGCGCTAAAACATGAGCCCATCAAAGATCTTCGCAAAGCAATTGGAATTAATGACCGTTTTGTTTTTATCAATGATCTTTTTCGTGGTGATGAAGCAATGTATGAAAGAAGTATAAAAACGATTAACAGCTTTCATATTTTTCCTGAAGCAGAATATTGGATCAACAGGGAATTGATCGTAAAATTAGGTTGGGATAAAGATCATGAGATTGTAAATCACTTTTATCATCTTGTCAAAAGACGGTTCACTTCAATATAATGAAGGATTTTTTCGGTAGCCCCTTTATTTTCCAGCACATAGTTTTTGGATGCCAGGCATTTTTGATAGTATTCTGTTTCATCGTTTAACAGAGCTAATAGTATTTGGTATAACTCATCTTTAACAGAAAAGCTTTTTGCGCCACCGCATTCTATAAGATCGGTTGCTTCTTTATATTTTTTATAATTTTTCCCAAATACTACAGGCTTGCCATATACAGCTGCTTCTAAAACATTGTGAACGCCATCTCTCGTAAAACCACCACCTACATAAGCTATATAAGCATATTTATACAGTCTTGAAAGCGTACCGATATTATCGATAACAAGAATATTGTAAGATTCTTTTTTGGAGATTGTGATCAGGTCAGAAAAATTTATAGAAGCAGGAAAGAGTTCCTTCAATTCGTTGAGACGAGCCTTATGAATTTCATGAGGCGCAATTATTAATTTGAGATCATTATCATTTAATCTTATTAAAATTTTTTGTAAGATTTCTTCGTCATCTTTCCAGGTGCTTCCTGCAACAACGCATTTCTTTTTGCCGATAAACTCCTCGATAACCTGTATCGGTTCAAACCTATTTGTAATTTCAATTACAGTATCAAACCTGGTGTCACCGCTGACAACACAATTGCGGATGTTTATTTTCCTTAATAATTCTTTTGATTTTTCATTCTGCACAAATATTGCAGTGAAGCAACTAAGCATTTTTCTTTGTAATACTCCATACCATTTAAAAAAGCTTTGCCCTTCACGAAACAGCGCAGAAATCAAGAGACAAGGAATTTTTCTTCTGTTAATTTCTTTCAGATAATGGTACCAAAAGTCATATTTTATAAAAAAAACAAGAGATGGATTAATAATATCAATAAAATTTTTTGCATTCTTTTTTGAATCCATTGGGAGATAAAAAATATAATCTGCACCCGGGTAATGCTTTTTTTCTTCATATCCAGAAGGTGAAAAAAAGGTAAGCAGGATCTTTTTCGCCGGATTATGTGTTCTTATTTTTTCTATAACAGGCTTCCCCTGCTCAAATTCACCAAGAGATGAACAATGGATCCATACCAGATCAGAAATTTTATCAGTTTCGCTGTCAATTTTCATCTTGATTTCATCAAAAATATTTTTTCTTCCATCAAGCCATTTCTTTGCCTTTGTATTCCAGGTTGAAGAAATCCTGATAGCCGAATGGTAGAGGAAAATAAAAATATTGTAAAAAAAAACTGACAAGTTTTTTTAATTTTCGCAAAAGTAAATGCAATTGCATAACCTGCCTATATTTATTATTTTTGCGCCGCCTTAATAATTTTGCTCTTTTAAACATGTCAAAAAATGTTTCGAATATGCGGCACCCCTTTAAACTTAATTCTGAATGAGACCGATCCAAATGGTAGATACGCAAACCCAGTATCAGAAAATAAAGCCCGGAATCGATCAGGCTATCCATGAAATACTTGATAGCTCTGCATATATCAACGGAAAAATTGTACAGGAGTTTGCCATTAATCTCGCAAAGTATCTCAATGCAAAACACGTTATTCCTTGTGCTAATGGTACAGATGCTTTACAGATAGCGATGATGGCTCTTGATCTTCAGCCCGGTGATGAAGTAATTACCCCTTCCTTTACATATATTGCTACTACAGAAGTAATCGCTTTGCTAAAATTAACACCTGTGTTTGTAGAGGTAGATCCGCAAACATTTTGCATTGATCCGGCTGCAATACGTAAAGCTATTACTTCAAAAACAAAGGCAATAGTTCCTGTTCATCTGTACGGCCAATCAGCTCCGATGGAAGAAATAATGAGTATTGCCAGTGAATTCAATCTGTATGTGATTGAAGATAACGCACAAGCTATCGGCTCTGATTATATTTTCAGCAATGGGCACAAAAAGAAAACAGGAACTATTGGCACTATTGGCACAACTTCTTTTTATCCTTCAAAAAATTTGGGGGCTTACGGTGACGGAGGAGCTCTATGCACAGATGACGATAATTTGGCAATTAAAATAAAAATGATAGCTAATCATGGACAATCAAAAAGATATTATCACGAAATAGTTGGTTGCAATAGCAGGCTTGACAGTATACAAGCTGCAATTCTTAATCAGAAACTTAAATACCTTGACGAGTACATTAGCGCCCGGCGGAATGTCGCCGGTTTTTATGATAAAGCATTTGCAAACAATTCAAAAATTAAAACTCCGGTTCGTGCTCCATATTGTAATCATGCTTTTCATCAGTACACGATAGTTCTTGAAAATGTAAGCAGGGATGAATTACATAAATTTTTGGCTGAGCAAAAAATACCTTCAATGATCTATTATCCTGTGCCGGCACACCGTCAAAAAATGTTCGCTCAATTTAATGCTGCTTCGTTACACATGCCGGAAACAGACTGGTTAACTGAAAGGGTAATTTCTTTACCCATGCATACAGAATTGGATACGGAGCAATTGAAATATATAGCTGATAAAGTACTTGAATTTGTAAACAAATAAAACTAGAAAATGAGAATAGCAGTTATTGGTACTGGTTATGTTGGTTTGGTTTCAGGAACCTGTTTTGCTGAAACGGGTAATACAGTTACGTGTGTTGATATTGATGCAGAAAAAGTTAAAAGGCTTTCTAATGGAGAAATAACTATTTACGAACCTGGCCTGGAAAAATTATTCCTTCGTAATCTGCGGGAAGGAAGGCTGAAGTTTACGACTGAGCTCGCCGAAGGAATAAAGGATTCACTACTTATTATGCTTGCATTGCCTACACCGCCTGGTGGAGATGGATCAGCAGACCTTTCGGCGGTATTAAAGGTTTCAGACAATATTGGCAAAATAATAAAGGAGTATAAAGTTATTGTTGATAAAAGTACAGTACCCGTAGGCACAGCTGAAAAGGTACACTACGCCATAGCCACAAATTGCAAGTCAGAATTTGATGTTGTTTCAAATCCTGAATTTTTGCGTGAAGGATTAGCTGTCGAGGATTTTATGAAACCAGACAGGGTCATCATTGGCACAAATTCAGAGAGAGCAAAAAAAATCCTGAACGAATTGTATGCACCTTTTGTACGCCAAGGAAATCCCCTCATTTTTATGGATGAACGATCTGCAGAGCTGACTAAGTATGCTGCTAATTCATTTTTAGCAACAAAGATTTCCTTTATGAATGAAATAGCCATTCTTTGTGAAAGATTGGGGGCTGATGTAGATATGATCAGGCGCGGCATGGGAAGTGATGACAGAATTGGAAAAAGATTTTTATTCCCGGGACTTGGATATGGTGGCAGTTGTTTTCCAAAAGATGTACAGGCACTGGTAAAATCTGCAAGTGAAGTAAAATATGATTTTAAGATTCTGGAAGCAGTAATGCAGGTGAATGAAAAACAAAAAGTTTACCTGGTGCCAAGAATAAAAAAGTATTTCAATGATAATTTAATAAATAAAAAGATTGCTTTATGGGGTCTTTCCTTTAAACCCAATACTGATGATATACGGGAAGCACCTGCATTATATATTATAGATGAACTCCTGAAGGAAGGCAGTCTCGTGACTGCCTTCGATCCCGAAGCTATCAACAATGTGAAAAAACTTTTGGGCGATAAGATAAATTTTTCACAAAGTCAATATGATGCTATTGAAGATTGTGATGCTTTGATTATTGCAACTGAATGGAGTGAATTCCGTACCCCAGATTTTGAAAAGATGAAGGTACTTATGAAAAATAAAGTGATCTTCGACGGAAGAAATGTATTTGAACCGGAGAAAATGAAAGATCTTGGCTTTTATTATGAAAGCATCGGAAGAGAAACAATTCATAATTAATAACTGATAATGAATAAAAGGGTTTTGATAACAGGAGCAGCCGGTTTTTTGGGATCACATCTTTGTGATCGTTTTATTAAGGAAGGTGATCATGTTATAGCAATGGATAACCTGATAACAGGTGATATAAAAAATATTGAACATCTTTTTCCTTTGGAAAAATTTGAATTTTATCATCATGATGTTTCAAAGTTTATTCATATCTCAGGGAAACTGGATTATATACTACATTTTGCTTCTCCTGCAAGCCCGATTGATTATTTAAAAATCCCCATCCAGACATTGAAAGTAGGTGCATTGGGAACGCACAATTGTTTAGGTCTTGCATTAGAAAAAAAAGCAAGAATACTTGTTGCATCTACCAGCGAAGTGTATGGTGATCCTTTGGTACATCCTCAGCCTGAAGAATATTGGGGCAATGTAAATCCAATAGGTCCACGGGGAGTGTATGATGAAGCCAAGCGCTTTATGGAATCTATTACCATGGCCTATCATACTTTTCATCATGTAGACACACGAATAGTCAGAATTTTCAATACTTACGGACCAAAAATGCGGTTAAATGATGGAAGAGCATTGCCAGCATTTATCGGGCAGGCTTTGCGTGGTGAAGATTTAACAGTTTTTGGCAATGGTTCACAGACAAGAAGTTTTTGTTTTGTTGATGATACAGTTGAGGGGATCTATCGATTGCTCATGAGCAACTATCATTTACCAGTAAATATTGGAAATCCAGAGGAAATTTCTCTGCTTGATTTTGCAAAAGAGGTATTAGAGGTAACTGGCAGTAAAGTAAAAATCATATTTAAGCCATTGCCGGTTGATGACCCTAAACAAAGACAACCTGATATAACAAAAGCAAAACAAACATTAGGATGGCAACTCCTGATAGACCGTAAAGAAGGTTTAAAGATCACATATGATTACTTTAAATCTCTTACACAAGAAGAATGGAATAAACAGCCAAAAGAATTTGTAAGCAACAGGTGATAATCATATAAGATCCTTAAGAAGGAATTACAAATACAATAAATCACAATGAATAATGTATACTGAACTTTTTGAGAAAAAGAAAAAACTAGCTGTGATCGGCCTGGGATATGTTGGCTTACCTATCGCTCTTGAATTTGCCAAAAAACTGTCTGTAATTGGCTTTGATATCAATGAGAAGCGGATTGAATTGATGAAACAAAGTATTGACCCCAGCAATGAACTACCAAAAGAAACATTTGAAAATTCTGATATTGTTTATACCAATTCTCTTGATGTATTAAGGCAAGCCAATTTTTTTATTGTAGCTGTTCCTACCCCTGTTGATGAGCATAATGTCCCGGACCTGATCCCTGTAGAGAAAGCTTCAGAAACAGTTGGTAAAGTAATCAAGAAGGGAGATTATGTTGTATTTGAATCTACAGTTTATCCTGGTTGTACAGAAGAAGATTGTCTTCCTATCATTGAAAAACTCTCCGGTCTTAAAAACATAACAGATTTTAAGCTGGGCTATTCACCCGAACGAATAAATCCCGGAGATAAAAAACATACTTTGTCAACTGTCATAAAGATCGTATCGGGATGCGATACCGAATCTTTAGAGGAAATTGCAAAAGTATATGAGTTAGTTGTAAAGGCAGGGGTGCATAAAGCATCTTCCATAAAAGTAGCTGAGGCCGCCAAAATTATCGAAAATACACAGAGGGATTTGAATATTGCTTTAATGAATGAATTATCTATTATTTTCGATATGATGAATATTAATACCTATGAAGTGCTGGAGGCGGCGGGAACCAAATGGAACTTTTTAAGATTTCAACCCGGACTTGTGGGCGGTCATTGCATAGGTGTGGATCCCTATTATCTTACTTACAAAGCAAGAAAGTTAGGCTATGGTTCGCAAGTGATCCTGGCAGGGCGAAATATTAATGACGACATGGCCAATTATGTAGCAAGAAAAGTACTTCAACATATAATAAAGCATAATGGAGATGTAAAATCATCAAAGGTTTTGATCAAGGGAGCCACCTTCAAAGAAAATGTAAGTGATATTCGCAATTCAAAAGTGGCAGATGTAGTAAAAGAATTAAAATCTTTTTATGTAAATGTAGATGTAGAAGATCCCTATGCAGATTCTGATGAATTAACTCATGAATACGGTTTCGGACTATCCCAAAAACTTTCTGATGAATATGATGCAGTAATTATTACTGTGCCACACGAACCTTATCTTGGCCTTGATGATAATTATTTTTCAGGTATCACCAGGCAGCATGGTTTGATTGCAGACTTGAAAGGTATATATAGAAACAAGATCACTAAAAGAAATTACTGGAGTCTATAATATGCCATTTCATAAGACTGAATTTGCGGGACTAATTGTTTTTGAACCTAATGTTCATAAAGATAGTCGCGGTTATTTTTTTGAGTCCTATAATGAAAAAGTTTTTCATCAACATAATATTGATTTGCGATTTGTACAGGACAATCAATCCAGTTCCTGTTATGGTGTTATACGCGGATTACACTTCCAGATAAATCCTTATGCTCAAACCAAATTAGTAAGAGTTTTCAGAGGTGCTATTCTGGATGTTGTGGTTGATATTCGTAAAAATTCTCTCACTTATGGTAAGGTGTTTTCTATTGAGCTTTCTGCTGAAAATAAAAAACAACTTCTTATTCCATCCGGATTTGCTCATGGATTTTCGGTATTGACTGAAAAAGCAGAAGTATTTTATAAATGTGACAAATTTTATAATAAAGAAGGTGAAGCGGGTATTCATTATAACGATCCTTCCTTAAATATAGATTGGAGAATTCCCGTTGAAAAGGTGATTGTTTCAGAAAAAGATAGTTCACTTCCTTCGCTGGCTGATTACAGAAATACTTTTGAATAAGAGTAAAATAAAAACCTGCCAATACTAATTTATACAATGTATTAACAGGTTTGTTGCCCTGCAAGGATTCGAACCCTGACATTCAGAGCCAGAATCTGACGTACTACCATTATACTACAGGGCAATGATAAAGGGACAAGGCTCAATATATAAGGTACAGGTAAGGGTTGAAGTTAAAGACTTGTGCCTTGTTCCTTATACTTGTTGGCCTATGAGGATTCGAACCTCAACAGACAGAACCAAAATCTGTAGTGCTACCGTTACACCATAGGCCAAAAGGAGTGCAAAAATACGGGCTGAATCCTGTATGCCCAAATGGTTTTTAAGCCTTTGCCATGCTAAGAAATTATTGACTAAGAGCCAGTAATTCCTTTTCTTTTAACTCTCTTAATTTGTCCAAAGCTCCTGCCACTACATCACACATAATAGTATATAAAGCCCCGGGTTGATGATTTGTATAAATATATTCGAGTGCCTCATTTTCGTCAGGAATGATCATGACCGGAATTTTCGAATTTACTTTTTTAATGCCTTGCTTTAAAAGATCAATAATTTCATCAGCAGTTCTTCCACGTAAATTTTTGTCACAGCGTATAATGATCTCATTAAAATATTTTGCAGATATTTCTCCCAGTTCCCTGATGTCCTCATCTCTCCTGTCGCCCGTTCCTGAAATGATCCCGATATTCTTTTTGTAACCAAGCTTGCTTATAAAATCACAAAGCAATTTCAATCCATGAGGATTATGTGCAAAATCAGCAAGCACAGTAAAGCTTTTGAAATAGAAAAAATTCAACCTGCCGGGTGTTTGTAATGAAGAGGGTAAAAATGAACTCAGCGCTGAACGAATGTCTTCAATAGCGATATCACGGAAAAGATAAGTAGCCAATATAGCCGGTAAACAATTTTGAATGTTGTGTAAAGCTCTTCCTTCAAAAGTTATCGGAATATCTTTTACCTGCATTACCCGAATTTTCCAATTCCCTTTCTTGATGCTGATATACCCATTTTCAAAAACTGATGCCAAACCGCCCTTATCGCAATGTCTTTGAATGCGGGGATTATTTTCATCCATGCTGAAAAGCGCAACATTACAATCAAGATTTTTCCCTATTTTATATACGAGATCATCGTCTGCGTTTAATACAGCATATCCATGAGGAAAAACTGTTTCAGGTACCACTGCTTTTACTTTTGCCATTTGTTCAATACTATGAATGCCGCCAAGTCCAATATGATCAGCAGCCACATTGGTTACAACGGCAACATCACAATTCTGAAAAGCAAGACCTGATTTTAAAATTCCACCTCTTGCACATTCCAGTACTGCAAAATCTACAGTAGGATCTTTCAACACAAACTGTGAAGAAATGGGACCTGTGCAGTCGCCTTTCATCATCATCTGGTTTTGTATATACACTCCATCACTTGTAGTATAGCCCACTTTTTTTCCTGCGCTCTTTGCAATATGAGCTGTAATTCTTGTGGTAGTTGTTTTTCCATTCGTGCCTGTGATGGCAATGATTGGAATTCTTCCGGCGCTTCCCTTGGGAAACAACATTTCAATAACGGGTTCGGCAACATTTCTCGCTAAACCTTGTGCCGGTTCAAGATGCATACGAAAACCCGGCGCCGCATTTACTTCAAGAATAGCCCCACCGTTTTCGGAAACTGGAGTTTGCAGATCAGTAGCCATTACATCAATACCACAAATATCAAGACCGATAATGCGGGCAATTCTTTCAAACATAAAAATATTAGCCGGATGTACTTCGTCTGTAACATCTGTTGATGTACCACCGGTTGAAAGATTTGCCGTTGGTTTTAAAATCACCAATTCATTTTTTGGAGGAATTGTTTCTAAAGTATAACCAAGATCATCCAGCATCTTTTGCGTGAACTGGTCAATCGTTATTTGCGTCAGTACTTTTTCATGACCATAGCCACGCTTTGGGTCTCTATTTGTTTCATCTATCAGCCATTGAATGGAATGTTCGCCATCACCTATTACCGAAGCAGGAGTTCGTAAAGCAGCACAGATGAATTTGTAATTAATTACAAGGGCCCTGAAATCATAACCGGTAATAAATTTTTCTACAATCACAGAACGACTATATTCTTTTGCCGCATTAAATGCTTTAAGAGCCTGTTCAAAAGTTGTAATATTTGTTGTATTACCTTTTCCGTGATTTCCATTAATTGGTTTTATTACAAGGGGGAAACCAAAACTTTCCATAGCATCTTTTAGCCCTTCTTCAGTTTTTATTACGGTTCCTTTTGGTACAGGAATCTGTGCAGCATCCAGCAGCATCTTTGTTTCTTCCTTATCACCGGCAATATCTACAGCAATATTTGAAGTAGTGGATGCAATCGTAGCCCGAATTCTTTTTTGATGTACACCGTAACCTAACTGCACAAGGCTTTGGGTATTCAAACGTATATAAGGTATCCCTCTTTTTGCTGCTTCGTCTACAATGCAACCCGTAGATGGCCCAAGCCTTGTATCTTCACGAATTTCCCTCATCCGCTGAATATCTTCTTCAATATTGTAAGGCTTATCATCGGTCAGGGCCTGTGCAATTCTTACTGCGGCTCTTGCCGCATACACACCTGCATCTTCTTCTATATAATCAAAGATCACATAATAGACACTTTCCTTTTCTCCAGTATTGCGAGTTCGTCCAAAACCAGTGTCCATACCTGCGAGGGTTTGTATTTCCAGGGCTATGTGCTCTATCACATGTCCCATCCAAGTGCCTTCATCCACCCGATGAAAAAAACCACCTGGCCTGTCTTCGCTGCAGCGGTGTTCATACAAAGTTGGAATTAGTTTTTCCAAACGTTCACGAAATCCCTGGATCTTATTTGTCGGCCTTTGTTCCATTTCCTCCAGATCCAGTTTCATCTGTATCAGCTTCGGTCTTCGAATGCTCCAGTAATTCGGACCTCTCATTACTTTAATTTCAAGAATCCTCATACACGATTGTTATACCTGCCTGACGGTAGGCAGGTTTTCAATTTAGGTGATTTTAATTATGTAACCAACTTCATTACTGCTATCATCTTTTGTTGCGTCAGCACTCTTGTGCATACTGTTCTTTATTCAGCAATAAGGAAGGATATGAAACTTTTTTTGCTACATTTAATTTTAAAATTGACCGTTATGCCCGCAACCAATCGTCGCCGCTTTTTGCAAAAAGTGGGAGCTCTTTCTGCTACTGCATTTCTTGCTTCACTTACTAAGCCTGCCTGGAGCCGGAATCTTGAAAAAGCTTTGAAAGATGCGCAAGATATCTCGCCCACCGATCTTGCCACTGAAGAAGATTTCTGGTACTATATTCAGCAATCATTTACTGTTTCACCGGGACTAATAAATCTCAACAATGGCGGAGTTTCACCGGCACCTATTCCGGTTCAGGAAGCGGTAAAACGTTTCTATGATTATTGTAATGAAGCACCCAGCTATTATATGTGGCGAATCCTTGACCAGGGTCGTGAGCCACTAAGAAGGAACCTGGCTAAGCTTGCCGGTTGCGATGCAGAAGAAATTGCGATCAATCGAAATTCATCAGAAGGATTGGAAACTGTGATCTTTGGTTTGCAGTTAAAAGCTGGTGATGAAGTTGTAGCGGCCAAACAGGATTACCCGAATATGATAAATGCTTACAAGCAAAGAGAAAAGCGTGACGGTATTAAAATGATTTGGATCAATCTTGATCTGCCCAGTGAAGATGAAAACTATTTAGCTCAACAATACATAAATGCATTTACTCCCAAAACAAAGGTTGTTCACATCACACATATTATTAACTGGAACGGGCAAATATTGCCTGTAAAGAAAATCGCAGTTGAAGCCCATAAAAAAGGAATTGATGTAATAGTGGATGGGGCTCACAGTTTTGCTCATTTTGAATTTAAAATTCCTGATCTTGATTGTGATTATTTTGCCACCAGCTTGCACAAATGGTTATTTGCACCGATTGGCAGCGGTATGCTATATATAAAAAAAGAAAAGATCAAAAATATCTACCCTTTATTCGCTACTGACGATCCATTGAAAGATGATATCCGAAAGTTTGAAAGTTTGGGAACAAGGCCTTTCTTTATTGAACAGGCCATTGGCAAGGCATTGGAGTTTCATGAAATGATTGGCAGTGAAAGAAAAGAAAAACGTTTATGCTATTTGAAAAATTACTGGATGGAAAAAGTGAAAGATCTTCCTAAAGTAAAATTGAATACATCCATGAATCCAAACTGGGGTTGTGCTATTGGTAATATAGGTATTGAGGGGAAAAAACCGGGCGAACTTGACTCTTTTCTTTTTGAGAAATATAAAATTCACACCGTTGGAATTGAATGGGAAAATATTCATGGCGTCCGCATTACACCCAACGTCTATACAACAATTGGTAACCTTGATTTATTGGTAGAAGGAATTACGAAGTTTGCAAAAAGTTAATCCCTTTATTCAAAAAACTTTTCTTCTCTTGTAAGCTTTCCTTCTTCATTTATTCCTTCAATAACTACTCTCATCTTTTTGCAGTTATCACTATTGTAAAAAGGAATTGTGACCCGCCTGGTTAATCTATCAAATATCAAATCAGGATTCCAGTATAAGGTAGTGCGGTAATCATCTTTGTTCACGTCAGCGTACTGGCTGTAGTCGGGTGAATAAAATTCTTTCATTGGAGTATACCCGCTGATCTTAACAAAATCTAATCCCTTTGTAGAATTTGTAAGTTGCTCGCCTTTTTTTGTATAGATGGCAATAGCTCCACCTGCACCGGTACCCGCCGCTCCAAAGAAAGGAGGATTGAATACCTTGATCATCGCTACATCGCTCATCGAAACAGATTGTATCATCGATACATCTGTGGTCATTTCGTTCAGGAAAAAAGAAGTAGGTGAGCCACGCCATGTTACAGACGCGCCCGAAAAACCGTTTGAGCTTATTTGCAGTCCCGCCACTTTTCCCTGCAAATAGTCCAGCACGGAAATTGAAGAACGGGCAAAAGGATCATCAGCAACATCGAAAATATGTGCGTCACTTCCGCTAAAAAAACCGGAAGCGTATTCGTCATCCATTTTTTGCGCTGCCGATTTTGCATGAGCGGTCACCTTTACAACTTCCAGCTCCTTCACTTTTATTCCTTCAGAGAATTCTTCTTCTCTTAGCTTGTTTAGTGCTGCATTCTTCTTTTGAACGATCGTGTCGGGAGTTATCGGTTTTAAAAATGGATTTAATCCCGCCAATGAATCATTTTTGTATGGAAGAAAGTTGTTTTTAAAATCTATGGTTGCGGTTGAAGTAAGTGTTTTGTCTTTATCATTACTGAACTGGTAATATATCCGGGCCGTATCAAAAAATAATAAGCCTGGTATTGCAAATTCACCTTTTTTATCTACAGGAGCTGCCAGGAAAGTTCCGCTACTTTTTTTGGTTGATAAAATAAAGGATAGCTCCGGGCTGCTGGCCAATTGGACAGGCGTTAATCCAAAAACATTTCCTTTTACAGTCAGAAATGGTTGCGGATAATTTTTTATCACGGGCCAGTTTCCGGCAATGATATCTTCCCATTTAAATCGCCTCCAACCATTTGTCATCATTACCAGGTCAAGATCTGCCCGTACCGAATCCGAATTGTTAGAGAAATAATAAGCAGGGTTATATACAAATCCTTTTATATCACCGGTGAGTAAAAGATGCGAAAAAATATTTTCTTCTGCTTTATCAGGGGGATTTACTGCAGCGTCGGTTATTGAAATAGAAAGATTGGTTAGTAAAGTATCGCCCACATCTATCTGCAATACATTCTTTCCTTTTTTGGTGATATTCTTTTCTTTTTCATGAAGATCTGTGATAAAATAATAATTGTCCTGGTTTACGAACACAAGTCTTTCCGCTATCGGATGCTCGTCTTCTGCAAATATGGTTACCTGCATAATACCATCTGGAAGACTATCTACATTGATGGGTGCCTTTACTGAATCATTTGCTGTCAGGTTGATCCTTGCCATATAGACCGGCTGTTGTTGCATCTGAGCCACGACGTATAACATTTTATAATTGGAAGAAGCGTCGGCGGAACGATGTAGCGTGTAAGAAAGATTATTGCCGGCATTATCAACCCTAAGCAATACACCTGTTTGTTTTGCCTCCGGCATAGTTGTTTCTTCAGCTTTACCATTGCTGTCTTTCCAAACTGCTTTATATTTTTCACCGGCCATTGGTGTAAAGAAAAAATAACCCATGCCATCATGAGTGTCGGAAAAAGAAGCAACCTTTTGTGACTTGCTGTCAACAATATCTCCTTTGATTTTTACAGGTAATCCTTCATCATCTGTTGCTTTAAAAGCAATTCTTGATTCAAGCCCCGCTATCATATCGCCCCCTTCTGGGAAAAAATTCAATAAATATGAATGCGTTTTTCTTGTCTTCACAGTTTTTGCAGGAACTATTATATGTATAGGTTTTACATAGATAAAAAAAGAATCGAAGTTCAGCATCCATGAAGTATACACACGAATGTACACCAACGAAGATTTTAAACTATCAGGCAGATCAAAACCAGACGCAGCTGTTGAACCCACTACGGGCATTATTTTCCGGTCAAGCATTTGACCTTTATCGCTAATAAGTTCCGCATACATTGTTGAACTGATCCGGGAAGGAAGAAATCCTGCAAACAAATAGGCTTTAAACCAAATGGTTTCGCCCGGGTTGTAGTAAGATTTGTCATACTGAACATATATTCTCTCCTGCGGATATTGTGTGTCCAGAATATTTAATAAAGAATCAAATCTCTGAGCATGTAACCGGGGAACTATAAATAAAAAAAAGATAAAAATTCTTGTATAAAAGAAATAAGTTCTAAGCTTCATAATAACAATTTCTTTCCTTAGTAGTGATCATTGAAATTTCAATTTAGGCAACTTTGCGTAATTCTGAAGTATTGTTTACGGATACTTCGAAATGATTTCTTGTTTTTGATTTTTATAATATGTCTGACACTTGATTAAAATGTGTTCAGGATGATTGCTCCATTCTAAAAATAATATGCATTTTTGCGGCAATATTCAATTCAAACCACAAACTAAAACTATTTGTCTTTACCAAATCTTCCCCGCAAAATAAATTTACTGCAGGCTTCTGCTATTAACATGATCGACATGGTAGGCATTGGACCTTTTGTAGTGATGCCGCTTGTGGTAAGTTATTTTCATAATGGTTTGTTTTTATGGGCATGGATTTTCGGCGCCTTTACGGCTTTTGTGGATGCGATGATATGGAGCGAATTGGGTGCAGCCTATCCTTTGGCCGGTGGTTCTTATAATTTTCTTCGTATTGGTTTTGGTGAAAAATGGGGAAAGCTGATGAGCTTTTTGTTTGTTTGGCAAACATGCATACAAGCCCCGCTGGTGGTGGCTTCAGGAGCTATTGGTTTTGCACAATATCTTTCTTACATCATTGATCTGAATTTAATTCAGCAGAAATTAGTTTCAGGAGGACTGGTAATTATCGTTTTTCTTTTGCTCTATCGTAAAATTGAGACGATTGGAAAAATTTCTGTTGCGCTTTGGATCGTTGTCATCTTAACTGTTATATGGATCATTGTAAGCGGATTAACCCATTCACAACATCCAATTCAGTTATTACCCTCGGGCAAGGAATCTTTTTTTCAATATGCATTCTGGGCAGCGATAGGACAAGGCTCGGTAAAAACAGTTTACAGTTATCTCGGTTATTATAATGTTTGTCATTTGGGTGGAGAAATAAAACGACCGGAAAAAAATATTCCGGGAAGTATGTTTATTTCTATTGCCGGTATTGCTGCTCTTTATCTGTTGATGAATGTGAGTGTAATAAGTGTGATATCATGGCATGAAATAAAACCAGGTGAAAAACACCTGGCAAGCCTTTTCATGGAACGAATTTATGGACATGAAGGAGGAGTAATTATTACAGTTTTGATATTATGGATTGCACTGGCTTCTTTATTTTCAGTAGTGCTTGGTTATTCAAGAGTACCGTATGCTGCCGCAGTGGATGGAAATTTTTTTAAAATCTTTTCCAGGTTGCATCCAACAAAAAATTTCCCTTATGTCTCATTAATTTTCTTGTGCACACTTGGGTTTGTATTTAGTATGCTGTTTCGGTTAGACCAGGCCATTGACTCTATTTTAGCCATGAGAATATTAATCCAGTTTATTGGTCAGTCAGTCGGGCTGGTATTATTGCGACAACGAATGGGAACAAAAAACCTTCCATTCAAAATGTGGCTCTTTCCTGTTCCTGTTGTCTTGTCCGTTTGCATTTGGTTGTTTCTTTTTATATCAACAGGCTGGTTTGCTTTGTGGGGAAGTTTGATTGCATTTGGTGGAGTATTTGTATTTTTTATTTCCAAACAATTAAAAGAAAAACCGCATACACATGCAGAAGCATAGAAACATATAGTCTATATGTTCTTATATGCGCTATGATCCTATATCATTCAATTTAGCATAATAGAATTGTTGAAAGTACAAATGTGGGACGCAACAAAAGTTTAATAGTGATTCAAAAGCCGGCTGCATAATTATTCTCCACATTTCCACATACTTGCTTTGTATATCTTTTCGTTAAACTGTTTTCAAGTATTTTTGTCGTTAATCAAACCCCGATGAATGGAGCACCCAAAAGGAAAACTTATAGCAGTTGGAGGCGCTGAAGATAAGGGAACCGATTTGGAACGAGGACAGATCTCACGAAACAATCTCAATTTTTTTGAGCTGGGCATTTTGCGGCGTATTGTAGAGGAAGCTGGTGGTCCGTCTGTACGAATTGAGATCATTACGACCGCATCAATTATTCCTCATGAAGTAGGAGAAAATTAT
This sequence comes from uncultured Bacteroidota bacterium, assembly GCA_963811645.1. Taxonomy (GTDB): domain Bacteria; phylum Bacteroidota; class Bacteroidia; order Chitinophagales; family Chitinophagaceae; genus VBAU01. The sequence continues at coordinate 329,740 of CAWERU010000002.1, read as the reverse complement.
CTGAATGCTTTTGGAAAGATTTCGTGTACAAATGTTGATATAATGCCGATTCGCAACAGGCAGGATGCAATGAATGAAGAACACCTAGAGCGTATTCGTCGGTGTGATGCCGTAATGTTCACAGGAGGTAATCAATTACGGTTGAGTGCCACATTTGGAGGTACAGATTTTCTGGATATTCTTTTGGATCGTTATCAACATGAAAATTTTGTAGTGGCAGGTACAAGTGCAGGAGCGATGGCTATGAGCAATACAATGATCTATGAAGGAAATGCTACACAGGCACATTTAAAAGGCGAAGTAAAAATTACAACAGGCCTTGGCTTTATTGATGATGTGATCGTGGATTCACATTTTGAAAAACGCGGACGCTTTGGAAGATTGGCACAGGCAGTTGCTACCAACCCACAATGTATCGGCATAGGTTTGGGAGAAGATACAGGCATGCTTATTTTAGAAGGAAATAAAATGGAAGCAATTGGCAGTGGCCTTGTAATTATAATTGACGGGCACGATATAGGTCATTGCAATATTGCTGATATACCTGACGGAAATCCCATCAGTATTGAAAATCTGAAAGTGCATTTTTGCGAAAAAGGAAATGGCTATTTACTTCATGAAAGAAAATTTTTGATGGAGGTGAGAGAAGGAGCATTAATAAGAAAGCAGGTGAAAGTGGAATAAAATTAATTATCGTTTCTATCCACAATTTATCGGCAAGTTCAAATCAACCTTATAAGAAAATAATTTTTTCTCCCTTTTTGTACTAATACATATTTTTTATGAAGCAATAAAGAGTTGTCAATCTTCATTTGCACATCTTCTACTCTTTTTCGATTAATGCTTACACCACCACCTTGTACTGTTTTTCTTGCTTCACCTTTGCTCGAAAAAATCTTTGTTTCTGCAAGAAAACTTACGACGTCGAGTCCATCAGCAATTTTATGTTTAAAAAAATCTGATTTTACAACACCTTCCATCCCTTCGAGGTCATCAATACTTAACGCTTCTGCTGATGCATTTTGATTAGCAAACAACTTTTGAGTTGTTTCAATCGCTTTTTCTAATTCTTCTTTGCCATGAACAAAATCAGTTATTTCTTCAGCTAATCTTTTTTGTAAAAGTCTTTTTGAAGGATCTTTTTCATGTTCATTGGTGATCGTTTCTATTTCTTCAAGCGTTAAAAAGGTAAATATCCTGATCCATTTTTCAGCATCCGCATCACTTGCATTTAACCAAAATTGATAGAATTGATAGGGTGAAGTTTTCTTTGGATCAAGCCACACATTTCCTTTTTCTGTTTTTCCAAACTTTCCTCCATCAGCTTTTGTCAGTAAAGGGCAGGTAAATGCAAAAGCTTCACCACCAGCTTTTCGACGAATAAGTTCTGCCCCGGTCACAATATTTCCCCATTGATCACTCCCTCCCATTTGCAGTTTACAATTTTTGTTTGTGTATAACCAATAAAAATCATAGCCCTGGACCAACTGGTAAGTAAATTCAGTAAAGCTCATACCTGCATCTCCTTCAATTCTTTTCTTCACGCTATCTTTTGCCATCATATAGTTCACTGTAATATGCTTTCCAACATCACGAATAAAACTCAAAAAGCTCATTCCCTTAAACCAATCATAATTATTTACCATTTCTGCGCTATTAGGTTTTGAAGAATCGAAATCAAGAAACTGCATCAGCTGACTTTTTACACCTTTCTCATTATGACGTAAGATATCTTCACTTAATAAGTTTCTCTCTTCGCTTTTTCCACTCGGGTCTCCTACCATACCAGTAGCACCTCCAACCAAGGCAATAGGCTTATGACCGGCTTTTTGAAGATGGACTAATAAGAGAATGGGCACCAGGCTACCAATATGAAGGCTATCCGAGGTGGGATCAAAACCTATATAGGCTGAGGTCATTTCTTTATTTAATTGCTCGGCAGTTCCGGGCATTATGTCTTGTATCATGCCTCTCCATCGTAGTTCTTCGATCAGGCTCATTATTAATTTATGATTTGAACAAAAATAAGACAGAAAGTAAAGCCACTAAAAAGGATGCAATATTTTTCTAACTTATTCGTTTACAATCCTTATACTAAATCCCACGTGAAGCTATGTTTTTCGGGGGCGAAAGAGTAATTTTGAGAATGCCTGTTACCCTACTGAAAGCCAAATTAAATAATCGCTTATCCGAAAATAGTAAGAATGAAACTATCCAAATTCCACCTGTCCCTATTAATGACCATTCTTTCTCTTTCCTGTTTTGCTCAATTCCGGAAATACTCTAATGAATTCTTGAATATTGGCGCCGGAGCAAGGGGACTTGCGATGGGAAGTGCACAAATTGCTACAGTTGATGATGGGACTGCCGGTTATTGGAACCCTGCAGGTTTAGTAGGAATAAAAGATTATCCCCAGGTAAACCTGATGCATTCAGAATATTTTGCTGGCATCGGAAAATATGACTATGCAAGCATCGCTTTTCCTGTAGCTAATAACAAGAGAGCCATAGGAATTTCAGCTTTACGTTTTGCTGTAGATGATATTATGAACACTTTATTTTTGGTTGAGCCGGATGGATCAATAAACTACAATAACATTCAGGCGTTTTCGTCAGCAGATTACGCTTTTATTTTTTCATTCGCTCAAAAATTAAAGGAAACAGAAAACAAGCATATCCAATTTGGATTAAACGCAAAAGTTATTCACCGGAGTGTCGGAAAATTTGCAAAAGCATGGGGGTTTGGTTTGGATGGTGGTATGCAAATATTCACTGGAAAATGGAAGTTTGGCATTACAGGAAGAGATATTACTACCACATTTAACTCATGGTCGTTCAGTTTTACAGACGAAGAAAAACAAGCTTTGTATCTCACCCAAAATGATATTCCTGTAAAATCAACTGAGCTTACTGCTCCACGACTCATACTTGGAGCTGCGAGAGATTTCAAAATAAGTAAAAAACTTAGTCTGTTAGCTGAAGCAAATTTTGATTTAACTTTTGATGGAAAAAGAAACACTGTTATTAGCAGTGATCCTATCAGCATCGATCCCCAGTTTGGATTAGAATTAAATGTTCATAACATATTTTATCTGCGTGGAGGTATAAATAATTTTCAAAAGGCCCTCGCGGATGGTGACACTCTGAATCAAAAGAAGGTATGGATATATCAACCCAGTGTGGGAGCAGGATTTAAAATTCAGCATGTAACCATTGATTATGCGTTTGCCAACCTTGCTAACCAATCAAACCCTTTATTTACACATGTATTTTCTCTGAAACTTGATCTTATAAACGATAAAAACAAAAAGACAAAATAATCCGTACTCAAACTTTTAATCCATGAAAAGAATTTTACTTTCTTTATTAATATGTACAGGGTTTATGGCAAGAGCCCAGGTATATAATAACGAATGGATAGACTATAATAAAACTTACTATAAATTTAAAATAGGCCCCACAGGACTTTATAGGATTGCTCAATCAACACTTAGTTCAATTGGCTTAGGCAGTACACCTGCTGAAGATTTTCAGCTTTGGAGAAATGGACAGGAAGTACCTCTATATACTTCAGTTGCCACAGGTTCACTAGGCGGTAGCGACTATATCGAATTCTGGGGTGAAATGAATGATGGCAAACCCGACAAACAATTATATCTTGATCCTGACTACCAATTAAATGATCACTGGAGTTTACAAACTGATACAGCATCTTATTTCCTAACTGTTAATCCCGGTGGCGCAAATAAAAGACTGGTAAACACAACCAATAATATAGCAGGTAACACACTTTCTCCCGAGCCATACTTTATGTATACCCTTGGAAATTATTTAAAGAATCAAATTAATGCGGGCAATTCGGCTGTGGTTCAGACTTCATATGTATATTCTTCAGCTTATGATAAAGATGAAGGATATACCTCCGCGAATATTGGAAGCGGAGCCGCTTTAAGTGTTACACATAATAACCTACGGGTATACACTTCAGGCCCTGACCCAATATTTAACATTAATGCGGCAGGCAATGCAGTAAATACAAGATCATTTAGAGTGACTATTAATAATACACAGGTAGCACAACAAACCATGGATTATTATAATTATGTAAAGTATCAAACTTCTTTTCCGCTTTCACTGATAAACACGAATACTGCAGCCATAAAAGTTATCAATGATTGCCCGACCAGCGGTGACAGAATGGTTGTGGCTCAATACGAAATCAATTACCCGAGGCAATTTAATTTTGACAATCTCAAAAGCTTTGCTTTCACATTGCCGGCTAATATAAATGGCAATTATCTTCAAATAACAAATTTTAACCGAGGTTCAGCTGCTCCTGTATTATATGACATCACAAACGGCAAAAGATATGTAGCAGACATTTCAAATCCATCTTATATACAAATAGCCCTAGAACCTTCAGTAACAGACAGAAATCTTGTTTTGGTGAGTGAAGACAATTCCAACATTAATCCTATTACTTCATTACAAACAAGAAATTTTATAAATTATGGCTTGCCCGGCAATCAGGGCGACTATCTTATTATTTCAAACCAGGTACTATTTAATGGAACTAATGGAGACAATCCTGTAGATGATTATAAAGTATATCGCAGCACACCTGCAGGTGGCAGCTATAATACAAAAATTTATGATATTGATCAGCTCATTGATCAGTTTGCCTTTGGGATAAAAAAACATCCGTCCTCCATTAAAAATTTTATTCAGTATGCTTTAAATACTTATACTACCAATCCTAAGTTTGTTTTTTTGATAGGTAAAGGCGTCAATTATGTAGAGTACAGAAATAATGAAAGCAGTGCAAACGCCACAACAAAAAGTAATCTTGAGGCTCTTAATCTTGTACCTACATTTGGAAATCCTGCTTCGGATAATTTGCTTAGTTGTTTCCAGGGGAATGATATCCCTTCTGTTCCGATAGGCCGGCTATCTGTGATAACAGCGGATGAAGTAGCTGTTTATTTAAAAAAGGTAAAGGATTATGAATCAACACAAGCAATCAGTTCCCCATACATAGCGGATAAAGCATGGATGAAAAACGTTGTCCACGTAGCCGGGGCAGATGACACTAATTTGCAAACTATATTAGACCAGTTGATGTCAAATTACAAGAGTATTATTTCCGATACTCTGTTTGGTGCCAACGTCACTTCTTTTAGTAAATCTTCACCTAATCAGGTACAAGATCTTGCCAGTGAACAATTAAAAACATTATTTCAGGAAGGCCTTGGCATTATACTTTATTTTGGTCATTCAGCAGCTTCAGTACTTGATTTTAATCTTGATGATCCGTCAAACTATAATAATACAGGAAAGTACCCGATATTTATGGCCTTAGGTTGCAACGCAGGGAACCTTTACACATTTGATCAAACAAGGCTTTTAACTAAAACAAGCACTATCTCGGAAAATTTTGTATTGACTCCGGATAAGGGATCAGTCGCCTTTTTAGCTACAACCAGTTTAGGAATAGTTCAATATCTGGATATCTTTAACAATAACAATTATAAAGCCCTTGCTTTCTCAAAATATGGTAAAACCATTGGAGAAATAATGTTGGAAGGTATACGCGGCACTTTTAATGTTACCACTCAAAATGATTTTTATGCCCGTGTGCATTGTGAGCAGATATCGCTAAATGGTGACCCTGCATTAAAGTATAATACACAATCAAAACCTGATTACGTAATTGAAGATCCGTTGGTAAGAATTTCCCCATCAATTATTTCAGTTGCCGAATCAAGTTTCAGGATCGATGCCAAAATGATGAATATCGGTAAGGCAGTAGACAGTAATATTGTCGTGGAAATAAAACGCACATATCCCAATAATGTAACTGAAGTAATTAAAAGAGATACGATTCCCGGCATCAGGTATATAGATTCTATCTCTGTTGATGTTCCCATAGTAGCAAATAGGGATAAAGGTCAAAATAAAATTACAATAACTCTGGATGCTGATAATACAGTTGATGAATTGTATGAGACAAACAATTCCATTACAAAAGACATTTTTATTTATGATGACGAAGCAAGGCCGATTTATCCGTATAATTTTGCTATTGTCAACCACCAGAACCTGAGATTAGTAGCTTCGACAGCTAATCCTTTCGCTGCATCTGCACAATACAACATTGAGCTTGATACAACAGAACTTTTTAATTCTCCTTATAAAATAACCAAAACCATTACTACACCCGGCGGGATTATTGAGTTTAGTCCTTCAATAACTCTTCAGGACAGTATGGTTTATTATTGGAGAGTGGCACAAATTCCCGCAACAGGAGAACCATTATGGAACACGGTTTCATTTGTTTATCTGCCTAATAGTGACAATGGGTTTAATCAGTCGCACTATTTTCAGCATTTAAAATCAACTTTACAGGACATGGCACTGGATTCGATCAGCCGGGCATGGAACTTTGATTCATTAACCAATAACTTACTTATCCGGGATGCAATTTTTCCAACTGCTGCCACACAGTTGGCAGATTTTGCTGTATCTGTTAATGATAATGCAATTATTAATGGAGGTTGTACAGTAAAAGCCATAATCATTAATGTGTTTGATGGTCGATCATTTAAACTGATGCAAAACGTATATGCAGGCGGGCAGGGTTTATATGGAAGTTTGAACTCAGCATGCCACACAGGGACACAATACAATTTTGAATTTCTGGATTCTGATTCCGCTTCACGTAGAAAGGCTTATAACTTTCTAAAGAATATTGTGCAGGATGGATCATATGTGGTCATAAGAGCAAATGTTAACTCCACTGATGCAGGAAATGTTTACCCGAGTACCTGGCAGGCAGAAGATGTGCCACGATATGGAGCTGGTAATACACTATATGACTTATTGGTCAGCAGCGGTTTTACTTCACTCGATTCATTCAACCGGGCACGGTGCTGGATATTTGCATATAAGAAAAATGATCAGACTCATTTTCAGCCAAAATTTGTTTTGTCAGGCGGGAATTACGATAAAATAATTCTAAATGTGAATTGCGAAACTCCTGATAGCATAGGATACATAACTTCGCCTGTATTGGGGCCTGCTAAACAATGGAAGCAGTTGCATTGGAGAGGAAATTCGCAGGATGCATCAATCGGTGATAATCCAACAGTTGATATATATGGAATAGACCAGGGAGGGAATGAACTACTTTTATATCAGGGTCTTGATCAATCATCACAGGATTTTGATCTTTCATCTGTAGATGCAGTAGCTTATCCTTATCTCAGGTTGAAAATGAGAAATGTTGATACTGGTAATTATACTCCCTATCAAATAAATTATTGGAGACTTAATTGTGTTCCGGTTCCCGAAGGAGCCGTCACTCCAAATATTTCTTTCCAGATGGATACGGTAGTTGATGTAGGCCAGCCTCTGAATTTCAAAATTGCATTCAAGAATATAAGCGATGCTTCCTTCGATAGTTTAAAAGTAAAGATGGTCGTGACTGACAAAAATAATGTACCGAATATAGTTCCCATTCCCAGGCAACAACCCCTGACTGCTGGTGACACCTTAATTTTAAGTACAACGATTGACACGAAGAAAATACCCGGTACAAACAATTTATACGTTGATTTCAATCCGGATAATGACCAACCAGAGCAATATCTCTATAATAATTTCGTCTTTAAAAGTTTCTATGTAAAACCTGACAGCCTGAATCCATTGCTGGATGTAACATTTGATGGACAGCATATTTTAAATAAGGATATCATATCCTCTAAGCCTCATATTTTGGTGAAACTAAAGGATGAGGCAAAATGGATGGTTTTAATTGACACATCTTTAGTTACTGTAAAGGTGAGATATCCTGACGGAAGTCTTCATGGTTTTTATTTTAACAATGACACATTGCAATTTACCCCCGCCGGGCCGGCGCCAAATACTGATAACACTGCGTCGATTAATTTTCTTCCATATTTTGAACAGGATGGAGAGTATGAATTAATCATTTCAGGAAAAGATGAAAGCAATAACCAGGCAGGAAATATTCAATACCATATACAATTTGAAATTATAAATAAACCTATGATTTCAAATATGCTTAATTATCCCAACCCATTTACAACTTCAACCGCGTTTGTATTTACACTCACCGGCAGCGAAGTCCCGCAAAATATAAAGATTGAGATTATGACAATAACAGGAAAGATAGTGAGAGAGATTACAAAAGATGAATTGGGTCCATTGCACATTGGAAGAAATATTACTGAATTTAAATGGGATGGGACCGACCAGTATGGTGATAAATTAGCAAATGGGATTTATCTCTACCGTGTTGTAACAAACTTAAATGGTAAGTCGCTCGACAAGTACAAAACCACAAATGATAATACAGATAAATATTTCAACAAAGGATATGGCAAAATGTATTTAATGCGGTAAAAAAAACCAACTGTTTATAAATCAAATCCCGGAAAAAACCGGGATTTTTTATTTCAATTACTAATTATCAGCAGGTATGATATGAATAGCTAGTCAACAATCTAAAACCTATACTATCTTTGATATTATATACATGAAAGAGTTATCGATTATTATAACAGTAATGAATGAAGAGGAAAATATCAGGCCTTTATTAGAAGGCATTCGCACTGCTTTAAATGGAATAGATTATGAAGTCGTCCTGGTAGATGATGGTTCTACAGATAAAACAAAACAACAGGTGCTGAACTATGCTGATGATAAAACTTTGCTCGTTGAATTAAGAAAAAATTATGGTCAAAGCACAGCGATGACTGCTGGTATAGATTATTCAACCGGAAAATATATCGCCCTGTTGGATGGAGATCTGCAAAATGATCCTTCTGATATTCCTGAAATGCTTGACCTGTTAAAACGTGAGGATTGGGATGTGGTTGCAGGAAACAGAAAAAATAGGAAAGATGGTTTTTTTCTTCGAAAAATTCCAAGCAAAATTGCCAATTCACTTATTCGCCGAATGACAGGAGTATACATTAAAGATTATGGATGTACACTAAAAATCTTTCGCCGTGAAATTGCTGAAGAGTTGAATTTATATGGTGAGCTGCATCGCTTTATTCCTGTTCTTGCAAAAATGCAGGGTGCAAAAATTACACAGGTAGATGTAAAGCATCATCCCCGGAAATTTGGAAAAAGCAAATATGGCATCAATCGTACTTTCCGTGTTTTGTCTGATTTGATTTTAATGGTTTTTTTTCGACGTTATATTCAAAAGCCAATGCATCTTTTTGGAACTATTGGCTTCGTTAGTTTAGGCATAGGTGTTATCATTAATCTTTACCTGCTCGTTTTAAAAATAATGGGACATGATATCTGGGGAAAACCTCTGCTGATCCTCGGCTTAATATTTCTGCTTGGTGGCATACAATTGATCACAATCGGTATACTTGCAGAAATCAGTGTCCGCACTTATTTTGAGTCACAGAATAAAAAAACCTATACAATACGTAAAATCTACCAGGCAAAGCAGGAATTAAAACCATCTTTGGAAATTACAGTATAACTGCAAATAGTGAATTGATAATTATATTACCAGTTTCTACTTCTCTCTACTTAGATTTCGTTTTGTCGCACTCTTCAACGTTCATTACCCTGCTCAACTTTTTCAATTTTACATTATTTAAGTAAAATATCTTTATGTTGAGAAAACCACTCATAAAACCTGATTAAGCCTTCATTCAATTTGGTAGTTGGTTCATAACCCAGTAATCTTTTTGCTTTGGAAATATCTGCGAAGGTTTTGGGAACATCTCCGGGTTGTTCAGGAAATTGTTGAATTACTGCTTTTTTACCAACTACTTTTTCAATAGAACGGATCAGCTCTTTTAAAGAAATTGAATAGTTATTTCCAAGATTAATAATTTCAAAATTTGTTTTGTCATACTTCATCGCTCCTACAATACCCTGCACGGTATCATTAATGAATGTATAATCCCTGCTGGTATTTCCATCACCATACATAGTGATAGGTTTATTACTCACGATCGTCTTCGTGAATTTATGAATAGCGAGATCAGGTCTCTGCCCCGGCCCATACACAGTAAAAAATCGCAAAGCAATAAACCTTATATCATACAATTTGCTGTACACATGGCCCAACATCTCTCCTGCCAGTTTGGTCATTGCATAGGGGCTAATCGGCATTAATTGTTCATCCTCTGTCCATGGAAAATGATCATTAATTCCGTACACACTGCTACTCGATGCGAAGACAAATTGTTTGCAATTTTTTTCTTTTGAAAAATCCAGAAGATTCTGTAGCCCGATCACATTAGTCTGCTGATAAGAAACCGGGTTCAAAATGCTTGGCCTCACACCTGCTTTAGCTGCAAGATGCACAATTACATCAACCGGTTCGCTGATCTCCTTAGCAAGTTTCCTTCCATCAATAGTTGCCAGATCATATTCTAATAAGCGAAACCGTGGATTTTTTAAAATTTCCTTAATATTCAATTCTTTAATTTCCTTAGAATAAAAAGGATCAAAATCATCAACGACGGTAACAGATATTTCTTTTTCAGCCGATAATAAATACCGAATAAGATTACTGCCGATAAATCCAGCTCCGCCTGTGATAAGATAATTCCGCATAAGTAGCTTATTAAAAATTGTTCCAAAGAAAAGCATCTTTTTATCATTTTTCGCCGTTTCCATAGGAATAACTGATCCAAAAGTCTCATGAGAGTTGTTTTTATAACAAGATCAACTTTATTCCAGGTCCCCGGTGGCGATACAGAACAAATAATACAAACAACAAAATGCCTGAAAGAAAAAGGAATTGACACCGATATCTGTTTAACGAGTGAGACAATCAATTACGAAGCCTATGATTTGCTTCATTTTTCCAATATTACGAGACCATCGGATATCCTGTATCATGCCCGCAGGGCAGGTAAACCATTTGTGATTTCCCCCAATGTTATTGACTACAGCGAATATGATAAAAATCAACGCGGAGGAATTTCAGGATTGATTTTTCGATTGTTTTCTGCTGATGCAAATGAGTATCTGAAAACAATTCTAAGATGGCTTCTAAAAAAAGATGTATTAAAAAGTAAATCCTATATAAGAAAAGGTCAGAAAAGATCCATTCAGGAAATTTTAAAAAATTCAGCAATTCTTCTACCTAATTCCAAGGCAGAGCAGGCATACTTAAAAGCTGTCTACTCTGTTGACAGACCATTTTTGGTGGTTCCAAATGGCGTAGACACTAATTTATTTATCCCCAACGATTGGCAAAAAAAAGATAATAATCTTGTAATCTGTGCTGCAAGAATTGAAGGATTAAAAAATCAACTTAATCTCATTAAAGCTTTAAATAATTCTGTTTATACATTGATGATAATTGGTGAAGCAGCACCTAATCAAAAAAGATACTACCGAAAATGTAAAGAAATAGCAGGGGACAATATCATTTTTACAGGCAGATTATCCCATAAAGAGCTCGCTGAAATTTACAAGAAAGCAAAAGTTCATGTCTTACCAAGCTGGTTTGAAACCTGTGGTCTTTCAACCTTAGAAGCTGCAGCAATGGGCTGTAATGTAGTTATTGCCGACAAGGGTTATACCCGTGAATATTTTGGAGAAGATGCATTTTATTGTGACCCGCATGATCCTGGCTCCATTTTAAGAGCAGTGCAGCAAGCATCCCGGAAAGATGTCCCAAAAAATTTGCAAAAAAAAGTTCTGAATAATTATACATGGCAACATGCCGCCGAGGTTACGGTTGAGGCTTATAAAAAAATAATACCTGTTTAAAATGAAAATTGGAATTCTTGGTACACGGGGTATTCCAAATGCTTATGGAGGATTTGAACAATTTGCCGAACACCTTTCTGTAGGGTTGGTAAAAAAAGGACATGAGGTGTTCGTCTATAATTCAAATCTTCATCCTTATCAGCAAAGACATTGGCAGAATGTAAATATTATCCATTGCAAAGATTTAGAAAATAAATTAGGAACAGCAGGCCAGTTTTTTTATGATTGGAATTGCATTAATGATTCCAGGAAAAGAGATTTTGATATTCTTCTTCACCTTGGCTATACAAGCGATTCAATATGGCATTGGCGCTGGCCAAAAAAGTCAATCAATATTATAAACATGGATGGCCTTGAGTGGAAACGCAGCAAGTATAACAAGCCCACACAACGTTTTCTAAAATGGGCCGAATTTTTAGCCGCAAAAAATGCACACGTAATGATCGCAGATTCTCCAGGCATTCAAAAACATATTTTATCTACTTACTCAAAAAAGCCTGTTTATATTCCTTATGGAGCTGATATTTTTTCGACACCTGATGCTTCAGTACTAAAAAAATATGATCTTCATCCACACCAATATTTTTTAATGATCACCCGCATGGAACCGGAAAATAATATTGAAATGGTAATTAACGGGCACTTAGCTTCACGTCATTCATATCCTTTATTTATAATTGGAAATATTACCAATAAATTCGGGAAATACATTACAATAACCTATAAAAATAATTCTGCTGTAAAATTTTCAGATGCTATTTATGACCAGGCAGAACTGGATAATCTTCGATATTACTCATCACTTTATTTTCATGGTCATTCCGTTGGCGGCACAAATCCTTCACTGCTTGAAGCAATGGCCTGCGGCTGTCGCATAGCTGCCCATAATAATAAATTTAACCGGGCAGTTTTGCAGAATGAAGCACATTATTTCCCTGGTACCCGTGAAGTATCAGCAATAATAAATGCTTCCCAAGACATTTCAACGCTTGATCAATGGAAAAAAATTAATCTTGAAAAGATCAGAACGATTTATAATCAGCAAAAAATCATTGATGATTACGAAGCCCTGATGCTCGAAGCTTGTGGACAGGCCAATCTCATTATTCAACCTTCTGTAGCAGAAGCTGTATAAATTCTCTTTCTTACATCGAATTGGTCAAAAACATTTGTAAACGCAAGTATCCAGATCACATATTCTGCTACATTAGTGACAAAGCTGCCGGTAAACTGGTAAAAAAATATGAAAAGAAAAAGCCAAAGCCGGTAATAATTTTTCCAAACTTTCGTATAAAAGAAAAAGAAAAGCTCCAAAAAAAGTCTTGTTAGCAGGCCAATCCACCCAAAAATAGCAAAGGTTTCTGCAGCAGCATTAGGTATAGCAGCCACGAAATCTCCGGTGTACATGTAATAGCTTCTCACTACGGCTTCCCCAATTATTTTTATTTGTCCCAATCCCACTCCCCACAATTCATCTCTCTTATGGAGCAATTTGCCAGCTAAAAAAAAAGCGTCATAAGTTCTTCCTTTCCCGGAAGTATCATTTCCGGAAAATATATTAGCTACTCTTAAAACAAAAAAGCTTTCTTTGAACAGAAAATAAATTATGGAAATTGCCACCAAAGACAATCCGCTGGTAAAAATAATTCCATTCAATATCCTTCTTTTCTTCGTTAATGAACGGAAGTAAAGAAAATAGGTCAACAGTCCGGAAACAAAAAGTGTCGCCATTACCCCAAAAGAGAAAGACAATATATAAGGTAGAAAAATCATTGGCAATAAATACCAGCCCCTCATTCTGTTTTGCCTGAAAAGATATTGAATCATATAAAAACAAAATAATGGCACCAGCAAAGTAGCATAATAAGAAGCCTCATAAGTAAACATTTTCAACCGGCGGAAATGTTTTACTCCTGCTGTCAAATTTTGCTGAAGCCAGACAAGCTGGGACCACGGTGTGAAATAAAGAATAATCGATACAAGACAAAGAATAAAATTTATAATTAGTATTTTCTGAAATATTTTTTCTATGTCCATGCAGGATTTTAAGAATGTATATACTGCCTGACAAAAAATATAAACAAGAATGAGATTAAACAAAGAATGGAAATATACTTTCCTTACAATGTCACCATATAAAAGTTGCACAAGAATGAACGGTAGCAGGACAGTAATAAAAGGTAAAACGATCTCTTTTTTCCGTTTCAGTAAAATCCAGATATAAAAAAACGGGGCGAGAATAGTCGTATAAGTTAATCCAAAAGGAAGCGCTAATGAGTTTACAAAAAAGTATACAAAAACAAAGGGAAAATACTTATTTATTTTCATAAAAATATTTGCACTGACTCCTGGCCTCTTTATCATCTGTAAACATGTTGAAATGGTTGCCTCTTAAAGCAACTAAATGTAGCTTTCATCCGATAAATAAGCAGACTCTTATAATGGCCGCAAGATATGACCGCAGAAAAGGTACCGCACAATACTTCTCCTGATGATATTGATCTCATCAATTTGCTGGAAAGAATGTTTTTCTTTTTTCGCCGCTTCAGAAAAGTATTTGTTATAGCCATCATCGCAGGTATATTACTGGGCTTTGCCGGATATTTTCTGTCACCAAAAATGTATGAGTCAAAACTTATTCTGCACTCATCAGACCTGACTAACCAGGAAGAGCTTGAAATTATAGATTACTGGAATCAACTATTGAAAAGAAACGAATATAAAATACTTGCCCCAGTTCTTAACTGCAGTGAAGAATTGCTTCATAGAGTAGTGAGCCTGCAAGGCGTTCAAATTCAAAAAAATTATTCCTCAACCGATCCTAACGGGTTTTATATTGATGCCAGGATCAGGGATAATTCAATACTTACGGACCTTCAAAATGCTATTGTATTTGGGTTAAATAATACAGAATATGTAAAACAGAAGTTCTCAGCAAGGAAAGAAGATCTCAAAAAATTAATCGACGGCACAAATACAGAGATGAGCAAGCTTGATTCTACTAAAAACCGTATTGAAGATGCAAAAAATTCTACTGGCAAAAATTCTTCTTCTCCTGTGCTCAATGTAACAACTTTAAACCGGGAGTTAATAGACTTGACTGAAAAATTAATAAGTTATCAAAATGAACTCAAATATATTAGTTCAGTGCAGGTGTTACAAGGGTTTATGCCTCTGAATACACCTGTGAGCAGAAGTCTGGCAGTGACCATTGTTATGGGATTAATTCTATGTCTTTCGGTTGCTTATCTTTTTTCTTTATTGAAGTATATAGAAGATCGTTTGAAAAAAAGACTAAGAGCCAATGAATGAAACTAAAATCAATTCTTTATCCGGGCTCATTTTTGTTCTCTACCTTGCCTTTTTTGTAAGCCTGATCTTTTCTTTCAGGGCGATCAGCAGTATTTCGATTGGTTCAATTTTAATTGCAGGTTTTATAAAAAATGAAATTGAACAAAAAACTTTTTTTAATCCTCAATTAAAAACAGCTCTTTTTATTTTATGTTGCCTGATGTTTTTGTTACAGCTTGCTTCATTATTATATACAAATAATATACACGAAGGATGGAAAAATATCCAATTGAAATCCGCCATCATTTTAATACCCCTCACTTTTTATTGCTGTACTTATATTGACGAATCAGTGAGACAAAAAATATTAAAATGGTTCTGCATTATCCTTTTTGTAGCCTGCCTTCTTGCTTTATATAATTCCTTCAGGACCTATTTAGCCACAAAAAATTCTTCCGTATTTCTGTATCATTCTCTTGTTAAAATTTATTCAGGTCATGCTATCCAATTTTCAATATTTATATTTATTAGTCTCTTACACTTGTTTGAAATGCATAAGAAAAATCAAACTCTTTTCACAAAGTCTTTTCACTTTTTTTTGATCTTATTTTTCTTAGTTTTTCTTTTTCTCCTTTCATCCAAACTTGTAATCATCTTTTTCCTGTTTTATTTTCTTTTCGTAATGATAAACTTTTCTATAAATAGATCTGTAAGCAACCCTTTTATTATAACGTCAGTCATAAGTATTGCTCTTCTATCTTCATTAATTTTTTCCACCAAAAACCCCATTAATAACAGGTTTAAAGACATACTCGAAACCAATTTTAATTTTCTTAAAAAAGAAAAATTTAGTCCATCCGAATATTTTAATGGCTTGCAGTTCAGGCTTCTTCAATGGCGGTTTGTCCCTCAAATCCTAAATGAAAAAAATGCATGGCTGACCGGCGTAAGTGTGGGTGATGCACAATCATGTCTCGATCAAAAGTATATTTCTGAAAATATGTACACTGGCACACCAGCCAGGGGTGATAAAGGTTTCATAGGATATAATACACATAATGAATTCCTCGAATCGCTGCTCCAAACCGGCATTCCCGGGCTTGTGTTGTTTGTATTAATCAGCGTGGCATTGATAAAAGGGGTAATTGGAAGAAAAAGCGCAGAACTTAGTTTTGTAACGATATTGCTCATCATCTACAGCTTCACTGAATCTGTTTTTGAAAGCCAGTACTCTCTCTTAATTTATCTATTTTTTCCTCTATTTTTTTCTTCAGCAAAATTGAATAGGATCAGTGAATAATATTTTAAAAGATATATGGACAGTTCTTGAAAAAAAGGAAAGAAAACAATTTATTATTTTAAGTTTACTCGATATCATCATTAGCACAATAGATATTCTATCGCTTGCCCTGTTATTATGGATTATTAAATTTTACATTCAGCCCGGGCAAATTAATTTCTCTTTTTTGCCAAACTGGCTGGGCAATAAAAATTCTGTTTCATTTATAGTCATTTTCTTTTTTTTGTTTGCCATAAAAAATATAAGTGCCTTTTTTATTACAAAAAGCCAAAACAGGTTTATTGGCAATGTGGCTGTAAGAATTTCGCGAAATAATTTATCAAATTACCAGCATGGGAGTTTCGAAGATTTTATTAATATTGATTCATCTGTTCAAATAAGAAAAATTGCTCTCCAGCCTTTTGAATTTTGTCAATATATATTGTCCGGCATTCAGCAGATTATCACCCAATCATTTCTTATAATCTTAACTGTTGCTGCAATTATCTTATTTAATGCAAAATTATTTTTACTTCTGCTGGTAATACTATTACCACCGGTCTTTTTGGTATTTTATATTTTAAAAAAGCGGCTCACGAGGGTCAGGATGCAGATAAGAGCAAGCAATGAGAAATCATTTCAGCATTTATTGGATGCACTCAAGGGATATGTGGAAGCTAACATCTACGATCGCAATGATTTCTTTATGGATCGTTTTATAAAACAACGCGAAAAATTCAGCGAATACTTATTTGATTCTTTTGCACTGCAAAGTATGCCCAACCGTATTATCGAAATTTTTGCTATACTCGGTTTATTTGTTTTAATTGTCATTGCTAAATGGGCCGGAAATAATAGCAGTGCTGCACTGATCACTGTGGGTGCTTTTATGGCTGCCGCTTATAAAATTATCCCCGGCATCGTAAAACTGATAAACGTTACAGGGCAAATAAGAGCCTATGAATATTCTATTATTGATGTTATGCAAAAACAAGAAACTGAAATTAAAACGGGGCATCAGCCCCTCCCTTGTATTCATTCTATCCAGTTAAAGAATATTCGTTTTTGCTATAATAAATTGGCGGTTCTGGATAATTTTAGTCTTACACTTGAAAAAGGCGATTTTTTAGGAATAACCGGTGAATCAGGCAAAGGCAAGACAACGATATTAAATCTGATACTTGGATTTCTTACCCCCGCCCGTGGTGAAATTTCTATTAACGGTCTCCCCGTTTATCAAAAAAAAATAAAAAAATATTGGCCTTCCATATCCTACGTAAAACAACAATCCTTTCTTATTCATGATACTGCTTTGCGAAATATCATTTTGGAAGAAGAAGAATTTAATAAGCAAAATTTATCCATGGCCCTTAATGTTTCCGGTTTAGATACCATGGATGAAAAATTTCCCGGGGGGCTTGACAAAATAATCACTGAAAATGGGAAAAATATAAGTGGCGGTCAGCAGCAGCGTATTGCATTGGCAAGAGCCGTGTATAAAAATGCCGATCTTATTCTTCTTGATGAACCTTTTAATGAATTGGATAATGCATCTTCAATAAGAATGTTAGAACATTTTAAATGTCTTTCCGGGAAAGGAAAGATCGTTATGATGATCACTCACGATAAGCAAAGCTTATCTTACTGCAATAAAATCATTTCATTGGATGAGCAATAAAAAGACTTTCGTAATCCTTACTCCCGGCTTTCCCGGATCTGAAACCGACACTACCTGCTTGCCGTTTCAGCAAAATTTTGTCAAGGCCTTAAAAAAAATACATAAGGATTTGAACATAGTTGTATTGAGTTTTCAATACCCTTATCATAAAATTCCATACAATTGGTTCAATGTGCCTGTAATACCCTTTAATGGGAGAAACAAAGGCGGCCTTGCTAGACTCTTACTAAGGAAAAAAATAAATTTAACTTTAAAAAAAATGCATGCTGAGAATAAAATTTTCGGCCTCCTTAGCTTCTGGTATAATGAATGTGGTTTTATCGGAAAGAAGTTTGGTGAGAAATATGGCATCAAGCATTATTGCTGGGTGCTGGGACAGGATGCAAAAAAAGAAAACAAATGCCCTCAACATATACCTCTGCGCGCAGATGAACTCATTGCTTTATCAGATTTCCTGCAAAATGAATTTTCAAAGAATCATAATGTAAAGCCAGAATTTGTAATACCTCCGGGAATTGATGAAAGATTATTTGATGACCCCTTAAAAGAAAAAGATATTGATCTATTTGGAGCGGGTTCGTTGATTTCCCTAAAACAATATGATATTTTTTTAGAAGTTGTATCCAAAATAAAAAAAGCGACATCCAGAATTAAAGTAATGCTTGCAGGCGATGGGCCGGAAAAAGAAAAATTAGAGTCACTCATTAAAGATTTAAAGTTGGAAAACAATGTAACACTGACCGGTGAACTACCACACCAGGAAGCACTTAAGTTAATGCAAAGGACAAAAGTTTTTTTACATCCTTCTTCTTATGAAGGTTTTTCAGGCGCTTGTCTTGAGGCCCTGTATGCAGGTTGTCATGTCATTAGCTTCTCTAAACCGATGAAGACTGATATTATTAATTGGAATATTGCAACAAATAAAGAAAAAATGACTGAAAAAGCATTGAACATCTTAAAAGACCCCAAAGCGGAGTACAAAATAATCTGTCCCTATCCCATTAATGATACGGCAAATGCTATAATGAAACTGTTTGATCGCAGTTAAGTCCTTTTAATTTTTCAATAAGATCATACGCTTTTTCAAAAACAAATTCAGGAGAATATCTTGTTAAACAATGCACATCTCCAAACCTGCAGGTTTCCTGCATGCAATTACCACAGGGCAAATCGGAAGAATCAAGAAAAGAACTGTGTTCTCCCAACGGTTTTGTCCAGTCACTCCGTGTACTTCCAAATAAAGCAAGTGTCGGGATTCCTGAAACCCAGGCCATGTGCATAAGCCCTGAATCTTCGGATAAAACAAACTTTACTTGCTGCAATACAGCAAAGGCCTGTGAAGGAGTAGTTTGATTTATTAAGCTTATCATACACTCACTTAATTTCTCTTTTAAGTATTCAGCCTTTGATGAAATAAGAGAAGTACCTAAAACCAGGAATTGCGTATCAGGAAATTCATTAAGCCATAATTCAGCAAAAGAAACATAATTTTCCAATGGCCAGTTGCGTGTTGGAAAAGCAGCAGCAGGATTCAACACCACTAACTCACTGGTTCCATCCCACCCATTATTTTTAAGCATGCCTGCCGGATCAAGATGTTTCCTAAAATAAAAATCAGAATTGATCTCATTCTTGCCTAATCCAATTGCTTCAATAGTAAGTCTTGTTCTTTCTCCCGCGACTTTTGATGAAAAGCGGTCAAAGGTCGACCACGCAACTGGATGAATGATTTTTCTTACCAATTCACTAAACTCATTATTCTGGAGATCAATCACCACATCATATTGCTGCAATAAAAGTTTAGGCAGAAGAAAAAAAGTATGCAGTAATTGTTTTTTGAAATTTCTTCCACCACCAATTGAAATTACTTTATCAAAAAGGAAAATGTTCCTGGGAATATCCTCACATTCTTTCCTTGTTAGAAGATCCAGCTCTGTTGCTGGTGGCAATGAATAGCGAAGATGCTGAAGATAAGGAAGCGTGATAGTAACATCACCCATTGCCTGCAGGCGGATAGCAAGGATCTTCTTCGGTAACCCTTTTCTTTCCCATATTCTTCCGGAAATATTTACTGTTTTATTTCCTTCATAATTTATCATTCCAAGCAAACCCGCCTTAGCTATTTTTGTTAACGGAACAATGTTGAAAGGTTTATTTTTCCATGCACGAAAAAATTTACTGATTGCCGATTTCCTTTTTTTATGCAACAGGCAATCGTCACCAAAATTGATATAAAGTTTAAACCGGGCATCATACACAACGCGGGAAGGAAGTTTTCTTTTATGTGAACGAATCATTGAAATTCCCTGCTCATATCCTTTTATCCAGTTTGCCTCACTATCATTATCATTGTGAAGACGACGGTAAAGCAGGGGCTCATATAGAACAACAGCCTTAAAATTTTCAGCAAGTCTCAAAATAAAATCAATATCAGAAAAAGGTTTTATTTCATCAAATTCACCTGTCTTTTTTAAACATTCGCTTCTGAAAATTAAAGAAGGAGTTGTTACAGAAATTTCAGATTTAAAAATGGAAAGAAAAATATTTCCATATAGTAATCCCTCTCTTTGCTTATAAAAAAAATCAATGGGTTGATTGATATTCCGGAAGTTGAATCCACCGGTTAAAGAAAAGCCTGCATCCGGATATTCGTATAATGCAGCAACCTGCTTTTCAAGTTTAGTTTCCGCCCACATGTCATCTGAATCAATAAAAGCAATAAACTCTCCATTGGCTTTTTGAATTCCAATGTTTTTAATTTTTCCATTTATAGCTATCCGACCGGCTTTATAAAATTGTATTCTCTCATCATTAATTTCCGATACTATTTCTTCTGTATTATCATCGGAACCATCATCAATGATGATCAATTCCCAATTATTGTAGGTTTGGTTGCAAATGCTCCTGATGGTTTCACCAATATAACTTGCCCGGTTGTATGTAGGCATAATGACACTCACCTTTGGTAGCAACCTAATCATCGATAAGTTCGATTTATTTAAGTTAATTTATGAGTCCTGGAAAAAAAATACTAAACAAATTCAATGGCCTGTACTACCAGCAAGAATACCTGTGTTTATCCAAAGAATCTTTTGAATATCCACTCCGGGTTTACCTCGTCAACAATGACCACATAATAAAAAATATTACTGAAGTACATCTGTTTGTTGGCTATAATCCACTCATCTTCGCTTTTCCTTCTTCCATTTCCGGTATTTCACCGAACCAGCAAATTATTAATATCAAATTCAGCCATGAATCCTTAAAACCAAACGAATCTTTAAAGGAAAAGGATGCTATTGCCACACTTTCATTAAAAAAAATCCACCAGTTGGCCGTTGAGAAAGATCTTATTCTTTTTTATGAAGGAATCAAGGGGCGACATCATTTCGTTTCCGATTTTCGCCAGTTAATAATTCAACTGAGCAACAATCTTTATAATAAAAAAAAGGGTAATGTTTTTTTAGAAACTAATCTTTATAAACAGGTTCAGGTTGCTTATGCCATTCCCAGGAAAATTTGTTTAGCAACCGTAGGTGAAAATAATTTGTACAATCATTTTCCCACTGATCTGCATGGAAGGATCAATGATAAATACCTCCTTTCGCTGAGACATGAAGGGAAAGCATGCGTACAGGCAGAAGCTTCAAAACAAATTGTTCTTTGTGATATGAATGTCTCTGAATATAAAAAAGTATATGCATTGGGGAAAAATCACATGCAGGTTTTAAAAGAAAGATCATTTTTTGACTTCGATGCTATTGATTCAAAAAACTTCTGTCTCCCTCTTCCAAAAAATCTCATTTCATACAGAGAGCTTGAATTGGAAAATTCATTCGTATATGGCATTCATAAATTGTTAGTGTTTAAAATCATTTATGAAGAAATAAAAACTGATGAACATGCAACACTGACTCATATCCATAATTGCTATGCCACCTGGCGCCACAAACATCGCATTTCAAGCAACTTATTGCTCCGGTAATCCGATATGATAAAACAACCAGCAATAAGTCTTCATGAGCCAGGTTTTATTATTCAACCCGCGTAGTGCCAATTCAAAACCGCGCATTCCTAATTCAATTCTTTCAATAGCAGCCTCTATTGAAGGCTTGTTTGACTATGCGATTGTGGATGGCAATATGGAAAAAGATCCGGCTGAAAAAATATTTAACTATCTCAAACAGGGAACATTCAGGTATTTTGGGCTTACCTCTATGCCCGGCCCGCAATTAAAACAAGCTATCCCAATTTCAAAAAAAATTCGTGAATCGTTTCCCGGAATAAAGATTGTTTGGGGCGGCTATTTCCCTTCGAATCAATGGAAAGTGGTTTTGAATTCCGGGTATGTTGATTTTGTCGTGAACGGGCCCGGTGAAAAATGTTTCCCCTCTCTCTTAAAAGCCCTGGAAAACGATGAACCTCATGAGCTCATTGGCAATTTAATTTATAAAAGCGGGAATGAAATTATCAGGACAAGAAAAGACGAATTATACAACCAGGATGAGCTACCCCCCCTTCCCTATGACAAACTAAATAATTTCTATCCTCTTCAAAAATATCTGGGCAAAACTTATCTCGGCACAAAAACCATTGCTTATCATTCAAGTTTTGGTTGCCCGTTTACCTGCTCTTTCTGTGCAGTGGTACCCATTTACAATGCAAGATGGAAAGGTAAATCTGCTTCGCTCATTTATAAAGACATTAAATATTTAAAAGAAAAGTTTGGCGGGAATGCTATAGAATTTCATGACAATAACTTTTTTGTTTCAGAAAAACGTGTTGTTGAATTTTCCAATCTTGTTAAAAAAGAAAACATGATCTGGTGGGGCGAGGGAAGAATAGACACAATTGACAAATACAATGATGAATCATTGGCATTGATGCGTGAAGCCGGATGCCGAATGATATTTTTTGGCGCAGAAACAGGGAATGATGAAATATTAAAAAAAATGGATAAGGGGGGCACCCAAACATCTAAGCAAATGCGGGTCTTTGCTGCACGCATGGCAAAGTTTGATATCATTCCGGAATATTCATTTGTATTAGGCATACCTGCAGATACTCCGGAACAAGTGATGAAACAAATTGACCAGGATATCGCCTTTATTAAAGAAATAAAATCTATCAACCCAAAAACAGAGATCATTATTTATGTGTATAGCCCTGTGCCCACAGAAGGTTCAGAGATGTACAATAAGGTTTTACAAACAGGATTTCGTTTTCCCGATCATCTTGAAGACTGGATTGGTCCGCAATGGGAATCATTTGATCTTCGCAAAAATCCATTGACACCCTGGCTTACACCAGAAATGATTGATAAAATAAAAGACTTTGAAACAGTATTAAACGGATATTATCCCACTATCTCAGATATCCGTTTAAGTAAGTTCAAAAGAAATCTTTTGCGAAAGGTAGCTGCTTTCCGCTATCGTACAGGTTTATATTGGAAACCCTATGAATTAAAAGCATTACAAATTCTGTGGAAATATCGTCAGCCTGAACTTGATGGTTTTTAAACAATGAGAAATACAGTTAAATATATTGTCGGATCAACCTGGCAGCCTTTGCTGGTAAAATATCTTTCAAAAACGAGAGGCTACCAATACAAAGATATTTATTTACAAATTCCTGCTTCGGTCTTTCACCCCGGTTTTTTCTTTAGCACACATTTACTTTTAGATCAAATAAAAAATATTTCATTAAAAGATAAAAAATTGTTGGAGCCCGGGGCAGGCAGTGGTTTTCTTTCCGTTTATGCAGCCAGGCAAGGAGCAATGGTAACTGCCACAGATATCAACCCCCTTGCTGTAAAATGCATAAAGGAAAATAGTTTACGCAACAATGTGAAAATAAATATCATTGAGTCTGATCTCTTTGATGATCTTTCTCCGCAACCTTTTGATATTCTCGTGATCAATCCTCCCTATTATAAAAAAAAACCGGAATCTTATGCTGATTATGCATGGAATTGTGGCAAGAACGGCGAATATTTTAAAAAATTATTCGGTCAATTAAAAAATTACGTTCATAGGGATACAAAAACCTTAATGGTATTGTGTGAAGGATGTGATATAAATATGATAAAATCTATTGCCGGTAAAAATGATTTTTTTATGAAATCCATTTTTGCTAAACAAAACATACTTGAAAAAAATTTTATCTACAGTATTGAATTAATACAATGACCGTATTAAACAATTTTGAGGAGCTATATGTTTCGGTAAGGCAAAAGGAAAATCGTCTTTATACAGATGAGCAGGTGAAGTGGCTTCCTGAAATTGAACAGGTACATCCTCATTATAAAGAGTGGCTGGTAAGAAAAAAATCATATAGCGGATTGTTACCACACCTTTACAATAAAAAAAGAGAACTGAATATACTGGAAGTTGGTTGCGGCAATGGCTGGCTCTGTCACCAGCTTTCAAAAATTCCCGGTAGCCATGTCGCCGGAATTGATATCAATAAAACTGAACTTGAGCAGGCTAAGAGAGTTTTTGATCACATAGAAAATCTCGAATTTTTTTACGGTGAAATTGTTGATCAGGTTACCAGGCATGAAAAATTTGATACAATTGTATTTGCTGGCTCTATCCAGTATTTCCCTTCTCTCAATGAAATTCTGCCGATCGGGCTGCAATTATTAAATGCTGAAGGAGAAATACACATTCTCGATTCGCACTTTTATAAATTATCTGAATTAGAATCAGCCCGCAAACGAACATCCGAGTATTATCAATCCATTCAATTTTCAGAAATGTCAAAACACTATTTCCATCGTTGCATCAATGAGTTGAAACCATTTAATTATAAAATATTTTATAACCCTGATCTTATTATCAATAAGCTCAGGAACAAAAATCCATTCCCATGGATCTGTATTTATCATTATGCTTAAGCAATCACTATATCATAGTTTCCAGCGCTATCGTACTTTAAAAACTGATATTATCAGGGCTTTGCCCATTGTGATATTGATGCCGCACAGTGCCTGCAATTGTCAATGCATAATGTGTGATATATGGAAGGGCAATAAGAATTTG
This sequence comes from uncultured Bacteroidota bacterium, assembly GCA_963811645.1. Classification (GTDB taxonomy): domain Bacteria; phylum Bacteroidota; class Bacteroidia; order Chitinophagales; family Chitinophagaceae; genus VBAU01. Next base: position 304,668 of record CAWERU010000002.1, on the reverse strand, counting down.
AAACAACTCACTGAAAACGATATACAGGGATTGCTTTCTTCTTTAAAAAAATTGGGAACACAGGAAGTCGTTATGTCTGGTGGCGAAGCCTTGTTAAATCCAAAATTTTTTCAATTCTGCGAGATATTGCATAAACAAAATATAAAAATCAGTTTGCTTTCAACAGGGCTGACATTAAAAAAAAATGCTGAGCAATTATTGCTTTGGGTAGACAATATAATTGTATCACTTGATGGCACTGAAGAAATTCATGATCACATAAGGAACATTCCTTACGCCTTTCAAAAATTAAAAGAAGGAGTTTTCTATATCAAAAATATTGACCCGAAGTTTCGGATAACGGCAAGAACAGTGATCCATAAATTAAATTTCAGGCATTGGAACTCTATTATAGATAGTGCAAAAGAAATTGGATTGGATCAAATAAGTTTTCTACCGGCTGATGTAAGCAGCCATGCATTTAACCGTGAAGTACTTTGGAATGAGCAAAGGCAACACGAAATTTTACCGGAAGAAAACGAATTGGCTGAACTGCAAAAAGTGACTGAAAAAATTGTTGAGGCTTATCATTCCGATTTTGACACAAAGTTTATTGCTGAATCACCTCTTAAGTTGAGAAAGATCTATGATTACTATGCTGCCTTTTACAACCTGACTCCTTTCCCATATAAAAAATGCAATGCCCCATGGGTGTCAACAGTAATCGAGGCTGATGGAACCGTGAGGCCCTGCTTTTTTCATGCGCCGGTTGGAAACATCAGGAATGATTCTCTGGAAAAAATTTTAAACAGTAAACAAAGTATCCGTTTCAGAAAAGAGCTCGACATGGATTCAAATAGCACATGTGTAAAATGTGTTTGCTACCTGAATCTTCCGCCGCAGGCAAGGTTGAGTTGATCTAATTAATTATTGTATGAGCAAAATTTTGATCACGCATTCTTATTTTCTTCGTTTTGATCCCAAGCAATGGGCCACAGGCCAGCCTTATGCTCCCCTGGGAACTTTGTACGCAGCTTCGGTTATGAGAGAGAATGGTTATGAGATTTCTTTTCATGATTCCATGTTTTCTGAAAACGCAAATGAAATTGTTCCTGTTATTGAAAAACACCGGCCAAAATTTTTTGTAATCTACGACGACGGATTTAATTACCTCACCAAGATGTGCCTGACGAATATGCGTAAAGCCGCTTTTCGAATGATAAAGCTGGCAAAGCAAAATGGTTGTACTGTAATTGTCTCAAGTTCGGATTCTACAGACCATTTTGAACAATACCTGAATGAAGGAGCAGATTTTATTTTGATCGGTGAAGCAGAAATGACATTACTTGAATTAATAAATGCTATTTCGAAACAAAAAGCTGATCTTTTATCCATACAGGGAATTGCGTTTAAAGAAAATAATGCCCGCCCGGATGAGGTATTGACTCATTTCCATGAAGAAGACGGGTTGGTCGGTCGGGCTATTATCAAAACTGCAAAAAGAAATGTGATAAGAGAATTGGATAATCTGCCATTTCCAGCCTGGGATCTAATTGATATCGAACCTTACCGAAAAATGTGGATGAAATCTAAAGGTTATTTTTCAATGAACATGGGCACCACCCGTGGTTGTCCCTTTAAGTGCAACTGGTGCGCCAAACCTATTTACGGTAATCGTTACAATTCCAGATCGCCGGAAAATGTGGTGAATGAATTAAAAAGGCTAAAAGAAAAATTCCGCTTTGATCATATCTGGTTTTGTGATGACATTTTTGGATTAAAACCCGGGTGGATTCATTCATTTGCTGATCTCATTAAAAAAGAAAAACTCAATTTCAAATTTAAAATACAGGCAAGGGCTGATCTTTTGTTACAGGAGGAATACATAAAAGATCTTGCAAGGGCAGGCTGTGAGAATGTATGGATGGGCGCAGAAAGCGGCTCACAAAAAATTCTGGATGCAATGGATAAAGGCACTACAGTAAAACAGATCTATGAAGCAAACCGATTATTAAAGAAATATGGAATTCATCCTTCCTTCTTTATCCAGTTTGGTTATTTGGGTGAAACAAAAGAGGATATTAGAAAAACGATTAATATGATCAATGACTTACTGCCTTATGAAATTGGGATCTCTGTTTCTTATCCTTTGCCCGGTACTTTATTTTATGAAAAAGTAAAAGCTGATCTGAAAGAAAAAACTAACTGGACAGATTCTGATGAACTGGCCCTTATGTTCAGGAATACTTACCAGCCTGCGTTCTACAAGCAACTCCACAGGTACGTACACAAAACTTATCGTCAGCATATAGCCATTGAAAATATAAAACAGATTTTAAAGAAACCTGTGGCGGCTACTGCCACTATGATCAAAAAAGCGGCGTCGCTTATTTATTATGCGCCTGCCGCTTTTCTTGCCAGGCAAAAATTATATACCCTGGAAAAAAATATTTCTGTATGAATGAATCCGCTGAAACAATGTATGAGCAACAGGCAGCAACAGCTTTTAATAAACAATCTGATGTATTCGATGAGATTTATGCAGGCAATACAATCATTCAATATAAAAGAAAACGGGTAAGAGATCATGTTGAACAATTTATAAACCCGCAAAGCAAAATCCTTGAATTAAATGCAGGAACCGGTGAGGATGCAATCTATTTTGCGCAAAAAGGACATCACGTTCACGCAACAGATATTTCAGAAGGCATGCTAAAAAAACTAAATGAAAAAGTAAAAAATAAAAAGAATGAAAAAAAAATCAGTTATGAAATATGCTCATTCACAAAATTAGGGAGCTTGAAAGATAAGGGACCTTATGACCTCATCTTTTCCAATTTAGCCGGCCTCAATTGCACAGATGAATTGGATAAAGTTCTAAGCTCTTTTTCAACATTGCTTAAGCCTGCCGGATTAGTTACTCTTGTTATTCTTCCAAAGTTTTGTCTTTGGGAAACGCTTCTCCTTTTTAAAGGAAAAGTTAAAACAGCTTTCAGAAGATTTTTTAGCCGCAAAAAGGAAAAAGCACATATTGAAGGACAGTTTTTTAATTGCTGGTATTATAACCCTTCATTCATAAAAAAAAGTTTGAAGGCTGAATTCGAAATTGTTCAAATTGAAGGTTTATGCACATTTGTTCCTCCTTCATACATAGAAGATTTTGCAGAGAAGTACCCAAAAACTTTCAGGTTTCTGAAAAAACTGGAAAATAAATTGAAAACTAAATGGCCATGGAGATCAGTCGGTGATTATTTCATCATTTCTTTAAGAAAAAAATTTAATCGAAATATTGTAGCCACTGATTTTTTAGCTGACAGATTTTATTTTCGTACAGACTAAGAATTTTTTCCTGGAAATCACCAGGGTTTGATTTTGAAAAATGCTGACCCGTAACCAGGTTCATTACTTTTCCATTTGAATTCTTCCGACCAAATCTTTCCTTTTCTTTCCAGCGGAGGGTTGTCCATTCAAAAAGAAAATTTTCCAGCCTATTACCCCATTTCTTATTCAGAAATTTTTCGAACATCCTTTTCAGAAATAAGTCTTTATTGTACGCATGCGTGTTCTTTTCCCTTGTATAATTCGGGAGCCATACCTCAGTCCAGTTATTGATTCTAAAAAAATTATTTACCACATCCGTTCCGGCAACCGGAACCAATGTAACAACTTCCATAGTCAAATAAATATTTTGTTCCTGTATAAATAAAGCTTTTTCATCGATGAAATAATTCATGCAATAAAAATGTTGTTTGCCAAATAAAAAAGTAAATTTTTTAAAAAGATGAAGTAATGTTCTTGTCATCCAAAGACGATCCGCTTTTGTGATAATAAAAAAATCAATGTCCGTTTTTGCGTCAGCATAACCTTTAGAGAGAGAGCCGGAAATGGCAACGCCTCTTACAAAAGGGAACTGGTATAGAAAAGCGCCGATGCGTGTAGCTTTTAAAAGAAGTTCATTTGCCAGGAAATTTCCCCGTATTCTTCTTTGCACTATTTCGAATTTGTTCTGAAGGGAATAAAATTCATTGATTTTAAAAATGACTTTTTTGCAAAGTAATGTTTGCAAAGCTGTTCCAAATTCTTCTCCACGTATAGAGTTGTTCAAAAAAATTTTAATCTCCTGTTCTGTAAGTGGATAATTGAAAATATCAAAATAAGCCAGGGCTTTTAAAATACTAAGCCCTGATTTTTCTACCATCATTCCCTGTGTCCTGATTGCAGTAATCATACAATTAAAAGTAAACTTTCCCGCGACTAAAAACTAAAAATAAACGAGCAACCATTTCAGAATTTTCAGCGATAGTATCTCAGGCAAACTTTCGGAAAAATTACTGCTTTATCATTCATGTCACTTGCATAAAATAAGCTATCATAACAATCTCCTGGTCAGTCCATCTCTCCAGAAAATTTCATCCCAAAATAAACCGATTCTTCTCAAAGATTATACAGGCTCAGGAAAAGCTTTTCATTTTTTTAAGAGGTGCTTCGATATCTTTTTCTCCATTCTTTTTATTCTTTGCATTCTTAGCTGGATATTTCCCGTCGTAAGTCTTTTAATTTTACTTGATTCAAAAGGTCCTGTATTTTTTGTACAGAGACGTATAGGAAAAAATGGGCAGTTATTTCATTGTTTGAAATTCAGGACCATGATAGTTAACGCTGAAGCAGATGAAAGGCAGGCAGAGGGAAATGACTACAGGATCACAAGAATGGGAAAATTTTTACGGCGAACAAACATCGATGAATTTCCTCAATTTATCAATATACTTATTGGCGACATGAGCATTATTGGTCCAAGACCACATATGTTGTCAGATTGCACCCGTTTTTCTTTCGTAATCCCTTCGTATAAATTCAGGAACCTCGTACGGCCGGGCATTACCGGCCTGGCGCAGGTCAAAGGTCATCATGGGCCCACTCTTAACTACGAAAGCATTTTTATACGTTACCTCTGGGACACTGAATATATACGTAATGCCAGTCTTTGGCTCGATTTGAAAATTATTTCCCTTACTATTCTTCATTTATTTTCCAATATTATCCGCATGGTAGATATTTTCCCGGCTAAAAAAATTAAACCGATAATTTAGTTTGATTCCGCAAGGAGTGATCCTTATTATCACTGTGTTCTTTCCTTGTTGTTGTTGATCTTTTCTTTGGGATTTTGCCTCATTCATTCTATTTTTGCTGCCCTTGCAAATTTAGCCGGTGAGGTGGATGAGTGGCTGAAATCAACGGTTTGCTAAACCGTCGTACGGCCTTAAAGCTGTACCGAGGGTTCGAATCCCTCCCTCACCGCTTTTTTTGATACCCAAATCAATTCAAAGACCTCCAAAAATTAAACAATTGGAGGTCTTCATTTTTTAAAAATTTCCAATCATGTCCCAAACACGTCACATCTTTTGAATTATGATTTGAAATAAATGTTGTGAGATGAGGCCAGGATTATAATACATTTATTTAGTTACCTAAGGAAATCAAATTTCATCATTGAGCATGTGTAAATTCATTAACCCTTCCTCTTTGAGATTAAACTCTCGAGAAGCTTTTGCTGATTGTCTATATCCAGTTGCTGATCTTTTTGATTGTTTTGATTATTTGAAAGATCATCCTGGTATTTTTTTATTTTTTCTGCCAGGTCTTTTTCATCCTTTTGCATAGTTGCTAATTTTTTTTGAGAATCTTTTACCGTATTTTCCTGGGCGGTAATATCCTGTTCAAGACTGTATGCGGTAGTCTTTTCAACAAAGCTGTTGAGAAACATTTTAGAATCATTCCACAGCGTGCTATCCCCTTCAGGTGAAGCAAAGTTTTCATTACCGCTGCTTACCAGCAGGTATAATGTACTGTTGTCCTTTTCCTCCTTATTTTTTTGTACCACTTTAAAATACATATCCAGCTTTTGAGTGCTTAAAGAAGGCAGGACCACATTGTTAAAAACGTAAAAGCCATCTATTGTGTTTTTTTTCCAGAAAAGGTGTCCCTGTGTTTCGGGATTGTACCCTATCTGTTTCAGCTTTTGTAAAATAGTTCCTTCCACATCATTTGTTGTGTTAGGTAGCTCAAGAACAAGTGCAGGCTGCATACTTTTGTTGTATTGAATAGTTGTGTACGAGGATTGCGCTCGTGCTGTTATTATACTTGTAGCAAGTACCATGATCAGCATATATTGTTTTTTCATTTTTATAATTTAAATAATTGGAATGATAAAGGTGAAGAATGGCGGGCCCCAAACAAAGTTATCTTCATCCATACTGCACATTTTGATTATACCCTGTGCAGATCAAAAAACCATTTGAAAGTGATCTTACCGTCTTTATCATAAGACCGACCTTCATGGTGTATGGAACCATCACTATTGATTGTATATATATTTTCAAATCGTAAAAGATTCGGCTTATCGGGATACATTCCCCTAACTACAAATTTTCCGCTTGTATCAAAAGATGCTGTTCCGGTAGAGGTGCTTACATCTGCATTTGTTCCTTTTTCAAAATCAAAATATTTTATTTCATTTTGACTATTATCCTGGATGAAGCACTCAGAAGCCGTATTAAAATAGGTGATCCCTGAGTATACCGATGAACTCGAGGAAGCAAATTCTATCCCATACATGGTTTCATGAATATCATAATCGTTAGACATCAGTTTACCATCATTGACCCCGCCTTGCATGTTTTCAGATTTATAACTGCCCTCAACCAGCTCCCATTTACCGACGTAGGATTTTAATGCATTATAGGATGCTTTAAATTTAAAATCAGTAGAGTTAACAAGTGTCATACCGGTTATTTTCCATTCACCGTTTTGTTTTTCTAATGTTTTTGTTAGAAAATTTCCTTTTCCTTCTCTGAAAGTGACATTAGCAAGATTGCCGTTTATCTTATATTGGTAATCATATTTTTTGTAAGTGGTTGCCAATTCTTCTGAAGATATAAGCGGAACATTTTTCATATTGGGTTTATTACCCGCAGAAATGTTATCCCAACCCATCGTTTCGGAATTGCCATTGGGCCCGGTAAATATTACGTAATCTGTTGATTCATGCGCCCAGGTACTTGCCCATTTGTCATAGTTGCCGTCAAAAAAATATTTTGTTTCCAGTTCAATAACTTTGCGAACAGCATCCTGATCCGCAGTGGTTTTTTGGGCATGTAATGAACCGAGTGTAAGAAAAGCAAAAAGTAAAATCAAATACTGTTTCATTATTTTGTAAATTTTTAAATGTGAGAATAATTAAATACCATAATCTGCCTGAGAGAACCCAGGAGCAACGAAAAAATTTGCGAAACTTGACATCTGGATCAAAAAGGATAAGTTCTTTTTTTCAACGAACTAGTTTCTCTGGCTACATTAACTGACATAGTTCTGCCTTCAACCTCCTTTTTGTCCAGGCCCTTCATCGCTGCCTCGGCTTCAGCTACAGCATCCATTTGCACAAAACCAAAACCGCGGCTCTGGCCTGATTCCCTGTCTGTAATTACTTTAGCCGAGCTTACAGTACCATATGCAGAAAATAAAGTTCTTAAGGCTTCATCATTTGTATGAAAACTTAAATTCGAAACGTACATGTTCATAAATTAATAATTTAAAGTAAAAAAATAAAAATACCTGTAACTAATGTCAGATACAAAGCGTGAAGAAGGATAAACTGTTACTGAAGAAAAGAGTAAAAATTTGGAGCGGTCTGATACTTAGTGTCAGGAGATTTATAAGGTCTCTCGGTGAAGATAGGTTTATTAATGACAATTCATTTATTTATTTATGCAACGGCATCGATAGTAATGTGTTTGGGAGAACAGGCTTCTGCCAACCACTCCCCGGGATTTACTCATACCCGCTTTTAATAATGGTTGAAATCATTTTAAAACGCCCGTTTGGCTTAATAAAATTGGATGAATGAGCAGGTATTATAATCCCCTCACCCGATTGGAGTAAATGAGGTAGTTTATCAATAACAACTTCTGCTTTCCCTTCAATGATCTGGACAAAAGTGTCAAATGGCGAAGTCTTTTCTGTTAATCCTTCACCACTGTCAAAAGACATGACGCTTATATTTCCTGTTGATTTCCTGATAATCGTTTTGCTCACTACTGAATTAGCCATATACTCAATAATTTCGACTATGATGTGTGCTTTTGATTTTTCCAGCTCAGTATTTTCTGATTTCTCATTTTCAAATTTATTTTCCATGGTCTGATATTTTATTGACTGATTTTTATTTGCAGAGACAACTGGTATAATCAAAGGCTTTACCAGTGCCCGGCTCTTCGTAAAGGGTATTTTTTTCGTTTTAAAAAGACAATCACGATACTGTGCTGGCATCAATATAACCTGACTTGTCATACTATTCAGCACTGGCCAGTTGAAGTTTGTCGATAAGTTTATTACGCTGTACCCATGCCATTATTCTTCGAGCTGTTTCTTTCGATGAAGCAGGATTTTGACCGGTAATGATATTGCCATCTTCCACAATATGGCTGACATAGTTCTCTCCCTTGCTGTACAATGCTCCAAGAGAAAGTAATTTGCTTTCTAACAAGAAAAGCACTTCTGCGCCTGCATCCTTAAAGACATAATAAGGAGATCCAAGTCCTTCCATCCATACACCAGTCTTATCATTCGTATCCCCTAATTTATCATGAGAGGTGGTTATGAATAAAACTTCTGTGGGTTTCATATCTACAATTTTTAGAAATATCCGGTATGAACAAAAAAGGGCTAGGATAAAAATCCAGCCCCGGTATAAAATCCAATATCCTATGAAAAACCAATGCAAAGATAGAAGCCTGGTGTGTTATAACTGTTATACGATTTTGCATTTATGTTATATAATTCACACATTTCCGATTTAATAAGAAAGTTTATCCCCTGAATAAAAATTCAACATTTCCCACGTATAAGTAGCCTCTAAACTATTCTTCTTCCCTGGATAACTCTTAGTATTATGGCAATAATCGCAATTACAAGCAGAACATGAATAATACTGCCCACATGAAATGCGAAGAATCCAAGTAACCATCCAATGATGAGGATGACGGCAATAACATAAAGTGCATTTCCCATAAAATCATTTTTATTGTTGTTAAAAATTACAGGTACCGCATTTCTGCATTTATCCTGTATTATTGTTTTTTTCCTGAAATAAATCGCCAGTAATCATTTTTTATTGCCGGTAATGACGACGAAAAATTAATTACTGACGATAGCTATAATCAACCCCTGTGATGTTTGTGACCATGACCATTCCCGCCTTTATGATCTTTTTCCCATCTGCTATGTTCAGGGTGGTCTTTGATTTCAAAATATTTAGGATCGTGACTATTACGGATTATTTCCTGGTTGTGACGTCCTCTGTAAGAACCATATCGTTCCCTGTATGTTTCGGCATGACGATAAGGCTTCCAATCATTAATCACTACTTTATAACCGCTATACATATCATAATTATTAAACCGGGATGGCAAGGAGGCGGCAAATATCCAGCGGCCCCGTTCCTGGTAAATGTATTGGTGTTTTGGAACATAATAGAATGCATCAATATCGGGCATATAATAATATTCAACATGATCGTATCCTACGGGTCCCCATACAGGCTGGCTACTAATGTTGATATTAAACCGCACCCGGGATTGTGCAAAAGCAGGTTGAAACACGAAGCCGGTTAGGAATAATGCGACTATAAAAATTATTTTTTTCATTATGTAATTATTCAATTGTTTTTGTGAATAGAATTGATACAACATCTACGGGCTGATGCAGTGATGGAAGGAAACTGCCGCTAACCAGGTAAAAAAATAGGTAGTAGTCCTTAATAGGAACAGCGAACTATAATGCTTCAATAATTTTATGTAACTCTTCTTTGGTCTTACCTAATTTAACCTGGAGCTTTCCCAGCATCTCCTCTTTTTTCCCTTTTTCAAACATGAAATCATTATCTGTCAGTGTCGCAAACTTTTGTTTCAGTTTTCCTTTTTGTTCAGTCCAGTTTCCCTTTACTTCAGTTGTGTTCATTTTTTTGATTTTATTAGTGAAAGAGTTTTCACTTCATAAAGGTGAGTTCTTTAATGGCAGAAAGTATTACACAATTATAGAAAAGAGTTATATCATTCACACATTATTACTAACGATATCGTTTTATAAATTAAAACCCCGGGCCATTTGAATATATTTAAATTGAATTGACAATAGCTGATTTCTTTATGCAGTGTTACAAAAAAGGAAATTCCTGTGGAAACAGGGACTTAAAACCAAAACAACCGCTATGAGAATAGCAACTTTTTTTTGTGCTACTGAAGAATCAGTAAATAATTTTAGAAATAGAATTTATTATAACACAAATTACCTGGCAAAACGAATATTGTTTCTGTATTCAATCGCCGTATTTAACACTTTAAGGGAGGTTAGCAAAGACAATAGAAACTGGTTTATTTGAAGCCTAGTAAATATTATTATCAAAATCGCTGTTCACCTGTATAATATCAGGGGCTTTTACATAATTATTGCTGTATCTGAAACGAAGATTGGAAACTATTGTGAGTTTGAAAGCAGTATGTTGTTCTGATTTACGCGGAAAATACATGAACCGCAATTCTATTGTGCCAAATAATATATTCTCGTTGCGTGTCCGTATGCCACCACCGAAACCAGAATAAAAGCCCGAATTTGATGTATTTTTATCTTCAGGAGTGAACAATGCAATATCGGCAGACACAAACGGCGCAAATTTAAAACCAAGCACTTTGTATTTCAGAAAAAAGATTGTTTCCGTATGCAAGCTCGAACGCTGGTTTCCACTTGCGGAATCAAACGAGATATATTGAAGTCCAAATACATTATTAATACCAAGAGGATCGAGGCCAATACGATTGAATTGCTTCGTATAACTCAATCTCAGGTATTGCCGCATTTTTAAATTTTTGTAGCTGAAAATACGGCTGAATGCACTAGCTCCAGCTAAAACAGCTGCATCCTGAATTGTACCCTTATTTAAAAAAGTTCCGGCCCGCAAAAAGTACTGCATCACATTTCCTTTTTTTGTGACAATATACCGGTTTGCATCAACCCCCGCATAGGGCCTTTCCATTTGCAACTGTTTATACCAGCCTGCTGTAAAGGCAATGTTATAACCATAAGGAACATCTTCTGTGATACCAAAACCCAAAACGTAATTGGTTTTATAAAAGTTTTGCCTGAAGAAAGTGAATTGCGCCAGTATAGCTTCCCGATCGTTTAACCTGAAATTGAATTTGTCGGCTACCTGGTAAGGAACCTGGTCAAACTTGTTTCGGAAATAACGAATGCTTATGAATTGCCTGTTGAGTAACGATTTCAGAAACAGGAATTTTCGGACACCAAGGTTATACCCGATCCACACATCAAAAGTATTATAATGATAATTATAGAATAAGCTGTCGGGTTTAAAATAACTATTATAAGTTTGGCTATGAGCAAGCTTTATAGCACCTGCAACATGCAGGTATTGTGATACTAAAGGCCTTTCGATCTCTGCGTGCCAGGACTGTTCATCTAAGGTACCATCGTAGAGATCGTGATCGATCTTTGAGTAGCCGATGGTCGCATTAATAAAAGTACTGGCAATACTATTTTTCCTGTAAAGTATTTCGTAGCCAAAATGAGGATCCCGACTTTTTTCGATCAATGTTGTAAACTGTATCTTTTGTGCCGTGCCCATTAAATTGACATCCCCTATCCTGGCTTTAAACTTTCTTGCACTTACATCGTTGAGTTCTGCTGTAATACTAAGGAAGTCTTTGGTGATAACCACCAGGTCAACCGAATCGGGTTCATCAGCAATTGTAGCTACCAGTATCCGTGCATCATGTATATATTCCAGTGAGCGAAGATATCGTTCATTATCGGCAACTAAATTAGCATTGAGTGCAGTCTTTTCTTTAATGAAAAGATTGTTGCGTATTATACTTTCTCTTGTATTCCTATGCAGATGTTTCACAAAATCTTTACCGAAGTAATTGATTTCTTTTGTAGTATCGGTAAATGTCTTTTCAAACCCAAATTCTTTGACCAGTATATGCCTGATGACTTTACCCTCATAAGGTAGAAATGTTATTTCATTTTTACTGATAAGCACACCAGGTTGCATAGATGAGTCAATACCACTTCGTGTTATAGAATTAAGAAGGAACTGTAAAAAAGCTTTATGCTTTTTAGATAAACCGTTTTCCGTAGAATCGCTTTCTTGAGAATAAACATTACCAGAAGAAAGCAATGCTAAGAAGAGTATAATGCAAAAGCAAATACTGTTTTTTCTCCAGATCATATTCAGCCGGGTTTCTTATCTGCCCCAATTTCTTCCAACACGGAAAGTCGTTTGTCTTTAAGTTGTTTGAAATGCGAGGGAGTCAAGCCTGTTACTTTTTTGAATTGGGCAGAAAGATGAGCCACGCTACTGTAATGCATCAGGTAGGCGATCTCTTTAAGATTAAGTTCATTGTAAACAAGCAGTTCTTTTACCCTCTCAATTTTGTGAGTGATAAAAAATTTTTCAATCGTAGTGCCCTGAACTTCTGAAAAAAGATTGGCGAGATAAGTATAATCATGATTTAGTTTCTGACTCATGAATGTTGACAATTTTATTGCTAATGGTTCTTCTGAATAGTGAACCAATTCGACAATAACATTTTTTATCTTTTCAATTAACATGCTTTTTTTATCATCCATTAATTCAAGTCCCGATTTCAACAATGCATCCCTGAACTGACCATGCTGCACGACCGAAATATTTTCCATGATATCTGCATAACTTCTATCTGCAAGCCCATATTCGGCCGGTTCTGTTTTTTTTCCGGTATCAAAATTAATATCACTTAATTTAATTTTGCCGTTTTGGAGCTGCTCTATATCACTACTGTAGTGCAACACCGAAGTATCAAAACTTTTAATAAAAAAATTTTCAGCATCAGCATCAGGCACTTTGAATTTTAAAACTCTCAGGGGCCCTACTTTGGGCAGTATTTCGATAAAAACTGAAAGCATCTGTACAAAGAATCTCGGCTTTTCACTTCCGAATTCATGCTTATAATTCTTGCGGTTCATCCGGTAAATGAATCGGCGGCCGGTTGCATTGGGTAATGTTTTTCTGATTTCATCACTCCTTGATGCCCAGGCGGCTTTTGTTATGGTGGGAAAAAAACTTTTCACAATCCATCTGAATGTACCAACAGTTTTGGAAAAATCTCCAAAGAGGTCATTCACATCCAAACCATATGTTTTAAAAAAAGCTCTTTCCAGCACCGGCTTTGCCACCTGAAAGCCGATAAAATCGTGGTAAGCTTCAGAGGCATAATTACCTCTCGCCGTTTGAAGCACATCAAATCCAAATTCAGTGCGCAGGTGCGAAATATGGTTTTCGTCATAGGTTACCGCATCACCATATTTTTTTTTCATGTTCGGATATATAATCGGCACACAAACATTTACTCCTAATTTATGTCCATAATTATCCGCATTATAATGACAGAGTACACCTAACGCAAAAGCATATTCATTTAAATTTTGCGCTTCACTTAATATTGCCTCTACAAAATCGCCGCTACGAACATAATGAAGCAGGTTAGTGAATAGCTTACTGCCGAAAGGATAGTACCCCATATCCGGCACAACAGCACCTCCATAGGCATAGGCGTGAGCTGTTTTTAATTCTTCACCGGAAGCGGCAGGAAATTTTTGTTTTAATAACGGAAGCAATATATGATCCCAGTTTGCATCGATAATAGCCTCATGAGTGAGTACGGAGTAAGCGTTGCATGAATGTGAATGGAAAATAATTATAGCAGTTACCAGGATCATTCTAAAAAGCCTCCCTACATCCAATAACTTCTTAGCCATTTCACTGATTTTTTTTGGAATCGCAAAGGTTTTTTTTATCGTATCACCAAGCTTCTAATTTTTACGCGACCCGGCATCATTACTGCTCTCCCACCTGCAATTACGGAAGAAAGCGCCCGGGTTGTAACAAGTAGAGAGAGAATGTCAGCATACTCTCAAAATTTTTTTGTTACTCCAGCCGAGTCTTGTTTCAAAGGATTGTTATTTACCCATTTACCGACACGCCTCAATGAGAGAATAAAGCTTCATCCTGAATAACGTGCCGATCAAATGACTCCGTTGTCACACCATCAAATTCCTCTCCATCCGTTTCAGCGTCGTATTTAGTAGAACGTATTATTCCATCCTTGTGATGAGCAGGAGAATAAATGGTGTACATTTTTAATCCTGCAGTGCCATCAGTATTAATGACATTGTGCTTTGCCCCGGCAGGGATAACGACAGCATCTCCCTCTTTTATTTCGTATTCATTGTCATCTATGACACATTTTCCATGCCCGGATTCAAAGCGGAAAAACTGGTCATTATCAGGATGAGTTTCTTCACCGATCTCTTCTTTTGGCTTAAGGCTCATGAGCACTAACTGGCTATGTTTGGAAGTGTACAACACCTTACGGTAATTATCATTCTCCGTTGTTGCTTTATCAATGTTTATTTTAAATCCTTTCATATTTTATTTTTTTTCTAGAATTAAGAAAATAATTTTTACAGCACTTTTTTACCGCGAATAATTCTTAATATTATAGCAATAAGTGCAATAACAAGCAGAGTGTGGATGAGCCATCCGGCATGAAACGCGAAGAATCCAACCACCCATCCGATAATGAGGATAACGGCGATAATATAAAGCAGATTATTCATAAAAAATATTTTAGCGAGACAGTAAGGTACGTTATACCGCCTCTGCTTTACAATGATTAGTGTCGGCTTTTTTTCTGACCAAAATCAATTCAAGTCGAAACGGGATCCGGGTGAAATTAAGTTGCGTCACTACCATGAACAAAAGAAATTTTTCCGAACAGTATCATATGAAAGTTAAACCATGTTGTTCCGATGATTGTTACATAATTACACCAATAGATTACATCATTCATACATTTTTGTAATCAGGATTTCTTCTATTATAATTCACTATAAAACTTGTCGGCAAAAAAGCCCCTGTAAACAAGGGCTTTAACTAAAACTAACTGCATGAGAAATTGACTGCTATTCCATAAAGTAGTATGTAAAGATGAATTCTTTTTACCACGCAGTCATTACATAATTCCGTAGAAAAATTACATTATTCACACATTGTAAGGTTTGATGAATTTTTTCACTAACGAGTGCCGGGCAGACTAGTGCTCATAAATTAAGAAGCAGATAAGCATTTCACATATCTTTCAGTATAGAACGCCTCTTCTATCTGAGCTGTTTGAAATAAGATAGAATAAATCCAGCTATTTTCCTGAATGGGGCGTGAAAATAAGCCACTCCTTTTCCCTGTAATTGCATAAACCGAAATGCGCTAAAATATAACGACAATGCGCACTATCTGATAAAACGAAGATGGTTTTCGTATGCAATAAGGGTATGCAATAGCTTAATCTTTTGAGTAATTTTATCTTTAAAACTATTGTGAAACCTGGTTTTTTTAAATTGATTCAGTGCCGCTTCATAAGTAATTACAGCAGCTTCAAAATGTCCTGCATTTTCATTCTTCAATGCTTCAACAAATAACTCAACAGAAATACTTTTTCTCCGTAAAATAAAAGAATAGATCACAAGTGTAATAATTGACAACAATATGAATAAAAAAAGGTAGGCATAAATTGGCATAGTTAAAATGTTTTAAGTAGTGATATAAGTACATATAAAGATGAGCCATTAAAATTCATTATTGTTATATGATTTAAGCAAAGAGTTACATCTTTCACACATTTTCAGGTAATCGTTTCTTCTGTTTACGGTTTCCCCATGTAACTATTATACCGGAACAGATAAGTTTAGATTAGCCTTACATCTGGAAATTATCATTTACTATCGGCAAATATTTCCGAACGCTTTTGGGCGTACACTGTGACTTCTATGGTATGATCCACAGCATCATCTGCAAGTGGTATAATCAGGCTCTTTTTTTCTATAGCATCCAATGTTACCGAGGATTCTCCAACACCATTTTTCTGCGTTACTAAAATATGATACATCGTAGTCTTATACCTGTAATGTGTTTTAAATGATTCCCATTCTTCAGGAATACAAGGAACAATTTTTAGTTTGTTCCCTCTCCGTTGCAGACCAAGAAAAGATTCTATGATCAAACGATACAGCCAGCCGGCAGAGCCGGTGTACCATGTCCATCCGCCACGCCCTGCATGCGGTGAAAATGCATATACATCCGCCGCCAGTACATACGGTTCTACTTTATATAAAGCAATTTCTTTGGAAGTTTTACCATGATTGACCGGGTTGATCATATTCAATAATTCCCAAACACGCTTACTGTTGCCCAGTTTGGCAAAAGCAATAATCATCCATACGGCGGCATGTGTATATTGTCCTCCATTTTCCCTTACGCCCGGAACATATCCTTTTATATAGCCCGGGTTTAAATCAGACTTATCAAAAGGAGGCTCCAATAATTGAATGATGCCGGTATCTTTTTGTACAAGGTTTTTATAAGCAGATTCCATCGCTGTGTGCACACGTTTGTTATCGCCTGCTCCTGATAAAACAGACCAGCTTTGTGCAATGGAATCAATTTTACATTCTTCATTGACTGAAGACCCTAATGGCGTTCCATCATCGAACCAGGCACGTTTATACCATTCACCATCCCATGCATTCTTATCAATATTTTCTTTTAACTGCTGCGCTTGTTTTTTACATTCATTGGCGAATGCGACATCATTATGTGAACCCGCAATGCCGGAGAAACGTACAAGTATCTCATAAAGAAAAAATGCCAGCCAAACACTTTCTCCTTTACTATGCTGGCCTACTTTATCAAAACCATCATTCCAATCGCCGCTACCAATTAACGGTAACCCGTGTACGCCAAAATTGAGTCCATGTTTTATTGCCCGAACGCAATGCTCATAAAGCGTAGCAGATTTAGTAGACAATATAGGGAGATCAAAATATGAATCTTCCCCCGGATTTACTGTTCGCCCTTCCAGGAAATTTGCCGACTCATCCATCACCGCTGAATCTCCTGTAAGTTTAATATAATAAGATGTTACAAAGGGTAACCAAAGGAAATCATCTGAGATCCGGGTACGAACACCACGCCCAATTGGGGGATGCCACCAATGCTGCACATCACCTTCAGTAAATTGACGTGATGCGCAAAGTAATATTTGTTGGCGGGCAAGTTCCGGCCTGGTATGAAGCAGCGACATTACATCCTGCAACTGATCCCTGAAACCAAAGGCTCCGCCTGATTGGTAAAATCCACTTCGTCCCCAAAGACGTGAAGAAAGTGTTTGATAAGTAAGCCAACCATTTGTAATCAGGTTTATTGCTTTGTCCGGAGTTTCTACTTGTAAAACATCAATGGTGCTTTTCCAATATTTTTTTACTTTTTCCAGGGAATCATTGGCCTTTGCAGTTCCTCTGAATTGTTTGGCGATTGCGCTTGCTTCATTTGAGTCTTTACCTGCCCCCAATCTGAAAATAATTTCCTGTTCTTCTCCATCTGCCACAAAAAATGGAACCTGGATAGCCGCACATGGATCCAGCGCAAGCCCGACTTTTCCGGAAAGTTTTAAGCGTGACATTGCATCGGGATTTTGCAAAGTGCTGTTACGGCCAATAAATTCAGTACGGTCTCCTGTAAATGTCTTTTTCAAATAATCTACATCAAAAAATGCCACCCTGTTTTGAAACTCAGTGTTGTATTGATTTTTTGCAAAAAGAGCGCCACTATCCGGATCAATTTCTGTATGAATATGCATGGCTGTTTTCATTCTGTTATCACCCAGTACCCATTCTGCATAACCGGTAGCAGATAATTTTCGCGATCTTCCTGATTGATTACGTATTTTCAATACAATGAATTTAATAGTTGATTCCATATCAACATACGCTAACATTTCTGAATAAATTCCATCTTCAACATGTTCAAAAACACTATATCCAAATCCATGGCGTGTAATGTAAGGTGAATGACCTCCGGCAGGCAGCAATGCAGTTGACCAGAAATATCCGCTCTCTTCATCCCTGATATAAAATGCTTCTCCGCCTGAATTAGAAACAGGATCATTATTCCAGGAAGTAAGCCTTAATTCGTGTGCATTTTCAGTCCATGTGTAAGCTGATCCGCTTTCTGAAACAACTGTTCCGAAATATGGATTTGCAATTACATTTACCCATGGGGCAGGAGTTTTGTTTTTGTCATCAACAACAATAACATACTCCATACCATCCGGAGAAAAGCCCCCCAGTCCATTAAAAAAGGATAGATCATTTGGCAGAGAAATTGGCGTTAAGGAAGGTAAATGCGTTTGGGATGGGTTAATAAATGGGATTACCACTTTTGCAAGTGCTTTTCGTTTAACATGGTCAGCTAATGTTCCACCGCTGTCGAAAATGATAATACGTGCCACCGTTTGAAATAATATTCTATCCTCGTTTGAAATCTGATCGGATGCTCTTAAAAAAACGCCTCCTGGCCGATCCCTCATTTCTGCAGGAATGAGCGCCTTAATTTCATTTTGAAACGCCTGCCGATACACGTCATGTTCTTCATTCCAGATCACCAGATCCACCAAAAGCCCTTTTAATCGCCAGTATGCATGCGCCTGTATCAGTTGCTTTGCCAATTGCATGTTAGTCTGTTTTTCAATTTTCAGCAGTACAATGGGCAAATCTCCTGAAATGGAATAACCCCATAAACCTGACTGTTGCTTGTGATTATTGATGAGAATAGCAGGATCTGCACGAAATGAAGCGTTAGTAAAAAGAATAGAGCTTGCCAACCGACCATATAATTGAGCATCAGCTTCCGATGAATTGATTTGCCGCAGTACTACCTGACTATGAGTCCAGGCCATTTCAAAGACTCGGTCTTTATGAGGTTTATTATCCTGGTATTTATTAATCAGTCCCTGGCAAACTTCTTTGGATTCAGCAATACCAATAACCATATCAATAGTAACTGTTTCTTCAGACTCAAGGTTTACTTTATACCGGATTGCAACAATAGGATCCAGCACTGAACCTTCATTCCCTGAAAGAGGTCCTGGCTTGTTCATCACTTTTGGATTCACAATAGTATTTCCACGCCCAATAAATTCCATCCGGTCAGTTTCATAGGATATTTCTTCCGCATGTTTTCCTTCGATCGTCATTAAATGAAACATCCATGGAGACTTTTCGTCCGCCGACCGCGGCCTTCTGGTACAAATGATCGCATGTTGCTGAGGAATGATCTCTGTTTGCACAAAAAGATTACTGAAAGCAGGCTGTATCAAATCTGAAGCCGCAGGCGCCATAACTACCTCTGAATAACTGGTTACTTCAATGGTTTTGGAAATGCCGGAAGAGTTTGTTATCCGCACTCTCCTCATTTCTATATCGTCTTCCGGAGATACTACAATTTCTGTATGCGTGTCTATCTCGTTATTGGAAGTACGAAAATCCACGCGGCCCTGTGAAAAGGCGGCTTCATATTTGTCTGCTTTCTTAAGTGCGGGCTGATGTGTATTTGACCAATATGTTTCACTTTTCAAATCCCGTATATAACAAAATGTTCCCCAATTATCGCAGGTACTATCCTCCCGCCAGCGTGTAACAGCAATATTTTTCCAACGGCTGTAACCACCACCCGCATTTGTTAACATGACATGATACCTGCCATTCGATAATAATTGTACTTCAGGTATTGCTGTGTCTGGAGTATTGATGATCCATGTTTCCTGTACGTTTGCTGTATAATTAATATCTGCTATGTCTGTTGTGTGTGCAAAAAAGGTTGTCGCTTTTGGAATTCTTTCCTGCAATAATAAGAGTGTTGCTTTAAATTGTGGTTCTGATTCAAATAGCTTTTGCATGGGCTTGTCATGAAGCAGGTAGGCCAATGAAAGAAAACTCATACCATGGTGATGCGCCATGAACGAATAAACAGTTGCGCTGGATTGTCCACGTTGTAAACGTGATGGTGTATAATCTATGGCTTCATAAAATCCATATCGTCCTTCTAATCCTTTTTTGTTAAGCAGTTCCAGGTTCTCACATGCTTTTTCAGGTGATACCATCAACGCCAGTGCAGAGGCATAGGGAGCAATAACAGCATCTTCTTCCAATCCGCGTTTTAATCCCAGTCCTGGAGCGCCAAATGCACGGTATTGATAATTGGAACTGGCATTTATCATATTGTAGCATGATTCTGAAATTCCCCATGGCAGGCCTGTCTTTTTACCATATTTAATCTGCCATTTTACAGCTGCTTTATATGTTTGATCAAGCAAAGTATTCTCATAAGTGGGCATTACTAAAAGTGGCATCAGGTATTCAAACATAGAACCACTCCAGGAAAGAAGAATAGGATTCCCATCAACGTTGGTTAGCAAACGTCCCAGGGCAAACCAACTTTCCTGCGGAAGTTTTCCCTGAGCAATGCAAATAAAGATGCAGAGTCTTACTTCGGATGCCAGCAGATCATAATAGCTTATGTCTTTAACGTGATCCTGCACGTTATAGCCAATAGTAAATAAGTGACTTGAATTATCATACAGGAAATCCCATTCCATATCTGCCAACTCATTGCATTGCTGAGCAAGTTTTTCGGTTGCCGTAATTAATTCATTTGCCTGAAGAATTGATCTTGTTAAAGCGGTTTGAAATAGTTCAAGCCAATGTTTTTCATCAGGGGTGTTGTTCTCCGCTTGTTTACAATTCATTTCAGCCTGTAATTCCTGTGCTTTTTTTAATAATTCAATCAATGTGAAATTTTCATTCAGGGAAACAATATCTGAGAATTTAGCTGGGGCAGTCGGCAACAAAAACCAGGGTGAAAAAATCTCAATATGTTTATTAATCTCCTCTAATTGCTCCATGATTATTTGAATCCACCTATATGTTTCTCTTCTCGGGTCGCAATTCAGTTTTTGAGTTATTAAATTAAAATTCTTTGCTAAGGATTCGCTTTGCTTTTTTATTTCACAAATAGTAATTAAATTTTCATCACATGCGGCTTCCAGCTCAACTGTAAAATTCTTCAGCAATTCAGTTTCATTTTCTTTTAGCGTATCTGTAAGTATTCGCAATGTATCGCGGAGCCCTTCAAATAATTGTACACCTGGGATTTTTTGATGTGGTATCGCCAATAGACCTTGTCTCAGTACCAGTAAATGACCGGCAAGATTTCCGCTGTCAACAGTAGAAATATATTTTGGTTGAAGAGGATTCAATGATTGGGTATCGTACCAATTATAAAAATGACCTTTGTAGCGCTCCATTCTTGTCATCGTGTCTATAGTCTTCGATGTTCGTTCAATAAATTGGCTTGTAGTCATGTAACCAAAGTCGCAGGCTGTTAGGCCGGAAAGTAATGAGAGCCCGATGTTGGTAGGAGATGTACGGTGTGCAATCTGTTCAACAGGTTGTTCCTGGAAATTATCAGGTGGTAACCAGTTGTCTTCAGACCTGACAAATCTTTCAAAGAAAGTCCAGGTTTTTCTTGCCATTTTTTGAAGAAAAATATTTTGTTCATCGGTAAGGATGGTTACTTGTTTCTCTAAAGGTTTACTTGTAAACCATGTGATAAACGGAGCTACAAGCCATAATACAAGAACAGGTACAGCTATAAACAATTTCCCAGGGGAGTCAATCACTAACCAGGTAAATAGAACTATCGTAAGAACGGGTTCGATCCACATGGTTGCATAGGATGCAGTCAAACTTGTTTGGTTAGCAATTACATTATGAGAGGAAGGATTCCATTCCAGCAATTTTTTCCCGGTAATCAACATTCGCCATAGTGTTCGCATTATAGCTTTCAAATTAGAAAATGCTTCATAAGGAAGGCAAATGAGAGTGAATAAAGTTTTTACAGAAATGTCAGCCAGACTACGGATTGAATTTTTAATGTGATAACTAAATACAACATCTTTGCGTTTCCTTAAAATATCCCAAAGTGAAGTAACGATAACCGGGAATACAATAATTCCTGAAACGGAAATTGTCCAGAATAAAGAAGAAGGTAGTACAGTCCATCCAAGTAACAACAGGATTGTAAGTGAAATTGGCATCAGGCTGCGCCTTATATTATCAAATATTTTCCAGCGTGACAATCCTGAGATCGGATTTTTATAAAAATGATTTTCCACTCCTGTAACAAACGGTAAAATCCAGGAAAAAATCTGCCAGTCCCCGCGAATCCAACGCATACGCATTTTCATATCCGCATTATAAGTCGTTGGATATTTTTCAAATAATTGTACATCGCTTATTAATCCTGATCGAATGTAACAACCTTCCAAAAGATCATGGCTAAGGATGCGGTTTTCCAAAAACTTTCCATCAAGCACTTTCTGAAAAGTATCCACTTCGTAAATTCCTTTACCAATATAGGAGCCCTCTGCAAATAAATCCTGGTAAACATCAGATGATGCACGGGTATAAGGATCAATGCCCGGTTCATTTCCATGCATCCTTGCATATAAAGAACCGGTTATATCAGGTAAGCTAACAGTAATCCTTGGCTGCAGAATGCCATAGCCTTTTGTTACCAGTTTCTTTTTTTCATCGTACCAGGGACGATTTAACGGATGCGCCATAGTTCCGATTAATTTCCAGGCGGAACCAAGCGGCAATTGCGTATCTGCATCTAATGTAATTACATATTTTATTTTCGGAAAAATGGTTTGATCACCGGCAATAAGGGAAAAACTCTCTTTTGAGATACCTCTTAACAAGTTATTTAAATCGGAAAGTTTTCCGCGTTTTCTTTCATAACCCATCCATACATTTTCCTTTGCATTCCATTTTCTTGGCCGGTGAAACAAAAAAAATAAATCATCATTTTTCCTGTTATATTTTTTATTAAGTTCTTTAATTCCATTCCTTGCCGTGTCCAAAAGTGCCTGGTCTTGTTCAAGTGTTTCATTCGGGGCATCCGTAAAATCAGTTAATAAACCAAAATGTAAATTATCATTCCTGTTTGCCAGGAAACGAACTTCCAGCGCTTCAACTAAGTTTTCTATTTCTTCAACTGTAGTAAGCATCGCCGGAATTACTACCATTGATCTTGAATCATAAGGAATTTTTTGGGAATAATCCATTCTTGGCAGCAAATTTGGCTTAACCAATAAAGTAGCAAAAAAGTTTACAAGAGATATTGCAAGTTGGCTTGCACATAATATTGTCAGGAAAACGATTATCAGAAGAAGCCAGGTATTTTTTGTATCCGAATCGGCTTTAAAAAAAATACCTGTGCTTATAGCAAATGTTATCAATAAAATTAAAGTTAAATACACCGGGAATGCATGTCTCCTGAGAGCATATTGCAACCTTTGAGCACCCGGTTCATGCATCTTTGACAATTTTTTTGTTTGAGTTACTCCATGGCCTATCAGGTAGTAACCAACATGTGCGGTACGTTGATCATCAACTTCAGCCGGAGCATTTTCATGCATTAATTGTATAGCTATCCGGGCGACTTCCTGTTCACTGGAAGAACTTTTTTTTGCAATCAGTTCTACCACATGCCGGTACCGGTCACGGGTTGAAAAATCCATCAAGCCATAAATTCCTCCATTATCTTTAAGCAATGTTTGTTCAACGATACTGTGTGTTTCAACAAATTCACGCCAATCCATTGCACCCAGCAAACGAAGACTCCCGATGCTGTTGCTCATAGAAATCTGGTCTGCAGCCTGCTTTTGATTTTCAGCATTTACCAATTCTGTACTGGTTAGCCCGCTTCCTGATAACTGCTGCTCGATCCAGTTAAGCACCAATGCAAGGTCTGGGCCCTTACCTCTTAATTGACGGATTAATTCCGAAACAAATGCACTCACAATTGGGGGATTGGACCTGGCCATGTCTGCTATTACAAGAATGAGATTTTTTGGCGCTTCCTCAGTAGTCTCAATCATTTGTTTCGCCCAATAATCGGCAAGGTTTCTGTCTACTTTGTCAATAGCGATGCGGGCAGAAACACGGCGGATATTTTCAATCAGCGCAAGACGAAGCATAATAGGTATAGCCCATAATTCTCCCAATTTCAAAAAGGTAACTGTTTGATATGCCTTCACAAAACTGCTCAGGCTTTCCATATTTATTCTTCCATCACTGTGAGAAATTATCTGGAGAACAATATCATAGCTACGGGTGAGCCCTGCAGACGTGCCATCCAAAAGTTGAGGCAGGTCTTCACTATAATTTTTGGGAAAATGTGCTTTAGCAATTCGGATATGTTCTTCGACCAGATAGAAATTATCTATCAGCCATTCTCCTGCGGGTGTAACCTGGTTTTTTCTTTTTATTGAATCTGTAAGAAGCTTGCGCACTTCCTGCAAAGTGGTTTCATTATCTGCAAGTCGTTTGAGTAAATGATCTTTTGCGGGTTTTGAACTTAATTTATGTCTTGATGCCAGCGTTTTGCCGAAGCGTTCCATCTGGTCAGAACTGAATAATTCTTCCCTGAGTGGTTCTTCATTTAAATGACTGAGTTTTGTGTCACCTATTTGAAAAAAGTCCCTCATATTAGATATGAGTTCATGTGCTGCAGGTATCAATTTTAATTTCATGAAGTTCGTTTAATTCATCTATAATGCAGCATTGACAATAGTTTGCGCTTCATCAATTATTTTTTTCAAATGATCTTTACTCAAAAAACTTTCAGCATAGATTTTATAAATGTCTTCTGTTCCTGACGGTCGTGCTGCAAACCATCCATTATCTGTTACAACTTTCACGCCTCCTATCGGCAGCATTATTTCCGGGGGCATTAGTAAGTATGCTTTCAATTTTTTCTCCGGCAAGTTCCTTGTGTTTTATTTCCGAAGCAGAGAGATTTTTTAATTTTTCTTTTTGTGCAGGAGTCGCTTTTGCTTCAATGCGGTCATAAAAAGGTTCACCATATTCTTTGGTGAGGTTCAGTATATATTTTACCGGGATCCATTCCCATTTTAGCGGTGATCTCCGCTGATAATAATGCCGGGATAAATCCATCTTTATCTGTCGTCCATACACTTCCATCTAATCTCGAAAAAGAAGCGCCTGCACTTTCCTCACCGCCAAAACAAAGTGATCCATCCAACAAGCCATCAACGAACCATTTGAATCCAACAGGAACATTATACAGTTTCCTATTTAGTTTCGCTGCTATGCGGTCAATAAGTTGCGTGGTAACAACCGTCTTGCCGACTGCTGATGTTTTTTTCCATTGCGGGCGATTTTGGAGCAGGTAAAAAATAGCAACTGATAAATAATGATTGGGATTTAACAGGCCTGCACTTTTTGTAACAATACCATGGCGGTCATGATCCGTATCGCAGGCAAACGAAATATCAAAATTATCTTTCATCGCAATTAATCGTTGCATGGCATAAGGAGAAGAAGGATCCATCCGGATTTGCCCATCCCAATCAACTGTCATGAAACCAAATGCAGGGTCAACAATTTTATTTACAACAGTTAGGTCAAGATGATACTTTTCTGCAATTGGTTCCCAGTAATGAACCCCTGCGCCGCCTAGCGGATCAACACCCATCTTTATTTTTGCATTGCGAATGGTATCCATGTCAATAATATTCCCAAGGTCATTGACATATGTATTCAGGTAATCATAACGATGTGTTGTAGACGCTTTAACCGATTTATCAAAAGAAATTCTTTTTATACCCTTAAGATTGTTCTGCAGCAATTCATTGGCTTTCTTTTCGATCCAGTTGGTAACATCATTCCCCGCAGGACCTCCGTTTGGTGGATTGTATTTAAACCCGCCATCATCCGGTGGATTGTGAGATGGGGTAATGACAATACCGTCAGCCAGCCCTGTTTTACGTCCCTTATTATATTTTAATATTGCATGAGAAATTACAGGAGTAGGGGTATATTCATCTCCGTTAGCAATCATCACTTCAACTTTATTCGCCGCCAATACTTCCATGGTGGTAGCATAAGATGGCGCTGACAATGCATGGGTATCGAAACCAAGATAAAGAGGACCGCCTGTTTTTTGTTCTTTACGATAGAGACAAATGGCCTGTGTAATGGCAAGAATATGATTTTCATTAAACGAATTTTTGAATGAAGAACCGCGATGACCAGAGGTTCCAAATGAAACTTTCTCAGCGGTAACTGATGGATCAGGTTTTCCTGTGTAATAGGCGGTGACAAGCCGCGGAATATTAATGAGTATATTTTGTTCAGCCGGTTTTCCTGCTAAGGGTGATATTTTCATTATTTAGTTTTCTTTCGTTTTTTTCTACATAAAAAATTCATGGCAGCAATTAAAATGGTTCCAGGTGCGGTATCACCTCCATGTGCATTATGATTGCAGGATTTACTTTTGCTGTGGACTCCATTTTATTTTGATTGATTACAGTGTCATTGAAATTCCTTCACCGCATTGTTCATATTTATTTATTCATGCGTTTCATGTTCCTGTTTTTCCTGCTCCGCTTTCTCCCAATCCTGTGCTTCTTTAACGTCTTCGCGGCCTAACTCTTCATAGAGTTTATGAACCCTCTGAACGGTCTTCGGCGTCAAATCCTTTTCTGAACCTTCTTTGCTCTCCGATTTTGTTCCGGCTGCAACATCAGGTTTGGGCTCATTACTTGCTAAGGCTTTAGGCTCAGCAACTTTAGTTTCTTTGTTTGATTCAGCTTTTGAATTATCATTCTCTATCTCCTCTTTCGCCTGTTTCCAATCCTTAATTGCTGGCCCATCCTGCTGGCTCCGCTTCTCGAAAATCTCATAAGCTCGTTTTGCTATTTCTGAATTTAAATCAGATGATATATCTGCTTTTACCCCGGGTTTCTCCCCGGCCTTTATATCGGGTTTCGTCTCAGCCCTGACATCCTGTTTCGGTTCTTCTTTGTTGTCGTTATCCGGCTCCACTTTTACATCAGGTTTAGATTTTTCTTTAGAGTCAGGCTTAGGTTCAGCCCTTGTTTCAGATGCTGAGCTGGTTTTATCTTCTGCTTTTTGTAATACTGCAGTTCCGGTTTTTGATTTGGATTTTGTCCGGTCAAAGATCCGGTAGGCAAGCAGTTTTATGCGATCATTAATAAGGAACCAAACCAAAGCATAACCCCACACGAAGCCTGCCCAACCCCAACCAAGTGGTGTCATGAACAAACCATAAACAGCTATCAAAGTTGCCAGAATTTGTGTTCCGAGCACGGCTATCCATAAAATTTTTGCGGGACGGATGGACCAGAAAGGACCCCGTGTACGTGTAAGGAAGATCGTTAGATGCCCAGCTACTGATAGTTTCAAATACATCATAGTCTGTGCATGCGAACGATCGAGATGAAAGACACGCTCAACAAGGTAAAAGAGTCCAAAGGCAGCCACAACACCAATAATACCAAGTACAGTTGAAATTCCCAGCACCATACGCATATTCCATGCCTCCGACTTATTCTTGTAATGTACATTATCGTATGCAATAGACAGAATGGCGCCGTCATTCAGTAAAGCTATCATCACGATCATCACAGCCGTTACCGGGTAAAAATTAAATACTATAATCGCCAATGTCATAAAGAACAGTACACGCAACGTTTCGGCTATCCTGTATATCGAGTAGCTATTCATACGCTGGAAAATGCGGCGGCTTTCCTTAATGGCATCTATAATTACAGAAAGGCCTGGAGTGAGCAGAACGATTGAAGCTGCAGCCCGTGCTGCATCTGTTGCACCTGAAACGGCTATGCCACAGTCTGCTTTCTTTAAAGCAGGAGCATCATTCACCCCGTCTCCGGTCATGCCGACGATATGCCCGTGCTTTTGCAGGACATCAATGATGTGATATTTATGCTCAGGGAATACTTGGGCAAAACCATCTGCGTTCTCAATGGATTCAGTTACCGCTGCACTCTCATCTTTCTTTGAATCACCCAGGCTTGCAGCATCAAGAATATTGGTGCCCATATTTAATTTCTGGGCAGTTTCTTTGGCAATAGCCAATGCATCACCGGTCACCATCTTTATTTTCACGCCCATCTTCACTGCCGTTGCGATGGTTTCTTTTGCATCATCGCGTGGAGGATCGAACAGTGGCAACACGCCAACAAACTGCCATTGGCCATCACCTTCCGCACGGGCCACGCCCAAAGCCCGGAAACCCTTCGCAGCAAAATCATTGACTGCTTTATCGACGGCAGGTTTTACCTGCGCAAGATTTGCCGACAATGCCAAAATCACCTGTGGAGCGCCCTTCGTGACTTTAAACGTTTTTCCATCTTTGCTTTTTACCTGTGCTTCTGTGCGTTTATGTACAGGATCGAAAGGTTGAAAATGCTCGACAGTGTATTCCTTTAAGGCATCCTTGTTTTTCATTCCGCCAAGAACCGCGAGGTCAATGGTATCATTATTTTCCGAACGGGAGGCCAAAGCGCCATCAAGAATAACCTGGTCAGCAGGTATATTATTAACGCTGAATGGATCACCGAGCGTTAATTTATTTTGTGTGAGTGTTCCTGTTTTATCTGCACAAAGCACATCTACACCAGCCAGTTCTTCAATAGCCACCAGTTTGCTCACAATAGCTTTCTTTTTTGCAAGCAAGCGTGCGCCAACAGCCATCGTTACGGATAACACCGTTGGCATCGCTACTGGTATAGCCGCTACCGTTAGTACAAGGGCAAACTGTAAGGTGCTGAGAATTGGGTCGCCACGGAAAATCGCAACGGTAATAATGATGGCCACTAAAGCCACTGCAAGTATAATGAGGTAATTTCCGATCTTCAGGACTGCCTTTTGAAAATGGCTAACTGTATGCGCTTCGGCAACCAGTTTCGCCGTCTTGCCAAAGTAAGTGTTGGTGCCGGTTGCATAGACCAAAGCGTCAATTTCACCCCTGCGAATGACAGAACCTGAGAATACGGCTTCACCTGTTTTGCGTGTAGCCGGTAAAGATTCACCCGTTAGTGCGGATTGATCAACAGATATTTCATCACCTTTCAGTAAACGGGCATCCGCCGGAACGATGTCGCCAAGGTGCATGCGTATTACATCTCCTGGCACCAGTTCACGGGCTGGCGGAGTCACCCATTTCCCATCTCTTTTCACCCTTGCATTAATAGCCAGTTTGGCCTTCAAAGCTTCAATAGCATTGCCGGCCTGGCGTTCTTCCAAAAATCCTACAAGAGCATTGGCAAAAAGTAAAACCATAATAATGAAGAAATCCGGCCAGTGGCGGGCTATAGCAGAAAGAATAACGGCTGCTTCAATCATCCATGGAATAGGGCCCCAGAAATAACTTAGGAATTTCAGGAACATATTGGTTTTCTTTTCTTCCAGCTCATTTGGTCCATATTGTGCCAGCCGTTTTTGCGCCTCAGCCCCGGTGAGGCCATCTTGGGATGAACCCAATTTTTTTTCCACTTCAGCTATTGGCAGCGTTTTCAGATCGTCCTCTGGCGCAGGTGTAGCGGGTGTTTTTGACTTGGTTCCTTTAGGCCGGTTATTGTCCGATTTCATAATATGTAATCTCCTTTTTTCTTAAAGTTGATATAAGTAAAGCGCCAATTAATTGCTTAGAAACACGGGATCCTCCATGGCAGCATAATACAATCCCTGGCGTGCTGCCTGGTCGCACTTGGCCCGGTGAAACAAAGCTTGCTGCGCCGGTTTTATGTTTTCGTCTTTTCCATCCCAAATCTCCATGGCAGGTTGTTGAATGGCTCGTGCAAAAGAAAATGTTAATGGCCAGGGTAATTTTGAATTGTACCTTACATGCATGGCATTTAAATGTGCCGAAGCGAGTTCGCCTGATTGGCCACCAGATAAAAATGCTACTCCTGCAACTGCAGCAGGGACTGATTGCAGCAGACATTTTATTGTAGCATCTGCAACTTCATCAACTGTTGCTTGCTTTGTGCAACTCAATCCTGGAATTACCATGTTGGGTTTTAAAATAACTCCTTCCAACATTACGCCCTGTAAATAAAGCTGGGCGAAAACAGTTCTCAATACTCTTTCTGTAACAATAAAGCATAGATGTAAATCATGCTCACCTTCCATTAGAACTTCAGGCTCCACAATTGGCACCAGTCCTGCTTCCTGGCAAAGGCCTGCGTAAAGAGCAAGTGCATTTGTATTCGCTTCTATACAACCCCGACTGGGAATACCATCACTAATAGCAATTACCGCACGCCACTTTGCAAACCTCGCACCCATCTGGAAATATTCTTTCAGCCGGTCACGCAATCCATCTAATCCCTCGGTTACTTTTTCTCCGGAATGTCCAGCCATCAATTTGGCGCCTTTATCTACCTTGATGCCGGCTACGATTCCTTCGTCTATGATTGCTTTAATAATGGGTGTTCCATCTTTCTTTTTTTGCCGGATCGTTTCATCATATAGTATAGCTCCACTGATGCATTCACTGAGACCAGGTGTGTTCACGATTAATTCTCTCCAGTCACGGCGGGCCTCTTCAGTTTGCGGGATGCCTAATTTGGCAAACCGTTTATTGCAGGTTGGGTTGCTTTCATCCATTGCCAGCAAACCTTTACTATCCGCAAATAAGCGGCTAACCGTATTTATCAAAATTTGTTTGTTCATTGCTGCATATTTTAAATAAGTCAACTGCCAATCCCGGTCAGCTTTTTGAAAAATATTCTCTCACAAAGGCATGCTCCTGGTTTTCGGTCATTTTATCAGTTTGCCTTGTTTCAATTTTAATTTTAGAGAAGCTGAGATCTGCTTTCAAAATATTCAACAACTCTACTTTGGCATCAGTAGGACCAAACAGCAATACGTCATCATAATTTTTTATTGTGTCGCCTAATGATTTGTAATATTCCGATTGCTGTTGCTGTTCCTTGTTGTGCATCAGTTTTTCTCCTTTCTGCAAACTTTTTTCTTTTTCTTCATGCGTGGAGCCTGAAACTTTAATGTTGGTTATAATAGGATCGCTATATTCCATTAAATGTGCACTTGCATGATCCATCCAGATGCCTAATTTTTTTGTTGTTGTCATTGTCGTTTAAATTTTATGTATGAATTAATTTTATTAAGATTTTTACTTCTAAAACATTCCTGCCTTGTCGTACTCTATCTTTTTTGTTTTAAATTTTGCATAACTGAAATCACCTTTTTCCAATCTCCATAATACTTCAAAGGTTGAGGGGACCATAACATTATTTATTTCTTTATAATCGGCAGGCTTGATAACCCAGGTTTCTAATTTTGTTTTATCCATATATCGTTTAGTTTCCATCCGGGTTATCTCACCAATTTCATTAAAGCTGATGATGAAAAACAATGAAAGTCCATGATAGCTGAACGTCAGTTTTGCAGAATGCGAATCAATGGCAACCCATTGCAATCTTTCAAATGGCAATAAATTTGTTGGGTACAAAATACTTTCGCCAAGCCACCTCAGCAGTTCGCCCTGGTTGTATTGTTCGCCTTTGGCGTCTACAACTTTAATTAAAGAGAAAAGTGAAACAACGAGCCTGCCTTTATCTGCTATATACATATCACGGGCAGTAAACATAGAGGTAGCTCCTTTCCAGATAAAGCCCGGTTTTTCTGTTGTTGCATATTGTTCCCCTTTTATGTTAATCCAGTTTTTATCCAATCCTGTTTTAAATTGGCCATCGTGTGTAATTCTTGCGTAACTAATATAGTGTTGCTCATCTTTTAGAGTGTACCTGAAATAGCGTTGCACAGGTTCGGGCAAATCATCCAATTGTTGGTAACTGAACTTATTACCCGAAATATTCTTTGATTGTGAAAACAACGCTTTTACTTCTTTCTTAAATTGAATTGATAAATTTATTCTACCAATAATAAGAATGATGAGTATAAGTCCGGTAATGGAAAGTGCAATTATCATGATTTTTCAGCTCTTACTTTTATATAGATTTCTAACCCCTGACATCACGGCGACAAAATATTTATGGTATGTATGAACTTAATTATATTCAACTTCGACTCATCTTTCAAGGTTTTGTAATTTTTCATATCAATTATTTTCGGTTTTACGAGAGTTAAATAATATTCTATTCCTGAGCAGCAATAAAGCAGTGGTGATAAGACTTGCAGCTAATAATCCTGAATCTTCTAACATACCAAGCTGAATTGCTGCCATAAAACCTACAATTGACCAAAGGAATGAAATAATAAGAATTGTAACAGGGCATTTTTTTATATTCAATAGTAATAAACCGAAAGTAAAGATTGAAGTAGGACAAGGCAAACCAAAGGTTGGTGAAGAAGGATAAACATGACCAAGAAAATACCCCAAGACCGGATAGATAATCAGCGCAAATAAAATCAGGGTGATGCCGGCAATTCCATAAATATCAGCACGAAATTTGAATGAAAGTTTATTTTGTAAAACTCCAAAGATGAAAAATAGAATACCCTGAGCAATGAATACTGCCGCAAACAGATAAGCCGCTTTGTTAATGGCAGTAAAGTAAATCAGGTGGTAAGCGATTCCCATCCACAACCAAAAAAAAACAAGAATACTGCTGATGATTTTATCTGATTTATGAACAGGTTTTATTACCAGAAAAATTGCAATGGCACTTGCCAAATAGAAAACTACCTGCATTGGGAAGATTGCCTCGTTGTAGTTTTTAAATACTTCTAAAAATTGTTCTATCGTAAATGGTAGCTTCATCTATATGTTTTTCTTACTGATTTTGTATCGTCCATTTCCAGTTAAGTATCTCAGGCATGTCTTTGCCATGTTCATGCACGTAATGCTTATGCTCTATGAGTTTGTCTTTTAGTTGCTGTTTCAGGTAAGCGCCCTTGCTGCCCAGATGTGGAAGGCGGTCTATCACATCAATTACGAGGTGAAAACGATCAATATCATTCTGTACTCTCAGATCAAATGGAGTTGTTATGGTGCCTTCTTCTTTGTAACCACGTACATGTATGTTACGGTTCGTTCTGCTATAGGTAAGGCGATGCACCAGCCAGGGATAACCATGAAAATTAAATATGATATGTTTGTCTTTGGTGAATATGGAATCAAAATCCTTTTCATTTAACCCATGCGGATGCTCGGTATGCGGTTGTAGTTTCATCAGGTCAACTACATTCACTACCCTTATTTTAAGATCTGGCAGGTGTTCCCGTAATATTGAAACGGCTGCGAGCAATTCCAATGTTGGTGTATCGCCACAGCAAGCCATCACCACATCCGGCTCTGAACCCTGGTCATTGCTTGCCCATTGCCAGATGCCGATGCCTTCGGTGCAATGAACAACAGCCTGATCCATGGTAAGCCATTGCGGCAATGGATGTTTACCAGCCACAACCACGTTTACGTAATGACGGCTGCGCAAACAATGATCAAAAACAGATAAGAGACAATTGGCATCGGGTGGAAGATAGACTCTCACTATATCTGCTTTCTTATTAATAACATGATCCAAAAAGCCCGGATCCTGGTGGGTAAAACCATTGTGATCCTGCTGCCAAACATGTGAAGCCAATAAATAATTCAAGGATGCAATCTTCCTTCGCCATGGAAGTTCCAGTGTTACTTTTAACCATTTGGCGTGTTGACTAAACATCGAATCAATAATGCGGATAAAGGCTTCATAACTGTTAAACAATCCATGCCTTCCGGTTAATAAATATCCTTCCAGAAAACCCTCGCATTGATGTTCACTCAGCATAGAATCCACCACTTCACCGGATGGTGAAAGAAATTCATCATACTTTTCCGTTGCCGCATCCCATTGGCGATTGGTTGTTTCAAAAATGGCGCTTAATAAGTTTGAAACCGTTTCATCGGGCCCGAATACACGAAAATTATGTTCATCATTATTCAGCTTTGCTACATCTCTTAAAAACTTTCCAAGCACCATGGTATCCTGTCCATTAACCGCGCCGGGCGAAGGAACATTCACGGCATGCTCATGAAAATCAGGCATCCGTAAGTCTTTCAAAAGTATACCACCGTTCGCATGAAGATTAGCGCCCATACGTCTGTTTCCTTTTGGTGCAAGTTCAGCCAGTTCGGGAATGAGACTTCCATTCTCATCAAACAATTCTTCTGGTTTATAACTCTTCATCCAATCTTCTAACAACTTAAGATGACTTGGATGTTCAGCATCTACTAATACCGGTACCTGGTGCGAACGAAAAGTACCTTCTATATGCAGACCATCCACCACCTTTGGCCCGGTCCATCCTTTAGGTGATTTTAAAACGATCATTGGCCAGCGTGGGCGGGTATTGTCATTGTTACTTCTTGCATCGCTCTGTATTTGATGAATGTCAGCAATTACCTCTTCAAGAGTTGCTGCCATGAGTTGGTGCATTGTTTCCGGATCATCACCTTCCACAAAATGAGGCGTCCATCCGCAGCCACGGAAAAATTGTCCAAGCTCATCATCTTCAATTCTTGCCAATACTGTTGGGTTGCTGATCTTATAACCATTGAGGTGAAGGATGGGCAAAACTGCTCCATCGCTGATCGGGTTCAAAAATTTATTAGAATGCCATGCTGTTGCTAAAGGTCCTGTTTCCGCTTCACCATCACCGATGATGCAGGCTACAATCAAACCGGGATTATCAAAGGCTGCACCAAAAGCATGACTGAGAGAATAACCCAACTCCCCACCCTCATGAATTGAGCCGGGTGTTGTGGGCGCCACATGACTGGAAATGCCACCTGGAAAAGAGAATTGTTTGAATAGTTTTTTTAATCCTGCTTCATCCTGCGTCACATTAGGATATACTTCACTCCAGGTGCCTTCGAGATAAACATTGCCAACTATTGCAGGACCACCATGACCCGGACCTGAGATATAAAACATATCGAGGTCATATTTTTTAATAACCCTGTTCAGATGTACATAGATAAAGTTTTGTCCCGGCGTAGTGCCCCAATGGCCTAGTACCAACGACTTTACATGCTCTAATTTCAGCGGCTCTTTTAAAAGCGGATTATCATACAAATAAATCTGCCCGACGGATAAATAATTTGCAGCACGCCAATAGGCATGTATTTTTTGCAATAATGAAGGGGATAAAGTTTCCTTTACTTCAGAATGCATAATTTCTGTTTCCATAATAAAAAATATCTTTTAGTTTAAAAATTATTTGTTGACAAAACCACCTGCATTCCCGGATATTGAATATTGGCGTCGTCTTCAGCTGTTATAAATATTTTTACGGGCTTGAATGAACTTACCGTTTCAAAAGATGCTTTTAGTTTGCTGGATAAGAACCCTGTTGAACTATTGATCTGCCCAATATTCTTAGTGTTATTATTATCCGTCTCCATCCAAACCACATAAGCATTTTTTGAAGGCTGCAGCCTTGAAGGTTCGGCCAGATTAGATAAGGATATTTTTATTTTATAATTCTTATTTTTATCCTTTGTCACTTTCACGCTCCCCTTTGCCGCCGGAACAACCGAGGATGTCTGGAAGGAGACTTTTCTGGCGCAGGAACTAAAATAGAATAGCATCATCGCAGCAGTAATCATCAAAAGGATATTTCGTGTTGTTGCGGTCTTAACATTTTTCATAATTTTTGTTTTATTTATTTAAAAAGATTGTTTTTGATTTTCTATCATTAGGATGATTGTATTTTCATTTCATTGTTCATCCTGTATTGTTTATTTTACTTTCAGCATACTTGCATTGATGGCAACAACAATCGTACTAACTGCCATCAAAGCTGCACCGGCAGCAGGGCTTAATAATATTCCCCAATGATATAATACACCCGCTGCTAACGGCAGTGCCACTACATTATAGCCTGTTGCCCAGATTAAATTTTGAACCATCTTTCGGTGTGTGGCTTTGCCAAATAAAATCAAACTCACAATGTCTTTTGGATTGCTGTTTACCAAAACAATTCCTGCTGTTTCTGCTGCAATATCACTGCCGCTGCCGACTGCAATCCCAATATCCGCTTGTGCCAACGCTGGTGCATCATTTACGCCATCGCCAGTCATGGCTACGAATTCTCCTTTGCTTTGCAGTTCTTTTATTTTTTCTAATTTTTCATCGGGTAATACTTCCGCAATAAAACTGTCCATACCCAACGTTTCACTTACAGCTTTTGCTACTTTATTGTTATCACCTGTAAGTAAGATGGATTTGATATTATTTTCTTTCAATGTTTTAATCGCATCTGCTGATTCAGGTCTAATCTCATCCGACAAGGCAATATACCCTGCCAATTCATTATTCACAATTACAAACACAACTGTTTCCGTATCGTTGGTAACAAAGTCATCGGGAAGAGCAATATTTTTTTCTTTTAAATAGCCGGGACTAACCACCAAAATCTTTTTGCCTTCAAGAGTTGCTTCAACACCTTTACCGGTAATTGCATTAAAATTTTCGGTCGCAGGAATAGTGATGGATAAGTCTTTTGCTTTTTGAAGAATACCTGTTGCAATAGGATGTTCTGATTTTTGTTCCAAAGCAGCTGCCAGCCGAATGATTTCATTTTCGTTCGCCTCTTTTTTCAGCAATACTATTTTTGACACTTCAAATTTCCCAACAGTCAGTGTACCTGTTTTATCAAATACGATGGTGGAGATTTTTCTTGCATTCTCAAATGAAGTCCTGTTCTTTATCAGCAATCCGCTTTTTGCTGCGAGCGAAGTTGATCTTGCAACTACTAACGGCACAGCCAACCCTAAAGCATGCGGGCAACAGATAACAATCACTGTAACCATTCTTGCCATAGCAAAGTCTAAAGGTTGTCCTGCTAAGTACCAATATAAAAATGTACTTATGCCTGCAACAATTGCAATCAGGGTAAGCCATCTTGCGGCCTTGTCTGCCAGCAACTGGGTTTTGGATTTTGCCTTTTGAGCATCATCCACCAGCTTTACTACTTGTGAAAGAAAAGAATCTTTTGCAGCATGAGATACGGTGACTTTAAAAGAACCGCTTCCGTTAATTGAACCTGCAATTACCTTATTTCCTTTTATTTTTTTTACGGGCTTTGATTCCCCGGTGAGCATAGATTCATTCAAATAACTTTCGCCTTCTAATATGATACCATCTGCTGCTACTTTTTCTCCCGGTTTTACAAGAATGACATCCTTCTCTTTTAGTGTATCCGTCTTTACATCGTGTACTTTATCATTCATTACCATGTGAGCATCATCGGGCATTAATTGCACTAACAATTCAAGTTCCTTTGAGGCACCGGCAATAGATTTCATTTCTATCCAGTGGCCTAAAAGCATAATGAGTATCAGCGTTGCTAATTCCCAATAAAAATCCATTCCTTTTAATCCAAATACAGTTGCAGTACTATAGATGTAGGCTACGGAAATAGCAAAGCCTATCAGGGTCATCATGCCTGGATTCTTTTCTTTTAGTTCATTCACCAGTCCTTTTAAAAAAGGCCAGCCGCCATATATAAATACTATTGATGACAATGCAAATAAGATATAAGATGAACCCGCAAACTGCCACTCGACTCCAATGAAATGCTGTATCATTGATGATAACAACATGATGGGAATAGTAAGTATCAATACTATGTAAAACCGCTTTTTAAAATCGGCAATCATCATTGCATGATGATTATGCCCGGCATGGCCCATTGGTGGATTATCGCCATGTTTCATGCCGTTGTGGTTCATTTTTGAATGATCCATCCTAACCATTTTTGCAGGCTTTTCAGTATGATTTCGATGTTCCATTTTATTCTTTTCCATTCAAACCTTTTGTTGCCCGGTTTTTAACGAATGACAGTTTAATCAGCTTCCGCAGGATGCGTTTTTAATTTTGCAATTATTGCATTTGTTGCAGCATCTGCAGAAACACCATAACCATTTATCAGCACTCCTTTTACCCCAAACTTCGGTGAGGAGATAGCATAAAGTATTGCCTGGTCATCTGGATTAGATGCTCCTTCAAAACGGTACACCTTGTCGATCTCAAAATCATCTGGCGATAAAATGGTATTTGCTGCATTGCAGACCAAACGCTCCTGGCTGATATTAAAATCCAGCGTATACCCTTCTTTTTTTAAACCAGTAATAGTTTCTGATAATGTGCCATAACTTTCTTTCATGCTTTGCTGCTTAATTTAAAATGGCTTCCTTAATGATATAATGACCCGCTTTTTTAAGTTGGGCTTGCAATTCTTCTATATCAATGGGTTTGCCCATGGTAAGAACCGCACTTTGCGGATTCAATTGTACATCCGCTTCTGTAATATCTGGAAGTTGTAAGAATGTCTTCTTCACATTGTTTACGCAACCACCACAGCCCATTCCTGCTAATTCATATCTTTTTTTCACTTTAAAGTTTATTTGATCCTCTATAATTGTTTTTATGACGCCCTATTATTCCTGGAACTCATTATTAATACCTGTGCTGTCACCACCACCACGTGAATACGCATTACTCCTGACTGCATTTACAGGGCTCTTGTACATGGAAGCAGCCAGCAATGCTGAATTACCCTTTTTCTTTTTTTTATTTTCTTTTTTATCGGCTGATCTATTATTGCCATTAATTCCTTTTACGTCTTTTTTTGCAGAAAAACTTTTTTGATTGGTTTCTTTCTGCACGCCCTCATTTTTAGATTTCATGATTATGATATTTATTAGTTTAAAAATTAGTTTAGCATTATTACCTTAACCTGTTATCCCTTCAATAGGTATGGGAAAAATAAAATCCGCAAACACACTGTGGTGTGCTTTCGAAATATGTTCCTTAAATGATTTCATGCTGCGATGCATAGCTGAAGTATAATCTTTTCCCAACTTCAATACAATCTTTTCAAGGTTTAATAATTCCTTTTTGATAGCTGCATCTCTCTGTGCTTTTTCCATTGGTAAATTTTTATCCATTCGCTGTATATTATTTTCAAAAACTTTATCAGCCTCTTCATAAAATTCAGCAAGCAGCGGATCGCAGGAATATGTTTTTACATGTGAAAGTTTAATTGCTGATTTTTTTTCTGCTTCATCCAGTTTATTATCACTATTTGCTGCAAGCAGAGATATAAATGCAGGGAATTTAAGGAGTGCTTTATTTTCCGATTCAGTAAGTTTTTTAAACGATTTCATCTTTAATGTGATTTAATATTTGTTTTACCCACTTAATGAGGGTCAACGGCTTTTTTTAGTTTAATGATTTCTCAACCGCCCTAAGATTGTATCCAGCGAATTCTTTAATTTATCAATTGCGGCCGCCACTGACTGTTCATGTGTATCAGCGTCTGCCGTTACGGAAATGGGCTGCCTTCCTTCAACGCGTGCTTCAATCATACATCTTTTGTCATTAAATCCTTCTTTATGTCCATTCTCATCTGATAGATGAACTTCCAGCCGGGTTATATGTTCGCTAAACCTGCTTAATTCTTCTGAAAGCAAACTGTCTAACTTCGCTTCGAATGCTTCATGCACACTTAAGTTTTTATCTGTATTTATTTGAATGGTCATTTGTAGTTTTTATTTTAAATAAAGAAAGATTTTTTAAATGCTGCTGTTCATTTTCTTTTCCGGGACCAGCTAAACCATGCTACTAATGCTATAACAACAACAAGTATAAAAATCCACCAACCTAAATGCATTCCCCAGAAATAGTAATTTCCATTATTGTGCATCATAGCTTATATTTTTAAGGATGTAAAAAAATATTATTTAATGATTATTATTATCCATTCTTCCCATATTCATGCTATTCATCATCTTACTACCAGTCATAGTTTGCATCATCCCCATCATTTGCGGGTTTCCCATCATAGTTTTAATCATTCCTGACATCATACTGGTGTCACCTTTAGCTGTTTCCATCATGGCAGACATCATATTTTGTATCATGCGGGGATTATCTTTCAGCATATTCATCATTGAACTATGATCTCCCATTATCATCATTTGATGTTCCTGCATCATCATCATACCATTTTTGCTATTCATCATTACCCCTATCATTTCCTGCGACATAATACTATCATTAGCAATTGCGTGCATGATTTCATTTCTTGTTCCCTTGTTTGAAAGATCTTTCATTTGAGCTGATGTGGACTGGCAGGATGCGAATAGTGTTAAAAAACTGATTGTCACTGCCACTGTTTGTAATATTTTCATTATTTTTTTATTTAGTTTAATATGAATTTTAGCTATGATAATAAGATAAGAACTTTAATCCCCTCATTTATTACACAATTATTGATACCAGTTACATGATTCACACATTTTTTGATTATTAACTTTTGTTTTTCTTATAATTATTTTTAATCGATTTATTTATTCAAAATATCATTGACCAATCTCGCTATCATAACTTCTTCATTAGTTTTAATGACACGAACATTTACCTTGCTTGCTTCTGCAGAAATAAAGGCTTCATTATTCATATTTTTTATTTCATCTAATTCGATTCCCAAAAACTTAAGACTGTCACATATTTTACTTCGTACTTCCGGTGAATGTTCACCAATACCACCCGAAAACACCAGTGTGTCCAGGCCGCCAAGCACAACAGCAAATGAGCCGATCCATTTTTTTGTTTGATAACAAAACAGTTCAATGGCATCTTTGGCATAGCCGTTAGTATCTTCCACTTCCATCAATTCCCGCATATCGAAACTCACTTCTGATATGCCGAGCAGACCGGATTCGTGATTAATTAAATGATTAAATTCTTTCGGACTTAGCTTTTCAAACTGCATTAAATACCATGCAACGCCGGGATCAAGATCGCCAGTGCGTGTGCCCATAGGTAATCCGGCTGCTGGCGTAAAACCCATACTAGTGTCAATACTTTTTCCATCTTTCACTGCAGCAAGGCTGGCGCCACTTCCGAGATGGGCCAATATCACTTTACCATTTGCAATGTCACTTCCTGCCACGCGATGTAATTCTTCCATTAGAAACGAATAGGAAAGCCCGTGGAATCCATATCGATGAATGCCTTTTTCATAATATTTACGGGGTATTGATAACAACTTTGCCACTATAGGCATTGTGGTATGAAAAGAAGTATCGAAACACGCTATTTGTTTCAATTTTGGAAAACGCTTTTTAAATGCTTCAATCAATTTAATTTCTTCCGGCAAATGGTCAGGATCATAGGCACTGATCTTCTTCAGTTCCTTTATTAATGCAGGAGTTATCAATTCAGGCTCCGTATGATTCATGCCATGAACGATGCGGTGGCCAATTGCTTTGATCGAATCAAAACCTTCCTGTTTTTCAAGCCAGTCAATGAGGTGATCGGCAGCCTCATTATGATCAGCGGCTTTAATGCTGATACAATTTTTTTGTTCAGTAACGGAATTATTAAAACTAAGTTTTGCTTTTGCATATCCAATGTTTTCTATCTGCCCATAAAACATTTGCTTTAGGGGCCCTTCAATTTTGTATAAGGAAAATTTAATGCTTGAGGAACCTCCATTTATGGTTAATATGCGTTCATCTTTAAGCATCGACTAATTTATTGTCTTCTATCTGCAGGTCCATGCCAGCTAAAGCCTCTGAAGTTGACTGCCAGGTTATGTGGCGAATACTTTTTATTCCCATATCTGCAGCGATATCTGTGAACATCTGCACATTATCGATATATACGATTTCGTCCGCAGATGCCTGCGCCGTGTCAAGTGCCATTTTAAAAATAGCTGTATCAGGTTTTCTTACATGAACATAGCAGGATGACATAAAAAAATCAATGAAGCTGTTTAACTTAAACGTATGGATCCGGTATGCATTTAGTTCTCTTGCTTCATTGCTTACTGCAACTATTTTTAAGCCATACTGCGTTTTTAATTTTTTTATAAATGCTATCATGTCCGGATAAGGTATAGTTAAAGAGAACATGAAGTCACGGAATTCATTGAATGAAAAATCACGCTTTTTATAAAACACAACCCGGTCAAGATATTCCTCCAGGGTTATTTTTCCTTCTTCATAAGTAACAAACATGAGGCTGTGCCGATCTTCCATTTCCAGCATATCCAGGCGAAATTTTTCAGCCGCCTGATGTCTGAAATCATGACCCCATCCGTCGGAGAGCAAAACGCCACCGATATCCAGGAAGAGGGTTGTGATCTTCTTACTTTTATTTAGCATTTTCTTTTTTTATAAGTCAATAATTATCAGTGTTGCCAAAGGATAAGGTTATCTTCCAAGGGCACAGATATGTTTTCGTAATTTGGAATGATGCAGGGTGTGTAATCACTTGCAGGCCTCGAACTCTCTACTTGTGCATGATATTCTTTCACGCCATTACCTGTAGCGTCAGCAACCGGTTTCATTTTTATTTTGACCGGCTTAGCGCCATTAATTCCATCTGCATATAGTTCAACCAAAACATGTTCAGGGCTCAATCCATTCAGCTTTACCTGCACATGAAAAACGTGTCCGTTTCCTATGTCTTCACTATGTATTTCTCCGAATTGTATATGACTCCATTGCTGTTGAAGATCATGATGAACCTGCTCTATCTTTTTTCCTGCAGCTCCTTTTTCTGCTGACCTTCTTTTAAAGTTTTCAGCCGCTGGCATGTAATAATTTTCTGTGTATTCCCTTACAGCACGGTTGGCGGAAAAACGCGGCGTTAACATGGCCATGCTTTTGCGCATCCTTGCTATCCATTGTTCAGGAATCCCTTTTTTATTGCGGTTATAAAATTCAGGAACCACCTGCTTTTCCAGGAGATCATATAAGGCCTCAGCTTCCCGGGCATCCCAGGCCGGGTCTTCCCCGTGTTCCTTTCTGTCCCCTAAGGCCCAACCCACTTCAGAAGAATACGCTTCCGCCCACCAACCGTCCAGTTCAGATAAATTAATTCCGCCATTAACCAGCACTTTCATTCCGCTGGTGCCAGAGGCTTCCCAGGGGCGCCTCGGTGTATTCACCCAAACATCTGCCCCCTGTACCATATGCCTTGTGAGCAGCACATCATAATCACTCAGGAAAACAATATGGTTATATAAATTATGCTTTTGAATAAACTGGATCCATTCCCTGATCAATGCTTTTCCTGATTCATCGAATGGTGGCGCCTTGCCGGCAATAACCAACTGAACGGGATGTTCGCGGTTGGTTAGGATGCGGACAAATCGTTCTTCATCATGCAACAAAAGATCGGGTCTTTTATAAGGAACAAAACGACGGGCAAAACCCAGTGTTAATGTATTGGGGTTAAATACCTGTTTTGCACTCTCAATAAATTCAGGTGACTGGCCTGCAACATCTGATTCCGCTGCAAATCTTTTCCGGGTAAAATTAACCAGTTCATTGCGGCAGTCATTGCGCAATTGCCATAGTATTTCATCGGGTATCTTACTGATGTCTTGTTCTAAAGTCTCCAGTTCACCTTTCCAACGATTTTTTCCGCAGGCATCCGTCCAAACCTTGTCAGCAAATAGGCTATCCCAGCTTGGCATATGCACACCGTTAGTAACAT
This sequence comes from uncultured Bacteroidota bacterium, assembly GCA_963811645.1. GTDB lineage: Bacteria > Bacteroidota > Bacteroidia > Chitinophagales > Chitinophagaceae > VBAU01. The sequence continues at coordinate 261,286 of CAWERU010000002.1, read as the reverse complement.
GACCGATTGGAATTTCGTTTATGGGTTGCCGTGGGAAAAGGATGCTGAAGAGATGCCTGCTGACATTTCCATGTAAACGACTTACGCCATTCACGGCACCACTGCCCCTAATAGCCAGGTAAGCCATGTTAAAGCTTTCCGAGGTGTCAAAAGGATTGACACGACCGAGAGCCATCAGGTTATTGAATTCGATTCCTAATTCATTTTTGGCATAGTCCCCCAAAAATTTCCACATCAATGACGGACTAAAATGATCAAAACCGGCAGCAACTGCCGTATGCGTAGTGAATAAATTTCCTGCACGGGTAACAGCCATTGCAGCTTCAAATGAAATCCCATTTTCTTTCATAAAGCTGCTGGCACGTTCCAGTGTTAAAAATGCGGCATGGCCTTCATTCATATGACATACTTCCGGATGAATGCCCAATGCCTGCAATAATTTCCATCCACCTATTCCCAAAAGAATTTCCTGTTTGATACGCATCTCAGGACCACCACCATATAGTTCACTGGTTATTTCACGATGTTCAGGCAAATTCACCACATCGTTGCTGTCGAGGAGAAAGAGCTTTACTCTTCCAACCTGTACCTCCCAGGTACGCAGCCAAACCGTTTGACCCGCTAAAGATATTTTCAGTCGTAACCATTCGCCGTTAGGTAACCGCAGTGGAGTAAAAGGGAGCTGCCCCGGATCGGTAAATGGAAACATCGCTTGCTGGTTTCCATCTTTATCAATTTTTTGACGGAAATATCCCTGCTGGTAAAACAGGCCAACCGCCACTACAGGTACTCCGAGGTCGCTCGCAGATTTTAATTGATCTCCGGCCACATTGCCCAGCCCCCCAACATAAATGGGAAGGGCTTCACTTAGCATAAATTCCATACTGAAGTAAGCAATGCAGGATAGCGGGGTGTTGGAATGATTCTGCTGAAACCATGCGGGAGTATTGTTTAACTGATCTCTCAACTTTACCAGTTCATGCATTTTTCTCTTGAAGCCATCATCAGCCAATTGCTTTTCCAAACGATCACGGGATACCGTTTGCAAAATGATCCATGGGTTATGGGTAATTTCCCAAAGTTCCGAATCGAGTTGCCGCCATAGTTCGTCTGCCGCATGGTTCCATGACCAGCGCAAATCAAGGGCAAGTTCTGTAAGTGTTTCCATGCCTTCACAATCCGAAGGCAAGAGGCCGTATAATTGATTGTTATTAAATTTTTCTTTGTTCATAGCTATACTTTTTTTTTCTAAATCAAACGCAACTAGTGAAACTCCTACGAAATTCTGGACTTATCACCGCCTGAAAAATGATAGTGATCAGTTATGACATGATGCAACTGATTTTAATTACCATCTATCAGAAAAGCTTATCCTTTATGATTTCGGGTGTGGCAGGATCAACCAATCCATAATTATGCGACAGTAATTTTTCATCCTTCTTAGCATATTTCATTCTATGTAAAAGATGTGTAATAAGAGCAATATGCGTTTTATCTTTATTATCCGCATTCACTATAAACCAGGGAGCATGTTTGAAATTTGTTTTCAACAACATTTCATTTCTCGCTTCGGAATAATCTTTCCAGTGTTTCTGTGCCTCTTTATCAATAGGGCTTATTTTCCATTGTTTCAGCGGGTCGTCCTCACGGGCTTTTAATCTTTTCTCCTGTTCTTTTTTACTGATGTCCAAATAATATTTCAGTATGATGAACCCTGCTTCTATCAGTCCGTTTTCAAATAATTCAACCTCCGTAAAAAATGATTTGTATTGCTTATTGGTGCAAAAACCCATTACTTTTTCGACACCAAGACGGTTATACCAGCTCCGGTTAAAAAGAACAAATTCGCCTGAAACCGGTAACTGAGCAGTGTAGCGCTGAAAATACCATTCACGTTCCTGCCAGTCGGAAGGTTTGCCCAAAGCCACCACTTTTGTTTCGCGTGGACTGAGGTGTTTGATAATTCTTTTTATCGTTCCGTCTTTGCCTGCTGCATCTCTTCCTTCCAGTATTACGAGCAGTTTGAGATCAGAAGCAATAACTTCCTTTTGCAACTTTACCAACTCAATAAAAAGTTCGTGTAATATTTTTTTCTTGTGTTTCACTACAATCATTATTATTCATCACTTCACCATTATTTGCTGCCAATACTACTATCGTAGCAGTATAAGACTCTTTCCTGGAAAATGAGAATCCCATCGGTTTAAATTCTTTAAGCGGGGCATATCTGAAAATATTTTCTAAGCACAAAGAGCAAGCCGAAAAAGCCTGAGCGGAGCAGGAAAGTTCAAACTTGCTTTACTTTTTTATTAAATTGATTCTTCAGGATAATTCGGATCTTCCCCATATTTTGGTGATGTAGGTACCGATTCGTGTTTTATATAGCGGCGCCAAACATATTTAATTATACAAAAATGGGTTAGAGCCGATATGAACAGGTAAAAAATCACAGGTGTGGCGTAAATGATCAAATGCGTGTGAGTGAGCAGCATTAACATCGTTAAGAATAACAGGATTCCAAACCTGATCATCGCATCTTTAGAATCAACATTCAGAACAATGTCATTTTTGATTTTTCCCTTTTTAAGAGGAATAATTGCTGGAGCTGCAGGATGAACCAACTTCCATCCTATATCCGGAAAGGAGGGGTTAATTGTCTTCATAATATTTCTTTAATATTTAAAATGAGGTTTTTGACTATTGATTATTTGACAGTGTCATCATTAAACATATGTGGCTGTTCATAGTTTATTACTTTCCATGTGAACAAATTCTGATTCATTAAATAGCTTACTGCTTTTAACAGCATCCATTTTAATATCAATTACAACCTTTGAATTATCCCATTGCACTTCTTTAATATCGCTTACAGGCATCAGCACTTTTTTACCGCCAAACCAGTTGTGTGTATCAACCACAAAAAATAAGAGTTGCCATGTTTGATCGTCCATAATAAAATCTTTTACATGCCCGATATCTCCGTCAGTGGCTTGAATGTTATATCCAACAACCTTGTCTGTGCTCCGTAAATGCTGGTCGCCATCAGACGGTTCATCATTCGTGTCAGCTTCTTGTACTATTGGATTATCAATTGTAGAAGCAGGATAGGTAATGCCCCAGATGCCGCCTGCATAAAGCCCGCCACCCCAATAATTTTGCCATGGGTAATGTGTAAATAGTTCACTCTCCTGCTGCCGCGATACAGGTTTATCGGTATCAATATCCGGGCTGCTGCTTACCTGTTCTTTGGTGAGGTTTACAGGCAATGATTCTTTTGCCACGAGTCTTTTAGTACAGCTTCCGGAGAAATAAGTACTTTACGACCGGACAACCAACCGCCTGTTTTCACAACCATATAACGGATGGTCCATGTATCATCATCGAAATAAAAAGTTTCCACTTTTCCAATCTCACCATCCGTGGCTTCCAGTTTGTAACCAATTAGATTGTTTGTATTTATTTGCATAATTTATTTTTTGTATGATTTATTTGTTGAATTATTTTCTTCTTCAGAAAAGAATTCACTCATTTGTCAATATCACTTTTAATGCTTTTTCTTTTGCAGCATTACCAAATGTTTCATAAGCTTCTATTATCTCATCAAGTTTATAATGATGTGTGATCAATTTTTTGGGCGCTATCTTTTTTGATTGAACCGTTTTAAGCAACATGGGTGTTGTTACTGTATCAACAAGGCGTGTAGTGATGGTTATGTTTTTTGACCATAATGTTTCAAGATGAAGCGTTACACTTTTTCCGTGAACGCCGATATTTGCTATATGCCCACCTGCACCAACAATGGCTTCGCACAATTCAAACGTGGCTGGAATGCCAACGGCTTCAATTGCGACATCAACTCCCTTTTTATTTGTTAGTTTCATCAGTTTTTCAACTGCTTTTCCATCGCTGCTATTAATAGTTTGCGTAGCGCCAAAAGTTTTGGCAACCGCTAAGCGGCTATCATCAATATCAATCATAATAATTTCTGCCGGCGTATAAAACTGCGCCGTTAATAAAGTTGCCAGTCCAACAGGACCCGCACCTACGATAGCTATAGTATCACCGGGTTTCACCTGTCCATTCAAAACACCACATTCAAAACCGGTTGGTAAAATATCACTTAGCATTACCAGTGCTTCTTCATCTGTATTTTCAGGAATTGGATACAGGCTGTTGTCTGCATGTGGTATGCGTACGTATTCTGCCTGTGTGCCGTTAATAAGATTACCTAGTATCCAGCCGCCATCTGTGCAGTGCGAGTACATACCTTTCTTGCAATAATCACATTTGCCGCAGGAGGTAATGCAGGAGATGATAACATGATCGCCTTTTTTGAAATTGCTTACAGCGCTTCCTACCTCTTCTATAATGCCAACGCCTTCGTGACCAATGATTCTGCCATCGGTTACTGTGGGAACGTCGCCTTTCATGATATGCAGATCCGTTCCGCAGATAGTGGTCTTTAAAATTTTCACGACGGTATCTGTTGGTTTCAACAATCCCGGTTTTGGTTTTTCTTCCCATGCCTTTTTTCCCGGGCCATGGTATACCAATGCTTTCATTGTTTTAGCAGCTTCCTTGCCTTTTCCATTAGAAGATTCTTCCGCTTTCTTTTGTTTGATTGAAGTTTCTATAGTTGTCATTTTTTATGATTTAATTGTAAATGCTTTTTGCAGAAGGTTGCGCAAACCAGGTTCGAGCCCCCGATCAATTTTTATTGAACAAAAGCGTAAATTTTGAGCCTTTACCTTCTTCAGATGTTACGCTGATTTCAACATTATTTGCCTGAAGAATAACTTTTGTTATTTTCAGCCCAAAGCCCAATCCCCCTGGTTTATTAGTAAAGCCTGCATTGAATATTGATTGCAAATTTTCTTTACTGATGCCGCATCCGTTATCTTCAATCTCTACCAAATATTTAGCATTAACCAGTTTTGTATTTATCTTTAATATTCCATTTACGGCAGGCAAAGCATCTATTGCATTCGCAACAATATTGGTTAGGGCTATTTTCATTTTTACCTGGTTTGAAAAGATGAAAAAATCTTCAGTACAAAAATTTTTAACTACGGTTATATTTTTAAGCCTGATCCTGTCATCCATAATCTCCATTGCTTCATTAATGATATTGATAACAGAACTTTTTACTTCATCTTCTTTATCAGGAACCTGATATTTCAGTAGCCTGGTAATCAGATCATTTATTCTTGAAGAACTTCGCTTAATAACAGCCACGTATTTTTTTAGTTCTTTATTCTTTATAGCTGCATCAAGAATTTCAGTTGATAAATTAATACTGCTTAACGGATTCCGGACTTCATGCACCAGGAAAGCAATAAATTCATCCACTTGCCCTTTTGATTGAAGAGAAGCTGCAAGCGGAATGTGCGCAGCATTATTATGGCTCTGCCTATCTAAGTCACAATAAAGATGAACTATAGGTGTTGTTTCACTCAGGGCTTTATCAGGGACCCCATTTGTTTTATCTTCCCGCACAGAGTTGGATGATGTACTCATTATAATTGTCTGAATGGTGAAATATTTTCTGTAGCATTTATAGTTCAGATTTCAAAACGGTGCCATTTTCTTTCTTTACTTTATCCTGGCCAATGCCCATCGTTAAGGCAGTTAAACCTGCCATACTGCCCAACTGCATGGTATCCACAGCCGAACTGGGTACAATAACAATGGTCGAGTTTTCTTTCAATCCTTCGTACAGCATATTCATCGCTCTTAAATGCAAAGCCACAGGATTGTTTGCATAAGTAAGCGCAGCTTCCCCAAATTTTTCCGCCACCTGTCTTTCTGAGTCTCCAAGAATTACACGTGCCTGACGTTCTCTTTCTGCCTGCGCCTGCATAGACATTGCATTCTCTAATGCCGGAGGAATTAAAACATCTTTTACCTCCACAGAATTTACATGAATGCCCCAGGGTTCTGTGCGCTCATCAATAATTTTTTGAAGCACTTCACTGATCTTATCTCTTCCTTCCAACATGTCTGAAAGCATCGTCTTTCCAATCACATCACGCAATGCAGTTTGAGAAGCCCAGCTAATGGCGCTTAAATAATCCGCCACCTCCAATGCAGCTCTTTTGGGATCCAAAACTTTCCAGAATAGTACAGCATCTACATCTACAGGTACCGTGTCTTTTGTAAGTGTTTTTTCGGCTTTGAAAGATGTTGTTATTACACGGGTGTCAATCCAATAGGGAATAGTATCTATGATGGGAACAATGGAAAACAATCCAGGCCCCCTGAGTGAGTGAAACTTACCTAAGCGTAACACCACCGCTCTGCTCCAGGGATCGGCAATCCTGATAGCTGAAGAAATAAATAAGGCCAGCACCAGTGCTACTGAAGCAATAATGGCACTTTTTGCAATATTTGCAGGGTCATACATTGTTCGGGCTAATGCAAGCCCAACTCCAAGGATTATAATAAACAGGAATCCTGAAAAAAAACTTTTACTTTTCATGTTAAAGCTCCTTCCTTATAGATTGATTGGTTGAATTGTATTTTAGATAAACTATTCACAGGCAAAGGTCGCTGCGTTATACATCTTTCATGTTATACACTTTTATTAATTTGTTATATCATTTACAGGTTTTTGTAAATGCAGGGGAAAATTATTTCACATTATATTTTGCAGTGAATTCTTTTAACAAATTTTGCAGCTTTTTCGTAATAATTCTCCAGGTGCAGTTACCCTTACAAGTCCTCCAGCATGCTGCGTCTTTTGTCTTTGAGCAGTTTGAAATGGGATGGGGTCAGACCGGTCACTTTTTTAAATTGTGCAGAGAGGTGTGCTACACTGCTATAATGCATCAGGTAAGCAATTTCTGTAAGGTTAAGTTCATTGTACACCAATAATTCTTTTACCCGTTCAATTTTATTTGCAATAATGAATTTTTCGATGGTAGTTCCCTGTACCTCCGAAAAAAGATTCGACAGGTATGTATAATCGTGATTCAGTTTTTGGCTTAGGTAATCAGAAAAATTAATAATCAATGGTTCTTCAGAGTAATGGATCAGTTCCACAATCACGGTCTTTATCTTTTGTATCAATACACTTCTTTTATCATCCATTAATTCAAGACCTGATTTTAACAAAGCCGTCTTTAGCTGATCATGCTGTATCGTGGATATATTTTCCATGATCTCCGCTTCCCCTAATTCCACAGTAGTATAATGTAAACCCAATTTTGTGAGTTCATCTTTCACTACCATTTTGCAACGAATGCAAACCATATTTTTAATGTGTAATTTCAAAGACTTTTTTTGGGTTTTTATTTATCTAACCCGGGATGGAGTTTTGGTCGCCTGGATAAAAGGGGGAAAGCAATCCAAATATAAATAAAATTTGCAGCAAAGCAAGAAAAATGACCCGCTCAAAGGAATTGTAAACACGGGATTAACAAGCCGGACGCAGATCAGGTAGTCCATTTCGAACACAGGAATGTGTGAATAATGTAATTTATTTCTATAATTATATAACACTTGCCGGAGTAAAGATTCTCATCTTTATATTTATATAATAGTCACTCATTGGGTTAACAAAAATGCTTTGTTATGGTTACACCGAGGTTTGGGGCCTCAACATTGTCCCTTCACTCTGTATTAAAAAAAAAGGTTAGCGAATATTTTCAACAAAAAAGACTTTCACCGACCGGAAATTATAAATTATATATTAAAGCTGGTATCCTCGTATCAGCAGATATACTCCTTTATCTGCATCTGGTATTTTTTACTCCCTTTCCCTGGATAGCTATTCCTGAATGTATCTTATTGGGAATATTAACGGCATCTATCGGGTTTAATATCATGCATGATGGTGCGCATGGAAGTTTTAGTAAATATCCGGGGTTAAATAAAACGGCTGCCTTAAGTTTAGATTTTCTCGGAGCGAGCAGCTTTATGTGGAATGTAAAACATAACGTAATTCATCATGCTTATACAAACATTGATGGTGTAGATGATGATATTAATGCAAGGCCATTTCTTCGTTTGTGCAATACCCAAAAGCGCTATAAAATTCACCGTTATCAACATATTTATTTTTGGTTGTTATATTCCTTTCTGTATTTATTTTGGGTTTTTTTTACTGACTATAAAAAATATTTTTCGCACAAAATAGGCAGTGTGCATCTGCAAAAATTAAGACTGAAAGATCATATTATTTTTTGGGGATTTAAAGTGTTATATATTTTTCTATATATTGGATTACCTGTTTATGTATGTGGTTTTATTCCCTGGCTGACGGGCTTTCTTATTTATGCAGCCTCTGCCGGCTTTTTATTAAGCATCGTGTTTCAATTAGCTCATACAGTAGATGAAACCTCTTTTCCGAGTCCAACACAACCATCCAACCAGATAGAAGATGAGTGGGCACTTCATCAATTAAAATCTACCGCCAACTTTGCTACAAAAAATAAGTTTATCACATGGTGCCTTGGTGGTCTTAACTTTCAGATAGAGCATCATTTATTTCCTAAAATATCTCATATCCATTATCCTGTTATTTGCAATATAGTCAGGCAAACCTGTATTGATTTGGGGTTACCATATATTGAACATCCTAAAATGTATTTAGCAATAAAATCACACATATCCTATTTGAAAAAAACAGGCGGTAGCTAGTCAAAAAGATTGCCTCGATTCACGCAGTGAACGATACATAAGATCACGATCCCACCAAATATGGTAATGACGGCTATCTTTTAGATCCGCCGGATGTGTGAATTATATAAAAGTTGCCTAAAATGATGTAACATTTAGTTCCACAAATCACATGAACTTTAAATTCTCAGGCAGGATAAAGAGTTGAGCGCATCATCATGAAGAAGAATTTTATTAAAATAATTTACCCTTCTTGCTCCCCAAGGATCACTCCTGGTATAATGCGTCCCGGGAGAGGTTTCGGGGAGTCATCAAAACAGTTGTATGAAAAAATTAAGAATTGGTGTAATTGATCTTGTAGCTAAAGGTCCCACCAATACCTTATGGGCCCGCATTATGCATGCTAACCTTGCCAGTATCATGCCGCAGGTAGTATCAACCTGGTGCGAGGAAGAAGGTCACGAAGTGAAAATGATTTGTTATACAGGGCGGGAAGATCTCAGGAAAGAATTACCACAGGAAGTTGATCTTGTATTTATCAGTTCATTTACACATGCCGCACTTCTGGCCTATTCACTTAGTAATTATTTCCGCAATCAGGGCGCAGTAACAGTACTGGGTGGGCCTCATGCCCGTTGTTATCCTGACGATTCCATTAAATACTTTGATTACGTGCTCGGTTTTACCAATAAAGCAACTATTGTTAATATATTAAATAATTGCACCCAACAACTAAAAGAAGGTAAACAGATTTCGGCGGGTAATCAGCCCATAAGCCTGCCTGGAGTAAGAAAGCGATGGAAATTTATTGAACAGACACTTGATAAAGCACCCTTTATTAAGTTGGTGCCAATGCTCGGCAGTCTGGGATGTCCTTATACCTGCCCTTTCTGCATAGATTCTGTAATTCCATATCAACCGCTGGACTTTGAGGAAATCAAAGACGACCTACGCTTCCTGCTTACAAAATTTAGAAAACCAACAGTGGGCTGGCACGATCCGAATTTCGGGATAAAATTTGATGATAGCATGGATGCGATCGCTTCTGCAGTTCCGGTGAAAAGCTTCCACTTTATTGGAGAAGCAAGTTTGTCAATTCTTACAGAGGCGCATTTGAAAGTGATGCAGAAAAATGGTTTTGAAGCATTGCTACCCGGCATAGAATCGTGGTATGAGTTGGGTAATAAATCCCGTACCTCACATCTTGCTGGTGAAGAAAAGGTAAACCAGATTTCCCAGCATATAAATATGATGTTCCGTTACATCCCTTATGTACAAACCAATTTTGTACTCGGACTTGATAGTGATGCAGGCAAAGAACCTTTCGAACTTACCAAACAGTTTATAGATAAGTCGCCAGCAGCTTTCCCCGGATATTCCCTGCTGACAGCTTTTGGCGAAGCCGCCCCTCTTAACCTGGAATACCAGAAAGCTGGCCGCGTATTGCCATTCCCATTTCATTTTCTCAATAACCACCTCGCGATGAATTTAAAACCTAAAAATTACGACTGGGTGGACTTTTATGATAAGGTTATTGACCTGACAAAATATACTTTTTCAAAGAAAGCAATTTATCGCCGCTTCATGGCAACACGAGGCATTACTCCGAAGTGGATGAATTTTATGCGGGCAATATCTTCGGAGGGGTATGGCCGCATCCGTTTTTATAAACAGGTACGCAAGCGGCTTATACAGAACCGGGCATTCAGAAGATACTTTGAAGGAGAAACACAACTACTTCCTGTTTTTTATAAAAATATCATAGAGAAAGGCCTCGGTGTATGGTGGCAATGGCTTCCCAATGGAGCGCTTGAGCATAATCCAAACGCATATCTCCAGAAAAAGAATAATAAGGTATTGGCCGGAGTTGACTGATGGAGATATTGCCGGCAACCTTCGAAGATTATTTTCCTGAAATGGCTTTCAAAATCTTTTACTTACCGCGGGCAACAAACATGGAATTCAGCCTGGAGGTTTCATTATATCTTTGATGTTATTATGCGCTTAATTAAATCAGCCTTCAAAGCGGTAGGACTGAGAAGCTCCCATCGGGCAGTTTTGTATCAATCTGCGTTTGCCGCTGCTGATGTTCGGCTATGGTGGGTATGCTAAACAACTCCTTCACCAATGACATAGGCTAAGGCAGGTTGCGGTGAGACGGAACTACTTTCATATTTTCCGCATTTTTCTTTTAATGAAATTCTGAAAAAAAGTCCTGAGATACCTTTTAATGCATTAGCGCCTTCATCCGTAAAAGGCCATGTTTGACCCAAATGCGTAGTAATGCTTGATGAAATGGGTAATCGTCTTTCCGAAAGAATATGTAACGCTTTCCCTCTTTCCATCTCATCATCTATTTCTTCAAAATTTCCCCATGCAATTACACTTTTCCAGTTAGCCATATCTTTCATTTCATCTATCTGGAAACAAACTTTTGGATTATTACGCATCATTATCACTTTTTGCCCTTCGAAGCTGTGGCAATAAACATTGCTTCCGTCGTAGGCATAACTAACCGGCACGACATATACACTATCTTTATCCTGACACCCCAGGTGGCCAATAAATTGCTGGTGAAGCAAGTTCTCAATTTCTTCAGATGTTAATTTACCAATCATACCATAGGTTTTAATCAAAGAAAATCTTTTCTTGTGATCTTATCTTAATTATTATAATTGTCAGCAGATGAAGAATGGAGGATATCAATCGGTTGCGATATCTGCTGATAAAAGTTTCTATATATCCATATTTGGTATTTTATTTAAACCTGCTAAATAAATTTTATCAACGAACCCAGAATAAATTATTCTGAGTTGCTCATAGCTGCGAGTGTAAATACTCTGACATCGGAATTTTCCCATTCGCTGTATCATACCTCAATGCCAACCTTGAAATTTTTCTCATACTCAATCGTTGTGTGTAAAATTTTGATTCTTCCACTGATCGTCTTCATTAAGCTTCTTTTCATACGAAGCTTGCGAATTTCATTTAATGCATCCTCATAATTGTGCAGGGCCAGGTTATAGCGACCATCATTTTCATTTCGGATTCCCTCTGAGTAAAGTCCTGTGCGACTTTTTTTTCGCCGGAGGACAATGAAGATGATAACAAGACCCAATATAATCGAAGCAATAAAGAGAAAGAAATAAAAAGAAGTTGACATTTGTTTACTATTTTAAAATTTGAACTATCTGTAATCTAAACTTAATAATCCGAAAACCACCGTAATGTGTGAATCATACAACTTTTTTGCAAAATTGTATAACATTTGTAAACCTAAATAGGGTATGATGCTATGTCAATTTTTTTTAAATATGTCAACTAAGAGAGGCCTCACTATCGCTCTGCAGTAAATTACTGACCGGTTTTAGCCTATCCATAAATTTATTATGTCTGACCAATGCTATTATTTTTTCCGCAACTCCTTTTGATGAAGCAGGATTTTGGCCTGTGATGATGTTCCCGTCTTCTACTACATGACTGACATAGTTTTCGCCTTTGCTATATACTGCTCCGAGTGAAAGTAACCTGGTCTCTAATAAGAAAGGCACTATCTCGCACATTCCTGACGATTTTTCTTCACTGTTGCTGAAACAAGTAAGCTGTTTACCCCTTATCAAAAGTTCACCTTTAATATTTTGCAATGGCAGAAGGCAAACTACACCATGACATACGACACCGATCAATTTGTTTGTCCTATTAAACGCTTCCAGCAATTGCTTTACTATTCTGCTGTCGGCGAGGTCCCATATGAGACCATACCCCCCGGGAACAAATACCACATCAAAATCATCAGCTCTAATATCTTTAAGCAGCACGGAATGAGACAGAAAACTCATCGCTTCTGCATCTTTCAGAAAACGCTTTGTGCCGAAGGTTGCAAGAATGATGGATTGACTCTTAGGATCAACAGGGACCTGCCCGCCCTTAGGTGAGGCAAGTGTAATATCAGCACCTGCATCCTTAAATACATAATAAGGAACAGCAATTTCTTCCAGCCAAACTCCTGTCTTGTCATTCGTGTCTCCCATCCTGTCATGCGAGGTGGCTATAAACAAAACTTTCGTGGATTTCATAATATAATTTTAGTACAGGAATTAGAAATAGTACATCATGCATAAGTTAAACTAATTGCTTTTGCATTGTTAAATAAATGACCTTTCCGCGTATTCATTTTTTCTTCATCTCTTATCCTATCAACATGATCTGCATCAACTGTTAACCGGGCCAGGAGATAACTGATTGTTGACTCCGCACCCTGATTTAGATTGATATAATTTTCTTCCAGCCCGTCATAACACCCACCGGTACACGGGTTGTAAATAACCTGGTGCAGATGGTTATTTCCCAGGAACCAATTAAAAGCCGTTTCCATTTTTTGCCTGTAATCTTCATCTTTAAAGACATCATAGAATTTCTTTAACGCAAGAATGGTGTAGGCTACATCAATAGGTTGTTCACCACCAATTGTTGTAGAAGAAGGAGGCTCTTCTTTATACAACCAGCTTTTATTTGAAATTACTTTTATACTGTTCTTTGTAAAGATCTTCGACAAAAGAAAATGAAAAGAGGTTCTCGCAATTTCTATATATACCATGTCACCGGTTGCGAGCCATGCACACAACATTGCTTCGGGTAGTATACTGTTGGCATAGGTTAGATAACTTTCGAACCATTGCCATTCATTATTTTTCTCGTGCCTGTACATTTGAACAAGCCTGTTTGCAAATTCTTTTACTAATTGTATGTCATGAACTGATTTATTTTTTGTATTCCGGTAATACAACCCTTTGATAGCAAAAGCCATTGCTCTTGTAGAATGAATTTTATTTACATTTGATAAAGCAGATTGCATTATTAATTCAGCATACTGTGTAAGCTCTGCAGGTAACAAATCGCTTATTGAAAGTAAATAACCGAGGGCCCAAATGGCTCTTCCATTGGAGTCTTCAAGATTAGTAGTATTATTTTGCTCAGTAAATTTTTTTTCTTCGTTTACATAGTTGAGAAAGTTACCATCGGGTTGCTGACAATGCTTTATAAATTTTAAGTAGAGGGTTATGTACTTAAAATCAGCTTCATCTTTTGTTAAGTTAAAATGGCGGCACATAGCAATCAGTGCCCGGGCGTTGTCATCTAATGTGTAACCTGAACCAATATTGGGATGATTTAATTTAGAAAACTGGACCATTCCAAAACCGGTTGTCAGTTTTTTTATATAATCAAGATTGATGGCTGGCACATTATAACGTAATAAAATCTCAGCATTCTCTATTTTCTCAAACAACATGGCATGAGCAATAGCAGCGTTTTCCCAGGCAGTGGATGCCATGCGGTGCAAGCCGTTAGAACCAATATTTTTTCTCAGTTCTTCATTCTTTAATAAACTGATTATTGCTTCGCTTAATTGCTGCGGATTCTCAAAATCGAAAATAATCCCTGCATCATTTTTTAATACTTCACGGGCATGAGGAATCGGGGTGGAAATGACCGGGCATCCGCAACTGATAGCATAAGAAAATGTACCGCTTACCGCCTGGTTAGGATCCCTTGAAGTAAATAAATAAATATCGGTGAGCTGTAAATATTCCAACAGGTCGGGCAGAGGTAAAAAATAATTAATAAACCGAACGTATGGTTGCAATTGCAGTTCCACAACTTTTGCTTCGAGCATTTTCCTGTATTTCTCTCCTTCCTGTTTGGCAATTGTGGGATGGGTTTTGCCGATGATAAGAAACACGATATCAGGGTTTGTTTTGACAACATCCGGTAATGCATCTAAAGTAGTTTCTATACTTTTCCCTGCGCTCAGCAATCCAAATGTGGACAGCACTTTTTTCCCCGTCAATTTATATTTACTCTTCAGGAACCGCTTATCCAGATGCGGTACTAAGTGAGTACCGTGAGGAATGACAGTGATCTTTTTTTGTTGTACTCCATAATCGTCACTAAGTAGACGGGCAGAAGACCTTGTCATTACTATAATGGATTCAGCGAGACCAGATATTTTTTGTACGGTCTCTTTTAATACTTCATTTGGATGTGGAAGAACAGTATGAAAAACAATAACCACAGGTTTAGTAATTGAATTCAGAAATTGCACGAATTCATCTTCCTTCCTTTCAAAGAATCCAAACTCATGCTGGATCATTACTGCCCGGATATCCGCATTATCATTAATTTTTTTTGCCAGGCTTGTAAACGCACCCGGGTCATCTACATCCAGGATATATTCTATTTCATCTGCATAAACATGTTTTTCATTTTCTGATTCCAGCGGGCAAATTCTTATTGTAAATGAATGACTAAACTTATTATCAAGAGCTTTTATCAAATCCTGCGAATAGGTGGCTATGCCACATTCCCGGGGTGGATATGAAGTAATGAATAAGATTTCCGGTAAATGACCATTGATATTATTTAAAGCGATTTTATTTATCATCTTCTTTTCTATTTAGTAATAACTCTTCTATTAGTCCAGAAATGCTAACGGAGGCACATGCTATTTGCTCATCGGCAGCGCCATAATATATATATAGTGTGTCGCCGGATAAAACAGTACCGGTAGGGAAACATACATTGTTCACCTCTCCTACCAGTTCCCAATCGCGGTCGGGTTTGAACAATGCATAAGGAAGCCGGGCAATTTCTTTTTGCGGATTTTGTAGTTCCAGCAATGCAGCGCAGGCTGAATAAACGTATCCTTTTATTGTATCGTGCACACCATGATATATCAATAACCATCCATATTCTGTTTCTATGGGAGGGCATCCTCCTCCGATATAACTTACTTCGTGCTTATATTTTGGTGTAAGAACTATGCCTTCATCAAGATGAAGAAAATAATTTTGCCAGAATTCATTAGTAAGTTCCTCCAGGTTATTTACAGCTACAATTTGAATATCGGGTCTTACGCGGTGAAGAAAATACAATTTGCCGTCTATTCTTCGCGGAAAAAAAATCACATTCTTATCCCAGATAAATATTTCCTTGCCTGCATCCTTATGAATTCCACCATGTATATTATAACGAAGATATTTTTCATTGATCCTGCCTTTAGATTCAGCGAGGTTGCTGAATTCATCGTAACTGATCTGCGGTACTATTAGTCCAAGCTTTTTGAAATGTCGCAGATCTTTTGATACGGCTAATGCTCCGAGTGCATTTACGCCGTCATAAGCAGTATATGTGAGATAATACAAATCTTCAATCTTTGTAATGCGGGGGTCTTCTACGCCATGTGATTCATACCCAAACTCACTGGAAAGAATTGGCTTGTCAAATCGTTCTTCCATCAGCAAGGGTTCCCTTAATTTACAATACCCTATACTGGAGTAATTGCCTTTACCCACTGCTCTGTAAAAAACATGAATACTATCTCCATTGCTTATTACAGCTGGATTTAATACGCCTTCACTTTCAAAAGCTAGTTTGGTCTTCTTGAGCAATATGCCTTCTTTTTTAATTTCAATCATTATATACAGAAGTGTTAACGAGAAAAAATATTCCAATAAAAAATGCAAATACAGAGAGAGCAGTTTAATTCTTTGAAATGTAACAATGAATTGTTATAAGCGGGAGACTGTTACATTATTCATATTATTTCACGCAGTATATGCCAGTTCTATTATTATCTGCAAGGTAGTCTTTATTTAACCGGGAACCTGTTTTGCCTTTACTGTAACCTCTAAACTTATCAACAAAGGGTAATTATTAACATTATAAGGTCAAACAAAAACTTTATTTATTATGACGCAGTAAGATTACATCATATGTAATGCAGATTATTCAATTTCCAATTATTTTACAAGTGCCTTCTCTTTGCAATACGTACAGACGTGCCGCGAGCGTGAGGGAGCATGTAAGAATATTCAGGCAATTTGTCTGTAAAACTGTAATTCCTAAGAAATAAAAAAAATTAAACTGTGTTTTAGAGTTATCTTCATAAAAGAAATTTGAGTTCTGCAGCATTATAGCAATCCCAACTTTTCGTCTTATACACTTGGTTTTATCCTGCACGCTTCTCAGATATTTTCGATTCGTCATTCTAATTTGCTGTAAGGTTATTTGGAGAAATAATAAACGTTCGAACAATGAAAGAACAAACAATTGTGCAGTTTGTCGTTTTTGAAACGACCCTCGACGTTGAAGCATTCTTTGTGCGGTGGGAACAGTATAAACAATCATTAGATGATGGTGTGAAGGTAACCTTGCAACAACATGTTCTGAAAAACGGGAAGTTCAAATATATCTCACAGCATAAGTGCTCTTCAGGTGAATTTCAATTTGTTTTTAACAAAGAAAGAACAGTGTCAAAGACTCCGGTAGCGGAAATAAGAAAAAGGTTTGCCGGGGGTTATTCAGCCCTGCAACTTGAATGTCTTAATGAAACAGGAACAGACGAAAGCAAGATCATGATTTTTGTTGTGGATCCGTACTCAGACCTGGATGGTTTCAGGCAATTCTCGGTGCATGGCAAGCTGAATATTTACGAAGCTTACTATGAAAACTGCAACTTTGCTTACATCCTCGAACTCTTTGTAAAGAATGAATATGCCTCAGATGTGCTACAGCAACTAAAAATCCTGACATCTTTTGACGAAGCTGGTATCTATAAGGAATGCCATGCATAATAAACGATTTACACCTTCAATCACAATCAATCTGATTTCTTATTCAAAAAAATCATTCATAGACGTTTACTATTTGTTATGGCCTTTATAGATCAAGTTCTTCAAAAACCCTCCTTGGCTGGACCAATGAAAATGGTGAGTTGATCATTCCGACAACCAGGCAACTTGTTAGGGAGGCATCCTCCCGGATCAATATTTTTAAAACAAAAACTTAATATAAGGAAGAAAAAATTATTTCTAAATTGATTCACAATTAATTTTCAAACTATGAACTGGGCACTGATAATTCCTATAAGTATTGCAGCTGCCATTCTTATCATTTTACTTGTGATACGCAATCGCAAAGACAAAAAAAATTTGGTAAGTAAACTCGAAAATGATTACCGGAAACCACGCGATGAAGAAGGAGATATTGAAATTGACGAGAAGATGAAATGAATTTTTTTGCAGTGTGAAGCAGCCAAAAGAACGTAGATTCATTGAAAAAATAATTTTCTTTAGCACTGCAGCTATATCTCTGCAAAAGTGGAAAAGGTTATTTAATTTTTTTATCGTGTTTCTTCAACGTCAACTTCCTATTCCTTTTCCCGAATCAGTTCATTACTGATCCTCCGTTGTGCAGGGGGTAATTCACGCCTGCGGGTATGACCGAGTTCGATTTCAATTCCAGAATGCAATTCAAAGAAGATCGTGTTTACGGAATTTCATATAGCCTTGCGGTTGTGGTGGCATAGTCCATTTACAAAGTGGGATTTTTCTTTCTTCAGTTTTCCGTTTTTTGTTCTCTATGTTCTTTTTTGAGATATTAATAACAGGTGCGAGATAAATTTTTTCTACAAGGAGATGATTTTCCTGTTTTAATTCTTTTTCGGGTACAATTTCTATATTTTCTATAAGATCTATCATAGGCAGGAATTCTTTTACAGCTGCAGAGATAGATAAGAATTGTTACCTGTGAATGAATAAAAAATTAAGTTTAGAAAAAGATTTTGAAGAGACGGTCTACTTAAAGTTTCTGTTAATTCAATCCAAAACCTGCATCCTACTTTCTATTAAACCTAACTTGCTTCAAAAATATTTTTATGGATGCTACAACAAATAGTCTTAATTGGTTCGAAATTCCTGTAACCGATACGCACAGAGCTAAATATTTCTACCAGGTAATTTTTAGTATGCACATGAACGAGAGTGAGATGATGGGAATGCGAATGGCTTTTTTTCCTTAGGAGGCCGGTAGTGGAAAAGCTTCTGGAGCATTGGTGCAGGGCGAAGATCATAGACCCTCTAAGGAAAGAGCATTAATTTATCTGAATGCAAATCCTTCATTGGATTCCATCCTGGGAAAAATTGAGCCGATGGGAAGAGCAATACAAATGCCAAAAACACATATTACTCCCGAAATAGGTTATATGGCAATTTTTACTGATACAGAAGGAAACCGGATTGCATTGCATTCACAGAATTGAAACTTTTCTCTTAAGCATTTCTTTCCTAAGTGACTCTTTGAATAGACACCAGAATCTTTTTAGAAAATCTTTGTTTAGGAATAAACAATGAAGGGGTTTCTCCGACTTTTAAACCAGGTACAAAGGAAATGATCCCCGATAGTTTCGCAGTATTAGTATACGAATCGAAATAACATTGTAAGAATAAATCAGGAAACTCATTTTTTTAATAAAATATCTATCTTCAGAAATTCTTATCAAAGAAACGATCATGATATGTTTCCTTGAATTATAAATAGAGGTAAGTAAGATGTGAATACTTCCTGCAATATAAAATCGTAAAAGTTTGTCCTTTGCTGAAGAAACTTATTTTTAATTTTTGCATTAAAAGAATGATATTTTAATAAATATCATGAATCTTTCGGTCATCTGTACTCAGGGTTAAGGAAATATCAGCTATTTTTTGACGAATTTCCTCAAGTTCATGCATAGGCCTTTTCATTTTAGTTCCGTCAAGAAGTTCTTTTGTCAGTTCTAATAATTTTTGTTTTAAGAGCTCCGTTTCAGAATTCATGTGTATAGATTTTAGTTATGGAATCACTGTTACCCCGCATTAATTATTTACATTTACAACCGTCACATGGTTTAATTTCTTTAACCATTTATTGTTATTCAATCTAGCTCAGCACTGTTTGAGTAAAATTAGAATAAAATTAAAATTTCATTAGAGGGTAAATTTTTCCCTTTATATAATTGAATTTTGAAAAAAACAGAAGAACAAAATAAGAAAAGGAATAGATTAAATTCAGATTTAATGAATTTTGTAAAGAATTCTAGATTAGCGACTAAGAAGATATTTGACAGGATTAGAAATGAGCAACTTAAAAATAACCTGCTGCAGGCCGTTCCCTTTTGGGTTGCTTCACTTCTTACAGGATTATTGGCAGTGTTATATACCCGGCTTTTCGCCTATGCAGAGAGGGGAACATCTTATATAGTCCTTCACCACTTATGGTGGTTATTTATTATTACACCCGTTTGTTTTGTATTGTCATGGTGGGTCGTGGTCAGGTTTGCTCCCTATTCCAGAGGGAGTGGCATTCCACAGGTAATGGCAGCCATAGAACTTGCCACGCCAAAATATCTTAATAAGGTTAATAAACTACTCAGCATCCGTATTATTCTTGTAAAAATTTTTTCAAGTCTTATTATGGTTTTTGGTGGAGGTGTAATTGGAAGAGAAGGCCCTACCATACAAATTGCGGGATCAATTTTTCGTAAGATACATTCATGGCTTCCCAAATGGTGGCCGAAGATCTCTAAAAAAAATATGATCATGACCGGTGCTGCTGCAGGTCTTGCGGCTGCATTTAATACACCTCTTGGGGGAATTGTTTTTGCAGTTGAAGAATTAACCAAAACCCATATCAATTATTTTAAAACGGCAATCTTTACTGCCGTCATCATTTCAGGTCTCACTGCGCAGGGTTTACTTGGTCCTTATTTATATCTCGGCTATCCGAATGTGTCTCATATCTCGTCTTATATATTTTTTGCTGTAGCTCTTGCAGCAGTAATTTCGGGCCTGGCCGGAAGTGCTGCAGCAAAAGCCATTTTAAATTTGTTAAGATGGAAAAGCAGTTTCAAAACACGGCAACAACATTTATTCTATGTCATTGGCTGCGCATTGATCATTGCTCTTATCGCATATTTTTTAGATGAAACAATATTAGGTTCCGGGAAATCTTTGATGACAAAGACATTATTTACCAATGATAAATATATTCCCTGGTATTCCGCGGGTTTTCGTTCTATTGGACCTATACTATGTTTCACTACGGGCGCATCAGGAGGTGTGTTTGCACCCTCTTTAAGTGCCGGTGCCGGTATTGGTTCTGTGCTGTCAGGCTGGATGCATTTATCAGCATCTAATACTAATGTTGTTATTCTTGCAGGAATGGTTGGTTTTCTTACAGGAGTCACCCGCTCTCCATTTACTTCTGCAATTCTGGTTTTGGAAATGACCGATCGCCATAATTTAATTTTCCATTTAATGCTGGCAGGTATGTTTGCAAGCATTGTTTCTCTTGTTATTGACAAGCATTCATTATATGATCATTTGAGTGTTGATTATGCTCATGACATTCAGCATGAGGAAGAAAAGCCATTGCTGGTAGAAAAAGAAGCCTGAGATTGTGTTTTTTAACCTTTTCTTTCGCTTAAAGTTTTAATACAATTTTAATCCTGTTTTAATTAGCCCTTTGGAAGAAAGGGGTATATTTTTTAGACAACCTTTTTTAAACTCTAATTACTATGCAAGAAAAAAGACTATTCATTATTTCTAATCGCTTACCTGTAAATATAGAAGCCCGAAATGGAGAGTTATTAGTCAACCCATCGGCTGGAGGACTTGTAACAGCTATTACTTCATTTATAAAAAACAATGCGACGGACGACACTAAATTTTCAAAAATTTCATGGGTCGGAGTTCCGGGCTGCAGTGCACAAGTGTGGTCAAAGATTGAATCTTCCATCCCTGCAGCAGAATTTGATTATCTGCCTGTATTTATGAATAAATCAATTTATGACAGGTATTACAATGGCTTTTCCAATGCAGTTTTATGGCCTTTATTTCACTACTTCCCTTCGTACGCGGAATTTGATCTCAAAGATTTTGACAGTTATATAGAGGCTAATTCAGCATTTTTAAGTGTGCTAATAAAAGATATTCGCCCAAATGATTTTATCTGGATCCACGATTATCATTTATTACCCTTGTCAGAAATGATCAGGAAAGAAGTTCCCGGTGTAACGATTGGATTTTTTCTTCATATTCCATTCCCATCGTATGAAATCATAAGACTAATGCCAAAAAAATGGCAGGAAAGAATTATGCGTGGAATGCTTGGAGCAGATCTTATAGGATTTCACACGATGGACTATACAGCTCACTTTCTTGAGTGCGCAAGAATGATTCTTGGACTTGATCATGAAATAAATGTCATAAGGTTTGATGACAGGTTAATAAAAGCAGACATATTTCCTATCAGCATCGATTATGACCGCTTCAACAATGGTTATGATGATCCGGCGATCCGAACCGAGCGCATAAACATCAGGCAAAAGTTCAATGGTAAGAAGATCATTTTTTCAGTTGACCGACTGGATTATACTAAAGGAGTAAGCAACCGCCTGAGAGCTTACGAATATTTCCTTTTGCATAATCCAGACTACCATGAAAAAGTAGTTTTTATTCTTGTAGTTGTGCCTTCAAGAGATACAATTTCAAAATATGCAGAAAGAAAAAAATTGATTGACGAAAGCATTAGTAATATAAACAGTAAAATAGGCAACGTTCACTGGCAGCCCGTTATTTACCAATACACCACTTTAAGTTTTGAAGAAATGATGGCTTTGTACACAAGCTGCGATGTAGCGATGATCACTCCTATGAGAGACGGGATGAACCTTGTGGCAAAAGAATTCATTGCAAGCAGAAAAGATATGGAGGGTGTGCTGGTACTTAGCGAAATGGCAGGAGCAGCCAGGGAACTTACAGAGGCGCTAATCATAAATCCGAATGATACAAAGGAAATGTCTGAAAAAATCAGGAATGCATTTGAAATGAGCAAAGAAGAACAGCACAGGCGAATAGAACTGATGCAAACAAGAATTAAACAATATGACGTGAATGCATGGGCAGAAGATTTTCTTACTCAACTAAAAAATATAAAAAAGAAGCAACAGGATTTTCAAATAAAATTCCTGGATGATATCACAAAACTGATGATGTTTGATGAATACAGTAAAGCAGAAAACAGGTTGTTTCTTCTCGATTACGATGGCACACTGATTCCCCATTCATCTTTACCGGAAGATGCAATTCCAGGACCTGATTTACTTGAATTACTGGAAACTCTTTCTTTTGTTCAGCAAAATGAAATTTATATTATCAGCGGAAGAGATAGTCGCACACTGGAAAACTGGTTTGGAAAGTTAAATGTGAACATTATTTCAGAGCATGGCGCCTCAATTAAACGTACAAATTCCGGCTGGCATAATTATGTTACCGATAACCAGGAATGGAAACTTACTGTAAAGAGAATTATGGAAGCATATGTAAAACGATGCGCTAACTCCATGGTCGAAGAAAAAGAATTCTCAATGGTATGGCATTACCGGAATGCAAATGGTGAGCAGGGAAAACTAAGGGCATTTGAACTGATCACTGAACTAAATCAGTTTACACACAATCTCGGCCTGCAGGTAATCAGCGGAAATAAAATTGTAGAAGTAAGAAACAGGGGTATTGATAAAGGTAAAGCGGTAAAAAATATCCTTTCACAAAAAGAGTATGATTTTATTCTTGCAGCCGGCGATGATCTGACCGATGAAGATCTTTTCCGCGTTTTAGCAGACAATAAAAAGGCGTTTACATTTAAAATAGGAAGTGATGCCTCTTTTGC
Source organism: uncultured Bacteroidota bacterium (assembly GCA_963811645.1). Taxonomy (GTDB): domain Bacteria; phylum Bacteroidota; class Bacteroidia; order Chitinophagales; family Chitinophagaceae; genus VBAU01. The sequence continues at coordinate 238,123 of CAWERU010000002.1, read as the reverse complement.
AAAATATAATCTCCATACACCACATATGATAATTTCATTGTTGGACACGATGAGTCATATACAGGAAATGTATGGCAAACTGGATAAAGTTTAACTGTTTGAATTTTCGACCGGTGTTTTTTCAGGTGGCTTGGCCCCGGCGTTGTCCACATAGATTTTCTGAGTGGGATAAGCAAACTCAATCTCTTCTTTTTCGAAAGATTCAAAGATAGCCAGGTTAATGGCCTGCTGTTTATCCATGTAAACATTATAGTCTGCACTTAGCACATAATAGACAAATTCAAAATTGAGACTGAAATCAGCAAACGCAGAAAAATGTCCCCGGTCAAACCTTGTCAAATCCTGGGACTGTATTATATCTTTCACTATACCGGGTATTTTTTTCAGCTTTTCGAATGGTGTCTCATAAGTAACCCCTACTGAAAAGACGATCCTTCTCTGCTCCATTCTCTTATAATTCTGCACTCTCGAGTCAGTTAGGTCAGTATTCGACATCACGAGTTGTTCTCCTCCCAATGCCCTTATTCTTGTTGTTTTAATGCCGATGTATTCTACGGATCCCATCTTATCACCAACAATAATAAAATCGCCTATCTCAAAAGGTTTATCAAAAAATATAACGAAGTAGCTGAAAAGATCTTTAAGAACAACCTGGGCTGCCAATGCAATGGCAATACCACCGATTCCCAGACCGGCAACCAGAGTAGTGATGTCATACCCTAAATTATCAATGAGAAAAATAATACCTACGATCCATACAATCACGTTGACGATAATGATAATCCCGCGGGCCTGTTTTCGTTTTACGTCAGCATCCTGCTGTTTGCCAATGTAACTCGTAACCAAATAACTGATAAGAGAAGTAATTAACTGGATAATAAAAAAAGTTCCGGCGGCAAGCATGGCTATTTTGATTACCTGCTCAGTTTTTGTGTTGAAAGAAAGATAAGACAACCCAAAATAAATTGACAGCAAATAAAAAAAAGGCAATCCGTATTTTTCAATGGCCAGCACCAAAAAATCATCAATGGTGGTCTCCGTTTTCTTCGCCCATTTTTTTAGCTGAATAACAACGATCGCCTTAACGATTCGAAGAATAATGAACGAACCAACAATTATTCCCATTGCAATCGCCCAGTCTTTTATTGAATTACCCCAAAGAATATTATTCCAAAATGAGTTCATGTGACATCATTTAAAACTTATTAACAAACCTTACAGCAAAAATGCAAAATTAACCGATTGAGAAAGTTAATCCGGATAAAATTCTTTTCTAACTTAATTCTAAGTATAAAGAAGGTTACCCAAAAAATAAGAATAAACTAAAAAACAGCAAGATCATTAATTCTTAAGAAGACGAATTTCATAAATATCTTTACGCCTGTCTTTCAAATTGCGAACACTTCCATACGAATGCAATTCATCAAGCAGTGAAAGATCAACATCAGAGATCAATATCATTTCTGTATTTGGAGTGACTTCACTTTTCACTCCATCATGAGGAAAAGCAAAATCACATGGAGTAAACACAGATGCCTGAGAATACTGGATATCCATATTCTCGACTTTAGGAAGATTGCCAACACTTCCACTAATAGCCACGTAACATTCATTTTCTATTGCTCTTGCCTGTGCACAACAACGAACTCTCATATACGCATTTTGGGTGTCGGTTAAAAAAGGCACAAAAAGAATTTGCATTCCCTGGTCTGCCAACAAACGTGAAAGCTCAGGAAATTCTACATCGTAACAGATCAGGATGCCAATCTTCCCGGCATCGGTGTCATACACTTTTAATCTGTTACCTCCGCGAATACCCCATTGAGCCGATTCATCAGGTGTGATATGAATTTTTTCATAATAATCCACTTTCCCGTTTCTGTGGCAGAGATAACCAATATTGTTTAGCATTCCATTTTCGATGCTTGGCAAACTTCCTGTGATGATATTGACATTGTATTGAATAGCCATTTTTTGAAAACGGCTTTTTATTTCAGGTGTATACTCTGCAATTCTTCGCATAGCATCAGCACTGTTGAGGTCATTATACTTTGCCATCAAAGGTCCATTGAACAATTCAGGCAACAAAGCAAAATCACTTTTATAAGCAGCTACCGCATCAATGAAATATTCAACTTGTGAAAAAAGCTCTTCGAGATCATTATACAGTCGCATTTGCCATTGAATGAGTCCAAGCCGTACATAGCTTGTAGGTGTAAATGATTTTCGCGATGGTGTAGAGTAATATACGTTATCCCATTCAAGCAGGGTCGCAAATTCCCTGCTTTGAACGTCGTCCGGCATATATTCTTTAAGAACTTTTTTTACATGAAAATCATTCGAAAGCTGGAATGTAAGAACCGGGTCATATATCTCTTTGTTTTTTACTTTTTGGATATATTCTTTCGGGCTAAGCTTATCAGCATATTTATGATAATTAGGAAGTCGTCCTCCAAAAACAATGGCTTTCAAATTTAGTCGTTCACACAGTTCCTTCCTGGCATCATATAATCTCCTTCCTAACCTCAAACCGCGGAAATCAGGATGAATAAAAACCTCTATCCCATATAATACATCGCCGTGCGGATCATGAGTGCTAAAAGTATAATTACCTGTGATCTGTTTATAAGTATGCTCATCCTCATAACGGGCATACTCCACAATGATCGAAAGAGCGCAGCCTACGACTTTACCATTTACTTTTACTACTATTTGACCGTCAGGAAATCTGTCAATCAACTGACTAATTCCCTCAAGACTCCAATAACTACCTTGCCAATTTGGATAGGATGCTTTCATAGCACCCAGTAATTGCTGATAGTCTTCAACCGATAATTTTTCTATTTCAAGTTTATGAATAATATTCATGATTTATTTGCAAAATTTACTCTATAATTAGTTTCAACGAATCTGTCTTTATACGATTTGTGATCCAACTGCTAAGTTTCTCTCTTTCCTTTTCAGGAAATCGTTTTGAGAATTTTCCTACAAAGATCGTGATCGTATCCCGTCTTGTTGAATCAATATTTGTAATAACTGCATTTGTTAAACTATATTCCTTCAGATCGGGATACAGGGAACGGAGCTCGTCTTTAATATCGGGTATAGGTTTTTCCAATTTTGACAATGGCTTAGGCTTAATGGTATCCTGCTCTTTTTGCTTTTTAAATACATCCTCAAGAATGCTTGCTTTTATCTGGCTGAAGTCTATTTCCTGTTTGGCATTTAATCCTTGCCGTATTACCAGGTTGGTATGATATAATTTATATTTTTTCATCCTTTGTTTCAGGGAATCAATTTCAGCTTGTGAGAGATCTTCTCCTATTAGCAACAGATCAATTGAACTTTTCGGAGGATCATAATTATATATTTGATTAACTACCTGCGTTTGTTTAAATGCAAATTCTTTTTGAACAAACTGCCTGGCATTTGTTTCAAAAAAACTTTTATTTACGATCCTGTAAGCAAGGTAAATGCTGGGAAGAATGGTAACCGTCATGATAATTATAATGTACCGGGATACTTTCTTTTGAACTTTTTCATCCTGGAATATTTTTTTATGAAATTTCAAATACCGGACTATGATATATGTTGCAATACATATAAAAAGGCTATTAATAAAAAAAAGATAAATAGCACCAAAGAAATACAGCATATGACCTGTAGCAAGCCCAAAGCCTGCCGTACAAAGTGGAGGCATCAATGCGGTTGCAATAGCAACACCCGGAATTACATTGCTCCCATGTTTTCTTGTACCGGCTACAATACCTGCAAGGCCGCCAAAAAAAGCTATCAATACATCCCATATAGAAGGTGTGGTACGGGCAAGTAACTCAGATCTTGCTTCATGCAAAGGAGTTATGAAAAAATAAAATGCTGAAGTGGCTACACTGATAACAGCTGCTATCAACAAATTCTTAACACCTTTTTTTACAAGATCTAAATCTATAATTCCTATTCCAAGGCCGATCCCCATTATAGGCCCCATCAATGGTGATACCAGCATAGCTCCTATAATAACAGCAGTGGAATTGACATTAAGACCCACAGATGCAATGAATATGGCAAAGATCAAAGCCCATAAATTCGACCCTTTGAATTCAACATCACGATTGATGCTTTCTACAATAGTAGTTTCATCCGCTTTATCTTCATTTAAGTTGAAGCGATTGCTTAGAAATTTTTTTATGGCGTCAATAATTTCTTTCACAAGGCATGTTTATGATTTCACCAATTTCCTGGCTACTTTTCCTATGGTCAATCCCTGTACAATTATGGAAAAAATCACGACCATATAAGTAATGGATAAAAACTCCTCACGATGCATATGATTGGGTAAGGATAAAGCCAGCGCTACAGATATTCCGCCTCTTAATCCTCCCCAGGTGAGTATAGCTATAGAGTTTTTTTCAAATGCTCTTTTGAATGATAAAACAAAAATAGGAATGGAAACCGCCACCCATCTTGCAAATAAAATAACAGGTATAGCAATAAAGCTGACCCATAAAATGCCTTTCATAGATACAACGAGCATTTCAAAACCTATCAAAATAAAAAGAACAGCGTTTAAAATCTCATCAATAAGTTCCCAGAATTTTTTAAGGTAGTCTCTTGTTGTATCCGACATTGCTTTCTCCATTCCCTTATTACCTATAATAATGCCTGCCACCACCATGGCAAGCGGACCCGATATGTGAATAATGGATGCCAGTAAATACCCCCCCATTACCATTGCCAGTGTAATTAAAACTTCTACCTGGTAATGATCAATAGACCGTAATAAATAAAAACCTGCGTAACCAATCATAATTCCCCAAATCACGCCACCTCCTGCTTCTTTTAAGAACAACCACGAAATCTGCGAAAAAGGTACATTCTCTGCTCCCAGCCTCGCAATTTCAAATATGCTTGTAAATACTACAACTCCAACACCATCATTAAACAAGGATTCACCGGTTACTTTTATTTCAAGAGATGAGGGAATGTGGGCTTTTCGCAAAATACCAAGTACAGCAATGGGATCCGTAGGAGATATTAAAGCACCGAACAATAAACAATAAATAAAAGGAATTTTATAAGAAAATATCCCGAATACAAAGTACATTATTATTCCTATACATGCGGTTGAAATCAAAACACCAATCGTTGAAAAAGAAACAATAGGAATAAATTCCTTTTTCAATTTGTGCATATCAACATGAAGAGCCCCTGCAAATAACAGGAAGCTAAGCATGATGCGCATTAAAACATTTTCAAAATCTATTGATTTTACAACTTCGGATGAATGCTTTAATAGTGTAGGGTAATATGAACCAATAATCACCATTCCCAGGGAGGTTAACAGGGAAATGATCATAATACCAATTGTAGGAGGAAGTTTTGTAAACCGGTAACTGATATAGCTGAAAGCTGCTGTTAAGACAATTAAAATGGTAAATATGGTATAAAAGTCCAGATTCATTACGAATAAAATTATGAAAAGCTTTATTAAGGGTATTTTGGAAATACGATAAGCTGGTTTCGTGAAGGTAATATTTGTTATATAAAAATAAGATGACAGGAAAATTTATCTGACCCTAAAATGCAGTTACATTGGTGGCAGATGGAAGAACAATTGTAAAAGTAGTACCCTTACCTACAATAGATTTTACAGAAATCGTTCCTTTATGCAATTTAATGATCCGTTGTGCCATGGACAATCCTAGCCCAAAACCCCCTTCCGTTCTATAATCCTGAACACGGTAAAACGGTTGAAAAATACTTTCAATGTCCTCCGGAGGTATTCCCACACCTTTATCATCGATAGAAATAACATTGTTTTTTTCTTCTGCTTTTAAAAAAATAACGGCCTGCGTGTTTGACGAATATTTGCAGGCATTCAGCACAATATTTTTAATAGCCGTTAAAAGCAATGTTTCGTTTCCAAAAACCAAAAGCTTCTCCTCATTTTCCGGCAATTCACCAAAACTCAAAACCACAGAATACTCCTCATTGATTTTAGCGACTTCAGATGGCAGACGTAAAATGATCTCATCAATCCTGATCAAATTAATTTCAAGACCTCCTTTATTTCCAGATGCCCGTGCAAATTCAAGCAGCGTTTGTGTAAGCTTTCCCATATGATGTACATCATGGTACACAGATCGAATAACCTGACGGTATTCTTCGGGACTCCTGTCATTTTCAAGCGTTACTTCCAGTTGGCTTGAAATAGATGTAAGAGGTGTAGATAATTCATGAGATGCATTCGCAATAAAACGGCGCTGTAATTCAAAGCCTTCCTGCAATTGGTCAAGAAGTTGATTAAAAGTACTTGCCAGGTAGAACCATTCATCCTTTACATTGCCGGTTGATACACGGCGGGTCAAATTTTGCATGGATATTTCTGACACATCGGCCGTGATCTTTTTTACCGGCGATAATAATTTTCCTGAAAAAAGATACCCTACTAATAAAGTAACAATAATGCCCCAAAAAAAACTCAACATTAGTATATTCCGTAAATGCAAAAGATTGTCCTTTCCATCTTCATCATTGGCTGCTGAGATAATTACCATATCAAAATCTTTCCCGGAATAGTGATAGGCCATTGCTTCTTTATTTCTGCTTTTAAAATAATGAGTTTGTTTTTTTCTTACGTCCTGGAGAATTTTAAGATCAACATGCAGGCTATCGCCTGCCAGATCACTGTAGGTATATATTTTCCTGTTATTAGAATCATATACCTGCACTACCTTTTCTTTTAACGATACAGTCGTCAGCGAATCAATTTGCCGGAGGGTTTGCCGGTCAAAGATTTCTTTTTTACTGAATAAACGCCCTGTGGTGATGGCCCGGTTGGTCAATCGCTTTTTGATTGTATTCAGTCTCTCAGTATGAGAAAAATAATAAATCGATCCGCATACGATACCCAGTATAATAAATACAAGAAGTACAAATAAAAAAGTAATGCGTAAACGAACAGGCATCCTATTAATTTTCTTTAAGAATATAACCCATGCCCACATGAGTCTGTATCAATTTATGCTCAAAAGGCTTGTCTACTTTGTTTCGCAAATAATTAATGTAAACATCGATTACATTGGTATTTGTATCAAAATCGATATCCCAGACATTTAAAGCAATATCCGATCTTGAAACAACTCTATTCTTATTTCGAAGTAAATATTCCAGCAACTGAAATTCTTTGGCAGTCAGGCTGATCTTGCTGTCTCCCCTTTTTACCTCTTTACTGTCAAGATTCATCTCAAGATCATCGGCCTTTAGAATATTGCCGGTTGGCAATTGCTGGGTCATTGTTCTTTTCAAAACTGCCCTTATTTTTAATAAGAGCTCTTTAAATTCAAAAGGCTTGACAATATAATCATCAGCCCCGGCATCATATCCTTCTATCTTGTCGTCAATGGTTAGCAAAGAAGTAAGCATAATAACAGGAATATGAGAATCAGCAGCTCTTATATGCCTGCAAAGATCAAATCCATTGATACCCGGAAGATTGATATCCAGAATAACCAAATTATATTTATGTGATTGAAATAAACGATACCCGATGGTTCCGTCGTAAGCTACCTCGACAAAATATCCTTTTTCCACCAGGCCAAACTTAAGAGTATCCGCAATTTTACGTTCGTCCTCTACTATTAAAATTTTCCTTTCTTCCATTAAATATTTAAGTATTTGGTAGAAATTTTATCCTTAAAACTACCCCGAATATACTCTAATCAAATTTTAATATTCCTCTAATTCTCCATTAACTAATCACTGCTATATTGGTGAAAAGAAGGATAACTATGGCCGCAATTTTTAAAAACATATTGATACCGGTTGATTTTTCTATCAATACCGAAGTTGCGGTTAAAAAAAGCCTTGAGATCATTGAACCGGAAAAATCCGTTATTCATTTGTTTCATGTACAAAAAATATTACCCCCATGGTTCTCTTCATACCAGGGCCGCTTTTTTAGAAATTCCTTACAGGGCACACCCAGCCATTACACCTTAAATAAAAAATTTACTGAATGGGAACTTCTTATAAAGAATACATCTCCATTCATTAAAGTAACCAGCGAATCAAAAAAAGCGGCCAGTATTGAAAAGGCAGTTATAAAAAAAGCTAAACAATCCAATCCTGACATTATCATTGTAGGAAAAAATTCTCATCACACTACATTCCCTTTTTTAAATACTGTTTCGCCTGGTCGCATAGCAAAAGATACAGGCTTCCCGGTTCTAATGGTAAAACCCGGTTCAATATCTAATAAGGTAAAATCAATAGTCGTACCGATCGGCTCGTCTGTTCCAAGAAGGAAAATTGAATTATTATTAGCCTTAAGAAAAAAATTCAGGATCAGCATTCACCTGGTAACCTTTTTGCAAAAAAATCCTGGAACAAACGAATATGCCTCATTTGCTTTGGTGGATACTTATAAATCTTTAAAGGAATTAGCCCATTGCCCGCTTGGACATGAAGTTCTTAAAGGAGACAACATAGCCAGATCTACTTTAAAATATGCACAGCAAATTAAGGCAGATATGTTACTCGTTGATCCGGAAAAAGAAACAAGATTAACATCATTTTCAGGTAAACATATCAGTGATGTGCTATTACCTGATTCAAGATTGCAAATTCTAACTGTACAACCTTAGTCTTTAATTTTTAAACTATAAATGGACGTATGAAAAAAATTCTAATTATTCCTTTCTTAATTTCAGGCATTGCCGTTTTTGCACAGAAACTGGATGATGCCAGGAAATTTTTATACCATGAAAGGTACAAAAGCGCAGAAAGCCTTTTACACCAGGTTTTAAAAAATGATCCTTCTAATGCGGAAGGCTGGTATTTGCTTGCTGATGCATATCTCAATCAAAAGCAGATAAAGAAAATATCAGATAGTTTGCAGTTGGCGCCACAGGATGTAAAGGATGAGCCATTTTATAATGTAGCTATGGGAAGTGTCTTGCTGCAACAAAACTTTCCCGATAAGGCAAAACAATATTTTGATGCAGCGCTGGAAAAAACAAAACAAAAGGACCCGGATATATTACTGGCGGTAGCTAAAGCGGATATCGATGCGGATGCAGGTAATGCAACTGAAGCAATAAATTATTTAAACAAAGCAATTAAAAGAGATAAACATAATGCAGAATTATACACTGAACTTGGGAATGCTTACCGCAAACTAAAAAATGGTTCTGAGGCATACCAGGCCTATCAGCAGGCTTTAAAAGAAGACAATCATTCTGCTGAGGCAGCGTATGAGACAGGGATGATTTTTGTAACCCAGAAAAATCCTGACATGTATCTTAAGTTTTTTAACCAGGCTGTTGCTGTTGATCCAAACTATGCCCCCGCTCATTACCAGTTGTATTTTCATTACTATTTTAAAAATGTAAATACAGCCATGGATCATTTAAAGAAATACATTGCCAACACTGATCATAAAATCCAAAATGATTACGATTATACCGATCTGCTTTATCTGACAGGACAATATAATGATGCTATTAAAAATGCAAAAGAGCTTCTGAAAAAAGATAATAAAAATACTCCTCCCAGGCTTTACAAATTAATAGCCTATAGCTACAAAGAAAACGGGGATGTTTCTGATGCGTTTAATTATATGACCAGGTATTTCGCTGTAGCTCCCGACAGTATTGAAATAGTGAAAGACTTCAGCACTATGGCCGATCTTTATGCTGCAAAAAAAGAAACTGATTCTGCTGCATTATTCTATGAAAAAGCAGTGTCCATGGATAATGACTCGACAGACCTTGTAAACTACTATAAAAAATTAGCGGATATTTTCAAGCTGGAAAAAAACTATGGAGACGAGGCTAAATGGCTGGAAAAATATTGCATGCTGAATTCCTATGCTACAAATGTTGATCTGTTCAACTGGGGAATTGCTAATTATTTAAATAAAGACTATCAAAATGCTGATTCAGTTTTTGCAAGATATGCGGACAAATATCCTGACCAGGATTTTGGTTATTACTGGAGAGCCCGGAGCTGCGCTGCTATCGATACTTCTATGGAAGAAGGTCTTGCAGTACCACATTATACAAAAGTAGTTGAGATAGCCGGAAAAGACACAACCAACGCCACCAATCGCAAACATCTTATTGAAGCGTACGGCTACCTGGCTGCGTATGAGGCTAATCATGATAAAGATTACCAGGTAGCGATAGATTATTTTGAAAAACTGCTTTCTCTTGACCCGGACAATGATAGTGTGAAGAAATATATTGATATTCTGAAAAAGAATCTTGATAAGACCGAGACTACCGAAACCGAAACTGTTTCAGGTTCTCATTAACAGTCCTTTTATAGGTGTGTGTATGGTTTATAACCCGTTACTGTATGTAACGGGTTTTTGTTTGTTTGTTTTATCTTTTACAAGAATTCTTTTTATTCATTAAATTATTTTTTCTGTTATTGACTCGGATATTTAGCTGAATGCATCTATCTTTGCCGTCCTTTCAAAATTCGGAAAGTAGTTCAGTCCGGTAGAATATGGCGGCCTTGGCGCCAGGGTCGCAAGAAAGAGAACAAAGAGGTTTTTAGAAGATAGTTCGGGAGGTAGTTCAGCCCGGTAGAATACGTGGTTTGGGACCACGGGGTCGCAGGTTCGAATCCTGTCCTCCCGACAAGAGCCTGTAAACAATTTTACAGGCTCTTTTTTATTGCTGAATAAAATAAAACCCACTAAAAAAGTGGGTAGATAATATTTTAAAACAAAGTTTTTTACATCGCCGCTAATTGCACTTTTTGCTGCAGCTCCAGCACATTTTCTCTGAATACTGTATCTGTATCCATTAAATCTTTCACGGTCTGGCAGGAATGAATAACAGTGGTATGATCACGACCACCGAAATGCTCACCAATTGTTTTTAAAGAATTTTTTGTAAATGCTTTTGCCAGATACATCGTGATCTGGCGTGCCTGGACTATTTCCCTTTTACGTGTCTTTTGAAGCAATTTGTCATAAGGCACATCAAAATAATCACACACCATTCGCTGAATGGTTTCAATAGTGATCTCTTTGCTTGAGGATTTTACAAAATTCCGCAACACTTTCTTTGCTAAGTCTAAATCTATCTCTCTCCTGTTGAGCGAAGATTGTGCCAACAAAGAGATCAAAGCTCCCTCCAGCTCACGTACATTACTATTGATATTATAAGCAATATATTTTACCACTTCTTTTGGCATTTCCAATCCGTCATTCTTCATTTTTCTTTCCAGTATTTCAATTCTTGTTTCATAATCGGGAATCTGGAGATCGGCACTTAAGCCCCAGCGGAAGCGGCTTAACAAGCGTTCCTGCACACCTTCCAGGTCTTTTGGTGATTTATCGGAGGTGAGTACTAATTGTTTTCCCGACTGGTGCAAATGATTGAATATGGCAAACAACGCATCCTGTGATTTTTCTGCTTTATTGAAAAACTGTACATCGTCAATGATCAGTACATCGATCAGTTGATAGAAATGGATGAAATCATTAATTGCATTATTACGGCTGTGATCCATGAACTGGTTAATAAACTTTTCAGAGCTCACGTAGAGCACAACCCTGTTTGAATGATTTCTTTTTATATCATTTCCGATTGCCTGGGCGAGATGTGTTTTGCCCAAACCCACACCGCCATATATAACTAATGGATTAAAGGAATTAGCTCCCGGTTTTTCTGCAACTGTTTTACCTGCACGCCGGGCTACCCGGTTACAATCTCCTTCAATAAAAGCTTCAAATGTATAGATAGGATTTAACTGCGGATCAATCTGCATTTTCTTTAGCCCCGGAATGACAAAAGGATTTTTGACAGGGTTATTAATAACTAAAGGGAAGTCCATTTCGTTGTTTGAAAGAGTTTTGTATCCCTGTCCGGGCACATCCATCATCACCGGCTTGTTGCCTGCATTACCACTATCAACCATAATGCGATATTCCAGACGGGCTTCTTTTCCCATCTCCCGCTTTAAGGTCTTGGCCAATAAATTTACGTAATGCTCTTCCAAATATTCGAAGAAGAATTGACTGGGAACCTGGATGACTAAAACATTATTTTTTAATGAAACCGGCCGGATAGGTTCGAACCATGTTTTGTAATGCTGCCATTCAACGATGTCCTTAATTATTTTTAAGCAATTTGTCCAAACTTTTTCGGCAGTTTTCTCCATTAGTAAGTAAGCAGTTTATATTGAGTAAAGAATATTCAGCAGTTTTCCGGTAACTTTTGTCCACACACGTTGATAAAAAATCACGGGGGACGAATATCTATAAAATCTTCTCCAAAAAAAAATTTTTATCTGATTGTTTTTAGAAAAAAAAACCATATAGCTTAATTAGATATTTTTCAAAAAGATCAAATCTCATTTTCTTTTTTTGAAAAAGCAAACAAGACATAAAAAACCAATCCGGAAGACTTTCTTATAACTAAAATGGGTCCTCCGGTTAAAGTTTTACCATTATAATTTTCGGAATGGATAGGGATTTTTAAATACAGGGAAAAACAATCTGCCAGTTTATTTGAAGATAGTCAAATTTTCAAATCATTGTATGAAAATCTTAAAAAATAATTATCATAAAGAAACTTTGCAACCTATCTTTTGAAAAAAGCAATAAAATTTTTTATTCGCATCTTTACAGAGTTTTCAGGATAAAAACCTGACCATGCAAAAAACTTTCAATTTCAAACTGCTTCCTTCTGAAGCATTGAATAATAGCATTATAAAAAATTATATTGCACAAACCGCAGGAGTAGAATCAACAAATATCAGCGGTTATAACATTCTCAAAAAATCAATTGATGCAAGAGGCAAACAACCCTGGATCAATATTTCACTGCATGCTTTTATAAATGAGCCATGGCAACAAAGAAAGTTACTCTCTTTTAATTTTCGCGATGTACATACTGACAATCGTAAGGTAATTATAGTTGGCGCAGGTCCTGCTGGTCTATTTGCAGCTTTATATTTACTTGAAGCAGGAATTAAACCGGTTATTTTAGAAAGAGGGAAAGATATAAGAGCCCGCCGTCGTGATCTTGCTTTACTAAACAAAGAAGGAATAATCAACCCCGAAAGCAATTATTGTTTTGGTGAAGGCGGTGCCGGCACATACAGCGACGGTAAATTATATACACGGAGCACTAAGCGTGGAGATGTAAACCGCATCCTGAATTTATTTGTTCATTTCGGTGCCGATGAAAATCTCTTATATGAATCGCATCCGCATATTGGCACGAACAAACTACCTCACATTATTACTGCGATGCGACAACAGATACTTGTATCCGGTGGAGAAATCTTGTTTGAAAAAAAAGTAACTGACCTTATTATCAAAAATGAAAAAATATATGGAGTAAAGACTTCAGACGGAAATAGTTTTGAAGGCGATGCCGTAATACTGGCAACAGGGCACTCGGCAAGAGATATGTTTCATTTGCTCTTTAATAAAGGAATTGAAATTGAAGCAAAGCCCTTTGCGTTAGGAGTTCGTGCAGAACATCCGCAGGAGTTGATCAACAGCATTCAATATCATTGCAGCGTGAATGACTGCGATCCGTTTTTGCCACCTGCATCTTATAATTTAGTACAACAGGTTCACGGAACAGGTGTGTTTTCATTCTGCATGTGCCCCGGGGGCATCATCGCTCCTTCTTCTACCAATAACGATGAATTAGTTGTAAACGGATGGTCACCTTCTAAAAGAAACAATCCTTACGCAAATAGCGGTATTGTAGTGCAGGTAAAGAACCATGATTTGAAAGATTTAAAGGATTTTAAGGAAATAATGGAATTACCCATGAAGATTTTAAAAACACCTCTTGGCATGATGTATTTCCAGGAATATGTTGAGAGAAAGGCTTTCAGGGCAGGAGGTGGAAAATTTGTAGCTCCGGCTCAGCGATTAATTGATTTTTGTGAAAACAAAATTTCTTCTTCATTACCGGGCTGCTCCTACCTGCCAGGTGTTCACAGTACTTCCTTAAAAGAAGTATTACCCGGATTTATTTATGAAGATCTTCGTCAATCAATCAAAGAATTTGGAAAAAAAATGCCTGCCCGATATGGCGGGAAAGGGTATTATACTAACGATGCGATTGTAGTTGCGACGGAATCAAGAACCTCATCCCCGGTTCGCATTCCAAGAAATGCAGAAACCTTACAACATACACAAGTAAAGAATTTATATCCCTGCGGCGAAGGTGCCGGCTATGCGGGTGGTATTGTAAGTGCTGCAATGGATGGCGAGAGAGTGGCTAAAAAAATTGCAACAATTTTAAAAAGCAATGATTAACCAAATATTTCATTCAATAGTCCTGCTAAACGGACTCCTGCTTTCAGCAACTGCTCATTTAACTGATCGATGTGGTCATAATTATAACGATAACTCAATTTCTGATCAGGCTGTTTCATTTCATTATATAACTTTTCACTCAACTGGTATGATTCGATGATCCAATCACTTATCGGTTGTTTTTGCCAGGCCCGTCTTTGTCCAGCCGTTGTGTGATTAATAGCATCCGTATATTCAGTGTAACTAAGTTGTTGAAAATTGATAAGCTGTTCATCCCAAAGGGCATGCAAATTAGTGGGAGTGTTAAACCACATCACTTTTATTTTATTTCCACCAAGGTCTTCCCGATGTCCTGCATGAAAAGGTTGATGTATATCACCTACAAAATGAATTAAAAGTTTCAGATCCATTTTCTTTTTATCCATCGGCAATTCCTTATTCTTCAATTCACCGATCAAAAAATTCGTTTTCGTATATATATCCGTTGCAGTATCCTTTGCCAGGTAATCTTCTATTTGAGCTTTGGATAATCCGGGATCAAAATCAATATAATGCCAACTGGAAATATAGCGATACGAAGTATCAGACTTTATAAAATCAGCCCAGTTACTTGCCATCGCTATCGATTCATTTCCTAAAATTTTGTGTATGGCTTTTTTGGCTTTTGCGGCTAAGTAACTTTCAGCAATATCACCTACAATACGATGCCCCAATACCCCCCAGCCAAAAGAATAAATCGGCAACCCAAGTACCAGGCAGAAAAAAATAATTCTTTTTATAGTCTTCATAAATAGGTTCAGTCTTTAAAGTTGAATATGCCAAAAATAGTAAGATAAGTGTAATGGGTTTATGATATTAACAAGTATTGATCACTAATAACCGTTTTTGCTTTCAATGTTTCTATATTTGACGTGATAAAATTCTATTATGGCATTATTAGAAGTAAAAAATATTAAAAAATATTTTGCCACTCAAAAGGCCGTTGATGATGTTAGTCTTACTATTCAAAAAGGCAGCATCTTTGGATTGTTAGGACCAAACGGCGCAGGAAAAACAACCCTGATACGGATGATCACAGGAATTTTTTTCCCGGATGAAGGCGAAATTATTTTCGACGGTAAAAAATTTGATCCGCTTAATGATATCATTAAGATCGGCTACATGCCGGAGGAAAGAGGTCTCTATAAAAAAATGAAGATCGGTGACCAGGCATTATATCTTGCCCAGTTAAAAGGGCTTGACCGGCGGCACGCAATGGAAAAAATAAAAGAATGGTTTATCAGGCTTGAAATGCAAAGCTGGTGGAACAAAAAGGTGGAAGATCTTTCAAAAGGTATGTCGCAAAAGCTGCAGTTTGTAACCACGGTTTTGCACGAACCCAAACTGATCATTCTTGATGAGCCTTTCAGTGGGCTTGATCCCGTTAACAGTAATATCATTAAAGATGAGATCTACAAACTGGCGCAGAAGGGATCAACGATTATTTTCAGCACCCATAGAATGGAACAGGTTGAAGAGATCTGCGATCACATTGTTCTAATAAACAAAGGCATAAAAATTTTGGACGGCTCGGTGAAAAAGGTGAAACAGGATTTTAAAGAAAACCTCTTCAGCATTGGTTTTGACGGAACACCTCCTTTAAACGGAGATACAATATTTGATGTGATAGGGAAAAAGGAAAATTCTTATGTGGTAAAGATCAAAGAAGGTCATAAGCCTACGGATGTTTTAAAATATTTTATCCAGCAAAACGCTGACGTTCTTTCGTTCAATGAAATTTTGCCTTCGCTGAACGATATTTTCATTAAGCTGGTTGAAGGTACCTCTGTTTCAAGACGCTTTGAAAAAATTGAAGCATAATCATTATTATAAACCTGTATTATGAATAAGACATTTATCATTATAAAACGTGAATACCTTACAAGAGTGAAGAGAAAAGCATTTATCATTTCCACATTCCTGTTTCCTATTATAATGATACTTTTTATAGTGGCATCTATTTACCTCGCTGCAAAGCCGGGAGAAGCGATGAAAATAGCTGTCCCCAATGATAGTTTTTTAAAATCATCTTTGATAAAAGACACTTCAGGTTCCATCAGTTTTGTTTTTGACCCCTCGGTTGATCAAACAAATTTCGACGAAAAAGGATATTCTGCTTATTTAAAACCCAATCGTGATTCTGCAACTAATAACAGTTACACGATCATTTCAAGAAAACAAATCGGGCTGGAATCAATGGGAGATATAAACAATCGGCTGAATAAAGCCTTTGAAAATAAACTGCTGGAGCAACAGGGAATAAACAGATCGGTCATTGATTCTGTTTCTTCGGTGTCAAACAACGCCATTCATTTAAATAATACAATGGTTGACAAAGAAGGGAAACAAAAAGAAGCAAATGCCGGACTGGCTTATGGCATCGGTTTCGGAAGTGGTTTACTTATTTATATTACCATGTTCATATTTGGTGCCATGGTTATGAGAGGAGTGATGGAAGAAAAAATGAATCGTATTGCTGAAGTGATTGTATCCTCTGTTAAGCCTTTTCAGTTAATGATGGGCAAGATCATTGGAATAGCAGGTGTTGGGCTAACACAACTTTTAATGTGGATCGCTCTCATCATTATTCTTTTGAGCGCATTGCCTTTGTTTTTGCCGGGAGATGCATTGCACCATATGCAGGACCTGCAGAATAATCCGGCCATGGGACAGAATGCTTCGATGGCAACAAATGTAATTTCAAAAATAACAGGAGGGGCTAACTGGACTTTGATAGTTCTGTGTTTCCTGTTTTATTTTTTAGGAGGTTACTTATTCTATGCAGCCCTGTTTGCTGCGGTCGGGAGTGTTGTGAATGAAGATCCGCAGGAAGCGCAATCATTGATGTTGCCGATCACAATGCCTATCATCCTTTCTTTTATCATTTTAAGTTCTACTATTAGTCATCCAACCAGTTCAACTGCTTTTTGGGGAAGCATGATACCGTTTACCTCGCCAATCGTTATGATGGGGCGCATTGCAAACGGCGTTCCGGAAGTGGTTCCCTGGTGGCAATTATTTTTATCAATGGGTTTGCTAATAATCGGTTTCATTTTCACCACGTGGTTTGCCGGTAAAATTTATCGCACAGGTATTTTATTATACGGCAAAAGAGTTACGTGGAAAGAAATGATCAAATGGTTGCGCAGATCTTCATAACGCCGGGAAGATAATATTTCATTTATCCTTATTTTATTCCACTTGTCACTTGTTAAAATATCTGTAAAGAAAAAATGATGTAACAAAATACGAAAACAATCGTATATTTGATACGAAGTACTTCCTAAATAACATTTATCATTTGCCGCAAGGCTTTTAAAAAAAATTGTATGAACGCAAAACCTTTTACCGGGAAATTTTTAATGACTGTTGCGCTGCTGACCTGTTTTTCCATAGTACTTATCGCATGGCGGGGGCAAAAACAATCGCATCAAAGAAGAACGGAGCAAAATGTAAATGATACCATACCGAAAAACAATACAGATAGAAAAGTTCGAGATCTTGATGAAGCTATCGACGAACTGAACAATGCGGAGATAAATCTGAACATGGATAAAATGAACGATCAGCTTAAAGAAGCGATGAAGGAAGTAGATATGGATAAAATCAAAGCTGAAGTGGAGAAAGCTACGAAAGAAATTGATGCCGCTAAAATAGACCAGGAAGTAAAAGAATCTTTGGCAAAAGTGGACTGGAATAAAATGCAGAAAGAAATAAACGAGCAAATGGAAAAGGTAAAAGAGATCGATATGAATAAGCTGAATGAACAAATGAAGGACCTGCAGATAAAATTGAAGGATATGCAACCGAAGATCCAGATGGAATTGGAAAAGGCAAAGGGGCAAATTGAAAAGGCGAAAGTAGAAATGAAAGAATATAAAAGTTTTGTGGATGGATTGGATAATGATGGCCTGATCAATAAAAAAGGAGAATACACTATTGAGCATAAAAACGGTGAGTTGATCATCAATGGCAAAAAACAACCAGCTAATGTGTATGATAAATACCGCAGCTTTCTTGAAAAGCATCCAAAATTCACCATCAAAAAAGCGGGCGACGATTTTAATATTTACAGGGACAATGATGATGACATAGTATAACTACAATGTTGACTAATCGATAGGTTGCCTCTAAGAATCCCCTTTTAAAACGCTAAGCCATGAAAAGCGGAGCCGTCCCGACTTGTCGGGACGGCTTAATTTTATGATATGACGAATATGTATTTTATCGCTCTTGTAGCGCCGGATGAAATAAATGAGGAAGTATTGAAGTGGAAACAATATATGAAAGACAGATTCGAATGTACTGTTGCACTTCGCTCCCCGGCTCATATCACACTGATCCCTCCTTTCTGGATGGAAGATGTTTTAGAAAACGATTTGAAAAATGCGATCCGGGAATTTTCTATTCAACAAACTTCTTTTGAAATAAATTTGCTTGACTTCGATTCTTTTAAACCACGGGTTATCTATATTCACGTATTACCCAATGAAGCCTTACAAATATTACATACACACCTGGAGAATTTCTTAGTTCAAAAGAAATTATTTGCTCTTAAAAAAGAGGAAAGGCAATTTCATCCGCATATCACTATTACAACAAGAGATTTACACAAAGGATCTTTCCTGGAAGCGTGGGATATCTTTAAACAAAAAAAATACGAAGCAAGGTGGTTTGCTGAAAATATTTCACTTCTCAAGCACAATCAAAAAAATTGGGATGTGGTATTCACATCCCAATTAACCAATTAGTTTTCGTTTCATCAATTATATAAAAAATGAGAGGGTGAAGGCATCAGGTCAGCCTCATTATCCTGGAGCATTTCTATATCCATTTGAAAGCCCTCATCTACTTTAACGCATACTTTTTCTTTTACTACTTTTTTAAATCCTTCTTTTTCAAAAACGAATTTGTATATCCCAGGTTTCAGATCATCAAATGCATAAGCTCCATTGCCATTAGTAATAACTACTTTTTCTTTACGGGAAGAAAGATATGCAGTAACGCTTACGTCTTTCAATGGTTTTTTCCCCTGAGCATTTACCACACTTCCCAAAATATCTTCTTTTTTACCTATGGTGGGATCGCTTCCATTAGCTTTGGCCATAAAAGAAGCAAAAATAAAAGTGGAGATAAGCAATAGGATTTTCGGTTTCATGTGAATTAGTTTGTTATCAAACAATCGTATTATCTGTCCGTAAATGAGAGCTAACAAATCTAAGTTTTTTTTATTGGATTATTCAGCCCTTCTTCAAATTCTTTCCAGATATTTTTTACAATTTCTGCCGCTGGTAAAATATTCTTTATTAAAGCACTTCCCTGACCAATCTCCAGTTCCCCTTCATCAAGATTACCCTCAAACATTCCTTTCTTAGCTCTTGCCCTACCTAAAATCGTTTTTAATTCATCAACCGTTGCCCCTCTCAATTCAGCATGGTTTATTTCATTAAAAAATTTATTTTTTAAAACTCTTACAGGTGTTAGTTGCTTCATCGTTAAGATCGTGTCGCCTTCATTTGAATTGATCACTGCTTTTTTAAATTCAATATGAGATGAAGCCTCCTCGCTCGCCACAAAACGGCTTCCCATTTGCACGCCTCCCGCTCCCATTATCATTGCCGCCAGCATTTGCCTGCCGCTAACAATTCCTCCTGCCGCAATCACCGGAATTTTTACCGTATCCGTTACCGCAGGCACCAATACCATAGTTGTAGTCTCTTCTCTACCATTATGTCCTCCTGCTTCAAAACCTTCGGCAACTACTGCATCACAACCTGCTTCTTCAGCCTTTTTTGCAAACTTGCTGCTACTTACCACATGAACTACTGTGATTCCATTTTCTTTTAAAACACCTGTCCATGTTCTCGGGTTCCCTGCTGAAGTAAAAACAATTTTTACTTTTTCTTCAATGCAAATCTGTATATGTTTATCAATATCCGGATATAACAAGGGCACATTAACTCCAAAGGAACGGCTGGTTGCAGACTTACACTTATGTATATGTTCTTTTAAGACATCCGGATACATTGATCCGCTGCCTATTAATCCTAATCCGCCTGCATTACTGACAGCGCTTGCCAGCCGCCAGCCGCTCGCCCAAATCATTCCGGCTTGCACCAGAGGAAAATCAACATCAAAAAGTTTTGTGACCCGGTTTGAGAAAGTCATTTGTCAGTTGTCATTTGTCAGAGGTAAAGATACGGATGTGAGTAATGAGGTATAGGTTCAATAACGTCTTTGATTTTCATCATAATAATTGATATGATCTTTTTTTAATTTCACCTGAAACTAAAAAACAGTATAATTTTTGTATGAAAAATTCTTTATTATTTGTTCTGCTTCTAGCGTTAGCAATAAATACTTATGGGCAAGAGTTTTCTTCAGATTTCAAAACAATTGCTGTAAACAAAAAAATTAAAGAATTTCCCGATAGGTTTGATTTGAGTTCTCCTTTAAATTCGTTTATAACGCTTAATTATATTTATATTAATGGGAAAGATCGGTTACTCAAAACTATATATACTATAAAATATAAATCAACCCTTCCTGATTCTATTAAAACTGATTCACAAGTTAATGAAGATGAGAAACGCAAATATCTTGATGTGAAAATCGATGAGATCACTATTTACAAAGACTCTGTCGCATTTGTAATTAGTGAAGATATAGACAATGAATACCGGCCTTATTTTTCAATTCGAAGTTTCTATCTTGAATCTAATAACTGGGTAACAAGCGGGGAAAATACAAGCTTAAATATTGAAGAGGCACGTCAAATTATTAAAGATCGGGCGAAGATGTTTTTTGAAGAATTTAAATCAATCCAAAATGAATTTTATCGAAATAACTAAACATTTTCCTGTTTGGATCGTTTGCAATTTAGCGAGTTAGTTCATAACCTTCAACTAACCCAAATCTATATCCGTATTATCACCAATATTCAGCATTCTGGTTTCGCCTTTAATTTCTGTATCGCTGCCAATGAGTGAGGCTTCAAGAACAATATCAAAAAGATTAGAGAAAGAGCCGATAATTGAATTTTTGATAATGGAATAATCAATAGTTGTATTCTCTCCTACAGCTACATTCGGGCCAATGATCGAATTTTTTATGTCGCAACCTGTTCCGATACTGACTGGCTGAATGATAACTGTATTTTCAAAATGAAGACCGTTTTCAATTTTGCCACCGAATTTTTTTAGCAGTGTCGCATTTGATTCAAGCAGGGTTTCTTTTCTGCCGCAGTCAAACCAGTTCTCCACTTTAAACGCTTTAAATTTTGCTCCTGCTTTTATCATGCAATCCAACGCATCCGTAAGATTATATTCTCCATGGCTTCGCAATCCCTGCTTGATATTACTCTCAAGACATTGAAACAACTGGTCACTTTCTTTTATTTTATAAAGACCCACCAGCGCCATGTTGCTTTTGGGTATATGCGGCTTTTCTACTACATATTCTATAAAACCATCTTCATTAATTTCTGCAACACCAAAATCCCGGGGGTCATCTACTTTTTTAACGCCGATCATGGAGCATGGATTATTTAAAACTTCATGCACATCATATTCGCAAATGGTGTCACCCAGCGCCACGAACACTTCCTCGCCATTTACAATACTGCGTGTAAGTCGCACGGCATGACCAATGCCCTGCCTGTCCGTCTGATGAACAAAATGCGCTGTAATTTCTGGATATTTTTGCCGTATATAATCCTGGATCTTATCACCAAGATAGCCTACGATGAAGATAAATTCTTTTACTCCAGCCTCATTAAGTTGATCAACAATAATACTCAGAACCGTTTTACCGGCAAGAGGGATCAAAGCCTTGGGTTGTGTGTAGGTATGAGGTCTTAGCTTGGTTCCTGCTCCTGCCACTGGGATGATTGCCTTCATTCTTACTTTTTTAATACTAATCAGCCTGTGAAAATAATGAAATTTATATTTAACTCACATAAACCATATTATAGTATCTTAATTCAGAATTACAATTAAAAAAAGGATCAAATTAATATGAGACTATTTTTTATATTCTGTCTGTTGAATGTTTTCCCATTTATGATTAATGCACAAGAAATTATTCATTCAGATCTTTGGCAGGTAGATTCTTTGTTAAAAACGATTTATTCAAATAATGCTCCTGGCATATCCATAGCTATATTGCAAAAACGGAACCCTGTTTTCAAAAAAAATTATGGCCTTGCTGATATGGAGACAAAAGAAAAAATAAGTTCAATAACAAATTTCAATATTGGGTCACTTACCAAGCAGTTTACCGCTATGGGCATTCTGCAATTGGCAGAAAAGAAGAAGCTTTCATTAAATGATCATCTGCGTAAATTTTTCCAGGATTTTAATAAGAAAGTTGCCAATAAAATTACAATCAAGGAATTACTTACGCATAGTTCAGGCATTATTGATCATTATGATTATAGCGATACAAAAAACATGAAACATGCTCATGATGCCGATGTACTGAATGCTGTACGGAATATCGATACGACTTATTTTGAACCGGGAACTCATTACCGGTACAGCAATACTGCTTATTGCCTGCTGGCCTTAATCATTGAAAAAGCAAGCGGCATGTCATACCCAGATTACATAAAGAAAAATGTTTTTCAACCTCTTGGGATGAACAACACTTTTGTATGGAATGAAAACGAAATCATTCCCGATAAAGCAAACGGTTATGAATATAATGATTCAACAAAAAATTTTGCAAGATCAGGAGCCGATGAAAGTATTTTCTTTTCCACAGAAGGTGATGGCGGTATTTGCACATCCATTAATGATTATTTAAAATGGATAAATGCTTTGCAGGCTAAAAAAATATTTTCAAAAGAAAATATTAATATGGCACGATCTCCTCACTTCACTATCAGGCAGGAAAAGAAATTAAGTTATGGTTATGGATGGTTCATTGATGAAAGTTCAATCTTCAAAAAAGTTTATCACAGCGGATCCAACGGGGGATTCAGGGCATTTAGCTTTTCCATCCCCGAAGAGGAATATATAGTTGTAATATTTTCAAACAGGGCAGATATTAATCTTGAAAAATTAGTTTTAGAAATTAACAAAATACTCAGGCCTAAATTGAAACCTTTTGCCGGCCTTGAAACATTTATTTCATTTCAGGATTGTTCCTCTATTTTTGCGGCATGCAAAAAGATACACAGGTTTTTGATCTCATCCATAAGGAACTGGAACGCCAGCGCAATGGCATTGAACTGATCGCATCGGAAAATTTTGTTTCCTTACAAACATTACAGGCGATGGGTAATGTAATGACGAATAAATATGCTGAAGGTTATCCCGGCAGGCGCTATTATGGTGGTTGCGAAATTGTAGATGAAACAGAGCAACTGGCCATTGACCGCATAAAAAAAGCCTTTAATTGTGAATACGCAAATGTGCAGCCGCATAGCGGAGCCCAGGCGAATGCAGCAGTGATGTTGGCAGTATTAAAACCGGGTGATAAAATTTTGGGTCTTGATCTCAGTATGGGTGGTCATCTCACACACGGTTCGCTGGTAAATTTCAGCGGAAAATTATATCAAGCCCTCTCTTATGGAGTGACTAAAGACGGTATTGTGGATTATGCACAAATGGAAGAAATAGCCTGGAAAGAACAGCCTAAGTTAATTATTTGCGGAGCTTCTGCTTATAGTCGTGACTGGGATTATGCAAAGATCAGGGCCATTGCGGGCGAGATAAGTGCATTTGTAATGGGTGATATTGCACATCCTGCCGGTTTAATTGCAAAAAATTTATTGAATTCACCATTTGACAACTGCG
The DNA here is from genome assembly GCA_963811645.1 of uncultured Bacteroidota bacterium. GTDB lineage: Bacteria > Bacteroidota > Bacteroidia > Chitinophagales > Chitinophagaceae > VBAU01. The sequence goes on along the minus strand of CAWERU010000002.1, from coordinate 213,985 downwards.
ATTTTGTTACATCAACAACCCACAAAACCTTACGTGGGCCAAGGGGTGGCATTATTTTAATGGGAAAGGATTTTGAAAATCCTTTTGGACTAAAAGATCCAAAAGGCAATATCCGTATGATGAGCCATTTAATTGATATGGCTGTATTTCCCGGCACGCAGGGTGGTCCACTGGAACATATTATCGCATCCAAGGCTGTAGCCTTTGGTGAATTATTAACTGAAGATTTTACAACCTATGCAAAGCAAATACTAACTAATGCACAGGCAATGGCCAAAGCTTTTGTATGCAAGGACTACAATATTATAAGTGGCGGCACTGATAACCATTTAATGCTGATCGATCTCCGCAACAAAAATATCACAGGAAAAAAAGCGCAGGAAACGTTGGACAGAGCACATATCACCCTCAATAAAAATGCAGTACCGTTCGATGATAAGAGCCCATTTGTTACTTCAGGTATTCGTGTAGGTGTGCCCGCTATTACTACAAGGGGAATGAAAGAAAAAGATATGGAAACGGTGGTTGAACTGGTGGATCGTGTATTAATGAATATAAATGACGAACAAACAATCAACTCTGTGAGGGAAGAAGTGAAAGAATGGATGAAAAAATTTCCACTTTATCCTGAACTGGATTAATAAAAGATTATTTTTTTTCTTAACTTTCTATTCTTCCTGCCCCCATGGATGCTGTATAAATCTACAGCTATGCAACTCGAAATAGAACTGCGGTCTGACCATGACCAAAATGATATTTATGAACTGCGCAATCTTCTGCAGCGGGAAGGTGAAGAAATACAAGTACACATCAAAGAACAGGCTCCGCAGGAAGGAGAAATGGCCTTAGGGCTGATAGAGCCAATAATTGTAGGTGCAGTGGAAGGGATCGTTGGTCACTCCATAAATGAGATCTATACCATCATGCTCAAACCAAAGATTGACAAATGGCTGCAATCCAAAAAAGGAAAAGGTCAGTTGGAAGTACTTTCCACTTTAAAAGATCAAGGCACCCAAATTCATTTTCTCCAGGATAATAAAGGACGCTCTGAGGTTTTTGAGAACCTGAAATATGCAATTGATGTGAATCATACAAGAGCAGTACTGATTGGTAACTCTGAATTTGAGGGTGGTTTTAGTCCTATACCACCTGTGAAAGGCAATCTTGAAGATTTTTATCATATGCTTGCGGATAAACTTCACATTGGCTTACCAGCAGATAATATTGCCCTTGTCTTTAACAAAACAAATACAGAAATAGAAGAAACTTTATTACAGCAAAGCCGGATTCCTGATACGGAAACACTTATAATTTATTTTGCAGGTCATGGCCACCGTACCGATGTAAAAAAGTTATACCTCGTAGCAAAGAACAGTAAAAAGATAGATGATTACCTGCTGGGTGGAATTGATTTTGATTTCATAAGTAATGTAATTCTTCGTAATGCTACTGCTAAACAAAAAATTTTGATACTTGATGCCTGCCACAGTGGTATTGCCACACAGGGTACAGATGATATGATTGACAAAATCGATGTAAAAGGCAGTTATGTTCTGGCATCATCACCCGGAGATGAAGTGTCCTACTTTGAAAAAACCGGTCGCAATACTTATTTCACCGGCGTATTATTAGATGTATTAAAATCAGGTATCGAAAATGCCAGTGAAATGATCGCCCTGGAAGATTTGTACGAATATTCAAAAGATCATTTGACCGAAAAGAATTTTCCTCATCCTATTTATAAAAATGAATTGAATATCCCTGCTTCAAACTTTTTCATTGCGAGAAATCCTTTGTTTTCTTTTGAAAAATTGAAGCAAAGACCAGAAAGATCATTTGCACAGGGGCGATTCGAAGAAGCCTTGTATGAATATCGCATGTTATTACAACGTTATCCTGATGATCTTGATTTAAGAAAAAGAGTTTCTGAATGCGAGACTAATGCTTTATTTAATCGCTTAGTGCAGGACGGAGACGAATTATTTTTTCATGTAAAAGATTATAAAGCTGCTTCGGAAAAGTACAGAAAGGCTTTACAGATAAGAGAAGACATGTTAGTGCGGGGTAAATTAAGCAGATGCCAGGATTATTTAAAAGAACCAGCTAAAGAAGAAAAGAAAGAAATTCAGAAAATGTCTGCGGTGATAACTGAAAAAACAAAGCCGGTAATAATCCCTAAAATCAAAACAGTTCATGTGCAGGAAGAAAAAAAAGAACCCGAAAAGAAAGTTCCCGTTGATAATAATGATAAGCTGACAGGAATTTTGCTGGCTTCTTTATGGTTGATATTTTCTCTTGTTTTTATTTTTAGTTCTCTCAGCAATAACAGCGATGGATTCAAGGTATTTAATAAAGCCTCGGTACCAGCAGGAATTATTGGTTTAGCATTAATAATATTAAGATGGAAGCGTATTATAATAACTGAAATACTTTTGTATGCACATGGTTTTTTCTTTTGTTTTCTTCCTTTAATTGCTGAACTATCAGATTCTAATGATAGTTCAAACGGAGCTTTTTTGTTGTTTTTGCTTTATAATATTGTTTATGTTGTTCTAATAATTAAAAAGCTAAAAGAATTTAAACTGGCAGACATGATCATTGCATCTGTTGAGGTTGTCTATTTATCCTATCTCTTTTTTTCACTTCTATTCTATTTAATGTTTCATCACGAATATGGAGAAAAAAAAGAAGCAATTGGCGCCATTGCAGTCATTCTTGGATTAGCTGCTGCAATAGGAGGTATTATACTAATGAGAAAAAAATGGATAGAATTGAGAAAAAGATAATTTTATTTCAAGTATCCAAAAATGAAAAATAAGTAATTTCGAAATTATTTTACCACAAACTGTTTAAAGAGCTTATTACCATTCCCGGTAATAGCAAGTGAATACATACCCGGCGGCATATCTAGCGGTAATTGAATAACCTGGCTTATAACCCCACCTGAATGATCAAGAGTTTGATTATAAACAGTTCTGCCATAAAGATTGGATATCGCAAGTTTATATTGGCCCCTGTTCATATTACCTACTTGAATTGAAACACGGCTACCAACAACAGGATTAGGGAAGATTACAAGCTCCGCATTAGTTTGACCGAGATCAATCCTGGCAACTGTACTAAAGTTGGATCTTCCATCTATATCCACAGCATTAATCCTGTAAAAAGATATACTCTTTAAAGGCGATGAATCAGTCCAGCTGTAATTTATTTCGTTCTCATTATTTCTTGCATTTACTCTTCCTATGGTTGTGTACTGCTGACCATTTTGCGAACGCTGTACTTCAAAATGATCGACATTCATTTCATTATAGCTTGTCCAGTCAACATTCAAATTATTGCTGCTTTTTTCATAAACTTTAATATTTCCGAACTTCAATGGTAAAGGAGTTCCGATTTGTCCGATACCAAAAGGAGAAAAGGTTGTAATGTTAGTCCTGGTTACAGTATTTTGTGATTGACTCCCCATACCCAAAGGAGATTCCCAGTAACTACCATAATGAGCTATTCCGATTTGATTATCAGAGAGAGAGAGAAAAGCAGATCCTTCTAAAGCAGCAGGCCATGATAATTGCATAGAAACATCGCTTGATCCGCTATTTTTGTTTATTATCCAAACTGCATCAACCATTTTTGATTTTTGCTCTGCAGTAAAAGGTGTTCCATTCGGCGTTCCATTTGCCGTAGCTCCCTGGAAAACAGTCACACTGAAATCATTCGTACCGGATGCAGTCAGTGTTGCAGGCAAGTAATATGTTTCGTTACCAACTGGCAAAGTAACTGTACCCGTAAAACTGCTTATGCGTAACATTCCTTTTGCACCAGTATTGGTATTTACCTGCGTAATGATATGTTTTGAGGCTCCAAATCCTGAACCAGCAATCATATTCCCTGAGTTAATAGTAATTGTATTACCCGCAGGAACTGTTAAGTTTCCATTTTCTAAATCCAGGCTTCCGGAAATTATTACATTTTTATTGATAGTAACATCAGCATTTACAATAACATCTGTTGCAGAAACAGATTCCGCATTTGCAGGAAAGGGAGTGGTAGTTGCAGAACGAAATTCATAAGAGCCGCCACTATGATAAATTGCAGAACCGGTTACAGAAATTACTCCGTCAATTCCTGAAGAGCTTGACGTAATAACATTTCCGATTGAAGCAAGAGAAAAAGAACCCGCTCCGGTTATCCTATTTGTTCCACAATTTAGTGTTCCGTTTACTGTTAATGATCCAGATTGTGCTATAGATAAATCGTTATTTAATTTAAAATTTTTATCGGCGTTTATTGTCCAGTTCATATAAGTATTGATCAGCACACCACCTGTCTTAGTAAAATTGCTGTTCGATCCATTGAATTCAACATCTAAATTACTCTTATCATTGGAACAGGTAAATGTTCCTCCTGTCTGAGAGTAGGAACCGTTAATAATGATTTTTTGATTAACATCTTTATTGTTTTGGCCAGTTTCCAAAATTCCATCTTCAATAACCAGGTCTCCTCCAATTGTCAAAGTATATTCCTGGTTAGTTGCAAGCCTGAATTCATTATTATTATTTCCCGTATTGCGTATAATTAAATTTCCTGCAATATCAGTAAGAGAGCCTTTTTGATTCCAGTTTGAAGCGTAGTTCTGAAGATTAATTACCAGGTTACCCCAGGTCACTCCTGCCGGCAAAGGAGTACCACTGCCACCCCAGTCCCTTATTTCTACAGTGCTGGTAGCTGCTACTACTGTTGAATTATCGCCGGGAAAATTTGCTGAATTCTTATTATGAATGTAAGTACCCGTGCCCTGAATCTCGAAATCCGGAACTGATACTTTATCATCTGCCTGGAGAGTAGCCCCAGTTTCAATGATAAGTTTAGCGCCATTTCCACTTATTACCCAATTAGATGTGGTAGTAAGATTATGCCCTGATTGTATAATAAAAACGTCTCCATTTGTAAATTTATTCGGTGATGATCCGGTACCATTGCGATTAGTGTGCCAGCTGCTGGTTAGATTCGGTGAACTATTGTTTGTTGAGTAATATGTATTTGCATGAAGCACAAATACAAATAGTAATGTTGGTAATGAAAGTAAGGGTTTTTTCATCGTACTGGATTTTAACGGCCTAAAAATATCTAAGCATTTCCACTTATGCAAGTATTAGTGAATTTTTTATGAAACTTATTTGCATAAATTGACATTTGTCAAGAGTTCAAATAATTGTAAATCACTTTAATTGAAATCATTTGGTCTCATACATAATCTTACCATGCTTCCACAGAGAGATTTTAATCTTGCTTATTGGTTATTTTTGGCTAAACTATTACCATGATACAAAGAATGCAAAGTCTTTGGTTACTTGTTGCGGCTATTTTTGGATTTCTAACTTTTAAATTGCCGTTTTACAGTGGAAGTAAAATCATTAAGGATATTAAGCAGGCAGATGTAAGATTGGATGCATCTTCGCAAACCATATTAATAGTATTAACGGGATTTATAATTCTTCTTTGCGTTATCGCTTTGTTTTTATATAAAAACAGAAAAAGACAGTTGACATTAGCCATCATTAATTTGATATTGTCCGTTGCATTAATCGCAGTATATTTTTTGCAAATAGAGAAATTTGAAACGGGTATTATTTCTTTAACATGTCTGTTCACATTTTCGATCCCTGCATTTCTTTTCTTCGCTGTCAGGGGTATCTGGAAAGATGAAAAATTGATAAAAGGTCTGGACAGATTAAGATAGCTTTCGTCGATTAAACAATACGATAATAAGGGGACCCCTTTTCTGGGATCTCCTTATTATCGGGACTTCTCAATTATTTACTGTACAATAAAAGTTTTTGTTAATCTCAAAGCTCCATTACTTATTAAAAGATTATAAACACCAGGTTTGATAGAAGAAGGTAATTGCAAAGTCTGAGTTGTATTTTCACTCGAAAGATTTATTTGAAATTGGCTCACATGCTGGCCTATGCGATTAAATAAAAAAACAAAATAATTACCCTTTTGTAAATTATTAACCTGCAATGTTATTTGCAAGCCTTTTACGGGGTTCGGATAAAGAGCTATACTTCTATTAACACTGGCCCCTAAGCTAATTTTAATAACTGAGCTGTAAGTAAGATGACCATCAATATCAACTGATTTTACCCGATAGAAATTATCTCCATCTAAAGGAGAAGCATCCAGCCAGTTGTAATCTAATCTACTATCACTATTGCCATTGGCTTCTGTTTGTCCGATTACAAAAAATGATTGTCCCTTAGAAGAACGTTCAATTTCGTAATAACTAACATTTTGTTCACTATAACTGCTCCAATCAAGTCTTACACCATTTGACTGTTGTGAAGCTTTTAAATTTCCGAATTTAACAGGAAGTGGAGCACCAGCCGGCGATAAATCAAGCCAGGCAACACTTGAGTTAGATGGACTGCCTGAATATCCTGTTGCAAACGATACTTTAAATGCATCTAACTTTGCTTTTGTTCCGCCAGTAGGAATGCCAAAGAAATTACTATTATTCTCTAATAGTTGTAAAGCAGTTACATTACCTGAAGCGCTGCCGTCGCTGTTGTTTGTAAGTGACTGATCTGCACTAGAAGTAGCTGGTTCACTTGCTAAAGACGGGTCTACCCACATATACATTTTGTCATTGTTGCTACCAGGTACAATATCATACCTAATAACAATTAAATAAGTGGTGCCAAAGTTATAAGTAGTATTTGAATAACTGCCTGTTCCGCCGGTCTTGCTGATACCAAACCTTAAGTGCTGGGTACTAAAAATTGATCCATCGTGAGCAATATAAAAATAGCAAAGATTACCGCCACTAGCTGTTCTTAGCGCAATGGTAGGGGTTGCAGAGCCTGTTGAACTGATATCTGATGCATTAGCTACATTTAAAACAAACGAAATATAAAAGGTGGTTGTATTGGCCATTGAAACGGTTTGTGAACCTATAAACCCCTTATATGGATCCTTTGTGTTGCTATTGTCAGTAGTAATGTAGCTCGTCCCACTTGTATAACCAGGATATACCAATGCTCCGGTATTATTTGTCAATGCAGTAACAACTACGTCCCCGCTTCCACCAGTAGCTGCCCATGCAGGGGGAGCTTCCCTGGCCGGTTAAATTTCCATTGTTATAAGGGAAATTTTCGGAAATCAACAGACCATCGGTCTGTGAATAGGAATACAGAGAATAGAAGAGAGAAAAAACGCCAAAAAGTAAAAATTTTTTCATTTTGCTCAGATTTTTTAATGAAACTTGTTAATTCGGTTTATGCAAGAGTATGGACCTCTGAGCTTTTAAAAGGATAGGAAAACATTCACGATAATCACTCAATACTGGTTATTCCAGCATTGAAATATTATAGCACAAAAGTTATACTACAACTTTTGCAAATCAATAAAACTTATCAGGATATTAACGGTACGATCAGAAGAATTGGAGTTTTCGAAAGAGTCGGCTTGTGATAGAGTTCAAAATTATAAACCATTTATTAGTTTATGCAACTTTATGTGATAATTTGTAAAAGAAATTTTAAAATTAAACTTTCTAATTCTTGCAGATCTCAAAACTCACTATTACATTTGTGGGCTTCCCTTATCTGCTGAAAAATCCGTACTAATTTCCAGAAAAACATAGTGAATCTTGTGTTTGTGAAAACAGCACCAGTTCGAAGTATGTATCATAAAACTATTTTTCGATCATCAAACTATTAAAACGGACGGTACGATATAAAACATTGCAGCTACTAACCGTATCATAGCTGTACAAGAGTTTTCATAGGGTACGGATTATTTAACGGGCTGTCTTTTCTAAGACGGCCCTATCTATTAGTTTGTGAAGGGAATTCCTAATAGTTAACTTTCTGTACTTAGCGATTAGAAAAATTTTGCTGTCCGGCTTTCTTTTGCTTTTTTTAATCCTTCAGGTTTACCGGCGTATACGACATTGCCTCCTAAATCTCCGGCTTCGGGCCCAAGATCAATGATCCAATCAGCACTGCGGATAACTTCCATATTATGTTCTATAACTATGATTGAATGGCCCTGCTCAATAAGAGCATTAAAAGAGTTCAGCAATTTTTTTATATCATGAAAGTGCAAGCCTGTTGTAGGTTCATCAAAAATAAAAAGGATTTTACCATTGGATTTACTTTTACTTAGAAAAGAAGCAAGTTTCACACGCTGTGCTTCCCCACCCGAGAGGGTATCAGATGATTGGCCTAATTTAATATATCCTAATCCTACATCGCTTAATGGTTGTATACCTTTTATTATACTTTTTTCTTCATGAAAAAAATCAATGGCTTCATCCACACTCATTTCCAAAACGTCAAAAATATTTTTATTCTTATAAGTTACTTCCAGTATTTCTTCTTTAAACCTTTTGCCTCCACAAACTTCGCACGTAAGGTGTACATCTGCCAAAAATTGCATTTCAACAATCTGTTCCCCTTCTCCCTTACAGGTATCACATCTACCTCCATCTACATTAAATGAAAAATGTTTTGGCAAAAAACCACGCATTTTACTTAATGGCTGCCTGGAAAATAAATTACGGATTTCATCATAAGCCTTCACGTATGTAACAGGATTACTCCTGGATGATTTACCAATTGGATTCTGATCTATCAGTTCAATTTGTGAAATCGTTTCTACATCACCGGTAATTGCTTTATGAAAGCCAACTTTTTCAGCAAACTCCCCCATTATTTTTTGTAAGGCCGGGAAAAGAATTTGTTTTACTAATGTTGTTTTTCCACTTCCGCTCACACCGCTTACCACACACAATACATTTAAAGGAAATTCGACATCTATATTTTTTAGATTGTGCTGCCTTGCTCCTTCTACTTTAATACTACGATTCCATTTTCGAATATTTTTCGGTGGATCAATTTTTAGTTCTCCATTTAAATATTTGCCTGTAAGACTTTGAGGGTTTGAAATGATTTCATCATAATCACCTTCGGCTATTACTTCTCCTCCAAGATGAGACGCCAATGGGCCCATATCAATAATATGATCAGCTTCACGCATCATCATTTCGTCATGCTCCACCACCACAACTGTATTACCCAGATCACGCAATTCTTTTAATACCCGGATCAGGTTCTCTGTATCCCTCGAATGTAACCCGATTGAAGGTTCATCAAGAATATATAATGAATTGGTAAGATTACTTCCCAAACTTCTTGTAAGCTGTATGCGCTGACTTTCGCCACCACTTAATGAATTAGCCAGGCGATTCAACGATAAATAACCAAGGCCTACATTTAATAATGTATTTATCCTTGCATGGATTTCGATAAGAATTCTTTTCGCAACTTGTTTATCAAATTCGGATAATTTATTTTCTAACTTATCAAACCATTGTTTCAAATATTTTACTGGCATTTCACTCAACTCACCAATATTTTTTCCATCAATTTTTATATAAAGCGCTTCATCGCGCAAACGATAGCCTTTGCAGTCAGGACATAATGTTCTGCCTCTATAGCGACTTAGCAATACCCGATATTGAACTTTATAAAGATTCTGTTCAACTTCTTTAAAAAATTCATTTATTCCATATACATTTCCTGCTCCTTCCCAAAGTAATTTATATTGTTCATCAGTTAAATCAGCAATAGGTTTATGAACAGGAAAGTCTATTTTTCTTGAACCCTTTACAAACTGATCTCTCCACCAACCCAGTTTTTCTCCTTTCCATGGAGCTACAGCACCTTCATACACACTTAATCTTTTATCCGGAATTACCAGATCACTATCTATTCCCAATACATGGGAAAACCCCTCGCATGTAGGGCAGGCTCCAAAAGGATTATTGAAATTAAAAAGATTCGAAACGGGCTCTTCAAATTTCATTCCATCCAGTTCAAACCGGTTATTAAAATGTAGCAATTTATCTCCGTTTACTTCAAGATAGACGTCACCTTCACCTTCAAAAAAAGCTGTTCCCACAGAATCAGCCAACCGATGTTTATCATCTTCATCAAAATCTTTTATAACAATCCTGTCTATTAAAATAAAAGTTATGAGTTTTGGATTTTGAGTTTGTAGTTTTAAGTTTATTTCTTTACTGCTTAATTCAAGCAAGTCCTCAATTCTAAAAACTTCCCCGGACACCGAACTCTTGGTTCCCAAATGCCGTATATATACTCTTGAAAATCCTTTTTGTATTAGAATATTCAATTCCTCCTTTATATCGCGGTTTTTATGTTGCTTTAACGTAGCCAACACATAGACCTTATCGTCCTTTTGGAGCTCTGTTATGGCCTTTACTACATCTGTTACATCATCTTTTTTTACCTCCCGGCCTGAGATGGGTGAAATTGTTTTTCCTATTCTTGCATATAACAATCGCAGGTAATCATATATCTCTGTCATACTGCCGACAGTACTGCGTGGGGTTCTTGTAATAACTTTTTGTTCAATGGCAATCGCAGGACAAAGACCTTTTATATAATCCACATCAGGTTTGTTCATTCTGTTCAAAAACTGGCGGGCATAAGCACTCAGGCTTTCTGCATACCTCCGCTGCCCCTCCGCATATAACGTATCAATAGTAAGGGACGATTTTCCTGAACCTGAAACCCCGGTCACCACAACCAGTTTATTTCGGGGAATTTCGACAGTTATATTTTTCAGATTGTGAACTCTTGCGCCCTTGATAAGGATGTTTCCTGCGGAATTTACGATTCTGATTTCCGGGTGTTTTTTCTCTTTTATTGTCTTTTCCATTTTCAGTCTGCAAATGTAAACTCTTATATAATCAAAAATTTAGTCCTTATTGTTAACACTTTTTTTACTCAAAAAGTTATTGTTCCCGGAATTAATCTTTGGTATTTTAAAAAATAATTCTACTTTTAATGCACAATATCCAAATTATGATAACCAAAAATTTAAACTCGCCTATCGTACAACTTCTACTCAAACTTTAGTACACAATTTTTTTCAAACAACTGTTTATAGAGTAAACCAATATCCAAAACCTAAACAACCTGTTGGAGTTTATGAAAGCTTTAATGAAAAAAACCGACCACGAACTCATCAACTTATTCGTTGATGGAAACCTGGAAGCGCTTGAAGTACTTGTGTTACGTCACAAGGATAAACTTTATACTTCCATCCTATTTCTTGTAAAGGACAAATATCTCGCTGAAGATATTTTCCAGGACGTTTTTATCCGTATCATTGATACAATGCGCAGCGGACGCTACACTGAAGAAGGTAAATTCTTACCGTGGGCAATGAGAATAGCTCATAATCTTTGTGTAGATTATTTCCGCAAAGTAAAACGTACTCCTACCATTAAAAACGGAGATGACAAAGACATCTTTGAAGTATTGAGCTTTTCAGATGACAGCGCTGAAACTAAAATGATGAAGCGCCAAAGTCATGATCGCGTTCGGGCAATGCTTGAACAATTACCCGACGACCAGAGAGAAGTAATCATCCTTCGTCATTATGCAGATATGAGCTTTAAGGAAATTGCATCTATGACCAACTGTAGCATAAATACTGCCTTAGGTCGTATGCGCTATGGGCTTATTAATCTGCGTAAAATGATGATGCAAAAGCAAATTGCTTTATAAAAGCTAAAGCTCTTGTCATTCTGTATCTCCAACCTAAAAGGAGTTCTTATTTCGAAAAAGAATTTTCCTCAGTTTGCCTGGGCAGGCTGATACAGAATGACGCCTAACTGAAAAATCCCGGATACTCAATCTAAATGAGATTCGGGATTTTTTGTTTTGTGCAACCAGCAGAGAAAGTCTATTGAATGTCTGTTACGTCGTACACTTGTACGTTCTGTAATTCTACTGAGCAGCTTATCCAAATTTTTTCCATTCTGTTATTCTCTCATTTCTTTTTATAAACATCCAGGCCACACTCCAGCCAATCAGCAAATTTCTGTGGGTCAGGAGTATATCCTTTTGTTTTAGTAAGAGCTGTCTCATCTGTGCTGATTATTGCATATTGAGGTTGCGAAGCAGCATGGAAATTTTCAATTTGAAAATTTGACCACTTATCTCCAACTGTTACAATTGTTTTTTCAGTCTCATCAGTTGATGTGTATATCATTCTCTGTTGAATAGGCAATTTTCTTTTTTCATCTACATATAACGAGACTACCACAAATTCATTCCTCATCAGGCTATCCACGATCGGATCTGTCCATACAGCTTCTTCCATTCTCCGGCAGTTAACACATGCCCAGCCTGTAAAATCAATCAGGACCGGTTTGTTTTCATTTCTTGCTTTTTCTAAGGCCGTTTCATAGTCTCTCAACGGTTCAAATCCGCGTTTGCAGTTTACAGGGTTTGAATAAAGGCTGTAGCACATTGGTGGTGGAAAACCACTTATTAATTTCAGATTGGCCCATTTCGTATTAGTAACACCCGGCAACAAATAAATCGTAGCCGCTAAGAATAAAACAGTGAATCCAATTCTTGATTTTGAAAATTTTTTAACAGGTATATCATGTGGAAAACGAATTTTTCCAAACAAGTATAAAACAATAGCTATACCGACAAGAATCCACAACCCCATAAATATTTCCCGTTTCAGCAAACCCCATTGCTTTACAAGGTCAGCATTTGAAAGAAATTTAATTGCCATGGCAATCTCCAAAAAACCCAAAACTACTTTTACTGAATTAAGCCACCCTCCTGACTTTGGCAACGACTGAAGCCAGTTTGGAAAAATGGCAAATATTGTAAATGGCAGGGCTAACGCAAACCCAAAACCAGCGAGGCCTGCTGTTAACGGCCAGGATCCCTGTGCAGCAGTTCCTGCCAATAAAGATCCAAGAATAGGACCCGTACAGGAAAATGAAACAATGGCCAATGTAAATGCCATAAAAAATATTCCTACTGTGCCAAGCCCCGAACGTGAACTTGCCCTGTTGGCGAAACTGCCGGGAAGTGTTATTTCAAAATATCCAAAAAAAGAAATTGCGAAAACAATAAAAATGGAAAAAAAGAAAAAATTCAACCACACATTCGTTGAAAAATTATTCAGTACCTGCGGCGACGCGTGAAAAATATGAAAGGGTAAACTAAGCAATACATAGATCAAAAAAATAGATGCACCATAAGTAAAAGCATTTAATATTCCTTTTTTTCGGCTTTGCCCTTTTTTTGTAAAAAAGGAAACAGTGAGAGGGATCATAGGAAAAACGCAGGGAGTGAGCAAGGCTATAAATCCGCCTAACAACCCTAAAATAAAAATTCCCAACATACTCTTATTCTCAGTTGCTTCATCTCCGCAATTGCTTAAAGGATGACTTATGTCAATGCTTTGAATTTTTATTCTTGTTGAGGAAACGACCCCTCCTTCCAACGAAACATTGAAATCAAATGTGCCGGTATAAAATTCATCATTGCGTCCATAACTATAAGTAAGCTGCCCCTGGAGTTTTGCCGGTACTGTTCCTAAAATCGTAATTATCTTTTTCCACTCAGCAGCATCTTCATAAATTTTTACGTTTGAATTATCAAATACCGGGCTCTCAATTTCTTTTGACATTCCACTTTCCGAAAATTCTTTTTCCTGCTTAATAGCTGAATCACCAAAATTTATTTCTGCCATAGCAAGATCCGGAACCGTTTGTGAAGGGGAATACAGTTGCCATCCTTTAACTCCTTTTGTTGAAAAAACTAATTCGTAGCTACCCTCGCCTATTTTTTTTGAAGAAACATTCCATTTATAAATTGCAGAGTCCTGCGAAAAAAGTTGCAGATTTATGAAAATAAAAAACAGGTTTAAGAAAAATTTGCAGAAGATCCTATTCATCATTCAATTATTAAAACCAAACGAGCCTCAACTAAAAGCACGTTTGTAATTTTTTTTCAATTCAATTAAAATTATTTTAAAGTAACGTTGAAGGCAACGGTTTTAGGAGGGAGGCATTTTTTATCATTGCAGGTTTGAAATTCAACTGACCCCGAAACATTTGTTTTAACATTCGACTTCAGTTTTACTACCTGAACAAAATCTACACTTTCCGAATATTGATTTTGTGAAATACCCAGTGTTTTATCTTTGTATTTTTCCAAATTTCCAACCTCCTTTACTTTACCATCAAACTTAAGCAGGGGATTATTATTGAGTTTAACACTTGTAGGGATGGCAATCGCATCTGCCGGTTGTTCCTGGGAATACAAGTGCCATCCGGATTGAATATCAGCAGTAAGATGTAACTCAAAGGTTTTATCTGCAATTTTTTTGCTGCTAAAGTTCCAACTCACAGGACTTTGCGCATACAAAATACACCCGGAAAAAAATAAAATAATTAAAAGGAAAGATTTCTTCATGAGATGAGTTATTTCAAACACAAAATTCTTCTTTTAAATTCTATTTTACTGTTAAACTTGTTTTTCGTTTACCAATTGTTCAGCCATTAAAAGGTTTTTTAGTATTTCCCTGCCATCGGTATTTCCCAAAGTCAAGGAACAAGCTCTCTCAGGATGTGGCATCATGGCAAACACGTTTCTTGATGCGTTGCAAATTCCAGCAATCTTCCTTAATGAACCATTAGGATTCGATTCATCAGTTATATTTCCGCTTTCGTCACAATATCTGAAAATTACCTGGTCATTTGATTCTAATTCATCCAGTGTCCTTTCATCAGCATAATATCTTCCTTCGCCATGAGCAATGGGTATTTTATAAATATGATCACCGTTATCTTTAATGAAAATATTTTTTCCTATAAACTGTTGATTTGCATTTCTTAAAAGAACTCCGGGCAATAAATGTGATTCACATAAAATTTGAAAACCATTGCAGATACCTAATACTTTTCCTCCGCTTTGAGCAAATTCAATTACACTCTGCATCATAGGGCTAAACCTTGCAATAGCACCACAACGCAAATAATCACCATATGAAAAACCGCCAGGAAGAATGATACAATCTTCGGTAGAAAACATTTCCAGGTCTTTATCTTTATGCCAAAGCATAATCACTTCCATATTAAGATCATAAGTTAGGGCATCATAAATATCTCTATCGCAATTTGAACCAGGAAAAACAACAACTCCGAATTTCATAAAGTTTTTTTAGCGTACTCAAAGATAAAGATGATAAATGAGAGTAAATGGTTGGGAGATACTCTGTTTATAAATTCACTTTTATTACCAGCCGGGGCCAAAATATTGATAAGTCAATACAAAGCCAATTGAGGCCCAAAACAGAATTAAAGGAAACAACTTTCTTGCAGGATAAAAATAAGTACATGCATGAAAAGCGGCAAAGGGCACAGCCGCCATCACCCAATTCTCAAAAGTGTTACTTGTATCCACAAAAGGAACAAATATCGCCACGAGCAAGTATATAAGTAAAATACTCCATGCCTTACGTACTTGTATTAACATGCGGCGTAAATTATCCTGGACAAAATAGCCACCCGACAAAAATGGGATCATTAATAAAAGAGCACTGACGGCTAACCAAATAGATTGTTGCAATGAAGGTGCACTTACCGTAAGATGAGGAAATAAATTATTGAGCCGCCATTGATCCGTTAAGAAAATATAAATGCCATAAAAATAATAAGGTGAAGTAAGACCTAATAAACAAAGCAGCCACTCATTGATCCGGAAAGGTCTCATGATCATTAGTGCGAATAATATCCAAATAATAAATGTAGCAGACGGAAAAAATATAAGACTGGAAATACCAATGATAAGACCAACATTAAAAATGATGCTCTTCGCCCTCGGATGGTTGTAAATTTTAAAAAGCCAGCCTAAGATAAAAATAAGCAAGGTGTTGATTAAAAGAGGGGCTGAAAAATAATTCCATTCCGCAAAAAAGGATGTAATAAGCATGTAAGCCATGCCCGGCAGATAGTTTGACCGACTCATCAATCTATAATTATTGATAAGACGGGTTAAAGCAATAGCCTGGGTAAAAAGCAATATAAAAGCCAGAATGGGATATAGAATAGGGTTTTTTATACCCGTTGGTTCAAGAAATTTCGCAATTTCATAAAATAAAATTCCATTCTTTGACTGAATAGTCGTTACATGCGGGTGCATGAACATAGGCAATTTTATCAGCATGCCGAAAACCAGCAGCAATAAAATATTTGCGGGGGTTTTTTGTTTAAAAATACCAATCACGGATATGGATTATGTTGGTTTTAGTTAAAATTCAATCTTTGCAAAACAAATATCATTTCTATACAAGCAAGGAACGATTATTTGATATGAACTTATCTGCTTACCATACTTTGCCATAAACTCATACCCTTTATCAAGATTCTTTAAAGTTGGGTTTCGATTAATTTCCCCGCCCGGCGAAACAGTATAGTCATTTAGTAAATTAATTCTTCGTTCTTCCATATTGAAAAGAAAATGAAGCTGCCCGCCTGTATTCATTATCTGGTAAGAAATCATATCGTCATTATCATCGTCATACTGCTCTTTTGCAATTACATTATTCCATAGCAGTTTGCCATCCTTATCAAATGAAAGCAATACAATATTATCGGCATGATAGCGTACATTTTGAGAATTGTTATAATATCTCGATCTGTACCACAAACTATTGTAATAGGGGGAATAATAATAATAATCATAAGGACTATAGAAAGGTGAACCATAAAGATAATTCCACCTGTTCCAGCTATTATATCGTGAAGTTGTATAAAATGATTCACTCCCAATAATAAAACCCCCATCTCTTTTCAAAATGATATTACGAATGAAATAGTCATTGAATGCAGTCTTTATATTAGCGCCCCCTTTTGCATCTCTCCGCAATTCATCGCCAAAACTTACTGTATTTTCCATAAGAGGTTTGCTACTTTCTTTATCCCATACATAAAAGTAAAAGCCATCAATATTGCTGCGACGCTCTTTATAATAAAAGGATGTCAGAAAGTAACGCCTATTATAATTGTCAATTTTTATATGCAGCTCATCCAGGTATTTTTTTTCAATATTGAGACTGTTTACAAAAAATGAATCAGCTTGTACATATTTTATTACTAATGATGCCCGGCTAATAACGTCATTACTCTCCCTGTAAAACTTAGTAAATATAAAATCACCCTGGTTATCTACATGAAATTCGTCAAGATATTCATTATGCTCTTCCATGGGCATCAGAACTGCACTTCTTTTCTGTAAGCGAAGGCTATCATCAAAAAGGCTGGTTGTAACTACATATTTCTGCTTGTTCCGGCTATTTATTTTAAATACTATTACTTTACTTTTATCCTCACTGGTAATAACACTATAAATTTTGTTATTTGCAGCAAAGCCGATGTGGGTAGTATCCAGTTGAATGACATCTGATATCTTTTTCCCATTCCCGTCAATTTTTACTGCCTCGCAATACACAACATTTCTTCTTTGATACTGATAAATAGCATAAAAGAAATCGGTGTAAGGGAAAAAGTCTACATTAATCAACTTATCTTCCGGCATATAATCCTGATCTACTTTTTTAATTTCCTTCATATCATTATCCAATAATGTTATCCAGCTTTTATTTCGTAAATATTTATATATAAGGAGATTGCCATTGATTTTTCCAATTATTTCAAAATTCATACGGCGGTTATCCTCCCGGTCGGGTTCTGAATAAACTATTTTCTGTGCTTTAAGAATATACCCGAAAATTAAAACGCAAACCACACCAAAAAGCAATCGCTTATTAACCATAAAACTTTGATTTTTTGCTTATTAAAATTAAAGATTGCAGACAAAATTCCCGCTTTTATTTTGCCTGTAATGCAAGAACCTTGTTAATTACACGTTAGAAGTCAATGAAAAATTGTACGAAGGGTTGCTTAAATTTATCAGGTCAATATAAATCATATCGATAGCTTTTTATAGATGTTGTTTGAAGATTATTTTTAAGGTTACATTTGTAGAATGTCTGCAAACTAAAATCTGTACCAGCCGTTGAAGACATTTCTAACGATGAGCCATAGAGTTAAATAACAATCCAAAGTGAGAATACCGACTAATAAAGTCACTTTTGCTGGCCTGATCATAGCACTCGGAATTATTTACGGTGACATAGGAACCTCACCTCTTTACGTTTTAAACGCTATTATAAACGGAAAAGTTATTAGTGAAGACCTTATATTGGGTGGCTTGTCCTGCATTATCTGGACACTTACTCTTCAAACAACTATTAAGTATGTAATACTGACTCTTAGGGCCGATAACAGGGGTGAAGGTGGTATCTTCTCATTGTACGCTCTTGTAAGGCGACAAAGAAGATGGCTCGTATTACCGGCTATGCTCGGAGGAGCTGCATTGATTGCAGATGGCATGATCACGCCTCCCATTTCGGTTACTGCCGCAGTAGAAGGGTTACGTCAATTACCTGGTATCGGCCACATAGGCGATTGGACCATTATATATATTGTCCTCGGTATCCTTACTATTTTATTCTTCCTTCAGCAATTTGGCACTGCATCCATAGGCAAATTATTCGGACCCATCATGTCCGTATGGTTTCTGATGCTCGCTGTGGTGGGTGTTAGTCACATATCAGACGATTGGTATATTTTCAAAGCCTTCTCACCTCATTATGCCATCAATTTGTTGACAAAATATCCAAAAGGTTTTTGGATTTTGGGTGCTGTTTTTCTTTGTACCACGGGAGCGGAAGCTTTGTATTCCGATCTCGGTCATTGCGGAAGGTGGAATATTCGCTATTCATGGATATTTGTAAAATCATGCCTTATCCTGAATTATCTTGGTCAGGGCGCATGGTTGTTGTCACATTATCGCGGCCACGTTTTTGATGTTTTACACAACAACGTTTTTTATGGTACCATGCCCGACTGGTTCAAACTCTTCGGGATCATTATCGCAACTGCCGCAGCTATAATAGCTAGCCAGGCATTGATCAGCGGTTCATTTACACTTGTAAGCGAAGCTATGCGGTTGAATTTATGGCCGAAACTTCGGATCGGATACCCCACGGAAGAAAGAGGACAATTATATGTGCCGGGAGTAAACTTTCTTTTATTTTTTGGTTGTACGGGTATGGTACTCTTTTTTCAGAAATCAACAAATATGGAAGGTGCTTATGGTTTAGCCATTACTCTTTGCATGATTGCTACATCCATTTTATTTGCAAACTTTCTTATTTCACGACGGGCAAAATCATTTTTTATTTATGTCTATCTAATAGTCTATTTAACTATTGAACTTGGTTTCCTTTTTGCAAACCTTAATAAATTTCCTCATGGTGGTTATGTGACACTGATCGTAGGAGGAGTTTTATTTTCGATTATGTATATCTGGTTCAGAAGCCGGAAAATCAAAAATCGCTATGTGGAATTTGTAAGACTTGAAAATTATATTCCAAGAATACAGGAATTGAGTAATGACAGGTCTGTACCTAAGTATGCTACGCATCTTGTTTATCTGACAAGTGCAGATAATCCAAAAGAAATTGAGCACAAAATCATTTATTCTATTCTTAACAAAAAGCCTAAACGGGCAGACATTTATTGGTTTGTACACGTGGATACTTTAGATGATCCCTATACGTCTGAATATAAAGTGGATCATATCATTCCCAATGATATCATTAGGGTAGAATTCAGGCTTGGATTCAGGGTTGAACCCAGGATCAATCTCATGTTTAGAAAAGTAGTAGAGGACCTGGTAGCAAACAGGGAAGTAAATATAACCAGCCGCTATGAAAGCCTGGAAAGAAGCAATATAGTTGGCGATTTTCAATTTATTGTAATGGAAAAATATCTGAGTCAGGATAATGACCTGCCGATTATAGAAAGAATGATAATGAAATTATATTTCTGGTTAAAAGAAATAAGTCTTTCAGAAGAAAGAGGCTTTGGACTTGATGTAAGCAATGTAACAATCGAGAAATTCCCGCTTATTGTTGCCCCTGTCACCAATATGAAATTGAAAAGAGTGGAAGACTAAAAGTCTGCAATTTATAGCTTATGGTTAAGCATTTCATTAACTTAACGACAAACTAAAATAAAAACCATAAACTAATTGCCTGCTTTTATCTGGTATATTATCCCTGGCATTTTTGTACTTTCTCTTCTTGTTTATTTTTTTCAGGATAAATTTATTTTCCAACCTGAAAGGTTAAAACAGGATTTCAAGTTTAAATATGACATTCCTTTCAAAGAATTATTTTTTGACATAGAGCCCGGTGTTCGTATCAACGGGCTACACTTTTACCGGGAAAAACCACTTGGTCTCATCTTATATTTTCATGGCAACACAAGAAGTATAAAAGGATGGGCCAGGTATGCCAGGGATTTTTATCGTTACAATTATGACGTAGTGTTGACCGACTACCGAGGATTTGGGAAAAGTACCGGTAAACGAAATGAAAAGGAGATGCTGAATGATATGCAGTTTGTTTATAAAAAACTTGCAAAGGAATACAACGAAGATCATATTATCGTATATGGGAGAAGCCTTGGCAGTGGGTTCGCCACAAAAATCGCATCGGAAAATAATCCACGTTATTTAATATTGGATTCACCCTATTATAATTTTACAAAAGTGATAGAGCGTTTTCTTCCGGTTTTACCTGTACGCTTTGTCCTGCGATATCATTTGAGAACAGATAAATGGATACTAAAAGTAAATTGTCATACTTATATTATTCATGGCACAAGAGACAGGCTGATACCCATCCGGCATAGTGAAGCTTTACAAAAATTAAATCCCCAAAGGATTACTCTTATTCGTATACATGGAGGAGGCCATAATAACTTGTCAAAATTTGATGAATATCACAATTTTATTCGCGATATATTGAAATATTAGGACCCAAATCTTTTGAATGAAAATCTGCAAATTCGTGCAAGACAGGAAACAAAAACGGCGTAATAATGCAGATAACATAATAATAATCATTAACCTTCGTTAACGAAATTGTTAAGGATGATTTAATTCAACTGTAAAACGGTTACAAGAACGGTTATTGATCGTCCAACAAAAAAATTAAGCTATGAAAAAAATTT
This sequence comes from uncultured Bacteroidota bacterium, assembly GCA_963811645.1. Lineage (GTDB taxonomy): Bacteria > Bacteroidota > Bacteroidia > Chitinophagales > Chitinophagaceae > VBAU01. Next base: position 192,990 of record CAWERU010000002.1, on the reverse strand, counting down.
ACTTTCTTTCTTTTATAATAATAAGTCTCTGCATAGCCGGATGCAAATCAGCAAGCAAATTATATCAAAAAGGAAACTATGATGAAGCGGTTCAGGTGGCTGCAAAGAAATTACAGAAAGATCCTAATGACACAAAATTACAAGCCGTTATACAGGATGCTTATCGTTACGCTGTTACTGATCATGAAAATAAAATTCGCAGTTATTCCGAAAGTGACAATGATTTAAAATGGGAGTGGATGTACAATGAATATTCTTCTTTACAAAATTTATACAATACAATTTTCAGGACTCCTTCAGTATTTGAACTTGTTCATCCCACTGATTATTCTTCTGAGCTGAATACCTATGCAGCCAAAGCGGCAAACGTACATTATAATCGTGGACTGCAGTTAATGAGTAATAACGACAAACAAAGTTTTAAAACTGCCTATCATGAATTCCAGGCTGCAGACCGTTTTAAACCCGGTGATGCCACTATTCAACAAATGATAGATGAAGCCTATAATGATGCACTAACCCGCGTTATAATTATCCCCGCAAATGACTATGGATTCAGTTACAGTTCTTACAATTATCAACTCCAGAATTACCAGAACGAGATAATCCAGATCCTCCAAAACAATAGTGGCAATGAATTTGTAAAAATTTTTTCCACACAGGATGCGCACAGGTTGAATATTATTCCTGATGAAATTGTTGAAACGCATTTCGCCCAGTTAAATATCGGGGGCATCAGGGATAAGCATTCTACACGCGAAGTTTCAAAAGAGGTGGTAACAAAGGAAATCGTTTACAAAACGGATTCAGTTGTGCAGCAATATTCAAAGGTGAAAGCAAAGATCACAAAAACAGAAAGAACAATGTATTCGGAGGGAAATCTTAATGTCGTTATTCGCGATAATAACGGAAGAGTAATATGGACAGATAATGTAGTGGGCAGTGAAAGCTGGTCAACAGAGTTCAGCTCTTACACCGGTGATGAAAGAGCCTTGAGTGATGAAGATAAAAAATTGCTTAACAAAACGAGAGATAATCCTCCCCGCGATGAAGAAATTATAAGCTGCCTGAAAGAAAGTATTTACAACAATTTCATTTCACGTTTAAGAAATTATTATAGTCACTACTAGGCATCTTCTTATTAATTTTAAAGGGCCTGCAATTTATCTGCAGGCTTTTAAAATTAAATAGGTACAATCATGGAGGTTTTATTTTTTTGGATTCGATGCGGCACTGCCCGGATGACCTCTTGTTTCAGAATATCTACTAAGCGTTTTTTAACAAGGTCACGATGTACCACCAGGCTTACTTCACGAACAGGAGAAGGTTTTTTAAAGTGTCGTATCAATTCCAATTGCTTATGGGTGAGATTCATCGTGGCCAGTTCAGGCAAGATAGTTATGCCATCATTCATTTCTACCATTCTTCGCAACGTTTCTATGCTGCCTGCCTCATATTCAAAGTGACTGCCTTCCCTGCTCGCTCTTCTCAGTTCACATAAATTCACGATCTGCGAACGAAAGCAGTGTCCTTCTTCCAATAGCCATAATTTATTAGGGTCTATATCCTGTGGCAATACATAAGTTTTTTTATATGCTGAATTCTTTCGTGAAATGTAAGCAACCAGCTCCTCATAGAACAAAACATCTTCTTTAATGCCGTTTTCGTTCAGGGGGGTCACCAGTATGGCTGCATCAATTCTTCCTTCCCTTAAACGTGATATGACAATCTCAGTGGTCATTTCCGTTACCACTAATTTTACCAGCGGGTATTTTTTTGTGAAGGAGGGAATAACAAGCGGAAGCAGGTAGGGTGCCAGCGTGGGTATAATGCCGATACGCAGTTCACCCACCAGTTTCCCCTTCTTTGCGCTCACCAGCTCAAACATTAAATTTTTTTCATTGATTATTTTTCTTGCTTGTGTAAGGATTTCAGCGCCGGCCTCAGTGGCTATTACGGGCTGTTTGCCCCGGTCAAAAATTTTAATCCCCAGTTCTTCTTCCAGTTTATGTATCTGCATGCTAAGGGTAGGTTGTGTCACAAAACAATGTTCTGCAGCCTGGGCAAAATGACGATATGTATCTACAGCTACTATGTATTCTAACTTCGTAAAAGTCATCTGATAGATTTTATCTATGTAATCATAAAAATAATCAATTAGGTTGATGGAGGTCAATGATTCACATTTGTAAGTAGTCTAAATTGCATTTACTTAAATTATTTTTTATGAGTGAACCTAAAAAACTTACTACAGCTTCAGGAATTCCTTACTATTATAATGAAGATACCATGAGTGTAGGTCCGCGTGGGCCACTGTTACTACAGGATTTCATCCTGCATGAAAAGATGGCTCATTTCAATCGTGAAAGGATTCCCGAAAGAGTGGTACATGCTAAAGGCTCAGGAGCTTTTGGCACATTTACAGTAACCAATGATATTTCAAAGTATACAAAAGCAAAGCTCTTTAATAAAGTTGGTAAACAGTGCCGTGTCTTTGCCCGCTTTTCAACGGTAGGTGGCGAGAAAGGTTCGGCGGACACAGAAAGAGATCCGCGGGGATTTGCAATAAAGTTTTATACAGAAGATGGTAATTGGGATCTGGTAGGAAATAATACTCCCATCTTTTTTATTAAAGACCCAAAAAAATTTGGTGATTTTATTCATACACAAAAAAGAGACCCTTATACCAATTGCAAAAGCCCAACCATAATGTGGGATTTCTGGAGCCTGAACCCTGAAAGTTTACACCAGGTGATGTTCTTAATGAGTGACCGCGGAACGCCTTACAGCTATCGTCACATGCACGGGTATGGCAGCCATACTTTCAGTTTCATAAATAATAAAGATGAAAGAGTATGGGTAAAATTCCACTGGGTAAACCAGCAGGGCATTAAAAATTTCACTAATGATGAAGCAGTAAAAATGAAGGGTGAAGATCCGGATCATGCGCAACGTGATTTGGTACGGGCAATTGACAAAGGTGATTTTCCAAAATGGAAATTGAATGTGCAGATCATGACTGAAGTACAGGCAAAAACTTACAAATGGAATCCATTTGATCTAACCAAGACATGGAGCCATAAAGATTTCCCTTTGATGGAAGTTGGCATAATGGAACTGAATGAAAATCCAAAGAATTATTTTGCCGATGTGGAACAGGCTGCATTTGCACCGGCACATGTAATTGATGGCATCAACTATTCACCGGACAAAATGTTGCAAGGACGCCTTCTCTCCTACCCGGATGCTCACCGGTATCGCCTCGGTGCAAACTATGAACAGATCCCAGTAAACAAATGTCCTTTTGCTGTAAACAATTATGAAAGAGACGGACACATGAGAGTGGATGGTAATAGTGGCAGCAATCCAAATTATTTCCCAAACAGCTTTGATAATATCAAACCTGACGAAACCTATAAACAGCCTTCATGGCAATTAGACACCATAGTTGCTGATTGGTATAATAGAAATGCCGAAGGCGAAAATGACCATTACACGCAACCGGGCATCTTTTACAGGGAAGCGTTGAGCGACCAGGATAAAAAGAATTTGGTGAGCAATATTGTTGGTGCCATGAAAGGAATCGATGGTCCACAGAAAAATGAGATCATCAACAGGCAGTTATGCCATTTCTTCCGGGCTGACATTGGTTTGGGTATGGCAATAGCAAAAGGATTGGGAGTAGATGTGGAGGAGGCAATGCCGAAACAACATCCTGCCGAAGCAGTAGGTGTTTAATTGCTGAGTGAACAGGAACAATTTTTTAAAAAGCTAAAAGGTTGTCTCAAATTTTTATTAGAACCCATGAGACGACCTTTTTTTATTCTTCCAGAATTACTTTCGCTTTTCTTACCTCCAGTTTGTAACCGGCTCCTATTTTTAAAGTATAATTTTCTTTTTCGTGACTTACAGGAAAATCAAAACAAACCGGGTAATCATATTCTTTCACTGCATCATGAATAATTTCATAAGCTGTTTGTCCAAAAGGTCGTTCAGTGTCTTTGCTGTCTGTAAAACCGCCAATGATTAGCCCTGCAAGCTTTGATAATTTACGGCTCCGTTTTAACTGGTACATCATGCGGTCAATATTATAGAGATATTCTCCTACATCCTCTAAAAACAATATTCTTCCTCTTGTTTTAATGTCGGAATCAGTTCCAATCAAATGAGTAAGTAAACTTAAATTTCCACCTATCAGTTCACCGACTCCTTCTCCCTTCCTGTTGAATTCATGAGGCTCACAGGAATATTTAATTTTCTTCCCTTCCAATGCATTTCTTAAAGATTGAACAAAGCGGTTGATATAACCGGCGTCATTAAAAGCAGCAGCCATCGGAGCATGCAGGGATGCTATATAATAATTGGAATACAGATGTGAATGCAAAACAGTAATATCACTATAGCCAATGATCCACTTAGGTTGTTTTTTGAATTTTTTAAAATCTATTTTATCAATAATGCGGGTTACGCCATAACCGCCTCTTGCACACAGAATAGCTTTTACTTCATCGTCATCAAGCATTTGTTGAAAATCATTCAGCCTTTCCTCATCAGTTCCTGAAAAATAATTGAATTCATTACCCAGCGTTTTTCCAACTTTTGTTTGAAATCCCCATTCTTCATTCAGCACACGTATGCATTCGGAAGCTTTTTCAACCGGCATGTACCCTGATGGACAAACGATGCCAATAATATCACCCTTTTCTAAATATGGTGGAGCTGCAATCATTGTTTAAAGTTATTGGAAATCTATCATTTTGGTGTTGCAGTTGATTGAAGGTATTTTTGCAAACTTATTTGCTGAATAGCGGTAAGAACGCACAAGAGTGCGACGCAACGAAAGTTTAACAGTAGTAATAAAGTTGGGTCCATAATAAAACAATTGAGGAGATTGCTCCGTCGGCTAAAGCCTCCTCGCAATTGTAAAAGTCAGATAATTCGGTAACAGAATTTAATCTTTAGGGTTCAAATTTTGTTACTATGAGAGACAATAGAAAAGACACTACCATTTGGAGGAACTATGTAGAGAAGTATGTTTTTTTGATAAAAGAATATGAGCAGGTCAAACGCAAGGAGCATCCTCTCTACAGGTTAGCTAAAGATTTTTATAAAGCTCATGATACTTGTGGTAAGAGTTTTCTGAAGTATTACAATCGATACAAGCAATATGGAAATGAATCAGATTTGTTGCCACGAAAACGAGGACCAAAGTATAAAACGAGAAGGCCAGTTAAGTTCATTGAAAACAAGGTAATAGAATTAAGACAGAAGGGGAACTCCAAATTAGAAATAGTCAATATACTGAGGCCGTCTTTGCATAAATTTACGCCGTCTGCATCTGGAGTATATAATATCTGTAAACGATATGGCATGAATCGTTTGACAGTAAAAATGAAACAGAGTAAGCGTAGGATCATTAAAGAACGAATGGGTCAGTTAGGTCATATTGATTGTCATCATTTGAGTAAAAGCATTATCAGATCACAAAGCCGAAAACTTTACCTGGTATGTCTGATAGATGATTACAGCCGGTTGGCTTGGGCAGAAGTAGTGGAAGATATTACCAGTTTAACAGTAATGTTTGCGGCGTTGAAGTGCATGAATATGTTGCATGATCAATACAAGCTAAAGTTTGAAGAGATCATTTCAGATAATGGACCTGAGTTTGGACCAAAAGAAAGTAAACAAAAAAGCGGACATCCCTTCGAAAGAATGCTCATTGAACTGGGAATTAAACATCGTTATACCAAGCCATACAGACCACAAACTAATGGTAAGGTGGAAAGGTTTTGGAGAACATTGCAGGAAGACTTGATAAGAGAAACAGATTTTGATTCTCTAGAAGAACTGAAAGATGAATTAATACAGTATTTGTATTATTACAATCATCAACGGCCACATCAGGGAATAGAAGGAAAAACACCAGTGGAAATGATTTTTAAAAATGAAAAATAAAAACCTTGTTCCGTTACCGAATTGCTAAACCTTTACAGCAATGACGATGAAAAACTTTAAACGATACCTTGTTACAGCAGCTCTTCCTTATGCAAACGGGCCAGTGCATATTGGTCACATGGCCGGTGTATATATACCGGCGGATATTTATGTACGGTACCATCGGGCAAAGAAAACGGACATAAAATTTGTTTGCGGCAGTGATGAACATGGAGTGCCGATCACGATCCGGGCAATGAAGGAAGGTGTGAGTCCTCAGCAGATCGTTGATAAGTATCATGCACTGATCAAGGAGAGTTTTGAGAAAATGGGGATCTCTTTTGATATCTATTCCCGTACTTCTGATAAAATTCATCACGAAACGGCAGCCGCATTTTTTAAAAAAATGTATGACGATGGTTTGTTTGAAGAAAAAGAAACAGAACAATACTATGATGAGAAGGCCAAAACTTTTTTAGCCGATCGGTATATTGTGGGTACTTGTCCTGTTTGCGGAAATGAAAATGCTTATGGTGATCAGTGTGAAAGATGCGGAAGCTCTTTATCACCCGAACAATTGATCAATCCAAGAAGTACATTAAGTGATTCTGTTCCTGTAAAAAAGAAAACGAAACACTGGTATTTTCCTTTACAGAATTATGAAAGATGGCTGAAAGAATGGATTCTGGAAGGACACAAAGAATGGAAGAATAATGTATATGGCCAGTGCAAAAGCTGGCTGGATAATGGTTTGCAGAGCCGCGCCATGACAAGAGACAGTAACTGGGGAGTGAAAGTCCCGCTGCCGGATGCGGAAGGAAAAGTGTTGTATGTATGGTTTGATGCACCGATTGGTTATATCAGCGCTACAAAAGAATTAACTTCTGAATGGGCTGATTACTGGTGCAAAGAAGATACAAGGCTGATCCATTTTATTGGCAAGGACAATATTGTTTTTCATTGCATTATTTTTCCAGCGATGCTGAAAGCACATGGCGGATATGTATTGCCTGACAATGTACCTGCCAATGAATTTCTGAATCTTGAAGGTGAAAAAATTTCAACAAGTCGTAACTGGGCGGTATGGGTGAATGAATATTTAGAAGAATTTCCGGGCTGTGAAGATGTACTACGCTATGTATTGGCTGCTAATATGCCTGAAACAAAAGACAATGATTTTGCATGGAAAGATTTCCAGGACAGGAATAACAGTGAACTGGTTGCCATCTTCGGAAATTTTGTGAACAGGACATGGGTATTGATGCATAAATGGTTTATGGGTAAAGTTCCACAACTTCACGCAAATGCGTTAACTGAAATTGACAATGAATTAATAAAAAATATTCAGCAATCAGCAATCAATGTTCAAAATTCTATTGAAGAATTCAAGTTCCGTGATGCGCTTTTTGAAGTAATAGACCTTGCAAGAAAGGGAAATAAGTACCTGCAGGAAAAAGAACCATGGAAAAAAGTTCCTGCAACACTAACAACAACAGGAATTACAAATGCCGATTTTAATAATAAGTATGAAATTGAAAATACTATTCATTTGTGTTTACAGCTTTGTGCTAACCTTACTATACTTATCAATCCATTTCTTCCGTTCACGTCCAGAAAAATGCTGCATATGATGAAAGTGGTTGATAAAATGCTGGACTGGGAAAATGCCGGCAAACTAAAATTGCTGAGTGTGGGATACAGTTTAAGAGCTCCCGAATTATTATTCAGAAAAATTGAGGATGATGAGATAAAAAAACAGGTAGAAAAGTTGAAGGGGCAAGCGACAAAGAACAAGGAACAAGAAAAAAAATCCGAAATCGCAAATCCGAAATCGCAAATTACTTACGATGATTTTGCCAAGCTCGATCTGCGGGTGGGTACAATTCTATCTGCAGAAAAAGTAGCAAAGGCTGATAAACTATTGAAACTAGAAGTTGATCTCAGTTTCGAAAAAAGAACAATTGTTTCCGGCATCGCTTTACATTTCAAACCCGAGTCTTTGATCGGCAAACAAGTTGTGATAATAGCAAACCTTGCTCCGCGTAAATTGAAAGGTATTGAAAGCAACGGCATGATACTTTCAGCGGAGGATGAAAACGGGAAATTGCATTTAATAAACCCTGAAGAATTAATTAATCCCGGTGCCGGAGTGAGTTGATATTTTTAAAGTATTTCTCATCTAACTCCGCATAAATTTTACTTTAAAGACAATGTTGAATCTACTCTGGCTGCGAAAGTAATTTTACAGGTTTGATTCCTTTTATTACGAAATCTTCTGAAATCTATAGCTGGCAATGCTTTCAGGTATATGGATCATTAACTAAAGGCATAATTATTGCGAAACTGAAAGAAAAAGAACCATTAATTTTTTTTGCTGTATTACAAAAGCTTCCATTGATCTGTTTAGCATGGAACAAATTGATACAGATAAAGATTAACCAGGAAGCAGCCAATATCAATACTATGAAAACAAATATCCTCGCACCTTTAGCAACTATCATCCTTTCAATTTTTTTAATCCTTATTAATAGTTGTACCCATGACACCGAATCAATTTCGGACCTCGGCAATTCCAACAATTGCGACACTACCAATGTCACATACTCTGTCTCTATAAAGGGTATTTTGGAAAATAATGCCTGCCTTTCATGCCACAGCGGAACAGCCGTTGATGGAGGAAATGTTGTGCTCGATAACTACAGCGGTATAAGCCAATACGCAGCAAATGGAAAATTATACGGAGCTCTTAATCACGAATCAGGGTATCCGGCTATGCCAAAAGGAGGAGATAAATTAAGTGATTGTAACCTCAGGAAAATAAAAATCTGGATCGATGATGGTTTTCAGAATAACTAAGTAAATCCTTACTTATGAGAGCCACTAAAATTTTCCTGCCAATCCTGTTATTTGTTCTATCCGCTAATAGATTTTTTGGACAAGATCAAAATCTTTCAAGGCTGGGTAATAAGCCACAAAAGGAATATGTCGATTATGCTTTCAATTCCACAAGAGTTATCATGAGTCATAGCATGGAGATCCTGAAACCAGGAACCATGGATCTTCGCATTCTTCATCGTTTTGGAAAAGTGAACCAGGGAGGCTATCAATTTTTTGGATTAGACCAGGCCACTATGCGCATGGGATTTGATTTTGGCACTACAAAAAATTTTATGCTGAGTATCGGCAGAAGTACAAATAAAAAAGAATTCGACGGCTTTCTTAAGTACAGGCTCATTACCAGGCAACCGACCTGGAATCATTTCCGTTTTCGCTGGTTCTTGTATCGGGAAGTACACTGGAAACTTTGAAATGGAATGACTAAACCAAAAAAAATTATTTCTCTTCCCGCCTCGCGTATTATGGACAAATGATGATCGGCAGAAAATTCAGTGAAAATATAAGCTTACAGGTTTCTCCAACTATCTTGCATCGCAACCTTGTTGCTACAACTGACGATCCTCATGATCTTTATGCTATTGGTGCAGGCGGTCGCTTTAAGATCAGCAGAAGGGTTTCTTTTAATTTCGACTATTACTATAGGGTCAATCCAAATAAACTTGATGGCACGTACAACCCGCTTTCCGTAGGAATTGATATTGAAACAGGGGAACATGTTTTCCAGCTGCATTTCACCAATGCTATTGGAATGAACGAAAGAATATTTTTTACTGAAACAACAAATAATTGTGTGAAGGGAGACATTCAGTTCGGCTTTAATCTTTCCCGGACGTTCCGGTTAAAAAAGAAAAGAAAATAGAAATTTTTTTTATAGTAAAAACTTCCTCAACTTAGGAGTCCTATCTGGTCACCCCGATGAATTAAACTTTTTCCCACCGTTTCCCACTAATATTTAAAAATTAAAAAACAACTATTATGAAAAAAAATTTGGTTCTGGCCTTTGTCACTATGCTCGTAGCTTGTAATTCTAATGGACCTGCAAAAGACGATTCAATGAAATCTGCAACTGATTCAAGTACTACTATGAGGGACATTAGTTCCCCGTATGCAATTGGTTATTCATCAAAATTTGCTATTGACGATCCCAAGAATGCCGAAACCCTTTTAAGTCTATGGAAAGCCTGGGATAATGGAGATTTGTCCACTGCTAAAGATATGTTTGCAGACAGTGTACAATTGCATTTCGCTGATGGCTCAATGATGAATGGGACAAGGGATAGTATCATTGCAGCTGCTCAAAACTTCAGAAATACAATCGCCAGCTCAGTAAGCAGCGTAGATGCCATAATGGCTGCAAAAAGCACAGACAAAAACGAAAACTGGGCATTAATATGGGGCAAGGAGATAGATACTAATAAGAAAGGAAAAGTTGATTCTTTTTACTTGCAGGAAACATGGAGATTTAATAAAGACGGTAAGGCTGATATGATGTATCAATTCAGAGCTGCAGGCGCTCCTCCAAAAAAATAGCTTTCAAATAAAAAAGTCCCAGTTCGGGACTTTTTTATTTGATATATCTGATTCGCAATTTGTTTTACCTTCGATTTGGCAAATAGTTGCATAACTAACTATTTTTGCAAATGCACCTCTTCCCAATGCAAGCCTCATATGTACGGAGGGTTGCAATAGGGGTTTGTTGGAGCTATAAAAGCTATTATAAAATGAAGAGAATAATTAAAAAAGTAGCTGTGCTGGGAAGCGGAGTAATGGGCTCAAGAATCGCCTGCCATTTTGCAGGAATCGGAATACAGGTTCTATTATTGGACATAGTCCCTAAAGAAGCTGCAGAAAGTAAAGACAAAAAACTTAGAAACAAAATCGTAAACGACTCGCTGCAGGCTGCACTTAAATCAAACCCTTCTCCTGTTTTCAATAAAGATGTTGTAAAAAAAATCACTACCGGCAATTTCGACGATGATATGAAAGATATTGCCGCATGTGATTGGATTATTGAAGTAGTTGTAGAAAGATTAGATATAAAGAAATTGGTGTATGAAAAAGCAGAACAATTCCGTAAAGCGGGAACATTGATCACATCAAACACTTCAGGAATTCCCATTCATTTGTTGAATGAAGGAAGAACCGAAGATTTTAAAAAGAATTTTTGCGGAACACATTTTTTTAACCCCCCTCGCTACCTGAGATTACTTGAAATTATCCCAACACCTTCTACTGATCCTGCTATTATTGATTTTTTAATGCATTATGGCGATCTATATTTGGGAAAGACAACGGTACTCTGCAAAGACACACCGGCTTTCATCGCCAACCGGATCGGTGTGTATGGAATAATGTCATTATTTAAGCTGGTGGACAAACTTGATCTCACAATTGATGAAGTGGATGCATTGACAGGACCAATTATTGGCCGGCCAAAATCAGCCACGTTCAGAACAGCAGATGTGGTGGGAATTGACACACTCGTGAAAGTAGCAAAAGGCGTATACGACAATTGCCCCAACGATGAAGCCAGAGACATTTTCTTAATTCCGGAATGGCTGGATAAAATAGTCGTCAATAACTGGCTGGGTGATAAAAGTGGACAGGGTTTTTTTAAGAAGATAAAAGTTCCTTTGACCCAAGGCAGCCCCGAAGAAAGAAAAACCGACAAAGAAATACAGGTACTGAACCTGAAGACTTTTGAATACCAACCACGAATTAAATCAAAATTTGCCAGTATTGAAGCAGCTAAACCGATTGAAGATTTTAAGCAAAGACTAAAAATACTTGTTGCCGGGCAGGATAAAGCAGGTGAATTTTATCGTCATTTTCATTATGGACTATTCTCCTATATTTCTCATCGCATTCCTGAAATAAGTGATGAGATATATCGTATAGACGATGCGATGATGGCTGGTTTTGGCTGGGAGATCGGCGCCTTTGAAAGCTGGGATGTTCTGGGCGTTGAAAAAACCGTAAAGGAAATGAATGATGCAGGTTATAAAGTTGCAGTGTGGGTAAATGAAATGCTTGCAGCAGGCAATAAATCTTTTTACAAAATTGAAAACGGAAAAAGACTTTGTTATGATCCGGCTTCAAAAACATACAAGCCTTTACCCGGTGGTGATTCATTTATTATAATGAGCAATTACCAGGATAAACTTGTCTGGAAAAATGCGAGCTGCAGTTTATATGATCTTGGTGACAGCGTTCTCGGTTTGCAATGGTCAACCAAAATGAACAGCATTGGTGGTGACGTGTTAAGTGGAATTCAAACAGCCATTGATAAAGCAGAAAAAGATTATAAGGGGCTAGTGATCGCTAATGAAGGTGCAAATTTTTCTGCCGGTGCTAATGTGGGAATGATCTTTATGCTGGCAGTAGAACAGGAATATGATGAATTGGATATGGCCATACGAATGTTTCAAAACACAATGATGCGGGCAAGATATTCATCAATACCTGTTGTTGCCGCTCCGCATGGTTTAACATTGGGCGGGGGATGTGAATTAAATTTACATGCTGATAAATGTTGCCCGGCTGCTGAAACTTATATCGGTTTGGTAGAATTGGGAGTTGGATTAATTCCCGGAGGTGGCGGCACAAAAGAATTTACGCTGAGAGCCTCTGATGAAATGCACCCTGATGAACCAGAAACCATTACTTTAAAAAATCGTTTTCTAACTATTGCGACAGCAAAAGTTGCAACATCTGCATTGGAGGGGTTTGACATTGGAGTTTTCAGAAAAGGGCATGATGAAATAGTTATGAACCAAAGCCGGAGAATTGCAGAAGCAAAAAAATCAATTATCGAAATTTTTGACAGCGGTTATACAACTCCTGTTCAGCGAAAAGATATTAAAGTCCTTGGACGCTCCACCCTTGGTACATTGTATGCAGGTATCAATGGAATGTGGAAAGCGAATTATGCAACAGACCATGACGTAATAGTGGCTAAAAAACTCGCTTACGTAATGTGTGGTGGTGATTTAAGTGAACCGACATTTGTAAATGAACAATACCTGCTGGACCTGGAAAGAGAAGCCTTCTTATCACTATGTAGTGAAAGAAAAACTTTGGAAAGAATTCAAAGTGTACTAAAAGGAGGCAAGCCGATTCGAAATTGAGACTAAAATTCTTAACAAATTTTTTTACCTCCTTTTGAACCAATTCGAGAGACCCAGCATCTTAGAATAAACAATAAACATGCAAAAAAATAGTGCCCTTTGTTTTTTCATTGCATCATTTTTAAGTTTCGGCGTAATGGGTCAGTCAAAAGATTCACTACCGGCAAAGCCGTTAATTGAAAAAGGAGCTACGGGCGATCTAATTATCGGGAAGGAAAATAAAAAGAAACAACTCAGCAAATCACCCCAGTTTCTGCAACAAACTGACTCACTTCACAAAATGAAAAAATGCAAACATAAAAACTGCAGGAAGTGCCAGTGATTTCAGAAATAAAAAAGGACAGAAGAATTTTCTGTCCTTTTTATTATAGAGATATATCCTATTGTTTCTTTTCGATAAACATCCCGGAAAATTTATTTTCATTCAGTGCATGGTTTATGCCCTTGGCTTCCTGAGTGCTTTTCCATTGTAGATTCAGTGATTCTGCACCAAACCGACCGAAACTACCGGTAGAAATATATTGTAAAGCGGCTGCTAAACTCGGCTCATTTACATCACCCCAACTCCTGTTCACTCCATCGGGTTCCAATTTGTCCGGAGCAAAACCTGAATAATAATCTGCGTTGCCAGCGCTATTTACTGTTTTAAACGAGATAGGATAAATATCATAACTAAAAATAGGGATCGGGAAGAAGCCAACGGGCTTACCATAAGTTGTGTCACCAATCAACTTTACATCCATATATGGCCTAAGATTGTTAATGAGTAATTCACTTGCAGAGGCTGTACCATTTGTTACAATAAAAAATACCCGTGACAAATTGAGGGTACCTGCCTTTTCAAAAGTCACAGTGTTAGCAGCCGTTGTAAATATATTGCCGTAACCTAGCTTTTTTCGTATTAGCTGGTGCTGATTATTCTGCAAGGTTGGATTGAAAATGTATTGATACATTGTCTGGCTATTTGCGGCAATCGGGGCGATCAGATTTGACAAAGTATCTTCTGTTTCCACAGAGCCACCTGGATTATACCTGAGATCCACAACTAATTCATCTATGTTCTGATTCTGAAAATACGTAAATGTTTGTGCCAGCTCATCTCTTGATGGTTGTCCAAAAAATTGATTGAATACCATATATCCTACTTTCTTTCCGCCATCATCAATAACATTTTTATACAATACCGAATTAGCGGTAAAACTTGTTTTGCTTAAACTTGTGTTAGCGGTTGTTCCATCAGGTTTTGTAAACTCAAAACTGGCGCTGGTTGGAGTGCCGAAGAAAATATTATTGAGTATATCTACACTGGGTTGATCATAGCCAATTGCAGTTCCATTGATCTTCGAAATATACCAACCTCGCTGCACGCCTGCCTGGCCTGCAGTTGACTGGTCATACACATAGGTAACATACCAGTATATCGAATCAAGTGGTTCTACCTGGTCTATTGAAGCTGCTTTAATAAAAAATCCAAAATCCACATCCTGCCCGGTTTGCAACCCATTTGATTCGGCTTCAGTAGTTACAAAACTAAACCGGTCGAGTGGTTGAAGTTTTCTAATGCCATTCATTACATTTTGTGCAGATTCGAGTTCTGTAGATCCGGTATACTGGCGTGGGTTGAACTGATCGTAAGATGGTATTACATCCTGCCACAAATAGACCTCCTTGGTATACAGGTAAACAGAATCTTTTAACAGGTCTTCTTCCGTCGGAGTATTATTATTTCCCGAAGAGGAAGAGGAGCTATCTTTTTTACGGCAGGAAAGCACTAACACACAGCTTGCTAACAACAGGCAGCACACTTGTTTCATAGTTTTTTTGATTTTGAGTAAAAATAATATTTAAAATAATCCAAAATTGAAAGATAACGTCTTGTTTTTGTCATAACGTTGTTAATGTTCTGCAGGTTGGCTAAACATTCTCAGATAATTAATTTAAATCAATTATAGCCATACATAATGAACGTTTAAAATTGCTGAAGTGGTATATTTAGAATCTAAAGTTTTATGAAATGGGAAATGTGGAGTATAATAATTATCAATTAATCGTCTATTCACATCTTATCACATACGGAGAGGCTGCTACAGAAGAAATAACAGAACAAATGCGTGAAGAAATAGAAACCATGTGGAATGAACCAAACGCTGTTCTGAAGTTAAATGGTTTGAAGCTAAAAGTTGTTTTCAAAATAACAGCAAAGTTTCAGCCAGACATTTCGGCAACTGAAATTTATCAGAACTTAGATCCGGCCAACAATTATTTCCGTATCGAGGAATTCGCGCATGGGAATATCTCTTTTGTGGATGGCCTTGGCTGTAACAGCGGGTATTTTAAAACAGAAAATTTATATAAAGGTTCAACTACTGCTGCACATGAATATGGCCATACTTTGGGACTTGATCATCCTAAAAAACTTGATATAAGAGGCAAAGGTGTGCCGGGGATTATGTATCCAAGAGGCACATTGGTTGATCCACAATATCAGTACGATCCATCAAAACCCGCAGGAGTAACGGGTGGCACCATGCATCCCATCTATCGAAAAGTAAAAAAAGAGGACATTGAATCTTTAAATTTTTATAAGCTCACCTTTAATAATAATAAGGCCATTATTGGAGAATTTACAAGCATCTATCACTGGAATCACGCTGAGATCTCTCCCGAAAAATTTATGAGGCCACCAATTTACGGATAGCTGATTTAATAGACGGGTATAAAAAAGTAAACCCTGTATTTTTTATTTTTTCACAACTTACCGTGGTACTTTTTAATACTTCGATGCTCATTTCACCTAATACCAATTTCAAAACAAAGGAAGGCACAAAAACAGGGATGAAGAATTTTCCTCTCATACTTTTTGCTAACTGAATCACAAGTTCTTTATTGGTTACGGGATTCGGAGCAACTGCATTGTACACACCTCTTAATTCCTCCTTTTCAATAGCAGAGATGTATAAACGAACAAGATCGTCAACATGGATCCAGCTTATTACCTGCTTACCATTTCCCAAAATAGTTGCAAATCCAAATCGCAATGGTTTTTTAAATTCTTGTAACATTCCTCCATTGGCCATAACAACACCAGTCCGAAATTTTACCAACCTGATTTTAAGATCAGATATAGGTTCTATACTTTGCTCCCACTCTTTGCAGGTTATTCCAAGAAAATTTTCAGCAACAGGATCTGTTTCCTTAAATGTTTTTGAATCATTCTCAATAGAATCAGGTCCATACCATCCAATGGCCGAAGAACTGATGACAGCTTTTACATCATTTGCATTTTCACGAAGAGCTTTTACAAGCAATGTGCCACTTTTGGTCCTGCTTTCAACAATTTCTTTTTTTCTCTTTTTCGTCCATCGCTTCTCCCCTACGTTTGCCCCCGCAAGATGAACAATATAATCAGCTTTGATGATGGCATCTTTATCAATAAATTGCTCTTCTGTATTCCATTTAGCATAACTCAATCCTGAAGTGTTTGAATACTTTTCAGGAAACCGGGTAAGAATAATTACATTATAATTTTTATCCAGCAATTCTTTTGTAAGTGCAGTGCCAATTAAACCCGTACCACCTGTAAGGAGAACAGTTGCCATATCTGATTGCAAATGTTATAATATTTTTTTTATGATAATGAAACAGAACAATTATCTTGATGTAAAATTCACCAATAATGGCCTCCGTTCTTTCACTGAATAATATTACAAAATCCTATGGTAAAATTCAGGCATTAAAAAATGTTTCATTCGAAGTTCCTGAAGGATCTGTATTTGGAATTTTGGGCCCCAACGGAAGTGGCAAAACAACATTGCTTAGCATCATCCTCGATGTACTGAAAGCAAATAATGGAAACTTTTTGTGGTTTGGACATCCCGGTTCTAAAGAACAAAGAATGAAGATTGGTTCACTACTTGAAACACCTAATTTCTATCATTATTTGTCAGCGGTAAATAATTTAAAAATTACACAATCCATAAGCGGTAGGGGAACAAAGACTGACATTAACGAGGTTTTAAAAAAGGTAAGATTGTATGAACGACGCAATAGCAGATTCAGCACATTTAGTCTAGGAATGAAACAACGATTAGCTATTGCTGCTGCTTTGCTTGGCGATCCGAAAGTATTGGTATTTGACGAACCTACAAACGGACTTGACCCTGTCGGCATTGCTGAAATAAGACAACTCATTATTGAACTAAGAGATAGCGGTCATACTATTATTATGGCCAGTCACTTGCTTGATGAGGTAGAAAAAGTTTGCACACATGCAGCCATTTTAAGGACAGGGACACTTTTAACAACTGGTGAAGTGGAAGAAATTTTGGTAGATGATGATGTAGTAGAATTAAGCGCTGCTGATTTAAGTGCCCTCGCCGGCCTTCTTCAGCAGTTAAATGAAAATGTTACAGTAGATAGAAAATTAAACATTGTGCATATCACATTTCCAAAGGGAACAGTAAGACTTGATGAGATTAATAGTTTTTGTTTTAAAAATGGAATTACTCTCAATCACCTTATGTTAAAAAAGAAACGGCTTGAGGCAAGATTTTTTGAATTGACCAACAACTAAACCCGAAACATCCGCGATGACAAACCTTTTAAGAACTGAATGGCTCAAAATAAAAAAATACCCGGCTTTCTGGGGGATCATCGGTATAACGGCTCTTTCGTACCCAGGCATCAATTATGTTTTTCATAGCATTTATGATAACATGCTTCACAGAAACGACCAGACTGCAAAAATTACAAAAGCACTAATTGGCAATCCCTTCGCATTTCCTGAAGCGTGGCATACAGTAGCATATTTTTCATCTTTTTTTGTTTTTATTCCGTCCGTTGTTGTTATCATGCTTGTTACAAACGAATACAATTACAAAACTCACCGGCAAAATGTAATCGATGGCTGGAGCCGCAGCCAATTTGCCACAGCTAAGTTCATTGATGTTTTATTAGTGTCATTACTGATCACAATTTTGTATATCCTTGTTTCGGTTATCATTGGCACTACGAACAGCGAAGGCATTGTTAATACCTGGAATCTTTCTTATTATACCGCTTTGTTTGCCCTGCAAACCCTTTCACAATTATCTATTGCTTTTTTGATCGGATTCCTGGTGAAACGTGCTTTTATAGCCCTTGGCATCTTTATTTTTTACTTTCTGATCCTTGAGAACATCCTGGTTGGCCTTGGCAAAAAATATGCAAATGATATTGGTAGGTTTCTTCCATTCGAAATTTCTGACCGACTGATTCCTGTGCCCGCGTTCCTTGGAAAATTCGATAAAGAATCTTATGACAAAGCTTTAGCTGCTATTAGTCCTCATATTTTTTACACCATCATTTTTACAACTATTATCTGGTTTATTTGTTTTAGAGTTAACAGCAAAAGAGACTTGTAATGAAACGAACAGTAAAATACTTCTCTCTCTTTATAGGCATTGCTTTTATTTTTTTAAACATAAATGCACAAAATCTTTCTACCACTATTAAAGTGCAGGCCATGGATATGGCCTCTGCATTGATGAAAAATGATTTTACCGCCTTCGTAAAATATATGCACCCTGACATTATTGACTATGCAGGCGGAAAAGAAAAGATGAAAGAGAAAATGGATTCTGCTTACGAGGCTATGAAATTATTTGGCGTGAGTTTTAAAAGATACTGGATAGGGGCGCCGGGTGAGATCATTAATTACAAAGATCAACTACAGGCTGTATTACCCGAAAGTACTACCATTAAAACACCATTGGGAGAACTGACTGCAGAAACATCTGTCATTGTCATTTCACCTGACAAAGGAAAAAACTGGTGGTTCATTGATACAAATGTGTACAAGGTTGATAAGTTAAAAAACATTTTGCCCGATGTCAGCCCTGATCTTGTTATTCCACCACAAAAGCAGCCGAAGTTTACACCTGATAAAGATGATCAATAAATCTTATGGTTATTTATCTTTTGGGTTGATGCATCATCAGTTTATTAATGTATGCCTGCACAATTTCTGGCGAAACTGCCTCAACCAAATGTGCCTGTTGTTCTCCTTCATTGATCCATTCGTCGCTTCCATCAACTGCTACTTTCATATATCCATATTCCAGATGATAAAATGGTTTAAAACCTTTTACGGCAACCAGTACAGCTGTTTCATCCCAACTCATTCTGCCGCCGCTGTCTTCTGCCGCCATAGGAATACAAATACTAAAAACATTCTTGACAGGGCTGTTTTGAATAGCATTGCTATGAATTAAAGGCAAACCCGTTTTTATTTTCTGCCCGATCTCAAAGCCGCTTAATAAAATATTGGTGGGCCAGTTTAAAAAAACATTTTGTGAAGCTGCAGCATCCTGGTCAACATTGAATTCCTTTCCTGAAGGAAATCTGCCTGCCATGCATACAAGCTGCTTTACTTTTTGCTTTACCAGCTCTTTCCCGGTTAATGATGAGTAATGATCGGCATTTGATTGCAACAGGTTTGAAAGGTTTGTAAGAAACCCAGTGGTAACAATCGTTATACTTTTATCGGGTTGTTTAGATAATATCTTTCTGTACAATTCCACTGCATCCATCGCATCATCATTACTCTTTATTTTATGAGGATAATTTGCAACCAAAGTATCCGTCCAATGCTGCCAGTCTCTTAATGTCAAAGCATTTCCTTTAGGAACACCAATTGGAACGTCAGCCCTGCTAAAATAAGTATTGAATACATTCATTACGCAAGCCACACACTCATATTTTGTACTGGCAACGGTCGCAAGAATTTTTGCCTCGCCGCTGTCCGCAAAAGCATGCAGCAAAGTAATAGCTCCCACATCATCATAATCAGGTCCCATATCGCTGTCAAAAATGATCGGAACAGGTTCAATGATTTTTTGAGCCCGTATTGATATAAAGCAAAACAAAATGAGACAGAAGAAAATCAATTTTTGAGACATGTGGTAGAAAAGCTTTTTACGGAACTGGAAATTAACAAAAAACCATGATGCATCGGCAAAGAAGGAAAAACTTGTTGAGAAGTTACCAGAATAGATTGCGGTAAAAAAAATCCTCCCGAGAAATCGGGAGGAACAACTAAAAACACAAAGTCTGACAGTTTAACGTGAGTCCATGGGAACGAAAAGAATTTTAGTATATGATGATCTGAAAACATACAGATGAAATTTCCAAATCACTAAATGTCAAATTAATCAGGTTTATTCCCGTCAAGGAATGTATTGATGGTACTTATTTGTGTTTGATTATTTTCATCTTTTTTTACTTCGTAGTTGCTGTAAAAATTTTCTACTGCAGAAAAAGAGTTGCCATACAATTCCATATTGCGGCGGATATAGGCCGGCACGTTTTCAAACTCATTATTGGGGTCAGCACTATTAATGTTGAACGACAAGTTGCGCAACTTGTGTAATCGTTCGGCCGCCTTACGTTTTTGCTCTTCTGTTTCGTCCACCATCGGCGGTTCCTCAGCAGAAGTAGTCAAAGGTGGTTGAGCCTGATGGGCTAACGGCGCATCCGCCGCCTGAATGGTATCCCTTACAACCAATTGCATATCGAGAGGTGTTTCCTCTTCTTGTTTTGCATTGGGTGCAGGAACCGGTTCTTCAGCAGAACTTTTTGAGGTGAAAACCTCTGCTTGTGATTCTGCATAAATATTGGACGGTCTGGCCAGATAACCTCCCGATGCTGCAGACACCGGGGTAGTACTATTTTTTGAAATGGATTCTTCTTCTTTTTTATAAGACAGAGCAGCGGATTTCTTTTCCGAAATTATTATCTCTTTCTTCTTTGCAATTGACATTTTCTCAACAGTAATTTTCTCAGTTTTATCTTTAGTAGTTTTCTCATTCTTTTTATTAGTAGTTCCACTATCAACAGGGGTTTGCATATTTAATTCCCAGTGTACTACAACAGGTTCATTGGGTAAAAATTCTTTTTCTGTTTCTCTTACCAGGTCTTCTTCTTCGAACATCATGAATGCAGAAAAAGATTCATCAAACCCGGGAGTTGAATCAATTAATTTCGGTGCCAGTTCTTCACGCAACATTTCTTTCGAAAACGAATCTGTAGTCTCCTTTTTTTCTTTTTTTTCTTCTTCCGGTTTTACTTCTTCTGCCTCCCCAAGTACCATGATTATTTTTTCTTCTTTTGGTTCTGGTTTCTTAACTATTGGCAGCATAAATGGATCTTTATGCTGGAAACCTGTTGCAATAAGTGTGATACCGATCTGTTCATCCAACGAATTATCATAACCAAGGCCCAAAATAACGTCAGTACTTTCACCGGCTTGTGTCAGTAAATGATTCTGGATAATCTCTACTTCATCCATTGTAAATTCATTCTCGCCTTCGGCAGAATTGATATTGATGAGTATCCATTTTGCTCCGCTGATATCATTGTCATTAAGCAATGGCGAATTCAACGCTTCTTCAATAGCCCGCTGTGCACGAT
This sequence comes from uncultured Bacteroidota bacterium, assembly GCA_963811645.1. Taxonomy (GTDB): domain Bacteria; phylum Bacteroidota; class Bacteroidia; order Chitinophagales; family Chitinophagaceae; genus VBAU01. The sequence continues at coordinate 171,583 of CAWERU010000002.1, read as the reverse complement.
TTTCGCCGGCTGCTGTTGCGCTTCCCAAAATAGCAACGCCACCATTCTTCATTACCGTACATACATCTGCAAAGTCAACATTGATCTGGCCGGTACTGTTGATTACATCAGTGATACATTTTGCCGCAGTAGCTAATACATTGTCTGCTTTGGCAAATGCTTCACGCATTTTTAAATTTCCAAACTGGTGACGCAGCTTATCATTACTGATGACAAGCAAAGTGTCAACATATTGTTTCAATATTTTTATTCCTTCTTCCGCCTGTTGCTGGCGCTTCTTTCCTTCATAAGCAAATGGAGTAGTAACAATGCCAACAGTAAGTACTCCGAGATCTTTACAAATTTTTGCAATGATAGGAGCACCTCCTGTTCCCGTACCACCACCCATTCCTGCTGTGATGAACGCCATTTTTGTATTTACTTCAAGTATGCGGCGAATCTCTTCCAGCGATTCCTCAGTAGCTTGTCTTCCGATCTCAGGATTTGCGCCAGCTCCCAAACCTTGGGTGAGATGAGGGCCGAGTTGCACTTTATTAGGTACATGACTTAAAGCAATAGCCTGAGCATCAGTATTACAGATTATAAAATTCACACCATCTATTTGCTGGCTGAACATATAATTTACCGCATTACTTCCGCCACCGCCGATTCCAATTACTTTAATTATTGATGATTTTTCTTTAGGAAGATCAAAATGTATCATGAACGGTTATTTAGGTTAGTTAGTAATTTTTATTTTGAAATTTTAGAATTGGAAAATTTCAAAATTTCCAATTTTACTTTTTTCAATTAGAATGCTTTATCTTCTTCTTTGAATAAATCAATAATTCCGTCTTTGAATTTGCCCCAGAAGCCCGTAAGATTTTTCCTCTTCTTCATATTTTCCTCGCCAACTGTTTCTTCAACCAATTCTTCTTCTCCTTCTGATGTTCTTTTCAATCCATCAGGCACATCTACTTTCTTAAATTGATTTTCAAACTGTTTACGGTTATGTTCATAATCATCATAACCTTTCAAGATCAAACCAATACAGGTAGAGTAAGTAGGTTTAGCTAATTCCTCAATATGACCTGCAGCAAGATGCTCGTTTGGAAATCCAATTCTTGCATTCAGTCCGGTTACATATTCTGTTAATTGAATTAAATGTTTAAGCTGGGAACCGCCGCCTGTTAAAATAATTCCTCCATTCAGCATTTTATTATCGAGGCCGACCTGTTTCAAATGATAGGTAACAAAATCCAGTATCTCATTCATCCTTGCCTGTATAATGTTTGCAAGGTTTTTTACACTGATCTCTTTGGCTGGCATGCCACGTAAACCCGGGATAGTGATAAATGCATTTGCTTTAGCTTCATTTGCCAGTGCACTTCCAAACTGAACTTTCATTTGTTCTGCCTGTGTTTTTAAAACACCAAGTCCTGTTTTTATATCATTTGTAATATTTTCTCCAGCGAAAGGAATGACGGCTGTATGTTTCAAAATACCCTCATAAAAAACAGCAAGATCAGTTGTGCCACCACCAATATCAACAATAGCTACACCGGCCTCAAAATCTTCCTGTCCCATTACGGCAGAAGAAGAAGCAAGCGGTTGTAATACGAGATCCTTGGTAAGCAACCCCGATTTTTCAACACTGCGGTTGATATTTCTTATCGCATTTTTATCCCCGGTGATGATATGAAAGTTGGCGCCTAATTTCACACCACCATAGCCAATGGGCCTGGTGATATTCTGAAAATTATCAACTGTAAATTCCTGTGGAATCACGTCAATGATCTGGTCGCCGGCAGGAATATAAGTTTTGTATTGATCCGCCACCAGTTGATCTATCTCGCTCTGGGTGATCTCGTCTTCTGTATTCTGCCTCACAATATCGCCACGGGTTTGCAGGCTTTTAATATGATGACCCGCAATACCAACATATACCTCATTCACGTCAAGGTTCGGGTTAGAAGCATAACAATTTTCAAGAGCAGTTTTAATGGCCTTGATCGTTTCATCAATGTTAAGCACCTGTCCGTGCTTCACACCGTTGCTGTTAGCTCTGCCAAATCCCAGGATCTCCAGTTTCCCGAATTCATTTTTTCTTCCGGCAATCACTGCAATCTTGGTTGTTCCGATGTCAAGACCGACAATAATGGGTTGTTCGCTGTTCATAGTATGTTGTTTTTAGTTGTTGCGAATTGAATATCAGATTGTAATTTTTTGGGAGGCTTTTATAATTCTTTTCATCAATTCTTCATTATTAATTTTTAATTATTCTCCGCCGGCATTACTGCTTTTGGTTTTCTTTCTTCCGTTTTCTTTTCAATGAGTTTTGGTTTCGTAATCGTTGCTTTCAACAGGTCTGAATTGCTTTGTTTCTGAACAAGTGTTTTTGATTCTGCCTTTTTATCAAGAGAAATATTTTCATTATTACTCACTGGCAAAGCCGTGATCGTATCCTTCTGCATTTGCTTAGCTTCCTGCAATAATTTTTCTACATTTCTTTTTATTTGTAATGAATCAACCTTGGTTGTCTTTATTTTCGAACCGATCACCTGTCCCTCATATCTTACATCAACAATATTGTATCTATCAAAACCGGTTTTGCTTAATACCTGCTGATAGAAAACAAGCAGGCGGTGAAACTTTTGGGCAATATCATCTCCGTTCCCAAGCTTCACCATATGATTACCTACAGTAGGTATCATCTCAAATTCTCCGTCTCCATTAATATCCACCTGCTCTGTTTGCGCCATCCAAAAAAGATCATGCAAAATGAACAGTGATGTTTTCTTTACATCATCCAGTAATATGCTGTCTTTTGCATTCAACTCTTTTTTGTCAGGAAAATCAGTAAATACAGGAACTCTTGCACTTCGCATATCAGATAAAGGCATTTGATTTTCGCTGCTGTCTATATAAAATGATTTTCCTTTTATAGTAAATATCCTGGCAATGGGTTCCTTTTCTGTTACAGCAATATGCAAAACGTCTTTATTATCGAAATAAAGATTTGCTTCCTTTACCCAGGCATTTTCTTTTAACTGCTGCTCAAGCTTTCTCAAATTGAATTCAGTGATCGGTTCTCCTTTGATCTTACCTTTCGTCGCATCGTTCACTGATTTCATTATATCCTTTTCATTAACGAAGAGATTGTTCTTCACTCCTTTTATACTAACCACACAATCTGTGCAATGCTCTTTGTTCTTTTTTCCAATTGCTGCCACTAACAATACAAGCAAACCGCTGCACACCCCCAGTGTTATTGTTATGAAAATTATCTTCCGTATAATGCGTTTGGTATTCACTTTAAATAGTTTCTAAAATTTCTTTTATCGGTTCAACCATTATATCAATGTCGCCTGCCCCTGCTGTTATCAATACTTCGCCGAATTCAGTATTGATATTTTTTGAAAAATCATTCTTAATCCATTTCATCAATTCTTCTTTATTCATTTCCCGCTTACTTTCGTTTTTCATTTTATCCAAGATCATTCTACTAGTCACGTCTGGTATTGGCAATTCCCTCGCAGGATAAACGGGCAATAAAATAATTTCATCAGATAGGTCAAGCACTTCTGCAAATCCATTGGCAAGATCTCTTGTTCTTGTATACAAGTGTGGCTGAAAAATGAGGGTGCATTTTTTTTGTCTGAACAATGTTTTTGCGCCATGGATCAATGCTCTTAATTCTTCAGGATGGTGAGCATAGTCATCAATAAAAACAACGCGTTTATTTTTGATGATGTACTCAAATCGTCTTTTTACGCCTTTAAAATTTTCAACTGCCTTCCTGATCTTATCATTTACGATTTCCAAAGAACTTGCAACTGTTATAGCTGCCACTGCATTTTCTACATTGTGCATTCCGCCCATATGCAGCACAATATTTTCCAGCCTGTTTTCTTTTATTATCACATCAAATTCATAGCTCCCTTTTTTCATCACAATGTTTTCAGCATAAGCATCAGCGCTTTCATTTTGCAAGCTATAGGTCAGGTGATTGGTTGTTTCGAGTTTTTTTCCTCTCTTCAAACCAAACTTGCTTACCAATAATCCACCTGGCTTTATTTTTTTACTGAAATCAATGAAAGCCCGCTCCATTGCTTCTGCCGTTCCATAAATATCCAGGTGATCCGGATCCATGGAGGTGATAACAGCAACATCAGGGTTTAATTTCAAAAAACTTCGGTCATATTCATCAGCTTCTACCACGCACACATTTTTTTCACTGCTCCAGAAATTTGTTCCATAATTTACCGAAACGCCTCCCAGGAAAGCGTTACAACCGTACCCGCTATCTCTCAATAAATGAGCGATCATTGTTGTAGTGGTTGTCTTTCCGTGCGTACCTGCTATGCAGATATTAAAAGAACTTTCAGTGATCATCTGCAATACCTCGCTTCTCTTCATCATTCTATATCCATTCTGCCGGTAATAAACCAGTTCTTTATGATCGTCGGGTATGGCTGGTGTATACACAACCAGGTCAACGTCCCTGGGTATCCATTCTACATTTTCTTCATAATGTATATCTATACCTTCCCGCTCTAACTCTTTTGTCAATGCTGTTTCTGTTCTGTCATAGCCGCTTACCTTAATTCCTTTTGAGTGAAAGAAACGGGCTATCGCACTCATTCCTATTCCTCCGATACCAATGAAATAAACCGCTTTGATCTTTTTAATCTCATCATTCATTCGCAATTCAATGTTCAGTTTTCAATTTTCGATTTTCCAATTCATCCCCCCGAGGGGGGTATTCATAAGGACAGTATTTGTTGGACCTTCTTAAATCAGCTTCAAAACTTCTTCGGCAATTCTTTTATCTGCATCGGCTATTGCCAATGCGCTAATATTTTTTTTTAATTCATTTTGCTTATTCTCATTTTTTGCCAGTTCAATGATCATAGGCACTACTTTATCCAATGCCTCGCTATCTTTCACCATCATCGCTGCATTTTTATCTACCAGGTTTTTAGCATTTACTGTTTGATGGTCTTCTGCAGCATAAGGATATGGCACAAACAACACAGGCTTTTTTGCTACACATAATTCAGCAATAGTGATTGCGCCAGCCCTTGCAATCACAATATCGGCTGCCGCATATGCGCAATCCATTTGTGTAATAAATTCATTCACCCAAACTGATGATTTTTCTTTCACTCTCTCTTTCGCCTGCGATATAAATGGTTTTCCTGTTTGCCAAATCAGCTGCAGGTCAGCACTGAGTAAATCATCAAGATGTTTGCTGATCGCTTCATTGATCGATTTAGCGCCCAAACTGCCTCCTACTGCAAAAACTGTTTTTTTATCTTCTTCCAATCCAAAAAACTTCAAACCATCTTTTTTTGTTACTGATGATTGTGAAATGCTTGCCCTAACCGGGTTTCCTGTGATAACAATTTTTTCTTTAGGAAAAAACTTTCCCATCCCATCGGTAGCTACAAAAATTCTTATTGCTTTCTTTCCAAGTAAAATGTTTGATTTACCGGCGAAAGAATTTGATTCATGAATGAATGTGGGAATTCCTTTTGCCTGGCCAAATCGCAACACAGGAAAACTTGAATAACCTCCAACCCCGATGATTGCATCGGGGCGGAAGTTTTTCACAATCGTGCGAACCCGGAGAAAACTCTTTACCAGTTTAAATGGCAATGAAATATTTTTTATCAAAGAACTCCTGTTAAAACCTGCTATGTCCAATCCTTTAATGTTGTATCCCGCCTGCGGTACTCTTTCCATTTCCATTTTTCCTTTTGCACCTACAAATAAGACCTCAATCGTTGTATCAATTTTTTTCAGTGCATTGGCAATTGCTATTGCCGGAAAAATATGTCCACCTGTTCCCCCTCCCGCTATAATAATTCGCTTCGCCACTTTTATCTGTTAACTTGTAACTGTTTGTTCTTTTCCTTCCAACTGCTCAACATTTCTAGCTACACTCAGGATAATTCCAATCGACAAGCACGTAAATAAAAAACTGCTCCCTCCCATGCTTACCAATGGCAGGGTAATACCAGTTACAGGAAATAGATTTACACTTACCGCCATATTTGCCACTGCCTGAATAACTAATGTAAAACTGAGTCCCAAGGCCAGAAATGCTCCGAATGCATAAGGACATCTCCTGAAAATCTTTATGCTCCTGAATAAAAAAACCAGGTATATAAAAACTATGAATGCGCCGCCAACCAATCCATATTCCTCAATGATAATCGGGTAAATGAAATCATTATAAGCTTGCGGCAAAAAATTTCTTTGTGTGCTATTACCAGGACCGACGCCCAAAAATCCGCCTTTTGCAATAGCAATCTTTGCCTGGTTAATTTGATAGGCATCTTCATCATCTGCATTCTTACCGCCATACATAAAATGCTCTACCCTGCTGATCCATGTATTTACTCTTGCAGTAATTTTTGACGAACTTTCCTTTTTTATTCCCGATGTTACGCTGCTTGATTTGTGGTTGATAAATGCAGCCAAAACAAGGAATAAAACAGGGATACATACTATTCCGATTGTAAGCAATAAATGTTTGGTGCTTGCTCTGCCAATAAATAATAATAACATGCAGCTTGCCCCAAGCAACAGAGCTGTCGATAAATTAGCAGGTGCAATCAGCAGGCAAATAATTCCAACGGGAATAATTATAGGCAAATACCCTTTTTTAAAATCTTTGATCACATCCTGCTTTTTACTGATCAGTCTTGCCAGGTACATGAACAAAGCCAGTTTAGCCAACTCTGATGTTTGCATATTCAATCCAATAATCGGAAGACGTATCCAGCGGCTACCTTCGTTCATGTTCAAACCAAAGAACAAAGTATAAATGAGAAGAGGAATTGAAAGGATGAATAATAGCTGAGCGAGTTTTGAGTAAATAACATAATTTACTTTATGCGCAAAATAAATAATAGCAATACCCAGGGCGATAAACGCTACCTGCTTAAAAAGATATATTTCTGTATTGCCTTTATAATTTTTATATGCAAGCGAACCGGTAGCGCTATATACTACCAGCATCGATATTAAGGCCAGCAATACTACTAAAGCCCAGATGACTTTGTCCCCTTTTGTCCGACGGGCTACATGATGGTGCCACCCTTTAAAAGAAGAAGATTGATTTTCTATTTCGCCAGTATAACTCATTTACTATTTTGAAATTTTGGAATTGGAAAATTTCAAAAATTCCCAATTGCCATTTTCGTAATCTTTTTTATACAGCCATCACTCACAATTCTTTTACTGCCTTCTTGAATTGATTGCCCCTGTCTTCATAATTTTTAAACAAATCAAAGCTTGCACAAGCAGGACTTAACAGCACAACATCACCTTTGTTTGCAAAATGAAAGGCAGCATGCACGGCTTCTAAGGCACTGCCCGTGTTTACAATAGGGCTCACTACATTTCCAAATGCTTCATGAATCTTCCTGTTATCAATTCCAAGGCAAATGATGGCTTTTACTTTTTCTTTTACGAGGTCTTTGATAAGTGAATAATCATTTCCCTTGTCAACGCCTCCCAATATTAAAATGGTCGGCTTTTCCATACTTTCCAGTGCATACCATGTACTGTTTACATTCGTTGCCTTACTGTCATTAATAAATTCCACACCCCGAACTGTCAGTACATATTCCATCCGGTGTTCAAGACTGTGAAAAGTCTGCACAGCTTCCCGGATCTTTTCTTTTCTTATTTCCATTGTTGCAGCAGCAAGGCAAGCCGCCATCGTGTTGTATTGGTTATGTTTGCCTTTTAAAGCAAAATCAAAAACACTCATAGCAATGAAATCGCTACCCGTTCTTACATACATATCCCCATCTTTTATGAATGCTCCATTTGGTACTTCATTTCTCATAGTGACTGGTAGTTGGTTTGATTTTATTTCAAATTGGTTCAGATACTTCATCGTTACTTCGTCATCCGCATTGTAGATGAAATAATCATCTCCTGTTTGATTCATTACTATCCTGAATTTGCTGCGGATATAATTTTCAAAATTGTATTCGTAGCGGTCAAGGTGATCTTCAGTTATATTCGTTAGTATCGCTACATCAGGCCTGAATGTTTTTATATCATCTAACTGGAAACTGCTGATCTCCGCTACATACAATGATTTTGGGTTTATGGCAACCTGCCTTGCAAAAGAGTAACCGATATTTCCAACCATGGCGCAATTCAAACCTGCAGTTTGACAGATGTGATGTGTTAATGCCGTAGTTGTGGTTTTTCCATTGCTGCCGGTAACAGCAATGATCCTGCTGTTGCCCTTAAAGCAATAAGCCAATTCTATTTCACTGATGATCTTAATTCCTTTTTCTCTTATTTTTTTTACCAATTCGTTTTTTTCACCAATACCAGGGCTTTTTACAACTTCATCGGCATTCAGAATTTCTTTTTCTGTGTGGTTACCTTCTTCAAATTCAATTCCGGCCTTTTGTAATTCATTGCGATAAACCTCTTTCAAAGAACTTTCGTCAGAAAGAAATACGTCATACTCTTGTTGCTTAGCCAGCAGCGCAGCGCCTACGCCGCTTTCTCCTCCACCCAGTATGACCATTCTCTTATTCATGCCTCACTCTCTTATCCTCTTTCCATTCGGAAAGAGTGGCTGAATTTTTGTTTTCAATCAATTATCGTAATTAAACATTTCAACTCTTTATATTCTCTTCCGCTATTATTGATTTTCTTACCCTCCCTATTTACTTCGTACGGAGGTTGGTTCTTCATAAGTATTGGCTCATTACTGCACCACAATCTGATCTGGATTACCCGACCGTAATCGGGATGGCTTTTCACGGATCTTGATTGTCGGTTTCTCAGTAATGCCCTTCTCTTCATACATACTAACCCCATCTATCGCATCTTCAAAGTGGCAACTGAAAACAATACAGATAACACAGTTATTATCCAGAATCTTGTTACAATTTTTGCTTCATGATATCCTTTCTTTTGATAGTGATGGTGAAGCGGGCTCATTAAAAAAATCCTTTTCCCCACACCATATTTTTTTTTTGTGTATCTGAAATAAGTTATCTGCATCAGCACACTAATATTTTCTACTAAAAACACTCCACAAAAAATTGGAATCAGTAATTCTTTGTGCACTATAATAGCAATAGCTGCTATAATTCCTCCCAGTGTCAGGCTTCCGGTATCGCCCATGAAAACCTGTGCCGGGTATGAATTGTACCACATGAAGCCAATACAGGCGCCAATCATAGATGCTATAAAAATGGATAGCTCGGCCAGGTTAGGTATGTACATGATATTCAGGTAATCGGCGAAAAAAAAGCTACCACTGGCATAAGCAAGAATGCCAAGCAATACGCCAATAATGGCTGAAGTTCCCGCTGCAAGTCCATCTAATCCATCTGTAATATTGGCCCCGTTAGAAACAGCCGTAATAATAAATATCACGATGAGGATGTAAAGGATCCAACTATAGTTTCTCCAGCCTGCCGGTAATAGTTTTGAATAATTAAACTCATGTGTTTTTACAAACGGGATAGTTGTAATCGGCTCCTTCGTTTCAACAAAATATCTCTGTCTTCCATTAAACATTATTGTTCTTATGGTTGAATCCTTAGTCTTTGGTGTACCGATATACTCTCTCCAGATTTTTACATTACTATTAAAATAAAGGGTCGCACCTACAATAATTCCAAGACCTACCTGTCCAAGAATTTTGAACCATCCTGCCAGGCCATCTTTATCACCTTTTTTATACTTCACCCCCTGCACCTGTGCCATCCGCTTTGCTCTTAGTTTTAAATAATCATCTAAAAAACCAATTATGCCTAACCAAATAGTGCTAACTATCATCAACCTCACATATACTTTATTAAGATTGGCAAGCAACAAGGTTGGAATCAGGATAGAAAGAATAATAATAACACCACCCATTGTTGGTGTTCCTTTTTTATTTTGTTCACCGGCTAACCCAAGATCACGAACAGATTCGCCAACCTGTTTTCTCTTTAAATAATTAATTATCCTGCGACCAAACAACGTAGCAATCACCAGGGACAATAACATAGCCAACAACACCCGGAAAGTGATAAACTCAAAGAGCCCACTTCCCGGGAAATGTATATTCTGCTGTTTGAACCAATTAAATAAATGATACAGCATGTTGGCGTTGATTTTATTATTTACCGTCCAAGGTATCTTTGTACAATTTTATTTTATAATCCACCGTTCATTTCTGCAATATTTCAAACATCTCTCTTACTACTTCTTTATCATCAAAATGATTTTTGACGCCTTTTATTTCCTGGTATTTCTCATGACCTTTTCCTGCTATTAATACTATATCTTCTTTACCGGTTAAGCTGATCGCTGTTTTTATGGCTTCTCTTCTGTCAACTATCGAGATATATTTTCTTTTTGCTGAAATGGTTAATCCTTCTTCCATATCCCGTATTATTTGCGCCGGATCCTCACTTCTTGGATTATCACTAGTGAAGATTGCTTTATCACTATGTTCACAGGCCACTTCAGCTATTATTGGTCTTTTTGTTTTGTCCCTGTCACCACCGCAACCCACTACTGTTATTATTTTTTCAAACCCTTTTTTTAATTTTTTAATCGTCGCCAGCACATTCAATAATGCATCAGGTGTGTGAGCGTAATCAACTATAGCTATTACCTTGTCTCTTGTGGATACCATATAATCAAATCTTCCTTCTGCACCTGTCAATACACTTAAATATTTCAAAACCTCTTGTTTATCTTCCTCCATGCAAACAGCAGCGCCGTACACAGCAAGAAGATTGTATGCATTGAATTCTCCGATCAATCTGAAATGCACTTCCCGGTCATTTACTGTCATCACTAAACCTGTTAAGCTGTTTTCCAAAATCTTTCCTTTAAAATCAGCGACAGTCCTTAAACTATAGTAATACTTCTTTGCATTCGTATTCTGCAGCATCACTGATCCCCGTTTATCATCTGCGTTACTTATGGCAAATGCAGATGAAGGAAGATCATCAAAGAATGATTTTTTTACCCTGATATATTCATCAAAATTTTTATGATAATCAAGGTGATCATGTGTGATGTTGCTGAATATTCCTCCTGCAAACTGTAAACCTGTTATCCGGTGCTGATGTATGGCATGCGAACTTGCCTCCATGAAAACATGCGTACATTCTTCATCTGCCATTTGCTTTAGCAATGCATTCAAGCTAATAGCATCAGGTGTAGTATGCGTAGCCGGTACGATCTTGCCATCAATATGATTTTCAACAGTGCTTAGCAATCCACATTTATACCCCAGCGTTGTAAAGAGCTTATATGACAAAGTTGCAATCGTCGTCTTTCCATTTGTTCCGGTTACCCCTATCAACTTAAATTTCTCAGAAGGCTGTCCAAAAAAATTATGAGCTATATGTCCCGCAGCCGCTTCACTATTTTCTGCCTGCACATATACTATTTCGTTTTTTTTTACTGAAGGCATTTTCTCACATACAATAGCTACAGCTCCCTGTTCTATTGCCTTTTCAATAAATTCATATCCATCAACTGCTGCTCCCTTTATGGCTATAAATAAAGAACCTGGTTTTATTTTTCTTGAATCAATCTGTATATCTTTTATCTCTATGCCTGTACTTCCTGTTACCGATCTTATGTTTACTTTATATAGTATATCTCTCAGCACCATTTGAACTAATTATCCTAATTCTACAACCACTGTAAAATTTTTTATTAATAGTGTGCCCGCAGGTACAGATTGATTAATTATCTTTCCTTTTCCCTTTACAAGAACCTTCATTCCTATATTCTCAAGCAAATACAATGCATCTTTAAGACCCATACCTTTTACATTGGGCATGATCTTTTGCTGCACAAGAGCTCCTTTCATCACAGGTATTGTATTCTGCGCATATACACTGCTCCAGTTATTTTGGGTAGCAGAATCTTTATAACTAACATTTAGTTTGGAAAACACATTTTTAATATCCTTTGTATAACCTGCATAGAAATATGATGAACTATCCTTTGCCGCTGCATAATTTGTAGCATCTTTATTTTCTATATACATCGCATACAGTTTTGTAGCGATTTCCCTGAATACAGGTGCAGCTACTTGGCCACCATAATGCGGATAAGCATGAGGTTTAGTACGAATCACTACAATGCAGGTGTACTGCGGCTGATCAGCAGGAAAATATCCAATAAATGTTGCCTGGTAAACACCATCATCATATTTTATATTTCCGTCAGCTACATGGGCAGTACCTGTCTTACCGGATACCGCAAACGGCATATTTTCAAAAGCAGGTTTACCTGTTCCGATCTCCACTACTTTTCTCATACATTCTTTCGCTTCATTCACCACTTCAGGCTTGCAAATTTGTTGTTCCAAAACAGTTGACTGAAATTGCCTGATTATATTTCCATCCTGTTGAATACTTTTTACCAGGTAAGGTTTCATCATTTTCCCATCGTTGGCAATGGCATTATAAAGGGTCAATGTATTCAGCGGACTTATCTGTATGGCATATCCAAAACTCATTGTGATCATATTCATTAAGCCACCATTCTTACTTTCAAGAGATGCCATTTTTGGTTTTGGAACATCCTTCAGATCAATAGACGAAGGAACATCAAGATGAAAACGATGGATAAATTCCTTAAACTCTTTTGGTTTATTTCCGAAAGCTTTGTAAGCCACTTTACTCATTCCCACATTTGAACTATGGGCAAAGCATTCTTCAACTGTAAGTACTGGTTTAGGGGCTCTTTCTGCATCATTCACCATTCGCGGACCTACCTGCATTTGGCCTGTGCTGCCAACATCAACCAAATCAGTTAATGAAGAACTTCCTTTTTCAAGAACTGATAAAAGTGTAAGTAGTTTAATAGTAGAACCTGGCTCCGTAACACGCAAGGCATAATTATCATCTTCCCAATAGCTGCCATCTTTTTGCCTGCCAAGATTTGCCATTGCTTTTATCTTTCCTGTTTTTGTCTCCATCACGATGACAGTTCCGTACTGTGCTTCAGTTTGCAGCATCATCTTCATTAAAGCGGATTCGGTAATATCCTGAATATTTACATCAAGAGTGGTAACGATGTCCTTTCCATTTTCCGGCTCTATTTGATATCCTTCAACCGGTACAGCTACGCCACCGGCAATAAAACGAACAAGCCTTTCTCCCTTTTGACCTGTCAGTGAGCTATCATAACTCTTTTCCAATCCGACATTCATCTTTTTTATTTTACCATTGCTTGCCACATAGTCTCTCGACAAACCAACCGTTCTGTTTGCTAATAATTGAAACGGGGTTAATCTTTTACTATTTACTTCTACAATTACACCGCTTCTGTTTCTGCCCAGTTTTGCCAGAGGGAATTCACGAAACACTTTATACTCTTCAAAAGACAATTTTCTCTTAAGAGGATAATAGCGGATCTTCTTCTTATATGCCAGTTCAAGATCATGTTTATATTGCCTAACAGACCGGTCGCCAAAATAACCTGCAAGGGCAACCGAAAAAGAATCTATATTTTCTTTGAAACGCTTTCCATTCTTCTCCCGAAGCCCGTCTGCATCCATATCCATATAAATATCAAAGGTGGGAATAGAAGTACTTAACATTTGACCATCTTCACTATAAATGGTGCCGCGTTCTGCATCCAGGGGTTCGATGCGCTGATGCAGGCTATCACTCATACTCCTCCAATAACTACCCTGGAAACGTTGAATATAAAATGCTCTTCCCAGTATCAGTATACTCAGCAATACAATGCCAAGAAAACTTAAATACACTCTCCATAATATGTCACGCTTTATTTCCAATTATTTACTTTGAAATTCTAAACCGGAAATTTTAACATCTTAATTATTGTATGGTGTCCCTGAGCACTATCGGTGCTACTGTCAATTCTTTCAAACCTAATGGCTCTACTGCTTTTACCAATTCACTTTGTTTACTGCGAAACATAACTTCACTTTTCACAGTTTTATATTCATACTGTAGTTCCTTTACATCTTTTGCCGTTTCATTAATGTTTCGGATCGTTTTATCGGCGTAATGCCCGTTATAGATGTAAACAACAGCTAACAAAGCCAGGAACAAAAAGAACGGCACCTGCTTTACAATTGACTGGTAGTTCAATAGTCGTTTCCATCCGGCAATGGGATTAATTTTCAGATCCCGTTCTTTAGTGTTTTCTTGCTCCTGCATAAATAACTGTTAGCATTTTAAATAGTTTTCGAGGGTTATTTCAATGGTACGGATTGTCAATTTGCTATACCAACTCTTAATATTTTTCAAAAAGAATTTCTTATTGTTGAGTAAATAGTTTTTTCTTTGTTTTTTTTATATCATCATAAGCTTTTCTGCTACTCTCAGTTTTGCACTTCTCGCTCTTGCGTTCCTTCTTATTTCTTCTTCCCGGGGAACAATTGGTTTTTTTGTTATCAGCTTCAGCTCATTTACAGATCGGTTCATGGTAAAAGGGTCTTCTTCTGTTTCCTCAAATGATCCGCGACGAAAAAATTCTTTTACTATCCTGTCCTCTAAAGAATGAAAAGTGATAATGGCTATTCGCCCACCGGGCTTTAGCAAGGATGGAACTTGTTGCAGCATTTCCTTCAGTGCAGTTAATTCATTGTTCACTTCAATACGCAATGCCTGGAAAACCCGGGCAAAATATTTTTTGGGGTTTCCTTTCACAATTCCGCGAAGCGCATTCTTAAAATCTTCAATTGTTTTTAATGAAGAGGTTTTCCGTACCTGAACGATAATTTTAGCCAAAGTTCTTGAGTTCGTAACTTCACCATACTGTTCAAACAATTTGTGTAGTTGCTGTTCACTGTAAGTGTTCACCACATCAAAAGCAGTTTTATCCTGGCGTTTATCCATTCGCATATCTAACCCGGCATTGTAACGTGTTGAAAACCCTCGTTCGGCCTCATCAAACTGGTGACTGCTAACTCCAAGATCAGCAACAATACCATCTACAGCAGGAATATTATGAAGGCGAAGGAAACGATTAAGATGGCGAAAATTCTGTAACACAAAAATTATTCTGTTATCTGTTGGCAAATTTTTTCTTGCCTCTTCATCCTGATCGAAAGCCACAAGTTTTCCATCTGTACTCAGTTTTTCAAGAATGGCTTTCGAATGTCCGCCTCCGCCAAATGTGCAATCCACATAAGTTCCATGTGGTTGAATGTTTAATGCTTCGATTGTTTCCTTTAATAACACCGGTATATGATACGCCTGTTCCAATTAATAATAACTTATTCATTATTATTTGAACCTTTTGCCATCACATCTTTGGCGAGGCTACTAAAGTCTTCCGCAGAAAAGGAGTCAAAGAGCTGATGATACTTACTACTATCCCAGATTTCAATTTTATTAACAGCTGATACTAACACAATATCTTTTATCAAACCCGCATGTTCTTTTAAATTGGGAGGTATCAACAAACGACCTGCACTATCAGGTTCCACCGTGGTAGCGCCATTTAAAAAATAGCGTCTGAACTCACGAACCTTCGGATCAAAATCATTTAACTTGCTGATATTCTCAAAGAGCGGCTCCCAACTTTTCATCGGATACAGGCTTAAGCATTTTTCAAAACCCCTGTTAATAACAAACCTGTCGTTTTCCTTTTCCTGCAATTGTTTTTTAATACCTGCCGGCAGAAGAAAGCGACCCTTCGCATCCAAAGTAGCCTCGAATTCTCCGAGAAAGCCTGTCATTATCAGTGATTTGGAACAAATTAAAATAAATTGACACAAAATAACACTTTTTCCCACTTCAAAAACAAATTTTTTGTTTTTTATTTTTTCCACAACAATGTTTTCGCCTCAAATGCTGTCTGGGCAAGTGTCTTGTAATAATGAAATATTTTTTATAAAATTTCCCCCTGCATTAGATGTGAATAGATGTGGAAAACATGTGAATTATTAAAATCCGCGGAAGAAAGTAATGCTGGAATTCCAAATAAATAGTTAGCCTTATTACTTTTATATAATGCCAACCGCTGGTTATTCAGGAACTCCTTTATTGAAAAAACTTGGTATAAAACCAGAATATAAATTGCTTTTTTTTAATGAACCAGAAAATTATTTTGAACTACTTGAAGCAGATATGAGAAGGCAAATATGTAAAGCAAATGATACACCTGATCTAATTCATTTATTCGTAAAGAATAATAAAGAGTTTGAAACTGAAATGAAAAAACTAAAAGATATCATCCATCAAAATTCAAACATAACTATTTGGGTTTCGTGGTACAAAAAATCTTCGGGAATCAGTACCGATGTAACTGAAGATACAATCAGAAATTTTGCTTTAAAAAATAATTTAGTGGATGTAAAGGTTTGCGCTGTAAGTGATATATGGAGCGGATTAAAACTTGTAGTGCCTTTAAAATTAAGAACGAAATAATCTTCACAATTCAGATATTTGCATTTCACCAATGCAACAGTTCGTTGTGTTATGAATCCGCAAAATTTACCTATTAAAGACTTCACATATTTCCTTCCTGATGATCGTATAGCAAAGTATCCTTTATCCGAACGGGATACATCAAAACTTCTTATTTACATTGCAGGAGAAATCAGCGAGGATATTTATAGAAACTTAGATAAGCATTTACCTGCCGGTTCTTTACTGATCTTTAACGATACAAAAGTCATAGAAGCAAGGATATTGTTTCAAAAACCAACCGGGGGTATTATTGAAATCTTTTGTCTTGAACCTCACAAACAATATGCAGATATATTAATTGGGATGAATCAAAAAAAAAAGGTGCTCTGGCAATGCCTGATTGGAGGTGCCTCTAAGTGGAAACATGGACAGTTGTTAGAAAAGAAAATAGAAACAGAACAAAAAGAAATCATTTTACAGGCAAAATTTATTGAAAAGCAATCTGACTCCTTCATTATAGAATTTTCATGGAATGATAATATAAGTTTTGCTGAAGTTTTACATTTTGCCGGCATCATTCCTTTACCGCCATATATAAAAAGAAAAGCAGAAAAATCAGATTCAGAAAGATATCAAACTATCTATGCCCATAATGAAGGATCTGTTGCTGCTCCAACCGCAGGATTGCATTTTTCGAATATTATTTTGGAAAATTTAAAAACAAAAAATATTAAAACTGATTTTGTAACCCTTCATGTGGGTGCAGGAACATTTATACCTGTAAAGAGTGAAACCATGAAAGAACATGAGATGCATGCAGAGTTTATAAAGGTTTCAAAAAAAACAATTGAAAATATTTTTTTAAGCTTATCAAAAAATGTTATTCCCGTGGGTACAACTTCTCTTCGTGCAATTGAAAGTATCTATTGGTTAGGAGTGAAACTAAAATCAGGAGAGAAAAACAACTTAATGATTAATCAGTGGGAACCGTATTATCTTGAAAAATATAACGTTACCGTCCATGAAGCTTTGCAATTTTTACTTGATTTTATGAACAGGAAAAATATGGAGAGTTTACTTACAAGAACACAAATTCTAATTGCTCCTTCTTATAAATTTAAAATTGCAAATGCCCTGATCACTAATTTTCATCAGCCTCAATCCACATTATTATTACTTGTAGCTGCCTTTATAGGAAAAGATTGGAAAAAAGTTTACAAGTATGCACTTAAAAATAATTTTCGCTTTCTCAGTTATGGGGACGGATGCTTGTTGTGGAATAACCAGGCTATGCCGGAACCGGTGAAATGACCGGTTGACGCTGAAGTTTCTTCAAGGGAAGTTCTATAGTGAAAATGCTGCCCCTTCCTAAGACGCTGTCCACTTTAATTTCGCCACCATGAGCTTCGACCATAGTTTTGACATAACTTAAACCCAATCCAAATCCTTTTACATTATGAATATTTCCGGTATGGGCACGATAGAATTTCTCAAATACCCTTTTTACAGTTTCCCTGTTCATACCAATACCATTGTCTTCAATAACAATCACGATATTCTTTTCAGTTGATCCGGTAGTGATTTTAATTAAAGGAGGTTGATCTTCCTTTGAATATTTTATGGCATTATCAATAAGATTATTTATAAGATTGGAAAAGTGAACTTCATCTGCATCGATAAAATCACTTTCGGCATTTAATAAAAGTTCTGCTTTACCATTTTTCTCTTCTAACTGCAAAGTAAAATTCTCTACTACATCTTTGATCAGCTGGTGCGCATGAACCGGGCGCATCAGTAATTGCACTTCCTGCTTGTCCATCAACGCGGCTTTTAAAATGGTTTCAACCTGGCGATTCATTCGTTTATTTTCTTCTTTTATGATCGTGCTGAAATAACTCATCTTTTCTCTATCACTTACGACCTTTTCATTTCTTAAGGCATCCACTGCCAGCGAAATGGTAGCTAACGGCGTTTTAAACTCATGAGTCATATTGTTTATGAAATCATTTTTTATCTCGCTTAGTTTTTTTTGTCGAAGCATAGTTCGTACAGTAAGATAAAATGAGGCCATGATCAGAAGAGTAAACACTATTGCAGAGATGATAGGCAGCCATAACGATTCAAAAACAAGGCTTTGATAATCCAGCGTGATCACAATTAATACTTCATTGGGGGAAAGATTTTCTGTTTCACTGCCACTTGGTGAATTTAAGGGATAAGTATATGGATAATTCCTGGGGCTGTTTTCATTAAACACTTTCACAAAATTCTTCGATTGCTTTTCCATGATACCTGCACCCGTCACAGTTGCTATTCCAAATTCAAATTTTACTTTATCCAGATCGTATGCATGAAAAGCCTTGGAAATGATCTCGTGGATTTGATCTACACTTAATCTCTGACCAATAGTATTTGGCCGTAAATAGTCAAGCGAAAAATCACCGGGCATCAGGTTAGGAAAATCTTTACTATCAATATTATAATTGGCTTTGCGTTCAGCGAGGCTGTTTCCAGCCTTAGTTACTCCATCCTGGATACGGTGCTTTACCTGTTCCTTTCTCAGCAATACCATATTCTTTAACCATAAAAGTTGAATGACAATTATTCCAATCAATGACAAACTGATTAATCCAATTATTGTGGGAAAAATTTTCTTCACTCTGGTTATTTATTTCTCTAAAGTAATATGTTTTTACAAAGATGTAAAACGATGCAAATTTACTATTCCATAATCCGGAGAAATGTAGTGAATACTTCCAAAGCTCTATTTTAACAGAGGTTTATAGCAATTTAAAAAAATTATGACTCACTTTAGTAAACAGTAAAACGATTTATCATTTTAAAAGGCACAACTTTGGGTAAAATAAATTTTAGAGTTATATTGTAATAATGATTGAACCTGCTTCCGGCATATTACTTATTTCCGATCCGTTCTTAAAAGATCCCAATTTCATGCGGACGGTTGTTTTCCTTTGTGAACACCAGGACCAGGGAAGTTTTGGATTTGTATTAAACCGCAAATACGAAAATACAATTGATGAATTGATACCCGAACTGGAAGGTCATAAGATCCCTTTATACTATGGAGGTCCGGTGCAAACGGATACTATTCATTTTTTGCATCAGTACCCGGCAGTAATATCAGGAGGACAGGAAGTAATGAAAGGAATATTCTGGGGAGGTGATTTTGACAAAGTGGTTGATATGATAAAGAACAATGAGATCGATGAAAGCAAGATTCGTTTCTTTATTGGATATTCAGGCTGGAGTGACGGACAATTAAACAATGAATTGCAGGAAAAATCATGGTTAACCGTAAAGGCAACACGAAAATTAGTCTTCCACCGTGACTATAAAGAAATATGGAAAGACTCTTTAAAACTCCTGGGAGGAGATTATGAAATCATGATCAATTTCCCTATTGATCCGCAATTGAATTAATTTCCTCTTTTGCTCGAATTAAATATGATGAAAAATTATTGCGGCGATTAGTATACGCTCTTATTTATCCGCATTCAAATAAAAGATGACGGCAGTTATGAAATTCCCGAGGAAATGTTTTTGAATAAGGAGAACCAAATACAAAGTCTGAGATCGATTAATTTTAAGAAAAAAAGAGATGTTTAGATACTTGTTCGTTTAAGTTTTCTTTTCGCATAGAGATAATCAATCAATAAAACAACTATCAATATAACCAATCCAAAAAACTCCCTGGTCTCTTCTACCCAGGGTTGTTCTGCTTTCATGGTGTCAGCAATATTTGCAAAATGATGTTTAGTTGCCCAATCCCATACACCGTTCTCATCAAAAAATTTATAAGTAGCATATACTGCATATGCAGCAATCCCTAAAAGATAAGCTCCTGGAAAAAACCTATTCCGGAATGCAAGCCAACAGAGCACAGCAGTATACAAATAGACAGGCATCCAAACATAGGGGTCAGGATCATTATATTGCAAAGCAGCAAAAAAAATGAAAGTGATGCAGAAAAAAATATTAAAGACTTTCAGAACCACGACCTGAAAAATTTTTGGAAACAGGAAAGATAAAATTTATTTCCTCTTATTCTTCAACAGTTGTTGCCCCTTCCACCAAGACAGTTACTTTATTATTGAGCACTTCTACAAAGCCGCCCTGGATGTCATAATAAGAAAAATGATTTTGTTTATCCTTCAATACTTTTATTCGTCCCGTTTTTAATGCACTTACTATTGGCGCATGTTTCTCTAATACTTCAAAACTGCCGCTGATGCCGGGCATTTGTACGCCATACACCTCGCCACTGAAGAGTTTTTTTTCCGGAGTAAGTATTTCTAAATTCATGCCCCTATTCCCTAAATGGGTATTTTGAAGTTAATAAAATGCTGAATAATGATCTGAATGTCGAAGTGTGCGACGCAACAAATGCTTAATAGAATTACAAAAGTTGGTAACACAATTATCAATTACTTTAAGAAGAACTAACAAAATAAAAAGGTCTATTCCTATCTAAGTTCCCCCTTTAGAGGCAGGGACTTTTATCCCTGCGCCTGTTCTAATATCTTCTTTCCTTTTTCTATTGCGTCATCGATATTTCCAACAAGATTAAATGCTGCTTCAGGGTATTCATCTACTTCACCATCCATAATCATATTAAAACCACGAATAGTTTCTTCAATCGGAACCAGCACACCTTTCAAACCTGTAAACGCCTCAGCTACATGGAAAGGTTGTGATAAGAAACGCTGTACCTTTCTTGCACGTGCAACTGTTTGCTTGTCTTCGTCACTTAATTCATCTAATCCGAGAATAGCAATGATGTCCTGTAATTCTTTATACCGCTGTAAAATTAATTTTACCCGATTAGCACAATCATAATGTGCATCACCTACAACCTGCGGCATCAAAATTCTTGAAGTAGAATCAAGGGGATCCACAGCAGGATAAATACCTAGGTCAGCAATCTTTCTGCTCAATACCGTTGTCGCATCAAGGTGAGCAAAAGTTGTTGCCGGGGCGGGATCGGTCAGGTCGTCTGCAGGTACATATACAGCCTGCACAGATGTAATGGAACCATTTTTGGTTGATGTAATTCTTTCCTGCATGATTCCCATCTCAGTAGCAAGAGTAGGCTGGTACCCTACTGCCGAAGGCATACGACCCAACAAAGCAGATACTTCAGAACCCGCTTGTGTAAAACGGAAAATATTATCAACAAAGAAAAGAATATCACGCCCTTTCCCCTGTCCATCACCATCACGAAAATATTCAGCAATTGTCAAACCACTCAGTGCCACTCTTGCACGGGCACCGGGAGGTTCATTCATCTGCCCGAAAATAAATGTCGCTTTTGATTCTGATAACTCTTTCAAATTTACTTTGCTCAGATCCCATCCGCCATGTTCCATGCTATGTTTGAAATCGTCACCATATTTCATAATGCCTGCTTCGATCATTTCACGAAGCAGATCATTCCCTTCACGGGTTCTTTCACCCACACCTGCAAATACTGAAAGACCACCATAACTTTTTGCGATATTGTTGATCAGTTCCTGGATAATTACCGTTTTACCCACACCAGCACCACCAAACAAACCAACTTTACCACCTTTGGCATAAGGTTCTATGAGGTCAATTACTTTAATGCCGGTATATAAAATTTCAGTACTTGTAGAAAGGTTTTCAAATATCGGCGGTCTCCCGTGAATAGGACGACCTCCTTTTTTTGACACGGCCGGCAGGCCATCAATCGGGTCACCGGTTACATTAAACAATCGCCCTTTTATATCTTCCCCAACAGGCATAGCAATAGCAATTCCCGTATCAACTACTTCCGTGCCCCGCATCAGGCCCTCTGTTCCATCCATCGCAATGCAACGAACACTGTCTTCACCAAGATGTTGCTGTACCTCTAGTACTAATGTATCACCATTTTCACGTTTTAATTCAAGAGCATTATAAATTTCAGGGAGTTTACCTTCAAACTGTACGTCGATCACGGCCCCGATAACCTGTTTTACTTTACCAACTTTTGCCATTTAAAAGAGAGGTTTATTTTGAGCCGCAAAGGTAAGGGTCGGCAAGCAATGTGCAAATTGAAAATATTCAAATTTAAAGCAGGTAAAAAATACTTATTGAGCCAGCTTTACAGTCCTGGTTAAACTGTTGTTACGACTCTCAGTTTGGCTTTTAGTCCGCTTATCATCTTTTTAATTATACTGACAAAACTATCCCTATCTTATAAAAAAAATGCTTTCCCTGTCCTGAAACATAAAACCCATTCGTCGTTATCAAAATCATTCTTAAATTCTAAATCAACAATTATGGAAAAGTTTATGCTCATTTTTCAGGGCGGTATGCCTGGTGAAAATCCTTCACCTGAGTTTATGCAACAGCAAATGGGAAAATGGATGGCCTGGATAGACAAATTGAACAAAGCAGGTAAATATGTAAGCGGAGAACCACTTACACCTGGCGGCAAATTAATTTCAGGAAAAAATAAAACGGTTACTGATGGTCCTTACACTGAAGGAAAAGAAGTAGTGGGGGGATTTTTTATCGTAAATGCAGAAAGCATGGATGAAGCCGTAAAAATTTGTGATGATTACCCGGATTTTGAGCACGGTGGCAGTATCCAGGTAAGGCAAGTGATGAAAATGGACATGTAAATTATTTAAGTAAGTAGCTTCGGGAAAATGAAGCATACACCTGATAGCGTAAATCAGTTGGTCGACCATCTTTTCCGGTACGAATCGGGAAAGATGGTTTCCGTTTTATCAAGGTTACTGGGGTTTCAAAACCTGGACACGGCACAGGACATTGTACAGGATACGTTACTACAAGCGATGAATACCTGGGGTTTTAATGGTACTCCTGAAAATCCTTCCGCATGGTTATATCGTGTAGCAAAAAATAAGGCCCTTGATTTTTTACGGCGTCAAAAAAAAATTAAAGAAATAACTCCGCAATACTCTTACCTGCTTCAATCGGAATATACCCTTGCCTCGACAGTAAACAATTTGTTTTTGGAAAATGAAATGCAGGATAGCCAGCTCAGGATGATGTTCGCCTGCAGCCATCCGTCTATAACTGAAGAATCACAAATTGCTTTAACTCTGAAAATTCTATGTGGTTTAAATACGAATGAAATTGCCAAAGCTTTTTTGACAAATGAAGAAACTGTCTATAAAAGAATTTACCGGGCTAAAGAAAAAATAAAAATTGAAAACATAGAGCTGAAAGTGCCTCAGGGAAAAGAATTACCCGATCGGCTGGATGTAGTTTTAAAATCTCTTTATCTTTTATTTAATGAGGGATATAATTCTTCCCATCCTGATAATTTAATCCGTGAAGATCTTTGCCGGGAGGCTATGCGGCTTACTTATCTTCTCACTACACACAATATAACAAACCTTCCCCGTACCAATGCGCTATTATCACTCATGTGCTTCCAGGCATCAAGACTCCAGGCAAGGTTAGATGATAAAGGAAATATTATTTTGCTAAAATACCAGGACCGAAGCAAATGGTATAAACCTTTAATAGAATCAGGATTTGCCTATTTGGAAACAGCCACAGAAACTTTGAAGCCTTCTGCTTATCATGTTGAAGCCACTATCGCTTCATTACATGCAATGTCACCTTCGTTTGAACAGACTGACTGGAAATCGATTTATCATTTATATGAAATACTTTATCAATTGCAACCTGCACCTGTGATAGCATTAAATAAAGCTATTGCGTCTGCTTATGCTAATGGTATCGATAATGCATTAAAAGAATTGCTACAAATAAAAGGGTTGGAAAATTATTATCTCTATCATACATCAATAGGAGAAATTTATTTTGAACTGCAGGACAAAAAAATGGCAAAAAAATTTTATGAAACGGCCTTGCTTCTTACAACTTCACGACAAGAACAACAATTATTAAAAATAAAAATAAATAATTGTGAAGTAGCATAATAATTCATTTATTGAAGAACCAGGATGACACAGCAGTGAAAAAAGCTATTTCAACAAAAGAAATTCCCATATTCCAACGCAAGTCGTATACCTGTTCTTCATCTTTCCTACATTTGCAGGCTGAAACTTTTTGAATGCAACTCATTGAGGTCACCGATAAACAATCCGCTAAAGAATTTATTGAAGTAAATGTGTTGATCAATAAAAATGATCCTAACTACATCCGACCGCTTGATAAGGATATCAATGAAGTTTTTGATCAAAAAAAAAATAAGGCTTTCCGCCATGGAGAAGCAATAAGATGGATATTGAAAAATAACGAGGGAAACGCGATCGGCCGCATTGCTGCGTTTACAAATAAAAAATATAAAAATAAAGGAGACGACATTCCCATTGGTGGTATTGGCTTTTTTGATTGTATCAATGATCAAAATGCAGCTGATATGTTATTTGATGTGACAAAACATTGGTTAATACAAAAAGGGATGCAGGCGATGGACGGTCCGATCAATTTTGGTGAAAGAGACAGATGGTGGGGGCTTTTGATTAAAGGATTTGAACCACCGGTTTATTGTTTGAATTATAATCCCCCATATTATAAAGAGTTATTTGAAAATTATGGTTTCCGGAATTTTTTTAACCAGTATTGTTATGCCTTAAAAGTAAAAGATCGCTTGCAGGAAAAATTTTATACGCGTCATGCTCAATTTTCGGGAAATTCCGATTATTCGGCAAAGCATATATTAAAAACACAAGTAGAGAAATTTGCGAAAGACTTTACCATTGTTTATAATAAAGCCTGGGCAACTCACGGCGGCCTGAAAGAATTAAGCGTACCTGTAGTTTTAAAATTATTTAAATCCATGAAACCGATCATGGACGAAAACATTTGCTGGTTTGTATATTATAAAAATGATCCCATTGCTATTTGGATCAACCTTCCTGACGTGAATGAATGGTTCAAATACCTGGACGGTAAATTTGACTTATTTCATAAATTAAAATTTCTCTGGGTAAAGAAAACTAAAAAATGCAAAAAGTTTACAGGACTCGTTTTTGGCATTGTACCGGAATTCCAGGGAAAAGGAATTGATGCATATATGATCATGGAAGGGGCAAAAATCATACAGGGGGAATTATTGTACGAGGATTATGAAATGCAGTGGATCGGCGAGTTTAATCCTAAAATGATGAATGTAGCGGAGAGCCTTGGTACATACAGAAGCCGGCAGTTAATTACTTATCGGTATTTATTTGACCGGACAAAAGAATTTAAGCGACATCCCATTTTAAATTGATTCTTTAGATTATACCGCCAGGCTGCCTGATGCACGAAAATTAATTTTTTTGCGTCAGCCTGGGATTTTAGATTTGCCAATACCGGCATTTAATTTTGAAAAGCTTTTCAGGAATGTGAGTTATGGATAAATTTATTGTTTCAGCAAGAAAATACAGGCCCCAGGCATTTGATACAGTTATCGGGCAGTCGCATATTACCACTACTTTAAAGAATGCGATAAAGAATAATCAACTGGCGCATGCCTTTTTATTTTGCGGACCGAGAGGTGTGGGAAAAACAACCTGTGCAAGAATTTTAGCTAAAACAATCAATTGTGAAAACAGGACTGCTGATGGGGAAGCTTGTAACATTTGTAACTCATGTATTTCATTTAACGAAGGCACCTCACTGAATATTCATGAACTGGATGCAGCCAGCAACAATTCTGTGGATGATATAAGAACTCTTGTTGAGCAGGTTCGTTTTGCCCCACAAGCCGGGAAATATAAAGTGTACATTATTGATGAAGTACACATGTTAAGTTCTTCTGCATTTAATGCTTTTTTGAAAACACTGGAGGAACCTCCGCCGTATGCCATTTTTATTCTGGCAACAACTGAAAAACATAAAATTCTTCCAACTATTTTAAGTCGTTGCCAGATATTCGATTTCAAACGCATTACTTTAAACGATACAATTGAACATCTCCAGGAAATTTGTGATAAGGAAAATATCAAAGCTGATAAAACTTCACTTCATTTGATAGCTCAGAAAAGTGAGGGCTGCATGCGGGATGCTTTGAGCATTCTTGATAAAATTGTAAGCTTTACAAGCGGTGAGGTAAATTATCAAAACATTTTAGAACATCTTAATATTTTAGATGCAGATTATTATTTCAAATTAACAGATTGTATGCAACAACAGGACCTTGCCGGTGCCATGTTGTTATATGATGACATTAACCGAAAAGGGTTTGAAGGTGATATGGTATTAAATGGTTTTGCCGAATTTATCCGTAATCTTCTTGTTTGCAAAGATGAAAAATCAGCTGAACTGCTTGAAGTAGTGGAAGGATTCAGAGAAAAATATATTAACACGGCAAAAAAACTTTCTGCAGCTTATCTCATCAGTTCTCTTAATATTTTAAATGAGGCAGAGATCAATTATAAAGCCGCACGAAATAAACGGTTGCATGTTGAACTGGCCCTTATAAAACTTTGCTACCTGCAGCAGGCTATTGAATTGGTCAGTGATGCAAATGGAATAAGTAAAAAAAAAGTAGTTGAAACAGCTAAGCCTGTAGCCTTCAGAAAAATTGAACCCATAGGAGTTGAAGATCGAAACCCGGGGATTGAAAGCCGGTCAACAGGTGCAAAACTTATCATTGAAAGTTCTGTTGAAGAAAAAACTATTGTAAAAGAAGAATTTTCATCATACAGGAAAACAGAAGCTAAAAATCAGAATCCAAACACAAAACTTGCTGCTCTTGATAAGATCCGTAAACAGGTTAGTGGGAACAGTCACCCTAAAAATGGAGCTGTTGCAAAACCTTTAGAGTTAGATGAGCTCCAGCAAGCCTGGGATGAATACACAAGCCTTTTAAAAGAACAAAAAAATTCTGCCTGGCAGGGGTTTGAAATGGCAGAACTACAGGTACAGGATAAAAACAATTTCATTGCCCTTGTTACCAGCAACATTGATCTTCGTTTTATTGAACAGGAAGGGCTAAAAGTATCACAGTTTCTCAGGGAAAAATTGCAAAACAGCCATTTGCAATTTTTAATTGTAATGCAGGAAAACAAGGAACAAAAAAATACTGAAATTCCTCTAACTGCCCGTGAGCAATATCAAAAAATAATAGAACAATATCCTTTGGTAAAAGAATTAAAAGAGCGTCTTCGACTTGAACTGGATTATTGACAAGGTAGTTGTATCTGAAGAATATTTTTAAACTTAAAAAATAACCAACTACCTATTGCCTGCCAGCTTGTATTAACTAAATCATTCAAAGACCTTAATTCCTTTTCTTTAAAAGCTGCGCCATCAAAATATTTATAATCACTATCAATAAAAACCTCAATACCCTGCTTCAAAGATTGTTTATTATTAAATACTCCCATTGCCAGCCATTGCTTTAAATCTGCTTTAAATCTATCTTCCCGGTTAGTTTTTAAGTCATTAATAATGGATTCAATAGTAGATATAGCAATCGTCTCACCTCTGTAGATTGAACCAAGGTCGGCTATCATCAGGTTTAAAAAATGAAGAAATTCATCAGCCTTTTTACAATCTTCAAAATATTCTAAATATGAAGTTTTTAACTTTTCACTATTTTCAAAACTCTTTTTTAAAGCTTTGTTATAAAAAAAACTTACTGTTTTCTTATCAAGTTCGTTCAGCGATCTTTTTTGATCTTCCAGTTCTTTTTCGAGAGCAGAAATAATTGCAGTGGCTTTTTCAATTTCATATTTTTCACCGTCAAAATCGAAACTTTTTATTCCGGTCTTTTTTTCTTTAATTGCTCTCAGTATCTTAATATCTTTTTCCGTTGCAATGATCTTACCGGGCAGAGAGACATTTTCACCCGAGAATAACTCATCAAATGAATAATTGTCATTCTTAAAATTTTCAAATTCCTCTTTACTCAAAATAGCTATTCTTCTGCCATTATAAAAATTTTTATATTCTTTTGGTAAAGAGAATTCAGTAAAATCTTTTTTATACCTGGATTCAAATTCATTTCCATCAATTACAGAAGTATCCTGAGTATTTAATTTTTCATATAACTTTTTAGTCAATTTTTCCTGCAATTTCTCACTGTTTTGGAACACAACCCAGGCCAGGTGTGCTTCCGGCTCTGCATGAATAGCTAATTGTTCCAGGTGAACTTCCCTTTCCCGGGTAGTAGGATGAGAAGCCCATTGATCTTTAAAATTCACCCGGCTAAAATTCTGTCCTTCTATATATTCTCTATTGACTAAAGGAAGCCCTTCTTTTAAAGGCATATTAAATTCTTTTGCGACCTGGCTTAATACAATCCATTGGTTCTGATAAACATTTTTACTAATCACTTTTTCTTTGAAAAATTCATCACATTTCTGAAGACTAATATTATAACAAGTGTTGCCAAGTTCTATTCTTTTCAAAGCAGAAATAAGATTATTACCGCCGCTAACGCTTGCCGCCACCGCATCAGCATGGAATTCCATTTCTCTGGAAAGACCCAAATAATTCTTATTGATAACACTATACATGGATCTGAGAATTGATTGTATCCCTCTAACAATCTCAAAGGTGATATTCGCAAAAAAAGCAAAATAGCTGCTTGCACTTGCAAAGCTTTTTAAGGAATTCACATAATCCTTATTTTCATAAAGCATGTTATAAATTATTCGATTTACATTGTAAACAAAACTTCCGAGTTTCATACTTCGCTGAGAAAAATGTCCAAACTCATGAGCCATTACAGCTTTAAATTCACTAATATTCAGGCAATTCACAAGGCCCAAACCGATCTGTAAATTTTTTCTAACAGGAAAAAACATACTCCAAAAACTAGAATCATAAAAAACACAGGCATTTACATCAGCCGATAAATAGATCTTTTTAGGAAAGGATGTATGAGTATCTTTTGTAAGTTTCCGGATAAACTCAAACAGTTCAGGCTGATCAGTTTTTGTAATCTCAATACTTCCGGATCTGTCAAATCTTGAAACCGCAAAAATGAACTTGATGAGAAAAATAAAAACCATAACGCCAAGTCCGATTATACCAATACCAACAAGGATGGTTACCAAACGCGGCATATTAATGATCAACATGTAACCACCATACACACAGGCAATCACTAAACCGATGGCTAATATGAACATAACGAAGTAAACAAGAAAAAAAAGAAATATAGATCCTGCAACTTTTGAAACTTCCTTTTTAAAAGAGGCGGAGGTTTCGGTAACAGATGAAGGAACGTTTAAAGGGTTCGACGGATAAAAAAAAACTGTGGTCATTGCAATAAATTTTCTGTCATGAAAATAAAATAACAAATCGAAAAATGAAAGTCCATGCATATTGGTCACTGAAAAATGATATTGTGAGATATTTATGAATTATCCTGGTCTATTTTATCAAAGAAACGATTCACCAAATTGCCTTAATTTCGGCGAAAATTTTCTTTTCTTATGGCTGAAGCAATACTGATGCCCCGTTTGAGCGATACGATGACCGAAGGAGTGATCGCCGAATGGCATAAAAAGGTGGGTGATACTGTGAAAAAAGGTGAGCTGCTGGCGGAAATTGAAACCGATAAGGCAACAATGGAACTGGAGAGTTATAAAGACGGTACGCTATTGCATATTGGTACAGGTAAAGGTGGAAAACTGCAGGTAAATGATCTGCTTGCAATTGTTGGCAAACCCGGAGAAGATATTTCAGGAATATTAAAAGAACAGGGATCAAAGAATAAAGTTGAAAAAAATAATGAACAGGGTGCAAAAGGTAAAGAGCAAAAAACAGAAAAAGCACAAGCAAAAGAAGAAAAGAAAACAGCCACAAACAACCAGCAACCTGTTGATATTTCAAAAATAGAAGAAGTAGTATTAATGCCGCGGTTAAGTGATACGATGACTGAAGGTGTTATTGCAAGCTGGCAAAAAAAGGTGGGTGATACTGTTAAAAAAGGAGATGTGATTGCAGAAATTGAAACAGATAAAGCTACTATGGAACTGGAGAGTTATAAAAATGGGACGTTATTATATATAGGTGCAAAACAGGGAGAAAAAATTGCAGTAAATGATCTGCTTTGTATTATCGGTGAAAAAGGCAAAGTGGATGTAGATGCAATTGTTAAGGCAGCCGAAACAAAAAGCGGTGGCGAGCATGTACCCGAAACTGTTGAACAGGAGAAAGAACAAAGTGCGCATCCGTCAATGAATGATGAGCAACAGTTAAGTTCTTCAAATGGCAGAATAAAAGCCTCTCCTCTTGCAAAAAAATTAGCTGCAGAAAAAGGAATTGATCTTCGAAAAGTGCAGGGTAGTGGTGATGGCGGCAGAATTATAAAAGAAGATATCGATAATTATAAACCGGAGGTTTCCACGAGGAAAACAGAAGAAAGACCAGAAACAACAAGATACATTCCGGCTGCTCCTGTGGGTGAAGAAAGTTTTGAAGAGATACCTGTTTCTCAAATGCGTAAAACGATCGCCAAACGTTTGGTAGAAAGTAAATTCACTGCTCCTCATTTTTATCTCACCATGTCTATTGATATGGACAAAGCAGTAGATAGTCGTGCAAAACTAAATGAAACAAGCCCGGTAAAAATTTCTTTCAATGATATTGTGCTGAAGGCTTGTGCTGTTGCATTGAGACAACACCCGGCTGTAAACAGCAGCTGGCAGGGAGAAACAATACGTCGCAATCATCATGTACACATCGGTGTGGCGGTAGCAGTGGAAGAAGGATTGCTGGTTCCTGTTATAAAATTTGCAGATACAAAATCACTCTCTCAAATAGCTGTTGAAGTAAAAGAATTTGCTCAGAAGGCAAAGGATAAAAAATTACAACCCAAAGACTGGGAAGGAAACACTTTTACTATTTCAAACCTGGGAATGTATGGCATCGACGAGTTCACTGCTATCATCAATCCGCCCGATTCCTGCATTCTTGCTATCGGCGGCATTGCACAAGTGCCGGTTGTAAAAGATGGACAGATTAAAATCGGCAATGTGATGAAAGTAACTATGAGTTGCGATCACAGAGTAGTGGACGGTGCAAAGGGTTCAGCTTTTCTTCAAACCTTAAAACAATTACTCGAAGAACCTTTGAGAATGCTGGTCTAGCTCATGCAATTTTCTCCTGCGGATTCATTGCAGCCAAATGATGCCCTTTCTTTAAAGTTTTGTACGCCACAAAAGAACTAATAAGGATCAAAACTGCTCCCAACAAAAAAGATATGCCGGGAAAATAAACCGGCGCCGAGGGTTCAGTGAACCACGCAAATAAATTATTCATTATTATCGGGCCGAAAATACTTGTGAGGCACATAATACTCGTTAATGCTCCCTGCAATTCTCCCTGTTCATTTTTTGGAACATTGCCTGACATAATAGCTTGCAAAGCCGGCCCTGCAATACCACCAAGACAATAAGGAATCAAAAATGCAAACATCATCCAGCTTTGTGAGGCAAAAGCAAATAAAAATAATCCGATAGAATAAAACATCAATCCTATGTAAACACTTTTTTCATTTCCGATCTTTGGAGTGATGATTCGTATCAATCCCGCCTGCACAATCGCTACTAATGCACCCACAACAGCCAGTGAAACTCCAATTAATTTATCGCTCCACTGAAAGCGATATTTTGTAAAATAGTTCCAGTTACTCTGTATAGCATGTGCGGCAAGATATACAAGCCCGAGAGAAACAAACAAGCCACCGATAGCCGGGTATTTTCTTAATTTAATGACCGAGCCAAACGGGTAAATTCTTTTCCAATCAAATTCTCTTCGGTGTTCTTTGGGCAGTGATTCAGGTAATACAAAGTATCCGTATAAAAAATTGAGCATACATAAAACAGCCGCAGCATAAAATGGCGCCCTTATCCCCCAACCGCTCAATAGACCACCAATGGCAGGACCGACAATAAAACCCAATCCAAAAGCAGCCCCGACCATTCCAAAATTCTTTGCTTTATTTTCAGGTGTGCTGATGTCAGCTATATAAGCCGAAGCAGTTGTAAAACTGGCGCCCGTAATACCCGCCACCGTTCTTCCAATAAAAAGCCATCCATATGAAGGCGACAGTGCGAGAAACAAATAATCAACCGCAAAACCAAATAATGAAAACAACAAAACAGGCCGGCGGCCATATTTATCACTTAAATTTCCCAAAATGGGAGCACAGATAAATTGCACCAAAGCATACACGGACAAAAGCCAACTCCCATACGGACTTGCTTCGTTCACGGGAATGTGCTTCATATTAGAAATAAGATCCTGCATGACAGGGATGATCAATCCCCACCCGATCACGTCCACGAAAACTGTAATCAAAATAAAACCCAGTGCTGCCTGCTTTGATGGCCTCATGTGTGAAAGTTAATAATGTGTTTTCCAATTGAAATTAGCGTTTTTCAGAAAATCAAAAATGGAAAAAGCAGAAAATAAGATTCGTGGCTTCTTTCTGTTTCTACCGACAACCTTCATCGTTCTGGAAACGATTATTTGATCTACTTCAAAAGACTATAAAAAAATTTAACTTCCATTGTGCTATATCGCTCCACGATACAACTTTTGCGTTTTCATTTCTCTTTATTTCTTTTGCCTGTATATCTCTTTGCATTAAGCCAGTTAAACAACATTAACTGGTTAAATGCAGCTATCGTCTTTCTCATTTTACACGGATTAGTCTATCCCGCAAGCAATGGATATAATTCTTATATGGACAGGGATGAAACGCCGATAGGGGGCTTATCACAACCCTTGCAACCTGCCAGGCAACTATTTTACATAACCGTAGTGATGGATGCTATAGCTGTCGTTCTTTCTTTGTTTATCAGCGATTATTTTGCCGGCGGTATATTACTCTACATCCTTACTTCCAGAGCATATAGTTTCAGGGGAATCAGGCTGAAAAAATTTCCTGTTATCGGCTATCTCACTGTTATCATTTTCCAGGGAGGCATTACATTTTTTTTAGCTTACCATGGAAGCAGTGCTGATAAAACTCTGCATGTTCCGGTGTGGCCGATGATTGCCTCCACCTTATTAATCGGAGGTTACTATCCATTGACCCAGGTATACCAGCACGAAGAAGATTTAAAAGATGGCGTAGAAACAATCAGTTATAAACTGGGAAAGAGGGGTACGTTTGTCTTTTGTGGAATCGTTTTTGCAATGGCAACGGCAGCTATGTTTTTTTCGTTTGAAGGAGGGAAGCAGTTAAAGTTCTTTTTCATTTTTGTCATGTGCATGCTACCCATGATCTTCTTTTTTTCAATATGGATGATGAAAGTGTGGAGAGATGGATCGAAAGCTGATTTTAAAAACAGCTTATGGATGAATTTGCTGGCTTCTGTTTGTACAACTATTTGTTTTTTGATACTGATAATACTGAAAGGTCTTGAGTAAAATTATTTCGATAGGTACAGCTTTACCTGCATACAAAAATAATCAGGATGATATTTTAAAATTCATGCAGCTAGTGTATGCAATGAATAATAAAGAAAATCGTAAGCTGAAATATTTGTATCAGCATAGCGGTATTGAAAATCGCTATTCAGTCATTCCCGATTATAGTTGTAACATAGATGAATGGAAGTTTTATCCGCAGACAGAAAACCTGGAACCTTTTCCATCGCTTGAACAAAGAATGAACCTGTTTAATGTTCATGCTACGCCATTATCAGTTGAAGCAATTGGCAATTGTACACACGGTTATATAAATACTAATGAGATCACTCATCTGATTACTGTCAGTTGCACAGGCATGAGTGCTCCCGGCCTGGATCTGCAGGTAATGGAATTGCTAGGTCTGTCAAAAAATATTTATCGCACTTCAGTAAATTTTATGGGTTGTTATGCCGCTATTCATGCACTGAAAATCGCAGATGCAATTTGTGCGCAGGAAAAAAATGCGAAAGTGATGATCGTATGCACTGAATTGTGTACACTGCATTTTCAGAAAGAACCTTCGACGGATAATATTTTATCGTCGTTGCTATTTGGTGATGGGTCTGCTGCTATTTTGGTAACCGGTGATGATCATCCAAAAACAGGATTGAGGCTCGATCATTTTTACTCAGAAATAATTACAAGGGGAAAGCAGGACATGAGCTGGTCATTATCTTCATCAGGTTTTTTCATGACCCTTAGTGGCTATATCCCTGAATTGCTGGAAAAAGATTTCAATCCATTAGTAACAAAAGCACTGGAAAAAGCCGGGATTGAAAAAAATGAAATCTCACACTGGTGCATCCACCCGGGAGGTAAAAGAATACTTGATGCCATTCACAGAAGTCTTGAATTTAAAAATGGAGAACTCGATCATAGCTACGAAACATTAAAAGAAGTTGGTAATATTTCCTCCGCCACGATTTTATTTGCATTGAAAAAATTTATGCAACCCGATTTAAGTTCCGGTCAAAGACTGTTCGGTGCTGCATTTGGTCCTGGTTTAACTATGGAAACATTTGTAGCTACCTGCGAATAACGTCGATCCGGAACTATTGCACCACTTTTATTACCCCTGCCCCATTGTAAGAATGATATTCCCCATTATACATGGCATCTGCACTTACAGGACCCATTTTATAATTACCGGGTGATACAGCCCGCACAGCATAATAATAAGTTTGAGGCTTGCTATAAAGATCAACAAAGAAATGTATTCGGTCATCCCGAACATCAAGTGCTGTCGGTTCGCTTTCATTTTTGATCCAGTCCATTCCCGGAATTTCTTTTGTTCTTGGATTTTCTATTTCAAAACCTGCCGGCAACAGATCAGTGATAACAATGTTGTTAACTTCGGTTGAATATGCATTTTCCAGTGTAATGCCCACAATGATCAGATCGTTTTGCTTAAATGTATTTCCTGTTAATACATTTCCGAAGCGATCATAAAAACGCTTCCTTACTCTTATATAACTATCTTCTTCTTTATACTTTCCGCTTGCACTGATACCTTCGGATAACCAATAGTAATATAAACTTCCACTTCCTTTTGTTTCTATTTGCACACTATTTCCTTTCAATGCGGCCATATCACCTTTCCATTGCCCGTTTGAAATATTGGCGATTTTTTTTCCATTTACTTTTACTGTTGCTGTTACGTTTGATTTGTTAGCGATTCTTGCCAATTTTCCCAATGCCAAAAATGAAAACGCTCTTTCCTGTGTACTTAGCCAGTTACGGTTTTTTAATTTATCACTCACATGTTTGGCCATTATTCCTATTTGTGGATTGGCTGGGTCAACATCGATCAGTGCATTCAGGGCAATCGCTTCATCACGAATATCAGAATAGAAACTTCCTCCCGTTTGCGGCACTGATTCTTCACCACTGAATGAAGTAGGTAACATGGCAACGAACGATTTTTTGTCTCCTGCTGTAGCATATGCCGCAGCCAGTAAATATTTACTATCCAGCGCAAGAATGTCAGGCGTTAATTTGTAATAATTCATTGCAGAAATATTCGCACGACCGGCAAGTGCCAAAACATACAAGCCATAAGCTACTTCCTTCGGAGCAATTTTCCTGTTTTGATTTCGATTGTAGTAATAAGTGATGAGTTCTTTGTTCTTTAATCTTGTTGCGATATAAGAAAGCATTGTTTCCAATAAACTATTATCTACGTCAAAGCCCGCTTTCTTTGCTTCCAGTAAAAAATGCGCTGCATAAATTGTAGTCCACCAATTTTCTTTATCTTCTCCATCCCACAATGTGACAGCACCATTATACAATTGCCGCATTTTTATTTTGCGTATCGCTTCAATGATATTCGAATTGGCATTTTGTTTATTCCCCGCAACGTTCAAACCCATCAGGTCAGCTAAATCGCCATAATACAATTGCGGGAATGCAGCGGAAACGGTTTGCTCCGTACATCCGTAAGGATATTCAACAAGATAACGGAGTTGGTCAGTTAATTCCAACGCAGGCGAACGACTGATCACAAGCTGGTAATTGATACTGCCCGGAATAAAATCACTTGTATTAATGTTAACCGTTTGTGTACTGCCACCTTCAATGGACCCGCTGCCAGACATTTTTTGCAAAGTAGAAGGAGGACGGACAGATATCTCCGTTTCATCTACAAACTTTTCGCCAAGACCGTTGACAGTAACCGTCACTTTTCCTACAGCGATAGCAGGATTAGCAACCACTTCGAAAGTAGCATGACCTTCGCTATTTGCATTCAAAGAAACTGATTGATCATTTCCACCGACAATTTTCAAAGGCCCTGTCACTTTCAAATTAGCAGATACGTTTGTTGATCGTGAAGTTGTATTACTTAGTGTAACAGGTACTGTCACTGTATCACCGGGACTCAAAAATCTTGGTAAGGCAGTGCTGATAACAATCGGGTCAGCAACTTTCATTGTATTTTCAGCGGCCCCAAAACTTTCATCCTTGTATGCAACAGCCATTAATCTTACTTCACCGCTGAATTGCGGAATATCAAATTCAAAATTTGCTTCACCGCTTCCATCAGTTTTTGCAATGCCACTCCAGTAGCTAAGTATCTTTATTCTTTTTGCCGGCATTGGGTTCACTCTCTTTTTCATTTCCAGGTCAGCATCACCACCACTGCTGCTGAGTCTTGCTCTTACTTCGGGGAACAATAAAGGATAAAGATCATAAGCGTCTACCTGCAAAGCTTTCTTCTGGTAAAAATAATCGTAGGGATCAGGAGTTTTAAAATCGCTTACCTGTAGCACGCCATTGTCAACGGCCGCAAGCGTAACATAACTTCCGGGAGCCGCTTTCACTTTTACTTTTTGATGAGTGCGGGAACGAACTGATTTCTGTGCAGTAATCTCAACGGGCATTTTCCTGCTCTTTTCTTCCACTTTCACATTTATAAATCCATGCGCTACTGTTAGCGGAATATCCGAAACATCGTGCGGTTTGATAAGTGTGGCAGTTATATAAACATTCGGAACGTCGTTTGAAGACATGGGCAAATCAAGACTGGCTGTACGTTTGTCCACATTCACATATTGATAAGAAAGCACATGATCTGTTTCTGTTGTCACCAGCAATTTTCCGCTGAAAGGAGTTTTAAATAAAGCCTTCACTGTTTCACCACTGTAGTATGATTTTTTATCCAGCTCAATATCGACATTCCCTTCAGTGTTCACTTCAAATGAACTGTTATCTCCCCAGCTCCAGCTACCATAACTATAAAAGCTGCGACTGACATAAGAGTTGGAACCTGGTTTAAACACCCTCAATTCATAATCTCCGGGAGAACGCGGCACATAAGAATAAACAGCCGTACCAGAAACATTCAGTTGATTTTCTATCATCAGCTTATCTTCTTTCTGTGATTCATAACGGAAATAACTGCCGCTTTTGGCCAATACTGTTCTGTATTCATGCTTGATGACCTGCACTTTTGCTGTTGTATTGATTCCTTCTCCATCTTTATTCACTGCAGCCAACTGAAAATTTACGGGTTGATTCAGGGCATAGTAATAAAACCAGTCTTCCTTAATTCCAAAAAATACATCTTGTGTAATCAAATCAATCGACGACATACGACTCACCGGTCGTCCCGTTTCATCAAATACGGTTGTGTAAAAATTAGCCTGCAGCAAACCATTGTTGGCATACATGTTTCGCAAGGTGAAAGATTCTGTAGCATGGCCTTCTGCATCAGTCTTTCCTTCCTTTACCTCTTTATCAATCGTAGTGTGGGGATTTGACAAAGAGAAATTATATTCATAAAACTTTTCCGGTGAAAAATATTTTTGTTTTACCTGTATCTCACATTCGTAATTCCTGTTAGCTGCCGGAGGTCCAAAAAAGTTTACTGCTGAAATATCCAGCGCCGTGGATTCGCCGGGTCTTAAATAACTCTTGTCCAGTTTAGTATTTACTTTTATTCTGTCCGGTACAAATTCTTCGATCATAAAATTCTTTGAGTTCAATAACACATCATTGGATGTATATACTTCCAAAGAATAACTGCCGGTGATCGCTGAAACATCAATAGGAATTGTTCCTTCAAGAGAACCTTCTTCATTCAGATTTTTTCGAAATGATTTTAATTCCTTTCCATTCGGCAAAAGGAATTTCAATTTTAAAGGAATATCACCCGGGCTCTTCCAGTTCCTGTTACGAATAATAACTGAAAAATTCACTTTTTCTCCCGGCCTGTAAATATCTCTTTCCGCATAAATAAAAGCATCCAGGCCAGTTCTGTTGTCTCTTTTACCACCTACGTCAAACCGTGAAGTGTTAACCGCAGTATTACTGAAAGGAAGATAATTAAAATCGTCAGCCGTTTTGGCGATGATCATAGCCGGCTTAAAACCACTGAAATCTTTTTTGGTGTAAGCGATTTCAGCTACACCATCCGCATGGGTAGCGCCTGTACCGATCAATTGATTGTTGTTTGCATAGAGCGAAATATTGACCCCATCAACAGCATTTGTGGTTTTGATGGAATTTGCAAAAACAAAAATCTTGTCTTCCCCCTGTTTTGCGATCAAACCAATATCCGACAATGAAATAAATCGTGAATCACGAACCCAATAATCTTTCGTCGAGCGGATCATTACGTGATAAATGCCTTTAAAATCCTGCAGCCTGTCTTCGAACTGCGAAAAGTTCAACAAACGACCCGCGCCACTCAGAGGTAAAGAACGTGTGTCTATTTCCTTTTCATAGATCACATCGCCCATTGTGGTTTGATCATAGCTGCTGTAATAATAATTATCTCCATAATCTTCTTCATCGCTCCCTGAACTTCTCGTTTCCTGTGGCTCATATCCATAGCGTTGTGCCATCAGTAAATTACTTTCATAAATTTTTGAGATAACGATCTTCACTTTAGGCACATTTGTTATTTTCACTTCGATGTTCCTTCCTCCCTCTTTTGATAAATAAACGGCTTTGCTATTGGTAAACGTAATGTTCGACTCCAGCTCTCCAAAAGCAATGCTGCCATTATATTCTTCTTTCAATACTCCGCCGATCTTGCCGCGCATCCCTTTAGCGATTGTCATCGCATAACTTTTTTCATCATCAAAGCCGGAACTGCGAACAACAAACCCATCGTCTGTCAGCTCAGCAGTATATTTTACCTGCGGATCAAATTTTATATAGGAAGAAAGATTTTCACCGGTTAACTGTTGACTGGTCGTCACGGTTATTATTCCATCGTTACCATCATGTTCCGATTCTACATTTTGTATCGTAAGAACATAAGGAGAAGGTATTGACAAAGTAGAATTAATTGGCTCCGTTGTCGTGTTTGTTCCGTCATCCGGTTTCAAACCTTTATCGATCGAAATTTTTGCTTCATAATTTTTATCTTCCGGCTTTGCAAGTCCGTTTATACGAACAGAAATTTTATTGTCGGCTGAAAGCGTTTGCATCGTATAACCCACATTTTTTCCATCAAGATCAATTTTCAATTTTTCTCTGAGGTCTGCAGGATTAACGCGATAATTAAAATAAAGATCAAGCTGCGGAACAGGGATACGATTTTGTTCATCCTGTAAAACCCATATCACCTGCGAATTGTCAAGTGTAAGATCGGGAGTGTGGAAATTTATCTGGTCGGCATTGTTTACCTTATCATATTTACTGTATCG
This sequence comes from uncultured Bacteroidota bacterium, assembly GCA_963811645.1. Taxonomy (GTDB): domain Bacteria; phylum Bacteroidota; class Bacteroidia; order Chitinophagales; family Chitinophagaceae; genus VBAU01. The sequence goes on along the minus strand of CAWERU010000002.1, from coordinate 131,661 downwards.
CAACACTTCGCTGCTAAGTTTTGCACGGTAAGATGTAGCCGGGGACAGTGGCCTTGCCGGGGAGAAAACTAATTGATCTGGGCTTTCCCAGCGAAATCGCCCGGGTATAGCGGGTTCGAATGAAACATATTCTGTCGAATCCCATTCATTTAGTAAAGAATCTTTCATCAGTGAATTGCTGAAGCGAAATACCAGGTTGCCCAATTGCGGAACTTCGCCTTTGGCATTTGTATAATCAAGTTTTACGGAGTTAGTTTTACATGCCGATAAAAAAACAGAAACTAAAACAATGGCAGCAGGAAAAAATTTGATACGCATGTTAATTGAGGTTATGCCCGCCCGACAGTAGCGTCGCTACGGGCGGGGTAAGTTTTGAAAAATCAAGTTAAACAAAATCATTCAGGCAAAAAATTACATCCGTCATCTTTTTCACAAATTGCCTGCATCACCTTTGATGTGAAAAACAGAAATTAGCGGTACAAAACTTAAGGAGGAATATTCCGGCATGGATTCATAACAAAGGTGGAAGAATTTATTGAAGTTACCATTGAAAAAATGCGGACTGCAAATTCCGGGCAATAAATATTTGTTAAGTCCATCCACAAAATGAAAACAAGGATCACCCCAAAAAACATCATTCGCTTTTTAAAACTTACCGGCATTGCCATCGGGAGCCTGGTCATTTTATTTTTCATTCTGAACTGGGTATTTCCGGCGCCGGATAAAATTGAATATTCAACTATAATTACTGACAGTAAAGGAGAAGTAATTAATGCCTGCCTGACCAGCGATCAAAAATGGAGAATGAAAACAGAATTAAATGAGATCTCACCTTTATTAAGAAAAACCATTATTGCAAAAGAAGATAAATACTTCTATTCTCATCCCGGCGTAAACCCGTTTGCAATAGCCAGAGCTTTCTTTAAAAATATTTTCAGGATGAAGATCACTTCCGGTGCAAGTACCATCACTATGCAAGTGGCAAGGGCATTGGAACACAGGAAAAGGAATATCGGGAGTAAGATCATCGAAATGTTCAGGGCTTTTCAACTAGAATTAAAATACAGTAAGAATGAAATTTTACAGATGTATCTCAATCTCGTTCCTTACGGTGGTAATATAGAAGGAGTGAAAGCAGCGTCTATTCTTTACTTCAATAAAAATCCCGATCATTTATCTCTTGCAGAGATCACAGCCTTATCCATCATTCCGAACCGGCCATCTACATTGGTAATCGGAAAAAGAAATGATCTCATAGTGCAGGAAAGGAACAAATGGCTGAAAAAATTTGCTGAAGAAAAAGTTTTTACCAAAAAAGAAATTGAAGATGCACTGGCTGAGCCGTTGACAGCAACAAGAGGAACAGTGCCTCATTATCTTCCTCACCTGTCCTATAATTTAAAAAAATCGGGTGGGTATATGATACACACCAACATCGTCATGAACACCCAAATGAAAGCTGAGAAACTGGTAAAGGACTATGTAAGAACATTGCGACTAAAAAATATAAAGAACGCAGCGGTAATTGTAATTGATAACAAAACGCACAAAGTGATCACTTATGTGGGATCTGCAGATTTTTATGATACAACAGATGGAGGACAGGTAAATGGCGCCGCGGCGGTTCGTGAACCGGGAAGCACATTAAAACCGCTACTGTATGGATTGTGTATTGATGAGGGTTTGGAAACTCCCAAAATGGTGCTTACAGATGTGGAAGTAAATTATGCTGGCTATGCGCCGGAAAACTATGATAAAAAATACAACGGTTATGTTACGGTTGAATATGCACTGGAACATTCCCTAAATATTCCCGCGGTAAAAAGTTTGAAGATGCTGGGCAAAGAAAAATTAATTCAAAAATTAGCTTCCTGCAATTTTAAACAAATAAGGAAAGATCAAAACAAACTGGGATTATCAATGATATTGGGTGGTTGCGGGGCAACCCTGGAAGAATTAACAGGCTTGTTTTCTGCCTTTGCCAATGAAGGAACTTATATTTCGCCTGTATACACACAGTCCGATACAAATTTTAAAAAAGTAAATCTCATCAGCCCGGCAGCAAACTATATGATCACAGATATTCTGTCAAGAATAAATCGCCCGGATTTTCCATTGAATTGGCAGGCCACCGAGCATATGCCGCGAATTGCCTGGAAAACCGGAACCAGTTATGGAAGACGTGATGCATGGAGCATTGGCTTCAATAAAAATTTTACAGTAGGAGTTTGGGTCGGAAATTTTTCCGGTGTCGGTGTGGCCGAACTCAGCGGAGCCAATGTAGCAACCCCCTTGCTGTTTAAAATTTTTAACACCATCGATTATGATAGCAATGAAGACTGGTTTAGCCTACCCAAAGATTGTGAGCAAAGGCAGGTGTGCAGTGAAACCGGTTTACTTCCTTCTGACCATTGTACCAATATGGTAATGGATTATTTTATCCCGATGATATCTTCCACAAAAAAGTGCGATAACTGGCAGGAAATAATGGTCAGCCCGGATGAAAAAATTTCTTACTGCAAAAGCTGCGTTCCTGAAAACGGCTATAAAAAGAAATGGTATAAGATCATTGATCCGGAAATGGAGGCATGGATGGATGAAAATAAAATAGCGTATGAAAAAATACCGCCGCATAATCCTGATTGCGAAAAAATTTTTAAAGAAGGTTTGCCTGTAATTACTTCTCCTGTAAATAATACAGAATATTTGATCAATAGAAAAGATAAAGAACCTCTTCAATTAACCTGCAAAACAACGGGCGACGTGAGCAAAGTATACTGGTATATCAATAATAAATTTTACAAGGCAACTGAAGCGGGAGAAAAACAATTTTTCATACCTGATGAAGGACCGGTAAAAATTTCCTGTACTGATGACAAAGGAAGGAACAGGGATATCTGGATAAAAGTGACGTATGTAAATCTTTAGAACAGAACTACGATTTTAGAACCACGATCTATAGGATTTTTAAAGATTAAACGGAAAATAGGTAGCTATACTGCTTCTCATAATTTCTTTTAATCTGAACAAAAAAATAAAAATTTATTGACCAGATTCATCCTGGCTTCCTAAAAATCTGATTTAATCTTATAAATCGTGGTTCTTTTTAAGGATATATGCATTCAATTACTTCGTCGCCCATAAATCTCCCGCCGGGATAAGAAGCAGTGTAATCAAGATTCAACCAGACATTCCCGTTTTCGTCTTCATGATAATGAATGGCTTTTTCATCACTCTCATCCGGAAAAAGTTTATCATGAATTAACCTGCTAACGTGTTGAAGATCCTTTTCATTTCCGATTAAGACTTCAGGATAAATGTGACCGTCAGTATAAACTAGCCTGGGTGTTCCGCCAATTGCTTTCAGGCAAGCGGCCATTAAAATAGAATGATCATCACAATCTCCGGCTAATAAATTAACCGACTCGCTTGCTTTCGCAATGTATTCCTCATTCTTTGGGTCACTTACATAATTCCAGTTCCTGTTTATTTTTTTAAAAACGGCAAAACATTGGATCAAATTCCTGTACTTCATTTTCGAGTCTTGTTGCTCGGCTTTAAAATACTTGTTTGCAGCTTCCACAGCAAAATCTCTGACAACAGGGTTTTTATAATCAATGGCATTCAAAATTTCCTTGTCGGTACTTAAAGATCGTGTGCCACTCAAAACAAATTCTTTATTGGCAGGCTCATCTTTTAATCCTGATAAAACATTTTTTCCGTCCTGATATAATTGTTCAAAGCCATATTGACCAGTTACGGTTCCATACCATAACCAGCCTACCACTGCTGCCACAGCTGTAATGATTACGAATTTAAATGAACGTACCATTAATAAAAGAAGCACAGCAATTGCAAAGAATACAAGGATCCTGTCGGTATGATAAGGCCAGTCCAAATCAGGTAATCGGTAGTAAACTAAAATGAACAACGGAAATGCAAGTAGAAAACTTAAAATGCCCACAAGAACATTAGCAAAAAAGGAATAAGGACGGGTTGCGGCATTCATCACGATAGTTTTTCAGGTCAGTAACGCTAAGTTCCCCAAAAAACGTCTATGAAAAAAGCTAAAAATTGTTAAGCTAATCGCTTTTAACGACGAATACCGGTAAACGATAGATGACAATTTTAAAAATGATAGATAATAGGAAATATAATTTTCAGTTGTCACTTATCATTTATCATCTCTTCTTAGTCGACCTTCTTTACTGAAGTAGCTCCGCTGGTATGAATATCTGTTTGAGCGGTCCCTTTATAATGCACACTGGCAGCCCCGCTGATATCACCGGTGAGTTTAACGCTTGCAGAAACTTCTGCATCACCGGCACCAGAAATATCCAAATCCACATTTTCAGCTAAAAGATCAAAACATTTAATATCCGTACTTCCGGAACCCTGTACATTAAAATCTTTTGTCTGCCCTTTCAATTTTATGGTGCAGGCGCCTGATACATCCGCAGAAACTTTCGGGGCAGTAATATCCAAAGTTGCATCGCAGCTTCCGCTCAGACCTATATCAATATCTGAAGTGCTGCTGATGTTTCCATCGCTGAATATATCACAGGCTCCGGAAGCTTCAAATTTTTTAAATGTTGCTGACGAAACATATACTTTTATCTGCCTGCTCGAGCGAAGGTTGTAGCCTTCTTCCGTTTTGATCCGAAGCACATTACCATCATCAATGGTCTCAATATATTGCTGAAGGTTTTCATCTGCTTCTATTTTTATAGAAGCGGTTGAGTCCTGTTTCACATATACATCAATATTTCCGCTCACATCAATACTGTTAAACTGACCGGCAGATCGGGTTTGTGTAGTCACGTTTCCATTTCCACGAATCCTTTTTGCAAATATTTGCCTGCAGGAAGAAAATAGCAGTAAAGAAGAGGCTGCTATAATAAAAATTTGTCTCATGTTCAGTGATTTAAGCAACAAATATTATAAAATGGTTTTGTATTCCGACCGATTTGACGCAGTATTTTAGAAAGAGGTTACAGGACAAACGATAGTTTCAATAATACTGAAAGATGTTGCGGTCACGGATTCAAAAACTTAAGCACAAGAATACCGATCCCATAAATAACAGTAGTAAGAAAGATTCCTTTCGCTGTAGTGTCACGATGAGTATTGATATAAAGAGTAAAAAGTATTGCATTTGCAAGCAGGGAGAGTGCCCCGATAGAAGTAATTCTTTTATTGTCTGTGATAAAAAAATTAAAAAATTCTCCAAAAGTAAAACCCCGGTAGCTGACAAGGTAAACAACAGCAAGACCTACAATTGGGCCCACTAAACCAAGCACCAGTCCAAATTTTAAATTATCTTTTTTAAACATCATTAATGCCACAGTTTTTCAAGTTTGGCTTTTAAAACATAATTCGTCAGGTCAAACTGCACAGGCACTACACTCACATACTGATTAGCCAGGGCCCATACATCAGTATCCTTTCCTTTGTCGAAGTTAACAAACTCACCAGTTAGCCAATAATATCTTCTTCCATTGGGATCATTTCGTTCAAGAAAATCTTCTTCATATTTAGCATATGCCTGGCGGCAAACTTTTATTCCCCTGATCAGTTCTGCCGGCACAGCAGGAATATTTACATTCAGCACCATGTGCTTATCCTGTTTTTTCTGTAATAATTTTTCAACGATCAGTCGAACATATTTTCTCGATCCGCTGAAATCAGCCTCTATATTATAATCCAGTAATGAAAAACCCACAGAAGGAATACTCTCAATAGCCGCTTCGACAGCAGCCGACATCGTTCCTGAATAAATCACATTGATACTATGATTGGCTCCATGATTAATACCACTCAGGCAAAGATTAGGTTTGCGGTGCAAAATTTTATCAACGGCAAGTTTTACACAATCAACCGGAGTTCCTGAACACTGCCATGCTTCTATGTTGCCAAATGCATTTACTTTATGAAGACGAAGAGGTGTGCCTATCGTAATGGCGTGTCCCATTCCTGATTGAGGCTTGTCCGGTGCAACTACTACAATTTTTCCAAGGTCCTTTACCGCTTCCACGAGATTTTGAAGACCGGGAGCTGTGACGCCATCATCGTTTGTAACCAGGATAATGGGTTTCTCTTTATATGAAGACCGGGTTTTTGCTGAAGATTTTTGCTTATGCTTTATAGGTAAGGGCTTGTTTTTTGATGTTGCCATAATAAATGTTGGCAAAAGTGATGATAATTTTTGGATGTGTCAAGCTTTCTTACATAAGCATTCTTTAATTCAATAACCGGCTGACCCATTTTCGCTTTATTTTCCTGATCAGAATTATAAATTATAAAGATTAGATCTGGTGAATTAGAAATTACTAACCTGGAATGATTGATTGTAATTCAGATGCTGTATTAAATGAAAGTCCCGGCGCAGGGCCGGGGCTTTTGGTTAATGGTGATTATTACGGTGTCAAAATAGATTTATTGTTTTACGATCTTCTGTGTATATGAAATGTCATTTACGCTTTGAACTTTGGCGATATAAATCCCTCTTGAGAGATCGCTGACATTAATCGCACTCACGCCCGGTTGCAATTGTTGTTTTGTAACCATTTTTCCTGATAGATCGAATAACTGTACGGTAAAAGAGTTACTGTTATATTTAGTTTCCTGGATGGATACGTTTATATAGTCACTCGCCGGGTTGGGCCAGATGGAAACATTTTGTTTATTGCCTCCAATTGAAACCATTTTGGCAGGTGAATATGTGTAGGCCCCATCATTGTCAACCTGTTTGATGCGGAAGTAAACTTTACCGCTTAGCTTATTAGAATAGTCATAAAAATAATTCTGTACAGATTCGGATATATTGTTGCCTGGGATGAAGGCGACTGTTTCCCATGTATTTCCATCCAGGCTCTTTTCAACATAAAATCCATAGTTATTTTCTTCTATAACCTGCCAGTTGAGTGCTACAGTAGTATTGCTTTGAAGAGTGGCTGAAAAATTTATCCAGTTCACAGCCAATACGCCCGTCGGGAAGTTTTGGGATGTCATGTCATTACTAAGGCCGGATTTGGAAAAATTAGCTACATAAAAAAGGGAACTTCCCGATACTGTTTGTTGTCGATACAGTTTGTCATTACTGGCGGCCAGTAAAATGTCACCGTTAACATCAAAAGCAATTCCCTGGAAACTGTAGCCGCCGGGTGTTGCTGTCGTCGGGTCCATATCACGTTCCACTACAATTTGTGCGGTGCTGGTAGTAGGTATTGGAGCCGGGATCTTGTACAATCCATAATTGGTATTGCTGGATGTCACGAGCCAGATATTGCCTAAGCCGTCCATGGCTATGTCACCGGAATTCTGATTTTGAATCACAGTAGTGACATTGTTACCATCCTGGTCAACAAAATTGCCAGTAATCTTTTTCCATGTATTCGCAGCAATATCATAATAATTCAGGTTACCGTTGATATCAATTGTATAATAACCAGTACCGGTTGCATTAACACAACCTGTATGTGTTGTGGCAGCACAGGTGCTGGAAGCAAGTATGCTTACAGTACCTGTTGAAGGATTAAAAGAAACAAATTCCTGCGGTGATGTACCTATATTCCGTTTAAAGTAATAAAACTTGCCATTTACCGGATTATACGAAAGTCCATTTGCCTGATTGGCAGGATTGCCGCTATAGGTAGTATTTTTAAGAACCTGATGGACAACACCTGTTGACATACTTACTTCATCAATTTCGCCATTGCTTGTTAATGAATATACGTACAGCCCCGGACCACCTAAGGTGACGGGGTAAGTTTGGGCTGAAACCGTAATTGTCATCAGCATTATTAATGCCGGCACTATTAGTTTCAGCGTTTCATTCACATTAAATGTAAAAGTCAGTTTCATTTGTTAAGGGTTTACAGATTAAAAAAACTGATTTTTCTGCCGGATCGGTTGGATAGGATTAAACCTTAAAGGAATATTTCCAGGTTTAATTGAAACTGATTTTTCTGCCGGATTGATTGGATAGGATTAAATGTAAAAGGAGTATTTCCCTGACTTAACTAAAAACCTTCCTATCGTTCTTTTTTTGATAATCCGAAGATGATGAAGTGAAATTTCTGCAGGAGATTTACTAAACGAAGTTTGCATTTCATCATAAGGTTCGGATCAACTACGATGTAAATTTAATAACAGAAAATACGAATATGCAATAGAAAAACTACGAAAGTTGTGAATTTGTGACTTGTACCGTGACATAATATAACTGGTTATCTTTTATTTATAGAGCGAAAAATAAAAATCAATTTTTAATGTTGATAAAATATTTCTGGTTCATGCCGCCATACGCAATCTTTCTTCTCCTTAAAAATTCAGGCTACAACTTACTATGCTCTGATTTATGTTTTTTTACATTTAGTAAAATTTAGTATTTTGCAGCTAAATAAATTAGTCGGCTATGTCAGTTGCCAATCAAAATTTAAAATACCTGCGCAAACTTCGCGGATGGACACAGGAAGAGTTTGCCCGGAAGCTTCGCATCAAACGTTCTTTATTAGGCGCCTATGAAGAACAAAGAGCCGAGCCAAGAATTGATGTGCTGGAAGTGGCCTGCGACATTTTTAAACTTACTCTCGATGAAATATTACGAAAAGATCTGAGTGACAATAAAGGAAATTATATTGCCAAGCGCCGTGCAATGAAACTGGCAGGGGGACGGCCTGATATTCCTTTTGTTCCTTACAAAGCTGCTGCTGGTTACCTTGCAGGCTATGCAGATCCGGAATTTATTGATGAGCTGAATACTTTTACGTTACCCATGCTTTCCGGGGGTAATTACCGTGCTTTTGAAATTGTAGGAGATTCAATGATGCCTACTCCAAGCGGATCGGTTATCGTGTGTGAAAAATTGGATGATGTGGATGATGTAAAAAATAATCTTACCTACATAGTGGTTTCAAGAAATGAAGGAATCGTTTATAAAAGAGTATTGAAGGGAAATCGAACCAAAAATAAATTCACTCTTGTAAGTGATAACCCCGCTTATAAGCCCTATACAATTAATGGCGAAGATATACTGGAAGTTTGGCAGGCGCAGTATATTATTGCAAAAGCTACGCAGCAACAGAGGTGGGATGTAGACCATCTTGCCAATGTTGTTAGTTCGCTTCATCAGCAAGTGTCAATATTAAAAAAGAGAATGAATTAATAAACGATCATTATCTGAATTCACTTTAATTTCATGATCTCATTTTCCACAATAGCAAAAACAGTTTCTCCATTCACTGGTTTAATTAAAGACAGACCGGTGAACTTGCTAAATGCAGGTAATACACAATGTGTTTTTGTAAAATAAAAGCATGGAAAGCTAAGTGATTGTTTTGCCATTCCCCTGATCTTTACTCCCGGGTGTATATGCCCGCTGAAAACATATTTTCCTTTTTCCTGTTCAGTAGTGCATACATCATGACAAAAACAAAAATCGCCTACACAATACCTATCATGGTGAACAGTGATCTTACATTCCTTGTACCAGCTTTCACTGAGAATGTCATGGTTTCCCTTTACAAGATGAATTTTTAAAGAAGGAAAATCATTTCGCCACCTTTTAAAAAGATCAAGCTCTTTATTTGACCGGCTGTGGGAAAGATCGCCCACTACAATAAGTTTATTTACTTTAAAAAAAAGAATGCAGGTAAGCAACCGTTGCAGATCTTCCGTATATATTCTTTGTGATACAGGAATACCTGACTTGCGAAAGTGACCTGTTTTGCCAATATGCATATCACAAACGATGAGTGTATTTTCTTCTTCCCAAAAGATACATCGTTCTGCACTCAACCAAAAATGATGGTCTTTGATGATATGTGGAAAAGGGTGTTGCATAAATGGCAGGCTTGCAAATTTAAAGGAGCAGAAGAATATTTTGAGACAGAAAAATATAGTAAAACAACTAAGAAAAATTTCTAATAATTCGTAGCATCGTGCTATTCTTCCAATTGCAATTGCATTCTCCTTACTCTTTCGTCCAGTTTCTCTGATGAAAGATCCTCCCGCATACTATCCACCTTAATCGGAAAACAAAATGGAGTAAGCTGTTGTGGAAATGTGATAATGATTTTTGATTGCTGGATGCGATGAAGCATATCCCTCAGTCTTACTTCTTCCATTTGCTGGGCAAAAACTTCGTTATAGGCCTGGCGCAGTAATAAATTGTTTGGTTCGTATTCGGTAAACACATTAAAAAGAAGTGAGGCAGACGATTGCAGGTGTCTTGCCTTCTTTTGTTCACCGGGATAACCCTGGAAAACAAGTCCTCCGATGACAGCAATATCTCTGAATTTTCTTTTTGCCATTTCGGTGGCATTCACGCTTCGCTGAATATCCTGAAATAAATTTTCGGTAGAAAATAATTCATACACATTTGTGTCATCCACCGGAATGGGTTTATCGCTTAATAATTCAAATCCGTAATCATTCATGGCAAATGAAAAAGTAATAGGCATGATACGACTGATACGATAAGCAAGAATAGCTGCCATGGCCTCATGCACCAGGCGCCCCTCAAATGGATAAACAAACAAATGAAAGCCATCATCCGTTTCTATTTGTTCAATCAGCAGTTCATTGGCATTGGGAACGTGAGAAAGTTTTTGCTGCAGTTCAAAAAGTGGTTGAAGAATTTCCAGTTCAATTTCTTTTTTGCCTGTTGTCAATTGCCCACTGTCAACTTTTGACTTCTGATTATTGACTCCCGACCTGTTTAGACTCTCCCGTAATTTTTTTCCAAGATTAGCGCTAAGGGGCATCCTTCCTCCCTGCCAGCTTGGTACGATTGATTTTTTTGCATTTGATTTTCTCACAAGTGCTGTCATATCTTTTATCATCACAAATTCAAGTCGCCGTCCTGCAAGAGTAAAAACTTCACCCGGCTCTAATCTTGATATAAACCATTCTTCAATGACGCCAATATAACCACCGCTTACAAACTTTACTCTCATCATCGCTTCGCTTACAATGGTTCCGATTTGCAAACGATGGCGCATAGCTATCCGGCGATTTTTTATTTTATAAACGCCATTTTCAATTTCAATTTTTTTAAATTCATCATATTGTTGTAATGCCATGCCGCCTGTAATAATATGAGCAAGAATATTTGTCCATTCCTCTTTTGTTATAGAGGCATAGCAATAAGTTGATCTCACTTCTTCAAAAATTTCATCAGGTTTAAATCCTTCCGAAACAGCCAGTGTACAGAGGTATTGAACCAGCACATCAAAACATAGTAACATGGGTTCACGACTTTCAATAAAATTTTCTTTCACTGCATTTTTCAGAGCGGCGGCTTCTACAAGCTCCAAAGAGTGCGTGGGCAAAAAATAAATCCTGCTCGTGGCATCAGGACTATGACCGCTTCTTCCTGCACGTTGTAAAAATCTTGCCACACCTTTGGGCGACCCTACCTGGATCACTGTTTCCACAGGACGAAAATCAACTCCAAGGTCAAGACTTGCCGTACATACTACTGCTTTCAATTTTTCACTATGCAATGCCTCTTCCACCCAGATCCTTAATTCATGTTCAATACTTCCGTGGTGCAGCGCAATAGCACCTGCCAGCTCCGGCACCCGGTTCAATAAACTTTGATACCAGATTTCACTCATACCCCTGGTATTGATAAAAATGAGCGTGGTTTTGCTGTTATTTATAATAGGGATTATTTTATCTATCAGCTTAATTCCCAAATGACCAGCCCAGGGAAATCTTTCAATCTCATCCGGGAAGATAGATTCGATCTCAACTTTCTTTGCCATTTCGGCTTTAACTATTATGCTTTTCTTTCTATCCGCCCCTAATGTTGAGAGTAATACTTCTTTTGATTCCCCAAGATTCCCGATAGTGGCGCTGATTCCCCAAAGTAGTGGTTTACTATTCATCATCGACCATTGACCATTAACAATTCTGCTTATTGCCAACTCTACCTGCACGCCTCTTTTACTGCCCAATAATTCATGCCATTCATCTACAGCAATTATTTTTAGTGATCTGAAAAATTCTGGATAATTTTTTTGTGCAAGCAGCAAATGCAGGCTTTCAGGGGTAATAATGAGCACTTCAGGCATTTGCCTTGTTTGCCGTTGCCTTTCATTTATTTCTGTATCTCCATTCCTGATACCAATTTTCCAGGTCATTCCTAATTCTTCGATTACTTCATTCATCGCACGACCAATGTCTTTCGCTAATGCACGCAGCGGGGTGATCCATAATAGCTGTAAACCATTTTTTGATTTTGCCTGATAATTTTCCGGGTGATGATTGATAAAATCTATGAGTGATCCTAAAAAAACGGAAAAGGTTTTGCCACAACCGGTAGGAGCATTTACCAGGCCGCTTTCTCCATTAAGAATATGCTGCCAGGTTTGTTTTTGAAAATTGAATGGCTTAAGTTTTTTGGAAGAAAGCCAGTTATGAACAATATCATATCCTTTGGTTGTTTCAACAGGTTGTGACATGATGCAAACTTAAGAAGACAGAATATAGAAATTGGAATAAAGAATCAAGGTTAGATTCTAAAAAAAGATTAAAGATATCAGGATACGTTTGGAGTAACAGTCTTTTGAGGATATCCGCATCGGTCAACTATCATTGTTCATTTATTAATTAACCTGCCAGTCTTTGATCTGTAATTCTGCATTTGTATTTCCCCGGTCTTCTTTTTTGTAATAAATAAGACCTACACCTTTTGCATAATAATAAGTGTATATCTCGCCGGTGTAAGCATAGGTATTACCGGCTCCTCTTATTTTTGGTTTCATTTGTATTTTATATACATTGGCAAATGCATGCCCGTTTACTATTATAGTTGCATTGGCATCCAAACAAAAATAATCGTATTGAAGGCCGATCAGCTGTCCAAAAGAAGCGGTATCCCTATATTCTTTCGAATGCCACTGCTCACTGGTGTTGAGCCCTTCTTTCAAAAAAGGAAGATCATCATATATCTTTTGTGCGTACTGAAAAGAAGAAGTGTATTTATCCACGGCAGCATATTCAAAATAATCAGAGCCTGATTTACGGTAATAAGGTATTACAGGACCGCCGGGGCTAATTTCCTCTTCAATCGTTCTATATCCATTACCATTCTTATTATTCTCTCCAATAACTATATTGGTTACAGCATTTCCTTAATAGTAGAGATCAGTATAATCCCAGTAACTGCTCATGGTAAGTGGAAAATGATCAGTATTAGAAACTGTTACGGTCGTGATCACCGTATTGGAAAAATTGCAGGATGAACTGCCTGCTTTTACAGTAAATACATCCTGTCCTTCATTTATCGGTTCATCAACACCCTTCAAATTAATGGTTTGTACCCCTGCCATTAAAAACGTACCCGAAGCGGAGAAATAATACCCATTTACCGTATCGGTAGAAATTCCATAAGACCCCCCATGTTACTTACATTCACCACTATCGTTACTTTATTATTGGTATCAAGAAGCCATCCTTTCACATATACGCCCAAAGCTGAATCAATCATACACGAATTGGAATCTCCCTGCAATGTAAAAGAAGCATTTGTGCCACCATTTACTTTATTAATAAACTGGCAATTGCTTCTGCCATAAACTACATTGAATTTATCACTGCCTTCATTAACAGGTTTACCATGACCTTTAAGTTTTACCAATACTATGCCCGTATCTTTAAAATTTCCCGATGCATAAAATGAATAATTGTTTACAGTATCTGTACCGATCGAATAAGTTCCTTTTGCAGTCACATGCACCTTCACCTCGGCATAATCGTTTCCATCAAGGCTTTTGCCTATAGTATAATTGCCTTTAATAGTCATTTCACAATTGTTGTTTACATCTTTTATCAACAACCCTTCAGAAATAAATTCAAAATGGATCTCTTTCTGGCATGAAGAAAATAATAAAAAAATGACAGCAACCGGCAGGCAAAAAACTAAAGAGGTTTTCACTTCATTAAATTAAAGCATTTAAGAAAGTCTCTGAATGAAAAAGACCATTCATTGCTGAATGGTCTCGGTTTTCCTCAGAAGCAATTGTTATTGCTTAAGGATCTCTTTAGTGGCACGGTTGGAACCCTGCAGCACTTCTACAAGGTAAGCGCCTGCCGCATACATATCACCAAAACGATAGGTGTCGAATGCGCTACCCCTCAGTTGCTGTATCTTTCTTCCCGTCACATCATAAATATTTATCTCAACTGTTTCCTGCGAAGATGATTTTACTGTTAGTGTAAAGTTTGTCTGGCTCGGTACAGGTCTTACACTGATGGCTAAAGACGTCTGCAACTTGCTTGTCTTTAAATTAATCACAGAAGAATCCTGTGCTGTCCTGGTGCCCGGGCAACTGCTTACAGTCACATTCCTTGTTCTTGTTGCACTGCCGCATTGATTACTTACCGCATACACTACCCTAACCGTTCCGGCTGACACCCCAGTCACTATTCCATTCTGATCTATTGTGGCAGAACCAGTCAGGTTCTGTATAGACCATATTCCTCCATCTGTTGCATTTGTAAAGGCGGGTGTCATTGACCCTACACACACAGGTGATGCACCTCCGCCTATCGCTGATGCCGTTGGGTTTACAAGCTTGGTTACAGTCGTGGTTGTCGTATTCTGGCAACTGCCATTACTGAAACTATATGTTACAGTATATGTTCCCGCTACTGTATTATGAAGGTTGACAGTTCCTGTTGAGGAATTGATCGACAAGCCTGATGTAGATGAATAGGTACCACCTGACTGTCCGTTCCTTGTTACATATGCAAATACATCTGAATTACAATAAGGATTGCCATCGTAATTAATGGTTGCCGCAGGTATAGCATTTACCAGGAGGGCCCTGGTAGCAACATTTGAGCCGCAGCTACTGCTGGCCGTATATTTAACAGTTACTGTGCCTGCCGATAATCCGGTAACCACTCCACCTGAACTAATACTGGCTGATCCGCCTCCGTTTTCAATTGACCAGGTTCCATTTGGCGTAGCGTCAGTAAAGGCTGGGGTTGTAGATCCAACACATACGGATGGCGCTCCCCCACCTATAGCAGCAACGGGTTGTCCGGTGAGTATAGTCACACTGGCCGTAGCCGTATTTGAACAACTTCCATTACTGAAGTTGTAGGTCACTACATAAGTTCCCGGCGTGCTTGCTCCAAGATTGATGGTTCCGCTTGAAGCATTAATACTTAATCCTGCCGAAGATGAATAAACACCGCCTGATTGGCCTGTTCTGTTCACCGTTGCAATTCCTGAATTACAATATGGACCGCCGCTATAACTGATGCTCGCTGTGGATATTGCTTTTATTGTTATATTTTTTGTCCTTGTCGCTATTCCGCAACGATTGCTTACTGTATATATTACCCGGGCAGTACCTGCCGATACCCCTGTCACTATTCCGTTCTGATCAATAGTGGCTGACCCGGTACCATTTTGTATAGACCATATTCCTCCATCTGTTGCATCTGTAAAGGCTGGCGTTGTTGAACCAACACATACTGATGATGCACCTCCGCCTATCGCTGATGCCGTTGGCGTTACAAGTTTGGTTACAGTCGTGGTAGTCGTATTTTGACAACTGCCGTTACTGAAACTATATGTTACAGTATATGTTCCGGCCACTGTATTATGAAGATTGATCGTCCCGGTTACCGCATTGATGCTTAATCCCGGAGTCGATGAATATGTGCCTCCCGACTGGCCACTCATCGTTACATATCCCCAAACATCCGAATTACAATAGGGACTGCCATCATAACTGATGGTTGCCGTAGTCACAGCTATTATGCTAACATTTGCCATATTTGTCTGGCTGGAACAGCCGCTTCCTGTAGCTACTACATAGTATCCATTGCCCGCTGCAAGACCTGTCCATGTCAATAAAGAACCTGCTCCGGTCTTCGCTGCCTGTACATTATTGTTACCGCTATTCTTCAACTGGTAACTTACCCCGGTTTGCGAGTTGCTCAAAACAATTGTTCCGGTGTTCGGAGCATTGGGGCATATCTCACTTCCGGTTAATGTGTATACTATCGGTAGCGGGTTTACTGTAAGGGTTACAGCATTAGATGTTGCACTACTGCATAATCCGGTTAAAAGTACCCTGTATTGGTTTCCATTCATAGCAGTAGTAACTGATGCAATATTTAAACTACTGCTTATCTGGCCTCCGATATTATTCCATCCGTTGCCGGTATTTAGCTGCCATTGGTAGCCCGTTGCTGAAGCGCTGGCAACACTGAATGTTGCCGACTCTCCTTCGCACCTTGTTAAACTCACAGGCTGTGTATTGATCACAAGCGGGCTTGCATTAACTGTCACAATTTGTGTACAGGTAGATATATGTCCATTCCCATCATTTGCTGTCCAAACAACAGGAGTCGTACCTACAGGATAGCTGCCGCTTGCGTCCGAAGTATTATTGAATGAATTCGTTATTGTGCCATTCGATTGCGCCTTTATTGAAATATCATCCACAATTAAACCAAGCCCTGTACCCCATTGCGAAGTGGGGGTCAATCTCAATTGATGCGTCGTCTGCGTTGCAGTAAACGTAAAGGTTGAAGTGGTCAGGCTAAAGACAGTATTGGTCCGCGTTACTGATGTAGTTAACGCACTTCCATCAATTACAATGTTCGCTCCCACAGTAGTTGGTGCACCACTGGGATTTGTACGCCTTGAGGCCTTCAAGGTCAAAATATATGTCTTCCCTGGAATAAATCCGGTTATAGTCTGACAAAGGGTCCTGTCATCTGTGGTAGACGTAGTAGCATCAGGATCTACCTCCGCTATAATGTTACCAATAGTAGTGCCCCCATATCCGGTTTCTGGATTTACCTCAACGATATTGCCACAATCGTTCCAGTTTGCAGATCCTGCATTAAAATTACCATTCGTGACTAATTCACTGCCGGTAACAACAACACCACAATTACCTGTCACAGTCGGTGTCGGGATAGTTACACTGGCATTGCAAACCCCATTGACTGTATTCACTGTTATGTCCTGGGGACAATTAATGGTAAAGGTATTGATCACAGCAGTAACATTCAACCTGGTCACACTTTCACAACTACCAACTGTCTGGCTTGCATAATAATGATTGCCGTTTACAAGTACTGTATTGCCTGCCAATGGTGAACCACCGGTTGCGGCATCATACCATTTAATATTACTACCAGATGCTACAAGATCATTTATTGTTGCAGAAGTACAGAAAGTTTGTATTGAGTTTCCGGTCGGTGCTGCAGGTGGCGCCGGCTGTGCATTGATCACTACATCACCCGTTGCGGATGAAATACATCCCGCTTCATTGGTGACTGTAAAGTGATAAGTATTCGCTGACAGGTTCATGATCGTTGTTGATGAACCACTGCCTGGGGTATTGCCCGGATTGATCGTCCAGTTGCCTGACGGTAATCCGCTTAACACAACTGAACCTGTTGCTACGTCACACGTAGGTTGCGTTACCGTTCCTACTATTGGTGCCACCGGCGACGGATTTACTGTAACTATTGTCGGTGCCGACATAGCTGAGCACCCTGATATATTTCTCACTGTAACTGTGTATGAACCACTCGTATTTGCAGTGATTGATTGAGTTGTTTCTCCATCACTCCATAACCAAGACGTACCGGCTGAAGCAGTCAATACTACCGATCCGCCTGTGCAGAATGTAGTAGGACCACCCGGTGTAATTGTTGCTATCGGGGCAGGATTAACTGTTACTACTGTCGGTGCAGATGTTGCAGAACAACCTCCCGCATTTGTCACAGTTACGGTGTAAGTACCGCTGGATGTTACAACTATTGACTGAGTTGTCTCACCCGTACTCCACAACCATGAACTTCCCGCAGATGCAGTGAGCGTTACAAAACCGCCACTACAGAATGTTGTCACACCTCCGGGTGTAATCGTAGCAGTGGCCGGCGGTACAACAGTTACTACCGTTGGTGCAGAGATCGCTGAGCAACCTGATGCATTGGTTACAGTTACTGTATACGATCCGCTTGTGCTTACTGTTATCGATTGGGTCGTTGCTCCCGTACTCCACAACCATGCACTGCCTGCTGATGCAGTCAATACCACTGATCCGCCTGTACAGAAGGTAGTAGGACCACCCGCTGTAATAGTCGCTGTGGGAGGCGGATTCACTGTTACCACCGTTGCTGCAGAAGTTGCTGAACAACCTCCGGCATTAGTTACAGTTACTGTATACGATCCGCTTGTACTTACGGTTATAAATTGAGTCGTTTGCCCCGTGCTCCACAACCATGAGCTGCCTGCCGATGCGATCAATACTACTGATCCGCCTGTGCAGAACGTAGTAGGACCACTTGGTGTAATAGTGGCTGGCGGTACGGGGTTCACTGTTACCACTGTTGCTGCAGAAGTTGCTGAACAACCTCCGGCATTAGTTACAGTTACTGTATACGATCCGCTTGTGCTTACTGTTATTGATTGGGTCGTTTCTCCTGTGCTCCACAACCATGAGCTGCCTGCCGATGCGATCAATACTACTGATCCGCCTGTGCAGAACGTAGTAGGACCACCCGCCGTAACAATCGCTGTCGGTGCGGGGTTCACTGTTACCACCGTGGCTGTAGAAGTTGCAGAGCAACCTGAAGCATTGGTTACAGTTACAGTATACGATCCGCTTGTGCTTACTGTTATTGATTGGGTCGTTGCTCCTGTGCTCCACAACCACGAGCTACCCGCTGATGCGGTCAGTACCACTGATCCGCCTGTGCAGAAGGTAGTAGGACCACCCGCCGTAATAATCGCTGTCGGTGCAGGGTTCACTGTTACCACCGTGGCTGCAGAAGTGGCTGAGCAACCTCCGGCATTGGTTACGGTTACAGTATACGATCCGCTTGTGCTTACTGTTATTGATTGGGTCGTTTCTCCGGTACTCCACAGCCATGAGTCACCCGCTGATGCGGTCAGTACCACTGATCCGCCTGTGCAGAATGTAGTTGGACCACCCGCCGTAATTGTCGCTGTCGGTGCAGGGTTCACTGTTACTATCGTTGCTGCAGAAGTGGCTGAACAACCTGAAGCATTGGTTACAGTTACAGTATACGATCCGCTTGTGCTTACTGTTATGGATTGGGTCGTTTCTCCGGTACTCCACAACCATGAGTTACCCGCTGATGCGGTCAGTACCACTGATCCGCCAGTGCAGAAGGTAGTAGGACCACCCGCCGTAATAGTCGCTGTCGGTGCAGGGTTCACTGTTACCACCGTGGCTGCAGAAGTTGCAGAGCAACCTGAAGCATTGGTTACAGTTACTGAATACGATCCGCTTGTGCTTACTGTTATGGATTGAGTCGTTTCTCCTGTGCTCCACAACCACGAGCTACCCGCTGATGCAGTCAGTACCACTGATCCGCCTGTGCAGAAGGTAGTAGGACCACCCGCCGTAATAGTAGCCGTTGGTGCAGGGTTCACTGTTACCACCGTGGCTGCAGAACTTGCAGAGCAACCTGAAGCATTGGTTACAGTTACAGTATACGATCCGCTTGTGCTTACTGTTATGGATTGGGTCGTTTCTCCGGTACTCCACAACCATGAGCTGCCTGCTGATGCAGTCAGTACCACTGATCCGCCAGTGCAGAAGGTAGTAGGACCACCCGCGGTAATAGTCGCTGTCGGTGCAGGGTTCACTGTTACCACCGTGGCTGCAGAAGTTGCAGAGCAACCTGAAGCATTGGTTACAGTTACAGTATACGATCCGTCCGTACTTACTGTTATTGATTGGGTCATAGCTCCGGTGCTCCAGAACCATGAACTACCTGCTGATGCGGTCAATACCACTGATCCGCCTGTGCAGAAGGTAGTAGGACCATTTGGTGTGATAGTAGCTGCCGGAGAAGCAGATACTGTTATAGGATAAGATGCAGTAACTGTTCCGCAACTATTCGTAACCTTATAGAAAATGGTTGGACTTCCCGGCGCTATTCCCGTTACAACGCCTGAACTATTCACTATGGCAACCGCCTCATTACTGCTGCTCCATGTACCATTTGGATCTCCATTAGTGCTCAAATTGATTGGTGAACCGCCTACACATAATGTTGTGGGGCCGCTAATCGTTCCTGCATTAGCAGCAGGATCGATCGTAACTGCAAAAGGAGTTGTGCTGGATATTCCGCAACCATTCGAAACACTGTAGACGATTGTTGTATTTCCAGTTGCTACACCCGTTACCTGGCCTGTTGATGGATTTACTGTTGCAATGTTGGTATTATTGCTGCTCCAGGTGCCACCCGGATCGCCATTAACGATGCTGAAGAATACGGATGAATTGGCACATATATGCGCTACACCATTGATATTTCCTGCATTTGGCGTTGCATTTATGGTGATAGTTTTTTGTGATTTGAATGTCCCGCAACTATTAGTAACAGTATAGAATATGGTCGGACTTCCGCCCATAATACCAGTTACTACACCCGTTGCAGGATCTACAATAGCAATGGATTCATTACTGCTGCTCCAGACACCACCGGTCGTTCCATTACTGCTCAGGGTAATTTGAGAACCTACACATACCGATGATGGCCCGCTGATCACTCCCGGATTCGGAGCAGGATCAACTGTTAAAAGGAATGAAGCCGCTGCAGGTGTGCAGCCACCCTGGATGATATAGAAAATAAGAGCAGGACCTGCCGACACACCTGAAACTAATCCAAAAGCAGGATTCACAACCGTAGCGATTGAAGGTGAGCCACTAATCCATATGCCTCCCGGATCTCCGGTACTCGTCAGGAATACGGATGAACCGGCACAAACATTTGATGGTCCTGTAATAGTTCCTGCATTCGGCTGTCCATTTACTGTTATGGTATACTGTGCAATAGACGTTCCGCAGGAATTTGTTACCGTGTAGAAAATAGTAGGACTACCCGGAGCTACACCTGTTACCACACCCGTAGTGGGGTCTACAAGTGCTAATAGAGTATTCCCACTTGTCCACATACCTCCTGAACTTCCACTTGTGCTCAGGTTAATTGTAGATCCCTGGCATACGGTGGCAGGTCCGCTAATGGTTCCGGCATTGGCAGGTGGTAAAACAGTAACTGTAAAGCTGCAGGTGCTATGATTGTTATGTGCATCAGTTGCTGTATACAGAATGGTCGTTGTTCCCAGAGGGAAGGTTGAACCACTCAAAGGACCTGAGGTCTGCACAATAGATGCACCCGGGCAATTATCTGTTACCATAGGTGCCGTCCATCCAACAATCGGGCTGCACGAAATAATATTGCCGGGGCAATTATTTATCACCGGTGGTGTGTTATCTATCACCGTTACATTAAAGCTATAGCTGACACTGTTGGCATGACTGTCTGTAAATGTATAGGTCACAGTAGTATTGCCTACAGGGAAGCTTTCGCCCGGGTTATGATTCGAAGAAACTGTCACACCGCCGCAATTATCTATAGCTGTCGGAGGAGTCCAGATCACTACCTGACTACAGCTTGAAGGGTCAAGGTCATTACTGTAGGCGACTATGCTGTTCGGACCATTTTGAATGGTCGGGAACATATTGTCTACAACAGTAATCGTCTGCGTGACATTGGTAGTGTTGCCGCATTCGTCGGATACGCTGTAGGTCCGTGTAACAATATAAGGACTTGTTGTAGTTCCGCTGCCTCCGTTATTTGCATCTCCCATAAAGCTCACAATCGGTATTGCTGTACAGTTGTCGTGTGCATCAGTAACTATTAACGGATCTGGTGCTGGTATATCGTTTATACACTGCACATTGATCGGTGCAGGATTGCTGGCTATCGGAGGAGTTTTGTCAAGTTTCCTGAGTGTAGCAGGTGATTCTGCACATGCAGAATTCAAACTCGCAATACCTGCTGCTATATCGTCAAATCCTGCGGTTACATACCTGGTTTTTATCTGGTAACCGGGGCAATAGTCAAGAGTGGGAGGATCATTGTTATCGATCCATCCCCGCCCGTCATCAAAATTATATTGTACCGTAAATCCTGGCACACTTGCCGGCGGAGTTACGACTATATCTGTGTTGCAATCCGGATTCACTGTTGGTGCAGGCGGTGCTGCCGGGAATACCACAAAAGATTTTGTATCAGAACAAGCGCCGTTTGGCGTTGTATAAGTAGCCGTGAAATATCCCGGTGTTGCTGGTGTAAATTCCCCGGATTGAGGATCGATCGTGCCACCGCCACTTACAGACCATGTACCATTTATAGTTCCGCCCGTTTGTGTGAAGTTAACTGTTCCACCTCCCTCGCAAGCATTTAAAGTTGTCACCGCAGGTGTTGCATCGATAGTTAATGTCACAGCTGTTCTTGTCAGGCTTTCACAGCCTGTCAAATCATCTTTTGATGCCGCATAATAGGTAACGCTACCTACCCCGGTTTGTATCGGGTCAGCAACTATATTTCCACTTGTTTCTGCATCGTACCAAACTACACTTGAACCTGTCGGTGCCGTAGCAGCTGCGGTTATTGATTGTGTTCCACTTCCATCATCGCATGCTACCTGTAATGCTGTAGCCGTTGGTGCATCCGGTGCCGCGTTGATCGTTAAGGTCACTGCGGTCCTGGTCAGGCTTTCACAGCCTGTATTATCATCCTTCGATGCTGCATAATAGGTAACACTGCCCACTCCAACCTGGGTTGGGTTGGCTACTACATTACCATCTGTTGCTGCATCGTACCAAACCACGCTCGATCCTGTTCGGAGCCGTAGCTACAGCCGTGATCGTCTGGTTTGCATTTCCATCTTCACAGGCTGTCTGTGGCGTAGTTGCCGTCGGTGCATCAGGCCCTGCTGTGATTGTTAAGGTCACTGCGGTCCTGGTCATGCTCTCACAGCCTGTATTATCATCTTTAGAAGCTGCCCAGTAGGTTACTGTTCCTGTCGCACTCAGGCTCGGATCAGCTACAGGATTACCTCCCGTTGCTGCATCGTACCAAACCACGCTTGATCCTGTCGGTGCCGTGGCTGTGGCTGTGAGTGTTTGTATCGGTGATTGTTCACATTCTGTCTGGTCTCCACCACTTGTTGGTGCATCCGGTGCCGCGTTGATCGTTAAGGTCACTGCGGTCCTGGTCAGGCTTTCACAGCCTGTATTATCATCCTTCGATGCTGCCCAGTAAGTTACTGTTCCTGTCGCACTCAGGCTCGGATCAGCTACAGGATTACCTCCCGTTGCTGCATCGTACCAAACCACGCTTGATCCTGTCGGTGCCGTGGCTGTGGCTGTGAGTGTTTGTATCGGTGATTGTTCACATTCTGTCTGGTCCCCACCACTTGTTGGTGCATCCGGTGCCGCGTTGATCGTTAAGGTCACTGCGGTCCTGGTCAGGCTTTCGCAACCTGTATTATCATCCTTCGATGCGGCATAATAGGTTACATTACCTGTCGCACTCAGGCTCGGATCAGCTACAGGATTACCTCCCGTTGCTGCATCGTACCAAACCACGCTGGAACCGTTCGGTGCCGTGGCTGTGGCTGTGAGTGTTTGTATCGGTGATTGTTCACATTCTGTCTGGTCCTCACCGCTTGATGGTGCATCCGGTGCCGCATTGATCGTTAAGGTCACTGCGGTCCTCGTCAGGCTTTCACAACCTGTATTATCATCTTTAGAAGCTGCCCAGTAGGTTACTGTTCCTGTTGCATTCAGGCTCGGATCAGCCACTATGTTCCCATCTGTTGCTGCATCGTACCAAACCACGCTGGAACCGTTCGGTGCCGTGGCTGTGGCTGTGAGTGTTTGTATCGGTGATTGTTCACATTCTGTCTGGTCTCCACCACTTGTTGGTGCATCTGGCGCTGCTGTGATCGTTAAGGTCACTGCGGTCCTCGTCAGGCTTTCACAGCCTGTATTATCATCTTTCGATGCGGCATAGTAGGTAACACTGCCCACTCCAACCTGGGTTGGGTTGGCTACTACATTACCATCTGTTGCTGCATCGTACCAAACCACGCTTGATCCTGTCGGTGCCGTGGCTACAGCCGTGATCGTCTGATTTGCATTTCCATCTTCGCAGGCTGTCTGTGGCGTAGTTGCCGTTGGTGCATCCGGTGCCGCATTGATCGTTAAGGTCACTGCGGTCCTGGTCAGGCTTTCGCAGCCTGTATTATCATCCTTCGATGCTGCCCAGTAGGTTACTGTTCCTGTCGCACTCAGGCTCGGATCAGCTACAGGATTACCTCCCGTTGCTGCATCGTACCAAACCACGCTGGAACCGTTCGGTGCCGTGGCTGTGGCTGTGAGTGTTTGTATCGGTGATTGTTCACATTCTGTCTGGTCTCCACCACTTGTTGGTGCATCCGGTGCCGCGTTGATCGTTAAGGTCACTGCGGTCCTGGTCAGGCTTTCGCAATCTGTATTATCATCCTTCGATGCGGCATAATAGGTTACATTACCTGTCGCACTCAGGCTCGGATCAGCTACAGGATTACCTCCCGTTGCTGCATCGTACCAAACCACGCTGGAACCGTTCGGTGCCGTAGCTGTGGCTGTGAGTGTTTGTATCGGTGATTGTTCACATTCTGTCTGGTCCCCACCACTTGTTGGTGCATCCGGTGCCGCGTTGATCGTTAAGGTCACTGCGGTCCTGGTCAGGCTTTCGCAACCTGTATTATCATCCTTCGATGCGGCATAATAGGTTACATTACCTGTCGCACTCAGGCTCGGATCAGCTACAGGATTACCTCCCGTTGCTGCATCATACCAAACCACGCTGGAACCGTTCGGTGCCGTAGCTGTGGCTGTGAGTGTTTGTATCGGTGATTGTTCACATTCTGTCTGGTCTCCACCACTTGTTGGTGCATCCGGTGCCGCGTTGATCGTTAAGGTCACTGCGGTCCTGGTCAGGCTTTCGCAACCTGTATTATCATCCTTCGATGCGGCATAATAGGTTACATTACCTGTCGCACTCAGGCTCGGATCAGCTACAGGATTACCTCCCGTTGCTGCATCGTACCAAACCACGCTTGATCCTGTCGGTGCCGTGGCTGTGGCTGTGAGTGTTTGTATCGGTGATTGTTCACATTCTGTCTGGTCTCCACCACTTGTTGGTGCATCCGGTGCCGCATTTATCGTTAAGGTCACTGCCTGTGTGGTGGTGCAACCATTAGCATTCGTAACGGTCATCATACCGTTATAAGTGGCACCGCCCAGGGCTCCGGCTGTAACAATTATTCCATCGAGTGTTCCACCGTTCTCATCAAATGTGAAAGGTGTTGAGGGCTGGTCATCAAGACCTGCTCCGTTAGCCGTATTATCCCAATCAATGCTATAAGAGATCGGGCTGTTGGTTGCTGCTGTATAGCCAACAAATGTTGCCTGCGGATCATTGCTGGGACATACCGTTTGAAAGGCTCCTGTTATGGAAACAGTCGGTAAAGTGCTTTCATCCGGCTGCGTAAGTGTTACTACCTGGCAGCTTCCATCCACGGTTAGTGTGGAAGTCGTACTGCTACAACCACCAATAAAATCATTATAAGTAAATGTTACCGTGCCCGGCTGCAGAGCCGTTACTACCCCATCACCTCTTACAAATGCTATAGTGGGGTCACTGCTCTCCCATTTGGCAACATTCATAGTGTCAGCACTTAATGGTGACAATACAGTAGAAGAAATGCTTCCGACACACATATAGCTTTGGTTCAAGCTTATGGCCGGGGACTGGATCACTAATATCTGGAAGGAGTTTACGGAGGTAACATCCGGGCAAATGCCATTGGATGCCGTCAGTGTAAGGCTCACGATATTGTTATCATCGCCCGGTGCGGGAGTATAAGTAGGCGTAAGCGTAGTACCACCAGCGGTAATAGAGCCGGCGCCATCTTCCGTCCACGATAATGTTGTATAATTAGTTGCTGTTGCATCACCCGGGGTTTGGAGCATGTACTGAGCATTGTCGCAAAGCGGCAAAAAGCCTGCAGAGTTAGCTGTCGGCGGTGCCTGCACATTCACGGAAACCGTATTGCCCATTTCTTTAGTACAGCTATTGGCAGTGATGGCAAGCACATTAAATGTTGTATTGACCGTTATTGTGCCTGTCGGTAATTGAATTGTACCACCGGTTCCCGCAACAGGAGAACCAATAGCAATATCACCGTCATCATTTCTTAACTGGTAACTTGTACCCACATCAGATGCCGCTACATCGATAAATGTTCCGCTTCCTGTGGTACATACCGTAGGCTGCTTCAGTTGATATTGTTTTCATTGCAGGTTCATCGATGATCACAGTAGTGGTGGCTATATTGGGACAACCTGTTGGTCCGCCGAAGAAGGAATAAGTTACGGTATAAGTACCGGGGGTACTCAATGAAGGAATAATATCTCCTGCCGGTGAATTGTCAAAACCACGTTGTATTTATATTCAGGCCAGATGGCGAGGCTGAGTAAGAACCTGAATAGGAGTTGATATTTTATTCAGTATTACCTGTTTTGTACTATTATCTGAAGTACAGAAAATACTTGTTGTCTGGTTTAAGGTATAAGTAATTGTTGCCTGTGGCAATGCTCTTATCTCAACCGTGGTACTGAAAGGAGTTTCGGGGCATGTGCCCGTAGCTGCTATAGTATTGGTTACGGTGTAGGTTCCCGACGCACTGGCCTGAAGGTCTATCACACCCGTAGAAGAATTGATTACCAGGCCTGCCGGTAAAGAGCTGAATGTTCCGGCAACACCATTGTTATCAAATGCAGGTGTTTGAGTGCTTGCAGTAAGCGCTTTACAATATGAACTGGCTGAATAATGAAAATCAGCTACCGGTGTTGGGTTCACTGTTATGGTAAACGTTTGTGACGCACCTGTACAACTTCCATTGGAAGGAGTAACTGAAATGGTGGCCACTATCGGGCTGGTTGTAGCATTAATTGGTGAAAATGAAGGAACAGATCCTGCACCGCTCGCTGCCAAACCAATTTCAGGATGATTGTTTGTCCATAAAAAGCCGGTTGCTCCACCGCTTCCGCTGAAGTCAATTTGCGGAGTAGGAATGTTGGGACATACTATTTGATCACTCGGTTTAGTGACAGTTGGCCCTCCCTGGGTCGGATCGGTGATCTGAAAATCGTCCATTGTAACAAAGCCATGAGCAGTTGTCATCCAAAACTTCAAATCAGTTAAAGACTGACTGGAGGTGCTTGCAGCCCCATCATTCAACAAGAGTGTTGTTCCTATCCATAGATCCTGGGTATTGTTTGCCAGCGTTTGTGGATTACCATCAGCACCTGTATATGATAACGTGCCGCCCGTTTTATTCATTACCCAGGTTACATTTTGAGTGCCTGAGAAATTGCCGCTGCCATTTATTTGGTAATTGGTTGCTGAAAGTTCTGAGATTGTAAATTGAGCAAAATAAGTTGCCTGAGCTCCATTAGTCGCAGTAGAAAAACCGCTGCCTACTTGCCAGCCTGCCTGAAGATTATTCGCTAATGTCGACGGCGTGAAGCTAAATTTGTACATCAAAGCAGTTGGTGCGGGTGAAGCCAGGTCAGTCGATTTTGTAAATGACATATTGTTACTGCTGGACTCCTTGTCAAATTGTAAAGCCCCTCCTACTATTGAAATACTACTATTAACACTTCCAGTAGTAAAATTATCAATCTGGTTAGTTCCTGTACCAGTATAAGTGGCCAGGTTTGTACCACTGCTGAAGTCCTGGCTGAACAAAGTAGCAGGAGGACATGCAGTAATTGCTGTTATTTGTACCGGCGCACTTTCATTTGCCGTTATTAAATTATTTGTTGCATCAGAAGCGGTGATGGTCCATGTTCCCACTGTATTCAACGTTACAGGCATTGAAACTGTTCCGTTGAACAGTGCCGCATCTGCAGGCAAATTCGGGAACGGAGCAGTGGAAGTGAGATGCACCATATCGGTTGCCGTGTTCACAATATTCCAACCATCATCTACTGCATTTACAGTTACGTTGAATGGTGATGTTTGTGTGTGTGATGTGGGCGAACCAGTTTTACCGGCAGGGTTTGTTGGATCAGCCGTTTCACCCGGTAATAAGATCTGTAGTTTGGTAAATGTACCGGATACTACAATAAGAGAACCCTGTTCGTAAGTAATATCGTAGTTAGCCGGATCAAAGGTTCCTCCTGTTGCATCAGAAGCAGTAACCTCGTTGGGGTAAGTACCCACCAGCGCATCCACGACATTATGAGCTCCATAAGCAATAGTTACTGTGCCGATGGTTTCACTATTTTGCAACGGGCTTGAAGTAAATTCAGTGGAACCAGCGCCGCCCGCAAGTACAAGGCCATAAGCCTTGGTAGCATCATTTGCTGTTATCGTCAATGGCGCGGGATCAACAATAATGTCGCCATTTACATAGGTAATATTATAGTTATTCGGATCAAAGCTGGCGCCAACAGGGTTAGATGGTGTAATGGCATCGGTATAAGTGCCGGCTGCAAAACTTGCAGCGGCCCCGCTGCCAAATGTTACGGTCACCGATGTGATTTGATCGCTATTTTGTAACCCTGTAGCTGTAAATTCTGTAGAACCGGGTCCTTCTCCCGCCAGGAGAGTACCATACATTTTGTGCCTGTCGTTAGCTTCGACCGATAAGGTCAATGCCGCCTGCGTTACCGTGCTGGCATCAATATGAACCGTTTGATCGGTTACACCCGAGCCGGAAACAGTGATGTCGCCTGAATAAGGTGAATTTGCCACATTGTCCGTGGCTTTCAGGCGCACAAATATTGTAGTTACTCCGGTTCCGGGAGCAGTTGTTAAGTCACCAAATGTTGTTCCGTCGTTCGAAACTTCAAAACCTGCAGGTGCTGTTATCAGCACACCGCCCACTATTCCCATAGCAGTTACGTCAAACTGCAGCGTCGAGGATGGAGTACCATAAGTCGTACTTACAGATGTAGCAGCCGTGGTACCATCAGACGTTAAACCTGATACGGATAATGATGCCGGTACATCGGCCCTTACAAAAAATGTATTGCCGCCAATGGGATCAGAATTCATGATCATAGTGCCGCTGGCACTGCCTCCCAACGAGGTAAATGGAGGCGTACCATCAATGGCTGTGCTGCCGCCAATGGCATTGTAAGTACCTCCGGGGTTGGCGATGGAAACCGATGATGTTAAAAAATCGCCGGTAGTGCTCAGTGACCAGTATTCGGCATCACTCTTGTCAACCAGTGTACCATCTACATTAGAAGTACCGCCTGAGTTATCAACAACAGCCTGCACTTTTGCTGTGGCGCCACCTGCACCTGTAGTAGGGTTGTTTAAAGAGAAAGGAAGGTAGCTGCCCGCATTACCCACAGGGAAATCGTATGTAGAGCCCGATGAAAGATTTGCCGGCAGGTGCCAGATAACCGGGCCATCAATATAGGCATTGGTACCACCGCCTGAAATAGCAGTGGTTGCCGTGTTCGTAATAACGAGAATATGTGTAGTGGCTGTACTGATGATGCCTGATGAGGCATCGGGGAAAGTAAGCACTCCGCCCACATTAACGGTAATGATATTACCGTCAATAATTAGTTTGTTGCCATTTTTATTCAGGGTGAGATTATTAAACGTTTCGCTGATACTTGTACCGTTTATGGTTTGATCAGCGCTGCTGTTATTGAAATTAACTGTACCGGCATCGGGTACAAATGTTCCCCCGTTGTTTGTCCAGTTACCAAATACGTTAAAAGAGTTAATAGCAGAACCACCTGAACCCGTTGGCTGCAGGGTACCTCCGTTGAGCTGTACATCACCGGTTATATTCACAGTAGGTGCACCGGAGCCTGTGGAGAAATTAAATGTACCTGCATTAACAATAAGGTTGCCGGCGATATTGACCGTAGGTGTTTGTGTGGTTGCAAGACTGAAGGTTCCAGTGCCTGTACTTTGTATGGTGAGGTTGCCCTGCACAGTTTGCAGAAGACCGCCTGCGCTTAAGTTGCCGGCGCCGGAGAAATTGATAATAAGATTTCCGAAGCTTACGTTTGCAAATGTCATTCCTGAGTTCTGAATTTCATACGTACTGGTAGCGCCGAAATTCCTGGTGCCACCCATAATGCCGCCCGCATCTGTCTTGATATATTTACCACCATTATTAATATTGAATGTATTTGCGGTAGGGCCATTTGTGGCCGGACCTGTTGTTACAGATCCGTTGGCAATTGTAATTGTATTGAAAGCCGTAGCTGCACTGCCTCCTATCGATTGGGTAGTACCGTTGAATGTTACCGTGCTGCTTCCCGCTGTAAATGTTGAATTATTTGTCCAGTTGCCTTTTATATTCAAATTAATGCTTCCGCTTGCGCTGAGTGTATTACCGATAGTAAGATTGTAAAAGGTTTCGCTGCCGCCTGTGCTGCTGATGGTTTGCGTGCCTGTACCGCCAATAGTTACCGTACTGGTATTGTCGGCAAGGAAGGTACCACCATTGTCGCTCCAGTTACCGTAAACAGTTAAGCTGTTGCCGCCGGTTATTTCAAGTGTAGCGCCTGCGCCGCTGAATGTAATATTGTGACATAAAGCTGCCGTACTGATAACAGGCATATTGGTGTGCACTGGTAGGAATCACTACATCAGTGGTACTTGTAGGAATTATACTGCACTGACCAGTTTGATGCAGTATTCCAGTCACTGCTGGTAGTGCCAAGCCAGCCACCTGTTGCAGTTACAGTTAAATCAGTCCCGTTATTTGTACCTGTAACCGCAGGATCACTACTCTACTACTCTGATCCTATACCCGTGCTGTACCTGCCCTGGTTGACTGGTAATAGTAGCAGTAAATACTTCCTGAAGTTAGTAGAACTAAGTAGTTCCGATATTTACAGGTGAAGCAAATGAACCACGAAGCATTAGAAAGTTGTGCATGTGAAAATATTTCCTGCATTGTATAGTGCCGGTAATAGTATAAGGTACATTGAACAGCAGTCCAGGGCAAAATGGTGAACCACTGATTGCACTTGTAGCAATAGTTGGCGTAAGTACTGAATGCGTCATACCTGCATTGACCATAGTCAGTACCACCTGTTGTCGTGATTACCTGTAGCCATGCAGCTGGCGAACTGTCTTGTGTCATTACTCGACAGTCTACAGCGCAATCCTGTCCAGTACCTCCGATTGTCCACCTGTAGTATTAGTTGGACTACCACCATTTCCAGCCCGGACAGTCGTTAAAGCAGATCGCACTGCAGTCACCAGTCGAACTCGACTAGACATCGTACCGCTTGGAGTAGCACTATGAGTCACATCGGCAAATGCAGCTGTAGTAATTACACCATACTGTTTGATGCAGTTCCACCTGTCACCATTCGTGCTGTTATTAACCGATAAAGCACCGTTCGCAATAATTGTATTTGCTAGCCACTCACTAATCGAAATATTGCTAGGGTAGCTGTGTGGTAGCTTACAGCGCCACCTGTTCCAACGTAACTGTAATCGTATGTCCAGCAGTAAGTCCTGTTAACACTGCATTGTATAGGCATGCACCACCACCGACTGCACTGCAGCTGCCGAGCTCTATTAGATGCACCACCTGCTAGCACCCCATAGGCTTCACTAGTTACCTGAGGTAGTGCCATCAGGTACTGTAACTGTTGTACCAGATGCATTAAAAGTTTGCGATTTGTGCAAAACTATTGTTGCACTAAAAACAAATTCGCAATCACCAATGCAATTGCTACCACTATATACCTGCGTAAAAATGTCTTCATAAAAGAATTCTTTTTTGGGTGGTCAATGCCGGTTGCTCTCACTGCTTCCTTATTGTCAGTTCCCGGGGTGTTCACTATATATAAGTTTGATCTATTGTTATGATCTGCATTCCTATATTGAATGGCTTGTTGTTGATTATTGTTATTGTCAGCATCACTGATGATGGACTTCCTGATAAAGAAACTGTCATTAAAGATTTCTTTATGCGGTTGGGTGTGTTGTGTTTTCATGTTTGTCAATTTCATTTCACAATTTGTTTCCATCATCATTGAAAAAAATTTATTGAACAGATTTTGATTCGCATCCGTTATTGTCTTTTACTCTTACTTTATATGTACCTGCAGAAAGATTATTGAAGGTTCCTGTAGGTACCGGTGAACTATAATTTGTTCCGTTGTCAATAGAATAAGTATAAGGAGCTGTTCCGCCGACACCAGTTATTACAATTTGTCCCGTGCTGTTCTGGAAACAGCTAAGATCATTTTTTGTAAAGGTGGTACTGGGTCCCGTGGTTATGGAAAC
This sequence comes from uncultured Bacteroidota bacterium, assembly GCA_963811645.1. GTDB lineage: Bacteria > Bacteroidota > Bacteroidia > Chitinophagales > Chitinophagaceae > VBAU01. Next base: position 99,453 of record CAWERU010000002.1, on the reverse strand, counting down.
AGCGAAGGTGGCATCTACATTAGTAGTGCAACCATTGCCTCCTGCCGCTATCTGGTAATGCACCGTATAATTTCCCAGCGTGCTTGCTGAAGGGTTTATTTCGCCTGTTGAACTATTTATCGATAAACCTGCGGGAGTTGCTGAAAATGTTCCGCCCGGTGATCCTGTAATGGTCACTAATGCGGATGTGAGAGACGAGCAATAAGAAGCAAGGGGATAAGAAATGGTTGCTGCCGGGCATGTCCATCTCACTATTACCTGGCCATTGCCTCCGGCACCTCCTGCATAAGTGGTATTATTATTTGCATTCCTGGCACCACTGCCACCGGCTCCGGGATTACCACCGGCAATACCAACACCATCATTCTGCGAGCCGCGGCCTGTAGCCCCTACAATACCGGGATCTGAAGGAGAACCTGAACCTAAACCTGCTGTGCCACCAGTTAATGGCGATCCACCGTTGCCACCATCACCGCCTGCGCCTGCACTACCACCGCCACCGCCGCTAGAGGCAGTACTGGCATTCGTTCCACTTCCACCAGCTCCTCCATAGGTACTGGATGTGGAAGTGCCGCTTGCTACATTTCCTGTATTGGTTGTATTACCGCCGGCACCAAAAGTGCTTCCGGTTATACCAGCCGCACCGCCGCCGCCGCCAATAGCATTAAAAAGCGCTGCACCTCCAAATGAAGATGCACCGCCACTCGTGCCGGTTCCCGTGCTGCCCGTTCCTCCATTACCAACGACAACGGTATATTGAGTTCCCGGGATAACTGTAATAGTACCCCTGACAAAAGAACCACCCTCACCGCCGCCGCCGGCCCGTGGATTGCCACCGGTTACACCGCCGCCGGCGCCGCCACCGCCCCATGCCGAAACGGTAATTGACGTAACGCCTGCAGGAACAGTAAAAGTAGTACTGCCCGGCGTGTTAAAAGTTTGTGACCCCTGGCCCCATCCTTTATTAATAAAAAAGAAATTCGCAATCACTACTGCAATTGCAAACACTAATGACCGGCGTAAAACTTTTTTTATGTTCCGGTACCTGCCATTGCAGCCAACCATTATAGGCACGTTTCCTGTCTGCTGGTCGCTCGGGCTGTAAGCCGGAGGATGAGTAAATGTTGTTATCATAAAATTATAGGTGTAATTGTGTGTATGTGTATAAAGAGAATGGCCCGGCCGTTTCTCTATCACCTGCCGGGTTTGTTGTTCCTGTTTTATGGTTGTACGTTCTTTCATCCGGAATGTGTTCTCATTTTCTTTTTCCTTTTTTATTACTGAACAGGTATGGATTCGCATCCGTTACTATCTTCTACCCTGATCTGGTAAGACTCATCGCCCGCAAGACCGGTAAATTCAAAAGGGTCTGTGGCGGAAGTTGTCCAGTGAAGCCCGTTATCGATGGAATACAAATAAGGCCCTGTGCCGCCGTTGCCGGATACGGTGATCGTACCATCGCTTGCCCCGAAGCAACTTATATTGGTAAAGCCCACCACTGTCGTAGAGGGTAAAGGATTTACAGTTACGTCAATGGCTGCCCGGTCACTTTCGCAGCCCACGGTTTGTGAAACATAAAAAGTTTCTGTACCAGCCGTATTGGTAGTGGGGACCGGTGCATCGGGTGAACCCGTGCCGCCGGTTGGCTGAGTGTACCACAGCAGGTCGCTGCCTGTGGCCATCAAAGGGTCAGCCGTTTCATCAAGACAATAGTCAAGATCATCTACACCCGGGGCCGGTGGAGGTGTGCACGGAGTATAATTTATCGTGATCGTTGCGTTGTATACTCTTTTGGTGCCACTGCCGCCTGAAGTAAAACTGATCGTATTGGGACCATCCACATTAAAGAAGGAAGCATCCACCGATGTGATCGTACTGCTATTGCAGGAAGATGTTATCCCTGTAAAACCACCTATGGCGTTGCCGTTAAGAAGAATATCTATGGTACCTGAACCAAAGCCGCCGGTCTTTCCATAATCCACAGAAACATCTATACTATTAATAGTGGCTGCGGCGGGAATACTTGTACTGTTTATGGTCTCATCACCCGAGTTGGCAGCATAGGTATTGTCGCCATTACAGCCTCCGAATGTGGTGCTTCCGGTAAAATCAAAATCGAGCACGTCGGTTTGTGCATTTGCAGCTTTGGCAAAAAATAAAGCTGTGATAAAAAAGGTGATCGTAAATAATAAAGAAGGCAGACGTAGAAATCTTCTCATGACAATTTCAGATTTAGGTTAAAGATGGCGTGGCCGAAAAAAATGAACGGCCTGAAAATTTCTTTAATTAAAAATGAAAATGATGCGAAGGGTCGCTGAGTCGCATCATTATTATTTGGCTTTGTCTGGAAACTATTTGTTGTTGTATTGAATGTCCTTTTTTGTCTCCGGCCTCTTAACCCATCACTCATCACTCTCCATTCATCATTCATAATTCTTAACTCATAACTCTTAATTCTTAATTCATCACTCTCAACTCCACCGCACGCCGCCAGATCATCATTCACCAACCAGTGCGGACCGTATTCAGCTGATCCCGGTTTTTTTTGTCCCAGCTCGTCATTTGCAGCAGGTGTTTCTTTTTTATTATTGTCTGTGGTCTGTGGTTTGTCGTTTGTGGTTTGCTGATCATTGACCATTGAGGGTTCACTGCCTTCCGTAAATAAAAATGATGCGTAGGGTCGAGTCGCATCATTATTTATAATAAGAGGTACAGAATACACATTTGTTGTTGTGCCAACTTCATTTACCAAACAGTTCTTCCCTGCTGGCAGTAGTTCGGGTTGCGTGATCTTCTTCATATATGCCTGGGTTTGGAGAAAAAAATTTTACTGATCCTGATCTCTCAGAAAAATTGGATTTGAAATCTTTGGAATTTCGATGGAGGATTAAAACCGTTCTAAATGTTCAGTGGTTGTTCAATAGTTGTTCTTCAGTAAATACTATTAGCGATAAGGTATTCGAAGGAAATGTGGATAGGACGATAACTTTAAAAGGGTAGGGAAATAAACTTTGGTCTACGAATGTACAGGTCATTTTTCGAATAAGCAAACGTATTTGTACGAAAATTCTAAATCCGGATCAATTTTTTTTATATGGGATGTCGGCCTCCTTTGACTTTGGCAGCATCCGGACAACACAACTCTAAACTCTTAACTCTAAACCCACCTCCGTGCTCCTCTGCAATTCTCTCCCTTCCTCCGTGGTCTGACCATTTCAACTTCATATTATCATTGAAAAAAACTTTCTCCCACACCGGAAAAAAAAATGCCGGATCAGGTCCGGCATGACATTGTTTCAATGGCACCACTCTGCACTTCCTTCTAAATTCTCAACTCTTAATTCTAAACCCACCTCCATGCTCCTCTGCAATTCTCTCCCTTCCTCCGTGGTCTGACTATTTCAACTTCATATTATCATTGAAAAAAGCTTTCTTCTGCACCGGAAAAAAATGATGCCGGATCAGGTCCGGCATGACATTGTCTCAATGGCACCACTCTGCACTTCCTTCTAAATTCTCAACTCTTAATTCTTAACTCTAAACCCACCTCCGTGCTCCTCTGCAATTCTCTCCCTTCCTCCGTGGTCTGACCATTTCAACTTCATATTATCATTGAAAAAAACTTTCTCCCACACCAGAAAAAAAGGATGCCGGATCAGGTCCGGCATGACAACAACCAAAAATGTCACCCTTGATACGGGGGTCTGGCTATTTCAACTTCATATTATCATTGAAAAAAGCTTTCTTCTGCACCAGAAAAAAATGATGCCGGATCAGGTCCGGCATGACATTGTTTCAATGGCACCACTCTGCACTTCCTTCTAAATTCTCAACTCTTAATTCTTAACTCTCAATTCTTAACTCACAAAGTTTTCAAATACTCGATCACCGCTTTCCTGTCTGCATCCGATAGCTGATCACCAAAGGTGTGACCATAATTTCCATAACCCGGCAACGCAGTATTATATATATATTTATTACCCGGGCCGTCGGCCGTTGTAAACTGCCAGCCGAGGTTTTCATAATCGTACCGGGTAGAATCAAAATCTCTTGTCCAGTAGTTGGGACGCAGTTTGCTGTTGAGTACCGCTTCAACAGTAGGCACCGAGCCATTATGAAAATACGGCGCCGTGATCCAGACACCATCGAGCGGCGGAGCGATATAGCCATTGAAAGGAGTAAGCTTGCCGGGATGATCACCCTTGCTGAACCAGCTTTTATTATACCAGTCGACCATATCTGAATACTGGTAATTATTTTTATTGAGTAATGAATCAGTACCCACAATAGATTCAGGAATTAAAAGATTGGGATATTGCCCTTCATTGCCATAAGTGCCGTGACAATCGCTGCAAAGATCTTCAAAAATAGTTTTTCCCTTTTGCGCCAGCTCTTCATCAACTTGCTTTGGATATTTGGGAGGTTCAATAGAATAAATATAGGAAAGCACATCGGGCATATGTGCATCCACTTCGTTTGCATGCACCGTGTCGGTTATGGTAAGCAAAGCAGAGCCCATTAAAAATTTTCCAAAATCACCGCGACCAAAACCATTGTAGAACATGGCATTCTTTTTTTTCAATAGCCACCATGCCGGTACGTCGGAAGGGATCACTTCTTTGGGTAATTCGACGGAAGGCTTATCATTCCAGGCAAGCGTTACGGGATCACGATGAGAAACCAGCAAAGCCGTTAACCTGTCGGCAGGATTTGTTCCTACCACGTCCGTCAAAAGCTGACTGCTGATGGCTCTGCCTACGGTTATAAATTCTTTGGATGCTTCGTACTTTTTAGGATTCAGCTTCATGTAGCCCATCAATAGCGCCTGCAGTGTTTTTGAATCCAGCTTCTGTCCTTTTGAAAAATCCCCGGTTGAATTTCCCAGGCCAATGATCAGTTTGCCTTCAAAAGACTGGGCATGGCACTGCAAACAATTCGGCACTACCACCTCTTCACCATTGGTCGCTTTCACTACATTAAAATCATAACGCACTTCTGCATTCTTACCCTCACGGGTGAGAATATCTGTTCTTTCTTTTTTAAGGATGTAGTGATATAAATTAAATGGAAGGCCGCTCTTTACATAATCTCCTGTAACTATATAATGGTACCCCGAATCTGCATTCCCTGTTCTCTGTTTACTGGGAGGAATAAAAACAGGTTCATCCTTTGATGTAAGGGTGATAAAAGAAACACAACCGGCTACAATACCTAAAGCAACAATAATCTTTTTCATAGCAGCATGAGATTATTTACTTAAACAATTTAAATCTCTGAATAGCTTTAAATCTTAGAGTTCAATGCATGGACACGAAGAACACAAAGAACCACGAAGTTCACAACGAAATAACTTATCTTAAAGTCTTTGTGTACGTTGTGTATCCTTTGTGTCCGTTGTGACCTTAATCATTCACAAACCAAATTTAATCTCGAACTCTACATCGGTCTTTGGTACCGGCCTGGACACGAAGAACACAAAGAACCACGAAGTTCACAACGAAATAACTTATCTTAAAGTCTTTGTGCACGTTGTGTATCCTTTGTGTCCGTTGTGACCTTAATCATTCACAAACCAAATTTAATCTCGAACTCTACATCGGTCTTTGGTACCCGCCTGGACACGAAGAACACAAAGAACCACGAAGTTCACAACGAAATAACTCATCTTAAAGTCTTTGTGCACGTTGTGTATCCTTTGTGTCCGTTGTGACCTTAATCATTCACAAACCAAATTTAATCTCGAACTCTACATCGGTCTTTGGTACCGGCCTGGACACGAAGAACACAAAGAACCACGAAGTTCACAACGAAATAACTCATCTTAAAGTCTTTGTGCACGTTGCGTATCCCTTGTGTCCGTTGTGACCTTAATCATTCACAAACCAAATTTAATCTCGAACTCTACATCGGTCTTTGGTACCCGCCTGGACACGAAGAACACAAAGAACCACGAAGTTCACAACGAAATAACTCATCTTAAAGTCTTTGTGCACGTTGTGTATCCTTTGTGTCCGTTGTGACCTTAATCATTCACAAACCAAATTTAATCTCGAACTCTACATCGGTCTTTGGTACCCGCCTGGACACGAAGAACACAAAGAACCACGAAGTTCACAACGAAATAACTCATCTTAAAATCTTTGTGTACGTTGTGTATCCTTTGTGTCCGTTGTGACCTTAATCATTCACAAACCAAATTTAATCTCGAACTCTACATCGGTCTTTGGTACCCGCCTGGACACGAAGAACACAAAGAACCACGAAGCTCACAACGAAATAACTTATCTTAAAGTCTTTGTGCACGTTGTGTATCCTTTGTGTCCGTTGTGACCTTAATCATTCACAAACCAAATTTAATCTCGAACTCTACATCGGTCTTTGGTACCGGCCTGGACACGAAGAACACAAAGAACCACGAAGTTCACAACGAAATAACTTATCTTAAAGTCTTTGTGCACGTTGTGTATCCTTTGTGTCCGTTGTGACCTTAATCATTCACAAACCAAATTTAATCTCGAACTCTACATCGGTCTTTGGTACCGGCCTGGACACGAAGAACACAAAGAACCACGAAGTTCACAACGAAATAACTTATCTTAAAGTCTTTGTGTACGTTGTGTATCCTTTGTGTCCGTTGTGACCTTAATCATTCACAAACCAAATTTAATTTCGAACTCTGCATCGGTCTTTGGTACCGGCCTGGACACGAAGAACACAAAGAACCACGAAGTTCACAACGAAATAACTCATCTTAAAATCTTTGTGCACGTTGTGTATCCTTTGTGTCCGTTGTGACCTTTTCTCAATAACCATTCAAAACTCGTTTTATTCCGTCCTTCATCAGCACTGTATTAAAATTCAAAATTAATCCATGCCTGAGTTTTAGAAATCTCAAATAGGTCAGCACCTGAGCTATTTGCAAAGGTCCAATGGCATCTATGCTTTTGGTGTCTATGACAACTGATTGCTCTGCCACAATATCAGCTCTGTATCCGCACTCCATTTTTACTTCTTCAAAAATGACAGGTATTGGCTTTTCGGTCTCAACCGATAATCCTCTTTTTCTCAAACGGTAAGCCAGGCAATTTTTATAAACATTTTCCAACATTCCCGGACCTATTATTTTATGAACATGAAAAGCTTCATCTAAAACAACTTTAATAATTTCTTCTTCTGCCATACTTAAAACTTTAAAAAAAACAAAAGCCACAAAATACACGGTGAAATTAATTGTCATAAAACTTCGTGACTGTTGGATATTCTTTGTACATTCTTTGACCTGTTTTCAATTAATAAACAATAACAATAACACAACGAAACTACTTACCATAAAGTTCAAGCATTTTTTTCAGATCGTCCAGCGTATTGATCTCATCAGCAGGTTTATCTTTTCTCCACCGGCTAATTCTCGGGAAGCGTAAAGCTACACCGGATCTATGACGGGTGGATGCAGCGATCCCTTCAAAGGCAATTTCAAAAACCAGTTCAGGCTTTACGGTTCTTACCGGTCCGAATTTTTCCAATGAATTTCGTTTTACAAATGCATCCACCTGCGCAAATTCTTTATCGGTCAATCCCGAATAAGCTTTTGTAAAACTCACCAGCTTGTCACCGTCTTTTACGGCAAACGTATAGTCTGTATATAAACTGCTTCTCCGGCCATGGCCTTTTTGTGCGTAGATCATCACCGCATCGATCACCAATGGATCTATTTTCCATTTCCACCAGTCACCACGTTTTCTTCCCACCTGGTAAGGTAGAGTTTTTTCTTTTCAGCATAATGCCTTCACTGCCCATGTTCCTTGATCGCATCCGGAGATTGACCAGCTCGTCCCATGTAGTAAATGACACAACAGGTGATAATAATAATGCAGGATGATTAATTTCCTTTACCAATTTTTCCAGCAATACTCTTCTTTCCACCAACAGGGTTTCTCTTATATCTCTTCCTTCATATTCCAGGAGATCATAGGCAAAAAAACTGATCGGCGCTTCTGTCAATTGTTTCTTTGTAATATTTTTTCGCCCGATGCGTGTCTGCAATAAAGAAAAAGGCAAAGGCTTTTCATTTACACTGGGTATGATCTCTCCATCCAGTACGATCCCGTTTGGCAAATGATTTTTGAGCGCATGGTATTCAGGAAATTTTTCTGTCATCAGTTCTTCTCCCCTGCTCCACACAAAAAGTTCATGATTCCGTTTGATCATTTGTCCGCGAATGCCATCCCATTTCCATTCGGCCTGCCATTCATGGGGCTCACCCAGGGTGTGCACTTCGTCTTCGATCGCATACGCCAAATAAAATGGATAGGGTTTTGAATGATCAGTAATCGTTGCATGCTCACTCAATAGTTCCGAAAAATTTGTCGTCACCGGGTCCCAGTTACCACTGATGCGATGAGCAATAACAGAAGCATCAAGATGAATGGTTTTTGAAAGAGCATTCACCATTGTTTTTTGTGATACCCCGATCCGGAAGTTTCCTGTGATCAGTTTATTAAAAACAAAACGTTCCGTTCTGGTCATCGCCTGCCATGAGTTTATGATAAACTGTTTTCGCACGGCTTCATCTTCTTTTTCAATATTGATCAACGATTCGAGATAATAATGCAAAGGATGCGAAGCGGCTGCATCCGCAGATTCAGGCAGGAGCAATGCAATAGTTTCCGCCAGGTCACCCACTGCATGATAACATTCTTCAAACAACCAACCGGGAAGCTTAGCCAATTCATTGCACCATGTCCATAACTGGGTGGTGTTAACCGCCCGCTTTGGTCTTCTTCCGCTGAAGATAGCGATCACCCACACCTTATCTTTGTCATTTGCTTCAGCAAAATATGCAGACAAAACATCCAGCTTTTCATTTGTTTTTGTGGATGTGCCCAATGTAGCTACCAGTTCAGCAAACAGACGCATTGAATGAATTAAAAATTAAAAAATCAAAATGAAAAAAAGCATAACGACTTAAATTATTTTTCATTTTATGATTTTCATTTTGCATTACTATTGTCCTGTTCCCCCGCAACGACTGCACTATTTTCCTCTTCTTCATTTCCATATTCTGTTTTTACTTCTGCAGCTTCAATACCGGTCTCATTGAGATAACGGCTGAATACAGACTGGAAACCATGAGTGACAAAAATCTTTTCGGCGCCGGTTTCTTTTACAGCCTGTAATAAACCTTTCCAGTCTGCATGATCGCTGAGTACAAAGCCTGCATCTGCGTTCTGTCTTCTTACGGTTCCCCTCACCTGCATCCAGCCGCTGCACACCCCCACTGCGTAAGGAAAAAAACGTTTCATCCATGATGAAGCTTCTGCACCGGGAGGCGCCACTATAATATTTCCTGTGTAAGATTGTTTGGGTGTATCGATAGAGATCTTTTTTACATCCGGCAAAGCAAAACCATTTTTTATAAGAGTGTCATGCACATTCCAGATGGCACCATGAACAAAAATGGGTAAGCCTGTTCCAGGTAAACATTGCATCAGTCTTTGCGCCTTTCCCAAACTGTATGCGATCAATACTGAGGTTTTTCCGGCTTCTTTATTTTTACAGATCCAGTCTTTGATATTTTGAAAAATTTCCTGTTGCGGCTTCCAGTTGTAAATGGGCAAACCAAATGTGGATTCAGTAATGAAATGATTACATTTTACAGGTTCAAATTTTCCACTCAATCCATCATCTTCAATTTTATAGTCCCCGCTTACTACCCACACCTCACCCTTGTATTCCACACGTATTTGCGAGGAACCGATCATATGACCTGCAGGATGCAGTGAAACCTGTACCCCATTCATAAATATTTTTTCTTCCCATTCTGCCGCCTGGTAATGATTTTCTCCCAGGCGCATTTGAAGCAGCGGCCTGCATTGTGTATGACATAAATAATATTTTGAACCTCCTCTTGCGTGATCGCTGTGTGCATGAGTAATAACAGCTCTGTCGACCGGTTTCCACGGATCAATATAAAAATCGCCTACCCTGCAATAAAGTCCTTTGTTTGTGAATTCGATCAATGGCATTTGAATAGTTACCAGTTAAGAGTTCAGAGTTGTGAGCTGGTAAATTTAAATTTTTATTGAAGATGCAAAGGCTGTGCCCCTGAACGATTCTAAGAATTATTATTAAAAAATAAATGCGTTCTTATAAACTTGTGACTCCCTTAATAATGCCGTCGAGCCATTTAACAAAGAATAATTTTTTGTTTTCAAAATAATCAAGCGTGTTGTTTTGCTTGTTAATGACAGGCTGAATGTCGAGTACACGAAATACATTAAAAGCATTATGGCTGATATTGGCAGAAAATTCGCTCCCGTATTCGAGTACTAATTTTGAAAACCGCCAGGTAGCTTCATAACCCCGCATCACCATATCGCTGGGGCGGGCATACATATTTGTATTGAAATAGTCAGTTATTTCCTGGCTTACTTTGTCTGTTCTTGGATTATAAAAAGGCGTGCTGTATACAATTTCCAATCCTTTGTATTCCGGGTAAGTAAAGTCTTTGGTAAGATTATCAAAAGTGGGCATTCCTATCAATGTAAGAGGATATGATTTACTGATGGATGCCAGTTGCCGGCATAATCTTTTTCCAAAGATTTCATTTAAACTTCCGGCAATGCACATGGTGTGCTCGTTGCTATCGAGTACAGAGGCCAGTTGTTTTACTGTAAAACTATCAGGAAGATCAACCCATTTTATTTTTAATGCAACCGATGGAGTGTTTTTGGCAGCGTCTTCAAAATAAGATTTAATTACATCCTCTACCTGGCCTTTTCGCCGAAACATCACAACGGAATTGAGAGGATAATTTTTCTGAATATACTTATAGATATGATCAATGTGAGTTTGCAAGGTTGAATTCAGCATTACAAAATAAGAGTTGTTTCGAATGCCGGCATCATTTGGCAAATTGACATTTACATAAGGTATTTTATTTGTCCTTGCCGTATTCGATATTTCCCAACTTTCGTCAGGAGTAGCATACCCAAGAATTAATTCAACACCATTGGTGGCTGCATTTTCCAATTGCTGCGTTAAAGATTCTTTTTGAGAATGGGTATCATAAACAAATACCTGCAGGGAGTCTCCTTCTTCTGCCAGTGAATCCAACGCTAATTGTGCTCCTTCATAAAATTCAAGACCCGGATTAATGAATTTCGGGAACTGCATGCCGTAGCGATAACCATCCGTATCATCAAAAACTGAATCCAGGTAAAGAGGCGTAAAAATGGCGATCTTATGTTTTGCATCCTGTGCAAAGGAATGAGCAACTATAAAAAAAATAAGACTAAATAAATAAAAGATTTTTTTTATCCTCATAATCCCTTTTTAATCCATAAATCATAATTCTTACTATTCCCACTCTATCGTTGCGGGTGGTTTGCTGCTGATATCATACACCACCCGGTTGATCCCTTTTACATTATTTATGATATCATTTGAAACCTGTGCTAAAAAATCATAGGGTAAATGCGCCCAATCCGCCGTCATTCCATCCACACTTGTCACAGCTCTTAATGCCACCGTATATTCATAGGTACGTTCATCCCCCATTACTCCTACACTTTTTACCGGAAGCAAGATGGCCCCCGCCTGCCATACCGTTGCATACAAATGATGTTCTTTCAAAGCTTTCACATACAGATGGTCGGCTTGTTGCAACAACCGTACCTTTTCTTCCGTCACTTCTCCTAAAATTCTTATCGCCAAACCCGGCCCGGGAAAAGGATGCCGGCCGATCATTTCTCCGGGTATTCCCAATTCATTTCCTACTTTTCTTACTTCGTCTTTAAATAAAAATCGTAATGGCTCTACCAGATCAAGATGCATTTTTTCAGGCAGGCCACCTACATTATGATGCGATTTAATGGTAGCTGAAGGTCCATGCACAGAAACACTTTCAATTACATCAGGATAAATAGTTCCCTGCCCCAGCAATTCTATGTTCTTTATTTTTGTTGCTTCTTCCTGGAATATTTCAATAAATAATCTTCCGATTGTTTTTCTTTTTGCTTCCGGGTCCGTTTTACCGGCCAGCCCATTGTAAAACCGTTGCCGGGCATCAATACCTTTTACATTCAGTCCAAGTTTTTTATACGTTTCCAGCACTGTTTCAAATTCATCTTTTCTTAATACACCATTATCTACAAAAATTCCATACAAATGATCCCCGATAGCACGATGTATCAATGTAGCCGCAACAGTAGAGTCAACTCCTCCACTCAAAGCCATCACTGCTTTGCGATCACCAATCTTTTCTTTTAACTGCGAAACGGTATCTGTAATAAAATGCGCCGGTGTCCAGTCCTGTCTGCATCCGCACACATTCACCAAAAAATTATGAAGAATTTTTTTGCCTTCAATGGAATGATAGACCTCGGGATGGAATTGTAATCCGTATAAAGGAAATGATGATGGTTGATGACCGTTGAAGGATGACTGAGCAGATACACCTGGCATTTTAAATGCTGCTATAGGTATACTTTCTGTTGTTGCAAGTAACTCAAATTCTTTTGGTAATTCTAAAATCGTGTCAGCATGGCTCATCCACACCTGGCTCTTTTCGATGATGTCATGAAGCAGCACATCATTTTTTTGTTTGTGTAATAATGCACGGCCATATTCTCTTTTACTGCTTTTTTCCACGCGGCCACCAAAACGTTTGGCAGTGAGTTGCGCACCATAACAAACCCCCAATACAGGCACTTGTTTTATAAAGGCCTGCACATTGGCATCAGGAGCCTTTTCATCATTTACAGAAAAGGGTGAACCGGAAAGAATGATACCTTTTAGTCCCGGCTCAAATTCAAAAGTTTTGTGATAAGGAATGATCTCGCAGTATACATTGGCTTCTCTTACAGCACGGGCGATCAGTTGGGTATATTGAGAGCCAAAATCAAGAACAAGGATTTTTTCCGTCATGGTGCGGCGAAGGTAAAAAACTGTTTCGAGTTTCAGGTTTGTGGTTTATAGTTATTATGACAGTAATAGCGGACCCTGATTGAACTTCTGTTGAGTCGCAATCCTTTCATCATTGTTTATCAATAATCAATATTTTATTCACCACGTTTAAGCATAGATCAGAAAGAGAACACACAGATTCTATGTGAAATCTATGTTTCTATGTGCCTATGTGGTTTATATTTGAGTTTCATGAAGTATTACATCATAGCAGGCGAGGCTTCCGGTGATCTGCACGGCGGTAACCTCATTAAAGAATTAAAGAAGCTTGACAGATCAGCTGACATCCGCTGCTGGGGCGGAGACCTGATGCAGGAAGCCGGCGGCCATGTTGTAAAACATTATCGTGATCTTGCTTTCATGGGTTTTGCTGAAGTACTGAAAAATCTTGGAACTATTTTTAAGAATCTAAAATTTTGCAAGGAAGATATTCTTCAATTCAAACCTGATGCTTTGATACTTATTGATTATCCCGGATTTAATCTTCGTATAGCCAAATGGGCAAAGCAGCAGGGATTAAAAGTGATCTACTATATCTCACCACAGGTGTGGGCCTGGAAAGAAAACCGTGTAAAGCAAATGAAGAAGAATATTGACAAAATGATCATCATTATTCCTTTTGAAAAAAATTATTTTAAAAATAAATGGGACTGGGAAGCGGAATATGTGGGGCATCCATTGGCGGAAGTGATAGAAAGATACAAGGAGCAGGGTGCAGGCCAAAACTTTTCTGATAAACCGATAATAGCTTTGCTGCCCGGCAGCCGTAAACAGGAGATCGCAAAAAAACTTCCTGTCATGCTGCAGGTAAGCAAATTCTTTCCCGGATATCAATTCATAATTGCTGAGGCGCCTTCAGTAGAAAATGAATATTATAAAAATTTCACCAAAGCTTTTTCAAATGTAAGTGCTGTAAAAAATCAAACCTACGAATTATTGAGCCAGGCTAAAGCAGCCCTGGTCACATCGGGTACAGCTACGCTTGAAACTGCTTTATTCGGAGTGCCTGAAGTTGTCTGTTACAGGGGTTCCCCTCTTTCCTACCAAATTGCAAAACGGGTTATTAAAGTAAAATATATTTCTCTTGTGAATTTGATCATGGACAAACCGGTGGTAAAAGAATTAATTCAAAGCGATCTTACTGTTGAAAATCTGAAACAGGAATTAAATGAATTACTCACAAATGACAATCGTATTGCCGAAATGAAAAAAGATTATGCTGAATTAAAACAAATTCTGAGCGAAGGTGGCAATGCCTCTGCAAAAGCAGCCCAATCAATCATTGAATTTTTATCTGAGTAATTTAATGGCAAGAATGATCATGCAAATGATGAATAGGTAAAAACAAATGCGGTTGATCCAGTGCATGTATCCAACCCATTTTGTTTCCGGTTTATCCGGTTTTCGTAAATAGAAATATTGTGATATCTGTCGCCAGATCCCCATAATTAAAAGCAATTTACTTAACCCAAATCAAATAACATTCCCCAATGCACCTTCCTTCTCCATTAAGCGGTGTAATAAAACGATTTGATTATTGGCCCTTATAAAATTGTGCCCTTCGTATTTTGCTCCATAATAAATATCATTATTCAAATGATCAGTTAAAAAACGGAGAGCCTGCATATATATCATGAATTTACCTGCATAGAAAAAATAACCTGATTCGGTTTCGGAAAATTCATCTTTCATTTCATTTGCATAACCCTGCACAATAGCCTTATAAAAATCTTCACGAACAATTATTTTATCAAAATCTTTTTCTTCTTCACCCGCCGGCGAAAGATAAGTTCGCATCATATCACCCACATCACTGATAAAATAGCCGGGCATTACTGTGTCGAGATCAATCACACAGATTGCTTTATCGTTTTCATCGAACAATACATTACTGATCTTTGTATCATGATGTGTTACCCTTTTTTTAAACTCAGGATTGTTGAGGATAGAATGATATTCGGCAACAATGTTTTCATTCCCTGTTAACTGCTCAATTAATTTTTCTGACTGATTGATCCTTTCATTGTTTCCTTCTTCTAATGCCGATAAGAATTGCTGATACCGCAATTCGAGATCGTGAAAGTCCGGGATGGTGATCTTTAGTTTGCTAACATCAAAACCTGAAAGTAGCCGTGTAAATTTTCCAAATTGTACCGCAGCCCCGAACGCTTCTTCAGGAGTTTGCACTATATCTTTTGAATGCGAGCCTTGCACAAAACGAAACAGCCTGAAATATCCTTCATCTTTCAGAAAAAACAAATCATCTCCATTGTAACAGGAAATTGGCCGAACAAAAAAATAACCGGGATAATGTTGTTTAAGAAAGTCAGCGATCAGCCTGGTATTATAAGCAATATCTTCCGGCTTTTTAAAAACACCATGGTGAATTTTTTGTAAAATATATTGACCGCCCGGTGTGATAACCTTCCATGTACGATGAATTAAGCCATTGCCAAAAACCTTTACTTCCGCATTTTTAATTCCCCAGGCTTCCAGAACTGTTTCGGTCATTCTGCTCTTTTTAATATTCATCATTCAATGCAAAAACCGGTTGTCTGTACATCCATTGACCGCCGGTGAAATCAGGAAATTCAATTGTCTGGTGACCCAGTTCAATGGATTGTTCACTCAACGGAGCAATAGAACTCCACGTGGCTGCATCGTACACATCCAATGGCGTAGGAAGTTTTCTTTTAATAGATTCAATGAAAGCATGAATAACAAAAAAATCCATACCGCCATGTCCTGCACCTTCCGTATCCTTGCTCCATCTCACCCATAACGGATGATCATATTTATCCAACCAGGCCTGCGCATCTTCCCATTGATCTTCTTTTGCGGATTTATCCTGGATGTAAATACTTTTATTTACATCCATCCACAAACCTTCGGTGCCCTGCACACGAAAGCCGAGAGAATAAGGTCTTGGTGAATTTGTATCATGCTGCAGGAAGATCGTTTCACCATTTGTACAATTAATAGAAGTAGTAACTATGTCTCCCAATTTGAACCTGACTTTTGCATTGGGGTGATTCTCTCCACCCAGTTTTACAATATAGTTATGCAACCCTCTTGTTTTCGTTGAGAAAGAACAAAGGGAAAGAAAACGATTCCCCCTGTTAATATTAATATAGTTTGCGATGGGCCCTATTCCATGCGTGGGATACAGATCACCATTCCTGTGAACGGAATGATTGGTCCGCCACCTTGCTTCTGAAAAACCTTTTTCGCCAAACTCAACACCGTGGCCATAAGGATGAATGCCATCATTGAATTTTACATCACGCAGATCATGTTGATAGCCTCCCTGCAAATGAGTTAATTCACCAAACAAACCTTGCCGCACCATATTTAATACAGCCATCACATCGCGACGATAGCAAACATTTTCAAGCATCATCACATTGGCATTATATTTCTCTGCTGCCTTCACCACATCCCAATGGTCCTGGAGTGTAATACCGAGTATCACTTCAGTTGCCACATATTTGAGTCCTGCATCCAGTGCACCCATCACCATGGGCTTATGCCATTCCCACGGCGATGCGATCACTACTCCATCCAATTTTTCTTTTTCAAGGAGATCTTTCCATGCATATTTATCTCCTGTATATACTTTGGGCATTTTCTTTCCGCTCTTTGTAATGATATCCTTTGCCATGCCCAACATGCGATCATCCACATCGCAAATAGCCACCAGTTCCACATCATTTCTTCTTAATAAAAGCTCTATGTGATTTTGTCCACGCAAACCGGTACCCAGCGAAGCGATCCTTATTTTCTCATCCGGTTTTTGTGCAAACAAATTCATACCGGGTATAGTAATGGCAGCTGTCGCCATAGCAGTAGTCTTTACAAATTCTTTTCGGTTCATGATAGTTTATTTTGATTGTAAGTTTAAATGTATAAACATTTGGCAAACCAAAAATGAGCAAACGGTTGCGGGTTTTTTAATGAAACAGCTGGTTATCATTAATTCATAAACAAACCATTATTTTTGCCATCCGTTTTGGGGAATTAGCTCAGTTGGCTAGAGCGCTTGCATGGCATGCAAGAGGTCGTCGGTTCGACTCCGATATTCTCCACGAGAAACTTAAGAACAATAAATTCAGATCGTTAGTCTGCCTAAAGATTAATCCTTAATATCAGGTATATTTGTAATCCACTCCGACCAGCTAAATGAAATTTATTAATTACAGGAAGAAGACAGACTATGAAGATAAATTTAGCACTTATCCTTTCCATCATTGTAGCAGTAGGGCTGGTTGCCGTTGTCTTTACTGCATTTCAAATCGCATCTGAACGACAAAAATTAACTACAGAGCTTGAAGATAAAGCCAACCGGGTTGCAGAAGATTTTTATAGAACACATTTAAAAAACCTGGAAGAAGTTGACAGTACTCAAACAGAGTTACAAGAAATTAACGATAGTGTTATTCATCAATACAGCTTTAGTGCCATAGGTATTTATTATAATGCAGACAGTATCGTTTTTTTGAATGATTCCGCCAGTACACTTTTGGACTATTCTTCAGATTACATCGCCAGGGCCCTTGCCGCTGATTCATCTATGGGAAATATGATAAAAGTGAATGGTAAAAAGATTTTTGAATATATCAGGGTGATCAAGAGGCAAAATCTTCCTTCTATTGCCGCTGTTTTTTATTCAGACGCATCCTATATAAAAAACCTTCTCAACGGCATTTGGCTGAGAAATTTTGTACGATGGTTTATACAGGCTTTTGTTATCTCAATAGTTACTTTACTTATTATACGATGGGGAATTCTTAGCCCGCTAAACAGAATTGTTGAGTGGGTAAAGGCAGCAAGATTTGGAAATATCGAACAGATAAAAAAGAGACCTCCCATCAATTTTCTTGAACCCCTTTACAAGGAAATATCCGGTATTGCGCAGGCTATGCGGGAAGCAAAAGCCATTGCACAGGAAGAGGCAAGATTAAGAACTACAGCAGAAGCTATCTGGACACCGGAGAGATTAAATGAAGAAATGAAACAGCTATTGCAGGACAAGATGATGGTGGTAGTTTCCAATCGTGAACCTTATATGCATGTCCGTTCGGGAAGGGATATAAACGTGATTGTTCCTGCCAGTGGTATGGTTACAGCCATGGAACCTATATTAAAAGCCTGTGGCGGATTATGGATCGCATCAGGAAGCGGTGATGCCGATAAAGAAACAGTTGATCAAAATGATAAAGTGCAGGTACCGCCTTATGAAAATAAATATACACTTCGTCGTGTATGGCTTACAAAAGAGCAGGAAGATCATTATTATTATGGATTTTCAAATGAAGGGTTGTGGCCTCTTTGTCACATTGCGCATACAAGACCCGTATTCAGAAAAGAAGATTGGGAATTTTATGTACAGGTAAATGAAATGTATGCAAAGACGGTTGTAGAAGAAATTAAAAAAGAGGAAGACCCTTTTATCCTGGTCCAGGACTATCATTTTGCCCTTTTACCAAAACTTATTAAGGAACAAAGGCCTGATGCAAAAGTTGCCATCTTCTGGCATATTCCCTGGCCCAATCCCGAATCGTTTGGCATTTGTCCATGGCAAAGAGAAATATTAAGAGGCATGCTTGGCGCTGATCTTATCGGTTTTCATACTCAGTACCATTGTAATAATTTTTTAGAAACCGTGAACAACACCCTGGAATCAAGAGTAATATGGGAAAATTTTTCTGTGAAGATCGGCAACCAGTTCACTCTTGTAAAACCTTTCCCTATCAGTATCAGTTTTACTTTGAAAGATTATGATAACAATACTAATTCAAAAGAAGACCCGTCAGAGCTTTTGAAACATCACGGAATACATGCGCAATATCTTGGTATTGGTGTTGACAGGATTGATTATACCAAAGGCCTCATAGAAAAATTTCTTTCTATTGAACGATTTTTAGAAAAATATCCTTCTTACCAGGGACAGTTCACCCTTGTGCAAATAGGAGCACCGAGCCGTTCTTTATTAAAAACATATGCTGATACAATCAGTGCAGTAGAAAACGAGGCAAACAGGATAAACTGGAAGTTCAAAACAAAAAACTGGCAGCCCATCTTATTCCTGAAAAAACATCACAGTCATGAGGAAATTATGCCTTTTTACAAATCGGCGAACTTGTGTATGGTCACTTCATTGCATGATGGAATGAACCTTGTTGCAAAAGAATTCATTGCGTCCAGAAACCAGAATGACGGCGTACTTATCCTCAGCCAGTTTGCAGGTGCTTCACAGGAATTACTGGGGGCCATGATCATTAATCCTTACGACGTAGAACAAACAGCCGATGCGATAAAAGCAGCGTTGGAAATGCCAAAAGAACAAATGCATCATAAAATGAAACAGATGCGGCGTGTGATCATGGCACATAATGTATATGCATGGGCAGCTGATATCTTAAAAACCATGACATCCATTCAAAATTGATTTTTTTGATCGCAGGAAGATCAACTGAATAATATTCTAACCCCTACCAATAAAAGTGCTATAGCTAATACTCTTACAATTAAGTTTGGTTTTACATGATGAGAAAGATAGGCGGCAGGCTGTGCACCCGCCATAACTCCTGCGCCTATAAGCAGCATTGTTGACCATGAATGATTAAGAGTACCCTGGTATATATGTACAAAAGTTCCTGCAAGAGCCATGATGGCGAGTATTAAATGAGAAGTTGCCGTAGCAATATGTATAGGAAAATTTAATAAGCCGGTTAATGCCGGAACATGAATAATTCCGCCACCAATCCCAAGCAGACCGGATATAAAGCCTACAAAAAAACTAATACCAATACCCACCCATTGATTAAACGAATAAGAATACTGAGTTCCATTTCTGTCTGTGATTAAACGATGTGTATGACCGGTTTCTTTTTTTTTATTTTCAGAAATAGCACCCTTTGGTCTTATAAAAAGATAAATTGAAATAACGAGGAGGACTATTCCCAAAATCAAATTAAAAATTTTCTTTGGCAGATAGTATGTCAAAAAAGCACCACTAATGGTTCCCGGCAAAGTAGCCATTGCAAAAAGCAGCGCTGATTTATAATCAATCCTTTTCATCCTGGCATAGGCAAAGGACCCGGAACCGGCATTTAAAAACACAACACCTAATGAAATACTGGTAATAGCTTCCGGTTTTAAATCAGGATACAGAAGCAACAATACAGGAACAAGGATAAAACCACCACCGGCCCCGATCAATGTTCCAATAAAGCCTACACAAAAACCCAGGCCGATCAATAAAAGAATTGAAGAAATATCCATGTTCTGACTATTTTCAAGTGCTAAAGTATACATTCATTTAATACTATTACTAATGCTGATCAATTGAACAGTGCGCAAAGAAACGGAATAAATAATTTTTGAGTTTGATTATACTATCGAACAAAAAAAATTGTAAGCACACGGGCACGGTTATTCCCGACCTCCGAAAGAATTTATCTAAAAAAAACAATTCTTTTGGCTTAGTTTCTGTGTTTTTTATATGTAGATTTTTTTTCCCAATTTTTTATCGGGGTTTTACGAATTTTTAAGTACTCCTTTAAGTGGCATTGCTTTTGGAATAAATAAAAAGTTTATTTCTAACCAAACTACTTAGTTATGGATAATCAACAGGCATTTTTATATAAAAAAATCAAAAATCTATCCAGTGCTATATTTTTTAATCAAAGTGACGCAGTTCTGAAATTACCCACCAGCATTGTCAGAATTAATCATGTGGATGAGTATGGGTATCTTTGGTTTTTTATTCAGAAACCTAACCAGCAATTGACTGAATTTGAAAAAGAATTTCCGGTTAAACTGGGTTTTTTCCGAAAAGGACTGGATTATACGCTACAGGTGACCGGAAATGGTTACTTAGTAAGTGATCCTGAAGAACTATTAATTGCTACCACAACCAATGACGAAATAAGACAATTTGATCCCGAAAAATTGATATTGGTAAAAGTAAAAATGACAAGGGCAGATTATTATGATAACATCACAGGTTCCAAATCCTCGTGGTTGCGAAATGCAATTAATATACTTCAGTCATGGATATTTCCTCATGCTCCGGGTTATGGACCCACCATTTACTATACGAAAATTTCAGAAGTGAGTTAAATCATCTTAAAAAAGAAAAGTCAACCTAATCAAATAAAAGAAATCATGAGAGCAATATGGTCGGGAGCAATAAGTTTTGGACTGGTAAATATACCGGTAAAACTTTACAGCGGCACATCAGCAGAACATGCGTTGGATCTTGATATGCTTTCAAAAAAAGACATGGCTCCTATCCGATACGCACGTATATCCACTGCAAGCAATAAAGAGGTAGAATGGAAAGATATTGTAAAAGGATATGAAGTAGAAAAAGGGAAATATGTGGTCATTACGGATGAAGATTTTAAAAAAGCAAGCCCGGAAAAAACAAACACCATAGAGATAGTTCAGTTTGTAAATGGAAAAGAGATTGACTCTATCTATTATGAAAAGCCTTACTACCTTGTTCCCGATAAAGGCGCCGGGAAATCCTATACCCTTTTAATGAAAGCATTGGAAAAAGCAAGTAAGGTCGCAATTGCTACCTGCGTAATAAGAAACCGGGAACATATTTTTAGCCTGAAACCAATGGCAGGAGAAATATTAGTATTAGAGCAATTGAGATATGCAGACCAGATAAACGAAATCCCGGAAATTAAAAATGCTAATACAAAAGTTACACAACAGGAAATAAACCTTGCTTTAAAATTAATTGACCAGCTGACGAAAAAATTCAAACCCGAAACTTTTAAGGACACTTATACAAATACAATGAAAAAATTAATAGAAGCAAAGTCCAAAGGCAAGAAAATTTCAACCCCGTCAGTCGAAAAGAAAACTGCAGCTGTTAAAGATCTGATGAGTGTATTAAAAGAAAGCCTCCATACAACTTCGCATGGAAAGAAAAAAGTAGCATAATAGATGTGTGTTATGATGAAACCCTAATGCGGATAAAAAAAATTATAATGCTATATGGGCCTGACTTTATATAAGAGCAAAAGAAGTTTCAATAAAACTCCTGAACCGGAAGGAAAGAAAAGATCCTCATCAAAAACCGGTTTGAGATTCGTTGTACAAAAACATGACGCCACCAATTTACATTATGATTTCCGGCTTGAGATAGAAGGTGTATTAAAAAGCTGGGCAGTACCAAAAGGCCCGTCCATGAATCCTAACGATAAAAGACTTGCTATGATGGTAGAAGATCATCCGTATGATTACCGGAATTTTGAAGGAATAATTCCTGAAGGAAATTATGGAGCGGGAACTGTAATGGTTTGGGACGAGGGAAACTACGGGGCCATGGAACATGAAGAGGATTCTGCCAAAGCGCAGGAAAAAATTCTTTTGGAGGAATTAAAAAAGGGGGATGTAAAATTTGTGTTGCACGGGGAAAAATTAAAAGGGGCTTTTGCTCTTGTAAAAATGAAGGGCCGGGGTGAAAATGCATGGCTGCTTATCAAAAAGAATGATGAAGAAGCCTTAAAATCTGATATAACCCAAAAAGATAAATCTGTAAAAACGAACCGTACCATAAATCAGATAGCAGAAGATGAAGGCGGGGAAGTAAAAAAGAGAACGCCGGCGAAAAAGAAAAAATCAGCCCCGGTTTTGTTAAATAACCCAGATAACCATCCCGTAAAAAAAAACGTTTTGAAATAAAAGAATTTTTAAAAAAATTTCCCGCAGCTAAAAAAAAGCCCGCCCCGCTTCATGTAAAACCCATGCTGGCTACGCTTATTGATGAAGCATTCGATAACGATGACTGGTTATATGAAATAAAATGGGATGGTTACAGAGCCATAGGTTCGTTTATCAATGACAAGGTAAATCTCTACTCCCGAAATAATATTTCTTTTAAAGAAAGGTATACTCCTGTTGCAGAAGCCCTGAAAGATTTTTCAAATGATGTCGTGATTGATGGTGAAATTGTGTCCCTTGATGAAAAAGGATACTCACGTTTTCAGTACCTGCAGAACTGGCAAAGAGACCGGCAGGGAACTTTAGTATATTATGTATTTGACCTGTTATGGATCGATGGTTATGATGTTACACAGATACCGCTTATTGAAAGAAAAAAAATTCTGCAACAAATAATTCCGGATAATGATTTAATCCGCTATAGTGACCATGTGGAGAAAGAGGGAAAAGAATTTTTTTCCATGGCAACTGAAAAAGGGCTTGAGGGTATTATGGCTAAAAACAAAAATAGCCTGTACCAAACAGACACACGCAGCAGGGACTGGCTAAAAATAAAAACAAGTTTGCGACAGGAAGTAGTGATTGCGGGATTCACTGAGCCACGAAGAAGCCGTCAATATTTTGGTGCGTTGGTTTTGGGAGTTTATGAAAATGATAAATTGAAATATGCAGGTCATACAGGGTCGGGATTTGATGAAAAATTATTGAAGGATGTATGGCATAAACTGCAACCACTGATAACAGATAAATGTCCTTTTGATGAAAAACCAAAAACCAAAATGCCCGTTACATGGGTAAAACCCAAACTTGTTTGTGAAATAAAATTCCAGGAATGGACGCAGGAGAATATTTTAAGAGTGCCCATTTTTATGGGGTTGAGACCTGACAAAAATCCTACTGAAGTAAAAAAAGAAAAAATCATGGCAAGAAAATCTGTAAGTAACACCAGGAAGCCTGCTGCTAAAAAAACAGCGAACCGATCACAAAAACCAGCTGCCGGTACTAAAAAAAGAGAAACAAAAAAAAATGATGATCCGGTGAGTATAGCATGGCTGGGAGGAGATAAAACCGAAAAAAAAATTACAATAAATCATATTGAGCTAAAGCTTACAAATCTTGATAAAATTTTCTGGAAAAAAGAAGGCTATACAAAAAGAGACTTGCTGAACTATTATCATGATATTGCTCCTTACATTCTGCCATATATGAAAAACAGGCCGCAGTCATTAAACCGGCATCCCAACGGAATAGACGGAATGAGTTTTTTTCAAAAAAATGTAGAAGGTAAAGTGCCTGAATGGGTTAAAACTTTTGCAGAGTATAGTGAATCAAACCGGGAAACCATCCATTATTTTGTATGTACCAATGAAGCAAGCCTTATCTACCTCGCCAACCTGGGTTGTATTGAACTGAATCCATGGCATTCCACAACAATGAAACCTGATAATCCTGGTTATTGTTTAATTGACCTTGACCCGCATGAAACAAGCTTTGATACAGTAATCGAAACAGCGCGGGCTGTAAAAAAAGTGCTGGATCAATTAAAAATTCCTGCCTGGTGCAAAACCTCGGGAGCCACCGGTCTGCATATATGCATACCACTTGGCGCCAAATATAATTATGATCAGTCAAGAAAATTAGCCGAATTGCTTGCTAACCTTATACACCAGGATGCGCCCTCATTTACCAGCGTGGAAAGAAGTCCATCCAAAAGAAGAAGAAAAGTTTATCTCGACTACCTGCAAAATTCAAAAGGACAAACTGTAGCTTGTGTTTACTCAGCAAGACCTAGACCCGGTGCGACAGTTTCTACTCCTGTTTTTTGGGAAGAAGTTAAAAAAGGTTTGTCGCCATTAAATTTTACTATAAAAAATATTTTTGAAAGACTGAAAAGCGAAGGCGACATTTTCAAACCTGTGTATGAAAAAGGAATTGATCTAAAGAAAACCTTAGCCACCATTGAGTCGGTATTGCAATAGATTGTTCTTAAAAAATGTTAACTGCTGCTTTCGGCTTCTGTTTTATGCCCTTTTCCATTTTTATACCCCAGCCATTCAGTTAATTTTTCCAGCCATTTCTCTTTTTGTTCAGCAATAAAATGAGAAGAATAATTTTTTAAAAAAAAGGGAACAACTGTTCTCACAACCCACCCTGCTTTTGATAAAATAAATTTTTTAACAATAGCGTTGATCGCGATATCTGAGCCAAGATTCAAAAGCAAATTGGATCTGTCTTTGGTAGTTATCTTACCTATAAACTCTACTATACTCTTAACCGGTTGCAGTCTTTCCTTTATTTCCCCCACATCATAAAAGATCACTTCCTTCTGTGCCTGCAGAAGGTTTTCTAATCGTTGTCTTTCTTTCAGCAAATCGTCGTATGATCGGATTTGATTACTCATAAATCATACGTGTGATGAAGTTTCGCAAAAAAGGAAGAATTGTATTTTTCTTCATAGCTATAAACAAAACTATACACAAAAGATATACTCCCCCTACTATAAAAAAACCTCCAGCACGATTATTAATTATAGTGCCCAGCCACCACGCAAGGCCCAGCCCAACAAAAAAAATAACCAGAAAGCCTAAGAGGACAAGTATTGCAAAGTTGACAATTGAGGAAACGAAATGAACACTTTTTTGCGCAACTTTTACAGTGACCAGGTTAAAATAAGTTTCAATAAAGTCTGCTATATGTCCTGTGATATCTTTTGTTTCTTCTTCAAAAGTTTTGGTTTTTTCTTCCATTTATAAAAAATTATAAAAGGTAAAAGCAGGTTATAAAACCTGCTTTTAATGATTTAGCTAAGATCTTCCTGGAGATCAGAAACTTTCTGGTGAGCAGCGGATTTCACATTTCTCGCTTTGTGTTTAAGATCATTGAACTGGTCTTTAGTGTGTCTAAAAGCACTATTTAACTGGTCGGCCCAGTCACCAGTAGTCTTTGCAATACGCTTGCGGGTTTCACTTCCTTTATCGGGGGCAACCAATAAGCCAATTACTACACCAGCAGCAGCTGCGCCAAGAATACCAATAAATACTTTGGTTCCTGTTGTCATAAAATATGATATTTAAAGATGAATAAATATTTTCTCAATTTTAGCGGAAAGAATCATACCAAAATATATTTCAATAGAAAAATTATATATAAAAGGTAATTAAATTTTAAAATCGCATCGTCGAATAATTTTATACTGACATTGAGAAAATTATTCTACATTGACAAGAAAAGAATGAATAAGAAATGATCACTAAGCAAAAAATGAGCAAAAGAATTAAATAGGCCCATGAGATAAATAGCGAACCCTAACGTATCATTCTAATCTCCCCAAATTTCATCCCTATTATCTAACCACCTTTTTACCAGAGCAGTAGTTACTGATTTGGGTCTTTCAAGCGGAAGACCAAGAGCCCTGTCCCAGCAAAGATTTGCCAGAACCCCTAAAGACCGGCTTACGGCAAACAAAACCGTGTAAAACTCGTATTCAACAAGCCCATAGTGAACCAATAAGGCGCCGCTATGCGCATCTACATTTGGCCAGGGGTTCTTTACTTTTCCCAATGATTGCAAAATCGGTGGAACAGTTTCATAAATATTCCAAACGGTTTGCACAAGTTTATCATCCGGAATATGTCTTTTTGCAAATTCCATTTGCGCTATAAACCGTGGATCTGTTTTACGCAATACGGCATGACCGTACCCGGGGACCACTTTCCCTTCATTTAATGTCTTTTCTACATAAGCAGCTATTTGATCTTTGTCAGGCAAATCAGTATTCAATTCCTTCTGCATTTCATAAATCCATTTGATAACTTCCTGGTTGGCCAAACCATGTAAAGGACCGGCAAGCCCATTCATGCCGGCAGCATAACTCAAGTATGGATCGCATAATGCCGAACCAACAAGATGCGTGGTATGCGCTGAAACATTTCCTCCTTCATGATCAGCATGGATGGTCATGTATAAGCGCATCAGCTCCATAAAACTTTCATCTTCATACCCGAGCATATGAGCAAAATTACCTGCCCAGTCGAGCAAACCATTAGGGTTAATATGTTGGTTATTCTTATACTTTCGCCGGTAAATGTAAGCAGCTATTCTTGGCAGTCTTGCAATAAGCAAAATAGTATCATCAAAAGTGGGAAGCCAGTATTCTTTTTTATTAATACCTTCTGCATAGGCTTTGGCAAAATAACTTTCTGTCTGAAGGGCCATAATGCCTATTACATACATCGTCATTGGATGTGTGTGCAGGGGCAACGAATCGATTGCATCAAATACATGATTGGGTACGTGACTGCGACGCTGCAAAATATTTGTTATGTGAGTTACGTCAGATTCGTCAGGCAATTCGCCCACAAGCATTAAATAAAACAAACCTTCAGGCAAAGGTTCGCTGCCATTACGGGCTTTGGGGAGTTTTTCTCTTAATTCAGGAATAGAATATCCCCGAAATCGTATGCCGTCCTGTGCATCAAGCAATGAAGTTTCTGAAACCAGTCCGGTAATGCCCCGCATCCCCTGGTATATCTGTGATAAGTGTACCTGACCTATTACTTTATCGCCATGCTCTTTAAGTAAACTTTTTATTTCTGCATTCATTTCATCAGCTTTCACCTTAAAACTGTCTTTTAATATACCCATGATCAAATTGTTTTTTGAAAAGAATACGTAAAGTGATAAAGGTAATAAAGAAATTTTGATGACGGCCTGATGACTGTCATTAGAAAGCAGTCATCATTAAAACAGGAATGAGAATATATTTCGATTTTATTTAGGAGCCAATCTGTATAGACAATAAGCTACTCCGCTAAAAACAATATTAGGAAGCCATGCAGCGATTAATGGCGGAAAATCTCCTTTGATAGAAAAGACTGTAGAAAAACGATCGCAAAGAATAAAGAATACGGCTATTATAATTCCAATAGCAAGATGAAGCCCGCTGCCGCCTCTTATTTTGCGACTTGAGACGACAACCCCAATCAGGGTTAACACCAATACTGTAAATGGTGTAGCGCTGCGCCGGTATAGTTCAACACGTAAAGTGTTCAATCCTTCCGAGCCGCGAAGCTCCTGGTTGCTGATATAACTTCTCAACTTAGGCGTAGAGAGTTTATCTTTTATATATTCATCATCCTGCAGGTCGCCGGGTTTGATATTCAGATTCAAATGCATTTTAGGTTGAGTACGTACAGTTTCATGCAGTCCGTTGATATGTCTTTCTGTTGCGTTGATAAGCTCCCAATTCTTTTTAGCTGTATCCCATTTCAGGGTCTCTGCCCGAATGTTATAAACCATTTTATTACCTTTTACCCGGTCAAGATAAAAACCTGTTGCCGTCTTTGAACTTGTGTCATAATAACGAAACCCAACATAAGTATTTGGATCGACTCTTTTATAAATAGGTAAAGTCGGATCCCTGTCTGATCTTACACCGAAAGGATCAATGTATTTTGATTGAAAATTACTTCTGATTTCCTGTGCTTTGGGTATTACATAACGGCTGGCAAACCAAAGCATCAATGCCAGAAAAAATCCACCCACAAAATATGGACGAAGAAAACGATTATAACTAATGCCGCTTGCCAAAATTGCCACTACTTCAGACCTTGCCGCCATCCGGCTCGTAAAAAAAATTACTGCAATAAAAACAAACAATGGAAAAAGCAATCCCCAGATATAAGGCACAAAACCAAAATAATATTCTTTAATTATTTGTGCAGTAGTAAGACCCGATTTTACGAAATCATCTGTTTTTTCACTACTATCTACGGCCACAGCCACGAGTGTGAAAAGAAACATACAAAAGAAAAAAGTAACAAAAAGTTTTTTGAGTATATACCAATCTATCTTGCGCATGAGTGCTTCAAAAGTAAAAGAAAAATTGTTGAGGAGTTGTGAAAGGATGTTTACATTAGTATATTCTAAAGCCTGTCTGTCTATAACCTGGTTTTTAATATTCTCACCATTTCATTTTTCCAACTCATGAAATTACCGTTAATAATATGCTGCCTTGCCTCAGTAACTAACCACAAATAAAATGCAAGATTGTGAACGCTGGCTATGGTCAGGCCAAGAATCTCTTTTGATTTGATCAAATGTCTCAGGTATGCTTTACTATAGTATTGACTAAACTCACTATCAATACCATCATCGATCGGCGAAAAATCTTTCTCCCATTTTTTATTGTCAATGTTGATAACACCTTTTGATGTAAACAGCATGGCGTTTCGTCCATTTCGGGTTGGCATTACACAATCAAACATATCCACTCCAAGCGCAATGCATTCTAAAATATTCCATGGCGTACCCACTCCCATTAAGTAGCACGGTTTGTCAAACGGCAAATTATCGCAACAAAACCCTGTGAACTCATACATCATTTCTTCGGGCTCACCTACACTTAAACCACCGATCGCATGGCCCACAGTATTTTTTGAAGAAATGTATTCGCACGATTGTTTACGCAGATCTGCAAAAGTTCCGCCTTGCACTATTGGAAAAAGATTTTGCGTATGGCCATATTTTGATTCTGTTTCATACAATCGCTGAATACACCTGTCTAACCAGCGGTGAGTCAATTCCATACTTGTTCTTGTATAAAAATGATCACTTGGATATGGGGGACATTCATCAAAAGCCATGATGATATCAGCGCCGATAATTCGCTGAATATCGATCACACTTTCCGGAGTAAAAACATGGCGACTTCCATCTATATGGCTTTGAAAGGTTACTCCTCCTTCCCTGATCTTCCTGTTAGCTGCTAATGAAAAAACCTGGTAACCGCCACTATCCGTAAGTATTGGTTTGCTCCAATTCATAAACTTATGCAAGCCGCCTGCGGCCTGCAGCTCCTCAACCCCCGGTCTTAAATAAAGGTGATAAGTATTGCCAAGAATAATCTGTGCTTTGATATCATTGGCAAGTTGTTGTTGTGAAACTGTCTTTACACTTCCAACTGTTCCCACCGGCATAAAAATAGGAGTGAGAATTTCTCCGTGATCGGTGGCAATCGTTCCGGCTCTTGCCTTAGAATTTTTATCAGCGTTATTTAAATGAAATGATAATGGTGCCATAAAATGGCTGCAAAGATAACCAGGAGTCCCTGAGTCAAATAAGTCTACCGGTCGAAAACCAAATCATAGCATCCCCGAATTCCAATTAATCTTTCAAAATCTTAAACTCCACTCTCCGATTCAATTGTCTGCCTTCAGGATTATCGCTGCCATCAGCATTTGAATTTGGCGCTACCGGCATCGTTTCTCCATATCCCTGCGCTGTGATCCTGTCTGGACTTATGCCTTTTGAAATAATATATTCAACGCAGGATTTTGCCCTGTTGCCGCTCAAGGTCATATTGTATTCATCAGAGCCTTTACTGTCAGTATGCGCACTCAGTTCAATTTCAATAGCAGGATTTTCCTTTAATAATTTTACCACTCTATCCAATTCAACAAAAGACTCCGGTCGCAGATCCCATTTATCGAAATCAAAAAATACATTGTTTAATCTTACCACCTGGCCAATCTCGATCGGAACAAGATATAGGTCTTTGTGTATTTCTTTATATCCCGCTTTTACTAATGAATCAAGGTTCAAATTTTCTGAAATAGCAAAGAATTTATCAGCGGAGGCTCTTATTAAATAGTTCTTATCATAAGGCAACACTATTTTAAATGAGCCATCGGCCGGATTAGAAACACCATTCCCTGCTTCTGTTCCATCCGGTAAGGTTTCGTATATCAATGATGCACTAAGCGGTTCATTCGTCTTTTTATTATAAACATTTCCATTTACCATCACTACGGGGTTTGGCTTTTCTTTTTCCAACAACTTTACTCTTACTATGTCACTTTCACCATATCCATTTTGACTGCTTGTTAAATAGGCATATTCGCCACCTGCATCCAAAGTAAAAAAAGCATCCCAATCAGGTGTATTGATCGGCGCTCCCAGGTTTGTTGGCTCACTCCATTTTTGCCAGGTACTGTCAAGACGCTTCGTCATCCAAATATCATTATCCCCTAGCCCTCCTGGTCGATCGCTGCTGAAATAAAGCGTAACTCCATCGGAAGCGAGATAAGGCGTCATCTCATTATAATCGGGCAGATTGATTTTTTTACCTAATGACTTTGGTTCAGACCATGAACTGTCAGGTTGTAGAAAACATACAAACAGATCATTGTTATAACTGCCTTTTTCCGGAGACATATAAAGCAACAACGTCTTTCCATCATGTGCCATAGTAGCTCCATATTGACGACCCCGGTCATACTTCTGATAATTCTTTATTCTCAATGCATTCGGCTTACTCCATCTTCCATTTTTTGTTCTGTAACTCATGCTCACACCATTACCAACATAATCCCCGTCTATAAAAGCATTTCTTATCAAAATCCTGTTGTTATCCGGCGATATCCAAAACACCGCATTATAGAAATAAGTATTTAGAGGATAGCCCATATGCCTTGCAGGCCCCCAGTTGCCCATACTGTCTCTTTCGGCATACCAAATATCCTGTGAATTAGGCACCGAATTATATTTTGTATTCATCGGATCATTCTCTACAATAAAAAACAACAGGTTACCATCGGCGGAAACAGTAGGTCTCAATTCTGGTAGCGAAGTATTAATATTGGGCCCCAAATTTTCAATCTTAATAACAGTTGCAGAAGTGATAACATTATCTTTTTGAGCTACTAAGCCGGAAGTATCCAAAGATGGTTGAGCCCATAAAGTTTGGGCAAAAGTATATAGCAAAGAAAAAGAGAGTGGCTTTTTCACGACATTGAATTTGTCTCCAATTTAATATAAAATATATTAAGCTAATAGAGCATTTTTAAAAGGGTATTTACGCTCCATCCCGGTATTTATTTAGTATAACCTCCCTTCAGCGAATGGTTATTCACATAGTTAGGAAATCATTCATTCTGAATGTATAATTGTAGTTTAATTTCGCGCAAGCTTCGAACCGCCAGCCACCAAACTAATTTTTATGAGTTGGACTCTATTGGAAGAAAATTGGATCGACATTATTTTTTATCTCTTTTGTCTTGCAGCGTTTATCCAGATTTTTTATTACGGATTTTTTTTTAGCCGACTGGCCTTTCATAAAGAAAAAACAAAGCAACAATCACAACAGCATCCTGTTTCTATTATTATTTGTGCAAAAGATGAGGACGAGAACATTGCGAGGTATTTACCCGGAGTGCTTGTTCAAAAATATTCTACTACTCATGAAGTGATCGTAGTAAATGATAATTCGGTCGATGATTCAAAATATATACTGGAGGAACTGCAAAAAACATTCAAACTATTACAAATAGTCGATCTAAAACAGGAAGCCAAACTGATCTCAGGAAAAAAATATCCACTATCTATCGGCATTAAAGAAGCTAAACATGAGATCATTTTGCTAACCGATGCAGACTGTGTTCCTGCCAGTGAGTTTTGGATACAAAAAATGCAGGATGCCTATGTAAATGGTACAGAAGTAGTGATCGGTTACGGAGCGTATAACAAACGTCCCGGTTTACTAAACAAACTAATTCGCTTCGAAACCTTTCATTCAGCCTTACAATATCTTTCTTTCGCTCTTGCGGGCAGACCTTATATGGGAGTAGGCAGAAATCTTTCTTACAAAAAAGACGTTTTTATTCGAAACAAAGGTTTTTCTTCTATTAACCACATTCCCGGTGGCGATGATGACCTTTTTATTAATAAAGTAGCTACCAAAAAAAATACGAAAATCGTTATTGATAAAGATGCCATTACTCTAAGCCAACCGAAAATAAATTTCAATGCTTGGTACCGTCAAAAAACAAGACATTACTCCACCGCCCGGTATTATAAAAAAACAAATAAACTTTTACTTTCCGTTTATTCTTTCACGCAGTTCGTTTTTTACCCGTTATTAATTGTAAGCGCCATATTCTACGATTGGCGATTTGCACTTGCAGTTTTCGGAGTTCGTTTTCTTTTGCAGGCACTTATATTTTTTAAAGTCATGAAAAAATTAAATGAATCCGATCTGTGGCCATGGTTTTTATTTTTCGATATTGGAATGTTCTTTTATTATATCATTTTTGCACCCACCTTATGGAAAAAACCAAGGGTTCACTGGCATTAAGCCCCCATCCCCTAAAGGGTATTTAGAAAGCCTCTGATGAATATTATCCTTAAATATTTTTCTGATTTTAGTGAAAAACAACTTAAACAGCTTGCTGATTTGGAAAAGTTATATAAAGACTGGAACAGCAAGATCAATGTCATCTCAAGAAAAGACATAGATAGTTTGTATGAAAAACATGTGCTGCACTCACTGAGTATTGCTGCGGCTTTCAATTTTAATGCCAGTGCAGAAATTATCGATATTGGAACCGGTGGAGGGTTTCCCGGAGTCCCACTCGCTATTTTTTTCCCGCAGGTAAAATTTCATTTGGTAGACAGTATTGCAAAAAAATTAAAAGTAGTTGATGCTATTGCAAATGAAATCGGTTTAGAAAATGTTATTTCCCATCATATACGGGCAGAAGAAATTAAAAACAGGAAATTTGATTTTGCGGTTTCAAGAGCCGTTGCCCCTTTAAAAGAACTTTGGAAATGGAGCAAACCTTTGTTAAGGAGAAAAAAAACAATACCCGACAACGGGAAATGGGAAACCGGAAACCAGCAACCAGGCCTTATTTGCCTGAAGGGAGGTGATTTGGCCAAAGAAATCTCGGAAAGTGGTACAAGACCACGCATAATAGAAATCTTTGAAATCTTTCCTGAAGAATTTTTTAAAGAAAAATATATTCTGTATGTTCCTTATTAATCTCAGGTACTTCCGGAAAAAGTCAGGAATTACCACAAAGTGGTATTGGAAGTTACTGGGCCAAAGCAGATCTTTGCAATTATGAAAGAAATCAGCGTTTGTATCGTTGATGATAACAATGAGTTGAGATCAGCATTGGAAGAGATTGTTACCATGTCAAACGGTTTTAAATGCACCGGCACCATGCGCACTGCTGATGAAGCTATTCGCAAGTTGCCTCTTCTTAATCCCGGCGTAGTACTGATGGATATTAACCTTGGTGGAGGAGACACCGGCATTGATTGTGTCCGCGAACTGAAGCCAAGAATGCCGCATACCAATTTCATGATGTGTACGGTATATGAAGAGGATGAGAAGATTTTTGAAGCATTGAATGCCGGGGCCAGTGGATATATTTTAAAGAAAACAGCTCCCGATAAATTGCTGGAATCCATTCGTGAATTATATGAGGGTGGCGCTCCCATGAGCAGTCAGATTGCACGAAAGGTAGTGGCAGCTTTTCAAAAATATTCAGTGGGTTCCGGTGTTCATGAAAATGATCTCGCGGTTCTTTCAAACAGGGAAAAAGAAATACTTGAATTACTCTCCCGTGGTCTTAGATATAAAGAAATAGCAACTGCATTATTTATCGGGCAGGAAACTGTACGTAAACATGTTTATCATGTTTATGAAAAACTTCATGTGTCAAACCGCGTTGAGGCTGTAAATAAATATTACGGTCGCTGATAAACATAAAATACCACGAAAGTGGTATCGGCAGGAATTACTAACTATTCTACTTTTATTACGTCAATAAAGTATATTCATTAACATTAAACTTTTTTCTCAGGGCATCGTCCGAAAGGGCCTTAATCAAAACCAAGCCCTCCAAAAGGAGGGCTTAGGTATTTATTTACCATTTCAATTCAAGCTTATTATTTCTCTTGTCAATATCGGCCATTCGTTGTGATGGATCAATCTCTGCAACAGTAATATCTGTTAACCGGTGATTTGTCTGAATTGTATATGTGGGACTGGTCCAATGCCAGGGCTCATACATCTTCCTTGTAATAGAATCATTTTCCACAGGTTTTTCTCCATACATCAGATCAAGCGGTACGTAATGCAACTCTTTTGTTCCGTCTTTAAAAGTCAGCTGCAGGTCAACAGGCATAGGCATTAACCCGATATCCTTTATCCTGATATTTGTTTTTCCATTTTCTTCCCACAAACTATCAATAGAATAATCAATTGTCTTGATGGAATAGATCCAATATTCCTTATACCAGTCCAGTTTCATGTGGCTTACCTTCTCTGCTACATTTATAAAATCCTGAGCATTGGGATGCTTAAATCTCCATAATCTGTAATACTCCAGCAAAATTTTATCCCGTACCTGCGTTCCGACTATATAACCTAATTGTTCCATAAACACAGCTCCTTTTGAATATACACCAGCCCCGTAAGCATAATTTGTATTATAATGGTCGGCATGAGTTGACAAAGGTTCTTCTTTGTTGCTCTTTGCCAAACTGAAATAGGAATTGTAATTGCCCGCTTGCACAAAACCTGTGTCGTTATTCAGATAGCCCCAAACTCTTGATGTTGCATATTCTGTAAAACCTTCATCCATCCAGGGATAAAGCGATTCATTTGTTCCAAGCATGCCCTGGTACCAACTATGCAGGAATTCGTGGACAGCGCCACTTGGAGATGCCAGCAATGTAGCCATGGGATATTCCATTCCGCCATCACCCCCATGAATAAATGAATATTGCCTGTATGGATAATGACCAAAAGTTTTTTCTATATAAGGAATTGCTTTTTGAAATATATCTAAAAGATTTTCCCATTGCTGGGCAGTAGCATTGGTAGGTTTATAAAAAACATGTATGGTAAGACTGTCATTTAATTTTCTTGATACATGCACATAATCCGGATCGGCAGCCCAAACAAAATCATGAACATTGGGAGCTATAAAATGCCATGTCAATTTATCGCCGGCTGGACGTCTTACCACGGCGCCTGCATTTTCATATCCATCACCGATCTGGTTGGGATTTTGTAAATAACCTGAGCCGGCAAGAATATATTTCTTATCGATCGAAATAGTCACGTCGAAATCACCCCAAACGCCATAAAACTCCCGGCCAACATACGGTGTAGGATGCCAGCCTTCATAATCATATTCGCAGATTTTGGGATACCACTGGCTCATGGAATAACGCACTTTTGTAATCGGATTATCCCGTCCGCTTCTGCGGATTTGCAAAGGCACCTGCGCTTCAAACTCCATATCAAAAGTTACTTTCGATTTTGGAAGAATTGGTCTGTCGAGATCTACTTCCAGGATGGTTTCTTCTACTTTAAATGTCTGAGGCCTTCCGTTCATTTTTAATGAAAGTATTTTCTGGTAGCCGTATTCATCCGGTTTTAAATTTTGTATCCTGTCACGAACTCTTGGATCCCAATCAAGAACATCATTCCCGTTGCGACCCGTTCTCAGCACAATAGTTCCCTGCCTCCTGCTTCGGTTATCCATCATACTGTTTGGCTGAAATGCATTCCAGTACAAATGATAAAATACTCTGAATAAAGTATCGGGAGAATTATTCCAATATTCTAATTTTTGCTTTCCCGCAAAACGATTGGTTTGCACATTCACATCTACGTTCATCACATATTTTACACGCTGCTGCCAGCGATCAGGTTGAGCATGTAAAAAAGTTATAAAGCAAAATGTGCAAAGCACAGGTATCAGCTTTTTCTTCATTAAGCTATTTTTTTAAGCGGCGAAAATACAAAGAAATCAAGCAGGAGTTTTTTATGACCTGTTAAATAAGAAAGGAAGAAAAATATCATTTACCGGCAACGACAATCACGATTTCGCCTTTGGGGTTTTTTTGAATGAAATGATCACATACTTTAAGCAGGCTTCCTCTTACATTTTCTTCAAATATTTTGGTCAGCTCACGACTTACGCAACACATCCTTTCTGCACCAAAGTATTGAATAAATTCCTGCAAAGTTTTCACTAACCGGAGAGGCGATTCGTAAAATATCATGGTTCTTTCTTCTTCCGCCAATGTTTTCAACAGAGTTTGCCTTCCTTTTTTTAAAGGCAAAAATCCTTCAAATACAAACCGGTTGGAAGGAATTCCGCTGTTGACAAGTGCGGGGACAAATGCTGTCGGTCCGGGAAGACATTCTACTTTTATGCCGGATTTTATACATTCCCGTATTAATAAAAATGCAGGATCAGAAATTCCAGGTGTACCTGCATCTGTAATCAACGCCAATTTTTTTCCGGCTGATAGTTGATCGATCAAATGTTGCAGTACCTTATGTTCGTTGTGCTGATGATAAGGAGATATAGGTTTTGTAATATTATAGTGGTGCAGCAGCTTTGAACTTGTACGTGTATCTTCAGCAAGAATGAAGTCAACTTGCTGCAGTACTTCCAAAGCCCTTAAAGTAATATCTTTTAAATTACCAATTGGGGTGGGAACAATATAAAGCATTCATTAATTAACTGACACTTCGTAATATTCCATTACAGGATTTGCTAATAATTTTTTGCTGGCTTCCTCTCCTATTTCCTTTGCTTTTTCTTCTGAGTCAGCATCAATTTGCAGTGTAATGCTCTTGCCAATTCTTACATCTTCCACCTTATTCAATCCAAGATTCTGGAGGCCGCTCATCACGGCTTTTCCCTGCGGATCTAACAATTCTTTCAATGGCATTACTTTTATTTGTACAGTATAGATCATGTAGTTCTTTTTTTGAAAGCCAAAGATAAAATAACATAGAGTACAAAAATGACGGGAATTGCCAACCATTTTAAAATGACCGCAGCAACAATTCCCAGGACGAGTAAAATATATCTTGCCAGATTATTTTTTATACTCAAGTCTTTTGCTTTCATGCTCATCAATGGCAATTTGCTTACCATTAAATAACTCAACAAAAGAATAATTGCATACAACAGCCATTTATTAATGAATACAAATTGCAGATTGAACGTTTGAAAATGCATGATCAAAGGGAAGGACGCTATAAATATTCCCACTGCGGGAACAGGTACTCCTTTGAATGAAACCTGTTGCTCCACATCAAGATTAAATCGTGCAAGCCGCCACGCTGCTGCGCATGGGATCAAAAAAGCAGGTAATAACCATGCAATAGATACTTCAAGCCCATTTTCCTGTTGTGCATAACTAATGCGGAGTAACTGGTAAATAATTAAAGCCGGAGCAACACCAAAACTTACCAGGTCAGCCAATGAGTCTAATTCAACACCCATCTTTGAACTTGACCTAAAAAGTCTTGCAATAAAACCGTCTAAGAAATCAACCGCGGCAGCGGCAAAAATTAAAAATGAAGCCCACGTTATTTTTTCCGGAAGATTTACATCAGTATATCCTTCCTGTTGCAGCAACACAATAGTTTCACCTGTTTGAAGAATAAAAACTATCGCAATACAACCAAAAACAAGATTGAGAAGTGTAAAGAGATTTGGAATTTGTTTCATGAAGAAATTTATCGAATGAAGGTATTAGCACATTTACACACTAGCAAATTAGTGCATTATCTTTTCATAAGGGTTTCAATCTCTTCAACCGTTATTGGAATATTCTTCATCAGGTCTTTATTACCATTTCTTGTGATCCAAACATTATTTTCTATTCTAACTCCCATGTGCTCTTCTTCTATATAAATACCTGGTTCAACTGTAAGGACCATTCCCGCCTTTATAGGTTCGGTTTTTGTACCCAGGTCATGCACATCAATACCCAAATGATGAGAGATACCATGATATAAATATTTCCGATAAGCCCTTTTTTCCGGATCTTCATTTTTAACATCCGATTTTTTTAGCAAGCCTATCTTTAAAAATTGCTGAGTGGCTTCCTCACCTACTTTGTCTGTATATTCTGTAATGGTGATTCCGGGTTTCAACAAACTTTTTGCGTAATCATGCAAATGCAGGCAGGCATTATAGACAGTTTTTTGTCTGCGGGTAAATTTTCCACTTACAGGAACCGTTCTTGTCAGGTCGGCATTATAACCTCCGTACTCAGCGCCAAAATCCATAAGCACCAATTCACCGTCTTTACATTCCTGATCATTTCGTACGTAATGTAAAGTTCTTGCCCTGTCTCCGCTGGCAATAATGCTTCCATATGCAGGACCTGTTGCCCGTTGACTTAAGAATGAATGCCATATTTCCGCTTCGATCTCGAATTCCATTACTCCCGGTTTTATAAATTTTAATAACCGGCGAAATGTGTCATCAGTTATATCAATTGCTTTTTGCAATACTTCAATTTCCAAAGCAGTTTTAATTGCACGCAATTCTTTCATGACCTTTGCTGCCCTTTCATAATTATGCAAAGGATAACGGGTTTTTATTTCATCCACATACCGATAATCTCTTGTTCTTATCAAACTCGCTTTACGGTCATTTTCATTAGTATCAAGATAAA
This sequence comes from uncultured Bacteroidota bacterium, assembly GCA_963811645.1. GTDB lineage: Bacteria > Bacteroidota > Bacteroidia > Chitinophagales > Chitinophagaceae > VBAU01. Next base: position 60,459 of record CAWERU010000002.1, on the reverse strand, counting down.
TGGCGCCAGCTAAATGTATCCATGGCTGCAGTAAACCATCAAGGCTATCGAGCCATACTATGGTTTTCATCCCGCTTATTTCTTCTGCTTCATTTATGGGTAATCTTTTTCCGTCCCATTTTTCTTTTAATTCATTCGGACGAACCAATACCAGCACTTCACGATATTTCGGATCAGGATTATCGGGAAATAAGATAACCATGCTGTTTTCCTGTACGATACCACTTAGCCAGAATAAATCACTATTTTGTTTAAAAGGGTATAAAGCATCTCCATTTACCGGCACTTCATCATTGCTTACAAAAATGGCAATTGAGTTTGGTTTCATCTTATTAATAAACCTTTGCCTGTTCGTTATAAAAATCTCCGGGTTAAGTGGTAAATACTTCATATAACAATATTTTGAAGACTAAAGATAACAACGGTTAAGGTTACATGGTTCTTATAAATAACCCGATGAACAGATTTGTAGCATTTTGCTATCTGTAATGCAGTATTCGCAACGATCAGTTTGGTTGCCTTTTTTTAAGTTTTTTACAATTAGAAATAATTCAAGAAAATCAAACGAATATTCAATTCTTTCCAAAAGGCATCTGTATCCAGCCAGTTACATTCAGATTTTCAATAGATTTTTTGAAAACTATAAGACTGTAATACTAACAACTGTTAGTATTATTATTATTTTTGTCTTCCACCAAATGCTTGCATCTCATGTCAGTTCAACCAACGTTTCTTCCTGCAGGAAGAGTAATAAAAAATTTGTTTACCCGAAGACTTCGGTCTACCGAAAAAATTCACTACCAGTTATCAGTTGAAGAGTTAATATCCGACACTTTAAGTATCGGTGAAGGGGTATTAAATGATAAAGGTGCTCTGGTCATTAACACAGGAGAATTCACGGGTCGTTCACCAAAGGATAAGTTCATCGTAATAGATAAGATCACGAAAAATACGATTAACTGGAATGAATTCAATATCCCAATCGAGCCATTTTATTTTGATATCATTTACAATAAAGTGATGGATTACCTGGATGAATGTAACGATACCTGGATAAGAGATTGCTATGCTTGTGCTGACGAAGATTATCGGTTGAACATCCGTGTTATCACGGAAAAACCGTGGAGCAACTTGTTTGCATATAATATGTTTTTGAGACCTGATGAAAATGAGTTGGAAAATTTTTCACCTGAATGGTGTATAATAAACGTTCCGGAATTAAAGTTAAATGCCAGAGAGTGCGGGATCAGAAGCCAGAATGTATCATTGATCTCTTTTGAACACAAAATGATCATAATTACAGGCAGCGGATATACAGGTGAGATCAAAAAAGGTGTGTTCACAATTCTAAATTACATTTTACCGTATAAAAGAAATGTGCTGAGCATGCATTGTAGTGCCAATGTAGGCATAGATGGTGATACAGCTATTTTCTTTGGGTTGAGCGGAACCGGGAAGACAACACTCAGCGCTGACCCTGATCGTAAGCTGATCGGTGATGATGAACATGGATGGACAGAAAATAATATTTTCAATTTTGAAGGCGGTTGCTATGCTAAGTGTATTAATCTGACCGAAGAGAAAGAACCGGATATCTTTCATGCTATTCGACCCGGCGCAGTTGTCGAAAATGTTTCCTTCTTTCCTTTCACTAATATTATAGATTTCGACGACGCTTCCATCACAGAAAATACCAGGGTTTCATATCCGTTGCATTTCATAAAAAATACCATTGAGCATGCGACGGGTGGTTTGCCAAAAAATATTTTCTTTTTAACCTGTGACGCTTTTGGAGTACTGCCACCCATTTCCCGGTTAACACCTGAGCAGGCAATGTACCAGTTTATTTCAGGTTATACAGCAAAAATTGCGGGAACCGAGGAAGGAATCATTGAACCAAAGCCAACATTCAGCGCTTGCTTTGGTGCGCCTTTTTTACCCTTGCATCCTGGCGTTTATGCAGAAATGCTGGGACAGAAAATGCAAGAGCATAAAGTTAATGTTTGGCTCATTAACACCGGCTGGACAGGCGGTTCCTATGGAATTGGTCAACGAATAAAATTATCTTTCACAAGAGCTATGATTACTGCAGTTTTGGAAAATAAGTTTGATAAAATCGAATTCAAAAATCATGAGGTCTTTGGAATAGCCATTCCCTCCGAATGTCCCGGTGTGCCTGTTGAGATCCTGGATCCCCGAAATACATGGACCGATAAAAACGCCTACGATAAAAAAGCTAAATATTTGGCCGGTTTATTTGTAAGAAATTTTGAAAATTTTGCAGACGGTGTAAATGAAAATATACTGTCAGCTGCTCCAAAATTTTGAATGCGAGTCCACGATTGTTTGACCTTGAACCCTGTCATTCGACAGGGTTTTTTATTTTCTTTAACCCTGGTACTAGTTATTTTTAAAAATAATTTTTTCAATTTGCCGTTGAGTTTAGTGCCATGCAAGTTTTAAAAAAAATTACACTGGCCATTTTTTTTCTTTTACCGTTCTTAACAAAAGCACAGGACAGAGATTTTATTGAATGGTCCCCGTATGCAAGATTGACATGGAATGACTACCTCGCAAAACCCTCTCCCGTATCCGGAGCAGCAGCGATCACAAGCACAGCTATCGGAGTAGAATACCATGTAAATGACAATACACTCAGCTATAGCATTACCTGCCGTTTTTCAAAAACAAGATCGTGGGGCAGAAGTAAGACAGATTATATTCTCGAGCATGAGCAGGGACATTTTGATATTACAGAAATATTTGCCCGCAAGTTGGCAAAAGAATTAAAAGAATATAAATTCAATTCACGTACATACCAGGATGAATTAAATAAAATCTACAAAAGAGTGATGGATGAAAAAGAGAAATATCAAAATAAATATGACAAGGAAACCGACTACAGCCGAAATATGGAAAAACAAGCTGAGTGGCTGGATAAAATTCAAAAAGAATTAGAACAAACTGATGACTTTGCAAACTATCAATCCACCATCAATATTTAATCTTAATAATTATCAGGCAGATTATTTTTTTATGACAGTAATAGTCTGTGTTGCATCAAGTGGCCTGGGCTTGCCATCTCTATAAACAGGGGCAACCATATAAGGAGTTCGTTTCATAAATTCAGCAGCCTGCTCTGTCAAATACTCATTGGGAGGGTTACAGGTAATACTTTTGGTTGTTACTTTTCCATTCAAGCCAATCTGATATTCTATATCAATTACATATTGACCTTTTTTAACTTTCCGGGTATCTGAAGCCTCTTGTGTAAGAGTTAAAGTGTTTATGTCTATAAATCTCTTCCACACCTTCTGCCTTACATAAAAATTTTTATTTAATGAATCAGGCATTGATTCATCCAGTTTGACTATCTCATCTTTTTTTGTTTCACCCTGCACATTGGCAGATGGATTATAAATTTTGGTTGGAACATACTTCCCCGTATCTGTTGAAACGAAAGTTTTACCAGTGTCTGCTGTCAGTTTTCCGCCAAAGAGTGAGTCCTTAAGCGATTGAGCCATTACTGAAGATGTAACGAATAATAATGAGAGCAGGAAGCCGATTATTTTTTTAAAATAATCCATATAATTCACTGTCAACTTTGCGGATGATCTCACCAAGGTGTTCTTCATTTTCAGGAAATTTATTTTTGTCAACATCAATTACCAGTAAGGGGCCTTCTTTATAATTTCCTATCCATTTATTATAGTATTCATTCAGACGCTTCAAATAATCAAGCCGGATATTTTCTTCATATTCTCTTCCTCTTTTTTGAATTTGTCCGACCAGCGTAGGAACAGATGCTTTCAGGTAAATCAAAAGATCCGGTGGCTGCACCATAGTTTTGAGAGTTTGAAAAAACTGGTAGTAATTATCGAAATCTCTTTTGCTCATCAGCCCCATCTCATGCAAGTTCGGCGCAAAAATGTTAGCGTCTTCATAAATTGTCCGGTCCTGGATAATGGTTTCAGTACCTTTTTGTATTTCTACAAGCTGTTGTAATCGGCTATTGAGAAAATATATCTGCAGATTAAAACTCCATCTTGGCATGTCCTCATAAAAATCCATGAGGTAAGGATTATGATCAACATCTTCAAAATGAGGTATCCATTTGTAGTGTTTACTCAAAAGTTCGGTAAGAGTGGTTTTTCCGGCACCGATATTACCTGCTACTGCAATGTGTTTTGGTTTCTTTGTTTTAGCCATGATGAATTGTGAATTTCGGATCAGGATTGCGGTTTGCAATCTTATACCCAAAGAACTAAAGTAATTAAAATCTAAAATCAAAAATAATTTAATCCCATTGCCTGCCTTACAAGCTTCATAGTGGCATCAGCGTTTCTCCTTGCCTTCTCTGCTCCCTTTTCCATTACCTGTTGCAAATATTTTTTATCTGCTAAAATGGATTTCACTTTTTCTCTTATCGGGGAAATAAACTTTACCATATCTTCTGCAAGCTGCTTCTTCATTTCACCATAGCGGATAGTGCAGTTATTATAATCTTCATCAAATTTTTTTACTGTTCCATCTGGAGCTACCAATTTCATTAATAGAAAAAGATTTTCGATATAATCCGGTTTCGGCATTCCATTCTCTGTCGGGCCGCTATCTGTTTTCGCCTTCATTATTTTTTTGCGGATAAGCTCATCCTCATCGTTAAGATGAATCGTTGCCATTTGGTTTTCACTTTTACTCATTTTTCCATTGCCATCAAGACTTAGAATTTTTGTAAGTGATTCACCGAAATTAAAAGCATAAGGCAAAGGAAATACAGCGTCATACCGATGATTAAATCGTTCTGCATAATTTCTTGCTATTTCAAGATGCTGTTCCTGGTCTTTACCTACCGGAACTTTCACAGAACGATGTACCAAAATATCCGCAGCCATTAACACAGGATAAGTAAGCAAACCGGCATTTACATTCTCCGGCTGCTGGCGTACTTTATCTTTAAACGTAGGCGTCTTTTCAAGCTCGCCTTTATATGCCATAGTGTTTAAATACAAATACAATTCTGCAATTTCAGGCACATTGCTTTGCAAATAAAGACAGGCAATATCAGGATCCAACCCACAGGCAATATATTCGGCTAAAACCCTATGCACATTATCCTTTAATTCTTTAGTATCAGGATGCGTGGTTAAACTGTGCCAGTCTGCAATAAAAAAATAGCAATCATATTCATGTTGCATACGCACATAATTGCGAAGTGCTCCAAAATAATTTCCAAGATGCAAAAAGCCTGTCGGTCTTATTCCGCTCAAAACAATGTCTTTCGGCATGCGGCGAAGATAAGGAAATAGACGATGGGTGTTAGTTGACAGATGTTAGTGAAAAATAGAACAGGAATTCATCTCTCATCGGCCATCTGGCAACTAAGATTTATATTTGCCAGATGGAAGTTAACGATGCATTGGTGGATAAATTGGCTCACTTGGCAAGGCTGAAATTTGAAGTATCTGAAAAAGAAGAAATAAAAAATGATCTTCAAAAAATGATAGAGTTTGTGGAGAAGTTGAAGGAACTGGATACAACAGGAGTTGAACCCTTATTACACATGACCGATGAAATAAACGTGCTGAGAGAAGATGAAGTAAAAGGTTCAATCAATCGTGAAGAAGCGTTAATGAATGCACCTTTGCACGATGAACAGTTTTTTAAAGTACCTAAAGTAATTAAGAAGTAAAGAAAAAATTATATAAGCACCCGGATTTTAAAATGTAAGTAATTATGCAAGACATCATACATCTTGAGGGTATCCGTAAAAGTTATTACATGGGCAAACAGATACTGGAGGTGCTGAAAGGTATTTCCCTGGATATTTATAAAAACGAATATGTTGCCTTGATGGGACCTTCCGGCTCCGGCAAAAGCACATTAATGAATATTCTCGGTTGCCTGGATACACCTTCGGCAGGTAAATATGTTTTAAACGGGCAGGATGTAAGTAAGATGGAAGACAATGCACTTGCTGACATTCGTAATAAAGAAATTGGTTTTGTGTTTCAGCAATTCAATTTATTGCCACGCCTTACTGCTCTTGAAAATGTAGCATTGCCATTGATTTACGCAGGCCTCAGTAAAAAGCAACGTACCGAGAGAGCAAAATATGTGCTTGAGCTTGTAAACCTTACTGACAGAAGCACACACAAACCAAATGAATTAAGCGGAGGTCAATCTCAACGTGTAGCGATAGCCAGGGCATTGGTCAATGATCCTGCTATTATTCTTGCCGACGAACCTACAGGAAATCTTGATACAAAAACCTCTTACGAAATCATGGATATTTTTGAAAAGATAAATTCCGGTGGAAACACCGTTGTTGTAGTAACACATGAAGAAGACATTGCTCATCGTGCAAAACGGGTGATACGGTTAAGAGATGGAATTATTGAAAGCGATGCTCAAAAACATTTGGTTAGTGAACCGGTAAGTTAATAAATGAGTGTAAGCATATTACGCTTTCATTTTTAAAAGACCAGTTTATGTCTCTCAAAATTTATACAAAAACCGGTGATAAAGGAACTACTTCTTTGATAGGAGGAACTAAAGTATTTAAATCAGATTTAAGAATTGAAGCGTACGGAACTGTGGACGAACTTAATTCTTATATAGGTTTATGCCGGGATCTTTTAAGTGATAAAACGTCAAAAAATATTCTACGTGAAATACAGGATTGTCTTTTTACCATTGGCTCATCACTTGCCTGCGATCCTGAAAAAGAGCCAAAGATGAGGATTCCTGACCTGAAAGAAGAAGACATTGTTTTGCTGGAAAAAGAAATTGACAGCATTGACAAACTACTTCCAGAAATAAAAAAATTTATTTTACCGGGAGGACATCCTACCGTTTCGCATTTACATATTGCCCGTTGCATTTGCAGAAGAGCGGAAAGATGTTGTGTACGCTTGCAAGAGCAAACAAATGAGGAAGATATTCTTATTATAAAATATCTTAATCGTCTTAGTGATTATTTATTTGAATTGTCCCGGTACACATCTCATCAATTAAAGGCTGAAGAAATTACCTGGAAACCGAGGGTGTAATTTGCCTGTGTAATTATATTTATACCGGCACCTATGGAAGATTCACTACAACTGAACAAAAGTTCTAAATACAGCTATACAATCTTTCCATCTTTCATATGCAGGATACGATCGCTTAACTGTGCCAATTCTTCATTATGGGTCACAATCAAAAAAGTCTGATTAAATTTTTTCCGCAGATCAAAAAATAATTGATGAAGTTCCTTTGCATTTGCTGAATCAAGGTTGCCGGTAGGTTCATCTGCAAAAACTATTGATGGACTATTGATAAGTGCCCTTGCCACAGCTACACGTTGTTGTTCTCCCCCACTCATCTGGTTTGGCTTATTATCTAACCGCCCTGTTAATCCTAACAGGCTTAACAATTGTGTCGCCCTTTCTTCAATCTCTTTTTTTCTTTTACCTGCTAACCATCCCGGAATACAAACATTTTCCAACGCTGTAAATTCAGGAAGTAAATGATGAAACTGGAAAACAAAACCTATGTTCTTATTCCGAAAATCTGCCAGTTTCTTACCATGTAATGAGTTTATTTCTATTCCATTCAGGCCTACTGTTCCTTTGTCAGCAGCATCTAAAGTCCCTAATATATGAAGCAGGGTGGATTTACCGGCGCCGGATGAGCCCACAATGCTTACAATTTCTCCCTGTTTCACTTCTATATCCACTCCTTTCAGTACTTCTACGGTACCATACTTTTTATAAATATTTTTTCCGGTAAGCATGCAGCTAATAACTTATTTCAACAATCAAATATTTACAAACCTAACCCATTATAAATAATCGCAAATGAAAGCCGCTTTGTTTTTAGTAAATTATTCAATTTGCGTGGACAACTACGGATTTGGAAAATTCGTTAATAAAGCTACATTTGCGAAAAAATTTGGGCTGGCAATTGCCGTTTATTAAAAAAATTAAACCCTAGAAGATGTTTTGGACTCTTGAATTAGCCTCATACCTTGAAGATGCACCGTGGCCTGCTACTAAGGACGAACTTATAGACTATTCCATTCGCTCGGGCGCCCCTATTGAGGTTGTTGAAAACCTGCAGGAACTCGAAGACGAAGGTGAAGTATATGAAAGCATCGAAGACATATGGCCCGACTATCCTTCACAGGAAGATTTCCTTTTCAATGAAGATGAATATTAGAGAAGCCACTGGCTTCAAGCTATAAAAGACAAACCGTCTCAAAATTGAGGCGGTTATTTTTTTGTTCCCAACTTTTGTATTTCCTATCGTCACCTGTTGCGTCGCACTCTTGTACTTTCTGTTCTCTGCTCATCAACTCATTTCTCCATTTGATCGATTACAGCCGGTGTGACCCCCGTAAAACTAAATCCGCCATCATGGAAAAGGTTCTGCATGGTTACATATTTTGTAAGATCACTGAACATTACCACGCAATAGTTGGCACAGTCGTCAGCAGTGGCGTTTCCCAACGGACTCATTTTTTCAGCATAAGAAATAAATCCGTCAAAACCTTTCACTCCACTGCCTGCTGTTGTTCTTGTTGGCGATTGTGAAATAGTATTCACTCTCACTTTCTTTTTTTCTCCATAATAATAGCCGAACATTCTTGTTACACTTTCCAGTAATGCTTTCGCATCGGCCATCTCATTATAATCAGGAAAAACTCTTTGCGCGGCGATATAGGTCAATGCTATTACACTTCCCCACTCATTCAGGGCATCCATATCCCATGCCGTACGGAGCACCTTGTGCAAACTGATCGCCGAAATGTCCAGGGTTTTTTGATTCCATTCATAATTCATCTCCGTGTAATGTTTACCCTTACGAACATTCAAACTCATACCAATCGAGTGAAGAATAAAATCAAAGCCTCCTCCAAAATGTTCCATTGATTTTTGAAAAAGATTTTTCAGGTCTTCCATATTGGTCACATCAGCTCCTACTACAGGAGTATTTCCGCATTGTTCAGCTAACTTATTTATTTCTCCCATACGCAACGCCACCGGCGCATTTGTTAATACTAGCTGAGCACCTTCTTCATAACATTTTAGAGCTGTTTTCCAGGCAATGGATTTTTCATCCAATGCCCCGAAAATGATTCCTTTCTTTCCTTTCAATAAATTATTTGACATAGTTTATTATTTGTCATTACCCCGTAAAAATAAGAAGTTATTTTCAAGCGTTTGGAAAGATCAATTTGATTAGTAAGACAAGTAATAAAGTATAAATAAAAACGAGCAGCATTCCGCTTACAAGGTAAAAGAGCAACCTGCTGAGAGATTCCCTGGGTCTCAAAATTTTCTGCAGATATTTATTAATAAAATAAGCAGGTACCAGCGAAACGAGGACAATAAGAAATATGACAATAGCTTTCCATCTCATTTTCCAGTTAATAAAGAGAAAGTTTATTTTGACTAATTTCCAACCATTTCCCTGGCATTTTCCATGGCAGCGGCAGTTGGTTTTTCTCCACTCAGCATTTTGGCAACAGCGGTTATTCTTTCTTCAGTAGTCAGCAATCGAATATTTGTCTTTACAACATCTTTTACAATTTCTTTGTACACAAAAAAGTGAGCATCAGCTTTGCCTGCGATCTGAGGCTGATGTGTTATACAAATCACTTGTCGCTTTGAAGCAAGATCTTTTATAATAATTCCAACCTGCCTGGCTGCTTCACCGGAAATACCTGTATCAATTTCATCAAAGATCATTGCGGACAGATCAATAGACCGTGCCACCAGTGATTTTATGCAAAGCATTAAACGACTCAATTCACCGCCGCTTGCCACTTTACGAATGGGTTGAAACTGTCCACTTCTATTGGCATCAAATAAAAATTCAATAGCATCAGACCCATAAAAATCAAGGTCATTCTTTTTTACTATTTCAACTTTCAGTTTTGCGTTCGGCATGCCAACCTGCACAAGCAAAGCATTTACTTTTTCTTCAAGAGTTTTTATTTGTTTTTTTCTTCCGTCTGAAATTTTAGCAGATTGCTGTTTGGCTTCTGAAAATGAGTTCTCCGTTTCTTTTTCTTTCTGCTTTAGCTGTTCTTCAATATTTAAAACAGCCTTTAACTTGCCTGCAAGTCCTTGTTGAACCTGCAATAATTCATTCGTGGTTTTAACGCCATGTTTTTTCAACAATCTATATCCGGCAGAAAGTCTTTCATTGATCTGTTCAATTTTTTCGGGATCATAACTGATATGATCACTTATGCGATCCGTTTCATCAGCAATATCCTGCAACTCTATTTGAGCAGACTGTAAACGTTGTAACAGGTTTGGCAAATCGGTGTGATACGAAGAATAAGCCGCAAGTTGATTGCATAAGATCTTTAATTGTTGTACAACAGGCGCTTCATTTTCTGTCAATTCATGGTAGACTTTGGATAAAGCAGACTTAATTCTTTCCGAGTTTATAAGCAATTTTAATTCAGCATCTAGCTCTTCCAATTCATTTTCTTTGAAGCCTGCGTCTTCCAGCTCATTGTACTGAAACTGGTTGTAGTCGAATTCTTTTTCAAACTGATGTTTTTGTTCTTTTAATTCTCCCCATTCTTTTTTTAAGGCCCGCCAGTCTTTAAAAATCTGCTGATAGCCATTGAGCAAATCACCATGGCCAGCCAACGCATCTAAAACTTCCCTTTGAAAATCGCTTTGACCCAATTGAAGTGAATCAAATTGCTGGTGGAGGTCAACCAATAAAGAACTTAATTCATTTAATTGTGAAAGTGTAACAGGCGTATCATTTACAAAAGCTCTGGATTTTCCGTTAACACCGATCTCCCTTCTGATAATCAATTCATCACTTACATCAAATTCGCGCTGCTCTAAAAAATCTTTTATTTCTTTTTTGTTTTTAACATTAAATATTCCCTCTACAAAACATTTTCTCTCTTTATTTACTAAAACTGTACTATCGGCTCTTTCGCCCAGGATCAATCCCAGTGCTCCGACAATAATTGATTTTCCTGCACCCGTTTCCCCGGTAATGACATTTAGCTTTTCAGAAAAATCAATTTCCAACTCATCAATTATAGCATAATTCTGTATAGAAAGTTTTTTCAGCATTGGGAACTGACAGTTTGATTGAAAATTCAGATGAGCAAATTATGAAATTCATTGAAATAGCTGAATAAAGTTCTGAACGCTAAAGTGAGTGACACAACAGGTCTTGAATAGAAATTCTATTGCCGGATACATAATAAAAAACCCCGCTCTTCAGGAACGGGGAAAATAAAAAAAGAAAATTATTTTATTTCGACTTTATTATTGAGATCTTCATCGACCAAGATACGACCACAGTTCTCACACACCATTACTTTTTTATGCTGTTTTATTTCACTCTGCTTTTGTGGAGGAATAGCATAAAAACATCCACCACAGGCATCACGTTCTACCGGTACAACAGCAAGTCCATTCCTGTAGCTCTTACGAATCTTATCATAACTTGCCAGTAACCTGTCATCCACATGTTCTCTTGCCTCTGCAGCCATCTTAACAAAATGCTTTTCTTCTTTTTCAGTAGCTACAATAATTTTTTCAAGTTCGCCTTTTTTAGTATTTAAAACTCCTTCCTTAGCCGCAATTGCTTTTTTTGCCTTTTCCAGTGCCACTGCCTTTTCGGCAATTTCTTCATTCGCATCCTTTATATGTTTTTCGCAAAGTTTTACTTCCAGTTGCTGCATTTCAATTTCTTTATTGATAGCTTCAAACTCACGGTTATTCTTTACATTATCACTTTGCTTTTCATATTTTTTGATCAGGGCCTGCGCCTCTTTTATATCTTCTTTTTTCTTTTCAATAAATTCAGTAATGCCATTTATTTCTTCTTCGATGCGTGTTTGGCGGGCATGCAATCCCTGGATTTCGTCTTCCAGGTCAGCTACCTCCATTGGTAGTTCCCCTTTTAAGATATGGATTTCATCCAGCTTGCTTTCGATTTTTTGAAGTGTAACGAGTGAGGAAAGTTTTTCTTCAACTGAAAATTCTTTGACTTGTGCCATGTATAGTTTAAAATTTTTTTATAAAGCCCGCTTAGTGCTGTTATTAAGCCCGGTTGCGTCGCATTCTTGTACCTATTCACCAATAAAATATCTCACCGGGTTAGTCTGCACTTTCGTTTTAAGGACGGCAAAGTTAGGGAATTTTTGCTCCAAAATTTCAGCTAAAAGATCAATAGTAAACTGCTCACTTTCGTAGTGGCCGATATCCGCAATTACCATACGACCGTTAGCATCAAAAAATTCATGATATTTCATGTCTGCAGTAATATATACATCGGCGCCGGCAGCCAGAGCGGTGGAGACCAGAAAACTCCCTGCTCCGCCGCAAAGGGCAATTTTTTTAACCGGCTTTCTTAATAAAGCTGTATGCCGAACGACCTGGAGATTAAATATCTCTTTTAATTGAGTCAAAAAGTTTGTCTCATTTACCGGCTCAGGCAATTCTCCGATAAGCCCACTCCCAACGTCTGTGTATTTATTTGAAAGAGTAACCAGGTCATAAGCCACCTCTTCGTAAGGATGTGCTTTTTTTATAGCGCTTACAATATCCTTTTCCAGCCAGTATGGAAATATTACTTCAATCTTCACTTCATTTTCCTTATGCTGGTTGCCTATTTCTCCCACATAGGGATTAGTACTCTCATTAGCCTTGAATGTGCCAATTCCTTCAGCATTAAAACTACATTCACTATAATTACCAATCTGCCCACCGCCTGCCTTAAAAATTGCATTTCTTACCTTTTCTGCTTTATCAACTGGAACAAAAATGAAAAGTTTTTTTAACGTACTTTCCTTTGGCAATAATACAGTCACATTCTGCAATCCAATCATTTGTGCTATTTTTCCATTCACACCTTTTACCACATTATCGAGATTGGTATGAATTGCATAAATAGCCACATCATTTTTGATAGATTTAATTATGGCCTTCTCTATATAATCTTTACCGTTAATTTTTTTTAGGCCTTTAAAAATGATAGGGTGATGGGCGACAATAAGATTACATTGATTAACGATAGCTTCATTTATTACTTCTTCTGTCGCATCCAGCGAACAGGTGATTCCGGTACAATTCCAATTCTTATCTCCTGTAATTAAACCGGCATTGTCGTAATTTTCCTGAAGTGAAGAATGAGCTAATGATTCTAAAAAAAAAGTAATGTCAGCAATTTTCATTTGCAAGTGTACTATTTTAAAATTCAAAAAAATTCTTTTAAAAAACAAAATCCTTTTGTACCTTTTCATTTCTTTCCTAGCCCTGCGATAGCTCTCCAACCATTGAATTCACCTTTAAACCCTTTTATATGCGAAGAAGTAAATATGGCTATTTGCTGCTTGCATTACTGGTGATAACAGGATTGGCAGGAACAGTTACTTCAACAAGCATTACAAGTAAAGAGAGAAAGTTTGCTGCCAGTAATTTGAAAGACACAAAGAATGATGTATTGAAAAGCATACAAGATCTTTCTGTGTCCCAATTTGAGTATAAGGCCACGCCGGCAAAATTATCTATTAAGGAATATACGTATTCCATTACTGTTACTGAAAAAAAACTATGGAACTTTTTGCAAACAACCTTGAAACAACCTGCAAATCCTGAAAGGCGTGCACAGATAAAATTGACGGATGAAGAATTGATTAAATTAATTGAAGACAGAACGAAAGATTTAGAAATACAACCAGTTTTTCAACCCAAAAATATACCGTATAAAACACTTGACGAAGCCTTAGAAAATTTTAAAGGCATAAGAACAAATCATATAAAATATATAAAAAACACAACAGAAGATTTAAGAAACCATGTAGTGCAAACGTCATTTGGTTTGCTTGACTGCTATCAGCTTTGCCTGTTAATTTCAGCATTGAGTAACCGTCAAATGCAACAAATAGAAGAAATAAAAGCAGATCCAAATTTTCCGTCCCGATAGATATCGGTACAATAAATCAAAACTAACTCAAGGTTGAAAAACCTGGGCCCCAAGTTCCCGTAAGAACGAGGGGTTTTTTATTCAGTTCTCTTATAGACATCCGGATTGTGCTTTTGCATCCATCTTTCCGGTTTATCGAATGGAGTAAACCCAAACTGGGTATATAAACGATGTGCACCTCTTGTCGCCAGAGTAAATCTTCTTAATCCCTGCAAATCGTGATGATCAACTATTACCTGCATTAACCATTTGGAAAGCCCCTTGCCCCTTTCTTCCGGTACAATAAAAACATCAGCAAGGTAAGCGAATGTTGCAAAATCGCTGATCACCCTGGCAAATCCACTTAACTTATCCTCATGATAAATAGCAAAGCAAAGGGAATTATCAATACTTTTCCTTACAACATTTTTTGGAATATTTTCCGCCCAATATGATTGCGAAAGGAAATTATGAACTACCTCTACGTCAATCTTTGATTTGTCAGTAGATATCAGGTACTCACCTTTTCTCCATTCTGTTATTTTCATACTTCTTTTTACATTAGCAAATTTTATGAAAGAGCCTGGCTAAACAAAAAAATTCTATAGTAAATTACCTATTGCGTAGGCTGCTACGAATGTCTATTTTGGAATCGTTTATATGAAACAATTTGTTTTAATAATATCATATTTTTTAGTCCTGACGAGTTGTAAAAAAGCCATTCAAAAACAAGAAGAAAACGCAATCGTAAAAGCAATGACAGATGGTCAATGGGTGATAACAAATTTTACAACTAATGGGACTGATATCACTACAGATTTTGCCGGGTACAAGTTTCAATATTTTAGCAATAATACCGTAGAAGCCATAAAAAATGGGAGTGTAGAAAATACGGGCACCTGGCAGGGGGATATAAATACAATGAGCATTTCTGCAAATTTTTCCAATGTGGTAAATCCAATATTATTGCTCAATGGAACGTGGCTGATTACAGATAATAGCTGGACTTATGTAAAAGCAACCACCACAATAAATAGCGAGGTGAGAACTCTGAGACTAGACAAACAATAAAAATCCATCACATCCTGCATTAAACATCTTACATCTGTCAATGTCATAGTTATAATTGTTTCATTGATTTATTCCTGTCAATTCCGGGGAAACTAAATTGAAATTTAATTCGTTATAATTAACTAATGATGCATGGCCAGCTAAATCTGGTTGAATAAATAATAATTTTTAAAACCTAATTTCGTTTATTTCAAAACCCTTTAAAAGCACTGCTTTGAGCCGAAGACCGGGAAACACCTTTTCTAAACTATTTGTTATCATACCATTTTTGGTGTGGGGGGTCATTTTGAACGGGCAAGCTCCGGTAGCTGATTTTTCTGCTTCTTCTACTTCGGGATGTGCTCCTTTGAAAGTTACTTTTACCGATAAATCCACTGGCAATCCAACTTCATGGAGTTGGGATTTTGGAAACGGACAGTTATCAACTGTACAAAATCCCACAGTCAGCTATTCACAGCCCGGAACTTATACAGTGCGATTAATTGTAAAAAATTCTTCCGGGATCGATGACGAAATCAAAACAGATTATATTACCGTTTTTCAATCGCCAAAAGCATCTTTTACTGCTAATCTTACCACATCTTGTGTTCCTGCTGCTATACAATTCATGGATCAGTCTGCTGCTTCTTCCGGGAGTTCAATTACAAGTTGGTCCTGGAATTTTGGAGATGGAGGTACCTCTTCACAACAAAATCCAACTCATACTTATACAAATACAGGCTTTTATACAGTCTCCCTACAAGTTGTCAGTAATACCGGTTGTAAAAATACCCGAACAGTCGGAAGATATATAAGAATTGTGGATGGCGTAGATGTAGATTTTGCCTTTTCACAGCCTTCCACCTGTCAAGCTCCTTTCATGATAAAGTTCCAGGATCAGTCCAGTGGACCGGGAACATTATCATATTCATGGAATTTTGGGAATGGCTCAAATTCTACTTTGCAAAACCCCACTACAGTCTATGCCACTGCCGGCACTTATCCTGTTCACTTAACAGTTCAAAGTAATCTTGGGTGTAATGGCTCTATCACAAAAAATATAGTAGTTGCAGGTAAAACAACTGACTTCATTGCTCCTGCTACCATATGTGTGGGTCAGACTGTTAGCTTTCAAAATAATTCATCGCCTTCTCCTGTGTCCTCTTCATGGAGTTTTAGTGATGGAACTATTTCTTCTCAAATTAATCCGGTAAAAACTTTCCTGACCGGGGGAACATACCAGGTAAAGCTTATTAATAATTACGGGAATTGTAAAGATTCTATAACAAAAAATGTAACTGTAATCTCCTCACCGACTGTTGACTTTTCAGCCAATGACAGTACCTCATGTAAAACGCCTTTTACAGTTCAATTTACAGATAAAAGCCCCGGAGCTTCCATATGGTTTTGGGATTTTGGGGATGGAGATACTTCTTCACAACAAAACCCAAGTCATACATACATTAATCCTGGTTTTTATGATGTAACACTAAGTATTACATTGCCCGGCGGATGCAGCAATAGTACTACCAGGACTCAATATATTAAGGTACAGTCAACTACCGTTACTATTTCAAATGCCCCAACTGGCGGATGCATTCCTTTTACATATAAGCCCGTTGCTTCAATCCAATCCGTTGATAGTGTAGTAAGTTATTTATGGGATTTTGGTGATGGAACAACTTCTACCCAACAGAAACCAAGCCATACGTATAACTCTGTCGGCAGCTACAACATACAACTTACAGTAACGACCCAAAACGGTTGTGTAGAAACAATTTCAATTCCTAACGGTGTAAGAACTGGAACAAAACCAACAGCTAATTTCACCTTTGCTCCCAATAATGCCTGTGCCAGTGTTCCTATTCATTTTACTGATCTTTCTACAACAACCCCTGGCGCAAATGTTCATTGGACATGGAACTTTGGAGATGGTAAAACCGGCACTGCAAAAAATCCAACTCATACATATGAAGATACAGGAACATTAACCGTTCAGCTTACAGTTTTTAATAACGGTTGTTCTGACATTACATCCAAATCAATAACTATATTACCACCTGTAGCTAAATTTGTATACAAAGTAGATTGTGCTAATCATTTAAATGTTACGTTCACTGATAGCTCACTTGCCAGTCCAACTTATGGACCCATTACTTACCAATGGGATTTTGGAGATGGAACACCATTTTCCAGCTCAAAAAATCCAACCCATTTATACCCTTTATTAGGACCATACACTGTTACGCTTACAGTAACAAATGGAGGATGTTCTTATACCACACCTAAAACTATAACCCTGGTTGATGAACCAGCTGATTTTTCTATCAGTAAAAATCCAGTGTGTAAGAATGAATCATTTACATTAAGCGCTATTACCAGCAATCCTGCTAATATTAAAAATTATACGTGGATTATTGGAACGACCACAATAACCGACACAGCCAGAAAAGTTAAATCAAGTATTTCAATCTATGGCAGTTATGATGTAACCTTATCACTTGAAGATATTAATGGATGCATAAGCTCAAAAACAATTACTAATTATATTACAGTAAGCGGACCTGTATCAAACTTTTCTCCTTCAGGAACGGGAACATGTATTAACAAACAAATAAATTTTAATGATTTGTCTACACCTGCTAGCGGTTCATCCATTACTCAATGGACATGGAATTTTGGTGATGGCACGATACAGAGTTTTACATCACCTCCGTTCTCGCACACATATCTTCAAACAGGAAATTACACAGTAAGTCTTACAGTAAAGGATAATGGAGGCTGTTCAGATAAATCCACATCATCAAACGCTGTATTAATAACTAACCCTATTGCCGGCTTCAGAGCAGATACATTTTATTGTCCACAGGCTCCACTACAATTTGTAGATACTTCAATAGGCCTTGGTTTAACCTATACATGGGATTTTGGTGATGGATCGTCAATTTCTAACTTGCAAAATCCAATTCATTCATATCCTGCTGGAGATAGTTCCTATACCATAAAACTTAAAGTTAAAGACCTTGTGGGATGTGAGGACTCTACAACGAAAATTAAATATATAAACACAAGAACCCCGAAAGCTGCATTTGATATTGCTGATAGTTCGGGAATTTGCCTTCCTTTAGTAACTAGTTTTACATTCAAGGGTACTGACTATAAAACATTCCATTGGGACTTTGGTGATGGTACTACGACCACAGCACAAAATCCATCTCATTTTTATAACTCTTATGGAACTTATACCCCGAAATTATATTCAGTCGGCCCTGGAGGCTGCATAGATTCTGCCGAGTCAACTGTAAATGCATATAACCCGGGCACGGATACACATATAGTATTTGGCCCGACAACTGCATGCAATTCCCTTACAGTTAATTTCAATGTTACGGCACCACCGGGGTTTAAATACAATTTTTATTTTGGGGATGGAGCAATAGATTCAAGTCAACAGCCAATTCTCACACATTTATATGCTTCACCTGGTAACTATTCGGCATTTCTTACTTATACTGATAAATTTGGTTGTGAGCCAAGTGTTACAGCAGGCACTATTCACGTCTATGGAGCTTTGCCACTGTTTGATAAAAGCAGGAAAGAATTCTGTGATACAGGGCAGGTAGTATTTAAAAATTATACTTTAAGTAACGATCCTGTGACTTCAACGATCTGGGATTTTGGCGATGGAAGTACAAGCACTGCTACTGCACCTTCACATTTTTTTGCGGGCCCCGGAACATATATTGTTAAGCTTATTGTCACAACACAAAATAATTGTACAAGTATATATTCTGATACTATTCGTGTATATCAGACCCCTACAATATCAATTGCAGGAAAGGACACTATTTGTATTAATAGTACAGAGGGGTTTTCAGGTATAATTGCGCTTCCCGACTCAACCATTCAATGGCAGTGGGTTTTTGGAAATGGAAATTCTTCTCAAATACAAAATCCGACCGTTTTATATTCTGCAGCTGGTGATTACAATATTCAATTAATAGGTCTTAATAAATTAGGCTGCTCTGATACAGCTTCACAAGCTGTTTCTGTCGTTCCGCTACCTACGGCAACTCCCGTTTGGGATCCCATTACAATAATTTCAGGAGGTTCTGCCCAATTAAATATGAACTACACGGGGCCAATTGTATCTTATAATTGGTTGCCTGTTCAAAACCTTAATTGTACAAATTGTCCTCAACCTACAGCTAATCCGCATTATACAACAGACTACCATGTGGAAATACAAGACAGGTATGGATGTGTAAACTCAGGCAATGTAACAGTAAAGGTTGTCTGCAATGGCCAGAACTTTTTTATTCCAAACACTTTTTCACCTAATGGTGATGGCATTAATGATATATTTTATTTAAGAGGTACCGGTTTGTTTAGAGTGAATTCAATGATGATTTTTAATCGCTGGGGAGAAATAGTTTTTGAAAAAAAGAATTTTTCTGTTAATGATCCCCTTGTCGGTTGGAACGGAAATTATAAAGGTAAAAAAGCAAAGCCTGATGTGTACGTTTATCAAATTGAGATCGTTTGTGACAATGGAGAGACCATAAAATATTCTGGCAATATTGCGTTAATACAGTAAGTGGAACCTGATGAAAACAAGATCAAAAATATTATTGCTTATTGTAAATTTTTTATTCTGCATTTCAGTTTTTGGACAGGATATTCATTTCTCACAATTCTTTCAAACACCATTATTACGTAATCCTTCTCTTGCAGGCATATATACAGGCGATATAAGAGTGCAGGCGGTTTATCGCGATCAATGGAATAGTGTAACAGATGCTTACAAAACAGCTTCTCTCGGTGGAGAATATAAAATGCCAATCGGAAAATCTAATGATTACATAACTCTTGGAATGGAACTATTGTATGATAAAGCTGGCACTATTGCATGGACATCTACTTATGTTTATCCTGTTATAAACTATCATAAGTCGTTGAGTGCAGAAAGAAATCGCTATCTCTCTCTTGGTTTTATGGGTGGCCTTGTACAACGCAGAATTGATCGTTCCAAGATCACTACCAATTCGACCTATGATTTCGGAACTGATGGAGAATATTTCAATAATGCCTCTTATTTATATGCTGATGGAAGTGTAGGCATGAGTTACAACTCCGACTTAAATGATAATCCAAATAACAATTTTTATTTGGGAGTGGCATACCATCATTTTAATAAACCACATGGATCATTTTATCGTAATGCAAATATTGAACTATATCCAAAATGGGTCTTTTCAGGTGGTATTCGTTTCGGAGTCTCTGATTATTCGTATGTCACACTATTAGCAGATCAATCTATACAGGGAGAATATAAGGAGACAGTTGCTGGTGCAATGTATGGTTTAAAAATTGGAGCAGATCTTGGCAACCCTAACTATACTATTCATGCAGGTAGTTTTATTCGCTGGAATGATGCTTTGATACCGACTTTAAAATTAGATTATACTCCTTTTTCTATAACTATAAGCTATGATGCAAATATTTCAAAACTTAAACCATCAAGCTACGGACGGGGTGGCTATGAAATTTCGGTATCTTATATTGGTATGAGAAAAAATAATTCAAGTATTGATGCCCTACGTTGCCCCAGGTTTTAAAACATTTCTCACGAAACATAGTAATGGTCAGGAAATCACAAATAATGCAACCGCGTTTTTTAAATCTCTATTGTGAAAAGGCTGTTTAAGCAATCTCCTCACTTGTTAAACTAAGTGTTAATATTTAGAAATTTTTGACCTTCATCCTATAATTTATAAATATTTTAAATGGATGGTATAATTACGTTGCACAAATCAAAAAAACAGTCTATTATTGGCATAATAAAACGTAACTTTATATCGTTGAAGAAACTTTTACCTATACTATCCGTTATTCTGCTAACAACAATTCATTCAGAGGGGCAATCCAGAAATATTCCCCCTGATGGAAATGAGCGAATAGTAAAATTTTATCCCAATCCTGCCACTTCATTTATAACTTTCGATCTCCAAAAGACAATTGATAAAGGTTGTGATATCCAGGTTTTCAATCTTCTCGGTAAAATGGTTTATGAGCAAAAAGATATTACCCCACGAACAACTATCAACCTCAACGACTATAATCGCGGGGTTTACATTTATCAATTGAGGGAACACGATGGAAAAATTCTTGAATCCGGAAAGTTCCAGGTTTCCAAGTAAAATAATCATTACTCTATTATAACCTCTTCAAAAATTCTATTGTACCTGTACAATTAAAAATTTAAGATATTGGGTCGTATCTATTCCCCTGATTACCGGATGATCAGAAGATTGCGTTTGAAAAATAACCTGGCGGATCTTTCTCTTTGCATCTTTTGCAGCCATGTCGATGATCTGTAAAAATAAATCAGGTGACACAAGATTTGTACAGGATGAGGTAACTAAAAAGCCACCAGGTTTTATCAATTTCATTCCTCTAAGATTAATCTCTTTATAGCCCGTTATCGCTTTTTGAATAGTCTCCCTGCTTTTAGTAAACGCAGGAGGATCAAGCATTACAACATCGTATTGTCTTCGCTCTTTAGACCATTGCTTCAATACATCAAAAGCATTAGCATTTTCAAATTGTACTATGCTTTGCAGATTATTTAATTCAGCATTTTGCTTTGCCTGCTTTATTGCTTCTGCAGAGATATCAATCCCTAAAACTGATTTAGCTCCATAATGTGCGGCATGAATTTCAAATGTGCCTGTGTATGTAAATGCACCAAGAACTTCAGCACCCTTTACTATATATTGAATGGCCCGACGGTTATCTTGCTGATCCAAAAAATATCCCGTTTTTTGGCCGTTTTCCAGATCAACATAAAACTTTAAGCCATTTTCATTGATAGTAATCTTTGTATTAAATGGCTCTGATAAAAATCTCTTTTGCTGTGGAAGACCCTCCAATTCCCTCACCGGAACATCATTTCGTTCATAAATTCCTTTTGGGTTAAATATCTGTTGAATTGCCTTTACAAAGGTGTATTTCCATTTGTCAATTCCCAGAGCAAGAGTTTGAATAACAAAATAATCATTGAATTTATCAATAATCAATTGAGGCAATTCATCAGCTTCTCCAAAGACGAGTCTGCAATTTTCTATATAACCAATCTTTTTCCTATAATCCCAACAGCCCTGAATTCTATCGACAAAAAATTGTTCATTTATCTCATCGTTTTTATTTCTTGTAACCAAACGAACCAATATCTGTGATTTGGGGTTGAAATATCCCTTCCCTGCAAACTTTTCGTCATAAAAAGATACTTCTACCATCTCGCCTGCGTCAATTTCCTCGTCCATTTTTTCAACTTCATTTGCAAATATCCATGGATGACCATTTGCGATACGCTGGGAAATTTTTCGTTTTAAATAAATTTTCTTCATGACTTGCAAAGTAATTGATTAAAGGTTTACAGGACAAAGTCTGCAATAATTTGGATATTCTGCCACTTATTCCTTAGGTACAGATTCAATGCTTTCCAAAAGTCATTTTGTCTCTAAAACTCCTCTTGGCAATATTATTGTCAGCCTTACCTTTGCATTCAATTTTTATCTAAAAATGAAGAAAAAGAACATGGATAAGGAGGCCTCGTTTAATCCGGATGAAAAACCGGAGAATAACGGCAACATTGACATAAATACCGATGAAAGTCTTAGCGGTACTTCTCATTTAAATGAACCTGTTTCTGAGGAATCAGAAGTTGAAAAAATTAAAGCCGAATTAGAGGAACAAAAAGACAGGTTCGTCAGAAAAGTCGCAGAATTCGAAAACTTTAAGAAGAGAAATGCTAAAGAAAGAATTGAATTAATACAAACGGCCGGCAGGGAAGTTATAACTGATTTACTAGACGTACTGGACGATTGTGACCGGGCACAAAAGCAAATAGAAAAAAGCGAACACAATAAAGAAATAAAAGAAGGTGTGCTGCACGTATTTAATAAACTGCGGAATACCCTGGCTGCAAGGGGTTTAAAACCAATGGAAACAATTCATCAGGAATTTAATCCCGATCTTCATGAGGCTATTACGGAAATTCCCGCTTCTTCTGATGATTTAAAAGGAAAAATTCTGGATGAAGTTATAAAAGGATATTATCTTAACGATAAGATTATCCGTCACGCTAAAGTAATCGTAGGAAAATAAACTTAATAGAATTATTAAATATAATATGCAGTTTGCATTTTCACAGATGTAAAAGAATAATTGATCTGCAAAAGCCGGTAACACATAAATTTTTTAGGGGATGATATGAGTAAACGTGATTTTTATGAAATATTAGGTGTAACTAAAAATGCTACTGCTGATGAGATTAAAAAAGCATATCGCAAAGTAGCTATGCAATATCATCCTGATCGTAATCCTGGTGATAAAGCAGCGGAAGAAAAATTTAAAGAAGCTGCCGAAGCATACGAAATACTTAGCGATACTGATAAAAAGGCTCAATATGACAGGTACGGACATGCCGGAATTAGCGGCAATGGCCGTAGTCATGGTGGTGGAATGAATATGGAAGATATCTTTAGCCAGTTTGGAGATATTTTCGGTGATGATATTTTCGGAAGTTTTTTTGGAGGTCAGCAGCGTTCCCGCAGCGGTCATCGTGCAAGAGGAGTAAGAGGAAGCAATTTACGCATTAAACTTAAGCTTACTTATGAAGAAATAGCAAAAGGTGTAACAAAAAACATCAAGGTAAAAAAATATGTTGCTTGCCAAACCTGCCATGGAAGCGGAGCAAAAGATAAAGGCAGTGTTCAGACTTGTGGTACCTGCGGTGGTAGCGGTCAGGTGCGCAGGGTAACAAATACATTCCTCGGGCAAATGCAAACTGTAACTACTTGTCCTACCTGCAATGGAGAGGGGACTATAATAACGGCAAAATGTAATACATGTAAGGGTGAAGGAAGGATATATGCAGAAGAAACCGTAAGTATTGATATACCCGCCGGTGTACAGGAAGGAATGCAGTTAAATATTAATGGCCGAGGAAATGCAGGTGAAAGGGGCGGCCCTCCGGGTGATCTTATAATTTTAATTGAAGAAGAAACTCATAAAGAGCTGCATCGAGAGGGGCTGAATGTAATTTATGACTTACATATTTCCTTTCCGGACGCTGCGTTTGGAACTCATGTAGAAGTGCCAACTATTGATGGAAGAGCAAAAATCAAAATACCCGCCGGTACACAGGGTGGAAAAATATTCAGGCTAAAAGGCAAAGGATTCCCCAATGTTAATTCTTATGAAAAGGGCGATCAATTGGTACATATAAACATCTGGACACCTCAACATTTAAACTCAGAAGAAAAAACAATGCTTGAAAAGTTTAATCATTCTCCTAATTTCAAACCACAACCGGATAAAAATGATAAAAGCTTTTTTGATAAGATGAGAGAAATGTTTTCCTGATCAAAAAATATTTTTTAAAAACCCTTTCTTCTTTTTTCGTTGTTTTATATACAAGGTTTTTGCTTCTTTCGCAAGAGAAACAAATTCTTTCTGCAAAGGATCATTATCGTCAGATGCTTCTGAAGCCATAGATATAATGTCATTCCAGCTAATATTTTTTACGCTTGGAGATTCCCGAAGCAAGGAGCCAAACATAATTACTGAAGCCGAGAATCTAAAACTTCTGTCAATAGAATTAAAGTCAATAAAAGTTAAAGGAATAGAGTTGCTAAACTGATGTTGAGCTGTATCATTTGGAAGCCGGTATTGAAGTTTGATCTCGCCAATATTCCCCGGAGAAAAATCTCTTTCTACGGCATCGGTATTAAACTGAGTAGGAGTAATCTCAAATGCTACCACGGTGGAATTACCCGATCCGATTTCCCCTCCATCTATTACTGATGCAGTATCATCCAGTGCTCCTACTTTGTTATCAAAACCTATCAATCGATATTCCTTTACGTAATCCGGATTAAAATTTACATTCATATACACATTATCCGCCACGGCGTATAAAGTTTGAGTAAATTCAGTCAATAACACTTTTTCTGCTTCAGCAAAATTGTCAAGGTAAGCGAAGTTACCATTACCTTTTCTTGCAAGCGTTTGAATTTTTGAATCTTTATAATTTCCCATCCCCACACCCAAACAGGTAAGATAAATACCCGATTGTCTCCGTCGCGAGATCAATTCATCCAACTCATTTTCAGTTTTAGCGCCTACATTAAAATCTCCATCCGTTGCAAGAATCACCCGATTATTTCCCCCTTTGATAAAATGCATGATTGCCATATTGTAAGCTATTTTTATTCCTGACTCACCCGGTGTAGAACCACCTGGCACTAATTCATCAATAGCTTTTAATATTTTTTCTTTTTCGGCTCCGCCTGTAGGGTATAATTTTATCCCCACTGATCCCCCGTACACTACAATACTTACTGTATCCTTATCCCTGAGATTATTCACCAGCAATCGAAAAGCAGATTGTAGTAAAGGAAGGCGATTGGGCATATCCATTGAACCAGAAATATCAATAAGAAAAACAAGATTGCTTGGCGGCAACGTATCTAGATTGACTTTTTTAGAACTAACATTAATGAATAATAGTTCGTTTTTCTGGTTCCATGGACAACTGGTTAAAACAGATCTCACTTTAAAAAGTTTACCCAAATCAGGTTCAGAATATGTTTCATGAAAATAATTCAACATCTCTTCGATCCTTACCGCATCAGGAGGTACTAATGTCTTTGTATTTATAAAGCGGCGAATATTACTGTATGAAGCACGGTCAATATTTAAGGAAAGGCTGGTGGAAGGATAATTATGTGCACTTATAAAATGGTTCTCAATTAAACTGGCATAGGTTTCATCGCCGGTAAACCATTGCTTTTGTAAATCCTTATTAAGGCCTTTTGTAAAAGAGGCTAATTTATTTTTATGAATATTACTGGAAGAAGCAGGAGTCGGTTTTAACCTAACAGATACATAATCATCAGGATTAACTACCTTCTTCTCTTTTTGATATCCATCTAACCAAAAAATAAGTGTGTCAATATTTTTGCTGGTTAAAATTCCAAATGATCCGTAAGAGCCGGTGTAATATACATAACCGGTGGAGCTAAGAAGTATGTTTACATTTGGCAAAGGATTTCCTGATTCATCCTTTACCTCTCCGCGTATATAAAATTGCTGACTCCACAGAGATGAAGTGAAAAAAAAGAAAATAAATATAAAGCAAGCGGTTTTCATTGGATTTTGTTGCAGAAAAAATACAAAAAAATTCCGGCCCATAAAATGAATCTATACAACCTGGTAAATTTCCCTGAGATTGCGGCCCAATCCGTCATAGTCAAGTCCGTATCCTATTACGAATTTGTCAGGAATGGAGAAACCTGTATAGTCAATCGTTAATGGGAATTGTGTAGCTTCAGGCTTGTGCAATAATGCGGCTATTTTTAATGAAGCAGGATGATGATCTTTTAGTTTTGGAAGAAAATTATAGAGGGTCTTTCCTGTATCTACAATGTCTTCTAAAATAATTACATCTTTTCCAAACAAATCCGCATCCAGGCCAATAGAAGTAATTACATGCCCTGTTGATTTCATTCCTTTATAAGAAGCAAGCTTAATAAATGAAATTTCGGTATCAATGGTCAGGTATTTAAAAAGATCAGCAGCAAATATGAATGAACCATTTAAAATAGCTATGAACAGCGGGCGCCTGCCCTGGTATTCTTTATTAATCGTCTCGGCAATACCTTGTACTTTCTCCAGTATTTCTGCCTCTGTGAGATAAATTTCAAATTCTTTATCATGCACTTTAATAGTGGGCATGCTTATTTAATAATTTCAATGACTGATCATGGAATTTACTGCAAGCTTTGGAGTTGAAGAAGATTTTGAACGAAGTGATAAGGTTTCTCCAACCGCTGGTTGCATATTTGCTCCTAAATTATTGTATTCAAGCAAACTTTCCAACCGGATAGCTTCAGTTTGAGCAATGATACTAAGGGTTTCACCTGCCTGCACAACATGAAATTCATGATCTCCTATCTTTCTTTTGCGCTGAATAAAAACTAACTGATCATATTCCGTTACTTCCCGTGGTTTCATGTCATTGAAATCAAAAAGCCTCGCTAAAGGAATTTCATACTGTTCAGCTATGGTAAGAAATGAAGTCTCTTTCTTTACATATACCACTCTTGTTTCATTAATCTTAAATTCTCCAGAGGGATAATCTTTTACAAGTGGCACAGTCATGACAGAATTCTCATTAGCAAAAAAAGAATTTTGATTGTTAGCTACAGTAATTATATCTTTTGAACTATTGGCCTTACCATTTTTTGCAAAATCATCTTCTTTCATTTTTCCTAATGCGATCAATGTATAATCCTCCAAATGGTATTGTTCAATTAATTTAATAAGTATCTGGGCATACTTTGGGTTAGTTGCATAACCGGCTTTTTTCAATCCATATGCCCATCCTTCATAATCGGTGGGGTCGAGGTTAAAAAGAAAAGCATAATTAGATCCTGCTCTTAAAAAATCAGAATGGTCCTTGTATGAATCTTCCGCATCTTCATATTTACGGAAACATTCTCTTCTTGCATCATCATCATGCAACACAGATCCTCCCGTCCAATTTTTTTTACACTTTATTCCAAAATGATTATTTGATTCTCTTACAAGGTCACTGGTTCCGGCTTCAGTTTCATGAATACCCTGGGCCAACGTAATAGCAGCAGGTACGCCGGAACGCTGCATCTCAGAAATGGCCATATCTTTATATTTCACAATATAAGAGAGTATAGCATCAGAAGATTGTGCCTGGGAAAACCTGAAAAAAAAACTCGTCCAAAACAAAAAAAGAATAGAGGACTTTTTGTTTAACATTGAATAATTACAATTTTCGTATCAAAAATAACCCATCACGAAGGGTAAGAATCACTTTTTCTATATCGGTTCTTTGCTGAATATATTCGTTGAATGCCTGTATTCCCTGCGCACTTTTCCCTTTTATTTCTTTCTCCAACACCTGGCCATGAAAAAATATATTGTCGGCGAAAATAAACCCGTTTTTTCTCAGTTTCGGTAAAACAAGATTAAAATATTTAATATATGCAGGCTTATCTGCATCAATAAATATAAGATCCCAAATTTCTTCAAGTTTGGGAATAATATCTAACGCTGAACCCTGGTGTAAAATTATCTTTGATAAATAAGGAGACTGCGAAAAAAACTCTTTTGCTACCGTTGCTTCTTCCTTCCTCAGTTCAATAGTGTGAAGTAATCCGTCTTCAGTTAATCCTTTTGCTAAACAAAGAGCGCTATAGCCTGTAAATGTCCCAATCTCCAAAATTCGTTTGGGCCTTATCATGCAGCTCAGCATTTCTAATACTTTGCCTTGCAAGTGTCCGCTGAGCATTTGTGCCTCGGGATGCTTTTGAGTAAATTCGTTAATTTTCTTCAGCAACCCATTTTCAGGTGAAGAAAATTTTTCTGCGTATAACTGAACCTGTTCGTTGATTAGTTCCACCGGAAAATTTTTTACAAAGATAAAATCAAACAAACCACAACGCCTATCATTAAAAATTAGGTTGTAAGGCATGTTGTGTATAAAAATTCAATACATGTTGCACCACTTCTTCTGCGGTGTCAGCCTGCTTAAGAAGATCAAAATCTTTTGCCGAAATATTATTTTCTTTTTCCATCATAGCTTCTTTTATCCACTTCAACAAATCACTCCAATATTCATTTCCTACAACAATCAGGGGTACCTGCAGCATTTTTCCTGTTTGTATTAATGTCAGCACTTCAAAAAATTCATCCATTGTTCCAAAACCTCCGGGCATCATAATAAACGCCTGCGAGTATTTTACAAACATAACTTTACGAACAAAGAAATAATCAAAATTCAGGTTATGTTCTTTATCCACAAATGAATTTGCCCCCTGTTCAAATGGTAATTCAATATTTAGCCCAACCGATTTTCCACCACCTAATTGTGCACCTTTGTTTGATGCTTCCATAATCCCTGGTCCGCCGCCGCTAATAATTCCAAATCCTTCTTCCGCCAATCGTTTTCCTATTTCAACTGCCAGTTCATAATAACGGTTACCGGGTCTTACTCTTGCTGACCCAAAAATGCAAATGCAGGGTCCGATCTTTGCCAAGGCTTCAAACCCATCGACAAACTCGGCCATGATCTTAAATATTTGCCAGCTCGAATGTGCTTTTGATTCCGTCCAGTTACGCTGGTGCGATTTTCTTATGTTCTCATTCCAACGTTGCTCCACTTTTAAAATTTTTATTTTGTACTAAGTTGTATCACTACTATCAGTTCCTGTTGTGTCAGTCACTTGTACGACTTATAATTCTCCTCAACAATTTTCAATCAACAAATGATAATAATGCCATCCGCTTGGAACAGATGGCATTCAAAAGTAAGACATTTAAAAATGGTAAGTTTCGTTAGTTAGTGCCACGTTTCTTTTTGGAGATCGTCCATAAACCAAGAAAAGTGAGAAGACCATTATAGATCAGCAATTCATACCCTATTTTAAAATGACCAAAAATAGATTGCGAAAAATCCTTTATAGAATCAACCCATTTACCTGTTAAATGAAATTGTAGTTGATACCATTCAATATTATTGACAAAATCAATTCCCCAGATAATTAAAGGTGCTGCAAGGCATATATAAATTGCAAGTCTGTCGGTGATCGGTCTCTTCGTCAATATTCCAAAGGCAAACAAACCCAGCAATGGGCCATAAGTAAATCCTGCCACTTTCAGAATTACATCGATAATAGATTTATTATTCACCCATCTAAAACCCATCACCATTAAGAAAAATATAATAGCAAAAATGAAATGCACGATCATCCTGTTGCGGCGCTTCTTTTTCTCATCCCAGTCAACTCTGCGTTTGATCCCCAGCAAATCAATACAGAAGGAGGAGGTAAGTGCAGTTAGTGCACCATCAGCGCTCGGGAAAAGTGCAGATATAAGACCTATCACAAAAATGATCGGGATCACATTCCCCATTGAATGCAAAGCCACGGTGGGAAAAAGATCATCAGGAGCAGTCTCTATTCCCTTTGACGAGGCAAACAAGTAAAGTAATCCACCCATCAGAAGAAACAAAAAATTTACTACTAAAATAATTCCGCTGAATGTGAGCACATTTTTTTTTGAATCATGAAGCGTTCTGACACTAATATTTTTTTGCATCATTTCCTGGTCAAGACCAGTCATAGTTACAGCGATGAATAAACCACCGATCAGTTGTTTCAGAAAAAAACCTGAACTATTTATATCCGTGTCAAAAATTTTTGTTAGCCCTTTTCCGCTTAATTCATGCAATGCAGAACTAAGAGAATGTCCCATATTATTCATAATATAGATTATACAAACAACCAGGCCCACCAGCATAAAGGTTGTTTGCAATGTATCGGTAAATACTATTGTTTTTACGCCACCTTCAAAAGTATAGAGTAATATCATCAGTAATATTACAAAGGAAGTAACTGCAAAGGGTATGTGCATATCTTTCAGAATAAATATTTGCAGCACGTTAATAACAAGATAGAGGCGTGCAGTGGCACCTAATATTCGTGATAAAATAAAAAATAGTGCGCCAGTCTTGTATGAAACCATTCCGAATCTATGTTCCAGGTAATTGTAAATCGAAGTAAGATTCATTCGGTAAAAAAGAGGAAGGAGTACAAAAGCAATGATAAAATATCCGAGAAAATAACCCAACACTACCTGGTAATAAGCAAAACCGGCCACTCCAACTGTTCCGGGGACTGACACGAAAGTTACGCCGGATAATGAAGTACCGATCATTCCAAATGCCACCAGCATCCAGTTTGAATTTCTATTACCGATAAAAAAAGATTCATTGTTTGCATTGCGTGAAGTGTACCAGGCAACAATAAGAAGTAAAACAAAATAACCGATGACGAAAGCAAACAACAGGGCTGGAGACATAGATTAATTTTTGGTTGATGGCAGGAATGATATTTTTGTTATTATCTGCAAATATGAAACAATGAATTTTGAAGATAAAGAAATTTATCTTCCTTTTGATTAGTAATATTGTGAAACCATGCCTATTACTTCACTGGCTGTTTTCTGCGGATCAAAAAATGGAATGGATGGTGTATATGCACAACATGCACAGCAATTGGGAAAAATACTGGCAGAGAATAATATTGTTATGATCTATGGCGGAGGCAGTAGTGGCATTATGGGCATTATAGCAGACACTGTAATGCAAAACAAAGGAAAGGTTACAGGAATTATTCCGCACGTTCTCGTTGAATGGGAACGACAACATCATGGCATCACTGAATTAATTATTGCTGATAATATGCATGAGCGAAAGAAAAAAATGTATGAGCTCTGTGACGGAGCTATCGTTTTAGCGGGCGGTTTCGGTACGCTTGATGAATTATTTGAAATGCTAACATGGAACCAGCTTTCCATTCATGATAAAGAAATTTTCATTCTTAATTCGGGCGGCTTTTTTGATCATCTGCTAGCTCACATCGATTGGTTGGAGAAATGTGGATTTTTGTATGAAACCGCAAAAGAAAGGATCATCGTGCTTAGTGATCCTTCAGAACTTATTCAGTATTTATTATAAGTTGTTGTAGTACCTGGGTCGCTTACGTCCGTTTTCTCTATCGTTATTGTTATCATAACGATTATTTTTTCCCTGGAATAATCCAATGTTTACTCCTGCCCTGATTATGGGAACCAAATCAGTTCTAAGCAAATTCCCGCTACCATCATATACATTATTTACATACGGAGAATATTGATCTTTAAGAACGTCAACAAGCAGAGATATATAAAAAAAAGTATTTGAGCCAGGTTGTCTGCCTTCCGCTATACCCCCGCCAAGCAACAATGAATTGGCATCGGTTTGCCATTTGGTAACGTTGCCAATATTATCTATATATTTTTCATGAGTAAAATTATGTTCAAACTGTCCCTGCAAAAAAAGAAACCGAACAGGATATAATCTTACGAATGCCCCGGGTCCGTAAACATTCTGTCGAATTTTATCATTAAAGACATAATTATCTCGGGCACCCTGATATGTATAATTCAATGCAATGCCCGCATCGACCCAATTTGCCAACTTATAACCAAACACAGGATTGATGCCTAAAATAGTTCCCCCGGTATAAAAAGAAGCTGTAACACCTCCACCGGTGAAAAGGTTTTCTTTTTTGAATCCTTTATCCTGCTCATCCTTTTCATTCTGCGCAAAGGCCGTGGTAGCCATTATACCTGATAAAATCATCGATAAGATTATCCGTTTCATATTTTGGATTATTTAAACTGTTTTAGATCAAAAAATTCTTTTAGGTTTAAAAATCGTCTTGTAAATGTTTTAGTTTATTTTACTTCAAAACAATATTGCATCACCTCTGTTAACCGAAATAAATAATTAAACGTTTTCTACAATTAAATATTTCAAACAAATTTTCTTTTAACTAATCTCTGTAATAATCATCTTAAACCTAATTCATGATTTTCAATAAAGTGATAAAAATCGTGTAAATGAGCAATATGCAGAAGACTGAAATTGTTAATATGCGCTCTTAAATTGGGGGCACAGCGATTGCCTGTCGGTACGACCGGTAAAGAAACCATTTTTAAGAAGAGAAAATTCAAATGCACCTCTCGTGTTATCATAGTTTTTCAGAGTAGATATAGTGGCATCATAAGTGAAAGTGAAAGTATAATCTTTATAGACGATTCCGATCATTGGAATAATTGCATCCTTGACCCGGTAATAAATTCCGCCAATCAATTCATCTTCACCATCACCGGACAAATTATAATGAGCATTGACACCTGCTACAATTTCAGAAGCCTTTGCCTGTTCCGAAAAATATATATTCGGGTTAATGATCCACTGATCATCTATTTTAAAACTTCCGTTCAAAAATCCTGTATAGCGAATGGGAACGCGGTTGTCCACCGTACGGCCCAATGAGTCTACAGTTGTTGACTGATCAAAAAAAGATTCTCTCGGTCGGTTAACATGCATAGCAGAAAACCCGGCATTTACATATACATTACTATTAGGGAAATAGGCGTAGTTAAGACCCGCCTGTAGATCAAGATAATTAATGTTATTCGCAGCCAGGGCTACCCCCGTCGGTAAATGATTATCAAAAAACTTTCCATCATACTGGTCAGGAAATTTCAAATTGGTAACATTGATCTCTTTATTTGCCCAGCCAATATTAAAACCAGCACTTAGCAAACTTCCAGAATTAATCATTTGATGGTAGGCAACAGAACCGTATACTTTAGTTGAGGTAAGATTACCACTTCCTGCCACATCATGAACTATTACGCCGCCCAAACCCATCCAGCCAGTCTCAATTTTATTTCTGAAAACCTGTACATCTCCAAAAGCACTCATCGTTTTATAAGGAATGGACATGATAGCCGACCATTGATTACGATAATTCATTCCCAATCTGTAATCTGCCTGAGGAATAAATCCTGTGTTTGCAGGATTTGTAAGAAGGGGTGAATTCATGAATTGAGAAAAATGAAGATCCTGCGAAGAAGCTGCTAAATAAAAACCGCAGGCAGTTATTAAACTAAAATATTTTAATGTCTTCATACTAACCTCCTCATTATTTTCCCAATTTATCGTATTAAAGTGATATCACCTTTTTTCGTAACTTTTTTGCCATCAAAAAATTCTACTTCCAGCGTATAGGCATATACATCCATCGGTTGTAGTGTACCTTTAAATTTTCCATCCCATCCGATATTCTTATCATTTGTCTCAAACACCTTTTGACCCCAACGATTCCAGATAATGAATTGCAATTTGGTAATTCCAAAACCTTTTGCAAAAACTTTACTATTAATGCCACTACTTAAAGGAGTAAATGCATTCGGCACATCCACAGCATCCGCAACAAGGGCACTTACAGGTTGACAGGTAGTATCTGAACAACCTGCCGCGTTGAAGGCAATAAGGCATGTATTAAACGTGCCTGTTGAATTATATTGATGGGTCACACCCTGTCTTGAAGCCGTTTGCAAAGTATCACCATCACCAAAATTCCAGATGAATCGTACAGCATCCGGGGAAGAAAGATTTGTAAATATTTCAGGTGTATTTTCTGTGGGTGATGTAGGGGTGAAA
Organism: uncultured Bacteroidota bacterium; assembly: GCA_963811645.1. Taxonomy (GTDB): domain Bacteria; phylum Bacteroidota; class Bacteroidia; order Chitinophagales; family Chitinophagaceae; genus VBAU01. The sequence goes on along the minus strand of CAWERU010000002.1, from coordinate 26,312 downwards.
CTAAAATTAGCTGTAGGAAGACTTGCAACAGTAATTGTTTGTCTTGTAGTATCTGTGACATTACAGGTGCCAGGATCATTTGCAATTAATGTAATTGTATAATTTCCGGGAGCATTATATAAATGTGTCGGGTTAATATCTGTTGATGTGCCCCCATCACCAAAATCCCATTGGAAAGTTTGACCCGCCAGTGAAGTGTTTGTAAAGACAGCCTCATAAGGAGCACAACCAGCAGGAGGTGTTGTGAATTGAGCCTTTACCAATGCAGCTACTCTTACCTGTATAGTAACAGAATCCGGAGCGTTGCAATAAGTTGTATCGGTAAGAACGAGAGTAGTATTATAAGTACCCGGAGCAGCATAATTATGAAATACACTGGATGTACCTGCTACAATTCGCGGAGAACCATCTCCAAAATCCCATATAAAAGAGGTATCCGAAAAAGCAACCGGAGCAGATGATAAATTATCAAATCTGTATTTAAAAGAATCACAGGGATTCAATTTTACAGGAGAAAAATTAAGTTGTGCCTGTATATCCCCTACGCGGATATGTACATATGATGTGTCCTGTATATTACATGTGGATGAATCAATGGCGATCAACATTACCTTATAACTACCAACTGAATTGTAAACATGAGAAGTGTTGGGAATTGCGGTTTTAATTTGCGGGCTGCCGTCACCAAAGTCCCATACATAGCTTACGGCATTTCTTATTGTATCACTAAAGTCAACCGTTAACGGCACACAACCGGCCGAATCACGGGGCACTCCATTGATGGTTGAAAGAATGCCTGACTTTACACCTGCTAGGTTAAAAGCTATTTTTACAAGCGCAAGGTTACATCCGCCATTAGAAGTAGCCGGGTTTTTTGTGGACCAGGCTCCGGGAGTGGTTGGAAAGACAGCGCTTGGATCTAATGCCTTACAATTTCCACATATAGCTTCGTATATCACGCCGTTTTGATCAAACCTGCTGGTGCCGCCATCGACATGATCACAGCCTCCAATATTATTTTCTCCAAAAAAACTTCCATATAGTTGAGAAGCTCCATCTTTTTTCAAAACAAAAAAATAAAAATCCTTCCCGTCCGTTGTCGATTTAATTGCATCAGGGGTTACCGGCATACCAAAAGTTCCTGCATTTGGGAAGCCCCATTGGGCGGGATTAGTACAACCGAAGCATCCGCCCCACCCGGAAACATATACGTTTTCACAACGATCTACTAAAAATGCAACTGGTGAAATATTAGGTAATGATGCGGCACTTCCAAAAGTTGTTGAGTATACATAATTTGAAAGATCAGGTTGAAGCTTTGAAATAAATTGCTTTGCCCCACTATTAAAATAAACTGTATTAATATGCGGCCAGGAGCCAGTTGTTTGCCCCGTCACATAAGGAAATCCATTTTTATCAAATTGAATTCCATATATCTGGTCTGTGCCTCCGGTGCCAAGATAAGTGGAGCGAATGAGGGTATTACCTGATATTTCTGAAATGAACCCATCTATGCCGCCAAATGATTTTGGACCGATTACTCCAGCCATATTCCCAGGGAAATCTGTACTTGATGTTCCCCCTGCCACATACCAATTTCCATTAATTGGGTTTATAGATGACACATAAGCTGCATCATCTCCCGAACCACCGAGATAAGAACTAAAAAGAAGAGTTGAAACATCTGGTGATACTTTAATTACAACTGCATCCTGATGATGAGAACCATTGTTTGTTGGTGTAGCATTTGAAGATTGAAAGGCAGATACCGTTGGGAAATCACCTGATTGAGTACAGGAAGATAAACAAATATTGCCGGCATTGTCCAGAATTACTTCGCTTCTTGCTTCATCTCCATAATTCCGCTGCAGAGAGTTAGCTGATCCTCCATACGGTGTAATGTTTGCTCCATCATCTGCAGTTCCACCAATTTTTTTAGAACCCACTAATCCGTTACCCGTTGCATTCAATTTCGTAAGTATAATATCGAAATCACCCCCCGGGCCATTTGAATTACCCGAAGGTTTGGTTGGATAATCTCCTGAATTAGTACGTCCTGCTACAATTAATTCACCCTGAGGATCACAAATTAAGCTTTGCGGAAGTTCATTTCCGGAACCACCAAGATATGTCGCAAAAACCCTGTTGCTTCCATCAGGTGTAAGTTTAATAACTCCTATATCAATAGCTCCCCAACCATTTCCACCACCTGCAAAACTCGTTTGGAAAGCACCAAGTGAAACGGGGAAGCCTGTTCCAAAAACAATACCAGCGCCAAACATACTGCCGTCAGGACCATATGTAGCAGTGAAGCCCCAATTATCAGCAGAACTTCCGGAAAAAGAACAAAATATCAAAGAAGGGTCAATCACGATTGTAGAGGAGGGATCATAATCTTTAACATCAAAAGTTACTACATCATTTTTGAGCCTGTACCTGCAGGTAATTTCTTTTCTTCCCTTTAAATCAGATTGGTAACTATAAGGACTTAATTCCTTCAAATCACCAACAGACGTATGAACAATCAGTTCTTTATTTTTTATTTCTAATTTGTCAGCCCCATGATATTTCAATGCTATGCGGGAAATATCAGCACCCGGCTTTACAATAAGATCATACTGAACTGCCCCGGCATTTGAATAATAACGAACGTCCACATTAGGATATACATTTTTTACTGTAATACCCTGATAAACCTTACAGTCAGTGCCCCATTTTGAAGGATCATTGCCAATAAAGTAATTATTATACCCCGGTAGAGGTTTATCCGCTATGATTTCCGGATTTGTGGTTCCATTTAAAAATTCAACTTTATAAGCATGCGAATGGAGGGTAAAGTCACTTTGTTTTGTCTGGTCAAATTTCATCCCATGCTTATGCATTAGTTCGGTGACCTTTAACCAATCTGATGTATTGTGCTGAAGGACCATGAATCCATCTTTTTCTACATAAAATGCACCTGATGAAACCTGGCCCAAAAACTTTATTTGTTTATCCCATTGTCCTTTATTTTCAATAAACTCAATATTGGTATACTGTGCTTTGAGGAAGGCGGCAGGTAGCAGGCAATACAGTAGAAGTATGGAAAGTGTACGGTTCAATTTTCTTTTTACCAATTTAATAAAAATCACCGACAAATATTTTTAAATCTTGTGTTAAGAAATACGACTCCAGATAGTTTTACCTTTTTGTGACGACAGGAAATTTTTAAGGCCTAAATTTTCAGCCGAAACAAGGTCAGGATCTTCTTCTAAAATTTTCAGGGCTATCTTTCTTGCAGTCTCCAAAATTGGCCTGTCTTTGACTATACTTGCCAGCTTAAAGTTTAATTCACCACTCTGTCTTGTTCCCTCAATATCACCAGGTCCCCGTAGGTCAAGGTCTTTCTCTGCAACCCAAAAACCATCATTTGTCGAAGTCATCACTTTCATCCTTTCGCGGGCATCATTTCCAATATCGTTTCCGGTTAACAATATACAATAGCTTTTTTCTTTACCCCTGCCTACTCTTCCTCTTAACTGGTGAAGTTGTGAAAGGCCAAATCTCTCGGCACTTTCAATAACCATTACAGTTGCATTGGGCACATTCACTCCTACTTCTACTACTGTAGTAGAAACCATAATTTGTGTATCGCCGGTAATAAACCGATGCATATTAGTATGCTTTTGCATAGCAGATTGTCGGCCATGTACCATACTGATCCAATATTTTGGTTCAGGAAAATAGGCTTTCACATTCTCATACCCCTTCATTAAATTCTCGTACTCCAGTTTTGAGCTTTCTTCAATCAAAGGAAAAATAATATATGTTTGACGTCCTTTAGTTATTTCGGATTTTACAAAATCCATCACCTGCGCCCGCTTGTTTTCATAACGGTGAACAGTAGTAATAAGTTGTCTGCCAGGTGGCATTTCATTCATCACGCTATAGTCAAGGTCACCATAAGCAGTCATAGCCAGCGTTCTTGGAATAGGCGTGGCAGTCATTACAAGAATATGAGGTGGTATTTTTGATTTCTCCCACAACATAGCTCTTTGGGCTACACCGAAGCGATGTTGTTCATCAACGATGGCAAGTCCAAGATTTTTGAATTGAACTGCCTCTTCAATAATCGCATGAGTGCCTACAAGAATGTCCAGGTTGCCTTCAGACAGCTTAGGAATAATTTCCTTTCTTTTATTGCTCTTTGTTGAGCCAGTCAGTAATTTGATCTTTACAGGCAAATCTTTCAAAACTTCTATTATACTGTTATAATGCTGTTGTGCAAGTATTTCTGTGGGAGCCATCATACAGGCCTGGTAGCCATTGTCAATAGCTAGTAACATAGCTAGAAGGGCTACAATTGTTTTTCCGCTTCCTACATCCCCTTGCAGTAATCGATTCATTTGATGCCCTTTTGCTGTATCACTTCTTATTTCTTTAAACACTCTTTTTTGAGCACCTGTTAATTCAAAAGGAAGATAATCGCTGTAAAATATATTGAATAATTTTCCCACTTTGTCAAATACAACGCCTTTGGAAAATTGACGACGCTGTAATCGCAGCCTGCCTAATCGCAATTGTGATAAAAAAAATTCTTCAAATTTTAAACGCCGTACAGACTTGTTATAGTTTTCTGATGATGACGGGAAATGTATTTGCTTATATGCTTCATAGCGTGACAAAAGTTTTAATTGTTGCAGTACTGACAGAGGAATATTTTCCCTGATGTCCTTTTCATTTATTATTGTAAATAAGGTTTGTGTTAATTTTCCAATTTGCCTCCCTCCCAAACCTTTTGATTTTAATTTCTCAGTACTCGGATAGACAGGCTCCAGATAATTTTTACTATCCGATATTGTTTCAGTCAAAGGTTCCATTTCAGGGTGTACGATTTGCGGATGTCCCTGGAAAAAACTGACTCTTCCATATATAAGAAAAGACTGTCCGGCTTTAAGGCTTTTCTGTATCCAGTTCACACCTTCAAACCAAACTAATTCAAGAAAACCTGATTTGTCTTTTAACTGACCTACTAATCTTTTCTTTCCTTTCTGACCCGCTAATTCAATTACCGATAAAATTCCGGCTACCTGTATATATTCTGTTGCAGAAGTTATATCTGAAATGAGATTTACTTTTGTTTTATCAACATGGCGATATGGGAAATGATTGAGCAGATCATTAAAAATAAAAATGCCAAGTTCTTTCTTTAATAGCTCAGCCCTCTGAGGACCTACTCCCTTTAAATATTCAATGGGATTAGATAATATTTCAGGTGAAGATGGAATGGAATTAATTTTTACAAAAATAAGACAGGCCAGACTTAAAGATATGTGATATGACCGGTTGGCAATTTATATTTTTATTCAATAGCTTCCCTCATTGATTTTTCCCAAAGTACGGTTTCATTTCCCTGCCAGTATTTCATAAATCCTTTCATAAGACACACATTCATGAACATAAAATAAAAAGGTATTCCTAAAAGTCCAATTCGTCTGCCAGTGGCAATGAAAACTCTTCCCGCCAATGCCAATGAATAAAATGTAGCCTGCATCCATAATAAGTAATTAAAAATGTAACCTTGGTGACTCATCACTAATTCAATATTTGTAATTAAAACCAGTAAAATCAAAATAGGGCTGGCAATCCAACGCAAAAAACGCCGTGAAAAATATTGAATACTTAATCTGGTGAATTTAAAAATGTTCAGTCGTTGGGTTAAATAAGAAGCGCACTGATAAGCTCCTGCGGCGATACGTATTTTTCTTTTTTCCTCTTCAGCAAGACTTGCCGAAGAAGTTTCTATAGCAAAAGCATGAGGTTCGTATTCTATTTTGTATCCTTCCAGGCAAACTTGTATTGAAAAAAGGAAATCATCTAAGATAAAATGATCCTCGATAGGACGAAACAATTCTGTACGAATTGAAAATAATTCACCGGCGGCTCCTACTACTGTATTAAAAGCTGCATCTTGCCTTTTAATGAATGATTCATATTTCCAATACATTCCTTCTGCCTGTCCCACGGCCGGGGAATACCTGCTTTGCAAAATCTTTTTTTCTCCCGCCACACCACCTACTTTCTTATTTGCATAATGACGCATCATTGCCCTGATGCATCCCGGATTTAACATTGAATTCGCATCGCTAAAAATAACCACAGGAGTCCGGACAAATCGCATTGCCCTTTTCAGTGCAGCAGATTTTCCTTCCCGTTTCGACTGATGCAATAACGTAATGAAATCATATTGTCCGATCAATTCCCCCGAGTCATCATTTGATCCATCTGTAATAAAAATTATATTCAGCAAATGGCGGGGATAATCGATCTCCAGGCAATTTTTTATTTTTTGTAAAATGACTGAGCTCTCATTATAGGCCGCGATCACAATCGTTGCCGGTAATAGTTCAAACTCCCTGTTTTCTTTAAAAGAAAGAAAAATGGTTTTTATTCTGTTAAGGATAAATAGTATTAAACCGTAGCCTACATAACAATAAAACAATAAAGCAAGGCTAAACCAAAAAATTATTTCTAACATACTCATTTTAAAACTTTTTCAAGATAGGAAAAAATTAGTGTGACGATTGTATAATTTTTTTTGACACTGCACAATAAAATAATCTTGCGCTTTTAAATAATTATTTCTATTTTTCTGGCCCAATATCCTGATTCTGATATCGAAAAACCGAACCTTTAATGAAAAGCCTTCTTCCACTGCTTCAAATTGAGCTGAACTTTTCTGACTATAAGTTTGCGCTGTTATGCTTTATCAGTGCATTCGTGGTATCAATGGTTGCCATACCTCCAATCATAATGTTGGTAACCAAATATCATTTACATGATAAGCCCGACTCAAGAAAAGAGCATTCCACGCCCACCCCTACCCTCGGCGGTATTGCCATTATGGCGGGCATGATCATTTCACTTGCTTTTTGGTTTCCCAATTCAGTTTCAACTGAAATCATGACCTGTTTTTTTTCCATCTCATTACTTTTTGCCATGGGAATCACAGATGATATCAGGGATCTTCCTGCAAAATATAAATTCATTGTGGAAGTTGCCCTTGCTTCTTTAATAGCTTTGTCTGACATCCGCATAACAACATTTGGTGGTTTGTTTGGCTTAAATGAATTACCAATATCTGCGCAGTACACTTTTACCATCTTCGCTATTGTAGGTATTACAAATGCCTTCAATCTTATTGATGGCATTGATGGGCTGGCTGGAGGATTAAGCTTTATGAGCCTCATTACGCTTGGCATTTTTCTTACAATAAGCGGAGATGAAAATTTTGCTCTCATTGCCTTTGCATTAGCCGGAGGTGTTTTGGCCTTTTTATATTTCAATATGAATCCTGCAAAAATTTTCATGGGAGATACGGGTTCACTTATTCTTGGTTTTGTAATTGCTATACTTTGTACAAGACTTATTCAGGTAAATAATATTGCAGAGCAGCCATACTTAAAAAACACTCCTTTGTTTGCTTTAGGGGTTGTCTTAATTCCCGTTTACGATGCGATAAGAGTATTTGCCCTGAGAATGTGGAAAGGACAATCTCCCTTTACTGCTGACAAAACCCATATTCATCATCTTTTGACAAGCGCAGGATTAAATCATAATCTGTCTTCCAAAATCATTTGTGTAATTCATGCTTTTATTTTGATGGAAGCATACTGGCTGAATGGATTAAAACCAGTATTCACCCTGTTTTTATTACTTGTGACCATGACTGTGTTAATAATTCTATTAAATAATTTTTATCGTGTAAAAAAACAGAAATCACCTGCTGGCAATACTACAGTGTATGAACTATAGTGAATTCTGATATTTTTTTTAACTTACAGACCAGACTGCGTGGTCCTTACTGACTATTTACATGAGAAAACTTTGTTTCTGATCCCGCCAAGTAGCGGGATTTTTTATTGCTACAAGATTGGCATAAAATACCTACAATACTGCCAACATATACAACTTATATTTTAAGCTGCTTCCGTGGCATAGTTCCTGCATTATTTTCACAGGGCTCACCCTTACCAGAAGAGAAAAACTGAATACCCATAGTAAACCTATCATTTCTATTAGCTAAAAACTGGCAACAGCTCAGGGGGAAAGTATTTTATGGGAAAAAAAATACCCATATTGAAGTATAATATCAACAAATTGATTTGGTCGTCAATTACACTATTCTAAAAATGAGAAAAATAACTTTGATAAATGCCAAAAATTTACAGCTTCAAGGCTTTTGTTACTATAAGTTACTCTTCCCCATAATTGAAAAATTCTCTAGTCCCAAAAATGTCTCTTATGAACCCATTACAAAAGGTAAATACCCGAAACCTAAATGGAAATATATATAATCTGCCTATAAAACAAAGTCGGCAAAATTTGCCCCACTTCTTACTAGACAAGGTTTCCACGGCTATTGTATATATATAGGTAGTGATCACACTTATCAATATGCAAACAAAGTATATGCTGATTGGTTTGGAATTGAAATAAAGGATATCATTGGAAGATCAGTAAAGAATTTGGGGGGAAAAGAAGTTTATAGCCGAATAAAGCCCCAAATGGATAAGGTTCTGAGTGGAGAAATTGTAAACTATGAAGACAAGATTCCTTATAAGCATCGCAATCGTTTTATAGAAGTTAATTATACCCCCGATATGGATAAAGAAGGAAATGTAAAAGGCTCTGTCTTCACATTTGCCTTGCCTGTTGCGCACTAAAAAAATTTGTACATGAACAAAAAAGCAAAAATATTGATACTGGATGATGACCCCGACATCGGCACAATGATAAAAATGATGTTGGAATATAAAGGATATGATGTGTCAGTTTCGGATCGTGCGGACCAGGCCGCTGAGATTCTTCAGAATAATGGCGTCGATCTTATCATAATGGATATGCTTTTATCCGGAGTAAACGGAACAGACTTATGTGCTGAATTAAAAAAAAATAATTCCACATCTCAAATACCCTTAATTATGATTTCTGCACATCCTAATGCCAAAGAAATTTGCCTTAAAGCTGGAGCTGATGAATTCATTCCTAAACCTTTTGATATGCAGGACATACTTTCAAAAATTGATCACCTCATCGATAAATAAAAATTTATCAGCAGATGAAACAATTACAAGGACTTTGGGGTTTAAAAAAATTATTCGCTTTTTATTTTTGAATAAAGAAAATCAAGGGCGGCTGCATCAGGTAGCTTCTCAGCAACAGGTTTCTTACCTAATACCATAATTTTTTTATCAGAGGTATTATAAGCGGGCCATTGGACCAGTCCTTTTCCGTTTGGATTTCCTGAAGTAATAAAATTTGCCCAATAAGATGACATGATTGTTGCAAGCTGAAAATCGACTGGTCGCCATGGGCGATTTACAAATTTTAAATTATCATACGCATAAGGCACCTCGCCCGTATGAAAAGCCCCATACTTTACATACTGACCCGTTGCAGGTGGCTTGCGAATAAACCGGTACACATATACTTTATTATTCTGACTACTTGTTATGTTGGCCCAGGTATAATTCTGCACACCAAAGATCTGATCACGTGAAAGTTTCAGTTGTGAAGAGTCAGCTTCTCCATCAGTATGGGCAGGATAATATTGCAGAAATGTTTGTGCATCACTTCCATAATTTTTCTCTGCTTCCTTTTTAAAGTCTTCTGCTTTTTTGATAGGCCCAAATAATAATCCTTCATCCTGGTTCCAGCCCGTAAGCAGACCAACCTTGTTTTCTTTCCCTTCCTTAAAAATAGTTACAATGGCATCCGGCAAAACGTATCCGTCTACAATTGGTCCACGGAAGCTCTGTGCTTTTTTCATTAACTCTTCAGCCGGTATAGTACGCAAATCTTCAATCGATGAAGCACCGGCCGACTTCATTGTTTTGACTCCCTCCTCTTCTGCTTTTTGCAAGCAAGCATTTCCACCGGTAAAACTTGCACCACTTTCCCCAATAGCTTTTTGAAACAATCCTTTTGCAAGCGGGGAAGCTACGAGACAATTTACACTCATAGATCCTGCAGATTGCCCGGCAATGGTTACATTATTCGAATCTCCACCAAAAGCGGCAATATTTTTCTTTACCCAATTCAACCCAGCAATCTGATCTAATATTCCATAATTGCCCGAAGCATTGTAGCCCGATTCCTTTGTCAATTCCGGGTGAGCAAAAAAGCCAAATATGCCCACACGATAATTTATACTCACAAACACAATTCCTTTTTTTGCCATGGCTTCACCGTCATAAATAGGAACAGCACTCCCGCCACTTGCAAAACCACCACCATATATCCACACAATCACAGGTCTTTTGTCTTTTGAAGATTTTGCTCCTGTCCATACATTTAAATACAAACAATCTTCACTGATAGGTTCTTTGGGAATTAAAAATTCTTCTGACCACATACTAAAAGGAACCGGTGAAGCCTGCATCGGGCTCGGCCCAAATGAAATACATTTACGAACACCCTCCCATGCGTTAACAGGTTGCGGCGCTTTCCACCTTAGATTACCAACCGGAGGAGCAGCAAAAGGAATACCCTTAAAAATATGAATGTTCCCATCCCTATTTACAGTTCCTGAAATAAATCCTGCGTCCGTTTTAATAATATCAAAACCTGTACCCGGAGCATTGAGCGAAACAAATCCAATCATTAATATAGCTAAAGCAAAAAATAAAATGAATGTTTTCATACTAACTGCATAAGTAAAAAAATGATTTTTATTTTCCTGCTCCTATTGTCATTAATTCTTTATCAAAATTGTTTTTTGCCTCACATTTATTATCAAAGACCATTACTGCACCATTTTGAGAAGTATAGGCGGGCCACATTGGCAATTTTTTTGTATTGGGATTTCCTGTCCGGGCAAAATTTATCCAGGCACTGCTTATTTTATCTGCCAATGAATAGGCATCTTTACCGCCACCGGTCATTTCTTCGCACCTGCTGATATTATCAAATACAAAAGGAAGTTCCATACAATGCATCGCTTTAAATACACCGTCCAGTACAGGAGATTGCCATGCGAATACGTACATGTACACGGGTGCAGCACCATCTACTGCTTTAAGATTTGCCTGGCTAATAGCACCAGGCCGGAAAATAAAATCTATGTCTATATAATCAGATGGTTTGGTCGTTCCGGGGTAAGCTTTTTTAACAGCTTCCATGTATGCATCCGTTTTATCGCCATATTTTTTCTGAAGATTCTTTCTGGCATCTTCCATTGATATGTCTCTGGAGCCAGGTATAAAAGGAGTAAATTCATTTTTTGTGGTTCCTACTAATAAAGGAATATTTTTTGAAAATTCAACTGCAGCCGATTCACTGGGTTGATATGGAAGAAAATCCCCGTCAAGAGTAGGCCCCCAGCTTAAACCAAAGCCAGGCACAGGTTTGCCCTCAGCTTTTAATGCAGCGGCCACTTTTGTTAGCGCTTTTTTTGAAGCAGCATTCAGATCTTCATACGGTATTTTTTGCAATGAGTCAATCTGTGAAGGTTGCAGATGTAATTCTTCAAGCACAGCCGCAGCTATTCTTTTTGAAATAGATTGTTCGGTAAAACTACTGAGGTAACTACCACTTTCCACTATAGCTTTTTGAAAAAGACCTTTTGCAGAAGGTGCATTCATTAAACATGTTACTTTACCACCTCCACCAGACTGGCCAAAGATGGTTACATTATCCGGATCCCCGCCAAACTGTGCAATATTCTGCTTTACCCATTGCAATGCAGCTACAAGATCCAACAGACCGGCATTGGGAGAAGACTTGTATTTTTCACCGTATCCTGAAAGATCCAAAAAGCCCAATACATTCAAACGATGATTTACTGAAACCAGTACGATATCGCCTTTACGACTTAAGTTTTCGCCATCGTAAGAAGGCAGCTCAACATAAGAACCGGCAGTAAATCCACCACCATGAAACCAAACCATTACAGGCCGTTTTTTATTATCATTGATAGCTGGTGTCCAGACATTGAGGGTCTGGCAATTCTCATTCATATACCCCCAATCGTGATGAAAGGGAAATTCGAATTCATCATTAACACTGGTAGTAGGATCCATGGGACATACCGGTCCGTAAGTAAGCGAACTTCTAATTCCTTTCCATGGTGCAGGTTTCACCGGTGGCATAAACCTGTCCGCTTTAGCATAAGGAATTCCTTTGTAATTAAAAATACCGTTGTGAATATATCCTCTCACCTTTCCATTCTCTGTTTCTACAATAGCAACATCTTTACCTGCTACTATTGCATCGTGAGCAGCCTGGCTAAATACAATTGAAGGAAATGCATGGATTGATAAATAAAAAAGAAAATAAAAAAACTTTTTCATATTGGCATGAGTTTATTGATTAAAAATAATTTGTCAGCAATTTATCTTATAAAGAAAATAATATCTTAATTCTGATTTAAAGTAAAAGAGCTTATTGCGTCAAGATGACACAATGTAAAATGTTTTATGTAAAATGAAAAATAATTTTTTAAAAACCTTTATTATTAAAGCACAGGCATTTGTTTATTATGTTTTCCTTTTTGAACATGATTTTATAATGGCCTTGTTTTCGCAAACATCTCCATAGTTTCATCCGTGTATTGTTGATATCAACTGAAATAAGAAATTTCTATTGGAAACAAAATTTTAAGAAAAAGCACCAGGTGCAACTTAAATTAAGACAAAGAAAAATTAGATGAAATGTCTATATTTAAAAATTAATTTAAAGAATGATGTCCCGATGAGATCTTCGGCCCTGTTGACATACTTTTTTTTATGCTTTTCCTGTTCTTCTGAAGCACAGGTCTGCAATGGCAGCCTGGGAGATCCAGTGATAAATGAAACTTTTGGTTCGGGGCATTATGAACTGCCACCAAACAGAACAACATATGAACGTGTAGGCGGATGCCCCAATACGATGGGAACATACACAATCAGTGGTTTTCTTTTTGGTTGTGGTCCCCATACATGGGTACAAATGGTCGGCGATCACACACCCAATGATTCAGAAGGAAATTATATACTGGTGAATGCAGCAAGTACACCTGGTACAATTTATACGGATACTGCAAAAAATTTATGCGGAAACACAGTTTATCAATTCGGGATGTGGGTTACAAGCGTTATGACAAAATATGCCTGTGATGGCAACCCCGTTTTACCCAACCTGAAATTTCAAATAAAAACTCTATCCGGCACTATACTCGCCGAAGACAGTACAGGCTATTTACCAATAGTAGATGAAAGAGAATGGAAATTCTTCGGTTTGTCGATGCAAACTCCGGGGAATATCACAGCTGCGATCATTTCTATCACTATAAATCCCAAGTATGGTTGTGGAAGTGCCTTCGCAATTGACGATATCACCCTCACACCCTGTAGCCCATCACTTATATCTGCAACAATTAACGGAGACTCCGGCCCGGTGGATGTATGTGCTAACTATACAGATACCTGGACATTAAATGCAACTTATACACCCGGATTTACTGACCCGGAATTTCAGTGGCAAAGCAGTACGGACTCCGGCAAAACATGGATAGATATTTCCGGTGAAACTACTCTTTCTTACCAGGTTCCTCACAGATCATCAGGAACTATTTTATATAGAGTTTGTATCGCTGAAAGAGGTAATATTAATTCCATTAATTGCCGTGTTACTTCCAACGTAATTCATACAGGTGTACATCCTTTACCGGAGCCTGTACCCCCTCAAAACGTTTTTGGCTGCCTTGATAAGGATTATTATTTTCCTGCTGCAGACGCAAAAGCTCTGGAAGTACTCTGGACCGGCCCAAACGGATATAACTCAACCGATGCAACCGCAAAAATTCCATCTATTCAATACAGAGACACCGGCCTCTACCAGCTCAAAGAAACATTCTATTTCGGATGCGTTTTGCTCGATACTTTTTATCTCAATGTATTTCCAGGTACAACAATTTCTGTTTCACCGGGCTACCCTATTTGCGAAGGAGAAACAGAGAACCTTTCAGCTACTTCCAGTGGAGGAGGTGTATACGAATGGACCCCACCCACTGGTTTATCGAACGATGCTATTCCAAATCCCGTAGCCAGTCCTATTGATCCCACTCAATACAAAGTTGTTGTTACAAATCCTTTTGGTTGTAAGGATTCTGCACTTGTTACCATCAATGTTTATAAGAAACCTGTATCTATTGCAGGCCCGGATAAAAATATAAATGCCGGAGATACTACTATGCTCGATGGATCTGTTAAAGGAACTTCTGTTGAGTTTTACTGGTCTCCTGATATTTTTATAAATGATATTCACTCAGTAACTCCAAAGGTCTACCCACCAGAAGATGGTATCTATACTTTAACAGTCAGTTCAGATCTCGGCTGTGGCACATCCATTTCTTCTGTTCGCGTAAGGGTTTATAGAGACGTATATGTGCCTACAGCTTTCACGCCAAATAATGATGGTAAAAATGATAGATTCAGGATATGGGCAGCAGATAATTACAGGCAATTCAGGTTACTGATCTATAACAGATGGGGGCAGTTAATCTATGAAACAAATGATATAAGCAAAGGATGGGATGGTAAATTCAATGATCAACCACAGCCATCGGATGTTTATATTTATTATTTGGAAATACTGACTGCATCAAACAAAAAAATATCAAAAAAAGGAACATTCACATTACTTAGATAAAGACGTTACTCTAAATTCTTTCCTTATCGCTTAGCAGACATCAGAAAAAAGAAATCATACTTGTTCCAGAGAAGTCCCTTTCTCCCGGTTAGCCCTAAGCCATTTGAACGTCCATACTTTCAGGTAATTATTGATCAAAAACCACACAATCCCATACAACCAAATGAATCCGAAATATTTCCATCCGACTGCAGCCATGAATAATCCATATACTGCTACAATAGTTGCAGCTATTTGAGTAGAGAAAGTTGGAATAAAGAGTTTAGGAGACGGCCATGGTTTTTTCCAGAAATGCCTTTCGGATGTCCTGGTTGTATAAAGAGTAGAATGACCTGCCACACTTAGTTTTAAGAAAATAAGAGTTTGAATAAGCGATTGTGAAAATCCCATTTTTTCAAGGAAAAAAAATAAAAGAAATGAGGCAATCACGCCTGCAATACCTGGTATCGAAGCCACCGTCATTACTTCCTGCATATTCCATCGTACCAGCGCCTATCGTGGTTTTGGCATTGGTCTTTTTATTATGAGTGAAAATATACTTCGCCACAATGGAACAATCTCATTTGAAAGTAAGCAAGATGAAGATTCTGTGTTTACATTTACACTACCGTTTTCTTCAGAGAAGAAAATGTAATTGCCTTTTTACCAAAAGCAATATTTGGAAAAAGAAATGCAGCCTGTAAATAATAAAAGAGAATGTGTAATCTCTATCTCGAAAAATGGAACCAACTCCCGAAAATAAAAACAACTTTGTAAACTGCGGCAAAATCATTTCTGTGAGAGGCAGTGTTGTAGATGTAGGGTTTGAAGATCATTTACCTCCAATTTATACTTTACTTCACTCAGGGAAGAATAAGCAAATAGCTATAGAAGTATTGACACAGCTTGATGATCACCATATACGCGGTATTGCATTAACTCCTACCCAGGGATTAGCACGTGGAATGGCTGTAGAAACAGAAGGCAAAGAACTTACCGTACCTGTTGGAAAAAAAATCATGGGCCGGATGTTCGATGTATTCGGAAATACTATTGATCAGCAGGAACCATTATCCGGAACAGAACAACGCAGTATCCATCAATCGCCACCTCCGTTGGCAAAACAATCAACCCAATCAGAAATTTTCGTAACGGGTATTAAAATAATTGATGTGTTGATACCATTAGAACGTGGTGGCAAGGCCGGGTTATTTGGAGGAGCCGGTGTTGGCAAAACAGTTTTACTTACAGAGATGATCCATAATATGGTGGGGCATAACAAAGGGGTAAGTATGTTTTGCGGTATCGGTGAACGTTGCCGCGAAGGACAGGAACTTTATCATGATATGAAGGAAGCGGGTGTGCTGGAAAGCATGGTCATGATGTTCGGGCAAATGAATGAACCACCCGGCGCCCGTTTTCGTGTTGGTCATGCAGCATTAACGATGGCGGAATATTTTCGTGACGATGAGCACCGTGATGTGTTGTTACTCATTGATAATATCTTCCGGTTTATCCAGGCGGGTATGGAAGTATCCGGGTTAATGGGACAAATGCCTTCACGATTGGGTTATCAGCCAACCATGGGAACAGAACTGTCGAAATTAGAGGAGCGGATCGCCAATACAGAAGCAGGAGCTATCACTTCTATCCAGGCGGTTTATGTACCTGCTGATGATTTAACAGACCCCGCTGCTGTTCATACTTTTTCTCATCTTTCGGCATCTATTGTTCTTTCCAGAAAAAAAGCAAGCGAGGGACTTTATCCTGCCATTGATTTGCTCCAATCCAATTCAAAAATGGCTACACCCGGAATCATTGGCGAAAGGCACTATAATCTTACACAAAAAATAAGGCAAACACTGGCAAAATATGAAGACCTTAAAGATATTATTGCTATGCTTGGTCTGGAACAATTATCTGTTGAGGATCGGAATGTAGTAAACCGTGCCCGGCGGTTGGAACGATTTCTCACCCAACCTTTTTTTACCACTGAACAATTCAGCGGGATCAAAGGAAAGGAAGTCAGCTTGAAAGATGCATTGGATGGTTGTGAACGTATTCTTGCGGATGAATTTAAAGATTTACCGGAGAGTATTTTTTATATGATTGGATCAATAGAAGAAGCAAAGAAAAAAGAAAATGAAAATATTGATCTAAATAAACGAAGGGTTGCAATGAAAGAAAATAACAATGCTAAAAAAAATAATTCTGCTACTGAAGTAAGTGAAAACCACGCAGTGAACACCGGATAAAAAAGATAAAATGGAAAAGTTATTAATGAATTTAAAAGTACTTCTCCCGTTCCAGGTTTTTGATGAAATGAAAAATGTCAGTCGTATTGTTTTAGAAACAAGTAAAGGTTCTTATGGCTTATTACCACAGAGGCTTGATTGTGTAGCTGCATTAGTGCCCGGGATTTTTACCTATGAAACAGAAGAAGGTGACGTTCATTATTTAGCTGTTGATGAAGGCGTGTTGGTAAAAGCAGGTACGCAGGTAATGCTGTCGGTTCGTAATGCTGTTGGAGGCGCAGACCTGGGAAAGCTCCATGAATCGGTTAAAAAAGAGTTTATGAATCTTGATGAAAGTGAAAAAAACGTCCGTTCCGTAATGGCAAAGATGGAAAGCGGATTCATGTATAGCCTTAAAAAATTTCATAAAGAATAAAAATGGAACTTCCCGATAAAAAAGAGGAAAATTTGTTTAGTCAGCAGGTAAGCGAAAAAGAAAAGCGTAAACTGAAGGCCTTGAAGGAAAATAAAAAAAATGTTTGGTTTGGTTTAGGAATGATGGGCATGGTAGGCTGGTCAGTAGCTGTTCCTGCATTGCTCGGAGTCGCATTAGGAATGTGGTTAGATAAAAATCATCCGCAATCATTTTCATGGACATTAACCTGTTTGATCGTTGGCTTAATTGCCGGAAGTGTGATTGCATGGTATTGGGTAGTCAAAGAAAATAAAGAGATGCATCAAAATAAAGAGGAAAAAGATGAATGAAGTTTTATACAGGGTATTGGTATTTATAACAGGTTTAATCTTGGGAACACTATTCTTCGGCGGGCTGTGGTTTACTGTAAAAAAATCAGTTACTTCAAAGAAGCCGGCATTATGGGTTTTCAGCAGTTTCTTTATCCGGATAGGCATTACGCTGATTGGATTTTATTTCATCGCTGCCAGTAGCTGGCAAAGATTGCTTATTTGTTTGCTTGGTTTTATTATAGCCCGTTTCATTGTTATTCAATTTACCAAATCGTATGAAGTAAACCAAACACCCATAAAAAAGGAGGTCGACCATGAAGCTTAGTCCTGACCAGACTATTTTCTGGCAACATGGTTTTATCACTATTAACCTGACCATTGTTACTACCTGGGCATTGATGCTACTGATAGTGATTGCGGCAAGATTAATTACACGCAAACTCAAAACAGATATTCGTATTTCCCGCTGGCAATGCATATTGGAAATGATTGTAACTGCTATCAATAGCCAGATTAAGGAAATAGGATTGGACCACCCGAAAAAATATATTGGTTTCCTTGGTACTCTGTTCCTGTTTATTGGTATTGCCAACCTGTGTATCATTTTCCCGGGGTACGAACCACCAACCGGTTCGCTTTCCACTACGACGGCACTTGCTATTTGTGTATTCCTTGCTGTACCATTTTTTGGTATTGAAAAGGGCGGAATGGGGGGTTACATGAAAACTTACGTTCAACCAACATGGGTGATGTTGCCATTTAATCTCATCAGTGAAATCACCAGGACATTGGCTTTGGCGGTACGCTTGTTCGGAAATATTATGAGCGGTGGCATGATCGTCGCTATACTATTGTCCATCTCACCTTTTATATTCCCGGTTATTATGAACGTGCTGGGTTTATTAACGGGTATGGTTCAGGCTTATATTTTCAGCATTCTCGCAACAGTATATATAGCCGGGGCTGTGCAGGTAAGGGAGTTAAAGAAAAACAAATTAATAAGTAAAAAAAAGGAGGATAATAATGGATAGTACAACAATTATAGCAGTAGCATCAGTTGTCACTGCCGGATTTACCACAGGAATCGGATGCATGTTGCCTGCATTCAGCGAAGGGAAATCTGTAGCATCAGCATTAAGTTCTATTGCGCAGCAGCCCGACGCAGCACCAACCATCACAAGGACCTTGTTTGTTGGTTTGGCAATGATTGAGTCAACGGCGATATACTGTTTCGTGGTTTCGATGATTCTCATCTTTGCGAATCCATTCTGGAACCACATCATCGCAAAATAACAGATAATGAAAATTAACTGGTTCACAGTAATAGCCCAGGTAATTAATTTCCTCATTTTGGTGTGGTTGCTTAGACGTTTTCTTTACAAGCCCATCCTCAAAGCTGTTGACGAACGTGAGAAAAAAATTGCTGCTCAATTGGATGACGCAAAGGCTAAAAAGGCAGAAGCTGAAAAAGAACAGGTTGAATTCAGGAAAAAGAATGATGCGTTCGACCAGCAAAAGAAAGGACTAATGGATAAAGCAATTGCAGAAACAAATGAGGAACGTAAGAAATTTCTCGAAGAAGCAAGAGCTGAAGCCAATAAGTTAAGCACTAACCTGGAAGCCGCATCGAAAGAATCGCGGGAAAACCTGAACCGCGAAATTGTGCAAAAGACTCAACAGGAAGTTTTCGCCATTTCACGAAAGACGCTAAGGGATCTTGCTTCGCTGAGCCTGGAAGAACAATCGGTAAACATTTTCATCAAGCGGTTGAATGAATTAAAAGGTGATGAGAAGAAAAAATTTATCGAAACTTTTAAATCCGGTCCGGGGTCGGTTCTTGTTCGAAGCGCATTTGATCTGCCGGAAAAACAACAGGCAGAAATTAAAAAGTCAGTCAGTGAAATATCAGGAACAGAAACTCAATTTCAATTTAAAACAGCACCTGAACTGATCAGCGGAATTGAATTGACAGCAAAAGGATATAAACTGGCATGGAGTATTTCGGAATATCTCAATTCATTGGAGAAAAGTATTTCGGAAACGATAAAGGAAAAGACGAAGGCAGAACCTGAAAAGAAAGCAGAAGCAGAAAAAAAATAATATGGCGGTAAATGAATTAAATAAAACGATTGACAATACATTCGATCAATTAAATAAGGGCAGAGAGGATTATGAACTCCCTTTTACACCCCGCGAAGTTGGTTCAGTAATTAGTGTATCCACAGGGATCGTAAAAGTTTCCGGTCTTCCGGGTGCAGGGTTTGAGGAACTATTGAAGTTCCCAGGAGGTTTATCCGGTATAGCTTACAATATTGATGAAGATGAAATAGGAACCATCCTTCTTGGTGAAGATACTCAGTTGAACGCCGGTGACGAAGTGGAACGGACAGGCAGAGTAATGGACATCCCGGTGGGCAATGCCCTGCTCGGAAGAGTGATTAATCCATTAGGAGTACCTATGGATGACAAAGGTTCCATTGCTCATACTCAACGCCTGCCTATTGAGCGACCGGCGCCTGCTATCATGGACCGGGCGCCTGTTACCGTTCCTTTGCAAACAGGATTAAAAGTTATTGATGCATTGATTCCTATTGGCCGCGGACAACGTGAATTGATTTTAGGAGATCGTCAAACAGGCAAAACAGCCATTGCAGTTGACACGATACTTAACCAGCTTGATAAAAATGTAGTATGCATTTATTGCGCCATCGGACAACGGGCATCATCGGTAGCGAAAGTAATTGCTAAACTGAAAGAAAAAGGAGCGATGGAATATACTGTTGTGGTTGTAGCAGAAGGAAACAATTCACCGGGATTAAATTATATCGCACCTTATGCCGCTACAAGCATTGCAGAATATTTTATGGAAAAGGGCCGTGATGTGTTGATTGTTTATGATGACCTCACACATCATGCCCGTTCTTATCGTGAACTTTCTTTGTTGTTAAGAAGGCCTCCCGGACGTGAAGCATTCCCGGGAGATATTTTTTATATACATTCAAGATTATTGGAAAGGGCAACACACCTCAATGATAAACTTAAAGGAGGATCACTTACCGCTTTACCTATTATTGAGACGGAGGCTCAAAATATTTCTGCCTATGTACCTACCAATCTTATTTCCATTACTGACGGACAGATCTATCTCTCTCCAAAACTATTTGATTTGGGCATTTTACCCGCTATTGATGTTGGTAAATCCGTTTCCCGTGTGGGTGGCAAAGCACAATTGCCGGCATATCGTTCTATAACAGGTAATCTGAAATTGGACTATTCCCAATTTGAAGAATTAGAAACCTTTTCCCGTTTTGGTACAAGGCTGGGTGAAAACACCCGGAAAGTAATTGAACATGGAAAGCGAGTTCGTATTTGTCTTAAGCAACAGGAACTTCAGCCCATGTCTGTTTCTGAGCAAATTGTTGTACTGCTTGCATTGACAGGCAAACTCTTTGATACCATTCCCATTGAGAAAATGCAGAATGCCGAAGCTGCCTTGCTTAAAAGCAGTGCGAACCTTCCTGCTGAAATTTTAAAACGATTAACAGCAGATGCGGCATTGAGCGATACGGATCGTGACGTTATTTTGAAGATTGCAGGCGATACACTTGATCCTTTCCAGGATAAACCTGAACCTGATCAAAATAAAAACTAATGGACACATTAGAAAGTTTACGCAGAAAAATTGAAGGAGCGAAAGATCTCAAATCTGTAGTCAAAACAATGAAAGCCGTGGCGGCTTCAAACATCGGACAATACGAAAAAGCTGTCAGTTCATTAGGGGATTATTACCTCACAGTGAGGTTGGGTATCATCGCCTGGCTACGAGCAGAGAAAATAAATACAATAAACAAAAAGAAAGAATCGAAGAGGAACAATGAAAAATTAACAGGCGCTATTATTTTTGGATCGGACCAGGGTCTTGTTGCGCAGTTTAATGATTCGCTCACCAATTTTGTTTCTCATTCGTTAAACGCTTTGCCGGGCAAAAAAGAAATATGGGCTGTGGGTGAGCGGATTCAATTGCTCTTGTCCGATGCAGGCTTCACTGTTACAAAGCTTTTTACCGTTCCCAATTCTGTGAATGCGATTACTCCACTTGTAGGGCAAATTTTAATTAAAAGTGAAGCGAGTCGTGAAAAGGAACATGTGAATGAGTTTTATATTTTCCATAATCAACCAAAAGCGGGAGCGGGCTATGTGCCTGTGATGCAGCGATTGTTACCATTGGATGAAAAATGGAAAAATGCGTTGGAAGAACTTCAATGGCCAACAAAGGAAATACCGGAAGTTGCTGGCGGAATTCAACCAACTTTATCGGCGCTTATCCGTGAATACCTTTTTGTCTCTTTATTCAAAGCATGCGCAGAATCATTAGCCAGTGAAAATGCAAGTCGCCTGGAAGCTATGCAACGTGCAGAAAAAAACATAGGCGATTTATTGGATGATCTTAGCCACAGTTTCCATCGCTTACGGCAAAGCTCCATTGATGAAGAATTGTTTGATGTAGTGTCAGGATTTGAAGCTCTGAAAGATGGTGCCCTTCATGGAAATAGGAGCAATTAATTTGAAAGGATGGAAAATATAAAATTCCATTGTAGCCGGAAATGTGCAACCACTCCATTTAATTCTTTGTTTATATAAGTGGTGCATATTCTGGAATTAAAAGCCGAAAGCTTTCACATCATGATTAAGCCTTTTTTGTTGGACACCAAAGTGATTCACCTGTTAATGCTGCCTGGTCCACCTGTATATAATTACCATTTAAACCCGTAGATAAGTTTGTATTTTGATTTTTAAGAACTTCTTCTGTGTTAAGAGATTTAGTCATAGAAACATTAATATATCCAATTCAACGATAGTCATAAATGACATCCATCAGGAAAGCATAATTTATTTTTCCTTTATTCTTTTAACCAGTTTATCGCTTCCTCCATTTGGTTGGTCGCAAAAGTTCTCGACTGACCCGGCGTAAGAAAACTTAAAGCCTTTATGGTGTGATTCAGCCATTCTTTGTCGGAGAGAAAGGCAATCTTCTTCCAATCGCGAAAATATTTAAACCCGATCACTGCATCATCCCATGCCGCGTGCAAAGTGAATTTTGCAAAACTCTCTGTTATTTCGAGCAGCATTTTAAGCTCTTTCGTTTTCTTTAATGCTGCCTCAACTACAGAATAAAGGACGGTTTTATAATCTTCGTTTGTTACTTCACCTTCATATCGGAAGCCGATAATATTGTCGGGAAGATTTTCAATAGGTTTGATCATTCTTTATAATTTATTTTTTTATCGACTCTTAATTATTAAATGTTTTCCACTTCCAATTGCGCACTTCGGGCATGTCAAGCCCGTTTTCCCTGATGTATTGACCGTGTTCAATTAACTTATTTTTCATTTCCTGTTTCGGGTAATCTGCCCGATCTTCCAATTGGGGCAGTCGGTCAATTACGTCCTGCACAAGATCAAAACGATCCAGTTGATTTAATACAGTCATATCAAATGGTGTAGTGATCGTACCTTCTTCCTTATAACCTCGCACGTGAATATTATGATGATTGGTACGCCGGTAAGTCAGCCTGTGAATCAGCCACGGATAAGCATGAAAAGCGAAGATCACAGGTTTGTCAGTTGTAAACAGTGCATCGAAATCTTTATCATTCAATCCATGCGGATGCTCAGTCTCCGGTTGCAGCTTCATAAGATCCACGACATTGACCACCCTGATTTTTAATTCCGGCAATTTTTCACGCAGAATAGAAACTGCTGCAAGTGTTTCAAGGGTTGGTACATCACCTGCGCAAGCCATCACTACATCGGGTTCTGAATTTTCATCGTTGCTGGCCCAGGTCCATATTCCAATTCCCCTTGCACAATGAATAACTGCTTCTTCAACAGAAAGCCATTGCGGTGATGGATGCTTACCCGCCACTACTACATTTACATAATGCTCGCTGCGCAGACAATGATCCATCACAGATAAAAGACAATTTGCATCCGGTGGCAAATACACACGAACTATTTCTGCTTTTTTATTTACTACATGATCAATAAAACCCGGATCCTGGTGCGTGAAACCATTATGATCCTGCCGCCATACATGGGAAGAGAGAAGAATATTTAGTGAAGCGATCTTTTTGCGCCAGGGAAGATGAGCTGTTACTTTAAGCCATTTAGCATGTTGATTAAACATGGAATCGATAATATGAATGAACGCTTCATAGCAATTAAACAATCCATGCCTGCCTGTCAACAAATAACCTTCCAACCAACCTTCACACTGATGTTCACTCAGCATTTCCATTACCCTTCCGTCTTTTTTAAGAAATTCATCTGTGGCGATCGTTTCGGCTTCCCATTGACGGTTGGTTGCTTCAAAGACAGAGTTCAACCGATTCGAAAGAGTTTCATCGGGACCGAACAATCTGAAGTTTCTTTGCTCTTCATTTAACTTGATTACATCGCGGATAAATTTTGCCAACACCTTTGTATCACCTGGTCCCATTTCGCCGCGCAATGATTTGAGTGCATAATCGCGAAAATCAGGCATGCGAAGGCTTTTCAACAATAATCCTCCATTGGCATTTGGATTTGCACCCATTCTTCTTTGTCCCTTTGGAGCCAGTTCGGCCAATTCGCGGATCAAAGTTCCTTTATCATCAAAAAGTTCTTGTGGCTTGTAACTTCTCAGCCATTCTTCGAGTTGTTTTAAATGTTCCGGATTTTTTTGAATGTCTGCTAAAGGAACCTGGTGAGAACGAAATGTCCCTTCAACAGGCAAGCCATCCACGAATTTTGGCCCTGTCCATCCTTTCGGCGTTTTCAAAATGATCATTGGCCATTGCGGACGCTCTTCATTATTTTTAATCGCATTTTCTTTTATCTCTCTTATTTCTTTAATAACATGGTCCAATGTTGCGGCCATCTTTTTGTGCATCTTCATTGGTTCATTGCCTTCAACGAAATATGGCTTCCAGCCATAACCGAGAAATAAATTTTCTAATTCTTCCTTACTGATCCTTGCCAATATTGTCGGGTTCGCGATTTTATATCCATTCAAATGAAGAACCGGCAGCGCTACACCATCGGTTACAGGGTTCAAGAATTTATTTGAGTGCCAGGATGTGGCTAACGGCCCTGTCTCTGCTTCTCCATCACCAACCACACAACAAACTATTAAACCGGGGTTATCAAAAACAGCTCCGAAAGAATGACTCAAAGAATAGCCCAACTCACCACCTTCATGTATAGAACCCGGGCATTCCGGTGACACATGACTCGGAATACCACCGGGAAATGAAAATTGTGTAAACAACTTTTTTAAACCGGCTTCATCGCGACTAATGTTTGGATAGATCTCACTGTATGTTCCTTCAAGATAAGTATTACCCACCAATGCAGGCCCGCCGTGCCCCGGTCCCGAAACATAGATCATGTTCAGATCATATTTTTTAATAACACGGTTTAAATGAACATAAATAAAATTCTGTCCCGGCGTGGTACCCCAATGACCCAACAACATATGCTTTACATGTTCCGCTTTTAAGGGCTCTTTTAACAGGGGATTGTCGTGTAAATAAATTTGTCCCACGGAAAGATAGTTAGCAGCTCTCCAATACGCATTGATCTTGTTTAGTTGTTCCTGCGATAATTCTTCTTTAGAGGCGGCAACCTTGTGTGTTTCCATCACTAAAAATTTTACAGTTATTGTATTGCCAATTTCAATTTTTGAAAGATTTGAGCAGCGGTTTTAGCGATCATTAATTCTTCATTTGTTGGGATCACATAAACTTTTACAGCTTTAGCTTCCATTGAAATTTGAAATGCGTTCTTTTTATTTTGTTCTTCATCGAGCTCAATACCTAAATAGAGAAGTCCCTCACAAATACGGGAACGAATGACAGAAGAATTTTCACCAATACCTCCTGAAAACACCAAAATATCGAGTCCGCTCAAAGCTGCAGTAAAAGCACCGATAGATTTTTTTACCTGGTAACAAAATAAAGCCACCGCTTCTGCTGCTCTGCCGTCAGTGTTTTCTATTTCTAACAGATTTTGCATGTTCGAGCTCGTTTCAGAAATACCAAGTAAACCGGATCTGTGATTAACCAGGTCATTGAATTGCTTTTCGTTCATTCCATTTTTAATAAAATACCATGCAATTCCCGGGTCAATGTCACCGCTTCTCGTGCTCATCGCAATTCCGCCGGCAGGTGTAAATCCCATTGTTGTATCAATACATTTACCATTTTTAACAGCAGCGAGACTGGCGCCATTGCCAAGATGTGCTAAGATGATTCTTTCATTAGCCATGTCACTAGTTTTTTCTTTAAGTTCTTCCATCAAATAGCTATAGGATATTCCGTGAAAGCCATAACGCTGAATACCTCTCTCATAAAAATTTCTTGGAATAGCAAACATCTTAGCAAAAAAAGGAAGTGATGTATGAAAAGTTGTATCAAAACAAGCCACTTGCAACAGATCAGGAAAATGTTTTTGAAACAATCTTATTATTTCAATCTCGGAAGGAAGATGATCGGGATCGTATAAACTCATTCGATCTAATTCTTCCAGTAGATTTTCATCAATAATTTTCGGTTGAGCATACTGAAAGCCATAAACGATCCGGTGACCAATACATTTTATTGATTCCGTTTCTCCCTGCTTTTTTAGCCATCCTGTTAGAAAA
>CAWERU010000001.1:0-516793 GCA_963811645.1 uncultured Bacteroidota bacterium | reverse complement strand
TGTTATCGGCAATCGTATGGGCGACAGTACTAACATTAAATAGCAGACATAAAACACACTACATGGACTTATTTAGCGACCCAGAAACTCCCTACATTCGCAACATGAAGAAGCCTATAATCAAAAAATATCCGACAGAATTGTTCGGACATGCTTTTTGTGACCATTCAGACAAAGCCAAGACAGCACTCAAAGAACAATATTGCCCTTTTCTTGATGACGAATGTAAGAAGCCAAGAAAAAGCCAACCAGCAATAAAGGTTGGAACTTGTAGCGTAGGTTATAAAGGTTTTTCAGACGAATATCTTCCGGTTATCATTTGTCCTCATCGTTTCAACACATCATTCATTTTCAAGACCATTCAGCAAAAGTATCTAAGCAATTGGGAAAATATTGAGTGGGTAACAGAAGTAAGCATTGGTGTTGGCGGCTCTGTAGATTGGGTGGCTATAAATAAAGATAAGAAAACAGGGAAAATTAAAGATTTCCTTTGTGTAGAATTTCAAGCAGCGGGGACAACAGGCACTCCATGGGATGCAGTTCTTGAATTTAAAAAAAGCAGAAAGTTTACATCAGACAGTTACCCTTACGGAATAAATTGGGCAAATGAATTTGTGAAAACAATGATGCAACAGGTTTTCAAAAAAGGAAAAATTATAGAATATTGGAAACACAAAATCATTTTTGTTTTTCAAGATGTAGGGATGCAATACATCAAAGGGGCAACGGATGCAAGTGGACTTAGGGCAGCCAGCTTAAAAGACCCTATTCATTTTTGCACATTCGGACTTGAATGGAAAAATGACAAGTGGGATTTCAATTTTGGAGAACAACTTAGCACAAATCTTGACGGAATAAATAAAATTTTAGGTGGAGCACTTTCAGAAGAATACCCAAGTGTAGAAAAGTTTATTGAAAATATTGAACGAAAACTTTCTTCAAAAAAGTAGTTTATAACTTCCGTTGAAAGTGCTCTTAATCCTTTTTTCCGAAACCCCGATATAGTTTTCGCTTAAATCAATTCCAATACCTTTACGACCAAGTTTTAATGCAGCAGCAACTGTGCTGCCCGTTCCTGAAAAAGGGTCAAGGACAATTCCATCTTTACGACTTGTTGATCTAATTGGAGTAAAAAGCAAATCTTCCGGGAACACAGCGCAGTGTGAATCTTTACGCCACTTATCTTCAGGAACAATACGCCATATATCAGAAGGCAAAAATCCGCTTGCTTTCATCATTATGAAAAAATACCCCCTACTTTCTAACTCTTTTGCTCTGCCGCTCACTTTTGTGCTTTCACTATGATAAGTTCTTTGTTTACCTCTAATCGTCATCCTAAAATCAACAATTTCGCCATTTCTAACTTTATCGAGAACATCATCAAGAGCTTTAATTGCATTTTCTTTTTCTTTTTTATTCAAACTTTCTGAATTCAAAATATACTCTCTGTATTTGACTCCGCTGACACCAGTTGCCGAAACTGTTTTTGTGTCTGTAATAACAGCATTTTTTGAAGGTTTTATTTTAATGGACTCGCCATCAAAATAATACTTCCTTGTTTTCACAAAATGAAAAATGTGTTCATACACATCTCTCATTCTATCTTTAGGACTTTGTGTTCCTTTCATTTGGTCCCAAATAATATCACTTCTTAAAATCCAACCCTCGTCTTGCATTGCAAGTGCAACTCTCCAAGGCATACCCATTAAATTCTTATTGTGAAATTTATCGCCAATATTTAACCACAAAGAACCATCGGTCTTCAAAACTCTTTTTACTTGATTAAAAATTGCGACAAGATTATTTACATAATCTTTTGGCTCATCCTCATCTCCAATCAAATTATGGTTATGTTTTTCGTGTACATCATAATCCCTCATTTTCCAATAAGGTGGAGATGTAATGACACAATCAATACTTTCATCAGGCATTTGACTTAATACTTTAAGACAATCGCCATAGACAAAAGCAAATCTCCTATCTCCTTCAATAACATCAGTAATTATGTCGGGACTTGCGACTACTACAGTTTTACTTTTTGTTGCCATTCTTAATTTTGTTTTTTACTGTATCAGTGATAAAACTTTTTTCCGCAAGCCAAGACATTACAATATGACGAATTACTTCGGCATCACTTTCGCCTAATTCACCTTTAAAGTGATTGAGCAATTTCCATTGTTGCTCTGTGAAAGAAACTTGTATTCTTTTGACTTCTGCCATTTTTGGGTGTATATAGACACAAATCTAAGACAAAGTAGACACAGGAAAGCAAATTGTTAAAAAAGTTTTCAACATTACTATGACGACAAATCATTGCGGGATGAGAACGACAGCCGATAACATGGGTATTGCCAAAATGCAGGCTGACGGAAGCCGTGTTTCAACTGTTGTAATTCTGTTGGGCTGTATATCCAGCTTGACATTAAAAATTAAGCCATAGAATATATCATCATCTTTTTATCTTTACTCAGCGTCAGTTAGCCGGGCTGGACGGAATTCTATTTCCTGCACTTCGGCAATACCTGCTCGTTAGTGGCCATTAATACACTTCATGCAAAAGACTCTTTTTAATTTTTTCATCCTCGCTGCTCTTGTCTTGACAATTTCCTTCTGCACAGACAAAAGGAGTTCAGTAAATCTTGACAAGTGGACTGGAAAATATATTTATGAAGAAAAACCAATTAGGGCAATTGCAGGTTATTTTATGACAATGACTTGGGCGCTTTCAATAGACAAAAAGGGCGACAGTTGCCAAGGCCTTTTAGAAGTAAATGGACAACAGACATACATTAAACTTCTTGCTGACATTTCTGGCGACACAAATATTATTGCATTTACTTATAATAGACTAATTGACGGCTCGGACGAGAATTTAAAAAAAGGGGACACATTGTTTACCTTGTTCAAACAAAATAATAGGATAAAAACCAAGTGGATGTATTTGCAGCCCAGACTAACAGATACGCCTCCTAAAGAATGTGATTGTTTCGACATCACTAAATATAACGGCCACTAACATTGGGTTTTATGCAAGTTGGGCATGACATTGTAACATCAGCTAATTGCAAATCCCAGCTTCAGTTCCAGCAGACGAATAACTATCAACTTTTGTACTTAACTTCATCAATATATTTTCAATCAGCAGCGGTTATCGGCAGACGGAATACTAATTCCCAACCTGCATAAAGCCCTGCTCGTTGGTAGCAATTTTAAAGCGGCAATGTACATAGTCGGACAATACCAAATAGACATTATCCATGACGAGGCTTTTCAGCACAATTCAGCTGACAACACCAATCATTACGAGCATATTTACTTTGACAATAGCGAATACATACTGCCAACAATGTTTGGAATTAAAGTTTACAAAGACGAAGAGCTTGTAACATCTGCAATAGTTGGTTCAATCGGTGGCGGTACGACAAACCATGACAAGGCAACTATTTTTGAAGCTAATAGATTTTTAATTTGCTGCTCAGACACTGTATTTTGTCTTTCCATACCTGACTTATCATTGCTTTGGAAGACAAAAGCTGATGAAGCAACTTGCTTTGAAATTTTTAAGTATCATGATAGTTATATTGTTCATGGTGAAATGGAGATTACACGGCTCGATACAAAAGGAAACATTCAATGGCAACAGAGCGGAGCAGACATTTTTACAACAATAGACGGACAAGACGACTTTAAACTAACTGAAAATTACATCATTGCAACTGACTGGCAGAACAGAATATACAAGTTTGGATACGACGGAAAAGACCATACTGACATGGATCAGTTTTCGTGGCTCAAGTAAACAAAACTGCTACCAACAAAAGGCTTTGCGTCAGCGGGGCTGACGGGGTCGAGTATCAACTGCAGTAACTCCGATCAGCTAAATATCGGGCTCGACCCAATGCAACTCATCAACAAAATATGTTCTCAACTTTTTTATCTTTATTCAGCTTTTGTTCCGGGCGGGACGAATAAATCCGTCTCGCCGAACGCAAAGCCCTGAACGTTAGCTGCAACCATATTTTGGTAGACATTAGATCGACTGGTATAACAATTTTGTATTTAACTTTTCATAATGGCGTAAATCAATCGTTGGACTGGAGACTACCCTTCTGAGTTCGACGTGTGACGCTCACTAAAAACTGAACAGAACTTTTTTATAACAACATAACTTAACGTCGGGCGACGTTAAATGGCTGCAGCTAACATGGGGCTTGGCAGCAAGCCTATGACCAACTGGCCTCGGCGCTCAATAAGTGCAATTTGTTGTGGCGCCTCGGCCGGAAACTAAAAAACATTCGCCGGCCTGCGCCAAGCCCTGACGTTGGCGGTCATGCTATTCGACACTCTTTAAATTTGAAACATTATGACTGACGGTTTAACTGCACTTGAAGAACTTCACGCAAAGACAATCGACATACTTCAAGAGTTTGACAACTTACCAGAAAAGGACATTAGGAAAAAACATCTAGAGATTATTTCAAGCCAAGTCGCTGTAGCATTAGTAAATTTGAAAATTAATATAAGGTTTGCTGAGACGTCAAAGCAGGACTTTGAGAATCTTCTCAATTCCGACCAACAACAAATAGGCAATTACATTCACAATTTTATTCAAACACTTAACGAAAGCATTATAGAGACTGCGTTATTTCAGACAGAATTAATCTTTCGATTCTATTATTCTCAATTAAATGGGACAACTCTTGCAGAAAAGGAAAGTATTCCAAGGATGACGGCGATTCTTTTTCAGGACACCGAAAATAATTGGGCGAAAAATGAAGCGGCTTTAATTCCTTTGTTTTGGACACTGAGAAATACCATACACACAGGAGGGATATACTTTGATAAGGCAGCAGGCCGAAGTATAACTTACAAAGGAAAAGAATACAAATTTGAATACGGCAAATCTCCGGAGTTTTTAAAAGAAGGGCACTCTATTACTATGGTATCCGACCTATTGGACTCAATCAGGTATTTATTTAAAAGCGAGCAAATAAAGAATTTGGGGAGCTTTGAACATCCGTCATACTACGCTTTGGGCTACTAAGCTTATGTCTCCAACGCTTATTTTTGTTCCTAAACATCCTCATATCATTGAAATTCTCTATTTAAATTTCCCAAAAACAATATTCCATACATTTGTTTTATAAACATGGGCGACAAAGCATATATAACTCCAAATGTCCTACATGGGCAAGAGAATCAGCAAGAATGACTGAGGAGACAGCCGCTGCAAAAGTTTCAGTAACAGTCGAAAAGCTTAAAGAATGGGAACTGGGGACAACTCAACCAACTATCAGGCAGGCTCAGACTTTGGCGAAAGCATATAAACGTCCCTTTGCATTACTTTTCCTACCAGACATTCCGAGAGACTTTCAACCATTACAGGATTTCAGAAAAAAAGATTCAAAAGAATTAACTACTTCCTCGATTTTCATAATTCGTGAGATTCAACAAAAGCAAGCATGGATAAGTGATGTCTATGCAGAAGACAATGAAGTGAAATTAGGTTTTTATGGACGCTTCACTATTAAAAACAAACCTGCAGAAGTAGCCAAAGACATTTTAAAGACACTAAATATTACTCCGGCAAAGTATAAAACCGATAACCCAATTAAAGAATGGATTGATGCTGCAGAAACAAATGGGATTTTTGTTTCTCGTACAAGTTTTATCCATTCAAGATTAAAGTTAGACTCTGACGAGTTACAAGGTTTTGCTATTGCAGACCCATATGCTCCATTCGTATTTGTAAATTCTGATGACTGGAATGCTCCTCAGCTATTTACTTTAGTTCATGAGCTTGCTCACATATGGATAGCTGAATCAGGGATTTCAAATGAAATAGAACCAGAAATAAAGAATAAGGATAAATTTCATCCAGTAGAGTTATTTTGCAATGAAGTTGCTGCAAATGCTTTAATGCCAAAAGAAATTATTTTAAGTTATGATGTTTCAATATATCAAAATGCTCAGGATGTTTTTAAAGCAGCAAAAACTCTTGGAGTAAGTTCTTTCGCTTTATTAGTAAGAGCATTAAACCTCAATCAAATTTCAGTACAGAAATATCAAAAGTTGAAGAAAAGAAGCTGAAATTGAATACCATGCTTTTTTAAAAAGAGAGGCTGAAAAAAAAGCGGCTTTAAAACTAAGACAAAAAGAAAAACCCGGAGGCCCGAATCCCTATTTATTGCGCTTGAATAAAAACAGCCGACTTTTTACTCAAGTCGTTCTTGATGCACTTAGAAGTGGATATGTCCAACCAACTCAAGCAAGTTTTTTACTTGGGACACCTGCAAATAACTTTCACAAATTAGAAGCGCAAATTTATAGATGAGTGCAACGCAACATATCTATTGCATAGACGCAAACGTACTCATTCAATCGTGGCAAAAATATTATTCTCCAGATTTATGTCCTGATTATTGGAACATCCTTAATGAATTAGGTAAACAACAACGTATTTTCATTCCTGAAGAAGTCAAGAATGAAATTGTAGTGGCAGATAACCCTGATAAAACAGAAGACGATTTATCTAAGTGGTTAAAACGTAGCTCAATTCCTATAAATAAACCATCCGAAAATGTAATTGCATGCTGGAAAAAAATACTTGAAGCTGACCCAACCCATAAACTTTTAGTTGACAACATTAAAGGTCGTTCACTGGCTGACCCCTGGCTAATAGCCCATGCAATGGACATGAATGCTACAGTCGTAACAAAAGAAAACATCGAAAGTGCTATGAATTCTAAAAGGATTAAAATACCTAATGTCTGTCAAAACATGGGAGTAAGATGTATTGATGATTTTGCATTTATCAAGGAAATCGGCGTAAAGTTTTCAGCGAAATTATAAAGTATCTCAAGTACAAAGCACGAACCGCCAACAGGGAGTTTGCTGAATTCTATGGTTTAATCAAATTTTCAAGCTGCATTTTTTCTATACTCTTTTTGATATTCTTCATTCCTTTTTATTACTGAAAAGATCCGGCAGATCAGTTTAAAGCGAACCGCATTTAATACACTCATTGGATTTTTGCCTTCTGCTACTTTGCGTTGATAATAGGTTTTTAATTCATCGTTGAACGTAATTGCATTCAATGCTGCCATGTGCAAAAGCATTTTCATTTTGCGATTAGCAATATAATGAACTTTGGTTTTGCCTCTGACGCTTGTGCCCGATGAATGCTCAAACGGAGCACATCCGCTGTAACAGGCAAACTCCCTGGCTGTAGCAAAACTTTTCATACCCCGGCTGACGATCAGAAGATAGGCTGTTGTTTGTTGTCCAATACCCGGAACTGATTGAATAAGTCTGGCTTTGCTTTGCAGTTCTCCATCTTCCTGTAAACATTCTTTGAGCAACTTGTCTATCGCTTTGATTTCTCCAGCAAGATTTTTGAGCAAAATTTCATTTTGGTTTTGTATATCTTTCACCAACTCTCTTCCATATCCTTTCATACTTTGATTGGCTACCAGCAGTTGACTATGTATACTCACTAGTCTTTCCCTTTGGGAAAATAAAGCTCTGAGCCGCAGCAGTGTTTCACCAGGCAGGACATAAGGCTTTAGTTTGTCATAGAAGCGATAAGCATACAACGCAATGGTTTTGCAATCCGCTTTGTCTGTCTTGCCTCTCACTACTCCCATACTTCGTTTGATCTGCAAGGCATTCTCCATCGATTGCCAAATACCTTGCTCATGCAAAAAGCAGTTCAGCTCCAAACTATAGATGCCTGTATTCTCCATACAGACTCTCCAATTTTCAACTACCACATCTTCGCTTCTTTGTTTAAGCCATTTCATTAATTGAATAAAGCCTTTTGAGTTATTACAAAATTGATGGTAATGGTTGGTGATAGTCTCCGATGGAGAAATAACGCATACATCCAGGATGGCTTTTGAAATGTCAATGCCGATGAACAAATAGCTTTTCATAACTTAGTGTTTAGAGTTAAAAACTAATACCCTTAACAGGCCTTCAGGTAGCCTACAATTCTATCTGGTTCTGTTAACTCTGAGAGGTGGGGAAGGAACTCATTCAGAAAAAAGGTCGTTAGCCTAGCTATGCTGATAGGTCTCCTTCTCTACCTTCAGAAATTTAATAAGAATTTCCTGATGTAAACCTAAGGGCTATGCTGGCAGACGAATACATTCTCAGCTTCATATCGCTATCAGCCCATATCCAGCCGACGGAATTCTATCAGCTTTTGTTGTTATCTTCATCATCAGTTTTTCAATCGGCAGCGGCTCCGGGCTGGACATTATAAAATACCAGCACAGCAGCAAGCTCTGAACGTTGTAGGCTATGCTATGACAAACTTCAAATTCATAACCAATATTTTTCTCGGGACACTTATAACTATCGCTGCCTGTTCGACAACGACTGCAAAAATTAGTCATGTAGGCACAGTAAATGGAGACACGACCTTCAGCACTTCGACACAGCAACTGAAGAGTGACAAAATACCGGACAGCGTTTTTCAAATGACCAATCTTCGACATTTATCAATCAATGGCATGGACTGCGACTATGGTGACAAGACAAATTGCTGGATGATAAAAGAAATCCCAAGCGACATAAAAAATTTGAAAAATCTCACGACGCTTAGCTTGACACTTAACGCCATTACGACAATTCCAAACGAGTTGACCGACCTGAATAATTTGACGTTAATTGACTTGACTGATAACGCAGGTTTGACAAACATTAATAGTTTGACAAAACTTCCAAATCTGCAATACTTGTATTTATATGGTTGCGGTTTGACAGAGTTACCAGACAATATTGGCGACTTAAAAAACTTGAAAGAATTAGGGCTTGTTGGTAATCATCTTGACAAAGCAGAGCAGACAAGAATAAAAAAGGCTTTACCAAATTGTATAATCAAGTTTTAACTGTGGACAAAGAAGCACAAGCCTACAACAAAAGTATTTGCAAAAGTTTTCTATGATTAAAACAAATGGTTCTTGCAAATAATTTTTTTGCGTTACTCACATTGTTTGCTGTAGTTATCCTCATACATTCTATTATCTCTTACAACAGCAAAAACTCTATGGATAAGTTTGTTTCGAACTGCATTTATTATGCTCATTTTATTTTTACCCTCCAGGAGTTTTCGTTCAAAATATTGTTTCATTTCTTTATCATTTTGTATAGCAGACATGGCACAAAGGTGAAGCAGTTTTTTAAGTTTCATATTGGCAAACGGGCTTACCGAAGATTTATACCTTACACTACTTCCGGAAGTTTTATTAAAGGGAACGACACCACAATAACAAGCAAGTTCTTTGGCATTTTCAAAAGCGGTGAAGCCTTTAGTATATACTAATAAAGCGGTAGCAGTTACAATACCTATACCATTTACTGACTGGATTAGTTCTACTGTATGATTAAGTTGTTGGTCCTGTTGTATCGTTTTATGAATAAGCGATTCAATTTTCAGTTTTGCCTTTTGCAAAGCTTTAATAGCAGGTTGTTGAAGCCTGGATATCATCTTGGCTTCTGCAGTGCAACCACATTCAAGTAATTCTTGTGCCGGAACTGTAAGATGTTTTATGGAAGTGATAATTCTTTCACGTTGACTAATGAGATGTTTGATCCTTTCAATGTTTGTGTCGTTTGGCTTCCAGGCTTTTGACCTGTCCTGATAACGAAAGGCATACCAGGCAATTTTATGAGATGCAGATCTATCGTCGCAACCTCTTTCAAGTCCACCGGCTTTCTTTATCCGTAGCGGCATTTCTACCCAAAGCTGAGCACACTGATCAACAAGATAAGCAACAAGACCTGTGTTGTATATTCCAGTGTATTCCATGCAGAATAGAGTTTCGCCGTTCATAGACACATTGTGTTGTTGAAGCCATGATGACATCTGGTTGTATCCTTCCATAGTCTGTGAGAACTGTTGATGAATAACCATAAATGAAGAGTCGGTTGTAATAAGTGTAGCATCGAACCATGTTTTAGAAATGTCGATACCAACAAAATTTTTAAATAACTTGCTCATAGCTTAATTATTTTAAGTAAATAAATCAACCTGTTTTTTGAACTAAATCAAGACCTTAATAATGGGGCTGCTATTCCCTATTTTCTATTTGATACTATGTTCAAAAAGCCGGTACAAGATTAGAACTTGCGATAGGTCTTTGACTCCTTGCAGGGCGATAAAGCGCTTGTACCGGCAGGTTGGTTTATAAATGTAATTATTCACATAAGCACATGTATTAACAAAGAAAAAAGAATCAAAAAAGAAAGGTAATAATAGTAATAAGTCTTATTAAAAATTATTTGAAACAAATCTAAAGGCAGGGCTGGAGAATGTAACATCAGCTATGTGCAAGCATCAGCAGCGGTTCGGGCTCGACGTTCAATTTTCAGCTCTAGTTCATAACTTCAACAACATATTTTCAAATGAGCATTTGTACCGGGCTGGACAATCAATGAATTCCCTGCCTTCGCAAATACTCGAACGTTAGCGGCAACCCTAAAGCGACCTCACAATAATCAAAAGTACAGCAATGACCGAAACATTCAGACAGCAGTTAGTGGCTGCAAAAAAAGAACTTGAAGAGACAAAAGCTGCGACGATTGATGTACGTCAAAATCTTACTGAACAAATAAAAACGCTTACTAATTATACTTCCCGTTATGAAGACAGTTGGGGCGGTGACTGGACTGAAAATACAAACGTATATGCACAAAACTTTAATCGCTCTACTGGACAATGGATGACAATAGACTATAACTATCTCAAACGAGACATTCTAAAAAATTCAGGTATTGACATTGATGAATTACGAAAACAAATCCCAGCAATATCAAAGAAGTTTTTTGAGTTAAGAGAATTCCTTATTACTGAACTGTCATTTATAAAAGATATTGACGCATTCGCAAATGAGGCAGAACTTTTAAAACAAATTGAAGATTTCAAATGGGGAATGACACCCGGTGATTATACCCGTTCCAGGCGACCCCGATTTGCTTTCGTTTATGACCCTTCAATTATTAACCGTGGCATCCCTACTCCTCCACACATTGAAGTTGGAGAAGATTTAATTTTCACTTTTAGCCTTCTTACATCTTATGACAACTTTGATAAACTTGCTAACCGCCTAATTCGACAAATGGAATTGAAATCAACGTCCAGTCCCGATGCTGAAGCAGGTGCTGTTTTTCAGCAACAAGCCTTAAAAGCAATCATAGAAAAATTTCATTTAGTTGCGACACAATTAAAAAATCGGTATAACAACAGACCAACTGTAACGATTGATGATGAATATGATGTTCAGGATTTAATGAACTCTTTATTGCGTATTAATTTTGAAGACGTTCGAAAAGAAGAATATACTCCTTCATATGCGGGAGGCTCAACAAGAATGGATTTTTTGCTTAAGCGTGAAAAGATTTTGATTGAAGTAAAAAAAACTAGATCCACTCTTAAAGACAAGGATGTTGGGAATCAACTCATAATTGACATTGCTCATTATAAGTCACACCCCGATTGCAAGCATTTAGTTTGCTTTGTTTATGACCCCGATAATTTAATTGTCAATCCACGAGGTCTTGAGGATGATCTTAATAGAAATACATCAGAAGAAATGATTGTTGAAGTTTACGTAAGACCTTAATTTAAAATAACTCCAATTATGAACTATGATTTCGTTCGGGTACCTTTTAATGCAAGCCAAATTCCGGACAATGATATTGAAGGCTTTAGAGTGGATCGAGAACAAGAGCTTAGTAACATTGTTCATTTAACAACACAGATAAACGAAAATGTACTTTTGACTGGAGACCGTGGACAAGGCAAATCATTCTTAACAATATTAGTCTATAATTATCTTCTTAAAAACCATCCTGATATTTTACCAGTTAGAGTAAATCTAACATCACTCTATTTCTATAAGGATGAAGATAGTTTTATTCGTTACTTTCCTGCGCTAGTGCTTGACCAACTATGTAAAGAGGTGTGGGTTACGTTATTAAGGAAAGACTACTCCGCCTTGTTAAATAGTTATGACGCTCCTGATAAAATTAAATTATTCAAAAATAAGGCTGAACAAAAGCTGCTTGAAATCCACTCCATCGTCCGTAAGGAAGAATATAAGCTAAAACGTGATTCCTCCACATTGATAGGAGGTACTTTGGGTTTGAAAGGCGAAGTAGGCGATTCTCAGCAATTAGAATGGAAAAATAGAGAATTACAAAGTTTTGAACTTCTGGAATTAACTAGAGAAATTAAGAATACCATTCTTAAACAACACTCAAAAAAGAAAATTCTATTAATATGCGATGAAGCGAACAAACTTACAGAAGGGGAGCAATATCACATACTTCAAAACTACCTCGATTTTTTTGGAGCTAATCAATTTAATTTTCTTCTAGTAGTTAGTAATTTTAATAAGCTAAAAACAACTGCGGAAAAATCAGGTCTCTTTAAAATTATCGAACTCGGAGGTTTTAAAAATCCTAAGTTAGTTAAGGAGCTAATCTGTAAGTCTTTTTATACTGAAAAACTAAAAATTGAAAACAGGGTTTATGACTTGATTTTCGAGGCATTTTCGGGACATTTAAGGTTTACTAATTCCGTATTCGCAGAGTGTCTGGAAAGGTTGCCAGAAGGAAATTCAGAGGTAACCACTCAATTAATCGAAAGTACCATTGTTGAATTAAAGTTGAAAATAGCTCACTGGGAGAAAATAAATCAGCAAATAATGCCATGATGGAAAACCGGGCAGCCGCTAACATTGCATTGGCAATATGGCGGGGTGATGAATATATTCTCAGCTTTTTGTTCGCTATATAACTTCAGTTTCGGCAGACAAATAACGCCGAGCAACAGAATAAACAATGGACATTTGTATCTTAATAAGCAGTGGTTTCGGGCTGGACGAGCAATGAATGCCGCCACATCGCCAATGCTTTAACGATAGACCGCAACCCTTTGAGTCAAAGTCCACCCGTTTTTCATTACGCTTCGCTTCATTCAAAACTCCTGTGTCCTTTGCCTTTGCTTTGCGGTCTATCGCGGCGATTTGCTTTGAAAAAAGAAGGGCTGCGGCTATCATGCGATTTACGAAATATCAATAACTTCACTATCAACGTTTCTTTTTTCAAAGCCCACTGCTTCGCATACTTTGCATCTCCCGAATAAATTCGGGATCTGCTGTCTGCTTTCGCAGTGGACTTCGCAAATCGCCGCGTTAGCTGCAATTATGAACCTTCCGAAATTCAATCTGCTTTTCTTGTTTTTATCCCTCAACTTTCTTCTGGGTTGCAGTGATAATAAAGGTGCATACGTTGCCAGTGAAACCATCAATTCCAACCAAGGTATTTTGCTTGACACGTTGAACTTTGTTTATGACGGACCTGAGAACTTTACGTTGGATTATTTTCCCAAAGCCGCCATTCGCAAATCCAAAGTGAAAGAATGTGAAATAACTGAACGAGACACCACATCTGTCAGATCTGCAAGAAAAATTCGGTTTGATCAAAATGGAAATATCATAAAAGATGAAAACAACTTCTTTTCTCATTGGTTTGAAGGAACAGTACGAGGAACTTATGACTATAAATACAACGGCGACAGAAAACTGAAAATGATTGGTATTCCTGAAGAAAATAGCAAAGACAGCATAATGACGGTATGGAATTACAACACGCAAGGGCTTCTGTATTCAAGAGGCGCTTACCAGTTTGCAAAAAGGCTTAAGCCGGGTGCGGACAGACATTTGCCAAACCCAAGCGACTATGAAAAGTATCCGACCTGGAACAAGCAGGCGACATACCAGTTTTCATTTGCTTTGGATACCTTAACGATTGAAACCCTTGTTGAAGGCAAAACGGTAGAAAAAGAAAAATACCAACTGCAATTTGATAGCCTTAAAAGACTAAAAACAGTGAGCAAGTTCGAAAATGGTTCTTTAGTTGAAACTACTAACTACGCCTACGAGCCAAACAGCATTACAGGTCTTATTCAAAGAACAATGAATGACGGCACAAATTGGACGTACAAGTCAAAGGCAGCCCTAAATGATAAAGGCAAGCAAATAGAAAAGATTGTATTTAATGACAATGGCACTGAAAAAGTTAAAATGATTGTTGTCTATAATGACGACGGCACGATCAAAAGCATTAAGTACAACAACACAATTCAAGAATTTAAGTATAGTTATTATTGACGAATAAAAGCAGCTAACAGTGCATTGGCGCATATGGCGGGCGACGAACAAACAATCGGCTATAAAAATCGCTAATCATCTGTTGTTCCAGCGTGACCGAAGCCTATTGAGCTATAAAATAGTCAATGAACATTTGTACATTTATTCAGCATTGGTTTCGGGGCTGGACGTTCAATGAATACCGCCACATCGCCAATGCTTCAACGATAGACCGCAACCCTTTGAGTCAAAGTCCACCCGTTTTTCATTACGCTTCGCTTCATTCAAAACTCCTGTGTCCTTTGCCTTTGCTTTGCGGTCTATCGCGGCGATTTGCTTTGAAAAAAGAAGGGCTGCGGCTATCATGCGATTTACGAAATATCAATAACTTCACTATCAACGTTTCTTTTTTCAAAGCCCACTGCTTCGCATACTTTGCATCTCCCGAATAAATTCGGGATCTGCTGTCTGCTTTCGCAGTGGACTTCGCAAATCGCCGCGTTGTGTGCAATTTTTATTAGCCACGTAATGAAAAATAATCCCTACAGATTTAGTTACGTTCCACAGTATTCGGACCTTCTATACTTAGCAGTCTTCTTTTTAGGTGGGTCGACGATTGCGCTTCTAAAACGCCCCGTTTTCATTCCAATTGCGTGGGTCATTATCCTTGCATTACTGTACTTGTTTATACGCTTGAAACCGAGAACCTATTTCTTTGAGACAACAGTTGAAATAGTAAAAGGTTTCGGCCCAAAAAAACAAAAGACCACAATCAATTATACGGACATTCAACAAGTGCAATATATTTTTGCCGAAATACGGGGATCAAATGTCTTCAAACTGAGTTATCTTCAAGACGGAATAAGCAACACGATTCAATATTCCTTTGACGGCCTACCTACAAAATTCGAAATATCCTTTTTCGAGTCGAAAGACGTTCCAATAAAAATCAGCCCTGAAAATTCGAGCTTTAAGTTTCATGAAAACCAAAAAAGCACTTCATAAAACTGCACACAACAATTGCATTTGAGCTATTGGGGCTGTTGAACATCGCCAATCAACTTTGGAATACAATTCATCTTTTGTACATTGGCCGTAAGTAAACAAAAGCTACGGCCAAGCAAACTGTAGGAATTCTATTTCCCAACAGCACAAATGCTCGACCGTTGCCTGCAAGCTTATTTGACACCCCACAATTTGAGACTTTTCTTCAATGATTAAAATATACTTTGACTGGAATGTTATGGCACAAATGAAAGATGGTATGCATCCGGAACTAAGAGATATAGTTTTTCAAAACGATAATCTCTTCATACCATATTCAACTTCTCATATTAGTGACATTTT
Organism: uncultured Bacteroidota bacterium; assembly: GCA_963811645.1. Lineage (GTDB taxonomy): Bacteria > Bacteroidota > Bacteroidia > Chitinophagales > Chitinophagaceae > VBAU01. The sequence continues at coordinate 501,287 of CAWERU010000001.1, read as the reverse complement.
TTCAAGCTTTAAAGAAAATGCCGAACAAGCCGAATTAATTAATAAAGACTTGACGTTTATTAGTACCCTGACAAATGACACTTTCCTTTTTGATAATGGCAAAGACATAATCATAGACTTTGCATCACCAAAAGAATACTATAATCAATTAGTAGAAGAAAAAGATCAATTTAAAGACATAAGCATTGACGGTCTTTTTAAACATCTTGAAGATGATGAATTGACAAGGGACTTGGTTAAACCATATCTAAATTTATTAATATCAATACCACTGGACGATATCTTTAAAGAATCATTTGAAAATCCTCAAAGTGCCAAACAAATGGAAACAATGTTTCCTGGATTAAAAGATAATCCGACAATGCAAGGCTTTTTTCAAAGCTTTAGTACAATGCTTAAAGGTTTAAATGAGGATGAAAAATACAAGGACCTAAGGAAGATTGTTCAGACAGGACTTGGAATAAAAAGAGATAAAATTTTTGACAATAAATCCCCTTACAAATTAATACAAAGTCAGTATAAACAACTAGGTCAAGAAAATGCTCAACAAATAACCAACGATAAGAATGCTCCACAATGGTTCAACGAAATTTCAAATGAATATATTCATCTAGATATGCATGGTTACCAAGAAGACAATGTAAATGTCTTGAAAGGAAGAAAAGAAACTTTCAAAAATACAACTGAGGATTCTTTTCATGCTGCGTTTGCTTCCACCTGCAACTTTTACATTATAAATGACAAAAAATCTTATAAAAAGACAAAACAAGTTTATGAAAAACTTCAAATTAATACAATGGTTTTAAAGCCAGATGATTTTGTGAAATATTATCAAGACTATCTAGACTTAAAAGACCCAAGCCTAAATATTACTATTCCATTTCAACTATTAAAAAATGGCGATTTTTATGAGGAACAACTAGAAGGTGCGATTCTCAGAACATACTATTTTCCATTTTTTATTTTTGGTTTCTTCACTAAACTAATGCTTCTATTACCCCAAGATGATGAGCCTCCTATACTTTTATTAAGCAGGACAAAACCAACAAATGGTACAACTTACGTTCTAGAAATTACCAAATTGGTTAAAGACATCAGTAAACTTTTTGGAGAGGACATTAATAATATGGGCGAAGTAAATGAAGAAGAGTTTAAAGAGACTAATTGGGTTGGTCGTATTTGGAAATTCGCAGACACAACTTTCCGACTTGTCAGTACAAATGGACACATTCAGCTTTACATAGACCAAGAAGAAAGCCAGCAGGCAACATAAGCATTTATGCTACGGGGGGCGACGGAATGCGTCCTTCGACACCACCAATTCTGTTCAGCTTTTGTTCCAGGGCGACGAATACGCATTAGGCTCTATAACTTAATTTCAACTTTAGTAATTCTATTTACCATTCGGTCGCCACGGGCGACCAATACGCAGGGCCCCGCAGCACAAATGCCTGGACGATAGACCGCAACCCTTTGAGTCAAAGTCCACCCGTTTTTCATTACGCTTCGCTTCATTCAAAACTCCTGTGTCCTTTGCCTTTGCTTTGCGGTCTATCGCGGCGATTTGCTTTGAAAAAAGAAGGGCTGCGGCTATCATGCGATTTACGAAATATCAATAACTTCACTATCAACGTTTCTTTTTTCAAAGCCCACTGCTTCGCATACTTTGCATCTCCCGAATTAATTCGGGATCTGCTGTCTGCTTTCGCAGTGGACTTCGCAAATCGCCGCGTTGTGCGTCACCCGCGAGAAAGGACTTTTTCTGCAACCAATATTTATACAATGCAACGAATTAGGTGTTTGCGCTGTCAGAAGGCTACAGTAAAACAGAAATCATGCAATGCAAAAGACTAATATTAATCGTGTTAGTTGTCGGACTTTTCTCTTGCAAAAAAGAAAATGAGAAGGTTGTATATAAAGGACAAGTAGTAGGACAACCCAATTCGTGTACATCAAGTACAGGTTTCCCATTTATTATTTATTATACAACGATCACAAATCAGAAAGACAGCCTTATTACAACCACTTTACCTATTCCATTCAAATTTATTGGACAAAAAATCGAATTCGAAATTCGGGACCTTAATTCCCAAGACGAAAGAATTGCTTGTACAGCTTTATTTATCATGCCTAAACAAGCAGTAATTTTTAATGTTTCAGCAGACTAAATTCAAATTAAATAATTTGGTTTTTAGATAACAGAAAGCGGGTTGAATAATATAATATTAAAGAATTATTCATTAAGAATAAAGCGCTTTAAAAGCCTAAGCATTCCCTTTATAATAATTACTACTCTCAATCTACTATTGAAGGGCGAACGCACAACACGCGGTTTGCTGAATTCTATGGTTTAATCAAATTTTCAAGCTGCATTTTTTCTATACTCTTTTTGATATTCTTCATTCCTTTTTATTACTGAAAAGATCCGGCAGATCAGTTTAAAGCGAACCGCATTTAATACACTCATTGGATTTTTGCCTTCTGCTACTTTGCGTTGATAATAGGTTTTTAATTCATCGTTGAACGTAATTGCATTCAATGCTGCCATGTGCAAAAGCATTTTCATTTTGCGATTAGCAATATAATGAACTTTGGTTTTGCCTCTGACGCTTGTGCCCGATGAATGCTCAAACGGAGCACATCCGCTGTAACAGGCAAACTCCCTGGCTGTAGCAAAACTTTTCATACCCCGGCTGACGATCAGAAGATAGGCTGTTGTTTGTTGTCCAATACCCGGAACTGATTGAATAAGTCTGGCTTTGCTTTGCAGTTCTCCATCTTCCTGTAAACATTCTTTGAGCAACTTGTCTATCGCTTTGATTTCTCCAGCAAGATTTTTGAGCAAAATTTCATTTTGGTTTTGTATATCTTTCACCAACTCTCTTCCATATCCTTTCATACTTTGATTGGCTACCAGCAGTTGACTATGTATACTCACTAGTCTTTCCCTTTGGGAAAATAAAGCTCTGAGCCGCAGCAGTGTTTCACCAGGCAGGACATAAGGCTTTAGTTTGTCATAGAAGCGATAAGCATACAACGCAATGGTTTTGCAATCCGCTTTGTCTGTCTTGCCTCTCACTACTCCCATACTTCGTTTGATCTGCAAGGCATTCTCCATCGATTGCCAAATACCTTGCTCATGCAAAAAGCAGTTCAGCTCCAAACTATAGATGCCTGTATTCTCCATACAGACTCTCCAATTTTCAACTACCACATCTTCGCTTCTTTGTTTAAGCCATTTCATTAATTGAATAAAGCCTTTTGAGTTATTACAAAATTGATGGTAATGGTTGGTGATAGTCTCCGATGGAGAAATAACGCATACATCCAGGATGGCTTTTGAAATGTCAATGCCGATGAACAAATAGCTTTTCATAACTTAGTGTTTAGAGTTAAAAACTAATACCCTTAACAGGCCTTCAGGTAGCCTACAATTCTATCTGGTTCTGTTAACTCTGAGAGGTGGGGAAGGAACTCATTCAGAAAAAAGGTCGTTAGCCTAGCTATGCTGATAGGTCTCCTTCTCTACCTTCAGAAATTTAATAAGAATTTCCTGATGTAAACCTAAGGGCTATGCTGGCGGACGTAGTAATAATCGGCTGCAAAAATGTCTCGTCCTGAAATAGGTTGACTAAAAATCAACTTTTAATGGACTTCAAAGAACAAATTATTTTAGAGTATCTGGAACAAGGTTGCGGGTACCGCAAACTTCAGCCGAAGTATGGCATCAGCCGCACTACTATTTGCAAATGGGTACAGATTTACCAGGGCATTCATGGCCTTGAACGCACCGCCAAACAACAAAGCCATTATCTTCGAGATATGGATGATCCCAAGAAAAAAAGATTGCCTAAAAAATCACTGAACGCAGATGATCTGCAAAAAAAAATTGCTGCATTTGAGAAGCAACTACAATGGGAAAAATTTCGGGCCGATGCGCTGGATACAATGATCAACATTGCTGAAGAAAAACTCAACATCTCTATCAGAAAAAAGTCTGGAAGCCCACAGTCCACGAAATAAAAAAGGCAAATAGTTCGGTGAGTTTACAAACTATCTGCCGGCTGTTGGGCTATACGCCACAAGCGTATCATAAACATCAAAACAAAATCATTCGCCTGCATTTGCAGGAAGGCATGATGCTGGAACAAATACAACGGATCAGAAAACTACAGCCACGCTGTGGTGGTCGCAAACTTTTTATTGAATTGCAGTCTTTTCTTTTTACAACACGCAATTAAAATGGGAAGAGATGCTTTTTTTGATTTACTGAGAACGAAACAAACTGCTGGTGCGAAAGCTAAAACGCAATGTGTACACCACCATGAGCAAACATCACTTTCGCCGCTATCCCAATCTGGCTAAGGATTTTACGCCATTCAAAGCACATGAACTATGGGTAGCTGATATTACTTATATACCTATCAAACACCGGTTTGCTTACCTGTTTTTAATAACTGATGCTTACTCCAGAAGATCGTAGGCTTCCATCTCAGTGATGATATGAAGGTAAGCAGCGGTATCATGGCTCTGAAAAAAGCATTTGCACAAAAACCTGCTGATGCTATTGTTATACATCATAGTGATAGAGGCATACAATATTGCAGCATTGAATACACTAATCTGCTGCTACAAAAACAACTGCACTATAAGTATGACACAAACATGGCGACCCCTATGAAAATGCCATTGCCGAAAGAGTAAATGGAATATTGAAAACAGAACTTATCAGCAACTACTATGAAGACCCTGATTGAAGCATCGCGTCATATTGCAAGATGCATTACCATTTACAATTACAGAAGAGGACATAGCAAGTCTCAACTGGCAAGTACCTGATGAAGTACACAAACAATACGGACTACAAAAGAAAACCTGGCGTAACTATTATTACAAACGAACAAAAAGACAATCAACCAATGCAGAAACATTGAAACGGCCATCGCACAAAAAATATTTTCTTTAGCTGTGATGGGCTACGAAAGTATTTTTTGCCAACGCATCATTAATCCTTTTTTAACTCAACCTATTTCAGGATGATTTATCTTAGTAAACCAATAACAGGATTATTAATCAACCCAGTCAACTTTTTTCAGGACGGGTCACAAATCGCTATCAGCTTTGGTTTGGGCGTGACGATCAATTTTCAGCTTTTAGTTGTTATCTTCAACATCAGCATTTCAAATCGGCTGCGGTTCCGGGCTGAACATTCAATGAATACCAGCACAGCAGCAAGCCGTCAACGATAGACCGCAACCCTTTGAGTCAAAGTCCACCCGTTTTTCATTACGCTTCGCTTCATTCAAAACTCCTGTGTCCTTTGCCTTTGCTTTGCGGTCTATCGCGGCGATTTGCTTTGAAAAAAGAAGGGCTGCGGCTATCATGCGATTTACGAAATATCAATAACTTCACTATCAACGTTTCTTTTTTCAAAGCCCACTGCTTCGCATACTTTGCATCTCCCGAATAAATTCGGGATCTGCTGTCTGCTTTCGCAGTGGACTTCGCAAATCGCCGCGTTGCCTGCCACGTTTGTCAAACATCTCGAAAGCATTCGGAAATGTAAAAATTAGTCTTTCTTAACCTCAGTTTATGAAGACACTGATCATTATAGTCTCAATTTTTGTGCTTTTTTTCATTGTGCTAGTCGTATCCAAACCGGGCGACTCACAAATAAAAGAAGAATGCACTAAATATTTTTTAACCGAATCGAAATCCAAAGCATTAAACACTTTTGAGGGCGAAAGCCAAATTTATAATTCCATAACTGTCGAAGACCATTTAATTTACAAAAGCGCAATGATAAATGTTTTGGGAACGGTAAACATACATTTGGCATCGGCTTATCTCTGGAAAGTTCATTTCGACAACAGTAGCTATGACCCCGCCGCTAAACCAGCAGTTGATTCTGTGCAATTACTTAGAGATTCAGTGGAAATACAATATAATGATGCATTGTCACGCCTTGACTCAATCACTGGAGCAAACAATAATCTGCAAAGCCAGTTGAGTGATCGAAATAGTGATATTAGCAAATTGAAATCACAGATCAACGGCATTTTGAAAAAAGGCGATCTAAGTCAAAACGAACTGAGAAAGATAAAAGATCTTGTTGGTCAACTTAATTCTAAAATTGATGCTCTTGAAACTAAATAACTGCTAGCCGGTGTCATTTTGTAGCGAGAAAACGCGGCAGGCAACAAATGCATTTGTGCTATTGAGGCTGGACAATTTGGCCCATCAGCATTTGTAATTCTACTCAGCTTTAGTAATTTGGCCGTGGTAATTATTATTTTTAAAAGTCACGGCCAAGCGGGCTTGACGGAATCCTAATTCCCCAACAGCACAAATGCCTGGACGATAGACCGCAACCCTTTGAGTCAAAGTCCACCCGTTTTTCATTACGCTTCGCTTCATTCAAAACTCCTGTGTCCTTTGCCTTTGCTTTGCGGTCTATCGCGGCGATTTGCTTTGAAAAAAGAAGGGCTGCGGCTATCATGCGATTTACGAAATATCAATAACTTCACTATCAACGTTTCTTTTTTCAAAGCCCACTGCTTCGCATACTTTGCATCTCCCGAATAAATTCGGGATCTGCTGTCTGCTTTCGCAGTGGACTTCGCAAATCGCCGCGTTACCTGCCATTTAAACCGAACAATCGAACAAGCTTATGTTGAGAAAATATTTCATAATCTCCCTGACACTTATTTTATTTTCTTGTGGAGACGACCAATCTGATAAGGTTAATAATTTAACTCAATTAAAAGACTATAATGAATTGGTAAAGGAAAACATCGTAAGGAAACCAAAATCGGACACACTTGCTTTAGGTTTTGTGTTTGGACAAACGTCAGATACTGTAGAAAAACATATTCAGAAATTAATTGACCAAGATAAATTAAAACCAAAAACAAGTTCAACATTTTCGTTGGTTACGATTTCCGGTTATCCATATGAACTATTTCTATCAGACTCGACAAGTTGTGAATCGTTAATGACATATTCGCTTTACAACAATAAACTGGCGACCCTTACATTTTTTATTAGCACGAGTATGGAGGACGTTATCAATGGAAGACCGACTGAAATATTAAATCTTCTGGAAAAGAAATTTGGAAGTTATCAAGCTACGACAATGGATAGCAGTAATAGTACAGAACCAAAGCCAACATATTATTGGTTTGACGGCTACAAGAAAATTTCGTTTACTGAAATATTAACTGGCGATTACGTAATTGAATACTCGGACATAAGAGTAGAAAATGAAAATAAGTTGATAAAAAATAAACAAGATAGTATAGACGCTGAACTACGAAAAAAGAAAATTGAAAATTCGCAAAATGATTTGAAATAAACGGCAGGTAACAGTGGGCTTGCTTCTATGCTGGTTGACCTGCAAATCCTCACCGATAGTACATCCATCAGCCGTAGTCCGGGCAGGACTTCCATTACTCAGCTTTTGTACTTAATTTCATCTACAGGTTCGCTGTTGGGCTAACGTTCCGGCAGAAGGAAGTCGATGTCCAGCACAGCAGCAAGCCCTATCGTCAGCAGTAACTGTATAAACTTTCGGTAACATGAAGGATTTCCGAATATTGATACCAGTATTTTTATTTTTTGTTGTAATGCTATCATGCAAGAGCAAAACGCTGTCACCATCTGAAGAAGTTATTAAGCAATTAAATTTAAAAAGGGGAGATGTTATTTCCTGCGGACCGCCAGACGCACAATTTGGATCGGTTGACTTTGAAATGACCTGCGATGAAAAAGCGAAGAAGGATTTTAACCTTGCTGTAGAATTGCTTCATTCTTTTGAGTATGACGAATCTGAAAAAGTATTTGCAAAAATTATTGACGAAACACCAGAATGTGCCATGGCCTATTGGGGTGTTGCCATGTGCAATTTTCATGCACTGTGGACACCGCCTACTGAAGCCGAACTTCAAAAAGGATCCAAAGCGATAGACATTGCAAAATCCATTAGAGGAACATCAGCAAGAGAATCCGGTTATACTAATGCCCTTGGATTATTTTACAAAGATTGGGATAAAATTGACCATCATACCCGGTGTATCTATTTTGAAAAAGCAATGGAGCAGCTACATATTAAATACCCTGATGACCACGAAGCCGCTATATTCTATGCTCTCGCATTAGATGCGGCGGCAGACCCGATGGATAAAACATATTCAAATCAAAAAAAAGCGGCTGCAATACTAAACGCTTTATATGCGATAGAACCTAATCACCCGGGTGTCATTCATTATCTCATTCATACATACGATTATCCTGGGCTGGCTATTCTCGGACTGCCCGCCGCAAAAAGATATGCCGAAGTTGCTCCTTCTTCTGCACATGCGCTGCATATGCCATCACACATTTTTACAAGGCTTGGGCTTTGGGATGAATCCATACATTCAAATCTGACATCTATTGCTGCCTCTCAATGCTATGCCGCATCAGCGGACATACCCGGACATTGGGATGAGGAACTTCACGGTATGGATTATCTTGTGTATGCGTACCTGCAGAAAGGTGACAATAAGCTCGCTGAAGATCAGGTAAGATATTTAAAGACAATCACTGCCGTTTATCCAGCCAATTTTAAAGTGGCTTATGCTTTTGCAGCTATCCCTGCACGTTGTGTTCTTGAAAATAAGAAATGGAAAGAGGCAGCTGCACTGCAAATACCAACTGCAAATATTTCCTGGAACCAATTTCCATGGCAGGAAGCGATTATTCATTTCACTCGTTTGCTGGGTGCTGTACATACCGGAAATTTTGATGAGGCTAAATCGGAATTGATAAAATTAAACCGCCTTCGCGATACACTGGTAAAGCAAAAAGATTCTTATAAATCTAAGGAAGTTGAAATTCAGATAAAGGCCGGCGAGGCCTGGATACAATTTGAATCCGGAAACAAAACGGACGGTTTAAATATAATGAAACTTGCCGCTGACATGGAAGATAGTACAGAAAAGCATCCTGTAACTCCCGGGGAAGTACTTCCTGCCAGAGAATTATTGGGTGACATGTTACTACAAGCAAAGCAAAATGAAGATGCTTTAAATGCATATCAGATGGTACTTCAGAAAAGCCCCAATCGTTTTAACAGTCTTTATGGGGTAGTAATAGCATCGCAAAAATTGGACGATAAACAAAAGACAGTTTTTTATTGCAAGCAACTATTAACTCAGGCAGATACCGTAAATTCAGACAGACCTGAAGTTGTTGACGTCCGATCATTTTTAAAGGGACACTAAGTACAGTGACTCAAAGTTTTAAAATTTTATCCAAAGACATCGGCTACTGCTAACATCTGCATTGGCAATAGCAGGGGCGACGTGGAAATCATCGGCTATAGTTCGCTATCAGCAATAGTTCCAGCGTGACGTTAGTAATTTAGCTTTTGTACATAACTTCGGCTACAGTTTTTCAATCAGCCTTGGGACCAGCAGACGTATTTCAAATCCCCTGCCATCGCCAATGCTTCACGTTGTGCGTTATGCCTTCAAATGAAAATAATTGCCAATTGTAATTTATAAAAGTTCATCTTGTGATGCAAATAATCTTATCTCGTTTTTAAAAGAGCTAGTTTTTATTTAATACAACTAAAATAATTATTTGATGAAAAAAATATTTACTAAGCCAATTATTTTTTTCATTTTGGTGACCTATCTGATTTCCTGGGCTTTTATCTATCCTTCGTTTCAGATGATTTTACATTCAAAGGATAACAACATTCCTCCCTTAGCTTATATCGGACTTATCGGGCAGTATGCTCCGGCAATAATTGCTTTATTTTTCATGACACGGCTTTACGGAAAATCAGGACGCAAAAATCTTCTGAAAAAATATTTTAGGTGGAAGTCCCCTTTAAAGTGGTATTTGTTTGTCTTGTTATTGCCTGTATTAATCAAGTTCACCGCAACGCTCTGCACTTCATTTTCAGGATATACAAATCATTTCACTATTACAACACAAAGCCTTTATATGTTTCCGGTCTCTATCCTTCTTGCTTTGCCATTTGGTCCCTTGGGAGAAGAATTGGGCTGGAGAGGGTTCTTATTGCCAGAGTTGTTAAAGAAAAATAATTGGGTTATCAGCAGCTTCGTTATAGGATGTGTTTGGACACTTTGGCATCTTGCCTCATTTACTTTGCCTGGCACAACCCTGCCTTCATTTTTTGAAATAAACTTATTTACAGTACTCCTGTATTTTTTAGAAACTCTTTTTAAAAGTTTCGTATTCACATATGTTTACCTTAAAACAAAAGGCTGCTTAATTTTAGCCATCCTTCTACATGCATCATTTAATGCAAGTGGTAATATAGCTTCAACATTTTTTCTGACTCCTGCGAAAGAAGATGTTTCACAGCAAAAAATGATTTATTATTTAGCTGTGTTTTTTTTAGGTATGACCGTTGCAATAATATATGCATTTAGGAATAAAAACTAATTGCAATCACTAATCATGTTCAATAGCCTTTAAAAAAAGTAGCACACAATCAAATTTTATTAACCAGTATCGATTCAGTCAGCACATTGTACCTTATAACCACGAACGCACAACAAACGATGCTTGGCAATATGGCGGGGCGATTTCTATGACTCTTCCAAATATTTTTTCCTTTTCTAAATTGCTTTACTCACATACTTATCTACATAGGGTTCCCCTCTTTTCACAACTGCAGCGACCCTGGTGACAAGTTTATTTCTTAGTGCATTTATAACCGACATCACGTGTTTGCCTTCTGCTATTTTACGTTCATAATAATCTTTGAACTCAGGATATTTTCTGATGCCGCTTAGTACACACATGTGTAATAACCGTTTCAGATTTTTGTTTGCCATAGGATGTACTTTGTTTTTGCCACGTATACTGGTGCCCGACCTGTACCCAAACGGAACAACTCCGCAATAACTGGATAGCTGACCTGTATTTTCATACCCGGTAAATGCCCTTGTATCACATAACAGTGTCGCTGCAGTTTGCGGACCAATGGCCGGAACACTTAATGCAAGTTTATAGAGTCTCAAAAATTCTATATCAGATGCTATTGCTTTTTGAATAGCCGCATTCAGTTTCTTTAATGACTCTTTGAGTCCTGCAAGGGCAGGTGATAACAGTATCTCCATTTGTTGTATTAGTTTTTCATCCAGGTATTGTTTTCTTTCATTCAACGGAACCCGTAGCTGTTGGATCTGCCGGAGCAAGGTCTCACGGGTTGTCAGCAAATCCTTTAACAGCATTAACCTCTCCTCTGAAGCATTGTTCCAGTGCAGTTCCTGCAGGTTTTTTGCTGCATACATGGCTATTCGCTGCGAATCAACCTTGTCGTCCTTGCCTCGGGTAATTCCCAGGCTCCATTTAATTCTTGCTGCATTGTCCACGCAATAATGAAGCCCCCATTTTTTAACCCCACTCACCAATAACCGGTGGTACATACCGGTATTTTCCATCACTACTTTGGTTGTTTCGTTAAACACAACTCCGTGTTGTTTTAACCAGCACTTAAGTTCTTTCAATCCCTCCGGTGTGTTGGCAACGACTATGCTTCCCCTGCTGTGACGAAGAAGCCCTTCTGCAAATACCAGTGAAACATCCAGTGTAAGTTTGCTTACATCCACTCCAATACAGAAAATCCCTGATTGCTTTTTCATATTTTAGCTTTTACAAATTATAAATAAGCTAACCCTATGTCGCTGCGATAGTCCTTGCTAATGGGTCGCAAACCCTGATTTCTATTTTCGTCGTAGCGCCATAAAAGCAATGGAGGCCTGTCATTGCCCCATGGGTCTGCAAACCCTGACGAATAAAATCAGTCGCCTCCATTGCCGGTTAGTTTTTCAACAATATAATGTGGATAGCAAAAGAAAAAAGAAGCAAAAAAGAAAAGGTAGTAGTAATAATAAATTTTAATTGATAATTTCATTATGCAAGTCTAAAGGACGAATAGATGAAGTCCCCAACAGCACAAATTCTTGAACGATAAACCGCAACCCTTTGAGTCAAAGTCCACCCGTTTTTCATTACGCTTCGCTTCATTCAAAACTCTTGTGTCCTTTGCCTTTGCTTTGCGGTCTATCGCGGCGATTTGCTTTGAAAAAAGAAGGGCTGCGGCTATCATGCGATTTACGAAATATCAATAACTTCACTATCAACGTTTCTTTTTTCAAAGCCCACTGCTTCGCATACTTTGCATCTCCCGAATAAATTCGGGATCTGCTGTCTGCTTCCGCAGTGGACTTCGCAAATCGCCGCGTTATAGGCAATTTAACAGAACTCCAATTTCAAACAGAATGACAAATAAGATTAAGCATTTAATTACATTTTTATTAATTCTTTGGGCAAACATTGTTATAGGACAGACAAAAACAGACAGTTTAAATTCACTTATTAATGATCTTGGACAAAAGTTGCTTGAAGAAAAAAAGGCGGTTGGATTTTCTGTAGGAATTTACGAAAACGGGAAGTCACGCTTTTTTAATTATGGTACTACACAGGTTGACCAATCAATTAAACCGTCTCAGAATACTATTTACGAAATAGGTTCTATTACAAAAACATTTGAGAGCTATATTTTAGCAAACGCTGTTATTGAAGGACGGGTGAAATTAGATGATGACATTCGCAAGTATTTAAAGGGAAGTTACCCAAACCTTGAATTTAACGGACAATTTATAAAGTTAGTCCATCTTGCAAATACTACTTCGTTATTACCGGACTGGCTGCCTGAATTGCCAGCCGAAATGAAAGGAATGTCATCCGATTCAGCATTGGCAATAAAAATTAAGTATTATGAGAATTTATCCAAAAAGGATTTCTTCGCTGCTCTGCATAAAGTAAAATTAGACACAATACCCGGGGCAAAAAGATACCATTCCAACGCTGGAGCACAACTACTAGCCTATATTTTGGAAGATGTTTATAAAATGCCAATGGACAAATTAATAAAGAGATATATTACCGGACCTCAAAAAATGGAAAATACCTCTTTCATCACATCTTCTAAAATGAAAGGAGTTGCAATAGGTTATGCGGCTAATGGCAATAAAGCAATTTATGAATATAGTTTGCCTTACTTTAAATATGCAGGAGGTTTAGGAAGCAGTACAAGTGATATGGTTAAGTATATACAGTTAATGCTAAATAATAAAAATCCAGCATCAGTTCTTTGTTTGAAGAAAACGGCTGACATAAATGCTTCCACAGGGAAAATAGTACCAATGCAATCAGACGGAGTTGCAGACCCTAATATTTATAGTAGTGCATTGAATTGGTTTAAGTACCAACCTGAAGCAAACTATTCTCAAATATGGGCAGACGGAGGAACAAATGGGTTTAATAGTTATCTGGTTATTTACCCTCATCTAAACAGTGGGATAATACTGGTAGCCAATAAATCTGACGAAAAAATTTTCAGAGCGTTGCCAGGAATAGCAAGTCAAATTTCAGAAATGCTTGACAAGAAATAAACTGCCTACAACAGGCGGTTTGCTTTGAAAAAAGAAGGGCTGCGGCTATCATGCGATTTACGAAATATCAATAACTTCACTATCAACGTTTCTTTTTTCAAAGCCCACTGCTTCGCATACTTTGCATCTCCCGAATAAATTCGGGATCTGCTGTCTGCTTTCACAGTGGACTTCGCAAATCGCCGCGTAACGCGGCGATTTGATTCTGCAGCGTTTCTGAATTTAAAGACTAACAAACGACAAGATGCATCTTAAGTCAAGCATATTCGTAAAGGAAACACTAGAAGACGTTATTGATTTCTTCTATCACCCTGACAGTTTAGCGCAGTGGGACAGAAGCGTAGCTGAAATGATATCTAAGCCACAAATGACTGCTGACAGCGCCGCGACTTTCGATACAATTGCACCTTCGGGTATGAAAATGACTTATGAAGTAATTGAGATGGATCCAACAGGACGAAGTGTGAAAATATTATTAACCAAATCTAAAATGTTCAAAAAAGCAATATGGCACTTTGAATTTGACCCAGTTCCTACTGGGACAAATGTTACTTGTCATATTTATTTTACCCTCAGATTTTTGTACTGTTTTCTATATCCCGTACTTTTCTTTAATAAATCTGCATTGCTGAGAGACTTAAATTTTTTTCAAACTGCTTTGGACAATTTCATTAAGAAGAAATCGAACTCGATTGGCGAAAACCAGGCGAACTAGAGCAACTTTAATTTCACGTTGCACTTCAACTCGCTTATGCCAAAGACAAAATAATCTATTTGAAAACAGCCGCTAACATTGCATCCTATGTATATAAGCCTTTAGAGAGAAATAATATTTTATTTCTTTTTTTCTTTTGAAAGCAAGAGATAAGCAAAGTCTTAGATCTTTATTTACCTCCTGCCTTCGCCAGATTTTTTGTGCATAGCGAATTTAATTATTTTTCTTTTTTTATTATCCATTACCAGCATCCTATGAGTAGATCCCTACATGTCGGGACTACAAGCTCCTGTGATTAAATAAATAACAGCTCCCCGATCTATCGGGAAAAACAACCGGCTACAGCCTTTGCGTAGTCAACAGCCCGCTGTTTGATTATGTGGCGATGACACCGAATGTTTTGTAGTCCGGTTGCTATTTAATTTATCCAGGTAATGAATTTATTTTTAAAAATTGTTTGCCGGTTCATTTTACGACGGCTGTTTGGTAGGGTTCCCCACTCAGCCACACATAACGAATGCGGCTCAATAATTTCCTCGCCACTTTCACTATCGCTGCTTTGCCATTCTTCCCCTTTTTTATTTGCTGGCTGTAATACAGTGCCAGTGCCGGGTCGGTTCGTTTGGCTGTCCAGGCACATTCAATCAGGTCACTTCTGAGCTGCCGGTGTTTTCTTACTGTTATCCTTCCTCTCAATTCTCTTTCTCCACTGCTGTGCTCCATTGGCAGCAATCCTATAAAACTATTTAAGTGATAAAAATCTTTGAATCGCTTCATATCTCCGATCTCTGTGATCAGCGCAGCTGCTGTTAACGGACCAATGCCGGTTACAGTTCTTAACAAATAATACAACTTGTTATATTTTTTGCTGCGCATCAGTTTTCTTACCGCGTTGCCAATGTTTAAAAGTTCTTTGCGTAACAACTCCATTTCTGTAACCAGGTAATTTAAAGTAATTCGATTGCTGTAGTGTTCAAATTCCAGTTGCTTCAGCCAGTTGATGAAGTTGTGGCTCCAGTTGGCATTATCATACTGCGTGGGAACTTCTATGCCTTTGTAATCTAAAAAACCTTTGATGCGATTTTTGCAGCGTACCAGGTCACTCCAGATCTTTTTCCGCTGTCTTACCAAATGCCGGTCAGCTTCCTGTTCTTCGTAAGGCACGTAAATACTTTTTAATTGACCGCTGCTTAATGCCAGGCCGATACCTCTTGCATCACGATAATCATTTTTATACACTTCGTCTTTTTGTGAACTCGGGATATCTGCCGGATTAAGTACTAAACATTCTACTCCCGGTTGAATAAACTGCCGCTGTATCCAATAACCAAATTTTCCGCACTCATAAGCACAAACATATTTTGAACCAGGATAATTGTGTCGCAGATATTGATAAAGTGCCTGCGGCCCGGGTGGCTGATGAATGTTGCGCAGGTATTGATCATCCAGATAAATGGCGGCATTCCAGCTGCGCTTGTGAATGTCTAATCCAACATACACCGTTTGGTTTTCGAAAGTTGCTGTAATTTTAGTCATGGCGTTTGGAGTTTTAATATTTATCAATAATATTTTGTAGCCAAAATTGTTTTGGACTACTTCTCTCTAAACGCCTTTTTTATTACATAGGGGCTTGGCAATATGGCGGAGTGACGAATATATTCTCAACTTTTTGTTCGCTATTCAGCATCAGTTTCGGCAGACGAATAACGCCAGGCAACAGAATAAACAATGAGCTTTTGTATCTTTAATCAGCAGCGGCACCGGGCAGACGGAACACAGAATACCGCCACATCGCCAATGCTTTAACGTTGGCAGGCATTCAACAAAATTTCCATGAAGCATTTCCTTTTTTTAATAGCTCTACTGAACATAATGGGGAGTTTGCATTCCCAATCATTGCGGGTACCGGCAGAATGGGAGAAACAGGAAAAAGTTCATATCGCCTGGTTCGGCAACATGCGCAGGGATTCTGTTCTCTGTAGAGTTGTGGAAGCCCTTCAGCCAACCACACGAATAACATTAAATATCTACGATGATTCAATTGCAAGCACGGTAAGACAAACTTTAAGTAAGTATAAGATAGATACTTCGAAAATTGAATTTGTAACTGATCCCTTCGCCGATTTTTGGACGAGAGATCCAGTCTATTTTGTAAAGGACAACGAACGACTAAAGATTGTCTGTTTCAACTACTCGATGTATGGAGTGTTTCCTGATCTTGCCGGCCGGCAAATGCCCGACGAAATTCGGAAAATAGGTGAGTACGATGAACGCCTTGCGGTGCAGTTGCAACTGCCTACAATAAAAAGTGATTTAGTGTTTGAAGGAGGGGGGCTTGAAACCAACGGTAAGGGAACATTTCTACTCATTAAAGAAATGGCACTTCAAAGAAATCCGACGAAATCAATAGCTGAAATTGAAGTAGAACTGAGGCGAACGGTTGGTGCGAAGAAAATCATTTGGCTAAAAGATGGATTAATTGAGGACAAGACATTTAAGAATTATGCTCCATTTTTTAAAAATTACTTTGGGGGCGGGGCCAATATGCATATTGACGAAATATGTCGTTTTGTAAATGAAACCACAGTAGTACTTCCCTATATTTCTAAATCAGATAGATTTAATAGCCCCGTGGATAGTATAAATTACCTCATGCTCGAGGAGAATTATAGAATTTTGACGAACGCCACAACATCCGACGGCAGAGTATTGATTATTCGTCGTGTTCCAATGCCGGAGATTGAGCAACTAAAGTTTACTCAGGTTTTAGACAGCAATACAGTTCGCAACGTTAAACAGTTTGGTTTTTCGGTCGGTGATAGTATATACCGAATTCCTGCTGCCAGCTATTTGAATTTTTTTGTGAGCAATAACGTAGTGCTAATTCCAAAATATTGGAAACCCGGCATGCATGAGTCACAATTCAAAAAAGATCAGGAGGCGAAAAATTTATTTAGTAAGCTTTTCCCGCAGAAAAAAATTGTTCAAATCTTTACACTTGGCATTAACAGAGGAGGAGGAGGTATTCATTGCATGACACATGAGCAACCACAATGAATCGATGAACGGCTGCCAACATTGCATTGCCAAAATGCCGGCGACAGAATTTAATTCAGCTTTTGTAATTCTATTTAACTTTATCACTGCGGCCGAGCGACAGGAATTCTAATTCCGGCACTTCGGCAATGCGTTGACGATAGACCGCAACCCTTTGAGTCAAAGTCCACCCGTTTTTCATTACGCTTCGCTTCATTCAAAACTCTTGTGTCCTTTGCCTTTGCTTTGCGGTCTATCGCGGCGATTTGCTTTGAAAAAAGAAGGGCTGCGGCTATCATGCGATTTACGAAATATCAATAACTTCACTATCAACGTTTCTTTTTTCAAAGCCCACTGCTTCGCATACTTTGCATCTCCCGAATAAATTCGGGATCTGCTGTCTGCTTCCGCAGTGGACTTCGCAAATCGCCGCGTTGGCTGCTATGTTCACACAACCTCTTGTCAAATTCGAAAACCAAATCTAACATAATGAAACAATTGACGCTTTTATTAGCATTGGCAACAGTAATAAGTTGCAATCAGACAACAGAGAAAAAACTTTCCACAACTCCTGTAAATGTTGACTCATTGACAGCAACTTTTCTTGCAGGCTGGAATAACAAAGACTCAGCAGCAATTATGAAAACAATGGCAGACAATGCCATAGTCATGAACGACTCATTAATTCATAATGGACATTCAGCTATTGCAAACAATTGGATAAGTGGCGGAGTAAAAGTTCTTAGCAACATTAAGACTTCATCAATAATTAAGGACAGTGACACCAAAATAGCCTATGACGGTGGGACATACACGTTAGACTTGACACCGCCAGGCGGACCTGTTTTAAAAGAAAGAGGCAATTACAATCTGGTATGGACAAAACAAGAAAGTGGAGATTGGAAATTGACACTGATCCATATAGAGGACATAACAAGATTGCCTGACATAAAATAAACATATTAACCTTTTCAAAACACAGCAGCCAACAGGCAGTTTTGCGTCAGCAGGGCTGACGGGGTCGAGCCAAGCTTTTGCACTACTATCAGCTGCGGTTCGGTCTCGACCCGGCGCAACTCATCAACAGAATATGTTCTCAACTTCAGTAATGTCTCGTCCTGAAATAGGTTGACTAAAAATCAACTTAAAATGGACATCAAAGAACAAATTATTTTAGAGTACCTGGAGCAAGGCTGCGGGTACAGAAAACTTCAGCAGAAGTATGGCATCAGCCGCACCACCATTTGCAAATGGGTACAGATTTACCAGGGCATTCATGGACTTGAACGCACCGCCAAACAACAAAGCCATTATCTTCGGGATATGGATGATCCCAAGAAAAAAAGACTCCCCAAAAAATCACCGGACGCAGAAGATCTCCAAAAGAAAATTGCGGCATTGGAGAAACAACTACAATGGGAAAAATTGCGAGCCGATTCGCTGGATACCATGATAAACATTGCTGAAGAAAAACTCAACATCTCTATCAGAAAAAAATCTGGAAGCCCACGGTCCACGAAGTAAAGAAGGCAAATAGTTGGGCGAGTTTACAAACTATCTGCCGGCTGTTGGGCTATACGCCACAAGCGTATCATAAACATCAAAACAAAATGCTTCGGATGCATTTGCAGGAAGGCATGATACTGGAACAAATACACCGGGTAAGAAAACTACAGCCACGCTGTGGTGGTCGCAAACTTTTTATAGAATTGAATCCTTTCTTTTTACAACACGCAATTAAAATGGGAAGAGATGCATTTTTTGATTTACTGAGAACAAACAAACTGCTGGTGAGAAAGCTAAAACGCAATGTATACACCACCATGAGCAAACATCACTTTCGCCGCTATCCCAACCTGGCTAAGGATTTTACGCCACTCAAAGCACATGAGCTGTGGGTAGCTGATATTACTTATATACCTACCAAACACCGTCATGCATACCTGTTCTTAATAACTGATGCTTACTCAAGAAAAATCGTAGGTTTTCATCTCAGTGATGATATGAAAGTAAGCAGCGGAGTGATGGCATTAAAGAAGGCTCTTGCACAAAAGCCTGCAGATGCTATAGTGATGCATCACAGTGATCGCGGTATACAATACTGTAGCGTTGAATACACTAATCTGCTACGACAAAACAACTGCACTATAAGTATGACAGAGCATGGCGATCCCTATGAAAATGCCATTGCAGAACGGGTAAACGGAATATTGAAAACAGAATTGATCAGCAACTACTACGAAGACCCTATTGAAGCATCGCGACACATCGCAAGATGCATTACCATTTACAATTACCGCAGACGACATGCAAGCCTCAACTGGCAAGTGCCTGAAGAAGTACACAAGCAATACGGAATGCAAAAGAAAACCTGGCGTAACTATTATTACAAACGAACAAAAAGACAATCAACCAATGCAGAAAATTAACAAGGGGCCATCGCACAAAAAATATTTTCTTAGCTATGAAGGGCACGAAAATATTTTTTGGCAACGCATCATTAATCCTTTTTCAACTCAACCTATTTCAGGATGAATTATCTTAGTAAACCAATAACAGGATTATTAACCAACCCAGTCAACTTTTTTTAGGACGGGTCATAACTTTATTCAGCTTCAGTTCCGGGCAGGACATTTTTCAAATGCCCTGCCGAACGCAAAGCTGTGAACGATAGACCGCAACCCTTTGAGTCAAAGTCCACCCGTTTTTCATTACGCTTCGCTTCATTCAAAACTCCTGTGTCCTTTGCCTTTGCTTTGCGGTCTATCGCGGCGATTTGCTTTGAAAAAAGAAGGGCTGCGGCTATCATGCGATTTACGAAATATCAATAACTTCACTATCAACGTTTCTTTTTTCAAAGCCCACTGCTTCGCATACTTTGCATCTCCCGAATAAATTCGGGATCTGCTGTCTGCTTCCGCAGTGGACTTCGCAAATCGCCGCGTTGTGCGTCATTCAAAAATGACCTTACATGAAGAATAAGTTTTTTATATTAATAGTTCTTGTCTTTCTCATCGGACTTGCACAGGTGCAAGCACAACAAGTTATTCGACTGTATTCTGGAAAAGCTCCCGGTTCTGAAAACTGGACTTGGAAAGAGCAAAATTTAGGGAGGTTATCTAAGAGATGTAACGGATCCGACTTTAACGGCTTTTGTTCCTTCAAACCCAAATGGTATTGCTGTTATCATCGCACCGGGCGGCGGTTTTCATTACCTTGTTTATGAGCTTGAAGGGACTGCCGTCGCAAAGAAATTAAATGAAAAAGGAATAACTGCCTTCGTTTTAAAATATCGGTTGGTGCACGAAGACCCCGTTCATCCGTACTATAACAAAATGATGGAAACGAAGAATTTCAAAATGCTAGATTCGGTGAGTGCACCTGTAATAAAACTCGCACTTCAGGATGCATTAACGGCTATTAAGTATGTCCGCCTACATGCAGCAGAATACAAAATTGATTCTGACAAAATAGGCTTCATGGGCTCTTCTGCCGGAGGAACTATTGCGATGTCAGTCACTTACAATGCTTTGGAAGAGAGCTGCCCAAATTTTGTGGCAGTTCTTTATGCTTATGCCAATGCTATAATCGGTTCCAAAGTCCCATCTGTGAGGACACCCATCTTTATTGCTTGTGCCAGTGATGACGAATACGGTTTTGCCGCCCACAGTATTCAAATCTATTCCAAATGGTTAGAGGCTAATCAACCCGTTGAATTGCATATGTACGAAAGAGGAGGGCACGGGTTTATAATGAAGAAACAAAATCTTCCGTGTGATACATGGTTAGAAAGATTTACAGATTGGCTTTCAATGCAATATCCTTAAAGGCAACAAAATGTGTAACTGACAAAATAAAACAATAATATAGGCATTCACTCAAGTTGATGGTTTTCACCCACTCTTGAGTTGGAGACAATTTGTTTTTCTAAGCTTGAAGATTTAAAAGAACGAACGCACAACAAGCGCATTTATGCTACGTGGTGCGCCGCCCTATCGTACCAGTCACATTCTATAGCGCGACCCATACTGCCGGTACTATCGGGCTGTAAGCCGTGTTTCAACTGTATTAAATCTGTTCAGCTTTAGCTCTGGGGCGACGTAATTCTATTTGGCTTTGAGCATGACTTCAGCAATATTCGGCTTTAATCAACTCCGGTCGCCACGGGCGACCGATATCTATCTCCCCGCAGCATAAATGCGTGGACGATAGACCGCAACCCTTTGAGTCAAAGTCCACCCGTTTTTCATTACGCTTCGCTTCATTCAAAACTCCTGTGTCCTTTGCCTTTGCTTTGCGGTCTATCGCAGCGATTTGCTTTGAAAAAAGCAGGGCTGCGGCTATCATGCGATTTACAAAATATCAATAACTTCACTATCAACGTTTCTTTTTTCAAAGCCCACTGCTTCGCATACTTTGCATCTCCCGAATAAATTCGGGATCTGCCGTCTGCTTCCGCAGTGGACTTCGCAAATCGCCGCGTTAGCGGTAATTGTACAGACAGACCATAAGCAACAAACAGACGACAAAATATGACAAGAAAAGTTTTAAGCATCATCGTGGGTTACGCAATTTTCGTTGCGACATCACTTGCACTTTTTAAAGTTACAGGACAAGACCCTCATTCCGACCCAACGACTTCTTTTATAATTTTGACAATAATTTATGGAGGAGTTTTTTCATTTGTTGCAGGACTTGTTACGCAACTCATTGCAAAGACATCAGACCTGAAAATAAATTATGTACTTGCTTTTATTATTATGGGTTTTGCTACATTTTCACTATTTAAATCAGAAGGCAATCATTGGACACAACTTCTTGCAATTTTTATCTTTGCACCAACAGCGATTTTGGGTGGACTTTTTTATAAAAAACGAAAAAACAAATAATGCGGGACATCATTAGAAAATTTAAGTTCAAGGACAACGGGGTTGTTCTAAACGCACCAACGGAAATAGAAAAGGAGTTTATTAAACTTGGTTTCAAAAATAAACTGGACAAACTAAAAAGCACAAACACATTGGTTTTTGTCAATGACAAAAAAGAATATTTGGACTTTCTAAAAAAGGGATTGAAAAACATAGAACCAGACAGTGTTTTGTGGTTTGCTTATCCTAAGGGAACTTCAAAAATAAAAACAGACATTAATCGAGACACCATTCGTATCACAGGCGAAGAGTATGGCATTACTACCGTTACTGCAATTTCTATTGACGACACTTGGAGTGCTTTGCGTTTTAGACCAATTGACAAAGTTGGAAAATAACGATAGAAAAACAACGAACCGCTAACATCATATTGGCAATAGTGGGGCTGACAGTTGTAAACTCAACATTTATAATTCTATTGGGCACTTATGCAAATGTTGAGCTGACATTTTTCAAATTTCCCACCATCGCCAATACGTGGCCGATAGACCGCAACCCTTTGAGTCAAAGTCCACCCGTTTTTCATTACGCTTCGCTTCATTCAAAACTCCTGTGTCCTTTGCCTTTGCTTTGCGGTCTATCGCGGCGATTTGCTTTGAAAAAAGAAGGGCTGCGGCTATCATGCGATTTACGAAATATCAATAACTTCACTATCAACGTTTCTTTTTTCAAAGCCCACTGCTTCGCATACTTTGCATCTCCCGAATAAATTCGGGATCTGCTGTCTGCTTTCGCAGTGGACTTCGCAAATCGCCGCGTTAGCAGCAAGCATATTGGAGACGGCGTTTATAACGACACATACTAAACTGAAAGCATGAAAGAAATAGTAATTGACGATAAGCAAAAGTATCTTAACGAACACTATCCCTTTGAGGAAACACCAGAAGTAACTGATAAAAAGCGTTGCATTCACTGCGACACTGTTTTCTATGTTGGACAATATAAAGTGTTTAAAGACCAAAGTGATGACGAATTCATTTGCTGTCCCAACGCACCGGACTGTGACGGAACTGTCATTGATTGGTTTCCAGCAGACGATAATCAATAATATAATCCCAAAAAACTATTGACATGAGATTGCTTTTAACTCTGACTTTTATCGTTGTTGTTTTTCATACAGCGACTGGACAAAGTATTAAAGACACTGCTTATCAAAAACAATCAGAGAACTACACCTACGCTTATATAACTATTGAAGGAAAAGGATTTGGCAAAAAGCTCAAAGTTGACGTTGATTTAGGTGACACACCCGAACAAGTGACAGCAGGAAAAGAATATTCTGAAATTTTGACAAACAAAAAATCCTATGCAGCAGTATTAAATCACATGGCAGACAAACAATATGAACTCGTTGAGTCAAGAGATTATAGCTTTTCTTATCAAGGCACAGGTGGGACTTATGGAATTATTTTTATTATGAAGAAGAAGACGACTACTCAGTGACGACAGACAAGAATGCCATGCTGCCAACAGGCGGTTTGCTTTGAAAAAAGAAGGGCTGCGGCTATCATGCGATTTACGAAATATCAATAACTTCACTATCAACGTTTCTTTTTTCAGAGCCCACTGCTTCGCATACTTTGCATCTCCCGAATAAATTCGGGATCTGCTGTCTGCTTCCGCAGTGGACTTCGCAAATCGCCGCGTTACTGGCAAGCGTATAGCAACCCTTCAATCAACTTCAGGCAAACCTAAGACAGATAATTCACCAAACTGATTTTCTCAAAAAAATAATTGCACTCTAACTGTGATATTTTAGCTTGTTGTGCGTATAATTAAGAAACAACAAACAAAATGGTAAATGCAATAATAAGAGAGAATGACTATAATTGATAAATCAGACTTTTTTCTTTCAGTAATTGAAACTAATAAAGGCATCATTTACAAAGTTGCCAACTTATATTGTAAAGACACCGAAGATAGAAAAGACCTTGTACAGGATATTATTCTGAAATTATGGAAATCATTCGACAGTTATAATGAAGAATTTAAGCACTCGACTTGGATTTACCGAATTGCTTTGAATGCAGCTATTTCATTTTATCGAAAAGAAAAATTGAGAAAAAAGATTACTTCCCCGTTTTCTGAGAGCTTATTCAACATAGGTGATTTTGAGAATAACAAACTAATAGAACAAAGTACCTTGTTTTTAAACCAATTTATTTCTGAATTAAAAGAGTTAGACAAAGCCTTAATGTTACTTTACCTGGAAGAAAAAAGCCATAAAGAGATGGCAGAAATCATTGGCATTACTGAAACAAACGTAGCAACCAAAGTAGGGAGAATAAAAACAATTTTAAAACATAAATTTTTACAAGTAACAATATAATTATTATGGAAGAAACAAATTTTGTTCTTTTATGGAAAGAGCAGTACGAAAAAATTGACCAATCATTGGCAATTAACAAGCAGCTTCTTAAAGAAATAATTACTCAAAAAGCTGAAACAGCATTACAATCCTTAACACGATTTAAAGCAAGAGGGATTATAGCAGCGATTATTTATTTGATCTTATTGGGTATTATTCTGTTCTATGCAATATCAAATTATTCTTCCGCAGCAAATTATTTTATCATTTCTATGGGTGCTATATTTCTAATCAATGTCAAAGCACTATACGACTACATTAAACATTTGGTTTGGACAAATAACATTGATTATAACGGAAGTATTACAGAGATACAGCAAAAATTAGCCAAACTACAATTATCTATCTTACGACATAGTCGTTTTATGGTTTTGCAGTTCCCCTTTTGGACAACATTTTATTTGAGCGACAAATGGTTCCCACATTCTGTAAGTTGGGGTTACATTATCTTCCAATTTTTACTGACTGCTTCATTTACATTTTTGGCTTATTGGCTATACAAAAATCAGACAATGGAGAACGCAAATAAAAAGTGGGTAAAAACTTTAATTGAAGGCTCAGGCGGAAAATCTATTATAAAAGCAATTGCGTTTTACAAAGAACTTGAAACATTCAAACAAGTTAGCTAAGGACAAGTGAGAACGCCTGCCTGTAACATCGGGTTTGGCAAAATGGGGGCAGACGGAAGCCGTGTTTCAGCATTTGTAAAGCTGTTGAGCTTCATATCGGGCTTACGGAATTCTCCCCAGCTTTAGTTCTTAATATTTAACTTTATCAAAAAGCCAGGCGACAGTTCCGGGCGGACGAATTTCTAATTCCCCAACATCGGCAATACCTGCCCGTTGTATGTCACCCTATTTGGATACAGCGTTCCAGTTTGATAATTACCATGACCTTACCGACGCTGCCCCACACACCCCGGCTGACGAAATTCAATTAAGCATTCGATATTCTTTTGGTGTGCTTCCAACTTGTTGCTTAAAAAACCGTGTAAAGTGTGCAGGATATTTATATCCAAGTTCATAAGAAACTTCACTTATAGATTTCGTTGTGTCAAATATTTTCTCCTTCGCAGCTTCAATTAATTTTAATTGTATAAGCTCCTGTGCCGTTTTTCCTGATTCCTTCTTTATCAGATCACCAAAATACTTTGGAGATAAATTGAGTTGTGCAGCACAATATGTAACTGAGGGCAACCCCAAAGTTTGTGGCTTATCCGACTGGAAATAATCATTCAATAAGCTTTCAAATCCTGTTAGTATATCTTTGTTTATGTGCTCTCTTGTTAAAAACTGGCGGTTATAAAATCGTATGCAGTAGTTAAGGAATAATTCAATATTACTTACAATTAAAGTCCTGCTGTATTTGTCAATAGCGTGTGCCAGCTCATATTGTATTTTCTTAAAGCATTCCAGTACAATCTCTCTTTCTGCATCTGACACATGCAGTGCTTCATTAGAATCATAAGAAAAGAAACTATATTCATTTATATGCTTTCCCAAATGTGTTCCCCTGAGTAAATCGGGATGAAAACATAGTGCCCATCCCGATGGCTGCAACATTCTTCCATTACCTTCAAAACCAAACACCTGCCCTGGAGCAATAAATAAAAGCGTGCCTTCCTCATAATCATAATGATTACGTCCATACTTTAGTTCTTCACATTTAGAATCTTTCAAGAAAATGATATATACTTCAGATAGGTTGCGAGCCTCATGAACCGGTGAAGAGAAAGACTGGTCAAGAATGCTTACCAAGGGATGCAACGTTTTTTGCGCTCTCTCTTTATTGAATTGGGTTACCGTTTCTATTTTACCAATTTTTTCCATGAACTATCATTATAAAATAGTAAAATTAATACAAGTATGCTATGCTACCTGCGTCTAAACCGCTACTCGGGAATAATGGTAAGTAAAACAGGAATAGATATAATAAGCAGGTGTAAAGTGATATAGAACTTTGTCATTTCAAACCATCATGATATCTGCCACTCCATTTAGCAATGCTGGCAGCACAAAACAAATATAAAAGATGAAAAAAAAGCAATACTTCCTGTCATTATTTGCCTTCTTAATTTTTGCCATTGGATTGCAAGCTCAATCTACTAATGATAGTACTGGAACACCCGGGAAATATCAGGCAAAAGCGCCACCAACAAAAATGTTTGGAAAAGAAGCATTTACATCTTCCAACATCACTACAATTCGCTGGTTAGGCATGGCTGGTTTTCTTGTAAACAGTAGAGCTACAACCTTTATGATTGATCCGTTACTGGAAGGTTATGATATGCCTTTGTTAATGGATTTTCCCATCAAGCCAAAAAACGTTCCACACCTTGATGCCGTATTTGCCACGCACAGCGACAACGACCATTACAGTGTGGAAACCTTTAAGGACTTAGCACACGTTACAAGAGAATTTCATTCTACCGTCTATGTAGATTCGTTGATGAAAAACGATGGATTACATTCTTATGGTCACTATATTGGCGACACATTTCATGTTGGTAAAATATCTGTTAGACTAACCCTTGCAGATCATGCATGGCAAAATAATTTTCCTAAGCCGGGGCAACGTTATTTTGAGCCCGGCGATGCTTGCGGCTTTTGGTTCAATACACCTGACGGTTCTATCTGGGCACCTGGCGATTCTCGCTTTATGCAGGAACAACTGCACATGCCCACACCTGACGCTATACTTTTTGATTATTCAGAAGATGCTGCTTTTCATTCAGGCTTGGAAGGAGCAGTAAAAATAGCAAACGCTTATCCTAATACACCTCTGATACTTGGTCATTGGGGCTTTGTGGATGCGCCTGATTTTTCACCGTTTAATGGTGACCCGGAACACCTAAAAAAATTGGTCGTTAACCCTGAACGCATTATTGTTTTAGCGCCGGGGCAGCCTTATCAACTAAAGCGGTTGAAGAAATAAATTGAATCATCAACTGCAGTAACTTTTTTTGCCTTTCTGCAGTTTAATAAAATATGCATATGAAAAAAATACTTCTGTTCATAACAATGATTGTAATGAGTAAGGCTGGTTTACCACAAGGTGATATCAGTAATCATTTATCAAATGATGAATTGCCTGCTTTTATTGAGCGACCATCTGACGCAGCAGGAATTTATGCTATCTATCCTGATTCCGGTATTCCCGAACTGTCTAAAACATGGACATGGCATGAACAAAGCACTCCTATTGACGATGGTAAAATGGTTAGAAATGTTGTCTTGCCAACAGTAACGGTATTCAGACCAGAAAAAGGTAAAGCAAATGGCACTTCTGTAATTGTATTGCCAGGAGGTGCTTTTTATGTGCTGATGATGAATAAGGAAGGTTATGACATGGCAAGATGGCTCACAGAGCAAGGCATAACTGCATTTGTTTTGAAATACAGGGTAGGTCACATGCCGGAAAAAGACGAGGACTTACCCGCGTTTCAATCAAAATTATTTAGTGCATTACCAAAAGTAAGTCAATCAGAAACCTATCCCCCAATGAGCCACCCAAAAATAGAGGAAGCGAGGCTTTGGGGTGAGGAAGATGGTCGCCAAGCAATTCGTTTTGTTCGTCAATATGCTAAAGAACTTGAAGTTGATCCAAATAAAATTGGCATCATGGGTTTTTCAGCAGGCGGCGGTATTTCCGTAAATGCAGCCCTTCAACATGATTCGTTAAGCCGCCCTGATTTTGTTGGAGCTATCTATGCTGGGTATAGAATAATATCCCCTTATCCAAATGATCTGCCACCAATGTTTATTGCTATAGCTGATAATGATAAAAATGTAGCACCCATTTCGTCAGCAAGGCTGTACGAGGACTGGCATAAGCTTGGAAGTTCTGTAGAGCTGCACATTTTTGCTAACGGTAACCACGGTTTTGGCACAAAAAAGCAAAACTTGCTAACAGACATTTGGAAAGATTTATTTAAAAGCTGGATGATTGCCGAAGGCTTTCTTGCTTCAGATACATCGCACTAAAAAAGTACCGGTAGATACATGCAGCAGGCATGATAAAAGAAGTAACATTTGAACCAACGAATGAAGATATAAACAACGCTATTCATAAAGTGTATAAAAAGAAATACAGTTGCAGTCCTTATTTATCTCCGATGATTAGTAATCATGCCCATGACGCTACAATAAAAATAATTCTAAAATAATATCAATACAATGAAACATTTGTTCTTAACACTTTCACTAATTGGCTTTTCAATGTCGCACTTAATTGCACAAAATCCAATTGTACAATCACCAAAAAAAGATACCATGAACAGAATAGAAAGATCGAAAGAAACGTATGAAAAGCTTTTCAAACAAATTCAGTCTGTATCGGGTTCCGATGATCCTGAACTAATGACCATTTTGCAGCGTTTTATTTTTGGAGAAGTTTTTTACATCGGAAATTTAAGTGACACAACCCGTGAACTGATCACAATTACAGCGCTTGCCACCAATCAAACGCTACCGCAATTAAGAGCACATACAAATGCCGCTTTAAACATTGGAGTAAAACCAATTGAGATTAGGGAGGTGATCTATCAATTAGCACCATTTATTGGTTATCCCAAAGTGTTGAACGCTTTAGATACCATCAACACAGTTTTCAAAGACAGGGGAATAAAACTGCCTTTGGAAAACGAAGCAACGATAGCTGATAGTGAAAGATTTGATAAGGGGAAAGCAATTCAAACTCCGATTTATGGAGAAGGAATGAAACAAAACATGAAAGATTTGCCGGGCGAATTTGCCGAAGCAATTCCAAAGATATTAACCGAATCATGTTTTGGTGACTTTTATACAAGGAATGGTCTCGATCTTAAAACAAGAGAACTAATGATATTTTGCGCATTAACTACATTGGGCGGAGCTGATAAACAGATGGGTTCACATGCAATTGGGAATATGAAAGTTGGCAATGATAAAGAAACACTTCTTTCTGCTTTGGTTCAATTGTATCCATATATCGGGTTTCCAAGAATAGCTAATGCTATTTATGCAATTAAAGATGCAAAAGTTGAAGCGGATGTTCATTGATACAGCAACATTATTTATCAGAGAAAATTTTTTAAAATGAAAACATTACAAAAAAGAAAATTAGGAAATACCGGACTTGAAGTGTCTGCACTCGGTCTTGGTTGTATGGGAATGAGTTGGTCTTATGGTGAAGCAAAAGACAAACAAGAAATGATTAAGCTCATTCATGCAGCAGTTGAACGTGGGGTAAATTTTTTTGATACGGCAGAAGTATATGGTCCTTTAGTGAATGAAGAATTGGTTGGTGAGGCATTACAACCTTTTAGAAATGAAGTGGTAATTGCAACCAAATTTGGTTGGGCACCTGCAAATGAAAATGAAGCCAATGCAAGATGGAACGCATTAAATAGCCGACCAGAGCACATAAAGAAAGTGGTTGAAGGTTCCCTGAAAAGATTGAGAGTTGAAGTCATCGATTTATATTACCAACATCGTGTTGATCCAAATGTGCCAATCGAAGATGTAGCAGGTGCAGTAAAAGAATTAATCCAACAAGGAAAGGTAAAATATTGGGGATTATCAGAAGCCGGCGCACAAACCATTCGCAAAGCACATGCTGTGCATCCGGTTGCAGCACTGCAAAGTGAATATTCATTATGGACAAAAGAACCAGAGAAAGAAATTATTCCAACATTAGAAGAATCAGGAATTGGGTTTGTTCCTTTTAGCCCTTTAGGTAAAGGGTTTCTTACAGGAAAAATTGATGAAAACACGAAGTTGGATGATTCTGATTTTCGCAATACAGTTCCACGTTTCAGTCCTGAAAATCGCAAGGCAAATCTGGCTTTGGTTGATTTGTTGAATAGAGTTGCGAAAGAAAAAAATGCAACTCCTGCACAAATAGCCTTGGCATGGTTGCTTGCACAAAAACCATGGATCGTTCCGATACCAGGTACAACAAAGTTGAGCAGGCTGGAAGAAAATCTTGGAGCAATTGATGTTCAGCTTTCGGCTAATGGCCTTCGTGAGTTAGAAGAAGCAGCATCGAAAATTACTATACAAGGAGCAAGGTATTCTGACTTCCATCAGAACTTGACAGGTCGGTGAAAAATAAAGGATAATTAGTTTTAGCCGAAGAGCGCTATGCCAGCACACCAAGTCAGGCACATTTGCAAGGCACACAAAGTCGACACACAAAACCTAACCTTGCAAAAGAGCCTGCCTTGTGCCAACGCTTCCGGGACACACCCTGCCACGGTGGACACAGACTAAATATTTGAAGACCGAGACGAAGGGCGAACACATAACATTGGCTTTGAAAAAAGAAGGGCTGCGGCTATCATGCGATTTACGAAATATCAATAACTTCACTATCAACGTACTTTTTTCAAAGCCCACTGCTTCGCATACTTTGCATCTCCCGAATAAATTCGGGATCTGCTGTCTGCTTTCGCAGTGGACTTCGCAAATCGCCGCGTTGTGCGTTATTTCGGACGACTTATACTGGAGAACCAATTAACCTTAAATAATGAAAATGAAATCAATATTTGTTTTTTTATTACTTGTTTGTGCAGGAATAAACATTTATAGCCAGACTTCACCAAATGATTTAAAAGAAAAAACATTTCAGTTAGGGGACTTTCGCTTAGAAAATGGTGTTGTGCTTCCCAAAGCATTTATTAAGTACGTAACTTATGGTTCTTTAAATAGAGACAAAAGCAATGCTATTTTACTTCCATCATGGTACAGTTCAGATTATAATGGCTACAACTTTTTGATAGGAACTGGAAAAGCATTGGATACAACAAAATATTTTTTGATTCTCTCAGAGCTTTTTGCCAATGGACATTCTTCGTCCCCAAGCAATACGCCGCCGCCATTTAACGGTCCGCTTTTCCCCATAACTTCTATTAGAGATAATGTAAAAGCTACTTATGAATTAATAACAAAGCAATTTGAATTAACTCAACTCAAAGCTGTGATTGGATATTCTATGGGTGCTCAGCAAGCCTTTCAATGGGCTTTAAGTTACCCACAGGCAGTAGAGTTCATTGTTGCATACTGTGGCACAGCCAAAACGTATCCGCATGGTTATGTACGTTTGGAAAGTGCCATTAGTACAATAAAGGCTGATACTGCATGGAATAATGGCTTTTATCTCACACCACCTTTAAAAGGGTTGAGGGCATGGTCACTGCACTGGGCTTCATGGTTTTTATCGGAGACGTGGTATAGAAAAGAATTATATAAAGAAATGGGTTTCCCAACGGTTGACGATTTCTTAAATTGGCGTATAAAAAGTGATGAAGTAAGTGATGCAAATGATAGAATTGCGCAGGCAATCACTTGGGAGAAACATGACATTTCGAAAACAAAGCCATTTAATGGCGATATCGAGAAGGCTTTGGAAGATATTAAATGTAAAGTGCTGTATATGCCCTCCCAAACTGATATGTATTTTCCAATTGGAGATGCAGAATACGAAAAGCAATTTATACCTAAAGTGGAGTTTGTTCCAATACCATCTATATGGGGACATCTTGCAGGTGTTGGTATAAACCCTGAAGACAATGATTTCCTTAATGCTAAGATTGGTTCATTTTTATCGAGATGACAACGCACAACAAGGGTATTGCCAATAGCAGGTCTGACGTGCATTTCATCGCCTTTAGTTCTTTTGTTATCTTCAGTTCGGGCAGAACGTTCATTGATATCCTGCCATCGGCAATACCTAACGATAGACCGCAACCCTTTGAGTCAAAGTCCACCCGTTTTTCATTACGCTTCGCTTCATTCAAAACTCCTGTGTCCTTTGCCTTTGCTTTGCGGTCTATCGCGGCGATTTGCTTTGAAAAAAGAAGGGCTGCGGCTATCATGCGATTTACGAAATATCAATAACTTCACTATCAACGTTTCTTTTTTCAAAGCCCACTGCTTCGCATACTTTGCATCTCCCGAATTTATTCGGGATCTGCTGTCTGCTTTCGCAGTGGACTTCGCAAACACCCGGCTCGTTAGCGGTCATTGTAACGGACAACCCAACTAATCCTAACTGTCTGACAACTCAGGGTAAGACAAAAGACGTTTACTTTCCCAACATTTTCTAAAAACACTAAATTTTTATTGTTTATCAATAATTATTTATTATGTTCGCAGCATAAAATAAATTCGTAAAATCATTATGAAAAGAATTTCAATAGTATTTCTTCAGGCAGTCATCGTGCTTATCGGAATTGTGGCACTTGCCATTTTGCTTTGGTTTCCCTTAACTGAGGGAAGAGCCGCAAACTTAGACTTGTTCAGCATTTACTTTGACCCGTTCATCTTGTATGGATACGCAGCATCAATCGCTTTTTTTGTTGCACTGTACAAGACGTTCAAATTACTTGGATACATCGGACAAAATAAAGTTTTCTCTTCAAACTCTGTTAAGACTTTAAAGAGTATAAAGTATTGTGCAATCGTACTAAGTATTTTAATTGTGTTAGCGGGGCTATACATAAGACTATTTCACAATAAAGAAGACGACCCTGCGGGTTTTCTTGCCATTTGTATCGTGACTACTTTTGTTTCTATCGTAGTTGCAACTGCTGCGGCAATATTTGAAAAACTCTTGCAAAATGCCATGGATATGAAATCTGAAAATGACTTAACAATTTAAGCTATGCCAATTATTGTAAACTTAGACGTGATGATGGCAAAGCGAAAAATTTCATTGAATGAGCTTTCTGAAAGAGTTGATTTGACATTGTCTAACCTTTCTATCTTAAAGACAGGGAAGGCGAAAGCAATACGCTTTAGCACCTTAGAGGCAATTTGTAAAGCATTAGACTGCCAACCAAGTGACATTTTGGAATATGTAAATGATGAAAAAAGAACAACGAACCGCTAACAGGCGGTTTGCTTTGAAAAAAGCAGGGCTGCGGCTATCATGCGATTTACGAAATATCAATAACTTCACTATCAACGTACTTTTTTCAAAGCCTACCGCTTCAGCTTCACCTATCTATCATCTGTAGTTCCGGCTGGACCTTATAAATTGAGCTGTAGAATTAATAATGAACTTTTATATTTTTAATCAGCAAGCGGGGCAGACTGCGGGTAAACAAATTAAAGGCGATATTAATCAGTCAAAGTGAATGTATAATATAATATATGCAAGGCTAATAGTTTAATTACTATAATTCTTTTATTAACTTCCGTCCGTTCCCGAATAACTAACAGTGTCATTTTTTGTAACCGCCAATACGACTAATTGAATGTCATTATGCAAACCAGCGGAACCCTCAATAAAGATGAAGTCAGTAACCGGTACAGGAATTATGTTTTGATGATGCTGACAGTGGTCTACATCTTCAACTTTGTAGACCGGCAGGTTCTTATCATCCTCCAGGAATCGATCAAAAAGGAATTGCATCTGTCCGATACCCAGTTGGGTCTGCTTTCCGGGTTTTCATTTGCTGTATTTTATGTCACGCTGGGTATTCCTATTGCCCGTTTTGCCGACAAAAGCAACCGAAAGAATACCGTGGTCATGTCGCTGGGATTATGGAGCATAATGACCGCCTGCTCAGGCCTTGCCCGCAATTTTATACAGTTGTTACTGGCCCGTATTGGCGTAGGGGTAGGCGAAGCAGGAGGAAGCCCGCCCGCCCATGCCATGATTTCCGATTACTTCCCGCCGGAGAAGCGATCAACAGCTCTTTCGGTTTACTCAACGGGTATTTATTTCGGAGTACTGATAGGGTTTTTAATGGGTGGATTCCTGAACCAGCACCTGGGTTGGCGGTCAGCGTTTTTTGCCGTAGGCATTCCCGGCATTATCTTTTCATTGTTGTTTTACGCCACTGTTAAGGAACCCAAAAAGGGAGCAACGGATTCCGGCCTAATAACAGCCAATAAGTCTCATTCATTTGGCGAGGCTTTAAAAATGTTGTATTCAAGCAAAACTTTTGTTTTCCTGTCGCTGGCCGCAGCACTGAATGTTTTTTGTATCTATGGTCTTATCAATTGGGCGCCCTCTTTTATGGCGAGATTACATGGCATGAAGAATTCCGAAATAGGCGCTTCACTGGGATTGATCTATGGTATAGGAGGAGCACTGGGTTCTTTTGCCGGAGGATTCCTGACAGACCGATTGGGAAAAAAAGATAAACGCTGGTACCTTAAAGTTCCGGCTTACGCAATTGTTATTACCATTCCGGCTGCGACCGGGGCCCTTTTTTTTCACAATACACTTTTTTCACTTTCCTGTTTAGCTTTGTGTGCTTCCCTGCAAAGTGTGTACCTGGGGCCATCACTCGCCGTGGCGCACAGCCTCGTACCGGCATCTATGCGTGCCCTTACTTCCTCTATTTTTTTCCTTGTAATTAATCTTATCGGTCTGGGGTTTGGGCCATTAATTGTTGGCATCATCAGTGATTTACTTACCCCAGCCCTGGGTGTTGAATCCCTGCGTTGGGCCCTGTCAATTATAATAATGATGAGCTTTGCTTCAGCGATCCTCTTTTTTGGGACTGCTAAAAAACTGATCGTTGATTTAAAATTAAAAAGCTGAACCGTTAACGCGGTAAATAGATACAAGTCACAAAATTACCTTGCCGCTCCGCCATCAATTGTTAAACAAATGCCGCTCACGAATGATGCTTCATCAGAAGCAAGATAGAGATAACCATTGGCAATATCATCAGGCACTCCCCAGTGCCCCAGCGGTATATGAGGGATGCTGTTTTTGCGCACTTCTTCAGGCATCTGTTCAGTCATGGCAGTGGTGATAAAACCCGGCGCAATACAATTAACGGTAATGTTGTATCGCCCAAGCTCCATCGCCCAAACCTTCGTCATGCCAATAATAGCAGATTTGCTGGCAACATAATTGGTTTGCCCAAAGTTGCCGCGGATGGCAACATTGGAAGAAGCCGAAACGATGCGGCCATATTGTTGTTCTTTCATTATGGGTGCTGCTGCTTGTGTACAATTGAACACCCCCGTGAGGTTTACAGCGATCACATCATCCCATTCCCGCTTACTCATTTTAAGTAATGTCCGGTCCCTCGTGATACCTGCATTGTTGATAAGAATATCAATGCGACCGAAATGGTTGTTTGCTTCGGCCACCGCCTGCTGCACATCCGCTTCGTCGGTTACAGATACTTTTTTAAAAATAACTTCATGACCATCTTTTTTTAATTGCTCGGCTACTTCATGTCCTTTGTCTGACACGTCCCACAAAATAAGTTTTGCTCCTTCTTTGGAAAAGCGTTTGGCGGTAGCAAGCCCAATTCCATTGGCTCCCCCGGTAATCAAGGCAATTTTATCTTTTAGTCTCATTCCCTAATTTACTTGTATTAAAGATAGACGTAAAATTATAATCCGGGTCACCTGCTCTGGAAATAGAGTTTTTGAAGGTGAATATGCAATTGGGTTCTCTAAACTGTAAATCCTCAGCGACTATAAATATTTTTTTATATTTGATAACCTTAACTACACACTTCATGAAACGATTTACGATCTGCGCATTGATATTGTTTGCTTGCATTGACTGCACTTACATTGCACAGGCACAATCGAAAGTCCTTACTCCGGGAACACCGAAAGAGGGTGGTTTTTCATCTGCACGCCTAGTACGACTTGATTCAGGTTTGAATGATTGGATAAAAAAGAAATGGGTGAACGGTGCAGTGGCATTGGTAGCCCGCCATGGTAAAATTGTTTTTGACAAAGCTTATGGCTATAATGATCAGGAAACAAAAGAACCGCTGAATAAAAATGGGATTTTCCGGATTGCTTCACAAACAAAAGCGATTACGGTAACTGCAGTAATGATGCTGTGGGAAGAAGGAAAATTTTCGCTGGACGACCCGGTTTCCAAATACATTCCATCTTTTGCCAATGAAAAAGTGTTGGATACTTTTAATCCAAAAGATACCACGTTCACTACGGTACCGGCTAAACGACAGATTACCATTTTTGATTTGCTCACGCATACTTCAGGCATCGGTTATTCGGGAATCGGCAGTAAAGAAGCAAATGCTATTTATGCTAAAAATCATATTACAGGATCCGGCGAAAAAGGCCAAAAGCTTTCTGATGCAATGGCCACACTGGGCTCACTGCCGCTCCTTTTTCAACCCGGAGAGAAATGGATGTATGGATTGAATATGGATGTGTTGGGCGATTTGGTGGAGATATGGTCTGGTATGACGCTGGAGCAATTTTTTACTAAGCGTATTTTTCAACCCCTGGGGATGAAAGACACCTATTTTAACGTTCCAGAGAATAAAGCGTCAAGACTGGTAAATTTCTTCCTGGGCGACTCTACGGGAGCGATCATAAAACAGGACAAGGTTTTTGGCGGAGCTCTTGATATGAATTATCCCCTTCAAGAAACGGACTATTTCTCCGGCGGTGGTGGGTTATCATCCACTATTTATGATTATGCTATTTTCCTGCAGATGTTGTTGAACGGTGGTGAGTATAATGGGGTACGCCTGTTGGGTCCCAATACAGTAAGGATGATAACCATGAATCAAATTGGCGACCTGCATCCGACTATTGTCAGTAATGCCGATGTAAATGGTTTTGGATTTGGTTTTTATATCATCACCAAAAATGGAAGCAGGCTTACTCCAAGCCAAGCTGGTACCTACCTGTGGGGCGGCATCTTTTCAACCTCTTACCGGGTGGATCCTAAAGAAGACATGATCGTGTTGCTGTACCAGCAAATGTGGGGGCCTTATGTCGCAGAAGCTGATAAATCATTTATTCCTTTGGTATACCAGGCACTTAATAATTGATCAGATGGGTCCCTGATGATCCCTTTCATATTTTTCCCGTAGGGCGGATTTTAGAAATTTACCTACCGAGGTTTTAGGAATGGCGTCAATGAAAGCGAATCCATCGGGAATCCAGAATTTGCCAAACTTATCAATAAGAAATTCGGTGAGTTCATCCTTTGAAACGGTCTTGTCCTCTTTCAATACTATGTAGGCAAATGGCCGCTCCACCCATTTTTCATCGGAAATACCAATTACAGCCGCTTCAAATACTGAAGGGTGGCCCATTAATGCATTTTCAAGTGCAACAGAACTGATCCATTCACCGCCCGATTTAATAACATCTTTACTGCGGTCTTTTATTTCAATACATCCCTCTTCTGTGATGGTAATGATGTCACCTGTTTTCAACCAGCCATCAGAAGTAAATTTTTCCTGCGAATCTGTATCGCGATAGTATGAAGAAGCCACCCAGGGTCCCCGTACTTCGAGCTCTCCCATGGCGATGCCATCCCAGGGAATGAATCCGGATTCATTCCTTCCGCGAATCTCTACAAAGGGCACAGGCAGGCCTTGTTTGGTAGCCCTGTCATACCAGTCTTCTTTGGAAGCTTTTTCCAGCCGGCTGGTCATCACCGAAGTACTTCCTAAGGGTGACATTTCAGTCATCCCCCATGAATGAAGTACCGGTATGTCGTAGCGTTCATCAAAGGATTTCACTAAAACCCGGGGCGCCGATGAGCCGCCGATTATTATCATGCGTAACCATAGTTTGTATTTGTGGGGATCTGCATCAAGTTTATGAAGGACGCTCATCATCACGGTGGGCACTCCCGCAGTGACGGTTACTTTTTCCTCATCAAAAAGCTGCAATAGACTTTCTGCATCAAGGTAAGGTCCCGGAAACACCTGTGTAGCGCCTATAAACGTACAACTGTATGGAAATCCCCAGGCGCTTGCATGAAACATGGGAACTACCGGGAGCACCACATCCCTTTCAATGATACCCGATCCCGTACAGTTTAACAGGAAGGCCATTGAATGCAGCATTATTGAACGGTGAGAGTACAGGATACCTTTCGGTTTTCCTGTTGTTCCTGAAGTGTAGCACATGAAAGCAGCTGAATATTCATCCCCGTCAAAAGGTTCAAAAAGTGCATCATCGGCACTCGCTACCACATCCTCATAATTTAAACATCCCTCCGGGATTGGTTCTCCGGTTTGCGGAATGATAATGACCCGTGAAACGTTTATAACAGATCTGAATTTTTCGAATAAGGGCAACAATACCTGATCCACGATGATGATCTTGTCTTCAGCATGATTAATGATATAACCGAGGTCACCAGGACTTAATCGGATATTGAGTGGATGAACGATGGCTTCGATGCACGGCACGGCAAAGTAAATCTCCAGGTGCTGATAATGATTCCAGCTGAGGGTGGCCACCCGGTCGCCTTGGCGAATACCCAACTGATGAAGTGCAACGGCCAATCTTTTTGAACGCCTGGCAAAATCATGGTAAGTGTAACGATGAATACTTTTGTCCGGAAGATGAGTAACGATTTCTTTTTCCCCAAACAAGGTTTCCGCCCTCCGCAATATGGTGGGAAGGGTAAGCTGGTATTCCATCATTAAACCTTTCATCGGATTTGTAAATAGTGGTAATCGTTCAATAATTTACTTTGAAAGGTAATAAAATAGCTCAAATAAGATAACAAATGCCCCATCTGGCAATAGCTATACTGCTATTAGCAAGTCCGGATTAGACCCCCAAGCCACTTTCTACTACCAGTCGCAAAGTAGCGATACAATATCTTCTTAGATTCCGTTCCTGGCGCGACCGAAACCTATTCAACATTTGTTCTTAATTTTAACTACTAAAATTTTAACCAGACGTCTGTTCCCGGCCAGACGTTAACTATCCCCCGCCGGACGCAAATCCTATCATGCGATTTACAAAATATCAATAACTTCACTATCAACGCTTCTTTTTTCAAAGCCCAGCGTTAGCGCAAGCTGACAAAACCATACTACATGAAAATTAAAAGTGACATCTTACAATGAAAAGAAATTTAGATATAGCAAGCCAACTTCGAGAGGTATTACTTAATGGAAAATGGATTGCAAACACGAACCTTAAAGAACAATTATCAAGTATTACTTGGGAACAAGCTATTCAAAAAGTTGACAATTTGAATACTATCGCTTTGCTAACATTTCATATAAACTATTATCTGAAAGGAATTCTGAATGTCTTTAATGGTGGAGAACTTGAAATTAGAGACAAATACAGTTTTGACCTTCCAGAAATTAAGTCTGAAGCTGATTGGAATAAATTAATAAAAGATTTCTTAAGCAATTCTGAAATGTTTGCAAACCAAGTTGAACAAATGAATGACAATTTGTTAGACCAACCATTTGTTGACGAAAAATATGGTAGTTATTTACGAAACATTGAGGGTGTTATTGAACATAGTTATTATCATTTAGGACAAGTGTCTTTAATAAAAAAAATGATAATGCAAAGACACCAATAAACATTGTTTGACAAAAGAACCGACAACTGATGAATTAAAATAGACCTAAAGTGAATAGCACGATATTAATTACGACTAAACAGCCAGCTGCTAACATCGGTTTGCTTTGAAAAAAGCAGGGCTGCGGCTATCATGCGATTTACGAAATAATTTTACCTTCACTAACAACA
Source organism: uncultured Bacteroidota bacterium (assembly GCA_963811645.1). Lineage (GTDB taxonomy): Bacteria > Bacteroidota > Bacteroidia > Chitinophagales > Chitinophagaceae > VBAU01. The sequence continues at coordinate 461,298 of CAWERU010000001.1, read as the reverse complement.
TTTCTTTTTTCAAAGCCCACTGCTTCGCAGACTTTGCAGATCCAGAATAAATTCGGGATCTGCTGTCTGCTTTCGCAGTGGACCTCGCAAATCGCATGATAGCCGCAGCCCTATGGCGGCAGTGCTAACTTGAAAGTAACTGCAAAACATGGATATTTACACTATGCCAGATAACAAAAACTTATTGCTAAAGAATAAAGCGACTATAGTTTATAGTATCAGTTTGGCTTTTCTGCTGTTTCTTCTCAAATGGTTAGAACTTCGTTTTATAATATTTGACCGTTCATTTGAAATCTACATCGGGTTTATTGCGGTCATTTTTACTGCATTAGGTATATGGCTTGCTTTAAAACTTTCAAAACCAAAAATTGAAACCGTAGTGGTAGAAAAAGAAGTGTATGTAAACAGAAATGAAAACTTTGTTCTGGATACATCACTTATCTCCCAACTTGAATTAAGCAAACGAGAGTTGGAAATATTGAATGTATTGGCACAAGGACACAGCAACCAGGAAATTGCCGCAAAACTTTTCGTTTCACTAAGCACCGTCAAAACACATATTCAAAATCTTTTTGAAAAGTTAGATGTGAAAAGACGGATACAGGCAGTTGAAAAGGCAAAAAAGTTAAATCTCATCCCTTAAAACCTCCTACTCTGGTATGAAAATAAGCAGCACAACTTGTCCCGCCTAAGGCGGGAGCAGAAAAATAGCCGAAAGTATGACCTGAAAAAACTGTGCAATAGCCACATTTGCACTAACAAAAAATAAAAAATGAAAAAGAATATTATCATCTACGGACTCATTGCAGGCATTGTGGTTGCTGCTTTAATGCTGTTTAATGTACACAGCCTGAGCTTTCGTGAAGGCAAATTTGACTATGACAGAGATCTGGTTATCGGGTATGCTACTATGCTCATCGCTTTTTCACTTGTGTATGTTGGCATTCGCAATTACAGAAATAAATATAATAATGGAGTGATCAGTTTTGGCAAGGCTTTTAAAATAGGGATCCTGATCGTTTTGGTCGCTTCCACCATTTATGTTGTTGCCTGGCTGATTGACTACTATTTTTTCATACCCGATTATATGGAAAAATATTCAGCAGCCATGCTTGACAAATTGAAAGCAAGCGGAGCAAGCCAAATAGAAATAGATAAGCAAACAAAAAAAATGGAAAATTTTGTCAGGATGTTAAAAAATCCATTCTTTAATGCGATGATGACTTACATCGAAATTTTACCAGTCGGGTTGATTGTAACGCTTATCAGTTCATTAATTTTAAAAAGGAAAGCAGCAAAAAATTAAACAGAAAAAGAACGTGGAAAATCAGCAGAAATAAAAATGAAAGAAACTACAATTTAAAAAATAATAAATGTATATCATAATTATAATTCTACTTGCAGTGGCAGGCATCATTGCCTTGCTGTTGATCATTGCGATTTTCATGAAGAGGGAACATTATGTCGAACGTGAAATTACCATCAATGCGCCCCGACAAAAAGTATTTGACTATTTAAGACTGCTCAAAAACCAGGACGAGTTCAACAAACACGCAATGGCTGCCCCAGAAAGGCAAAGAGAATTCAAAGGAACAGACGGAACACTTGGATATATTTATGCCTGGAGCGGAAATAAAAATGCAGGTGTAGGAGAAAAGGAAATTAAGAACATCATTGAAGGGAAAAGAATTGAAACAGAAATTCGTTTCGTAAAACCAATGCGAGCCACGGCCTCTATAATCATGGAGACAGAATCTTTATCCGATAATCAAACCAAAGTATCCTGGAGCAATGCAGGTACATTGAAATATCCTTTGAACATAATGATACCAATGATGGAAAAACATGTTGCGAAAGATATGGATATTAGTCTGTCAACTTTGAAAAACATTCTCGAAAAATAATCACAATACTTAAAAACAACAAACGACAAACATTCAGACCAAATGAAAAAGACAACATTAATAGTATTAGTTATTACAGCATCCTTTCTTTCAGGTTTTGCATTTAAGACAATAATTACAAAACAAAATAAAAAAACAACAAAAATGAAAAAAGTAACAGGAATAGGGGGTATTTTCTTCAAATGTAAAGACCCAAAAGCAATTAACGAATGGTATAAAATACACCTTGGGTTTGACACAAGCCCCTATGGAACAAGCTTTGAATGGCGGGACATTGATGACAGTACTAAAAAGGGACTTACCCAGTGGAATCCTTTTGCTGAAAACACAAAATATTTTGAGCCTTCAACAAAAGACTTTATGATAAACTACAGAGTAGAGAATTTAGAAGCATTGGTTGAAGAATTAAGAAAGGAAAACGTAACTATCGTAGACAAAATTGAAACGTATGATTATGGCAAATTTGTACATATTCTTGACGCTGAAGGCAACAAGATTGAATTATGGGAGCCTAAGGACTAACAAATGAATCGTTCATTAAATAATCTTTTGTGTAAAACTTGAACCGACACCGCTTGGGACCGACAGCAGGGCAGCGGCTCTCATGCGATTTACGAAATATCAATAACTTCACTATCAACGTTTCTTTTTTCAAAGCCCGCTGCTTCGCATACTTTGCAGATCCCGAATAAATTCGGAATCTGCTGTCTGCTTTCGCAGTGGACCTCGCAAATCGCCCGTTAGCGGTCAGGCTGAGAAAAATCCAAAGAATTTCAGAAAAAAGATGAGAAATGTTTAAAAAATTAATAAATAATAAAAAGTTAGGCGGAGTTAACTGCCTTATTTGGAAAGATGGACAAGTTATATATCAGGAAAGTCATGGATACAAGAATTTGGAGACATATGAATTAATGACCATTGATACCATTTTCAGAATTGCTTCAATGACAAAACCAATTACTTCCGTACTCACAATGATGTTATACGAAGAGAAGAAATTAAACTTGTTCGACCCGATAACGAAATGGTTTCCTCAATTCAGGAATATGAAAGTCCTGAAAAATCAGCCTGGGGAATACGAAGATGCAAACCGACCCATTACAATACTTGATTTACTAACACATAGAGCAGGTTTCACGTATAGTGGATTTCAGAGTGGAAAACTTAGAGATGACTACGATACGGTTTTAGGGGGCGACATTGATACAGAACTTACAAATGAAGAATGGGTTAATGGATTGGCAAGCCTACCGTTGGTAAGCCAGCCCGGAGAAATATTTAATTACGGAAAATCTACTGATCTATTGGGTATTCTCATTGCAACCATAGAGGGAAAATCATTGGGCAAAGTAATGGAAGAAAAAATATTCAATCCATTAGGAATAACAGATACCTTTTTTGATGTGCCGAAAAACAAAAGAAACAGATGTGCCTCAAATATTGGTTATGACGAATCGGGTAATCTGGTAAATCTTGAAACAGTTCCATCAAAAATGGCTTTCAAAGAGCGCCCCGGCGATTTAGAATTTGAATCAGGCAGTGGAGGACTTTGGTCAACCATAAGCGATTATTTAAAATTTGCAAAACTTTTTTTAGAAAATGAAAGTTCAAGTGGTATTCAAATTTTAAAACAGGAAACTATTGACCTAATGTGTTCCAATCAATTGACCGCTTCTCAAAGAGAACATTCTAAATTATTTGGTATACGAATCTTTGGAGAACACTATGGCTTTGGCCTAGGGCTTGCAGTGGTATTGAAAGAAAACAAAAATGGATCAATTCCTTGTGCGGGCTCAGTTGGCTCTGTTGGTTGGCCAGGCGCATATGGTGGTTGGTGGTCAGCAGACCCAATAAAAAAAACGATTTCCATATTTTTGACACATAGTATGACAGAACCAAAACAACTTGCACAAGGTATTGGATTTGAATTATACGAAGCGATTGACATTTTTTCAAATTATAGCAAAGAGAATATTTAACCAATAATTTGAACACAAATATGAAGCCCGAACCGCTAACATGAACTGTGTAAAAAACCAAATATAAATTCAACATTTGTAATTTTATCAGCTCTTGTACTCAATTTGAACTGACGGAATTCTAATTCCCCGCCTGCTCAAACTGACCCACTGGGCGGCATTTTAAAACAACATTCCGTGCACAAAAAAGCTAAGGAGATATTATTTAAAAGATATCGGACTTTTGCCGGAAGGACAAGTGACGAAAACAAATGGGGTTTTGATTAAGTCAAAAAAGTTTAAACTACCGATAACACTTAACTCCTACAAAAAATTCAATCATGAAAACAATGACTTGCCGACAATTAGGCGGAGCCTGTGATATGCAATTTCACGCATCTACCTTTGAGGAAATAGCCGAAATGAGCAAAAAGCATGGTATGGAAATGTTCCAAAAGAATGACGAGGACCACCTGAAAGCAATGAATGAAATGAAAGACCTTATGAAAGACCCTGAAGCAATGAAAAACTGGTTTGAGAGTAAACGGAAAGAATTTAATGCCCAGCCCGACAACAAGCAGGCATAGACATAATCTCCCCTCGTTACCGGCAAAAACGCTGCATACAATTGGGATGTTTAAAAGTAATTATTAATCCTCACTATCACTAGGCCTGTTTCCGCCACGTTTGCCCAAAGTAAAATTAGGGTCACCGAATTTATAGCTAAAAGTCATCCGAAAGTTTCTCACATTCCAGCGACGATAAGAGTCCTGGTAAAATTGATCGGTATCGTATATGGTTCCCCATTTACGTGAATTGAAAACATCATTAATTGCAAATGTGAGTGCCGCTTTTTTATTCTTCAAAAAATCTTTACGCATGGCAAAATCTGCATCGGATCGTGCAATTTGTTTTCCCTGTGGTATTACTCTTGGTGATTCATACTCGCCCGAAAACTGGAAACTAAAATTGTTGAAAAATGATCTCTCTTCTGTTTCGATCTTGTAATTCATGATCAATTTGGTTTGCCAGTTAAACCCCGCGTTGTTCAGGTTTAAGTTATTGATATTTGCTTTTACTGTTCTGTATTGAAGATTTATTGAAGGCGTGATGTCAAAACCCTTTACTATGGTTTGCTGCACGGTAAACTCTGCACCATACCTGTTGGTAGTGCTGGCATTTATAAACGTGTTTAAAATAGCGTTGGGATCTACGGCTGCATTATTAAGTTGCTGATATTGCATGGTGGTGATCGTGTCACTGTATTGTGTAATATCTTTGGGATTGTTTCTGAAATACAATACACCGAGGAAATTGCCCCCCTTATAGTTTTTGCTGTAATTAAATTCAAAAGAATTGATGAATTCCGGTTTTAATTGCGGGTTTCCCTGTCTCAGGTTAAGAGGATCACTAATATCAATAAAGGGATTCAACTCCCAGAATCTCGGCCTTCTTATCCTTCTTGTAAAATTGAACTGAATTTCATTATCATCATTTATTTTCTGAGAAAGAAAAAAACTTGGGAAAAGAGAGTTCCATATTTTGCCCAGGCTATTCGGGTATTCATATCCGAACTTGAAAGCGCTGTCAACCATGTTGCCATCAAACTTAGAATACTCAGCTCTAAGACCAAGCTGGTAAGAAAATGTTTCATCCTTGTTTTTGTTAGAATAAGTGAAATAGGCCGCATTCACCATTTCATCATATTCGTAGTTATTGCTCAGCGGTAGTTTTGTTTCCTGCCCGCTGTTCACAGAAAAAGCATCATACGCATTGGTCGATCTGTTATAATAGCTTCTTATGCCTGTTTCAATTTTAGATCTTTCAGTGATTGGATTGGTATAATCTGCCTGCAGGGTTAGTTGTTTGTTGTTATTATGCCCCTCATCACGAACCATATCGGTTGGCTGATACACTGAATTATCAGGATAGTAATAAGAATTAATAATGTTAGTGTTATCAGAATGACTTCCATAATTATAATCAATATCGGCAGTAAACTCTTTGTCTTCTTTCGGAAAACTGTGTTTGTAACTCAGTCTTGAGCTTTTACGATCAAAGCCGGATTTACTGTTTGATTCTCTTTTACCATAATACTGAAGTTCTTTATTACTATTTAAATACTCCTGGTGCTGTGTTTCATCGTTTCCAAAACGTCCCTTTACAAAATTTTGGGATAGTGTGATTGTATTCCTGTTATCAATAAAATAATCCATTCCCACTCTTACCGAAGAAAACTTGCGGGATCTTTTATTAAGAGAATATTGATTGAAATAATCTTTGATGACACCATTATCTTTGTTTTGCCTTTTTGTTTCTCCCTTTGCTTCACCACCCGACTGATTATAACCCCCGCTGGCAAAAAAATTGACTTTTCCCTGGCGCAAATTAAGGTTAAGGTTGCTGCTAAAAAGTTGGGGGGTTCCACCGCTGACAGATGCCAGGCCATTCAGTCCAATTCTTTTATTCTTTTTTAATACTATATTAATAATGCCGCCGGAACTTGATGCGTCAAATTTTGCCGAAGGGTTGGTTATCAGTTCGATCCTTTCAATATGGTCGGCAGGAATCTGATCCAATGTCAGAATAGTGGGTCTTCCATCTATAAATATCTGGGGAGTGCTATTGCGCAGTTCCACATTTCCATCAATATCCACCGATACAGAAGGAATATTTTTCATGATATCAATAGCTGTGCCGCCGGCAGAAGTAAGACTTTTTTCTACATTGAAAATTTTACGGTCAATGCCCATTTGCAAAGCGGGGCGGCTGGCAGATACCGTTACATTGGAAAGCTGCTTTATATGCGATTGAAGTTCTATATTCCCCAAATCTCTGTCAAAATTTATAAAATCATTTCCCCCGTTATTTATCATTACCGTCTTCTCAAGCGGATCATAGCCTACAGCAGAAATAACAACACGATATATATGATCGGAGGATGGAAGATTTGAAAAATTAAAATCACCATTAGGTTTTGAAAGCATTGCCTTGAACAGGCTATCCGCCGAATTATTTTGGCCTGAATAAAGCAATACAGAGGCTGCTTCAACCGGCTTTCCGGTTTGATCCATCAGTTTCCCATAAATCTTATTCGATTTAACTTCAATATTTCCGGGCTGCGGCACTTGCTGTTCGGGCTCCTCCTGTGAAAAGCCGTTTAAAGACAAAACAATAAAACCGATGAAGAGTAACAAAAATTTCATTCCGATGATTTAGGGTGATTAAATTATAAAGCAAGTGACCTTTTATTAGACGACAATTTCTGTACTATCTTGTATATTTACAATTATGATTTATTGAATTACTCCCGATTACATACCTGTAACGCTTTTAATTAATATATGTTCAATCATTCAACATTTTAAATTGGTGTTTATCAAAAAATAATGCCACTTATACTTTAATTAGCTATTCTTCAGCTTCAAAAAAAATTCGGTTTGTTTTAATAAAAAAGCCCCTCAGCTAACCGAGGAGCCTTTAATTTTCACAGAGAATAAATTCTATCTCCGGTGACCGGGGAGTCCATACCCGATGATGACGTGCCGGTCTTGCCCAGTATCCAGCACTTCTACATATCGGCTTCCACGCCAGGTCTATTCGGGCCCAATCCATATGGCTCCTGTAAACGGTGCCGGGAAAGGAGCGCCAATAGAAATACCCACACTAAATCCGGGTCTTATGCTTATATACTGAGCATCGACTTTGCATATTGAAAGGCCAAGCAGCAAAATTGTTACGACAAATATTTTCTTCATGGCTTTATTCTTATTCCGGAGTTTGACAGGGCTGTTATAACAAAGTTTATTTTACAACATCATAATGCTGATAAAAATTTTTACCTTAACAAAAAGGAGTCATTATGAAGTGCATTTCCCTTTTTGGTTTAATTGTATTATTTCTTGCATCGCATGCTCAAAAAAACATTGACGTTACTTCGGATAATGTCAATGCATTGTCGACATCTTTTTTTAATGTGGTCTCTGGTGAACCTTTTGTATCCGCAAAATTTACAAAACTGGTAGACGGTACTCCCTATTTCAGGAATGATTGGCTTAAAGGAAATGTAACATTGGGTGAGGGTCAACAATTTGCGGGAGTTTACATAAAATTAGACCTGTATAATAATGAAGTCCACTATAGAAATGAAAATGGAGGCGAACTAATTGCCACTTCCCCGATTCAAAAAGTAATTCTTTTTGATACAGCAGCTCAGCAAGTGTTTAGTTTTGTGAATGGTTCTTTTATAGAATCAAACAGCCCTCTTTCGGGGTGGTATCAATTGCTTGTGGATGGAAAAATTTTACTGCTTAAAAAATCTGACAAAAAATTAGAAGAAGAAAAACCCTATGGTTCTGCCACCGTGGAGCAATCTATTGTTTCGTTGCCCCGGCATTATGTTTTGATAAATAAGAATCTTACTGAGATAAAAAAATTAAAAGACCTCCCTGATATTTTAATTGACAAAAAAGAAGAAATTGTTTCATATATAAAATCAAGAAAATTTTCTAAAAAAAATGAGGGGGATATGGAGTCTGTAATCAATTATTATAACGGCCTCAATTAATTTTCCGTCTTTATCACTGCTTATCTTTTCTTTATCTTTCGACTATGAACATGCAGAAAATTCGTCCGGCTAAATATTTGAAATACCTGGTTCTGCCATCTCTATTCGGAACCCAGCGAACCAAAGAAATCCTGAATGTTAATCCCACCATCGTCCCACAGAGAGAAGAGGCGCAAAATGTATCAATTTTTGTATTCGATTATAATGGCGAAGTGTTTGAAGAAAAAAAATTTGATGCCATACAGCAGGTTCTGGACTACAAACAGAATAATCACATCACATGGATCAATATTGATGGTTTGAGAAAGGGGGATGTAGAAACCACTTGTACTTATTTCGGTATTCATCCGTTACTTATGGAAGACATATTAAGTATTAACCAGCGGCCAAAAATGGATGAGGTGGAAGGAATTCTATTTTGCCTGCTGAACATGCTTTATTATAACACCGAAAATCAAACCGTAGAGCAGGAACAAATAAGCATTGCCCTGGGAAAAGATTTTGTGATCAGTTTCCAGGAGGATGCTAACAGAGATGTATTTGATCCACTTCGAAACAGGTTGCGGATGCCGCATAGTAAAATAAGGCAAAGCGGTGCAGACTATTTATGCTATGCCCTACTAGACCTGATTGTTGATAATTACTACCTGGTAATGGAAAAACTGGGAGAAAGAATTGAATTGCTTGAAGAAGAAGTGATAAGAAGAAGCAACACACGGTCTCTTGCAAAAATTACGCAGATGCGCAAAGAGCTTATTGTACTAAAAAGAAATATTGCGCCTGTGCGGGATATCCTCAGCAATATACAGCGAAGTGAAAGCGATTTGCTTGACGATCGAACTACAAAATATTTCAAAGATGTATATGACCATATTGTACAGGCGTACGACCTAAGCGAAAATTACCGGGATATTATGGTAAGCATGCAGGATCTTTACATTAACAATGTAAATCTGCGAATGAATGAGGTAATGAAAGTAATGGCCATTGTTACCTGCCTGCTGGCGCCGGCAACTGTTATTGGTGGAATATTCGGGATGAACTTTGATAAAAACGTAAACTTTTTTCATCAGCCCTGGGGCTTCTTTACTGCGGTTGCATTAATGCTTATTATCCCTGTGTGGATGTTGTGGCTGTTTAAAAAAAGAGGATGGTTTTAATCCGGCCTTTTTTAATCTGCATTATTTCTTTTTATACACCGGAACCGTACTACAGGGCTCTCCATACATGATAGTTTTTGCTACAGGTCTCAATAATTTCGTAATCTCCATATAAGCAAAATCCTCAATTGCTTTTTCGCCGCAGCCTTTAATTACAACTCTTTCGTTTGAATAATCATTTACATTAATACTGCGTATATTTTTAAGAAAAAGATATTTATGCACTTCTCTTTCATCTCCCATTACAATCTCCCCGGCAATGGGCTGCAGGTACGACACCACGAGCATATATGCCCATGGCGGAATGATGGCATCCGCAGTGCACACCATTCCCACACTTTTACTCCTGTAAATTTCCCAATCCGAATTTTTCAAAGCTTCCCTGAATTCCTTTTCTTTTAATATAAGACCCTTGTATAAATATTCCTTTAGATCAAACATGGCTATGTCTTCTTCCGGATAATATTTTTCCAGGTCAAGGGTAATTAGCCCGCTTTCCGACACCTTGTTAATAATCGCTTCCCCCATAAATAACTTTTTCTATTCTGCAAAAATAACATTTGTTACCCGCTTATTATTTCCAACAAAAAAAGCCATCCGTATGGGTGGCCGTTTAAATTTTTCTACATTCTTTTTTAATAAAATTTATTTCTGTAATCTTTTATCGTGGCTGCCTTTCTTAAAACAGCTGCCGGGTCATATTGTTGGCCATAACCACCATATTGGTTGTACTGATTACTCATTAAAATCCTCATGCGTCCCTGCGATTCTAAATTTTGCCTTTGAGCGCTTACATCTGCGTTTTCAACTACAGTAGCTGTAACGCTATCAACTTTTATTACATATACTCCACCATATCTTCCCTCTAAGGGTTGGTTCACCACCTTTCCATAGTTTGCAGGATTAAATGTGGCCCCGACAATCTTGGGATCATATGAAATAGGATTATTGCTGGCTCCTGAAAAGCGAATACTATCTGCTGTCTGTATAGGCTGCTTCATCTTTTCTGATACAACCTCAAGTGTAGTTATTTTTCCAATTCTGTTTTTTAAACCCTCTGCTTTCTTTTGATTCCGTAATATAGGTTCTACATATGTTCGTGTGTCAGCAACGCTTAGTGTTCCCGGTTTCTTAATTTGTGTAATTGCCGCTACTACATAATTATCTTCTACCCTTTCTGGTTGCAATACATCTCCTGCACTGGCATCAAATATATCCTTTATGAATTTTCTTGATACTCCTATACCCGGAATATCGTAAGCATGTGAGCTAATATCCGGGGCGAATAATTTTTGCTTTCCCTTCTGCTTTAATTCTTTTTCAAAATTTGCATCAAAGGATTTTATATCCCTGCTTTCGCCGGCAAATTGCAGAGAAGCGTTTTCTGCATTTCTTTCGGTTTCATCGCTTGCCTCGATCTTCTTGGCTAGGTATGCGATTTTATATGCGGGGCTTTTTCCTTTTTGTGAAAGTATTTCAATATAATGATACCCGAATTCCGTTTTAACCACCCCTTTCTCTCCCATATTATGATTAAAAATAAAATCATTAAAGGCGGATACCATCTGACCCGTATATATATTGTCGTAAACGCCGCCCTTATCCTTACTTCCCGGGTCATCAGAATATTTTTCGCAAAGCGTATCGAAGTTTGCTCCATTCTTTATGGCAAGCTGAATACTATCAACCAGTTTTTTGGCTGTTGAATCCTCCCTGATTTCTTGTCCCTGTTGTTCTGTACCAATCAGAATATGTCTCACTTTTACAGTATCCGGCCATTCTTTCATGTCCATAATTTTTGCCAGGACATAACTTCCTTTGTCCACATACGGTCCATAAATACTTCCGACCTGATTTTTTAAGATTGAATCCTTGTTTGGCACCTGTATACTTTTCTTATTCACATAACTATCATAAAATGCAAAGTCTGAATTTGATTTTATGAAATCGGGCATATTCTTCGTTGTATCAAAAGCCGTCTTTAAAGAAAGTATTTTACTTTTTACACCTTCGCTATCTGCTGAACTTGGGGCCGCACTAAATAAAACATATTCAATGGTTCGGGTTTCATCTTCTTTTTTAAACTGATCTTTATGTTTGTCAATATAATTTTCTATCTCTTTATCTGATACTGCCACTTCTTTTGAGCTGTCAGAGATCAGGCTCGCGGGAAGGTTGACATAAGATATTTTTGCCATCAGGCTGTTATCCCTATTTTGCTGCTCGAGTATCCATTTGGCATAATGTATCGTTCCGGCAACGAGGCCTGTATACTTTTCAGTAAGGCGGGCATTTTCCATTGCATCTAATAAGAGATTCAGCTGCTCTTTTTGATTATTGTCCTTACTCCTTTTAACAGAAGAAATTATTTGTCTTACTCTATTTGGATCATATTGACCGGTTTGAGGATCTCCCAAATACTGCCTGGCTAATTGCGAAGGATCTGTGTACAACATATCTGCAAACTCCTTTTTGCCTACCGCCAAACCCAATTTATCAAACTCCTGTTTTAAAAGCAGTTGATCTACCTCCTGTTTCCATAGTCCTGCTATTATTTGTTGCCGTTCTTCTTCACCAGAATTTCCTCCCTGCTGCTGTTGATTTTGTTCCTGTACTTCTACTTTCTTTTCGAAATCTATTTCATCAATTGATTTTCCATTGACACGACCCAAGGTAGTTGTATTACCTCCGGTAAAAAGGCTTCTTCCTTTACCAGATATATAATCAATTAAAATAAATCCTATTAGAGCTACCGCTACTGCAATAACGGCAAACCTTGCATATTTATCCCTAATTGTTTGAATAATCGACATATTATATATAGTATTAAAATACCTCCAAAAAAATTCTTTTAAAGGATGGCAAAAATAGGGTAATTATAAATAACAGGGGGCTTTGCAATTACAAAAGGCGTTCTAATTTGCTGAAGAATGAACCTAACCACCAAAAAGAATATTCCGGGTCTTTTATTTTTCCCCATTTCTGTGTGAATGATAAATATTTATTGTGTATATCATGATGTGAAACGTTAACATGGAACAGAATTTTAAACCCATTTTTTATCATTCAGGAATTTCCCTTATCCCCAGAATATTAGTTAACCAACTTTCCTTATTTAAATAACACTAACACGTGTTACTTTGCCAAACAAGTTTTTCTCTCTTTCATTTCCACATCGATGTTAATTTCTAACTACAACGTAATACTATCCTTCAACATTTATGTGAATTATTCTGTTTTATATGTTAATATATACTTGTATCAAAGTTTTTTTTGTGAATTAAGATTTATTTTCCACTAATTCACATTTGTAATAGTAATAGTTCTTTTTTAAAAATATATATGTATTAATATTATTATTGTACGAGGTATCGTTAAAAAAATTGAGTTTGAAAATTTGTTTCCTTTGTTGGAATATTGCACTCACGATTTCTGCAATGATAAAATTTTTTAAAAGATGGAAACAGAATTAACCGAAGCAAAACAAGGGATTAATGAAATTGGTTTTCTGGATATGGAATTAGATCCAGCATTGGATTTATTTTCAGAGATTGCAAGGTTAAAGAAAGAGAAGAATGCAATTCTGCTGGCTCATTACTACCAGGAGCCGGATATCCAGGACGTGGCAGACTACATTGGGGATAGCCTTGGACTGGCTCAACAGGCAGAAAAGACAGGTGCGGATATGATTGTTTTTGCCGGTGTGCATTTTATGGCAGAAACAGCGAAGATTTTAAACCCTGCAAAAAAAGTAGTGATTCCTGATCTGAAAGCAGGATGTTCTTTGAGTGATAGTTGTCCCCCTTCTTTATTCGAAAAATTTAAAGAGCAACACCCTGATCATGTAGTGGTGAGTTACATAAACTGCAGTGTGGGTATTAAAGCACTTAGTGACGTGATATGTACCAGCAGTAATGCGAAAATTATTGTGGAAAGTTTTCCAAAAGATCAACCAATCATTTTTGCTCCTGATAAAAACTTGGGTGCTTATATAAACAAAGTAACAGGAAGAAAAATGTTGTTGTGGAATGGCGCCTGTATGGTTCACGAAATATTTAGCCTGGAAAAAATAACAAGGCTAAAAGTTCGTCATCCCAATGCTAGACTTATTGCGCACCCTGAATGTGAAGATCCGGTTTTAAGATTAGCAGACTACATCGGTTCTACAACGGGACTATTAAAATTTACGAGGTCTGATTCATCAAAGGAATATATCGTTGCAACTGAAACAGGAATTTTGCACCAGATGATGAAGGTAAATCCCGATAAGACTTTTATTCCTGCGCCTTCCGATAATGCATGTGCATGTAATGATTGCCCGCATATGAAAAGAAATACGCTTGAAAAACTTTATCTCTGCATGAAATATGAATTACCCGTAATACTAATGGATGAAGAGTTAAGAAAAGCGGCTAAAAAGCCTATCGATAAAATGCTTAAAATAAGTGTGAAAGCGGGATTATAAACGTTATAATCATAAGACGATAAAAATAATATAAATGCCTTTTACATTTTCGCATCCGGCAATTGTTTTACCATTAATTTCAAAAAAACTTCGTCTTTCTGCGACGGGACTTATTATTGGCAGTATTATCCCGGATTTTGAATACTTCATCCGAATGAAAGATTCGAGCAGGTATAGTCATACCTGGCCAGGATTATTTTGGTTTGATCTGCCGCTAGCTCTTCTGGTATGTTTCATTTATCATCTCATTGTGCGAAATCCTCTTTTTGATAATCTGCCGATGTTCTTAAAAGAAAGGTTTATAATCTATAAAAAGTTTAACTGGATAAAATATTTTTTAAAGAGTTGGATAATTGTTTTTATTTCTGTTTTAATTGGGGCCGCGTCCCACATTTTATGGGACGCTTTTACCCACGAATCACTTTTTTTTGTCGAAAGGGACCCTGAATTATCGACGCTTATGAAAATAGGAACCATAAATCTCGCAGGCTACAGGTTTCTCCAACTTTCAAACAGTATAATTGGGCTGGCAGTGGTTATACTTGTAATTATATTACTAAAAAAAAATCCGTGCGGGAATAAAAGAATTGATTACAAATATTGGGCACTCGCTGCATTAATTACTTTTTCTGTAATGTTTATGCGATTCATAGCCCGATTAAATATTCATGATCACCGGAAAGTTCTTGTATCCTTTATTTCCAGTATAATGATTGCCCTCATTCTAACGCCAATGATCTTAGCGCAGCAGGCACAGATACGGGAAGAATTTTCGGAAAAGAAATCGGACCAATGATTTTATATTTGCTTATTGAAACGAAGTGCCGGAATATTACTTTACAGAATAAAAGACGAAAGACCAGAAGTTTTTCTTTGTCATCCAGGCGGACCGTTTTATAAATCAAAAGACCTTGGTGTTTGGACAATTCCAAAGGGAGAGTTTGATGGTAATGAAGAGCCATTGAGTGCAGCCAAAAGAGAATTTGAAGAAGAAACGGGTCAAAATATAGACGGAGAATTTATTTCTTTAAAACCTGTAAAATACAAAGACGGAAAAAAAATTGTTTACTCATGGGCGATCAAGGGAGAAATCAATGAGGACAAAATACAAAGCAACCTGTTTCCTCTGGAATGGCCGTTAAAATCCGGGAAATATATTGATGTGCCGGAAGTGGATAGGGGTGGATGGTTTTCCATTGAAACAGCAAAAGAGAAAATTTTACCCCCCCTGCTTCCAATTTTAAATGATTTTGCAGAGAAAGTACTCGAATAATTATTCTTTACCCGTTATTTCTCCAACAACCATTTCGGTCAACTCTTTTTTTCGTGTGTCAGGGTTTAAGAAATTTAAGTTTAGTCTCGTCACTTCGAAATCGGGAACTTTATAAATCATGCCAATTTTATATCCGGCTTTTTTTATTTCATTCCTGTTATGAATATCAAATAAAAGCCAGATCGGTTTTTTTCCGTTTGTATAGACGGAATCGTCGAATTGCTTTCTGTTGGTTGCAGTATAAAAATTAAAAGAAGAGCTGTAATTATCCTTCCAAAAATAAATGTCCGCGGGATCAACATTCCCTTTTATTTTTTTCGCCAGTTCGTTGCCGCCCTGATATTTTAAAAGCTGCGGATAAAAATTTGTATTCAATAAAAAAAAGCAACCCACCATTGTGGACACAGAGCAACCAATCGCTCTTTGCAGGTAAGACAAGAGTCGATTCTTTATAAAATAAAAAACAACAGACAATAAGAAAATGACAACAGTGACCGAAAGAAAGCTTTTTACAGGAAACACCCAGGCATTTACAAACGCAGAGAGAATAAGGATCAATAAGCAAATAATAATTTGGATAATGTAAACCGTCTTTATTTTTAAGGAGGTTGATAAAATCCAGAAAGCGGTCATAACAGCCGTTGCGGGAAAAACAATATTAAGATAGTGCGGAAGCTTAAAGCCAGAAAAGGTTAAGATCAGGGCAATAACAGTAAAAGTGCCCGTGGAAAGCCATTCGACTTTTCTTTTGCTAAAATATTTTATTCTATTAATGAAAGTTATATAGGCCAAAATACTCCACGGAGCGAAGGCCCAAAGAAAAGAATGAAAGAAAAAGAAATAATCATTTTTAGCATCTCCGCCAAAATTCTCTCCCTCAAAACGCTCAATACTTTGTCCGAATAAAATAAATTTTAGACCATTTATATGGTCTTTTCCTCTTACAACTTTTTCCGGATGTAAATTATACTGCAAATAATAACAATAAACAACGGGAGAAATAAAAATTGCAAAACAAAACAGTACAAAGAGCCATTTCCGATTAACAAAAATTTTCCAGTCTTTCAGAAAAAAAATATAAAAAAATAAACCAATCAACGGGGTGAAAACTCCGATATGCCCCTTGATTGAAAAACCAAGCGCTAAGCCGAGCGCCAAACCAACCGCATTCAAAAGTTTTTTCTCATTTATAAATTCAACTCCCTGCCAGGTAGCAAAGGCAATGCAGGCCGTGAGGATTGCGTCCATGCGCACATCATTGTTGGCAAGAATGTATGAAAAAGCGGAAGCAACAATAAGCGCTGATAATTTTCCAACTTCATTATTGAATAAAATCTTTCCTAAGCGATAAGTAGAATAGGTTCCCCAAATGGTGAATAGAAGAGAAGGAAGCCGGTAAGCAAAGCTTGTAACACCCCAAATTTTATAACTAAAGGCACAGAGCCAGAAAAGTAAATGCGGTTTATCCAAATAATCTTTTCCGGCGTCAACCAGATTTACATAATCACGGTTCAGGTACATATGCAAGGCAATGTCGGCGTGATGTGCAGAATCGTTATCCATTAAGGGAACAAACAGACCGGCTATATAGACTAACCCAAGGAGGGTAAAAAAAAAGAAATAAGTGCGATTGGTAAAAAGAGGAGTATTCAAACAAAGATATTTGCCGGCAAAGTAAAAGCCTTTTTATTTTACAGAGAAGATAAGAGATCTTTTACTTTCGTTTTTATAAGGTCCCTCACTTTTCTAAACCCTGTCTCATTCATTTCTTTTGGATCTGGAATATCCCAGGCAATAAATTTTTTTGCAGGCATCCACGGACAAGCATCGCCGCAACCCATAGTAACAACAACATCGAAAGGAGCAAATTGCTTTACCTCATCTAATGATTTTGATTGATGTAATGAAAGATCATATCCCAATTCTTTCATTGCCGCAATTGCTTTTGGATTTACTCTTCCTGAAGGCTTTGATCCGGCGCTGTATACCCCTATCTTATCTCCGCCAATCATTTTTGCAAAAGCCTCACTCATTTGCGAACGATTACTGTTTTCTATGCAAACGAAAAGTATTTTCTTCATTGAAATGATTGTTGAGGTTTATAATACCTGTTTCTAAGCCAGAATGCAACATTAACCAGGATGATAAGAGATGGGACTTCAATCAAAAGACCAATAACCCCGACAAAAGCTTCTCCGGAATTAATACCAAAAACTCCGATCGCAACTGCTATTGCTAATTCAAAATTATTACCGGCGGCAGTGAAAGCAATAGATATATTCTTTGAATAATCCGCACCCAACGATTTTCCGATAAAGAAGCTCGTAAGAAACATAATAGCAAAATAGATTACAAGAGGGATAGCTATATGAAAGACATCCATGGGTATTTGTACAATCAACTTTCCTTTCAGACTAAACATGATGATGATCGTGAACAACAGGGCAATTAATGTAATGGGGGAGATAAAGGAAACATATTTTTTTGATACCATTCTTCACCTTTTAATTTTAAGAAAACATATCTGCTGATAAAGCCTGCTGCAAAAGGAACCCCCAGGTAAATAGCCACGCTCTTTGCAATCTGACTAATTGTGATATTTATTGCAAGTCCTTTAAAGCCCAGTAATGGCGGCAATACGGTAATGAAAATATATGCATACACACTGTACAACAATACCTGGAAGAGGCTGTTTAGTGCTACCAGCCCTGCTGCATATTCTCTATTACCTTCTGCAAGTTCATTCCACACTATTACCATGGCAATACATCTTGCCAGGCCTATTAATATTAAACCCACCATGTATTCGGGATAGTTGTGCAAAAATGTTATAGCCAAAATAAACATAAGCAAAGGGCCCACAATCCAGTTGAGGAATAGTGAAGCACTTAAAATTTTAGTGTTTCTGAAAACCTCGCTCATTTTTTCATATCTGACTTTAGCAAGTGGAGGATACATCATTAATATAAGCCCAATTGCCAACGGCACATTAGTTGTACCGCTTGAAAAAGAATTAATATATGCCGAAGAAGAGGGAATAAAATAACCAATGGCGATTCCCGTTACCATGGCGAGAAATATCCACAGCGTAAGATAACGGTCAACAAAATTTAATTTTTTCTTCTCTGTCACCGGGACGCAGTTATTGAAGGTTATTTATTATGGATTTAAGCGATTAATTGCAACATTCTGGTCCGCAGCATGCTTCTTTTTTTTCTGCATAAATGGTAACGCTTACGATTTTCGTATCCGACTTTTTGTATTGAACAATTTCTTCTTCGTTTAAATAGGTTTTCAGAATTTCATCAGGAACCAAAATTTCTTTTTCTTTTTGTACCGTGATGTTTTTAAATCCTGCTTCTTCAATTATCTGTAAATAATCTTTTTTCTGAATGGCGCCGCTTACACAACCGGCATATAGCTCGGCTACGCTTCTCCATTTGGCGGGCAGGTTGCCCAAAAGAACAATGTCTGAAATTGAAAAATGCCCGCCGGGTTTCAGTACGCGGAATATCTCGCTCATTACTTTATGTTTGTTGGGAACAAGATTCAGAACACAATTACTCACAATCACATCTGCTTTTGCCGAAGTCACCGGCATGGTTTCAATGTCGCCCAATCTGAATTCCACGTTATTCAACCCAAGCTTTTCTGCATTTTCTCTTGCCCGCGTAATCATTGCTTCTGTAAAATCAATGCCGATCACTTTTCCTTTTTCACCAACAAGGTGTCTTGCAATAAAGACATCATTACCTGCTCCGCTGCCAAGATCAATTACCGTATCACCTTCTTTAATTTTTGCAAATTCGGTAGGCAATCCGCAACCAAGCCCCAGGTCTGCGTTGGGATTGTATCCTTCCAGCTTAGAATAATCGTCCGTCATGATATTATAAAAATCATCGTTGCAGCAGGGTGTAGCGCCGCAGCAGCTGGAAGCATTTTGTTCTTTTCCCTGGCCGGCAATCTGGCTATATTTTTCTTTAACCAGCTGTTTTAATTCGTTTTCTTTTTCCATAAATTTTTATTTAGACTTTAGCAACATTTAGCATTTACTTCTTTCAGTTTTTCAAAAAGCGAATTGAAATCATTGTTGAATTTTTCAAAAGCCTTCCAGTTTATACAATAGCAACTTCTTGGACCGTCCGGTTCGCCATTAATCAAACCTGCATTTTTTAGTTCTTTCAAATGCTGACTCACGGTGCTTTGTGCAAGCGGCAAGACTTCTACAATTTCCCCGCAAATGCATTCATTCCTTTTTGCTAAAACATGTAAAATTGCAATGCGTGCCGGATGGCTGATGGCTTTTGCAAAAGCGGCCAGCGATTGTTCTTTTGTTCCGAATTCTTCCTTTTTATGAAAAGACATTTATTTATCTATTATCGCAAATATACGATAAATGTATTTGGATTACCAATATTTCCTAAAAATTTTTAAAAGGAGGTTGTTCGCCCTTTTACCAGGGAGATAATAACACCGCTGAGAATGATGCAGAAAATACCTGCCCATGAAACAATATCGGGAAAGGTATCGCCTAACGCTAAGCCAATGAAGACCGAAAAAATAATATTGGAGTATCCAAACACGGACACAATACCCGCCTTATCCGTGCCGTATGCCCTTGTTACAAAATATTGTCCGAACAGGGCGGCAAGACCAAGCCATAAAATGTAAATCCATTCAATTCCTTTGGGCATCTTCCACTGGATGAAGAAAAAATCATCGTGAGGAAGGTGTGCAAGCTTTCCAACGATCATAAACAAAGAAGGGATCAAGACGCCACAAAAGATAAACGAAGAAACAATTACTCTTGAATCGTAATACGGGGCAAGTCTTCCAAGAGTGATATAAGCAATTGCTGAAACAATTCCAGAAAGCAAACCGATTGCATGATAATACCAGGGATAATGCATGTTGGGTTGATAAACGAGCAACATTCCTACAAAACCAATTACCACCGCAACCAACACAGCTGGACCATGGTATTCTTTAAAAAGTAAAAAAGAAAACAGGGCAATGAAAATAGCAGAAGTTAAATTATACGTCATGGCGGTGCTTAGCGGAATGTGAAGTACGCAATACAATAAAGAGTACAATGCAATTGTTCCCATGACCCCACGAAAAATTAACCAGTGAAATTTTCCACCTCTGTTCACCGGAGGTTTTGCAATAAAGGCAGCTGTTAATCCAACTATGCCAACAAGGTTGCGAAAAAAAACAAGTTGTCCCGCATTAAAACTTCCCTTCAGCATTTTTGCCGAGCCGCCCATGAGCGAAAAACCCAATGCTGCCAGCAACATATAGAAGATCCCTTTATATCTGTTATGCAAGTTCATGCAATAGTAGCCAATCGCTCAATGGCAGCTTCAAGCGTTTCATTCTTTTTTGCAAAACAAAACCGGACAACCTTGTTATCTGTTTCTGATCTGTAAAAAACAGAGACAGGAATTGTTGTTACGCCATATTCTTTTGTTATGCGAATTGAGAAATCTTTGTCCCCTTCATTGCTTATCTGATCATACGTGGCACAAGTGAAATAGCTTCCTTTGCTGTCAAGCAATTTGAATTTTGTATTCTTCATTAACTCCATAAAATAATCTCTTTTTTGCTGCATAAACAATGACAGGGACAAATAAGAATCCTTATTCCGTAAAAATTCCGACAAACCAACTTGGGATGGTGTATGACACGAAAAGCAATTGAATTGGTGAACCTTTCTGAATTCTACCATTAATTCCGGCGAAGAAACGCAATAACCCAGTTTCCAACCCGTGCAGTGATAAACCTTTCCAAAAGAAAAACAAACGAAACTTCTTTCGATAAGATCCGGATATCTCAAAATAGATTGATGAGGAATATTATCAAAAATCAAATGTTCATAAACCTCATCACTGCAAATAAAAATGTTTGTGTCTTTAACAATTGATCTTAATTCATTCATGTCCTCTTTTCTTAATACGGCACCGCTAGGATTGTGCGGTGAGTTAAGCATGATCATTTTTGTTTTAGGAGATATTTTTTCCTTCACTTCATTCCAGTCAATTTTATATTCCGGGAATTTCAGATCAATGAGAACAGGAACAGCGCCGTTCACTTCAACATTGGGAATATAGCTGTCATAGGCCGGTTCAAAAATGATCACTTCATCACCGGGCTGTAATACTGTTGTGAGTGCAGTATAAATAGCATAAGTACCACCCGGGGTAATAGTGATCTGTGTATCTGGATTTACAGAAGTTTGATAGAGGAATTGAATTTTTTCAGCCAACGCTTCCCGCAAAGGCAGATAACCCTGCATGGGAACATATTGGTTGAAACCATTTCTCATGGCCTGGTTCACAAGATTGATTAATTCTTCATTCATGGCATAATCAGGAAAACCCTGCCCGAGATTAACCGCATTATATTCTGTGGCCAGGGCGCTCATTACAGTAAAAATGGTAGTGCCAACGTTGGGGAGTTTGGAAGAAATTTTCAAACCTGGGAAATTGAAAGATTAAAAAATAAACCGGATGATAAAATTAGAGGATATTATCGTGTTGACTTCTTCTTTGTTTTTCCGGAAGATTTACTGACCAGATCATACGAGTGGTCAATCCATTCTTTCAATTTTTTTATTGAAACAGAGCCATCAACAACAATTGTGTTCCAGTGTTTTTTATTCATGTGGTAACCGGGCTGCACACAAGGATATTGTTCTCTTAATTCTATAGCCAGGTCAGGATCACATTTTACGTTGAAGCTTAATTGTTCTTCATCAAGGCCGGTCAGCAAGAAAATTTTCCCGTTTACTTTATAAACGAGTGTATCCGGCCCGAAAGGAAGCGTTTCTTCCACACCCGGCTTGCTTAAACAATATTCACGAAGTGTTTCAATATTCATTTCAGATAATAATGGCGGTTGCTTCAATTTCTATTAAATAATCAGGCTCTATCAAGGCCCTCACTTCGACCATGGTGTTGCAGGGTTTAATTTCTTTAAAGATTTCACTGTGCGCTTTTCCATATTCCTGCCACCTTGAAATATCGGTAACAAACATTCTCACCCTCACTACATCTTTCATTTCGGCGTTTGCTTTTTTCAAAACCTCTTCAATCTTTTTGTAAATAAATTTAGTTTGAGCATAGGCATCGCCTTTTCCCACAACTTGCCCATCCGGCCCCGCCGCTACTGTACCGGTCACTTCAATTATATTTCCAACTTTTACGGCTCGGCTATAACCCACAATGTCTTCCCATTTTGAACCCGATGAATAGTTGATGCGTTCCATAATTATAATGTTAATAAGGAATATCCCGGCACTTAATTTTTTATTTCTATATTATTTGTCCTGATCAGCGATTCTCCATTCATGCGCAAAAATATCTGTGCTACAGTTACAACATCTTTCTGGCAATAAGTAACGATGCGATCAAGATTTTTTTCTTTCCAATACACCTCATGGACCCTGCTGCCATCAATGTCATCTTTTGGAGTGGCAATACCGAGTGTATGAGCAAGAAGATTCAGGGAGGTATAACTTTTATAATCACCGAATTTCCACAAATCAAGAGTATCCAGATGAGGCACATCCCAGGGTTTTTTTCCGTGCAGTTTTAAAATTTCCGGAATCGGAAGATGATTTACGATCAGCCTGCGGCAGATATATGGGAAATCAAATTCTTTTCCATTGTGTGCACATAGATATTTATTTCCATCAACGCACCACTTGTTTAGCATTTCGCAAAATTGATGCAACAGCAACTTCTCATCGTGACCGAAAAAGGATTTTATTATAATCTTCTTTTCATCATCTGTTCCCTGTATTACTCCGCAACTGATACAAACAATTTTTCCGAATTCTGCATAAATACCGGCGCGGGAGTAAGCACTTTGGGCTGTTTCCATTTCTTTGTTTCTTATTATATAAGAAACTTTTAGTTCCCATAAGATTTTCCATTCGGCAGTGAGTTGCTCGTGAGTTTCTTGTTGCGGAACAGTTTCAATATCTAAAAAGAGAATGCAACCAAGAGGAAATGATGAGCTCATAGAAAAGGGTTGAGTGATTCGCTTATGTTTTTATTAATTCCCGGGGGTTTTCAAAGTAACTTGTAAAGTTATTAGTAATTAAAAAAACTCCTGATAGTTACGTCCTCAAACTCACAGGTATTTATCACCAATTATTTTCTTTACTTCCGCCACATAATCTTTTATTTCCTGTTCCTTTTCCTTTTTGCAGACCAGCAAAACATCTTTGGTGTCAACAATAATATAATCCTCTAACCCCTGCAGAACAACCAATTTTGTATCGGGCACATGAATCATGCATTTTGTAGAGTCAAAGGTTATCACCTTTTTTCCAGCAACAGCATTTTCCGAAGGATCTTTTTCCATATTTTCCCATGCGCTTTTCCATGTACCCAGGTCGCTCCAACCAAATGATGCGGGTATCACGTAAACGTTGTCAGCTTTTTCCATAATGCCAAAGTCAATCGAAATGTTAGAGCATTGCGGATAGATATTAATAAGCACAGATTCTTCTTCTGCAGTATAGAATTTATCTTTTTCCGTAGCGAAGACTTCATACATTTCTGGCAAATGTTTTTCAAATGCAGATAAAATGTTTTTTACTTTCCAGAAAAAGATACCTGCATTCCATAAAAAATCCCCGCTTGCGATAAATGTTTTTGCTAATTCAAGGTTGGGTTTTTCAGTAAATGTTTTTACTTTAAAAATGCCAGGAGTGGCTTCAAGGGTATCGTGTTGAATATAACCATAGCCAGTGTTAGGATAGGTCGGCTTTATACCAAGAGTTACAAAAGCATTTAAATGATCAACAAAATTTAAAGCATCCTGGGTTGTTTTTACAAATTCGTCTGGCTCTAAAACAAGGTGATCTGCCGGAGCAGCAACCATGCAGGCTTTCGGATCTTTCTTTATTAGTTTAAAAGATATGTAAGCAATACATGGCGCCGTATTTTTTCTATATGGCTCACTCAAAATGTTTTCATCCGGAATTTCAGGAAGTTGCTTTTTTACCAGTGCTACATATTCAACGGAAGTGACAACATAAATATTCTCTGCCGGCACCACCTTGCTATATCTTTCGAATGTCTGCTGAATAAGTGTTTTACCGGTTCCAAGAATGTCAAGAAATTGTTTAGGATGATTTGTACGACTCATCGGCCAAAAACGACTTCCGATTCCACCGGCCATTATAGCTACATAATGATGTTTGTTCATGTCTTAATTACTGCTGTTAATTTAAATGAATCCCTCTTTCAAAAGATCATGAAGGTGTATCATTCCAAGGTATTTTTCTTCTTTCATTACCAGGAGTTGGGTTATCTCGTGTTTTCTCATCATATCCAAAGCAGTTACTGCGAGTTCATCCGGGCCAATAATTTTTGGATTATGGGTCATAATATCTTTTGCCCTGATATTTTCTGAAACATGATTCTTTTTAAGCATTCTTCTCAAATCCCCATCGGTAATAATACCGTGTAGCTTTTCCCTCTCATCAACAACCGCAGCAGCACCTAATCTTTTTTTAGTCATTTCAACAATTACTTCTTTTAATGTCTGATTTAAAAGTACTGCCGGCCTTTCGTTGTTTATATAAATATCGGAAATACGCAGATATAATTTTTTACCAAGCATTCCACCGGGATGAAACTTTGCAAAGTCCCCCGAATTAAATCCTTTTAATTCCATCAGGCAAACGGCAATGGCATCACCCATTACCAGTTGGGCTGTTGTACTCGTAGTCGGTGCAAGATTATTGGGACAGGCTTCCTGCTCAACAGTAGTATTAAGAATAATATTTGATTGTTTGGCAAGATAAGAGTCTAAATTACCAACCATAGCAATTAAAATATTTCCAAAATTCTTAATTAAGGGGACTAACACTTTTATTTCAGGACTATTTCCGCTTTTACTAATGATCATTACGACGTCTTCCTGCTGAATAATTCCAAGATCCCCGTGAATGGCATCTGCGGCATGCATAAATACAGAAGGTGTTCCCGTAGAATTTAGTGTAGCAACAATTTTTTGAGCTATAATCGCACTTTTTCCG
This sequence comes from uncultured Bacteroidota bacterium, assembly GCA_963811645.1. GTDB lineage: Bacteria > Bacteroidota > Bacteroidia > Chitinophagales > Chitinophagaceae > VBAU01. The sequence continues at coordinate 435,917 of CAWERU010000001.1, read as the reverse complement.
ATGCCACTTATTACAAAACGGCCCCTGCAGCTTGTAATCGCATCAATTACTTTTTGAAAATCTTCATTTATAAATTCGGTTAAACTTTGAATGGACTGGGCTTCCATTTGTATAGTACGAAGGGCTGTTTGTTTAATGGAAAGCTGCATTCTTTTAAGATTTACTCATATCAATTAAGGCCGCAAATTTAGATGATTTAAAACTATTTGACTGCAGTCATACAATGGTGATAACTTTAACCTTTATTCTGCTGATAAGTAACCAATTGCTTTGTAAATTCGCAGGCTTGCCGATTATGAATTTATCGGGCTTGAATATTGTGAGAAAGAATCTTTCAAAAATAACTTCAAACAATCATCTTACCCGATTATTTGACCAGACAATAGATAATAAAACTTACCGGGTAGAAATATGTGTTTAAGCCCTGGGGTGAAAAGAAATCAATTTTTCAGACATTTCGATCGGCTAAAAATCAGTACCTTAATTAAAAGCCCTTTGGGCGTGGAGCAAAAAAAATAAAATGGCGACGACTACTGCAAAAAAATCTGCGGGGAAAAAATCTACTAAAAGTACCGAACAAACTTCCACAAAGAAAAAATTAGATCTTCACAGCTCTCTTCAGGAGCATTTCGGATTTGATAAATTCAAAGGAAATCAGGAAAAGATCATTGAATCCGTATTAGCCGGCCATGATACTTTTGTGGTAATGCCAACTGGAGGAGGGAAAAGCCTGTGTTATCAATTGCCGGCCCTTGTAAGCGATGGATTAGCAATAATTATAAGCCCGCTAATAGCTTTAATGAAAAACCAGGTCGATCTTGTTCGCAGCTACAGTAGCAAAGACGATATAGCCCACTTTCTAAATTCAACATTAACCAAAAAGGAGATAAGAGAAATTCATGATGACTTGCAAACGGGCAAAACGAAAATGTTATATGTTGCTCCGGAAACATTGACCAAGCAGGAAAATCTTGATATTTTTAGCGATTTGAAAATTTCTTTTTTTGCTGTAGATGAGGCACATTGTATTTCTGAATGGGGGCATGATTTTAGACCAGAATACAGGCGCCTCAGGGAAATGATGATTCAGATAAATCCCGATGTTCCTGTTATTGCTTTGACGGCGACGGCCACACCCAAAGTACAAAGCGATATTATTAAAAACTTAGATCTTCGTAATCCTAAAATATATACCAGTTCATTTAACAGACCTAATCTCTATTATGAAGTTCAGCCAAAGATTAAAAAAGAAGAAACCTTAAAAAGCCTTGTAAGATTTATTAGTCAGAATAAGGGTAAGAGCGGAATTATTTATACCACTAATAGAAAAACAACCGAAGAACTGGCTGAACTACTCCAAAAAAATGATATTAAAGCGGTGGCCTACCATGCAGGCATTGATGGTAAAATAAGGACCGTAAGGCAAGACCAGTTTTTAAACGAAGAAGTGCAGGTAATTGTGGCAACCATTGCTTTTGGTATGGGAATAGATAAGCCCGATATCAGGTTTGTGATTCATTATAATATACCTAAAAGCATAGAAAATTATTATCAGGAAACAGGCCGCTCAGGTCGGGACGGAATGGAGGGAAAATGTATTTTATATTATTCTCATAAAGACGTTTCTAAGCTTGAGCACTTGATGCGTGACAAGCCCCTTAGTGAGAGAGAAGTTGGTGCGCAACTTATTAATGAAACAGTTGCTTTTGCAGAAAGTGGAGTCTGTCGCCGGAAAATTTTGTTGGGATATTTTGGCGAAGAATATGAAAAGGAAAATTGCGGTAATTGTGACAATTGCAAACATCCCAAAGAAAGAGTAGAAGCAAAAGAAAAAGCGGTTCTTGCTCTAAAATCTATTAAAGCGCTGGATGAGCGATTTGCTACAGAATATGTAGTAAATATTATTATCGGGAAACTTACGCCGCAAATACAAATGTTTCGGCATGATGATTTAAATGTTTTTGCAAGCGGAAATGATCAAACTGCACATTTCTGGAACTCATTAATTCGGCAAATGTTGCTTGAAAGTTTTTTAAGTAAGGATATTGAAGAGTATGGGGTGCTTAAAGTCACTAAAAAGGGAGAGAATTTTTTAAAGAAGCCAAAATCGTTTACCATAGTTTTAAACAATCTTTTTGAAGAAGCCAATGAAGATGATGAGGAGAATGGAGATGGTGCGACAGGAGCCGCAGCAGATGAGAAATTATTTGAAATGCTAAAAGATATTCGTCAAAAGGAAGCTAAGAAAAAAGGATTGCCCCCGTTTGTTATTTTTCTTGAATCTTCTTTGCAAGATATGGCCACAATGTATCCGACAAATATTACTGAGCTTGAAAGATGCCAGGGAATAAGCAAGGGGAAAGCAATCCGTTATGGAAAGCCATTTGTTGAACTAATTGCAAAATATGTGGAAGAAAACGGAATTGAAAGACCCGACGACTTTGTAATGAAGAGTGTAGTGAATAAAAGTGGTTTGAAAGTTTATATCATTCAGCAGACAGATAAAAAAATTCCGCTGGAAACAATTGCAAAAAATAAGGATATGAGGCTTGATGACTTATTGGAAGAAATGGAGACCATTACTGCAAGTGGCACAAAGTTGAACCTGGATTATGCAATTGACCAGATGATTGATGAAGATGAACAGAAAGACGTTCTTGATTATTTTAAAAGTTGTGAAACCTCTTCATTACAGGTTGCGCAAGAAGAATTATCAGCGTTTGAGTTCACATGGGAGCAGCTTAAAATTATGCGTATAAAATTTCTTGCTCAGTACGGTATGTAGTTCAATTGATGATGATTAAGATTTCAATTTGTTTAGCCAATCTTCTATATTTGCAGCCCATAAAAAGTTTATTAAAGGGTGCGGTAGCTCAGTTGGTAGAGCAAAGGACTGAAAATCCTTGTGTCGGCGGTTCGATTCCGCCCCACACCACAAAAGACCTCAACAATATTGAGGTTTTTTGTGGTGTGGGCTGGGGAAGGGGTGCGTACACCCTTTGCAATTTCTTCAATCAATTTTTTATTAAAAGCGTCTAAATCACCAGGATTCCTGCTTGTAACCAAACCATTATCTACAATTACTTCTTTGTCGTACCAGTTTGCCCCGGCATTTCTTAAATCTGTCTGAAGGGAAGGGAAAGAAGTCAAATTTTTGCCTTCAAGCAACCCTGTTTCAATTAAAAGTTGGGGACAGGGACATATGGCTGCGACCGGTTTTCCATTTTCTAAGAAATCTTTTGCAAATTTTACAACATCTTTATTCGTTCTTAATTTACCTGGATTCATAGCTCCGCCGAAAGCATTAAAGCATCATAATCATCTGTCTTAACATCAGAAATCTCTTTATCAACGGGAAGTTCAATACTCCAGTGGTCGTGATTCCAGGCCTTCACCATTCCCTTTTGGGGTGAAATAATATGTACGGCAGCACCCGCTTTTTCCAAAACTATTTTGGGGCTTGTCAACTCAATTCTTCAAAACCACTTTCAGTAAGAATGGCTATAGTTTTTCTACTCAACTTTACCATAACAAAAAATTTTAAAAAGATAAAAAATAGATTTAGTGAAAGGATAACAAAAACCAGACCTTGAAACTATAAGAAGAAAAATGAAATTATCTTCCCATGTAAACCATTAAAATTTGTACGTCGCTGGGATTAATTCCTGAGATGCGACTTGCTTGCCCAAGTGTGCGAGGTTTTATTTTTGTAAGCTTTTCTTTTGCCTCATTTCCTAATGCTTGAATTTTTTTGAAATCAAAATTTTCGGGTATTTCGAGATTTTCCAGCTCATTCATCTTTTGTATAAGCTCTTTTTCTTTTCTAATATAGGCTTCATATTTAATTTGAATAGAGGCTTGTTCAATAGTCTCTTTTGAAAAAGTATTTATATTATCATTGAGTTTCGGAAGATGCAAAATCAGATTTTCTAATTCGACATCGGGCCTCAACAATAATTTTTCAGCTTTTTGCTTTTCATAAAGAGAAGATGAGTTAATCGAATTCAAATAAGGATTGACCTCGTCCGGCTCAATGATTATTTCTTTTAAAATATTTTTTATTTTTCCTACTTCATTTCTTTTTTTAATGACCCTTTCCATTCTTTCCTGAGATGCTAAACCAAGTCTATAGCTTAGTTCGGTTAAACGCAGGTCAGCATTATCTTGGCGGAGCAGAGTTCTGAATTCAGCTCTTGAAGTAAACATTCGATACGGTTCCCGGGTGCCCTTACTAATAAGATCGTCAATAAGCACCCCAATATAAGCTTCACTTCTTTTTAAGATAAGGGGAACGGTGTTTCTGACCTTTTGATGAGCATTTATTCCGGCTACTAATCCCTGGCAGGCGGCTTCTTCATACCCAGTGGTTCCATTGATTTGACCGGCAAAGAATAGGTTTTCAATTAACTTAGTTTCAAGCGAATACTTCAATTGAACCGGGGGAAAATAATCATATTCTATCGCATATCCGGGTCTGAAGAGTTTGACATTTTCAAAACCGGGAATAATACGAATTGCTTCGTATTGAATTTCTTCCGGAAGGGAAGTAGAAAAACCATTCACATAAATTTCGACTGTATTCCATCCTTCCGGTTCAATAAATAGTTGATGTCTATCCCTATCAGAAAATCGGTTGATCTTATCTTCAATACTCGGACAATATCGTGGTCCTATTCCATCAATTCTTCCTGAAAACATAGGACTTCTATCAAATCCTTTTCTAAGAATATCGTGTACCTTTTTATTAGTATAAGTTATCCAACATTTTTTTTGTGTTTGAGGTTTTGGTGTATCAAGAAATGAAAAACCAATTATTTCGGAATCACCTGGTTGTTCTTCCATTTTCTTATAATTCAAACTTCTGCCATCAACCCGGGGCGGAGTGCCAGTTTTTAGTCTGTCACTTTGGAAACCAATATTTACAAGCTGTTCAGTGATTCCGGTTGCTGATTTTTCAGCAACTCTGCCACCTCCGAAGTTTTTTTCGCCAATATGAATTATTCCATTTAAAAAAGTACCATTAGTTAGTACGACAGACTTTGCTTTTATTTCATGCCCTAACCCAGTTATCACTCCATGAATTCTGTGATTCTTAATTAGAAGACCCTTTACCATATCTTGATAGAAATCCACATTAGCTATTCTCTCAAGTAATTCTCTCCATTTGGTTGAGAATAGCATTCTATCATTTTGAGATCTCGGGCTCCACATGGCTGGTCCCTTAGACTTGTTAAGCATTCTGAATTGAATCATTGAAATATCTGAAACAATCCCAGAATACCCTCCCAATGCATCTATTTCACGAACAATTTGCCCTTTAGCAATTCCTCCCATCGCTGGATTACAGCTCATTTGGGCAATTGTTTGCATATTCATTGTGATTAAAAGTACACGGGAGCCCAAATTTGCTGCAGCAGCGGCAGCTTCACAGCCTGCATGACCAGCCCCAACCACAACTATATCGTATTCATGAAACATAAGCCTGCAAAGGTAGGTATTAGCTGAAGTTATAAACCTTTAAAATAAAAACTATAATTTCACGTGAAACATTTTATGGTACAAATTGAGATATAAATCCTCCCTTGATCTCATAGCTTTTTTTTGCGAAATGGATTTATCCTTATATCCACATAAATGCAAAGCACCATGAAAAATAACACGATGTAATTCGTTCGAAATTGAAGTTTTAAAAATCAAAGAATTTTCTTTTATACGGGGAATACTAATATAAATATCTCCAACAATTTCCTTTGAATTATTTGATAGATTAAAACTAATTACATCAGTAAAGAAATTATGATTCAAATAATGGAGATTTATTTTAAGTAATGTTTTATCGTTGGAAAAAATATAATTTAGGTTTTTGATTTTCTTCCCTTCCGATTTAAATAAAAAGAAAAGGAACTCTTTTAGTTTATTTCTATTCTTTAAAATCGAAGGGGCTTCTATAAAAAAGAAACTAATTAAGGAGTTTGAATTATCGGCCATATTTTCAAAATTCGTAAATAATATAGGACCCCCAATGGTAGTTTTGTTTACATAAAATGCTTAAACTTTCACAATTAAAACCAGGGCAAAGAGCTATAATAAAAAGCTTCACAAATATGGAAACTTACTTGAAGCTGATGGAGATGGGATGTGTTCCCGGAGAAAATATTCTATTAGAACAAATTGCTCCTTTTGGAGATCCAATTTCTGTGAAAGTTTCTGGTTACCTGCTGAGCCTTCGGCTAAATGAGGCTGAGGATATCGAAGTTGAGTTAATAATTTGATTATCAATATATTAAATGAAAATTGGCTTATATTTTGGTTCGTTTAACCCTATCCATGTAGGGCATTTAATTATTGCGAATCAAGTTCTGAATGAAACTGATATTCAAAAAATATGGTTTGTTGTTTCTCCGCAAAACCCCTTAAAAAAAAGCGGGGCACTTTTAGATGCAAATAAAAGGTTTGCTCTGGTTAAAAAATCAATCGCAGGGGATAAAAGATTTTTTGCCTCCAATATAGAATTTTTTCTTTCCAAGCCTTCATTTACAATAAGCACCCTTCAATATTTAAAGGAAAATTATTTGGAGCATACATTTTCCATAATCATGGGAAGCGACAGTTTTCAACATTTTTCAGAGTGGAAAAATTTTAAAGAAATTATCCATTCGTACAAAATTTTAATTTACCCACGTTTGGGTATTAAAGTGAGAAATAGAGTAAAGGCGGAGATAATAATTTTAAATGCTCCGCAATTAGATATTTCTTCAAGCAAGATTCGTGAATTAATTAAAAAAGAAAAGTCGATCCGATATTTGGTTCCTGACGCTGTGAGAAAAGAAATTGAAAAAAACCGTTATTATAAAAAGTAACCCAGCAGCAAGCAGAAAATGACAACAATGGGAGATGGAATTTTTGTATAATGAAGCAATAAAAATGTTCCCAAAATAATTCCAAGATTTATAAAACTTACAGTTTTTGCTTCTATCAGCGAAATGTCTTTCATAATAAAAAGTGTTGAAGCGATAAGTATCCCTACTACTGCGGCATTAATTCCTTCGGTAGAACGATAAATAGCAGCATATTTTTTTAAGTTATTCCAGATCGGAAAGAAAAAAAGCACAAGTAAAGCGCTTGGTAAAAAAATAGCTATAGTTCCAATCAAACAGCCTAACAATTGCATAGCCGTTCTTTCTTCAGCTGTTTTGCCCATATCTTTCAACGCCATCCCTCCGGTAAAAGTTGAGATTGAAAAAACGGGACCCGGGATAGCCCGGACAATCCCCATTCCATTATACATATCCTCTTTGTTAATAGTAATTACATTCTGATCATTTTTCTTTTGTTTCACCTCTGCAGATCTTATGCAAAATTGTTCATACATCATTGGCATCAGCACCTGCCCCCCCCCAAATACCAGGCTTCCCATCCTATAAGTATTTTCAAATAAATTGATTGGCTTTCTATTTGGCCAATTATGTTTTTTAGCCGTTGAACTTAAAAAGCCTGCTGTAATAAAAACGATGGCGAATAACCATATATTCCACCATTTAATTTTCTTGGGTTTCTGTTCAATTTGTGGAATACGTTTTCTGCTAAGATTAGTCGTAATGCCTCCTATTACAATCAATGCAGGAAATATCCATGGTTGTTTAAAAAGAAGATATGTTGCCGTAGCGCTTACCAGCATAATGATCCACGTCACTGTGTTTTTGACAGAAATTCCGAAAGAGGCTGTAGTTGCATATACTAAAAAACCTACAGCCATTGGAGCTATAAATTTAAAAATATCATGGTGAAGTGCTTTTTTGTCAAAATAATGAAGCAAAAAGGAAAAAGCACCCATTAAAATCGATGCAGGCAAAATCCAGATAATAAGGGTTAAAATGGCAAGAAGCACACCACCCCGTTTGTATCCGATCAATGTTATGGTTTGAGTGGAAGAAGCTCCGGGTAAAAGCTGACAAAATCCATTGTACTCCAGCAATTCTTCTTTTGTTACATATGGTCTTTGATGCACAAAGGTTTTCATCATCATGGCAATATGAGCCTGTGGCCCACCAAAGGAGGTAATACTATAAAGGAAAACTGATTTTAAAAAATGAAAGTGGCGGAGAATCACCATAATTAAATATAAAAAAATTCCAATTAAAGAAAGATGAGAATCTTTTCAAAATGTGTTTATTGATTAAATTGACAAAAATTATTTATAGATGAAGTATTTACTTTTTTTAATGCTTGTTATTTTTTGTAACGATGAATGTCACAGTCAAAAGACGGATAAAAAATTAAAAAAAGAACTTCTTGAACAAATTAAAAACTATCCCGGGGACATCGCCATCTATGTAAAAAATTTAAAAAACAAAAGAGTGGTGACAATAAACGCCGATACTATTTTTCCAACAGCAAGTATAATAAAAGTTTCTATTTTAATAGGCATAATGGATAAAATAAATCATGAAGAGTTGTTTTACGATTCATCATTGATTTATAAAGATTCTCTTTTGTATGAAGGAGAAGACATCTTGGGTTCGTTTAAAAATGATGAAAAAATTAGGCTTAAGAAACTTATTATGCTAATGCTAACTACAAGTGATAATACAGCCAGTATATGGCTGCAAAGTCTTGCAGGAAAAGGAACAAGAATTAATGAAATATTAGATAGTCTTGGGTTTAAATATACAAGGGTAAATTCCAGAACACCCGGAAGAGAAAACAATAGAGGTACCTACGGCTGGGGGCAAACTACTCCTTCAGAAATGGGAAAGATGTTTGAATTGATTTACCGTGATCAAATATTTTCTCCTGCTATATGTGAAAGAATGAAGCGATGCCTCGGGCGAAACTATTGGGACGAAGACGAAGCCATTTCTCAAATACCACCCAATATTGAAGTTTTCAGTAAAAATGGTTGTGTCGACGAATCAAGAAGTGAGGTATTACTTGTAAATGCTCCGCATAATCCTTATATCTTTTGCATTTTTACAAAAAATAATAAGGATACCAGTTGGGCACATACCAACCAAGCCTGGACGTTGGCAAGAAAAATTTCAAAACTTTTATGGAACTATTTTGAACCGAAAGAAAAATGGAGTTCCGCTTTGGTGCCCAACTAATTTATTTAAGCAATTGGTAAGCGATTAAACTCATTACATAAGCAAGGCCTGTCATATAAACCAATTGAATAAGGGGCCATTTCCAACTTCTTGTTTCGCGTCTTACAACCGCAAGAGTACTCATACACTGCATTGCGAACAAATAAAAAATCATTAAAGAAATACCTGTGGCTAACGTGTACAAGGGAGTGCCATCGGGTCTTTTGGCGGCTTTCATTTTATCCTGTAGCTTAAGACTATTTTGATCATCTTCACCAACACTATAAAGAGTTGCCATTGTTCCTACAAAAACTTCTCTGGCTGCAAACGAAGTTATCAGCGCAATGCCAATTTTCCAGTCATAACCCAGCGGGGCAATTGCAGGTTCAATGGTTTTTCCCAATATACCTGCATAAGAGTTTTGCAACTGGTCTGAGTGCATCTCTTTATTTAACTTATTCACATTGATACCGGGTTGAGATTTTAATTGTTGATATTTCTCTGTTATTTTTTGTATTCTGTTCCCGGGCCCGTATGAACTCAACGCCCAAAGAATTAAGCTGATTACCATAATTACTTTTCCTGCATTGAAAACAAAAACCTTTGCTTTATTAATCATTGTATGCAAGGCATTCTTCCATCTTGGAGATCGGTATGTAGGTAATTCAAGGATAAAAAAACTTTTTTCCTTTAGTTTGATAAAATGCTTTGCAACATAAGAAACAATTAAAGCCATTATAAGTCCTAATAAATACAAGCCCATCATCACCAATGCTTGTACTCCAAGAAATCCAAATAAATATTTTCTTGGAATTACAAGACCGATCAGAATTGTATAAACAGGTAATCGTGCTGAACAACTCATTAGTGGGGTGATCAAAATTGTAAGCAATCTTTCTTTTTTGTTTTCAATATTTCTTGCACTCATAATTGCCGGCACAGCGCAGGCAAAACCGCTTATCATGGGCATTACACTTTTTCCATTTAAGCCAACACTCCGCATCAGGCGGTCAGTAAGAAAACTTATCCTTGCCATGTAGCCGGTGTCTTCAAGTAAAGTGATTAACCCAAATAATATCATTATTTGAGGTACAAAAACAAGAATGCCGCTTAAACCAGCCAATAGTCCTTGTGTTAATAAATTGCTCCACCAGGTTTCAGGCAATATGGACGAAAGCGATGAATTTAATTTAGCAAAAGCTGAATCAATCCAATCCATCGGATATTGAGCCAGCCAGAATACACTTTGAAAAAGTAAAAACAATACAACCAACAAAATAATGTAGCCCCATGTGCGATGCAGAAACACGTTATCTAACTTTTCTGTGAGTAAGGTTTTTTGCAAAGGATCTGGCTCTGACACCGCAACTTGCATAATATGTTTAATACGACTATAGCGTTGTAAGATTTCTTCTGCCTGGGTTTTTGTATGATTAAAGCTGTACTTTCTTTCAATATTTTCAATTGTATTCTGCATTTCATTATTAAAGTCAAAAGACTCATGATTCATGAGATAATGCATCGCCTTATAATCGCTTAATGCGGGGAAAATTTTTTGAACATCTTCGATTGGCTCTGCGGCCAACTGTTTGTTTTCAATGAAATTTCTAACTGGCGCCTGGTATAATTGAAGAGCAGTTTGTTCAATAGCTTTTTTTAATTGTTGAATCCCCTTTTCTTTTCTTGGATTCACTGAAACCACAGGAACCCCTAACTCCCTTTCTAGTTCTGCTGTATCTATTTTTAATCCTTTTTTCTTTGCAATATCCAGCATAGTCAAAGCAATTACCATAGGTATTTTCAAATCAATGATCTGGGTACAAAAAAGCAAATTTCGTTTCAGGTTGCTGGCATCAGCTACAACCACAATTACATCCGCCTTGATTTCTTTATCCTGGTTTAATAAAACCCTATAACTGATCCATTCATCAAGTCGCCTTGGATAAAGGCTATAGGTGCCGGGCAGGTCAATTACATTTGCCTCCATGGTTTCCGAAACAATAGTTGCCCCGGTTTTTTTATCAACGGTTACGCCGGGGAAATTTCCCACTCTCTGATTTAGCCCGGTAAGGCAATTAAATAAAGACGTTTTCCCACTATTTGGATTACCAACTAATGCAATATGTAGTTTTCTATTTTTCACGAGTGACCTAACCTGCAAAAGTAATTTGAAGCAACCAAGCAAGTTTACGAATTGCGATTTTTATAAAAGTTAAAAAACAAGGACATATTGTAACCACTCACCTTTCTAAAATCTGTGTTCATATCCGAAAGAATGATAATTTTTTACTCCAATGAAACATTGCAAAATTTTAACCGTGCATAATTTTGCACCATAATAAAGAATAGGTTTGTATCAATAACTTTGTCCCCTAAATCTTTAACAATTCAATTATGATCTGTTTGAGTAGCCGATTACTGTTAGTGCTGATTTTAATTAGCCAACTTGCCATATCACAGAAAGTAAGAAAATCTGACCAACTTACTCTTAACAATCTTGAAAACCACATTCATTATTTGGCAGATGATAAATTAGAAGGAAGGAGAGCGGGAACCAGGAGTGAGGAATTGGCAATGGAGTATATCAGCAATCAATTTAAACAAATAGGATTGCGACCAAAGGGAACAGAAGGATATTATCAGCCTTTTGATATTAATGATGGAAAAGAGGTTAACGCCGGAACGTCCTTTAGTATTAATGATAAAGAATTAAAATTGAATGAGGATTATTTTCCTTTTGCATATAGCCCGAATGTAAATATTGAAGCAATGCCTGCTATTTCTGTAAAAGAATCGGGCATGCCCTGGTTTATTAATTTAAAAGACGTATTTGAAGAAAATGAAAATAATCCTCATTTTGATTTGAAAGATTACATTCATCAGCAGGCAATAGATATGCAAAAGAAAGGAGCTACTGCATTAATTTTTTACAACACTTCTTCCAAAGAAGACCAGCTAAAATTTGAAGGAAAAGATAAAGCTGAAACTACCGGTATACCGGCAATCTATGTTACAAAAACTGCAGCCCAAAAATATTTTAAAGATCTTGCCGCGTCTCTTGACATAAAACTTAAAGTTGACATCGGAGAAAAGAAAAGAATCGGTCATAATGTAATTGGGTATATTGATAATGGCGTTCTTACAACGGTTATTATCGGTGCACATTTCGATCATCTGGGTTATGGTGAAGATGGGAACTCCATGCTTCGCACAGGAGAACACCTTATTCATAATGGAGCAGATGATAATGCAAGCGGAACTGCAGCACTTATTGAATTATCCAGATTGCTTAAGAACTCGAAACTCCGCAGGAGCAATTATTTATTTATTGCTTTTTCCGGGGAAGAATTGGGATTGTTCGGCTCAAAATATTTCGTAGAAAATCCAACCATTAGTTTAAGTAATGTAAATTATATGATCAATATGGATATGGTAGGAAGATTAAATGACAGCACTAAAGTTTTGACGATCGGAGGTTATGGAACTTCACCTGAGTGGGCTTCCATTGTTACAACAAAGTCAAAGAAAGCTCCTTTTGTTATTAAAATTGATTCAAGCGGAACCGGTCCAAGCGACCACACTTCTTTTTACAGAAAAGATATCCCCGTTTTATTTTTCTTTACCGGCCTTCACCCTGATTATCATAAGCCAACAGATGATTATGATAAAATAAACTATACCGGTGAACTTAGTATAGTGAATTACATTTATTCACTTATTGAAAGAGAAAATAAAGAAAATCATAAACTGGTGTTTACAAAAACAAGAGAAACACAAACGACTACTTCTGCCCGATTTAGTGTAACGCTAGGTATAATGCCCGACTATACTTTTCCGGGTACGGGAGTAAGAGTAGATGGAATAAGTGACGGGCGACCCGCACAAAAAGCAGGCTTGCAAACCGGTGATGTAATTATGCAATTGGGTGAATATAATGTTACTTCATTAGAAAATTATATGGAAGCTTTGGGAAAATTCAAGAAAGGAGACGCAACGGTTGTTAAGTTTAAAAGAGGTAACGAAAACAAAGAAGCGCCTGTACAATTTTAAAACAGCAAGTCTAAAATTTTATGAAATTAGTTTTAGACAATAAAAACCTTACAGAAGAATTTTTTGAAGATACAAGACTGCTCGGCATTATGGCGCCGATGAAGGATTACCAGCTTTGCTGGAATCTGAACAATATAATGTTAATGGATTTCAGGATCAACAATGATATTGAAATACAATTGACCAAAAAGAGAAGAGATTATTTTTTTGCAGTGTATGAATTTTGTGAGTCAACGGGTTCACTTTTTCATTATTTATATAATAACAGGTTTGACGGTGAATATCTGCTCCCTGAATTTAAGCATCTCGATTTTTTATGGTTAATGAAAGGAGATATGGTAACCGAAGAAAGATTGCAACAGGCTATGAATAGCATAAAAGGAATAAGTGGCGTGCAACTTGTGGTAGAATTAACCAATGAAAAGATCAGGAATAAAGAACATCTTGTTTTTTGAACTTCAAAACGTTTTTTATGTGGGAAGAAAAGAATAGTAGTCTTTATCGCAAGTTTCAATTTAAAAACTTCAGCGAAGCTTTTGCCTTTATGACAAGAGTAGCAATGGAAGCAGAAAAAATGGACCATCATCCATTATGGACCAATGTATATAATACAGTTGAGATTTGGCTATCTACCCACAGTGCCGGTAATGTGGTTACAGATAAGGACAAACAATTAGCTAAAAAAATTGATGGGTTGATTTAATATTTTTTACCGGGCTATAAATTTCATTCCGCCTCCCCCTTCGTTATTCAATCCCACCTTCGTCAGACTATATGTAAAGCTTAGGAGAAAGAAACGTCGTAGGCTATTTACCCGGATGTCTTCGATGTAATTCTGATTTGTGCTCCGGCTGATACCAATATTTTGATTCAGGATATCTTTTACTGAAAATTTAATTTCACCGCGATTAAAATGCAGGACCAGCTTGCTTAAACTGGCGTTCCATAATGGCACCCTTGCATTGAAACCCTCTGCATGTTGGCCATTTACAGTATACATAAAATCAGTAGCGAAATAGAATCCTTTAGGTAATTGCCAGTCAACTTCTGCAGAATATTCCTGGTTAAAATATTTTGAATTGCCTTTGGTTCGAATTGAATATTGAGAGTTGGAATAGCTTATTCCGGTGCTTAAAGAAAGATTTAATTTTTCGGTTGGGCTCATATCTAATCGGATTTCCGGCCCCAGGGTTAGAGTATTTATTGTATTAGTAAATGCTTTATTTGTGGTATCGTTTAACAGTTGCTTGTCTTTATAGTATAACAGGTTCGAACTTATATCCAGCGAACCCTTTAAAAAATGAACAGGGAAGCCTACGCTTACTGTGCCATTGACATTATAAACGCCATTTACATTTACAGGCATTACAGAATCTACTCCAAGATTATTTATCCTGTCGTAGTTTACAATTTTATTTTGCGTTTGTTGCAGGGTAAAAAAAGCAAAAAGATTCCTGTTTCTATATGGATTTACCAATGATGCATTCAAACGAAGTGTGTGGGTAAATTCCTGTTTCAGATCAGGATTACCCAGCTTTACGTACAAAGGATTACTATTATCCAGCACAGGCTGTAATTGTGTTACAGATGGCTGATTGGTGCTTGTGTTATAATTGAGCAAAATATTTTTGAATCTTGAAAAATAAAATTTAAATCGTGCATTCGGCAGAAAATTGGTAAATGTTTTTTTAATAACAGAGTCTTTATTTATACCGGCAATTTTTCCCTCCAATTGAGATTGTTGCCATGAAACACCTGCTGTGTAGTTATAGTTTCTTGTTTGTTTGCGGAAACGAAGGCCCCCAGTATTGTATCCATAAATATTTTTAAAATCATTCGTGAGTAAATTGTTTATCAAATCGTATTTCCCATTGTTTGGATTGTAATCGTGTGTTGTTTTCGAAGATGTGTTTTTGGTATTATTTTTTCCCAGGCTGAATTCGAGTAATGATTTTTTAAAAACAGGTTCTGTGTAAACCGCCCGTGCATTATAACCACTCAGGCTTCCTTCAAGCTCGTTTGTCTGCTTAATTGAATCGCTGCGAATAAATAAACCGGACTGGTCGTAAAAATTTGTTATGGAGTTAAGATTTCCGTCTCCGCTGTTATTATTCAGACTGGTTAATAAGTTCAGAGAAAAAGTTCTTCCTCTTCTTCTGAATTTTTTTCTGAATAAAATATTCGTGTTGAAATTATAACCTTCATTGTTCGATATATTATCGCTGCTGCCATCATTGATCTGTGTTCCTTGTTGTGAAGAAGTAATGTAATTAGATGAAATTTTATTATGTGTTGCTTGGTAGCTAAGCGAAGGAGAGATTTTAATGGAGGTGAATGAATCAATTTGGTAGTCCGCATGCAGGTTTAGCCGATGGCTATTATTTAAATTGTCCGAATAAGAATTTTGTTTGTAAAGATTTGCCGGTGAAAAATATTGCCGCTGGATATTGCTTGTCTTTTCAGGATTATATCGGTTATAGAAATAATTACTTTGGAAGTCTGTTTTGTTGCCGATGATATTATTGTAATTCACCCCATCGCCGAATGTCGTGTTGATACCCCGGTTGTTTGCGCCAAGCAAACCGGCAAGCGGGTCGTCTGGTCCAATACTAATACTTATATTTCCTCCCCCATTTTTTAACTGATTCAACGCTCCCGTAAAATTTAAAATGTCCATGAAGGAAAATCCTTCGGCGTTTGTGTTGTTGCCCATTCCGATTGCAGACATTTGCCTTGCTCCTTTGAATGAGTTTATATTGAATTTTCCCTGGTAACGCCCATCAGTTCCGCCGCCTGCGTTTGCTTTTCCAAACATTCCTTTCTTCTTGTCCTTTTTTAATTTCAGGTTAATTGTTTTTTCGCTGTTACCATCATCAAATCCTGTCAACTGCGCCTGGTCGCTTAATTTATCAAATACCTGTACTTTGTCTACTGCATCTGCAGGTAAATTTTTTGTAGCAATTTTCGGGTCGTCGCCAAAAAACTCTTTTCCGTTAACCAATACCTTTTCCACTTTTTCTCCCTGCGCTTTTACGGTTCCATCTTTTTCTACTTTTACACCCGGAAGTTTCTTTAAAAGATCTTCAACATTTGCATTTGGTTGTGTTTTAAAAGAGCCGGCATTGTATTGAATGGTATCACCCACCAATGTTACCGGCGGGGCTTCGGATGTAACCACTACTTCACTTAGAACTTTGCTTCGATCATTCATTATTACATTTCCGAGATCAATATTCTTATGTCCATCATCAATTTTGAAAAGCTGAATGATATTGTAGTAGTTGACATGAGTAATAAGTAAGCGGTATTCTCCGTTGGGAATACCGGATAATTCAAATTTTCCGCTATTGTCAGTCATCGTAAAGCTGATCAGTGATGAATCTTTTTTCTGCATTAATGTAATTGTAGAATTGCTAACCGGCTGTTTTGAAGTTGTATCAAAAGCAATTCCTTTTATGCTTCCGTTTTTTTGAGCTATTACTATTGCGGAGAATGATAAAAAGAAAAAAGTAAAACAAAATTGTCTCATAGCATTGTGGAATTCTGCTACGAAAATATTCTTAGAGGGAAATAAAAAGGGTTAACTATTCTTGTTTTAATGTTAATGAAGGTTAAGAATTTGCCGGCTCAACAGAATGCAAAAGGTTGAAGAGTGCGACGCAACGGAAGTTTAATAGTAGTAATAGTGCCGGGTAAATAATTTGTATTAGTCAATTTTTACCGATCAAGAACCAGAAAGGTTTTAATTCGGTTTGTCGAAAAGCATCTAAAAGTTTACGGGGTTTTTGAGTTATTCGGTTTCTTCTGATCAGTTCATGAGTTTTACAAAATTCACAAGGCAGTTCAACAGAAAGTAAAATTTTATTTAAACAATTCACTTCTTTTTCCATGGCCTTTTGACTCATGAATTCGTTTTTAAACAACACTAACAAATCACGGTTGGGGGTGGTTTTCATTTCAATGATTGTTTAATAACCAACCATTCCTTTGTGGCTGGGACAACCACAATTGCTGCCCTTGCCGGTACCGGAATAGTAGTTTCTATTACAACTAAAAGCAACTATTGTTCCTAATATCAGCAAAAGCAAAACTATTTTGTTTTTCAATTTCATAAAAGGATTTCTAAATTAAAACTATTTTACAAACAAATTAGTATATCGCCTATCAAAAATTTGAAAATTAATACGGCTGAACAGGTTAATGAATGAAATGCTGCGTAAATACCGCATATTGGTAGCGCCTTTGGACTGGGGATTAGGTCATGCCACCCGCTGTATTCCTGTCATAAAAGAACTCTTGGCTAAGGACTGTGAGGTTTGGATAGCGGCAGAAGGTGTGCAGGAAACTCTGCTTAAAAACGAATTTCCCTATTTACCTTTTCTTGAGCTTAGCGGTTATCGCATTCAATATTCAAGTTGGTCGCACGGATTTTTGTTTAGAATATTGATGCAGATACCCAAAATTAGTGCTGCAATCAACAGGGAACACAAGTGGTTAAAGAAAATGATAACAATGCACAAATTTGACGCGGTGATTTCAGATAACAGGTTTGGGTTGCACACAAGAAAGATCCCTATAGTTTTTATTACTCACCAGTTAAGAATAATGAGCCCAATGGGCAAGTGGAGTGAAAAAATTTTACAGCGCTGGAATTATAAATATATCAATCGTTTTACGGAATGCTGGGTTCCCGATTTTGAAGAGGAAAAAAATATAACAGGCGAATTATCGCATCCTGAAATCAAACCAGGGATACCAATAAAATATATTGGTATTCTCTCACGATTTGAAAAAAAACAATCTGGGGAGATTAAAAATCATCTTTTAATAATTTTGTCTGGCCCTGAACCGCAGCGAACAATCCTGGAAAACAAGATCGTGAATGAAATAAGTCATTATACCGGTACTGCTACAATTGTTAGAGGACTGCCATCATCATTGTCTATTATTCCATCTACGGGCATGATAAAGTTTTATAATCATCTGACCGGTGATGAATTGAACGCAGAAATGCAAAAAGCAGATTGGGTGATTAGTCGCTCAGGCTATAGCACGGTGATGGATATTGCAAAACTGAAAAAGAAAAATATTTTAATTCCAACGCCGGGCCAAACAGAACAGGAATACCTTGCCAGGTATTTGGCGGAGAAAAAAATAGCTTTCACTGTTGATCAAAAAAAATTCTCTTTAAACAATAGTCTGGAGAAAGCAAAAAGAAATAATTACCGACCTTTTTTTATTGAAAATTCAGATGAATTAGGAATTGTTGTAAAAGATTTTTTGAGGAGACTGTCGTAAGTCATAAACGAAAAAGCCCTGAACTTCTTCAAGGCTTGCTCCCCCTGCTGGACTTGAACCAGCGACCCTCTGATTAACAGTCAGATGCTCTAACCAACTGAGCTAAGGAGGAATTTGTTTGGGGCAGCAAAAATAGGGATTTTCCTTTTTTGCTATGAATGTAAATCAAAATAAATTCCAAAAGCTGAAGCCATTTTCCATTGCTATGTAAATTCCATCTTCTCTCGTTTCTACATGCCAGTTTTTCAAATAATAACCTTCACCGGAAATATTTCTGCCATTTTTTAGATCATACTTATACCGATGAATGGGGCAAACTATATTTCCAAGCACATCAATATATCCGTCTGATAGCAGTCCACCAGCATGAGGACATTTATAAGCAAAGGCAAATAACAGGTCTTTAATCTTTGCAATGCAGATATTCTTTCCATTTACTTCGGTCACTGCAATATTATTTTCGGCAAAATGAATTTCACTAATATCCTCAGCAATTTTATACCAGGTAAATTTTTTTTCTTTCACAAATAAGATTAAAAATGCACAGCTTTATAAGGGTATCTCATAATATACAAGGCTCTTATCTTGTCAAGGATTTTTTTCCGGAGATGATCAAGATTTCTTTTTTCTGTTGCTGAAATAAATATGGCATTGCCATGAGTTTCCCTTTGCCATCGTTCTTCAAGATCTTTTAATATTTCTTTTTTTGTGCTTTCCTCCAGCCAGGGATCAAAAGTTTTTTCTTCATACAGATCCATTTTATTAAAAACAGTAAAAATGGGTTTATTGAATGCATTTAATTCCTGTAAAGTTTTATTTACAATGCCGATCTGTTCTTCATAAGCAGGATGTGCAATATCTACTACATGAAGAAGAATATCAGCTTCCCTGACTTCGTCAAGTGTGCTTTTAAAACTTTCTACCAGGTGGTGAGGCAGTTTGCGAATAAATCCCACCGTATCACTTAACAAAAAAGGAGTCTTTTCAAATACTACTTTACTGGTTGTTGTATCAAGAGTGGCGAATAACTTATTTTCTGCAAAAACACTTCTTTTGCTTAATAAGTTCATTAATGTTGATTTACCTACATTGGTATAACCTACAAGTGCCATACGAATAAACTCGCCTCTTTCTTTTCTCTGGGTGAATGATTGCTTATCAATTTCAGCCAATCGTTTTCTAAGCAAAGAGATTTTATCACGCACTATTCGACGGTCCGTTTCAATTTCCGTTTCACCGGGGCCTCTTGTACCAATGCCGCCTCCTAACCTTTCGAGGTGTTTCCACATACCACGCAGCCTTGGAAGCAGGTACTGATATTGCGCTAACTCAACCTGTGCTTTGGCCTGGGCAGTTTTTGCACGCCTGGCAAAAATGTCAAGAATAAGGTCAGAGCGATCGATGGTCTTAACATTCAACGCCTTTTCAATATTGGTAATTTGAGAACCGTTAAGCTCGTCATCAAAAATGATGATGCGAATATTTTTCCCTTTGATATAGTTTTTAATTTCTTCAAGCTTTCCTTTTCCAATAAAAGTTCTGCTATCCGGGTGGGGAAGTTTTTGGGTAAACCTTTTTACGGCAACTGCCCCGGCTGTTTCTGCAAGAAAAGCAAGTTCATCAAGATACTCCTGCAACTGTTCTTCTGTTTGATCTTTATGCACAAGACCTACCAATACAGCTTTTTCTTCTTTTTGAACAATTTTTTTCTTTTCTAACACTATAAAAAAATTAAGCAACAACCATTCTTCTATACGAAAGTAAATTGGATTTGAATATTATTCCGGTACTCTTAACTAAGCCCTGAGATTTAATAATTAAAGACCACTTAATGTCACGCCTATAGTATAGGGCCGAACATCAGGGCCCAGGCCCTCTTTGAAAAGAGGATTTAATTGATAAGTTCCAAAGATGCTGAACACACCATAGCCAATTCTTGCAGTAGCAACAAAGCGGTTTGAATTAAAAAATCGTTTACTGGTTTGCTTTTCGGTATAAGATAATAATGTGCTGCCTGTTGAACTTTGCCAGATCTTACCCTTTGTATGGGCATTCAAAAGAATACCTGCTTTTATGCCGAGAGCGACTTTAACGCTTTTGTTTGGAGTTTCCGGGTGTGAACTAAAACGTAATTCAAGCGGAGCTTCAAGAATAGCTGTTGCAAGTTTATATTTTTTAAAATGAGTAGTATCTGAAAGGTCCTGAAATTGTAAGTAGCTGGTATTATCCTTTATGCCAATATATGTTTTACTGAAATAAATGTTATCCGTTCCGATACCGGCACCTATGCCAACACTTAATCGAGGATTTGATTTAAAGGGGAAATCAAACATAAAATACATATTAAAGCTTCTGGATAAGCCTTTCATGTGCATTGAGTCTGATCTGCCGGCCCAATCTGTAACTCCGAATTGAAGAAGAAAATGGTCATTGGAACGGCCGGTTAAGTTTGGTGTTTTCTTTGAACGGGAATTTGTAGAATCCTGTGCGAAGATGGACGTTACGATTAAACTTGAAATGGTAATAAAAAGAATTTTCTTCATAAGTTTTTGTCTAAGGAACAAATGTATTTTCATCCCGGTTAATAAAAGGTTAAAGAACCCTGACAAAAAATGCGGAATTGCCTTTCCGCATTTTTTAAAAAAATATCTTCAATTTTTGTGGACCCTGTTGGGATCGAACCAACGACCCCCTGATTATGAGTCAGGTGCTCTAACCGTCTGAGCTAAGGGTCCTGAGCTTTCGCTCTGTGAGAGGCAAAAATAGAAAATTTAGAAAGATGGGATTGAATTATTTGATCTCTTCAAAATCGATATACTCCCCTACAGTTTTTTTGTCAGCGTTCTGTGGATGTGTTTGTTGCGAAGAAGACTGGTTGTTTCCGTTTACGGTATCATCCATTCGGGAATGCATTTCACGAAATCCTTTTTTCACCTGTTGTGTGGTTTTATATACCGGAATGACAAAATTAAAAATGAATTGGTATACCAGGTAAATCAAAAAAATATATAGTAAAGCTCGCAACATTATATGCAAGTTACAAAGTATGTTGGCTGGCTTTACTGATTATTTCTCTCTTTATACAAATCTTAACCTGCCGCCGATTGTTTCATATTTGGATTGTAAAAAACATTTCCCTTAACTTTGCGATGGCAAATGACGATAGAAGGGAACGACAACGTTCCCTTCTTCATTTTTCGTAATGAATATTGATTCGCAAATACAGGCCATAGAACAAAAGGTAAAGGCATTGATTAGTTCGGATCCGGAAAGCTTTTTGGTGGAAGTAAAAATAAATCACGGAAATAATATAAAAGTTTTTATAGATGCTGACCAGGGAGTAAGTATTGACAAACTGGCAAAATACAATCGAGGGCTGTATAAACAAATAGAAGAAAGTGGTCTTTTTCATAATAATGATTTTTCATTAGAGGTTTCATCTCCGGGATTAGACGAACCGCTTAAATTGTATCGTCAATATTTAAAGAACATTGGGCGCTATGTTGAGGTGATATTGAAAAGTGGAATTAAGATGGAGGGAAAACTGATTAGCGCCAACGATAGTGAAATAGTGATAGAAGAACAAAAGGAAAATAAGAAGCAAAAAGAAATGGTGCTACATACCATTTTATATAGTGATATTAAAACAACAAAAACTCAAATAAAGTTTTAAACAGCTTCGGGAAAAGGCCCGGGCTAAAATTAAAATTATGGCAAGTATAAATCTGATTGAAGCGTTCCAGGAATTTAAGGATGCTGAAAATATTGACCGTCCTACTATGATGAAGGTAGTGGAGGATGTATTTAAAACATTGCTTAGAAAAAAATTTGGCAGCGATGAGAACTTTGATGTAATTGTGAATGCAGAAAAGGGCGATCTTGAAATTATTCGTCGCCGTATGATTGTGGAAGATGGTCAGGTAGAAGATCCGCTGGCTCAAATAGCGTATACTGATGCGGTAAAAATAGAACCTGATTTTGAAGTAGGAGAAGAAGTATATCAAGAAATTGATCTTTACGATTTTGGTCGCAGGGCTATTTTGGCGGCAAAGCAAACCCTGGCCAGCCGTATCAGCGATCTAAAGAAAAATGTATTGGCAAAGAAATACTCTGAAAGGATTGGGGAAATTATTAATGCTGAAGTGTACCAGGTTTGGAAAAAAGAAATTTTATTGCTGGATGAAGAGGGTAATGAGTTAATCTTACCAAAAAGCGAACAAATTCCCCAGGATTATTTTAAAAAGGGAGAAACAATTCGTGCGGTGGTAAAAAAGGTAGACATGAAAAATAATACGCCTGTTATTATTTTATCACGTACATCTCCCGATTTTCTTGCTAAACTGTTGGAGATAGAAGTTCCTGAAATATTTGATGGTCTGATTGTAATTAAAAAAATTGTTCGTGATCCGGGAGAAAGGGCCAAAGTTGCGGTTGAGTCATATGATGATCGCATTGACCCGGTAGGCGCCTGTGTTGGAATGAAAGGAAGCCGCATTCATGGAATAGTGCGGGAATTAAAAAATGAGAATATTGATGTGATCAATTGGACAAACAATACTCAATTGTTGATTCAAAGATCATTGACCCCGGCTAAGATCACTTCTATGGAATTGGACACAGAAAATAAACACGCCGATGTGTATTTGAAACCAGACCAGGTTTCGTTGGCTATAGGGCGCAGAGGCGTAAATATAAAACTGGCCTGCGAATTGACGGGATACGACCTCGATGTTTACCGCGACAATGAAGGTGAGATAGAAGAATTTGATATTGATTTAGAAGAATTCAGTGATGAAATTGAAGGGTGGGTCATTGATGAATTGAAGCGTATAGGTTGTGATACTGCACGCAGTGTGCTTGATCTTACCACAGAAGAATTGGAACGCAGAACCGATCTTGAAAAGGAAACCATAGAAGAAGTGAGAAAAGTGTTGGAAGAAGAGTTTCAGAAAGGGTGATGCGATCAATATTTTTAATATAAAAACAAAATTCAAATTTTAAAAAACAGGTTAACGCCTGCCTATAGCAACCAGTTCAAAAAATAATAAAACGACTACTAAAAAATTATATTACAGTCACAAGACTGAGACTAAAAAAAAAGAATGGCAGAATTAAAATTACCAAGATTATTGGGTGCAGCTAAAGAGTTCAACGTTGGACAAGATACTCTTATTGACTTTTTAGAGGACAAAGGTTTTAGCAAGGATGATCTGAAACCAACTTCTAAACTGACAGAAGAAATGTATCGTGCCTTACAACAGGAATTTCAGAGCGATAAGGCAGCGAAATTAAAAAGCGATCAGGTTGATCTTCCAAAAGGAACAGTAGCTGAGGCAAAGAAGAAAAAAGATGAAGAAGAGGTCCTTTTCAAAAAAGAAGAGAAAAAAATCACAAAAAAAGAAGAACCAAAAGAGGAAACAGTGGCGCCTGTTGCTGTGAAGCAAGAGACACATAAAGTAGAAGAAAAAGAAATTTTAAAAGTTGACGCACCTGAAATTGAGGGACCTAAAGTATTGGATAAAATAGATATCTCTTCAATTGATTCATCAACCCGACCTAAAAAGGGAGCCAGGAAAAAAACCGAAAAAGAACAACCATCGGGAAAAGTTAAACCAGCTGGCAAAAAGAAAACAAAAAAAGAAGAGCCGGCAGAAGAAAAGCCGACAGTAAAGGTTCAAAAAACTGAAGAAGAAATAGTACCTGAAGAAGAGGCCGAATTACCGCAGGTAATTGAAAATATAAAAGCTCAAAAAATAGAAGGACCAAAAATTCTTGGCAAGATTGATCTTCCTGTTGATAATGACACAAGACCAAAGAAAGAAGAAAAAAGAAAACGCAAGCGTATACCTATTGAAAAGAAAGAGGTTAAAAAAGAAAATTTGTTCAAAGACAGAAGAGAGGGCGCAAGAAGTGATCGTCCGTTTAATCGTGATAACAGGCACGGCGACAGAAGGGGTGGCGGAGGGAGAAGAGATAATAGGCGAAGAGAAGAAAAGGAAATTGATCAAAAGGAAATACAGGAAAAAATAAGGGAAACCCAGGCTAAATTGTCCGGTAGCGGAAGCCGGGGTAAAAACTTAAAAGCAAAACTTCGCCGTGAAAAAAGACAGGAAATGGCGGAAGCAATGGGTGAACCAGTAGAGGATAATAAGCTCCAGGTTACAGAATTCATCAGCGTAAGTGAATTGGCTAACTTGATGGATGTAAGTTTTGCAGATGTGATCAGCAAATGTATGAGCCTTGGTATAATGGTTTCTATCAATCAGCGTCTCGATGCGGAGGTTATTGAGTTGGTAGCAAGTGAATTTGGATATGACGTTGAGTTTATAGATATGGAAAAGCAAATGGAAATGGAAGAAGTTGAAGAGGAAGTAGACGTCGAAGAAGAATTAAAACCGCGTTCTCCGATTGTTACCATTATGGGTCATGTTGACCACGGAAAAACTTCATTACTTGATTATATACGAAGTGCAAATGTGGTAGCGGGTGAAGCCGGCGGCATTACTCAGCATATTGGTGCATACCAGGTGGAGTTACCGAATGGCAAGGAGATCACGTTTCTTGACACACCCGGACATGAAGCCTTTACCGCGATGCGTGCAAGGGGTGCAAAAATTACTGATATCGCCGTAATTGTAATTGCTGCTGATGATGCAGTAATGCCGCAAACACGTGAAGCCATTAGTCATGCGCAGGCAGCAGGTGTACCCATGATTTTTGCAATTAATAAAATTGATAAGGAAGGTGCCAATCCACAAAAGATCTATGAGCAACTTTCTCAAATGAACTTATTAGTTGAAGAATGGGGCGGTAAATATCAAAGCCAGGAAATTTCAGCAAAAAAAGGATTGAATGTTGATCAACTATTGGATAAAATATTGCTGGAAGCTGAATTGCTGGAATTAAAAGCAAATCCTGACCGTGAAGCCAATGGAACGATAATTGAAGCTTCTCTGGATAAGGGTCGCGGATATGTTGCCACTTTACTTGTACAGAATGGAACACTGAGAGTTGGAGATATTGTAGTATCCGGTCAGCATTTTGGAAGGGTAAAAGCAATGTTCAATGAAAGAAATAAAAAAATAGATGAGGCAGGTCCTTCTTCCCCGGCGCTGATTTTAGGGCTAAATGGAGCCCCGCAGGCAGGTGAAAAATTTAAAGTGTTCGATGATGAGGCTGAAGCAAAAGAGATAGCATATAAAAGAGCACAGATCCTCAGAGAGCAGGGTATACGTACCAAGAAACATATTACACTCGATGAAATTGGCCGGCGACTTGCTTTAGGTAACTTTAAAGAACTGAATGTAATTATTAAAGGCGATGTGGATGGTTCTGTAGAAGCATTGAGCGATTCATTGCAAAAATTATCAACAGAGGAGATTGTAGTAAAAGTGATTCACAAAGCCGTAGGTCAAATTACTGAAAGTGATGTAACTCTTGCCAACGCTTCGGATGCAATCATTATTGGATTTAATGTAAGACCGTCACTCCAGGCTTCAAGATTAGCCGAGCAGGAAGCAATCCAGATAAGACATTATTCTATCATTTATAATGCTATTGACGAGATAAAGAGTGCGATGGAAGGGATGCTTGAGCCTAAAATGCAGGAAAAGATCGTGGCAAACGTTGAAGTAAGAGAGGTGTACAAATTTGATAAGGCTACTGTAGCCGGGTGTTATGTTCTGGATGGTAAAATAAAACGGGATTCTAAAGTCCGGTTAATTCGTGACGGTATTGTAACCTACCCAACCGGCGAAGGCACAAGTGCTGAGTTGGGTTCTTTGAAAAGATTTAAGGATGATGTAAAAGATGTACAGGCTGGTATGGAATGTGGACTTACAATTAAAAATTATAACGACATTAAAGTGGGAGATGTTGTAGAAGCATATGAAATCGAAGAAATAAAGAGAACATTATGAAATAGTGGTGAAAAGGGTTAAAAATTATCTTGAATTTTCGATCTTAATGCCTGTCATTCACCGAGAAACTTTTGTTAATTCATCAGCAAGCCATCCTGCTCTCAGGCATGGTTTTTATTTTTGAAAGATATACTTTGTTATGAAAAGATCCTTTTTACTATCTGCCGCTATTTTATCATTTATTATGCTATATGCACAGCCTGGCACTCAAGCCAAAAAAATTGTAGCTGATAAAATATCGGCTGTAGTCGGCGATCGCATCATTATGTATTCTGATATTAAGAATACTATCTCTGATTATGTAAGACAGGGGGCAGATGTACCGGACAATGCAGAATGCCTGATCCTGGACCAGGCAATTCTTTCAAAAGTATTAATGCAGCAAGCTGAAAAAGATTCATTACCTGTTACTGATGATGAAGTAGAGGCTGAACTTGATCTCAGAGTTAGAGAATTTGTAAGAATGTATGGATCCGAAAAAGCTGTAGAAGAGTTGGCGGGTAAAAGCATTTACCAGATCAAAGAAGACGCCAGGGAATCCGTAAAAGAAAAAAAGTTAGCTGAAGCCATGCAAAAAAAGATCGTTGAAAATGTAAAGATCACGCCTTCCGAAGTAAAAGCTTTTTTTGATCGTATTCCAAAAGATAGCTTACCCTTTTTTGAATCAGAGTTAGAAGTGGGCCAAATAGTTGTGTATCCACAGGCATCAAGAGATCTGGAAAAGTATGTAATTGATGAATTGAACCATTATAAACAATTGGTCGAATCAAAGTCATCAACTTTTGAACAGCTCGCCAAGTTATATTCGGAAGATCCGGGTAGTAAAGATCGGGGAGGCGAATATGAAATAAACCGCAAAGATAAAAGCTGGGATCCTTCCTTCATAGCCGCTGCATTTCGTTTAAAAGAAGGAGAAATCTCTTCTGTTATTAAAACCAAATTCGGATATCACATCATTCAAATGGAACAGAGAAATGGTGACGAAGCCATTATTCGGCATATACTTCGTATACCGCCTATTACCGATGAAGAAACAAATGCAGCTATTTCAAAACTTGATTCAGTCAGGGCTAAAATTATTGCCGGTACTTTGAACTTTAACCAGGCAGCTTTAAAATACAGCGAAGATGAACAGGCAAAATTTGCCGGACCCTTTTTTACGGCTAGAGATGGATCAACTTACGTAACCATTGATGAACTTGACAAAGATGTGGTAGCCATGCTTGGAAAATTGAAAATGGGCGAAATTTCACAACCGGTTCCCTTTACCGATGCGCAGCAAAATAAAAAAGGAGTGAGAATTGTTTATTTAAAATCCCGTTCAGAACCCCACAGAATGAATTTAAGGGACGATTATAATAAAATCTCACAACTTGCCCTTGAAGAAAAAAAAGCTAAAGCAATGGATAAATGGTTAGCTGCAAAGTTACCAACCTACTATATAATGGTTGCAGATAACTACAAAGCTGATTGCCCGATCGTACAAAAATATATGTCTAAAAAATCTTTTTAAGTCAAAAGGACAACTCTCTTTTTTTCATTTCAATAACATTTTTATTAAAAGAGCGTTTATGCACTGTGGTTGAAAGCCGGATTTTATAAACAGCGCTTATAAAATTAAATCAGTACAATAAATCAACCATGATATCCCGTACAAAAAGCCTGGCGGAGCATTTTCGCTACTTACACCAGTTTTACCATTTGGTTTTTGAGGGTTGGGGTTTAGCAATATTATAAATTGGGCAGAATTATTTAATAGCAAAAGAGAAATAGAATCTACTCCAAAAAAGGGTGTACGATTACTGTTACGGCTCCCATATAATTATTTATTCTGTTATTGTCAGAAATTTTTTGTACCACAGCAATCTCATAACTTTGCGGCTTTCTTACAAGAAAATCCTTCATGAGCGACCCGATCAAACACGAGTGTGGTCTTGCATTTATCCGTTTACGTAAACCTTTTTCGTATTACCAGCAACAGTACGGCACAGTGATGTGGGGATTGAACAAATTATATCTCCTCATGGAAAAGCAACACAACAGGGGACAGGACGGAGCCGGGGTAGCTGCAGTTAAATTAGACGTAGAGCCGGGCTATCCTTTTTTGCATCGCATTCGCAGCACTGCTACACAAGCTATTGCCGATGTTTTCAGGCAAATTGGTGAAGAGGTGAATGAATTGGAAAAATTTAATCCTGATATTAAGAAGCATCCCGGCCTGATGAAAGGGCATCTGAAATTTATGGGTGAGTTGCTATTAGGACATCTTCGCTATGGTACGCAGGGGAAAAATAATGTTGAATTCTGTCATCCATTTATAAAAAGGCACACGATTCCAGCACGCAATCTGGCACTTGCAGGGAATTTTAATCTTGTAAATACAGATGAATTGTTTGCTTTAGTGAACATTAATCCGGGTGAATTTCAGAAGCAAAGCGACCTTGCCGCAATGATGGAAGTTATCTATCATTTTCTGGTTAAGCAAGATGAAGAGCATCCGGAGCAAATTGATATAAAAGAGATCTTAAAAAAAGCTTTGCCATTGTTTGATGGCGGCTTTCATGTAGGTGGAGGTACCGGGAATGGTGTAGGATTTATTTTTC
Organism: uncultured Bacteroidota bacterium; assembly: GCA_963811645.1. GTDB lineage: Bacteria > Bacteroidota > Bacteroidia > Chitinophagales > Chitinophagaceae > VBAU01. The sequence goes on along the minus strand of CAWERU010000001.1, from coordinate 406,964 downwards.
GCGATGCACACGGCATTCGCCCGTCTTATTACTATTATAATGATGAAGTAGTAGTAGGGGCATCAGAAAGGGCTGCTATACGTACTGCTTTTAATGTAAAAGAAAACGAAGTAAAGGAACTAATGCCTGGTCAGGCTATGATTGTTAATCAAGCTGGGGAAATAGAAATTGCACAGATACTTGAACCCAAAGAAAGAAAAGCCTGCAGCTTTGAAAGAATTTATTTCTCTAGAGGAAGCGATGAAAAAATTTATCGTGAAAGAATTGCTTTGGGTTATAACCTGAGCGAACCTGTATTGAATGCTATAAATCATGATTTAAGAAATACAATTTTCTCTTTTATACCCAATACAGCCGAAACAGCATTTTACGGAATGCTGAAAGGAATGGGTGATTATCTGAATAAAATAAAAATTGAAAGAATATTATCATGGGGAAAAGATTATGATGGAGAGAAATTATCTGAAATGGTTAACCGCAGTATTCGCATTGAAAAGATCGCTATCAAGGATGTAAAGATGCGAACATTTATTACCGAGGATGCGGGGCGCAGTGAAATGGTGCAACATGTTTACGATATTACTTATGGAACCGTTCGTAAAGGAATAGATGCATTAGTAGTTATTGATGATTCCATTGTAAGAGGCACCACTTTAAAAGAAAGTATTATTCGGATGCTGGCAAGGCTGGAGCCTAAAAAGATTATTGTTGTTTCTTCATCACCTCAAATCCGTTATCCTGATTGTTATGGTATTGACATGAGCAGGATGGGTGAGTTTATTGCTTTTAATGCGGCGGTTGAATTAATGAAGGAAACAGGAAAATTAAATTGCCTGAAAGAATTATTAGAAAGATGTAAGGAATTACAACGTAATAATCAGCTTCATTTAGAAAATGTCGTAAAGCAGGTATATAAACCTTTTACCACCGAACAGATTTCTGAAAAAATTGCACAGCTTATTACGCCGAAAGAAATTCTAATCCCCGTTGAAGTTATTTTTCAGAGTATAGAAACACTTCATCAATCTTGCCCTAATAATTTAGGTGATTGGTATTTCACGGGTAATTACCCAACTCATGGTGGAAACAGGGTAGTAAACAGAGCTTTTATGAATTATATGGAAGGAAGGAATGTAAGAAGCTATTAATTTCCGATCATTCATATCTCAATGCCTTGATCTGTCTCTTTCTTTACTCCACATCCCGGGTATATTATTATATTCATCATTGAATAGAATTGTCATAAATGACTGGCGCAGATATTGCTTTTTTTAATAAAACAAAGAGTTATGGGTTCAGTACCAAAATTAAATGCACCCCGGGAAATTGTAAAAGAGAGAATGAAGGAAGTCAATATTGATCTTACTGATGACCTGGAATATGAAACGGGAAGGGAAGAAGAGTTGCTGGAGCATCTGCAGGTAAAAATGAACAGGTCAAAAAGTGATGTTAAAATATTGATAGAAAGTATCTCTTCTAATACTGAAAGGGCTGGCTAAGATAATTTACGGATCATAGAAAATTTATTTTCAGGGTTTGCTTAATTTGAAGCAGCGCTAAAAAAGAAAGCCCCGCTGTAGAAACAGAGGGCCTCTAACGATTGCTTGCCATATGAAAAAAAGTTCTGTATTATCTTTGCCTAGGTTTGATTTTTATGCCTCAACGATTTCTGCTCTTTCACGATTGCCTGCCATAAAAATCATTCTGTAACAAAAGTAGACACGGTTGAGATAGTTTTCGAGCCAAGTTAGGAATGATTTCATGACGCCAAAACCTACCAGATTCAGCCAAAACCGTTACCAGTAGCGGTTTTAAGACAAATTATTTGATTATGGCCAACCGGTTTGCGGATTCCTTATTTCAGCTGATCCACTCGCTTCAAAAGTCTGAAAAACGAAATTTTAAGCTATATATTAAAAGAAGTTCAGGCAAGGAAGACCTTAAAATTATCCAGCTTTTTGATGCTCTCGACAAGCTCCAGGAGTATGATGAAAAACAGTTGCTAAAAAAAATGCCCAATATCACTAAAACCCAGCTGGCGAATTTAAAAACCCATTTGTACAGAGAACTTTTAGCCAGCCTGCGCCTGATAAAAACAACTGATAGCATTGACATGCAATTGCATGAACAACTCGACTATGCCAGGATATTGTATAATCGTGGTTTGTACATGCAAAGTCTGAAAATACTGGAAAAGGTAAAAGAACTTTCACAGGCATATTTCCAGGACAGTCTTCTTGGTCAGGCCATTTCTTTAGAGAAAAAAATTGAAACACTTCATATTACCAGGAGCATGAAAGACAGGCCTGACCGCCTGGCTGAAGAAGCCATTGAAGTAAATGATCGCAGGAAAAATATTACCAAGCTTTCAAATCTTGCTTTGCAGATGTATAGCTGGTATGTTAAATACGGGCATGCAAGAAATGAAGTAGAAGAAAAAAAAGTAAAAAAATATTTTATTCAAAACCTGCCATCCGGAGCAAGAGTATTGAGAGGGTTTTATGAACGATTATACCTTTATCAAAGCTCCTGCTGGTATGCTTTTATTTGCCAGGATTTTTTAATGTACTACCGCTATGCGCAAAAATGGGTGGATCTTTTTCACGAGCATTCTGTAATGATCACTGTGGAGCCGGGCCATTATATCAAAGGGATGCATAATATTCTGAATGCACATTTTGATCTTCGTAATTACAAAGGATTTGCCACAGCACTCCGGTCCTTTGAAGAATTTGCCGCTTCACCCGTAGCGAATCAGCATGAGAATTTTAAAGTGCAAACTTTTATTTATTTATATACGGCAAAAATTAACCAGCATTTTATGCACGGAACATTTAAATCCGGTCTTTCACTGGTGCCGTACATTGAAGAAAAATTAGAAGAATATGCTCTTTATTTCGATAATCACCGTGTGCTGGTTTTTAATTATAAAATAGCTACTCTTTATTTTGGAAGCGGTGATTATGATACCTGTATTGATTACCTCCATAGAATTATAAATGATAATGTTGATCTCCGTTACGATATTCAATGTTATGCACGGCTGCTCCACTTATTGGCTCATTATGAATTAGGCAATTTTGATATCATGGATTCGCTTATCAAATCTGTTTACCGGTTTATGACCAAAATGGAAACCATTACAGTGATTGAAGAAGAGATCTTTAAATTTTTAAGATCATCATTTAAATACACACGTCGTGAATTAAAGCCGGAGTTTCAAAAATTATTAAATACTATAAAGCAATTTGAAAAAAGCCGTTTCGAGACCCGCTCTCTCGCCTATCTTGATATTATTTCCTGGCTCGAAAGTAAAGTATATGAAAAGCCGATGAGTGAAGTGATCCACGAAAAATATCTGGCAAGTAAAAGAAAAGTCGACTAATAAGAGTTTTTATAAAACGGATTACGCTTCTTTAAGCGTAAGAATTTCTACAAAACCCCATTTTGGGCATCGCCCGCAAACGACTTTGCTTCTTTTTTGGCATTTTGTGCTTTTGCTTCCGCTTCTTCTCTAAATGATTCAAACCTTTCAGAAACGCTGTCTACAAAATCATCAAATTTATCCTTAAGGTCATTGGCTTTCCTTTGGATGCGTGCACGGGTTTCTGAGCCTTTGTCGGGAGCCAGTAACAGGCCGGTTACCAACCCAAGGGTAAATCCCCATAATAATTTAGAACTCATAAGTTGAATTTTTTGAATTATTTCTTTTGAATGTATTAAAATATCGTGCCATGCAGAATGCTTTTTCTTTTTCTCTTTTCCTGAATATGAATGAAATAAACAAAGCTTTGAATTTTCTCGATTGTGCCTGCTTACCAAAATCAATCCTGTTACTGTTATAAATCATATTTATGGTTTGGTAAACATTGTAACTTATGACAAGAATTAAAGAATTTGTTATGAAAAAATATTCTTTGTTGCTACTGGCCTTTGCAACAGGCTTGCTTTGTTCCGGTCAATCCTGGACAAAGCAATATGACAGGGTAGACGCCTGCAACTGTGGTATGGCATTGGTATCAAAAAGCGGGAAGTTTGGGTATGCGAGTGAACAAGGCAAATTATTGGTCCCGCTTATCTATGATGATGCCATGGCTTTTTCCGAAAACAGGGCAGCCGTGATGCAGGATGGTAAGTGGGGCTTTATTGACATTAGTGGAAATGAATTTGTAAAACCTCAGTACACCGAAGTGTACTCTTTCCACGACGGGCTGGCTGCAGTGGGTAAAGGCGATGCATACGGATTTATTGATTCAACAGGTAGTGTGGCCATTCCGTTGCGGTACACCAATGCAAGAAGTTTTGGAGATGGCATTGCCCCGGTAAGTAATCAGAAAGGCTTTTGGGGCTATATAGATAAAGATGGGAAAGAAGTGATCCCGTTCCGTTTCAACTATGCCACAGCATTCAGAGATGGTGCAGGCCGTGTTTTAATGGGCAGTAAATGGTATAGTATAGATAACCAGGGAAAGGTTACTAAAGAAGAATAGTATTATTCAATTTTTTATTCTTTTTGTAAAAAAAGAAACGTGTCCTGACTTAAATTCTATAGCAGGATAAAAAACCGTCCCGAGTAATCGGGACGGTTTTGTTTTTTGTTGAAATAATATTTTCTACATATTCCTTCTATACTGCCCCCCTACCTCGTATAAGGCATGGGTAATTTGTCCAAGCGAACAATACTTCACAGTTTCCATTAATTGTGCAAACAAATTGCCGTTGTTGATGGCAACTTCTTTTAGTTTGTTTAACTCAACCTCGGCCCTAGCCTCATTTCTTTTCCAGAAGGCTTGCAGGTTGGCTATCTGTTGTTCTTTTTCCTCTTTTGTGCTTCTTATTACCTCATTAGGAATAATAGTTGGACTTCCTTTTTTATTTAAAAAAGTATTGACACCGATCAAAGGCAACTCACCTGTGTGCTTCAAGTGTTCATAATACAAACTTTCTTCCTGTATCTTATTTCGCTGGTACATTCTTTCCATAGCGCCCAATACACCACCTCTTTCGGTTAAACGATCAAACTCAATCATGACAGCTTCTTCCACGAGATTAGTTAATTCTTCCACAGCAAAACTTCCCTGTATATAATTTTCTGTTTTTGCGGAACCCAATTCACGATTGATGATGAGTTGAATGGCCATTGCCCTGCGTACACTTTCTTCGGTAGGAGTAGTGATGGCTTCATCGTATGCATTTGTGTGCAGCGAGTTGCAGTTATCATAAATAGCATACAGAGCTTGTAGCGTAGTGCGTATATCATTGAAATCAATTTCCTGCGCATGCAAACTGCGGCCGGAAGTTTGAATATGATATTTCAGCATCTGGCTGCGCTTATTGGCTTTGTATTTATATTTCATCGCTTTTGCCCATATTCTTCTTGCCACCCTGCCTATAACACTGTATTCAGCATCCATACCATTGCTAAAGAAAAAAGAAAGGTTCGGAGCGAAATCATCAATGCTCATTCCGCGACTGAGATAATATTCAATATAAGTAAAGCCGTTTGCAAGTGTAAATGCAAGTTGAGTGATGGGATTGGCGCCTGCTTCTGCAATATGATAGCCGCTAATGCTGACACTGTAAAAATTCCGGATCTTGTTTTGAATAAAGTACTCCTGCACATCACCCATTAATTTAAGCGCAAATTCCGTGGAGAAGATACAGGTGTTTTGTGCCTGGTCCTCTTTCAGTATATCTGCCTGCACCGTTCCTCGTACTTGTTGCAGTGCGGCTTGTTTACATTGTTCATAAATTTCTGCAGGCAGAACCTCATCGCCACTTAGCCCAAGAAGCTGCAATCCTAATCCATTATTGCCCTCCGGCGAACGCCCCGGTGAAAGTGGATTGTAATAAATCGGTTGGTTTTGACTTTTGAATTTTGATCGTTGAATTTTTTTTACTTCACTCAATAAATTATTTTGTTCAATGTATTGCTCGCATTGCTGATCAATGGCTGCATTTAAAAAAAAGGCGAGCAACATAGGGGCCGGGCCATTAATGGTCATGCTTACAGAAGTTTTCGGATCGCAAAGATCAAAACCGCTATAAAGTTTTTTCGCATCATCCACGGTGGCAATACTCACTCCGCTGTTACCGATCTTTCCATAAATATCGAGGCGATGATCCGGATCTTCGCCGTACAGGGTCACACTGTCAAATGCAGTGGATAATCTTTTTGCCGGCTGGTCTACAGAAACATAATGAAAGCGTTTGTTGGTTCTTTCGGGTGATCCTTCACCGGCAAACATTCTTGTGGGATCTTCACCTTCACGTTTTAATGGAAACACTCCGGCAGTAAACGGAAAACGACCCGGGGCATTTTCCTGAGCCTGCCATTTTAAAATGTCTCCCCAGTCTTTGTATTTCGGTAAAATAACTTTTGGAATTCTTGTGCCGGATAAACTGGTGGTAAACATTTCCTGCCTTATTTTTTTATCACGCACATTGTATTCATAATAATCTTCGTCGTAAGCCTTTATTTTTTCCGGCCATTTTTGAAGGAGCTTGCGACTGACTGGCGTTAACTGGTCGGTATAAAATTTTATTTGCTCTTTAATTGAATTTAATAACAGCTCGTCCACTTTTTCTTTCATTGTTTCTAAAGCGCCATTCAATTGATATAATTTGGAAGCTATGGCTGATTGCTCTTTTACCAACAAATCATATTCACGCATCACAGTGGTGATTTCGCTTAAATAACGAATACGGCCCGACGGAATAATGGCTTGAGAGATCTTTGCCGTCTTATTAAAATGAAACTCTCCAAAACCTATTAAAGTTTTTTCCTTTATGGCATCAAGCATAAACTCAAAAAGATGATTAATGCCGTCGTCATTGAACTTACTTGCCATTGTACCGATAATGGGCAATTCATCATCCTTTGCAGTAAATAACTGATGATTACGTTTATATTGTTTCCGCACATCGGCCAAGGCATCCAACGCTCCGGCTTTGTCAAACTTATTAATGGCAATTAGATCTGCGTAATCAAGCATGTTTATTTTTTCAAGCTGTGTGGCTGCTCCATATTCCGGCGTCATCACGTACATGCTTACATCGCAATAATCCAAAATGGATGCATCGCTTTGCCCCACGCCTGCACTTTCCAAAATAATAAAATCAAAACCCGCTTCTTTACAAACGTCGATTGCTTCTTCAATATGTTCACTTAGAGCTTTATCACTTTCTCTTGTCGCAAGGCTTCTCATATAAGCTCTCGGGTGAGAAATAGAATTCATCCTGATCCGGTCGCCCAGCAAAGCACCGCCGGTTTTTTTCTTGGAAGGATCAACTGAAATAACGGCGATGGTTTTATTGGTGAAGTTGTTTAAGAACCTGCGAACGATTTCATCAGTTACACTGCTTTTTCCTGCACCGCCTGTTCCTGTAATACCTAGAACCGGAATTTGAGATTTGGGATTTGCAATTTGGTTCTTTGATCCTCCAACGCCATTTTCAGCATTTGTTATTTGTCGCGCAATTCTTCTTACATCTTTTACTTCGCCAAGCGTCATCCCGTTTTTAAAATTCTGTTTTCCATTCAGCGAAACATCGCAATGGCGAACGACGTCTTCGGTCATTCCTTCCAGTCCCATTTTGCGTCCATCATCCGGCGAGTAAATTTTTGTGATGCCGTATTTCTGCAATTCTTCAATTTCCTGCGGTAAAATTGTTCCGCCGCCACCACCAAAAATTTTTATATGCCCGCAATCATTTTCGTCCAGTAAGTCTTTAATGTATTTAAAAAATTCAACGTGACCACCCTGGTAACTGGTAATAGCAATGCCTTGTACGTCTTCTTCGATGGCTGCTTCTACAATTTCTTTTACGCTGCGGTTATGGCCAAGGTGAATGATCTCTACTCCATTATTCTGAAGAATGCGGCGCATAATGTTGATCGCTACATCATGGCCGTCAAACAGGGATGCTGCAGTAACGATACGGATCTTATTTTGAGGTTGGTAACTCATACATAGCAAGCATTAACACAAACAAACAAAGTTAATAAAACGAATCCGTGCCTTCAAAGAGCGGCAAACAAGATGAAAGTTGAAAAATGGTTAAACTTTATTTGTCTTTGTTTTACTTTTTAAATGAGCCTTTCAGCTTTATTATCTTTGTTGGATGCAGTCAATGATTGATGCCATTTCGCAGCTCTACACAAACTGGCAAGGTAATCCGCCCGGGCAATTAGATGTTTTGCCGCAATCCGGAAGTGAAAGACGTTACTTTCGTTTATATGGAGATAATGGTTCTGTAATTGGAACCTATGGAGTTAATATAAAAGAAAACGAAACCTTCATTTATTTCTCAAATCATTTTCAGCAAAAGAATTTACATGCTGCTAATATTTTTGCAATAAATGATGACATAACTGCTTACCTGCAGGAAGATTTTGGTGATGTTTCTCTTTTGAAATGTTTGGAGGTTGAAGGGTTTACCATTAATGTATATGCTCTTTTTAAAAAAAGCCTGGAAGCATTGGCAGAGTTGCAGGTTAACGGTGATGCCGGTCTGAATTATAATTTATGTCTCACTAATACCGAGTTTGGGAAACAGGCAATCATGGCTGATCTTCTTTATTTCAAATATTATTTTTTAGATGCATTACGTCGGCCATATGACAAACAAAAGCTGATTGATGACTTTGAAGCCCTAAGTAATTATCTCACACACACGGAATATAAATATTTTATGTTTCGCGACTTTCAAAGTCGTAACATAATGGTGAAAGAAGATCAATCCGTTCATTTTATCGACTACCAGGGTGGTATGAAAGGAGCGCCTCAATATGATGTGGCTTCTATGCTTTGGCAGGCCAGAGCAAATTTGCCTGATGAATGGAAAGAAAACCTGCTGGTTGATTACATGAATGCGTTTGAAAAACTTATTAAATCTTCACTTGACAGAAATATTTTTCGCAGTCAATATAATGGTTATGTATTAATAAGATTATTGCAAGTGCTGGGTGCCTATGGCTTTCGTGGATTGTTTGAACGCAAAGCACAATTTTTAACGAGTATTCCGCTGGCGTTAAAAAACTTAAAATGGTTTTTTGAAAATCAAAGCCTCGGTATTGCTGTTCCTGAATTCGGAAAAGTACTAAGCATTTGCACCAGCGATGAAGTAATAGAACAGTTTACTCCTTTACAAGCAACAGAACAGACACATCTTGTGGTAAAAATTAATAGCTTCTCCTATAAGAATGGTGGAATACCGGTGGATGAAAGCGGCCATGGGGGAGGTTTTGTTTTTGATTGCCGCGGAGTTTTAAATCCGGGTCGATTCGAAGAATTCAAAACCTTGCACGGACGCGACAAAAGCGTTATAGATTTTCTTGAACAGCAAACAAAAATGACTGAATTTTTGAACAGTGTGTTCGATGTCGTTGATCTTTCTGTGGAAGATTATATACGAAGGAATAAGTCAAGCCTTATGGTAAGCTTTGGCTGTACAGGTGGCCAGCACCGGAGTGTATATGCCGCTGATGCATTAGCAAGGCATCTGCGTAATAAATTCAAAGTAAGAATTGAATTAAGGCATTTGGTGCAGGATGAACGAAAATGGTCTAACCTTTTGCCTGAAAAAAATAACTGATGCAAGCAATGATTTTTGCCGCCGGTCTCGGCACGCGTTTTAAACCCTGGACTGATAAACATCCCAAGGCTTTGGCGATGATAAATGGGAAAAGTCTTTTGCAAAGAAACATAGAATACCTTCAGAAATATGACATTGAAAATGTAATTATAAATGTTCATCATTTTGCGGATCAGGTTGCAGATGCTATAAAAAAAAATAATGGATGGGGAAGTCATATCATCATTAGTGACGAAAGCGATATGCTACTAGAAACCGGTGGAGGGTTATTAAAAGCAAAAAATCTTTTTCCTTCAAAAGAAAGATTTATTACCTGCAATGTGGATATCCTTACTGATCTTGACATAAATAAACTTATCGCCTTCCACGAAAAGCTTAAACCATTAATTTCTTTTGGCGTCACAAACAGGAAAACCTCTAGATATTTTTTATTTAATGAAAAGGATCGTCTTTGCGGATGGCGAAATAAAAATGCAGGAGAAGAAAAAATAGTTGTTCATCAATCCGGCCTTATTGAGAAGGCGTATAGCTGCGTAGTTGTTTTTGAACCGGGAATCTTTTCCCTTATGCCTTTTACAGGAAAATTTTCGTTGGTTGATATTTACCTCAAATTGGCTGCAGATCATCTGATTTTGGGCTATGATCATACGGGAGATAAGTTTGTTGACGTAGGCAAACCTGAAAATATCGCTATTGCTGAATCATTATTTCCATAAATAGTTATAAATCTGTTTTGAACGGTACGGCCTTTAATTTGCTTTCAATTATTTTACATATAAAATCATAAATACTATCAGATGAAAAAATCGGCACTTAGCTTAATAGGATTCATGTATCTACTGATTGTTCATGCACAGGAACCCAAATATGACCAGCACGAAGCTTTTAATCCGCTCTTTTATTCTCAATCGGCAAATGAATACCGTACCGGCAGTGGGGAACCTGGCCCAAAGTATTGGCAAAACCGGGCAGATTATAAAATAAATTGTACGCTTGATACGGGATTGCATCGTGTAACAGGAGAAGCAGAACTTACCTACACAAATAACAGCCCGGATAATCTTGGATTTCTATGGTTACAGGTTGATCAAAATGTTTACAGGAGTGATTCCCGTGCATCAGCCACCACAACCGAAACCGGCGGTCGTTGGGCCAATGAAAAATTTACGCAGGGAGATGTGATCAAATCAATTTCCGTTGAAGTAAATGGAAAATCATATTCTCCAAAATATCTCATTACCGATACCCGTATGCAGATATGGTTAAATGATGAATTAAAAGCTTCGGGCGGCGTTGCCAAAATAAAAATTAATTACCAGTTTGATATTCCTGAATATGGAACAGACCGAATGGGAAGATTGAATACAAAAAATGGCTGGATATATGAAGTAGCACAATGGTATCCGCGGATGTGTGTGTATGATGATGTCCAGGGTTGGAACACTTTGCCTTACCTGGGAGCCGGAGAATTTTATCTTGAATATGGTGATTTGGAATATAGCATTACGGCGCCGGCTGATCTGATTGTAGTTGGTTCAGGTGAATTACAAAATCCGCAGGATTGCTTAACCCCGGAAGAAATTAAGCGATGGAATGAAGCAAAGAACAGTGATAAAACGGTAATGATACGGAGTGATAAGGAAGTAAATGATAAAAGTTCACGACCTGATAAGGCTAACTGCACCTGGAAATTTAAAATTCAAAATGCAAGAGATGTAGCATGGGCCGCTTCGAAAGCATTTGTATGGGATGCTGCAAGAATGAATTTACCAGGTGGCAAAAAAGCAATAGCAGCCAGTGTTTACCCTGTAGAAAGTATAAAGAAAAATGGTTGGCAGCGCTCCACCGAAATGGTAAAAGCCTCTATTGAATATAATTCAAATAAATGGTATGAATTTCCATATCCCGTTGCTACAAATGTTGCCGGTATTGTGGGCGGCATGGAATATCCCGGAATTGTTTTTTGCGGTTATCATAGTTCGGGTAGTGGCTTATGGGAAGTAGCCGATCATGAATTTGGTCACACATGGTTTCCGATGATAGTGGGAAGCAATGAGAGAAAATATGCATGGATGGATGAGGGTTTCAATACTTTTATCAATGGTCTGACCACAAAAAATTTTAATAACGGTGAATTTGCGAGTGCATCTTTCTTTCCCGGTGATCAGACCAAATATGTTTTTAATGATGAAATGGATGGGTTAATGAACATACCCGAAGTAATTCAACAGGAGAATTTGGGAGTAGCTGCTTATTTAAAGCCTTCCATGATGTTGAATGAATTGCGTGATGTGGTACTGGATTCAATCCGTTTTGATGCCGCTTTCCGGGAATATATACGCAGGTGGGCTTTCAAGCACCCCACACCGTGGGATTTTTTTCATACTATGGAAAATGTTTCAGGCGAAGATCTTGGATGGTTCTGGAGAGGCTGGGTATTGAATACATGGAAACTTGACCAGGCCGTAAAAGACGTGACCTATATCGATAACAAAGTAGAGAATGGATCCGAGATCACTATCCAGAATCTGGACAAAATGGTTATGCCTGTCATTGTTCTCGTGAAAGAGACAAATGGCAAAGAACACAGAATAAATTTGCCGGTTGAAGTTTGGCAACGCGGGCCTACATGGTCATTTGCCGTGCCTACTACAAGTACAGTAAAAGAAGTAATTCTTGATCCTGATAAAAAATTACCGGATTACAACCGGGCAAACAACGATTTGAAAAAAGCTTTTTAAGAAATAAATTATTGTTAAGCCATTGAAATAAATCTGGCTTAATGTATTTCCATTTTCACTTGTTTATTTCTGTTTCCTCTTACCATTAATACAAATGGAATGCAGATGAGGAACAATAAACCGATGTAAAGAAATGCATCCATATATGACAACGTCGCTGCCTGTTTCATCACTGAAAAATCAAGCGCCTTAAATACTCCTTCCGGCGGTTGACCCTGAACTGTCAAAGAATGTTGCATAGCTGAGATCCTGTTTTGCAAATAAGGATTGTTTACATCAAGTTTTGTCACAAGATCATTCCGGTGCTCCATCAGTTTTCTTGCCATAAATGTACTGATAATGGCTACTCCGAAAGAACCGCCCAATTGCCGCGTCATTCCCGTAAACGCAGCGCCTTCGCCGATTTGTCTTCCTTTTAATGTACTTAACGATAATGTTGTGATAGGAATAAAGAGCATTCCCAGGGCCACACCACGCAGTATCAGGGGCCAGAAAAACGTGGACGAAGGGGTATCAGGTGTCAGAACATGATATCCCCAAAAACAGAAAAAGAAAAATGATAGCAAGCCCAGCGAAACGAGATATTGCTGCTTGACTCCTCTCTGCAGTATCTGGCCGATAATAGGCATCATGAAGGCGGTTGTCAATGAAGCAGGAACAAAAAGCAATCCTGCCTGCGTAGCTGTCCATCCCAGTATGGATTGTGTGTATAAAGGGATGATGAAAGTGGATCCGTACAAACCAAAACCAAGAATGAACATCATAATGGTTCCAATCCGCAGATTTCCATTTTTTAATACTTTCAGATTAACAACAGGATTTCTAAAAGTCATTTCACGCCAAATAAAAAAGAAAGCACCGAAAAAACTGATTACCGCCAATGTGGTAATGATACTGCTGTTGAACCAATCTTTTTCCTGTCCCTTTTCCAAAACATATTGAAGACAGCCAATAAAAGTGGCAAGAAGTCCAATACCCAGCCAGTCTATGTCTTTTGCCTGGCTTCTCTCAGTGTACTTCGGACTTCTCACAAATTGCAGGGTCAAAAGCGTAGCAATTGTTCCAAGAGGAATGTTGATGTAAAAAATATAGGGCCATTGAAAATGATCGGTGATAAATCCTCCTAATGGAGGCCCGAGCGTAGGACCAATGATGACACCTAAACCATAAATTGCTTGCGCCATGCTTCTTTTTTCCTGCGGATAACTTTCTGTGATGATAGTTTGAGAGGTGACAAGCAAAGCGCCACCGCCAACACCCTGGAGAAAGCGAAAGATGATCAGTTCTTCAATAGATGTAGCGTTTCCGCACAAAAAAGAAAAAATTGTGAAGATCACGATGGAAGTAGCAAAATAATTTCTGCGTCCAAATTGTTGCGACAGCCAGCTTGTCAACGGAATGATAATTACGTTACCGATTGCATAAGCAGTTACTACCCATCCTATCTCAGTCGTGGTAGCGCCAAGGTTTCCTTTCATATCATTCAGCGCCACGTTTACAATTGTTGTATCAACAATTTCAAGCAAAGCACAAATAATGGCAGTGATAGTAATAATTACCCTGCGTGAACCATATTCAACTAATGAAGTTTGTTGCATAATAATACGTTGGTCTTATCAAGTGAGCACGAATAAAAAAGTTTTTTTCCACACTCATTATTCATCACTCATCATTCATTTCTAATCAAGATGAACGTCAACCGAAACATTCAATCCTGGTCTTAATTTTTTTACTAAAGAATCTGAACTATCCGTGAATTCAATTTTCACTGGTAAGCGCTGAACGACTTTTACAAAGTTGCCTGTTGCATTATCCGGAGGCAGCAATGCAAAGGTGGCTCCTGTTGCAGGAGAAAAAGAACTTACCGTTGCCTGGAATGTATGTTTTGGAAATGCGTCTGCAGTAACAGTTACTTTTTGCCCTTCTCTCATTTTATTGATCTGTGTTTCTTTAAAATTGGCAATAACCCACACGCTGTTGCTATGAACAATGGCGAACAAAGATTGGCCTGCCTGTACAAACTGTCCCGGTTGCACATTTATCTTTGACACCCTTCCATCCTGCTGAGCTGTGATTACTGTGTAGGAAAGATTCAGTTGGGCCGCATCTACGTCAACTTCTTTTTGCCTGATAACAGCATTTGCCGCACCTATTTGCTGAGCCGTGGCATTACTTTGTTGTGCCACAGCATTTGTTTGCTGCGTCGCTTGTTTCTTTTGCTCCTGCAAAATGGCCAGCTGCTGTTCTGCTTTTTGTTTTACAGCCAGCGCTTCCTCATACTGCTGTTGTGTAATGGAATGATCTTTTATAAGATTAACATAACGGTCATAATCCTGGGTGGCCCGCCACAGATTTATTTTTGCTTCTTCTATTTGCGCATCTATAGTACCTATAGATGCCTGCGATGTAGCAATATTTGCTTTGGCTGCAGTTGTTGTTGCCCTGGCTGTTTGCAAATTTGTCTTTGCCATATTCAAAGCTGCTTCGGCTTCATCGAGTTTTATCTCATAGTCCCTGTCATCTAAAACCAACAATGTATCTCCTTTCTTTACCTGTTGATTATCGTTTACCAAAACTTTTTTTACATACCCGGCTATATGCGGAATAACCGGGACAATGTCCGCACTCACCTGTGCATCATCTGTTTCTTCATGGTGAAGACTATGGATATATTTTGAAACACCAAACCAGCCACCCCCAACTATCAAGATTACCAGTATGATTATGAAAATGGGATTTCTCTTTTTACCATTGCCATTTTTCGTTTCGTTAGTTTCTGCCATATTTTTTCTTTATTATTTTATATTTTGTTTCAATAGCCCGGCTGTTTGCAGAAGTTTATTATAAATAACAACTGCATCAGCCTTTGAAAAAATTAAATTCATTTTTGCCTGCAATTGTGCTACATCAGCATCTAAAAGATCAGTGGTGTTCGCAAGGCTATTATTGTATTTGTTTTTTACTATCCTGTAATTTTCTGTGGATTGCTCTACTGCTTCCGCATACACTTCAATTTTTTTCCGACTGCTTAACCAGTTTAGATAGGCCTGGCTGACCTGCAATCTTATATTATCATTCATTAAGTTTTCACTGATGGCTACCTGCTTTGCTTTTGCTTCAGCTTGCTGAACCTTTGCTTTTGTTTTCCAGAGTGAGCCAAGATTATAAGAGACGCCTGCGCCAATATTTACGGCATTCGTAATGGTAATGAACTTGGGAATGTCGGCTGCAATATATCCTCCGGTTACAGCAAAGCTTGGATAATATTCTGCTTTTGCTGACTTCACTCCTGTTTCTGTGGATTTTTTTCTTAAGTCTAAAGAAGCAAGGTCTTTCCTGTTTGTATAGGCTGCCTGCACATATTCATCTAAAGTTTTTACTGTAAAATTTTGATCGATCATTGTAGAATCCGGCTCTAATTCTGTGTTTTCAGGAAGTCCAAGCAAAAGATCCATACTTACGTTTGCCAGTTGCCAGTTATTTTCCGCATCCAGCAGGCTAAGTTCGAAACCGGAAGATTGCAGTTCAGCTTTTAAAAGATCATTACGAGCCAGCAAACCATTTTGTTCAAGATTGGTGAAATCTTTCACTCTTTGCTGGGCTTCCGCTAAATTTTCTTTCACAAGATTTACGGACGATTTTGCTTTGTACAAATTAACATAAGCTTCGACAGTGGTTTGAATCACTTCTTCTTTATCATTATCTGCATCCAGCTTTGTTGCTTCAGCAAGGTATTTTGAGGCTTCAATTCCATACCTGATACGACCACCTGCATAAACAGGAAGTGAAGCATTTAATATTCCGTACATAGCCTGGGAAATATTGGGCGTGCCACCCCCTCCATTTCCGTTGCTGCTGTTTGTTTTTAAATTAACATTAGCGCTGTTTAACCTGAGATATGAGCCGGAGATTTTGACATTCGGCAGCCTGTTGTTAATTGATTCTTTTAATGCTGCTGTTGCTTCTTCAATTTTTGCCTGACTAATTTTGAGTTGTTTGCTATTCTTAATGCTAAGATCTATTGCTTCATTTAAAGTAATTGTTTTTACTTCCTGTGCGTCCAAAAAATTAAATACCAATAAGCCAATAGCTATTGCCAATCCTGGTTTTCGTTTATTCATAAGTCAATACTGCTTTAAAAAGAGATTTTAAATGATTACTCAGTTTCTTTTTTATGTGTTTTTGAAATTCTTCATCGGACAGGGATTCGAGGTGATTTAATTTGCGATAGTAATGTTGTGTTGTCACAAGATGACTTGTGGTTCCGATAAGTGTTGCCATCATTAAGGGAACATCAATATTTTTTTTGAATTCTCCGTTTTTTTGCCCTTTGCTGATCAATTGTTGTACTAATTCCTGGTTCTTTTTTTTAAGCTCGTGTATAAGTTTGGTAGTAGCGCCTTTGAGATTTGCCATCTGTTCCCTGGACATTATTTTATGGAAGCACTGCAGTTTCATTATCTTCTCCATATAACTATCTATCAGACCATATACTTTTTGGAGTGAACTCATTTCCTTATTCTGTAACATATTTTCCAATTTCAACGTAATATCCTGGCCCCTGTACTTGAATATAGATTCCATTAATTTTTCCTTTGAGCCAAAATAATAGGAGATCATAGCGAGGTTTACACCAGCTTTTTTCGCTACATCACGTACAGAAGTGCCGGCAAAACTTTTTTCCGCAAAAAGTTCCTCCGCCGCTTCCATTATTTGCACCTGCTTTTCGGTATAAATCATTTTTGAGTTTTAAGAAGGCGCAAAATTAAACAAACGTTTAATTAAAAACAAACAGGCAAGTAATTTTAAAAAAAATTAATACTGGCTTAACTTACAATTGTTGGTTATATTAAGGAGAAATGCAAATAATTAATTAGCGCTGGCTTGCAATTAGTAAATTCAGATCAGTGTATTTCAGATCAAATCTTTCACTTAAATAGAAGTTAGTTAAAGCTCCCCTGAAAAGATAAATACCATTACGAAGATGGATCTTATGCCAGACAAGATTTTCAAAACCACCCTCATTGCCGGCTTCAAGTAATAAAGGCATTAATACATTGCTGATAGCCTGTGAGGCAGTTCTTGCAAAACCAGAAGGTATATTAGGAACGCAATAATGAATTACTCCATATTTCAAAAAGATAGGATGCTCATGACTCGTGATCTCTGAAGTTTCAAAACATCCGCCACGGTCAATGCTTACATCTATTATCACAGAGCCGGGTCGCATATTACTCACCATTTCTTCTGTTACTACAAGCGGTGTTCTCCCGGTTTGTGAAGCTAAAGCACCCACTGCCACTTCACAGGTTTTTAATTGCTTGGCAAGCATGCGGGGTTCAATTACTGATGTCCATAACCGGTGACCGATATTATTTTGCAAACGTTTTAACCGGTAAACACTGTTATCAAAAACTTTTACGGAAGCGCCTAATGCAAGAGCAGCCCTGGCGGCATATTCGCCAACAATACCTGCCCCGATGATAATAACTTTTGTAGGAGCAATACCTGAGATTCCTCCAAGTAATACACCCTTTCCATGATTTGCTGATCCCAAATATTGCGCAGCAATCAACATAACCGCACTTCCGGCAATTTCGCTCATGCTGCGAACGATTGGATAGGAATCGCTGTCATCTTTCAAATTTTCAAATGCAATAGCCGTAATTCTTTTGTCCATCATCTTTTGCAGCAACTCTGCTTTCAAAATACTTAAATGAATGGGCGAAATGATTACCTGGCTCATTTGAAGCAATGGGATATCTTCTTCAATGATGGGGGCGCTTTTTACAAGAATGGGAAGTTTA
The DNA here is from genome assembly GCA_963811645.1 of uncultured Bacteroidota bacterium. Taxonomy (GTDB): domain Bacteria; phylum Bacteroidota; class Bacteroidia; order Chitinophagales; family Chitinophagaceae; genus VBAU01. The sequence continues at coordinate 388,819 of CAWERU010000001.1, read as the reverse complement.
TATACTTCGGCTCTGTCATATACAATTCTGGCACCGCTTTCCGCATAATCTTTATCACGGAAATGAGAGGCTTCACCGGCATTATGTTCAATTATTACTGTATGTCCGTTGCTTGTTAATACACTCACTGCGTCAGGTGTAAGAGCAATCCTGTTTTCCTGGAAAGCGATTTCTTTCGGGATACCAATATGCATTTGCTCACCTTTCGGCTTAATATCTAATGTTTCTTCTAAAGTTTCGTAGCTGAAAGAAGTACTTATTTTAGGCTTTTGCTGGCTCATGAAAACATCTTTTTGTTTGTAATTTAATTTTTGGGATCACCAGCAATTGTAATAGTATAAGTTACCCGTTGCTTCCCGCTTTCGTGCTTCCACAATTTTATTTCCCTTGCAAAATCCGGCAGGATGTAAATTTTTAATTTCATGCTTACTCCTTTTGAAGCGGGAGGCTTACCAAAAATAACTAATTATCCCCGATCCTGAGCTTTCGTGTTTCATCATTAACCGGTTCAATAAAAACGTGCAAAGTGTCATCCGGAAGCAGCGAAGTAATTTTTTCAGGCCATTCAATAAGACAAATATGATCACTATGTAAGCATTCTTCCACACCGGCTTGTAAGGCCTCCAGTTCATCTTTGAGGCGGTACAGATCAATATGAAAAATTTTCTTTTCTTTCCTTTTTTCTAAATAAGAGTATTCATTGATGATAGAAAAAGTAGGACTACCTACCACATCTTTCACTTTTTTAGCATCGCACAAAGCATGAATAAAAGTGGTTTTACCGGAACCGATACTTCCATGAAAAGCAATTACATTAACATTTGTCGCTATTTTCCAAAGAGCATCGGCAGTTTGTGGTAATTGGGACAGGGAATAAGTTATTTCCATAGGCAAATTTAACTTTGCTTAGCAACCCTGTTGTTATTATATTTCATCTTTTCATTTTTCTCCAGTTTTTAAAATTGTAAATTTGCAACAGAAGTAACATTCACCTCCAACTGTCTCCATATAAAGTGTTTAGATTTCTTAAGCCGAAAAGGTTGAATTGAAATATGGAAAAAATACAATGGAAAGTAGAAGGAATGACCTGCGCCAATTGTGCACTCACTATTCATAAATACCTGGAAAAAGAAGGTATGAAGGATGTAAAAGTGAATGCCATTGGCGGAGATGTATCTTTTGAACTAATTGGTGATCATACAAAAGATGAGTTGAGTAAGGGTATAAAAAATCTTGGGTATACAGTTGCCGGAGAACAAAAAACTGTGACCAATAAAAAAAGGATTTTATCTACGCCGCTTGAGCGTTTCTGGTTTTGTTTCCCCTTTACAGCCATACTTATGTTGCACATGTTTCCGGGCATGCATATTCATTTCCTGATGAACCCCTGGTTGCAACTTGCCCTTTGCTTACCTGTGTACGTTAAAGGAATGAGTTTTTTTGGAAAGAGCGCAGTGAAGAGTTTACAAAATGGAGTGCCCAATATGAATGTGCTCATCGCATTGGGTGCTACCGCCGCATTTGTTTATAGTTTATATGGAACATTGACCGGCCAGGCTGAGCATTATATGTTTTATGAAACGGCTGCTGCTATTCTTACTATAGTATTTCTTGGTAATTATCTTGAAGACATTTCACTCCAGTCAACTCAAAGAGCATTGAATTCGTTGGCCAGGTCACAAAAAGTGATGGCAAATATTATTGCATATGACAACGGGCATAATGAGCATATTTTTCCCATTGAGAATACGCAACTAAAAATGGGCGATCTTATTTTAATTAAAAGTGGTGAGCAGGTGCCGATGGATTGTAAAATTCTTTGGGGTGACGTTTATGTGAATGAAGCCATCATAACAGGGGAAAGCATACCTCTACATAAATATGCTAAAGATAAATTGATTGGCGGCAGTATTGTTCAGGATGGAACTGTAAAAGCCCAGGTGATCGCGGTGGGTGATGATACAGTGCTTTCAGGCATTATTAATTTGGTAAAACAGGCGCAAGGCGATAAGCCGCCTGTGCAGCAATTGGCAGATAAGATAAGTGCAATCTTCGTTCCTGTGGTGATTGGCATTGCAGTAGTAACACTTGGTGTAAATTGGATAATTACCGAAGAATTTACCTCTGCCTTAATGCGAAGCATTGCAGTGCTGGTAATTGCCTGTCCTTGTGCAATGGGTCTTGCTACGCCGGCTGCGATTGCAGTGGGTTTGGGAAGAGGAGCAAAAACCGGGATCCTGTTTCGCAATGCTACAAGTCTTGAATTATTTAAAGACATTAAACAAGTTGTATTTGACAAAACCGGGACATTAACCACGGGAGAATTTCAGATCGCCGGCTATCAAATTTGTAAGAAAGTTCTAAGCCTTCAAACTTCCGTAGAAACTGATTCACCTGAATCACCTTTCTCACCTGATGATGAATTTAAACGACTTGTTTTTTCACTCGAAAAATATTCTAATCATCCCATTGCAAAATGTATTGTCAAAGAATGGAAAATAAATGATGTAATACGGTGGAATAAAATTGAGGAAGTAAGGGGACTTGGAATGAAAGCCGTGGATAAAGATGGAAATGAATTTTGCATTGGTTCTTACAAACTGGCAGAAGAGTTTACAAAGGATGATACACATAATATTTATGTTATAGAAAATGACGAGTTACTTGGCTGGATAGATGTAAAAGATGAGATAAGACCTGAGGCAGGACAAGTCGTTAATTATTTACATTCAAAGCATATCAAAACTATTTTATTAAGTGGTGATAGAATAGCAAAATGCCGGCAGTTAGCAAATGAATTGGGAATAGATGAAATAATTGCTGAGCAAACTCCGGGACAAAAACTAAATAAGATCGCAGAATTAAATGCTGCTTTTCCCACAGCAATGGTGGGGGATGGAATTAATGATGCTCCTGCTTTGGCAAAAGCAACTGTGGGTGTGTCAATGAGCGAAGCTTCGCAAATTGCCATGCAAACTGCACAAGTCGTATTAATGGGAAGCGGTTTAAAAAATTTACCAACCGCTCTTGGACTTGGCAGGCACACATATTTGACTATAAAACAAAATCTTTTCTGGGCATTTTTTTATAATATTATCGCTATTCCTGTAGCAGCTTTCGGTTTTCTTACTCCCACCTTTGGTGCATTGGTAATGGGCTTCAGCGATGTGGTATTGGCTGTTAATTCAGTAAGGTTGTTTGTAAAGAAAGTGGTGTAAATTCATTGCTCACGAATGGCAGACATTTATTCCATACTCAAGCAATATTGGGGCTATGATTCTTTTCGCCCTCTCCAGGAGGAAATTATTAACTCGGTCACTAAAGGAAATGATACGCTTACCTTAATGCCAACAGGAGGAGGTAAATCTCTTTGTTATCAGATCCCTGGATTGATGAAAGATGGGTTATGCCTTGTCATCTCGCCGTTGATCGCTTTAATGAAAGACCAGGTTGAAAACCTTAGAGAGAAGAATATTACTGCATATGCAATTTATTCAGGTATGAGTCGCAGAGAAGTGATCAATGTATTAAAGATTGCAATAGGCAGTAACTGCAAATTTTTATATGTATCTCCCGAAAGACTGGAAACTACTTTATTTAAAGAATACTTACCTGCACTTGATATTAACTTAATAGCGGTAGATGAGGCACACTGTATTTCACAATGGGGTTATGATTTTCGGCCGCCTTACTTAAGAATAGCCGCTTTGAGAGAAGAAGTTCCGGATATTCCCATTCTTGCATTAACTGCATCGGCTACCAAAGTAGTGCAGGATAATATTTGCGAAAAACTTCATTTTAAATCCAAAAATATTTTTCGTCAATCTTTTGAAAGACCCAATCTCTCTTATAGTGTTTTTAAGGTTGATTCACGGATCAATAAAATAATTGAGATATTAAAGAATGTACCCGGCAGTGGTATAATTTATTGTAAGAGCAGAAAGAGAACGAAAGAAATATCTGATCTCATTAAGATGCATCAAATATCTGCTGATTTTTATCATGCTGGTTTGAACCAGGAAGACAGGAGTCGTAAGCAGGGTGAATGGATAAAAAATAGAACAAGAATAATTGTTTGCACCAATGCCTTTGGAATGGGCATTGATAAACCAGATGTGCGGTTGGTTATACATGCAGATCCACCAGATTGTTTAGAGAATTATTATCAGGAAGCAGGTCGAGCAGGGAGGGATGAAAAAAGATCGTATGCCGTTTTGTTATATAATGATAAGGATATTACAGATCTGCAGGAATCCATTCAACTTCGGTTTCCTTCTATAGATGAGATCAGGCAAGTCTATCAGTCGATCTCGAATTATTTGCAAATTTCTTCCGGAAGCGGAGAAAGGCAATATTTTGATTTTGATATTACAGATTTCATAAAAAAGTTTAAACTGAATAGTCATACAGTATTTTATTCATTAAAAGTACTTGAGCAGGATGAATGGTTAAATTTTAATGAACAGGTTTTTTTGCCTTCAACTGTTCAGTTTACCACAAACAAGGACTATTTGTATCAGTTTGAAAAGGACTATCCGCAACTGGAACCATTGATAAAAACTTTGCTAAGAGCTTATGAAGGTATTTTTGAATATCCTGTTCACATTTCCGAAAATATTTTACGCTATTTATTAAATAAGGGAAAAGATGAAGTAAAAAAAGAATTGATGCAATTACATGGTCATCACATTATCGAATATACTCCGCAAAAGGATACACCCCAGCTTTTCTTTTTACGTAATCGCATAAAAACGGATGATCTTTCCATTGACATGCAGGCGTTCCGGAATCGCAAGGAGCAATTTGTTGGAAGAATTGATAATATGATCAATTATATCCATGAAACCCTTGAATGCAGAAGCAAAATCATTGCATCTTATTTTGGCGATCATCAACTAAAAAATTGTGGTGTTTGTGATAATTGTTTAAAACAAAAAGCCACCGATTTATCCCGCGAAGAATTTGATACTATTAATAGCAGGATCGTAAATTCAGTAAGAGATCAATCCATTCACACAAAGGAACTTTTGCAGCATCTGAAAGGAATTAAAAAAGAGAAGGCCTGGAAAGTGATTAACTTTTTGCAATCTGAAAATAAAATTGAACTTGATAAAGCCGGGTGGATCCGGTTAAAATAAAAGTTATACTCGGTTAAGGTTATGAATAGTAATACGGGTAAGTATATAATTATTGCAGGAATCATAATTGTCTTTTTAGGATTAATCATTTACTTCTTTCACGATAAATTAAATTGGATTGGCAGATTGCCGGGTGATATACGAATTGAAAAAGAAAATTTCAGGTTTTACTTCCCTATTACTACCATGATCATTTTTAGCTTAGCCCTTACTATTATTATTCAAATAATAAAAAGAATATTTTAATTAACTGGTTTAAACAATAAATTACCTGTATAAGATTTTCGTGGGAGAAAAATTTTATATTAGATGAATAATAACTGTTTATGACCTCCTCTCAACGATTTCTTGCCCTTGATGTGCTTCGCGGAATGACGATCTGTTTTATGATCATTGTAAATACTCCTGGTAATGGTGCCACCAGCTATCCGCCTTTAGAACATGCACACTGGTTTGGCTTTACACCTACCGATCTTGTGTTTCCCACTTTTATGTTCGTAGTAGGAAATGCTATAAGTTTTTCAATGAGGAAGTGGGAAGGATTGTCAAATGCACGGGTAAACTGGAAAATTTTTCGCAGGGCATTTCTTATTTTTCTTTTAGGCTACCTGATGTACTGGTTTCCTTTTGTACACTGGAATGATAACGACCAGCTTCAGCTCAATCCATTTTCACACACCAGAATTATGGGAGTGTTGCAACGCATCGCACTCGGTTATTTTTTTGCTGCTATGATGATCCGCTACCTTAAACCTGCAACTGTTTATCGTCTATCGGTTATTTTCTTGTTACTGTATTGGTTTATTCTTTTGTTTTTTGGAGGAGAGCATCCATACGACATGCTTACAAATTCCGGAACAAAACTTGATCTATGGTTATTTGGACCAAATCATTTGTATCATGGCGAAGGCGTAGCTTTTGAACCCGAAGGTGTATTGAGCACCTTGCCTTCAATTACCAATGTAACGTTTGGATATGCCGCAGGAAAATTTGTGCAGGAAAAGGGAAAAAGCTTTGAAGGTCTTGCCAAGTTGCTTTTAGTTGGCGCATTATCTGTTGTACTCGCATTAAGCTGGGATTGGTTTTTCCCAATCAGTAAAAAATTATGGACAGGAAGTTTTGTATTACTTACGGTGGGTATTGATTGTATTCTCCTTGCCGGGCTTATTTATATAATTGATTTTTTACAGAGACAAAAATGGACATACTTTTTCCAGGTGTTTGGAAAAAATCCATTGTTTATTTATTTACTTTCTGAATTAGGTGCCACATTGCTTTGGTTCATACCAATTGGTGCTGACCGGCAACCTCTTCATGAGTGGTTGTTCGGGAATATTTTCAGTCATGCAGGCATGTACTTAGGCTCTTTTCTTTTTGCTGTTTGTTATATGCTGTTCTGCTGGCTGATCGGGTATATCCTCGATAAGAGGAAAATTTATGTGAGAGTATGATGACCTAATTCAATTCAATTCCAATTTTTTTCATCAATATGGAAGCATTGAGACTGGTGCAAATACCTGTTTTCAATTTATAGTCAAAAAACAATTCTTCTCCCGAAACCTGCACGTCGAAATGATAATTGTTGATGTTATTTTGAAAATCAGTTTCCAGGTTTGCTAGCTCCACATCATGCGTAGCAATTAAGGCAACGGCATTCTTTTTTATCAATTGTTTTATCAATGCATAAGAACCCGTGTGCCTGTCAAAAGAGTTTGTGCCCCGCAAAATTTCATCGAGTAGGATAAAAACTTTCTCATCATTATTTACAGCGTCAATGATCGATTTCAGCTTTTTTAGTTCCGCATAGAAAGTAGAAGTATTTTCTGCCAGGTTATCTGCGATCCGCATGCTACTTATAAGTTTTGAAATAGATACCGTGAATGTTTTTGCGCATACCGGAGCGCCGGCATATGCAAGTATCATGTTAACTCCAATGCTCCTGAGAAACGTGCTTTTTCCCGCCATATTTGAACCAGTGATCAAATCAATTTTGGCTGTTCCTTTTATATCAAAGGAATTGTTCACTCTTTGTTTTTCGGGAATTAAAGGATGACCAATTTCTTCACCTTTCAGAATAAAATGCTCGTCTGCAATAACGGGAAAGCACCAGTCAGGATGATTAAATGAAAGAGTACTAAAGGTATTTATCACTTCTAAAGAGGCAATAGTTTCAAACCAATTTGGAACAATTGATTTGTTTTGTTGTTTCCACTTTTTAAGTGCTATCCCCTGCCAGAGATCCCATAAAAATAAAGTGTTGAGTATGATAAAAGCGACAATATTCAATCTTGCATCAAAACGGGTGAGAATGTTTTTTAAATGAAGAATATCCTTAGATGCGGTAATGGATGGGCTTTGTTTTATTTTTTGTTGTAATTTTTTTAAATATTCACTTTGGAAAGATTCCTTTTCGAACCAGCTAAGCTCATTATACAAAACATCAATCTCAGAAACTATTTTGGAAAGCAGGTTATAAACAGGAGTGATCTTTTTGCTAATTGAACTGGATATAGTAAAGAATCCAATGAGGAGAAATATAAAAACTCCAGTATTAATATAGTCGGCAATAAACAGGTAAATGACCGATAAAGTAACAATCGGGAAAAAATAAAGCAGGAATTTGAAGAACGGATGATCAAAATGTTTTTCTTCTGACTGAAGCCATTGCAAAATCCTTTCTTCAGTAGATAATGTAATTTCATTTTTTAATCCATAAGCCTGCAGTTGTTGTCTCCACAAAGTTTTTTCTGATAATTCTTTCACAGCCTGCTGTTGTTCGGAGATATCAGTTTTGTTCAATGGTTCAAGCAATCTTTTGGCCAGCAATTGTTTTGCTTTTTCAGTATTGCAACGATTGATGTATTGATATAAAGAGTTTTTTCCAAACAGATCAAGATCTGCTGCATAGTTATGGTGTTCCGGTTCCAAATCTTTTCCATTATAGGTATGATCATATTTTTCTGATGAATACTGTAACTCTTTCTTGTTTATTTCTTCGAGTGTTTCGAAGTTCTCAATTTCTTCTTTATTATCTGTGTCCTTTGATACAATAAAAAAATATAAAGACAATCCGGCGACGATAATTGCTATTATTATTAAAATATCAAGATGCCAGGAGTAGTAAACAGCTAATATTGTGATTAGTGCTATTATGAGCCTCAGCCATCCAATCAATGATTTTCTTTTATAAAACTGTTTGAGTTTCGCCTGCAGGTCAGAAATGCGCTGTTGATAAAACTGTTCCGAAGAAATATTACCGATCATAGCGATGAAGCTACGGAAAGAGTTTTTATGAATAATAAAGTTGTTTTAAGGAGACAATCTTTCGATAATATGCTGAATAGCGATAACAACGTAGAAGTGTGCGACGCAACGAATGTTAAATCGGAGCTATTCTGCCGGTAACACAATATTCATCTGTCTTTTCTTCATGGCCTCGCTATAATAATGTACCTTTGCCGCTCGTTTGAAAAATGTGATTATGGAGATAAGAAACATAGCTATTATTGCCCACGTTGACCATGGAAAGACCACCCTGGTAGATAGAATATTGCATCAAACGCATGTGTTTCGTGATAACCAGGAAACAGGCGACCTGATCATGGACAGTAACGAGCTTGAGCGGGAACGCGGCATCACTATTTTTAGCAAAAATGCGGCTGTTGTGTATAAAGGAGTTAAGATAAACGTGATCGATACACCTGGCCACGCTGATTTTGGCGGAGAGGTAGAAAGGGTTTTAAAAATGGCTGACGGTGTGTTGCTGTTAGTTGATGCATTTGAAGGACCAATGCCCCAAACAAGATTTGTGTTACAAAAAGCTTTGCACTTGAATCTTCACCCCATCGTTGTCATTAATAAAGTAGATAAGCCGAATTGCAGGCCTGATGAAGTTCACGATGCTGTGTTTGAATTATTTTTTAATCTCGATGCAACGGAAGAACAACTCAATTTTCCTACTTATTATGGTTCAGGAAAAAATGGGTGGTTCAATGATTCGTTGACTCCGTCAGAAGATATTACTCCATTGCTCGATGGCATTTTAAAATATGTACCCACTCCAAAGGTGAGCGCAGGAAGCTTGCAACTTCAAATCACTTCATTAGATTATTCTTCTTTTTTGGGTCGCATTGCAATAGGAAAAGTTAGTCGCGATGTGATCAAAGACAATCAACCCATATCCTTAGTACAGGCAGATGGCAGCATAAAAAAATCCCGGGTAAAAGAATTATACGTATTTGAAGGAATGGGCAAGAAAAAAGTAGCTGAAGTTCTTGCTGGTGACCTTTGTGCAGTTGTGGGAATCGAAGATTTTAATATTGGCGATACGATTGCAGATTTTGAAAATCCGGAAGGATTGCCAACTATTAGTGTGGATGAACCAACGATGAGTATGATGTTTGGCATTAATAATTCACCTTTTTATGGAAAGGATGGAAAGTTTGTGACTTCACGCCATATTCGTGACAGGTTAATGAAAGAAACGGAAAAAAATCTTGCCTTGAGAGTTGAAGATTCTGATAACGCGGATAGTTTCCTTGTATATGGTCGGGGCATTTTACATTTAGGAATTTTAATTGAAACCATGCGCCGCGAAGGGTATGAATTAACTGTTGGTCAACCTCAGGTATTGGTGAAAGAAATTCAAGGAAAAAAATGTGAGCCTTATGAAACGCTTGTTGTGGATGTGCCACAGGAATATGCAAGTAAAGTGATCGACCTGGTTACCCGCCGCAAGGGTGAACTGCATGTAATGGAAACAAAGGGCGAGATGCAGCATCTTGAATTCGAAATCCCCTCAAGAGGTTTGGTTGGTTTGCGTACTCAAATGCTCACTAATACTGCAGGCGAAGCAGTGATGAATCATCGTTTCAGTGAATTTAAACCATGGAAGGGAGCAATACCCGGGAGAAATAATGGGGTATTAATTGCTAAAGAAGCAGGTGCAACAACTGCATACTCTTTGGATAAATTGCAGGATCGTGGATTCTTTTTTGTTGACCCCGGTGAAGATGTATATAAAGGAATGATTATAGGAGAAAACAATAAACCGGGTGACCTTATAGTACAACCCAATGAAGGAAAAAAACTCACTAATATGCGTGCCAGCGGAAGCGATGCTGCTGTTAATATTGCTCCGAAACATTTAATGACACTTGAAGAATGCATGGAATATATTCAGCAGGATGAATGCATCGAAGTAACTCCCAATCACATTCGAATGAGAAAGGTAATACTGGATGAGGATGAAAGGAAAAAGCAGGCAAAGAAAATGAGTACAGAAGCGGCCTGATCGTTTTTTTAGTTGGGTTAACTGCTGTAAATTTGAGTAATGAAAAAATTATTTTTCATATCGCTGTTGACTTTTCTCTTTTCATTATCTACTTACAATTCTTTTGCGCAATGTTCCATTTGCACCCGTACCGCACAGCAGTTGGGAGCAAAACCAGCGGCTGGTTTAAACAGTGGCATTCTGTATTTGGCTTTTACCCCTTTTGCTATAGCTGCTTTTGTAGGTTATCGCTGGTGGAAAAATAACCAGGATGAATAAATATCCTTTCTGACCATATTCTGCAGATCGTTTTTAATTTTTGCTATCTTCCTTTTTAAAACCACTGCTCATGAAAGATTTTCTTTGGCTGCTTCTATTTTTTTCCCTAAAAATTTCCGCACAAAACCAGATTGCCAATAAACAGGAACTTCCTTCTATAGAAGAAAAAACAAAAGATTTTAAAAAATATGATGGCTACCTGAATTTTTATTGGGATGAAAATGAAGGAAAGATCTGGCTCGAGATTGATAAACTGGATTCTGAAATTTTATACCAAACTTCTTTACCGGCTGGTCTTGGTTCTAATGACATAGGTTTGGATCGCGGCTTGTTAGGAAATACAACAATTGTTAAGTTTTCAAAAATCGGAAGAAAAGTATTGATGATACAACCCAATTATGGGTACAGAGCAGTAACGAATGACCAGGCAGAGCAAAAAGCAGTAGAAGAATCATTTGCTCAATCAACACTTTGGGGATTTACAGTATCTGCACAAACAGGTAATCGTGTATTGGTAGAGGCAACTGATTTTATAATAAGGGATGCCATACAGGTCGCAAACCGCATCCGGATTCAGAAGCAGGGAAATTATAGTTTTGATAAATTAAGATCAGCCATCTATTTACCCAATTCAAAAAATTTTCCTTTTAATACTGAGATCGAAGCCACCATTACTTTAGTAAATAACGATGGGCAGGCTGGAAACTATGTACGCTCCGTTACACCTTCAGCAGAAGCAATAACGTTAAGAATTCATCATTCATTTGTGCAATTGCCCGATAACGATTTTGAGCCAAGAGTGTTTGACCCCCGCTCTGGTTTTATTTCTATTTCTTATTTTGATTACAGCACGCCGGTATCAGAACCTTTGGAAAAACATTTTATCATCAGGCATCGATTAAAAAAGAAAGATCCCAATACTGCTGTCAGTGAGCCGGTGAAACCTATTGTTTATTATCTCGATAATGGAACTCCTGAACCTATTCGTAGCGCCTTACTTGAAGGAGCAAGCTGGTGGAACCAGGCTTTTGAGGCGGCAGGATATAAAAATGCATTCCAGGTAAAAATCTTACCGCCGGGTGCGGATCCGATGGATATACGATATAATATGATCAATTGGGTACATCGTTCTACCAGGGGTTGGTCATACGGCGCTGCTGTTGTTGATCCGCGAACAGGTGAAATAATAAAAGGAAATGTATCACTCGGCTCTTTACGTGTACGGCAAGATTATCTTATCGCAACCGGATTATTGGCTCCGTTTGAAAATGGAATGCCGGCTGAAGACAAAATGCTTAAAATGTCTCTAAGTCGATTAAGACAATTAGCTGCGCATGAAGTAGGTCATACACTTGGGCTGTTGCATAATTATGCATCGAGTGTAAATGACCGCGCAAGTGTAATGGACTATCCTCATCCATTAGTGAGATTAAATGCAAACGGGAACATTGATCTTTCAAATGCCTACGATAATAAAATTGGGGAATGGGATAAAGTCGCTATTCAATGGGGATATGGCGATTTTCCAAAAAGAACCGATGAATCATCTGCATTGAATAAAATTTTGTCAAATGCAGAAAAAAAAGGATTGCAATTTATTTCGGACCGTGATGCAAGAGCCGCAGGCGGTTTGCATCCACAGGCGCATCTTTGGGATAACGGTACGGATGCAGTTGCTGAATTAAAAGAAGTAATGAAGGCGAGAGCAAAAGCATTATCACATTTTGGTGAAAATAATATCAAACCCGGTACGCCAATGGCCTTGCTCGAAGATGTACTTGTGCCCGTGTATTTATATCATCGTTACCAATTGGAGGCAGTTACCAAAATGGTCGGCGGAATGTATTACACCTATGCTTTGCGAAACGGCGGACAGGTGATTACACGGTCACTATCAAAAGAAGATCAATTAAGAGCATTAGACGCTGTCATTGGATGTTTAGATCCTGATGTATTATTGTTGCCGGATAAGATTGTGAAATTAATCCCTCCAAGACCGGCAGGTTATGATTTTACAAAAGAGCTTTTTAAAAAAAGAACCGGACTTGCTTTCGATGCATTATCTCCTCCTGAAAATGCGGCTGACATTGCATTGTCGTTTTTATTTAACAGTGAGCGGGAGAGCCGGATGGCAGAATATGAAATGAATGGAGGTTTGGGCGCAAATGAAATGATAAAAGAGTTGATCGATGCTACATGGAAGGCACCTCGTAAAACGGGTATGGAAAAATTGATCCAGCTGCAAACAGAACAAATTTTATTAACCTATCTGCTTGCTTTATCTGTTGATGAAGAACCAAACTTTGCCGCAAGGGCAGCTGCGCAAAAGGGATTAGATGATTTGAAGACTTTTATTGAAGCTCAGAAAAAGATCAGTAAAGATGATATTTATTCAGGTCATTTACTGTTAGCCTTAGAAAGAATGAAAGCTCCTGAAAAAGCTAATCCTTCAAAACAAATATTGGAAACTCCTCCCGGCTCTCCAATAGGAACCGATTGGGATGAATAATTTTTTTATAATTTATCGATGAAGGAATACAGATTAAATTCCTGCGATTTGTATTGGTCCTGAATTAATTTTTGCAGTTGGGGTTTATTAATACCCTTCATTTTTTTTTGAATAAGTAAATGCCAGGCTTTTTCCGTTAGTAAGGATAAATGCCATTCTTCATTCTTTCCGGCAGTTAAACTATTTTTTATTGCAATCATCAATTCATCAATTCCCCTTTTTTCGGTAGCTACAGTTTTGATTACAGGCAATTCCTGTGCATGACTGTGAAATGCAGGGGCCAGCATTGATCGCAAATTTTTTTCTAACAGATCAGCATCAGGCCTGTCGCTTTTATTTATCACAAATATGTTGGCTATTTCCATCAGCCCTGCTTTCATTGTTTGTACTTCATCTCCGCCCTCGGGAACTACAACCACTATTGTTGTATCAGCCAAACCTGCGATTTCAATTTCACTTTGCCCTACCCCTACCGTTTCAATAATAATGTGAGTAAAGCCGGCAAATCTGATCAGATCTGTGATCTCAATAATTTTAGGGCTCAGTCCACCTATTAAACCCCTGGTAGCTAAAGAACGGATAAAAACATTTGGATGGGTATACCACTCACTCATACGAATCCGGTCACCAAGTATTGCTCCCAGATTAAATGGTGATGAAGGATCTACACAAAGCACAGCAATTTTATTATTTCCTTTGATCAACTCTCCGATCATTGCATCTGCCAATGTACTTTTACCAGCTCCCGGCGGGCCGGTTATTCCAATGATTTGAGAAGAGGAGTTGCCTGTGAAAGACTTCAGTAATTCTTCATAGCCATGTTGTTCATTTTCAATAAAAGAAATAGCACGGGCAAGTGATTTGAAGTCGCCTTTTTTAATTTGTTGTAATAATTGCTGGTGCATTGCGTTGAAAACAGGATTAAACTTACGTCCCTAATTTTATATCATATTTGACGAAGACAAAAATAGTATGAATGAGTCAAGAAAAAATCTGAAACCAGGCAATTGGAGGCAACCAATCATTTTTATAAGTATGATTATTATGTTGAGTGGCGTTTTGCTTTCACGGGCTTTGTTGTCTTTTGGTTTAATAGTTTTTGTTCTGGTCTGTCTTGTTCATCGAAACATATTACAACAGTTAAAAGTTTTTTTTTCTTCGCCATTCCTTTGGTCTATGAGTTTGTTATTTTTTTTGCCATTGTTATCCGGTTTATGGAGCGGGGACCATTCTCAATGGGGCCACATACTCCGAATTAAATTACCGCTTCTGTTATTTCCTGTTTGTTTTGCGAACATTGAAAAATTCAGATTTAAGGATTGGGAAAGAATTGCTTTTTCATTTTTGATTGTAATGACAATCGGTGTATGCTGGAGTTTATGGCAATATTTTCAAAATGTTAAGTCAGTTAACGCGAATTATTTAAAGGCGCATACTATTGAAACTCCTCTTGGTAACGATCATGTAAGGTTTAGTTTGTTGGTTGCAATTGGCATACTTAATGCTGTGTTTTTATTAATTAAGAGCAGAAGAAATCATAGAAAAGTCATTACAGGATTATTAGTGAGCATAGTCCTGTTTTTTGTTTTGTATTTGCATGTATTAGCAGTGCGTACAGGATTATTTTGTTTTTACACAGGCATATTTGGTTTTCTTATTTGGTTAATATGGAATCAAAAAAATAAAATAAGATATGTATGGTTACTTAGTTTGTTATTTTTATTTCCTGTTATTTCTTATTTTGTTTTTCCAACTTTTAAAAACCGAATCAAATATTTGAAGTACGATTTGTCGTTAGTACAGGAAAACATTTATGTATCGGGTTCAAATGATGGAAACAGGATTTTTTCTATACAGGCTGGTTGGCAGTTATTAAAGCAAAACCCATTGGGAGGCGTGGGATTTGGCGATATAGCAAAGGAGATAGACAGGATTTATGAAACCAGTAACCCCAATGCAGCGACCGAAGATAAAATTTTGCCTTCCAGCGAATGGATGATGTATGGTGCAGGTAATGGCTGGCCGGGTTTTATTTTGTTTTCATTTGCAATGCTTATTCCATTTTTTATAAAAGAGGTGAGAAAAAATATTGTATGGTTGTTGATAAATGTTTCTGTATCGTTTAGTTATTTATTTGATATTGGTTTAGAGGTTCAATATGGAGTATTTGTGCATGTATTTATTTTATTATGGTGGTATAAATGGTTGCAATTGCAATAATAAAATCTAAGTCGGCAATGAGAGAAATTTCTGTTGTGATTATTTGTAAAAATGAAGAGTCTGAAATAGGTCGTTGCCTTCAAAGCTTGGATGGGTTAACGGATGATATAGTTGTGCTTGATAATGGGAGTACAGATAATACTAAAAATATCGTTCGCCAGGCAGGTGCTCGCTTGGTAGAAGAAAGCTGGGAAGGATTTGGAAAGACAAAAAATAAAGCAACAAAATTTGCAAGATATGATTGGATACTTAATCTTGATGCAGATGAATCTGTAGATAAAGAATTAAGAAAATCATTGCAAAATATATCACTCAATGATGAAGACGAGGTATACGAAATAAAGTTCAAAAATTTTTTGGGAATGAAATATTTGCGCTTTGGAGAGTGGGGGGGTGATAAACATATGCGTGTTTTTAATCGTAACAAAGTGAATTGGGATGAAGCGAATGTGCATGAGAACTTATCACTTTCTCCCGGAATTAAAATCAAAAGACTAAATGGATATATTCATCACTACACAGTAAAAACCGTTCCCGAGTTTACCGATAAGATGTTCAGATATGCTTCATTAAGTGCGAAAAAATATGCAGAGCAGGGAAAAAAATCGTCATGGTTAAAAGTAAATATTGCTCCATTATTTGCGTTCATGAAATATTATATTTTCAAGCTTGGTTTTTTAGATGGGAAAGAAGGACTTATTTGTGCAAAAATGACTTCTTATTATACTTTTGTAAAATACACGCAACTCATGAAACTGAATGGGCTTAAGCATAAATTAAAATAGTTAAATGGATATTTTTAAAATAATTTGTTCTTTATTTCATATTTGTTGAACTTAATAATTTTTACCTATGACAAACTTTATTCCCATATTTCCATTAGGTATTGTTGTTTATCCGGAAGAGAGTTTGAATCTTCACATTTTTGAACCGAGATACAAACAATTGATCAATGAATGTTACTCTCAAAAAAAACAATTTGGAATTCCTACCGTGATTGAAAATCGCTTACAGGACTATGGCTCTTTAATTGAAGTAATTGAAGTAACGAAGGTGCACGAAAATGGTGAAATGGATATTAAAACAAAAGGATCAAAAATTTTCCGGATCCTTGAAGTTATTAAGGAAGTACCTGATAAGTTATATAGTGGGGCTATTGTAAATTATCCTGAAACAAATGAAGAAGGCAACAGGGAGTTGATGAAAAAGGTTGTCAATAGCATTCGTGAATTACATAAGTTACTTAAGATAGATAAAGAATTTAAAAAAGATGATGAAGACCTGAATGCATATGATGTAGCACATCACGTAGGACTTTCTCTGGAGGAAGAATACGAAATGCTTCATCTATTGCAGGAACGGCAAAGACAAGAATATTTAAAAAGACATTTGGCAAAAGTTATCCCCCTTGTGGCCGAAATGGAACAATTAAAAGAAAAAATAAAGCTGAATGGTCATTTCAGAAATCTTTCAGGACTGGGATTTGAACAATAAAAGAAAATGATGTTTTGGAAAAAATTCGATACTCATCACTAATCACTCATCATCCTTTTCCTACTTTTGCCGCTTAAATCCCGGAATTTGGATTCTACCACTCTTTGTTTTGATTTTGGCAATACAAGACTAAAAGCAGCATTATTTGTTGATTCGACATTAAAAGAATTAATTGTGCTGGAAAATGAATCTGTTGAAACAGTCAAATCATTGGTCGATCAATTTCATCCTCAAAAAACAATTCTGTCCTCTGTTATTAATCATGATCCGAAAATTGAGAATTTACTTTCTTCTTCCACAAGATTTCATAAACTAAGTCATCTTACCAGGCTTCCTTTTACTACACCAGTGGGAAAGCCGGAAACAATTGGTGCGGACAGACTGGCTTTAGCAGCCGCGGCAGTTTATTTTTATCCGAAAAAAAATAATCTTGTCATTGGATCAGGAACATGTATTACATATAATTTCATAAATAAGTTTCATGAATTTATTGGTGGTGCTATCTCACCGGGCATGCAAATGAGATTAAAATCATTGAATCACTATACAGCGAGATTGCCATTGATAAATGCTGACTGGAATGTTCCATTGATCGGTTATGATACCAATACTAATATTCTTTCTGGCGTAGTAATTGGTATAGCAAAAGAGATTGATGGATTTGTAGATGCTTATGAAGAAAGGTTCGGCAACTTTAACGTGCTTTTAACCGGGGGTGATATACCCATTTTGGCTCCCCATTTAAAAAAGAAGATATTTGCAGACCCCGAACTAATTTTTAAAGGATTATATGCAATTAGTGAAGTCAATAACCCTTAGGAACCTGCTTATGATTTGTAGTTTGCAGTTTTCGTTTTGTAGTTTTTTAAATGCCCAGGACAATTCACCTTATTCACGTTATGGTTTAGGAGATATTACACCCGGTGCAAATATTGTAAACCGCGGCATGGGAAGTTTTTCTGCTGCTTATTCTGATCCTCTTTCTATTAATTTCACCAACCCGGCATCTTATTCTGCTTTTGTTTCTTATTTCGAAGCAGGTGCAAAAAAAGCGGCTTCAGGAAGAGTATTGTTTGATGTAGGTTTAAACTTTGATAACCGCACACTGCGTGAAGGTAACACTGCTCAAAAATTTACCAGCAGTAACGCCTTATTTTCTTACATGCAGGTAGGAGTGCCTGTCAGAAAAAATTGGGGAATAAGTTTCGGGCTCAGACCATTATCACGAATAAGCTATAAGATCGATCGTAATGAACGCCTGTACGATCCTGTTACCGGGTTACCTATTGATAGCACAGTGACAGAATTCAATGGCAGCGGCGGCGCTTTCTTAGCTACAGCGGGAACTGGTTTTGCTATTAAAAATTTAAGTATTGGTGTAAATTTTGGCTATCTGTTTGGTAAAAAGGAATATGCTACAAAAAGATACTTTCTTAATGATTCGGTTCAATACAATAGTTCTAGTTATAGTACTAAAACATCCTTTGGAAATATTTATACAAATGTTGGCATACAATACAAAATTGATTTGAGTAAAAAATTCCTGTTACGTTTAGGTGCTTATGGACATTTGAAACAAAATTTAAATGCGGAACAGGATATTTTGAGAGAAACATTTACGCCCAGTCAAAGTGGCGATATACAATTAGATAGTGTTTATGAGCAAAAGAATGTGAAGGGTAAAATTATTTATCCTTCCGGTTACGGATTCGGCTTTGTACTTGAAAAGAAAGCTGATCTCAAAAACAACAAGTACAGCGGATGGTTAATAGGTGCTGACCTGGTTCAAAATAATTGGAGTGAGTACAGATTTTATGGAATACCCGATTCCGTGCAGAACAGTTATGAATTGAAAGTAGGTGCACAGATAAGACCTGAGCCTAAAAAAAATTACTTCAGTAATGTAGTTTACCGGGGTGGTTTTATGATTGGCCATGATTACATTCATGTTGAGAACAATTTGCCTGTGTGGGGATTAAGTGTGGGCGCCGGGTTCCCGATAGGCAATTATAATCAATCAGCACGCGGCCAGGCTTCTATTATTAATCTTTCCATAGAGTATACTAAAAGAGGCAATAACACTAACTTACTTAAAGAAAATATTTTCCGCATTTCAGTTGGGCTTTCATTAACCGATCTTTGGTTTGTAAAACCTAAGTATGAATAGCGGTTCATTTCTTCAGCATATTATAATTAAATATTTTGGCAGCCTTTTCAAAACGGGTCTTGTATTAATTGTGTTTGTATTTTTTATTTCGGGATGTAAGAATGATGAAAAAATGATTGAGGACTGGTCGAAGAAAAAGGTAATGGTAGATGTAGTAAAGACGGTTGAAAGTTACTTGAGTCAGGAGGGCCAGGTAAAAGCAAAGCTTACAGCGCCTCTAATGTTGAGATATGAAGCAGATACAATCTATGAAGAATTTCCAAAAACACTGCATGTGGATTTTTATAATGACAGCACAAAAATTGAAACACGGTTAGACAGTAAACATGGAAAATATTTTGAAAGTCTGAATAAAGCCTACCTCTGGGATAGCGTCGTTGTTATTAATATAGAAGGCGATACTCTAAAAAGCAATGACCTGTGGTGGGATCAGGGAAAAAAATTATTTTACACGGATAATTATGCAGAATATCGAACAAAAGATAAACAGATATTTCCGGGTAAGGGACTCGAAGCAACCCAGGATTTTTCAAGAATAACTTTTAAGCAGCCTATAGGAACAGTCGAGATTTCAGATAAAAATTTTTCCAAGTAGTTTATATAAAAAAGTCCCTCATAAATGATGTGGGACTTTAAATACCTTTTCGAGGGCAAACCTAAGACTGTCGGTGTTTTTAGGTCAATAATCAGTTCCTCAAGGTTAAACTGTTTTCAATTGGATATTTGGACTCAAACGGGACTTGGTTTTTCAAAGGAAAGTTGATTGCTGATTTGTTTTTCATTAAGGATATTGTAATTTCTTTTACGGACGTTACTTTGGTTTTTCAATCTGGATATGGAATAATCAATCAATCAACTTTAAACCAAAAGTAGCCTTCACATTTTTTTAGCACAAGAGGAGAACTGCTTATTATTATGATTGATGAATTTACTGCCGTGTTAGTAAATATTCGTATGTGCTCTTAATCCAAATCAATCAATTAACTTCATTTGGAGGTTTAATAAAAAAAATATCGATGTCTTTTAATAGTAAAACAGCTCTTATTACCGGCGCCAGCCGCGGTATTGGTAAAGCTATTGCCCTGAGATTAGCAAAGGAAGGCGCCAATATAATTGTTGCTGCAAAAAGCATAGAAGAAAATCCCAAATTAGGAGGAACGATTTTTTCGGCAGCCAATGAAATAGAAGAAGCAGGTGGAAAGGCATTACCATTGCAATGTGATATACGATTTGAAGATCAAATACAAAAAACAATAAAAGAAGCTGTTGAAAAATTTGGTGGCATAGATATTCTCATCAACAATGCTTCAGCTATTTCTCTTACATCGACGGAACAAACAGAAGCAAAACGGTTTGACCTGATGTATAGTATTAATGTAAGAGGAACATTTCTTGTAACAAAAGCATGCATTCCTTATTTAAAAAAATCTTCTAATCCGCATATCCTCACACTCTCACCCCCATTGAATTTAAATTCAAAATGGTTTGCTAATCATGTGGCATATACTCTTACAAAATATAGCATGAGTATGATGACGATTGGCTGGGCAGAGGAATTTAAAAAAGATAAAATTGCTGCCAATGCATTATGGCCAAAGACTACAATAGCCACGGCAGCAGTAAAAAATCTATTAGGCGGAGAGGCATTAATTAAAATGAGCCGAACGCCTGAGATTATTGCAGATTCAGCTTATCATATTTTAAAACAATCATCCGGCGATTGCACAGGTAATTTGTTTATTGATGAAGAAGTGTTGCAGAAAAATGGAATAAATGATTTTGAAAAATATGCTATAGCGGCCAATCAAAAATTAATGACTGATCTGTTTATCTAAATATTTTTTTCCCGATTTGATTAAAAAAGTATTTTGATTAAAATAAATTTTCTGCTATGAGAAAACTGCTGAATATTTTCTTCGTGGTTATTGTTTCTTTCCAATTGAATGCTCAAAAGGGAGCAACTCCTGTTTCTGATGATAAACTTAAACAGGAAGCAATAACTGACATCCAGAATAAATATGATGAATATAAGAAGATCGCTTTACAGATCTGGAATTATGCAGAGGTGGGTTATAAAGAAGTAAAGAGTTCTGCACTTCTTCAGGAAACATTAAGTGATAATGGATTTACAGTAACGGCTGGTGTGGCGGGGATCCCTACAGCATTCGTTGCTACATACGGAACTGGCAAACCGGTTATTGGTATATTGGGAGAATTTGATGCACTGCCTGGTTTATCACAGGAAGCAGTGCCGGAACGCAAACCAATTGCTGGTAAAGAAGCAGGTCATGGGTGCGGCCATAATTTATTCGGTACTGCTTCAATTGCTGCAGGTATTGAATTAAAAAAATTAATGGGAGAAAATAAAATAAAGGGGACCATTAAAATATTTGGATGCCCTGCTGAAGAAGGCGGTAGCGGTAAAGTGTATATGGTTCGTGCAGGATTATTTAGTGACGTGGATGTGATTATTCACTGGCATCCTGGTGATGCGAATTCTGTTACTATGACAAGTTCACTTGCTAACATATCAGCAAAGTTTCGTTTTCATGGTTTATCGGCGCATGCGGCGGCAGCTCCTGAAAAGGGGCGTTCAGCACTTGATGCGGTAGAAGCCATGGATTATATGGTAAATATGATGCGTGAGCATGTACCCGAGGAAACAAGAATTCATTACGTCATTACCAACGGAGGTAAAGCGCCCAATGTGGTTCCGGATTTTGCTGAAGTATATTATTATGTTCGTCATCCTCAAAAAGAAATGGTGAAACAAATTTTTGCAAGAGTAGTAAAAGCTGCCAATGGTGCGGCCATGGGCACTGAAACAAAAATGGATTATGAAATTATTGGTGGCGTTCATGATTTATTATTGAATAAAACTTTAGGCGAAGTGATGCAAAAAGATCTTGAAGAAGTTGGAGGGATTACTTATAATAGTGGAGAAACAGAATTTGGGAAAAAAATACAATCAACTTTTAATTATAAAATAGCCGGTATTGAATCGGCTGCAATAATTCAAAAACTTAAAATAGAAGCAGATGCCGGCGGCGGCTCCACTGATGTAGGTGATGTGAGTTATGCTGTGCCCACTGTGGGTATGCGTGCAGCTACCTGGATCCCCGGTACACCTGCTCATAGCTGGCAAGCTGTTGCCTGTGGAGGAACTGATATTGGTATTAAGGGGTTAATGGTAGCAGCTAAAACCATGGCCTTAACTGCAATTGACTTATACACCGATCCTGCTATTATTGCTAAAGCTACCCAGGAGTTTAAACAGGCTAAAGGAGATTATAAATATGAAGCTTTATTGGGAGACAGAAAACCTGCTTTGAATTATAGAGATTAAGTAAGATCTATTCTTCTTCTCTTTTTTCCGGCCTCATCATAGGAAATAAAAGAACATCCTGGATAGAAGGCTGATTTAATAGCAGCATACATATACGATCAATGCCAAAACCAATACCTGAGGTAGGCGGCATCCCATATTCCAGTGCACGAAGAAAATCATAATCAATAAACATCGCTTCTTCATCTCCCCTTTCCATCAGTTTTACCTGTTCTTCAAAGCGTTCTTTCTGATCGATTGGATCATTCAATTCGCTGTAAGCATTTGCAATTTCTTTTCCGTTTACTAATAATTCAAAACGTTCAACGAGACCTTGTTTGCTCCGATGTTTCTTTGTGAGCGGACTCATTTCTACTGGATAATCGATCAGAAAAGTCGGTTGTATAAAATGTTCTTCGCATTTTTCGCCAAACAATTCATCAATCATTTTGCCTCTGCCCATTGTACCATCCACGTGTATATGTAATTGCCTGCACACATCCCGAACCTGCTCTTCGTTCATCCCGGAAACATCAATGCCTGTATATTTTTGTATGGCATCATACATCGTGATGCGTTGATACGGAGCTTTGAAATCAATCTCTTTCCCATCTATAGTTACTTTTGTTGTACCATTTACTGCTATCGTTGTTTTCTCCATCAACTGCTCAGTTATTTCCATCATCCACAAATAATCTTTATAAGCCACGTAAAATTCAAGCACGGTAAATTCAGGGTTGTGTGTGCGGTCCATTCCTTCATTACGGAAATTCCTGCTGAATTCATACACCCAGTCAAACCCACCAACGATTAATCGCTTTAAGTAGAGTTCATTTGCAATACGTAAGTACATTGGAATATCCAGCGCATTATGATGCGTGATGAAAGGGCGGGCAGCGGCGCCGCCGGGAATGCTTTGCAGAACAGGGGTATCAACTTCCAAAGCACCATGCTCATTTAAAAAATCACGCATGGCATTGATCAGCTTTGTACGCTTTGTAAAAACCTCTTTTACTTCGGGGTTAATGACAAGATCAGCATATCTCTGGCGATATTTAAATTCAGGATCGGTTACTGCATCATAAGTCTGGCCTTCTGCTTCTTTAACAATGGGCAAAGGTTTCAAAGATTTGGTAAGAATGGTTAACTCTTCAACATGAATAGAGGTTTCACCTGTTTTTGTTTTAAAAACAAACCCTTTTACTCCTATAATATCACCAATGTCAGTTAATTTTTTCCATACTATATCGTAGAGAGTTTTATCCTCACCCGGGCAAATATCATCGCGACGTACATATAATTGTATTCTTCCGCTCGAGTCCTGTAACACAGCAAAATTTGCTTTACCCATATCCCGAACACTCATAATGCGACCAGCCACACAAACATCTGCAAACTCCTCTTTCTTTTCTTCTGTGTAATTTGCCTTAATATTGGCTGCATAATTATTTACGGGGTATAAAGATGCCGGATAGGGTTCAATACCCATTATGATCAGCTCTGCCAGCTTTTCCCTGCGTATTTGTTCCTGCTCAGACAAAGAATGGGTTTGCATTATAAATGCCGTTCAAAAAAGTGCTGCAAAGGTAGCGGTTAAGAAGGAGAGGGCAAAGATGCATTTCCAGGGAAATAAAAGCCCCATGGTGAATATTTCCCATGGAGCTTAATTGATTAATTATTTTGATGAAACTTTGGAGAGGGTATTTTGTACCTCTTCAAATTTTTTGCGTGAGAATTCATCAAATGTGCCTTTCTTTTTGAATTTCATCAACTCTGATATCTGTGGCTTCCCTTCATACTTTTTTATGTTATGGTAATACCCGGTGCTGATAAAGAAATAGGAAGGAATACCTTCTTCCGAAACTGTAGGGCTGTATTCCAGATTTAATTCTTCATTTGAAGTAAGAGTGGAATAACTCCGGTCTACATTGTTCAATGAAGCAACCTGGTTCAGGCCATCTGCTTTTACAGCTTTTGAAGGATTAATGATCACCGAATTCATTTTTTTATTCTTTGAAAAATCTATGGCTGCGTAATCAAGATTCCAGAATTGATATGTCGTTTCGAGCTTTATTTTTATTGTGTTTTCTTTAATTGATGAAACGTCTAGTTCCATGATCATATCCCGATTTGCAGTATTTCCTGTATGGGCGAAATAATCAACAAATTCCCATTTGCCATTTTTTTCAATATAGACCATCAGAGGTAATGCCTGGTCCATTTGCCATTGTTCCATGTCTTTAGGATCAGATTTATCTTTTTCATTTCTCCATTTTTCATAGCCAGTCCCAAATAACTCAGCGAAACTGTGGTATAGATAACCTGACCAAAGACTATTACCACCATGAATAATCAGTTTGGCTTTTTGTGACTTTGATGGTTTATTAAAGGTCAGTAATACACTGCTGAATCCTTGCTTACCTTTTTCACTGTTAAATAAATATTGATCATCATCGACAGAAGAAAGCTGGTTAGTGATATCAGTTTTCTTATTTATTATCGCTTTAATCGCCAGTTGGGGTTGGCTATAGGAAAAAGCATTTCCGTGACGATCAACAAGTACATTTACATCAGCCGGATGATTTACCTTCAGCAACTGCATACAATTAATAAACTGCTCTTCATCATTTACATTTTTTATTCTGATTTTAAACAAATTATCTGCTGCCTGTAAATCATATAGCGGCAAATAATCAGTGCGTTCCAGTGAAGAATAAACAGCTCCACTATAAACGCCACTTACAAACTGGTAATTGCCGTTATTATTGACACAGACTTGGGGGCAATTACAGGCTATTGCAAAAGCAATTAACCCAACTGCAAAAGTAATCCCTACAGTAAGGCCAACAATACTTAAAATATGATTGGTAGTTGTTGCCCCTTTATTTAATTCATATACATCTATCCTTTTAAAAGAGGAGAAAAGCATTGATAATTGCGTCTGATCTTTCTGTATATCTTCATCTACATACAAATGAACTTCCATGAAAGTATTATACCGGTCCTTAGCTTTAACGCTGTAACTCTTTTTTAATGGGCTGAAGTTAGTTGTTCGAATAACGGAAGTTGATTTATCAGGATCCAGGTATTTTGTATGTTCGGGTAAAACCTCAGCCATATCCGCCTCCAGTTTTTCATTTTTGATTGTAATATTGTTTAATGCAACGCTACTGTCTCTAAAATGAAGAATGAAATATTTTTTTGCGGTCTGCAATTGCTGAATAGTTGCTGCATCAATTGTGTGCCTTGTATTTGTTTTGTAATAGAATTGGAAACAACCAGTCAACACAAATACCACGAGTAGAAAAGGGATAATTCTTCCATTTGTTTTTTTTCTCATCAGCCATAGAGCGGGAAAAAATAGAAACGGAGTGATGTTGCGAAGATGTTTAAGAGGTTCCATATTAAATAGTTTTAGTGTGAAAGAATTCTTTTGTTCATAATTCTGAACCATAATGAGGGTACAAGTGCCAGCCAGATCATACCTGAATAACCTGCAGGCTGTTCAGGTGAATCATGATGATGAACCAGTTGCTCATAGGTATGTGATGGATGCATATGATGATCAGCGTGCCTGCCAACCTGGAAAAGATTTAGCCCGTCCTTTCCCTGCTGAGAAGCCCATGCATGACGGGCAGAAATTTTTTCAAACTGGCCTGCAGAAATTTCTTTTCTCAATAAACCATAATGCTGCAGATAGCCGGTAATATTTAAAAGAAGTATAGAGGCAGTGCTCTGAAGTATAAAAAAAAGAAAAGGTTTCCAACCGGCGCAGGAAATTATTAGTGTATACAACAAGATTTGCAGAAGAATAAATTGTAGCATCTTGTTGTGTATACCCATCAAGCGGAATTTTTTTCGAATCAGACGGCGTGATTCAATTTCCCATGCATTTCTGAATGTGAGTCGCAGTGCCTTAGGTAAAAAATGATAAAATGATTCTCCTATAGACGCCGTATGCGGATCTTTTGGTGTGCAGGCATATACATGGTGTCCGCCAATATGCTCGATGCCGTAATAGGGATAATTGTTTTGGATCAGCAGAAGCTGCCCAGCGGTTTTTTCTATCCACGAAAAACGATGAATAAACTCATGCGCAAGAGTAAATCCTAAAATACCATTTACAATTCCTATGGATAGAGCAAGGCCTGTAAACTCAATGGTAGAGCTGCTCTTGCTTTGTATCACTGACCAGGCTGTGATACCAATTAATACTGGTACAAATAAAAAAGGTACGGACCTGTATGCTTTTGTGTTATATCGATTATGTGATTCTTCGATCTCATTATCCAGAAAGGATTTTCGTTTTGAAAAGAAATTGATAGATGGATGAATAATAAAGCATATAACGGGAACTGAAAAATTCCACCATCCACCAGGCAGGCTTGCCAGAATAACCAAGGCCGGTAAAATAAGAAATCTTAAAAAAATCCATGGTGACATAAATAATTATTTAATGGTTGAACAAAAATTGTATACACCACAACCCTTTCTTTTCATTTCAGCAATGAGATCAGTAAGTGAGTCATCTAATGCTGAGAATAATTTTAACTGGCAAAAGGGGCAATTATGAACATCTCCATCCGTATCAACATATAAATAGTCCTTTGCAGAGCCGGAACAGCCAATTCTTCTGCTATAGTAACCATGATATGTTATGATGGGATAAGAAGAATAGTTTTTTTCATAGTTTATTTTTTCAGTGAATTGTTCAAGTATTTTTTGGTGATGGTCATTTAGAATGACATCATGACCCGCATAGTGACCAACTGCCTTAGGTTCCAGTATCTGGATAAAGGAAGCGCCGGCATTTTTAACAATCTCAGCATAACGCATTAAGTTTTCATTACTGATAAATTGTTTCGTAGCACATAAAGAAAAACAAACCGCCAGTCCTGCTTGTGTGGCATATTGTGCTGCCAGCAACGCACGTTGATATGATCCTTTTTTTCCGCGGAATGCATCATGCAATTCTTCATCACAATTGTCAAGACTAATGGTGATACCCCTGAGGCCATGCTTTTTAAGCTGCTTTGCTTTTTCAGCAGTTAGCTGATATCCCGAAGTATATAACCAGAAATCAGTACCAGGCAAAACATTATTGAGAAGAAACAAAATGTCATTAAACCGATTTAATGGTTCTCCCCCACTCAATTGAACCTGCGATACACCAAGTTGTTGAAATCGGTAAATGATTGATAACAAATCTTCTTTAGAAAGCACTTCAGGTTTATTCAGATTTTCCCACTCACAACAATGCTCACATAGGAAACCGCATTTTTTTGTGACAGCAAAAACAAGAGTGTTTAAACTTGGTTGCTTGTCTGGTATTGATCTGGTAAGTAAATGCGAGATATAATGATTAAATGCTTTTGAAGGCCACCCGGGAGTATTGTAATTAATGAAAAATTTATTATTTACAGAAGAATATTTGAAAGCCTGATAGCGATTGCGATATTGATCACGGAGTTTTTTTAATTGATTTATTTTTTGAATTGCTGTGAAAGGGTTTCTAAATTTTTTTAAAGCAACTTTAAAAATATTAATCCACATCAACCATTTAATAAATCGTAGCCCGGGTCCTAAAATAAATTTTGGCAGTTTATGTGGAGTAATTCTCTTAAAAACAGGCAGCGGTTGAATTGCCTGTTTTTCCTGTAATGTTTGTACAGTTAATTGCATAAAAACTTATTTTATAGTTGCGAGTAACTTTATGCGGGATAATGAGTGTTTAGAGATTATACCCCAAACTTATATAATACAATCCACCGATCTCCGGATTTGCATAACAATTTTTATAATAGTGATTGAATATATTAGAGCCTCCAAGTTTTATTGTTGATTTAATTCCTGGAATTTTATAACTGATTTGAGCATCAACATTACTAAATGCATTTACCGGTCCGTTGGCTAATTCACCGTCCCACATAAAAGCGTCCTGCCAGTGAAGCATTACATTAAAGCCAAGATTTTTACTTCTTCCTAAACCTGAATTAGCAAAACCTGTATTCAGCCTGTATTTGGGTGTATTGAAAAATGACTGGAATCCCGAAGGAACATCTGTAATAATATCAGAGTATGCATTAAAAAATGCTGAGAAATTGTTTGGTAGTTGATAATCAAATCCAAGACCAAAACCATGTGTTTTTACTTTAGTACTACTATTGACAACGGTAGAAAAGACTTCACCAGTCGCTGGTTGATACAGTGCATTTCTTCCGAGGAAGTCTTTATAGTATCCAAAATATCCGTACAGGTCAATCAATACTCTTTCTCCCATCAATCCTTTATACCCTGCTTCAAATGATTGCATACTTTCCGGCTTGAATTCTTTATATACATATGGATCGGGTCGGGGCATCCCGTTTTCATCAAGTTCATGGACAGGGCCTTTACCGTTTTGCATATAGTCCATTACCCATGGCAATCCACCGAGTAATGTATAGTCGCCTACATTCAGGCGAATATATTTTTGTTGCGTTGTAGGGAAACGATAAGCAGTCTGGTAAGAAAGCCGGATGTTCTGATCCTTTGCAACGGTAATCAATGCCGTGAACCTTGATGTAAAATGCGCTTTGAAATCTTCATTCTTGTCGTACCGGCCGGATGCAGATAAGGATAGCCTGTCATCGAATAATCTTTTTGTAATCTGGGCATAAGCGCCTACTTCATTAATACCAATTGGTTTTAGTGTATCAATAAACAATGTTCCTTGTGAATTCAGAATGTATTTCTTCCAGTTGGCACCCACAATAATTTCTGCAAACTTTATTTTATTGGAAAAATTGTATTGTCCTTCTGTCATCCATAGCTGAGATTTTTCGAGAAAGAGTCCGCCGTTAGGTATTGGTATTTTTCTAACCTGGTCAAAAATTTGTTTGAACTCCTGTGAACCGGCCTGCGGCCGGCCCTGGTCTGCAAAAGATCTTGCTATATTATTCGCTGTAATATCATCGGCTCCCTGCAGCCTTGCCTGTAAATAAGCACCTGCATATTGAGGGTACCAGCTTGCTGCAGGATCAGAGGGATCATAACTTGGTTTCCATGCTTCATTGAATATTTGAGTAGTAACTGTTGCACTATAGGCCTGGCCTGCATTTTCCTGGGTTGTGTAACTTCTCAAAAACCAATCTCTTTGTTTTAATTCTAGTTTATATTGTCCCAGCTTAATATCTTTAAGTGCATAGCGATTATTTCCTGTATATACGGTATTGCCTGTTGACCAATAACCCATTAATTGCGCTTCCAGTTTTTGACTGAGTTTATAATGAAGTGCCCCGGATAATTTTATATTCTTTGTTTCGGGATCAATTATATCTTTTTCATCATAACCTGTTCTGGATACACTAATATGGGGCTGATTGGGATCACCGGTAAGTCCAACAAGGAAAGGATATATATCAACACTTGTTTCATCACCATACACATTTACACCGTCATAATTAGAATCCGTTTGCCTGTTACCGGGAATCACTTTCCCCACAGTACCTGCATGGGAGTAATCGCTGCTGTCACTGGCAAGCCAATCAGTAGCACTGGTGTATTGTGCACCAATTTTGAATGCGAACTTGTTATTGAATGACCTGGCCCAGCGTAAAGAAAAATCATGGAAAGAAGAGATATCAGAGCGTTGAGATTTATCAATATTATTTACTCCTTCTTTTATCAATACACTTAATCCCTGGTATTTAAATGGGTCTTTACTGTTGATCAGTACTGTGCCGTTCATACCTCCCGGTCCATATAGTGCTGATGAAGCTCCGGGCAACAGTTCTATATTATCAACATCCAATTCTGTAAGACCGGCAAAGTTTCCGACAAAGAAATTCAATCCGGGCGCCTGGTTATCCATTCCTTCAACAATTTGGTTTACTCTTGAACTGCCACTTCCATTGAATCCTCTTGTACTAATTGTTTTAAATGTCATACTTGAAGTGGTAAGATCAATCCCTTTTTTATAGCTCGATAAAGCATAGTAATCAGAGCCGGGCATATTTGAAATTTCCTTTGCGCCAATTCGTTCAATAGAGGTGGGGGAATTTACGATTTTGTTACGGGTTCTTGTAGGAGAGACGACAATAATCCCACTTATCTTATAATCCGGTTCCAGCAGGATTACGGGTGATCCTTTTGTACGTACAACAATTTCCAGGGATGTAAATCCTGTATGAGAAATGATCAATGTAACCGGCAGGGATGAAACTTTCAAACTGAAACTTCCGTTTTCATCTGTGACCGTTCCGTTAGAAGAGCCTTTTAATGAAACAGAGACTCCGGCGATTGACGAATCGTTGTCTTTGCTTTTTACTTTACCGGTGATAAGCTGCTGTGACGGGGATGATAAACATATCAGCAGAAGAAAAGTGCAAAACAAAAAATTTCTTTTCATAAAAAAGTTTTTGTGGTGATGATTTTCAATTTTTAATTCTGAATGAAAGAACAATGGAGGGCCACAATGAACTGGCTAAAAAAATTAAATAAACCATCTTATAGAGCGGATCTGAATATTAATTGTCGTAATAAAAATGAAAGGGGAACAAGTCTTAATGGTCATTGGTTTTCGGTTTATGTTTTTAATTTTTAGAACCCTAAAGCAAGCTAATACCTGTTGAAGACCATTAATAATTGAATTTTGCAGTTAATCATTCTGAATTGGCAATTTTTACTAATAGTGTTACCACCAGGAAGTGCTACCTGCAAAAAATCGTTTTCTTAAGCAGTAGAATAAATAAAATTGCGATAGTTGCGAATCTTTCTGTTTGATTAGAGTGTAGTAACGTAAAACTTAATTTTCAAAATTGGTATAGGCTGCCTTCAGCCTTACTGAAGTAATGGGATTTATAAACGGCTAAAATATTAGTATACTCGCAGAGATTGGGCTTTATTGTATATCAACTTACCTTAACCGAAGCCTGTAGGCAAGAATGGCTCGTAAATAAAAATTATCAGTTTTATAGTCAGTCTTGTTATTAAGAATTTCTCCCTTAAATCCGTAGCGATACCTGCGAAGAACAGTATAACCTGCTTCTGCGGTCAATAAAATTTTCTTGGAAAGATAAGTGTCTGCAAAAATGCCTAACTGGTTATCATCAATCCTCAAATAATTTTTTGCTGAACAATCACCACTGAAGCAAGGGTCTATTGTTTCCAGCTTGTAAGAATTTGTAAGTGCACGAAAAGAAGCTCCGTAATAAAACCAGGAGTTAACTTTATATTCTAAAATCATGCTACCGGGTAGCACTCCAAAAAGATTGTTTTTAGGGTTTATTTGCCAGTCAATCCCTGCCAGCGGGATAAAATAATTTCCAAAAAATTCTTTGTTGTAGTAAATACCAAACTTTAGAGATAACAATTGATTTTTCTTATAAGTGGTTAAGATAATTCCTCCATATTGCCAGTCATCATTCAATTTTTTTTCAGCCTGCTTATTTCTTCTTGCAATAAAACCTGATAAAAGATTCCAATTCTTAAAAAGATTTTTTTTTAAAAAACCGATCAACAATCCCTGGCTTATTACATGAAAATCATTTGAAGAAACTTCTCCCTGGTTATTGTCAAGAAAAGGGTTGATTATAAAAGCATCGCCATCTTTTTTCAATTCAATTGGCAAATTAAGATTCAGACTGAAAAGATTTGATTTAAGGGGATTTGTTTTTCCATTAAGACCGGAAAGGGGAGAATAAGAGTAACTGAATTTTGCAATGTCCAGGTAAGGTTGAGTATGGGAAACATGTGAAATGAATAAAAAAATAACTAAAACAGTAATTCTCATAATTCATTTTTTAATGCCGGGCAATTTGTTGTAATAAAAATCAATGATGCGATTATTGATTGAAGCGGCTTTTGGAGGGGCCGTAAAAAATAAATGGTCCCACCACGTTACACTAACACCAAAACATTTGTTTGTGTATTTGCAATGGT
Source organism: uncultured Bacteroidota bacterium (assembly GCA_963811645.1). Classification (GTDB taxonomy): domain Bacteria; phylum Bacteroidota; class Bacteroidia; order Chitinophagales; family Chitinophagaceae; genus VBAU01. Next base: position 356,494 of record CAWERU010000001.1, on the reverse strand, counting down.
GGTAGATGTGAAAACGATGGTGACGCGGCATGAATATACGGGTCCATTTATGATGTAAAAGATAATGAATATAGCAAAATGCTGCTGAGCCCCAGGAAAAACCTGCAAAAATGGTGAAATAATTATTCAGCTTGTAGGCAAAATAAAAAAGAACACAATGGAAAATAAAAAGCAGGATTCGGTAAAATAAAGTAACCTCGAGTTCTGCTGGTTGCCGGTGGTGATGCTGGTGACTTTGTGATGTCCCTGTTTTCCATTTATCATTTTTGGGGTGCATCAAAAAACGATGCACATGGTATTCTACCCACGTCCATACCAGCCAGCCACATGTAAACAGCAATGAATGAAATATCCAGGGTGTATTTCTTAGCAGAACAGCTAATACAATGAAAGGAGAAACAATAATTGCACAGATTAAGATGCTGTAAATTTCAAACCATTTGTTAGAGGAGGATCGAATAATGGAAAAGGTGATCATAATTATTTTGGTTTAATGATGTCCATAATAGAATTTGATTATCTTTTCTGTGATCACTGAATTTTTAGGAGGGGTTGTTTTGAAGATCAGGTCCCAGAAAATGGTGCTAAAACCGAAACAACGGTCCGGATATTTGCAATGATGATGAATATGAAAGCGGTGAAGATGCGGGAAAAGTTTCTCTGACCATGTTTGATGCAGTATCCAATGACTGAAGAATGACCAGGCGAAACCGATAATAAATCCTGCTACAATGGTAAAATAGTTATTCCACAAAATAGAAATTGTAAATAGTACAGCGCTTGCCGAAAACAATATCAGGCGTTGTTTTGCGGTAACTTTTATTTCTGTTGGGTGTTTATGATGATGTACATGCCTTTTATAAGCCTCCTTAGTTGCATCTGCATTTTTATTATGGGTCCAGAACCGGTGCAGGTGATATTCCAGGTAGGTCCAGATTAATAAACCGGCTAAAAAGTTGAGTGAAAAGAATATGACCGGGTTCCTTGCAGAAAGAGCAGCCATGAATACAAATGGCAGTACTACTACAAAAAAAATACTGAAGCATTTAAGTTGCCCGGAAACTGATATGTCCTTTTTCATAATAAAAATTTTATGCCGCAATGGGCGATGAGTTTTTATTTATATCAATGGAGGGTCGGTCTGATCTCAGGTCTTTCATAAGTTTATCTGTAAAAATGTTTTTAATGAAAGGCGGCAGCAGTTTATCGAGTACCATGCTGAACTTATTTACTGATCCCGGAACGATGACTTCCTTTCCTTTCAGCATTTTTTTAATGACAATTGGGGCTACTTCCTCAGGATTTAATATGGAAATGCGGGAAAAAAAATTTCCTTTTCTGTTCAAAAGTGAAACATGAAAATTAGTATTCATTCCGCCGGGACATACAACACTCACAGAAATGTTTTCATACTTAACTTCACGACGAAGACTCTTGGAAAAAAAGTAAATAAATGATTTAGTTGCACCATATACCTGTTTTTGGGGCAAGTAAAAAAAACTGCAAAGACTGCCAACATTTAATATATGCGAAGGCCCACATTTTTTTAGTTCAGGTATGAACAGGCTGGTGAGTAAGGTAGTGGCAATAACATTGAGTTTGATCTGTTGCTTGAAAAATTCGGGTGAGGTTTCGGTGAAAAACTGTGTGTTGCCAATACCTGCATTGTTTATCAGTGTATTTACACGTAAACCCATGTCAAGAATTTGTAAATGCAGATCGTAGCAATCGGTTTCTCTTGTAAGATCTTTTTCAAAAATTATTACATTGGTCAAAAAATTTTTTCGGATGAAACCTGCCAGGTGTAAAAGTTCGGGCCCGGGAAGTGCTACTAGAATAAGGTTCATATTTCTCCTGGCACATTCTATGGCTAATGCTTTTCCAAAACCGTCACCGGCCCCTGTTATAAGCGTATAAAATCTATTTTGATTCATAATTGTTGTTTTAGATGGTGAATGGTATCAATCATCCCTTGTCTGAAAGGAGTGATTTTATAGTTTAACTCTTTAATGGCTTTTAGGCAACTGAAAGCTGTGTTACTATAATATCTGTTAATGGCAGAAGGTGTAAAGCCTGGTTGTTTTTTTGTAAGATAAAATCGAAGCAGTTGCATATATCCCGCAACCTTTAGGATCATTTTAGGAAGTGGCACAACATATTTTGCTGGTATTATTTCTCTTACTACCGAGAATAATTGGCGATAAGAAATGTTTTCTCCGCCAAGAATGTATCGTTCTCCCGCTTTTCCGTTTTTCATAGCAAGAATATGTCCCTCCACCACATCATATATATAACTATAATTAGCAACTACATCAGGACATTTTGGAACAGGTACAGGTTCCCCTTTCATTAATGCTTTTAAAATTCTTGTGAAGGGGTTACTATATGTCTCCTTTCCCGGTCCGTATACTCTTGAAGGATTTACGATTAGTGCATTTAACCCTTTTTTGGTATAATCCATAATAAGTTTTTCAGCCATGCACTTTGAAAGATCATAGTCATTATTGAACCCGATTGTCCGCGGATCATTTTCCGATAGTGGTTCATTTATGGATGTGCCAAAAACGGCCGTGCTTGATGTATACACCAGTTTAAGAACATTTTTTTCAATCGCTACGTCTAAAATATTTTTTGTTCCTTCTACATTTATTTTATAAAAAATGTCTGATGGCCTGACCCACAGGCGTGCAAATGCGGCCAAATGAAAAACTTGTTCACATTCATCCATAGCAGTTCTTATTGAATTAATATCGGTGACATTGCCTTGAAATAATTTTATGTTGGGGTGATCCGGATTATTAGTTTCCGGCTCCCTCACAAGTGCATGAATAATATTGCCCTCTTCAGCAAGTTTTAATGCAAGCAAATTGCCGATATACCCGGTAGCGCCTGTTATAAATATTTTCATATTGCAGTTTGTTTTTGTGGTGAAATAAATTGTTGTAATGGGGGCCATTCGTTGATGATGGCTATTTGTAAATGAAAAATAATGGCTGGCCAGATTGATTGCCACCAGATCGTAAAAACACATAATAAAATTCCAACCGGAATGCAACCAATCATTTCTTTTTTGTTTTTGTGAGTATGTATTAAAACATAAAGCAAAACATTTATCATAATGCCAAAATTGTTTCCGAACTTTTCGCAAAAACTTATCAGGAGCAAACCGCGAAAGAACCATTCATAAACAATCAGAAAAAAACATCTGACAAGGGCATATGAAATGATATGGTATGCTGATGATGAAGAAGCATTTTCACTTCTTGTAGGATCTCTGTTGAATTTTTTCCATGGGAAAAAGCCAATAACGCCAAAGCAAGTAAGAAAGATTATAGTTTGTGATATACTTATTTTATCTGGAAATGATAAAATAAAAACCGGTAATTGCTTAATAATTAGTGCAGGCAGTAGCATGATCAGGATGCCCCCAATATGTAAATAGTTCAACGGGCCCAAATTATTCAGATATGGTTTATGATAGGAGGCAATACCAGGCTTTAATTTATTTACCCATGAAATCATAAACAGCAGAGTTGCGTATAACAATAAAAGAATTAATATGGCAGAAAAATTTTCCATGATTTAATTATTGGACAAAACGATGCTTGCAGAGTATAAACTGTGGTGAACTTCAATCAGATTTAGTATCCCATCTTTATAACAGTAGTAATTATAGTTACCGTCGGGCAGTATGATCTTATACTTATGTACACCTGTTTTTTGTATAGTAATAAAAGTTTCAAAATTGTCTGAGTACACAGTACTGACATTCTCAGGTTCTTTACTGTACAAACTCAGCATATTGTAAGTGATAGGGTAATTTTTTATGATCTCGTCATCTTTGCCTTTATGAATAATGTATTGCCTGTTATCCACCTGGTGCTGTTTATTTGCCTTTTCATTACCATTCAATTGCCGGTAAATAGATGAATGAAGAAGCACGCCATTATAATAAACGGCTTCTTCATTTGCGTGGGCTGTAAAAGTGAAAATGAATCTTGTTTTCACGTCTGATTCCATCTTCAAATAATCCATGTTGCCCGTGGCCATTTCAGAGAAATGCAAAGTGCCAACCTTGTTTCCATTACGCAGGATCTGGTAATTGAATGACTTGTTCTGAGAGTAGTTTTTCATACCAGTAAGCAGTATAGCGATTATCAGGAAAATACTTTTCATACGGGAGGATAGTATTTTTGATTTTTTAAAAGCAACGGTTTCATTATTATTCTTTTTCTGGTTCTGCCTGTAGCGGAGAATAACCCAGAGGATAAATACAGGGATCATAAACAATGTTTTAATGAGTGGTTATCTAAGTTGATTTTGAGACTTAATACGGGGTACGAATGATAAGTCAAGCCTCCTATAAAAGGGACAAGCGATTTCTCTTTTTTAAAAGAGAAGGAAATAACCCTGAGTTTATTCCTGGCTACAATGATAAGAGGAGACCATATAGGATTTTTTTGATTTCTATTCTTTACCTGGATATAATCGTTCTGAACTGATTTTAAAAAATCATTTGCAGACTGGCAAAATACCTGTTCCGTGAGGATTGCTATCAAGATGAAGAGAATAAACTTTTTCATAAAAAATTTTGATTAATTAAAATTCTTTTTGGAAAGCAGCAGGTAAGGATTTAAAGATGTTGCACCTTCAATAGAGTAAGGAGCAGTTCCGATTTTTACTTCAATAAAGTTTTCGGCAGCGGCTACTTCCCAGGTATAAACAGGATTTTTTGCAGAAGCTGGTTGGATGATATCCGGAAGAATTTCAAAAACAAGCCCATTCCAGCAGGCATTCTGTAACTGACAGGAATCTGGCATGTTAACCCGGTCGAAATTTTTTTCACTGAATTCTTTTTTCGAAAAACGAGTGTTCGTAAAAAGGAGCACTTCGTAATTGATAGCTTTCTGTTTCATAACTCGTGGTTTTAATTTCAAATTCTGACACCAAGCTACTTTCCCGAAAAGCCCTTTTATAATTGAATTTTGCAGGTACTCTTTCTCCGTTGGCAATTTTTACTGATTATGATTTGAGTAAATATTGTATTTCAAAAAAAATCACCTAATTTGAAAGAGGCAGATCATGAAATAGCAGTTCCTGCAAAACAGATTTTTCAACATTAACACACACTCATGCCTTCGAGCCAGGCCCAGGAGTTTTTGTTTCAGCGTATAAAAGAAATGCTGCCGCCTTCCGCATCTCTTACAGATACTGTTTCAGAAATTTTACATTTGAGTAATGATAGTACTTACCGCAGAATAAGAAATGAAACACCCCTGGTTCTTGAAGAAGCAAAGCAGCTTTGTGAACATTTTCATCTTTCACTTGACCAGGTATTGCACATAAAAACCAATTCTATTCTTTTTGAAAATATTCGCATTAATAACCAGTATTATTCTTACGAGAAATACCTGTCTGATCTTACTAACCTGGCACAATATATAAACAGCTTTAGCCAGAAAGAGATTATTTATCTTACCAAAGATGTGCCCTTGTTTCATAATTTTTATTTCAAGCCTCTGATTGCCTTTCGCTATTTTTTTTGGATGAAAACCATTTTGCAGAATCCTGATTATTCAACAAAGGCCATCAACCCGGAAGCAGTACCTTCTGAAATTGAAAAACTGAGCAGGGAACTGGCTAAAGCATATACGCAGATACCCTCCACAGAAATATGGAATACTGAATGCGTCAACAGTATTATTTCACAAATAGAATTCTATAAGGATAGCGGACTTTTTTCTTCCGCAGCAGATATTAAAATGATTTACGAGTCTGTTGAAGAAACCATTTTTCACCTGAAAACGCAGGTAGAATATGGTTGTAAATTTCTGCCGGGAGAAAATCCGCAAACAAAAAAAACAAACTTCAGCTTTTTTTATAACCGTGTGATACTTGGGGATAATACAATATTGGTGACCACCGATAACAGAAAAACAACTTACCTGAACTATGATGTACTGAATTACATGATCACCCGCGATGAGGACTTTTGTAATCAGTGCCAGGAAGACCTGGGTAACCTGATGCGGAGAGCCACCATTATCAGCCAAACAAGTGAGAAACAGCGAAATATTTTTTTTGGGATTCTTTTGGCAAAAATTGAAGATCGAAAAAAAAACTTATAAACCTTATAATATGGATGCTTCCGAACTTCAACAGGAACTTTTCCAGGTTATTAAAGCTAATATTCCCGGCAATTTATCGGTCACCGAAGAAATTGCCAAAGTGCTTAATGTAAGTGTTGACAGTGTGTACCGCCGTATGCGGGGTGAAAAGATGATTTCACTGGAAGAGTTACACAGTTTATGTACTCATTATAAAATCTCTTTGGACCAATTAATGAATCTTCAGACAGGCTCCTTTCTTTTCCAGGGAAATCTGTTAAACAGCCGGAATTTTCGCTATGAGGCATATCTATCAGGAATGATAAGAGACCTTGTTAATTTCAATAACTTTAAAGAAAAGGATTTTTACTGGCTATGCAAGGATGTACCCATTTTTCATCATTTTCTTTTCCGGGAAATAGCCGCTTTCAAATATTTTTTCTGGATGAATACCATTTTTCATTTTCCGGAATTCGATCACCAGCGTTTTCGGTTCGATCTGTACACCGATGAACTATTTGGCATGGGACAAAAAATTATTTCACTTTACAATGCTTTACCAAGTACAGAAATCTGGAACGTCGAGAATATAAACATTGCTATCAGGCAAATTGAATTTTACCGGGAGAGCCAGATGTTTGAAGCTGACGGGGACATTTTAATACTCTATGAAGCCTGGGAAAAAGTGATTGATCATATAGAAAATCAGGCTGAAAAGGGATATAAATTCATTTACGGTGACCCCGAAATGAAGCCTGTTGGCAGCTACCGGGTTTATTTCAATGAAGTGATATTGGGAGACAACAGCATGATCATTATATTAGATGGAGTGAAAATGGCTCTTATGCCACATACGGCCATTAATTATATGACGACCCGTGATATGAATTTCTGCGAAAACAATTTTAATTATCTGCAAAGCCTGATGAAGCGCTCAACATTAATCAGTAAAGTAAGTGAAAAGGAGAGATCAAAGTTTTTCAGGACATTACGTGAAAGAATTGCAAGACGAAAAGATGCTTTGAAACTATAATGGTATTGATGCAATTCTGAATATTAAGAATACCACAAACAGTAAGAGTCCCAAAAGGTTTTCATTTTTAATATTTTGGTTGTACAAAAAAGTAGTATTTACTGAAATGCTGACAGCAAGGTTCGGTTTTAGATAATGGGGTACTAATTTTCTGTCAGTAGCACCTGCCAGGCCTCTTTCACTTTGCCTTCAGCCAATAATTTCTTTGCATAATAATGCAATTCCTTTTCCATTTCATCAGGATTGATGCTATAATATTGAACGATCTGTTTTAAATGTTCATCATCAAATGAAGGATCAACGACCGGATATTCATTCACATTAGCCAGTTGGCCTAAATTATTTCCTGTCAAAATTTGGCTATAGCGGATAGAAGCGGGTAGTGCATCTACACCGATGCCCAATTGAGTATTTGGTTTTTCAACAATAAAAAGATTTTTTTCATCCACTTTGCAATACCAATTTCCACCAAGCCTTGCAACATGATGCAGTTTTTGCTGATCAATTGTTTTGTTTTCATCCAGGATAGACTCATCAATATGCATCCTGACCACTTCGCAGATAACTAAGTTTCCGGAACCACCTTCTTTCCCTAACGATTTTACTTCAATAACCCTGCATTCCATTTTTACTTTACTCTCTTTTACCATCGGCGGTTTTACCATTGTGGCCGGCTCTATTGTAAAACCTGCTTTTATGAATTCATTTATTTTTTTTGGGTATTCACAGCTCGCGAGGCTTGTTTGCTGTACCATATCATAATCCACAATATTGATCACCACTTCGGCAACCTGGAGCACATTTTCCAAACTATGCTTGGTGGTATTATCCCTGATCCTCCTTGATGGTGAAAAAATTACAACCGGCGGGGTTGTAGAAAATAGATTGAAAAAACTAAAAGGGCTTAGATTAACATTGCCTTCTTTATCAATTGTTGAAGCAAAACAAATCGGCCTTGGTGCGATGGCATATTGCAGGTAGTTTTGCCTTTCAACTGGTTTCAGGTCTTTTAAATCCAGTATCATTACTTCAAATATCGTAAAACAGGCTCATTCAAATAATCTAATTGCCTTTCATAATTTTTTTTCAGTTAATGTAACAAAATAAACCGCATCTTCGTTCTACGAATAATTTCGTGTATTTTAAGGCGTCTGCCACCCGCAGATAAAAACCAATTTATATGAGAAAAGTAATCATTATTGCAGGGAGCCTTCTTCTGTTAACTCTTTCATCTACTCCCGCTTTTTCACAAAAAGATAAAGACAACAATACCCCCAAAATTATAGGCAGTGGAAATGTTGTTACAAAGGATATAACAGTTCAGCCTTTTGACCAGCTTGAAGCAAGCGGGGTTTTTAATGTATCACTTAAGCAGGGTAACAGTGAGGGTGTAAAGATTGAAGCAGAGGATAACCTGCAAAGTCTTTTTGAAGTAAAAAATGATGGCAGCAAACTTATTGTTGAAATGAAGAAGGATTCACATTTCGACAGTAAGAAGAAGATGACCGTGTATATAACTTTTAAAAACCTGAAAAGCCTCGATTTAAAAATGGTAGGCAATGTATCCTCAAACGGGAGCTTAAATTTTGGTGATCTCTCTCTTAACAATAAAAGTGTGGGTTCTGTGGACCTGGCATTGAACGCACAGAAACTTGACATTAATAATAAAAGTGTGGGGAATTTAAAGTTGAGTGGCAAAGCAGAAAAAGCTGTGATCAGGAGCAGTAGTGTGGGCTCCATTAAGGCAGCCGATCTTGTAGTTCAAACAATGGATATAGACAATGATGGAGTTGGTTCTGCTGAAGTAAATGCTGCTAAGGAGTTAAAAGTAAAAGATTCTTTTTTGGGCAAAGTAAAAAATGTTAGCACCAACGCCAAAAGGATTAACAAGGTTGTGATATAATTTTTATACATCTTCCCCGTTTATACCTGACTGGCCGCTCTGGTCCCGAGTTTTCTCATGTGTTGCAACATTCGAAGCTCTAAATAACCTGGCGGCCTTTTTTTATTAAAAACAGAAGCTCACTGTTTAAACCGGGAGCTTCATATTTTGTATCTGATTATTATCAGAGTTTCTTTTTACTTAAAATGCTCCAATCACTTTCTTCAGCAACTATTGTATTAGTGAGCTTTCCCAGTTTTTCTATTTCCATTTCCACTACATCACCGGCCAGTAACCATTGTTCAGGAAAATTAGCATCTTTTAACCTGGCGGTTCCATTTAATTCTAAAAAACATCCTGTTCCCACTGTACCACTTCCTATAATATCTCCCGGGTAAAGATTTACTCCATAAGAAGCTCTTTCAATAATTTCAGCAAATGTCCAGTCCATATCCGCAAGGCTGCCTTCACTAACCTGTCTTTCATTTACAAAGCATTTCATTGAAAGGTTCCAGTTTTTCCCTACATGATTTTCCTTTGCCGGTACCACAAACTCTTCCAGCTCATCCAAAGTAACCAGCCAGGGCCCTGTAGCGGTTGCAAAATCTTTTCCTTTTGCCGGGCCAAGATTCAAAAGCATTTCCTCCATCTGTAAATGTCTTGCACTAAGATCATTCATGATCATTAATCCGCCAATGTATTCATCAGCTTCTTCAGCCGGAATATTTTTTCCGTGTTTGCAGAGTACAACAGCAGCTTCCAGTTCAAAATCCAGTTTTTCCAAATGATCAGGCATACATCTTACTTCACCTTGCCCAATAATGGTATGAGGATTAGTGAAATAAAAAACGGGAAACTGATCAAATTCAGGAATCATTCCAAGCCCCCGGTTTTTTCTTGCTGTTGCTACATGCTGACGAAATGCATATCCGTCTCTGCAAGAAATGGGAAAGGGAACCGGCGCTAATAACTGAACATCATTTACCAGAATTCCTTTATTACTTGCTCTTGTACCTTCTTTCAGCATGAGTTCACCAGCCTGGGCTACAGGTAGTGCATCTTCCCAAAAATTTAAAAGCATGCTCATACTGTTTGGCAAATCCGGATGCAATACTTCCATATCATATACCATATCATTAATTAACACTCCTAACCGGTCACGATCTTCTTCCAGGTAAGAAACTAATTTCATCGTTAAATTTTTGAGAGAGCAAAGGTAATTTTTTTATATACCTGGCTTTTGGAATTCTGTTAAGCTCCTGTTGCCTGCCTGTCCGATAGGCAGGTGTAACTCACTTCAGCGTCCTGTAATTCTGTTCAGCATTTTAATCTTATTGGTAAAGTCGTTTTAAAGATTTACTCAGTATAGCGAATTAAAGAATGGGGTTACCGATAGTAATCAACACAGGAAGTTTTACTGATTTTATAAGTTTCAAAAAATTTCTGTGGTCAATTATAACTATAAAATAGATAAAATATTAGCTTTACATATACTAAGTCCTATAAAACATTCGTTAACCATTCCTAAATAATCCCGATATGAAAAACAAGTCAATAGTTCATACCCACGAAGAGGCAAGGATTTACAGGCATTATTATAAACCCTCGTTGAATATTTTTCGTTTTTTAAAATCAATACTGGGAGTAATTATATCAGGATCTTCGCCTGCTGCACATGGGTATAACCATAATCGCAAACGAGCTCATTAATCTTCTTACTTACTAACCCGATTAATACAGACCGCTGAACTTTCGGCGGTCTTTTGTTTTTATATTATGGATTAGCTGAACAGGTATTCCACATCTTCCTTGCTCAGGCTCTTTACAAAAGTAGTGTCATCGGCAATTAATTCTTTTGCCAGCATACGCTTCTTTTCCTGGAGTTGAAGAATCTTATCTTCAATAGTATCCTTGCAGATCATTCGATAAGCAAAGATGTTTTTGGTCTGGCCAATACGATGAGTGCGGTCAATCGCTTGTTGCTCAACAGCAGGGTTCCACCAGGGATCAACAATATATACATAATCGGCGGCTGTTAAATTCAAACCAACTCCGCCTGCTTTTAAAGAAATCAAAAAAACTCTTATGCTTTCATTATTCTGAAAACTTTGAATGGCTTTTTCTCTATCAGGTGCAGAAGTGCTGCCATCAAAATATTCAAACTTAATATCAAGCTGGGTAAGCTTTGCTTTTATCAATGCCAGCATACCCAGAAATTGGGAAAAGATCAGGGCTTTATGATTGCCAATATTCTCCATGATCTCTCTGGTTAATTCTTCAAGTTTGATAGAATGATTCTCAAACTTTTCTACTTCATTTAATATGGCCGGTGAATCGCATATCTGGCGAAGCTTCATTAATCCCTGTAATATGGTAAGTTGTGACCGTTGAATTCCCTGCGTTTCTATTGAACCCAATATTTGGTTGCGATAATCATTCCGGTAGGCGTCATAAATTTTTCGCTGTTCATTTTCCATTTCACAAAACAAAACCGTTTCCTGCTTTTCAGGAAGATCTTTGGCTACCTGCTCTTTTGTGCGGCGAAGAATAAAAGGATAAAGAATTTTTTTGAGATGCTCCTTCCTGTCTTCTTCTCCGAATTTATCAATAGGAATAGAAAACTCCTGTCTGAAAAATTCCATAGTTCCCAACATACCCGGGTTCAGAAAATTCATCTGAGCAAATATGTCAAAAGTATTATTCTGCAAAGGGGTTCCGCTCATGCACAAACGGTGTTTTGCATTAAGTAAAGAAGCTGCTCTTGTTACTTTACTTGAAGGATTTTTAATAGCCTGCGATTCATCTAAAATAATATAGTCAAATTCAACACTTACAAATAATTTTATATCACTGCGCAGGGTTCCATAAGTGGTGATGGTGATATCATAATTCAACAATTCTTCTTTTGCCCGTGACCGCTGCCCGCCATGATGAATGTGAAAAGAAAGTGACGGAGTAAATTTTCTTATTTCATTTTCCCAGTTGTAAATAAGAGTGGTAGGGCAAATTACCAGTGCTTTAATTTTTCCATATTCCGACTTAAATCTTTCCAGGAAAGAAAGGGCCTGTACAGTTTTACCTAATCCCATGTCATCAGCAAGTATGCCACCCCAGTTTATTTCATGCAAATAATTCAGCCATTGATAACCCGCTACCTGGTAGGGTCGAAGTACATGCTGCAAATGTTCAGGCGGCTCAATGTTATTAATCTTATCAAATTCCCGCAAGCGCTGATACTTTTCTTCCAGCTGAACAACTAGCTCATTTTCGTCACGGTTTTCATATAGTTCATCAACCACACTTAAATGATAGCGGGAAAGTTTTAATGAATTTGTTTTGCCTTCACCTACCCGAAACAATAATGAATATTTTTTTATCCATTCTTCGGGTAAAATTCCAAGCGTCCCATCATTCAGCTGAACAAACTGTTGTTTATTGGCCAATGCTCTTTTTACTTCGGCAACGGACACCTGCTGATCTCCAAAAACGATATCTACTCTTGCATCAAACCAATCTGTATTACTGCTGATAAAAATTTTTGTCTGTGGTTTGGCAGTATTGAATCGAAAGTTTTTCAACGCTTCAAAACCAAATACGGGCACTTTCATATCATTCATGGCATCCACAAATAAAAAGAACCAATTGTTTTTTAATACATCAGTTCCTTTTAATGCCAGTGCATGCGTATCTTCCTGGTAAATAAAATTGGAATGAAGATTTTGCAGTTTATGTATAAATGCCTGTTCGGCTTCACGGTTACGGTGAACGATCATTACTTTATCAAGCTGGGGTACTATGATCTCATCCCTGTCTTTTGCTTTTGTTTCATATCCTTTGTAGGTAAAAGAAGGTTGAAAAACGAGATAATCGCCTTTCTCCAATAAAAATAATTTTACTTCCGGATCGCCAGATTTTATTTCACGAACAAGTGATTTATCAAAATCAATTTTGTATTCTTTTGCCAATGGCAAAAGAAATTGATGCAAAGTTTTGTCCCAGGCCCCATTGCTTATTTCCATTTTACCTTTTGGCAAAAATTTCTCAATTACATCTATAACTTCTGAATTCTTCCATAAATATGCCTGGTGATTATATAAAAATAGTAGAGGAGTGGGGCTTTCATTGTCTGCTAACTCATGATCTAAACCATCGACTCTTACGTGACAATGAATAATATATTTTCCATTTTTACTTACAGAAAAGTGAGGTTTGAGATCTTCCGCTAACAATTTTAGTTCGTCAAGATTAGTGGTTTTAAAAGTTTTCCCTTTCGCAAGAAAAAATGCAAGGGGTGATTCCGAAAATAATTTTTTTAATTTAGGCAGCAGGTATTCCGACATCAGACTTTTTGTTTCATCTGCCAAGTCTTCGTCTTCCTGGTGAATTATATTTTCCCAAATGCCGGAAAAGGGTGAATTCCGGCTGATATATTTATTGATTTCCTGTTCCTGTAATTTTCTAACTAAAGCAAGAGATTGTTTGTCATTTTCACAATATCGGGCCGTATCCACATATTTTGTAAGATCTAGCTTTTCTACTTTTCCGGTAAAACCATTTCCTGCATCATTACTTTCTCCCTGCACTACATCAATTAAAAAATAAGGGAAAGTTTTTTTATTAAAATTAAACACAACTGCTACCCTATAAGACGTAGTGACCAATTCTTCGTTTTCTTCAGCAGGCTGGGGCAATGGTTCTGCAATGACAGCTTGCTTAACCGGCATAACAACAGGGGCCACTCTTTTGATACTTGTATCCAAAACCCGCAAGAAGGGTTTCCCGTCCTTGTAAGTAAACTCAAACTTACCTTTTAGATCATCATTTAAAGAGTACCCATATGCTTCTAGCAACTTGTTTTTTTCTTTGTCCCAGTTACGGATGCTGTCAAAATAGTATGGGCCATATGAATTCAACAGTTGTAAAAAGACAATGACCTTGGGTAAACAAAGTGGATGTTCTGTATCTATAAAATTACAACTTGTATCAAAATTTCTTTCTTCGTTTTTACGAATGATGACTTTATAGCTACCATTATCAAGGGCAACGGTTGCTTTTACTGTTTCATCCTTCGCAAATTCAATATTTGCTTTATTGGCCCGTAGAAATTTTTCTGCTTCAGCAAATACGGCAGGCGATGAAAGCAATCGCAACGATTTCAGATCAATAAATTTCATTTTAGCAACAGTATGCCGCTGATCGTATTCTATATCATCTGCGTCAAGCATGTTTTTATCGATCATTTCCTGCAACTGGAAAAGAGAAGCAGCTTCATGACGGCATATATCACCAAGGTTATACGGACAAGTACACCGCACCGACAGAGATTTCGGGTCCTTTATTTTTTGAATATATACTTTGTAAAATGTTGAATAAATGTCATCCTTTACCCTGAATACAGCAGAGCCGAAAAGATTATCATATTCAACCAACTCAACAAAACCGATCGCATGAATTTTTTTTCCCCGGCGAATCACTTCATCCGTTCCATGCGTGTACACATATTTAACAAGATGGGGTAGGGCCAACTATTTAGATTTACGATTTTAGATTTTATAAACCAGAGATTGAATCATTATTTTATTGAGCCAAATCAAATAAGTCATTCAAACTTGGGCAATCTGCAAAAGTAAAGGAATGCAATTTGCATTTCCATGTAAAGAAGAAAGAATTAAAAAATAATTTTTATCAGCATCAGAAAGTAAATAAATGAAGTATCTTGCAAGGTTTTGCCCGACTAAATTGTCCATTAATTGATAGAGACACTAAGTTTTTAAAATTAATTTTCCATCGCTATAAATTGGCAATACATTCGCGGCATTTTCTGTAAGGCAATAGCGAATATCTTTTTCTAATCCAAAGTTCATTAGGCGATGATAATGAGAAGCATTATTTATTTTTATAAAAGAAAAAAGATCCTTTTTCCCTTTTTCATACATCGACTCGGCTATGTGCGATGAATCACAATTAATATCAAAATACTTTTTCACTTTTAAAATAACAGCACCTGCAAACAAAGCGTCTTCCATATTCACCCTATCTTTCCATGCTGCACAGCCCAGGACAACATTTTGTTTCGCTTCAATTAAATGATTACATACAGCAGAGAGGTTAGGAAAAGAACCTGTAATAATTTCTTTAGTTCCTTTTTCCAGTGCCATATGCAAAAGCCTTGTGCCATTCGTGGTGGTAAGCACCAAAACTTTTCCATCAATAAATTCTTTTGAGTATTCAAAAGGAGAGTTTCCATGTTCCAACCCTTCGGCTATTTTTCCATCTCTTTCTCCGGCTGTAATTCCATGGATCTGTTTTCCCAATTCAATACAACGCCTTACGCTATCAACAGGAATAACAGACCTGGCTCCATTATATAAGGCAGTAGTAATTGTTGAAGTTGCTCTTAATACATCAATGATTACTACAATGCTATTACTTAAATCATATAAATGTACAAGAGAGGGTGAGAGAGAGGTAAACAAAGATGGCTTGTTGCTCATGCAGGCAAAATAACGGAAAGAGGTTTATTTTTCAAGCAACCTTCTCCATTTATTGCTTTCAGCGTATTCTTTAATGATCTTATTGCGATGTTGGAGTAAATGTTTTAAATAACGTGTGAGATATAAGAAATTGAACCATTTGCCAATTTTGCCGTAAGGACTTTCGAATTCAAACAAATCAATCATTATGGTCCCATTTTCGCAGGCTTTAAAATGGTGCTCGTGTTTCATTACGCTAAACGAACCTTGAGATTGTTCATCAATAAAACGCAGAGGCTTTTGCATTTCAGTAATCGCCACCCGCAATATTCTTGTTTTAAAGAAATGTCTGGCCTTCCATGTCACTGTTTCATCTTTTTCAATCAAACCAAACCTTGTTCCGGCTACGGCTTCTTCTTTGTAATTTTTCATGGCTTCTTTATGAAGTTGAATATTGCGGCTAAGATCAAAAACCCTTTCTACAGGCGCTTCAATAAAAGTGGTAAGATGAATCAGGGGCATGGGATATGGATATTACTGCCGGTAAATTATTTAATTTTTTTTCAATTTGCAAGCTGATAGTACCGGGTATGGAAATAAAAATGAATAAAAAACTACCAAATAGAATTTCTTTGCTATTGTTGGCTTATGAAAATGGGATTTTCACAACTTTTGCCTGCAAGAGCCTATCACGAACTTTTACATGGATTATTGTATTTAAGGGTGTATAAGCTTTTCTTACATACCCCATGCCAATAGCTTTTCCCAAGCTTGGAGATTGTGTACCGGAAGTAACGACTCCAATATTTACATCATCAAAATCTTTTATTTCGTATCCATGCCGTGGGATTCCTTTTTCCATCATTTCAAAACCTACCAGTTTTCTTTCTATTCCTTCTGTTTTTTGTTTTTCAAGAATTTCTTTTGCTGTAAAATCTTTGTTGAATTTAGTGATCCAGCTTAACCCTGCTTCAAGTGGTGAGGTAGTATCATCAATATCATTTCCATAAAGGCAATACCCCATTTCCAGTCTAAGTGTATCCCGTGCACCAAGTCCAATTGGTTTTAATCCCTGCGGTTTTCCAATTTCAAAAATGGCATCCCATATTTTATCGGCATTATCCTCTTTGTCTTCAAAATAGATTTCAACACCCCCGGCACCTGTATAACCGGTCGCACTTACAAGCACATTATCTATACCCCCAAACCTTCCCTTTACAAATGTGTAATATTTTAAATTCAATATATCCATTTCTGTTAGCGGCTGCAAAATTTTGGTTGCATTAGGCCCCTGTATTGCAAGCAGGCAGGATTTATCTGAGATATTATGCATTTCTACATCTTTATCATTGTATTCGCTGACCCAGTCCCAATCCTTTTCGATGTTGGATGCATTTACCACGATCATATATACTTTATTCTCTTCTATACAATAAATCAAAAGATCGTCAACAATTCCGCCCTTTTCATTTGTTATGCAACTATATTGTGCTTTGCCGGCAATAAGTTTTGATGCATCATTAGTTGTAACTCTTTGTATAAGGCCTAAGGCATTTTCACCTTTTAAAATAAATTCACCCATATGGCTCACATCAAATACACCGGCATTATTTCTTACTGCTGCATGTTCATCATTAATGCCTGTATAACTGATGGGCATGTTATAGCCTGCAAATTCTGCCATCTTTGCCCCCAATTCGATGTGCTTATGTGTAAAAGGAGTATCCTTCATTAATGAAATTTAGTTTGCAAATGTAAAAGCAATTTCTCTTTCAACTTTATAAAATGAAAGGCCCTGCTAAAAAACAGAGCCTTGGTGCCTCATATTTCAGAGGACTCCAACTTCAACCAAGTTTAGTTGAATAAAGCTGTGAAAGAAAGTGGAGAATCGATAATTAGCCTGGCAGTTGCTTCATCTTTTTTTATATCATCCATTGTTTCCTTTTTCGCATTGCTTGCAGGAATTGTATCGTTCAATTTCTTTTTATCTTCTTCAATTTGTTTTTGTTCTTCTTTAATTTTTCTTTCCCTTTCCTCGATATTTTTTTTCAAATCTTCTTTTTTATTGTTGTTTCGATAATCACTATTCTGGTTCAGTTCGTCTGAACTTAGCAATTTGCCATCTGATTGCATGGTATAATTAATGTCTGGCTTCAGGTCAAAAAAATCATCATAATCCCAATCACTTTGCCAGTGATGTCCCCAGTATCTTCCTTCTCTCCATGATCTTCTGACCACCCAGGGGTTATAAGCATGCAATACGGATTCATCGAATCTTATTTTTTTGCCAACGGGAATTGTGATTTCAACGATCACTCCCTGCCCCCGAAACTTGCTGTCTTTATCTATTGTTAGACCGCTGCTCATATCTAAGATGCTATCCCGGGAACTTACATTGAATATTATTTTGGATGCCCGGTTTTGTGCATTCTCCAAATTACTGCCGGCACTATATTTATATACCTTCACATGGTATGAAGTGTCGTCACTTTTATCATAGCGGATCTTAACATTATTGTATTTCAAAGTATCGTCAGTAATATCCCATCCTGTGTTATCGTCATCATGAAGCCACCAAAAATTTCCACTGTAGCGGATTTCCGGTTCATTAACTTTTATAATCATTGTTCCCTTTTGGGGTTGGGTAATTGGAATTTCGATAGCGTTCGTTCTATCATATATCCTAAGATCTTTTGCGATGCTTGCAGCAAAAATCATTGCACAGATCCAACCGATCAGCCAAAGGCCTCCGAATATCCATCCAAGGTGATGCCTGCTGGAGCGTACATGAACGATCCTTCTTATCAGCCATGTCATAAAAGCAACTACGGGTACCGTAATAAAGAATAATAGTGTGCCCCAGACAGAAAGTTTCTGCAGGTTACTTGTCCATAGAAAATTATTTACAGGCCATGAAGTGACACCACCGAATATTAAAACCATTAAAGCAGCAAATAACCCTAACACTATACTTCCTGCAATGAAAATGAAAAAAGCTTTGAATATAACACCGATAATATGTGCAACCCCTCTTGCTGCAGGTCGGGCACTTTGTGCCACTTCGCCTGCCCATTCTTTTCCTCTTGTATTCGCAAATTCTTTTGCTTTTTCTCCGAATTGCTGAGCTGACGTTTTTACTTCTTCTCCCCAGTTTTGCATTCTGCTTTTAAAATCACCCATTCCTTCCTGCACATTCTGCCGAATACGGTTTACATCTACTTTTTCACCTCTCATTTCCATTTTTTCAAACGGACTTCTTGCTTCAGGTAAAACCATCCAAAGAATAATATATGCCAAAATGAAAGTGCCGGTAAATGGTGCTATGAATACGTTTGGGAAAATATCCCGGTGCCACGAAAAGAAAATTCCGTTGAATGTTCCAAAAATTATATTGAGCAATAAAGGCGAGAGAAGTATCAACCGGATTATCCATGCCTGTATATTAAAATAGGCAGCAAGACCTCCGGCTACACCTGCAATAACTTTATCGTCAGGATTTCTGAATAAACGTTTCCCTGAATAATTGTATAGATCTTTTGCCGGTAATACGATCCAAAGAATAATGTAGAGCAAAACACCTGTGCCTGTAAAACCGAACAGGATCATTATGATTCTTATCACCGCCGGATCAATATCGAGATAATTTGCAATACCGGAAGCTACCCCCCCTATTATTTTATCTGAATTATCCCTGTATAATCTTCCTTTTTTTCTTTTGGGGGGCTGTTCAGAATAAGAACCTGATCCTTGTGATGCTGTGGTTGTACCTTCTGATTCTGTTTTTTCAAAATCTTCTACTCTTCCCATTGAGGAAACAATCTCTTCTATATCGTCTTCGGTAACTGCGGTGGCACCCTTTCTTATTTTTTCATTCATTAACTCCGCAATGCGACTTTCAATATCATTAATGATCTCATCCCGGCCTTCTTCATTTGCAAAATAGCGGCGAAGACTTTCAATATAGGCCTGAAGTTTTTCATAAGCAGAATCTTCTATCGGTATTACTCTGCCGCTCAGGTTTATGTTGATGATCTTTTTCATTGTCATAAATTTTTGGTTGAAGTTCCCGTACAGTCGGGAAAAATGTTATTGGTTGAGTGGTTCATTTGATTTTTTATTTGCTAATGCATTTACACCATTTGCTAACTCTTGCCAGGTTTGCTCCAGCTCTTTATAAAAGGATTCGCCTTTGGGAGTTAATAAAAAATATTTTCTTGGAGGACCGGAATTGCTTTCTACCCATCGGTAGGTGAGCATTTCTGCATTTTTCAATCTTGTCAGCAAGGGATATAAAGTACCTTCCAAAATGTGCAAACCAGCGGTTTTCATTTCTTCTACTATATCGCTGGGATAGGCCTCACCACGGCGAATAATAGAAAGAATACAAAATTCAAGTATCCCTTTCCTCATCTGACTTTGTGTATTTTCGATGTTCATAATCGGGTTTAATTATCCACAAAATTTAACTTGACAGCACAAAGATAAGGTGATATTTGGTACTATGTAACACATAGTACCAAGTTTTTTTAAGTAATGGTTTATAAAATGAAGCTATTAATTAACCAAAATACAAGCCCAATAAGGGTTTAAGGAAAAAGATACATCGGGGTGCTTTAATCAAGGAAATTGATGGGCGGTTTGAAATTTAATGCAAATGGTTATTATTTGTATCGGTTAAGGAATGTTTCTTCTTCATTTGAAATGTCTTCAAGAGCATACTTAATTACTCCATTTATCAGCATTTCATCTATAGCATTCAACACATTTTTATAAGAGGATTCTTTTCCCGGTTTTATTAGTATGATTAATTCTTTTTTGTCAATTTCTCGTTTTTCCAGATCAATTTGTTTTTTACGAATGACACTTCCTATACCCAGCATTTCACTATAAGAGGTGTGAAAAATTTGTTTGTCTTTCACTGCTTTTTCCATATTTCCATTATAGTAATATACTTTATCGTTGCTGCCTAATAAAACGGTCAGTGATTTTGAATCCGGGATTTTGGTAGAATCACCATCATGAGGCATATATAAATTAGTAATCGCGGGCTTTGCAATTTGAGTAGTGAAAACAAAAAAAGCGACAAGCAAGAATCCGAGGTCTACCATTGGGGTCATATCAATTTTAAGCGTAGCTTTCTTTATATGATGAACGCCAACTTTTTTATGGAATAATTCGTGGAGATTTAATTCTGCCATAAACGTAGCTTTGTAATAAGATACAGGTTATAAAAGATTCCATATCATTTATGGCATTGACTTTGGTCATTTAGATTAAGCTCATCAATATATAGCTTTACAAAAACTAAAAGGATGAAAACGATTATTGTTCCCACCGATTTTTCAGTTCCTTCAAACAATGCAATGGGCTATGCTACGGGTCTTGCTAAACAAACAGGAAGCAGTCTTTTACTTTTTCATGCTTACCAGGTTCCGGTTAGTATGACGGATGTTCCCATTGTTTTAATATCAGTAGAAGAGCTACAAAAAAATGCAGAGAGTAAAATGGCAGATGTAAAAAAAACATTAGAGCAGACCACAAGCGGATCAATTAAAATTTATGCAGAGACAAGGTTAGGAGATACTATTGATGAACTGGAAAATCTCTGTAACAATATAAAACCTTTTGCAATAGTAATGGGTACAAAAGGGGAAACGGGTGTGGAACGTGTTATATTTGGTAGTACTACACTTAGCGCAATAAAACATTTAAGCTGGCCCGTGATCGTAGTTCCTCCGGGAAAAAAATATTCAGCAATAAAAAAAGTTGGTTTTGCCTGCGATTTTAGAGAAGTAGTTGAAACGACCCCCACACATTTTATCACCGATTTTGTAAAAGAATTCAATGCGGAAATACATGTTTTAAATGTAGACTATAAAAATTCTCATTTCAGGCCCGAAACGCCCGAGGAATCAGCCTTGTTGCATACAATGCTTGAGGATTTAAATCCAACATATGATTTTATAGAAGATGAAAATATTGAGACAGGTATTGAAAAATTTGCAGAAAAAAATAATCTTGATCTTGTAATTACTATTCCTAAAAAGCACAAACTTCTCGAGGGTCTCTTTAGAAAAAGTCATACGAGAGAATTAGTTTTCCATTCTCATTTGCCGATTATGTGCGTACATGAGTAACTAAAGAGTTATAATATCGGCCATAAAGGGGCAAATCGTATCCATTAGAGAAATTATTGTTGATTGTTCAAACAATTACTTCTCTGATTATACATTCGTAAAAAAATCCTTGCATATTTGGGCAGATTTATGAAATTCCTGAAATATACATTTAAGAGAATATTTTCTTTAAATATATCTTCCACTGTCATTGTACTTATCTCAATAATCGGAAGAATTATCCAGCAAATTCATTTTACGGATGTAACGGGCGATAAAATATTCCAAATACAAGCAACTAAAAACCTGTTGGAGGGTAATGGATATACTTTTCTCCAAGCAATGCCATCTGATCTTTCATCAGCTGTCTACACACCTTTGATAAAATGGCCACCAGGTTATTCCATTCTGCTGTCTCCATTCTACTCTGTGTTTAAAGAAAATTTATTCTGGGGTTCACTTGGCCTAGATATACTTACCTGCATTTCTTTTATTTGGCTGTCAAGAAAAATAATCAGGTTGTTTAATGTTCCTCTGTATGCGATAAATCTGTATACCATCATAACCGGCTTTTACATTTACACATTCTGTTCCGCATCTATGTCTGACCTTATTACTCTCGTATTTTACCTTAGTGCTGTATATCTCACATTGCGGCTTCTTCTTTCTTCGGAAAAAAAACTATCTCTCACTTTAGTTATAACCTTTATTTTATTTTGCTGCAGTTTGCTTCGTTATATGTTTATCCCGGTAGTGTTTGTAATTCCTTTATATCTTGTTGCAAATGGCTGGGTCAACAAAAACAAATTATTATTAAACCGCGGGCTTTTTATACTGATCACTCTTGTTGTATTGGAGGGAGGGATTTTATTTGCCCAAAAGCAATTAACAGGATCGTTCGCTTATGTGTCGGATTCCGCAAAAAGATTTATGCCAGGAAATACTCTCCGCCTTGACCCATTTTTATTTTCTCCTTTTATTAATATCAATCTTATTGGTGTACAATTGGAAGAAAAAGCCGGTATACCCTATTCTCAAAGTTTTTTATTTCTGCAGCGATTACATTTTATTCCCTTTTTATTATTTTTCGTTATAGCTGTAAGGTGGCTTTTAAAAAAGAGGCTGAAATCGCCTGGTTTGACAGATCACTACATTTCCATTGGTGTACTTTCTTCACTGGCAATTCTGTTTCTACTTTTTTCACTGTCTTTAATATGGGCCCCTACACCTGGACTTAATAAAATATCGGATTGGACTTTTGTTCAGGAGGATAGATATTTTGCTTTTGTTACATTTTTTTTACAACAATTGGTTATCATAACTGTTTTTCTACACTCATCACTTTTCAGAAAATGGATAAGTGCTTTACTCGAAATTGTACTTTATATACTTTGTATTACAACCCTGCATGGTATTTATTATACTGCAAAAATCATTTCTAAGCCTGAGAACATCTTTCTTTATAAGTCAAAATTTGAAATACTTGATTATAGCAGGAAATTATTGGAACAAACAATTCGCGAAAATGCCGGAAAAAGAATAGTGGTTTACTCTTCAGATAACTCCCTTGGAAGTTATCAAACTGTTTGCGAGAACGTTCCAGCCGTCTATCAAAAAGATAAACTTAGCGATCTGAATTTGAGGACAAACAATGTAATTGTTTTTGCAATGATTTCCGGAATAGATAAGGATAACCTTAACTTCTTACAAATGAATTTTCAAAGAGATTTTATCGGTTATATGCGTAATTATTATTTTTATTCAATCAATGCACGATCAAATCAGCCACAATAGTGTTTTTATTCTTATTCCGATTTATAATGAAGGTGAAGTAATAAAAAGTGTAATTGAAGAACTACTTCCCTACGGGCATACTATTGTCATAATTGATGATGGTTCATCAGATAATGTAAAACAATTTGTATCCGGCTATCCCGCTGTTCGTTTTATAAGGCATAAGGTAAACCTGGGGCAGGGATCTGCCTTGCAAACAGGAATCGATTTTGCTTTAAAATCCGGCGCTTTATATATTGTTACATTTGATGGCGATGGTCAGCATTCTGCTACTGATTTACCCGCTATGCTCTCCCCTCTGCAGAACGAAAGAATGGATATTACTCTTGCTTCGCGGTTTCTGAAAAAAAATTTACACAACGCATCCCGTATCCGGAAATTAATTTTAAAAATGGGCTGCTTTTTTAATTACGTTCTGACAGGAATTTATTTGTCTGACGCCCATAACGGACTTAGGGCAATGACGAAAACTTCTGCTGAAAAAATCAGATTGAAGGAAAATAGAATGGCTCACGCCACAGAGTTTCTTTTGACAATCAGGCAGCATCATTTAAAATATAAAGAAGTACCAGCGACATTGCGATATACGGAATATTCAAAACAAAAGGGTCAATCTCTCTTTGAAAGCATAAGGATAGTTTTTGATTTAATTTTGCATAAATTATTTGAATGACCGGTATCAAAATACTTTTAGTCACAAGTATAATTTTTATTGTTATCTATTTTTTTATCAGGCTCCGCAGCAGCGTGTTTGATATTATTGTTTTGTTTATTCTTTTAATAACCGCTGTGCTGTTTGTTATTTTTCCCAATATAACAAATCAATTAGCACATTTACTTGGAGTTGGGCGCGGAGCCGATTTAGTCTTTTATCTTAGCATAGTCATCTTCTGGTTTATCATTTTAAAACTGTATACACGCATACGAAGACTCGAACACATCATTACGGAGATTGTCCGCAAGGATGCGCTTGGAGCCGTTGATCAGGATGGCAAAAGAACTGATAAATAAATCAACGCTCGAAAGAATTTATCCAGGCGATATCAGTGAACAGGATGTTGCGGGGTACAATACTTTGTTATTGCATGAACAGCGATATCATTATGCGGGGCAGCATGCCGTGACCGGGAATATAATTGATGCGGCTTGCGGATCTGGGTATGGAAGTTATTTGCTGGCAACGCTATATAATTCCGCAGGTGGTAATGTCATAGGGTTAGACAAGGACATTGATGCCATTAATTATGCAAAAAACAAGTACAGGCATCTGGGAATTGAGTTTATTCAAACTGATATTTTTTCATTTGTTCCTTTAATAGTCTTCGACACCATTATTAGTCTTGAAACTATCGAACATCTTTTGGAACCCCAAAATTTCATCAATCGATTTTCTTTATTTCTTAAAGAAGGTGGGAGATTTATTGCATCAGCACCTGTAACTCCCTCAATGGATGCGAACCCATATCATCTTCACGATTTTACTATTTCTTCATTTAAACAACTTTTTGTGAATGCCGGTTTGAAAGAAATTGATTCGTTTGTCCAGGTGCAGCCATTCAACCCCTTAAAGCTATTTCATAAGAGAACAGACAGAATTGCAGGCATGCGAAAAAATCTTGCCGGCTATTATCTCAGAAATCCAAAAAAGTTTTTTTTGCGATTAAAATCTGTCTTTAGAAGCGGGTTTAAGAATAAGTATTTATTGGTTGTATTTGAAAAAATTTAGAACGCCTTAAAGAGTTTTCACAACATTTCTTTATCCCATTAAAACTCGGCACTTTTAGGCGTGCGTGGAAATGCAATTACATCTCTGATATTATTCATGCCTGTTATAAACTGCACCATTCTTTCAAAACCCAATCCAAAACCTGAATGAGGAACAGTTCCGAATCTTCTTGTATCCAGGTACCACCATAACTGATCAACGGGTATATTCATTTCTTTCATTCTTTGTTCCAGTTTCTCTAATCTTTCTTCACGTTGTGAACCGCCCACAATTTCACCGATTCCGGGTGCAAGAATATCCATAGCTGCCACGGTTTTACCATCTTCATTCTGGCGCATGTAAAATGCCTTTATATCTTTTGGGTACCCTGTAACAATAACAGGTTTTTTAAAATGTTTTTCGACCAGGTAGCGTTCATGTTCACTTTGTAAGTCAATACCCCATTTTACATCAAACTGAAATTTCTTTTTTTTGTAAGCCGGTGAGTGCAATAAAATATCTATAGCTTCTGTATAAGTAATTCTCTCAAAATTATTATTGATAACAAATTCCAGTTTTTCAATTAACCCCATTTCACTTCTTTTATCCTGTGGCAATTGTTTTTCTTCATCTGCTAAACGTTGTGCAAGGAATTCAAGATCTTCTTTGTTATTATTTATTGCATACCGGATTATATGTTTAATGAATTCTTCGGCAAGATTCATATTATCTTCCAGGTCATAAAAAGCCATTTCAGGTTCTATCATCCAAAACTCAGCAAGATGACGGGGTGTATTGGAATTTTCTGCACGAAAGGTTGGTCCAAATGTGTATATATCTCCCAATGCAGTAGCAGCTAATTCTGCTTCCAGTTGACCACTTACAGTAAGATTGGTACTTCGACCAAAAAAATCTTCTTTGAAGTTTATACTGCCATTTTCATTTTTTGGAGGATTATCAAAAGGCAAAGTTGTAACCCTGAACATTTCCCCTGCGCCTTCTGCATCACTTGCTGTAATGATAGGTGTGTGTAAATAGATAAATCCTTTATCATTAAAGAATTTATGGATAGCAAAAGCCAGGGAATGACGTATGCGGAATACGGCCCCAAAAGTATTGGTGCGAAAACGTAAATGGGCAATCTCTCTCAGGAATTCAAGACTGTGCTTTTTAGGTTGAAGAGGATATTTTTCTCCGTTACTTTCTCCCAGTATTTCTATGTGGCTTGCTTTTATTTCAAGCTTTTGCTCTTTGCCTAAAGATGGAATTAGAATGCCTAAAACTTTTAAACTTGTTGATGTGGTAATTTTTTTTAAAAAATCATCATCATATTTTCCAAGCTCAACCACTATTTGCAAATTAGTATTGGTTGAACCATCATTTAAAGCAATAAATTGATTGTTCCGAAAAGTGCGAACCCAACCCATCACAGTTACTTGCTGGTTATTTGGTTCCAGGCTCAACAATTCCTTAATCTTTATTCTCTGATTAAACATTGCTAAAATTAAGAGCGGCAAAGATAATTACTGATCTCACTGGTTGTAACAGCAAGCGTAGTTTTTCAAATATTGATTAATTCAAAGAAGAAACCAGAATAAAGAGTCGCAATTAAACGTCAACAGGGGTTATTAAGCTGGTTTCGTTAACAAATCATGTGGATAAAAATTTTTGATTTCAGCAATTTCGGCGTATAATTGCAGGAGAAAACAGCCTGATAAGCTCATTACCCCTTAGTTAGCTGATCGGTATTTTTAAAGTTCCCATTCAATTAAACCCTAAAATTTCAGTTTTTTAAGATTGGTGACAGAGATTTTGTGATTAACCTCAACATTTTGTATGTACGATATTCTTCAACTGAACGACATGATCGTTCCCGAGCTGTTAGATATTGCAGAACAGCTTAAAATTCCTAACGCAAAAAAGATGGACAAGCAGGAACTTGTCTATAAAATTCTTGACAACCAGGCTATTGCCGGTGCAAAAACCGGTGCAGATGGAAAGCCCAGGCAACGTAAACGTATTGTAAAAGCCACTACGGGCAATACAACAGAGGAAGCGATAGTGGAATCAAATGATAAAAAACCAGCTAAAAAAATTCATCCCAAAAAAGAAGAAAGACCCGTTAATAAAAAGGGTCGTAAAAAAGAAGATCAGGAAGATACAATACCTAATGAATTTGATTCTTCTGACGAAAACTCAGAAACCACTGAACTTCCGGAATCAGTTGAAGAAACCACAGAAATTACTTCAACAGAAATTGAAAATGGCAGTACTGCCGGAACTAAAACACAACAACCTTCCAAAATTTATCCACAACGCCGCGACCAGGCTTTTAATATTGAGTTTGATGGAGTAATAATGAGTGAAGGAGTTTTAGAAATGATGCCTGACGGATATGGCTTTCTTCGTTCTTCTGACTATAATTACCTGTCCTCTCCGGATGATGTTTATGTCTCGCCTTCACAAATAAAATTATTTGGTTTAAAAACCGGTGACACCGTTTATGGTGCGGTTCGTCCTCCGAAGGAAGGAGAAAAATATTTTGCTTTATTAAAGGTTGATACAATTAATGGTAAAAGACCTGAAGAAGTTCGTGACCGTGTTCCATTTGATTATCTCACTCCTTTATTTCCTCATGAAAAATTGAACCTTTTTGATAGTGCGGATAATTATTCAACCCGTATTATGGATTTATTCACTCCTATCGGAAAGGGGCAAAGAGGTTTAATTGTTGCACAGCCAAAAACAGGTAAAACAATGCTGTTAAAAGCTGTGGCAAATTCCATTGCAAAGAATCATCCTGAGTGTTACCTGATGGTGGTATTGGTAGATGAGAGACCGGAAGAAGTTACCGATATGGAAAGGAGTGTGAAAGCTGAAGTAATTGCTTCAACTTTTGACGAGCCGGCTGAAAAACATGTAAAAGTTTCAACGATTGCATTGCAAAAAGCAAAACGTTTGGTAGAGTGCGGGCATGATGTCGTCATATTGCTTGACTCCATTACCCGTTTGGCCCGCGCCCATAACACTGTGGCTCCTGCTTCAGGAAAAGTTTTATCGGGTGGTGTGGAAGCAAATGCCATGCAAAAACCTAAACAATTTTTTGGTGCTGCCCGCAAGATTGAAAACGGAGGATCACTCACAATTCTTGCTACTGCGTTAATTGATACGGGCTCAAAAATGGATGAAGTGATTTTTGAAGAATTCAAAGGAACCGGTAACATGGAATTGCAGTTGGATAGAAGATTATCTAATCGCAGAATTTATCCTGCTATCGACCTCGTGGCATCATCCACACGCCGGGATGATCTATTGCTTGAAAGAGACGTGCTGCAGAGAATGAATTTACTCCGGGTTTATTTGACTGATATGAATACTGAAGAAGCTATGAATGAATTGCTGAAGAGAATGAAAGGTACAAAGGATAATTACGAATTTTTGGCCAGCATGAATGGTTGATAAGAATTTAATAAATATGTTATTAAGGCTGTTCTTTTATGAACAGCTTTTTTTATGAAAAAGTCAAAAAAATTGACCGTTTAAACCTTAATTATCACACAACAGGAATTGGCCGGATTCGTTATTATCGGTAGCAAGCTCCGATATCATGAAAAACCGATGCTCCTTTTTATTAGTATTTGTATTTCCTCTTTTTATACATGCGCAAAATATTCATGGTATTTGGTCCGGTACTTTAGTGAACGACAGTACTCATCGCATTCAGAACTTTGAACTGGGCTTAAGTGAATATAGAGGAAAAATTACGGGGTATACTTATACTACCTTTATTGATAACGATACTTTTTATTATAGTATAAAACGGATAAAAGCTGAGAGAAAGGACGGCAAACTTGTTATAGTAGATGATGAAATGGTTGGTAACAATTTTCCGGAAAGAGCTGCGAAACATGTAAAACAAACCACTGTATTTCCTTTGATAAATGATAGTACAATAGATATTACGAATGGCCGGTGGAGTACTAACCAAACAAAAAAATATTATTCGATTGGGGGCTCGGCCGCTGTAAAGGAACAAGAGGACGAAAAAAAATCGGATCTGCTGGCTCATTTACAGGAGGCCAATATAAAAACCGATATTGCCGCAAATCAAACTAAGGAAAAAGAAAATGAAACGATCGCCAAACACGTTTCTTTTGTACAAAGAAATAGTATTCAAAAGGTTTCGGAAAATAAAAATGCAGAGGTTGTTAAAAATATAGAGACACAACCATCCAATAAAAAGATAGTTCCGGAAAAAGATATACAGGGAAATGGCACAATAAACTCTTTAAGCCAGGAAGGAAAAGAAGATATTGTTTCTGATAAAGAAAAAGAATCAGATAAAAACGCAACTGTCAAACTAACAGTAACTAACAATACAATTTCAGGGAATAAGGATAAAAACAAGATGGCAAAAGATTATCCTATCGTTCAATCCAATTCTGTGGTGCAAAAGGAAAATGTGACTAAATCAACACCTCAAAAACAAGATCAAACCATTGATAAAAATTTAGAAAAGCAAAAGATTATTAATAACGTTGCCATAACTACTTCTGAAATTCAGAGGAAAGAAGTAATTGTAGAGAGCAGAGAGTTACCAGCTATAGTAGCGTATAGAAAAAATGAAAATATACAGGAAATATATTTTAAAAATGATAGCCTGGTTTTATCAATTTATGATAATGGCATCGTAGACGGGGATACAGTAAGTGTGTTTTTAAATGGTGATCCTATTATTTCAAAGCAGATGTTAAAATCAGTGGCTATCAAGAAAACTATTTTTATTTCTAACAATACGGATTCTGTACAACTGGTTTTGTTTGCTGAGAACCTAGGAACCATTCCACCCAACACCGGCTTGCTGACAGTTCGGGATGGTGATGATGTTTATCAGGTCCATTTTACCGCCGACCTTCAAAAAAATGCATCAATTATTTTGCGCAGACGAAAGTAAACCGCATTTAATTATCGATCATAAGGTGATGGGCTAATGCATGTCCAGCCACCATCAATTATCAAACTCTGTCCTGTAATATGTTTTGCTTTGCCAGATACCAAAAACAATGCAGCCTGGGCTATATCTGATGGGGTCGCCGGGCGACCCATTGGTGTAATCTTCGACCAGATCTTTTCATAATCTTTATCTTCTTTTGTCCTTTCGGTAATTGTAGAACCGGGAGCTATTGCATTTACTGTAATGCGATAAGGTGATAATTCAATTACAAGATTCTTTGCCAGTAATTCCAAAGCAGCTTTTGTCATTCCGTAAGCAGCTAAATTTTTATGCGCCTGGTGTCCGGTAACGGATGACATAAATAAAATACTTCCCCCTGTTTTTTGTTCTTTCATTTTTTTTGCCGCAGCTTGTGCCAAAAAAAAACTACCACCTAAATTCGTATGTAGTACTTTAAAAAAATCATCACGCGTGTATTCAAGAAAATCTCCGAATAATGTAATACCGGCATTGGCAACAGCAATGGTTATTCGGCCAAATTCTTTTATTGCTGTATTTACCATTTGTGCTATAAAAGAAACATCCGATGCATCTCCCGGTAATCCATAACAACCTCCATAGTCATTATCAATTTTTTTTACTGCAGCTTCGGTTAAAGCAGTATCAATATCATTTAATAGAACAAACGCACCATTTGCTGCCAATTGTGTACAAATTTCCATACCAATACCCTGCCCGGCGCCGGTTACAATAGCTACCTCTTGATCAAAATCTTTAGATCGTTGATTTATTTTTTTTAAAGACATTCAAATAAATTTTCTAAAACTATGTAGTAAATATAAAGCTATTAAAAAAGAAACGCCTCTGGTCATTGACCAGAGGCGAAGCATTTTTCAAGCCGTCTATTTTAATTCCTTATAATAATCCTGTTAGGGCCGCCCTGGTTATTTTTTTGCATTTCTTCCATCATTTTATTTCTTTCTTCAGCAAATTCTGCTGGAGTAACTTTTCTCCCTTTTGTAGGTTCTTTGATCGAGGTTAGATCAGCCTTTGGAGAAATTTCAATGGCCTTGTATACCATACGGCCGTCATTCATATTAAGTGCAAGAATAAGTCCGGGTAATTGTCCCTGCACTTCAGGACCTGCAGGCACTGGAATATCTGTAGTAAACCAGGCGATGATCATAGTAGTATCATTCACTTCTTTTCTTTCCATCTTTCCATTATCCATTGTCATTTGCATGCGTATGGCTGAACGTTGGGCCGTTGCCTTTTGACAAATATGTCCGAGTATTGTTTCTGTTTCGCCGGTTAGTTTCCATTTTAGTTTTTGAATGCTATCTTCAATAATAAATTTCTTGTCAAACATTTCCCTTTGCTCTACTTTCCTGGCATTGGTAAAATCATAGTATGCAATGTCATTTTGCCCGGGGCCAACCATTCTTATTTGCATGCCATTCCAACTTCCTTCGTCACTATTGTCATCTTCATCAACATGCTTCCAGATTGATTGATTATTTCCAAATGTCAATTCAAATTTATCGGTACGTGTTTTTGGAAGCGTTTGTGAAATAGCATCGTTGTCATTTATCTGTATTTGCATTTGGATCGTTCGTTCATATACAACCTTTCCTGTTGTTTGTTGTGCATATGTCAGGTGGACAAGTAATAGGATTGCACCGGCCAAAACTAATCTTCTCATATTTTTTGATTTTGTTTCAAAACTAAAATTTCAGATAACTGAAAGAGGTTAACACACCTTTGATTAAGGTTAATAAAGGTTAATTCCTGTCTTTATAAACTTATTCAATAACTAATTTTGTTTCGATGAATAAGAAGCGAATTATACCAGACCCGATCCTGATGTCTATTACAATTCTTGTAGTGACCGGCTTTCAGTTATACTGGCTAAAGAATAATTATGATCGTGAAAAAAGATCCCTGCAAATAAAAGCTAACGTAGTTTTCCAGGATGCAGTAAGACGGTTGCAAACCCAAAAACTAAGATTAAAAGACCCTTCTTTCGATACAACGCATGATGGTAAAATGAAAATTATGGTAAATGAAGATTTCCCCGACCATGAAATAAGAATACGAAAAATGCCAAGGCAGGAAATTGTTTCTATGGTAGATGTAATACGTGATAAAGTGAAGGATTCATTGAAAAGCTCACGAATCAATTCCGCTATCATTGTTTCAATGAACAAAGACTCGGATATTTTGAATCGTGATTCCTTGCAGGCAAAAGTTGAGTCTTTACAAGAAAGAGTTGGCAATAATAGGTTTTTTAAGTTTTTGTTTGCGGTGGATTCGTTGCAGGATTCTTTAAAAATAAATGAGGTTACCACAAATTACCAATCAAGACTGAACGAAGAAAAAATATCAACTCCATTTAAAATAGACCGTATCGATAAACCTGTAGAAATTAATGATGATGATCTGTCCAATGTTACGGTTGGTTTTACTCACCCAATAACCTATCATCTTGAACTTTTAAACACTTTTCCTTATATCATAAAACGATTGACACTTCCTATCCTGTTTTCTATTTTCCTTGTTGGAGTTACCATCATTTCATTTGTTCTATTATATCGGAATCTTTTAAGGCAGCAGAGATTGTCAGACTTGAAAAACGAATTCATTGGTAACATTACACATGAGTTAAAAACTCCTATCGCGACGGTAGGCGTAGCAATAGAGGCATTGAAAAATTTTAATGCCATGCAGGACCCGGAACGAACGAAAGAATACCTCGATATTTCGGAGAATGAACTGCAACGTCTGAGTCTTTTGGTAGACAAAGTGCTGAAGCTTTCAATGTTTGAGAAAAAAGAAATTGATTTAAAATATGAAATACTTGATCTTAAAGATGTCGTGAATGAGGTTGTGGCATCTATGCGGCTGCAGATTGAAAAAGATAATGCAAAAGTTTCTGTAACACAGGAAGGTGATACTAATTTGGAAGCGGACAGGTTACATTTATTAAGTATTGTATTTAATTTGCTTGATAACGCTTTAAAATATAGCAAAAGCGGACCTTCAATACATATATTGATGAAAGGAGATGATACCAATGTTCAATTAAGTGTTTCGGATAATGGTATTGGTATAGCGGCGGAATACAAGAATAAAATTTTTGAAAATTTTTTCCGGGTGCCTACTGGTGATACTCATAATGCAAAGGGATACGGCCTGGGACTAAGTTATGTAGTGCATGTCGTACAAAAACATAATGGCAAAATTCATGTAGATAGTGAATTGAATAAAGGAACCACAATAACAATTACATTACTTAAGGATCATGCATGAGCAAAACAAAAGTTTTTTATGTAGAAGATGAATTGTTCCTGGCGAGAATCGTTAAAGAAAGTCTTGAAAGCCGCGGCTTTGAAGTGATTATGGAAAGTGACGGAGGCAAAGCAATAGATGTTTTTAAAAAATCTCAACCAGATATTTGCATTCTTGATGTTATGCTTCCTAATAAAGACGGGTTTGCTATTGCAGATGAAATAAGGGAGTTGAATGAAAATATTCCCATAATTTTTTTAACGGCAAAGACGCAAACAGAAGATGTGGTAATGGGGTTTACACTGGGGGGAAATGATTATATACGCAAGCCATTTAGCATGGAAGAGCTGATCGTCCGTATAAACAATCTTCTTCATTTACGAACTGATGAACACAAAAAGATCAACACTGAAACAGTGAAGATGGGGCAATACACCTTTCAGGTAAACCGACAAGTTTTGAATAACGGAAAACAAGACCGAAAACTTTCTTTCCGCGAAAGTGAGCTCCTAAAACTACTATATGAAAACAGGGACAAAATTATTGACCGGAAAGGTATTTTAAACCTGCTGTGGGGAAATGATTCTTTTTTTAATTCCCGTAATCTTGATGTATACATAACTAAGCTGCGCGGTTTTTTGAAAGACGATCCTTCTTTGGAAATTATTACTATAAAAGGCATCGGCTACAGGTTTGTTGTGAGTTAGTTATTTTTGATGATTAACTTACTCAATTAACTGTTGTGGAAATTTGCAAAGCCGATAAACTTTTTACGGGTGATAGCTGGATGCATGATCATGCAGTTGTTATAGAAAATGGAATTATTAAAGAGGTAATTCCTGCGTCATCTTTATCCGAGAATGATCCGGTAGAAAATTTTTCCGGTTGTTTTCTCGCTCCTGCTTTTATTGATATACAGATATATGGTGCGTATAAAAAATTGTTCGCTGTATTTCCTGAACCGGATTCACTAAAAGAATTAAATGACTATTGCAGAAAAGGAGGTGCTGCTTACTGTATGCCTACAGCAGCTACTAATACTAGGGAAGTATTTTATAAATGTATTGATGCAATAAGATCTTATTGGAATGAGGGCGGAGAAGGAATTTTGGGTTTTCATATTGAGGGTCCGTGGATCAATCCCAAGAAAAAGGGAGCGCATATTGAATCGATCATTCATTCTCCCACTGTTGAAGAAGTTAAAGAATTACTTGAGTATGGAAAAGGTGTAATTAAAATAATTACGCTGGCGCCGGAGGTTTGTAGTAAAGAGGTGATTGGTCTCATTCTTTCTTATGATGTCATCATTTCTGCAGGGCACAGTAATGCTACATACCAACAGGCGATCGATGGTTTTAATCATGGAATTAAAACCGTTACACATTTATACAACGCTATGAGTCCGTTGCAGCACAGGGAACCCGGTTTAGTCGGAGCAACTTTCAACAATGAAAATGTAACGTCAAGCATCATACCCGATGGCCATCATGTGGACTATGCGGCCATTCGCATTGCAAAAAAATTGATGGGGACACGCCTTTTTGCCATCACTGATGCAGTGACAGAAACGAATGAAGGATACTACCAGCATTATTTGGCCGGTGATAAATATGAATCGGCTGGCATTTTGAGTGGTTCTGCATTGACAATGAATAAAGCATTGCAGAATTTAGTAAATCATGTCAACATTGAATTAGGTGAAGCTTTAAGGATGTGCAGTCTTTGTCCTGCTAAAGTATTAAGAATGGAGAGTGAATTAGGAAAAATTGAAAAAAATTATAAAGCCAAATTAATAGTAATAAATGACACACTGGAAGTAGTTAAAATGATAGATTGAAGTATATTGCTATGAATTAGCAGGCTGATTTATCTTGCATTTGTGCACCGCCATATTATTTATATCATTAACCCTATTTCCGGTACAAGAAAGAAATCTGGATTACAAAAGCTAATTGAAGAAAAAACAAAAGAGAAAAACATTCCTTTTAAAATTTTCCCATCTGTTGCAAGCGGTGATTACTCTTTTTTAAATCCAATTATTAAAGAAAAAAAGATTACAGATATTGTAGTGGCAGGCGGTGATGGAACTTTGAGCCAGGTTGTCGGCAACCTGATGCATGAAGATGTAAATTTTGGTGTAATTCCCTGTGGTTCCGGAAATGGATTGGCAATGACCGCCGGTATTTCAAAACAACCTCTAAAAGCTTTGGATATAATTTTTAACAGCCACGCAAAATTGGTTGACGGATTTTATATAAATGATCATTTTTCCTGCATGCTTACAGGAATCGGTTTTGATGCAAAAGTAGCCCATGAATTTGCTCAGCAATCTAGGCGCGGGTTAAAAACTTATGCAATCTTGGTAAGTAAAAATTTTCTATCCGCAAAACCTTACAATTTTACTATCGAAAGCAATGGTTTAAAATTTTCAACCGAAGCCTATTTTATAAGTATTGCAAACAGCAACCAATTTGGAAATAATGTCACAATTGCTCCCAAAGCCCTCCTGGCGGACGGGTTACTGGATATAGTGATAGTAAAAAAAACAGCAAAGCCCATTTTACTTTATAATCTCATCAAACAAATTCTTGCAGGAAAATTACAAAAGATGGAAACTTCATTGAAGCTTCCTGTTATTTATTTTCAAACAAAACAACTCTTGATCGAAAATTCTGATCTTGCTCCCCTCCATATTGACGGAGATCCATCTGAAACTCCTGATAGATTGATGATAAAAATCGTTCCTGAATGTTTTCGGCTTATTCAGCCTTCTTAAGTTGAGAGGAGCCTGCCTGGAAATATTGCTGTACCTGCAAAAGTGAGTTTTTATTATAATCAGATCTTAACGCAAGAGCAATGTTTGTCTTTTCGCTTTGTGTGAGATGAAAATTTAATGCAGCTTTACTTTCCTCATTGTCTGCCACGTACTGTAAGCTGACTTTATAAAAGTCGTAAGAAATGTTTTTAGTATAATAGCTTAGCATATCATTTTGAAAATATTCCATCAATTTATACCAGTTGTGTTGTAATAAAAAGAATGGCTTGGTGATATGATCGCTCATATTGTCTGAGTAGTAAGGATTTTCCCATCCGCCCGCTTCCCTGTCCCTTAGTTGAATAATTAAAACTCCTCTTGTGTTTTCTTTGATCCAGTCATCGAAATTGGAAAGAAATCGCAAGGCAGTTTCTTCACCATAATTATCATGCAGACCTGCGTCCATTACATCGATGATAGGTTGTGACGGCAGCCATACATTGGGTAATACAACAGGGAAGGTTGCATTCATTCTTAAAGCTGTAAGTACACTGAGATTGCGAGGATCTTGTTTCGTAAAAAAAGAAGTGAAATCAATTGCATCAGGATCGGTTGGTGGAAAGTGAACAGTGTCTTGTCTTCCGCGCATCATGAACCGGATCGGTTGTGTGCTGATGATCATTTTCTTCCCATCGCGACTTACGGTCGAATTAAAAAATATCAATGGAATGTTTGCATTGTATTCATCTTGTTTGTAATCACCCATATGCTTATTCAACAACCCTTCTGTGTTGTCATTCAATTTCATTTCAAAAGCATATCCACGATCTTTTACATAAGTGTATGGTCCCACTTTGAATCTTTGAGCCGGAGCAATAAGATCTCTTGCTACAAATGAAGAAAACATAGGATTCAAAAGATCTCCCGATATTTCATCTGCATATTTTTTATCATGCAGGTTGATATTGCTGTTTTTTTGTTTCTGTAAATAAAGTTCACGGAAATAAGCCGCACTAAGCATGCCACCTGATGCGCCCGTAATCAAAAATGTTTTTTTCATTAATTCGCCGTTGGTCACGCTGTCAATTTTTTGTAAGGCGTTCATGGTAAAGGCAGCACTTCGATTGCCACCCCCGCTTGTATTTATAATTACCAGTAATGGCTTTTCTTCATTTTGCTTTTTCTTCCAGTTTTCGAGAATATGAATCATGTTCTGCCTGTCTGCATCCATATTTTTTTGATTACATAGATCAACAAGGTTTTCACGGGAATATTCGGGTCGCTCATTTTTATTTGAATAATTTAAACCATATGCTTTGTTGCGTGGATCGATCCAGCCAAGTGTATAAAAAATATTTAATATTAAAATAAGCGCAAGTAAATATGGAATACTCCAGCTTTGCAAAAAATAAGTAAAAGCACCGGAAACTCCAATTAAAATGGCAAAGAGAATTGTGATACTGGCTGCAGCGGGTATCTGGAAAAATTTATTTTCAAGAAAAAAGCCGATAATCAGCAAAAACAAAAAAGCAATAAAAATAGCGATAACGGCTGCAAAATGATGCCTTTTAAAAAGGTTGTCAACAAACTGCTGGGTATAATGCGATACATTCCGGGTTTTTTTCACAGAAACCGGATTTTCTAAATACCACTCTACATTAATATTATTATCGCTGTTTGTTTTTATTGCATGCGGCTGAAGGTGCGTAATATATTCTTTTGGATTACTAATAATCGGAAGCATCCTTCTTAAAATAGTTCGGTCGGCTCCGAAAAAATAAATAAAAGAAATCGCAAATACAAAAACTAATCCCGCTATAAAACCACCGCATAGAAAAATGATGTCGATCGTTGAAATCAGTTCTTTATAGTGATCAAAATGCCAGGCTTTGAAAAAATAAAATAGTAAAAAGGCAAGAGGTATAATGCTATTATTAATGCAGTATCTTAAAAATGGATTGTTGGTAGTAGCAAGAAATTTGAAATAACGACTGAACAAAATGAATGTAGTTATATGCCAGCTTATAATAAACATTCCAACGGCAATACCGACAATAGCAAAGCTTATGGAAGTAACATTTCCCAGGTATTCAGGCGCCAGATAAAGGGAAGCTGCACCAAAATTTTTCATAAAAACTCCTGCAATAGTGCTAAATAAAACGAACCAGAATACAAGCAGGACCTGGTATTTCCTGAAATGCAGGAAGAGTAATTGCATCGGAAAAGAATAATAAAAACCGCGTAACCAGGCTTTCATGAAGATTAATGGTGACCCTTTTTTCTATAGGAATTTTTACGGGAAGTCAACCATTAAAATTACTATTTAATTCCAGATTATTAAATGTATGTATAACCAGCGAAATTTATTCAGGCAGGAATTAACTTTTCTTTTCTATGAATCAAATAGAATTCAAATACCAATGAAAGCAAAAGTAACATGGCAACAAACTGGTGGGATACTCCCAACAAGATAAGTGCTTTTTGATCCGGGGAATTTAATACAGTCAATATTCCCAATAGTATTTGTATTAATACAAGGGACAATGGCAACCAATTGAATTTTTTGAATAATAAATTATTCCGGATTTTTTTTGATTTAATGTACCAAGCAATAATTAATATCAATATTAAGTATGCAAGATTTCGATGAATAAAATGCACTGTAAGGGGATTATCAAAAATCTGCAGAATGCCTGAAGAGGGAGTGCCACCATGCGGAAAAAAACTTCCATTGATATCCGGCCATGTGGGTGCATAAGCAGCTGCTCTCAGACCAGCCATGAAAGCACCATAAATCAGTTGCAAAACAAGGATGGCAATCAACCAGCCCGTAATTTTTTTTAAAGAATTACTTACCGCGATTTTTTCTTTTGGAACCAACAGCTCCAGTGCAAACCAAAGCGTATAGCATATAAGACCAAGTGCTAAAATAAAATGAATAGCCAGTTTGTAATGACTTACATATAAAAGATCAGAATCTTCAAGCCCGCTCATCACCATTATCCAGCCAACCAGGCCCTGCAATGATCCCAATAAGAATAAAATGATCATCGGTCTGATCATTTCTTTTTTGAATCTTTTCTGGATTAAAAAAATGATAAATGGAATAATAAAAACTACGCCAATCAGTCTTGCCCACAGGCGATGGAACCACTCCCAGAAAAAAATGAATTTAAAATCTCTCAGAGTAAAGGACGAGTTGAGATATTTATATTGCGCAATTTGTTTGTATTTATCAAAAACTTCATTCCATTGATGATCATTCATTGGCGGCAAAGCTCCCATGATAGGCTTCCATTCTGTGATGGAAAGTCCCGATCCGGTGAGCCTGGTGATACCCCCTAATAGAACCTGTATTATCAT
This sequence comes from uncultured Bacteroidota bacterium, assembly GCA_963811645.1. GTDB lineage: Bacteria > Bacteroidota > Bacteroidia > Chitinophagales > Chitinophagaceae > VBAU01. Next base: position 317,024 of record CAWERU010000001.1, on the reverse strand, counting down.
CATTCCCACGCCTACCAGTAACCAGACAGCTACGGGGTGGGATGAACGCTGAGAAAGAGTAGTTTTCATAACCACAGCAAAGGTATAATACCAAACTCTTCTTTTGGGGCTCTTATAATATTAAGCAACCATGTGGCACTTAAAAATTTTATTGCAGTAGTTATCTTTTTTCGTAGCTTTTACTGTTTTCTCAACACCATTTATTCACTTAAACCAACGATTATGTCAACGCATGAAAAAAATCAAACCTCACGTCGTGGCTTTTTAGGAAGCATTGCCACAGGCGCTGCGGCCATGGGTTTTGCCACATTAAGTCCATTGCAGCAAATTCATGCAAGCCCCTCTTCGCATATAACCGATCCTGATGACCCGGAACTTATATTTAAAAACTTAAAAGGGAAACATCGAATTGTGTTTGATGTAACACAACCAATTTGGATGATGCCTTTTGCATGGCCCAGGGTATTTCTTATGACAAACATTGCTACAGGTACACCAGAAAAAGAAAACAATGTAATAGTAGTATTAAGGCATGATTCGATACCTTATGCTTTTGAAGACAGGTTATGGTCAAAGTACAATTTTGCTGATAATTTCGGAGTGGTGGATGATCAAAAAAAACCGGTGACCAAAAATGTTTTCTGGAAACCTGCTGAAGGCACTTTTAATATTCCCGGAATTGGAGTAGTGCCAATAGGTATTAATGAATTACAGGATAGCGGTGTGATATTTGTTGTTTGCAATGCAGCTATGACCGTGCTAAGTGCTGTAGTTGCTGGAAAAATGAATATGAAAGCTGAAGATGTTTACAATGATTGGAAATCCGGCTTGTTGCCGGGTATAACACCAGTGCCTTCCGGTGTTTGGGCTGTAGGTCGTGCACAGGAATATAAATGTGCTTATTGCTATGCCAGCTAAGTAAACTTTTCTTTACAAAAAAATGCAGGCTTAGCGTCTGCATTTTTTATTCATAGCCAGTATTAATCTTTTCACGTGGTATTTTTCGGCTTAAACAATTTTATTGACCACTTGTATATTTATTTTTTGCATTTTCAATAGGAATAAACGGGCCATACTTATGCTGTTTCTCAGAAAAATTATCAATGTAAGGGCCGTAAGGATAATCAACTGGTTTCTTGTCTTTTTGGGGCCAGTCTTCAGTAAAGAATTTTTCAGGCCTTGGTTGTGAAACTACAAATGCAGCCACGTCCCAAGCTTCTTCATCAGTTAGTTGAGGAGAGCTATGGGAAGCTAACCCATAAGGCATGTTATTTTTTACAAATGAAGCCAGTCGTGAAATGCGATATAAACCTGCACTCACATTAAAGCTATGAACCCCCCATAGGGGAGGATATAAATAAAAAGATGAATCATGATTTAATAATCCCTGTCCGTCTTCACCATGGCAGGAAGTACATTTTGAAAGAAAAATTTTTTTCCCTTTTTCAGGATCAGCTGCTTTTTTTAAAAAAGGCAGATCTTCAAGGCCAGCGCCCTTTGGCTTTTTATCTTTTGATACGTCCTCACCTATCCATTCTAGATAAGCGACCATAGCTTTCATTTCTTTACTTGTACTATCTATCTTTTGCCCGTTAAGACTTCTGAGCATGCAATCATTGATTCGAAAAGCAATTGATTCAATTTTTCCGCTTCTCTCCCTATATCTTGGATATGTTGAGGCGACAGCAGAAAAGCATCCGGCAAATGATTTTGCTCCCGCATCTATGTGGCAGTTTTCACAATTCATTCCGTTACTGATAGAGGCAATAGCTCCCTTGGGTCCAAAAAATAAAGAAGTATTCGTGATCAATTCATGTCCATAGCGGATTTGTTTTCCCTGTTCATCATCAGGCAAGGCATTTATATCAGGGGCCTGCCATTCATCTGCAGATATGTTATTTTCCGGAATTGGAAACTCATCTTTTTCTGCTGCAGATGAAAATAAAACCTGGTTCAGGATCACAATAAGAATAATTAATCCTAATAGAAGAGGAAACCATGATGATTTTATGGATTTCATGATTCAATGCATGGATCAATGTGGAAGTTTTTCTCTCAAATAGCCATATACCCATGTGCCTGCTACAGCACTTAATAAAGTTACAATAATAACAGTAGTACCACTTCCAATTAGGGCAAAGAGGGGACCGGGGCAGGCGCCTGTCAGCGCCCAGCCAAAACCAAATAATAATCCTCCGTATATCTGTCCTTTGGTAAATTTTAATTTATAAAGCTGAATAGGCTCTCCGTGAATAGTTTTTATGCGAAATTTTTTTATCAGCCATACAGAAATGATTCCTGTTATCACAGCAGAACCAATAACTCCGTACATATGAAAACTCCGGAAACGAAACATTTCCTGTATTCGGAACCATGAGATCACTTCAGTTTTTACTAAAATAAACCCAAACAAAATACCTGCAACAATATATTTTATATTATACCACCAGGGATGTTTAAGTTCAGATGTATTTACGCAAACGCTGTCCAGAGAACGGACTTCAAAATCCGTATTCACCATTTCAATAAAACTATTTTTTACTTCTCCCTGCATTACGAAAAATTTAAAGTTGCAAAATATATGGCAGAATAAAGTTGGCCATAATAATTCCACCTATCATAAAACAAATGGTTGCCACTAAGGAAGGCCATTGCAAATTTGATAACCCCATTATTGAATGCCCTGATGTACAACCACCGGCATACCTGGTACCAAATCCTACCAGAAAACCTCCTATGATCATCAGGATAAATCCTTTAACTGTAAACAGGGAAGGCCAGTTAAAAATATCTGCCGGTGCAAATTTGCTGTAATTATTTATTCCATACTCTTTTAATTTACTTATCAATACCGGGTCCACTTTTACAGGTTGATGATTGGATAAAAATATAGATGCCAGAAATGCTCCCGCAGTTATGCCCAATACAAAAAAAAGATTCCATGCTTCTCTTTTCCAGTCATATTTAAAAAATTGAATATTGGCAGGCAGACAAACAGCACAGATATGACGAAGAGAAGACGAGACTCCCAATCTTTTATTCCCAAATATTAATAACAAGGGTACTGTCAATCCTATTAGTGGACCTCCCACATACCATGGCCATGGATTTTTTATCCACTCAATCATCACTCACGAATTTTGTTTCAACGAATCTACTAAATTCGCCGGGTACAAATTTGATACCTTAATTTTTAAACCACTTGCTTTGTTAAGACTCAGATTTCAAAAAGAATTGATAGAAGCCGGATGTGACGAAGCAGGACGTGGTTGCCTGGCAGGACCTGTGTATGCTGCGGCAGTTATTTTACCTCCTAAATTTTATCATCCTCTTTTAAATGATTCGAAACAGGTACCTGAAGCAGACCGCTATAAGCTGAGAAAATACATTGAAAAAAGGGCAATTGCTTTTGCTGTTGCAAGTGTCGACAACGATGAAATTGATGCAATAAATATTCTGAATGCTTCTTTTAAAGCTATGCATCTGGCGCTGGAAAGATTACACCAGGAACCTCAATTGTTATTGATAGATGGAAATCGTTTTAACAGGTATAAAGATATTCGGCACCAATGTATAGTACAAGGTGATGAAAAATTTTCTGCGATTGCTGCCGCCAGTATACTTGCTAAAACTTACAGGGATGACTACATGAGACAGCTGCATCGGGAATATTCTTATTATGGTTGGTACACTAATAAAGGTTATGCAACAAAAGAACATTGCAGGGCTATAGAGCAATTTGGCTTATGCAAGTATCATCGGAAAAGCTTCGAGATTAAAGTGGCACAGTTAGTACTTTTTGAAAATTTATAAGTTTTTTGACATTCCTCTTTTGGGCATTTTTTAGTACTTGAGCATTCAACTTGTTAAACATTTTTTATGGCGTTAAACCTTAATAGAGGGGACTTGTCTCATCTTCAAATTTTATTATTAAACAAAAAAATTTTGCCATGAAAAAAATATTATTCTTAGGTTTTATCCTTACGCTGTTTGCTATATCTGCATCAGCCCAGGCTAAAGATGGTGACACTTTTCGTCATCATAAAGAAATGCAGGCATTCCATCATAGAGAAATAAACAGGTTCGAAAAAAAACGTTTACATCGCAATGAATTTCGTTACAGAATGGCTCGCCGAAGAGCTTACCACGATGGTTTTGCCGGGCCAGTTGAACGCAGACATCTTGCCAGGATGAGAATGCATGAACGCCATGAATTATACCGATTGCATCATAATCATCGTCGTTTAATCTGATGCTATCGGTCTTATATATACTTAGCAGGAATGTAGTGGTTGAAGGTTAAGATAGTGCCCCCGTTTTCGGGGCACTTTTTTGTTTAAAATTGTAAATTTAATATTCCTGATTTTTTATTCACTTATCCATCTCCCAATTCCCTGCCTGATTAAAACAGGTTCATCTTTGGTGCAATCAATAATAGTTGAAGGTACTGCACCACCGATACCTCCGTCAACGACAATATCAACTTCATTTATAAAATTTTCATACATGATTTCAGGATCAGTATAGTCTTCTATTTCTTCTCCGGGTAACGAGGCGCTTAATATAGGATGGCCTAACTCTTTGACAATAGCTCTTGCAATATTATTGCCAGGTATGCGAAGACCAATGGTTTTTTTTTTGCTTTGTAAAATTTTAGGCACCTGCTTGCTGGCAGGTAAGATAAAAGTATAAGGACCGGGCAAATGTTCTTTTAGCAAACGGTATGTTATCCGGGAGAGTTGTTTTGAGAAATCACTGAGGTGACTAAGATCATAACAGATAAATGAAAGCTGTGCCCGGGCGGGATCAATTTTTTTTATCCGACAAATTTTTTCAATGGCTTTATGCTGAAAAATATCACAACCCAACCCATAGATAGTATCTGTTGGATAAATAATAACACCTCCTTTATTGAGAACTTCTACTATTGTTTTTATTTGTCTTAGTTGCGGGTTTTCAGGATGAACATGCAACAACATAATTTAAAAATTTATTCTTCTTTACTTCCCTTCTCACCCACAAACCAATGTTCTTTATTTTTAAAAAGCACATTGAAGGTTGTGAGTGAACCATAAATTCTTGTAATGTATTGCTGAAGATTTACTTTGTCTTCATCGCTAAGTTGTTTGTGTGAGTTAATATTTTGCTCCAGCACCCTGAGCCTGTCGCGAAGCATAACGATCTTATGGAAGAAAACGTCGATTGGAATCTCTTTTGGTTTTTGTGTTTTATCGGCAGGCTGTAAAAGCATCATCCCATTCTTCCATCGGTCTCCAAGCGGAACAATTTCAGTAAGACCTCCCCATAATCTTAAAATTTTCAATAAAGATTTTTCAATTTCTGAATTCGTTTCTATTTCTTCAGATACATTTTCAGGAATAATCTCATCCAGGTTTGGATCGTTTTTATCAATTTCTTTTACTCCATGATTGATAAATGATATCAAATAGGTCGCATACCTTATGCCAACAATTACACCGGGTCCATGAAGTGTGTGTTGAAGACGAGTACCGATTCCAAGAGTTGTTTGATCCATATAATTTATTTTTTTATGAATTCGTAAGGGTTGTATTCCACAAAATCAGCAACCTTAACAGTAACTGATTTTACTTTTCCATTTTCTACATGAAAAGGAAATACGGCTTTACTGAATTCGGGGTCAGTAAAGGTTGCATAGAAACGATCGCCGCCGAGCGATTCAAGTTTCGCGTACATATTGGGGTGATGGGAAAATTTCATTTTTAATTCTCCATTTTCTAATACCACATTCATGTTACCATATACATCATTAAAATAGTTTCCGGTATAAGCAGTTAAAGGCAAATCAGTTTTTAGGTGCATGGCAACCGAGTCTTTTAGCATATTATCTTTTTTCTGTTCCGCATCAAATTGTTGTTTATAAAAGCCAAGATATAGTTTACTGTAGTTGCGGTAAGGTTTGCCCAGGTAAGTATCCATGATCTCCCATTTCAATGCTTCGTAAAATGAATTCTGGTCTGTATTTGTAAAAACAATGATGCCGAGTTTTTCTTCAGGTATCAATGTTACACTGGTAACAAAGCCGTTCACTCCGCCGGTGTGCGAAACAATTTCTCTTCCGCAATATTCCTGCAGAAACCAACCAAGACCATATAATGAAAAATGGCCTTCATTAAATAGCACTCTGCCATTGCCTAAAATAGAATGAGGAGTTCTTGTTTGTGCAATGGCAGATGCGGGAACAACTTGCTGCCCGTTATACTTTCCATTATCCAGTTGCATAATGACCCAATGGCTCATATCATTTACTGAAGAGCCAATACTGCCGGCGGGTGCAAGGTTATCTATATAACAGAATGGAATTTTCACCAATTTTCCTTCAGACATTGTATAGGGAGAACATTTGTTGAAAGCATTTGGAAAATCTTTGCTTAGCGCCAATGTATTTTTCATTTCAAGCGGATCAAAGATCTTTGCTTTAATAAAATCTTCCCATTGCATGCCGGTTGCTTTTGGAATAATTTGCCCGGCAGTAAGAAAGGCTGCATTTGTATAGCCCCATGTAGTGCGGAAAGAATAAGTAGCTTTGATATGACTCATCTTTTCAATTACCTCATCTCTTGTAAGGTTGCTTGTCCAGTAAGTGAAATCTCCCTGGAATGTTCTGAAGCCAAGACGATGACAAAGAAGATCCCGGATGATAGCCTGTTCGCCTGCAGCTTTATTATCTAATTTAAATTCAGGAATCCACTTTGTTATTTTATCATCAAGCGATAATTTTTTATCGGCGTCAAGCATGGCCAATGCTGTTGCCGTAAATGCTTTGGTGTTACTGCCTATCATAAATAGAGTGTTCTCATCCACTTTTTCTTTTGTGTCATAATCTTTGACACCATATCCCTTCATCACTACTACTTTCCCATTTTTTACAATGCAAACAGCAATGCCGGGAATTTGCCAGTCTGTTAGAGCCCTTGTTAAATAACTGTCTAAGCTATCTGTTACAAAGGATGGGATAGAATCTGCCTGTGAAAACAGCTTTAATGATATGCTGACAAATACGAAGAGAAAAATCTTTTTCATAAAAATATTTTAGGCGGAAGTGTTTATATATTTTTTTTTGATTCTCTTTTTAACGATACGTATAAAGATGGGGATCAGCATTGGAACCCAAACGGCAAAAAGAACATTTGTAAGATAGGCAATAGGTAACATCAGCAAAAAAATAAATGGAACCAGTAACGATCTTGCATAAGCCAGTTTAAGGATCATTGGGTCTATTGGTGGCTCTGCCAGTTTATATTTGGGTTTTCCAATTCGTCGCCACATAAAGTAATTTACAAATCCTGCACAGCAATAATTTAATACGTAAAAAGTCATGGGAACCTTTAACTGTTTTTCAAAAAGCTCACTTCCTGCGTACTCATTGTAAAAACCAGTGCTGAATGGCATAAAGGCAATAAAAAACAGGAAAAGAAGGTTGAGAAACAAAAGTTTTCGATCGTAGTTGGTAACAAATCCAAACATGCGGTGATGTATTGTCCAGTAAAGACCAATAAGCATAAAACTGACCAGAAAACCAATGAATTTTGGTACCAGGTGTCCAAGGGAATTTAAAATTGTTATATCAGATATTCCGCCATGTTGGCTAAGAAATTCTTTATCCGGTATTTTTATTTCGATGACTAATAAAGTAATAGCAATCGCAAAGACTGCATCACTAAAAAGTATCATTCTCTCAAGCTGGAATTCTTTTTTTAGTTCATTGTGTAATTGATTAGCCATGGAAATATCATTTATGGCGTATGCAATATTAGAAATTGATGTTAATCATTGATGGCCTGGTAAATCAGTGATTTGAATTTTTCATGGATTTCACTATGACTATTTGGGTATTGCTGGAGGAAAAGCTGAGCTATGATTTTTTCTTTGGGATCGATCCAGTAAGATGAACTAAAAAACCCTCCCCAATAAAACGTGCCGGCTGAAGGTGGACTTTTGGCGGCACTTTTATCTGTAAAAATGCCAAAGCCCAACCCAAAATTATCATCGCCAAAATTTATATCACCAATCTGGTTTGTTGTCATCATCCTTATTGATGTACGGCTTAAAATTCTTTTACCATTGTATTCGCCTCCATTTAATAACATCTGCATAAAAATGCCATAATCGTATGCTGTAGAAGATAAGCCGCCTCCACCGGAGTAATAGGTGCCATCCATATCAGGATAGTTCACATACATGGTACCATTCAGTGTATACGTTTCACCACTTTTTTCAAGATGCCCGGTTGAATCTTCTGTATACAATGTAGCCAGGCGATTTCTTTTTTCTTTTGGTAAATAAAAATATGTATCCTTCATTCCGAGTGGTTCAAAGATCTTTTTTCTGAAGAATTCATCAAGGCTCATGCCGCTTACTACTTCAATTAAATAACCTAAGAGGTCCATGTTCAATCCATATGTCCATTTTTCTCCCGGCTGATGCATGAGAGGGAGCCCGCCGAGAATTTTCATTTTATCACCTAAAATAATATTACCTACACCAAGGCCACCCGGTACACCGGCTTTATAATAAATGGCATTCGATTCTTTCGACCCTATTTGTGCATAATCAATGCCGGAGGTATGTGTAAGCAGGTCATGAATGGTGACTTCTCTTTTTGCGGGCACAGTTGTATAAGTAGTATCTGCCGGGTTAAATTTATCCAGCACTCTTGGATTTTTGAATTCAGGAATGTATTTACTTACGGGGTCGCTGAGCAAAAGCTTTCCCTCTTCATACAACATCATTATAGCTACACAAGTAATGGCCTTGGTTTGGGAAGCAATGCGACATATTTCATCTTTTTTCATTGGGTTTTTTTTATCAGTATCATCATAACCCAGGCCCTTGTAATAAACAATTTTTCCATTTCGTGCCACCAGGATGGCAGCCCCGGCAATCCATTTTTTGTCAACATATTCTTTAAACACACTATCGATTCTTGTAAACCTGCTGGCTGACATTCCAACTGACTCGGGCGATGCTTCAGTTAATACAGAGAAGCTGGTATTTTTTAGAGGAGTTATCGTTTTGTTGCTACCCGGCAACTGTGCAGCTACAGAAAGGCTGATGTATAAAAGAAAAATTATTGTAATGAAGTTTCTTAAATATTTCATTTGAAAATGTTTTTTGAAAAGCAAAAGCATGTACTGATGCAAAGCACATTGGCAGGTAATAAATTTTCTCATAGCAATTTGATTAACTAATATAGAAAGTTACCATTTAATTCAGGATCGAATATTTCTTTTGATCAATTTAGTCAAAACGTTTTTTCTTTTTTTGCTTCCCCCGAGGTGAAGTCACCAAAGCATTTTTTTATATAGGATTGAAAATCGTAATCAGAAGTAATAAGGGTGAATTCGTAGGTGGGGCGATAAATGACCATAAAACTGTCAAGTTTTTCGCCTGTAAGTGCGGTGAGTCTTCTTATTAATTGTTTACTAAAACGATGGTCGATAAATTTATCTCTCTCCTGTTGTAACAGCCTTTGCTGAGCCATCAACATATTTTTGTTTTTTCGAAACTGAAACATTCTCACAATCTCGTCAAGGTCAAAACCTACACCAACACCGCCGGGTCCCCCGCCTAAAGTTGGTCTCAGCTTTGGTCTTTCGTAATCAAAAATCTTTGCATAGTCCTGCCGGTTTTGAATTGAATCTAACCAATAGTTTCTGGGCGCTACTGTTACATTTTTTAAAACGGTGACATTAATATGAAGTGAAATATCGAAATGTAAAGGGTCTGTCATACTCAGCACAGGGTATTTAATAGTAGGCTTTCCCAGGTAAGAAAACCAGATAGAATCTTTTTCGCCTACATCAATTTGATAATTACCATTTATATCTGTAAGGGCACCCTTACCTGAGGTACTCATCACGGTTACCGCCTCTAAAGGATACAGCCTTGAACTGTCATATACCCTTCCCTGTACTTTGTATTGCGCATCAACCGGGGATGCCGCTGCACAAAACAGAAAAAAAGGAAAGAAGCAAATATGAAGGATTCGCTTGTTCAAACACGAAAAATTAATCTGCAAGTAAACAAACAAAATGCAAATTGTATTCTAAAGTAATGTCGTTTGAAAGCGATCCGGGTTAATAATTAGATTATACCACAAGCTTTTTTACCAGTTCTTCAATGATGACAGGATAATTTGTATATTCTAATGTATGAATACGGTTAGCCAGTGATTCAGGTGTATCGCCATCAAGTAAGGAACATTTTACCTGCAAAATGATATCACCATTATCATAGTGTTCATCCACATAATGAATAGTAATACCGCTTTCCTTTTCTTTTCCTGCGATCACAGCTTCATGAACATTTGGTCCATACATACCCTTGCCGCCATATTTTGGCAATAAAGCAGGATGAATATTTGTTATTCGTTTGGGATAGGTGCTTAATAATAGTTGAGGTATCTTCCATAAAAAACCGGCCAATACAATAAAATCTATATTTTTTTCTTTTAGTTCATCGAGGTAAGCATTTCCTCTGAAAAATTTTTCTTTTTCAATGATTAAAGAAGGTATCTTCTCTTTTTCGGAGATTTCCAGTACACCTGCATTTTTTTTATTGGTGACAATCAATGAAATTTTAACCAGGGCAGAATCCTTAAAGTACTCAATAATTTTTTGGGCATTTGATCCTGCTCCTGAAGCAAAAATGGCTATGTTAACTGGCATTTATAATATTTTCGATAAATAATATGACTCAAATATCCGTGAAATGAAATTTCTCAATTTTAGTTTCAAACATTTTAAAAAATAATTTACCGCTATATAATATAAACCAATGCAAATAATTTTTTTTGAATAATTATTTGAAATGCATATAAGTAGGGCTTCAAAAAAATTTTAAAATCAATGTTTTTTTATAACCCTACTGACTTATTTTTGCAGCCAACTGGAGATTTATCCACATTTTTAGTTAACCGAGACTATGATCCCATGTAACCCAATCAACAGGAAGTTTGCTCTGATAATCTTTGTTTTTGCTCTGTTTTCTTTTGTAAAAGTTTCTGCTCAGAATGGCCAACAGCTTTTTCAGCAAAATTGTGCAAGTTGTCATTCAGTATTCAAAAAAATTATTGGACCTCCATTAGCTAATTTTCAGGAAAATGGTGGTCCTTGGGCCGATCGAAATAATGTTTATGAATGGGTACACAATTCGGATGCTTTTCTTGCCAAGAATGCTTACGCCAAAGATCTAAGGCAAACTTATGGTGTGCAGATGACCCATTTTCCGGATTTATCAAATGAACAAATAGATGCTATTATTGATTACGTAGATAAAGCATCTACTACAGGCCCAGGCAATGCGGCTCCTAAAGAAACTACTCAACCTACAGGTGAAAACAAAACATGGATCATTTTCGGAATTATTTCCCTGATTATGGCAATTATTGCCCTGATATTAATGCAGGTAAATAGTAATCTTAAAAAACTTTCTGACGATAGAGAAGGAATTCTTCGCCCTGAACCTGTTGCGTTTTATAAGAACAAAGTATATATCGCCCTCGTTACAATTATACTTTTTATACTTGGAGGATATTTTCTTACAAAAGGTGCCGTTGGGTTGGGGCGCCAGGATTCTTATGAACCAAGGCAGCCGATTTATTTTGCACACAAAGTACATTCGGGTATCAACCAGATTAGTTGTCTATACTGCCATGGCAATGCATGGGAGAGCAGGCATGCGACAATTCCCTCTGTGAATGTTTGTATGAACTGTCATAAAACCATCCAGAGTTATGAAAAAGGTCCTGTACTTTACGATGCTGATGGTAATGAAGTGAATGGTACTTCTGAAATTCAAAAATTATATAAATATGCAGGTTTTGATCCTGCGAATGCAACCAAGTGGGATCCTTCAATGGCTAAGTCGATTGAATGGGTAAAAATTCATAATCTGCCTGATTTTGTTTACTTCAGTCATGCGCAGCATGTACATGCAGGTAAGGTGCAATGCCAAACATGTCACGGATCAATTACAGAAATGCTTGAAGTAAAACAGTTTTCAGAACTAAGTATGGGCTGGTGCGTAAATTGCCATCGTACAACAAAAGTTGATTTTGATTATACTGACAGCACAGGAAATAAATTTTACAGTATTTATGAAAAGTTCCATAATGATTTTAAGGCCGGAAAAATGGATAGTATCACAGTAAAAGATATTGGAGGTACTGATTGTCAGAAATGTCATTATTGATTGAAGGTTGGCAGAAGTTCTTTATTTTTTTTGAAATTTTTTAATAAATATAATAGTATTAATTGTGTAACCGGCAACATTGCTCGCTTTAGCTTTTGTTGCGTCGCACATTTGTACATTCAGTAATTCTGTTCAACAAAAAACTAAATTCCTTTTAGGAACACAGGGTATGGGAAAAAAAATTTGGCAAAAGTTTGGTGAGATAAATAATGAAGGAGCTATTAAGAAACTAACTGAAGACGAATTCAGCGAAGAATTACCTTTTGGTGATATCGATAGCAACTTGCTGGATGCGGCCACTCCCCGTCGTGATTTTTTAAAATATCTTGGTTTTAGTACGGCAGCAGCAGCTCTTGCAGCCAGTTGTAAAATACCTTCACGCAGAGTAGTTCCTTTTGCCAATAAACCCGCCGACGTTTTTCCCGGTGTTGCTAAATATTATGCCACTACTTATGTTCAGGATGGTGATGTGGTTCCGGTAGTTGCAAAAGTCAGGGATGGCCGCCCAATTAAAATAGAAGGAAACGATCTTTGTTCCTTTACCAAAGGCGGCACGTCACCAAGGGTACAGGCTTCTGTTCTTGACCTTTATGATATGTATCGCCTGCCTCATCCAAAAAGAAAAGTGAACGATAAATTTGAAGAGATTCCAACCTTTGATCAATTGGATAAAATGATAAGTGACGCACTGGCAGGTTTGAATGGATCGCCTGTTGTATTACTTACAAGTACTGTTACATCCCCAACTACGAAACAAGTAATTGCTGAATTTCTTGCAAAATATCCGGGGAGCAAACATGTGCAATATGATGCAGTTTCATATAGCGGTATGTTGCAGGCAAACGAATCTACATTTGGGAACAGGGCTATTCCATCATATAATTTTCAGGCTGCAAAAGTTATTGTAAGTCTTGAAGCTGATTTTTTGGGAACATGGTTAAGTCCGGTTGAATTTGCCAGGGGGTATTCTTATGGCCGTAAGATCGATGAGAAGAATCCTGCCATGAACAAGCATTACCAGTTTGAAAGCTATTTAAGCATGACCGGTGCTAATGCAGATGAACATTTCACGCATCGTCCTTCAGAGGCTGGTGCTATAGCATTAGCTCTTTATGCTGCATTTGGAGGAAGCGTTTCTGCACCCCAGCTTGATGGAAAACTCCAGCAAGCAATTAACAAAGTTGCTGCTGATCTCAAAAATAATAATGGTGCCTCACTTGTTGTTAGCGGAAGTAACGATGTAAATATTCAAACAATTGTCAATGCTATTAACCAGCAGACAGGTGCTTATGGAAAAACAATTGATTGGTCTTCTCCATTAAATTATCGCCAGGGAATTGACAAGGATATGACCGACCTGGTTGCAATGATGCAGGATGGAAAAGCAGGAGCATTATTAATTTATGGTGCAAATCCTGCTTATGATTATGTGGATGCAGATGGTTTTAAAAACGCATTGAAAAATGTAAAACTTACTGTTTCATTTACCGAACAACTGGATGAAACATCAGAACTCTGCCAATTCCTTATTCCGCATCATCATTATCTGGAAAGCTGGGGAGACGCTGAACCTAAAGCAGGTTATACCAGTTTTATTCAGCCAACTATTTACCCTCTTTTCAAAACAAGATATTTTCAAACTTCATTATTAAAATGGAACGGAAGTACAACTCCTGATTACGAAACTTATTTTAAAAATTACTGGACAAATAAACTTGGTTCTGAAAATGTATTTGACACTGCTCTCCAAAATGGAGTGATTGAACCAACTGCTGTAACTGCTTCCGCTGGTTCATTCAATGGTGGTTCAGTCAGCGCTTCTGCTTCTGCTATCAGCTCGGGTAAAAAAGGCGGAAAAGATGAATTGGTTTTGTATCAAAAGGTTTCTATTGCTACAGGCCGACAGGCAAATAATCCATGGCTGCAGGAAATGCCTGATCCTATTTCAAAAGCAACCTGGGATAATTATGCAATCATTTCTACCTCAAAAGCAAAAGAACTGGGTATTAAATATGAAGGTGTAGATTACGAATATTATCCATCAAAACCAGTTATCAGTATAAAAGCCGGCAATAAACAATTAAAACTGCCCGTACTTGTATTTCCGGGCATGAATGAAAATACAATTGCTATAGCTGTAGGGTATGGCCGAACAAAAAATTTGGGAAAAGCAGCAGAAAATGTTGGACAAAATGCTTACCCCTTTACTACATTCAATGGCACCAATGTTCTTTATTTTTCACCGGATGTAGCGGTTTCTAAAACCGGTGATTCACAGAAGGTTGCGCAAATGCAGATCCAGAATACATATGCAGGCCGCGTAGAAGTAGTAAGAGAAACAACACTGGCAACATTTAAAAAATATCCCGACCAGTACAAAGAATTCAGGGAAGATCTAAAAAAAGAATATGCTCCCATTACCGGGGACTATCGTAAGGAAGGAACAATATATCCTGATCATCAACAACCGGGGCTTAAATGGGGGATGAGTATTGATATGAATAGTTGCATAGGTTGTAATGCCTGTGTAATTGCGTGTCATGCAGAAAATAATGTTCCTGTTGTTGGAAAGAGTGAAGTGCTTCGTTATCATGATATGCATTGGCTGCGCATTGACAGGTATTTTGTAAGTGATGAAAAAAATCCTGATCAGCTTTCTGCGGTAGTTTTTCAACCGATGTTATGCCAACATTGCGACAATGCACCTTGCGAAAATGTATGTCCTGTTTCAGCAACTAACCATAGCGTGGAAGGTTTAAATCAAATGATCTATAACCGGTGTATTGGAACAAGGTATTGTGAAAACAACTGTCCTTATAAAGTGCGGAGGTTTAACTGGGCTGATTATACAGGATCCGATAGTTTTCCTGATAACCAGGACCAAAAGATCATTGGCAAATTGGATGAAGTAGTAACAGTGCAAATGATGGATGATCTTACCCGCATGGTATTAAATCCTGATGTAACAGTTCGTAGTCGCGGGGTAATGGAAAAATGTTCTTTCTGTGTTCAGCGTTTGCAGGATGCAAAGCTAAATGCAAAGAAAGAAGATCGTGTTTTAAAAGATGGGGAGGCAAAAACAGCATGTATGCAAGCTTGTCCGACCGATGCGATTGTATTTGGAAATGTTCATGATAAGGAAAGCAGGGTATCGAAAATGAGGGAAGAGAATGAACTTCGTACTTTTTATGTAATTGAAGAAGTACATACGCTTCCTAACATAAATTACCTGGCAAGGATAAGAAATACAGATGAGATAATCGAACCTAAACGGGAAGGATAGTAAAAACCATAAACGAAAAATTATAAACAAAAAATGTCATTAATTCGATACGAATCACAGGTCAGGCCTCCGCTGATAGACGACTCAAAAAATTATCATCAGGTGTCTGAAGACATTTGCAGACCGGTGGAAGCAAGACCGACCCGTTTGTGGTGGATAGGTTTTAGTGTTTCTGTTCTTCTTCTCATTTTTGGAATTGTTTCTGTAACGATTGAAGTAATATATGGTGTTGGGCAATGGAATTTGAATAAAACAGTAGGTTGGGGTTGGGACATCACCAACTTTGTATGGTGGATTGGTATTGGTCACGCCGGTACATTGATCTCTGCGATTTTACTATTATTCCGCCAGGGGTGGAGAACAGGTGTAAACCGTGCAGCAGAAGCCATGACAATTTTTGCTGTGATTTGTGCGGGACAGTTTCCTATATGGCATATGGGTCGTGTATGGATGGCCTTTTTTGTTATGCCTTATCCCAATACACGTGGGCCTGTATGGCCGAACTTTAATTCAGCGTTATTATGGGACGTGTTTGCTATATCCACTTATTTTACTGTGTCATTATTATTCTGGTATAGCGGTTTATTGCCAGATCTTGCTACTCTTCGTGATCGTGCAAAATTGAAATGGAGAAAATTCTTTTATGGAGTTGCTTCCTTTGGATGGACTGGTTCTACAAAGCATTGGCAGCGTTTTGAAACGCTTGCTCTCGTATTAGCAGGACTTGCTACACCACTTGTATTGTCTGTTCATACAATTGTGTCATTTGATTTTGCTACATCAGTTGTCCCCGGGTGGCATACAACGATTTTCCCTCCTTATTTTGTGGCAGGAGCTATTTTTTCAGGCTTTGCGATGGTGCAAACTTTATTGGTTGTATCAAGAAAAGTTTTAAATCTGGAGGAATACATTACTATTGAACACATTGAAGTAATGAATAAGGTCATTGTGTTGACGGGTTCAATTGTAGGTATTGCCTACCTGACTGAATTGTTTATGTCATGGTATGGTGCAAATTCTTATGAAAATTTTGCATTTATGCATAACAGGCTTGATATTTCAAGCCCTTATGGATGGAGCTATTTTATAATGATGGGATGTAATGTTTTATCGCCCCAGATCTTCTGGATAAAAAAGATGAGACGTAACCTTTTAGTTACTTTCTTTATGAGTATTCTTGTGAATATTGGCATGTGGTTCGAGCGTTTCGTAATTATAGTTACTTCTGTTTATCGTGATTACCTTCCTTCTGCATGGAGTACTTATTACAGACCAACGATATGGGAAGTAGGCTTCTTCCTGGGAACAGTCGGGTTCTTTTTTACAGCTTATTTTTTATTTGCAAAATTTTTCCCGGTGGTTGCAGCAGCAGAAATTAAACATATATTGAAACGAAGTGGTGATAATTATAAACACGGAATGGGTGAATTAGAACATGAACAGGTTGATGAATTTGCGCAAAAGCATCTTCATGATCATGGGGCATAAAAAAATAAAAATTCAAATTTTTTAAATAATTATTGTTTCTACTTTTAACTTTTGAATTAGCAATTATGGCGATTAAAAAATTTGTTGTGGGTTGTTTTGATGAGGAAGCAGTTTTGTTTCCTGCGGTGAAAAAAGTTCGCCGGGCAGGATATAAGATTCATGATATATATACTCCTTTTCCCATTCATGGATTAGATAAAGCAATGGGTTTAAAAGATACCAGTTTAGATACCGCAGGATTTATTTATGGAATAACAGGAACAGCTACTGCACTGGGATTTATTTCGTGGATATTTACTACAGACTGGCCATTGAATATTGGCGGTAAGCCTCATTTTTCGTTGCCAGCCTGGATACCCATTACATTTGAATTGACAGTTCTGTTTTCCGCAATAGGGATGACATTAACATTTTGCTATTTGTGTCAAATGGCCCCTTTTGTAAAAAAAGATCATTTTAATCTACGCTCTACGGACGATTTATTTGTAATGGCTTTAGAATGTACCGAGAAAACAAATGAAACAGAAGCTGTTGCCTTTTTGGAAAGCCTGGGAGCCAAAGATGTAAAAATAGACAGGAAAGAAACAAAATGGTGGTTGGGGAGATATGACCGGGAAACAAAAGTATTTGGAAGTAAAGAAGCGGAAGCCGTAGCATAAAATTATTTGATAACACATGATAAAGAATTTTTTTGGAATAGCGTTTATCTTTTTGATCGTAATTATTGTTACGGCCTGCAATAGTGTTCGCCGAAACCCTGGTAGTGTATATATGCCCGACATGATGTACAGCAGGGCATACGAAACTTATGCAAAACTTGATTCTACAAAATTCACAAACGATTTGTCAGAGTTGGGCGAAGGGAAAATTTATTACACATTCAAACCTGTTGAAGGAACAATGGCAAGAGATGATGAAATGCCGTTTCCTTTATTTATGGATAAGTTTGGTGACACAATCAATTATGTTGCTTCAAAGCAGGTACCTAATCCTCTGCCTGACTTAACTAATGATCAAATGAAAGAAGCTGAAAGATTGTTTCTAGTAAACTGCGCTATTTGTCATGGAATGAAATTGGATGGAAATGGTCCATTATACGATAATGGCAATGGTCCGTTTTTATCGAAACCTGCTACATTAGTAGGGGATGCAAAATATGAATCAATGCCCCCGGGTCAAATGTTTTATTCTATTACCTACGGGAAAAATGCAATGGGGAGTTATGCGTCGCAAATCACGACCAACGAACGTTGGATGATCATTCATTATATAAAAGCAAAACAGGCAGCCGCTAAATCAGCATCAACCCCAGGTTCTTCGACTGACAGTACTGCTAAAACAAAATAAAAAGTTTGTAGCTAAAAGCTAAACGATATGACACTGAAAGAACAATTTGTGATACCAAAAAAATATAATGCTTGGTCGCTGGGATTAATGGCAGTGGGTATTTTATCTATTATCATTTTGTTTATTACCCATGGAGCAAAATCGGACGAAAGGGAACAGGCAAGGTTTTGGGCAAGTCTTTTACAAAACAGTGTTTATTTTCTATTGGTAACAAACGCCACAATGTTTTTCATTTGCGCCACTACACTTGCATGGGGTGGCTGGCAGATAAGTTTCAGAAGAGTGAGTGAAGCTATTTCAACGGCTGTGCCTGTTATCGGAGTGATTTCTGTGATCATCATGTTCGTACTTGTATTTGGTAACAATCACATCATTTATCAATGGGCTGATCCTGACAAAGTAAAAGAAAGTCATGAGTTGCAGATAAAGTCGCCTTTCTTAAATAAAACTTTTTTTACTGTATGGACATTGGTCACTATAATTCTATGGACTTTATTAGGAGCTAAAATTCGCCAACTTTCACGCAGTACCGATAATAATCCTTTAACAGTAGAAGAAGGTAAAAAATACATGTGGACAAATACAGTGTGGTCTGCTTTGTACATCGTATTTTTTGCTTTGACAGTAATGTCTTCTATTCCCTGGCTTTGGTTGATGAGCATTGACGCAAAATGGTACTCCACTATGTATAGCTGGTATACCTGGGCCAGCACTTTCGTAGCGGGTTGTTCATTGATTGCCATTTTCGTTATTTATCTTAAAAACAAAGGATATCTTGAACTTACCAATGAGGAGCATTTACATGACCTTGGAAAATTCATGTTCGCCTTCTCTATTTTCTGGACTTATCTCTGGTTTTCTCAATATATGCTGATATGGTATGGTAATGAACCGGAAGAAACTACTTACTTTATTACGAGGATTGGAAGTATGGGACACAGGAGTCCTTATTATGGAATTTTTTTATTGAACATTATTATAAATTTCGTGGCGCCTATATTGATTTTAATGAAACGTGGATCCAAACGAAATTACACCACTATGACGTTTATGTGTGTATTGATCCTTTTCGGTCATTGGCTGGATCTCTATCAAATGGTTTTTCCGGCCGTCATGAAAGATCCTGTAACCGGAAAGACTGAGGTTCCATTTATGTTGTATGATTTTGGTGTTGGACTGGGATTTGTGGGATTGATCATGTTTATAACAGCAAGATCATTAAGCAGGGTGCCGTTAATCATAAAAAATCATCCATTTATTAAAGAAAGTATTATACATCATACATAGGCTCAGGTATGGAGTTATTGACTATGTGTCATTTCAATAGCTTAACCAGAAATGAATAATTAAAAACGACAGACGGAACAGTATGCAAACTTTTTTTATCATATTAATCCTTGCGTTTGGATTTTTAATCACTTTTCAGATTGCAAAGGCAAGTGAGTACGTGGCAGTTTTACGCGGTGAGGAAAAGGCCAGGAAACAAACTAACCGTATTAATGCCTTTTTATTATTGCTTTTTCTTATTGCTGGTCTCATAGGAGTTTATTACTGTAATGAAAGATTAAAAGGAAAAATATTGGGTGAAGCAGGTTCTGTGCAGGGCGATAAGATTGATACCATGCTCTACATTACACTGGCTATAACCGGGGTAGTTTTTTTCATTACTCAAATATTATTATTTTGGTTTGCATTTAAGTACCAGGAATCTGATAAGCGAAAAGCCTATTATTATCCTCATAATAATAAGCTCGAAGTTATTTGGACAGTAATTCCAGCACTTGCCCTTACTGTTCTGGTTGGTTTTGGTATTTACTATTGGTTCAAAATAACAGGTGATGCTCCCGAGGATGCTATGCAGGTTGAAGTAACGGGCAGCCAGTTCAAGTGGGAATTTCGATATCCCGGTAAGGATGGTGTGTTCGGAAAGAAATACTATAAGGCAATTGACCCTGCAAATAATAATCCGTTGGGCCAATTATGGGACGATCCTTATAATCATGATGATGTGATAACAAGTGAAATGCATATTGTGGTTAATAAGCCTGTGAAATTGATTATCGGATCAAAAGATGTAATTCATGATGTGGGATTACCTCAGTTCAGAATGAAGATGGACGCCGTGCCGGGAACGCCTACTACAATGTGGTTTACTCCAAAATATACGACAAGGCAAATGGCGGAAAAAACAGGCGATCCCGATTTTGTATATGAAATAGCATGCGATCAGTTGTGTGGCAAAGGACATTTTGGAATGCGCGGAGTAATCGTTGTTGAAACACAGGAAGAGTTTGACAGATGGATCATTTCAAAACAGCCACAGTACATTGCGGCACATCCGCAGGCAATTCCTCAAAACACACAATCGGCAGATACAACCAAAGTTGTAGCTGCAAATATGAAAAAATAATTTTTTAAGATAGATTTCTTTTTTAAAACAAAAGAATTATGAGTAACGACGAAAGCCTTCATGGTCAATCAGAAATTGTGACGACGCATGAGGTACATCATGATGAACATCATGTGCATCATCATAAGGAAACATTTATTACAAAATATATTTTTAGCCAGGATCATAAAACTATTGGCAAGCAATTTTTAATTACCGGTATAGCATGGGCAATTATCGGGGGATTGTTTTCAGTACTTTTTCGTTTACAATTGGGGTTCCCTGATCAAACTTTTCCAATTCTGGAAACATTTTTTGGTCGTTATGCAAAGGGAGGTCAAATTCAACCGGAATTTTATTATGCATTGGTAACCATGCATGGTACAGTACTGGTATTCTTTGTTCTTACTGCAGGCCTGAGCGGTACGTTTGCCAATCTTCTTATTCCTCTTCAGTGTGGTGCAAGAGATATGGCTTCTCCATTTCTGAATATGTTATCGTACTGGTTTTTCTTTGCAGCAAGTGTGGTAATGTTTTCTTCATTGTTTGTAAGCACGGGCCCTGCAAGCGGTGGGTGGACCATGTATGCTCCGTTAAGTGCATTGAGGGATGCAAATGAAGGTTCAAAGCTCGGCACCGATCTGTGGTTATTTGCCATGGCATTGTTTGTTGTATCATCATTACTTGGTGGTCTGAATTATATTTCTACAATATTGAACATGCGTACGAAGGGCATGAGTATGACCCGGCTGCCGCTTACCATTTGGGCTATATTTTTCACAGCCATATTGGGAGTATTATCATTCCCTGTTTTGCTTTCAGGCTTTATTCTTTTATTGTTTGATCGCAATCTCGGAACAAGTTTTTACCTCAGCGATATTTTTGTTTCGGAAACGGGAAGAGCTTTACCGAATGAGGGAGGGAGTGCTATTTTATATCAACATCTTTTCTGGTTCCTCGGGCATCCGGAAGTATACATTATCATTCTGCCATCCATGGGAATTGTTTCTGAAGTGCTGGCAGTGAATTCACGTAAGCCTATATTTGGTTATATGGCCATGGTAGGTTCGTTATTTGCCATTACTGTTCTTGCCTTTCTTGTTTGGGCACATCATATGTTTGTGACGGGATTAAACCCCTTTCTCGGGTCGATCTTTGTGTTACTTACGTTGCTGATTGCTGTGCCTTCGGCCATTAAAGTATTTAACTGGCTTACTACTCTATGGCGGGGTAATATCCGCTTTACGCCAGCCACATTATTTTCTATAGGTTTTGTTAGCTTGTTTATTTCAGGAGGATTAACCGGCATCTTTCTCGGTAATTCAACAATTGATATTCATTTGCACGATACAAAATTTGTAGTAGCTCATTTTCATATTGTGATGGGGGTGGCATCTTTCTTTGGAATGTTTGCAGGTGTTTATCATTGGTTCCCGAAAATGTTTGGCCGTTATCTTAATAGTACACTCGGGTTTATTCATTTCTGGGTGACAATTATCGGCTCATATTTAATATTCTGGCCGATGCATTATGAAGGTTTGGCCGGCGTGCCCCGCCGTTATCTCGATCTCAGTAGTTGGCATAACTTCAACAAATTTGGTGATCTTGAAAAAATGATCACAATTGTTTCTATCATAGTATTTGCGGTGCAGCTGATGTTTATATTTAATTTCTTCTATTCAGTTTTTAAAGGAAGGAAAGTCAGGCATCAAAATCCATGGGGAGCAAACACTCTTGAATGGACAACACCAATTCGTCCTGGTCATGGAAACTGGACAGGCGAAATTCCGGAAGTACACCGTTGGGCATATGATTATGGAAAAGACGGAAGGGAATTTATTCCGCAAACTGAACCAATTGGTAAAGATGAGAGTCATCACTAAGTGAGTGAAAAATTATGAAAGATATTATAGCTATTGAGACATACAAGAGTGAACGGATTTTGATAAGTAAGCTGAAAGACTATTTTCAGCTTACTAAACCTTCTCTTAGTATTATGGTGGTATTTAGTAGCTTAATCAGCTATTTACTGGCACCTAAAATTGTTGCGTATGACTGGAAAATGATTGTATTGTTTTTCATTGCCGGATTATTAGTAACAGGAAGCGCCAATGCAATAAACCAGGTTGTAGAAAAAGATACTGACGCTGTAATGAAACGTACTGCAAAGCGACCCATAGCTGCAGGAAGAATGGCAGAAGCAGAAGGATGGCTATTTGCAATTATCACCGGTACATTGGGAATTTTTATCCTTGGAAATTATTTTAATTGGTTGTCCGCGAGCATAGCTTTACTTAGTTTGTTTTTGTATGCATTTATTTATACACCACTGAAAAAAGTAAGTGCTGTTTCTGTAATTGTAGGTGCTGTGCCGGGTGCATTACCCTGCCTCATTGGCTGGGCGGCCGGCAATGATGCTTTGTCAGAAGGTGGATGGGTTTTATTTTTATTACAATTTATGTGGCAATTCCCTCATTTTTGGGCTATAGCCTGGATCGCACATAATGACTATGCGAAGGCAGGATTTAAATTATTACCCAATGAATCAGGACCCACCAAATATACTGCGATACAAACAATTATTTATTCCTTATTACTTATACCTGTCGGTGTAATTCCCTATTTTATTGGAATGACCGGAATAGTAAGTCTTGTTATTGTTTCAATTGCAAATGCATTTATGGTGTGGAGATGCATTGAATTATATAGGAATATGAATGTGCCGAGTGCCAGGAAAGTAATGTTTGGCAGCTATATTTATTTACCAATTGTTTTGCTGGCATTGTTAGCTGATAAAGTAGTTTAAGTTTTTTTTGAAAATATAAAGTGTGATGGACATAGTGGTTGAACAAACAGAACAGAAAAAAAGAATTCATCCTCACAAATTTACTTTGTGGGTGGCCATTGGAAGTATCATTATGATGTTTGCCGGGTTAACCAGTGCATACATTGTAAAAAGTAATCAGGTTGGCTGGCAGTCTATTGAGATGCCAAAAATTTTCTGGTATTCTACCGGGACAATTTTGTTGAGCAGCCTGGTAATGCAAATGGCATTAAGATCTTTTAAGCAAAGAGAAATGAATTATTACCGCATCCTTATTGCGGCAACATTTTTACTCGGAGTGACCTTTGTGATTTTGCAATGGCTTGGTTTCCGGCAGTTATGGGATAGCGGAATTCAATTCAAAGGTTCTTCCGGAGGCGGTCAGTTTCTCTATGTAATTGCAGGTCTTCATGCGGTGCACGTGCTGGGGGGAGTGACTGCGTTACTAATAATGCTTATTAAAGCGTTTGCAGGGAGAGTAAAATTATTTAGCAGTGTGCCGGTAGAAATGATGGCGACATACTGGCATTTTGTAGACATTCTTTGGATTTATTTACTTGTATTCTTTATTTTGATGGGATAAACAATATTAATAAAAGGATACTATGAAAAGTGACAAGGTTTGATAATTTTATAAGTCGGCAAAAATAAAATTTAAACATAAACATGGCGACATCGGCAATTAGTCATCAGCATCAAACAAAATGGTGGAGCGGAGGTAAAAGCCCGTTTAATGTTGAATATGGTAAGTTAATGATGTGGTATTTTTTGATGAGTGATTCTTTCACCTTTGGTGCATTTTTAATTTCGTATGGCAGTATTCGGTTTAGCCAGAATTATTGGCCAAATCCGGGTGCGGTTTTTAGTGCATTCCCCGGTACCGGTCATGCTAACCTGCCTCTTGCATTTGTAAGTTTAATGACGTTTATCCTTATCATGAGTTCGGTAACGATGGTATTAGCCGTGCATGAAGGACATCATGGCAACAAACAGGGCGTAGTAAAATGGCTTGCCTGGACAATTGTGGGAGGCTTATGTTTTTTATCATGTCAGGCATGGGAGTGGCATCACCTTATCACAGGAGCGCATCCTGTTTTGGTAAATGGTAAAATTGAAGAATGGGGACAAACTATGCGACATAATCCCTGGGGCCCTGAAGTCCTAGGATTAATACATAATGGTCACCCTGTGACAACGCCTGGTCCCGTTGCTTTTGGAGGATATTTTTTTGGGATCACAGGTTTTCATGGCTTCCATGTTTTTTCAGGAGTAGTGATAAATACTATTATGCTTATTATGGCACAAACAGGAGTATTTGAAAGGAGAGGTCATTACCTGATGATTGAAAAAGCAGGATTATACTGGCATTTCGTTGATTTGGTTTGGGTATTTGTTTTTCTTTGTTTTTATTTGATTTAATTTTTTTAAAAAATAAATGAATTTAGAAAATGGAGCATGCAAACGTATCAGCTGAAGTTACTATTCATCATGAACCATCCGATAGTACCAAACGAATATGGAAAGTATTCTGGATACTGCTTATTATTACTATCATTGAGTTAAGCCTTGGTTTGACATTATATTCCCTTGATTTGCCCGAAGGTTTAAGAATGCATCTGATAAAAGGTGTAATTATTATTTTATCATTGGCAAAGGCTTATTATATCGTGTCCGTTTTCATGCATTTGGGCGATGAGATTCGTAATATGATAATGACGATTGTGGTGCCGCTCACTTTATTTATCTGGTTCATTATTGCATTTATCTATGATGGCAGTTCATATAACAATCTCAGGAATAAGTATGACAGATACTATAAAGAGCAAGGTTTAGAAAAACAGAAACTGGAAAAAGAGACAAAACCAGAAAAATTTGGAGCTAAGGAATAATTTTTACAGAAAATTTACTTTAAGCAGTCAAAACCATCGCACCTTTGCGGTGGTTTTCTTTTAAATTAAAACTAATTTGAACAAACGAGCTTTATATGCAATCATTATTGCACTGATTGTGCCCTTAGGTGCTTTTCTTTATGTAGATTCTCTTCCTAAGGCTACCGTACCTAAACCTGTTTTTTATGATAGTGTAAGTTCTGTTATTAAAAATGGTAAACGGGTAAATGATACCTTTTGGCATCACCTTTCCGATTTTCATTTAACCAACCAGTTGGGACAAACGGTTTCTTTTAAAGATCTTACAGATTCAAATCAAAGAATTGTTGTAGCGGATTTCTTTTTCACTCATTGTACTTCCATTTGTCCGTACACAACCAGGAATATGAAACGACTGCAAAATTCAATTAAAAAAGCGGTAGACATAGATGGTAAAACAACTCAATTGGTTCAATTTGTTTCATTCAGTATTGATCCGGAAAACGATTCTGTTGCGGCCTTAAAAAAATGGGCCGATCGTTTCCAGGCCGATCCTTCAAACTGGTGGTTACTTACAGGCGATAAAAAAACTATTTATGATCTTTCAATGAAAGATATGCATTTGGGTGTGCAGGACCCCAATATTGATTCAACGTTTCCTCACACTGACATGTTTGTGTTGCTGGATAAAAATGGTGTTGTAAGAGCCAGGAGAGATAAATTTGGAAACCCTGTTCTTTACCATGGTCTTGATTCTACCGATCTTGCTCATTTGTCTGAAGATATCGTATTGCTTTCGTTGGAAAAAAAACCAGGAAGTAAAGGTTTCCTAGAAGGTCAGTTTACAATCATAACAGTTTCAATGCTGGTCACCTTTTTAATTGTAGGGCTATTTTTGTTTTTGTACAGAAAAAAATTTGCACAACACTAAGCCATGCTACCCGCCACCTGGAAAAAGAATGATAGAAAGGCTTCAGTTTTAATTATTATATTTTCTGTTGTAGTTTTTGTGGCAGTATCAGCGCTGAGTCGGTTAACAATTCACACTAACCTTGGATTCGATGTACATATTTTCGCAAAAGCAAATGCTTTTATTAATTCAATCGTAGCAATATTGCTATTATGCGGATTGATTGCGGTAAAAAATAAAAAATATTTTTTGCACAAACGGATCATGCTTACTGCGATGTCTCTGTCCATTTTATTTTTAATGAGTTATATCTGTCATCATTTATTTGCAGGCGAAGCACGGTTTGGAGATGTAAATCATGACGGAATATTAAGTGCAACAGAAAAAGCAGATGCAGGCTCAGCAAGATTTATTTATTATGTTATACTGGGTACTCATATTCCTCTTGCGGGGATTGTTTTGCCATTTATTCTTTTTACTGCTTACCGGGCTTTGATCGGTGAATTTGATAAACATAAAAAATTAGTAAGAATCACCTGGCCAATTTGGTTTTATGTGGCTGTAACAGGTGTAATAGTTTATGTAATGATTAGCCCGTATTATAGTTAATTGAAAAAAGTTTTCTTCCGGATCGCTTATCATGTAGAAATGGTCACTCTCTTTAGTTGACATTCAGGAAAACTCCTTCCGCTGAAAAATAAATGAATGGCATTGATAATATAGTGATTCTTCTGGGTAAATTTACTTTTTCTCTCTGCAACCTTTACCTGACCTGCATTACAGCGGATTCGCCGAAATAAAACTGTTTTTGTTTTCTATGTTTGCAACCTCAATAGCTGAGCATAATCATTTTCAGGATTGATAACTATCATTAGACAAAGAAATTTTGAAGTATAAGTTTATGCTTTATAAACGAATAAACCATACACTATGCAAAATTTGATTGAAAAGATTTCTAACCGTACGGGATTAAATGAGGAAAAATCTAAAGAGGCATTACTAATAATATCCGAACATGTAAAGCAGCAATTTCCGTTGATTCATTCAGTTGTAGATCTTGTATTGGGAACTCAAAATTTTCCTTTAGAAAGAGAAAAATCTGCTATTACTGATTTTTTGGAAAGGCAATCTGTATATAATTAGACCCCGGAGCCGTTGTTAACTTTATGAAAAACTAAAAACCTATATCCTAAGACCAAAGCTTCCTTATGAAAACTCCTGCTATCGAGTGGGGGTTTTTTTTAAAAAGCCTAATTCTTTCGCCGGGTCCCAAAATTTTTTTTCAAAATCAATAATTACATCATTCTTCACTTTCACTCCTTCTTTTTTTAAAAGCATCTCCATTTGATCCGGCGTGTCGAAATGATGTTTGCCGCTTAACATTCCGTTCCTGTTTACCACACGATGTGCAGGAACTTTCGGTTTTATTTTTCCTGATCCGTTCATGGCCCATCCCACCATTCGGGCTGACATTTTAGTGCCAAGACATTTTGCAATGGCACCGTATGATGTTACCCTTCCCTTGGGTATTTGTCTTGCCACTTCATATACCAGTTCAAAAAAGTTTTCATCTTTTTTACCGGATGGTTTTATTGATTTTAATTTCTGTGCGGTCTTCTTATTTGCAGGCATGCTTTAAAGTTATCTATCGCTATTAATTTTTTGATTTAAAAGAGCTGTTCGTTTTGGTTCCGGTACATTTTCATACTTATAAGGGCAATGCAGGCAGCCCATGCCGCAACAATATCCTTTTTCTTTATGATATTGCTCAGTTAATACAATAAATCCTTCTTCATTGATATAATAGTGTACGCCTTCAATTAATTCATTCTCCTTCATGCTTTAAAATTTGTTTTAGCTCATCATCTCTTTCTTTCTCAGGTAATTTTTGGGGTAATGAGAAACACAGATAATGAATTCGATTACTTGCGGCGATATCAAGTGATTCATAATGTGTTTTAATTTTTAATTCTTCACCAATGTATTGCTGCCGGTATAGATCCCTGTAATCTGTATGAAGGGCACAATCATACATTTCAATAACCGTCTTTGTAAATTTATAAAGATCCGGACTATCAGTTTTCAAATGAATATAACTGCCGGGAATAAGAAATTGCTGGTAGAGACGCAGAAATTTCGGATGAGTTAAACGTTTTTTTGCTTTTGATTTTCTCAACTGGGGATCAGGAAAAGTGATCCAGATTTCATTCACTTCATCTTTTAAAAAATATTCATTTATCTGATCAATTTGAGTTCTCAAAAACACTACGTTATTCAAATTGAGTTCAAGTGCTTTCTTGGCACCCACCCAAATACGGTTGCCTTTTACATCTACTCCAATGAAGTTTTTATAAGGATAAAACATTCCCATTCCCACTGCATATTCTCCTTTGCCACATGCTAATTCCAGAACTACAGGATTTTTGTTATTAAAGAATTCATTCCATTTCCCTTTAATATTTTTTGGAAACTGCAATACATTGGAAAAGGTTTCTAATTCTGCAAACCGTATTAGTTTTTTGTGGGCCATCTAAAAACAAAAATAAAAGAATCAGCTAATCGTGCGAAGATTGCACTTATTGAGGGATCAAATAAGAAAGCCTCCGGTATACACCGAAGGCGATTACAAGCAATGAGAAAACTATTCGCTGTAGGGGGAGGATTCGAACCTCCACGGGGCAGTTAGCCAAAAAGCAAAGTTTAGTGGTCAACCCTGGTCGGCCTTACCGGAATAACGTCGGCTCTACTTTTCGTTTGTTCTGTTGTCCCCACCCCCGAGACGAGAGGGCATGTCTGCCAAAGGTTTCATCACCCCACAGTATTTATCTCCCGATAATTATCGGGATGTGTAAAGAACTGATAGAATAAAATTAATAAAATAAGCCGCTTTATTCCAAATTATTTAATAAA
This sequence comes from uncultured Bacteroidota bacterium, assembly GCA_963811645.1. GTDB lineage: Bacteria > Bacteroidota > Bacteroidia > Chitinophagales > Chitinophagaceae > VBAU01. The sequence goes on along the minus strand of CAWERU010000001.1, from coordinate 287,771 downwards.
TATTTTGAAATTATAGATATTATTCAAATATTTGTTTTTTAATTAAATAATTTTAAAAATCAAAGTATAAAATGGCTGCTAAATTAAATCTTGACAAACTCGACCTGCAGATCATTCACCACATGATGGAAAATGCAGAAATATCTTACGCCGAGCTGGGAAAAAAATTATTTGTCTCCGGTGGTACTATCCATGTTCGTATCAAAAAACTGCAGGAGGCTGGTATAGTTAAAGGTACAAAACTCAATGTAGATCTTAAGCAGTTGGGACATGATGTGATTGCTTTCATCGGCATTTATCTTGAAAAAAGTTCCTTGTATGATTCAGTAGAAAAAGAGCTGCAAAAAATTCCCGAGATCGTTCGTCTGAATTACACCACGGGTAATTACAGCATGTTTGCAGAAGTGGTTTGCAAAGACATCTCGCAATTAAGATATGTTCTTCACGATCAGCTACAGAAAATAAAAGGAATTGAAAGAACGGAAACTTTTATTTCACTCGAAGAAAGTTTTAGCCGGAACGCTAAAGTTTTGAATTAATTTTTATGCTACAAGCTTCTATTCGGTTTATTTTAAAATTTTGGAATTGGGAAACAGGGAAAATGCAATTAAAAAATTTCTCAATTGCCCTTTTCCCAATTTATCTTACTCACCAATCATCATTCACTACTTGCCTTCCTTAATGAGCCATTCAAAATTTTATTCTTCATTACTGCTGCTTATTGTGCTGAATGTTGTTATTAAACCCCTTTGGATTTTTGGTATCGACCGACAGGTCCAAAATATTACGGGAGTTGCTGAATATGGAATTTATTTTTCCCTGTTAAACCTTTCCATCGTTTTTGGATTTTTACTTGATTGGGGGCTAAACAGCTTTATCAACCGGGAGTTAGCTGCTAAAAAAATTGAATTCCAGCAACAGCTTGGAACCTTTTTGTTATTAAAGTTTATTTTTTTTATTATTTATATAATTATTATTACAACAGTTGCTAAATTATCCGGAGTAAAACGCTGGGACATCCTGTTCGGGGTTATTGTTATCCAGTTTCTGACTTTTTTATTTTTGTTTCTTCGGAATGTAATTACGGCTAACCAGTGGTTTAAAACAGATGCTTTTTTATCTGTACTCGACAAAACATTGATGATCTTAGTTTGTGGCGCATTTATTTTTTTACCTGCTGTGTTCGGATCAATAAATATTCAAAAATTCTTAACAGCTCAAATTATTTCTACATCGGTTGCAATCATTGCTGTAATAATTATTTTATTATCCAGGCGGATTTTTGTCAGGAAACCGTCCTTTAAGTTTTTGAATCGTTCTGTTCTTCTGTCTGTATTACCCTTTGCTTTTATTATTTTCCTGATGTCTGTTCACAACCGGCTGGACGGTTTTTTATTGGAACGACTGCATAGTAATGGAGCACATGAGGCTGGTATCTATGCAGCGGCTTACCGGCTGCTTGATGCATCAAATATGATCGGATATCTTATTGCTTCATTTTTTCTCCCTTTTTTGGCAAGGCTGTGGAGTGAAAACAGACCTTTGCAGGAAACAATTTTACAAACCCGCCATATGCAGTTGATGTTTGCTATAACCGTTTCTGCTGTTGCGCTAATGATGGCTTCCTGGTTACAAAAAATTCTTTACCATCGCAACGATGAATATGGTATTCAAATTTTACAATGGTGTTTACCTGCTTTAATCGGGTATGCTTTTACACAGGTATATGGAACAATAATGACCGCTACAGGAAGTGTAGTTACTTTTTGTTATTTGAATTTTGTAGCTGTAGTTATTAATATACTGATGAATCTTTTGTTGATTCCAAAGTACGGTGCTTTCGGATGCTGTATTTCCGCATTATGCAGTCAGATTTCTTTGGGAATTTCCACTATGATTTTTGTGCATAAAAAATTCAAAACCGCTATCGAAGTTAAATCTCTGGTTTTTTATTTGTTAAATGGTTTAATTATTTGCGGAATTTTATATGCTTTAATGCAAACCTCAATCAATAATTTATTTTTATTGCCGATAGCTGCTCTCGTAACGATTAGCATTATGTGGATTAGCAAAATGATCTCGCTGAATAACTGGTTAACTTTTATAAAAAAACAATAGCTTCAATTATAAAAACAAAATAATGCCTGATTTATTTGATATTCTTTTTCGATGGAAAAAACAAATGTTGTTATTAATATTTATTACGGCCATTGCAACTACAATCATTGTTTTTTTAATTCCTAAGAAATATTTAGGTGTTGCAACGGCATTACCCTCTCCTTCATATGCTGCGGATAAAACAGGAGTGTTTAGTCAAAATCTGCAGGGTTTATATTCTGCGCTTGGCTCACCGGATGACCTGGACATAATTCTTGGAACTGCCAGGCTTGACACTGTTTATAAAGCAGTGACTAAACAATTCGATCTCGCTGAACATTATCATATCAAAGAGGATACTGTATCCCTTCAAAAAGCTGCTTACTTTCTTAAAAATAGAACCAGGGTTATAAAAACTGGCTATGGGGAATTACAGGTAAAAGTTTGGGACACAGACAAAAAAATTGCCGCTAACCTGGCAAATGCTGTTATGGAAAAACTGCAACAAATACACCAGGACGTTCAAACAACAAATAATGCAACGATGCTTTCAAAGATCAATGGAGAATATGCAGAAAAGAAAATGGAGTATCAAAAAATATTGGATTCATTGCAGCATACAAATGATGCAGCTACAACAGATTTTTTAAATATTCAAAAGGCTTCCCTGCTTCAGCAGATGCAGGAATATGGAAGACTATCGGATCAATATAAATTAATGGTAGATGCAAAACCACAGGCTTTGATCATAATTGAAAGGGCAACTCCTCCTCTTAAAGCAGATAACCCCAAACGCTTACTGGTAATCGTTGCGGCTATGGTTTTGAGCTTCTTTTTCGCTTTGCTGATCGTATTGGTTTTAGAAAGAAAGAGAATGATGGCAAAATGATAAAAGATCAGTCATACAGGTCTAACTTTTATTTTATTTTTTTAGCGGGAATTTTTTTGTTGTTTATTTCAGCAGCAGCTGCTACCTCATTGTACTGGATAGCAGTTATTCCATTCGGAATATTATTTTTTTATTTTTCATGGCAGCAATTTCCCTTTGTTTTTTTTCTTCTTATTTTCTCTTTGCCCTGGTCTGTTGAATTTAATTTTAATTCTTCCCTGGGCACTGATCTGCCGGACGAGCCATTGATGTGGCTGGTATCTGTTTTATTCATTGCACGATTTTTTTTTCAACCTGGAGAGAGATCAGTAAAATGGAGGCATCCATTAGTTATTTTATTGTTGTTTTATTTGGGATGGGCAATTGTTACAGTTATTTTTTCGTCTGACTGGCTGGTGTCATTCAAATTTCTTTTGGCCAAGAGCTGGTATATAACCGCATTTGTATTTGCTCCCCTACTAATTTTTAAAAACAGAATATCTATTCAAACTGCGGGCCTCACATTCCTGGTTTCAATATTAATCATAGTTGTTATCATACTTTACAGACATTCAATTTATGGATTCAAATTTGCGAATATAAATGAGACTGTTAGCCCGTTTTTTCGGAACCATGTGAATTATTCCGCAATGCTTGTGTGCGCCGTACCTGTTTTGATTGCGGCTTATTATTTAAATAAAAAATTGCAGCCGTTTACTTTCTTCGCATTGATCATTGTTTCGACTGCCTTATTTTTTTCATATTCGAGAGGAGCCTGGTTGGCATTAATAATCGGATTGCTTTCCTACTGGCTAATCAGGAATCAAAAACTGTTATTTGCATTTATCATTGGCGTAATAGTGATTCTCGCTTCAGCATTTTGGATAAGCAGAAACGATCGTTACCTGGATTATGCCAATGATTACCGGACAACTATTTTTCATAAAAATTTTGAAGAACATCTTATTGCTACTTATAAATTAAAAGATGTTTCTACCGCAGAAAGATTTAACAGGTGGATCGCCGGGGTGAGGATGATAAAAGATAACTGGCTTACCGGGTATGGGCCTAATACGTTTTATAATAATTATAAACCATATACTATTCCTGCATTTAGAACATGGGTTAGCGACAACAAGGACCATTCAACGGTTCATAATTATTTTTTACTTACTGCTATTGAACAAGGTTTGCCTGGTTTATTATTTACTCTGTTACTTGCGGGGGCTTTATTATTTTATTCTGAGAAACTTTATTACCGGATCGGGGATAAATTTTATAAAACGGTGGCTATAACGTGCGGTGTAATAGTGACGATGATCCTTACCGTCAACTTTTTGAGTGATTTAATTGAAACTGATAAAGTGGGTAGTTTGTTTTTTTTGTGCCTTGCGACTCTCGTCACTATTGATATAAATACAAGAGATGAAATAAAACAAGTGAATTCTTAATTGCTGAGCAGAATTACTGAACCCCTAACGGAGCGTCGCAATTGTCGCATCATAGTGGTAATGCAGCCGGCTGCATAAAATAATTTTTCTTAAGAGATTTTTCCTTTTACATTCAAAGCGTCTCTGAGACCATTCCCAAGCAAATTAAAAGACAGTGTCAATAACATAATGGCAAAGCCGGGTGCTATTGCCAGCATGGGGTTTTGTGTCAGGATAAAATTATAGTTCTCTTTTATCATCAGGCCCCAGCTTGGTTGCGGCGGCTGAACACCTACCCCCAAAAAACTAAGACCCGCTTCAATAACGATGGCCGATGCAAAGTTTGAAGCAGCAATTACCATCACGGGGCCAATAATATTGGGAAGAATATGATGAATAATTGTTCGTGTGTGAGAAAAACCAAGTGCTCTTGTGGCTTCTACGTACTCAAGCTCCCTTGCACTCAGTACCTGCCCGCGAACAAGCCTTGCCACATTTACCCACATTGTTAACCCTACGGCAATAAATACCTGCCAGAAACCTTTTCCCAACACAAGTGTGATGGCAAATACAAGTAATAAAGTGGGAATACTCCAGATAATGTTCATGAACCACATGATGATATCGTCTGTTCTTCCGCCAAAATAACCGGCAAGTGAACCAAGCAGTAAACCAATGGTAAGAGAAATTATTACGGTGATGAGGCCAACACTCAAACTGATTCTTACTCCAACAATTAACCTGCTAAGTACATCACGACCATAACTATCTGTGCCCAGCAGAAATTTTTTGATAACAATAGGATTCTTTTCGGCAACGTTTGATTTAGGATATAGCTGTCGTTCGCTGATGCCCTGGTCAATAAATTTTTGTACAATAATGCTGTCCTTTTTTATTTCATAACTCACGATAGGGACATAATAATACTTATCTTCTTTCCCAAAAATAAGCCGGGTAAGTAAGTGAGGATTTGAAATATTTTTTTCTTTTTTAACCTTAAGAAAGGTTTGATGATGACCCGGACTTAATCTTCCTATTTCAAGTATCATCCGGTTTGCATTGGGTGAAGTGTCGGGAGAAATGTAATAGGCAAAAATGGCAAGCAAGATAAATAGAATGATCACGACCAAACCAAACATTGCTCCTTTATTTTTCTTTAACCTGCGCCATGCAGCTCGCGAAAAAGAGTAAGAATTTGAGGTCATGAATGGAAGATAAGAAAATGTTATTGCTTTACGTTTGCCGGTGATGAAATGAAAACAATTTTTACAGGCAAGCCTGTAATCAATGATCAGCTATTTTACTCTTCTTCCTTTCCATTCATATTTTTGAAATTGTCCTAACCATCCTGCAATGATGGTATAGGCGATGTGCAAAGGCTGGAAAAGAAAAAAATATTTTAGTAAGGATTGATGATGGAAATATTTAGCAACTGAATGGACAAAAGGAAATTCAATAATTGTTTTTGCAGCCCAAAGACCAAGGAGATATAACCATAGGACAGGTAACCAGAATCCTGCGACTAATAAAACTAAAAATGAAAGATTAAAAAAATAAACAAGCAGCAATACGACAAAAATTCTTTTATCATCGTAGAATCTTGCTTTACTCGCCCATCGGATGCGTTGATTGAAAAATTCTTTCCATGTCTTCATCGGTTGTGTTGATACAATTGCATCTTTTGATTTCATGTAATGAGCTTTTCCCGGAAATTTCTTTTGAATTTTATGCATGAGCAGCATATCATCACCGGAAGCAATGTGATCAATCCCTTCAAAACCATTTACCGCCTCGAAAGCTTTTTTCTCATAAGCCAGGTTGGCTCCGTTGCACATTGAATGGATTTTTTTATAAACTGATGCACCTGTAATTCCCTGCAGTACTAAAAGATCAAGCGATTGAAATATCTGCAGAACAGAAGAATTTGTTTGAAGGATCACCGGGGCAGCCATAAATACAGATTTTTTTTCTTCATAAAATGAAACCATTGTTTCAAGCCAGGCTGGTGCAGGAATACAATCTGCATCTGTTGTAATTATTAATTTGCCTGAAGCGGCCCGTATTCCTTGTTCAATTGCTCTCTTTTTGTAAGAGTTCTTAGAGTCGTCATCTAAATTTTTTAAAACTGCATTCGGAAATTTTTTGACAACCCCAACAGTATTGTCTGACGAGTGGTCGTTTATCACGATTATTTCCAGTAGGCTTAAAGGATAAGTTTGTTTCTGCAGCGCATCAAGGAGATTGCCAATATTTTTTTCTTCATTCCGGGCGGGAATGATAACGGAAACTTTTGTAGAATGAGTTATTGGCTTTAAAAAAAACTCAGGGATTGATTTCCAGCTTAGCCAATAATAAATGATAAGAATTGCATAGGCTGCAAAAAGAACCAGTGATATATAAAGAGTAACCATGCGTTTAGACAAAACTAATCATTGTATACCAACGGGCCGGGGTGGAGATAAAGAGAAAATTTTTTTACGAAGGGCGATATATTTTATCAAAAATTATAGTTAGTTTTGAATAGTTGTATAAACAACTATATGCCAAACAACCAATTTAGAAAAGGCGAATTATACAGCTTTATTACCGGTAAGGCGTCTATTGCTATTGCCCGCCGTTTACAAAAGAAATTTAATACTTGCGGATTGAATTTGACTATTGAACAGTGGAGCGTTTTGTACCAATTATGGAAAAAGGAAGGGTTGAGCCAGCAGGAACTATGCAATGCTACATTTCGTGATAAACCAAGCATTACCAGGCTTGTTGATAATCTTGAAAAATTAAATTTAGTAAAACGTGTAGCCGCTGATAACGACAGGAGGATTAACAGGATTTATCTTACACGCCAGGGACAGAAATTAGAAGAACAATCTATGGTATTAGCAGAAGAAACCTTAAATGAAGCATTGAAAACTGTACCCACCGAACAAATTGAGATCTGCAAACAGGTATTACAAATAGTATACGATAATTTAAAATAGGACCCGGATTAAGACTAATAAATTTTTAAACCTATAATATGAGTACCGATATAAAAAATAAAACCGTGCTAAAAGGCGGTGAATGGTTGATGAAAGAATCATCAGCATTTGACACATTTACTCCGGAAGATTTTTCAGAGGAACAAATGATGATACGTGATATGTGTAATCAATTTCTCGAAACAGAAGTTATTCCGATCCTCGACAGAATTGATGCACTTGAGCCGGGCCTGATGAGATCGTTGGTGCAAAAAACGGGGGAACAAGGTTTGCTTTCTGTTTCTTTTCCCGAGGAATATGGCGGATTAGGAAAAGATTTTGTGACATCTACTATCGTAAACGAATATCTCGGTGCAGGTCATTCCTTTTCTGTAGCGATAGCGGCGCATACCGGAATTGGTACATTACCTATTTTATACTTTGGCACTCCGGAGCAAAAGCAAAAATATATTCCGAAATTGATCAGTGGCGAATGGATTGGCGCTTATGGTTTAACTGAACCCAACAGCGGCAGTGATGCATTAGGTGCAAGAACAACAGCGAAGCTGAGCGCAGATGGAAAATATTATTTACTTAACGGTCAGAAATGCTGGATCACAAACGGTGGTTTTGCTGATGTATACACTGTATTTGCAAAAGTAGATGGAGATAAATTCACGGGCTTTATTATAGAACGCGGAACCGAAGGATTTACCCAGGGGCCGGAGGAACATAAAATGGGTATCAAGGGTTCATCCACTGTTCAATTATACTTCCAGGATTGTAAAGTGCCTGTGGAAAATGTGCTGGGTGAAATTGGTAAGGGCCATAAGATTGCTTTTAATATTTTAAATATTGGCAGATTAAAATTATGTGCAGCAGCAGTAGGTGGCGCAAGAAGAGCACTCACTACTTCTGTACAGTATGCAATAACAAGAGAACAATTCAAACAACCTATTTCAAATTTTGGTGCCATCAAACATAAGCTGGGAGAAATGGCAATAAAAGTTTTTGTAGCTGAGAGCGCATTGTATAGAACAGCCAATTGGATAGATGAAAAAGAAAAAGAGTTACTTGATTCAGGAAAACCATTTAATGAAGCTTTATTGGGGGCTGCTGAAGAATATGCTATTGAATGTGCCGCTTTAAAAGTGTACGGCAGCGAAGTTTTGGATTTTGTAGTAGATGAAGGTGTGCAAATTCATGGTGGCAACGGTTTTAGCGCTGAATATGGGATATCGAGAGCTTATCGTGATAGTCGGATCAATAGAATTTATGAAGGAACAAATGAGATCAATCGTTTATTAATGCTGGATATGACATTAAAAAGGGCTATGCAGGGAAGGTTGAACCTGATGGGACCGGCTATGGAAGTACAAAAAGAATTGATGAGTATTCCTGATTTTGGAACTGAAGATGATTCTTCATTTGCGAAGGAGAAAAAACTAATAACCAATCTTAAAAAGGCAATATTGATGACAGCGGGGGCAGCCGTACAAAAACTGATGATGAAAATTGATAAAGAACAGGAAGTACTCATGAATATTTCGGATATGGCGATTGAAATTTTTAATGCAGAAAGTGTGTTACTAAGAGTGATGAAAATTGCAGATAAGCGGGGTGAGGGTCAGAGCCAACTTTATCTTGATATAATGAAAACTTATTTATATGACGCAGCAGACAAAGTAAATAAAAGCGGGAAAGATGCTATCAATGCATTTGCTGATGGTGATGAGCAAAGAATGATACTAATGGGACTAAAACGTTTTACAAAAGCCGAACCCTTTAATGCAAAAGAAGCAAGAAGGAGAATCGCAGATAAAATGATAGAAGAAAATAAATATTGTTATTAAATATTAAATAATGCTTAGAAAGCGGCTGTCTTTATTCAAGGCAGCCACTTTTTTTTCTCCATAAATGGTGGCTAACTCCTTGCGTGTATGTTTTAATTCACCCAGTTTTTTTATTCTTTTATTTTCGATTAAAATACCTATTGACATTATAAAGGCTGAGAGGATTGTTACCAGGTAATATATCAAATAGGCATCATCTTTATACTGGGCATTTTTTATGAGGTAATAAAAAATATATACCACGCTGAAGATGGTATAGGAAAGTAAAACGGAAGATACCATGATTGCTTTCCCTAAACTTTTTGAATTGGTAATAGCCAGGCGAACGTTCCTGAGAAAAAAAATAAAACTGAGAGTCAATACGATTGCAATGTCAGGACCCAATATTATTCTTACAGATTTTACTGTAAAACCATAAAAGATTAATATGATAGCTTCAAAACCAAGAAAAATAAATATGGAGGCCGTAATTCGTTTGGTCATTAATGCAGAAACACTGAAAAAAACAAGAAAGATTAACATTAAAGGGGCGTCCAAAAAATTATTAATGATACCAAGCGAATTATAAAACCACTTTGGAGTAATAATTACATTTTGTGTCATTAAGTTCTGTACACTTACAATTAAATAATATATGGCTAAGGCAAGAAAACTTTTGTTTGTAAATAATCTCAGAGCAAGAATGAGAATAACTGGTATAATTAGAGCAATCGATGATATTATCCCAATTGCGGAATTCAAATTCATGGTTGAAAGGTTTTACTTAGGATAAGGAATAGCCACTACGGTATTTAACGGTTATAACGTTACAAAAAAATGACATAGTGTATACGCAAACGTTTTTCTGGATAAATTCAGGAAAATCGCAGGGGGGTTGGTAAATCTACGGTTTGCCTGTTCAAGTGTTTTTATGTTATCTTTCGATTATGAAGAAAGTCATTGTTTTTTTCATGATGCTCTTATCCTTAATTGTTGAAGCACAACATTCATTTCTGATTGGCAGAACAACCGGCCCATTGCCTTTTCTTAAATATGGGTTGGGAGAAGACAGGCTTGGCGGTGCAAAGATGACTTACCTTGACAGCAATATCCTGGTGAAAGTGACGGACAGTGTGAAAGATGATTATAAATTGCAATTATCAAACTATCATTTTAGCTGGCTGCCAAAAACAAATTTCAAATTGGATAGTACTTTTCGTATACCTCCTTACTATTTAACCGGCAGCTGGAAAATTTATGGTGATGATAAGTATGATTACGTAACTGTATTGCTGGATGAACGATTACCTTATCGCAGTGTGCAGGAAATAGATCCTTCAAGAATTATTGTTGATATTTTTGGAATTACCAGCAATACAAACTGGATCACGCAACTTTCTACAGTAAAAGAAATCAGGAATGCTTACTATGAACAAATTGAAGATGATGTATTCCGTGTGGTTATTGAATTAAAGCATCGGCAACATTGGGGTTATTTTATTTATTATGACAGCACAAAACTTGTTATTCGTGTAAAAAGACAACCTAAAATATTAACGCCCCAAAATTTGCTGGTAGCTATTGATGCCGGGCACGGTGGCAGCAATCTCGGTACAAGTGGTGTGGTATCGCACATAGTTGAAAAAGAATACACATTAAAAATTGCAAAACAATTGGAAAAATATTTGAAAGAACAAAAAGTAAAGACATTCATGACAAGAACGAAAGATACTGACCTGACGATGGTTGACCGAACGCTTATGCTAAGACAGATAGATCCGGATATTTTGATAAGTATTCATTTGAATTCAGCGGAGAGCGACACGGTACAAGGAGTAAGTACTTATTACAGGTATATTGGATTTCGTTCTTTATCGCAGGCTATATTGAAAAGGATGGAAGAATTAAAATTAAAAGAATGGGGAAACGTTGGGTCGTTCAATTTTTCATTGAGCGGATCTACTGAATATCCGAATTGCCTGGTCGAAGTTGGATTTTTAAGTAATAGGGGCGATGAGAAAAAAATCCTGAATCCAAACTTTCAGAAATTGATTGCACAAAAAATTTATTTAGGTACCAGCGATTGGTTGAAGAGTTTGCGATAATCATTTCTTCACTCTCATTGCTGCTGCTTCATCCAAAAACCAATATAATTCTCCATTTACGGGTTTTATTATCTGTGCTGGATAGAGATCGGGAGTATAATCATTCAAAAGAACATGTGATACAGCATCGGCTTTGTTTTGTCCGCTTACTAAAAAAGAAATACATTTTGAAAGATTAACAACAGGAGCCGTTAAGGTGATACGTTGCATATTTATTTCCTTTACATAAACTGATCTTACCCAGCATTTTTTTTCGTGAATTACTTCTTCCCCGGGAAATAAGGAAAGTGTGTGTGCATTATCACCAAGGCCGAGCAGGACAAGGTCGAAGGTTTGTGGTTTATGGCCTGCCTGTCCGGTAGGCAGGTTTGTGGTTTGTAGTTCTTTGTCTGCTTCCGGAAAATGGTTTCTTAAAATGCTTTCATATTCATTTGCTGATGCTTCTGCGTCAATGTCTGTTCGCATAATGTGAATTTGTGATTTAGGAATGGCTACATGATTCAGCAATGTATCAAATGCCATTTTTGCATTATTTCGTTCATCATTGAACGGAACATATCTTTCATCACCCCAAAAGACATGAAGCCTCGGCCAGTCAATTTTATTTTTGAACTGATCCGATGCTAACAACAGGTGTAGCTTTTTCGGCGTGTTGCCTCCGGATAGTGCAATGGTGAAACGATCCTGCAGTTGTAAAGTTTTATGAATGTAATCAGCCATCCATTCAGCTACCCGCTGATTTAACTCTTCAATACTTTTATAAATGTTTAGTTGCATGATGAATAGAATTACAGAATATACAGGAGATCGACCCTGCCTACCGGACAGGCAGACAACAAAAGTTGAATAGATATCTTTTGCCGGTAACAAAAAAACCTTACCCATTCTTAGTGGGAAGAGTTAACCAATGATGCCCGTATTTTGCTACAAGCGCTTCAGCATCTTCGGGTCCCCAGGTGCCTGGAACATAATTTGGAAAATCAACAGGCTGGCGATGCTGCCATGCCTCCATAATAGGGGTAATGACACGCCATGCAGCTTCTACCTGGTCAGCACGCATGAATAATGTTGCATCGCCTTCCATTATATCTTGCAGTAAAGTTTCATATGCTTCCGGCTCTTCTTCATGATAAGCCTCTGCATAACTAAATACCATATCGACAGGACTAAGGATCATACTTGGACCGGGACGCTTAGCCTGGAACCGAAGACGAATATCCATATCCGGCTGGATGCTGATTGTTAAACGATTTGGTCGCCATGTATCGGCCGCTTCTTCAGGAAACGCATATTGAGGTGCCGGCTTAAATTCAATAGTAATGAGCGTAGTTTTTTCAGGCAGGTATTTCCCTGTGCGTATGTAGAAAGGAACGTTTTGCCAGCGCCAGTTATCAATGAAAAATTTTACCGCAGCAAAAGTTTCAACAGATGAATTTTTGTCTACATTTTTTTCCTGCCGGTAGCCTACAACTTTTTCTGCTTTCATCCAGCCTGATGAATATTGCCCACGTACTGCATGTGCATGTACATCTTCCGTACTAAATTTTCGTATGGCATTCAGCACATCCACTTTTTTATTTCTTATTTCGTTAGCGTCAAATGAGACAGGTGCTTCCATCGCAACCATGCACAACAACTGCAGAATATGATTTTGAACCATATCTCTTAAGGCACCGGCCTGTTCGTAATATCCGCCACGATCTTCTACTCCGACAGTTTCTGCCGCAGTGATCTGAACATGATCAATATAATTGCTGTTCCAGATAGGTTCAAACAAGGCATTGGCAAAACGAAGAGCCAAAATATTCTGCACCGTTTCTTTGCCGAGATAATGATCAATGCGATAGATCTGCTCTTCATCGAACATGCCCGACAATAGTTGATTCAATTCATGAGCACTTTCCAGGTCGTGGCCGAATGGTTTTTCAAAAACTATTCTTGTACATTTCGGATCTACGCAAAGTTTTTGATCGAATAACTTTTTAGCAATATCAGGAGCCAGTTGCGGAGCCACGGCCATATAATAAATTATGATGGGATGCTTTTGCAACTCGTTGCTTTTTTCATTGATCCATTTTTCTATCTGCTGAAACGATTTATTATCTTTTACATCTTCGGCCAGGTAAAAAACTTTTTCAGAAAATTTTTTCCATTTATCTTCAATTCCATTATTCCGTCTTGAAAATTCTTTCACACTTGCCAATAAATGCTCACGATATTTTTCATCTCCCCCGTAGTCTGTGCGACCAATACCTGCCACTGCAAAATCATCAGGCAAATAATCATCGATAAAAAGATTGAAAAGTGCAGGCATTAGTTTTCGACTTGTAAGATCGCCACTGCCACCAAAAATGATCATTATTGTCGGAGGTAATTTTTTTTGTCCTTTCATACTATTTAATTGTTGGTTGATTCGTTGAAACTACACGCTAATCAGCCAGGCGATAAATCAACTTTACGGCTTATGTCCCACTTCTTATTTTTTATGCTCAGGCAACGGTTGCCATTCATTATGAAACATTCCCTCTTTATCAACCCGCTGATACATATGTGCGCCAAAAAAGTCCCTTTGTGCCTGTATGAGATTAGTGGGTAATTGACCGCTGCAATACGCATCAAAATAAGCAAGTGCCGAGGAGAATCCAGCAACCGGGAGTCTCATAGCGTTTACCTGCTTTAGAATGTTCCTTAATTTTTTTTCTTTACTCTTTAACAGCCTTGCAATTTTTTTGTTCAGCAACATATTCGGCAAGCCGGCATCTTTTTTATATACGGAATAAAAATTGTCTAATAAAGCTGAACGAATAATGCAACCACCCCGCCATATTTTTATCACATTGGATAAAGGAATTTCCATATTCAGTTCAGCGGAAGCTTTATGCAGTAATGCAAAACCCTGGGCGTAAGAGATGATTGTTGCAAAATACAAGGCATCATATAGCTGCTGAATAAACTTTTCTTTGTCTGCAATTTTCTTTGAAATGTCGCCGCCATATAATTGTTCAGCCGAAATTCTTTCTTCTTTGTACAATGAAATATCTCTCATAGCTACTGCCATGTCGATTGTAGGAATTGGAACGGCAAGATCCATTGCACTTTGCGATGTCCATTTCCCAGTTCCTTTAGCACCGGCTTTATCCAGGATAACATCAACCATTGCTTTTCCTGTATCCGCATCAATATGCTGGAAAATTTCTGAAGTGATCTCCAGTAAAAAGGATTTCATTTCACTTTCATTCCATTTTTTGAAAACGTTATGTAACTCTTGATTATTTAAGCCTGTTCCCCGTTTCAAAATATCATATACTTCACTGATCAGTTGCATGATTGCATATTCAATTCCATTATGCACCATTTTTACGTAGTGACCGGCAGCTTTTTTTCCCATGTAAGCAACACAGGGCTCGCCATTAACTTTTGCCGATACTGCTTCCAGGATAAGTTTCACCTGTTTCCATGCCGATTCGTCGCCACCGGGCATAATACTCGGGCCGGTTCTTGCTCCCATTTCACCACCTGAAATTCCAATGCCCATAAAATGAATTCCCTTTTCCTCCAAAAAGTGAATGCGGTTTAATGTATCGGTGAAATGAGAATTTCCACCATCAATAATAATGTCATCTTTTTCCAATAAAGGAAGCAGGTTGTTAATGACATCATCAACTGGTTTCCCCGCCGGTACTAGCATCATTATCTTCCTGGGTTTTTTTAATTGCTGTACTAATGCAGTTAATTCAAATACTCCTTTTACTACTGTACCAGGATTTGCAGATGCTTCAAAATTGGTAGCTTTTTCAGAATTGATGTCAAACCCGATCACTGCAAAATGATTATCGGCCATATTCAGTAAGAGATTGCAACCCATAGTGCCAAGGCCGATCATTCCAAAGTCAAATTGATTTTCCATTGAAATAATTATACTGTAATTTATTTAAAACATTTCAGTTGATATTCTGAAACAAAAAAGCTTCACGGGATGGTGAAGCTTGTTATTATTTTTTATTGTTCGGACTTTCTTTCTTCATCTTTCATCTCAGGGTGGGCATCTCCGTGGTGACAAGTTACGCAATGTATTTCCATTACAGCATCTTCATCACCATATTTTGATTTACCATGAAAGAATTTTTTATTGATCTTATTTGCCATCTTGATCATTTTGCGGGCAATGTTTTTCTCAGGTTTTTCATCACTGGCAAAATTCCAATCTCTGGGATTATCCTTTGATTGCACATGACAAAAATTGCATTTTACACCCAGGGCAGCTTTAAATTCATCCATCACCTTATCCAGTTGTTTTTTAGAAATGTTTTTGGGAAGCACTTTCAGATTTTTAAAACCTTCCGGTGGCTTACTGGCAGCCATACCAATTATAACAAATGCAATAATGCCAATGATTACGGTAATTTTTCTATTCAGCTTCATACTAAACTATTTGAATGTAATTTAATTCTTAAAAAGATTTTTTGTTGATCCATCTCTCAAAAAACTCGTAGGTTCTCAGCATTTGATCAATGCGCTGGCGATTATCTCCGCTTCTTGTTATTTCATGAGTAGCTCCCGGATGCCTTACATATTCAACTTGCCTTCCCAAAACTTTTAAACTCCGGTACATCATTTCTCCTTGTGTAGTTCCGGTGCGGCGATCACTCTCTCCATGAAAAATAATGTAGGGGGTGGTAATATTTTGTACATATGTTATAGGTGATTCTCTTTGCAGAATAGCTTTGGTAGCCGGTTCCCAGGGGTAACCACCAAAATAATTTTTTACAAGTCGCCACGCATTTCCTTCTCCAAAGAAAGTAGCGAGATCATACACACCGCGTTGCGAACAGGCCGCTTTAAAGCGATGATCGTGGCCAACGATCCAACCAACAAGATAACCCGCATACGAGCCTCCGGTAACAATTAACTTAGAAGTATCTGACCATTTTTCTGAAGCCACAGTTTTATCCAAGGCAGTAAGCACATCGCTGGTGGGTCCCGTTCCCCAATCATTGATATTTGCTCTTAAGAAGTCTAACCCATAACCACCGCTGCCACGCGGATTGCAGTACACCACACCATAACCTTTGCTGCAAAAAAATTGATATTCGTGCCACATAGTTGTTTCGCCGGGTCCCCACATAGCAGATGGCCCTCCATGAATTTCCAATAACAATGGATATTTTTTTCCTGCTTCGTAGTTTATCGGTTTCATGATCCAGTATTCAACGGTCATTCCTTTGTTATTGGTAAAGCTTTTTTTTTCAGGAAATGAAAGTTGTTTCGTTTGTACCCAGCTGTAATTGAAATCGCTGATGCGTTTTTCATTTTTCATATCGGCATCTGCCAGGTACAGATCAAACGGATCGGTCACTTCTGTTTTTACAAAAAAAAGTTTATCGTTTACAAGATCAAAATTTGTAATACCGCTATTATAGTCTGAAAGCTGTTCTACTTTTTTTGTTTTTATATCTGCACGGTAGACCGGTTCACCCCCATTGCTCTGTGCATTGAAATAAATATATTTTTCATCTTTACTCCAAACAAAGTTTCCTTTACTGCGATCAATCGGAATGTCAATTTTATCTTTTACAGAACCATTAACCGGCATAATAGCCATGGTGGGAATAGTTACAAAAGAAATTTTGCCATATAAAAATGCCAGCCATTTTCCGGAAGGGGAAACAACAGGAGAATGATAGCTGAACCCTTCTTCTCCAACTATTTCTTTAAGATTACTTCCATCAGTGTTTTCGATAAATATTTCATTTTCTAAAGAACGATCAGGATGTTGAAGTGAATCAATATCGCCGGATAAAATAATTTGTTTGCCATCAGGAGTGAAATCAGCAGAATGAAAAGAATAAAAACCTCTGGTTAATTGGATAGGTTTTTCAGGCGCATCCACATTTATAATAAAGAAATGGTTAAAACTCATTTCGGCATTTACGCCCGTTTCATCCTGGAAGTTTAGTTTATCAACCACTTTTGCCTTTTTATCAGTTACATCATTTTCGAGGAAAGCTCTTATTTCATCCATATCTCCGTCAGGATCAGCTTTTGCATTTATTGGTTTTAGTTCTTCATTATTATCAAAGCCCGGTTTTTCATACGGCCATGCAGGAAGTACATAAGTTGGATTAAGCAGAGAATCTTTTAAAAGATCCTTTAAAGAAATATTTGAAGAGAAAATAATTTGCTTACCATCCGGACTCCATTTTGGTGTGCCTGCTCCGTATTTGAATTTAGTAAGCTGAACGGCTTCGCCACCGTCAAGGGATAATAAAAAGATCTGTGGCTTTCCACCTGCTAACCGGACAAAAGCAATTTGTTTACCATCCGGGCTCCATGCTGCCTGGGAAGAGCTTTCTTTCGTCGTCAATTGCCGGGGCGAAGAACTACCGTCGGTATTTACCATCCATATTTGGCGTACATATTTGTATTCCCATTTTACATCGTCGCCGGGTTCAATTGAAGTAACGGTAAACAACGCTTTACTGCCATCATAGCAAATACTGAGGCCATTGATTGATTTTATCTTCAGCATATCAGTTACCTCCACCGGCTCTTTCGTGTTTTGAGTATTTGCATAAAAGCCGATAAAGAGAATTGCAATTAAGAATAAAGGGTTTCTCATTATTAAAATTTATCAATGAATGTACTAATTATGATTGTTTCATATAGCGACAATTGATAAAAGGTCTTAAGAGGAAACAATAAAAAATTAATTAAAATCCGTGTCCAATGCCTGTTTCACTTGTTCCTTGCCTGATATTCTTTAAATTTGCAACAATCCCTATTAAAAAATTATGAGCGATACAATTACGGCCGCCCCTGCACTAACAGCAAAAGATTTTGCCACTGACCAGGAAGTTCGCTGGTGCCCCGGATGCGGCGATTATTCGATTCTTGCCCAGGTTCAGAAAGTAATGCCAACCTTAGGCATAGCCAGAGAAAATATAGTGATCATTTCAGGAATCGGGTGTTCATCCCGCTTTCCCTATTATATGAATACATATGGTATGCATTCGATCCATGGTCGTGCTGCTGCCATTGCAAGCGGATTGAAAGCATCCCGACCTGAATTAAGTGTGTGGATCGTTTCCGGCGATGGTGACAGCCTGAGCATTGGCGGTAATCATACTATACACTTATTACGCAGAAATTTTGATGTAAACCTTTTATTGTTCAACAACCAGATATATGGTTTAACAAAAGGACAGTATTCGCCTACATCGGAAGCGAACAAGGTAACCAAGTCAACACCGTTCGGAAGTATTGATCATCCTTTCAATCCTTTGGCGTTGGCGCTTGGAGCAGATGCGACATTTGTAGCAAGAAGTATGGATCGCGATCCAAAGCATTTGCAGGCCATGCTGTTAAGAGCTCATGGTCATAAGGGAGCTTCATTCCTTGAAATATACCAGAACTGCAACATTTTTAATGATGGTGCATTTGAAACGTTTACAGAAAAGGGAACCAAGCCAGATGAAACTATTTTTCTGGAAAAAGGAAAACCGCTTTTGTTTGGAGCAAAAAGTGATAAAGGAATTAAACTGGACGGATTTACTCCCAAAGTGGTCAGCCTTTCTGATGGGTACAGCGCCGATGATTGCTGGGTTCATGATGAACATGATATGTATAAGGCACAGATATTGGTAAGAATTTTTGACGATCCGAAAATGCAGGGTCATTTACCGAGACCGTTTGGCGTATTTTATGAAACAGACAGGCCCTGTTATGAAGAAGTAATGGAAATGCAAATTGAGAATGCAAAATCAAAAAAGCCTGCTGATCTTGATAAATTACTAAGAGGTGGTGAAGTGTGGACAATCCAATGATCAGATAAATTAACAATAGATAAAAATGAACCCTCGACAGAGGGTTCATTTTTTTATGGGACTGCAGTTAGTAATTCTTTGTTCGCTTCTGTAAAAATTTTTTTATTCTTCCAATTGTACCATGGCTTGGGTGCAGTTTTTTTCATGACCGTATCAATAGTTCTCATGCCAAATAAGTACCATGCGCCTTTTAGTTTACCTGATAAGGATGGTTGAAGTGCCCGTAAGCTCATGGCAAAACCGCTATCGAGATATTCCATATGATGCCAGTAACCCGCAGGCATAAATAGTGTATCACCGTGATCCAATATAAGGTCATAACCCTGCGCCAGCTTTAATGCGGGAAATTTTTCATAATCAGGAGTTCCGTTTCCTTCGTGGTAATGAGAAAAGTCTGCAAGACTTAATACCTCAAATGGTTTTCGATACAATCTGTGTTGTTCTTCAAAAGGAAAAAGCAACACTCTTTTTCGCCCTGCGAACTGTGTATGTAAAATATGAGAAAGGTCAATATCAAAATGCATGTGAGTGATCGAAGTGGCTCCGCCGGTGAACAGCATCGGGTATTTTTTTACAAAACCTTTCATCAGGTGTTCCGGCCATGTAAAATCTTTTGTCAGTTCGGGAGCATGATCAAAAATGTTGAATAGAAAAATTCGCCAGCCCGCCGGCCCTTTGCTGATCATGTCAATGTACTCGCCGAATGTTTTATAATCATCAGCAGTATTGATAGGGGTATATGCATCGCTCTTTACATTATTATATAAAGGAACTTTTTTATCTCCTACCAGTTTTTTAAAATAATCCCAGTTCCATTTGCTATAAGCCGGCCATTCTTTTGAAATATTTTTAATAACGATTGGAATACCGGGTGCATAAAACTCCTTCTTGAATACAACCGGGTCAATACTGTCTACGGTAGTAACTTCTTTCAGTTGCATACATCACAGGTTTTGTAAAAATATCGGCAGTGAAAATACAAAGTGCAAAGTAAATAAAAACGGGTACAAGACACTTTATCTTTTAAACAGAAATATGCTTTATATTTAGTTTTATCCTTCGTTCCTTATCTAAACTTATGTGCCCGAAGATTTATAAGAACTATTAAGAATATTATTCGGGATCCTTTTTCAATACATTATCAAACTGAGTTATTATGAAAGTAAATCTGCACGTAGAAAGTAAGGGCTGTTTTCTGAAAATACTTTTTATTATTTCCCTGGCTTCTTTACAGGCGAATGCGCAACAATTCGCTGCCTCTGTAAAAAAATTCATCGGCATTGATGCTGATACAGTAGTGCTCACACATGCAATAGTTATTGATGGAACAGGAGGCCCGATAAGATCTGATCAAACTATTACTGTCATCAAAGGTAAAATTGCGGGTATAGGAAATACAAATAAGGTTAATATTTCTTCCTCAGCAAAAATTATTGATTGTTCCGGTAAAACGGTTATTCCGGGAATGATAATGATGCATGAACATTTGTTTTATGGTGAATCATTACCGAACCAGTATTTAGGAATGGAAATGCCCATGTCATTTCCACAGTTATACCTGGCAGGAGGTGTCACTACCATGCGGACCACAGGAAGTGTAGAACCGCAAACTGATCTTAACGTTCGTGACAACATTAATAATGGAAAAATGCCTGGACCTGATATAGATGTAACAGGCCCCTATATTGAACAGGAAGGTTTGCCCATTCCTGAAATGTTGTACATAAAAAATCCTGAAGATGCCGCCAAAGAAGTGAATTACTGGGCTGATATGGGTTGCACTTCTTTTAAATTATATATGGACCTTACCCGTGCTGAAGCGAAAGCGGCTATCGATGCGGCACATAAAAGAGGGCTAAAAGTTACCGGCCATTTATGTTCCATTAGTTTTCGCGAAGCAGCTGACCTGGGCATAGATGACCTGGAACATGGATTTTATGTAAGCAGTGATTTTGAAAAAAATAAAAAAGAAGATCAATGCACTAATGGAGCACAAACTCTTTCCATTCGGCAGCTGGACGAAGAAAGCCTTGACATGAAAGAACTGATCCGGTATCTCATCAAAAACAAGGTGGCCATTACCTCCACGCTTCCTGTGTTTGAACCGTACACGGGTCGCGAAATTTTCCCGGGTGATGGCGGTGATGCGATGGCGCCGGAAATAAAAGAAGTGGTAGAAAAAAGATACAATGCCGCGGCAGGTCACGACTCAGCATCCATCACTATGTTCAAAAAAGAAATGACATGGGAAAAAGAGTTTTCAGATATGGGAGGATTGTTGCTTGCGGGTATTGATCCCACAGGTGCAGGAAGAGTGATCCCCGGCTATGCCGACAGGCATATTTTGGAGTTATTGACAGAAGCAGGTTTTTCATTGCCACAGGCAGTAAAAATTTGTAGCTTGAATGCAGCTCAATATCTCGGAAGAGATAAAGAGATTGGAACCATTGCAGAAGGCAAAAAAGCCGATCTGGTTTTGATCGATGGCGATCTGCAAAGGGATATTCATGCCGTAAGAAATACTGAAATAGTTTTTAAGAACGGAGTTGGTTTTGATTCAAAAAAATTATTTGAATCTGTAAAAGGAATGGTAGGAATACATTAATTATGGACGAAGAACAAAAAGAACAAGAACAGAATCCTGGAAGGAAGAATGGAAGAATTGCGCCACAATTTCCTGAAGACAGTCATGCACCTGTAACTACTCAATTACAAACAAAAAATATGGAACTAGTTGCTGAGCACCTGCACGAAGCTCCCGGCCACGGCTGGAAGCATTATGTATTTGAATTCCTCATGTTATTCCTTGCCGTTTTTTGTGGATTCCTGGCAGAAAATGAGAGAGAAAAACTTGCAGAACATCGAAGTGAAGTTCGTTATATGCAAAACCTCTTACAAGATCTTGTGCGGGATACTCTTCATATTCAAAGCCAGTTGGTGTTTCAACAAAGAGCAGTGAGATATGCTGATTCTCTTGTTTACCTAATGCATGTCCCTGATCGGAATAAATATTTAAATAATGCATATTATTACACAAGAATCCTGGCTATTCTCAATCCTTTCTTATATTCAAATGCTACAGTTACTCAATTAAAGAATTCTGGCTCCTTTCGGCTGATCAAAAAAGAATATGTAGCGGATAGCATTGTTCAATACGATGTATGGGCACAGAGGATTTTAAAAAACGATGACAATATTCAAAACCTGATCGGGGATTTTCGCAGCACCGCAGGATATGTTTTCGATGCCCAGCTGATCGGTGAAATAAGCAATAATATTTTAATTGGTAATAACGGGTCGGGCGCATTTGTTGAAAGACCCTCTCAGGCACTGCCCCTGGTTACGGAAGACAGGAAAACCATCAACCAGCTTTGTTTGTATGCCGATTTCCTGGCTTCGTTATATCAGTCACATTTCAACAGTTTGTCAGCGCAAAAAGAGAGAGGGATTCGCTTGATGCAATTACTCAAAAAAGAGTATCACCTGAAATGAAATTAATTAAGAATTATGAATGAGTTTGCAATATAATAAACGCCAATTCATAATTCTTAACTCTAAATTCTAAATTAAATAACATGGAAGACCGCCTCCATCCACATGTAGAAAAGAAAAATTTTAAAGAATATTTTGCTGAACTTACCATGTTTATTCCTGCACATCAATGAATGACACAAATCAAACCATCACTGTAACTGACAGATCTAAAATTTCCCTTGTTCGCTCGGTTGGTTTAACCACAGCTACTTTAATGGTAGCAGGTACCCTTATTGGTTCGGGTGTGTTTAAAAAGATAGCACCCATGTCCGCTATGCTGATGAATAAAAATTATATTCTGCTGGCATGGGTGTTGGCAGGCATTGTTTCTTTGTTCGGTGCGTTTACCATGGCTGGTATGGCCACTACTACAAAAGAATCCGGCGGCATTTATGAATACCTCCGATTAAGCTTTGGCAACTTGTCCTCCTTTCTTTATGGATGGGCGTCATTTCTTATTATCGGCAGTGCAGGTAATGCAGCAGTTGCTTTTATATTCGCTCAATCGGTAAATTCAATTATTCCGTTGCCGAATCCGTTGAGCAAATGGAGTCACATTTCCATCGGTCATTTTATTTATCCCCTCGATAGTTCGGGTGTAAAGATGCTTGCCATCATTTCAGTTTTATTTCTTACCTGGATCAATATATTGGGCACTAAAAAAGGTGGGAACCTCAGCAATGTTGTAACGGCTGCAAAAGTTGCCGGCATTCTTTTGTTGATCATTTTAGGATTAACTTCCGCAGGTGTGCATCATAGTGAAATAGCTGCAACTGTTGCTCCCGGCAATGTAAATATTTTCAGCGCCGTTATTGCTGCCATGCTAAGTGCTTTCTGGGCTTACGACGGATGGTATTGTATCGGTTTTATGAGTGGTGAAATAAAAGATCCGAAAAAAAATGTGCCGCTTTCTATCATCAGCGGCGTAGGTCTTGTGATGGTTTTGTACGTTTTGGTGAATTATACTTTCATGCATGTGCTGTCTTTGCCTGTATTAGCCAGTCTCGATGAAAACAGTATTGCCGGTGTTGAAGCAGCACGGGTACTGATCGGCAATGTGGGCGTTGTGTCTCTTGCCGTGTTGATCGCCGTAAGTACGTTCGGAGCACTCAACGCTCTTATACTTACCTATCCAAGATTATATTACAGGATGGCGCAGGAAAAATTTTTTCCGAAGGATTTTACTCATGTTCACCCGCATTTCAGAACGCCATATATAGCGTTGATATACTCAGGCATCCTTACCTGCATCATGGTGGTTTCGGGTACGTTTGATATACTTACGGACACAGTGATCGTTGTTGAGTTCTTATTCTTTATTTTACTGGGATGGGGTTTGATAAAAATGAAAAGGGAAGGAATGATCAAAGCCAAAGTAATTGCCTATCCTTTTTCTCCTGTTATCCTGATATTGTTTTCAATGGGCTTAGTGGTCAATACAATTATTGTTGAACCGGTGCAATCAATAGCGGGGTTGTTGTTTACACTGAGCGGTGTTCCGCTTTATTATTATTATAAACGGAAATCAAAAAACAAAGAATAACTGAATTCATTGCATCCATGGAGGACACAAATCAAACCATAAGCAGTACTGATAAATCTAAAATTCCCCTGCTTCGTTCTGTGGGTTTAACCACAGGCATTTTAATGGTGGCCGGTATCATGATCGGATCCGGCGTATTTAAAAAAATTGTGCCGATGGCGCAATCCCTCATGAGTGAAACATGGATTCTATTGGCGTGGATTATTGCAGGGGTCATCACTATGTTCGGCGCTTTTACCTATGCAGGGCTGGCCTCTTTAACCAAAGAGAGTGGCGGCGTGTATGAGTACCTGCGCCTTTGTTTCGGTAACTTCTTTTCTTTTTTGTTTGGCTGGACAATTTTTATGATCGGGGGCAGCGGGGCTATTGCGGCGCTGGCTTTTGTATTTTCCCAGTCAGTGAATACACTGGTTAATTTTCCTGATCCTCTGCACGCTTTCCATAACATTTCCATTGGACATTTTATTTTTCCTTTTGCCAGTTCAGGCATTAAGATTTTCGGCGTGATAACTATCGGGCTGCTTACCTGGTTGAATTATCTTGGTATAAAAAAAGGAAGCATACTTAACAATATTGTTACTGCCGCTAAAATATTCGGCATTGTTCTTTTGATCATCTCCGGTTTGTTTTTCGCCGGGCCTTCTGCCAGTGACCCTGTTACTACCACTTCAATAATAAACCATACTGCTAATAGTAGCTTATTCGCGGGATTATTTGGCGCCTTGCTCAGCGCTTTGTGGGCCTATGATGGCTGGGCCAATATTACTTATATCACCGGCGAGATCAAAAACCCGCAACGCAATGTGCCTGTTGCTATCATGGCCGGTGTAGGCATTGCAATGACGTTGTATGTACTACTGAACGCAGCTTACATGCACGTGATGCCGCTGCAACAACTGGCCACACTGGGAGAAAATAAAATTGCAGCGGCAGAGATGGCCGGCGTGGTGCTGGGCAAAGCCGGCACTGTGATCATCGCTTTGCTGATCATGATCTGTACTTTCGGTGCCCTGAATGCCTGTATCATAGTGTATCCACGACTGTATTACCGGATGGCGCAGGAAAATTTTTTCTTTAAAAAAGTAGCCCGTGTGCATCCTGTTTTTCGCACACCTTATGTATCGCTGATCTATTCCCTAGTGTGGAGTTGTATACTCGTACTAACCGGCACCTTTGACCAACTCACCAACCTGGTTATCTTTTCCGGATATCTTTTCTTTGGTCTCGTGACATGGGGACTCATCAGCATGAAACGGAAAGGGATTATCAAAACAAAGGTGATCGGTTACCCCGTGATCCCCATTATCATTATTTTATTTTCTGCAGCGCTGGTGGTCAATACCATTATTGTACAGCCGGCACAATCGGCTATGGGTTTGTTGCTGGTGCTGAGTGGTGTGCCTTTATATTATTATTTCAAAAAACAAAATGCATCTGTTCAACCATAATAGCCAGTTTATAAAAAGAGCAATATTATGCTGATTAAATTATTTTGAATATTGAACAGTAAATTTTATTCCATTTAACGTTCAACATATAGCATTTAAAATGGTTTCTTATGGAAGTACATCATCATCCCAAAATAGAAAAGAAACGTTTTAAAGAATATTTTTGGGAATCAATTTAACAGTATGTATTCTACTTCCTTTTTACTTCGTTTGGCAAAAACAATTTCTGTTGTCGCTATCGGGGCATTGGCTTTACTAATTGTGATAGGGAATACGACAGATTATTATTCCAATTACTTTTTTGTAGAGCATGTGTTGAAGATGGATACCACGTTTCCCAGCAGTCGTCTACATTACCGAAGCATAAACAATCCTTTTCTTTTTCATGCCGGTTATATTTTCATTATTCTCCTTCAAGCGCTCATGGTTTTTTGCTGCGTTAAAGGAAGCTGGCAAATGTTCAGAAATTTAAAAAAAGACGGCGCAGCATTTCATGCTTCCAAAAATTGGGCAATAGCCGGGATCATCCTTGGTATCATCATTTGGTTTATTGGGTTTGAAGTGATCGGTGGCGAATGGTTTGCCATGTGGCAAAGTGCAACATGGAATGGTTTAGGCGCCGCCGAAAGAGTTCTTAGTTTTTTAGTTTTAGTACTGATCTTATTGCACTTCAAAGATGAATAAATCAGTAATATTGATTTATAAAAAAATCCGATGAGGCGAATATGCTTATCACTGTTTACGTGCTTTTGCCTGGTATCCATTAAAAACTATGCGCAACCTGATTCAATTGTTTTGCGGGATATAAGTTGGGATAAAAATTCGAAAGCAGGCATGACTGAACTGTTTATTCCATCGGAAGGAGCAGAAATAGCAGGATTTATTTACACGGCAAACGGTATACAAAAACATCCCACACTTATAATGCTACATGGTTTCCCCGGCAATGAACGCAATCTCGATATTGCACAGGTTGTGCGGGCACATGGATGGAACGTTGTTTTCTTCGATTATCGCGGCTCATGGGGAAGCGGCGGGCAATTCAGTTTTGTCAATTGTGTGCAGGATGTTGTGAACGTGATAGCTTATTGCAAAAGCAATGCTTCTCTTTTTCATATCGACACTTCAAACATTGTATTGTTTGGACACAGCATGGGTGGGTGGGTTTGCCTGAAGGCATTGCAACAATTGCCAGGCATTCAAAAAGGATTTGCTTTATCGACCTGGAATATTTATTCTGATTTTAAAAATGTTAAGAGCGAGGAACAATTGCAGGAAAAAATTAAACAGCAGGGACAGTACTTTGTTTTAAACACACCATCAGAGCAATTATTTAAGCCGGTTATTGCCGATCCTTTGTATTATGATCTGCAAAATGATTCTGTTGCACTTTCGGGTAAACAGATCATTATGCTCGACGAGCATCATGGTAATAAAGAACTGGCCGATGCTATTAAAAATAATAACCGGAAGTATTTTGATTACGAGGTGTGGGACACTGATCATCCTTTCAGCAACAAACGGATTTCGCTGATCAATAAAGTGCTGGTATTTCTTGAAAAGCAGTAACAAGAAATAACTATTCTAGCAAAATGAGTGAAAAAACAAAATATCGTCTTATCAAATTCCTGGTCTATATAATAATAGTAGGTTTTGCTGCGGCATTCTTCTGGCATCAGATGAAGAAATGATTTGTAATTAAACTTTCTTTTTACCTCTCGCCAGTTTATTTTTTACTAAGTATTCATAACTGTCGCGTATTGCATCAAAAACATCAGTAGCCGTAACATCCATTTCCACGATCATCCATTCTGTATTTCCATTTGCAGATTTTACAATCGCAGGAAAATTTTGTGTTCCTTTTCCAACGGCCACCATTGGTTCAGGGTTATCAGAAGGCAGTGAATCGGTCCATATTGCAGGGCCATCTTTTATATGAAGTAATGGTGCACGTTTTCCAAATTTAGCTACGATTTCAGCCGGATCATGTCCTGCAACTTTTACCCAATACGTGTCGATCTCAAAAAAAATGTCCGGCTCAACCGATTCAAGCAATACCTCGTAAACAAATCTACCGTCTACTTTATTCCTGTATTCCCACCAATGATTGTGCAGGCCAAATTGCAAACCGTTCGATTTGGCAAAATGATTGGCTTCATTATAAATGTTTACCAGTTCTTTTGTTCCGTCACGAGAACTGTATCTTTTGTCTTCCGGCCATCCATGCCAGATCATTTTTTTACAATTGAATGTTTCGGCAATTTCCAGCATAGCATTTTTCTTATCACCAATTGGCAGTTCTACATGTGCTGAGGAAACAGAAAGTCCGGCATCTTTCAAATATTTCCCGGCTTGTTTTACCGAAATGGTATCGGGCCAGAATGCTGTTTCTACTGCTTCGAATCCCATATCTGCGATCCTGTGTAATGTGTCAGCAATATTATCTTTGATTTGATCTCTTACCGTATATAATTGTAATCCTATTTTAGCTGGTTCGGAAGTAATATGTTTGAATGCAGAAGCGATCTTTGAAGGAAGTAAAGAAGCACCCAGCATGTACAGTACAGTATCCTCCAAAAATTTTCTTCTTGCGATTTGTACGGAGTGTTTGTTTTTATCAGGCATAGTTTGAAAATTAACCGGGATGTAAATCGGATGGGCTATATAAAATTAATTTTTTGAAAGCACTAAGCAATGAAGGAATTTCTTTAGTTTTAGAAACAAACCAACCAATATGCCGGAAGTATTAACTACTCCCGCCCCACCATTACAGGGCATTAAAATACCCAAAACTTCTTATAGGATTGATTCTATTGATTTATTGCGTGGATTGGTAATGATCATTATGGCTCTTGATCATACAAGAGATTTTTTTCATAAAGAAGCCTGGACGGATGATCCTACCAATTTAGCCACTACAACACCCATTTTATTTTTTACGAGATGGATCACTCATCTTTGCGCACCCATCTTTGTTTTCCTGGCAGGTTCGAGTGCTTATTTTCAGAGTTTACGAAAAAGTAAAAAACAGCTGAGCATCTTCCTGATGAAAAGGGGATTGTGGTTAATTTTTATTGAGGTTGTTGTAATCAATTTTGCATTCAGCTTTGACGTTCATTATAGCCTTATCGCTTTACAAACTATCTGGTCTATTGCTATCAGCATGATTATTCTTGGCCTGGTGATTTGGTTGCCATATACTGCTATTTTTATTTTGAGTTCTGCAATAGTGCTGGGTCATAATACACTTGATTTTTTTGAAAAGAATCATCCAAGCCCGGGATGGTGGTACAGCCTGCTTCATCAGCCGGGTATGTATAAGCTATGGGATAATCATACCCTGTTTATTTTTTATCCGTTTCTTCCCTGGGTGGGTTTAATGATGATGGGTTACTGTTTTGGAAAATTATTTTTAAAATTTGAAGGAACGAAAAGAAAGAAAATGCTTCTTTGGTTAGGTGTTGGTGTTATTGCATTCTTTATCGTTTTAAGGGCCACTAATAAGTATGGCGATCCTGACCTGTGGTCAACCCAGAAGAATGCTGTATTTACTTTTCTTTCTTTTATGAATGTGCATAAATATCCTCCTTCTTTATTATACATATGTGCTACGATCGGTATTGGGATATTATTTCTCGCTTTTGCGGGAAATATTAAAAACGGTCTTACAAAATTCATTACTGTATATGGCCGTGTGCCATTTCTTTATTATGTGGTTCATTTCTTTTTGATTCATTTAATTTCTGCCATTTGTTATTTGTCAAGGGGTCATTCATTTGCTGAAGGGTTAAAGAGTAAGGGAGGGATACTTCCGAGATTTATTGCACCCGGCGAAGGTTATTCGCTTCTAACGGTATATATTGTCTGGATGTGTGTTGTTCTTTCTTTATATCCCCTTTGTAAATGGTTCAGTGATTATAAAAGAGCACATAGGGAAAAATGGTGGCTGAGTTATTTGTAAAATAATTAATGCAACAGGTTTTTTTTCTGAAAATTTATTCGGGGATGTTTCCTATTTTCTTTTTTGCCTCTCACTATTCCTGAAAAGACCTTTGTAAATACCAAAGAATTTGATGAAATTTGGTAAATGTCATTTATTTTTTGAATTCACCTTTCCACCGCTACCTTACACGATTACATTAAGACCATTACCTGAGCCAGTTATTCTTATTTAATTGAGGGGCTGAATTGTACATAGATTTTTCTTTGCTTTAATTTAAATCCGAAAAAATGGACACGACAAATCTGACTTTTAGTACCTCGGATGAATTAGCAATAAGCTTTGTTCCTGCAATTCTTAGAAAGAAATACAATGACAGCAGGCAACAAGCAGAGAATAATTATATAAAGGAAGATCATGCAGCCTTACTTTGGATCGATATATGTAATTTTTCTCCCCTCTGCAATCGTTTAATGAAAGACACCGTTAACGGTGTGGAAAAGATCACAGGCATATTACACAGCCATTATGATTTTTTATTGTCGATCGTTAAGCAGTACGGTGGCCAGCCGATATTCTTTGCAGGAGACGGCGTGATGTCTGCCTGGCCGGGCGACAAAAAAACGGCGGAGGAATCCGTTCAGCTTGCAGCTTGTTGTGCTAATAAAATCATCAGTAAAAGAAATACTTTCAATGATAATGGCGAATTGCTTTCTCTTCATGCCATCGTTTCAGTAGGGCCCTGGCAAATGACAGAATTGGAAGGAATAAAGGGCAAACGGCTGTATAGTTTCTTTGGCGAAGTGTTCAGTACACTAACACTATCATCAAAAAACAAAGCTCCCAATCAGGTACTCATTTCAAATAATGCTCTTGCTTGCCTGGGCAAAGAATTCAAAAGCAAACCTGTTGAATACGATACATCCATCCTGTCAGATTTTCCGGAACAGCTACCGCGGCAAGAACAAAGTTTCATAGATCTGTCTGAAAAGGTTATACAACAACTTAAATCTTTTGTTCCGCAGACGCTTGCTTTTCCACTTAATAAAGAAAGATTAGAGTGGATTGCAGAATTGCGGCCTGTAACAATTTTATTCGTCAGGCGGCCTAAAAAAAGTGAAAGCGCGGCAGTAAATGTAAACCAGCTACACGAATCGGTTTCTCTTGTAAAGTCCTTGGTCTTAAAATATGATGGATTACTTAACCAGGTTTGGATGGATGAGAAAGAATCGAATATGCTCATCTGTTTCGGTCCGCCGCCCTCAGCACATAATGATAATCCTGAACGTGCTGTTCGCCTCGCTTTTGAAATTCATAACCTCCTTCAAAAATCAGGTTTTGAAAATAGCATTGGGGTTAGTACCGGTATGGCGTATTGTGGTATTTTGGGAAATAACAGTCTGCGACAATATACTGTAATAGGCGATGTGGTAAATCTGAGTGCACATATCACTGTTATGAAAAATAACATCATTTACTGTGATAAAGCCACTTTTTCAACCACTGCCAAAACAGTTAAGTATTCCGGCCCTTTCATGGAAAAAATCAAAAGCCGAACGGAACCAATCCCGTTATATCTGCCAGAAAGCCTGTTGACCGATGATGCTAAATCCCTACACCTGTTATCTGTCGGACGCACCAATGAAATGAATGTTTTATTGGACACATTTAATCATGTTTCTTTCGGCAAAAATGCTTGTATTATCATTGAGGGTGAAAGTGGAATGGGAAAAACAAAATTGCTTGAAGATTTTTCTGCGCAGATCGCTTTAGACGACTGCATTGTTTTATCTGGTTCAGGTGATTTTATTTTCCGGAATACGCCTTATAGCGTGATGGGAAGTATTTTTTCAACACTTCTTGGTTTGAATGATGTAGTTCCCGGTAAAAACCAGAAAGAAAAATTGAGAGAAATTGAGCTGATGTACGGAAGCCGGGCCTGCCTTTTAAATGCGGTCTTTCAGTCTGATTTTCCGGAAAGCGAAGAAATAAAGAATCTTACCGGCAGCCAGAAAGTTGCCGCTACACACGATTTCCTTTTAAACCTGTTGGAAGATGAAAGCAAACTTCACCCTGTTGTGATAATTATTGATGATGCGCAGTGGGTGGATGAGACTACATGGAACTTGCTGGAATCGGTAAATTCTAAATTAGAAAAGTGCCTGGTCATCCTGTCACTCCCTGAAACAGAAAGTATTTCGAGGCTAAAGAATTTGAAATTAAAAAATACTGAACGGATCAGGCTGAAAGAATTACCTGATGAAGACCAGGAAAAAATAATTTGTGCAAGGCTGGGTGTAACCAATATATCTCCTGAGGTTTTGGGTCTAATAAAAAAAATTGCAAAGGGTAACCCTTTCTTCTGTGCTGAACTGGCGGGTTCTTTATTGGAGCAGGAATTACTTGTATTTAAAAATGATAGTTGTTTTCTTACGGATGATGCTTCCACTAATGAATTGTCACTACCCGAAACTGTCCGTGGAGCAGTGCGAAGAAGAATAGACAGGATCGATCCCGGATCTCAATTATCGCTGAAAGTGGCAAGTGTGGTTGGCAACCGTTTTC
The DNA here is from genome assembly GCA_963811645.1 of uncultured Bacteroidota bacterium. Classification (GTDB taxonomy): domain Bacteria; phylum Bacteroidota; class Bacteroidia; order Chitinophagales; family Chitinophagaceae; genus VBAU01. The sequence continues at coordinate 255,626 of CAWERU010000001.1, read as the reverse complement.
CATCAATGATAGTTCGTAATATTTATCCCATTGAATCGGACCGCAGATCAGTCTCTGCTTATCTCAAAGATGTTAAACTCGCTGGCTTTACCACTGACCTGATCGTTGATAAACTGGATGGTTATCGTTTCAACAATGCCACTGTTGCTGAAGTCGCTTATGAGATGACGCTGAATGAACAAAGAAAACTCTTACACCGGGAAACGGCGGAATGGTATGAAACTCATTTCAGGGAAGATCTTCCTGCCTTTTATGTAAGGCTTGCGCATCACTGGGCAAAAGCAGGAGATAAAAACAAAGCGGCAACTTATAATGAAAAAGAAGCTATCCGGTTATTCAGATTGGGATTTGTTAAACAGGCGCTTGATGTAGGATTGGAAGGTGTGGGAATGCTGGATCTGAATATTGAACGTGACCCCGCAGCAATAGGACAAAAGATCGGAGAACATCTTGCGGCTATTGCCAATCTCATGTCAAACCGGAGCATCGAAAGCCTGATCGATCATAAGAAACTTGAAGATCAGAACTCGGGAAACATCATAAAACTGCTTTTGGAGCTGAGCCCTTTTGCGCATCAGTCACAACAGGTGGAACTGTTCGCATTGATGTCAATTATTTGTCTTCGGATCACGCTTGAACAGGGCAATGGAGAATCAGCCGCCGAGGTGTATTCAATGTATTCTATTATTCATAAAGCATTAACAGGAGACAGCACTACAGCTTTCGCATGGAGCAACCTGGCACTGGCAGTTGATGCAAAAAACAACAACAGTCTGCAGGCAAGAGTTAATTTTATTCATTGCTGGTTCATTGCGCATTGGATGGTGCCGATAAGAGAACTCATTCCCCTTGCTGAAAGAGGTGCTGATGCGGGTTTTAAGGCTGGTGATATTTTATTTGCCTGCTTTGACCTTTCTCTCTGCGTGGTTTTAAAAAGCGCTGCCGGTGTTCATTTGGATGAGGTGATTGAAACAGCGCAGATCCATTCATTGCGAAACAACCAGGCAGTGATCAATGCAGCTTTCCACCTAATGCATGAAGAACAGGTTGCAAAAGCATTCCAGGGTCGCACTGACAGCTATACTTCTCTTACCGATGAAAAATTTGATGAAACAAATAACATCGCCTCTATCTGCAATACTGATCTGTATAACCAGATCGGTTATTACCTGGTGTCGAAATTAAAATTGAATGCACATTTTGGGAATTGGCGAGAGGCAATTGAATGGGGAGATAAAGCATTACCTGTATTACCGGCATTTGCTAATCAGCCGGGACATTTTGAACTGGAACAGTATTATACGCTTGTCTCTATCTATCGAGCAGCAGAAACTGATGGGGATGTTGCGGCTAATTTTTCGAATAAAGCGAATGCGGGTATTGAAACAATGAAAACATGGGCTACACTTTGCCCCGAAAATTTTCTTCATAAAGCTCTTTTGTTGCAGGCCGTTCGCGAAGGATTTAATGGAGATGCTGGTGAAGCGGTAAAATTGTTTGAGCAGGCGGCAGAAAAAGCAACGACATCTGATTTTATCCAGGACTGCGGACTCGCTTACGAACACATGGCACGGATGCAAAAAAGACTTGGGTCCGATTATAAAAAAGCTGTTGGCAAAGCGATGGATGCTTACACTAAATGGGGTGCAGATGGGAAGGTGGCTTACCTAAAATCGGAGTTCGGGACATAATGCAATTGAACCCCGAGTGATCGGTTTATTGACTCAATTACGTTTTAGCAGCATTGAGTTTGAATGCATATCCGGACCAAGTGCCATCATCACCAATTTGTTTTTTTCAATCGTTCCTTTTTCTTCAAACCATGCAAAGTTCAGTGCATGCGTTGCTACTGTAACATTGGCAATTTCTTCAAGCGTTGATAATATTTGTGCGGGCCTTGGTGATAAATGGGTTCGCCAATAGTCAATGAGTGTTGATGAAGTTTGATGAGGCATAAAAGAAATATCTGCTGCCGTAATTTTATTCTGTCTCAACAATTTTGTAACCGAGGTCAATGCAATTTTTTCTCCAAACTTTATAAAACCTGCTCCGCCCTCTTTAGTGATCTGGAAGAAATGAGGAGAAAAAACTTCGCCATATCCGTTTATAGGCGGATTAGCTTTCAAGGAAAGACCATCGGTATACATCGAACCATAATATTGTGTATCCATCACTGTACATTGATCGGCCACATGCCATTTTGATTTATCAGCACTCATCGCCATTACTGCTGCCCCCGCGCCATCTGCTGCACTGATAGATTGCAATGTGTGATAGTCTACATTCCTTGTCCAGTTACATCCCAGGCAAATGAGAATATTATTTGCCCTCTTGGCGTTAATGAGGCTATCAGCCAATAACAGGCTGGAAGCAAAATTTGAATAATCATTCCCGACAGGTATAGCCCATGCCCTGGATGGTAGCCCAAGTTCTTTATGCAGTTGCGACAATGTATTAGGCTGTATATATTCACTGATAGAGCCAAGGCCAATCAACAAATCAATATCTTTTGGTTTTTTATTTGCTTTTTTCAAAGCCATCTTTGCTGCAGGAACCATAACAGTCATCAGGTCTTCTCCCGTGTTGAGAACATGCCTCACTTTATATCCTTTAAAAAGATCCTGGTTAGGATATTGACCTTTTAGCCAGGAAAAAATCGGATCATTATTTAAACGAATTTTTTTTGGTACGGCCCATCCTGTACCAATAATGCGAGGTAATAATGTTGCCATATTATTTTGTTGTTTTAGGTATCCAATCCGGTTCAGATAATCCAAAATGTTTTTGGAGAACTATTTCTGATGTTTGTAATGAGCCTTCGGCCCATGTTTGATTTTCGGACCAGGCTTCACCGCAAACAAAACATGGAAAATCTTTTACAGGTTTTGTTATTGCGGGCATCACTTCCCATGATTTGTAACCGCTGTTCCAGAAATGAACGGCAGCACCATAAGGATCATCGCCCCAATTTTTGAAAGCTGCATCAATGGGTTCAGGTGCGTCAGTTACTCCGTGCATTTCCATAATTTGTCTATGCATTTCTTCTACCATTCTTTTTGGAGCAGGGTGGTTGTCCCAGTTCTTTCTTTTAAGAGTAAACCAGGGATCTTTAGCAGTTGAAACAACTTTGGTGACTGCTTTATTCTTTCGGGAAAATTTCACCGTATTCTTATAAGGCATAAGATGTCTCGGATGTTCCACCGCATTCGCTTCTTTATCATCGTTAGGTCCTAATGGCGCTGTTCGGAAACCACTCCAGAAAGTAGTGCTTTCCGAATCGTTATAAGCCATCAATACAGCTTTACCCTGGTTACCGGTTTTGGGATCCACTTCTACTCCCCAATAATACAATTGGCGAACAGGCAAATCAGTTAATGACCGGCCCTTGGTCACATATGCTTTCTTTTCCCACCATGGTTTATTGTATACCAAAACCATTTTGAACAAACCAATGGGAGAGATGGCATTCATCATCCAACGAAACTGCTGCGCTCGTTTCGGATCCATCACCGGCCCGGTTTGTTCAAGTAGTTGAAGTGAGCGCAGGGGCATAGCTAAGATCAAAGCGGCAGCATTTACAGGCTTGCTTTGTTTATAAAAATTCATTTCCACGCCTTTCGTCTTGTCTTCCAGTTGCACCTCATCAAAACTTTCCAGCCATTTTCTTGTGATCACTTTTCCTCCTGCTTCTTCGAATTGTTTTTGCAAAGTCCATGGCACCACATCATAACTTCCATCAATAAGATAGAATTGTGCAGTGGGAGTAAAATCGAAATATTCTGATATGCAGTTGACCGCATTTGTATTAGAACCAAGTACATCATACCCCACGGCTTTTATAGCTATTCTGTATGCCTCATGGCTAAGCACCTTTGAAACCAAATCCCAGAAACCATGCTGATAAAGAGGTATGCCATCAATCACGACTGTTTGCAAATATTTTGTAAGCTCATCGCCTGCGAGGCCTGCTACACCGGGTATAAGTTTTACCACTGCCCAACCCAAAAAATTGTCTGCAGTTGTGCCCCCGCTTTTTAAAACCAGTTTTTCTTCTTCGGTAAGATTGTAAGGAAGCGCATCGGGATCAGCCAATTGATAAGTACGCAACAATTTTCTTCTCATGTAAATTATATTAATGGCTTCACCTACGGCCTGCAATGTGATAGGGATCTTTAGTTTTTCTTTGATCAAAGAATAAGCGTATGTCTGGGTATCAACAACACGCATTCCCCCCAGTTCGCAATTCATTGGCGAATTAAAATTCGGAGGTGTCGCAGATAGTAAGCGACCCCCAATGCGATCACTTCCTTCGTAAACAGCAATACGTAGTTTATTTTTCTTTTTCCATTTTTTTAGTTTGGATGGATCGGCTTTGTCAACCATTAATAATCGCCAGGCCGTGTAGATGCCTGCTATACCGCCACCGACAACGACAATATCAAAATCAGAATTAACCTGTTTCATAATTATTTTTTTGAAGTATTATTTAATGAGCTGTTCAAATTTGTATAATGTCTATAGCCCGATAGCTAATTTTTTAAATATTCACGCACCAAGTGTTTGTTACAATTTCGGTGGTGGCTTTGGTGGTCCGTATACCGGGTTATAATACGGCGGCACAGGTTTCCTGTTGATATTAGCGATAATAACTTGCGGCACATGATCCTTATTGGCACGGCTTAACACTTTGGGCATGATCTTCTCCAGCTCCTTAGGTGAGCTGATCGTATAAGCATCCGCTCCCAGGCCTTTAGCATACATAGCAAGATCAGGGTTACCAATTTCATAGAGCTTTTCCCAAATACCTGGTTTTTTGGAATCAGGCGCAAAATGATCCATACCCTGGCTCACCATCGATAAATTATTATCAAATAAAACTAGCCAGATGGCACCTACTTTATATTGAGTTGCTGTAGAGATCTCGCTTCCCTGCATCATAAATGCAGCGTCGCCAGTAATACAAATGCAGGTATCATTAGGACAACCAATTTTACCACCTATTACAGAGCCAACACCAAACCCCATTGGTCCCATTGAAAGTGATGTGAAAATTGAAGCAGGAGGATCAATAGTAAGGTAATGAACGGACCAGCCCACACAGTTGGCGCAATCAATAAATACTTTAGTATTAGACGGTAATGCTTTTTGTAATACACGCATTATAGCTGCCGGTTCAATAGGGCTGCTATTCGAATTATAAGAATCGGGATCAACAAATGGAGTTTGCTTTTTGATGTTAGCTATAAAATTTTTTCTTTCGGTTACTACTTTTTTATTTATAGGAAAGGATGGGATCATGGAAGCGAGATCATTGATAAAAGAACCGGCTTCGCCAACCACACCCTGTGTCACTTCAAATGAACGGGCAATGACCTTTTGATTAATATCAACCTGGATAAAAGGCGCATTTTTTCCCTGCGGTTTTAAAATGGGCAACCATGAATTGGTAGATAACTCTCCCAGTTCAGAACCAATGATCATAATGCCATCGTACGCGGGGGCTTTGGAGGAAAGGTATTGAAAGGGCCACATACAATCCGCAATACCATATACTCTCAAAGACATATCATGAGTTTCTGGAAATATTCCTTTGCCGTCAGCCGTCGTAATAACGGGTATGCTGTATGTTTCTACAAAACGAAGCAGATTTTTGTAAGTGCGGTTATCCTGCAAAACCTGTCGGCATCCATTTCCTAAAAACAGCAAGGGTCGTTTGCATGCTAAAAGTAAAGCCATCGCTTTTTGTACTTCACCAATAGGCGCTCCTTTTGAATTTGTCCTGTAAGCACTGGTTTTTGAAGACATGATTGGATTAGTCAGTGGTTCCAGTGTGACGTTAACAGGCAGGCCAAGATGAACGGCTTGTCTTGGCAGAGATAAAGCATCTCTGAAAGCTTGTTTAATGAGTGTTTCCGCATCCGTACTACTCGAGATCATAGTACTGTAGCCAATAGCTGCTGCATAAATATCATTGACATTGAGTGAAGCGTCAATTCCCTCCTGCAGATAACCCATCCCATAAAATTTTTCATCGATCTCGCCACTGATCAGCATCATGGCCGATCCATCCGCTTGCGCATTCATAACTCCCGTAAGAGCATTAGTTGCACCGGGCCCGCTTGTAACAACTACAACCCCGATCTTTCCCGTTGCACGATAATAGCCATCAGCGATATAAGCGGCGCCTGTTTCCTGCCGGCATATGATATAGTCAATTTTATTCGTGTTATTTTTTAAGCTGATCAACAAATTCATCAAGCCTCCGCCCGGAATGCCAAATACATATTTGACACCTTCAAGTTTCAGATAATGAATAATAAGATCTCCGACTGTCGGAGGAGTTGGATTTTTCAGTGTTTGTTTGGCCATGATAAAAGATTTGAATTAATAAATGTCTTTGGTATTCTAAATACCAATCAGAAAATCCCGATCGGGATCACAAAGTCATTAGCAGGGTAACTCAGTCTTTGCTGAACTACGAATCACATATTCATAGCGGGTAGATAAATGTTTCGACAATGATCACTATCCTTAAGAGGTACGAAAAACTAAGAAAGAAGGTTGATGGTTAAAGTTTATCGGGACTAACATTTGTCTGAACCCTCTCAACCATATATAACCGGACTTGAATACTGGAAGATGATTTCGTTTCAGACACTAATGATACATACTGCGAATAAATATAGGTATATATTCAGAAAACAGAAAAATACTATTTAATAACGAGAGACATGCTTATCTCTACCGAAATGTCAAATGCAAGTGAAGGTGCTCCGATCGCTGACCTTGTATGATGTCCGTTCTTTCCAAAGATCTCGATCAAAAGATCCGAGCAGCCATTAATAACGGAAGGATGATCCGTAAAGTCAGGAGTGCAATTCACAAAACCCTCAATATTCAGAATGTAATCCACTTTGTCGAGTGTTTTAATTGCAGATCGGGTAATGAGCAGGAGGTTCATGGCTGTTAACCTTGCAGCATTGTAGCCTTGTTTCGCAGTGAGCTCTTTACCTAATTTGCCTTTGTATTGTGAAGGAATCGTTGCTCCCTTAAGCGGACCTGAGCCCGATAATGTTATCAACTTACCGGTCTTCCGGAATAAAATAAAATTTGCTCCCTTGGGAACAGTCGGCAAGGGTGGAAGTCCTTTCAGTGCCATGAATTTCTTGTCGTATGACATGCGATTTGTTTTGTTTTGTTTTAAGGAAGTGAAGAATGGTGGAAACGGAGAAAGGTTTTGACAGGATCGGTTCGTGAATGCGACCTTAATTTATAATAAATAATTGGAAAGACAAGAAATACTAAAAATAAGAAGGCGACCCACAACTGTGAATCGCCCACTTTTTCTATCACCAACCAACGATTATGTACTGCTGTGCTCTTCAGCAGTATTAATATGTAATAATTTGTACAACGGGCAAAAACCAAACAGGCTTGTCAATACGAATATTCCGGCTACTATTAAAAGAACTCCACCCAATGTTCCTTCAATTACTTTAAAATAGTAAAGAGCAGCTATGGCAATGGCAAGCAATGTTCGCAGGCCCTGGTCGTAGATACCTACATTTGCTTTCATAGTAAGAAATTTATGGTCAACTAAATTGTTTTTACACTTCCTGGTAACTATAATAGTCGCCTGGATTTGGCAACAAACTTACACAGCGAAATGGCAGGCGATATTGATATTGGTCACTCCAACTTATGATTTTTGAAATTTAATAGAAGATAGCTTTATCCTGATTGCTTATCTTGTGCTGATAAAACAGATTCTTTTATCTAAATAATAGTTATGCAATAATGATTTTTTGCAGTACCCCCGGTTACTGAGATTTTTTTCTGCAGAAGAAAGTAATAACAATATTCCTGATAAAGCATGAGAGTCTTACATTAGTAATCAAAACCAACTGCCGCAGATGGCTAAAATACACAGAACGGATATCATTGAGTGGAACAGGGTATTGAACCTGGGGAATATTTTATTGCTTGTAAGCGGTACTGCTTTGGCCGTACTGGCAATGAAGGGGTTTATGATACCCAACAGGTTCATCGACGGAGGTATTACCGGTATTTCTATCTTATTACATGAAATTTTTGGGATCAACATCAGTTTCCTGATGATCGGTTTGAATTCGGTTTTCATATATCTTGGGTACAAACGAATAGGAAAAACATTTGCCGTTCAGACGACCATTGCGGTGGTCCTTCTTTCAATAGGATTATTTTTTATCAACATACACCCCATAACAACCGACCGCCTGCTGATAGCGATTTTCGGCGGCATACTTATCGGGAGCGGTATCGGGTTAGTGATCCGCGGCGGAGGAGTCATTGATGGCGCTGAAGTAGTGGCCGTTTTTACGCGGAGAAAAACCGGGTTTTCCAATAGTGAAATCATTATGCTGTTCAATACCGTTATCTTTTCGGTAGCTGCATGGAAATTCGGTATTGAAACAACCATGTACTGCATCATTACATACTTTACAGCCACCCGTGCTACAAACTATGTGGTAGATGGAATTGAAGAATATACGGCGATGAATATAGTTTCCTCTCAACAGGACGAAGTAAAAAATTTTATTGTAAATGAATTAGGGAAAGGAATAACGGTATATAAAGGCGAAAGAGGATATTTGCCCGGCAGCTTTGATATTAAAACAGAATGCGAGATCATCGTTACAATCATTACCCGGTTGGAAATAAAACAAATACAGGATTCTATATTGAAAATAGATCCGAAGGCGTTTATTTATGTGCAGAGTATAAAAGAAGCAGCAGGAGGTTTGCTAAAACCAAAGGGCCATGCAAAATAGTTCGTCAATGAAAACATTTGTGATTGACATGTTGAAAAACAACATTCCTGCATTTTACTATTATCACAATTACAAGCATACTTTATACGTAGTGGACAAAGCCATTGAAATAGGTAAAGAGGAAAACTGTACTCCCAAAGAAATTGAATTAGTAAGTGCCGCAGCTTTGTGGCATGATACGGGCTTTATCAGGACATATAATAACCACGAAGAAGAAAGTTTTAATCTGGCACAGCAATATTTGCCTGACTACGGATATTCAACTGAAGATATAAATAAAATATGCGGAATGATCATGGCTACAAAAATTCCGCAATCACCCAAAAATAAATTGGAAGAAATAGTTGCTGATGCTGACCTGGAATACCTGGCAACGAATGAAGCTGCTGTAAAAGCTGAGCATTTGTTTGAAGAATGGCGACATCTCGATCCTTTATTAACACGAGAAAAATGGAACCAAATACAAATTTCTTTTCTTCAAAAACATCATTACTTCACAAATTTCTGCAAGCAAAACAAGGAACAGGCCAAAGCTGCCTATTTGCAAAAATTGATCGCGGGCAGGAAATGATCTGAATTTTTTTCAAATAGGTGGGAATAATTGATAAATTGTAATACCAAATTTCTCAGTAAGGCAACAAGCTTCCTATCCTGACAATTCTGGCATTCATACCCTCATTAAGACTGGACAATAAAGAAGGTACACAACCCGGCAAAGCAATAGCGCTGCTGCGAAAGTAAAGTTGTTGAATTCACGAAAGCAAAATTAATCCAGGGAAAATCTGCACGTGAAATTCAATCGGCATTTAAGAAAAGGCTAAATGACGTTGAATTTGTAAGAGTCATCAACGTGAAAATAAATATCATAATAACACCTGCTGCCGGTAGCATTAAAAGAAAAATAAAAACACATGAAAGCAAAATCAATCAAAGGAAAATCATCCGAAGAAATTGAAATAGCATTAACTAATAGCGTGGCTGATAGTTTTAAACCTACCCTGGCCATTGTATTTATTTCCATAAAACAAGACCGTGATGCTGTTTGCAAAATTTTACATGGTGCTGCCATTGCCATTTACGGAGTTACAACTCATGGAGAATTTACTGGCGAAGGAATCACTGCCGGCGAAATAGCTATTATGCTCCTCGATATCAATCCGGACTACTTCACCATTTTGTTTGAACAATTTCAAGATAATAATTACAGGCAAACCGCACAGGTTATTGCCAAAAAAGCATTGGAAAAATTTGCCCATCCCTGTTTTCTCATTGTGGGCAGCAATCTGAACACGGATGCAGAAGAATTGCTGCATGGCTTTGAAGATATTCTTGGCAAAGAGGTAGATGTGTATGGCGGAATGGCGGGGGACGATTTTAGATTTAAGGAAACTTTTGTTTTCACTAATAAGAATGCAAGCAACAATGGAATTGTGGCAATAGCACTTGATGAAAATAAGATCAGCATAAAAGGACGGGCCACTTACGGCTGGAGGCCGGTAGGCACTGAAAAAACTGTAACAAAAAGGGAAGGCAATCATGTCTACACAATTGATGACATTCCGGCACTGGACCTTACCATGAAATACGGAGGGCTTGAGAACGTAACCCCGGAAAACTTTGCATCGGAGCATTCAATTGTATTGACACTGCAATTGCAAAGGGAAACCGGTGACCCGGTAATGCGGGCCGGCCTCGTGGTAGATTGGAAGGATCATTCTATGTATTGCTCCGGCCCGGTACAGCAAGGCTCCAAAGTACGTTTTTCTTTACCCCCCGATTTTGATGTCGTTGAAAAAGTAATCAAAGGTTGTGAAGAGCTCAAAGCAACGGAAATTCCGGAAGCCGATGCATTGCTGTTATTCAATTGCGCAGGAAGGTTGCTTTCGCTGGGACCATTGATCGATGAAGAAATAGAGGGTATACAAAAAGTTTGGAATGTGCCTATTGCAGGTATGTTCAGCAATGCTGAACTGGCACGTGCCACAAAAGGAAATTTGGAAATGCATTCTATTACAGCCTGCACAGTGGTATTGAAAGAGAAATGAACAACCTTATTTTAATGAATATTTATTAATCATGAAAGCAAAATCAATCAAAGGAAAATCTACAGAAGAAATCAGTTCTGCATTAACTGAAAGCATGGCCGACGGATTCGAGCCAACTTTAGCCATTGTATTCATATCTGTTAAACAGGACAGAGAAGCTATTTCCAGATTACTTGACGAAAAAGGCATTCAGATATTTGGTGCTACCACTGCAGGCGAATTTATTGATGGCGAAATTGAAGAAGGCAGCATTGTTATGATGTTGCTCGACATGAATCCGGCTTATTTTAAATTAGAATTTCTTGAAACAAGCCAGGAGACCACCTTCGAAGATGCATACAACCTGGGTATTACCGGAAAAGAAACCTTTACCAACCCTGCGTTTATTATAGCAAACAGTGGAGTTTCACTGGATGGTGAGCCATTTGTTGAAGGCATCATTCAAGGTTTTGGAAAACATCCTTCATCTGCAGAAAGGGAAGTAACCATATTTGGAGGTAAGGCTGGAGATGATCTGGCACTTCAATCAACTTTTGTTTTTACCAACAGAAAAAGTAAAGATTGCGCATTAATAGCACTCATTATTGATGAAGATAAAATAGATGTTAGAGGTATAGCTACTTGTGGCTGGAAAGCTATTGGCACCACAAAAACAGTTACGAAAAGTGAAGGTAATATTGTGTATACCATCGACGATAAACCGGCATTGGATACGTTGATGAATTTCCTTGGCGTTGAGATAAAGCAGGATGACGACAAGGAGATCGTGTCATTTCTAAGCTCCTGGTATTATCCTCTGCAAGTGGAACGGGAAAACGTAGATCCTGTAATACGTACAGCCATGTTTGCCAACCGTGAAGAACGTTCATTGATTTGTTCAGGAAAAGTGCCTCAAGGGTCAAAGATCAAATTTGCCATGCCACCCGATTTTGATTCCATCGAAACAGTCGTTGCAGAATGTAAAACAATTAAAGATGATGCACAGCAGGAAGCAGATGCCCTGATCATGTTTTCATGCGTTAGCAGATATTTATCGTTTGGAATTGTAATGAAAGAGGAGATAGAGCAGGTGCAAAAAATTTGGGATGCGCCCATGGCAGGCTTTTTTTCCTATGGCGAATATGGAAAATCAAAAACCGGTAAATATGATTATCATAATAATACATGCTGCCTGGTGGCATTAAAAGAAAAATAATCCCCGCCTGAACGAATCAGTCGGGCAGGCTTCGACAAACTCCCACGATAGTGATCGGGGACAAAAAAAAAAATTATGAAAGCAAAATCTATCAAAGGAAAATCGACTGAAGAAATTAAAAATGCATTAGAACAAAGCAAGTCTGATGGGTTTAAACCAACATTAGCCATTTGTTTCATTTCAAAAAGCCAGGACAGAATGGCCATCAGCAATCTACTGAATGCAGAAGACATTGCTGTGTTTGGTTGTACTACCAACGGGGAATTCATTGATGAAGAAACCGAAAAAGGTTCTGCGGCTATCTTGTTGCTTGACATGAACAAAGATTATTTTCAAATCTATTTTGAAGAATATCCTGACGCGAATTACCGGGAGGTTGCAAGAGATATTGCACAAAGAGCCATTGAAAAATTTATGACCCCGGCTTTTTTGATAGGTCTCAGTTACCAGGCAGCAGATGGAGAAGAAATCCTACGTGGGTTTGAAGATGTTGTTGGCCCGGCAGTGAATGCTTTTGGCGGCTGTGCCGGCGACGACTATTCTTTTTCTGAACAGTTTGTTTTTACCAATGGAAAAGATAGTAACCGGGCTATGTTGTGCATTGCATTGAATGAAGAGAAAGTGAATGTAAAGGGTATTGCCACCTGCGGATGGAAAGCAATCGGCACAGAAAAAACAGTAACAAAAAGTGTAGGGAACCATGTATATACAGTGGACAACATGCCGGTGCTTGACATTACAGCCAAATATGGAGGCATTCAAAATGTATCGCCGGACAACCAGGGTTTATTACTGGAAATAGCTGCTAATCTTCCTCTGCAATTGCAACGGGAAAAAGGAGACCCTATTATGAGGCCCGGCCTCATGATAGACTGGAATGATCATTCATTTTACACCAGTGGTACGGTGCCCCAGGGTTCTAAAGTGAAGTTCTCTGTACAGCCTGATCTTGATGTGATGGAAAAGGTGGTGAAAGGAGTCGAAAATTTAAAAGCAACTGAAATGCCTGAAGCCGATGCATTGGTGGTATTCAGTTGCGCCGGAAGAGTTCTTTCATTCGGGCCAATGATGAATATGGAACTGGAAGGCATAAAGAATGTCTGGAATGTGCCAATGGCTGGCATGTTCTCCAATGGAGAATTAGGAAGAGCCACCGGGGGAAATTTAGAAATGCATAACCTTACCACGTGTTGCGTGGCATTAAAAGAAAAATAAATGAATCAACACTTACAAGAGTTACTGGATTTTATTAAAAAAGCAGACCATCTTACTGATGAAGAAAAAACCGCTTTATCAAAGGCCGCAAAAGCTGCCGACAAAGAATTAGAGATAACCTCTTTTAAACTCGAGCGCACAGAAAAAGTAAAACATACCACTGCTATTCTGCTGGAAGAAACAATTGAAGAACTGGAACAGAAAAGAAAAGCAGTAGAAGCACAAAACAGGGAACTTGAAATTGAGTCAGCATTGGAAAAAGTGCGTTCAAGTTCACTTGCCATGTATAAAAGTGATGAACTTAAGCAGGCGGTTAAAGTTGTATTTAAAGAATTGCAGGGATTGGACTTTGCAATAGATGGGGCCGCCTTTATTGTTACCCCTATTGAAAACTCAAAAGATTTTAATGTCTGGATAGGCGATGACCATGCGGAATATCCAAACTGTTTTAGAACGCCTTTCTATGATACGCCTTCACAAACAGATATTGTTAAAGCTATGGAGTCAGGAGCGAATTTCTTTTCCCGGACTTATTCTTTTGAAGAAAAAAATTCCTGGTTTAAATATGCATTTGAGCATACTGATTATAAAGACCTGCCTCCTGAATTAAAGACCTGGATTTTAGAACAGCAATATCTTACTCAATCTATTGCATGGGCAAATAAATCAGGCGTTGGTATCCACTTCCACCAGCAAAGAACACTAACCGAAAATGAAATTGATATTCTGAAAAGGTTTTCAAAGGTTTTTGACCAGGCTTACATCCGTTTTCTCGATCTGCAAAAAGCAGAAGCACAGGCAAGAGAAGCACAAATTGAAGCTGCATTGGAAAGAGTTCGCGCAGCATCCATGGCTATGCATAGAAGCGAGGAGCTACCACAGGTTGCCCTCGTATTATTGGAACAATTAGAAGCCCTTGGTGTCTCTGATTTGGATTGCAATATTAACATTGTGGATTCGGACACCAAAGACTTTATCTCTTACAGTGCAAACAATATCAAGGAAAATAACCAGGTTGAGTTTCACCAATTTCCGAAGTTGAACCTAAACGACTTTGGTTTCCTAAGAAAGGCTGCTGATATGACTGACTCAGGTCACACCCTTTTCACATTGGAGTTAAAAGATGAACTCTACGAAGAAATAATTGGCGTGTGGGATACATTCGGCTATCCCGGATTGAAAAACAAGAATGACTTTGAAGCCAAAGGTATAATCTATATGCATTGCGCAGACTTCAATAGATACTCATCCATCACCACCACTTCGCTGGAAAGATTGTCTGAAGAAAAACTGTCTATCCTTCAGCGCATGGCCAAAGCATTTGGCATGTCATATACCCGATTTCTCGATCTGCAAAAAGCAGAAGCACAGGCAAGAGATGCACAGATAGAAGCAGCATTGGAAAGAGTGAGAAGCAGATCTATTGCTATGCGCAAATCCGAAGAGATAGCTGATATAGCTGCCAGGATTTTTAGTGAACTAAGACAACTTGATCTTGCCTTAAACAGGGTTCTTATCTGGACATTTAACGATGCGGAAAAATATACCACCTGGTGGTCTGCAAATCCTGAAGTTGAAAGCACTGCAGAATCCTATCGCATAGATTATAATGAAAATCCTGTATTCATTAATTATCTGCAGGCATGGCAGCAAAGAAAACCAATTCATTTGTATTTCTTAGCAGGAGATACAAAAAATTCCTGGTCGGATTTTTTATTTGAACACACTGAAATGTCCAGGTTACCGGAGGAAGTTAGAAAGAGTATGAGAGATGAAGGTGACATTTATACCGTAAGCGTCATTAGTGATTATGGCCTGATGATGACGGGCAGCCTGGAACCGCTGTCTGATACAACCATCGATATTATACAACGTTTTGGACGTGTGTTTCAACAATCTTACACCCGGTATTTGGATGTTCAAAAAGCAGAAGTGCAGGCACGGGAAGCACAGATAGAAGCGGCATTGGAAAGATTAAGAGCACGAAGCATGGCGATGCACAAAACCGATGAGTTGCATGAAGCCAGCAAGGTACTATTCCAGGAATTGGCCAAACTGGGATTTTCAAGCCTGGTCAGTGGTTTCGGTCTGATGAGTGAAGATGAAAAAACCGTTTGGTATTACTTTTCCAATGCTGAAGATGGCGCTACCACGTCCGAACCCATGGGTACGCCGTGTAAGGAAACAGCACCCATGCGGACTTTAACTGCAAGCTGGAAACAACAGGAGCCTTATCATATTGTGGAACTGGATGCTAAGGAAACCATTGTGCATCAAACATTCATTGCGGAACGAAGTATTAATGCCCCTTTCACGGCGGCAGAGCTCATATCCATGACGCCGAAAGAATTGAAGTTACACTCGTTCAATTTCAAACAAGGATACTTATTACAAGGTGGCGGAGAAAAACTATCGGATGATAAGATTAATATCATGATCCGCTTCACTAAGGTTTTTGAGATGACCTACCGCCGCTTCCTCGATTTGCAAAAAGCAGAAGCACAGGCAAGAGAAGCACAAGTTGAAGCGGCTTTGGAAAGGGTACGGGCACAAAGCATGGCCATGCACAAAAGCGATGACCTTCGGGAGACAGTTGCAAGGTTATATAAAGAAATTAGATCATTGGGTTTTGAAACACCTGCGTGTGTCATTGTGCTCTACAATGAAATTAATCGAACCGTTACGCATTGGGTTTCGGGCTTTGCAAAGAATGTCTATCCGCAGAGCTATAGTCATCCTTATTTTGATCATCCCTACTTCCATAATCAACTGGATGCCTTGAAGAGCGGTGTATCGTATAAAGTGTTTGCATTTGAAGGACGGCTGAAGAAATCCTATGACAAGCTGATTTTTTCGCTTGGCGACATGAAGGATTTCCCTGAGGCCGCAAAAATGGAAGTCTCCGGAATGGAGAAAATTGTACTATCCGATGCATTCATGAAGTATGGAATGTTAGAGGTGTTTTCAGATCGTGGACTGGATGAAGAGCATGCACGCACGCTTCAACGTTTCAGCCAGGTCTTCGAACAAACCTACACTCGTTTTCTCGATCTCCAAAAAGCAGAAGCCCAGGCAAGAGAAGCACAGATTGAAGCGGCATTGGAAAGAGTGAGAAGCCTAACGATGGCGATGCAAAAAAGTGAAGACCTGAACGAGGCTGCTTCAGACATGTTTAAACAGATTCAGTCACTCGGCATGCAACCGTGGGGATGCGGTTTTAATATTTTTGATAAAGACGAAAAAGTGGTTACGCAATACATGAGCCTGGCTGATGGTGGCATCTCCCCGCCTTTCAGAACACCGCTTACGGAAGATCCTTTTTTTATAAATATTTATGATGCAAGAAAACGCGGAGATGAGCTACTGGTGATGGAGTCAAGTGGGGAATCACTTGCAGAAACTTACCGTTACATGTTTGGTCTTCCCGGTTCCGGAGAAATATTTGGCGATCTGGAGAACTCCGGATTTGAAATGCCAAAATTTCAAATTACGCATTGCGCTTATTTTTCGCAGGGCTATATCGTTTTTATCACTTACGAACCTGTACCGGAAGCACACGATATTTTTAAGCGATTTGCAAAAGTATTCGACCAAACCTACACTCGCTTCCTCGACCTGCAAAAAGCCGAAGCGCAGGCAAGAGAAGCACAGATTGAAACCGCCCTGGAACGCATACGGTCCCGAACAATGGCAATGCAGAAAAGTGATGAACTTTCAGACGTCGCTTCCCTGCTGTTTCAACAGATAGGAGAGTTGGGCATAAAGGTCTGGACAGCCGGGTTCAATGTATGGTTGAATAATGATGCTGCCTACCAGGACTGGATCACCAGCCCGATGGGGGGATTTATTGAACCCTATCTTGTTGACACCACTCAATTCCCGGTTTTTATTGAAGTAAGGGAAGCAAAACAAAGAGGCGATGATTTCTTTGTTCAATACGTAGGTGGAGAGATGATCAAAGCCATGTACGGTGAATTGAGCAAATTCGCTCCCAAACAATTCGAGATCATGCTAAGGGATGGTTTTGAATTTCTGAAACACCAATACGACCACTTTGTCTTCGGTGCAACGGTCAGCCTGATGTTCATCACCTACGAACCCATACCGGAAGCACATGACATTTTCAAACGTTTTGGTAAAGTATTTGAACAAACCTATACCCGCTTTCTCGATCTTCAAAAAGCAGAAGCAGCAACTAAAGAAGCCATAAAACAGGCAGCGCTTGACCGTATTCGCGGCGACATTGCTTCTATGCGCACCATTGCTGATCTTGATAAGATCACACCGATAATATGGAATGAACTGGTAACACTTGGCGTTTCCTTTATTCGCTGTGGTGTATTTATTATGGATAATGAGCAAGAGTTGATTCATACATACCTTTCAACACCTGACGGAAAATCTATTGCTGCATTTCATTTGCCATTTGATACGCCCGGTCATTTTTCTGAAATAGTTGATGATTGGAAGAACAAAAAAATTTATGTTGGTCATTGGAATGAAAATGATTTTAACGGAATAGCAGAAACACTCGTAAAGCGGGGAGCTATTGAAACAAGAGAACAATATTTAAACACCTTACCGCAAGGCGGTTTTTATCTTCACTTTCTTCCTTTTTTACAAGGCATGTTATATGTTGGAAATACATCTGAATTAAATGAAGAAGACATAAACTTAATTCAGTCAATCGCTGAAACATTTGCCACTGCGTATGCCCGCTATGAAGACTTTAATAAACTTGAACTGGCCAAACAGCAGATAGAAAAAACATATAGTGAATTGAAGTCCACCCAATCACAACTCATCCAATCCGAAAAAATGGCATCGCTTGGAGAACTCACTGCCGGCATCGCACATGAAATTCAAAACCCGTTAAACTTCGTGAATAATTTTTCTGAAGTAAGTAATGAATTAATCGAGGAAATGAAACAGGAGCTGGCAACCGGTCATTGGCAACTGGCAAGTGAAATCGCAGATGACGTAAAACGAAATTTAGAAAAAATATTACATCATGGTAAAAGAGCAGATGGAATTGTAAAGGGCATGCTGCAACATTCACGAACCAGCAGCGGGCAAAAGGAACCAACTGGCATCAATGCACTTTGTGATGAATATGTACGATTAGCTTATCATGGTTTGCGGGCAAAAGACAAATCCTTTAATGCAAAGTTTGAAACCGATTTCGATCCATCAATTTCGAAAATAAATATTGTTCCCCAGGATATAGGCAGAGTTGTTTTAAATCTGATCAACAATGCCTTCTATGCCGTAAGCGAAAAAAAGAGGAATTCAAATGAAAAATATGAGCCGACAGTTATTGTAAGTACAAAAAAATTAAATGACAAGATTGAAATAGAAGTTAGCGATAACGGTAACGGCATTCCGCAAAATGTTGTTGATAAAATCTTCCAGCCCTTTTTTACTACTAAACCAACAGGACAGGGAACAGGTTTGGGTTTGAGTCTGAGTTATGATATTGTAAAAGCGCATGGGGGTGAATTAAAAGTGGAGACAAAAGAAGGTGCGGGAAGTGAGTTTGCTATCTATCTTCCAATTTCTTAAACCATTTACCATGAAATTTTGGATAAAAATTATTTTGCTGATTCTTACACCATACTTTGTCAGCGGTCAACAGAAGCAGTCAGAATCATATACGCTGCATTGTGAGCTGAATAATGCTGCTAATGACACCATCCGCATGGATGCTTTTACAAAACTGGGAAGCTATTATTTCAATTCAAACATCGACAGCTCTAAATTCTATCTCGAACAGGGCCTGGCAATTTCCAGGAGGCTGAACTTGAAATTAAATGAAGTTGCCCTCTTGCACCAGATGGGGATTGTCTTTTTGTATTTGGGTAATTATCCCAAATCATTGGAAACCCTATTGGAAGCCATAAATATTTCAAGCGACCCGGCAAGTGAAAGGAATACATGGAATTTGCCGAAAGGATATACACCCCATAGAGAAAGAATTGATCAGCAAGGATGGAGTTATTACAGCATGGGAATGTTCTATTCTGTTACCGGAAACTTTATTGATAACCTGGATAAACAAATAAGAAATTTTCGCGAAGCTGAAAAATTTGCCGAAATCACCCGCGATAGCAATCTCCTGGCATACGTCAACCTGAGCCTTGGTATATCGGCCGCATCATCAGATAAGACCGATTCTGCATTATTATTTGAACAAAAAGCGCTATCGTATTTTTCACATTCATCAAATAAAGCCTGGGAAGGAGAGACCTGGAAATACCTGGGGGATGCCTACTCACAAAAAGGAAATAAAAATTCAGCGCTTGATGCATTATTTAGAGCCATAAAAATTGATAGCGAGACCAATAATATGCCTAACCTGGGATGGGCCTACAATTCTTTGGGGGATCTATATAGTGGCACAGAGGAGCAGGACTCTGTCATTTATTATGCAAGGATAGGTTTGAAAGTACTTAAAAATGTCAAGGAAGCCAACGGAGTCAGACATGCCTATCATTTGCTTTTCTCTGCGTTTAATAAGCAAAATAACCAGGACAGCGCTTTTCTATATCTGCAGTTAGCCAGCACCATTAGCGATAGCCTGAATGCGGCTGACAGAAAAAATCTTCTCGGCTTTCAGGATGTTGCCTATGATGAGCAAATGAGAGCGAATAACCTGGAAAAAGGAAAAATTGAAACGAAAAATAAAATACGAACGTATGCCTTTTTATCAGCGATTGCCGTATTTATATTAATAGCACTATTGCTCTATCGAAATAACCGGCAAAGGAAAAAAACAAATGAGCTTTTGCAAAGCCAAAAAGAAAAAATAGCAGAGCAGAAAAAAGACGTTGAAAAAGCATTAATTGAATTGAAATCAACCCAGGCCCAACTTATCCAATCCGAGAAAATGGCCTCGCTGGGTGAGCTCACAGCAGGCATTGCACATGAAATACAAAACCCGTTAAACTTTGTCAATAATTTTTCGGAAGTGAATAGAGAGATGATTGCCGAAATGAAAGAAGAAATTGATAAAGGAAATTATAATGAAGTAAAAATTATTGCTAAGGACATTGAAGCAAACGAAGAAAAAATAAATCATCACGGCAAGCGTGCAGATGCCATTGTAAAAGGCATGTTGCAACACTCACGGTCAAGCACAGGCGTAAAAGAACCAAGTGATATTAATGCGTTGGCTGATGAATATTTGAGATTAAGTTATCATGGTTTAAGAGCTAAGGATAAAGACTTTAATGCAATAATGAAAACTGATTTTGATGAAAACATTGGAAAAATAAATATCATCTCGCAGGATATTGGCAGAGTGTTATTGAATTTATACAACAATGCTTTTTATGCCGTGTCCACCGAAGCTTTAGCGAAGGCGGACAGTAACTATAAGCCAACCGTTTCAGTAAATACGAAGAAATCCGGTGATCATGTCATCATAACTGTTAGTGATAATGGAGGTGGAATTCCTGAAAAAATTAAAGAAAAAATATTTCAACCGTTCTTTACTACTAAACCAACAGGACAGGGAACAGGTTTGGGTTTGAGTCTGAGTTATGATATTGTAAAAGCGCATGGGGGAGATTTGAAAGTTAAAACCAAACAGGGAGAAGGAAGTGCATTCACCATTCTAATTCCAACCAGATAAAAAATGAATAAGGCTACCACGAGAAAGATAAAAAAAGCCGAACCTGGTTTAAAAACCCGGCTTGCTGAAAAGACCTTTCAACTTAAAGTTGAATCGGCTTTAGAAAAGGTCACCTCAGTGGCAATGAAAATGAAACAGCCGGCTGACATGCTGAAAATATGCCGGACCATTTCTCTTCAATTGAAAAGACTTGGAGTAGAAGAAATACGTAATGTGCAGACCGCCATCTTTTACCCGGACCGTTCCACCTACATGAACTATGAATATTATGCAAAGCATGATAAAACATTTATTACTGAAACCACTTACGACAACAATAAAATTCACAAGGCATTTGCAGTGCAAATGCTTAAAGGTAAAGGCCGGTTTTTTATCAAACATATCAGGGGAAAACAAGTTAAAGACTGGATCGGCTATCAAAAAACAACGAATGTATTTATTGATAAATACCTGGACAAAGCTTCTTCACTTAACTATTACTGGTATTCATTGGGACCTGTCGCACTCGGCATTTCTACATATGATCCGCTTACCAAGAAAGGCCAGGAATTATTCAAACGTTTCCTGAAAGTATTTGAACTGGCTTACAGAAGATACCTTGACATTGAAAAGGCAAATGCCCAGGCAAGAGAAGCTGAAATTCAATTTGGATTGGAGAGAGTTCGTGCAAGAACAATGGCCATGCAGCATAGTAAAGAGCTTTCCGAGATTGCTGTGACAATACATAAAGAATTAATAACTCTAGGATTTACGCAGTTCCTCAATTGTGGGTATGTTGAAATTGATGAGAAAAATAAAATTCAACATGGTTGGTCTACAAACCAGGATGGGGGACTGATGGAACCTTATCATCTTCCTTTGTCGGGTGAACCGGCTTTGCAGAATCGTTATGATGCCTGGAAAAGAAAAGACAAGTTGTTCTGCCAGGTTTTGGGCGGAAAAGACCTGAAACGACATATTGGATTTGCCAGTCCGCACTTAGGGTCACAGCAAGTGGCAGAGATGGTAAAGAAGTTTTTTCCTGACCCCACCATTTTTTATTGTGCCAATTTTTCGCATGGGTACCTGAGTATTATTACCGGCAAAAAGATAACCGAAGAAGAAGAGATCTTGTTAACCCGTTTCACAAAAGAATTTGAACAATCCTATGCCCGTTTTCTCGATCTGCAAAAAGCAGAAGTACAGGCCAGGGAAGCAGAAATTCAACTGGCGCTGGAAAGAGTGCGTGCAAGAGCAATGGCCATGCATGTGTCGCAGGAGTTAAAAGAAGTGGCACTTGAATTAAGAAAGCAAATGGGATTGCTCGATCAGAAAGAACTGGAGACTTGTGCTATTCATCTTTATGATGAATCGCCTGATCATTTTGAATCATGGGCGGCCCTGCGGCCACCGAATACGAAAGGCGAAATAATTCAGACACAGTCGCAGTTTCCAAAAAGTGGAGTAAAGATCATTGACGAGATGATGGAATGTTACCAATCCGACAAACAAGATTATGTGTTGATAAATGAGGGAACAAAGGCGCAGGAGTTTTTCGAAATGCTGAAGCAGTATGCTCCGAAAGCATTTGAAGTTTTATCATCCGGCCTTAATGGCGCAGCGCCGGAAGATATAAGGGCTTACTGGTCGGTAGCAGATTTTGCCGGGGGTTCTTTGGTGATGACCACAATGGCACCACCCGGTGAAACAACACGGGCGCTTTTGCGAAGATTTGCCAACGTATTTGGACTTGCTTATCGAAGGTTTTCAGACCTGAAGCGAGCCGAAGCGCAGGCAAGAGAATCGCAAATTCAATTGGCATTAGAAAGAGTGCGTGCAAGGACCATGGCCATGCAGAAGAGTGATGAACTCTCTGAAACGGTATATATACTCTTTCAACAATTCAGAGAATTAGGCGAAAACCCCGACCAGGCAACTATTGGTGTTATCAATGAGAACGAGCATGTGATTGAATACTGGGTTACGATGTATGGCAATCAAATGAACAAAGTTTTCAAATTCTCTATTGATGAGCCGAACGTTACCAACAAAATTTATAAAGCATGGAAAGAAAATAAAAAATCGCTGGTGATCGACCTGGGTGGAAAAGCGTTGTCAGAGTTTATGACATATCGTGCAGGCAAGGGGGGTGCTGCTGTAAATACAAAAGAAAAGCGAAGGATAATCAATATAGCTTTTTTTTCAAAAGGTTTATTGAATGTGCAATCCACTTCAGAACGTTCAGCCGAAAGTATAAAATTGCTGGAACGGTTTGCCGCAGTCTTCGAACAAACCTATACCCGCTTTCTCGATCTTCAAAAAGCAGAGGCGCAGGCAAGGGAAGGCCAGATTCAATTAGCAATGGAAAGAATTCGTGCAAGAACCATGGCCATGCAACATAGTAGTGAATTGTCTGAAACAGCAACTTTATTATTTAAACAAATAAATGATTTAGGTATCCAGGCCTGGTCCAGCGGTTTTAATATCTGGCAGGAAAATGACACTTATTTTCTTGGATATAATACCGGTCCGGATGGAAAAATCGGTGACCCACTCCCCTTACCACTCACAGAGGATGTGTTCTTCAAAACGATTTATGATGCTAAAAAAAGAGGCGAGGAATTTTTTGTTTTTGAGTCGGAAGGTGAATCACTGGCCGCAACTTACCGATATATGGATACCCTTCCGGTTGTCGGAGATTTTATGCGGAGTATTGTGGCCTCAGGATTTGAATTGCCAAAATACCAGGTTACGCATTGTGGTTTTTTTCCACAGGGACATTTGATGTTCATCACACTGGAACCTCATCCCGAAGATTGGGACATATTCAAACGCTTTACAAAAGTATTCGAGCAAACCTATACCCGTTTCCTCGATCTCCAAAAAGCCGAAGCGCAGGCAAGAGAAGCGCAGATTGAAGCAGCATTGGAAAGAGTCCGTGCAAGAACAATGGCTATGCAGAGAAGCCAGGAACTGGCTGAAGTTGCCACGGTATTATTCCAACAGGTAAAAGCGTTGGGCGTACCCCAATGGGTGTGCGGATTTAGCATTTTTGAAATTGATGATAAAGAATTTACCTGGTATCCCGGCAGTCCTGATGGTGATATTCTGACGCCTTGCAAGGTCCCGTTAACCGGGCACCCGGTTTTTATTTCCTTCAACGAATCAAAAAAAAGAGGGGATGAACTTTTCGTATATGAAAAAGAGGGAGAATTTCAGGCGGAGCATTACAGGTATATGATGACAATCCCGGGAATGCGGAAATTATTGCAAAACATGCTGGATTCCGGCTTGAGTTTTCCGACTTTCCAAATAGATCATATCGCTAATTTTTCGCACGGCAACCTAGTGTTTATTACCTATGAGCATTTCCCTGAAATGCATGATATATTCAAACGCTTCGCTAAAGTTTTTGACCTTACCTATACCCGTTTCCTTGATCTTCAAAAAGCTGAGGCGCAGGCAAGAGAGTCACAAATTCAATTGGCATTGGAAAGAGTACGTGCAAGAACGATGGCTATGCAGAAAAGTGAGGAGATGAGTGAAGTGGCTGCCTTGTTGTTTAAACAAATAAGCGACTTGGGTATCGAAACCTGGACCAGTGGTTTTAATATCTGGCAAAACAGCGATACTTCTTTTATAGGTTATAATCCTTCACCAACCGGAGGAATTACACCGCCTTATGTTATTCCTTCTTCGGAAGATGATTTCTTTTTACATATTCTGAACGCAAAACAAGCAGGAGAAGAATCCATAATTTTTGATTGGGGAGGCGAACAATTGGCAGAGACTTACCGCTACATGAAGACATTGCCGATCATCGGCGAAGTGCTTAAAGGATTTGAAGCGGCCGGCATTTTATTGCCAACATTTCAGATCAATCACGCCATCTTTTTTGCCCAGGGATTTCTTTTGTTTATTACGCTGAAACCTTATCCCGAAGCACATGATATTTTCAAACGCTTTGCAAAAGTTTTCGAACAGACCTATACACGTTTTCTCGATCTGCAAAAAGCAGAAGCACAAGCAAGAGAATCTCAAATTCAATTGGCATTAGAAAGAGTGCGTGCACGAACTATGGCTATGCAAAAGAGTGAAGAATTGCAGGACGTGGTTCATACATTGCTCGAAAGATTAAAGGATTTGAATGTTGAATTTTATACTGCGATCATCATTCTTTTTACAGAAGATTCGAGAGACATTGTTTGGTGGCTTGAAAATAAAGAAAAGCAACAATACTCGAAGATTTTAGTTCCCTACGCAGATATTGCCTACCTGAGAGATCTGTTTGATGCAAGAGAAAATGGCAGTAATCATTTTTCAAAAACTTATTTCTTCGAAGAGAAAAATGAATTGTTTCATCATCTTTTTAGCGACACAGATTTTCGATATGTACCGGAGAAGCAAAGAAAATTTCTTTTAGAAAGTAAGGCGGCTACCATGTCTGTAGCCATTGAGAAAAACACGGGAATTCATCTGACCCGCTATACAGATAAAACTTTTTCGGAAGAAGATAAGGCAATACTCAAAAGGTTTGTGAATGTCTTCGAACAGACCTATACCCGTTTCCTCGATCTGCAAAAAGCAGAAGCACAGGCAAGAGAAGCGCAGATAGAAGCGGCATTGGAAAGAGTGAGAAGCAGAACTATGGGCATGCAAAAAAGTGATGAGCTTAAAGAAGTAATCCAACTTGTTTACGAGCAATTCATTCATTTAAATATTTATATTGAACATACAGGTTTTCTTATTGATTATAAAACAAGGGATGATATGCATATCTGGCTGGCTGACCAGCACCTGGTTCCTTCAGAGGTAACAATCCCCTGGTTTGATTCTCCACCCAATAACAGCATAAAAGAAGCAAAAGAAAAGGAACAGGATTTCTTTACATACCATCTGGGTTTTGAAGAAAAAAATAAATTTTACCGGGATCTTTTTAAGTATGTTCCCGGCGTGCCGGAAGAAACATTGGAATATTATTTCAATTGTCCCGGCCTTGCCGGATCAGGCGTGTTGTTGGAAAATATTGGTTTGTACATCGAGAATTTTTCCGGTATTCCTTATTCGGAAGAAGATAATGCCGTGTTGATGCGTTTTGGAAAAGTATTCCAGCAAACCTATACCCGTTTTCTTGATCTTCAAAAGGCCGAAGCGCAGGCAAGAGAAGCGCAGATTGAAACTTCTTTAGAAAGAGTGAGAAGCAAAACAATGGCGATGCACAGCAGCAATGATGTGGGAGATACCGTGGCTACTATGTTCAATGAATTTGTAAGACTGGATATACAAACCCATCGTTGTGGCATTTTAATTTTTAGCGATGAACCTGCTGCCGAAGTGTGGACAGCGAGATCAAATCCCGAAGGGAAAGCTAATTTACATGTTGGCAAACTGGATCTGACCGTTCATGCATTATTGCATGGAATACATAAAGCCTGGAAAAAGAAAGAGACTCTTTTCACTTATGCAATGGAAGGCGATGACCTGAGAAATTATTACCAATCACTCAATAACCTGGAATATTATCCTTTAAAGTTTGACATGAATGCATTGCCATCAAAAGAATTTTTTAGCAATTTTTATTTTCCAGAAGGCTCTGTGTTCATATTTACTGGTGAACCTATCGCTGATGAAGCTTCCCGCGTGATCAAACGATTCGCTGCCGTATTCGGACAAACATACAGGCGTTATCTTGATCTGCAAAAAGCGGAAGCGCAGGCAAGAGAATCACAAATTCAACTGGCATTGGAAAGAGTTCGGGCAAGAACAATGGCCATGCAAAAAAGTACAGAACTTCTGGATTGCGCCTCATTACTTTTTGAACAGGTTAGGGACTTGGGATGTAATCCATTTTCCGTTGGTTTTGTGTTGTTAGACAAAAACAAGCCCGATGGAGAATTCTTCATGAGCGCTGATGGAAAATTTCAGCCTTCTGTATTTATTCCAAATAATGATGAATCTGCGGAGAGCAACATGTATCTCCACTGGAGCCAGGGGTCGCAACTTTATACTGAAGATGGAGAGGGCGAAGAATTAGTAAAGCATTTTCAATACCTGATGGCTCTTCCCGGAAAAACGGGAGAGATGTTTCGCACTATGAATGCAGCGGGCATCCAGTTTCCAAAATGGCAACGATGGCATGCAGCTTACTTCAAGTATGGTTATCTACTCTTCATTACCAGAGAGCCGTTTGATGAGACAGACATCTTTATACGGTTTGCTTCAGCTTTTGAACAAACCTATACCCGTTTCCTCGATTTAAAAAAAGCAGAAGCGCAGGCAAGAGAAGCGCAAATTGAAAATGCGTTGGAAAAAGTAAGAAGCCGTTCATTAGGCATGCATAAAAGTGAAGAACTCCAGCAAGTGGTGGTGGTTGCTTTTGAAAGGCTGAAAGAACTTAATATCTCTATGGATGCCGCTAATATTAATATATTTTCCGCAGGTACCAGAGATGCTGAACTGTGGATAGCATCTCCCGGCCAGGATTATGTTTCCTGTTTTCATCTTCCGTATGCTGACTATGTTATACCCGCTGCTATTTTCAATGCACGGGAAAAAGACGATGATTCTTTCACAAAGACTTTTTCGTTTGAAGAAAAAAACGAGTATTTCCATTACCTATTTGAGCATTCTGATTTTAAGCACCTGCCCGATGACCGGAAAAATAAAATGTTGGCCGCTGCCGCATACACGATATCAATTGCCTTTGCAAAAAACGCAGCCATTTCCATACACAATTATTCAGCCAAACCATTTACCGATGAAGAAAACAATATTCTGAAACGCTTTACCAAAGTTTTCGAACAGGCTTATGTCCGTTTCCTTGATCTGCAAAAAGCAGAAGCACAGGCATATGAAGCGACCATTGAAGCCGCATTAGAAAAAGTTCGGGGCAAGGCCATGGCTATGCACAATAGTGATGATCTTTCTTCAACCGCCAGCGTGGTGTTTACTGAATTAAGAAACCTCGGTATTAACCCGATTCGCTGTGGCGTTGGTTTGTTGAACAAAGAATCACGCAAAGCGCAATTATATTCTGCCACTTCTTCTGCTGATAGAGACAGCCTTGCACTGATAGGTTGGGTTGAATTGTCAGGGCATCCTGTATTGGAAAACATTTACGATACCTGGCTACACAGTGAAGAGTATTATCCTGAACTTAGTGGTGAACAGCTCAGGACCTATTATGAACTACTTTTAAAAGGTCTGCCGGTTGCCATTCCTGATTTGCAGAACGGACAGAAACAATATGGACACTTTCTTCCTTTTTCTGTTGGTTGTTTATATGCCTGGTCAAAAAAACCTTATAATGAAGCAGAGATAAAAATTTTAAAAAGGTTTGCAACGATCATTGACCTTACGTTCAGACGGTATATTGAATTACAAAAATCCGAAACCAATGCAAGAGAAGCAGTGAAGCAGGCGGCCCTTGACCGTATCCGTGCAGACATAGCATCCATGCGCACCATTGGTGACCTGGACAGGATCACACCTTTAATATGGAACGAACTCACCATACTCGGTATTCCTTTTATCCGCTGTGGTGTTTTTATCATGGATGATTCCCAACAACTCATTCATACTTTTCTTTCCACACCGGATGGGAAAGCGATCGCTGCATTTCATTTGCCATACAACACACCGGGAAATATCAGTAAGGTGATCAGTAACTGGAAAGAGAAAAAAAATTATCTCGATCACTGGGATGAAGAAGAATTCCTGCAGTTTGCTGAAATGCTGATGCAGCAGGGTGCAATGGTTTCAGCAGAAACATATCTTAAAACAATTCCACAGGGCGGATTCTATTTACACTTTCTTCCTTTTCTGCAGGGTATGTTATATGTAGGCAATACCACGCAACTGGGAGAAGAAGAAATTAGCCTGATTCAATCCATAGCTGATGCCTTCTCTACTGCCTATGCCCGCTATGAAGATTTTAATAAACTGGAAACCGCCAAGAAACAGGTGGACACCACATTGAATGAATTGCAGGTTACGCAGAAGCAATTGATCCAATCCGAAAAGATGGCTTCACTCGGAGAACTTACAGCAGGCATTGCACATGAGATACAAAACCCATTGAACTTCGTCAACAATTTCTCCGATGTAAGCAATGAGTTGCTGGAGGAAATGAAAACGGAATTGGATAAGGGAGAAATTGAAGAAGCCAAAGTTATTGCCGATGATGTGAAGCAAAACCTCGAAAAAATATTACATCATGGCAAAAGAGCCGATGCCATAGTAAAAGGAATGCTGCAACACAGCCGTAGCAGCAGCGGAGTAAAAGAACCGACAGATATCAATGCATTGGCTGATGAATATTTGCGGTTGGCGTATCATGGGTTAAGGGCAAAGGACAAATCATTTAATGCAACCATGGTAACAAATTATGATGCAACATTAGAAAAAGTAAATGTCATTCCACAGGACATGGGAAGAGTGATCCTGAATTTAATTACCAATGCGTTTTACGTGGTCACTGAAAAAAAGAAACTCAATATTGAGGGATACGAACCCACTGTAACAGTGACGACCAAAAAAGTCAATAATATAGTTGAGGTAAGTGTAAAAGACAATGGCAACGGCATTCCGAAAAAAGTTTTGGATAAGATATTTCAACCCTTCTTTACTACTAAACCAACAGGCCAGGGAACCGGGTTAGGTTTGAGTTTGAGTTATGATATTGTGAAAGCGCATGGTGGGGAAATAAAAGTAACAACCAAAGAAGGGGAAGAGAGTGAATTCATCATTCAAATTCCAATAGCTTAACGACGATGAAAAAAAGTAAAGAGCAGTTACTGCAAGAACAAAACACTGTATTAAAAAAACAGCTTGAACAGGAAAAGCATGAATCTAAAATTGAAGCGGCGCTGGAGAAGTTGCGGCGGAAAGCCATGAAGATGCGTAAAAGCGAAGAGTTGATTTCCGTGGCGACCGTATTGCAAAAAGAACTGATGAAACTGGGTGTCACCCGTTTTGTCTCCTGTGGATTTTCCCTGATAGACGAAAAAAACAAAACTCAAAAATTGTGGGGCTCACGAACAAACACCAACCTGCTGGAAGAAAGTGAAATTCCTTTACTGGGCGATTCCATCCTGAAAGCACGGTATGAAGCCTGGAAGCGGAAAGAGGCCGTTTTTTCACAGCGTTTAGGAGCGCAAGAGCTTAAAAAGCACCTGGACGTGACTTTCCCAGTTAAGAAAAGGACCCGGGCTGAGAAGATCGCCTTGAAGGATATGCCGGATCCCACATTTTTTTACTTCGGCAATTTTTCATACGGCTATATCATGGTTTTCGCCACAGCAAAACTCACTGAAAACGAAACAGCGCTACTGCCCCGTTTTGCCTCGGTCTTTGAAATGACTTACCGCCGCTTTCTCGATCTGCAAAAAGCAGAAACGCAGACAAGAGAAGCGCAGATTGAAGCGGCCCTGGAGCGGGTGCGCAGCAGTGCCATGGCCATGCATTCATCAAAAGATTTGCAGAAAGTGGCGGAAGAACTGAGAAGGCAAATTGGCCAACTTGATTATAAAGATTTGGAAACCTGTGCCATTCATTTGTACGATGAATCGCCTGACTATTTTGTCTCGTGGGCAGCACAGTTGTCTCCTGACAGTCAATCGGACATCCTTCTCAGTAATGTTCATTTCCCGAAATCCGGGGTGGAAATCTTTGATGAGATGCTCGAAGCATACTACTCCGGCAAGAAAGATTATGTGATAATAAATGAAGGAAAGAAGATGACTGGCTTCCTGAAAATGCTTAAGCAATATGCCCCGCAGGCGCACCAGGTTGTATTAAATACTTTCAAAGATTTTAAGCCTAAGGATTTTCGTTCTTTTTGGACAATTTCAGATTTTGTTGGGGGCTCACTGTTAATAAGTACCCTAACCCAGCCCGATGTTTTAACACGTGATTTGTTAAGACGATTCGCCAATGTATTCGGTCTCGCCTACAGAAGGTTTACTGATCTGCAAAAAGCAGAAGCACAGGCAAGGGAAGCCGAGATTCAATTAGCATTGGAAAGAGTCCGTGCCAGGACAATGGCTATGCATTATAGTATTGAACTTGGTGAGGTAGCTGTTTTTCTTCACCGCGAACTCAGAGCTCTTGGGACCACTCCATTTTTAAGTTGTGGTTATGTAGAGGTTGATCTGCAGAAAAAAAAGCAGCGGACATGGATGACCAGTACACTCGGGAAAGAGATGGAAGAAGCAGGTCTTCCGTTGACGGGGGATCCGGTTCTGAATAAACGATTCAAATCATGGAAAAAACAAGATCCACTTTTCCATCAAACAATTCATGGGGATGCATTGCAGAAACATTTTGAATTTGTGATTCCGTTTCTCAATTCCTCTGAACGGGAAGAAATGATAAAAACGGAGTTCCCCCCAACGGTGAACTTTTATTGTGCAAATTTTCCTAATGGATATCTGCATATACTCTCCGAATCACCATTGAAATCGGATGAGGAGGAACTCCTGGTGCGCTTTACGAAAGTCTTTCAAATGACTTACAATCGCTTCCTCGATCTTCAAAAAGCAGAGGCACAGGCAAGGGAAGCACAGATTGAAGCTGCATTGGAAAGAATACGTGCACAGTCAATGGCCATGCACAAAAGTGAGGAATTAGTTCAGGTGGTCAAGCTGATAGATAAAGAAATTGCCGGATTGGGAATTATGGTGGACAATTCAAACATAATAACTGATATTTCAGAACCTGGACAAGGTGTTAACAATTGGATTGCCATAAAAGGACAGAATTATCTTGAAAAATTTCATATTCCATATTTGGAACATCCTGTAACAACAAAGTTTTATCATGCCATAAAGAAGGGAGTCAATTATTATTGCGACAAGTATTCAAAATCTGATAAGGATAAATATTTCAAGTTACTCTTTAAGTATTCAGATTTTAGAAGGGCTCCAAAGAAAAGGCAACAATTTATCTTTAGTGCGCCCGGGTGGACCAGGGCAATCGTACTATCCAAAAACTCTGCTTTGATGTTTCAACGGCACAATATCACTGATTTTACAGTTGAAGAGGAAGAAATATTTAAGCGCTTCGGAAAAGTTTTTGATCAGGCCTATACCCGTTTCCTCGATCTGCAAAAAGCAGAAGAGCAGGCGCGACAAGCACAGATTGAAGCCGCGTTGGAAAGGGTTCGTGCCCGTTCCATGGGGATGCATAAAAGTAATGAGTTAAAAGATGTGGTTAGGTTGCTCTACAAAGAATTTCGAGTACTTGTAACGGATCCTCATTCTGTCAATATCCAGTTAAAACTGGATTCATCCAATGATATCTATTACTGGGCCTCGGTAGAAGAAGACATTTACCAGGAATTATATCATTTGCGGGACACTGGCTTACCATTACTTGAAAAAATTCACAACGCTTTTACTGCACCCGGAGAAGGGTTTGTTGACTATTTATTAAACAAAGAAGAAAAAGATGCTTTTTTTAGTGGAATATTCAAAATCCAGCCAGTTCCACCTCATAGAAAAAAAATGATTCAAAATGCTGAGGGAATGGTTATGATGGGTTGGTTTCATAAACATTCGGGGATTGACATCATGCGCTACAATCTCAATCGATTCAGTGAACAAGAGAAGGACATAGTAAAGCGCTTTGCTGCGACGTTCGAACAGACCTATATCCGTTTTCTCGATCTTCAAAAAGCCGAAGCCCAGGCAAGAGAAGCCCGGATTGAAGCAGCATTAGAAAGAGTTCGATCCAGATCAATGGCCATGCACGAGAGTAAGGATCTACACGGTGTGGTAACATTGGTCTATGAACAATTGGAGTCCATCGGTCTCTTTATGAATTCTGTGTTGCTGCATGAACTTACGTATGATTCAAAAAGCCAGCATTTCTGGGTGGCAGCTAATGGCCAGGTTTATCCTGAACAAACAGAAATCCCCATTACAAAAAATGCATTTTTTACCGGGTTTAAAGCAGCCAAAGAAAATAACGAATCTTTTTTCGTGCAACGATTGTCCAAACAGCAGAAGGACAATTTTTTTAAACACTATTTCGGGCAATCGAGCCATTCAGATGTGCCTCAGGATAGAAAGGATTATATCTTTTCCTGTGATGGCTTAAACAGATCGACGGCTTTGCACGAGTATACCGCACTAACCATATTGCGCTATGATAAAATTGCATATAGCCCCGAACAAAATGAGGTAATCAGGCGATTCGCACAGGTGTTTGAGCAATCGTACCGACGTTACCTCGACCTGAAAAAAGCGGAAGAACAAGCCCGGGAAGCAGAAATCCAGTTGGCTCTCGAACGTGTTCGTGCACGAACCATGGCCATGTATAATAGTGATGAACTGGCTGAAACGGCTGCGATACTCTTTCAACAAATGACAGCGCTTGGGGTTACGCCTGAAAGGCTGAATATCTGCCTGATTAACGAAGCAGAAAAAATTCTTGAAGTATGGGCTACAGACCAGGAAGGTACTAAGATCAGCCACCACTTTAATGCAAGTCTTGATGAGCCCACTACGGTAAAACGAGTATATGATGCATGGAAAGAAAAAAAGAAATCGATTATCATTGACCTGAGCGGGAAGGAACTAAATGATTGGATCCGGTATGTGCGGGAAGTAATGGGTATGCTCATCAAAGCTGAATTGGTAAGGGAACACCGGATACATAGTGTATCTTTCTTCTCGCAAGGATTGATACTTAACCACTACTTCTGAACCGCTACCGGCAGAATCAATAAAATTGCTGGAACGTTTTGCAGATGTATTCAACTTAACTTATCGGCGTTTTCTCGATTTGCAAAAAGCAGAAGCCCAGGCGCATGAAGCTATTAAGCAAGCCTCTCTCGACAGGGTACGTGGCGAAATTGCCAGTATGCGCAATTCAGAAGACCTCAATCGTATTACACCTGTTATATGGGGGGAACTTAAGGCGCTTGAAGTTCCGTTTATTCGCTGCGGGGTATTTATAATTGACGAAGCCAATGAATCTGTCGGCGTGTTTCTTACGACACCCGATGGAAAAGCTTTGGGCGTATTGCACCTTGCATTTGATGCAAATAAACTTACAAGCAACACGGTTGAGTCATGGCGAAAGAAAGAAGTTTACAAGGATCATTGGGACAAGAAAGAATTCATCAACTGGACAAAATCAATGATGAAACTCGGGCAGGTACAGAACGCTGAGACATACCAGGGTTCATCGAAGCCGCCGGAATCTCTTTATTTACATTTTGTTCCATTTGCACAAGGCATGCTTTATGTTGGAAACACTTCCCCTCTTGATGAAGAAAAACTTGAGCTGGTGAAAACATTGGCCGAAGCATTTTCTATTGCTTACGCCAGATATGAAGACTTTAAAAATCTTGAAGAAGCGAAAGCAAAAGTAGATCATACATTGAATGAATTGCAGGCAACACAAAAGCAATTGATACAATCCGAAAAAATGGCAAGCCTTGGTGAGCTCACTGCAGGCATTGCACACGAAATTCAAAACCCGCTAAACTTCGTGAATAATTTTAGTGAAGTGAATAAAGAAATGGTTGATGAACTGCAAGCTGAATTAAAATCAGGAAATGTTGATGAAGCAATTGCAATTTCAAATGATATAAAAGATAATTCAGAAAAAATAAATCATCATGGCAAACGTGCCGATGCCATAGTAAAGGGAATGCTGCAGCATTCACGTGTTAGTTCAGGACAAAAAGAGCCAACAGACATAAATTCCTTGTGTGATGAATATTTAAGATTAGCTTATCATGGTTTAAAAGCAAAAGACAAAAACTTCAATGCAAAGTTCGAAACAAGTTTTAATACCTCTCTTCCAAAAATAAATGTAGTATCCCAGGATATTGGTCGTGTTGTTTTGAATCTCGTCAACAATGCGTTTTATGCTGTCAACGAAAAATCAAAACAAAATATTCCGGGTTATGAGCCGCGAATAATCGTGAGTACAAAAAAAATAAACGATAAGATTCAAATAGAAGTTTCTGATAATGGCAACGGTATTCCAACATCAATAAAAGAAAAAATATTTCAACCCTTTTTTACTACTAAACCAACAGGAAGCGGAACAGGATTAGGACTCAGTTTGAGTTATGATATTGTGAAAGCTCATGGAGGAGAAATAAAAGTGGAAAGCAAAGACGGTGAAGGAACGGAATTTACTATTAGCATTCCTGTATAATTAAGAGAAAAATGAAACAATATTTATTACCTGTCTTTTTTGCTATCGTATCTGCAGGTGTAGTCGCCCAAACCAATGCTCCGACAGTTGAAGACTTAAATAGGCTAAAACAGAAAATTGAAAATGCCCGGGATGATTCAGTCATATCATTACTTCAACAGAATGTGGCATCTTATTACCTGCACAGAAATGCCGACTCTGCAATTTTCTATGCTGATAAAGCCATTGCGTCGGCTAAAATGTTGAACAATCCCAGGATGGTGATTAATCCAATGGGGATCATTATTGAATCTTTGATTTACGAAGGGAATCTGCCCAAGGCACTCGAGACTGCTCTTAATGCGGTTGACCGGGCAAAAGGTTTATCTGAAGAAAAAGCAGGTGTTGGCCGGGTTTACAATGCTTTGAGCGAAATATACTTTCAATTGGAAGATTACGATAAAGCCCGGCACTATTTGAGGAAATTGACCCGGTTTAATAATGATGACCTTATGGGTGTTGCTTTTGGTTATTTTGGTTTGGCAAGGATATATGAAGAAGAGGATCAACTGGACTCTGCTCTTATTAATCTCAAAGGATGCCTGCACGCATTTAAAAATGTTAATGCGTCCGCCAATCCGTACAATTATGAAACTTACCCGCCCTGGTATAATGTAAAGGCCCAGGTTTATTTTAAAAAAAATATGCCGGATTCGGCATTAGCTGATTTACGGACTACACTGGCAGTTACGCTAAAGAGCGGAGAAGCTTTTCACACCTCAAATACGTACAATGATTTAGCTGCTTATTTTAGAAAAATAAATAACCCCGATTCCTGCATATATTATGCAGAGAAAGCAATGGACGAAGCCACTACCATTTCTTATGTAAGAGGAATGCTGAATGCAAGTACAATACTGGCCGAGCAATACGAGAAAAAAGATCCTGGAAAAGCACTTTATTATTATAAGCTGGCCACGGAGAATCAAAATAAACTGTATAGTGCCGGAAATATCCAGGCAATGAAAGATATGGTTGCCCAAAACGAGAAGAAACAACAGGAACTGGCTCTCGCAAAAACCACCTATCAAAATAAACTAAAGCAATATCTTTTATCAGGCGGCTTGGTTTCTTTGCTTTTAATAGCTTTCATTTTATACAGAAATAATAGAAAAGGGAAAGAAGCTAACAAAGTATTGGAAAGCACTCTTTCAAATTTAAAATCCACTCAATCCCAACTCATCCAATCAGAAAAAATGGCTTCGCTTGGAGAACTTACCGCAGGGATAGCACACGAGATACAGAACCCTTTAAACTTCGTGAATAATTTTTCTGAAGTAAGCAGCGAGTTGGTTGATGAGCTCAATGAGGAATTGAATAAGGGTGACGTTGAAGAAGCAAAAGCTATCGGTAGCGACATCAAACAAAACTTAGAAAAGATCAATCATCACGGTAAACGTGCAGATGCGATAGTAAAAAGCATGCTGGAACATTCGCGTGCCAGCACTGGCGTGAAAGAACCAACAGATATCAATGCATTGTGTGATGAATACCTGCGCCTCTCCTATCATGGTCTTCGTGCCAAAGACAAAACCTTCAATGCAAAATTTGAAACAGATTTTGATAACAGTATTGGAAAAATAAATATCGTTCCGCAGGATATAGGAAGAGTGATTCTTAACTTAATCAATAATGCTTTTTATGCAGTAAATGAAAAACAAAAAGAGTGTCAGGCTGAGCCCGTCGAAGCCGGTTACGAGCCAACAGTTTCAGTTAGTACAATCAAATCTGAAAATAGTGTAACCATAACTGTAAAAGACAACGGCAGTGGTATGTCTGAAAAAATCAAGGAAAAAATATTTCAACCGTTTTTTACAACAAAACCCACAGGCAGCGGAACGGGATTGGGATTGAGTTTAAGTTATGATATTATTAAAGCACATGGTGGGGAGCTAAAGGTGGAGACAAAAGAAGGGGAAGGAACGGAGTTTATTATTCAATTACCGATAACCTAAATATCATTCATGAAGCTATTTATTAGCATATTTTTTCTGATGTTGTTAACCGGACTACTCCGTGCACAAACAGGTACTTATTATGATTACAAAGAATATAGTCAAAAGCGAATTGACAGCCTTCTGTACGTTTTCCATAATACAACTGATGACACAGTTAAAATGGCTGTTTGCAGGGATATTGGATTGTATTATGAAGAATCAAAAACCGATAGTGCATTATATTTTCACACCCTGCAATTGCAGCTTGCAAAAAAGCTTAATTTAAAATTATGGGAGGCCGATGCCAATGACCTTTTGGGCTACACCACATTGCGCATGGGTAATTATACCGCGGCGCTGCAACATTCCATGGAAGCCATAAAAATTGCAGAGAACCCGGAAACAGAAAAAGGCATTTGGCGGATATCAAAATTTTCAGAAGATAAAAATTCTCAAAGGGCGCGGTTGACCGTATTGGCTAATAGTTTTCATGACCAGGGGCATATATATAGAGCAACCGGCGATGATGAGAAAAAGGTTGGCGATTATTTCAAAGCAAAAGAAATTGCAGAAAACATCAATGATCATAACTTATTATCGATGGTTTATATGAACCTCGGTATTAGTTATTTCCTGCAAAACAAACTCGATTCCGCCCTCGTATATGAACGAACCGCATTAGCCAATACAGAAATTGGCTCTTTCAAATTATATTCGGGAAAGATATTTTCAAGTATAGGGGAAATATATTCAAAAAAAGGAGACTACGATTCGGCCAAAATGTATCTATCCGAATCGATACAAACAAGCGGGGAACAGAAAAATATTTCCAATATGGCTGAGGCCTGTATTCGTATGGCTGATTTATTGCGGGATAATGGTAATTTGGATTCCAGCCTTTATTATGCAAAGACCGGCTTAATAGCCTATACTGCTAATGGCGAGCCGGCGGGGCAATTAGATGCATTTACGTCTCTCTCATCTATATTTAAAAAGTTACATAATATCGACAGTGCTTTTATTTACCAGGAGAAGGCTATTGCAATAAAAGATAGTATCAATAATGCTGATAAGATAAAACAGTTTGAAAATATCGGCTTTGATCAAGTTCTAAAAGTACAGGAGTTGGAAAAAGAAAAAGTAAGTACGCAAAACAGGTACAGGACATACGCCTTCATTGCCGGGTTTTTTGTATTTGTGCTCATCGGATCGATACTCTACCGTAATAACCGGCAAAAACAAAAAGCAAATAAAGTTTTAGAAACCACACTTACTAATTTAAAATCCACCCAATCTCAACTCATTCAATCTGAAAAAATGGCTTCGCTTGGTGAACTCACCGCAGGCATTGCGCATGAGATACAAAACCCGCTAAACTTCGTGAATAATTTTTCGGAGGTGAACAGTGAGTTAATTAAAGAATTAAAGGATGAAGTAATTAAAGGCAATATGGATGAAGTGTCTGCTATTGCTGATGATATAGATTCAAATTCTGAAAAAATAAATCATCACGGCAAGCGTGCTGGCGATATTGTAAAAGGCATGTTGCAGCATTCACAAAAGAGTACGGGACAAAGAGAGCCAACCGACGTCAATGCAATAGCTGATGAATATTTACGATTAAGCTATCATGGCTTAAGAGCAAAGGATAAAAATTTCAACGCTGAAATAAAGACAGACTTTGATGAAACCATTGGTACCACCAATATCATTCCGCAGGATATAGGAAGAGTGTTATTGAATTTATACAACAATGCTTTTTATGCGGTGAATGATAAGGCAAAACTATCAGCTAACAGCTATCAGCCAACAGCCGAAGTTACTACAAGGAAAATGGATGATAAGATCGAGATAA
Organism: uncultured Bacteroidota bacterium; assembly: GCA_963811645.1. Classification (GTDB taxonomy): domain Bacteria; phylum Bacteroidota; class Bacteroidia; order Chitinophagales; family Chitinophagaceae; genus VBAU01. The sequence continues at coordinate 216,743 of CAWERU010000001.1, read as the reverse complement.
AAGTTAAAGATAACGGCAATGGCATTCCCCCAAAAATAGTAGATAAAATATTTCAACCTTTCTTTACTACCAAACCAACAGGCAGCGGAACGGGACTTGGATTGAGCTTGAGCTATGATATTGTGAAGGCACATGGCGGGGAGATAAAAGTGGAGACTAAAGAGGGTGAGGGGACGACATTTACTATCCTTTTACCATCCAACAAATAAAATTAATTATGAGATATCGATTGCTGCTATTGTCTGTTTTAATTCCCTTTTTTGTTTTAGCGCAACCAAACGCAGCAGATGGCTTGAAGCGAACTTTAGAAAAAGCAATATCGGACTCCGCCGCATTCCAGGAAAATATTGAGTTAATTAATTACTATGAAGAACTGAATATTGATTCCTCTCTTTACTATTCAGAACAGGCTTTGCTGATTGCGAAAAAAAATAACCAGGACTATGCCCAGGCAAATGTGTTAAATAGTAAGGGCTACGAATTATTACTATCAGGAAGATTCAGGGAGTCGCTGAATTGCCTGCTGCAAGGATATGGTTTGTTAGAAAACCCGGGGAACGAGAAGACAAATTGGAGTAATGAAAACCGGTTACTTAATCTCTCCGCGAATCACCACATGTTTGGCTTACTCATGAATGCCACGGAAAATACAGAGCAGGAAATATTTCATTATAAGGAAGCCATCAAAATTGCCGAAAAAACAGATGCTCCCTTTCGTATTTATATGGCAAATTCGAACCTGGCGGGTACCTACCTGAATAGAGGTCTGCCTGACTCTGCCCTCGTCTTTGCCAAAAGGGCTGAAGCAATACGATTTCCCAAAGAATTTAATAAATGGGCGGGTTGGAACTTTTTTCAATTGGGTACAATTTACTTAAATGAAAAAGACACCAATCTGGCAAAAAAATATTTTTACCAGGGAATTGATACCTCTATAAAGTATGAGAATCTGAGTTGTTTGTCCGGTATTTATAATGAACTTACTAAGTTTTACCTGTCACAAAACAGGAAAGACTCAAGCCTGTATTATGCAAAACTTACGCTTCGGAAATTAAATTCAATAGGTTATGTTAGCGCCGTAACAAACAATATTGGAACAGCTTATGAAAATCTATACCTCAGTTACAAAATCAATAATCAATTTGACAGTGCATTCAAATACCAGTCGCTTGCACTTATTGCTAAAGATAGTTTGTATAAAAGGAGGATTAAAAGTTTAGCCGGGTTTCAGAACCTTACTTTCAGCGAACAACTTCGCTTGCAAAATTTAGAAAAGGAAAAAGAACTGGACCAGGTAAGGTTAAGAACTTATGCCTCTCTGGCCGGACTGGGAATGTTCTTATTATTAGCATTAATGCTGTACAGGAATAATCGCCAGAAACAAAAAGCAAACGGGGTATTAGAAGATACACTTGCCAATCTAAAATCCACCCAATCTCAACTCATCCAATCCGAAAAGATGGCCAGCCTCGGAGAACTCACTGCTGGTATTGCACACGAGATACAGAACCCTTTGAATTTCGTAAATAATTTTAGTGAAGTGAATAAAGAGTTGATTGAAGAATTAAAAAGTCAAAAGTCAAAATTAAAAAGTGAAGAACAGGATGAGATATTAAATGATATTGATGTTAATCTTGAAAAAATTCTTCATCATGGTAAACGTGCAGATGCAATTGTAAAAGGCATGTTGCAACACTCAAAAAAAAGCACGGCACAGAAAGAACCAACAGACATAAATACGTTGTGCGATGAATATTTACGATTAAGCTATCATGGCATGCGTGCACAAGACAACAGTTTTAATGCTGAAATAAAAACAGATTTTGATAAAAGCATCGGTAAAATAAATGTCGTTCCACAGGATATTGGAAGGGTGTTATTGAATTTATTCAACAATGCGTTTTATACTGTGAGTGAGAAGCTCACTGCTCACCGTTCACCGCTTACCGATAACTACAAACCAACTGTTTCAATTCAAACAAAAAAAGTAAATAATGAGGTTGAAATAAAAGTTGTAGACAATGGCAACGGCATTTCGCAAAACATAATTGATAAAATATTTCAGCCCTTCTTTACTACAAAACCAACAGGGCAGGGAACTGGTTTGGGATTGAGTTTAAGCTATGACATTATTAAAGCACATGGTGGGGAGCTAAAGGTGGAGACAAAAGAAGGGGAAGGAACGGAGTTTATTGTTCAATTACCATTAAACATAAGTGCACATGAAAAATGAAGTGAAGCTGTTTGAGCAGCAAAAAGTAAGAACACATTGGAACGAGAAAGAGCAGAAATGGTTTTTTTCTATTATTGATGTGATTGCCATTTTAACTGACAGTGTTAACCCCAGAGACTATTGGTTTAAAATGAAAGCAAGGGTTAAAACCGAAGATGGTCTTGAACTGTCGACAGTTTGTCGACAGTTGAAAATGAAAGCTACCGATGGCAAAATGAGAGAAACCGATGTAGCGGAAACACAAGTCCTTCTCCGTATCATCCAGTCTATTCCCTCACCAAAAGCTGAACCGTTTAAGCAATGGCTTGCTAAAACCGGCTATGAAAGAATGAAGGAAATTGCTGACCCTGAGCAAAGCCTCGAAAGAGCAAGAGAAAACTGGCAAAGGTTGGGAAGAAGCGAAAAGTGGATACAGCAAAGAATGACCGGCCAGGAAACCCGGAACAAGTTAACTGATTACTGGAAAGAGAGTGGCGTGGAAAAATCAGATGAGTTTGCTTTTCTCACTAACATCATTCATTCTGAATGGGCAGGCCTTTCAGTAAAGCAACACAAAAAACTGAAAGGATTGAAATCACAAAATCTTCGTGACCACATGAGTGAAGCGGAATTGATCTTCACAGCTCTTGCAGAACTCTCCACAAGACAAATTGCGGAAACTGTACAAGCAAAAGGTATACAACAAAATGCGGTTGCAGGAAAGAAAGGAGGAAAGATTGCTAAAGACGCAAGACTTGCATTGGAAAATAAAACAGGAAGAAAAGTAATTACAGGTGAGAACTTCTTACCGCCATCAAAACAAAACAAGAAATTAAAATGAAATCAGTGAAATCTGTAAATCCGTGTCAATCCGTGATTCAGATGAGTTATGATATTATAAAAGCGCATGGCGGTGAAATAAAAGTAGAAACAAAAGAGGGCGAGGGAACACAGTTTATCATTACACTTCCTAACAACTAATGGCCAATGAAAATTATTCCGACCATCGTCATTCTTTTTATATCAACCAGCTTATATAGCCAGGTAAAACAAACCACTTTGCCACAGCTCCTTGATAGCCTCAAATATGAATTAAATATTGCAAAGAATGACTCCGGGCGAACGGAAATACTAGTACAGTTAGCATGGTATTACAATACAACGAATCCGGACTCCACCATATATTTTGGCCGGAAAGCCGCTGACCTGGCAAGAAAAATAAAAGAACCATTGATTGCAGTTTCTATCATGGGATTTATAGCAAATGCTTACCATAACCTGGGGGATTTGCCGAAGGCATTGGAAACCGCCATGCAATCAATAGCCGAATATGATGCACTGCCTATTAATCGTGAGGATCAGTTTGATCAGATTGCTCCCAGTTATTCAACATTGGGAGACTTATATACGGATATAGGAAATTATCGCCAGGCCATTGCCTACTATAACAAAATGCTCGGTGTTGGCCAACAATTAAAGGATCCGGTTGGTATGGGTGTTAAACATTTCGGAATAGCCAGTGTATATGAAAAAATGAACAAGCTGGATTCCGCGTTGATGGAACTTGATGAATCGTATCAGAGCTTTAGTGAAGCGAAGCCGTGGGGTAGCTATGATATATATCCCAGGATTTACCCCGTTGCACCCAATTGGTATAACGTGAGGGCAAATGTTTATTTCAAACAGGGAAAGACAGATTCCGCTTTGAATGATCTTTTTACTTCCCTGAACATGACCTTGAAAAATAATGAATCCTATTATGTTGCCAATTCGTACAATGATATTGCCAACTTATATTCCAAACTGGGCCTAGCTGATTCTGTTGTTTACTATGCAAAAAAAGGATTGGAAACGGCGAAAAAGATTTCTTATGCGGGTGGCATTCTTGCAGCCAGCGAGATGCTTTCCAGGCAATACGATGGAAAAGATGATGCAGAAGCATTGCGTTACCTGAAGCTGGCCAACCTTATGAGAAACCAGTTGTATGGTGTTGGCAATATCCAGGCCATGAAGGACCTGGTGTCGCAAAATGAGAAAAAACAAGAAGAACTGAGGGTTGCCAAAACAGCCTACCAAAACCGCCTTCGGGCAAATATATTACTTGCCGGCATTTTTGTTTTATTGCTGATCGCTTTCTTTCTGTATAGAAACAGCCGCAACAGGCAAAAGGCCAAACAAAAGATTGAAAAGGCCTATGACCAGCTCAAGTCTACGCAAGCTCAACTGATCCAATCCGAAAAAATGGCTTCGCTCGGTGAGCTTACCGCAGGCATAGCACACGAAATACAGAATCCCTTAAACTTCGTGAATAATTTTTCTGAAGTAAACAGAGAGTTGATAGGTGAATTGGTTGATGAAATTGATAAGGGAAATACAGAGGAAGTAAAAACAATTGCATTTGATATTAGAGACAACGAAGAAAAAATTTCTCATCATGGCAAACGTGCTGATAGAATTGTAAAAGGGATGTTGGAACATTCGAGAGCAAGTACAGGCAAAAAAGAACCAATAGACATCAACAAACTTGCAGATGAATATTTAATATTAAGTTATCATGGTCTTCGTGCAAAAGACAAAAATTTTAATGCTGAAATAAAGACTGATTTTGATGAAACGGTTGGTAAAATAAACATCGTTCCGCAGGATATTGGAAGAGTTGTTTTGAACTTAATCAACAATGCTTTTTACGCAGTGAATGAAAAGCTTCGGCAGGCTAAGCCAGACAGTCATTACGAACCTACCGTTACAGTTAGTACGAAAAAATTGCAAGGCAAAATTGAGATCAATGTAAAAGACAATGGTAATGGTATTCCTGACTCCATCAAAGAAAAAATATTTCAACCATTCTTTACCACCAAACCAACAGGCAGCGGAACCGGTTTGGGTTTATCGTTGAGTTACGATATTGTGAAAGCACATGGCGGAGAAATAAAAGTGGAATCAGATATAAATATTGCTACTTCATTCACTATTTTTTTACCCATAAATTAAGGCTTATGAAAAAGGTGTTCTGTCTCGTGATATTATACTTAATAAGCCATTTTGTACTTGGTCAGAATCGCATTGATAGTCTCAAAAATAAATTGCAGGATGTCAAATCCGGACCAGAAAGGGCATCTATATTGGCAGATATATGTATAGCCTACCGGCTTACTGCACCGGATTCTGCAATTGTCTACGGAGATAGTGCCATCTCTCTGGCTCGAAAGACCAATAACCCTTTTGCAGAGTACAAGGCCCTGGCAGGAAAAAGCTGGGCCTACAATTCGATGGGGAATGTCTCCTTTTCAATGACCAATGCGTATAAAGCCCTTGATATCGGACGAAATATCAAAATGGATAAAACCAATTTCTCCATGGCCTACAACGCAATTGGTAGTGGGTATCGCATTTTAAAGCAATTCGATAAGGCTTTAGAATTTTATTACCGGGAAATAGCTCTTTACAAAACCGATCAGCCGGATATTGGTAACATTTCCGGTTTGCTTGGACTCACCTCTACTTATCTTAATTTACATCAGCTTGATTCTGCCTCTTTTTATTTAAAAAGAGCTCAACTGATGAATGAGAAACTGAATTACGACTACCCGGTAGTAATGTTAATTCTTGGGAATTTAGAAGAAGAAAAAGGTAATTTAGATAAGTCTCTGGTATTTTACAGGAACAGTATAGAACGTTCTAAAACCGATCAGATCTTTCGCCATATGCCAGATGCCTATAACGGCATTTCAAGAGTTTTCATCAGGAAGAATCAAAGAGACTCCAGTATTTTCTATGCCAGGAAAGGTTTGGAAGCCGGCAAAAGACTGTCTCGAAAAAGCGGAATAATGGAGTCGTCGGAATTACTTGCAGAATTGTATGAACCGGTTGACAGTAAAAAAGCTTTGGAGTATTTCAAACTGGCAGCAGCAGCAAGAGAGGAGGTATTTGGATTAGTGAGTATTCAGTCAGTAGAGTCTATTCTAAGCCAGGAAAAAGATCGTCAACAAGAACTGGAGGCAGCCAAAGCAGCATACAAAAATCAACTTCGGCAATATGGTCTTGCCGGGGGATTAATAGCTCTACTTATTATTTCAATCCTGCTTTATAGAAATAATCGGAGAAAACATAAAAACAATATACTTCTTGAAAGTCAAAAAGCAGAAATTGAGAACGCTTTATCCCAACTGAAATCCACCCAGGCCCAACTCATCCAGTCCGAAAAAATGGCTTCGTTGGGAGAACTTACGGTCGGAATCGCTCATGAGATACAGAACCCGTTGAATTTCGTAAACAACTTTTCGGAGGTTAATGAAGAATTACTTACAGAAATGAAAGATGAGTTGAATAAAGGAAATATTGAAGATGCAAAAGAAATTGCAAATGATGCTATAGAAAATCAACAAAAGATTCTTCATCATGGTAAAAGAGCTGAAGCAATAGTAAAAGGGATGCTGCAACATTCACGACAGTCAACTGGAAAAAAAGAACCAACGGACATCAACGCATTATGTGATGAATACCTGCGTCTCTCCTATCATGGTTTTCGTGCAAAAGACAAAACATTTAAAGTAGAAATCAAAACTGATTTTGATAACACGATTGATAAAATAAATATGGTACCGCAGGATATAGGGCGTGTTGTACTGAACTTAATCAACAATGCTTTTTATGCAGTAAATGAAAAAACGAAACTTCAATCTGCGAGCTATGGGCCACGAGTAATTGTTCAAACAAAAAAAATAAATAATAACATTGAGATAAGAGTTGCAGATAACGGAAATGGTATTCCTCAAAATATCGTTGATAAAATCTTCCAACCATTCTTCACCACAAAACCAACAGGCAGCGGAACTGGATTAGGATTGAGCTTGAGTTATGATATAGTGAAAGCTCATGGAGGGGAGTTGAAGGTAGAGTCTGAAGATGGTAAAGGAACAAATTTTATAATACACATTCCTGATTAAGATGATAAAAAGTACCGCACTTCTTGTTTTGCTCGCCATAACGTACACAAAACTGTTCGCACAAGATCTTGTACGTGTGCAACAGCGGGACCTGGATAGTTTATCCTCTGCAATAGCGGCTCATTCGCAAAAGGATACGCTAAAAATAAAATTATTGAATGAATATGCCAGGCTTTGTTTTTATGATCTTGATTATCTGAATGGATTAAAGGCTGTTTCTGAGGCCAAAAGTCTATCAAAAAGTCTGGAATATAAAAAGGGGGAACTCCTCTATGACAAAACCATCAGTTATTTTCACCGGAATAATACTTTAGGCGCCTACTATCTGATCCTGTCAGACTGGAGATCAAATGAAGGTCTCCCGCAGAGTGCCCATACCGGGGCTCACTCACATCCTGTCGGAATTTATGACGATGATCCCGAACGAATTCACATCCAACTTTTCCGGGCATTGGATTCTTTCGATCCTGAAGCTGACAAAGAAATCGTTGCCGGTATACATTTCGAAATTTACGAAAACTATAAGGATTTGGATAGCCTGGAAAAATCCATTATCTATTGGAACAGGGCGTACAATGACTATGAGAATCTTGGACAGGTATTTCCCCAAGTCTTACTTCTGACTGAAAAAATCGAATACTTGCGTGAGAAGAATGATGTTGACAGTGCAAGGCAGCTTGAAGTAAAAGCCATTAATCTTATCGACAATACAGAAGATCTGAAACTAAAAGGCCTCTTGTTCTTTTTGTTAGGCAACCATTATCATTTTGGGCAGGGCCGGATTAACCTGACACTTGAATACTATCTTAAAAGTGCAGATGCTTTGGAGGGATTTGAAGAAAGTATTTTATATGCACAACTTATGAATTTGGTGGGTTTTGCGTATAGCTACTTTGGTAATAATGAAAAAGCGGTATTCTATTTTGAGAGGGGGATGAAATATTACCAGGTTTTAAAAGATTCCTCAAAAAATATTCCTGCCGGTCTCGAACGCAATATGGTTTGGGTATATACTAACATTTCAGGTTCTTTGATCTCACTCAACAGATTGGACGAAGCGGACCAATACCTTGAATCGGCACTGCCACTGATTAAAAAGTTTAATGATCCGATGCCTTTGGGCCAATATTACAGGTATAAGGGAACACTGGCCAATAAGCAGGGCAGAGATAAGGAAGGGCTTTCGTATTACTTTCTGGCCCTGGATGAATTCAAAAAAGTAAATAATGCTCATTTCATCAGTGAGGTAACCCTTGGTATGTCGCAAAATTTCCAACGCTCCGGGGATTTTGGGAAAGCACTGCAGTATGGTACAATGGCCTATGATTACGGGTTAAAAACTAACCGTGCAAATAGCGCCATCGACGCAAGCAAGACCCTTGCCGGAATTTATGAACAAACCGGTCAGACTCAGAAAGCGAATGAGTTCCTTAAAATTTATATCAATCTGCGGGATAAAAATGATGCATTGAATGCTGCAGAACGATTTGAGGATGCGGAATTGAGATCCCGGCTTGAATCCCAGGATCGTGATATTGCAACCATGGAAAAGGATAAACTTTTACATGAACAGGAACGGCGAAATCAACGATGGTGGATATTTAGTATTTCCGGAGTGTTATTTTCCGTAATTATCCTCGCTTTGATCCTTTACCGGAATGCCCTGAACAGAAAAAAAGCAAATGCATTACTCAATAAACAAAAAATAGAAATTGAAAATACTCTGAATCAACTTAAGTCCACGCAATCGCAACTGATCCAATCAGAAAAAATGGCTTCACTTGGTGAGCTTACTGCGGGCATTGCACATGAAATACAGAACCCGTTAAATTTCGTGAATAATTTTTCTGAAGTAAGTAATGAATTAGTTGATGAGTTAAATGAAGAATTGAATAAAGGTGATATAAGCGAAGCAAAGATTATTGGTAATGATATAAAACAAAATCTTGAAAAAATAAATCATCACGGCAAACGTGCAGATGCGATTGTAAAAGGTATGTTGGAACATTCAAAAGCAAGTACGGGCATTAAAGAACCAACAGACATCAATAAACTGGCTGATGAATATTTGAGATTGGCTTATCACGGATTGAAAGCCAAAGACAAAAATTTCAATGCGGAAATAAAAACAGATTTTGATGAAACGATTGGTAAAATAAATATCGTTCCGCAGGATATTGGAAGAGTGTTATTGAATTTGATCAATAATGCTTTTTATGCGGTAAATGAAAAAGCCAAACAGAACATTGAGGGGTATGAACCGATAGTTATTGTAGGTACAAAAAAACTAAATGACAAAGTACAAATTAGTGTAAAAGACAACGGCAACGGCATTCCTGATTCCATCAAAGAAAAAATATTTCAGCCATTCTTTACAACAAAACCAACAGGCAGTGGAACAGGGCTTGGATTGAGTTTAAGTTATGATATTATTAAGGCACATGGTGGAGAAATAAAAGTGGAAACAGGCGAGGGAGCAGGAACGGAATTTATAATTCTATTACATATTACCGGACCATGAAAAAATATGTGGCAATAATTTTTATCCTGGCAGGCATTGGCAAAGCCTGTTATGCTCAATTGGGAAATACAGATAGCCTACAGCGTGAATTGGCCAACGCTAAATATGATTCAACCCGCATAAAGGTGATGCTTGAATTTAGTAATGTCTATAAGTTCAGCAAACCGGATTCGGCCATGTATTATGCAAACAGGGCATTTAAACTGGCTAAGTCTGTTAATTTAGTACAATACGAAGTTAATGCTCTTGAAAATATAATCCTTACACAAATTGCTATCGGGAACGACTCAAAAGCATTGCAGGCATCGCTCCAGGCATTAAAAATTTCTGAAAAAAATCATCTGCGTAACGATATGGCGTTGAGCTATGGGTTATTAGGGACTATCTACCTTCAATCAAACAAGTATGATATCGCAATTAGTAATTATAAAACATCAATCCAAATTTTTGATTCAATTCAAGATGAACCTCTTTCATCATTAACCAGGGCCTATCTTGCAGAGGCCTTCCTTGCTGCCGGGAATCCTGACTCTGCCTTATATTATTGCCGGCTTGCTGAGGACATCACCGGTAAACAAGATTGGGTATCATATTACATTGCAAGAACTTTTGGAAAAATTTATAATAACCTGCGTGATACCAAACAGGCACTCCGATATTTCAGGAAGTCATTGAGCTTGAGTTCAGAGCCATATGATAGATCTAACGGGAATTTAGCAATAGCCAGGATCTTTAATTCTGATAATTTCACTGATTCGGCAAAGTATTATGGCCAAAGAGCGTTTGACATCGGAAAGGAAGGCGGTTTTTATTTTAATCTAATTGAAAGCAGCAGGTTTTTATCGGAGGTATATGAAAAGACCGATCTCCGGAAAGCACTTGATTTTGAGAGGGTGGCAATTCAATACAAAGACAGTCTCACGAGACTGGAAAGGTCGATGACTTTTGAAAATTATATAAACGTGGATGAAGAACAACGGAATCAGGATATGGAAAATGAAAAGATCAGCTACCGGAATAAGATTAAAACCAACCTGATACTGGGAGGTCTTGGAGTTGCTTTACTGATTACTTTGATATTGTACCGAAACAACCGGCAAAAACAAAAAGCAAATAAGGTTTTAGCCACTACATTAGACAATCTAAAAGCCACCCAATCCCAGCTCATCCAATCTGAAAAGATGGCTTCGCTTGGAGAACTCACAGCAGGCATTGCGCATGAAATACAAAACCCACTCAACTTCGTCAATAACTTTTCGGAAGTGAATAGAGAAATGTTGGAAGAGCTGAAAGCGGAACGCTTAAAGCCAAACGCAGATAGAACAGTAGAAGATGAGATCATCAATGATATTATTTCGAACGAAGACAAGATCAATCATCATGGTAAGCGGGCCGATGCCATTGTAAAAGGCATGTTGCAACACTCAAGAAGCAGCAGCGGACAAAAAGAACCAACTGATATCAATGCACTGTGTGATGAGTACCTGCGATTAGCTTATCATGGTTTAAGAGCAAAGGACAAATCGTTCAATGCGAAGTTTGAAACAGAATTTGATGATTCTCTTCCAAAAATAAATGTAGTAGCACAGGATATTGGTCGTGTTGTTTTAAATCTTATTAATAATGCATTCTATGCAGTGAGTGAAAAAGCAAAACAGAATGTTCCTGGTTATGAGCCGAAAGTAGTCGTAAGTACGAAATCCGTCATCCCCCCTTTGGGGGGAAAGAGGGGGGCGGAGATCAATGTAAAAGATAATGGCAACGGCATTCCGGATTCAATCAAAGAAAAAATATTTCAGCCATTCTTCACTACTAAACCAACGGGACAAGGAACAGGTTTAGGTTTGTCATTAAGCTATGATATTGTAAAAGCGCATGGTGGTGAAATAAAAGCGAAAAGCAGAGAAGGTGAAGGAACGGAGTTTATTATTCAGTTACCTGCTTAATATAAAAAATGAAAAAGATATTTCTGTTATCAGCATCTTTCTTATTTGCCAGCGCTATTTGTTTTTCACAGACCAGCAATCCTGATAGTTTGAGGTTGTTGATAAGCAAAACCACAAATGATACTGCAAGATTTCAGTTATATGAACAGCTTTACAATTTTTACTCGTTTAAACAAATGGACTCCGCTTTGTATTATGCAACAAAACGGGTTGAGTTAATACAGAAATACCACCAGCCACTTGCAGAAGCTTTTGCTCTGGATGGGCAGGGTTACTTCTTATACCGACAGGGTAATTATTCTGCAGCCATGCGATGTTTTCTGGATGCGATTCAAATTTCTGAAGATTCAAAAACTGAAAAAAGCAATGCTTTTTTAACTCCGGGTCTTGATGTTGAACAATACAGGTTAAGAAATCTTAACCTCGCTCATATGGATATGGGGCATATTATGGGAGAGACGGGCAATGAAGTACAACAACTGGTTCAGTATCTGCAGGCAGAAAAACTGGCAGAGCAAAATAAAGACACCGATCTAAATATTACTGTCAAAGGGAGCCTGGCAGCAATTGCGATGAATAACAAACAATTTGATGCCGCTTTTAGTATACTGGATAGTGCAAAACGTATGGTTTCTGATTTATATCAGTACGATTTGCCATATATAAATTATTTAGAAGGCACTGCATGGCTTTTAAAAAGCGATATTGAAAAAGCAAAGGAAGATTTCTATAAAGCAATACAAAAGGGGGAGAATTATACTGATTGGGATACAAGGGTAAATGGATATTTTGGACTTAGCGATCTATATATTCTGCAAAAACAAAAAGATTCCAGTCTTGCATATGCCACCAGGTCTATAAATGGCCTTAACGAACTGGGATATAATAATTCACATGGAATAAATATCAGTAAAGCCTATGAAAATTTGTACAAAGCTTATATGCTGAATAATAAACCGGATAGTGTGCTGAAATATCTTCAGCTTACTCTCCATGCAAAAGATAGTATTGACAATGCAAAATTCAACAATCTTGCAAAATTTCAGGCACTTACTTTACAGGAACAATTTCGGTTACAGGAAATCGCAAAACAAAAAGTGATCAATGAAAACAGGACCAGGACTTATTCCCTGCTTTCAGGTTTAGTTGTTTTATTGATCATTGGATTCATTCTTTACCGGAACAACCGGCAAAAACAAAAAGACAACCGGGTGTTGTCAAAAACATTGTCTGATTTAAAATCTACACAAGCTCAACTGATACAAAGTGAAAAGATGGCTTCATTGGGAGAGCTCACTGCCGGCATCGCACATGAAATTCAGAATCCGTTGAATTTCGTGAACAATTTTTCGGAAGTAAACAAAGAGTTGATAACTGAATTAGTTGATGAAGTTGATAAGGGAAATACAGAAGAAGTAAAAGCCATTGCAAACGATATAAAAGATAATTCAGAAAAAATAAACCATCACGGCCGAAGAGCTGATGCTATTGTAAAAGGAATGTTGCAGCATTCAAGGTCAAGCACAGGTGTAAAAGAACCCACTGATATAAATGCTTTATGTGATGAATATTTACGACTTGCCTATCATGGCCTTCGTGCTAAAGACAAATCGTTCAATGCAAGGTTTGAAACCGATCTTGATAAATCGATTGAAAAAATAAATGTAATACCGCAGGATATAGGAAGAGTAATATTGAATTTGATCAACAATGCATTTTATGCTGTAACAGAAAAAAAGAAGCAATTACAAGATGGCTATGAGCCAATTGTTTTAATTTCTACAAAAAAATCGAATGGAAAGATTGAGCTAAAGGTTAAGGACAATGGCAATGGTATTCCTCAAAAAGTAATAGATAAAATATTTCAGCCATTCTTTACAACAAAACCAACAGGGCAGGGAACTGGGTTAGGGTTGAGTTTGAGTTATGATATTATAAAAGCACATGGCGGGGAAATAAAAGTGGAAAGTAAAGAAGGTGAGGGAAGTGAGTTTATGATTCTCTTACCTTTAAACTAAGACCATGAAAAAATTAATCATAATTCTTATCGCTTTTTGTTCCATAAAAGGTTTTGCTCAAAACAAAACAATAGACAGTTTAAAGTATTTGGTTGCAACAGCAAAAGAAGATACTAACAAAATTTGGTTACTTCAAGCCTTAAGTTCGAATTATGTTTGGTCTTTTGCCGATACTGCAATTTTATATGCCCAACAGGGATTACAACTTGCACAAAAATTACGTTTTAAACCGGGAGAAGCGTGGTGCATGGACAATTTGAGCACTGCGTTTAGCACGTTAGGCAGTTACAGTTTAGGATCGCATTGGGGTTTCAATTCGTTATCTCTATTTAAAACATTGAACGATACAATGGGAATGAGCTTTGCACTCGGAGGTTTAAGCTTGTGCAACAGAGAAATGGGTGATTATAAAAAAGCTCTTTACTATGTATTTGAGTCGGGTGGTTTACGAAATTATGAATGGACGGATGGATTAATCAGTTCGATTTATGAAAGAATGAACAAATTAGATTCCGCCTTATTTTATGTTGAAAGGGCGAATAAAGAAGAGCCAAACAATAGTGGCATGTTATATGTGTTTGGCGCAATTCATTCCAAATTAAATCATGATTCTCTTGCTTTAAATCTTTATAAAGCAGCTATTCCCTTCGCAAAAAAAGACAATGCGTTAAAAGATGTTTTGGATTGTCTCAACGGCATATCAAATGTATATCTCAAAGAAGGCAAAAGCGATTCTGCAGTTTTTTATGCAAAAGAGGCAATCAATCAGCAATGGGCAAGAGCTTATCCCTTAGGAGTGTTGAATGCATCACAATTGTTGGCAAAAATTTACGAGTCGCAAAGTAGAACAGACAGTACTTTAAAATATTTAACATTAACTATCAGTCTAAAGGATAGCTTATTCAACCAGCAAAAAACAAGAGAAGCGGAAAGTTTTGCATTTAATGAGCAATTACATCAACAAGAACTACAACAAAAATTGGAACAAAATGAACTAATGAATAAAAACCGCCAGAACATGATAATTCTTGCAGCGGTGTTGATTGTAATTCTAATTGTAACGATAGGTCTTTGGCGTAAAAATGTTTATAAGCAAAAGTCTTATGAGCTTCTTCAAAAGCAAAATCAGGAAATAGATACGCAAAAAGCAAGGGTGGAAAGAACATTAGATGAATTAAAGACAACCCAAGCCCAACTCATCCAATCCGAAAAAATGGCTTCTTTAGGAGAACTCACAGCAGGTATTGCACACGAAATTCAAAATCCGTTAAATTTCGTAAATAATTTTAGTGAAGTGAATAAAGAGTTGATTGAAGAATTAAAAAGTCAAAAGTCAAAATTAAAAAGTGAAGAACAGGATGAGATATTAAATGATATTGATGTTAATCTTGAAAAAATTCTTCATCATGGTAAACGTGCAGATGCAATTGTAAAAGGCATGTTGCAACACTCAAGAAAAAGCACGGGACAGAAAGAACCAACAGACATAAATACGTTGTGCGATGAATATTTACGATTAAGCTATCATGGCATGCGTGCACAAGACAACAGTTTTAATGCTGAAATAAAAACAGATTTTGATAAAAGCATCGGTAAAATAAATGTCGTTCCACAGGATATTGGAAGGGTGTTATTGAATTTATTCAACAATGCGTTTTATACTGTGAGTGAGAAGCTCACTGCTCACCGTTCACCGCTTACCGATAACTACAAACCAACTGTTTCAGTTCAAACAAAAAAAGTAAATAATGAGGTTGAAATTATAGTGAGTGACAACGGCAATGGCATTCCGAAAAACATTCTTGATAAAATCTTTCAGCCATTCTTCACCACAAAGCCAACCGGCGAAGGAACAGGATTGGGTTTGAGTTTGAGTTATGATATTGTGAAAGCTCATGGCGGTGAGATAAGAGTAGAGACAAAGGAAGCCCGCCCGGACGACCCGGTCGGACGGGGTGAAGGAAGTGAGTTTGTGATTCAATTGCCAGCAGGTTGAACAATCTTATTTAGAAGCGTAGCTTCGATACATATTGTAACAATGGATTTTAATCCGTTGAAAAAAAAGAGAGACTAAAAAAAGCGAGAGCCATAGGCTCGAATTATATTGCCAATAAAATCATCTTGCATGGCTAGCACGTATCATCAAATCTACCTGCAATTTGTGTTTGCAGTAAAATACAGGAATGCTGTCATTAATAAAAAATGGACAAAAGCATTTTTTGCTGTAATTGGAAATTTAATAAATGAAACAAACTGCAAAACCATAATTGTAAATGGCGTTGAAGACCTCGTTTCGGGAAGAGTATATTGATTTTTTAAAAAAGTTTAAAATTGAATATGACCAGCAATATATTTTCCAGGAATTGGTATAAATATGTTTCGTGCCCACGGCACTCAACCTATATTCAGCGGTTTTATCGCCGGATTAAAATCCGGTATTACAAAATAATTCGAGCCTACGGCTCTGTACATGATAATGGCAATGGTATTCCTGCTTCAATCAAAGAAAAAACATTTCAACCCTTCTTTACTACCAAGCCAACCGGCAGCGGAACAGGACTGGAGTTGAGTTTGAGTTATGATATTATAAAGGCTCATGGCGGAAATATAGAAGTGGAATCGAAGGGAGGAGAAGGGACGGTGTTTATTATTCAATTACCTGTCTGAATCACGGATTTGAAGGATTACGCAGATTACACAGAGGGGAATCAATAATCCGTGAAATCCTTACATCCGTGGCAATCGGTGATTCAGACAATTTATGATATTGTAAAAGCACATGGTGGTGAAATAAAAGTGAAAACCAAAGAAGGTTAAGGTTCAGAATTTGTTATTCAATTACCATTTTTAAAAAATCCGGTATGAAAAATTACATAATCGCTTTTCTTCTTGCTTTATTATACAGCCCTGCTTTTTGCCAGTATCATTATGCTGAGAAACTACGGGAACAACTTTCAAATGCAGGGAATGATACCCTCCGGATGACGATCGCAGCTGAATTGGATATTCATTTTTACGGAAACCGTGCCCAGGATTCTTCATTATACTATTTTCAACTGGCGGAGAACATTGGTAAAAAGCTACACTATACAAATGCTGATATCTACAAAAGGTTGCTTTCGAATTTCAACCAACCAGATACCGTCAGGGCATTAACCATGTCCCAGATCTGTAATTTGTATACAAACAACAATTCAGATTCTGCCCTTTTTTACGGACAAAAAGCACTTGATCTTTCACGACAAATAAAATTTCCGAAAGGCGAGGCGAACGCCTTGGTTGATCTGGCCCTTGCGATTTATTTTATGGGTGATTACCCAAGATCAATGGAAATGTGTTTAAAAGCACAGCAGATTTCGGAAAAATACAATTTCATATTTCTGAAAGCTGCGGCCTATGACCATATTGGAAACATTTACCTCGATATGAAAGAATATTCAAAATGCATTGGGTATTACCACCAGTCCATGGAATTTTGCAGGGAAGTAAATAATAACTACCTATACGATATTGAGCAATCAAATCTTCTTAACTCCTATTTGGGATTGAACCAACTGGATTCGGCGCTTTATTATGGCCACAGGGCTGAGGAATATGAAAGAAAATATAATTCTGATATCATCCCATGGACCTTGTCTTCCCTGGGTGAGGTGTATCTGCAAAAGGGAAACAGGCAATTGGCATTACAGTATTTCAAGGAAGGACTGGAAACTTCTTATCAGCACAACACCACTAAATTCACCTCTGAGATAAATCTTAGTTTAGCAAAATTCTTCAAACAAAACAGCCAGCCTGATTCGTCTGTTTTTTATGCCAAACAAGCTCTCTCTGATGCATTGAATGGAAACTATTTTACGGACATTATCGGGGCCGGTAATTTCTTGTCAGAATTGTACGAATCAACAGATCCTAAAGAGGCGCTTCATTACAGCAGAATGGTAATAGCTGCAGAAGCAGGCATGAACAACCTGGGTAAAAACTATGCATTAAAAAGTATAACCGATTTTGATCAAAAAGAACGCGACTATGAAATTGAAGCAGAAACAACAGCCTACAAAAATAAAGTGAAACAGTATGCTTTATTAACAGGCTTAGGCGTATTCCTGTTGGTTGCATTTATTCTTTTTCGCAACAACCGGCAAAAAAATAAAGCAAATAAAATTTTGGAAAGGGCACTTTCAGATTTAAAGGCTACCCAATCGCAATTGATCCAATCGGAAAAAATGGCTTCGCTGGGAGAGTTAACTGCAGGTATTGCACACGAGATACAGAACCCGCTCAACTTTGTGAATAATTTTTCTGAAGTAAATAAAGAAATGATTGATGAAGCCACAGAAGAAATTGATAAAGGAAATATTGATGAAGTAAAAAATATTTTAAATGATATAAAAGACAATTCAGAAAAAATAAATCATCATGGCAAGCGTGCCGATGCGATTGTAAAAGGCATGCTGCAACATTCAAGAAGTAGTTCAGGTGTGAAAGAGCCAACCGACATCAATGCGTTGTGCGACGAATACCTGCGTCTCTCCTATCATGGACTTCGGGCAAAAGACAAATCCTTTAATGCAAAATTTGAAACTGATTTTGATAACTCCATTGAAAAAATAAATTTGGTGCCGCAGGATATTGGTCGTGTAATTCTAAATTTAATCAATAACGCATTTTATGCTGTCAACGAAAAATCAAAACAAAACATTTCAGCTTATAAACCAACTGTGATTGTATCGACTAAAAAAGCAAACGGTAAGATTGAAATAAGTGTACAAGATAATGGCAATGGCATTCCTTCATCAATCAAAGAAAAAATATTTCAGCCATTCTTCACTACAAAGCCAACTGGTAGCGGAACGGGTCTGGGATTAAGCCTGAGCTATGATATTATAAACGCACATGGTGGCAAGATCAAAGTAGAAAGCAAGGAAGGCGAAGAGACAGAGTTTATCATTCAATTACCAGGTATCTAAATAAATCTCATGAGACGTTGTATCACAATAATTATGTTTCTGTTACTGCCGGTTGTTGTATCGGCACAGTCAACGTTATTTTCCATTTTATCCGACACCGCTTTATCGGGTACACAAAAGTTAGACCGCCTGCAATTGGCGTTAAGAAACGCAGCCAATGACACCATTCGTATGGGTGTGTATTATGACCTGGCACTTTATTATTTGGAAACAGATCGCGACAGTGCTGTTTATTACGACAATAAGAGCATTGCACTTGCTAAGCAATTAAGATTAAAATTGGATGAAGCAGCCGCTTTAAGCGACAGGGGCTATGCGCTTATAGCATTGGGCAAATACCCGGCATCACTTGAATCATTGTCAGAGGCATTTAAAATTGCAGAGAACCCCGCAAGTGAGAAAGACACCTTGAACCTTCTAAAAGGGCAAACCTCACATGCGAGGAGGCTTTATATTTTGGGTCTTATTGACCTGCATATGGGGACTTTGTACAATGCTACTGGTGACAGGGATATGGAAAAATTAAGGTACTTGAAGGTATTGGCCTATGCTCAATCTATCCCGGATACTTCTTTGCTTTCGCTGGCATATATGACATTAGGAATGTCTTATACTTACCTCAACCAATTGGATTCGGCACTTTTTTTTGAACAACAGGCATTAGCGTTGCAGCCGCATTTGGAATTTTATTACAGAACCTGGGAAGGTAGCATTCTTTATTACCTGGGAAATATTTATCGTAAAAAAGGTAATGTAGTACTGGCCCGGGATGCCTACCTGGAATCGGCAGAATCGTACACTGCACATCATAATCTCCACTATCTTCCCAATGTCTACGATGCACTAAGTAAATTATACGAAAGATTACATAAACCTGACTCCAGCTTGTTTTATGCCAGGAAATTATTGGAAACTGCACTGGTTTTGAAACAGCCCCAGCCGTTGGCTATCTCTTACCGGGCGCTTTCAGATCTGTATAGCAGTCTAAATAACCGTGACAGTACCTTAAAATACCTGCAACTATTTACCGCATTAAATGACAGCCTGAATATTGCGGAAAAGAAGAACCTGCTTTCGTACCAGAATATAGGATTTGATCAACAAATGCGACTCAAAAGTTTACAGGAGGAAAAAATTCAGACTCAATCCAGGACGAGGACCTATGCCATGCTTGCAGGTTTGGGTGTCTTGCTGATAATTGGTTTGATACTGTATGGTAACAACAGGCAAAAGCAAAAAGCCAATAAAGTATTGGAAAGCACTCTTTCAAATTTAAAATCCACACAATCACAACTTATCCAATCCGAAAAAATGGCTTCACTTGGAGAACTTACTGCGGGTATTGCACATGAAATTCAGAACCCATTGAACTTTGTTAATAATTTTTCTGAAGTGAATAGTGAATTAGCGGATGAATTGAAATCGGAGTTGGCAACAGGCAATTTGCAATTGGCAAATGAAATTGCTGCCGATATAAAAGACAATTCAGAAAAAATAAATCATCATGGCAAGCGTGCCGATGCGATTGTAAAAGGTATGTTGGAACATTCAAAAATAAGTACCGGTATCAAAGAACCAACAGACATCAATAAACTGGCTGATGAATATTTGAGATTAGCTTATCATGGTTTGCGAGCAAAAGACAAAAACTTTAACGCAGAAATCAAAACTGATCTTGATGAAACGATTGATAAAATAAATATCGTTCCGCAGGATATCGGAAGAGTGTTATTGAATTTATATAATAATGCCTTTTATGCAGTAACAGAAAAAAAGAAATTGCAACCGGAGAATTATGAACCAACTGTTTCAGTAAGCACAAAAAAAATAAACAATAAAGTAGAATTAAAAGTTATTGATAATGGCAACGGCATTCCACAAAAAGTATTGGATAAAATCTTTCAGCCATTCTTTACTACCAAACCCACCGGGCAGGGAACTGGACTAGGTTTAAGTTTGAGCTATGATATTGTCAAAGCACACAATGGCGAAATAAAAGTGGAGACAAAGGAAGGTGAAGGAAGTGAGTTTATTATTCTTTTACCTCTAAATGGACAACAGTGAAAAAAGGTTTTTACTTTCTTCTTTTTTTTCTTGTGATGTACAATTATACAGATGCCCAGACAAGAAAAATCGACAGCCTGCAGCAATTATTAAGAATCGAAAAAACAGATACAGGCAAAGTAAACCTCCTCAATAATTTAAGCCGTCTATATTCGCGTTTTCAGCCGGATACTGCTTTGCAACTGGCACAACAAGCGCTTTCATTGGCAAGAGAGGCGGGATTTATAAGAGGAGAGACTTACAGCCTCCATCTCATTGGAGCTGCTTTTCAGATTACTGGCAACTATCCGAAAGCTCTTATGTTTTTTCAGCAATCACTAGACAAAGCAGAATCTGTAAATGACCAGGCGGGAACTGCAAGGGCTCTTAAAGGTATTTATGTCAACTATTCCTATCGTGGCGATGAAAGACAAGCTGTGAACTATGCCCTTCAAACATTAGAAATAAATAAACGGTTACACGACAACTATGCGGTTGCAGTTGACCTGCTAAATTTGAGTGATGGTTATAGGATCTTAAATGATATTGATTCTGCAAAGTGGTGCAATGTGCAAGGTTACAATTTAGTTCTGCAGCAAAGAGATAGTGCACTAATAGGTTATGCACTACAAAATTTTGGCAACATTTATTTTAAAACGGGTGAATACGCGAAGTCTTTAGCTTACTACCGCTCGAGTCTGCTTTATCTTCAACTAACAAGATCCGACGAGGACCTATGTGCGTCTTACCTGGGTATGGCACAAATATTCAGAAAGGCGAATGCCCGCGATTCAAGCCAATATTATGCAAAACTTTCGTTGGCTGTAGCGAAAGAAGGAAGTTTTACAAGAAATGAGTTAAGTGCATATAATTTTTTGACAGATTATTTTGCTTCAATTCAAAACATAGACAGCGCCTTTGTTTATCAGTCTGCAGCAATTGCAACAAATGATAGCCTTTTCAACCAGGAAAAAGCAAAACAAATACAAGCTCTCAGTGTGGAAGAAGCGATGCGCCGGCAACAGGTAGAAGAGACAAAGACTTATTTCCAAAATCAACTAAAGTTTTATGCATTGCTTGGAGGTATCGTTTGCTTACTGGTCGCAGCCTTTCTTTTATATCGTGATAACCGGAACAAGCAAAAGGCTTATAATCTTCTTCAAAGACAAAAAAGAGAAACAGATATACAAAAGCAGAAAACAGAAGAAACTTTAGTGGAACTTAAGTCCACACAGACACAATTAATTCATTCAGAAAAAATGGCTTCGCTTGGTGAACTCACCGCGGGCATTGCACATGAGATACAAAACCCGTTAAACTTCGTGAATAATTTTAGTGAAGTGAACAATGAATTGATAGATGAATTAAAAAATGAATTGGCAAGGGGCAATCAGCAATTGGCAATTGGAATCGCAGACGATATAAAGAATAACTCAGAAAAAATAAATCATCATGGTAAACGTGCCGATGCCATTGTGAAAGGAATGCTGCAACACTCACGGTCAAGCACAGGTGTAAAAGAACCAACCAATATCAATGCATTGGCAGATGAATATTTACGCCTCACCTACCAGGGTCTTCGTGCGAAGGACAAAGACTTTAATGCTGAAATCAAGACAGATTTTGATGCGACGATTGGTAAAATAAATATCATTCCCCAGGATATTGGAAGGGTGCTTTTGAATTTATACAACAATGCATTTTATGCTGTGAATGAAAAACGAACAATGAACAATGAACAATATGAGCCAATGGTTATAGTAAGCACAAAAAAATCTGGTGATAGAATTTCCATCAGTGTAAAAGACAATGGCAACGGTATTCCCGAATCCATCAAAGAAAAAATATTTCAACCATTTTTCACAACAAAACCAACAGGACAAGGAACGGGATTGGGATTGAGTTTGAGTTATGATATTGTAAAAGCGCATGGTGGAGAAATAAAGGTGAAAACAAAAGAAGGCAAAGGGAGTGAGTTTGTTATTCATTTACCTGTAGCCGATTAACAGATTAGACAGATTAAATGATTTCATGGAAAAAAACAAATAACTTAACTGAAAAAAAAGTCAGCGTATTCACCAACTTCCGGACCTGGGCAATCCAGGATTTCTAAATGTATGTGCTAGTTGAATAAAAGTGGAAAGGCAAACGAGCAGGCCCGGCGTCTGTTATTCGATTATTGGCAAATTAAGGGAATGAAAAAGTTACTAATTTTTCTATTACTGCTTTCTCTCGTTTGGACAAATCTTTTTGGCCAAAGCAATAATGATATAGTTTCTTTCAGGCAAATACCGGTTGATCTTTACATTCAAATTGGATTTTTGTTTGTGTACATTCTGCTGGGCGTGCTTTTCCTGATGCTATTTATTTTTTATCCCCGGCAACGGTTGAATCTCTACTTCGCTCTGTTCAACATTAGTCTTGCATCACTGATTTTAAATAACCAATATTTCGAATCGGGCGTATATGCCACGGTTGCCACCCATGCAGAAGGCTTTATTATTCGAATGATTGGCATGAGTATTTTGTTGTTCATCTTGTATGCTCTTGATCGGGTTAAGCCTTTTTACTGGTGGTTCGTCGGATTTACTTTGTTTATTGACTTTCCATTAAGCCTGGTTGCGGCACATGAGTATACAATCGTTAATGAAGTGGTTCATACGATTTTTACGGTAGTGTGTTTTTTGCAGATCCCCACGGCCTTTAAAAGTAAAAGCTTTGGCAGCAGGCTAATAGGAGTAATAGCGTTTGCTGTGGTACTCATTAATATTAACTCAGTACTCTACGATGTTGGAGTTACTCAGACGATGCCGGCCCCGGTTATGAGTATTATTTCTTTTATTATAACACTATGCGCGATTGTCTATTTAGCTTCACGATATGGCCGCACGAATACTTCCTTAGAACAACAACTAATACAAGTACAAGAGCTTTCTGAGAAAAATTTGAGAACGGAAAAAGAAAAACAGCAAATTCTTTTCTCGCAAAATGAAACTTTGGAAAAACAAGTATCAGAACGAACTGCTGAACTAAATAAGTTCCTGGAAGAATTAAAATCTACGCAAGCCCAGCTCATACAATCAGAAAAAATGGCGTCGCTTGGTGAACTCACTGCTGGCATTGCTCATGAGATACAAAATCCACTAAACTTCGTGAATAATTTTTCTGAAGTAAACAAAGAATTGCTGGAAGAACTAAAAGATGAAGCAAACAAAGGAAATATTGATGAAGTAAAATCAATCGCTGATGATGTAATAGAAAATTCAAAAAAAATAAATCATCATGGTAAAAGAGCCGATGCCATTGTAAAGGGCATGTTGCAACATTCACAAAGCAGCAGCGGTGTAAAAGAGCCAACTGATATTAATAAACTTACCGATGAATATTTACGATTGAGTTACCATGGCTTCCGCGCAAAAGACAAGACTTTCGAGGCAATAATCAAAACAGACTTTGATGAAACACTTGGTAAAATAAATATTGTACCGCAGGATATTGGTCGTGTTATTTTGAATCTTATCAACAATGCTTTTTATGCAGTTAGTGAAAAGAAGAAAACTGCTGATGAAACTTATCAACCAACAATTTCAATTAGCACAAAAAAGATAAATGATAAAATAGAAATAAGAGTTACTGATAATGGCAATGGCATTCCTCAAAAAATTATTGAAAAAATCTTTCAGCCTTTCTTTACTACTAAACCTGCCGGGCAGGGAACAGGATTGGGTTTGTCGTTGAGCTATGATATTGTAAAAGCCCATGGTGGAGAATTAAAAGTAGAGACAAAAGAAAATAAGGGAACGGAGTTTATTATTCAATTGCCTAAATTGTAAATTATTCTATGCGCAGATTCAGAATCATATTAAATATGCTGCTTGTCTGCCCCGTAGTCATTCAAGCGCAGCAAATCAACATAGACAGTCTTGTTCAGGAATCAAGCCATTTAAAAAACGACACGTTAAAAATGGTTTATCTCAGAACCATTTCAAGGATTTATGCGGAACTGAACCCGGATAGTGCTTACTATTATTCTGAAAAGGTATTGCAACTTGCCCGGCAAATGAATTTCAAGGCGGATGAAACCAGTGCATTAAGGGAAATGGGATATGCTTTGTTAAACAGAAGCAATTATCCCCGGTCGCTAAAAACTATTTTATCAGCATTAGCTATTGCGGAAAATCCCGAAAGTGAAAAAGTAGTCCTGGTTGGTGAATTTCCGGGGGATGATCCTATCTGTCACCGAAAAGCGTCTCCACACCTGCAGCGGCTCAGTGAAATCAGCTTTATACACCAGGTCATGGGTGTATTATATGCCAACTCAAATAATTACGAAAAGTCCAAATACCATCATCTCTTGGCCAGGCAATATGCGGAACAATCAGGAAATATTCCTTTGTTAAGCATCATTAACCTAACCCTGAACCGGGTGTATCTTAATCTGAAAAACACAGATTCAGCTATGATCAGTATTCAGCAGGCTAATGAACTGATCGGCGTATCAGGATATTACCGGTACTATGGCAGTGTTTTGCTGAATACTGGGCGTACTTATGCAGCATTGGGCAACCAGCCGATGGCGATAGAATATTACCGAAAAGCATTAACAGCGAGTGCAGAACTTGGTTATTACAGAGGAGTGGTAGCCTGTAATCTCTTACTGGCCGATTATTACAGCGCATCCGCAAAAAATGATTCTGCCATCCTGAGTATCCGGAATGCATTATCAGTATCACAAAGCATGAATGCTCCTGACCTGCTTCTTCGATCGTATACTTCACTTACAAAGTATTACCGATCCATCCGCAACACCGACAGCATAGTCAAATACCAGGCAATGATCATAAATATTAATGACAGCCTATTTAATGCCAAACAGGTACAGGAATTTCAGAATATCGATTTTGACGAAACGCAACGACAGTTAGAAATAGATGCAAAAGAAAAACAATTCAAGGCCCGGTTGCAAAGAAATATCCTGCTGGGCAGCCTGGGTACTTTCTTTTTAGCAGCTCTGTTACTTTGGCGAAATATCCGGCAACGGAAAAAATCAGCTGCCATTTTACAAAAACAAAAAGAAGAACTGGAAGTCGCATTGAGTGATTTGAAAATAACTCAGAAGCAACTTATACAATCCGAAAAAATGGCTTCGCTTGGTGAACTTACTACAGGCATAGCGCACGAAATACAAAACCCCCTCAATTTTGTAAATAATTTTAGTGAAGTGAATAAAGAAATGCTGGAAGAGCTGAAAGCTGAACGCTTAAAGTCAAAAGCAGAAAGAGATGAACAAACAGAAAATGAAATAATAAATGATGTAATAGAAAATTCAGAAAAAATAAATCATCATGGCAAGCGTGCCGATGCGATTGTAAAAGGTATGTTGGAACATTCAAAAATAAGTACCGGTATCAAAGAACCAACAGACATCAATAAACTGGCTGATGAATATTTGAGATTAGCTTATCATGGTTTGCGAGCAAAAGACAAAAACTTTAACGCAGAAATCAAAACTGATCTTGATGAAACGATTGATAAAATAAATATCGTTCCGCAGGATATCGGAAGAGTGTTATTGAATTTATATAATAATGCCTTTTATGCAGTAACAGAAAAAAAGAAATTGCAACCGGAGAATTATGAACCAACTGTTTCAGTAAGCACAAAAAAAATAAACAATAAAGTAGAATTAAAAGTTATTGATAATGGCAACGGCATTCCACAAAAAGTATTGGATAAAATTTTTCAACCATTTTTTACAACCAAGCCTACAGGACAGGGAACGGGATTAGGGCTGAGTTTGAGTTATGATATTGTAAAAACTCATGGAGGTGACATAAAAGTGGAAACAAAGGAAGCCCGCCCGGACGACCCGGTCGGACGGGGTGGAGGAAGTGAGTTTATTATTCAATTACCGGTTGTTTGAACCGGTTTATTAAAAGGAAAATTTACGGGGTATTCAGCCAAACACATTATTGCACCTTATAGTTTAGTTTAACTATGCAAATATTTTTATTTCGGTTTTTGTATATCACATATGGTTGCCTGTTTTTTTTAGCTACTGTTAAAGCCCATGCGCAGGTGGATTCTTCTTC
Organism: uncultured Bacteroidota bacterium; assembly: GCA_963811645.1. Classification (GTDB taxonomy): domain Bacteria; phylum Bacteroidota; class Bacteroidia; order Chitinophagales; family Chitinophagaceae; genus VBAU01. The sequence continues at coordinate 189,998 of CAWERU010000001.1, read as the reverse complement.
TGGGGGCTTGTTCGAATCAGATGAACTGCTCACTATCAGGCTCACCGGCAACATTCGTGAATTAATGAATGACCGCGCCGAAAACCCGGAACTTCATCCTCTTGTTCTTTCATATAAGGCAGAAAATGGTAACGAAGTTTCTCTTTCTGTACAGGCTAAAACAAGAGGACATTTCCGCCGAACCATGGGTAATTGCACATATCCCCCGATCTTGCTTGAATTTTCCAAAAACGATACACTCTCATCTTCCCTCTTTCGTCAGCAGGATAAATTGAAACTGGTAATGCCTTGCCGGGGGGATGAATATGTTATTCGTGAATGGCTGGTATATAAAATATATAACCTGGTTACGCCAAAAAGCTTCAGGGCAAGATTAGTGACTGTAGAATTAAATGATACAAAAAAGAAAAAGATCACTTCGCCTTTTTACACTATCCTGCTGGAAGAACAACAACAAATGGCAACACGAAATCACGATGTCCTGATCAAACGGCAACTAATCCCTGAGCAAACTGAACCACTTGCCTTTTTAAAGATGGCAGTCTTCGAATACCTGGTAGGCAATACAGACTGGTCTGTGCAGTATCAGAATATTAAACTGCTGGCCAAAGATTCCATTGCTATATCTACACCTGTTCCCTACGATTTTGATCATGCAGGAGTGGTAGATGCCCCCTACGCAAAACCTGCGGAAGAACTTATGATGAGTTCTGTAAGAGAACGGCGCTACCGTGGCTATTGTGTGGAGAACATGAACAGATTTGATGAAGTGATCGCACTGTACAATCATTTAAAGACGGCTATTTATAAGTTGTATACTGATTGCACTTTGGTGGATTCAAAATATATAAAAGAAACTCTGTTATACTTTGACAAGTTTTATAAAACTATTAATGATCCGGTAGCGTTAAAAAAAGAATTTAGCTACCCTTGTAATAAAAATGGAACCGGGAACGTAGTTATCAAAGGTTTGAAGGAGGAATAAACTATTCCGTCCTGGCGTTCCTGTAAAAAGTATTGTTTACCTGTTCGGGGCTATTAATAAGATCAAAGAATCCATCGAAGTAATGGATAATATCTTTTTTACTTGCGGAAGTAAGCAGATCAAAATTGTTTACTAAAGAGTATATATTATCTTTTTGCTTTTTAAAAATGTCCAGGGCATCATTAATCTCCTGTATAGTTCTCGGGAAACCCCGGTAAACCCTTTCCCGGACACTTTGTATACCTAACCTTTCATCGGGTACAGCATAGTCAGTATTTACCAATCCCGCATAATCAAAATCATATGGTACTACATAAGGACGGTTTAAAGAGTCAATTTTTGAAAGGATCAGTTTGGTATTATGCGGAACAGGAACTGCCCAGTCCGTATTACCGATCATATACTCAAAAATGGCAACAATGGTCATTTGTTTCCGGTCAGTGGCTTCTGTATTTACTTTGGCATTTTTGAGATCAAAACAATTATTTCTTTCTGCCAGGTCTTTTATGTCTTCTATAAGAAAAGCGTGTTCGTTGAGTGTTTTGTTTTTAATGCTGTCGGCAAGCGTCAGATTCATCAGCCGCACACGAAAACTCATATCAGTAAGCAGGTTATATATTTTGTATGCCAGGAACTCTTTCAGTAAATATTGATCATCAGTTGACGAAATTTTACATTCACTTACCAGTTTGAGTGAACCCAATGACTTCAGCAATGAATCCTTTTTGTTTTTAAAAATGATTTTAAGAGGAGGTATGTAACAATAATCTTTTCTCATATGTCCCCTTAGCTCAAGAAGTATGGGTTCATTCACCGAAAAGCCATTTGCAAGCATAGCCGAAAAATTAGCGGGGTATTGACCTGTTGCTTTTCCTCTTTTCTTTAAGAGGTGGGACAAGTCTGTTGTGATGGTTGCATTTATTACGGCTGTATCTTCAAAAAATTGCGATCTGTCAACAATTAGATCTTGCCCGAATGAGGGCTGGCTTTTAAGACAACAAAAAAATAGTAATGCTAAAGAAAAGTTTTTCATAACTACCTTTTTATTTATTACATATTGAACGGTACCTGATTTGAATTATCTAGGAAAAAAATTAAATACATATTTCTATTTTGAAATTTCTTCAATAACATCACCAATTGACCCGCTCGGCATTTGAATATGCAGTATAGCTGCAAGTGTCGGGGCAATATCAGTCATGAAAACTTTCCTGTTTGTCTTGCCGGGTTGAATATTCCATCCATACCAAACTAAAGGGATGTGTGAATCATAGGGATTCCAGACACCATGCGTTGTTCCTCCTTTTTCAAAACCTTCTATCCATTGAGGGGCATAAAGAATTTGGATATCCCCGCTTCGTGAAGGATAATATCCGTTTGCTAAAATATTTTTCAGGGATACATTTATTGTAACATTATTCAGGGCATCTAAGGCAAAAGCACGGGAGATGCCCGGTTGCTGCAGCAGGAAATCAATGATGGTGTTATAAACCTCTTCTTTGGCCACGTGTGCTGAAGCCATTGCATTATGATCAAGATAAACCTGGTAATTTAAAATGCCGATTACTAATTTATCAGTCTTTGAATTTTTCTTTTAGTAAACTATTGAGTTCACTCTGTTATTTTCTGATCATCCACGTTCCCTGCGGGAATTTTATGCTCTTTCAGGAATGCAGGCACATGAGCCACACCATGATCCGCTGAAAGAAAAACGAGGTATTTTCCTTTGCCTATTTGTTTATCAAGGAACCTGAAAAAATCTCCCAGGTCTTTATCCAGTCTTAAATAATCATCTTCCTGTTCTGCTGAATTAGGACCGAAAGTATGGCCGATATAATCAGGTGATGATATACTTATGGCAAGGAGATCTGAGCTTGAATCTGTTCCCAATTGTTCACCGGTTATAGCAGCTTTGGCCATTTCGAATGTGAATGTATTGCCATAAGGAGTTGCGGCCAGTACACCATAATTTTTTCCTGCAAACTGGCTTAGGTTGTGCGGAAAACCCTTGCCGGGTTCACTTTGTAAATAAGTGTTCAATGGATAAAGCGTATTCCAGTTCTGTGCATAATAACTGTCCACTAATTTTTTTGCATTCAGATCTTTTACCCATTTTGGTAAATCATTTATGTAATAGGAAGAAGTAATCCAGTCACCTGTTTTTTCATCATACCAATAAGCTGCATTGGCACTATGGCCCGCCGGCAAAATAGCCGCACGGTCTTTTAGGGCAATACCAATTACCTTATTTCTAAAATTGGTGGCAAGACGTAATTCGTCACCTATAGTGGTTACAAGCAAATTGTGCGGACTCATTTTACCAGCATCCGTATTGCCTCCAACAGCTTTTACATTATCGTCTTCCGTACAGTAAACAAATTGTGAAGTGTTGTAATCCCACCATTCATTTCCGGTTATACCGTCAATAGCAGGTACTGAGCCGGTATAAATACTTGTGTGCCCGCATGCAGTTACAGTAGGCGTGTAAGGAATAAATGTGTTTTCGCATGAGAACCCCTGGTTCAGTAATCGTTTAAATCCTCCATCGGGTTCATAACGATCATAATACCGGTACAGGTAGTCCCATCGCATTTGATCAACTACAATTCCTACTACAAGTTTTGGCCGCTGAATTACGTTCGACCCTGCCGTAGCCTGTGCATCTGTATTTTGAGATTGTGAACTAAGAGTTATGCCGAAGCTTATATATAAAAAAAAGATTTTGCGCATGAAATTTTTTTATGGTCTCAAAATGAAAAACAGTTTGGTAGGATTGTAAACAAAAACGAAGTAAAAAACAGGAAACAACCGGAACTAAATATTCAAGACTTCCTTATCATAACCACCCCGTGATTTTTACAGATAAAACTCCTGTTATTTTTACTTTTTGTGTTTATTGTCTTTTTTAAATTCAGGTTTTTCATCAAGCACAAGCTTTTCAATCCCGGTTTTACCCATCTCTTCAAGGTCTTCAAGAAGCCCTTTATCAGAAAGATCAAGCGTATGTGAATTCTCCCAATCATAATGTGCGATTTTTTTCAATCGTTCTATCACGGGAGCATCATGCACTTCAATAGCAAGTTCCCTTCGATGATCAAAACTGCCGGGAGTAAGGTTGATAGAACCTACAATTGCCCTGCAACCATCTGCCAGTAACATTTTTCCGTGCAGCTTCAGGTGTTTTAGTTTATGAATTTTAATACCTACATCATCCATGATACGCAATCCACCAACACCCTCTACTAATTTTTCCATTTTTAAAGTGTGCGGAGGCCGTGCCATTACATGTACTTTTACACCACGGCTTGCGGCATGTACCAGGCGTTCAATGATAACCAGGTCCTGGAATCGTTCGTTTTGTACAAAAAGTGTATGCTTTGCCTCATCAATGAATTTCGCAATTCTCGTTCTTCCATTGTTGCTGCACCATATAAGGTTTAAATTTTCTCCCGGGTCAAAATTTTTCCTGTGCCAGTCGGCTTCAAAACATAAAACGACTTCTTTTACTTCATGAGGGTGGTAGGTTATAATTGCATAATCCCTTGTTTCAATAAAATTCCTGGATTCCCAGTTTAATGATTTTATAAAAGCCACTTTTTCATCTATGACCATTGATTTTTCATGAGTGATGGTAAATTCAGGATTGCTGTCTCTTACCTGTATGCCCGCTTCTTCCAGTCTTCTCCGGGTTTCTTCATTTTCTTCTTCTCCGTTTCTGCGTGCAGGGTTAAGCATTACTTTAACTTTTACTCCACGTTCTTTTGCAGCAATAACAGCGTTGATCAATAGTGGATCGGAAAACAAAAACATTTTTATGAGCAATGATTCCCCGGCGCTATCAATTGCGTCAATGATCTCCTTACCTGTATCATCTGGCAAGACAATTATAGACCGGTGAGACATTGTTTTTTTGATTTTTATTGTTGTTCTATTAAATTTAATACTTATTCAACAGTTTTATGCAATGAATGATTGGCCCAGGCCTGCATATTATAAAGGTCTGCATAAATCTGCCCTTTCTCCATTAATTCATTATGCGTGCCTTTTTCCGTGATCATACCGCAGTCGAGTACAACGATCTGGTCAGCATCACAAATAGTATTCAGCCGGTGAGCAATAATAATTACAGTCCGGCCAATCATTAATTTCTCAAGGGCCCTCATGACAAGTTTTTCTGATTCTGAATCAAGGGAAGAAGTAGGTTCATCGAGAATGAGAATAGGTGAATTACGGACCACTGCTCTTGCAATACCGATACGCTGCCGTTGGCCGCCTGAAAGTGTAACGCCTCTTTCTCCTACGAGTGTATGGTATCCATGTGGCATCTTTGAAATAAATTCGTCAGCATTAGCCAATTTAGCAGCTTCAATAATTTCTTCTTCAGTTGCATCGGGTCTTCCGTAAGCAATGTTTTCAATAACAGAACCATAGAATAGTACTGTGTCCTGTAAAACGAATCCAATTTGTTCACGGAGGCCATCAAGGGTGAAATCTGCAATGTCGGTTCCATCAATTAATATGCGTCCGGAAACCGGATCATAAAAGCGTGCAATGAGACCTACAATGGTGGATTTGCCGCATCCCGTCGGCCCGCAAATACCAATTCGCTGGCCACAACTGATTTTCAGATTAAAGTCTTTGATTAATGGTGATTCCGTATGGTAAGCAAAGCATACATCTTCAAAAACAATTTCTCCTTTTAATTTTCCCGGATCAATCGCATTTGGTTTTTGAGGAGTAATCGAGTCAGTATCAAGGATGGCCTGTATGCGTTCCAATGCAACACTGACCTGTGCAATAGTGCTTGTCATTTTAGCGAGGTCCTGCACCGGGCTGAAGAATTTACTCATATACCATAGAAAAACTGTGAGGGCGCCTACTGTCATCAATCCTTTTATAACCAGGTCGGCTCCCCGCCAAAGTACAAAAGCGGTGCATACGGAAATAATAATAGCCACAACAGGAGAAAGTACTGATTTTATGCGCTTCGCTTTTAATGCAGCATCAACTGTTTCCTGGCTGATTTTCTTCAGCCTGTCTTCTTCAAAATCCTGCCGGCCAAAAGCATTTACGGCACGAATGGATTCGAGACCTTTTTGCAATGTGACAAACATATTGCTCTGATCTTTCCGGACTTCACGGGTAGCTTTCTTCATTAGTTTTTTAAACCTGGCGACAAAAAATAGTAAGAAGGGAGCAACGGCAAGAGCCACGAGGGTAAAATCCGAATTGAGATAAAACATAATTCCGATCATGCCCGCAATGGTCAGAGCATCTACAAGAATGGTTAAAAGTGTTGAGGATGCAAAGTCCTGGATCGTTGAAACGTCAGCCGTTATGGTGCTTAATAATTTACCTGTTTGATGCGAATCGTAATACGAAAGAGACAAATGCTGAAGGTGGTGGTACATTTTTTTACGAAGATCATTTGCCACGTACTGGGCCACTTTTTCATTATAGTAATTGTCAAGATATCCTGCCAGGGCGCCAATGGCAGTGATTGCAATAAAACTAATGGCTGCAACTGCTGCCAGCTGTATTTTGTTTTCTGCAGGAAAGAGAACATCCATCCACCGGAGCAAACCCGGTAAGGGGTGATGACCTATTACATTATCGATGATTATTTTCAGCGGCCAGGGAACAGCCAGTCCGATAAGCGCCTCAAGAAGCATGGCAAAAAGAATGATAAGTACCAGTTTCCGGTACGGGCGGGAAAGGCCAATGGCCCAAATGACAAGGCCAAATAATGAACGTGATTTTTGTCCAATAGCAGCTGAAGAGTTTTGTTTTGGCGGCGCTTCCATATCATCAGGGGATATAAATCCCAAATATGTTGCAACAAATTAAATACTGTACAGCATTTGTTATTGAAGATAGGCTGAAAAGTTGAGAGATAAAGACAGTACATAAACATTCTTTTACTTTATAACCACGCTTTATGCGGAGGGATGAAATTCTAATATTTTAGAATTAATTTTAGTTGGGTAATGATGGGATGTATAAAATTTGTATGCCGCTGATACTAAGAATAGAAATCCTGCCTGCCGTCGGCTACGGGATCCGTGGTGTTGATAAAGAAAAAATATTTCAGCCCTTCTTTACCACCAAACCTACAGGACAGGGAACCGGATTGGGATTATCGTTAAGCTATGATATTGTGAAAGTGCATGGAGGAGAAATAAAAGTTGAGACCAGGAAAGAGGGGTCGGCGTTTGTAATTATTTTGTAGTAAAACCGGTTTGTAAAAACTATGTCACTTTCTGTAATATCGTTTATAGTTTCACTGGTCATAGCACAAAGACTTCGCAGATACAGCAAGACGCATTCACTGCCGGAACTGGGTCGCATTTACAGCACTGTAGTAATTATTTCGATAGTCCTTTTTCTTAGCGAGGCAACTCTTAAACCGGGTAATTATACAAAATGGATATGGCATATCGGTTTAATCGCATTGTTGCTCTTTTCGCTGCAGCAGAAGGCACTCAGGGCATTACGAATGACAATATATGCCTTTGCCCCTTTTGTAATCATTTCATTGGTCACCGATCTTACCCAGGCCATCAGCAGTGATTATTTTCAAAAGTGGAAAAATATTTTTGGCTACGCAGAGGGCTTTTCTTTTATCTGGATGGTAGTGATCCTGTTTACCCATAACAGGCAGCTTAAAGTAGCCGAAAGAGAACGTATTAAACGTCAGAAAGAAGATGAAGTGAACAGGGCAATTGCCATTCGAAAAGTAGAACTGGAAGACCTGGTGGCAGAACGCACAGTTGAACTCACAAAACAGAAAGAAGAACTGGAACAAACGCTTTCGGAATTAAAAGTTACCCAAAAACAGTTGATTCAATCCGAAAAAATGGCTTCACTGGGTGAACTCACTGCCGGTATTGCACATGAAATACAAAACCCATTAAACTTCGTGAATAATTTTTCGGAAGTAAATAAAGAGTTGCTTGTTGAGTTAAAAGATGAAATTAAAAAGGGAAACATTGACGAAGTAAATTCAATTGCAGATGATGTCATTAGCAATGAAGAAAAAATAAATCATCATGGTAAACGTGCAGATGCTATTGTAAAAGGCATGCTGCAGCACAGCCGCAGCAGCAGCGGGCAGAAAGAACTTACAGATATAAACGCATTGTGTGATGAATACCTTCGATTGGCTTATCATGGTCTTCGTGCAAAAGACAAAACATTCAATGCAAAATTTGAAACGGATTTTGATAACAGTATTGAAAAAGTAAATATCGTTCCTCAGGATATTGGCAGGGCAATTTTGAATTTAATAACCAATGCATTTTATGCAGTAACAGAAAAAAAGAGAGCCCCCCAGGCCCCTAAAGGGGGAGTTGAATACGAGCCGACAGTGACCGTATCAACTAAAAGACTTGACTCCCCTTCAGGGGATGGGGGCAAAGTCGAAATAAAAGTAGCTGATAATGCTAATGGTATTCCTCAAAAAATAGTTGATAAAATTTTTCAACCCTTCTTTACAACTAAACCAACCGGACAGGGAACAGGATTAGGGTTGTCCTTAGCCTATGACATTGTAAAAGCACATGGTGGGGAGTTGAAGGTAGAGACCAGAGAAGGTGAAGGATCCAAATTCATTATACAATTACCAATGTAAATATTACAATGAAAAAAATACTCGCATTTATAAGTATTCTTTTATTCACCTATATTACTGCACGTGCTCAAACAAAGGAGGCAATCAATAAACTGCATCAGCAACTTTCTAATGCAAAAAATGATACGAGCCGCATCTATGCTCAAATAGTTTTATGTTCTAATTATCGCCTGGGAAATACTGATTCGTCTCTTTTTTACGGACAACAGGCGCTGAAATCATCACAGGAAATTAATTATCCGGCAGGTGAAATACTGGCCTTATCATTTATGAGCATCACACTGGAAGAATCGGGTAATTTACCCAAGGCCCTCGAAATGGCATTCAACGCATTGCAGATTGCTAAGTCGAACAATCTGAACAACCTCACTTCGCCGACACTGAATGCCATCGGGGAAATTTATATTATACTGAAGGATTATCCAAAGGCATTAAATTATCTGGAAAGGCAAAAGAAAATCTATGATCAGTTCGAAGCAAATGAGGGGCTTGGTTATGCACTATATGATATAGGAATTGTTTATGAAGAAATAAATCAGCTCGATTCCGCCAGACATTATGAACTGAAGGCTCTTGAATTTTTCCGCACAATCAACCGGGATGAACCGCTGGTGTATGAAATTTTGGGAAATATCGAAATGAAATCGGGAAACCGTGCTAAGGCGTTAAGTTATTATCAGCAAAGCCTTCAAATAGCTATTCAGAATAATGAACGCAGAGCTTCAGCAACAGTATACAATAAGATTGCATCATTTTATAAAATAACAAACCAACCTGATTCCGGCATCCATTATGCCCGGAAAGGACTTGAAGAATCAGAATTGATCTCTCACAAAAAGACAATACTGGAAGCTGCTACTCTCTTGTCAGGATTCTATGAGCAGAAAGATGCTGAGGAAGCACTCCGGTATCTCAAAATAGCTGATGCTTACAAAGATAGTTTATATGGAACTGGAAATCTCCAGGCAATACAGACGTTGGTCACACAGAACGAAGAACATCAGAAAGAAATTGAAGCTGCAAAGATTAGCTATCAAAACAAAATAAAACAATTTGCTCTGATTGCAGGACTGGGAATACTTCTTCTTGTTGCTTCTATTCTTTACCGCAATAACCGGCAAAAACAAAAAGCAAATAAAGTTTTAGAAACAACCCTTATGAATTTAAAATCAACCCAATCTCAATTAATCCAATCCGAAAAAATGGCTTCATTGGGAGAACTTACTGCAGGCATTGCCCATGAGATTCAGAATCCTTTGAATTTCGTTAATAATTTTTCTGAAGTGAATAAAGAGTTGCTTGTTGAAATGAAGGATGAAATTAAAAAAGGGAATATTGATGAGGCAAATGTTATAGCGGATGATGTTATAGAGAATGAAGAAAAAATAAACCACCATGGTAAAAGGGCAGATGCGATAGTAAAAAGTATGCTGCAGCATTCAAGAAGCAGCAGTGGGAAGAAGGAGTTAACAGATATTAATGCTTTGTGTGATGAATATTTAAGATTGGCTTATCATGGTCTTCGTGCAAAAGATAAATCGTTCAATGCAACTACAAAAACCCATTTTGATAATACAATCGGAACTATCAATATCGTTCCTCAGGATATTGGAAGAGTAATTCTGAATTTAATCACCAATGCATTTTATGTTGTATCGGAAAAGAAAGAACGGCAATCTGATAATTATGAACCGACAGTTACTGTAAGTACAAAAAAAATTAATGGAAAAGTTGAAATATGTGTAAAGGATAATGGCAACGGTATTCCTAATTCTATCAAAGAAAAAATATTCCAACCATTCTTCACCACCAAGCCAACAGGAAGTGGAACAGGATTGGGGTTGAGTTTGAGTTATGATATTATCAAAGCTCATGGTGGTGAGATAAGAGTGGAGACGAAGGAAGGTGAAGGGAGTGACTTTATTATTCAATTACCTTTAGTCTAAAAAGTACAATCTGTGAAATGTTTTCTTTCACTTTTACTTTTCATAGTGTTGCAAACTTCATCATTTGCACAAAATTATTCAGACAGCCTGCGGCAACGGCTGGTGAGTGCAAAAGATGAAGACACCACGAGAGTATTGGCCTTAGCTGGAATAGCTGACTATTATGGCTTTGTTCAATTCGACAGCTGCCTTTTTTACGCCAAGCAAGCCGCTGATCTTTCGGAAAAATTAAATTATGAGTTCGGCAGATTTTTAAGTTATCGAAGCAAATTTTTTGCTTTTAATGTTACCGGCAATTATCCAATGGCGCTCAAAGAAGCGCTTAATTTTGACAGATCGTATGAATTATTAAGAAAAGGAGGCCGCCTTAGTATTGGAACGTCGCATTATTTTGTTGGAGTGCTTTACATGGAAATGAATGATTACCCGGCAGCCATTGACATGTTCCGACAGACTATTGATGCGAACAGGAAGGTGGGATGGCCAATGACCGATAATTTTTTCACTTATTCACAATTGGCGCGAGTCTATCTTGCTTTAAATCGTCTCGATTCAGCATTGTGGTATGCGCAAACGGGATACGACCTGGGATCAAAATCTAAGGGTTTTAAAAAGTATTTTTCGCTCGCCATTGCAGCCCTGGGCACCGTCCATGTTGCGTTGCATCATTATAAATTGGCTGAGGACTTATTTCGATATGGTATTCAGCAAAGCGGAGAGTTCAATAATATTTATTTCCTGGCACAAAACTATTTGAATTTGGCCAGCCTGTTTCAAAAGGAGAATTTGAAAGATTCTTCTATTTATTATGCTAACATATCATTGCATTTATCCCTCAGTCACAATTTTGGCGACGTTAATCTCAATGCCAGCAAACTGCTTACTGCAATTTATGACTCAAAAGGTATAGCTGACAGCACCCTTAAATATATGCGCATAATGCTGGCTGCCAAAGACAGCGTTTTTAGTCAATCAAAAGGTCAGCAGTTCCGTCAAATGGCTTTTGACGAAATACAAAGACAACAGAAAATAAGCGCCGATAAAGAAAGATATCAAAACAGGATAAGATTATATGCCCTCGCGGCTGGTCTTATTGTGTTTTTACTTGTCGCCTTTATTTTATACCGGAACAACAGGCAAAAGCAAAAAGCAAAAATAAAAATCGAGAAGGCTTATGCAGAATTAAAATCCGCCCAGGCGCAACTTATCCAATCAGAAAAAATGGCTTCATTGGGAGAATTGACTGCCGGCATTGCACATGAGATTCAAAACCCGTTAAACTTCGTAAATAATTTTTCGGAAGTGAATAAAGAATTACTTGAAGAATTAAAAGATGAAGCAAAATCCGGAAATAATGATAAGGTTATTGCTATTGCAAATGATGTTATAGAAAATTCAAAAAAAATAAATCATCATGGCAAACGTGCTGACGCCATTGTAAAAGGTATGTTGCAGCATTCAAGAAAAAGTGAAGGCGTTAAAGAACCAACAGATATAAATGCTTTGTGTGATGAATATTTAAGATTGAGTTATCATGGTTTGCGAGCAAAAGACAAAAACTTCAACGCAGATTTTAAAACTGATTTTGATGAAGGTATTGGAAAAATAAATATCGTTCCGCAGGATATCGGCCGTGTGATATTGAATTTAATAAATAACTCTTTTTATGCAGTAACCGAAAAAAGGAAAACTGCAAATGAAGAGTATGAATCAACTGTTACTGTAAGTACAAAAAAAGCTGGTGACAAAGTTTTAATTTCTGTAAAAGACAATGGCAATGGCATTCCCCAAAACATAGTAGAAAAAATATTTCAGCCTTTCTTTACTACCAAACCAACAGGACAAGGAACAGGATTGGGATTGAGTTTGAGTTATGATATTATTAAAGCGCATGGCGGGGAAATAAAAGTGGAAACTAAGGAGGGAGAAGGAAGTGAGTTTATTATTCAAATACCTTTTGTCTGAATCACGAAAATGTTTTATGTCAGGCTCTTAATAATTTCTGAATTCAAAAAAGCATTCATAAAATATTCACCTGTCACTTCTTCCCTGCCGGGAAATTGTTTTAAATATTCAGCAGTTTTTTTGATTAAAATGATATCTGATAATTTTTCAGAAGCTTCTTCCAGTGTTGTATAGTAGAAAGGATAATCCTTTCCTAAATATTCAGTTACAGGTTCCAGGCGATTAACAAGGAGAGGTGTGCCCCTTGCGATGCATTCGATCACGGTATTGGAGGCGGCACTGTCGCATAAATGCAGGAAAAGAACACTTTCACTAAGCAGCTGGTCGTACTCTTCGTTTGGCAGGCGGTGAACGATTTCTACCGATTGAAAATTGATCCGAAGATCTTTATAATAATTCAACTCGCTTCCCATGTAGCCTGATAGCCTTGGATTTAAAAGTAATATCTTTCTGTAGTGTGGTGCATTTAATTGATAAAAAGAACTGATCCTCCGCAACCACACACCGGCATGCACAATTTTTTTTTCGGATAGAAATCTTTCGATTTCGAAATGAACCGTTGGAGATTCCGTAGGATGTTTGAGGCTTTCTACCCTGACTGAATCATTTAATTTTTTACGGATATACTTAGCGTGATATTCCGATAAAGTATAAATTCCTTTGCAGTGCTTAAGACTTTCTGAAAACTCTTCAGAAAGAATGATCTCATCCAATAAAAGATATTCATCTTTTAAAAAAGGACAGAGATCAATGGTACTGTGAATAAATCCGATCCAGGGTTCATGGTAAGGTATAATTCCATTTTCTTTATTATAAACTGAGCCGTAACCAAAACTTTGATCCAGGGTGCTGTCAAAAAGTATCCCCGAATCATCACTTAACTGCGAAAGGATCTTCATTACATAATTCCATCCAGCTCTTGTTTCCTCCCATACGATCGGGTTAGCCATTTTTAGCCGCATCATAGATTCTTTTTGAATTCTGATGTAAAGGATTATTCAAATAAAGGCATTCTGGCAAGCTCCGGCCTTTCCAGCTCACAAAATAATACAGCAGCTCCCGGCATACTTTTATATAAACTGTTTATTCTTTCCGAAGGATATGAAAGATTGTCCAATATTCTTTGTTTTAAGCTCATTGAATGTTCGAGATACTTTTTTTCTCCGGTTAAATTATAAAGACACAATAATGAATAGGCTTGTCCCGAAGTGCCACAACAGAGATTATAAATTTTGCTTCTGGCATCCTGCAAAACATGCTGCATCGTCCGCTCTGCTATATTCAGATATTTTTCTTCTTTAAAATGCCTGTATAAAAGCGACCATAAAAAAATATGTCCCGCACTGCCATTACACCAACCTGTCCATGGACGGACTTCGGTAGTTGTAACGGGCCAATATATTACTGATTTATTTTCAATGCGACAGTTATATATTTGTTCTACCCTGTTCATAAATTGTTCGGGTAGATCCTGTCCCGCAACTGAACACCAGTAAAGCGTAGCATAAAGAATGCCGGCCCATCCATGAGCGATACCGAAATAATTTACTTCATTCTTTTTCGCGAGGCCAGGATATTGATCCAGTGTGCTCCAAAGATCATTCATGATTCTGTTGGCAGATAAAATGATTGGATTAAGATCAAATTGTTTTAAGGCTTTCAGGTCCTTATATAAAATCGCAAACCCACCAAGCAAACCTGCTTGTCCTAAGGTTACATCCAGTTTCCCGCATTTTTTTTTCGATTCACTTACATATTGATTGACGGAATGATAAATTGAGGCATGATCTCCTCTGCATGAACTGACCAGGCATTGTACCAGGTGAATACCTGCCGGCCCATGATAAAGAGAATTTTTGCCAACCGTTGTTTCATTGATCTCGATTTCATCAGCATAAAAGGCCCGTGCAAAGTCGGATTTGTATATTTCAGCCCGGTTAACCCAAACATCAGCCAGGTCAAGCAGGTGTGCTTCTTCACGAATGCATGCCATGCGGTAAAACATGTAAGCAATACCTGCAGCGCCAAAATTAACTGAGCAAGTGGGCGGTAAGAAAAAGCCTTTTTTTAATAATGCAGACTGCCACCCATATGTATCTGTTATGAATTGAAGAAACCTGTCTTCTGAATGACTCTTGCCGGTAACAAAATATTTGTCATCCGAAAAAATATCATTGCGGATCTTTATTAATGCAGCAGCAAAATCATCGAGTGATGCAAATCTGTTTAATGGATCCTTTTCCAGGGCAGTTGCCAAAACATTATCCAACTCTCGCGGCAGATTTAAATCGCAGGATAAGAAGGGAATTGGTTCTTCATCCAGTATTTGTTGATAAAGTTTTTCTTTTTCTACTGAAAAATTAATATAGTGCCGGCCCGCCAAAATAAAATATAATATCGTGGCTATGGCGTATTGCTCTCCTTTAGCGGTACAAGGATGATCTTCAGCCTTGGTTAACCGTGTGCGGGCCAACTCCGGTTCATAATAATAACAGACGCCTTCCCTTACCTCCATTTTTTGTTCCCCGGTGACCGCCATATTATAATCAATGATCTTCACCATACCGGAGGGAGAGACAAGGATATTTTCATCATTCACATCTCCGTGCAATATCCCTTGTTTATGAAGATGATGATAAGCAAGAAGGATATCAATGCAAAGATCAAGCGCTTTGACTACATTATCACGGCTATAGTAATTCCGGTATCTGTCTGCTTCCTCTTTACACAAAAGCGATTCAAACCATTCTGTGATCATATAGTGTGAATCCAGGTATCGTCCTTCATCTATCAATGGCAGGTTGATGCGTCCATCCAGTATTTTAAGGATCCTTACTTCATTGGGAATTTCATCCGGGTCTAATTTTTTAATGAATTTGATTACATAGTTTTTCCCGTTATTATCCTGGCCAAAATAAACTTCAGTATCATCCAGTATTCTTTTTTTTTCTCTGATCGTATATTGCTTAAACTGGTCATTAATTTGGAAAATTGACGCTGCCCCTGTTTTTATAAGTGGTTTGTAAGGAATAAGAAATCCATTCCGGTGCATATCAGCCAGCAATTGAAAAGCCTCTTCGGCAACCTCTTGAGGGTCTTTTGCATAAGCGTGAGCAAATTGAAAAATAACCTCTGCCCACGATTTTGGTGATTTGAATTCTTTAAGCAGCTCTGCCGAATAGCTGTCAATTACTTTACTCGATTTCCGGGTATTGAAATGTGTGATGATAACGTCGTCCTCTTCGTATTGAAAATGACTTTTTGTTTTATGATCGATTGAACTTACGGGTATAAATTCCACATCATCCGATAAAACAAATAAAGGAGAATCTTCCATACAGAGGTAATTAGAAATTCAATTCGACGGTGTCCAGTCGTAAGGGTTTATGCCTGCTACAAATAATCTTGAACTGATGAAGTCAATCGTCTGCCGCTGATCGAGATCTTCGGTCTTTGACTGAACAACAGCCAGGGCAATTTGATCCGTTACTTTGCACCGCCAGCTTCCTCCTTCTATTGATTCAAGGATATCTGAACCGGGTGGATCAACTCCCCAGGATAAAATTCCTTTATCATCAATCTGAGCGGTGAACGGAACGCCCTGCACCCTGTAATCCTTTAATTTATCTTTTAATTCTTCTCCCGTTTGCAGCAGTGATGATTTATCATTAAAATAAAGCACCATTTTATCCGGTCGCAATAATCCCTGTATGCTATTTCCAATTTTGAAACTAAAAGCGGCTGATGAAGTAAGGATTGGAAGAACAACATTTATTACCTGCGGCAGATCATGAATAACCGGGCTAATGTACAATTTATAAATAGTGGGTGATGTATTAGCGAAATGCCGGCGCGTCCAGCCAAGCCAATAATCTGTTTCAGGATCATTGATCAAATGCCATTCTTTGTTAAGCAACGAAATGAATGAATTGGCTGAAGCAGAAAAGACAAAATCACGGATATCCGTATGTTCGCTGAAATTTATTTTCAAAGACGAATCCCAGGGTATAGTATTGTAAGTATAAAGGCGGTTGGCGACAGTCTTTATTTCAGTAGTATCGAGATGAAGAACATATTCAATTCCCTGTCTTGATAAACCGGCGATAAAATCAGGAAGACGTTCATTGGCATAAAGGCTTTGGCCAAAGATCACTTCAGTAGCGTGAGGTCCGCTCACAAATTTTCCATTCCACTCTATTTCAAGTACCTGGTCAAGAACCATCCGCGTCATTGCCTGGTTAAATGAATTATCCTGCGAGGCAGTTAAATAATGAGGCAGTTTTGAAGACTGTGTTAAATGAAAATAAACGAGTGCCATCTCATGATAAGCCACCTTAACACTTAGACTTGATCCCGGTATTGTTGGTGAAAAAACGCCATACACATCATCTTCATCATGCAGTCCTGAAATTAACTCTCTTTCGTGCTGACTAAGAACATGCCATTCCCGCAATTCATACATCGGGCTTGTGCGAAATCGTTCTTTCAGAATTCTCCTGATATTCATTAATGCAGTTCGGCAACTTCGGAAGAACGGCGGCTCATTTTGATCTGCATTTCGGCCAGCATATTTTTCAGGTCAGCAAGCTCCATAACATCCCCGGAGAATTCATCCTCATGATGCTTTGGTTTTGGCTTTCCCGGCTTATCCGGGCAAACGGTGGGTTTGCAGGATTGGGCACTGCTGCATGTACTCGGACATCCGCAACTACTTGGGCTGATACAAGTGCCAAAATGATATTCAGGCGGAAGATCATCGTTAAAAATCTTTGCACCATAAGCGGACTTGTCCCATGCTTCCGGTTGTATCCGGATCATCAGGTCCTTCATTTTAAAACTTCTCATGTTGTTGAATTTATATAATGACAAATTATACCCATGCTCTTTACCCTGCAAATTGACAGATGATAAGGTTTGAGAAAAGATTATTTTTAGACTAATATTACTGGCGGGTCTTTCTCTTTCTTTCAGTTTGACTTCACCGGCCCGGTTTCTTCAGGTACTTGGGCTTAGCACGGGAACGCAAATATTTGTATCCTATTAAAGATAGATATTGATTTTTCAATTCAAAAATTAATTTTTGTAACAAATAATAAATAACGACAGATCATTTCGACGATTTCAGTTCTATGATTTTGATAATTTAGCAAACCAGCCTATCAATATAACATATGGCAACACGGCGCATACTAATTGCTTTATTCTCTTCCATCTGTAATCTATGCGTGTTTGCTATGCCGGGATTACCACCTGCTCATATCATTGACACTGATACCCTCGACTATGTTATGATCACCGACAGCTCATGCCAGGTGCTTGAGGATGCTAAAGGAGCCTGGACCATTGACCAGGTGTCACAGCCACCCGTATCATACCATTTTCATCCCAACCTTGAATTCATTAACGGACTCGGTTTTTCGGTCCATACGTATTGGATGCGATGCAGGCTGAAAAACAATATGACAAGAAGGGCCGAGATTTTTTTCTATCTTATGTATGCTGATAAGGTCGACTATTATTTTTCCGGCGCCAATGGCGGTTGGGATCAGCAATCGACCGGGAGTCTCTATCCTTCAGGTAATAATAACATTTTCCAGTCAATTCATTATGTGCCCTTGTCCATTAATCCGGGCCAGGAAATTACAATGTATGTGCGCTTTTACATCAACTATTGTTATTATACCAATCACTTCCGGCCCAAAAAACTGGGTCTTTTTTACGGATCAAAAGAAAAATTTGTCAATGATTATCACAAATCATATTTACTTCCTGCCATCAAAGAGGCATTTCTATGTGGAATTCTCATTATTGCACTTATCTACAATCTCTTCTTTTTTTGGACGGTGAAGGAAAGGCTGTACCTGTATTTTTCTTTGTTTTTGTTATGTTTCACCGTATCCTATTGTTACATGTTTTTTTATTTAACCAGTTTTTACAACGAGCATCCGTATTTATTTAATTATACGTCCAATATATGGGGGCCCTTATATCTGTTCTTCGAGGTTTTTTTCATTCGTCATTTTTTTAAAACCAGGCAGAGTACCCCCCGATGGGACAATTATCTTATCGGGGTAGCCATTTTCCAATTGGTGATGAGATTTATTGCTGTATTTATCGGTCGCATTCTCCCCATACGATTGAGTGATTGGGCCTGGCAGATTGACCTGATTAGTTCTTACTTTGTAAATTTATCAATCGTTATCACATTTTTCGTATTCATCCGGAAGAGAGTTCCCTATACGAATCTTTTATTGATAGCCGCTCTTCCGTTAGCCCTGTATCTTACAATTATACATTCGGCAACAGTTGCCTTTGACCTGTTTCATATCGGGTATGATAATAGACTCTTTAATCCAATTATGTGGTTAAAAAAATGGACCCATATTTTCTACCTCATATCTTTTTTCTGGTTGGTGGTAATTTTTACATTGATCTTGTTTTACCGGTATAAACGTTTACAAAAAGAAAATGTGGAGCAGGCATTGGAGAAAGAAAGGTTGGCACGTGAAAAAGAAGAGGAGCGCAGCGAGCTGATCGCAAAACAAAAGCTTGAGCTGGAACAGCAGGTTAAAGAACGCACCAGCGAATTAAAACAATCACTCGAAGAATTAAAATCTACTCAGGCTCAACTCATCCAATCCGAAAAAATGGCTTCGCTGGGAGAATTGACGGCCGGCATCGCTCATGAAATACAAAACCCGCTCAACTTCGTTAATAATTTTTCAGAGGTAAGCAGTGAATTGCTTGATGAAATGAAATCAGAGCTGAAAAAGGATAATGCCCGGGAAGCAGGTGTAATTGCGGAGGATGTAAAACAAAACCTGGAGAAAATAATATTTCATGGTAAGCGGGCTGACGCCATTGTAAAAGGCATGTTATTGCATTCCAGGAGCAGCAGTAGTAAAAAAGAACTAACCGATATTAATGCCCTGGCAGATGAATATCTGCGATTGTCTTATCATGGCCTCCGGGCCAAAGACAAAACATTCAATGCAAAATTTGAAACTGATTTTGATACATCCATTGAAAAAATAAATATTGTACCACAGGAGATCGGTCGTGTGATATTGAATTTAGTTAATAATGCATTTTATGCTGTAACAGAAAAAAAGAAAGCCCCCCAACCCCCTAAAGGGGGAGTTGAATACGAACCGACAGTGACCGTATCAACTAAAAGACTCGACTCTCCTTCAGGGGACGGGGGCAGAGTCGAAATAAAAGTAACTGATAATGGCAACGGCATTCCTCAAAAGATATTAGATAAAATATTTCAGCCATTCTTTACTACCAAACCAACCGGACAAGGAACAGGATTGGGATTGAGCTTGAGTTATGATATTGTAAAGGCACATGGTGGGGAGTTGAAAGTTGAAAACGAAAAAGATAATGGGGCTACATTTGTCATTACAATCCCATTTACTTAATAAAAAATATAAAATGAACCATATCAAATCAATTACCATTTTTTCAATATTCCTTTTTTGTGCAATGCAGTCATTGTCTCAGTCGTCATCCCGCTTCAGTGTTAATAAATACATTGAGAAGGGAGACACATTAAATTATCGCCTGCTTTTTCCCGATGCCGATACATTCAGAAAATATCCTCTTGTAATCTTTTTGCATGGCTCCGGTGAACGCGGCAATGATAATGAGGCACAATTGAAATGGGGTGTAATGAATTTTGCCACCGATCAGAATATGTTTCAGCATCCGGCTTTGGTCATTGCACCGCAATGCCCGGAAAAAATGAGCTGGTCAAATTTTTCACGCAGCGATATGAAATTGCAGCCGACACCAACCAAACCCATGGAACTTTTGATCGGTCTCATTCATGAATTGATAAAAACTATGCCTGTTGATACAAACCGAATTTATATTACCGGGCTTTCCATGGGTGGCTATGGAACCTATGATGCGATTGAACGTTATCCGAATTTGTTTGCTGCAGCTGTCCCGGTTTGCGGTGCCGGCGATGCCTCAAAAGCTTCTGTTATAGCTCACATACCCATCTGGATCTTTCATGGTGCAGAGGATCCTGCCGTGAACCCTGTTTATTCCCTGCAAATGTTTGAAGCGTTGAATAAGGCCGGGGCCCACCCTGGGTTTACGGAATATCCGGAAGTCGGACATTTTTCCTGGATAGGCGCATACAGTGATCCATTGATGATGGAGTGGTTGTTCAGACAGCATAAGTAAATAATTGACTATGCGAAAACTGGCGCGATGAAATGAAAGACAACCGCTATTGAATTAAGAGTAGTTTTATACGAGAGCTTTTAACTCAAAAATAAAAGCATGAGATTTTTCATTTTCATAGTACTATTTTCTTTTGGCTCTGATTGTTGTTTTGGGCAAGACTCCACAGTGAACCTTTCTGCCTCGATGTTTGATCTTAACCAGGCGATTGTATTATTCAATTTGAATGGATGGCACTTCCGGCAAGGGAACGACCCTGCATGGGCCAGACCTGACTTAAATACTACAGGTTGGAAAAGTATGAAGCCGACAGAAATTTCTAAAAAATTAGCAGATAAGAATGGGAGAATAGAAGGTTGGTTCAGGCTTAAAATACGGCTGGACAGTTCTTTTGATGGCATGCCGCTCTTCCTGGATGTATTCAGCTGGGGAGCAGCAGACTTGTACGTGGACGGGAAGCTGTTTCGTTCTTACGGCAATACCGGCATAAAGGGCAAAACCTTTAAAGGGACTGTTCCCTCCACTAACCGTCCTCTTAGTTTTATTCATCTGGTGCTGGGTAAAGAACATCTTATCGCTATTCATTTTGTAAATTATATCCGTTCTTTCCCCCTGAATTTAATAGCGGGAGAATACTTATGGCTTCAACCTTTGTTAAACGGCCCCATATTCACACCCAATAATTATGATTTTTTTCATGAGTTAGCTATTTATGAAATCATTTGGACTACAGTATGTATTATTTTATCCTTGCTTTTCTGGTTGTTAATCTTTCAAAATCCACGTCAAAGAAATCTCCGCCTGATTGCATTCTGTTCGACCTGTTTTGCCCTGTCCACATTATTGCGTTATATAGAAGATCAAAACGGAGATATTTTACTCCCTTCTTTTTTGACAATAAGTATAATAGAATCATTATTCACCGTTTTGATGGTTACTTCAACACTGCTCATTCTTGCCTGTGTTTTTACCAATAAAGCATCGCGCAGGTTGGTCATACTTCTTAGTTTGATAACGATTATTGCCTTTTATGATAGACTAATATCAAATTCCCCAACGGTATTGATCATCTGCATGGCTGCTGTAATTGTCATTGCTCTTTATTATGTTATTTCTTCCTGGAAAACTCTGAAAGGTGCACAATGGGCTATTGTGGCAGGAGTATTAATTACTTTGTTTTGGGTTTTTTTATGGGTCATTCTTACATTGCTTAAAATTGAAGCTCTTCCTGCCCGTATTAATTATCCTTTCCTTATAGTAGAAGCAGGTATTTATCTTTCATTTCCGTTCTCATTGCTGGTGTACGTTTCACTTCGTTTCCGGGAGATCATCAGAGACGTACGGGAAAATGCCCGCAAGGTGGTAGAGGTAACCGAAGAAAAACGACAGCAGGCATTAAACCAGCAAACAATACTGAAAGAACAGGTAAAAGAAAGAACGGCTGAGCTTAGCCAGTCATTGGAGAACCTGAAAGCCACGCAAAGCCAGTTGATCCAATCAGAAAAAATGGCTTCACTCGGAGAGCTTACTGCCGGCATTGCTCATGAAATACAAAACCCGCTCAATTTCGTCAATAATTTTTCTGAGGTAAATACAGAGTTAATTGAAGAAGCTGACCAGGAAATTGACAAAGGGAATATTTCGGAGGTGAAGACGATTCTGAATGATATCAAAGAGAATGAAGAAAAAATAAATCATCATGGCAAACGTGCTGATGCCATTGTAAAAGGAATGCTACAGCACAGTCGCAGCAGCAGTGGGGTAAAAGAACCAACAGACATCAATGCCTTAGCTGATGAGTATTTAAGGCTGGCTTATCACGGTCTTCGTGCAAAAGATAAAACATTCAACGCAACCATGAAAACTGACTATGACCAAAGTATAGGAACCATCAATATTGTTCCGCAGGATATCGGAAGGGTTATACTCAATCTAATAACAAACGCTTTTTATGCAGTAACAGAAAAAAAGAATCAACAAACAGAGAGCTTTGAACCAACTGTTACTGTAAGTACAAAAAGAATAAACAGTAAAGCAGAAATAAAAGTTAGGGACAATGGCAATGGTATTCCGCAAAAAATATTGGATAAAATATTTCAACCCTTCTTCACTACAAAACCAACAGGTCAGGGAACAGGATTAGGATTAAGCCTGAGTTATGATATTGTAAAAGGACATGGAGGTGAGTTGAATGTGGATACTAAAGAGGGAGAATATACAGAGTTCACCATTCTTTTATCACTATAAAACTTATATTCATTGTATGAAAATCTTAGTTGTTGATGACGAAAAAGATGTCAGGGTTTTATTTGAACAGCGTTTCAGGCGTGAGATCAGGAACCGGGAAATGGAATTTGTTTTTGCCTTTTCCGGTGAAGAGGCATTGGGATACCTGCAGGGTCATGATCACGAAGCTGTATTAATTCTTTCTGATATTAATATGCCGGGTATGAGCGGCCTTGAACTTCTCAGGAAAATAAAGGAAAAACATCATGAGCCACCACCTGTTGTAATGATGATCACGGCATACGGAGATGCAGAAAATTACAATACGGCTATGCACCTGGGAGCAGATGCCTTTTTGACCAAACCCCTTGATTTTACATTTTTGAAGGAAAAATTAAAAGCGATCCACTAATGGCTAAAATACTTGTTGTAGATGATGAGACAGATCTTGAAGTGCTCATCAAACAAAAGTTTCGTCAAAAGATCAGGGAGCACAAATACGAATTTGTCTTTGCTATAAACGGTGTAAAAGCACTGGAACAATTGGAAGAACAACCTGATATTGATGTAGTGCTTAGTGATATTAATATGCCGGAAATGGATGGCCTCACCTTACTTTCTAAATTAAATGACAAACATTCTTTATTAAAATCTGTCGTGGTGTCTGCTTATGGTGATATGGAGAATATCCGTATAGCCATGAATCGGGGCGCTTTCGATTTCATTACAAAGCCGGTAAATTTTGAGGATCTTGAATTGACAATGGAGAAAACTATCAGGCAGGTAAACCAGTTGCGTGAAACGATGAGAGCGATTAAGGAAAATAATATCCTTAAGATGTATGTGGATGAAACCGTGCTGAATTTTATGGGTAGCCGTGAATTTGAATCTTCACTGATGGAAAATGAAACCATAAATGCTACTGTTGCTTTTATTGACATTTGTAGTTTCACCACAATCAGCGAAAACGAAACACCGGACAGGGTAGTGAAATTATTAAACAATTATTTTGATGTAATGGTGACGGAGATCATTGCTCAGAATGGATTTGTTGATAAGTTCATGGGTGATGCGGTAATGGCTGTTTTCCGTGGAGAATATCATCTGGACAGGGCCATTGATGCCTGCCTGGCAGTAAGAAAAAGAATTGAAGAATTACCAAATGAAACAGGCAATATATTTTTCAAACCCAAAGTTTCTATTGGTATCAACAGCGGCGAGATGATCTCGGGCAATATTGGTTCTGCAAATCTTCGCCGGCTGGATTATACAGTGATCGGCGATGCAGTGAATACTGCTCAGCGTTTGCAATCGGTTGCAAAAGAAGGGCAGATCATCATTAACGAATCTTCGTATGAATTGGTCAAAGAATCATTTAACTGCAATAAAGTGGGGGAGATGAATTTGAAAAATAAATCTAAACCTATCATGATATATGAAGTGATAGATTAATGGTGCCTCCTTACTCATATAAGCTTCACTTAAGTTGTTCATGATAATATTTTTTTCGATTAACAATTTGCTTTCACTTCTTTTGATAACTTGAGGCATGAAGTGGCTGATATTTTTACTATTCTTTCCTGTTGCAGCATTTTCTCAAAACGATTCCTGTGATATTCTTATAAAAAGCGGGAAGATCATTGACGGCACCGGCAATAGCTGGTATTATGGAAATGTGGCTGTCAAAAACGGGAAAATTTATAGGATCGGAAGAGATGCAGACCTTCCTGCCAAAAAGATTATTGATGCTGCAGGTTTAATTATTGCCCCGGGTTTTATTGATGTGCATACTCACCTGGAAGGTGATGAAGCAAAAAATCCGGAGGCTACTAATTTTATTTTAGATGGTGTTACTACCTGTATAACCGGTAACTGTGGTTCATCCACTGTTGACATCGGTAATTATCTACATTTTATTGATTCGCTGAAACTCTCTATCAATGTGGCTACGCTTATTGGCCATAATGATGTAAGGAAAGCTGTAATGGGAAGATCGGACCGCGATCCGACACCTGTTGAAATGCAGAAGATGGATTCCATTGTTGACAAAGGGATGAAAGACGGGGCAGTAGGTTTTTCGACCGGGCTTATTTATATACCGGGAACTTATGCAAAGACGCCGGAAATAGTTGAACTGGCAAAATGTGCTGCAAAATATCATGGGATTTATGCCACTCACATGCGTGATGAAGGAGATAGTGTGACGGAAGCGATCAACGAAGCCCTGACAATAGGAAAAGAGGCAAACATCCCTGTTGAGATCTCACATTTCAAATTAAGTGGTCAGCAAAATTGGGGCAGAAGCAGAGAAACGGTACCGATGATTGAAGCGGCAAGAAAACAGGGAATTGAAGTTACGATCGATCAGTATCCTTATACGGCCAGCAGCACGTCTATCAGTACATTGATCCCTGATGAGATTTTAGCAGATGGCCAGGATTCCATCAATGCCAGATTGCAAAACCCGGCAATAAGAAGATATGTGATCAATTCAATGCTGCAGCGATTGAAGAAAAGAAAACTGAAGCATTTTAGTTACGCTGTTGTTGCCTATTATAAAGAGGATACAACTTATAATGGAAAAAGCATTGAGCAGGTAAATTTGATGAAAGGAAGAAAACATAAAGCCAAATATGAAGCGGAAACTGTTATTGATATTGTAGTGCATGGAAGCGCCAGCGCTGTTTTTCATGGTATGAGTGAGGGGGATGTAAAGCGCATCATGCAATATCCTTACTGCATGTTCGGATGTGATGCCACCATAAGAGAATTTGGAGTTGGATTTCCTCATCCGAGGGGTTATGGCAGTAACGCCAGGATACTGGCAGAGTACGTAAGAGAGCAGCATGTGATTTCCCTGGAAGAAGCTATCCGGAGAATGACTTCATTACCCGCACAAAAATTTCAGTTGCATGATCGTGGTTTGCTGGCTGAAGGTTATGCTGCAGACATCGTTGTTTTTGATGAAAATAAAGTTCAGGATATTGCCACTTACGAACATCCCCATGCATACTCAAAAGGTTTTGAGTATGTAATTGTAAATGGATCGCTTACCGTTGAAAATGGAAAACACACAGGCACAAGAGCCGGACAGGCTTTATATGGACCTGGTTACTTAAAATGAAATTCTTTGTTTTACCTGGAGGCAAAAATTTTCTTACTAAGGAAATACATTATCATATGCACCTGAACCAAAAAAATTAATCCATTATCTCCGTTTAAAAAGAAATCAGAGAGTACGAAATAGAAATGGTTAGCAAGTAAGAGGGAATACAAGTTAGCAAGAAATAAAAACAGTAAAAATTATTTCTTCAAAATTTTTTAACTTAGATATTCGTCATTTGAAATCTGCCCGGTCCTGTTTGGTTGATACAGCCATCTTTATCTTCTCGTAAAAAATCATGAAAAGCTATTGACTCATTTGCTTTTAAAAGATTTGCTTATGAAAAGAAAAATTATTCTCCGCGGCATTACAATTTTAATTGCCTTAGACGTTTATTGTCTGTCGTTTGCCCAGTCAAAAATGGTAATGACAGTCGATAACAAGCAATGTGACATACTTGGGTACACTCTAAATTCTTCCCCAGGATCATCCAAAGAGATAGATATATTCGGTCCGATTCAAAATGCAACGACGGTTTTTAGTGAAGCTTTCGCCAGCAGCGATCCAATACCCGAAGTTGAGTTAGACATCAGCGATCAGAATTCGGGTGAAACAACCATCAAATTATCGCAGGTAACTGTAAAAGAAATGCAGGAATACGTTTCGGATTATTCAAATGGTATGTTTATCGTTGCGTCCGGCGGAACTCCTAATACAGAGGTTAAATGTCAATACGAAAAGATTGAGATCATCAGCAATTCATCTGGTAACAAAAATGATCTGCAAAAAACAGATGTGCTGATGAATAATCCTCTTTCATCCAACATCAGTGAAGACAAATGGCAGATAAAGGCTGCAGATATAAAGGGAGTAAATGGAAAAGTATCAGTGAGCCTGCCCGATGATGTGAAGCAGGAAATAAAAGTTTATAGCAGCGCTGATAATAAATACCTGGGAACTTTTGAAAAAAAGAAAACGATCCTTCTTTTCCCGGGGAATTATAATGTCAGCATTTCAAATGCCCCGATAGAAAAAGTACCGGTTCAAAAAGCAATGGATACAAGACTGAAAGCAGGAATACTGAATTTAACCTCAACAGCCAACTACCAGGTCTATGACAGCAGTAAAAAATATCTTGGGACTTTCAAAGGCCCGGTGAAAGTTGGTTTGCCGGTTGGAAATTTCCAGCTAAGTCTCAACAATAAGTTTGTGCCTGTGACAATTAAAGACAGAGAGATAATAGATTTTTAAAAAAGGAGTTGATAATTCAACTCCTTTTTCTTTTTTAGCTCTGCAGTTGCTTCATCATCACATCACCCAGCATGTAGATCCTGCCTTCTTTGACCAGTCCGTTTTCTAACTTGTAGGTAACACAAAGAGGAACATTTACCATTTTACCGGTAGCAGGTATGCCTGCAAGTTCACCAATATGTTTGCCAATAAATTTTGCTTCCAATACGGCTCTTTTTTCAGTAATGATGGTGCTGATAATTTCAGCATGTGCATCGAAAGCAACATGATAAATATAATGCAGCATTTGCCCGATAGCTTCCCGGCCTTCCGTTCGTTCACCGGTACCCATGTTAATAAAAACAGCATCATCGGCCACATATTTTACATCATGTGTGTTGAAATAGGCATCCATGTTTTTTTGAGCAAGAGAGAGATCGCTTTTGGTTAATACATCTTCCATAAAAGTAGTTTTAGTATGAATAAAAATAATTCAGGGGTAAGGGAAAGAAATATTCAAAGGGGAGAAATAAGAATCAGTTGCTTATGAAGTTAGTCAATATTTGACAGATTTATTTTTTTTGCGATAATTAATAATTCAGCAGTTTTTGAATTGTTTCATCCAGTTTTGCTTTTGCCAAAAAATTATTTTCCAGTTCTATAGAAAACGGAATTGGAGTATCCAAACTTGCACAGCGCATAACCGGTGCGTCCAGCAGTTCAAAACAATGCTCGCTGATCCATGCAGCAATTTCACCACCGATACCACCGATCTGTGTGTCTTCATGCAAAACCAAAATTCTCCCGGTTTTTTGTACGGCTTCCCGAATAGAAAAATAATCAAGGGGTAATAATGTTCGCAGATCAAGAATGTCAATTGAAATCTCCGGATGTTCGGCAGCATAATCCTCAGCCCAATGTACCCCTGCGCCATAGGTAATGATGCCTATCTCATCACCTTGTCTTACATGCCTTGCTTTACCGATTTCAATTTCATAATAATCTTCAGGCACCGGGCCACTTACACTCCTGTATAAAGCTTTATGCTCGAAATACATTACAGGATTTGGATCATTAATGGCAGCTATCAATAATCCTTTTGCATCAACAGGAGTTGAAGGGTAAACAACTTTTAATCCGGGCGTATGTACAAACCATGCTTCATTGCTTTGTGAATGAAAAGGTCCGGCGCCAACTCCTGCACCTGTCGGCATTCGAATGACCACATCTGCATTCTGTCCCCAGCGGTAATAGATCTTTGCAAGATTATTTATGATCTGATTAAAACCCATTGTTACAAAATCAGCAAACTGCATTTCAACCATACTCTTAAATCCTTCAAGACTTAATCCGAGTGCAGCCCCGATAATTGCGCTTTCACAAAGGGGAGTGTTTCTCACTCTTTCTTTCCCAAATTCTTTTAAAAATCCTTCTGTTATTTTGAATGCTCCACCATATTCTGCAATATCCTGTCCCATTAAAAGAAGATTTGGATGTTTTAGCATAGATTGATGCAAGCCTTCTTTGATGGAATCTATAAGACGCAGTTCGTGAGTGGTAAATGGTGAGTAGTGAGTGGTTTTTGAATTATCTACAACCTGTTCCTTGTACCTTATGTCCTGCCCTTTTGCATAAACATCTTCTAATTCTTCTTCTGAGTCGACATAAAAAGTTTGTACTGCAGAGCCAACTTTTAATTCTTCTTCAATTTTTTCTTTGAATTCATTTTTTATGGATTCAATTTCATCATCATTCAATAGGCATATTGATTTCAGATATTCCTCATATTTGATTACAGGATCTTTTAATTGCCAGATCTCGAAAAGTTTTTGAGGGATATATTTTGTTCCGCTGGCTTCCTCGTGCCCTCTCATTCGAAAAGTGAGGCATTCAATTAAATAGGGTTTTTGATTTTTAATGCAATATTCACGAACACCTTTGATGGTATCATAAACGGTTAGAATATTATTGCCATCAATCTGTACTCCTTCCATACCATATCCCTTAGCACGATCAATTAAAGTAATACAACGATATTCCTCTTCTGTTGGAGTGCTTAATGCATAGCCATTGTTTTCAATTAAAAATATTACCGGAAGATCCCAGACAGCAGCTACATTTAATGCTTCATGAAAATCTCCTTCGCTGGTTCCGCCTTCGCCTGTAAAAGCAAGTGAAATTTTGTTGTTCAGTTTAAATTTGTTTGCGAGTGCAACACCATCTGCAATGGCTAACTGTGGCCCAAGGTGCGAGATCATTCCGCAGATATGATGTTCTTTATTTCCAAAATGAAAACTTCTTTCTCTTCCTTTACTATAGCCTTCTATGCTCCCCTGCCATTGCATGAATAATTTGTGGAGCGGCATATGGCGGGTAGTGAAAACACCCAAATTGCGATGCAGAGGCATTATCCATTCATCTTCTTCCAATGCAAGCGTTGCACCCACTGCAATGGCTTCCTGCCCAATACCGCTAAACCATTTTGAAATTTTTCCCTGTCTTAATAACAGCAGCATTTTTTCTTCAATCATTCGCGGCCATAAAATGCTTCTGTAAAAATGCACCAACTGTTCATTGGATAAATCCCTGCGGTCGAAATTCATGGTACGAATTTCATGTAATAAAAGTAAAAAGCGAAATCAGGAGTTTGATGATTGTTTTTTTTCCGTTTCCTTGTCAAAAACGGAAGTAAGTAAAGAAAGGATCAGGCTGAAAAGAAGAGCCCATCCAAAATTGTCAATTTTAAATCCATTTACAAAATTGCTGGCGAGCAACACTACAATCGCATTAATCACAAATAAGAACAAACCAAGTGTTAGAATGGTGGCTGGCAATGTAAAAAGAATAAGAAGCGGTTTTACAAAAATGTTGAGTACGGCAAGCACTACTGAAAAGACAAGAGCCGTCCAAAATGTGTCCACATGGATACCTTTGAGAACATTTGCCAGGGCAAATGAAATAACGGCAACAAATAATATTCGAAAGAAAAATTTCATTGAACTATTTCGTTAAAGCAGAGCATATTATACTACCACCAATTCATAAAATTCTTCAGGTTGCAAATACTTTTCAGCCAGTTGTTTTAATTCTTCCGCCGTAACTGTTTTTATAGTATTGATAGAATCGTAAAAATATTTTTCGTCAAGATTATTAAGCACGATATTCTTCCACCTCGCAATAATTTGGAAAGGGCCGTCAAGATCCCCAAGAATGCCACCCATCATATAATTGCGTACGAGCAACAACTCCTCTTCATCAACCAGCTCATCTCTCAGTCTTTTCATTTCGAAGTAAACTTCTTTTATTGCTGCTTCACACACATCCCGTCCCGCTTCTGTACTGATCATCCACGCTGTTTGTTGAATATGATTTTGAATGAAGCTGTGTATTCCGTAAGTATACCCCTTTTCTTCCCTAATGTTACTCATTAATCGGGAACCAAAAAAGCCACCAAACAAACTATTCAGCACATGGGCTTTTAGAAAATCCGGATGATGCCTGTTCGGAAAAGGTCTTGCAATGCGTATGGCTCCCTGTACGCCATTCGGATCATTTATGATCCTTTGTTTTTTTTCTGTAGCAGGTTTTGCAGTAAAATCTTTTGTCTCTATTTTATTATTTGGAAGGTCACCAAAATTTTTATTCAATAATTCCTCAAGATTGGGTGGAAGTTTTCCGGCAGTAAATATGATCCATTTTCCCTGCTTATAATATTTTTTATAAAATTCAACTACCTGTTCGCGGCTTAAGGCTTCATAGTCTTCAAACCTGCTGAAACGTCCATAAGGATGCTGTTCTCCGTAAAGACATGCATCAATTAACCTGTGTCCCACAAAATCACATTTCATAAGATTGACAGACAAGCGCTGCTGCATGATTTTTTTATAAGTATTCAATTCTTCTTCAGGAAAGATTGAATCTGTCAGCATTTCACGCACAACCGGTAAAAGTTCATCAATATGCCTGGAAAGTGTATGCAGTGTTATAGTAGAAGTTTCATTATGTGCCGCCCTGTTGAGGTAAGCGCCATAATATTCAAAATGTTCATTGATCTGGAAAGCAGTTTTTGTTGATGTGCCATTCTTCAATAAAAAATTTGTAGCGGCGGCGACAAGATTTTTTTCTTCATGCCAGTCACCGGCAAAATAAACCCATTCTATCATCATTACTTCTTCGGCACCTGTATCCACTGCATAAACATCCACACCGTTTTTGAGAATATATTTTTGATAGGGCTTCAGATGTAAATTAAAATCTACAGCATCTACTATTTCAGGAGCGATGCTTCGGTCAATGCTGTTCTTTTCTGCTATTATCACTTGTCAGTTGTTTGAATAATAATATAATGTATTGCTATTATCTTCCCTGAAAATATTTTTCGATTCATTCAAAATATCTTCAGCTGTTACGGTGCTATACTTTTCCAACTCTTTGTTCATTAGTTCTGCATCTCCGAGTAGTTCATAATAAGCGAGACTGTTGGCACGATTCATCACAGTCATATCTTCAAAAGCGATTGTGCTTTCTGTTTTGTTTTTTACCTTTTGTAATTCAACTTCACTTACAACTTCATTTTTCAATTTTTCCAGTTCTTCTGCCACTGCTTTTTCTGCATCTTCCATTTTAATGCCTTTTACAAGTTTT
Source organism: uncultured Bacteroidota bacterium (assembly GCA_963811645.1). Classification (GTDB taxonomy): domain Bacteria; phylum Bacteroidota; class Bacteroidia; order Chitinophagales; family Chitinophagaceae; genus VBAU01. The sequence goes on along the minus strand of CAWERU010000001.1, from coordinate 158,073 downwards.
CCCTCAATAGCAAGCAGGCCGTTATCAACATTACCAAAATGACTGCACGCAATATTGCTGAATAATTTTTTTTCTTTAACTAATGAGTGGAATAACCTGGAAGATCCCCCTCCGCTTAAAATATCTGTGATGAGATCCGCAATATAATATCTCCTGTCTAATCTCAATGCCATATGCCAGCTTTTATAAAAAGCATCAAGCGGCACATCAGATCTCACTTCCATTTTTTTGGGTTTTGTTTGCGGTGGTTCCTGGGGAAGCCTTCGATTGTATTTTTCGCCTGAAGAAATGTCTCCAAACCATTTTTCTGCCAATTGTTTTACCCGGTCGGTTGTTACATTACCCGCTACAATAAGAATGGCATTTATTGGACGATAAAATTTGAAAAAAAAATTCCTGACATCTTCCAGCTTTGCGTTCTCAATATGAGACAATTCTTTCCCAATTGTCAACCAGCGGTAAGGATGTACTTCATACGCAAGTTTCCTCATCTTATGCCAGGCATCACCGTAGGGTTTATTAATGTAATGTTCTTTAAATTCTTCGCACACAACTTTTCGCTGAACATCAAGACTTTTTTCACTGAAAGCCAGGGAAAGCATTCTGTCGCTTTCAAGCCAAAAAGCCGTCTCAATATTTTCGGCGGGCAACTGAATATAATAATTGGTAAGATCGTCTGTAGTGTAAGCATTATTTTCGCCCCCCGCCATTTGCAGGGGCTCATCATAATTTTCAATATGCAATGACCCCCCAAACATTAAATGCTCAAACAAATGAGCAAAGCCAGTTTTGTTTGGGTCTTCGTCCTTTGAGCCTACGTCGTACATAACGTTTACCACTGCCATTGGAGTCGAATTGTCTTTGTGCACAACAACACGGAGACCGTTTTCTAAAGTAAATTTTTCAAATTGTATCATATTCTTTTAAAGAAAAACAGGATAATAAAAAAGTCTGTAAAGGTAGGAAAGAAGATGATAGTGACAGGATACTGACCTGGAATTAAGAAAAAAAATAACAGTTATTCATTCTTAATGCCGCACATATTTCTGCATTGAGTAATCAGAATATGGAGCGTATTTTGAATTGGAATTCTTTTAATTCCCCGTCGCGTCTTATTATCATTTTTACTTTTGTGTTAGCATTTTGCAAAGCTGCCTTTAATTGCGACAGATTATGATTAAGTACTTTATTGATACCAATAACTACATCCCCTTCCTTCAGGCCGGCAACTTCTCCTGGTGAGCCTATTGCAACGTCTCCGACAATAATGTCTCCGTTTATATAGTATAATTCAACACCCGAATACGAATAATCAAAAGGTTCAAGAAAGTGAGAATTGGGAATTAAGTAAAAAAGTCTTTTTTCATAGTCTAAAATACAATTGAATCGGCGTAGAATATCATTCCCGATCAGCCCGGCCAAAAATGGATAGGAGGTAATATTATATTCATCTTTGAAGACATAAATGGGTACATTTCTGAAGTGATAAGGACCTAACTTTATTTCCCTTATAACAGTCATTTTCATACTAATTCTTCCGCCGGGGCCTTCTGCTTCTTTAGCATAAAATTTTCTCTTTTTTCGCAGCAGCATACTGTCTTCAATGAAGTCAGTCGAAAGCATCATACACAATCCGGCTCCTATATCGTACAGAAAACGGGATTGAATAGTCCTATTATCCTTCACTCTTAAAGATTCAATAGGGAGCGTAGAAATGAGAGGCCGTAACATATAGCCCCCCCTGGGATATTTATAGGTTCCTTTTGAAAAAATTTCAACTCGCAGGCTATCATAATCAATTTTGAAAATAAATCTTTTAAATAAAGAATAACCAATAATGCCATCTATACGTTCTCCGTATACCGCCGTGAGAATATCATAATTATTAATATGAAAATCGAGACTATCAATGGTTAGATCCCCTAGTTTCAACTTTTGATTATTCACAAAACTTACCAGACGAATTCCGGCAATGGTCCGGATAGTTTTATCAGACGGTACCGGTTTTAATTTTAAATATTCTGCTGTTGAAGAATCAAGGGAAATTCCGCCACTGCCTGTATCCAGAATAAAATTTAAAGTATCCGGATAACCCACAAGCTGCCCCGGCACTAAAATGATACCACCGGTTAATTGTCCAAAACTTAACCGGGTCAGGAATTTTGACTGAGGTTCAATAAACTCTTCCTGGGCCCAGGTCCAATTACTTAGAAAAGAAAAATACAGAAACAATAGCAGCAATCTTTTTCGCATAGAGAAAGTTTCATTACGATGACAAAATTCTGCTTCAAAAAGATGCAGCAAGCCAATGTGTCAACAGCATAAATTTAATCGAAATGCGTTCGGATACAAAACCATCGGTATAATTAATGATTGCCTGTTGGTGTACATTTGCAATATGAAATTGACAGACTTATATGCCAGGGCTCTGGATTTTGATTCCCTGAGTGTTGAAGAAGGAGTGTTTCTTTTTAAACGAGCTCCTTTAACTGAGTTAATGTTTGTAGCAGATGAAATGCGTAAAAGGCAGGTACCTCACGGAAAAGTAACCTGGCAAATTGATCGTAATGTAAATACCACCAATGTATGTATTGCCAATTGCAAGTTTTGCAATTTCTATCGTGTGCCCGGTCACCCGGAAGCATACATTACAGATATGCCGACCTACAGGAAAAAAATTTCAGAAACCATTAAATATGGAGGGGATCAATTGTTATTACAGGGCGGTCATCATCCGGAGTTGGGGTTAGATTTTTATACAAATACATTCCGGCAAATAAAACAGGAATTCCCAACTATTAAACTTCACGCTTTAGGTCCGCCTGAAGTGGCTCATATTACGAAGCTGGAAAAAAGTACTCATCGGGAAGTGCTGATAGCTTTAAGAGAAGCAGGCCTTGATTCATTACCGGGGGCAGGCGCTGAAATTTTAATTGATCGTGTAAGGAGACTAATAAGCAAAGGAAAATGTGGTGCGCAGGAATGGCTTGATATTATGCATGAGACACATATGCTTAACATTACTACATCTGCCACTATGATGTTTGGCCATGTAGAAACAATTGAAGAGCGTTTTGAGCATTTTGTAAAAATAAGAGAAATGCAGAGCCGCAAACCAGCAGATGCAAAAGGGTTTCTTGCTTTTATTCCCTGGACATTCCAGGATGTAGATACACTGCTTGCAAAAATTCGTGGCGTGCAAAATTTAGTGACACCTGAAGAATATATCCGAATGATTGCTATGAGCCGGATTATGCTGCCTAATATCAAAAATATACAAGCCTCATGGTTGACAGTGGGAAAACAAACGGCACAAATTTGTTTACATGCCGGCGCCAATGACTTTGGTTCAATTATGATCGAAGAAAACGTAGTAAGTGCTGCGGGAGCACCACACAGGTTTACATATAAAACTATCCAGGATGCTATTCGGGAAGCCGGTTTTGAACCTCAATTGCGCAATCAGCAATATGAATGGAGAGAAATTCCGGAAATGATTGAAGAGCAGGTAGTGAATTATTGACGATTGCCTTTACCATCTTATCAAAGCACTTCCCCACGTAAAACCGCTACCAAAAGCGGCAAGGCAAACCAGGTCATTGTCTTTTATTTTTCCATTTTCCCATGCCTCGCACAGAGCGATAGGAATTGATGCCGCCGTGGTATTGCCGTATTTCTGGATGTTGTTATACAATTGGTCATCCAGCAGTTTCAATTTTTTCTGCACCATTTGACTTATTCTCAAATTAGCCTGGTGAGGGATCAGCAAGTCAATATCGGACGGTTGATAGCCATTAGCTATTAATGCTTCCATAATCACTTCAGGAAATTTTACAATTGCTTTTTTAAAAACTGCAGGACCGTCCATGTAGGGATAAATATCGTCTTTCTCTATAAGTTCTTTAGTAATAAATAAACCACCGTAAGGTTGTTCAGGTAGTTTTGGTTTTTTATCAGGTAAATATTTCCCTGCATGAAAACCGGGATTCATCATGGAAAGCATTTCCGCTTCGCTTCCATCGCTGTGCAGATGCGTGCTCAAAATGCCTTTGTCTTCCTGGGTTGGTTGTAGTACTACTGCACCCGCTCCATCGCCAAAGATCACAGAAACATTTCTTCCTCTGGTTGAAAAATCAAGACCATAAGAATGAGTTTCTGAAGCCATCAGTAAGATATTTTTATACATCCCTGTTTTGATAAACTGATCAGCCACACTCAATGCATAAATAAAACCACTGCATTGGTTACGGATATCCAATGCACCTATTTCTGTTATTCCTAATGCACGTTGTGCCAGTACACCACATCCCGGGAAATAATAATCTGGGGTAAGCGTTGCAAAAATGATGAAGTCAATATCGCTGGCGGTAACATTCGCTCTCTGTATAGCAATCTTCGCGGCCTCAACGGCCATTGTTGTTGTAGTATCTTCAAATCTAGTTGCATATCTCCGCTCTTTAATCCCTGTTCTCTCCTGTATCCATTCATCGCTTGTATCCATTACTGCAGTGAGATCATTATTTGTCACCACATTTTTTGGCGTATACATCCCGATACCGGCTATGCGGGTTCTTATCATATAGAAGCAATTTAAAATTCTGTCCGGATCATCCGGTTGGATAGGGAAGATAGGAAATGTGAATCAATAAAAAATTTCGTGATAATCCAACTTTCCTCTTGACCGATAATAGATGTGATTTTTTGGGGGATCAAAACAAACTTTTTCTTCGCCCACTTATACCCAATACACCCAACAAGCTTCGGGTAAGTACACTGGCAGCAGTCCGCTCAGCCTGCCTTATCATTGGATTATCAAAAATACTTTCTTCTTTTTTGGCGGGTTTGTTTTGAGCCTTTTGCTGCTGTGCCGCTTGTTTTTCTGCTTCGGATTTTTGCGAGGCAAATTCTAATTTAGAAGTCAGGATTTCATAAGCACTTTCGTTGTCAATTACCTGGTTATATTCTCCTACAAGTTTTGAATGCGAAACAATATTGTCAATTTCTCCGTCATTCAGAATATCCATGCGACTGCGAGGTGGACAAAGCATAGTATGAACGAGAGGGGTTGGAATTCCTTTTTCATTCAGCATAGTAATCAGGGCTTCACCAATGCCCAATTGAGTAATAAGATCTTCTGTTTTATAGAACTCTGTTTCAGGATAATTTTCTGCCGTCTGTTTAATTGTTTTTCTGTCTGCTGCTGTGAATGCCCGTAATGCATGTTGGACTTTGAGACCCAATTGTGCCAGCACTGATGAGGGTACATCCATTGGGTTTTGTGTGCAGAAAAAAATACCAATACCTTTTGACCGGATGAGTTTAATGATTGTCTCGATTTGCTGAAGTAATGCCGCGCTTGCTTCCTGGAAAATAAGATGAGCTTCATCAATGAATATGACGAGCTTTGGTTTATCAAGGTCACCTTCTTCCGGGCATGAAGCGTATAACTCTGCCAGCATTTGCAGCATAAATGTTGAAAATAGTTTTGGTCTATCCTGCAGATCAGTCACACGAATAATTGAGATCATTCCCCGGCCATCATCACTGATCCGCATAAGATCATCGACTTCAAAACTTTTTTCACCAAAAAAAAGATCAGCACCCTGTTGTTGCAATTCGATCACTTTACGCAAAATAGTTCCGGTAGAGGTAGTGGAAATTTTTCCATAAGTTTTTTCAATGTCAGATTTGCCTTCATTGCTGATAAATTGAAGCACTTTTATAAAATCTTTCAGATCAAGTAATGGAAGTTTATTGTCGTCGCAATATTTGAAAATAAGAGCTACAAAGCTTTCCTGGGTGTCATTCAGGTCCAAAATTTTTGAAAGCAATACAGGACCAAATTCACTGACTGTAGCACGAAGACGGGCACCTTTTTGATTGCTGAGTGTCAGAAATTCCACAGGGAATGACGAGGGTTTATATTGTATATTTAATTTCTGGCACCGGTCATTGATCTTATCATTAGCTTCTCCCGCTGCGGCAATACCACTCAGATCACCTTTGATATCCAAGAGTAAAACCGGTACACTGCCATCGCTCAAACTTTCACTAATGAGTTGAAGAGTTTTTGTTTTTCCTGTACCGGTGGCTCCGGCGATCAGGCCATGCCGGTTCATTGTTTTTAACGGGAGAAGGACATCCGCTCCTGTTATGACTTCACCATTTAGTACACCTGCTCCAATCATTACTGAATCGCCTTTGAATGAATAACCTTCTTTTATTTTTTGTAAAAAACCCTCTTTGGATGCCATAAAAAAATTTTATGAAAGATAAGTAAGAATAAAGAATTCGGAATAGTCATCAATGAATAAAGAATAACTCATAGATCTTCTTCTCTTTCCAGCATGAGAATGGCACTTTGAGGGACAATAAAATATTTTTCATCCTGGTAAAAGATTTCAGTGGCGCCACTTAAAAGAAAAATAGCAAGGTCACCTTCTTTAGCCTGCAGGGGCACATATTTGATCTTATCTTCCTCCTGTTTCCACGATTCATCTTCAGGAGGCATGGGAATGGCATAACCCGGGCCTACTTTAATGATGTACCCTTGTTGTACTTTTTCCTTCTCCTGAACACCTGGAGGCAGGTACAGACCAGTGGCTGTGCGTTCATCAGGCTTGGTAAGTTTAATCAACACACGGTCCCCGATTACAATCAGCTTCTTGAGTCTATTGTCCGGAGTAATGTGCATGTAAACTGGTTTGAAGTTTGAGCTTAACTTTTGAGTGACGATATACAAAGTTATTTTGGTTCATGATTCTTTTAACAAAAAAATGGACGATTAATTTCGTGGCTTGTAATTTCCTTAACTTTATTTGCAATTCAATGAATTGAAAATTCGAATATTAAACTTCAAACTTTACTGACATGGAAGGGAAAAAACCAAAAATTTTATTGTGTGAGGACGATACGAATTTAGGAAGTGTATTAAAAAATTATCTTGAACTGAACGATTATGATGTAACACTGGAAAGAGACGGGCGCCTGGGACTTGCTGCTTTTCAGCGTGAAAAATTTGACCTCTGCCTGCTGGATGTAATGATGCCTAATATGGATGGTTTTACACTGGCTGAGGAAATTCGTGATGTGGATCCCGACATACCTTTATTCTTTCTGAGTGCAAAAACAATGAAAGATGACATTATCCAGGGTTATAAATTGGGGGCTGATGATTATATTACCAAACCCTTCGACAGTGAAGTGTTGCTTTTAAAAATAAAAGCCATCTTAAAACGTAATGAAGAATTAAATAAAGAAGCAGAGAACAGGGAGTTTGATCTTTCTACTTATCATTTTAATCCAAAACTTCGTCAACTTTCACATGATGGAATTACTCAAACATTATCGCCAAAAGAAAATGAATTGTTGAAAATGCTTGCCGAGCATTTGAATGACCTGTTGCCGAGGGAGGCCGCATTAAAAAAAATATGGGGAAGCGATACGTACTTTAATGGGCGCAGTATGGATGTGTACATTGCCAAACTGCGTAAGTATTTAAAAGACGATGACAAGATCGAAATTGTGAATATTCATGGAAATGGGTTCAGGCTGGTAGTGCAGTAGTAGCCTCAACTGCGATTACACGACTTGCAGTATCATCACTTTCCGTTTTTGTGTTTTGTTTTTAAGGATGTGAATTTTATTATCGCAAAAAATTCCGACTGCGCACCTGTTGGATTTCCACAATAAGTGATCAAGACCCTTTTTGTATACCTTACGAGGATAACTTTGATAACTGTTGCTGTCGAGCTTCAACTTAGTTCTTACAAACTCATGGTCGTTTACAGTCATCGTATTTTTCGTAACACTCTTACTATAATCACATTGCCGTCTTCGTCTGTCTGGGAATAGTATCCTTTACGAAGAGTTCTTAGCTGACGGCCTGTTGCGACGTCGATAAGCATCTCTAATTTCAGTCCGTTAAAAATAGAAGCAATACTATTATTAGGCACATTCTGTCGTTCTCCTCCTAACTGTGAAAAACAATCACCGACTACATTCCGATAAAATTTAGTCGTATCGCAGTCAATGTTGATATAAGCATACCCTGTGGAAGTATCAATTTCCAACTCAGTGGTGACATATCCTAAGCCCGCCACTGACATATAACAAAACTTGTCCTCTCCGTTAGGAAGCCTTTCTACACTACATATATCCATATTAATATTCATCCAAAGTTTGCCTGTATAAGAAACGGGATCATATCGGTCTACATTTTCCAAGCCTTCCAGAATTCCGTTGAGATAAACTCTACCGTTACGGCGAACGTGGCAGTCTGCAAGTGTGCCACCCAATGTTGTATAACCGTTGTATTCAAATGATACCTGGTAAGCAGATGTAGGTCCTTTATTGAATTTGGGGTTACGAAGAATATTTTTAATGATATGGATGATTGCCCGTTGTTTCTTAATAATAGCACCTATTACTTTGTTAATAATAACGTGTAGGTCTTCCTCATCCTGAGGAGCGGCATCTTCATCCGGATCTGCCGCTACCTCGCCGATAATTGAAACGGTGATCCACTTCGCTATTTCACCCGGCTCAAATCTAATTGAACCGCTTGTGGCAACATAATCAACGCCCGCTATAGCAGTACCGTTTTCTGTGCTGTATTCCACTGTCACTGGTTCCGATGCCGCCCGTGACAGGCAAACCATAATTTCAGCAGGTGTTTGTCCTTTATCACCCTGGATCACTGTTATGTCTGGAATAACTATTTCGGGCAGCTCAGGAAAAGAACTGGCACAGCTATTTGTGTTCATTGATTTCGCTGAAAGAAAGGTTTGATGCTCTGGATTTTTTTTAAACCCTGTTAACAGGATTAGGATCGCAGTAAATACTCCAACGTGTATGTAGTACTTTTTCATTTAAAATGATTTTATTTATCAATCATTGCCTGCAATTTTTCAAAGGGAAATTTTGTTTCCATTAAAGTGCGGATATTAGCCTGCGATGGCCAGGTATCCCAGCTCCATTCCACTACAAATAGTTGAGGCATGTATTTGGGGAGTTCCTTTTTGATATACTCCGGATTTTCTGTTATCAACATACGGCCACCCTCTTTTTCGGTTAAAAATACTTTGTCGTTGAAAAAAAGCATGGGATATAGCTCATACACCATTGCAGGGGAGTCGAGCAGCCCATCATCAGTTGTTTTCTTTAATTCATCCTGGTAACGCTTAAGAAACCGGGCCCTGTCCTTTTCCAACTGTTCAAGTTGAATTTTAAGTTGTTCTTTATCCGGTTGGTACTGTTTGTTTAATTCTGTTTGTTCATCAAAATATTTTTGAATAAAACTCAAACAATACTTCAGGTATTGTTTTCGTGTAACCGGAATATAGGGAAGTACACCGCTACGATGAATTAGCATGTGGCAAATGTTCCCCCCTTCGGGATCATACACTATTTCATTATCATTTATTCTTGCTTTCACAGCAAGTTTCAATCTCACAAGACGGCCATCAACCGTCATCGTGTCAGAAATGTTTGTACTTGAAAAACGTTCAAGTGTATTCGCATATATGTGGATAAATGTTCCGGTTTCTCCCGGGTACCCCTGCCACATTTCATTTTTAGTATTTGGATTGCAGTAATAACGGAAAAACCCGGCAGTATAATTATAATTTGCAATTGGTGTTCCTTTTTCAAGATCAAAAGTAATTCCACCGTTGTTTGTCCGGTATTTTATAGATGCTCCAAACAAATCATTGCCTCCTGTACCGCGATGCCATGTAGCATCTACACCGATGGGTTCCGGATAGGTGCTTAAGACCAGTTGGTGAATGGCGTCCAGTCTTTTTAAAACTTCTGCTTGCTGCTGTTTGGAAAAGTCTTTTGCATATAAGAGATCATTTTGTTTAATCCATCGTCCGGGTGTTTTCTGCAATAGTGCGTCATTGCAGGGAGTTGAAGTAATGATACTCTGGCTCCGGGATGAATAGCAGATGAAGAGGAGAAATAGGATGGTAAATTGTTTTTTCAATTTTCTTAATTTATATGTGAATAATGATAAAAGTTTTACAATGGTTCATTCTCTATCTTTAATTTCACAACAGCTTTTCTCATTTCCATATTGAAGCCTCTGTCCCCAGCCATATTTACATCCTTATTTACCAGAGAAGGAGATTTGTTTACTGCGTCAAACAGTATGACGGATGCAGATTCCTTATTTGCGGTTGTGATTTTTACTTTCATCTCTAATTGCTTTTCGAGCATCTTGTAATCCATCTGCATTTTGTCAAGTTGGGTATATCCAGTTGGCTCCACTGTGGTGCCAGATGACATACCAATAATTTCATCGGATATATCTATTACCGCGTCCCTGTTTGCTTCTGTTTTTTTTGCTGATACAAATATCATGTTGACATATTCCTGCATATCGAGAGTATATTTTTTAGCGAACCCACCCGGGCTGGCGCTGGCCAGGTCCTGGTCTGAATAGCGAATCACATCCATCAGGGCGGAATCCTTTACTCCATTATTACAGAAATCAATTCTGATGGATGGGAAAACTGTTTTCATATCAGGAGGACCTGTATAAGGATAGCTTACCCATTTATCATTTTCTTTAACCAGTTTGACCCCTTCCTGTATGGTGAGCGGAACTTCGAATGCCTCTTCATTGGTACGCTCTTGTGCATAATCAGGATCGAATAAGTGCAACTGCCATTTGCAATTATTTCTACCAAGGCTGACATAGATTTTTTGAGGTGTGCTGAGATACCCCGTTGCCCTCATTACATCTTTATCTTCGGCATCTTTAAATACAACCTGAAATTCGATATTCATTGTGAGTGCAAATCGGTTAGAATTCAAAACTTCAATCCAGAGATCATTTCCATGCTCTTCATCAAATGCAGTAAGCAGCGCTTTTTGTCTTTCATGACCCAGTATCAGGGCATAATTGAAAATAATATTGTAATTTTTAGCAGCTATTTCTTGTCTTAAATAATCGTCAAAGTGGATTAGAAAACTTAAATCAGAAGCAGGAGGAAGATCATCCGTAAAACCAAGCAAAGCTTGCTCTCTTTCCTGCGAAAGTATCATAGTGACTACCGCCTCCTGGCGATAAACATCATTCATGTATCTCTGTTTGAGCAAATCAACTTTTTGTTCCAATCTTCTTTGTGCAAAATATGATGCCCTTTCAATATCGTGTTCCAGATTAGGAATTTTAGAATCGCTAATATCTCCCCCCAATATGGCATACTCATGGTAAATTGCCAAAACAGTTGAGATTATTTTTGCTTCATATTCTGTAAATTTTTCACTCCATGCATCTTTGTCTCTGTAATATTTACCCTCCATAGAGGTATCACAATAATAACAAAGATCAAATTCATGCCTTGGTGGAGGTGGAAAATCAAGAGGTGGAGGATTATTCATTAGGTTCAGTATTTTCTGGTGCATTTGTTGTACCCAGTCATCCAGATTAAATGTATCTTCTAAACTAATATCATAATGAATTGAAGCGCCTCCTCTGCCTGTTACATGTAAATGAATTGCAGAAGCCATTAAATTTGTTTCTGGTCCGGGTAGTTTTATTGTATTATCGGCGAGTTTATTGAATTCCTTTTCTATGTAATCAAATTCCTTTAATGTCATCATAGTTTGGGGATAATCAAAAAAGCTATTTTTTAGTGCAGATACTTTGTTTATATAATTCTTTGTCCATTGCCTTGATTTCGAAAGATTATTTACAATGTTCATGAGGGTGGTGTCTTTCTTTTCATCAGGTTGCACGATCACCATATTTTTTTTCCGGCTATATCGCACTATCCGGGCCCTGGTAGTGATCAATGTGGAATCATTCAATTTTTTCCCTCTGTACCAAAGCAATCTATCCTTGGCCTGTGCTTCAGTAGGGGCAGTAACAGGTTGTTTAAGTATACGTATAAATGGAGACTGGTAAGCGGCAATTGTAGTAGTAGGAACATCAGGGGTTTTAGGTCTTCTGCCACTGAGGGAAGTGGCTTTATCCACTACGCCCAGCATTTTCTTCATGGTTGCCAGCTGGCTTTCCAATTCTTTTATTGTTTCCGGATCTTCATTATTTTTCTTTGCTTCAGCTATATCATTTTCCAATTCAGTTATCTGTTGTTGAGCCTCATTCCTTGCTTGCTTTATTTGAGCCTGTATTTGTGCCTGAGATGGGTTTTGCACTGTTTTTTGTTCCCTGGAAGGAGGTTGTGAAATAACCGGCACTGAATAAACATGAATAATGAATAAGAAAAATATGACCAGGTTCTTTTTCATGCTTATAGTTTATCAATCATAGATGAAAATTGTGTATCAAAAATTTCTTCTGCCTTGAATTCTCCAGTCCAGGGGAGCATGTTTGACACGTAAATGAATTTTTCCTCTTGTCAACTCGATAGCTTTTTCTTCGTTTGCTGTGTCTATCGTTTCATCTATTAATGTTTCTGAGTTATTCATAGCATTAAACAACATTATCGTGTGGGGCACTTTTGAAATTTCTGTCAATTTGAGTTGTTTTTCATGTTGCTGAAGATTGACACTGTATTCTATACCTAATTCGTCTAACAACGAGTTACCGGTCGGATTATCTATATGCGCCATGGAACGAACATTCATCATTTCTTCGGCGAGGTCAATAAGTTGTTCCGCATTAGCTTGCGTCTTTTCAATGCCTACAAACATTTTATTGGCATAAAACATCAGATCAACTGTATAATTTAAACCATGATCCAGTCTATCATCTAAATATTCACCGGCTAAATCGTGAACGTTCACTTGCTGCTGGTTAAAAATGTCATTTTTATATCGCAATACATCCAATACAGCAGAGTCCTTACTTCCCGGAGTGCAAAAATCTATCCGCACAGATGGAAAGACCATTAACATATCCGGCGGACCGGTATAGGGATATTCTTCCCATACTTGCCCCTTTTTAATACGTTTGGTTCCGCCCTTTACCTTAATCGGAAGCCTGAAATCTGTTTCCTCACCTGATTCATAATTTGTATTGGTAAGAAAAAGTTGCCATTTACAATTTAGCCTCCCCAGACTGACAAGTATACCTTGCCCATTATTTGTGCTCCGTTCATGAGGAGGATTTAATTCCAGAGTACCGGTAGATATTTCGAGTAATTCATCATTGTCGTTTTTGACATGCCATTCGAAATCCATATCTATCCAAAGAAGAAACCGGTTAAATTTCTGGAGGCTTTCTTGCCATCGGTTAAACTCAATATTTGCATTACTATGAATGCCGAATAGTTGCCTGTGAAATTCATGGTTGAGGTACAAACTATAATCAAATACGGTTGCATAATTTCTTCTGGTCATCTCTTCATCTATGTAGCGTTCAAAAGCAATATCATTCTCAAGCCGGGATTTAATTTGGGCCATTGCTGCCGAGGTCGTTTCTATAACTCCTAATTTTTGTTTTTCTCTCTCGTTTGCTAAAACAGCACGAACTATTGTTTCTTCCCTGGATACATCATTAGCATATCTTTCTGCCAGCGCCTTCACTTTTTCATCTTTTCTGCTAATAACTAAATTAAAAGCTCTGCTCAGATCTGCATTAATGTTAGGGATCTCTGTAATGTTTGCATTGCTATTATCGGTAAGATATTTTTGAAGTCCTTTGACACTTTCCAATAGTTTTTCTTCGTACCCCCAAAACTGTTCTGACCACTGGCTCATTTCCACTTGATAGTTCTTACGTAAATCTGGATTGCATAAACAAAGATCATTGGGTCTTTTGGGTGGTGCAGGAAAATCAAGCGAAGGCTGATTGTTCATCAGATCCACTAACTGCTTATACATTTCCTCAAGGCCAATAGAATTTGGATCAGGATTAATTTCAAAATCAATATAAGCACTTCCCTTCCCTATACTAGTATGATTAAAAAAAACCGCATGTTGATTACTCTCAGGGGTTGGCAGATCAATGGTATTTTTTACAATCTCATTATATTCTTCCTTAACAAAGTCATATTCCTTATACGCCTCAAGTACCTGAGGAAACATCAAAAAACTATTTTCTACTCCCTTTATCTGGGTGGCAAAATCGTTTTTATATTTTTCCGTTTTGGAAAGGATATTCACGATCCCCAAAATTGAAGTATCCTTCTTTTCATCTGGTTTTACTATTACCATGTTTCTTCTCCTGCTATAAAGCACTACCATTTTTTTGGTTGTCACCAACATACTATCGTTCAGTTTTTTTCCTTTGTACCAAAGTAACTTGTCTTTAGCCTGGGCTTCAGTTGGGGCAACAACAGGTTGTTTTAAAAAAACAGGTACTATGGGAGAAACATATTTTGGAAGAACCGTTTTTGTAGGTGGAATTGTTTTAGGTTTTCCTTTACTTATCAAATCAGTTTTATCCATTATCCCCAGCATTTTCTTCATTAATGCCAGTTGATTTTCCAGATCTTTTATTGTTTCAGGATCTTCCTCATTCTTTTTAGCTTCAGCTATATCATTTTCTAGTTCAGTTATCTGTTGTTGAGCCTCATTCTTTGCTTGATTCATTTGAGCCTGGATTTGTGCCTGAGAGGGATTTTGCACTGTTTTTTGTTCTTTGGAAGGTGGTTGTGATAAACCAGTGGTTACAATAAAAAATGCAAACAAGGCTACAACTATAGGTCTCATAAATTGGTATTTACATTTTTATAAACTCCACTCTCCGGTTATTCGCTTTTCCTGCTGGCGTATCATTGGTATCAATTGGTTCACTTTCACCTTTGCCGTCGGTTTCCATCCGGCTTTCATCAATGCTGAATTCTTTTGCCAACATGGCTTTCACTGACGCAGCTCTTCGTTTTGAAAGATCAAGATTGGCCTCATCTTTTCCATCGGCATCTGTATGCCCGACTATCTTCACTTTCAGATCAGGAAATTCTTTCAGCACATTGACCATTTCCTTTAGTGTGCCATAGGATTCAGGTTGGATATTGGCGCTGTTTACATCAAATAGAATTCCATGGGTAACCCATTTATTTTGAGTAAGTATTTTATTTCTGGTATCTGGTGCACCGACGGCCAATCGCAAATTACCCACGAAAAAATTCCAGTCACCTTTTGATATGATGAACAAAATAAAAGCATTGAGCTTTGTCTCCGCCGCGATAGCTTTTGGTACATCCCAGGTTTTTTCCTCGTTGAGATAAACTCTCAATCTTTCTTTTTGTCTCCACATAGCAACATGCACTATCCGGGTCAGGTCAGCGAATGTGCTGATCTTTGTACCAGGTCCTCCATCGATACTGCCCATTTTTTTCCGCTCATAGTTGCTGTTGCCATTGCCCCCGGATCCGGGGAAAAAATTAACAGCGATAAAATTGTCAGCTGATCTCCAATCCTGTGGGTTATCCCGATTTTTTAGTTCGACGAATAGAGGAGTAATACCCCAGGAGGTTGCAGGTTCATCTTGAAGAAGATCAAATTCAAGTGTGAAATTATCGGGCAGCGAATCAATAAAATCGGGCATAAACACACCATTTTTCGTCAGCTTGAACCAATGTCCCGGTTTGCCTTCGATCGTCACTATTTCTCCCGCAGCATTTGTGTTCCATTTATCAGGAAGGTCACCAATGGCATCCTGGCTAAAATCGTCAAAGGCTATGATCCTTTCTCCCGGCACAAAATCATACTTGCTATATGTCTTTATTGTTGCCGGTTCTTTGTTGCTGCCGGTATGGGTGCCTGCTGTTTCATTTTCCCCGGTATTGTTTTTCTCATCTTTCTTTCCGCTAGTCGCATCATCAATTTTTTTGTCAACTTTCTTGTCAACTTTATCTTTTATTTTTTTTAGTAGTTGAGCATTGCTCAAAGAAAAACAAATAAGCAAACTGACCATCAGAATAATTTTTTTCATATACTGAAATTTTTAAGAAATGTTAGTGAAGTCAGAGGGAATTTTTGCAGGATTGAAGATAGAGGACTGCTTATTGCACCACAATAGGGAAAAAATCAGTATTTGCTATAACGAATGTTATAAGAAAGATCAGTCTCTATTGAAATATTTGTTTACTGCTTCCGTGCGGTTATGTACCTGTAATTTTTCATAAATATTGTGTAAATGCTGCCGCACGGTTCCATGACCAATATAAAGACGTTCAGCAATTTCCTTATACAATAAGCCATCAGCAAGTAACTGCAACACTTCGTTTTCACGATCAGAAAGAATATCTTTTTTAGTTGTTTTTTTTTCGTGCAGGAAAATATTGAGCAGCTTTCTGGCAATATTGCTGCTCATAGGAGAGCCGCCCTGGTTCAGTTCTTTTATGCTTTCAATTATTTGTTGAGGTTTTGTTCTCTTAAGTAAGTAACCCGTTGCTCCCGCCTGCAATGCCTGCAACACTTTGTCATCGTTTTCATAAACGGTGAACATCATGAACTGTGTGCCGGCACATTTCTCTTTTACTATTTTAATGCAGTCTATACCGCTCATGCCGGGCAGGTTAATGTCCATAACAACAATATCAGCCTGCAGATCCGGAAGTTTTTGAACAGCTGATTCTGCATCTTCAAAACTGCCAATCATCAAAAGCTCTCTGTCCGATTCTACCAGATCAATCAGGCCTTCTCTTATTTCAGAAAGATCTTCGACTATGGAAACTCGTATAGGCATGAAGGATTAAAATTAATGACGAAGAATTTGTTTAACAATAGGACGAACGTCATAGATTTATTGGAACACTGAGCAAGACTTTTGTACCGCCTTCATTTAAAAAATCCGCTTTACCTTTTATTTCATCCATGCGTTTCTGAATATTCTGCAAGCCGTTGCTATACGGTCGCAGATTATTCCAGTCAATTCCTTTTCCATTATCATGGATCACGATCTGCATCTTTTTTTCTAATTGTATTGTAAAATATACCCTGGTCGCCCCGGAATGTTTTACAACATTGTGAAGGCATTCTTTTACGGACAGGAAAATATTACGACGCATTTCACCCGTGATAAATGTACCGGGTAAATTCAACGGAGTATTTGCTTCACATTGTATGTTATGGTTCGCCAGGTATTCTACGGCATAGGATCTTGCGTAAGCCACAAGATCAGCAAGAGTATCATTTTTCTCATTCAACGCCCATACAATTTCTCCCATCTTCTCCGACATTTCATCTGAAAAGGAAGTTATTTTTTCTAATTCTGTTTTGATGACCTTGTCTTCTATGTTTTTATTAAGGATAGACTGGCTTAAGAATTTTATTCTTGATAAACCGGAGCCAAGATCATCATGCATATCAGTAGCAATTCTTGTCCTTTCTTTTTCGATGGCCTGTTGTTTTTCAAACTCTCTTTTTTGTTTTTTGATCTTAAAGCTGAAATACCATTTAGAAAACAAACCTCCGATTAATAATAAAAAAGCAAGTGCAATTATTTTAAAAAGAGTCGTTTGCCAGTAAGCCCGGGATATCTCTATTTCAAGTGTTTTGGTGAATGGACTCACTCTGCCCCTGGCATCTATTACACGAAGGTTAAAAAAATAATTTCCCGGAGGGATCTTACTATACCTTGTATAATGTGCGGTGCTGCTTTTGATCCATTCCTCATCATATTCTGCAAGTTTGTATTCAAACACACAATCAGATGCATGCTGAAAAGCAATAGGGGAAAAATCAAATGAGAAAGTATTTTCCCTGTGTGACAGATTGATCTTTTTTATTTCATTTGAATTGGGGGTAGCAGCATATAAAATATCATTGATGTAAATACCTGTAAGCTGGGCCCCGGGCGGATAAATAGAATCCTGTAACCGGTTGGGGGAAAAAGAAACAAGACCATTCGTCGTACCAGCAATGCATTTTTGATCAGAATTAAAAACAAGCGGAGAGAAACTGAATTCATTTGAAGGCAGCCCATCTTCAACAGTATAGGTTCTGCCAACCCTGCTTTTTTCATCAAACAAATAAAGACCCTTTTCTCCAAAGATCCATAGCTTATTATCTTTTTTAAATACACTCCTGATGTCTAAGAATGGAAGTTTATTATCACAGGTTTCTTTTTCCAGATTAAAATTATTGTTATTTATATAGTAGAGCCCATAATTGGTTGCTATGTAAATGAGCGAATCATTGTTTTCGTTGAAATAGTGATTTACATCCGGCATCAGGTGCAGAGACTTAAAAAGATCAAAGTCTTTTCCTTTATTGGCCTGCTTCAGTATATATAAGGAATCATTTAAAGATTTTATATAGATAAAATCGTTTTTATCCTGGAAAAGTGTCTCAAAACCTATGTAGGCTCCCGGTTTTAGAAAATTAATTGGCTTAACAACGGGAGTGCCTGATACATTTGTTACATGATAAAGTCCTGCATATGTTGAAAAGAGAATAGAACTGTCATTGAGCCAGACCATGTCTTTTATCCATACGCTTCCCTGCACTTCTTCACTTATAAGTTCATATTTTACGGGATGCATTGTGTTGGAAGAAACATTATACCTGTACAGTCCTTTATTCGTCGCTACCCAGATGTTGCCCCTTTTGTCGAAAAGAAACCTAAGCAGGTCGCCATTGAAATTTGTTCCGTCTTCCTGTAAAGGGTTTTTATGTGCCTTGATTTTAAATTCTTTGTCGAGTATCCAAAATCCCGGAGCATCTGCCAGTGTCAACCACAAATTTCCTTTTGAATTATTGTTTAACCATAAAATATTATTATTCGTGTTCCATGTTCGTGTTTCATCTTTGGAAACATAATTGGCAAAAAAAGCATTTTCTGTATTGGTATAACTGCAGCCATTACCATAACTGCCGCACCAGACATTTCCCATCCTGTCAAAATAAAGAGAAACAATATTATCGCTGCAAATGCTTAATGGATCCAGTTTATTGTTTCTGAAATTATAAATGAATTGATCTGTTTTTATGTCAAATGCATAAACGCCTGTCGCCCCGGTTGCAACCCAGAGCTGTCCTTTTGGAGAAAGTATAGTATATCTTACTTCCTTCACTTTTTGCTTTTGCCATTTGTCATAGATGTGGTATTTATTAAGTATGGGGTTTAATTTTATTAGCCCGTCATTTGTAGAAAGCCAGGCCGTACTATCATTTTGCTGAAAAACATGAATGATTTCCAATTCAGGATTATTTAGTGTTCCACCCTTGCCCGAAAAATATACTTGCTGTTCAATTAATTTTTTATCCCTGTAAACCTGGTGTATCGTTCCTTTATCGTAAGACGACCAGATGTGAATCGTTTGTGCTGATCCTTTATACAATTGCGCATTCGTAGCATTCAGTTCTGAAACAAATGAAGTTTTTTTAGTTGTTGTATTCAGGGTCCTAACTGATCGTGTTTTCGTATCGAGGAACCATAACTCGTTTAGAGAAACAAAACCGAGTAACTGGCAATACGTATATTCTTTTGTGCCATCCGGTCTGTCAACACCAAAATGAGTAAAAGAGTTATCCGCCCTGTTATACAGTTCAATTCCGTTTTCATTACTTATCCATATTTGTTGTGATGAATCTTCGAGTATGCCTGAAATGAAATTTCTGGCAATGGATGTACTATTCTGCTCATCATGCAAAAAATTATTGGTTTTAATACCATCATATAATGAAAGACCATTGTGTGTACCAATCCACATGTATCCGTGACTATCCTGTAAAAATTGGTAAACGATATTTTGAGGTAATCCGTTTTGTACACTGAGGTGTTTAAAATTATAGTTTGGACTAAAAGATTGAGCCTTTGAACCGGCGCCGATTAAAATGATGACAGGTATCATCCATAGCATATGGCGTGCCCTGGAGATCATTGGTGGGATTGCTTCCTAAATTTAAGAAATTGATATAAAAGGAACCTGTCAATTTAGTGTTTCGGGACTACATGAACACATATCAGGAGAACAGAAGACCTTCCCCGCTTTTCCCCTTGAATTTTTTACCGAGATGCATGAAGGCTTTTTCAGTTGCTTCTCTTCCCCTTGGTGTTCTTTGCAAAAAGCCTTCCTGTATCAGGAAGGGCTCATATACTTCTTCTAAAGTTCCTGCTTCTTCAGCAACAGCGGTGGCAATTGTGCCAAGCCCTACCGGCCCACCCTTGAACTTTTCAATAATAGTGAGTAGAATTTTATTGTCCATATCATCAAGGCCATATTCATCTACATTCAACGCTTTAAGTGAATGTTGTGTAATAGTGAGATCAATCACACCATTGCTTAATACCTGGGCAAAGTCTCTCACTCTTCTTAATAATCCGTTTGCGATTCTTGGCGTGCCTCTGCTGCGACCTGAAATTTCTTTTGCAGCATCTGAAGTAATTCTGACCCCCAAAATGTTTGCAGAACGGTTAATAATTTTCTCAATGATTTCAGCGGAGTAATATTCCAATCTTGATTTAATAGCAAAGCGTGATAGTAAAGGTGCTGTCAGTAAGCCGCTTCTTGTTGTTGCACCAATAAGTGTAAAGGGATTAAGATTTAACTGGATACTCCTAGCGCTCGGGCCGCTGTCGATCATAATATCAATTCGGTAATCTTCCATAGCGGCATATAAATATTCTTCCACTACTGTACTCAGGCGGTGTATTTCATCAATGAACAAAACATCATGCGGCTCAAGATTGGTAAGTAATCCGGCCAGATCACCCGGCTTTTCAATTACCGGCCCGCTTGTTTCCTTAATATTTACTCCTAATTCATTGGCTACAATTCTTGACAAAGTTGTTTTTCCCAGACCCGGTGGCCCATGAAATAATATATGGTCCAAAGCCTCCGATCTCATCTTTGCGGCTTTGATAAAAATTTTCAGATTTTCAATGATCTGTTGCTGACCTGAAAATTCCGAGATCTCCCTGGGACGAATTGTGTTTTCGAATTCTTTTTCTACAGCACTTAACTGTGATTTTTCTGTATGTAAATTTGGATTACTCATATAAGCATAACGATAACTATTTTTTTATAAGGAGAACGCCGGCTATAACCAACGCAGCGCCTAAAATTTTTTGTACCGACACAGGCTGGATGGCAGAACCAAACAAACCGAAATGATCAATAAGCAAGGATAAAAAAATCTGCCCGCTTACTACCAATGCAAATGTAAGGGCAACACCTTGTTGCTGGTTTACCCATATGATACAAGCGACGAAAACAGCTCCAAGTATACCGCCAAGCCAAATATACCATGGCGAAACGGAAAGTGGTTTTATATGGTATATTGCTGCAGGGTTCGTAAATAAATTAATAATGACCAGGCAAATTAATCCCACAACGAAACTCAACAATGTACTCATGAGCGGTCCTCCCGTTTGTTTGCCTAGTCTTGTGTTTAACACAGCCTGCACAGGGAGTATTGCACCGATGACGAAAGTAGAGATCATTAAAAGGTAACGCATTATCGGGAAATTTGTATGAAGGTAATTTGAAAATTATTCTTTATTAAAACAGAATTGAGATCGATTTTAAAAACATATCGGATATTTAGAGTGTTATTTAAATTATGATAATTTCAGGAATGAATTTTCTAATCAAAATCAACTCTCCTACAAAGAGAGAAGGAGGACTTTTATGAAAATTGGTATTATTGGCTCAGGCATAGTAGGCCAGGTATTAGCCAAAGCTTTTAAAGATGAAGGTTATGAAGTTACGCTCGGAACAAGAGATCCTTCAAAAGAAGAATTGAAAAAATTTGTCAAGGACAACGAGATTGATGTTGCAACCTTTGGAGATGCAGCAAAAGCAGGTGAAATAATTGTGCTTTGTACAAAAGGTTCTGCAGCTGAAGATGCCATTAAATTAGCGGGAATAAAAAATTTTAGCGATAAAGTGGTAATCGACACCACTAATCCCATTTCGGAAGCACCTCCCGACAACGGGGTATTGCATTTTTTCACGACACTGGACGATTCATTGATGGAAAAAATTCAAAAACTTATTCCGGATGCAAAAGTTGTGAAGGCCTTCAACATTGTCGGTAATTCCTTTATGTATAAACCCAACTTTCCAGATGGAAAGCCTACTATGTTTATTTGTGGCAATGATGACAGGGCAAAAACCGTTGTAAAAGATATTCTCACTTTATTCGGCTGGGAAACAGAAGACATGGGTGCAGTGGAAGCGGCCAGGGCCATCGAACCGCTTTGTATTTTATGGTGTATTCCCGGTTTTATTCGTCATCAATGGACGCATGCCTTTAAACTTTT
This sequence comes from uncultured Bacteroidota bacterium, assembly GCA_963811645.1. Classification (GTDB taxonomy): domain Bacteria; phylum Bacteroidota; class Bacteroidia; order Chitinophagales; family Chitinophagaceae; genus VBAU01. The sequence continues at coordinate 135,944 of CAWERU010000001.1, read as the reverse complement.
GAAAATGTAAAAATGGAATTCGAAGAATTTCAAAAAAGCTTATCACTATCCTCACCTCCACCTGAGGTTTCCAATTATCTCAAAGCATTATGGTATGATGCCAAAAAAGACTGGAACGGGGCTCATGAAATTATTCAAAATATAGAAGATAAAACGGCGGTATGGATACATGCTTATCTTCATCGCAAGGAAGGTGATGTTGGGAATGCAGACTATTGATACCGTCAGGCAGGAAGAAAGAGATCACTTAGTTCACTGGAAGATGAATGGGAAAGTATTGTAAAGGCATTACTTCCATAATTACTTTTCCAGGTAAATCATTTTTCCTTCTTTGGCTGATCTTTTTGCCGCATCCAGTATTTCCATTACGATCATATTGTTTTGCAAGGACGAGAGGTCAGTTGGTTTAACTGAAATTTCTCCGTGTGTTACTGCTGCCAGGTAAACGAATGGATCATTGTATGGAAGTTGAGGCCTGGCCACAGCTTGATATTCTTCATTCTTTTGTTCTGATGTTTTTATTTTAAGACCAGCATAATCTGCAATCATGTAACCATGCTGCCCGTATATTTCTATGTCTTTTCTTCCGAAGGGCCAGTTCCAGGATGCCTGGATAATTCCCTGTGCTTTTGGGTAAGTAATAACAATGGTAGCTTCATCATCTACTTTTGGATAGATATCCGGTTTGATCTGTTGCGTAACAGCAAAGACAGCTATTGGCTTTTCTCCCTTCATTAACCAGGTAAGAAGATCGGCTCCATAGCACCCAAAATCCATCAATGCACCTCCGCCGTTCTTTACAGGATCCGTCAGCCATTCAAAAAATTCTTTGCTAACACCAATTTCTTTTGGTCCCTGGTGGCCATCATGCACAACCACTTTTCGAATGTCACCAATCGAATCGAGCATTTCAAATGCTTTGTGATTACTTCCATACCAGGTGGTTTCATAATTGGTGATTAACTGTATTCCATATTTTAAAGATAGTGCTTGCATTTGTTCAGCATCAGCTAAACTTGCAGCAAGTGGTTTTTCAACCATTACATTAATTTTCCTCGGTGCACATGCTTTAACTACATCAAGATGTTCTTTAATGCTGTTAAATGCACACACAGCTTCCGGTTTGCATTTATCCAGCATTTCATTTAATGATGGGTACAATAATGTAAGAGGTAAATTATATTGTTTTAGATATCTTTCGGCTAAATCACGATTGCCTTCAGCGATCCCGACAATTTCAATGTCTCCATCTTTTAGTCTCGATAACAGTCCTCGCACATGATCGTGTGTGAGTCCTGCAATGCCAATCCGGAATGGTTTCTTATTCTGACCAACAACAACCATTGCTAAAGAAAAAAATAAAATTGATAAATATAACTTGAGTTGCATAGCCAGTAACAAATTAGCGAAAAAGGAGCGAAATACGGGGGCTGATGACTAACGTTTTTTAAATTTATGTTTAATTAAATTGACCCATATTAAATAACCGGTTTCATATTCAATGGGTTTTTATTTCAATATACAGAGAGGCTGCAATGTGTTGTTGCTTTTTTTGCCAATGATCATAGCTGCACAAAAACCTGTCAACAAATGGACACATTTATCAAGCAGCACAGGTAATTTACCTGTTCCGTGGACAAGTACGCAGCAGACGTCTGCAATGATTGTTGATATCGATGAAGACGGCATTAATGATTTTGTTTTAAGCTGCCGGGAAACAGCTCCGGTACTTGTGTGGTATCGTCGGGTTAAAAACGGTTGGCAACGATATGTATTGGAAAAGGAATATAAAACAATTGAAGCCGGTGGCGCATATGCTGATATTGACGGTGACGGTGATTTGGATCTTGTGTTTGGCCAGGACTGGCAGGGGCCAGAAGTTTGGTGGTGGGAAAATCCATATCCGCATTATGATCCTGATACTCCATGGGTAAGGCATACAATTAAACTTTCAGGAAAAGATCAACATCATGATCAGGTATTTGGTGATTTTCTTCAGACCAATCAATTGCAATTGGCTTTCTGGAACCAGGGAGATAATTCGATTTATCTCGCATCTATACCTAAGGATCCGCGAACATCAACTCAATGGGAAATGAAGGTTATTTTCAGGGGAGAAGCCGGAAATAAAAATAGCTGGTACCCGGAAGGAATGGCAGCGGCAGATGTAGATGGTGATGGTCATGTAGATTTATTGGCTGGCAATATGTGGTTTAAATACAAGGGTAATGGTGTTTTTAAACCCATTCGTGTAGCGGAGATAGGAGGTCGCATTGCTGCAGGAAAATTTAAAGCGGGCAAGATACTCCAGGTGGTAACTGCACCCGGCGACGGTACTGGTTCGTTAAAGTGGTATGAATGTAAGGGAGATCCTGAGGATTCTTCCGCATGGATCGGACATTCTTTGCTGGACAGGGATCTGATTCATGGTCATTCACTGGCAGTTGCCGATATCAATGGCGATGGCAATCTGGATATTTTCGCAGCAGAAATGGCCAAATGGAATGAAAAAAATAAAGAACCGGACAATCCCGAGGCTACCGCTTTTATTTTTTATGGCGACGGCAAAGGACATTTTAAAAAAACTGAATTGATTAAGGGAATGGGTTTTCATGAAGCAAAGGTTGGCGATCTTGATGGTGATGGTGATATAGACATACTGGATAAGCCTTACAACTGGAGTACTCCGCGGGTCGATATTTTTTTACAAAATGGTACCGGTAAAAGAAAGTAGAAGTCTATAAATGAAATGATCACTAAATAAATTCTTAGCTCATTTTTTCTAAATGTGTTTCAACCTTGCGCATATTTCATCATCTGCAAAATCAGGTCGGGATCAGGACAATTTTCTAAATACTTTTCTTTTTCAGAAAGTTTGCAAACACCCGGATAATCTCCTTCCTGATTTTCCATATCAACAATGACCTGGAAATGCAGATGAGGCGGCCAATGCCCGTTTTCTACCGGTATTCCAAATTCACCGATTATATCTCCCTTTTTTACATTTTCTCCGCCGCTAAAATTTTTTATTGAATTCAAACTAAGATGACCATACAAGGTATGAAAACTGAGACCGTCGAGAGTATGAGAAAGAACAAGGGTGGCACCATAATCTCCCAAATTATCATTGAAAGCAATACTATGAACAATTGCATCCAAAGGAGACATAACAGCAGTATAGGGTTTACCCCAAATATCAACTCCGATATGCAACCTTCTTGGTTCTTCATAAGGACCGCTATCGAACACTTTGCTTCGGCCATATAGTTCACGGTATTCATTATAGCCACCTATCCCGAATTTTGCATCTTTCGATTTTAATTTTTGATTTATATAACCAGAAAATTTTTCTGTATCATCGAGAATATTTGCAGAAAGTTCTTCCTTATTTTTTGTAAGATCCAATGCCAGCAGCTTGTCCTTTTGTGGATCAAAAGAAACAACCGGATGAAAATCCTTTGAATGTTTTTGCAGGGTTTCTATGAAAATTTTCTTCATCTTATTAGTGCTGTTATCTTTTGCAAGATAAGAAGTTGAAAACAGGTTTAAAACGTACAAATTAACCCTAGCAAAAATTAATGCTCATAGTTTTAAAATTCCTTACTTTGGCTTATTATGAAATTACTGAGTCCGGCCATATCATCACTCGCACGGATGCGGCTTTGGCGAATTGAAGGATGGAAAAATAATCCTGTTGATGCACAGCGTGAAGTATTGCAGGATCTCGTGACCTCTGCTCAGTACACCGAAATTGGCCGCAAGTATAATTTCTCAAAATTGTTCAGCATTAAAGAATATAAGGAAGCAGTTCCCATTCATGAGTATGATGATATAAAACCTTACATTCATCGCATCATGCAAGGTGAGCAGAACATACTCTGGAATACACCGATCTATTGGTTTGCAAAAAGTAGTGGTACCACGAGCGATAAGAGCAAATTCATCCCCGTTAGCGAGGAAAGCCTTCAAGATTGTCATTATAAAGCAGCGAAAGATGTGCTTACCTTATACTATGCTTTTAATCCCGATTCGGAACTACTAACCGGTAAAGGACTTGTGATCGGGGGCAGCCATACTATACATCAAATGAATGAAGAGGTCCAATATGGTGATTTAAGTGCGGTACTATTACAGAATTCTCCATTTTGGGGGCATTGGCTTCGAACGCCCGATCTGAGTATTGCATTGATGGACGAATGGGAAAGCAAAATTGAAAAATTGGCAAAGAGTACAATAAAAGAAAATGTGACTTCTATTTCGGGAGTACCCACCTGGACTCTTGTGTTACTAAAACGCATTTTAGAAATCACCGGAAAAAAATCCATTCGAGAAGTATGGCCCTCGTTAGAGTTATATATGCACGGAGGTGTTTCGTTTACCCCTTACAGAGATCAGTTCAAAAAACTGATCGGGAAAGAGATCAATTATCTTGAAATGTACAATGCAAGCGAAGGTTTTTTTGGAGCTGATGAAATTCCCGGCGACGAAGGAATGTTGCTGTTTGTAGATCACGGAATTTTTATGGAATTTATGCCTGTGGATGAGTATGGAAAATCAGAACCTAAAACTGTGGGTTTGCAAAGTGTAGAAATCGGCAAGCACTATGCCCCGGTTATCAGCACAAACGGTGGATTATGGCGATACTTGTTAGGTGATACGGTTCAATTCACTTCTTTATTTCCTTTCAGGATAAAAGTATCGGGTCGGTTGAAACATTTTATTAATGCATTTGGCGAAGAAGTGATAGTGGATAATACTGATAAAGCCATTGCTATTGCGAGCAAAAAAACGGATGCTATCGTAAATGATTATACGGCAGCCCCAATATATTTTTCTGATGGATCAAACGGTGCACATGAATGGGTGATAGAATTTGAGAAAGAGCCTCAGGCAATTGATCAGTTTAGGGATGAACTTGATACTGCACTGAAAAAAATAAACAGCGATTATGAAGCCAAGCGGTATAAAGACATTGCTCTAAGGAAACCAGTCCTTCACTCATTAAAAAAAGGAATTTTTGATAAATGGTTGAAGGAAAAAGGAAAATTGGGTGGTCAGCATAAGGTCCCCAGATTAAGTAATGACAGGAAATTTATTGAAGAAATAAAGCTGCTGATGTAATTACAAAAGTTAAAGAATGCGACTTGCCTGCCAGCGGGAGGCACAACAAAAGTTGAATAGAAGTACTTTTGCTGGCTACATAAAAATAATTATGAAACTACTTGAAGGAAAAGTTGCTATAATAACCGGAGCTGCCCGCGGCATCGGTGAGGGCATTGCATTAAAATTTGCCGAACAGGGTGCTAACATTGCATTCACTTATGTAAGTGACAACAGCGCTGAAAGAGCAAAAGCATTAGAAGAAAAATTAATTAAGCTTACCATCAAAGCTAAGGGATACAAAAGTAACGCAAGTGATTTTGCGCAATGCGAGACAATGGTAGATGGTGTATTGAAAGAATTTGGTACTGTTGATGTGTGTGTAAACAATGCAGGTATTTCAAAGGATAACTTGTTATTACGGATGACACCGGGACAATGGGATGAAGTGATGCAGGTAAATTTGAAAAGTGTGTTTAATATGACGAAACAGGTTATACGTCCAATGATGAAAGCAAAAAGCGGAAGTATAATCAATATGAGTTCAATTATTGGATTGATGGGAAATGCCGGCCAGGGAAGCTATGCAGCTTCCAAAGCAGGTATTATTGGTTTTACAAAATCTGTTGCAAAAGAATTGGGAAGCAGAAATATTCGTTGTAATGCAATTGCGCCTGGTTTTATTGAAACAGATATGACCGGTTATCTAAAGGAAGGCGAGCAGGCAGACAAGTATAGGGCCGGAATTCCATTAGGCAAGTTTGGTACTTCTGAAGATGTGGCGAATGTTGCTTTGTTTCTTGCATCCCATATGAGTTCATACGTTACCGGACAGGTAATAAATGCTGATGGAGGGTTATATATGTAATGAATGATTCTCCTTAACCTATGTTTATAAAATGACTAAGAAAGAAAAGATTCTTTTTATTCTTATCCTGTTTTTTTTAGCTACGCTTTTCCTGCCCTGGTTAAAATTGGTAAACATAATAGCTGCCGCCGGGTTATGTCTCTATTCTTTTTTTCTCGGCCCGTTTAAAGAAAAACTGCGTGTCTTTAAAGAAAGAAAATATGTTTTGTGGATGGCGCTTTTTATTGTGATGGTTATTGTTAGTGTTTTTCTTTCTTCAGATTTCAAACGTGGACTTCGTTATCTGGATCCGAGATTGCCATTAATCTATTTTCCTGTGAGCATAGGACTATTAGAATTAAGAAAAGAGTTTAAAGAAAAAGTATTATTGGGCTTTGCCTGGCTTACAACTTTTATGGTATTGCTTTGTTTGTGTTGGGGGATCTACCGTTCTGAATTTTTTAAAAAGCCTGAACTTTTATATGATGATTCACTGACTGAAATTTTGGAACAGCAATCTATTTACATTTCTTTATTGGTAAATCTTTCTATTTACATTTTGGCTTATAATATTTTTTACAAAAAAAGAAGGTATAAAGCGTGGCTGGTTCTTATTACTCTTTTTCTTTTTGCAATGAGTTATTTATTGGCAAGCCGTAACCAGATGATGGTACTATATATCATTACGGCTGGATTTGGCTTTTTTTACATTTTTAAAGAGAAGAAATATTTGAAAGGTCTTACTTTGATAATAGGGTTGTTTTTGGGAATATTTGTTATTTTCAAATTTTTCCCAAAAACATTTAACCGGTATAAAGAGCTTGCCTATACGCAATTCAATTATCAAAGTATGGGAAAAGAAAGTCATTATAACATGGCCGTAACGAAAGATCAATGGAATGGAGCAAATTTCAGGATGGCTGCTTGGCGATGCGGTTGGGAATTGTTTTTAAACAGCCCGATCAAGGGTGTTGATATTGGGGATAAGAAGGACGTATTGATGGACAAGTATTGAGAAAAGAAATTTGAGTTTGCTTTGCAAACAAAAAAGAATGTTCACAATAATTACCTGGATATTTTATATAGTATGGGAATCGTCGGTTTGAGCTTTTTTCTTATTGCGTGGGTCATACTTCCTTTAATCTACGCCAAGAAAAGTAAAGACTGGTTAAGTATATTAATTATTTTCACTTTTGCGACGGCGTGGATAACTGAAATTTATTTTGACAGAAGTCTTGGAGGAATGTTGACAGGATTTTTTATTCCATTTTTACTTTCAGATTCGAAAAAGGGAAATCAGCATTACCGATTGTCTTGAGTGTACAATTCGATTGCTTTTTCAGTATCTCCAAAAAATTCCATTTTACCATTTTTTATAAAAGCCGAACGATTACAATATTTTTGAACTACTGCCATGGTATGACTTACAAGCACTACGGTTTTGCCTTCTATCCAGGAACTTTCAAAAACTTTAGTCGCTTTTTCCTGGAACTTCATATCGCCTACGGAAAAGATTTCATCAAGAAACATGATATCAGCCCCGGCATTTACAGCAATAGAAAATGATAGCCGGGCCATCATTCCGGAAGAAAAAAACTTAACCTTGGTATCAACGAAATCTTTCAGTTCAGCAAAGTCAATGATCTTATCAAATAGCTGATCTATTTCTTTAATTTTTAAACCAAGTACGGATCCGGAAACATAAATATTTTCCCTGGCGGTCAGTTCATGGCTCATACCCACTCCCAAATTCATCAGCATGGTAGAGCCATTTATTTTTATAGATCCTGTGTCGGTTGGATAAACCCCCGCCAATACTTTAGTTAAAGTAGTTTTTCCTGAACCATTCCTCCCGATTAATCCAATACATTCACCTTTGTTTATTTCAAGTGACATCATTTTTAAAGCCTGGACATCTTTACTCCTGGGAGGATTAAATAAATTAAAAAGACGATGCTTTACGGTATTATGGCTGTCTTCAGAAATATGAAACGTTTTGCTGATGTCTATTGCAGAAATTGCAATTTCATTTGTCATAGGTTATAGTTTTTCCGCTGCCTTAGCGCCAAGTTTGTTTAGAAAAATAAGGCCTATCACTAATAATATGATTGCGTAGACATAATCAAAACCCAGCAGACGGAAATCAGGATTTAAACGTTGCATCATTACTCTCCGGGCATTAATAATAATTCCTGCAATGGGGTTTCCGTACTCAAAACCGGGTAATGCTTTTTTGAATCTGGCTAGTTGATAAAATATAGGAGAAAGAAAAAATAGAAAAGAGGTAAATACCGTCCATATTTGCGAAATATCTTTAGCTGCTATGTATATTGTAGAAAGAATAAGAGACATACCCAATGATAAGATAAAAAGATTTAGGAATATCCCAATGATCCAAAAATTCTGAACGGAAGAACCCGTAGATTGCCCTTCTAAAAAATTATAAAATATAACGAACATAATGAAATTAAAAAAGAATCCTATTGAATTGGCAAATAATGTAGACACATAAATTTCTAATTTATTCATGTTGCTGTACTGGTACAAATATTTTTTCGTTTTTAATATTTGTATAGTGCCAGTCGTAGACTCCAAAAAAAAATTCCAGAGTATTAAACCAATAAAAAGATAAGAGGCGAAGGCAGGAATATTTTGTTTCATTATAGTCTGAAAAACCACGTAATAAACAAGGATGTCCATTAATGGTTTAATCAAAGCCCAGAGAAGACCAAGTCTGTTTTCATAATAACGGAGTTTGAATTCAATCTTGGCCATGAGCCATAGCCGTTCAATTTTATTGGATCTTTTAAACCAGTCGTTTACAATTTTCGGAAACATGATCTATTTGTTCAATAGCCGGTAAATTTTATAAGCCATCTTCCTGGTAAGCCTGTTTCTTTTAACCAGGTGAATTAATTTTCCTGACAAACCTTTTGGAAAAGGAATTTTTTCTCTAAGATGATAATCGAGCGAAGGATTATCTACAAAAATTCCTGGTCCGTTTGCATTCAACAGGCCAAAAAGTTCGGTCGCAAAAGTAGTGTAAAAGTTTTTATGTTTTTCTGCTAAAAGCTGATATAGATACAACCCGTTGCTTTTGTTGAATCCTCTTGCTATAGAATCTTTCCGTACCCTGTAAAAGAATAAGAACTCAGGTATTACAACTCCCGGGTAACCATTTTTTACAAGGTTTATCACACTATCATAATCTTCCATGCCATAAATAAATTTTGGATCGTTTAACCCTGATTTTAAAAAACTTTCTTTTTTATATATAAGGCTGCTTGAATTTACCATATTGTGATAAAGCAAAAAAGGGGGTTCAGGAGTGAAAGCAGGCCATTTATGCCTGGAATTATCAAAGTATTGCACCCAGCAACCTATGAAATGTACATTTGATTTTGTTTTTAAAATATTGATAGCTTTTTCAAAATAATTTTTTGCCACTTTGTCGTCTGCATCTAAAAAAGCAAGATATTTTCCTTTTGCTTGTTGTGCACCGCAGTTTCGTGCTGTCGCCAGGCCACGGTTTTCCTGGTCAACTATTTTTATATCTTTTCTGGATTTGAATGATTGCAAAACCCGGATGCTTTCATCATCAGTACTTCCATCGTTTACTATGATAATTTCTTTATCTTGATAAGCAGACGCATCAATAGAGGCTATGGTATTATTTATATATTTTCCCATATTGAAGTAGGGAATCACAACAGAGAGTAATTGGGTGCTTTCATTATTACTCTCATTTTGAATTTTTTCATTCGCAAAAGCCGAAATAAAAGGAAAATAATTTTTATTGCTGTCCATCTGCCGGCTTAATATTTCTATCTTCTTTGTAAAATAAGTTTGCGGATCACACTCGCTCGTTATCGTTCGTATAGCTTCTCCTGCGATTTTATTTATTTCACCAGTTCCCAGCCTGTAAGCAGTGTGAATTTTTTCTTCAAACGAAGACGGGTCATTGTAGTCGAATAAAAAACCGTTATGCCCATCGCGGATAATTTCTTTCTGCCCCCCTTGTGCCGAGGCCAAAACAACTTTGCCTGCAGCCATGGATTCAATCACAGTGTAGGGTAAATTTTCTATTGTACTCGGAACAAGAATTATTTTGGTTTTGTGAATTTGGTTTCTAACGTCAACTGGTGTCATAGTGCCGGTAATGGTTAATAAACCAGAGTGTAAATAAGAAGCATAATGTTTCTTTATAAGGTCGCCCGTTGAAATGCCCAGGGCATGATGAAAATAACTTTCATCTCCTATTAATTTTAATTTATAGGCGTATCCACTTTTCCAAAGCTTTTGGAATATTTTAAGTGTTGCCAAAGTACCTTTTGCGGGAGATAGTTTTCCCACAACAACAAAGTCATTTTGTTCTTCATTCTTATCATTGGGCAAATCATCGGGGAGCAAATAGGGATTATGGAGAATAGAATAATTTTTAATCAGGTTTGGAAACCTCTTTAAGATTTCATCGGCGAGATATTTACTGGGAAAAATACAAAGGTCCGCCGCCTTCATGCAAAATTTTTCCATCTCACCTATCCAGAAATAGGGCAGCTGATAAATACTTATGTGGTTATGTTCAAACGTAATAAAGGAAGGGCAATGGCAGGTAATGAGGATTTTTAAATTCTTATAGAAATCTTCGTTCAAATGTTTTTTTTGTAAAATAAAATAGGCTATTCCCTGGTATTCCTGTGCTTCTAACCAATCAGGCGGCCCTTCTTTTTCAATATACAGCCTGGTAATTTCTTCGAAGGAGGAGCTGACCATCGTTTCATAGCCAAGAAAGTCTGAGGTATTTTTCAAATAAGGAGAAAACTCTACTCTTCGGATATTATCCCATATCGTTTCTTTGAATTTTTTTTCCTGTTTATTCAGAATAAAAACGGTTAGCTCTACTCCATTTTGTCTGAGTATCGGACCCCACTGGGAGCAATAAGTCCCGATTCCTCCTCCAAATTGTGGTGGGTATTCCGTGGTAAGTAACCAGTATTTCAATTTTTCTATTTTTTTATATTATCATTGAACAAAGAGCGAAAGCTTCTTTTGCCCATGAGCGCTTTTATAAGGTGCCCTAATTTTTTATACCATCCCGGCAATATTTCATATTCACAATGATACCACTCTACATTATTTTGAGTTTGCTCTTTTTGTATTTTTAAATAAAGCCGGGCATCTTTTTCATTGTTTATTCTTAAATCCAACTCGTGTTTATACTCATTAATCAATTTTTGGTTTTCGTAAAAACGATTGGCAATTTTATATTCTTCCGTTCCCTTAAAATCACTTTCGCCTATTTTGTCCAGAACCTGGATAGGGTCAGGTAGTTTTTCTGAAATCAGTAAATGTATTTCGCCCGGGTTCCTGTTTTCCAAATACAGGGATACCCATTTTTTCAACACGAGGCTATAATTGATGGTAGCAGTTGTTAATTGGTAGGCAGGCTGGTTGGTCATTGCACCAGCAGGATCATTTTTTACTTCAACAATTGAAATTTGAAATCCCTGCTTTCTGCATTTGTTCCCTAACCTGTTACAGAAATTAAGGGAGGCAGGAGTATTATCAGTTAAAAAAAGTAATGGTTGGTAATTGAAAAAATAATAGCACGGTTGAAAAAAAATGCTGATGATTTTTTCGATATAGGATTCACTAATTTTTTCCAAAGAGATATCCTGGCCTGAAAGGTAAAGAGCGAAAGAATTTTCAGGCTGATTTTGAAGATATTTGTATAATTCACTTATATCATCTGGTTCCTTATTAAAATAAAGACAGAGTCCTGCTTCTTTATCTTTTTGTTTATTGTTCCCGAATGATTCAGTAATCAACCATTTGTTGATAAACATTATTAAATTCCTTTTATAGTATAGCCCTGGTCATTTGCCAGCCAGCAGAAAATTCTTTCCCACGAATGAGTATAGGTTCCTTCATAGTCATCGGTAAAGTTACCTTCTTCAAGCATTTCCCGGCAATTAAGAGCAGAATGCATGGAAAAAAACTTTTCAATGATCGAGCTTCGAATCCAGAACATGGCTCCTGCAACAAAACGATGGTCGCTTATTTTCAAATTATATTTGGCAATTAACTCCTTAATTTTATTATTATTCGTGGTCTTAAATTCATTTGTTTTTTTATTGTACTCGTTTTTAATAAAATCATTGGTTCCGATTATTCCCGTCTTTGGATCATTCTGATATTCTTGAAGAATGGTTTTGATTTTTTCCTGTTCAATTATTGCAAATAGCTTTTCTCTCCAGGTTTCACCAAACCAATGATGGCTTTGCTTATCATGCAAAAAAACAATAAACTCAGACCGCAGTTTAGTCCTTAGAAAAAAATCTATTAAAGCAAGCTTACCCCCTATGTCCCTTCCTTTATTTGGTGTCGTTATTATAAGAGCTTCGGGAAAATCTGTTCTGATCGTAGAAATTAGTTTGGAATTATCAGCATTTGTCAGGCAGAGATTAATCAGAATCACAGGCGAATAAGGTTTCAGATCTTTTAATTGGCCTTTAAAAATTTTCCCCCATGAATCTTGATTATATATATGTATGAAAAGGGAAAACATAAAGAGAAATGAATTGTGGTATTTTATGTGATAAATTTAATTTATTACTTTATCGACAATAAACAAAGGTCTTTGCCTTACCTGATTATATGTTCTGTACACATATTCACCAATTAAGCCCAGAGATATCAGCTGGACCCCGCTAAAAAAGCAGATTGCAAAAATTAATGTGAAATAACCCTGAGGTAATTGTGCTCCGATGATTTTTTCCCAGCTTAGATAAATCATGTATAATATTGAAATAATTATACTGATAAAACCAAGTCTGTATATTAATTTAATAGGAAATTCTGTGAAGTTGAATATACCGTTAAACGCTAATCGCATTAATTTCTTCAAATTATATTTTGACTTTCCTGCATATCGTTCACTTCGTTCATATTCAAATCCAAATTGTTTAAATCCTACCCATGAACGCATGCCTCTTAAATACCTGCTTTGTTCGGGCATGGACACCATAACATCCCGTACTCTTTTGCTGATCATACAAAAATCTCCGCTGTCAATTGGAATATTGTAGTTGCTCACCATTTTTTGAATTCTATAATAAGCCCAATAAGCGAATTTCAACACTAAATTTTCTTTTCTATTTTTCCTGATCGCATAGATGACATCATACCCTTCTTTGAATTTTGAATAAAAATCAATAGTTAATTCCGGTGGATCTTGCAAGTCTCCGTCCATTATCATTATTGCTTCTTCGGCATCTGCATAGTACATCCCAGCGGAGACAGCAATCTGGTGTCCATGGTTTTTTGATAATAAAACAGACCGGAATCTTCTGTCTTTTTCTGAAAGCAGCTGCATTAAATAAGGTGTGTTATCTGCACTTCCATCATTTACCAAAACAACTTGTGCCGGTATGCTTAATGAATCCAATACATTTGTTAACCGCTCTATCAGTTCATTAAATAATCTTTCTTCATTGTAGAGAGGAACAACTATTGAAATTAAAGGCGCTTGCATAAATTATTTATCTTATTCATATAAAGTAATGGATCTGAATATCAGACCTAATTTTCGTTTATCAGGGTTGTCCTTGTTTAAATCATGCGGTATAATACTTTTATTTTGTATGGATACTTTGAATAAAACCTTCGGGTCTTGAAACGCAAAAGAATAATTATAACCACGGTCGAAATGACCAATATCAAAGGGTTTTAAATTATCATTCAAGGTTACCCTTGGAGTATCAGCCTGGGGTGAATAGCATATGAGTTTTAAGTGGATAGTATCTTTTACAGCATATAGGTTTGGCAGCAGGACTATTCCATTCCCGTCAGTCCAGCGAAATGCGCCGAAAGAATCATGTCCCAAACTATAAAATCCTGTTGTATCAGGACCAAGGCGGGTACATTCGAGCGTATAATTTGTCAATTTCATTTTAGGCTTGAAAATGTTTAGTTTATTTCTGATCATCGTTTCTCTTGCTTTTTCAATTGTTTCAACATTATTTGCCTGCAGGGATTTCAGGTTTTTATTCTCTTTCAGATTGATAGTCCATTGTAAAAAATTTTTTTTTCGGTAAGGAGCAATTCTCCATTGATTCCTGTCTATAATTAATGAGCAGATGACAATTAATCCAATTGGAAATAAACATATGGCTTTTTTGAAAGTAGTATTACCATTCTTTAGTTTGTTTTTCAGGAGCAGGAAAAAAGTACCAATGCCAAGTAAACCGGAAAAGGTTTCAGCCGAATACCGGGAAGAAGCCCCGTAATAAACATCATTAAAACTCAACCGGCCAATAAGCACCATAACGTTAAAGAGGATGGAACAAAGGATTAAGTTTATGGAAAAAAGCCCCTCAATTTTTTTTCGCTTAATAAACAGATACATGGCGTATAGAGAAAATGCAAGGATGATGAGACCGAACCACGGCATGCTCCTTTGCCCAAAATCCGAAGGCTTGTAAGCGTCTTCATCAATCAAGCTTCCTGCATTGGCTATTAGAAAAAATTTGACGACAAATCCCGGCTCGTTAACCATCTTTTTAAACGAGTCGCCCAGGCTTTGTGAAGTGTTAACCTTTCCGTATGTATCATAGTGATGATGAGCGGCATATGATTCAGCTAAAGAGTTTATGAGCAAAGAGAAAATAATTAGTCCAATGGTTGTAATTAAAACAACCTTCCATTTCCTTAAATCAATTTTATCTTTGAATAATTTGAAATTAACGAGCAGCAGTATCAATAAAGAAAGTTGAAATGGGAGAAAGTAAGCTGTTGTTTCAAAAATGGACAGGAGAGACAGGCCAATATAAATTGGAAGAAAGTATTTGTAGCTGAACCTGTTGTTTTGCCCCAGATTTGAATAATATGTATGCGCAATATTCACGCATATAAATCCAAATAGCACGACCATGTAATGACTAAATCCTCCTCCCCACAAGGACATCCCCCATTTTGCAAAGCAAAAAATAATTAAACTGGCAAACAGTGTAAAATAAAATTTGTATTTATAAACATCGAAGAAAGCAATAGTCGATTTAATGAAATAAAGGGCGATCAAAAGAAGAATTATCGCAGTGGTAATATTCTCGTAAAAAGTATTATAGGAAAAAAGTTTACAATTCAAAAAGACCAGGAGAGTTGAAATTACAAAAAGGAAGGGAGACCTGTAATAATAATCATTTAGAGTGGCATCATGATTATACATATGGTTGATGTTACCAGCTAAAATATTCATTTGGTCCATGTAGGGCACGTCATGATATGCTCTGAATAGCCAAAACAGATAAAAAATAAAAAAGATTAGAACAGGAAACAAAAGGATTTTACTGTTTAAAGGTTTATACATTTTGTTGATTTTGGAGTGTTGGGTTTTTGATCATTAATGTCCTTTATAAAACCCTTTTGCATGTTCTGAATACCTATCTCTTAAAATTCTGTAATAATGCAGGCTTCCTTTTTGGTTATGGTGAGAATCATTTAAAATTTGAGTATAGAATAAACAAGCATTTTGTATATATTTTTTTTCACTTTTAAGGCCGTTATCAATCGAAAAATCAATCTTACTTCTGTCATAATCCGAAGAATTAATGACCACTTGCAAAGGCTTTAAGCAATTTGCATCGTATTTTTCATGAATGAATGATAAGCATTTTTTTATGACTATTTCTTTTTGAGAAATTAAATCCTCCTGTTGTATCAATAAAACTTTTTCCGATCCATAAGCCTTGAGCGCATAATAGCAGCTTTCTGTTAAGCGATACCATTGAGTGTAGGCATTTTCTTCTTCATAATTTTCTGCCTGCCCGCTTACTGTAGCAAAATTCATCAGGGAATTGGCCACTTTGATCGGGTTTCTGATTAAAAAGATGAATTTTGATTTGGGGAACATCAGATTCAGGCAATAAACGAAATGCGAATTTTCGGGCGTACCATCAACCCATCTGTTTTTGGTATCACCTTTGTTTCTAATGGCAAGGAAAAGATCATTTTCTGTAGTGAATTGAGTGAAATCATTTAGCGTATTTAATTTTTCGAGATTTACCTGATGTAATAAATCATTTTTTTTAAAAGCCGCTTTTACACTTGTTCGTAAGTAATTTATCCGATTTTCAAGCAGGAAAGAATGAATAAGCTTTCCAAACGATTTGTAAAAATTTGTTCTGTTTACTCCCATGCTGGACAAATTGGAATGTTCCCCGTTCGTTGTTCCGAAAGCATACAAACAATCAAGGTAAACTCCCAGTCTATATATCCAATTTGTTTCTTCAAGAGGAAAGATATTAAAATGCTGACCTAACGACCAGGTTAAAGCACTCGTACCAGACCGGTAGGAACCAATGACAAAAATGGGTTCAATCGGTGCAATTTCTTCTTTGCTTTTTTGGTAAAAGTAATCTTGGGATAGTTTTTCCATCAAGTAAGGTTAGAGGGTCTCCAAAATGGTTTTTAAAATCATCCTGGCTTTTTTTTCACTGAAATTGTCTATTATATAATTTATACTTTTTTTGCTTTGTTCAGTAAGAATCTTCTCGTTTTTATACATAGAGCAAATTCGCTCACTGAATTCTTCTTCATTGTCTGTTACCTGAAGAAAAGAATAATCACCCGGCAATCCTTCTACCCCAAAACTGGTAGTTACAATAGGAATTCCTCTATGCAATGCTTCTACAGTTTTTCCCTTCACTCCGGCCCCATATCGCAGTGGCACTGCAACAATTTTTACAGATGAATAAATTTGGTCAAGTTTAATATCATTTAAATATCCCTTAATAATAACATCCTCGGAGGCCAAATGAAATATTTGATCAGGTGTATTTGAACCAACAACAATGAATTTTGCTTGCGGTAATTCTTTTTTTACAGTTGGCCATATTTCATTACAAAACCATAAAACAGCATCCACATTTGGTTTGTGAGCAAATCCGCCAACGAACATAATACTTTCCCGTTGAGTAAAATCACTTATGGGGTCGTTTGCCTTCTCATAATAATACGGTAACACTGTTCGGGTTTTGTCGCATTGTACCAGGTTGTCAATTATACTTTTTTCATCTTCGCTTGGTGTCAGAACTATATCGGAATTATCAAAAAGATGCATCTCAGTGGCTTTCCATTTTTTTGAAGATTCTAACAAAGACGAGTTTCTTTCAATTGTATATTGTTTTTGTTCCCTGATAAAGTGCAGGTCATGCCCGTAATAAAGGATTTTTGCATTTGTATTTTTCCTGATGAAATCAATATATTTAATAGAAATATGCGGACGGTTCAATAGTATAAAATCAAATTTATCATGATTGTCCTTTATCCATTGTCGCCAGTTATTTGCATAATAGGGACCGTACAACACTTCAATCCCCATTTGCTGAAGAGCGGTTGTATAAGGTTCATGTCTGCAATAATTATCTCCAATAAATTTCACATTCATGTTTAATGAAACGAATAATTTCAGATACTGGAATACGGTTTTCGAACCGGCGTCCTTGTCAAATTGAGGGACGTAGTGATCTATTACAAGTATGGTTTTCCGGTTTTGGCTTTTATCCCTTGCCCAAAAAACGTTTTCTCCATTGGGAAAATGTTCTTTTTGAAGTACATTTTTCCATTTTTCTTTGAATTTTTCATTGTTCAGTTTTTGGTAAGCTTTAATCTCGTTACCTTTTATGCCTTCCTCCTGATCTGTTCCATGTGTATAACCTTCAAAATGGATTACTTCAGATAATGGCTGGTATACTACTTTGTATCCGTGCTTTCTTACTTCAAAAGCAAGATCAGAATCTTCACAATATGCGGGTGTATAACGTTCATCGAAACCACCAATTTCTTTCCATAAATCTGTTCTAATAATGATACTGGCGCCAGATATATAATCTACTTCTTTAACGTAATTGAATTCAGGTGATTCCGGATTTTTTTTATGACCAAAATTCCATCCTGAAGCATCATTCCAAATGATAGCACCCGCTTCCTGCAACAATCCATTTGGGTATATTAATTTGGATCCAACCATTCCTATGGTTTCATCTTTTTCCATGAGATCAACCATACTGCTTAACCAGCCTGACCTTACTTCGGTATCGTTGTTTAAAAATAAAATATACTTACCTTTTACATAAGTGGCTGCATGATTACAATTATGAAGGAATTCAAGATTTTTTTCATTCCTGATGACCGTAATATTCTTTATATAATTTTTTATATTTTTTGTTTCATCAGTTGATGCATCGTCCCCTATAATAATTTCATAAGAAATGCCATGCGTGTTTTTCTTTATTGATGCCAGGCATTTATAAGTTAGATCCCATCCATTGTAGGCTGGCATGACTATAGAAACTGCTGAAGATTCAAAAAGAACAAATTCTATAGGCTCATAACTCTTTTCAGAATGACTATTATTTGTACTTAATGATGCCGTGATAACCTGAGACTGTTTAGCGTCAAAAGGGCCTAAGTTGTCTTCTTTTTTTCCGCGTAGTCTGTTTACAACTTTTTTTAAAATCCTATACCTTTTAGAAGTTTCGGGTAATAGCTTTCCTTTTAAATTATAATAACGCTTTAATATCTTCCATCCTTCTGATCTGTATATTTCTGTCAAGCGCTCACTTAGTGAATTTAATTGAGCCTGTAAAGAATGAACATTTCTATTTTGCTCTTCAATAATTTTATTCTTATCATTATTTTCTGATGTCAGCGTATTAATGGCGTTTTTCTGTTGTTCAATTTTTTCTTCTATAGCAATAATTGTATTTTGTAATTCCGCAGTTAAGCTCTCTTTTTCCAAAATTTCGTTTTTAAATTTTTGTTTTAGCTCGCTTTCTTCAACGAGCTGTTTTTGCATTTGAAACAGTTTGACTGTTGTTTCCTGAAAACTTATCGCAAAGGATTCAATTAACTTTTTTTTGTTCTCCAACTCGCTACTTACTTTTTGTAGCAACATTGACTGTTTTTCCTTTTCTGAAGCGGTTTTTTCAAGTTCTCTTGCCTTTTGATTAAATAGGACATTTTTTTCTTCAATTTGCTTATCTAATCGTCGACCCCATGCTCCAAGTTCAAGTATATGCGCTTCCATTTGGACTATTCTGTCGGTCATTTGCATGAAGTCTTTATTTACCTGAAATACAACAGAAGAAAGAGTGATATTTTTTGGCAAAGACCTATCACTGCATATACCAATGAGATATTTTCTTGAAAAGGGCTTGGTTAACCGTTGCCAGTTTGTAATGTGCAGATTATTTATTTTTTCAGGTTCGTTTTCAGTTATTGCACTTACTATTTCATATCCTTGAAGATACGGGGTAACATATTTAAAATAATTTTTTAAAAACTTAAAAAACTCATCACTGGTAAATTCTTTTAGATGAAACTCATTCTTATGATCATATCTGTCAGAGTAATTCGTTTTATCAGGTGTGGAAACGATTAATTGCCCCTCCTTTTTTAATACTCTTTTAATTTCGGATAGAAACTTTTTTTGTGTTAATTCATCTATATGCTCGATCGTTTCATACGAAACGACTATGTCAATACTATCGTCTGGCAAAGGGATATTATTAGCATTACCAATCAAAAATTCAATATTCTTAATTCCAGAATATTCCTTTTTAGCGTGCTCTATTGCTTTAGGGTCAATGTCGACGCCAAACACCTTATCAGCATGTTTTGCAAGTATGGCGGTACCATATCCTTCACCGCTTGCTATGTCCAAAACAATTCTTTTCTTTACGATTTCTTCTACCGTATTATATCTATGTAAATGTTCAAACGCGATATCATCGTTCATTAATGAATCTGACGGAACAAATCTTTCACCAGTAAACTCCATGATCAATTACATTTCAAATTTTAAAAGGACTTTTTTTTAGAAATTCAATTAAAGCCTTTCTCCAATCAGGCATATTATAAATTCCGATCTTTTTTAAATTCTGATTTTCCAATACCGAATAAAAAGGCCGCTTGACCACTAATGGAAAATCTTTTACACTGGCTGAATATAAAGGTGCTGTCAATTTCAAAGTATCCCAGATCACCTTCGCAAATTCATACCAGGAAACTTCTCCTTCGCAACTCATATGATAAAGACCAAAAGCATCAGTCTTGACCAAGGCTGCAGTATTTTTTGCAATTTCATAAGTAGGTGTTGGAGTAAGTACTTCATCATTTACTACTCTTACTTCAGATTTTTCTTTTGCCAGTTTTATCATGGTCGTAATAAAATTTCCACCCTTCGCACGACAGGGAACCTTACCATAAATACCCGAAACTCTTATTACGTAAGATTTTTCTGAATAGTTTAATACAAAATACTCTCCTGAAAGTTTTGTGTTTGCATAAACACTTAATGGATTAGGACGATCATCTTCTGTATAAGGTTTTTGTTTTTTTCCATCAAAAACATAATCAGTGCTGTAATGTACTAACTGTATGTTTAAATTCTGACAGACTTTTGCAAGATTCAAAGAACCAATCCCGTTTATCAGGAAAGCTTTCTCAGGAAATTTTTCTGCTTCGGGTACAATATGATAAGCGGCTGTATTTAAAACAATAGCTGGTTTTATTGATGACAGCGTATTTTTTATACTGTCAATATTGGTTATTTCAATATCAGAATGATTCAATCCAATTACATTATTCTCTGCTGAAAGTACTTCAACCAAATCGGTTCCTAATTGACCATTAGCACCTATGACGGCAAGTTTCATTGAGCAAGTTGTTTAAAAATATGAATGTTGTAATAGTTCGGGTTATCAAAGTCTTTGAACTTATCAATGTTTGCAATCAAATTATTCAGAATAGCTGTTACATCATGTTTCGGTTTAAAACTAAGAGTCGTAACTGCCTTATCAGTGGTTACTTTATAATTTCTGAAATCATTGATGCTTTTGATATTTAGTTTCACTGCCTTTCCCACTTTGTTTTCGACAGCTTCTTTTACAAGATCTGCAACTTCACCAACAGTATAGTTGCCGCTTGATAAATTAAATACACCAGTTATTCCATCAGCACTTTCCACTGCTCTTATATAACCGCTTATTGCATCTTCGATACTTAGAATAGGTCTCCAGATAGAAGGATTATTTACTATGATCATTCCATCCTGAACGGCAGTTTTAAACATTGTGTTTACAATCAGGTCGAGTCGCATACGCGGACTATAGCCACTTACAGTCCCTTTTCGAAAACAAATCACTGAAAAATTTTTATCGGCCATTTTCAGTACACCTTCTTCACCTTGCAATTTTGAAATACCATAAGGATAATTGGAAATAGCAGGAGCCGTTTCATCATATAATTCATTTACAGTATAACCATATACAGAACAGGAACTGGCATAAATAAATTTTCGTACACCGGCTCTCTTAGCTATATATGCGAGATAAGAAGGAGAAGAAGCATTATATACAAAATTCTTTGCCGGTGAAAATTCTGCCATCGGATCATTGGAAAGACCTGCCAAAAATATCACTTCATCATATTCTTTTAATTCGTCTTCATGCAAATCAAAAATATCTTTTTGCATCACTTTTACATCATTTGGGAGATGATTTCCAAACCATAAAAGATCTATTACGTCAATGAAGTATCCACGTTCTTGCAGTCTGGGTATAAGCGCCGAACCAATATATCCTGCTCCGCCAGCTATTAAAATTTTCATTTAGTTTCAGGTGTTGAATTAATAAGTAAAGTTTTGAGATTCCTGTTTTATTAACCATTGTTCAAGAGGTTGAGCTCTTTCATCTTTTTTAGAAAGAATTGGTTCTTTTACCGGCCATTCGATGCCAATTGCCGGATCGTTCCACAATATTCCTGATTCTGCTTTATTGCTATAAATACCTGTGCATTTATACTGTATCTCTGCACATTCACTGAGCACGCAAAACCCTCTTGCAAAACCTGCCGGCGCATATACTTGTTTGCGATTTTCTACAGAGGCTTCTACACCTGCCCATTTGCCAAAAGTCGGCGACCCTATGCGTATATCAACAGCTACTAAGAAAGCACACCCCTGTGTAACTCTCATTAACTTTCCCATGGGAGGCTCCCACTGAAAATGCAAACCTCTTACTACATTTTTTGCAGACCGCGAATGATTGTCCTGAACAAATTCTATGTTTACCCCAAATTCTGAAAACTTGTCTTTTCGGTAGGTTTCCATGAAGAAACCACGGTCGTCCTGAAATATTTCCGGGGTTATTATTATTAGGTCCCTGATGTTTGTTTGCTCAAGTTTGAATTCCATCTTAAGGCTTACTACTCTTTTTGTTGCAAAAATATGTTTTCAGGTACTATTATTATGATTTGGAAAAGGAATATACTAACCTTCATCCGAAATTTTGGTCAGATGATTGAAGCAGTGTTGTTCTTTGCTTTCAACGATAAAGGTAAAAAGAGAGGAGGCATTCAATAATTAACGAAAAAGGTGTTTTAATTTATCCTGTATTACTCCCAACAAGCTCCGGGTTTCATATGTACGTTTATACCAATCAATATTATGCTGCAATCTATCAATATCACTTATCAGTTTGTTAATTAGCTGACGATTACCTTCTGCATTGGAACGGCATTCAATTAGTTTTGTATTGAGCCCGGAAATAGTATTATTCTTATCCTGGATCTCAGACTGAAGCCTTTTTAATTCATCCTGCTGCCATTTGATAGAGTCTTGTTTTGCCGAAATTTCTCTTTCAAATTTTTGCTCGAGTGATTTTAATGCTTTTAAAATAATGGAGTTCTGGTCAACATCATCTATTTTGTGGTAAAGGGTATCATTTTTCATTGAGTCTCAGTTTAATTGTCTTTTTTATTTTTTATTATTATGCGAACGCCCATTTTTTCCCCGGTGTTAGGCTAATGGTATTTGTATATAATTCTCTATAAGTGGAAAAATTATGTTTAACATTAAATTCTGTTTCACAAATTGATTTTGAAAAATTGCCCATCACAAGAAGCATATCACGGTTGTTGTAGTATTGCAATATCTTGACAATGGCTTCTGTTTCGGTCTTAAATAAATCACCATTAATACCATTTTTTACTACGTCCATATTTCCTATGCAATGGCTCAGGAGGACTGGTTTGTTTAGTGTTAAAGCTTCAAGCACACCGAATGACAAACCTTCATATAAAGCCGTAGACAAATAAATATCAGAACCGGCAACTAATTTTTTAATTTCATTTTGACTGAGCCAGCCGGTAACAGTAATGTTTTTTGAGGTTAATAATTGCCTGTCTTCTCCATCTCCTGCCCAGATGAAATCAAATTGAGTGAATTCACTGAAATAATCAGCGATACTATTGAACAGAACCGGATTTTTTTGACCAATGATCCGGCCTGTAGTTATAATTCTGAATTTTTCACTTTTTATTGATATGCCTTCCAGAGTTTTACCTTCCAGTCTGATGCCATTACTGATATGAGTAGCATTAATACCAAGCTGTTGATAGGCATTTAGCTCAGAAACAGAGCAGCAGACAACCTTTCCGCCAAGCCTATTTCCAAATTTTTCAACCTGGCGATAAAAATATTTTGACAGAATAGTTTTACTGGATAAAAAAGGTGCACCATTAGGAGTATAAAAAACATTTTTTATACTTAGCATTTTGCAAGCAGCTCGACCGAGCAAGCCACTTTTGGCAGAGTGCAAATGAACACTATCAACGAGGCCCCTTTTTTTTAATCGTTTGAGGATTTTGTATAATTGTGAAAAGGCGAGAAAATCTTTAAATGGATGAATAGAACGCTGTGCAGATTGCCATTTTATAAATCGAACATTAGAGTTGGGGAACATTCTTTTTACATCCCCGGCCGGCATAACTTGTTTTCTTTCACCATGAATTATTAAATGCAGATCATCGGGCATTGTTTCAGTAAGATATTTTACAAAAACTGCTACACCCGCTGCAAATGGTTCTACTACATGAACGATTGTCATAGGCTGTGTAAGGTTATGGGTTCGAGCTTTCAATGACTAAAAATAGTTAGGATACAAGCAATCGACTTAATAGACCTAAACTACTAATATCCGGTTTAATTTAAACTCTGATAATACCTGATATATAATATTTTTCAAATGCTTAAATGGAACGGGATAATGACAAACATTTCCGTACAAACGTTGCTCCAATTTATGTTATTGTCTGTTTACCGAATTCTTAAGTGGCAAAACTAATCGTTCGGGAAGTAAGCTCAAAGTATAAATTCTTAACATACCTGCAATTTTAAGAAAGGGGTTTGTTCCATATTTGGCCACTACCCTTATTCTACTGAACAGCTGTTCCTGCCTGTTTTTAAAAGAAATCCCTTGCTCATTTACTTCACATACAACTAAATACTCATTGAGAATATAAAATGGGCTGATTTTTATCAGCTGCCAGAAAAACGCATAGTCTTCAGCATGCTGAAAATCATGTGGATAGTAGCCAACTTTTTCAAGCAAGCTTGCTCTAAAAATGACAGTGGGATGAATAAATACATTTTTAAAATACATTTCTCTAAGTATGCTTTTATTCCCAATCGGTGTCTTATAATAGTATTTTTTTAAATTTTTTTTATTTTCAAATACACACCAACTTCCTAAAAGACCGGTATCCGGATGTTTTTTTAAATATTCAATTTGTTTATAAAAACGATTTTTCTTGCAAATATCACCACAATCCAATCTTGCAATAAATTTTGAATCAGTGTTTTCCCTTATCCATCTCAAACCCAAATTGAGTGCATCTGTAATTCCTCTATTAATATTATTTCTAAGAACTATTATTTTATAATCAACCTGGGTTTTTGACTTTACATAGTCAATAGAAACAGGAACTTCACTTCCATCGTCAACTATCACGATTATGAAATGATTGAAATAATAATGAACAGATTTAACAGATAAAATCAATCCTTCTATATTATTGTAGCAAGCTATAAGAAGACAGAAATCAAATTGTTTATTTTCAAGGTTCATATATTAGCAGGAATCTAATTGAAATTAAGTTTGTAATTCTGAACCTCCAAAAGTCAATTTAATTTTTACCCTCCATTTTATTTACATAATCTAATGAGCCGAGTCGTATCCGAAGCGGTATTGAAGTAGTTTTTTCAAATTGAAACTCTTCTTTACAAAAGAAAGGGAGATGCGAAGTATAAAATTCTGGCTGTACAATTTCAATACTATGAAAACTTAGAGAATAATGATTTGTCACAATCGGAAATTTATCCGGGATGTTATTATTAAAAGTATAAGAGTACATTTTTGTTTCTAAATCTACTTGTAAATTTTTAGGAAGATTTAATATATAAGGAGAATTTTGTCCAATACGAGGCATTTGTTGCTGAGAAAATTTTTTAAGTGGTAATATTAACAGCAACACAACAAGAAACCTATATGTCCGTTGCGACCACATTACATTATTTGTCTGTAAATTTACGGCCTGATTTTTGATAATTGGTACGATTTTTTTAAATTTTAAACCCTAACAAGCCTTAGTGAATCATGGCCCTGAGTCAAACCTTACAACAAAAATTATTACAAAAACTATCGCCTCAACAAATTCAGTTAATGAAATTGTTGCAGGTACCTACTGCAAATCTTGAAGAACGAATTAAAGAAGAGCTTGAGGAAAACCCGGCGCTGGAAGTAGACGAAGAAAAGCCTGAAGAGTACGAAGGATCAAAAGAAGAGTTTAGTGAAACCGCAGATGAACAATATGAAGAGCCCGATGGAAGCAATGACGAATATGAAAATATAGATATCAGTGAATATGTACACGAAGGTGATGACGACATTGCAGATTATAAATTGAGAGACGAAAATTACCCGGATGCGGAGGAAGATCGTACCATTCCGCATAAGGTAGAAACAAGCTTTTATGAAGTATTATTAGACCAGCTTGGACTGCTTAATCTTGACGACAGACAAAAAAAAATAGCTGAACAAATTGTTGGAAGCATTGATGAAGATGGTTATTTGCGACGAGAGACTACTGCCATAGTTGATGATCTTGCTTTTCGTCAGAATATTGAGTCAAATGAAGAAGAAGTAAATTCAATTATAAAGCGAATTCAGCAATTTGATCCACCCGGTGTAGCTGCAAGGAACCTACAGGAATGTTTATTGTTGCAATTAAATCGTCAAAAGGAAGAAGGGAAACCTGTTGATACTGCAGTAGCTGCCCTTACCAAATACTTTGACGAATTTACCAAGAAGCATTATGAAAAAATTCAAAAGGGTCTTGGATTAACAGATGATGAACTGAAAGATGTGATGCAGCAAATCATTCACCTGAATCCTAAGCCTGGTGGAAATGTGGGAGAAGTAAATAAAGCTGAAAGCTATGTAGTGCCTGATTTCTTTATCATAAATAATAATGGAAAGCTCGAACTTACTTTAAACTCCAAAAATGCCCCGGAACTTCGGATTAGCGAAGGATACAGGGAGATGTTGAAAGAGTATGACCGTGGGGCCAAGAAGGATAAACGACAAAAAGAAGCCGTTCTTTTTATCAAACAAAAAATAGATGCAGCCAAATGGTTTATTGATGCCATCAAGCAAAGACAACATACCTTGATCAGTACGATGACAGCAATCATGAATCATCAACATGATTTTTTCCTTACAGGCGATGAGACCAATTTGAGACCAATGATCCTGAAAGATATTGCTGAAAAGACCGGTCTTGATATTTCTACAGTGAGCCGTGTAGCCAACAGCAAATTTGTGCAAACAGAATTTGGAACCTATCGCTTAAAATTTTTTTTCAGTGAATCATTAAGCACTGAAAGCGGTGAAGAGGTTTCTACAAGAGAAGTCAAAAAGATTTTGAGTGATCTGATAGAATTTGAAAATAAAAAGAAACCGCTAAGTGACGAGCGATTGACAGAATTGTTACAGGAAAAAGGATATAATATTGCAAGACGAACTGTGGCCAAATACAGGGAGCAATTAAATATACCAGTAGCCCGGTTACGTAAAGAATTGTAATATGGAGACGCATCTGGAAATAGATCAAAAAAATAATCTGGTGGAAATAGAAAGATCAGAAACAAAATATCCTTTACTCATACGGATCGTTGCCAAAATTATTTCTTACGTTTTTCATCCATTATTTATACCGGTTTATCTTTCATGGCTTATTGTTGAAACACAGTCTTATCTATTCGCGTCATTCAGTAAGTGGGAAAAAACACTTTTCATTGTCAGGTTTGGAGTAATGTATATTATGTTTCCTTTGATTTCTGTATTGTTGATGAAAGCATTGGGGTTTATTAAATCAATATATTTAAAGACTCAGCGTGACAGAATTATTCCATATGTGGTTTCGATGATCTATTACTGGTGGATGTGGTATGTATTGCATAACCAGCCAGAGTTTCCAAAGGATTGTGTAATATTAAGCCTGTCAATTTTTCTTGCATCGGTGGGTGGCCTGATGGCTAATATTAATATGAAGGTAAGCATGCATGCCATAGCTGCGGGCATAATGGCTGCGTTCGTTATGCTGCTTGGTTTCTCGCAGGGTATAAATTTTGGAATTTATATTTCACTGTCTATTTTTTTAGCGGGCATTATTTGTACTGCCCGGTTGATCGATGGCGGTCATATAACTAAAGAAATTTACTGGGGATTATTTATTGGAATTTTATCCTTGCTTTTTGCCGAACAATTTTCTTAAAATAGTTGAACAAAAAGTTTCAATAACAAATATTTTTTTCTTGTTGAAAGACCGTTAGTAGAAAGAACAAAAGCTCAACCATAGGGTACGATTGAGCTGTTTGTTGTCATCCATCCTTGTTATGCGTCGTCCAATCAGCCGTTTAATATTTTTGATTTTTGTAAATAAATTTTGGTTGGATGATAAATGAACAAGCAGCTACCATCTTTTATCATATTTATAATTTCAGCAGATTGCTCCTCCGGAACAGCCGGGCAGCCATAACTCCGGCCCATAAATTTATTTTCTTCCAGGTGCTCACTGCCTACATAAGAGGCTCCATGTATTACTATATTTCTCCCCGTGGCATGATCATTAAAACCGATGTCGAGTCCTTTTAATTTCAGTGATAAGCCATGCTCTCCATAATAAGTGGAGCCAGTAATATAAAAACCTAAACTAGTTTGATGTGAATTGGCTCTGTTCGAAAAACGGGTAGCATACTCCATTCCTGAACCTTTTCCATGTGCTACATAACTAGTTAGTAAAACTTTATTATCCGCAAGGTCCAAAATATATAATCTTTTATTGTTTGAAGACTGGCTCAGATCACAAATAGAAAGCATGTCTGTATTATTTATTTCATTTTTTTTAATTAGATACTGGTAGCCTTTGTAAGCATAATCAAATGCATTTTTTGAAAGCCCGTATTCAGATAAGTGTAATTCATTATAAACTACTTCTGCATTATTACTGATTAAATAAGTGGTGTTTGTTTTCTCTTTAAAAGAGTCAATTTTATTTTTTTTAGTGTAATGTACAGGAAGAAGTAAAAAAGAAAACAGGATTGGTAAAAGGTGTTCTTTCACGGTATACGGATTTTTGGAATTCAAATGACAACACGAAGTGTCATTTATTAAAAATTAAACGATAACGGGAACAAAAATATTATCCGAAATGCAAAAACAAAAGAGATTGAGGGTGTTTGCTTAATTTTTTCGAATAAATACTATAATTCACTTAATAAAAGTGGGAAAACTTCCATCAAAAGAACACTAAGGCTTTATGATACATTTGCTCTTTTACTTTCACGCCTTTTACTGAGAAATTCATTTGAATAAACTTTTAGCAGGACAATAAATAATGAAAGCAACATCGGACCAAATATGAGGCCAATAAAACCAAACATACTTATGCCCGCAATTACACCAAATACTGTAATAAGCGGATGAATATTCCCCAATCTTTTATTGAGAATAAAACGAAATAGATTATCAGTTAATCCAATGACGCCAAAACCATATATTAGCATAATAATCCCCTGCCAATTTTTCCCTTCGGCAAAAAATATTAT
Organism: uncultured Bacteroidota bacterium; assembly: GCA_963811645.1. GTDB lineage: Bacteria > Bacteroidota > Bacteroidia > Chitinophagales > Chitinophagaceae > VBAU01. Next base: position 106,989 of record CAWERU010000001.1, on the reverse strand, counting down.
TGCCAGTGGCACATATGCAAGTGCAGCACCAACCACAGGCAACATAGCCGTAATGCAGGTTATGGCAAACCAAAGAAATGGATCTTCTACACCTATAAATAGATAACCTACGAGGGCGACGACACCCTGTATCAGGGCAATTAATGGTATACCCACAGCACTAGCTTTTACGGTAGTATCAATATCTTTCGCAATCAGATCAACATTTGAATCTTTCAGAGGTATATATTCATACAATTTATCTTCCAGTGTGCTGCTATAGATCAACATAAAATATAAAACGAAGTATAATACACCAATTATGCTGATGGTATTTACGGTGATATTTAAAATCTGGGGAATTACTTTTCGTAAGAAGAGACCTATTTCATTTATAAGTTCATTGTCAGCAATAGTAAATCCAAATCTGGTTTTTATCTCATTTGAAAAGTTTTTGAGTGAATCCAGGATTTGATTTGAATGCTCCACCGCATACACAATTTTGCTGGTTAGCAAATTTGCCAGTATCCCAAATGGTAAAAGAATGATGAGAAATGAAAGAGCCATCAATAACCACGCGGCCTTTGCCTTACCCCATTTTTTTACTTCGGTAAGATAGTGCATTCGTTGCCTCATTAAGATGTAAAGAGTCAGAGAGCCTAATACGGCAGGAATGAAAAAGCTCAATTCATAAAAGAGTAAAAGTCCAAGGCTGAGAATGATTATGATAAAAAAAATCTGTCTTAAAATATTCTGATCAAGTGTATGTTGAGGATTGCTCATAATGATTCACTAATTTAAAAAATAAAGTCCCGAAAATATCCCGGATTTAAAATCATACTATAATTTTTTTCCATTTTCCCTTTTTAAAAAGGATCCAGGCAGCAATCGCAATAGCCGTTTCTGCAACAGGTATGGCAATAAAAGCGCCTGTGGGTCCCCAGTTCAATCCTTTAGCCATAAAGTATGCCAGCGGTATTTGAAAAAGCCAAAAACCAATAAAATTGATCCACGTAGGCGTTTGTGTATCACCGGCACCGTTTAAGGCTTGTATCATAACCATGCCAATGCCATAAAAAATGTACCCTGTACCTATGATCTGTAATGCCCTTGCCCCATAGTTCTGTACTTCTGGTTGATTTGTAAAAAGACCAATAATCGGGAAGGAACACAGAAGAAATAATAATGTGACTCCACTCATAAATATGGCATTGTATTTTGCAGTAAGCAATACACTTTTTTCTGCACGTTCAGGTTGTTTGGCTCCCAGATTTTGTCCCACTAATGTCGCTGCTGCATTACTAAGCCCCCATGCAGGCAGGATAAAAAATACCACATTCCTGATAGCGACCTGGTAACCTGCTGAGGCATTTGTTCCACCTGTGGTTGCTATCAATATTGTTAATACAATCCAGCTACCGGACTGAATTATGAATTGAAAAGTAGCCGGCCATGCAACGCCAATCAGCGTTTTAATGATCGATGTATCCCATTTAAAATGGACCGGCTTTACTTTAAGAATTCCTTTTCCGTAAAATAAAATATAACACTGATAAGTCACTCCCAATCCACGCCCAATCGTTGTAGCAATGGCAGCTCCTTTTAATCCAAAGCCGCTCCAACTGCCAATACCGTAAATGAATAATGGGCATAGAATAATATTCATAAAACTAGCAAGCCAAAGACTGCGCATGGCTATAGCCGCATCGCCTGCTCCCCGGAAAATTCCATTGATCAGGAATAGAAGGATGATAACTATGCTGCCTCCCAGCATTATCCTTGTAAATGCAGCGCCATCTTTTATTACATCCCTGCTGGCTCCCATTATTCGTAAAATATCAGGCGCAAATACAATTCCGCATGTACTGATAATAATAGTCAACATAAGAGCAATCAATAAGGATTGCATACCCGCATGGGCTGCAGCCTCAGGATTTTTTTCACCAATTCTTCTTGCTACCACAGCTGTAGCCGCCGTGCTTAAGCCAATTGCTATGGAATAAACAATTGTTATAGACGATTCTGTTAGTCCAACGGTGGCCATGGCATTTGGGCCAAGCTTCCCCACAAAAAACATATCTACCACTGCAAAAACTGATTCAAGGCTTAATTCCAATATCATGGGTATAGCTAAGAGGATAATTGCCCGGCGAATACTGCCCCGGGTATAATCATGCTCATCCCCTCTGATTGATTGTTTTAATAAAGGAATAAAAAGAGATAGTTTGCTTATATATTGGTTTGATTGCGACATAAACTTAAAATTGATAGAACAGAATAAATAGAGATGAAATGAATGACCGTCAGAACAGTATAACTGTGAGAAAGTACGTTCTTAGAATTGGGGGCGAACGCTGTAGATTTTCATATTCGAAAATTAAATGAAAAACAAAAATAGGGAATAGTTCTTAAGAAAGTTCCAAAGCCGATAAATATTGATGAATGTAATTTTCTTTCTTTTTTCGGCAATATTGCATGATGAACCTGGGATGCTTTAATGGAATGATCTTTTCAAAAAATTTATATTCATCATTAAGCGTTGAGAGGAATTTCAGATTCTTGTCTCCGCCAATGCAAATACAATAATTGGTTTTAAAACCCAGGGTAATTTGTTTTTGAATGCTGCTGACAATAAAAGGCGTAACGATTTTCTGCAGTTTTTTATTATCGTAATAATTAAGATTTATTCCATTTCTCGTAAATCCAAGAGGACTGACAGAGGTAATAAAATAATCGCTGTAAAATTTTTTTACTCCGCCGTAGGCATTAATTGCATCATAAATAAATTCTGCTGAGAGCTCTGTTTGTGGTTTGAAGGAATGGTCAATACCGCAAAATTCTTTCAATTGTTTTGGAGCTGTAAAGTTGATTCCTGTTGTGCCGGCGCCGAAACGTCCGGGGTTAATTCCAAAGATCAATCGCCTCGGATTATTGTCATTATAGAATTTATAAAAGAAAGCTTCAGCCACCTTCATCGTCTCAGGTATTTTTTGGGGAAATAAAATTTCAATTCCTTTTGGCAATGAAGGTGGCTGAAGAGATTTATAGAAATCGATGATCTTTTTTGCGAATGAGGGCATGCAACAAATTAAATAACACTTTAATCAAAATTACAAATTGCCCGTTAAGCCCGATTTCTCACTAAGTAGTAATACTAAATTTTTATATTCTTCGTTTAATTTATAGGCCGGTTTCATTCTTTCCTTAAAAAGATTTGATAATTTGGCTTCCCCAAATCCATTATTTATGAAAAACAGGAGATTTATTTCTTTTGCTTTATTTGCACTATCCTTTATTCTTACACGCTGCACCCGGGATTCCGTCAGTATTACCTCATCTACAGAAGAAGTTTTAGTAAAAAATGCCTGGTCTGTTGATTATTATTTTCATAACCAGGATATGACAAGCAGCTATAGCAGTTCAAGATTATTATTCAGCAGTACAGGTGCTGTGGGCTATCAAAAAGACGAAGAAATTATCGCGGGTACATGGGACAGAATGGTTGACGCTTCAAATAATGAAATGATCACTCTTCAATTTAACTCTGGCGATACCAATATTGACGGGCTTAATAAATCATGGAAATTAGTTGACCGAACCAGCAATTCGTTGCAGTTTGAAGAAACAGATGGAACTACAAAAATTCTCTTTAGATTAAAAACGAAATGATCAATTTATTTCCGATTTTGGTGAATCAAAAAACCAGAATTCTTTTTTTGCATTTCTAAAATCCTTCCATTTATCTTCATCGATCTTTATAGCAAATATGCTGCAGGTAGGCATGTCATCAATTCTTGTTTCGGTGAGTGAGTTGGCAAAAGATGTAATGCCGGGATTGTGAGAAAAAATAGCAACATTTTCCCATTTATTTTTTAAGGATTCAGCCACGCTGTAAAAGGCTTCTTCACCAGCTTCATATAGTTTGGGTTCTAAAATAATGTCGATCTTTTTGAGATCAAATTCCTTAGTGAAATATTTACATGTTTGCTTTGCCCTTTTTGCCGGGCTTGAAATAAAAATGTCAATTTTAATTTTTTTATCCCTCAGCCTTTTAGCCATTTCAGGCGCATCCTTTTTCCCTCTTTCATTTAATGGTCTTTCAAAATCAGGTAAGGACGGATCATTCCAACTACTTTTGGCATGGCGAATAAGAAAAAGAGTTTTACTCATTACGAAGCTGGTATTGATATAAAAAATTCTGAGTAAAATTATTGAAAGAAGCAGAATTAATGTGCTAATAATTTCTTTCTTTACTTAGAGCAAAAAAAACATGAAAAAGACCGTATTTTATATTATTGTAGCCATTATTGTAAATAGCTGTGCACCCAAACCCTATAAAATTTCAAACAAAGCTTATAAAAAACAGGCAAAATCTTTTTCAAAAGTTTTGTCCAGGTACCCACTGAAGGATTCAGTAACAAATGCCCCCCATTTTATAGGTACCACAAACTTTAATTTGCGAAAGCCTAATTTTGTTATTATCCATCATACAGCACAAAACGGTTGCGATGAAACTCTCAAAACCTTTACCACGGCAAAAACCCAGGTAAGTGCGCATTATGTAATTTGTAAAGATGGTAGGGTTCATCATATGCTGAATGATTACCTTCGGGCATGGCAGGCTGGCATCAGCAAATGGGGAAATACTACCGATATTAATTCGGTAAGTATTGGTATTGAAATTGACAATAACGGGTTCGAGCCATTTACTGAACCACAAATAAATAGTTTACTGCAACTGCTCGATCGGTTAAAAAAAGCATATAATATTCCGACTGCTAATTTCATCGGTCATGCGGACATAGCTCCCTGTCGTAAAGTGGATCCCAACAAATATTTTCCCTGGCAGAAATTAGCTGAAAATGGTTTTGGATTTTGGTACGATACAACAGGTGTAGAGGTGCCTGTTGATTTTAATGCTATGCAGGCTTTAAGAATTATTGGCTACGACATACAAAAGCCTGAAGCTGCTATTCAATCTTTTAAAATTCATTTCGAGCAGGATGATTCTACCAGAATAATTACTGATGATGACAAAAAAATTCTGTTCGATCTTGAAAATAAATATCGGTAATGAAATATCAATCCTGCAATTCTTCGCATACATAACCAGCAGTCCGCAAAGCATGTTCTATTAACCGGGGAGAAAGATTTGTACTGACAATACGAAGAATTTTGTCCCTGTCATGAAAATCAACATTCCATTTCATGACGCCTTTTAATTCATTTAAGTGTGGCGTTACCTCTTTTAAATTTTTCTTATAGCGAAGATTTGTTTTAAAAACTAAAACTTCCATAAACAATTTAAATTCTGGATTCTGAATTCTCTTTTTCTGACTCTTGGCCCTGATTTCCCGACTCCCAATTCTTATATCCCCATCCGCCACAACGTTTCTGCCATTCCTGTTTGAATTTTTCCCTTTCTTCAGGTGTCATATTATTCCATTTTTGTCTCATTCTTTGTTTCCAGTGATGACGTCCCGGCCCCCATCCGCCGCGAAAACCTCCAAATAAGATTTTACTTAATACCAACAGGCCCAGCGCCTGTACAAATGTGACCGTATGCACATTCACTACTGCAGCAAGTACATTGTTCCAAAGCAGCATTACTACTCCGCCAAAAAATAAAATGGCGATGGCAGCAATAAGGATTATAAATAAAACACGTCTTGCCCAAAATCTCTTTTTCATAATTAATGTTTTTATTGTTCAATAATTTCTTTATACAATTGTTCCAAACGTTTTCTCAAATGCAGTACAGCGTACCGTTTCCGGCTAATTAAAGTGTTCACTTTCTCTCCAGTACGTTCAGCAATTTCATTGAATGCTACATCTTCCAGCTCATTCCAGATAAAAACCTGTCTTTGTTCTTCAGGTAATTCGTTCAATGCATCAAATAATTGTTGCCAGAACAGATTTCGTAAATGCTCCGTTTCCGGTGTTGAATCTCCGGCAAGTAAAATTTCTTTAAAGCTAAAATTATCATCTTCATCTTCACCAAATATTTCTTCTTCCAGTGAAGCGGTTTGATGCTTACGATATTTATCTATAATCCTGTTACGTGCTACTCTGAAAAGCCAGGCGCTGGTTTGTTCAATCGGTTCTCTGTCCAAAACATTGCTGAACTGATACCAGACATCCTGTAAAATATCTTCAGCGTCTTCATCTGTATTCACCCTTCCGCGAATGAAATAAAATAAACGTTTGCCATATTCCTGCACAGCCTGGATGATATTTTGCCTTCGTTGATCAGTCATCGAAATTGTCATCGTCTGCCTTTTGAAGGAGAAGACGCAGAGGCAAAGAAAATATTTTAAATGCAGATGGAAATTCTGTTTCCGGCAATAATGTGCATTTCACCTGAAGCTTGTGTAAGATTGTACTCTTGCAGATGGTAATCCGCTAAATAATATAAGTTATATTATTATGAAGGTTTGTCTCTCGTGTTTCTGATCAGACCAATACCAGCCATGAAAAATATAAGGCCTACAATTCCATAACCGATAATTTGTTTAATGTTATGGACGCCTTCACTGCCATGTAAGAAATTAATCAGAGCAAAGATCAATCCTGCGATCCCCAGAGTGGAGAGTATAATTCCTAAAAATCTTTTTTCCATAATTGGAATGAAACAAAGAATATGCCGTTGCAATTTTGGAGATCACTAATGATAGAGAAGATACGGCTTCATTGTCTCTTTCCAGGCTGACCGGATACAGCCAGTATCAATTATTTCATGATTTTTTATTCTTTGAAAAGAATCATAAATACCGGTTAATTTATCAAGATGTTTATCGCCGTTTGGATTGGCTCTTGTTTTGTATAATCTTTCCTTACAGTGTTCAGGATATAAAGATGTGATCAAATTTATCAGATGTATCCCTGCTTCTACAGGATGAAAAAGAGAGACATTTGTAACTGTTAGCAGAAGGCCGTGACAATCTTCATTTGCGTAGAAGCCGGATGTTGGCCTATATGTATATGGCTCCCCTGTCACAGATGAAAGTTGTAAGTTCTGATATGCTTCATGTATTTGTAATGCATCAATCCATGGAGCACCGAAAACTTTAAAAGGGAGTTCAGTACCTCTCCCTTCATTTACATTAATTCCTTCAAGTAAGCCCATGCCCGGATATAGTAAAGCCGTTTCCGCGTCACGTATAGCAGGCGAAGGAGGATTGAAGAGCCAATTACCTTCTTTTACCGATTGTTCTCTTTTCCAGTTTTGTACTTTAACAATTTGCTGATCGGGATTTTGTATACGTGTTGCTGCAAAATAAGAAGCGAGCTCCCCCAGCGTACAGCTATGCCGAACAGGTATTGACCACCGACCAATAAAAGATGAGCAATGTATTTCATCCAGCATTGGACCTTCTGATAAATCAAGATTACCTGTTAACGGGTTAGGCCTGTCAAGGATAAATAAAGGCTTATGAAATTCTGCACAGGCTTCCATTATATAGGTCATTGTCCATAAATAAGTATAAAAGCGACACCCTGCATCGGGAATATCAAATAATACGACATCAATATTTGCCAGGTCTTTTTCTACCGGCTTTAAACGATCACCATACAAACTAATAACAGGAAGCTTTGTGACGGGATCGATAATATTAGCCTGGAAGGCCCCATCTTCTCCATGTGTTGTTAATCCATGTTCGGGAGAAAATAATTTATTGAGATTAAGATTTGCTTTGATCAAGGCCAGCCTGCTCAATATGCCATCTGTGGTTGTGGCAGCATTGTTTGTAACGAGTGCAAAACGAAGGTTCTTGAATTTATGAGCCAGTTGAAGAAAATGATCAATCCCAAATAATACTTTTTGATTCTGCATTCAATTGAACAAGTTACATAGATTTGAGTTAGAAAAATTAGTTATGGAATTTGGTCGCATATCGGAGAATGAATTAGATCGTGTTGATTTTAAATTGCCACCTGATCCCGGGTTCAATAAAAAAAATTTGAATGGCAAGCCGGCTATAAGGTCAAAAGTGTATGTGGGTTGTGCCAAGTGGGGAAGAGTAGAATGGGTTGGGAAAATTTATCCACTCAAAACGAAAGAGAAAGATTTTTTAAAACATTATGTTCAGCATTATAACAGTATTGAATTAAATGCGACACATTACAAAGTATATGGGCCAACAGGTATTCATAAATGGGCAGTCCAGGCTGATGAAAAAGATTTTTTATTCTGTCCCAAAATGTTTCAGGGAGTTACTCATCGCGGAAGTTTGAAAGGAAAGGATTTTATTCTGAATGAATTTTTACGTGGAATTGTCGCTTTTGAAAAACATTTGGGTCCCATCTTTGTTCAAGTCAGTGATACATTTTCTCCAAAAAGAAAAAATGAATTGTTTGATTTTTTAAGATCATTGCCAAAAGATCTGCAATTTTTCCTTGAGGTTCGTCATTATGATTGGTTTAAAAAAGAAATGAGTGAAGAATTATTTTCAACTCTCCGGGAAATAAATATTGGTGCAGTAGTTACTGATACAGCAGGTCGGCGTGATTGTGCTCATATGTATGTAACCATTCCAAAAACATTTATTCGCTATGTGGGAAACAGTTTGCATAAAACAGACTATCCAAGAATTGATGATTGGGTAAACCGGGTAAAATATTGGCTAGATAATGGAATGAAAGAAGTTTATTTTTTCATGCACATGCATGATGAGGCAAAATCGCCTGAATTAACTGTTTATCTTGTTGATAAATTAAATAAGGTTTGCGGATTGAATTTAGAGAAACCTAGATTTATTGAATCTTTTGAAATGCCAAAATCTTCACAGAAGTCAATGTTTGATTAACTGATTTCATATAACTCTTCCCATCTTGTAGTATATCTTCCGCTCCTCATCTCCTGGCGCATTTTCCAGTTTCGTTTTAATCCGCTTGCAACATATTTTACTACATCATCTCTCATGCTGAAATTGATATTGTCCATTGCTTCCATAAGCATTCGCTGGCGATTTTCTGTTTCCTTCTTAAAAATATTTCCCTGTATAGATTCATCAGGAACCAATCCACCAAGTATTACGCCTGCTTTTAAATATTTTGAACCCCGATTATATAATTTTTTAACTAGTGGAACTGCATTTTTAATTAGCTCATTTGTATGCGAAGTAGGTTGAAGCAGTTTGGTGTATATCTGTTTTGTTTCAGGACTGTATTCGTAATGTCCTTCTTCATGATCATTGGTTACAACAAATACATTGATAAATTTTGCTGCACAGGATTGCCTGCGTAATTTTTCTGCTGCTCTGGATGTATAAGTTGCTATCGCTTCTTTGAGATCGTTTAATTCAAATACGGGTTTGCCAAACATTCTCGTGGTAGCGATCATTTTCTTTTGTTCCAACGGATCTTTCATTTCAATTGTTTGTTCTTCTTTCAGTTCTTTTATCAGTCTAACTCCGACTACCCCGCCTAAAATTTTCCTTGCCCATTCTTCGTTCATATTCCTTAATTGCAACCCGTCATAAATACCCCAGATTTCTTTAAGTTTTTTTGCCGATCTGTAGCCCACTCCCCAGATATCTTCAACTGCAGTTTGTTTTAATGCTTTCAGAATTTTCTCTTCTGTATCCAGAACCATTATACAATCCGTTTCCTGTTTATCCTTTTTTGATAAGCGATTGGCTACCTTTGCCAGCACTTTGGTTGGTGCTACACCAATGGAAACTTTAATGCCCGTCCATTGCTCTGCGGTTTCTTTAATTTCTTTTGCTGCTTTGTATAACTGTTCCTTTGGCACTATGCTGAGGTCAATAAAAGCCTCATCAACAGAATATACCTCCACGTTATTTTCTCCGACCAACTCACGCAAAGTATCCATTACTCTCATGCTCAGGTCACCATATAAATTGTAATTGCTGGAAAAAACAGCCACGTCATTTTTTTCGATAATATTCTGGCTTTGGTAATAAGGTGCTGCCATACTCACGCCTAATTTTTTCGCTTCATCAGTGCGGGAAACAATGCATCCATCGTTGTTACTGAGCACAACAACAGGCTTGTCCCGGAGATCAGGCCTGAATACTCTTTCGCAGGAACAATAAAAACTGTTGCAATCAACAATGGCTTTCATAACTGATGAATTGAATACACAACCACCCCCCACAAGGAAAAGTCACTGAACTCGGCAAGATTGATGGATTTGAATCTTTCGTTCTCTGCGATCAGGAATCCTGAAGAAAAATTTTTATGAAACCGTCGCACCAGCAACTCGCCATTTAGTATAGCGATGATCACTTTTTCATTTGCCAGTTTCAATGAACGATCCACTATTAATACATCGCCGTCAAAAATGCCTGCGCCGGTCATGGCATCACCTTTCATGCGAAAGAAGAAGGTTGCCGGTTTGTTTTTGATGAGCTGTTCATTCAGATCAATGCCCCGTTCGGCATAGTCATCTGCAGCGGCGCCGAAGCCGGTTGCATTGGCTGTTCGCACATCCTGTTGCGAAAATTGTTTGGAGCCACGATAAGCAGCACCGTAAAATTCTTCCCCATCCATAAAAAATATTTTTTCAAGATAAAGTTCATAAATATTTTTTGAATAACTAAATTATTTAGTAAATTTATGCTAAGATAATTTGCTACCTGATTTTGCTGAACAGACAAAAGAAAGAGGAACGCCTGCCTGTCGGAAGACGGGGATTGCGACGCAACGAAGTTCAATCGAAGGGGTGAAGCTGGTAGCATAAAAATGAAAACGAAAATCAAAATAATGGAGGGGTTATGCAACTTACGGGAATCACTATGCCCGGCTACCGGGTGTATGAATATTTGCTTGTGCTAAATCCGCACGAAGAATTGCGCGACCGCATTGCGCAGGTGAAAAAAGAATTTTATGACGCCTATAAAGCGCCGATGGCTATCGGTGGCAAGCCGCATGTGACGCTGGTAAATTTTCTCCAGTATGAAATGATGGAAGAGCGGCTTGTCAACCGGCTAAAAACAATTGCGATGGGGTATTATCCCATCAAGGTTGAATTGAAGGATTACGGCAGTTTCCCAACTCATACTATATATATTAATGTAACATCGAAGGTGCCGATACAAAACCTGGTAAAGGAAATCCGCAGCCAGGCACAACGACTCATGAAACTGAACGATGAAAACAAACCACATTTCATCATGGAGCCGCATATTACCGTTGCAAGAAAATTGTTGCCCTGGCAATACGAAAAAGGCTGGCTCGAATACAGCAACAAACATTTCACAGGTAAATTTATTGCCGATGGAATGTTGTTGTTAAAACGACTTGTCGGCGAAATGAAATATCAAATAGTTGAAAAATTTCAGTTTCAGAATTTGCCCGTAACTACAAAACAGGGGGCATTATTTATGTAACCAGTCCCCCGTTCAGTAACTCTATTCAGCTATTTTGAAATTGGGAAATTTTATAATTGAATTTCCCGAGTTCCCAATTCAACTTTTCCCACTCATAATTCAGTAACTCACTATAAAAACTATTTTCAATGTCCAGCCAACTTCAGCAGGATCACTTTAAGGTAAATCCAAAAGAAAAAGAAGAATCTTCCCAATATCTCCAGGGAAGAGGTGCACAGTTCAATACAAAAAATCGTTTTCTCAAAGATGAGCGAACAAAGGAACATATTGAAGCTATTGACGATTGGGAAGAAGCCAATGTACAGACTCAATATATGGAGCAGGAAGTGAAAAGCATTGTGAATAAAGTGGAGAGCCCTGACCTGAATATGATGTACAGCATGAATCCTTACGCAGGTTGTGAGCATGGATGTATTTATTGTTATGCCCGCAATGTGCATGAATACTGGGGCTACAGCGCCGGTCTCGATTTTGAAAGAAAGATCATTGTGAAAGTAAATGCACCCCCAATGCTGAGGAAATTTTTGATGCACCCGAAGTGGAATGGCAGCCATCCCATCATGCTAAGTGGCAACACAGATTGCTATCAGCCTGCCGAACAGAAATACAGGCTGACAAGAGGATTGCTTGAAGTATGCAATGAATTCAATCAGTCTGTGGGTATTCTTACAAAAAATTCATGGATCATAAAAGATAAAGATGTGCTGCAGGAAATGGCAAAAAAAAGATTGGTATCGGCGATGGTTTCTATTACTTCATTCAACGAAGACCTTCGCCGTGTAATGGAACCAAGAACAACCACGGCAAAACAAAAATTAAAAGTGATCGAAGAATTAAGCCATGCCGGTGTGCGAATGGGCATTATGATGGGGCCGATGATACCCGGCCTTAATGAACACGAAATGCAAAGGATTATGAAAGAAGCAAGAGATAATGGCGCCACATTTACAGCTTATACTTTTATAAGGTTGAATGGGGCCATCAAATTTTTGTTTCATGACTGGCTGTATAAGAACTTTCCTGACCGGGCCGATAAGGTTTGGCATTTGATTGAAGAGAGTCATGATGGGAAAGTAAATGATACCCGCTGGGGTGTCAGGATGAGGGGAGAAGGAAGCATTGCACAAATGGTAGCCCAGCAATATAAAAAATATGGAAAGCTCTATGGTATGAATGCTGAAGAGTGGCATTTGGATACAAGCATTTTCAGAAAACCGGGTGCGCAGGGAAGGTTGTTTTGACGATTTTTCTATATTTAGAAGAATTATATTATAGTTGAAAGTTTGGAATTACATACCTGATTCTGGAGGCGGGCTTATTGACTCATGGGGTAGTTATTTGTCTAAACTTGAACAATCAGGTAAAGTTTTCTTCCCAGATTTTAGTGCTACAGATACCTTATTTATTTTTTCTGATTATAGCGGAGATCATAGTCAATCCAAATTTTTTGCATATTCTTTTCTTATTTCTGACGCAGATAGTGTTGGAGTATTTTCTCATTCACAAAAAAAATTTTGGGAAGATAATTCTTTAGGTGATAGGATAATTAATTACAAAAACTTGAAGGATAATATAAGAGCAAAGGCGCTGGTACCTTTTCTGAAATTTTCAAATGACTTAAACGGAATTTTGTTTTCAGTAATCATACCCAAAAGGTTACAGCAACTATTTATGGTTACACCTGGATCTAAAACGGAAAATATTTTATTAGCATGGAATAAAGCGCAAACAAAAGAGAAATTACTAAGGCTCATTCATTTTATCACAATACTTTTAAATGGCTTAAGTAAACCCCACCAAAATATATTTTGGATAACGGATAATGATGATATCGTTGCCAATGATCTTCAATTAACAGCTGGCACAAATCTTTTTGCTAATTTATCTTCACAATATTTATACCATGACTTAGGACATTTTAGATTTGGTAGAAAGGGTAACGAATCAAGTGCAAAGGAACTTTCCAAACTATGTTCTATTCCAGACTTAGCCTCTGGGGCTTTAACCGAGCTATTGAATCACTATTCAAAACTTAATCTATCATTGGTTCAAAATATTATTATTCCTTTTCCTCTTGATGTTAAGCGTAAAGTTTTACCTATAACCTATTGGCATTCGTACGAGTTAGAAAATTCTAAATTGAGAAAAATAGTAATAAATATTAAGGAGGAAGCAAATAGCGATTTAATTTTCATGGAAGCCATAAAGTTTCATGAGTTGAAAAACTATTTGGAAAGTCCTTTTTAATCTCTATATAAACTTTTAATTAATCAATTAGGAGATTTAAATCTTGAAAAAATTCATTGGGCAATTGTAGGTGGCGAAAGTGGCCGCAAAGCAAGACCTATGAAAGAATGGTGGGTTTGGAATATTCGGCAGCAATGTGCTGACCAAGGTGTAGCATTCTTCTTTAAACAATGGGGAGGCACAAACAAAAAGAAAGCTGGTTGTGAATTGGGAGGAATGACCTATGATGAAATGCCCATGATTCTTGAAGAATTCTAATCATACCTTTTATAACTCTCTTCTCGTCCGGCCTTCGATTTTATAATCAACCCGGGGAAAAGCTACCTGTTTTTTCAATAAATTTTGGAGTCTGATAAAATTAACTTGTTCAAAATCCGTTTATTTTATTCACTTGCCAGTCCCATCCTTACAATTATATTTGCACTCGAAAATTTGTTTTTGAGGTTTTTTAGGACGGGATTTGTTTAAAGTTTTTATTGCCAATGGGTTACAAAAATTTTTTGTGACTGAGATGGCGAAGCTATGCAAATGATGAATGGTCAATTGACCCGAAGATGGTATGCCATATATACCCGCCCCCGGTGGGAAAAAAAGGTAAACCTCCTTTTAAAAGAAAAAGGAGTAGAAAGCTATTGTCCTTTGAACAGGATAAAAAGAAAGTGGAGTGACCGGTTAAAAACCATAGAGGAACCTCTGTTCAAATCCTATGTTTTTGTAAAAGTGGGTGACGGCGAGAAAACGATTGTAAGAATGACAACCGGAGTGATCAATTTTGTTTACTGGAATAAAAAGCCGGCTGTCGTTAAAGAAAGGGAAATTCAGACTATTAAGAGATTTCTTGATGAATATGAAAATATAGAGGTGTATCCCAAAGCATTAAAATTAAACGACCGTGTGAGAATAACAGCGGGTTCATTGATGGATCATGAAGGGAAAGTGCTGGATCTGCGGCATAAAGCGGCAAAAGTTGCTATTGACAGCCTTGGGTACGTATTAGTAGCTTACATTGAAAGAAGTAAATTAACTTCGGTTCAACCCAAATGATGCCAAAGCCTATTTTTGTAGAAGGTTATTATAATTTTAAAAAAGCCTAATGAAATTATCTGGTCTTTTCTTTATAAGCATAGCTATTTTTTTAGTTTCCTGCAGTTCACAAAAAAAAGTTCCTTATAATTATATTGAAAATGTAACGGATACTACAGCTAAAGACGCAGTAAAGAATTTTGAACCTTTGATCCAAAAAAATGATTTGCTTTCCATCCAGGTTTACAGCAATTCTACAAAACCTGAAGTGTCAGATGTATTATATAATCCACCGGCACTGAGCGGTGCTGGGGGAAGTTCATCATCAGCCGGGGGAGGCGGCTACCTGGTTGACATTAATGGAAATATAAAATTTCCGCGAATAGGAATTATACATGCAGAAGGATTGACAAAAGAGCAACTGTCTGACACGGTCACATCAAAAATTGGTGATGCTCTGGAAAACCCTACTGTAATTGTTAGGTTTCTTAATTATCGTATAAGTGTATTAGGCGAAGTCGGTCATCCGGGAGATTTTAGTATTCCTTATGAGAAAGTGACCATTTTTGAAGCAATCAGTCTTGCAGGTGATATACCCGTTACCGGGAAAAGGGATAATGTAAAAATTATACGTGAAGTGAATGGAAACAGGGAAATAGGAACTATTGATCTTACTTCAAAAAATGTCTTTGAGTCGCCTTATTATAATCTTCAACAAAATGATGTAGTTCTTGTGGACGTAAAAAAATCAAAGGCTACTCAACTGGATCAGTTTGTAGAAATGAGAAGGATAACACTTGCTCTAAGTCTTATTTCAAGTTTGGCTTTGTTATATAATATCTTCAAATAAAAGTATTTCATTGTGCAATCGACCACACTCATAGAAGAACAATATATTGCTAACAAAAATGAACTCGGAAACCTGAGTGTAAAAGATTTGTTCTTTAAATATATTCGTTTTTTACCTGTTTTTTTGTCGTGTTTGGCTTTAGCACTTTTTGGTGCCTGGGTATATTTGCGTTATGCAACTCTCATTTATCGGTCATCCGGCACCCTGGAAATTAAAGATGATAAACAGTCAAGTGGTGGACTGAGTGATCCAAAATTAAGTCAGCTTGCTTTATTTAATACAGGCACACTTAATATTCAGAATGAAATGGAGGTCCTTAGATCAAAACCTCTGATGGAACGTGTTGTAAATGCTTTAAACCTGCAAGTAAACTATAACGCAGTAGGAACAATAAAAAAGATCAATGATGTTTACACACAAAGCCCTTTTTTGCTTCAGATTTTTGAATTATATGATTCTTCAAAAGCATTTGCTTTAGATATAAAATTTCTGAATGATACCGTTTTTGAAATTGACGATGAAAAGAGAAATTTTAGTTTTGGTGAATTATTTAAAAATCAATATGGAGTTTTTAGTTTAATCAGAGATTCACACAGGACACCGGGAAAAGAGTATACCGTTTCATGGCGATCTACTGAACAGGTTACTGCCGGATTTTCTAATTTAATTCAGGTAGCACCTATATCAGGAACAGATATATTGACTATTAGCATAGAAACGACCAATCCCAAAAAATCGGCTGATATAGTAAACCAATTGATGGTAGAGTATGGCGAAATGACAAAAGAGGATAAAAATGAAGAAGCTGCTCTTACACTTCTTTTTGTAGATACGTCCTTAAAAAGTGTTCAGCATGAAATTGATAGTATTCAAAAAGATAAAACAGATTTTCAAAAGGCAAATAATCTTGTTGATGTAGTGAGCCAAACTCAGGCTTATTTAGGCAATATTAATGACGCTGATAAAAGTCTTAAAGATCAGGAGATACTGATGAACGTGACAGGATTAATTGAAAATTATTTAGAGGATAAAAAAAATGATTATAAAACTGTTCCTTCTTCACTCGGTCTTAGCGATGAAACATTAACCAGCAAAATTGATGCATACAATAAAGCACAGTTGGACAGAAAAAGTCTTTTAGAATCTCATATACCGGCCAGCAATCCTGCTGTTAAGGAATTAGATGAAATTATTGAAAAGCTGCGTACAGATATTTTGGAAGCTATGAAAAACATCAAGAATTCTACTTCTATTTCCATCAATAGTTACAAACAAAGGGAAGGCTTAGCTGAAAACCAGATGAAAGCTTTGCCACCCCAAATAAGAAAACTAAATGAGTTTGAAACGATATTAAGCAGTAAAATGGGGATTTATCAATATCTGATGGAAAAAAAATTGGAAACAACTATTTCAAAGGCCTCCACTCTTTCAAACTCGAAAGTTATAGAAAGTGCAGTTCCATCTGTTAATCCCATAAAACCTAACCGGCGGTCAGTTCAATTGCTGGCGATATTAGCCGGCATTGGTATTCCTGCTTTATTCGTTTTTATGCTGGAAGTACTGAATGATAAGGTAACTACAAGATTCGATATTGAAAGAATTACACAAGCGCCAATCCTGGGTGAAATCGGGCATTCATATGCAAATTCAGCATTAGTGATAAATAAAACAAATCGTGGAATGGTAGCCGAGCAATTCAGAATTATTCGCTCCAATCTTCAATATGTTATAAACAAAATTGAGAAGCAGGTTATTCTTGTTACCTCATCATTTAGCGGCGAAGGAAAATCTTTTGTAACAACCAATTTGGGAGCTGTAATGGCACTCGCCGGTAAAAAAACAATTGTAATTGAGTTTGATATTCGAAAACCAAAGATTCTGACAGGACTTGGACTTTCAAAAAAAGGGGGAGTAACCAATTACCTTTTAGGTAAGGTTCAGGCAGAAGATCTTCCCACACTTGTCCCGGGTTTTGATAATTTATATGTTCTTCCGTGCGGTCCTGTTCCGCCTAATCCATCCGAAATGCTGCTTGATTCAAGAGTGGGGGACTTGTTTGAATATCTAAAACAAAATTTTGATGTGATCCTGATAGACACCGCTCCTGTGGGAATGGTAAGCGATGCAATGACCCTGGGTAAGTTTGCTTATTGTTCATTATATATTGTCCGGCAAGGGCATACTTATAAAAAGCAAATCGGGTTGCTTGACGAATTTTACAGGGAAGGAAAACTTCCGAAAATATCTATAATTGTAAACGATGTAAAAATAAAACCAGGATATGGTTATTATGGATATGGACGATATGGATATGGGTATGGGTATAAATCAAACTATTATGAGGAGGAAAAGTCTTCTCAAAATATATTCACCCGCTTTTTAGGTTTTTTTGATCTGAAAGGCCGGAAAAATGGAAAATCAAAAGGAGAATAATTTTGCATGAGGATTTTAGTTACAGGCGGAGCAGGTTTTATAGGCTCTAATCTTGTTGAAAGTTTATTGAAGATTGACAGTATTGAGCAGGTAAGAGTGCTCGATAATTTATCAACGGGATCAGTAAGTAATATAGAAGAATTTTATTCTCATCCTAATTTTGAATTTGTGCAAGGAGACATAAGAGATTATAAAACTTGCCTGCATGCTTGCGATGGGATAGAATTTATTTCACACCAGGCTGCGTTGGGTTCTGTGCCGCGGTCAATAAAAGATCCTCTCACAACAAATGAAGTAAACATAACAGGTACACTGAATATTTTTACGGCAGCTAAAGAAAAAAAAACACAAAGAATTGTGTATGCATCCAGTTCATCTGCTTACGGAGATCATCCACGCCTTCCTAAATTGGAAAATGAAATAGGAAAGCCTTTATCACCTTATGCCGTTACAAAATATGTAAATGAATTATATGGGGATGTCTTTGCTGGTTTATTTAATATAGAAATGATAGGGCTCAGGTACTTTAATGTATTTGGCCCAAAACAAGATCCAAAAGGTCAATACGCTGCTGTTATACCTTTATTTATGGAAGCTCTCCTGAACAATAAGCCGCCGGTAATTAATGGCAAAGGAAATAATAGCCGGGATTTTACATTTGTGAGCAATGTGGTGCAGGCTAATATTCTTTCTTTATATTCTAAAAATAAAAAGGCTGTCAATCAGGTTTACAATATCGGTTATGGCCGGCAAACAACATTGATACAGTTGGTTCAGTATTTAAAAGAAATTTCACAGTCTGATATTGAGCCAATATATGGTGCTGAAAGGCCGGGTGATGTGGAACACAGTCTTGCAGATATTTCAAAAGCGAAAAATTTACTTGAATACAACCCTGAAGTTTCAGTGGAAGAGGGTTTAAGGAAAACTTTTAATTGGTATCAATCGAGATCAACCGGTGTAAAATCCGAGGTTTGACCTGAGAGGATTGCCATTATCCGGGTATGTCTAAAACAATTATTATAACGGGAGGAGCAGGATTTATTGGCTCACATGTAGTAAGGCTTTTTGTAAATAAATATCCGGGATATAGAATAGTTAATCTTGATGCATTGACTTATGCCGGGAATCTTGAAAATCTTCGCGATATAGAAAACGCCCCGAATTATTATTTTGAAAAGGCAAGCATTTTAGATACTTCAGAGGTAGACAAAATTTTTAATAATTACCGGCCGGATGGCATTATTCACCTGGCGGCGGAATCGCACGTAGATCGTTCCATTCTTTCGCCTATGGATTTTGTCTACACAAATGTGATTGGTACAGTTAATCTTTTAAATACGGCTAAAAAATTATGGCATAAAAATTATGAAGGAAAACTTTTTTATCATGTATCAACCGATGAAGTATATGGTGCCTTAGGGAAAACAGGTTTTTTTACAGAAAATACGTCATATGCTCCCAACTCTCCATATTCTGCGTCAAAAGCTGCGTCAGATCACTTTGTTCGGGCATATGGCGAAACTTTTCACTTACCGGTTATCATTACAAATTGTTCAAACAATTACGGACCCAATCATTTTCCCGAAAAATTAATTCCTCTTTTTATCAATAATATTATTCACAAAAAGCCTTTGCCTGTGTATGGTGATGGGTTATATACCAGGGATTGGTTGTATGTAAAAGATCATGCAATAGCTATTGATACTGTCTTTCATAAAGGGAAAATTTTTGATACCTATAATATTGGTGGTTTTAATGAATGGAAAAATATTGACCTGGTAAAATTATTATGCAGGCTGATGGACGAAAAATTGGGAAGAGAAGAAGGAGAAAGCCAGGAACTGATAACATATGTAAAAGACAGACCTGGCCATGACAGAAGATACGCTATTGATGCAACAAGGATCAATAAAGAATTAGGATGGAAACCCTCAGTAACTTTCGAAGAAGGTTTGAGCCAAACAATTGATTGGTATTTACAAAACCAGGAATGGCTGAAACATGTTACTTCAGGTGAATACCAGAATTATTATAAAGAACAATATGCAGAAAGAGGTTGAGGTAAAGTCTAAGACAAAGGTTGAGAGAACTAATCTTTATGCCATATAACCATTTTACTGAAATGCCCGTTTGGCAATTGGCGGATGAAATAGTAGGAGACATTTATAAACTTACAGAATTATTACCTAAACGGGAAGACTATGCCTTATGCAGTCAATTGCGGGATGCAGCAATCAGTATTACTGGCAACATTGCAGAAGGTTTTGGAAGAGGTCACAAAAAAGATAAAATAAATTTTTATTTATTTTCCAGGGGCAGCAGTTTTGAAGTTCAAAGTCATTTACTTAGTGCAAAAACTGTTGGTTATTTTACTCATTTGCAAATTAGCCCTGTCAATGAAAAGCTATTCAAAGTAATCGGGGCAATCAATAAAATAATAAAAGGACTGAGATAAAACATGTTTTATTCTCAACCTCAGCCTAAATCTCAACCTCGTAAATGAAAGGAATTATTCTTGCTGGCGGATCTGGTACAAGACTGTATCCAATTACAAAGGCAATTTCAAAACAGTTGATGCCTATTTATGATAAACCAATGATCTATTACCCGCTTTCTGTTTTAATGATGGCAGGTATCACGGAAATTTTAATAATTACTACTCCTGAAGATAATGCTCAATTCAAAAGATTATTAAATGATGGTAGCCAGGTAGGTTGCCATTTTGAATACGCTGCACAGGAAATACCGAATGGTTTGGCACAGGCATTTGTGATAGGAGAGAAATTTATCGGCAATGAAAAAGTAGCTCTCATACTGGGTGACAATATTTTTTATGGTACAGGTCTTGGGAGGCAATTACAAAAATTGAACGATCTGGAAGGCGGATATGTATTTGCCTATAAAGTTTCAGATCCCGAACGTTATGGTGTAGTGGAATTTAATTCAGATATGAAAGCCATTTCAATTGAGGAAAAACCTAAACAGCCAAAATCAAATTTTGTTGTGCCCGGACTTTATTTTTATGATAATGAAGTAGTGGAGATAACCAAAAATTTAAAACCTTCCGCAAGGGGTGAATATGAAATAACTGATGTAAATAAGGAATATTTAAAGAAAGGAAAATTAAATGTCGCCATTCTTGATCGTGGTACTGCCTGGCTGGATACCGGTACATTTGATTCATTAAGCGATGCAGGTGAATTTGTGCGAGTGATCGAAAAAAGACAAGACACAAAAATTGGATGTATTGAAGAAATTGCATATCGCATGGGATACATCAACAAGCAACAACTTTTAAATATTTCAGTCCAGCTAGACAAAAGTGGTTACGGATTATATTTAAAGAATTTAGTAAAAGACGTATGAACTATTTTGCACACTCTACCGCTATTATTGATCCAGGCTGCGAGATCGGTGAAGGAGTTAAGATCTGGCATTTCAGTCACATAATGACTGGTTGCAAAATTGGCGAAGGATCTAACATTGGTCAAAATGTTGTAGTATCTCCTAAAGTTGTTCTGGGCAAAAATGTTCGGGTACAAAATAACGTTTCTATTTATGAAGGAGTGATTTGCGAAGATGATGTTTTTCTGGGTCCCTCCATGGTATTTACGAATGTCATTAATCCTCGCAGTGCTGTAAGCCGCAAACATGAGTATATGAAAACTTATGTCAGAAAAGGCGCCAGCATTGGGGCGAATGCTACGATTGTTTGTGGAAATGAAATTGGTGAATATGCGTTTATCGGTGCGGGGGCAGTTATAACCAAACCTGTGCTTCCTTACGCATTAGTAGTAGGTAATCCCGGAAAACAAATTGGTTGGATGAGTGAATATGGTCATCGTTTGCATTTTAATGAAGAGGGACTGGCAAATTGTGAAGAAAGTGGGGGAAAATATATTTTACAAAATAACGTTGTGAGAAAAATCAACCGCTAATGAAAAGTTTTGCATTGATCGGGGCAGGGGGTTATATAGCTCCAAGACATATGAAAGCAATTAAAGAGACAGGAAACAAATTGATTGCAGCTCTTGATAAACATGACTCTGTGGGAATATTAGATAGTTATTTCCCCGAGACTGAGTTTTTCACTGAATTTGAAAGATTTGATCGGCATATAGAAAAATTAAAGAGATTAGGTTTTCGCACTGATTACGTTACCGTCTGTTCTCCTAATTATTTGCATGATGCTCATATTCGTTTTGGCCTTCGTATAGGTGCAGATGTAATTTGCGAGAAACCTCTTGTACTTAATCCGTGGAATGTAGACCCTCTTACAGAAATAGAAAAAGAAACGGGAAACAAAATATTCACTATTCTCCAACTGCGGTTGCATCCTGCCATCATAGGCTTACGCGAAAAGGTTCAAAAAGCTACTGCAGGCAAAAAATATAATATTGATCTCAGGTATATTACTTCCCGGGGTCATTGGTACCACGTCAGTTGGAAGGGCGACATTCAAAAAAGCGGTGGTATTGCGACCAATATAGGGATACATTTTTTCGATATGTTACTTTGGATATTTGGAGATGTAAAATCAAATGAAGTGCATCAGCATACGAGTGAAACCGCATCAGGCAAACTTGAATTGGAAAAAGCTAATGTCAATTGGTTTCTTAGTATCGATCCAAACACTTTACCTGATGACGCAAAAAAAGCTGGAAAAAGAACTTTTCGGTCTCTTTCAATTGATGATGATGAGTTTGAATTTAGCGAGGGATTTACGGAGTTACATACACGTTCTTATGAAGAAATTCTGAAGGGAAACGGTTTTCCCATTTCCGAAGCTCTGAAATCAATTGAGCTTGTACATGCTATAAGAAACAAAAAATAAAGTTATAGTGGAGTGCAGATTGCCCCTGTTAAATTTTTTGTAGAATACAAATTGATAAGAAATTAATTTTTTTAAAAATAAAATATGCCTAAAGTAGCTCTAATCACCGGGGTCACAGGTCAGGATGGTGCTTATCTTTCAGAATTTCTTTTAAATAAAGGGTATATAGTACATGGTATAAAAAGGCGTTCCTCTTTATTTAATACGGAAAGAATAAATCATCTGTACCAGGACCCTCATGAAAAAAATAAAAATTTCATTCTGCATTTTGGTGATCTTTCAGATAGTACGAATCTTATCCGGATCATCCAGGAAGTACAACCGGATGAGATTTATAATCTTGGGGCAATGAGCCATGTAAAAGTAAGCTTTGATACGGCAGAATATACAGGTAACACAGACGGCTTAGGCACATTAAGAATCCTGGAAGCAGTGCGTTTGCTGGGACTGTCTAAAAAAACAAAAATTTACCAGGCTTCTACTTCAGAATTATATGGCTTGGTCCAGGAGGTACCTCAAAGTGAAAAGACTCCTTTTTACCCACGAAGCCCTTATGGAGTTGCTAAATTGTATGCCTACTGGATAACAGTTAATTATCGTGAAGCGTATAATCTATTTGCCTGTAATGGAATTTTGTTTAATCATGAAAGCCCTCTGCGTGGTGAAACTTTTGTAAGTCGTAAAATAACCCGGTCGGTGGCTCAGATGACTTTGGGTCTGCAGGATAAACTTTATATCGGTAACCTGAATGCAAAACGAGACTGGGGTCATGCAAAAGATTATATAGAGGCTATGTATTTGATACTTCAGCAAGACGAACCTGAAGATTTTGTCATTGCTACGGGTGTTACAACTTCAGTAAAGGATTTTATCAGTATGGCTTTTTCCGAAGTGGGGGTAGAACTCGAATTTTCAGGAAGCGGAATAGATGAAAAAGGAAGGGTAAAATCTTCTTCAGATCCTGTATGCTTTCCTGTTGGTAAAGAAGTGGTTTGTATTGATACCACTTATTTTCGGCCCACTGAAGTTGACTTATTAATTGGTGATCCTACCAAAGCAATGACCAGGCTGGGGTGGAAACCAAAATATACGCTGGCCTCAATGATTAAAGAAATGGTGGCTGCAGATCTGCAATTGTTTCAAAAAAATAAAATTTTAAAAGAAGCAGGCTTTAATATCCTGCGACAATTTGAGTAATGGAAAAGGATAGTAAAATTTATATAGCTGGCCACCGGGGAATGGTGGGTAGTGCAATCTTGAGACGTCTTCAGCGAGAAGGATACGGGAATTTTGTTTTTCGCACGTCAAAAGAACTTGACTTGAGAGATCAAAAAGCAGTTGCTGATTTCTTTGCCGGTGAAAAGCCCGATTATGTTTTTCTAGCGGCAGCAAAAGTGGGTGGAATTTTAGCTAACAATACTTATCGTGCTGAATTTCTCTATGACAACCTGATGATCCAGAACAATGTGATTCACCAGTCATATCTGCATGGTGTAAAGAAATTATTGTTTTTGGGATCTTCGTGCATCTATCCCAAGTTGGCCCCGCAACCATTAAAGGAAGAATATTTACTGACAGGGCTTCTTGAGCCAACAAATGAACCCTATGCTATTGCCAAGATAGCCGGTATAAAAATGTGTGATGCTTACAGGTCTCAGTACGGATGTAATTTTATTTCCGTTATGCCTACCAACTTGTATGGTCCCAATGATAATTATGATCTGAGTAATAGCCATGTTCTTCCCGCACTTCTTCGAAAATTTCACGAAGCGAAAACAAATGGTGCTTTCGAGGTGACCGTCTGGGGCTCCGGAAAGCCACGGCGCGAATTTTTGCATGCCGATGATATGGCAGATGCATGCATCTTTCTGATGAAGAACTACAACGAACCTGGAATTATCAATATAGGTGTGGGAAAAGATTTAAGTATTGCTGAATTGGCCACGGTGATAAAAGATATCACAGGATTCAGCGGAAAAATTGTTTGGGACACTTCAAAACCAGATGGCACCCTTCAAAAATTGTTAGATGTCTCGAAATTAACCGATTTGGGATGGAAACCGAAAATCGACCTTCTCGAGGGCATTCGATCTGTTTACCGGCAAGCATTTCTTCAGGGTGCAACATATCAGTAAAGATCTTTTTTAGTCAGTCGGTGTAATTATTTTAAGTGACTATGACCTATAACCTTTAGCTCTTTGCAAAAGCAGGTATCCTGTTTCAAACTTTAACGTTGTGCCAAAATTTGTTTTAAGGATTTTAAACAAGTTGTCTTTACTTGACAAGCTAAATTTAAAGACAACTATTACATTAAATCAACGCCAATTTTTAATTCCAATTCTAGGAAAACTGGGATTCTCAAATATATTTATGGGCGAGCAGTGGATGATCAAAGTTTTCCAAACATTAATGCCGCTCTCAAATGGTATTTTTGTTGATGTTGGTGTAAATATTGGGCAGACTCTTCTAAAATTGAGAAGTGTCAGCAGCCAGATTGAATACATCGGTTTTGAACCCAACCCTAATTGTATTTATTATGTCAACGAATTAATTAAGGAAAATAATTTTCAAAACACTCAGCTTATTCCAGTAGGTATTTCTTCAGGGACGTATTTGGGGAAACTAAACTTTTATAGTAAGAGTTCCATTGATAGTAGTGCTTCAATTTTAGAAGAATTCCGACCTGTAAGCAAAATTGAAAGGAAGCAATATATACCCGTTTATAGCATTGAGAGCCTAAAGCCAAGCATTGGATTTAATAAAATTTCAATTATTAAAATTGATGTTGAGGGCGCAGAATTGGAAGTGCTTAGAAGTTTCGAAGTTGAGATTATAAATTCGGAACCTATAATTTTAATGGAAATCCTTCCTGTATACAAAACTGAAAATACTAAGAGACTCGAAAGACAGCATGAAATTCAAAACCTGTTTAAGAAATGGAAATATTGTCTGCACAGAGTAATAAAGAAAAACGATGTTTTAATTGACATCAGGAAGATTGATGAAATTGGAATTCATTCAGATTTGAATAGTTGTGAATATATTGTAATACCAAACACCAAACTTCAGGAGTTCGGAATTTATTATTCTCAACATGAGAATTCAAATATAAATTGATAAGCGATTTTTTTTAATTTAAGCTAGACAATTTAATATGTCTTTTATGAAATATCTTTTTTCAGTAAACTCTAAAATATCTTACGAAAAACGAAAAGAAAGACTACAGCAGGAACCAAAACTGATCTGGTTCACAGGTTTATCAGGTTCAGGGAAATCCACTTTGGCTACAGGGCTTGAGCATTATTTGTTTGAAGCAGGATTTAAAGTGTATTTGCTGGACGGTGACAATATCCGGAAAGGGATCAACCAGGACCTTGGATTTTCTTCCGCTGACCGCACGGAAAACATCAGGCGAATTGGGGAAGTATCCAAACTGATGCTTGATGCAGGGCTTATCATCCTTTCAGCTTTTATTTCTCCTTTCCATGCCGATCGTGACACGGTGAGACAGATAGTAGGCAAGGATCGTTTTACGGAAATTTTTATTGACTGTCCTTTGGAGGTATGCGAGCAACGTGATGCCAAGGGACTCTACGAAAAAGCAAGAAAAGGGTTGATCCCGGATTTTACGGGAATTGATTCGCCCTACGAGATACCCGAAAATCCCGACCTGGTCATTCATACAAATAATGAGGCCATCGGGGAATCTCTTGCAAAGATCATTCACCACGTAGAAGCTAAACTCCAGGTGTTGAGCGCATAGATCGGGTGGAGTGAAACAATGAAGTAATAAATATTCATGTTGCAATCAGGTATAAAAGAAAAATCAGCCTGGGTATCGATGGCTAAAGACGCAGCCCTTGAGGCCGGAGCTGTTATTATGCAGGTATATAATTCCATGGACTTTTCCATCGAATATAAAAGCGACCAGACACCATTGACCGTTGCAGATAAAACAGCACACGAGATTATTCAAAAAAAATTAGCTTCAACCGGTCTTCCCATTCTTTCTGAAGAGGGTAAAATGATACCTTATGAAGAGCGAAGGCATTGGGACTATTTTTGGCTGGTCGATCCTTTGGATGGCACTAAAGAATTTATTAAACGCACCCAGGAATTCACAGTAAACATTGCGTTGATCAAAGACCAGGTTCCTGTGATTGGAGTTGTATATGCACCTGCACTTGGACTATTATACTGGAGCGATTTTGAAGGCAGCGCCTGGAAACAACAAAACAACAATCCGATTGAGCAAATTTATATAATAGGATCGCCGAAAAGGGTGCAAACCATTGTGGCCAGTAAATCACATTTAACTAAAGAAACCGAAGAATATATACAACAGTTTCCCGGTGCTTCATTGCAAACTATTGGAAGCTCGCTTAAGTTTATGCTCGTAGCAGAAGGGAAAGCAGATTGTTATCCGCGTTTCGGACCTACCATGGAATGGGATACGGCAGCGGCGCATGCTATTGTGGAAGCTGCGGGAGCCAGGGTTTTGTATCACGATCGGGATGAATCTTTACAGTATAATAAAGAAGATCTTTTGAATCCATTTTTTTTAGTTACAAGATAAATGCTTCAACTTTCTCAACCGGTTCAGCAAATCATTGTATTAGGGGTTACGCTGCTATTGGTTATCCTCCTTTTTTTTGAAAAAATACGACCTGCTTTTATCTTTTTCTCGGTTGTATTGATTTTTCTTTTGACCGGTATTATCAATACAAAAGATTTTTCGACTGCTATTTCTAATGAATCCATACTGTCGATCTTTTTATTAATTTTTATTACGGCCGGCGTCCGGGATCATTTTAATATTATCAGCTGGCTTGACTGGTTATTCGGGAACACAAAAAATCCCAAAACGTTTATGCTGAGGATGACCACCGCGGTTGCAGCATTATCCGCTTTTTTGAATAACACCCCGATCGTGGCGATGCTGATGCCTTATGTTTATCAATGGTCACGGCGAAACGGAGTCTCCCGCAGTAAACTGCTCATCCCTTTATCTTACGCTGCGATTACCGGTGGTATGATCACGGTGATCGGCACCTCTACTAACCTGGTTTTAAACGGCCTTATTGAGTCTAAAAATCAAACACCTCTTGGTTTGGAAGATTTTTTTTTTCCAGGCATTATGGTTAGTGTCGGAGGTATTCTTTTCCTGTATTTTTTTGGGTACAAATTACTTCCCGACCGTATAGACCCTATGAAGTCTGTAACCCGGCAATCAAGGGAATATCTTATAGAAACAAGAGTAAGAACCGGGTCATCTATTATTGGCAAATCTGTTATCAACGCCAATTTAAGAAACCTCACCGGTATCTATTTATTCGAAATTGTCCGGGGAGGCAGGTTGATTACCCCTGTTCATCCTGAAGAGATACTGCAGGACGGAGATTCACTTTTTTTTGCAGGAGAAACACAAAATATCATGGAGTTGCTTGAAAGAGGTGACGAATTTTCTCTTCCTCAACCTAATAGCAGCACGACTTCTCATAAAGGACTTAATTTGATTGAAACCGTCATTCCCATTAACTCGGCATTGATTGGGAAAACCTTAAAGCAAATAGCATTCAGGGAAAACTATGATGCTGCCGTAGTGGCCATTCACCGAAAAGGAGAAAAGCTAAGAGGTAAGATCGGGGAAATCGAAATGAAGGCAGGCGATTTGTTATTGATCTCTGCAGGAAGGAACTTTACAAAGCTTCTCAGTTCCAAACCTGATTTATACCTCGTCTCGGTTATTTCACGGCCTGTAGAATCAAGGCCGGTTGCCCGGACATCATTTGTGGTTATCCTGTTGTTATTGCTTTCGGGTCTTATCATGGGCCTGCTGAATCTTTTTTTGGCTTTAACCATTCTGACAGCAGCGATGGTTGTGTTGCGGTTATTGAGTATTTCTGAAATAAAGAAGCAGTTTGACATAGATCTTCTGATCATCCTTGTTTCATCGCTCGCCTTCAGCACCGCAATCATTCGAAGCGGGGCTGCCAATATACTTGCCAATAACTTTATAGAACTGTTCAGAGGACTCGGTAATATGGGGATTGTAACCGGCATATATCTGGTTACATTAATACTGACTTCATTTATTACTCATATTGCTGCCGTGTCTATTGTTTTTCCGATCGCTTATGCTATTGGAATTAATTTACCTGGTATTAGTATTACTGCTTTGTTTGTAGCCATAGCTTTTGCGGCTTCGGCATCTTTTCATGCCCCTTTCAGTTACCAAACTAATCTTATGATCTATGGGCCGGGAGGTTATAAGTTCAGGGACTTTTTAAAGGTCGGTTTACCTTTTACACTTTTATATTCGGTTATCTCGATAGTTTTTATTTTGTTTTATTACCGGGTCTGAATCATCATCATGAAATTTTTTATAAGTTATTCAATCCCCGTTCCGCATAAAGTTCTGCCCGGAATAAAAAACTTCAATGTATTTTGCCTGAACCAGGAATATGAGCAATCTTAAAGACTCTGCTATATCAGGAGTGTTTTGGATAACAGCCGAACGCTTCGGCATTCAGTTCGTGAACTTCCTGGTCTCAATAGTCCTGGCAAGACTACTGTTGCCAAAGGATTTTGGGATAGTTGGTATCGCAATGGTCTTTATTACGATTGCCCAGGTGCTTATAGATGGTGGGCTGGCAAATTCATTAATTCGTACAAAAAATCCGCAACCAGTTGATTATTCTGTTGTCTTTTTAAGTAATTTTCTGGTAAGCATCACATCTTATATTATTTTATTTTTTTCGGCCCCTTTTATTTCTGCTTTTTTTAAGATCCCTTTGCTTACCAATCTCTTTAGAATTTTGGGTCTTGTTATTGTGGTCCGTTCGCTTGCTATTATCCAGATCACCAAACTGGTGCTGGAATTCAATTTTAAGAA
The DNA here is from genome assembly GCA_963811645.1 of uncultured Bacteroidota bacterium. Taxonomy (GTDB): domain Bacteria; phylum Bacteroidota; class Bacteroidia; order Chitinophagales; family Chitinophagaceae; genus VBAU01. The sequence continues at coordinate 77,371 of CAWERU010000001.1, read as the reverse complement.
GCATCTTACGATACAGATTCCGTCTGTGCTGGCGGGGGGTGCTACCGGTATTATTATGGCATTGTCAGGTTACCATGTCTGGAGTATCGCCGGATCACAATTAGCCACAGCTTTTTTTTTGACAGTTCAGTTATGGGTGCGCTCTAACTGGAGGCCTGAATTGGTTTTTGACAAAAAAATATTTAGGAAACATTTCCATTATGGCAGTAACCTTATGGGATCGCAATTGATAAAAGTGCTTTTTCAGAATATTTTCAATTTTGTTGTTGCTAAAGTGTATTCGCCAGCCCAGTTGGGTTATTATTCAAGAGCTAATAGCGTCAAACAAATGCCGGTAGAAACTTTTGCCAATGCTCTTTCAAAAGTTACCTTTCCTTTGTTTTCACGATTGCAGGATGATATAAGCCGCCTCCGTACAGCTTATATTAAAATAACGCAACAGGTCTTTTTTATAATAGCTCCTTTATTTGTCTTTCTTATTATTATGGGCGAGCCCCTGTTCCGTTTTTTATTTACAGAAAAATGGGTGCCTGCTGTGCCCTATTTTCAACTGTTGTGCATTGCAGGTATTGTTCAACCCTTTAATTTTTACAATGGCAATATTCTGAATGCAAGAGGAAAAGCTCCTCTCCTGTTTCGGCTGGAACTGATCAAAAGAATAGTTTTGAGCGGAGCTATTTTTATTGTCTATCGTTATGGAATGTATGCCCTGATTTACCTCGAAATAGTTTATTTTTTTATTTCCTTTTTATTGAATGCGTTCTTTGCGGGAAAAGAATTACATCTGAGTCTGTGGCACCAGCTTAGACAAATCTTTCCTGTTTTATTATCTGCCTTGTTTTCGGGTTCAATAATTTGGGCGTTAGAGTATTTTCATTTTATCAATTCAGATTTTATCAGGCTTTTAGTAAATGGACTGCTATTTGTTTTTCTTTTTTTTGGTGTAACGTTCATTTTTAAATTGGCGGTCGCAAGAGAGTTTATTGAATTAATTACTTCCGTAATTAAAAAATTAAAGCGAAAAGGCTTTTTGCAATTTGGCACGCAGTAAATACAATGGCACACCTTTTCAGCCAGGAAAAATGAATCGAAAGAACAGCAGAGGTTATAGTTCCGTTCAAGTTTTTAATCAATCTACTTCTGATGAGAAATATTGATTTAATGGTCATTGGTGCACAGAAAGCCGGTACAACATCACTTAAAAATTATCTTAACGAACACCCGGAAATACTTGGCCACCCTCAACTGGAATTTGCTTTTTTCAAGGACGATAAAATCTATGCAAACGGATATGAACAAGAGTTTCTTAAACATTTTACCGAAGGAGATATAAAAAATGCAAAAATTGTTGTTGCGAAAAGTGCTGCTATTTATGCCAGTGAAAAAGCTTTAAAAAGACTATATGATCATAATCCGGAATGTAAACTGGTATTTGTAGTAAGAGAACCGGTAGCGAGGGCTCATTCTTCTTATTTAATGGAGAAATTCAATGGATGGTTAAAAAGAGATTTTTCCGAACTTAAAACTATTATAGACACTCAAAATTTTAACGATGTAATGTATAGGCTTTTTATTCGTTTGGGGCTATACTCGGAACATTTAAAAGTTATTTATAAATATTTCCCAAACGGGCAGGTAAAAATTATTTTGTTCGAAGAATTCAAAACCGATCCACTATCCATTTGTAAAGAAATTTTTGAATGGATGAAAATTGATACATCTTTTGCCCCGAGTATAGAGCAGGTACACAATGTGACGAAAAAATCAAGATCCCGGTTATTTACAAAGATCCTGATAAGCCTTAGGAAAAATAACAATCCATTCAAAAGAGTTGCAAAGCTTATACTGCCTTATAAAGTGTTTACAGGTATTGGAAATTTTTTAATTAAAATGAACAAGTCAACAAAAAAGCCAGCGTCTATTTCATCTGAAATGAAAGAATATCTATACCAGTATTTTAAGCCATATAATGAAGAATTACAAAAAATTACTCAAATTAGTCTCGATGTATGGGACCATTTTTTTCACAATTCAAAAAACAAATAGGTCGTCCTTTGGAATTAACTATCAAGCTATAGAATTTACGCAGGTGATAACTAAATTTAAGGCTGTACTTGATCATTATAAAGTATATCATCGTTTTATGATTACTGAATGAGAAGAACTTTAACCTACTCTTGAGCAATATTAGATTTTACTGTGAATGTATATCAGAAAATGCGCCATGAAGCAAAAAAGGCACTTGTGCGTTTTGGTTATTTTTCAAAACCCGCCTTTTTAATACCCGGGGTTCAAAAAGGGGGAACTACTTTACTTTACAGTATCTTATCTCAACACCCCCAAATTGTTCGGCCAGCTTTTAAAGAAGCACATTTTTTTGACCAGGAAAACAATTATACAAAAGGATATGTACAGTTTTACAAAAATTTTGAACTCCCTCTTTTTATAAAAAAAGGGCAACTAACTTTTGAAGCTACTCCTGACTATTTACCTTGTACAAAATGTGCACAAAGGATTTTTGAATATATACCCAATTGCAAGTTTATAATTGTTTTACGTGATCCGGTATCCCGTGCTTTTTCTGCCTGGAATATGCATCATTTTTTGTTTAAGGATAATCCAAAATATCAATGGTTATATGATGAAAGAGATTTTGGTACTGCAGTTCATGAAGAACTGAATGCCATCACAGATAAAGACGATTTTCGAAATTACATAAGGAAAGGATATTATGCAAAACAGATAAAAAATTATTTTAAGTATTTTGATCCTTCTTCCTTTTTTATCTTGGAAAATACGGATCTGCAAAATAATCCGCAAAATATCATCAACAACATCTGTGATTTCCTGGGTCTCAATCATTTTAATTTAGGTCAACTGGATAAAGAAAATGAAATGTTCTGGGATAATAAAGGAAATTATAAAGCACAGTTAAATGACCGTTTGAAAAAGGAGTTATATAATCATTATGTTCTTTATGACCAGGAGTTAAAGGGTTTATTAAACCGGGATTTTTCCTGGTTCAAAAAAACGATTTATAGGTGAAAAGGATTGCAAGTAAATTTTTGACATTTTATATTTTACTGCGTTATCCTTCCGTTCCCTCGCACTATCGTTATTATATTCGATTCTACTATATTGGTAAACTAAAACAATTGAAATTTTGGTGGAAGGACTACATAGTCAAAAAACCATATAAGATCATTCAATACAATGGTGAATTTCAACAGGAATTACTGTTTATTATACCTTTTGCTTACTGGCATCATAAGAATGGTACTTTAAAAAAAACAATAGCCGCTAAAAGTACGCAGTCTCTGTATTTCTTTTCTCCCAATCATGAGGAAGTTTTTGAAAAGAGGAATTGGCAAGAAATTTTAAACACAAATTTTCCGAATAATGCTCATGGCTTGAAATTTAATTTTGGAAAATGGTTTCCTCCACCGTTTAAAGAAATTTATAAGAACAATATTTTTATTTATCCCAAACCAATATTAGTTATTGCAAACAGGTATAATACTGAATGGCAAAATAAACTCTTTTCTTTTTTTGATCTTCCTGTGTTGGAAGAACTTTTCAATTTATTGGCAGAAAAGTACCAGATTCTTTATAACAGGCCGTTAGCTCATCAGATTGTTAACGATGTTAGTGAGGTATTAGATTTAAATGAACATGATTGGATCAGAAAAATTTTTTTTGGAAAGGTAATTCTGATGGAAGATCTTTTTGAAGTCAATAAAGAAACAATAGCGGATTTCAATAGGTTCCAATTAATGGTATATGCCAACTCAGACCGGTTCATTTCTGTACATGGGGGTACAGCAACGCTTGCCAGCTATTTCGGAGGTATTAATATTATTTACTCTGTTAAAGGACATGAGCACTATCTGAAAGAGTTTGAAACAATTTTTCCAAAATTATCTGGAGCAAGCATATATCATGCAAAAACAAGGGATAAATTGTTGACATTAGTTGAGAAAGTTCTTATTTAGCTAATACCTTTTGCTTTACTTAGTTCACACAGGATAAAGCAATGTCTTGTGCAACTTCATGCCAGATAAATCAATTCTTTTTGTTGCTTTTGAATTCCCCCCTATTAATTCAGGGGGTTCTCATCGCCCTTACAAATTGGCCAATGCGCTTAGTAAAAAAGGATGGAATCCGGTTGTTTTGACTATAGAACCAGAAAGCTTATTGAATGGTATAAAGTTGGATAAAAGTCTTTTAAACAAAGTAAATCCGGATATACCTGTTATTAGAACAGCACTAAGAGCCATTAATTTATGGGATAGTGTATTGCAAAAAGGATATGGCACTGCGCCTGACATTAACTGGCGTCGTTGGAAGAATTCTATAAAAAGGAAGATTCCAGAAGTGATTGAAAAGTTTAATCCCCAAACTATATATATAACTTGTCCACCATTTAGCTTAAATAAGCTTGTAGTCTGGTTAAAAAAAAAATATCCTCGTGTCCTCATAGTTACTGACATGCGGGATGCCTGGAGTTTTTGGGTGATTAGCCCTTATGCCAGCTATTTACATTTTAAAAATATTCAGCGACAGGAAAGAAGATTACTGGAACTGTCTGATTGTATTATAGCAACCTCAAAACAAACAATTGCAGATTTTCTTCAATTATATCCGCATTTGACGGCTTCTAAATTTCACTATTTACCCAATGGATTTAATGATTTTATTGAAACCGGGAAACATGATATTGAAAGCCCTGACAAGTTAAAGATTGGTTATGTAGGAAGTTTTTACTATAAACCCCAAACACAGAGATTATTAGAAATCCCCTGGTATAAAAAAAAGCCTTATCAGTGGTTTCAATATGTCGCGCGAAAAGAAGATTGGAGATATCGAAGCCCTCTTTATTTTTTTAAAATATTAAGTCAATTCAAAAAAATATATCCTCCTTTATTTTCAAAGATTGAATTGGTTTTTGCAGGTCAAAAGCCCGATTGGTTTGATAAAATGGCAAAAGAAAATGACTTAACTGACCGGATAACTCATCTTGGTCCGATTAGCCAGGCAGATTCAATAAAATTCCAGGCATCATGCGACTGGTTATTACTCACTTCGGCTAAGGTGATGGGTGGTAAAGACTATAGTATTGCCGGGAAAACATTTGAATATTTGAGTTTAAAAAAGCCAATTATTGCAATTGTATGTGAAGGAGCTCAAAAGGAACTACTGGTAAATAGTGGAATGGCGTGTATCATAGATCCCGATAAACCGGAACAAGGAATTGAAGCTTTAAAAAAAATAGTAGAAGGCAATTATATCCTACATCCTGACTATGATTTTATAAAAGAATTTCGAATGGATATTCTGAGTAAAAGATTTATAGGGATATTAGAAAAACTAACGAACCAGGAATGAAAAAAAAGCTACGATTAATATTAGTGGCGGGTGCCAGACCTAATTTTATGAAAATTGCCTCGCTTATTCATGCAATAAAAGAAAAGCAGGAAAAAGAAGATTGTATCGTATATCAATTGGTTCATACAGGTCAGCACTACGATAGTAAACTGAGTGACGTATTTTTTGAAGATTTGCAAATACCTTCACCTGATATAAACCTAGAAGTGGGATCTGGAAGTCACTCCGAACAAACAGCCAAGATCATGCTTAGGTTTGAAAAATATTTAATAAAAAACCCGGTAGATTGGGTAATAGTGGTGGGTGATGTAAATTCTACATTAGCATGTTCAATAGTAGCGAAGAAGCTTGGTATAAAAGTGGCTCATGTGGAAGCGGGTATACGTTCGGATGATTGGAATATGCCCGAAGAGATAAACCGTTTGGCTACGGATGCAATTACCAATATTTTCTTCACAACCAGCATTTTCGCAAATCAGAATTTATTAAAAGAGGGAAAACAAGAAAAAAAGGTTCACTTAGTTGGAAATACTATGATTGACTCATTAATCAGGAATCGATCGAGATTCAAGCGGCCCGAAATACTTTCAGCACAAGGTATAAATGAAAAAGATTATTTATTGATGACTTTGCACCGCCCTTCAAATGTTGACAAGCCAGATGAATTGTGTTATTTGTTACAGAGCATTATTGATGCAATAGGAGCGACGAAACTAATTTTTCCCGTTCATCCCCGCACCCGGGAAAGATTAAAACACGTAAACTACCAATTGCCCGAACAGGTCATTTTGATCGAACCATTGCGTTACCTTGAGTTTATGTATTTGGTGGCCAATGCAAAGGCCGTTATTACTGACTCCGGAGGTATCCAGGAGGAAACAACCTATTTGCGGGTACCTTGTTTAACGTTAAGATCAACCACAGAAAGACCCGAAACGATTTCTATTGGTACCAACATTTTAATTGGGGACAACATGGATTTACTAAGAAGTTCATTAAAACAGATTCTGGCCGGAAAATGGAAAGAAGGGGGCATTCCGGATTTCTGGGATGGTAAAACTGGGAATAGGATTATCGATATTTTATGTGATAATTAGTGTTACCTTATATTTGAGTCATCAATACTTCTTTTAATTTCCATCCAATAGGAATGTTCATTAGTGGAAACTATGGTCAGTGTAATTATGCCCGTTTACAACACCGCAAAATATATTAACCAGGCGATTTCTTCTGTTATACAGCAAGATTATCCAAACTGGGAATTAATTATTATAAATGATGGAAGTACAGATAATACGGAAAGCATTATTCAAAATTTTCAGGATCCCCGCATCCGGTATTTTTTTCAGGAAAACGCCGGAGTGAGTGCCGCTCGTAATAGAGGTCTTGAAATGATGCAGGGTGAATTTTTTTGCTTTTTGGATGCTGATGATGTACTGACGCCTGTTAGTATTTCTAGCCGGTTGCGATTGTTTGAAAAAGATGAAAATATTTATTTCGTCGACGGAAGAGTTGGTTTTTTCTCGGAAGATCTTAATAAGTTAAATAGGGAATTTCTTCCATCCTTCAGTGGTCCACCTTTAGAAAGACTAATGAAAATGGATGGAAGTGTTTTTATGGGGATATCCTGGATGTTTCGGCGCATGAAAAATACATTATATCACTTTGATCCGGATCTTTCACATGCCGAAGATTTATTTTTTAATATCCAGCATGCAGAGGACGGGTTATACGCCTATACAAATGATATGATTCTTAAAGTACGTCGGGGCCATTCCTCTTCGATGAAACAAATTGACAGGCTTTGCAAAAGTTATTTCCTCCTTTATAAAAAACTAAAACTTCAGAACATTCCCACGTCTTTGTTGCGAGTTTATAGAAAACGATCAGCATTGCTTTGTTTAAAGATGATTTTCCGGTTTCAACAATTTCAGTTATTACCTTCTTTTTTTTCTTATGTCCTTGGTGCTTAATCTATGGATTTATTAGTTACACTTTATCATAGTTATAATGATCCGATCAGCAAAGGGTTAATTGTAGAATATTTGAAAGAATATCAAATTCATCACAGTAAAAGAGTAAAAGTTTACCTGATTACTTTTGAACAAAACCAATATAGGCTGTCAGCATCGCAAAAAAAGGAAACAATAAAACAACTCAAAAAATCGGATATATTTTGGCACCCCCTCAAGTATCACACAGGTGGTGTTTTTTTAGTGTTTAAAAAAATATTTGATTTTCTGCTTCTTCTCTCTTTATGTACGGCCATTATTACAAAGCACAGAATAAAATATGTGATAGGATTTACCTCTGCCTCGGGAACTATGGCTGTTTTAATTTCTCTTCTTTTCCGAAAGAAGGCAATTGTTATGAATATGGAGCCTCATAGCTTATATATGGTAGAATTTGGAATTTGGAACGAAAAGAGTTTGAAATACCGTTTAACAGCATGGCTTGAGGATATGGTATTAAAATCAAATGCAGACATTGCAATACCTACTCATAATTATTTAAATGATCTGGAGAAAAATAATTTTCGCGTAAAAAAATATTCTTTTTTGGCTACATCAATAAAGACAGATGATTTCAAATGGAACGAAAATTGCAGAAAACTATTTAGGAATAAGTTTTCTATTGACGAAAAAAAAATAGTTTTTATCTATGTCGGAAAGTTTGGTGGTATTTATTATTCTGCCAAAGAAATGGCTTTTATTTATGCTTCTATTCTTGGGCTTTTGCGTGGTTCTTTATTTTTTGTAATTACAGGTAACGACCGTCAAGAGATCGAAAAGGCTTTTTTAGAGGTTCTTCCGATTCATTCATTTATTATTTGTGAACCAGTAAGGCTGGAGGAATTGGGAGGATATTTGTCCATGGGTGATTTTGGTGTCATGTTTTTACCTCCGCTGAATTCGCAACGCTACCGTTGTCCTATTAAAACAGCTAATTATTGGGCGAATGGCTTGCCTGTGATAATTAACAAAGGGGTGGGTGATGATGATGTAGTTGCGAAAAAAGAACAAGTAGGAATAGTGATTGAGGATGTAAATGAAATCGGCGACAATAAAAAATTTTGCAAAGAAGTAATAAGTTATATGAGCATGGATAAAGATTATTTAAGAGGGAAATGCAGGAAGACGGCTTATGCCTACAGGGGAATTCACAATACTATAAATTACCTGGACCAACTTTTAAAATAGGCATGTATTTTATTATTATAAAACAGCCTGTGGTATTGATTTTTCACAGATATTTTTTATTAGCTCTGTTTATGACCCGTTTTTTCGTGGCCAACTCTCAGAGTGAGATTACTGTTGGTTATGATGGAACGGATACCCTTGCTAAATCAATTGCAATTGAATTAAGTAATTATCTTGAAAGAGCATGCAAAAAAAATATTCATTTAGATGGTCATAATAACTCCCGCCCCGGATGCATAAATTTGAAAACAATTTCTGACTTACAGACTTCTTTAATGAAAGAGGGCTTTATTTTGAAAGGCAATGGAAAAACTCTCGATATTTTTGCCAATCATTTTAATGGTCTTCGGAATGGAGTCTATTATTATTTGAACCTATTGGGCTTTCGTTTTTATTTGCCCGGTGACATATGGACACATATTCCAAATCTAAGAACACCTTTCCTGGAGATCGATACAACTATTTATCCTCCTTTCGCTAACAGAGCTATGTTCCCAACCGGGGGATTCAGAAAAAACCTTGCCGTCGATCCCAATAATCTTTTTCAGAAAGACTGGAATCATTGGCTATCGCAAAATCTTTATTCATCAGAGGAAAAAATTGATGGTCACATGGGTGAGGCCTTTAATAATAAATATAAAAAAGAATTATTGGGGGATACTATGATGCTGGCTGAGGTAAAAGGCCGAAGGCAATGGAGTGCTTCAGTAAAATGGTGTATAAGTAATTCCAAACTTGTAGAGCTGTTTGTGAAGGATAGAGTGGAAGCGTTTGAAAAAATGAAAGAAAATTTTCCCGACAGAAACCTGATAAGCGTAGAACCGGCAGATGGATATGGCGATTGCGAATGCGATAACTGCAAAAAAATGGGTACGGTCAGCGACCGGTATTTTTATCTGGCTAATAAGGCAGCAGAAGCCATTGAAAAAAAATGGCGGGATGGTGGGGTGAGTTTGTTTGCTTATAATACGCATGCTGCTGTCCCTTCAATTACTCTTGAGTCAAATGTTTTTGTTATGGTGACTCCCTACCGCTTTCAGAATATAACAGAGCCTGCGGTACTGTTGAACAAATGGAAAGAAAAGACGGGCAATATAGGTGTATATGATTATTGGTGCATCACGGATGCCTGCCTTGATCTGCCAATTTTTAATTATCTCCAGAAATTACCGGGGAAATATAAATTATGGAGTGATCTTCATCTGAAAGGATTTTTGCTGGAAACCGGTTACAGCAAATTCAACAATGCGCTGGCATTTTATTTTTTTTCTCGTATGATTTGGTTTAAAGAAACTGATTTAATGAGGATGTTGAGAAAATTTTGTGATGAGAATTTTGGGAAAGCCGCTCCAGTTATATTTACAATGCTTGAACGGTGGGGAATAAATTTCAAAACACGCTTCGAAGTTCCGGTTTCTTTGGAAGAAATAAAACGAGCATACAGCCTGGAAAAAGATCCGACAGTCCAAAAAAGGCTGGATGAAGTAAAGGCTGTATTAGTATACGCAGCTCTCGAAGATAATGCTGTGAGCAACTTATCAAAGTCAGGTGCTGAAGAAAGAGTTGATAACCTGTTTAGATATATCTGGTCCGTTTATGATTACAGGATCATCAATACAGGAGTGATCCACAACCTGGTGAGAAGGAAAATCATTGCTACTAAAAAAGATGTAACCACGCAATGGAATCTCGCTGATGCTTTAAAAAACAAACAGTTTTGGGATGAAGCCATTCGGTACAAGCTTCCGTCTTCATTACCGGAAACGATAACAAATCCACTTAACCTTTCATCGCAGACTCCTGTGCTCTATCCCTTGTCTGACGAGAAAAATATTGATTCCATATTCTCAAAAAATAAAAAATTTTTTGAGAATGATCCTGTGAAATTCAGAGCCCAGCTTCAAATGGAAGGTTCTGTTCTATCTGGAAGCGATGGCATTATTTCCCTGGATATTGAAATTACAGAGCCATTTAAAAACCAGGAAAAAATTCCCGTGGTAGCTCTTTACGATGAGCGGGGTTTTTTTATTGAATATAAAGAAATAGAAAAGCAAAATGGAAGACAGGATATCCGGTTTTCAGGTCTTTTAAAAAATAAGCGATATAAGGTTTCGGTTTATGCCAATTCAAATTTTGAAATTGAAATCCCGAACCGGATATTTTTACTGGACGGAGAAAACATTGGTACTCTTAAAATACAGTTGCTCAGCACACAGCAGCCTGTTCTTATGTTTGCGGGTAATTATAATTATTATATTGATGCATACAGGTACAATGGCCGGTTGACTGATGAAAAAAATAAGGTTGTTTTGAGTAAAACAAAAAAAACAGCCAAACGCACTGCGATAACTCAATATAGGCCCGGCACTCCATTTCTACAAATAGTAACGAAGGCAAAGGATCCTTTTGTAGTGGAGGTAGTGAATGGCAAAACATTGTATGGATTTAGTAACAATTGACTTTTACCCGGGAAATTATGGATAGTATGCATGACAAGTGCCTGATTTGTGGGTCGCCCCATATTAGATCCCTGAATGGGTATGACAGGTTTAGTCTTGTTAAATGCAGACAATGTGATTTTGTATTTATGCAAAAAATCCCTACCGAAATGGAATTACTGGCACATTACGGAAAGTACTCTTATTCAAGGGAACCTTATTTATCTCCGGTTACAATAAAAAGATATCATGAATTATTGGATCAGTTTGAGACTTATCGGAAAACCAATTATTTGCTGGATGTTGGTTGTGGCGTTGGTTTTTTTCTGCGGGAAGCAAAAAACAGAGGGTGGCAGGTATATGGAACAGAATATTCTGGCGAAGGGATAAAGAGATGCGAAGAAAAAGGAATTGAGGTACGGCAGGGAAAATTGGATGCAAATCAATTTGGGGACATAAGTTTCGATGTGATCACGTCGTTTGAAGTAATTGAACACATCAATAATCCTGTTGAGGAAATGAAAGAAATTTCAAAATTATTGAGGCCAGGCGGGCTGTTTTATGTGACAACGCCCAACTTTAATTCAATATCGAGAAACTTATTAAAACAACAATGGAATATTATCGGATACCCGGAACATCTAAGCTACTATACCCGAAAGACTTTAAAAAAGCTCCTGCAGTCTTCGGGGTTTCGTCATAAAAAAATATTGACTACGGGAGTTAGCATCACGAGGTACAAGACAAGTAAAGGAAACAGCAACGAAAGACTCATTTCAATTTCTTCTTCGGATGAACTTATGCGCAAAAAACTGGAAAGCAAAAGATATCTCAAATTGGCTAAACAAGCGGTTAATGGATTACTCACTTTAACCGGGAAAGGCGATAGTTTAAAAGGATTTTTTATTAAAAAATGACTTCCCTTGCATTTTTGTTTGGTTGTTTTTAACCATATTTATTTTTCTTTACAATTTATATTTGTCAAATGCCAAAATCACTTGTAACAGGTGCAGCCGGGTTTATCGGTGCACATGTAGTAAACCAGTTATTAACCATGGGTCATGAAGTAATAGCATTGGATGATCTGAGCGGAGGCTTTGAAGACCATGTCAATCCTTCCGCAGTTTTTGTGAAAGCTTCTGTTACTGACCACGAATTCCTGGAAGGGCTTTTCAATCAGCATCGGTTCGATTATGTATATCATCTTGCAGCTTATGCAGCCGAGGGACTAAGCCATTTTATCCGCCGGTTTAATTATACCAATAACCTGATCGGCAGTGTGAATCTTATCAATGAAAGTGTAAAGCATAAAGTAAAATGTTTTGTCTTCACTTCTTCCATTGCTGTATACGGAACCGGCCAGGTGCCTTTATTAGAGTCTACAATTCCCCAGCCGGAAGATCCTTATGGTGTTTCAAAATATGCAGTCGAGCTGGATCTCAAAACTGCTCATGAAATGTTTGGTTTGAATTATGTGATCTTTCGTCCGCACAATGTCTATGGCGAGTATCAAAATATCGGCGATCGCTACCGGAACGTGATCGGTATTTTTATGAACCAGTTGATGCAAAATAAACCGCTTACTGTTTTCGGAGATGGCACACAGACACGTGCATTCAGTTATATCAGTGATGTGGCGCCATATATCGCTAACTCTGTAAACATTCCCGCTGCTTACAACCAGGTTTTCAATATCGGCGCTGATAAAGAATATTCAGTAAATGAACTGGCGCAAACTGTAATGAAAGTTATGGGAATGAAAGGAGAGTTGCGACATCTTCCTGCAAGGAATGAAGTGCTTCATGCTTATTCAGATCACTCAAAAGCGAAACAGGTATTTAATATTGATGATGGTTCATTTACATCACTGCATGATGGAATACAAAAGATGGCCAACTGGGCAAAAAAAGCAGGTGCAAGGCAAAGCAGCCGTTTTAGCAATATAGAAATAAACGAAAAGCTTCCACCGGTCTGGCTTGAAATAAGTTGATTTATGCTGAGTTATTTAAGTCAGCCTTTAAAGTGCATCCCTTTCAGGGATAAAACAATAAAAAGCTTCATCACGGGTGATGATATTAATGTTGATGCAAAAACAGTTAATTCTTTTAGTGAAGAATGGAAAAGTTTTCATGAGTTTGATACAGATGAATTAAAAAGAATAGGTGATGAATATTTTAATATTATTAATGAACGGCATCTTAATAAAGATTCCCTGGTATTGGATGTAGGATGCGGGAGTGGCAGGTGGTCAAAATACATTGCTGAGAAAGTAAGATTTGTCGAAGCCATAGATCCAAGTGAAGCTGTATTGAGTGCAGTTGAATTAACGGATCAAATTAATAACATAAGGGTTACGCAAGCCGGTGTAGATTATATTCCTTTTGCGGATAATAGTTTTGATTTTGTATTTAGTCTTGGAGTTTTACATCATATCCCTGATACGTTGGCTGCCATGAAATCATGTGTGGCTAAGCTAAAACCGGGAGGATATTTCCTGGTTTATTTATATTATAACCTCGATAATCGCGGTCTTTTTTATAGAGTGCTTTTCAAATTCGTGAATATACTAAGAAGAATTATTTCCAAAATGCAAGGTAATCTTAAACGTATCGTGTGTAACCTGATTGCTTTTTTTATTTATTTGCCTTTTGCAAAGATTTCCCTGAGTATAAAAAAAGTATTTAAGAATTCATGGTATAAAAGAATTCCTTTGAGCTATTATCATGATAAATCTTTTTACATCATGCGAAATGATGCTTTAGATCGGTTTGGAACTCCTTTAGAACAACGTTTTAGTAGAGATCAGATCAAAGAAATGATGATGAGATCAGGATTGAAAGAGATTGTGTTTTCTAATTCAGCTCCATACTGGCATGCTGTAGGGCAAAAGAAAAAATAATGAAGAAAAAGATTCTTTTCGTTGTAAACCACCGCAAAGACAGATCTCCCGGCCAAAAATTCCGTTTTGAACAGTACATCCCTTATCTTGAACAAAATGGTTTTGAATGTGATTTTTCTCCTTTACTGGACGAACAGGACGATAATCTTTTTTATTCAAAGGGGAACTATTTTGGGAAATTTAAGATTTTTCTTAAAGTAAACCGCATAAGAATCATTAATTGGATAAAGATGAATCATTACGATATCATTTTTGTCTTCAGGGAAGCCATGATGACCGGATCGACTTTTTTCGAAAAAAGATTCTCCGGGTCCAAGGCCAAAATGATCTTTGATTTTGATGACAGTATCTGGATATCTACAGTGTCCGAAGGGAATAAGAAACTATCTTTTCTGAAAAATGCAGGTAAAACAAAAAGGATAATCAAACTGGCGGATATCGTGTTTGCAGGCAATGAATATCTTGCAAAATACGCAAGGCAATATAATTCGAATGTAGTAATTATTCCTACTACTATTGATACGTCAGTGTATCAACCCGTTGTAAAAAGTAATTCTGACACGATTTGCATCGGTTGGACTGGCAGTTTCTCAACCATCAAACATTTTGAGTACAGGCTGAATGCACTTGCCAGGATCAAAAGGAAATACGGTGCGAAAGTATATTTTAAAGTCATAGGGGACCCATCTTACTATAACCAACTTCTTGAGATAAAAGGATTACCATGGAAAAGCGATACAGAAGTAATGGATCTTAAAGAAATGGATATTGGTATTATGCCTTTGCCGGATGATGAATGGGCCAAAGGTAAGTGTGGGTTAAAAGGACTTCAGTATATGGCTCTTTCGATCCCTGCAATAATGTCACCGGTAGGTGTCAATACCGAGATCATTAAGGATGGAATAAATGGTTTTTTAGCTGATTCAGAGGATGAATGGTATGAAAAATTGTCCTCGTTAATAGAATCTTTTGAATTAAGAAAAAAAATGGGTGAAGAAGGTCGAAAAACAGTGGTAGAGAATTATTCTGTTGAGGCCAATAAGCATCTTTATTTACATTATTTGAAATCTCTTTTGCAGTAATGGTTTCAGATCTTAAGAAATGAAGAGATCATTGGTTTATTCAATGGATTGTTTTTATAATAAATCAGTATCAATCCCAGCGCATAAAAAGGCATACAGGGAATTTTATACCGTGACAGGGCTCCGAAATTATAAGATGAAATGCCCACGGCAAAAGCAAAAATAAATGAGAAAACAAAACAGAATTGGATGGTTGGGTCATGACTGACCGTTTTCCAGACCTTCGTTAGCTTGATCGTAAACAAAATTTTCAAAGTAAGAAACAGAAACAGGAAAGCTTCAATAGCCGAAAAGGCCATAATAATTTTTTTTGCTTCCCACAGGTATGGCCTGAATAGAGTTACGTTTACAGCAAGCGGGAATTTGGAAATCATGCCGGTAAGGGTAGGATCGAACCCTCCCAGGTCATACGCAGAACCTTCGTCACCTGAAGCATAAGATATCCATCCTCTTGTAACATTAGAAGTCTGCACAACATTTTCCAGGGAATATCGGCCAAGCTCGCTGCTGAAATATTGCATAAAAAAAAGAGAACCTCCGGTCAATGTTACTCCAAAAAAAATCTTTATCAATAGACGGGAAGCCGTATTTTTTATTTTTTGCGTATAAATAGACAATACCCAAATCATCAGTGCGGGTACAAAACCTAACAGGATATACAGTTTTATTTTTGCTATCAGTATAAAACTTAAAATGGATAAAAGGATATTGCCAAAACTAAAATCTCTTTGTATAAGAAAGCGAAATGTACCGTAGGTAAGCCATCCCAAGCCGAAAATGCAAATGGTATCTTTAAAGATCCCCGATCCCCATACAAATACACTGGGTATAAATAGGACGGCAATCGCGATCGGCCGGATGAGATGCGGATATAGTGATGCAAAAGTGCGGAATAGGGCCCATATACCGGTAAAGGAAACAAAGGCAAACAATATAGCCGTGGGTAAATAAGTATTATAAGTAAAAATGCCAAAAAAGGCGGTAATGGAGCAAACGGTATAAGAGGCAGGATCTGAATACCAGAACATTTGAGAAATATAGCCGTAATAGTTATTATCGTACTTAGATGGAAGATGAAAAAGCAGGTTTATCCATTTCAAAAATGATTCATCAAACGCACTGTTAATGATTCTTGCCTGCGTAAAATAATTGAAGGTATCTCCATTTTTATAATAGTAAGCATAAATAAGCCCAATGAATATGGCTCCAAAAATTTTTACTGTCAGAGCAGGAATAAAATATTTTCTCCAGGGATGCCTGTATGAATATTTACTATTACGGAATTTATAAGCGACTGCATATACAATAGCCAGTACAAAAGGTAATAGCACAAAATCGAGTATGGATATATTTCCAGCACCCATATTTTCAAAAGTAAAGGAATATTGTTGTCATGCAAAGAATCAAAAAAGAATGATTTTTCCTAAAGAAAACAGCCAGTGTTACCTGCTTTCAACGTTCTTTATGATCCTTTATTGAATAGAAAACATAATTTGTAGATTTTACCGCATGTGTGGAATTACAGGCATATTAAGTTTTACAGAACAGGGAAGGGAGGGGCTCTCAAAAGTAAGGGAGGCTAACAATAAAATTGTAAGTAGGGGCCCTGATGGCGGAGCCTTTTTTATAAATGATCCGGTCGCCCTGGGACATCGCCGCTTAAGTATCATTGATACTTCAGATAAGGCTTCTCAACCCATGAGTGATCCGGCCGGGAGATATACAATAATTTTCAATGGCGAGATTTTCAATTACAAAGAATTAAGGGAAAAATATTTTCCGGACAAAGGTGATTGGCACTCGCAATCAGACACGGAAGTATTATTGCATCTTTTTATAAAATTGAAAGAAAACTGTCTCCCTTTACTGAGTGGATTTTTTGCTTTTGCCATTTATGATAAAATGCAGGAAGAATTGTTTCTGGCAAGAGACAGGTTTGGAAAAAAGCCCATACATTATTACAGGAATGAAAATTATTTTGCTTTTGCTTCCGAATTAAAAGCCCTGACGGCTTACAATATACCAAAGAGAATAAACTATACTTCGCTCTTTCAATATTTACAACTGAATTACATACCTCAACCTTCTTCTATTTTAGAAAACGTAAAAAAACTAGGACCTGGTCATTATGCATATATCAGCAAGAAGAAATTTGAGATCGAACCATACTATGAATTAAAATGGAAAGTTGATACTTCTGTCACATATCCACAAGCCCAATCTAAGCTGGAAGAATTAATGAGTGAATCTGTTCAAAAAAGATTGATATCAGACGTTCCGCTGGGTGCTTTTTTGAGTGGCGGTATTGATTCTTCTGTTGTGGTTGCTCTGGCCAGTCAATATACGAAACATGTAAATACTTTTTCTATTGGCTATAAAGACAATCCTTTCTTTGATGAAACGAAGTATGCAAACCTGGTGGCTAAACGCTATGAAACGAACCATACAGTGTTTTCTTTAACGAACCAGGATTTCCTGGAACATATTAATAATATTCTTTGCTATATCGACGAACCATTTGCTGATTCGTCGGCCATACCGGAATATATTTTAAGCTATCATACACGAAAGCATGTTACGGTGGCTCTTTCAGGAGACGGGGGAGATGAAGTATTTGCAGGTTATAATAAACATGCGGCCGAATTAAGATTGCGGCAAAAGAATCTTTTAAATTTCCTGGTAAAAGCAGGAGGACCCATTTGGAAGATCCTTCCTCAATCAAGAAATAATAAGATCACAAATTTATTTCGCCAGCTAAATCGTTTTGCAGAAGGAGCAGCGCTGGATGAAAAAGAAAGATACTGGAGATGGGCCGGATTTTTAACGGAGAAGCAGGCATTCAATTTATTGACACCTGCCAAGCAGTCAGAAATTGATTCAACAGCTTTCAATCTCCAAAAGCAAAACCTGCTTCGACATTTAAAAAAAGGAGATTCATTAGAGGATTTTCTTGCTACAGATGTTTCGATGGTCCTGCTGAGCGATATGCTGATGAAAGTAGATCTGATGAGCATGGCAAATGGTCTTGAGGTGCGCAGTCCTTTTTTAGATCATGAAGTAGTTGAGTTTGCTTTCTCATTACCCACAAATTATAAGATCGATAAAAACATGCAGAAAAAAATTGTGCAGGACGCCTTCAGAAAATATTTACCTGCAGAATTATATAATCGCCCCAAACACGGATTTGAAATTCCTTTACTGGATTGGTTTAGGAAGGAGCTCCGTTCTTTGATAACAGGTGATCTGTTAAATGATGAGTTTATGGCTGAACAGAAAATTTTTAATGTAAACACAGTAAAAGAATTAAAAGCAAAATTATTTTCCAAAAACCCGGGAGATACCCATGCTACAGTTTGGGCATTGATCGTTTTTCAAAGCTGGTGGAAAAATTATTTTAATTCCTGATTTATTTTCATGCCCAGGATTCTGCGTATTCATAATCGTTTAATAGTGGGCGGTCCCACGCTGAATGTATTATATCTTACCAAATATCTGGCTCCTGAATTTGAAACATTGCTTATTGTAGGTGAAAAAGAAGAGCATGAAAAAGATGCATCTTTCCTGGCAGAGCAAATGGGAGTAAAAACCATATCAATACCTGACATGGGTCGTTCGATTCATCCTTATTGGGATTACAAAGCATACAAGCAGTTACAAAAAATTATTAAAGATTTTAAGCCCGACATTGTACATACGCATGCGGCAAAACCCGGTGCTGTGGGCAGATTGGCAGCCAGTTCATTAAAGGTCCCGGTAATTGTGCACACTTATCACGGCCATGTGTTTCATTCTTATTTTGGGAAATTGAAAACAGGCATTATTATCAATACCGAAAGATGGCTTGCCAAAAAAACGGATGCTCTGATAGCTATCAGCAACCAGCAAAAAAAAGAATTGGTTGAAGAATTTACAATTGCTGGTACAGATAAATTTAAAATCATACCTCTCGGCTTTGAGTTAAAGAGATTTCAGGAGAACCGCGAACAAAAAAGAAAAAAGTTCAGAGAAGAATTTAACCTGGAAGACGATGAAATTGCTATTGGAATTGTGGGGCGGCTTGTGCCTGTAAAAAATCATTCTCTTTTTATAGACGGAATTGATTATGTCAAAAAAAATACGCAAAAAAAAATCAGGGCTTTTATAATCGGGGATGGAGAAACAAGAAAACAAATTGAGGAAAAAGCCAAAAAATTGGGGCTATCAGTTACAACGTTTGGCGATACCAATTTAAATAGTTCAATTATTTTTACTTCCTGGAGAAGTGATATTGATATTGTAAATGCCGGTTTGGATATTGTTGCACTTACTTCACTTAATGAAGGCACCCCTGTCAGCCTGATCGAAGCACAGGCGGCAAATAAACCGGTCGTTTCCACACGGGTAGGAGGCATTCAGGATGTGGTGATAGAAAATGAAACGGCCCTGCTTTCCGATGTGGATGACATAACAGGCTTTCAGAAAAACTTGTTGGCACTTGTAGAAAATGATGAATTAAGAAATTGTCTTGGGAAAAAAGGAGCTGACAATGTTCAACAGAAATACAGCATTGAAAGATTGATAACAGATATGGCAAACTTATACAGGGAGTTGTTGTCAAAAAAGTTCAAATAAAAAATGCTTTTCTTTAAAAAGCGAAATACCGATCTGAAAAAAATTGATTATAGTTTGCTGAATGCAGACATGCATTCGCATTTGCTCCCGGGAATTGATGATGGGTCACCTGATATGGAAACTTCCATTACCCTGATCAGGGGATTGAAAGAGCTGGGATTTAAAAAATTGATTACCACTCCTCATATTTTATGGGATATGTATAAGAATACGAGTGCTGTCATTCTTGAAAAACTGGAAGCTGTCAGGAACAAATTAAAAGAAGAACAAATAGAAATAGAATTATATGCAGCCGCAGAATATTTTATAGATGATCATTTGGCTGAATTATTAGAGCGTAAAGAACCTTTACTGACCTTTGGAAATAAAATGGTCCTTGTAGAATTTTCCATGGCAAGTCAGCCCTTTGAATTAAAAAATGTTCTTTTTGAAATGCAGATACAGGGATACCAGCCGGTTTTAGCACACCCCGAACGGTATATTTATCTTGAATACAATAAAAGTTTTTATGATGAATTAAAAACTGCTGGTTATCTTTTTCAATTGAATATGCTTTCCCTGAGCGGGTATTACGGAAATTCAGTAATGAAGCTTGCCCGCTATCTCTCCAATAATCAATACTATGATCTCGTTGGCACCGATCTTCATCATTTTGAGCACCTGAATGCATTAAAAAACCCTGCCCATTCTTCCACCCTTCAGCGAATACTTGAATCCCCCAAAATCCTGAACAAGGAACTTTAGTCAACCTTTTATCCCGTTAGTTCGACTGGTTATTATTGGCAACAAAATTGTTCATTTTCTAAAGTGGAAATTTATTTAAAGTTTAAACAATTGTTTTGTTTTTTTTGGCGGCTATAAATTAACTTAGATGATTGTTATTAAATAATTTTAGTATGGCAAGCCTGGAATTCAATAATTTATTGATAAGTAATGCAGATTTTTTAAAACCATTTGCTGTCAACCTGACAAAGGATACGGAGTCAGCCAAGGATCTTTTTCAGGAAACTTTGTACAAAGCCCTTGCTAACCAGGAAAAATATAATGTAGGCACTAATATAAAAGCATGGTTGTTTACCATCATGCGGAATATTTTCATTAATGATTATCGCCGTAAAGTAAAACAACAAACGATTTTTGATAATACTCCGAATGATTATCTTCTCAATTATAAGCAGCCTTCTGTATCAAATACAGCCGAAACTGATTTACGGATAAAAGAAATTTATAAGGCGATTGACCAATTGCCTGAAATATTCAAAACTCCTTTTTTACTTTACTTCGAGGGATATAAGTATCATGAAATTGCAGAGGAGTTACATGAACCTCTTGGCACCATTAAAAGTCGTATACATTTTGCCCGCAAGCTCCTGAAAGAACAGATCAGCAGGTACTAGATAGTAATTTTCATAATGAGTGAACAGCAAGTAATATGGGTGGATGAAAATGACAATCCTCTTGGTTCCCTGGGAAAAATGGAAGCTCACAGAAAAGGCGTCTTGCATCGGGCCTTTAGTGTTTTTATTTTTAATTCCAGGAATGAAATGCTTCTGCAACAAAGAGCCTTACATAAATATCATAGTGGCGGACTTTGGAGCAATGCATGTTGCAGCCATCCCATTCCCGGGGAAGAAACAAAGATTGCTGCAGAAAGAAGACTACAGGAAGAGTTAGGGTTCAGGACGCCGCTTCAAAAGATATTTGATTTTATATACAAGACTCATTTTGAAAATGATTTGACCGAAAATGAATTTGATCATGTGTTTGTAGGCAAATATGATGGTGAAATAAAAATTAACCCCGATGAAGTGAAGGACTATTGCTTTAAAACAATGCAGGAAATAAAACTTGAATTAGAAAAAGATCCAGCACATTATACGGTATGGTTTTCTATCGCTTTTCCAAAACTCTGGGATTGGTTAAAGATGAATGTTGTCAGGCAAGAAACTGCGTGATGTTTGGCTTTTTTGTCATTCATTTGGTCGCTGATCCGAAAATAAAAAACTCAGTATCAATAAAAAATTGATGAGCAAAGCAGCATACATTTTTTGATAACTGTCTCACGAATAACCAAGAATTGATAAAATTCAGGTAGTTTTTGATAAAAAAGTATTTACATTACGCTGCAATTCTGTGAGGAAGCCTGATAATATACGATTGCTGCAACAGGCTATAGCCTGCTTTGATGATACACATGCGTACAAACAGCTTTTTCAGATGTTTTACCCGTCTCTGGTGTCATTTGCGGTTTCAATTATAAAATCAAAAGAATTATCTGAGGAGATTGTCTCTGATGTCTTCATAAAAATATGGGAAAAACGGCATCAGTTGGATAAGGTAGAAAATCTTACCTACTATCTTTTTACTGCAGTAAAAAATAAATGCTTTAATCAGCTGCACAGCCAGAAAAATAAAAATGGCCTGGAGATAAATGATACAATTTTTGAATTTAAGAGTCTTTACCACGATCCTGAGCAAAAAATGATATCTGCTGAAACGATAAGCCAGATACAAAAAGCTATTCAGGAACTTCCTCCCCGTTGCCGGTTAATTTTTAAATTGGTTAAAGAAGAAGGCCTCAAATACAAGGAAGTAGCAGAACTTATGCAACTCTCTGTAAAAACCATTGAAAACCAAATGTCTCTTGCCTTTAAAAAGATAGGTACCGTCATTAACCACAAGTTTGATCGCTTTTCAAATGTTTTCTCAAAAAATTGAATTTTAATTAGGGGTAAGCGCTAAAAAAACTGTCTTTAAGGGATACGCTAATTGTTTATATGATTGCTGATCGTTTTTGGGAATTACTTTCTAAACAGGTTTTTGCTGAAGCTAATGAAGCAGAGCTGCGGGAGTTCGAAGAATTTCTGGTGAATCAACCTCATCTGAAAGACATTGCCGGGTCACTGACTTCTCTGGCTCATCAATCATTACCGGTCGAAAAAAATAATGAAACGGAAAAAGCGTTTCAAAATCATATTAAACGAATCAGGGATGCAGGCATTGAATTTAATGCAGCCTCACAGGTTGAAGAGGAAAAAGGAAATAACAATCCTTTAAAACGGGAAACCAGAAAATGGTTTTTTTTGGCGGGTGTGGTCTCAGTTATTTTATTAATTTTTTTTATTTATAAGTTTAGTATTGTTTCATCCGCACACACTCCTAAATCGCAGACTTTTTATAGCCAGGTAACTACAAAACCTGCGTCAAAAACACAGGTGCAACTGCCGGATGGCTCCATTGTTTGGCTAAATGCCATCAGCAACCTTACCTATGACAAAGATTTTGGAAAAGACTTACGCGAAGTAAATCTGGTTGGGGAAGGATTTTTTAATGTGGTAAAGGATGCTGCTCATCCATTTGTTATACATACAAAAGTTTTAGATGTAAAAGTTTTGGGCACTGAATTCAATGTGAAAGCTTATCCAAATGATGCATATACAGAAACCAGCCTTATCAGGGGTAGTGTGGAAGTGACTGTAAAAAACAGGCCCAAGGAAAAACATTATCTGAAACCTAATGAAAAAATGAGCGTGGCAAATAATATTCTTGATGCAGCAGAAAAAACTCCTGCTGAAAAATCCAAACCCATTATTTTGACAGAGCCATTAACATATTATCATGTGGATAGTACAATTGTTGAAACTTCCTGGGTTGAGAACAAACTCATTTTCCAGGAAAATGAGACTTTCAGAGAGGTAGCTTTAAAGATGGAAAGATGGTACGGTGTGCATATAAGTTTTAATGATGATGAAGTGGCGGAAATAAGGCCCTTTGGAAGTTTTACTAATGAAACAATAACCCAGGCCCTTGATGCATTGCGTGAAAGTTTCAGATTTAATTACAGGATCAACGGCGAGAATATTATTATCACTAAATAAAAAAACGATTGCTTATGCTGATACTGATTAATACATCATAAACCTATTATGAAAAACGGGACCCTGTTGCTCCGGGGATCCCGTTAAGGTTAAACAATTCTGAATTGGAAACTAAAGGCTAAAATTATCTAACCTTTTTAATTGAATGTATGAATAAAATTACAAACCAATATGCTTTACTTGAAGATCATTTTTTAAAAAAATTCACAAGGATTATGAGATTGACCATTGCCTGTTTGCTGATAGCCTGTTTGCATGTATCTGCTTCTGGTTATTCACAGGATAATGTTACGCTTAATCTTAAATCGGTTGAGTTACGTAAGGCATTAATTACTATCGAGAAGAAGACTGACTACAGGTTTTTATTCAACGAAAATTTAATTGCACATAAACCAAAGGTTGACATTAATGTAGTAGAAGCTCCTGTTACCCAGGTACTGGATCAGTTGCTTGAAAATACAGGTCTTACCTATAAAGTGCTGAATAATAAACTCGTGGTTTTGAAAGAAGTTTCTGATGAAGCAAGCCTTGCTGATTTACAGGATATTCGTGTTACGGGAAAGGTTACCAATACAGCCGGCGAAGGATTGGTCGGGGTATCAGTTAGTGTAAAAGGAACAAGAACAGGTACTATCACAGATGCAAATGGTAATTACACGATAACAGTTCCGGATGATGCAGTACTTGTTTTTAGTAACGTGGGATATGATAATTATGAAGTGACAGTTGCAGGTAAGGCAATTATTAATGTGACACTGGAGATCTCGGTTAAGATCCAGGATGCTGTAGTGGTGGTTGGTTACGGAACGCAAAGAAAAATTGATGTTACCGGTGCTGTAACCCAAATTAAAGGAAATGAAATAGCAAAGCAATCTTCGTTCAGTCCAATCAGTGCTCTGCAGGGTAAAGTAGCAGGCGTACAAATTACAAATGCCGGGGCACCTGGTTCCTCACCCGAAATCAGAATCAGGGGTGTTGGAACTGTGTATGGTAATCCTAATCCATTATATGTTGTGGATGGAATTTGGTATGATGACATCAGTTTTTTAAACGGCAACGACATTGAAAGTATCAGTGTTTTGAAAGATGCTTCTTCTGAATCAATCTATGGAATCAGGGCTGCTAATGGTGTTATATTGATTACAACTAAAAAGGGGAAAAGAAATGCCGGGAAACCTACCATTAGTTATAATGGGTATATAGGCAATCAGGTTGTAACTAATCAAATCAATATGGCAACCGGCAGTGAATATGAGACAATGGTGAATGAGCTGAATGTCATAAATGGTAAACCCGCGCAATATGACAATCCTTCTGCAGTAGGTAATACTGATTGGTATCACCAGATTTTAAGAAATGCAATGGTAACCAATCACCAGGTATCTGTTATAGGAGGTAGTGAAAAAGCAGCTTATAATCTTTCGTTGGGATATTATAAACAAAATGGGCTGGTTAAAACGAATACTTTTGACAGGTATAATCTTCATCTTCAAAATGACTACCAGGTTACCAAATTTTTGAAGGCAGGCGTAACAATGAATGGTAGTTTGAGCAAATCGAGAGATATTGATGGTTCAATTTTTCATCAGCTATATTCAGCAGCGCCTAATGTGCCGGTATATTATGCCGATGGAACCTATGGCGACCCGAATGACTTTAAAGTAGGAAGTTCCAATCAGTTTAACCCCCAGGTCACTGTTGATTTTTATAATCAGCATACCAAAACGTATAAGCTGAATGGTAATGCATTTATCGATTTAAAATTTGCACAATATTTCACATTCCATTCAAGTGTTGGTGGCGATTTTGAACAAGCCGAAGTAAATAATTACAATCCTGTTTATGTAGCTACCATTGCTCAAAGAAATACTGTAAGTAAACTAACAGTTACCCGAAATGAAAATAGAAACTGGATTGTTGAAAATACTTTGACTTATGACCGAAGAATAGGTGATCATTCAATAAAAGTATTGGCTGGGCAAGGTGCACAGGAATATAAGTTTTACGGGATAACAGCTTCTATACAAAATGTACCAGCCGGAAGCGGGAACCAGTATCTTTCGCTAGGTACAGCCAGTACAGCAAATGTGACAGATAATGGCAATTTGGACAGAGTAAGCTCCTATTTCGGAAGGTTGAATTACGCATATAAAGACAAATATCTACTAACAGCTTCCATGAGGGCAGATGGCTCATCCAAATTTAGTGAGGCTAATCGCTGGGGATACTTCCCCTCGGTAGGCTTGGGTTGGGTAATAACCAATGAAAAATTTATGCGAAATCAAAACTTGTTTGATAACCTGAAATTAAGAGGAAGCTGGGGCAAAATAGGTAATATGTCTGTTCCTGCTAATCTTTCAGTTTTAACAGTTACGCAAAATGCAGGATTCATTTATATAGGGGGTGATGGCAGTACTGCAACCGGCGCCAGCATCAATACAGTTGTTCCTCCGGCCACATACTGGGAAAGAGGTGTAGGTACAGATGTTGGCCTGGAAGCCTCTTTACTTCATAATAGGCTGTATACAGAAATTGACTGGTACAATAAGAAAACTGAAAAAGCCATATTTGATATTCCTATTTTAGGGTCTGTAGGTACAAGCAGCGGTACTATCATTGGCAATCAAGCTACTTTCCAGAATCAGGGATTTGAATTTTTGGTTACGTGGAAAGATAATATTGATAAAAACTGGAGCTATTCCGTAAGCGCTAATGCAGGTATTAATAAAAACAAAGTTCTGGAAGTATCAACAGGCGCAAACCCTATTTATCAACAGGTAGGCCCCACTGGTTCCAACAATTTTAATACCCGGACCATTGTAGGAGAGCCAATCGGAGAGTTTTTTGGTTACGAGGTCATTGGGGTATTCCAATCTGCGGCTGATGTTGCCAGTTATAAATCTAAAGACGCAATAATTATTCAACCCAACGCTAAAGCAGGCGATCTTAAATATGAGGATGTAAATGGAGATGGTGTTATAGATGCCAAAGACAAAGTTGTATTGGGAAATCCCAATCCAAAATTAATTTTTGGGATTAATACGACTGTTTCTTATAAAGATTTTGATTTGACATTGGATTTTCAGGGCTTATCCGGTGTGCAGATTTATAACGCCAACCTTGGTTTAAGATATGGAACGGAAAACTTTACTGAAGATTATTATAATAACCGTTGGCATGGAGCAGGTACAAGTAATGTTTATCCTTCAGCTAATATAGGTGGTAGCACGAACTATCTCTCTAACTCATTTTTTGTAGAAGACGGAAGTTATTTCAGAGTCAGGAATATACAATTGGGATATACTCTACCTCAAAGCTATTTAGGACATACAGGTATTTCAGGGTTAAGAGTCTATGTTAATGCGCAAAATGCTTTCAATTTCTTCCCGTACCGGGGATTCAGTCCAGAAGTTGGTGGTTCACCAACAAGAGCAGGCGTAGATGTTAACGTATATCCTTTGTACGCCACTTATAATTTTGGAGTCAATCTTACTTTTTAATTTTTTTGAAAATAATTTTTATGAAAATAAAATTTGAAAGATATAATCTAAAAATAAATTCTATTCTTTTCATCTTACTGATAGCAGCCGCCGGTATAGGGTGTAAAAAGAATTTTTTAGATGTACCGCCACAGGGGCAACAACCCACACAACAATTCTGGCAGTCTCAGGACGACGCTACCGAGGCGGTAAATGCCATTTATGCCAATCTGCGTAGTTGGACAGAAGTAGCTTTCGCTCCTATTGCCGTTGAAAGTTTGGGTTCGGATGATGCAGAAAAGGGTAGCGATCCGGGTGATGCTACTTTTATGAACGACTTTGATAATTTCACTGCTACTTCAACAGAAGGTCAGTTAAGCGACTTTTGGAACGGTGAATACCAGGAAATCAACTTATGTAACCAGGTATTGGATAATATTCCCACTATTGATATGGATGCCACTTTAAAAGCACGTTATTTATCAGAAGCAAAATTTATCCGGGCTTATTCTTATTTCAGGTTAGTACGGGCATTTGGTGATGTTCCTTTAAGATTGCATACCCCTTCAAATGCAAGCGAATATAATATCCCCAGAACCCCAAAAACAGACGTTTGGGCTGCTATTGAGCAGGATTTAACTGATGCAGCCGCCGGATTACCGGTTTCTTATACCGGTGCGGATGTAGGCCGTATTACAAAGGGTGCTGCATTAGCACTGCATGCAAAAGTGGCCATGTATCAATCTAAATGGAGTGATGTAAAAAATTATACGGACCAGGTTATTGGATTAGGTGTCTATTCATTATTTCCGGATTTTGAAAAAATGTTCCGGGTTCAAAATGAAAATTGCTCTGAATCTATTTTCGAAATACAGTGTTCTTTAATTCCCGGTAATTCCGACGCATCCAATTCTCAATATTCCCAGGTGCAGGGCGTCAGAAGTGTGACAGGGGGGGGTTGGGGCTTTAATATTCCTAGTCAGGATCTGGTAAACGCATTTGAAGCGGGCGACCCACGTTTAAATGCCACAATCATTTTCAGAGGAACCACCACTTTAGAAGGAGATGCTATTCCTTCAACAGTTCCCAATCCCATGTATAACTATAAATCATATGTTCCATTCAGTATGTACGTGAGTGGTTTTAATGAAGGCTGCCAGCAAAACGTAAGAGTGATTCGTTATGCTGATGTATTACTCATGAATGCTGAAGCAAATAATGAATTAGGAAATACCGCGGCTGCTCTTACATCATTAAATGCAGTCAGGGCAAGGGCAAGAGGCGGTAATAATAGTGTTTTACCTGATGTTACTACTACAGATCAGGCTACATTGAGAACTGCTATCTGGCATGAAAGGCGGGTAGAATTAGCTATGGAATTTGACAGGTATTTTGATGTAATCCGACAGGGCAGAGCAGCCACTGTTTTTGGACCTAAGGGATGGACAGCTAACAAAAACGAAGTATGGCCTATTCCTCAGAGTGAAATTGATTTGAGTGCAGGTATATTGACGCAAAACCCGGGGTACTAATTTTCTAAAACTTCAAATTAAGAGTATGAATAATTTTTTTATAAACAAAAGTTTGCTACTGGTGATGATCTGTGGTATGCTTTTAACATCCTGCTATAAATCGTTTGATTCCAAATCGTATCAACCACCGTTTACTATAAACGGCTATACTTCGACTGCGGAAATAGGCCAGGGTAGTTTGGTGGGCTATTGGTCTTTTGATGGCAATTATGTAGATAGCGTTTCCAATACAGCTGCAACAGGAGTGGGCACCAGTTTTACAGGTGGTTTTAAGGGACAGGCTCTACAAGGCGCTGATAATGGCTATGTGATTTCAGATTTACCAAACGCTATAAAAAATTTAAGCAGTTTTACTATTGATTATTGGATCAACACCCCTCAAAATACCAGTGGAATTATTGCGCCTATTGTTATCTCCCGTAGCGACCAGTTTTGGGGAGCTTTAGATATGTTTTTCGAAAACGGAAGTACTGCTACGAGTGCAAATTTAAAAGTGCATTTTTTTGGTCAAAGTGAAGTATGGTTTACAAACGGCTTCGTTACTAATCCCTGGGATAGCTGGCAGAATATTGCATTAACCTATGATGCCACGAGTTCTACATTCACTTTGTACCAGGGAGGTACTGCAGTAGCTACTCAATCAGCGGCTGGTTTGGGTAACCTTATATTTCCGGCTACTGCAACTCAACTCATTTTTGGAACAGAACAATTTGAATGCTCGCCAAGTTTAGGAACTGCAGGTGGTCCACAAGGTTGGGCAACTTATCTGACAGGGCAAATGGATGAAGTCAGAATTTACAATAAAGCATTGAATGCATCGGATATACAAGCATTGATTGTTTTGCAGGGTAAAGGAAAATAAAATTATCTCATTAATTTATTCATGAATATTATGAAAAATAGCATATATATATCGGCAATTTTTCTGCTGAGTTTTGCAATTTGGGGTTGCAAAAAAACCGGTAGTGATAGTGGAATAAAGGTCACTCCGGGTCTCCCAACAGTTACTACTACAGATGCGACCGGTATAAGCGGTACCAACGCAGCGATAGGAGGCAATATTACTAATGATGGCGGCTCAATAGTAATGGAAGCTGGTGTTTGTTATAGTACTACAAGTGGAGTGGATACTTCGGATAATAAGACTCCTAACTACACTATATCAGGAAATTTTTCTGTTGCATTGAATAATTTATCACTACTTACTACGTATTATTATCGGGCCTACGCTATAAATGAAAAAGGAATAACTTATGGTGAAGAAAAATCCTTTTTTGTTCCGGTAAACGGATATAGCTCTTCCTCAGAGGTTGCATCTTCCAATTTAATGGCTTACTGGGCTTTTAACGGCGGTTATGTTGACAGTGTTTCCAGTACAGTGGGTACACCTAATCATGCATCGGCAATAAGTTTTGTGCAGGGGAAAATCGGGCAGGCGGTACAGGTTGCCAGCCCTGGCTACATAAATTCTAATGTAACGGGTACTATAGCAGGTTTAACCAGCTTTACAATGGCTTGCTGGATACAGCAACCATCGAGTTTAAGCACCGGGCCGACTACTTACATGCCATTTTCGTTGAATCAATCAGGTTATTCCTGGGAGCAAACAAAATTTTTCATGCTCTTTAATAATGCGGATAATGCATCAAATTCTTATGGCAAAGTTTGTTTAATGGATCAGTGGTTTGATCAAGGCCAGGTTTGGCCCAGGATGCTGGATGGTGAGTGGCATCAGATGGTTATTTCATTTGATGGCAGTACCGGGGCGCTGAGAGTTTATATCGATGGCAGTTTGTTGTCGCAAAGCAACACTACTGCCTTTAATCCACAAACAGACTTTGGTACAGCGGATAGCTTTACATTAGGTGGACCTGATGACAACGCTAATACAATTAATGGCTGGATGAATTCTTTAAGTGGAAACCTGGATGAGTTTAGAGTTTTTAACAAGGTCCTGACCATTGATGAAGTACAGGCTTTATATGCTTTGCAAAGCCACGGGCTTTAAATTTTATGTAAAGAGCATGTTGAATTTATAATTTGATGGGTGCAAAAATATTATTCTATCATGTATAGTATGTTTTTTGCACCCATCATTATTTTATACTGACTGAAATAATTTGTTTTTTGCGGTTGTTTTTATTTATAAATGGCAAAAAATGAGATGGTATAAAATATGAAAGTAGTTTAAGAGTGGTATGTAATTTAAACAAGTGAATAATGAGTCATGTAAGAAAAAGTAAAAAGTTGTTCAATATCTTCTCTCTTTTATTAATAGTCTTTGTACTTCCTTTTATTGAATGCAAAAAATCTTCCACTACTTCCACACCACCACCTCCTCCGCCTGTTACAACTACTTTCGGGATAACAACCCATACTATTAATTCGGTAATTTTTAATGCTACCAAAACCTTATACGGGATAAATATTAACCCGGTTATTCAAGTATCATTTTCAGATAAGGTGGATAAAAATTCTATTTCATCTGCAATATCTTACAAAAACAAAAGCCAAAACTTATCTGATGCCGCTTACAATATTTCCTATGAGAATAATGACAGTAGCATCACTATATCTCCGTCTGTTAATAGCAGCTATTTAACTGAATATATTTTTTCCATCAGCACTTTACTGAAATCTGTTTCCGGGAAAACTTTAGCAAACCGAATAGACCTGGACTTTTTTACGCAAATAGATTCTTCTGATAAATTTCCACAGATTTCTGATTCTGCACTGCTCGATCTGGTAGAGCAACAAACCTTTAAATATTTCTGGGATTTTGGTCATCCGGTCTGCGGCATGGCAAGAGAACGAAATACTTCGGGGGATGTGGTAACAACAGGTGGAACCGGTTTTGGTATTATGGGAATGGTGGTAGCTGTAAACAGGGGATTTATTACCCGTACCGACGCCATTGCGAGGCTGAATAAAATAACCGATTTTCTAATTACAAAATGTCAACGCTGGCACGGCGCATTTTCACATTGGATCGATGGAAATACAGGAGCAACTGTTCCTTTTGGAACCAATAACGGGGCAGATATAGTCGAAACATCTTACCTCGTCGAAGGCTTGTTGACAGCACGACAATATTTTAACAGTACAACAGATGGCAATGCAATTGCGCTACGGGATAGTATCAATTCAATCTGGAATGCAGTAGAATGGAATTGGTTCACACAAAATGGAAGTGCAAATGGATTATACTGGCAATACAACCCTTCCTATTCAAATACAAGCGATATCTGGAGTATTCCTGTAACAGGTTGGAATGAGGCTCTGATCACTTATGTGCTGGCAGCATCTTCTCCTAACCATTCCATATCAAAAACTATTTATGATAATGGCTGGGCAAGAAACGGCGCTGTAAAAAATGGGAATGTTTATTACGGAATTACGCTGCCTCTTGGAGAAAACCTGGGCGGTCCTTTGTTCTTTGAACATTATTCTTTTTTAGGAATTAATCCGCATCAGCTAAGCGATGCATATTGTTCAGATTATTTTGGCCAGGCTGTTGCCCACTCAGAAATTAATTACCACTATTGTGTGGCCAATCCCTACGATTATTATGGCTACAGTAATTTATGCTGGGGTTTAACAGCAAGCGATATACAAAGCGGGTATACAGCATCATCTCCGACAAACGATGTGGGTGTGATCGCCCCGACTGCCGCCATTTCATCTTTGCCTTATACTCCAACAGAATCCCTGGATGCACTCAGGTTTTTTTATTATAAATTGGGAGATAAATTATGGGGCGATTATGGTTTTAATGATGCATTTAATTTATCTACGCCCTGGTTTTCGTCGTCCACATTAGCTATTGACGAAGG
Source organism: uncultured Bacteroidota bacterium (assembly GCA_963811645.1). GTDB lineage: Bacteria > Bacteroidota > Bacteroidia > Chitinophagales > Chitinophagaceae > VBAU01. Next base: position 45,034 of record CAWERU010000001.1, on the reverse strand, counting down.
ACCAATCATTGACATGATAGAAAATTACAGAACCGGCTTATTATGGAATTTATTTATGAGCTGTCCTGAAGTAAAAAGTGGGATGAAAACTCTTGGGTTTACCGGATCTAATTTGAATTGAGTTTTTAAAAATATGGGTTTATTAAACATGAAAAAAGAAATTACCATATCAATTTTATTCAGCTTTTTTTTTATTTTTTCATTTTTTAAATCAGAGCATAAGGTTGCTGTTAAAAATAATTCCACAGACAAGTATCAAATTATTTCTGATTCTGCTTTGCTTGATATAGTAGAAAAGCAGACTTTTCAATATTTCTGGGATGGAGCAGAACCGAACAGTGGAATGGGAAGAGAACGTTTTCATGTTGACAATGATTATCTTGACAATGATAAAAATATTGTTGCTACCGGCGGCAGTGGTTTTGGTGTAATGGCAATTCTTGCAGCCATTTATCGGGGTTTTATAACTCGGGAAGAAGGTTTTAAAAGATTAGATACGATCGTGAATTTTTTAGAAAAGACCGATCGTTTTCATGGAGCGTGGCCTCATTGGATAAATGGCGAAACAGGAAAAGTAAAACCTTTCGGAAGAAAGGATGATGGGGGAGACTTGGTGGAGACATGCTATATGCTGCAGGGGTTACTGTGTGTTCGTCAATTTTTTAAAGATGGAAATACGGAAGAAAAAAAATTAGCAGATAAAATTGACAAACTATGGAAAGAAGTAGAGTTCGACTGGTATCGGCACGGGCAAAATGTTTTGTATTGGCACTGGAGCCCCGATTATGCATGGCAAATGGATTTTCCTGTTCATGGCTACAATGAATGTATGATATTATATATACTCGCTGCTTCTTCGCCTACACATGGTGTACCTGCAGATGTGTACAATGAAGGCTGGGCGCAGAATGGAAAGATTAAAGATCCACATGATGTACTGGGGTATCATCTGCAATTATATCGCCAGGCAGGCAAGGCAAACGGCGGACCTTTATTCTGGGGACAATATTCTTTTCTTGGATTAGATCCACGTGGTTTAAAAGATCAATATGCAGATTACTTTGAAGAAAATAAGAACCAGGCACTGATCGACTATCAATGGTGTGTAAATAATCCAAAAAAATTTAAAGGCTATGGAAAAAATAACTGGGGGTTGACGGCAAGCTATTCAACGGTTGGCTATGCAGCCCATGCGCCCAATGAAAAGGATGATCTTGGTGTAATATCCCCAACCGGCGCTTTATCATCTTTTCCTTATACCCCTGAACAATCAATGGCAGCACTCAAACACTGGTATTTTGATATGAAAGATAAACTATGGGGCCCTTATGGTTTTTATGATGCATTCAGTGAAACAGACGACTGGTATCCTCAACGGTATCTTGCCATCGACCAGGGGCCGATCGTTGCAATGATTGAAAATTACAGGAGCGGGTTACTATGGAAATTATTCATGAGTTGCCCTGAAGTTAAAGATGGATTGAAAAAATTGGGATTTGATAGTCCCTGGTTGAAATAAAGTTTTTAAATTAATATGATTCGAGTTTCGATAGCGATTGTTGCCATTGCTGTATGCACTCAATTATTTGCTCAAAATAACAACCAGGCTTCTATTGCGCCTGTTGGTGTTATCAAAAATATTTCTGATTCGGCTTTGCTCGATGTAGTGCAGCGACAGACTTTTCGTTACTTCTGGAATTTTGCTCATCCTGTCAGTGGTTTGGCAAGAGAAAGAGATAACACGGTTCATGCAGAATATTATTGGGATTATATCAATGAAGCGTATGATGAACCCAATTTTAGTAAACATACTTTTGGTCCCGAAGCCTGTGCAATAGGTGGAACCGGATTTGGAATTCTATCAACCATTGTCGCTGTTAACCGCGGATGGATAGGAAGAGATACTGCATTGAAACGGTTGGTAAAAATTGTTGATTTTCTGATTAAGGCCGATTGTTATCACGGCATCTATCCTCATTTCATGAACGGCGCTACGGGAAAAACAATTCCATTCGGAAGATTAGATGATGGCGCTGATTTGGTAGAAACTTCTTATTTATTCATGGGACTTCTTACTGCAAAAGAATATTTCAACGGTAATACACCATTGGAAAAATATTTTCGAAACCGCGTAGACCAGATGTGGAGCGTTGCCGACTGGAACTGGCACAGCAAAGGAGATAATAAATTATTGTACTGGCATTGGAGCCCGGACAATGATTTTAACATGAACTTTCCGATCTATGGTTGGGATGAGTGTCTTATTACTTATATAATGGCGGCATCCTCTCCTTCACATCCTATTTCAAAAGAACTTTATGAAAACTGCTGGGTAAAGAGTGATGGATGGAAAAATGGTAAATCTTATTATGGCATTGAACTCCCATTGGGAAATTTTGATAAAGGTGGTCCTTTGTTTTTTGAACAGTATACTTTTATGGGGGTTGATCCCAATGGTTTGAAAGATGATCACGGAATTGACTACGCTGAACAAACCCGCAATCACACACTTATCAATCGTGCGTATTGTATCGACAATCCAAAAAAATATAAAGGTTATGGAGAAAATTGCTGGGGATTAACAGCGGGTGACAGTTATAAAGGATATGTGGCACATTGCCCCGAGGTTGATCTTGGGGTGATACAACCGACGGCGGCACTGTCATCTTTTCCGTATACGCCACAATATTCCATGCAGGCACTGAAACATTTTTATTACGACCTTGGCAATAAAATCTGGGGGCAGTATGGATTTGCCGATGGCTTTAGTGAATCAAAAAATTGGTATGCAAAAACTCACTTGGCAATTGATGAAGGACCTATTGTAGTGATGATAGAAAACTACAGAAGTGGTTTAATATGGAAATTGTTTATGAATATTCCGGATATACAGAATGGTTTGAAGCGGCTGGGATTTGAAAGCCCGCGGATTAAAAAATAAAATTTCAGATGGATCTGCTTTCAGGAAAAAAAATTGTAGTGATAGGGGGAACTACAGGTATAGGGTTATCTGCAGCTAAAGCATTTATTAGTGAGGGAGCAAAACTTGTAGTTGCAGGAAGAAACAAAGAAAATGTTGCCCGCGCTAAGTCAGAACTCAAAGAAAATGGTGAAGCGATCGCTGCCGATGCAACAGATCCAAACACTGCAGTCCACGCAATAAATATTTGCATTGAAAAATTCGGCGACTTTGATGGTTTGTACCATGTGGCCGGAGGAAGCGGGAGAAAAATGGGTGATGGTCCTTTACATAAATTATCGTTGGAAGGATGGAACAAAACGCTGGAATTAAATCTCACTTCGTTGATGTTGTCAAACCAGGCCGCTATTAAAAAATTTTTAGAATTAAAAAAAACAGGAACCATTTTAAATATGAGCTCCGTCCTTGGATTTTCACCATCACCAATTTATTTTTCTACACATGCCTATGCAGCGGCAAAATCAGCAGTGTTTGGTTTTAGTAAAGCAATCGCATCTTACTATGCGAAAGACAACATTCGGGTGAATGTGATTGCGCCTGCATTGATTGAAACACCCATGGCACAAAGAGCAGCAAACGATGAAGCTATTTTATCATTTATTAAAACAAAACAGCCTTTGGATAATGGAAGGATCGGTATGCCGGGAGACCTGGATGGATTGGCTGTATATTTTATGAGCGATCAGTCAAAATTTACAACGGGTCAGATAATTTCTGTCGATGGCGGTTGGAGTATTTCTGAAGGACAATACCCCCAAACCCCCTAAAAGGGGCTTGAGAACCTTTAATATAGTTATTGGTTGAATTTTACTGTTACTTGTTGATTAGATAATAAATTGTTGACGTGGAAGATCAAATGTTTATTAAAGATGTAAAATATCGCTTCCTCTCTGAAGGAGAGGAGGAAAAAAGGTGAGGCTTATGGAATTTGCAATTGGCATAGACCTCGGTGGCACTCGTATCAAAGGCATTGCATTGGATGCAGAGGGGAATACTTTACATAAACTTTATGCCCCTACTTATGATGGCGATGGTGCAGTTTGGAAAAATGCCGTAGCTGAGACAGTGAATGAATTGTCGCAAAAAATAAAAGACAGTATTGTGATCGGAATTGCCGCGCCGGGATTACCTTCTGATGATAACACAGCAATTGCTTATATGCCTGGCCGTATGCAGGGATTGGAAAGTTTTTCATGGCAAAAGTTTTTGAAGAAACCGACCTATGTGCTAAACGATGCGATAGCGGCTCTTGTAACTGAAGCAACATTCGGGGCAGCGAAAAATAAGAGGCACGTAGTAATGCTGACATTAGGCACCGGCGTAGGTGGAGCTATTATGATCGATGGCAAACCTTACCAGGGTGCATTTAATAAAGCGGGTCATATTGGGCACATGGTGATTGATGATGAAGGTGATTGCGATGTAACCGGTATGCCTGGCAGCCTTGAAGAGTGTATTGGCAATTGCACGATTGAAAAAAGGAGTGGAGGAAAATTTACATCGACGCAGGAGATGTTGAGCGCTTATAAAGATGGTGATGAATTTGCAAAAAAAGTTTGGTTAAGATCGGTAAGGCATTTGGCAATTGGGTTGGCTTCTATTACAAATATTCTTTCGCCGGAAATGATTGTGCTGGGTGGTGGAATTGCAGAAGCAGGGGATATTTTGTTTGATCCCCTGGATCAATATATGCAGGAGTATGAGTGGAGAACAGGCGGCAGCAGGGTGGAAATTGTAAAAGCAGTTTATGGCGATCTTGCTGGTTCAATTGGTGCCGCAAGGTTTGCATTAAGTAAAACTCATCAATAAAAAACAATGAAATGCCGGTTATAGATGATTATTTGAAAAAATGTGAAGGAATTATTCGAACTATCAGTTCGCAAAAAAAGAAAATGGAAGAGTCTGCAGCTTTGTTTGCAAAAACAATACTGGCAGGAAGGATGGTTCATGTATTTGGTTCAGGTCACAGCAGGATTATGGTGGAGGAAATGTGGCCTCGCTATGGTTCATTTCCCGGTTTTAATCCCATTGTTGAACTATCATTGACCTATCATAATAATGTCGTTGGTGCCAATGGTCAGCGCCAGGCAATGTATCTTGAAAACGTTCCGGGATTTGCGGAAAGAATTTTGAGAAATTTTAGTTTGAGTGAAAAAGACACTGCTTTTATTATTTCATCCAGCGGCTGCAATATTGTTCCCATTGAAATGGCAGAACTTTTTCAACAGAAAAAAATAAAATGTGTTGCCTTGATCACAAAAGAACATTCAGAAAAGAGTATAAGTAAGAGAAATGACGGGAAGAAACTTTCTGATTTTGCTGATATAGTTTTAGACACTGGCGCACCTGTTGGCGATTCTATGATCTATATAAATGGATTGGATACACCTGTGTCACCGGGTTCTTCAGTAGGAGGAGTTATAATTGTGAACAGTATAAAAGCAGAGGTTGCAAGATTATTGACTGAAGCGGGTCAGCCGCCGAAGGTTTTAACCGCTGCTTCAGTCATCGATGCAGTAGAAGCAAAAGAACTTTTTGAAGCGGCTTATGATGAGCATGCGAGAAGATTGGCTGAATTGTATAAAAATTTAGGAAAATAAAACCCCTGTCCCCTAAAGAGGAACTCAGGTGGATTTATTTCTACAATAGTTGATGAAAATATTTTTATAAATAAGTTTCTGCGTTATGAGAGACTTCAAAAATCCCCTTTAGGGGTTGGGGGCAAATTATGATACCGATCCGCACAACAGTAATAGGCAGCTATCCATTTCCGGGATGGCTTGAATTCGCATCTCAAAATCTGGATAAATTCGGTGCAGCAGATATTGATGAAATGATCGAAGATGCAGTGGTCGCAGCCATTCACGACCAGGTAATTGCAGGACTTGATGTAATAACTGACGGTGAACAAACAAGACTGGATTTCAATTTATCGTTTTACGGGTTTATAAAAGGAATTAAAAGAAATGAAACAGAAACGAGGAAGTTTGGGCCAGCTGCTCATGATCAGCGCGGCAAGCACAATATTATTGATGAGCTAACCGCACCTGAAGGATTAGGTGTTGTAAAAGAATTTTTAAGATTAAAAAAATTAGCGCCTACGGGTCCTGTGTTGAAAGCAAGTGTTCCCGGCCCATATACGTTGAGCGGCAGACTGATGCCGAATGAAAAATATAAAGATCGCTATGCTATCACCGAAGCGCTGCTTCCCGTTGTTCGCAGTGAGCTGGAAGCTTTGGTGGCTGCCGGTTGTAGCGAAATAACAGTTGACGAACCTTCGATGAGTTGCTATGCGTATAAAGAAGACACAAAACGATTCGTTGACATTTTTAACCGTACGGTAAAGCCTGTTGTCGGCAAATGCAATTTGAGTACGCACATGTGTTTCGGAAATTTTAAAGGAAGGCCTGTTGGATATCGAAGTATCAAGCCAATGCTTCCTGATTTTTTGGATTTGACAGTTAATGAAATTCATATTGAAATGGCCAATCGAGAATTTGCCGAAATAGAATTACTGAAGCCTTTTGCAGAAAAAATGAATGTGGCTGTCGGAATAGTTGACGTGAAGAATTATTATATAGAAACTGAGGACGATGTTGTAGAAAGAATAAATAAATGTTTGAAATATGTGCCCGCCGAAAAATTATCTGTAGCACCCGATTGTGGTTTGAGTCAAACCGCAAGATGGGCTTCAAGACAAAAATTAATTAACATGGTAAAAGGAGCGAAGAAGGTGAGGGAAATTTTGTAAAGAACCAAAAGTCAAATAACAAGAACCAAATAAAATTCAATTCTTAAAAGACTATTGATTGGTCGATCAAAATAAAAAATATGATTTGGAAGAACGTACTGCTTTATTTGCTGAAAGGATCAGAAACTTTTGCCTTAAATTACCAAAGAGCATTGCTAATGCAGAATATTTGCCGCAGTTAATAAGGTCTGGCAGTTCACCCGGCGCAAATTATATTGAGGCGAATGAGGCAATCGGAGACAAAGATTTTAAAATGAAAATAAAGACATGCCGGAGAGAATCAAAAGAATCATCTTATTGGCTTCGATTGGTGATTACCGATGGTTCAAAGGAAATGGAGGATGAACGTAAATATTTGAGACAGGAAGCTAAAGAGTTTGTTTTAATTTTTACTGCAATACTGAAGAAACGTGAATCATGATTTTAATTTATTTGGTTCTTGTTTCTTGTAATTTTATTTTTTATTTATGGTTCAATGAATTTAATTCCGGCATTTAAAAAAGACGAAGGATTAATTTCGGAAATGGACGAACTCGTTTTCGATAAAAAAAAATTTTATCTCTGGTGGTTAGGGCAAAGTGGTTTTTTATTACAATGGAAAGGAAAAAGGGTTTTGATCGACCCATACCTTTCTGATTCGTTGACAAAAAAATATGCTGAAACGGATAAGCAACATGTGAGAATGAGCGAAAGAGTAATTGACCCGGAATTATTAAAAAATATTTTAATCGTCAACTCAAGTCATAATCATACGGATCATTTGGATGCAGAGACATTGATCCCTGTTTTGAAAAATAATCCGGGAATAAAATTTATCATTCCCGAAGCTAACAGGGAATTTGTTGCAGATCGGTTAAAGTGTTCGAAAGAATTCCCGCTTGGATTAAATTACGGACAGTCTATAAAGGTTGATGAATTTACATTTCATGGTATTCCTGCAAAGCATAACGAGATCGAAAAAGATGAAAACGGCAATTGCAGGTTTATGGGTTATGTAATAACATTTGGAAAATATTCTATTTATCATAGTGGAGACACTTTGTGGTTTGATGAAATGGTCAATTTTTTAAAACCTTTCGCTATCGATGTAGCCATATTGCCAATAAATGGAAATGATCCCAAAAGAAGAGTGGCGGGAAATTTAAATTGTGAAGAAGCTGCACGGTTGGGTAAAGCAATAAATGCGAAATTTGTAATACCCTGTCATTATGATATGTTCATTTTCAATACAGCCGATGTAAGTGAATTTGTAAAGCAGGCGGAAACGATCAATCAACCTTATAAGATCTTAAAAGGCGGAGAAAAGTTCATCGGCAATTGATCAATAAAATTTTTTTACAATTAAAGATTGCTTGTATGCCGGATACTACACGTGTAAATATTAATACCAACGGAATTGCTCAAAATAGTTATGATGCCATTATCATCGGAAGTGGTATTAGCGGGGGATGGGCTGCAAAGGAATTGTGTGAACTCGGATTAAGAACTTTGGTGCTTGAACGTGGAAGAAATATTGAGCACATCAAGGATTATCCCACAATGAACACGCCGATTTGGGAGTTTCGTCATCGTGGTGAGATCACGAAAAAACAAAGAGATGAAAATCCATTAATCAGTAAAGCAGCAGGCTATGATGAAAGCACACAGCATTTTTTTATAAAAGATAAAGATCATCCTTACATACAGGAAAAACCATTTGAATGGATCCGCGGATACCAGGTAGGAGGCAAATCGCTTACATGGGGTCGTGCTTGCGCAAGATGGAGTGAATATGATTTTACCGCACCGCAACGGTATGGTTATGCAATTGACTGGCCTGTTCGCTATAGTGATATGGCGCCCTGGTACAGCCATGTAGAAAAATTTATCGGAGTGTGTGGTACTAAGGAAGGAATTGAATCAATGCCGGACGGAGAATTTTTGCCGGCGTATGAACTGAATTGCGTGGAGCAACATTTGAAAGAATCGATCTGGAAGAATTTTAAACGATACTATGTATCGGGCAGATGGGCGCAGGTTACACAACCTAATGAGATACAAAAGCAACAAAGCCGCCTGTGTTTAAATAGAAATGTATGTATGAGAGGCTGTCCTTTCGGTGGTTACTTTAGTTCGGTGAGTGCTACTTTGCCATGGGCAAAGAATACGGGAAATCTCACTGTGCGGCCTTTTTCAGTTGTGCATTCTATTATTTATGATGAAAAAAAACAAAAAGTAACCGGTGTAAGAATAATTGACACCAATACAAAACAGGCAACTGAATATTTTGCAAGGATCATTTTTGTAAATGCTTCTGCATTGAATACAAATTTGATTTTACTTAATTCTAAATCGAATCGTTTTCCAAATGGTTTGGGAAATGATAGCGGTTTGCTTGGAAAATACATTTGCCACCATAATTACCGGGCAAGCATGAATGCAGATATTGATGGGTACCTTGATAAATATTATAAAGTTTCCAAACCTGCAGAATGCATCATGCCTAATTTCAGAAACATTCATAAGCAGGAAACAGATTTCCAGGGTGGCTATGTAATTTTTTCAGGAGCCTATCGAAAGAAATTAGATGCTGAAGGAATTGAGCCAACCATTGGTAAAGAATTTAAAGAAATGATGAGTGAACCTGGCGGCTGGGGCGCTTATATGTATTTGCAGGGAGAAACAATTCCGAGAGAAACAAACCATGTAAGATTAAGTACAGATAAAAAAGATCAGTGGGGGATTCCTTTGCTGGTAACTTCTGTTGCTTACGATGATAATACTGATAAAATGATAAAAGATTTTTTAGAACAGGGTCAGGCAATGATGGAAGCCGCAGGATTTAAAAATATAAATACAAATATAAATGACTGGGCGCCGGGCCTTGATATACATGAAATGGGTGGTGTAAGAATGGGTCGTGATCCAAAAACATCATTGCTCAATGAATGGAATCAATTGCATCAATGCAAAAATGTTTTTGTAACTGATGGCGCTTGCATGACAAGCACCGGCAATCAGAGCCCGTCTATTTTATACATGGCATTTACCGCAAGAGCGGCCAATCATGCAATGGAAGAATTAAAGAAAGGGAATCTTTAGAATAATCATTTGTATGATTAAGAGGGTTATGAAAGCCAATAGTATTTATTTTTTCTGGTTTATTACAATTGTTTTTTGCAGTTGTAAAAAAAATCATGACACACAACCAAATCCTCCTGTCAATCCTGGAACAACTTTCGAAATAAAAAAGCAAACTATTAATGCGGCCGCATTTACTTCCGCGGGCAGTTTGCACAATATGAATGTGGTTCCCGTTATTCAGATTTCTTTTTCTGATAAAGTCGATAGAAACTCTGTATCATCCGCGTTATCTTATACTAACAAAAGTAAAGGTGCGATTACAGTTCCTTACAGTGTATCATATCAAAATGGAGACAGCGCTTTAACTGTTACACCATCGGGTAACCTGGAATATTTAAATGAATATTTATTTTCAATTAGCGTATTATTAAAATCAGTTGCAGGAAAAGCTTTAACGAACAGGGTAGATCTTGATTTTTATACAGGTATTGATTCATCGGATAAATTTCCACGCATCTCTGATGATTCTCTTTTGACCTTGGTTCAAAAGCAAACCTTTAAATATTTCTGGGACTTTGGTCACCCTGTTAGTGGCACGGCACGGGAACGAAATACATCGGGTGAAACGGTTACGACCGGCGGAACAGGCTTTGGCATCATGGTAATTCCCGTGGCCATCAATCGAAATTTTATCACAAGAGCTGATGGATTGGCAAGGCTTCAGAAGGTTGTAGGTTTTTTAAAGAATACGGCGCAACATTTTCACGGTGCTTTTTCACATTGGATGAATGGAAGCACCGGCGCTGTAGTTCCATTTGCATCAAACGATGATGGTGCTGATATTGTAGAAACTTCTTATCTCATGATGGGATTGTTAACTGCCCGGCAATATTTTGACGGAACCGATGCAGATGAAATAAATTTGAGAAATGATATTGATAGTTTATGGAACGCCGTCGAGTGGGATTGGTTTCGGCAAAATGGAAAAAATGTATTGTACTGGAACTGGAGTCCCAACTACGGCTGGGCGGTTAATGTTCCTGTGCAGGGGTGGAACGAAACATTGATCACTTATGTGCTCGCAGCTTCTTCCACAACTCATTCCATTCCCAAAGCTGCATATGATAGCGGATTTACAAGAAACGGCGCAATGGTAAATGGCAATTCTTACTACGGTTATGCTCTTCCCTTAGGAGAACCATATGGCGGTCCTTTATTTTTTGAACATTATTCTTTTTTGGGAATTGATCCAAATGGGTTGAGTGATGCGTATGCAAATTATCAAACACACACCATTAACCACACATTGATCAATTATGAATATTGTAAGACCAATCCGAAAAATTATTATGGATACAGTAATTTATGCTGGGGGCTTACAGCAAGCGATATTAAAAACGGGTACTCCGCCAGTTCTCCGACGAACGATGTAGGAGTGATCGCACCGACAGCAGCAATTTCCTCGATGCCATACACTCCAACTGAGTCTATGCAGGCATTAAAGTTTTTTTATTATAAACTCGGCGATAAACTCTGGGGTGAATATGGTTTTAAAGATGCATTTGATCTTGATGAAACGTGGTTTGCAGATTCCTATCTCGCCATTGACGAAGGGCCGATCATTACCATGATTGAAAATTATCGTACAGGTTTGTTGTGGCATCTGTTTACCAGTTGCCCGGAAGTAAAAGCTGGGTTACAATCTTTAGGTTTTAGTGCCCCATACTTGTAAATTTGGCAACTCGATAGCTCGCCAATATGAAAATTTCAATCGATATGCGAATTTTATTTATTCCTGTTTTTTTTCTCCTGGCATTTACCAGCTATTCCCAACAGAAAACATATTGCAATCCTATCAATATCGATTACGGGTATACGCCTATTCCAAATTTTACGGAGGCAGGTAACCACCGGGCAACTGCTGACCCGGTAATTGTGAATTATAAAGGAGACTATTATTTATTCAGTACTAATCAATGGGGTTATTGGTGGAGCAATGATATGCTTCATTGGAATTTTGTTTCAAGGAAATTTTTACGTCCATGGAATACCGGCACCTATGATGAACTGTGTGCGCCTGCTGTCGGAATCATCGGTGATACAATGATTGTGTTTGGCTCTACATATACCAGAACTTTTTCAATATGGATGAGTACTGATCCCAAAGCCAATGAATGGAAGCCTTTGGTTGATTCATTTGACATCGGTGGTTGGGACCCTGCTTTCTTTACTGACGATGATGGAAAATTATATATGTACAATGGCAGCAGTAACACCTACCCAACTTATGGCGTGGAGTTGAATAGAAAAACATTTCAACCGATCGGTACACGTACACCTATGTACCTATTGCAGGATTGGCGATATGGCTGGCAACGATTTGGCGAACACATGGACAATACTTTTCTCGATCCTTTTATCGAAGGTTCGTGGATGACAAAACATAATGGTAAATATTATTATCAGTATGGTGCACCGGGTACTGAGATGAGTGGTTATGCCGACGGGGTAGTGGTTGGAAGTAAACCACTGTTTGATGGAATAGAAATTCATCCGCAGTCTGATGCTCTGAGTATGAAACTCGGCGGTTTTGCAAGAGGCGCCGGACATGGATCAACATACCAGGATAATTATGGTAATTACTGGCATATCAGCACCATCATGATATCGGTAAAAAATAATTTTGAAAGAAGACTTGGCATCTGGCCTGCCGGTTTTGACAAAGATGATGTGATGTGGTGCAATACAGCTTTTGGTGATTATCCAACTTATCTCTCCTCTCCTTCAGGAGAGGGGCTGGGGGTGAGGCCAAATTGGTTCTTGTTGAACTATAAAAAGCCAATCACCGTTTCATCAACATTAGGAAATTATTCCGCCAACAATGCCAATGATGAAAATATAAGAACCTACTGGAGTGCAACCACTGGTAACAAAGGTGAGTGGATAGAAACTGACCTGGGAAATGTTTCAACCGTTAATGCGGTTCAGATCAATTATGCCGACCAGGATGTGGATAGTAACCGATTAGGTAAATGGAATGATCAGTATCATCAATATAAATTGTATTACTCAACCGATGGAAAGAAATGGACTGTGCTCATTGATAAAAGCAACAACAAAACAGATATACCACATGAATATGTTGAATTGGAAAGACCTGTTCAGGCAAGATTTCTGAAATTGGAAAATATACACATGCCTACAGGAAAGTTTGCCATTAGTGGTTTTCGTGTATTTGGAAATGGCAACGGGGCAAAGCCGGGTGAAGTAAAAGATTTTATTGTATTAAGAACAGAAAAAGATAAACGTAGTGCATGGATAAGATGGAGAAAAGAAGATAATGCATATGCTTACAACATTTATTATGGTGTAGCGCCTGACAAATTATACAATTGTATCATGGTCTACAATGATAACCAGTATTGGTTTAAGGCTATGGATAAATTAAAACCTTATTATTTTTCGATCGAGGCGGTAAATGAAAATGGAGTTTCCGAAAAAGCGAAGGTTATGGAGGTACAATGAAATGATGTAGAGACGAAATGCATTGCGTCTCTACCGCAATTTTAAAAATTATGGCAGAACGTTTCCAAAATAAATACCGAATAGCATCTGCCCGATTACAATCATGGGATTATTCATCGGAGGGAATGTATTTTATTACCATTTGCACCAAGAATAGACAATGCTATTTCGGGGAAATCGTGGAGGCGCCTTCCACGACGTCTTTGCAATCGAAGCCGCAATACGAGTCCCAAATGCAATTATCCGAAATTGGAAAAATGGCCGAAAGCGAATGGTTAAAAACGCTGCAATTGCGGCCTGATATGAATTTGGAATTAGATGCCTTTCAGGTCATGCCCAATCATTTTCATTCAATTATTATCATTGGTGAAAACGAATTCAATCGCCGTCATGCCGTATATCGTAGAGACGCAATGCATCGCGTCTCTACGACCACAATTTCAAAAACAAAAACAGCCGCCAATCAATTTGCCCCTCAATCCAAAAACCTGGGATCCATTGTTCGTGGATATAAATCGGCGGTTACTACCTACGCCCGAAAAAATAATATTGCATTTGATTGGCAAGCCCGTTTTCATGACCACATTATTCGTTCGAAGGATGAATATCATCATATCGTAAATTATATTTTGAACAATGTTGCCAATTGGCAAAAGGATAAATTTTATAACAGTTAAAATGAAAAAGATAAAATTATTTCTGTTTCTTTTGGTACTGCAAACGGTTGTTGTAGACGCACAGGAGCAAAACCCTCCTTTCTGGGATGAGATACAGGCATTCAAAAAACAGGATGAGATTAAGCCGCCGCCGCAACATGCTATTTTATTTGTAGGCAGTTCTTCTTTCAGAAAGTGGACTGATGCGCAGGATTATTTTCCCGGTTATACAATCATTAACCGGGGCTTTGGGGGATCAACGTTGCCCGATGTGATACGGTATGAGAATGATATTATTTTCCCCTATCAATCCAGGCAGATCGTGATCTATTGTGGAGAAAATGATGTAGCCTCATCTGATACAATCACAGGCGCAATAGTTTTTGAACGATTGAAAAAACTGTTTACAGATATCAGGGCACGTTTTCCCGGCATACCTGTAATTTTTATTTCGCTCAAACCAAGTCCTTCCAGGTGGAAGATGAGGGACAGGATGATAGCAGCTAATAAACTGATCAAAGATTATTTACAAAAAGAAAAGAATGCTGTATTTGTAAATGTCTGGAATAGTATGCTGGATAAGAATGGACAACCGATGAAAGACATATTTCTTGAAGACAACCTGCACATGAATGCAAAAGGATATGCGATCTGGCAGCAGCATCTGACACATTACCTGCTGGCGGACTCAAAGTGAAAGAAGCGAGTGCTGATGGGCGTCAGAAATAAAACAAAATTAGTTGTGTACTATTGCCGGCCTTATCAAAATGAAATATGATTGTTGACGTATAAAAAATAGATCATTATGCTAAAAAAATTTTTGGTTGTAGCAATGATGCTGTCTGTTCAATTTTCATTTGCCCAGGATGCAAAGATGAAGACATTCGTAGATGGCCTGATGAAAAAAATGACCCTTGATGAAAAAATCGGCCAGTTGAATTTGCCAGGTGCAGGTGATATTACTACAGGGCAGGCGAGCAATTCTGATATTGGAAAGCAGATCACTGAAGGTAAGGTTGGCGGTTTGTTCAATATAAAATCAGAAGCAAAAATTCGTGACGTACAAAAAGTGGCTGTAGAACAAAGTCGCTTAAAAATTCCATTGATATTTGGAATGGATGTGATCCACGGTTATGAAACTGTTTTTCCTATTCCGCTCGGTTTATCATGTACCTGGGATATGGAAGAAGTGGAAAAGAGTGCAAGAATTGCAGCAACGGAAGCAAGCTCTGATGGAATTTGCTGGACATTCTCACCGATGGTTGATATTGCCCGCGATCCACGCTGGGGCCGCATTGCAGAAGGTGCCGGTGAAGATCCATACCTCGGTTCTCAAATTGCTAAAGCAATGGTAAGAGGTTACCAGGGTAATGATCTTACAAAGAACAATACGATCATGGCATGTGTAAAGCATTTTGCTTTGTATGGCGCTGCTGAAGCCGGACGTGATTACAATACGGTCGACATGAGTCACCTGAGAATGTACAATGAATATTTACCTCCTTACAAAGCTGCGGTTGATGCTGGGGCAGGGAGTGTGATGAGTTCGTTCAACGAAATAGATGGTATACCCGCGACTGGTAATAAATGGCTGATGACGGATGTACTTCGCAAGCAGTGGGGCTTTAGAGGTTTTGTAGTAACAGACTACACAGCGATCAATGAAATGACAGCGCATGGTATGGGTGATCTGCAAACTGTTTCAGCACTGGCATTGAATGCAGGCGTTGATATGGATATGGTGGGAGAAGGTTTTTTGACAACGCTGAAAAAATCTTTAAAAGAAGGAAAGGTTACACAAAAACAAATTGATGATGCATGTCGCCGCATACTGGAAGCAAAATACAAATTGGGATTGTTCGATGATCCTTATCGTTATTGCGATGATCAAAGAGCAAAAACAGAAATTTATACGGATGCCAATCGCAAAACAGCGAGACAAATTGCAGCTGATTGTTTTGTGTTGTTGAAAAATCAAAACAATGTTTTGCCTTTGAAAAAAAGCGGAACTATAGGTCTCATTGGCCCGCTTGCAGATGCAAAAGAAAATATGCCCGGTACCTGGAGCGTGGCAGCTAATTTTTCAAAAGCTATTTCTTTATTAACCGGGTTAAAAGAAGCTGTCGGCGATAATGCAAAAATTATTTATGCCAAGGGCTCTTTTTTAGATTATGATAGTCTGTTTGAACAACGGGCAGGCATGTTTGGCAAAGGATTTAATCGTGGGGGAAAAACATCAGAACAATTGTTGCAGGAAGCGTTGAATGTAGCTGCGCAATCTGATGTGATTATTGCGGCATTGGGTGAATCGGCTGAAATGAGCGGTGAAAGCAGCAGCCGCAGCAATATTCATATTCCGAAGGCACAGGAAGATCTTTTAAAAGCATTATTAAAGACAGGTAAGCCTGTGGTGTTGGTTTTATTTACAGGCAGACCACTCACTATTAAATGGGAAGATGAAAATGTGCCTGCCATATTAAATGTTTGGTTTGGGGGGAGCGAAGCCGGTTACGCTATTTCTGATGTATTATTCGGTGATGTAAATCCTTCAGGAAAATTAACAACGACATGGCCGCAAAATGTGGGGCAAATTCCTTTATACTACAATCATAAAAATACAGGTCGTCCATTACCCCAAGGTCAGTGGTTCCAGAAATTCCGTTCCAATTATCTCGATGTTTCCAACGATCCTGTTTATCCTTTTGGTTATGGCTTGAGTTATACAAACTTTACTTACGGCGATCTGAAACTCAGCAATACTTCACTCAAAGGAAATCAAACATTAAAGGCAAGTGTGGATGTAACTAATTCAGGAAACGTTGATGGGGAAGAAGTGGTCCAGTTATATATACGTGATCTCGTTGGCAGCATTACCAGGCCGGTAAAAGAATTGAAAGGATTTCAGAAAATATTTTTAAAAGCCGGCGAAACAAAAACAGTAACATTCAATATTACTCCTGAAGAACTGAAGTTCTATAACAGTGAACTGAAATATGATTGGGAACCCGGAGATTTCATCATTATGATCGGAGGTAATTCGAGAGATGTAAAATCTGGTACAGTGAATTGGGTGAAATAAAGCCTCACCTTCTTTCCCTCTCCTGAAGGAAAGTGGGCCCAACCATGATCGGTGGTAATTCAAGAGATGTAAAATCAGGTAAGGTGAATTGGGTAAAATAAGGCCTCACCCTCATTCCCTCTCCTTCAGGAGAGGGAGGCCAAACGATATAAATTGTATCGGCAATAAATGGTTTAAAAATTGTACTATAGATTTTTGATTAACTCCCTCAATTCTTTGTTTGTAATATTTTCTTTCCTTGATTTGTCAAAAATGGAAACGAGGTAAACGGTTGTCTCTACTATTTTAACGCAGGTAATCACTCTTGCTCCGCCACTTTTTCCCTTCCCTTTGGAAGTAATTGCCATTCTTATCTTATAAGTGCTCAACCCTAGTGAAATGCCCATAGTTGGGTAATTTGCCAATTGTATGCTAAGCGAAGCAATGTCATTCTTAAGTGAAGGATATTTTTTTGAAAGCTTCTTTGCTTCTGCAAGAAAGTTCGGGGTGGCTTCTACTTTATAATTCATCAAGTAGTTGTTTGAGGGAAATTGGTTTTATCTTTCCCCTCTTTATTCCTTCGACCTCTTTTAATCCTTTCTTTATGCCATTGAGAATAGTTCTTTTTTTATGGGATGCTGTTTTTTTAGTTGCTTTTGATTTTTTTAATTCCGAAGTGATTTTTTCCCATTCATTAATAGGAACAAAAACCCCTATGGGCTTACCTTTTGTATCATATGTATATTGAAGTGACATAATTTTATTCCGTAAAGTTAATCAAATTTATTTGCTGTGCTACGGCGATATGTAGAAACCTTTTTATGCAAAGGCGTAGAAATTAACTACAACTTTATCGAAACTCAGAATGGAAATTAATGCATAATTATTATGTAATTAATCCGAAGTTAAAACTGTAAATTTTGCTGGTCCTTCCTAAAGATTTTTTTGAAACTTTATAATTGAGTTCTTACTATTGTATGAACACCATTCTACTAATGTTGAACAATCTGGATAAGATAAAAGAGTTTTCCTACGTTACCGGGACTTACCCTGAATTGGATTTATTATTGTGTAACGACGACCCCGGTGGAATCGAAAGTTGGTACTTTTTTGATTATACCTATGTTATATTCCTGGATTTACCGGATAAAAAAGAAATTATTTATACTTCACAGCCTACAAGCGAATACTCACAAGCTGATACCACATTTGTAAATTATATTTTGAATCTGGATGAAATAAGTTTAAGCGACCTTATTTATCTGTGTACATTATATGGACAGCTTGCAACAGAAGATGATTTGTTTAAGACCTATGAAGGACAAATACCTTTTTTGAAGGATTATTTGAGAGAAACTTATGGCCGGTTGGTTTATAAGCAACAGGCAATTGATCTTTTGAGGTCTTATTCAAATTTTTCCTCTAAAGAAGCGGAAAGTACAATTAGAAATTTAATAGATCGGGATGAGGCTGGCAGGCGGACGATGAAAGTAATCATTGAAAACGATTATAGTTTTTGGGATTTGTGGAACGAATACACATTTGGGAACAGAGTATACCGGCCAAGGCTTCCGCTGGCAAAAAAATTGAAGAGGCTATTAACCGAACCCTAAACTATTTAAGATGATAAAACAACTTCTTTACAACCATGGTAAATTGAAGTTGCATTCCTGCAATGATGAGAATATCAACAGTAAAATTATCATAGCTAAAGTTTTAATTTTTGGGTCTTTAGAAAGGATTGATTTAAAATTTGAGCACAAAGAAATTCAGTTATACTTTCATATAAATGAAGATAGCCACGTAAAAGAAACTCCAAATTTCCTTTATCCACGATTAAAAAAGCTTGATGAAAATTATTTTATCTTATCAGGGCTTTACAAAAAGCAGGATGAATTTTTGTTTGGAGTTGGAAGATTTGAAGGGAAGATTCCCAATAGCTTTCCTCAATACCAAGATGAGGTAAAATATCCTGAAGATTATTGGAGGTAAATTAAAGAAATAACAGTTTCACCATAATAATTACAATTATAAATGAGATTTTTGGTGTGTATCCAGTAAATGGATATTTCATTTTCAATAGTGGGCCTATTATTAATGCACGAGCAAACTTCCAGGCCGCAACGATTAATGTTCCTGCCGATCATCCCGGCTTATATTTTATTTATGCACCCTACACAGCAATAATTCCAAATGCTAATTACTTAAACCAAAGATTTAATGGTCAGCTATATATTTTAATCTATATAGGAAAGGCGGGAATGGGCCAAAATGGGTTCAACCATGGAGGCCAAATGCTATATGGAAGAATAAATAATGTTGGAACCGGCAATAGATCACGTTCACAAATATGGACTGATTTTATGAATGAAAATGGTTTACCACATTTATTATTTAGATGGGCAGTCACTTCTAGACAGTTAAATCCGCCAATGTATGATAACTGTTTTTTCCTTGAACAGGCATTCTGTAAAATTTGGCAAGCAATTCCAGAATTGAAGCCTGCGTTAAATAATAATTGATATTTTTTAAGAAATGCGTATTGCTGCATAGAGTTACAGAACTTGCAAGTGAGTGGCACAAGAGAAGTTTAATCGTAGTAATGTCGCTTGCTATAAAAAAAAATAAAAAATGAAAAATGAAAAGATTTTAAAACCATTTACACTATTGTTTTCTATTGCACAATTTTTTATTTGTTCAGCACAGAAAAAAACAATCGATCAGAAAGTTGATTCAGTTTTAAAATTAATGACACTTGATGAAAAGATCGGGCAGATGAACCAATATAATGGTGACTTTGATGCAACCGGCCCTATAACAAAAGATGGTGATAAACAAAATCAAATCAGGAAAGGCATGCTTGGCTCCATGCTGAATGTAACAGGTGTTGACCATACAAGAACATTGCAGGAGATAGCGATGCAATCAAGATTGAAAATTCCGTTGTTGTTTGGGCAGGATATTATTCATGGTTACCGGACGACTTTTCCAATACCACTGGCGGAAGCATCAAGCTGGGATACTGCTGCTATTCGAATAGTCCGAAAGAATTGCGGCGACTGAAGCATCGGCAGCGGGTGTGCACTGGACCTTTGCACCGATGGTTGACATTGCCCGTGATCCGCGGTGGGGAAGAGTAATGGAAGGTGCCGGGGAAGATCCTTTTTTGGGATCAGCCATTGCCACTGCAAGAGTAAAAGGTTTCCAGGGAAAAGGTTTGGGAAATACAGATGCATTGATGGCCTGTGCCAAACATTTTGCTGCTTATGGTGCCGCTATTGGTGGCCGTGATTATAATTCAGTGGATATGAGTAAAAGAACACTTTTGGAAATTTATTTACCACCGTTCAAAGCCGCTGTAGATGCAGGCGCTGCCACCATCATGAATTCGTTCAACGATCTGAACGGAATACCGGCGACGGGCAATAAATATTTGCAAAGAGATATTTTAAAAGGCAAGTGGAGTTTTAAAGGTTTTGTAGTGAGTGACTGGGGCTCGATCGGTGAAATGATCAATCATGGTTTTGCAAAAGATAATTATGAAGCAGCGCTGGAAGCTGTAACTGCCGGCAGTGATATGGATATGGAAAGCCGCAGCTACATCAATAATTTATCGAAGCTGGTGAAGGACGGAAAAGTAAAAATAGAGTTGATCGATGATGCCGTGCGAAGAATTCTCAGGAAAAAATTTGAAATGGGTTTGTTTGACGATCCATTTAAATTCTGTAATAATGAAAGAGAACAACAACAATGGAACAATACAGAAAATTTAAAGTTCGAAAAAGTAATGGCGGAGAAAAGCATTGTGCTCTTAAAAAATAATGATCACTTGTTGCCTTTGAGTAAGGAAACCAAAACCATTGCTTTGATCGGTCCGTTCATAAAAGCAGTAAGGGATAATATCGGGTTCTGGTCATATTCATGGCCTGATGATTCTTCAAGGATTGTTACGCAATTCCAGGGAATACAAAATAAGGTGGGAACAAATACCAAATTATTATATGCAAAAGGATGCGAAATAAATGATAGTTCGAAAGCTGGTTTTGAAGAAGCTATTGAAGCTGCAAAACAAGCCGATGTGGTGATCATGAGTGTAGGAGAAGCGAGTGATTGGAGTGGCGAAGCAAAAAGCAGGAGTAATATTCATGTGCCCGGCATGCAGGAAGAATTGGTAAAAGCAATTTATGCTACCGGCAAACCAATCGTAGTGTTAGTGAACGCAGGCAGACCTTTGATATTTAACTGGACAGCAGATCATGTTTCATCCATTTTATATACATGGTGGCTGGGAACAGAAGCAGGTAATGCCATCGCTGATGTGTTGTTTGGTGACTATAATCCTTCTGCAAAACTGCCAATCAGTTTTCCGAGAGCTGAAGGCCAGATCCCTATTTATTATGATCATTTCAGTACGGGAAGACCGGCAACAAGTGATAGTGATCGATTTTACAGATCCGCTTATATCGATCTTTCTATCTATCCGAAATTTCCGTTTGGATATGGGTTAAGTTATACAAACTTCAGTTATAGTGATATTACATTAAGCAGTTCAACTATGAAAAAGAATCAACCCATTAAAGCTACGGTTACTGTAACCAACACCGGGGATTACGATGGGGAAGAAACTGTACAATTATATATACAGGATTTGGTCGGTTCAGTAGTAAGGCCGGTAAAAGAATTAAAAGGGTTTCAAAAGATCTTTTTAAAAAAAGGTGAAAGCAAACAAGTAAGTTTTACAATTGATGCAGATAAACTTAAATTTTATAATGACGAGCTGAAATATATTTATGAACCCGGAGATTTTAAGGTTTATGTAGGTGGTAATTCGCAGGACGTAAAAGAAACTGGTTTTAAACTGTTGCAATAAAAGTAAGACCCAGATATCCAAATATTTTTCATGTAGTTTTGTTGCATTGGCCTCGTAGTACAATGGATAGTATAAGAGTTTCCGAAGCTCCAGATACAGGTTCGATTCCTGTCGAGGCTACACATTCCATATGCATTACGCCTACGTTTTAAAAAGCGTTAAGTACAATTATTTCTACAAGGGACATTGCCATGAATTAGAAAAGAGAATTCATCAGCATAATTCAGGGATGACAGCTTCAATCAAAACTTATATTCCTTTTGAACTGGTTTACTTTGAAAAATTTGAAACAGACCAGGAAGCTATTGCAAGAGAAAAATATTTTAAGTCAGCGGCAGGAAGAAGATTTTTGAAAAAGAAACTGGCCTCGTAATACAATGCTCGCCCGGCTGACGCCAGTCGGACGAGGATAGTATAAGAGTTTCCGAAACTTGATATTCGGTTCCCCGCCCGAACGTACCGTTCGGTACGGGCGGGGATTCCTGTCGAGGCTACACATTCCATATGCATTACGCCTACGTTTTAAAAAGCGTTAAGTACAATTATTTCTACAAAGGACATTGCCATGAATTAGAAAAGAGAATTCATCAGCATAATTCAGGGATGACAGCTTCGATCAAAACTTATATTCCCTTTGAAGTATAAGACATATTTTTAATAAAGACCCGGTTTGCCGGCAATATTAGTAGTTAAAGATTCAGGTTTTTGCTCTAACTTACTAATGAAATATGCTGCATGTCTGATTCGTTGAAATACCTGGTTGTTGATGATGCTGAAATAGACCGTTTAACAATTGAAAATGAAGCTTCCAAATTTTCATTTCTGCATAAAATAGCTTCATGCAGCCACCCTTTAGAGGCTTTTGAATTGATTAACCGCTTTCAGCCGGATATTGTTTTTGCCGATATAGAAATGCCGGATATGAGTGGGGTAGAGCTGATAAAAAAGTTATCAGGACAGATAGCAGCGCCTGTATTTATTACTTCACACCCGGAATTTGCTATTGACAGTTATGAAATCGCCGCTTTTGACTATTTGATAAAGCCCGTTACTCCTGAACGGTTTGCCAAATGTGTTTTCCGCCTTCATGAGTTTTTCCAACTTCGTAATAAAGCTTTTGCATTTGAAAAAGAAAATGAAGAGAATTTTATTACGATAAAAGAAGGATATGATAAATATAAAATACCGGTCGGCGATATTCTTTACCTCGAGGCCATGAAAGACTATACCAAAATTGTTACGCAAACCGGTCAATTTCTTGTGTTGAGTACATTGGCAAATATGTATGATAAACTACCCGTCGAAAAATTTGCACGTATACACAGAAGCTATATTGCGAATCGTGAAAAGATAAGTGCGGTTAAAGGGAATAAAATTTATATATCCTCAAAAGAACTCCCGGTGGGGAAACTATACAAAAACGAAGTGGATAGTATATTTTGACCAAATTCACATTTATGAGAAAAAAGCAGTGCTGCCTGTTTTTCTTTTATCTTCTTACTATTGTGTTTATCCCTGCATCGATCATGGCGCAGGAACCGGATCTTTCGAAATTTAAGGATACAAAAGAAAAAATCAATGCATGGCTTGGCTATTGTGAATCTCTCCGGTTAAACAGTCAGGGCAAAAATAATTTCCCCGCTTTGGAGCAAGCCGCACTAAAGGCATTGCATAACTCCCGACAGATGATGCAGCAGACCGTTCGACGGTTTTTCTTTTACCAGGCCTTTGCCTGTTACTACCAGGTAAAGCTCGATAGTGCGCAATATTATTTTTATCAAAGTCTTGGATGAAGCGCAAAAAGCAAATTCACGCGGAATATATTGCAGAGGCTTGTGTGGCATTGATCCCGGTAAATTTTCAATTGCGGCAACAGGATAAGGTAGATAGCTGTAAAAATATTTTGCAATCTATCCTGGATACTACTCACAATGAAAGCATCTTGCAGGACGGCTATTCTGCCATGGGCAGCTATTATCAGCAAAAAGCATATTACAGTACAGCGGAAGATTATTTAATAAAAAGTATTGAATTAAGAAAGAAAAAGGTTGATACTACATTGAATGCAAAATTAAAAGCAGACTATGCCATTCAATGTTATATGCTTTCCAAACAATACCAGAATACTGATGTACTGGATAAAAGTCTTGATATATTGAAAGAAGGGCAGCCGTTTGCAAATTTTTCTCCTCCTGTTTTTATACGGTACCTGAGTTCTTTTACAGAAATATATTCACTGCTTGGAAATATTGATTCTGCTTTGCATTATGAGAAACAGTTAGGAAGAACTGACAAAGAATAGCCCTGTTGTTCTTTCTGAAATGGTATCGGCCAATCTGAATATTGCAAAATACTATATAGATCATAAACAGGTAAGCAAAGCATTTCCCTATGTAAGCAAAGCAGACACACTGGCAAATAAAAGCAAATCTCCCATATTAATTTACCAGGCACAATTATGGAAAGGCAGATACCTGGAAGAAAGCGGAAAATTTGAAGAAGCTATTTCTTTATTATCGCAATCTATTCCTGTGGCAAAGCAGATCAGTAAAGAACAATATGCTGAAGGATTGCATTATATGGCTGCAGCTCAAAAGGGAGCAGGCAATTTGAATGAAGCGATACAATATTATCAAGAGTATATACAGCAATCTGATTCGCTTAATAAGGAAAAAATTTCAAACAATCTTGCCGACCAGGAAACACGATATGAGACCAATCAAAAGGAGCAGCGTATTACTTCACTAAGCAAAGAAAACCAGTTAAAGGTATTACAATTACAAAATGCGTCCCGAACAAGATTGTTTTTGATACTGGGACTTGTTGCATTAGGCGTCATCGCTTTGCTTTTATATTTTATTTACCGGAATAAAGAAAGACTCAATAAAATATTGAATGAGCGGAATAACCAATTGGATGTACTGAATCGGGAACTGGCCGTTGCCAATGATACTAAAGCGAAATTATTTGGTATTATTGGTCATGACCTTCGTTCGCCAATCAGCCAGATCGTTCAGTTTCTGCAATTGCAAAAAGGCAATTCTGGTTTGACCAACGAAGCCAGGTCAGTTCACGAAGAAAAATTAAAGACAGCCTCTGAAGACCTGCTTGAAACGATGGAGGACCTTCTATTGTGGAGCAAAAGCCAGATGCAGCACTTTACACCTCAATACAAGCAAATTAAAATTGCCGATGTGCTGAATAAAGAGATAAACCTGGTGCAGCGACACGCTGAAGAAAAAAATATAAAGATCAATTCGCAGGTCGGGGAAGAGTTCATTCAGAACACGGATGAAAATTTTGTATCGGTCATCGTCCGCAATCTTTTGCAAAACGCAGTAAAATATTCTGATAATGCGAGCGCTGTTAACATAACGGCAGGTGACAGCAGTATAATCATCACTAACCGGTCCTCAAAATCAAACGCAGAAGAGTTAAATGCATTGCTGAATAATAAACAAGTTGGCAGTGGAAGATCTGGTCTTGGTTTGCAAATGGCCAAAGATCTTGCTGTTTCCCTCAAAGCAAAAATATTTTTTGAACAAAGCTCCGATAACCAGGTGGCGGCTATATTAAAGTGGTCATAATAACATCTTTTCGTTCGACGATTTTTAAAACACGTTCGTCGGTTTCTTTTTCCTCGTCCTTCGCAAGAAATTATTTTCGGTCATAAATTTTTTTTATGAAACAACAACTTAAAGCAACCCTTCTCTTCGTGTTCATTTCTGTAATAATGTTTGCATTCATTCCCCCCAAACATCACTTAACAGGAAAGTGGACCATTTATGACTCTAATGGTATTCCAAGCCAGGAATATGTGGAACTTAAAAACGATGGCACTTATAATGTTTACCTGCCTGGCGGGCAAATCGGTGAAACAGGATATTACAAACTCCATCATTCAACTTTTTCCATAAAGAATGCCGTGGCAAGAGCTTGCGGGGACGGTTATTGGGGAAAATACAAGCTGGAATTTCATGGGGATGATTCTATTCATTTTACTCTCATTGAGGATACCTGTGCCAATAGAAGATATGATATTGTCGGTGTCAATCCGGGCTTGAGAAGAATGAATCAATAATATTTTCTAATCAAGAGAGAATAAGACTATTTGATAAAATTAGCAGATTGGAATATTTTGCCGGGAAAAAAATGAAGGGAGAAAGAAAATCGAAATAAAACACCATGGCACTGAAATATTTTTTTTTAAGGCGGTATTCCTTTTCACTTTTGCATTCGTTTTGCAAGAAGCTCCCGCACAAACAGCGCTTGAAAATTTTGCTCTTACTGACGTAACTATCATTGACGCCAATCATCAAAAGCCTTTGGAACATCAGACCGTCATTATTAAAGGCCACAGCATCCAGGAAGTTTTTACAGACGGCAGCAAACCTTTACCTGACGCTATTAGTATCATCAATTTGAAAGGAAAATATTTAATTCCGGGTTTGATTGATACGCATGTGCACATGGCGACCGATCCGACCGATGTTGATAACCGTTCATCGACATTAAATGTATTGGAACGGATGTTGTATTCAGGCATCACGTCGGTTCGCGATATGGCTGGTGATGCAAGAACATTCGCAAGTCTTTCACGTGATGCGATGACGGGAGATATCATTTCGCCGGATATTTATTATTCAGCGCTGATTCCTGACCGGAGTTTTTTACAGATCCAAGAACCGCTTCTTCTTCAAAGGGCTTTGCGGCGGGCACTGCTCCTTTTATGAAAGCTGTTACTGATACAACGAATCTTACCCTTGCAATTGCAGAAGCAAAGGGAACCGGTGCAACCGGCATAAAACTTTATGCAGATTTATCAGCAAACCTGGCCGCAAAAATCATGGCTGAAGCAAAAGAACAGAGCATCAAAGTTTGGGGACATGCCTGGCTGCAGCAAGCGAAACCATCAGATCTGGTGAAAGCAGAGATCAGTTCTGTTTCTCATGCGCCTCTTTTGATCTATGATAATTTCGATAGCATACCTGTTGCGTCGCTAGCAAAGCACTATGATAAATTTTGTGATGATTCAGCGCATCTTCACACTTCGCTTTTCAAGCTGATGAAAGTGAACAATACCATATTAGATGCAACTTTATTAACATATAAAATAGCAGCAAAGGATGAAACTTCCCATTGGTATTATTCATATCAGATCGGTAAAAGATTGGTAAGGGGTGCATACAAAACCGGAGTGAAAATTTGTACGGGCACCGATGATGACCAGGAACAATTTGTACAGTATGAAATGAAGGAGTTGGTAAACGAAGCAGGAATGTCAAATATAGATGTATTGATTGCTGCAACAAAAACAGGCGCTGAAGCGATTGGAATTGACAAAACACATGGCACTGTTGAGATAAATAAAATTGCCGACCTGGTTGTTCTTGATAAAAACCCTCTCGATAAAATTGAAAATATTAATTCGGTTTACCTTGTAATTAAAGACGAGAAAATTTATAAGAAATAATTTTAACAGAATAGCATGCACTAAATTTTTTTATGAGACATATTATTCTTCTTGTTGCTGATAACTATTTTGGCAATTAAAAATGTAAAGGCGCAAAACCCCGATAGTATACTCCAAAATAGAATTGTAATAGATTCCATTCTTTCAAGTGAACAACTTGGCAAATTGGAAGGGGAGCCCTTTACATATTATAGCATGGGGTATGAGGTTCGGGCAAAAGCGATACATCAGCTTATAAGCGACTGTATTTTGTTTTATGAAGCCAAATTTCCCGACGAAAAATTTAATGTTTCCTTGTACCTTTTAAACAAATCCGATTGGGAAAAAGCACCCTTCGATGAGCCATATGGGATGCCTTTTTACAACAGGCACAACATCATTATGGTTGTTGCGGCTGAAAAAAATGCTTTGCGAAGATTAACAGGACTTCCGGATGATCCTGTAAAATCTGATAGTATATTGTCAACTTTGGACTATCAGCCAGTACACGAATTGGGATATTATTTTTTCTTTACACTCAACAATATCTACAAAGAAAAATGGCTGAATGAATTTCTTGCTACCTATTTTCTTATTTGCTTCATCAAGGAAAAGAACCTGGTTCCCGAGCTTGAAAATGAATTAAAAGCGGATTATCCTGTAGCTCATAAAACACTTGACGATTTTCAGAAACTTTACGGCGGTGTCGGTCCTGCAAATTATCATTGGTATCAATGCAAATTTGCTCAACTCGGGTATAAACTGTATCCAAAGTTTAAAATTGAATTAATAAGAAAAGTAATTGAAAATTATTCTCCGGGTGGTAAAAATCTTGATGGAATTTCATTGCTTAAAAGCCTTGCACCAGAAACAATGAATGAATGGTTAAAGGAAATGCAATAAAGAACTGAAATTTTGCCTGCAATAGAATGCTCAATGGAAAAGTATTATAAAAATACCGGGAAATATTTTTTGATTCTGATCGCTTTCATTGCGCTTGGATTTTATTATCCTTATTTTTCTTTATTTCCTCAATTTAAATCGGTAACAACAACCGTTCATATTCATGCGATCAGTTTAATGCTTTGGGCACTTATTTTAATAGCCCAGCCCATATTGATCCGGTATAAAAAATATAAAACGCATAAGATTATCGGAAGATTTACTTACTTCCTGGTTCCCGTAGTTATAGTTACTTGTGTTGGGGTGATGAGGCAGCAATATTATGAAGGTCTTGAAAGAAAATTAACTTCGGCACAAAGCCTTAAAGCATTGTTTGTGTCTTTCACACAGGCTCTTTCTATTATAATTTTTTATGCGCTTGCAATCGTTAATGTGCTGAAGGGCAATATTGCATTTCACATGCGTTACATGATTTGCCTTTTCCTGCAATTCATTCCGCCAACACTGGGAAGAACGCTGGGTTACTGGCTATACATGAAACAGGTCTACACAAATACTATTGCGGTTTTGGTTGGCGTTTTTATTCTTATCATATTAATCATTGCTGATAAAAAAAGGAAAGCAGATTTTACTCCTTATGTTGTTGCGCTATCGCTGTATTTTGTTTTTAATGTTAGCTGGTTTGTTTTAGGCTGCCCGTTATAACTCACAAAGAAAACTTTCATGATAAAGCTTTATAAAAATATCAATTGCTTATTTGCAGGAGGAATGTTACTGGCCCTGGTCTTAACAAATTCAAAGAAAATTAAACAAAATGCGGATCGAAGAAAAGATGATTTATTTGTTAGTTCTTTCTTGACAACCAAGTTATTTCCTCCGGTAAAATGTAATGCAATCGATACAGCGAAATGGCAATGGCCGGACAGTCTTGATGCAGTGAAGGCTGCACCCAATAGTCATAAGGTGTTATTTGAAAATGATAAAGTAAGGATACTTGAAGTAACAGTAGAACCTTATGGCTTTGAACCCATGCATACACACCGTTATTTCAGTGTAATGTTCGGACCTGGCAATGATACTTCGCACTATGATATAATTTATTACAGTTACGACTACGACTCAGTAAGGCATGTCTATTTTGCAAAAGACAGTGTTCGTCAGCATGGAGGTGGTCAGGGAACCGATGCACATTTTATGAAACCGGAAGGGCCGCACCGGATTAAGAATCTTAGCAAGGTGAGAATTGTTGCTTTCAGGGTTGAGTTTAAGCAGTAAAAAGAAAACGGCTTATTTCAACAAGAAACTGTTTGACGATTTTATAAATGCGTTCATCGGCTCATTTAAAAAAAAGAATTTCAATAAGCAGACCTTTCATAAAATATCAATCATCATGAAAACTCAAAACTTTATTTTTCAAACAATTTTCTTTGCCATACTTGTTACCACAACTTGTAATGCGCAATTCAATTATCCACCAACAAAAACAGTTGACAGCTGCGACACTTATTTTGGTGTTACTTATCAAGACCCTTATCGCTGGTTAGAAAACATAAAGGATACTACAGTTATCACCTGGTTTAAACAGGAGGCTAATTTCACTAATGATATTTTCAACAAAATACCGGGCGGGAATAAACAGATTGCGGAAAGGGAAATGCCGGATAAACTCCAGCCTCCTGGTATAGACCCTGCAGGTTACGAAAATGGAAGATTATTTTATCGAATGACTATGAACACTCAGGCGACAGTTGCTGACAATCCTCAACTTGGTTGGATAACTCTGGGTACACAAGGAGGACCTGAACCGAATGCGGAGAGGTCGGAGCCCGCTAATCTTCTCATTGTAAATGGAAACCCATGGATCGTGGACTGCGGCGATGGCGCGATGGAACGTCTCGCTGCTGCGGGGTTCAACCCTAATCAGGTTAACATAGCGTTCATAAGCCATCTGCACATGGACCATATTGGCGGCTTACAAGCCTTGATCGGATTGCGCTGGTTCATGGGCGCTAGAAGCAAGCTAACTATCTATGGCCCTCCCGGAACTGATGTGGTTGTTTCAGGCATCTTGCAATCGCTTAAGCCTACCGTGCGCATAGGGCTGGGGATCAGGGTTCATCAGGGACCTACGCTTGAGGAATTGACCCAGGTTGTAATTTTAAAGGACAACAGCGACCTGATCGTGGACAGCGTTCGCATTCGTGCCGTGCCCAACTCCCATTTCGACGACCCTCCGGGACATCCTGCTGACAATGGCAGCCAATCTCTCTCTTACCGATTCGACTACAAGGGGTATGCGATTGGATACACTGGTGATACTGGACCGTGTGACGCAGTTGCCCGCTTGGAGCATGGTGTTGATCTTTTGGTAAGTGAGGTTATTGATTTACCTGCTATGATTGCAGTCTTCAAGGAGAACCCCAAAATCCCGGAACAAGCGAAGACGGCCATTATTCAGCATTTCAACACCCAGCACCTTACGCCACAAGCGGCGGGTAAAATCGCTGCGGAAGCTGGGGTGGGTCGTCTGGTCTTTACACACCTGTCAATACCTGGCAAGACTAACGTCGAGGCACAAAAGCTCATCAACCAGGCACACGAAACGTTCAAAGGAGAAGTTATTGTGGCCCATGATCTTGACAGATTTTGAGTTCCTGTTAAAGAAACAAACTTAAATCCCGGCTCTCCGTAGTGAATGCAGGGTCTTGTACGAAATGAATAGAGTGCAGCATGTAGTAAAGGGTACAAAATATTCCGCGGTTATTTGTGTAAGAGGCTGGAATGACCCAAGAGTTATTGCCTGGGAGCCCGCCAAGTTTGCCGCAATATTACAAAATGCCACTACATCAGGTAAACCTGTATTAATGAAAGTAAATTATGATAACGGGCATTTTACAGAAGACTTATCTGTAACCTTCGCCAACTTTGCAGATATGTATGCTTTTGTTTTGTGCCAATGCGGAGATAAAAATTTTCATATAAAATAGCACCCATCTTTCATGAAAAAAGTTGTTGGCAACAAATGGAAATAATCATTGCAAAAATGTTTGACGATTTTCAACGTCTGTTCGTCGGTAGTCTTCCTTTGGACGTTTTACTAAAAGGTAACTTTAACGAACTGCTTAAATTATTTGCTCATGCATCGCTATTATAAAAAAATCATCTCGCTGATAATGATCAATATCGCAATATTAATATGTTGGAATGATCTTTTTGCACAACCTTCTGCCGCGGTACCTGCGAAAACAGAAGAACTCTTCCGTGCCATTAGATCGGGAAGTACAGGACAACTTCAACAACAACTGGCGAATGGCGCCGATCCTAATAATGCGCTCAACGGCTATTCTGCGCTGATGGCTGCCACATTAAATGGTTCTGTAGAACAAATGAAACTATTGATCGATCACGGGTCCAATGTAAACTATCAGTCGGGCGACAGCACCACTGCATTATGGCTTGCAGTTTCGGATCGTGATAAAACAAAACTGTTGCTTGATCATGGGGCAGACCCCAATCATACGATTGATGGGTACGGAGTTTTAGTGAAGGTGGCGGGCATGCCAGGAACTCTTGATCTTTTTCATCTTTTAATTGATAGAGGAGCTGATCTAAAAAAAATGACTTCTGACAATTATCTCATGTACAACGCAGCCGCTTCGGGGGATACCGCTATACTTGGCTTTCTCATAAGAAGCGGTTTCAACGTGAATGATTCTGTTTCTTTTGGAGATTATCCTATTAATAATGCAGAAGCATTCCGCAGTTTTGCTACATTAAAAATGCTTGTGGATAATGGTGCTAATGTAAATGTAAGGCAGTGGGTGCCATTTGGATTGGATGCATTTAAAGGATTTACTCCATTAATGTTTGCAGCAGTGGGCCATGATAAACCCTCCTTTTTTTACCTGCTGGAACATGGTGCCGATCCCAATGCAAGGAGCTGGCAGGGGCGAACGCCATTAATGCTTCTTGAGCAATCTGAAACTGAGGATCCTGAAATGACCCTTGCACTCATCAAGCATGGAGCTAAGGTTTCGGATGTAGCGAATGATGGAACAAATGCCTTATACTATGCAAAGCAAAAGGGCAATACACCATCTGTTGCTTTATTAGAAAAATATGCAAATAAATAATTACCATTAATAAGAATAAAATGAAAATCAAAATTCTTTCCACCATCGTTGTCATTGCCATCAGTATCTTTTTATGCAGCGTATTTACAGGCTGGGTGAATAAACCTATGTCTATCGATTCTAAGGTTATTAATCAAGCCGCATCTAAAAGCATGCTGCTTTTGCAAAAAAGCGGTTATGTATTTATAAATAACAGCAAACAAAAATGCGCATCGTGTCATAATAATACATTGACCTCTATGGCCACTGAAATTGCAAAGAAAAAAGGCATCCCTTTGATAGATTCACTTACTGTCAGCAATGTAAAAGCGATGGAGAATGATATTGTCGGAGCTTGCAATCCCAACCAGATCAAACGATTTCTTCCCATCAGTTTTGCGGTACCCTATCTTTTGTTAGGCTTGCATGCGGAAAATTATCCTGCAAATACGTTTACAGATATTTCAGTGGATTATATGATGAGCCTGGCGAAACCGGATGGTTCTTTTCTAGCTGAATCAGGAAGGGTGCCTTTAGAAACAGGCAATATACACCTCGCTGCAATAGCTATACACTCCATTCAGTTGTATGCCTCTGCGGCAAAGAAAAAGCATGCAGATGAGTTGGTAGCAAAGACAAGGCAATGGCTTGAGAAAGTACAAACGGATCAGCAGCAGGAACTCGCTTTTCAACTATTAGGCATGCAGTGGTGTGGAAGCAGCGCAGATCAAAAAATAAAAATCGCTGAAAAGCTCCGGTCAATGCAGAATGAGGATGGCGGCTGGTCACAATTACCTACATTGAAAAGTGACGCGTATGCTACCGGTCAAACATTATATGCATTATATGAAAGCGGCATGGAAAAACCGGAAGATGCAGTTTACCAGAAAGGTTTGGATTATTTATTGAAAACGCAGGATAAGACAGGCGCCTGGATTGTAGCCACGAGGTCATTTCCAATACAGCCATTTGTTGATAGTGAATTTCCTCCTTATGATGACAACCAGTTCATTTCTGCAGCAGGTTCTAACTGGGCGGTGATGGCGTTGATGAATGCATTGCCTGATAAGAAAAATTATAGTGAGTAGAGACTAAATTTTTATAAACAGAGGACTTATCAACATTATTAGTGATTTCAAAATGAAGAAATTAAAAATAAACTTCTTCTTGTTGTTTTTATGTTTCATTACAATAGATGCAAACGCTCAGCTAGCCAATACAAAATGGAAAGGTATTGCAGAAATACCTGAACCGCTTCAGTGCCTGTTTAATTTTAAAACAGATACACTATTGGTTCAATATGCAGATGATAAACCTATGTTTTTGACAGACGAGGATGGTAATTCATTAAATGTAACGGGAAAAGATAGCCTGGTTATTGAAACCATGACGTATGATTTTTCGGGCGATACATTGACTGTGACAAAAGTAAAAGGTGGCAGCCCTTGTGATGAAGGAACGACAGGGCAATATAAGATTACAATCAAGGATAATAAACTGCTGTTTACATTGATCCAGGATGATTGTGATGCCCGGGCCGAGGCATTCGTGAAAAACCTTGCACCGAAAACTGTCAGCAAGTGGCTTGATAAAATAGAATGATCATCTCTTATTTTTTTCTCCCGCATATTAAAACCACTCCAGGAAGGAGTGGTTTTTCTTTTTAAAAATGTGTTCATCAAAAAACGTCTGACGATTTTCAACAGCCGTTCGTCGGGTATTTCGCCTATTGGTTGTGTTGAGTACGCACCTTCATGTGAGGATTATTTTTCAATTCATTATTATGAAAAAGTTATTTATAGTTATTGCGGTTTTGTGCATTAGCATCTTTTGCAGAGGCCAGATATTAAAAGATATAAGCCGCCGGGTCGCCAGTGATGCGGAATCTAAAACAGAACAAAAGATATCATCTAAAGTGGACCAAGGCCTCGATTCGTTATTCACAAAAAAATCAAAGAAAGGAAAGAAAAAAAATAGTTCAACAGCAGTAGACAACTCCGATTCGGTTGCTGCTGCGGAAGTAAAACAACCGGAAAACAATAATACATCTGGTACTAACGACGCATCAGGAATCAATAACACCATTACATCCAACAACGATCAATCGAATGACAGCAGTTATATCAAACTGAATTTATCAGCAAATAAAATACTCGCGGGAGGAACGGTTATTATCAGTGGTTCCAGTATTATGTATGGAAGTTTGAATAAGGTGGCGTTAACGATTAATGGGCCTTCAGGTAATGAGTCCAAAGATATTGCATTAAAACCTGATGGTTCTTTTTCAACTGACTGGCAATCTGGCGGAGCAGGAGAGTATACAATAACCGTAAAAAGCAGCGATGGAAAAGGTCATGCAAGTGCTTCCCTAACCGCTTTCAAATTCACAGAAATGGATAATATAATCGACCCTCCCGTAACACAAACAGAAAAAGCTTATGACAACCTGGTAAAGTGGATAAATATAGTAAAAACAAAAGTGATTAAAAAGGATGCCGACGATTTACAAAAAAAGACGGATGGCATAACAAAGAAAAAAGATGAAGCCATTAAATTCTTTAATGACCTGGATAATGCAGGTAAAGGGCTTGATGATATTGAAAAAAAATATGGAAGCATCCCATCTTCTGTATCTAAAAACCTTTCGCAACTGACAGATGTCTTATCTGACGAGACAACCCGGATGGAAAGCCTGAATACAATTGTAGATCACCAGGCTTCTGACAATAGCATCTGCGAATATTTGGTAATGGCAAATGAGGCTTGTGCAGCTTTTACTACAATTTTTGATTTTTATGGTAAATGCTCTTCGGCTTTAATAAAACTTACAGCTGGTAGTGGTGATCCCGCCGGTAAGGCAGAAGGAGCCAACACTGGAGCCGAATCGGATAATCCGGGCAGTTTGGCAATACATGAAGTAGCCAAGCTATTTTTAACTTCAAAAATAGATGTGCTATTTACTGAAGAAGAGCTTAAAGGTGATGATGTTGAGATGGATATTTCTGAATTCCTGCTTGATAATCTTCTGAAAAAATATTGCGTGGTCATGTCAGGGGATTTGAAACACGATTACCAGTGTACTTTCAAAAACGAGTATAATAACGTATGGTGGCAATATAAGTACTCAACCGAAGCCACCATCAGCCTGCGGTATCCCAGGAATAATACAGGGGGAAGGATCATAAAAATGAAAGGTAACATTGAAGGGAATGCTACAAAATTCAGTATTTATCAAAAAGCCAGTGAGATAGACGAGTTCAGAGAAGCTATGAAGGGTCGTGCACAGCTGTATTCCGTATTACTATATGCTCCGCCAAGTATGCCTTTTTCAAGCTCTAAGGCAGACAAAAATGTGGGCTTCGGTGCTATTGCCCGCGCTGTAGTAACGCCTGCTTATTTTAATATTCCCATTGATGCAGATTATGATGTGGAAGCGAAAAAATTAAAAATTTATGTGAATACTGCCCTCGTCGATTTTAATCCTTCATTGGTAAGGTATATCTATTGTTATATCACCTTCCCCTTGGGGATTCCTTTAACAACAAGGATTGACTATCCTATCAACAGTGTAAAACTTACGCTTGGAAAAGTTATTGAAAAGAATAATGATTTCAATATAAGAACTGGTGAAGAAAATAATCTTTCGGTCAGCGCAAAAGGCAGTACTACCGTCGGAGCGGGAACAAGCATCGTACACCTCATCAATTTTTCTTTTTCAATGAAGAGCGAATAATTAAAAGCAAAAAAAACCATCATGAAAAATATATATGTCTTATTGACTTTTGCTTTGGCTGTTTTTATAAGCGGTTGCTCAAGCAATCAGTCTTCTCCGGTGAATCTTATCCAAAACGGAAGCGCTGAATTGCCAAAGTATGATAGCATACCTCCCGGGTGGCAAAATGTGAAGGGTCACTGGGTATCGCTGGAGGGAGATAGTGCAAAACATTATTTTGGCTATGCACAGGATAGTAGTTACTATTTTTTTGCAGGCAACTGTGCCATCGGCATTTTACAGCAAGATGTAAACGTTTCAAAATATGCTTCACAAATAGATAAGAGCAGGCAGCAATTCATTCTCATGTCACATGAGCAATCGCTGGACCAGGGACCCAACTCGGACCAGGGTATGGTTAGTATACAGGCACTGGACAACTCAAAGGCAAAAACGTTATATAGTTATAGCAGTGATACGGCAAGATCGATCAGCAAATGGGTGCCACTGGCTGATACTTTTCTTGCTCCCGCTTCCACGCGATTTATACGTGTTCAACTAATTGCAGTTCGTCATGTTGGTGGTGACAATGATGGATATTTTGATAACATCAGTCTTATCACCCGCACAACAGGATTTGATTTTGATAAAAAATGGCTGTTAATCACAATTGCTATTGTTTTAATAGTGGTAGCTGCATCCGTTTTTATTTATAAAAGTAGTCGCAATAAAAAAATGAAATCAACGGGAAATAAATAGTATTCAAACTTCTAAAAAGAATTCGTATGAAAAGAAAAATAATATGCGCCCTTGGCCTTACAGTGATGTTTTATTTTGCTGAAACAAATTTGGCGCAGGCGCAGATCTTTAAAAAGATTCTTGACAACGTTAAGAAAAATCAGCAAAGCGACACTAAGTCCGGCAATTCAAATCAATCAGAAAGTATTGACACGAGTGAGTCAAATGACGATGTGAACAGGGTGCTTGGAGCATTTGGCAAAGCCGTATCTGACAATCCCAATGATACGTCTTCATCAGATTTAGTAATGAAAGCACTGGGAAACCTTACGGGAGGCGGCGGAGTTTCAGCTGCAGATTCCGTAGCGGCAATACAAACATTCAGAACAGCCAAAAGCGGAAGTGGTGTGTATTATGAAACTGTAAACACCGTTACTACCCAAAAAAATGGTACAAACAAAACTATATCCAAAGCATATATTACAGCATCAGGCGAGGGAAGATCAGAAATGAATCTTGCTGCCATGATGGGCGCAAAAAACAGCGATGCATTTGTTGTCATATCACGGGCCATTAATCCACGGTATAGTATTGTTTTGGATGAAAAACAAAAACAATATTCATTGAATGTAATTGATACTTCACTTATCAATAGTAACAGGTCCGAATATAAGGTTACAAAAATCGGGAATGAAATGGTGCATGGTTATAATTGCACACACGCAAAAATTGTA
The DNA here is from genome assembly GCA_963811645.1 of uncultured Bacteroidota bacterium. Taxonomy (GTDB): domain Bacteria; phylum Bacteroidota; class Bacteroidia; order Chitinophagales; family Chitinophagaceae; genus VBAU01. Next base: position 7,480 of record CAWERU010000001.1, on the reverse strand, counting down.
ACCACTTCAGGCAAAGGTATGTTTGCTTCTTCCAGCACCATGGATGTTTGGACAAGCCCTGCAGTGCCCGGTTATGCAAGCCTTAAAAAATGGATGGCAACGCAGAATGTAACGGTTAAAATGTGGCAGGCGCTGGAACAGGCAGGATGCGATGGCTATGTGGTGAAGTTAGAAAGCCATGATAAAGATTATTCCATGACGATGGAATTGACAACTGCAGAAAAAAGAACATTACCTGCCTCACTGTTCAAAATACCCGCAGGGTACACTCAGTCTGAAAATAATCTTCTGTTCTCCACTGTTGGTCACACTGTCCAGAAATAGTAAACGCAACTATATTTTTTATTCACTTTTAAAATTTAGTACAATGAAACATTTCATATTTCCTGTCATCTTCATTTTCGCGGCTATGACCGTTCTATCTTGTTCCATGAGCGGGAATAAGACTGCTCCGGCATCTCAATCCAAGTCCGGTGATGAACAAACCGTGATTGCAGATACAACCAAAATCAAATCCGACATAAGTGATATTGTAAATTCAATGACATCAGATAAACCCGATACTACTAAACTCAAAAAAGCTGCAAGCGATATTATGTCTACAGACGTGAGTATATTGTCAGATTCGGGTATTAATAAATTAACAGGCAACGATCCTTCAGCGAAACAGGCAGGAGAGATACTTAAAAAACTCAGAGATGCATCCGGACTTACGCCTGCGGCACTTGATAGTATGAAGAAAACCATTTCAACACTTGACCAGTGAGAAATTGTAAACACTTCAACAAATAAGGAGTGCATTAAGAATGTCAATCAAAAAATAAATTCAAATACTGCAATTTTATTAAGGGGCAAATAAAATAGAAACCACTCTTGCATGGAGTGGTTTTTTTCTTTTTTAGAATTATTATCCGCAGAAAACTGTTCGACGATTTTCAACGACTGTTTGTCGGTTATTTGGCCGGCTTGCCTTGCTGAAGATGCAACTTTATGATGATCAGGTAGCATGTATGACACAAATAAAAAAATCAGGATTTGTAAAATGGATATTCCTTGTACTGGCTTTATTATTTTTTTTAACGGCGTTGATATTATTGTTTGTAAATAAAAAGATCGTTTAACCCTTTTGATCAAAATTTTTAAAACTAAAAGTAAACATATGAAACAGTTGCTTTCTTTTTTTATCGCTTTAGTATTTCTGTTTGGACTGATATCATGCGGAGGTAATGCACAAAACAATACAGGTAAAGACAGTACTCCGGTTACTTCTAAAAGTAGTAGCTCAGATGATGATGCCAGTTTTTCCTGCATCCTTGATGGAAAAGAAGTCTCTGGAAAGGGCACTGATCAAAATATTAATGCCGCTTTCCATCTTAAAGGAGATGACAAAGGGCAAATATTTTTTCGCTTATCAGATATGAATAATATTGGTGATAAGCTGAATTTTCAGGTGCCGGCAAAGACGGGCCCGACAACATTCAATTTTACCCCAACTTATGGTTACGGAGGTTATTCGACAAGTGATTTTGCAAACTACATTGACGATCCTATTACGGTTACCATTACATCTATCAGTTCAGCAAGAGTAGCAGGAACATTTTCCGGAAAATATACTTTACAAAAAGGAACAGGTAACAGCAATTCAAAACAAACCATTGAAGTAACAGACGGCAAATTCGATATCCCCTTTTCTACTTCTGCGGCGTGGAAACAGATGTATCATGCGGAATAATCTATTGACCAATCCAAACAATTATTAAATCTATAAAAATGAAAAAGTTCATCTTCCTTCCGTTTTTGAGTTTGCTGATAACCGCATCATGTAGTAATTCATCCGGCTCTGGTAATAGTTCTGACACAAAGGACAGCAATTCAGCAGCTGCACCCATAACTTCAGCAGCAGGCAAAGGGACGATAACCTGCCTTATGGATGGAAAGCAAAGAACACTTAACGTTCGGAAAGGTTTCTTTGAAATACCACTTGACCATAATTTCCAGGACCCTAAAGATGGTCTTGAGTTATTGGATGGCGACCGGAATAACGAGGGATTTCAATTTGAAATTAAAAACGGTGGAACGACTAAAATCAAAAGCGATTTGACCGGCGACAAGAATTGTATGATGGGTTATTACAATCCTGAAGGGGTATTATATGCAGGGGATGATATGGTAGTAAATGTTACTTCGTATAATCAAAAACAATTGACAGGAACTTTTTCGGGAAAGTTAGTAAACATAAATTATGAAGGTGGCCTTGGTGGGTCCACGGCAAATATTGCAAAGAACTATCCCCAATACATTCAGATAACCGACGGAAAATTTGATTTGCAGAAATGAATCTTAAAAAATTAAAAACATCGTGCAGAAAAATAATAAATCAATAATTGAGATATAATCTTTTAATACCACAAAAAATGAATTATGAAAAAACTATTCTTTCTCCCTTTTTTTAGTTTGCTACTAACAGTATCCTGTAGCAATTCATCCGGTTCGGCTAAAGAGTCGGCAACGGATGCTGGTCAAACAGCGCCTTCATCAAACGCTACACAAGGCAAGTACGGTACTTTCACTTTTACCTCAAACGGAAAGCAAAGAACATTTGCCGTATGGCATAAATTTTATCTATCTCCGTTGCAAACCACTTCTGGTTCTATTGACGCTGTCATGCTTGAAGATGGAGGGCCTTCAAACGCAGGTTTTGATTTTAAGATCAACAAACAGGCAACAACTGAATTTAAAACCGGGTATGCTAACAATTTGATGCTTGGTCTATTATTCGACTTCTTTGATACTACAGGTGTTTCCTATACAGGTGACGGAATGGTAGTGAATGTGACTTCTTTAAGTGCAAACAAACTTACAGGTACATTTTCGGGAAGGTTTGTTAAAGAAAAATATCAAATAAAAGAAAATGCGGGTGGTAACGTGCCGCAGGTGATCGAAGTAACAAATGGAAAGTTTGATCTTCAGAAATAAAGATAAAAAACAGAAATATGAAATACTTTAAATTATTACCAGCAATTATTCTGTCGTCATTTTTTTTAGCTGCATGCTCCGGCAATAATGCTGCTTCGGGCAGTAAAGATTCTGCTGCAGGCAACCAGGCTTCCTCAGAAAATTCTTCTTCTGGTAGTGCCAGCTTCTCCGCCGTTATTGATGGCACTCCTGTTTCAGGAAATCAAATAGATGATCTGCAAATGCAGAATACCGCCTTCAATTATCCCGCAACGAATGAGAGCCCCGAAAGAGTATTGTTTTTTCTCTATACGAATAAGAATGGAGATGATTTTTATTATTTCCGTTTCTCATTTCCTGATAAAGAAGGTGTATATAAGTTCACTCATGAAACTGATGAAGATTGTCACTGTTACCTGATGCTTGATTATGATTTAAAAAGCAGGAAGTATTATCCCAGGTATGATGAAGATTCGGTAACAGTAACTATTGACAAACTTACTTCCTCGAGGATAGCGGGAACATTTTCCGGCAGGCTCAGGCTAAGCAATGATACACGAGCGGAAGCATACAAAAATGAAGTGATGATTACAGATGGAAAATTTGATATCCCTTTTTCAACAGGCAACATAAGGCCAGAGTAAAGTCAGATAACACAATAAATCAAATCACAAAAATTAAAAAAAATGAAAATTTTTTTTATGTGCGCAGTAGTTCTTTTCACAACCGTGAATTGCTTTTCACAGGTAGCGAAAATAAAGGGAATTCAGAAAAAAACCGATACAACGCAAAGGGCAATGACCAGTAATACTGTTTTGCCTAAAAATAATAATTCAATACCTGCTGCTTCACAGAATACGAATACTGAAAAAGCAAAACCGAATACTGAGATAACTAAAACTCCTGCTGAAACTAAAAAGAACAATATAGTAGTTGTAAAGGAAACGAAAGTAGCCGTGCCTGATGATATGTCAAAAGCATCTTTGCTGGATGCATTTATTTATGTTAGCACAGGTACAACCCATATTTTGGGTACTGGCATCAATGACAACAAAGATCCGGACACTCACTGGTCATGTGGCATATTTGACCAGTCAGACCGGCCAATCACTAGTTTTCATGATGATAGCAATTCGGATGAATATCCTTCGGGATACATAACGCCTGCATTAAAAATGCACATAGATAATGCCGCCAACTTCGGTGATTTTTCCAATGGAGGCCGTCTTCATATCAATATTGCCCCAAACGGCCACGATACCTGGAATATAAGCCAGTTTGTTATAGTTCTTGATTTCCAAAACCCAAGGATCGCCCAGCGAATTAACTGGAATAATATTTCCTTATCGCAAGATAAAAGGGATATAGATCTGTCCTTCTATTACGACGGAAAAAACTTTCGGCCAAGAAACGATCCGGGTCCTAAAATACCCCATCAATAAAGGAGGATTTCAGTGAGAAAAAAAATTTTGTGACAAGAATTAATTGACTTCCATTTCCTCAAAACAATAATCAAAAATATTTTTATGAAACCATTTAGATTTTTTTCAATAATTATTTTTTCCAGTGTTATATGTTTCGCCTGTTCTTCTAACAGATCTCCGACTGGGAGTGATAATTCGCAAAATAATTCAGGCAGTGCCGCTAATACACCCGCAGGCAACATTTCCGACGATGAAGGAAGCTATTCTTTTAAAGTTGCAGGAAAAGAGGTGAGCGAAAATGGCACATTAATGACAGGATACAAGGCAGATTTAAACATCGATAATGGTGTAAAGATATTGTCTCTTATACTGACAAATGCAAGCGAAACAGATGGCAGTGTATCATCCTTTGCGTTCGCCATTCCTTATAAAACCGGCGCTACCACGTTTACAAAAAAGAATGATAAGATAAATGATACCGATTATTTGTGTACCTATACCGGTGCGCCCGGACATGGGGCCGACCAAATTGTTGACCCACATGTCAACAGCATTACCATCACCATTGATCAACTAACAGATGCAAGAGTATCGGGAACATTTTCAGGAACTGTAATTGGTGAAGATGGCAGCAGCCTGCTGCCTGTAACTGATGGCAAATTTAATTTACCTGTATATAAACATCAATAATAGTGTGATTCATTTAAAAATAAGATCCTTGAATTTATTTTTTCTGAGGTCGGAATAAATTGAAATTAATTATTTACAAAAAAACATTACAATGAAGAAAGTATTTTTTACTGTTGCTGGAGTGCTTCTTATAGCTACATATGGTTTTTCGCAAGGTGCAATGCAGAAAAAAGCAAACCCTGTAATACAGAAAAATCTTTCCACTAAAGTGTCGGCAATCAAAACCGATGGAAATAGCTCTAACCAGGATAATACTAATAATATCGGCGCCACTCTCTCAGACGAATATTTTTCTGTCAGTAATGAAACAAGTAAAGCTGCAAACATGCATTGGTCGTGCATCCTGTTCGATCAAAATAACAGGCAGATAGCAAGTTTTCAGGATAACAGCAACCAGGATGAATATTCCGCCGGATCTGAAACAACCGCCCTCAAAATGCAAAACGGCAATGCGGCAACATTTGGAGATTTTTCCAAAGGCGGACGACTTCACATTACAATTGAGCCAAAAGGAAATGAGAGCTGGAAGATTAGTGTTTTAAAACTTACACTTGATTTTCTTAACCCGAAGCTTACTCAAAATCTTAGCTGGAAAGAAATTGATTTGTCAACCCGCAAAAAAGAAGCAGATCTTTTTTTTAGTGACGCAACTCAAGACCCAGCCGGCAAATACGATGTCATGAAGAATAAAAAAACATAGTGTATGACAATTCAAGAATCAAATTCATCTCAACTAAATTTTTAAAAAAATGAAGACAATTTTTTTATTTATCGCAATTCTGCCGGGAATGATAATGAATAGCTTTTCTCAAACTTCTGTTCAAAAAAAACAGGCGGAGCAGAAAAAGGCCAGCACCAAAACTCCAACTGCTGTTATAAATCCTGTAGTCAAGAAGGATACGCTGGCAAAAGCAACTACGAAGACTCAACCCAAAACTGCTGCTGTAAACCCGGTTATTCAGCAAAAGACAACAACCAAGGCATCTACCCTGCCTGTTAAAACCGTTCAAAGCGCCACCAGTCAAAACGTGACCATAAAAGTGGATAGTGCAAAAGCAACTTTGAATAACGTTTATTTTAGTCTCAAAACAGGGTTGAATGTTTGTAAGTTGTTTGCCAATAGCTACAATAAGGATCCTGATACACATTGGTCGTGCGGACTATTTGATCAAAATGAAAACCCAATCACAAGTTTTCATGACGACAGTAACAACGACGAATACGCAGAAATCAGCACAACAGGTCCATTGAAAATGCACATGGACAATACCGCCACCTTCGGTGATTTTATTAATGAGGGGCATATTCACATCAACATAGCTCCAAACGGAAATGACACATGGGGAATAGGTGAGTATACGCTTACACTTGATTTCGTCAATCCAAAGTGTGAAAAAAAACTCACATGGTATGGCATCACTTTATCTCAGGATAAACGAGATATTGATCTGTATTTTTATTATGACGGAAAAAATTTTATTCCGCGGGAATACTAACAAAAAAAAAGAGGATTATATACTTCCAATTTCATTAGCCTGCATAGACAATGATATCAGGCTTCCGAATAAGAAATCATTTAATCAAAACTTAAAAAATATGAAATCAATCTTTTTATTCATTACGGTTTTACTGTTTCTATCAAATAGTATTTTTTCGCAGACAGCAATGCAGAAAAAACAGACCGAACAAAAAAAGACGACCACTAAAACTCCAACTGCTGTCATAAATCAAGTTGTCAAAAAGGATACATTGGCAAAGGCATCGACAAAAACTCAACCCAAGACTGCTGTTGCAAATCCGGTTATTCAGCAAAAGACAACAACAAAAGAATCCACCTTACCTATACGTAAAACCTTGCAGAATAATTCAAACCAAAACATAACTATTAAAGTGGACAGCGCCAAAGCAACTTTACTCAACGCTTTTTTTACTCTTGAAACGGGAATATCAGCGATAACTTTTCCGGTCGGGTCCTATGATAATAAAGATGCGGATACGCACTGGTCATGTGGAATATTTGATCAGAATGACAAGCCTGTCGCCAGTTTCCATGATGATAGTAATACTGATGAATATGAGGAAGGTTCAATAACAGGGCCATTAAAAATGCATATTGATAATCCCGCCACCCTGGGCGATTTTTCTAACGATGGCCATCTTCATATTAATATTGCTCCAAATGGAAATGATACATGGCATATTACGGATTTTAAACTTGAACTTAATTTTCTTAATCCAAATCTTAAGAAGACTGTTAAATGGGGAAGCATCACACTCTCCCAAGATAAAAGGGACATTGACTTATACTTTTATTATGATGGAAAAAATCTTGTTGGGCGTTAACAGGCATTTCCCGGCATTCAAAATTGGTTCATCAATTAAAACAATTTTATGAAACAGATTTCTTTTAT